>NZ_BBYG01000001.1 GCF_001184025.1 Streptomyces maremycinicus
CCCCCCGTTATGTTTTCCGCGGTCCTGCAAGAGGACCGCTGGCCTCCGGGCCCGGCATGACTGTTCCCCCCTGTCGAACGGATGACCCGGGGGGTGGTGTCACCGGGCCCGGGAGGCGCCGTTGGAGACGCTGATGAGAGGTCCGACTACCGCCTGGCCTGGCGCAATGCCCGGCCGCTTGCGGGCGGCAGGTCTGCATAACGTGGATGCGCGCATACGACGCCGAAGCCCTGGCCAGCACCGCACGAACCCCGCTCGGGAGGATGGGTTGGACGACATCGACGACGTGGGCGTCTTGCTCGGCCTGGACGTCGGCAAGAGCGCCCATCACGGGCACGGCCTCACCCCGGCCGGCAAGAAGGTCTTCGACAAGCAGCTGCCCAACAGCGAGTCCAAGCTGCGGGCCGTCTTCGACAAACTGGCCGCGAAGTTCGGCACCGTGCTGGTGATCGTGGACCAGCCCGCCTCCATCGGAGCCCTGCCGCTCACGGTCGCCCGGGACGCCGGCTGCAAGGTCGCCTACCTGCCCGGCCTGTCCATGCGCCGGATCGCCGACCTCTACCCGGGCGAGGCGAAGACCGACGCGAAGGACGCCGCGGTGATCGCCGACGCGGCCCGGACCATGCCGCACACCCTGCGCTCGCTGGAACCGACCGACGAGATCACCGCCGAGCTGACCGTGCTGGTGGGCTTCGACCAGGATCTCGCGGCCGAGGCGACCCGCACCTCCAACCGGATACGCGGCCTGCTCACCCAGTTCCACCCCAGCCTGGAACGCGTCCTCGGACCTCGACTGGACCACCCCGCCGTGACCTGGCTGCTGGAACGCTACGGATCCCCGGCCTCCCTGCGGAAAGCCGGACGCCGCAGGCTGGTTGAGGTGATCCGGCCCAAGGCTCCGCGCATGGCCCAGCGGCTGATCGACGAGGTGTTCGATGCACTCGACGAGCAGACCGTCGTGGTCCCGGGCACCGGCACCCTCGACCTCGTGATCCCGTCGCTGGCCCGCTCGCTCGCGGCCGTCCACGAACAGCGACGAGCCCTGGAAGCGCAGATCGGACTGCTGCTGGAGGCTCACCCTCTTTCCGCGGTCCTGACCTCGATTCCGGGGGTCGCGGTCAGGACCGCCGCCACCTTGCTGGTCACCGTCGGCGACGGCACCAGCTTCCCCACCGCTGCCCACCTGGCCTCCTATGCCGGCCTCGCCCCGACGACCAAGTCGTCGGGGACCTCGATCCACGGCGAACACGCCCCCAGAGGCGGCAACCGGCAGCTCAAGCGCGCGATGTTCCTGTCCGCGTTCGCCGCACTGCACGATCCCGCCTCCCGCACCTACTACGACCGATGCCGAGCCCGCGGGAAGACCCACACCCAGGCCCTTCTCCGCCTGGCCCGCCAGCGGATCAACGTGCTGTTCGCGATGCTCCGCGACGGCACCTTCTACGAACCCAGAACCCCACGCCTCGCTTGACGAAAGACATAGAGG
>NZ_BBYG01000002.1 GCF_001184025.1 Streptomyces maremycinicus
GGGCCGGTGGTAGTTGCCGGTGCGGCGGCCGGAATCGCGGGGCACCGGTGCCAGGCCGGCGTGCGAGGCCAGGCGGCCGGCGTCCTTGTAGCCGGACAGGTCGCCGACGATGGCGACGAACTCGGCGCCCAGGATCGGGCCCATGCCGGGCATGGACTCGATGATCTCGGCGCGGTCGTCGGTCCGGAAGGTTTCGCGGATCTCCCGGTCGTTGTCCTTGATCCGCTCGTCCAGGGCCAGGAGTTGGTGGGCCAGGTCGCGCACCAGCTTGGCCGCCCGGGCCTCCCCGGGCAGGGCAGTGGTCTGGGACTGGGCGGCCTCGACGGCCTTGGCCGCGACGGCGTCGGCGCCGCGGACCTTCCGGCGTTCCAGCCAGGTGGTCAGCCGCTTGACGCCGATCCGGCGCAGAGCGGCTGGGGTCTGGTACTCGGTCAGCACGACCACCGGGCCCTTGGCCGCGGAGTAGTCGAAGGCCCGCTCCAGCGCGGGGCAGATGCCGACCAGCAGGTCGCGGAGTCGGTTGATGAGCCGGACCCGGTCCGCGATCAGGTCGCGCCGGTAACCGGTCAGCAGCTGGAGCGTGGAGACCAGTTCCGGCGGAGTCTCGATCGGGGTGAAGTCCCGGCGCATGCGAGCCTGGTCGGCGATGACCAGGGCGTCCTTGGCGTCGGTCTTTCCCTCGCCCCGGTAGGCGCCGGTCATCCGGTTGACGGTGCGGCCGGGCACGTAGACGACCTGCTGACCGTGCGCGATCAGCAGGGCCAGCAGCAGGGCGGAGGCCCGGCCGGAGATGTCCACCGCCCACCGCACCTCATCAGCCTTCTCCCGGGCCGTGTCGATCAGCGTCAGGATCTGGGCTTCGTCGTTGATCACCTTCGTCGAGAACAGCGTCTCGCCGTCGGCATCGACCGCGACCGCCCAGTGGTGCCCCTTGCCGGCGTCTATGCCGACCCATATCCGCGTGTGAGACGCGCTCAAGCCCGTCCGCTCCGTTCCCTCGCGACCAGTGCCTTCACGGCCCGGGGAACACTCCGCCAACAGGTCCTTAACCAGCGATGCTTCGCAGCTCTCAATCAGCAGTCGGAGCGTCCCGGAGGACCGGGCGGCCATTCTCCTGAAGCCATCGCGGGCAACCACGCATCAGCCACACCCGGTCCTCCCGGACCGCCCAACATTCTTAAGG
>NZ_BBYG01000003.1 GCF_001184025.1 Streptomyces maremycinicus
CTAGGGACTGTTTCTCGGATCATGTGCGGAGCCAGATGATGAGTGCGGCGAGGGTGACGGTGCCGAGGTAGATGTAGGCCCGTTTCTCGTAGCGTGTGGCGACGGCACGGAAGCCTTTCAGGCGGTTGATGGCCCGCTCGACGGTGTTGCGTTTCTTGTAGTGCTCGCGGTCGAACCCGGTGGGCCGGCCGCCGCGAGAACCGCGGGCATGGCGGTGTCTGCGCTGGTCGAGTCGCTCGGGGATGGTGTGTGATATCCCGCGTCGTCGCAGGTAGCGGCGGTTTTCGCGGGACGTGTAGGCCTTGTCGGCCAGCACATGGTCGGGCCGGGTTCGGGGCCGGCCCACTCCGATGCGGGGCACCGACACCTGCTCCAGGACGGGCCGGAGTTGAGGGCCGTCTCCGTAATGTCCGGGTGTCAGGAGGAAGGCGAGGGGTCGGCATCGTCCGTCGGCTGCGAGGTGGATCTTGGTGGTGAAGCCGCCGCGGGAGCGTCCCAGACATTCGCCGACCTGACCACCTCCTCCAGTCGGACGGCCAGTTTCCGAAGCGCCGGATTGACCTGGTTCGTCCCCCGGCCGGGCCCCCTTTGAAGAACCGTGGCGGACGGCGTCTTCCGTGCGCCGGCGGCGTGCTGGTGGGCACGCACCGCCGTGGAGTCCACCGACACGTCCCAGTCGATCCCGCCCGCGGCGTCCTCCGCGGCCTGCACCTTCGACAGCAGCATCTGCCAGGTCCCGTCGGCCGACCAGCGCCGATGGCGCTTGTAGACCGTCTCCCACGGACCGAACCGCTCCGGAAGATCCCGCCACTGCACCCCCGTGCGAACCCGGTACAGCACCCCGTTGATCACTCGACGGTGATCACTCCACCGGCCCCCACGCGAACCACCACGAGGTAAGAACGACTCCAGCCGATTCCACTCCGCATTCGTCAGGTCACCACGTCCCATGCAGCCAGCCTGCCCCCAACACCCCATTCACGAAGGCAGATCCGAGAAACAGCGCCTA
>NZ_BBYG01000004.1 GCF_001184025.1 Streptomyces maremycinicus
AGAGGGCATCTGATCAGCTTTCACGCTGATGTGGGTGGTAAGTCCGTTTCCATTCGCCAGGTTGGTGTGGATTCTCCGGTCAGTTCGCGGGTCATTTTGTTAGCCATGGCCCAGTGGATCATCGTGCGGGATCTCTCCGGAAGCGCTTCGTAGTCCCGTGCCAGGCGGCGGTGCTGCATGAGCCAGCCGAAGGTCCGCTCGATCACCCACCGTTTCGGCAGCGGCTCGAAGCCCTTGGTCCGTGGCCGCTGCACCACCTCAACGTCGATGCCCAACCGGGCGCCATGGTTGAAGATGCTGTTCTGGTAACCGCCGTCGGCCCAGACCTTGGTCACGCTGGGATGCGCTGCGGCCAGGTCATCGAGCAGGAGCTTCCCGCCGGTGGTGTCGTGCACGTTCGCGGCGGTGACCAGGACGGCCAGCACCAGACCAAGAGTGTCGGTGATCAGGTGCCGCTTGCGTCCTTTGATCTTCTTGCCGGCGTCGATGCCCTGACTGCTTTCAGCGACGTTTGCCGAGGTCTTCACGCTCTGCGCGTCGACCACGGCCGCGGTGGGCTCCGCGCGGCGGCCATGCAATCGGCGGGTCTTGTCGCGTAACAGGTCGTGGACCTGCTGGGTGGTGCCGTCGGCTTCCCACTTCGCGTAGTAGTCGTAGACGGTCTTGAAGGGCGGGAAGTCGTGCGGCAGGTATTCCCACGGAATGCCGGTGCGGTTGACGTAGAGGATCGCGTTGACGATCTCTCGTAAATCGTGCACCCGGGCTGCCGTTCCGGGTCCGGTCCGTCTCGCTCGCCAGGCGGTGAAGACCGGTTCGATCAAGGCCCAGCGGGCGTCAGACACGTCACTGCGGTACGGACGACGAGCACTCACGCCTCATCCAACGACTGCCGACAGCACTCGTCACAAAACCATCCCAGAACACCAACTACCTAGATCA
>NZ_BBYG01000005.1 GCF_001184025.1 Streptomyces maremycinicus
CATCTGGGGCGTGAGCCAGCGCAAGCCGTACCCCAGCGACCTGTCCGACGCCCGATGGGCCTTGATCGAGCCGACGTTGGCGGCCTGGCGAAAAGCCCGGCTCGACCGCAGGCCCACCGGAAAGCCGGCCAAAGTCGAACTGCGCGATGTGTTCAACGCGCTCCTCTACGTGAACCGTACGGGAATCCCCTGGAAATACCTCCCGCACGACTTCCCGAGCCACGGAACCGTCTACGCCTACTACGCCGCCTGGCGCGACGAGGGGATATTCGCACAGCTCAACTACGACCTCGTCGGCCTCGCCCGCGTCAAGGAAGGGCGCAAGCCCGAGCCCACCGGATCCGTGATCGACACCCAGAGCGTGAAGACCTCCGCCAACGTGCCCCTGACCAGCCAGGGAACCGATGCCGCGAAGAAGATCGTCGGTCGGAAGCGAGGCATCCTCACCGACACGATCGGGCTCCTCCTCGCCGTGACCGTCACCGCCGCGAGCCTCTCCGAGAACGCCGTCGGAATTCGCCTCCTCGATCACGCCAAGAAGACCTACCCGACCATCTCCAAGAGCTGGGTCGACACCGGCTTCAAGAACGCCGTCGTCGAGCACGGAGCCAACCTCGGAATCGACGTCGAAGTCGTCAACAGAAACCCGGGAGTTCGCGGATTCCACGTGGTCAAAAGGCGCTGGGTCGTGGAACGCAGTATCGGTTGGATCATGACGCACCGCCGACTCGCCCGCGACTACGAGACCCTGCCCGCCAGCTCCAAAGCCATGATCCACGTCGCCTCGATCGACAACCTCGCCAAGCGCATAACGGACGAGACCACCCCCACCTGGCGAGGAACCTACTAGGAGATAAAGGGCAATCCGCCTACATCAAACGCCCTCT
>NZ_BBYG01000006.1 GCF_001184025.1 Streptomyces maremycinicus
GTGAGAGGTTGACCAGTCGGCGCCAGCAGATGATGCCGCAGGCCAGGCTGAGGAAGGCTTCGTGGATGTCGTCGCGGATCTCCCAGCGGATGCGCAGCCGGCGGAACCAGTGCAGCAGTGCAAAGCTCTGCTCGACCACCCAGCGGTGCACGCCCAGCCCGGAACCGTGCTCGACGCCGCGCCGCGCGATGACCGGGGTGATCCCGAGGGCCCGCACCTGCTTGCGGTACTTGTCGTGGTCGTAGCCGCGGTCGGCGTAGAGCGCGACCGGTCGTTGTCGGGGCCGTCCGCGTCGGCCGCGTACGGGCGGGACGGCCTGGACCAAGGGGATGAGTTGGGTGACGTCGTTGCGGTTTCCGCCGGTCAGCGATACCGCCAGCGGGATGCCGTGCCCTTCGGTGATCAGATGGTGCTTGGAGCCTGTTCGGGCACGGTCGACCGGGCTCGGTCCTGTTTTGGGCCGCCTTTGAGCGCCCTGACGTGCGAGCCGTCGATCACCGCCCTTGACCAGTCCAGCGCGCCGGCGGCGTTCAGCTCGGCCAGGAGCGATTCGTGCAGACGCTGCCAGACTCCCGCGTCGTTCCAGTCACGCAGGCGCCGCCAGCAGGTCATACCGGAGCCGAAGCCCAGCTCCTGGGGCAGGAACTCCCACGGAATGCCGGTGTACAGCACGAACAGGATGCCCGACAGCACCTTCCGGTCGTCCAGACGCTTGCGCCCAGGATGATCCGTTCGGCGCGGCACAACCGGCAGCAGCGGCTCGATCCGCGCCCACAGCCCATCCCCCACGATCCACGGCGGTTGCTCACCCCTTCTCATGTGCAGGCTAACAACCCATCAGACACCGACATTCCAAGGTAAGTTGCAGCATTC
>NZ_BBYG01000007.1 GCF_001184025.1 Streptomyces maremycinicus
AGTATGGCCCGGGGGATCCGTTAGCTATCGTTCGCGAGAAAGTTAGTAGACACACAGGACCCAGGCGTGCAAGTCAATTTCAGCTGACTACACCGATTCTGGTTAAAAGAGCCTATGGCCACCCTTATTTTAGAGAAAAAAAACCACACCTCTAATGTGTTGGGCACTAGAAAAAGCTAACTACCTAGTCCGTTTCTGGACGACTTCATTGGGAATAACATACCCCCCACTGTGATTAAGACTGGCACTGTCCTAATGCTTTCTTCAATAGGTTTGGCTCATGTGTGATTCCCTCTGGCAAACTTATAGAGGACAAGCAGAATAAACCAATTCAAGGTCGTTGTAGCTGAAGGCCTGGCCTGCCTGACAGTTAATTATGAGCATGTCTTGCCCTTCATGGTGGATATTCACAGCTGAAAGTGGTATTGGCATTTTTTTCTGAGGACACAACGAGGAAATCTGATAAATACGGCCACCTGAAGTCTAGCTCGGAGTTAACAATTTACCACGTTTAGAGCGGCCGCGATATCCTGCAGATGCATCCAGTACTAGTATGGCCC
>NZ_BBYG01000008.1 GCF_001184025.1 Streptomyces maremycinicus
GTTCGGGCTCGTTTATGGTCTAGTCATGCGCTACGACCTGGTGATTTTCGACAATGACGGTGTCCTGGTGGACAGTGAGCCGATCTCCAATCGGCTGCTGGCCGCCTATCTGACCGAGATCGGGCACCCCACCTCGTACGAGGACTCCATCCGTGACTACATGGGGTCCGCGATGCATCGCATCCACGACCTGGTCCAGGAGCGCACCGGGCGGTCGCTGCCGACGGACTTCGACGACACCTTCCACCGGCGGGTGTTCGCGGCCTTCGAGCAGGAGCTCGAGCCCGTGGCCGGCGCTGTGGACGTGCTCGCGAAGCTGACCGCGGACGGTGTGGCGTACTGCGTGGCGTCGTCCGGGAGCCATGAGCGGATCCGGGTGGGGCATCGGAAGACCGGGCTGGACCGGTGGTTCGAGGATGCGCGGATCTTCAGCTCGCAGGATGTCGGGAAGGGGAAGCCCGCGCCGGATCTCTTCCTGCACGCGGCCCGGCGGATGGGGGTGGCGCCGGAGCGGTGTGTGGTGGTCGAGGACAGTCCGCTGGGGGTGCGGGCGGCGGTGGCGGCCGGGATGGACGTGTACGGCTTCACCGCGATGACGCCCGCCGAGAAGCTCGCGGGGGCCACTCAACTCTTCGACGACCTGGGGCAGTTGCCTGACCTGCTGATCTGACGGACGATCCGGTGCCGGGCTGACATTTGTCATGCGTAGCTCCGGACGATCGTTTCTACTGGGGGACCCCCGCTCGCGGCGAAGCTGGGGGCATGACGACGAACCAGCACAAGAAGCAGAACGCCTTCGCCCCGCTCATCGTGGACGTGGCGGTGCCGCTCGGGTCGTACTACCTCTTCAAGGGCGCGTTCGGGATGAGCACCTTCGCCGCTCTCGCCTGGAGCAGCCTGGTGCCGGCCGGGCGGACCGTGTGGAGCGCGGTCAGCGGGCGGACGGTCAACGGGCTCGCCGGGCTCATCCTCGTCGTCAACGTCGTGGGGCTCGCGCTCAGCCTGGTCTCCGGTGATCCGCGGCTGATGCTGGCCAAGGACAGTGGGGTGAGCAGCACGATCGGGATCGGGATCCTGGTCTCCGTCGCGCTGGGGAGGCCGATGATGACCGCCGCGGTCAAGCCGTTCCTGGTGAAGGGGGACGCGGTCCGGGAGGCTGCCTGGGAGCGGCTGGAGAGCGGTGTGTCGGTCGCGTCGGCGGACTTCCTCCGGCGGGAGCGGGCCTTCTCGGTCGTCTGGGGTGTGGTGCTGCTCGTCGAGTGCGTCGTGCGGGTCGTGGGGGCGTACACGGTGCCGGTGGACACCATGGTGTGGCTCGGTTCCGTGGTCATGGTGGTGGCGATGGGGATCGGGTTCGTCGTCGGCGGGGCGCTGGGGGCCGGGCCGATGGCGGCGATGGTCGGCTTCGAGACGAGGGCCGGGGAGGCCGCGCCGACCGGTGCCGACGTGCCCGAGGTCGCTCTCGCCCGGTGAAGTCCGGGAAAGCTGAGGAGAATTCATCTTTGGCTGGATCTACCCACGAGTACGCAGGGGCCCTACGCTCGCCGCCATGACAGAAGTGCTGCGGCGCGGTAGGGCCTCTTTGGCGTTCAGCTTTTTCGCGCAGGGCGCTGCCTTCGCTCTGCTGGTGACCAGGATCCCGGCCATCCAGGACAGGTACGAGGTCTCGGACGCGCTGCTGCCCGTCTTCCTGGCCGCGGTGCCGATCCTGGCCGGGGTGGGGAGCGTGTCGACCGAGCATCTGGTGAAGCGGATACCGCCCAGCCGGGTGCTGCGGTGGTCCCAGCCGGTGGTGCTGCTGGCGCTGCTCGGGGTCGGGGCCGGGCGGGGGATGGTCGAGCTGGGTGCCGCGCTGGGCGTCTTCGGTCTCGCCGTCGGCGCGCTGGACGCCTCGATGAACATGCTCGGGGTGAGTCTCCAGCGGGCGTACGGGCGCAGCATCATGCTCAGCTTCCATGCCGTGTTCAGTCTGGGCGGGATCGTGGGGGCCTCGCTGGCGTGGGTGGGGGCGCACTGGCATCTCGCGCTGTGGGTGTCGTACCTGCCGGTGGTGGCGGTGCTGCTGCCGGCCGCCCTGGTGGGGAGCCGTTGGTATGTGGACGGCGACGGCGACGGGGGCGCTGAGGGCGACAAGGCGGGTGACGCCGAGGCGGGCGGCGGCGGTACGGGCGTCGTCTTCAAGCTGCTGCTGCCGCTGTGTCTGGTGATGAGCTTCGCCTATATCGGGGACTCGACGGTCTCCAACTGGAGCGCGAAGTACCTTCAGGACGTGCTGGGCAGCAGCGAGCAGCTGGCCACCGTCCCGTACAACGTCTACATGGTGACCACGCTGCTCGGGCGGGCCATCGGGGACTTCGGGGTGCGGCGGTTCGGGGCCGCGGCGGTGGTGCGGCTGGGGGCGCTGGTGGCGGCGGCCGGGTTCGCGGTGGTGGCCGTCGCGCCGGGTGCGTGGGTGGGCATGCTCGGGTTCACGCTCGTGGGGCTGGGGTTGTGTGTGCTGGTGCCGCAGACGTTCGCGGCGGCGGGGCGGCTGTTCCCGGGGGCTTCGGACGCTGCGATCGCCCGTCTCAACATCTTCAATTACGTCGGCTTCCTGATCGGTTCGCCGTTGGTGGGGGCGATCGGGGACGCCTGGAGCTACCGGGGCGCGATGGTGGTGCCGATGGTGTTGGTGCTGGTGACGTTGGTGTACGCCCGGTCGTTCGCCGCTCAACCGGACCGATACGGTGGCGGGCATGAGCGGCCGCGCACAGCTGATGTGGGACGAGGCAGTAACGGGCTATGACTTCGGGCCCGAGCATCCGATGGATCCGGTTCGGCTGGATCTGACCCGGAGGCTGGTCGGTGCCCTGGGGCTCGACCGGGAGGTCGACGTCGTCGCGGCGAAGCCCGCCGGGGAGTCGACGTTGCGGCTCGTGCATCGGGAGGACTACATCCGGGCCGTCAGGGCGGCGTCGGTGGAGCCGGGATCGGCGGACCAGTCGTACGGGCTCGGGACGATGGACGATCCGGCCTTCGCGGGGATGCACGAGGTGTCCGCGCTCATCGCCGGGCTGTCCGTCGGGGCGGCGGAGGCCGTGTGGCGGGGGGAGGCGCTGCACGCGGTGAACTTCGCGGGTGGGCTGCACCACGCGATGCCGGGCGGGGCGTCGGGGTTCTGTATCTACAACGACGCTTCGCTGGCGATCGCGCGGTTGCTGGAGCTGGGTGCCGAGCGGGTCGCGTATGTGGATGTGGACGTGCATCACGGGGACGGCGTGCAGGCGGCGTTCTGGGACGACCCGCGGGTGCTGACGATCTCCCTGCACGAGCATCCGCGCACCCTGTTCCCGCAGACCGGGTGGCCGGAGGAGACGGGTGGGGAGCGGGCGGTGGGGTCCGCGGTCAACGTGGCGCTGCCGGCGGGGACCGGGGACGCGGGGTGGCTGCGGGCGTTCCACTCGGTGGTGCCGGAGCTGATCGCCGATTTCCGGCCGGATGTGCTGGTGAGCCAGCACGGGGCCGACACACACTTCGAGGATCCGCTGGCTCATCTCGCGGTGTCGCTCGACGCGCAGCGGGCCGTGCAGGTCGCCTGTCATGAGCTGGCGCACGAGTACGCCGGGGGCAGGTGGGTCGCGCTCGGTGGGGGCGGGTACGCGGTGGTGGAGGTGGTGCCGAGGTCGTGGACGCATCTGGTGGGGGTGGCGGCGGGGGTGCCGGTGGCGCCGGAGACGGTGATTCCGGAGGGGTGGCGGCAGGAGGTGTTCGCTCGTACGCGGCAGTTGGGGCCGGTGCGGATGACCGACGGGCGGTGGCCGGTGGGGTGGGCCGGGTGGGAGTCGGGGTACGACCCCGCCGATCGGCTGGACCAGGCGGTGCTGGCCACGCGGCGGGCGGCGTTTCCGTTGCGGGGGTTGTTGCCGTAGGTCGTGGCGGTGGTGGGCGGGACGTGGTGGGCGGGATGGGTTTCGCCCCCGCCGCCCTTACCCGCTCCCATCCCTCTCAGGGGGCTGCGCCTCCTGTGACCCCCGGTCGGCCTGGACGGCCTCGTCCTCGAGCGCCGGACGGGCTGAGGGAGGGCGGGCCGGTGTTCGAGCTCTCGGTCTCCTCGGTTTCCTCGGTCGGCGGCGGGTGGGCTCGGGTGGGGTGTTGTTACGCCGACTGTGGGGTGTGGGGGCCGTTTTCGCCCCGGGGGTCGGTTCGTCCGTCAGCATCGGTTGCGTGTTGAGTTCCGGGGCGCTTCGGGCGCATCTGCTTGCCGCGCGGTTGGCCGGGGCGGTGGCGACCTCCCGGGAGGAGAGTCTGCGCAGTTACCGGCTCTTCGCCGCTCGTGATCCCCGAGTGCTGATCGGCCTTGATCCCGAGCGGAGTTGGGGGCAGCGGGAGCTGATCGCGCTGATGGCCGCCAAGTGTGGGGTTTCGGCCGATCCCGGCTGCGTTTCCGGGCATGATGTGATCGATCCTGAGCGCACGCTGGTCGCGCTGGACGCTTTCGCGGACCGGCTCGCATCGGTAGCCCAGCGTGGCGCGCCCGTGCTGCTGGGTACCGGGCATCCGCATCGGCTGCTGGGGTTCTACGCCGCGATCGCAGACGCTTTGTCGGCGGTGGGATGTGAAGTCCTCACCCCGGCGCAGGGTCGCTGTGTCGACATAACGACCCGGTTCGGTCTACGTACGCACAACCTCGACTACGTACGGGGCGTCGCGGTCGTCCGGGAGGCGGGTGTCGAACGCGCCGGTTGTGCGACCGGTGCGCACAGCCATTCACCGCTCCCGGTTCGGGTCGCGCTGGCGGCGGCCGCCGAGGGCGGGGGGCCGCTGCCCGAGCTGGTCGTCGGGGACCACGGCTGGGTCTGCGGGGCAGGTCAGCTGGGGTTCGAGGCCATCGGGCTGGCGGACACCGACGACCCCGCGCTGTTCGTGGGCGAGGCCGAGGGAGTCGTGTCCGTCGTCGTTCCACTTGATGACGCCGTGCGGTCCGCTTACTACAGGCCGCTGACCCGCTACGTACTCAATCGAGCGTGTCTGTCACAGTAGGCCGCTGATGGGTGCACCTCTTCCCCACTCGCATCACCCGCCCCTACATTGGGGAGTGAGCACGCAGCGACGAAGAGTCACCGGAAGGGGAAGCCGGTGGCCGTCGAGTCGAGTGCGGAAGGTTCAGGTGTGTCATGGGTGCAGCCGGCGAGAGGCCTCTGAACGAGGTTCAGTTCCTTACCGTGGCGGAAGTCGCCTCGGTGATGCGAGTGTCGAAGATGACCGTGTACCGACTGGTGCACAGCGGTCATCTGCCCGCGATCCGGGTGGGGCGGTCCTTCCGCGTCCCCGAGCAAGCGGTGCACGAGTACCTCCGCGAGAGCTACGTGGGGGTGGAAACCGCCTGACGGCCAGGGTCTGTCCGACAGGGCAGCACCGGGGTGGGGCCCGGCCTCAGGGCCGTCTCGGGCCCCTCCCGCCCCTCGATTACGACCTCAGCGCTCGGGCGGGTAGGCTAGCCCCTCGTAGGTCGTATGGGCCCATGGCGCCCAGCACCGAGTGATGAGAAGTGAGCGAGGGTAGTCGTGGGCTCTGTTATCAAGAAGCGGCGCAAGCGGATGGCCAAGAAGAAGCACCGCAAGCTGCTCAAGCGCACGCGCGTTCAGCGTCGCAACAAGAAGTAAGCGCCGGCAGGAGTAAGCGCAAGCACTTACTTCGCGCGACGCGAGCCGCGTAGGCGTGGTGTGGCCCCCCACCGTGTTATCGGTGGGGGGCCACACGCATATCCGGGTGCCCGTACGGTCCGCTGAACACCGTGCGTACGTCTGGACGTGCACCATGGCTGATCTGGTCGTATGACCGAAGGGTTCTCGTCACTTCGAGCATCGGGTGGTCATCACAGCGCAACATCGACCCGCTAGGTTGGCCCGCAGACGGGAACTCGGCAGGGCAGCCGGCGGTTCCAGGACGGAAGGAAGGCGCGGATCTTGGGAAAGGTCGTGCTCGTTACCGGAGTGGCCCGTCAGCTGGGGGGCCGGTTCGTACGACGGATCCAGCGTGACCCACAGGTCGACCGCGTGGTCGCCGTGGACGCGGTGCGGCCCGAGCACCATCTCGGCGGCGCCGACTTCATCGAGGCCGACATCCGGCAGCCCACCATCGCGCGGGTGCTCGCCGAGACCGGGGCCGACACGGTCGTCCACCTGGACGTGACGGCGACGGCGCTGGGCAGGGGCAGCCGGACCACGGTCAAGGAGACCAACGTCATCGGGACCATGCAGCTGCTCGGCGCCTGTCAGAAGTCGCCTCATGTGAAGCGGCTGGTGGTCAAGTCCGCGACCAACGTCTACGGGTCCGCGCCGCGTGATCCCGCAGTGTTCACCGAGACGACCCCGCCCAAGTCGCTGCCCAGCGGTGGCTTCGCCAAGGACGCCGTCGAGGTCGAGGGGTATGTGCGCGGGTTCGCCCGGCGGCGGCCCGATGTAGCCGTGTGCGTGCTGCGGTTCGCCAACATCCTGGGGCCGACCGCCGAGACGCCGCTCGCCTCGTACTTCTCGCTGCCGGTGCTGCCCACCGTGCTCGGCTACGACCCCCGGCTCCAGTTCGTGCACGAGGACGACGTGATCGAGGTGCTGCGGATCGCCTCGCACGAACCTCGGCGGGGCACCCTCAACAGCGGCACGTTCAACATCGCCGGGGACGGCGTGCTGTTGCTGTCGCAGTGTTCGCGACGGCTCGGGCGGCTCACCGTGCCCCTGCTGCTGCCCGCCGTCACCTGGGCCGGGTCGCTGGTGCGTACGCTGGGCATGACGGACTTCTCGCCCGAGCAGATCCGGCTGCTCACCCACGGCCGGGTCGTGTCCACGGACCAGATGCGCGAGACGCTGGGGTTCCTGCCGCGGTACACCACGGCGGAGACCTTCGCGGACTTCGCGCGCAGTCACGGACCCGGACTCCTGCCGCCCGAGGCCGTTGCCGGGGCCGTCGACCGGATCGCCGCGCTGTCCCTGGACGGCGGTCACCCCGCGGTTCACCTCCCGACGCAGAGCGCCAACTGAGGAGCGCATCAACGATGGCGGATGCCAAGGTCATTCCGTTCGACGACGACCGGTCCCGGGGGAGCGCCGTGACGCGGCCGCCCCGGCGCCGGGGCGCGGTGAGCCGGCGCCGGAACGGCGAGCCCGCGCCGGTCCGGGAGATCGGTGAGGCCGAGGAGGTCGGTGAGGTCCAGCCCCTGCCCACCAGGGCTGTTGGGCAGGATGATGTTCCTGTGACGGGTGAGCAACGGCTGGACACGGACGCGGGCGGCCTGGAGCGGCGGATCGCGGGTGGACTGTCCTTCCTGCGCCGGCGTCTCACGGGCGACTACGAGGTCGACGACTTCGGCTATGACGAGGAGCTGACCGACCAGGTCCTCATGTCCCTGCTGCGGCCGCTGTACGAGAAGTACTTCCGGGTCGAGGTGAAGGGTGTCGAGAACATCCCGGCGGAGGGCGGCGCGCTGATCGTCGCCAACCACTCCGGGACGCTTCCGCTGGACGGCCTGATGATGCAGGTCGCCGTCCACGACCATCACCCGGCGGGCCGTCACCTGCGGCTCCTGGCCGCCGATCTCGTCTTCGTGCTGCCGGTCGTCAACGAGTTGGCGCGCAAGCTCGGGCACACCCTCGCCTGCGCGGAGGACGCCGAACGGCTGCTCGCGCAGGGCGAGCTGGTCGGGGTGATGCCGGAGGGCTTCAAGGGCATCGGGAAGCCCTTCAGCGAGCGCTACAAGCTTCAGCGGTTCGGCCGGGGTGGCTTCGTCTCCACGGCACTGCGCCAGGGCGCGCCGATCATCCCCTGCTCGATCGTCGGGGCGGAGGAGATCTACCCGATGATCGGCAACGCGAAGACGCTGGCACGGGTGCTGGGCTTCCCGTACTTCCCGCTGACGCCGACCTTCCCGTGGCTGGGTCCCCTGGGTGGGATCCCGCTGCCGACGAAGTGGACGATCCAGTTCGGCGAGCCGATCCCGACGGACGGCTACCCGCCGGAGGCAGCGGAGGACCCGATGCTGATGTTCAACCTGACGGACCAGGTCCGCGAGCAGATCCAGCACACGCTGTACAAGCTGCTGGTGCAGCGGCGGTCGGTGTTCTTCTGACGGGTGGCGATGGCCCGGGGTTCGTGGCCGGGGTTCGGTGGGCCGTCGGGCGGAGTCCGGCGCGGCCGTTCGAAGCCCGCGGAGCGGTGCGAGGGCGGCGGGGGGAGGGGCGGAGCTGCTGGTGCAGCGGCGGTCGGTGTTCTTCTGACGGGTGGTGATGGGCCGGGGTTCGTGGCCGGGGTTCGGTGGGCCGTCGGGCGGAGTCCGGCGCGGCCGTTCGAAGCCCGCGGAGCGGTGCGAGGGCGGTAGAGGGAGGGGCCGAGCTGCTGGTGCAGCGGCGGTCGGTGTTCTTCTGACGGGTGGCCATGAGCCGGGCGGGTTGCTTCGGGTACGGCTGTGGGGGCGCTCCTCTTGAGAGGGGCGCCCCCACAGGTGTCGTGCGGGTCGGGTCCGGGCTACTCCGCGTCCTCGCTGTCGATGCCCAGGCCCGGGAGGAGGCCGGGGAGGAGGGGCGGGAGGGTGACGTCCGGCTGGGTGGTGGGGACGAGGGGGGTCGGGGCGGTGCCGCCGGTCTCCTTCGGAGGGTCCAGCAGGCCGCCGGTGTTGCCGCCGAGCAGGCCGTCGTCGGTGGTGCCCGAGGTGGACGACTTGCTGGGGCTGTCGGTGCCGGCGCCGGTCCCGTCGGACGGGGCGTGGCCGGTGCCGGGGGTGGTCGCGTGGCGGCCCGTCTCCGAGGCGCCGGGGGAGGCCGGGTCGGAGCCCTCGCGGGTGCCGCTGCCGCCCGGGGCGGGGGGCCGCGGGAGCAGGGACTGGAGCGGGGCGACCTCTTCGTCTATGGCTTCGAAGACCGACGAGACCTGCTGACTGACGTCGCCGAGCTGGACCGGCAGGCGGTCGCGCAGGGCGCCCCAGACCTCGCGGTGCGAGCGGGAGAACGCGTCGAGGGCCTGGATGGGGCCCAGGGAGTTCGGGTCGCGTTCATACGCCTCGTGCAGGAGGCGGTGGCCTTCCGACGCGTCGTGCTGCATGCCGTTCAGGGCGCGTCGGATCTCGCCGAGCGACTCGTGGTCGAGGTCGCCGCTGCGGCCCCGCTCCATGAGCCGTCGGGCTTCGCTGAGCCGGGTGGAAGCCTGGTCGAGGTAGGTCCGACCGCGTTCGTCGTCCCCGTCGGCCAGGTAGTTGAGCTTGAAGTCCTCGATGCCGCGCTTCAGCCCGTAGAGCCCGTCGCCCGGGAGGGCGTCGGAACTCGCGGCCGCGACGCCGCCGAAGGCGCCCGCCGCGACGCCGACGCTGAGGCCGCCCGCGGTGAGGCCCTTGGCGAGGCGGGATCGCGGCCGGAACTTGCCCAGTGGGCCGGCCCGGTGAGCGCCCCTGGCGCGGTGGGAGCGTTGCTCCGGCACCGAAGGGTCCGCCGTTTCGCCTTCGGCGGTGCCCGCTTGCAGCATGGCCTCCATGGCGGCGACCAACTGGGCCCGCTGGACGACCTTGACCTCGGGATCGAGCTCCGGTTTGGGCAGCTCGGCGAGACTCGTGGCGAGGGCCAGAAGTCGGCCCTGCCCGGTCTGGTCCGCAGCGGCCGGCGCCGGCGGTGATCCTTCGGTCTGCTCGGCCGCCGTGCCCTGGTCGGACTGCTCCTCCAGGGCCTGGGCGAAGGCGCTTGCCCGCCGGTGCGCCGATACGTTCGCGATCACTGGCGGCACCTCCTCTCGTCATCACGGTCGACTCCCCTGGGGTCCTGACGGTTGCACGCCCTGGCCCGGATCCACACGATCGAGTGATCGGGGTCGGCCAGGACGTGACCACAGGGAGCCTGTATCCCGCACAACGACTGGCGCGGCACTTGGGTTACGGACTGCGGATGATCGGATCGGGAAGACAACGGACTTTCACTGAAGGTGAGTTGGCGTCACGGAAAGTGTGGCGTCGGTCGTGGACGGGGGACGGGCTCAGCGGGCGTCTTCCGGGAGCAGGCGGGCGAGGGTGCGGACGGCCCGGTACTGGAGCGTCTTGATGGCGCCCTCGTTCTTGCCCATGACGCGCGCGGTCTCGGCGACGGAGAGCCCCTGGAGGAACCGGAGTGTCACGCACTCCTGCTGCTGTGGGTTGAGTCGGCGTACGGCGTCCAGGAGTGCCGCGTTGGAGAGGGACTCCAGGACGGAGTCCTCGGGTGAGCGCTCGACCTCGTTGGCGTCGAGCATCTCGCCGGTCGTCACCTCGAGCCGGAAGCGGCTCGACTTGAAGTGGTCGGCGACGAGGTTGCGGGCGATGGTGACGAGCCAGGCACCGAAGTCGCGGCCCTGCCAGGTGAACGTCCCGATGCGGCGCAGGGCGCGCAGGAAGGTCTCGCTGGTGAGGTCCTCGGCGGTGGCCTTGCCGCCCACGCGGTAGTAGATGTAGCGGTAGACGGTGTCGCTGTACTGGTCGTACAGGCGCCCGAAAGCGTCGGCCTCGCCGGCCTGGGCGCGCTCGACGAGGTCCATCATCCGGGCGCTGTCACTGTCGGCGGCCGGCCGACGGGCGGTGGCCGCGCCGGACGGGCGTCCTCGTCTGCCCACCGCGGCGCCGCCGTCGGCCAGTGCGTAGCACGGGCCGAGCGGAGCGGTGGTGGCGAACGCGGGGACGGCGTACGCGGTGGGGACGACGCCGCGCAAGAGGTCATGGACCGTAGCGACCGTTGCGCGCAGCGTAGCCAGGCCCGAGGTGTCAACCCCGACGTGTGGGTACACGGGACTCCCAGAGGCAGAGCTTGCATCACGTGCAGTACGGAACCATTCACCCGTCGTAGCGACGGAAGGGGTACCGGATTGCGTCTGAGGAGAATAACGCTTCGTGCAGGCCCTGCTACACCGAGTTGCTCAAATCATCGATTACGTCGCTTCTGTGGCCTATTGGCGCTCGATCAAGTTGCGTAGGGTGAGCGATTGTTGATCGAAATGGTTCGAGTTTCGGGTCGGTCCGGGGCGTGTTGTGGCTGTGCGCGGACAACAGGACTGGACGGAGCGTTATTCGGGTACGACCGTCGGATCGGCCGGGTTCGGTGTCCGCCGCGGGGTGTTGTCCGGTGGGACGCGACGGAGCGGCCGGGCTGTCGCGCCTCGGCCGCTCGTCCGTGAGGTGACCACGTCGTTGACGCCGTCGGCGTCATCGCCGTCGTCGGTGGAGGGCGATCGCGGCCGCCGTGCCGCCCGCCACCGCGCCGACGCCCGCCGCGGCCGGGATGCCGACCTTCGCCGCCTTGCGGCCGGTGCGGTAGTCGCGCAGCCGCCAGTCGAGGTTGTGCGCGTGCCGGCGGAGCTTGGCGTCGGGGTTGATGGCGTACGGGTGGCCGACGAGGGAGAGCATCGGGATGTCGTTGTGCGAGTCGCTGTAGGCGGCGCAGCGGGAGAGGTCCAGGTTCTCCGCCGCCGCCAGCGCGCGCACCGCCTCCGCCTTCGCGGGGCCGTGCAGCGGCTCGCCCACCAGCTTGCCCGTGTAGACGCCGTCGACGGACTCCGCGACCGTGCCCAGCGCGCCGGTCAGGCCGAGGCGGCGGGCGATCACCTGGGCGATCTCCACCGGGGCCGCCGTGACCAGCCACACCCGCTGGCCCGCGTCCAGGTGGGCCTGGGCGAGGGCCCGGGTGCCCGGCCAGATGCGCTCGGCCATGTACTCGTCGTAGATCTCCTCGCCGATCGACATCAGCTCGGCGACCCGGTGGCCCTGCACGATGGAGAGCGCCGAGTCGCGGGCCTCCTGCATGTGCTCGGGGTCCTCGACGCCGGCCAGTCGGAACCACGCCTGCTGCCAGGCGAAGCGGGCCAGGTCGCGGGTCTCGAAGAACTTGCGTTTGTACAGGCCTCGGCCGAAGTGGAAGAGCGCGGCGCCCTGCATCACGGTGTTGTCGAGGTCGAAGAAGGCGGCGGCCATCGCGTCGCCGTGCACCGGGAACTGCGGTTCCCGGTCGGCGGTGTCCAGGGGTGCCAGGGTCTCCTGCGAGCCCAGGGCTTCCTGGGTGGACTTGCGGGCTGCCTCCGCCGAGGCCTCGCCTGCCAACACGCTCCGCGCCGTGGCGGAACGCCTACGGGGAGTGAGCCATCCTAGAGCGGCCATGGCGTGAGCATAGCCATTCGGGCCGGTGGTTCCGGAGCCGAGAGGTTCGAAGGGTGTGAACTCTCCGCGACCGCGTCGTTAAAGAAGCGCGAGAATGGCGGTATGACTCCTCTCTTTCGACGTAAGGCCGCCGCGGGCGAGCGGTCGGTCACCCTCATTCGTAAGTCCGGTTGTCATCTCTGCGACGACGCCGAGCGCGTGATCGAGAAGGTCTGCGGGGAACTCGGTGTGTCCTGGGAGCAGAAGGACATCGCCGACGACCGGGCGCTGTACGACCAGTACTGGGAGCAGATTCCGGTGGTGCTGGTCGACGGACGGCAGCACACGTTCTGGCGGGTGGACGAGAGTCGCCTGCGCAAAGAACTGGCCGGATGACGAACTGACCGAGTAGTACAAGGCTGTACGGAACATCGCTTAGGATCGATGGCGGTTTTGTCTCGGGGGCGGGATTCACGAGGAGAGTGGCGGTTTTGCCCCCTGGAATGTTGCGCGTGACCCCGGTCACGTTGGCCGGGCAAATCGGACACCATCTTTGTGCACGCGTTCACAAAGACATAGCCTGCTGTCGACGGGGCGGTCTGGGTACGTGTGACCGCCTACAGCCCCGCTCTACCCGCAGGAGCACCGTGGCAACTGGCCGAACTCACCGACCGGCGACCCGTAGCCGAGGGATTCCCGAGGCCACCGTCGCCCGGCTTCCGCTGTACCTCCGCGCGCTGACCGCACTGTCGGAGCGTTCGGTCCCCACGGTCTCCTCCGAGGAGCTCGCGGCCGCGGCGGGGGTCAACTCCGCCAAGCTGCGCAAGGACTTCTCCTACCTGGGTTCCTACGGGACGCGGGGTGTCGGCTACGACGTCGAGTACCTCGTCTACCAGATCTCCCGTGAGCTCGGGCTCACCCAGGACTGGCCGGTCGTGATCGTCGGGATCGGTAACCTCGGCGCGGCCCTGGCCAACTACGGCGGCTTCGCCTCGCGCGGCTTCCGGGTCGCGGCGCTCATCGACGCCGATCCCGCGATGGCCGGGAAGCAGGTCGCCGGGATCTCCGTCCAGCACAGCGACGGCCTGGAGAAGATCATCTCCGACAACGGCGTCTCCATCGGTGTCATCACCACCCCGCCGGGCGTCGCCCAGCAGGTCTGTGACCGGCTCGTGGCCGCAGGCGTCACCTCCATCCTGAACTTCGCGCCGACCGTGCTGACCGTCCCGGACGGCGTCGACGTGCGCAAGGTCGACCTCTCCATCGAGCTCCAGATCCTCGCCTTCCACGAGCAGCGCAAGGCGGGCGAGGCCGGCGAGGAGGCCGCGGCGAACGAGAGCGCCGTGCCGGCCCCCGTCGGTCCTGCCGACCCCACCGACCAGGGACCCGACGGGGACGTACCCGCCGTGATGCCGGCATGAGTCTCCTCGTCGTCGGGCTGAGCCACCGCAGCGCCCCGGTCAGCGTGCTGGAGCGGGCCTCGCTGTCCACGGACGCCCAGTTCAAGCTGCTCCAGGACACGGTCGCCGCCGAACCGGCCGCCGAGGCCGCGGTGCTCGCCACCTGCAACCGGATCGAGCTGTACGCCGACGTGGACAAGTTCCACGCCGGTGTCGCCGAGCTGTCCACGCTGCTCGCCCAGCACAGCGGGGTCGGGCTCGAGGAGCTCACCCCGTACCTGTACGTGCACTACGAGGACCGTGCCGTCCACCACTTCTTCTCGGTGGCCTGCGGGCTGGACTCCATGGTCGTCGGCGAGGGACAGATCCTCGGCCAGATCAAGGACGCCCTGGCCCGGGCGCAGGAGCTGCACACCGCGGGCCGGCTGCTGAACGACCTGTTCCAGCAGGCCCTGCGGGTCGGCAAGCGCGCCCACTCCGAGACCGGCATCGACCGTGCCGGGCAGTCCCTGGTCACCTTCGGCCTGGAACAGCTGGCCGCGGGCGGGGACGTGACCGCGTGGGCACGCGGCAAGAAGGCGCTGGTCATCGGCGCCGGCTCGATGTCCTCGCTGGCCGCCGCCACGCTCGCGCGGGCCGGGGTCGGCGAGATCGTCGTCGCCAACCGGACCCTGGACCGGGCCGAGCGGCTCGCGCAGATACTGACCGAGGCCGACGGCACGGACGTGTCGGCCCGCGCGGTACCGATGGAATCGGTGCCGGCCGAGCTGACACGTGCCGACGTGGCCGTCTCCTGTACCGGGGCGACGGGCCTGGTCCTGACGGCGGAGGCGGTCGCCGACGCCCTCGAGGGCCGCACCGGGGCACCCGTCGCCTTCGACGAGGAGGCCGCGGCGACGGACGTACGGCCGCTGCCGCCCACCTCGGTCGGCACCGACGAGAACTGCCCCCTCGACCTGGCCGCCGTACAGCAGCCCGCCGCGCAGCAGTCCGGGTTCTCCGTGCTGGGCGAGGCCGCCGTCGCCGGCATGGACGCGGCGACGCTCGAGCAGCACGCCGCCTGGGTCGACAACGCCACCGTGGACCGTCGGCAGGGCGCCCGCCGCAGCCCCGAGGCCGACGCCGAGCTGATCACCGCGCTCGCCGCGACCGCCGCGACCCTCGGCCGTATCCCCGAGCGCCGCCGGCCCGAGCCGGTCGCCACGCTCGCCCGGCCGGAGCCGGTGCTCTTCCTGCTCGACCTGGCGATGCCGCGGGACGTCGACGCGGCCGCGCACCGGCTGGCCGGAGTGCGGCTGGTGGACATCGAGTCGCTGGCCGAGGCCTCGGCCGACGCGCCGATGGCCGCCGACGTCGACCAGGTGCGGCGGATCGTCGCCGACGAGGTCGCCGCGTTCGGTGCCGCGCAGCGGGCCGCGCACATCACGCCGACCGTGGTCGCCCTGCGCACCATGGCCGCCGACGTCGTGGCCACGGAGATCGCCCGGCTCGACGGGCGGCTGCCCGGCCTGGACGACAAGCACCGCGCCGAGATCACCCAGACCGTGAAGCGGGTCGTCGACAAGCTGCTGCACGCGCCGACCGTACGGGTCAAGCAGCTCGCGGCCGAGCCCGGCGGCGCCGGGTACGCGGACGCGCTGCGGACCCTGTTCGACCTCGACCCGGAGGCGGTGGCCGCCGTGTCCCGGGCCGAGGAAAGCACCGAGAAGAACGCAGAGAGCCGAGGGCCGGCATGAGCGGCATGAGTACGAAGGCACTGAGACTGGGGACGAGGCGGAGCAAACTCGCCATGGCCCAGTCCGGGCAGGTCGCGGAGGCCGTGAGCCAGGTGACCGGACGGCCCGTGGAGCTCGTCGAGATCACCACCTTCGGTGATGTCTCCCGCGAGCACCTCGCGCAGATCGGCGGCACGGGTGTCTTCGTGACCGCGCTGCGCGACGCGCTGGCCAAGGG
Organism: Streptomyces maremycinicus; assembly: GCF_001184025.1. Classification (GTDB taxonomy): domain Bacteria; phylum Actinomycetota; class Actinomycetes; order Streptomycetales; family Streptomycetaceae; genus Streptomyces; species Streptomyces maremycinicus. The sequence goes on from NZ_BBYG01000008.1 coordinate 15,463, forward strand.
CGAGGTCGATTTCGCGGTTCACTCGCTGAAGGACCTGCCGACCACGCAGCCCGAGGACCTGGTCCTGGCCGCCGTACCGGTGCGCGAGGACCCCCGCGACGTGATCGTCGCCCGGGACGCGCTGAAGTTCACCGACCTGCCGCGCGGGGCACGCATCGGTACGGGTTCGCCGCGTCGCATGGCGCAGCTGAACGCGTACGCGCGCAGCCACGGGCTGGACATAGAGACCGTGCCGATCCGCGGGAACGTCGACACGCGGATCCGGTACGTGCACGACGGCGAGCTGGACGCGGTGGTGCTGGCGGCGGCCGGCCTCAGCCGCATCGGCCGCATCGACGAGGTCACCGACTTCCTGTCGATAGACACGGTTCTGCCCGCTCCCGGCCAGGGAGCACTGGCGATCGAGTGTGCCGCGGACAACGCGTCACTGATCGCCGCGCTCGGTGAGCTCGACGACCCCTTCACCCGGGTCGCCGTGACCGCCGAACGGTCCCTGCTCGCCGCCCTGGAGGCCGGCTGCTCCGCCCCTGTGGGCGCGCTGGCCGACCTTCTGGCCGACGGGCAGATTGTCAACGAAATGCGCCTGCGTGGCGTCGTCGGCACCACCGACGGCTCGCGCACGGTGCAGTTGTCCACCACCGGTCCCGTGCCCGAGACGCACGACGGGGCAATGGCGCTCGGTCGCGAACTCGCAGCCGAGATGCTCGCCCAGGGCGCGGCCGGTCTGATGGGGGAGCGAGCACTGTGAGCCCCACCGCCCTTCCAGCCGCTGGTCCTGAACACGGGCACGTCACCTTCCTGGGTGCCGGACCCGGGGATCCGGGACTGCTGACTCTGCGCGCCGTGGAGGCGCTTGCGCACGCGGACGTCCTCGTCGCCGAGCACGAGGTGCTCGACGTCGTACGGACGCACGCGAGGCCGGGCGTCGCCGTCGTGAACACGGAAGGGGGTCCGTCCTCGGATCCTCTTCCGGGCACGGGCGCGCCCCTCCCGACGGTTGTTGACGGCACGTCAACAACCGCTGAGGTACCCGCTGTGCGCGATGCCGCACATCTTGTCATGGAGGCCGCGCGGGGCGGCAGGCGGGTCGTCCGTGCGGTCACCGGGGACCCGGGACTTGATACGTACGCGGCGGCGGAAATGCTCGCCTGCGCGGCGGCCGGTGTTCCCTTCGAGGTCGTACCCGGTGTCGCGGCCGCCGTCGGCGTGCCCGCGTACGCCGGTGTGCCGCTGCGGGACGCGCAGGGCGCCGACGTCCGGTTCGTCGACGCGCGCACGGCTTCGGACCGCTGCTGGACCGAGGTCGGGGCGTCCGACGGCACGGTCGTCGTGTCGACGACGCTCGACTCGGTGGCCTCGGCCGCCGGCGAACTGGTCTCGGCGGGGCGCAAGCCCGATACGCCGATGACGGTCACGGTGGCCGGTACGACGACCCGGCAGCGGACCTGGACGGCGACCCTGGGCACCATCGCGCAGACGCTGAAGCAGGCGAAGGTGCTGCCCTCGCCCGAGGGCGGCCGCCCGGTCATAGTCGTGGTCGGTGAGCGTTCCGCCCCCGCCCAGCGCGACCAGTTGTCGTGGTTCGAGTCCAAGCCGCTGTTCGGCTGGAAGGTGCTCGTCCCGCGGACGAAGGAGCAGGCGGTCTCGCTCTCCGACCAGCTGCGGTCGTACGGGGCCGTGCCGCACGAGGTGCCGACGATCGCCGTCGAGCCGCCGCGCACCCCCCAGCAGATGGAGCGGGCGGTGAAGGGGCTCGTCACCGGACGGTACGAGTGGATCGCCTTCACGTCCGTCAACGCCGTCAAGGCGGTGCGCGAGAAGTTCGAGGAGTACGGCCTCGACGCGCGTGCCTTCGCGGGCATCAAGGTCGCCGCGGTGGGCGAGCAGACGGCGAAGGCGCTGATCGCCTTCGGTGTGAAGCCGGACCTCGTGCCGAGCGGCGAGCAGTCGGCCGCCGGGCTCCTGGAGGACTGGCCGCCCTACGACCCGGTCTTCGACCCGATCGACCGGGTGTTCCTGCCGCGCGCCGACATCGCCACCGAGACCCTGGTCGCCGGGCTCATCGAGCTGGGCTGGGAGGTCGACGACGTCACCGCCTACCGGACCGTGCGCGCCTCGCCGCCGCCGGCGGAGACGCGGGAGGCCATCAAGGGCGGCGGGTTCGACGCGGTGATCTTCACCTCGTCGTCCACCGTGCGGAACCTGGTGGGCATCGCGGGCAAGCCGCACAACGTGACGGTCATCGCCTGCATCGGCCCCGCGACGGCCAAGACGGCCGAGGAGCACGGGCTGCGGGTCGACGTCATGGCGCCCGAGCCGTCCGTGCTCAAGCTGGCCGAGGCGCTGGCCGACTTCGGCCTGCGCCGGCGGGCGGCCGCGCGGGAGGCCGGAGACCCGGTCAGCCGGCCGAGCGAGCGGCGTCCGGGGGCGCGGCGGCGGCGGGCCACCTGACCCCGAGGCGCGGGAATCCCGGTGACAGGGCGGGGCACTCCTTGAAGGGGTGCCCCGCCCTGTCGGGTTCCGAGCCGTACGAGGGGCCCGAGGGGCCTACTTGATGTAGACCAGCCCGTCGGTGGTGATCGTGGGGCGTCCGCTGGTGCCGACGACGACGATCTTGATCGTGTGCTTGGCACTGCCGGTCCAGGTCCTGGTCCAGATCGCCTGGCGGTACAGCGTGGTGGCGGACTTCAGGTCGACGGTCGCGGCCTTCGTCCCGTCGACGTACACGTACGCCTGGCCGGAGGTGGCGGCGCGGGAGACCACCCAGGAGGCGGAACGGCCCGTGAAGGTCCAGGTCAGGCTCGCGCCCTTGGCGCCGCTGGAGTAGGACCTGCCGCCGAGGTAGCTCGAGGCGGAGCGGGCGGTCCAGCTGCCGGACCTGGTGGCGGAGGTCTCCTGGAGGATCACCGGGGTGGCGGCGGCCGAGGCCGTACGGGAGTTGCCGGCGTAGTCGGAGGCCCGCATCGACCAAGTGGTCGCGGTGCCGGGCTTGGCCGTGAGGCTCGAGCCGGTGACGGTCGGGCCGAAGGTGGCCGTGGTGGGTGCCAGCAGCTGCACGGAACGCAGGGCCTTGTCGTCCGTGGCCTTCCAGCCCAGGGTGACCGGGACGGCGGTGGTGCTGACCGGGCCCGTGCGCAGGGTGACCTTCGGCGCGTTGGTGAAGGCCGGGACCGTCGTGTCCGCCACGACGGCCAGTGCGGCGGTCGTGGTCGTCCTTCCGGACTGGTGCACCGCCCGGACGGCGACGGTGTGGCCGCCCGGCGGGAGGGTGGCGCTCGCCGAGCCGGCGGTGCCGGCGGCGGTGGCCACGGGCTTGCCGTCGGCCAGCAGCTCGAACTTCGAGATCAGCGAACCGGGCGTGGTCGTCGACCAGTTCACGGTGACGGCGCCCTTGGTGTAGTAGGCCGAGCCCGACAAGGTCGCGCCACCGGCCACCGAGGTGACCTTCAGGCCCTGCACCGGGCCGGCCGCCAGGGTGCGTACGGTCGGCAGCTGGTCGTACAGGAGCCCGCCGGGGCACTCCGTGTTGAAGCCGTCGCGGTGGCCGGAGATCCGGTCGAAGGTGTACAGGCTGCCCGCGGTGAAGCTCCTGCCGGACAGGTTCTTCTGGGTGGCGCCCGCGGTGAGCTGGACGGTACCCGCCGGGTCCGCGCCGTACTGGCCGAGCTTCCAGGCCGCGAGGCGGGCGACGGAGGTGAGCGCGGCGGTGCTCGCGGTCGTCTGCGTGTGGTCGCCGATCACGGCGACGGCCGCGGACTCGCGGTTCCAGCCGTAGGTGTGGGCACCGAACACCGGCAGGTCCACGCCGCCCTTGCGGCCCTCGTAGAGGGTTCCGCACTTGTCGACGAGGAAGTTGTAGCCGAGGTCCTTCCAGCCGCTGACCTGCACGTGGTACGCGTAGATGCTGCGGATGATCGCCGGGGTCTGATCGCAGGTGTAGTCGTTGGCGCCGTCCGTGTGGTGGACGAAGACCGCCTTGACGTCGTTGTTGTACTCCGGTGCCTCGGGGCTGATCGACTCGTCGGCGCCCCAGGCGGCGCGCGAGCGGATCGGCGGCTCGGGCGCGGTGGACGGCGGCGCGGTCGGCGTCGGCGCGGCGGTCTGCGTCGGGCTCGTCGTCGGGGACGCGGGGCTCGTCGGGGCCGTCTCGGTGGCCGCGGGCGTGGAGTCCGTCGGCGAGGCGGAGACGGTGTCGGTGTCGGTGGGATCGGCGGTGACCGTGTCGGTCGGCGGAGCCGGGACCGTGTCGGTCGGCTCACTGGCCGAGGCGGACGGATCGGCGGCCGAGGCGGACGGATCGGCGGACCCGGAGTCCGTCGTACCGGGGCTCGGGTCCGTGACGAAGCCGGCGGGCTCGGTGCCGGTGGTGGCGGTCTTCGTCTCGGCGGCGGTCACCACGCCCGGGTCGACCAGGTTCACCTCCAGCCCCTGGGGCAGTGCGGCGGTGGTGCCGTTCGCGCGGACGACCTGTACCTCGACGCCGTCGGACGGGCCGACCCAGACCGGCTCGGACGTGCCGCGTACCCTCGGGCCCGGCTCGTCCAGCGGGTCCATGTCCAGTTCCAGGTCGTGCCAGGCGCTCCACTCGCCGGTGGCGAGGGCGCGGGTCCGCACCTGCGCGGTGCCGGCGAGCCGCCGGGCGGCGCCGGTCCAGGTGACGCCCAGCAGCGAGAACTGCTCGGTGTCCGTGCGGGGCAGTTCCCGGCGGCCGGACGAGGCCCCCTTCAGCGTGAGGTCGTAGACCTTCACCGGCCGCTCGGCTCGGCCCTGCTGATCGGCGGACGGGCCGGCCATGGCGTAGGTCACCACGCCGCCGCTGCCCAGGACCACCGCCCCGAGCGTCAGCCAGGCCCTTCTGCGCATGCTCAGCGGTCTGTACGCCCGCGTCCCACCCCTGCGGCGACGTCTGCTCACGACGGAATCCCCCACCCCTGTACGTCCTCGACCATGGTCATGGGCCACCTGACATTCAGGCGGCCCATGTAAAGAAAGCGGTCTCCGGAGGGGAAACGTCACACCTGTGGGGATCTTGATGACGTGGATCACTCACCGGTGAGGGGCGAGGAGGCCGACTGGGCGTCGGCAAAAGGGGGCGCGGGCCGGGCGTAGCGTAGGGCGTATGACGAAGTACGGATCCTTTCCCGGTTCGCGTCCCCGGCGGCTGCGGACCACGCCCGTCATGCGGCGCATGGTCGCGGAGACCCGGCTGCATCCGGCCGACTTCATCCTGCCCGCGTTCGTGCGGGAGGGCGTGAGCGAGCCGGTGCCGATCCAGGCCATGCCCGGCGTCGTGCAGCACACGCGCGACAGCCTGAGGAAGGCCGCGCTCGAGGCCGTACAGGCGGGGGTCTCCGGGATCATGCTCTTCGGCGTGCCGGAGGATGCGAAGAAGGACGCGCTCGGTACCCCCGGTACCGACCCGGACGGCATCCTCCAGGTCGCCATCCGGGACGTGCGGGCCGAGGTCGGGGACGACCTGCTCGTCATGTCCGACCTGTGCCTGGACGAGACGACCGACCACGGGCACTGCGGAGTGCTGGACGACGAAGGACGCGTCGACAACGACGCCACGCTGGAGCGGTACGCCGAGATGGCGCAGGTCCAGGCCGATGCCGGTGCCCATGTCGTCGGGCCCAGCGGGATGATGGACGGGCAGATCGGGGTCATCCGCGACGCGCTCGACCAGATCGGCCGCGACGACGTCTCGATTCTCGCCTACACCGCCAAGTACTCGTCGGCGTTCTACGGCCCCTTCCGGGAGGCCGTCGGGTCGTCCCTGAAGGGCGACCGGAAGACGTACCAGCAGGACCCGGCGAACCTCCGTGAGTCGCTGCGTGAGCTGGCGCTGGACCTGGAGGAGGGCGCCGACATGGTCATGGTGAAGCCGGCCGGGCCCTACCTCGACGTCCTGGCCCGGGTCGCCGACGCGGTGGACGTACCGGTCGCCGCCTACCAGATCTCCGGCGAGTACTCGATGGTCGAGGCCGCCGCCGAGAAGGGCTGGGTCGACCGCGACCGGGCGATCCTCGAGACGCTGACCGGCATCAAGCGGGCCGGGGCGCGGAACATCCTCACCTACTGGGCCACCGAAGTGGCCCAGAAGCTGCGGTAGTCCGCCCGTTCTCACCAGGACAGCGCGTCGTCCATGTCCCGCTGCCAGAACGTCACCGTCAGGGAGCTGTCGTAGTAGACGCCCTTGGCGGGCAGGGCCGGCGTCGCGGAGGCGCCGCCGTCGCTGTTCGGGGTGTAGCCCTGGAAGGCGACCGTGAGCTTTTCGGCCGTCTGTCCGCCGTCGCCGCTCCCGTCGGCGGCGGACAGCAGGACGCCCGCGTAGCCGGACTCGCCGACCGCGAGGGTCGTCACCGCCTGCGGCTGCGTCTCCTTGGCCGCCTGCGGCACCCACTGCATCTCGTCGAAGCGCAGGACCGGGTAGTAGGTCAGGTCGCAGGTCCTGCTGCCGGTGTTGGTCACCGTGAGCAGCATGTGGTTGAGCGGGCGGGGGACCGGCTGCGCGGTGACCTTGGTGTTCGAGCCGTTGCACGGGACGCGGCCGTCGGAGGCGCTGTCGGCGTCCTTGCCGCCCGTGCCACCCGTTCCGCCGCCCGTGCCGGTGCCGCCCTCCGAGGTGCCGCTCGTCGTGCCGGACGATCCGGTGGAGCCCGCCGTGTCCTTCGCCGGGGCGGTGCCGGTGCCCTTGTCCGCGCCGGGCGTGGGCTGGGCCGCCGTGGCCGTCGACGACGCCGCGTGCGAGGCGCCCTCGTCCTTCACGCCCGTCCCGTCCTCGCAGGCGGTGAGCGCGAGGGCGGTCAGGGCGGTGAGGGCGAGCAGGTGGCTGGTGCGGCGGATACGCATCGTGAAGTCCTCTTCCGGAAAGCCGTGTTGAACCGGCGTGCTTGGATGACCAAAGCTTGTGCGGGCATCCGTCCCGGCCGCCACGGTCGGCGGACGATCAGGGACGCTGGAATGCCCGCAATGGTTCTGACCTGGGGAAACGGACCATCCCTGGAACGCCGGGATGGGACATGGGGAGTGGAGGAACGGTGTCTGCGACCGAGTTCGCCGAGCTGCTGCGGGAGTTGAAGGAGCGGTCCGGGCTGAGCTACGGGATGCTCGCGAAACGGCTCCACATGAGTACGTCGACGCTGCACCGCTACTGCAACGGGGACGCCGTCCCCGCGGACTACGCGCCCGTGGAGCGGCTGGCGCGGCTCTGCAAGGCGTCGCCGCGGGAGCTCGTCGAGCTGCACCGGCGATGGGTGCTGGCGGACGCGGTGCGGGGGCGGAAGGGGAGCACGGCCGAGGCGGACGCCGTCGCGGGCGGGGGCGCGGGCGGTATCAGGGCCGGGGGCGCGGACGCCGTCGGCGATGCCGTCACGGAGGCGGCGGTCCCGGGAACCGTGGAGGCGGAGGCGGAGGCGGAGGCGGGCGCGGGGGGCGCGAGGACGGAGGCGGGGGCCGCGGGGGCGGCGGGTGTGGCGGGTGTGGCAACCGGGGGCACGGACGCGGTCGTCGAGGTCGTGGGGGACGAGCCGGCCCCCCGGACGCCTCGGACGCCTCTGGCCCCTCGCACTCGTCGGTCCCTGGTTCTCGCCGGGGTCGGTGTCGTGGCCGCCCTCGGCTCGGTCGCCCTGGCGCTCGCCCTGACGCTGCCGTCCGGCGGGTCCGACGGGTCCGGCGAGGGGGAAAGCGTCGGCGCGGCCGGTACGCCGTCCGTGCGAGGTCGGGGAACGGGGAGCACGTCCTCCGCGTCCGCGTCGCCGTCCGTGTCCGCGTCGCCCTCGGCCTCCGCCTCGGGGTCCGCCTCCCCCTCGCACTCCGCCACCGCCGGTTCCTCGCAGGCGCAGGGCGCGGGGGCCGGCGACCGCGCCCCACTGACGGTCACCACCCGGCCGTACGCCTGGGAGAGCCCGTGCAGCCAGCGTTATCTGATCGAGCAGGGGCCGGACGAGGTGCGGCCGCCGCCCGTCGAGCAGGACGCTCCCGCGTGGGTGGCCCGGCACGGGGCCGTGTCGGCGGGGGAGCAGTATCTGGAGCTCACCGTGCAGGGGACCGGCGACGAGACCGTCGTCGTGGACCGCCTGACGGTCCGGACCGTGGCCAAGGCCGCGCCGCTCGCCTGGAACGACTACGCCATGGGCTACCCGGGCGTCGGCTGCGGTGGCGGTGTGCCGACGCGCGCGTTCTCCGTCGCACTCGACGCGGCGCGGCCGGCGCTGGTGCCCGAGGCGGGGCACCAGAACTTCCCGTTCAAGGTGAGCGAGTCGGACCCGGAGGTCTACTACGTCACCGCCGACGCCTCCGCGTACGACGTGCGCTGGTACCTGGAGCTTTCCTGGTCCAGCGGCGGACGGCACGGCACGCTGACGATCGACGACAAGGGGAGGCCCTTCCGCACGAGCGGCGAGAACGGGCGCCCCGACTACGAGTTTCCGCTCGGCGGCTCCGCGTGGGAGCGGGCGGGAGCCTCCGCGACGCCGTAGGAACCGTTTACGGAGCCGTTCCCGTAGCGGGGACCGGAGCCGGAGTCGTGGCCTGAGCCTTGGTGGGGGCCGGAGCCGGTCAGGGTGCTGGAGCTCGACGGGCCCTCGTCGCGCAGGCCCTGGCCGTCGTGGCACGCGGTGAGGGTGAGCGCCGCGGCGGCGGTCAGCGCGACGGCGAGCGGACGGACCCGGCGGCGCGGCGGGGGAGTGGGGCGTGTGGGCATGGGGCAAGCCTGCGGCGTACGGCCTCCACGCTTCCACATCCACCGCGCAAGTCGGGACGCTGGTACGGTCCCATGGGCTCTGACCTGCGTGAACAGTGGCCCTCCGGGATGGGGTGTGGGACGCCCGCCGCCCGGGGAGAGCCCCTTCGGCCACCGAGTCCACGCCGTCCGCGGGAGCCCGGACCGTCCGAGCCGTCCGCCGCCGCCCCGGCCCTCGGCCCGTGTGGCCCGCTGTCCACATGGCAGAAACCCGTGTGTAGGCGGCATGTATCTCCCTAGGGTGCGGGCATGACTGTCGCAGCCGAGTCGCCCAGTGCCCCCGCTCCCGCCCCCGGCCCCGCCGCCGTCGCTGTCCCCGGCCCCGCGTCCGGACCCAAGTCCGGCCCCGCGTCCGGTCCCGGGACCGGACGCGCCGCCGTGCCTCCGACGGCCGCCCGTGTCCGGTCGATCGGCGGCTCGCCCGTCCGGGACATCCTCGCCGTCACCGCCCGCCCCGAGGTGATCAACTTCGCGGGCGGGCTGCCCGCGCCCGAACTGTTCGACCGCGAGGGGGTGGCCGCCGCTTTCCGGTACGCGCTGGAGGAGACCCCGGCGCAGGCCCTCCAGTACGCCACGACCGAGGGCGAGCCGGCCCTGCGGGAGCGGCTGGCGGCACGGACCACCGCCCGCGGACTGCCCACCACCGCCGACGACCTCCTCGTCACCACGGGTTCCCAGCAGGCCCTGTCGCTGCTGGCGACCGCTCTCCTCGACCCCGGCGACACGGTGCTCGTCGAGGCGCCCTGCTACCTGGCCGCCCTTCAGGTCTTCGGGCTGGCGGGAGCGCGGATCGTGGCGGTGCCCGGCGACGCGGACGGCCCGGACCCCGAGGTGCTCGCCGACCTGGTGATCCGCGAACGGCCGAAGCTCTTCTACACCGTCCCCACCTTCCAGAACCCCACCGGCCGCACGGTCCCCGCCGGGCGCCGCGCCGCGATCGCGGCCGTCGCCGCCCGGCACGGTCTGTGGATCGTCGAGGACGACCCCTACGGCGAACTCCGCTACGACGGCGAGCGCGTGCCCTGGATCGCCGCCCACCCCGACGCCCGTGACCGCACGGTGCTGCTCGGCTCCTTCTCCAAGGTCATGGCCCCCGGCATCCGGCTGGGCTGGCTGCGCGCGCCGGCCGAGCTGCGCCGGGCCTGCGCCGTCGCCAAGCAGGCCGCCGACCTGCACACCCCGACCGTCAACCAGCTCGCGGCGGCGCGCTATCTGGCCGCCTTCGACCTGGACGCGCACGTGGCCCGGGTGGCCGGCGTGTACCGGGACCGCCGCGACGCCATGCTCGCGGGCCTCGCGGACGCCCTCCCGGCGGGGTCGGTGTGGACCCGTCCCGAGGGCGGCATGTTCCTCTGGGTCCGCCTCCCCGAGTCGTACGACACCACGGCGCTTCTCCCCCGGGTCGTCGCCCAGGACGTGGCCTACGTCCCCGGCGCCCCCTTCTACGCAGGTGAGCCGGACCGTTCGACCCTGCGGCTGTGCTTCGTGACGCAGACCCCGCAGGAGATCGGGGAGGGGCTGCGCAGGCTGCGGCGGGGGCTCACCGGGTAGTGCGGCTCAGTCCCACCAGAAGGTCCAGGTGGGCTCGCCGACGAGCTGCCGGGCGTAGGCCTCCGGGGTGCCCGGGCCCTGGAGGACGTTGTCCGGGCAGAACGCGAAGTGCTCGGCGGTGATCCGCTCCGCCTCCGCGAGGGTGCGGGGCGGAGCGGCGACGGACACCGCCTCACGTCGAAACCGAGGCCGACGACCCGTATGCCGAAGCGGTCCTCCCAGGAGCGCAGGACGGCGCACAGACGCGCGGTGTCGTTCTCGTGATCGGCCGGGCCCGACCAGCCGACGGCCGCCGGGACGTCGGCGCTGCGGCGGGCCGGGACCAGGGCGACATGGGGCGACCTGAACCACGAAGCCCCTTGTTCCGCAAGGGTGTCGGCGATCTGCGCGGCGCGTGCGTCCGGGTCGGCCGTCAGGGTGCCGGGGGCGGCGAGACCGGGCCACTCCTCGCCGTCCGCCGCGCACTCCTGCCAGTACTGCGCGAGGACCTCCTCCGCGTCGTGGTCCCCGGGGTAGGACATCTCGGCGGGCATCAACTCCCATTGCGACGGACCGCCCTGGGAGCCGCCGAGGTCGACCAGGACCGGAAGCAGCCCGGCCCGCCCAGCCGTCGCGCCGAGGGCCGTCCAGTTGCCGGAGGAGGCGGACTGCTCCGCGTGCCACAGCAACGGTTCGTGCCACGCCCCATCGTCCGTCGTGTCGATCAGCCGGCCCGGCGGGAGCCGGAGGCCGAGGGAGCGGCCGCTGGGATCGGAGGCCAGCTTGGGGAGCGGATTGGGAAGAGTCGCCATGCCGGTGACTGTAGGGGCAGGCACTGACAGCGGCCCGGGCCGGTGTGTCCCGTCCGGGCCGCGACGGCCGTCAGGCGGAGTGTCCCGCGCGCCGGCGGCGCCAGAGGTGCGTCAGCCAGATGCCCAGGCCGACGAGCGGGAGGACGACGAGGGCCGGGATGACCACCCCCGCGCCTCCGATCAGCACCAGGCCGATCAGTGCGTCGACGATCGACGGGTCGTCCGCGCCGCCCAACTGCCGCTCCTCGCGCTCGTGTTGTCAGGGTTTCGAGGGGTGGGACGTGCGGGGGCGCGGAGTTGGTTCCGGGGCCGGGACCACCCGGGCCTCGAAGCACTCCCGTGCGCCGTCCGCTGTCGGCAGGAAACAGGTCCGGACGAGCGTGCCGGGGCGGGTCGCCGTCATGGCGGTGTGGACATAGGTGTCCGCCTCGGCGCGGTCCCTGACCTCGGCCCGGTAGGTGCGGGAGCCACCCACGGCTCCCGACTCGATCCGGTCGCCGATCCGCGCACCCCACATCCGGGTCCAACTGGTCCCGCACTCCCTGCTGTAGCGCAGTTGGACCGACGCTCCGGTGGCGGTGACGTGCTCGGCGAGGGTCTCCGGCTCGGTGGCACACCGCAGGTCCATCGGGCTGCCGCCCTCGCAGGCTGTTCCCCGGCAGCCGGGGCCGGTGACGGACGTGGACGAGGAGACAGCCGCGGAAGCGGACGGGGAAGCCGCCGGGGACGCGGCCGGGTGCGGTGCGCCGTGCCGGCCCGGGAGGAGGAAGAGGGTCAGCGCGATGGCCCCGAACACCGCGGCGCACGCGGACGCGAGCACCGCCGCGGCCGTGGCTCCCCGGTGGCCGACCGGTGCGGCCCCGCTCCCCGTTGCGCCTGCGGTGGCGGCTGTCGTGCCGGTGGCCGTTGGAGTGGCCGTGGAGTCGGTGGGGCGTGTGGCGTTCGCGAGGGCTGGGGCTGGGGCTGTGGTTGGGGCGGTGGCAGTGGTGGGGGCAGTAGTGGTTGGGGCGGCCGCCGGGACGGGAGGTGCCGCGTTCGCCGCGGGGCGGGTCGGCCGGGGCGGCTCCGCCTCCTTGGACCGGCCGCCCCACTGGGACTCCGCGATCTCCCACAGGGCAAGACATCGACCGACCGGTTCGTCCGCGAGACGGCACAGCTGTTCCACCGCGGTGCGCGGCGGCAGGGCCCTGCCGTTGAGGTAGCGCTCCCAGGACGACTTGCTGAACGCGGTCCTCGCCGCGAGGGCCGCCAGGCTCAGACCGGTCCGGCCCCTCAACTCCCGCAGAGCGGAGGTCAGTCGGGCACCCTCCGGCGACGGGGCGGGACCGGTCATCCGCGCAGTGCCTTCCAGGTGTGGGGTCCGACCGAGCCGTCCACGGCCAGCCCGGCCCGCGTCTGGAAGGCCTTGACCGCGCGCTGGGTCAGCGGGCCGAACATCCCGTCGATGCCACCGGGCGAGATCCCGGAGCGGCGCAGCAGGCACTGCGCCTCGGCCACCTCGGGCCCGACCGCGCCGTAGGCCAGTTCGGTGTCCAGGGTGCGGCTGAGGCCCGCGTGCCAGAGGCCGTCGGTCCGCTCGATCCGGCAGGTGTACGCGGGCGCCGACGACCGTGCCGGAGCGGTGGACACGGCGGGAAGTGCCGCCGCCGGTTCGCCGTCGCCGTCGTCGAGCCGCAGGACCAGGAGCGCCGCCGAGGACAGGGCCAGCACCAGGGCCACCGCCCCCGCCACCAGCGCCACGCGCAGCGACCGCCGGGCGGCCGTCACCCGTTCCGCCTCCGGGTCTGTCGCCGGTTCTGCCTCCGGTCCCGTTTCCGGCTCCGGACCCGCGGCCGGACCCACCGTGGGCGCGGGGGCGGGCGGCGCGAGGTCGGGCGCGCGTTCCGGCGCGGGCGCTTCCGGCACGGAGGCGGCGAGGTGTCTGCCGCCGCCCCAGGTGTCGGCGGCGACCTCGTGCAGCGCGAGCAGGCGGACCGGGTCGACGCCCCCGATCCGGGCCAGCGCCTCGACCGCCTCCCGGGGCGGCAGCGACCTGCCGCCCAGATACCGCTCCCACGACTTCTCGCTGTACCCCGTCTTCGCGGCCAGCTGACGCATGCTCAGCCCGCTGTGGTCCTTCAGCCGGCGCAGCTGTGTCAGCAACTGCCGTACGCGTGGATCCAGTTCGGTGGACAGCGCTCTCCAGCGCGACATGTTCCCCCCACTTGCGGTCATGGACCGTGGTCAGCGGCCCCCCGCTCGCTCGCATTCTGCATGAGCATCTCAACACCCGCCACAGCCGTCCCGCGGGACCGTCCCGGCGGGCGGTTTCCTCGCAGGTCAGGGCGGGTGTCGTCCCAGGATTCCGTCACCTCGGCGGCAGCCGTGGCGGCCCCCGGCGGGCGCCCCGCACTCTCGTGTCGTCACCGGCCCGCCGTCCGGGCCGGGTGGCGACCCACGACCCGAAAGAGGAACGCATGCGACCCAACGCCTTGGCCAGGACCCTCGTCGGACTCACCGCCGTCGCCGGTCTCGCCGCCGGATCCCTGGCGACCGCGGGCACCAGCTTCGCCGCCTCCGCGCCGGCCACGCAGGTGGTGAGCGCTCCCGCCGCCACGCTGGCGACGGAGAACTTCGGCCTCACCACCGCCGAGGCCAAGAACGTCCAGACGTTCCTGGCGGGCGACTGGGACTACACCGGCAAGATCGACGGGCAGCTGGGCACCGAGAGCTGGAAGGCGTTCCAGCGCTGCTTCAAGAAGTACTGGGGCTACACCGACGCCATCGACGGCGACCCCGGCCCCAACACGATCATGGCGCTCCAGCGTCTCCTCAAGGACGACTACGGCTACACCGGCAAGATCGACGGCATCGCCGGTGCCGGTACCCGCGCGGCGTTCAAGCGGTTCGCCGCCTGACGTACCCCGGCCATGACAGCGGCCCGCCCTCCCCGCACACCGGAAACCTTGGTCCGGAGCCGCGAGGAGGACGGGCCGCGGTGCGTCGAGCGCCCCTGAGTACCGCCGGTCGGTCAGAGCTTGTCCGGCGTCCTGATGCCCAGCAGGGCCATGCCCAGGTGGAGGGTGCGGGCCGTGAGGTCCACCAGGAACAGGCGGTTCTCGACGACCTCCGGCGAGTTGTCGGGGGACAGCACGTGGCACTGGTCGTAGAACGTCGTCAGGTGCGAGGCCAGCTGGTACAGGTACGCCGCCAGCTTGTGCGGCTCGTACGCCGCCGCCACCTCGTGCACCGTCTCGCCGAACTGGTCCAGGTGCAGGCCCAGCGCCCGCTCCGCCGGGGCCAGTTCCAGCTCCGGGTGCGCGGCCGGGCGGGCCTCGCCCGCCTTGCGCAGGATCGACTGGATACGGGCGTACGCGTACTGGAGGTAGACGGACGTGTCGCCGTTCAGCGAGACCATCTGGTCCAGGTCGAACTTGTAGTCCCGCACCGCGGACGTCGACAGGTCGGCGTACTTCACCGCGCCGACGCCCACGTACCGGCCGTTCTCCACGATCTCCGGCTCGGACAGGCCGACCTTCGCGGCCTTCTCCCGGACCACCGCCGTGGCCCGCTCGACCGCTTCGTCGAGGAGGTCGACCAGCTTGACCGTCTCGCCCTCACGGGTCTTGAACGGCTTGCCGTCCTTGCCGAGGACCGTGCCGAACGCCAGCTGCTGCGCCTTGACGTCCTCGTTCAGCCAACCCGCCCTGCGCGCCGTCTCGAAGACCATCTTGAAGTGCAGCGACTGACGGGCGTCCACCACGTACAGCAGCGTGCTCGCCTTGAGCTGGAAGACGCGGTCGCGGATCGCCGACAGGTCGGTCGCCGCGTAGCCGTAGCCGCCGTCCGACTTCTGCACGATCAGCGGGACCGGATTGCCGTCCGGACCCTTGACGTCGTCGAAGAAGACACAGAGGGCGCCCTCGGAGCGGACCGCGACCCCGGACTCCTCCAGGAGCCGGCAGGTCTCCGCCAGCATGTCGTTGTAACCCGACTCGCCGACGATGTCCTCGTCGCGGATCTCCATGTCGAGCTTCTCGAAGACCGAGAAGAAGTAGATCTTCGACTCGTCGACGAACTTCTGCCAGGTCGCGAGGGTGTGCGGGTCGCCCGCCTGGAGGTCCACCACCCGGCGCCTGGCCCGGGTCTTGAACTCCTCGTCGGCGTCGAACAGCCTGCGCGCGGCCTTGTAGAGGCGGTCGAGGTTCGACATCGCCTCCTCGCCGCTCACCTGGGAGTCCTTGTGGTCCAGCTCGTGCGGGTGCTCGTCCAGGTACTGGATGAGCATGCCGAACTGGGTGCCCCAGTCGCCGATGTGGTGCCGGCGGACCACGCTCTCGCCGGTGAACTCCAGGATCTGCACCGTCGCGTCGCCGATGACCGCCGACCGCAGGTGACCGACGTGCATCTCCTTCGCCACGTTCGGCTGGGCGTAGTCGATGACCGTCGTGCCCGGCGCGGCGGAGTGCGGCACGCCGAGGCGGTCCGGGTCCGCGTACCGTGCCGCGAGGTTCCGGGTGATCGCGCCGTCGGTGATCGTCACGTTGAGGAAGCCGGGGCCCGACACCTCGATCTCCCCGATCAGGTCACCCGTGACGACGTGCGACACGACCTGCGTCGCCAGCTCCCGGGGGTTCGCCTTCGCCTTCTTGGCCAGCGCCAGGATGCCGTTGGCCTGGAAGTCGGCCCGGTCGCTTCGTCGCAGCAGCGGGTCCGCGCCGGCGGCCTCCGGCAGGGTGGCCGAGAGGGCGGACGAGAGGTGCTGTTCGACGGAGTGGCTGAGGGACGTGACCGGGGCCATAGGAGTGGGTGCCGTTCTCCTCGTGGGGATGGATAGACACGGTCAGTATCCCATGGGGGGTAAAGCGGTTTTCCCGGGCGCGGGGCTGTCTGGGACAATGGAACGCACTTCAAACCCGGAAGCCTTCAGAACAAGAGGACGTGCCGATCGTGGCTCTGAGCACCGAGACCACCGACTGGGTCTCCCGTTTCGCGGATGAGGTCATCGAGGAGTCGGAGCGTCGGGCCCCCGGCAAACCTGTGGTCGTCGCGTCCGGACTCTCCCCCTCCGGACCCATCCACCTTGGCAACCTCCGCGAGGTCATGACCCCGCACCTGGTCGCCGACGAGCTCCGCCGCCGCGGACACCAGGTCCGTCACCTGATCTCCTGGGACGACTACGACCGCTACCGCAAGGTGCCGCAGGGCATCGACGGGATCGACGACTCCTGGGCCGAGCACATCGGCAAGCCGCTGACCTCCGTCCCGGCGCCGCGGGGCTCGGTGCACCCGAACTGGGCCGAGCACTTCAAGGCCGCGATGGTCGAGTCGCTGGCCGAGCTCGGTGTGGAGTTCGACGGGATCAGCCAGACCGCGCAGTACACCTCCGGTGTCTACCGCGAGCAGATCCTGCACGCGATCAGGCACCGTGCCGACATCGACGCGATCCTCGACCAGTACCGCACCAAGAAGGCCCCCGCGAAGAAGCAGCAGCAGAAGCCGCTCGACGAGGCCGAACTCGAGGCGGCGGAGGGGTCGGGCGCGGCGAACGAGGACGACGGTTCGTCCGGCTCGGCCGGCTACTTCCCGTACAAGCCCTACTGCGGCAACTGCGAGAAGGACCTCACCACGGTCACCTCGTACGTCGACGACACCACCGAGCTGTCCTACACCTGCACGGCCTGCGGGTTCGCCGAGACCGTCCGGCTGAACGAGTTCAACCGCGGCAAGCTGGTCTGGAAGGTCGACTGGCCGATGCGCTGGGCCTACGAGGGTGTGGTGTTCGAGCCGAGCGGCGTCGACCACTCGTCGCCCGGGTCCAGCTTCCAGGTCGGCGGGCAGATCGTCGGCATCTTCGGCGGCAAGCAGCCCATCGGGCCCATGTACGCCTTCGTCGGCATCAGCGGCATGGCGAAGATGTCGTCCTCGAAGGGCGGCGTCCCCACCGCCGCGGACGCGCTGAAGATCATGGAGCCGCAGCTCCTGCGCTGGCTCTACGCCCGCCGCCGCCCCAACCAGTCCTTCAAGATCGCCTTCGACCAGGAGATCCAGCGGCTCTACGACGAGTGGGACAAGCTGGACGCCAAGGTCGCCGAGGGCTCGGCGCTGCCGGCCGACATCGCCGCGCACTCCCGCGCGGTGGGCACGGCCGCCGGTGAGCTGCCGCGCACCGTCCGGCCGCTGCCGTACCGCACGCTGGCCTCGGTCGCCGACATCACCGCCGGACACCAGGACCAGGCCCTGCGGATCCTCGACGAGCTGGACCCGCAGAACCCGCTGGGCTCCCTGGACGAGGCCCGGCCGCGCTACGACAAGGCCGAGGCCTGGATCAACACCCATGTCCCCGCCGACCAGCGCACCGTGGTGCGCGCCGAGGCCGACGCCGAGCTGCTGAAGTCCCTCGACGAGGACTCCCGGCAGTCCCTGCGGCTCCTGCTCGACGGGCTCGCCGACCACTGGTCGCTGGACGGCCTGACGCACCTCGTCTACGGCGTCCCCAAGGTCCAGGCCGGGTTCTCCGCCGACGCCACGCCCAAGGAGCTCCCGCCGGAGATCAAGACCGCCCAGCGGACGTTCTTCGCCCTGCTCTACCACCTGCTGGTGGGACGTGACACGGGACCGAGGCTGCCCACGCTGCTGCTGGCCGTGGGCCAGGAGCGGGTGCGGGCCCTGCTCGGGGAGTAGGCGCCGCCTGCGCCGCGCACGACGAGGAGGGGGCGCCCGGTCCGGTACCGGGCGCCCCCTCCTCGTCGTGCATCCGCACATCGGGCGGTGTGGTCCTGTCAGGCGATGTGGTCCTCTTCCAGTTCCGTGTTGAAGCGGTGCTGGAAGCGCTCCGTGAGCGCCTTCAGAGCGCTGGGGCTCATGGTGGTGCCGTAGGTCGCCTGGATGTTGTCGCCGAGGACACCGGGCGTGGGGAAGCTGCCGTCTATCGACTGCCGGAACACCTGGTAGAACGCCTCCTCGTCCGGCTCGATCACCGGGGTGCCGCCGCCCTCGCCGAGTTCGCGCATGCGGCCGGGACCGACCGGGATCGGGAAGGAGCCGGTCTCCTCGGGGGAGGGCTCCTGCGCCGGGGGCTCCTCCTGGTACTGGTCCTGGTACTGCTCGGCCTGCCGCTGTTCCTCGACCCACTGGGCGTACTGCTCCGTGGGGTCGTACGTGGGGTCGTAGCCTCCCTGGTAGGCGACCTCGTGCGGCGCCTGGAACCAGGGGCTCGGCTCCTCCTCCTCGGGCGCGGGGGCGGGCGCCCGACCCACCTGCGGTGCCTGCTGCTGCGCGTGCGGTGCCTGCTGCGCCTGCTGGGGCGCGGGCGCCGCCTCGACGGCCCGGGGTCCCGCGTCGACCGGTGCGGCCGCCGTCAGCTCCTGCTGGGGCGCGGCCGCCGTCACCGGCGCCGGAGGGAGCAGGGCCGGCTCTATGCCCGCCGCCGCCAGACCCGCCGGGGCGGTCTCCGCCAGCGGGACGCCGTAGCGGGCGAGACGCAGCGGCATCAGCGACTCCACCGGGGCCTTGCGGCGCCAGGCACGGCCGAAGCGGGAGCGCAGCCTCGCCTGATAGACGAGACGTTCCTGCTCCAGCTTGATCACCTGCTCGTAGGAGCGCAGCTCCCACAGCTTCATCCGGCGCCACAGCAGGAAGGTGGGCAGCGGGGAGAGCATCCAGCGCGTGAGGCGCACGCCCTCCATGTGCTTGTCCGCCGTGATGTCCGCGATCCGGCCGATCGCGTGCCGGGCGGCCTCGACGGACACCACGAACAGGATCGGGATCACCGCGTGCATACCCGTGCCCAGCGGGTCAGGCCAGGCCGCCGCGCCGTTGAACGCGATCGTCGCCGCCGTCAGCAGCCATGCCGTCTGCCGCAGCAGCGGGAAGGGGATACGGATCCAGGTCAGCAGCAGGTCGAGGGCCAGCAGCACGCAGATGCCCGCGTCGATGCCGATCGGGAACACATAGGAGAAGTTCCCGAAACCCTTCTCCAGGGCCAGTTCACGGACGGCCGCGTACGAACCGGCGAAGCCGATACCGGCGATGACCACGGCTCCGGTCACGACCACGCCGATGAGAACGCGGTGCGTCCGGGTCAGCTGTATTGGCGCGGACACCCGTACTCCCCTCCCCTTGCCTGTTCTTGCGCGCAACAGGGTGGCACATGTGTGCGGCGAACGCGTTGCCGGACCGTCAGCTCTTCGCGGAAGCGGAAGCCTTCGGTGCCGCCGCGGCCGCCTTGGACGCGGTCGCCTTCGGGGTCGCCGACGACGACTTGGAGGGCGTCGCCTTCGGGTCGGAGGAGGCCGACCCGGACGGGGACGGGCTCGTGGCCGTGTCCGAACCGCCGCTGTCGCCCTCGCCGTTGGCCGACCGCACGGCGGCCACCGCCTCCTTGGCAGCCTTCTCCGCCGACTTCGTCAGGGTCTCCGCGCTCGGCGACTTGTCGCCCGCCAGACCGGCACCGTTGTAGTCGAGTGTGAGCACCACGTTCTCGACGCGGACCACGACCGTCTGCTGCTTGAAGGCGCCCTCCGACTTCTTCAGGTCGTAGCGCACCGACGTCGCCTCGTCACCCGCCGACGCCAGGGGAGCCGACTTGACGTTCTTCGCGCCCGACACCGCCTGGGCGTCCTTGACCTGCTTCGCGTAGTACGTCTTCGCCTGCGACTCGCCGTCACCGGTCGTCGTGTCCGACTCGAAGCGCAGCAGCGAAACGTTCAGCCAGCGGAACTGCGAGCCCTTCACACCGTTGTTGGCCAGGCTGGACCAGGAGCAGCTGGCCCGGGCCGCGGTGTCGCTGGACGTTCCTTCCTTGCCCTTGGCCGCGCCCTTCGGTACCAGCTCCGTCAGGGTCTTCTTCGACACCACCGCGCACGCCTCGGGAAGCGTCTTGTACGCCGCGGCCTGCACGGTCGGCGCGGCACTCGCCGTCGAGTCGGTGCCGGTACCCGTGGAGGCGGCGGCGTCCTTCGCGTCGTCGCCCGAGCCGGAGTCCGAGGAGCAGCCCGCGGCGAGCAGCATCACCGGGACGGCGACCGCCGCGGCCAGGAGGCGGTTCAGTCCTCCGGCACGGTTCACTCGCTCGGCACGCTGC
This sequence comes from Streptomyces maremycinicus, assembly GCF_001184025.1. Taxonomy (GTDB): domain Bacteria; phylum Actinomycetota; class Actinomycetes; order Streptomycetales; family Streptomycetaceae; genus Streptomyces; species Streptomyces maremycinicus. Next base: position 35,612 of record NZ_BBYG01000008.1, read on the forward strand.
TCGCGCTGGTCAAACTGGCCGTCTCGCTGGGCTCGTCGCTGCATGGTTCCTTCACTCATGACGCTCGTGGTTCCTGCGGTCGGATCGGGTCCGAGGGGCCACGGTAGTCGGTGAAGAAGCTGTGCGGTTCCGCTTCGAGGGCTTTGCGGACGGGGTGCGAAGCGGGCCGAAGTACCCTCAGCCGGCCAGCGAGTCGGCGAGCTGCGCGGCCAGTTTCCGGGCCTTGTCCTGCATTTCCTCGCTGTCCGGCACCGTGCCGACCGTCGCCGGCTGCTCCTCGTACTGGATGGTCACCATGACGTTGGACGTGCGGAACGCCACAGTCACGGTGCGCTGTTTGGCCGTCGAACCGGAGCTGCCGAGCGCGTCGTCGACGAACGCCTCGTCGCCCAGGTCGTCCAGGAGGCGGGGCTGGAGGTCGGCGGGAGCGACCGTGGAGGAGGCCGAGGGCGAGGCCGACGAGGAGGCGCCGACGGAGGGCGAGGTCGTCGTCGAGGGGGAGGGGCTCGGGCTCGTGGAGGGGGAGCCGGTCGCCGCGCCGGTGGTGCTGGAGGCGGTGGGTGCCGGGAGGTCGGCCGCGGTCACCTTCTGCGCGAAGAGGGCCTCGGCCTGGTTGTCGTCGCTCACGGCGTTGTCGTACGACACGACCCGCTCGAAGTCGACGAGGAGATGGTCGGTGGCGTCCGTCGACTCCACCTTCCAACGGCAGCCCACCTTGCGGTCCGTGTCGAACGTCTGGGTCGCCTCACCCGCGTAGGCGGTGTCGCGCTGCGCCTCGTCGGCGAGCTGCTTGATACCGGGCAGCAGCGTGTCGAGGGTGGACCGGCTCACCACACCGCAGGCCTCGGGCAGCGTGTCGTACTTGCCGGGCTGCGCGACGGCGCTGGCCGTCCCCGCCGCGCCGGGGTTGGAGTTGTCCGTCGAGCCGCCTTCGTCCGAACCGCCGGTGCAGCCGGCCAGCAGCGCCGCGAGGAGCGCGACGACGCCGGGTACGTATGCCTTCCGCTGCACGGTCGGCTCCTCTCGACAGGCCAGGTGGTGGGGGCGTCCGGGTGTCCCCGCTGGTTATTCGCTTGCCGGACGGGGGCGGCCGCTGGAGACAATGTGTATCGCACGTGGAGCTGTCGATGCCGGTCCGCTGTCCTTTTCGTCGACCTTGGCACCAGTTTTGCGATGTAAGGCTTTTGTATTTACTCCGGGGGAATGAGGACGATATGTCGTACGTGGAAATGCCGGGCGCGAAGGTACCCATCCGTATGTGGGCCGACCCGGCGTCGGTCGAGGAGGGCGCGCTCCAGCAGCTGCGGAACGTGGCGACCCTGCCGTGGATCAAGGGACTGGCGGTCATGCCGGACGTCCACTACGGCAAGGGCGCGACGGTCGGCTCGGTCATCGCGATGCAGGGCGCCGTCTGCCCCGCGGCGGTGGGCGTCGACATCGGCTGCGGAATGTCCGCGGTGAAGACCTCGCTCACGGCGAACGACCTCCCCGGCGATCTGTCCCGGCTCCGTTCGAAGATCGAGCAGGCGATCCCGGTGGGCCGGGGGATGCACGACACCGCCGTCGCGCCGGACCGCTTCCACGGGTTCGCCACGGCGGGATGGGACAACTTCTGGGGGCGCTTCGACGGGGTCGCGGAAGCGGTGAAGTTCCGTGAGGAGCGGGCCGTGAAGCAGATGGGTACCCTCGGTGGCGGCAACCACTTCGTGGAAGTCTGCACCGATACGACCGGTTCCGTATGGCTGATGCTGCACTCCGGTTCTCGGAACATCGGCAAGGAGCTCGCCGAGTTCCACATCGGGGTGGCGCAGAAGCTCCCGCACAACCAGGGCCTGATCGACCGCGATCTCGCCGTCTTCGTCGCGGACACCCCGCAGATGGCGGCCTACCGCAACGACCTGTTCTGGGCGCAGGAGTACGCGAAGTACAACCGCACGCTCATGATGGCGCTCCTGAAGGACGTGATCCGCAAGGAGTTCAAGAAGGCGAAGCCGGCCTTCGAACAGGAGATCAGCGCGCACCACAACTACGTCGCCGAGGAGCGCTACGAGGGCATGGACCTGCTCGTGACCCGCAAGGGCGCGATCCGGGCCGGTTCCGGCGAGTACGGCATCATCCCGGGCTCGATGGGCACGGGTTCGTACATCGTGAAGGGCCTCGGCAACGAGAAGGCCTTCAACTCGGCGTCGCACGGGGCCGGTCGGCGGATGAGCCGCAACGCGGCGAAGCGGCGCTTCACGACCAAGGACCTGGAGGAGCAGACCCAGGGCGTGGAGTGCCGTAAGGACTCCGGCGTCGTGGACGAGATCCCGGGTGCCTACAAGCCGATCGAGCAGGTCATCGACCAGCAGCGGGACCTGGTGGAGGTCGTGGCGAAGCTGAAGCAGGTCGTGTGCGTCAAGGGCTGACACCGCCGGCCGGCGGATGAAGCCCGCGCGGACGGAGGGGTCCGGGCCGGTTCGGCCCGGACCCCTCCGTCCGCTTCCTCACCCGAGCCGCTTCTCCAGCAGGGTCACCGCGTACGGGCTTCCCGTTCCGCCCTCCTTCGCGCGCTGTTCGCCGACGACCGTGTAGCCCGCGGACTCGTAGTAGGCGCGCAGGCGGGGGTTGGCGGAGAGGCAGTCGAGACGGGCCCAGGGGCGGCCGGCCGCGGCGATGCGGGACTCGGCGTGGGCCAGCATCTTGCGGCCCGCGCCCGGTGGGGCCGTGTGCGGGGCCGTCATCAGACGGTGGATGTAGCCGGCCTCGGGCTGACGGGGGCCCCAGGCGGCCGGATCGTCCCACCAGAGCTCGTAGGCGCCCGCGACCGCGCCGTCCGCGTACGCGAGCCAGACCTCGCCCGCACGCATGCGGTCGAGGAAGTGGGCCTCGGACTTCTCGCCGGGCTGCCACTGCTCGATGCCCCGGGCCAGCTGCCACAGGGCCGCCGTGTCGCGCAGCCGGACCAGGAGAGGGGCGTCGAGCGGCTCCGCCCTGCGGTGGGTCAGCTCCGGCCAGGTGGTGGGGACCGGTTCCAAAAGGCGGGCGCGCAGGGTCGCCGACAAGGCTTCCGCGTCCATGCCGAGAGCCTGCGTCACATACGCCTCCACCGAGCCGTAGCGGGCCCGCAGCGCCTCCAGGAACAGGCGCATCACCGACTCGGGGGCCCGGCCGAAGGACGGCCACACCGGGGACCGGCCGTCGTTCCTCGCGCGCCAGTCGGCGAGCAGGGCCGGGCTCGCCAGTTCGGTCAGGGAGAAGTCCTCGATGATCACCTCGTCCGGCACGCCCAGCAGACCCAGGACCAGGGCCGCCAGCTCTCCGGTGCGGTCCTTGCCCGAGGCACAGTGGAAGACCAGTCCCTCCCGCGCCTCGGCCACCAGCTCCAGGGCCGTCGCGATCTCCTTCGTGCCGTCCTCCGCCACCTCCATGAAGCGGGCGGCGAGATAGGGCCCGGGATCCACGTCCGGGGTCAACGCCGCCTGGTCGTAGGGGCGGTGCTCGATGCTGAGGTTGCGGTAGGTGAAGGAGTCGTCCTGCGGGATGCGGCCGCGCGCCTCGATCTCCCAGGGGTGGCGCAGGTCGATCACCGTGCGGACGCCGAGGGCGAGGAAACGGTCCCAGTCCGGCGTGTCCGGTCTGAGCTTGCCGAGCGAGTCCGCGCGGAACAGCAGGCCCGCGCGGACCCGGTGGCCGCTGCCGGTCGGGTACCCGCCCAGGTCACGGAAGTTGTGCAGTGTCTCGAACGGTATGTGTCTGTCCACGGTGAAGACCCTATGGCGAGGCGGCGCTCACTTCGCGTGGCGTACCGCGTAGATCATCACGCCGCATCGGCCGCCGCCGCCCCCTCCTCGTCCTCGGCCGGCCCCTCCTCGGCCGTCACAGCTCCCGGTGGACCTTCGTGTTGGACGCCTGGGCGCGGGGGCGCAGGACGAGCAGGTCGACGTTGACATGGCTGGGGCGGGTGACCGCCCAGGTGATCGTCTCGGCCACGTCGGAGGCGGTGAGGGGCTCGGCGACACCCTCGTAGACCTTGGCCGCCCTGTCCGCGTCGCCGCCGAAGCGGGTGAGGGCGAACTCGTCGGTCCTGACCATGCCCGGGGCGATCTCGATGACGCGGACCGGCAGGCCGACGATCTCCAGGCGGAGCGTCTCGGCGAGGACGTGCGCGCCGTGCTTGGCGGCGACATAGCCGCCGCCGCCCTCGTACGTCCCGTGACCGGCGGTCGAGGACACCACCACGACGGTTCCGTCCCCGCTCGCCACCAGCTTGGGCAGCAGCGCCTGGGTGACATGGAGGGTGCCGAGGACGTTCGTCTCGTACATCGTGCGCCAGTCGGCCGGGTCGCCGGTGGCGACGGGGTCGGCGCCGAGCGCGCCGCCGGCGTTGTTGACGAGGACGCCGATGGTGGTGAAGGCGCTCGCGAACTCGTCGACCGCCGCGCGGTCCGTGACGTCCAGCTGGTACGCCGTCGCCGAGCCGCCCGACCGCGTGATCTCCTCGGCCAGCGCCTCGATGCGGTCCTTGCGGCGGGCGGTCAGGACCACCCGGTAACCGGCCGCGGCGAGCTGCCGGGCGGTGGCGGCGCCGATTCCGCTGCTCGCACCGGTGACGACGGCGATGCGGGAGGCGGCGGACGGGGCGGCGGTGGCCATGGGCTGCTCCTCGTGCACGGGGGTGTTCGTTCGTACGACCGACTGCCGCCCAGGGTATCGGGGTCAGCCGCCGTTCCTCGGGGCCCACATGATCACGGCCATCCCGGCGAGGCAGATCAGGGCGCCGGTCACGTCCCAGCGGTCGGGGCGGTAGCCGTCGGCGACCGCGCCCCAGAGCAGGGAGCCGGCCACGAAGACACCGCCGTACGCGGCGAGGACGCGGCCGAAGGGGGCGTCGGGCTGGAAGGTGGCGACGAAGCCGTACGCGCCGAGGGCGAGGACACCGCCGGCCGCCCACAGCCAGCCGCGGTGCTCGCGGACGCCCTGCCAGACCAGCCACGCGCCGCCGATCTCGAACAGCGCGGCGACGACGAAGAGGGCGGCGGACCGGAGGATGAGCATGTCGGCAGCTTGGCACGGGCGGGCGCTGTCACCTGTTGGAGGGCGCCTGCCGGGCGCCGGGCGTGGGATACATCCCCTGCGTACCCGGCCCTTGGTACCCGGGTGGTTCCGATCGAGGAGTGGTGGCATGCGCAGGATGCGGGTTCTCGCGGTGACGGGCGCGGTGCTGGGCGCGGCGCTGACGGTGGGGCCGGGGGCCGCGCCCGCGGGAGCGGCGGGAGCGACGGCGACGGAGAGCGCGGCGGTGACGGAGAGCGCGGCGGTGACGGAGATTGCGGCGGCGGTGGGCGCGGCGGCGGTGGGCGCGGCGGCGGTGGGCGCGGCGGGGGAGACGACCGAGGCCGATCTGTCGTACCACGGCTCCGCCGTCATGCACGGCGGCCGGGTCGACGTCGCGCTGACCCCGCGCAACCACGGTCCGGGGGACGTCTCGGACTCGACCGTGCGGCTGCGCTGGTCGGTGCCGCTGGCGGCCGGGGCGCACCGGCTGCCGCCCGGGTGCGCGCGGACGGGCCGCCAGGAGGTGGTGTGCCGGACGGGTGCGCTGGCCGCGGACGGGCTCGGGGAGCGCATCGCGCTGCGGGTCTGGCTGCGGGGGCGGCCCACGGAGGTGACGATGGCCGTCGACACGCTGTGGGGCGGCGGGGCGGTGGACCGCAACCGGTCCAACGACCGGCAGCAGGTGCTGGTCCTGGACACCGGGGACGCGTACTTCTTCTGACGTCCGCGGGAGCGGAGCGTCGTACGATCTGCGGACGGCGCCGACGGCGGTGCCGACGAAGGGGTGCGATGTCCGGGAACGTGCGCTCGCGGCTGCTCGACGAGCTGGCCGTCGTGTCGCGCCGGTACGCGGCCGCGTACGCCCTGTTCAACCAGGCGCTCGCCGACCGTCTCGGACTGCATCCCACCGACCTCCAGTGCCTGAACCTGCTGATGCTGGAACGGGAGCCGGTGACGACGGGCCGGGTCGCCGAGCTGACGGGACTGACCACCGGGTCGGCGACGCGGCTGGTGGACCGGCTGGAGAAGACGGGTTACGTCGTCCGGGAGCGGGACGCGGCCGACCGGCGACGGGTCCTTGTGGCGACGGTGCCGGGGCGGATCACGGAGCTCACCCGGATGTGGGAGCGGCTGGGCGGCGACTGGATGCCGCTCTTCGAAGACCTGGACGACGGCGAACTCTCGGTGATCGTGCGCCACATGCGCCGCACGGTGGAGTTCGGCACGGCACAGGTCGCACGGTTGCGGGAAGGCCGGGTCTAGGGCGGGATGCGGGAGACGGACATACGTCCGGCCGCGGCGACGGCGGCGGCCGGCCGGGCACGAGCGGCGGGCGACGCCCGCCCGGCTCGGGAACTGCCGCGTCACTGGCCGCTGTTGCTGCTGGGCGCGGCGGTGGTGCCGGGTGTGCTGCTGGTGCTCGTCGGGCGGTCGCTGGACGCGCCGGCGATGCAGGCGTGGCGGACGGTGTGTCTGGCCGTGACCGTGCAGGCGCTGCCGTTCCTGCTGCTGGGCACCGCGCTGTCGGGGGCGATCAACGCGTTCGTGCCGGCCAGGGTCTTCAGCCGGCTGCTGCCGAAGCGGGCCGCGCTGGCCGTGCCGGTCGCGGGGATGGCGGGGGTGGTGCTGCCGGGGTGCGAGTGCGCGTCGGTGCCGGTGGCGAACAGCCTGATCGGACGGGGGGTCACCCCGGCCGCCGCGTTCGCGTTCCTGCTGTCGGCGCCGGCCGTGAACCCGGTGGTGCTCACCGCCACGGCCGTCGCCTTTCCGGGCAGTCCGGAGATGGTGGTCGCCCGGCTGCTCGCCTCGTTGGTCACCGCCGCCGCGATGGGCTGGCTGTGGCTCTGGCTGGGGCGCGAGGAGTGGCTGAAGCCCACCGTCGTCCGGCACACCGGGCATGTGCCGGGGCAGAGCCGTCTCACGGAGTTCCGGCGCGGTTTCCAGCACGACTTCCTGCACGCGGGGGGTTTTCTGGTGGTGGGCGCGATGGCGGCGGCGACCTTCAATGTGGCGGTGCCGCGCACGTTGCTCGACACCTTCGCGGGTTCGCCGTGGCTGTCGGTGCTGTTCCTGGCGGGGCTGGCGATCGTGCTGGCGGTGTGCAGTGAGGCGGACGCATTCGTGGCGGCCTCGCTGAGCGGGTTCTCGCCGGTCGCGCGGCTGGCGTTCATGGTGGTGGGGCCGATGGTCGACCTCAAGTTGATCGCGCTTCAGGCGGGCACGTTCGGGCGGGCCTTCGCGGTGCGTTTCTCGGCGGCCACGGCTGTGGTGGCCGTGGTGTGCAGCGCGGTGATCGGAGGGGTGCTGCTGTGAGGCGCTTCGCGCAGGTGGGGCTGCTGGTGCTGGGCGGGCTGGGCCTGTTGCACACCTCGCTGTTCACGGACGAGTACCTGCGGTACGTGAAGGAGGGGATGCGTCCGCTGCTGATCGCGTCGGGCGTGCTGCTGGTGGTGCTGGGCGTGGCGGAGGCCTGGGCCGGCCGACGGGAGGAGAACCCCGGCGGACACGGCGGGGCGGGGCGTGCGCACGAGGGGCACGGTCGCGAGGAACCCGAGGGGCATGAGGGGCATGAGGGGCATGAGGGGCACGGAGGGCATGCGGGCCACGGGCATGATCATTCTCGGGTCCCGCGGGTTGCCTGGCTGCTGTTCCTGCCCGTGCTGAGCCTGCTCTTCTACGCGCCGCCCGCGCTCGGCTCCTACACGGCCTCCCGCGAACCGGCGAAGGCCGTCGCCGTGCAGGAGGACGCCTTCGATCCGCTGCCCGCGACCTCCCCGCTGCCGATCACGCTCACCGAGTTCACCCAGCGGGTCCAGCAGGACCGGTCGAAGGCCCTGGGCGGTCGCGAGGTCGTGATGACCGGGTTCGTCACTCCGGCCCCGGCGAAGCTGGACGGCTGGTATCTGACCCGGATCATCGTCAGCTGCTGCGCGGCGGACGCGTCGTCCGTGAAGGTGCTGGTCCAGGGGATCGCGGCGCCGAAGGCCGACACCTGGGTGAACGTCACCGGGACCTGGCGGGGCAGCGGCACGCTGGGCACCTCGTCGGCGGCGGTCGCGTTGGACGCGCGGGCCGTGCTGAAGGTGCGCAAGCCGCCGAACGCGTACATGGACGCGCTGCCACTCCCGTCCTGAACGAAGCGCTCGGACGCCGCTCAGACGTCGGTGCGGTCCGGGTCCGCGCCGCCCGCGCCGCCCGTCCCGTTCCCTTCGTCCCCGTCGTAGCGTCGGCGGGCCGCCTGGACCTCGTCGAAGTGGGTCTCCGCCCAGTCCTTCACGGCCGTCAGCAGCAGGGCGAGGTTGCTGCCGAGGGGGGTCAGCTCGTAGTCGACGCGGACGGGTACGGACGGGGTGACCGTGCGGGTCAGGATGCCGTCGCGTTCCAGGGTGCGCAGGGTCTGGGTGAGCATCTTGGGGCTCACGCCGGCGATCCTGCGGGCCAGGTCGCTGTAGCGCTGGGCGCCGGGGGCGAGGGCGGAGACGACCAGGCTGACCCACTTGTCGCTGAGGCGGTCCAGGAGCTGGTTGGTCGGGCAGCTGCGGAGGAAGGCGTCGTACTCGCTCCGGGCCTGCTCGCGGCGCTGGGCGGCGGTCGTGGTGGCCATGGTGGCTCTCCTCCCGGTGACGTAGGCACCTTCAGGTAACTACTTCCTCCTGGATAGTAACTCTTCCTAGGGTTGTGACCACGGGAGGGCGGCGTGCAGCGGCCGGACAGCAGTCAGTGGCGGGGAGCGAGAGACGCGTGAGGCGCGTGGGCTTCCCGCAGCCGGTCCCGCGCCCGCAGGCCCCCCGATCCGACGAACCTGAGGGAGTGAGTTGTCATGCGTGCAGCGGTGGTGCGGACGTTCGGCGGGCCCGAGGCGGTCGAGATCGTGGACGCGGAGCTGCCGGAGCCGGCCGCCCGGCAGGTGCGGATCAAGGTGGCTGCGGCCACGCTGAACCCGGTGGACGCCGGGGTGCGCTCGGGTGTCTTCGGCGGCGCGGGCAAGCAGATCGGACTCGGCTGGGACGTCGCCGGGACGGTGGACGCGGTGGGCGTGGCCACCGCGTGGACGGTGGGGGAGGAGGTCGTGGCGCTGGACTACGGGATGGTCAAGCCGCTCGGCACGCACGCGGAGTACGTCGTCGTCGACGCGGACGCGGTGGCGCTCGCCCCGGCGTCCGTGGACGCGGTGCACGCGGCGACGCTGCCGCTGAACGCGCTGACCGCCGCGCAGGCACTGGAGCTGCTGGATCTGGCGCCGGGCCGCTCGCTGCTGGTCACGGGCGGTGCGGGGGCGGTCGGCGGGTACGCCGTCCAGCTGGCCGTACGGCGCGGGGTGGAGGTCGCCGCGCTGGTCCGGGCACAGGACGAGGAGTTCGTCCGATCGCTGGGGGCCACCCGTTTCGCCGGTGGGCAGGGGAGCTTCGACGCGGTGCTGGACGCGGCCGTGCTCGGCTCCGAGGCACTGGCCCTGGTGCGGGACGGGGGCGTGTACGTGGGGGTGATCCCGCAGGCCCAGCCCGCGCCGGAACGAGGGATACGGACCGACGCGGTCGAGGTGAGCCCGGACGGCGCCCGGCTGGCGGAGCTGGCGCGGTCGGTGGACGCGGGCGAACTCACCCTCCGGGTGGCCGGGACCTACGCGCTGGACGACGCGGCGAAGGCCCATGCGCGGCTGGCGGAGAGCGGGGTGCGCGGCCGGGTGGTGCTGGTGCCCTAGGTCGCGACACGGCCCGGGTCGGGGACGGCCCGGGTCCGGGACGGCGACACCGGCAGCGCCAGGACGCTTCACGCGCCGCGGTGTCTGGCGTAGGTGGCAGGGGGGACGCCGATCGTGGTGGTGAAGTCGCGGACCAGGTGGGCCTGGTCCGCGTAGCCCAGGTCCGCGGCCAGGGCCGCCCAGTCCGCCGTCTCCCCGGCTTCCGCGCGGGCCAGGGCCTCGTGGATGCGGTAGCGCAGGATCACCCACTTGGGGCCCACGCCGACGTACGCGGCGAACAGGCGCTGGAGCAGGCGGACCGACAGCCCCTCGTTGCTCGCGAGGTCCGCCACCTTGCGGATCGTGCGGTCGGCGCGGATCCGTTCCACGAGGGTCATCGCGAGGTCGGCCTGGAGGTCCGGGCGCGGGACGCGGGCCGCCAGGAGGTGGGCGTCCAGGGCCGCGACCCGGGCCTCCTCGTCTGCGGGGTCGAGGACCGGGGCCGGGTCGGTGCCGATGAGGCGGACCCGGCGGCCCGTCCAGTGGGAGACCGGGTGCTCGGGGGCGAAGGGGCGGAAGCCGCCCGGGCGGAACTTCACGCCGCACACCCGCCCGCGGCCCTCCAGCTTCTGCGTGAAGAGCCCCTGCTGGACGCCGGCGATCTCGGCGAAGGGCTCCTGCCCCTCGAACCGCTGGAAGACGAGGTGGACCGCGGGGTGCGGGACCACGTGGGAGACGTACGGCTCGGTCAGGTCCCAGTCGATCAGCCAGTAGTGCTCGATGTAGGGCCGCAGCGGCGGGGCCGGCCGGGGGCGGCGGAAGCGCACGCGTGCGAGGAACTCCGCGGCGGCGACGATGCCTCGGGTGTCACGGCGTGGGGTGGCCATGACCGGATCGTAGGACGCGGCACCGACATCCATCCCGGCAGGCGGAATAGGGCGGGAGCGGGAGGCGTTCGGGAGGTATAGTTTAACGGTCAACAACTTTGGAGGTTGAGCGACCATGCAGTTCGGGATCTTCAGCGTCGGCGATGTCACGCCGGACCCCACCACGGGCCGTACGCCGACCGAGCGCGAGCGGATCAAGGCCATGGTCGCCATCGCGCAGAAGGCCGAGGAGGTCGGCCTCGACGTCTTCGCCACCGGCGAGCACCACAACCCGCCGTTCGTGCCCTCGTCCCCGACGACGATGCTCGGCTACATAGCCGCGCGGACGGAGAAGCTGGTCCTCTCCACCTCCACCACCCTGATCACCACCAACGACCCGGTGAAGATCGCCGAGGACTTCGCGATGCTCCAGCATCTGGCCGACGGGCGCGTCGACCTCATGATGGGACGCGGGAACACCGGCCCGGTCTACCCCTGGTTCGGCCAGGACATCCGGCAGGGCATCAACCTCGCCATCGAGAACTACGCCCTGCTGCGCCGGCTGTGGCGCGAGGACGTGGTCGACTGGGAGGGCAAGTTCCGCACGGCCCTCCAGGGCTTCACCTCGACGCCCCGCCCGCTGGACGACGTGCCGCCGTTCGTCTGGCACGGCTCGATCCGCTCGCCCGAGATCGCCGAGCAGGCCGCCTTCTACGGTGACGGCTTCTTCCACAACAACATCTTCTGGCCGGCCGACCACACCCGGCAGATGGTCGAGCTCTACCGCGAGCGGTACGCGCACTACGGGCACGGCACGCCCGAGCAGGCCATCGTGGGGCTCGGCGGGCAGGTGTTCATGCGGAAGAACTCGCAGGACGCGGTGCGCGAGTTCCGTCCGTACTTCGACAACGCGCCGGTCTACGGTCACGGGCCGTCCCTGGAGGACTTCACCGAGCAGACGCCGCTGACCGTCGGCACGCCGGAGCAGGTCATCGAGAAGACGCTCAAGTTCCGCGAGTACGCCGGCGACTACCAGCGCCAGCTGTTCCTCCTCGACCACGCCGGGCTGCCGCTGAAGACCGTGCTCGAGCAGCTCGACCTGCTCGGCGAGGAGGTCGTGCCGGTGCTGCGCAAGGAGTTCGCCGTCGGCCGCCCGGCCGAGGTGCCGGACGCCCCGACCCACGAGTCGCTGCTCAAGGCCGCCCGGGCCGCCCAGGAAGGGGTGAACGTCGCATGAAGCTCGTCGTCGTCTCGGCGGGGCTGAGCGTCCCGTCGTCGACCCGGCTGCTGGCCGACCGGCTGGCGGCCGCGACCGCGGGGCGGAGCGCGGCGGAGGCGGAGGTGGACGTGGAGGTCGTGGAGCTGCGCGACCTCGCCGTCGAGATCGCCCACAACTTCACCAACGGTTTCCCCGGCCGGAAGCTGGCGGCCGCGCTGGCCGCGGTGACGGCGGCGGACGGGCTGATCGTCGTCACCCCGGTGTTCTCCGCGTCCTACAGCGGCCTGTTCAAGTCGTTCTTCGACGTGATCGACCCGGACGCGCTGGCGGGCAAGCCGGTGCTGATCGCCGCCACGGGCGGCTCCGCCCGGCACTCGCTGGTGCTCGAACACGCCCTGCGACCGCTCTTCTCGTACCTGCGTGCCGTCGTCGTCCCCACCGCCGTCTACGCCGCCTCGGAGGACTGGGGCGCGGAGGGCCTGCCCGAGCGGATCGAGCGGGCGGCGGCCGAACTGGCGACCCTGATGACGGGGCTGTCCACGCCCGCCACCCCGGTGGACGCGAAGCGGGCCGGACAGGCCGGGCAGGCCAAGAAGGACGCGTTCACGGTCGTCCCCTTCGCCGAGCAGCTGGCGGCCTTGGCCGCCCGGTGACCACCGACCGGCGCCGTGCCGATGAGTGGGTCTGCCGATGCAGGATCTGGCGATACAGGGGTCTGCCGATGCAGGGGGTCGGCGATGTGTGGGGCCGACGATGTGTGGGGGCTGTGGGCGGCAGCCCCGGCCGTCCCTGCGGCAGGTCCACCCGGACGGTGAGAGCCCAGTAAGAAGGGTGATCGTAGGACCGTCCCCACCGCCCAACCGCCGGAGGCCTTGGCAGACTGGCCTGGTGTCCCCCACCGTGCTGCTCGCCGAAGACGACCGTGCCATCCGCAACGCCCTGGAACGCGCCCTGACCCTGGAGGGTTACCGGGTGACCGCGGTCGCCGACGGCGTCGAGGCCCTGGCGCACGCCCACAAGAACCCGCCGGACGTGCTCGTCCTCGACGTGATGATGCCCGGCATCGACGGCCTCCAGGTCTGCCGGGTGCTGCGTGCCGAGGGCGACCGCACACCCATCCTGATGCTGACCGCGCTGGTCGAGACCGCCGACCGGATCGCCGGCCTGGACGCGGGCGCCGACGACTACGTCGTGAAGCCGTTCGACGTCGAGGAGGTCTTCGCCCGGCTGCGCGCGCTGCTGCGCCGCACCAGCCCCGACGCCGCCCAGGAGGCCGCCGTGCCGGTACCCGAGGTACCGAAGCCGGATACGGAGCGGCACGTGGAGGCGGCCGGGCTGCGGATGGACCCGCAGGCGCGACGGGCATGGCGGGGCGGCCGGGAACTGGAACTGACCCGGACCGAGTTCGAGCTGCTGGAACTGCTGGCGCGCAACGCCGGGATCGTCCTGGACCACTCCACGATCTACGACCGTATCTGGGGCTACGACTTCGGCCCCGGCTCCAAGAACCTCGCCGTCTACGTCGGCTATCTGCGCCGCAAGCTCGACCAGCCGGGTGCCCCGCAGCTGATCCACACCGTGCGCGGAGTGGGTTACGTGCTGCGGGAGGACTGAGTGACGAAGGCGAAGGCGAAGGCGAAGACGAGGACGAGGACGTGGGCGGGCCGGCTGCGTCGGCTGCTGTCCCGGCCGCGACCGAAGCTGGTGTCGCTGCGCACCACCTTCGCGGTTTCCTTCGCCGCCGTGACGGCCGCGGTCACCGTACTCGTCGGCGTCCTGTCGTACTCGGCGGCCGCCCGTCTGGTCCGGGTCGACCAGGAGTCGGTGTTCGACGAGGTCGTGCAGGACCTGCGGGACGAGGTGCGCGACCACAGGATGGCGCCGGAGGACTTCTCCTCGTCCGCGCCGGGCCATGACATCGTGCGGCCCGCCCGCACGGACGTCCAGGTGCTGGGCGCGGACGGCTCGGTCGTGGACAGCGGCAGCCCCGGTCTGCCCGTCGTCTCCGCCGATCAGGTGATCGCGGCGGCCGCGGCGGCCGGACGGATCACCGAGCACAAGGACGTCGACGTCGGCAGCGACGTCTACCGCGTCGCGACCGTCTCGCTGGGCGGCGGCCGGGGCGCCGTGCAGGTGGCGCAGGAGTTCAGCGACACCGAGGACCTGCTGCGGGCGCTCCAGCAGCGCACGCTGATCCTGATGATCGCGGTGGTGACGGCGGCGGGCTTGTTCGGCTGGTGGCTGGCCCGGCGCATCACCCACCGCCTGGTGATCCTGACCACCGCCGCCGAGGACGTCGCCCGCACCCGTCGGCTCGGCGTACAGGTGCCGGTCACCGGTCACGACGAGGTCGGACGGCTGGGCCGCGCCTTCGACCGGATGCTCGGCCGGCTCGCCCAGTCGGAGGAGGACCAGCGGCGGCTCGTCCAGGACGCGGGCCACGAACTGCGTACGCCGCTGACGTCACTGCGGACGAACATCTCGCTGCTGCGCCGCATCGACGAGCTGCCCCCGGACACCCGCGACGAACTCGTGGCGGACCTGACCCAGGAGGCCCGGGAGCTGACCGACCTGGTCAACGAACTCGTCGACCTCGCGGCCGGCCAGTCCGACGCTGAGCCGCCGCGCAGGCTGGACCTCGCCGACCTCGCGGAGGAGGTCGCCGGACTCGCCCGCCGCCGCACCGGCCGGCCGGTCCTGATCCGGACGAGCGGTGACACCACCCTCTACGGCCGGCCGGCCATGCTGCAGCGGGCCGTCTCCAACCTCGTCGAGAACGCCACCAAGTTCGACCGCGGGGGCGAGGCGCCCGTCGAGATCGCCGTCACCGGCCCGGCCCGGCCCGGGGTCGTCCGCATCGAGGTGCTCGACCGCGGGCCCGGCATCGCCGAGGCCGATCTGACCCGCGTCTTCGACCGCTTCTACCGCGCCGCCGACGCCCGCTCGCTGCCGGGCTCGGGGCTGGGCCTGTCGATCGTGCGGGAGGTGGCCCTGGCCCACGGCGGCGCGCCGTTCGCCCACCGGCGGGCGGGAGGCGGCTCGGTGATCGGGTTCACCGTGGGCGGGGGTGTGTGACGGGGCGGAGCCGGCCCCGGGGCGGAACATACCGATGGGCCGGGCGTCGCCGTGGCGAGTCCCGGGCCCACCGGCCGGAAGCGGTTACGGCTCGAGATTCTGCTTGCGCTTCACCGGGTCAGTGGAAGGCGAGCCCTTGAGGGGGAAGTTCTGCTTGTATGTTTCCTCGCTCTCGCAGGTCACGGTCGCCTTCGCTGTGACCGTGGCGTTCTTGGCAATCTTCTTGAACGTGACCGAATACGAATTACTGTTTCCGGCAAGCGAATTATCCGTCTTCGATTCAGCGCCCGCCTTGATCGTCACGGAGTCGGGGGAAGATCCGTCGTTGCAGTCTTCGACAGTTCCGCTGACCGTGACCGGCCCGATGGTGACGGCATGTGCCTGGCCTGCGACCGCGACCGACGCCGCCACCCCTGATACGGGCAGCAGCGCTGCGACAGTGAGAATTGCGAGACGATTACGCATGAGCCTCTCCCAGCTGATTTACGGCGTGGCTGGTGATTCTCTGCCAAGGTCTCGCTTTTGCCGTGTGCGGGTCAAGGGGCACCCTTACCCAGGGCCGACGGGGTAGAACTACCCACATCGCGGGCTCATTCCGGGTCCATGAGCCCGTTTTCCACAGCGATCCGGGTCAGATCGGGGCGGCGTCGCGAACCTGTTTTCTCGCCGATCCGGTCGAGGTGCGAATGGACCGTGTGTTTGCTGATGCCCAATGCCGCGGCGATTTCGTGGTCCGTCGAACCGTTCGCGAGCAGCCGCAGGATTTCCTGTTCCCGGTCCGTGAATCGGGGAGAATTGCCCACCAGATGGATCGCGGGTGCGGAGACATAGCTGCGGCCCGAGCCCACCGCCCGGATCGCCGTCAGCATCTCGTGTGCCTCCGCCTGCCGACTCAGATAGCCGCTCGCGCCCGCCCGGAGCGCCTGGACCGCGTCCAGATGCGGTGAGGACGACAGGACGAGGACGGCGTGCCCCCTCCTGCGCAGCTTCGTCACGGTCGCCGCGAGTCGAGGGGCGGGCTGCTGGAGGTCCATCAGGACGACCTGCGCGCCGCGCAGGGTGCGGTCCGCGCTCTCGATCGACGGCGCGGCCATGACCAGCTGGAGGTCGGGAGCGGCGCCGATCAGGTTCGAGATGCCGTGCCGGAAGACCGGGCAGTCCCCGATGACCGCGATCCGCACACGTTCGGCGCAGCCGCTCACCGGCACCTCCGCTGCTCGATGGACGGGGCACGACGCACACGCCCCGTCCCAGAGTCGGCGGGGCGGGCGCCTCCGGCGCGGTGGACTGGACCCTTCGGGCGAACGCCGCGCCACGACCGTCCCGCTCAGGCGGGCCGGGGCGGGCCGGGGTGAGGTGAGGCAGGTCATACGGGGCGGATTGAGTTCCCGACCGGGGTGAATTCCGTACCCCCGTACGACGGGCGGTGTCCGGATGCAAGGATGAGGCGCCATGACTGCTGGGCGGTGTACCCGCACGCTACGGGCCGCGCTGTTCGCGGCTGTCTGCGTGCTGCTCGCCGCCCTGGGTCACGTGACGATGTCCGGGGCCGAGGTGCCCGTCTGGGCGCTGGTCGCGGGTGTCGCCGTCACCGGCGCCGCCGGCTGGTGCCTGGCGGGCCGGGAGCGCGGGCTGCCGCTGATCGTGACGGTCGTGGTCGCCGCCCAGACGGCCCTGCACTCGGCGTTCTCGCTGGCCGGGTCGGAGCCCGGCGGCGCGGCGTCCGTGGGCATGGACGCCCTGGGGACCGGCTCGATGCGTATGGACTCCATGGACATGAGCATGGGCATCGGCATGGGCCACGTGAGCCATATCGGCCCCATGGACCACATGCAGCACATCGGCCACATGGGTCATATGAGTCACATGGGGGAGGGCGCCGGAGTAGGGGGCTCCTCCTCGTTCGGCATGCTCGCCGCCCACCTGCTCGCCGCGCTGCTGTGCGGGCTGTGGCTGGCGCACGGCGAGAAGGCCGCGTTCCGGATCCTGCGGGCGGTGGCCGGACGGCTGGCCGCACCGCTGCGGCTGCTGCTCGCCCTGCCCGTCCCCCCGGACCGCCCGCGTGTCCGGTTCCGCCGGCGTGACTCGGCGCGAGCGCCCCGCCTGCTCCTCCTCACCCACGCGATCACCACTAGGGGTCCGCCCCTGGGGCCCGCTGCCGCCTGACGACGTCCGTCCCGCGTCCGACGTCCGACCTTTGGCCTCTGGCCTCTGACCTCTGATTACGAGCGTCTGACAGCCAACGCGCGACGCCCGACGCCAGATGTCCGAAGTCCGGCATCTGATGCCGAGCGTCCGACGCCTGACGCCTGACGCCTGACGCCTGAAGCCTGAAGCCCGACGTTGGACGCCGATGTCCGGCGCCTGACGTCCGGCGCCTGACGTCCGGCGCCTGACGTCCGACGTCCGCCCGAAGGCCGGCAGCAGGCGACCCGGGGCTGCCCCTGTGCGCCCCGGGCCACGGCCGTACGCCCGCGCGGTCAGCCGGGCGTGGGCCGTCTCTCCCTCATGCCCTCGTGGATGATCCGAGAAGGACACCAGGTGATCACGTCTGCCCTGAAGGTGCCTCAGACACCCCGAACCTCCCAGGCACCCCGAACGCCCCAGCCCTCCCACCCGACACAGAACGCACTCGACGAGTCCATCACCGCATGGGCGCTGGCCGCCCGGGCCGGTGACGCGGACGCGGTCGAGCGCTTCGTACGCGCCCTGCACCGGGACGTCCTGCGCTACGTCTCCCATCTGTGCGCCGACCCCCAGGCGGTCGACGACCTCGCCCAGGACACCTTCCTGCGCGCCCTCGGCAGCCTGCACCGGTTCGAGGGCCGCTCCTCGGCCCGTTCCTGGCTGCTGTCCATCGCCCGCCGTGCGGTGATCGACAGCTACCGCTGCGCCGCCACCCGGCCCCGGCTGTCCGACGTGCCGGACTGGCAGCGCGCCGCCGAGCGCTCCCAGCCGCGCGACCTGCCGGGCTTCGACGACGGCGTCGTCCTGCTGGATCTGCTGGCCGCGCTTCCGGCCGAGCGGCGGGAGGCGTTCGTCCTCACACAACTGGCCGGTCTGCCTTACGCGGAGGCGGCGGAAGCGAGCAACTGCCCTGTGGGCACCGTGCGTTCACGCGTGGCGCGGGCCCGGGCGACCTTGGTGGACCTGCTGGAGGAGAACCCGCCGCACACCCCCGCCCCTCTGGTGGCCTGACGCCCACAGCCTCCGCGCCCCGTACGACCCCTAAGACTCCTACAACCGCTATAGACCGTACGACCCGTAAGGCCAAGGCGCGGGCGGGTCACCGCGCTCCGCCGGGGGGCGGTGGCCCGCGCCGCCATGAGCCAATGTTGTGCACTTTATTGACGGCGGTTACTTGAGGGCCTAACTTCGCGGTGTCCTTCCCCCCGGTCAAGGGAGACCGCGATGTCCCCGTCCCCCATCGCATCACCGTCACCGCCCCCGTCCCCCTCCGCGACCGCCGGACGCACCCGGCAGTTGCGTATGGTCGCCGCCTCCGGACTCCTCGGCACCGCCGTGGAGTTCTACGACTTCCTCGTCTACGGAACCGTCGCCGCCCTCGTCTTCGGCGAGCTGTTCTTCCCCGGTGCCGACCCCGCCGTCGGCACCATCGCCGCGTTCGGCACCTTCGCCGCCGGCTATGTGGCCCGTCCGCTCGGTGGCGTGCTCTTCGGGCACTTCGGCGACCGGCTCGGCCGCAAGTCGATGCTGCTGGTCACCATGGGCCTGATGGGCGGCGCGAGTTTCCTCGTCGGACTGCTGCCCACGTACGACACGATCGGCGTGTGGGCGCCGGTGCTGCTGATCACCCTGCGGGTCGTGCAGGGCCTCGCCATCGGCGGTGAGTGGGGCGGCGCCACGCTCATGGTCGTCGAGCACGCGGGCGAGCGGCGGCGCGGACTGTGGTCCAGCTTCACGCAGATGGGAGCCCCGCTCGGCTCCCTGCTCTCCACCGCCGTCGTCGCACTCGTCGTCACGCTCCCCAAGGACGAGTTCGCGGCCTGGGGCTGGCGGGTGCCGTTCCTGCTGAGCGTGGTGCTGCTCGGCGTCGGGCTCTTCGTCCGCCTCAAGGTCGTCGAGAGTCCGCTGTTCGCCGAGGTGAAGCAGGACCGCGCCGAGTCGCGGCTGCCCATCCTCGACGTGCTGCGGCGGCCACGCCCGGTCCTGCTGGCCTGCTGCGTCGGCATCGGAGCCTTCACCGCGCAGTCCCTGCTCACCAGCTATCTGATCGCGTACGCCACCGGCATCGGCTACGCCCGGCAGCAGGTGCTCACCGCGCTCACGGTGTCCGCCGCCGTCGCCCTCGTCGTGCTGCCCTGCGCCTCCGCGCTCTCCGACCGGGTCGGCCGCCGTCCTGTCGTCCTCGCCGGAGCGCTCGCCTCGGCGGCGCTGGCCTTTCCCGTGCTCGCGCTGGTCGACTCCGGGTCGCCCGGACTGCTGATCCTCGCCGTCGTCCTCGGCCACGGCATCGCCCAGTCCACGATGTACGGGCCGCTGGGCGCCCTGCTCACCGAGATGTTCGGCACCCGGGTCCGCTACACCGGCGCCTCCCTCGGCTACCAGGGCGCCACCCTCATCGGCGCCGGCTTCTCCCCGATGATCGCCGGCAGCCTGGTGGCGGGAAGCGGCGACAGCACACCGGTGTCCCTGCTGCTCTGCGGCGGCGCCGCCGTCACCGCCGTGACCGTCCTCCTCGTCCGCGAGACCAGCCGGACCTCCCTCGCCGGCACCGCGGACCCCGCCGAAGGCTCCGACGCCCCCCACACGCAGGAGATCTCCGCATGACGCCCGCCACCCTCACCCCCGCCTCCCCCCGCGCCCGTACCCGCTCCCGTACGTGTACGCGCACCGCGTGGGCGGCCGCCGTGCTGCTCGCCGGCACCGCGCTCCCGGCCTCGACGGCGGTGGCGGCGGCGGACCCTGGCCATGTCGAGGGCCAACTCCCCTCCGGCGCCACGTACATGATGGACATGCCCGCCGACTGGAACGGCACCGTCCTGCTGTTCAGCCACGGCTACACACCCGGCCCCGCCAATCCCGCGCAGGACGCCCCGGGCGCCGCCACGAAGACCCTCCTCCTCGCGCAGGGCTACGCGCTCGTCGGCTCCTCGTACGCCACGACCGGCTGGGCCGTGACGGACGCGGTCCCCGACCAGCTCGCCGCCCTCGCCGTGTTCACCGGCCGCTACGGCGCGGCCGGCCGGACCATCGCCTGGGGACAGTCGTACGGCGGGCTCGTCACCACGGCCATCGCCGAACGCCACCCGGACCGCATCGACGGCTCCGTCGCCCTGTGCGGCCTGGTCCAGGGCGGTGTCGCCAACTGGAACAACACCCTCGATCCCGCCTTCGCCGTCAAGACCCTCCTCACGTCCGGCTCCGGCGTCCCGCTGGTGGGCTTCGCGGACCAGGCGGCCGCCACCGACGCGGCGAACACCCTGACGGCCGCGGTCGACTCGGCGCAGTCGACGGCGGCCGGCCGGGCCCGGATCGCACTGGCCGCCGCCCTGCACAACATCCCGGTCTGGAACCAGCCGACGCAGCCCCGGCCCGCCGCGACCGACTGGGACGCGCAGCAGGCCAACCAGTACGACGCCGTCAAGGGGCTGCTGAAGGTCGCCGCCTTCGACTGGCGGCAGGAGGCCGAGGTCCGGGCCGGCGGCAACATGTCCTGGAACACCGGCGTCGACTACGCGAAGCTGCTGGGCCGGTCCTCCGTCCGCAAGGAGGTCACCGAGCTGTACCGGAAGGCCGGACTGTCCCTGGCGGCGGACCTGGCCACCCTGAACCACGCCCCGCGCATCGCCGCCGACCCGGCCGCGGTGGCCTGGATGAGCGGCACCAGCTCCTTCACCGGTGAGCTCACCAAGCCGCAGCTCTCCGTCCACACCGTCGGTGACGCGCTCGTCCCGGTCCAGACCGAGAGTGCCCTGCGCCGGGCCGTGACCGCCGCCGGTTCCTCCGCCCTGCTGCGCCAGGCGTACGTCGACAACGCCGGCCACTGCACCTTCAGCCCCGCCGAACAGCTCGCCGCCCTGCACGCCCTGGAGAACCGCCTCACCACCGGCCACTGGCGGGGCAGCGACCCCACGGCTCTCAACTTCCTTGCCACGGAAGCCGATCCGACGACACCGGCCCGCTACGTCTCGTACCGTCCCACCGCCTACCTGCGCCCCTACGACCTGGCCCACCCGGGCGACCGCCGATAGACAGCCCCCACGACCGCCCGCCGCACCCGTCGGCGGGCGGTCGTACCCTTTCCCCCGTGGAGGACGACGACATCCCGGACACCATGCGGCACGACGTGCCGGACCCCTCGGACGACGGTGCCCCTCAACTGCGCCCGCAGTCCCTCATGCTCGCCTTCTTCGGCAACCACGTCCTGGAGGAGGGCGACCTGTGCGTCTACTCGGGCAGCATCATCGACGTGCTCGGCCGGGTCGGCGTCGGTGAACAGGCCGTACGGTCCACGCTGACCCGCATGGTCAGCCGGGGCCTGCTGCGACGCCAGCGGGAGGGCCGCAAGATGTATTTCGGCCTGACCGAGCAGGCCACGCGCGTCCTGCGGGACGGCCGCACCCGCATCTGGCGCGAGGGCGCGGTCAACGACGAGTGGGACGGCGACTGGACGCTGCTCGCCTTCTCCCTGCCCGAGTCCCGCCAGCGTGAGCGCCACGACCTGCGCTCGCGGCTCGCCTGGTCCGGTTTCGGCGCGCTGTACAGCGGGCTGTGGATCGCGCCGGGCAGGGTCGACGTGGCCTCCGTCGTCGCCGAACTCGGTCTGACCGCCCACGTGAAGATCTTCCACGCCTCGGCCGACGAGGCCACCGACATCGGCCTCATGGTCCGCGACACCTGGGACCTGGAGAGCGTCGCCGCCCGCTATGTCTCCTTCGACAAGCGCTGGACCGCCCACCTGGACGCGGACGCGGGCGAGGACCCGATCGGCACCCGCCTGCGCCTCGTCAGCGAATGGCTCTGGACGATCCGCACGGATCCCCGGCTCCCGGCCCGCCACCTCCCCCCGGACTGGCCGGCCGGACCCGCCCAGGAGACCTTCCGCCGCGTGGCCGACCGGACCGAAGCCCCGGCCCACCACGCGGCCCACAGCCTCCTGGAGACAACTCCCCTACGCTGACCGGCCGGTCCCGTCGGTCAGCCGTTCTTGCGGGCTACTCCGCCGTAGATGCCGATCGGTGGGGCGTCTCGCTGCGAGGGCTCCTCCGGGCGCCAGTCCGGGACCGGCACCAGGCCCGGGTCGAGGAGGGCGAAGTCGCCGAAGAGGTCCAGGACGCGGGCGTGGGGGCGCAGGTTCAGCGAGGCGCTGGCCTTCTTGTAGACGGAGGCCGCGTCCTCGCGCCGGTCCTCGTGGACGTCGCCCGTGGCGTGCGACAGGACCAGGTAGGAACCGGTGGGCAGCGCGTCCCGGAGTGTCGCGACGACCGCGTCCGGGTCGTCCGCGTCGGCGAGGAAGTGCACGACGGCCACCAGCAGCAGCGCCACGGGCTCGTCGAAGTCGATGATCTTGCGGACGTCGGGGTGGTCGAGGACGGCGCGGGGGTCCCGCAGGTCGGCCAGGACGACCGAGGTGTGCGCTTCGGTGCCCGGGTCGGCGTCGGCCATCAGGGCCATCGAGTGGGTGCTGACGATCGGGTCGTTGTCGACGTACGCGACCCGGGTCTCCGGGGCTATGGAGTGCGCGATCTGGTGCACGTTGGGCTCGGTGGGCAGGCCCGTACCGATGTCGAGGATCTGCCGGACACCGCCCTCCGCGACGACGTGCCGGACGGCGCGGTGCATGAAGTGCCGGTTGGCGCGGACCCCCTCCCGCACCTCGGGCGCCACCTTGATGAACTGCTCGGCGGCATCCCGGTCGACCTCGTAGTTGTCCTTCCCGCCGAGGAAGTAGTCGTACATCCGGGCGGGGTGCGGCTTGCTGGTGTCGATCTTCAAGAAGGGGCTGCCGGTGCCGCCGCTACCGGCGTCGCCGCTGCCGCTGAGGGGAGAGGTCATGCTGCCTGGCTCCGTCCTGGACTCGCGTCCACCACCGGATGGACCGCCGTGAGTGACTGTCGGATCATCATTCACCATGCGGGGTCGCTCGATGACCAGCCCCGTCCTCGTGGCGGTCGACACGCTCCGAGAACCTGAACGACCGGACCCGCAACGGGAGTTCCCGCCGATCCGACCACGCCGGAAAGGATGCGGTGAAGGGAAGCCGGGAAGCGAAAAGGGCGAGGTCCGAAGACCCCGCCCGCTGTCACCGAAACCTCAGCTCACGGCCACACCAGGCAGTACGGCTGATGCCCGGCCTCGTGCAGCCGGTGTGAGAAGTCCTGCCACTCGTGCAGCGATTGGCGGAAGCGGGGCGCTGACCTGGGGAATATCTGCGAAGAACGAGCTGACCTGCGGAACCATGTCTCCGTAGTTCTCACCGGTCAACGCTGATTTCCAGGCTCATGTGCCCTGGATGTGCCCTCGCGCTGTCGCTAAGCCTCTGCGACCACCGGCGTGCCGGTCAGTTCGACCCCCGCTCGCCGGAGGTCGTCGCGGGCCTGCTCGATCGTGTCGTGGTTCACGCCGGCGGTCAGGTCCAGCAGGACTCGGGTGGTGAATCCCGCTGCGGTGGCGTCCAGGGCGGTGGCTTTCACGCAGTGGTCGGTGGCGATTCCGACGACGTCCACGGCGGTGACGCCCTGCTCCCGCAGCCACGCGGTCATCCCCGTCCCGTCTTCGGCGGCGCCTTCGAAACCGCTGTAGGCGGCCTCGTAGGCGCCCTTGTAGAAGACGGCATCGACGGCATCGGCATGTACGGCGGGGAGGAAGTCCGGGTGGAAGTCCGAGCCTTGGGTGCCGGCCACGCAGTGCACGGGCCAGGAGGTCTTGAAGTCGGGGGTGTCGGAGAAATGGTCCCCGGGGTCGATGTGGTGGTCGCGGGTTGCCACGACGTGCTGGTACCCGGCCTCCGCTGCGCGCTCGACCAGGTCACGCACCTTCACGGCGATCTCGGCGCCACCTGCCACGGCGACACTGCCGCCCTCGCAGAAGTCGTTCTGCACGTCCACCACGATCAGTGCTCGTCCCATGTTCCTGTCCTTCGGTTCGGCGTTCACGTCGTTCACGGATCTACTGCTCGCCTTCGGCTTCCGGCCGCGGTGTCTCGTAGACGTAGGCGAGGGCGGTGTCCAGGAGGTGGCGCAGCTGGGCCGGTGTGGGGGCGACGGCGGTGGCGATGAGGGCCTGGGGGTCGGCGAGAGGGGTCAGTACGGCGTGTCCCTCTGCCGGGTCGTCGCCGATGACGTGCGGTTCCTGGGGCGTGTCCAGCGTCGGGTCGATCAGGAGGAGTTGCCCGGTCGCCCGGTGGGGTCCGAGGACGGCGGGGCCGTCCCACGCCGGTGCCGGGTAGCCGTAGGCGGTGTGCTGGTCGAGGAGCGGTCGTCCGCCGCGGCGTACGGTCAGGCGGGTGGTGAGGTGGCCCGGCGCCTCGCCCGAGCGGCCCAGGAGCTGTTCCTCCCGCAGGAGCAGGCGGGAGGTGGGGGCGAGGTCGACGGCGAACGTCTGGTGCAGGGTGCTGCCCCGGGTACTGATCAGGGGCTCGGGCAGCCAGTGCAGGGACGCGTCGTCGTCCACCCTGATCCGTACGTCGTACGTCGCCGGTGCGGTGGTGGGGCCGCGCAGGGCGATGGTGGCGGCTGCGCCGGTCACCTCCAGCCGGGCGCGTGTCTCGGCGGTGATGTCGAGGGCGAGCCGGTCTCCGCCGAGCGGCGCGCTCATCGCGCCGAGTACGCAGACACGCGCCTGCTCTTCGCGGGCCCGGAGCCGGCGCAGGTGGAAGGGACCGTCGCTGTGGAGGAGGGGGACCGTCGTGGCGCGGCCGTTGTGGGCGGCCCGGATGCGGGCGGTGGCGGTGACTCCGGACGGGTGTGCAGGGGAGGGTTCGGCGGAGCGCCGGCCGTGCGCTCCGCCGTCGGCGCGGAGGGGTGCGCCGGCCGGCGAACCGATCACGGTCGGCGTCTGCACGGTGGTGATGTTCACCGGGTGGATCCGTCGGCGTGCCAGGCGGCGAGGCAGCCGGTGACCCAGTCGGCGACCGGCTGGACGCCGTCGGTGCTGGTGAGGCTGGTGAAGGCGTACGGCAGGTCCTTACGCTGCCTGCGGGTGTCTGCCCTCATGGTGTCCAGGTCGACGCCGACGTAGGGGGCCAGGTCGGTCTTGTTGACCACGAGGAGGTCGGCGGTGGTGATGCCGGGGCCGCCCTTACGGGGGATGTCGTCGCCGCTGGCCACGTCGATGACGAAGACCTGGGTGTCGACGAGTCCCCGGGAGAAGGTCGCGGTGAGGTTGTCTCCGCCGGACTCGATGAGGATCAGGTCGAGCGGGTGCAGGGTCTGCTCGAGTTCTTCGACGGCTTCGAGGTTGGCGGAGATGTCGTCGCGGATGGCGGTGTGCGGGCAGGCTCCGGTCTCCACTGCGGTGATCCGCTCGGGCGGCAGGACGGCCTCGCGGCGCAGGAAGGCGGCGTCCTCCTGGGTGTAGATGTCGTTGGTGACCACGGCGATGGACAGCCGGTCGCGCAGGGTGCGGCACAGTGCGGCCACGGTCGCGGTCTTGCCCGAGCCGACGGGTCCGCCGAAGCCGATGCGCAGGGCGCGGCGGCTGCCGTCGGCGCGCAGTGGTTCGGCGCTGTGGGTGTGGCGGTGCGGCATGGTCACGGGGTGGTCGAGATGCACGGGATGCTCCAGGCAACGGTCGGTCTGGTCAGGAGGCGAAGAGCCGGACGGTCCAGGCGGCGTGCTGCTCACTGGTGATGTCCAGCAGGGGAGCGGAGGCGGCGGGAAGGGCGGTGAGCCCCTCGGTCATCGCCCGCCCCGCCGCGTCGGTCGCGGTGTCGGCGACGGTGTCGAGTTCGTCGGCGAGTCGCGCCAGTACGCCGGTGGCGTCGAAGGGGTCAAGGCTCAGCAGGCGTACCGCGGCGGTCGCCGGACCGCCCACGCTCTCGTAGGCGGCGGCCTGTGCGGCGTCGAGTGGAGTGAGTCCGGCGGCGCGTGCGGTGACGCCGAGCACGACCGGCTGGTGGGCGCCCTGGGGTCGGTGGCGGGCGAGGTGGTCGAGGTCGGTGCTGGGCCAGGTGGCCCGGGCCGCGCGCATCAGTTGCCGGCCCAGGCGGCGTGAGATGTGGCGCAGTGCCGGTACGGGGGTGCGGGTGTCGGCGGCCTCGTCCAGAGCGAGGGCGTCGTAGCCGTCGGCGGTGGCTGCGGCGAGGCCGGCCGCGACCAGTCCTGCGGTGTGCAGCCGCCCCCGGCAGAACGCCTCCAGGCTCGCGGTGTCATGGACCCGGCCGGAGGCGACGGCGGCCTCCATCCCGCCGGAGTGGGCGTGCCCGCCGGCGGGGAAGCGGCCGTCGGCCAGGAAGAGCAGGGCAGTGCGGCTCATGGGGCGGCGGGACCGCCTTTCGCGAGGAGGTGCCGGAGTCGGTCGGGGGGCGTGACCGGCCCCGGCCGTGGTGGTCAGAATCAGAAGCTGGGGTGGTCAGAAGAGGAAGTACCGCTGTGCCAGGGGCAGCTCGGTGGCGTAGTTCCGTCCGACTTCCTGCCCGTCGACCGTGGTGCGGACGTCGGAGGTGGTGGCGCCTCCGATGGTGACGTCGAAGGTGTCGGGGTCGATGTCGATCTTCGGGACGCCGTTGTTGTGGACCATGTCGGCCTTAGTGACTTCCCGGGTGGAGCGGATCGCGCGCAGGGGCTTGAGCAGCCCGATCTCGGCGAGTTCACCATCCAAGGCGGCCTCGGCCACGAAGTTGAAGGAGTTCGCCGCCGGGGCGCGGCCCTCAAAACCCCAGACGGGGCGCGGAAGGTAGGGCTGCGGGGTGGGGATGGAGGCGTTGGCGTCGCCGATCTGGGCGTAGGAGATCTGGCCGCCCTTGATGACCACGTGCGGCTTGACGCCGAAGAACTTCGGCTCCCACAGCACCAGGTCGGCGAGTTTGCCGGTCTCGACGGAGCCGACCTCGTGGTCGATGCCGTGGGTGATGGCCGGGTTGATCGTGTACTTGGCGACGTAGCGGCGGGCACGGAAGTTGTCCGCGTGCGCGTCGTCCTCGCGCAGGTGGCCGTAACGGGACTTCATGACGTGTGCCGTCTGCCAGGTCCGCATGATCATCTCGCCGATGCGGCCCATGGCCTGGGCGTCGGAGGACATCATCGAGATGGCGCCCATGTCGTGCAGCAGGTCCTCGGCGGCCATGGTGGAGGGCCGGATCCGGGAGTCGGCGAACGCCATGTCCGCCTCGACCTCCGGATTGAGGTGATGGCACACGATCATCATGTCGACGTGCTCCTTGACGGTGTTGACCGTGAAGGGCCGGGTCGGGTTCGTCGACGCGGGCAGCACGTTGGGCTTGCCGGCGAGGCTGATCATGTCGGGGGCGTGGCCACCGCCGGCGCCCTCGATGTGGAAGATGTGCAGGCTGCGGTACTTGGCCTTCTTGGACTTACGGTCCTTCTTGGTCGCGGCGAAGGTGCTCTGCACGAAACCGGCCTCGTTCAGCGAGTCGGCGTGCAGCGCGACCTGGACACCGGTCTCCTCGCACACCGTCAGCGCGGCGTCGATCACCGCCGGGGTGGCACCCCAGTCCTCGTGGATCTTCAAGCCGAGCGCGCCGGCCGCGACCTGGTCGTGCAGAGCCTTCTTCGAGACGGTGCTGCCCTTGGCGAGCAGGCCGATGTTCACCGGGAAGGCGTCCAGCGCCTCGAAGGTCCGCTGGATGTGCCACTTGCCCGGCGTCACGGTGGTGGCCGTGCTGCCCTCGGCCGGGCCGGTTCCGCCACCGATCAGTGTCGTCACGCCCGACGCCACCGCCTCGTGGATCTGGTTCGGGCACAGGAAGTGCACGTGGGTGTCGACGCCACCCGCGGTCAGGATGCGCCCCTTGCCGGAGATCACCTCCGTCTCGGGACCCACGACGAAGTCCGAGGCCCGCGGGTCGTCGTTGGGACGCGGCGTCATGGTCTCCGGGTTGTACGCCTTGCCGATGGCCCGGATACGGCCGTCACGCAGCCCGACGTCGGCCTTGACGACGCCCCAGTGATCCAGGATCAGCGCACCGGTGATCACGGTGTCCACCGGCTCGCGGGGGTCGTCGCGAGGGATGTGTGACTGGCCCATCGACTCACGGATCACCTTGCCGCCGCCGAAGACCATCTCGTCGCCGCTGCGCCCCGGCCCACCGCACCAGTCCGCTTCGATGCGCAGGACGAGATTGGTGTCGGCCAGCCGGACCCGGTCGCCCGCGGTCGGCCCGTACAGGTCGGCGTACCGGGAACGCAGCAGCGGGTCCCAGGGCTTGTCCTTCTCAGTCCCGTCCGGCATCGAGGTGCTTCTCCTCTTCGCTCTTGTCGGCCTGGAGCCCGTGGACGATCCGCTCGCCGGCGATCGGCACGAGCATTACGGTGCGCTTGTCACCGGGCTCGAACCGTTCGGAAGTGCCGGACGGGATGTGCAGCCGCATGCCGTGGGCCGCCTCGCGACGGAACTTGAGTCCCTCGTTGGCCTCGGCGAAGTGGAAGTGGGATCCCACCTGGACCGGGCGGTCCTTGGGGTTGCGCACGACCAGCGGCACGGGCGTCGCGCCGTCGTTGAAGGCCACCCGGTGTTCGTCCTCGTCCGGCAGCAGTTCCGGCTTGCCGGGATGGACGTCCACCTTGGTGGACGCCTCGTCGAACGGCTTGCTGATGGTCACCAGCTTCGTGCCGTCCGGGAACGTCGCCTCGACCTGGACGTTGTCGACCATCTCCGGCACGCCGTCCATGACCTCGCTGCGCTTCAGCACATGGCGCCCGGACTCCATCACCGCGTCGACCGTCGCCCCGGCCCGCGCCTCCTCGAAGACATGCGCCGTCAACAGCGCCATGACTTCGGGATAGTTCAACAGCAGACCGCGTTCACGCCGCCGCTGGGCGACATCGGCCGCCACGTGGATCAGCAAGCGCTCCTGCTCATGCGGAGTCAGATGCATGCTGGTCCCCCTTTCCTGGTCATCGGGACCGATCATGAGACAGGCAGGAGTCAATAGGTGGCGAGAACGGTGTGATCGACCCTGATGGGATGAACCGGAATCACAGGATGCGTGCGGGGGCGTGGGCGGACCGTGTGGCGTGCCCGCGGCGCCTCCTGCGCGACCGCGGGGTGGCCGGGTACCTGACGGTGCAGTATCTGCGTCAGCGCACCGGCCAGGCAGCCACCGCGCTGTCGCCGATCGTCCTGTTCACCGGCATCGGCACCGGCATCCTCTACCTGCAACTCATCGAGAACCGGGCTGTCGCCGCGTCCGGCTACCTGCGCACCAACGAGCAGCAGAACATCCAGACGCTCAACCTGGTCGTCATCGGCATGATCGCCCTGTTCGCGTGCATGTTGCGGCTTGCCGGCGCGACACCCCGACAGATGCTGCAGGCGATCCGCACCGAATCCGCGCTGGTGGCGGTCGGCAATGTCCTGGGCGCTGTGGCCGGCTCGGTCATCGTGGTCCCTTGCAGCGCGTCGCCCGCGCCGACCCCTGGCTGCCCGACATTCCGCTCCGGCTCCTGATCGCCCTCGTCGCAGTCGCGGCGACAGCGACCCTGGGTGCCGCACTGGGAACGGCGCGTCGGATGCTTCGTACCCCGGCTGTCAACGCAGTGGCACCCTGATCACAT
Organism: Streptomyces maremycinicus; assembly: GCF_001184025.1. Classification (GTDB taxonomy): domain Bacteria; phylum Actinomycetota; class Actinomycetes; order Streptomycetales; family Streptomycetaceae; genus Streptomyces; species Streptomyces maremycinicus. The sequence goes on from NZ_BBYG01000008.1 coordinate 65,189, forward strand.
GTGAGCCGTATGGCAGCGATCTGGCCCAGTGGCCTGATCGCTGCCAAGTCGTTTTCCCTGAGGCGGCCAGGGCACGACCGGGGCCCTCACCCGAACCCATGTGCCCTCAGCCGGGAGGCGCTGCCCCGCAGCGCCACATGCCGTGGTCGGCTGCCGAGCGTTGAGAGTCAGGGGGCGGCCAGGGCGCTGAGCGCGGCGTCGAGTCGGGCAGTGGCTTCGTCGGCGACGGGCTTGAGGGTGTCCAGACCGGTGAGGGTGACCATGGTGCCCGGGTCGAGAGCCTGGACGAGCATCTGGTCACCGTCGCGGCGTACGACGACGTTGCAGGGAAGCAGTAGGCCGATGGAGCGGTCGGCCTCCAGCGCCCGGTGCGCGAGCGGCGGGTTGCAGGCGCCCAGGATCAGATAGTCCTCCATGTCGTGGCCGAGCTTGGCCTTCAGGGTGGCCGCCACGTCGATCTCCGTGAGGATGCCGAATCCCTGGTCGGCCAGGGCCTTGCGTACGGCAGTGACGGTGGTGTCGAAGTCGGTGGCGGCCAGGCGAACGGTGCGGTCGTAGGACACGGACACTCCCGGATGGTGCGGAACGATTGATTCCTCTATACCCCACCGGGTACCCGCAGGACGCCAGGCGACGCCTGAGCGGGATGGTTTCCATGCACGGAATACCCCCCCAGGTATAGCTGTTATGGTGAGCGTCAGATACCCCCCGGGGTAAACCGTCCGAGAGGAGTCGTGAGCCGTGTTCTTCGTCGACACCATGGAATTCGAGGGCCTGGGCAACCGCAGCTACCTGGCCGGCGGACCCAATGCCGCGGTGGCCGTCGACCCGCCGCGCGACATCGACCAGGTCATCGCCGCGGCGGCCCGCCGCGGGGTGCGTATCGCCTTCGTGGCCGAGACCCATGTGCACAACGACTACATCACCGGCGGCCTGGAGCTGGCCCGCGTCACCGGCGCCCAGTACCTGGTGCCGGCGGGAGCGCACGTGTCGTTCCCTCGTACTCCCGTTGCCGACGGCGACACGGTGACGGTGGATGAGGGGCTGGTGCTGCGGGCGATCGCCACTCCCGGGCACACCCCGCACCACACCTCCTACGCCCTGACCGAGGACGGGCGCGGTGTGGCGGCGTTCACCGGCGGGTCTCTGCTCATCGGCACCGTCGGCCGGCCGGACCTGGTCGAGCCACGGCTGACCGAGCAGCTGGCCCGAGCCCAGTACGCCTCCGCCCACCGGCTGGCCGACGAGCTGGACGACGAGGTTCAGGTGCTGCCCACCCACGGGTTCGGCAGTTTCTGCTCCTCCTCACAGGCCGAGGGGGACGCGACCACGATCGGCAAGGAGCGCGAGACCAACGACGCCATGACCCTGGACGTGGACACCTTCGTCGCCCAGATGCTCGCCGGGCTGGACGACGTGCCCGCTTACTACGCGCACATGGGCCCGGCCAACGCCGCGGGTCCCATGCCGGTCGACCTCACCCCGCCCGAGCGCGCGGACGGCGAGGAGATCGCATCCCGGCTGGCCGCGGGCGAGTGGGTGGTGGACCTGCGCAGCCGTATGGCCTTCGCCGATGGACATGTAGCCGGGTCGTTCAACTTCGAGGGCGAGGGCAAGCTCGCCACCTACCTGGCCTGGCTGATCCCCTGGGGCAAGCCGGTCACCCTGCTCGCCGACACTCCCGGGCAGATCGCCGATGCGCAGCGGGAGCTGGCGCGGGTGGGCATCGACCGCCCGGCCGCCGTCGCCACCGGCGATCCAGCCGGCTGGGTGCGTGAGGGCGAGCAGCTCGCTTCCTTCCCCCGCGCCCGCTTCGCCGATCTTGCCGAGGTTCGTGAGCGCGGCGATGACCTGGTCGTGCTGGACGTGCGCCGGGATTCGGAGCGCGTGGGCGGCTACATCGAGGGCTCGGTCCACATCCCGATCCACGAGCTGCACGGCCGTATCAGCGAGGTGCCGGAGGGGACGGTGTGGGTGCACTGCGCCGGCGGGATGCGCGCGGCGATCGCCGCCTCCCTGCTGGATGCCGTCGGCCGCGAAGTGGTCGCCGTCGACGACGGCTTCGACGCCGCGACGGATGCCGGGCTGTCCCTGGCCTCCGGCTGATTTCCGACCGTTCCCTCGCAAGGAAGGAAGCGTGTGATGTTCCTCTTTCGCCGAAACGGGCCCCGCGTCACGGTCGACGAGGCGCGCAGCCGCACCGGCGGCGATCAGCCCGACGCGGTCCTGCTCGACGTGCGTGAGAAGCCCGAATGGACCGCCGGCCATGCCCCGGGCGCCGTCCACGTGCCGCTGACGAAGCTGGTCGCCGACGGCATCCTGCCGGCCGAGGCGCAGGGGCGACCGCTGGTGGTGATCTGCCGCAGCGGGCACCGCTCCCAGCAGGCGGCGAAGCTCCTCGCCGAGCGCGGAGCGCGGGCGGTGGACGTTGAAGGCGGCATGAACGCGTGGGCCGCTGCCGGGCACCCGGTCGTCGACGAACGCGGGAACAGCGGCCGGATAGCGTGACCGTACTTGTTCTCGCCCTCATTGCCGGGGCCGTCATCGGTCTCGCCCTCGGAGCCCTCGGCGGCGGTGGCAGCGTCCTTGCCGTACCGGCACTGATCTACCTGCTCGGCTTCACACCCGCCGCCGCCACCACCGCCAGCCTGATCATCGTCACCGCCACCTCCGTCACGGCCCTGTACGCCCACACCCGCGACGGGAACGTGGCATGGAAGACAGGGGCGCTGTTCGCCGCGGCGGGCATCGTCCCCGCCTTCCTCGCGGGGGCCGTCGCCGGGAGCCTGCCCGAAGCCGTCCTGACGTCGGCGTTCGCGGTCATCGCCGCGCTGGCGGCCCTGCGCATGCTGCGTCCGTCCGCGTCCGAGCCGCCGGACCGGATCCGTCCCGGCAAGGCGGCCGGCGCCGGTGCCGGACTCGGTGCTGTGACGGGCTTCCTGGGAGTCGGCGGGGGATTCCTCGCCGTGCCCGCCCTGGTGAGCGTCCTGGGACTGACCATGCGGCGGGCGGTGGGCACCAGCTTGCTCGTCATCACGGTCAACTCACTCGCCGCGCTCGCCGCTCGCACCGGCACCGGTGGCGGGCTCCACTGGGAGATCATCGGCCCCTTCACCGGAGCTGCGATCCTCGGAGCCTGGGACGGCAAACGGCTGGCGACGAAGATCTCCGGCACCACCCTTCAGAAAATCTTCGCCGGCGTACTGCTGGCGGTGGCGGCCTTCATGCTCGTCGACGTGATCGTCTGAACACGAAGGCCGTCAACAGCCCAGAAGCAGGGACCGGGAGAGCTTTTCCGGCCGACGCGCATCTCAGGACCGCCTGCTGCCCGGCTCCCGTCAGATCAAGTTCCACCACGACTTCCGCACCCGTAAGGACATCTGCCATGACCACACCCACGGCCCTCGCCACCGACGAGGCGCGCACCCGCCTGCACGAACTGACCGTCATCGACGTGCGTACCCCGGGCGAATACGCCGGCGGTCACCTCCCCGGCGCGCTCAACATCCCCCTCGACCAGATCCAGCGCGCGCTGCCCGACATCCGGCACGCCGCCGACCGCGGTGACGTCCTGGTCGTCTGCGCCTCGGGCGCCCGCTCCGAGAACGCCGGCAGGATCCTCGCCGAGAACGGCGTCAGGGCCGCCACCCTGTCGGGCGGCACCGGCGCCTGGGCGGCCGACGGCCACGAGCTGCACCGCCCGCAGGGCGCCTCACGTGCCACCTGGGGCATGGAACGGCAGGTAAGGCTCACGGCAGGAGTGATCGTGCTGCTCGGTCTGCTGCTCGGGCTCGTCGTCCACCCAGCCTTCCAGCTGCTCTCCGCCGGCATCGCGGGCGGTCTGGTCTTCTCCGCCCTGACCAACACCTGCGGCATGGCCGCCCTGCTCGCCAAGCTGCCGCACAACCGTCCCCGCGCCGCCGACCTCGACAACACGCTAGCCGCACTGCGCAACCGATGAGCCACGCGAAAAGATTGGGGAGGGATCCGGAACCGGACCCCTCCCCCTTTCGCATGCCAGGCACGCGGCTGAAGGCGCACTATCCGTGCGCAGACGTCTCCTCTTCCGGCGACGGCTGCGGATCCCGCCCTCTCAAGGTGCGAAGCAGCACCAGCAGTGCCGCCAGCGCCGCCACAGCGGCCGTGATCAGCACGATCAGCCGGTCGGACACCGCTGCGCCGAGGTCGGACAACCGCTCTTCCAGGGCGAACTCGGTATCGGTGCTCAACACCGACGGCAGCGCGGACGTGCCGTCGAAGGAGAGGAAAGCCGCACCGAGCGCGATGAACAGCACGCCGCCGACGACCGAGGTGCTGTGCAGGGCCACCGGACCCACCCGGAAGACCCGCCCTCGCAGCCAGCGCTTGCGGCCCAGATCGAAGCGGTCCCACAACAACGCCAGCACGAACATCGGAACCGCCATCCCCAAGGCGTAGACGGCGAGCAGCATTCCGCCGTGCAGAGGGTCGCCGTCCACGGCCGCCACGGTCAGGATGCCTCCGAGGATCGGCCCTGCACAGAACCCCGCCAGCCCGTACACCGCGCCCAGCGCGAACACCGACAGCACCGAGCCCGAACGGCGTCCGCCCGCGGCCTGCGCCATCCGGCGGGAGCCGAAGCCCAACCCGGCGATCTGGGCCACGCCCAGCGCAATGACCGTCCATCCGCCCGCTGTCACCAGGGTGTCCCGATGTCCATAGAAGAGCCGGCTGGCGAACGAGCCGGCCACGCCGAGCGGCACGAGTGTCGTGCACAGGCCGAGGTAGAACAGGCCGGTGCGCGCCACCAGCCGGGTGCGACTGGTGAAGGAGTAGGCGAAGAAGGCAGGCAGCAACAGTGCGCTGCACGGGCTGAGCAGAGCGAGCAGACCGCCGAGGAATGCAACCGCCAATCCGGTCTCGCTCATCGCCCGGCCGCCTTCGCCGCCGCCTCGACGGCTTCCTTGAAGGTGGCCGTGGGCTGAGCCCCCAGAATCGGCCGGCCGTTGATCAAAAACGCCGGAGTGCTGGTCACACCGAGGTTGTAGCCCTCCTCCTGGTCCTTCTGCATGGCGCTGCGGGCCTTGCCGGATGCCATGTCCGCCTGGAACCGCTCGATGTCGGTGATTCCGGCCTCACGGGCCATGTCGATGAGGTTCTCGGCGCTGAACTCACCGGCGTTGCGTTCACGCGGCTTGCTGTAGGCGACGTCGTGGAACTCCCAGAACTTCTTCTGCTGCCCGGCCGCCCAGCCGGCGAGCGCGGCCTGTTCCGACTCCTCGCCGAAGACGGGAAAGTTGCGCCATTCGATGCGCAGGACGCCCTTGTCGACGTACGAGCGCAGCAGTTCGGGTTCGGTCTTGCGGGCGAACTGGCCACAGAACGGGCACTGGAAGTCGGAGTACTCGATCATCACCACCGGGGCGTCCGCCCGTCCGACGGCCAGGGCATCGGAGGGATCGCGGCGGGCAAGGGCGAGCAGGCTCTCGTCGGCAGGCGCCGGGGCGGCGGACTCGCTGACAATGGCGGATTCGCCCGCTGCCTCGTTGCGGCCCCCGGAGCCGTCCAGCGTGAGGGCGAAGGCCCCGGCCACCGCTGCGGCGGCGAGGACCGCGGCGGCCGCGATGGCGCGCCTGCGGGTGCGGCGGGACGAAGACGGTGTGGATGCAGTCATGGAACACCTCAGATGTGAGGGAGAAGGGGCAGAACCGGGCCGCAGATCAGGCAGACGCCGTGACCGGGCACGCGGTCTGGGAGGACAGGCGGCGCAGCGCGGCTTCCGCCAGCAGTCCCGCCGACACGAAAGCCAGCAGTGGCTGCAGGGGAGCCCAGTAGCTCAAGGCTCCGGAAGCTCCGAGGAGCAAGAGGACGAGCTTGTTGCAGACCGGGCAGCCGATGGCGAAGAAGGACAGCGCGCCGCCGACCATTCCCTGACGGCCGCCGTTGTGGGTCTTGGGCCCCGAGGGGGCAGCGGGTTGGCGCACATAGGTGGTCAGGACGATGCCTGCCAGTACGGCCGTGACGGCGAGGGCCGGGTAGTTCCACCACTGCACGGGGACCGACCGGCCGAACAGCGGATTGGGCACCACGTCGGTGGGTGCGCCGACCAGGATCGCTGTGGCCAGGGCACCGACGCCCGCCACAGTCCACTGCCGGGTCCGCCAACCACGCAGTGCTGCACCCGCCCGACTCAATGAGCGCGGGGAAGAAGACATACTGAAAAGCTCCGTTTCCAAGGATTTAGGAACACGACCGAAAGGCCGGTCTAAATCCGTAGAACGGAGTGAAGTGTCGTTGGCGGCGGCGGAGCCGGGCCGCCCGACAGCATCCCGGAGAGCTGTGAATGGGACGGCGTAGGGGCGGTATGAAGGGCTGCGGGACCGGGGCACGAAGCCGTCGGCGACACACTTTCTGCCCGCTGCGCGCTGTGATCGGCGAGCACCTTCTTGCCGCATGGCGCCGCCGTCCCGCCGGACCCCTCAGAGGCGATAGGTGCATGCACATGCTGCGCGGCGGACGGGGGCGTGCCGGGCCCGCCACGCTCCGCGTGTCCAAAGACGCACAACAGCGCCACCACGGCTACAAGCAGAGCCAGCACACCGCGGAAGCCGACGTGTGTCGGCCTCTGTGCCACTGCTCGCTTCATCATCGATCCTGCGTCCGCTCGGAGACTCAGCCACCATAGGACACCCGCACGGCTCCGTACCCTCGGCAGGCCGGGTGGGCGGAGACTCAGGCGGGTGAGTCGGATGCCGCGGTACCCAAGCTCAGGCCAGAGAGAGGAACAGCTTCTCCAGTCGGGTACGCATCTGCTCCCGGTCGCCGGAAGCGGCCATGTCCGCGTCGGTCAGGCAGTGCTGCAGACCGGTGGCGATGATCGCGAAACCGGCCTTGTCCAGAGCCCGGGACGCCGCGGCGAGCTGGGTGACGACGTCCTCGCAGTCCCGTCCCTCCTCGATCATCTTGATCACACCGGTGATCTGGCCCTGTGCCCGGCGCAGCCGGTTGACCACCGTCTTCAGTTCCTCAGCCGCCATCGCCAGTTCCACAACCCACACTCCTTCGAGATACCCCCTTGGGTATCTTACAGAAGGGACAACCCCGACCGGGCGAGGAAAAATCCCCGCGGCACCCACTGCCGTCACTGCTGATCAGGCCAACGACCGCCTGTACGGCTACACCATCATCGACGAGCGGCCTCGGCGAATACGCCGCCGGCCACCCGCCCGGCGCCCGCAACATTCCCCTCGGCCACCTGCGCACCGCCGTGTCTGCCCTCAAGACGGTCTGGCAGGGGTGGGGCGGGTCCGTGCAGAGTTGGAGTCAGGGGAACTCCTTGGACCCGCCCCGCTCACCGGCCACCTGCCCTTGGGCTGGCCGGCAGGTGAGGCTGGAGGCCCCGACGCGGGGATCTACGAGGCAGTGGCCAGATCGTTGAGTAACTCGTCGAGGCCCACGACGCGGAACGACTGGAGACGGCGAATCAACTGCGAGGCGAGGAACGTCCCGATGTTCGGATGGCCGTACGGCAACGGCGCATCCGGCTGTGCGATGACCTTCACACCGCTCTCGTCCCGGCTGTAAAGAGTGCCGTGCACGCCGTACAGGGGCGCGCTCCTGGCCAGGAACACCGTCGGGTCGCCCTCCAGGTGCGGACAAAGCCTCGCGGCGGCGCGGGTGTGCCTGCGGCACACCGGAGGCTGATTGGTGAGAATGCGCGGCTGCCGTGGATCGTGATCCCGAGGGCCGGCGAGAAAGATGAACCCGAGGGGCGTGCGGGCGGGACCTGTGCAGACCTGGCAGGTGAGCGTCTGCATGCACACCATCTGCCGGTGGGGGTGCATCAGCTTCCACTGTGGCTCACCGGAGATCCGGCCTTCGGCGTCGACAGGGTTCCACCCGCACCGGGCCCAGAGCACGCCCCGCGGGTCTCGGTCACGGGGGTCCTCGTCCGCGTAGTACAGCCGCGGGGCGGAGGAGTGGCGCGTGATGACGAGGTTGTCCGGCGCCGCGTCCTCCCCTTCCCTCTGGGTGATGTACGGGACCAGGGAAAGGTTCTTGCCGCTCGGCTCGACGGCCCGCGGGTTGTACGTGAGGCGGAGAGGCGGGAAGGTCACGACGCCTCCGTAAGGCACTGGTGGGCCAGCAGGCGTTCGAGGAGTTCGTCGAGCATCCACGCCATGCGCCGGATGCGTCCGACGGCCCGGCGGTGGTCGGTGGGTACTTCCTCGGTCCGGATGGTGAGCCCGCGCGCGATTAGGTCGGACACTTGCTCGTCCTGCTCGGACACCTTGGAGCCCACGGCGAGGTGGACGAGTCGCATCACGTCGCCACGGAGGCGCTGTGCGTGCTCGTCGACCTCGGGTTCGGTGGACGTGTAGTCGTCCAGGACGGCTGCCACGTCATCGAGCAGCAAGCCGTCGACATACGGAGCCCACCGCTGCACCTTCTCCAGGACCTTTCTCAAGCCGGCCTCGGTGAAGGGCTGTACGGCGGCTGGCACGGGATGGGGGCCAACCGGGGCGGAGGGCGGGGCCGTCACCGCTCCCTCTCCTCTGGCACAGCGAGGCGGAGCCGGTAGGCACCTCGTACGGGGGCGGGCACGGTGATCTCCTCTACGCGAAGTCGGTGATCCGGACGCCCCTGGAATGGGCCGGCCAATGGCTTCGAGGCTCCCGTCGCGGTAGTGGCGTTTCCACGCCGTTGCTACGCCGTCTCCCCGCCGTTTGGACGGCGGAGAAGCGTCGGTCGGACGGCGTGGAAACGCGTTGGGGACAGGAGGAACCTGTGGGTCACGCCCGTTCGTACGACCGGAAGAGCGACCGCGATGCTGAACGACTCAAACCCGGCGAGCCATCGTCCGCACACGCACTGGATGGTCCTGGCCGGTCGATGTGAGCCGATCGCCCCGGCCCGTGACCGGGTTCGTACCGTGCTGGCCGGCGTCGTGCCCTGCGTGGACGACGCGGTGCTGGTCGTATCCGAGCTGGTGGGCAACGCCGTGCGACACACGACGGCCGGCCCCGACTGTCTGACGATCGAAATTGACGGGGATCAGGTCGTCGTCGCGGTCCACGACCCGGAGCCTGACGATGCTCGTGTGCACCTGTCGGAGGCTGCTGCCGATCCGCTTGCCGAGTCCGGCCGTGGGCTGTGGCTGGTGCAGACGCTGGCACGTCGGTGGTACGTGGAGACCACCGCCGTCGGCAAGGCGGTCGTTGCCGTCCTGCCGCGCGGGAAAACGGCAGTCAGCCGAGCGGCAGGCTCTTGACGACGTCCCATCGATAGGCGCGGTCCTCGCGTCGCAGCTCCACCAACTGCACTTCCCGGACGTGCAGATCGACTGGTGCAAGGCCCCGGAGTGGGGTGACGGCCTCGATGACCGGAGCAGCGGGGCGTGGCCGGTTGTTGTAGGCCAGGCTCAGGTGCGGGCGGAACAGCGCGGTCGGCTTGCGGGGAGCGAGCCCCAACGGAGCCATGGACTCGCTGAGGGCCGCGTGCAGTGCCAGTACCGGGCCCCAAGGGGCGACCGTCAGGCGTACGGCTCCCCGAGAACCCGCGAGCGGGACCGCCCGCAGGCGGAAGGCCGCCGGGAGAAGTGGGGCCGCCGCGCTGATGACGTCATCGAGACGGCTCAGCGGCAACGCTGCGGCGGAACCGACGCGTGTGAGCGTGATGTGCAACCCGTCGTCGGGGACAGGATTCAGGTCGAGCGGCGCGAGGTGCTGCTGGCAGCGAAGAGCGAGGTCGGCCAGCGCTGGGCTGTCGGGGAAGGTGAGCATCCAGTAGTACGCCCGGGTCCGTGCCGTCCAGCCGGGCCGGTCCCAGTGATCGACCATGGTCTCCACGGCGTCGAAGGCGGCCTGGTCGTGCGCCGCGATCACCGCCGCGTCACTCAGGTCGGCCGGCGGGTGGGCAGGGAAGGCTGCGGGATCGGCGCTGAGCTGGATGTGCGGCCAAGACACCCGGCGAACTCCTTCGTGATCACCCCGCCTCGACAGGCGGGAGCTGACGGCCCCAGGCGCGGAGCTGTTCGCCATACTCGCGCACCGCCGGCCGGGACCGCCAAGGGGCTGCCCGCTCGTACAGGTCCCGGGAGCGTTGCCGTACCGAGCTGATCGGCAGCGGGCTGGCCAGAGTGATCGCCTGTTGCCCAAGGGACATGGCGTGCTCCACGTCGGGTGCTCGCTGTTGAAGCACCGCGGTGGCCACGTCGAGGCGGACCAGCGAGCGGCTCCACGCGGAGTCGGACCTCTCGACCAGGTCGTCGAGGTCTTCGGCATCTCTTAGCACGTGCCCGGTGTCCTGCAGAGCGACACGGGCGGTCAGTGCATTGGCCAGGGTGCGGGCCCGCCCATACGGCAAGAAAGAGATGCAGGAGGTCAGGCCGGGGGTCACGTCATGCCGGTCGGAGAGCTCCAGCGCTCGCCCGATGGCCCGCTCGCCCTGGTTCCGGTCACCGAGCTTGCCGAGCGCCCGAGCCCGGCCGTTGACCAGCAGCCGGATGGCCTGCGGATGGTTCGGCGCCCGGTCCACCGCGGCGGCGGCCCGCGCGTCGGCCTCGTCGTAACGGCCGGCGTAGTACGCCGCGAAGGACTGAGTGCCGCAAGCCCACATCTCGGTGTCGAGATCGCCGATCGCCCGGCTAAGTTCTAGCGCTTCGGCGCAGTACGCCTCAGCCAAGGGGAACGCGCCGGTGTTCACCGCCATGTAGCCGAGCAGCCCGCCGGCGCGTGCGGTGATCCGGAACAGTTCCCTGCGTGCGGCCGGAGGTTGCTGACCGGCGAGCAGGGTGTACCCCATGCTGCGCAGGCTCTTCGTCTGTCCCCACAGGCTGTCCGGCCCGTCCTTCTCGTACCGCTCGGTGATCACATCGATCCGGGAGGCGAGAAAGGACAGAGTGGTCTGGTCGACGTTGCCGCAGGCCAGCTGACGGGCTCGGGCGACAATCTCCGCCGGGTCGTCATCGTGGGTGGTCGGGCCGGCCTGGGGAGAAGGTGGAACGTCCGCAGGTAGTGGCTCTGGGGCGGTCGGCGAATAGGCGGAGGCCGAAGCGAAGAGGTCGCGGGCAGCTCTGCCCAGCAGCTCTTCCAGAATGCGGCACGTGTCGGGGCGGGGAAGCTGCTTCAGTTCCCCACTCAGCCACCGGTCGAACTGTCGCGAAGAGACCGCGACCGAGGCCAGCCGAGGGTCAGCCGCCTCCTTGGCCAGGTTCCGGGCCGCGCGGGAGAACTGCACCTCGAACGCCGTGTAAGTCGTGAGGTGGCGCTCTTCGAGTAACTGCCGCAGCAGCGTGTTCCGGGGCAAGGAAGACCTCCCAACACGTCGGCGGAACCAGGGGCTCCTCGGAGAATGGCACGCACGCCGGGCCGTGCGGCGTACGGGACGTCCTACGCAAGAGTGGCGACGCAAAGCACAACTAGGCAATATGTCTGGCTAAGTTGGCCCGTACGGGTTGTCCGCCAACGGGTGGATGGACAGACTGCCCTCATGGCACTGAAGAGGAAGCTGGTCCCTCAGTCGGTCTACCGACGCCAGCTCGCCACACGGCTGCGCGAGTTACGGGAGGCGTCCGGCCTGACCCTCACCGAGGTGTCGGAGCAGATCGAAGTCAACCAGGGGTCTCTCAGCCGGATCGAGACCGGCGAGCGCGGTACCACCCCAGTACTGGTTCGCGCTCTCCTCGACTGCTACGCCGTCACGGACACCGAGCTGCGTGACGACATCCTGGACTTGGTGCGTGCCGACAAGGAACAACAGAAGCCCTGGTGGCGCAAGTACTCCACGGTTCTCACCCCGACCCGCTACGACGGTTACCTCGCCCTGGAGGCAGGGGCCATCGCGCTGGCCAACTACCAGCCCTTGCTCGTCCCCGGCCTGCTTCAGACGGAGGACTACGCTCGCGCCGTCATCGCCCAGATGCGTCCTGATCTCGGCGCCGATCAGGTGGACGCTCTGGTCAAGGTACGCATGGAACGCCAGGAAAGCCGCTTGGCCGGTGAGCGCCCCGCCGAACTGCGGGCCGTCCTGGACGAAGGCGTCCTCCACCGCGTCATCGGCTCACCCACCGTGATGCGCCAGCAGTTCGAGCGCCTTGTCCAGGTCGGCGAACTACCGAACGTCACCATCCAGCTCCTCCCGTTCGCCCTCGGCGCCCATCCGGGCCTGTACGGCCCCTTCGTCATCCTCACCTTCCCCCAGCCCACAGCTCCGCTGGTCTGGCTGGAGAACCCCAACAACTCCGTGTATCTGGAGTCCCAAAGCGACGTCCAGAACTACACGGACACCTTCGACCAGCTCAGGGCCTCCGCCCTCAGCCCGTCCGAGACCCTTACCCGACTCACCCGCACCGCCGAGGAGCTCGAACCTTGAGCACGATTCCGCCCCGCCGCCCCAGCGCCGAGGAACTGCACAACGCGCAATGGCGCAGGAGCTCCTACAGCGGAGGTGCCAACGACTGTGTCGAGATCGCCGACCTCGGCGCGTACGCGGGGGTGCGCGATTCCAAGGCCCCTGACCTCTCACCCGTGATCCTCAGCCGTTCCGCCCTGGGCAATCTGCTGGACCACTACACCGACGGCGAGACTTGCATCGGCTGAGGCACTGCCGAGCCGCACATGCGCCCGTTGCAGCCGCCAACCAGGAGCACCGCGTGAGCGATCAGTCCGACAAGCTGTTCCTTCAGATTGTGGTCTGCGCGGCCGGAGTCGCAGCCGACGTCGGCCGGCTGATCACGGCAGCGCACGAGCGGCACTGGGATGTCGGCGTTGTCGCCACCCCGCAAGGACTCGGCTTCCTTGACGCTGAGGCGGTCGTGGACCAGACCGGCCGCCCCATCCGCTCGGCCTGGCGGTCACCGGCGGAGCCGCGCCCGAGTCGGGCTGCGGATGCGATCGCGGTCGCCCCGGCGACCTTCAACACGGTCAACAAGTGGGCCGCCGGGATCTCGGACAACTTGGCGCTGGGGATCTTGTGCGAGGCGCCCGCCATGGGCGTTCCGGTCGCCATGTTGCCGTACCTGAACTCCGCCCAGGCCGCCCATCCTGCATACCGTAGGAGTCTGGATCTGCTGCGCGAGATGGGTGTCCTGATCGGTTCCTACGAGCCTCACCGGCCGAAGGCGGGCGGTGGGGCCGACCGCTACCGCTGGGAGGAAGTGCTGGAGCTGCTTGCCCCGAGGTTGCCCGCGCGGTCGTGATCAGCGACGGCGTGCTCCCGGCGGCGGGGGCGCGATCGTGGCGGCTGCCCTCGTGTGGTTCGCGGTCACGGTGCTCAACGCGCCGGTGGAGACGGTGCTTGCCTCGTGGGCCGGAGTGCTGGGTGTCCCGTCGGGCCGCACTGTCCTGTGGGCCTGTGCTGCACGGGCGCATGCGTTGGGCGTCGGCCGTGCGCTCAAGCGTTGAATTCGCCATGCCAACGTCCTTGCGGGGGAGCGGGCGTCATCCAGGGCACGTAGGTCGGCGCCCTGTCTGAGGAGTCGCTCAGGGTCGTGCCCGAGTGCTTCCGCTTCGGCGAGTGCGGCGGTGAGGGCAGCAATCGAGGGATCTGCCAGGACGTGCTCCGAGTGCTTGGGTACGGCCCGACGGATGTGGTGGACGTGCCGGTCCACAGTCGGTTGTGGCGGTCGGCGCCGGATGAGGGCGGTCAGGGGCGCGGTTGCTGCCTGGTCGTATGCGGCTTGGAGGTGGAGCAGGGTCTGCTGGGTGGCGGCGACCTGCTGGTCGTGGTGGCGGAGCTGGTGCCAGCGAGTGGCCGCGATGGTGACGAGGATCGCGGCATCGAGGAGCATCGCCAGAGCCGTACCGTCCTTGAGGGCGGGCTCGCGGAGCATCGCCCTTGTGGCGCTTCGCAGGGCGCGGGCGTGGTGGTGTTCGGCCTCAATGCGGGAGCGCGTGGCGCGCTCGAAGGCGTGGGCGGCTTCGCGGAGCTGGGCGCGGATGGGCGCGGGGGCGAGAAGGGGCAGGGAGTCAAGGGCTTCACCGAAGGCGGCGAGGTGGGCCTGGGAGGCTCCATCGTCGTGACCGCTGAGGTGGTGGGGGATGCGCTCGGTGGCGGCGATGGCCTGGTGCCAGGGGTTGGGAGAGCGAGGAAAGCGCTTGTTCGGCTGGTTGGTGGGCTGCGGGTCGGTGGCCTGCAGGCGTGCTCGGATCCTGGGGAGGGACAGGTCCGGGGCGAGTGTGGAGCCGGAGTACCAGATGGGTTCCTTGGCGGCGGTGAGGCTGTCTTCGCTGGCGACCTTGTAGCCGCGTACGTCGCCGGAAGGGAAGTACACGGCTTCGACCAACACACCTTCGGTGCGGCTGAGCAGGCGGATGAACTCCTCGGTGCTGGTGGAGGCGGCCACGGCAGTGCGGACGATGGTGCGCAGGCGTTCACGAGCCGACTTGTCCTGCCCTTGGCGGTGTGCCTTTTCCTGCTCGGCGCGAGTAGAGCGTCTGGCGGCAGTGCGGTCTCCGCGGACGACTTGAAGGAGTCCGTACTCCTTCTCGATGGCGGCGAGTTCGCGGTCGGCGGTGAGGTAGTCGTTCCAGTGGCGGGCGGGGCGGAGGTCACCGCGGACCTTGGTGGCCGCGATGTGGATGTGGTCGGGGGCGTGGCGGACGGCGACCCAGCGGCAGCCGTCCGGGTCGTCTTGTGGCGCGAGGCCGGTGGCGGCCACGACGCGGCGGGCTATGTCGGCCCACTCCTCGTCGCTGAGGTGGCGGTCGGTCATGGCGGCGCGGAGGGAGCAGTGCCAGACGTGCCGCTCGGGTGCGCGGCCGAGTCGGCGGGCTTGCTTGACGCGGAGGTCGAGGTCAGCCACGAGAAGCCGCTTTGTGGCGGTGAAGTCGTCCGTGCGGCCGGGGTCGGGGGCGAAGCCGTCCCAGGAGGCGACGAGGTGGGGGTCGGTGTGGTCTTTGGCCTTCTTGGTGTCGAACAGGTAGCGGATCAGGCCGGCCGTGTCCTTTCCGCTGCTGATCTTGGCGATCACCGGGCGGCCTTGTTGGTGACGGCCTGGTTCGCCGCTGCCGCGATCTCGCTGATGGCAGTACGGACCGCGACCAGGGTGCGTTCGGTCTGGGCGAGGGCGGCGGTGTCCCCAGGGTGTGGATGACCGCCGGTGTTGAGCTTCCGGGCGATCTGATTGGTGTTGTTGCCGATCTTGGCGACCTGCTCGCGCAGGGCGGTCAGCTCGTCGATGTAGTCGTCCAGCGGGGTGCGCTGGCCTGGAAGGGCGAGGTCGCCGTGAATGTGGGCCATGACGACGGCGCCGACGTAGTGGGCGCCGGCGACGTTGAGGGACCGGGCCGTGGCGAGAATGGCGCTCTTCTCTTCGACGCTGTAGCGCACGTCGACGCGTTCCTTGCGCTGGGTGTCTTTGCGCTTGCGGCGACGGGCGATGCGGTGCAGGGCGGCGGCTTCGGCGGCACGCGGCAGGACGACGGGCGTGGCCTGGACGCGTTGTTCCTCCTCGGATGCCCCCTGGCTCCCGAGAGTTTCCGCCACCCCCGGGGCGGAACTCCCGTTGGACCGACCCTTGGACGGTCCAACGGCATACCTTGCTGGCTGGGTGACGCCCGTGCTCATCACCGGCTGTCCGGAGAGCAGGTCATATCGGGATTCGCGCATCGGTCAGTCCTGACTGGAATGGGTGGGCGGGGAGTGACGGCGACAGCCGGCCAGGCGCTTCGTGCCCTGGCCTGAGCAGTGCGATGACGGGCGGTAACGGCTGGTCAGCGCGCTAGGCGACGCGCTCGGGCGTGCGATCCAGTTCGGTCTGCAGGCGGCGCGTGATCTCGGTGAGGCGGTCTTTACCGATGGGGTGGCCCTGGGCCCGGATCGCCGATTCGACGTGGCGGCGGGAAATGCGCCCGTGGCGTCCCAGGGGTGCGGTGCGGCCGAGAGCCAGGAGCGTCTCCGTGGAAACGCTGGGCTGCCGGCCCTTGATCTGCTCTTGGGGCTGGCGGGCCCCCGCCACGTCGGCCGGGGGACCCGCCACATCCGCCATGTCTTGCGCCACAACTCCAGGCCGTGCCTGTGCCGCGTCCGTCGATGAATCGGACGTGTCGATGTCCGACTCGGGCCGCGGCGGGCTTTCGATGTGAGTGTGGCGCTGAGCGCTGACCGGTTCAGTCGAGTGCCGTCGTGTGGGGTGGCGGCGTATGACGAGGTCCAGGTGGACGGCTCCGGCGAGTGCGAGCGGGGCGATGGCCGACAGCGCACCGACGGTGACGTCGTCCAAGTGGAGCCCGGCGGCGTTGCTCTCCTGGTTGAGACGGACGGCGTGCAGGGCATTCGCCCAGATGCTCGTGATGGTGGCGATGCCGACGAGGGCCCAGACGTAGAGGCGAGAGCGCCAGGGGGCGGCACGAAGGATGAGCAGGGCTGCGACGCCGATGGCGATGAACCCGTCGATCACGAGAGGGAAGGCGTACGTCAGCACTCCGCGGATGTGGATGGCGACGGCCATCTGCCGCAGGGCGTCGTAGGAGAGGGCGAAGCCGATCGTGCCGACCGTAGCGACGCCCAGGCGGATCGCAGCGGTCATCACCGGTATCCGGGGCACGGTGGTGCGTGCAGGCAAGCGGGTGCTCCAAGCGGGAGGGGGTTCTGCTGGTCAGGGGAGGCGGACCCGTCGCACTCGTCGCACGGCTGGTCAGAGCAGGTACGGGTGACCGTCGTGGTACGAGACGACTCGTCGCAGCGACGACACCCGTCACGGGGTTGACCTGCGATGCGACGGGTGCGACGAGTCCTTACGGGTGCGGGCCCGGGTTCATCGGGGTGCTCTCGTCACTGCTCTCGGAGTCGGATTCCTCCCGGCAGTACCGCGCCCAGGCATCGGTGAAGCGAAGGCGGGCGAAACCCTTGGCCTGCCTGCCGCCCTCGAAACGGAGGGTGGCGGCCTTGATGTCGAAGTCCTTCAAGAGGAGCCCGAGGTGGCGAGGGCCGAGGCCGGTGGTGCCGTACTCGGCCCACGGAGCCTCCTGATCCTTGAGTAGCTCCTCCAGCAGGTCCCGGGTGCGCATGAGGTCCGGGTCGCCGCAGCGGGCGAAGGCGCGCCGGATGTCCTGCAGCAGGCGGGTCTTGAGATTGGACTCGTCGTCCTTGTCCGCCTCGGCGGCGCACATGGCCGCGCAGGCAGCGCGCGCATCGTCGGGCCAGGTGCCGCCGGCCAGCTCCGCAACGATCACGAGCGGTTCCCAGGTATCGGCCGCCCGGTCCTGCACCGGCATCCTCGGTACCAGGTCCGCGGCCGTGTCCATGAGCGGACGGATCCAAGCCGTAAGACGGTCCCGCAGGGCGTGCAGGGCCGGAATGTCGCGGCGGGAGCGGAACTGCTCGACGCGCTCCCCGTCCTTGCGGCGTTGCATGCGGATCACCACCGCCCGGTCCATGACCGTGTCCGGCAGAGCGCCGATACCGGCGAGCGCGGCCATGGCGAAGGTGGGGAACTTCCGAGGCTTGTGCTCGGGGCCGGAGATTCGCAGGGCGGGCCGGTTGCGCTGGTGGCCGGCGTTGAGCAGGCCGCGCAGTTCCTCGTTCTTCTCGGCGGCCTTGATGCTGCCGAAGATGGTGTCGGCCTCGTCTACCAAGAGGGTGGGCGGGTCGTCGCCGATGGCGCGGAAGACGACGGCCGGGCTGGTGTTCACGGTGATCAGCGGGTCGTGCGCCGTCTCCGTGATCACGTCCAGCAGACGGGACTTGCCGCACCGCTTCGCCGGCCCGACCACCGCCAGGCGCGGTGCGTGCTGCAGCGCGGGCTGGATGTGCGTGGCCGCCACCCACAACGTGACGGCAGTCAGCGCGTCACCGTTGGGCAGGATCACGTACCGGGCGATCGCCGCCCGCAGCTCGTCCAGCAGGGCGGCTCCTTCGTTGGAGTCGTCCAGTCCGCAACTCTCAGAAGGCGAGGGCTCGGGTGTCTGGCCTTGGCCGGGGACGTCCACGGGTGGCCAAGGCGGGGTACCGGCAGGTGGGGTGGGAGTGGAAGAAGTCGTAGATTCGTCCATAGGTGCTCCTCCCTGGCGGCCCAGGCGGGCAAGGCCCGGGCTCGCCGAGACAGATCGTTCAGGCATGGGCGATGAGGGCAGGGACCGCGCGGCTCCCGGCGGTGGCTCGCCGGGAGCCGCTTCGCTTCCCCCGCGAGGTGGGCTCAGACCGCGAGGTCGTACGCGGCCTGGGCGTTCAGCCAGGCGTCCACCTCGACCCACCGGTAGCGCAGGTGGCGGCCGACCTTGTGCACGTTGGGGCCGATGGCCCGGTACTTCCACTGATAGAGCGTCTTGACCGGCACCCCGAGGTACTCGGCGACTTCCGCCGGGGTGGCCAGAGGGCCGCGTCGGGAGGCGTCGGCGGCAGTGTGGGCAGGACGGGGGGAAAGGCTCGGCATAGGGCTCCCTTTTCGGTTTCGGACAACAGCGTGGACAACACAGCCACACCTCGGGTGGAGAAGTCCAGAGTTGGTTCTAGAAGGCTCCAGAAGTTCCCGTTGGTGAGCAGGGGAGGCATAACCGTAAGGGCGAATCGGCGGTTGACCAAAAAGTTGGCGCCAGTGCGACGGACGGATCGTAAGCGCAGGTCGCGGTCACTCCCTGGGCGCTGCAGTCAGTTGGACTGCGCTCACTTTGCGGCGAACGCTTAATCGGCAGCGTAGTTTCTAGTGCCGTGAGTCAGGTGCTATCCCGTGCAATGTGCGATCGGGCGGGATGCGACTTCTGTAGGGTTTGTGAACCAACTATTGCCAAAGGCTTCGGCTGTAAGTTACAGCTACCTGTTATGGCAACTCGACCTCTCGAAATAGGCCCTGCCGGCCTCTATACCGCCCGTGCCATCGAGCACATGCGGCTGGCGCTCGGCCTCACCCAGCATCAACTGGCCGCCCGCTGCACCGCGATGGGCCGCCCGATGACCAACACCGCGCTCAGCCGCACCGAGCGCGCCCACCGACGTTGCGACATCGACGACCTCGTCCTGATCGCCGAAGCTCTCGGTGTCATGCCGACGGCTCTGCTGCCTGCCGGGGCCTGCCCCGCCCACCCTCGCCACTCCGGAGCAGACATCCGCGACCGTGCCCAGGGGGTCCTTCTTGGCTGACGTGTACGACCGCTGGCACAAGTCCCATCCCAAGCCGGACGAGACCCAGTGCAGCGAGCACAAGAGCCGCACTCGGCGGATGGTCCCGACCTCGGACCACGGGATCGGGAAGCGCTGGCAGGTCCGGTACCGCGACCTGGACGGCCACCAGCGCAAGGAGAACTTCCACACGAGGGCCGAAGCCGACAAGCGGGCGGCCGAGGTCGACGTGGAGATCCGGAGCGGCAGTTATGTCGTCCCCGCCGAGACGAAGCAGACGCTCGGCGCCTACGCCCAGAAGTGGCTCGAGGCGAACTCGGTGGGTCCGACCACGGCCCTCCGGTACGAAGCCACCGTCCGCAATCACATCGCCGCCCATCTCGGCCGACGCGAGCTGCGGTCCCTGAACAAGCCCTCGGTCATTCAGGGCTGGATCCGCACCCTCCAGGACGGCGGCTTCGAGGTGTCGACGATCGAGGGCTTCTTCGACATCCTCTCCAGCATCCTCGGCATGGCCGTGGAGGACGGGTTGCTGCCGAAGAACCCGTGCAAGTCGAAGTCGGTCAAGCTGCCGACGGCGACCAAGAAGAAGATCGTCCCCTGGCCTCTGGAGCGCGTACGCGCCGTCATCGAAGGGCTGCCCAAACGCTTCCAGGCCGGCGGCAAGCTCGCCTTCGGCTGCGGTCTGCGACAGGGGGAGATCTTCGGCTTCGCCGTCGAAGACGTCGACTTCAAGGGCGGCTGGATTCACGTCAACCGCCAGGTGCGGCTCGTCGGCACGAAGCCCGTCTTCGCCCTGCCCAAGGGGAACAAGATCAGGTCGGTGCCACTGCCGGCTCAGGTGGCCGCTGCCCTCAAGGCCCATATGAGGGAGTTCCCGCCGACGGTGGTCACGCTGCCCTGGGCGAAGCCCGACGGCGATCCCAAGACTTTCCGCTTGCTCTTCGTCGATGAGAAGGGACGGGCGTACAACCGCAGCGTCTTCAACATGGGCGCCTGGAAGCGAGCCCTGGTCGCCGCCGGCGTGATCCCTCCCCGCGAGCGCGGGGCGAGGTACCTCCAGGCGGCCCCGGAGGACGGCATGCACGCCCTCCGGCATGCGTACGCCTCCGTGCTCCTGGACGCGGGGGAGAGCATCAAGGCGCTCTCCGAGTACCTCGGCCACTCGGACCCCGGCTTCACTCTGCGGACGTACACGCACCTGCTGCCGTCCAGCGAGAGCCGCACCCGCAAGGCGATCGACGACGCCTTCACCGAGACCGAAGCCGGGGAAGGCGAGGCGGAAGACAACGGTGACCCGCCCGCGACCGAGGGCACATCAGCACCCCCAGCAAAACCAATGTGCCCTCAATGTGCCCTGGCCGCCTGACGGCCCCTCCCGGCACATGACAAAGGCGGGACCCGAAAGCCCCGCCCGCACCCTACGAAACCCCAGCTCAAGGCCACACAAGGCAATAAGGCTGATGCCCCGCCTCATGCAGCCGGTGGGAGAAGTCCTGCCACTCGTGCAGCAGCTGGTACACGTTGAACGCGTCCCGGGGGCCGCCCCGGTCCGGGACCGTCGACCAGATGAAGGCCGCCGCGCCCACCGCTTCCTCGCCGATGTCCCGCAGCGGATCCACGACCGTCATGGGCAGCTTCACCACGGCGTAGTCGGGATGCAGGACGACCAGCTCCAGCGGGGGCACCTTGCTGAGGGGAACGCCTTCGATGCCCGTCAGCACCATCGCCGCCATGGTCTCCGGCTTGATCTTGGTGAACATGCCGTTCATACCGAGCTCGTCGCCGCCGAGCTCCTCGGGGCGCATCGAGATCGGCACGCGGGCCGCGGTCGCACCGTCGGGCGCGCCGAAATACTTGTACGTCACCCCCACCCGACCACCATTCCTGCTCCCCGCCCGAAGGGGATCGACCCGCTGGTCGACCCGCCGGTCGATCCGCTCGAACCCCTCGATGCTGTCGATCCGGTCGATCTGATCGATGCGGTCGATCCGCTCGGGCTCACTCGGTACACCTTGTGCCTGCGTCTGACGTGCTTCGTTGGCTTCCTCCGCGTCGCGCCGGTGCCTTCCCCGCCGGGCACGTCGAGGACCCAGGTCGTCAGTCCCCTCGCCCAGTCCGCCACCGCGATGCATATCTCCACCCGACTGCTTTTCTAGGACGCGTGGCCCCCGCCGCGCAACCCGATCATCGTGTCAGTGACCTCCCCCACGGCCGCCCGCCGAAACGTGCGTTGAAACACCTGTCCGCAGGATCTTCGCAGCCCCAAGACACTCGGTCGGTGTGAGCTACGTCTATCAGGCCCGTTCCGACTCAGTTTCGCAGATGGTGAAGCGGACGACGGCCCCGCCGGCCCCCGGCCGCCGCTGGCCTACCCTGGGAGGTCACTGACAACCGGAGCCCAGCAAGTCGGAGAAGGTCGGAGAAGTCGCAGGTCATGAGCGAACTGCCCTATTCATACGAGGCGCCTGTGTCGCAGGCGCTGTTCGACCGCGCGTCCGCCGTCACGCCGGGGGGTGTGAACTCGCCGGTGCGCGCGTTCCGCGCCGTGGGCGGGACGCCCCGGTTCATGGTGTCCGGTACCGGCCCGTATCTGACGGACGCCGACGGCCGGGAGTACGTCGACCTGGTCTGTTCCTGGGGGCCCATGATCCTCGGGCACTCGCACCCCGAGGTGATCGCCGCCGTCCAGGAGGCCGTCTCGCGCGGTACGTCCTTCGGTACGCCCGGTGAGGGCGAGGTCACGCTCGCCGAGGAGATGGTCGCCCGGATCGATCCCCTGGAGGAGGTGCGGCTGGTCTCCAGCGGCACCGAGGCCACCATGTCGGCCATCCGGCTGGCCCGCGGCTTCACCCGGCGCACCAAGGTGATCAAGTTCGCCGGCTGCTACCACGGGCACGTCGACTCGCTCCTCGCGGCCGCCGGATCGGGCGTCGCCACCTTCGCGCTGCCCGACACCCCGGGTGTCACCGGCGCCCAGGCCGGCGACACCATCGTCCTGCCGTACAACGACCTCGAGGCCGTGCAGGAGGCCTTCCACCGGCACCCCGGCGAGATCGCCTGTGTGATCACCGAGGCCTCGCCCGGCAACATGGGGGTCGTGCCGCCCCTGCCCGGCTTCAACCAGGGACTCAAGGACGCCTGCCAGAACAACGGCGCGCTCTTCATCTCCGACGAGGTCATGACCGGGTTCCGTACCAGCCGGGCCGGCTGGTACGGGATCGACGGCGTGCGGCCCGACCTCATGACCTTCGGCAAGGTCATGGGCGGTGGCTTCCCCGCAGCGGCCTTCGGCGGCCGGGCGGACGTCATGGCGCACCTGGCTCCCGCCGGGCCCGTCTACCAGGCCGGCACCCTCTCCGGGAACCCGGTGGCGACCGCCGCGGGGCTCGCCCAGCTGCGGCTCCTCGACGACGCCGCCTACGCCAGGATCGACGACGTCTCCACCCGGATCCAGTCGCTGGTGTCGGAGGCGCTGGCCAAGGAGGGGGTCGCGCACACGCTCCAGAGCGCCTCCAACATGTTCTCCGTCTTCTTCACGGACCGGCCGGTCCGTGACTACGAGGACGCCAAGGCGCAGGAGTCCTTCCGCTTCACCGCCTTCTTCCACTCGCTGCTGGCGAACGGCGTGTACCTGCCGCCGTCGTCCTTCGAGTCCTGGTTCGTGTCCACGGCCCACGACGACCGGGCCCTCCAGAGAATCGCCGACGCCCTTCCGGCGGCGGCCCGAGCGGCTGCGGAGGCCACAGCGGCATGACCACCCCGGAAAACGCCCCCGAGAATCTCCTGTCCCCGGGCGACAAGGACCTCACCGTCGTCCACCTCATGCGGCACGGCGAGGTGGACAACCCCGATGGCGTCCTCTACGGCCGTCTCGACGGCTACCACCTCTCCGAGCTGGGCCGGCGGATGGCCGACCGGGTCGCCGAGCACCTCGCATCGAGGGACATCACCCACGTCGTGGCGTCCCCGCTGGAGCGGGCGCAGGAGACGGCGACGCCGATCGCCAAGGCGCACGGGCTCGGCCTGGCCACCGACGCGCGGCTCCTGGAGGCGGAGAACGTCTTCCAGGGCAAGACCTTCGGTGTCGGAGACGGGGCGCTGCGCCGGCCCGAGAACTGGAAGCACCTCGTCAACCCGTTCAAGCCGTCCTGGGGCGAGCCGTACGTCGACCAGGTCGTCCGGATGATGGGCGCGCTGGACGCGGCGAAGGAGGCGGCCCGCGGGCACGAGGCGGTGCTGGTCAGCCACCAACTGCCGATCTGGATCGTGCGGTCCTACGTCGAGCGGCGGCGGTTGTGGCACGACCCGCGCAAGCGGCAGTGCACGCTGGCCTCGCTGACGAGCTTCACGTACCAGGGCGACAAGATCGTGTCCGTCGGCTACAGCGAACCCGCCATCGATCTGGTGCCCGCTCATCTCCGGGCCGGCGCCAAGCCGGTGCAGGGGAAGGGCAAGGCCTTCGGGGCGTAGTCCCGCGGGCCCACGCCCGTCCGGATCCGCTCACCGGAACCCACGGCCGCATCCGCCTACCGGAACCCAGGGCCGGATCCGCCCTCGGAACCCGCGGCCGGATCCGTCTACCGGAATCCGGGGGGCGGAACCCGCGGCCGTGTGCCGTGGCTGAAAAGGGCCACTCTGTTACGGAATCCGGAACTATCGGCGGAACCTCCTCGTTCGTCACGTCCTCTGAATGGGTGACCATCGGAAAATGTGACGAACGGGGTTGCCATGCGCGCCATCACCCGACGGGGAGCACTCGGACTCGGTGCCGGGGCCGCCGCCGCTGCCGGACTGGTGGGGTGCGGCAGCCTCACGGACTCGGACGGGCCGAGCACCCCCGGCGGTTCCAGCGGCTCCGGCAAACCCTCCGGCAGCGCCAGTCCGAAGGTCACCGCCCGACCCCTCGGGGACGGCTCCACCTCCTTCACCGGCAAACAGCCCCACCAGCCGGCCGAGCCCGTGCCGCTCCAGCCCGGCGAGGAGCCGCCGCAGTTCGTCGTCTTCTCCTGGGACGGGGCGGGCGAGGTCGGCAACGGCCTCTTCACGCGCTTCCTCGACCTCGCCGAGGAGCACGGCGCCGGCATGACCTTCTTCCTCTCCGGGCTGTACCTGCTGCCCGAGTCGAAGAAGCGGCTCTACGACCCCCCGAACAACCCGCGCGGGGCCTCCGACATCGGCTACCTCACCGACGAGCACGTCAGGATGACGCTCGACGGCGTCCGCCGCGCCTGGCTCGAAGGGCACGAGATAGGCACCCACTTCAACGGCCACTTCTGCTCCGGGCACGGGACCGTCGGCAACTGGACGCCCAAGCAGTGGCGCAGCGAGATAGACCAGGCGAAGTCGTTCGTGAAGGAGTGGCGGACCAACACCGGCTGGAGCGACCTGCCCGCGCTGCCCTTCGACTACGACAAGGAACTCGTCGGCGGCCGCACGCCCTGTCTGCTCGGCCAGGACAATCTGCTGCCCACCGCCCGCGCCCTCGGCTGGCGCTACGACGCCTCCTCGCCGGGCGGGCGTCAGGTGTGGCCGAAGAAGAAGGACGGCATATGGGATCTGCCGTTGCAGCAGATACCTTTCCCCGGCCGCGGTTTCGAGGTCCTCTCGATGGACTACAACATGCTCGCCAACCAGTCGATCAACTCGACCAAGGCGCCCAGCCACAACTACCCGGGCTGGCGGCAGCAGTCCGCGCAGGCGTACATCCAGGGATTCAAGCGGGCATTCGAGACGAACCGGGCACCGTTCTTCGTCGGCAACCACTTCGAGCAGTGGAACGGCGGCATCTACATGGACGCCGTCGAGGAGGCCTTCAAGCACATCGCGCGGGAGAAGGAGAAGGGCGCGGACGTGCGGCTGGTCTCCTTCCGGCAGTTCGTGGACTGGATCGACGTCCAGCAGCCGGAGGTCCTCGAGAAGCTGCGCACCCTCGACGTCGGGCAGCGGCCTGCCGGGGGCTGGAAGACCTTCCTGGGCGCGAGCACCCCCTCCGCCTCCGCCTCCGCCTCCGCCTCCGCGGCCTAGCACTCCGCCTCACCCCCGGCGGCCACCGCGCCCACCGCCGCCCGGACCACCGCCCCGACCCCCGCGGGCACCGCCTCCAACGCCGCCTGAAATGGGGTTTTCTCCCCGCAAGGGGGGTGCGCAAGATCCTCGGAACGGACATGCGAAACTTTTCACATGAGTGCCGCCAGCCGCGCCCCCCTGTGCTCGACCAGCCGGAACCGTTCGCGCCGTGCCGCCCTGACCGCGGCCGTCGGCGCAGCCGTCGCCGCACTGCTGCTGTCCGCCTGCACCTCCGGAGGCACCACCGGGGGAGGCGGTGACACCCACTTCGTGATGGGCAAGGACGGCATCTCCACCGCGAAGAAGGGGGAGCGCGCCGCCGCTCCCGACCTGTCCGGCAAGACGATCGACGGCAAGCAACTCGACGTCGCCGGCTACAAGGGCAAGGTCGTCGTCCTGAACGTGTGGGGCTCCTGGTGCTCCCCGTGCCGCGCCGAGGCCGCCGGCTTCCAGAAGGTCTATGAGGATCTCCGGGCCGAGGGCGTGCAGTTCGTCGGCATCAACACCCGTGACACCAAGGCCGCCAACGCCATGGCCTTCGACAAGCAGTACGGCATCGAGTACCCCAGCCTGTACGACCCGACGGGCAAGCTGATGCTCCGCTTCAAGAAGGGCACGCTCAACCCGCAGGCCATCCCCTCCACGCTCGTCATAGACCGGGAGGGCAAGATCGCCGCCCGGTCGCTGGCCGCGCTCAGCGAGGAGAAGCTGCGCAAGATGATCTCTCCGGTCCTCGCGGAGAAGTGACGTGAGCGCAGTCACCACGCTCGCCGTGACGGGCTACAACGACACGGTGCTCAACGGCGCCCTGCTCGTCGCCCTGCCCATCGCGCTGCTCGGCGGTCTCGTCTCCTTCTTCTCGCCCTGCGTGCTGCCGCTCGTCCCCGGTTACCTCTCGTACGTGACGGGGGTCGCCGGCACCGACCTCGCCGAGGCCCGTCGCGGGCGGATGGTCGCCGGCGCCTCCCTCTTCGTCCTCGGCTTCACCGCCGTTTTCGTCTCCAGCGGCGCCCTGTTCGGCTACTTCGGCGAGAACCTCCAGGCCAGCCAGGGCGTGCTGTCCAAGGTGCTGGGGGCGCTCATGATCCTCATGGGCGTCTTCTTCATGGGGCTGATGCCCTGGATGACCCAGCGCGAGTTCCGCTTCCACAAACGGCCCGTCGCCGGACTGGCCGGCGCCCCGCTGCTCGGCGCCCTGTTCGGCATCGGGTGGACCCCCTGCATCGGTCCCACCCTCGCCTCGGTGATCGCCCTCTCCTCCCAGCAGGGCAGCGCGGGGCGCGGTGCCATACTGACCGTCGCCTACTGCCTCGGCCTCGGTGTGCCCTTCGTGCTCGCCGCGGTCGCGTTCCGCAAGGCGCTCGGCGCCTTCGGCTGGGTCAAGCGCCACTACGTCTGGGTGATGCGGATCGGCGGCACGATGATGATCGTGACCGGTCTGCTGCTGCTGACCGGCGCCTGGGACCGCCTCGTGCAGGACATCCAGTCCTGGTCCGCCGGCTTCACCGTAGGGATCTGATTCATGAGCAAGAGCACTGTCGGCGCCGCCCCCGGCGAGACGCCGACCGCGCCCGGCGAGCCCACGGCCGCGACCGAAGAGCCCACGGCCGCGACCGAGGAGACCACGTCCGCGACCGAGGAGACCACGTCCGCGACCGGCGAACAGGACTTCGGCGCCGCGGATTCCCAGCTGTCCACCGCGCCCGTGGAGTCGCTCTCCTCCACGCCGGGCCTGGGCGTGACCGGCTGGGCCCGCTGGTACTGGCGGCAGCTCACCTCGATGCGGGTCGCGCTGCTCCTGCTCCTGCTGCTGGCCCTCGGCGCGATCCCCGGTTCGCTGATCCCGCAGACCGGCAACGACGCGACGAAGGTCGCCGACTTCCAGCAGCGGCACACCACCCTCGCGCCGGTCTACGACAAGCTGGGCCTGTTCCACGTCTACAGCTCGGTGTGGTTCTCCGCGATCTACATCCTGCTGTTCGTCTCCCTCATCGGCTGCATCGTGCCGCGCACCTGGCAGTTCGTGGGCCAGCTGCGCAGCCGTCCGCCGGGCGCGCCCAGGCGTCTGACCAGGCTGCCCGCCTACACGACCTGGCGTACGGACGCCGAACCGGAGCAGGTCCGCGAGGCCGCGCTCGTGCTCCTCAAGCGGCGCCGCTTCCGCGCCCATCTCGCCGGTGACGCGGTCGCCGCCGAGAAGGGCTACCTCCGCGAGGTCGGCAACCTCGTCTTCCACATCGCGCTGATCGTGATGCTGACCGCCTTCGCCTGGGGCCAGCTGTTCAAGACCGAGGGCAACAAGCTGGTCGTCGAGGGCGACGGCTTCTCCAACACCCTCATCTCCTACGACGACTTCAAGTCCGGCACCCTCTTCGACACCGGTGACCTGACGCCCTTCAGCTTCGTGTTGAACAAGTTCACCGGCACCTATGAGGAGAGCGGTCCCAACAAGGGCACCGCGCGCACCTACCAGGCCGCGATCACCTACAGCGTGGGCGCCTACGGCAAGGACAGGAAGACCCTCGTCAAGGTCAACCACCCGCTGGAGATCGGTGACTCCAAGGTCTACCTCACCGCTCACGGCTACGCCCCCCTGGTGACGGTCCGCGACGGCAAGGGCAACGTCGTCTACCACGACGCCGTTCCGCTGCTGCCGCTGGACTCCAACGTCACCTCCTCCGGCGTGATCAAGGTGTACGACGGCTACCGCAACGCCCAGGGCGTGAGCGAGCAGCTCGGCATCATGGCCACCCTCCTGCCGACGTACACGCCGGGCAACGAGACCACCTCGACGTTCCCGTCGCTGCGCAACCCGGTGCTGAACCTGACGCCGTACCACGGTGACCTCGGCGTCAACTCGGGCATCCCGCAGAGCGTGTACCAGCTCGACACGGCCCACATGAAGGGCTTCAAGGACTCCGACAAGCTCCAGCTGCGGGACAACCTCAAGCCCGGCGAGACCATGACCCTCCCGAACGGCGCCGGTTCGGTGACCTACGAGGGCACCCAGGAATGGGCGAATTTCCAGGTCACCCAGCAGCCCGCGAGCGGCTGGGCGCTGGGCGGCGCCATCGCCGCGATCTTCGGCCTCGCCGGTTCCCTGTTCCTCCAGCGCCGCCGGGTCTGGGTGCGCGCGGTGAAGGGCGACGACGGGGTGACGGTCGTCGAGATGGCCGGGCTCGGCCGCAGCGAGTCGGCCAAGGTGCCCGAGGAACTCGGCGACCTCGCCGGGATCCTGTACGACCGGGTTCCCTCGCCCCCGGATCCCGACACCCCTGACACGCCTCGCACTCCAGAACCGTCCGCGTCCTTCGAACCCGAAGCCGTACCTGCCGAAGCCGAAGGGGCTGAGAAGTGACTCTCGCCGCCGCCACCAACGAAAACCTCGCGAGCATCAGCAACACGCTGATCTACTCCGCGATGGCCGTCTACACCCTGGCCTTCTTCGCGTACATCGCCGAGTGGCTCCTCGGCAGCCGCAGCAAGGTGGGCCGTACGGCCGCCGCGCTCACCGCCCCGGCCGCGGCACAGGGCCCGGCCGTCACCGCCAGGAAGAACGGCGGAACGACCGTCCTGGAGCGGCCGCAGGTCGTCGTGCGCTCCGCGGCCGGCGCGCGTGACGTGCCCGACGGGCCCGGCGCGCACGGCGGTGACGAGCAGGGCGACATGTACGGCCGGATCGCCATCTCCCTCACCGTGCTCGCGTTCCTGGTCGAGCTGGGCGGCGTCGTCGCCCGCGCGGCCTCGGTGGAGCGGGCGCCGTGGGGCAACATGTACGAGTTCAACATCACCTTCTCCACGGTCGCCGTCGGTGTGTACCTCGGGCTGCTGGCCCTGAAGAAGAACGTGCGCTGGCTCGGCCTGTTCCTGATCACCTCGGTCCTGCTGGACCTGGGTCTCGCGGTCACCGTCCTCTACACGGCGAGCGACCAGCTGGTCCCGGCGCTGCACTCGTACTGGCTGTACATCCACGTCTCCACCGCGATCTTCTGCGGCGCGGTGTTCTACGTCGGCGCGGTCGCCACGATCCTGTACCTGTTCAAGGACGCCTACGAGAACAAGCTGGCGACCGGCGGCAAGCCCGGCAAGTTCGCCAACTCGGTGCTGGACCGCCTGCCCGCGTCCGCCTCGCTCGACAAGTTCGCCTACCGGGTGAACGCGGCCGTCTTCCCGCTCTGGACGTTCACGATCATCGCGGGCGCGATCTGGGCGGGCGACGCCTGGGGCCGCTACTGGGGCTGGGACCCCAAGGAGACCTGGTCGTTCATCACCTGGGTCGCCTACGCCTGCTACCTGCACGCCCGCGCCACGGCCGGCTGGAAGGGCCGCAAGGCCGCCTACCTGGCCCTGCTCGCGTTCGGCTGCTGGCTGTTCAACTACTACGGCGTCAACATCTTCGTCTCCGGCAAGCACTCGTACGCGGGCGTCTGAGACGCGACCGGTCCACGACCGAAGGCCGGTTCCCGTGACTCAGGTCACGGGAACCGGCCTTCGCCGTACGGACAGGCAGAGGGCGTGGACACGGATTTCCCCGGCCGGGCGCGGGGCGGGCCCGTCATCGCACCGTGATCGAGTCCAGTTTCGCCCGCAAATACACATGCGAGTCGACCGGCTCGTACGCCACCCGGCCCACGGGTGCCGGGACGGACTCCACGAGCGTCCCCGGGGTGCACTCGCCGAAGTAGACGAGGGACATGAGTTCCTCGGCGGGTGCGTCGGCCGGGGGCGGCAGTACGCGGTGCCTGCCCGAGCGCCATCGGTCGCCGGTCCAACGGGCCAGCAGGTCACCGATGTTGACGGTGAAGGCGGCCGGGTCGAAGGGCGCGTCCTCCCAGCCGCCCGCATCCGTCCAGACCTGGAGTCCGCCCTTGCCGGCCTGCCGGTCGAGGATGGTGACAGTGCCGAAGTCGGTGTGCGGGCCGATCCGGAACTGGCCCGGCTGGGGCTCCCCGACGACCTCCGTCCCCGGATACCAGTTGATGTTGAAACCGTAGGTCGGGTGCTCCATGTGCCGGGAGAAGAAGTCCGGTTCGAGGCCGAGGGCCTCCCCGAGCAGGGAGAGCAGCCGGTTTTCCAGCTCGGCCATCCGGGTCAGGTACTCCTCGCACAGCCCTTGGAGTTCCGGCACCTCCGCCGGCCACACGTTCGGGGCGTACCACTCCGCGTCGAGCACCGGGTCGTCGAAGGGCTCGTGCGTGGCGAAGGTCAGCGATTCCTTCAGGTCCGGCGGTGTCGCCGTCCCCTCCGCGTAGCCGTTGGCCTCCGCACCCGGTCCCAGCCAGCCACGCCCGCCGACCTTCGCGCCGTACGCCTGCTTGACGTCGGCGGGCAGCACGAAGAACGTCCGGGCGGCCCGCCGGATGCGGTCGCGCAGGCCGGGGTCGACGCCGTGCCCGGTGATCAGCAGGAAGCCGGCGGTCCGCAGGGCGTCGTCGACGGTCCGGGCGATCGCGGCGCGGGTGCCGGGGGTGCCGTCCAGCCAGGGCCCGAGGTCGATGGTCGGGATACGGGCGGAGGGAGCGGTCGCGGGAGTCGCGGGGGAGTCGGGGGAGGTGTGGTCGGCCTGGGGGCTACTCACCGATGTCCTCGTTCCAGAGAGCCGGGTTCTTCGCGATGAAGTCGCGCATCAGGGCAATGCACGCGGAGTCGTCGAGGAGCACGATCTCGACGCCGTGCTCCGCCAGCCAGTCGTGGCCGCCGCGGAAGGTGCTCGCCTCACCGACGAGCACCCGGGAGATGCCGAACTGGCGGACCAGCCCGGAGCAGTACCAGCAGGGGGACAGCGTCGTCACCATCGTGGTGCCGCGGTACGAGCGCCGGCGTCCCGCGGCACGGAAGGCCGCCGTCTCCGCGTGCGCCGAGGGGTCGTCGTCCTGGACGCGTCGGTTGTGGCCGCGGCCCAGCAGGGTGCCGTCCGGGCCGTGGAGCGCGGCGCCGATCGGGATGCCGCCCTCGGCGAGGCCGGCCCGCGCCTCCTCGACGGCGGTGGCGAGCCACGACCGTGCGGTCGCCTGATCCAGCCGGTCCATGCGGTCCTCCTCGATGGAGTGCGTGCCTTCACGACGATCCGTTCCCGGTGGGGCCCGCGCTGACGCGGGCCCTCACGCGATCGTGTGGGGAACCGGCCGGTGGGCCGACGGGTGGGCCGCAATCCCCCGGGAAACCTCCGCGATCGGGTCGAGTAACCTGTGCCGATCACCGCCGCAGGCGCGGCAGTTGAGCCCCGGCGGAAGGAAAGCTCATGGTTGCCGCTCCCGTTCTTGAGGAGCTGCGGGAGGTCTGCCAGCCGCAGGCCAAGCTCGCCAGTCGCAACGGCGAACACTGGGCGGGACGCCTCTACATGCGGCGCCTCTCGCTGCGGTTCACCCGCCAGCTGGTGCGCACCCGGGTCACCCCGGACCAGCTGACCTGGACGATGGTGGTGTGCGGGGTGCTGTCCGGCGCCGCGCTGCTGATCCCCGGCCTCACGGGGGCCGTGCTCGCCGCACTCCTGATGCAGTTGTTCCTGCTCTTCGACTGCGTGGACGGCGAGGTCGCCCGCTGGAAGGGACAGAACAGCGCGACCGGCATCTACGTCGACCGGCTCGGCGCCTATCTGGCCGACGCGGCGCTCATGATCGGCTTCGGCTTCCGGGCCGCGGAGTCCGGCCTCGGCGGCTGGGCGGGCTTCAACGGCTGGGTGTCGCTGGGTCTCGCGACCGCGCTCGGCGTCGTGCTGCTGAAGGCCTCGACCGACCTGGTGGACGTCGCCCGGGCCCGGCGCGGCCTCGCCGTCGCCGACGACGAGGCCACCGCGCCCCGCTCCCAGGGCGTCGCCTCACTGCGCCGCCTCGCCGCGGCCTTCAAGATCCACCGGGTCACCAACGGCATCGAGGCCTCCCTGGTCCTGCTCGCCGTGGCCGCCCTGGACGCGGCGACCGGCGGTGTCGGGCCGACCCGTTGGGCACTGGCGGCCATCGCCGCGATCACCTGGCTGATGGTCCCGGCGCACCTGCTGTCGATCCTGTCGTCGTCCCGCCTGCGGTGACCCGGGCGAGGCGGCCGCGGAGGGCGCCCACGCCCTCCGGCGTCGCAGGGGCGGGCCGTCGGCGGAACGAGAGCCCGGCGATGGACTGATCAGGTGATTTCATGATCGGTCCGGCTGCTGCCGGGGTGCGTCAGCCAGAGGGGATCCGTGTCCGCTCCTAGGGTCCGACCTTGTCGATCTCCGGTGTGCAGGGTGTGGAGGACCAAGGTGCGAAGACTCGGAAAGCTTCCGCTGCGTAAGGGCTTGATCGCCGGTGCCGCGCTGTCGGTCCTCACGGCCGCCGCGGTCGTGCCCGGCTCCGCGCGGGCCGCCGAGCCCGCGTCGGCCGGGCGGTGGATCGTACAGCTGAAGGACACGGTCACCGATCCGGGCAAGGTCGCCGAGGAACAGGCGAAGGGCCAGGCCTCGGACGGCGGGAGCCGGCTGCGCCATGTCTTCGACGCCACCGTGGACGGGACGGCCCTCAAGGGGTACGCCCTGGAGGCCACGGCGGAACAGATCGCGGCCATCCGCACCGACCCGCAGGTCGCCTCCGTCGAACCCGACGGACAGGTGTCCCTGCCCGAGCCGGTCGCCGGTTCGTCGCCGCGGGTGCCGCGGCAGCGGGCGGTCGCACCGGGCACCGGCGGTGTCGCCCACCAGGGCGATCCGCTGCTCGCCGGGCAGTGGGGCCTGTTCCGGATCGGCGCCGTGGCGGGCTCCGAGCACGGATTCCGGGTGCCCGCGGCCGCCCGGGTCGGGGTGGCGGTGCTGGACACCGGCGTGGACGCCGGTCACCCGGACCTGCGGGTGGCGGGGAACGTCAACTTCAGCGCCTCGCCGAGCGCTGACGACTTCGCCGGCCACGGAACGCACGTCGCGGGCATCGTCCAGGCGCTCGACAACGGCATCGGCGCGGTGGGCACCGCCCCCGGCACCCGACTGTGGAACGTCAAGGTCCTGGGTGACAACGGCTCAGGGCTCTTCTCCGACCTCATCGCGGGACTGAACTGGGTCGCCCGCAACGCCCGGGCGAAGAACATCCGGGTCGCCAACCTCAGCCTGGGGACCGCGACCGACAGCCCGCTGGTGCACCAGGCCGTCCGGCTGGCCGCCCAGGCGGGTGTCGCCGTGGT
The DNA here is from genome assembly GCF_001184025.1 of Streptomyces maremycinicus. Lineage (GTDB taxonomy): Bacteria > Actinomycetota > Actinomycetes > Streptomycetales > Streptomycetaceae > Streptomyces > Streptomyces maremycinicus. The sequence goes on from NZ_BBYG01000008.1 coordinate 98,435, forward strand.
GGCCTCGGCGGGCAACACCGGCACGACCGCGCCGAACTACCCGGCGGCCTATCCGGAGGCGATCAGCGTCGCCGCCACCACGGTGTTCGACCAGCGGGCCCGCTTCTCCAACCACGGGGCGTCCTGGGTGGACATCGCCGCCCCGGGCAGCGACATCCTCTCCACGCTCCCCACCCGCGCGACGTCCCGCGGCGAGGACCACGGCTTCCTCTCCGGGACGAGCATGGCCGCGCCCTTCGTCACCGGCTCCGCGGCGCTGTGTCTGACCTCGGGTCACTGCCGGGGCACCGCCCGGGACATCCTGCGCACCCTCGGCCGGGACGCGCTGCCCGTCGCCGGCACCGGCTCGGACTACCGCTACGGACTCGTCCAGGTCGGCTGCTACTGGCGGAACGCCCCCCGGTGCGCGCCGAGGTCCGTCGCACACGACGCGGCCTAGACAGGGCCTCGGCCCCGGGCACCGCTGCGGCACCCGCGTCCCACCGGGACCGCGGGCGCCGCAGGCGTTCGTCAGCTCTGCGGAGGCTGGGGGTCCTCACCGGACTCGCGGCGCTTCAGCTCGTCCTCGCGGCGGCGCAGGTCGGCCTCCCAGTCCTTGAGCAGGGCCTCGTCGTTCTTGCCCTCGCCCTCGTTGTCCTTGTCGTTCTTGAGGGACTTGAGGAACTCGGGGTTGTCGTCCGGCGCGACCCACTCGGCGCGCCGGACGCGGGGCGACCCGCCCGCGGTGCCACCGCCCACGGGCGCGCGCCGCGCCTTGCCGGCCACCAGCCAGGCGACCGGACCGACGAGCACCTCGCCGAAGAGCAGGATGATGATGACCCAGACCACCTTCGGCAGCCCTCGCACCTCCTCCTCGGGGGTGTTGAGGCAGTCGATGAAGGCGTAGATCCACAGCGCCAGTACCAGCAGGAACGGCAGATACCTGAGCATGGTGGCGGGTTCCCCCAGGAGACGGCGACGGGGGCGCGGGACGGCCCCGGTGACCGGCCCAGGGTAGCGGGTGGCGGAAATCGCTCCCTCGCGGGCGGCCCCGGTGCGCGCCGGGGCGGGCGGCGTAACCCGGGGCGCGCGTCGGCGCCGGACGGGCCTCGGCGATACTGGGACACATGGCTTACGACGATCTTCGTTCCCTGCTCAGGGCACTGGAACGCGAAGGCGACCTCAAGCGCGTCAAGGCTGAGGTCGATCCGTATCTGGAGGTCGGGGAGATCGTCGACCGGGTCCAGAAGTCCGGCGGCCCCGCGTTGCTCTTCGAGAACGTGAAGGGGTCGAGCATGCCCCTCGCGATGAACGTGTTCGGCACCGACCGGCGGCTCCTGAAGGCCCTCGGCCTCAAGTCGTACGCCGAGATCAGCGAGAAGATCGGCGGCCTGCTGCGCCCCGAGCTGCCGCACGGCTTCGTCGGTGTCCGTGAGGCGTTCGGCAAGCTCGGCGCGATGACGCACGTCCCGCCGAAGAAGGTGAAGCCGCAGGACGCTCCCGTCCAGGAGGTCGTCCTGCACGGCGACGACGTCGACCTCGACGCCCTTCCCGCCCTCTTCACCTGGCCGCAGGACGGCGGCTCCTTCTTCAACCTGGGCCTGACGCACACCAAGGACCCGGAGAGCGGCATCCGCAACCTCGGTCTGTACCGCCTCCAGCGCCACGACAAGCGCACGATCGGCATGCACTGGCAGATCCACAAGGACAGCCGGAACCACTACCAGGTCGCGGCCCGCAAGGGCGAGCGGCTGCCGGTCGCGATCGCCTTCGGCTGCCCGCCCGCCGTGACGTACGCCTCCACCGCCCCCCTCCCCGGCGACATCGACGAGTACCTCTTCGCCGGCTTCATCGCGGGCAAGCGGATCGAGATGGTCGACTGCAAGACGGTCCCGCTCCAGGTGCCCGCTCAGGCCGAGGTCGTGATCGAGGGCTGGCTGGAGCCGGGCGAGATGCTGCCGGAGGGCCCCTTCGGCGACCACACCGGCTTCTACACCCCGCAGGAGCCGTTCCCCGCCCTGAAGATCGACTGCGTGACGATGCGCAAGCGCCCGCTGCTCCAGTCGATCGTGGTCGGCCGGCCGCCGACGGAGGACGGCCCGCTGGGCCGCGCCACGGAGCGGTTCTTCCTCCCGCTCCTCAAGGTCATCGTCCCGGACATCGTGGACTACCACCTGCCCGAGGCCGGCGGCTTCCACAACTGCGCGATCGTCTCGATCGACAAGAAGTACCCCAAGCACGCGCAGAAGGTCATGCACGCGGTCTGGGGCGCCCACATGATGTCGCTGACCAAGCTGATCGTGGTCGTCGACGCGGACTGCGACGTCCACGATCTGCACGAGGTCGCCTGGCGGGCGCTCGGCAACACCGACTACGCCCGTGACCTGTCCGTCGTCGAAGGCCCGGTCGACCATCTCGACCACGCCTCCTACCAGCAGTTCTGGGGCGGCAAGGCGGGTATCGACGCGACCCGGAAGTGGCCCGAGGAGGGGTACACGAGGGACGGCGGCTGGCCGGAGATGGTGCTGTCCGACCCGGATACGGCGGCGAAGGTCGACCGCCGCTGGAAGGAGTACGGACTGTGAGCTCCGCTTCCGCGGCGATGCCCCGGCCGGGACGCACGAAGGCCTTCCTGCGGCTGGTGATGATCGAGCACTCGGTCTTCGCGCTGCCCTTCGCCTACATCGCCGCGCTGACGGCGATGTTCCAGACCGACGGGAACATCCACTGGGGCAGGCTGCTGCTGGTCACCGTCTGCATGGTGGGCCTGCGCACCTTCGCCATGGCGGTCAACCGGATCATCGACCGCGAGATCGACGCCCGTAACCCCCGCACGGCACAGCGCGAACTGGTGACGGGCGCGATGTCGGTGCGGCACGCCTGGACCGGTGCCCTGATCGCCCTGGTGATCTTCCTGGGCGCGGCGGCGCTGCTGAACCCGCTCTGCCTGGCCCTGGCCCCCATCGCGGTGATCCCGATGGTGGTGTACCCGTACGGCAAACGCTTCACGAACTTCCCGCAGGCGATCCTCGGCCTGGCGCAGGCGATGGGCCCGATCGGCGGCTGGCTGGCGATCACCGGCGAGTGGTCCTGGGACGCGGTGATCCTGGGCCTGGCGGTGGGCGTCTGGATCGGCGGCTTCGACCTGATCTACGCCTGCCAGGACGTCGAGACGGACCGCGAGGTCGGCGTCATGTCGGTCCCGGCCCGTTTCGGTGTCCCGGCGGCGGTCAAGGGCGCGCGGGTCTGCCACGCGATCACGACGGCCCTGTTCGTCTGGTACGCCCTGGCCACGGACGCCGGCGTCTTCTTCTGGCTCGGCCTGGTGATCGTCGCGGGCGCCTTCGTCTACGAGCACACGATCGTGCGGCCGCATGATCTGACCCGTCTGAACAGGGCGTTCTTCTCGACGAACGGCTTCATCGGCATCAGCTTGTTCGGCTGCGCGCTGATCGACCTGCTGGTGCGCGGGCTCACGCTCTAGGCCGGTCCGGTCCGGCCGGTACGGACCTGTACTCCGTCCGGGTGAACGGGCGGGCGGGGGGAGCGAAGGGGGCGGGCGGGCTCCAGGGCCGACCGGTCCTGAAGACCTCGCCGCCCACCGGTACGCTCAAGGTGTGAACGCAGGAGAAACGCAGCGCGTGCCTTGGATCGTGGGGGTGTCCGGGGCGTCCGGTACGCCCTATGCCGCCGCTGTGCTGCGCGCGCTGCTCGTCGCGGGCGAGAGCGTCGACCTGGTGGTCAGCCGGGCCTCGCGGCTCACCCTGCTGGACGAGACGGGCATCTCCTTCCGGGACGCGCACTGGCGCGACGACCTGCGGGAATGGCTCGCGCGGGGGGCCGACGGGAAGCCGGCCGCCTTCGACGTGGACCTCGCGGACGAGGGCGACCGGGTGCGGTACTGGGCGGCCGGGGACCTGGCCGCCGGGCCGTCCTCCGGGTCGTACGCCACGAAGGGCATGCTGATCGTGCCCGCCTCCACCGCCTGTGTGGCCGGGGTCGCCCTCGGGCTCTCCAAGGACCTCCTCCAGCGGGCGGCGAGCGTGACGCTCAAGGAGCGGCGCCCGCTGGTCGTGTCCGTCCGGGAGACCCCGCTGAACGGCCAGACCCTGCGTCATCTGGTCGCCCTGGACGACGCGGGCGCGAGTGTCGTGCCGGCCTCCCCGGCGTTCTACGCGGGCGCCACCCACATCCAGGACCTGGTGGACTTCGTCGCCGGACGGGTCCTCGACGCGGCGGGCGTCGGGCACGGGCTGTACCGCCGCTGGAAGGGCGATATCGGCGGCGGCTCCCGTCCTCCCGCCTGAGCGCCGGGCGGCACGGACGGCACGCACCACCACTTCGGGAACCACCACTTCAGGACTCCCCCCACACTTCTTCATCTCTCCTCACCGGAAGGCTTCGATCGCATGGACGCGGTGGACAGGCAGCTCATCCAGGCCCTGAGGGAGAACGGCCGGGCCTCGTACGCGGAGCTGGGGCGCCTCGTCGGTCTGTCGGGACCCAGCGTCACCGACCGCATCAACCGGCTGGAGGCGGCCGGTGTCATCACCGGCTACCGCGCCACGGTGAACGCCGCCCAGCTCGGTCTCGGCGTCACCGCCCTCATCGGCATCTCCCTCTCCGACGCCGCCGACCACGAGGACGTGGCGAACCGCATGAAGGACCTCGGCGAGATCGAGGACTGCTGGTTCATCGCCGGGGACGACTCGTTCATGCTCAAGGTGCGGGCGAACGACGTGGACGGCCTGGAGCGGATCATCCGGCGGCTCAGCGGGACCAAGGGCGTGTCCCGGACCCGCACCACCATCGTGCTCTCCACCAAGTGGGAGAACCGGGTCGGGGAGCTTCCGGAAGAGGTATAGCCGTACGGTGGGTTGTCGGTTGTCGATGGGTCATCGCAGAACGTCGTGGAGAGGTGTGGGCATGGATGTCGGACTCAAGCGCGAGCTCGAGGAGAAGGTCAGGGCCGGTGAGCGGCTGACCCGTGAGGACGGCATCGCGCTGTACGAGTCGGACGACCTGGCGTGGCTGGGCGGACTGGCGCACGAGGTGCGGACCCGTAAGAACGGCGACGTCGTGCACTTCAACGTCAACCGTCACCTCAACATGACGAACGTGTGCACGGCGTCCTGCGCCTACTGCTCCTTCCAGCGCAAGCCGGGCGAGAAGGACGCGTACACGATGCGCATCGAGGAGGCGGTGAAGCTCGCCAAGGCGATGGAGGGCGAGAACCTCACCGAGCTGCACATCGTCAACGGCCTGCACCCGAACCTGCCGTGGCGCTATTACCCGCGCTCGCTGCGGGAGCTGAAGGCCGCGCTGCCGGAGGTCTCCCTGAAGGCGTTCACGGCGACGGAGATCCACCACTTCGAGACGATCAGCGGGCTGTCCGCCTCCGAGATCCTCGACGAGCTGATCGACGCCGGTCTGGAGTCGCTGACCGGTGGCGGCGCCGAGATCTTCGACTGGGAGGTCCGGCAGCACATCGTCGACCACCGCACCCACTGGGAGGACTGGTCGCGCATCCACCGGCTGGCGCACGAGAAGGGGCTCAAGACCCCGTGCACCATGCTCTACGGCCACATCGAGGAGCCCCGCCACCGCGTCGACCACGTCCTGCGCCTGCGTGAGCTCCAGGACGAGACGAACGGCTTCCAGGTCTTCATCCCGCTGCGCTACCAGCACGACTTCGTGGACATGAAGGACGGCAAGGTCCGCAACCGGCTCCAGGCCCGCACCCAGATGGCGACCGGCGCGGAGGCCCTGAAGACCTTCGCGGTCTCCCGGCTGCTCTTCGACAACGTGCCGCACGTCAAGGTCTTCTGGGTCATGCACGGCGTGCAGACCGCGCAGCTCGCGCTCCAGCACGGCGCCGACGACATGGACGGCTCGGTCGTCGAGTACAAGATCACGCACGACGCCGACAACTACGGCACGCCGAACAAGCTCACCCGCGACGACCTGCTGGACCTCATCCGGGACGCCGGCTTCCGCCCGGTGGAGCGCAACACGCGGTACGAGATCATCCGCGAGTACGACGGCCCCGACCCGGCGCTGCGCGAGTCGCCGCAGCCGATGCGGGTCTGAGGCGCTAGGCCTCTCTTTCGGATCTTGTCGGCGGCCGTGGGGTCTGGCACAGGGAACCGCCGCCGCAAAGCGACCTGATCCGAAAGAAAGGCCCTGGGAACGAGGACGGGGAAGTCGGGGCCGCGTAAGGATTACCATCCTTTCGTGGCCCTTACTTTCACTCTCGACCCCGCCGTCACCCCCGCCCTGCGTGACGGCATCCTCGACCTGTGGACGGACGTCTCCAACGCGGGCGGAGCGGTCGGCTTCGTGGCGCCGGTGGAGCGCGAGACGGTCCGGCCGGAACTGGTCCGCCACCTCGTCCAGATGGCCGAGGGCCGGACCCGGCTGCTCGTCGGGCACGACCCGGCCGGCGAGGTGGCCGCGACGGCGTTCTTCAGCTTCAACACCCACCGGCTCCAGACCCACTGGGTGATGCTGTACACGGTGATGGTGCACCCCCGGCACCAGGGCCGGGGTTACGGCCGTGACCTGCTGGCGGCGGCCGCCGAGGAGGCCCGCGCCTTCGACGGCATCGAGGCGATCCGGCTCACCTGCCGCGGCGGACTCGGCCTGGAGCGCTTCTACGGCTCCTGCGGCTACAAGGAGGTCGGCCGGATCCCCGGCGCCATCAGGGTCGCGCCGGACGACGACCGCGACGACGTCATCATGCTGCTGCCCCTCACCTGACCGCTCCGACCGCTCGCCCCCCGATGCAAGATCGGGACCCCGGCGTGCTTCACTGGATGACGGCCCCTTTTGGATTCGGAAGAGTGGATTGACATGCTCCGCTACACACTGATGCGCCTCGGTGTCTTCGCCGGCTGCCTCGTGGTCGTCTGGGGTCTCGTCTACTCGGGCGTCGTGCCGCGCGGTCTCGGCGACTCCAACATCATGTGGATCCTGCTGCTCTCGCTGGTGATCTCCGCGCCGATCAGCTTCGTGGTGCTGCGCAAGGAACGCGACCGCGCCTCGGTGAACGTCGTGCAGCGCGTGGACCGCATGAAGGCCAACCTGGAGGCCAACCGCTCCCAGGAGGACGCCACCGTCGACGAGGCGGCGCACGCGCAGACCCCCGCTCCGGGCCAGGCGCGGACCTCCTAGCAGGCGGCCCGCGGGAGCCGGACCGGGGGCCCGCGGGAGCCGGACCGGGCCGGGAGCCCGGCGGGCCCAACTACGCTGTGTCCATGGGTGCCGTGAAGACCAAGCGGATGCCGCGTGCGGTCCGTGAGCAGCAGATGCTGGACGCCGCCGTGGAGACCTTCGGCCGCCGGGGGTACATGGCGGCGTCGATGGACGAGATCGCCGAACTCGCGGGCGTGTCCAAGCCGTTGGTGTACCTGTACCTGAACTCCAAGGAAGACCTCTTCACCGCCTGCATCCGGCGCGAGGCCAAGGCGCTCGTCGCGGCGGTGCGCACCGGCGTGCGCACCGACCTGCCCGCCGACCGCCAACTCTGGGACGGCCTGCGGGCGTTCTTCGCGCACACCGCCGAGCATCCGCACGCCTGGTCCGTCCTGCACCTCCAGGCCCGCACCCATGGCGAGCCCTTCGCCGCCGAGGTCACGGCGATGCGCGAGGAGATCGTCGCGTTCGTCACCCAGCTGATCGTGGTCGCGGCCAGGGAGGCGCACCGCGACCCCGACCTTCCCGAGCGCGAGGTCGCCGGACTGGCCGAGGCGCTGGTCGGCGCCGCCGAGTCCCTCGCCGCCTGGGCCAACACCGCCGAGGGCACCACGGCCCGTCAGGCCGCGGCCACCCTGATGAACTTCGCCTGGGCGGGCCTGGGCAACCTCATGGACGGCCGTCCCTGGACCCCACCGGAGGCCTGAGGGCCCTCGGCGGGGTCACCGGGGTCGCCTCAGCCCAGCTCCATGGCGTCCGCCGGTACCAGCGCCGGGGCCTGCTCGCTGTCCGAGGCCGAGGAGTCGGATTCGGAACCGTACCCGGTGTCCACCCGCTCCTGGCCCTCGCAGTCGACCCGGAGGCTGACATGCGTGCCGCCGCCCGTCTGCGCCGCCGTGTGGATACGCAGCGCGAGCATGTCGGCGTTGGCGATGGTGTAGTCGGACTCACCGATGTTGGAGGCCTTGCTCGGCCAGTAGGGGCCGGGACGCTTGGAGTCGTCGCCGACGAAGAGTTCCATGTAGCAGACCATGCAGGGCCGCTTGACCCCGGCGATCGCGGAGACGCTTCCCGCCGGCGCGCTCTCCACGATGCGGCGTTCGGCGTGCAGGCCGTCCGTGGCGGCGTCCTCCCGCTTCGGAGGCACGCTCACCGAGCCGCCGAGAGCCTGGAGAACCGCGCTGTACGCCTCCCTGCCCTGCCCGTCACCCAGCAGACGTGAGGCCAGCTTCTGGGCGTGCCGCTGCTCGAGTGCCGTGCGGCTGGAGAGATGGGGCTCACCGGCCTTCAGGACGGCGGTGAGGAACTCCGCGGCGCTGGCCTTGCCCTCGTACAGGTCGGTGAGTGCCTTGTTGGCGCCGTCCTTGTTCGACGAGATGTACAGCTGGAACCGCGTGGCGACGCCGTCCGGCCCCTCCTGCTGGACGGCACTCACGCCCGCCTGTACTTCCTCGGGCTGCTTGCGCAGGTCGTTGAGGTAGTTGAAGGTCACGGTGGAGATCCAGCGCAGGGCCTGTTCCGGGCGTTCCGCCGAGAAGGAGCGTTCCTTCCGGATGTTCTCGGTGCCGTGGTACATCGCGCTCAGCGCGGCGCCCTTGAGCCCCTCGCTCTTCGCGTGCGCGGGGGCGTTGTCGGAGGCGATCGGGAAGTGCACGGTCTTGTTCTGCTGTCCGCCGTACTCCTTCCAGCCGTGGTTCTGCACGAGCGCCCTGGTGATCGCCTGTGCCACGGTCGCCTTCTTGCCGCCCCTGGCGGCCTTGGCCTTGGTGGCCTCCTTGGGCATCCGCTGCACGCTCTGCCGTTCGCCGGTCCCGGCCGCCGCCCGCTGTACCGGGGCCCCGTGTCCCGCCGAGCCGGGCAGCGAGAGGTCGGGGGTCGAACCCTGCGCGACCAGCCGGCCGTTGGTGGCCGACTGGCGCTCGAAGGCGTCACCCGGGTCGGACACCTTCACGCCCGAGCCGTTGTCCTTGCCCGCCACCGGGCCCTGCGACTGCTGCCGGACGTGGTCGAGTTCGTGGAACATCGTCTCGTCGTCCACCCGGGGCGAGCCGAGCACGATGTGATGGCCGACGGTCATGGCGTGGGCCTGGAACTCGGCGCTCGCGCGCTGGGCGGTCGCGTCGTTGTGCACCCGCACGTGACCGAGCGGCATCCCGTACGCCTGCTCGGCCTTGGCCCGGATGCGCGGGTCCAGGGAGCTGCCGCCGGATCCGGTCACCTCGGCCAGCGACACCTCGCGCTGTACCGTCGCCAGCTGTGCCTCGTCCGTCTCCGCCCGCTGGACCGACCGGTCCGCGTGGCCGCAGCCGGGGCCGTGCTCGTGCCGCTGGTCCTCGATGGCGCGCGTCACCGCCGCGTTGCCCGCCGAGCGCTGGAGCGCGAGCAGTCCCGCCGCCGGCCCCGGGAGCGACGACCGTGCGGAGCCCCTCCCGGCCTTGGACCGGGGGTTGCCACCCAGGTCTTTCTCCTGGTCCTGCGCGCGCATGGACGCTCCCTTCAGCGACAGAGCCATCTGAACCCACCACTGTGCTCGACGGGACGTGACCGGGGTAAGGACCTCGAGGGCAGTGTCGGGGTCCGATCGCGCAGGATCACCGGCCGATCCGGCACACCCGCACCGCGACGGACCGGGCGAGCGGCTACCCCCTGCCCGCGAGGCGGCGCACCGACCCGGGGTCCGGTCGCCCGGGGCCCGGTCACGGCGTGAGGTGGTCCACCCGGCCGCTCACGTGCACCCGTTCCGAGGCCCCCCTGCCGCGCAGTTCGAAGCGTGCGCCGTCCGCCGCGAAGGTCACCGTTCCCGGGAGCAGGACCGGTGCCCGGAACTCCGCGTGGATCCGTACGGCCTGGGGGGTGCCGTGGGCCGCGAGGCAGCGGGCCACCGTCCACATGCCGTGCGCGATGGCCCGGGGGAAGCCGAAGAGGCGGGCGGTGAGCGGGTGGAGGTGGATGGGGTTGCGGTCGCCCGACGCGGCACCGTAGCGCCGTCCGACATCCGCGGCGAGCCGCCACTCGTCGAGCACGGGGAGCGGCCGGGGGGCCGGTGCCGACGGTGGGGGACCGGGCCGCGGATCCGGCGGTGCGGATGCGGGTGCGGTCTCGGGTGCGGGTGCGGTTTCCGGAGCGAGCACGGGCTCGGGCACGGGCTCGGTGCGGTGCCGGGACAGATAGGTGCTCGTCGACTCCCACACGACCGCGCCGCCGTCCCGCAGCTCCGTGACGACGACCGCCTCGGTCCCGCGTCGGTGTGCGGCCAACCGCTCGACGTGCACGGTGAGTTCATGGCTGCCGGTGGCCGCGACCGCGGTGTGGCGGGTGATCTCGATCGACGTGTGGACGAGGCCGAGCAGCGGCAGCGGGAAGCCGCGGCCGCTCATGATCCGCATGGCCAGCGGGAAGCCCAGGACGTGGGGGTAGGTGAGCGGCAGGGAGTCCTCACCGGTCGGGAAGCCGCAGACCCGTTCGTAGGCGGCCAGCCGGGCGAGGTCCACCCGCAGCCCGGGCAGCACGAGCCGGTCGCCGGCGCCGGGGAAGGCGGCGCCGGGGCGGGGTCGCCTGAACGGCGAGCGCAGCGCGCCGAGGGCGAGCCGCGGACCGAGGGCGGGAGGCCCGGACAGGAGGGTCACCGTGCCGGTCACTCACGCCCCCAGCAGACTCTGGCCGCACACGCGCACGACCTGTCCGTTCACCGCGCCGGACGCCGGGTGGGCGAGCCAGGCGGTGGTCTCGGCGACGTCGGCGGGCAGGCCGCCCTGGGCGAGGGAGTTCATCCGGCGGCCCGCCTCACGGATGAACAGGGGCACGGCGGCCGTCATCCTCGTCTCGATGAAGCCGGGCGCCACCGCGTTCACCGTGACCCCGTGCTCGGCGAGCGCGCGCGGCGCGAGGGACCGGACCAGACCGGCGACGCCCGCCTTGCTCGCGCCGTAGTTCGTCTGCCCCGCGTTGCCCGCGAGTCCGGCGATGGAGGCGGTGGCCACGATCCGCCCGCCGGGTCGCAGGGTGCCCTTGGCGAGCAGCGCGTCCGTGCTGCGCAGCACGCTCGCCAGGTTGACGTCGAGCACGGAACTCCAGCGCTCGGCGGGCATGTTGACCAGCCGTCGGTCCCGCGTGATCCCCGCGTTGTGGATCAGTATGTCCAACCCGTCGGGCAGTTCGGCGGCGATCCGCTCGCCCGCGTCGGCGGCCGTGATGTCGAGGGTGAGGGCGCTGCCGCCCAGCCGTGCGGCGACCCGGCGGGCGTCGTCCGCGGCCTGCGGTACGTCCAGGACGACGACCTGGGCGCCGTCCCGGGCCAGCGCCTCGGCTACCGCCTCTCCGATGCCGCGGGCGGCGCCGGTGACGAGCGCGGTCCGGCCGGCGAGCGGCAGGTCCCACTCGACCGGGCCGTCGGGCCCCTCGGCCGCCACCCCGATCACCTGGCCGCTGACGTAGGCCGACTTGGGGGAGAGCAGGAAACGCAGGGTGGACTCGGCGGCGGAGGCGTCGGTCAGCCGGACGAGGTTCACCGTCCTGCCCCACCCGATCTCCTTGCCCAGGGACCGCACGAAGCCCTCCAGGGCCTGCTGCACGGCCGCCTGGTGGTGGTCCGCCGCGTCCAGGGGCGCGCCCAGCACGACGACCCGGCCGCTCGCCGCGACCGACCGTAGGACCGGGTGCAGGGCCGCGTGCACCTCGGCGAGCGCGTCGACGTCCCGGACCCCGGTCGCGTCGAGGACCACGGCGGCGACGGCGGGGCCTGCGGGACCTGCGACGGCGGGGCCTGCGGGACCTGCGACGGCGGGGCCGGTGGACCCGGTGGATCCACTGCCGGACCCGGCACCGGAACCGGCTCCCCACCCGGCGCCGGAGACCATGTCCCGCGTGGTCGTGGGCAGCCCGGTGCGGGCCAGGACCGGCGCGAGGTCGAGGCCGGACGGGCCGCCGGCCGTGAGGTGCAGCAAGTGGCCGTCGAGACGAGGCCGTTCGGCCGTCCAGCGGCGCAGCGCCGACGGTTGCGGGAGCCCCAGCCGCGAGGTGAGGAACCGGCCGGGGGCCGTGGCGGTGAAGCTCAGATAGCGGTCGGCCATGATGATCTCCCACGGGCTCGGCGCACACCTCGTACCGGGTGCTTACTCTGAAGTAAGGTTACCGTGGGTAAGTCTAGGTCACGGGTGAGGAGCAGGTCGAGATGAGTACCTCGGAACCGTCACGGGCGAGCCGGCGAGTGAGCCATCTGAAGGTCGCGGAGAGCGGCGCGCCGCAACCCCGGCCGGAACTGCCGCGCATCCGCCGCGTGGCGATCGTCGGCGGCACCCGCATCCCCTTCGCCCGCTCCGACGGCCCCTACGCCACCGCCTCCAACCAGGAGATGCTGACGGCGGCCGTGAACGGCCTGGTGAACCGCTACGCGCTCGACGTGCCGGGCGTCGTGGGCGAGTTGGTCGCCGGGGCCGTCCTCAAGCACAGCCGCGACTTCAACCTCGCCCGCGAGACCGTCCTCGGCTCGAAGCTGGACGCCCGCACCCCCGCCTACGACATCCAGCAGGCCTGCGGCACCGGCCTCCAGGCGGTGATCGCCGCCGCCAACAAGATCGCCCTGGGTCAGACCGGGTCCGCGATCGCGGGCGGCGCCGACACCGCGAGCGACGCCCCGCTCGGCGTCAACGACGGGCTGCGCCGGATCCTTCTGGAGGCCCGCCGGGCGAAGTCGACAGGCGCCCGCCTCGGCGCCCTCGCGCGGATCCGCCCCTCCCATCTGATCCCGGAGATCCCGCGCAACGCCGAACCGCGCACCGGTCTCTCCATGGGCGAGCACGGGGCGGTCACCGCCCGCGCCTGGGGCGTCGAACGCGAGGCGCAGGACGAACTGGCGGCCACCAGCCACCAGCGGCTCGCGGCCGCCTACGAACGCGGCTTCTTCGGCGACCTGGTGGTCCCCTTCCGGGGCCAGACCCGCGACCACAACCTCCGACCGGACTCCACGGTCGGCAAACTGGCCGCGCTCAAGCCGGTGTTCGGTACCGGCGGACCGAACCCCACCATGACGGCGGGGAATTCGACACCGCTGACCGACGGCGCGGCGGTCGTGCTTCTCGCCTCCGAGGAATGGGCCGAGGCGCGGGGCCTGGAGCCGCTCGCCTACCTGACGGCGTACGAGACGGCCGCCGTGGACTTCGTGCGCGGCGATGTCGCCGACGGCGAGGACGGACTGCTGATGGCGCCCGCGTACGCCGTCCCGCGCATGCTGGCCCGGACCGGCCTGGGCATCGAGGACTTCGACCTGGTCGAGATCCACGAGGCCTTCGCCTCGCAGGTGCTGGCGACGCTCGCGGCCTGGGAGAAGCAGGGGCTGGCGCCGGTCGACCGCGACCGGCTGAACGTGGCCGGCTCGTCCCTCGCCACCGGCCATCCCTTCGCGGCGACCGGTGCCCGCATCGTGGCCACCCTGGCCAAGCTGCTCGCCGAACGCGAGGGCCCCGCAAGGGGGTTGATCTCGATCTGCGCGGCGGGCGGACAGGGAGTCACGGCGATTCTGGAACGAACGTGAAGGTTCCTCATATAACCCCCGAGATTGCACATCCCCAGCTCCGGAACATCCCGGAAGGCGCACAAGCCCCACACGTGAGCGCCGTACGATCCCCTACCTAACTGGCGGTAACCCCTATCTGGGGGGCATCCCGCTTGAACGCCTCGGTGCGCGAGGCACGTACGTCATGCAGCAAGCAGTTTCGTCGCTGCACGCCCAGGGAGCCGCCCGTGTCCACCCCGTACCCAGCCGACGGTTCGGCCTACGCCGATCCCGACGCTCCCCCCACCCTGGTCGAACCCGAGACACGACGACTGGACGGTGTGGTCCGGGAGGCGTCCGTCGCGGCGCTGGCACGCCCGGTGACGTACGGCTCGCTCGCCGACCTGCCCTACGACAACGCGGCCGCCGACCCCGGTGCGGTGGTCCTCAGCCGCAAGGGGCAGGACGGCGAGTGGACGGACATCACGGCCGAGCGTTTCGCCTCCCAGGTCCACGCGGTGGCCAAAGGGCTGATCGCGGAGGGCCTCGTCCCCGGCGACCGGATCGCCATCATGGCCCGCACGACCTACGAGTGGACGCTGCTCGACTTCGCGGCCTGGGCGGCCGGCCTGGTCACCGTGCCGATCTACCCGACCTCGTCCGTCTTCCAGACCCGCTGGATCCTCCATGACTCCGGCGCGGTCGCCCTGGTCACCGAGAGCACCTCCCAGGCCGCCGCCCTCGGCCCCGAACTCGACCGGCTGCCCGACCTGCACCGCCTGTGGGTGATGGAGAAGGACCATGTGGACCGGCTGATCGAGGCGGGTGAGCACGTACCGGACGCCGAGGTGGAGATCCGCCGGGGGATGCTCGTCCCCGACACGCTCGCCACCCTCATCTACACCTCAGGCACCACGGGCCGGCCCAAGGGCTGCGCTCTCACCCACGGCAACTTCTTCGCCGAGGTCGACAACGCCATCGAACTGCTCTACCCGGTCTTCAAGTCGGACGCCGAGGACCTCTCCGTCCTCCTCTTCCTCCCCATGTCCCACGTCTTCGGCCGCATGGTCGCCATCGCCTGCGTCCGCGCCCGGGTCCGCCTCGGCCACGCACCGAGCCTGAAGGCCGACGAACTCCTCCCGGACCTGGCGGCCTTCAGACCCACCTGTCTGCTGGCCATCCCGTACATGCTCGAGAAGATCTTCAACACCGCCCGCGCCAAGGCCGAGGCCGGCGGCAAGCTGTCCTCCTTCGACCGGGCGGCCAACGTGGCCCGCCGCTACGGCGAGGCCGTCGAGGCACACAAGACCGGCCGGGGCTCCGGTCCCGCGGCCACCCTCCGCGCCGCCCGCACCTTCTACGACCCGCTCGTCTACCGCCGCATCCGCAACGCCATGGGCGGCCGCGTCCGCCACGCCATCTGCGGCGGCTCGCCCCTCGGCCAGCACCTCTCCGCCTTCTACCTCGGAGCGGGCATCGAGATCTACGAGGGCTACGGCCTGACGGAGACGACCGGCGCGTCCACGGTCACCCCGCCGCTCAAACCCCGCCTGGGCACGGTCGGCTGGCCGCTGCCGGGGACGAAGATCCGCATCGCGGCGGACGGCGAGATCCTGATCGCCGGCGAACACGTCCTGCGGGGCTACTGGGACCCGGCGGCGGGCGGAGTGGTCCCGGCCGCCCCCGACGGCTGGCTGCCCACCGGCGACATCGGCGAACTGGACGACGAGGGCTATCTGACGATCACCGGCCGCAAGAAGGAGATGATCATCACGGCGGGCGGCAAGAGCGTCGCCCCCGCGCCCCTGGAGAACTGGCTGCGCTCCCACCCCCTGGTCTCGCAGGCCATGGTCCTCGGCGACGGCCGCCCCTATGTCTCCGTCCTCCTCACCCTCGACCCGGACGGCCTCACCCACTGGCGCCAGATGAACGGCAAGCACCCGGTCCCGGTGGAGCTGCTGATGGACGACCCGGACCTGCACGCCGTGCTCCAGCGGGCGATCGACGAGGCCAACAAGCTGGTCTCGCGCCCCGAGTCGATCCGCCGCTTCGCCATCCTGCCGACCGACTTCTCGGAGCACGCAGGCCACCTCACCCCCTCGATGAAACTCCGCCGGGAGGCGGTCCTGGCGGACTTCGCGGACCAGGTGGAGGGGCTGTACCAGCACTGAAAGGGCTGGCGGGGATGCCGTCCGGACGGGAAGCATGCGCGGGGTGAACACCATCGAGTTCTTCCACTGTCCCTGGGACGAGCGGCCCGCCGCCCCGGTCTGGGGCGCCCGCGTCGACGGTGTCGATCTGCGGGCGCTGACCGCCTGGGCGACACGGGAGCTGTGGCGGCCGGAGCTGGAGGGGCAGTTCGAGGACCAGCGACGGGAGTCGGCCGAGCTGATCTGGGGTCAGCACGGCGGGCTGGGCGTGCTCGACTTCACCGACAACCCGTTCCTGCGGACGGCCGACCGGACCCCGCTCCTCGGCTGCCCCTGCGGCATCTGGCAGTGCTGGCCCCTCATGGCCCGCCTCGCCATGACGCCCACGACGGTCACCTGGTCCGGCTTCCACTACCCGGAGCGCGAGGAGTGGGGCGAACTGCCCCTGGGCCCTTTCGTCTTCGAGCGGCAGGCCTACGAGGAGGCGCTCAGCGCGCCGGAGGTGTCGGCGGCGGACCCGCTGGGCCCGGCCCCGGGGTCCTTGGGCTGCGTTCCCTGATCCTTCTCGGCGGCGACGGCGGCGGCGGACAGGAGGGTCGCACCGGCGAGACCGCCCCAGAGCGCGGCCGGTCCGTGGGGTGCGAGAGCCGTGATGACCGCCGGGGACACGGCGAGGCCGAAGCCCGTGGACAGCTCGAAACGGGCGAGGGTACGGCCCAGGGCGTGGGCCGGGGCCAGCACGGTGACGAGCGCGGTGGCGCTGCCGGCGTAGATGATCTCGCCGAGGGTGCAGACCAGGGACACCGCGGCGACGGCCGGGGCGCCCCAGCCGTGCCCCGGCGAGGCGGCCACGAGAAAGGTCAGGTAGGACACGGTGAGCACCACACCGGCGAGCGCCAGCACGCTCAGCCGGGAGACCTTCGCGGAACGGCTGCTCGCCGACCCGGCCGCCGTACGGGCGCGGGTGCGCGACACCCTCGAACAGTGCGGGGCGGCCTTCTTCGACGCCGCCTGGGCGGGCGCCGCCGTGCGTATCGCCACCGACCTGCGCGTGAAGAACGACCTGCTGAGGCGCCAGGGCATCGGGGCGGCCCTCGCCGCCGTCTCCGACGCGGTCACCCTGGCACCGGACGGCGACTGCGTCATCGTCGACAAGCTCCAGGACAAGGCGACCTCCGCGCACCCGCGCGGCGGCCTCCCGCACCCGCCGGTGACAGCCCGAACGTCGCTCCCGCAGCAGCTTCAGCATCTTGCCCAGGGCCGTGAGCAGCCCTGTCGTCCTGTCGGCCTCCGCCGGTGTCTCCGGCCTGCGGTCCTCCGTCACGTGCGCCACCGCTCTCCCGCCTCCGTGGGCACGGCCGACGACCCGTACGTCTGCCCCACCGCAGCCGTACAACTACGCAGAGTCGCCGGGCCACTCCTGGTCAGGGTAGGGACAACCGGCCACGCTCAGTCAGGTGAACTCCGAAATCTCCACCCAGATCTCCACCCAGATCTCCACCCGGGAACCCGCCCGGGACACCCCGCTCGGTGAGCTGCGCCTGCGCCTCGGCGCGACGCCGCGCGTGCCCGGCTGGCCCGGCGTCTCACCGGTCACCAGCTCACGGCCTGGGGGTATCCGCACGACGGCGACGCACCACACCGCGCAGCTGGTGGTCGCGGAGCTGGCCGCCAACGCCGTCACGCACGGACGGGTCCCGGGCCGGGACTTCGAGCTGCGGCTCCGGCTGCTCCCGGAGGACGCGCTGCGTGTCGAGGTGAGCGACGCCCGCTCCGACCGGCGGCTGCGGATCGTCACGAACCCGGAGGAGGAGGGCGGCCGGGGACTGATCCTCGTCCGGGTGCTGGCCCGGACGTGGGGTGTCGCGGAGCGGGACGTCGGCAGGACGGTCTGGGCCGAACTGCCGCTCCGTCCCCGACCGCACCGGACGCTCGGCGGCGCGGCCCCGCATGCGCCCCGCGGAACCTAGGGGTGCGAGGGGTGCCGGTACGGGGTGAGTGTCTCGGCCAGCCGGTCCAGGAACTGGGTGACGAGGTCGAGGCCCGGCCCCTCGCGGGCGATCCGGAACCCGTGGCGGCGCCCGTGGAAGGCGGCCTGGACGAGGTGGAGGTGGGCCCAGCGGCGGGTGCGTTCGCGGTCGAGCCCGGCGGCCTCGGCGAAGTGGTCCAGGATGCGGTGGGCGGCCCGGCGCAGATCTCCGTCGCCGTGCCGCATGACGTGCTGGAAGATCAGCGGCTTGAGCAGGGTGCCCCCGTCGTACGCGGGGTCCCCGACCCATCCCTTGGGGTCGACGGCGAGCCACGGCTCCCGTTCGGCGCGCAGGATGTTCTTGGCGTGCAGATCCCCGTGCACCAGCAGATCGGGCTGGCCGCGCCCGAGCTCCCGTACGGTGTCCAGGGCCGCGTCGACGGTCCGCGCGGGCAGGGCCTGGTCGAACTCGGCCTGGTCGAGGAGCAGTTGTCGCCGCCACCCGCCGGCCTTGTCGCTCAGCCGGGGCAGGCCGTCCGGCGCGGGAACGGCGAGCCGCCGGCTGATCCGCCCGGCGACGGCGGCGACCTCCCCGGTGTCCTCGACCTCGGCGAGGGACGACTCGCGCACCCGCTCCAGCAGCATCGCGAAGCGCGCGTCGTCCCGCTCGTAGAGCCGCACGGCCCCCTGCCCGCCCCAGGCGGCGAAGGCGTCGGGTTCGTGGACGTTGCCCGGGTGCGGGAAGGAGACCTTGATGACGGCGCGGATCCGGTCGGCGCTCCGCCGTACGGGGACGACGATCCCGACCCCGCCGTGCAGGACCTCACCGTCGGGCGCGCAGCCCCAGCGATCGAGCAACTCGGCCACCAGCGCGGGGAGTCCCTCGACCCAGCCCGCCCCGCGCTTCCCCTCCCGCTGGACGGTGCTGTTCACGAAGGCCTGCGGTACCTCGATCATGGCCCCATTGTGCCGGGACCGCCGCCCGCGGATCAGCGGCTCGGACGGGTGCCGCGCGCGGCGGTCTCGCTGTCGGGGTGCAGGGGGAAGATCTGGTCGAGGCCGACGATGCGCAGGATGCGCAGGGTGTTGGCCGGGACGGCGGCCAGCGCGATGTCCGCGTGGGCGGCCTGGGCGTGGTGGTGGGCCGCGATCAGCGCCGTGATGCCACTGGAGTCGCAGAAGTCCATGCCGGCCAGGTCCAGGACGAGGCGCTGGCCCGGCTGGAGGGTCAGCGTGGTGAGCAGCTCACGCAGCTCGCCTGCGTTCGCGTAGTCGAGGTCGCCGAGAACCGCCAGGACGGGACCGGTCGCCGTGTCTCGGGTGGTGATCTTCAGCGGGCTCATCGCGTGCTCTTCGTCGCCGGGTCGGGGTCGGTGTCGGGGTGGGAGTCGGGCCGGGGGGCGGGGGCGGGGACACCGAGCGCGAGCAGGGCGGTGTCGTCGTCGAGTCCGTCGCCGAACTCCTCCAGCAGGACGGTCAGTGCCTGGACGACGGCCCGCGGGGACCGGCCGGCGTGCTGGGCGGCGAAGGCGCGCAGCGCCTCGTCCCCGTACAGGCTGCCCCGGTCCTCGCCGGTCCGGGCCTCGGTGAGCCCGTCGGTGTAGAGCAGGAGGGTGTCGCCGGGCGCGAGGACCGTGGTCGCGGCGACGAAACGCGCGTCGGGCAGGACACCGACGAGGAGACCGCCCGGGGTGGGCAGGAAGTCGGCCGTGCCTTCGGCCCGCAGGACGAGCACCGGAGGGTGCCCGCCCGAGGCGAGCCGGACGGCGACCAGTCCGGTCGCGGGGTCGGGTTCGAGGACCCCGAAGACGGCGGTGCAGTACCGCGGATCACCGCCGGCCGCGTACCGCTCGTGCAGCACCTTGTTGAGGGTCGACAGGGCCGCGACCGGGTCGGAGTCGTGCAGAGCCGCCGCCCGCAGGGTGTAGCGGGTCAGCGAGGTGACGGCGGCGGCCTGGGGACCCTTGCCGCACACATCGCCGAGGAAGAACGCGAAGCGTTTGCCGTCCACCGGGAAGACGTCGTAGAAGTCGCCGCCGAGCCGGTCGGGGGAGGCCGTGCAGTAGTGGGCGGCCGTCTCCACCCCGGGCACCGGCGGCAGGGTGGCGGGCAGCAGCGACTGCTGGAGCACCGCGAGGGCCTCCTGAAGCCTGGCGCGGTCGGCCTCCGCCTGCTTGCGCGCCTCTTCGGCCGCCTTCCGGCCGCGCAGCAGTTCCTCCTCGTAGGCGCGGCGGTCCCGGGCGTCGAACACGGTGGTGCGGATCATCAGCGGCTCGCCGCCGCCGCCGTACTTGACCACGGACGAGACCAGCACCGGCATCCGGGCGCCGTCGGCCTGCTTCATCTCCAGGGCGATGCCGCCGATGCGGCCCTGCATGCGCAGCAGCGGCTCGAAATGGGTCTCGTGGTAGAGCCTGCCGCCCACGGTCAGCAGATCGGTGAACCGCATCCGGCCCACCACCGCCTCCCGCTCCAGGCCGAGCCAGTCCAGCAGGGTGGTGTTGATCTTCGCGATGGTGCCGTCCATCAGCATGGACAGGTATCCGCAGGGCGCGCTCTCGTACAGGTCCTCGGCGCTGTCCTCCAGCAGTTCGGCGAACGCCGCGTCCGAGGTCTTCCCGTTGTCGGCGTCGGCCGGGTCGGGCTGCCGGCCCGTTCGGCACATCACAGCAGCCCCGCGAGGAAGCCGGTGATCGCCGCGTTGGTGGCCTCGGGCGCGGACAGGTGCGGGCAGTGCCCGGTGGCGTCGAGAGTGATCAGCGTCGAGCCGGGGATCGCCCGGTGGACGAAGGCGCCGACCTCCGGGGGCGCGATGGCGTCGCGGGTGCAGTCCAGGACCAGCGTCGGCACCCGGACGCTCTTCAGGTCGTCGCGCGAGTCCGACAGGAACGTCGTCCGGGCGAAGACGCGCGCCATGTCCGGGTCGGTGGCGCAGAAGCTGTTCTTCAGCTCCTCACCGAGTGCGGGCCGCTCCGCGTTGCCCATGATCACCGGGGCCATCACCGCCGACCAGCCCAGGTAGTTCGACTCCAGCGACGTCAGCAGCTCGTCGATGTCCGGCGCGCTGAAGCCGCCCCGGTAGTCCTCGTCGTCGATGTAACGCGGGGACGGGGCGATCATCACCAGCGCCCCGATGCGCTCCGGTGCCAGGTCGGCGGCCAGCACGCCGATCATCGCGCTGACCGAGTGCCCCACGAACACCGCGTCGCTGAGGTCGAGCGCCTCGCACACCTCCACCACGTCCCGCGCGTAACCGTCGAGCGAGCTGTAGCGCTCCTCCGAGAACGCGGACAGATCCGATCGGCCCGCCCCCACGTAGTCGAACAGCACCACCCGGTACTTCTCGGCCAGGGCGGGCACCGTGAGACGCCACATGTTCTGATCACACCCGAACCCGTGTGCCAGCACCACGGTCCGCCCCTGCGGGTTACCGGTGACGGTGACGTTGTTCCTGCGATCGGTGTCCATACCCTCCAGTTTCCCAAAGCTCACGGCTCACTCGGGTACCCGGGCGATCAGGAAGGCATGGGGGGTCGACTCGCCGAGGCCGGGGTCCGGCTCCCGCACGGTGCGCGACAGCATCGCGAATCCGGCCGCCGTGAGCAGCGCGGCCATCTGTTCCGGGCGGCGCCGCTCGAAGTCGATGGCGACCGGGTGGCCCCAGGGCTGGTCGTAGTGGCGCGGTTCGTCGCCGACCTGGAAGGCGAGGAGGAGATGACCGCCGGGTGCGAGCACCCGGTGGAACTCGGCGAAGAGGGCGGGCAGCTCGTCCACAGGGGTGTGGATGGAGGAGTAGAAGGAGACGACGCCGGCCAGACTCCCGTCGGCGAAGTCCAGCTCCAGCATCGAGCCCTGCTCGAAGCGGATCGCCGGGTTCTCGCGGCGGGCGATCGCGAGCATCGACTCCGACAGGTCGAGCCCGGAGATGTCCAGCCCCCGCGAGGCCAGGAACCCCGTCGACCGGCCGGGCCCGCACCCGAGGTCCGCCACCCGCCCACCGGCCCCGACGAGCTCGGCGTACGCGGTGAGGACGGCCCGCTCCAGCGGCCTGGCCACCAGCTCGTCACGGAAGCGCTCGGCGTAGTCCTCGGCGATGGCGTCGTAGAAGGTGCGGGTGACGACGACGAAGCCGGGCGCGTCGGAGGCGGCCCGCGAGGCGGTGGCGACCGGGTCCGGTGCGGTGGAGATGGGGGTGGACGGGGAGGCGGGGCCGGGGTTCGTGATGTCGGTCATGGGCGGGGAGCTTAGGAGGCACCACCGACAGCGGGGGCGGTTCCACGCCACGCCGGCCAGCGGCACCCCGACCGTGCCGACGGGAAAAGGCAGGAGCCCCGTGCCGACCGGCACAGGGCTCCTTGGGTACTGCTCTCAGACTTGCGATCTCAGGGTTCTGAAGATCAGACGGGGGTGACGTTCTCCGCCTGGGGACCCTTCGGGCCCTGCGTCACGTCGAAGGAGACCTGCTGGTTCTCCTCGAGCGAGCGGAAACCCTGCGCGTTGATCGCGGAGTAGTGGACGAAGACGTCGGGGCCGCCGCCTTCTTGGGCGATGAAGCCAAAGCCCTTTTCGGCGTTGAACCACTTCACGGTTCCGGTAGCCATAAGCCCTCCTTGGGCCCAAAGGGTTGCCCTGCTCCAGAACCCTGCAAGCGTGAAAGCAAGTGCCGCACAACTGCATACGTCTGAAAACGACGAGAGCCCGCGGTTACATGCTCCGCAGGCTCTGTACTGCAAGGGAAACCAAACTGCAACTTGCGGCGAGCCTAGCATGCAGGCACCCGAAAGCAATAGAGGTCAAGATCACGTCACCCGGATGTTTGAAGATCCCCGGAAGGGGTTGACCGAGGGGGTGGAGTGCCCACACTATCCGGCGGGGTCTAGCCTCGCGATGTGGACAATTCTCGCACCCGGCCGCGCGTCGGCCACATCCAGTTCCTCAACTGCCTGCCCCTCTACTGGGGGCTCGCGAGAACCGGCACCCTCCTCGACTTCGAGCTGACGAAGGACACCCCGGAGAAGCTCAGCGAGCGCCTGGTGTCGGGCGACCTCGACATCGGGCCCATCACCCTCGTCGAGTTCCTGAAGAACGCCGACGACCTGGTCGCCTTCCCCGACATCGCCGTCGGCTGCGACGGCCCGGTGATGTCCTGCGTGATCGTCTCCCAGGTCCCGCTGGACGAGCTGGACGGCGCCAGGGTCGCCCTTGGTTCGACCTCACGCACCTCCGTGCGCCTCGCCCAGCTGCTGCTGGCGGACCGTTTCGGCGTGCGGCCGGACTACTACACCTGCCCGCCCGACCTCAGCCTGATGATGCAGGACGCCGAGGCGGCCGTCCTCATCGGGGACGCGGCGCTGCGCGCCAACCTGCTGGACGGACCGAAGTTCGGTCTGGAGGTGCACGACCTCGGGGCGCTCTGGAAGGAGTGGACCGGACTGCCGTTCGTCTTCGCGGTCTGGGCGGCCCGCCGCGAGTACCTGGAGCGCGAGCCGGTCATCACCCGTCAGGTCCACGAGGCCTTCATCGAGTCCCGCAACCTCTCGCTGGAGGAGGTCGGCAAGGTCGCCGAGCAGGCCGCCCGCTGGGAGGAGTTCGACGAGCGGGTGCTCGAGCAGTACTTCACCACCCTCGACTTCCGCTTCGGCGGCCCCCAGCTGGAGGCCGTCGCCGAGTTCGCCCGCCGGGTCGGCCCGACGACGGGCTTCCCGGCGGACGTGAAGGTCGAGCTGCTCCGGCCGTAGCCACGGCACTACGCTGCTGCCGAGTCGCATGGGGCCCCGCGCGGGCGCCTTTCGGGGGAGAGGTGGACGTCCAATGCAGCCGCTCGGAGCCGACGAACCCACGACCGTGGGGCCCTACCGGCTGCTCGGCCGCCTGGGCGCCGGCGGGATGGGCCGTGTCTACCTGGGCCGCAGCGCCGGCGGCCGCACCGTCGCCGTGAAGATCGTGCACCCGCACCTCGCGCTCGACGAGGAGTTCCGCGCCCGCTTCCGGCGCGAGGTCGAGGCCGCGCGGCGGGTCGGCGGCGCCTGGACCGCGCCGGTCCTGGACGCCGACCCGGAGGCGCCGGTGCCCTGGGTCGCCACGGGCTTCGCCGCCGGTCCCTCCCTGGCCGCCGCGGTCGCCTCCGGCGGCGGACCGCTGCCCGAGCACTCCGTACGGGTGCTGGGCGCGGGCCTGGCGGAGGCACTGGGAGCCGTGCACGAACTGGGCCTGGTGCACCGGGACGTGAAACCGTCCAACGTCCTGCTCACGGTGGACGGCCCGCTGCTCATCGACTTCGGCATCGCCCGCGCGACCGACGGCACGGCCTCGCTCACCTCGACCGGCGTCTCGGTCGGCTCACCCGGCTACATGGCTCCCGAGCAGATCCTCGGCAGGGTCGCCTCCGGCGCGGCCGACGTCTTCTCCCTCGGCGCGGTGCTCGCGTACGCGGCGACCGGCCGGCCCCCCTTCCCCGGGGACTCCTCGGCCGCCCTCCTGTACAAGGTCGTCCACGAACAGCCCGAGCTGGGCGAACCGGACAGCGGACTGCGGGGCGAACTCCGGGCGGTGGTCGAGGCCTGTCTTTCCAAGGACCCGGCCGCCCGGCCGGCCCCCGCCGAGGTGGCCCGGCGGCTCGCCCCCGAGGGCGCGGCCCGGCTGGTGGCGGGCGGGTGGCTGCCGGGCGCGCTGGTGGAGCAACTGGGGCGGAGCGCCGTACAGCTGCTGAACCTGGAGGCGACGGGGGCCGGGGCGCAACCGCAGGCGTCCGGGCCGGTGGGGTTCAGCAGTCCGGCCGTCACCTCGGGGAAGTCGGCGGTGGTGCTGGGCGAGTTCGGGCCGCCGCCGGTGATGGGCGGGGGACCCGCCACTCCGGCCGACGCGCCACGCCCGGTCCCCGAGCCCCGTCCCGCCTCCGAGCCGAGGGACGCCGGGCCGGCCGCCACCGGCCCGGACCGGCCGGGCAAGGTCTCCGTGACCGTGGCCGCCACCGCGACCCCGGGGGAGGGCGGGCGCGGGCGGCGGCTGAGCTGCACCGTCGCGCTGGCGGTCGCGGGCGCGATGGCGGCCGTCACGGTCGGGTCGGTGTTCCTGTTCGACCTGCTGCCGGGCGACGACGGCCAAAACGACGCCTCCGGCAGCGACGCCCACTCCTCGGCGCCCGCGAACGGTTCGAGTTCCGGTCCCGCCGCCTCGCAGGCGCCCACCGCGCTCCCGGGCCGCTATGTCGGCACCTGGGAGGGCGAGGGCAGCGGGCTCGGCGGCACCCTCCCGATGGGCACCTTCCGGGTGACGGTCCGACAGGCGAACGTGGGCGACACCCTGGGTCAGCTGCGGCAGACCGACGTGCTCGGCGGCACCTGTGTCGACGTCCTGACGCTGAAGCAGGTGACGGAGAAGGAGGTCGTCGCCACCTCGGTCGGGGCCGAGAGCAACCACAGCGGCTGCAATCCCACGCCCCACACGATCCGGCTCACCCCGACCGGCGACGACCTGACGTACGCCTCGGACAGCGCGGCGGAGGGCAATCCGGTGGCGCGCATGTCGAAGGTCGGACGGTGAACCGGTTCCGGGCCCGTGACGGCTGGGGTCTCGCCGGCGGCGTCCTCTTCCTCGTCGCCGTCCTCGCCGTCCTGCTGTCCGCCCTGGGCCTGTGGAGATGGTTCGTGCGCGTGACCGCACCGGCGCTGGTGGACCTGCCCGGCGGCGGATGGACGGCCGGCGCGCTGCTCGGGCTGCTGTCGGTGGCCGGCTGGGCGGGCGGCGTGTGGTGCTCCGCCCCGGAACGGAACCCGGGGGGCGACGGGGTCCCGGCGCGGATCGGGCTCGCGATCGGGGGAGCGGTCTGCTGGACGGTGGCCTTCGGCGCGGCGATGTACGTCCTCGGCGCCCTGCCCGGCCGCAACTGCCGCTCGGGCGGGGCGATGTGCGCGTACATCCCGGGCACGGGCAGCGCGTTCCTCTCCTACGCCGTCACGGCCGTGCTGCTCGGCGTCCTCCGCCACCGCCTGCGCGCCACCGCGGCCGCGGCCCGGCGCGCGGAGGAGCGGGCCCGCACGAGAAGACTGCGCAAGAAGGGCAAGGGCAGGAGCAGGGCGGCGGGCACGTCATGAGGCCGACTCAGGACCGTGGGGATCGCCGCCGATGACCACACCTCCCGGCGTCCTGGCGCTGGTGACCGTCGCCGCGCTCTGGGGCGCCCTCGCGGGAGCCCTGCTGCCGCGGGCCGCCCACCGGTTCTCCGTCCCGTGGGAGGAGCGGGACGGCGGCTGGCGGGCGGCCTGCCCGGGCGGGCATCCGATCCGGGGGTGGCTCGGACCGGCGCGGTGCGCCCGGTGTGCCGAGCGGCGTTCCGGGCGCCCGGCGGACGCGGGCCCCGCGGCCCCCGCCGCCCCGTACGCGTCCGGTGCCGTCCGGCTCCCCCTGCTCACCGCCGTCGTCTGCGCCGCGCTCGCCGCCGCGACCGGGGTCCGGCCCGAACTCGTCGTCTGGCTGCTGCTCGCGCCGGCCGGGGTGCTGCTGGCCGCCGTCGACCTGCGGGTGCGCCGGCTGCCCGATCCGCTCACCCTGCCGCTCGCCGCCGCCGCGCTCGCCCTGCTGGGCCCCGCCGCGCTGCTGCCCGAGCACGCAGGCCACTGGACGACGGCCCTGCTGGGCGCGCTCGCCCTCGGCACCGGATATCTCGCGCTGCATCTCGCCAACCCCGGCGGCATGGCCTTCGGCGACGTGAAGCTTGCGCTCTCGATGGGCGCCGTCCTCGGCTGGTACGGCTGGGCGACGGTGATGCTGGGTACGTTCGCCGCGTTCCTGCTCGGGGCGCTGTACGGCGGCGCGCTCGCCGTCGCGGGACGGGCCGGCCGCCGGACGATGATCGCCTTCGGCCCCTTCATGCTCGCCGGGACCCTCGCCGGGCTGCTCGTCGGTGCGTACGCGGCCTGACGTCCGGGTGCCGGGACCCCTGGCGTAGGCTGGTTCGGTCCGCCCACAACCCTTGACGAAAGGGACCATCCGGTGCCCGAGAAGGCCGACCTCCAGTCTGTGCTCGACCGTGCCGCGGACGGCGGGCGGATCACCCCGGAAGAGGCCCTCGACCTCTACCGCGACGCCTCCCTGCACGCGCTCGGCGCCGCCGCCGACGCCGTGCGCCGCCGCATGTACGCGGGCACCGAGCACATCGCCACGTACATCATCGAGCGGAACATCAACTACACGAACGTGTGCGTCACGGCGTGCAGGTTCTGCGCCTTCTACGCCGCCCCCAAGGACACCGCCAAGGGCTGGACGCGCGACCTCGACGACATCCTGCGGCGGTGCGCCGAGACCGTCGAGCTCGGCGGCACCCAGATCATGTTCCAGGGCGGCCACCACCCGGACTACGGGGTGGAGTACTACGAGAAGCACTTCGCGGCCATCAAGGAGGCGTTCCCTCAACTGGTGATCCACTCGCTGGGAGCGTCCGAGGTCGAGCACATGGCGCGCATCTCGAAGGTCACCGTCGAGGAGGCCATCACCCGGATCCACGCGGCCGGGCTCGACTCCTTCGCAGGCGCCGGCGCCGAGCTGCTCCCCGCCCGTCCCCGCAAGGCCATCGCCCCGCTCAAGGAGTCCGGCGAGCGCTGGCTGGAGATCATGGAGACCGCGCACGGCCTGGGCGTCGAGTCGACGTCCACCATGCTGATGGGCACCGGCGAGACCAACGCCGAACGCATCGAGCACCTGCGGATGATCCGTGACGTGCAGGACCGGACGGGCGGCTTCCGGGCCTTCATCCCGTACACGTACCAGCCCGAGAACAACCACCTGAAGGGCCGCACCCAGACGACCCTCTTCGAGTACCTGCGGATGATCGCGATCGCCCGCCTGTTCTTCGACAACGTCCGTCACATCCAGGGCTCGTGGCTGACGACCGGCAAGGAGGTCGGCCAGCTCTCCCTGCACTACGGCGCGGACGACCTCGGCTCGATCATGCTGGAGGAGAACGTCGTCTCGTCGGCCGGCGCCAAGCACCGCTCCAACCGCCTCGAGATCATCGACCTGATCCGGAAGGCGGGCCGGGTCCCGGCCCAGCGCGCGACGACGTACGAGCACCTCGTCGTGCACGACGACCCGGCGAACGACCCGGTGGACGAGCGGGTCATGTCGCACATCTCGTCGACCGCGATCGCCGGCGGCACCGCCCACCCCGAACTGAAGCTCCTCACCTCCAACTAGGGCCCTCTTGCTGACGATCCACGCCGACTCCAGGGGCCGCGCGCTCGCCGTCGAGGGCCCCCGGATCGCCGGGGCAGGCCCGCTGGAGCAACTCGTCGCCGCGTACCCGTCGGCACGGGTGCGCCGGTGGCCGGGCATCCTGACGCCCGGTCTGGTCAACCCGCACGGCACGGAGTTGCTGGCCGGGGCCTATCACCCCGACCCGCGCGAGGCCGCCGAGCTGGGCACCGAGCCGCTGACCGGGGACGCGCTCGACGCGCTGGCCCCGGACGAAGCCCGCTGGGGCGCGAGCGCCCGGCGCGGTGTGCAGCGCATGCTCGCCCACGGCACGGTCGCGGTGGCCTGCGGGGAACTGCGCCGGCGCGCGGTGCGGGACGCCGTGGCCCGCTCCGGTCTCGCGGTCGTCGCCCGGCCCGCGGCGGGTCCCGGCGGGGTGCCCTCGCTGGACCCGTACGCCTGCGGTCTGCCGGTGGAGTTCGCCCCGCCCCGCGAGCGCGGCTCCGCCGCCCGCTTCGCCGTCTTCGACGTACCCGACGAGGCGGCCCTGTCGACCCGGGGCGCGGGAACCTGCGTGGCCACGGTGATCGAGGGCCGCCTGGTGTACCGGAGGCGATGACCCCCGCCCTCCAGGGGCGCGGGGCTGTGACATCGTGCGGCTGCGCCGCGTGAGCGCGCCCGGCCGCGACGGACCGGCCGCGACGGACCGGCCGCGACGGACCGGCCGCGACGGACCGGCGGCGACGGACCGGCGGCCGGCACGGGACCGGACCCGCGCGTCCTACTCCGAGAACGCCTCGGCGAACGCGCCCGCACTCTGCTCGACCCCACTGCAATTGGTCAACGCGTCATCCGAGGCGGAGCCGTCCTCGCACTGCTGGTCGCGGAACGTCGACCACATGGAGACCCAGGAGATGCCCTTCTCCTCGGCGAACGTCCGCACCTCCGCCGCGTCCGCGAGCGTGAACGTCTCGTTGTCGACGTCGTTGGTGCCGATCATCGAGGTGAGCGCCATCCCCTTCCAGGCGTCGGCGTCCGTCGTCCCGAAGATCTTCTTGAGCTGTGCCTGCGCCGCCGTCGCCGAGGTGATCGCGTATCCGCCCATGTCCCCGGCGTACGACTCGCCGTAGTTCATCGTCATGAGGTTGACGGTGGAGACCTGGACGTCGTACTTGTTCGCGGACGTCAGCAGCGCCAGGCTGTCCGCGTCCAGCCCGGAGGGCATCACCGGGAGGGTGAAGGACACCTCGAGGTCCGGGCGTTCCTCCTGGAGGGCCGCGATCGCCCGGGACCGCAGGGCGACCGAGTCGGCGTCGGTCAGTTCGTCGCCCTCGATGTCGAAGTCGGCCTGGCTGGAGCCGGCCGCGTCGAGCGCCTCGCCGTACGCCCGGGTGAGTTCGGACACGCTGTCACAGGTGGCCGCCAGCTCCTTGCCCGAGGCCCCGCCGAAGGAGACGCGGGCCGTGGCGCCCGAGGCGGTCAGCGCCGAGATCCGGGACTTCACGGCGGAGTCCCCGATGGCGTTCGTGCCGTTCCACTTCGGCGTACAGCCGCTGCCGCCGGAGATGACGAACGCCAGGTTGTACGTCGCCGGTGAGCCGGCCGAGTCGTTGTCATTGGCCTCCACCGCGCTCACGTAGGGCGCGTAGGAGGTGCCGGTACTCGATGGTGTGGCGCTGCTCGACGGCGACGGACTGCTCGCCTGTTCGCTCTCCGCGGGTGCTGCCGCGTCCGACGTGCTGTCGGACCCCGCGGAGCATCCTGTAACGGCCAGGGCAAACAGGCAGGTGACCCCGGCCATCGGCCTCAGGAAACTCCTCATTGCGTATGCACCCGCTCTCGTGATTTCTGTCTCAGCATGGAAACAAAGTGCGTTTCCCAAATGGAAATGTCTCACAAGTGGGCGGCTCGCGCGGGAACAGTGAACACACAGACAGGTCATGGAAATAAGCGTGCAAAACATGATAAGTAACCGCCTAAAAGGGATAATCAACCCTCCCTTGTCGGGCAGGTGCCGTGCGGGTGATTCGGGCATCTCTCAGGGAAGAGACAGGTTCACCTGTTTCTCATGGGTTGCTCACAACAGACGCAGAGTTTGTGCCACATAAAGGCTCTCTAATATCCGTGGAATGCAATCCGAGCCTGCCATCGAAAGCCGTGCCGCTGCTCGCGGCAGCCGTCGCAGCCGCAAACGTGACGACGCCTCCGCCGAGGGGCCCGTGTTCGTTGACAACTCCGGACGCAGGTCCAAGCTGCTGCGCCGGATCGGCCTCCTCATGGGGGTCGGCTGTCTTGTGTACGCCGTCGTCCTCGGCGCGGCCTTCATGGGCTGGGGCACCTCCCTGGCCCCGTCCTCCCTGCTGCCCTTCGGCAACGGAGGCCCGGGCGGTGCGCAGAACTCCGGCCCCGGTGGCTACCAGCCGCAGGGCGGTATCGGCACCCCGCCCTCGATGCCCACCGGCACTCCGCCCTCGGGCGTCGCCACCGGCGAGCCGCCGAGCTCCGCCCCGACCGCGACCGCGACCGCCTCCGCGGCCGCCAACTGACCGGAGTTCAGGCACTCCCATGACGACCACTTCCTCTCGCGGCCGCCGTCGCGCCCCGTCCCGCATCGAGCGGGCCGCGGGCAAGGCCGCGGCGCTCCAGAAACCGCGCGTCATCCTCGCCCTGCTGCTTCTGCTCGCGCTGACCAGCGTGATGCTCCTCGACGGTTATCTGCGCGCCGAGGTCGGCGGCGACCAGCGCGTGCGCACCGGGGCCAGCGCCAGCAAGGTGCCCGACAAGGTCCTCGACGGCGGCCCGATCCTGACCTTCCAGGGCGGCCAGGCCACCACCGTCTCGGTGCCGGACAAGACGATCGCGCTGACCTTCGACGACGGCCCGAACCCGACCTGGACGCCCCAGGTGCTGGAGATCCTCCAGGAGTACGACGTGCCCGGCACGTTCTTCCTGGTGGGCTCGATGGTCTCGCGCTACCCGGACATCGTGAAGGACATGGTCGACGAGGGCAACGAGGTGGGCATCCACACCTTCACCCACGTCGACCTCTCCTACCAGTCCGACGCCCGCGTCGACCGTGAGATGGAGCAGACCCAGCTCGCACTGGCGGGTGCGGCAGGCATCACCACGACGCTCTTCCGCGCCCCGTACTCCTCCGAGACGGACGCCATCGACAACTACAGCTGGCCCATCTACAAGAAGCTGGGCGAGGACGGCTACACCAGCGTCTTCGTCGACACCGACAGCGACGACTGGAAGAAGCCGGGCGTCTCGAAGATCATCAAGTGGGCCACGCCCGAGGACGGCAAGGGCGCGTCGGTGCTCTTCCACGACGCGGGCGGCGAGCGCTCCCAGACGATCAAGGCGCTCCCGACGTACATCGAGAAGATGAAGGCCGCGGGCTACACCTTCACCACCATCAGCGGGGTGATGCAGGAGCAGAACGCCGCCGCCCGCCAGGCCTCCGGCACCGGCGGCCAGCAGGCCGCGGGCGCGGCGGCCGGTGCGAACGGCGAGCAGGCCGGCAACGTGCCCAACGGTCAGGGCGGAACCGGCGGCAACGGCGCCAACGGCGCCAACGGCCAGACCGTCGACCGTCTCCAGGCGGCCCACCGCGAGGCCACCGGCGTCACGCTCTACGAGGGCAAGGCCCTCATCGCGGCGGTCACCCTCGCCGAGTGGACCGTCCCGACCCTGTCGGTGGGGCTGATGGTCGTCGGCGTGGCGGTCATGGGCCGGTTCGGGATGATGCTGATCCTGGCCCGCCGGCACTACAGAAAGCGCAACAAGCGCCGCTTCAGCTGGGGGCCGACCGTCACCCGGCCGGTCAGCGTGATCGTCCCGGCGTACAACGAGAAGGAGTGCATCGCCAACACCCTGAAGTCACTGGCGAAGAGCACCCATCCGATCGAGATCATCATCGTGGACGACGGTTCGGACGACAACACGTCCGAGATCTCGCGCGAGGCGGCGAGGGCCCTCGGCATGACGAACGTCCGCGTCATCCGGCAGGAGAACGCGGGCAAGCCGGCCGCCCTGAACAACGGTGTCCGCAGCGCCCGCTACGACATCGTCGTGATGATGGACGGCGACACGGTCTTCGAGCCGGACGCCGTGCACCACCTCGTGCAGCCCTTCGCCGACCCGAAGGTCGGCGCGGTCGCGGGCAACGCCAAGGTCGGCAACCGGAACACGGTCATCGGCGCCTGGCAGCACATCGAGTACGTGATGGGCTTCAACCTCGACCGTCGCATGTACGACCTGCTGCGCTGCATGCCCACCATCCCCGGCGCGATCGGCGCGTTCCGCCGCGAGGCCGTGCTCGAGGTCGGCGGCATGAGCGAGGACACCCTCGCCGAGGACACCGACATCACCATCGCCATGCACCGCGCGGGCTGGCAGGTCGTCTACCAGGAGCACGCCAAGGCCTGGACCGAGGCGCCCGGCTCCCTGAAGCAGCTGTGGTCCCAGCGCTACCGCTGGTCGTACGGCACCATGCAGGCGCTCTGGAAGCACCGCAAGTCCCTGACGGACAAGGGTCCTTCGGGTCGCTTCGGCCGGGTGGGCATGCCGCTCGTGGTCCTCTTCCAGATCATCACGCCGGTCTTCGCCCCGCTGATCGACGTGTTCACGATCTACTCGATGATCTTCATCGACTTCCAGGCGGCCTTGCTCGCCTGGCTGGCGGTCCTCGGCGTCCAGCTCGGCTGCGCGGCCTACGCGTTCCGCCTGGACCGGGAGAAGTACCGCTACCTGCTGATGATGCCGCTCCAGCAACTGGCCTACCGCCAGATGATGTACCTCGTCCTCATCCACTCCTGCATCACCGCCCTCACCGGCGGCCGCCTGCGCTGGCAGAAGCTGAAGCGCACCGGTGAGGTCGGCACCCCCGCCGGGGTGAGCTGATGACCTGGGAGCAGCAGGGCCAGGGCCACGGCCCTGGCCCCGGCCAGGGTCAGGGCCAGGGCCAGGGTTACGGCCACGAGTACGGGCAGCCGTCGCCGTACCCGTACGGGTATGACGGGTACGGGCAGCAGCCGTACCCGCAGCAGCAGCATCCCCAGCAGTACGGGCAACAGCCCTATCCGCAACAGCCGTATCCGCGGGAGTACGCGGAGCACGCGCGGAACACGGAGTACGCGGAGCACACGGCGTACGCGGAGTACCCGCAGTACGGGCAGGGTGTCGCCGTCGACGAGACGGCGCCCCTGCCGACGGTGGACCCGGACCTGGACCCCGACCCGGGCCCGTACCCGGACCGGGACCCGGATCCGGACGCGGAGCCCGTCCGGGGGCCCGGGGCGCCGGCGTCCGTCACCGAGGAGGTGACGGACGGGCCCCCGCCCCCGTCGAAGCCCGCTGCCCCCCAACGCGACCGCTACTTCGACTCGCTGCGCGCCCTCGCCCTCATCCGGGTGGTCGCGTACCACACCTTCGGCTGGGCCTGGGCGGGCATGGTCTTCCCCTCCATGGGGATCATGTTCGGCCTGGCCGGCACCCTGATGGCGAAGTCCCTGGAGCGTCCGGCGCCGAAGGTGGTCAGGAGCCGCCTGCGCCGGCTCCTGCCGCCCTTCTGGTTCTGGGGCGCCTTCGTCGTCCTGGCGATGCTGATCCACGACTGGGTACCGGGCTGGCAGATCGTCTACTGGGTCGTGCCGCTGGGCGACCCGCCCGGCAACGCCTGGGGCGAGCAGGCCTGGGAGATCCTCTGGTACCTGCGGACGTACCTCTGGTTCGTCCTGCTCTCCCCGCTCCTGCTGCCGCTGTTCCGGCTGGCCCGGATCCCGGTCCTGGCGCTCTCCCTCGCGCCGATCCTGGTGCTCACCTTCGTCTGGGCCGGCCCCGACAACCGCGTCGGCACCGCGATGTGGGACCTGTCGACGTACCTCTTCTGCTGGACGCTCGGCTTCGCGCACCGCGACGGCGTGCTCCAGCGGATGAAGCCGGCCCTGGTGGTCGTGGTGTCGCTCGCGGCGATCGGGTTCGGCGGCTGGTACGCCTTCACGCACCAGGCCGAGTTCGGCACCTACGACCTCGACGAGGACCCCCTCGCGCAGGCGTTCTGGTCGGCGGGCTTCGTCATGCTGCTGATGTGGGCGAAGGCGTACTTCGGGATCGACTTCGCCTGGCTCACCCGCTTCCGGCGCACCAACCGGATCGTCACCGTCTTCAACGCGCGCGCGGTGACGATCTACCTCTGGCACGAGATCGCCCTGATCCTCGCCGTGCCGCTGATCGACCGGTTCTGGGACATCCCCGCGTTCGAGAAGTACCTGCCGCTGGAGAGCCAGTGGTTCATGTTCGGCGTGGGTTGGCTGCTGATCGTCCTGTTCGTGCTGCTCTGCGGGTGGGTCGAGGACGTCGCGGCGCGGAAGAAGCCGAGGCTCCTGCCGTGAGCCGGTGAGGGCGGGGCTGCCACAATGGGCGGGTGACCCGTGCTTCCCTGAACAAGCAGCCCCACGAAGTCGCCTCGATGTTCGACCGCGTGGCGGAACGGTACGACCTGACCAACGACGTGCTGTCGCTCGGCCAGGACCGGCGGTGGCGCAAGGAGGTCGCGAAGGCGGTCGACGCCCGCCCCGCCCAGAAGGTCCTGGACCTCGCGGCGGGTACGGCGACCTCCTCCCTCCCCTTCGCGCGGACCGGCGCCTATGTCGTCCCGTGCGACTTCTCCCTCGGCATGCTCCAGGTCGGGAAGAAGAACCACACCTGGCTGCCCTTCACCGCCGGGGACGCCACGCGACTGCCCTTCAAGGACGATGTCTTCGACGCCGTCACGATCTCCTTCGGCCTGCGCAACGTGCAGGACTTCGACGCAGCCCTGCGCGAGATGTACCGGGTGACCCGACCCGGAGGACGCGTCGTGATCTGCGAGTTCTCGCACCCGACCTGGGCGCCCTTCCGGACCGTCTACACCGAGTACCTGATGCGCGCGCTGCCCCCGGTCGCCCGCGCGGTCTCCTCCAACCCGGACGCCTACGTCTACCTCGCCGAGTCCATCCGGGCCTGGCCGGACCAGCCCGCCCTCGCCGAGCACCTGCGCAAGGCCGGCTGGTCGAAGGTCGCCTGGCGCAACCTGACGGGCGGCGTGGTCACCCTGCACCGGGGCTTCAAGGACGCCTGAGTCCGGCCCGGAACCGCACCGCACCGCATGACCCGGCGCGGCGCGGCCCGGCACCCTCGCCGTTATCCGGTGATCGCCTCGAAGGGGTGTCCGGGCTGCCCGGGCCGGTCCAGTTCGCGCTGGAGTCCGCCCCCGCCCGGTCTGGGCACCCGGGGCTCGCGCACGCCCGCGCCTCCGCCGCCCTCTCCTTCGCCGAACTCGAACCACACGGTGACGACGGCGCCGCGCGGCACATCGACACCGGGCGGCGGGTACTGCCGTACGACGTAGTCCACGACCGCGCGGTGGAACTCGGGCCGGTCCGGTGCGGCCAGCAGCACGCCTTGCGCCGCGGCCGCCTCGCGCGCGTCCACGGCCATCAGACCGACGAGTCTCGGTACGCGCACTTCGGGTGTCTTGGGTGGTATGAGCACAAATGTCACCCCCAGCGGTACTGGAAGAGTAACCGCCCGGGGGTGTCGTCCGGAAGGGCCGGGTGTCTTTCTGTAGCCAATAACTACGGAGAGTGACGACATCGAGGATGTGTCCGTGCGCCGGGGGAGGAAGTCACCAGGCGAGGCGGTAGCAGCGCCCCTCGCGCTTCTGCTCCGGGGTCGTGAAGACCTCCGCGAGCCGCATGCCCAGCCGTTCGGTCACGGCGATGGACCGCGCGTTGCGCGCGTCGACCATGGCCACCACACCCGGCACCCCGGCCGCCCGCACCCGTTCCAGGGTCATCTGCGCGGCCGCCGTCACATACCCCTGCCCCCAGTGCTCCCGCCCGAGCCGCCAGCCGATCTCGATCTCGCCCCTGGGGCCCCACTCCTGGGGCCACGGCTGGGCGCCGGTGAACCCGATGACCCGGTCGTCCCGGTCCAGCATCGTCCACAGACAGAAGCCGTGCTCGGCGTCGTGCCGGCGCTGGCGGGCGGTGAGTTCCTCGTAGGCGGACAGCTCCGCGGAACGGCCGCCGTGGAACTCCATCACCTCCGGGTCGTCGAAGACCCGGTGCCAGGCGACCGCGTCCTCGTCCGTGGGGACGCGCAGCCGTACTACGGGGAGAGCTCGGTTCACGGGGGCAGCCCTTCAGCCGGGTGATCAATTCTGCTGAATAGACTGCCCATGTCCAGTGCCGGTCGGCACGAAGATTCCGAACTTGGGGAGATCCCGCCGTGACCGTCGTGAACGAGCTCCTCTCCGAAAGCACCGCCGATGTGATCGTCGTCGGCGCGGGGCCGAGCGGCTCCACGACCGCGTACTACCTCGCCAAGGCCGGACTCGACGTACTCCTCCTGGAGAAGACCGAGTTCCCGCGCGAGAAAGTGTGCGGTGACGGCCTCACCCCACGAGCCACCAAGCAGCTCGTGGCCATGGGCATCGACATCTCCGAGGAGGCCGGCTGGCTGCGCAACAAGGGCCTGCGCATCATCGGCGGCGGGGTCCGCCTCCAGCTGGACTGGCCGGATCTCGCCTCCTTCCCCGACTACGGACTCGTCCGCAAGCGCGACGACTTCGACGAGCAGCTCGCCCGCCAGGCCCAGAAGGCGGGCGCCCGCCTCTACGAACGCTGCAACGTCGGCGCCCCGATCGTCGACGACCGCACCGGCCGCATCACGGGCGTGCACGCCAAGCTGGGCGAGGAGAAGCGCGAAGTCGTCTTCCGGGCCCCGCTCGTGGTCGCCGCCGACGGCAACTCCAGCCGCCTCTCGCTGGCGATGGGCCTGCACCGCCGCGAGGACCGCCCGATGGGTGTCGCGGTCCGCACCTACTTCACCTCCCCGCGCCACGAGGACGACTACCTGGAGTCCTGGCTGGAACTGTGGGACCGCCGCGGGCCGGGTGAGGACCGTCTGCTGCCCGGCTACGGCTGGATCTTCGGCATGGGCGACGGGACGTCCAACGTCGGCCTGGGTGTGCTGAACACCTCCGACTCCTTCAAGGAGCTCGACTGGCGCGAGGTCCTCAAGGCCTGGTGCGCGTCCATGCCGGAGGACTGGGGTTACACCCCCGAAAACATGACCGGCCCGATCCGCGGCGCCGCCCTCCCCATGGCCTTCAACCGCAAGCCGCACTACACCAAGGGCCTGCTGCTGGTCGGCGACGCCGGCGGCCTGGTGAACCCCTTCAACGGCGAGGGCATCGCCTACGCCATGGAGTCCGGTCAGATCGTCGCCGACGTCATCGTCCAGGCGCACGCCCGCGCCACCCCCGCCCAGCGTGAACTGGCCCTTCAGCGCTACCCGCAGGTCCTCGCGGACACCTACGGCGGCTACTACACGCTGGGCCGCGCCTTCGTGAAGCTCATCGGCAACCCGAAGGTCATGAAGATCGCGACCCAGCGCGGCCTGACCCATCCCCTCCTGATGAAGTTCACCCTGAAGATGCTCGCCAACCTGACGGACCCCACGGGCGGCGACGCGATGGACCGCATCATCAACGGCCTGAGCAAGGTCGCCCCCAAGGCCTGACCACGGCGGAGCCCTCTCCGCGGTCGAGAACGGGAGCACCAGAACGGGAGCACCGGCGGCCCCGGCGCGAAGCCCACTTCCGCCGGCCCGCCACCCGTCCGTTCCGGCCTGCCTCCAGCCCGCGGCGCGGAACCCGCGGACCGGCCGACGGCCCCTTGAACCGCCGAGGAGCCGGGACCGGAGCGGTCCGTACCCGGAGCGGCCCGCACCCGAACTCCAGCCCCACGCCGGACCCCCACCGGAACAGCCCCGGCCCGCGCCGGTCCAGAACCAGCCCGGAACCGGTCCGGATCCGCTCGATTCCTGCTTGAGTCCCGATCGGGACCCGATCGGCTCCCGCGTGGCCGTCGCACGGCCACGCCCGGAGTCACGCCCGGAGTCACGGCCGCAGCCGCCGGCAGCCCGGCTGGACGGGGCTGGTCCGGCGCCGGATTGACGGTGTGTCCGACATGTCGGACAACACGGGTCGATGTGTCACCGCCTCGGCTCAGCCGACGGCAGGGGGAGCCGCGCGGGATCACGGCGGGAGCGGCCGCGCGTCCGACCGGCACGGCCTGTGGGCCGCCCGTGCGCGCCACGAGACCGACTCAGGCCCCGGCGGTCACCCGTAGGCGGCCGGAGGCCTCCACAAGGCCCCGAGGGCGGCTGGAGGCCTCTACGCGCGTCCCGGAGGCGGCTGGGCGGCTGGGTGGCTTGGCCCGCGCGCGCCGGCGGACTGCCGGGCGGGCCCGAGCACGCCTACCGCAGACAGACACCGGCCGGACGAACGCGCGGACCGCACGCGGACACCGGCCGGCCGTCCACACGCGAGCACCGGCCGTCCACACGCGAACACTGTCCACACGCGAGCACCGGCCACACGCGAGCACCGGCCATACGCACGCGTACGGTCCACGCGTGGGCCGCACGCGCCGAGGGTGCCCGAAGGGCCGCTGCCCCCGAGCGGCTGCGGCCCTTGCGTGCGTGAGGTGCCCCCTCAGGGGCACCCGGTGGCGTCAGAGCACCCGGACCGCGCCGGTCGGCGGGTCGTACGACATCGGCTTCTCCGCCACACCGGTGGACGGGTTCTGCGCGCCGACGAACATGCCGTCGCCGACGTACACCGCCACGTGGTACGCGCTGCCCGCGCTGCCCCAGTAGACGATGTCGCCCGGCAGCAGGTTGTCCAGCGACACCTGGGTGCCGAAGGTCGACTGGTCCTGTGAGACGCGCGGCAGGTCGACGCCGACCTGCTTGAAGGCCGTCTGCATGAGGCCCGAGCAGTCCCACGAGTTGGGCCCGGTGCCACCGGAGACGTAGGCGTCTCCGATCTGCGCCTTCACGAAGGCGATGACGGCCGCGGCCGAACCGGTCGCCGTGGAGCTGCTCGTGCTGTCGGAGCTGCTGCTGCTCGACGTCGTGCTGAGCGTGGTCCGCTCGGCGGCGCGCGTGGCGCGCTCGGCGGCGGCCTTGCGGGCGGCCTCGGCCTTCTTCTTCGCCTCGGCCTTGGCGTCGGCGAGGTCCTTCTTGGCCTCCTTGGCGGCGGCGGACGCGGCCGCGTCGCGCTCGGCCTGGAGCTGGTAGTTCGCCGCGGCCTGCTGCGTGGCCTGAGCGGACTGCGCGACCTGGGCGGCCAGGTCGCCCGTGAGGACGGGCAGTTCGAGCGTCTGCGTCACCGGCTCGGCCGCGTTGGCCGAGCCAGCTGCTGTGGCGACGGCCAGCGTGCCGAGGACACCACTGGCGACTCCGGCCCGCATCGCGATCGTCGACGCGCTGCGGCGGGGTTTCCGGTGGCTGCGTATGTGAGCGGTGTGGGACATGGGTACAACCGGTATCAGGGGCTCCTCCATACCTTCAAGAAACGTGTGCTGCGCCACAGTTGTTCAACGGGTGCCTCAAATTCCCTGCCCCGGGTTCTTTATTGACGCCGTAACGGACATTGCGGACGCAGGTGATCAAGCCTGTGATCATGGACTTTCGTCGTTACGTCCGGATTGCCCGCGACCTACCACCGGTTGCGACGGTTGGCCAAGCCCGGTTCTTAGGCGCCCCTCACGGATGTGGCGGAGGTCACGGAACGGTCTCCGTGAGGGCTGCGTCTCCACGCGCCCGGCACAGTCGCCTCCGCTTGTGAACGCGTACACGCGTCCACACCCCGGCCCCGCCTCCCCCTGATGTGTGAACGCGCGCCACTATCAGGGCACCCGGTCCATCGCCAATTTGCATGCAAGGGAAGCCTCTTGATATGGAGACGACCTTCGTTTCATGCGGTGACGAGCGCAAATGTCACTTCTTGTGATCACTCTGACGCTTCACGTATGAAGATCACTGTCGATATGACTTCATGATCCTTCGTCAGGTGGTGGAGATCACAAAGCTTGTGTAATACCCCGTGTCGCAGATCACAGAGCGGCGGGCATAAGATGCGGAGCAGTTGGGCTTGTGACCTGCTTCACATGTTCGCGATCTTCGCCGGGACGGGCGGGGTTCGCGGTACCTGGGGCCACTGGGTCCGACGTCATCGCCAGCAGTCAGTGCCGACTGAGAGGAGCGAGGAGCGGTGAACGCGTATGCGCCCATCCTCGTACTGGGAGCCCTCGGGGCAGGCTTTGCGATCTTCTCCGTGGTCATGGCCACGCTGATCGGGCCTAAGCGGTACAACCGCGCCAAGCTCGAGGCCTACGAGTGCGGTATCGAGCCGACCCCCACGCCGGCCGGCGGCGGGCGCTTCCCCATCAAGTACTACCTGACGGCGATGCTCTTCATCGTCTTCGACATCGAGATCGTCTTCCTCTACCCCTGGGCCGTCACCTTCGACGCCCTGGGTGTTTTCGGGCTCGTGGAGATGTTGCTCTTCGTGCTCACCGTCTTCGTCGCGTACGCGTACGTATGGCGGCGCGGCGGCCTGGAATGGGACTGAGGGGCCTTTAACCATGGGACTCGAAGAAAAGCTGCCGAGCGGATTCCTGCTGACCACCGTCGAGCAGGCCGCGGGCTGGGTGCGCAAGGCGTCCGTCTTCCCCGCCACGTTCGGCCTCGCCTGCTGTGCCATCGAGATGATGACCACCGGCGCGGGCCGCTACGACCTGGCGCGCTTCGGTATGGAGGTCTTCCGGGGTTCGCCCCGCCAGGCGGACCTGATGATCGTCGCCGGCCGGGTGAGCCAGAAGATGGCGCCGGTCCTCCGGCAGGTCTACGACCAGATGCCGAACCCCAAGTGGGTCATCTCCATGGGCGTGTGCGCCTCCTCCGGCGGCATGTTCAACAACTACGCGATCGTCCAGGGCGTCGACCACATCGTGCCCGTCGACATCTATCTCCCGGGCTGCCCGCCGCGCCCCGAGATGCTGATGGACGCGATCCTCAAGCTCCACCACAAGATCCAGAACACCAAGCTCGGCGTGAACGCCGAGGAGGCGGCCCGCGAGGCGGAGGAAGCGGCGCTCAAGGCCCTGCCCATGATCGAGATGAAGGGCCTGCTGCGGTGAGCGACGCGAACGGCACCCACGGCGCGAACGGCCCCTCGGACGGGGGGAAGGGGTCGAACGGGGTGAACCCCGAGAAGGACCTCTCCGCCTCCAACCTCCCGGGCCAGCGCGGCCAGGGCGGTGAGGAGGTCCGCGTCCAGCGCGGCATGTTCGGCGCCGACAACGGCGGCGACACCTCCGGATACGGCGGCCTGGTCCGCTCCGTCCGGCTCCCGGGAGCGGCGAGCCGGCCCTACGGCGGCTGGTACGACGAGGTCGCCGACGAACT
This sequence comes from Streptomyces maremycinicus, assembly GCF_001184025.1. Lineage (GTDB taxonomy): Bacteria > Actinomycetota > Actinomycetes > Streptomycetales > Streptomycetaceae > Streptomyces > Streptomyces maremycinicus. Next base: position 139,710 of record NZ_BBYG01000008.1, read on the forward strand.
CGAGGGCGCACTGGAGGAGCAGGGCCTGCTCCCCGCCAACGCGATCGAGAAGACCGTCGTCGACCGCGACGAGCTCACGTTCCACATCGAGCGCGAGCATCTGCTCCGGGTGGCCCGCACCCTGCGCGACGACCCGGCCCTGCGCTTCGAGCTCTGCACCGGCGTCAGCGCCGTGCACTACCCGAACGACAAGGGCCGTGAACTGCACGCCGTCTACCACCTGCGCTCGATCACCCACAACCGGTTGATCCGCCTGGAGGTCAGCGCGCCGGACGCCGACCCGCACATCCCGTCGCTGGTCTCCGTCTATCCCACGAACGACTGGCACGAACGCGAGACCTACGACTTCTTCGGGATCGTCTTCGACGGTCACCCGGCCCTGACGCGGATCATGATGCCGGACGACTGGCAGGGCCATCCGCAGCGCAAGGACTACCCCCTCGGCGGCATCCCCGTCGAGTACAAGGGCGCCCAGATCCCGGCTCCGGACCAGCGGAGGTCGTACTCGTGAGCACGCAGTCAGCATCCGCCCGTGAGACCACCGAGGGCACCGTGTACACGGTCACCGGTGGCGACTGGGACGAGGTCGTCCAGTCCGCGACCCGGGCCGACGACGAGCGCATCATCGTCAACATGGGTCCCCAGCACCCCTCCACCCACGGGGTGCTCCGCCTGATCCTGGAGATCGAGGGCGAGACGGTCACCGAGGCCCGCTGCGGCATCGGCTACCTCCACACCGGCATCGAGAAGAACCTCGAGTACCGCACGTGGACGCAGGGCACCACGTTCGTGACGCGCATGGACTACCTGACGTCCTTCTTCAACGAGACCGCCTACTGTCTCGCCGTCGAGAAGCTCCTCGGTATCGAGGACCAGATCACCGAGCGGGCCAAGATCATCCGGGTGCTCCTGATGGAGCTGAACCGGATGTCCTCCCACCTGGTGTGCATCGCCACCGGCGGCATGGAACTCGGCGCCACCACGATCATGATCTACGGATTCCGCGATCGTGAATTGATTCTCGACATCTACGAGCTCATCACGGGCCTGCGCATGAACCACGCGTTCATCCGCCCCGGCGGACTCGCCCAGGACCTGCCGCCCGGCGCGGTGGACCAGATCCGCGAGTTCGTGAAGAAGATGAAGAAGAACCTTCCCGAGTACGACAAGCTCGCCACCGGGAACCCCATCTTCAAGGCCCGTATGCAGGACGTCGGCTATCTCGACCTGGCCGGCTGCATGGCCCTCGGCGCCACCGGCCCGATCCTGCGGTCCACCGGCCTCCCGCACGACCTGCGCAAGGCGCAGCCGTACTGCGACTACGAGACATACGACTTCGATGTCCCGACCGCGGACTCCTGCGACTCCTACGGCCGCTTCCTGGTCCGCCTGGAGGAGATGCGCCAGTCGCTCCGCATCGTCGAGCAGTGCCTGGACCGGCTCCAGCCCGGCCCCGTCATGGTCGCCGACCGGAAGATCGCCTGGCCCGCGCAGCTCGCCCTGGGCCCCGACGGTCTGGGCAACTCCCTGGACCACATCAAGAAGATCATGGGCACCTCCATGGAGGCCCTGATCCACCACTTCAAGCTGGTGACCGAGGGCTTCCGCGTCCCGCCGGGACAGGCGTACGCGGCCGTCGAGTCACCCAAGGGCGAGCTCGGGGTGCACGCCGTCTCCGACGGAGGCACCCGCCCTTACCGGGTCCACTTCCGCGACCCGTCCTTCACCAACCTTCAGGCCATGGCAGCGATGTGCGAGGGCGGCCAGGTCGCCGACGTCATCGTCGCCGTCGCCTCCATCGACCCCGTAATGGGAGGCGTCGACCGGTGACCACCTCTTCTTCCGAGCGGGGCGTCAGCCTGGGTATGCCCGAACTGCCCGCGCCCGCCTACCCGGACGACGTCCGGGCCCGGCTGGAGGCGGATGCGCGCGAGATCATCGCCCGCTATCCCGACTCCCGGTCCGCGCTCCTGCCGTTGCTGCATCTCGTGCAGTCGGAGGAGGGACACGTCACGCGCACCGGGATGCAGTTCTGCGCGGACGTGCTGAAACTGACCACGGCCGAGGTCACCGCGGTCGCCACCTTCTACACCATGTACCGGCGGCGCCCCAGCGGCGACTACCAGGTGGGCGTGTGCACCAACACGCTGTGCGCGGTGATGGGCGGCGACGCGATCTTCGAGCAGCTCCAGGAGCACCTGGGCATCGGCAACGGCGAGACCACCGACGACGGCAAGATCACCCTGGAGCACATCGAGTGCAACGCGGCCTGTGACTTCGCGCCGGTCGTGATGGTCAACTGGGAGTTCTTCGACAACCAGACCGTGCAGAGCGCGAAGCGCCTGGTGGACGACCTGCGGATCGGTCACACCGTCTCGCCGACGCGCGGCGCGCCGCTGTGCACCTTCAAGGAGACCGCCCGGATCCTGGCGGGCTTCCCCGACGAGCGGGACGGGGCCGTCGAGGCGAGCGGCAGCGCGGGACCGGCGTCGCTGGTGGGTCTTCGCCTGGCAAGGGGAGAGACCGCACCCGCGCGCGTGGTCCACCCCCGGGACGGCGGGCCGCACGACGAGCCGCAGGACCGGGCGGTGCACGAGCCGTCGTCCGCGCAGCACCTGAGTTCGCACGACGCGCCGCAGGACACGTCGGCCTCCGACCCGGCCCACCCGGCAGGGCCTACCGCCGAGGAGGGGGAGTGATGACCTTGGCACCCGAGTTGAAAGGCAGCAGCCCGGAGAAGCTGCTCGCACCCGTGCTGTCGGCCTTCTGGGACGAGGACCGGTCCTGGAGTCTGGACGTCTACCGAAGGCACGAAGGGTACGAGGGTCTCCGCAAGGCGCTGGCCATGTCGCCGGACGACCTGATCGCGTACGTCAAGGACTCCGGTCTGCGAGGGCGCGGCGGCGCGGGATTCCCGACGGGGATGAAATGGCAGTTCATTCCGCAGGGTGATGGAAAGCCGCACTATCTAGTTGTCAACGCCGACGAATCGGAGCCCGGGACCTGTAAGGACATCCCGCTCCTCTTCGCGAACCCGCACAGCCTCATCGAGGGCATTGTGATCGCGTGTTATGCCATCAGGTCGTCTCATGCCTTCATCTATCTGCGTGGTGAAGTCGTCCCCGTTCTGCGGCGGTTGCACGAGGCCGTGCGCGAGGCCTACGCGGCGGGCTACCTCGGCGAGAACATCCTGGGCAGCGGACTCGACCTCGAACTCACCGTGCACGCCGGCGCCGGCGCGTACATCTGCGGTGAGGAGACCGCGCTGCTCGACTCGCTCGAAGGCCGCCGTGGTCAACCGCGGCTGCGCCCTCCTTTCCCTGCTGTCGCGGGCCTCTATGCGTGCCCGACTGTGGTGAATAACGTCGAATCGATCGCGTCAGTTCCCGCGATTCTGCAAAACGGCAAAGACTGGTTCAGGTCGATGGGAAGCGAGAAGTCCCCGGGCTTCACGCTCTACTCGCTCAGCGGCCATGTCGCGTCCCCCGGCCAGTACGAGGCCCCGCTCGGCATCACCCTGCGCCAGCTCCTCGAGATGAGCGGCGGCATGCGACCCGGGCACCGGCTCAAGTTCTGGACACCGGGCGGTTCCTCGACGCCGATGTTCACCGACGAGCACCTCGACGTCCCTCTTGACTACGAAGGAGTGGGTGCTGCGGGTTCCATGCTCGGCACCAAAGCTCTCCAGTGCTTCGACGAGACGACCTGCGTCGTGCGGGCCGTCACCCGGTGGACCGAGTTCTACGCCCACGAGTCCTGCGGCAAGTGCACCCCGTGCCGCGAAGGAACGTACTGGCTCGTGCAGTTGCTGCGGGACATCGAGGCCGGCAAGGGAGTCCTCTCCGACCTCGACAAGCTCAACGACATCGCCGACAACATCAACGGCAAGTCCTTCTGCGCTCTCGGCGACGGCGCGGCCTCGCCGATCTTCTCCTCGCTCAAGTACTTCCGTGAGGAGTACGAGCAGCACATCACGGGCCGCGGCTGCCCCTTCGATCCGGCCAAGTCGACGGTCTGGGCGGACAAGCACACGGAGGTGAACGCATGACGGTGACCACCAGCGCTCCCTCCGGAGGCGGCGAGGCGGCGGTCCCGCCGGAAGATGTCGTGACGCTGACGATCGACGGCGCCGAGATCAGCGTGCCCAAGGGCACCCTGGTCATCCGGGCCGCCGAGCAGCTCGGCATCGAGATCCCGCGCTTCTGCGACCATCCCCTCCTCGATCCGGTCGGCGCCTGCCGGCAGTGCATCGTCGAGGTCGAGGGCCAGCGCAAGCCGATGGCGTCCTGCACGATCACGTGCACGGACGGCATGGTGGTGAAGACCCAGCTCAGCTCACCGGTGGCCGAGAAGGCGCAGCAGGGTGTGATGGAGCTGCTCCTCATCAACCACCCGTTGGACTGCCCGGTCTGCGACAAGGGCGGCGAGTGTCCCCTCCAGAACCAGGCCGTGTCGCACGGCCAGGCCGAGTCCCGCTTCGAGGGCAGGAAACGGACGTACGAGAAGCCCCTGCCGATCTCCACGCAGGTGCTGCTCGACCGTGAGCGGTGCGTGCTGTGCGCGCGCTGCACCCGCTTCTCCAACCAGGTGGCGGGCGACCCGATGATCGAGCTGATCGAGCGCGGCGCGCTCCAGCAGGTGGGGACCGGCGAGGGCGACCCCTTCGAGTCGTACTTCTCCGGAAACACCATCCAGATCTGCCCGGTCGGCGCGCTGACCTCGGCGGCGTACCGATTCCGCTCCCGGCCCTTCGACCTGGTCTCCTCGCCGTCGGTCTGCGAGCACTGCTCCGGCGGCTGCGCCACGCGCACCGACCACCGGCGCGGCAAGGTCATGCGGCGCCTGGCCGCCAACGACCCCGAGGTCAACGAGGAGTGGATCTGCGACAAGGGGCGGTTCGCGTTCCGGTACCCCCAGCAGCGGGACCGGCTCGAGACGCCGCTGGTGCGCGACGCCGAGGGTGACCTCGTACCGGCCTCCTGGCCGGAGGCGTTGCAGATCGCGGCCCAGGGCCTGCTGGCCTCGCGTGGCAGGACCGGTGTCCTGACCGGCGGTCGCCTCACCATCGAGGACGCCTACGCGTACAGCAAGTTCACGCGGGTGGCGCTCGACACCAACGACATCGACTTCCGCGCGCGCGTGCACAGCAGTGAGGAGGCCGACTTCCTGGCCGCCCACGTCGCGGGCCGCGGCCGCGACCTCGACGGTACGGGCGTCACGTACACCCTCCTGGAGAAGGCGTCCGCCGTCCTGCTCGTCGGCTTCGAGTCGGAGGAGGAGGCGCCCGGCGTCTTCCTGAGGCTGCGCAAGGCCTGGCGCAAGCACGGACAGCGGGTGTTCTCGCTGGCCACGCACGTCACCCGGGGCCTGGAGAAGGCGGGCGGCACCCTGTTGTCGGCCGCCCCGGGCACCGAGACGGAGTGGCTGGACGCGCTCGCGGGCGGCGTCGGCCTGGAGGACGCGGGCGGCCGGGCCGCCGAGGCGCTGCGCGGCGACGGCGCGGTGATCGTCGTCGGCGAGCGGCTGGCCGGTGTGGCCGGCGGTCTCACCGCCGCCGTGCGGGCCGCCGCGGCGACCGGTGCCCGACTGGTGTGGATCCCCCGCAGGGCGGGCGAGCGGGGCGCGATCGAGGCGGGTGCCCTGCCGTCGCTGCTGCCGGGCGGCCGTCCGGCCACCGACCCACGCGCGCGTGAGGAGGTCGCCGCGGCCTGGGGCCTGGCCGACCTTCCGCACCGCTTCGGCCGGGACACCGGACAGATCATCGAGGCCGCCGCGTCCGGCGAACTCCAGGCGCTGCTCGTCGCGGGCGTCGAGGTCGCCGACCTGCCCGACCCGGCACGCGCGCGTGCCGCGCTGGCCGAGGCCGGCTTCGTCGTGTCGCTGGAGCTGCGGCCCGGTGAGGTCACCGAGCACGCCGATGTCGTCCTCCCGGTGGCCGCGGTCGCCGAGAAGGCGGGCGCCTTCCTCAACTGGGAGGGCAGGGTCCGCTTCTTCGAGGCGGCACTGAAGCCCGACCAGATGACACGCCGCGCGGCGCCCACCGACGCGCGCGTGCTCCAGATGCTCGCCGACGCCATGGACGTCCACCTCGGCCTGCCGGACCTGCGCACCGCCCGCGCGGAGCTCGACCGGCTCGGCGCGTGGGACGGGCCGCGGGCCTCCGCACCCCTGGAGACCGCCGCCCATCTGCCACGTCCCGCCGCGGGCGAGGCCGTGCTCGCCGGTCACCGCCTGCTGCTCGACCAGGGAGTCCTCCAGCAGGGTGACGAGGCGCTCGCCGGGACGCGGCATGCCGCACACGCGCGTGTGTCGCCCGCGACGGCCGCCGAGGTGGGGGTCAAGGACGGCGACGTCCTCGCCGTGACCGGGCCCGCGGGGGCGGTCGAACTCCCGCTGCTGATCACGCAGATGCCCGACCGGGTGGTCTGGCTCCCGCTGAACTCCACGGGCGCGGGCGTCGCCTCCGACGCCGGGGTGACGCCCGGCGCGCTTGTCCGTATCGGTCCGGCGACGCTCATCGCCGACGCCCCCGAGGAGGTGGAGGCATGAGCCCGTACTTCGCCGCTGAAGACCTCTCGATGTTCGGCCGCGACCCCTGGTGGCTGGTCGTCCTCAAGGCGGTCTTCTGCTTCGCGTTCCTGCTGCTGTCCGTGCTGTTCGCCATCGTCTGGGAGCGCAAGGTCGTCGCCTGGATGCAGCTGCGCGTCGGCCCGAACCGGCACGGCCCCTGGGGCATGCTCCAGTCGCTCGCCGACGGCATCAAGCTGATGCTGAAGGAAGACCTCATCGTCAAGCGCGCGGACAAGGTGGTGTACATCCTCGCGCCGATCATCGCGGCCATCCCGGCCTTCATGGCGATCGCGGTGATCCCCTTCGGTCCGGCCGGCAACGAGGTCTCGATCTTCGGTCAGCGCACCACGATGCAGCTGACCGACCTGCCGATCGCGATGCTGTACATCCTGGCGTGCGCCTCGATCGGCATCTACGGCATCGTCCTGGCGGGCTGGAGTTCCGGTTCCACCTATCCGCTGCTGGGCGGACTGCGGTCCTGCGCGCAGATGATCTCCTACGAGATCGCGATGGGCGCCTCGTTCGCCTCGGTGTTCCTCTACTCGGGGTCGATGTCGACGTCGACGATCGTCGAACAGCAGCAGGACCGCTGGTACATCCTCCTGCTGCCGGTCTCCTTCATCCTGTACGTCATCACGATGGTCGGCGAGACCAACCGCGCCCCCTTCGACATGCCGGAGTCCGAGGGCGACCTGGTCGGCGGCTTCAACACCGAGTACTCGTCGATCAAGTTCGCGATCTTCATGCTCGCCGAGTACGCGAACATGATCACGGTCTCCGCGGTGTCGACCACGCTCTTCCTCGGCGGCTGGCGGGCCCCCTGGCCGATCAGCACCTTCTGGGAGGGCGCGAACCACGGCTGGTGGCCGATGCTCTGGTTCATCGCCAAGGTGCAGCTGCTGCTGTTCCTCTTCATCTGGCTGCGCGGCACGCTGCCCCGCGTCCGCTACGACCAGTTGATGAAGCTCGGCTGGAAGGTCCTGATCCCGGTCTCGGTGGCGTGGCTGATGCTCGTCGCGACCGTACGGACCCTGCGCAACGAGAACTACGACTTCGCCGAGATCGCTCTCTACGTCTGCGGCGGCGTGCTGGCCCTGTTGCTGCTGTCCTTCATCGCGGACATGTTCCGCAACGGGCGCAAGGAAGCGCAGGCCCCCGCCGAGCCCGCCGGCTTCGACCCGATGGCGGGCGGATTCCCCGTACCGCCACTGCCGGGTCAGGAGCTGCCGCCGGTGCCCAGGCGCCGCCCGCACCACGAGCGAGAGCTCGTTGTCAGTGGCGGAGTGGACACTGTGAGTGACGGATCGCAGGATGGAAAGGAGGCGTCCGATGGCTGAGGAGCCCAAGGAGACCAAGCCCGGTTTCCAGAACCCCGTGGCCGGCTTCGCCGTGACCTTCAAGGCCATGTTCAAGAAGCGGCTGACCGAGCAGTACCCGGAGCAGCAGAAGACCACAGCTCCCCGGTTCCACGGACGGCACCAGCTCAACCGCCATCCGGACGGCCTGGAGAAGTGCGTCGGCTGCGAGCTGTGCGCCTGGGCCTGCCCCGCCGACGCCATCTATGTCGAGGGCGCGGACAACACCGACGAGGAGCGCTACTCCCCGGGCGAGCGGTACGGGCGGGTCTACCAGATCAACTACGCCCGCTGCATCCTGTGCGGCCTGTGCATCGAGGCGTGCCCCACGCGCGCGTTGACGATGACCAACGAGTTCGAGCTCGCCGACTCCAGCCGCGCCAATCTGATCTACACCAAGGAACAACTGCTCGCCGGCCTCGAGGAGGGCATGGTCGACTCGCCGCACGCGATCTACCCGGGTACGGACGAGCAGGACTACTACCGGGGTCTGGTGACGGAGGCGGCGCCCGGCACGGAACAGCAGCCGGCCGTCTCCAAGGGCGAGGCCCCGCAGGAGGGTGCCGCCTCGTCCGGCCCGGCCGAGCCCGCCTCGGGGGAGGTGATCGGCCGATGAGCGCACAACTCGCCGCCTACTCCACCTCGACCGGCGAGGCCGTCCAGTTCTGGGTGCTCGGCACCGTCGCGGTGATCGGCGCCCTGTGCACCGTCTTCATGAAGAGGGCCGTGCACAGCGCGCTCTGCCTGGCCGGCACCATGATCGTCCTCGCGGTGTTCTACCTCGCCAACGGCGCCTACTTCCTGGGCATCGTGCAGATCGTCGTCTACACTGGCGCGATCATGATGCTGTTCCTGTTCGTGGTGATGCTCGTCGGCGTCACCGCGGCGGACTCCCTGAAGGAGACGATCAAGGGTCAGCGCTGGCTGGCCCTCGTCAGTGGCCTCGGCTTCGGCATCCTGCTGATCGCCGGCATCGGCAACGCCTCCCTGACGGAGTTCAGCGGCCTCGCCGAGGCGAACGCGAACGGCAACGTGGAGGGCCTCGCCGCCCTCATCTTCACCAAGTACGTCTTCGCCTTCGAAATCACCGGCGCCCTGCTCATCACGGCCACCGTCGGCGCCATGGTGCTCACCCACCGCGAGCGCACCGAGCGCGCCAAGACCCAGCGCGAGCTGGCCGAACTGCGGGTCCGCGAGGGCAAGCACGTGCCGCCGCTGCCCGCGCCGGGCGTGTACGCGCGGCACAACGCCGTGGACATCCAGGGGCTGCTGCCCGACGGCACGCCGTCGGAACTCACGGTCAGCAAGACGCTGCGCGAGCGCGGTCAGATCCGGGACGTGTCCACCGAGGCGATGAACGACCTCAAGGCCCTGGAGCAGCGCGCCGAGGAGCGCCTGGAGCGGGCCGCGATCGAGCCGCCCCACCTGAAGCGGACGGAGGAGGCGTCGAAGTGAACCCCGTCAACTACCTCTATCTCGCTGCCCTGTTGTTCACGATCGGTGCGACGGGTGTGCTGATCAGGCGCAACGCGATCGTCGTCTTCATGTGCATCGAGCTCATGCTCAACGCCTGCAACCTCGCGTTCGTCACCTTCTCCCGGATGCACGGCAATCTCGACGGCCAGATCATCGCCTTCTTCACGATGGTCGTCGCCGCCGCGGAGGTCGTGGTCGGACTCGCGATCATCGTGTCGCTGTTCCGTTCCCGCCACTCGGCCTCGGTCGACGACGCCAGCCTGATGAAGCTGTAAGGGGTCGGAAGAATCGTGGAGAACCTGATTGCGCTGCTGATCGCGGCGCCCCTGCTCGGAGCTGCCGTCCTCCTGGTCGGCGGCCGGCGGCTCGACGCCGTCGGCCACTGGATCGGCACGCTCCTGTCGTCCGTCTCCTTCGTGTTCGGTGTCATCCTCTTCAGCGACCTGCTGAGCAGGGACGCCGAGGACCGGACGCTGACACAGCACCTGTTCAGCTGGATCCCGGTCGGGGGCTTCCAGGCGGACGTCGCCTTCCGCCTCGACCAGCTGTCCATGACCTTCGTGCTGCTGATCACGGGCGTCGGCTCGCTGATCCACCTGTACTCGGTCGGGTACATGGAGCACGACGAGCGGCGCCGCCGCTTCTTCGGCTATCTGAACCTGTTCCTGGCGGCGATGCTGCTGCTCGTCCTCGCCGACAACTACCTGCTGCTGTACGTCGGCTGGGAAGGCGTCGGGCTCGCGTCCTACCTGCTCATCGGCTTCTGGCAGCACAAGCCCAGCGCCGCCACCGCCGCGAAGAAGGCCTTCCTGGTCAACCGCGTCGGCGACATCGGCCTGTCGATCGCCATCATGCTGATGTTCACCACCTTCGGGACCTTCGCCTTCGGCCCGCTGCTCGGGGCGGAAGGCGAACCGGGCATCGCGGGTGACGCGAGCGAGGGCCGGCTGACCGCCATCGCCCTGATGCTGCTGCTCGCCGCCTGCGGCAAGTCCGCCCAGGTGCCGCTCCAGTCCTGGCTCGGGGACGCGATGGAGGGCCCGACCCCGGTCTCGGCCCTCATCCACGCGGCGACGATGGTGACGGCGGGTGTGTACCTGATCGTCCGCTCGGCGGCGATCTTCAACGGCGCACCCGACGCGCAGCTCGTCGTCACCGTCGTCGGTGCCGTCACGCTGCTGTTCGGTGCGATCGTCGGTTGCGCGAAGGACGACATCAAGAAGGCGCTGGCCGGCTCGACCATGTCGCAGATCGGCTACATGGTGCTGGCCGCGGGCCTCGGCCCCATCGGCTACGTCTTCGCGATCATGCACCTGGTGACGCACGGCTTCTTCAAGGCCGGGCTGTTCCTCGGCGCCGGTTCGGTCATGCACGGCATGAACGACGAGGTCGACATGCGCAAGTACGGCGGCCTCAGGAAGTACATGCCGATCACCTTCGTCACCTTCGGCCTCGGCTACCTCGCCATCATCGGCTTCCCGGGCCTGTCCGGCTTCTTCTCCAAGGACAAGATCATCGAGGCGGCGTTCGCCAAGGGCGGCACCGAGGGCTGGATCCTCGGCGGCTGCGCCCTGCTCGGCGCGGCCATCACCGCCTACTACATGACGCGCGTGATGCTGATGACGTTCTTCGGTGAGAAGCGCTGGCAGCCCGACGCCGAGGGGCACGAGCCGCACCCGCACGAGTCGCCCAGGTCCATGACCATCCCGATGATCGTGCTGGCCTTCGGGTCGGTCTTCGCCGGCGGGTTCTTCAGCATCGGCGACCGCTTCCTGCACTGGCTGGAGCCGGTCACCGGCCACTCGCACGGCGACTCCCCGGTCAGCGCCCTGACCGTCACCCTCGCCACGATGGTGGTCCTGGTGGTCGGTGTGGCGATCGCGTACGCCCAGTACGGCCGCCGTCCGGTCCCGATCGTCGCCCCACGCGGGTCGCTGCTCACCCGGGCCGCCCGGCGCGACCTCTTCCAGGACGACTTCAACCACGTCGTCCTGGTCCGCGGCGGCGAGCACCTCACGCGCTCCCTGGTCTACGTCGACCACACCCTGGTCGACGGAGTCGTCAACGGCACGGCGGCCTCGGTCGGCGGCCTCTCCGGGCGCCTGCGCCGGGTCCAGAACGGCTTCGCGCGCTCGTACGCGGTCTCGATGTTCGGCGGTGCGGCGGTCCTCATCGCCGCGACCCTGCTGATGAGGGCGGTCTGATACCGATGTCCTTTCCTCTGCTGACAGCGACGGCGGCGCTCCCGGCGATCGGGGCGGTCCTCACGGCCGCCGTACCGGCCGCCCGGCGCAACGCCGCCAAATCGCTGGCCCTGGTGTTCTCCCTCGCGACACTCGCCCTGGCGATCGTCGTCCTGGTCCGCTTCGACCCGGACGGCGGCCGCTACCAGCTCACCGAATCGCACTCCTGGATCGCGGACTTCGGGGTCAGGTACGAGCTCGGTGTGGACGGCATCGGGGTGGCGCTCGTCGTGCTGACCGCGCTGCTGATCCCGTTCATCATTCTCGCGGGCTGGCACGACGCCGACCCGCTGGAGACGGGCGACGCCTCCCTCAGCAGCTACGCCGCGGGGCGCTGGCGGCCGACGCAGGGCTTCTTCGCCCTGATCCTGGCCGTCGAGGCGATGGTGATCATCTCCTTCGAGGCCACCGACGTCTTCGTCTTCTACATCTTCTTCGAAGCCATGCTGATCCCGATGTACTTCCTCATCGGCGGCTTCGGGGACCGGGCCCACGAACACGGCGAGGAGGCGGCGTCCACCCAACGGTCGTACGCGGCCGTGAAGTTCCTCCTCTACAACCTGGTCGGCGGTCTGATCATGCTGGCCGCGGTGATCGGCCTCTATGTGGTCGCCGGGAACTTCTCGCTCACGGAGATCGCCGAGGCCCGCGCCAACGGCACGCTCGACATGGCGACGAACACCGAACGCTGGCTGTTCCTGGGCTTCTTCTTCGCCTTCGCCGTGAAGGCGCCCCTGTGGCCGCTGCACACCTGGCTGCCCAACGCCATGGGTGAGTCGACCACCCCGGTCGCCGTGCTCATCACGGCGGTCGTCGACAAGGTGGGCACCTTCGCGATGCTCCGGTTCTGCCTCCAGCTGTTCCCGGAGGCGAGCAAGTGGGCGACGCCCGCCATCCTCGTCCTCGCGGTGATCAGCATCATCTACGGGGCGCTGCTCGCCGTGGGTCAGCGGGACATCAAACGGCTGGTGGCGTACGCGTCGATCTCGCACTTCGGGTTCATCATCCTGGGCATCTTCGCGATGACCAGCCAGGGCCAGTCCGGCGCGACGCTCTACATGGTCAACCACGGCATCTCGACGGCCGCCCTGATGCTGGTGGCGGGCTTCCTGATCTCCCGGCGCGGCTCGCGGCTCATCGCCGACTACGGCGGGGTGCAGAAGGTCGCCCCGGTGCTCGCCGGCACCTTCCTGATCGGCGGTCTGGCGACGCTGTCGCTGCCGGGACTCGCGCCGTTCGTGAGCGAGTTCCTGGTCCTCGTCGGCACCTTCGAGCGGTATCCGGCGATCGGCATCGTCGCCACCTTCGGCATCGTCCTCGCCGCGCTCTACACCCTCGTCCTCTACCAGCGGACGATGACGGGTCCGGTGAAGCCGGAGGTCTCGGCGATGCCCGACCTGCGCGCGCGTGAGCTCCTGGTCGTCGCCCCGCTGATCGTGCTGCTGATCTTCCTGGGCGTCTATCCGAAGCCGGTCACGGACATCGTGGATCCGGCGGTCAAGCAGACCCTGTCCGACGTACACAAGAAGGACCCCCAGCCCGAGGTGGAGGCGGCCAAGTGAGCGCATCAGCCGTCCACAGCCTGTGGACAACGGCGGCAACCGCGGCCGAACCGATCTCGAAGATCGACTCGCCGAAGATCGAGTACGGGCAATTGTCGCCCACCTTGATCGTCGTCGGCGCGGCGATCATCGGAGTGCTGGTCGAGGCGTTCGTGCCGCGCAAGCACCGCTACTACGCACAACTGTTCGTATCCGTCGTGGCGCTGACCGCCGCCTTCGCCGCGGTGGTCGCCCTGGCGCAGGGCGGGTACGGCACCACGAAGGCGCGCATCGCGGCCATGGGCGCGATCGCGGTCGACGGACCGGCCCTCTTCCTCCAGGGCACGATCCTGCTGGCCGCCCTGGTCGGCCTGTTCACCTTCGCCGAACGGCGCCTCGACCCCGAGGTGCACGGCAACCGGGTCGACTCCTTCGCCGCCCAGGCGGCGTCCGTGCCCGGCAGCGACAGCGAGCAGGCCGCGGTCAAGGCCGGATTCACGACCACCGAGGTCTTCCCGCTGCTGCTGTTCGCGGTCGCCGGCATGCTGGTCTTCCCTTCGGCCAACGACCTGCTGACCCTGTTCATCGCCCTGGAAGTCTTCTCGCTGCCGCTGTACCTGCTGTGCGCGCTGGCCCGCCGCAAGCGGCTCATGTCGCAGGAGGCCGCGGTCAAGTACTTCCTCCTCGGCGCGTTCGCCTCGGCGTTCACCCTCTTCGGCATCGCCCTGCTGTACGGGTACGCGGGCTCGGTGTCGTACGGCACGATCGCGCAGGTCGTCGACGGCACCGTCCAGAACGTGAACCCGGCGCTCGCCGACACCATGGGCAACGACGCGCTGCTCCTCGTCGGCGCCGCGATGATCGTCATGGGGCTGCTGTTCAAGGTGGGCGCGGTGCCGTTCCACATGTGGACGCCCGACGTCTACCAGGGCGCGCCGACCCCGGTCACCGGCTTCATGGCAGCGGCGACCAAGGTGGCCGCCTTCGGCGCGCTGCTGCGCCTGCTCTATGTCGTCCTGCCCGGCCTGCGCTGGGACTGGCGGCCGGTCATGTGGGGCGTCGCGATCGTCACCATGCTGGGCGGCGCGATCGTCGCGATCACGCAGACCGACATCAAGCGCCTGCTGGCGTACTCGTCCATCGCGCACGCCGGATTCATCCTCGCCGGTGTCATCGCGACCACCCCGGACGGCGTCTCCTCGGTGCTCTTCTACCTGGCCGCGTACTCGTTCGTGACGATCGGGGCGTTCGCGGTGGTCACCCTCGTTCGGGACGCCGGCGGCGAGGCGACCCACCTGTCCAAGTGGGCCGGGCTCGGGCGCAGGTCCCCCCTGGTGGCGGCCGTGTTCGCGGTGTTCCTGCTGGCCTTCGCCGGTATCCCGCTGACCTCCGGGTTCGCCGGTAAGTTCGCCGTGTTCAAGGCGGCGGCGGAGGGCGGCGCGGCCCCGCTGGTCGTGGTCGGTGTGATCTCGTCGGCGATCGCGGCGTTCTTCTACATCCGTGTGATCGTGCTGATGTTCTTCAGCGAGCCGCGGCCCGAGGGGCCGACCGTCGCCGTCCCGTCGCCACTGACGATGACGGCGATCGCGGTGGGCGTGGCGGTCACGCTGGTGCTCGGTGTGGCGCCGCAGTACTTCCTCGACCTGGCGAACCAGGCGGGAGTGTTCGTGCGCTGAGCCGCGCATCCGGCTGCGCCGGTCCGCGGGTGCCTGTGACGACGGGCCCGGCTCCCCAGGCGGGGGCCGGGCCCGTCTGCGTCGTACAGGTGAGCGGGCGGGGCGATTTCCACCGGCCTGTCACCCGGAGTCACCGGACCGAACCTGTGGATAACTCCGGCGCTGTCAGTCCGGACCCCTATCGTGGAGGCAGTGGTCGAGAGACGACGTACGGGGGACCAGTCGATGGGCGGGACGGGCGGGATCAGCGAGATGACAGGTATCACCGGGACACCGGAGCGGACCGACAGCGAGGCACTGGCCACGCTGCACCGGGTCTTCGGATACGACGCCTTCCGCGGCGAGCAGGAAGCGGTCATCGAGCACGTGGTGGCCGGCGGGGACGCGGTCGTCCTCATGCCCACCGGCGGCGGAAAGTCGCTGTGCTACCAGATCCCCGCCCTGGTCAGACCCGGCACGGGCATCGTGGTCTCGCCGCTGATCGCCTTGATGCAGGACCAGGTGGACGCGCTGCGGGCGCTCGGCGTCAACGCCGGGTTCATGAACTCCACGCAGGACTTCGACGAGCGGCGCGTGGTCGAGGCCGAGTTCCTCGCGGGCGAGCTGGACCTGCTGTACCTGGCCCCGGAGCGCCTGCGCCTGGACTCCACCCTGGACCTCCTCTCGCGCGGCAAGATCGCGGTCTTCGCGATCGACGAGGCGCACTGCGTCTCCCAGTGGGGCCACGACTTCCGGCCCGACTACCTGTCCCTCTCGCTGCTCGGCGAGCGCTGGCCGGACGTCCCGCGGATCGCGCTCACCGCGACGGCCACGGACGCGACGCACCAGGAGATCACCCAGCGGCTGCACATGCCGTCGGCCCGGCACTTCGTGGCGAGCTTCGACCGGCCCAACATCCAGTACCGGATCGTGCCGAAGTCCGACCCCAAGAAGCAGCTGCTGAGCTTCCTGCGCGAGGAGCACGCGGGTGACGCGGGCATCGTGTACTGCCTCTCGCGCAACTCCGTCGAGAAGACAGCCGAGTTCCTCTCGCGCAACGGCGTGGAGGCCGTGCCGTACCACGCGGGCCTGGACGCGGGCACGCGCGCGGCGCACCAGTCCCGCTTCCTGCGGGAGGACGGCCTGGTCGTGTGCGCGACCATCGCCTTCGGCATGGGCATCGACAAGCCGGACGTACGGTTCGTCGCCCACCTCGACCTGCCCAAGTCGATCGAGGGCTACTACCAGGAGACGGGGCGTGGCGGCCGCGACGGCCTGCCCTCCACCGCGTGGATGGCCTACGGCCTCAACGACGTCATACAGCAGCGCAAGCTGATCCAGTCCGGTGAGGGCGACGAGGCCTTCCGGCGGCGCGCCGCCGCACACCTGGACTCGATGCTGGCGCTGTGCGAGACCTCCCGGTGCCGTCGCGGACAACTCCTCGCCTACTTCGGGCAGGAACCGGGCGCGACGGGCTGCGGCAACTGCGACACCTGCCTCACCCCTCCGGAGACCTGGGACGGCACGGTCGCGGCCCAGAAGGTGCTGTCGACGGTGGTGCGGCTCCAACGGGAGCGCGGGCAGAAGTTCGGCGCCGTGCAGATCGTCGACATCCTGACGGGCAAGCGCACGGCCAAGGTGATCCAGTTCGACCACGACCAGTTGTCGGTGTTCGGCATCGGGGCGGATCTCTCCGAGGGCGAATGGCGCGGCGTCGTACGGCAGTTGCTGGCGCAAGGGCTGCTCGCGGTCGAGGGCGAGTACGGCACGCTGGTGCTCACGGAGGCCAGCGGGTCGGTCCTGCGCCGCGAGCGGGACGTGCCGCTGCGCAAGGAGCCGAAGAAGCCGGCGGCTGCGAAGGGGTCGGGCTCGTCCTCCTCCGGCAGGGGCAAGGCCAAGGCCGCCGCGGCCGAGCTGCCCGAGGAACTGGTGCCGGCCTTCGAGGCCCTGCGTGCCTGGCGGGCCGAGCAGGCCCGTGAGCAGGGCGTCCCGGCGTACGTCATCTTCCACGACGCCACGCTCCGGGAGATCGCCACGGCCTGGCCGACCTCGGTGAAGCAGCTCGGCGGCATCAGCGGCGTCGGCGAGAAGAAGCTGGTCACGTACGGGGAGGGCGTGATCGCGGTGCTGGCCGCACTGGGCGGGACACCGGACACCGCCGCTCCGGGGACCGAGGACAGCTCCGGCCCGGCGCCGACCCCGGGTGCCGGGGCCGCCACCCGGCCCGGCACCGGCGCGGATCAGGGGGACCCGGACTACTGGCCCGAGATGGACGCGGAGCCGGAACCCGAGGACTGGATGTAGGCGGACCGTCTCCGGCCGGTGCCGGACCGGTGCCCCACGGAGCGCGGCGTCTCACAGAGCGCGCGTCGCGTACGCCCTGACGTCCGCGTCGGAGTCCGTCGTCGCCGTGGCGAGGGCCGCGCGGGCGGCTTCCGAGGCGCGGTGCCGGGTCAGGGCCAGGACGGCGGCCTTGCGGACGTCGGCATTCGGGTCGGCCAGGGCCTTGGCCAGGACGGGCAGGGCCGTGTCGGGGTGGGCCACGGACAGCGCGGTGGCGGCACCGGCGCGGACCTGCCAGGCGGGGTCGGCCAGGGCGCGCACGGCCCGGGCGGCGAGCGGCGCCGGGCAGCCGGTGGTGCCCAGCGCCCCGTAGGCGGCGGCACGCACCAGGGCATCGGGGTCGTCGACGAGCCCGACCAGGGCCGCGTGGACGGCGTCGAGTCCCGGGACGAGGCCCGCATCGGAGCCGGAGCCGGTGCTGAAGCCGGAGCCGTTGCTGGAGCCGGAGCCGGAGCCGGAGCCGGAGCCGTTGCTGGAGCCGGAGCCGGAGCCGGAGCCGTTGCTGGAGCCGGAGCCGGAGCCGGTGCTGAAGCCGGTGCCGGTGCCGGGTTTGTCAGCGTCGCCGGGGGGCGTGTTCGGGGCGGTGTCGGTCGGTGAGGTGCCGCTCAGGCGTCCGGCCGCCACCGTGGCGAGGGACTTGGCGATCGTGACGCGCACCTCGCGGGACGGGTCGGCGGCCGCCGCGCGGGCCAGTTCCTCGGCGGCGTCGACCGAGACCAGGGCGCGGACCGCCTCGATCCGGACGGCGATGTCGGAGTCTGTGAGCAAGCCCGCGAACAGGGCGGCGTCACCGAGGCGCAGGGCACGCAGTACGTCCAGGGCCGCCGCGCGGACGACGGGGTCGGGCTCGGACAGGGCAGCGGCGAGGCCCTCGCGCAGGGCGGGTTCCGCCGGCAGGGTCTCGACGAGTTCGCGCAGCGAGGCCGCCGCCGCGGCGCGCACCTCCGCGGCGGGGTCGCGCAGCGCCTCGGCAAGGGCGGGGCCGGTGCCCGACGGCACGGTCTCGGTGAGGACGGCCACGGCCTCGCGCCGGACGGCGGCCACCGTGTCGCTCAAGTAGGGCAGCAGGGAAGCGAGTTCGGGCTCGTCCTCGGCGAGAGCGACGAGTTCGAGAAGACGGACGGACGACCGGGGAGAGGAGCGATCGAGGGCGGGTTCGGGCGTCACGGGCGCCGAGGGGCCCGTGGGCTGCGGGGCGGCTGCCTCGGCGCCGGTGGCGAGGGGTGCCACGTCACGTGAACCGGCCGTGGCCACGTCCTCGGGATGGACTTCGCCGAGCGGCCGGGACGGACCGCCGACGGGGGTGAACCCGTCGACCGGAACCAGATACGGAGCCACGGGCCGGGCCGTGAACTCCATCGCACCGGAGGGGGACTTGTGCAGATCGAGGTGATGGAACCAGGACGCGTCGTCGCGGCGAGGGTGGTCGAGGCGGTCGTGGTACAGGCCCCAGCGGGACTCGGTACGGGCCAGGGAGGCCCGCGCGGCCATCTCCGCGCAGTCACGGATGAAGGAGACCTCCGCACACCGCATCAACTCGTGCGGGTTGCGGGCACCCATCTCGGCGATGTCGTCGCGCATCCGCTCGAAGGACTCCAGGGCCAGCGACAGCCGCGCGCCCGACTTCGGCGGGGCCACGTAGTCGTTCACGAAACGGCGCAGCTTGTACTCGACCTGGGGCTGCGGCGGGCCCTCCGGGTTGCGCAACGGGCGGTAGATCAGCTCGTGCGCCGCGCGCAGCTGGTCGGCGGGAAGCTCACCGTCGTACGCCGTGTACCGGGCCGCGTCGGCGCCGGCCAGGTCGCCGAAGACGAACGCGCCGATCATGTAGTTGTGCGGGACGCAGGCCAGGTCACCGGCGGCGTACAGGCGCGGGACGGTCGTGCGGGCGTGCTCGTCCACTCGCACGCCCGAGGCCGAATGACCGCCGCACAGGCCGATCTCCGAGATGTGCATCTCGATGTCGTGCGTGCGGTAGTCGTGACCGCGCCCGGAGTGGAAGGTGCCCCGGGTCGGACGCTCGGTGGAGTGCAGGATCGACTCCAGGGCCGAGATCGACTCCTCGGGGAGGTGGCTCAGCTTCAGGTACACCGGGCCCCGGTCGCTGGCGACCTCCGCCGCGAACTCAGCCATCATCTGGCCCGACCAGTAGTCGGAGTCGACGAAGCGTTCGCCGTGCCGGTTGACCTGGTAGCCGCCGAAGGGATTGGCGACATAGGCGCAGGCGGGGCCGTTGTAGTCCTTGATCAGCGGGTTGATCTGGAAGCACTCGATGCCGGTCAGCTCGGCGCCCGCGTGGTAGGCCATGGCGTAGCCGTCACCGGCGTTGGTGGGGTTCTCGTACGTGCCGTACAGGTAGCCGGAGGCGGGCAGGCCGAGGCGGCCGCAGGCGCCGGTCGCCAGGACCACCCCGCCCGCGCGGACGGTGACGAACTGCCCCGTGCGGGTGTTGAAGCCGACCGCCCCGATGGCGCGTCCGTCCTCGGGCGAGGTCAGCACACGCACCGGCATCACCCGGTTCTCGATGCGGATCCGCTCCCGCATCTCGCGCCGCCGCAACTGCCGGTACAGCACCTTCTTGACGTCCTTGCCCTCCGGCATGGGCAGCACATAGGAGCCGGAACGGTGGACCTGGCGGACCGCGTAGTCGCCGTGCTCGTCCTTCTCGAACTTCACGCCGTACGACTCCAGGCGCTGCACCATGGCGAAGCCGCGGGTGGCGGTCTGGCGGACGGTGGACTGGTCGACGATGCCGTCGTTGGCGCGGGTGATCTCGGCGACGTAGTCGTCCGGCTCGGCGCGGCCGGGGACGACCGCGTTGTTGACGCCGTCCATGCCCATCGCGAGGGCCCCGGAGTGGCGTACGTGGGCCTTCTCCAGGAGCAGGACGTCCGCGCCGTGCTCGGCGGCGGTCAGCGCGGCCATGGTGCCGGCGGTCCCGCCCCCGATGACGAGGACGTCGCAGGTCAGCTCCTCGGCGTCGCCGAGCGCGGGGATCTGGAGGAGGGTGTCCACCGGGGTGCCTTTCAGATGCTCAGTGAGGTCAGGACATCGCGGCGCAGCGCCACGCGCGCGGGGTCGTCATGGGCGGCGCGATCGCGGGGACGCGGTACGTCCCGTACGGCGACGAGGCGGCCCGCGCCGAGGAGGACCACGCGGTCGCCGAGGAACAGGGCCTCGTCCACGTCGTGGGTGACGAAGACGACGGTCGCGCCCGTGCCGTGCAGCACTTCCACCAGCAGGTCCTGCATGCCGGCGCGGGTCTGGGCGTCGAGGGCGCCGAAGGGTTCGTCCATGAGGACGGCGCGCGGGCCGGCGGCGAGCGCCCGCGCCAGTTGCGCCCGCTGGCGCTGGCCGCCGGAGACCCGGTGCGGCAACTGCCGTGCGCGGTCGGCGAGTCCGACCCGCTCGAGCCAGGCCGCGGCCTGCTTCCTGCGCTCCGCGCGCGGCGCGCCCTGGATGGCGAGGGGCAGTTCGACGTTGGCCAGCAGGCTGCGCCAGGGGAGCAGGGCGTCCTCCTGGAAGACCAGCGCGCGGTCCGCCGCCGGTCCGCCGATCGGCCGGCCGTCCTGCTCCACGGCTCCGGACAGCGCGGGCAGCAGCCCGGCCAGCGTGCGCAGCAGCGTCGACTTGCCGCAGCCCGAGGGACCGACGACGGTGAGGATCTCGCCCGGCGGGACGTCCAGGTCGACCTCGGCCAGAGCGGCGGCGTCGGGGCGGCCGAGGGTGGCCGCGCGCAGGGTGAGCCGGGTGCCGCGAACCGCCGTACCGGGTACGCCCGTCGCGGTGGCCGGGGCGGCGACCGCGTCCGCGGTGTCCGCGCGGGTGGTCTCGCGGGTCTCAGACGAGGTGCTCATCGCGTGCCTCCTCGGGTTCGGGTCCGGTGGGGACGGCGGGGGAGACCGCCGGTGCCGGAGCGGCCGGAAGGGGACTCCTCGGCCGGGCCCGGCCGGTGGGGACGTACGAGGTGCGCGGCAGCCAGCGGGTGAGGCGGCGACCGAGGAGTTCCACGGTCGTGGACGTGGCCCAGCCGAGCACGCCGATCGTGACCATGCCGACGAACACCCCCGGGTAGTCGACGACCGTGAAGTCCTGCCAGGTGCGGTAGCCGACACCGTACTGACCGGAGATCATCTCGGCGGAGATCACACAGATCCACGACACCCCGATGCCGACCGAGAGGCCGCCGAAGATGCCGGGCAGCGCCCCGGGCAGGACGACCGAACCGAGGATCCGCCACCGGCCGCCGCCCATGGTGCGGACCGCCTCCTCCCAACCGGGGGGCAGCGCGCGGACGGCGTGCCGGGTGGAGACCAGGACCGGGAAGAAGGCGGCGGTGAAGGTGATGAAGACGATGCCCTGTTCGTTGGAGGGGAAGAGCAGGATCGCGACGGGCACCAGGGCGATCGCGGGGATCGGGCGGACGACTTCGAGGATCGGTCCGAGCAGGTCCTCGGCGAGGCGCGAGCGCGCCACGAGCACGCCCGTGGCCACACCGAGGACGGCGGCCAGGAGGAAGCCGGTGACGATGCGGGTCAGGCTGTCGGTGAGGTCGGTCCAGTAGTCGTCGCCGGCCAGGCGCTCGGCGAAGGCGCGGGCCACGTCGGCGACCGTGGGGAACTGCGAGAAACGCAACCACAGATCGACGTCCATGCTGGTCAGCAACTGCCACAGGCCGAGTGCGCCCGCGACCGACGCCACCCGCAACGCGTACCGGGTCACGACGCCCGCCCCAGCGCGTCGGCGTACGTGACGACTCGGGCGCCGCCGTGGGTGCCGATGTAGGCCTGGGCGGTGGCCGGGGCGACGAACGGCAGGAGCGTCGCGCCGTCGGCCACCCATACGGACTTGTCGGCGAACCACAGAGTGCCGGTGGTGGCGTCGGGGACGTAGGCGGCGCGGATGCCGTCCTTGTGCTGCGCGACGTAGGCCAGCAGCTCGGCGGGTGTCGTGAAGGATCGGGTCTCGGTGGCGTCCTCGGGCCAGACCTCGCTCGCGGCGGGCGGGGGCGTGGCGGCGAGCTGCTTCGCGTAGGACGGGCCGAGCGCCTTCTTCACGTACCGGTCGTCGACGAAGGCGTCCACGTCGATGTCTCCGGTCAGCTTGGCCGCCTTCAGGATCGAGACGTCCTCCTTGAGCGCGGCGACCAGCCGGGGCTTGACGGCCGGGTCGAAGGTGGAGATGCCGTGGGCGCCGTTGTAGAGGTAGACGACCTCGGCGGGCAGGCCGGTGGCCTTCGCGACCTTCTCGGCGGCGGCCACCGGGTGCGTGTCGAGGTAGTCGGTGGCCTGCGCCTGCGCCTTCAGGAACGCCTCCAGTACGGCCGGGCGCTTCTTGGCGAAGTCCTCGCGGGCGGTGACCCCGTGGAAGGTGGGCAGGTCCAACTGGGCGCCGTCGTAAAGGGCTTTCGCCTTGCCCTGGTAGGCGAGCAGGCCGGGCCAGGCGACGAACTGCGAGAGCGCGTCGGCGCTGCCCGCGGAGAGGGCCGACGCCCCCACGGCCGGCTGCTGGTTGAGCTTCTCGATGCCCTTGGCCGGGTCGATGCCGGCGCGCTTCAAGGCCCGTACGAGGGTGCCGTCGGCGGCGGAACCGATGCTGGTGGAGACCTTCTTGCCCTTGAGGTCCTCGATGGAGGCGAGCGTGGAGTCGGGCGCCGTGACGATGGTGTTGAGGCCGCCGCGGAGGTTGTAGCCGGTGACCGAGACCAGGTGGGTGGGCTTGCCGAGCTGCTTGCCGCGGGCCGCGTTGATGAGCAGCGGGAAGTCGCCCATCGAGCCGATGTCGATCTTCCCGGCGGTCATCTGCGCCGTGATGGGCGCGCCGGTGGCGTAGTCCTGCCAGTCCACCTTGTAGGTGGTGCCGTCGCCGAGGGCGTTCAGCTCCTTCTCGAAGTAGCCGAGCGAGCGCAGGAGGGTGCCCGCCGTGACCGTGTTGATGGTCTTGGACTGGTAGCCGACGGTGACGGTGACCGTGGAACCGCTACCGGCCTCGGCGCTGCCGCATCCGGTGAGAGGGAGCAGCAGGAGGGCGGCGGACGCGGCTGTCGCTGCTGTCGCTTTGGGTTGCATGGGGGTTCGGGCCTTTCACCGGAGCAGATAGGGCATGTTGACCGTGACGGCACCGGTGGGACAGCGGGCCGCGCACGGGCCGCAGTACCAGCACTCGTCGACGTGCATGTAGGCCTTGCCGTTGCTCTCGTCGATGGCGAGGGAGTCCAGCGGGCACATGTCCACGCAGAGCGTGCAGCCGTCGATGCACTTCGACTCGTCGATGGTCACGGGCACGTCGGCCCGCTGGGGCGCCAAGGTCATGGCTGTCTCCAGAAAAGTCCCGAGAAATTCTGAGAAATCCGGCTCGACGGTGAACCGATGAGGTCGTGCCGAACGATGAAGAGGTGAGGGCGGCGAAGAGAACGCAGAAGCGGAGAACGAAGAAGGGAGCGGAGGGGCGGTGGTGAAGGCGATGTCGGTGCGAGAGGTCAGAGCGAGCGGTGCAGCAGGCCGCTCATCGAGATGCGGTCCCCGCGGAAGCGGATGAACTCCAGGTCCACCGGGCGGCCATCGGCGAGGTGGGTGAGGCGTTCGAGCATCAGGACGGCCGCGCCACGTGGTGCCTCCAGTACGGCGGCGGAGTGGGCGTCCGCGTTCACCGCCTCCAGCGTGATCTCGGCGTGGCCGAGCCGCTGGCCGGTGACCGCCTCCAGGAGCCGGAAGACGTCGGTGTTCTCCAGATCGGCGCCGAGCAGGGCGGTTCCGATGTCGAGCGGGATGTAGGTGAGGTCGAGAGAGAGGGGGAGACCACCGAGCCTGCGCAGGCGTTCGATGTAGAGCACGTCGGTGCCGGGCGCGACGTGAAGGCGGTCGGCCACCGGGGCCGGCGCGGCGACGGGGCCCATCGTGCGGACCTCGTTGGTGACATGGCCGTGCTCGTGCAAGGTCTCCGCGAGGCCCATCAGACAGTCCAGACCGTGCGGGTACTTCTGCGCCACGACGACCGTGCCGACGCCGGGCAGCCGCTCCACCAGGCCCTCCGCCCGGAGGAGGTCGAGAGCTTGGCGGACGGTGTTGCGGGAGGCGCGGTAGTCACAGGCGAGGGTCGACTCGTGAGGGAGCGTGCCGTCCGGGAAGCCGTCGCTGAGCAGCTGGCGGCGCAGGAGGTCCGCGAGCTGCCGGGCCTGGTCCGCGCGCAGCCGACGGCGCGCACGGTGGGCGGCGACGGTGGTCGCGCCCTGGCCGGCGTGGTCTCGGATGCGGTCGGTGGCTGGCATGTTTCGAACCATAGCGAGCCGGTAGGGAAAGCGGTGTTGCCGGAGTGTTGCGCCACCTGCGGAGGCGTCAGACACGTCGCTGACCTGGGGAAACCGGACCGGCGCACACAAGATCTGCCAGGTCGGGACAGCGCCGTCGGGACAGCGCCGTCGGGACAGCGCCGTCGGGACGGCGTCGTCAGGCCGGTGTCGTCAGGGAGGCGTCGTCAGGCCAGTGCCGTCAGTCCCGGGGCGAAGGTGATCAGCAGGGGCAGCAGCGGCACGAGCGTGGCCACCGTCGTCGTCAGCGCCCGCTGTCTGCGGAGCAGGCGCGGGGGCGGCTCCAGCAGGCGGTCGACCCGCTCGCCCAGGAGACGGTGGCTGGAGGCGCAGGACAGCACGCCCCGGTGCTGGTTCAGCTCGATCAGGGCCAGCGCCGTCGTCAGGTGACCGCAGCGGCGGGACGCCGTGTCGTCGGCGGCGAGTTCGACCAGGCGGTGGGTCTGGTCGCAGAAGTGGGAGAAGAGCGGAATGCGGGGGAAGCCGGTGGCAAGGGCGGTCGACAGGTGGAGCAGCCAGTCGTGGTGGGCGCGGGCATGGCCGCGCTCATGGGTGAGGACGGCGTCCAGCTGGTGGGAGGTGAGGCGGTGCAGGGCGCCGGTCGTCACGATCAACTGGGGCGGGTGGCCGGGCATCCACCAGGCGTCCGGATACTCGTCCTCCAGCACCAGCAGCGGGCCCCGGGCGGACGGCAGGCCGGCGGGCAGGTCGGGGGCGCGCTCCCGCAGGTGGTCCCTGGCCCGGCCGCGGCGGCGGCGCGCCTCGACGAGCTCGCGGGCCAGCATCGCGGTGGTCCAGGCGGCCCCGCAGGCCAGCAGCAGGGTCAGGGCCACCGCCCACAGGGGGGCGGCGGAGAGGTCGTACGCCTCGGAGACCCCCGGGGGTGCGGGGGCGAAGACCCGGGCGCGGACGGTGTGGAACACGGCGGCGGCGCCCAGGGTCAGGGCGGTCAGGCAGCACAGCAGGACCGTGGCGACCAGGCACTGCCACACCCACAGTCCGACCACGGGCTCCCGCTCGGGCCAGGCGGACCGGGTGAGCGCGCGCGGTGCCGGCCCGGCGGCGGCCAGGGCGACGACGCTCAGCAGGAGCAGGCAGAGGGTCATGCCATGGGCTCCGGATCCTGGTCGGGAAGGGGGCGGGGACCACGTGCGCGCGGGGTGGTTACGGCGTGTCCGCGTGCGTGCGGCCTGCCATGGGCGGCGGGCTCGGCACGAGAACCGTGCCCGCCGCCAGTATGACGGCGGTTGCTCCGGGAGTCAGCCCGGGACGACGCCCGGATCCGGCACCGGCCGCCTCCGCTCCCTACCCGGCGATCACCCGGCCGCTCACCTCTCCCAGGCCCACGCGCGCTCCACCTGGGCCGGGAGCCCAGGCCGTGAGTGTCACCACGTCGCCGTCCTCCAGGAACGTCCGCTTGCCGTCGGGGAGTTCCAGCGGGTCGCGGCCGTTCCAGGTCAGTTCGAGCAGGGAGCCGCGCTGGTGCGGCTCGGGACCGCTCACCGTGCCCGAGCCGTACAGGTCGCCCGTGCGCAGGGAGGCGCCGTTGACCGTGAGGTGGGCGAGTTGCTGGGCGGCCGTCCAGTACATGGTGGAGAAGGGCGGGTGGGAGATCGCCTGACCGTTGAGCGCGACGGAGATGCGCAGGTCGTAGCCGGCGGGTTCGGTCGCCGCGTCGTCCAGATAGGGCAGGAGGGGGTGGGTCCGCTCCGGGGGTGTCACCCGCGCGTTCTCCAGGGCCTCCAGCGGGGTGATCCACGCCGACACCGACGTGGCGAACGACTTCGCGAGGAACGGGCCGAGCGGGACGTACTCCCAGGCCTGGAGGTCGCGGGCGGACCAGTCGTTGAGCAGGCACAGGCCGAAGACGTGCTCGCGGAAGTCGGTCAGCGCGACCGGGCTGCCCTGCCGCGAGGGCGCGCCGACCACGAAGCCGACCTCGGCCTCGATGTCGAGCCGCACGGAGGGGCCGAAGACCGGGGCCTGGTCGGTGGGCGCCTTGCGCTGGCCCGACGGGCGGACGACGTCCGTGCCGGAGACCACGACCGTGCCGGCCCGGCCGTGGTAGCCGACCGGCAGGTGCTTCCAGTTGGGCAGGAGGGTGTCCCCGGCGTCCGGACGGAAGATCGCTCCCGCGTTCCGGGCGTGGTGCTCGGACGAGTAGAAGTCGACGTAGTCGGCGACCTGGAAGGGAAGGTGCAGGGTCACGTCGGACAGGGGCTGGAGGAGCGGTTCGACGGTGAGCCGGTGGGCGGGGTCGGTCACCCACTCCGTCAGGGCGCGGCGCACCTGCGACCAGGTCGTGCGTCCCGCCGCCAGCAGCGGGCCGAGCGTCGGCGAGGCGAGCAGGTCGGCGTGCGGCGAGTCGAACGCACGGGCCGCCGCGCCCGCGTCGAGGACATGGTCACCGAGCCGGACGCCGACGGTCCGCTCCGCGGAGCCCGGCAGGGAGAAGACGCCGTACGGGAGGTTGTGCGGACCGAAGGGGTCGCCTTCGGGAAGGTCGAAGGGGGGCATGGGGTAGTGCCTCACTTTCGTGCGGTCTCTGGTGCTCGCCATGTCGGGCCTGCCGGACCCCGAGCGGGTGCCGCGGGGGTGCGCCGAGCCGCGGCACACGTTACGGCTGACGCGGGGGAACCGACACGGGCGCCGGACGGGGGCGGCCTGCCGGGCGGCTGCTCTCCGCTTCCGGACGCTCACCCGGTGTCATCCGTCGGCCGGTACGCAATCTTGACGGAGTGGTGCGAAAGCGGAGACTCTGGGCGGGTGCCGGAGGGCCTCGGGGAGGGGGTCCTCCCCTGGCACGACTGGGGGGCGGATGGTCATAGGGGAGGCCGGCCTCGGGTCGGCGCGGCGTGGCCCACGGCCGAAGCGGCTGGAAGCGACGATGCGCGACAGACTCGGCCGGGAATGCGTGTACGTACCGTCGTGCAGATTCGGGCTGTACGTGGCCTTGCGCCACTGGTGCCCGCCCGGCGGACGGGTACTGATGTCGCCGGTCAACGACGACGTGATCTTCTTCGTCCTGCTCGCGGCCGGACTGCGGCCCGTGCAGGCGCCGTTGAACCCGCTGGACGCGTCGATCGACGTCGATGCCGTGCCCGAGGAGATGTGGGGCTCGCTCTCCGGCGTCCTCACGACGAATCTGTACGGCAACCCGGACGACACGACACGCCTGCGGGCCGAGTGCGACGCGCTGGGCATCCCGTTGTTCGAGGACGGGGCGCACGCCATCGGCAGCGAGGTGGGTGGCAGACCGGTCGGGGCCTGGGGGGACGCCGCCGTCTTCAGCCTGTCCAAGCATGTGGGTGCCAAGGCCGGTGGATTCCTGGCCTGCGCCGACCCGGGACTGCGCGATGCCCTGGAGAAGGCCGGCGAGGACCTGCTGCTGCCGGGACGGATCACGGCGGAACTCGCCTACACCGTCCGGCCGTACGCGGAGGCGACCGTGCGCGGGCTGCGGCTGCGGCGGGCCGCCTGGTCCACGATGCGGCTGCTCGGGCTGATGGAGCGGGAGGAGATCCGGATGCCGCTGCGGCCGGCCGAGCTGGCCCGCGCGGTCGACGCGGCGCCGGACCTCACCGCGCACGACTCCTGGGTCCGCGTCGACATGCACGACTACCGGCTGCGCTCAGGGCCGCTGAGAACGAGCCGCATCGGCCGCGGACTCGACCGCCTCGACGAGGTGCTGGCGGCCTGCCGGGCGGGCACGGAACTGCTTCTGGGCACACCGTGGGCGCGGCCCGGAACCCCCCGCGCCGACCGGGTCCAACCCCTCTTCCGGGTACCGCTGTTCGTCGCCGACCGGGACGCCGCGCGGACGGCTCTCGCGCGGCGGGGCATCGTCGTCGGATACCTGTACGACCCGCCTCTGGACGACTATGCGGGTGCCGCCTTCACCGATCCGTCGCCCGATCCCGCGGGGGCCCGCTGGTTCGCCCGGCACGCGCTGCCGGTGGATCCGCTGCGGGCCCGGCAGGTCGTCGAGGTGCTCCGGGAGTCCGGCGTACGGCCGGCCGAGGCGCCGGGAGGGCTGGAGCCGACCCGTGGCTGAGACGCAGGCCGGGATGCAGGTATCCGGGTCCTCGGCGCCGCCCGCCGGAAAGGAGACGGTCGGCGCGCCGCCGGCCGACCGGACCCGCGGCTCCGGATCCCTGTTCAGGAACGCCTACTTCCTGATGCTCAGCACGGGTGTGTCCGCCGTGCTGGGTCTGGGCTTCTGGCTGGTGGCCGCCCGCTACTACTCCGAGGAGGCCGTCGGCCAGGGCTCGGCCGCGATCGCGGCGATGCGGCTGCTGGCCGGCATCACGGCGACGACGATGATCGGGGCCGTCGTCCGCTTCGTGCCGCGCGCGGGGCGGGCCACCGGCTCGCTGGTGTGGCGGGCGTACGCGGCCAGTTCGGTGGTCGTGGCCGTCGCCGCCGTCGCCTTCCTGCTCACCCTCGACCTGTGGGGGGCGACCTACGCGCCGCTCGGCACGGCCGCCGCGGGGACGGCGTTCGTCGTCGCGTGTGTGGCGTGGGCGCTGCTCACGCTCCAGGACGGGGTGCTCACCGGTCTGCGCAGGTCGGGCTGGGTGCCCGTCGGCAACGCGGTGTTCTCCGTCGGCAAGCTGTTCCTGCTGGCCGTGTGCGCGACCGCGCTGCCGGTGCTCGGGATCTTCGTGTCCTGGGCCGTCGCGATCGCGTTCTCGACCCTGCCGCTGGGCTGGTTGATCTTCCACCGGCTGATCCCGCGCCAGGCCGCCGCCGACCACGACCTGGAGCCGCCGCGACTGCGCGAGATGGGCCGCTTCCTGGCCGGGGACTCGCTGGGCGCGCTGTTCAGCCTGGCGATGATCAACCTGCTGCCGGTGATGGTCGCGGTCCGCTTCAGCGCGGCGGACAACGGCTACTTCTACGTGGCGTACACCGTCGGCGGCACGATGGAGTTCATGGCCATCAACATGGCCTCCTCCCTCACCGCGCACGCCTCGCACGATCCTCGCCAGCTCGCCGAGGGCGTGCGCGGGGCGCTGCGCCGGATGACGCTGCTGCTGGTGCCGGTGGTGCTGTTCCTGGTGGTGTTCGCCCCGCGGATCCTGCTGCCGTTCCAGGAGGACTACGCCGAGCACGGCACCACCGTGCTGCGGCTGCTGGCCGCCGGGGCGCTGCCCCGGGTCGTGGTCGAGCTGTACATCGGGGTGCTGCGGGTGCAGGGCCGGACCGTCGCGCTCGCCGCGCTCCAGGGCGCCATGTGCGTGCTGGTACTGGGCAGCGCCGCCCTGCTGTTCGGCCCCGCCGGGATCGCGGGCGCGGGCTGGGCGGTGCTGATCAGCATGACGCTGATCGCCGCCGTCTCCGCCGTCGGCCTGCGCTCCGCCCTGCGGGCCGACGACCCGGTGGCCGTCGACCAGCGCGCCGATGACCTGCGGGCCGTCGACCGGTGCGCCGATGACCGGGGGGCCGTCGACCAGGGGCCCGCCGACCATCGTGCCGACGACCGGGGGCCCGAAAGGCGGCGTCCCGACAGCCGTCGGCCTGATGACCGTCCGCCCGTCGACCGTTCGCCCGTCGACCGTCGGGACGTCGACCGTTCGCCTGTCGACCGGCGGCCCGTCGGGCGTTCCGCCGCCGCCCCGGTCTACGGCAGCCATGGGGCACGGCTGAACGCCACCGCCGGGTATGGCACGACCTGGGCGCGTCGGGCGGCTCACGCGCGCGAGGGCGTCGACGAGGACACGGTCGCCCTGTTCGTGGGACGCCCCGGGTACGAACGGGAGGCGCTGCTGGCGGACACGCCGACGCTGAAGGGGCGGCCCGCTCAGGCGTCCGACCCGGTCGAGCGAGGCGAGGGGGCGGGGGAGGGCGGGGCACGGGGCCGGGGGGTCGGGAGGGGACGGTCGGCTCTGGGCGGGGGGCGGGAGCGGTGGGTCGGGGGCGGGTTGTGGGGCCTGCTCGGCTTGGCCACCGTGGGCTTCTGGGTGGCGCTGCGCGATCTGCCGTGGTTCGACGGCCCGACCGAGGACCTGCCGACCGGACGTCGGCTGCTGGCGGCGCTGCCGCCCACGGCGCTCGCAGCGGGGGGCCTGCTGCTCGTGGTGTTCGTCGGCGCGGTGACGCTGCGCACGGCACGCGGCGCGCTGTTACCGGGGACGGCCCTGGCCTCGGTGCTGCTCGCCCTGTACGCCGTACCCTGCGCCTTCGGCCGGCAGCCGACAGCGGTGGACGGGGGGCCGTACGCGAAGGCGGCCGGGTCGCTCGCGGCGGGGACGGGGCTCGACGGGCCCGAGCCGCTGCTCCGCTGGGCACCCCCGGCCGTGCAGCTGCTGTGTCTCGTACCGCTGTGGCTGCTGCTCGCGCGGGCGGACCGGTGGCTGACGTGGCCGGGGCGCTGGGGCCTCCTTCACCTCGTCGCGGTGGGCGGTTGGGTGTGGCGGCGGGAGCTCGCGCCGGCGGCCCTGCCCCTGCTCGTCGTCCTCGTCCTCGCCGCCGTGTTCCTGCCGCTCGCCACCCGGGCCCGGGCGATGGCCGGACGGCCGCGGGGTGCCGTCGCGGTCAGCGGGAGGGCACCGGCTGGTGGAAGTAGCCGTTCCGACCCGCCTCCCGGTACCCCTCGAGACCGGCGCCCTCGTTGACGGTGAGGTCGCACTCGGGCTTCTCGGAGGTGGGCCGGTTCCAGTGCACGAGGGCCTTCACCTCCGGGAGCTTGCGTACGGCGGCGGGGATCCGCCGGTACCAGTCGCGCTGGCGGTGCGGGGCGCCGGCGTCCGGGGCGGTGGCGAACTCGGCCAGCATCACCGGCTTCTCGTCGCTGATGTTCTCGCGCAGCCATGCGTAGCTGGGCTGTTGACTGCGCAGGAAGTCCTTCCAGTCCGTGGTGCCGTGGCACCGGTAGTAGTTGTACTGGTCCATGGCGATCCAGTCGACGTAGTCGTCCCCGGGGTAGAGCGCCTTCATGTCGGCCGCGCTGCCGAGGTAGCCGGAGACGGTCCACACCCACACCACGTTGTCGGCGCCCAGTTCACGGAACCGGTCGCGGACATGGCGGTAGGCGGCGACGAACTCCCGCGGGGTGCCCGCGCCTTCCTTGATGCGGGCGTCGGTCTCCTGGTCGAAGGAGAGGAAGACGCGTTTGCCGTAGGCCTTGATGCGCCGGATCTGCGGATCGAGGATCTCCTCGTCGAACTTGCCGGAGGCGATGTTCTTCCAGCCGAGCTGGGTCTCCGTCCAGTTCTCGTGGTGCGGCTCGGTCCAGACGGTGGACTCCCAGGCCAGCATGAGCAACCGGTCCCTGCCGAGCTCCTGTTCGTCCGGGGTGAGCAGTTCGCCGTCGGCCTTGGTGCCCGACATGTCGTGGTAGTTGTAGACGAGGTCCAGCTTGCGGCCGATCCTCTTCTCGAAGCCGTGCACGGCGTCCTTGAGGGAACCGTCCTCGGCGTACGGTACGGCGGCGCCCCACCATGCGCCGCAGGGCGGGACCAGGGTGTCGGTGGGGGCGCAGGAACCGGTGGGCAGCTCACCCGAGGCGGCGTTGTCGGGCAGGGCGTCCGCGGCGGAGTCCGGGTCCTCGGAGTGGCGGGCCCAGATGCCGAGCACGGCGAGCAGCGCGGCCACCGCCACCAGCGCGACCGCCGCGTAGGCGCGCCTGGCACTTCTCGGGTCGTCTCCCGGGCCCTGCGCTGATCGACTCCGCACGCTGTCTGCCCGGGTGCCGTCCGCCCGCAGGCTGTTCGCCCGGGTGCCGTCCGCCCGTGCGCTGTTCGCCCGGGTGCCCTCCGCCCCCGCGCTGTCAGCCCGGGTGCTGTCCGCCCGGGCGCTTCCCGGGCCGTCCGCCCACCGGCGGGCTCCTGTGCGTCGGTCCGTCATGTGCCACTGCCGCGGTAGGGCCCGCGCCTGACCCCGGCGCGCTCGACCGCTCCGCGCCGGGCGGCCGGCAGCGGCAGCCCCGGCAGGGCCGCGGTGAGCGTGGTGAAGCAGGCGAGCGAGACCAGGAAGGCGGTCATCGAGAATGCCTCCACCAGGAACAGCGAGGTGGCGGTGAGCACTCCGAGCGAGAGGCTGACGGGCGCGGCGAGCGCGACCGCCTCCAGCCTGGCGCCGGAAGCCAGGGGACCCGGTTGCGGGTACAGCGCCGCACAGCCGGGACCGAACAGGACGAACAGCAGCACCGGGATCCAGCGCAGGGGGGAGGGGCCGGGCACGGCGGTGGCGGCCAGCGCCGACCAGCCCGAGACCGCGACGAGAGCCCTCAGCTGCACCGAGGTGAACCGGACGCCTTTGGTCTCCCCGGACACCCTGGCCTCCCCGGGCGCCCCCGCCCCTCCATCCTCCCCGGTCTCGCTGGTTCTCCCCGCGTCGCCCGCCACCCCGCTGCCCAGATGTCCGCTGCCCAGATGTCCGTGGCCCAGATGTCCATGGCCCGGGTTCACGCCGCCCCCGTCGGCGGTGTTCCCGTTGCCGATGTCCTCGGAGTCCGTGGTCGTCACTTCGATCACCTTGTGTCCGTCAGCGGGCGGCCGGGTGGGCGGGTGGCGTGGCGGCCGGGCGGTACTCCAGGACGACGCCGTACGGATGGCTCTCGACGGTCCGGAAGAGGGGCGAGGCGGCCAGCTTCGAGCGCAGGGTCTCGAAGCCGTCGGGCGGCAGCAGGCCCTCCCCGGCGGCGTAGATGTCCTGGGTGCGGGTGAGGACGACGTACGCCTTCGTGCCCGGTGGGATCCCGTCCGCGAGGTGGCCGGCCGGGTCCCTCAGCATCCTCACGTTCTCGGACAGCGCCTGTTCGGCGAAGAACCAGTGCTCGAGACGGTCGTAGCGGTGGAGGGCCTGTGGGAAGGAGCCGCTGGTGGCGAGGATCAGCGAGCCGTCGGGAGCGTTGTCGAGGGCCCTGGTGACCAGCGCGGTCTCCTCCGGCGGCGTGTAGAACATCCTCTCCTTGCCGTAGTACGACGGCAGGAAGCCGGCCAGCAGCACCAGCAGGACGGCCGGCAGGGCGACGGCCGCCGTCCTGCGCCGCAGCGCCTTCGCCCTGCTGCGGTGTGTCCCCGCGACGGCCGGCACGAGCGCGGCGGCGGCGAAGAAGGCCGCGCCGGGCAGGGCGAACAGATAGACGCGGAAGAGCATTTCGCCGCCGTAGTCGTTGACGGCGAACAGGGGCACCGGGGCGACGGACACCAGCAGCAGGGGCAGCGCGCCGCGGGTCAGGCGGCGCCGCAGGACGACGGCGGTCCCGGCGAGGACGGCGATCGCGAGCACCATCACCACGTTGGCGGTGCCCGCGAGTTCCGGTCCGGGGCCGGTGAGCCGGCCCGTGTAGCCGGCGCGGGAGTTCTCCGTCAGCTCGCCGATCGACTTCCTGATGGTGGAGAGCGTCTCGACGAACAGGGGCCGCCCCATGGTCAGGTCCCAGGTGAGCATCAGCAGCGCGGCGACGGCCAGCAGCCCGTAGTTGCGGTAGCGGCGGGTGAGGCAGAGCACGGCCAGACAGACGGTGAGCATCACCGGGGTGAGCTGGTGGGTGGCGTTGATGGCGGCGATCAGCGGCGCCAGGATCACCACGCACACCGCGCGCTGTCTCCTGTCCGTCGGCGGCGGGACGGGTGCGGCCACCGGGTCGAGGAAGGTGCGGTCGCGCAGCCGTCCGGCGGACCCGGGCCGCACGAAGTGCCGGAGCACCACCGCGAGGACCGTCAGATGCAGCGGATAGGCGAGCGCCTGCGGGGCGAAGTAGTCCTGGCCCACCCAGTTGGCGAGCTGGAAGATCCACACGGCGGTCCAGATCAGCCGCCAGTCCTCGCAGAAGGTGCGGTAGATCAGGACCAGTACCGGCAGCATGAGCAGGCCGACGACGATCGGGGCCCAGTTGGCGTACACGGCGGCGCTCTGCACGCCGAAGGCGCGCACCAGACCCGCGTCGAGGGTGAAGAAGCCGGGCCACTGGTCGTACGCGGACATGTTGCCCGACAGCGCCGCGCCCGGTCGCAGCTCACCGTTGGCGAGCAGGGTGTCGACGACGGCGTCGTGCTTGGACGCCCACGGGTAGCGCACCGCGTCGTACAGCACGGCCGGTGGCGCCTTCAGGGCGAGGAGCAGCGCGGCGCAGTGCGCCGCCGGCCACCAGGGCGCGGTGCCCGCGCGCCGCAGAGCGAGGACGAAACCCGCCGTGAGGACCAGCAAGGAGAGGTAGTAGGTGACCGGCAGCCGGTCCAGCAGGCCGTACTCGCCCATCTCGCGAAAACCGATGCGGGGCAGCGCGTACACCCACAGCCCGGTGGCGAGCAGCAGCGTCAGCAGGCCCGCGTCGGGTGCACGGCGCGGGACCCGCCACGGTCCGCGATCACGGCCGACACCTGGATCCGGCCCTGAACCCGGATCGGGCCCCGAATCCGAATCAGAGCCCGAGCCCGAGCCCGAACCCGGACCCGAACCCGGACTCGGCCCCCGAACCGGACCGCCCGGGTCTTCCGGGCCGGTGGGGAGCTCAGGGGTGGGCAGGTCGCTGCTCTCGGTGCTCGGTGCGGGCACGTGGTGATGCACGTCGAGGCCCCCCTCCCTCAAGTCGACTATAGGAATTTCCGCTTCTTTTCACACCAAAATCGTCGAACCCGGCTCAACCCGCGAACACCGGACCCTGTACGACGGCGCGGGCGCGTCGGTACCAGCGCCAGCCGACCGTCTTCGGCCCGTCGCGGTACGGGGCGACACGGGCGCCTGATCCCGCCAGCCAGGCCCGGACGTCGGCGACGGTGTGACCGCGGCGCACGATGAGCCGGGCGATGCGGTAGGGCTCGTCGTGGTCCGAACTCAGCGCGTGCCGCACGGCGGTGGCCGTCTCGTAGCCCAGGGCCGCGGCGGTCCGCCGCACCCGGCCGCTGTTGTAGCCGTGCGGATAGGCGAGATGACGTATCCGGTGACCGAGGGCGTCCTCCAACACCGATCGGGAGAAACGCAGTTCGTGTGCGAGCGCCCGGGGTGCGAGGGTGTCCAACTGGGCGTGGGTGACGGTGTGGCTGCCGATCTCCATGCCGTACGACTCGAGTCGCGCCGCCTGATCCAGCGTCATCATCGGCGCGGGCGGCAGCAGACTGCGCCCGCCCCGGGTGATCGCCCCGGTGGTGAGGTAGGCGGTGGCGGACAGTCCGCGTCCGGCCAGCGCCTCGGCGGTCGCGCCGGGCAGATCGGCGAAGCCGTCGTCGAAGGTGAGCAGCACCGGCCGGGGCGGCAGCGGCGCCCGCCCCGCGAGGTGGTCGGCGAGCGCGCTGATCGTGACAGGCGTACGGCCGCTGTCCACGACGGCGTCCAGATGCTGGCCGAACTGCTTCGGGCTGACGGTGAACTCGGCGATCCAGCCCGGCGGTTCCTCCATCACCGCGTGATAGAGGAACACCGGGATACTCGCGCCGCCCCCGCCCCCGCCCCCGCCCCCGCCCCCGCCCCCGCCGTCGCCGCTACGACGGTTGCCGTCATAGCGACCGCTGCCGCCGCCACGAGGGTGACCGGCAGCGCTGCCGCCCCCACGAGGGTGACCGGCGGCGCTTCCGCCTTCGTCGGATCCGCGCGCGGACGCCGTCATCGCGCGGCACCTCGCAGCGCGTGCCGGGCCCGCAGATACCCCACCGGCCCGTAGAGCATGCCGCGCCGCTGGAGCCGGGAGAGCCGGGCGGGCCAGGCGTGGGTCCGGGCGTCGTGCCCGCCCGGGGCGCCGTCGGGAGAGCCGTGCGCCCCGGGTTCCGCCGCCCGGCTCGCCGTCAGCGTGCGCGCGTGGACGAGCCCCCGGGGCAGCCGGGCCAGGAACGCGGGCAGCAGGGCGGGCCGGTGGACGAGGATCGCCGTCAGGTAGGCGGTCAGGCCGGCGCCGTAGCCGTACGCCTGGGTCTCCAGGTCCCGCCAGGTCTCCCGGTGGTGGTGCCAGACCAGGGCCAGCGGCGTGTAGTGCAGCCGGTGGCCCCCGGCGAGGACCCGGACGAACCCGTAGAGGTCGTCACCGCCCCGCGCGCGAGTCCCCGCGCCGGTCGCCGGGTCGAAACCGCCGACCGCCCGCAGCACCTCCGTACGGAACGCCATGTTGGCGCCGGAGCCGAAACGGCCGGCGGTGAACGGGAACAGCGGTTCGTCGGCGGGCGGGTCCTGCGGGTCGTACGTGCGGGCCGAGAAGCCCTTGGCGAAGCCGCCGTGGCTCTCCAGGAGGACCTGGGCCGGGGTCCGCAGCCGGGCCGGCAGGATCAGGCCGGTGACGCAGCCGAGGCCCGGGTCGGCGGTGAAGGGCACGGTGAGTTCCGTGAGCCAGCGCGGGTCCGCCACGACGTCGTCGTCGGTGAAGGCGATCACCTCGCCGTGCGCGCTCCCGACGCCCCTGTTGTGGGCGACGGCGAGGCCCGGCACCGGTTCGGTGATGTACCGCACGCGCTCCGCGTACTTGCGTTGGACCAGCTCCCGGGTGGCGTCCGTCGCGGGGGCGTTGTCGACGACGACGATCTCGAAGTCCGGGTGATCCTGGGCGAGCAGCGAGTCGAGGGCGTGGGCGAGCTTCTCGACACGCTCACGGGTGGCGACGACGACGGTGGTGAAAGGCACGGTGGCGGTCGGGACTACGGCGGTCGTGGCGGTGGCGGTGGCGGTGGCG
The DNA here is from genome assembly GCF_001184025.1 of Streptomyces maremycinicus. Lineage (GTDB taxonomy): Bacteria > Actinomycetota > Actinomycetes > Streptomycetales > Streptomycetaceae > Streptomyces > Streptomyces maremycinicus. The sequence continues at coordinate 176,800 of NZ_BBYG01000008.1, forward strand.
GTGGCGGACGGGACGGCGGCGGTCGCGGTCGGGGTCGGGGCGGCGGCGGTCGTGGCCCGGGCGGTCGGGTTCGGGGCGGTCGGGGTCGGGGCGGCCCCGGGTGCGGGCTCCGCCGAGTGCGGCGGGAGTGCCCGCTCGCCGACGGCCAGGCCCATCAGTACCGCCTTCGGGTCCGCGCCCTCCGGTACCGACCCCAGCAGTGTCCCGATCGGCCGCCCACCCCTCCTGACCAGGACGAACACCTCGCCGTGGGTCACGGGCGGACTTCCCGGCCCCGGCCCGAGGACACCCCCGTCGTCCAGTTCGAGCTCGGCGACCTGCACCGGCTCGATGTCCAGGAACCTCTGGATCTCCCGCTGTGCACGTGCAGCGCGGTGCATGAACCCCCCTTGTCTCACGCCGATGACGGCCCTCGCATCCGTCGGCCCGTCCCGCCCGTCCCGCCCGTCCCGCCCATCCGCCCATCGGCCCGTCCCGCCCGTCGGACCCCTTACATCCCCCGGCGTGCCTACTGGCCGCCGCCGCCCGTTGCGGTCACCGTCACCGTCACCGTCACCGTCACCGTCACCAGCGCCAGCACCGGCACCAGCACCGGCACGGTCATGGTCATGGTCGGCGCAGTCGGCCCGCACCCTTCAGGGTCCGCGCGGCCGCCGCGGCGAGTCTCGGTCGGTTGCGCACGAAGTGATGCGCCCGGCGGGACGGCTCACGGCTGAGCCAGTGGAGCGCGGCGCCCACCCCCGGGCACGACCACGCTCCCTCGTACACGGGCAGCTCCCCGGTCTTCAGCGAGTCCTTGTACTCGGACGCGCCCCGCCCCAGGTCGAGCAGTGCGATGCCCTCGGCGGCGGCCGACTCGGCCATCCGCAGATGCAGCACCAGGCCGGGCGAGAACTTCGCGAACTCCGGTTCGTAGGAAGGGAACCAGCAGGCCAGGACGGTCGACGAACGCAGCCCGAAGTGCGCGGCGACCGGCCGGTCACCGGCGTAGAGGACGGAGAGCGTGCCGGAGCACTCCGGCGCGCGGGTCGCGGAGAGCAGGTCCACGAGCCGGGTGATCCACTCCTGCGCGAACCGGTCCCGGCGGCCGGTCCTGCGGTACTGCGCGGACTTCCACGCCCTGAGCGTGCGCAGCGCGGCCGGATCACGCTCGTCGAACACGAACCGCAGCTCCCCGACCTGGCGGCCGAGCCTGCGCTCCTTGGCCAGGGTCGTCTTCAGGAACTTCGGCGACTGGGCGCGCAGCACGGACTCGTACGTCTCGTAACCCTTTGCCACGTCGATGACATAGGAGGCGTACTCCTCGGCGGCGTGCGCGGTGAACAGCCCTTGCCCCGCCTCCAGGTTGTCGAAGGCGAAGCTCGACAGGGCGCACGCCCCCATCAGTTCGGCGGCGTCCAGCCCGATGCCCGGGGCCAGCACCGCGCCCTGCGCGTCCGAGACGCCGTACGCGAGGGCCTGACCCTGTCCGAGCCGGCCGCGCTCGTGCGGCAGGAAGCCGACCGGATCCCGCCCCTCGTACACCACGGCCACCCGCGAGCGTGGCCGTACCAGGCCCACGGCGTCGGTGAACTCCGGTTCCATGAAGGGGTTTCGCGGAAGCGCCGACGCGGCGCGCAGCGTGCGCCAGCACTCCCTCTCCCCCTCGCCGAGGTCCTGCGGACTCAGCACACGAATGCGCCCACTGCTCAACCCGACCCCCCGATCAAGTCCCCCTGGACACCTGGACGGTACCGCTCCAACCGGGCGTGGCGGTAGGTAGCGTCATATGTTGCTGCCAACCGGTGCAGAGGCCTTCAACCGTGCGCTACCCGGCGATGTGCCAGAAAGGCACTTCAATGAGTCGGTCGGCAGCCAGTCGTGAGCCAGGCGCACAAGGGGAGTTGGCAGAACCGGACAGGACTTGGACGTCGTCCGGTTCGCGTCGAACCCGGGGGGCTCGGGATCCGTATTCTCTGATCATGGCCGCACCCACCGCATATGCCGAGCGCACCGCGTACTCCCTCATCGCCACCGATCTGGACGGGACGCTGCTCCGCGGCGACGACACCTTCTCCGACCGGTCGCTCGACGCGCTCGCGCGGGTGGCGGCCGCCGGCGCACGCCATCTGGTGGTGACGGGACGGCCCGCGCCCCGGGTGCGCCCGTTGCTCGACCGGCTGCACAGCAGGGGGCTCGCGGTGTGCGGACAGGGCGCGCAGTTGTACGACGCCGCCGCGGACCGTCTGCTGTGGTCGGTCACCCTGGACCGGGAGCTGGCCGAGACCGCGCTCGGCAAGATCGAGGCGGAGGTCGGGCAGCTGTACGCGGCCGTCGACCAGGACGGGGTGGACGGGCTGACGCTCATCGAGCCGGGCTACCGGATGCCGCATCCGACGCTGCCCGCCCTGCGCGTCGGTCGGCGCGACGACCTGTGGTGCGAGCCGATCAGCAAGGTGCTGCTGCGCCATCCGACGCTGTCGGACGACGAGTTGGCGTCGACGGCCCGCTCGGTGGTCGGTTCGCTGGCCACCGTCACCATGTCGGGGCCGGGCACGGTCGAGCTCCAGCCCTGCGGGATCACCAAGGCGACGGGCCTGGCCCTGGCCGCCGGACATCTGGGGCTGCGGCCCGAGGACACCATCGCCTTCGGGGACATGCCCAACGACATCCCGATGTTCGACTGGGCGGCTCGTGGCGTCGCCATGGCCAACGCCCATCCGGAACTCAAGGTGGTGGCCGACGAGGTCACGACGTCGAACGAGGACGACGGCGTGGCCGTCGTCCTCGAACGCATGTTCCCTTAACCGGTCACCTCGGCTACCGGCTACCGGCTACCGGGCGCCGGTCACCGGCCGCCGGGCCCCGGGCCCCGGCGGTCGGTGAGCCGGTGACCGGTCTGGGTCGATCAGTACGCGCCGAACACGTTGTCGATCGAGCCGTAGCGCGCGGCCGCGTAGTTGCAGGCGGCGGTGATGTTCGCGACCGGGTCGTAGGAGTCCCACGACGTACCGTCGACGTGGTAGGCGCGGAAGGTCGGGTCGATGACCTGGAGCAGCCCCTTGGACGGGATGCCCGCGGCCGCGTTGGAGTCCCAGAGGTTGATGGCGTTGGGGTTGCCGGAGGACTCGCGGATGACGTTGCGGTAGATGCCGTTGTACGTCCCCGGGATGCCGTGCTGCCCCATGACCTGGAGGGAGGCGCGGATCCAGCCGTCGAGGTTGTTGGCGTAGCCGAGGCTGGTGGCGGTGGAGACGGCCGGGGTCGCCGCGGAGGCGGTGGTCGCCCCGAGTACGGGGAGAGCGAGCACGGCCGCGCCGGTGGCGGCGACGGCGAGCGTGCGGACGAAACGGTTGCGGCGCGGCTGAGCGGCAGCGGGCATGACGAATTTCCTCTCCGGCGCCTGCGAGGTGAGCTGTCGGGTTCGGGCGGGAGCTGCCCGGTCGCGTCCTGACGGTCGCGGCTTGACCCCTAGCCGTACGGCTTGTCCGTTTCGTCTTGCATATCCAAGACATCCGGAAAATCCGTTTCGGCGACTTACCTGGTTCCCCCGCTCCTGCCGAGCGTTATCGATGGGTGTACGGGCGGCGGCAGGATTCGGCGTTCCGCCCGACAGGCCGGGAACGTATGCGAGAGCACATGTCCGGAACAAGTACCGGATTCACAGATGACCCCTATTGACCTTGGTCTGTGGCCTATGGGGTGCTTGATCCTTTGTGGGTGCAAACCTCCAACTTGCTTGAGGGGTGCGGAGGATAGGTGAGGAAGCGGCCTAAACCGGATCTTCGTCGGGAGTGAGCCAACTCACCGGCATCCACAAGTGCGGCAAATCGGGCATTAATCCCAACTCATTGTTAAAGGAACGGCAATGGAGTGTGGAGGAAAAAGCCCGCCGCCATAGGTGGCGCATTACGGGGGGCGGGCGGCGCATTGAGGGGAACGCGGGAGGAAATGCGTGATCGTCGTCACGTGGCGAAGAGGCGGCCGGACGTGCCGGGCCGGCGGATGCCGCGGTGCGGGACATGAATCCCGGCTTCGCGGAAACTCTCTCCATGTCCGCTCATATGAGCTGATCAACAACATATCGGGCGTGATCCCATAGCGCCTGGCCTGCGCGGCGCCTCCCGGGCGGGCCCATTCGAGCCCGCGGGACGTGGGGGCTATCGGTGATCGAAACGTGACCGGATACGCTGACTTGAGTGATGGCAGAGACCTATCGACAAACCGCGTAATCGCCAGTAGACACCAGCAGACAGGAGACCCCTCGTGACCGTCGTCGGGCCGTTCGGGCTGAGCGTGCGGGACCAGGCTCTGGAAGCCGATGTCCAGGCCGGATTGGCGGCTGTCGAGGAAGGCTTGCTCGAGGCCACCAAGAGTGAGGTCCCGTTCATCACGGAGGCCGCCCAGCACCTCGTACGCGCGGGCGGGAAGCGGTTCCGTCCGCTGCTCGTGGTGCTCGCGTCGCAGTTCGGTGACCCGTACGCGCCGGGTGTCGTGCCCTCGGCCGTGGTGGTGGAGCTGACGCATCTGGCCACGCTGTACCACGACGACGTCATGGACGAGGCGGCCGTGCGGCGCGGGGTGTCCAGCGCGAACACCCGCTGGGGGAACTCCGTCGCCGTCCTCACGGGTGACTTCCTCTTCGCGCGGGCCTCGCACATCCTGGCCGACCTCGGGCCCGAGGCGGTACGGGTGCAGGCGGAGGCGTTCGAGCGGCTGGTCACCGGGCAGATCCTGGAGACCGCGGGGCCGACGGACGGGCGGGACCCGGTCGACCACTACCTCGACGTGCTCGGCGGCAAGACGGGTTCGCTGGTGGCCGTGGCCTGTCGGTTCGGCGCGATGATGTCCGGCGCCGACGAGACGGTCGTCGACGTGCTCACGCAGTACGGCGAGCGGCTCGGCGTCGCCTTCCAGCTGGCGGACGACGTCCTGGACATCGCCTCCGACTCGCACGAGTCGGGCAAGACGCCGGGGACGGACCTGCGCGAGGGCGTTCCCACGCTGCCGGTGCTGCGGCTGCGGGAGCGGGCGGCACGGCTGTCGCTGCCCGAGGACATCGCCCTGTGCGAGCTGCTGGACTCCGACCTGACCGACGACGACCGGCACACCGAGGCGCTGGAGAGGCTCCGGGCCCACCCGGCGCTGGAGCAGGCCCGCCGGGACACCGTGCGCTACGCGAAGGAAGCACGGTCCGCGCTGGCGCCGCTGCGGGAGTGCGACGCGAAGGCGGCGCTGCTGGAACTCTGCGACGCGGTGGTCCACCGAGCGGGCTGACCCCGGCGGCCCCCCTACCAGTCCGGGACTGACCCCGGTGGCTCCGTACGGGTCCGGGGCTGACCCCGAAGGCCCCCGCCGGTCCGGGCTGATCCCTGGGACCCCTACGGGTCGGGTGTCGGCTCGTCACCTTCGTGTCATACCGCAGGCGTATGTGGAGTTGAGCCCTCGGGTTGACGCTTCCCCTTGGCTGATTTGGTCAGATGGGAACCACGGAAAACACCACTCCTCACCGATTCGGGTGAGAATGGCGGCTTGGGGTGGGGACGTTAAAAGCGTGAGTTGACCAGCCGCCGCCGACGACGGAGGTAAGGCACACATGGCACCGAAGGCATCCGACGACACCATGACCGGCGGGGAGCCGACCGCCGGCGAGGCCGACGACCTGCGCCTCGGACGGCGCAAGGCCGCCCGGTACATCGTCCCGGTCACCGTGATCGGTGTCGCGGCGGCGACGATCGGGCTGGTCCCGGCGCTCGCCGACTCCGGCGACCCCGACCTGCCGAAGATCACCGCTCAGCAGCTCCTCGACAAGATCGCCGCTTCGGACGTGCAGCAGCTGTCCGGCACGGTGAAGATCAGCACCGATCTCGGGCTGCCCGACCTCGGTGGACTGGAGAGCGGACTCCTCTCGGGCGCCACCCAGGGCGGCGACGGTTCGTCCGCCGACCCGTCCACCAAGCTCACCGAGCTCGCCGCCGGCACGCACACCCTGCGGGTCGCCGCCGACGGCCCGGACCGGCAGAAGCTCTCGCTGCTGGAGAAGGCCGCCGAATACAGCGTCATCCACAACGGCAAGGACGTGTGGGGGTACGACAGCGCCTCCAACGAGGTCTACCACTCGACCGCCGAGGAGGGCTCGGACAAGGGTTCCGGCAAGGCGGAGACCCCGGTCCCGGCCACGCCCCAGGAGCTCACCGAGGACGCCCTCAAGGCGGTCGACGACACGACCTCCGTGACCGTCGACGGCACCGTCCAGGTCGCCGGCCGTGACGCCTACAAGCTGCTGGTCGAGCCGAAGCAGTCCGGTTCCACGGTCGGCGCGATCAGTGTGGCCGTGGACGCGAAGACGGGCCTGCCGCTGAAGTTCACGCTGACCCCGGCGAGCGGTGGCGCCGCCGTCGTGGACGCGGGCTTCACCCAGGTCAGCTTCGCCAAGCCCGCCGCGTCCACCTTCGACTTCACCGTCCCCAAGGGCGCGAAGGTCACCGAGGGTGACGAGGCCGGGGAGAGCGCTCCCGGCCACGCGGGCAAGCCCGGCGACCTCGCGAAGGACCTCAAGGGCGCCGAGGGCGCGGAGGGCCTCGAGGGGCTCGACGGTCTCAACGTCCTCGGCGAGGGCTGGACGTCCGTCGCCGTCATCGAGACCGGCGGCGAGGGCATGCCCTCGGGCGCGGAGGCGGGCGGCGACCTCGGCGGCTTCCTCGGCTCCTTCGGCGACAAGGTGAGCGGCAAGTTCGGCTCCGGCACCGTCTTCTCCACCCGCCTGATCAACGCCCTGATGACGGACGACGGCAAGGTCTACGTCGGCGCGGTCACCAAGGACGCCCTGGTGAAGGCGGCGAACGCGGCGAAGTAGGCCGTGCGGCCGAGGCGTACGACATGGTCCGGTGGTGACATGCATGGTGAAGCAGGGCAGAGGCCGGCCCGCGCAAACCCGACACCGCGGGCCGGGAAGCCGGAGGGGGAAGCCGATGGGCGATTCAGTGCGGCGGTCCGAACCGGGGCCCGGGTCGGACTCCGCGAGGGAGTCCGGGTCCGACTCAGGGCGGGAGTCCGTGCCGGAGTCCGGGTCCGACTCAGGGCGTGAGTCCTTGCCGGAGCCCGGGCCGGACGTCGCGCGGCGGTCCGAACCGGAGTCCGTGCCGGAGTCTGGTTCGGACTCAGGGCGGCCGTTCGTGCCGGAGTCGGTGGGGGACGACGCCGTCATCCACACCCGCGGCCTCACCAAGCGCTACCGCGGCGGACAGCTCGCCGTGGACGGCCTCGATCTGACCGTCCCGGCGGGCAGCGTCTTCGGCTTCCTCGGCCCCAACGGCTCCGGCAAGACCACCACCATCCGCATGCTGATGGGGCTCATCGAGCCCACGTCCGGCTCGGCCCGTGTCCTGGGGCAGCCCATGCCGCGGGCCGTGCGCGCCGTACTGCCCCACGTCGGCACCCTCATCGAGGGCCCCGCCCTCTACGGCTTCCTCTCCGGCCGTGACAACCTGCTGCGCTACGACGCCGCCGACCCGACCGCCGACCCGCGCACCCGGCGTGCGCGGGTCTCGGCGACGCTGGAGCGGGTGGGCCTGACGGCCGCCGCCGGCAAGAAGGCGAAGGCGTACTCCCTCGGTATGAAGCAGCGGCTGGGCCTCGCCGCAGCCCTTCTCCAGCCCCGTCGGCTGCTCGTCCTCGACGAGCCGACCAACGGTCTGGATCCGCAGGGCATGCGGGAGATCCGCTCGTTGATCCGGGAACTTGCCGCGGAGGGCACGACCGTCTTCCTCTCCTCGCACCTGCTCGACGAGATCGAGCAGGTGTGCACGCACGCGGCGGTGATGGCACAGGGCCGACTGCTCGTCCAGGGCCCGGTGGCCGACCTCGCCGCGGGGACACGCGGCCGGCTCGTCGTGACGACCCCGGACCCGGCGGACGCGGCCCGGGTGCTGAAGGAGCAGGGGGCGGACGACGTGATCCTCGGCGAGGACCGGGTGAGCGCCGAGGCGCCGCCCCCGGACCGCGATCTCGCCGACCTGAACACCGCACTGGTGACCGCGGGCGTCCGCGTCCGTGGTTTCGCCGTCGAGCGGGCCTCCCTGGAGGACGCGTTCGTGGCGCTCACGGGGGAGGGATTCGATGTCGCGGGCTGACACGGTGGACGACGGGAACCGGACACCGGTACCGGCACCGGAACCGTCACCTGCGCCGGCGCGCGCACCGGAACCCGCGCCCGCGGCGGCGCGGACGGCGAACCAGAGCTGGACCTGGACCTTCGGGCTGCTCCGCAGCGAACTGCTGACCACTTTCCGGCGCTGGCGCACCCTCGCGCTCCTGGGTGTGCTGGCGGCCGTACCGGTCCTGGTCGGGATCGCCGTGAAGATCGAGACGGGGGACGGATCCTCCGGCGGACCCGGCGGACCCGGCGGCGGGGGAGGGGGCGGTGGCGAGGGGCCGGCGTTCATCTCGCAGGTCACCAACAACGGCCTGTTCCTGGTCTTCACGGCGCTGGCCGTGACCCTGCCGTTCTTCCTGCCGATGGCGATCGGTGTCATCGCGGGCGACTCGATCGCCGGCGAGGCGAACGCGGGCACGCTCCGCTACCTGCTGGTCGCCCCGGCCGGCCGCACCCGCCTGCTGCTGGCCAAGTACGCGACCGTCATGGTCTTCTGCCTGGTCGCCACGCTGGTGGTCGCGGTCTCGGCCCTGACGGTCGGGGCGCTCCTCTTCCCGCTGGGCGACCTGACGACGATCTCCGGCACCCGGATCGGCTTCGGCGAAGGGCTGCTGCGGGCCCTTCTGATCGCCCTGGTGGTCGCCGCCTCACTGACCGGCATGGCGGCGCTCGGGCTGTTCGTCTCCACCCTCACCAGCAGCGGCATCGCGGCGATGGCGACGACGGTGGGCCTGCTGATCACGGTCCAGATCCTCGACCAGATCCCCCAACTGCACGCCCTGCAACCGTACTTCTTCTCGCACCACTGGCTGTCCTTCGCCGACCTGATGCGCGAGCCGGTCTACTGGGACGACCTGGAGAAGAACCTCGGCCTCCAGGCCCTGTACGCCGCCGTCTTCGGCTCGGCGGCCTGGGCACGCTTCACGACGAGGGACATCACCGCATAGACGGCGCGGGCCGTAGGTCTCAGCGGTCCTCAGTGGTCCTCAGTAGTCCGCAGCGGTCCTCAGTGGGTCTCGTACAGGAAGCGGGCGGGCGGCGTCCGGCCCGCGAAGAACGTCTTCGCGCGGGTCAGCGCCTCCGTGTCGCCGAGGACGTCACCGGGCTTGCTGCCGTTGCCGAGCAGCACCCCGCCGAAGGACATCCGCAGATACGCGGCCGAGTTGTTGAGCGTCCCGATGAGCGGATCGGCGACCACGGGCTCGTCGTCCGCGAGCACGGTGACGCCCCACAGGGTGCGCCCGGCGAGCGTCGCCTTGAAGTCGACGCCGGGGGTGCGCAGCCAGCCCGACCAGTGGTCCAGATAGCGCTTGGTCTGGGCGGAGACCGAGTACCAGTACAGCGGGGACGCGATCACGATGTCCGTCGCGGCGAGCGTGGCGTCGAGCAGCAGTGCCGCGTTGCCCTCGGTGGGGCGGGGACGGTCGCCGTCGTGCCGCTGGTCCTCGAAGTCGGGCAGCGGGTGCCGGGCCAGGCTGATCCATGTCTGCTCGACGTCGGAGGGCAACTGCTCGGCGGCCGCGCGGGCCAGCAACTCGGTGTTGCCGTCCGGACGGCTGCTGCCCAGCACGAACAGGAAACTGCGGCGGCTCATGATCCATCCCCCAGATGGTCGGCGTGCGACGATAGCTTGCACCTGCATTATATGTGTACGCAAGTATCTGTCGAGGGGTGGAGGCGGAGTCAGGGCGCGGCCCGGGCGGCCGGGGTGGTCCCTGCGGCACCGGGGACACAGGCGGCACCGGTGGCACCGGCGGCCGCCAGGAGTGTCGTCTCCCCGCCGTGTGCCGCGACCATGTGCAGCCCCAGGGGACAGCCGTCCGTGCCGAGCCCCGCCGGGACGCTGACCGCCGGATGTCCGCTCAGGTTGAACGCCCAGGTGAGCGCCGTCGAGTACCGGTCGCCCGGGCCGTCGTGGCCGTGCGCGGCGGTCGGCGTCGTCGGGGTCAGCAGCAGGTCGACACGGGAGAAGAGGTCGGCCAGCAGACGGTCGTTGAGGTTCCGCACGCGCGCGGCGTCGCGGAGGTCCGCGCCCGGAGTGCGCAGCGCGAGCCAGGCCGCGGCGGGGTCCGCCAGCCGCAGGGGCGGGTCGTCGGAGGGCGGCAGCAACCGGACGACACCCGCCTCGGCGAGCCGGCGGGCGGCGGCACGGGCCAGGGCGAGCGGCTCCGGGTCGGGATCGGCGAAGCCGAGGTCGGCGGAGAACACGGCGAGGGGCGGCACCCGATCCGCCGAGGGAACGGGAACCGCCGAGGCGACGAGACCCACCCCCGTCGTGCCCGTGGTGACGGGACCCGCCGCTGTCGTGCCCGTGGTGACGGGACCCGCCGCTGTCGTGCCCGTGGTGACGGGACCCGCCGCCGTCCTCGGTGACATGGCCTGCCGGTAGGCCTCCGCGTCTGCCGCGTGGCGGACGAGGACGCCGGGCGCGGCCAGGCCCGTACGGTCCCGGGAGGCCGGTGCCGCCTCTCGGTCGGGCGGCGGCGGCCGGAGGTTCGTGGTCTTCAGGCCGATCACACCGCACCAGGCGGCCGGGATCCGTACCGAGCCCGCGCCGTCGCTGCCGGTCGCCAGGGGGACCAGGCCGACGGCCACCGCCGCCGCGGACCCCGCCGAGGAGCCGCCCGGCGTCCGGTCTGCCCGCCAGGGGTTCACGGTCCGTCCGTGGGCGCCGAGACCCCAGGTCTGCCAGGGAGTGCCCGGTCCCGGTACGGCCGTCGCCCCGACCGGCACGCATCCGGCGGCGACCAGCGGGCCCGCGGCACGCAGCCCGTGCCGCCCCTTCACGCCGATCGGCACCCCGGCCAGCGGCAGCCCCTCGCCCGCGGCGATCCGGGCGTCGACCTCGCGCGCCCAGGCCCGCGCCCGCGCCTCCCACACCTCGGCGAAGGCGCACAGCGCAGGGTCGGTCCGCGCGATCCGGGCGAGCGCCTCGCCGGCCATGTCCGCGGCCGACAGCCGTCCCGCCCGCACGGCCGCGGCGATCTCCACGGCCGGCGGCCACGCCGGGGACAGGGATTCCACGCCCGGCCTCCCGTGCCCGCTCAGCGCGTACCGGTGAGCCGGGCCAGCGGTTCCGTCTCGCGCGGCGGGGTCCCGCCCAGTTCGCCGAGGCGCCAGTTCGCCACCCAGGGGACGCGGTACACGTCGATGACCGATTCGATCACCTTCACCCGCTGGACGAGGGGCCGGGGCAGCCGGCCCGGCGCGTCCGCGACGAGCACCACCGCGTCCAGGTCGAGCCCGTGCGGAGCCTCCCCGCGCCGGAAGACCTCCAGGGTCCGCAGAATGGAGTCGAGCCCCGCCGCGTGGGTGCGGGCGACCAGCAGCACCGACGGCGGATCACCGGCGCCGGGCCACGCGCGGCCGCAGTCGTGGCCGCCGTAGACCGCGGCGAGCGTGGAGCCGCCGGCCCCGCCGTGCGTGCAGACCCAGGAGAAGCGCCGGGGCGCGGCGGTGGAGGCGTACGGCATCGGTAACGGATCCGGTGCGGCCACCGGCCCGCGGATCCAGATCTCCGGCCCCCGCTGCCCGTGCGTCGTCCCCATGGCCCGTGTTCCTCCCGCTCGTCGCCGTCCCTCCGGGGCGCCCCTGATCGTGGTTGGTCCCGGAGCTGCCCCGGGAGCGGGGCGTGGGTTCCTGGAACGAGGCTGTGACGTCGCGGTGACGCGTGGACCGGGAGCGCTCGGAGAGACTCAACAGTACGTGTCCGTGTACACGTACCTGGACGACCGGATCGTGACGACGCATCCGAGTGAGGAACCGATGTCTCGACTCAGCCGCGAGAAGAAGCGGGAACAGCAGTACGTCGGCCCCCCGGCCGTCGTGGTGGCCCCGCTCGATGTCCATGTCCGCGAGAGCGGGACGGCGACGATAGGGGGTGTCCCGGTCGTGGCGGCCGACGGCGAGGAGATCCAGCGCGCCGTCCTGAGTCACCTCCACCGCATCGCCCTCGCCACCGGACACCCGGTCCTCGCCACCGTCCACGACGAACGCATCGGTTACGTCGTCGCCCTGCGCGTGGACCCGGACGGTTCCAGCCACTTCACGGCGGACCCCCTGCGGACGGCCCCGGCTCCGGCTCCGGCGGCACCGGATGCGGCGGCGTCGGCACCGGCCGCGGCGGCACCGGACACGCGGAGCACCGCCCCGGCCGACGCCCACGTGCCCGCTCCCGTACCCGTTCCGACCGACGCCCGTGTGCCCGCTCCCGCGATCGCCCCGACCGACGCCCACGTGCCCGCTCCCGTACCCGTTCCGACCGACGTGCCCGTCCCCGCTCCCGCGGCCGTGGACCCGCCCGCCGTCGTCGACGCCTCCGAGCCCGGCCCCGTCGATGCCCCCGCCGTCGTCGACGCGCCCAGGTCGGCCGACGCGCCCGCAGCCCCCGCTGCCGCCGAGCCGCCCGTGACCTTCGAAGACGGACGGCCCGCTCAGCCGCGGCGTGACGAGCCCACGCATCTGCTGCGCCAGGTGCCCGAGCCGGTGCGGGACGCGGCCCCGACGTTCCCGTTGCGCGCGGTGCCCGAGGACGCGGCGACTCAGGGAGCCCCGTCGGCCCCCGACCCGGCACCCGGGTACGTGGGGGAGACCCCGGCGCCCGGCACCGTCACCGCCCCTACGGGGGTGTTCGGCCCGCCCCCGACGATGGACCGGCCGCCGAACCCCGACACGACCCCGACCACAGCCCTGCCCTCGATCCCGACCGTGACCCCGACCCCCATCCCGACCCCGACCCCCATCCCGACCCCGGGTCCTCCCTCGGCTCCGATCCCGCTGCCGCTCCCGACGCCTGCCTCCACCCCCGCCCCCACCGCCAAGCCCGCGTCCACGCCCACCCCGCTGCTGCCCGACGGTCTCGTCTCCGACGTGGCCCTCGACCCGGATCCCGGCTCCAAGCCCACCCCCGCCCGTGGGTTCGACGCCGTAGCGGAGGCGGTGCTCGGGGACGACCCCCGTACCCCGCCCGGCGACGGCGGTCCCCCGGCCCTCCTCGCGGAGCCGCTCGCGCGGATCAACGAGGCGGTACGGGCGGGCCGTACGGACACCGCGGCCGCACTCGCCGAGCGGACCGTGCTGGAGGCGTCCGCGACGCTGGGGCCGGAGCACCCCGAGGTGCTCCGGCTGCGTGAACTCACGGCGTACATCGCCTACTTGGCAGGCGATCCGCTGCGCTCCTTCCACACCTCCCTCGACCTGGCCGGCATCCACCGCCGGAGCCGGGACGCGGAGGCCGCGTACGGCAACGTCCAGAGCGCGGCCACCGCCTGGCGTGCCGTACGCGACCCCTTGCAGGGACTGAACCTGGGGACCGAACTCCTCGGTCTGTGGACGGAACTCACCACCGAGGAGGGCCCGGCCGCCGACGACCTCGAGGAACTGGAGTCGGCCCGCGCACGCATGCTCCGGCTGGCCGAACGCGCCCGCAGGTCCGGCGCGTAGCGGCCGTCCGGCCGGTCAGGAGGACAGGGTCCAGACCGCGTACGCCAGCGCGTCCGCGTTGCGGTCCAGGGCCGTGTCGTTGATGTTGGCGGTGGTGTCGCAGGAGGAGTGGTAGCACCGGTCGAAGGCCCGCCCGGCCGTACCGCCCCACTTGGCCGCCTGGGCCGCCGTCTTGAGGTAGTCGGCGCCGCTGAACAGACCGCCCACCGGCACGCCCGCGTTCTTGAAGGGCGCGTGGTCGGAGCGGCCGTCGCCCTCGGTCTCGATCTCCGTCGGGACGCCGAGGCCGGTGAAGTAGTCCTTGAAGGTCTTCTCGATGGCCGGGTCGTCGTCGTAGACGAAGTAGCCGGGGTTCGGTGAGCCGATCATGTCGAAGTTCAGATAGCCGCTGATGCGGGCCCGGTTCGCCGCGGAGAGGCTGTTGACGTAGTACCGGGAGCCGACCATGCCCAGCTCCTCCGCGCCCCACCAGGCGAACCGCAGGTGCTTGGTGGGGTGGAAGCCGGCTCTGGACACGGCCAGCGCCGTCTCCAGGACGGCCGCCGAGCCGGAGCCGTTGTCGTTGATGCCGGCCCCCGCGGTCACGGAGTCCAGATGGGACCCGGCCATCAGCACCTGGCCGGTGTCGCCGCCCGGCCAGTCGGCGACGAGGTTGTAGCCGGTGCGGCCGGAGGAGGTGAACTGCTGGATGGTGGTGGTGTATCCGGCGGCGTCCAGCTTGGCCTTCACGTAGTCGAGCGACGCCTTGTACCCGGTGCGGCCGTGCGCGCGGTTGCCGCCGTTGGCGGTGGCGATGGACTGGAGCTGGGTGAGGTGGGCCTTGACGTTGGCCACCGGGAGGTCGGGGGCGGCGGCGATCGCCCCGGCCTCGGGGGCGGGTGCCGCCCCGGCTATGGATCCGGTGGCGAGCAGGGTGGCGGCCGCGACGACGGCGGTGGCCGTCGCCCGCCCGGAAACGGGGAGCTTCATGGTGGGGGGCTCCGAATTCCAGCGGGACACCCGTGGGCGACCGTCGAGCACCTGGACGCCCACAGGTAATCCACAGTGAATGGGGTGACTGGATGGTGAAGCCGGGGCCAACACTCCGTCAAGAGCGCTATCCGGACAGCGGTTTCACATACCGAAGCCCTCGAAGTCCCTCAGTGCACGCAGAACTCGTTGCCCTCCGGGTCCGCCATGACCACCCACTGCCCGGACGGCTCCTTCACCTCTCGCAGCACGCTCGCCCCCAGCGCCGTCAGCCGCTCGACCTCCCCGGCGCGCAGCCCGTCGCCGGGATGCAGATCGAGATGGAGCCGGTTCTTCACGGTCTTGGCCTCCGGCACCCGCTGGAACAGCAGCCGCCGCCCCAGCCCGGTCCCGCTGTCGGGGTCGTACGGGTCCTCGGGGTGCCGTACGGCGATCAGGTCCCGGAAGGCGGGACGGCCGTGGAACTCCAGCGTCGCGGCCCCGGGCAGCGCGCCGAGCTCCAACAGCCGCTCGACGAGCGCGCTGTTGTCCTCGACCTCGTAGTGCAGCGCTCCGGCCCAGAAATCGGCCTGCGCGTGCGGGTCGGCTGAGTCGACGACGAGCTTCCAGTGCACGGGCGTGGGCCCGGCCTCGGGTACTCCAGATGTCTCGGTCATGCAGCCACTTCTAGCAGGCCCGCCCCGGCTGGGCCGCCTACGCGCCGAACGCCGTCGCCCCTCGCGACGACGGCGACGACGGCACTGACGGGTGGGGTCGGTGACGGGTGGGGCCCGTGACGGGGGTCTACGGCTTGGTGAGGGGAGGGACTCCCGCCTCCGGAGCGGGGGCGCCGGTCACACCGTTGACGGCGACGACACCGGAGACACCGGAGACACCGGAGACACCGGAGACACCGGGGTCGGCCGTGCCCGCGGAGCCTCCGGCGGCCACGCCGGACACCTTCGTCCTGCTCTCGGTGATCGCGGGGCCGAGCGTGCGGGCCGCCCGGCGTGAGGTGCGCAGCGCGTCGCCGGTGAGCAGGACCAGCGCCAGCCACACCAGCGCGAACCCGGCCCAGCGTTCGAGGGGCATGGCCTCGCCGAAGTAGAGGACGCCGAGCAGGAACTGGAAGACCGGCGCCAGGTACTGGAGGAGCCCCAGCGTGGACAGCGGCACACGGATCGCCGCCGCGCCGAAGCAGACGAGGGGGAGCGCGGTGACGAGACCGGTGGAGGCGAGCAGCGCCGCGTGTCCGACGCCCTCGGTCGCGAAGGTGAGGCCGTCGTGCGCGGACAGCCACAGCAGGTAGCCCAGCGCGGGCAGGAACTGGACGGCGGTCTCGGCCGCCAGCGACTCGACCCCGCCGAGGTTGACCTTCTTCTTCACCAGCCCGTAGGTGGCGAAGGAGAAGGCGAGGGTGAGGGAGATCCACGGCGGGCGGCCGTAGCCGATGGTCAGGACCAGCACCGCCGTGAAGCCGATGCCGACCGCCGCCCACTGCACGGGCCGCAGCCGTTCCTTGAGGATCAGTACGCCCATGGCGATGGTGACCAGCGGGTTGATGAAGTACCCGAGGGACGCCTCGACGACGTGGCCGCTGTTCACGGCCCAGATGTAGACGCCCCAGTTCACGGTGATGACCGCCGCGGCGATCACGACCAGCCCGAGCCGGCGCGGCTGGCGCAGCAGCTCACCGGCCCACGCCCAGCGCCGTACGACGAGCAGCGCGACGGCGACGAAGGCCAGGGACCACACCATGCGGTGGGCGAGGATCTCGGTCGCCCCGGCGGGCTTGAGCAGGGGCCAGAAGAGGGGGACCAGCCCCCACATCCCGTAGGCGGCGAGGCCGTTCAGCAGGCCTGTCCGGCCCTCACTCTTCGACGTCCCGGCCACGGGCCCCTCCTTCTCACGTACAGGCATGCGTGGACGAAGGTAACGCCGGGCACCCCGGTCTGTCATGCCCGTATCGCCATACGGTCATGACAGACCGGTCATGGCAGCCAGGGGTGACCGGTCATGGCGGACAGGAGTGACCGGTCATGGCGGACAGGGGTGAGGTGGCGCGGATGAGCCGCGCGGCGCCCGGGGGGCCGCCGGAGGGGTGTCAGCACCCCCGGGGAGTGGCAGCGCCCCGGGGAGTGTCGGCACGCCGGGGGAGGGTCAGCCCTTGAGCGCGGCCGTGATCGCCTCGGCGAGCGGAGTGGTCGGGCGGCCCGCCAGCCGGGACAGGTCGCCGCCGGAGACGACGAGCTCACCCTTCTCGATCGACGCGTCCACGCCCACCAGGATCGTCGCGAACGCCTCGGGCAGGCCCGCGCCGGTCAGGATGCCGGTGAGCACCTCGCCGGGCACGGAGTTGTAGGCGATCTCCCGACCGGTCTGCCTGCTCAGCTCGGCCGCGTACTCGGCGAAGCTCCACGCCTCGTCGCCGCCCAGCTCGTACGTCCTGTTCTCGTGGCCCTCGCCGGTCAGCACGGCGACGGCGGCGGCCGCGTAGTCGGCGCGGGAGGCGGAGGAGACCCGGCCCTCACCTGCGGCCGACACCACCGCGTTGTGCTCCAGCACCGGGGCGAGCTGCTCGGTGTAGTTCTCGTGGTACCAGCCGTTGCGCAGCAGCGTGTACGGCAGGCCGGAGGCGAGCAGCGCCTTCTCGGTGGCGCGGTGGTCGTCCGCCAGCGCCGCGGTCAGGCTGCCCGGCGCGCTGGTGTACGCGAGGAGCGCGACCCCGGCCGCCTTCGCGGCGTCGATCACGACCTGGTGCTGTGCCGGGCGGCCCTTGTCGAACTCGTTGCCCGAGATCAGCAGCACCTTGTCGCCGGCGGCGAACAGGCCGCCGAAGGTCTCGGGGGCGTTGTAGTCGGCGACGGCGAGGCGTACGCCGCGGGCCGCGAGGTCGGCGGCCTTGGCCTCGTCGCGCACGACGGCCGTTATCCGCTCCGCCGGAACCTTCTCCAGCAACTGTTCGACGACGTGACGGCCGAGGTGTCCGGTGGCTCCGGTGACGACGATGCTCATGGCTCGGAAACTCCTAGGGGGGTTGCGGGTCTGCCACCGACCCTAGGAGGTGCACTAACCGAGCGAAAGTACCCACTTTGAAGTAAGGTACTGGCATGACAGTAAGTGCGCGGGTGGGAGCGTCCGAGGCGGAGGGCATGTGTCCTCACCGACTCGTCCTCGAACATGTCACCAGCCGGTGGGGTGTCCTGGTGCTGATCGAGCTGCTCGACCGCGCGCACCGGTTCAGCGAGCTGCGCCGGGCGATCGGCCGGACGGGCCGTCCGGTCAGCGAGAAGATGCTCACCCAGACCCTCCAGACGCTCGAACGCGACGGCCTGGTGCATCGAGACGCCAAGCCGGTCATCCCGCCGCGCGTCGACTACTCCCTGACCGACCTCGGCCGGGAGGCGGCCGGACAGGTGCGCGCGCTCGCCCTGTGGACACAGACCCGGATGTCGGACGTGGAGCAGGCCCGCCGGACGTACGACGAGGCCCGGGAACCTCGTTCCCGGGCCTCGTAGCCGAACCGGTACCCCTCGGTCGCCTGCCTCTCGACCGCATCGGCACCTCTCGGACCGGTCGGTACCGCTGACTGTCAGCCGACGACCGTCCAGGTGTCCCCGCCCGCCAGCAGCGCCGCGAGATCGCCCTTGCCGTGCTGCTCGATCGCCACGTCCAGCTGGTCCGCCAGCTGGGTGTCGTAGACCGGCCGCTCCACCGAGCGCAGCACGCCGATCGGCGTGTGGTGCAGGGTGTCGGGGTCGGCCAGCCGGGAGAGCGCGAAGGCGGTGGTCGGAGACGTGGCGTGCGCGTCGTGGACCAGGACGTCCGCCTCGTTGTCCGCAGTCACCGTGACCACCCGCAGATCGCCGCTCGCAGGGTCGCGCACGACGCCCCGGGCGCCGTCCGCACCGAAGCGGATCGGCTGCCCGTGCTCGAGCCGGATCACCGCCTCCTCGGCCGACTCGCGGTCCTTCAACGCCTCGAACGCGCCGTCGTTGAAGATGTTGCAGTTCTGGTAGATCTCGACCAGTGCCGTGCCAGGATGGGCGGCCGCCCGGCGCAGCACCTCCGTCAGATGCCTGCGGTCGGAGTCGATGGTCCGGGCCACGAACGACGCCTCGGCGCCGAGCGCCAGCGACACCGGGTTGAAGGGCGCGTCCAGCGAGCCCATCGGCGTCGACTTGGTGATCTTGCCGATCTCCGAGGTGGGCGAGTACTGCCCCTTGGTCAGCCCGTAGATCCGGTTGTTGAACAGCAGGATCTTGAGGTTCACGTTCCGCCGCAGGGCGTGGATCAGATGGTTGCCGCCGATGGACAGCGCGTCGCCGTCGCCCGTGACCACCCACACGCTCAGGTCCCGCCGGGACGCGGCGAGCCCGGTCGCGATCGCCGGCGCCCGCCCGTGGATGGAGTGCATGCCGTACGTGTTCATGTAGTACGGGAAGCGCGACGAGCAGCCGATGCCCGACACGAAGACGATGTTCTCCTTGGCCAGCCCCAGCTCCGGCATGAAGCCCTGGACGGCCGCCAGGATCGCGTAGTCACCGCAGCCGGGGCACCAGCGCACTTCCTGATCGGACTTGAAGTCCTTCATGGACTGCCGGCCCACGGCCTTGGGGACGAGCGAGAGCGCCTCGATCGTGCCGGTGCCTTCCGTCGTCGAGGTCTCAGTCATCGATGGCCTCCTTGAGCGTCGCGGCGAGTTGCTCCGCCTTGAACGGCATACCGTTGACCTGGTTGTACGAACGGGCGTCGACCAGATACTTCGCCCGTACGAGAGTGGCGAGCTGGCCGAGGTTCATCTCCGGGATCACGACCTTGTCGTAGCGCTCCAGCACCGCGCCCAGATTGCGCGGGAACGGGTTCAGGTGCCGCAGATGGGCCTGCGCGACCGCCTCCCCGGCGGTGCGCAGCCGCCGTACCGCCGCGGTGATCGGCCCGTAGGTGGAACCCCAGCCCAGCACCAGGGTGCGCGCCTCGTGCGGGTCGTCGACCTCGAGGTCCGGGACGTCGATGCCGTCGATCTTGGCCTGCCGCACGCGGACCATGAACTCGTGGTTGGCCGGGGCGTAGGAGATGTTCCCGGTCCCGTCCTCCTTCTCGATCCCGCCGATGCGGTGCTCGAGACCCGGCGTGCCCGGGACCGCCCACGGCCGGGCCAGGGTCTGCGGGTCGCGCTTGTACGGCCAGAAGACCTCGCTGCCGTCGTCCAGGGTGTGGTTGGGCCCCTGCGCGAACTGCACGGCCAGGTCCGGGAGCTCGTCCAGCTCCGGGATCCGCCAGGGCTCGGAGCCGTTGGCCAGGTAGCCGTCCGACAGGAGCATCACCGGAGTGCGGTAGGTGAGCGCGATCCGGGCCGCCTCCAGGGCCGCGTCGAAACAGTCGGCGGGCGTGCGGGGCGCGACGATCGGCACCGGAGCCTCGCCGTTGCGCCCGAACATGGCCTGGAGCAGGTCGGCCTGCTCGGTCTTGGTCGGCAGGCCGGTCGACGGGCCGCCCCGCTGGATGTCCACGATCAGCAGCGGCAGCTCCATCGAGACCGCGAGCCCGATGGTCTCGCTCTTCAGCGCCACCCCGGGCCCGGAGGTGGTCGTGACGGCGAGGGACCCGCCGAAGGCCGCCCCCAGCGCCGCGCCGATCCCCGCGATCTCGTCCTCGGCCTGGAACGTCCGCACACCGAAGTTCTTGTGCTTGCTCAGCTCGTGCAGGATGTCGGAGGCCGGCGTGATCGGATACGACCCCAGGAACAGCGGCAGATCGGCCTGCCGGGAGGCGCTGATCAGCCCGTACGACAGAGCGAGATTCCCGGAGATGTTCCGGTAGGTGCCGACGGGAAACGCTTTCGCCGCCGGGGCGACCTCATAACTGACCGCGAAGTCCTCGGTCGTCTCGCCGAAGTTCCACCCGGCGCGGAAAGCCGTGAGGTTGGCGGCCGCGATGTCGGGCTTCTTCGCGAACTTCGACTTCAGGAACTTCTCGGTGCCCTCGGTGGGCCGGTGGTACATCCACGACAAGAGACCGAGCGCGAACATGTTCTTGCTGCGCTCGGCCTCTTTACGGGTGAGGTCGAATTCCTTGAGTGCCTCGACGGTCAGGGTGGTCAGCGGGACCGGATGGAGCTGGTAACCGTCGAGGGAACCGTCCTCCAGCGGCGAGGCCGCGTACCCCACCTTCTGCATCGCCCGTTTGGTGAACTCGTCCGTGTTGACGATGATCTCGGCGCCGCGCGGCACATCGCCGATGTTGGCCTTCAGCGCCGCCGGATTCATGGCGACCAGCACATTGGGCGCGTCGCCCGGCGTCAGGATGTCGTGGTCGGCGAAGTGCAGCTGGAACGAGGAGACGCCGGGGAGGGTGCCGGCGGGCGCGCGGATCTCGGCGGGGAAGTTCGGCAGGGTGGAGAGGTCGTTGCCGAACGACGCGGTCTCCGAGGTGAAGCGGTCGCCGGTGAGCTGCATACCGTCACCCGAGTCGCCCGCGAACCTGATGATCACCCGGTCGAGACGACGGACGTCCTTCGTCCCGCCCGGTCTGCGCTGTTCTCCCACGACGGTCGTATCGTTCCCGTCGGTTCCGTCGGCCTGTTCCGCTGGGCTGCTGACCTGACTGGTCACTGAACTGGACCTCCCTCGAGGTGGCTGTCCCGGAGGTCCTTCCCGAAGGCCCTCCACGGATCAACCCTACGTCTGTAAGGGTCGCCTTACCTCGGCCATTCGTATGACGGTTCGCTGTCCCGAGACGGCCCGGCACCCCCGCTTTTCATGATTTCCCGCCGCCCCGTGTGATCGCGGTAGACGCTCCGGACCACACCACGGTTCTGCACCATGACTCCATCGCGGCTCCACCGCCTTTCGTCGCCTCCACCGAGTTCCCCGTCTCGACGAAAGGCACAGTGCCACCTCGCTACGAATTGAGATAGGTGAGGACCGCCAGTACCCGGCGGTGATCCCCGTCACTGGGCGACAGGCCGAGCTTCAGGAAGATGTTGCTGACGTGCTTCTCCACCGCCCCGTCGCTGACGACCAGCTGCCGGGCGATCGCGGAGTTCGTCCGCCCCTCGGCCATCAGCCCCAGGACCTCCCGCTCCCGCGGGGTCAGCCCGGTCAGCACGTCCTGCTTCCTGCTCCGCCCGAGCAGCTGCGCGACGACCTCCGGATCGAGGGCGGTACCGCCCTGCGCGACCCGCACCACGGCGTCCACGAACTCCCGCACCTCGGCCACGCGATCCTTGAGCAGATAGCCGACCCCGCGGCTGGAACCGGCCAAAAGTTCGGTGGCGTACCTCTCCTCCACGTACTGCGACAGCACCAGCACCCCGAGCCCCGGATGCGCCTTGCGCAGCTGTACGGCGGCCCGCACCCCTTCGTCCGTGTGGGTCGGCGGCATCCGCACGTCCGCGACGACGACATCGGGCAGCGCGCCCTCGTCCCCGAGCTCCGTGATGGTCTTGACCAGAGCGTCCGCGTCACCGACCCCGGCGACCACCTCGTGCCCCCGGTCGGTCAGCAACCGGGTCAGCCCCTCCCGCAACAGCACCGAATCCTCGGCGATGACCACCCGCACCCTGTCCTCCACGATCCTCGGCCCCCCAGCCGTCCACCCCGTTGGTCGAACCAGTCAAGCATTCCAGCAAGCGGCCCGTCTGCACCCGCCGAAAGCCCTGCCCGCGACGAGGACTTCGAGAACAAGGCGCGAACAAGGCGCGAACAAGGCCTTGACCCAGCCGGTTTCGGCCTCGGGGGAGAGGGAGGCAGGAGAGACGGACACGGGGCGGAACCGGCGCGACGGCAGCGGGCCCGCCCGGGCGCAACCCCGGACGGGCCGATGCGAAGACGAGAGCCGTGCCAGAGGACGAGGGGCGCGACGAGAGCCGCGGGACGAGGACTGCGGGACGAGGGCCGCGGGACAAGGCTGCGGGACGAGGGCCATGGGATGAGAGGTGTGGGACGAGGGCCATGGGACGAGAGGTGTGGGACGAGGGCCGTGGGGCGAGAGGTGTGGGACGAGGGCCATGGGACGAGAGGTGTGGGACGAGGGCCGTGGGGCGAGAGGTGTGGGACGAGGGCCGTGGGGCGAGAGCGGCAGGACGAGGGCCGTGGGGCGAGAGGTGTGGGACGAGGGCCGTGGGGCGAGAGCGGCAGGACGAGGGCCGTGGGGCGAGAGCGGCAGGACGAGGGCCTGGGGGCGGCGGAGGGGCGGGCTGTGGGGCGGACTTCCGCCCCTCAGACCCCCTCCCCGCGCCAGGGCAGCTCCGCGGTCACCCGCGTAGGCCCGCCCGCCGGGGAATCCACCACCAGAATCCCGTCCACCGCGTCCAGCCGCCCCGCGAGCCCGGCCAGCCCCGACCCCCCGCCGGAGGCATCCGCGCCCCCGACCCCGTCGTCCACCACTTGCAGCATCAACCGGTCCTCCGCTCGCCACACGTCGACCGAGGCGGACCGCGCCCCACTGTGCTTGCTGATGTTCTGGAGCAGCTCGGAGACGGTGAAGTAGGCGATCCCCTCGATCGCCGGCGCCGGCCGCTCCACCAGATCCACCTCCACCCGCACCGGCACCGTGCACCGTGACGCCACCGCCGACAGCGCCGCGTCCAGCCCCCGGTCCGTCAGCACCGCCGGATGGATCCCGCGCGCCAGGTCCCGCAGCTCCTGAAGCGCCGTCTTCACCTCACCGTGCGCCTCGTCCACCATCCGCGCCGCCGCCCGCGGATCCTCCCGCAGCTTCTCCTTCGCCAGCCCGAGATCCATCGCCAGCGCCACCAGCCGGGCCTGCGCCCCGTCGTGCAGATCGCGCTCGATGCGCCGCAGATCGGCGGACGCCGTGTCCACCACGACCCCCCGGTCCGACTCCAGCTCCACCACCCGCGCCCCCAGCGACGACGGCCCGAGCAGCCCGTGCACCAGCAGTCGGTCCACCGTCGTCAGCGCCCGCACGATCCACGGCGTGGCCAGCGTGATCAGCAGGCCCACCAACGCCGTCACGGTGATCTCGAAGGGGTTGTCGAGGTAGACGCTGTGCAGCTCGTCGCCGTACAGCTGAAGCCCGCCCTGACCGCCGTACATCGGGAAGACCCAGAACCAGAGCGGATACGTCAGCATGGTCCAGCCGAAGGACCACACGGTCACGGCGACGGCGAAGGAGAACACCGCCCACGGGAACTGCACCACCGCGTACAGCGCCTGCCGCCAGGACGTGCCGCTCTTGAGGACGGCGGCCATCCAGGCCATCGCGCCCCGGCCCCGTGGCCGCAGCGGCTCGGGATCGGCCACCTCCAGACCCAGCAGCCCGCGCGCCCGGGCCCGTTCCAGCGCTCCGAAGCCCCGGCCCGCGGCCAGTCCCGCCGCCAGCACCGGAATACCGAGGAAGGTCACCAGCAGGCCGGCCCCCAGCGACAGCATAGTGATCGTGAAGGTGAACAGCAGGATGCCGATCGGCAGCCCGAGCAGGACGTAGACGAGTTCCCGCCAGTGGCGCGCCGTGAGCGGCTCACGCAGCCCCGCGGGCAACAGATGACGGCGCCGCCCACCCTCACGGTCCCCGTACTCCGGCCCGTACGGGTCATGACTCCCGTACTGCCCGAACCGGTCCGGCTGCCCGTACTGCCCGTACTCCCCGTACTGCGTGGCCATCGACGTCATCCGTTCTGCTCGGCCTGCTCGTCCTGCGCCTGTCGAATCCCTACCTCCCACCCTGCTCCGCGGCGGGCCCCCGGACCATGGAGTCCGTCGGCCTCTTGAAAGGGGGGTTTTCCCTACCCTCCACGCCGGCCCTCGACCTCCACCAGCCCCCGCGCCCACGGCCGCCGAACGCCCCCAGCCGCCACCGCGCCCATGGCCGCCACACCCTCGCGGCCGGCGCTCCCACACCCGCCCCGTCCATCCGCTGTCCGCTATCCGCGGTCACGCCAGGGCAACTCCGCGGTCACCGTCGTGGGACCCCCCTCCGGCGACTCCACGACGAACAGTCCGTCGACGGCGTCCAGCCGCTCCGCCAGCCCCCGCATCCCCGACCCGCCGTCGAGCCGCGCCCCGCCCCGGCCGTCGTCCCACACCTGGATGAGCAGCCGGTCGTCGGTCCGCCACACGTCGACCGAGGCCGACCGGGCCGCGCTGTGCTTGCTGACGTTCTGGAGCAGCTCGGAGACGGTGAAGTAGGCGATCCCCTCGATGGCCTGCGCCGGCCGGGACGGCAGGTCGGCCGTCACCTTCACCGGCACCGTGCAGCGCGAGGCCACGGACGACAGCGCCGCGTCCAGCCCCCGGTCGGTCAGGACCGCCGGATGGATGCCGCGTGCCAGGTCCCGCAGCTCCTGGAGCGCGAGCTTCACCTCGCCGTGCGCCTCCTCCACCATCGCCGCCACGACGTCGTCGGCCTGCCCCTCCAGCAGCTTCTCCTTCGCCAGCCCCAGCCCCATCGCCAGGTTCACCAGCCGGGCCTGCGCGCCGTCGTGCAGATCGCGCTCGATGCGGCGCAGATCGGCGGCCGCCGTGTCGACCACGACCCCCCGGTCCGATTCCAGCTCCGCGATCCGCCGCTCCAGCTCGTCGGACGGGGACAGCAGGGCCCGCACCATCGCCCGGTCCGCGTTGGTCAGACCGCGCGCCAGGAACGGCAGCACCGGCCACAGCACGAACAGCGACGGAACGACCACGCTGAACGTCAGCACTCCCCACGGAAGCCGGATGAGGTCGTACAGCACCGAGCGCCAGGCCACCGGGTCCTTCAGCGCCAGCCACACCCGCTGGAGGAGACCGCCCGCCCTGCGCAGGGGCAGCGGGCTCGGCTCGTCGATACGCACCCCGAGCAGCAGCCGCGCCCGACCGCGCTCGAACCGGCCCATCAGCCGCGCCCCGGCGAGCCCGAGCGCGAGCAGCGGGAACCCGATCACGGTGACCGTCATCGCGGCCCCGGTGACGATCACCGTCATCACATAGATAAACCCGATCAACGCCATCGGGAAGTTCGCCAGCAGGTACGCGATCTCCTTCCACGTCTGCGGGTCGTACGCGAACCTGACCGGTGGCAGCCGGTCGCCGTCGAAGCCGCTGCGGTCGGGGCTGCTGCGATCGGGGCTGCTGCGCTCGGAGCCGTCGGGGGCGGATCTGATCGGAGCGGAGGCGGATCGGCTGGTGGAAGCGGTCATATGGGCTAGCCTGCCGCGCCGCACGGCGCCGCGCCATGAGGTCTGCTGCCTTCCTCGGCCGGGGGAAAACCCCCGTACCGCAAGACGAGGCGTGACGGGCTGCTTACCGTCTCTTTATCAGGGCCTAGACTCCCGTGCGTACAGATCGTCGAACGGGCCTGTCGTCGAAGAGACTGAGGTCAGGGAGCGAGGGACGGGCGTGCGGGAACGGACCGTCGATGTCGCGGCACAATTCGCGGCGGACTACTTCCAGTCCTACTCCGTCGTCGGGCTGCTCGCCGTCGTCGGCGTGCTGTTCGTCGCCGTGGCGTTCGGCGCCGGGCATCTCCTGCGCCCGGTGGTCCCCACCCCGGAGAAGCTCCTGACGTACGAGTGCGGCGTCGACCCCGTGGGCGAGGGCTGGGCCCACACCCAGGTCCGCTACTACGTCTACGCCTTCCTCTACGTGATCTTCGCGGTCGACTCGATCTTCCTCTTCCCCTGGGCGACGGTCTTCGCGGCCCCCGGCTACGGCGCGACCACGCTCGTGGAGATGTTCATCTTCCTCGGCTTCCTGGCCGTGGGCCTGCTGTACGCCTACAAGAAGGGCGTCCTGACATGGACGTGACGCCGAAAGTGCACACACCGGAACAGCCCGGCCGACCGGACCAGCCGCAACAGCCGCAACAGCCGGAACAGCTCGAGCGAGTGCCCTCGGAACCGGTTCCGCTGCCGGAGCCGAAGCGTCTGGGCACCCTCGCCCGCCTGGCCCCGGAGCCGATGAAGGTGATCCTGAACTGGGGACGCCGCTACTCGCTCTGGGTCTTCAACTTCGGCCTCGCCTGCTGCGCGATCGAGTTCATCGCCGCGTCGATGGCCCGCCACGACTTCATCCGTCTCGGTGTCATCCCCTTCGCGCCGGGACCCCGCCAGGCCGACCTGATGGTCGTCTCCGGCACGGTCACGGACAAGATGGCCCCGGCCGTGAAGCGCCTCTACGAGCAGATGCCCGAGCCGAAGTACGTCATCTCCTTCGGCGCGTGCAGCAACTGCGGCGGCCCCTACTGGGACTCTTACTCGGTGACGAAGGGCGTCGACCAGATCATCCCGGTGGACGTCTACGTGCCGGGCTGCCCGCCGCGCCCGGAGGCGCTTCTCCAGGGCATCCTCAAGCTCCAGGAGAAGATCGCCCGGGAGTCCCTGCACGAGCGTTACGGCCCGACCCCGTCCCGCCCTGCCGTCTCCCGCCCCTCGCCGGCAGCCCTTCAGAGCGACCTGGTGCGGCCCCCGGCCACCGGGTCCCCGGCGGCGCCGTCCACGGACGCGGGTCCGGAGGAGGGCCGATGACCACGATCGGCTGGCTCCCCGCCCCCGCCGAGGAGCTCTTCGGTCCGCAGGCCACGGCCGAGGAGTCCTACGACGTCCTGACGGTCGACGTCCCGCCGGCCTCCTGGACCGACGCCCTGCGCATCGCCCGCGACCGCCTCACCTGCACCTACTTCGACTGGCTCAGCGCGGTCGACGAACCCGGAACGGGCTTTCGCGTCTCGGCGCACGTGGTGGCCCTGTCCCCGGTACGGCGCCTGCTGCTCCGCACGACGATCCCGCACGAGGCGCCGGCCCTCGCCTCCGCCGTCGACGTCTACGCAGGCGCGGCCTGGCACGAACGCGAGACGCACGAGATGTTCGGCGTCACCTTCACGGGCCACCCCGCCCTGAACCACCTCCTCCTCCCGGAGACCTTCGAGGGCCACCCCCTGCGCAAGGACTTCGTCCTGGCCGCCCGCGTCGCCAAGGCCTGGCCCGGCGCGAAGGAGCCGGGGGAGTCCGAGCACGGCGGGCCCAAG
The DNA here is from genome assembly GCF_001184025.1 of Streptomyces maremycinicus. Classification (GTDB taxonomy): domain Bacteria; phylum Actinomycetota; class Actinomycetes; order Streptomycetales; family Streptomycetaceae; genus Streptomyces; species Streptomyces maremycinicus. Next base: position 204,293 of record NZ_BBYG01000008.1, read on the forward strand.
CGCCGCCAGATGCTCCCCCCGGGCGTCCCCGACCCCAACGAATGGGGCCCCCTGAAGGGCCAACTCCCGCCCGCCCCGGCCCGCCCGGCCCGAGCGGCGGCGGGACGCACGGCAGGCGACCGCCCGGTCCGCCGCGCCCGTACGGCATCGGAAGGCTCGGCGAGCCAACCGCCCTCCCCGCCCACAGAAACCCCACCGACCCCCTCCACTTCCCCAGCCTCTCCGGCAACTCCGGCCTCCCCGCCCCCCTCGGCCCCGGCGACCTCCTCGGCTCCGGCGGCGCCTGCCGGGCCTCGCCGCGCCCGAAGCGCCAGCGCCGGCTCGGCGTCCCAGCGGGCGAGCGCCACGGAATCGCCGGCCCCCGCGGCAACCGAGCCCTCCGCCACAGAGCCCGCCGGAACCAGCCCCGCCGGAACCAGCCCCGCCGCGCCGACGGAGCCGACGGCCCCCGAGCCGACGACCCCGCAGCCCCCGGCAGGACCGCGTCGCGCCCGCAGCGCCTCCCAGGGCTCGGCCTCCCAGCGCACCCGGCCCCCGACGTCACCACCCGACACCCCGGCCCGCCCCTCCACGGCCCCCCGCAGCTCCGACGCTCCGTGGCACCACGCCCGCCCGGCCTTCGACGAGCCCCAGCAACCCGCGGAGCCCAGCGAGCAACGGCAACCGGCGGATGAGCAAGCCCCGGAGTCGAGCCCGAAGCCGAGCCGGGAGTCGGAGTCAGGCCAGCAGCAAGATCTGCGCCCGAAGCCGAGCCAGGAGCCGGACAACGAGTCGGATCAGCAGCCGGAGCCGGGCCAGAGGCCGGAGCGGGACGACAAACCGACGCCGGACGCGAAGTCCCAGCCCGACCAGGAGCCGGACCGGAAGCCCGAGCCGGACCGGAAGCCCGAGCCCGACCGGAAGCCCGAGCCCGACCAGAAGCCCGAACCGAACCCCGAGGACCCGAAAGGAGGCCCGCAGTGAATGACGTTCTCGACGTCGCCCTGCGACTCCTGGTCGTCTTCGTCGTCTTCCTCACCTTCCCCCTGATCGTCGGTCAGACCGAGCACAAGGTGATGGCCCATATGCAGGGCCGCCTGGGGCCGATGTACGCGGGCGGCTTCCACGGCTGGGCCCAGCTCGTCGCGGACGGCGTCAAGTTCGTGCAGAAGGAGGACATCGTCCCCGCGGGCGCGGACCGCCGTATCTTCCAGCTCGCGCCCGCCGTGGCCCTCCTCCCGTACCTCCTGGTCCTCCTCGCCATCCCCATCAGCCCGGGTGAAGGCGCCGTCGGCCAGGTCGTGGACGCGGGCATCTTCTTCGTGCTCGCCGTGATGGGCGTCGGTGTGCTCGGCTCCCTCATGGCCGGCTGGGCCAGTGCCAACAAGTTCTCCCTCCTCGGCGGCCTGCGCACCGCCGCCCAGCTCCTCGCCTACGAACTCCCGATGCTGCTCACCGCCGCCTCGGTGGCGATGGCGGCCGGCACGGTCTCGCTGCCCGGCATCGTCGACGCCTTCGAGTGGTGGTGGCTGCCCTGGCAGATCGTCGGCGCGATCGTCTTCTTCGTCGCCGGTCTCGCCGAACTACAGCGGCCCCCCTTCGACATGCCGGTCGCCGACTCGGAGATCATCTTCGGCGCGTACACCGAGTACACCGGCCTGCGTTTCGCCCTGTTCCTCCTCGCCGAGTACGCCGGAATCGTCGTCCTGTGCGGCCTGACCACCGTCCTCTTCCTGGGCGGCTGGCACGGACCCTGGGGCGCCGACGGCCTCGGCTGGGTCTGGACCCTCCTCAAGGCGGCCGTCCTCGCCTTCGTCGTGATCTGGCTCCGCGTCACCTACCCCCGCCTGCGCGAGGACCAGCTTCAGAAGCTCTCCTGGACCCTCCTCGTTCCCCTCTCCCTCGCACAGATCGCCCTCACCGGCATCGTCAAGGTGGTGATCCGGTAATGGCCCCCATCCCCGGCAGCGGCCTCGCCAAGGGTCTGGCCGTCACCCTGCGCACGATGACGCGCAAGACCGTCACCGAGCAGTACCCGGACGCCCAACCGGAGCTCCCGCCCCGTACCCGTGGCGTCATCGGCCTGTTCGAGGAGAACTGCACGGTCTGCATGCTCTGCGCCCGTGAGTGCCCCGACTGGTGCATCTACATCGACTCCCACAAGGAGACGGTCCCGCCCGCCGCCCCGGGAGGCCGCGAGCGCAGCCGCAACGTCCTCGACCGCTTCGCCATCGACTTCGCCCTGTGCATGTACTGCGGTATCTGCATCGAGGTCTGTCCTTTCGACGCGCTGTTCTGGTCACCGGAGTTCGAGTACGCCGAGACCGACATCCACGAACTCACCCACGAACGCGACAAGCTCCGCGAGTGGATGTGGACCGTCCCGGCCCCACCCGCCCTCGACCCCGCCGCCGAGGAGCCGAAGGAAGTCGCGGCCGCCCGCAAGACGGCCGAGAAGCTGGCGACAGCGCAGGCCGGGCCGAACGCCCCCCAGGCGGCCGAGCCGAACACACCCCAGGGAGGAGAATCGTGACCCTTGCTCAGGCACCCCACGGCTTTCTCTCCCCGACCGGCGTCGAGATCGCCTTCCTGCTCGTCGGACTGGTCACCTTCGGCGCCGCCCTCGTCACCGTGACCACCAGGCAACTGGTGCACGCCGCCCTGTGGCTCGTGGTCACCCTCGGTGGCCTCGCCGTCGAGTACCTCCTGCTCACCGCCGAGTTCATCGCCTGGGTGCAGGTCCTCATCTACGTCGGTTCCGTCGTCGTGCTCCTCCTCTTCGGCCTGATGCTCACCAAGGCCCCCATCGGCCGCTCCCCGGACGCGGACTCCGGCAACCGCTGGGCCGCTCTCACGGTCGCCGTCGCCGCGGCGGCCGCGCTCGTCTGGGTGGTCGTCGACGCCTTCCGCGCCACCTGGATCGATCTGGACGGGCCGGCCGCCGGCTCCACCGAGGCCACGGGCGCGAGCCTCTTCCAGAACTGGGTCCTTCCCTTCGAGGCCCTGTCCGTCCTTCTCCTCGCGGCACTGGTCGGCGCGATCGTCCTGTCCCGCAGGGCGAAGGCGGAGTCGAGCTCTCCCCCTATGAACTCCCGGGCCGCCACCAAGAGTTCCCGAACCGTCACAGAGAGTTCCCTTCCTGTTCCGGACTCCCGCGAGAACCCGGCCGAGCAGGAAGGCACCCGCTGATGCACCTCGCCTATCCCGCCGTCCTGTCGGCCCTCCTCTTCTGCACCGGCCTGTACGGCGTCCTCGCCCGCCGCAACGCGATCCTCGTCCTGATGTCCGTCGAGCTGATGCTCAACGCCGTCAACCTCAACCTGGTCGCCTTCGACGTCTGGCTGAGCAGGACCGCCGAGGACACCCTGCACTCCGGCCAGGCCCTGACCCTGTTCACCATCGCCATCGCCGCCGCCGAGATCGGCATCGGCCTGGCGATCGTCCTCGCCGTCCACCGCAACCGAGGCACCGCGGACATCGACCGCCTCCGTGACACCGCCGAGGGCCACGAGAGCCCCGCGGCCGACGGCCCCGACAGCGACACCCCCGCGACCGGAACGGCCGCCGAGAAGGCTGAGGCCAGCGCGTGACCACGACCACCCTCGCCGTCCTCGTCCCCCTTCTCCCGTTCCTGGGCGCGGCCGCCGGACTGCTCCTGGGCCACACCGCTCCCGGCTTCGTGCGCCCGCTCGCCGTGCTGCCGACCCTCGCCGCGCTGGTCCTGGCCGCGATCGTCGCCGTACGCCAGGGCGGAGACGCCACCGTCACGGCGGCCACCGAACTGACCCCCACCGGCTCGGTCCCGATCGAACTGGCGCTGTACATCGACGGCTTCGCCGCCCTCGTCGCCGTCCTGGTCGGCCTCGTCGCCACCTGCGTGCAGATCTACTCGACCGGCTACCTGCGCGAGGACCCGCGCTACCCCTCGTACGCCGCGCTCGTCTCCCTCTTCACCTCCGCGATGTTCCTGGTCGTCTACTCCGGCGACCTGATCGTGCTGCTGGTCGGCTGGGAAGTCATGGGCATCTGCTCCTACTTCCTGGTCGGCCACTACTGGGAGACCCCGGAGGCCCGCGCCGCCTCCCTCAAGGCCTTCCTCGTCACCAAACTCGGAGACGTCCCCTTCCTCATCGGCCTGTTCGCCCTGGCCACCGACGCCGGGTCCTTCCGGATCACACGGGTCCTCGCCACCGTCGCCCACGGCGGACTCGACCACCCCACGCTCGTCGCCCTGCTGCTCCTCGCGGGCGTGGCCGGCAAGTCCGCGCAGTTCCCCCTGCACACCTGGCTCCCGGACGCCATGGCGGGCCCCACACCCGTCTCCGCGCTGATCCACGCCGCGACGATGGTCGCCGCCGGCGTCTACTTCATCGCCCGTCTCCTCCCGGTCTTCGAGGCCTCCTCGGCCGCGATGGTGACCCTGGCCGTGATGGCCGCCGTCACCATGGTCGGCTCGGGCCTGGCCGCCCTCGCCCAGGACGACATCAAGCGGGTCCTCGCCTACTCGACGATCGGCCAGCTCGGCTACATGACCGGTGCTCTCGCCGTCGGCGACCGCGGTGCCGCCGTCTTCCACCTCCTGTCGCACGGCGCCTTCAAGGCGCTGCTGTTCCTCGCGGCCGGCGTGATCATCCACGCCTCCGGCACCAACTCGCTCGCCGCCATGTCCCGCATGAGCCACCTGCGCGACCGCATCCCCGACGCCTACTGGACGATGACCGTGGCGCTGCTCGCGCTCGCCGCGATCCCGCCGTTCAGCGGCTTCTTCTCCAAGGAGTCGGTGCTCGGGGCCGCCGAGCACATCACCGCGGGCCACACCGAGCACGCGCCCGGCGCCACGGGCTGGATCGTCCTCGTCGCCGGCCTGCTCACCGCCCTCCTCACGGCCGCCTACGCGACCCGCCTGTGGCTGCTGGCCTTCCACGGCCGGGGCACCGAGGCCCCCGACCACGGCCGCCAACCCCGCACCATGACCGTGGTGCTGTGGGTCCTGGCCGTCCCGTCCCTCGCCCTCGGCGGGCTCGCCTACCGCTCCCTTCCCGACTGGTTCGACGGCAACGACCTCGCCCCGACCCTCACCACGTCCGTCCTCGGCACGGGTGTGGCCCTGGCCGGCGGACTGGTCACGTACGCCGCCTGGCGCCATCTCACCGGGCTGGCCGCCCGCGTACCCCTGGGCGCGGTCGCCGCCCATCCCGAGGGCGACGCGGGACTCGTCGAGGCCGAGGCGATCGCGACGCACGCGCCGGCCTACGGAGACACGGCCTCCGCCCCCGACCCGGCGGACCCCGGCCGGCTCCTGCTCGGCCCGCTGCACCGCCACGCGGCCGTCGGCTTCCACCTCGACGCCGTCTACCGGGCGCTGTTCGTCCGCCCGGTCCAGGCCGGCGCGAGCCTCGTCCGGTTCCTCGACCGCGAGGTCGTCGACACCTACGTACAGGGCGCGGGTGCCCTGCCCCGCTTGCTGGGGGCCGCCGTACGGCGCGCCCAGACCGGCAACCTCCAGACCTATGTGAGCGCGCTGCTCGCCGGCACCGTCGTCCTGGCGGTCGCCGCCCTTCTCGTCGCTTCGGGAGCGTGAGCGGGCGTGATCGATATCAACGAGTCCGTGATGCAGTTTCTTCTGGCGTTCATCGTGGTCGGCCCGCTCCTCGGTGCCGTCGCCGCCCTGCTGCCCGCCCCGCCCGGGCTGAAGGGGAAGTCACCCGAGCAGGCCGTGCTGCGCCACGGCATGACCGTGACCGGCGCGATCCTCGTCGCCGCGATCGTCCTCGCGCTCGGCTTCGACCACGACCATCCGTCGAAGATGCAGGCCACCACGGACATCAGCTGGATCCCCGCACTCGACGTGCGCATCCACCTCGGCATCGACGGCATCTCCCTCCCCCTGCTGGTCCTGACCGCGCTGCTGACCTTCCTCTGCGCGGTGTACTCCTACTTCAAGCGGCAGCAACAGCCGGTCACGGCACTGGCCGCGGAGCCGTCCCCGAAGGCCTTCGTCGCGCTGGTGCTCGTCCTGGAGTCCGGCACCCTCGCCGCCTTCGCCGTCCTGGACCTGCTGCTGTTCTTCCTCGCCTTCGAGATGGTCCTCGTCCCGATGTACTTCCTCATCGCCCGCTGGGGCGGTGCCGGCCGGACCCAGGCCGCCTGGAAGTTCATCCTGTTCACGCTGCTCGGATCCGTGGTCATGCTGCTCGGCCTGCTCCTGATCGGAATCAACGCGGGCACTTTCGACATGGTGGCACTCGCCACTGACAACGGCCGGTCGCTGAGCACATCCGTGCAGGTCATCGCCGTTCTCGCGATCGGGATCGGGCTCGCGGTGAAGACCCCGATGTGGCCGCTGCACAGCTGGCTGCCCGACGCCCACACCGCCGCCCCGACCGTCGGGTCGGTCCTGCTGGCCGGGGTGCTGCTGAAGATGGGCACGTACGGGTTCGTCCGTATCCTGCTGCCCGTCGCGCCGGACGGCTTCCGGACCTTCGCGCCCTACCTCGCCGCCTTCGCCGTCGTCGGGATCGTCTACGGCTCGCTGGCCTGCCTGGCCCTCGCCAAACAGGGCGCGAAGGGCGACCTCAAACGCCTGATCGCCTACTCCTCCGTCGGGCACATGGGCTTCGTCCTCCTCGGCATCGCGACCATGACCCCGACCGGTGTGAACGGCGCCCTCTTCGCCAACATCGCCCACGGCCTCATCACCGGCCTTCTGTTCTTCCTGGTCGGAGCGCTGAAGGACCGCACCGGCACCACCGACCTGGACACCCTCGCCGAGCAGACCGGCGCCGCGCTGTACGGCAGGACGCCCCGTCTCGGCGGCCTCCTCGCCTTCGCGGCCGTCGCCTCGCTCGGCCTGCCCGGCCTCGCCGGCTTCTGGGGCGAGATGCTGGCCCTGTTCGGTGCCTTCGACCCCGCCGACGACCTCAGCCGCCCCGCCTTCCTCACCTTCATGGCGATCGCCGCGTTCGGCACCCTGCTGACGGCCGCGTACCTGCTCGTCGTGGTCCGCCGCGTGTGTATGGGTGTCGTCCCGCAGGACGCCCCTCGCCTCGCCGACGTGCAGACCTACGAGTTCGCTGCCTGGTCCCCTCTCGTCGCCCTCACCGTCGTCGCCGGCCTGTGGCCGAAGGCCCTCCTCGGGCTGACCGATCCGGCCGTGCAGCAGCTCCTCGCAGGAGGCACCCGATGAGCGCCCCGACCCAGTCCGCGCTCCAGCCCGTGGCCCAGCCCCTGGCCGAGTCGGTCGTCCAGTCCGTCGACTGGTGGGCCATCGCGCCGCCCACCCTCGCGGCGGTCGTCGCCCTCGTCGTCCTCGTCGCCGACCTCTTCGTCGGCGACGCCCGCAAGCCGCTCCTCGGATGGCTGTCGGTCGCGGGACTGGCCGCCTCCACGGCCCTCCTCCTGCCCCTCCTGGACGGCGACCGCGCCACCTTCTGCCTGACCGGCGACACGCGCGTGTGCAGCTACACGGCGGACCGCTTCACCCTCGTCATCCAGTTCCTGGTGCTCGGGGGAGCGCTCCTGGCGGCCCTGCTGTCGGTCACCGCCCTGAAGGACGCGCGCGGACGACTCCCCGAAGGCGAGTTCTGGTTCCTGCTGCTGTCCTCCGCGGCGGGCGCCGCCCTGCTGCCCGCATCCCGCGACCTCGCCACCCTCGTCGTCGCGCTGGAGGTCGCCTCCCTGCCCGCCTTCGCCCTCGTCGGCATCCGGCACGGCGACCGCCGGTCCTCCGAGGCGGCCCTGAAGTTCTTCCTGTCGTCCGTCACCGCGACCACCGTCAGCCTCCTGGGCATCAGCTTCGTGTACGCGACGACCGGAACCCTCTACCTCACGCAGGTCGCCGACCGCATCCAGCACGTCGACGGGCGGCTGGACACCCTGGCCCAGACGGGTGTCGTCCTCACCCTCATCGGCTTCGCCTTCAAGACGGCCGCCGTCCCCTTCCACTTCTGGGTCCCCGACACCTACGTCGGCGCCCCCCTGCCCATCGCCGCCTACTTGTCGGTCGTCGGCAAGGCCGTCGGCTTCTCCGGCCTCATCCTGGTCACCGTCATCGGCTTCCCCTCCTACGCCGACGTCTGGGGCCCCGCACTGGCCGTGCTGGCCGCCCTCACCATGACCGTCGGCAACGTCGGCGCCCTCCGCCAGCAAGCCACGCGCGCGTACAGCGCGGTACGCCTGCTCGCCTGGTCCTCCGTGGGCCAGGCCGGCTACCTCCTCGTACCGATCGCCGCCGCCGCGTACACCGACGACGCCGAGCACGCCATCGGCTCCACCGTCGCCTACGCCCTCATGTACGCCGCCGTGAACCTGGGCGCCTTCGCGGTGGCCGCCCTGGTGGGTCGTACCCGCGCGACGAACCGGATCACGGACTACCGGGGCCTCTACGCGAAGAACCCGGCGGCGGCCCTGCTCCTGGCCTTCTTCCTGCTCTGCCTCGCCGGACTGCCGCCGGGCATCATCGGCCTGTTCGCGAAGGTCACCGTCTTCTCGGCAGCCGTCGACGCCGGCCTCGGCTGGCTCGCGGTCGTCATGGCCGTCAACGTGGTGATCGCCCTGTACTACTACCTCCAGTGGACGGCCCTGCTCTTCCGCACGCCCGAAGGCGAGCCCGAGAAGCACCGCGTCCCCGCCCCGCTCACCGCCGCGATCACGCTCACCGCGGCCCTCGGAATCGCCCTGTCCGGAGCACCCCAGCTGGTCCTGCGCTTCACCGACACCGGCCTCTTCTGAGCCCGCACGCGCGCGGATGCCCTCGTCCTCACCCGGACGGCCCACACCCGTGCCCGCAGGCACAAGGGAACTAGTGCCTCCCGCCTGGCGTTGACCAGTACGGGAAGGTGCACTGGATGTGACACCACGGCACCATCCACCGCACACGAGCAAGATCCGCAAGCAAAGGGTTCCCCTGCTGCACGACTTGGAGGGCGTACCGTGCACCGCCGGCACAACGGGCTCAGGACCGCAGTACTCCTCGGGGGACTGTCCGCACTCATCATCGTCATCGGCAGTTTCTTCGGCCGCATGGGGCTGGTCGTCGCGGTCCTGGTCGCACTCGGCACCAACGCGTACGCGTACTGGAACAGCGACAAGCTGGCGCTCCGCGCGATGCGTGCCCGTCCGGTCAGCGAGTTCGAGGCTCCCGCCCTGTACCGGATGGTCCGCGAGCTCTCCACCCAGGCCCGTCAGCCCATGCCCCGGCTGTACATCTCCCCGACGGAGGCACCCAACGCCTTCGCCACCGGCCGAAACCCGCGCAACGCCGCCGTGTGCTGCACGGAAGGCATCCTGCGCCTCCTCGACGAGCGCGAGCTGCGCGGTGTCATCGGCCATGAGCTCAGCCACGTCTACAACCGGGACATCCTCATCTCCTCGGTCGCCGGCGCGCTCGCCTCCGTGATCATGTTCCTGGTCAACTTCGCCTGGCTGATCCCGATCGGCCGCTCGGACGACGACGACGGTCCCGGCATCCTCGGCATGCTCCTGATCATGATCCTCGGCCCGCTCGCCGCCAGCGTCATCCAACTCGCCATCAGCCGCTCCCGGGAGTACGAGGCGGACTCGTCGGGCGCACAGCTCACCGGCGACCCGCTGGCCCTCGCGAGCGCGCTGCGCAAACTGGAGACGGGCACCAAGCAGCTTCCGCTTCCCCCGGAGCCCCGCATCGAGACCGCGAGCCACATGATGATCGCGAATCCCTTCCGCCCGGGCCAGGGACTCTCCAAGATGTTCTCGACGCACCCGCCGATGGCGGACCGTATCGCCCGGCTCGAGAAAATGGCAGGTCGCCACCAGTGAAGACCATCCTGAACGTCATCTGGCTGATCCTGAGCGGATTCTGGCTGTTCCTCGCCTACCTGGCCGCGGGAGTGCTGCTCTGCATCACGATCATCGGCATTCCCTTCGGCATCGCCGCGTTCCGCATCGGCGTCTACGCCCTCTGGCCCTTCGGCTACACGACGATCGAGCGCCGTGACGCGGGCGCGCCCTCCTGCCTCGGCAACGTGCTCTGGCTGGTCCTCGCCGGCTGGTGGCTGGCCATCGGGCACATCGTCACCGGCCTCCTGCTCTGCCTCACCATCATCGGCATCCCGTTCGGCATCGCGAACTTCAAGCTGATCCCGGTCTCGCTGTTCCCGTTGGGCCGCGAAATCGTGCCCACGGACGAGCCGTTCGCGGCGCGCTGACGACGGCCCGAGTCCGGGTTCGCCCGTCGTCCGCGGCCCGTCGGTTGTCCACAAGCCGCGGGTTGTCCACAGGCCGGCCCGGCTGTCAGTGGCGGCCTGCATCATGAACACATGACCGAGAACGAGCAGTTGTGGGAAAGAGTGGCGGCCAAGGCGGCCACCACCCGCCCCTGGGGTTGGCCCTCGCTCCCCGATCCCGTGGACGCGGCCACCCTGGCCCGTGCCGAGGCCGTCCTCGGCTTCCGTCTGCCGCCGCTGCTCGCCGACCTCTACCTGCGTATAGGGGACGGCGGATTCGGCCCGGAGTACGGCCTGTTGCCCCTGCTCGACAACTCTCCGGCCGGTGAGCCCTCCGCGGTCACCCAGTACCTCGCCAACCGCGCGAGCGGCCGCGAGGATCCCGACTGGCCCTGGCCCGAGGGCGTCCTGCCGATATCCCACTGGGGCTGCGCGATGTACGCGTGCGTGGACTGCCACTCCCCGCAGGCGACGGTATTGCTCTTCGAGCCGAATCCCGGCGACCCCGATCACGCCTGGTTCGTCGACGCCCCCAGCCTCACCGCCTGGCTGCACGCCTGGCTCGACGGCAGGGGCTGGTACGACACGCCGGGCGACGACCTGGAATCGACCCCCTGGACCGAGTTCCGCATACGCACGGCGGCGCCCGCTACGACGGCGCCGTAGCGGCCCGCCGTCACGCACCGGCCGCCCGGGCAGGCACCCACCGCCCGGGCAGGCACTCGCAGCCTGGCATGCACCAGCCGCCCGTGCAGGCACCGTCGCCCGGGCATGCACCGGCTGCCACGGCTCGCGCCCGCCGCCGTCGGTCGCCGCCACCGGAGGGGCTAGCGCGTGCCCGCCCGGCGCCGCCGTACCGCGTACGCCAGCACGCCCACGGCCAGCACCCCCGCACCCACGGCCACCGAGGTCCCCGGCAGCGCGAACGCGAGCACCACACAGCCCAGGAGCCCCACCGCCGGCAGCGCCCGCCGCACCGGCGCCGGATCGAGCGTCCAGGCCGATGCGTTGGCCACCGCGTAGTACGTCAGCACACCGAAGGAGGAGAACCCGATCGCGCCCCGGACGTCCACCGTGGCGGCCAGGACGGCGACCACCGCGCCCACGGCGAGCTCGGCCCGGTGCGGCACCTGGAAGCGCGGATGCACGGCGGCCAGGGCGCCGGGCAGATACCGGTCCCGGGCCATGGCCAGTGTCGTGCGCGAGACGCCCAGGATGAGGGCGAGGAGCGAGCCCAGCGCCGCCACGGCGGCCCCGACGCGTACGACAGGCACCAGCCCGGGCACCCCAGCCGCCCTCACCGCGTCCGCCAACGGCGCCGCGGCCCGCCCGAGATCACCCGGTCCCAGCACGGAAAGGACGGCGACCGCCACACCGGCGTAGACGACCAGGGCGATCCCCAGGGCCAGGGGGATCGCGCGGGGAATGGTGCGTGCCGGGTCACGCACCTCCTCACCCAGGGTCGCGATACGGGCGTACCCGGCGAAGGCGAAGAACAGCAGCCCGGCGGCCGTCAGCACCCCGCCGACACCCCCGGAGACCCCGATGTCCAGCCGCCCGTCGTCGGACGCGTCGGACCCCAGACACACGACCAGCACGGAAGCGAGGACCGCCAGGACCACCGCCACGATCGCCCGCGTCAGCCAGGCCGACTTCTGGATGCCGCCGTAGTTCACCGCGGTGAGCGCCACCACGGCGGCGACCGCCACCGCGTGCGTGTGCGCCGGCCACACGTACGCACCGACCGTCAGAGCCATCGCCGCACAGGAGGCCGTTTTCCCGACCACGAACGACCAGCCCGCCAGATAACCCCAGAAGGCGCCGAGCCGCTCACGCCCGTACACGTACGTGCCGCCCGAGGCCGGATACAGGGCGGCGAGCCGCGCCGACGACATGGCGTTGCAGTACGCGACCAGCGCGGCGAGCGCGAGACCGAGGAGCAGTCCGGAACCCGCGGCCTGTGCGGCGGGGGCGAGTGCCACGAAGACTCCGGCACCGATCATCGAGCCGAGCCCGATGACCACCGCGTCGCCGAGGCCCAGTGTCCGTCGCAGTTCGGCGCGCGATCCGGGCTGTGTCATGGGCCGCACCCTACTGATCTGCGGAACCACGGGGCGACGTCCTGGCGTCGTGCTCATCAACACGACCCGAACCCGCGTGCGACATCAGGACACAGGCCGAACGACACAGGCCGAACGACACCGGCGGAATGACGCCGGTGGTAGAGCACCGGCCGAAGGACGCGGGGCGCGGGGCGCGGGGCGCGGCGCGACGAGCACAGCCCGTCCGGGGTGCGCGAGCGAGCGACATCACAGCGCCCGGACAGTGCGGGCACAGCGCGGAAGGGCAGGTTCAGGGCATGAGCATCATCAGCTTGATCATCCTGGGGTTGTTGGCCGGAGTCATCGCCAAGGTCCTGCTGCCGGGGCGCGACCCGGGCGGCTTCATCGGCACGACCCTCATCGGTGTCGCGGGCGCGTTCATCGGCGGCTGGATATCGGCCCGCTGGCTGGACCATCCCATCACCAAGGACTTCTACGACGGCGCGACCTGGGCCGCCGCGATCGGCGGTTCGCTGGTGCTGCTCATCGTGTACCGCCTGCTGTTCGGCAACTCGCGCGACTGAGGGTCTTCGCCGCGGGCCCGGCAAGGAGGGTGGGCGTCCGACGGGCGCCCACCCCCGCGCGCGGCCGGCTACCGGTAGTTCACGAACTGAAGGGCGAAGTCGAAGTCCTGGCCCTTGAGCAGGCTGATGACGGTCTGGAGGTCGTCGCGGCTCTTGGAGCTGACACGGAGTTCCTCGCCCTGCACCTGGGCCTTCACGCCCTTGGGGCCCTCGTCGCGGATGAGCTTCGCGACCTTCTTCGCGTTGTCCTGGGAGATGCCTTCCTTGATCTCCGCGAAGAGCTTGTACTCCTTGCCGGAGAGCTGGGGCTCGCCCGCGTCCAGCGCCTTGAGCGAGATCCCGCGCTTGATCAGCTTGGACTGGAAGACGTCGAGGACGGCGTTCACCCGGTCCTCGGAGTTCGCCTCCATCAGGATCTTGTCACCGGACCACGAGATCGAGGCACCGACGCCCTTGAAGTCGTAGCGCTGTGAGATCTCCTTGGCGGCCTGGTTGAGGGCGTTGTCGACCTCCTGCCGCTCGACCTTCGAGACGATGTCGAAACTGGAGTCGGCCATGTCCTGTGGCTCCTTGTATCGGGGTGCGTGTCGGGTGCGTATCGGCGTAGGTGGGGCGACCGCCGAGCCCGGCGTGGTCCCGGGCCGCATCCGCACAAGCCTAGTCACCCCGCTCCCTCCGGGCGGCGAGGAATCAGGTGGCGAAGCACCCCTGGGCATCGGGTATCGTTTACGTCGTTGCCAGGGAGCACCGCCGAAAAGCGGTTCGAACAGGCGGCAAACCCGGCGGTGTGCCCGAGCGGCCAAAGGGAGCAGACTGTAAATCTGCCGGCTCAGCCTTCCCAGGTTCGAATCCTGGCGCCGCCACGCTGAGGGAAACCCCCTCCGACCAGCCTTAACGGCAGGTCGGAGGGGGTTTCTTCGTTCCGGGCGCTGTTCGATTGACCGTGGACGACGTGTGGACGTGTCTCACCTCGTACCGCCCGTTTCCCACTTTCGATCAGCCTGTGTCCCCCAGGTGTCCCCCGGGGGAGAGCTTGATCACTCTGGCTCGTTCCACTCCCGAAGGGCCGCGTCGATTCGGCTGTTCGCGTGCTCCCGTGTCTGGTCGAGCACCTTGGCGTACACCTTGTGCAGTACAGCGATGCTGTGGCCGGCACGCCGGGCACACTCCATCGCGTCCACCCCGGAGCTGAGCCAGAACGAGACGCCGGCGTGCCGAAGGTCGTAAGGCCGACGGGCCAGGAGTGAGGCCGTTTCCGCCTCGTTGAGCACGTCTTTCCGTGCCTTCGCCCACACCTCTCCATAGCCGGTCTCTTGCAGCAGGCCGTCACGGTTCGTCCGGAAGAGTCGGCCGTCGGGCGCTGTGCCGTGGGTGGCGACGTGCTGACGCAGCAGACGGACGAAGTGTGGCGGGATCGGCACCGGACGGGAGTCTTTCTTGGCGCGGGCCTTGAGGTGGCGCGTTTCGTGGGCCGTCCCATCATCGGTCCAGCTCCGGCCGGCCCGGACGACTCCTTGCCGCAGGGTGAGCATCCCCCATCCCGTCTCCGGGAGCTTGCACTGACTCACGCGCAGTCCGGCGGCCTCAGCCGGACGCATGGCCGCGTAGTACAGGCATCCGAAGAACGCTTCCAGGTGCCGCCCACGCGGGCCCTGCTCGCGTACTCCTGCCAGCAGTGCACGGACCTGGCGGGGGTTGGCAACGCTCTCGGGGTCGACCGCTTCCACCGACTTCGGGGCGGTCCACTTCACGGCCGTGATCGGGTTGACCGGCATGGTGAAGTACTGCTCTTCCACGGCAAGCCCGAGAACGTCACTCAGGCAGGCCCGCTTGCGCTTCGCGGTGCGCGGCGCTGCCTCCTTCCCGTCCAGCCGTAGGGACAGTGCGTCCAAGGCTAGGCGTACGGCCGCCGGGTCCTCCAGCGCGGAGACCGGCATGGAGTGCTTGCGGATCCAGGCAAGAGCGCGGGCCACATCGTCCGGCGGCGTCTCGTTCCAGCGGTTCCGGTTGTACGCCCATCCGTACAGCGCGCGCCGCATGAGTGCGATATCGGGCATTCCTGTCTTGGTCTTCACGAGTGCGGGCGTGATGGTTGCCAGTGCATCGGCGTAGTTCTTCCGTGACTTCGCGGGAGCCAGCGACCACTTGCGGTCGACGTATGCGCGGCTGTGCTCGTACCACGTGATGGAGCCTTGCTTGGCGCGCAGTTCGGAGACGGGCAGGCCCGTCTCCTCATCGAACTGGTCGCCGCGTCGCACGGCAGACATGAATTCCGAACGGCGGCCCTCGGCCTGAACCTTGAGCGTGTAACTCTTGGAGTGCTTGCGCTCCCCGACCAGCCAGCGCAGACGGTAGGGCTTCGGGCGATCCTTGCGAACTTCGATGGAGTAAAGGCGAACGTCATAGGTCAGAGCCATAGGAACTCCAGAGGGGCCCGCCGGAAGCGGGCCCCTCGTGTCTCGTGTGTGCGGACGATGGTCAGGCGGCTGCGTCTTCCATGGATGACCACCACGCGTCCAGATCGGTGCGGCGGCATCGGATCTGCCCGTTGGGAAGCTTGATGAGCTTGGGCGCCTTGCCTCGGGCGCGCATGCGGTAGAAGGCGGCGCGGCTCATGTCGATCTCTTTGAGGACTTCGGGGAGTTTGAGCATCTGGGGGCGAGCCATCGTTGCGACTCCTCGTGTGGGCCGTCTGGGGGATCCGCAACATCCGCCACGCCGCAACATTGCTGGTCAGCGGCTTGAATCTGTGGCGGATGCCGTTTCTGTTGCGGATAGGTCCCGCCGCACGCGGGTGCGACGGCACCTATCCGGTTGGGTGGTGTCAGCCGACGCTGCGGAGGGGGCGTGTGTCGGATTCCGCGAACATGTGGCGGGTCTCGGAAGGGTCTGCCGCCACAGATTCACCCCCGTTGACCTGCGGTGTTGCGGCTGTTGCGGATGTTGCGGATTTCTGGGGGTCGGGGCGGCAGTAGCGGTTCCACGCGTCGGTGAGGTCTTCGGCGTAGTAGCCCTTGGGGGTGGTGCTGCCGACCCGGATCCCCTTGGGCTTGATCGGGGTGTTGTCGGGGCGCACGTACTGGCTCAGCAGCTTGGACAGCCGGCGGGCGGTAAGCGGCTTGATGGCCTGTCCGTCCTCGCTCATATCGGCCCACGGGGCGTCATCGAGGGAGAGAAGGACTTCGAGGATGGCCGCGGTGGGCATCTTGTCCACGCCGCAGAACACCTTGTCGCGCAGATCGGTCAACAACCGGACGCCGAGGGAGGCTTCGTCGTTGCTGCTCGCTGACTTGATGAGTTCGACGCATGCCGCGCGGGCCCGGGCCGGCCAGTGCCCGCCGGCCGCGTCCGCGACCGCGAGCAGCGGTTCCCACACGTCCGCCGGCCGGTCCGTGACACCCTCCGGCATCTCCGGCCACGCCTCCGCGACCTGGTCGTGCAGGGTGGCAGTCCAGTCCGCGAGCCGGTCCCGCAGGACGTGCCCCTGCTTCTCATGAACGCGGCGCCGGTAGGGCTCACACTTCTCGTTGGGCGCTTTCTTCCGCATGCGGATGATGACCGACCTGGTCAGGATCGTGTCCGGAAGCGTGCCGAGTCCGGCCATGGCGACCGCGCAGAACGACGGGAAGAAGCCTGCCTTCTGGTCGGATCCGTCCCCTACGCAGCGCAGGGACTTGGCACCGCGCCGGTAACCGGAGTTCAGGAACCCGCGAACTTCCTCGTTCCCGCCAGCCTTGGGACCGAAGACGGTGTCGATCTCGTCGAACAGGAGCGTGGGCGTGCCCTCGTCTGCGGAAACGAGCCGGAACAGGGCGTTCGCGGAGGCATTGACGGTCGTCGCCGCGCGCGGCGTGAGCGTCTCGATGATCTCCAGCGCCCGCGACTTCCCGGAACCCGGTTCGGGACTGAGGAACGCGATGCGGGCGGTGCCGTCGAGGGCATCCATCAGGTGCGCGTGGGCATCCCACAGAGCCACGGCAACGTAGGCATGCTCGGTGGGGAAGACGTTGAAGCGACGGTGGAAGGCTTCCACCTCGTCCAGCAGCGCGGCCCCGTCGATGATCTCAGTCATGCGGCGGCCCTCCTTTCAGGCACGGTCGCGGGTGTCCCCGCGCAGACGGCTTTGTGGTCGGCGTATTCGGCCGCGAGCGCGGCCACCTTCGGCGCGCCGGTGGCGGTGCCGGTCTGCCCGCAGGCGCAGGCGTAGGCGGCATTGGGGGTGTCACCGGGGCGCTTGGACCAGCGGGCGCCGTCCCAGTGATCCCGGTAGACCGGCGGGGCGTAGATGCGGATACCGGGCCGCTCCGGGGTCGGGTCGGGGGTCCTGTGGCGAGCCTCGTCGCTGCGGAACTTCTCAGAACGAAGGGCAGAAGGGACGCCCTTGCGGGCGGCGACCCTTGGTTCGCCTACAGCCGCCTGGGGTCCGGCCGGTCGGGCGGGGCGCGGGCTGTCTGCTGGTCGGGGTAGGCCTTCCAGGTGGGGGGAGTTGGCCGCGGTCATGCGGCTTCCCGCGGGCGGGCGGTGCGGATGGAGCCGTCCAGTGCGCTGCGGATCGTGGTGCGGCACTCGGCAGCGGCGAGACCGGCCGACTCCCCCGCCGCCTGGAAGGCCTCCTCTACCACGTGGCGCGGAAGGTCGCCCCACGCGACGAACCGGCCCACCTTGAAGGCGCTGCGGTTGAGCACGGTGTTCCGGGTGCCGTCGGCAGCCGCGGCCACCGCGGCGCATTCGGCTTCCAGCGCGGCCTGCGCTGCGAGACTGCCCGCCACCACAGGCAGCTTCAGCGGCGCCGCTACAGGCGCGGGAGCGGCCGTCAGAGCCTCGCGGAGCCATTCCGGCAGCGGGACAGGCTCGCGGTCGTCCAGAACCGTGTACGTGCCGTCCGGGGTGGTGCTGCCCGGGGCGACGACGTACCCGCCCCACCCCCGGGTGTCGATCTTCTTCGCCAGCCGTCCAGCCGTGGAGTGCAGCCGGACTCCGGGGGGTTGGGTGAAGTACAGATGCTCACCGCCGCGCGCGGTCCGCACCCGGTAGGTGTCGGGCACGTGCTGTCCGGCGCGCTCGCAGAGCGCTGCAAAAGAAGTCGCGCCGTCAGGCGTTCCTTTCGGGTCTGTGGGCTTGAGTGTGTCCAGGTCGATGACCAGCAGCCCGGAGGGGCCGGTGGCGACACCGACGTTGTACGGCGCCTGCTCCCACGCGGCGACGATCAGTTTCACGTCGGTGGTCGCGCGCTGCTCGGGTGTCTTGTGCCCGTCGACGCACCGGCCGGTGGTGGGGCAGTACTGCTCCGCGTGGCCGGCCGGGCGCTTGTCTTCGGGGCGTAGCGGGATGACGTGCCAGCCTCGTTGTGCAGCCTGCGTGGCCCAGGCGAGCAGATCGAGCGGCTGTAAGCCGCGCTCTCGCCGGATGATGGTCGGTTGCGTCATGCTGGGTTGTCTCCAGTTCCGTAGATGGATGCTGGTTGGCAAGGGCGGCCCCGTTCTTTGGCGAGATGCGGGGGCCGCCCTTGGCGTAGCTAGTGGCTCTTGCCGCGGGCGAGCTTGAGGGTGATACCACCGACGCCGACGGGTCCGGCGGCGCCCGCGATGACGGTGAACGTGTGAGCGGCCGCGTCGAGCAGGAAGCAGAGGGCGGCGACCAGTCCCCAGCCGCCGGCGACGGTCGCGCCGGCGATCGCGAACGGCAGCAGTAACCGCCGCCACTCGGCACCCGCCGCGGGCCGGTCGTTGACGACGAACACGACCGGCTGCCCGGTCGCCTGGGCACGCTGGAAGACGTCCGCGGGGATGTGCGGGGCGATCTGCCCGGGCGGGGTGTGCTGGCTCATTTCAGGCTCCCTCAGGGTGTGCCGCGGGCCCGCGCCGGAAGGTGGCGCGGGCCCGTGCGGTGGGTGGGCGTGCTTGTCGCGTGGCTTGTCGTCTCTCTTGTCGTGCGGCTTGTCGTCTTGCTTGTCTTGTCGCTTGTCTTGTCGCTTGTCGCCTCCCAGGTCACAAGCCGGTTTTAGGGCTCCAGACCCAGGAAAGCGACATGCGGCGGGGCGGGGGCGACAAGCGACAAGCGATCAGTCGTCGGACGCGTGGGAGCGGTGGACGTAGCGGGCTTTGGTGCCCTCCCCGACGCGCACGCAGGTGCCGTCCTGCATCCACGTTTTCAGCCACCCCACGACCGTCTGACGCGTCGTGCCGTACGCGTCTGTGAGCGCACGGGCGATCGCCGATGCGCCAGTCCCCTCCGGTCCCGCGGCGAGCAGCGCGGTGAGCGCGGCGCGTTGTGCGGGGCTGTCCTGCTCGCCCCGCAGCGCCGACAGGTTCAGCCCGGCCGGCTGGTCCGGCCCGGCACCCTGCCCGCTGGTCTGCGGGTCTGGTGCGGTGCCAAATTGCGCGTCGATCTCCTGCCGGAAGCGGCGCAGCATCTCATCCTCGGGCGAGCCCTGCCCACCGTCCGCAGCGCGCAGGGCAGACAGGTTCAGCCCACCCTGCCCGGCCGGACCTGCCTCGCTCGGGCCGTCGTCCGTGGGGGTGAGGTCGAGCATCCATGCAGTGCGGTCGGCATCCCACCGACGGGCGTATGCCGGCCCGGCAGCCTTCGCAGATACGTCGTCGAGGCGGGGGTGCCGGTCGGAGGTGGCGACGGTGATGTCCCGGATCTGGTTCGGGAGGATCCGCCATGCCTTGAACAGCGCGGCCGGCGACTCGGGGGTGCCCATGAACCCGGCCCCCTTGTACGGGGCCTGCTCCACCCGCAGACCGCGGCGGCCGGGGAACATCTTCCCCAGGTCCATGCCCTCGGTCTCACCGCCGGTGAGGGCGACGCGGACCTTGCCTTCGCGGCGGATCATCAGGTTTCCCAGCACCGACCCGGTGGCGCCGAGGGCGGTGAGGACGGTGCGGATGCCCATGGCGCGCAGCATCCGGATGACTTCCAGGATCTTCTTCGCGAGTTCCTTCATCTGTCGGTCGGTGCTGACCAGGATCTCGGCTCCCTCGTCGACGACCAGCATGATCTGCGGGATCTTCGCGCTGATCGGCAGGAGGTCGGTGTTCGCCTTCGATAGCAGGTCCTGGTAGGCCTTCTTGCGGTGCAGCCCGATGGCCAGCACCGCATCCAGCATGACCAGCGCTTCCTCATACGTGCCGGCGAGCCAGTCGACTCCGGGACGGACGGGCTTGTCGTCTTCGGTCTTCAGTTCGCCCTTGAGGGCGGGCAGGACCCAGGGCAGGCCGGCTGATCCGGCGTTGAGGTCGATCACGAATGTCAGCAGGTCATCGGCGCGGGCGAAACTCGCGAGGATGCCGTGCAGCATGTTCGTCTTGCCCGACCCCGTCGGCCCCACGACCAGCGCGCACTGCTCGCGCAGGTAGGCGGAGACGGCCTCCCCGTTCGTGCGCACCCCCCACGGCAGACCGGTGAGGACTGACAGACGGCTGTAGTCGTCGGGGTAGTCCAGGGCTTCCTTGAGGACGTTGACCGTGGTCACGTCCAGGATCGTGCGGCCCTGATGGATGCCGGGCGAGGCGGCGGCGGTGCAGCCGTGCGGCAGCTTGGCATCCCCGGACAGGGGCACGGAGTATCCCGCGATGCGGTCCCAGGTGATCCCGCCCTGCGGCTCCAGATCCAGCGAGTAACCGGTACCGGTGGGCCACATCTCCACCGCGAGGACGCGCACGGAGATGCCACAGATCCGCTGGATCCGTTCCACCCACGCCTCAGCGATCGCCCGCCGCTCCGCGGACAACTCCAGCGCAACGGCCCGCTGCTCTGCTGCGATGGCCTCCTCCTCGCGCGCCTCTTCGTAGAGGGCGCTGGAGCGGGCGGCGGCGCCGATCCCTACGCCGATGGTGGCGAGGGATCCGAGGGCGGCCCAGGTGAGGGGGCCGGTGGTCATGGCCCAGGTGGTCCAGCCGGCTCCGACGAGCCAGCTGGCGGCGCGGGTGGCGAGGGTGCGGCCGGCGTTGCGGATCCGCAGGCCGGCGACGGTGTGCCCGAGGGCGCCCGCGGCGCCTGCCGCGAGGACCCAGCCGGGGGGCATGGCGGTGGCGGCGCCGGTGGTGGCCAGGGCGAAGGCTCCGGTGGTGGCGGACAGGGCGCCGGTCACGGGTCCGTGACCGGCCGCCCAGTCCAGCACCGGACCACTGCTGACGTGCTGCTTCTTTGCGGTGGCGGTGCTGCTCATGGTTAGACGTTCCAGCCCTTCTCAGCCTCGGGGCCGTTGCGGGGGTCCTCGTGACGGGCGATGTCCTGCTCGTGCGCCTGCCGGAACAGCGGCCCCATGTCTTCGGCGACCGCGACGGCGCTCATCAGGGCGCCGAAGATGTCGTTGAAGCCGTCCGCGACTTCCTTCTCCAGCGGGAACTCAGAGTCGGAGCGCTCCGCGAGGATCTTCATCACGTTCGCCACCGACGTGAGCGCGGCGGGCAGGCTCTCGACCATGGCGAGGATCTCCATGGCGTTCTCGGGGTCGTACTGGTTGGCGGCCTGCTCCATCTCGGAGGCGACCTCTTCGAACCGGAAACCGGACACGTGCTCTCCTTCACTCACCGCGGATGTGCTGGGGGTGGGAATGTCGGCGGCCGGGCGCTCCACCTGCTCGCCCAGGCCGTTCGTGCCGTCCTGTGCAGCCTCCGCATCGGCGGCGGCCTCCTGCTCGCGCAGGGTCTTGCGGGTGGCTTCATCCCGGGCCGCGCGCTGCTCGGTGGCGGTGCGGACGATTGCCTCGTACAGGCGGCGACCGGGGTGCATCAGCCACGGGATATCGAACCTGCGTCCGATTGGCGTGGTGAGCATGCCGAGCAGCCCGACCGGCAGCGCCAGCAGCGCGGCCAGCAGGCGACGGCCCTGGAAGCGGGCCGCGGACCTGCGCAGCGCCTTGCGCGCCGCCTTACGGGCCGGGGCCTTACGGACCTGCGCCCGCTGCGCCGCGACCGTGGCGCCGGTCTTGGCGTCGCGCTGGTTGCGCTGCTTGGCGATGGCCGCATCCCGGGCCGCGCGCGCCTTGCGGACCGCGCCACCCGTCAGCCGGCCCGCCAGACCCGGACGCTTGGCCGCCCGGGCGGTCCCGGCCGCGGTCTTGGCGTTGCGGCGTGCATCGGCGACCGCGCGCCGGGCGTTCGTGGTCTGCGCCCGCTGCCCGCCGCGCGAGCCAGCCGCGGCCTTCTGTGCGGCCCGCAGCGTCTTGACCTGCCCGGCCCGAACCGCGGCTTTGCCCGCCGCGGTCGGCGCGTGCTTGGACAGGCTGTGACCGGTCTTGCTGGGAGTCTTCGCGGCGGTGTTGCGGCGGTGCTGGCCGGGCACCTTGCCCGACCGGCCACCGCCACCACCAGCGCGCGAGCCTGCCGAACGGCTTCCCGAGCCACCACGGGCGCCCGTTCCGGCGCTGCGCAGACCCGCGGAGCGTGCGGCGGAACGACCGGCAGCGCGCGCCGCGGACCGGCGGGCCTCACGGCGCGGGCTCGCCTTGCGGGAGCGGGACGCGGCGACCGTACCGAGGACAACCATGCCGGTCGCGGCGACGGCCGCGGCGATCGGCCCACCGGCCAGCGAGGCGGCGGCGACCGCGCCGACGGTGCTGTTCGCGCCGGACAGGGCGAGCGGGACGATGGGCCACCCGCCGGGCGTGTGGTCCACCTCCTTCACCGCTGTGGCCTTGGCCACGGGCGGGGTGTTGGGCGGCGGGGGCGGTGCGGCCGGGACTACTACCGGCTCAGTGCTGAGTTCCGTCATGCTGTGGGCACTCCTTAAGGGGAGTAGGGCCCGACCGGAAGCCCTGGAAAGTTGCCGGTCGGGCCTGCTGACGTGTGGGGTTTCAGGCGGCGCGCTGTTCGTCGTCGGGGTAGGCGCAGGGCACGCACACGCCCAGCTGGGCGGGGATGACGTAGCCGGCATCCCGGAGGCACTGCGGGCAGGTGCGGCGAGCCTGGTTGGCCTTGTCCAGCGCGGCCTGCTTGGCCGGCGTCATGGGCCGTACGGGCTTCGCTGCCTCGATGAGGTAGAGGTAGGCGACCAGCGGGCCGCGCCGGTAGCGGGGCCGCTCGATCTGCGCGACCACGTCCTGACCTCCCGGGCGCAGTCCCTTCGCGCGGAGCTGACGTCGGGTGGCCAAGCCTTCCGGCGCGAGGCGCCAGGAGTAGACCGGTAAGGCGCTCATCCCTGGCCCACGATCGCGAGTTGCGCGCCACCGTCACCGGGGTCGCGGTACTCGGCGTAGCGGGCGGAGACCCAGCCGACCGACCAGCCACACAGATCCGCGGCGCGCCGCACCGACACGCCCTCAGCGACCGCGGCGGCGACGATCCGCCGGGCGTGGTCCTCGGGCAGCTTGGTGTTCACGGGCGGACCATCGAGCAGCGCGGCGCGTTCACGGCGGGAGGCTTCCGCACGCTCGCGGGCCTCCTGCGCTACCCGTTCGGCGGCCTCGCGTTCAACGTGTTCACGGTTCCGCTCGCGCTGTTCACGCTCGCGTTCACGGCGTTCACGCCCCTCGCGTTCGGCAGCCTCGCGGGCGGCGCGGTCCTCGCGCTCCTCCCGACGTTGGCGTTCCTCCCGCTCGGTTGCTTCCGCGGCCAATCGGGCTTCGTGTTCACGCTGTTCACGCGCCAGCGTCGCGGCGTGCTCGCGCTCCTCGCGCGCTTCCCGCCGGGCGGCTTCCTCGCGCTCGCGGGCGGCCTGCTGGGCTGCTTCGCGTTCGGCCCGCTGCCGCGTCTCCAGCGCGGTGACGGCGGCGGTGATGGCGCGGCGGTAGGCGAGCCCGGTTTCCGCGGTGACGATCAGCAGGAGCGGCGCCACGGAATGGACCGCCACTCCGACCAGGTCTTTCTGCAACGCGGAGTCGGCGGTGTTGAGGGCGAGGGTCATGGTGCCGGTCATCCACCGCAGCACGATCGGCCACCGGCCGCCGTGCCCACCCAGGCGGGCAAGGACGGAGTCGAGACGGACCACGATGACCACCGCGGCGTCCACGACGAGCGGCAGGATCGGCGCCGTCCACCCCCACTTGGCGGGGGTGTGAGCGGACATGAGCGGGGTGACGGTGAGGATCGAGTACAGCATGGCGCCGCACACGATCAGCCACGTCCCCACGTTCAGCGCGCGCTCTGCTGAACGGATATGAACACCGTTCACGCGGCAGCCTCCTGCCGTGAACGCACCCAGACGGAGGCGAGCAGCCATACCGGCGAGGCGGGGTCGTCGGGGTCCGTGCTGAACTCCGTCCACTCCCACTCAGCCGCCGGCGCCTGAACGAACCCAAGCGCCGTGAGCGCCTGCGCCCGCTCCGTGAACGTCGGCACCCGCTCACCGGGACCGAAGCTGTGCTCGGGCCACGGATCGAGCGAACCGCGCACTACCACGTACAGGCGCCAGCCACCCTGGCTCGCGGACAGTTGCGCCCGCAGTTCCCGTGCCATCACGCCACCGCACCCGAGACGGTGCGGTTGGCGAGCGTCGCCCGCTCGGACAGCACCCGGCGCCGGTCGCGGCGCACCCGCCGCTGGTCCAGCTCGGTGGGCGCCTGGTCCAGCAGCGCGATCTGGACGTCCAGCGCCTCGACGTCCGCGAGGATCCCCGGCATCTCAGCCTCGATCGCGTCCAGCTCGCCGTCCGTCGGCTCCATCCAGTCGGCGAACGCGGTAACAGCGTCCTGAACAGTGACGATGTGTTCCATTGGGTCGTGTTCTCCCTGCAAGGTGGAACGGCCCGAATGCGGCTCCCGGGAGGCACCCCGGGAGCCGCTCGCCGTTGTTGTTGGTCTGCTCGGCCGAGCAGCCACGGCCCATGACGCCCCGTGGAAAGGCGTCAAGGACCGTGAGCACTCGGGCTCACTTCGCGATCCATCGACCGCCCGTGTACAGGCGGCTGGATCGGCACTCTGTTGAGTTTTCAATCAATGCGTGCTCACTTCGTACTCACCCCCCGTCGTGCGGGGGCTTTCTTCCGGGCACATCCCTAAGGTTCCCTAGGGTTCCCTGCGGTGTCAAGCGGTAAGGTAGGGAACCTCAGGGAAGTGACGACAGGGAGCAGGCGATATGGCAGGCCAGGCCGACAATCGGGCGCCGTACGCGAAGATTGCCGCCCACTACACGGAGCTGATTACGTCCGGTCAGCTACAGCCGGGGTCACTCTTGCCAAGCATCAAGAACCTCGCGGAAGAGTGGAAAGTGAGCACCGCGACGGCAGAGAAAGCCTTGCGCAAGCTGCGCAACGAGGGTCTCGTGCGAGGGATCCACGGGATCGGGACGGAGGTCCTGGACCAGCCGGCGCCTATGTCTTCGGGCTCCCAACGCCAGGACCGGGGGCGCCGTACCGGGTCTAGCTGGGGGGCGGGTGAACGGTCTGACTCGCATCAGGCCGGTGTGGTCCCCGCGCCCGCTGAAGTCTCTCAGGCGCTGGACATTCAGCCCGGCTCCGACGTGATCCGCCGAAGCCGGGTTTACCGAGACCGGCACGGCATCGTGGCCCACAGCACGTCATGGATTCCTGCTAGGTACGGGAAGTTGATCCCCCAACTGGCGGCGAGTGAGCGACTGACAGGGGGAACGTCACTCCAGCTCATTGCGCAAGTGACTGGCCATCCGATCAGTCACCGCATCGACACGGCCTCTGCACGTTTGCTCACCCCTGAGTACGCACGGCTCTTGGAGCTGAATCCCGAAGATCCGTCGGCGGAGCCGGTGGTCGTGATGACGGCGAAGTTCGTCGACAGCGAAGGCAACATCGTGGAGTACGGCGTGGATCTCGGAGGCCCTGGCCGTACATGGCGCACAGAATCGGAGGTCGCTCCATGACGGTCATGGATGACACTCTCGCGAGCGTGCTCGAAGACCGCCTGGGGGCGCTGCTCGAGGCCCGTAGGGCTGGCACAATCACGCTCGAAGCCGAAGCGGAGATGGCCGCCATCTCCCAGACCATGACGAGACCGATGCCGCCACGCCCACCGTTCTGTGTCCTGATGGCCGGACTACCCGGCTCCGGCAAGACGACTTTGTCCCGTGTCCTCACGGACCGTGGATTCGTCCGGCTATGCCCTGACGAAGAGATGTACCGTCGGCACGGCGTGTATGGGGTGGACTTTCCCCGGGGGATCTTCCCCACGCTTGAACAGCCGGTCCTGGATGACGTGGCAGAGGAACTCAGGGAGCAACTCAAAGCCGGGCGTGATGTCGTGGTTGACCACGGCTTTTGGACGCCTGAGGTACGGGCTGCGTGGCGAGCAATCGCCACCGACGTTGGCGCCACCCCCGTACTCGTGTATCTCGCAGCAAGCCACGAAGAATTGTGGGCGAGGGTCAGCAAGCGCAACGAATTCCACGCTGACGATCCCAACTCGATCTACTTCTCAGAGAGCGACCTTCAGCGGTACCGAACACGGTTCATCCCGCCTGAGGCGGACGAACCGTACATCCTGTACGACGGTGATGCAGCGGCCGTGATCGCGGCTCTGGAGACCGCTCCCGGGGCCTGATTCCCCCAGGTGTCCCCCAGAAGCGGTAGCCGCAGGAAAGACCGCAGGTCAAGACCATCGAACCCGTCCCGCTGTAAATCTGCCGGCTCAGCCTTCCCAGGTTCGAATCCTGGCGCCGCCACGCTGAGAGAGGGAACCCCTCCGAACTGCGGAAACGCAGAGCGGAGGGGTTTCTTCGTCTGCACGGGGAAACCCGGGCGGTCGCGCGACTCACTTCCCTTCGGCGGAGTCCTCCGGGGGTTCGGAGGCTTCGGACGTGGGCGTCTTCGCCGCTCTTTTCACCTCTGCCTCGACGTCGTTCCGTGGTCTGTTCTCGTCCTTGGCGTGTTCGGTCACCGCCGCCTGGACGTCGCGGGCGAGGTCGCGCCAGGCGCGCCAGGCGGTTTCGTAGGTGTCGGTCTGGATCTCCGGCCAGGGGGTGGCCGTGGGTGCGCCGTACGTGTCCCGCAGCGCTTCGACCCTCGCGTGTGCCTCGTCGGCCGCGCGTTGCTTCTCCACGAGTTCCTCGAAGGTATGTGCCACGTGTACGGATGCTAAGGAGGTGGCCGCACTTCCGCGCGGCGAGCGGGGCGCGTCCCGTCGCGGGGTACCCGCGTGGCCCACTGGGGCAGACTGATCACATGTCCAGCGCGTCCAGCCGTCGTAGAACCTGTCCGGTATGCCGTCGCGAGATCGCCGTCGTCGCCGGACGGTTCGCCCGGCACGACCCGCCGGGGGCGCGCGGGACCGGGGACCTCGTCTCCTGCCCCGGCTCCCGCAGTACGGCACAACTGGGTGCTGCCCAGCCGTCGTTGGACGGCTATGTGGTCCCGGATTTCCCGGGACAGCTGCCCCTCTTCTAGGCCCGCTGCCAGGCCCGCTTCGTGACGACGGTGTTCCTCGGTCGCGCGGCGTTCCTCAGTTGCCCGCGACCGCCTTGACCGCGACCGGCACCGGCGCCGAGCCGCTGATCAGCTCCAGGGTGAGGCCCGCCGTCGCCGGGGTGTCGAGCAGTTCGGCGATCACGGCGGCCACGTCGTCGCGCGGGACGGAGCCGCGGCCCGTTCGGGCCTCGAGACGGACCAGGCCGGTCCCGGCGTCGTCCGTCAGCGTGCCCGGGCGCAGGATCGTCCAGTCGAGGGAAGTCAGGCCCTGCACGTGCGCGTCCGCCTCGCCCTTGGCGCGCAGATAGACGTCGAAGACCTCGTTGCCGCGGTGATCCGGGTCCGCGCCCATGGAGGACACGATCACGAAGCGCCGGACGCCCGCCCGGACCGCCGCGTCCGCGAACAGGACCGCCGCTCCCTTGTCCACGGTGTCCTTGCGGTTCACCCCGCTGCCGGGGCCGGCACCCGCCGCGAAGACCGCCGCGTCCGCGCCGCGCAGCCGCTCCGCGACCGCCTCGACGGACGCCGACTCCAGGTCCAGGACGACCGGTTCGGCACCGGCCGCCCTCAGGTCGTCGGCCTGTTCCGCCTTGCGGATGATCCCCGCGACCTCGTTCCCGCGCGCGGCGAGCAGACGCTCCAGCCGCAGCGCGATCTGACCATGACCACCAGCGATGACAATGCGCATGTTTCCGACCGTACGCCCGCACCACCGCATCTGCCGCACGGCTTCGCCGCACCACCGCATCTGCCGCACGGCTTCGCCGGAAGCCCGGCCCGGTGCCGCCCGACTCCCCGGTCCCGTCCGCGCCGTCCTGTGCGCGCCATCCTGTGCCCGCCGCGCCGCGCCGCGCCGTGCCGTGCCTGTCGTCCCGGCCCGCCGTGCCGGGCCCCGTGGTCCTACGACAGTTCTCCGCGTCCTTGCCTGGGCAGGCCCCACTCCGGTGCGGCCGTCGAGTTGCGGTACTCGCGGACCGCGCTGGTACGGGCCACGACGCGGCCCTGGTGGATGACGATCCTGCTGTACGCCAGGCACAGGGCGCCCGCCAGCCGGTCGCCGCGCACGGCCAGGAGATCGGCCGGGAAACCCGCCTCCACCCGGACCTCGGGCAGGCCCAGCGCGGCCCGCGCGGACGTGCTCACGGCGTCGTAGGCGTCCTCGGCGCGCAGGCCGTGGTGGGAGGCGAGCAGATAGGCCGCTTCCAGAGGGTCGCCGCGGCCGACCGGGTTGGAGACGTCCCGCAACGCCCCGCTGCCCGCCGCGACCCGCACACCGGCCGCGCGCAACAGCCGTACGGGCGCCGCGTCCCGGTGCTCGACGGTGCCGCAGCCGCCCTGCGGGAGGCAGACCACCGTCACGCCGGCGGCGGCGAGTTGGTCGGCGGTGCGGCCGGCCGCGTCCGCCGGTAGGCCGTCGAGGCCGCCGCAGGGGCTCAGGGTGACGCCGGGGCGCAGGCCGCCGGCCATCGCGGCGAGACGGGCGAGGCGGGCCGGGTCGGCGGCGTCGGTGTGCAGGTCGACGGGGCAGCCGTGCTCGGAGGCGACTTCCAGGACGGTCTCCACGTAGCCGGCCGGATCGGGGTCCAGGTCCGGGCAGCCGCCCACCACCGAGGCGCCCATCTTCACCGCGTCCCGCAGCATCGCGAGCCCGTCCGCCCCGGCCGCGCCGGTCAGGACCCGGGGCATCGCCACCGCGGTCAGTTCGACGAGCCCGCGCAGTGAACGCCGGGCCTGGAGCACGGCGTCCAGCGCGCCGAGGCCCTGGACGTCGCCGACGTGCACATGCGCGCGCAGCGCCGTCGCGCCGTGGCCCAGTTGGAGCAACGCGGCCTCCGTGGCGCGGCGCTGGACGTCCTCGGGCGCGTACGAGACCGGGCCGTCGGCGTCGGCCGTGAGCGCGGTGTCGGCGTGCGCGTGCGGCTCGGCGGGGGCGGGGAGCAGGAGGTAGCCGCCGAGGTCCACGCGGGTGCCGCCGCGGGCGGGGCCGTTCGTCAGGCTGCCCGCCGTGCCGACCGCCTCGATGCGCCCGCGGCCCAGCCGTACGTCCACGGTCCGGCCGTCCGCCAGGCGCGCCCCGCACAGCAGGAGGGCGGCCGGGTCCGGCGCACCTCCGGAGGTGCCGGACGAGGACGACGGCCAAGGGGGTGGCTGCGGCTGGCTGTCGGGCATCGCGCTCCAGGGGCTCGGCTCGGGACCGCGCGGGGACGCGGGTGACGCGCGGTCGCGCGGTCGCGGGGACGCAAGATCACGCAGAGTGAGTCGAGCCTAGGACGGCGTTTCGGCGCGAGCGGGGAGGAGCGCAATAGTCGTACCGGTGTGGTCCGCGTGTGGTCCGGCGGGCGGGAGGGGCTCGGGAGGCCGCCGGGACCTCGGGGAAACGGCCCTCCGGGCGGTCCTGGAAGGCCTCGCCAAACGGATTTGGGTGAACGGCTGCGGACCGTGTAATGTCTTCATCGCTCGCCCCAATAGCTCAGTCGGTAGAGCGTCTCCATGGTAAGGAGAAGGTCTACGGTTCGATTCCGTATTGGGGCTCTGGTGGGTGAGGTTCCCGTCGCAAGGCGGGACCTGATCCCATCAAAGCGGTGTAGCTCAGTCGGTAGAGCAAGCGGCTCATAATCGCTGTGTCACCGGTTCAAGTCCGGTCACCGCTACTGACAGTAGCCGATTGTGGGGTCGGTCCTTCGATCGGCTACTCTTTCATGCGTTATATCGTCCCATCCGTTCGTCAAGGAGCACTCCTGTGGCTGCCACCGACGTCCGCCCGAAGATCACGCTGGCCTGCGTGGAGTGCAAGGAGCGGAACTACATCACCAAGAAGAACCGGCGTAACAACCCGGATCGAATGGAGATGAAGAAGCACTGCCCGCGTTGCAACGCGCACACCGCGCACCGCGAAACGCGATAGATCAGGCTCGTATGCGAGGCCGTCCCCGAGTGATCGGGGGCGGCCTCGTGTCGTTGAACGACCCGTACCGGTCAGTAGAGCAACGCTGAGCGCTACGACGACAGAGCAGCAGAGCAACCAGGAGGTGCCGAGGCCATGGCGCTCGACCAGTCCTTCGTCGGGCGGACCTACCCGCCCACCGATCCCTATGAGGTCGGTCGGGAGAAGATCCGCGAGTTCGCCGAGGCCGTGGGGGACGCGAACCCGGCGTACACCGATCCGGAGGCAGCCAAGGCGCTCGGGTACGCCGATGTGATCGCGCCGCCGACCTTCGTGTTCTCCATCACCTTCAAGGCGGCGGGGCAGGTCGTCCAGGACCCCCGGCTGGGCCTCGACTACAGCCGGGTGGTGCACGGCGACCAGAAGTTCGCCTACCGGCGCCCGGTGCGCGCCGGAGACCGGCTCACGGTCACCTCGACGATCGAGGCGGTCAAGTCGATGGCCGGCAACGACATCCTGGACATCCGTGGCGAGGTCCACGACGAGAGCGGCGAGCACGTCGTGACCGCCTGGACCAAGCTCGTCGCCCGCGCGGCGGAGCCGGCGGAGTCCGTGGACGCCACGGACGGGAAGGCGTGAGGAACCGATGACGGCGAAGATCGCTTACGAGGACGTCGAGGTCGGCACCGAACTGCCGGCCCGGTCCTTCCCCGTCGACCGCGCCGCGCTGGTGCGGTACGCGGGCGCCTCCGGGGACTTCAACCCCATCCACTGGAACGAGAAGTTCGCCAAGGAGGTGGGCCTGCCGGACGTCATCGCGCACGGCATGTTCACCATGGCCGAGGCGATCCGCGTCGTCACCGACTGGACCGGCGACCCGGGCGCGGTCGTCGATTACGGGGTCCGCTTCACCAAGCCCGTCGTCGTCCCGAACGACGGCCAGGGCGCCGTGATCGAGGTCACCGGCAAGGTGGGCGCCAAGCTCGACGACCACACCGTGCGGGTCGACCTGACCGTGACCAGCGGCGGGCTGAAGGTTCTCGGGATGTCCCGGGCGGTCGTACGCCTGGCCTGATCCCGGGGTCGTACGTGATGTAAGGGGCGCTCTCCATGAGGAGGCGCCCCTTACGCGTCGCCGGGCCTTGACCTAGTTAGTGATTGAGTACTAACTTATTCGCATGGTCAGGATGAGCGCAGACGAGAGGCGTGAGAGCGTCATCCGCGCGGCGACGAGCGAGTTCGCCCGCGGCGGCTATCACGGCACCTCCACCGAGGCGATCGCCAAGCGGGTGGGTGTCTCGCAGCCGTATCTCTTCCGGCTCTTCCCGGGCAAGAAAGCGATCTTCCTCGCGGCCTCCGAGCGCTGTATGGAGGACACCGTCCGTACGTTCGCGGACGCGGCCGAGGGGCTGGAGGGCGAAGAGGCCCTGCATGCCATGGCCAACGCGTACACCAAGGTCATCGCGGAGCAGCCCGAACGGCTGATGATGCAGATGCAGATGTATGTCGCGGTGGCCGCCGCGGAGGCGGAGGGTGACCACGCCTTCGGTGAGGCCGTGCGCGCCGGGTGGATGCGGCTCTGGGACACCGTCCACCTGCCCCTCGGTGCCGACGTGAACGAGACGACGGTCTTCATGGCGTTCGGCATGCTCATCAACTGCCTGGTGGCCATGGGGTTCCCGCCCGGACACCGGGTCTGGGAAGGGATGTATCCGTCGGCCCGGTTCCAGGGCCGGCTGGAGAAGTAGCGCGGCGGCGCGGTGCGCCGACGCCGAGTGTGGGCGCCCTTTTGCGGGCGCGAAAGTTAGTAATCAATTACTAGCCGAATTCTGATCGCCCGCTGGGGGAGCGATGTCACAGCAGACCGAACGTCGCGGGGGAGCCGTCTGGGCCCTCGTCATCACCAGCGTCGCCGGGTTCATGGCGGCACTCGACAACCTCGTCGTCACCACCGCCCTGCCGTCGATCCGTGAGGATCTCGGCGGCGGCCTGGGCGACCTCGAATGGACCGTGAGCGCCTACACGCTCACCTTCGCCGTGCTGCTCATGTTCGGCGCGGCACTCGGCGACCGGTTCGGCCGCAGGCGGATGTTCATCGCCGGGCTCACCGTCTTCACCGCCGCCTCCGCGGCCGCGGCCATGGCCCCCGGCATCGGCTCCCTCATCGCCGCCCGCGCGGTCCAGGGCGTCGGCGCCGCCGTCATGATGCCGCTGACGCTCACCCTCCTGACGGCCGCCGTGCCCGTCGCGAAGCGGGGGATGGCGTACGGCATCTGGGGCGCGGTCAACGGACTCGCGGTCGCCTCCGGGCCGCTCATCGGCGGCAGCCTCACCGAACACGTGTCCTGGCACTGGATCTTCTGGCTGAACGTCCCGCTGGGCCTCGCCCTGCTGCCGCTCGCCCGGCTGCGCCTGGCCGAGTCCTACGGCACCGGAGCCCCGCTCGACTTCCCCGGCACGCTGCTCGCCAGCGGTGGCCTCTTCGGGCTGGTCTACGGCCTGGTGCGCGGGCCGGCCGACGGCTGGACCAGCCCGCTCGTGCTGACCGGCCTGTTCGCGGGCGCCGTCCTGCTGGTCGGGTTCGTCCTGCACGGGCTGCGGGCCAAGAACCCCATGTTGCCGATGCGCCTCTTCCGGTCCCGCGCCTTCGCCGGGATCAACGCGGCGAGCCTGCTGATGTTCCTCGGGATGTTCGGCTCGATATTCCTGCTCAGCCAGTACATGCAGGGCGTCCTCGGCTACTCGCCCACCGAGGCGGGCCTCAGGATGCTGCCGTGGACCGGTATGCCGATGCTCGTCGCACCGATCGCCGGCATCCTCTCCGACCGCGTCGGAGGCCGGCCGGTCGTCGCCACCGGGCTCTTCCTCCAGGCCGCCGGTCTCGGCTGGATGGCCGCCGTGGCGACCGTCGACGCCTCCTACTCCGTCCAGCTGCCCGGTCTGATCGTCAGCGGCATCGGCATGGCGCTGTTCTTCGCCCCGGCCTCCAACCTGGTGATGTCCAGCGTCCGGCCGCAGGAGCAGGGGATCGCCTCCGGCGCCAACAACGCGCTGCGGGAGGTCGGCGGCGCCCTGGGCATCGCGATCATGGCGTCGATCTTCTCGGCGCAGGGCGGCTACGAGTCCGGTCAGGCCTTCGTCGACGGGCTGCGGCCCGCGCTGGTCACGGGCTCCGCGGTGGTGGCCCTCGCCGGGTTCGCGGCCCTGCTGATACCCGCCCGACGGGCGGCCGGCCCCGTGGCGAAGGACTCCTCGGCGGCGCCCGAGGGCGACTCCGGGACGGCGCCCGTGCTGGAGACGGCCGCCCGCTGAGACCCGGCGCGCGGCACCTGAGGTGCCCGGACACGTCCGGCACGCGCGCGTACGGCGCCGTCCACCTCGGCGGGGCCGTACGCGCGCGTGCAGTGCGGTGCGGTGAGGTTGCCTGCGGTGCGGTGCGGTGCGGTGCGGTGTCGGTCCTCGGTCGGGCGGTCGGGCGGGTGGAGCGGGACGTCGGGGCCGGGGAGGGCGGGGCTGTCGGTGGTGTCTCGTACGCTTGGGCGCGTGCAGGAACTCCACGACACCCCGCTCGCCCCGCTGACCACCTTCCGGCTGGGCGGTCCCGCCACCAGGCTGGTGACCGCGACGACCGACGCCGAGGTGATCGCCGCCGTGCGCGAGGCCGACGCCGCCGGTACGCCGCTGCTGATCGTCGGCGGCGGCTCGAACCTCGTCATCGGCGACAAGGGCTTCGAGGGCACCGCCCTGCGCATCGCCACCCGCGGCTGCGAACTCGCCGGGACGCGCCTGGAGCTGGCCGCGGGCGAGGTCTGGACCGACGCCGTGGCCCGTACCGTCGAAGCCGGGCTGGCCGGTGTCGAATGCCTGGCCGGCATCCCCGGCTCGGCGGGCGCGACCCCGATCCAGAACGTCGGGGCGTACGGCCAGGAGGTCTCCACGACGATCACCGAGGTGATCGCCTACGACCGCCGGGAGGGCGAGACCGTCACCCTCACGAACGAGGAGTGCGCCTTCTCCTACCGGCACAGCCGCTTCAAGGCCGACCCCGAGCGCCATGTCGTCCTGCGCGTCCGCTTCGCCCTGGAGGACGCGGACGGACTGTCGGCCCCCTTGAGGTACGCCGAGACGGCACGCGCGCTGGGCGTCGAGCCCGGGGACCGGGTGCCGCTCGCCGAGGCCCGCAAGACCGTGCTGAAGCTGCGCGCCGGGAAGGGCATGGTCCTCGACCCAGAGGACCACGACACCTGGTCGGCCGGCTCCTTCTTCACCAACCCGATCCTCACCGACGCCGACTTCGCCGTGTTCCACGCGCGCGTGCGGGAGCGGCTGGGCGAGGGCGCGGAGCCGCCCGCCTACCCGGCGGGGGCCGGACACACCAAGACCTCCGCGGCCTGGCTGATCGACAAGGCGGGCTTCACCAAGGGGTACGGCAGCGGGCCCGCCCGCATCTCGACCAAGCACACCCTCGCCCTCACCAACCGCGGCGCGGCCACCACGGAGGACCTGCTGGCGCTGGCCCGCGAGGTCGTGGCCGGGGTGCGCGAGGCCTTCGGGATCACGCTGGTCAACGAGCCGGTGATGGTGGGCGTCGGGCTCTAGCCGCCCGGCGGCTCGCTACGCCAGCCAGTCGTCCACGCCCGCCAGGAGCTTCGCCCTGACGTCCTCCGGGGCCGCCGAGGCCCGTACGGACTGCCGGGCCAGTTCCGCCAACTCCTCGTCCGTGAAGGCGTGGTGGCGGCGGGCGATGTCGTACTGGGCCGCCAGGCGCGAGCCGAACAGCAGCGGGTCGTCGGCGCCCAGGGCCATCGGTACCCCGGCCTCGAAGAGCGTCCGCAGCGGCACGTCCTCCGGCTTCTCGTACACCCCCAGCGCCACGTTCGACGCCGGGCACACCTCGCAGGTCACGCCCCGGTCGGCGAGCCTCTTCAGCAACCGCGGGTCCTCGGCCGCCCGCACCCCGTGCCCCAGCCGGTTCGCGGCCAGGTCGTCCAGGCAGTCGCGGACGGACGAGGGGCCGGTCAACTCACCGCCGTGCGGGGCGGACAGCAGCCCGCCCTCCCGGGCGATCGCGAAGGCCCGGTCGAAGTCCCTCGCCATGCCCCGGCGTTCGTCGTTGGACAGCCCGAAACCGACCACGCCCCGGTCCGCGTACCGCACGGCCAGCCGGGCCAGGGTGCGGGCGTCCAGCGGATGCCTCATCCGGTTCGCCGCGACCAGGACCCGCATGCCGAGCCCGGTGTCCCGCGAGGCCGTCTCCACCGCGTCCAGGATGATCTCCAGCGCCGGGATCAGGCCGCCCAGCCGGGGCGCGTACGAGGTCGGGTCCACCTGGATCTCCAGCCAGCCCGAGCCGTCCTTCAGGTCCTCCTCGGCGGCCTCCCGCACCAGCCGCTGGATGTCCTCCGGCTCGCGGACGCAACTGCGCGCCGCGTCGTACAGGCGCTGGAAGCGGAACCAGCCCCGCTCGTCCGTGGCCCGCAGCCTGGGTGGCTCCCCGCTGGTCAGCGCCTCGTTCAGCGCGTCCGGCAGGTGCACGCCGTACTTGTCGGCCAGTTCCAGCACGGTGGTGGCCCGCATCGACCCGGTGAAGTGCAGGTGCAGATGGGCTTTCGGCAGCTCAGAGACATCACGTACACGCTCCATTCCAGGATCCTGCCGTACCTTCCGGCCGTCCCGGTAGCGCTTTCCCCGATCGTGGTCTTGCTCGCACAAAGCAACGGGCCGCCTCCCGGAGGGAGACGGCCCGCGGACTGCTCGCGTGAGTGGTCCGAAATCAGTCCCTGGCCTCGGCCAGCAGCTTCTGGATGCGGCTCACGCCCTCGACGAGGTCCTCGTCGCCCAGCGCGTACGACAGCCGCAGATAGCCCGGGGTGCCGAAGGCCTCACCGGGGACCACCGCGACCTCGGCCTCCTCCAGGATGAGCGCGGCCAGCTCGACCGAGTCCTGCGGACGCCTGCCGCGGATCTCCTTGCCGAGCAGCGCCTTCACCGAGGGGTACGCGTAGAACGCGCCCTCGGGCTCCGGGCACAGGACGCCGTCGATCTCGTTCAGCATCCGCACGATCGTCTTGCGGCGCCGGTCGAAGGCCTCGCGCATCTTCTCGACGGCCGACAGGTCACCGGAGACGGCGGCCAGCGCGGCGATCTGGGCCACGTTGGAGACGTTCGAGGTGGCGTGCGACTGGAGGTTGGTCGCGGCCTTCACGACATCCTTCGGGCCGATGATCCAGCCCACCCGCCAGCCGGTCATCGCGTACGTCTTCGCGACGCCGTTGACGACGATGCACTTGTCGCGCAGCTCGGGCAGGATCCCCGGCAGCGAGGTGAACTTCGCGTCGCCGTAGACGAGGTGCTCGTAGATCTCGTCCGTCATCACCCACAGGCCGTGCTCGACGGCCCAGCGGCCGATCGCCTCGGCGTCCTCGGCGTCGTAGACGGCGCCGGTCGGGTTGGACGGGGAGACGAAGAGCACGACCTTCGTGTTCTCCGTGCGGGCCGCCTCCAGCTGCTCGACCGAGACCCGGTAGCCGGTCGTCTCGTCGGCCACGACCTCCACCGGGACACCGCCGGCCAGCCGGATGGACTCCGGGTACGTCGTCCAGTACGGCGCCGGGACGATCACCTCGTCGCCCGGGTCGAGGATCGCGGCGAAGGCGTTGTAGATCGCCTGCTTGCCGCCGTTGGTGACCAGGATCTGCGAGGCGTCCACCTCGTAGCCCGAGTCACGCAGCGTCTTCGCGGCGATCGCGGTCTTCAGCTCGGGGAGACCACCGGCCGGCGTGTAGCGGTGGTACTTGGGGTTCTTGCAGGCCTCGACGGCCGCCTCGACGACGTAGTCCGGGGTCGGGAAGTCGGGCTCGCCCGCGCCGAAGCCGATCACCGGACGTCCGGCGGCCTTCAGGGCCTTGGCCTTGGCGTCCACGGCAAGGGTGGCGGACTCGGAGATCGCGCCGACGCGGGCGGAGACCCGGCGCTCGGTGGGAGGGGTTGCAGCGCTCATGGCACCCATGGTTTCAGACCGGAAACCGGCCCGGCACACGGGTTTCACGGACTGGTCAGCCGACTGAACACCAGAGTGATTCCGATCAAGGCCGCTTTCCGTTCGACGATGCGCTCAAGACCACGTACACTCACACGTCGTTGGCCTCCAACAGCCGTGCCACATCAGGTGCACACCGAGCACCCGGTCGGATGCGGTACGTTGGGGAACACACAAAGGGTCGTAGCTCAATTGGTAGAGCACTGGTCTCCAAAACCAGCGGTTGGGGGTTCAAGTCCCTCCGGCCCTGCTACACACTCCGTCACCAGGATGTGTGCGCAGCGCATGTACGTACAGCAATGCATCGCCGTGCGGCTCAGACCGGGCGCGGCACGGCCACGACCCGGGAACAGGTGAGGACGAATGGCGGACGCCGTGGGCTCCATCGACACGCCTGATGCCCAGGACGAGGTGCCTGAGGCGCAGAAGAAGACCCGCAAGGGCGGTAAGCGCGCCAAGAAGGGCCCGCTGAAGCGTCTCGCGCTCTTCTACCGGCAGATCGTGGCGGAACTCCGCAAGGTCGTATGGCCCACGCGGAGCCAGCTGACGACGTACACGACCGTGGTGATCGTCTTCGTCGTCATCATGATCGGCCTGGTGACCGTGATTGACTATGGACTCAGCCACGCCGCCAAGTACGTTTTTGGCTGAGCCTAGAGCGAAGGGCGCCGAGGTATCCGGCGCCCCTTTCGCATGTTCCACCCCTATGTATCCAGGAAGAAGCAGCCACCGTGTCTGACCAGAACCTGAACGACGCCATCGAGCCGGACGAGTCCGTGGACGACGAGCTCGACATCGTCGAGGGCTCGGACGAGGTGGACGAGTTCGAGGCTGCCGAGGCCGAAGCGGGCGAACCCGCGGAGGAAGCCGCACTCCACGTCGAGGGCGAGGAAGCCGACGAGGACGTCGAGACCGAGGACGTCGTCGACGAGGCCGAGGAAGAAGAGCCGGCCGAGCCCGTCGACCCCGTCGTCGCCCTGCGCGAGGAGCTGCGCACCCTCCCCGGCGAGTGGTACGTCATCCACACGTACGCCGGCTACGAGAACCGCGTGAAGACCAACCTGGAGCAGCGCGCCGTCTCGCTGAACGTCGAGGACTACATCTTCCAGGCCGAGGTGCCGCAGGAAGAGGTCGTCCAGATCAAGAACGGCGACCGCAAGACCATCCGTCAGAACAAGCTCCCCGGCTACGTGCTGGTGCGCATGGACCTGACGAACGAGTCCTGGGGCGTCGTCCGCAACACCCCCGGTGTCACCGGCTTCGTGGGCAACGCGTACGACCCGTACCCGCTGACGCTGGACGAGATCGTGAAGATGCTCGCCCCGGAGGCCGAGGAGAAGGCCGCCCGTGAGGCCGCCGAGGCCGAGGGCAAGCCGGCTCCGGCCCGCAAGGTCGAGGTCCAGGTGCTGGACTTCGAGGTGGGCGACTCGGTCACCGTCACCGACGGCCCGTTCGCCACGCTCCAGGCCACGATCAACGAGATCAACGCCGACTCGAAGAAGGTCAAGGGCCTCGTCGAGATCTTCGGTCGCGAGACCCCGGTCGAGCTGAGCTTCGACCAGATCCAGAAGAACTAGCGTCCTCTGGAGCCCAAGCCTCCGATCAGGTCAGACAGGCTTTCACAGCCAGTCTGACCTGCTCGGTTTTTGGCCGCGCATGGATACCCGTTATCGTTGTGCGGTATGCCTCCATCCGGATCATCCGGAATGAGGCTGAAAACTCTCACTAGGACCCGGAGAGAGCAATGCCTCCCAAGAAGAAGAAGGTCACGGGGCTCATCAAGCTCCAGATCAACGCCGGTGCGGCCAACCCCGCGCCGCCGGTCGGCCCCGCGCTCGGCCAGCACGGCGTCAACATCATGGAGTTCTGCAAGGCCTACAACGCCGCGACCGAGTCGCAGCGTGGCTGGGTGATCCCGGTGGAGATCACGGTCTACGAGGACCGCTCCTTCACCTTCATCACCAAGACGCCGCCGGCCGCGAAGATGATCCTCAAGGCCGCGGGTGTCGAGAAGGGCTCCGGCGAGCCGCACAAGACCAAGGTCGCCAAGATCACCGAGGCGCAGGTCCGCGAGATCGCCACGACCAAGCTTCCCGACCTCAACGCCAACGACCTGGACGCCGCGTCGAAGATCATCGCCGGCACCGCCCGCTCCATGGGCATCACGGTCGAAGGCTGATCACCAGCCCCGTAGCACCTTCGTAGCACCGTGGCAGGGCCTGCTCGGCCCGTACCACGACTCCTCAAGACACACAGGAGCAGTAGTGAGCAAGCGCAGCAAGTCCCTCCGCGCTGCGGACGCCAAGATCGACCGGGAGAAGCTCTACGCCCCGCTCGAGGCCGTCCGTCTCGCCAAGGAGACCTCCACGAGCAAGTTCGACGGCACCGTCGAGGTCGCCTTCCGCCTGGGTGTCGACCCGCGCAAGGCCGACCAGATGGTCCGTGGCACCGTGAACCTGCCGCACGGCACCGGCAAGACCGCCCGGGTCCTGGTCTTCGCGACCGGTGACCGTGCTGCGGCCGCGGAGGCCGCGGGCGCCGACATCGTCGGCTCCGACGAACTGATCGACGAGGTCGCGAAGGGCCGTCTGGACTTCGACGCCGTCGTCGCCACCCCGGACCTCATGGGCAAGGTCGGCCGCCTCGGCCGCGTGCTCGGTCCGCGTGGTCTGATGCCGAACCCGAAGACCGGCACCGTCACCCCCGACGTGGCCAAGGCCGTCACGGAGATCAAGGGCGGCAAGATCGAGTTCCGCGTCGACAAGCACTCGAACCTGCACTTCATCATCGGCAAGTCGTCCTTCGACGACGAGAAGCTGGTGGAGAACTACGGCGCGGCGCTGGAGGAGATCCTCCGTCTGAAGCCGTCCGCCGCCAAGGGTCGCTACATCAAGAAGGCCGCGATCAGCACCACGATCGGCCCCGGCATCCTGGTGGACCCGAACCGCACCCGGAACCTTCTCGTCGAGGAGGACCCGGCCGCGGTCTGAGCCTCACAGCTCACCCTCAGTCGGTGACGAGCCCCGCAACCTTTCGAGGTGCGGGGCTCGTCCCTTTTGCCGTACGACTCTTTCTCGTACGACTGTCAGTGCCGTGCGTTAGCGTTCGGTGACAGGAATCCATGGGGGTGGGACGAATGAAGAGCACGACCCTGCGCCGCGCGGGCCTCTCGGTCGCCGCGGTGACCCTGTTGGCGGGGATGACGGCCTGTAGCGGCTCCGGAGGCTCGGACACCTCGGACGGCTCCGGCGGTTCGGGCAAGGGCGGGGACGGCGATCCCCGGCTCAGCCCCGTCGCGGCCCTGCTCACCGCCGAGAAGTCCACCGACGGAGCCGACTCCGCGAAGGTCGAGTCGACCACGACCATGGGCTCGGTGATGTCCATGACCGCCGACGGCGCCCTCGGCTGGGGGGACGGCCTCACCGGCACGCTCACCATCACGTACACCGGCGGCACCATGGCCGACACCATGCGCCAGATGGGCACCACGTCGATGGAGGCCCGCTATCTGCCCGACGCCTACTACGCCAGGATGGGCGACACCTTCGCGGAGCAGGCCGGCGGCAGGCACTGGATCAGATACGCGTACGACGACCTGGAGAGCCTCGGCGGCAGCTCCGGCGCGTATCTGAAGGACCAGATGCAGAACACCACCCCCAACCAGTCGGTGAAGCTGCTGCTGGCCTCCGGGGACGTACGGGAGGTCGGCGAGGAGAAGGTGCGGGGCCAGCGGACCACGCACTACTCGGGGACGGTCGAGGTCGCGGATCTCGCCGAGAAGAACTCCCACCTGAGCCAGAGCCAGCTCGACGATCTGCGGAAGACGCTCGAGCAGGCCGGCGTCACCACCGAGACGGTCGACATCTGGGTCGACGACCGGGATCTGCTGGTCAAGAAGGTCGAGAAGGGCGAGACCACGGCGGGCGCCTACGCCCAGACCGCCTACTACAGCGACTACGGCACCGAGGTGTCCGCCGAGGAACCTCCGGCCGGTGACACCGCGGACTTCTCGGAGCTGGTGAAGCAGCAGGGAGCGGGCACCGGCTCGTAAATCACGGGACCCCTCCCGATCCCCTGGGATACGTTCACGGTCTTGCTGTGTATCGGCCGTGCGTTCGCTGTACGGGGTTCTGGGGGAAGTGGGATGAGGTTTTCCGTGGGCGTCCTCGGGCTGTCCGCGCTGCTCGTCGCCGGGTGTGCGGCGGCTGGCGGCACGGGCGGCGGGAGTGACGCGGCCGCCGCGGCCGCCGTCACCCGGGCCGCGGAGAAGGCCGAGGAGGGCGTGTCCCTGCGGTACCGCATGACCGGCCGGACGCCGGAGGAGGGCCGGATCGAGGCCGAGGCCGCCATCGGCGTGGCGCCGCCGGTCATGAGCCTGAAGTCCACCGTGCTCGGCGGGCCCGAGCGGGGCACGGGTGAGTTCCGGCTGGTCGGCGGTGTGCTGTACGTGGGCAGTGACGAAGCGGGCCAGGACGGCAAGCACTGGATCAAGTTCGGGGCGCCGGGCAGCTCCGACACCCCCAGCGGGATCAAGGTCGACACCGGGGCGATGGTGGACCGGGTCCGGGACAACCCCTCCCACGAGGGCGGTTTCCTCGCCTCGGCCGACGACCTGAGGAAGGCCGGCTCCGGGACCGTCGACGGCGTCCGCACCACCCACTACACGGGCACCGCCACGGTCGACGACATCCGCGCCTCCTACAAGGACGAGGACGCAGGCGTCCGGCAGCGGACCGAGAAGAGCCTCGCCCAGTACGAGAAGCAGGGGGTGGACGAACTCACCATGGACCTGTGGGTCGACGCCCAGGACCGTACCCGGCGGCTGCGGGTGCAGGGCTTCGGACGGCACGGCGAACTCGACCTCACCATCACGTTCCTCGACTTCGGCAAGCCCGTGACCGTGCGGGCGCCGCCCGCCTCGGACACCCTCGACATGGCCGAGGAACTGAGGAAGGCCCAGGACTGAGGACGTCCGTCCGGGTCCCGTACGGGCGGATTTGCTTGACCGCGCCCCGTTCCCGTACTCTCCACGAGAAGCCAAAGACCGCTGGTCGTTGCCGTTCTCTCGCAAGAGGGGGCGGTGGCCGAAGGATCCGCTGCAACGCGGACGACCCGCGCAGGTGTCAGTGGATACGCTCCCGGACCGAAATCCTTCCACGGAATTCTTCCGGTCGAGCTACGCCCCGTGCGCCTGCGCCGGGGCGTTTCGTTTTCCCAGTCTCCTTCTGAGCGGTCCTCATCACCCGGAAGGAGGCCACGCTTATGGCAAGGCCCGACAAGGCTGCCGCGGTAGCCGAGCTCGCGGAGCAGTTCCGCAGCTCGAACGCCGCTGTG
This sequence comes from Streptomyces maremycinicus, assembly GCF_001184025.1. Lineage (GTDB taxonomy): Bacteria > Actinomycetota > Actinomycetes > Streptomycetales > Streptomycetaceae > Streptomyces > Streptomyces maremycinicus. The sequence continues at coordinate 246,679 of NZ_BBYG01000008.1, forward strand.
CTGACCGAGTACCGGGGTCTCACCGTGGCGCAGCTCAAGACGCTGCGTCGTTCGCTCGGTGAAGACGCCCAGTACGCCGTGGTGAAGAACACGCTGACCAAGATCGCGGCCAACGAGGCCGGGATCTCTACGCTCGACGACCTGTTCAACGGTCCGACGGCGGTTGCCTTCATCACCGGTGACCCGGTGACGTCGGCGAAGGGTCTTCGTGACTTCGCCAAGGACAACCCGAACCTCGTCATCAAGGGCGGTGTCCTTGACGGCAAGGCGCTGTCCGCCGACGAGATCAAGAAGCTTGCGGACCTCGAGTCCCGCGAGGTTCTGCTCGCCAAGCTGGCGGGCGCCATGAAGGGCAAGCAGTCCCAGGCTGCCTCGCTCTTCCAGGCGCTCCCGTCGAAGTTCGTCCGCACCGCGGAAGCGCTTCGCGTCAAGCTGGCCGAGCAGGGCGGTGCCGAGTAACTCGGCTCGCACTCTGACCGCTGCCTGACGCAGTGGTCGACGCGGGCCGAACGTACGCCCGCCGACACGTAATCCGGCACCTGCCGAATTGAATGGAAGGATCGCCCACCATGGCGACGAAGCTGTCCCAGGAAGAGCTGCTCGCGCAGTTCGAGAACCTCACCCTCATCGAGCTCTCCGAGTTCGTCAAGGCGTTCGAGGAGAAGTTCGACGTCACCGCCGCCGCCGCGGTCGCCGCTGCCCCGGCCGGCCCCGCCGCCGCCGCTGAGGTCGCCGAGGAGCAGGACGAGTTCGACGTCATCCTCACCGGCGCCGGCGAGAAGAAGATCCAGGTCATCAAGGTCGTGCGCGAGCTCACCTCCCTGGGTCTGAAGGAGGCCAAGGACCTCGTCGACGGCGCTCCGAAGCCCGTCCTCGAGAAGGTCGCCAAGGAGGCCGCCGAGAAGGCTGCCGAGTCCCTCAAGGCCGCCGGCGCCTCGGTCGAGGTCAAGTAACACCTCCCGGTCGGCGACGACCGGACGCGAAGGCTGAATCAGTCCCTCCGGGGCTGTAACGCTCACGCACCGAAGAGCGATCATCCATCTGGGTGGTCGCTCTTCGGCGTTCCTGGGAGCGCGGCCACGGTTGCCTTGCACCCCCTTGACCGGGGGGTATGGTGATCTTCATCGTGTCTCCGAGCGCCCGAGTCCGCGCGGGGGGGCCTTGACGAACCGCACGCAGCGCGCAATTCTCAGGACGCGTCGTCACAAGGATCCGAATCCGAGGCATGGATCGACGGCGAAGAGGGCAGTATCACCGTGCGTTGAGGGCTAGCAGACCGAGGGCGTTGAGAACTACGAGGGTCTCCAGAAACCCGCACTGGACATCAGTGTGCCAAGTGGCTACACTGACCCTTTGCGCTGCCTGTTAGCTGTTCCCTGCCCGTCACCAGGGGCATGCCCTCACTTGAGTCGGACGACCGGACTATCCCCCACCTGGGATTTCTGTCTCTGTGCGCAGGATGAGGAGCCGGTACGCGCGTAGTGAGTCCGAGCCCTCGGAAGGACCCCCTCTTGGCCGCCTCGCGCAACGCCTCGATCGCGAATACGAACAACGCCGCCAGCACCGCCCCGCTGCGCATCTCCTTTGCAAAGATCAGGGAGCCCCTCGAGGTTCCGAACCTTCTCGCGCTGCAAACCGAGAGCTTTGACTGGCTGCTCGGCAACGACGCGTGGAAGGGTCGCGTCGAGGCCGCCCTGGAGTCCGGTCAGGACGTCCCCACCAAGTCCGGTCTGGAGGAGATCTTCGAGGAGATCTCGCCGATCGAGGACTTCTCCGGGTCGATGTCGCTGACCTTCCGCGACCACCGTTTCGAGCCTCCGAAGAACAGCATCGACGAGTGCAAGGACCGCGACTTCACGTACGCGGCCCCGCTCTTCGTGACGGCCGAGTTCACCAACAACGAGACCGGCGAGATCAAGTCCCAGACGGTCTTCATGGGCGACTTCCCGCTCATGACCAACAAGGGCACCTTCGTCATCAACGGCACCGAGCGTGTCGTGGTGTCCCAGCTGGTCCGTTCGCCGGGCGTCTACTTCGACTCCTCGATCGACAAGACGTCCGACAAGGACATCTTCTCCGCCAAGGTCATCCCCTCCCGGGGTGCCTGGCTGGAGCTGGAGATCGACAAGCGCGACATGGTCGGTGTGCGTATCGACCGCAAGCGCAAGCAGTCCGTCACCGTCCTTCTGAAGGCTCTCGGCTGGACCACCGAGCAGATCCTCGAGGAGTTCGGCGAGTACGAGTCCATGCGCGCCACCCTGGAGAAGGACCACACCCAGGGCCAGGACGACGCGCTGCTGGACATCTACCGCAAGCTGCGTCCGGGCGAGCCGCCCACGCGTGAGGCCGCGCAGACGCTGCTCGAGAACCTCTACTTCAACCCCAAGCGCTACGACCTGGCCAAGGTCGGCCGCTACAAGGTCAACAAGAAGCTCGGCGGCGAGGCCCCGCTCAACGCGGGTGTCCTGACCGTCGAGGACGTCATCGCGACGATCAAGTACCTGGTCAAGCTGCACGCCGGGGAGACCGAGACGGTCGGCGAGTCCGGTCGCTCGATCATGGTCGAGACCGACGACATCGACCACTTCGGCAACCGTCGTATCCGCAGCGTCGGCGAGCTCATCCAGAACCAGGTCCGTACGGGTCTGGCTCGTATGGAGCGCGTCGTGCGCGAGCGCATGACGACCCAGGACGTCGAGGCGATCACGCCGCAGACCCTGATCAACATCCGGCCGGTCGTCGCCTCCATCAAGGAGTTCTTCGGCACCAGCCAGCTGTCGCAGTTCATGGACCAGAACAACCCGCTGTCGGGCCTGACGCACAAGCGTCGTCTCAACGCCCTCGGCCCGGGTGGTCTGTCCCGTGAGCGGGCCGGCTTCGAGGTCCGTGACGTGCACCCGTCCCACTACGGACGCATGTGCCCGATCGAGACCCCCGAAGGCCCGAACATCGGTCTGATCGGTTCGCTCGCCTCCTACGGCCGCGTCAACGCGTTCGGTTTCGTGGAGACGCCGTACCGCCGGGTCACCGACGGTGTCGTCACCGACGAGGTCGACTACCTGACGGCCGACGAAGAGGACCGGTTCGTCATCGCGCAGGCCAACGCCACGCTCGACGACGACCTGCGCTTCACCGAGAACCGCGTCCTGGTCCGCCGCCGTGGCGGTGAGGTCGACTACGTCCCCGGTGACGACGTGGACTACATGGACGTCTCGCCGCGCCAGATGGTGTCGGTCGCGACCGCCATGATCCCGTTCCTCGAGCACGACGACGCCAACCGCGCTCTCATGGGCGCGAACATGATGCGTCAGGCCGTGCCGCTCATCAAGAGCGAGGCCCCGCTCGTCGGCACCGGCATGGAGTACCGCTCCGCCGTCGACGCCGGCGACGTGGTCAAGGCCGAGAAGGACGGTGTGGTCCAGGAGGTCTCCGCGGACTACATCACCACGACCAACGACGACGGCACGTACATCACGTACCGCCTGGCCAAGTTCTCCCGGTCCAACCAGGGCACCTCGGTCAACCAGAAGGTCATCGTCAACGAGGGCGACCGGATCATCACCGGTCAGGTCCTCGCCGACGGCCCGGCCACCGAGAACGGCGAGATGGCCCTGGGCAAGAACCTGCTCGTGGCGTTCATGCCGTGGGAGGGTCACAACTACGAGGACGCGATCATCCTGTCGCAGCGCCTCGTGCAGGACGACGTCCTCTCCTCGATCCACATCGAGGAGCACGAGGTCGACGCCCGTGACACCAAGCTCGGCCCGGAGGAGATCACCCGGGACATCCCGAACGTCTCCGAAGAGGTCCTCGCCGACCTCGACGAGCGCGGCATCATCCGTATCGGTGCCGAGGTCGTCGCCGGTGACATCCTCGTCGGCAAGGTCACGCCCAAGGGTGAGACCGAGCTGACGCCGGAGGAGCGCCTGCTGCGCGCGATCTTCGGTGAGAAGGCCCGTGAGGTCCGTGACACCTCGCTGAAGGTGCCGCACGGCGAGATCGGCAAGGTCATCGGCGTCCGCGTCTTCGACCGTGAAGAGGGCGACGAGCTGCCGCCGGGCGTGAACCAGCTGGTTCGTGTCTACGTGGCGCAGAAGCGCAAGATCACGGACGGTGACAAGCTCGCCGGCCGGCACGGCAACAAGGGTGTCATCTCCAAGATCCTGCCCATCGAGGACATGCCGTTCCTCGAGGACGGGACCCCGGTCGACATCATCCTCAACCCGCTGGGTGTGCCGTCCCGAATGAACCCGGGACAGGTGCTGGAGATCCACCTCGGCTGGCTCGCCAGCCGCGGCTGGGACGTCTCCGGTCTCGGCGAGGACTGGGCGCGGCGCCTCCAGGGCATCGGCGCCGACCAGGTCGCCCCCGGCACCAACGTCGCCACCCCGGTGTTCGACGGTGCGCGTGAGGACGAGCTCGCGGGTCTGCTGAACCACACCATTCCGAACCGCGACGGCGAGCGCATGGTGCTCCCGACCGGTAAGGCGCGGATGTTCGACGGCCGTAGCGGTGAGCCGTTCCCGGACCCGATCTCGGTCGGTTACATGTACATCCTGAAGCTGCACCACCTGGTCGACGACAAGCTGCACGCCCGCTCGACCGGTCCGTACTCGATGATCACCCAGCAGCCGCTGGGTGGTAAGGCGCAGTTCGGCGGTCAGCGCTTCGGTGAGATGGAGGTGTGGGCGCTGGAGGCATACGGCGCCGCGTACGCCCTCCAGGAGCTGCTGACGATCAAGTCCGACGACGTCACCGGCCGCGTGAAGGTCTACGAGGCCATCGTCAAGGGCGAGAACATCCCCGAGCCTGGCATCCCCGAGTCCTTCAAGGTGCTCATCAAGGAGATGCAGTCTCTCTGCCTGAACGTGGAGGTGCTGTCCAGTGACGGTATGTCCATCGAGATGCGTGACACCGACGAGGATGTCTTCCGCGCTGCGGAGGAGCTCGGCATCGACCTGTCCCGGCGTGAGCCGAGCAGCGTCGAAGAGGTCTGACGGGAGTTCGGCAGGGCTCACCACGTTGAGCCCTGCCGGCCCCAGGACCCCCGTATCAGACCCCAAGACTTACAACCCTGAGAGGGATTGACGCATAGTGCTCGACGTCAACTTCTTCGACGAGCTCCGGATCGGTCTGGCTACCGCTGACGACATCCGTCAGTGGAGCCACGGCGAGGTCAAGAAGCCCGAGACCATCAACTACCGCACGCTCAAGCCCGAAAAGGACGGACTCTTCTGCGAGAAGATCTTCGGTCCGACCCGGGACTGGGAGTGCTACTGCGGCAAGTACAAGCGTGTCCGCTTCAAGGGCATCATCTGTGAGCGCTGCGGCGTCGAGGTGACCCGCGCCAAGGTGCGTCGTGAGCGGATGGGTCACATCGAGCTCGCCGCTCCCGTCACGCACATCTGGTACTTCAAGGGTGTCCCGAGCCGTCTGGGCTACCTGCTGGACCTGGCTCCCAAGGACCTCGAGAAGGTCATCTACTTCGCGGCGTACATGATCACGTACGTCGACGACGAGCGCCGGACCCGTGACCTGCCCTCGCTGGAGGCGCACGTCTCCGTCGAGCGTCAGCAGATCGAGAACCGTCGCGACGCCGACCTCGAGGCCCGCGCCAAGAAGCTCGAGACCGACCTGGCCGAGCTCGAGGCCGAGGGTGCCAAGGCCGACGTGCGCCGCAAGGTGCGCGAAGGCGCCGAGCGCGAGATGAAGCAGCTGCGCGACCGTGCCCAGCGCGAGATCGACCGTCTCGACGAGGTGTGGGCCCGCTTCAAGAACCTCAAGGTCCAGGACCTCGAGGGCGACGAGCTGCTCTACCGCGAGCTGCGTGACCGCTTCGGCACGTACTTCGACGGCTCGATGGGTGCCGCGGCGCTTCAGAAGCGCCTGGAGTCCTTCGACCTCGACGAGGAGGCCGAGCGTCTCCGCGAGATCATCCGTACCGGCAAGGGCCAGAAGAAGACCCGTGCGCTCAAGCGCCTGAAGGTCGTCTCCGCGTTCCTCCAGACCAGCAACAGCCCCAAGGGCATGGTGCTGGACTGCGTGCCGGTCATCCCGCCGGACCTTCGCCCGATGGTGCAGCTGGACGGTGGCCGCTTCGCGACCTCCGACCTGAACGACCTGTACCGCCGTGTGATCAACCGGAACAACCGCCTGAAGCGGCTTCTCGACCTCGGTGCGCCCGAGATCATCGTGAACAACGAGAAGCGCATGCTCCAGGAGGCCGTCGACGCCCTCTTCGACAACGGTCGTCGTGGTCGCCCGGTCACCGGTCCCGGTAACCGCCCGCTGAAGTCCCTCAGCGACATGCTGAAGGGCAAGCAGGGTCGATTCCGTCAGAACCTGCTCGGCAAGCGTGTGGACTACTCCGCGCGTTCCGTGATCGTCGTCGGTCCGCAGCTGAAGCTGCACCAGTGCGGTCTGCCGAAGGCGATGGCGCTGGAGCTCTTCAAGCCGTTCGTGATGAAGCGCCTGGTGGACCTGAACCACGCGCAGAACATCAAGAGCGCGAAGCGCATGGTGGAGCGCGGCCGCACGGTCGTGTACGACGTCCTCGAAGAGGTCATCGCCGAGCACCCGGTTCTGCTGAACCGTGCGCCCACCCTGCACCGCCTCGGCATCCAGGCCTTCGAGCCTCAGCTGGTCGAGGGCAAGGCCATCCAGATCCACCCGCTCGTCTGCACCGCGTTCAACGCGGACTTCGACGGTGACCAGATGGCCGTCCACCTGCCGCTCTCCGCGGAGGCGCAGGCCGAGGCCCGCATCCTGATGCTGTCCTCGAACAACATCCTGAAGCCCGCCGACGGCCGTCCGGTGACGATGCCGACCCAGGACATGGTCCTCGGTCTGTTCTTCCTCACCACCGACGGCGAACTGCGTGACACCAAGGGCGAGGGCCGCGCGTTCGGCTCCACGGCCGAGGCGATCATGGCGTTCGACGCCGGTGAGCTCGCGCTCCAGTCGGCGATCGACATCCGCTTCCCGGTGGGCACCATCCCGCCGCGCGGCTGGACCCCGCCGGCCCGCGAAGAGGGCGAGCCGGAGTGGCAGCAGGGTGACACCTTCCGTCTGCGGACGACCCTGGGCCGCGCGCTCTTCAACGAGCTGCTGCCCGAGGACTACCCGTTCGTCGACTACTCGGTGGGCAAGAAGCAGCTCGGCGAGATCGTCAACGACCTCGCGGAGCGCTACCCCAAGGTCATCGTGGCGGCGACGCTCGACAACCTGAAGGCGGCCGGCTTCTACTGGGGCACCCGTTCCGGTGTCACCGTGGCCATCTCCGACGTCGTCGTCCCCGAGGCGAAGAAGGCCATCGTCGCGGGCTACGAGGCCCAGGACGAGAAGGTCCAGAAGCAGTACGAGCGTGGTCTGATCACCAAGGAAGAGCGCACGCAGGAGCTCATCGCGATCTGGACCAAGGCGACCAACGAGGTCGCCGAGGCGATGAACGCGAACTTCCCCAAGACGAACCCCATCTTCATGATGGTTGACTCGGGTGCCCGAGGAAACATGATGCAGATGCGGCAGATCGCCGGTATGCGTGGTCTGGTGTCGAACGCGAAGAACGAGACCATCCCGCGTCCGATCAAGGCCTCGTTCCGTGAGGGCCTGTCCGTCCTCGAGTACTTCATCTCGACGCACGGTGCCCGTAAGGGTCTGGCCGACACCGCCCTGCGTACCGCCGACTCGGGTTACCTGACCCGTCGTCTGGTGGACGTCTCGCAGGACGTCATCATCCGCGAGGAGGACTGCGGCACCGAGCGCGGTCTGAAGCTGCGGATCGCCTCGCACGACGAGGCCGGCGTGCTGCGCAAGGCCGAGGACGTCGAGACCAGCGTCTACGCCCGCATGCTCGCCGAGGACGTCGTCATCGACGGCAAGGTGATCGCGCCGGCCAACGTGGACCTGGGCGACGTGCTCATCGACCAGCTGGTGCGACACGGTGTCGAGGAGGTCAAGACCCGTTCGATCCTGACCTGCGAGTCCCAGGTCGGCACCTGCGCCATGTGCTACGGCCGCTCGCTGGCCACCGGCAAGCTGGTCGACATCGGTGAGGCGGTCGGCATCATCGCCGCCCAGTCCATCGGTGAGCCCGGTACCCAGCTGACGATGCGTACCTTCCACACCGGTGGTGTGGCCGGTGACGACATCACCCAGGGTCTGCCGCGTGTCGTCGAGCTCTTCGAGGCCCGTACCCCGAAGGGTGTCGCCCCGATCTCCGAGGCCCAGGGCCGCGTGCGGATCGAGGAGACCGAGAAGACCAAGAAGATCGTCATCACGCCGGACGACGGCAGCGACGAGACGGCGTTCCCGATCTCGAAGCGCGCCCGACTCCTGGTCAGCGAGGGCGAGCACGTCGAGGTGGGCCAGAAGCTCACCGTGGGTGCCACCAACCCGCACGACGTGCTGCGCATCCTGGGCCAGCGTGCCGTCCAGGTCCACCTGGTCGGCGAGGTCCAGAAGGTCTACAACTCGCAGGGTGTGTCGATCCACGACAAGCACATCGAGATCATCATCCGGCAGATGCTGCGCCGGGTGACGATCATCGAGTCCGGCGACGCCGAGCTGCTGCCCGGCGAGCTCGTCGAGCGCTCGAAGTTCGAGGTCGAGAACCGTCGTGTGGTGCAGGAGGGCGGTCACCCGGCCTCCGGTCGTCCGCAGCTCATGGGTATCACCAAGGCCTCGCTGGCCACGGAGTCCTGGCTGTCGGCGGCGTCCTTCCAGGAGACGACCAGGGTGCTGACGGACGCGGCGATCAACGCCAAGTCCGACTCCCTGATCGGCCTCAAGGAGAACGTCATCATCGGTAAGCTCATCCCGGCCGGTACGGGTCTGTCCCGCTACCGCAACATCCGGGTCGAGCCGACCGAGGAGGCCAAGGCCGCGATGTACTCGGCCGTCGGCTACGACGACATCGACTACTCGCCGTTCGGCACGGGCTCCGGCCAGGCCGTTCCGCTGGAGGACTACGACTACGGTCCGTACAACCAGTAGTAGTTGGTTCCGAAGGGCGGTCACCCCGTTGCGTACGGGGTGGCCGCCCTTCGGCGTGTCCGGAGCGTGTCCTGGGGTGGGACGGGGCCGGGGACCGGCCCTAGCGGCCGGTCAGTTCCCAGGCGGTGACGGCGACGGTCGCCAGGGCGGCCAGGGCGCCGATGCTGGCGAGCGGCCAGCGGGAGCGTTCCAGGGCGTCGAGGCGCTGCTCGTGGTCGGCGATCTGCCGGTCGGTCTGGTCGCTGCGCTGGACCAGCAGGGCGAGCGAGCCGTCGACGCGGGCGAAACCCGCTTCCACCGTGCCCCGCAGGCGTTCCAGCTCCACGGCGACGGCGGTCGGGTCGGAGAACGGGTGGGGTTCGTTCACGCGTCCTTCCCTTCCGCACCCTCGCCGTGCGCGAGGGACAGCAACCGGGCGTCGCCGTTGACGGGCGTGTTCGTCCGCAGCCATCCGGGGAGCAGTGCCTGGACGGCGGGCAGGGCCATGAGCCTGGTGACACCGGCGGCGGCGGTCAGTGCGCCGGCGACCCAGGGCAGGGTGCCGGGAAGGCCGGCGGCGTCGACGACCGTCGGCAGCAGGACGCACAGGCCGACAGCGGTCTGGAGAACGGTACGGAGGGTGCGCTTGGCGGCCTCTGACATCGTGAGCCTCGATTCTCAGGAGCTGTACGGGACCTTCAGGGCCGCCCAGGACGTGGCGCCCGGCCAGCCGTCGGCGGCGGAGCCGGTGTAGCCGAGCTTGCGCTGCCACTTGGCGTAGGAGAGCCGGTCGGCCTCGGTCCACTGCGGGCCGGGGCCGGAGGTGTAGGCGGAGCAGCCGACGGCGATCAGGCGCTTGCCGAGCGCGGTGACGACGGCGGACTTGGGGTTCTTCCGGAACCAGGCGGCGCCGGGGAACGGCTGATACCGCGGGGTGCCGGTGCCGGTGCCGGTGCCGGTGCCCGTGCCGGTGCTCGGGGTGGTCGGCTTGCGCAGCCGGGCGGCGACCCGGGCGCGGAAGTCGGCCATGCCGAAGCCGCGCGGGTCGATCTTGGTGTTCGTCCACTCCTTGTGGCCGATCACGGAGGCGGCGGACCAGCCGTGCGCCCGGCACAGTGCGGCCGAGGCGCGGACCATGGCCTCCAGCTGGACCGCCGGCCAGGGGTCCTTGCCGTCGCCGAGGTTGACGCACTCGAAGCCGTAGAAGTGGACGTTGCCGTCGGTGTCGTTCTCGTTCGGCGCGGGCAGCGCCTTCTCGGCGATGACCGCTTTCAGTACGTCGCCGTCGCCGCTGCCCGCGTGGTTGGCGCGGCCGTTGCCGACGAGGTGGACCGTGCCGTCCTTGGCGATCACGCCGTGGCAGAGGGGGCCGGGCAGGGCGGAGTGGCCGGCGAAGCACAGGCTCACGCTGTCGGCGGTGCCGGAGGTGACGGTGTGGTGGACGACCACTCCGTTGACCGGTCCCCAACTGCCCTTGTGGTTGCGGTTGTTGGTGCGCCAACCGGCGCGCTCGACGACGGTGACGCCCTCGGCCCGCAGTGCGGACACGAGGGCGTCGGGGGACAGGGGGTTGGCCATGGTGGTGCCTCCCTGGGGAGTGTTCGGGCATGAGAAAACCCCGGCCGGCGGGGGGCGGCACGGGGTGGCGGGGTGGTTCTTCTGCGAGGGGGAGGGGGAGCGGGGGTCGGGCGGTGACGCCTCAGAGCGTGGCGTCGGTCTCCGGATCCGGCTCGGGGTCCGGCTCGGGGGCCGCCTCCGGGTTCGTCCCCGGGACGGTTTCGGGGTCGGTCTCGGGGTCGGTCTCCGGGTCCGGGGCGGTGCCGTCGCCGTTCTCGGAGCCGTCGTCCTGCCAGCGGGCGCACAGGGCGGCGTACGCCGCCGCGCCGGCCGCGAAGTCGGCCAGGGCCGCGGCGACCGCCTGTCCGACGGCCGTCGGGTCGGGAACGACCGGGTCCGCGCCGACGGGCATGATCGTGATGCGGCCGGTGCCGCGCAGCACCGCGCCGCCCTCGCCGCTCTCGGTGAACTGGGCGGTGACGTTGACCGGCGAATAGGTATTGCTGATCGGGTCGGGGCCGATCACCGAACTGAGGCTGGTGTCGGAGATGTTGACGTGGATCGTGTGGCCGCTCTCGGTGAGGGTGGCCCGGCCCGCGTAGTCGATCGCGAGGCCCCAGGGCTGGGTGGGGTCGATGTCCATGGACGCGCTGCCTTCCTGTGGTGTCGGGGTCAGCTCTGGCGGCCGTGCATGAGGACCGGGGTGGCGTGGACGGTGCCGGAGGCCGAGGTGACGACGGCCTGGATCTCGACCTTGACCGTGGTCGTGTACACGGACGAGAAGGTGGTGCTGATCAGGTCCGTGTAGTCGAACTCGGTGCCCGCGGCCACCGTGGGCCCCCACTGGGCGCTGTTCACCAGCACCCTGACCTGGCCGGCCGCGCCGGAGCTGGCCGCGGTGCTCAGCCGCAGCCGCATCTTCGGCTGCCAGACCGGGTTGTACGACAGCGCGATCGTCGTCCAGGCCGTCGAGGCGGTCTGCGGCCAGCGTGCCGCCGCCGAGTCCTGCGGGGGCAGCATGGCCAGCCAGGGCCGGGCCAGACCGCCGCTGTTGACGTCGTCGGAGAAGATCTCCCGGTTGCCGTTGTCGTAGATCCGCAGCGGCTGGAGCGAGTTGGCGTTGCCGTCCCCGTTGAACAGGGTCATGGCGAGGCTGCCCGTCTGGCGGTGGATCTCCAGGCCGTACTCGGCGTCCTTCCAGGAGCCGACCCGGAACATCGTGTCGGTGCTGCCGGGGCGCTGGACCAGGAGGGTGCCGCCGTCGGTGACCTTCAGGGTGCCGTCCTTGATCTCCACCTCGCCGCCGGTGATCGTGTTGAGGGCGGGACGGGTGTTGACGGCGGTGGACAGCTGCTGGATGCGGCGTTCCATCTGGGTGAGCCGGTCGATGATGTCTTCGGGGAGCTGGGGCATCAGGCCTCCTCCAGGTAGAGCTCGGCGGTGTCGGGGCGGCCGCGCTGGGCCGGGCTGACCTTGACGCCGATGATCCGGTAGCGGGCGTCCAGGCCCTCGGTCCACCACTCGTCGGTGATCCGGAGCCGGACGGTGCGGCCCAGCAGCGCCGACGGCACCAGGTCGTCGAGGCGGACGCTGATCTCGGGGATCACCACGGCGCCGGTGCCCTCGGCGAGTTCGGCGTTGGCCAGGGACCGCAGGACCGTCGTGCTCGCGATGTCGTTGTGGTCCGAGGCGAGGTCGATCCGCGGGTAGCCGACCGCGATCAGGGCCTCGCCGTCGGGGATGTCGGCGTCCGCGAAGAGCGGACGGGACTCGACGGCCTGGTTGGTGTTGTCCGTGGCGCCGCGGGCCCGGGCGGTGGTCCCGCCGCGGGTGGCGTCGCGCGGGAAGGTGTACGACAGGATCGTGCCGGGCCGGTCCATCACCAGGTCGGTGCTGCCGGTGGTGATCCTCGGGCTGCCCAGCCGCAGCCGGCGGACCCGGGCGCCGTCGACCGGGTCGCGGTAGACGGCGATGTAGTGCTCGAAGCCGTTCTCCAGCGCGGCCAGGGCGTCGAGCGCCTCCAGGTACACGGTCTCGTCGCCGTCGCGGTACGACACCGAGCGCGCCCGTCCGGAGGTCTCGGTCCCGTAGGTGACGCCGATGTCGCCGCCGGTCGGTGCCGGCGGGGTGCCGTCGTCGACGAGCTCGCCGGTCTGGAGGTGCCGCCACAGCTTGCGGGCCACCTCCAGCTGGTCGTCGGTCCCGGGGAAGGAGAGGTCGGCCCGGATCCGGCGGCGGCCCGCGTACGACTCGAAGGTGGCCGCCTGGATGCCGAGGGTGAGGACGCCCCGGTCGTCGCTCTGGAGGGTGGCCGTCCAGATGATGCCGCCCCACCACAGGTCGTTGCCGCGCTGGAGGTAGACCGCGGTGCGGCCCTCCTCGATGCGGCGGACGCGGGCGGCCATCTCCGCGTTGGGCACGGGGACGGTGCCGGAGAGGGATCCGGCCTTGCCGATGTAGTCGTCGACGGTGACGTCCCGCAGCGGCAGGATGTCGATGGTGTCGTCGGTGCGCAGATCGCAGAAGATCGCGCGGTAGGGGGTGGTGGTCGTGGTCATACGGCGGTCAGCTCCCAGGGCCGGTGCGGGTCGCGCTCACAGCACGAAGCAGGCGGAGAAGCGCACGACGTTGCCGACCTGGATGACACCGCTGGTCGACCAGCTGATCAGCTGGACCGACCCGTCGGCGGCGATCCGGACGGCACCGTCGGCGTAGCCGTCGCTCGCGGACGCGTAGGTCTCGAGGACCGGCCGCCAGCCGGCCGGGAGGGTGCAGATCAGCTCGTCGCCCACGTTGCCCGGGTTGGTGGTGCCGGCGGCCGTCGCGGTGAGGGCGCTGGTGACGCGGGTGAGACCGACGCTGAACGAGCACACACCGCGGGTGCGGCGGGCGCCGAACCACGACAGCGACCAGTTGCCCTGGGCGGTGACCCCGGCGGTGGTCGTCTCCACGACGAGCGGCGGCTGGTAGTCGGTCCAGGCGGTGCCGGACCAGCGCTGGATCACGCCGCTCAGGTCCCGGTACTGGCCCGGGTAGGCGCCGTTGGAGGTGTCCGTGGTCACCGGGAGGATGCCGCCGACGCCGACCGTGGCGGTGCGGCGGCCGACCAGCGCGGTGGCCCAGGCGATGCCGCCGGTGCCGGCGCTCGCCTTGGCCGGCACGGTGACCTCGTACAGCGGGAGCGACAGGCCGGGCGGCGCCGGTACCGTCGGGGCGGCGGCCGGGGTGCCCGGGACGATCTCGACGACGGCCTCGGCGCGGCCCGTGCCGTCGTAGGCGTCGTCGTAGACCCGCAGGACGAGCAGGTCGACGCGGTTGTACTGGGCGTCGCCGTCCGCGAACGTCACCGGCAGGTACTCGGTGAGGGCGACCGGGTAGGCGCCCCTGGCGTCGGTGCTCTGGAGCACGGCACGGCCGGGGCTGACCGTGGCGGACATGCTGTTCGCGGTGCCGGTGAGCGTGAAGCCGGCGATGCGGAAGGCGCCGTCGGCGGAGCCCGGCAGGACGCCGGAGCGGGTGGCGACGGGCGAGGTGGGGGTCAGGGCGCCGAGCGAGACGAGACGGGTGTCCTCACGGGACTGGCCGTCGGGGGAGAGCCAGCCGGAGCGCACGGGCATGGTCGACTCCTTTCGGGAGAACGGGCGGGAGCGGACGCTGGTCAGGCGATCGGGTCGACGCGCAGGAAGATCGTGTCGAACGCGCAGGTGAAGCTCGCGTTGCTGGACCGGTGCATCGCGGTCACGGTGTAGGTCGAGCCGGCGGTGAGGGAGCCCAGGCGCAGCTGGGTGGACGTCGACTTGCTCACGGCGCCCGACCCGGAGGCGGCGCGCTCGTCGTCCGCCGCCCAGATCACCGTGGAGCCCAGGGTGACCTGCGGGGACATGTGCGCCTGCGCGGTCTCGCCGCCCGAGGACATCCGGGCGCCCAGACCGATGAGCACGGCGCCGGACGGCGGCGCGGTGAAGTTGAGCGTGAGCGCCGTGACGGCGGTGGAGGCCAGGGCGGCGGTGTACGTCGTCGAGGCGGTGGTCCCGGCGTCCAGCGACTGGGCGAACGCCGGCCCCGGCACGGCCGGCTGCCAGGCGCTGCCGTTCCAGCGCTGGAGCTGGCCGAGCGAGGAGTCGCGGTACTGGCCGGCATAGCCGCCGGTGGTCAGCACGCCGGCCGGGACGACCCCGCCGACGCCCTTGGGGTAGGGCACCCAGGCGGTGGAACTCCAGCGCTGGAGCGTGTCGTTGACGTCCCGGTAGTGGCCGGGGTAGCCGCCGGGGGCGGTGTCGTCGGAACGGGTCGGCAGGATGCCGCCGACCGGGACCGTGGTGGGGCGCAGATCGACGCGGGCGCTGTCCCAGTCGATGCCGCCGCTGCCCGCGCCGGCGTTCTTGGCGACGGCGACGGTGAACAGGACGAGCGAGGCGTCCGGCGCGGCGGGGGCGGCCGGGGTGGCGGCCGCGGTGCCCTTGACGATCTCCACGGCGGCCTCGGTGCGGCCGGAGCTGTCGTAGGCGTCGTCGTAGATCCGCAGGACGACGAGGTCGACGCGGCCGAACTGGGGGTCGCCGGCGTCGAAGGTGAGCGGGACCGGCTCGGTGACGGCGACCGGGTAGGCGCCGCGGGCCACGGACGTCTGGACGACGGCGCGGCCCACTCCGACGCTGGCGGTCATGCCGCCGGCGGTGCCGTTCAGCCAGAGCCCGGTGACCCGGTACAGGCCGTTCTCGGAGCCGGGCAGGACACCCGAGCGCCCCTTGATGTCGGTGACCGGGGTGACCGCCCCGATCTGGGTGACCCGGGTGTCCTCCCGGGTCTGGCCGTCGGGCGACAGCCAGGCGGAACGTACGGCCATGGTGGTTCCCTTCGTGAGGAGGCCCGCCGGCGGGCCGGCTAGGAGGCCGACTCGTAGGTGCCGTGGATCGAGAGGATGTCGTTGGCGGCCCAGGTGAACGGGGCCGACTTGTCCCAGGGGCTGGTGCCGGTCTTCAGGCTGTCGCGCAGCGAGCGGACGACACCGCCGTTGGCCACCGCGAGGAGCCCGCTGCCCTGGTACAGCAGGACGGCGGAGTCGTCGAAGGCCTCCGCGTTCAGGACCCGGCCGTCCAGCTTCCAGGCGGTGGAGACCGGTGCGGCCGGCAGCGAGAAGGACCAGTCGCCGTTGGCGTCCTGGGCGGACAGGTTGGTCGTCGAACCGATCTTGAGGTAGATCCGGAAGGTGACGACGGTGCCCGTCTTCACGTACGCCCCGGCCAGCGTGCCGTTGCCGATCGTGGGCGCCGTGCCGGTGTCGCAGCGCCAGACCGGGGTGTAGTTCGTCCAGGTCGGGACCGGCTGGTAGGTCACCCAGGCGGTGCCGTTCCAGCGCTGGAGCCCGGCCGGGGTGTCACGGTACTGGCCGGTGTAACTGGCCGTGGTGACCGCTCCGGAGGGGGCGATGCCGCCCAGCGCGCCGGGGTAGGACACCCAGGCGGAACCGTCCCAGCGCTGGAGGGCGCCCCCGGAGTCGCGGTACTGGCCCGGGTAGGCGCCGTTGCCGGTCTCGCCGTACACGGGCAGGATGCCGCCGACCGCGACGGTGGGCGTGCGCAGGTCGGTCACGTCGGTGCTCCAGTTGATCCCGCCCTTGCCGGCGCTGATGCCGGCCCGGACGGCCACCTGGTAGACCGGCAGCGCGATCTCCGGGAGCGCGGGCACGACGGGGGTGGCCGCCGGAGTGCCCCGGACGATCTCCACGGCGGCCTTGGTGAACCCGGAGTCGTCGTACAGGTCGTCGTAGACGCGCAGGACGACGACGTCGATCCGGCCGTAGGAGGCGTCGCCGTCGGCGAAGGTGAGGCCGATCGGCTCGGCCAGGGTGACCGGGTAGGCGCCCTGGTTGCTGTCGGCCTGGATGACGGCCCGGCCCTCGTGGACGGTGCCGGTCATGGTGCCCGCGCCGCCCTCCAGCCAGAAGCCGGCGAGGCGGTACTGGCCGTCGTAGGAGCCGGGCAGGATGCCGGAACGGACGTCCAGCGGGTTGGCCGGGGTGGTCGCGCCGAGCTGGGTCAGGCGGGTGTCCTCGCGGGTCTGGCCGATCTCGGCCACCCATGAGCTGCGCAGGTTCATCTGCTGGTCTCCCGTGGTCTTCGGAGGCGGACTCCGGGGGTGGGGAAAGGGAATGAGGGTCCGTCAGGGCGCGTCAGGACTTGAGCCATTCGGCGGCGAGGTTGGTGTAGTAGCCGGAGCCGCCGAGGGTGGTGATCGTCGAACCGGAGTTCTGGAGCCCGTAGAGCGCGAGCTTGTCGCCGGCCGCGCACCGGATCAGGGCGGTGCCGCCGACGGAGGTCGCGCCCGGGCCCGCGCCGATCAGCCAGGTCGCGCGGGCGACCCCGCCGCCGTTGAGGTAGACGCGGGCACCGCGCGAGCCCGAGGTGGACTCCGTGTACCAGGTGACATTGGCCGACACCCGCCACCAGCCGGCCCTCGGCACCGTGTAGGTGTTGGACCCCGACCAGCCGGCCGCGTCGTCCACGTCGGTGCTCTGCATGCTCATCTGGGTCCACGTGTTGTGGGCCACCGACTGCGAGACGGTCTGCGAGACGCTGAGCAGCACGGTGGTGCGGCCCTCCGCGTAACCCCAGGCCGAGCCGTTCCAGCGCTGGAGCAGACCGGCCGAGTCCTCGCGGTACTGGCCGGGGTAGGAGCCGGTCGCGACGGTGCCGGCGGGGGCGATGCCGCCGACGGACTTCGGGTACGCGACCCAGGCCTGGCCGTTCCAGCGCTGGAGCGGTCCGGTGGGGTCCTCCTGGTACTGGCCGGCGTAACTGCCGGCGGTGAGGGTCCCGGCCGGCGGGATCCCGCCGACGCCCTTGGGGTACGCGACCCAGGCGGTGCCGTCCCAGCGCTCCAGGACGCCCGCGTTGTCCCGGTACTGGCCGGCGTACGCGCCGTTGAAACCGGTGGCGGGGACGATGCCGCCCAGAGCCACCGTGGCGTAGCGCAGGCTGGTGACGGCGGAGTCCCAGGCCAGTCCGCCGGAGCCGGCCGACGCCCCGGCGGGCACCAGGATCCGGTAGAGCGGCAGGGTGCTGCCGTCGGGGCCCACCGGCTGCTGGGGCGTGGCCGCGGGGGTGCCCTTGACCAGCCGGACGCGTGCCACGGTGTCCGCGGTGCCGTCGTAGGTGCTGTCCTGGACGACGAGTTCGACCAGGTCGATCCGCTGGTGCGTGGGGTCGCCGTCGTCGATCGTCAGGCTCTCGGCCTCGGTCACCGCCACGGGGTAGGTGCCCTGGGTGGTCCGGCCGCCCTGCACGAAGGCGCGGCCGGTGCCGATCGTGCAGGTCATGGCCCCGGGGGCGCCGGTGAGGGCGAAGCCGCCGGGGACGATACCGCCGCGGGCCTTGAGCGGGACGTTCTCCGCGACCAGGGCGTTCGGGGTGAGCAGTCCGGAGAGGGTGACCCGGGTGTCCTCCCGGGTCTGGCCGGTCTCGGTGAGCCAGGCGGCTCGCACGGTCATGGGGTCACCACTCCGCTTCTCGCCAGCGCACCGTCATCTGGGCGCCGGTGCCGTAGGTGTCGGGCCGGAAGGCCAGCTGGGCGCGGCCGGGGGCGAACGCGAAGAGTTCCTCGGGGCTGCTGTCCGCGGCCGCGGTGTGCCGGCGGGAGGCGGTGCCGTTGAGGGTGACCGTGCCGGCGGCGGTGTCGACGACGAGCTCGTCGCCGGCGGCCAGCGCGATCTCGTAGCGCAGCCGCTGCGCCGACGTCCGGTCGGTCACCGTCGGTTTGGTGCACGGGCCGGTGAAGGTGATCACCGGGTGGGTGGGCGCGGAGCCGCCGTTGTCGGCGTTGACGTCCCCCGTGGAGGCCGCCTGGCCCCAGTACAGCGGCCAGGTCAGCGGCCAGGTCAGACCGCTCTCCGGCTGCGGTGCGCCGGTGACCGCGGTCTGCTCGGTGACCGAGTAGCGGCGCGGGTCGGTGGCGTACCACTGCACGGAGGCGCGCGAGACGCCCTGTGTGGTGTACGTCCGGTCGGCGGCCAGCACCCGCTGGCTCACCCGGGCCCGTACGGCCAGCGTCTCGCCGTGCAGCCGCACCGCCAGCCAGCGCTCCGCGTCGCCGAGCAGCAGGGCCTGGCGCAGGACGCGGGTGGCGGTCAGCGAGGAGGCGGTGTCGTCCTGCGCCGGTACGGTCCACACCGTGCCGCCGACTCGGCGCGGCTTGGCGTAGCGGGCGCCCGGCCAGGCGCCGTGCGCGGTGGGGTGGTCGGCGTCGGAGGAGTCGTACTCCGGCAGGTCCTCCCAGCCGCTGAGGCCGCCGCGGTCGATCTCGTAGGAGGTGCCGGGGCCCATCAGCAGTCCGGCCCACTGCATCTGCCCGTCGCGGGTGATGAGTGAGCCGGGAGGCACGTCGTCGGTGTGTTCGGTTGTCGTGATCTCGGCCATGGCGGCCGTCACCTCACTCTCATGTGCGGGCGTGGGCGGAGGCGAGGAAGAGCAGGTCTTCCGCGGTGCCGCGGGGGCCCGTGCCCGCGCTCTCGTGGAACTCCTTGACCCGGTGGGCCGGTCGGTGCGCCGGTGCGCCGGTGCGCCGGGCGAGCGCCCGCTGCCGCTCCAGGGTGGTCAGCGGCAGCACCCGGCCCGCGCCCCGGGACGCGCCGGGGACGGCGATGCCGCCCTCCGCGAGCATCGGGATCTTGTCCAGGTGGATGCCGAACTTCTTGCCGAGGATCGAGAAGCTCAGGGAGTTGAGCCCGTCGATGACCCAGTTGGCGAAGGCGATGAGCCCGGTGATCGGCCCCTTGACCACACCGGCGACGGTCTGCGCGCCGGTGGTCACGAACTTCCCCATCGCGCCCAGGGTGCTGGAGGTGGCCTCCTTGATCCGGGTGAACATCCGGGGGATGTCCTTGCTGATCCAGTCCAGCGCCGGTTTCACCGCGTCCTTGAACCCCCGCCAGAGCGACGACACCTTGCCGCTGAGCGCTCGGGTGTCGCCGGTGGTCAGTGCCCTGAGGACGGCGAAGCCGGTACCGAGGAGCGTGCCGATGACGGTGAGCGCGGTGGTGATGACGGCCAGGTAGCCGGTGACGTACGTGTTCACCGCGCTCGCGATCGCCTTGAGCAGCGGGGTCATGAGGGTCAGGTAGCCCTCGACGTACTTCAGGACGAGGGTGGCGAGCTGTTCCATCAGCCGTTGGCCGGTCTCGGAGTTCAGCGCCAGGTCCATCAGCCAGCCGGCCACCGGGAGGAGCAGGCCGGTGACGAACCCGATCGGGTTGGCACGGGTGAGGGCGTTGACGATCAGCATCACGCCGGAGCCGATGGTCATGGCGGTGCCGAAGGCGCCCATCAGGTCGCCGAGCACCCCGGAGGCCTCGATGAGCGCGCCGACGACGGCGAAGGCGCCACCGAGGGCGGACTTGACGGCGCCGAGTGACGTGCCGGCGCCCTTGGCGCGGGTGCCGGCCGAGGTGATGCCGGAGGCGGCTTCGGCGGCGGTCCGCCCGGTCTTCGCGACGGAGCGGCTCGCGGCGTCGGCGCCGGTCTTCAGCTGACGTACGGCGGTGGCGCCCTGGGCGGCGGCGGAACGGACGGCGTCGACGCCGGTGGCGGCGCTCCTGATCCGGCCGACGAGGGTGCGCGCGGTCGCGGTGCTCTGTCCCAGCCCGGTCCGGAAGGCCTGGAGGGCCGGTGCCACCCCGGCGAACAGGTCGGCCGCCCCGCCTCCCGCAGGCAGCGCGGCGGCGCTCATCCGCGTGCCTTCGCCAGGAACATCAGCGCGTCGGCGGTCCGCTGCGGGCTGCTGCTCTCGGCCGCGTAGTAGTGCTCGATGTGCAGCGCGCCGCCCGCCCCGGCGGCCCCGGCGTAGGCCGGCCCCTGGGCGGCGGCCCGCCGCAGCAAGCGGTCCAGCTTGCTCAGCGGCAGGACGGCCTCCGCCTCACCGGCTTCGGCGAGGATCGCCGGGACACCGCCGGAGCGGGGCATGACGACACCGCCGGTGGCCAGCATCGGGATCCTCGGCAGGCTGACGCCGAAGGTCTTGCCGCCGACGCCCGGGACCCAGCCCGGGATCGACACCTTGATGCCGTTGAGGGCGCCGATCGCGCGGTTGATGATGCCGATGACCGCGTTGATCGGGCCCTTCACCGCGCTCTTGATGCCGTCGAAGGCCCGGCCGGCGATGCCCTTGAGGCCGCCCCAGATGCTGGACAGCTTGTCCTTGACGGCCTTGAAGGCGTTCGGGATCGCGGACTTGACCCAGTTGACGACCGGCGAGATGACGGCCTTGATGCCCTTCCAGACGCTGGAGACGACCGTCTTGATCGCGTTCAGCGCGGTGGTGATGACCTTCTTCCAGATGGCCACGTAGGTCTTGATCACCGTGGCGACGGCCTTGACGACGGCCGAGATCGCCGTCTTGATGCCGTTCCAGACCGACTTGATGAGTTTGGCGGCGTTCTTCATGATCGGCCCGATGGCCTTCATGACGGTGCCGATCACGGACTTGATGACGTCGAAGGCGGTCTTGAGGACCTTCTGCATGGTCTTCGACTTGGTCGCCATGTCGACGACCTTCTCGATGAGCGGTGCGAGCAGGTCCATGAGCATGCCGAAGAAGTTGCCCTTCATCGACTTGTTCATTTTGTCCTGGCCCTTGGCCGCCTTGCTCGCCCCGGACTCGTACTTGCCGAGATTCGTCCCGGCGGCGGAACCGGTCTTCCCGGCCTTCCCGAGCGATTTCTCGGCCTGGTCGGAGGCGGTCTTGAGCTTCTTCAGCTCATCGCCGGAGTTCTGGGCGGACGACTTGAGGTTCTTGAGCCCGGAATCCGCGGCGCGAGCCTTGTCACCGATTTCCTTGGCGGCCGTGCCGGCGGCCGTGGACTTCCCTTTGAAGTCCGCAAGAGCGCTGGAGGTTCTCTTCAGCGACTGTACGAGAGACATGTTCCCTCAATTCGTTGGTCAGGCGCCCAGGCCGTCGAGCGCGGAGGCGAGCGCGTCCACGGCGTCGCGCACTTTGCCGACGTCCTTGGCCACGGGGCCGATCCGAGGTTCCTTGGCGTCGATTCCCTTGTGGTTCTTGGGGAGCCCATCTCGGTTGTTCCGGGCGTCGCGTGCCGAGTCGCGCGCCTTCTTCAGAACGTCCTCGATCCTGTCGACCCGCTCCGGTAGTTTTTTGAGGGTTTTCTCGAATTCGTCCTTGAGTGTTTTCGCGTCGGCCTTCCGCTGCTTCTCCGCCGCCAGCTCCGCCTTGGCCTGCGCGCTGAACAGTGCCAGCGTGTTGGCTTTCGCGATCTTGAAACCCTCGACGACGTCCTTCAGTTTCCATTCCTTGACGAGGGTGAGGTCGACTTTGAGAAGCTGCATGTCGAATTTGACAAGCTGAAGTGCGCCGACGGCGCCGATGATCATCCAGCGAGTCACTTTTATCTTTTCTTGCAACTTCTGGATCTCGGCGGTATGGGTTGCGACGTCGTTCTTGAGTTTCGCAGCGGCGGGATTGGTCATCTGCTCCAGATCGATGATCCGCTGGAGAACGGATCTGGGGTTTCCCAAGGGTGACCCCAGTTCCTTCTTGATGTCCTTGATGTCGCTCTCGGCTGTTTTGAGGTCCCCGTCGAGAGTGGGGAGATCTCGATTGGCCATGCGTCCTCCCTGGACAACAGGAAGGGCCCGGCTGCCGGAGCCGGGCCCTCTTCGGATGTGGCGGGTGTGCGGGTGTGGTCTCAGAACGTGTCCGCGAGGATCAGCCATGTGGTGGCGGCCAGGCCGAGGCAGCCGGCGCACAGCGAGAGGATCTCGGTCGTTCTGAGCCGCCCCGGCAGGACGGAGGGGAGAGTGAAGACGCTCGGTGCCGCTGGGTCGTAGAGGACCTCGGTGATGTCGCCCTCCTGTATGCCGCGGGGCAGATGGCGGACAGCTTCGCTCGTCTCCGCCGTCACCTCGCTGCCGTCGGGCAGGGCGAAGGTCACCACGGCGTAGTAGAGCTCGTGGCCGTCCTCCTCCCTCGCCTCGCGGAAGCGGACCAGTTCCGCGGTCGTCCTGACTCCGCGCAGCCGCAGACGGCATCGGCTCATGGCCTGGACCGCCATCAGTACGCAGAGGGTGCCGGTCGTCGCGGCGACGAAGCTGCCGCCCAGCTGCTCGATCGTCATGCCGGGACCGTACTCGCCGGGAGTGCCGCGGTTCCGGCGGTCTTCAGGATCGGCCTCGACGGGGATGCCGGGAGCGCCCCGCCTCCGTCAGGGCGTCCGACCAGCCGGCGGCGTAAGCGCGGGACTCCCGGGCGAGCAGCTCTTCGTACACCCGGTCCAGCAGGGCCTCGCGGTCGGGAGGCGTGGTGTGCAGGAGGTGGGCGAGGCGGGTGTAGGTATCGATCGGCTGCTTCGGGGAGTTGCTCGTGCCAGTCGCCATGTCGGCCTGCTTTCCGGTCTGTCCGCTGGGCTGTGGTACAGGTGGCGCCTCTGAGGCGTTCGAAACGCGTGTTCGAACTAGTGTACGAGTAATCCTGTGGTGCCGTTCTGTGTTTGGCGAGGAGCATCCGTCGTTCAGCCGTCGGGACCTGCGGTGATGCCGGGGTGCGCCCGAAGAGCCGCCCAGGTCGGTGGAGTAAGATCCGGCCGTTCTCCCGTCGGCTACGAAAAAGGTGAACAGCGGCGCTCCGCAAGGGAACTGAGTGTCCGCCATACGACGGTGGACGGCGACGGGCAGCCGTCCTCGCGCGGGGGCGCGATGGGGCCAGGGGACGAGAGCAGGGCCTACGGGGTGGACGGGGACGCGAGCGACGTGCGGCGCGAGCAGGTGATCGACTGGCTCGAACAGGCCGCCGATCTGCCGCATCTCATCGCCCGTGTCTCGGAGCTGGTGCTGCGGCTCGGCCATGAACCGGAGGACCTGGTGGTCCTTCCCCGCGGCGAACTCGACCGGCGGGAACTGGCCGCGTACAGCGCGGGCTGGGCCGACGTGGTGGACGAGCAGCTGCCCGCGATCCGCCGCGCGTACGAGGAGCGGATCACCGCCGCCTACCTCCAGGGCCAGGAGGACGCCCGCACCGGCCACCGTCCCCGCCGGGCCCGACGGCCCGAGGGGGAGCACGAGCACGAGCGCGGCGGCGAGGTCATTCCGCTGCCCTACATGGGACTGCTGCGCCCTCCGTCCGCGTGGACGCGCGTGGAGCAGCGCGGCGACCGGGAACGTTCGATGGCGGACGGCGCCCCGGTGCCGACACCTTCCCCGACGGCGCCGACGGGAGAGCCGGACGGGCGGACGGACGGGCGGACGGACGCGAGCAGCGATGGGGGCAGGGACGGGAGCAGGGAGGGTGGGGACGGCGGTCCGGGCGCGGCCAACGTTGTCGGTACGGCGGACCCGACCGGCCCTACCGGCCCGATGAGCTCGACCGGTCCGACCGGTCCGACCGGTCCGACCGGACCGACGCGCCCGAAGGCGGACGAGACCGGCGGTGCCGGTGGCGCCGGTGGCGCCGGTGGGGTCGAGGCCGGCTCCGGTGCCGAGGGGGACATCCTGCTCTCCGCCCGTGAGGTGCGGGGAAAGGGCGCCGCGTCCTCCGACCGGCGGCCGGTGGTCCGGCGCAACGGTCGGCCGAGCGTGCCCCCGCTGACCCTGCCCGGCGAGCTCGGAGCCGCCGGACGGGAGCGAGCACGCAGGCCGGACGGTGCCGGAACCGCGGAACGACCACAGCAGGCGCAGCCCGAGCGGACCGAGCGGAACGGTGACGTCGGACGGACCGAGCGGACCGCGGACGTCGAGCGGACCGAGCGGAACGGCGACGTCGGACGGACCGAGCGGAACGGCGATGTCGAGCGGACCGAGCGGAACGGCGATGTCGAGCGGACCGAGCGGAACGGCGATGCTGAGCGGACCGAGCGGAACGGTGAGGTCGAGCGGGCGGAGCCGGTCGCGCCGGCCGATCCGGGGGGCACCCCTGACGAACCCAGGGCCCGGCTGCTCTCGGACAAGGCCCGGGCGCTCGCGGACGAACTGGAGGGCAGGGCCGGCGGCCGCCGCCGGGACGAACGGAACGGCCCGCCGGGTTCCCGCTGAGCGGGGCCGACGGGCACGACGTGACCGGCCGTCCGGTGGGCGGCCGGGCGGATCAGCCGAAGAAGCGGGCCAGTTGGGACGCCGACGGCGCCTCGTCCGGGCTGGATGCCCGCGACCCGTCGGTCGAGGGACCCGGCCCCGAGGCCGAACGCCCGCCGCCCCCGGAGCGCTCGCCGGACTTCTCGTACTCCTGGTACTCCCCGCGCTCCTCGTACTCGCCGTCGTCCTGGCCGCCGTTCCCGGCCAGGTCCGCCGGACGCGGTACCGGGACCGGGGCGTCCGGCTGTTCCCCCTCCTCCGAGTTGACGCAGGCGAACATCCAGTTGGCGGCCGCCAGGTGGTCCACGGCGGCGGCCAGCAGATGGTCGGACACCGACCAGTCGGCGGCCTCGCCGTGCAGTTCCCGGTTCAGCGCGCTGTCGCGCGGCAACTGCTTGACGAGTACCGCGAGCCGCCGCGTGGAGAGGCGCTCCCGGTGCCAGTCGAGCAGATCGATCCCGTAGTAGCGGAGGAGGTCCGCCTCGAGGGCCTCGGCGTGTTCTTCGACGAACCCGACGAGGCTCAGCCTTCCCCCAGGCCGAGCCCGGTCTCCTTGCCGTAGGCCTCCAGGATCGCCGCGATGTCCTGCATGGTGACCTCGTGCCGCTCGAAGCGGGCGAACTGCTGCTCGCCCATGAGCAGGCCGAGCAGCCCGTCCACGTCGTTGTCGTCGAGCTCGCGCAGCGCCTTGGCGGTGCCGCGGGTCAGCTCGGTGGGCAGGGTGAAGCTCTCGTCGTCCAGCTCGAACGACCAGGTGCGGCCGAGGGCCTCGAGGCGCTGGGCGCGGGCGGCGTTGACGTCGAAACGGGCCATGGCTATGGGTGCTCCTTGGGTTCTCGGGTCATCGGAGGTCGTCGGAGGTCGGGGGTCGTCTGAAGTCATCAGGCGTCACCGGGACGCGGGGGCCTGGGACGCCAGGGCCCGCGGGGGTACGGGGCCCGGGGCGGTGCGGGCGGCCGGTGTCGGCGCGCCCGCCCCGCCCCGGTGGGTCAGGACGCGGCGTACGCGGCGTCCTTCATCACGAAGCTGGCCAGCGCCGAACCGTCGGCGGCGGCCATCGCCGTGTAGGTGATGCCGAGCTGGGCCGCCGACTTGCGGGCCAGCTTGATGTCGTCCGCCGCCGTGACCTGGCCGCGCGGCACACCGAAGCGGTAGGTCACCGTGGCGCCGTCCGAGGCGCGGACGTCCGTGAACTCCAGGCCGAGGGCACGCACATCGGCGTACGGACGGTCGGCGATCTCGTACTTGTAGACGCCGGTCGAGCCGGTGACCGCCTCGACCGCGCCGCCGCCCATGAAGAACGGCAGCGTGTCCTCGTTGAACTGAAGCAGCGAGAACTTCAGCGTCAGGTCGCGGTCCGAGTAGACGAAGTGCACCGGGCTCACGGCCTGCCACACGTCGACCGGCTCCAGCTTGTCCTTCTTGCTGAAGGTGACGCCGTCACCGGAGGTGAAGCCGAGGTTCTTCCAACCGGTGGCCCAGTCGGTAGACGGGTCGGTGGAGAAGGTCGTCGGAACCTTGGTGTCGGCGGCGGCGACGTAGAGCCGGCCGACGCCTGCGATGCGGATCTCGGAGGAGTTGGTTCCTGCCATGGGTGGGTCTCCTTATAGAGGGGTGATGCGGGGCGCCGTCCCCGGCCGTTCCGGGTACGGCGAAGGCCCCGCCGACTCGCGGCTGCGAGGGCGGGGCCTTCGGTCTGTGGGGCACGGCGTCCTGACGGATCGCCCGTGCGGGCCGGTCAGTGGACGTCCAGGAACACCTTGAGCACGGTCACGTAGCGGTGGGCCGCGCGGTAGAGGTAGTCGGGCAGCCAGCGCGGGCCGTCCTGCTCCTCCACCTCGGTGATCAGGTTCGTGCCGTACCGGTTGCCGGCCGCGGCCAGCAGCGCGCGACGGGCGGAGTTGGCCAGGACGTGCGCGGCCTGCTTGGTCGGGCCGTACACCTCCAGCTCGATCAGCGGCTGGTCGACGTGCAGCTCGCCGATCCACGCGCCGCCGCGCCGGTTGACGAGGACGGCGGCGGTCGTGCCGTCGAAGTTCGCGGGCGGCTCGACGGCGACGAGCGCCGTGGAGAGCGCCGAGTCGGCCTCCAGGATGTCGACGACCAGGGCCTCGACGTCCGGGAAGGCGCTCGGTGGGGTGGGTGTGGTCATGCCGGGTCACCTCGCCGTGAAGAAGGGGAAGTCGCCGGGCGGGCGCCGCGCGGGGGCGGGGGAGGGGAGGCGCGCGGCGCCTCGGCCCGGCGTACGGCGGCGGGTGCGGCCCGCTCGGGGCTCGCGGGCACAGCTCCGCCGCTGCACCAACTGTGACAGACGATCGTGCGCGCACGCAACTAAAACGGCGAGGCGGATGTGAGGGGAGGTACGGAAGGGGCGGGGATCCAGCGCAGCAGGGGAGCCGTCGACCGACTCCCTCGACCCGCAGGAAGGGGGCAAGCGGTCGATCCGGCCCCTCGACCCGTAAGGGGGAGCGGGCTCGACCCGTAAAGGGGAGCGAGCGGGCGGGCGTCGATCCGGGCCCCGCGGGACCACAGGGAAGGAGCGCGTCGCCGGCCCACGGACCTCTCGCGACCTGTGGCGAAGGGGGGGCGCGTCGCAACCCGGGCTCGGCCGGGGGAAGGGGGTGTGCCGTTCCGATCCGGGTCCCAGGCGCCGCAGGAAAGGAGCGCGTCGCCGGTCCGAGGACCCCTCGCGACCCGTAGTGAAGGGGGCGCGAGTGAAGGGGGCGCGTCGCAATCCTGGCTCCCGGCCGGGGAAAGGGGGTGTGCCGTTCCGATCCGGGCGCTCGGCCCAGGAGCGGGACGGGTCGTCGATCCGGGACCCCTGATCCGGGACCCCTCGACCCGTAGGGAGGGGATGAGTCGCCGATCGGGGTCCCTCGACCCGTAGGGAGGGGCGCGTCGCCCGCTCGGACATTCGGCCCGCGGGAACGGGCGGGACGTCCGGTCCGGGGCTCTCGGTCCCGCGGAGGGGGAGAGGGTGACTCGTCGGTCGGAGCTCCCGTCGGCCCACGGGTGCCCTTCGACCGAGGCCGGCGCGTCGTGCGTGGCCGGCACTCGCGCTCGGTCAGTCCGCGGTGGGCGCGGCCGCGGCCGTCTCCACCAGGACTCGCCCGTCCTCGCGCGCCCGCGTCACCTCGGCCTCGGCCTGGCTCGGCAGGAACTGTTCCACCACCCTGACGAACATCTCCCGTCGGTCGGCGGGCACGCCCAGCAGGTCGGCGACCTCCTCCAGCGTGGGGCGGCGGCCGAGATCCGCGCCGGGCGCGGGGGAGGCCAGGACGTCGTGCGGGTCGGCCAGTTCCTCCGCGGTCAGCCGGCCGGAGCGGATGAGCATGTCCCGCACCGGCACGCCGAGCACGCGGGCGAGCCTGCGGGTGGTCTCCAGGTCCGGCATGCTCTGCCGCTGGAGCAGCCGGGTCACCGCGGCACGGTGCACGCCTGCCTCGTCCGCGATTCTCGACTTGCCGCCGCCGCGCGGACTGTCGATGTCGTAGCCGCGTTCGCGCATGAGGTCTTCGACCCACGCGGCGAATGCGTCCAAGCCCTGGTTGGTCATGTCTTTCTCTCTTCCTTCGGGGGTGGGCAAGAGTTTAGCTTGCTTGCGCGCACGGAATTACGTGCTCTCGAGCAAGCACTGAGGAAAATTCGTGCAGTTCGTGGAGATTCGGGGGACGTTCCGGCTCGGGCCTCTAGGAAATTCGTTGCGGGCGCGCACGCAACGTGTAAGTCTGGAAGGCGTTCACCCAGCACGGCCAGATACGGCTCGATCACGAACCCAGGGGGTCCCTTGTCCATGCCCGAAACGAGTTCCTGCCCTTCGGCCCCAGGCTGGCAGTCCGCGGCGGCCTGCGCCGGGCTCGCCCCGCAGGTCGTCTTCTCCAAGAAGGCCAAGGTCGCCGCCCCCGCGCTCCGGGCCTGTGCCGGCTGCCGCGTACGGCGGGCCTGCGAGGAGACGGTGGCACCGGCCGACAACTGGTTCGACGGTGTCTGCGGCGGCCGGCTCTGGCGCTCCGGCCGCCCGGTCCCCGTTCCCGCGCATCTCCTCCCGCCGGCCCCGACCCCGGCCCCGACCCCGACCCCGGCCCCGACCCCGGCACCGACCCACCTCCCGGTCCGGGGAGGCACCCGTGGCTGAGCCCTGCGAGGACCGCCCCACCGCCCAGGCCGCCCTCTGGATCGGCACCCTTCTCCAGCAGTTCCCCGAGTTGTCCACGGAACTGGTGCCCGGCCGCACCACCCCCGCCCACCGCCCCGCCGCGTCCCGGCCGCCCGCCGATCTCGGCGCCCGGCTGCGAGCGGAGCGCGAGGAGCAGCTGCTCCTGCGGCAGCGGCACGGCCTCGTGGCCCCCGGCCACGGCGCGGCCCCGCTCCGGCTGCATGTCTCCGACGCCATCCGCGACATCACCGACGGCGTGCTCGAACTGGAGGAGGCGGTGCGCGACCGGCTCGGCCTGCCCCGTCCGCGTCGCGCCTCCGTGCCCGAGCGGCTGCGCCGGATCGCGTCCCTCCTCGACCGCGTGGCCGCCGACACCGTCCTGGCCGCGCATGTGCGCGACGAGACCCGCCGGATGGCCCGTCGCTGTGCCCGCGCGCTGGGCGACACCGAGACCGTCGTACGGGTCGCCGGCCGTTGCCCCTGGTGCGACTCCGTCTCGCTGCGGGCGTTCCCCGACCGCGCGGCCGTCCTCTGCGTCAACCCGGCCTGCCGGTGCCCGGCACCGGACTGCGGCTGCCACGACGACCCGGCCTACCGGCACACCTGGGACGAGGGGGAGTGGGCGCCCGCATGACCGACCCGGACCGACGCGACCCCGGCCGACGCGACTCCGACCGACGTGACTCCGACCGACGTGACTCCGACCGGCGCGTCCCCGGCCGACGTGCCGACGATCGACCGACCCTGATCCCCGGCCCGCTCGCGGCTCAGGAGGTCGGTGTGGCCCCCGCCACCATTCGCAAGTGGGTCCAGCTCGGCCACCTCGAGCCGGCCGGCAAGGCGGGCCGGGCCCAGCTCTTCCGCCTGGAGGACGTGTTCGCCGCCGAACGCGCCACCCGCCGGGCCCGGTGACCCCCGGCCTACGGAATGCCCAGCTCGAAGATCACGTAGTGCGCGTACCACCCCGACGCGACGGCCGCCGTCCCGAAGAACACCGCGAGGCTCGGCCACTTCAGCCGGCCCAGCGCCGCCGCCGGGGCCAGCAGCAGCGGGAAGACCGGCAGCAGGTACCGCCCCGTGTTGCCGAACATCTGCTGGGTGCCCAGCACGGTGATCACGCTCGCCAGGGTGTACGCGACCAGCACCAGCGGCGGCTTCTTGCGGAGCATCAGCGCGATCAGGAAGGGCAGCGCCAGCACCAGCTGGACGCCGAGGAGGTCGGGGACCGAGAACGCGAACAGATAGTCGTGGCGGCCGACCGCCGTGTTGCCCAGCACGTCGAGGGTGTAGGAGCCGAAGTCGAAGTAGTGCGCCCACCCCTCGCGCTGGAGCGTGAAGTACGCGGTGAGGTCGCCCATGGAGAGGCCGACCCAGGTGATGTAGGTGAGCAGGCCGAGCGGTGCGGCGAACATGGCGTACAGGGGCCCCGAGATCCCGTGCTCGCGCCTGCTCTCCCGCCGCGCCAGGGTGACGATCGCGGCCAGCCCGACCGCGCCGATGAGCGCGGCGGAGGTCGGCCGGTTGAGCCCGGCGACGAAGGCGAGCAGCCCCGCCGCGACCCACCGCCGCTTCATCACGCAGTAGCAGCACCAGGAGGCGATGGCGACGAAGACCGACTCCGAGTAGACCGCCCACTCCACGCCCGCGCCGGGCACGACCGCCCACAGGCCGGCCGCTGTCGTGCCCGCCCGTACCCCGGCGAGCGTCGAGACCACGGCGTAGATGCCGGCGGCCGCGACGAAGGAGGCGAGCACCGAGACCAGGATCCCGGAGCCGTACAGCCCCAGCCCGGTGATCTCGGAGACGCCCCGGATCAGGCCCGGATAGAGCGGGAAGAAGGCGACCGAGTTCTGCTTGACGGTGAACAGCCCGCCCGGCGCGAGCCGCTCCAGCGGCCGGGGGTCGTACCCCTTCTCGGCGACCTGGAGGTACCACCAGCCGTCCCAGGTGGCCAGGACGTCCCACCAGTGGGCGCCGCCGCCGAAGCGCGGGTTCTTCTTCTGGTATTCGTCGGCCGATTCCAGCAGCCAGGCGAAGACCGTCAGGCCCACGAGCTTCGTGACGCCGTAGAGGAGCACCGGAGCGAGGTACGGTCGTACACCGTCCGGCAGGGTGAGGCGGCGCGGTCTCCGCGAGCGCTGCTCCGGTCCGTCGGGCACGGCGGGGTCCGTCGCCGTGTCGCTGGAAGCCGTGCTCATGGCTGGGGTCCCCCCTCGGCCGACCGCCGGACAGCCAGGGGCGCCACATTGTCCGGATGATCGTGAAGTGTGGTCATAAGAGTGTGGTCATAAGATCGCAACAGAGTCGCACATGTGCGCCACAGGTTGGGGGAGGACGGGTGACCGAAGTGCCGAACACCACGGCCGCGGCGACCGTCTTGTCGGTCGTCATACCCATGTACAACGAGGAAGAGGTGCTGCCCGCGCTGGTGAGCCGGCTGCGTCCGGTCCTGGCGGACCTCGGTGTCGGCTACGAGGTGGTCGCGGTCGACGACGGCAGCACCGACCGCACGGCTGAGCTGCTGGCCGCCTTCCGGCTCGGCTGGCCGGAACTGCGGGTCATCGGCCTGCGCCGCAACTCCGGCCACCAGGCCGCCCTCACCGCGGGCCTGGACCGGGCGCACGGCGCGTACGTCGTCAGCATCGACGCCGACCTCCAGGATCCGCCCGAGAAGATTCCCGAGATGCTCGCGCTGGCCGGCGCCGAGGACCTCGACATCGTCTACGGCATCCGCGCCGACCGGGCCAGCGACACCGGCTTCAAGCGCTGGACGGCCGGCCTGTACTACCGGCTCGTCCGCCGTCTCGCCGGGCCCTCGGTCCCGGCCCAGGCCGGCGACTTCCGGTTGCTGAGCCGGGCGGCCGTGGACGCCCTGAAGGCGCTGCCGGACCAGCAGCGCGTCTACCGCCTCCTGGTGCCGTGGCTGGGCTTCCCCAGCGGCGAGGTCCGCTACGAGCGTGCCCCGCGGCCGGCCGGCCGGAGCAAGTACCCGCTCGGCCGGATGATCCGGCTGGCCGTCGACAGCGTCACCGGCTTCTCGGCCGCACCGCTGCGCATCGCCACCTGGCTGGGCGGCTTCGCGTTCCTGGTCTGCCTGGGCCTGATGGTCTACACCCTGAGCGCCCACGCCTTCCAGCACACCGTCCCCGGCTGGACGTCCCTCTTCACCGGCGTGCTGTTCATCGGCGCGGTCCAGCTGATCTGCGTCGGCCTGCTCGGCGAGTACGTCGGCCGCATCTATACGGCCGTACAGAACCGTCCGACGTATTTCATCGGCCACGACACGGCGGCGGGCACGACAGGCGCGGCAGGTACGGCGGTACAGGCGCAGGCGCAGGCGTCGGTGGATGTCGTGGTGGATCCGGCGGTCGGAGCCGTGAAGAGCCCGTTCCGGCCCGGTGAGCCGGTCGTACCGTCCCCCGGGCCGCCTCCCGGAGGCTCCGCGGACTCCTCTGCTCCGCTATCACAGGGGCTGGGCCGGCGCTCGTAAACCTCCTGCGTGTCGGCGGCGCGGCTTCTGTTTTGACCGGAGTGAATGCGCTAGGTACGCTCAGACCTTGTGCCTGGGGTGTGCCCTGGCCCTCGTGCGTGTCTTCAACCGCACACGGGGCCCAGCTAGCGGCCACCGTGATCTGCGCCTCTTCTCGCCTCGCGGCGGAAGTCCGCCGGATCCGACACACCCGACCGCGTGGGTCGGCGAAGTTCCAGGTTAGCTTCACCATTCGGCACACAGAAACCGGAGAAGTAGTGCCTACGATCCAGCAGCTGGTCCGGAAGGGCCGGCAGGACAAGGTCGAGAAGAACAAGACGCCCGCACTCGAGGGTTCGCCCCAGCGTCGCGGCGTCTGCACGCGTGTGTTCACGACCACCCCGAAGAAGCCGAACTCGGCCCTGCGTAAGGTCGCGCGTGTGCGTCTGACCAGCGGCATCGAGGTCACTGCTTACATTCCGGGTGAGGGACACAACCTCCAGGAGCACTCCATCGTGCTCGTGCGTGGTGGCCGTGTGAAGGACCTGCCCGGTGTTCGCTACAAGATCATCCGCGGTTCCCTCGACACCCAGGGTGTCAAGAACCGCAAGCAGGCCCGCAGCCGCTACGGCGCCAAGAAGGAGAAGTAAGACATGCCTCGTAAGGGCCCTGCCCCGAAGCGCCCGGTCATCATCGACCCGGTCTACGGTTCTCCTCTTGTCACGTCGCTCATCAACAAGGTGCTGCTGAACGGCAAGCGCTCCACCGCCGAGCGCATCGTCTACGGCGCCATGGAGGGCCTGCGCGAGAAGACCGGCAACGACCCGGTCATCACGCTCAAGCGCGCTCTCGAGAACATCAAGCCGACCATCGAGGTCAAGTCCCGCCGTGTCGGTGGCGCGACCTACCAGGTCCCGATCGAGGTCAAGCCGGGTCGCGCGAGCACCCTGGCGCTGCGCTGGCTCGTCGGTTACTCCCGCGCCCGTCGCGAGAAGACCATGACCGAGCGCCTCCTCAACGAGCTTCTCGACGCGTCCAACGGCCTCGGCGCCGCTGTGAAGAAGCGCGAGGACACCCACAAGATGGCCGAGTCCAACAAGGCCTTCGCGCACTACCGCTGGTAGTCGCTACCCACATCGAGACCGAGAGAAGACGAAAGCCTTATGGCTACCACTTCACTTGACCTGGCCAAGGTCCGCAACATCGGGATCATGGCCCACATCGACGCGGGCAAGACGACCACCACCGAGCGGATCCTGTTCTACACCGGCGTCTCCTACAAGATCGGTGAGGTCCACGACGGCGCCGCCACGATGGACTGGATGGAGCAGGAGCAGGAGCGTGGCATCACGATCACCTCTGCTGCCACCACCTGTCACTGGCCGCTTGCCGATGTCGACCACACCATCAACATCATCGACACCCCGGGCCACGTCGACTTCACCGTCGAGGTGGAGCGTTCGCTGCGCGTGCTCGACGGTGCCGTGACGGTGTTCGACGGCGTCGCGGGTGTCGAGCCCCAGTCCGAGACCGTTTGGCGTCAGGCGGACCGCTACGGCGTGCCGCGTATCTGCTTCGTCAACAAGCTCGACCGGACCGGTGCCGAGTTCCACCGCTGTGTCGACATGATCAGCAGCCGCCTGGGTGCGACGCCGATCGTGATGCAGCTCCCGATCGGTGCCGAGGCCGACTTCAAGGGCGTCGTCGACCTGGTCACGATGAAGGCCTTCGTGTGGTCCGCCGAGGCGGAGAAGGGCGAGATGTACGACGTCGTCGACATCCCGGCCACCCACACCGAGGCTGCCGAGGAGTACCGCGGCAAGCTCGTCGAGACCGTCGCCGAGAACGACGACGAGATCATGGAGCTGTACCTGGAGGGCCAGGAGCCTTCCGTGGAGCAGCTGTACGCCGCGATCCGTCGGATCACCATCGCGTCCGGCAAGTCCGACGGCGTCACGGTCACCCCCGTGTTCTGCGGTACCGCGTTCAAGAACAAGGGCGTCCAGCCCCTGCTCGACGCGGTCGTGCGCTACCTCCCCTCCCCCCTGGACGTCGAGGCCATCGAAGGCCACGACGTGAAGGACCCGGAGCTGGTCGTCAAGCGCAAGCCGTCCGACGACGAGCCGCTCTCCGCCCTCGCGTTCAAGATCATGAGCGACCCGCACCTGGGCAAGCTCACCTTCGTCCGGGTCTACTCGGGCCGCCTGGTGTCCGGCACCGCCGTGCTGAACTCCGTCAAGGGCAAGAAGGAGCGCATCGGCAAGATCTACCGCATGCACGCGAACAAGCGTGAGGAGATCGAGGCGGTCGGCGCCGGCGACATCGTCGCCGTCATGGGTCTGAAGCAGACCACGACCGGCGAGACGCTGTGCGACGACAAGGCCCCCGTGATCCTGGAGTCCATGGACTTCCCGGCTCCGGTCATCCAGGTCGCCATCGAGCCCAAGTCGAAGGGCGACCAGGAGAAGCTGGGCATCGCGATCCAGCGCCTGGCCGAGGAGGACCCGTCGTTCCAGGTCCACTCGGACGAGGAGACCGGCCAGACCATCATCGGTGGCATGGGCGAGCTGCACCTCGAGGTGCTGGTCGACCGTATGCGCCGTGAGTTCAAGGTCGAGGCCAACGTCGGCAAGCCGCAGGTGGCCTACCGCGAGACCATCCGCAAGGCGGTCGACCGGGTCGACTACACGCACAAGAAGCAGACTGGTGGTACCGGCCAGTTCGCCAAGGTGCAGATCGCGATCGAGCCGATCGAGGGCGGCGACGCCTCGTACGAGTTCGTGAACAAGGTGACCGGTGGTCGTATCCCGAAGGAGTACATCCCTTCGGTCGACGCCGGTGCGCAGGAGGCCATGCAGTTCGGCATCCTCGCCGGTTACGAGATGACCGGCGTGCGCGTCACCCTGCTCGACGGTGGCTACCACGAGGTGGACTCCTCCGAGCTCGCCTTCAAGATCGCCGGTTCGCAGGCCTTCAAGGAGGCCGCGCGCAAGGCCAGCCCCGTGCTGCTCGAGCCGATGATGGCCGTCGAGGTCACCACGCCCGAGGACTACATGGGCGAGGTCATCGGCGACATCAACTCCCGCCGTGGCCAGATCCAGGCCATGGAGGAGCGGGCGGGTGCCCGCGTCGTCAAGGGCCTGGTGCCCCTGTCGGAGATGTTCGGCTACGTCGGCGACCTCCGCAGCAAGACGTCGGGTCGCGCAAGCTACTCGATGCAGTTCGACTCCTACGCCGAGGTTCCGCGGAACGTCGCCGAGGAGATCATCGCGAAGGCCAAGGGCGAGTAACACACTCGGTTTACACGCCGTAGGCTTGACTCCGGAGCCTCAGGGGCAAACAGCCGCATCCCCGGATGTTTGCCCCCTGGACCCGGGCTTTCCAGCAAAGATCACCTGGCGCCGATGAAGCAAGGCGTTCCAGAACCACTCCCAGGAGGACCCCAGTGGCGAAGGCGAAGTTCGAGCGGACTAAGCCGCACGTCAACATCGGCACCATCGGTCACATCGACCACGGTAAGACGACCCTCACGGCCGCCATTACCAAGGTGCTGCACGACAAGTACCCGGACCTGAACGAGGCCTCGGCCTTCGACCAGATCGACAAGGCTCCCGAAGAGCGGCAGCGCGGTATCACCATCTCCATCGCGCACGTCGAGTACCAGACGGAGACGCGTCACTACGCGCACGTCGACTGCCCGGGTCACGCGGACTACATCAAGAACATGATCACCGGTGCTGCCCAGATGGACGGCGCCATCCTGGTCGTGGCCGCCACCGACGGCCCGATGCCGCAGACCAAGGAGCACGTGCTCCTGGCCCGCCAGGTCGGCGTTCCGTACATCGTCGTCGCCCTGAACAAGGCCGACATGGTGGACGACGAGGAGATCCTGGAGCTCGTCGAGCTCGAGGTCCGTGAGCTCCTCTCCGAGTACGAGTTCCCGGGCGACGACCTGCCGGTCGTCAAGGTCTCGGCGCTCAAGGCGCTCGAGGGCGACGCCGAGTGGGGTCAGTCGGTTCTCGACCTCATGCAGGCCGTCGACGAGTCCATCCCGGAGCCGGAGCGCGACGTCGACAAGCCGTTCCTCATGCCGATCGAGGACGTCTTCACGATCACCGGTCGCGGTACGGTCGTCACCGGCCGTATCGAGCGTGGCATCCTCAAGGTCAACGAGACCGTCGACATCATCGGCATCAAGACCGAGAAGACCACCACCACGGTCACCGGTATCGAGATGTTCCGTAAGCTGCTCGACGAGGGCCAGGCCGGTGAGAACGTCGGTCTGCTGCTCCGCGGCATCAAGCGCGAGGACGTCGAGCGCGGCCAGGTCATCATCAAGCCGGGTTCGGTCACGCCGCACACCGACTTCGAGGCCCAGGCCTACATCCTGTCCAAGGACGAGGGTGGCCGCCACACGCCGTTCTTCAACAACTACCGTCCGCAGTTCTACTTCCGTACGACGGACGTGACGGGCGTTGTGACCCTCCCCGAGGGCACCGAGATGGTGATGCCGGGTGACAACACCGAGATGAAGGTGGAGCTCATCCAGCCCATCGCCATGGAAGAGGGCCTGAAGTTCGCCATCCGTGAGGGTGGTCGCACGGTGGGCGCCGGCCAGGTCACCAAGATCACCAAGTAGTTCTTGGCCGATCGACCTGGTAGCTCCAGCCTGAGCTGAAGCACCTGAGAGGGCCCGTACGACCTCGGTCGTACGGGCCCTTTCGCATGTTCCCGGCCGCCCGGGCAGGCTCAGTTGCGCTCGCCGGCCTTGTCGACGACGACGGTGGCGACACGGGTGGCCGTGGCGAGGACCGTCCCCTTCGCCACGAACGGGCCGCCGGAAGCCCTGCCGCCCACGTAGTAGTCCGTTCCGGCCACCCAGCGGACACCTCGGTAGGCGAAGGTCTCCGGGTCGAGCAGCACCTGCATGCTGTTGCGCTCGTACGCGGCGTCACGGAAGTTGCCGTCGACGCCGATCGCCACGGCCTTCCGTCCCTGGCCGTCGGTCACCTCGACCGGCTCGGTCGCTCCCTCCAGGCCGGTGATGATCCGGTGGATCGTCCGAGCCTTGTCGGCCGGGACGGCGGAGGCTCCGGAGAGCACCTCGACCACCTCGTCGAAGTCGCGCTGGGCCTGGGTCAGCCGGTACGCGCTGGTGACGCGGGTGGGGACGGACTTCTTGAGGATCGCCTTCAGGGCGGCGTCGGGGTCCTCGGGCAGGGTGGTCAGCAGGGCGTCCGTCTGCTGGGGCGGGAGCATCTGTCCGGACGCGGAGCCGGCGGGCTGGGCCCACGCCCGAACGTCGTCCGGATCTCCGGTGCCGGTGTCCGGCTCGGCCGTGGACCGGCCGTCGTAGCGGATCCAGTGCTCCGAATCGAACGACTTCCGTGTCTTCGTGTCGCACGGGCGCGTGGTGGGTGACAGATCGAACGAGCCGACCTCGCCGTACCCGGAGAAGCTCATGCCGGCGGGGCAGTTCAGCAGGACCAGCCGAACCCGGTGGTACACCCACGAGTCCGGCCGGGCGGTCGCCGTCGGAGCCGGTTGCGTCGGCGTCCGGTCGTCCTCGCGCAGTGTCAGGGTGGAGAGGAGCGCCGCGGCCGTCACCGCGGCGACCGCTCCGGCCGCCTTGAGCTTCCAGCCGGCCCTGCCGTGCCAGGGACGTCCCTCGATCTCGTCCAGCAGTCGTCGGCGGGCCGGGGCGAGCCGGGCGTGGTCGGGCAGGGGGGCGTCGGCGCGCAGCCGCCGGACCGCTGTCATCTCGTCCATCGCCGGCTCAGCCATGGCCGATCACCTCCTGGGCGTCGGGTACGAACGTGGGGTCCACGTCGCCGAGTGCGCGGCGGACCTTTCTGCGGGCCCGGTTGAGGCGGGAACGCACCGTGCCCACCGGGATGGACAGCGCCTCGGCGACCTCCTGATAGCCGAGGTCCCCCCAGGCGACCAGCAGCAGGACGTCCCGGTCGCCGCGCGAGAGACCGGCCAGCGCGCCCGCCAGGCGGCCCTGGGCGGCCTGGGCGGCCACCCGGCTGTCGCTGCGGTCGGTCCAGGAGTCGGCCACGGGGTCGTGGCCCGTGCGGGCCATGGCCCTGAGCGCCCGCACCTCGGCGCGGCGGTGCTTGCCGATCAGGTTCGCGGCGATCCCGTACAGCCAGGGCCGCGCCTTGGCGCGTGACATGTCGTAGCGCCCGCGCGTGCGGAACGCGGCCAGAAAGGTCTCGGCGGTGATGTCCTCGGCCGCGTTCTCACCCAGCCGACGGGCCGCGTACCGGTGGATCACCGCCGCGTGCCGGTGGTAGATCTCCCCGAACACCTCGGGCCGGGCCAGTGAGTCGGCGATGACGGCGGCGTCCTCGTCATGTCTGCCAGGGGGGCTGTTCACGCGGTCTCCGTGTCTGCCGTCGGTCGGATGCACCGGTTGTTACCCGCAGCCCTCGAACGGGTTCACGGTGACCGGCCTCACGTCCCGCGGC
Organism: Streptomyces maremycinicus; assembly: GCF_001184025.1. Lineage (GTDB taxonomy): Bacteria > Actinomycetota > Actinomycetes > Streptomycetales > Streptomycetaceae > Streptomyces > Streptomyces maremycinicus. Next base: position 285,379 of record NZ_BBYG01000008.1, read on the forward strand.
GGACAGGGCCCTGATCGGCCCGGTCGGCGTTTGACCTACGTCACGTCCGGGGTATTGTCTCCGGCTCGATTGGCTAAGGCAGTGCCCCATATGGCAGACTGTCGGAGTTGCTCGGTCGAGTGTTGATGTTGCGCGCCTCCCGCCGGGAGGACCGAAAGCGAGTCCCACAGTACTCGTCGCCCTAACTGCCCACGGGCAGCGCTGGGGCGGACGTACGGGAATCTTTCGGGAAGTGTCAATGGAGCGCCGACCAGGCACCCGGTGGGCCTTTCGTCCCCGGCTTGCGGTTCCGGAAGGGCCGTGCTTTCCCAGCAGGGATGTTCGATCATGGGGCATCTGTGTCGGCGAGAGCGCGACACACCCGACCGCGTGGGTCGGAGGAACGAAGTAAACAGACCATCTGGTTCCAGAGCGTTAGAAGAGACAGGACTACTGAGTAGCCATGGCGGGACAGAAGATCCGCATCCGGCTCAAGGCCTACGACCACGAGGTCATCGACTCCTCGGCGAAGAAGATCGTCGAGACGGTGACGCGCACTGGTGCGTCGGTCGCGGGCCCGGTGCCGCTGCCCACTGAGAAGAACGTGTACTGCGTCATCAAGTCGCCGCACAAGTACAAGGACTCGCGCGAGCACTTCGAGATGCGCACGCACAAGCGTCTGATCGACATTCTCGACCCGACGCCCAAGACCGTTGACTCTCTGATGCGACTCGACCTCCCGGCCGGTGTCGACATCGAGATCAAGCTCTAGGGGCCGGTGATCTGAAGAATGGCTAAGCAGATCAAGGGCATCCTGGGCGAGAAGCTCGGCATGACGCAGGTGTGGGACGAGAACAACCGTGTTGTTCCGGTCACCGTCGTCAAGGCCAGCCCCAACGTCGTGACCCAGGTCCGTACGAACGACAGCGACGGCTACGAGTCCGTCCAGATCGCCTTCGGCGAGATCGACCCGCGCAAGGTGAACAAGCCCCTCAAGGGTCACTTCGCCAAGGCCGACGTCACCCCCCGTCGCCACCTTGTCGAGATCCGCACCGCGGACGCCTCCGAGTACACGCTCGGCCAGGAGATCACCGCTGAGGTGTTCGAGGCCGGCGTGAAGGTCGACGTGACCGGCAAGAGCAAGGGCAAGGGCTTCGCCGGTGTCATGAAGCGTCACAACTTCAAGGGCCTCGGCGCCGGACACGGCACCCAGCGCAAGCACCGCTCGCCCGGTTCCATCGGTGGCTGCGCCACCCCGGGCCGCGTGTTCAAGGGCCTCCGCATGGCGGGTCGCATGGGCAACGAGCGCGTGACCACCCAGAACCTGACCGTCCACGCCGTTGACGCGGAGAAGGGTCTGCTGCTCATCAAGGGCGCTGTCCCCGGTCCGAACGGCGGCCTCGTCCTGGTCCGCACCGCGGCCAAGGGGGCCTGAGGTACCGATGAGCACTGTTGACATCCTTTCGCCTGCCGGCGAGAAGACCGGAAGCGTCGAGCTCCCCGCGGAGATCTTCGGCGTGGAGAAGGTCAGCATCCCGCTGATCCACCAGGTCGTCGTCGCGCAGAACGCGGCTGCCCGTCAGGGCACGCACAAGACCAAGACCCGCGGCGAGGTTCGCGGTGGCGGTAAGAAGCCTTACCGTCAGAAGGGCACCGGCCGCGCACGCCAGGGCTCGACCCGCGCGCCGCAGTTCGCCGGCGGTGGCGTCGTCCACGGCCCGCAGCCGCGTGACTACTCGCAGCGGACCCCGAAGAAGATGAAGGCTGCCGCTCTGCGTCACGCCCTCACCGACCGGGCCCGCCACAACCGCATTCACGTCGTCACCGGCGTGATCGAGGGCGAGGCTCCCTCCACGAAGGCCGCTCGCACGCTGTTCGGCAAGATCTCGGAGCGCAAGAACCTGCTCCTGGTCGTCGACCGCGCCGACGAGGCCGCGTGGCTGTCCGCCCGCAACCTGCCCCAGGTGCACATCCTGGAGCCGGGCCAGCTGAACACGTACGACGTGATCGTCTCGGACGACGTGGTCTTCACCCAGGCCGCTCTCGAGTCCTTCGTCGCCGGCCCGAAGGCCAACGACACCGAAGGGAGTGACGCCTGATGGCTACGCGTCACCCGAGCATCGCCTCCAAGGCGGCCAAGGTCGCCAAGGCCGCGCGCGTCGCCAAGGCGAAGCGCCACGCCACCGAAGGCAAGAACACCGTCGTCACCGCGCCCAGCAAGGCGTTCACGGACCTCCGTGACGTGCTGCTGAAGCCGGTCGTGTCGGAGAAGAGCTACGCGCTCCTCGACGAGAACAAGTACACGTTCATCGTCGCCCCGAACGCCAACAAGACCCAGATCAAGCAGGCCGTCCAGGCGGTCTTCTCGGTCAAGGTCACCGGCGTCAACACGATCAACCGCATCGGCAAGCGCAAGCGCACCAAGACCGGTTTCGGTCAGCGTGCCGGCACGAAGCGCGCGATCGTGACCCTTGCCGAGGGCGACCGTATCGACATCTTCGGCGGTCCGACCGCCTGAGGGCGGTCCGGATCGTCCGATATCGGACGAGGACTGAATAATGGGAATCCGCAAGTACAAGCCGACTACGCCGGGCCGTCGTGGCTCCAGCGTCGCCGACTTCGTCGAGGTCACGCGGTCCACGCCGGAGAAGTCGCTGGTCCGCCCGCTGCACAGCAAGGGCGGCCGTAACAACGCCGGTCGTGTGACCGTTCGCCACCAGGGTGGCGGACACAAGCGCGCCTACCGAGTGATCGACTTCCGTCGTCACGACAAGGACGGCGTGCCGGCGAAGGTCGCGCACATCGAGTACGACCCCAACCGCACCGCGCGCATCGCGCTGCTGCACTACGCGGACGGCGAGAAGCGCTACATCCTCGCCCCCCGCAACCTGTCGCAGGGCGACCGCGTCGAGAACGGTCCCGGGGCCGACATCAAGCCGGGCAACAACCTGGCGCTCCGCAACATCCCGGTCGGTACCACGATCCACGCGATCGAGATCCGTCCCGGTGGCGGCGCCAAGTTCGCCCGCTCCGCCGGTGCCTCGGTGCAGCTGCTCGCGAAGGAGGGCACGATGGCCCACCTTCGTATGCCGTCCGGTGAGATCCGTCTGGTCGACCAGCGCTGCCGCGCCACGGTCGGCGAGGTCGGCAACGCCGAGCAGAGCAACATCAACTGGGGCAAGGCCGGCCGTAAGCGCTGGCTGGGCGTCCGCCCGACCGTTCGCGGTGTGGCGATGAACCCGGTTGACCACCCCCACGGTGGTGGTGAGGGCAAGACCTCCGGTGGTCGCCACCCGGTCAGCCCCTGGGGTCAGAAGGAGGGTCGTACTCGTTCGCCGAAGAAGGCTTCGAACAAGTACATCGTCCGCCGCCGCAAGACGAACAAGAAGCGCTAGGAGCGGGTTTAGATGCCGCGCAGTCTCAAGAAGGGGCCCTTCGTCGACGGACACCTCGTAAAGAAGGTGGACGCCCAGAACGAAGCCGGTTCCAAGAACGTCATCAAGACCTGGTCCCGTCGCTCGATGATCATCCCGGCCATGCTGGGTCACACGATCGCGGTGCACAACGGCAAGACCCACATTCCGGTGTTTGTCACCGAGTCGATGGTCGGCCACAAGCTCGGCGAGTTCTCGCCGACGCGCACCTTCCGGGGTCACGTCAAGGACGACCGGAAGTCGAAGCGCCGCTAACGCGGGGTGGAATGACCATGACAGACACTGGAAGGACAACCATGGAAGCCAGGGCCCAGGCGCGGTACATCCGCGTCACGCCCATGAAGGCCCGCCGGGTGGTGGACCTTATCCGTGGCATGGACGCCACGGAGGCTCAGGCGGTCCTGCGTTTCGCCCCGCAGGCCGCGAGCGTGCCGGTCGGCAAGGTGCTTGACAGCGCCATTGCCAACGCCGCGCACAACTACGACCACACTGACGCCGACAGCCTCTTCATCTCCGAGGCGTACGTCGACGAGGGTCCGACCCTGAAGCGGTTCCGTCCGCGTGCCCAGGGCCGTGCCTACCGGATCCGCAAGCGGACCAGCCACATCACCGTGGTCGTCAGCAGTAAGGAAGGAACCCGGTAATGGGCCAGAAGGTTAACCCGCATGGGTTCCGGCTCGGCATCACCACGGACTTCAAGTCCCGCTGGTACGCCGACAAGTCTTACAAGGAGTACGTCGGCGAGGACGTCGCCATCCGTCGGATGATGACGTCCGGCATGGAGCGCGCCGGTATCTCGAAGGTGGAGATCGAGCGCACCCGTGACCGGGTCCGCGTCGACATCCACACCGCGCGTCCGGGCATCGTCATCGGCCGCCGCGGCGCCGAGGCCGACCGTATTCGTGGCGACCTGGAGAAGCTGACCAAGAAGCAGGTCCAGCTGAACATCCTCGAGGTCAAGAACCCCGAGGTCGACGCTCAGCTGGTGGCCCAGGCCGTCGCCGAGCAGCTCTCCTCCCGCGTCTCCTTCCGTCGCGCCATGCGTAAGAGCATGCAGTCGGCGATGAAGGCGGGCGCCAAGGGCATCAAGATCCAGTGCGGTGGCCGCCTCGGTGGCGCCGAGATGTCCCGCTCGGAGTTCTACCGCGAGGGCCGTGTGCCCCTGCACACGCTCCGCGCGAACGTGGACTACGGCTTCTTCGAGGCCAAGACGACCTTCGGCCGCATCGGCGTGAAGGTCTGGATCTACAAGGGCGACGTCAAGAACATCGCCGAGGTCCGCGCCGAGAACGCTGCTGCCCGCGCCGGCAACCGCCCGGCCCGTGGCGGCGCTGACCGCCCGGCCCGTGGTGGCCGCGGTGGCGAGCGTGGCGGTCGCGGTCGCAAGCCGCAGCAGGCTCCCGCTGCCGAGGCCCCCAAGGCCGACGCTCCGGCTGCCGCTCCGGCTGAGAGCACCGGAACGGAGGCCTGACCGACATGCTGATCCCCCGTAGGGTCAAGCACCGCAAGCAGCACCACCCGAAGCGCCGTGGTCAGGCCAAGGGCGGTACGACGGTCTCGTTCGGCGAGTACGGCATTCAGGCCCTCACGCCGGCGTACGTGACCAACCGCCAGATCGAGGCGGCCCGTATCGCGATGACCCGCCACATCAAGCGTGGCGGCAAGGTCTGGATCAACATCTACCCGGACCGCCCGCTCACGAAGAAGCCTGCCGAGACCCGCATGGGTTCCGGTAAGGGTTCTCCGGAGTGGTGGATCGCGAACGTGCACCCGGGACGGGTCATGTTCGAGCTGTCCTACCCCAACGAGAAGATCGCCCGTGAGGCCCTCACTCGCGCAGCCCACAAGCTGCCGATGAAGTGCCGGATCGTCAAGCGCGAGGCAGGTGAAGCGTGATGTCGGCCGGTACCAAGGCGTCCGAGCTGCGCGAACTGGGTGACGAGGAGCTTCTCAACAAGCTCCGCGAAGCCAAGGAAGAGCTGTTCAACCTCCGCTTCCAGGCGGCGACGGGTCAGCTCGAGAACCACGGTCGGCTGAAGGCCGTCCGCAAGGACATCGCGCGGATCTACACCCTGATGCGTGAGCGCGAGCTGGGCATCGAGACGGTGGAGAGCGCCTGATGAGCGAGAGCAACGTGACCGAGAACACCACTGAGGCGCGCGGATTCCGCAAGACCCGTGAGGGTCTCGTCGTCAGCGACAAGATGGACAAGACCGTCGTCGTCGCCGTCGAGGACCGTGTGAAGCACGCGCTGTACGGCAAGGTCATCCGCCGTACGAACAAGCTCAAGGCTCACGACGAGCAGAACGCCGCGGGCGTCGGCGACCGTGTCCTCCTCGCGGAGACCCGGCCGCTGTCCGCCACGAAGCGCTGGCGCGTCGTCGAGATCCTCGAGAAGGCCAAGTAATTCCTGCGGCAATCCCCGCAGGTCAGTTCCGCCAGGCTCGGCAGGGGCGCACCTCGTGACGAGGCCGCCCCTGCCGGGAACCGGCAGACACACAGGAGATAGACGTGATCCAGCAGGAGTCGCGACTGCGCGTCGCCGACAACACTGGTGCGAAGGAAATCCTTTGCATCCGTGTGCTCGGTGGCTCCGGTCGCCGCTACGCGGGCATCGGTGACGTCATCGTCGCCACCGTCAAGGACGCGATCCCCGGCGGCAACGTGAAGAAGGGTGACGTCATCAAGGCGGTCATCGTTCGCACCGTCAAGGAGCGCCGCCGTCCGGACGGCTCGTACATCCGCTTCGACGAGAACGCCGCTGTCATTCTGAAGAACGACGGCGACCCTCGTGGCACCCGTATCTTCGGCCCGGTCGGCCGGGAGCTGCGCGAGAAGAAGTTCATGAAGATCATCTCGCTGGCTCCGGAGGTGCTGTAAGCATGAAGATCAAGAAGGGCGACCTGGTCCAGGTCATCACGGGCAAGGACAAGGGCAAGCAGGGCAAGGTCATCGCGGCCTTCCCCCGCGAGGACCGTGTCCTGGTCGAGGGTGTCAACCGGGTCAAGAAGCACACGAAGGCCGGTCCGACCGCCAAGGGCTCGCAGGCCGGCGGCATCGTGACCACCGAGGCCCCGATCCACGTGTCCAACGTTCAGCTGGTCGTGGAGAAGGACGGCAACAAGGTCGTCACGCGCGTCGGTTACCGCTTCGACGACGAGGGCAACAAGATCCGCGTTGCCAAGCGGACGGGTGAGGACATCTGATGGCTACCACCACGACTCCGCGTCTCAAGACGAAGTACCGCGAGGAGATCGCGGGCAAGCTGCGTGAGGAGTTCTCCTACGAGAACGTCATGCAGATTCCCGGCCTCGTCAAGATCGTGGTCAACATGGGTGTGGGCGACGCCGCCCGCGACTCCAAGCTGATCGAGGGCGCCATCCGCGACCTCACCACGATCACCGGTCAGAAGCCGGCCGTCACCAAGGCCCGCAAGTCCATCGCGCAGTTCAAGCTGCGTGAGGGTCAGCCGATCGGTGCACACGTCACGCTTCGTGGCGACCGCATGTGGGAGTTCCTGGACCGCACCCTGTCGCTCGCGCTCCCGCGCATCCGCGACTTCCGTGGTCTGTCCCCCAAGCAGTTCGACGGCCGTGGCAACTACACCTTCGGTCTCACGGAGCAGGTCATGTTCCACGAGATCGACCAGGACAAGATCGACCGTGTCCGGGGTATGGACATCACCGTGGTCACCACGGCGACCAACGACGCTGAGGGCCGTGCGCTCCTTCGTCACCTCGGCTTCCCCTTCAAGGAGGCGTGAGCGAGATGGCGAAGAAGGCTCTGATCGCAAAGGCTGCTCGTAAGCCCAAGTTCGCTGTGCGCGCGTACAACCGCTGCCAGCGTTGCGGCCGTCCCCACTCCGTGTACCGCAAGTTCGGCCTCTGCCGTGTGTGCCTTCGTGAGATGGCTCACCGCGGCGAGCTGCCGGGCGTGACCAAGAGCTCCTGGTAAACCCCCTTTTTAGGGGTTCCAGAGGCTCTCGGTAAGCAATGGGCGTGTCAGGCGCCCACCTCTTCATGGCTTAGGCTTGGAGGGTTGGGCGCCTGACAGTCGCCCGTACGACTTACTACGCCGTAGGTCCACCGCGCCGCACCCGTCCCGTCCCGGATCGGGGAGAGGGATGGCGCACCAGGAAACCCCGGCGAGAGAGGCCACAGGCCAATTCATGACCATGACTGATCCGATCGCAGACATGCTGACGCGTCTGCGGAACGCGAACTCGGCGTACCACGATTCCGTGACGATGCCGGCGTCCAAGATCAAGTCGCACATCGCGGAGATCCTCCAGCAGGAGGGCTTCATCACGGGCTGGAAGGTCGAGGACGCCGAGGTCGGCAAGAACCTCACCCTCGAGCTCAAGTTCGGCCCGAACCGTGAGCGCTCCATCGCGGGCATCAAGCGGATCTCCAAGCCCGGTCTCCGGGTTTACGCGAAGTCCACCTCCCTGCCCAAGGTGCTCGGTGGCCTCGGCGTGGCGATCATCTCCACGTCGCACGGTCTCCTCACCGACAAGCAGGCCGGCAAGAAGGGCGTAGGCGGAGAAGTTCTCGCCTACGTCTGGTAGCGGAAGGGAACGGAGGAAACAGCTATGTCGCGCATTGGCAAGCTCCCTATCACGGTTCCCGCCGGCGTGGACGTCACCATCGACGGCCAGACGGTTTCGGTCAAGGGCCCCAAGGGCTCGCTGACCCACACCGTCGTAGCGCCGATCGAGATCGCCAAGGGTGAGGACGGCGTTCTGAACGTCACCCGCCCCAACGACGAGCGTCAGAGCAAGGCCCTGCACGGCCTGTCCCGCACGCTGGTGGCGAACATGATCACCGGCGTGACCCAGGGTTACGTGAAGAAGCTCGAGATCAGTGGTGTCGGTTACCGCGTGACCGCGAAGGGCTCGAACCTCGAGTTCGCGCTCGGTTACAGCCACCCGATCACCGTCGAGGCCCCCGAGGGAATCTCCTTCAAGGTCGAGAACCCCACCCGGTTCTCGGTCGAGGGCATCGACAAGCAGAAGGTCGGCGAGGTTGCGGCCAACATCCGCAAGCTGCGCAAGCCCGACCCGTACAAGGCCAAGGGCGTCAAGTACGAGGGCGAAGTCATCCGCCGCAAGGTCGGAAAGGCGGGTAAGTAAGCCATGGCATACGGACAGAAGATCCTCAAGGGCGACGCTTACAAGCGTGCCGCGATCAAGCGTCGCCACATCCGGATCCGTAAGCACATCTCGGGTACGGCTGAGCGTCCGCGTCTCGTCGTGACGCGCTCGAACCGCCACATCGTGGCCCAGGTCATCGACGACATCAAGGGTCACACCCTGGCGTCGGCGTCGACCCTGGACACGACGATCCGCGGCGGCGAGGGCGACAAGTCCGCGCAGGCCAAGTCGGTCGGCGCCCTGGTCGCCGAGCGCGCCAAGGCCGCCGGTGTCGAGGCTGTCGTATTCGACCGTGGCGGCAACCAGTACGCGGGGCGCATCGCCGCCCTGGCGGACGCCGCCCGCGAAGCCGGACTCAAGTTCTGAGTCGCCCGTCGCGCTAGCGACTTCGGTCGCTGCGTAGCTAGCGGAAAAAGAGAGAGGTAATCCAATGGCTGGACCCCAGCGCCGCGGAAGCGGTGCCGGTGGCGGCGAGCGGCGGGACCGGAAGGGCCGTGACGGCGGCGCTGCTGCCGCCGAGAAGACCGCGTACGTTGAGCGCGTCGTCGCGATCAACCGTGTCGCCAAGGTTGTGAAGGGTGGTCGTCGCTTCAGCTTCACCGCGCTGGTCGTGGTGGGCGATGGTGACGGCACCGTCGGTGTCGGTTACGGCAAGGCCAAGGAGGTGCCGGCCGCCATCGCCAAGGGTGTTGAAGAGGCCAAGAAGCACTTCTTCAAGGTCCCCCGTATCCAGGGCACCATCCCGCACCCGATCACGGGCGAGAAGGCCGCGGGCGTCGTCCTGCTCAAGCCTGCTTCCCCCGGTACCGGCGTCATCGCCGGTGGCCCGGTGCGTGCGGTGCTCGAGTGCGCCGGCGTTCACGACATCCTGTCGAAGTCGCTCGGTTCGTCGAACGCGATCAACATCGTGCACGCGACCGTGGAGGCCCTGAAGGGTCTTCAGCGTCCCGAGGAGATCGCGGCCCGCCGCGGTCTGCCCCTCGAGGACGTCGCTCCCGCGGCTCTGCTTCGTGCGCGTGCCGGGGCTGGTGCGTAATGGCCCGCCTCAAGATCACGCAGACGAAGTCGTACATCGGCAGCAAGCAGAACCACCGCGACACGCTGCGTTCGCTCGGGCTCAAGCGCCTGAACGACGTGGTCGTCAAGGAGGACCGCCCCGAGTTCCGCGGAATGGTGCACACCGTCCGCCACCTCGTGACGGTTGAGGAGGTCGACTGATCATGGCGGAAAGCAACCCGCTCAAGATCCACAACCTCCGTCCCGCCCCGGGCGCCAAGACCGCCAAGACCCGTGTGGGTCGTGGTGAGGCGTCGAAGGGTAAGACGGCCGGTCGTGGTACCAAGGGCACGAAGGCCCGTTACCAGGTTCCGGAGCGCTTCGAGGGTGGGCAGATGCCCCTCCACATGCGCCTCCCGAAGCTCAAGGGCTTCAAGAACCCGTTCAAGGTCGAGTTCCAGGTCGTGAACCTCGACAAGCTGGCGGCGCTGTACCCCGAGGGTGGCGAGGTCACCGTCGAGGGCCTCATCGCCAAGGGTGCCGTTCGCAAGAACAGCCTCGTCAAGGTCCTCGGCCAGGGCGAGATCTCCGTGGCGCTCCAGGTGACGGTCGACGCCGTCTCCGGCTCCGCCAAGGAGAAGATCACCGCCGCCGGCGGTACCGTCACCGAGCTCGTCTGAACACCACAGGCGTCTCGATGACTTGAGCGATCCCGACCGGGGATACCCCACATATGGGGTATCCCCGGTTGGTCGTTCCTAGGGCGGTACTCTCGCCGGTAAGGTGACCTGCACTGCCCACTTTCACAAGATGCTTCCCATGGGGCACCTTGAGCGGCAGTCGACCGTTACACATGTCGTTGTCGTTGTCGTTGTTCTTATTGGACCCTCAAGACCGTCACCCTTGACGCAGATGCGTGGGGGTCGCAGGAGGCACCGTGCTCACCGCGTTCGCCCGGGCGTTCAGGACGCCCGACCTGCGCAAGAAGCTGCTCTTCACGCTCGCCATCATCGTGATCTACCGGCTCGGAACGCATATCCCGATCCCCGGTGTCGACTACACGTCCGTTCAGCGGTGTGTGGACGAGGCGTCCGGCAACCAGGGCCTCTTCGGTCTGGTGAACATGTTCAGCGGCGGCGCGCTGCTCCAGATCACCATCTTCGCGCTGGGCATCATGCCGTACATCACCGCGAGCATCATCCTTCAGCTGCTGACCGTGGTGATCCCGCGTCTGGAAGCCCTCAAGAAGGAGGGTCAGGCCGGCACCGCGAAGATCACGCAGTACACCCGCTACCTCACCGTGGCGCTCGCCATCCTCCAGGGCACCGGCCTGGTGGCCACCGCCCGCAGCGGCGCCCTGTTCTCCGGTTGCACGGTCGCCTCGAGCATCGTCCCGGACCAGGCGATCTTCACCACGATCACCATGGTGATCTGCATGACCGCCGGTACGGCCATGGTCATGTGGCTCGGTGAGCTCATCACCGACCGCGGTATCGGCAACGGCATGTCGATCCTGATGTTCATCTCGATCGCCGCGACGTTCCCCTCGGCCCTGTGGGCCATCAAGAAGCAGGGCACGCTCGCGGGCGGCTGGATCGAGTTCGGCACCGTCATCCTGGTCGGCCTGGTCATGGTCGGTCTGGTGGTCTTCGTCGAGCAGGCCCAGCGCCGGATCCCCGTGCAGTACGCGAAGCGCATGATCGGCCGCCGGTCCTACGGCGGTACCTCGACGTACATCCCGCTGAAGGTGAACCAGGCCGGTGTGATCCCGGTCATCTTCGCCTCGTCGCTGCTCTACATCCCGGCTCTCGTCGCCCAGTTCTCCAGCGGGACCTCCGGCTGGAAGACCTGGATCGAGACCAACCTGACCAAGGGTGACCACCCGATCTACATCAGCATGTACTTCCTGCTGATCGTTTTCTTCGCGTTCTTCTACGTGGCTATCTCCTTCAACCCCGAGGAAGTAGCCGACAACATGAAGAAGTATGGTGGCTTCATCCCGGGCATCCGGGCTGGCCGACCGACCGCTGAGTACCTCTCCTACGTACTCAACCGGATCACCTGGCCGGGTTCGCTGTATCTGGGTCTGATCGCTCTTGTACCGACGATGGCGTTGGTTGGCTTCGGGGCAAGCCAGAACTTCCCGTTCGGTGGTACCAGCATCCTGATCATCGTGGGTGTCGGTCTCGAGACGGTGAAGCAAATCGAGAGCCAGCTCCAGCAGCGCAATTACGAAGGGTTCCTCCGCTGATGCGTATCGTCCTCGTCGGGCCGCCGGGCGCCGGAAAGGGAACGCAGGCCACACGTCTGGCCGAGAAGCTCCGCGTTCCGCACATCTCCACGGGCGACCTGTTCCGCGCCAACATCAGCAAGCAGACGGAACTCGGGAAACTCGCCAAGTCCTACATGGACGCCGGCAACCTCGTCCCCGACGAGGTCACCATCGCCATGGCCAAGGACCGCATGGAGCAGCCGGACGCCGAGCGAGGCTTCCTGCTGGACGGTTTCCCGCGCAACGTCTCGCAGGCCGAGGCGCTGGACGAGCTCCTCACCAACGAGGGCATCAAGCTGGACGCGGTACTGGACCTGGAGGCCCCGGAGGAGGAGGTCGTCAAGCGGATCGCCGGCCGGCGCATCTGCCGCAACGACTCCTCGCACGTCTTCCACGTGACGTACAAGAAGCCCGCCAAGGAAGGCGTCTGTGACGTCTGCGGCGGCGAGCTGTACCAGCGGGACGACGACTCAGAGGAAACGGTCCGCACGCGGCTCGAGGTCTACCACACGCAGACCGAGCCGATCATCGACTACTACAAGGCTCAGGGCCTGGTCGTGACCATCGAGGCCATGGGCCCGGTGGAAGAGGTCACCACCCGTGCGCTGGCCGCACTGAAGCGCGAGGGCGACGACCAGTAGTCGTCGCTCGCAGTACGGCCGTGGAGTCCCGTCGGACACCACGGCCGTACTGTTGTGTACATACGTAACCGACCCACCTCAGTGACGGAGAGCGCAGGCCCCCCATGGTGCAGATCAAGAGCCCCGAGCAGATCGCCAAGATGCGCGAGGCGGGACTGGTCGTCGCCGCCATCCACGCGGCCACGCGCGAAGCGGCGGTGCCGGGGGCGACGACGAAGGACCTGGACGACGTCGCCCGCAAGGTCCTGGCGGAGAACGGCGCGAAGTCGAACTTCCTCGGCTACGGCGGCTTCCCCGCGACGATCTGCACCTCGGTGAACGACGTGGTGGTGCACGGCATCCCCTCCGACGAGGTCGTCCTCAAGGACGGCGACATCATCTCCATCGACTGCGGCGCGATCGTCGACGGCTGGCACGGCGACGCCGCGTACACGGCGTTCGTCGGCTCGGGGCACGCTCCGGAGCTGATCGAGCTCTCCCGGGTCACCGAGGAGTCGATGTGGGCGGGCATCGCCGCGATGAAGGCGGGCAGCCGGCTGGTCGACGTGTCCCGTGCGATCGAGACGTACATCCGCCGTCAGCCCAAGCCGGGTGGCGGGCGCTACGGCATCATCGAGGACTACGGCGGCCACGGCATCGGCACCGAGATGCACATGGACCCCCACCTGCTGAACTACGTGGACCGCAGGCGGGGCAAGGGGCCGAAGCTGGTGCCCGGCTTCTGCCTGGCCATCGAGCCGATGGTGTCCCTGGGGACCCCGCGGACCGAGGTCCTCGAGGACGACTGGACGGTCATCACGACCGACGGCACGTGGTCCTCGCACTGGGAGCACTCGGTCGCGCTGACCGAGGCGGGGCCGCTGGTGCTGACCGCGGTGGACGGCGGCAGGGCGAAGCTGGCCGAGCACGGGGTCGAGGCGGCGCCGGACCCGCTGGGCTGAGCCTCCCTCCGGGGTGAGCGCCGGGGGTGACTCGCCCCCGCCGCCCGTTCCCCTCCCGACCCCGGGGGCTGTGCCCCGGGACCCCTCACGCCCCTGACGGGCCTCGTCCTCGAACGCCGGACGTGCCGATCGTTGCTTAGGGATCTCCCTGGCGGGGCAGACTTCACGATTCGTCTTTCGGCGGGGCCTGACGTAGACTGACTCGTCGGCTCTCGTGCACTCGCATGTCTGCATGCACCCTTACGGGAAACGCAGGGGAGTCGATCAAGGTAGTCGATTCGAAGGGCGAAGCGTGGCCAAGAAGCAAGGTGCCATCGAGATCGAGGGCACTGTCGTCGAGTCTCTTCCGAACGCCATGTTCAAGGTCGAGCTCCAGAACGGCCACCAGGTCCTGGCACACATCAGCGGCAAGATGCGTATGCACTACATCCGTATCCTCCCTGACGACCGGGTCGTGGTGGAGCTGTCTCCGTACGACCTCACGCGTGGCCGGATCGTCTACCGCTACAAGTAGATCTTGCCCATGCCCTGTGCGCGGTTCCGCGTGCGGGGTTGCCGGCAACTGACCCGGAGAACCTCACATCCCATGAAGGTCAAGCCGAGCGTCAAGAAGATCTGCGACAAGTGCAGGGTGATCCGCCGTCACGGTCGGGTCATGGTCATTTGCGAGAACCCGCGCCACAAGCAGCGCCAGGGCTGATCGCTCAGAGATCACACCCTCTGCATCGACATCGCAGAGACTTCGCGCGACGCGAGCAGTTTATGTTCATACGCAGATCCCAGACGGGTGCTCCCGTCTGATACCCCCGGCTCGGAGGCCGGGGACCCATCCGTACCTAATCCTCACGAGGAGGCCGGCGGGTGGGAGTCGGTTCTGCGGAAGACCTCCGAAGATCAACTGGAGCCATTGAATGGCACGCGTTTCCGGTGTCGACATCCCGCGCGAAAAGCGTGTGGAGGTCGCCCTCACCTACGTGTTCGGCATCGGCCGGACCCTCTCCCAGGAGACGCTGGCAGCGACCGGCGTCGACCCGAACACCCGCGTTCGCGACCTCTCCGAGGAGCAGCTCGTCGCGATCCGCGAGTACGTGGACGCCAACATCAAGACCGAGGGTGACCTCCGTCGCGAGATCCAGGCCGACATCCGCCGCAAGGTCGAGATCGGTTGCTACCAGGGTCTCCGTCACCGTCGTGGTCTGCCTGTCCGCGGTCAGCGCACCAGCACGAACGCTCGTACCCGCAAGGGCCCGCGTCGCGCCATCGCCGGCAAGAAGAAGCCGGGCAAGAAGTAGTCCTCAGCGGACAACGCTTCATCAGCGGTCTTCAGCTGTAGGACCGACCACCTCCCCGTAGGAGTTTGTAGATGCCCCCCAAGGGTCGTCAGGGCGCTGCCAAGAAGGTGCGCCGCAAGGAAAAGAAGAACGTCGCGCACGGCCAGGCGCACATCAAGAGCACGTTCAACAACACGATCGTGTCCATCACGGACCCGGCCGGAAACGTGATCTCGTGGGCCTCCGCCGGCCACGTCGGTTTCAAGGGCTCGCGCAAGTCCACGCCGTTCGCCGCGCAGATGGCCGCCGAGTCGGCCGCCCGTCGCGCGCAGGAGCACGGCATGCGCAAGGTCGACGTCTTCGTCAAGGGCCCGGGCGCCGGTCGTGAGACCGCCATCCGTTCGCTCCAGGCGACGGGCCTCGAGGTCGGCTCCATCCAGGACGTCACCCCGACCCCGCACAACGGTTGCCGTCCGCCGAAGCGTCGTCGCGTCTGACGTATCGACCTACGGTGGTCAGGCCTCCGGCTGGGGGTGTGGGGGTCGTCCCCCACATATCGCAGTACGGTTGCCGTCCGCCGAAGCGTCGTCGCGTCTGACGTACGGCCGCGTGTCGGTTTGAGGCTTTCGGGCGGTACGGCTCCGTAAAAGGGCCGTATCGCCCGTACCCTTGCAGTACCCGTGCGGTAGGTACGCACGGTTCCGTCGGACGTCAAATAGCGGGCGTCCACGAAAGAAGGATCTGATCGCCACATGCTGATCGCTCAGCGTCCCTCGTTGACCGAAGAGGTCGTCGACGAGTTCCGCTCCCGGTTCGTCATCGAGCCGCTGGAGCCGGGCTTCGGCTACACCCTCGGCAACTCCCTCCGCCGTACCCTCCTGTCCTCGATCCCGGGTGCCGCCGTCACCTCGATCCGGATCGACGGCGTGCTGCACGAGTTCACCACCGTGCCGGGCGTCAAGGAGGACGTCACCGACCTGATCCTCAACATCAAGCAGCTGGTCGTCTCCTCGGAGCACGACGAGCCGGTCGTGATGTACCTGCGCAAGCAGGGGCCGGGTCTGGTCACCGCCGCCGACATCGCGCCCCCGGCCGGTGTCGAGGTGCACAACCCCGACCTCGTCCTCGCCACGCTCAACGGCAAGGGCAAGCTGGAGATGGAGCTGACCGTCGAGCGCGGTCGCGGTTACGTCTCCGCCGTGCAGAACAAGCAGGTCGGTCAGGAGATCGGGCGCGTTCCGGTCGACTCGATCTACTCGCCGGTTCTCAAGGTCACGTACAAGGTCGAGGCCACGCGTGTCGAGCAGCGCACCGACTTCGACAAGCTGATCGTCGACGTCGAGACCAAGCAGGCGATGCGTCCGCGTGACGCCATGGCCTCCGCGGGCAAGACGCTGGTCGAGCTGTTCGGTCTCGCCCGCGAGCTGAACATCGACGCCGAGGGCATCGACATGGGGCCGTCCCCCACGGACGCCGCCCTCGCCGCCGACCTCGCGCTGCCGATCGAGGAGCTCGAGCTCACCGTTCGGTCGTACAACTGCCTCAAGCGTGAGGGCATCCACTCCGTGGGTGAGCTCGTCGCCCGTTCCGAGGCCGACCTGCTGGACATCCGCAACTTCGGCGCGAAGTCCATCGACGAGGTCAAGGCGAAGCTGGCCGGCATGGGTCTCGCGCTCAAGGACAGCCCGCCCGGATTCGACCCGACCGCCGCCGCCGACGCCTTCGGCGCCGACGACGACGCGGACGCCGGCTTCGTCGAGACCGAGCAGTACTGAGAGCTCGGGACCGACTGCCGGTTCCCGGGAGCGGGTGCGCTGTGGCTTGTCGCGCAGTTCCCCGCGCCCCTTCCGACCCGCCCTTCGGGGCTCGTCGGATCTTCGACGGGCAATCGCCCGCTCGGACACTGACCCCGGTACCTGATACGGCCGGGGCAGACACCTAGGAGAAACGCCATGCCGAAGCCCACCAAGGGTGCCCGTCTGGGCGGCAGCGCCGCGCACGAGAAGCTGCTCCTCGCGAACCTCGCGAAGTCGCTCTTCGAGCACGGCCGCATCACCACCACCGAGGCGAAGGCGCGCAAGCTGCGCCCGTACGCCGAGCGTCTGGTCACCAAGGCGAAGAAGGGCGACCTTCACAACCGCCGTCAGGTGCTCCAGGTGATCACGGACAAGAGCATCGTGCACACGCTCTTCACCGAGATCGGCCCGCGCTACGAGAACCGTCCCGGTGGCTACACCCGCATCACCAAGATCGGTAACCGTCGTGGCGACAACGCGCCCATGGCTGTCATCGAGCTGGTCGAGGCGCTGACCGTCGCGCAGCAGGCCACCGGTGAGGCCGAGGCCGCCACCAAGCGTGCGGTCAAGGAAGACGCCCTCAAGAAGGACGAGGTCGTCGAGGACGCCAAGCCCGCCGACGAGGCTGCGGCCGACGAGGCTCCGGCCGAGGAGTCCAAGGACGCCTGAGGCACCGCCTCGCAGTGGACGGGTCCGCCCTTCGGGGCGGGCCCGTTCCGCGTTTTTCCGAAGGTCGCAGGGTGGAGAGGAACCAGGAGTGAGTGACGAAGCGGCGCCCGGGTTCGTACGGGTGCGGATGGACCTCTCGTACGACGGGAGCGGGTTCTCCGGGTGGGCCAAGCAGGCCGGCGGGCGGCGGACCGTGCAGGGCGAGATCGAGGACGCCCTGCGGACCGTGACCCGGTCGGGGGAGACCACGTACGAGCTGACCGTGGCGGGGCGCACGGACGCCGGTGTGCACGCGCGCGGACAGGTGGCGCACGTCGATCTGCCGGAGGACCTCTGGGCCGAGCACCGGGAGAAGCTGCTCAAGCGGCTCGCCGGTCGGCTCGCCAAGGACGTCAGGATCTGGTCCCTGGAGGAGGCGCCCGCCGGGTTCAACGCGCGGTTCTCGGCGATCTGGCGCCGGTACGCGTACCGGGTCACCGACGACCCGGGGGGTGTCGACCCCCTGCTGCGCAGCCACGTCCTCTGGCACGACTGGCCCCTCGACGTCGACGCCATGAACGAGGCCGCCCGGCGGCTGCTCGGTGAGCACGACTTCGCCGCCTACTGCAAGCGTCGGGAGGGGGCCACGACCATCCGCACGCTCCAGGAGCTGAGCCTGGTGCGCGGTGAGGACGGGGTCGTCACCGCGACCGTCCGTGCCGACGCCTTCTGCCACAACATGGTGCGTTCGCTGATCGGGGCGCTGCTGTTCGTCGGCGACGGGCACCGGGGCGCGGAGTGGCCCGGGAAGGTGCTTGCGGCAGGCGTGCGGGACTCGGCCGTGCATGTCGTACGGCCGCACGGGCTGACGCTGGAGGAGGTCGGCTATCCGGCCGACGAGCTGCTCGCCGCCCGTAACAAGGAGGCGCGCAACCGGCGGACGCTGCCCGGGGCCGGCTGCTGCTGAGCCGGCCGCCGCCGGGCCGTCGGCCGCCGTGCCCCCGGTCCGGCGTCGGCGTCCGCGGTCAGTTCGCGGCCGCCGCCGACGCCTGGGCCTCGCCGCGCTGACGGATGCGCTGGAAGGCGAACTCCGCGAGGTCGTCGCCCGCGGCGAAGACCGCCGTGTCCTTCGTGGTCACGTCCTTGCCGTCCGTGAAGCCCGTGATCGTGAAGTAGGCGTACCGGCCGTAGGAGTTGGTCGTGGAGCGGCAGATCGCGCCGGCGCAGAAGGGCTTGACGCCGCCGCCGGTGAGGGCCTTGACGATGCTCTGCTTGTCGGCCTGGGCCTTGACCTTGAGGGCCTGTGCCTCGGTGTCGAAGACCGCCACACCGACCGTGACCGCGATGTTGTCCTTGGTGTACGTGATGCGCATGAGGCGCGTGCAGTCATTGGCCGTGAGCACCTTGGGCAGGGTGCCCTGGACGCCCGTGGTGCAGGTGGTGCTGTCGGCCTTGGGGCCCTTCTTGTACACGGCCGAGCCCATGGTCAGCTGTGTGCCGGGGAAGAGCAGGTCCGGCCCGTTGGGGGCGGTGTCCTTGGCCTTGCTGGCGACGAACTCCTTCGGGTCCAGCGGGGGCGGGGCGCTCGTCGGGGCGAAGGAGGGGGTGCCGGACGCGCTCGGCAGGTCGGTCGCGGCCTGGGAGGAGGTCGGCTTGTTCGCCTCGTCGCTGCCGTTGGCCGACACCACGGCCATGGCGACGGCGGTGCCGACGGCGACCGTGGCGAGCACGCCGCCGCCTATGAGGAACAGCCGGCGGCGTTTGTTGCGCGTCTCGGACGCCTCCGCGAGCGCGGCCCAGTCCGGGGTCGGCCCGTCATCGCCGCTGGTCCACGGCTGCTGGGAGTTCGGTTTCCACGGATCCCACTGGGACTGAGGTCCCCCCTGCCCATAGCTCATGGGGCGCATCTTAGACGGGGAGCGGGGGATGCTGTTCCGCCCCAACCGGCGCTGAAGTCCCCGGTGTTCCCGGCGCGAGTGCGGGCAAAGGCGACATCTCCGGGTGGTTGGTGCGGCATATTCGCAGGCCGGTGCCGGTAGTGTGGCGCAGGCCACTCCGGCAGGGGGTTTCCCGTGGCCGGATCCGGTGAGGCTGACATGCTCACGCGTGATCGGGCGACAGGGCCCGTTTTGACCCGGCGCCCGAGACCCGGGTATCCTGCATCTTCGTTGTGTATTGGCGCGCTCTTCTCACGGGACGGGCCCTTACACCGGTCCACCGGGCCGATGACCAGCGACCAGCACGCGGTTTGCGTCACCGCAGTGCGGTCTGGGCTGTCGTGATCGTCTTCGGTGACCTTGTCAGGACCAATTCACTGAAGAAGCGAAGGCTACGAACCGTGCGTACGTACAGCCCCAAGCCCGGCGATGTGACGCGCCAGTGGCACGTCATCGACGCTCAGGACATCGTCCTGGGCCGTCTCGCCACCACTGCCGCGTCCCTCCTCCGGGGCAAGCACAAGCCGATCTACGCGCCCCACGTCGACACCGGTGACTTCGTCATCATCATCAACGCGGACAAGGTGCACCTCTCCGGCAACAAGCGGACCCAGAAGATGGCCTACCGCCACTCCGGGTACCCGGGCGGTCTGCGCTCCGTGCGCTACGACGACCTGCTGGCGAACAACCCCGAGAAGGCCGTCGAGAAGGCCGTCAAGGGCATGCTCCCCAAGAACACGCTGGGCCGTCAGATGCTCTCGAAGCTGAAGGTCTACAAGGGTGACGTGCACCCGCACGCGGCGCAGCAGCCCGTGCCGTTCGAGATCACCCAGGTCGCGCAGTAATTCCGGCCACACCCCTAGCTGAAAAGAACTGAGGAGAACCGTGGCCGAGACCACTGCCGAGCAGCCGCTCGAAGAGACCGAGCTCGTCGACATCGAGAGCTACACCACCGAGTCCGAGGTCCCCGTCGAGGGTGAGTACACCTCGGAGTCCCTCGCGTCCCGCTTCGGTGAGCCCCAGCCGGCCGCCGGCCTGGGCCGTCGCAAGAACGCCATCGCCCGCGTCCGGATCGTCCCGGGCTCCGGCAAGTGGAAGATCAACGGTCGCACCCTCGAGGACTACTTCCCGAACAAGGTGCACCAGCAGGAAGTCAACGAGCCCTTCAAGGTGCTCGAGCTCGAAGGCCGCTACGACGTCATCGCCCGTATCTCGGGTGGCGGTGTCTCCGGTCAGGCCGGTGCGCTCCGTCTCGGTGTCGCCCGCGCGCTGAACGAGGCCGACGTCGACAACAACCGTGGCGCCCTCAAGAAGGCCGGCTTCCTCACGCGTGACGACCGTGCGGTCGAGCGCAAGAAGGCCGGTCTCAAGAAGGCCCGCAAGGCCCCGCAGTACAGCAAGCGTTAAGCTTCGCTGCCTGCTCGTACGTATTCCGGGTCGGACCCGTGCGGTTCGCTCGTACGTACTCCGAACGCCCCGGCGGCACGCCACAGTGTCGCCGGGGCGTTCGTTTTCTCGCAGCCGTGGGCGTATAACGGCACAAGGTGCTCAAAGGCTTGTGTGATCGGATGTTCAGGGCATCCAATGCCTGGACGCGGAGCCGCCGTGGACCGACCGACCGGTCGAGCGTCCGACGCACCCGCACGGCTTTTGAAACTGATGCTTCCTCAGGAGGACAAGTGGGACGACTCTTCGGCACGGACGGCGTGCGCGGTGTCGCCAACGCGGATCTGACGGCGGAGATGGCGCTCGGCCTGTCCGTCGCCGCGGCGCACGTGCTGGCCGAGGCGGGTACGTTCGAGGGCCACCGGCCGGTGGCGGTCGTCGGACGGGACCCGCGTGCGTCCGGGGAGTTCCTCGAAGCCGCCGTGGTGGCCGGTCTGGCCAGTGCCGGCGTCGACGTGCTGAAGGTCGGCGTGCTGCCGACGCCCGCCGTCGCGTACCTCACCGGCGTGCTCGGCGCCGACCTCGGCGTGATGCTCTCCGCCAGCCACAACGCCATGCCCGACAACGGCATCAAGTTCTTCGCCCGGGGCGGCCACAAGCTCGCCGACGAGCTCGAGGACCGGATCGAGTCCGTCTACGACGAGCACCGCACCGGCGCGCCCTGGGAGCGGCCGACCGGCGGCGGTGTCGGTCGCGTCCGCTCGTACGACGAGGGCTTCGACCGCTATGTGGCGCACCTCATCGCCGTACTGCCCAACCGGCTGGACGGGCTGAAGATCGTCCTCGACGAGGCGCACGGTGCCGCCGCCCGGGTGTCGCCGGAGGCGTTCACGCGGGCCGGCGCGGAGATCGTGACCATCGGTGCGGAGCCGGACGGGCTCAACATCAACGACGGGTGCGGGTCCACGCACCTGGACAAGCTGAAGGCCGCGGTCATCGAGCACGGGGCCGCCTTCGGCATCGCGCACGACGGGGACGCCGACCGGTGCCTGGCCGTGGACCACACGGGTGACGAGATCGACGGGGACCAGATCCTCGCCGTGCTCGCGCTGGCCATGCGGGAGCGGGGCGCGCTGCGGTCCGACACCGTTGTCGCCACCGTCATGTCCAACCTCGGCTTCAAGCTGGCCATGGAGCGGGAGGGCATCCAGCTCGTGCAGGCCGCCGTCGGCGACCGGTATGTGCTGGAGGAGATGAAGGAGCACGGGTACGCGCTCGGGGGCGAGCAGTCCGGGCACGTGATCATCCTCGACCACGCGACGACCGGTGACGGCACGCTGACCGGGCTGATGCTCGCGGCTCGCGTCGCCGAGAGCGGACGGTCGCTGCGGGAGCTGGCGTCCGTGATGGAGCGGCTGCCGCAGGTGCTGATCAATGTGCCGGACGTCGACCGGTCCCGGGTCGGGAAGTCGGCCGAGCTGGCGACCGCCGTCGGAGAGGCGGAGCGGGAGCTCGGGTCCACCGGGCGGGTGCTGCTTCGGCCTTCGGGTACGGAGCCGTTGGTGCGGGTGATGGTCGAGGCCGCGGACATCGATCAGGCTCGCTCTGTTGCCGGGCGGCTGGCGGATGTCGTGAAGTCGGCGCTGGGTTAATCGGCGGGGGCCGGCTTCTCGGGCGGGTTCCTGGCGGCTGCCGGCGGTTGGGGGCGGGTCCGGAGCGGGTCCGGAGCGGGTTCGGGGTGGGGGTTCTGTGGGGTGCGGGCCGCGGCTGCGTCGTGGCTTGTCGCGCAGTTCCCCGCGCCCCTCGACGCGCTGTGGCCGGGCGGTGTTGAGCCGCGCCCTCCGTGTGTGAAAGCCGGGTGGGTGGGGTCGTGTTGAGTCCTGTTCTCTGCTGCTGAACAGCAGGGTGTTTCGTGCTAGGCCGGGTTCGGGCGTCGGCGTTGTTTTGACCAGAACCATTTCTGGGCCAGCAGGGTCAGGGTGCCGGCCAGGATGATGCCCAGGAGGTTCAGCAGGAGTTGTTCCGTCGAGCCGCGGGTCTGCGCCATGTCGCCGAAGCTGAGGGCCACGGCGGCGTTGGCGGCCGCCGGGACCGTCGTGACCGAGATCGCCACGCCCACCAGGGCGCCGGACTTCGCCGAGGTCAGGGAGAGGGTGCCGGCGGCGCCCGCCAGGACGGCCACGATGAAGGAGAAGGCGTCGGGGGCGTAGACGAATCCGGTCTGCGGGCGGTCGGCCTCCAGCTGCTTCTTGCTGAACAGATCGATCGCGTCCATGAAGAGGCTGAAGCCCACCGTCACCGCCATCGCCACCGCGAAGCCGGCCAGCAGGGCGATCAGTGAGCGCAGGGCCAGCCGGGGAGCCCGCTGCACGATCGACGTGCAGACACCCGCGAGGGGGCCGAACTCCGGGCCCACCGCCATCGCGCCCACGATCAGGACCGCGTTGTCGAGCACCACGCCGCAGGCCGCGATCATCGTGGCGAGGGTGATGAACGCGAGGTAGGTGACCGAGAGCGTCGACTCCTCGTGCGTGGCGTCCGTGAGGTGTTCCCACAGCACCGCGTCGGCGCCCTCGCCCGGCGCCTCCTCCTCGGCCTTGTCGGCGCGCAGCGAGAGCGACAGATCGATGTTCTCCACGGCGATCGAGCCGTTCTTGTCCAGGCCCAACTCCTGGAGCCCGGTGAGGAGTTCGTCGCCCGCCTCGCGCGCCACATCGCACAGCACGACATCGCCGGCCGGGTTGCGGGCCGCGCCCGGCAGCACCACGAGGTGGGTGGTGCCGACGGTGTTCTCGATCAGGGCGACCACGGCGTCGGTGCTGCCCGACGGGGTGATCAGACGCAGGTGCAGCATGCAGGCAGGGTAGCCGTCAGAGTTTGCGCAGGCTCAGGCGCTGCACCTTGTGGTCCTGGCCCTTGCGGACGACCAGCGTGGCGCGGCCCCGGGTGGGGGCGATGTTCTCCACCAGGTTGGGCTTGTTGATGGTGCGCCAGAGGGTGCGGGCGTAGTCGACGGCCTCCTCCTCGGAGACCTGGGTGTACTTCCTGAAGTACGAGTCCGGGTTCTGGAAGGCCGTCTGACGGAGTTTCCTGAACCGGTTGAGGTACCAGCGCTCGATGTCCTCGGCGCTCGCGTCGACGTACACGCTGAAGTCGAAGTAGTCGGCGAGGCCGACACGGGTGCGGCCGTCCTTGCCCGGCAGGGCGGGCTGGAGGACGTTCAGACCCTCGACGATGAGGATGTCCGGGCGGCGGACGGTGAGTTTGCGGTCCGGGACGATGTCGTAGATCAGGTGGGAGTAGACGGGCGCGGTGACCTCGCCCTTGCCCGCCTTGATGTCGGCTACGAAGCGGGTCAGCGCGCGGCGGTCGTAGGACTCGGGGAAGCCCTTGCGGGACATCAGGCCGCGGGCCTCGAGTTCCCTGGTGGGGAGCAGGAAGCCGTCCGTGGTGACCAGCTCCACGCGGGGGTGTTCCGGCCAGCGGGAGAGCAGTGCCTGGAGGAGCCGGGCGACCGTCGACTTGCCGACCGCCACCGAGCCCGCGACGCCTATGACGAACGGGGTGCCGGACTGGGAGCCCTGTTCGCCGAGGAAGGTGTTCAGGGCGCCGCGCAGGCCGTCGGTGGCGCCCACGTAGAGGTTGAGCAGGCGCGACAGCGGGAGGTAGATGTCGCGCACCTCGTCGAGGTCGATGACGTCGCCGAGGCCGCGCAGCTTCTCGACCTCCTCGGCGGTCAGCGGCAGCGGAGTCTTCTCCCGCAGCGCGCTCCACTCGGAGCGGGTGAGGTCGACGTAGGGAGTCGCCTCCGGCCTGTGCCGGTGGGCGCTCCGGGGCATCGGGGAGACCGGAGAGATCACAGTCCATTGTTAACGGAGTTTGAACAGGATGGTGGGTGGGGTCCGTCACGCCCCGCCGGGGTGGCGTACACCCGTGGGAATTTCCGAAATCGGGCACGCTGAGGCTCTTTCCGTGCGGGATTCGGTCGTAGGCTGCCGCGCATGTGCGGAATCGTGGGATACGTGGGGTCTCAGTCGGCTCTTGAGGTCGTCATGGCCGGGCTGAGGCGGCTGGAGTACCGGGGGTACGACTCGGCGGGGGTCGCCGTGCTGGCGGACGGAGGGCTCGCCGCCGCGAGAAAGGCGGGCAAGCTCGTCAATCTGGAGAAGGAGCTCGCGGCCCGGCCGCTGCCGAGCGGGACGACGGGCATCGGGCACACCCGGTGGGCCACGCACGGCGGGCCGACGGACGCCAACGCGCATCCGCATCTGGACAACGCCGGGCAGGTAGCCGTCGTGCACAACGGGATCATCGAGAACTTCGCCGGACTGCGGGCCGAACTGGCCGAGCGGGGGCACGAGCTGCGCTCCGAGACCGACACCGAGGTCGTGGCCCATCTGCTCGCCGAGGAGTTCTCGGCGACGGCCGACCTCGCCGAGGCCATGCGGCTGGTCTGCCGACGGCTCGAAGGGGCGTTCACGCTGGTCGCGGCGCATGCCGGCGAGCCGGACGTGGTGGTCGGCGCGCGGCGGAACTCGCCGCTCGTGGTGGGCGTCGGGGAGGGCGAGGCCTTTCTCGCCTCGGACGTCGCCGCGTTCATCGCGCACACCCGGTCGGCGATCGAGCTGGGCCAGGACCAGGTCGTCGAGCTGCGGCGGGACGGGGTGACGGTGACCGGCTTCGACGGGCGTCCGGCGGAGGTCCGGTCGTACCACGTCGACTGGGACGCGTCGGCCGCGGAGAAGGGGGGCTACGACTACTTCATGCTCAAGGAGATCGCCGAGCAGCCCAAGGCCGTGGCCGACACCCTGCTCGGCCGTATCGACGCCTCCGGCGCGCTGACGCTCGACGAGGTCCGGATCCCGGCCTCCGAACTGCGGGAGGTCGACAAGGTCGTCATCGTCGCCTGCGGTACGGCCTTCCACGCGGGCCTCATCGCCAAGTACGCCATCGAGCACTGGACGCGGATCCCGTGCGAGGTCGAGCTGGCCAGCGAGTTCCGCTACCGGGACCCGATCCTGGACTCGCGGTCGCTGGTCATCGCGATCTCCCAGTCCGGGGAGACGATGGACACGCTCATGGCGCTGCGGCACGCGCGCGAGCAGGGGTCCAAGGTGCTGGCGATCTGCAACACGAACGGGTCGACGATCCCCCGGGAGTCGGACGCGGTGCTGTACACCCACGCCGGGCCGGAGGTGGCGGTCGCCTCGACCAAGGCGTTCCTGACGCAGTTGGTCGCCTGCTATCTCGTCGCGCTGTATCTCGGCCAGGTGCGCGGCACCAAGTGGGGCGACGAGATCCGGGCCGTCGTCCGGGACCTCGCGCAGATCTCCGGCGCGGTCGAGCGGGTGCTGGAGACCATGGGGCCGGTGCGGGAGCTGGCGCGGTCGCTCGCGGACAAGGACACCGTGCTGTTCCTCGGGCGGCACGTCGGGTATCCCGTCGCGCTGGAGGGCGCGCTGAAGCTCAAGGAGCTCGCCTACATGCACGCGGAGGGGTTCGCCGCGGGGGAGCTGAAGCACGGGCCGATCGCGCTGATCGAGGAGGACCTGCCGGTCGTCGTCGTGGTGCCCTCGCCGCGGGGGCGGTCCGTCCTGCACGACAAGATCGTGTCCAACATCCAGGAGATCCGGGCCCGGGGGGCGCGGACGATCGTCATCGCGGAGGAGGGGGACGAGACGGTGGTGCCGTACGCCGACCATCTCGTGCGGATCCCGGTCACGCCGGTGCTGTTGTCGCCGCTCGTCGCGACGGTTCCCTTGCAGGTGTTCGCGTGTGAGCTGGCGACCGCGCGAGGCAACGAGGTGGATCAGCCTCGTAACCTCGCGAAGTCGGTGACGGTGGAGTGAGGAAGTTTTGAGCGGGGGGTGGGGGGTTCTCGCCGTGAGCGGGCGCGGGTACGTCGTGGCTGGTCGCGCAGTTCCCCGCGCCCCTGGGGGGCTGGACCGTCTGCGACGGTCCTCGCCCCCATCCGTTTCCGCGTCCCCGCAGTTCTCCGCGTCCCTTGGGGGGCTGGCCCGTCTGTGACGGTCCAGCCCCCGGCAGTTTTCCGCGCCCCGCGGGTACCCGTGGCCCGAGGGCGGTCTGTCAGCTTCGGGTGCGTTGTCTTCTGGCTGTGTAGATCTTCCAGGTGGCGAAGGCGAGGGGGAGTTCCAGGATCCAGACGCCGGTCACCGCGTCCCACTCCGGGGCGGTGGCCGAGGCCTCGTCGGCCGTGATGATCCCGCACAGCAGTCCCCAGGCCGCCGCGAGCAGGCCGACCAGCCAGAGCGCGGTGGTCCACCCCCAGGTTGAGCGGCCGTTGCCGGAGCTCCGCGGGCCGGAGGTCCGCTTGCGCGGCCGCGGTTGGGGGATCTGGTCGGGCTCGCGGGCCGGCATCGGCACCACCGCCGCCGCGGGCACGCCCGCGTCCAGGGCGGCGACGCGGTCCGGCGTCACCCCCCGGTACAGGGTGGGTTCGACGGTGACCGAGAAGCCGTCGTGGCCGGTCAGGACGCGGGCGCCGTCGGGGCGGGTGGTCATCGCCGCGCAGGCGTCGTACCGGACGGTGACCGGGCCCCTGGGAGTCAGCAGGCTCACCCCCTCGGCACCGATGACCAGCGTGACCTCGTCGTCCTCCAGGGAGCGGTGGCGGGTGCCGGTCACGGCGGCCTGCGAGTGCTGCGGGGCGAGGGTGAGCCCCGCCCAGTCGACGCCGCGGCCCGGGACCTGGAGGAGCGCGTTGCCCCAGGCCTCCCGGGCGACCTCGCGCAGGTCCTGCGTCGTCACCGCGTTCAGCTCCGCCCGGTGCTGTTCGGGGGTGAGGATCCGGTGTCCGAGCAGCAGGCTCAGCGCGTACGAGGGCAGCGCGGCCGCCGCCAGGTCGGGGGTGTCGTACATCTTGAGGAGCTTGGTGCGGACGGAGTCCAGCTCGGACTGCTCGATGCGGCCGGCGCGCAGCCGGGCGAGGGTGTCGACGAAGCCGCCGACGACCGCGTCCTGCTTCTGCGGGAGGGCGTCCGCGTACGCGGTGAGGGTGGCGAACTCGGCGTCCCGCGGGGTGTAGTCGGCCTCAGCGGAGTAGGAGTAGCCGCCCTCCTGGCGCAGGTCCTGGAAGAGGGCCCGGCCGAGGACGTCCGCGAAGACACTGGCCGCGGTGGAGCGGCGCAGCACCGAGGTGAGGACGACATGGCCGTCGTCGCCGCTGATGTACGCGGGCGTGGTGGGCAGTGCGCTGGTCGCGGCCGGGGCGGGGAAGCGGGTGCCCTGGGGGAGCGTGAGGTCCAGGCCGTCCGGGACCTGCTCGCTGGTGATCCACAGCACCGCGTTGTCCCTGGTGAAGCGGGTCTCCGCCCACCGGCGCACCTGGTCCGGGGTCAGGCTCCGGGTACCGAGCTCGTTGTAGCTGGACAGGCCGTAGCCCTGGGCGCCGTACCGCCACAGCGGCATCTGCTGCTGGGGGCCGCCGCCGCGGCCGGCCGCCTCGGTGCGCAGGATCTCCTTCTCGGTCTCCAGCCGCTCCATCGGCAGGTCCCGCAGCCCCGCGCAGACGCTGTTGAGGTACCTGACGACCTCCTCCTCGCTGCCGGTGACGTGGAAGAGGGTGTACGCGTTCGCCGTCGCGCCGTTGTAGTGCAGATCGGACAGGCCGAGGCGGTGCAGCGCGAGGTGTTCGACGAGGTGGGTGAGGCCGGCGGTGGCCAGGGTCTCGTCGGCGCGGCCCACCCGGAAGAAGAGGCCGGCGGTGATCTCGTTGCCCGAGGCCGGGGCGTACAGGGTGGGGATGTGCTGCGTGGTGGTGTGCGAGACGAGGCCGGTGAGCGCGGCGAGGCCGGAGTCGCGGTCGTGCTCGTGCAGGTCGGTGGTCATCGGGTGCCGCCTCCTCGGGATTCCAGCGCGGCCTTGCGGGACTTGAGGAACGCCGACCTGTGGTCGGGCACGTAGTGCCACGGGGACTCGGTCGCGCGGTCGCCGAGGAAGGCGAAGTGCGGGGCCGCGTACTCCCAGTGGTTGCCGAGCGAGAAGGCGAACGCGAACGCGTTGTGCGCGCCGATCGTGTTCCAGTCGGGCCGGTGGGCCGGGTGCAGCACCGAGACCCGGGCGGCGTTGCGCAGGTCGTCGCGGACGGGCAGGCCGCGCATGTAGGCGGCGTCCTCGCCGATGTCCAGGTCCAGCCAGCGCTCGATGTGGGCGAGGGCGACCAGCGTGCCGGAGTTCGAGCCGTCGGGGGCCTCGGTGGCGCAGGCGCGGGCGAAGCCGTGCGCCGCGTCCCAGGAGCCGCCCCACTTCGGGCACAGCTGCTGGAGCAGCTGGACCTGGGCGCGGTAGTGGTGCGGATGGTGGGCGTGGAGGCGGTCGTAGCGGCGGCGCGCCTCGGCCTGCCCCAACTGGAGGCCGCGCGCGGTCATCAGCCGGGCGGTCCAGGCGGGGGCGTACGAGGGCTGCTCGGCGCAGACCTCGATCAGCAGCTGTTCGGCCCTGCGCAGCCATTCGTGGAACTGGGTGAACTGGTCCCGCGAGACGTGGTCGGCGCGGGCGCCGCTGCGGATGTCCCAGCCGATGTAGACGTACCGCTCGGCGAGCAGGGTGCGCGGCAGCGGGTCGGCGGGCGATTCCGCCGCCGCCCGTTCCAGGAAGTTCTCGACGCCGGGGAGGTCGGCGAGCAGGCTCGAGGCGGTGGAGAGCTTGTCGACCGAGTCGAGGCCGGTGAGGAAGGCCCGCACGGCGGGCCAGTCCCCGGCCTGTGCGGCGGTGCGCAGCGGGATCAGCTCGGGTGTGTTGTCGTACGGGTCGAAGGTCGGTCCCCAGGTGTTCGTGGGTCCGCCGCCGGCCGTGCCGTTGGTGGTGCTGGTCATTCCTCCGCCCCCTGGCGTAGCTGTCCGCGGCGCGCGGGCTGGCCCCCCAGGGCGCGCGGCGGGTCCTCACCGGTGTGACCGGACGCCCTGCGCGGTGACGCGGCGTCATCCGGTGCGGTCCGGCTTGATCAAGTCGCCGCAGGCTAGCAGCAGGCTGTGACAGTCCGGCCGTAGGGTGCTCGGCATGAGCATCATCGGGGTCGGTATCGACGTGGCCGAGATCGAGCGGTTCGCGGCGTCGCTGGAGCGGACGCCGGGGCTGGCCCGGCGGCTGTTCCTGGACAGCGAGTTGCTGCTGCCGAGCGGGGACCGGCGGGGTGCCGCGTCGCTGGCGGCCCGGTTCGCCGCGAAGGAGGCTCTCGCCAAGGCGCTGGGGGCCCCGCCCGGACTGCTGTGGACGGACGCGGAGGTGTTCGTCGAGGAGAGCGGACGGCCTCGGCTGCGGGTGCGCGGGAGTGTCGCCGCGCGGGCGGCCGAACTGGGGGTGCGGAGCTGGCATGTGTCGTTGAGTCATGACGCGGGGGTCGCCTCGGCGGTGGTGGTGGCCGAAGGCTGAGCCACGCGGCGGGGCGACGGCGTGCGGGGGCGGGGGAGTCCGGGGCAGACTCACCGTATGCGTACTGCCTACCGTGTCGAGACCGTCCGTCGTGCCGAGCGGGAGCTGATGGCCCGGGTCCCGGAAGGGGCCCTCATGCAGCGGGCCGCCGCGGGGCTCGCCGCGGCCTGCGCCGATCTGCTGGGGCGGGTGTACGGGCGGCGGGTCGTGCTGCTGGTCGGCAGCGGTGACAACGGGGGTGACGCCCTGTACGCCGGTGCCCGGCTCGCCCGGCGCGGGGCGGGGGTGACCGCGGTGCTGCTCTCGCCCGGGCGGACCCACGCCGCGGGGCTGGCGGCCCTGCGGCGCGCGGGCGGGCACACGGTCGGGCCGGACGGCGCCGAGACCGTCGTCCGGCGGGCCGACCTCGTGCTCGACGGCATCGTCGGGATCGGCGGGAAGGGCGGGCTGCGGCCGGACGCGGCCTCGCTGGCGTCGGTCGTCGCCGGGGCCCGGGCCGCCGTCGTCGCCGTCGATCTGCCCAGCGGTGTCGACGCCGACACCGGGGAGGTGCACGGGAGCGCGATCCGCGCCGACCTCACCGTCACCTTCGGTACGCACAAGCCGGGGCTGCTCGTCGATCCGGCGCGGGAGTACGCCGGGTCGGTGCGGCTGGTCGACATCGGGCTCGGCGGCGACCTGCCCGCCGAGCCCGAGCTGGTGGCCCTCCAGCACGCGGACGTGGCCGCCCTGTTGCCCGTGCCGGGCGGGGAGAGCGACAAGTACCGGCGGGGTGTCGTCGGGATCGCCGCCGGGTCCGCCCGGTATCCGGGGGCCGCCGTGCTGGCCGTCGCGGGGGCGCTGCGGGGCGGGGCGGGGGCGGTGCGGTACGTCGGTCCGGCCGGGGACGCGGTCGTCGCGCGGTTCCCCGAGACGCTCGTGTCCGACCAGGGGCCCCACAAGGCCGGGCGGGTACAGGCCTGGGTCGTGGGGCCGGGTGCCGGGGACGACGCCGGGACGGTGGCGGAGGTGCTGTCCGCGGAGGTGCCGGTGCTGATCGACGCGGACGGGCTGCGGCTCGCGGACCCCGACGCGGTGCGGGGGCGGACCGCGCCGACGCTGATGACCCCGCACGCGGGGGAGGCGGCCGCGCTGCTGGGGGTGGCGCGCGAGGAGGTGGAGGAGGGCCGGCTGCGTGCCGTGCGGGAGCTGGCGGCCCGCTACCGGGCGACCGTGCTGCTGAAGGGGTCGACGACGTTGGTCGCGGACGCGGGTGGGACGGGGCCGGTGCGGGTGAACGCGACGGGCACGGCGTGGCTGGCCACGGCCGGGAGCGGGGACGTGCTGTCCGGGCTCGCGGGGTCGTTGCTCGCGGCGGGGCTGAGTGCGTGGGACGCGGGCAGCGTGGGGGCCTATCTGCACGGGCTGGCGGGGCGGTTCGCCGCCGACGGGGCGCCGGTGGGGGCGCACGACGTGGCCGCGGCGGTCGCGGAGGCCTGGCGGGACGTGCGGCGGTAGGCCCCCGGTCATCAAGTCCCCGGCCGGGCCGGGAGTCCCCCCGCTGAACGGGTGAAGCCGCCGCGCGGCAGTCCCGGGTGCCCCGGATCGCGCGTTTCTCTGATCGGATGTTCAGCACACGAACCGTGGCCCTGGTGCTCGCCGCCGTCGCTCTTCTTCCCCTCGGGACACCCGCCCGGGCCGCGCCTCCTCCGGCCCCGCCGTCCTGGGAGGTCGACACGCCCGACCAGGTGCTCGCGCCGAGGGTGTACACGCCCACCGCCGCCGAGGACGCCGTCGAGCCGAGGGACGCGGCGGACGGGACGTACGCGCTCGTCGAGCACGTGCCGCTGGACGAGGTGATGACCCGGGTGGCGTGCAGCAAGCGGGTCGGGCCGTACCAGCGGGCGGTCGAGCGGTGGCTGAGGCTGCCGGTGGACGGGAAGCAGTCCGCCGCCGACTGCAAGGCGATCCGGGCGTTCCAGCGGCAGCAGGGGATCGAGCCCGCGATCGGCTTCGCCGGGCCCGTCACCTGGTCGCGGATGCAGCTCATCGCCGCGAGGAAGAATCCCAACGCCGCGAAGAAGTGTCCGGTGCGGGTCCACCGGGTCGCCTGTGTCGATCTCGACCGGCAGCTGACCTGGGTGCAGAAGGGGACCAAGGTGCTCTTCGGGCCCGTGCCGATGCGCAGCGGGCGGGCCGTGCACCCGACCCGCAAGGGATGGCACACCGTCTACTGGCGGCACAAGAACCATGTCTCCACGCTCTACAACGCCCCCATGCCCTATGCCCAGTTCTTCGACGGCGGCCAGGCCTTCCACGCCGTCTACGACAGCATCCACACCACCGTCGGCTCCATGGGCTGCGTCAATCTCACGGTCGGCGACGCGCGCAGGCTCTGGGGCGTGCTGAAGAAGGGCGACCGGGTCTACGTGTGGGGCCACCGGCCCGGTACCTAGGGGCCGTCCCGGGGCCTCTGAGAGACTGGGCGCGATGAGTGAGACTGCCAAGCCGCCCGCCGCCCCGTCGCGCGCCCGCGCCGAGATCGACCTGGCCGCGCTGCGGGCCAACGTGCGTACGCTGCGCGCCAAGGCGCCGGGCGCGGAGTTCATGGCCGTGGTGAAGGCCGACGGGTACGGGCACGGAGCCCTTCCCTGTGCCCGCGCCGCGGTCGCGGCCGGCGCCCGCTGGGTGGGCACCGCCACGCCCGAGGAGGCGCTGGCGCTGCGCGCGGACGGCGGGCTGCCCGCTGACGTCAGGATCATGTGCTGGCTGTGGACGCCGGGCGGGCCCTGGCGCGAGGCGGTCGAGGCCGGCATCGACGTGTCGGTGAGCGGGCTCTGGGCCCTGCGGGAGGTCGTCGAGGGGGCACGGGCCGCCGGGCGGCCCGCCCGCGTGCAGCTCAAGGCCGACACCGGGCTCGGCCGCAACGGCTGCCAGCCCGCCGACTGGCCCGAGCTGGTCGGCGAGGCGCTGCGGGCCGAGGACGAGGGACTGCTGCGGATCACCGGTCTGTGGTCGCACTTCGCCTGCGCCGACGAGCCGGGGCACCCCTCCATCGCGCCGCAGCTCGACCGCTTCCACGCGATGGTGGCGTACGCCGAGGGGCAGGGCGTGCGGCCCGAGGTGCGGCACATCGCCAACTCCCCGGCGATGCTCACGCTCCCGGAGACCCACTTCGACCTGGTCCGCCCCGGCGTCGCGATGTACGGCCTGTCGCCCAGCCCGGAGCTGGGCTCGGCCGCCGACTTCGGGCTGCGCCCGGTGATGACCCTCGCGGCCTCGCTGGCCCTGGTGAAGCATGTGCCGGGCGGCCACGGGGTGAGCTACGGCCACCACTACGTCACCCCGGGCGAGACGACCCTGGGGCTGGTGCCCCTCGGCTACGGGGACGGTGTTCCCCGGCACGCCTCCGGCAGCGGTCCGGTGCTGGTCGCCGGCAAGTGGCGGACCGCGGCCGGACGGATCGCCATGGACCAGTTCGTCGTCGACCTCGGCGGCGACGAGCCCGCTCCGGGCACGGAGGCGATCCTGTTCGGGCCCGGTGACCGCGGTGAGCCCACGGCGGAGGACTGGGCCCAGGCGGCCGGGACCATCGGATACGAGATCGTCACGCGCATCGGAGCGCGCGTTCCCCGCGTCTATGTCAATGAGCCCGTTCAGGTGAATGAGTAACCGGACGGGTACCCCGCAGTCGGACCACGGACATCGGCCACGGAGGAGCGGTACGTGAGCGAGAGCAGCGCGGAGGCGGTGGCGGGCGCCGCCGCGGCGGTGGTGGCCGCCTCCGCCACGGGGGAGGGCGGGGGCTGGCGCCGGGCGACCGGCATCGCCGGCGCCGCGATAGGCGTGATCGCCGCGGGCGCCGCGGCGGGTGTCGCCCTGGAGCGGATGACCGTTGGGCGCGGCATGCGGGCGAAGGCCCGGCTGGCCCTGGACTCGACGGGGCCGTACGGCGGACTGCGCGGCACCCCCGACAAGGCGTACGCCGACGACGGCACCGAGCTGTACTACGAGGTCGACGACGTCGAGCCGCAGGGCGGACCGCCGAACCGGCGGCGCAGGCTCTTCGGGCGCAAGGCCCCGCTCCCCGTCACCGTGGTCTTCAGCCACGGCTACTGCCTCAACCAGGACTCCTGGCACTTCCAGCGGGCGGCCCTGCGGGGCGTCGTACGGACCGTGCACTGGGACCAGCGCAGTCACGGCCGGTCCGGCCGCGGCAACGCCCAGATACGGGACGGCGAGCCGGTCACCATCGATCAGCTGGGGCGCGATCTGAGGGCCGTGATCGACGCGGCCGTGCCGGAGGGGCCGATCGTGCTCGTCGGGCACTCCATGGGCGGGATGACGGTGATGGCCCTGGCCGCGCTGTACCCCGAGCTGATCCGCGAGCGGGTCGTCGCCACCGCTTTCGTCGGTACGTCGTCCGGGCGCCTCGGCGAGGTCAACTTCGGGCTGCCGGTCGCGGGCGTGAACGCGGTGCGGCGGGTGCTGCCGGGAGTGCTGAAGGCTCTGGGGCAGCAGGCGGCCCTGGTGGAGAAGGGGCGGCGGGCCACCGCCGATCTGTTCGCGGGGATCATCAAGCGGTACTCGTTCGCGTCACGGGACGTGGATCCGGCGGTGGCGCGGTTCGCCGAGCGGATGATCGAGGGCACGCCGATCGACGTGGTCGCCGAGTTCTACCCGGCGTTCACGGATCACGACAAGACCGAGGCCCTCGCCTGTTTCACCGACATGCCGGTGCTGGTGCTCGCCGGGATCGGGGACCTGGTCACGCCGAGCGAGCACAGTGAGGCCATCGCCGACCTGCTGCCGGACGCCGAGCTGGTCCTCGTCCCCGACGCCGGTCACCTCGTGATGCTGGAACACCCGGAAGTGGTCACCGACCGCCTCGCCGACCTGCTCACCCGCGCGGGTGCCGTGCCCGCAGGAGCTACCGTGAACGGCTATGGAAGCACCAGCAGCAGCGCACAGCCCGGCTGAGCCCGGACGGTCCGGACCGTCCGGCCCTCTCGGAAACCGTGTCGAGATCGTCGTCGAGTCCCCCGAGCAGATGGGCGAGCTGGGCCGTCGCCTCGCCGCCCTGGTGCGGGCGGGCGATCTCGTGATGCTCAGCGGGGAACTCGGCGCGGGCAAGACGACGCTCACCCGCGGACTCGGTGCCGGGCTCGGCGTCCGGGGCGCCGTCACCTCCCCGACGTTCGTGATCGCCCGGGTGCACCCCGCGCTCGGGGACGGTCCGCCGCTCGTCCACGTCGACGCGTACCGCCTGGGCGGCGGGCTCGACGAGATGGAGGACCTCGACCTCGACGTGTCGCTGCCCGCGTCGGTGATCGTCGTGGAATGGGGCGAGGGCAAGGTCGAGGAGCTCACCGACGACCGGCTCCAGGTCCTCATCCACCGGGCCGTCGGCGACACCACGGACGAGGTGCGGCACGTGACGGTGACGGGGCTCGGGGACCGCTGGGCGTCGACGGACCTCGGCGTGCTGTCGGCCTGACCGGCGCGCGGTGGGCCGGACGGGTGTCCGGGGTCCCGGGTTCCACGGCCGGTCGCCGGTCGCCGGTCGGCCCTCAGGCCGCTTTGGGGCGCTCCACGGGGCGCTTGACGAGTGCCGGGTCGGGCAGCCGCGGAGGTGTCGAGACCGCTTCCGCGGCCGCGCACGAGGCGAGCAGATCACGCATGGACACACCGGCGAGCGTGAACGGCCGCGACGGCCGGCCCTTGGGCTCGGTGACCGACATGGACGCCTCCTGAGGTTCGGGGGCGGGCGTAGTTAGGTAGACCTAACTACGAAGTTGATACCATGTGACCACGCACGGGACACCCGACGCAACATTTTGCCGACGTCTTGTCGGAACGTTCACGAGATACTCGGCCGTGGCACCTCCGGCCCTCCCCCCCCGGCATCCCGACACCCGGGCATCCCGGTACCTGGACATCCCGGCATCCGGGCACCCCGCCTCCCAGCCACCCCGGCGCTCGGGCGGCCCGTCGGTCCGCCGGCCCGGCGTCCGTGCCACTCGGCTCGGTCCGTGTCGCGCCTACGGGATCACGACGACGGACTGTCCGATCGTCGCGAAGTCCCACATCGCGTCGCCGTCCGCGACGGTCTGCCGGATGCCGCCCGTCTTCACCGTCGGGTCGGGCTCGGGCAGCGAGCCGTCCAGCGCCGCGCTGAAGCCGATCGTCACGTCGTTAGCGGTGGCGAAGCGCACGACGTGCTCGATGGGGGTGCCGTCCGTGCCGGTGATAGCGCCCGCCCGGGAGGTGACGGCGTAGTTGCCGGGGAGCGGGTCCACACTGCCGGGGGCGACCTTGAACGTGCGCTCGACCCCGCCGTCCGACCCGACCAGCCACACCCGGTCGTCGTCCAGCGAGTACACGACCCGCTCCCCGAGACCGGAGTCGGCCGGCAGCGCCGCGGGGCGGTTCTTGTCCCGGGGTGCCTTCGCCGCCTTCGCGGGAGCGCCGCTGCGCTGCGGCCGGGACAGGTCGGCGGGCGCGTTCGCCGACGCCTGGAAGGTGAGGAACGCGACCGCCGCCAGGGCCGCCGAGGTGAGCCCGGCCACGAAAGTCGCGCTGTTGCTTGGCATCGGCGATCACCCAGTCTGTCCCGTACGTCACGTTTCGCGGCGACGTTAGCAGTCATTGCGCCTCCGGCCGGCGCGGCCATGTCCGGGGCACGGGAGCCGTAGGCTGTTTGCGTGCTCTTGCTCGCTCTGGATACCGCCACCCCCGCCGTCACCGTCGCGCTGCACGACGGAACGGACGTCGTCGCCTCCTCGAGTCAGGTGGACGCCCGCCGGCACGGCGAGCTGCTGCTGCCGGCCGTCGACCGGCTGCTCGCCGGGGCCGGGCTCGCCCTCGACGCCGTCACCGGGATCGTCGTCGGCATCGGCCCCGGCCCGTACACGGGACTGAGAGTCGGCCTGATGACCGCCGACACCTTCGGGCTCGCGCTCGGCGTCCCGGTGCACGGTCTGTGCACGCTCGACGGCCTGGCCTACGCGTCCGACCTCGAAGGCCCCTTCGTCGTGGCGACCGACGCCCGCCGCAAGGAGGTCTACTGGGCCCGCTACGCCGACTCCCGGACCCGGTTGTCGGACCCCGCGGTGGACCGGCCCGCCGACATCGCCGACGAGGTGGCCGGGCTGCCGTCCGTCGGCGCGGGCGCGCTGCTGTACCCGGACACCTTCCCCGGAGCGCACGCGCCCGAGCACGTCTCCGCGGCCGCCCTCGCCTCGCTCGCCGCCGAGCGGCTGGCCCGGGGCGAGGAGCTGCCGGCCCCGCGCCCGCTGTACCTGCGCCGGCCGGACGCCCAGGTGCCGAAGAACTACAAGGTGGTCACCCCCAAGTGACCGAAGCCGCCGACCCGACCGGCCCGCCCGCGCTGCGTGAGATGCGCTGGTGGGACATCGAACCCGTGCTGGAGCTGGAGAAGGAACTCTTCCCCGAGGACGCCTGGTCACGGGGCATGTTCTGGTCCGACCTGGCCCATGCCCGCGGCCCCGAGGCGACCCGGCGGTATCTCGTCGCGGTCGAGACCAGGTCCGACGGCGAGCGGATCGTCGGGTACGCGGGCCTCGCCGCGGCCGGTGACCTCGCCGACGTGCAGACCATCGCCGTCGCCCCCGGCCACTGGGGCACCGGCCTCGGCGGCCGGCTGCTGACGGAACTGCTGCGCGCGGCGACCGCCTTCGAGTGCGCCGAGGTCATGCTGGAGTGCCGCATCGACAACGTGCGCGCCCAGAAGCTCTACGAGCGCTTCGGTTTCGAGGCCATCGGCTTCCGGCGCGGCTACTACCAGCCGGGGAACGTGGACGCCCTGGTGATGCGGCTGACCGATCCATCGACATCCGTACCGACCCCGGTACAAGGGACACAGGAAACCGAGAACAATGGCTGACGAACCCCTGGTTCTGGGGATCGAGACCTCCTGCGACGAGACCGGCGTGGGTGTCGTGCGCGGCACGACCCTGCTGGCGGACGCGATCGCCTCCAGCGTCGACGAGCACGCCCGCTTCGGCGGGGTCGTGCCGGAGGTGGCCTCCCGGGCCCACCTGGAGGCCATGGTCCCGACCATCGAGCGGGCACTGAAGGAAGCGGGGGTGAGCCCGAAGGACCTCGACGGCATCGCGGTCACCGCCGGTCCCGGTCTCGCCGGTGCGCTGCTGGTCGGCGTGTCGGCGGCGAAGGCGTACGCCTACGCGCTCGGCAAGCCCCTCTACGGCGTGAACCACCTCGCCTCCCACATCTGTGTGGACCAGCTGGAGCACGGGGCGCTGCCCGAGCCGACGATGGCGCTGCTGGTGTCCGGCGGCCACTCGTCGCTGCTGCTGTCCACCGACATCACCTCCGACGTCCGCCCGATGGGCGCGACCATCGACGACGCGGCGGGCGAGGCCTTCGACAAGATCGCGCGGGTGCTGAACCTGGGCTTCCCGGGCGGCCCGGTCATCGACCGCTACGCGCGCGAGGGCGACCCGAAGGCGATCGCGTTCCCGCGCGGCCTGACCGGCCCGCGTGACCCGGTGTACGACTTCTCCTTCTCCGGGCTGAAGACGGCGGTCGCCCGCTGGATCGAGGCGAAGCGGGCGGCGGGCGAGGAGGTCCCGGTCCGTGACGTTGCGGCCTCCTTCCAGGAGGCGGTCGTGGACGTCCTGACCCGCAAGGCCGTACGGGCCTGCCGGGACGAGGGCGTCGACCACCTGATGATCGGCGGCGGCGTCGCCGCCAACACCCGGCTGCGGGCCCTGGCCCAGGAGCGCTGCGAGGCGGCCGGTATCCGGCTGCGCGTCCCGCGCCCCAAGCTGTGCACGGACAACGGCGCGATGGTGGCGGCCCTGGGCGCCGAGATGGTGGCCCGGGGGCGGGCCGCGTCCGCCTGGGACCTGTCGGCGGACTCCTCGCTGCCGGTGACCGAGCCCCATGTGCCGGGCCGGCCGCACGACCACGACCACGTGCACGAGGTCGGCAAGGACAACCTCTACTCATGACGGTCGCGCTGATGTGGGAGGCCCGGGCGGTCACCGGCCGGGGCGAGGACCTGCTCGCCTGGACGCGGGCGCAGGAACTCGCGCCCGCGCCCGTGCGCCGGGAGACCTTCCGCGCCCCGCAGGACCGGGTGCTGGTCATCACCTGGTGGGACGCCGACCACGACGCCGTCCTGCCCGAACTTCCCGATCCCGACGGGTCGTTGGTGAGCCGGGCCGTGCACCGCTGGCGGTTCGAGCCGGTGCCGGACCCGACGGCCTGAGCGGGCGCCCGTCCACGGCGCGCGGCTGCGGTACCGGCCGCGCGCCCCCATCGACGTCGCCGGTGCTCCCGCACACCGGGTGAAGGCGCCCGCCGGGACCGGGTTTCCCCGCCGGTCGGGAAAGCGGGGAGGACGAACGCGCCCCGCAGAGCCGCACGGACCGCCGCGGGGCCCCGTCCGGCGTGTCCGGGCGTCTCGCCCCGTCCGGCGCGCCCGGGGTGTCGGGCGTGCCGGTGTGCCGGTGTGCCCAGGGTCTCGGGCGTACCCGGTTCTCCGCCCGCCCGGCGGGTCCGGGGGTGTCCGTCTCGTCCGTCTCGTGGATGGCCGACGTCGGCCGGGGGCGCGTCAATCCTGTCGGACGTCCGCCGTGCAGCGCAGCCGTCGCTCCGCGCCCACCTCGCGGACCGGCCCGGTGAGCCGCACCCGGGCCACCTCCCGCACCTGCCCGCTGGACGTTCCCAGCCGCAGCTCCAGATCCCCGGGTTCGACCACCCGGCGTCCCGCGCGGTCGGTGAACGCCGACAGGTCGGCGTGGAAGCGGAACGTCACCCGCGCCGCTCCGCCCGCCGCCAGCTCCAGCCGCTGATAGCCGATCAGCCGTACGTCGGGACGGGTCACGCTCGCCACCGGGTCGTGCAGATACAGCTGAACGACCTCCGCGCCCGCCCGCTCCCCGGTGTTGCGGACGGTGACGGACAGGTCGTACGAGCCGTCCGTGCCGATCTCCGCGTCCGGCCCGGAGAAGTCCTCCCACGCGAACTCCGTGTAGGAACGCCCGTGTCCGAACGGGTACAGCGGGGTCGGATCCAGGTTGCTGACCTCGCCCGCCAGGCCCAGCGGCGGCTGGAGATAGGTCCAGGGCTGGCCGCCCGGCGCGTGCGGCACGCTCACCGGGAGACGGCCCGAGGGGTTCACCCGGCCCGAGAGCACGCCCGCCACCGCGGGGCCGCCCTCCTCGCCCGGGAAGAACGCCTGGACGACCGCCCCGAGCCGTCCGTGCCAGCGGCCGAGCGCGTACGGGCGGCCGGTGAGCAGGACCAGGACGACCGGGACGCCGGTCGCTACCAGCGCGTCCAGCAGCGCGCCCTGGACGCCGGGCAGGCTCAGGTCCGCCACGTC
Source organism: Streptomyces maremycinicus (assembly GCF_001184025.1). Taxonomy (GTDB): domain Bacteria; phylum Actinomycetota; class Actinomycetes; order Streptomycetales; family Streptomycetaceae; genus Streptomyces; species Streptomyces maremycinicus. The sequence goes on from NZ_BBYG01000008.1 coordinate 325,576, forward strand.
GCAGCCCTCGCCCGAGGTGCCCCGGCCGAACAGGCCCGCCCGGTCGCCCAGGACGGCCACGCACACGTCCGCCTCGGCGGCGCGGGCGATGGCCTCGGTGAAGCCGGACCGGTCGGGGTCGGAGACCCCGCACCCTTCCGTGAACGTGACCTTGGCGTCCGGGAGTTCGGCCCGCAGGGACTCCAGCACGGTGGGGATCTCGATCCCGAGGTCCACCTCGGGGTGGTGGGTGAGGACATGGGAGGGGAAGGAGTAGCAGCCCAGCATCGCCAGCGCGTCGGCCGCCCGCGGGCCCACCACGGCGACCCGCGTGTCGGGGGCGAGGGGGAGCAGCCCGTCGGGGTTGTCCAGCAGGACCACCGACTCCTCCGCCAGCCGGCGGGCCAGGGCGCGGTTCGCCGCCGGGTCCAGGTCGACCGACTCGGGGCTCGGCGGCTGCCAGTCCTCGTCCAGCAGGCCCAGTTCGCACTTCTGGAGCAGGACGCGGTGGGCGGCCCGGTCGACCAGCTCCTCGGGGAGCTCGCCGGCGCGCACGGCCGCGACCAGTGTCCCGCCGTAGTACTTCACGGTGGGCAACTCGACATCGATGCCGGCCGCCAGGGCGAGGTGGGCCGCCTCCGCGGGGGTGCCGGCAACCCGGTGCAGGGTCTGGAGGAAGCCGATGCCGAAGTAGTCGGCGACGACGGTGCCGGTGAAGCCCCACTCCTCGCGCAGGAGCCGGGTGAGCAGCTCGGGGTCGGCGGAGGCCGGGACGCCGTCGCGTTCGGTGTAGGCGGCCATCACCGAGCGGGCGCCGCCCTCGCGCAGCGCCATCTCGAAGGGGGGCAGGGTCACGTCGGCGAACTCCCGGGTGCCCGCCCGCACCGGGGCCAGGTTGCGGGCGCCGGCCGAGGAGGCGTACCCGGCGAAGTGCTTGAGGGTGGCGACGATCCCGGCGGACTCGAGTCCGCGGACATAGGCCGTGCCCACCGTGCCGACCAGATAGGGGTCCTCGCCGATCGTCTCCTCGACCCGTCCCCAGCGCGGGTCGCGGACGACGTCCAGGACGGGGGCGAGGCCTTGGTGGACGCCGACCGCGCGCAGGTCGCGGCCGATCGCCCGGCCCATCTCCTCCACCAGCGGCGGATCGAAGGCGGCGCCCCAGGCCAGCGGGACCGGATAGGCGGTGGCCCGCCAGGCGGTGAAGCCGGCCAGGCACTCCTCGTGCGCGACCGCCGGGATGCCGAAGCGGCCTGCCCCGGCGATCCGCCGCTGGGCGAGGGCGAGGGCGCGGGCGCCGAGCGCGGGGTCCACGGGCGCGGTGCCGAAGGACCGGGTCAGCTGGCCGAGCCCCTGGGTGATCAGCTCGTCCCAGTCGTGGTCGGCGGTCATGTCGTGCTGGTGCGGGGCGACTCCGTCGCCGTCCGTCGCGGCGCCGACCCACACGCCGTACAGCTGGGCGGTCTTCTCCTCCAGGGTCATCCGGGAGAGGAGGTCGTCGACGCGGGCGGCGGCGGGCAGGGCGGGGTCACGCCAGGGGGCGGTGGTCATGAAACTCCTGTCAGAGGTCGGTGAGCCACCAGGTGGACAGTCAGTGCGGACAGCGAGGTGAACGAATGTTTCGAGCTGTACTTCGAATGTTCCGGGAACCTATGGCGTCGCCATAGGTTCGTCAAGAGGTGGCGTGGCGATACGATCGCCGCCATGACACCCTCGGAGCCCGCGGAAACGCGGACAGAAGCGCGGCCGACGCAGACCGCCACGCTCGCGGAGATCGCCCGCGAGGCCGGCGTATCGGCACCGACTGTTTCGAAGGTCCTCAACGGCCGCGCCGATGTCGCCCCCACGACCCGCACCCGCGTCGAGGAACTGCTGCGCGCCCACGGCTACCGCCGCCGCCGCGCCGAGGCGACCCGCTCCCCACTGATCGACCTGGTCTTCCACGAACTGGAGAGCGCCTGGGCGATGGAGGTCATCCGAGGCGTGGAGAACGTGGCGCGCGACGCCGGGCTGAGTGTCGTGCTGAGCGAGAGCGCCGGACGGCTCACGCCCGGCCGGACCTGGGCCGACCAGGTCGCGGCCCGCCGCCCGCACGGTGTCGTGCTGGTCCTGTCCGGGCTCGACGAGTCCCAGCGGGCGCTGCTGACCAGCCGGTCCATCCCGTTCGTGGTGATGGACCCCGCCGGCGACCCGGGCGCCGACGTGCCGTCCATCGGGGCCACCAACTGGCAGGGCGGCCTCGCCGCGACCCGGCATCTGGTCGAGCTGGGACACCGGCGGATCGGGGCGATCAGCGGCCCGCCGCAGATGATGTGCAGCCGCGCCCGGATCGACGGCTACCGGGCCGCGCTCGAGACGGCCGGGCTGCCGGTCGACCAGCGGCTGATCAAGACCGGCGACTTCCACCACGAACTCGGCTACCGGCTCGGCCGTGAGCTGCTCGACCGCCCCGACCGGCCGACCGCCGTCTTCGCGGGCAACGACCTCCAGGCGCTCGGCTTCTACGAGGCCGCCCGTGAGCTGGGGCTGCGCATCCCGGAGGACGTGAGCGTGGTCGGCTTCGACGATCTGCCGGTGGCCCGCTGGGTGGGCCCGCCGCTGACGACCGTGCGGCAGCCCCTCACGGAGATGGCCGAGGCGGCCGCCCGGCTGGTCCTGGAGCTGGGGCGCGCGCCGTCCGCGGAGACGCCGACGGCGACCCGGGTGGAGCTGGCGACGAGCCTGGTGGTGCGGACGAGCACCGGGGCGCCGCCCGCCCGGCAGTGACGCGGGTGGCCGGAAGTTGACGTATTGACGGGTGTGGCGGACACCTCCACACTCCTCCGAAGTCAATCGGTTGCACGACCGAAACTTTCGGAGGCACCCGCAATGAGATCCTCCAGTTCATCGATACGTGCACGTCTGGCCGCCCTGCTCGCCGGGGCGGCCACCGTCGGAGCCCTCCTGAGCGGAGTGGCGCACGCCGCGGACACCCCGCTGCGCGATCTCGGCGCCGCCAAGGGCAAGGTCGTCGGCACGGCGGTCACCGGCTCCAAGCTCACCGGGACCTACGGCGACATCGCCGGGGCGCAGTTCGGCTCGCTGACCCCCGGCAACGCCATGAAGTGGGGCTCGGTGGAGCCGTCCCAGGGCTCCTTCGACTGGGCCGAGGCCGACCGGATCGTGGCCTTCGCGCAGGCCCACGACCAGCAGGTGCGCGGCCACACCCTGGTCTGGCACAGCCAGAACCCGAGCTGGCTGACCGGCGGCAGCTGGACGTCCGCCCAGCTGAGCACCCTGCTCCGGAACCACATCGACACCGAGGTCGGCCGGTACAAGGGGCGGATCGCGGCCTGGGACGTCGTCAACGAGCCCTTCAACGAGGACGGCACCTACCGCTCGACCCTCTGGTACAACGGCCTCGGCGCCGACTACATCGCCGACGCCCTCACCTGGGCCAGGGCCGCCGACCCCGCGGCGAAGCTGTACATCAACGACTACAACGTCGAGGGCGTCAACGCGAAGAGCACCGCCCTCTACAACCTGGTCAAGTCGCTGAAGGAGCGCGGCGTCCCGGTCGACGGGGTCGGCCTCCAGGCCCACCTCGTCCTCGGCCAGGTCCCCTCCACCCTCCAGCAGAACATCCAGCGCTTCGCCGACCTCGGCGTCGACGTGGCCATCACCGAGCTGGACATCCGGATGACGCTCCCGTCGGACAGCGCCGAGCTGGCCCAGCAGAAGGCCGACTACCAGGCGGTCACCGCGGCCTGCGTGGCGGTGGCGCGCTGTGTGAACCTCACCGTGTGGGGCTTCACCGACTCCGACTCCTGGGTGGAGAGCACCTTCCCGGGGCAGGGGGCGGCGACGCCGTACGACGCGAACTACGCGCCGAAACCGGCGTACCACGGCATCGCGGAGGCGCTGGGCGGCACGACGACACCGCCGCCGACCGGCGCGTGCGCGGCGGCGTACAGCGTGGGCAGTCAGTGGAACACCGGGTTCACCGGGAACGTGACGATCTCCTGCTCGGGCGCCGCGCTGACCTCCTGGAAGGTGACCTGGACGTACGGCGCGGGACAGCAGATCACCCAGGCCTGGAACGCCGGCTGCACCCAGTCGGGGGCGGCCGTGACGTGCGTGAACGCCTCGTACAACGGGTCGGTTCCCAGCGGGGGTTCGGTGAGCTTCGGGTTCAACGCCGGTTGGAGCGGCAGCAATCCCCTGCCGACGGTGACGCTGGGCTGACGGTGACGCCGGTCCGACGGCGACACCGGCCTGAGGATCGTGAGATTTTCACAAGAAGTTCGCCGTCGGGCCGTGGTCCTAACAGTCCGCTCATAATCCGGACTTACGTTCGTGTGTGTGACGCGACACGAGGAGCAGGGCGACGCGGGCAGACGGACGGGCCGGCGGTCGGCGGTGCTGAAGGCCGCCGGTCTCGCAGTGGCCGCCGCCCTGGTGGTGGGCATCGGGACGGCGGGCTGGGCCTACTGGCACCTGGACGACAACATCCAGAGCGTCGACATCGACAACGCGCTCGGCGACGACCGCCCCGCGAAGGCGGTCACGACCCCGGCCCCCTCCGACTCGGCGTCCGCGGCCCCGCTGCCCACCGAGGCCGTGAACATCCTGGTGCTGGGTTCGGACTCGCGCAGCGGCGAGGAGAACCAGGCGCTCGGCGGGGGCGACAGCTCCGGCGCCCGGTCCGACACCGCGATGGTCGTGCACATCGACGCGGGCCGCACCACGGCCACCGTCGTCAGCATCCCGCGCGACACCCTGGTCACGCGCCCCTCCTGCCCGCTGTCCGACGGCGGTTCGACGGCGGTGGCGTACGGCGCGATGTTCAACACCGCCTATGCGGTCGGCGGTCCGGTCTGCGCGGTCAAGACGGTCGAGTCGATCACCGACGTCCGGATGGACCACTACGTCGAGGTCGACTTCGCGGGCTTCGCCGAGCTCGTCGACGCGCTCGGCGGGGTCACCGTCACCACCGACGAGGACATCGACGACGACGACAGCCATCTGCACCTCGCGGCCGGCACCCACCATCTGGACGGCACCCGGGCGCTCGCCCTGGCCCGCACCCGGCACGGCATAGGCGACGGCAGCGACCTCGGCCGCATAGGCCTCCAGCAGACGCTGGTGAAGGCCCTGCTGGAGCAGATCGCCTCGACCGACCTGCTGACCAGCCCCACGAGGCTGTACCAGGTCGCCGACGCGGTCACCGGCAGTCTCACCACGGACACCGGCCTCGACTCCCTCGCCGAGCTGACGGAGCTGGGCCGCAGTCTCGAGGGACTCTCGGCCACCGGCCTCAGGACCGTGACCATGCCCGTGGTGACCGCTCCCTCCGACCCCAACCGGGTGGTGGCACAGGAACCGGCGGCGAACGAGCTGTGGGCGTCGCTGAGGTGAACCGGGGCCCGCGGGGTCCGAGCCGCGTGAACGACGCCGGAAAAGTTTTCCGGGAAAAGCCGTCGAGGGTGTCGATCCGGCCGTCCGCCGTTCGACGAAGGGGTGAGAGGCCGGGAAAGGATCCGGTCCACCGCACCCGAGGAGTCACCATGCCCCGCTACCTGTCGCTCGTGAAGATCGACGAGGCCACCGCCCCCGCCGAGGGCCCCAGCCCCGAGCTGATGCGGCGGATGGGCGAGCTGATCGAGGAGGTCACCAAGGCCGGCGTCATGCTCGACACCGCCGGGCTCACGCCGTCCGCGCAGGGCGTCCGCGCGCACTGGGAGGGCGGGAAGATCTCCCTGACCGACGGCCCCTTCACCGAGTCCAAGGAGGTCGTCGGCGGCTACGCGCTCATGCAGTGCAAGGACATGGCCGAGGCCGTCGAATGGACGAAGCGGTTCCTGAAGGTGCACGAGGAGCACTGGACGGTGACCTGTGAGGTCCGGGAGATCGCGGAGGGCTGAGCCTTCCCTGGCCCGAACGGTCCCCGGGGTGTTCGATGGTGGGCTGTGGAACAACAGCCCGCCTCGGACCCCGAGAGCCCGTCGGATCCCCGAAGCCCCTCGGCCCCCGGTAGCCCGTCGGACCGCCGAGGCCCCTCGGACACCCGCAGCCCCTCAGGAGCCCGAAGCCCCTCCGATCCCCGTGCCGCCATCGAGACCGTCTTCCGGCTCGAGTCCCCCCGTGTCATCGCCGCCGTGGCCCGTGTCGTCCGGGACGTCGGCGTCGCGGAGGAACTGGCGCAGGACGCTCTGGTCGCGGCCCTGGAGCAGTGGCCGCGCGACGGGGTGCCGGACAACCCCGGCGCCTGGCTCACCGCCACCGCCCGGCACCGCGCCGTCGACCTGGTCCGCCGCCGGGAGAACTACGCCCGCAAGCTCCAGGAGATCGGCCGCGGCCTGGACCCGGCGGCCCCGCCGGAGGAGCCCGCCGACCCCGACGCCATCGACGACGACCTGCTCAGGCTCGTCTTCACCGCCTGCCACCCGGTGTTGTCCGCACAGGCCCGCATCGCCCTCACCCTGCGCCTGCTAGGCGGCCTGAGCACGCCCGAGATCGCCCGCGCCTTCCTGGTCCCCGAACCGACCGTCGCGCAGCGCATCGTCCGCGCCAAGAAGACCCTGGCCGGCAGGAACATCGCCTTCGAGGTGCCGTACGGACCCGACCGCGAGGCCCGGCTCGGCTCGGTCCTCGACGTCATCTACCTCATCTTCAACGAGGGTTACGCGGCCACCGCGGGCGACGACTGGCTGCGCCCGGCCCTGTGCGAGGACGCGCTGCGGCTGGCCCGGCAGCTCGCGGCCCTGATGCCGAAGGAGCCCGAGGTCCACGGCCTCGTCTCGCTGCTGGAGTTCCAGGCGTCCCGTACGGCCGCCCGTACCGCCCCCGACGGCAGGCCGGTCCTCCTCAAGGACCAGGACCGGCGCCGCTGGAACCGCATGCTCGTCGCCCGTGGCATCGCCGCCCTGGACCGGGCGGGCGCCGCGTCCACCGGCGCTCCCGGCCCGTACGCCCTCCAGGCCGCGGTGGCGGCCTGCCACGCGCACGCCGACACCTACGAGGACACCGACTGGAGGTCCATCGCCACCCTGTACGCGCTGCTGGCCGCCCGGGCCCCGTCCCCGGTCGTCGAACTCAACCGCGCGGTCGCCGTGTCGATGGCGGACGGGCCGGGGCCCGCGCTGGAGATCGTCGACCGTCTCGTCGCCGAACCGTCCCTGCGCGACTACCACCTCCTGCCCAGCGTCCGCGGCGACCTGCTGCTGCGGCTGGGCCGGGCGGCGGAGGCCAGCGCCGAGTTCGAACGGGCGGCGGAGCTTACGGGCAACGAGCGGGAACGGGAGCTGCTGCGGGCACGGGCCGACGAGTGCAGGCCGGGCTGAAGGGCTGCATACCTGGCATCCCGCAGGTCGCGAGTCCAAAGCCTCGGCAATTTCGAACATGTGTAGGCAGTAAACCCGTTCCCTTCGTCGCGGTGGCGACCTAAAGTGATCGGGCCGCTGTGAAACGACTGTGCGGCCGAGGGAAACAGGCGACGGGGGACGACGCCGACCCGGCCCACGCGCGGCTCCGACGACATCATGTGATCCCCGGGGGTCGACAACTTGAGACTGTTCACGCGCCGCCGTACCGCGGCGCTCGCCACCGTGGCGGCGCTCGCCGCCGCGGGCGCCCTGGCCGCCGCACCCGGCGCCGTCGCCGACGACGCCGGTCCCTGGCCGGGAACCGAGGGCAAGATCCTCAATGACGGCGGGTTGCTGGTCGACCCCGTCACCGGCACCACCAGCACCATCCCCAACGTGGGGAGTTACGCCACCTGGGCGCCGGACGGAAGCCGCGTGGTCAGCGTCTCCGGCCAGATCTCCAGCGTGCTGCCCAACGGCACCAAGAAGATCACCCTGCCGTGGGCGCAGGGCCTGCGCTCCAGCGCCCCGTACGAGGACCTGACCTTCTGGAACGGCGGCCGTTTCGTCGTCTTCGCCAGCGGCGGCCAGCTCGTCTACGGTCCCTCCGACGCCTCCTGGGCACCCGGCCCGCTGCTGCCGGCGAACCTGGAACCGGCCACCGTCTGCGACTCCGAGCCGAGCGTGAACGTCAAGGGCCTGGTCGCCTTCGAGCGCCGCGCGGGCAGTTGCGACGCCGCGGCCGGCGTGTACGTCTTCGACGCCGCGGCGAACACGGTCAAGCTCGCCCTGGCCGACGCCGAGCAGCCCGCCTGGTCGCCGGACGGCACCAAGCTGGCGTTCGTCCGCAAGGACACCGACGGCAACCCGCAGATCTTCACGGCGAACGCCGACGGCACCGACGTCAAGCAGCTCACCACCGGCCCGCGCCGGTACGCCGCCCCGTCCTGGTCGCCCACCGGCAAGCGGATCGTCTTCGACGCCCACACCTCGCCGAACAGCGACGACGTGCACACCGTCGAGTACGTCGACACGGCCACCGGTGAGCTGACCGCGGTCACCGGCGCGACGCAGAGCAGCAACCCCAGCTGGCAGCCGCTGCGCAAGAACAGCACCGCGCGGGTCTGGGGCGCCAACGCCTATCTCACCGCCACCGCCTCCTCCCGCTGGACCTGGAACACCATCGGCCAGAGCGTGCCCGGCCTGATGGACGCCAAGTCCGCCGTCCTGGTGAACCAGGACGACCCGGCGTACGCCGTCACCGCGCCCGCCCTGGCCGGCCGGAAGGAGGGCCCGGTGCTGATGACGCAGAAGACCGGGCTGTCCTCGACGACGAAGAACGAGCTGAAGCGGATGCTGAAGCCCGGCAAGCCCGTGTACCTGGTCGGCAGCACGTCCGTCCTCGACAACAACGTCCTCAACCAGGTGAAGGCGCTCGGCTACGTCCCCGTGCGGCTGACCGGCGCGGACCGCTACGCGACCTCGGTGATGGTGAGCAAGACCATCAGCTCCGCCCCGAAGTACGTCTTCCTGGCCGGCGGCACCGAGTACCGCGCGGCCCTGTCGGCGGCGGCCGCGGCCGGCTCGGACGGCGCCGCCAGCGCGGGTGGTGTCGTGCTCACGAACGGCACCAAGCTGACCGCGTCGGTGCAGTCGTACCTGAACAGCCTGAACCCCGACAAGACCATGATCATCACGGTCGGTTCGGCGGCGAAGTACGCGCTGACCCACTCGAGCTTCTCGCGCTGGCCGTCGACGTACTCCTACTACCCGATCTCGGGTACCACGGACCCGTCGATCTCGGTGGCCATCGCCCTGTTCTGGTGGTCCGCGCCGAGCCAGACCGGCCTCGCCTACTCCGGCTCCTGGCGCGACGGCGTGTCGGCGGCCTCGGCCATGAACGTCTTCGGCCCGCTCCTGTGGACCAGCAGCGCCGCCGCCCCGTCGGCCGAACTCACCAGCTACTACCAGCGGGAGACGGCCAGCGTCCACTTCACGGCGGCCTTCGGCGTCAACAGCTCGATCTCCCCGGCCGCGCTGAACACCGTGGGTGCCACGATGGGCGCGGGCAGCGCCTACGTCGAGTACCGCCCGTACTTCAACGGTGTCATCCCGCCGAGCACGTCGGCGAGCGCCTTCGCCGCGCCCACCGGCGGCGAGGCCGCGGTCACCACCGGGCAGCGTCCCGGCCCGGTCGGCGCCCAGCCGAACCTGGCAGCGCTCAAGACGCTCCACCGGCAGTAACGGCCGGCCCGGCGGGGGCGCCGACGAGCATCGTCGGCGCCCCCGCCACCCGGGTCAGGAACACGGTCGCCGCGTTCGGCCCGTGACCCTTGGGAAGCACCTTCCTGCGCAGCTCCTCCGGCTCCACCGCCGACCCCCGCTTCTTCACGGTCAGGATCCCGACCCCGCGTTCGCGCAGCAGCGCCTTCAGCTTCTTCACGTTGAACGGAAGCCGGTCGGTGATCTCGTAGGCGGTGGCGTACGGGGTGGGGCGCAGGGTGTCGGCGGTGACGTAGGCGATGGTCTCGTCGATCAGTCCGCCGTCGAGGTCCCGGGCCACGTCGGCGACCAGATGGGCCCGGACGACGGCGCCGTCCGGCTCGTACAGATACCGGCCGACCGGCCGCACGTCCGGGTCGGGCAGCCCGGCGCCGAGCAGTGTCCGCGGCCCCGGGAGCAGGGTGGCCCGCACGGCCCCCGGCGCGGTGCCGAACCACAGCACCGCCTCCTTCACGTCCCCGCCGTCCGAGATCCACTCGGCCTCGGCCTCGGCCGGGATCGCCTCGTGCGGCACACCGGGCGCGATCTTCAGGGCGGCGCGCGGGGCGGCGAGCGCGGCGCCCACCGCCCACGACAGGGGCGGCGAGTACGCCTCGGGATCGAAGATGCGCCCGCGGCCTCCCCGGCGCGCCGGATCGACGAACACGGCGTCGTAGCCCGCGGTGTCCACCTCGGTGACGTCCGCCTCCCGCACCTCGATCAGCGCGCTCAGTCCCAGCACCTCGGCGTTCGCGCGCGCCGCCTGTGCGGTGACCGGGTCGCGGTCCACGGCCAGCACCCGGATCCCGGCCCGGGCCAGCGCGATCGCGTCGCCCCCGATCCCGCAGCACAGATCGGCGACGGACGTCACGCCCAGCGCCTTCATGCGCTCGGCCCGGTATCCGGCGACACTCGCCCGCGTCGACTGCTCCACGCCGTTCGGCGTGAAGAACATCCGCTCCGCGTCCTCGGCCCCGAACTTCGCCGCCGCGCGCTGCCGCAGCCGGGCCTGGCCGAGCGCGGCGGACACCAGCTCGGCGGGGTGCTCTCGGCGCAGCCGGGTCGCGACGGCGAGCTCGTCGGCGGGGGCGGTGTCGCGCACCAGATCGAGGAGGGCACGGCCCTCGGAGGTGCGGAGGGGAGCGAGGTCGTTCACCACCTCATTGTCGACCAGCCGCCCGCCGCACCGGTCACCGCCCGCCTCGTCGGCCTCTTTGGGCCAGTCGGTGGACGGTGGGTCCGCGGCGGCGGTGTCGGACGGGGTTCCCGGGCGGTGACTGCGAGGATCCCGCGCCATGGGACCTGTCGTACAAAATGATGACAAGCGCGGCTGTTCTCGGATGCGGCGTCGGCGCGGGCCCGGGTACGGGCGCGCGGGCGTCCGGAGCCTGATCGCCGTCCTCGCACTGGCCACCGTCGCCTCGGGCTGCGCGGGAGGCGGCGAGGACGCCGGCGGCCCCGCGAGCCCCGCGCCGGGCCAGCAGCCCGGCAAGGCGGGGCCGCCCCCCGCGGCGGCGCCCGCCCGCGCCCTGCACGCGTACGCCGCCAGGCTCCGCGCCGCGCACCAGGCCCGGATCGCCGCGGCGCGGCGCTGGGGCCTGAAGAGGGTCCCGTTGACACCCCCGGCGCCGCCCGCCCACAAGCCGGAGATCACCACCCGCAAGGGCTTCGAGGTCGACGACCACGAGGAACTCGGCCTGCCGCCGGTCTTCACCACCGTCCCGACGAAGGACCGGGTCGTCTTCCTCACCATCGACGACGGCGCCGAGAAGGACCCGGCGTTCCTGCGCATGATGACCGAACTGAAGGTCCCGTACACCGCCTTCCTCAGCGACTACCTGGTCAAGGACGACTACGGGTACTTCAAGAAGATGCAGGACCGGGGCGTGGCGCTGAACAACCACACCCTGCACCACCCCTACCTGCCCGCCCTCTCCTACGCCCGCCAGAAGCGCGAGATCTGCGGCATGCAGGACGTGATCGAGAAGCGCTACGGCAAACGCCCGGCCCTCTTCCGGCCGCCCTTCGGCAACTACGACCGGGACACCCTGCGCGCCGCGAAGAACTGCGGCGTGCGCTACGCACCGCTCTGGGCCGAGGAGGTCTTCGTCGACCACTGGGAGTACCGCGAGTGGGACCAGGACCTGCACCCCGGCGACATCGTGCTGAGTCACTTCCGCGGCCGCGGCGACTGGAAGGGCACCATGCCCGACATGGTCCGCCGGTTCCTCGACAAGGTCACGGCGAAGGGGTACGCGGTGGGACGACTGGAGGACTACCTGTGAGGACGCGGGGCCTGCCGGCCGTACTGCTGATCCTGACGACCCTCACCTCCCTGGCGGCCCTCACGGGCTGCGCCCAGTCCGTCGACCCGATCGAACGGCTCGGCAAGAAGGCCGCCGCCCGGGTCCGCCCGCACGGCCCGGCAGGACACGACGCGTACCGGCGCTGGGGCCTGACGGTCCCGCTGGCCCCCGCGCCGCGCCGACCCGCCCGCTCCCTTGCGGGCAGCCCGGGAGCGGCCTTCCCGCCGGTCGTCGACCACGTGCCGACCACCGACCGGGTCGTCTTCCTCACCTACGACGACGGCGCCGAACGCGACCCCCGCTTCGTCGACATGGTCCGCGAACTGCGCCTCCCGGTGAGCATGTTCCTCACGGACAGCGTGGTGGGCCCGGGGTACGCCCACTTCGCCCGGCTCCGGTCCGTGGGCGCGAACATCCAGAACCACACCCTGGACCACCCGGCCCTGCGCGGCCTGCCCTACGCCGGCCAGCGTGCCGAGATCTGCGGCCAGCAGGACAAACTCCGCGCCCGCTTCGGCCTGCGCCCGCGTCTCTTCCGCCCGCCCTACGGCGCCTACGACACCACCACCCGGCGCGCCGCCGCCGACTGCGGCATCGCGGCCATCGTCCTGTGGCGCGCCTCGATGGGCCCCACCGGCCTCACCTTCACCCACGGCCCCCACCGCCTCCACCCCGGCGACGTCATCGCCGTGGCCCCCGACGAGTCGACGGGCCCGGGCCTGCGCGACCGCACGACCCGCCTCCTGCGCCGCATCCAGGAAGAGAACCTGACGGTGGCCCGACTGGAGGACTACGTCTGAGGGATCCTTCCGGTCCGGTGCGGGCGGCGGTCTCCCGGTCCGGCGACGGGGGCCCGCCGCCCGAAAACCTGCCGACGCGCCGTCGGCATTGGCACTCCGCTTGACCGAGTGCTAATCGCGGTCATAGTCTCGCTTCTGGCACTCCCCCCTGGAGAGTGCCAACAGCGACGGGCAGGTCCGGCACCCGCGACGACGGATCCACCTGGTCGCCACCTCAGACAGTTAGCCCCGTGAGATCTCCGAAGGGGGAGGTCGGATCGTGACGACCACCAGCTCCAAGGTTGCCATCAAGCCGCTCGAGGACCGCATTGTGGTCCAGCCGCTCGACGCCGAGCAGACCACCGCCTCTGGCCTGGTCATCCCGGACACCGCGAAGGAGAAGCCCCAGGAGGGCGCCGTCCTCGCGGTGGGCCCGGGTCGCTTCGAGAACGGCGAGCGCCTGCCGCTCGACGTCAAGGTCGGCGACGTTGTCCTGTACAGCAAGTACGGCGGCACCGAGGTGAAGTACAACGGCGAGGAGTACCTCGTCCTCTCGGCTCGCGACGTGCTCGCGATCATCGAGAAGTAATTCACCCAGTTTTGCAGTGAACTGCGCTCCTGGCCCCGCGACTTTGTGAAGCCGGGTGCTGGGGGCGCAGTTCGTTTCTCCCACGTTTTCCGAGAGGGCTGAACCGCTCCCATGGCGAAGATCCTGAAGTTCGACGAGGACGCCCGTCGCGCCCTCGAGCGCGGCGTCAACAAGCTTGCCGACACGGTCAAGGTGACGATCGGCCCCAAGGGCCGCAACGTCGTCATCGACAAGAAGTTCGGCGCCCCGACCATCACCAACGACGGTGTCACGATCGCCCGCGAGGTCGAGCTCGACGACCCGTACGAGAACCTCGGTGCCCAGCTGGTGAAGGAGGTGGCGACCAAGACCAACGACATCGCGGGTGACGGTACGACCACCGCCACCGTGCTCGCCCAGGCGCTCGTACGCGAGGGTCTGCGCAACGTCGCCGCCGGCGCGTCCCCGGCCTCCCTGAAGAAGGGCATCGACGCCGCCGTCAAGGCCATCTCCGACGATCTGCTGGCCACCGCCCGCCCGATCGACGAGAAGTCCGACATCGCCGCCGTCGCCGCGCTGTCCGCCCAGGACCAGCAGGTCGGCGAGCTCATCGCCGAGGCGATGGACAAGGTCGGCAAGGACGGTGTCATCACCGTCGAGGAGTCCAACACCTTCGGTCTGGAGCTGGACTTCACCGAGGGCATGGCCTTCGACAAGGGCTACCTGTCGCCGTACTTCGTGACGGACCAGGAGCGCATGGAGGCCGTCCTCGAGGACCCCTACATCCTCATCAACCAGGGCAAGATCTCCTCGATCTCCGACCTGCTGCCGCTGCTGGAGAAGGTCATCCAGACCAACTCCTCCCGCCCGCTGCTGATCATCGCCGAGGACCTCGAGGGCGAGGCCCTGTCGACCCTGGTCGTGAACAAGATCCGCGGCACCTTCAACGCGGTCGCCGTGAAGGCCCCCGGCTTCGGTGACCGCCGCAAGGCGATGCTCCAGGACCTGGCCGTCCTCACCGGCGCCACGGTCATCTCCGAGGAGGTCGGCCTCAAGCTCGACCAGGTCGGCGTCGACGTGCTCGGCTCCGCCCGCCGCGTCACCGTCACCAAGGACGACACCACGGTCGTCGACGGCGCCGGCGACTCCTCCGAGGTCACGGGCCGCGTCGCGCAGATCAAGGCCGAGATCGAGAACACGGACTCCGACTGGGACCGCGAGAAGCTCCAGGAGCGCCTCGCGAAGCTGGCCGGCGGCGTGTGCGTCATCAAGGTCGGCGCCGCCACCGAGGTGGAGCTGAAGGAGAAGAAGCACCGTCTCGAGGACGCCATCTCCGCGACCCGCGCCGCGGTCGAGGAGGGCATCGTCTCCGGCGGTGGCTCCGCTCTCGTCCACGCCGCCAAGGTGCTGGAGGGCGGCCTCGGCAAGACCGGCGACGAGGCGACCGGTGTCGCCGTCGTGCGCCGCGCCGTCGTCGAGCCGCTGCGCTGGATCGCCGAGAACGCGGGCCTCGAGGGCTACGTCATCACGGCCAAGGTCGCCGAGCTCGACAAGGGCCAGGGCTTCAACGCCGCGACCGGCGAGTACGGCGACCTGGTCAAGGCCGGCGTCATCGACCCGGTCAAGGTCACCCGCTCCGCCCTGGAGAACGCCGCCTCCATCGCCTCCCTCCTCCTGACGACCGAGACCCTGGTCGTCGAGAAGAAGGAAGAGGAAGAGCCGGCCGCCGCGGGCCACAGCCACGGCCACTCCCACTGACGCAGCGCGTCGGTGACCCCGACCCGGGCCGGTAGGCACCGACCACCGACCCGGGTCGACAGCACGGCAGAGGCCCGGCACCCCATGCGACAAGGGGTGCCGGGCCTCGGCGTCCACTACCGCTCCAGCGCGTCCAGCGCCCCCAACTGCTCCATCAGCCCCAGCCGGTCGTACTGCCACCAGGCCTCGACGATCTTCCCGTCCTCCCGGCACCGGCAGACGGTCGTGCCGGTCATGGTGACCCGCTTACCCGTGGCCGGGATCCCCATGAAGTCGCCCTTGTGGGTGCCGGTCCAGGTCCACCGGGTGCACACGCGGTCGCCCTGCTCGATCTGGTCCTCGAGGGTGAAGGCGAAGTCGAACCCGCCCCGCCACATCTCGACCTCCCGGCGCATCGCGTCCATCCCCATGGTGTCCTGCTCGTTGGCGGGATCGTGGTCGTGGTAGTCCTCGGCCAGCAGACCGTCCAGCGGAGCCAGTTCGCCGGGCGCGCCGATCGTCTCGAAGAACCGCCGCGCCGTCCCGGCGTACAACTGCTCGTCCCGTACGACGTCGAGATCCGTGAAGGTCGGCATCTCGTCGCACAGGGCCACCAGCTCCCGGAAGACCTTGTCGGTCTCCGGAAGGTTCGAGTTGCGCATCGCCTCCTCGTACGAGGGGAACTCCACGATCTCGATGAAGTGCGACGCGTCCGAGCGGTCCTTGCCGACCACCGCGTGCGACGCGGTCCGCTTGCCCCTGGTCTGTTCGACCCAGGTGTCCATCAGCCGGTCCATCTCGTCGAACCGGCTGGTCTTGCAGTCGATGAGCTGTACGAACGTCATGACGCCGCCTCCGGCCCCCCTGGGTCCGGTCTCCGTCACGCTCATTTTCCCACCGGAGCGCCGACGTCACCCGTCCACCGCCGGGGCCGCTACTGGGGCCCGTACTTCCGGCCCGTCCTGGAGCTGATGCCGCCGAGCAGCGCCCGGGGGGTCACCTTCACCAGCCCCATCAGCGCCTTGTAGCGGGGGTCGGGGATCGACAGCGACTTCCCGCGCGCCAGGTCGTGCAGCGCGGCCGCGACCAGCTTGTCCGCGTCCAGCCACATCCAGCCCGGGATGTTGTCCGTGCCCATCCCGGCCCGCTCGTGGAACTCCGTGCGCACGAACCCGGGGCACAGCGCCATCAGCCGCACCCCGCTCCCCGCCAGGTCCTTCGCGGCTCCCTGGGTGAACTGCACGACCCACGCCTTGGACGCCCCGTACGTCCCGCGCGGGACGAAGGCCGCCACCGAGGCCACGTTGACGACACCCCCGCGCCCGCGTTCGCGCATCGCCGCCGTCGCCGCGGACGTCAGCCGCAGCACGGCCTCGCAGTGCACCTTGAGCATCCTCAGCTCGTCGGCCATGGACACGTCGAGATAGCGGCCCTTGTTGCCGAAGCCGGCGTTGTTGATCAGCAGGTCGACGGGGTTCTTGCGGTCGCCGAGCCGCGCGGCCACCGCCTCGATGCCCTCGTCCGTGGCGAGGTCGGCCGTCAGCACCTCCGCCTCGATGCCGTGCCGGTCGTGCAACTCGGTCGCCTGCTCGCGCAGCCGCTTGATGTCCCGTGCCACGAGGACGAGATCATGCCCGTCCGCCGCCAGTCTGCGCGCGAACGCGGCGCCGATGCCCGCGGTCGAACCCGTAATCAGAGCCGTTGTCATGGCAGAAGATTAGTGACCCGGAGTACGGGCGTCCGATGTCTGCACGCGGCCTCCCGAAGGTGAAGGGCTCGTGCGTGAGACCGCGTACGCCGTCCCGCGCCCCATCCGCTCCCCGGGCACCTGGCACGGGCCGGACTGACGCGAACTCAGCCCCCTTACCCGTCACCGCACTTGGCCCCCGACCTGCTCCCTGCCCGCCCCTCACCTGCTCCCTGCCCACCCCTCACCTGCCCCCGGACCCCTTCCCGGAGGCGATCCCGGACTCGTTCCCGGACTCGTCCCCGTATTTCTCCACGTACCTACGGGCCGCCGCCAGCGCCTCCGGGTGCAGCGCCTCGCCCGCCGCGAGCAGCCGGGGCAGCAGCTCCCGGTGCGTGGTGCCCGCCTGGAACTCCATCCGGGCCGTCACCTCGTGCTCCGGCAGGTGGACGATCCGCACCTCGTCCCCCGCGCGGATCTCGCCCGGCACGATCACCCGCAGATACGCGCCGGTGGCCGCCTTCTCGGTGAACCTCCTGACCCACCGCTTCTCGCCCAGGTGGCCCTGGAAGGTGCGGCACGGTATCCGCCCGGAGGTCACCTCCAGCACCAGGTCGGGGCCGACCCGCCAGCGCTCGCCGATCCGCGCGCCGGAGACGTCGAGCCCCGTGGTGGTGAGGTTCTCGCCGAACGCGCCGTTGGCCAGCGGGCGCCCCAGCTCGCGCTCCCAGTCGTCGAGGTCCTCGCGCGCGACGGCGTACACCGCCTGGTCGTCGCCGCCGTGGTGGCGCAGGTGGCACACCGCGTCCCCGGCCAGTCCGCTGCCCCCGACCCCCTTGGGGCCGGGCGCCGCGACCCGCACGGGCCCTTCGACCGGCCGTTTGTCGATCCCGGTCAGCCCCTGCGGGTGGTCGGTGTACGGCACGGCCTTCGGGCGGCCCAGATTCACAGACAGAAGCCTCATAGCGGCACGGTACGAGCCCTGAGGTCAAAGTGTCGACGCATTATTCGCCTGGCTGCCCAAGGCTCCCTTATGCTCGATGAATGATCGAGGCCCGTCATCTCCGCGTCCTGCGTGCCGTGGCCGCCGGCGGTTCCTTCTCGGCGGCGGCGCGCGAACTGGGCTGCACCCAGCCGGCCGTCAGCCAGCAGATGAAGGCCCTGGAGGCGTCCGTCGGCACGCCCCTGCTGGTCCGCAGCGGACGCGAGATGCGCCTGACCCAGGCGGGCGAGGCCCTCGTCCGGCACGCGGCCGGCATCCTGTCCGGCCTGACCGCGGCCGAGGAGGAGGTCGCCGCCATCGCGGGCCTGCGGGCCGGCCGGGTCCGTCTGGTGTCCTTCCCCAGCGGCAGCTCCACCCTCGTCCCCACCGCCCTCGCCGCCCTGCGCGCGGCCCACCCCGGGACCCGGGTCTCGCTGGAGGAGGCCGAGCCGCCGAAGTCGGTCGAACTCCTCCGCGAGGGCGACTGCGACATCGCTCTCGCCTTCCGCTACGAACGCGCGACGGGCACCGGCGACGCCGCCCAGGCGGGCGAAGGCGAGTGGGACGACCTCGTCGTACGGCCGCTGCTGACGGACCGGCTGGTCGCTCTCGTCCCCGAACGGCACCGCCTGGCGCGCACCGACCCCTCGGGGTCCGTCGCGATCGGCGACCTCGCCGCCGAACCGTGGATCGCCGGCTGTCCCCGCTGCCGCGGACAACTGGTCCAGGTGTGCGAGAGCGCGGGCTTCACGCCCCGCATCGACTTCGCGACCGACGACTACCCGGCGGTGGTCGGCCTGGTGGGCGCGGGCCTCGGCGTCGCCGTGCTGCCCCAGCTCGCGATCGAGTCCGTCCGGCCGCGCGGTGTCCGCGCGGTGGCCCTGGAACCGGCGGTGCGACGGGAGATCGTCGCGCTCACGCTGCCCGACCTGGCCCAGGTGCCGGCGGTGTCGGCCACGCTGGAGCAGCTGGGCCGGGCGGCGGCACGCGTCGGCTGACCGGCAGCGAAAAAACGGCGGGCACACACGTGTGTGCCCGCCGTTTTTCGGGACCGCCGCGTCACAGCGCTTTGAAGAAACGTTCCTTCATGTGTTCGAGGACGCGTCTCTCGCGCCCGACGACGCCGACACCAGGCGATTGCGCGCCCGGCCCATCAGCTCCTCGCGCTCGTCCTCGGTCAACCCGCCCCACACGCCGTACGGCTCGCGTACCGCCAGCGCGTGCGCCGCACACTGCGCGCGGACCGGGCACCTCATGCAGACCTCCTTGGCCGAGTTCTCTCGAGCGCTCCGAGCCGCCCCGCGCTCACCCTCCGGATGGAAGAAGAGCGAACTGTCCACCCCGCGGCAGGCAGCGAGGAGCTGCCAGTCCCACAGGTCCGCGTTCGGTCCGGGAAGGCGGGAGAAATCTGCCATTGCGTGACCCCTTGTAGCCGTTCAGAGCGGATACGGTGCCCACGACCGTACAACTACGATCTAAGGAGATGAAAATATGACTCATTGCGAATCTAGCCTCAGACACCAGTAAAAGGGAAGAAATAGGGCCGAATGGGGCATCGCTTGTGATGAAAGCTTGAGGGTCCGTGTGGCTGCCTCCTCTGTATCCGCCCCCTCACGTAGAGTGCCGAAGAATGCATGCGGCCCCGTAACTCTTTCGAGTGACCGTCGTTGAGAGTGCGGTGGCGGTTGAAAACACAAACGCTCGGGCAGGCGTCCGAGACGGTCGACCGCACAGGTGACGATTCGTAACAGCCTGGAGGCACAAGGTGACGCGCATCAGCTGCGGAGGGCGGCCATGACATCCGTCCTCGTCTGCGACGACTCCCCGCTTGCCCGAGAGGCGCTCCGCCGCGCGGTCGCGACCGTGCCCGGCGTCGAGCGCGTGACGACGGCGGCCAACGGCGAGGAAGTCCTCCGCCGCTGGGGTGCCGACCGCTCGGACCTGATTCTGATGGACGTACGCATGCCCGGACTGGGCGGCGTCGAGACCGTACGGCGACTGCTGTCCGCCGACCCGGGAGCACGCATCATCATGCTGACGGTCGCGGAGGACCTCGACGGCGTCGCCCTCGCGGTGGCCGCCGGCGCCCGCGGCTATCTGCACAAGGACGCCTCGCGCGCCGAACTGCGCGCGACCGTCACGCAGGCGCTCGCCGACCCGACCTGGCGGCTCGCCCCGCGCCGGCTGCGCTCGGCCGAGATGGGCGCGGCGCCCACGCTCACCGCCCGTGAGATCCAGGTCCTCGAGGGCATGAGCCACGGCCGCTCCAACGCGGAGATCGGCCGTGAGCTGTTCCTCTCCGAGGACACCGTCAAGACGCACGCCCGCCGGCTCTTCAAGAAGCTCGGCGCCTCGGACCGCGCGCACGCGGTGGCGCTCGGCTTCCGGTGGGGACTGGTCCGCTAGGAGCTCTCCCCGCCTGCCCGTCCCCGCCGCCTGTCTCCGATGTCCGTCCCCGCGGGCCCGGAGCGGACCCGAGCGGGACCGGGCCGGGCCGGTCCACCGAGGGACGGACCGCGGCCGTCCGGTGGATCCGATCGGCTTCGGGTGACATCCGTCATCCGGTGAGGGGAGCGGGGTCGTGGACCGAACTCCCAGCTCAGACGCGGTGCGGAGGCCGGACGGCAACCTCTGTCACCGCACGGCGTACCGGAGCGGCGCAGCCTCTCGCAGGATGCCCGCTGCTCGTTTCGCCGCGGATGCCGCATCCTTGAGGTGTGGAGTTCCTCGGGGACGAGTCGGTCGAGCGGGAGGGGAGGGCGCAGGGGATGACTTCCGGCGCACCTGCTCATAACGCTTCGGTGCACAACGAAGGGCACGGTGCCGCGGCCGGTCCGGCCGCAGTGCACCATGGACCGATGCGCGATGACGAGGCGGTCACTGCCGTGGGGACGATCGGGTCGCTCGTCCATCGCGCCGTGGACGGCGACGAGCAGGCCACTCATGACCTGCTGGCCCATGTCCACCCCTTGGCGCTGCGCTACTGCCGTACCCGGCTGTCCCGGCTGCCCGGCGACGCGCGCCACTTCGTCGAGGACCTCGCGCAGGAAGTCTGCGTGGCGGTTCTTCTCGCCCTGCCCCGTTACCGGGACACCGGCAGGCCTTTCGAGGCCTTCGTCTTCGCCATCGCCGCGCACAAGGTCGCCGATCTCCAGCGCGCCGCGATGCGCCACCCGGGCTCGACGGCGGTGCCCTCCGACGAGATGCCCGAACGGCCGGACGACTCGCTCGGTCCCGAGGAGCGCGCCCTGCTCAGCAGCGACGCCGAATGGGCCAAGAAGCTGATGGCCAACCTGCCCGAGAACCAGCGGGAACTGCTCCTGCTGCGGATCGCGGTGGGCCTCACCGCCGAGGAGACCGGCCAGATGTTGGGAATGTCACCCGGCGCGGTCCGGGTCGCCCAGCACCGGGCGCTGAGCAGACTGCGGGCGCTCGCCGAGCAGTAGCGCGATCCGCGGTGGCCCCCTGGCGCCGCCCTCGAAAGGCGCGTCGCTGAACAGGGCGCCGACGGTTTCCGTACGAACATACGAAGCCCGGAGTCACGTCCGACCGTGGAATTCGGGAGGTGCGGTTCCCGTTAGCATGGACATCCGCACCGATCAAGGCCATTTGGGGAAGGTGTCATGACTGCCAACGTCGACGGAGTGCCCGGAAAATTCGCGACCCTCGGGCTCACCTACGACGACGTGCTGCTGCTGCCGGGCCCGTCGGACATGGCTCCCGACGAGATCGACACCGCCTCGTACGTCTCGAAGAACGTGCGGGTGAACATCCCGCTGCTCTCCGCCGCCATGGACAAGGTCACCGAATCGCGCATGGCGATCGCGATGGCCCGTCAGGGCGGCGTCGGTGTTCTGCACCGCAATCTCTCCATCGAGGACCAGGCCAACCAGGTCGACCTCGTCAAGCGCTCCGAGTCCGGCATGGTGACCGACCCGATCACCATCCACCCGGAGGCCACGCTCGCCGAGGCCGACGCGCTGTGCGGCAAGTTCCGCATCAGCGGTGTCCCGGTCACCGACGGCAACAAGCGGCTGCTCGGCATCGTCACCAACCGCGACATCGCCTTCGAGACCGACCGTTCGCGCCGCGTGCACGAGGTCATGACGCCGATGCCGCTGGTCACCGGCAAGGTCGGCATCTCCGGCGTCGAGGCCATGGAGCTGCTGCGCAAGCACAAGATCGAGAAGCTTCCGCTGGTCGACGACGAGGGTGTCCTCAAGGGCCTCATCACGGTCAAGGACTTCGTCAAGGCGGAGAAGTACCCGCACGCCGCGAAGGACGCCGAGGGCCGGCTGCTGGTCGGCGCCGCCGTCGGCGTGGCCGGTGACTCCTTCGAGCGGGCCCAGGCCCTGATCGAGCGCGGTGTCGACTTCATCGTCGTGGACACCGCCCACGGCCACTCGCGGCTCGTCGGCGACATGATCGCCAAGATCAAGTCGAACCACACGGGCGTCGACGTCATCGGCGGCAACATCGCCACCCGCGACGGCGCCAAGTCCCTCGTGGACGCGGGCGCCGACGCCATCAAGGTCGGTGTAGGACCGGGCTCCATCTGTACGACCCGCGTGGTCGCCGGCATCGGCGTCCCGCAGGTCACCGCCATCTACGAGGCCGCGCTCGCCGCCAAGGAGGCCGGTGTACCGGTCATCGGCGACGGCGGCCTCCAGTACTCCGGCGACATCGCCAAGGCCCTGGTCGCGGGTGCCGACACGGTGATGCTCGGCTCGCTGCTCGCGGGCTGCGAGGAGTCGCCGGGCGAGCTGCTGTTCATCAACGGCAAGCAGTTCAAGTCCTACCGCGGCATGGGCTCCCTGGGCGCCATGCAGACCCGCGGCGAGCGCAAGTCGTTCTCCAAGGACCGCTACTTCCAGGAGGGTGTCGCCTCCGACGAGCAGCTGATCCCCGAGGGCATCGAGGGACAGGTGCCCTACCGCGGCCCGCTGTCCTCCGTCGTCCACCAGCTGGTCGGCGGCCTGCGCCAGTCGATGTTCTACGTCGGCGGCCGGACCGTGCCGGAGCTCCAGGACAACGGCCGCTTCGTCCGGATCACCTCCGCGGGCCTCAAGGAGAGCCACCCGCACGACATCCAGATGACGGTCGAGGCGCCGAACTACAGCCGTAAGTGACCCGCACGCGCGCGTGAAGCGTTGGTCAGGCGTACCAAGGGCGGCCCCGGGGACTCCGGGGCCGCCCTTGTCGTACCCGTCGGCGATACTGGAAGACGCTGCAACGCATCAGGGAAAGGCCACACACGTGACTGAGATCGAGATCGGGCGCGGCAAGCGCGGCCGCCGGGCGTACGCCTTCGACGACATCGCCGTCGTCCCCAGCCGCCGTACGCGGGACCCGAAGGAGGTCTCGATCGCCTGGCAGATCGACGCCTACCGGTTCGAGCTGCCCTTCCTGGCCGCCCCCATGGACTCGGTCGTCTCCCCGGCCACCGCCATCCGTATCGGCGAGCTGGGCGGCCTCGGCGTCCTCAACCTCGAGGGCCTGTGGACCCGGCACGAGGACCCGCAGCCGCTGCTCGACGAGATCGTCGAGCTGGACGCGCAGACCGCGACCCGCCGCCTCCAGGAGATCTACGCGGCTCCCATCAAGGAGGAGCTGATCGGGCAGCGCATCAAGGAGGTGCGCGACTCGGGCGTGGTCACCGCGGCCGCCCTGTCCCCGCAGCGCACGGCCCAGTTCTCCAAGGCCGTCGTGGACGCGGGCGTGGACATCTTCGTCATCCGCGGCACGACCGTGTCGGCGGAGCACGTCTCCGGTTCGCACGAGCCGCTGAACCTGAAGCAGTTCATCTACGAGCTCGACGTCCCGGTGATCGTCGGCGGCTGTGCCACCTACACGGCGGCCCTGCACCTGATGCGCACGGGCGCGGCTGGCGTCCTGGTCGGCTTCGGCGGCGGCGCGGCGCACACCACGCGCAACGTGCTGGGCATCCAGGTCCCGATGGCGACGGCGGTCGCGGACGTGGCGGCGGCCCGCCGTGACTACATGGACGAGTCCGGCGGCCGCTATGTGCACGTGATCGCGGACGGCGGCGTCGGCTGGTCCGGCGACCTGGCCAAGGCGATCGCCTGCGGTGCCGACTCGGTGATGATGGGCTCGCCGCTGGCGCGCGCGACCGACGCGCCGGGCCGTGGTCACCACTGGGGCATGGAGGCCGTCAACGAGGAGCTGCCGCGTGGGCAGAAGGTCGACCTCGGCACGGTCGGCACCATCGAGGAGGTCCTCACCGGCCCGTCGCACACGCCCGACGGCTCGATGAACCTCTTCGGTGCCCTGCGCCGCGCCATGGCCACCACCGGGTACAGCGAGCTGAAGGAGTTCCAGCGCGTCGAGGTGACGGTGGCGGACTCGGTGCACCGCCGATAGGCGCTTCTCCGTAGGACGTCGGCAGGGGCCGGTCAACTCACTCGGGTGAGGTGGCCGGCCCCTTTCGCATGCCCGGACGGGCCGGGGCGGGTGACGCGGAGCGGGGGCGCGCGGTCGCGTTCGGGGCGGAACCGGGCTGGTCAGGGGGGCGTGGGCCATGGCGGCGTCGTGGAAGGGGGCGCCCGTTGGACGTCACCGCAAGCCCACCCGCTGGGACCGCTTCGGACGGTGCGGTGCCGGAGGAGGTGGATCTTGCGTCTTTTCGGATGGTGAGCGGCCGCCCCCAACACACGTAGGGGCGGAGATTCCGTGATGCATCCTGGAGCCTGCCGCAGTGACCGCTGCGGTGGGCTCCGCCTGTTCCGTACGTTACCGGCGGGCGGTGGCGCACGCCACCAGCCCCCGGAGCCCTGGGCGGCCGTGTGCGCCCCGGCTCACAACCGGTGCGCCGCCCCCGTAGGGGTGGCCCCCCGCGTGTCCAGCAGCAGCTGCGCCTTCACCGACAGGCCCTGGAGGTCGTACGTCCGGTGCTGCTGGAGGAGGATCGTCAGGTCGGCGTCCGCCGCGGCCTCGTACAGGGAGTCGGCGCGCGGCACCGGGCGGTCCAGGACGCTCCAGGACGGGACGTGCGGGTCGTTGTAGCTGACGGCGGCGCCGAGCTCCATCAGGCGGATCGCGATCTCGCGCGCGGGGGTGTTCTGCTGGTCGGCGAGGTCGGGCTTGTAGGTGACGCCGAGCAGCAGCACGCGCGCGCCCCGCGCCGACTTGCCGTGCTCGTTGAGGAGGGCGGCGGCGCGCTGGACGACGTAGCGGGGCATCCGGCTGTTGACCTGCTGGGCCAGTTCGACCATGCGCAGCGGGCTGCCGGAGTGGCCGGTCCGGTCCAGGGGGACGGAGTGGCCGCCGACCCCGGGGCCGGGGCGGAAGGCCTCGAAGCCGAAGGGCTTGGTCTCCGCGCAGCGGACGACGTCCCACAGGTCGACGCCGAGGTCGTGGCAGAGGACGGCCATCTCGTTGACGAGGGCGATGTTCACGTGCCGGAAGTTGGTCTCCAGGAGTTGCACGGTCTCGGCCTCCCGCAGGCCACGCGCGCGTACCACCTTGTCGGTGAGACGGCCGTAGAAGGCGGCGGCGGACTCGGTGCAGGCGGGGGTGAGACCGCCGATGACCTTCGGGGTGTTGGCCGGGTTGAAGGCGCGGGTACCCGGGTCGACCCGGCTGGGGGAGTAGGCCAGGTGGAAGTCGCGTCCCGCGCGCAGGCCGGAGGTCTCCTCCAGCAGAGGCCGCAGGAAGTCCTCCGTGGCGCCCGGGTACACGGGCGACTCGAGGATCACGGTGGTGTGCGGGCGCAGGTGCCCGGCGAGGGTGCGGGCGGCCGTTTCCAGCTGGGTCAGGTCGAGCCCGCCGTCCGCGTCGCGTGGGGTGGGGGCGCAGATGACGGCGGTGCGTACCCGGCCCAGCTCGGCGGGGTTGGTGGCGGGCCGGAAGCCTCCCGAGAGCATCCGGCGCAGTTCGGCGGGGCTGAGGGAGCCGGCCTCGGGGCCGGTGCGGTAGCCGATGGTGGGGATTCCGGCGGCCACGGCGGCCTGGGCCAGGGGCAGGCCGAACGGGCCGAGTCCGATGACGGCGAGATCTGCGGGCATGGCGTATGCCGTCCTTCCCAGTAACCGAGGTGGGACAGGTGCGCAAGCCCGGTGGACAGAGTGGGCGAGCGCAATGTCAGACTAGGAGTAAATATGACCGTTATGCGGGATTGATCGACTGTGTTGGCGGTTGTGTCGATCGGCCTGCCCGGGCCGTGCGCCGAGCGGCGGCGACCCGCGGCTGCGGCGGTCGGCGACGACCGGCAGCGACCAGCCGTGACGGCCCGTGGCCTCCGTCGCGTTCTCCGGAAGGGTCGGTTCAGGTTCCGTGGGAGTTGTCCACAGGCTGGGGGCGAGTGGTGGCTGAAGCGGGGCATCGCGGTCAGAATTTGGGCATGAGGGATACGAACCGGATCTCGCCCTGAGGGTGCGGCCGGCGCGACCTGTACGGGAGGCAGCGGTGAGGACAGCGACACTGGGGCCGGCACAGCGAGCCGAGTCACTGGCAGCCATGGCCGAGCGGGAGCTGGACGTGCTCGTGGTGGGAGCCGGTGTGGTCGGCGCGGGCACCGCCCTGGACGCCGTGACACGCGGCCTGTCCACGGGCCTGGTCGAGGCGCGCGACTGGGCGTCGGGCACGTCGAGCCGGTCCAGCAAACTGATCCACGGTGGCCTGCGCTATCTGGAGATGCTCGACTTCGCGCTCGTACGGGAAGCGCTCAAGGAGCGCGGGCTGCTGCTGGAGCGGCTCGCTCCGCACCTCGTGAAGCCCGTGCCCTTCCTGTACCCGCTCCAGCACAAGGGCTGGGAACGCTGGTACGCCGGTTCGGGCGTAGCGCTCTACGACGCGATGTCCATGGCCCGCGGGCACGGCCGGGGCCTGCCGACGCACCGCCACCTGACCCGCGGTCACGCCCTGCGGGTCGCCCCCGCCTTGAAGAAGGACGCTCTGGTCGGCGCGTTGCAGTACTACGACGCCCAGATGGACGACGCCCGCTTCGTCGCCACCCTCGTGCGCACGGCCGTGGCCTACGGGGCGAAGGCGGCCAACCGCGCGCGGGTGACGGGCTTCCTGCGCGAGGGCGAACGGGTCGTGGGCGCGCGTGTGCAGGACGCCGAGGGAGGAGGGGAGTACGAGATCCGCGCCCGGCAGATCGTCAACGCCACAGGGGTGTGGACCGACGACACGCAAGCGATGGTGGGAGAGCGCGGGCAGTTCCACGTCCGCGCGTCCAAGGGCATCCATCTCGTCGTGCCGAGGGACCGCATCAGCTCCTCCACCGGTCTGATCCTGCGCACCGAGAAGTCCGTGCTGTTCGTCATCCCGTGGGGCCGGCACTGGATCATCGGCACCACCGACACCGACTGGGACCTCGACAAGGCCCACCCGGCCGCCTCCAGCGCGGACATCGACTACGTGCTGGAACACGTGAACTCGGTCCTGCGGGTCCCGCTCTCCCGGGACGACGTCGAGGGCGTGTACGCCGGGCTGCGCCCGCTGCTGGCCGGCGAGTCCGACGCCACCAGCAAGCTGTCGCGGGAGCACACCGTCGCGCATCCGGTACCGGGGCTGGTGGTCGTGGCGGGCGGCAAGTACACGACGTACCGGGTGATGGCGAAGGACGCGGTCGACGAGGCCGTGCGCGGGCTCGACCAGCGGGTCGCCGACTGCGTCACGGAGGACGTGCCGCTGATCGGCGCGGAAGGCTACCGGGCGCTGTGGAACGCGCGGGCGCGGATCGCGGCGCGGACCGGGCTGCACGTGGTGCGGGTGGAGCATCTTCTCAACCGTTTCGGGGCGATGGCGGAGGAGGTGCTGGACCTCATCGCCACAGACCCGACGCTGGGCGAGCCGCTCCAGAGCGCCGACGACTACCTGCGTGCCGAGATCGTCTACGCCGCCTCCCACGAGGGGGCACGGCACCTCGACGACGTCCTGACGCGCCGCACCCGTATCTCCATCGAGACCTTCGACCGCGGCACGCGCAGCGCCCGTGAGGCCGCCGAGCTGATGGCGCCGGTCCTCGGCTGGGACAAGGACCAGATCGAGCGCGAGGTCCAGCACTACGAGAAGCGGGTGGAGGCCGAGCGGGAGTCCCAGCGTCAGCCCGACGACCTGACGGCGGACGCGGCCCGGCTGGGAGCGCCGGACATCGTGCCCCTCTGAACTTCCGAACGTCCCTTCCCGGCCCGGTGAATTCCCCTGTCGGCCCCGCGCCCGCCTCGGCTTGCGCGGGGCCGATTCACTCGAACGGGTGCGCCGATCCGGGATATCCGTTCGGAGCCGGGTCGTTCTACGGACAGCGAGGACAGAACTCGGCGGCGAGCAGGGCCGGTTCGAGGGCGGGGTCTGCGATCGCCGTCGTGTTCACCCGGAAGGTGAGGACACGCCGACCGTCGACGGTGGCCGCGGTGCGCACGTAGCTTCCGGTGATCCGGCCGTTGTGTCCCCACACCGTGACGCCGCACGGGAGCTTCACGGGGAACAGACCCATGCCGTACGAGCCGTGTGCGGTACGGGTGTCGAGCATCTCGCGCAGCCGGCGCGGGGGCAGCAGTTCGCCGCCGAGCAGCGCCGCGTAGAAGCGGTTCAGGTCGGTGAGCGTGGTCACCAGCTCGCCCGCGGCCCCGGCCACCCGCGGGTCGAGTGCGGTGACGTCGGTCCCGTCCGGGGCATAGGCATGGCCGTGCGGGGAGGGCAGAGAGGTGCGGGAGCCGGGGAAGGAGGTGCCCGTCAGACCCAGCGGAGAGATGATCCGCCGCTTCGCCTCCGTGGCGTACGGGCGGCCGGTGACCCGCTCGACCACCAGGCCGAGCAGGACGTAGTTGGTGTTGGAGTAGGCGAAGCGGCCGCGGTCGGCCGGAGGGTGGGTGACGGCGATACGGACGGCTTGCAGCGGGAGGACGGGCACGACTCCCTCGGTGTCCCGGGTGAAGTCGTACAGGCCACTGGTGTGGGTGAGCAGGGAACGCAGGGTCAGCGCGCGCCCGTCGTTGCCCGCCCCGCGCACCAGGCCCGGCAGGTGCGACTCCACCGTGTCGGACAGCGACAGCCGGTGCTCGGAGGCCAGTTGGAGCACGACGGTGGCGAGGAAGGTCTTCGTGATGCTGCCGGCCCGGAAATGGTCGGAGCGGGAGACGCCGGGGCCGGCCTCCGCGTAGCGGGTGCCGCTCTCCTCACCGGCCAGCAGGGCGGCGGCGGGCGCCTTGCCCCGGGTGAGGAGCAGCGGGAGGAGGGAGGCCGTGGGCGGTGCGGGGGCGGCCTGTGAGCCGGTCGCGAACAGGCCGAGGAGCGCGAGGGCCACGGGTCCGGCCACCATGCTCCGCAGCGGTCGCATCACGACTCCTCCCTTCTGCTCTCCTTCCCCGGCAGCCCCATCATCCAGGGCCGGTGGTGTCTCACTTCAGCGGGTCCCCGCCCCGCGAAAGGGGCCCGTGGGGCCCTGTGGCCGGAGCGTGCTGCACCTTCTGGCCGGAATGCACCGCTCCCGAGTGCGGCCGGAAGGGGATGAGAGGCACCCTGGGCGTCGGGCACTTGTCGGGTGAGGGACAATGGAGGCTCTGTCAGGGCGGGTTGCATGAGGGGACGCATGTCGGAGGCGGAGCGGGCGGGAGCATCCCGTCAGGACAAGAGCGCACGTCTCCTCGCCGGGCGGTACCGGCTGGGAGACGTACTCGGCCGCGGCGGCATGGGGACGGTGTGGCGCGCGGAGGACGAGACCCTCGGACGCACGGTCGCCGTCAAGGAGCTGCGGTTCCCGGGGAACATCGACGAGGACGAGAAGCGCCGGCTGATCACGCGGACGTTGCGCGAGGCCAAGGCCATCGCGCGGATCCGCAACAACAGCGCGGTGACGGTCTTCGACGTGGTCGAGGAGGACGACCGGCCGTGGATCGTGATGGAACTCGTCGAGGGCAAGTCGCTCGCCGAGGTCATCCGTGAGGACGGCGTGCTGGAGCCGAAGCGCGCGGCGGAGGTCGGGCTGGCCATCCTCGACGTGCTGCGTTCGGCGCACCGCGAGGGCATCCTGCACCGTGACGTGAAGCCGTCGAACGTGCTGATCGCCGAGGACGGCCGGGTCGTGCTGACCGACTTCGGCATCGCGCAGGTCGAGGGCGATCCGTCCATCACCTCCACCGGCATGCTCGTCGGCGCGCCCTCGTACATCTCCCCGGAGCGGGCCCGCGGTCACAAGCCGGGCCCGGCGGCCGACCTCTGGTCGCTCGGCGGTCTGCTGTACGCGGCGGTCGAGGGCTCGCCCCCGTACGACAAGGGCTCGGCGATCGCCACGCTCACCGCGGTGATGACCGAGCAGTTGGAGGAGCCGAAGAACGCGGGTCCGCTGAAGGACGTCATCTACGGGCTGCTCACCAAGGACCCCGCGCGACGGCTCGACGACGCCGGTGCGCGGGCGATGTTCAACGCCGTGCTGCACGCGCCCGAGCCGCGGCACGCCGAGCCGGTCGACGCGACGAAGGTCGTGCCGTTGCCGGTTCTGCCGGACGCCGCCGGGGGCCGGGGGAGTTCGGCGGGCGCGGAGGCGGGCGAGAAGCTGCGCGGCGCCTTCCGGTCCGTGCGCAAGGCCGCCGTCGCGGCGGGCGCCGCTACCTCGGCGGCCGCGGCCCGCGCCAAGTCGGCGAACGGCACGAGTGCCTCCGGTTCCGTGGGCACGTCCGAGGCGCGGGACGGTGACGCGCGGAAGGGCGATGCGGCCCGGGGCACCGGAGCTGCCGCTTCCGCCTCCGCCGCCGCGCCCGTGGCACCGCCTTCCCGGGCGGCGACGGGGCCGGCCTCGCGGCCGGTGTCCGGTGCCGCGTCGTCGTCCTCGGTGTCGTCGTCCGCGTCCGTGCCGTCGGCCCGTTCCGGTTCCGGTTCGGGTGCGGGGGCTGGTGCAGGCGTTGGTGCCGGAGGCAGTGGCGGGGGCAGTGGCGGGGGTGCCGGGCGGAGTTCCGGGTGGCCCGTGATGACGCCGCCGGATCTGCCGCCGCGGCCCGTGCCCAGGGCACCGCTGACCGATGTGGTGCCCAAGCGGACGCTGGTGATCATCGCGGTGGTCGTGGCGCTCGCGGTGCTCGGCACCGTGCTGGCCCTCACCCTCGGCGGGGACGACGACACCGCCGGCGGCGCGAAGGACGGCGGTGCTTCCCGGGCGGTGGCCACGGGGAGCGCCGGCGCCGACACCAAGGAGGACGAGGACAGCGGGACCCGTACGGACGGGTCGTCCTCGCAGTCCTCGCGGGCCTCCGCGTCCGCGGCTTCCCCGGGTTCCGCTTCGGGCGACACGTCCGCGCCGGGGGGCGCCGGTACGGCCGGGGCAGCCGAGGCGTCGACGACGCACCAGGGCGGTCAGGGCTACTCGATCGGGCTGCCCGCGGGGTGGAAGTACCAGTCCTCGGACTCCGCGGGCGACCGCTTCACCGGGCCCGACGGACAGAAGCTGCTCGTCGCCTGGACGACCACGCCCAAGGGAGATCCGGTCGCCGACTGGAAGAACCAGGAGCGCTATATGACGCGCTCCCAGTACAAGAAGATCCGAATAGCGGCGGTGGACTACCGGGGCTGGAACACGGCCGACTGGGAGTTCACCTACACGGACGGCGGGACCGCGTACCGCACCATCGACCGCGGGTTCGTCGTGAACGACGGTCTCGGGTACGCGTTGATGTACACGGCGAAGTCCGCCGCCTGGGGTACCGAGCTGCGGCAGGCGACCTGGAAGACGCTCACGGAGACCTTCACACCGAAGAAGTAGCGCGGCCCCGGCGGCGGACGCCGGGCAGCCGTGTTCGGTTGAGATCTGGCATCCCCTCTTTGCGGGTTGCCTCCGGCACGTATCGTGAGTGCTTGCGGACCGTACGCATCCAGCTATTCGGCCGGATACGGCTGTAACGGCACGCGACACGAACGGAATTGACCGACCGGGCGGCCGGGGGAGGCAACGTGGACGACTACGCGGGTCGAGTGCTCGTCGACCGCTACCGCCTGCCGTTGCCGCCCTCCGACGAGTACGAACTCACGGAGTCGCGCGCCTTCGACACCTACAGCGGACAGGAAGTCCTGGTCCGCCAGGTGCCGTTGCCCGAGGTGGTCGAGGCCGAGGTGCTCGACGCGGAGGGGCTGCCCGAGGGGTTCACCGCCCGGGAGCGCGGGGCACGGCGCCCGAGGCCCCGGGGCGCGGGTGAGGGAACACGACGGCCCGCCGACCCCGTCGTCCGGCGGGCGATGGAGGCGGCGCAGGCGACGGCCGGCATTCCCGACCATCCTCGGCTCGACCAGGTCTTCGACGTGTTCGCCGAGGGCGGCTCGCTGTGGATAGTGAGTGAGCTGGTGGCCGCGCGGCCGCTGGCGGCCCTGCTCGCCGAGAAGCCCCTGACGCCGTACCGGGCGGCCGAGGTCGCCTCCGACGTGCTCATGGCACTGCGGGTGCTGCACGCGCACGGCTGGGTGCACCGGAACATCACCGCGCGCACGGTCCTCGTCTGCGACGACGGGCGGGTCATGCTGACCGGCCTGGCGGTGGGCGCGGCGGAGGAGGCGCTGTGCGGGTACGACCCGGTTCCGGCGCCGGAGGCCACGGAGCGTGAACAGGGCCCGGCGGGCCGGGGGAACGGCGGCGCGGGCCAAGGCGGGGCTGTCGTCGGGCCCCGGGCTTCCGCGATTCCGCCCCGACAGGACGGACCGGGCGCTCTCGGCCCCGTGGGTCCCGGTTCCGGTCCCGCTGGGGCGGGCGGCTTCGGTGGATTCGGCGGTTCCGGTGGTCCCGGCGGTCCTGTCGGGGTCGGTTCCGGCGGGGGTGGGTTCGGTGGCGGCACGGTCGACCCCGAGGCCGCCCGGCGGGCCGCCATAGAGGCGCGCGCGTCCGGGGCGCTGCCGGTGCCGACGGGTGAACCGTCCGGTGGCGGCGGGGCGTCCGGTGCGGTGGCCCGCAGGGCGCCGACCGAGACCGGCGGAGACATCCGCGCCGCGCGCGCCGGGGCGATCGCCGCGTACCGCGCGGGAGCGCGGGCGGCGGCCCGGGTGCAGGAGGCCCAGGAGGCCCAGCAGAACGGACGTGCGGCCCTGCCGGGCGCCCGGACCCCGGCCCACGACGGCCAGGGGACCCCGGCAGGCGGTCCGCCCGGCCAGATCGCCGACCCCTACGGTGTCGCGGGCGCGCCCGTGCCCGGACCCGCCGGGTACGCCCAGGGACAGCCCGCCCACCTCCACCCCGCCGCTCCCGGTGGCGCACCGCACGCCGCCCCGCAGGCCCCGCACCCTTCGCTCACGCCCCTTCCCGGCGCCCAGGTGCCCGGGCAGGGGCAGGGGCAGGGCCAGGGGCCGTCGGGCGAGGGGCGCGCCGGGACCCGGTGGGACGAGTCGGCGGCCGGGGCGCCCGCAGGCGTCGCGCGGCGCGGGCCCGGCACCGCGCTGGCCGCCGAGCGGGCGCGTCAGGCCCGGATGGCCGTGGTCGGACCGGTCACCGAACGCTGGGCGCCCGAACAGGCCGGCCCGGTGCACGAGAACTGGCAGCTGGCCGCGCCGATCGGTCCCGCGACCGACCTGTGGGCGCTGGGCGCGCTGCTCTTCAGGGCCGTACAGGGACACGCGCCCTATCCGGAGGAGTCGACGGCCGAGTTGGTGCAGATGGTGTGCGCCGAGCCGCCTGCCTTCGCCGAGGAGTGCGGACCGCTCAGGCCGGTCGTGGAGTCGCTGCTGCGCCAGGACCCGACCGAGCGGCTCGACTTCGAGGAACTGCGGGGCTGGCTGCGCTCGCTGGTGCGGTCCGCGCCGGAGCCGGAGGCGGGCACCTATGTCGTCGCCGCGCCGCCGAACGATCCCCGTCGGCTGCCGATCGTCCGCCGCCGAGGCGAACTGGTGCGCAGACGGCGGGCCGGGCTGCCCGCCACCCATGGACGGCACAAACGCGGCCGGGCGGAGCCGAGCGGTTCCCCCCGCAGCCTGGGCCGCACCCTGCTGGTGCTGATCCTGCTCGTGCTGGCCGGGGCCATCGCGTACGCCGTGCTCTTCATGCCCAAGGCCGACGAGGAGGGCGCCGCCGGCACGGACGGCTCGCGGCGGACCGGGGCCACCGGAACGCCGGACGGCCAGGCGCCCGAGGCGAGCAGCGAACCCAGGCCCGACCAGACCTCACCGGGCAGCGCCTCACCGTCCTCGGGGTCCTCGGGCGCGCAGGCCACCCAGACGCAGAACGGCGGGTCCGGGGCGGACGTCGCCGACGGGTTCACCGTCCGCGCGGACGACGCCGGCTTCCGGGTCGCCGTGGCCAACGGCTGGGACCGCACCCCGAAGAACGGGCGCGGCCAGGTCGTGTACACGCACGGCGACTTCGAGCTGATCGTCGTCCCCGGACGCGACAGCGCGTCGTCGAACGGCAGCGACCCGATGGTCTACCAGCGGGAGAAGGAGAGCGAGCTCCAGCCGTACCGCGACTCCAGCTGGGCGACGGCCTCCGGACTGCGGACGACGACGGTGGGCGCCCGGACCATGGCCGAGGGGCAGTTCACCTGGACCGACGGCGGCGGGCGGGAGCTGTACGTCCGCAATGTGGCGATCCTCATCTCGGGTCGGTACCACATCGTGCAGGTCAGGGGGCCGGAGGCGGAACGGGACGAGGTGACCCGGCTGTTCGAGCAGGCGTCGGCCACCTATCAGTACACCGGCTGAGCGCCCGTCCGGCCGCCCGCGCCCGGCCGTGTTCGGCCCGTCCGGATCCCTTCCGTCCCTCGAGGCGACAACCGTCACAGTGCTGTCACCTTGGCACCCTGCTGGTTCCCCGGAAGCGGCCCGGTCCTTACGCTGGCTGTGTCAAGAGCATTGCGGGGCAACGTGAATCAGATGCAGGGCGCGCTCCTGGCGGGCCGCTACCGGCTCGCCGACGCCATCGGGAGCGGCGGTATGGGCCGGGTGTGGCGTGCGCACGACGAGCTGCTCCACAGGGCCGTCGCCATCAAGGAGTTGACGGCGGCGCTCTATGTCGCGGAGGG
Organism: Streptomyces maremycinicus; assembly: GCF_001184025.1. Lineage (GTDB taxonomy): Bacteria > Actinomycetota > Actinomycetes > Streptomycetales > Streptomycetaceae > Streptomyces > Streptomyces maremycinicus. The sequence continues at coordinate 360,168 of NZ_BBYG01000008.1, forward strand.
CGACCAGGCCGTTCTGCTGGCGCGGACCAGGGCGGAGGCCCGGGCGGCCGCCCGGATCAACCACTCCGCCGTGGTCACCGTGCACGACGTCCTCGAGCACGACGGCCGTCCGTGGATCGTGATGGAGCTGGTCGAGGGCCGCTCGCTGGCCGACGCGGTCAAGGAGGACGGGCGGATCGAGCCCACCGAGGCCGCCCGGATCGGGCTGTGGGTGCTGCGTGCCCTGCGGGCCGCGCACTCCGCCGGGGTCCTGCACCGTGACGTCAAGCCCGGCAACGTGCTGCTCTCGCACGACGGCCGGGTCCTCCTCACCGACTTCGGCATCGCCCAGATCGAGGGCGACAGCACCATCACCCGCACCGGCGAGGTCGTCGGCTCGGTCGACTACCTGGCCCCCGAGCGGGTGCGCGGGCAGGACCCGGGGCCGTCCTCGGACCTGTGGGCGCTGGGCGCGACGCTGTACACGGCGGTCGAGGGGCGGTCGCCGTTCCGGCGCACCTCGCCCCTGACCACCCTTCAGGCCGTCGTCGAGGAGGAGGCCGCCGACCCCGCGTACGCCGGCCCGCTCGGGCCCGTCATCACCGCTCTGCTGCGCAAGGACCCGGCCGCCCGTCCGGACACCGCCGAGACCGAGCAGCTCCTCGCCGAAGCGGCCGAGGGCCGGCGTCCCGCCAGGGCGCAGGCGTATGTGCCGACGCAGTACGGAGGGCCCGACCGGGCCTCGGGGGACCACCCCGTGGCGCATCCGCCGTCCCACCCGACGGCCGGCACCGCGTACCTCCCGTTGGCACCGGATGCGGCGACGCCCGTCCCCGGCCACCCCGGCCACGCGGGCCATCCCGGTCGGCACGGTCACCAGGTGACCGCCGCGACCGCCGTGGGGCCGACGCGTCCCGGTGCGGAACCGGCCACCCCGCAGTCCCCGCCGCCCCGGCGTCGTCGTCGGGTGCTGGCGCTCGTGGTCGTCCTCGCCGCGCTGGTCGGCGGCGGTACGGCGGTGGCGTGGCAGAAGTGGGACGAGGGGCGGCAGGACACCGGTGGGTCCACGTCGTCGTCCGCGTCCGCGTCGGCGTCCGCCTCGCCGAGCCCGAGCACCCCGTCCGCGACGAGCACCCCCGCCGACTCCTGGCTGGAGGTCGACGACCCGCTGGGCTTCGGGCTCTCCCTCCCCGAGGGCTGGGAGCGGGAGGTGTTCCAGGACGACGGCGACCTCAAGCAGATCGACTACTCGCCCGACGGCGGCGAGCACTTCCTCCGGATCGCCCTCGACAGGTCCCCCGACTTCAGCGACCCGTACGCGCACCAGGTCGACCTGGAACAGCAGCTCCAGCGGCTGGTCGACTACCGCCGGGTCACCCTGGAGAAGAACGTCTACCGGGACCGGGACGGTGCCGAGTGGGAGTACACCTGGACCGCGCAGGCGAAGGACACGGAGTTCCCCGGGCCGCGCCGCGCGATCGAGGAGACCTACGTGGCCCGCGACGGCACCGAGTACGCGATCTACATGTCCTCGCCGGCCGAGGACTGGCCCGAGGCGGCCGAGCAGTTCAGGAAGGTACTGCAAAGCTGGCGGGAGCCGACCGCGTAGAGCCGTGCCCGTCCCGGTAGTTGGCCGGACGGCGCCCCGGAAGCGTGACGTCCGGTGGGGCATGATGAGCCCATGGGGACAGAGGGGGGCGGGGACACCGCACGGGTCATCGCGGGCCGTTACCGGCTGGACGCGAGACTCGGGCGCGGAGGCATGGGGGTCGTGTGGGGCGCCACCGACCAGTTGCTCGGGCGGCGGGTCGCCGTCAAGGAGCTGACCCAGGACGACACGCTCTCCGACGAGGAGGCGCGCGGCCGCCGCGACCGGACCCTGCGCGAGGCCCGCGCGGTGGCCCAGCTGAGCCACCCGCACATCATCGTCGTGCACGACGTCGTCGAGGAAGGCGAACGTCCGTACATCGTCATGGAGCTGATCGACGGCGGCTCGCTCGCCGACCGGATCGCCGCACGGGGGCCGATCCCGCCGGCCGAGGCGGCCCGCATCGGGATCGCCCTGCTCGGGGCGCTGCGCGCCGCCCACACGGCCGGGATCCTGCACCGGGACATCAAGCCCGCGAACGTCCTGCTCGAACGCGACAGCGACCGCGTCGTCCTCACCGACTTCGGCATCGCGCAGGTCTCGGGCGCCACCACGCTCACCGAGACCGGGTCGTTCGTCGGCTCGCCCGAGTACACCGCGCCGGAGCGGATGTCCGGGGCGCGGACCGGCGCGGAGTCCGACCTGTGGTCGCTGGGCGCGCTGCTGTGCACCGCGCTGAGCGGCGAATCGCCCTTCCGGCGCGATTCGTTGGGCGGCATCCTGCACGCCGTCGTCTTCGCCGAGATCCGCACCCCCGCGCAGGCCGAGCCGCTGCTGCCCGTCGTGCGGGGGCTGCTGGAACGCGATCCGGACCGGCGGCTCGGCGCCGCGGAGGCGGAGCGGATGCTGCGCGCCTACCTGGACACCGGGCGTACGCCGACGCCGGTGTCCTCGCGGTACACGCCGACCCAGGCGGACCTGTCCCGGCCGGCGTGGCAGCCACCGGCCAGGGAGCGTTCCACGCGGGGTGTGCTGGTCGCCGCGCTGCTGGTCGCCGCGATGGCGGGGGCGGGCGTGTCGGCGGCGGCTCTCCTGCTGAACGGTGACGGCGACGGCGGACGCACCCCGACGAGTTCGGCGCCGGGCTCCACGGGGAGCGGCGGCTCGGCGGGCGCCACGCCCACCGGGACCCCCTCGGCCACCCGTTCCCCGTCCGGTTCCGCCACGTCCTCCGGGCCCGCCCGGTCCGCCGTGTCCGCCCCGGCAGGCTCCGCCTCCGCCGCCTCGGACGACCGGCCCGGCGGGCCGACCGCCCCCTCCGGCTACCGCGTGGCGGTGGATCCGGCCGGGTTCTCGCTCGCCGTCCCGGAGGACTTCACCCGGGTGCCGCAGGGCGAGCGGGTCTTCTACATGTCCCCGGGCCAGGTCTTCCGGCTCGGCATCAAGGTCGCCGCCGTCCGACCCGGCGGCCCGCTCGCCGTGATGGAGTCCGCCGCGGCCAGGGGCCCGGACACCAACCCGGGTTACCACGACGGCCGGGTCACCGAGACGCGTCACGGCACGCGCCCCGCCGCCCTGTGGGAGTTCACCTGGAACGGCTTCAGCGCGGCGGAGGGGCCCCGGCACACCTACGACCTGTGCTGGGAGGAGGGCGGGCTGCTGTACGACGTGTGGGTGTCGGCGCCGGTCGGCAAGGTGCGGGAGGCGCGCGAGTACTTCGACGTCGCGGTCGACACGTTCGTCGTATCGACCTAAACGGGAGATAAGGCGCATGACGCGTCACGGGTCTGTGACCGGTGTGCGCCGCCGGTGGAAACCGGTCTGTCTGGCGCGATAGGGATGGACCCATGAGTTTCGACGGGGGCGCCGGTCACGAGGCCGACGAGACGACGAGTTTTGTTCTCCAGCCGCCCAGGCCGGTGCCGCCGCAGCAGTCCGCGGTGCCCGTCCGGGTTGCCCCGCCGCAGGAGCCGGGCGTCGGGAGGCTCATCGCGGGACGCTACCGGCTGCTCGCCAAGCTCGGGCACGGCGGCATGGGCACGGTGTGGCGCGCCAAGGACGAGACGGTGGACCGCGAGGTCGCCGTCAAGGAACCCCGCGTACCGGACCACCTGCCCGAACGTGAACAGGCCAACGTCTTCGAGCGGATGCGCCGGGAGGCGCGGGCCGCGGCCCGGCTGGACCATCCCGCCGTGGTGAACGTGCACGACGTGGCGGTCGTCGACGGCCGGCCGTGGATCGTGATGGAGCTGGTCCACGGACGCTCGCTCGGCGACGCCCTCCAGGAGGGCACGCTCGGCGCGCGGGAGGCGGCCCGGGTCGGCCTGGCGGTGCTCGGCGCGCTGGAGGCCGCGCACGCGGCCGGCATCCTGCACCGGGACGTGAAGCCGGAAAACATCCTCCTCGGCCGGCACGACCGGATCGTCCTCACGGACTTCGGCATCGCCCGGATCGAGGGCGAGACGAACCTGACCGACACCGGCGGCATCGTCGGCTCGCCCGAGTTCATCGCCCCCGAGCGGGTGCTGGGCCAGCGTCCCGGCCCGGCCTCCGACCTGTGGTCCCTGGGCGTGGTGCTGTACGCGGCGACGGAGGGCGTCTCGCCGTTCCGCCGCAGCAACACCCCGGCCACGCTCCAGTCCGTCCTCAACGCCGTGCCCGCGCCGCCCGCCGCGGCCCAGGGCCCGCTCGCCGAGGCCGTCAACGGGCTCCTGGAGAAGGACCCGGCGCGCCGTCCGGCCGCCGCCCGGGTGCGGGCGCTGCTGGAGGCCGCCGCGAACCCGCCCGCGCCAGAGCCCCGGCTCACCCAGGTCGTGCGGCACGAAGCCGCCCCGCCCGCCCGGCGCCGGTTCGGTCGCGCGGTGTGGACCGGGCTCGGCGCGGCGGTCGTCGCGGCCGCGGTGGCGGTGTACCTGGTGGTCGCCGACCCGTTCGCGGGGCCGCTGCCGGACGGCTGGGCGACGAAGCCCGAGAAGACCGTCACCGCGACGCTGGCGGTGCCCGACACCTACGTACGCGGCGAACCCGGGAAGAACGCCGCCGACGACGAACACTGGGTCAGCTACACCGATCCGAGCGGCGCGATCTCGGTCGTGCTGCTGGTGAGCCGCAAGGCGGAGGACACCGGCCACGAGATCAAGGCCTCCGCGGCCGCCGAGATGTACGCCGACGACGGGGACTTCAAGGAATCCGGCAGCTACGAGCTCGACATGCCGAAGGCGCCGAAGACCTCGACCGACGACAACATGACCTTCCATGACCGCAAGGCGGCCGGGAACACGGTCTCCTACACCACCGACGACACCCAGGATCCCGCCCCGCGGGAACTCCGGATCCTGTACTACAAGTCGACCGGCGGGGACATGTACAAACTGATGATCGGCTACCCGGGCAAGGGTGACTTCACCGCGCGCGGCCGCGAGGTGGCCCGCACCGCGATCGCCAACCTGAAGATCGACAAGCTCTAGGTCAGGCCTTGGCCGGCGTTGTGGAGCGGCTGGGCCCGGTACCTCCCCGGTGTCGTCCCGAACTCCCGGCTGAAGGCGTGGGAGAGGGCGTACGGACTGCCGTACCCCGTCTCCCGGGCCACCGTCGCCAGCGGCGCGTCGGTCTCCCGCAGCCGGGCCGCGGCGAGCGTCAGCCGCCACCACGTGAGGTACGCCATCGGCGGCCGGCCGACCAGTGCGGTGAAGCGGCGCGCCAGCGTCGCCCGGGAGACACCCGCCCGGGCCGCGAGAGCGTCGTTGGTCCAGGGCGCGGCCGGGTCCGCGTGCAGCGCGCGCAGCGCGGCCGTGGTCACCGGGTCGCCCAGGACGGCCGGCCAGGTGCCCGCCGCGGCCCGCGCCAGCCAGGCCCGGACCATGTAGACCAGCAGCAGGTCGAGCAGGCCGGGCAGGGCCAGGGAGGAACCCGGCCGGCGGCCGTCGAGCTCATGGGCCAGCAGGTCGACCGCGCCGCGGAGTTCGGCCGGCCGGTCGGCCCGGTTCGCCAGGTGCACGACCTGGGGCAGCTCGGCCAGCAGCGGGTGCGTACGGCTGCGGTCCAGGCGGTACTTGCCGCACAGCAGCTCCACGTCACCCGCGCGGTGACCGGGCCGGACCTTCTCGAACGGCACCGCCCGGGCGGCCGTCGCCGCGTCCACCGGCCCGTCGGCCAGCACATGCCCCGCGCCGTGCGGCAGCAGCACGACGTCCCCCGGGCCGAGGTGGATCCCGGTGCCGCCCTCCGGCAGGAGCCAGCAGCTTCCCGCCAGGACGACATGGAACCCGGCGCCCTCGTAGGCGGCGATCCGGGTGCACCAGCGGCCGCCCACCTCCAGCCGGTCGGCGTGAGGCCGTCCGGTGCGTACCGAGGAGATCGCGTCGCTCACCACGTCCATGAGCGAAGGGTAGGAGAGCGGGTGAGGCGCACGCGTATCGGAGCGAGCGTTGCGGGCATCGAAACACTCGGTGGCGGCTTCCTAGGCTCGCCGACATGACGGACGAACATGTGCAGAGTTTCACGGTCGGAGACGTCGAGATCCTCCGGGTGGTCGAGTGGCAGTCCCTCTTCGTGCCCGCCTCCGATCTCGTCCCCGGCTGCGGCCCCGAGGTGTGGAAGGAACATCGCGAGCTGCTCGCCCCGGACCACTGGGACCCCGACAGCGGCCGGGTGATGTCGGCGCTCCAGACCTGGGTCGTGCGCAGCGCCGGCCGCACGGTCCTGGTCGACACCGGCGTCGGCAACGGGCGGGAGCGGCCCGGTCTCCCGCACTTCCACCGGCGGGAGGGGGATCTCCCGGGGCGGCTGGAAGCGGCTGGGGTGCGCCCGCAGGACGTCGACATCGTGGTCAACACCCATATCCACGCGGACCACGTCGGCTGGAACACCGTCGACGTCGAGGGGGAGTGGGTGCCGGCCTTTCCCCGCGCCGCCTACCTCCTCCCGGCCGCCGACGACGCCTATTTCGGCCCCGCGGGCGGCTACGGCGGGGGAGAGCGCGAGGACGACCGCCTGGTCTACGAGGACAGTGTCGCTCCGGTGCACCGGGCCGGACAGGCGGTGCTCTGGGAGGGGGAGCACCGCGTCGACGAGCACCTCACCCTGGAGTCGGCCGCCGGCCACACCCCCGGCTCGGCCGTCCTGCGGGTCGCCTCGCGCGGCGAACGGGCCGTGTTCGTCGGCGACTTGCTGCACAACCCCGTGCAGGTGCTGCGGCCCGAGTGCAGCAGTTGCTTCTGCCTCGACCCCGGCCGCGCGGCGACTCAGCGGAACAGGATCCTGCAACGGGCAGCGGCAGAAGGGGAGTTGGTGATACCGGCGCACTTCGCGGGGGCCGGGGCGGTGGAGGTGCGGCGGCTGGAAACGGGACGGTTCGCCCTGGGCAGGTGAGGGCGCCGGAGATCGTGGTAGTCATGGAGGCATGAGCAACGACGGGGGCCCCGGCGGCGCCGGGAGCCGTACGGTGGGCGGCCGCTACCGGCTGCTGGAACGTATCGGCTCCGGCGGTACGGGCACCGTCTGGCGGGCCCACGACGAGCTCATGGACCGCGAGGTCGCCGTCAAGCAGCCCCGGTTGCCCGGTGATCCCGAGGACGACTTCCACCGCCGGGCGGCCCACCGCCTCCACCGCGAGGCCAGGGCCGCCGCCCGCGTCGACCACCCCAACGCCGTCGCCATCCACGACGTGGTGGTGGAGGAGGGCGCGGCAGCGGGTGTGGAGGGCGGACTCCCCTGGATCGTCATGGAGTTGGTCCGCGGCGAGTCGCTGCACGAGGTGCTGGAGCGCGGCCCCCTCGCCCCGGCGGAGGCCGCCCGGATCGGCCTGGCCGTCCTGGGCGCCCTGCGTGCCGCGCACGCCGTCGGCATCGTCCACCGGGACGTGAAACCCGCCAACGTCCTGCTCGGACCTCCCCCGCTGCCGCACCCGCCCCCGCCCGGGCCGGGGCGCCCTCACGGCCGGGTCGTCCTCACCGATTTCGGCATCGCCCACGTCCAGGGCGAGGAATCCCTCACCGTCGGCGGCGAGTTCGCGGGCTCGCTGGAGTTCATCGCGCCCGAGCGGCTGTCCGGCCGCGTAGGGGGCCCCGCCTCCGACCTCTGGTCGCTGGGCGTCCTGCTGTACGCCGCGGTCGAGGGCTCGTCCCCCTTCCGCCGGACGACCGTGGAGTCCACGCTCGCCGCGATCGTCGCCGCGGACCCCCCGGAGCCGAAACAGGCCGGCCCGCTCGGCACGATCGTCGGACGGCTCCTGGTCCGCGACCCGGTACGGCGGCCCGACCCGGCGGAGGTCGCCGAGGCACTCGCCGCGGTCGCGGAGGGCCACCGCGTCCCCGCCCCGGCAGGGGAGCCCGACCAGCTAGGGAAGGCCGGAGCGGGGGGAACGGAGGGAGCCCACGAGGCGCCTGGCCCGGTTGGCCCGGTCGGCCCGGTTGGCCCGGTTGGCCCGGTCGGCCCGGTCGGTCCGGACGGCGCGGTGCCCACGGACAGCCCGGACGGCTCGGTCCCCACGGTCGGCGGGGTCGGCACGGATGGCCCGGTCGGCGCGGACGGCTCGGTCCCCCCGGCCCCCACGGACGGCCCGGACGGCTCGGTCCCCACGGTCCCCACGGACGGCTCGGACGGCCTTCAGCGGTCGCCGGCGCGCCCCACGCCCGCGCGTCGCGCGCTGACGCTGGCCGTGCTCGCCGGACTGCTCGCCGGCGGCACCTGGTGGGGGAGTGCCTGGTTCGGCGGGGCCGACAGCGGAGCGGCGGAACGGCCGGTGACCTACACCGGCTCACCGCCGACGAATCCGTCCGCCTCCGCCCCTGCGTATGCCTCCGCCTCCGCCTCCGCGAATGCCTCCGCCTCCGCCGTCGAGGAGACGCGGTGGGTCGCTCATCGCGAGGCCGGGCTGGACGCCGTCCTGTCCCTCCCGAACCGGTACAGGCCGTCGGAGCGGCAGGTCGGCGCGGACCGGCAGCCGCGCCTGGTGGTCTACTCGCAGGGCTCCGTCGACGTACGCCTCACCCTCTGGGACAAGGCGCCCGCCGCCCCGATGGCCAGGGCGGCCCAGGCGCACGACACCTGGAACGCGCACGCCCCGGACGCGCGCACCCGGACCACCCGGACCACCTTCCACGGCGACCAGGCCGCTCTCGCCGACACCACCTACGGCCTGGACGACACCCCGACCCGGGTCATGGAACTGTTCGTCCTCACCGCCGACGCCCGCATGTACGAGCTGCGCGTCGACATGCCCAAGGGGACGGCGGAGGAGAGACAGGGCACGGCGGTGTTCACAGCGGCCCGCGACCGCCTGGAGATCGGCAAATAACCGGGAACAACGTCCTGATCAGCAGGTTTGTTGCCAGTGAACGCTGGCACCATGTGTGCGGTCGGTGAAACGGTATTACCGGCGGGTACCCAAAGTCCTCCCCACGTCATACTCTGCGCCTCATGACGGACTCGCAGGCCCCGGAAAAGACCGGCACCGAGCTCAGTGGGACGACCACGACCGGTACCAATCCCCTCGCCCCCGCCCCCACCGGCGTCCGTACCGCCGCAGACGTGGTCACGCCCGAGCTGATCGCCCAGCTCACCAAGGGGGTGACCGGCTCCGGCCGTACCGCCAACCACACGCCCTTCACCGGCGAGAAGCTGGCCGACCTGCCCGAGTCCACGCCCGACGACGTGCTGAAGGCCTTCGAGGCGGCCCGCAGGGCGCAGCCGGTCTGGGAGCGCACGCCCGTACGCGAACGCGCCGCCGTCCTGCTCCGCTTCCACGACCTGGTGCTGGAGCGCCAGGCCGAGGTGCTCGACCTCATCCAGCTGGAGACCGGCAAGGCCCGTCTGCACGCCCATGAGGAGGTGCAGGCGGTGGCCGTCGCCGCCCGGCACTACGGTCGCAAGGCCCCCTCCTATCTCCGCCCCAAGCGGCACGCGGGCGCCATGCCGACGCTGACGAAGGTCACCGAACTGCGCCATCCGCGGGGTGTCGTGGGTCAGATCGCTCCCTGGAACTACCCGCTGGAGCTGTCGGTCGGTGACGCGCTGCCGGCGTTCGTCGCGGGCAACGCGGTGGTGATGAAGCCGGACACGGAGACCTGCCTGACCGCCCTGTGGGCCCGTGACCTGCTCGTCGAGGCGGGACTGCCCGCCGAGGTCTTCCAGGTCGTGCTCGGCGAGGGGCCGGTCGTCGGCCCGGAGGTCGTCCGGCACGCCGACTACGTCTCCTTCACCGGCTCCACCCGCACCGGCCGCGAGGTCGCCCAGGGCGCGGCCGCCCGTCTCGTCGGTGTCTCCCTCGAACTCGGCGGCAAGAACGCGATGCTCGTGCTCGAGGACGCCGACATAGAAAAGGCCGCGGCCGGTGCCGTCCGCGCCTGCTTCTCCTCGGCGGGCCAGCTCTGCATCTCCATCGAGCGGCTGTACGTCCACGAGTCGATCGCGGACGCCTTCGTCGAGCGCTTCGCCGCCCGCACGAAGGCCATGCGTCTGGGCACCTCCCTGGCCTACGGCGCCGACATGGGCTCCCTGGTGGGCGAGCGCCAGCTGGAGACGGTGACCCGGCATGTGGAGGAGGCCGTCACCAAGGGCGCCAAGGTGGTCGCCGGCGGGGTCGCCCGCCCGGACGTCGGCCCGTACTTCTTCGAGCCGACGATCCTCGACGGAGTGACGGAGCCGATGTCCGTCTGCTCCGAGGAGACCTTCGGCCCGGTCGTGTCGATCTACCGCTTCAAGACCGACGACGAGGCCGTCGAGGCAGCCAACTCCACTCCGTACGGCCTGAACTCGTCGGTGTGGACGAAGGACGGCCGGCGCGGCCGGGAGGTCGCCGCCCGGGTGCGGGCCGGCACCGTGAACGTCAACGAGGGCTATGCCGCGGCCTACGGCAGCGTCCAGTCCCCGATGGGCGGCATGAAGGACTCCGGGCTCGGCCGCCGCCACGGTTCCGAGGGCATCCTCAAGTACACCGAGGCCCAGACGGTGGCCCAGCAGCGCGTCCTGCCGATGGCTCCGGCCCTGGGCATGGACGACGAGAGGTACGCCCGGTTCATGAGCACGAGCCTGAAGGTGATGAAGGCACTCCGGCTCCGGTAGCCGACCGCTCCACCCCCGGCCGCCCGCACGCACACTCGACGAGGAGAACCCCGTGCCCCAGGACGCCCATGCCCACGCGGACGCCGACGCCCACGCCGTCGCCCCCGTCGACGCATACGACTACGACGTCCTCGTCGTCGGCTCGGGCTTCGGCGGTTCGGTGACCGCCCTGCGCCTGACGGAGAAGGGCTACCGGGTCGGCGTCCTGGAGGCGGGCCGCCGCTTCACCCGCGAGTCGCTGCCCAGGAACTCCTGGGATCTGAAGAACTATCTGTGGGCGCCCCGGCTCGGCATGTACGGCATCCAGCGCATCCACCTGCTGGGCAACGTCATGGTGCTGGCCGGCGCGGGCGTGGGCGGCGGCTCCCTCAACTACGCCAACACCCTCTACGTACCGCCGAAGCCGTTCTTCGACGACCCCCAGTGGCGCGACATCACCGACTGGCAGGAGGAGCTGAAGCCGTACTACGACCAGGCGCGGCGCATGCTGGGCGTACGGCTCAACCCGACGACGACCCCCTCCGACGTGCATCTGAAGGCGGCGGCGGAGCGGATGGGCGTCGGCGACACCTTCCACATGGCGCCGGTCGGTGTGTTCTTCGGCGACGGCGAGGACGCCGACGGGACGGCGAAGGCCGCGCCGGGGGAGCAGGTCGCCGACCCCTACTTCGGCGGCGTCGGCCCGGCCCGCAAGGCCTGCACCGAGTGCGGCGAGTGCATGACCGGCTGCCGGCACGGCGCGAAGAACACCCTGAACGAGAACTACCTCCATCTCGCCGAGAAGGCGGGCGCGGTCGTGCACCCGCTGACGACGGTGGTGTCGGTCACGGACGACTCGCGGGGCGGCTACGCGGTCGCCACGCTCCCCACCGACGACCGCCGCAAGGCGCGGGGCCGGGTCTTCACGGCCCGCCGGGTGGTGCTCGCCGCAGGCACCTACGGCACCCAGACGCTGCTGCACCGCATGAAGGCGAACGGACAACTCCCGTATCTCTCCGAGCGGTTGGGCGAACTGACCCGCACCAACTCGGAGGCGCTGGTCGGCGCGCAGACCGACGACCGCCGCTATCGCAAGGTGACGGGCGCGGCGAAGGTGGACTTCACCCGCGGAGTCGCCATCACCTCCTCCGTGCACCCGGACGCCAGCACCCATATCGAGCCGGTGCGCTACGGCAGGGGCTCCAACTCGATGGGCGGCCTGTCGATCCTGCAAGTGCCGTACGCGGAGGGTTCGTCGAGGGTCGCCGGCTGGCTGGCGAACGCGGCCCGCCACCCGCTGCTCGTCCTGCGCTCGCTCTCCAACCGCAAGTGGTCGGAGCGGACCATCATCGGCCTGGTGATGCAGTCCCTCGACAACTCGCTGACGACGTACCTGAAACCGGACGGCGTCGGCAAGGGGCTGCTCACCGCCCGCCAGGGCCACGGCGCCCCCAACCCCAAGCAGATCAAGGCGGCCTCCGAGGCGGCTTCCGCGATCGCCGCCGAGATCAACGGCTTCGCCGGATCCAACGTGGGCGAGCTGATGGGCACCCCGCTCACCGCGCACTTCCTCGGCGGCTGTCCGATCGGGGACTCGCGCGAGACGGGTGTCATCGACCCGTACCACCGCCTCTACGGCCACCCCGGCATCTCGGTCGTCGACGGCGCCGCGGTCTCGGCGAACCTGGGCGTGAACCCGTCGCTCACCATCACCGCCCAGGCCGAGCGCGCGATGTCGTACTGGCCGAACAAGGGCGAGACGGACCCGCGTCCGGCGCAGGGCACGGCGTACGAGCGGCTGAAGCCGGTGGAGCCGGTCAGCCCGGCGGTGCCGGCGGAGGCGTTCGGCGCGCTCCGCCTGCCGTTCCTGGGGATACCGGCCGTCCCGCCCAAGCAGTAGGCGTTCCGCCCGGCACAAGGCGAAGGGACCTGCGCCCCCCTCCGAGCGCAGGTCCCTTCGCTGGTCTCGTGCCGCGTTACGCGTGCGTGCCGACCTGGCGGCGACGGACCGCGAACACCGCGCCGGCGCCGGCCACCACGGCGACCCCGCCGACGAGCCCGATCATCGGCAGCGCCGAGTTCGAACCGGTTTCGGCGAGGCTGCCGCTGATCGGCTTGGCGCCGCCCTGGGCCTTGGTGCCGTCGGTGGGCTTGTCACCGTTGGGCTTGGCGTCGTCGACACCGTCCGTGTCGCTGCCGGCGCCGAGGATCTCGACGTCGTAGTAGTCACCGTTGAAGTGGCAGTCCGACTTGTCGCCGACGTACAGGGCGTCGCTCATCGCCAGCGAGGAGCCCGCCGGGGCCGATGCCGCGACCTGCACCCGCAGGTCGAGAGACGCGGAGGAGTCCGCCTCCAGCTCGTCGAGCTGGGCCAGGAAGGAACCCGTGACGTTGACCGTCGTGCCGTCCTCGTCCTCGTAGGAGTCCTGGTAGGCGTCGGTCCACTTGCCGTCTTCCTTGACCTGGATGACGGCGAGGCCCTCGGACAGCCAGGCGTCCGTCTCGTCGGCGTAGTCCAGGAACATGGCGATGTACACGTGCTCGAAGTCGACGTCGGAGTCGTTCCCGACCTCGTACGTGAAGTCGTGCCAGCCCGAACCGGCGACGATCTTGCTGGGCAGGCCCTTGACCTCGGCCGTGAGGTCCTCGTCCAGGTCGAAGGACTCGCAGTCCGTGTCCGGGTCGAACCCGTCCTCGCTCTCGCTCGCCGACGGGCTCGCGGTGGTCTTGCCGGAGCCGGACGCCGACGGCGACGAGGTGCTGGAGGAGGAGCTGGACGCGCTCCCGGTCTGCGACTCCGACGCCGACGGGGACGAGGTGTCGGAGGAGGAGGCGGAAGCACTGGAGCCGCTCGAGCCGGACGGCGAGGCGGATGTGTCGTCCGAGGCGGACGTGCTCGCGGACGGCGAACCGCTCTCCTCCGCGAAGGCGGCGGGCGCGGACAGCAGGGCGAGCGGCGCGATGACGGCCGTCGCGGCCATGGTGACGAGCGTGCGGCGGAGCTTCATGGAGACCTCGGTGGATCCGGTGTGGGAGGCCTTCCGCATGGGGGTCGGGATGTGGCCTTCGGTTCGGTAGGTGTGACAGGCCGAAGCTGTGAACAGTTGTGCTCAGCTCACAGGATCTTTATGTGGTACCCGTCACACCTGTCACACCCGCCCCCCGAGCCCGGGTCCCCCGCTCAGTCCTCCGTGTCCGTCGGGAGGAGCTCGCCCACGTCGGTCCCGCACTCCCGCTCGATCCTGGCGACCGACGCCTTGAGGGCGGTGTCGTCGACCGAAGCGGAGCCGCCGGTCCCGGCTTCGAGCGAGGCGGCGTACCGGCGCAGCGCCGAGGCGTCCTTCCCGGCCGGTCCGGCGAGGTCCGCGAGGTCGGTGAGGACGGCGGCGAGCTCGTCCGGCGTGTGACGGCTGTCCTCGGACACGGCGAGCGGCGCGGCGACGGAGCAGAAGGTGTCGGCCGGCTCGCCGGCTCCCGCGACCTTCTGGTACCGGGCGGCCGGGTCGAGCGCGAAGTACCGTGCGGCCGTGGCGTCGGGAGTCGTGCTCCGCAGGATCTCCTGGACGCCGGTGGCCGGCTTCCCCGCGGTGCGGAACGCCATCGGTTCCTCGTCGCCGGGCACCAGCCGCTCCTCCCACGTCGAGCGGTAGGCGTCGGCCGTGACCGTCTCCCCCTCGAACTCGCCCTCGCCGATCCGGCCGTGGTCGTAGGGCAGGACCCCGCCCGAGCCGAGCGGCGACCAGGTTCCGTCGGCGAAGCGGGCGAACGTGATCACGTAGTCGTGGCCGACCTCCAGCCGCGAGGCGTCGGGCGACCCCAGTTCGTTCCTCGGGCCGTCCTTCAGCTGCCATCCGTCGGCGGTGAACGACACCGTCGACGGCAGGGCGGGCGCCTCGGACCGGGCCCAGACGAGCTCCTTGACCTGGAGGTCGACCGTCCGGGACAGATAGTCCTCGTCCGTGCCGGTCTCCTCGCCGGTATCGCGCCGCTCGTGCTCGGCGGTGACCCGGACGACGGCGACCCGGTCCCCGTACGACACCCAGTCGGTCGCGGTGAAGGACGGCACCGCCTCCTTGTCCGACGTGCCGAGCACGACGCCCGCGCTGTCGGCGTTCGCGCTCCCGGCGTCGCCTCCTGAGGCGTCGTCGGTCAGCGGGACGAGCGCGAGCGCACCGGCGACGGCCGCGCCCAGCACGGCCCCCGCGATCTTCGTTCGCGTGGTCATGGCCACGGGACTCCCCCTCGGGTCGGTTTCGGAAGGTCATCACAGTGACGCCGCTGGAGCCCTGTTCGTTCGGAGCCCTGTTCGTTCGGATCCCCGTTCGTCCGGATCCCCGTTCGTCCAGGGGCCCTCTTCGTCCGGGGGCCTCTTCGGCCGGGAGCCCGGTGCTCCGGGGCTCGGCGAGAGATCCGTAGGGGGCGGACCGCCGGGGGAAGGCGGCCCGCCCGGTCAACGGGGGCCGGTCACCGCGGGTCGGTCACTCCGCGTCGCCGGTGTCGTTCGGCAGGAGTTCGCCGACGTCGATCGTGCAGGCGCGCGCGATCCGCGTGGCCGCGGTCCTGCGGATGGTGCTGGCGGTCCAGTTCGTGTCGTCCCCGGTGCGCAGCTGCGCCGCGTAGGCGCGCAGGATCGTGCTGTCCGCCGCCTCCGACATACCGGCGAGGTCGCCCAGGATGTCCGCGAGCTCGCTCGCCGTGTACCTGCTGTCGGCGTCGGTCGCGAGGGGCGCCGCCACCCGGCAGAAGGTGTCCGCCGCCGCTGCCGCCGCCACGGCGGCCTTGGCGACCAGCCGGGCGCGGGCGACCGCGTCGAGGGAGTAGTTCTGGGCGGCGGTGGCGTCGGGGGTCGCACTGGTCAGGAGCGCCCTGACGCCGGCCGCGCTCTGGCCCGCCGCCTGGTAGGTCACGGGTTCGGCCACACCGCTGACCAGCCGCGAAGCCATCGTCGAGCGATATGCCGAGGCGGTCACCGTCGTGCCCTGGTACTCGCCCTGACCCACCTCGCTGTTGTCGTAGGGGAGGACGGCGCCGGTCCCCAGCGTCGACCACTCCCCGTCGGAGAAGTGGGCGAACGAGACCAGGTAGTCGTGTCCGACCTCCATGCGGGACGCGTCCTGCGAGCTCACGCGGAGCTTGCCCTCGTCCTTGAACTCCCAGCCGTCCGCGATGATCGACAGCGTGTCGGGCAGGGCCGTGGCACCCGCGCGGGACCACACCCGTTCCTTGACCTGGAGGTCGATCGTCCGGGAGAGGTAGCCCTCGCCCGCCGAGATCTCCTCGCTGTCGGCGACCCCCTCGTGCTCGGCGGCCACATGGACGACCGCCGCCTGGTCGCCGTACGAGACCCAGTCGCTCGCCGTCCGGGACGGGATGGCGTCCTTCGACTCGCCGAGGACGACGTCGCTCCGCCGGTCCGCGTCGGTGGCGCGCGCGTCGTCCGTGAACGGGACGAGCGCGGCCGAACCGATCAGGACGCCGGCTATGGCGGCGCCCAGCACGGTGCCCGTTATCTTCTTTCCGGTGCTCATTGCCACGAGATTCCCCCTGGTCGGATCTCACTAGGTCGCGATCTCAGTAGGTCGCGTTGATGTTTTCCTTGTTGTTGGCGCCGAGCCGGTAGACGTCGTTGTAGGACATGCAGCCGAGGCGGTCGTCGTACAGACCGAGCCGGGGGCTGGCTTCGGGGCCGTGCGTCAGGCCGACGGCGTGCCCGGTCTCATGGCACGCGTCCGACTTGTTGACGGAGCCGATACCCGTGTGGTCCTTGTTGAAGACGATGTAGTGCTGGTCGCACTTCTTCGTGCTGGAGGCGTCGTCGCACCAGGTGATGCCGATCTTGCCGCGCGACAGGGTCTTCGCCTTGTAGACGACGTCCGTCTCGGCGCTGCCCCGGTAGACGCCGGAGGACTGGATCTTCACCACGAGGTCGGTCGGCCCGAAGTAGTCCCTGGCCGCCCGGGAAATGGTGCTCTTCTCGGCCGAGGACAGGCTGCCCTCCCGGTAGATGGTGAGGGTCTTGTTGTCCGTCTGGCAGAACCCGTCGCCCATCTCGCCGTCGACGCAGGTGTGGAAGTAGTTCCCGGTCGGATACATGTTGTCGGTCAGTGCGGCCTGGACGATGGTGGTGCCCGCGGCCAGGGCTGCCGTCGCCACCCCGATGACGAACACACTCCTGCGTTTGATCGCCACTGGCGATCCCCCCTGTCTGTCCGCCTCCTGTGTGCCTCCTCGGAATTTCCGGTGAGCGTGGGGCGGCTGGGGGTGATCTAACGGGAACAAGCACTGGCCAAAAGTTGACCGAGCGTTGATTGGCCGGAAGCGATCAGTAAGAGGCCGAATGTGTGTATAGCGTGAAAGGCCGGTGAAAGCATTCGGAAATCATTTGCCTTTCCCGCCTGCCTCCCATAGAAGGCCGCGTCCGGTCGCGTCACGGCGCGCGTTCGTGCGGGGGCATGACGAAGGGCCCCGCGGGACGGATCCGCGGGGCCCTTCTTTATCGTCAGCACCGGCGTCAGGGCAGCGCCGGTGCCTGGGAGCGGCGCCGGGGGGTCGCGCCGCTGGCCTGGACCTCTGGCAGTGCGGACAGCACGCCGAAAGCGGTTGTCCGGAGGGGGACTTGGGCCTGTTCGGGGCTTATTACGCATCGTGCTGGATGAGCGCGGCGCCCGCAACCGTTTGACCCAGCCCTTGTGCATTTTTGCATTTTTCGCCGGTCGGCTCGGCCCCGGGCGTCCCCGGGGCCGGCCGTTCTCTGGGGTGACCGGGCTGCTGTCCCCTGCCGTCCGGTCACTTGTCCGGAGCGAGGTCCCACGGCGCACGGCACGATCCGTACGCCTCATCGCTCCAGCGAGCCACGCGTGGTTATTCCGGGCCCGCCCCTGGCTGGAACGGACACCAGGACCAACGAAGCCGTCCGTCGGGCGGTCACGCGCCCGTACGGGTGAGAAGGGGGCCGACGGGCCGAACCGGCGTCCGAGCTCAGACCCGGCCCCGGCACAGTTCGAGCAGCGTCATCGCCAGCGACGTACCGGGCCTGCCGAGGGCGTCCCGGTAGTGGCCGAGGACCTCCATCTCGCGGGAGAGGTTCACGCGCCGGCCGCCGGAGGTGATCCGTGCCTCCTGGATGACGGCGGAGACGGCCATCCGTTCCTGGATCAGGCCGATGATCCGGTCGTCGAGCGCGTCGATGCGCTCACGCGCGCCGGTGATCACGTCGGCGGCCTCGGGGGTGCGGGCGCCGGTCACGTCGATGGTGGTCATGGGGGCTCCTGTGATGGGTACGGGTGCCCCGGAGCGGCAGGACCCGGGTGGAACGACAGGCGCCCCGGGCCTTGTCGGCCCGGGGCGCCTGGGAAGTCGCTCGTCAGTTGCTCAAGCAGCACGACCATGGCAGCCGGTGGGCCGGTTGCCATAGGTAAAGACGAAGGTCGCGTGCGTGAACATGGCGCCAGTATGCAGGGTCGCCGGGGAAGGTCCAAGGCGGTTCCCGGGGCGGTTCGCATGATGAGACGCCGGGGGGTGGCTCCGCCGCCGGGACCGGTCCCACGTCCACCTCGGTAGAATCGGGTCACACAGAGACCCCGCCCCACCGCCGGAAGGCCCCCGTGTCATCAGCGACTCCTACTGCCGCCGCCCCCGACACCGTCCTGGTCGTCGACTTCGGCGCGCAGTACGCCCAGCTCATCGCCCGCCGAGTCCGCGAGGCGCGGGTCTACAGCGAGATCGTGCCGAGCACCATGCCCGTCCAGGAGATGCTCGCCAAGAACCCGGCGGCGATCATCCTCTCCGGCGGCCCCTCGTCCGTGTACGAGGAGGGTGCCCCCCGCCTCGACCGCGAGATCTTCGAGGCCGGCGTCCCCGTCTTCGGCATGTGCTACGGCTTCCAGCTGATGGCGCAGACCCTCGGTGGCACGGTCGACAACACCGGCGCCCGGGAGTACGGCCGCACCGAGCTGCACGTCTCCCGCTCGGCCTCCACCCTCTTCGAGGGCACCCCGGACGAGCAGGCCGTGTGGATGTCGCACGGTGACGCCTGTTCCGCCGCCCCCGAGGGCTTCGTCGTCAGCGCCTCCACGGACGTCGTCCCGGTCGCCGCCTTCGAGAACGACGAGAAGAAGCTGTACGGCGTCCAGTACCACCCCGAGGTCATGCACTCCACGCACGGCCAGCAGGTGCTGGAGCACTTCCTGTACCGCGGGGCGGGCCTCACCCCGGACTGGACCACCGGCAACGTCATCGACGAGCAGGTCGCGGCCATCCGTGAGCAGGTCGGCGACAAGCGCGCCATCTGCGGACTCTCCGGCGGTGTGGACTCGGCGGTCGCCGCGGCCCTCGTCCAGAAGGCCATCGGCTCCCAGCTGACCTGCGTGTACGTCGACCACGGTCTGATGCGCAAGGGCGAGACCGAGCAGGTCGAGAAGGACTTCGTGGCCGCGACCGGCGTCCAGCTGAAGGTCGTGGACGCGGAGGAGCGCTTCCTCACCGCCCTCAAGGGCGTCTCGGACCCCGAGGAGAAGCGGAAGATCATCGGCCGCGAGTTCATCCGGGTCTTCGAGCAGGCCCAGGCGGAGATCATCGCGGACGCGGGTCCGGCCGTGGAGTTCCTGGTCCAGGGCACGCTGTACCCGGACGTCGTCGAGTCCGGCGGCGGCACCGGCACCGCGAACATCAAGTCCCACCACAACGTGGGCGGCCTGCCGGAGGACCTCGAGTTCCAGCTGATCGAGCCGCTGCGCAAGCTGTTCAAGGACGAGGTCCGCATGGTCGGCCAGGAGCTCGGCCTGCCGGAGGAGATCGTCCAGCGCCAGCCGTTCCCGGGCCCCGGCCTCGGTATCCGGATCGTCGGCGAGGTCACCAAGGACCGTCTGGACCTGCTCCGCGACGCCGACGCGATCGCCCGCGAGGAGCTGACGGCCGCCGGTCTCGACCGTGAGATCTGGCAGTGCCCGGTGGTCCTTCTCGCGGACGTCCGCAGCGTCGGCGTGCAGGGTGACGGCCGCACCTACGGCCACCCGATCGTCCTGCGCCCGGTCTCCTCCGAGGACGCGATGACGGCGGACTGGTCGCGCCTCCCGTACGACGTCCTGGCGAAGATCTCCACCCGGATCACCAACGAGGTGCGCGACGTCAACCGTGTCGTCGTCGACGTGACCTCGAAGCCGCCGGGCACCATCGAGTGGGAGTAGTCCTCCCGGTGCCGGTCCCGGCCGGTCAGGTCCGTCTGAGCGTGCGCACCGGCGCTCCGGGCTGCCAGACCTGGGCGACCAGATAGGTGTCGTCCTCGACGAAGGTCCGTACGACCTCCGTCAGCTCGGTGCGGAAGAGGTGGAACGGCTGCGGCGGTTCCACCTCTTTCACGTACGCCGCCCGCGCCTCCCCGTCCTCCACCTCGACCGCCCGGCCCGCGATCCGTACGTCGCCCCCGCCCATGCCGGTGCCCTCGCCGGGGTTGGCCTGGAGGCAGAAGCGCGCGTCACGGCGCAGGTCGAGGGCCTTGAGCGAGCCCGGCATCATGCCGAGCCACACCTCACCGCCGAGGAAACGGACCTCGATGCCGGTGGTGCGGGGGGAACCGTCCTTGCGGAGCGTGGCGAGGACGTGGTGCGTGAAGGCTCCGAAACGTTCCTCGGTGAGCCGCGCGAGCGCGGGTTCGGCTGCGGCGAAGGCCGCCCAGTTCGCTGTCATACGGCGAGTCTGGCGCCGATACCCGACATCCGCTGTCCGGTATACCCGGCCGTGGGCCGGAACCGTGGGTCAGGACCGTGGATTCCGCTGTCCGGCATACCCCGGCCGTGGGTCAGGACCGCGGGTCAGGACCGCGGGGTCACCAGCCCTGCGGCACCGGCCGGACGTACCGCTCCAGCCCCGCCGCGTCCCGCACCGGCGTGCAGCCGGCCGCCAGGAGCCGCTGGGCCAGCTTCGCGCGCCGGGCGGTGTTGACCTTGAGGGCGCCCACCATGAACAGCGGCATCAGCACGGCGAGCGGGAGCAGGACGGCGTACTTGCCGGTCAGCACGGCCATCAGCAGGAACAGCGCCGCCGATCCCCAGCCGATGCCCAGCAGCTGCTTGCGGTTGGCGGCCGCGCCGAGGGCGTCGTGGCGGATGAGGGCGACGATCACGTCGACGTCCGCCTGCACCTCGGGGACCGGCGTCAGCGAGCCCAGGTACATGCCCGGCACCGGGCGGCCGGGGCCCGGGTCGGGGAAGGCCGCGAAGTTCGCCGCGGCCCGCTGCCGCGCCCAGGGGCCCGGGTCGCGCACCAGCTGGACGTGCATGATCCGGTGCTTGCCGACCAGCCGCACGCTGTCGTACCGGAAGCCGTAGCACTCGGCGAGGTAGACCAGCGCGCCGAACGTCTCCAGCTCCGCGAAGGGGTGGACGAGCTCGATGGCGTCACGCGTCGTGATCTGACGCATGAGGGCGGTGACGTGGCGGTCGGCGAGGCTCAAGGTGTGCTCCGAAGGTGACGGAAATCGTCATCTTTACATAACGGCTCTGCCCTTTTGCGCTGACCGACGGTAACTTCCGCGTCGTAAAGCAACCCAGTGCTGGAGGACCGATGCACGGGCCCACGCCGCCTGCCCCCCTGCCCACCGACCGGCTCCAGTTCGCGATGCCGCCGATGCACGACTCGGTGGAGGACGAGCGCCGACACCGCAAGGAACGGCTGGCGGGCGCGGTGCGCATCTTCGGGCGTCTCGGCTTCGAGGACGGCGTCTCGGGACACATCACCGCACGCGACCCGGAGTTCGACGACTGCTTCTGGGTCAACCCGTTCGGAATGCCCTTCAAGCACATCACCGTCAGCGACCTGGTGCTGGCCAACGCCGAAGGACAGGTGATCGAGGGCCGCTACCACGTCAACCAGGCCGCCTTCACCGTGCACGCCCAGGTCCACGCGGCCCGCCCGGACGTCGTCGCGGTCGCCCACTGTCACTCGGTGCACGGCCGCGCCCTCGCCGCGCTCGGCGAGCTGCTCGACCCGATCACCCAGGAGAGCTGCGCCTTCTACGAGGACCACGCGCTCTACGACGCCTATACCGGTGTGGCCGTCGACGCGGGCGAGGGACGGCGTATCGCGTCCGCGCTCGGCTCCCGCAAGGCGCTGGTGCTGCGCAACCACGGGCTGCTGACGGTCGGCGACTCGGTGGACGCGGCCGCCTGGTGGTTCCTGTCGATGGAACGCTCCAGCCAGGTCCAGCTGACCGCGCGGGCGGCGGGCCGGCCCGTCCTGATCGACCACCGGGCGGCGGTCGCGACCCGGGAACAGCTCGGCGGCGACCTCGTCGCGTGGATCAACTACCAGCCGCTGTGGCAGGACATCAGCCGGAGCGAGCCGGACCTGCTGAGCTGAGCGGGATTCAGTGCGGGAGCACCCAGTCCGGCGTCCAGGTGCCGGGGACGTCGTGGCCGGGCGTCGTGGCGGCGAGGTGGGCACGGAGGGTGGCCAGCGCCGGGTGGGGGTTGTCGCGGTGCCACAGGAGCGAGTGCGGGTAGACGGGCGTCGGGTCGGTCACCGGGATGCGGCGCAGGCCGTGGCCGGCGGGCCAGATCAGGCGGGTCTGCCCGCCCATGAAGGTGGCCAGCGCCGGGGTGTCGGCGATGGTGTCGAGGAGGGCGTCGGAGCCGAAGTTGGGGCCGGTCGCCTCGATCGTCAGACCGAACTCGGCGACGAGGTCGTCGTAGTAGGCCGCCCACTCGGTACCGGGGACGATGCCGGGCATCCAGATCCGGTGTCCGGCGAGCCGGGCCACGGGAACCGACCGGGCACCCGCCAGCGCGTGGGCGGGGCCGGTGAGCAGTTCGAGCGACTCGTCCAGCACCCGGAGGGAGGCGATGTCCTCCGGTAGCGGCCGGCCGGGCACGGCGACCGCACGGAAGGACGCGTCGATCGCACCGGACCGGATGGCGGCGACCGCCGTCTCGATGTCGAACAGCGTCATCACGTCGAGCTCGATGTCGGGATGCGTGCGATGGAAGCCGCGCATCAGGCCCGACGCCGCGCTGCGCGAGGTGAGCACGTCGACGCGCAGCGGACGGCGGCCGGTGCGCACGGACGCCACCGCGCGCTCGGCGACCCGCAGCAGTTCCCGCGCGTGGGGCAGGAACGCCTGCCCGTCGATGGTGAGCTCGGCACCGCGCGCGGTGCGGGTGAACAGCCGCACGCCGAGCTTGCGCTCCAGCACGGCGATCCGCTTGGAGACCGCCTGCTGGGTGACCGTCAGCTCGGCGGCGGCCTCCTGGAACCGTCCGGCGTCGGCGGCGGCGACGAAGGTCCGCACGGTATCGAGGTCCAGGCCGATGTCCATGCCGACCAGCCTAGGGTCACAACCGATGGTTGTGGGTTGGTGGCCTTGCGGTTGTTTGATCCCCACGTCGAAAGCCCGCTTTGATGCATCCGATCGCGCATCGGTTGTGCGGCCGGGTGTCGCGCGGTCGGGCGCCGTGCGGACGGGTGACGAGGGGGCGGCGGGCATGAGGAAGAGGTACCAGCGGACATCTCGGCTCGGGCCTCGGCTCGGACAGCGGCTCGGGCGTCGGCTCGGACACCGGCTCGGACGTCCGTCGGGGCGGCGGCCGGGACGTCAGCCGGGACGTCGGCTGGGGCGGCCGTTCGGGTGGCTCTGGGGAGCGTACGGGACCAGCGCGCTCGGCACCTGGCTGGCCTTCGGCGCGTTCCCGCTGATCGCCATCCAGGTGCTGCACGCCGGACCGGCCGAGGTCGCCGCGCTCTCCTCCGTGGGAGCCGCGGTGGGCGCGGTGGTGGCGCTGCCGCTCGGCCCGTGGGTGGAGTTCCGCCGCAAGCGGCCCGTGCTGATCGCCACGGACCTGGTGCGGTGCGCGGCACTGCTGACGGTCCCCGCCGCGTTCGCGCTCGACGCGCTCACCTTCCTCCAGCTCCTGCTGGTCTCGATCGTCGTCGCCGCGGCCGACATCACCTTCCGCGCCGCCTCCGGCGCGTACCTGAAGACGCTGCTGCCGGCCGAGGACCTGCTCGTCGCCAACGCCCGGTTCGAGTCCACGGCCTGGACGACCACGATCATCGGACCGCCGCTGGGCGGCGCGGCGAGCGGTCTGCTCGGCCCGGTGGCGACCGTGGTGGCCGACGCGGTCAGCTACCTGCTCTCGGCCCTCGGCATCCGCGCCATGGGCGGCCACGAGCCGCCGCCCGAACGCCGGGAGGCCGCCCGCCCGCGGGCCCGGGACCTGCTCGACGGCTGGCGGTACATCCTCGCCGACGCGACACTGCGACCGCTGTTCCACAACACCGCCCTGTTCAACGGCCTGGTGATGGCGACCCAGCCGCTGCTCGCCGTCCTGATGCTCGGCAGGCTCGGCTTCGCGCCCTGGCAGTACGGCCTCGCCTTCGCCGCGCCCTCGATCGCCGGACTGCTCGGTTCGCGGCTGGCCCGACCGCTCGTCACCCGGTTCGGGCAGCACCCGGTCCTCGTCGTGTCCGGGGCGCTGCGCGCGATCTGGCCGGTCGGCCTGGCGTTCCTCGGGCCGGGCGTCGGCGGGCTGCTGCTGGTGACCGGCGTCGAGTTCGGACTCATTCTCTGCTGCGGGGTCTTCAACCCGGTCTGCGCCGCCTACCGCCTCGAACGCACCCCGACCGGCCGGGTCACCCGCACCCTGACCGCCTGGACGGTGACGACCAAGGCCACGACCGCTCTCCTGACGGCTCTGTGGGGCGTGCTGGGCGGCCTGCTCGGCCTCCGTACCGCCATCGGCCTGGCCGGGGTGCTCCTGCTGGCGACCCCCCTGCTGCTTCCGTGGCCCGACCGCGCGCCACGGCACGAGCCCGCCCCGGCCCGCAGCCGCACCTGACCGGCCCACACCTGACCCGCAGCCGCACTTGACCCGCCCACAGCCGGCCCGCAGCCGCACCTGACCCACACACACCTGACCCACACACACCTGACCCGCACACACCTGACCCGCAGCCACCCCACTCCGCCCCCGCACCTTCCGGGACCGGCCGGGCGCGCCCTAGAAACCGCGCAGGACGACCGCCTTCGTCCGGGCGAACTCCTCGTCCGTGAGCACCCCGTCCCGGTGCAGCTCGCCCAACTCGCGCAGGCGGCGCAGCAGTACGTCGTGGTGGTCGGCCGGGGGCGGGACGGCCGCCGCGGGCCCGCGCCCGCGGGCCACGTCCCCGTACTCGCGCTCCTGCCCGCCGTCGCCCTCGCCCCGCGTACCCGTACGGGCGGAGGGGTGCGGGAGCCGCGCGGTCACCGCGGTCGCGACCAGGGCCGTCAGCAGGTCGCGGCTCACGTTCCCCCACAGGTCCAGGGCGTACGGGTCCTTCTCGGCCGGGAGCTTCGAGAACACCGTCTCCCGGGTCACGAACCGCAGGAAGCCGTCCTCGTAGCCGGAGTTGGGCAGCCATTCGACCCGTACGACATCGCCGACGTTGATCACGCGCGGGCCCGTCGCCCGCTTCACCCGGTCCGAGGTGTCCGCCCAGTCGATGCGCACCTGGGTGCCGTCGAAGGAGACGGTGCCGTCGGAGGAACGCACGGAGACCGGGACCGGCGGACCCGGCAGGAGGTAGGCCTTGGTCGGTTCGCCCGGGATCTGGTCGAGCAGCAGCGCGTGCCGGATCTCCTCGGCGAGGTACTCGGCGATCCCGGAGCGGTCCACGTCCACGACGAGCCGGTACGGATCGGCCGGGTCCGGCAGCCGGCCGCCGGTCGCGTGCAGCAGCGGGTCGGCCCCCTCGCGCAGCCGCATCCGCAGCCGCCCTCGCTTGCGTTCGGGCTCGTAGACGACCCCGGCGACCGCTTCCAGCGGCACGGTGATCTCCCCGTACGTCTGCCGGAACAACGGTACGGAGCGGTGGAGTCCGGGGGTGATCCTGACCGATGTGCCGTCGAAGGCCCAGGTCCCGTCACGCTGGATGATCTCGGCCATACGGAAATTCTCGCAGCCGGGTCAACACGGCCCGGCCCGCTTCACCCGCGCTGACCAGACCTGCCGGGAACCAGGGGTGTGCCGTAGGGCACAATTCGCTGTCATTGCGGGGGAGTTGTTCACAGTGCGGCGGCCGGGATCCGGACAGGGTCCCCAGAGGGTCGCCATCCGATCGGGTCGTGGGGAAGGCGGGCGTCGGACATGGCGGTGCAGGAGGCGAGACAGGGCACGGAGTCGAGCAGGGGGCCCGGCGTCCACGAAGGCGGCTGTACCTGCGGGGACTGCCCGCACGGGGCCCGCGCGGGACACCGTCGTGCGGTGGCCGAGTTCCTGGTGCAGCGCGACGGGTTCGCGGCCGGGCACGGTCTGCCGGCCGCTGTCGCCCACTCCGTCTCCGCCTCCCGCCAATGGGTCTCCGAGGAGCTCACCCAGTCCGCGGAGCTCGTCGCCGAACGCGGCCGCGCCGAGGGCGACGCCTGGCTGTCCCGGCTGTGGCTCCGCACCGCGGTCACCGTATGGGTGTCGGTCGTGGCCCTGCTGCTGGTGCAGTCGCTGACCGCCATCGGCGCGGGCTGGACCGACGCCCGCACCGCCGGGCTCCTCGCCGCCCTGGTCGTCGCCGGCGCGCTGACCGCCGCCTCCTGGTTCCACCGGGCGCGCGGCGGGGCGCTCGCCCCCGTGATCGGCGAGGACAACCGCCTCTCCACCTCCCGTGCGGTCGCCGTCGCCTGGGTGCTGCTGGTGGCCTACGCGGTGCTGGTCCTGGTGGGCCGGCTCGCCGCCGCCTCCGGCCACGCCGAACGCGACGCCCTGCTCGCCGGGCTCGACCTCGCCCGCGGCGCCGGTGTGGTGACCGTCCTCGCCGTCGTCTGCGGGATCGCCGTGCTGGTGCGCCGGGTGGTCGGCCTGCGCGTCCTCGGCCAGCGGCTCCAGAAGGTCCGCGCCGACCGCCCCCGGGCCGCCGACCTGCTGACCGACGACGCCGGCCGCGGCACCTTCGCCGACATCCAGTACGTCGTGATCGGCGCCGTCGCCCTCGTGTTCGCCGCGGTCCGGCTGGCCCGCCGCCCCGACCAGCTGCCCGACCTGCCCTGGGGCCTGGCGGTGGTGGTCCTGGTCTCGGCCGCGACCTACCTGGCCGGCAAGTACGCGGAGGGCGGACGCCCCGTCATCCTCTCCGTCGTCCGCTCCCGCGAGGCCGGCGACCTCGACGCCCCGATCCGCACCGGCGACGACATCGAGATCCGCGGCGCCGGATTCGTCCCGCCCGGCGCCCAGACCGCCGACCGGCTCTCCCGCATGGTCGTCCGCATCGGCCCGGTCCATGTCCATGTCCCCCTCGTGCCGGTCACCGGCGGTTTCAGCAACCCCACCGACGCGGTCCTCACCGTCCCCGTCCCGGCGGACGTGGAACCGGGCCGGGTGGACGTACAGGTCGTCACGGCCGCGGGCGCGGAGACGAACCGGTACGCGATCGACGTCACGGACTGAACCGGCGGGCGACGACGGGCCGAGACGGTGGGCGACGACGGGCCGAGACGGTGGGCCGACGGGTGGGCCGACGGGTGGGCCGAGACGGTGGGCCGACGGGTGGGCCGAAGCGGTGGGCCGACGGCCAGGTCGAGGGCCGGGCCGTTGGGCGGCCGTTGGGCCGGAGTGAATTGATCGGGCGAAGTGAACCACCGGTTCCGAGAGCTCGCGCAAACAGTTGAGCGCACCCCCCATTTCGTACGTATGGTCTGTTGAGGGGTCCCACCACTCCGGGCGAGAGGCGGCTACGGGCGATGACTCACGGCATGCGGACGGATACCTATCCCCCCTATCTGGACGGCGGCGGCCGCGACTGGAGGGACACCGCCACCCGGTACGCCCTCCTTCCCCTGCGCATCTTCCTCGGCGTCACCTTCATCTACGCCGGTCTCGACAAGCTCACCGACGGCGCCTTCCTGAAGGACAGCGGCGCCGGCTCGATCGGCGACACCATGCGGGCCGTCCGTGACTCCTCGGCCATCCCGGCCCTGGTCGACATGGCGCTGAAGAGCCCCGTCGGCTTCGGCTACGCGATGGCCTTCGGTGAACTCGCCGTCGGCATCGGCACCCTGCTGGGTGTCCTCACCCGGCTCGCCGCGCTCGGCGGCGCGCTGATCTCGCTCAGCCTGTGGCTGACCGTGAGCTGGGCCTCGGACCCGTACTACTACGGCAACGACCTCGCCTACCTGATGGCCTGGCTGCCCCTGGTCCTCGCCGGTGCCCCCGTCCTCTCCCTGGACGCCGCCTGGCGCTCCAGGCGACGACAACGAGCGGGCACCCGAGCCGCCTAGCGCCCACGCCCGACGGCCCTCACCTGCCACCTGACCGTGAGGTCGAGCCATCTCCGGCCGGACGATGGCTGCCGGTCGGGCGGCTCCACCGGTAGTGGTGGCTGCCGGGTCGGCGGTCGGTCGGCAGGGCGGCCGGGGGCGATCGGCCGGGGCGGCCGGGGCAGAGGCAGCCGGGCAGCCGTGCCGTCGGTCAGGCGGTCGGGTCCGGGCCGGGGCCGGCCGGGGTGGTCCGGCGGGACCGGACCCGGCGTCTGCGTATGCTTCCCGCCACCGCGCCGGTCGCGCCCGCCAGGCAGAGGCCGGCCGAGACCACCGGGATCACCACGAACCACGGCGTCTCCCAGAGACCGCCCGCGTCACCCGCGTAGATGACGCCCGCGAGGGTGAAGAAGGCACCGGCGACCAGCCTGCCCGGCCGGAACTCATGACGCAGCACGGGCCACCTCCGCCTGTCCCACTCCGACCTGGAGGTCCAGGTCGATGGTCCCGCCGTCCTTGCCGCCCGAGACCGGCGACAGGGTCACCTCCTTGTGCTTGCCCGGCTGCACATCCACATCCTTCTCGTCGTCGCCCGGCAGCTGGATGTCCCCCAGCCCCACGTCGATCCTCACCTTCACGGTCACGTCCGGCGGGACGATCACCCGGAGCCGACCCGCCCCCACCTCCGCGTTGGTGCTCACCGTCTGCCCCTTCGCGAGTTCCAGCCGGGACAGGTCCAGGGTGCCGTCCCCGGTGCCCAGGTCGTAGTCCGGCCGTACGTCCGCCACCGCCGCCGGCTGCCACACCGTGTCGATCCAGCGCGTCCCGATGTCCTTGGGCAGGACGGCCGTACCGGCCAGCAAGCCCGCCGTGACGATCGCCAGGAACACCGACCCCGCGCCGGTCCGCCCCAGGAACGAGCTGACCGCGATGCCCACGCCGAGCACGATCAGCGCCGCCGCGAGCCCCGCCTGGAGGCTGGTGCCGAGCGGATGGTCGTCCCAGGTCAGCCGGGTGACGAGGCCGGCCGCGGCCGCGGCGAGCAGGAAGAGCCAGCCGCCGATCCAGCGCGGGCCGCGCGGCCCGGCGTACGGCTTGTGCGGGGCCCGTATGTCCTCGGGACGGCGCGTGTGGCCGGCGAGGTCGACGTCGATGGTCGCCGTGAAGTCCCGGGCGCGGGCGTCCCACGGGCCCCACAGATAGCCCGTGCCGCCGTCGTGCGTCCCGTCCTTGACGATGGGGTCGCGCCACCAGGAGGGGTAGGCGGAGGGGACGGGCGGCGCCTGGGCCTCCGGCGGGGCGTCGGCCACGGCCTGCGCGGCCAACGGGTCGGAGTCCGAGGAGTCCCGGTGCCGTGACCAGTAGCCGGCGCCCGCGAGGAGGAAGGAGACGACGACGGCGAAGGCCAGCACGCTGCCGTTGTTCAGCATCGACAGGAACACCCCGCAGCCGACCAGCGCGAACAGCACGGCCGCGAGGGCCTGGCCGTCCACCCGGCCGGTCAGCAGCTTGCGCACCTCGTTCTGTTCGTCGTCGGAGTAGGGGACGAAGAGCCAGGCGAACCCGTAGAAGATGAGCCCGATGCCGCCGGTCGCGGAGAGCACGGCGAGCGTGATCCGGAAGATCACCGGGTCCATGTCGCACTGCCGCCCGAGGCCCGCGCACACCCCGGCGAGCACCTTGTGCTCGCGGTCCCGCCGGAGCCTGGGCAAAAGCCCGGCGGTCTCGGTCCCTCGCGGCGCCTGCGGCCCTCCGGGCCCCTGGCTTCCGCCCGGCCCCTGGCCCGCACCCGGCCCCCGGCCCGATGCCGCGTCCTCGGCTCCTGACCCGCCGCCGGTTCCCGTGCCGGTGCGGGCCGCCGCCGCGGCGGCGGTCGCGGCCTCGGTGGCCGCCTCGACCGCCGTCCTGCCGTCCGCGTCCGGGCCCGCCCCCGCCGACGGGCCGCGCCCCGAGACCCGTCCCTCTCCTTCCCCTCCTTCCCCTCCTTCTCCTTGTTCTCCGTGCGCGCCCGCCCGCTCGTGCGCGCGCGGTCCCTCACCCGCGGCGCCCCGGGCGCCGGAGGACGGGGCGGCCGCGTCGGACGCGGTGCCCCCGTCAGGCACGGCGTCCGCGGCGTGCTGGTGATCTGTCATGAGTCCATGGTGGCGGGCGAGCCGCCCTCGCGGCAGTCGGAATGACCCTGGTCGGACCCTGATATCGGCCCTGATCCGGGGCGGGGAGGCGTTCGACGGGCGAGGAACCGGGAGATCAGGGGCGTCTCGGGGGCGAACCCTGATGCCCGGGACCGGCGCCCGTGTGACCATCGTTGGCATGCCGGAAGCCGCAGCAGTGCCACTCGTCGAACCGCGGCCGCCGCGCAAGCTCTACCGCAGCAGTGACGGACGCTGGCTCGGTGGTGTGGCGCGGGGGCTCGCCGGGCATCTCGGGCTGCCCGTGGTGTGGGTGCGGCTCGTCTTCGCGGGCCTGTTCATGGCGGACGGTCTCGGCGCCCTGCTCTACGCGGCCTTCTGGTTCTTCGTACCGCTCGGGGTCGGCGGGGTCGGCGACCAGAAGCCCCCGGCGCTCGTCGGCACCGAGACCGCGCCCGACGGCCGTCGCAGACTCGTCGCCCGCAAGCCCGACAAGGGGCAGATCGTCGCGCTGCTCCTCATGGTCGTCGTCGCCATGGTCTTCGTGGGCAACGTGAATCTGGGCAGCGGCGCCAAGGCGTACCTGCTGCCCGCCGTCCTCGTCGGCGCGGGCGTCGCCCTGGTCTGGCGCCAGGCGGACAACGCGCGCCGGGCCCGCTGGGTCGAGGTCGGCCGCAGACGCCGCACGCTGACCCTCCTGCGGGCGGGCGCCGGCGTCCTGCTGGTCACGGCCGGTGTCTCCGGCATCTTCGTCCTCCAGGGCTCCGCCGCCCACCTCGGTTCGGTGCTCCAGGCGGCCCTCGCCGTCCTCGTCGGCATCACGCTCCTCGCCGGTCCGTACCTGGTCCGTATGACACAGGACCTCTCCGAGGAGCGTCTGATGCGCATCCGGGCCCAGGAGCGGGCGGAGGTCGCCGCCCATGTCCACGACTCGGTGCTGCACACCCTGACCCTGATCCAGCGCAACGCGGAGAACGCCGGGGAGGTACGCCGGCTCGCCCGCGCCCAGGAGCGCGACCTGCGCACCTGGCTCTACAAGCCCGAGGGCACCGGCAAGGAGGAAGCCGACGAGCCGACCACGGTCGCCGACGCCGTGCGACGCAACGCCGCCGAGGTCGAGGACAAGCACGGCGTCCCCATCGAGGTCGTCGTCGTCGGCGACTGCCCGCTCGACGAAGGGGTCGGGGCACAGATGCAGGCCGCGCGTGAGGCGATGGTGAACGCGGCCAAGTACGGTGGCGAGGGCGGCGCCGTGCAGGTCTACGCCGAAGTCGAGGGCAGGACGGTCTTCGTGTCCGTCCGGGACCGTGGCCCCGGCTTCGACCTCGACTCGATACCCGCCGACCGCATGGGCGTCAGAGAATCGATCATCGGCCGCATGGAGCGCCACGGCGGCACGGCGCGGCTGCGGGCCGTCCCGGGCGGCGGCACGGAGGTCGAACTGGAGATGGAGAGGGCGGAGAAGACGTCATGAGCGACCCGACCGACACGACCGGCACGAACAGCACAGGGGGAGCGGCGGAGGCGGCCGAGCCGGCGATGTCCGCCGGGGGCGCGGGCGGACGCCATGTGCGCGTGGTCCTCGTCGACGACCACCGCATGTTCCGTACGGGGGTGCAGGCCGAGATCGGCCGGACCGAGCAGACCGGCGTCGAGGTCGTCGGTGAGGCGGCCGACGTCGACCAGGCGGTCACGGTGATCACCGCGACCCGGCCCGAGGTGGTCCTCCTCGACGTCCATCTGCCGGGTGGCGGAGGCGTCGAAGTGTTGCGTCGCTGCGCTCCGTTGATGGCCGACGCCGAGCGGCCGGTGCGCTTCCTCGCCCTGTCCGTGTCGGACGCCGCTGAGGATGTGATCGGGGTGATCAGGGGAGGCGCCCGGGGTTATGTCACCAAGACGATCACCGGTACCGACCTGGTGGACTCGATCTTCCGGGTGCAGGAGGGCGACGCCGTCTTCTCGCCGCGCCTCGCCGGGTTCGTCCTCGACGCGTTCGCCTCGACGGACGCCCCGCCGGTGGACGAGGACATGGACCGTCTCACCCAGCGCGAGCGCGAGGTGCTGCGGCTCATCGCCCGCGGATACGCCTACAAGGAGATCGCCAAGCAGCTCTTCATCTCCGTCAAGACGGTCGAGTCGCATGTCTCGGCGGTGCTGCGCAAGCTCCAGCTCTCCAACCGGCACGAGCTGACCCGCTGGGCGACCGCGCGACGGCTGGTGTGAGGGACGGGCGGTCTCACACCACCCGGGTCGCGCCCGCGAAGGGCATCTCGTCGATCGGTGCCACGCGCACCGGAGCCGACGGGTTCGGTGCGTGGATCATCTGGCCGTCGCCGATGTAGAGGCCGACGTGGGTGATGCCGGAGTAGAAGAACACCAGGTCGCCCGGAAGGAGTTCGGAGCGGGAGACGCGCTGTCCGGCGCCGATCTGGGCGTAGGTCGTGCGGGGCAGGGAGACCCCGGCGGAGCGGTACGAGGCGAGCACGAGGCCCGAGCAGTCGAAGGCGTTCGGCCCGGTCGCGCCCCACACATAGGGACTGCCGAGCTTGGAGTAGGCGTAGGAAACGGCGTCCGCCGCTCGGGAGTTGGGGGCTTTGACGGTGGCGGAGCCGGCGGGCGGGAGGCTGTCGCGTCCGTCCGCCGAGGAGCGTGAGGCGCGGCCGCTCGCGGTGCCGCCGCCGCTCGTCGTCCCGCCGATCCGGGACCGTTCCTCCGCCGTCAGCCGGTTCAGCAGGCGGCGCGCCGCGTCCAGCTTGCCGGTGACCGTCTTCTTGTGGGTCCGCAGCTCGGCCTGGCGGGTCTTGAGCGAGGTCAGTTCGACACGCGCCGCGCCGCGCAGCTGCTCGATCTCCCGCAGCTGTCGGCGTACCTGGGTGACGGCGGCCGACTGGCGGTCCCCGGCGCGTTCGGCGAAGGCGGCGCCGTCGAGGTACCGGTCGGGATCGTCGGAGAGCGCCAGTTGCACGGCCGGGTCGAGCCCGGTGCTGCGGTACTGCGCGGCGGCCATCGAACCCAGCGTCTCCCGCGCCGTGTTGAGCTTCTCCTCCTTGCGGGCCGCCTGGTCCCGCAGGCTCTCCAGCCGCTGCTCGGCCGCCGTCGCCTTCTCCCGGGCGCCGTTGTACTTCTCGGTCGCCTCCTCGGCCTCCTGGTAGAGCTTCGCCACCTTCGCCTTGACCTGGGACGGAGTCAGGTTCGGTTCGGCCTGTCCGGTTCCGTCGAAGGCCGTCGCCGTCGCGGCGCCCGCGAGAGCGAGGGTGAACGCCGTGCGGGCCGTCTGGCCGCCGAGCGAGCGCTGTCGGGGCTTGCGGTGCGCTGCCACGTGGGACTGCACGTCCTTTCGTACGTCCGCCTCGTCCGCCGTACCGCCTCCGGAGAGCCGTCGGGGGAGCGGACGGACGGCCCCGGAGGGCGGCTGACGCGTCCGGCGACGGCCCGACAGGGGGAGCCGGCCGCCGCCGGACCTTCTCGGCGGTGGTGGCCGACTGCCGCCCCTGGCCCGGGCGGCGGTGGGGAGCCGGTCACCTGGGGGAGGACGCTAGGCCCGGGTGTGACGGTCCGGTAACGCGAAGTGCGGAAGTGACGCGAGCGGACCGCGTCATGATCGCAAATGCCCGGAAATCCGGACCCGGGCCGTCGGGTTCGGGCGACGCGCTGACCGAAACGACGATTTCGGGACACGGGGGAGCGGCTGAGTGCTATGGGACGCATATATGCAGCCGTCGCCGAAGGGGAGGGCCGGTGAGGGATGACCCCCGCACGGCTGACTAGCATCCGGCTTCATGGACCTACTCATCCATCTCTTCGTCGGCCTGCACATCATCGGCATCGCCGCGCTCCTCGGCGGCTTCCTCACGCAGCTGAAGGCGATGGGCCGGGGCACGGCCCGCTTCGTCCCCGCGATGCTCCACGGCGCGGCGACGATGCTGGTCACCGGCGTGATCCTGGTGGGCCTCAACCAGGCGGACGACCAGCACGTCAACAACATCAAGATCGGGGTGAAGCTGGCCCTGCTGATCGTGATCCTCGGCCTCGTCTATGTGAAGCGGGACGACGAGACGGTGGAGAAGCCCCTGTTCGGCCTGGTCGGACTGCTGACCGTGGCGAACGTCTTCATCGCGGTGCTCTGGACCTGACGGACGCCAGCGCCGTGGCCAGAGCCGCCGCGGCGACCACCAGCCACGCGGCCACGGCCACCCACAGCAGCACCTGCCCCGGCCCCTTCAGAGACGGCACATCGACGGCGGCGGCGACGGACAGGGTCGCCACCGCCGTCATCCCCATCGGGAAGACGGTCGCCCAGCGGCACATGTCGTAGCGCGGCCGCGGCCACCGCACCTCGGCGACGAGCAGGACGGCGTACCAGGCCAGGGAGAGCACCAGCAGCGCCACGGTCACCGTGCGCAGGACGCCGGTGTCGTCGGCGTTCCACAGGTACATGCCCCCGTCGTCCGCCGTGAGGAGTCGCGCCCCCGCCAGCGCCGAGATGGCGAGCGCGCCGCCCGCCACCCACTGGTCCCCGGCGCCCTCGGCCGGCTGCCGCGGGTCGAAGAGGGCGAGGGCGACGCCGTACAGCACGAGGCCGAGCCAGAACAGCACGAGCGCCGTGTGCGCGAGCCAGGCCGCCGCCTCCGCCTCGGCGAGGACCGCTCCCTGCACGGCGAGCCCCTGGGTGGCCACACAGCACAGGAACACCGTCCCCGGCATACCCCGCTTCCACCGCCGTACGACGGTCACGAGCAGCACGGGCCACAGCACCGCCGCCAGCGCCAGCAGCGCCTCCGAGAGGGTGTGCCGGCCGAGCGCGGAGAACCCCGTGCCGAGCACAGCCGTCGCCGCCACCGCGGTCATCGCGCCGGGCGTGCCCGCCTCGGTCAGCCACCGCTCGCGCCTGCGCACCAGCCGTACGGCGAAGTCCGCCGCCAGTGCCACCCATCCGACGCACGCCATCGCCAGGGTGACGCGGGACAGGACGTCGTACCCCGTCAGGTGCAGACCGATCGACATGATGCCGGTCGCCATGACCGCGGCCCCCGCCGCCGGTGGCCGCTGCGCCCACCAGACGAGGAACGGGGAGCCGGGGGAGGGCGCCGGCGACGGGAGGGCGGGGGAGCCTGGCATGCGGCCGATGCTAAGGAGCGCGGCGCGCCGCGGAAGCGGGGCACGCGCGGGCGCGCAGAAATACGCGCGGGTGCCGGGCGGTGGCCGCGGGCGCGGCATCACGGCATCTCCGCACCCGCGGGCACGCGCGCGCGTGCCTCCGGTGCGCCGGCCTGACGGACTTCAGCCGTGCTGGCCCGAAGCGTGCGGGCTTCTGCCGCGCGGGCTTCTGCCGTGCGGGTGCGCGCGGGCTTCTGCCGTGCGGGCCTGATGCGCGCGGGCCTGACGCGTGCGGGCCTCTGCCGCGCGGGCTTCTGCCGTGCGGGTGCCCGATGCGCGTGGGCTTCTGCCGTGCGGGCCCCACGCGCGCGTGCCCGATGCGTGCGGGGCTCTTGTCCTCTGTGCCTCACGCGTGCCCGTGGGGCGCCCGGGCGCGGGAGGCTCGGGGAGCGTGTACTCAGGCGGGGCGCACCACGCTGTGGATGCTCGACTCGCCGTCGTAGAAGACCGACTCCTCGCGGACGTACGCGCCCGGCTTCGGCGCGTGGATCATCATGCCGTTGCCGATGTAGACGCCGACATGGCTGACGTCGTCGTAGAAGAAGATCAGGTCACCGGGCAGGGCGTCGGCGAGGGAGACCGTGGTGCCCGCGGTGACCTGGTCGTAGGTGGTGCGCGGAAGGGTGACGCCGGCGGCCTTCCAGGCGGCCTGGGTGAGACCGGAGCAGTCGTAGGAGTCGGGGCCGGTCGCACCCCAGACGTACGGCTTGCCGATCTGCGCGCGGGCGAAGGCGAGGGCCTTGTCGGCCTTCGTGGCGTACGAGGGGTCCCCGGCGGAGGAGGGCGCGGTCGAGGACGCCCCGGTCTCCGTTGACGTGCCGCCGCTCTCCTGCCCGCCCGCGGCCTGCTCGGCCGCCTGCTGCCGGGCCAGCTCCGCCGCCCGGCGCGCGGCCTCCTCCTGCCGCTGCTTCTCGATCGCCGCGAGGCGCGCCTTCTCCTGGGCCGTCAGCCGGGACAGCAGCTCGCGCGCGTCGGCGAGCTTCTTCTGAACGGTGGCCTTGGCGGTCTTGAGGTCGCTCTGCGAGTCGGTGAGCGTCGCGAGGCTCTCGGCGGCCTCCTGGCGCTGTTTCATCGTCGCGGCCCGCTCGGTGACGTAGTCGTCGACCGCGCCCTTCCGGCGCTCGGTCAGCCGGCTCATCAGGTGGTTCTGGTCGAAGTAGTCCTGCGGGGTGTCCGCGAGCAGGAAGGACGCCGTGTCGGGTGCGGAGGCGCCGGTGCGGTACTGGGCCGCGGCGTAGGAACCCAGCTCCTCCCGCGCCTCGTTGAGCTTCTGGGTGCGCCGCGCGACGCCGTCCAGGAGGCCGTCGACGAGTTTGCGCTGCTTGGTCGTCTTCTCCTTGGCGGCGTTGTAGTTCTCGGTCGCCGACTCGGCCTGGCGGTAGAGGTCGTCGACCTTCTTCTCGACCTCCTCCAGACTCGGCTTGCCGTCGTCCGACGGCGCGGCGTTCGCCGTCTGGGAGAGCAGGGCCACGGACGTGAGGGCGGCGGTGGCGAGGGCGGGGGTGCGTATGCCCGTCACGCGCGTGCCCGCGGAGCGCGGCTTGCGGTGCTGCGACGCCAAGGGAGGCGACTCCTTCCAGTGCTCCGCCTGCCGGGTCAGCGGTGGGGGGTCCCCGCCAGGCCGGTCAGGCGCTGGGGGAGGTTCGGGCAGGTGTGTCGGAAGGGTTGCCCTACGGCCCGTCCCCGAAGGGGCGTCGGGCCGATTCACCCCGAGATCTCGGTGGGTCCCCGGTTCCGTCGGCGTGAGCGGACGCGTCGGACTCGGCGGAGGCCGTGCGGTCCGGCGGGGTTCGCCGGTGGGGGTCCTACGGCCTGCTCGGCACGGTAGCCAACTCGTGTGGTCCGTGTGAAGGTTGTCGGGCGATATGCCCGATACATTTTCGTGACCTTCGGTCGGCGGTCCATGTCGCCGTCCCACGGGTCGCGGATCGTGACAGGGGCGTCCCGGAGGGTGAGTGGGGAGATGTTCCGGGACGGCGGCGGGTTGTCAGTGGCGCCCTCTAGACTCGGAGGGCGATGAGCAGCCTCTTTGACGACAGCTTCCTGGCGAACCTCCAGGGCCCCCGCGCCCATGAGGAGGAACCCCCGCCACCGCCCGAGGACGATCACGGACCGGAGTCGGTTCCGGACGATCTGTTCGGCGGGAAGTTCGACGTGCCCCCCGACCGGGACACCCACTACCGCGGCGGCGCCCCGCGCCCCGTCCTGGACGCGGCCGCACTCCTGGAGGGGCTGAACGACAACCAGCGCGCGGCCGTCACCCACGCCGGCTCCCCGCTGCTCATCGTGGCCGGCGCCGGCTCCGGCAAGACGCGCGTGCTCACCCACCGCATCGCCCACCTCCTCGCCGAGCGGCAGGTGCACCCGGGACAGATCCTCGCGATCACCTTCACCAACAAGGCCGCGGGCGAGATGAAGGAGCGCGTCGAAGCGCTCGTCGGCCCGCGCGCGAACGCGATGTGGGTGATGACCTTCCACAGTTCGTGCGTGCGCATCCTGCGCCGCGAGAGCAAGCGGCTCGGCTTCACGTCCTCGTTCTCGATCTACGACGCCGCCGACTCCAAGCGCCTGATGGCCCTGGTCTGCCGCGACCTGGACCTCGACCCCAAGCGCTACCCGCCCAAGTCCTTCAGCGCCAAGATCAGCAACCTGAAGAACGAGTTGATCGACGAGGAGGACTTCGCCGCCCAGGCCGCCGACGGCTTCGAGAAGACCCTCGCCCAGGCCTACGCGATGTACCAGTCGCGGCTGCGCGAGGCCAACGCCCTCGACTTCGACGACCTGATCATGACGACGGTCAATCTGCTGCGCGCCTTCCCGGACGTCGCCGAGCACTACCGCCGCCGGTTCCGGCACGTCCTGGTCGACGAGTACCAGGACACCAACCACGCCCAGTACGCCCTCGTGCGCGAGCTGGTCGGCACCTCCGAGCACCCCGTCGACGTCCCCCCGGGCGAGTACGACGTGCCGCCCGCCGAACTCTGCGTCGTAGGTGACGCCGACCAGTCGATCTACGCCTTCCGCGGCGCGACGATCCGCAACATCCTCCAGTTCGAGGAGGACTACCCGGACGCGACGACGATCCTGCTGGAGCAGAACTACCGCTCCACGCAGACGATCCTGTCCGCCGCCAACGCCGTCATCGAGCGCAACGAGTCCCGCCGCCCCAAGAACCTGTGGACCAACGCGGGCGCGGGCGCGCGGATCACCGGCTACGTCGCCGACACCGAGCACGACGAGGCGCAGTTCGTCGCCGACGAGATAGACCGGCTGACGGACGCGGGTGACGCGAAGGCGGGCGATGTCGCCGTCTTCTACCGCACCAACGCCCAGTCCCGTGTCTTCGAGGAGATCTTCATCCGCGTCGGCCTGCCCTACAAGGTCGTCGGCGGGGTCCGCTTCTACGAGCGCAAGGAGGTCCGGGACGTCCTGGCCTACCTGCGTGTGCTGGCCAACCCGGAGGACTCGGTGCCGCTGCGCCGGATCCTCAACGTGCCCAAGCGCGGCATCGGCGACCGTGCCGAGGCGATGATCGACGCCCTCTCCCAGCGCGAGAAGATCAGCTTCCCGCAGGCCCTGAAGCGCGTCGACGAGGCCTACGGCATGGCCTCGCGGTCGACGAACGCCGTGAAGCGGTTCAACGCGCTGATGGAGGAGCTCCGCACGATCGTCGAGTCCGGCGCCGGTCCGGCGACGGTCCTGGAGGCGGTGCTCGAACGCACCGGCTACCTCGCCGAGTTGCAGGCCTCCACCGACCCGCAGGACGAGACTCGGATCGAGAACCTCCAGGAACTCGCCGCCGTCGCCCTGGAGTTCGAGCAGGAGGCCGCCGCGGCGGAGGGCGAGAGCGAGGGCACGGCCCCGGTCGGACTCTCCGAGTTCCTCGAGCGGGTCGCCCTGGTCGCCGACTCCGACCAGATCCCCGACGAGGAGGAGGACGGTTCGGGCGTCATCACCCTGATGACCCTGCACACCGCCAAGGGACTCGAGTTCCCGGTCGTGTTCCTCACCGGCATGGAGGACGGCGTCTTCCCGCACATGCGCGCCCTCGGCCAGACCAAGGAGCTCGAGGAGGAGCGCCGCCTGGCGTACGTCGGCATCACCCGCGCGCGGGAGCGGCTCTACCTGACGAGGTCCGCACTGCGCAGCGCCTGGGGACAGCCGTCGTACAACCCGCCCTCCCGGTTCCTGGAGGAGATCCCGCCGACGCATGTGGACTGGAAGCGGACGGGGGCGACCGTGCCCGTGTCCTCCGGTCCCGTCTCCGGCGTGGCGGCTTCGCTGTCCTCGTCCCGCTCGCGTTCCTCGGCCGCCGGCGCGTCCGGCTTCGCGACGCGCCGGTCCGCCGACAAGCCGGTGGTCTCGCTGGCCGTCGGAGACCGTGTCACCCACGACCAGTTCGGTCTCGGCACGGTCGTCGGGGTGAAGGGCACGGGCGCGAACGCGGAGGCGACGGTCGACTTCGGCGACGTCAAGCCGAAGCGTCTGCTGCTGCGGTACGCGCCGGTGGAGAAGCTGTAGGTGCAGAACCTGTAGGTGCAGAAGCTGTAGGTGCGCACGCTGTAGGCGCAGGAGTCGTGGCGCAGCAGTGAGCCCCCGCTGCGACAGCGGGGGCCCGGAGCGCGAAAGGCGTTCAGGTCACGTCGGGTTGAGTCCGTGGCTGCGCAGCCACGGCAGCGGGTCGATCGCGGAGCCGCCCGCGGGCCGGACCTCGAAGTGCAGGTGCGGGCCGGTGGAGTTGCCGGAGTTGCCGGAGTACGCGATCGGGTCGCCGGCCTTGACCGTCGTACCGGAGGAGACGCGGTAGCTGGAGAGGTGGCAGTACCAGGTCTCCGTGCCGTCCTTCGCCGTCACGATCATCATGTTGCCGTAGGCGCTGTTCCACTGCGTCCGTACGGTGCCGTCGGTGGCCGCCATCACGGTCGTGCCGTAGGAGACGGGGAAGTCGATACCGGTGTGCTGGGACATCCAGTTGATGCCGGCCTGGCCGAAGTAGGCGCTGAGGCCGTGCTGCGAGACCGGAAGGGCGTACTTGGGGCGCAGCCGCTCCTTGCGGGCCGCCTCGGCCGCCGCCTTCTTCTTCTCGGCTTCCTGCTGCGTCTTCAGGTCGAGACGTTCCTGCGTCCGGCTGGCCCGGTCGGCGAAGTCGTCGGCCTCCGCGCTGAGGGTCTCGAGCTGGGCGTCCAGCTTGTTGTTGGCGGCGGACGGTTTCACCGGCTGCGCGTCCGCGGCGGAGGCCGTGGTGTCCTTGTCGTCGCCGCCGGTCAGCGAGCCGACCGAGGCCGCGGCGATACCGGCGACTCCCATCACGCACACCGAGGGCACGGCCACGGTCAGCAGCGCGGAGCGCTTCGCGGGCATCCGGCGCCGGGAACGGTTCGCGTTGCGGGCGGCAGCCCGCCCGCCGGGCGCGGGGACCGGAACCGGGGCGGCCTCCTCCTGGTCGTCGAGGAGGGGCAGCGGAGCGCCGTCCGACGACTCGCCCTCGGCAGGGGCGTGTTCGTCCTGCCCGACCTGCTCGAAGGTGGCGGTGGCCAGCTGGTCGAACGGGACCTCGGCCTGCTGCTCGTGCTCGTCGGCGCTCTGGCGGTCGGTCTCGCCGCCGTCGGAGTTCCACTGGGTGGCGTCGTAGGCGCCGGTGTCGAAGGCCTGCGTGCCCCATTCCCACTGCTGGGTCCGGTCGGCGGCCGGGCTCACGGCTCCGTCGGGCTGGAGCCAGGCGCTCGCGTCCCACTGGCCACTGGCATCCGGTGCCGTGCCCTGCGGCGGAACGGCGTTCAGCTGCTGGTGGTGGTCGGGGGACCAGGCGGTGGTCTCGTACGCGCCCGTGTCGTAGGCGGCGTGGTGCTGGGCCGCGTACCCGTCGTAGTTCAGGGTCTGGTGACTGCCCGTGTCCGGGGCCTGGTGGCTGCCGGTGCCCCATTGGGTGGTGTCGTACGTGCCGGTCGCGAGATTCGTGCCGTCGTCCGGGAGCGCGCCGAAGAGCGGGTCGGCCTGCGCGAAGTGGCCGCCGGCGTGGGCGCCGGCGTCGAAGGCGCCGGTCTCGTAGCGCTGGTACGTGGTGAAGCCGTCGTACTGGGCTTCCTGGGTGCCGTACGACGCGTAGTGCGCCGAAGCGGCGTCGGAAGCCGGGGTCGGGGTGGTCATGATCCCCGACGGGTGACGGTCGTTCACCAACTTCTCTTTCGCCGACAACAGGGGCTGCCAGAGCAGTGCGGCGACTGTACCCGGCAGTACGCGGGCACGACAATCTTCCGCAGGTTTCGTGCCTGCGGGAAAGGGGCATTCGGCCGTGTTTCGGGGGACGACGGGCGTGGGTTTGGCTCTACGTTCGAATGGCGTTCGATATGAGGTGAGGTTCGGACGGCCGTCAGGGGGCCCGCGGGGCCGACGGTGGCGGTGTCACGGGGTGAGCCGGAAGTGAGCCGCGGGTGAGTCGGGTGGGTGTGCTCGGGGGAGCTGGGGTCGGTCGGGGGTGTCCGCGGGGCGTGTGGGACAGGGGGCGGTGTCAGGCCACGGTGAGGCCGTCGGTCTGAGGACCCGTACGGGTCGCGGCTCGGCCGCCGGTCCGAGCGCCGGTCGACGCCCCCGCGGGCGCCGTGTCGAGGGCCTGCCGTATGCCGGTGGCGACGGCCGGGTGGACGGGCAGGGCGAGGTGGCCGATCCCGGTCACCCGGACGTTCTGCACCAACAGGTCGGGATGGTCGACGCAGGCCGACTCCAGCGGGTCCATGAGGTGGTCGAGGTCGCTCCAGAAGCTGACGAACTGCGTCCGGCAGCCCGGCGCCGGCCGGGAGAGCTCCTCGATCAGCTCGGAGCCCGGGCGCATCTGGCGCACGATCGGATGGGCGTTCGCCAGCGGCGCCACCCGGGTGCCGGAGTGCGGGGTGCCCAGCGTGACCAGGGTCCTGACCCTGCCGTCACCGCCCAGCCGCTGCACGTAGTAGCGGGCGATGAGGCCGCCCAGGCTGTGTCCGACCACATCGACCTGCGCGCTGCCGGTGCGCTCGCAGATCTCCTCGATGTGCCGGCCGAGCAACTCGGCGGCCGTCCGGATGTCGCAGGTCAGGGGGGAGTAGTTGAGCGACTCCACCCGGTGCCTGCCGTGCTGGGCCAGGCTGCGGCGCAGCAGGACGAACACGGAACGGTTGTCGATGAACCCGTGCAGCAGGACGACCGGGAGCGGTGCCTTGGTCGGCAGCTGTGCCGGGTCGGCGACGCCGGCCGCCCTGGGCAGCGCCGGGCGGGCCGCGGCGCGGCGCTCCTGGACGATGCCGGACGGATAGAGGAGCAGGTGGCCCGCGAGGATCGCCAGATCCAGCGCGGTCGCCTTGAGCAGGGTCAGGGAGAGTCCGGCCAGTCTGCTGGGCAGTCCGGGAAGGCCGGGGAGTCCTGGGAGGTTCGGCAGGGTGGAGAGGTTGAGGATGCCCGGAAGGGTCCGCAGGTCCGGCAGCAGACGCTGGCACAGCGGAAAAAAGGGCTGAAGTGCCCGGGTGACCTTCATGGCCGACCTCCTGTCGGCACGCTGAGGACTTCTCTGTCCCCCGTGTGCCCTCGTGGAAGTCGCGGTGGAGGAGGTCGATCGGGCACGGCAGGGAGTGGGGCGGGTACGGCCTGGAGTGCGGGGCGTGTACGGCTTGTGTGACACCCGTTACACCGATGACGTCACAAGGAGCCCTGCCGGTCTGGCGACGAGGCTCCCCGCTGTCGTGCCTTACCTGTCCTACGTGCCCATCGTGCCTTCCGATGCGCCGTACCGCCACGCCAGCGGCCTGTGGCGTGGGGACGACGACCTCTCTGCGGCTCCCGGTGCGCCTGTTCCCCCGTGGCGCGGGGGGACGGTGCGCGGTGAAAGTGTCCCTTCGTGTGATTTCCCCCTCGGTCCACACCGTGAAACTGCCGGTTGCGGGATGCTGGCGATAACGTTCGTTCACTTCCCCGGGCGGTCTGGCACGGGGTGTCCGTGCCGTTGAGGATGGACGTAGTCGCTTCATGGAGGCAGTGATGGGTGTGGCAGCCGGTCCGATCCGCGTGGTGGTGGCCAAGCCGGGGCTCGACGGCCACGATCGCGGGGCCAAGGTGATCGCGCGGGCGCTGCGTGACGCCGGTATGGAGGTCATCTACACCGGGCTCCACCAGACGCCCGAGCAGATCGTCGGCACGGCGATCCAGGAGGACGCCGACGCGATCGGTCTGTCCATCCTGTCCGGGGCCCACAACACGCTGTTCGCCGCGGTGATCGAGCTGCTGAAGGAGCGGGACGCGGCGGACATCCTGGTGTTCGGCGGGGGCATCATTCCGGAGGCGGACATCGCGCCGTTGAAGGAGAAGGGGGTCGCGGAGATCTTCACGCCGGGGGCGACCACCGCGTCCATCGTCGACTGGGTTCGGGCGAACGTGCGGCAGCCTGCCGGCGCGTAGGTCTTTCTGCGGGGGTTGTGCGGGTGGGTCGGGGTGACGGTGCCTGGGGGCGCTGCCCCCAGACCCCCGATCGGCCCTGAACGGGCCTCGTCCTCAAGCGCCGGACGGGCTGGACATGCGGGCCGGCGCTCCTCAGGTGCCGGGTGTGCTGGATGTGCGGGCCTCGTCTTCGATCGCCGGGTGGGCTGGTTACGCGAGTCGGCGTTCCTGAGGTGCCGGGCAGGCTGGTCACGCGGGGCGGTGTTGCTGAGGTGCTTGCAGTTCTTGGGTCATGGTTGCTCGTAGGCGCAGGGTTCTTCCCAGGCGTTGGAATGCTTCCGCCCAGTAGCCGCCGGCGCCGGGGGACGCGTCCTCCGGTTCGTCCGGGACCGCCAGGAGGGCGTCCAGGTGGGTTGCCTCCTCGGGGTCCAGGCAGCGTTCGGCCAGGCC
Source organism: Streptomyces maremycinicus (assembly GCF_001184025.1). GTDB lineage: Bacteria > Actinomycetota > Actinomycetes > Streptomycetales > Streptomycetaceae > Streptomyces > Streptomyces maremycinicus. Next base: position 404,128 of record NZ_BBYG01000008.1, read on the forward strand.
CATGACCCCGCTGAAGCTCCAGGGGTAACTGCCCGCGTCCCGGGCGATGTTGAGCGCGTCCACGACGGAACGGCCGAGTGGTGTCGCCCAGGGCACCGGGCAGACGCCGAGCAGTTGGAAGGCCTCCGAGAGGCCGTGGGCCGCGATGAAACCGGCGACCCAGTCGGCCCGCTCGGCAGCCGGGAGGGTGCCCAGCAGCTTGGCCCGCTCGGCCAGCGAGACCGCGCCGGGCCCGCCCGCGCCGGGTGCCGACGGCACCCCGAGCAGCGCCCGCGACCAGTCGGCGTCGCGCTGGCGGACGGCGGCCCGGCACCACGCCGCGTGCAGTTCGCCCAGCCAGTCGTCGGCCACCGGCAACGCCACGATCTGCTCCGGCGTACGGCCGCCCAGGCGCGCCCGCCAGGTGGCGAGCGGGGCCGCCTCCATCAGCTGGCCGAACCACCAGGACCGCTCGCCCCGGCCGGGCGGCGCCTTGGCCGACACACCGTCGCGTTCCATGGCCGCGTCGCACTCGTGCGGGGCCTCCACGAGGAGGGTCGGTGTGTCCCCGGTGTGGTCGACGGCCACGCACGCCCCGGCCCGGACCGCCATCCGGGCGGCGAGCGCGGAACCCGGCAGCGCCGAGAGCAGCTCCGCCGCGGTGGCCCGCACATTGCGGCTCCGGTCCGTCAGGGCCTGTTCCAGGAAGGGCTCGTCGCGTGGTCCGAGGCCGGCGCGCAGCGAGTCGAGGAACATCAGCCGGTCCTCGGCCCGTTCCGTCGACCAGGTCGCGGACAGCAGTGCGCGGGCCGCGTCGGGGTCCTGGCGGCGGATCGACGCCAGGAGGGCGACCCGCTCGGCGAACAGGCCCTCCTGCCAGAGCGTGCGGGTGCGTTCGGTCTCCGTCGGCCCGGGCAGCGAGGCGCCGCCGCCGGGTGCCGCGCGCAGGGCGAACCGCCAGTCGGGGTTCAGCCGGGCCAGCCACAGGGCGCGCGGACCGGCGAACTCCAGCGCCGCCGGGCGCAGGTCCGTACGCCCGCGGGCCGCGTCCAGCAAGGCGGGGAGGGACTCGGCGGGCGCGGCGAACCCCCGGGCGTTCACCGCCGTCAGCCACTGGGGCAGCAGCTCCATGAGATCCGGCGCGGTGCCTCTGCGGCCGCCCGCGCCGGTGCCGGGCCGGTCGGCCAGCAGGAAGGCGAGCCGGCGGGCCGCGGCGACGGGCAGTGCCGGACGCGGGTCCTCGGCGGCCGGCGTCGGCCGGGGGGCCGCCCGGCCCGGGCGCAGACCGACCCGGCGGCGGACGGTCTCGGCGGCCGCCGCGTCCAGCAGGGCGGCCGGAGCGGCCCGGCCGGGGGCCGCGCCCGGGGGTGTGCGGCGGTCCGTGCCGAGAAGCGCGGCGGTGACCAGGTCCTCCCATGCGGGCGGCGGGGGGAGGGGCGAAGTGGCGTTCACGAGGCTCCCTTCTGCTGTCGTCGTCGTGGGGTGCCGGTGCGGCCGTCGGCCCGGCCGCGGGTTTCCTTCAGCACAGGCGTACCGCCTCTCCCGCGCCCGTCGGCCAGGCCGTCAGCGGGGTGAAGCCGCGATGGCCGCACTCACCGAAGACCCGGACGGGGGCGCCGCCCGAGAGGGCGACCAGGCGCCACAGGCCGGGGCGGGAGACCGCGGCGGGGGTGAGCGGCAGCGCCGTGGCGCCTTCGGCGTCGGCCAGTTGCCAGGAGTCGCCGTCCGGGGTCGGCACGACGTCGTCCAGCGTCACCGGGACGGACTCCAGCCAGGGGTCGTGGCGCAGGATCTCGCCGTAGCGGGCGGTCGCCTCGGTCGTGGTCACACCCGGGGGACGGGTCCCGGTGAGGACGGGCGGTGCGAACTGCTCACCGAGCGACGCCCGTTGTCCTCCGGCGCCCGGGTGGGCGGACAGTTCGGCGTCCAGGGCGAGGCCGACGGGCAGGGTCAGCTCCGGTGCGCGGCCCGCCGCTCCGTAGGAGAGGAGGAGCGCCGTGAGGCCCGAGGCGGTGCCGTACAGCCAGATACGGCGGGTCGTCAGTTTCGGGTCGGGCGTGTCGTACTGGGCGAGCACCAGCCAGTGGTCGCGGACCGGCGGGCCCGTCGCCGAGGACGGCAGGCCCACGCGGGCCCGGACCGTCGCCGCCAGGGCGTCCGGCAGCCGCTCACGGTGCAGCCAGCCCTGGTCCAGGAGGTGGAGCAGCGCGCACTCCTCCAGCAGCCGCGCCGGCCAGTCCGCCCCGGATCCGGCGACCGCCCCCAACTCCCGCACGCGCGAGGCCAGTCCGGGTGCCTGGGCGTCGACCATGCGGGCCGCCGTCTCCTCCCACAGCGCGTACCCGGACTGCTCGGCCGTGGCGAGGCCCGAGCGCAGGAGGTCGGCGAGCCGTTCCTCCAGCTCCGTCGCCCCCGAGGTGATGCGCTCGGCGCGCCGCTCCGCCCGGCGCCGCGCCCCCTCCGGATCGGCGGGGCCGGACCCCGAACCCGCGGGCCCCGCCTCCCCCTTCTCCGCCGTCCGCCTGCGCCCGGCGATCCACTGCTCGGCCCAGTCCGGTGCCCGCCCCACCGGCAGCGCCGCCTCGCCGCCCGACCAGAGCAGCAGCAGCCCGAGCGCGTGCTTGCAGGGGAACTTGCGGCTCGGACAACTGCACCGGTACGCCGGAGCGGCACCGGCCGCCGTGTCGACGACCGTCCGGTACGGTGCGCCGCCGCTGCCCTCGCACAGACCCCACACCGCCCCCTCCCGCGAACTGCCCGTGCCCGACCACGGACCGGCCGTGCCGAGTTTGCTTCCCGCTTTGCGTGACGTGGAGTCAGGCGCCAGTGCCAGCACCTGGTCCGCCGTCCAGCGCACCCCCTGCTGAGTCATGCCATCGAAGGTAGATCCCCCCACTGACAATCGGTCCGGCGAGCACCCGCAGGCCGTCCGACGACCCCCCGTCCGCGGGCGGCCGGGAGGACGTTTTCGCAGGTCGGATCGCATTGTCAGTGGCGTGGTGCACGGTGGACACCAGATGCCGAACCGGCCGAGCTGGAGGGGGCCTCAGCCATGTCCGTGTCCGTAGATCCCACGACAGAGCCAACGTCCGCGCGACCCACGGGGAACGAGTCCGCGGAAGCGTTGCGTCCGCACGCCGAGCACGCCTTCGCCGGTGAACTCGCCGCGCTGGCCGCGCAGGACGACCGTCCGCGCCCGGCCCGCTGGAGGCTGTCGCCGTGGGCCGTCGCCACCTATCTCCTCGGCGGCGTCCTCCCGGACGGCACGGTGATCTCGCCGAAGTACGTGGGCCCGCGCCGCATCGTCGAGGTCGCCGTGTCCACCCTCGCCACCGACCGCGCCCTGCTGCTGCTCGGTGTCCCGGGCACCGCCAAGACCTGGGTCTCCGAACACCTGGCGGCGGCGGTCAGCGGTGACTCGACGCTGCTGGTGCAGGGCACCGCGGGCACACCGGAGGAGGCGATCCGCTACGGCTGGAACTACGCGCAGCTGCTCGCGCACGGGCCGAGCCGCGACGCGCTGGTGCCCAGCCCCGTCATGCGCGCGATGGCGGACGGGGCGACGGTACGGGTGGAGGAGCTGACCCGGATCCCGGCCGACGTGCAGGACACCCTCATCACCATCCTGTCGGAGAAGACACTGCCGATACCGGAGCTGGGGCAGGAGGTGCAGGCGGTCCGCGGGTTCAGCCTCATCGCCACGGCCAACGACCGCGACCGCGGGGTCAATGAGCTGTCCAGCGCCCTGCGCCGCCGCTTCAACACGGTGGTGCTGCCGCTGCCCGAGAGCGTCGAGGCCGAGGTGGACATCGTCGCCAGGCGGGTCGACCAGATCGGCCGCTCCCTCGACCTGCCGACGGCTCCCGACGGCATCGACGAGATCCGCCGGGTGGTGACGGTCTTCCGCGAACTGCGCGCGGGCGTCACCTCCGACGGCCGGACGAAGGTGAAGTCGCCGAGCGGCACGCTGTCCACCGCCGAGGCCATCTCCGTCGTCACCGGCGGTCTCGCGCTGGCCGCGCACTTCGGCGACGGCGTGCTGCGCGCGGGGGACGTGGCCGCGGGCGTCCTGGGCGCCGTCGTCCGCGATCCGGCGGCCGACCGGGTCGTCTGGCAGGAGTACCTGGAGGCGGTCGTCAGGGAACGCGCCGGCTGGACGGACTTCTACCGCGCCTGCCGGGAGGTGAGCGCGTGAACGGGACCAGGAGGGGCGCCGCGAGCACGACGAGCACCACGAGGAACGGCGACGAGGGGATCCGGGCCCGGGCCCGCGGAGCGTGGAGGGTGGCTGTGGAAGACGACACGAGGTGGCCCCGCAGGTGTGAGGGCCGGGGATGACGGGCGTCGCGCAGGGCGGCGGCCGGGGCCCGCGGACGGGTCGGCCGTTGCTGCTCGGGGTGCGTCATCACGGGCCGGGGTCGGCGCGGGCGGTCCGGGCGGCGCTGGACGCCGCCCGGCCCCTGACCGTCCTCGTCGAGGGGCCGCCCGAGGCCGACGCGCTGATCCCGCTCGCCGCCGACGAGGACATGCGGCCGCCGGTCGCCCTGCTCGCCCACGCCGTCGACGAACCCGGACGCTCGGCCTTCTGGCCGATGGCCGAGTTCTCCCCGGAGTGGGTCGCCCTCCGCTGGGCCCTGGAGCACGGTGTCCCCGTCCGCTTCATCGACCTGCCGGCCACGCACTCACTGGCCTGGGAGACGGACGGACGGTACGGGAGCGAGGAGGCAGACGGGGGCGGGAGCGAGGAGGGAGGCGACAGCGGGGGCGGGGAGGACGGCCCCGGTGGTGGGGAGGGGGTGCGGGGGGACCCTCTCGGGCGGCTCGCCGAGGTCGCCGGGTACGACGATCCCGAGCGCTGGTGGGAGGACGTCGTCGAGCACCGGTCGACAGGGGCGAAGGATCCGTTCGCGCCGTTCACCGCGATCGAGGAGGCCATGGGGGCGCTGAGGGACGCCCACCCGACCGAAGCACGGGGGGACGGCGACGACCGCGACCTCGTGCGGGAGGCGTACATGCGCATCCAGGTGCGCTCGGCGCAGAAGGAGTTCGGGCCGGACGGGGTGGCCGTGGTGTGCGGGGCATGGCATGTGCCCGCGCTGCGCCGGAAGGTCGCCGTCGCCGCCGACCGCGCGCTGCTCAAGGGGCTGCCCAAGGTCAGGACCGACCTGACCTGGGTGCCCTGGACCCACCGCAGACTCGCCCGGGCCGGGGGCTACGGGGCGGGTATCGACGCGCCGGGCTGGTACGCCCACCTGTTCGGCGCGCCGGACCGGCCGGTCGAGCGCTGGCTGACGAAGGTGGCGTTCCTGCTGCGCGCGGAGGACCGGATCGTGTCCTCGGCGCATGTCATCGAGGCGGTCCGGCTGGCCGAGACGCTTGCCGCACTGCGTGGCAGGCCGCTGCCCGGACTGGGCGAGACGACCGACGCCGTACGCGCGGTGCTGTGCGAGGGCTCGGACGTTCCGTTGGCACTGGTGCGCGACCGGCTGGTGGTCGGGGACGTGCTGGGGGAGGTGCCGGCCGACGCGCCCGCGGTGCCCTTGCAGCGGGACGTCGACCGGCTCCAGCGCCGGCTGCGGCTCAAACCGGAGGCGGACACACGCGAGTTGGCCCTCGACCTGCGCAAGGAGAACGACGCCGGGCGCAGCAGGCTCCTGCACCGGCTGCGACTGCTGCGGATCGAGTGGGGCGAGCCGGTCGCCTCGCCGGGCAGCACCGGGACCTTCCGGGAGACGTGGCGGCTGCGGTGGGAGCCGGAGCTGGTCGTGCGGACCGCCGAGGCCGGGGTGTGGGGGACGACCGTGCTCGCCGCCGCCACCGCCAAGGCGGAGGCGGACGCCGTCGCCGCGCGGGGTCTCGCCGAGGTGACCGGGCTCGCCGAGCGCTGCCTCCTGGCCGGGTTGCCGGACGCGCTGCCGACGGTGATGCGAGTCCTGGCCGACCGGGCGGCCCTCGACACCGACGTCGGCCATCTCGCCCAGGCACTGCCCGCGCTGGTCCGCTCGCTGCGCTACGGCGACGTACGCGGCACCGACACCGGTGCGCTGGCGGAGGTGGCCGCGGGCCTCGCCGAACGGGTCTTCGTCGGCCTCCCCCCGGCCTGCGCCTCACTGGACGCGGACGCGGCGGACGAGATGCGGCGCCATGTGGACGCGGTGCACGGCGCGGTGGGGATGCTGGAGGAGACGGACGCGGCCGGAGAAGCGGCCGGGCCTGCGGACGGCGCCGGCGGGCAGGTCCGCCCGGGTGCCGACGGGCTGCGGGCGCGCTGGCGGCGTGTGCTGCGGGTGCTCGCCGGGCGGGACAGCGTGCCGGGGGTGGTCCGGGGGCGGGCCGTGCGGCTGCTCCTGGACGAGGGGGATCTGGGCCAGGACGAGGCGGCGCGGCTCATGGGGCTCGCCCTGTCACCGGGGACGCCGCCGTCGGACGCGGCCGCCTGGATCGAGGGCTTCGTCGGGGGCGGCGCGGGCGGCGGACTGCTCCTCATGCACGACGAGCGGCTGCTCGGGCTGGTCGACGGATGGCTCACGGCGGTGCCGGCGGAGGCGTTCACGGACGTACTGCCGTTGCTGCGGCGGACGTTCTCGGCGTACGAACCGGCGGTGCGCAGAACGCTGGGCGAGCAGGTCCGGCGCGGCCCGGGGAAGCGGGGCAGCGGACCGCGCGCGCGTTCCGGGACACCCGGGTTCGCGGCCGGGCTCGACGAGGGGCGCGCGGACGCGGTCCTGCCGGTGGTGCGGCTGCTGTTGGGGCTGGAACCGCCACCGCCACCGCCACCGCCACCGGAGCCGGAGCCGGAGCCGGAGCCGGAGCTGGGCCCGGCTCCCGGTACGGCGGACGACAACGAGCTCGCGGGGGTGAGTACATGACGACGACCGGAGATGACATGGTCGATGCCGGGACGACGGGCGCGGGGGCGACCGGTGGGGCGGCCGAGGCCGGGCGGGAACGGCTGCGGCGCTGGCGGCTGGTGCTCGGCGGCGACGCGGCCGACGGCACCGGGCACGGGCTCTCCGGGCGGGACGCCCAGATGGACGGGGCGCTCACCGCGCTCTACGGGAAGGAGAGCGGCGCGCGGACGGTGCGCGACCGCTCGGCGGGGCTCGGGGCCTCGGCGCCGTCGGTGGCCCGCTGGCTCGGTGACATCCGCACGTACTTCCCCTCCTCCGTCGTACAGGTGATGCAACGCGACGCCATCGACCGGCTCGGGCTGTCCGCGCTGCTGCTCGAACCGGAGATGCTGGAGGCGGTCGAGGCCGACGTACATCTCGTCGGCACGCTGCTCTCCCTGAACAAGGCGATGCCGGAGACGACGAAGGAGACGGCACGGGCCGTGGTCCGCAAGGTCGTCGAGGACCTGGAGGAGCGGCTCGCCACCCGCACCCGGGCCGCGCTCACCGGCGCCCTCGACCGCGGCACACGCGTGCGGCGTCCGCGCCATCACGACATCGACTGGAACCGCACGATCGCCGCCAACCTCAAGCACTACCTGCCCGACCACGGGACGGTCGTGCCGGAGCGGCTCGTCGGGTACGGCCGGGCGTCGCGGTCGGTGAAGAAGGAGGTGATCCTCTGCGTCGACCAGTCGGGCTCGATGGCGTCGTCGGTGGTGTACGCGTCGGTCTTCGGCGCGGTGCTGGCGTCGATGCGGTCGATCAGCACCCGGCTCGTCGTCTTCGACACGGCGGTCGCCGACCTCACCGATCAGCTCGACGATCCGGTGGACGTCCTGTTCGGCACCCGGCTCGGCGGGGGGACGGACATCAACCGGGCGCTCGCGTACTGCCAGGCGCAGATCACCCGGCCCGCGGAGACGGTGGTGGTGCTCATCAGCGACCTGTACGAGGGAGGCATACGGAACGAGATGCTCAAGCGCGTCGCGGCGATGAAGGCGTCCGGGGTGCAGTTCGTCGCGCTGCTCGCGCTGTCGGACGAGGGGGCGCCCGCGTACGACCGGGAGCACGCGGCGGCACTCGCGGCGCTGGGCGCACCGGCGTTCGCGTGCACGCCCGACCTGTTCCCGGGCGTCATGGCGGCGGCGATCGAGAAACGTCCGCTGCCCGTGCCGGACACCGCCTGACGCCATGCGGAACGCACGTGCGAGGATCGGGGTACTCGTCGCCGCACGGGAGGAACCCGCCCCCTTGACCTGGCCCACAGTTCTGCCTGGTGCAGCCTTGCGGGTCCTGCGCGTCCTGCGTGGCGCGGCCGGGCGGCGTGTGGTGCAACTGGCGCAACTCGCTCTGCTGGTGGGCGGGTTGTTCGCGCTCGGGTTCCTCTGTGGCGAACAGGCCCATGCGGCGGAGGGCTTGTCGGCACCGGCCCGGCCCGCATCGGTCCTGTCCGCGCCCGCCTTGTCCGCACCGGACGGGGTGAGTGATCAGGTCGAGGTACTCACTTCGGTGCCGATCACGCCGGCTACGCCGATCACGCCGGCCAAGGCGGTTCCCTCCGTTCCGGCGGTCCGGGAAGTCGTGGTGGGAATCGTGGGCGAGCGGCGCTCGGCGCAGCCGCCGGCGCCCGTCCCGTCGCCGCCGACCGCGACACCGACACCGAGCGCGACGCCGACGCCGACGATCGTGTCGGCAGCCCCCGCACTCACCGAGCTCGCGGACCTTCCCGAGCTCAAGGGTCCGTCCGTTGTCCCAGCCCTCCCAGCCTTCCCAGCTCCCCCCGACCTTCCGGCTCGCCCCACTCCGCCCCTCCCCGCTCTCGCCCTCCCCGCTCTTTCGACTCTTCCCGAGCTGCCCCACCTCCCGGCTCTGCCCGACCTTCCGGCTCTGCCCGACCTTCCGGTGCTTCCCGCCCTTCCCGCCCTTCCGGCTCCTCCCTCGGGTCCCGTGGGGACGGTGCCGGTGGAGGTGCCTGTGCGGGGCTCCGTGGTGACCCCGGCGCCCCACGCGGACGCGGGCGGGCTCGGCGGCCGGGAGACGGCCGGTGCGGGGACGGTCGCCGTCGCCGCGAGGGCGGCGGACGCGCTTACGGCGTCGTACGGCCCGGTGAGCGCCGCCGTCGGGGCTTCGGCTGACGTCGGGCACCGCGTCGCGTCCGCCCGCACCGGCCACGCCCACGCCCCCGCCCACGCCCCCGCTCCCGGGCCCGTGCGCCGTGGGCCCGCCGGGGACGGCGACGGCGTGCTGGGCGCCGGTACCTCGGTGCTGAGCGGCGGTGCGTCCCGGCACGGCGACGCACACGCGGTCACGTCGTGTCACCGGACACCGCTGCGGCTGGTGCCCGGCAGCGCCGCGCGCTCCGAGGTCGAAGGCACGCGGACCGGACACCGGAACATCCCGCTCTTCCCCGGCTAGGGGCAGTCGCCCTCCCCCCGGCCCCTCCCTCCCCGCCCCCCTCCCCGCCCTTCCCTTCCGCCGGATACCCAGGCAGCGCGTCACGCGTCTGACCGGATGCTTCCGTGAGGCGGCAGGCCCCCGGACGGCCGAAAGCCTTCGGTTCGTCCGACCGAAACCTCACGGGATGGGACCGAGTGGTCCTCATTGGGGTGAGGACCGTCCGTCCCGCGCCCTCAAAGGGCTGTTCAAGGGGCCTCACCGGGTCAACCCCAACCCGGTGAGGCCCTCCCCGTCCCCGCCCGGGCACCTCACATCAGGCACGGGGTGTCAGTGATTCCGACATCATGTGACAGGTATCACCGCTCAGGTGTGACCCTCGATTTAGGGGCCTCCTGCAAGCAGCGATAACCTGCGAGACGGACATGCCGCGCGCTCGGACACCGTGTGCGCCTCCCTTGTGACTGGCTTACGGCGGACGTCACGTTGCCCTCGCGGCACGCCCACGCAGACAACGAACCGCGAGATCACTGATAGGGACGGAAGCGCGTGGACCTGTTCGAGTACCAGGCGAGGGACCTCTTCGCCAAGCACGATGTACCGGTGCTGGCCGGTGAAGTCATCGACACGCCTGAGGCGGCCCGCGCAGCCACCGAGCGTCTCGGTGGCAAGTCCGTCGTCAAGGCCCAGGTGAAGGTCGGCGGCCGCGGCAAGGCCGGCGGCGTCAAGCTCGCCGCCTCCGCCGACGAGGCCGTGGAGCACGCGACCAACATCCTCGGCATGGACATCAAGGGCCACACGGTCCACAAGGTGATGATCGCCGAGACGGCCCCGGAGATCCTGGAGGAGTACTACGTCTCCTTCCTCCTCGACCGTGCCAACCGCACCTTCCTCTCCATCGCGTCCGTCGAGGGCGGCATGGAGATCGAGGAGGTCGCGGAGACCCGCCCCGAGGCCGTCGCCAAGACGCCGATCGACGCCAACGAGGGTGTGACCCCCGCGAAGGCCCGCGAGATCGTCGAGGCCGCGAACTTCCCGGCCGAGGTCGCCGACAAGGTCGCCGACGTCCTCGTGACGCTGTGGAAGACCTTCATCGAGGAGGACGCCCTCCTCGTCGAGGTCAACCCGCTGGCGAAGGTCGCCTCCGGCGACGTCATCGCCCTCGACGGCAAGGTCTCGCTGGACGAGAACGCCGAGTTCCGTCAGCCGGGACACGAGGAGTTCGTCGACCACGCGTCGGCCAACCCGCTCGAGGCCGCCGCCAAGGCGAAGAACCTCAACTACGTCAAGCTCGACGGCGAGGTCGGCATCATCGGCAACGGCGCGGGTCTCGTCATGAGCACCCTGGACGTCGTCGCGTACGCCGGTGAGGCGCACGGCGGGGTCAAGCCCGCCAACTTCCTCGACATCGGCGGTGGCGCCTCCGCCGCCGTCATGGCGAACGGCCTGGAGATCATCCTCGGCGACCCGGACGTCAAGTCCGTCTTCGTCAACGTCTTCGGTGGCATCACCGCCTGTGACGAGGTCGCCAACGGCATCGTCCAGGCGCTCCAGCTGCTGGCGGACAAGGGTGAGGAAGTCACCAAGCCGCTGGTCGTCCGTCTCGACGGCAACAACGCCGAGCTGGGTCGCAAGATCCTCTCCGACGCCAACCACCCGCTGGTCCAGCGCGTGGACACCATGGACGGCGCGGCCGACAAGGCCGCCGAGCTCGCGGCTGCGAAGTAAGGGAAGAGGGACAGAACAGCCATGGCTATCTTCCTGAACAAGGACAGCAAGGTCATCGTCCAGGGCATGACCGGTGCCACGGGCATGAAGCACACCAAGCTCATGCTGGCGGACGGCACCAACATCGTCGGTGGCGTGAACCCCCGCAAGGCGGGCACGTCCGTCGACATCGACGGCACCGAGATCCCGGTGTTCGGCACGGTCGCCGAGGCGATCGAGAAGACGGGCGCGAACGTGTCCGTCCTCTTCGTGCCGCCGGCCTTCGCGAAGGCCGCCGTGGTCGAGGCGATCGACGCGGAGATCCCGCTGGCCGTCGTCATCACCGAGGGCATCGCCGTCCACGACTCGGCCGCGTTCTACGCGTACGCCGTGTCGCAGGGCAACAAGACCCGGATCATCGGCCCGAACTGCCCCGGTCTCATCACCCCGGGCCAGTCGAACGCCGGCATCATCCCGGGCGACATCACGAAGCCGGGCCGTATCGGTCTGGTCTCGAAGTCCGGCACGCTGACCTACCAGATGATGTACGAGCTGCGTGACATCGGCTTCTCGTCCGCCGTCGGCATCGGTGGCGACCCGGTCATCGGTACGACGCACATCGACGCGCTCGCCGCGTTCGAGGCCGACCCCGACACCGACCTGATCGTCATGATCGGCGAGATCGGCGGTGACGCCGAGGAGCGTGCCGCGGCCTTCATCAAGGACAACGTGAAGAAGCCGGTCGTCGGCTACGTCGCGGGCTTCACCGCGCCCGAGGGCAAGACCATGGGCCACGCCGGCGCCATCGTCTCCGGTTCCTCCGGCACCGCCCAGGCGAAGAAGGAGGCCCTCGAGGCCGCCGGCGTCAAGGTCGGCAAGACGCCGACCGAGACGGCGAGGCTGGCCCGCGAGATCCTCGCGGCCGGCTGAGTCCCACACCGCGTGCCGGTGGGCCCGTTCCCCTCGTGGGGGCGGGCCCACCGGCATGTCCGGCCACGGAGGCCGGGGCCTGACCGAGTGGCCTGACCGAGTGGCCTGACCGGGCGGCCGGGCGGCCGAACAAGGCCGGGCCGGCCGGGTTCATTCCGGCAGGGGGATCAGCCGTTGCGGTCCGTGCCGGACGTCGGACCTCAGCTTGGCGCGCAGTTTCCGTTCCGCGTCCGAGAGCGTGCCGGGGGCCGGTCGCGGCGGGATGCCCTGCACCGTCTCGCCGGGGGGCACGGCGGGCTCGTACCGGGTGGGGGCCGTGCGTACGGTCAGTGCCGTCGCGCCGATGATCGCGATCGTGAACGCGATCGCCGCCCTGGTCCAGAAGCGGGCCCGCTGTTCACTGCCCGCCCGTAGGGTGCTCGGTCCGGCCGCGCGCAGCCGTTCGGCGGACGCCACCTCCGCCAGCCGCCGGTGCAGCGCCGCGGGGCTCGCGAGCTCGGGCAGCCGTGCGGCGACCGCCTCCCGGGCGTGCAGCAGCCGGTTCGCCGCCGCGGGGGTGCTCGCCTCCGTCTCCGCCGCCGTCTCCGGGAGGTCGAGGCCGACACCGTCGTAGAGGAGGAGCGTGCGGCGGTAGGGCGCGGGGAGGGTCAGCAGGACGTCCAGCAGGGCGCGGTCGGCGGCGTCGGCCGGGGGTGGCTCCGGGTGGCGGTAGCGGGGACGGAACCGGTGCCAGGGGGACAGCGCGTACTCGTACGCCGTCGCCCGTACCCAGCCCGCCGGGTCGCGGTCCACGGCCACCTCGGGCCAGCGCTGCCAGGCCAGCTGGAACGCCTGCTCGACCGATTCGCGGGCGAGTTCGCGGCGGCCCGAGAGCAGGTAGGTCTGCCGTACGAGGGCGGGGGCGCAGAAGGCGTAGAGGCCGTCGAAGGCCTGAGCGGGCGTCAGGGCCGTTCTCGGGATCTCGTGGGCCTCCGGGTGATGGGGGTCGCTGTTCAGGCCCACCGTCATCGGGGGTGGGGGCGCTGCCTCCTGCGTGTTCGTCACCATGTCCGCCTCGGTCAGCGATGCCAGCAGTTCCGCGTACGCCTCCCGCCGGTGGCCGCGCGGTGTCGTGCGGCCGGACTCCCACGCGCGCACCGTCTCCCGGGTGACACCGACCCGCTCGGCGACCTGAGCCTGTGTCAGCGAGGCGGCCTCACGCAGGTGTCGGCGCCGCTCGGGAGGGGGGAGTGGGGCAGGGCGCTGCGTCACAGGGGAACCCTTCCCGCGAAAAAGTACATAAACGTATATTGAGCGACACAACGGAACTTCGCCTGTTACGACGGGAAAGCGCGTGTCGTTGGGAGCATGACGGGCGTGACCCAGATGACCGCTCGCCGACTGTCGTTGTCGCCCCTGCTCAGCCGGATGCGAGACCGATCCTCCGGGCTGGCCGCCGGCCTCCTCGGCGGAGCGCTCGCGGCCGGTCTCGGGCTCGGATCGTTCGCCGTGCTCGTGATGGTGCTGTGGATCAGCTCGCCGTACCCCGACAGCGGGCCGGACGGCGCGCTGCACGTGGCCGCCGCGCTGTGGCTGCTGGCCCATGGCGCCGAGCTGGTGCGCGTCGACACGCTGTCTGGGATCCCGGCGCCGGTCGGGGTCACCCCGCTGCTGCTGCTCGCGCTGCCGGTGTGGCTGGTGCGGCGCGCCGCGCGGGACGCGGTGGACACGGGCGACGGTGACGACGAGGCCACTGCGCCGATGAGTGCCCGTACGGCGTGGGCGGGTGTCGTGCTCGGCTATCTCGCCGTCGGGGCGGGCGCCGCCTGCTACGCCGCCACCGGTGGCGCGCTGCGGCCCTCGTGGGCGTGGACGGTGGTGTGCGTGCCGACCGTCGCCGTGCTGGCCGCCGGGGCGGGGGTGTGGTCGGCGCACGGCCGGCCCCGCGAGCCCGTGGACAACGCGCTGCTGGTGCTGCCCCGGGGTGCGCGGCGGTTCCTCCTCGGGGCGGACGGACGGGAGCGGCTCGGGGTCGCCGGACGGGCGGCGGGGGCCGGGGCGGCGGTGCTCTTCGGGGGCGGGGCGGCGCTGGTGGCGGTGTCCTCGGTGTGGCACCTGGGGGCGGCCCGTGAGGGGTTCCTCCAGCTGACGGAGGGCTGGTCGGGGCGGTTCGCGGTGCTGCTGCTGTGCGTGGCGCTGGTGCCGAACGCGGCGGTGTGGGGAGCGGCGTACGCCCTCGGGCCGGGGTACGCCCTCGGCGCCGGACACGTGGTGGCGCCGCTGTCCTCCGACCCGGCGCCGCTGCTGCCGCCCTTTCCGCTGCTGGCGGCGGTGCCGGAGCCGGGGGGCGGTACGGCGTGGAACTGGGCGGTGGGCGTGGTTCCGCTGCTCGCCGCAGCGACGCTGGGGGTGTTCGTGGCCCGGGGGGCGAGCGAGGCGGGAGACGGGGGTGCCTGGTCGCGCGGGCGGACCGTGGGCGGCGTGGTGCTCGCGGGGGTGCTGTGCGGGGTGCTGATGGGCGTGCTCGCCGGGTGGGCCGGTGGACCGCTGGGGGTTTCCGCGCTGGCCCGGTTCGGGCCGGTGTGGTGGCAGGTGGGGGGTGCGGTGACGGTGTGGGCCGTGGGGGTGGGGGCGCCGGTTGCTCTGGTGGTGCGGGCGTGGCGGTGCAGGGGGTCGCGGGGCGGGTGGAGGGTTCCTGCCGGGGGCTCGGCGGGCGGCACGGCCGGCGGCTCGGTCGAGGGGTTCGGTCACGGGACGTTCGCGGGGCTCAGCGACTCCGGCGACTTCCACGGCTCCGGCGACTTCCGCGAGTCCGGCGACTCCGGGAGGTTCGGGGCGTTCGAGGGGTCCGACCTGTACGACTTCTCGCCCGCGGACCACGTCGGCTTCGTACCGCCCGCCGGGACTGCCGCGCCCGTCCTGCCTGCGCCGCCCGTCCTGCCTGCGCCGCCCGGGCCGCTTGCGCCGCCCGGGTCGGGCCCGTTCGGGGTGCCGCCCGTACCGGCCACGGCGCCCGAGCCCGTCGAGCCGGTGGGTCCCGTCGGCGCCCCGGGTCACCGGGACCCGCTGAGCCCCCCGGACGCGCTGGACCCCGTCGGCCCCCCGTCCCCCATGGACCCGGCGGGTCACGGGGAGCCGGTGTGGCACGGGGATGTGGCGCGGGAGGCCCGGTGGGCGGCGTTGCGGGAGGCCGGTGAGGAAGGGGGGACCGAAGGGCCTGAGGGGCCGCGGGGGAGTGGGGCGGGCGGGGCGGGGCGGTGACCGTGGAGGATGTCGCCCCCGCCGTCCCTTCCCCGTCCCCGCTTCCGTCTACGTTCCCGCTTCCGTCTACGTTCCCGGGCTGGAATTACGCGTTCGCGCCCAGGATGTTCTTCAGTTCCTTGGGGAGCAGGTCGCCGCACGACTGCTTGGCCTCGTTGGTGAGGGCGTCGTTCGTGCAGGTGTAGTAGTCGCTGTAGACCAGCTGCGCGGTGAAGCTCGCGGCGACCAGGGCCAGCGCCAGGGACGCGGTGACCAGGCCGCTGACGGCGGCGGTCTTCTGGGGGCGGCCGGTGGGCTCCGGGGCGGGCGGGGCGTCGGGGTCGGGGGTGCGGGGCTTGGCGCGCAGGGCGCTGATGCCCCAGTTCAGGGCCAGCGCGCCGAGCAGCAGGGCCACGTACGGCCAGCCGAAGAGGGCGAAGAAGAAGGCCCACATCCCGCAGAGCAGGGCGTAGCGCGCGTGGCGCTGGGCGGGGTCGGTGGGGTCCCAGCGCTTGGCGGGGTCGGGGCCCGGGCCGCCGCCCTCGGGGGTGCCGCCGGGGCGCTCGCCGAAGCCGCCGGGGGAGCGGCCGGGCTGCCGGTCGCTCCACTGGCCGCCCCACGGGGTGCGCCCGCCCTCGGGAGCACCGCCCTCCGGGCGCCGGGGCTGCCAGGGGCGGTCCGGGGTGCCCTCGGGGGGCGGGGCGAAGGGGTTGTCGTCCTCGGGCGGTGTGGTGGGCGGGTTGTCGCCCGTGTTGCCGCCCGAGGGGGCGTCGGGGGGAGAGGTTGGGCGCTCTCGCAGCAGCACGGCGCCGCGCTCCCCTCCCTGCCGTGACTGCGGGGGGAGCGTGAGGAGTCGCAGACTGCGGTCCGGCATCAAGTGGGCGTCTTCCCCTAGTGATCGGCTAGTGATCGGCTTTGGCTGGTAATGAACGGTATTGCGCTGGTACTGCCTAGCTGGGCCGTCACTTGCAGAACGCACCGCGTCGCCACCGCGTTCCCGAGCCCGCTCGCCCCAGACGCTACCTTCCGGCCACGCCCCCGTCCCGTGGGGGCCGTCCGGTGTGCCGGTATCGTTGCTGACGGTCGGCCGCTTCGTAGACTTCCCCGTATCCCGGGGCGCGAAGCATTCGTACGAATGTATAAACCGGCCGTGCAAACGCTTCCCCGAGAAAGGGCCCCACCGTGGCCGCCAAGCCCGTGGCCAAGCGCCTCGTCGTGCTGGTCTCCGGATCCGGTACGAACCTCCAGGCTCTCCTCGACGCCATCACGGCCGCCGGCGTCGATGCCTACGGCGCCGAGATCGTGGCCGTCGGAGCCGACCGGGAGGGCATCGAGGGACTCGCCCGGGCCGAGCGCGCCGGTATCCCCACCTTCGTGGCGAAGGTCAGGGACTTCGGGAGCCGGTCGGAGTGGGACGCGGCGCTCGCCGAGGCGGTCGCCGCCCACGAGCCGGACCTCGTCGTCTCGGTCGGGTTCATGAAGATCGTGGGGAAGGAATTCCTGGCGCGGTTCGGGGGGCGGTTCGTCAACACGCACCCCGCCCTGCTGCCCAGCTTTCCCGGGGCCCACGGCGTGCGGGACGCGCTCGCGTACGGCGCCCGGGTCACCGGCTGCACCGTCCACTTCGTCGACGACGGCGTCGACACCGGACCGATCATCGCCCAGGGCGTGGTCGAGATCCGGGACGAGGACGACGAGAGCGCTTTGCACGAGCGCATCAAGGAAGTCGAGCGAAGGCTGCTCGTCGAGGTCGTGGGGCGGCTCGCCCGCAACGGCTATCGCATTGAGGGACGAAAGGTAGTTATCCAGTGACCGCCGACAGCACTGTCACGGCAGAGAGCAGCAAGCGGGGCATCCGTCGCGCGCTCGTCAGCGTCTACGACAAGACCGGTCTGGAAGAGCTCGCGCGCGGGCTGCACGAGGCCGGGGTCGAGCTCGTCTCCACCGGTTCCACCGCCTCGCGTATCGCCGCCGCCGGCGTCCCCGTCACCAAGGTCGAGGAGCTCACCGGCTTCCCCGAGTGCCTGGACGGGCGGGTCAAGACCCTGCACCCCAAGGTGCACGCCGGCATCCTCGCCGATCTGCGCCTCGACAGCCACCGGCAGCAGCTGGAGGAGCTGGGCGTCGCGCCGTTCGACCTCGTCGTCGTCAACCTCTACCCCTTCCGGGAGACCGTCGCCTCGGGCGCCTCCGAGGACGAGTGCGTCGAGCAGATCGACATCGGCGGGCCGTCCATGGTGCGCGCCGCCGCGAAGAACCACCCGTCGGTGGCCGTGGTCACCAGCCCCGCGCGGTACGCCGACGTCCTCTCGGCCGTGCGGTCCGGCGGCTTCGACCTGCCCGCCCGCAAGCGGCTCGCCGCCGAGGCCTTCCAGCACACCGCCGCCTACGACGTGGCGGTCGCCTCGTGGTTCGCCTCCTCCTACGCGCCCGTGGACGAGTCGCGCTTCCCCGACTTCCTCGGCGCCACCTGGGAGCGCAAGAGCACCCTGCGCTACGGCGAGAACCCGCACCAGCCCGCCGCGCTCTACGTCGACGGCAGCGGTACCGGTCTCGCCGAGGCCGAGCAGCTGCACGGCAAGGAGATGTCGTACAACAACTACACGGACACGGACGCCGCGCACCGTGCCGCGTACGATCACGCCGAGCCGGCCGTCGCGATCATCAAGCACGCCAACCCGTGCGGGATCGCCGTCGGCGCGGACGTGGCCGAGGCGCACCGCAAGGCGCACGCCTGTGACCCGCTGTCGGCCTTCGGCGGCGTGATCGCCGTCAACCGGCCGGTCAGCAAGGAACTGGCGGAGCAGGTCGCCGAGATCTTCACCGAGGTCATCGTCGCGCCCGGCTACGAGGAGGGGGCGCTCGAGGCCCTCACCAAGAAGAAGAACATCCGGGTGCTCAGGGCGCCCCAGGGCCCCGCGGGCGCGGTCGAGCTCAAGCCCGTCGGCGGCGGCGCGCTGCTCCAGGTCACCGACCGGCTCCAGGCCGACGGTGACGACCCGGCGAACTGGACCCTCGCCACCGGCGAGGCGCTCGACGCGTCCGGACTCGCCGACCTGGCCTTCGCCTGGCGCGCCTGCCGTGCCGTCAAGTCCAACGCCATCCTGCTCGCCAAGGACGGCGCCTCGGTCGGCGTCGGCATGGGACAGGTCAACCGGGTCGACTCGGCGAAGCTGGCCGTCGAGCGGGCCGGCGAGGAGCGGGCGCGCGGCTCGTACGCGGCCTCCGACGCGTTCTTCCCCTTCCCGGACGGGCTGGAGGTCCTGGTCGAGGCGGGCGTCAAGGCCGTGGTGCAGCCCGGTGGTTCGGTTCGTGACGAGCTGGTCGTCGAGGCCGCGAAGAAGGCGGGCGTGACGATGTACTTCACCGGCACGCGCCACTTCTTCCACTGATCCGCCCTGATCGACCGATCCGCCCTGATCGACCGATCCGCGCTGATCGACGCAGCGGCCCCGGTCCGTCTCCTGGTTTCAGGAGGGGGGCCGGGGCCGACTGCGTTCGTCCGCGGCGCGGCGTGTGCGTCACGCGCGCGGGCGGTGCGGGGGGCGTGGGTCAGTTCGTGCGGATGACGATCGAGCTGCACACCTTGTCGGCGAACGTCTGCCGCTTGGCGTCCCAGGCCGGCCACAGCCAGCCCAGGTAGCACGCCAGGCTGTCCAGGAAGTGGGCCAGGCGGCGGACGAACGCCATGCCGACGCCCATCGGCCGGCCGTCGATCTCGCGCACCAGGCGGATGCCCAGCGCCTTCTTGCCGACGGTCTGGCCGGTGCGGCCCTCCTGGACCAGCTGCCAGATCGCGAGGCCGACGAGGGCGGCGGCGCCGACGGCCATCAGCGCCGGGGTGTCCTTGCCGATGATGACGAGGGCGTAGGGCACCGCGAACACCAGCATGTCGACCACGAGACCGCCGAACCGCTGGCCCCAGTTCGCGTACGGCGGCTCACCGCCGTAGCCGGGCTGCTGCGGGTAGCCGTAACCCTGCTGCGGATAGCCGGGCTGCTGCGGGTAGCCGGGCTGCTGCGGGTAGCCGGGGTGCTGCGGCTGGCCGTACCCCTGCGGGGGGACGCCCTGCGGGGCCTGCTGGCCGTAACCGGGCTGCCCCTGCTGGGGGTAGCCGTAACCGGGCTGCCCCTGCTGGGGGTTCTGCGGCTGACCGTAGGGGTCGTTGGGCGGGCCGAAGCTCATGGCGATTTTCCTCCGTTGCACAAGCGGGGACGACGCGGAGTGCGCGGAGGAACATCTTCAGATGAGCGGTTTGCCCCCCAACACCGACCGCATACTGCGAAGACCCATCGTTCTTGGACAGGTGTGCTCCTGTCCAGCCGCATTCCGCAGGCTTTGTGCAAGTGCAACCTTGTCGATCATGGCGGAAACGATCGGGGCGCGTGGCCGGAACGGGTCCGCGCCGGGTCCCGGCGGATGCGCACCAGCTCGGCACGGGGCCGCCGGTGTCCGGGTTCACCCGGACCGGTGCCCGGACGGATTGGAACCGGGGGGCCGTCATCCGGGAGGATGGGTCCATGACCGCCCAGATTCTCGATGGCAAGGCCACCGCAGCCGCGATCAAGTCCGATCTGACCGCCCGGGTGGCGGCGCTGAGGGAGAAGGGCGTGACGCCCGGACTCGGCACGATCCTCGTCGGCACCGACCCCGGCAGTCAGAAATACGTCGCCGGCAAGCACCGCGACTGTGCCGAGGTCGGCATCGCCTCCATCCAGCGCGAGCTGCCCGGCACCGCCACCCAGGAGGAGATCGAGGCGGTCGTCCGTGAGCTGAACGACGACCCCGCGTGCACCGGTTACATCGTCCAGCTCCCGCTGCCCAAGGGCATCGACGAGAACCGGATCCTGGAACTCATGGACCCGGCCAAGGACGCCGACGGCCTGCATCCGATGAACCTCGGCCGGCTGGTCCTCAACGAACCCGCCCCGCTGCCCTGCACCCCCAACGGCGTGCTCACGCTGCTGCGCCGGTACGGCGTCGAGATCAAGGGCGCGGAGGTCGTGGTCGTCGGCCGCGGGGTCACCATCGGCCGCTCCATGCCGCTGCTGCTGACGCGGCGCAGCGAGAACGCGACGGTCACCCAGTGCCACACCGGCACCCGGGATCTCTCGGCGCACCTGAAGCGGGCCGACATCATCGTCGCCGCGGCCGGTTCCGCGCACCTGATCCGGGCCGAGGACGTCAAGCCGGGCGCGGCCGTCCTGGACGTCGGGGTCTCCCGCAACGCGGAGGGGAAGATCGTGGGCGACGTCCACCCGGACGTGCGTGAGGTGGCCGGGTGGGTCTCCCCGAACCCCGGCGGCGTCGGCCCGATGACCCGTGCCCAGCTGCTCGTCAACGTGGTGGAGGCGGCGGAGCGCAGTGTCGACTGACGGAACCTCCGGCAAGGCCGGGAACCTCGACGAGACCGACAGCGCCGACGTCACCGCCGGCGGCGGCACCAGGAGCGCCACCGGCACCGACGGCGCCACCGGCACCGACGGCGCCACCGGCACCGACGGCGCCACCGACACCGACGGCCCGGCCGTCATCGAGGGCGTCGACGGCATAGAGGTGCGTGACCCGGTCAGCGCGCCCGACGCCGACGGGGTGCCGCGCCGCACCACCCGCCGCTTCCCGCTGTTCACCAGGGACACCGCGCGCCCCGAGGGCGGCGGCCGGGCGGCGCCCGGAGACGCGCTGGCCGCCCGGCAGTGGCCGATCATCGTCGTGCTGGGCGTCGTCGCGCTCGGCCTGCTGGTGACCGCGCTCGACGTGTTCCGGATCGGCACGATCCTGATCGGCGTGGGGCTGCTGCTCGGGGCGGTGCTGCGCTGGCTGCTGCCCGGCGTCGGCATGCTCGCCGTGCGCTCCCGCTTCACCGACATCGTGACGTACACCGTGCTGGGCAGCGCGATCGTCCTGCTGGCGCTGATGGCGCAGCCGAACCCGTGGCTCCAGATCCCGTTCCTGAAGGACACCCTGCACTTCACGGTCAGCAGCTGAGCCGAGTCCGGCTGAGCCGAATCCGGACGGGCCGAATCCGGACGGGCTGAGCCCGACCGGGCCGGACTCGGCGCGACACGGTGGTGCGGCGGCCCGTCTTCATCCCCCGAGGAGGACGGGCCGCCGACGCGTTCCACGTTCCACCCTCGTGAGCTGCCTGTTCAACAGTCGATCCGGCGCTGTGGCACAGCAGTGACCGTTCCGCCACGGTGTGCGCACCCCGCCACAGCCGTCCCGCTCCGGGAACCGTCCGGCCGTCCCGCGTCGTCCCCTCAACGGATCGAGGGAGAGGTGGGCGGGATGGGCGCCTGGCAGCCGCTGCCGGACGGGCTGCCGTCGGAGGTACGGCACTTCGTGGAGCAGTTGCGGCAGCTCAAGGACGGTACGGGCCTCAGCCTGGCCTCGCTCGGCGCGCGCACCGCGTACAGCAAGTCCTCCTGGCAGCGCTATCTCAACGCCGTCCAGCCGCCGCCCCGGCAGGCCGTCGCCGCTCTGTGCCGGGTGGCGGGTCTGGCCGGCGCGGACGCCGAACGGCACGTCGTGCGCTGGGAACTGGCCGTCGAGGTCTGGCCTCGGCCGGCGTCGGCGAACCCGGCCGAGGAGTACCGGGACGATCCGACGATCCCGTGGTGGGACCGCCTGGAGGAGCCCGCCCCGCCGGCCTCGCCCCGGCCCGCCGGACGTCTGTTGGTGTACGCGGCCCTGCTTCTGCTGGCGTTGCTGTGCACCGCCGTCGGGGGAGCGGTCGTCTTCGGCTGATGTGCGTCCGTCGTGCGATGTGCGCTCATCATGTCGATACATTGACGGTTCGGGCATGTGTCCCGAATCGTCTCGGCATCGGGTCTGACACGGCCGGTGGGGGAGCCGGCGGAGGGAGGGGGGTTCGATGCCTCGCTGGAGGGCTCTGCCCGAGGAACTCGACCCGCGGGTAAGGGAGTTCGCCGAGCAGTTGCGGCGGGTGGTGGACCGCACGGGACTGAGCCTGGCGGCCGTGGCCGACCGTACGGGCTACGGCAGGACGTCCTGGGAGCGGTATCTCGACGGGCGGCTGCTCGCCCCCAAGGGGGCGGTCGTCGCGCTGGCCGAGGTCACCGGCACGCCTCCCGTCCATCTCGTCACCCTGTGGGAACTGGCCGAACGGGCCTGGAGCCGCTCGGAGACGCGGCACGACCGGACCATGGAGGCCGTGCGGGTCTCCCAGGGGCGGGCCGCGCCGGGGGAGTTCGGGCCGGCACCCGATGTCGGCGAGAGCGACGTGGGCCGGCTGGCGGTGACCCCGGGCGTCGCGGGACCGGCGGGCGTCTCCCCGACGATCCCGTCGGCGCCGGCCGCGCGCACGCCGGCCGGCGGTGCCCCGGGATCAGCGCGGTCCCGCCCAGGGCGGACGACGATGTTCGTCGCGGGTCTCGTGGGGGTGGTGACGGTCGTCGTGGGCGCGTTCCTCCTGACCGACGCGGGCGGTCCGGAACAGGCGGTGGGCACCACCCGGACGTCCTCGCCCGCCGCGTCCTCGTCCGCACCGGGGACCGCCCTGCCTTCCGGGGTGCGGTGCGGTGGCTCCGACTGCACGGGCCGGGACGCGGAGGAGATGGGGTGCAGCGGCGAGCTCGTGACGACGGCGAAGACCGCGACGGTCGGGGCGACCGTGGTGGAGGTCCGCTTCAGCCGGACGTGCGGGGCGGCCTGGGGGCGGATCACCCGGGCCGCGCAGGGCGACGGGGTGCGGGTGACCGTGGGTGCGGTCCGGCAGACCGGCGCCGTCACGGTGGCCGGGGACACGATCGCGTACACCCCGATGGTGGCGGCGACGAGCGCGGCGGACGTGACGGCCTGCGCGGTCCTGGCGTCGGGACAGCAGGGCTGTACTCCCTGAGAACGCCCGGCGACCCTGCGCCGGACGCGGGCCGGACGCGGGCCGGACGCGGGCCGAACGCGGGCCGAACGGGTGGGGTCGGCGGCCTCGGCGGAACCCGGCGCGAAAAAGCCGAAGAGGGCAGGAATACCCTCCTCCGCCGCGGGCACGCGAACCGTACCCCCACGGGAGTCCGGCACGACCCGGTACCCCCACCACGGCGGCCGCAGGTTCCACCTCTCCCGGACCGGCGGCCGCCGCTTCCTGCCGACCCGCTTCCCGCCCGGCCGCGACCCCTCCGCCCGTCCGCCGCCCGTCCGCCCGCGGCTCTCCGTCCGCACGGAGGGGACCGGTCGGGACCACTCTGTGGGACGGGCCACACAACCCCGGCGGTCCGGCACCCCGGAGGCGCGATAGCCTGACCGCTGGTCGGATCTCTTGATACCAAGAGATCGATCATTTGTACGTCCCACCAGGGGCAGGGACGCCCCACCGACAGCTGTCATACGGAGAACGCCATGACCCGCACTCCCGTGAACGTCACCGTCACCGGCGCGGCCGGCCAGATCGGTTACGCCCTGCTCTTCCGCATCGCCTCCGGCCAGCTGCTCGGCGCGGACGTGCCGGTCAAGCTGCGCCTGCTGGAGATCACCCCCGCGCTGAAGGCCGCCGAGGGCACCGCCATGGAGCTCGACGACTGCGCGTTCCCGCTGCTCCAGGGCATCGACATCAGCGACGACCCGAACGTCGCCTTCGACGGCGCCAACGTCGCCCTCCTCGTCGGCGCCCGCCCCCGCACCAAGGGCATGGAGCGCGGTGACCTCCTCGAGGCCAACGGCGGCATCTTCAAGCCGCAGGGCAAGGCCATCAACGACCACGCCGCGGACGACATCAAGGTCCTGGTCGTCGGCAACCCGGCCAACACCAACGCCCTGATCGCCCAGGCCGCCGCCCCGGACGTACCGGCCGAGCGCTTCACCGCGATGACCCGCCTCGACCACAACCGCGCGCTGACCCAGCTCGCGAAGAAGACGGGCTCCACGGTCGCCGACATCAAGCGCCTGACCATCTGGGGCAACCACTCCGCGACCCAGTACCCGGACATCTTCCACGCCACGATCGCCGGCAAGAACGCGGCCGAGACCGTGAACGACGAGAAGTGGCTGGCCGAGGACTTCATCCCGACCGTCGCCAAGCGCGGTGCGGCCATCATCGAGGCGCGTGGCGCGTCCTCCGCCGCCTCCGCCGCCAACGCGGCCATCGACCACGTCCACACCTGGGTCAACGGCACCGCGGACGGCGACTGGGCCTCCATGGGCATCCCGTCGGACGGCTCCTACGGCGTCCCGGAGGGCCTCATCTCCTCCTTCCCGGTCACCACCAAGGACGGCTCGTACGAGATCGTCCAGGGCCTGGACATCAACGAGTTCTCCCGCGCCCGCATCGACGCGTCGGTGCAGGAGCTGGCGGAAGAGCGCGAGGCGGTCCGCGCGCTCGGCCTCATCTGAGTCCCGCCGGACGGTTCCCGACCGTCTGACCGCTCCCGATCCCCGGACGGCTCCGGCCGCCTGGGGATCAGTGCGTTCCGGGATCAGTGCGTCCGGGTCCTCACGACCCGCTCGGCCAGGTCGAGGAACTCGTTCAGGGTCGGCGGCCGCAGCTGGCTCAGCTCCCGGTCCTGGAAGCGCGGAGAGCTCAGAGCCCGGTCGAAGGGGACCGCGATCACCTGGTTCACGCTCACCCCGATACGGCTTGCCAGGGCGGCCGGTACGCGCCGGGCGGACGGCCCCTCGACCTCGGTGACGACGATGATCGCCTCGTCGGCCAACCGCCAGCGGCGAGCGGCGCGCAGCCGCTCGAGGACCTGCCGGGCGGCGGTGAGGAACCAGTCCGCGGTGCCGCAGCACAGGATCAGCCGGTCGGTCAGGTCCAGCACGGTGTCCGCCGAGTCGTCGAGCCGCTGCGGGGCCCAGTCGGTGAGCACGAAGGAGTAGAAGGGCTCCGTCCGGGCCAGCACATGCTCATAGGCCTGGGCGTGCACCAGGTTCGGGTTGGCGTGGCCGGTGGGGTGCGCGGCCACTTCCAGCCCGGACGGCAGACGAGTGGTGAGGGCGCGGACGTCGTCGTACGGGGAATCGGCGGGAAGACCCGCCAGGTCGCGCACGGTAGCCGGGTTACGGTCCGTCAGGAAGCGCCCCAGGGCCCCCTCGTGGGCCGCTCCGTCGAGGGCCAGGACGGGCTCGCCGCGGACGGAGGCGAGCAGCGAGCCGAGCACCATGGTGGTGGTCGCCCGCCCGCTGTAGTGGTAGGCACCGACGACGGTGAGGCGCCTGCCGTGGCGCAGCGGTGTCCGCAGCCGGGCCAGCCGGGCCTCCGCCGCACGGCGGGCGGCGCCGAAGCGGGGCGGGCGCAGGGCCGACGGCGGGCCGGCGCCCTCAGGAGCGGCGGCCGGCGGCAGGGCGAGCGGGACGCGCTCCGTGGGCAGTGCGTTGACCGCGGACGCCGGCGGGACGGTGCGGGTGACGCGGGACTGGGCGATGTACCGCGCCAGGACGTCCGCGACCTCGGCCGCGCTGGGCCGCTCGGCCGGGTCCGCAGCCAGACAGCGCAGCACGCGCCGCCGCAGTTGCTTCCAGGTGTCGCCCTGCCACAGGTGCATGCCCTCAGGGCGGCCGGGCAGCTCCCAGCCCGCCTTGCTGCTGACGATCTGGAGCAGCTCACCCAGCGCGCGCACGTTGTCCTCGGGGGTCGGCATGGGCCCTGTGCCCGCGTACGCGCCGTCCACGGCGCAGTCGGACAGGTCCGTGAGGACGACCGACCGGCGCAACACGTGGATGTGCTCGGCGTTGAGGTCGGTGAGGACGATTCCGTGCAGGTGGCACAGGGCCAGGGCGCTGGCGAGGTGCCAGCCGACGACGAGCGCGGTGATCTTGTCGAAGGGGGCGCGGCCCCCCGCGTGGGCCGCGTTGAAGATGTCCGACAGGACCGCCAGGCTGGGCTGCTGGGGGCCATCGCCGACCGGAGCGACCGCCAGCCAGGGCCGCTCGTCGCGGACCCCGGTGGCGAGCAGGGCGGGGGCGTACTGGCCGCCCAGCCGGCGCAGCGCCTCCGTCTCGGCCGCCAGGGCGTCGCCACCCGGGAGTTCGGGGCGCGGGGTGCGGACCAGGGCGCGGCCGCCCCGCTGGT
Organism: Streptomyces maremycinicus; assembly: GCF_001184025.1. GTDB lineage: Bacteria > Actinomycetota > Actinomycetes > Streptomycetales > Streptomycetaceae > Streptomyces > Streptomyces maremycinicus. The sequence goes on from NZ_BBYG01000008.1 coordinate 430,276, forward strand.
CGACGCCTTCGTACTCCACCGTCCGTCGCAGTCGTCTGCGTCGCAGCAGCAGGTACGGTCCGAGGTGCCGCGGATCGTCCTCGATCAGCCGGGTCCACCCGTCCGCCGAGTCGGCGCTGCGGCCGCGCCCCGCTTCCAGCCCCTGCGCCTCCCGCTCGAACGACACCCCGAAGCGGGTGAGCAGCCGGCGTTCGACGCTGGTGAACGGGCGGTGGCTGCCCGGGAGATGGGCCGGGCCGTCCGGGTGGGCGAGCCAGGCGGGGAAGTCGGGTGAATGGCCCGCGAGTTGTTCCAGGCGCTGTCCGATGCTGCGGCTGGTCCTGAGGAGTTCGGCCTGCGGAACCGCGTCCAGGAGCACCAGTCTGGAGGTGTCGGAGAAGTCGAAGACCTGGTGTTTGGCGGGCAGCGGACCCGGCACCGGCGCGGGGTGCGGGCGCATCAGTCCGCCGAGGAAGACCTCCGCGAGGTGGGAGGTCCGAGCCCGCCACGGGACCGCGGTCTGTACGAGCCGCATGACCGGCACGGTCAGCGGCGACACCGCCGCCAGATGCGCCGCGAGCCGGTAGGCCTCCGGAGTGGCGGCGTCCCGGAACTGCTGGGCGTCGCCCGGGCCGGGGGCGGGTCCGGCCGCGCTGTACCGGCCGGGCCGCGAGAGCAGGGGCAGCGGGACCGTGGCGCCGGGGGAGGCGAGGAGGTGGGCCCAGTTCCGCAGGGAGGCGGCCGTCGGCTCCAGGACGGGTACCGGCACGCCGTCGAAGGGGGCGAGATCGGCGGGGAGGACCGGGTCGGTGATCTCCCAGGAGGTGTTGGCTCCGCCGATGCGGCGGGTCGTGGCCTGCCAGCGTTCCGCGTGGATGCCGGATCCCTCCCACAGGTCGGGCGGGAGCGTGTGCAGCACCGCGGTGGGTCCGCGGGAGGCCCACTGCGACAGCAGCCGGTGCAGCGAGCCGCTGCGCCAGGAGGCCCCCGTGCCGTCGCTGACGACGAGGACGAGGGTGTGTCCCGAGGGGTCGCTGACCGAGCTGAGCGGCACGGGCGTGCTGTCGTGCCGGAAGGGGCGGGCGTGCAAACGGGGTTCCTGAGCGCTGCGGGTGTCGAGGCCCAGGACGCGGTCGGTGGCGAAGGCGCCGAGCCGTTCGAGGAGGGTGCGCAGTTCCGCGCCGAGGCGGTGCCACAGGAGCATCGACAGGCCGTCGTCGACGAGCAGCACCAGATGCAGCCACCGTTCCTGCACGGGCCGTTGCACCACGTCGGGCAGCCGGGTCTCGGCGAGTTCGGCGGCGGTGCGCTCCTCGTCGATCTCCAGACGGTGCGGGCTGGGGCGGCGGCGGCGCAACGGCCGGAGCGCGCGGGCCAGCGCCAGTTCGGCCGCGAGGGCCTTGTCCTCGGGCACCCGGACGGGCATCGCCCGGTTCGGCTCGGTGCTCGGCCGCAGCCGGATGTCGGGCAGCTGCGGCGGTGCCGGACGGGCCGACCCGTACAGCGAGGACGCGGTCAGGTCGGGTAGATCCGGAGCGTCGGGGTCGGGCGCAGCCCGCCCCCGGTCGGCCGCGTCGGCCTCGGGTGCGGAGGGTTCGGCGTCCGTCGGGTGGTCGGCGGTGGTGGACCGGCTGAGCGGGGTGGCCGCTCCGGCGGGCAGCACCCTGGCGAGCCACAGCACGTCGAGCACCTGGTCCGCGTCCAGCTCGTGCCCGCAGGCCCGCAGCACCCGCAGGGCCTCCGCGAGCCGCGCGCCACCCTCTTGGGCCCCGGTCACCGCACCCCCCTGGTCACGGCCGCCTCACATCGCGCCGGTGAGCTGGTGCAGTACGGCGTCCAGAAGGCCTTCCGCGTCGAGGTCGACGCCTCCGGTGCGCAGGAACACAGCGTTGAGGAGCTGGTCGGTGGCGAGTTCGCCGGGGGCGCGGCGGCGCAGGAACGCGTCGATCAGGTCGTCGGCCTCGCGCAGCGCCTCCTCACCGAGGTGGGCGGTGACGATGGCGCGCAGCCGTGCCTCGTCGGGCACCGGCAGGTCGAGCCGGACGCAGCGGCGCAGGAAGGCGGGCGGGAAGTCGCGCTCGCCGTTGCTGGTGATGACGGCCACCGGGAACTCGGCGCACTGGACCCGGCCCTGGCGTACCGTCACGGTGCCCCGATGGTCGGCTGTCTGCACTTCCACCTCCGCCATGTCCTCGGGCAGTCGGGTCAGTTCGGGGATGTCGAAGTAGCCCTCCTCGAAGACGGTGAGCAGGTCGTTGGGCAGGTCGACGTCACCTTTGTCCATCTCGTCGATGAGCAGGGCGCGAGGCGTGGCGCTCGGCACCAGCGCGGTACCGAGCGCGCCGAGCCGGATGAACGTCCCGATGGACGGCTCGCGTTCGCCGCGGTCACGACTGAGGGTGGTCTCGCGCAGCCGTCCGATCGCGTCGTACTGATAGAGCGCCTCACGCACGGTCGACCTGCTGTTGATGGACCATCGCAGCAACTCGCCGAGCCGCAACTCGTGCGCGACCGCCCGCGCCAGCGAGGACTTGCCCGTGCCGGCCGGTCCGGTGACCAGCAAGGGCCGGCGCAGGTGCAGCGCGGCGTTGACGACATCGGCGTGCTGCGGCTCGATCAGGTAGGGAAGTTCGGGTCGGACGGCCGGTGTCGGGCTGAAACGCCGCCACGGCGGGGCCGAGGGCAGGTCGACGACCCGAGGGACGCCGTCACCGCGGAACAGGCGCCAGTCCGCGCCGGCCCGGGAGTCCTCTGGGGAGGTCATGCGCTCTCCTGTGGTTCGGTCAGGTGCAGCCGGGGCACCGTGCGGTCGGCGTCCGCCCAGGCGAGGACCGGGCGGCCGGGGAACTCCGGAGCGCGTTTTCCCTTGGCGTTGGCCCGGTAGACGCGGACTCCGTCGGGCAGTTCACGGGTGGCGACTGCCTCCATGTGCCGGACGACATGCGATGACGTCGAAGAGGTGGACGCAGTGGGGGCCGCGGAGGATGACACCGGGGGCGAGGACGGTGCGGAAGTGCGCGAGGACGCCTCCGTGCCGTCCCCGCGGTCCCACACCACCACCGGTATGCCCACGGCGAGGCAGATCTGAACGATGGCGTCGCGCGGGCCCGGGGGGACGTCGACGGAGACGCGGACCGTGTCGAGCCGGCCCATCAGCTCGTAGTAGATCTGGTGCGGGTCCTGGGAGGGGTCCGAGACGACCAGCGTCTCCCCCGAGTCGAGCTGCCTCCACCGCTCACGCCAGTCCGGGAGGAAACGCTCGTGCCGTCGCAGCAGTTCCGGGCAGTGCACGACCAGGGGGAACTCGACCCCGAGCACCCCTGGCACGATCTCCCCCGGCGATTGCGCGGCCCATTCGTCGACCGGGAGATTGAGGTCGGTGCGGTCCACGAGAACCTCGACCAGCGGCCGCGCCCCGTCCGTGGCCGAGGGCGCGAGGGATTCCAGGACGCGCAGCAGTTCGCGGGCAGCTCCCGACGCCGAGTACGTGGCGGAGCTGTCGGTCGACATCTGGCGCGGCCCCGTGCCCTCGTCGCACCACACACGCAGCCGGTGACGCCCCCGCCCCGCCCGCGTCACCTGGGCCAGGACCCGCACCCGGCGCGCCCCGCCCCGCAGCATCCGGGCCCAGTCCTCCGCGTCGGAGCGCCGCTCGCGCAGCGCCGCCGCAGGGATGCCGAGCCGTCCTGCCACCGCGTCCGACCACAACCGCAGGTCCGCCTTCCGGGGTTGCGGACAGAGCGCGGCGATGTACTCGACGACCCGCAGCAGCGCCGGGACCCGGGGCCCGCCGTCGTCGGAGTGGCCGTCCCCGGGCAGGGTCTCCAGACGGTCGAGGACGACATCGAGGGTGTCCCCGTCGGCGGGCACCGCGACCCGCTTCGTCGCCTCGCGCACCGCTTCGGGGAACCGCGCGAGGACGGGCCGCTCGACCCGGCGCAGCACCTGGTGCAATCGGCGGTGCTCGCGCGGCGCGAGCAGCAGTGGCGTGTCGGTGAGCCGGCCGGCGACCAGGAGCCGGTCGGCGGAGCGCGGATCCCTGGGCCGCAGGATCTCCACCAGAGCGGGCAGCGCTCGCGGATGGGTGACGAGGAAGTCCGCGAACTCCTCGACCGCGGGCGGCGTCACCGGGCTGCCCGGCTCGATCCCGCACTCGTGCGCGAGCCGACGGGCGGTGTCGCCGAGCGTGTACGGCGACGCCAGGACATTCCGCAGCGCCATCACGAGCATGCCGCGAGCGGGATCGTCGGACTCGGCGCCACCCGCGCCCCCCGAGTCGCCTCGATCTCCCGTGTCGAGGACCCCGAAGGGCCGCAGCTCCGCCTCGACCCGCTGCCAGGGGATGCCCCAACTACGTCGGATCAGGTGCTGGGGGGAGGCCGGGAGGGGTGCTCCGCCCGGATCGCACGGTGGCATGAAATGCGCGGCGACGAGTCCTACGACGGCCCCGTCCTCCTCCGACCACAACGGGCCCCCGCTGTAGCCGGGGCCGACCGCCATACCGGTGCTCTTTCCGTCGAGGTAGCCGATCGGGCCGTCCAGAGCGGCGACCCGAAGATCGGCGAAGGTAGCGCTGTGCCCACTGCCGTGCCAGGCCCGCACCTTCTGGCCCGGCGCCATGGCCGCACAGGGGACCGGGGCGGGGATGCTGCCGAGCGGCGCGTCCACCCGCAGCACCGCGAGGTCACCGAGCCACTCGCTGTCGCCGTCCCGTACGGCCCCGCCGTCCCGCGCGCGTGGGGCGATCCAGTGCACCACGCGCGCGGGAAACCGCTCCGTGCTGCGCGGCCCCTCCAACGCGACGAACACGTCGTCGAGTCTCGGTGTCCGGGCCTCGAACAGATCCCTGCCCAAAGCGTCGTTGACGACATGTGCGCAGGTCAGCACCATGTCGATGCCGAGGATGACCGCCGCGCCCGCCGGCTGACCGTCGGCCGCCCGGCGCACGGACGCCACGCGCGACCTCGTCTCCTTGTCGCCGGACGCCCCCACGGCCCCGAACCATCCCATCGCTCACTCCGCGCCGGGCGCCGGTTTCCAGGAGGCGGTGACGGTCAGATGCGCCTGCCCGCTCCCGCCCACGATCCCGAGCTTCAGGTCCTGCCCGATCTGGACACCGAACGTGACGCTCAGCTCGGCGGGCGGGTCCGGCACCGCCGAGACGGCGTCGTGCACCTCCTGGAGGAGCGGCCCGAGCGGCTTGAGCGTGGCCTTGAGCGCCCCCGCCGCGAAACTGGCGACGGTGGCGCCGCCGGTGGCCACGGGGACGGCCCGGCCCATGCCCTCCGGGAGGCCGTCACCGCCCCCCGGGACGCGGGCCGTGGCCGCGGGCGGGGATGTGAGGAGGAATCTGACGGGTGTCCCGTCGTCCAACTCTGCCTCTGCGCTTATGGGTTCGGCCACGCGGCCATTGTGATCGACGAGACGAAAACGGACCAGACCCCCGCATCGAACACGAGCGCTCCGCGCTCGGGGTCCTTGCTGTCCCGCACGGGGACGAGGCCGGGGTCGCGGGTGCCTTCGGCGACTTCGAGGCACTCACCGCCGGTGGTGTTGCTGTAACTGGACTTGCGCCATGTGGCGTTGCTCAGATCGATGGCTCGCACGGCACTTCCTCCAACATCCGCGTGATGAACTTCCGCGACTCGACCGGGGACAGTGCCAGGTCGCGCATCGCATCGTAGGCACGCTGTAGCTGCTCAACCGACCTGTTTTCCTCGACCAGTTCACCGCGTACGTCGTTCTCGCTGTATGCCACCGTACGGGCGTCCGGCAAGCGAAGGAACATCATGGCGCTGTTCATCAGGCCATGGGGGCCGGCGCTGAACGGCAGGACATGGACTGTGATGTTCGGACGCTCAGAGACCTCTGCCAGATGCTCCAGCTGCTCCCGCCACTCCTGTCGATCGTGCAGCTGCGTACGAAGCACGGCTTCCGAGAGAATGGCGCGGAACTGCGGCGCCTCCTTCCCTTCCAGCAGCTTTCTTCTTCCCATGCGCGCTTCAACCTGCTGATGCAGGTCGTCGCCCCTGAGGCCACCCGCCGCAAGCGCCTCCCGGGCGTATCCCGGGGTCTGGAGCAAGCCGGGTGGCGCGCTCACGGCGTAGTGCCACAGACTCACCGCCTCCGCCTCCAGCACCATGTACCGCCGGTACTGCTCGCGGAACTGGCTCGGATCCGCCAGCGCCAGTTCCCACAGCGTCAGCAGCAGTCCCGGTGTCCCGTAGTGCTGGTCGAGGGCCTCGACGATCTCGGGGCTGCCCAGTGACTCCCCGCTCTCCATCTTGCCGAACGTCGACGGGTCCCAGCCCAGCCGTTCGCCGACCTGGCGCAGGCTCTCCCCGCGTGCGCCGCGCAGCAGTCGCAGTTCCTCGGCGAACCGGCGGCGTGGTTCCTGGCTCCGGCCGGTGACCACCCGTCGAGACGGCATGACACGCTCCTCCCCGTAACACTGCTAATACGCAGAGTAGTTCAGGGCTGTTCCGGGGTCAGGCGTTTCGCGGGGGCCGGGGGCGCGGTCGTCCCGGTGGCCGTTACCCGGTCCCGCAGGCCGGTCACGACCAGCACCGTCGCCGCCAGGACCAGCACCGCGACCGTGCGCAGCGCCGGGCCCATGCCGCCCGGGAAGTCGGTGTGACCGGCCAGGACCGTGCCGGTGACCGCGACGCCCAGGGCCGCGCCGATCTCCCGGGCCGAGGTGCCGAGGCCGGAGCCGAGGCCCGCCTGGTGGTGGGGGAGCGAGGTGACGACGCCCAGGGTCAGCGCGGGCATCGACAGGCCCGTGCCCGCCGAGATGACCAGCAGCCAGCAGGCGTACAGCGCGTAGGGCGTGCCGGCGTCGGCGGTGGACGCGCCGAGCAGGCCCAGGCCGATCAGGGCGAGCCCGGTGCCGATGACCGGGCGCGGGTGCGCCGACCAGCGGGCGGCCAGCTTGGGGACGAGCGCCATGCCGGTGATCAGCGGGACGATCGCGACCCCGGTGACGGCGGGCCCGTAACCCTTCACGTCCTGGAGGTACTGGGAGTTGACGAAGAACAGCGCGAACAGGCCGAAGAAGCCCGTCATCAGGCCGAGGCCGGTCGCCCGCAGGCGGGGGGAGCGGAACACCCGGGGGTCGAAGAGCGGTGTGCGGGAGCGCAGGGACCGGAGGGTGAACGCGGCGACCAGGAGGGCTCCCGCGCCGAACGAGCCCAGGATGCGCGGTGAGGTCCAGCCGTGGTCCGGACCCTCGATGATGCCGAACAGGACGGCGACCAGCCCGGCGGTGAGCAGCAGGGTGCCCAGCGGGTCGAGGTTGCCGTGCGGGGAGCGCTCGGTGCGCGGGGTGGTGAGGGTCACGGCCAGCGCCAGCAGCGCCGCCAGCGGAACCATCGCGCCGAACAGGGCCCGCCAGGTCAGGAACTGGCCGGCCAGACCGCCGCCCAGGTTGCCCGCCAGGCCGCCGAGGCCGAGGGCGAGGGTCCAGGACGCCATCGCCTGCGCCCTGCCCCGCGGCCCCGCGAGGTGGACGAGGATCGACATCGTCGCCGGGGTGATGAGTGCCGCGCCCGCTCCCGAGATGCCCCGGCCCGCGATCAGCGCCGCCGGGTCGGACGCGAACGCGCTGGTGGCGGCGCCCGCGGCGAAGAGGCCGAGGCCGGCGAGGAGGGCGCCCTTGCGGCCGTGGCGGTCGCCGAGCGCGCCCGCCGGGATGAGCAGGGCCGCGAAGGCGATGACGTAGGCGTCGACCGTCCACAGGACCTCGGCGTGCGAGGGACGCAGGGACGACGAGGCCAGTTGCGGGATGAGGAGGTTGATCGCGGCGACCATGCTCTGCGCGACCAGGACACAGGCGCACAGCGCGAGGAGGGTGGACCGTTTCAGGGTGTGCGAGGGCACGGCTGCTCCGGGGAACTGGGTGGAGTGGGATGCCCGGCCGGGGCCCTTCACCGTAGGCTCGCCCCTGACCTGCTTTCCAGTGCAACCTTTGCAAGGGGCGAATGCGTGTGACGCAATCCGTGAAGGGACCGGTGGGCGGCGCGGCGGGCGTCGACCTGAATCTGCTGCTGGCGCTCGACGTGCTGCTGGAGGAGCAGAGCGTCCAGGGCGCGGCCCGCCGCCTGCATCTGTCGGAGCCGGCCATGAGCCGCACCCTCGGCCGGATCCGCCGGGCCCTCGGCGATCCGGTCCTGGTGCGGGCCGGGCGGCGGATGGTGCCGACCCCGCACGCCCTCGCGGTGCGGGCCGAGGTGAGTGCCGTCGTGGAGCGGGCGCGGGCCCTGTTCGCCCCCGCCGAGGACGCCGACCTCAGGACGGTGACCCGCACCTTCACGATCCTCGGCCACGACGCCATCGCGGCCGCCCACGGCCCGGCCCTCTACGCCCGCGTCGCCGCCGAGGCCCCCGGTATCCGGCTCCGCTTCCTGAGCGAGAGCCACATCGACGCGCCGTTCCTGCGCGAGGGCACCGCCGACCTGGAGGTGGGCGTCCTCGACACGGCCGCGCCCGAGGTGCATCGCGAACCGCTCGTCGAGGACCGCATGATGGGCGTCGCCCGGGCCGGACACCCGCTGCTGGAAGGCGAGTTGACGCCCGAGCGGTATGCCCGGGAGGCCGACCACCTCCTGGTGTCCCGGCGCGGCAAGCTGCACGGGCCCGTCGACGCCGCGCTCGCCGAACTGGGCCTGGAGCGCCGGGTGGTGGGGACCGTCGGCTCCCTGCCCTCCTCCCTCTTCGTCATCCGGGACACCGACCTCGTGGGCCTCAACACCACCTGGGGGCTGCCGTTGGCGGAGAGTCTCGGTCTGGTCCCCTTCGAGGTGCCGCTGCCGCTGCCCCCGCTCCGGCTGGGCATGGCCTGGCATCCACGCCATGACGCCGACCCGGCCCACGCCTGGCTGCGCGGCGCGGTGCGGGACCTGATCGCCGGATGGTCAGCCGCCCGTCGGTGAGGCCGTCGGTGAGGCGGTCGGTGAGGCGGTCGGCCCTGCACTCCGATCGCGCGTACGTTTCGTTCGCTTATGTCCATAAACTCCGTGATGCAGCGCACTTTCGGCCATGAGTTGCGCATGCAATGACGGGTTGAGGGCATGTGGACGCCGTCGCCGAGACAGACCCACAGGTGACGCAGGGGGACTGAACAGGAACGGAAGGCGACACCGATCATGGCCGACAGGACGGAACAGCCGGAACGGCGAGACCACCGGACGATCCACGCGGGCGGAGAGTGGCGAGAAGCCGTCTCCGGCGCGACGCGCGAGATCCTCGACCCCGCGGACGGCCGCCCCTTCGCCGTGGTCGCGGAAGGCGACGAGAAGGACACCGACCTCGCGGTCGCGGCCGCCCGCGCCGCCTTCGACGAGGGCGACTGGCCGCGCACCCCCGCCGTCGAACGCGCCGCCCTGCTGCACCGCGTCGCCGATCTGCTCGTGCGCGATCGCGAACGGCTCGGTCTGATGGAGAGCAGGGACGCGGGCAAGACGATCGAGGAAGGACGCGTCGACATCGACTGCGTCGCCGACGCCTTCCGCTACTTCGCCGGACTGATCGCCGCAGAGTCCCCGGGCCGGGTGGTGGACGCGGGATCGCCCGACATCCACAGCGTCGTCGTGCACGAGCCGGTCGGTGTGTGCGCCCTCATCACCCCCTGGAACTACCCGCTCCTCCAGGCGAGCTGGAAGATCGCCCCGGCGCTCGCCGCGGGCAACACCTTCGTCGTCAAGCCGAGCGAGATCACCCCGCTGACGACGATCGCGCTCATCGACCTGCTCCTCGAGGCCGGACTGCCCGCCGGGGTCGCGGGCATCGTCACCGGCCCCGGGCACACGGTCGGCGCCCGGCTCGCCGCACATCCCGACGTCGACCTCGTCTCCTTCACCGGTGGCCTGGTCAGCGGGACGAAGGTCGCGCAGGCGGCCGCCCCGAGCGTCAAGAAGGTCGCCCTCGAACTCGGCGGCAAGAACCCCAACGTGGTCTTCGCCGACGCCTGCGCCACCGACGAGGGCTTCGACACCGCCGTCGACCAGGCCCTCAACGCCGCGTTCATCCACAGCGGCCAGGTCTGCTCGGCGGGCTCCCGGCTCATCGTCGAGGAGTCGGTCCGGGACCGTTTCGTCGCCGAACTCGCCCGCAGGGCAGGGAAGATCCGGCTCGGCCGCGGCACGGAGGACGGCGTCGAGTGCGGTCCGCTCGTCTCCGAGCAGCAGCGCGCCAAGACCGAGGCGTACGTCGCCTCCGCGCTCGCCGAGGGCGCGGTGTTGCGCTCCGGCGGCCGGCGCCCGGAACCCGCCCCGCAGCGCCCGGAGTCCGGCTACTTCTACGAGCCGACCGTCCTCGACCACTGCCACCGCGAGATGACGGTGGTGCGGGAGGAGGTCTTCGGACCGGTCCTCACCGTCGAGACCTTCCGCACCGAGGACGAGGCCGTAGCCCTCGCCAACGACACCGAGTACGGCCTCGCGGGCGCCGTCTGGACCGCCGACGCGGGCCGGGCCCGCCGGGTCGCCGGACGGCTGCGGCACGGCACGGTCTGGATCAACGACTTCCACCCCTATCTGCCGCAGGCCGAGTGGGGCGGCTTCGGGAAGAGCGGCGTGGGCCGCGAACTCGGCCCGGCCGGGCTCGCCGAGTACCGCGAGTCCAAGCACGTCTACCAGAACCTCGCGCCGCGACCCGTCCGCTGGTTCACCGGCTGACCTCCCGCCCGCCCCGAGCACGCTCGAGCCCGCCCGGAAGACTTCGCACGCCCCTGGAGTACCCCCCATGCCAGAGAACGCACCTGTCTACGACTACGTCGTCATCGGAGGCGGCACCGCCGGTTCCGTCATCGCCTCCCGGCTGACCGAGAACCCGGACACCACCGTCGCCGTGATCGAGGGCGGCCCCAGCGACGTAGGCCGCGACGACGTCCTCACCCTGCGCCGCTGGATGGGCCTGCTCGGCGGCGAGCTCGACTACGACTACCCCACCACCGAGCAGCCGCGCGGCAACTCCCACATCCGGCACAGCCGGGCCCGCGTCCTCGGCGGCTGCTCCTCCCACAACACGCTCATCGCCTTCAAGCCGCTGCCGTCCGACTTCGACGAGTGGGAGGCGGCCGGCGCGAAGGGGTGGGGCGCGGTTCCCATGGAGGCGTACTACGCGCGCCTGCTGAACAACATCGTGCCGGTCGACGAGAAGGACCGGAACGCCATCGCCCGCGACTTCGTCGACGCCGCGCGCCGGGCGACGGGAGTGCCGCGGATCGAGAGCTTCAACCAGCAGCCCTTCGACGACGGCGTCGGCTTCTTCGACCTCGCCTACCACCCGGAGACCAACAAGCGCTCGAGCGCCTCCGTGGCCTATCTGCACCCGGTGATGGACGAGCGGCCCAACCTGACGATCCTGCTGGAGAGCTGGGCGTACCGGCTGGAGTTCGACGGCACCCGCGCCGAAGGCGTGCACGTCCGCACCGAGGACGGCGAGGAGATCCTCGTACGGGCCCGCCGCGAGGTCGTGCTGTGCGCGGGCGCCGTCGACTCGCCCCGCCTCCTGCTGCACTCCGGCATCGGCCCGAAGGCCGACCTGGAGGCGCTCGGCATACCCGTCGTGCACGACCTGCCCGGCGTCGGCGAGAACCTCCTCGACCACCCCGAGTCGGTGATCGTCTGGGAGACCCACGGGCCGATCCCCGAGAACTCCGCGATGGACTCCGACGCCGGTCTCTTCGTGCGCCGCGACCCCGCGCACCCGGGCCCCGACCTGATGTTCCACTTCTACCAGATCCCCTTCACGGACAACCCGGAGCGCCTGGGGTACGAACGCCCGCGGCACGGCGTGTCGATGACCCCCAACATCCCCAAGCCGAAGTCCCGGGGCCGGCTCTACCTGGAGAGCGCGGACCCGTCCGTGAAGCCCGCCCTCGACTTCCGCTACTTCACCGACGAGGACGACCACGACGGCCGCACCCTCGTCGACGGGATCCGGATCGCCCGCGAGATCGCGAAGACCGAGCCGCTGGCCGGCTGGCTCAAGCGCGAGGTGGCGCCCGGCCCGGACATCACGGGCGACGAGGAACTCAGCGAGTACGCCCGCAAGGTCGCGCACACCGTCTACCACCCGGCGGGCACCTGCCGCATGGGCGCCGAGGACGACGAACTGGCCGTGGTGGACCCGCGGTTGCGCATCCGAGGCCTGGACGGCATCCGTATCGCGGACGCCTCCGTGTTCCCCACCATGACCGCCGTGAACCCCATGATCGGGGTGCTCATGGTCGGCGAGAAAGCCGTCGACCTGATCGGAGACGATGCGCGATGACGATCATGCCCGCCACCCGTAAGCCGCCCACCGCGGACACCGACGCCCCCGTCTTCTCGGTCGACGGCCTCTGGAAGGTCTTCGGACCCAAGGCCGAGCGCGTCCCGGCCGACCCGGAACTCGCCGCCCTCCCGCCCGCCGAACTGCGCGCCCGCACCGGCTGCACGGCCGCCGTCCGCGACGTCTCCTTCGACGTGCGCAAGGGCGAGGTCTTCGTCGTCATGGGCCTGTCCGGCTCCGGCAAGTCCACCCTGGTGCGCTGTCTGACCCGGCTGATCGAGCCGACGGCCGGCACCATCGCCGTCGACGGCGAGGACGTCCGCGCGATGGACCGCACCCGGCTGCGCGAACTGCGCCGGCACCGCGCCGCGATGGTCTTCCAGCACTTCGGCCTCCTCCCGCACCGCACGGTCCTCGACAACGTGGCCTACGGCCTGGAGATCCAGGGCATGGGCCGTGCCGAGCGACGCGCCCGCGCCAAGGAGGTCGTCGACAAGGTCGGCCTGGACGGCATGGAACAGCGCAGGCCCGCCCAGCTCTCCGGTGGCCAGCGGCAACGCGTCGGCCTGGCCCGCGCGCTGGCCGTCGACCCCGAGGTGCTCCTCTTCGACGAGCCGTTCAGCGCCCTCGACCCGCTCATCCGGCGCGACATGCAGGAGGAGGTCGTCCGGCTGCACCGCGAGGAGGGCCGCACGATGGTCTTCATCACCCACGACCTCGGCGAGGCGCTCAAGCTGGGCGACCGCATCGCCCTGATGCGCGACGGCCGGGTCGTGCAGCTGGGCACGCCCGAGGAGATCGTCGGCTCCCCGGCCGACGACTACGTCCGCGAGTTCGTCCGTGACGTGCCGCGCGAGCAGGTCCTGACGGTCGGTACGGCCATGCGGTCCGCGTCCCTGGAGGAGGCGGGCGCCGGACCGGCTGTGTCCCCGGACGCCACCGTGTCCCAGGCCATCGAGGCGGTCGCCCGGTCGGGCGGCCCGGTACGGGTCATGGACTCGGGCCGGTGCCTGGGCGTCGTCGACCATGAGGGACTGCTCGGCGTGGTGGCCGGCACGGACCCCAGGTCCGGCCCGGCCGCGACGACGCCCGGATCCGGTCCGGCCGGCGCGGAGCGCGGTGCGGCCCCGGCCCAGGGCGACCCCGGATCCGCCACGTCCGGACGGGCGCCCGGATCGCGCGCGGTCGGGACGGAGCCCCGTAAGGAGGCGGTCTGATGGCCACGCTGACCACACCCGCCCCCCGGACCGCCCTGCCGGGCGTCCTCAGGAACCAGGCCGTCCGCAAGCTCGGGCTGCTCGCGCTCCTCGCCGCCGTCCTCGTCCCGCTCGCCGACGCCCGCTGGTCCAGCGGCACCTGGCCGCACGCGCTCACCGTCGACCTGACCGCGCCGCTCACCTCGGCCAGCGACTGGATCGTCGACAACCGCGACAGCCACCCCCTCTTCCTCTACTTCTTCGGCTACCTCAGCAACGGCGTGGTCCTCTCGGTGCGCGCCGTGTACCTGGTGCTGCTCGGCGCGGGCTGGGCCGGGGTCACCGCGGCGGCCGCGCTGATCGCCTGGCGGGCGGCCGGGGTACGGCTCGCGCTCGGCACGGCGGCCGCGTTCCTCGCCTGCGGCCTGCTCGGCATGTGGGTGCCGACGATGCAGACCCTGGCCCTGATGATCGTCGCCGTCCTCGTGTCGGTCGTCGTCGGCGTGGTGCTCGGCCTGGCCGGCGGCCTCTCCGACCGTCTGCACCGCGCCCTGCGCCCGGTCCTCGACACCATGCAGGTGCTGCCCGCCTTCGCCTATCTGCTGCCGGTCGTCCTCGTCTTCGGCATCGGCGTCCCGGCGGCCGTCCTGGCCACCGTCGTCTACGCCGCCCCGCCCATGGCCCGGCTCACCGCGCTCGGACTGCGCGGCGCCGACAAGGAGGTCCTGGAGGCGGTGGAGTCGCTGGGCGCGACCGCCCGGCAGCGCCTGCTGACCGCCCGGATCCCGCTGGCCCGCAAGGAACTCCTGCTCGGCCTCAACCAGACGATCATGATGGCGCTGGGCATGGCCGTCATCGCGTCGGTGATCGGCGCGGGCGGCCTCGGAGACCGCGTCTACCAGGCGCTGGCCTCGGTCGACGTCGGCGCGGCCCTCGCCGCCGGCATCCCGATCGTGCTGCTCGCGGTCGTCCTGGACCGGGTCACCGCCGCCGCCGGACGCGCCGGCGACGGCGAACCGGGCGGCCACCGCGCCGCCTGGGCCTGGGCCGCCGTGTCCGCCGTGGCCGTGGCGCTCGCCGGGCGCGTGGCGGGCCGGCTCGACTGGCCCGACTCCTGGACGGTGGCCATCGCCGCCCCGGTCAACGACGTCGTGGACTGGATGACCGACCACCTCTACTCCGGGGTGCCCTTGATCGGCGGCACCGCCGACTGGGCCGGCCACTTCACCACCTGGGTCCTCGACCCCCTCCGGTCCGGCCTCCAGGGCCTGCCCTGGTGGGCCGTGCTGCTGCTGGTCGCCGCGATCGCCTGGCCGATCGGCACCTGGCGCACCGCGCTGACCGCCGTCCTCGCGCTGGCCGCCACCGGTGTGCTCGGCGTGTGGGAACCGTCGCTCGACACCCTCTCCCAGGTGCTGGCCGCCGTGGCCGTCACCCTCGTCCTCGGCTTCGCGACCGGCATCGCCGCCGCCCGCAGCGACCGTGTCGAACGGCTGCTGCGCCCGGTCCTGGACGTGTTCCAGACGATGCCGCAGTTCGTGTACCTGATCCCGGTCGTCGCGCTGTTCGGCGTCGGCCGAGCCCCCGCCGTCGCGGCGGCCGTCGTGTACGCGCTGCCCGCCGTCGTCCGCATCACCACCCAGGGCCTGCGCCAGGTCGACCCGGCGGCCATGGAGTCCGCCCGCTCCCTCGGCGCCACCGGCACGCAGCAACTGCGCCAGGTCCAGCTGCCGCTCGCCCGGCCCGCGCTGCTGCTCGCCGTGAACCAGGGCGTGGTCCTCGTCCTCGCCGTCGTCATCATCGGCGGTCTGGTCGGCGGCGGCGCGCTCGGCTACGACGCCGTGTTCGGGCTGGCCCAGGGCGACCTGGCGACCGGTCTGGTGGCCGGTGCCGCGATCGTCTGCCTCGGCCTGATGCTCGACCGGGTGACCCAGCCCGCCGACCGCCGCGTGAAGAAGGGAGCCTGACATGCGACTTCGTGACCTACGACTCCGCGACATGCGGCTTCGTGACGTGCGGCTCCGTACGACCGCCCTGACCGCCGGGGCGTCCGCGCTCCTGCTGCTCACCGGCTGCGGCGCCGCCGACATGACCAAGCAGGCCTCGCCCTTCGCCAACGCGCAGGGCGCGAAGACGGTGACCCTCTCCGTCCAGTCCTGGGTGGGCGCGCAGGCCAACGTGGCCGTCGCCCAGTACCTGCTGGAACACAAGCTCGGCTACCGCGTCGACACCGTGCAGGTCGACGAGGTGCCCGCCTGGGACGCGCTCAGCCAGGGCCGGGTCGACGCCATCCTGGAGGACTGGGGCCACCCCGACCAGGAACAGCGCTACGTCGACGACAAGAAGACGATCGCGCGCGGCGGCGACCTCGGCGTCACCGGACACATCGGCTGGTACGTCCCGACGTACTTCGCCGAGCAGCACCCGGACGTCACCGACTGGAAGAACCTGAACAAGTACGCGTCGCAGTTGCGCACCGCCGAGAGCGGCGGCAAGGGCCAGCTCATGGACGGCTCCCCGTCCTACGTCACCAACGACAAGGCCCTGGTGCGGAACCTGAAGCTCGACTACCAGGTCGTCTTCGCCGGTTCCGAGGCCGCCCAGATCACCCAGATACGGCAGTTCGCCAAGGAGAAGAAGCCCTTCCTCACCTACTGGTACGCGCCGCAGTGGCTCTTCGAGAAGGTCCCGATGACCGAGGTGAAGCTGCCCGCCTACAAGGAGGGCTGCGACGCGGAGCCGGACGAGGTCGCCTGCGGCTACCCCCACACCCCGCTCCAGAAGTACCTCAACGCGGGCTTCTCGAAGGACGGCGGCAAGGCGGCCGCCTTCCTGAAGAAGTTCAAGTGGACGACGAAGGACCAGAACGACGTGTCCCTGATGATCGCGGACCAGAAGCTCACCCCGGAGGCGGCCGCGAAGAAGTGGGTGGACAGCCACCCCTCGACCTGGAAGGCGTGGCTGTCCTGACGGTCAGGGCCTCAGCCCGGTGACGAGATCCCGCAGGAGGATCACCGCCCGTTGCTGGAGTCCCGGTCCGAACGTGACGCGAGTGGCCCCGAGTTCACCGAGCGCGGTGGGCGAGGGGTCCTCGCCGACCTGCGCGAACACGTTCAGCGGTCCCTGCGTCCCGGACCGCAGCAACGGCAGGACGGCCGCCGGGGCGCCGATCGGATAGACGCAGTCGGCGCCCGCGGCGACGTAGGCCGCCGCCCGTCCGATGGCGTCGTCCGGGTCCCCGTCGCCGTATGCGAACGTGTCGACGCGCGCGTTCACGAACAGCCGGTCGCCCGCCGCCCACCGCACCTCGGCCAGCCATTCGGCGTGCTCGTGCGGGTCCTTGAGGACGCCGTCGACCGAGTCCTCCAGGTTGCAGCCGACCGCGCCCGTCTCCAGCAGCCGTTCCACCAGCTCCTTCGGGGGCAGCCCGTATCCGCCCTCCACGTCCGCCGACACCGGCACGTCCACCGCCCGCACGATCCGGGCGACCGCCGCGAACATCTCGTCGGCCGGGGTCAGCCCGTCCGGGTACCCGAGGGAGGCGGCGATGCCCGCGCTGGGGGTCGCGAGCGCCGGGAACCCGGCCTCGGCGAACACCCGGGCGGCGGCCGCGTCCCAGGGGCCGGGCAGCACGAGCGGATCGCCCGGCAGCCGGCCGTGGTGCAGCCGGCGGAAGGCGTCCGCCTTGCTCAGGGCGTCGGCGTCGCTCATGGTGTGTAGCCCCCCGGTGGGATGCGGCGGGCGACCATCACCCGGTTCCAGCTGTTGATGGCGATGATCAGCGCGAGCAGATGCGCGAGCCGCGGGGCGTCGAAGTGCCGCGCGGCCCGCTCGTACACCGCGTCGGGCACGAAGCCCCCGGAGCCGAAAGCCCGGGAGGTGCCCCCGGTCGGCACGGTCACCGCCTCCGTGAGCGCGAGCGCGGCCCGCTCCCGCTCGTCGTAGACGTCCCCCGCCTCCTCCCACGCGCTCAGCAGATCGAGCTGCCTCTCGCTCACGCCGTGCTCGCGGGCGATCGTGAGATGCATGTCGAGGCAGAACGCACAGTGGTTGAGCTGCGAGGCGCGGATCACCACGAGTTCGGCGAGCGCGGGGTCACCGAGCCCCCGTTTCGCGGCCGCGCTCAACGCGGACATGGCCGGGCCGACCTCACGGTCGAGGAGGTTCGTACGGCTCACGCGTGCTGCCCCGGCGTGTAGTGGCCCGGCACCAGCCGGCAGGCCACGCCGAACCGGTTCCACGCGTTGATCACCGTGATCGTGGCGATCAGCTGCGCCAGCTCGGCCTCCTCGAAGTGCGCGGCGGCCCGCTCGTACACCGCGTCGGGCACGAACCCGTCCGTCAGCACGGTCACCGCCTCGGTGAGGGCCAGCGCCGCGAGCTCCTTCTCGGTGTAGAAGTGCTCCGACTCCTCCCACGCGCTGAGCTGGATGATCCGCTCGACGCTCTCGCCCGCCGCGAGCGCGTCCTTGCTGTGCATGTCGACGCAGAGCGCGCAGCGGTTGATCTGCGAGGCGCGGACCTTCACCAGCTCGACCAGCTTCGGATCGAGGCCCTTACGGGCGGCGGCGTCGAGCCGGAGCATCGCCTTGAGGACGTCGGGGGCGTGCGCCGACCAGTCCAGCCGGGGGGTGTGCTCGGGGGCGCGGTCAACCTGTTCGTCGGTGGTCGTGGGGTCTGCGTGCGTCGTCATGCCCTCGACCCTAGGAGCGGGGCAGCCCAGGAGTATGGTCCATTTCCATGGCGAGATCCTGGGCCACTTTCGGCGTCGACCTGCACCTGGAACCGAGCGGGCCGCATCTGCGCCGGGGCCTGACCGACGCCCTGCGCGAGGCCGTCCGCAGCGGCCGTCTGCCCTCCGGCACCAGGCTGCCCTCCTCGCGCTCGCTCGCCGTCGACCTGGGCATCGCCCGCAACACGGTCGCCGACGCCTACACCGACCTCGTCGCCGAGGGCTGGCTCACCGCCCGCCAGGGCTCGGGCACGCGGGTGGCCGAGGGCAGGGCCGTGGCGCCCACAGGCGCGGCGCCCCCTCGTCCCGAGCGCCGGCGGCCCGCCTACGACCTGCGCCCCGGCAGCCCCGACCTCGGGTCCTTCCCGCGCGCGGAGTGGCTCAGGGCGGCCCGCCGCGCCCTCACCGCGGCCCCTTCCGACGCCCTCGGTTACGGCGATCCCCGCGGCCGGTCCGAACTGCGCACCGCCCTCGCCGGCTATCTCGCCCGCGCCCGCGGGGTGCGCGTCGACCCCGGACGCATCGTGGTGTGCGCCGGGTTCGCGCACGGTCTGCGACTGCTCACCACCGTCCTGCGGGCGCGCGGGGCGCGCACGATCGCCGTCGACTCCTACGGCCTGGACGAGCACTGGAGGCTGATCGCGGCGGCGGGACTGGCGATGACCGCGCTGCCCGTCGACGAACGCGGCACGGACACCGGCCGGTTGAAGGGCGCCGGCGCGGTCCTGCTCACCCCCGCCCACCAGTTCCCGATGGGCGTGCCCCTGCACCACGACCGGCGGTCGGCAGTGGTGGACTGGGCGCGGCGGACCGGCGGGCTGGTCCTGGAGGACGACTACGACGGCGAGTTCCGCTACGACCGCCAGCCCGTCGGCGCCCTCCAGGGACTGGACCCCGACCACGTGGTCTACCTGGGCACCGCGAGCAAGTCGCTGGCCCCCGGTCTGCGGCTGGGCTGGATGGCGCTGCCGCCGGACGTCGCGGAGGAGGTGGTGGCGGCCAAGGGCGGGGTGGACTCCTCGGGGGTCCTCGACCAGTTGACGCTGGCGGAGTTCATCACGTCGGGCGCCTACGACCGTCATGTCCGGGCGGCGCGCACCCGCTACCGGCGGCGCCGTGACGAGCTGGTCGCGGCCCTCACCGCGCACGCCCCCGCGATCCGCGTCACCGGCATCGCGGCGGGCCTGCACGCCGTCCTGCGGCTACCGCCCGGCACGGAGGAGGCGGCGGTACGGGCGGCGGCCTACCAGGGCCTGGCGGTCAACGGCCTCACCCCCCGGCACCGCCACCCCGACGCGGTCACCGAGCCCCTCGACGCGCTGGTCGTCGGCTACGGCACCCCGCCGGACCACGCCTGGTCCGGCGCGCTGGACGCGTTGTGCGCGGCGCTTCCCTCCGGTGAGAACGGCTCCGGCATTCCTTTCCCCGGCTAGATCTCCCGGACCCACCTGCGTGAGGAGCGCACCCCCGGGTCCGGGGGCCGCGGGCTGGCGTCCCGGAGCCGAGGCTCCGGCCGTGGGGCGGCGTGCGGGGGGTGAGGGTTCGGTCGTGGGCTGGTGTCCGGAGCCGAGGGTGCGGTCGTGGGGCGGCGTGCGGGGGGTGAGGGTTCGGTCGTGGGCTGGTGTCCGGAGCCGAGGGTGCGGTCGTGGGGCGGTGGTGTCCAGGAGGTGAGGGCCCGGCCGTGGGACGGCGTCCCGGAAGGGAGGGTGCGGACGTGGGGGCGGCGTGCGGGAGGCGGGGGCCGGGCCGTGGGGCGGCGTCACGGTGACGAGGGCCCGACCGGCGGCCGCGGTGCCGGTTCCGCCGCCGGGACCGCCTCGGGCGCCTCCCCGAACCGGGCCAGTGCCAACGCCCCCGCCACCGCCACCGCGAAACCGAGCACGGCCAGCCAGCCGAGCCCCTCCCGGGTACGGTCGCCCAGCCACACCACCCCCACCAGCGCCGGCCCGATCGTCTCCCCGATCACCATCCCGGCCGTGGCCGTCGTCACCGACCCCCGCTGGAGGGCCGACGTCAGCAGCAGGAACGCGGCACCACCCCCCAGCAGCAGCGCGTACACCGCCGGGTCGGTGAGCAGCTCCGCCGGGTCCAGCGAGTCGATCAACCGCACCGCCACCTCCACCACCCCGAACCCGAAACCGGCCCCGAGACCCAGCACCAGCGCCCGCCCGCGCCCGGTCAGCCGCCTTCCGGCCGCCCCCAGCAGCAGCACCCCGCCCGCCGCGCCGAGCATCACCCACGGCAGCGCCGCCGGTCCGCTCTCCTCGCCCTCCGTCCCCGCCGCGAGACCCAGCATCGCCAGCCCCGCGCACACCACCGCGACGGCCGCCCACTCGGTCCGGCTCAGCCGTACCCGCAGCAGCCGCGCCGCGACCACCGCCGTCACGGCCAGGCTCGACGCGAGGGCCGCCCCCACGGCATAGATCGGCACCGACCGCAGCGCGGCGATCTGGAACAGGAACCCCAGACCGTCCAGCGCGAGCCCCGCCAGGTACCGCCACTCCCGCACCGCCCGCAGCAGCAGCGCCGCGTCCCCGCCGCGCCCGTCGGCCGCCGCCCGCGCGGCCATCGCCTGAAGCACCGTCGCCGTACCGAAGCAGACCGCCGCGCCGAGGGCGCACACCATTCCGAAGAGCACGAATGGACTGTAGGGGAACGGGTCCCGGGCGGGCCGCCTTCGGCCGCTCCGGGCACGGTGTCTAGGCTGACGGCCGGAAATCGTCGTAGCGGCGATGCGACAACGGGGAGACGGAACATGGCGGACGCGCGACGCAGACTTCGCTCGGGCACGGTCGTACTCGGCGGCATGGGAGTGCTCGCGGCGGCCCTGTCCGCCTGCTCCTCCGAACCCGACAAGCGGTGCGTCGACCGTGACAGCTACAACCTCACCAAGGGCTACAAGGTCGTCGCCGACAAGAACTGCCGGTCCACGGGGTCGGCCAGGTCCGGCAGGACCGCCAAGGTCTCCACCGACGCCGCCTGGTACTACGGCGGTGAGAAGAAGGGCTCCTGGGTCGACGGCGGATCCTTCGCCGAGCCGGGCGAGGACGCCGGCAGCTCGACCGGATCGAGCAGGACCACCGGCGGCGGCAGCGGCGGCAGCGGCAGCGGCGGCGTCGACCGCAACGGATTCGGCAGCGGCGGCGACAGCGACAGCGGCGTCGGCAAGGGCAGCTCCGGCGGCTGAGCGCCCGAGCGGCTGAACAGGACACCGGCACCGTGCGACGTCACACCATCGAACCCCGCCCCGACTGGCAGCGGACCGTCGAGGACCAGGGTCTCGTCTACCCCCTCACCCGCCACCCCGACGGCCGGCTGCGTCCCTACTGGGACGAGAGCGCCTACTACGCCTTCACCCTCGACGAGGTCGAGGCGCTGGAGGAGACCGTCGAGGAACTGCACACCATGTGCCTGGCGGCGGCCGACCGTATCGTCGCGTCCGACCGCCTCGCCGACCTCGGCATCACCGACCCGCGGATCGCGGCGGCGGTCGTCGAGGCCTGGCACCGACGCGCCGAACTCCCGTCCCTCTACGGCCGTTTCGACCTCCGCTACGACGGCACCGGACCGGCGAAGCTGCTGGAGTACAACGCCGACACCCCCACCTCGCTCGTGGAGGCGGCCTCCCCCCAGTGGTTCTGGATGGAGGACCGGTTCCCCGGCGCGGACCAGTGGAACTCCCTCCACGAACGCCTGACCGCCGCCTGGAAGGACCAGGCCCCCCTGCTGCCGCCCGGCGGCCCGCTCTACTTCGCGCACTCCTCGCAGGACGAGCTGGGCGAGGACCTCATGACGGTCGCCTACCTCAAGGAGACCGCCGAACAGGCCGGTCTCGACACCGACTGGATCTCCATGGAGGAGATCGGCTGGGACCCGCTCTCCGGCCGTTTCGTCGACCGGCAACTCCGATTCATCCGCAGCTGCTTCAAGCTCTATCCCTGGGAGTGGCTGACCACCGACCGGTTCGCCGGTCATGTCCTCGACACCCTCGACAACGGCGGCGGCACCGGCACGACCCTGTGGATCGAACCGGCCTGGAAGATGCTCCTCAGCAACAAGGCGCTGCTGGCCGTCCTGTGGGAGCTGTACCCGGGGCACCCCAACCTCCTGCCCGCCTACCTGGACGGCCCCCGGGAACTGGCGACCACCACCGGCTATGTGGCCAAGCCGCTGCTGGGCCGCGAGGGCGCCGGCGTCACCGTGCACGCAGCGGGCGGCGATCCCGCCCCGCGCACCGACGAAGCCTGCTGCTACCAGCAGTTGGCGCCGCTCCCCGCGTTCGACGGCAACCACGTCGTCCTCGGCGCGTGGACGGTGCGGGACGAGTCGGCCGGTCTCGGCATCCGCGAGTCCTCCGGCCTCATCACGGACGAGTACGCCCGCTTCCTGCCCCACGTGATCCTCTAGCTCCCGCCTCGTCCACCGGCCGCTCCGGGCCCGCTGGAGGCGTGCTCCTGCGCGGGTCCGGCGTCGCTCGCATGGTGGACGCCGGACCTTGGGATTCGGGCGTGCCCGGTAGGCTGGCGAGCGGGCCGTGACTGGCGCGCTGGGATGGGACGGACCATCGGGGAGCGGCCTGTGAGCGACAAGAGTGCCG
The DNA here is from genome assembly GCF_001184025.1 of Streptomyces maremycinicus. Lineage (GTDB taxonomy): Bacteria > Actinomycetota > Actinomycetes > Streptomycetales > Streptomycetaceae > Streptomyces > Streptomyces maremycinicus. The sequence continues at coordinate 453,053 of NZ_BBYG01000008.1, forward strand.
TGCGCCTGGGCCAGACCGAGAACCGTGACCGCACGCCACGCCCCCGGAGGCCGACGACATGTCCGAGCAGCAGTCCCTCTCCACCGAGTCCACCGCCTTCCGCGCCGCACTCGACGTGATCCGCGCCGTCGAGCCGCGCGTCGCCGACGCCATCGGCCAGGAGGTCCACGACCAGCGCGAGATGCTCAAGCTGATCGCCTCGGAGAACTACGCCTCCCCGGCCACCCTCCTCGCGATGGGCAACTGGTTCAGCGACAAGTACGCCGAGGGCACCGTCGGCCGCCGCTTCTACGCCGGCTGCCGCAACGTGGACACCGTCGAGTCACTGGCCGCCGAGCACGCCCGTGAGCTCTTCGGCGCCCGCCACGCCTACGTCCAGCCGCACTCCGGCATCGACGCCAACCTCGTCGCATTCTGGTCCGTCCTCGCCGACCGCGTGGAGGTCCCGGCGCTCGCGAAGGCGGGCGTCCGCCAGGTCAACGACCTCTCCGAGGCCGACTGGGCCGACCTGCGCCAGGCCTTCGGCAACCAGCGCATGCTCGGCATGTCCCTGGACGCGGGAGGCCACCTCACCCACGGATTCCGCCCGAACATCTCAGGAAAGATGTTCGACCAGCGCTCGTACGGCACGGACCCGGCCACCGGCCTGATCGACTACGAGGCCCTGCGCGCCACCGCCCGTGACTTCAAGCCGCTGATCATCGTCGCGGGCTACTCCGCGTACCCCCGTCTGGTGAACTTCCGGATCATGCGCGAGATCGCCGACGAGGTCGGCGCGACGCTCATGGTCGACATGGCGCACTTCGCCGGGCTGGTCGCGGGCAAGGTCCTCACCGGCGACTTCGACCCGGTCCCGCACGCCCAGATCGTGACGACCACCACCCACAAGTCCCTGCGCGGCCCCCGCGGCGGCATGGTCCTGTGCGACGACTCGCTCAAGGACCAGGTCGACCGCGGCTGCCCGATGGTCCTCGGCGGCCCGCTCCCGCACGTGATGGCCGCCAAGGCCGTCGCCCTGGCGGAGGCCCGTCAGCCCTCCTTCCAGGACTACGCCCGGCGCATCGTCGACAACTCCCGCGCACTGGCCGAGGGCCTGACGCGGCGCGGTGCGACCCTGGTCACCGGCGGCACCGACAACCACCTGAACCTGATCGACGTCGCCTCCTCCTATGGCCTCACCGGCCGCCAGGCCGAGGCGGCCCTGCTCGACTCGGGCATCGTCACCAACCGCAACGCCATCCCCGCCGACCCGAACGGCGCCTGGTACACCTCCGGCATCCGCATCGGCACGCCGGCGCTGACCACGCGGGGTCTCGGGACGGCCGAGATGGACGAGGTGGCGGGTCTGATCGACCGCGTCCTCACCACGACGGAGCCCGGCACGACGAAGTCGGGCGCCCCGAGCAAGGCCTCCCACGTCCTGGACGCGAAGGTGGCGGACGAGATCGCCCAGCGGGCGACCGACCTGGTCGCGGGCTTCCCGCTGTACCCGGAGATCGACCTCGGCTGACCCCGGCGGCACCCCGGGCGGCCCGGTGGCCGCCCGGGACCCGTTCCGGGTGGTCTCCGCGCTCTGAGACAATGATGAGCATGGCCTCAGACCGACCCCGCGTGCTCTCCGGAATCCAGCCCACCGCAGGCTCGTTCCACCTCGGCAACTACCTCGGCGCCGTCCGCCAGTGGGTGGCGCTCCAGGAGAGCCACGACGCGTTCTACATGGTCGTCGACCTGCACGCGATCACGGTGCCGCAGGACCCGAAGGAGCTCAGCGCGAACACGCGGCTGGCCGCCGCCCAGCTCCTCGCGGCCGGTCTGGACCCGGACCGCTGCACGCTCTTCGTCCAGAGCCACGTCCCCGAGCACGCCCAGCTCGCCTGGGTCATGAACTGCCTCACCGGCTTCGGCGAGGCGAGCCGGATGACCCAGTTCAAGGACAAGTCCGCCCGGCAGGGCGCCGACCGCGCCTCCGTGGGCCTGTTCACGTACCCGATCCTCCAGGTCGCGGACATCCTGCTGTACCAGGCCGACGAGGTCCCGGTCGGTGAGGACCAGCGCCAGCACATCGAGCTGACCCGCGACCTCGCGGAGCGCTTCAACGGCCGCTTCGGCGAGACCTTCACGATCCCGAAGCCGCACATCCTCAAGGAGACCGGGAAGATCTACGACCTCCAGGACCCGTCGATCAAGATGAGCAAGTCGGCGTCCACGCCGAAGGGCCTCATCAACCTGCTCGACGACCCGAAGGCGACCGCGAAGAAGGTCAGGAGCGCGGTCACGGACACCGACACGGTCGTCCGCTACGACACCGAGAACAAGCCCGGCGTCAGCAACCTGCTCGGCATCTACTCGACGCTGACCGGCACGAGCGTCGCCGAGCTGGAGCAGCGGTACGAGGGCAAGCTCTACGGCGCGCTCAAGACGGACCTCGCCGAGGTCGTCGTCGACTTCGTGACGCCGTTCCGGGACCGCACCCAGCAGTATCTGGACGACCCCGAGACGCTCGACTCGATCCTGGCCAAGGGCGCGGAGAAGGCGCGTGCCGTCGCCGCCGAGACGCTGTCGCAGACGTACGAGCGCGTGGGATTCCTGCCCGCGAAGCACTGAGCGGCGCTCGGAGTCACCCGGAGGCACTCGGAATCACCCGGGGCGCACTCGGGGCGCACCGCACACCTGTTCCTCTGGGCAGAGCGCTGCACATCACTGTCCCTGCGCCTGCCCAGAGCACAGCTGTGGCCGTACAGTCGATAGCCGTACGACTGAGTACGAACCCGGCAACACACCCCGCCAGGACGACATGACGACAGGAGAAGACGTGGGGACCGTAACGATCGGTGTGTCGATCGCGGTCCCGGAGCCCCACGGCAGCCTGCTCCAGGAGCGGCGCCTGGGCTTCGGCGACGCCGCGGCTCACGGCATCCCCACGCACGTCACGCTGCTGCCGCCGACCGAGCTCGCCGCGGGCGCGCTGTCGGCCGTCGAGGCGCACCTCACCGAGGTCGCCGCGGGCGGCCGTCCCTTCCCGATGCGGCTGTCCGGCACCGGCACCTTCCGGCCCATGTCGCCGGTGGTCTACGTGCGGGTCGTCCAGGGCGCCGAGACCTGCGCACGGCTCCAGCAGCGGATCCGGGCCGGCTCCGGGCCGCTGACCCGTGAGCTCCAGTTCCCCTACCACCCGCACGTCACCGTCGCGCACGGCATCGACGACGCGGCGATGGACCGGGCCTTCGAGGAGCTCGCCCACTACGAGGCCGAGTGGTCCTGCACCGGCTTCGCCCTCGCCGAGCAGGGCGCCGACGGCGTCTGGCGCAAGCTGCGCGACTACCCCTTCGGCGGTGCAGTCGTCCCCCCGCAGGCGGCCCACGTCGACCGGGGCTCGCTCCCCACGCGCTAGCCGCTCCCGCTGCCGCCCGCTCCCGCTGCCGCCCGCTCGCGCCGGACCGGGGGCCCGGGGGGCCCGGGGGCTAGACCGGCAGCCTGCGGAACAGTCCGCGGGGCGCGTGCCGCAGGGCCGACATCACCACGCGCAGCACGCCGGGCACCCACACGGTCTCCGAGCGGCGCCGCAGCCCCAGCTCGACGGCCGTGGCGACCGCCTCCGGGGTGGTCGCCAGCGGCGCCTCCGGCAGCCCCGCGGTCATCTTCGTCCGGACGAACCCGGGCCGTACGACCATGACGTGCACGCCGGTGCCGTGCAGCGCGTCGCCCAGCCCCTGCGCGAAGGCGTCGAGGCCCGCCTTGCTGGAGCCGTAGATGAAGTTCGAGCGGCGGGCCCGCTCGCCTGCGACGGAGGAGAGGACGACCAGCGAGCCGTGGCCCTGGGTCTGGAGGGCCCGCGCGGCGACCAGCCCCGCCGACACCGCCCCCGTGTAGTTGGTCTGCGCGACGCGCACCGCGGCCGCCGGGTCGCGCTCGTCGTGCGCCTGGTCGCCGAGCACGCCGAAGGCGAGCAGCACGGTGTCGACGTCGCCCTCGGCGAAGACCTTGCCGAGGACCGTCTCGTGGGACCCGGGGTCGAGCGCGTCGAAGGCGACGGTGTGGACGTCCGCCCCCAGTGTGCGCAGCTCGGCGGCGGCCGACTCCAGGGCGGGCGACGGGCGCCCGGCCAGCCACACGGTGCGGGTGCGGCGGGCGATCAGCCGGCGGGCGGTGGCCAGCGCGATCCCGGACGTGCCGCCGAGGACGAGCAGGGACTGGGGGAGGCCGAAGGCGTCCTTCATGGTGACTCCTGGAGGTTGAGCCGGCGGGCGAGGTCCGACATGAACACCCCGCGCGGGTCCAGCTCCGCGCGCAGCGCGCGGAAGTCGTCGAGGCGCGGGTACATCGCGGTGAGCAGGTCGGGGCGCAGCCGGGAGTCCTTGGCGAGGTAGACGCGGCCGCCGGCGCCCGCCACCTCCTCGTCCAGTTCGTCGAGGAAGGCGCCGAGGCCGGGCAGCCCGGCCGGGATGTCCAGCGCGAGGGTCCAGCCCGGGCGGGGGAAGGACAGCCAGCCGGGGTCGGCGTCCCCGAACCGCTTGAGGACGGCCAGGAAGGACGGGCAGCGGCGGGCGGAGACGCGCCGCACGATCCGGCGCAGGGTCTCCTCCCGGCCGTGCCCGACGACGAACTGGTACTGCACGAAGCCGTCGCGGCCGTAGACGCGGTTCCAGTGCGGGACGCCGTCGAGCGGGTGGAAGAACGCGGCCAGGCTCTGGAGTTCGCCGGTACGCGCGCGGGGCGCGCCGCGGTACCAGAGCTCGTTGAACAGTCCGACGGTCGTGCGGGTGAGCAGGCCGCTCGGCAGGAACGCGGGGACCGCCGGGAGCCGCGGCGGGCGGAACACGAGCGGGGTCCTGCGCGCGCGGGCGGGCAGCGCGTCCAGGGGCGCGTGCTCGCCGCGGGTGAGGACGGCCCGTCCGGTGGCGGCCCCGCGCGCGAGGAGGTCGATCCACGCGACCGAGTAGCGGTAGCGCTGGTCGCCGGCCGTCAGCCGGGCCAGCAGGTCGTCGAGGTCGGCGGCCCGCTCGGTGTCGACCGACATCAGGGACGTCCCGACCGGCTGGAGCCGGATCCTGGCGGTCAGCACCACGCCGGTCAGGCCCAGGCCGCCTGCGGTCGCGTCGAACAGGTCGGTGCCCTGCTCCACCGTGCGGATCGTGCCGTCCGCCGTGAGCAGTTCGAAGGACAGCACATGCCGGGTGAAGGACCCGGAGACATGGTGGTTCTTGCCGTGGACGTCGGCGCCGATCGCGCCGCCCACGGTCACGTACCGGGTGCCGGGGGTCACCGGCACGAACCAGCCGAGCGGCAGCAGGACCTCCATGAGCCGGTGCAGGGAGACCCCCGCGTCGCACAGGACGCTCCCGTCGCCGGCGTCGATGACGTGGATCCGGTCCAGGCCGGTCAGGTCGATCACCGCACCACCGGCGTTCTGCGCCGCGTCCCCGTACGCCCGCCCCAGGCCCCTGGGGATGCCGCCGCGCGGACCGCACTCCCGGACCGCCGACACGGCCTCCGCGTAGGTCCGGGGGCGGACCAGGCGCGCGACGGAGGGGGCGGTGCGGCCCCAACCCGTGACGGAGACGGTCTCGGCGGTGATCGCGGTCGTGGTCTCGGCAGGCATGGAGGTGACCGTATCGGCTCTATATGGGCGATTAATTTTGAAACATGCACCACTCCCCGAAATGGGTGATTAATGGGATGTCGCTCTATATTGCCGGAGTTCCGGGAGTGCGGACGTGAACAGTCGGTCCCCATGGACGAACTCGACGACCTGGACCACCGGATCCTCTCGGCGCTCCACGCCCTGGGCGCGGACCCACGCGTCGCCCGCGTCGCGCGCGCCCTCTCCCGGACGGGCGAGCACGCCGCCCTGTGGCTCGCGGCGGGCGCCCTCGGAGCCGCCCTCGACGGCGCCCGGCGCGGCGCCTGGCTGCGCGCCACCGCGCTCACCGCGGGCGCGCACGCCGCCGGCACGGTGGTGAAACACGTCGTCCGGCGCCCGCGCCCCAGCCGCCTCGCACCCCGGGTGCGCACCGTGGGCCGGCACTCGTTCCCCAGCTCGCACGCGACCTCCGCGACGGCGGCCGCCGTCGCCTACGGCGGGCTCGGGGTGTACGCCGCCGCGCCGCTCGCCGCCGCGATGTGCCTCTCCCGTCTGGTCACCGGCGTCCACCACCCCTCCGACGTGGTGGCGGGCGCGGCCCTGGGGGCGGCCACCGCGCGGTGGGGGGCGCGCTGGACGAGAGAGGGACGCCGTGGCTGAGGCACTGCTCCACCGGCAGCGCACGCACCGCCCGCCGGCCCCCCGGCCCCCGAGCCGGCGCCCCGGCCCCCTCGTCGGCGGCCTCCTGCGGACCACCCGCCCCAAGCAGTGGGTCAAGAACGTCCTGGTCGTCGCCGCCCCCGCTGCGGCCGGCCGGCTGTTCTCCCCGCACGCGGCCGGCCGACTCGCCCTCGTCTTCGCCCTGTTCACCGCCTGCGCCGCCGCCGTCTACCTGGTCAACGACGCCCGGGACGCCGAGGCCGACCGCGCCCACCCCACCAAACGGCACCGCCCGATCGCCGCCGGAGAGGTCCCGGTACCCGTCGCGTACGGCGTCGCGGGCATCCTCGCGGTCCTCGCGCCGGCCGTCGCGGCCTGGCTGACGACCCCCGCCGTCGCGGTGCTCCTCACCGCCTACCTGGGCATGCAACTGGCGTACTGCGTCAGCCTGAAACACGTCCTGGTCGTCGACCTGGTCGTCGTCACGACCGGCTTCCTGATGCGGGCCATGGCGGGCGGACTCGCCCTGGGGATCCCGCTCTCGCGCTGGTTCTTGATCACCACCGGGTTCGGGGCGCTGTTCATGGTCGCCGCCAAGCGCTACTCCGAGGCCGTCCAACTGGCCGGCGCGGCGGGCGCCACCCGCGTGCTGCTCACCGAGTACACCACCGGCTACCTGCGCTTCGTCTGGCAGCTGGCGGCCGGGGTCGCCGTGCTCGGCTACTGCCTGTGGGCCCTGGAGGCGGGCGGCGTGCCGCACCCGAGCGTGCTGCCCTGGCGCGAGCTGTCCGTGGTCGCCTTCATCCTGGCCGTCCTGCGCTACGCCGTCTTCGCCGACCGGGGCACCGCGGGCGAGCCCGAGGAGGTCGTCCTCGGCGACCGCGCGCTCGTCGTCATCGGCCTGGTCTGGCTGGGCATGTACGCGCTGGCGGTGGCCGATCGGTGAGCCCCGCGCGCGGGCCGCGACCGGCCGGCCCGGCATCGGCGGTCTCCCCGCGTTTGCGGGGTACCCGAACCACGGTGTTCCGCGGGATTCGCACCGGCGACATCCGCGTCGTTCCTCCTGACAGGGGCAGAGTCGGACCATGGACTGGCTGAAGAAGCTCCCCGGCATCGGGCCGTGGATCGCGCGCCTCATGGCCACGCACGCGTGGCGGTCGTACGAGCGACTGGACCGGGTGAAGTGGACGCGGCTGGCCGCCGCCATGACCTTCGTCAGCTTCGTCGCGCTCTTCCCGCTGCTGACCGTGGCCGCCGCCGTCGGCGCCGCCCTGCTGAGCGAGTCCCAGCAGCAGGACCTCCAGGACAAGATCGCCGACCAGGTCCCCGGCATCTCCGACCAGCTGGACATCAACGGCCTGGTCCAGAACGCGGGCGCGATCGGTCTCATCGCCGGTGCGCTGCTGCTGGTCACCGGCATCGGCTGGGTCGGCCAGATGCGGGACTGTCTGCGCGCCGTGTGGGAGCGGCCCGACGACGACGAGAACCCCTTCCTGCGCAAGGCCAAGGACACCGGCGTCCTCGTCGGCTTCGGCGGCGCCGTCCTGCTCACCCTCGCCATCTCCACCGTCGCCTCGGCGCTGGTCGGCTGGATCACCGAGCAGTCCGGCATCGACAAGGAGGGCTGGGGCAGCGTCCTGCTGCGCGTCGCCGCGTTCTCCGTCGCCGTCCTCGCCGACTTCCTGCTCCTGCTGTACGTCCTCACCCTGCTGCCCGGGGTCGAACCCCCGCGCCGCCGCCTCGTCGTCGCCGCGCTCATCGGCGCCATCGGCTTCGAACTGCTGAAGCTGCTGCTGAGCGGCTATATGCAGGGCGTGGCCGCCAAGAGCATGTACGGGGCGTTCGGCGTGCCCATCGCCCTGCTGCTGTGGATCAACTTCACCTCGAAGCTGGTCCTCTACTGCGCGGCCTGGACGGCGACGGGCAGCGTCCCCGACAACCCCCGGGACATCGACGTCAGCGACGACGTCGTACCAGGTCCGGCAGCGGCCAGCGGCGGTTGACCAGGTACCCGCCGCCCGCGAGCAGCACCAGCAGCCCACCGGTGATGGCCAGCGCGATCCACATGCCGCCCGAGCCGCTTCCGGTCACCGCGCCCGCCACCGGCTTCGCCGACACGGCTCCGGCGCCACCGGCCTGTCCCTCGGAGGGAGACGGGCCCGCGCCGGGCTGCGCGCCGGCCGGCGCGGTGCCCTTCGGCGCGACCAGCTCACCGACCGGCGTCACCTTGCCGACCGCCTGGAAGCCCCAGTCCAGCAGCGCGGCGGTCTCCTTGTAGACCTCGTTGTGGTCGGTCTTCTCCGGGTTCATGACCGTCACGAGCAGCACCTTGCCGTTGCGCTCGGCCACGCCGGTGAAGGTGGCGCCCGCGTTGGTGGTGTTGCCGTTCTTGACGCCCGCGATGCCCGGGTACTGGGAGATGTCGTAGTCGCCGCTCAGCAGCCGGTTGGTGTTCTGGATCTCGAAGGTCCCGCGGGTGGTCCTGCCCTTCTTCTTCGTCGTCTCGCCGGGGAACTTGGCCGTGACGGTCGCGCAGTACTCCCGGAAGTCCTGCTTCTGGAGTCCCGAGCGGGCGAACAGCGTCAGGTCGTACGCGGAGGAGACCTGGTGGGGGGCGTCGTAGCCGTCCGGGGAGACGACGTTGGTGTCGAGGGCCTGGAGCTCCTCGGCGTGCTCGTTCATGTCCTTGACGGTCTCGGCGATGCCGCCGTTCATCTGCGACAGGACATGCACGGCGTCGTTGCCGGAGCGCAGGAAGACGCCGAGCCACAGGTCGTGGACCGTATACGTCTCGCCCTCCTTTATGCCGACGAGGCTGGAACCGGCCCCCATGCCGGCCAGGTCCGCGGCCTCGACCTTGTGCACGGTGGTCTTCGGGAACCTCGGCAGCACGGTGTCGGCGAAGAGCATCTTCAGCGTGCTCGCCGGGGGCAGCCGCCAGTGCGCGTTGTGCGCGGCGAGCACGTCTCCCGACTCGGCGTCGGCGACGATCCACGACCGTGCGGTGAGGTCCTTCGGCAGCACCGGCGCGCCGCCCGCGAGCGCCACCTGCGTCCCGGCCTGCCCGAGCCGCGTGCCGCCCAGGGACGACATGTTCGCCGGGGGCGCGACCGACGGCGACGCGGAGGCGGACGCCGATCCGGAGGCCGCGGCGGACGCCGACACGGACGCCGACGGTGATCCGGACGCCGCCGGGGACGGTGACGGGCTCGGCGCCGCGAGCGAGACGGGCGCCGTGAGCGCGAGGGACGCGAGGGTCGCGGAGGTGACCAGCAGGGTTCGCCTGACGGTCTGCATCATGGGTGCGGGCACGACGGAGAACGTACCTGGCACGCGACGGGATGTCCCGTCCCCCACCCCACCCCGGTCACGGAACCGGACAACCGCCGGTGATACTGAACCCATGAAGCTCAGCCGCCCCGTTTCCTGGTTCCTGCTCGCCTTCGGGGTGTGGAGCTGGGTCATCTGGGTCACTTTCGTCAAGAACCTGGTCAAGGACAGCAGCGGACTCGCGTTCGACGACGGCGATCCCACGGCGTACTTCTGGGTGCACCTGACGCTCGCGGTCGTCTCCTTCGTATTGGGGACGGTCGTCGGGGCCATCGGGTTGCGTGGTCTGCGGGCACTGCGGCGGGCGTCATAGCCATGGTGATCGTCTTCGCGCTGCTCGCCCTGACCGTGCTGGTCGCGGCCAACTGGTACCTGTGGCGGCGGCTGTTCCACGACACCACCCGCGGCCCCGGACCGGCGCGCCGCGGCGGGGCGGTACTGGTCGCGGGCGGCTGGGCGCTGGCGATCGGCGCCCTGGTCGCCGAACGCGCCGGCGCTCCCTTCTGGCTCCAGCGCGCACTGGCCTGGCCGGGCTTCCTCTGGCTGGCCCTGTCGGTGTACCTGCTGCTGGCCGTGATCGTGGGCGAGGCCGTACGGCCGCTGCTGCGCCGCTTCCTGGAGAAGCGGGCCGAGCGGGCACCCGCCGAGACACCGGCCCAGGCGCCCGCGGCGCACCCCCAGCCCAGCCCGCTCCCGGTCGGCGGGCCCACCCCCGGGTCACCGGAACCCGAGCGTCCGGCACCGTCCGTCTCCGCCCCGTCCCGCCGGCTCTTCGTGTCCCGGGTCGTGGGCGGCGCCGCCGCCGCGGTCGCCGTCGGGACGGTCGGCCACGGCACCTACGGCGTCCTGCGCGGCCCCCGGGTCAAGCGGGTGACGGTGCCGCTGGCCAAGCTCCCGCGCGCCGCCCACGGGTACCGGATCGCGGTCGTCAGCGACATCCATCTGGGCCCGGTCCTCGGCCGCGGCTTCGCGCAGCGGGTCGTCGACACGATCAACGCGACGCAGCCCGACCTGATCGCGGTCGTCGGTGACCTGGTCGACGGCAGCGTGAAGGACCTCGGCCCGGCGGCGGCCCCGCTCGCGCGGCTGAAGGCCCGGCAGGGCACCTTCTTCGTCACCGGCAACCACGAGTACTTCTCCGGCGCCGAACAGTGGGTGGAGGAGGTGCGGCGACTCGGCATGGACCCGCTGGAGAACGCACGTCAGGAACTGCCCTGGTTCGACCTGGCCGGCGTCAACGACATCGCGGGCGAGAGCGAGGGTCAGGGGCCCGACTTCGACGGCGCCCTCGGCGACCGTGACACCACGCGCGCGTGCGTGCTCCTCGCCCACCAGCCCGTCCAGATCCACGACGCCGTACGCCACGGCGTGGACCTCCAGCTCTCCGGCCACACGCACGGCGGTCAGCTGTGGCCCGGCAACTTCCTGGCGGCCGCCGCCAACCCGACCGTGGCGGGGCTGGAGCGCTACGGCGACACCCAGCTGTACGTGTCCCGGGGCGCGGGCGCCTGGGGTCCGCCGACCCGGGTCGGAGCGCCCTCCGACATCACCGTCGTCGAACTGGCCTCGACGCACGCCTGACGGACCGTCAAAAATCCTCGGCAGGCTGTGAACAGGCTGTGAAACCCGGGCGAAACACGGCGTCGGTAAGTTCTTTCCCATCTCGTCAGATTCCTCTTCCCCCTGGCGAAACACGTGTGATTAGGTGAGCCCGCCGCCAAGGGGGGCGGCACTTTCTTCTGGGGACTGGGCCCCTCGGGCGGCCTGGGGAGGCAGGGCATCACCATGCGATCTGTTCGCATGCGGATACTCGTGACGCTGCTGGTTCTCGCGGTCGTCGCAGTGGGCGGCTGGCAGTTGCTGCCGTCGCGGGACAGCGGTGGCGGCGAGACCATCACGGTCGGCACCACGGACACCGTCACCTCGCTCGACCCGGCGGGCGCCTACGACGCCGGATCCTGGGCGTTGTTCAGCAACGTCTTCCAGTCGCTGCTGACCTACGAGCCGGGCGGTGTCTCGCCCGTGCCGGACGCGGCCGAGAGCTGTTCCTTCGCCGGCGGCAGTCTCCTCACGTACACCTGCGAACTGCGTGACGACCTCACCTTCGACAGCGGCGCCGAGGTCACCGCCGAGGACGTGAAGTACTCCTTCGAACGGGTCAAGAAGATCAACTCTGATGTCGGCCCGGCGTCCCTGTTCTCCACCCTGAAGTCGGTGGACGCCAAGGGTCTGAAGGTCACCTTCCACCTGTCTGCGCCGGACGCCACGTTCCCGTTCAAGGTGGCCACCGGCGCGGGCTCGATCGTCGACCACACCCGCTACCCGGCGGACGGACTGCGCGTCGGCAGCGGCGTCGACGGCACCGGCCCGTACCGGCTGACCCGGTACACGAAGGGCAAGAAGATCCTGCTGTCGCCCAACCCGCGCTACCAGGGCGCGGTGTCGACCGGCGCCCCCGTCGAGCTGCGCTACTACGCCGACCCCGAGGCCCTGGACAAGGCGTGGAAGGCCAAGGAGATCAAGGCCGCCACCCGTCAGCTGCCGCCCTCGGTACTGGCCGCCCTCGACACCAGCGACCCCGAGCAGCGCGTCTACGAGGCCGACGGCTCCGAGACCCGCAACCTGTACTTCAACACCCGCTCCGGCTCGCCGCTGCACGCCACGGAGGTGCGCAGGGCGATGGCCTGGCTGATCGACCGGGAGCAGCTGGCGGCGAGCGTGTACGACGGGACCGTCGAGCCGCTGTACTCGCTCATCCCGACCGGTATCACCGGCCACACCACCTCCTTCTTCGACAGCTACCCGCACCGCGACGCCACGAAGGCGCGCAAGCTCCTCGAGGCGGCCGGTGTCGGCATCCCGGTGAAGTTCACCTACGGCTACGGCGTGGGCAGCGGCGCCGCGGCGGCCGAGGCGGAGGAGCTCAAGCGGCAACTGGAGGCGAGCGGTCTGTTCCGGGTGGACGTCAAGGGCTACGAGTGGACCGACTTCCAGAAGCGGTGGGCCACCGGCAAGCTCGACGCGTACGCGGTCGGCTGGGTCGCCGACTACCCCGACCCGGACACCTTCGCCGGCCCGCTCGTCGGCACCGGCTCCACCATGAACACCGGCTTCAGCGACAAGGCCGTCGACAAGTACATCGCCGGCAGCCGCCAGTTCGCCGACCGCAGCCGGGCCGCCGGCGACTTCCGCGACCTCCAGCAGGTCGTCGCCCGGGAGGTGCCTGTCGTCCCGCTGTGGCAGCGCAAGGAGTACATCGTCACCAGCGCGGACATCGGCGGCGGCCAGTTCCTGGCGGACGGCAACGGGGTGTTCCGCCTCTGGAAACTCGACTGGATCTGAGCCAAATCCCCACCCGGCTCGCGGACCTGATCCCGTGAGCCGGGCATGCGCCCCCGTCCCACCGGGCAGGCACCCGGAGCGGCACCATGTGACGGAGGTGTGTACGGGATGAGGAGCAGACGTGCTGAGACGCAACTCCTTCCGGCTGCCCCGGCACCCGGCGTCCGTCGGTCTCGCCCGGCGCCGGGTACGGGACCATCTCGCCGACTGGGGCCACGGTCCCGACGACCCGGCGCTGGCGGACGTGATCCTCGTCGTGTCCGAGCTGGCCACCAACGTCGTACGCCACGGGCCCCTGCTGGAGCGGGAGTTCGAGGTGGCCGTCACCGCCCTCGGGGACGGTTCCTGTCTCATAGAGGTCTCCGACGAGGGCCGGCTCGAACCCCGGCCGCGGCAGGTCGGCGAGTCGGAGGAGCACGGCCGCGGCCTGCACCTGGTGGAGCACCTCGCCGCCGCGTGGGGCGTCTGGAGCCGGGGCCGCCACGGCAAGACGGTGTGGGCCCTGGTCACGGCCCCCGCCTAGGGGGTCGCCCGGGCATCCGCTCGGTGGCACACGCTCAGACGCAGGCCTTCGGCCGGGCCGGCAGCGTCACGGTGACGGCCAGGCCCTCGCCCGGCGCCGTCCGCACACTCACCTCGCCGCCGTGCGCCCGGACCACCCCCTGCACGATGGCCAGGCCTAGGCCGCTGCCCGCGCCGCCCCCGGCCCGGAAGAAACGGTCGAAGACCCGGGCCGCGTCCTCCGGTCCGAGCCCCGGCCCCTGGTCCTCCACCGACAGCCGTACGACCCCGTCCACCCGCTCCACACCGAGCCGTACCGGTACCTCGGCGGACGTGTGGGTGCGCACGTTGGCGACCAGGTTGCCCAGCACCTGACGCAGCCCCGACTCGTCGGCCCGCACCAGGACGGCCCCGTCGGCCTCGACCGTGACCGGCCGCCCGGGCTGCTGCGCGCGCAGGTCCTGCGCCGAGTCCCGCACCAGACGACTCACGTCCACGCCCCGCAACCGCAGTTCGGGCCGCTGGTCGAGACGGGCCAGCGTGAGCAGCTCGTCGACGAGCCGGCCCATCCGGTCCACCTCGCCGTTCATCCGGTCCCAGGCCCGCCGGCGCTCCTCCCGCTCGACCAGCATCCCCTGGTCGTAGAGCTGGAGGTAGCCGCGGATCGCGGCGAGCGGGGTGCGCAGTTCGTGCGAGGCGTCGGCCACGAAGCGGCGCAGCTGGGCCGCGCTGTGCTCGCGCGTGCGGTACGCCGTCTCCACCTGGTGGAGCATGGAGTTCAGGGCGAGCCGCAGCTGCTCGACCTCCTGGGTGGGGTGGTGGCTGGAGGGTACGCGCCGGGTCAGGTCGCCCTCGGCGATCGCCGACGACGTCTCCACCATGTCCTCCAGCGGCCGCATCCGCCGCCGCACGCTGAACAGGGTCAGACAGGCCAGCAGGGCCAGCAGCAGGGTGCCGACGGCGAGGTCGAGCTTCAGGGCCTTCGCTATGCCCTGGTGCAGGGCCTCCGTGGAGGTGGCCATCAGGATGTAGGTGCCGTCGGGGAGCCGGGTCGCGGTCGCGCGGTAGGTGTCGCCCAGCACGGTGACGTCGTGCGGGTCGGTGTCGGTGCTGAGGGCGAGCGGGTCGGACACCGCCCGCGCGAGGCCGCGCTGGGCCTCGGTGGGCTCGACGGCGAAGATGGCGAGGGCGCTGCCCCGGCCGTCGACGGCGGTGAAGATCGATTCCGGTGCCGGCCGGCTGTCCGCGTTCCGCGTGTCCGTGCCCTCGTCCGTGGACCGGGGCATGAGCCGGTCGCTGACGACGCTCAGCACGGACAGCGAGTCGATCTGGCGCAGGGTGAGCTGCGAACTGCCCAGCGAGTCGCGCATCTTGGTCAGCTCGGTGTCCACCTGGTCGACCAGGTAGTGGCGCATCCCCATCAGGCTGACGGCGGTCGCGACGACGATGCCCAGCGCGAGCAGCCCCACGTTCGCCGCCGTCAGCTTGGCCCGCAGCGAGTGGATGCCGTGCCGGTGGACGCGCCTCACGCCAGCCCGTATCCGACGCCCCGCCGGGTGGTGATCACCGGCGGTCCCAGGACGTCCAGCTTGCGCCGCAGATAACTGATGTAGGTCTCGACGACCGTCGATTCCGGCGGGGTGTGCTCGTACTGCCAGACATGACGCAGGAGTTGCTCCTTGGGCACGATCCGGCCGCCGTTGCGCACCAGGAACCGCAGCAGCGCGTACTCGGTGGGTGTGAGCTCGACCGAGCGGCCCGCGCGGTGCACGCTGTACGTCGTCTCGTCGAGCTCCAGGTCGCCGTAGCGCAGGGGCGGCCGCTGCGGCAGGACGTCGGCCGGCCGGGTACGGCGCAGCACCGCGGTGATCCGGGCGACGACCACCTCGATGTCGAACGGTTTGGTGATGTAGTCGTCGCCGAAGCCCAGGGCGCCGACGATCTCGGTCGGCGCGTCCCGCGCGGTGAGGAACACCAGCGCCAGACCGGGCCTGCGCGCCCGCAGTTCACGCCCCAGCGCCCGGCCGTCGCCGTCCGGCAGCATCACGTCCAGCAGGGCCACGTCCGGCCGGGTGCGGTCGGCGAGGGCGAGGGCCTCGCGGACGGTGCCCGCCACCATGACCTCGAAGCGGTGGAAGCGCAGGGCGATGGCGAGGACGTCCGCGATGCTCGGTTCGTCCTCCACGACCAGCACGGTGCCGGAAGCCGTCGTCATGCCCCCAGTATCGGCGGACCCGCCCACGATCGGGCCGGTTCCCGCTTTGGAGTTCCTTGAGAGTCATGGTCGTCACATGTCCTTGCACGCGTGGCGCCGCCGATCCTGTTGTCCAGGACCTGGGGGACCGACCGACGATCTGTTGAAGGAGATTGAGCGTGGCGGCATTGGCACGCTGGTGCTATCGGCACCGGCTGGTGGTCCTGTTGCTCTGGGTGGGGGCGCTGTTCGGCCTGGGATTCTCGGCCTCGACGGCGGGCACAGACTACGCGAACGTCTTCTCCCTCCCCGACACGGACTCCAAGAAGGCGTACGACCTGATGGAGAAGGCGTTCCCGGCGAGCGCCGGCGACACCGACACGGTCGTGTGGAAGGTCGACGAGGGCTCGGTACGGGACCAGGACGTACGGTCCCGGATCCAGCCCGCGCTGGACGAGATCGCGAAGATGAAGGGCGTCGGCGGGGTCACCGGTCCGTACGCCCCGGACACGGCACAGATCAGCGGTGACGGGCGGATCGCCTACGCCCAGATCACCTTCACCGAGCAGGCGAACGCCGTCCCGAAGGAGCTCGTCCAGGACGTCGTCGACACCGCGCGGGACGCCGGAAAGGACGGCCTGGAGGTCGAGGTGGGCGGCCAGGCCGTCCAGCGGGTGCAGGAACCGCCCACCGGACTCGCCGAGATGGTCGGCCTCGCGGCGGCGGCCGTCGTCCTGTTCCTGGCCTTCGGCTCGCTGTACGCCATGCTGCTGCCGCTCGCCGTGGCGGTCTTCGGCGTCGGCATGGGCCTGTTCTCGACCCAGCTGCTGAGCCATGTCACGGACATCCCGGACCTGGCCCCGCTGCTGTCCTCGCTGATCGGCCTCGGCGTCGGCATCGACTACGCCCTGTTCATCGTCACCCGGCACCGCAAGGGCGTCCTGCGCGGCATGGACCCGGAGGAGTCGGCGGTCACCGCCCTCAACACCTCCGGCCGGGCCGTGCTGTTCGCCGGCGGCACGGTGTGCATCGCCCTCGCCGGGATGCTGGTGACGAACCTGCGCTTCCTGGACGGCGTCGTCATCGGCACCTCCCTGACGGTGGTGCTGAGCGTCCTCGCCGCGACGACCCTGCTGCCCGCGCTGCTCGGCTTCCTCGGCCCGCGCGTGCTCAGCCGCAAGCAGCGGCGCCTGCTGGCCGCGACCGGCCCCGAGCCGGAGAGGACGAGCGGCCCGGCGGCCCGCTGGTCGGTGGGCGTCCAGCGCCGGCCGCGGACGATCGCCGCGATCGCGCTGGTCGTCATGGCCGTGCTCGCGCTCCCCGTGCTGTCCCTCCGTCTCGGCGCCACCGACCAGGGCAACGACGACGCCTCGACGACCACCCGGCAGGCCTACGACCTGCTCGCCGAGGGCTTCGGGCCGGGCTTCAACGGCCCGCTCCAGGTGGTCGTGGACGGCGCCGGCGCCGACGCCCTGGCCCAGGGCATCAAGGGCACGGAGGGCGTCGCCCAGGTGGTCGCGCTGCCGCCCGCGAGCGGGGTGACGGTCATCCAGGTGGTGCCCACGACCTCGCCGCAGTCCGAGCAGACCGACACCCTGATCGACCGCCTGCGCGACGAGGTGATCCCCGACGCCGGGGCCCGGGCGCACGTGGGTGGTGTCACGGCGGTCTCCAAGGACTTCGCCACCGTCACCGGCGACCGGCTGCCGCTCTTCGTCGCCACCATCATCGGCCTGGGCTTCCTGCTGCTCCTGGTGGCCTTCCGCTCCCTGGTGGTGCCACTGACGGCCGCTCTGATGAACCTGGTCGCGGCCGCGGCCTCGTTCGGTGTGCTCGTCGCGGTCTTCCAGTGGGGCTGGGGCCTGGACCTGCTCGGCCTCGGCAAGGAGGGGCCGATCAACGCCTTCCTGCCGGTCATCATGCTGTCCCTGCTCTTCGGCCTGTCGATGGACTACCAGGTCTTCCTGGTCAGCCGGATGCACGAGGAGTGGGTGCACACCAGGGACAACGCGCGAGCGGTCCGGGTGGGCCTCGCGGAGACCAGCCGGGTCATCAACTCCGCCGCCCTGATCATGGTCTGCGTCTTCCTCGCCTTCGTGCTCAGCGGCGACGCGGGCGCGGCGATGGCGGGCGTCGGCCTCGCGGCCGCGGTCGCGCTGGACGCGTTCATCCTGCGCACGGCACTGGTGCCGGCCGCGATGCACCTGCTCGGCGACTCCAACTGGTGGCTGCCCGGGTGGCTGGAGAAGCGGCTGCCGCATCTCGCGGTCGAGCCCAAGGAGGAGGCGGCGGCGCCGGAGCCGGCCGCGGCCGGCGAAGGACCGGCCTCGGTCGTGCACGGCTTCGTCCGGAACACCGCCGGTGAGCCGGTGGAGGACGCGACGGTCACCCTGCTGTCGCAGGGCGGCCGGGAACTGGACCGCGTGACCTCCCTCGCCGACGGCTCCTACATCCTCTCCGTCCCGGCCCCGGGAACGTACCTGCTGGCCACGACGGCCGCCCCGCCCCTGCTCAGGCGCGCCCGCAAGCTGACGGTGGCGGGGGAGCCGCTGGTCCTCGACGTGGAGCTGGAGGAGGGCGCCGAGGTGGGCTGACTCAGTCCGAGGAGGAGTCCGCCGGGCCGGGCGGACTCTTCCTCACGGGGTCCGGCAGGGCGTTGGTCATGCCGGGCAGGAAGTCCGTGAACAGGTCGTGGACCTCGAGGACGAGCGGCCGCAGCACCCGGAACCGGGCCAGCGCCACCCCCCGCGCGGTGAGGCGCGCGCCCCGCCCGGCCAGCCGGTAGCTGCGCTCGCGCCCCGGCGTACGGTCGTAGATCCAGTACATGACGAGGCCCATCTGGGAGAGCCACATCAGCTCGGGCAGCACCTCCCGCAGCTCCTCCGGGACCTTCGCCTTCGACCCCGCGAGCACCTCCTTGTGGACGGCGATGGCCTCCTCGCGCGCGTGCTCCGACTCGGCGGAGAACGGGCTGAGCGGGCTGTCCGGGTCGGCGGCGTTCTTGAAGAACTGGACCGCGAACTCGTGGTACGGCTCGGCCACCTCGAGCCAGACCCGCAGCACCCCCGCCAGCCGGGCCTCCAGGCCGGTCTCCCGGGACAGGACGTCCCGGACGGCCTCCCGGTGCTCGGCGGCCAGCCGGTCGTAGAAGCCCTGGATCAGGTGCTCCTTGCCGGCGAAGTAGTAGTACGCGTTGCCGACCGAGACACCGGCCTCCTTGGCGATGGCCCGCATCGTCGTCTTGTCGTAGCCGCGCTCCTGGAACAGCCGCATCGCCGTCTCCAGGATCAGAGCGCGGGTCTGCTCGGACTTGGACGTGGGGACGGCCTCATGGCGTTCGGTCGCGGGGGCGGCCTCATGGGGCTCGGACGGGGAAGCGGCCTCGGCGGGACCGTCGTTGTTCGCGGGCACGTACAGGAGCCTAGCCAGTGGCGCAGGCGCCGTCGGCACAGGTGGGCCGCCGGTAGCTCCAGCCCTGCTGCGGGTCGTACGACCAGCCGTCGCCGCGGCGGTAGACACCGCCGTCCCAGCCCACGGCCTGCCCGTGGCTGTCGCGCCACCTGGCGGCGGCGAGCACCGCTCCCCGCGCCAGTTTCGCCCCGGCGGGAGTGCTCAGCCGGTGGGACGTCGGGCGGTACTCGCGCAGCGCCCACAGGGTGACGATCCAGGCCGCGGGGCCCCGGTAGACCTGGCCCGAGTCGCCGACGACGGTGATCTCGTCGAGGGTCGCGCGGTGGTCGAGGCCGGGGAAGCGGGCGGCCGCCTCCGCGGAGCCCGCCGGGACGAACTCCAGCGGCACCAGCTGCGACTGCCGGCCCAGCCAGTCGCGCAGGTAGCGGCACAGGGGACACGCGGCGTCGTGGAGCACGGTGAGCCGGCGGACCGGGACGCGCCGGGCGTCCCGGTCGGCGGCGTCCCGGTCGGTGGCCGGTCCGGCGGCCATGGTGCTCACGCCCCGGCGGCGGGTGCCGAGGGGGCGGTCCAGGCCTGCGGGGCGACGGGCGGGACCTGCTCCCGCTCCATGACCCCGCGCCGCCGGATCCGGTTGAGGACGTACACGTTGGCCAGGTGCATCGCGCCGAGGACCAGCAGCACCACGCCGAGCTTGGTCGAGAGGGCCTCGAAGATGCCGCGCGTGTCCTCGATGGTGTCGTCGCCGCTCAGGTAGAGGGCGACGAAGCCGAGGTTGAGGAGGTAGAAGCCGACCACCAGGAGGTGGTTGACGGCGTCGGCGAGCTTCTCGTTCCCCTGGAGCACGTCGGCGAGGAAGATCCGCCCGTTGCGACTGAGGGTCCTGGCCACCCAGACGGTCAGACCGATGCTGACGACCAGGTAGACGACGTAGGCGATGACCGTGCGGTCCATGTTCCCCACCCTTTCTTGAACGCGTTCAAAACGCTGTCGAGGCATGACTGTAGCGCTTGTTTTGAACACGTTCAACTGGAGGGGTGCCGCTGTCCCGCCGCGCTAACGCCTCGCCAGCTCGGGCCGCTTGAGGTAGTCCGTGAGCCCGAGGACGTTCCCCCAGGGGTCGGCGATCTCGACGGTCCAGCCGGTGGACGTGGAGAACGGCGGGTCCAGAAGGGTGAGGCCGGCCCCGGTCAGCCGCCGGGCCGCGGCCCGCGCGTCCGGCACCTCCAGCCACAGGCGTGGGGACGGCCACGGTGGCGGCCGGTGCCCCAGGCCCTCCTCCTGCCGGAGGAGGATCCCCGGCGTCTCGCCCCCTGCCTTCAGCAGTGCGATCCCGGCCTCGTCGAACCGCAGTCCCACCGTGAACCCGGCCCGCTCGTAGAAGCCGACCGCCTCCCCGAGGTCCCCGACGGGCAGCAGGACGTTGTCGAATCCGAGCAGCTCGTACGACTGGTCATCTGACATGCCGTCAGATTAGGTGGAGGGGGCCCGAAAACCGGTCAAGAGCACCCCGGTCTCCGCGTGGCGGGATTTCTGCTGCAAGATGTTGGGCCAGCCATCCGCGCTCATCACCTCTACGGATGGTCCGATCACCTGACCTCGGGGGAACTCACCTTGTCCGAAACACCGCAGCAGCCGCAGCCGCCACAGGAGCCCCAGCAGCCGCCGACGCCGCAGCCGCCCCATCCCGGCTACGGGTACCCCGGCGCGGGCCCCGCCGGTCCCGCCGGCCCGCAGGACGCCGGGCCGTTCGGTGGTCAGCCCGGTCAGCCCGGGCCCGGCCCCTACGGTTACCCCCAGGCCGGCCCGCCGTACCCGGGCTACGCCCACCCCGGCTACGCGGCCCCCGGCTACCCCGCGCCCGGTTACATACCGCCCGGCACCTTCACCGGCGATCCCCAAGCCCCTTACGGGTACGACCTCATGGGCCGCCCCTACTCCGAGAAGTCGAAGATCGTCGCGGGCGTGCTCCAGCTCACCCTGGGCAGCTTCGGCGTCGGCCGGTTCTACATGGGTGACGTCGGCATCGGCCTCGCCCAATTGTTCACCTGCGGAGGCCTGGGCATCTGGGCGCTGATCGACGGCATCATCCTGCTGGTCAGCGACGACAAGACCGACTCCGACGGGCGGATCCTGCGTGGCTGACGCGGACCGCCTCTCCACGAGGTGTCCGGCCGCGCTGCGGCACCCGGCGGCGGGGCCCCTCGCGGTGCTCGCCGCCGGCGCGGCCGGTTCCGTGTACCTCTACGTCACCGATCCGCACCAGCCCGGCCACTGGCTGCCGCGGTGCCCGTTCCGGCTCGTCACCGGCCTGCTCTGCCCCGCCTGCGGCGGCACCCGCATGGTGTACGACCTGATGCACGCTCACTTCGCCCAGGCCTGGCTCGACAACCGGGTCCTGCTGCTCGCCTCGCCGTACGCGCTCGCGATGCTGGTCCGCTGGATGTGGGAGGGGCTGCACGGCCGCGCCTGGCATCCGAACCTGGGCCCCAGGGCGTTGACGGTCGTTCTCGCCGTCGCGGTGGCATGGACGGTGCTGCGGAACGTCGTTGACTGATTTTGATCACGGATCAGGAACGATGGATCATCTGTACTCCCTTTTTACCCTCTGTTTTCTCTAGGCTCACCAGTCACAGGGGGGACGTCCTGGCATGGCGGAGCCGTGCGAGGACGTGGGTCGAGATCGGTCGACGTCGGTCGACGCGTGTGGTTGTCGCGTCGCGTCCCTCCTGGACTCCCCATTTCGGAGCAGGCCGCCTCGGCCTCCCGCAGTCATCCCAGGAGCAGTTCTCATGACCGTCCCCACCCCGCAGGCCCCCTACGGGGTCGACCCGCTTGGTCGTCCGTACTCCGACAAGTCCAAGATCGTCGCCGGTATCCTCCAGCTCTTCCTGGGCACCCTCGGCATCGGACGCTTCTACGTCGGCTCCGTCGGCGTGGGCGTCGCCCAGCTGCTCACCTGCGGCGGCCTCGGCATCTGGGCGCTGGTCGACGGCATCCTGTTCCTCACCAGCAACGACCGTACCGACAAGCAGGGTCGCGTCCTGCGCGGCTGACATCGGCACGGCGACACGGCGAGGGCCCCGCTCCTTCATGGAGCGGGGCCCTCGCCGTGTGCCGGGCTCAGCGAGCCGGGAGGCTCAGAAGCGGCGCGTGATCAACGCCCGCTTCACCTCCTGGATCGCCTTCGTGACCTCGATACCGCGCGGGCAGGCGTCCGTGCAGTTGAACGTCGTACGGCAGCGCCAGACGCCGTCCTTGTCGTTCAGGATCTCCAGACGCTGCTCACCCGCCTCGTCACGCGAGTCGAAGATGAAGCGGTGGGCGTTCACGATCGCGGCCGGACCGAAGTACTGGCCGTCGTTCCAGAACACCGGGCAGGACGAGGTGCAGGCGGCGCACAGGATGCACTTCGTCGTGTCGTCGAACCGCTCGCGGTCCTCGGCGGTCTGGAAGCGCTCGCGCGTGGGCTCGTTCGTGTCCTTCGTGATGAGGAAGGGCATGACGTCCCGGTACGCCTGGAAGAACGGCTCCATGTCGACGACCAGGTCCTTCAGGACCGTCAGGCCCTTGATGGGCTCGACCGTGATCGGCTTCTCGGGGTTGATGTCCTTGATCAGCGTCTTGCACGCCAGGCGGTTCTTGCCGTTGATCCGCATCGCGTCCGAGCCGCAGATGCCGTGGGCGCAGGAACGCCGGAAGGTCAGCGTGCCGTCGACGTCCCACTTGATCTTGTGGAGACCGTCGAGGACGCGCTCCTTGGGATCGATCTCCAGCGTGAAGTCCTGCCAGGCGGCTTCCGCCGAGACCTCCGGGTTGAACCGGCGGATCCGGAAGGTGACCGTGATGTACGGGGAGGCCGCGGACTCCGCCTCGACCTTGTCCAGAACGGGGGTTGCCATCAGTACTTACGCTCCATCGGCTGGTAGCGGGTCTGGACGACCGGCTTGTAGTCGAGTCGGATGGACTCGGTGCCGTCGTCGCCCACCTCGCGGTACGCCATGGTGTGGCGCATGAAGTTGACGTCGTCGCGGTTCGGGTAGTCCTCGCGGTAGTGACCGCCGCGGGACTCCTTGCGGGCCAGCGCGGACACCGCCATGACCTCGGCCAGGTCGAGCAGGTTGCCCAGCTCGATGGCCTCCAGCAGGTCCGTGTTGAACCGCTTGCCCTTGTCCTGGATCGAGATGTTCCGGTAGCGCTCGCGCAGCTCGGCGAGCTTCTCCACCGCCGTCTTGATCGTCTGCTCGGTGCGGAACACCATGACGTTGGCGTCCATGGTCTCCTGGAGCTCGCGGCGCAGTTCCGCCACCCGCTCGGTGCCCGTGGACGTACGAAGGTGCTCGACCTGGTCGATGACCTGCTGCGCGGGGTTTTCCGGCAGCTCGACGTACTCCGCCTTCTGCGAGTACTCGGCGGCCGCGATACCGGCCCGCTTGCCGAACACGTTGATGTCCAGCAGCGAGTTCGTGCCCAGGCGGTTGGCGCCGTGCACCGACACACAGGCGACCTCGCCGGCCGCGTACAGGCCTGGGACGACCGTCGTGTTGTCGCTCAGGACCTCACCCGCGACGTTCGTCGGGATGCCGCCCATCGCGTAGTGCGCGGTGGGCTGGATCGGGATCGGGTCCGTGTACGGCTCGATGCCGAGGTACGTGCGCGCGAACTCCGTGATGTCCGGGAGCTTCGCGTCCAGCTGCTCCGGCGGGAGGTGGGTGAGGTCCAGGTAGACGTGGTCGCCCTCGGGACCGCAGCCGCGGCCTTCCCGGATCTCGGTGTAGATGGAGCGGGACACGACGTCACGCGACGCGAGGTCCTTCATGACCGGCGCGTACTTCTCCATGAAGCGCTCGCCGTCCTTGTTGCGGAGGATGCCGCCCTCACCGCGGGCGCCCTCCGTCAGCAGGATGCCCATGCGCCAGATGCCGGTCGGGTGGAACTGGAAGAACTCCATGTCCTCCAGGGGCAGCCCGCGCCGGTACACGGCGGCCTGGCCGTCACCCGTCAGCGTGTGAGCGTTGGAGGTCACCTTGAAGAACTTGCCGGTGCCGCCGGAGGCGTAGATGACGGCCTTCGCCTGGAAGACGTGGATCTCGCCGGTGGCCAGCTCGTACGCGACCACACCCGCGGACCGCTTGACCCCGTCGACCTCGGTGATCAGCTGGTCGAGGACGTAGAACTCGTTGTAGAACTCCACGCCCTCCTTCACGCAGTTCTGGTACAGCGTCTGGAGGATCATGTGACCGGTGCGGTCGGCCGCGTAGCAGGACCGGCGGACCGGGGCCTCGCCGTGGTTGCGGCTGTGCCCGCCGAAGCGGCGCTGGTCGATCGTGCCGTCCGGCGTCCGGTTGAACGGCAGGCCCATCTTCTCCAGGTCGAGGACGGAGTCGATGGCCTCCTTCGCCAGGATCTCGGCGGCGTCCTGGTCGACCAGGTAGTCACCGCCCTTGACCGTGTCGAAGGTGTGCCACTCCCAGTTGTCCTCCTCCACGTTGGCCAGCGCCGCGGCCATGCCGCCCTGCGCGGCGCCCGTGTGGGAGCGGGTGGGGTAGAGCTTGGTCAGCACGGCGGTGCGGCTGCGCTTCGTCGACTCGATCGCGGCGCGCATACCGGCGCCGCCCGCGCCGACGATGACTGTGTCGTACTTGTGGATCTTCATGAGTGTGTCTCTCAGTCCCTCGGTCCCGTGCGCCTAGCGGATGTTCGGGTCGAAGGTGAAGATCACCAGCGTGCCCAGCAGGATGGTGAACACCGCGGCGGTGTAGAGCAGGCCCTTCAGCCACAGGCGGGTGTTCGCGCGCTCCGCGTAGTCGTTGATGACCGTGCGCAAGCCGTTCGTCCCGTGCAGCATGGCGAGCCACAGCATCAGCAGGTCCCAGACCTGCCAGAACGGGGAGGCCCAGCGGCCGGCCACGAAGGCGAAGCCGATCTTGGAGACGCCGCCGTCCAGGACGAGCTGGATCAGCAGGTGGCCCAGGACCAGGACGACCAGCACGACGCCGGACAGGCGCATGAACAGCCAGGCGCCCATCTCGAAGTTGCCCCGGGTGGACCGGGGGGTCTTCTTGGTGCGTTGGCGCGGGGCCTCGATGAGGGGCGCGGGGTTGTCCACGTCGTAGACGGATCCGCCCTCGACGGGGCCGATCCCGGCCGCGGTGGTTTCAGTGGTGGCCATCGGTCTCAGCTCCCGAACAGTTCACGAGCGGCGTGGCCGAGCACGGGGTAGATCGCCCCGAGCATCAGCACCAGCCACAGGCCGACGACACTCCAGAGCATCTGCTTCTGGTAGCGCGGGCCCTTCGACCAGAAGTCGACGGCGATGACGCGCAGGCCGTTGAGCGCGTGGAAGAGGATGGCGGCCACGAGGCCGTACTCCAGCAGCGCCACGATCGGCGTCTTGTAGGTGGCTACGACCTTGTCGTAGTCCTCGGGGGAGACACGCACGAGGGCGGTGTCCAGCACGTGGACGAACAGGAAGAAGAAGATGAGGACGCCGGTGACTCGATGAGCCACCCAGGACCACATTCCTTCCCGGCCGCGGTACAGCGTTCCAGCCGGCACGGAAGAACCCTCCGGGAGCGGGGATTGGGGCCTGCCGGCTTGGGGTGTCGGACGGGCCCGGCCGGGTACGGTCCACCGGCCCCCAGCATCGTAGCCAGCCATGGGCGCTCGGCTTACAGGGGGCCTACCGGTGTGATCAAACTGGCACGCGTATGGGTGAGCGGCGGAGGCATCCGGGAGGGTTCGGGACGGTATGCGCCGTTCGCGTGTTCCTGGTGTCCGGACCCGGCCCGGCGGCCGGGCGCCGAGGTCACGGCCCCGTGCCCCGGACCGAGCCCGCCAGCCGCTGTCTGGCCAGGCGGCGCAGCTCCTCGGCCGCGACCACCCGCTCGTCCTCGGGATCGTTCGTCAATCGTGACCGGATGCCTTCCAGGACACGGTCCAGGGACTCGTCCGCCGGAACGCCGTCGAGGCAGATGACGAACGCGTGTCCGAATCGGGCCTCGTAGGCGGCGTGGGCCGCGTTCAGCGCCGTGTGCGCCGCTCCGTAGGCGTCCTCCGGCAGACCGGGCAGGCACTCCGCCGCCAGGGCCTCCGCGAGATCGGCCGGGCTCAGGTCGTACGCGGCCTCGTCCGAGGCGGCCAGGAGGGCGTCGAGCGTCGGATACGGGCGGTGGTCGGCGATACGGCGGGCCCAGCGGGGACAGCGCAGACAGGCGAGGAGGGTGCGGTGCGCCTCGTCGGCGGGAGCGGTGTTGAAACCGTCCAGCAGAGGTGCGGGTGAGGTCCGGGTCTGCGCCGGTATGGCGAGGCGTCCGGAGAGAGGGGAAAGACGGTGCGCAGGCAGCGTGGATCCTCGCGTCACGTGTGATGTGGCAGGGGATGCAGTGAAAGGTGTGTCGACACGTTATCGAGAGCGGTCAGGACGTGTCTGACCGATGCCTGAATTTCACCCGAACGAGAGAGTTTCGGAATGTGTCGTGGACTCCGTCACGCCGGGCTCGACGCGCTTCCGGTCGCGGGGAGTCGTACGGTTGGCGGAGTGAGCAGGCACAGGCACCGGCGCCGCGCGCCGCAGAGGAAGCCGCACCGGCGGGTCGCCGGGCGGGCCGTGATGGCGGGCGGGCTGGTCGCCGCGCTCGGCGTCGGCATCGGCGTGTGGGCCTCCTCGGACGATGGCACGGAACCCGCGGGATCGGCCGCCTCCCGGCAGGCCGCGCGGACGCCCGGGGACACCGGCGCGGCCGCCGCCCAGGCCCCCACCCCGACGCCCAGCCGCTCCTACGCCCTCTCCACCACCCCGCGCACCATCCCCGCCGTCAGTGCCCACACCCCGGCGCGCGGACCCGGATGGAAGCCGCGGTCCGCGAGCCGGGTGGTGGTGAGCGACGCCGGACTCGCCGACGAGGGGCGGCTGGTCGCCGGCGAGCTGGGCCTGACGTACACCGGGGAGAAGGACGACGTACGCGCCGGGGACCTGCGGCTGGCGCTCAACGACGACGAGGGCGCGAACCCGGAGTCGTACACCATGACCGTGCGCGGCGGGCGGGTCACCATCAGCGCGCCCTCCGACGCGGGCGTCTTCTACGGCACCCGCACCCTCAAGCAGGAGGTGCACGGCGGCGGGACGGCTCCGGAGGGCGTCGTACGCGACCAGCCGGCCAAGCCGCAGCGCGGGTTCACGCTGGACATCGCGCGCAAGCACTTCACCGCCGGGTGGATCGAGGACCGGGTGCGCGAGCTGGGCGACCTGAAGTACAACCAGCTCGGCCTGCACTTCTCCGACGACCAGGCCTTCCGGATCGAGTCCGACAGTCACCCGGAGATCGTCTCCGCCCAGCACCTCAGCAAGGCCCAGGTGAAGAAGATCGTCGACCTCGCGGCGAGTCGGCACATCACCGTCGTGCCCGAGATCGACTCACCCGGGCACCTGGGCGCCGTCCTCGCCGCCCACCCCGAGCTCCAGCTGCGCAACGCGAGCGGGGTGGCGACCCGCGGGGCGATCGACATCTCCAAGGACGACTCCGCCGACCTTCTCGACGACCTGCTCGACGAGTACGCCGACGTTTTCCCCGGTGCCTACTGGCATCTCGGCGGGGACGAGTACCAGGCCCTGACGGTCTCCAGCCCGGCGGCCTCCTACCCCCAGCTCGCCGCCGCCGCGACCGCCCGGTACGGATCCGGCGCGGGCGTCGCCGACCTCACCACCGGCTGGCTCAACGACCGCGCCGACACCGTCCGCGCCCACGACCGCACCATGCGGGTGTGGAACGACGGCTTCTTCCGCGGCACCTCGGTCAAGCCGGCCTCCGACCTCGTGGTCGCCTACTGGACGGGCAAGGAGATCGGGGCGCGGCCGCCGGTCGAGTACCTGAGCGCGGGGCGCAAGGTGCTCAACTACAACGACGAGTACCTGTACTACGTCCTCGGCGAACCGAACGACTTCACCTACCCCACCGGGCAGCGGATCTACGAGCAGTGGACCCCGCGGGTGCTGCGCGGCACGACCCCGGTTCCCGCGAAGTACGACGCCCAGATCCTCGGCGGCTCCTTCTCGGTCTGGTGCGACCTCGCGAACTCGCAGACCCAGGACCAGATCGCGGCCGGGATCCGGATGCCGCTGCGGGCGACCTCGCAGAAGCTGTGGGACGCCGGGACGCCGCCGCTGACCTGGACGCAGTTCAAGTCCCTGGCGGACCAGCTCGGTTGAGCGGGCTCCCGAACGTGCCGTGCCCGTTTGCCGATCCGCCCAGGGTTGGCTGAAAAACCCTCCTGTGATACTCCTGGCCTGTCGCGCGCAGTAAGGGGAAGTGCGGGCTCCGTAAGGGCGGTGCCCTGGGGCGAGGGGGGCGTGGATGAGTCTGGTGGAACTGATAGCTCAGGCCGACGAACGCGGACTGGCTGCCAGCGGGCTGGCTTGTTTGGATCGGTGCGTACCCCTGCTCGGAGGTGACGACGAGATCCTGCGACCGCTGTGGGGGAACCTCACGGAGGACTCCGACGCCGCCGACTGGGGCGAGCTGCTGGAACAGGCGCGCGGCAAGCTGGCGTCGGCCGCCGAGGAGGGTGACGAGGAGGGCGACGAGGCCGGGTCGCTGGCCCGCCGGATGCTGGCCGCCGCCCCCGACGACCGCTCCGCCGCCGAGGTGCGGCTCTGGGCCGACGCCTGCTCCGTCGCCTCGCTCCAGATCCACCGCCTCCTCGACCCGGCGGAGGACGACTCCCCGGTCGACTCCCGCCGCGAAGGCCGCACCGAGGGCATGTCGCCCCTCGTCGCCGCCGAACTGCGCCGCCAGGTCGCCGTCCTCGAGGTGCTCGCCGGGCACGGCGCGGGCGGACTGCGCCGCGCCCTCGAAGTGTCCACCGAGGGCCGCCGGGTGCTGCGCGCGGTGGTCTCGCGGCGGGCTCGTGGACGCGGGTGAGGGGTCTGCGGGGGAGATGGGTCGGTCCTGCGCCGGTCTCGCGAAGGCCCCGGAAATGAGTGACGAGACCCGCGCCGACCTCGCTTTTCCTGATGTGACGCGCAGGACGAACGACCAGCCCGGCCGACCCGACCGGCCGCCCCGCCCCTCCGCCGCCGCGAAACCCGTGCGGTGGGCGGCGGAGGCGGTGGCCGCCGTGCCCGACGCCGTCCGCCCCCACCTCGACCACTCGGCGCCGAGCCTGTGGCGCGTCGACCGCATGATCGAGGAGCTGCGCCGCGAGGGCTCGCCGTACCCGGCCGTGGAGCAGGTGCTGCGCGGGCTCGGCGCCTACGCGGGCGAGGTGATCGTCCGGCAGACCGGGGCCGAGTGGTGGGGCGCCGGCGGCGACCACTGGGTCCGCACCCCCGACGGCCGCCTCTGGGAACCCCTGGACGAGTCCCGGCGCTGCTTCGCCGGCCACGGATCCCTGCGGTTGCTGTGCCGGGACGCGATGCGGGGGCGGTAGCCCCGGACCCGTCCGGCGGCCGGGGGCGCGTGCGCTGGTGCATTCGTCCGCTGTGACACTTCTGCGCCGCCCGGCGCTGATGACCGTGAGGGCGTGGCCGTGTCCGGACCCGGGGTCCGGCGGGGGAGTCGCGCGCCGTAACGCACTCCGCACGAACGAGGACAGTCTTGGGCCAGGGAGGGGAACCCCGGCGCGCGCAGGCGTACGACGGGGAACTGGGCGCGGCCGTGACGCGGGCCCAGGACGGGGACGAGGCCGCGTTCGCCGTGGCCTACCGGATCGTGCAGCCAGGACTGCTCGGCTACCTGCGGGGGATCGTCGGCGACGACGCCGAGGACGTGGCCTCCGACGCCTGGCTGGAGATCGCGCGGGACCTGGGGCGGTTCAAAGGGGACGGCGCGGGGTTCCGCGGCTGGACCGCGACCATCGCCCGGCACCGGGCCCTCGACCATCTGCGCCGGCTGCGGGTCCGGCCCCGGTCGACGGCGCTGGACCCGGACGTCGTCCTCGACCTGGCCGGCCCGCACAGCACCCACGACGAGGCGCTGGAGTCGCTCTCCACCGAGCACGCCCTGGAACTGGTCCGCGGGCTGCCGCGCGACCAGGCCGAGGCGGTGCTGCTCCGGGTGGTCGTGGGGCTGGACGGGCCCGCCGCGGCCCGTGTCCTCGGCAAGCGCCCCGGCGCCGTCCGTACGGCGGCGCACCGGGGACTGAAACGGCTGGCCCGCCGGCTCGACGCCACGGGCGCGGGCGAAGGTGTGACGGATGGCGGGCCCCGAACGCTGGGGGAGTCGACATGAACGCCGGGGGCTGTGGACCGTATGGATCAGTGGCGGGCCCGGCCACCAGGTCGAACGGTCTGAGCGCACGCACGGGACAGAGGCGGGAACGGACATGGGTGAACGGCTGAACGACGGCGCGGGCCACAGCCGTCGGCGCGCACACCCCGCGGACACCGCCGCCGAGAGCGCGGCCGCCGCCCCGGAGGCCGTCGCCCCGGACGCCGCGGAGGTGCCGTTGACCGTGGCCCTCCCGTCGGCGGCGCTGCTCCTGCGGGCCCTGCGCGGACAGCGGGGGCCGCGCGGCCCCGGCGACGGCCCGGACCTGGCGCCGGAGGCCGGGAGCGACGGCGAGCGGCGGGCCGTCGCCGCCTTCCTGGCCGCCCGCGACACGGGTGCGCACCGGGCCAGGACCCGGCGCCGGGACGACTGGCGACCCCGGGTCCGGCGGCACACGGCCCGCTCGCTGCGGGCCACGTTCTCCGTACTGGTCGCGGGCCTCGCGCTGGGCGGGGTCGCGTTCGCCACCGTGGGCTCGTCCACCGACGGCGTGGCAGGCGGCGCGCGGCGCTCCGCACCGGCGCCGACCGCCTCCGCGCCCGGGGCCCGGTCCGCCGACACGGTTTCCGCGAGCCCGCGGCCGCCCGCGCCCACCGGCCGGGAGCGTCCCGTGGGCGCCGCGGACACCGACGCGCACTGCCGTGCCTACGAGAAGGTGCGGGGGCGGGGCAGGGCGCTGGACTCCACCGCGTGGCAACGGCTCGTGACGGCGGCGGGCGGCGCGGAGAACGTCGTGGCGTACTGCGGGGCGGCGGCAGCCGGTTCGGCGTCAGCGGCGGCATCGGCGCCGACGGCGGGGAGCACCACGAAAGCCGCCGAGAGCTCGGGAACCACGAAGACCACCAAAGCCGCGAAACCCACGAATACCGCCAAGAGCGTGACGAGCCCGACGGCCGACGGGACGCAGCGGGCCGGGTCGGCCCCGGGGACCGCGAAGGCGTCGGGGGCCGGGAAGACGTCGGGGTCCGGCAAGAGCGTCGGGACCGTCACGAGCGGGGCCCGGGGGCGGTAACCGGTTGCCGCCAAAGCAACGGCCGGGGCCGCCACCCCCCACAGGAGAGGCCCCGGCCGTCGCGCGGCACGGGCCGCGCGGCGGCCCGTACTCCCTACAGCGCCATGAGTGCGGTTTCTGTCACACCCCGGACGCACCCGCTCGCGTCACGAGTTAGTTGCATGTTCTACGGACATGGACGTGCGGCTGTTTCAGGTCGTAACGTGCCTTTCGCGCCGGAAGGCCAAGCGGCAGACCACCGCAACGACCCGCGGTCCAGAAAACCGCGCACCATCGACCGAGGAACCACGACGTGGGGGACGACGCGGAGCTGACAGCCGCGGTGCTCGCGGCACAGAACGGGGACGAGAGCGCGTTCCGGACTGTGTACCGCACGGTGCACCCGCGGCTGCTCGGGTACGTACGCACGCTCGTCGGCGATCTCGACGCCGAGGACGTGTCCTCCGAGGCCTGGCTCCAGATAGCCCGCGACCTGGAACGGTTCAGCGGAGACGCGGACCGCTTCCGCGGCTGGGCCGCCCGGATCGCCCGCAACCGCGCGCTGGACCACATCCGCATGCGCGGACGCCGCCCGGCGACGGTCGCCGACGAGAGCGAACTGACGGCCCGGCCCGCCGAGTCCGACACCGCGGGCGAGGCCATGGAGGCGCTGGCCACCGGCCGCACGCTGAACCTCATAGCCCGGCTGCCGCAGGACCAGGCCGAGGCCGTCGTGCTGCGGGTGGTCGTGGGCCTGGACGCCAAGACGGCCGCCGAGACGCTCGGCAAAAGACCCGGTGCCGTGCGTACGGCCGCGCACCGCGGCCTGAAGAAGCTCGCCGAACTGCTCGGCGAGGATCCGGAGTCGGCCGGTGCGCTCGACGCGCTGCCGTCCCAGCGAGAACCGCGCCCGCGCGCGGTGACGTCCGCCGGTGTGACGCATACGCGCGTGCGGACGCAGAAGGACATGTGATGGCCGACAAGCAGGACAGGTGGCTCGATCGCGAAACGGCGGAGCGTCTGCTGCGCGGTGAGTCACCCGACAACGCTGTCGACGCGACGGCCCGCGCGGAGGCCGAGCGGCTCGCCCGGACCCTCGGCGCGCTCTCCGCCCTCGCCGCCGAGCCCCTGCCCGCCGACGATGAGCTGCCCGGCGAGGCCGCGGCCCTGGCCGCCTTCCGCAAGGCCCACGCGGACCGCGCCGACCTCGCGGGACGGACCGGCCCCACCGCGGTTCCCGCCGGACCCGACGGGACGGTGACGGCCGCCACCGGACGGTCCCGTGTCACGCACGCCACCGACGCGGGACTGGTGCGCATCGGCGTCCGTGTCCCGGAAGCCGGTCGTCCGGCCCGGTGGAGCCGGCCCGCCCGGCTCGGGCTGGCCGCCGTGCTCGCCGCCGGGATGGTCGGCGGTATCGCGGCCGCGACCGGTGTCCTGCCGACCCCGTTCGACGGCGCCGGGCCCGCCCGTCCCGCGGCGTCCGTCCCGGCCCCCGCGGCCCCGGACGAGAGCCCGCTCGACTCACCCGCGCCCGACGCGTCGGGCGGCGACGACGACCCGGCGGCCGGGGACGGCGGCACGGGCGCCACCGGCGGTGAGGACCCCGGGAGCGGGACGGCGGACGGCGCCGCCCCGACCGCCCCGGACCCGCGTGGCGGCCGGCCGGCCGGCGTGACCTCGTCCTGCCGCGACCTGAGTGCCGGCCGCACCCTGGACGCCGGGCGCCGACAAACCCTGGAACACCTCGCGGGCGGTCCGACGCGGGTGCCGAAGTACTGCGCGGGCGTCCTCGACGGCTCTGCCGCCGGAAACTCCCGGGGCGACGACCGCTCCCCGAACGGCACCACCGGCCGCGACACCGGGAAGAACCAGAGCGACCGCGGCGGCCGCGGCGGCGCCACCGGCGACAGGTCGGGTGCGGACGACAAGGGCGGCTCCGACGACGACGGCGACGGCGACGGGGGCCATGACCGTGATCGTGACGGCGACCGCGAGCGGGGCCGTGGTCACGGCGGCCGGGGCGGCGGCCACGGCGGTGACGCCAAGGACGGTGCCGCTCACGGGGCCCGCGGTTCCGGGCACTCCTCCACGGACTCGTCCTCGCACCGCCACTGACCTGCCCTTTTCGTGAATCCCCGGAGTTTTTTCGCCGGGGGTGTGACGTTTTCGGCGGCCGGAGCGCAGTAAGAAGTGAGCCGACTGGTCATCGGCCCTTGCACAGAGCCGGGGTTCCCCCCGTACTTCCGGCTCGTGCGCTCGGCGCGGGCGGGACACGTTCCCCCGGTCCCGCTCGCGCCCCGAACACCTCTCGCGGGACCGCGCTCACCAGGACACGACGACCTTGTCGCCGTTCCTCACCTGCGCGAAGAGGATCGCGATCGCCGTCTCGTCCCGCACGTTGACGCAGCCGTGCGAGGCCCCGGCGTAACCGCGGGCGGCGAAGTCGGCCGAGTAGTGCACCGCCTGCCCACCGCTGAAGAACATCGCGTACGGCATCGGTGAGTGGTAGAGCGTGGACACATGGTCCCGGGACTTCCAGTAGACGTGGAACACACCCTCGCGGGTGGGCGTGTACTGCGAGCCGAAGCGGACCGACACCGTCGTCAGCGTCCGGCCGTCCACCATCCAGCGCAGGGTCCGGGTCGTCTTGTCGATGCACAGCACCCGTCCGGACAGACACCGCGGATCGGGTGCGGCGGCCGGCTGACCGCCCATCAGGTACAGCTCCCACTCGCCGGGTTCGCGCGTCATCGCCAGCAGCCGCCGCCAGGTGACGGTGTCCGTCCGCCCGGTGGCCGGCAGCCCGCGCTTGCCCTGGAATCCCTTCACGGCCTGCTCGGTGCGTTCGCTGTACGTTCCCGTGGGCCCCTCGAAGAGCCAGGCGATCTGGCGCAGCCGGGCCTGGAGCTCGCGCACGTCGCGTCCCCGGTCGCCCCGGGACCACAGGACCGCGGGAGGCGGGGCGCCGGTGGCCGGGGCACCCGGTCTGTCGTCGGTGCTGGTCCGGGCCGGAGCCGACACCGGTGCCGACGGCGGCGCCGACCCGGGCGCCGAGGCGGAGCCCGCCGCCGACGACGTCCGGCCGACGTCGGCCGGCACGGGTGAGTGCGCCCCGCCGTCCGCGCCGGAGCCCCGCACACCGCACCCGCACACCGTCACCAGAGCCGCCGTGCCGGCCAGGACGGCGATCGATCTCCGCATCCGCATGCCTGAGATGTTCCCCCGGGATGACGCCTCGCGAACGGCGCGGCATTGTGGTGACCGGTACCGCGGACAGTCTGTGAGGAAGGTCCCAGCGTGGTCCTCCGCGCCGGCTGTGCGCGCGCCGATACAGTCCCTCGGACAACGGGTCCGTACCGACGGGTAACCGGCGGTGTGTTCGGCAGGTGACCGGCAGGCGACCCGAGTGGTCGAAGAAGCGGGAAAGCTCAGCGGGAGGCATGACACCCATGGCGCGTGAGTCGGAGTCCGGACTGCCCATCGAGCCGGTGTACGGGCCGCAGGACCTGGCGGGCTGGGACCCGGCCCGGCAACTGGGCGAACCGGGTGAGTACCCCTTCACCCGGGGCGTCTACCGGTCGATGTACACCGGCCGCCCCTGGACCATGCGCCAGTACGCGGGCTTCGGCACGGCGGTGGAGTCCAACGCCCGCTACCAGCAGCTGATCGCCAACGGCACGACGGGCCTGTCCGTCGCCTTCGACCTGCCGACCCAGATGGGCCACGACTCGGACGCCCCGATCGCGAGTGGCGAGGTCGGCAAGGTGGGCGTGGCCATCGACTCGGTCGAGGACATGCGGGTGCTGTTCGACGGGATCCCGCTGGGCAAGGTGTCCACGTCGATGACGATCAACGCCCCGGCGGCCCTGCTGCTGCTCATGTACCAGCTGGTCGGCGAGGAGCAGGGCGTCCCGGCCGACCGGCTCACCGGCACGATCCAGAACGACGTGCTGAAGGAGTACATCGCGCGGGGCACGTACATCTTCCCGCCGAAGCCCTCGCTCCGGCTGATCGCCGACATCTTCAAGTACTGCAAGGCCGAGATCCCTAAGTGGAACACGATCTCGATCTCCGGTTACCACATGGCCGAGGCGGGCGCGTCCCCGGCGCAGGAGATCGCCTTCACGCTGGCGGACGGCATCGAGTACGTCCGCACCGCCGTCGCGGCCGGCATGGACGTGGACGACTTCGCGCCCCGCCTGTCCTTCTTCTTCGTGGCCCGTACGACGATCCTCGAAGAGGTCGCCAAGTTCCGTGCCGCGCGCCGGATCTGGGCCCGGGTGATGCGGGAGGAGTTCGGCGCGAAGAACCCCAAGTCGCTGATGCTCCGCTTCCACACGCAGACGGCCGGCGTCCAGCTGACGGCCCAGCAGCCCGAGGTGAACCTGGTCCGGGTCGCCGTCCAGGGCCTGGCGGCGGTCCTCGGCGGCACCCAGTCCCTGCACACGAACTCCTTCGACGAGGCGATCGCGCTGCCCACGGACAAGAGCGCCCGCCTCGCCCTGCGCACCCAGCAGGTGCTGGCCTACGAGACGGACGTGACCGCGACCGTCGACCCCTTCGCGGGCTCCTACGTCGTCGAGAAGATGACCGACGACGTGGAGGCGGCGGCCGTCGGGCTGATGGAGAAGGTCGAGGACCTCGGTGGCGCGGTCGCCGCCATCGAACACGGCTTCCAGAAGTCGGAGATCGAGCGCTCCGCCTACCGGATCGCGCAGGAGACCGACTCCGGCGAGCGGGTCGTGGTCGGCGTCAACCGCTACCAGCTCGACACGGAGGAGCCCTACGAGCCGCTCCGCGTCGACCCGGCCATCGAGGCCCAGCAGGCCGAGCGGCTCGCGAAGCTGCGGGCCGAGCGCGACCGGGCGGCGGTGGACGCGGCCCTCGACGCCCTGCGGAAGGCCGCCGAGGGCGAGGACAACGTCCTGTACCCGATGAAGGACGCGCTGCGCGCCCGGGCGACGGTGGGCGAGGTGTGCGACGCCCTCAGGGGGGTCTGGGGGACGTACGTGCCGTCGGACGCGTTCTGAGCCGCGACGACTAGCCGAGGCCGACCCGTGCGCGGTAGGACGCGAGGCCGTCCTCCGTGGCGCCCGCCCAGCCCACATAGCCGTCCGGGCGGACCAGGAACACGCCGTCGTCCAGGGTCAGCAAGGTCCAGTCGGGACCCCTGAGCCGGTCGAAGAGGCGGACGCCGTCGACCGTCTGGTCCGGCACGCGGTCGCCGGCGCCGAGCGGGCCGGGGTCTTGCCGGGTCTCCTCGCTCAGCGACGAGTACCGGTAGTTCAGGCCCAGTTGCCGGGTCGACGCGCCGCGCCTCGCCTCGTCCCGGTGGATCGCGGTGGAGAGGCCGAGCACCTGCTCGGCGACCGGACGGCGCTCCTCCTCGTAGGTGTCCAGCAGGGCCTCGGGCGCCCGCCCCGACAGCACCGCGCCCAGCTTCCAGCCCAGGTTGTACGCGTCCTGGACGCTGGTGTTCAGCCCCTGGCCGCCCGCCGGTGAGTGCACGTGCGCCGCGTCGCCGGCCAGGAAGATCCGCCCCTCGCGGAAGCGGTCCGCCAGAGCGGCGCGCGGCCGGAAGTCGGACGCCCAGAAGAGCTCCGCCACCGCACCGGGCGCGAGGTGGGTGCGCTCCGAGACCAGCTTGCGGACGCCCTCCAGGGACAGATCCGGGGTCGTCCCGCCGGGCAGCCGCGCCACCAGCTGGAACTGGTCCGTCCCGGCCAGCGGGCACAGTGCCAGGAAGCCCGACTCCGGCCCGCTCGGCGGGAAGAGGTGCCACCACGCCCGGTCCAGATCCGGGATCCGCACGTCCGCCACCAGGGCCGCGTCCGGGTCGAGCGTCTCGCCCCGCATCTCGATGCCCAGCGCGCGGCGCACCGCAGAGCGGCCACCGTCCGCGGCGACGGCGTACCGGGCGCGGACCGGCTCGCCGGAGGCGAGGTGCGCCGTCACCCCCTCGCCGTCCTGCTCGAGCCGCACGACCTCACGGCCGAAGGCCACGGTCCCGCCCAGCTCCGTCAGCCGCGCCAGCAGGATCTCCTGGTTGCGCCACTGCGGGACCATCCACGGGGTGGTGAAGCGGCAGCCCTCCTCGCCGTCCTCCATCGGGTCGAACATCGCGTGCTCGCCGACCTGCTCGCCGTCCGCCCAGACCATGCCCACCGGGTACGCGCCACCGGCGGCGAGGATCCCGTCCAGGACGCCGAGGTCCTCGTACACCTCCATCGTGCGCGGTTGGAGACCCTTGCCGCGGGAGCCGGGGGCGAGGGTCTCGCCGCGCTCCACCACCAGAGCGCGCACTCCGCGCCGGGCCAGGTCGATGCCGAGGGCGAGACCGGTGGGACCCGCGCCGACGATCAGGACGTCCACGTCCATATCCATGCAACTCTCCTTAACGTTGTTAAGTGCCGTCGGCTACGAGAGTGGCCTTAACGGCGTTAAGCTGTCAAGTGTGAGTACCGAACGACGTGCCCCCCTCGACCGCAAGCGGGTCGCGGACACCGCGCTCAGGCTGCTCGACGAGGCGGGTCTCGACGGGCTGACCCTGCGTGCCATCGCCAAAGAGCTGGATGTCAAGGCACCCGCCCTGTACTGGCACTTCAAGGACAAACAGGCCCTGCTGGACGAGATGGCGACCGAGATGTACCGGCGGATGGTCGCGGGCGTCGCGCTCGACCCCGCCGACACCTGGCAGGACCGGACGCGCAAGGCCAACCACGGGCTGCGCGCCGCGCTGCTCGCCTACCGGGACGGCGCGAAGGTCTTCAGCGGCTCCCGCTTCACCGGCACCGACCACGCCGTGCAGATGGAGGAGAACCTGCGCCTGTTCACCGCCGCCGGCTTCACCCTCGCCGACGCCGTACGCGCCTCGTCGACCGCGTACGCGTACACCATCGGGTTCGTCACCGAGGAGCAGGGCGTGCAGCCGCGGCCGGACGAGCGGCGTGCGGGGTTCGACGTGGCGGAACGCGCCCGGATGCTCGCCGACTTCCCGCTGGCGGCGAAGGCGGGTGCCGAGATCTTCGCGGACTACGACCGGCACTTCGAGGAAGGGCTGGAGATCGTCGTGGCCGGCATCGCCGCGCGGTACGGGGTGCGGTAGCCCGGGACCCCCCACCGGCCGGGAATCGGGTGGGAGCGGTCCGTCGATTCACGGCATTGCACCACTCATCGCGAATTCTCATCTCGTTCACATCGCGCACCTAGTTTCGCCGAATGCCTGACATAGCCAGCCGGGTGCAGGAGTCCCGCGTGCCCCGTCAGCGGGGTGGCGCCGCGCTCGTCTCTTATGTGCTGCCCGTCTTCGACGAACAGGACGGGATCCGCCACTTCCACGAGGAACTCGTGGCGGCACTGCGTGAACGCCCCGAGTACGCCTTCGAGTTGGTGTACGTCAACGACGGGTCCACCGACGGCACCCCGCTCGTCCTGGAAGACCTCGCGAAGAACGACCGGCGCGTCCGGGTCGTCGACTTCGCGCGCAACTTCGGCCACCAGATGGCCATCACGGCCGGTATCGACGAGGCGCGCGGCGATGCCGTGATCGTCATGGACACCGACCTCCAGGACCCGCCGAAGGTCAGCCTCCAGCTGATCGACGCCTGGCGGGACGGCGCCGAGATCGTGCACGCCCGTCGGCGCAGCCGCCAGGACACCCTCTTCAAGCGGACCACCGCGCACGCCTTCTACCGCCTGCTGCGGTCCTCCACCGAGGTTGACATTCCGGTGGACACCGGCGACTTCCGGCTCATGGACCGGCGCGCCGCCGACGAACTGCGGCGCTTCCGCGAGCGCAGCCGGTTCGTGCGCGGCATGGTCGCCTCGATCGGCTTCCGGCAGAGCGAGGTGCACTTCGACCGCGACGAGCGGTTCGCCGGCGAGACCAAGTACCCGCTGCGCAAGATGGCGCGCCTCGCCGTCGACGGCCTGACCGGCTTCTCCACCGCGCCGCTGCGGATGATCACCAAGCTGGGGTTCGCGGTGCTCGCGCTCTCCCTGGTCGGCATCTGCTACGCGCTCGGCATGAAGCTGCTGCGGCCCGAGATCACGGTCTCCGGCTGGACGATGCTGATGGTCGTCGTGCTGTTCATGGGCGGTGTGCAGATGCTGTCCCTCGGCGTGCTGGGCAGCTACATCGGACGCACCTACAACGAGGTGCAGGGGCGGCCCCTGTACACCGTGCGGCAGGTCATCTCGCACGACGCGGAGGCCGGCGGTGACGGCACCGGACATGACCACTGAGGACATGGTGCGGGCCGACGTCCGTACCGGCACCGGCGCCCGCACCCGTGACCTCCGCCAGCTGATCACGTACGCGCTGGTCGGCGGCAGCGGTGTCCTGCTCGACCTGGGCGCGTTCCTGCTGCTCTACAACGTCGCCGGACTGCACGAGCAGGTGGCCAACGTGCTCTCCACCAGCCTCGGCATCACCAACAACTTCGTCCTGAACGCCCTGTTCACCTTCGGCAAGCGCGACCGGCTGCTGTTGCGCTACGTGCGCTTCTACGCCGTCGGCCTGACCGGTATCGCCCTGACGTTCGTCCTGCTCGCGGTGTTGTCCCGGGGGCTCGGCGTCGATCCGAACCTGGTGAAGGCCGGCTCGCTGCCCCTGGTGCTGGTCTTCCAGTTCGCGCTCAACAGAAAGTGGAGTTTCGCATGAATCTCGGCGTCATCGGCGCGGGAGCGACCGGCCTCACCGCCGCGTACGACGCGGTCAAGCGGGGCCACGCGGTCACCGTCCTGGAGGCCGCCGACGAACTCGGCGGGCTCGCCGCGTCGATCCCCGTCGGGGGAGTGCCGCTGGAGCGCTACTACCACCACATCTTCCGCAGCGACCGCCGGATGATCGAGCTCATCGAGGAGCTGGGCCTGGGCGGCGACCTGCGCTTCCACAAGACGACCACCGGAGTGTTCCGGGACGGGCGCACGTACCCCTTCAGTACCCCGCTGGAGATGCTGACCTCCCCGCTCTACGGGCTGCCCGCCGGTGTCCGCTTCGGTCTGTCGTCGGCGTGGCTGAAGATCGTCCGCGACGGGGAGCGGTTCAACGACCGCACCGCCCTGGGCTGGCTGCGCAAGTGGGCCGGGCGGCGCGCCACCGAGGCCGTCTGGGAGCCGCTGCTGCGCGGCAAGTTCGGCGACCGCGCCGACCAGGTGTCCATGGCCTGGCTGTGGGCGCGGGTGCACTGCCGCACCTTCGAACTCGGTTACCTGGACGGCGGGTTCGAGCGGGTGTACGCGACGCTCGCCGAGCGCATCGCGGAACGCGGCGGCAAGGTCGAGTTCGGCAAGCGGATGGAGACGATCCGTCAGGACGGCGGCGACGGGCAGGTCACCGTGCGCACCGCCGACGGCTCCTCGTACGCCTTCGACCACCTGATCGTCACCACTCCGCAGCCCGCCTTCGCCAAGGCCGCCGACGCCCCGGCCGACGACGTCGTCCGGCGCAACCAGTACCTGGGCGCCACCTGCTTCGTCCTGGAGCTGGACCGCAGCGCCATCCCGTACTACTGGCTGAACATCAACGAGCCCGACTTCCCCTTCCTGGCGGTCGTCGAGCACACGCGGATGATCGACCCGGAGCGGTACGGCGGCCGCCACATCCTCTACGTGGGCAACTACGTCGAGCGGGACGACTGGCGCTTCACCACCGATCCGGCCGAGCTGCTGGAGCGGTTCCTGCCGTGGCTCAAGCGGGTCAACCCGGAGTTCGACCGCTCCTGGATCAAGGACTGGCACTTCTCGCGGGCCCCCTTCGCCCAGCCGGTGGTCACGCCCGAGTACAAGGCGCTGATCCCCGGCCACGAGACCCATCTCAGTGGGGTGACGCTCGCGACGATGGCGCAGATCTACCCGCAGGACCGGGGGCAGAGCTACTCGGTCGAGCTGGGCCACAAGGCGGCCCGCGTCGCGGGCGTCGCCTGACCGGCCCCCCGCCCGCAGCGCGCAGGAACGGCCCCGGCGGGGAGTTCGCCGCCGGGGCCGTTCCTGCGCGCGGGTACCCGCCTCAGCGGCGCGCGGTGCACACCACGAGCTGCCGCCCCTCCGGCTCGGGGCACCGGTACGCCCTGCGGATGTCGGCGGCGATCCGCGGGTCGATGACGCCCAGCGAGAGCCAGCTGGGCTGGTAGACGGCGTAGGCGGCCGGATGCTCCTGCGTGACGCAGCGGACGTTCTCCCGGGTCGACTCCAGCGAGGGCACGTCGGTGAGCTGCTCGGGCACGTTGAGGAAGGTGGGGAAGGGGTAGCGGCAGGCGGTCGGGTGGCCGATGTAGTAGGCCTGCTGACCGAAGGCCAGATACAGGACGGGCACCCCGTCCGGGAGTTCGGCGTCCACCTGCTCGGCCGCCGCCGCGGCCGACCGCGCCTGCTCCTTCAGCTCGGCGTTGGTCGTGACGATCCGCCCCTCGATGACCCGCACCCCCGACAGCGGCCACACCGTCGCGGCCAGGCACACGACGACCGCGAGGACCGGCAGGGCGACCGGGACACGGAGGCCGCGCGGACGCGCCGCCCGCGCCCACCGCAGGTCCACCGCTCCGGCGAGGAGAGCCGCCGCCGAGGCGAGCCACGCGACGACATCCGTGTCGACGTCCTCGCGGACCAGGGTGAGCAGCGGGGCCGCGCCGTAGAGGAGGGCGAGCCCGGTGAGACACAGCGGAGGCCGCCCGTGGGCTCCGTACCAGCGGCCGATCGCGAGCGCGGTCAGCGCGGCGGCCACCACCGGCAGGCTCTCGCCGTGGTACGCGAACCAGTTGCCCTGGTAGACCACGACGGCCAGGGCCACGACCAGGAGCAGCAGCGTGACGAGCACGGCCTCGACGCGCCGCCGGCGCGAGGGGAGCGTCGCGGCGAACAGCAGCAGCGCGCCGGGCAGCAGCGCGAGCACCGGCGTCACCGCGATCCGGTCGCCCAGGTAGTCCGCGGTCCGCAGCAGCAGGTCCGGGACGACGACCGGGTCCTTGCCCAGCGCGTGCGCGTTGATGTGCGGCATGTCGCGCAGCCACTGGAGCTCCCGGGAGCCCGACCAGGCGCTGAACGCGAACAGCAGGCCGGTGCCGACGGCGGTCGCGGCGGCGAGCAGCAGGCCCCGCACCCGGTCCACGGCGAAGACCACGAGCAGCGCCATCGCGGCGGTGCCCGCGGTGGAGAACTTCATCAGCACGGCGAGACCGAGCGGCGGCGCGGCGAGCGCGGCGGCCTGCCACAGGTCGCGGACGCCGAGCGCGGCGGCGACGGCGCCCGCCGCGAAGACGATCGCGAACCACTCCGGCTGCAAGTAGTCGATGACCGGCGCGAAGGCCAGCGTGAGGGCGGTCAGGCCGGAGACGAGCACCGCGTCCCGCTCGGGCATCCGGCGCCGCAGGGCCCGGTGCAGCAGCAGACCGGTGGCCGCGCACAGGGCGATGCCGATGAGCCGCAGGAGGGCCTCGCGCACCGCGTTCGACCCGCCGGTGAGGGAGTCCAGACCGTCCAGCAACCAGCGGTAGAAGAAGGGCCGGTGAGCGAAGATCTCGGAGGGGGACAGTCCGCTCGCCCCCGTCGTCCGCAGGGCGGCGAGCACATAGCGGATGTCGAGGAAGACACCGGCGGTGAGCGTCGTGTGGAGCAGCAGCGCGACGGTGGTGAGGGCGGTGGTCCACCCCGCGGGAGAGGTGAGGCGCAGCCGGCGCGCCGCCGGTCCGTGCGGGCTCCGCCCGCGCCGCGCGGCGGGCGGAGGTGAGGTGGATATGTCGGTCACGTGCGCGAACGTAGCATCGAATTCCACGGGAATAACGGGTGTTGAAAAGGAGAGGGCGTGTCACACCCGTTCTTCATCTGTCATTTTCCGACCCGATCCGGATGTCACGTCGAATTCACCTGAGTGTCGGCGACGCGACATGCGGAAGCGGATCCTGCTTTCTTAGGATCACTTGACTTTCCGCT
Organism: Streptomyces maremycinicus; assembly: GCF_001184025.1. Lineage (GTDB taxonomy): Bacteria > Actinomycetota > Actinomycetes > Streptomycetales > Streptomycetaceae > Streptomyces > Streptomyces maremycinicus. Next base: position 496,261 of record NZ_BBYG01000008.1, read on the forward strand.
GAGAATCCAGGTGCGCACACGTGGCCAACACACCGACCCTGTCCGTCGTCGTCCCCTGTTACAACATCGAGTCGTATCTGCCCGAGACCGTGACCAGCCTGGTCAACAACGCCCGGGACGACTTCGAGTTCATCTTCGTCGAGGACAGATCCACCAAGGACAGGACGTACGAAGCCCTTCTCGCCCTGACGGCGCGGCTCGGGAACAGCCGGGTGATCCGGCACGAGCGCAACGGCGGACTGGCGACCGCGCGCAACACCGGGATCGACGTCGCGGAAGGCCGCTACCTCACCTTCCTCGACGGTGACGACTGGCTGGCGCCGGGCTATCTGGCCCGGCTGGTGGACGTCATCGAACGGTTCGACGTCGACTTCGTCCGCACCGACCACGTCCAGGTCACCGGCGTCGAGCGGGCCGTCCACCGGGCACCCGAGGGCCGCCGCCACACCCCGCTCGACCCGCGCACCTCGATCCTCCCCGTCGACGACACCACCATGGTCGACTATCCGTACGCCTGGGCCGGCGTCTACCACCGCCGCCTCCTGGACCGGGGCATGCTCCGCTTCCACGACGGGCTGCGCACCGCCGAGGACCGGCCGTGGATCTGGGACCTGCACCGCAGGGCCGAGTCCTACGTCGTCGCCGGCCTGCACGGCGTCTTCTACCGCCGGGGCATCGCCAGTTCGCTCACCCAGATCGGCGATGTGCGCCAGTTGGACTTCTTCCGCTCCTTCGACCTCGTCCTCGCCGAGCTCGCCGACGATCCCGAGGCGGACCGGCTGCGCGCGAAGGCGCTGCGCAACTTCTGCGTGGTCATCGCCCACCAGCTGATCGACCGGCGCCGGTTCGAGCGCAGTGTGGCCGCGAAGCTGAGGCGGCTGGCCGCCGAGGCGCTGGGCGCGATGACCGAGGAGGAACTGAGCGAGGCCGTGGTGGGGATGGGCGAGGAACGTGTCCATGTGCTGCGCCGGGTCCGCGGCGGTATGAAGGGTGTGGCGGCGTGATCCAGATATTCTGCTCGGCCACCCAGTACGCGGCCGCGACCGTCACCGCCGCGATCCGCGCCGGTCGGTTCGGCCCGCGCGAGGGCGTCCGCCGCATCCTCGTCGTCAGCAACACCGCCGCCGTGCCTGAGGTCGGCACCCCGCTGGACCGGATGGCCGGCTTCGAGAAGCTGCGCCCCGAGTTCGACCAGGTGCACTCCTGGAACGAGTTCATCTCCCCGCACCACCCGGCCGGCTGGTCGCCGCGCGCCCAGGACACCGGACTCTGGGAGAAGGCCGTACGCCTGGCCTGGGACCTGGGCGACGAACAGGTCGAGATCGCCTGCGAGTCCCTCCAGGCCAACCCCTCCCGCGCGATCGCCGACATCTTCGCGGACAGCCCGATCCACGTGTACGCGGACGGCCTGATGAGCTACGGCCCGACGCGCAACCGCATCCCGCACGGCATGAGCAGCCGCATCACCCGCGTGCTCCACCTCGACCTGGTCCCCGGGCTGCGCCCGATGCTCCTGTCCGAGTACGGCGTCCGGTCCGAGGCCGTGCCCCGGGAGGCGATGGTCGACGTCCTCGCGCAGATCGGCGAGTCCGGCGCCGGCCTCCTCGCCGAGCGGCTCCCGGCCGACCACCGCGCCACCGCCGTGCTCCTCGGCCAGTACCTCTCGGCGATCGACCTGATCACCCAGGACGAGGAGGAGCGGCTGCACGTCCGCATGCTGCGGGCCGCCGCCCGCGCGGGCCACGAGGACGTGCTGTTCAAGCCCCACCCGAGCGCGCCCGCCGTCTACAGCGAGTCCCTGGAGGCGGCCGCCGGGGAACTCGGCGTACGGCTCACCGTGCTGAACGAGCCGATCCTCGCCGAGACGGTCTTCGCCTTCCTGAAGCCGAAGCTCGTCATCGGCTGCTTCTCCACGGCCCTGATGACCGCCGCCGCCTTCTACGGCATCCCGGTCGCCCGGGTCGGCACGGAGCTCCTCCTGGAGCGCATCACACCGTACGAGAACAGCAACCGCGTCCCGCTCACCATCATCGACGTGGCACTGCCCGACGCGGAGCACGCGGAACTCGGCGCCCCGCTCGAACTCGCGGGGGCGGCCGAGAGGCTGACGCCCCTGATCCGGGCCGTGGGGTACTGCATGCAGTCCCGCAAGTACCACGGCCTGCGCGCGGAGGCGGTCGGCTGGCTTGCCGCGCATCTCACCGAAGGGTCCCCGTACCAGCGCTACTTCAAGCGCCGCCGCCTCACGAGCCTCCGCCTCCCCGGCGGCGGCCCGATCCGAGCGGAAGCCCTCCGCCGCCACCCGACGGTACGCCGCGCGGTACGCCGCCTCCGCCGGACGACCCGCCAACCGACCACATGACCGACTGAGCGAACAAACCGGGGGACCGGGACCGACGGACGAGCGAGCACGCGCAACGTCCCGCTCAGGGACACGGGGCTCCGTCGAATTTGCGGCTCCGCCGCGCGGGCGCGACCAGCCACGACGGTGCCGCGGACGGCGTACCGCGGCACCGCCGACCCCCGCACCCGGCCGCCGGCCCGGACTCCGGACCACTCAAGCCCGCCGCACGGCAGGCGCCGAGTCAGCGGACGAGCGAGGACGCGCAGCGTCCCGCTCAGGGACACGGGGCTCCGTCGAATTTGCGGCTCCGCCGCGCGGGCGCGACCAGCCACGACGGCCCGGGGGACGGCAGGCGCCGAGTCAGCGGACGAGCGAGGACGCGCAGCGTCCAGCCCAGGGGCGCGGGGCTCCGTCGAATTTGCGGCTCCGCCGCGCGGGCGCGACCAGCCACGACGGTGCCGCGGACGGCGGACGGCGTACGGCGGACGGCGTATCGCGGCACCGCAGAACCCCGCACCCGGCCGCCGGCCCGGACTCCGGACCGCACCGGCCGCGGGCCCCGGACTCCGACCCGCTCAAGCCCGCCGCACGGCGAGCGCACGCTTCAGCCGGGGCCCGACCGGCTTCTCCACGAACCGGTGGAGAAGCCAGGCGATCCCCAGCAGGGACAGAACCGTCGTACCGAACGTCAGGTACGGGTTCAGCCCGAAGTCGCGGTACAGCACCCGGATGAAGAACCAGCCCAGGTGCTCGTGGATCAGGTAGAAGGGGTACGTCAGCGCCCCGGCCACCGTCAGCCAGCGCCAGTTCGCCCGGCTCGTCCAGCCCAGGGCCACCGCTCCGACGGCGACGAAGGCGACGAGGACGATCAGTTCGATGACGTACGGACTGCGGTGGAACTGGCCCTGCGGGCCGGGGTGCCACAGGGCCGTGACCGAGTAGCGCTGGCCGAGCAGGAAGCTGAAGCCGACGATGCCCCACAGCAGCAGGTCGTTGCCGAAGCGGTGGATCAGGTAGAAGGCCAGACCGCCGATGAAGTACGGGGCGTGGTCACGCATGACCAGCTCGTCGGTCAGCGGGTGGTCGGCGACCCGGGCGAAGACGCCGGCCAGCGTCCACAGGACGCAGAACATGACGACCCGGCGGTAGGTGACGCCCCGCCAGACCACGAACAGCGCGAACAGGGCGTAGAAACGCACCTCCACCCAGAGCGTCCAGTCCACCCCCAGCACCCGGGGCACTCCCATCGGCTGCTGGAGCATGGTGAGGTTGGTGAGGATCTCGTCCGAGCGCAGCGGCCCGGACACCACCGGAAGGATCACACCGGCCGCGGTGACCAGGACGATCGCGGCCCAGTACGCCGGGTACAGCCGTGCGACCCGGGAGCGGAAGAAGTCCCCGGTGCTCCGGCCCCAGCTGCTCATGCAGATCACGAACCCGCTGATCAGGAAGAAGAACTGCACGCCCAGGCTGCCGTAGGTGGCGAACTGCGACAGCGTCGGGAACTTCTCGCCGGGGGACTGGTGCCAGGACTGCGCGACCTCGCCGTTCTTGCCGGCGTAGTGGTAGAAGCAGACCATCAGGGCCGCCAGCAGCCGCAGTCCGTCCAGGGCACGCAGCCGGCTCTCCGCCCGGGGCCGGACCGGAGCCCGTTCGGGGACGAGCATGTTCAGCCGGAGTGCTGGGGTCGGGGCCGGTGCCGCCGCCTGGTCAGCCGCGCTCATCCTGGGACCTTCCGTGGGAGTCATGAGAGGTGTTCCGTCGTGCGTGACGGTCACGGTCACGGCCGTGGCCGTAGTCGTGGCCGTTGTCTCGACGACGGAACGCTATGCATCTCCGACAAGTCGGGGATGAGTGACGGCTGACTCACCGGCGGCGCATGAATGACGATCGGATGAACAGCTGTCCCGGTATGTCTCGTTTCCCCTCGCCGGCCACCCCTCGCCGGCCACCCCTCGCCGGCCACCCCTCGCGGCCACCCCTCGCGGCCACCCCTCGCCGGCCACCCCTCGCGGCCACCCCTCGCGGCCACCCTTCGCCGGCTACCGCTTGCCGCCCACCCGCTTCAGGGCCCGTGCCCGCCGCGCCAGGCGGCGGACGGTCGCGTTGCGCGGGATGAAGGCCAGCTGCCCCGGGACGGCGCCGGGGAGGGCCAGTGCCGCCAGGCGCCGACGCTTGAAGTAGCGCCAGGTGTGCGGGTCGAGGTGGGTGGAGAGGTAGCGCTCCGCATCGCCCTGGAGTCCCGGATAGATCTTGGGCTGCATGGCGAAGCCGACGGCCTTGAGGAGCGCGGCCAGTTCGTCCACCCGCTCCGCCGAGGGCATCGCCCAGGACTCCACCGCCGACCGGTCCGCCAGGTCCGGCAGCAGCGCGTCGACGATGGTGAGCGGCACCCGGTTGCTGTTCTGGTACGGCGCGAGTCTGGCCAGCACGGTGTCGGTGCCGACCCGCGCGACCGGGAGGCCGTAGAGACCGGCGGCGGTGAGCAGCGCGGTGGAGAAACAGCCGACGACGAGCGCGGGCCGAAGCCGCTGGTAGACCACCTCCGCGAGGACGGGCCTTTCGAGCAGGGCGAGTTCGGCGCCGAGCTTCCTCGCCTCGTCCTCCAGCAGCCGTGTCCAGCGGACGGGGGCGGTGGGGTGCGGCTTGAAGACGAGTGTGCGGTGCCCGAGCGCCACGGCGCCGCGCACCATGCCCAGATGCAGTTCCTCCTCCTCGGCGTCCCCGAGGATGCCGAGCGCCGAGAGGTACTGCCCCAGCAGCAGCGCCGGACGCTCCTCGGGCTCGGGCGACCCCGCCTCGTCCTCGGCGAGTTCGCCGAGCACCTTCAGGAACGCCTCGGACGGCACCAGCACCGGCGGTACGCCGAACTCGGTGAGCAGCAGAGGGGTGAGGCCCGGCACCAGATCGAGGTGCAGCAGCCGGCCGACCCGGGTGCCGACCAGCGGGTCGATCTTGTCGCGGGTGGGTCCGTAGCTCATCAGGCCGTCGGCGTAGGCGTCGACGGGCGCGCCGGTGAACAGCTGGCACAGCGCGAGCGCCGGATTCACCTGGATGGACTCCACGGCCAGGTGGACCTCGTCGTCACCGAGGTTCCACAGCAGCCGTACGTACCGTTCCCACAGCGGGATGTCGTCCCCGCGGGGGCCCCAGCCGCCGGGGTGGAAGGGGGCGATGGTGCCGTTCCAGGACAGCACCTCGTCGAAGCGCTCACGGATCCGGTCGAAGCCCGGCATGGCGTCGACGGACGGCGTGATCTCCGGATTGACCGCGTTGTTGGTGACGAGCAGCAGTCGGCGGTCGGTCGGTTCGAAGAGCCCGGCGTCGAGGGCCGCGGCCAGGGTCGCGGCGCCGTAGAGGGTCGAGACGCAGAAGATCCGGGTCGTGCGGGGCATCAGACGGCCACCGTCCGAGCCGCCGCCGTCCGAGCCGCCACCGGCCTGCGCCGTACCCGCCGCAGCGCACCCGCCCGCTGTACGTCCATCGAGTCCATGACCTCCGTGAGCACGTCCTGCGGCATCCGCTTCAGGGCGGCGGCGCACAGGGAGCGCAGTTGCCGTGCCACTCCGGGTTCGAACCTCTCGATCGAGCCGAGGTGGTGGGACATGATCGCGCAGTAGGTGCGCACCGCCTTGGGCAGCAGCCTGTCGCCCTCGGGGTCCCGCGCCGTCTCCTCGATCACCTGGTCGAACGCGCGGATGAAGTCCAGTTGCCGCACATCGCCGATCTGGGTGAGGGAAGAGGCCACCCCGCGCCGGTAGTAGACGCCCAGCAGCCCCACCACGGCGAAGGTGTCCGCCTCCCGGTGGAGCTTCCAGATCCAGGGCCGGTCCTCGGCCGTCCGCAGTCCGTCGGTGAAGTGCAGCAGCCCGCGGTCGACGAGGCGGCGGTGGTAGATGCCGGCCCAGGCGTAGGCGTAGTCCACCGAGGTGGACCGGTCGGCGGGCAGGATCCCCTCCCGCGGGTTCAGCACCGTCCCGCGCCGGCCGTGCGGTACCCGGTGGATGCTCCGGGCCCGCGCGGTGCACTGCACGTGGTCGGTGCGGACGAAGTCGCAGCCCAGTTCCTCGATGGCGGCGAGGAGCCGCGGGAAGTATCCGGGCGCCAGCCAGTCGTCGCCGTCCAGGAAAGTCAGATAATCGCCGCGCGCCTTGTCGATGCCGGTGTTTCTGGCGGTCGCCAGCCCTCCGTTCTTTTCGTGTCTGACCAACACCGCGCCCGGCAGTTCTCGTGCCGCACGCGCGAGGATGTCCGAGGTCGCGTCGGTCGAACAGTCGTCGACCAGAATGAACTCGAAATCGTCGCGTGCGTTCGAACGCAGACTCGTCAGGGTGTCGGGCGCGTATTGCTGAACGTTGTAGAACGGCACGATCACGGAAAGCTTGGGCACCTGCGAAACCTTAGAAGGGCCCCCGGCGGCAAAAATTGCCGGTGCGGATACGGGGGGTGAACTCGATGTGGCGGAATGGTGCACCCACCGCGCATTCGCCTGATGGCCGGGCCAGTTCGGCGTTCGGTGGCGCGCTGTTAACTTCTCGTTGAGTCGAGGTTGGGTAAAGCAGGGGAATTGCTTTCTAGCGTCTAGCCCGTGCCAGCAAGTACTGCCAACCCCCCACGGATCGCCGTCCTCGCGGACTCCGACACCCGGTGGAAATGGGGTGCCCTGACCGCGACGCGGATCGCGCCCTCCATGGAAGCCGGATCCGGGAGCGGGGCGCAAGTCGCCCCCGTCCTGGACGGATTCCTGCTGCGCGGCCGGGCCACCCCCACCCCCCGCCAGTTGGCCGAGGTCGGCGTCCACGCCGACTCGCTGAGCGAGGTCACCGCCCTCGAGTTCCTGCGCGCCATGACGCGGACGTCGTACGACATCCTCGTGCTCGCGCTGGTCGGCGGCGGCGTCCAGGCCATCCTGCACGGCCTGAAGCGGATCTGGGAGGGACAGGGCGAACGCCCCGTCGTCGTCACCGGCTATGTCGGCGTCGTCTACGAGAAGCTCGCCGACGGCCTGCTGCTGCGGCACGGCGCCGACCTCGTCCTCGCCAACTCCCGTCAGGACGCGGAGCGTTTCCGCGCCGTGTACGAGGGCGTGGGCGCCGACGCCGCGTCGGTGACCGAAGTGGCCCTGCCGTTCCTGGGCGGTGCCCCGTACACCGGTGAACACGACCCCTACACGGTCGTCTTCGCCGCGCAGCCCTCCGTACCGGAGAGCCGCAGGGACCGTGCCTACCTGCTCGACCGGCTGGTGCGGCATGCGCGGCTGCACCCCGAGCGGGAGGTGCTGCTGAAGCTCCGCTCCAAGCCGGGCGAGCACACCACCCACATCGAGGAACTGCCCTACCAGAAGCTGGTGCAGAAGCTCGATCCGCCGGCCAACTTCCGCCTGGTGTACGGGAACATGGGCGAGGTCCTCGACCGCACCGACCTCATGGTCACGGTCAGTTCGACGGCCGCCCTGGAGTCCCTGCACCGCCGGGTCCCCACGGTCGTCCTCACCGACCTCGGGGTGCGCGAGGCACTCGGCAACCACCACTTCGTCGGCTCCGGCTGCCTCGCCTCCTGGGACCAGCTCGACGCCGGGCACCGGCCCGCCCCCGACGAGGGGTGGGTGGCCCGCCAGGGCGTCGCGGTGGACGGCTCGTACGCGACGGCCTTCGACGCGGCACGTCAGCGGATCGGCGAACTGCTCGGCGGTCCCGGCGGCCGTCCGCCCCTCACCCCCTACTACACACCCGCCACCGCGCCCGGCTATCTGCCCGGCATCCTCGCCCGCCACCACCTCGGCCCCGACGGCAGCCCGCTGCCCGGCGCGCCGGCCACCGACCGCGAGCCGGGCCCGGTCCGGCAGATCGTGCGCCGGGCGGCGCGCGGCGCCTACCGGCACGGCGTGCAGCGGGTGGCCCCGGTCATCCGGCGGATGGGGGAGCTGTGACCCGTCAAGGAGACGAACCCATGTCCGACTCACCAGCAGGGGTGCGCCGTGTGCTCGCGGTGATCCCCGCGCGCGGCGGCTCCAAGGGCGTGCCCGCGAAGAACCTCGCGCCGGTGGGCGGCGTACCGCTCGTCACCCGCGCGGTCCGCGAGTGCCGGGCGACCCGCCTCGTGACGGACGTCGTCGTGTCGACCGACGACCACGCCATCGCGGCGGCGGCGCGTGAGGCGGGCGCGGAGGTCGTGCTGCGGCCCGCCGCCATCGCCGGCGACACCGCGACCTCCGAGGCGGCCGTCCTGCACGCCCTGGACGCCCACGAGGCGCTGCACGGCTCCTCGGTCGACGCCGTCCTGCTCGTGCAGTGCACCAGCCCCTTCCTCGTCCGGGACGACATCGACGGGGTCGCCGCGGCCGTCGTCGAGCAGGGCGCCGACACGGCGGTGACGGTCGCCCCCTTCCACGGCTTCGTCTGGCGCGACGCGGACGACTCCGGTACCGACACCGGCACCGGCACCGGCACCGACACCGGCACCGACGGAGGCTTCGGCGGCGGCTTCGGCGTCAACCACGACAAGTCCTTCCGGCCCCGCCGGCAGGACCGCCCCCAGGACCTCCTGGAGACCGGCGCCGCCTACGCCATGCGGACCCGGGGTTTCCGTACCCACGGGCACCGCTTCTTCGGCCGCACGGAACTCGTCCGCACCGACCCCGCCCGGGTCCTGGAGATCGACGACCCGCACGACCTGGCCCGGGCGAGGGCGCTGGCGCCCCTCTTCGACACGGACCGGCCCGGCTCCCTCCCCACGGCCGCCGACATCGACGCGGTCGTCCTCGACTTCGACGGCACCCAGACCGACGACCGGGTGCTGATCGACTCCGACGGACGGGAGTTCGTCTCCGTGCACCGCGGCGACGGCCTCGGCATCGCGGCCCTGCGCAGGTCGGGCCTGCGGATGCTGATCCTCTCGACCGAACAGAACCCGGTCGTCGCCGCCCGGGCCCGGAAGCTGAAGCTCCCGGTCCTGCACGGCATCGACCGCAAGGACCTCGCGCTCAAGCAGTGGTGCGAGGAACAGGGCATCGCGCCGGAGCGCGTGCTCTACGTCGGCAACGACGTCAACGACCTCCCCTGCTTCGCCCTCGTGGGCTGGCCGGTGGCGGTCGCGAGCGCACACGACGTCGTACGCGGCGCCGCACGCGCGGTCACCACCCTGCCCGGTGGCGACGGCGCGATCCGGGAGATCGCCGGCTGGATCCTCGGACCCTCTCTCGACACCCTCACCAGGTAAGGACATCTCCGCCATGAGCACCAACTCCCGTCTGCGCAGCTTCGGTTCCCGCGAGGTCGGTCCCGGCAGGCCCGTCTACATCTGCGGCGAGATCGGCATCAACCACAACGGCGAGCTGGAGAACGCCTTCAAGCTGATCGACGTGGCCGCCGAGGCCGGCTGTGACGCCGTGAAGTTCCAGAAGCGCACCCCCGAGATCTGCACCCCGCGCGACCAGTGGGACATCGAGCGCGACACCCCCTGGGGCCGGATGACCTACATCGACTACCGCCACCGGGTCGAGTTCGGCGAGGACGAGTACCGGCAGATCGACGAGTACTGCAAGGAGAAGGGCATCGCCTGGTTCGCCTCCCCGTGGGACACCGAGGCGGTCGCCTTCCTGGAGAAGTTCGACGTCCCCGCGCACAAGGTCGCGTCCGCCTCGCTGACCGACGACGAGCTGCTGCGCGCCCTGCGCTCCACCCACCGCGCCGTCATCCTCTCCACCGGCATGTCGACGCCGAAGCAGATCCGGCACGCCGTCGAGGTCCTCGGCAGCGACAACATCCTCATGTGCCACGCCACGTCGACCTACCCGGCGAAGGCCGAGGAGCTCAACCTCCGCGTGATCAACACGCTGGAGAAGGAGTTCCCGAACGTCCCTATCGGCTACTCCGGCCACGAGACCGGCCTCCAGACCACCCTTGCCGCGGTCGCCCTCGGCGCCACCTTCGTCGAGCGGCACATCACCCTCGACCGCGCGATGTGGGGCTCCGACCAGGCCGCCTCCGTCGAGCCGGGCGGTCTCACCCGCCTCGTCCGCGACATCCGCACCATCGAGGCCTCCCTCGGCGACGGCGTCAAGAAGGTCTACGACTCCGAGCTCGGCCCCATGAAGAAGCTGCGCCGCGTGTCGGGCGTCGTCGCGGAGGCGGAGATCGCGGCGGCGGCGGGCGAACCGGTCGCGGTGTGACCTGAATACCCCTCCGAGTGCCTTACGGGATGGTCGTCCGACGATGAGTCCTCGCGCCGGGAAGAACACCGGCCACACCCCCCACACCCTCGCCTTCGTCGAGAGTCCGGTGCAGCTCCTGAACGTCCTGGAGTGGGCGTACGCCCGGGAACTCCAGCCGGGAGAGGAGCCCGGCGCGGGGCTGACCCTCGTCGTCCTGTCCCCGACCGACCCGATGACCCGCGGCCAGCTGCGCCGCATGGCCGAGCTGGCCCGCCGGGAAGGGCACACGGTCCGCTGGGAGGAGGCCCGCGGCGGCACCATGGCGCCCTTCCGCACCATCGGGGGCCTCACCCCGCTGCTGCGGCGGGCGGAACGGATGGTGATGGGCGACCCGTTCTCCCGTTACGTCCAGCTGCTGCTGACCATCACCAGGGCGAGCGAGCTGGTCGTGGTGGACGACGGGACGGCCACGATGGAGTTCGTCGGCCAGCTGGCCCGCGGTGAACGCCTCGTCCGCTGGCACCGCAAGGGCGGCCGCACGGGCCCGCGCGACGTGCTCTTCGCCCCGGTGTCCGGCGCGGCCCGCCGCCGGCTGCTCCCGGGTGCGGGCCGCGGGGTCGAGGTCTTCTCCTCCATGCCCATGAAGGAGGCCCCCGAAGGCGTCACGATCACGGCCAACGCCTTCGCCTGGACCCGTGAGCGCTTCGGCCCGCCGCGGGTGACGAAGAGCGCGGACATGGTCGGCACCTCGCTGGTCGAGACCGGCGTGGTGGACGCCGACCGCTATCTGGACGCGGTCCGCACGCTCGCCGGGGCGCACGGCGCGACCCGCTACTTCGCCCACCGCCGGGAGAGCACCGAGAAACTCCACCGGCTGGCCGTCGAGACGGGTCTCGAGGTCGTCCGCCCGGACCTGCCGCTGGAACTGATCGCCCGCCGCGGCCCCATCGGCCGGACCGTCCTCAGCTTCCCGTCGACGGTCGTCCACACTCTGCCGCTGGCCCTGGCTGGCACCGACGTCCGGGTCGCGGTCTGCGACATCGACCCGGCCTGGCTGACGGAACACGCCTCGCCCAGGGCGCAGGGATTCCTGTCCGGGGTGACGGGCACGGCGAAGGACGTCCACCGGCTGGCCGCGGTGAGCGCGGTCTGAGCGGGGCCGCGACCAGGGTGACTACGAGCCGCCGCCCCGTGGGGGCGGCGGCTCGGCCCGTTCCTCCTCCCAACGGCCGAATCCGTCGAAGAAGCTTTCCTCGCGCTCGGCGCGTGCCCGGTCGCGCCACCGGGTGACCGCCCACAGCACGCCCGCGAGCAGACACGCCGTGACGGCCATCACCGTCAGCCCGGTCAGCGCCAGCGCCGCCACGCCCCGCGCCAGGACCCCGGGTATCCGGTCCTCGCCGCACCCGCATGTCATCGTCTCCATGACCGCACCCTGCCCGCCCGGACCGGGCCGGTCGCCCAGCGTGGCGCAACCGCTGCACGGAGGTGATGATTCCGGGACCGGTCCCGGTACGTGGACAGAACCAGCGTGCCTCGAGCCGTCCGTGGTATCCGTGAAAGGAAGGAAGAAGTGTGGGTGCCGGCCGAGAAGGCGGCGAGTTTACCCATCCACCACAGCAGCCATGCGCCGCGCGGCCAACTTTTCTTCGCCTGACGGGCTGAACTTTTGTTGATCGGGTCAGTTGACCGCCCCGGCGTCCTACCCTTCAAAGGGTGAAGCAACTGATGTCCCGAGAGTCCGAGGCCGATCCGTCAGGGGAAGACCTGCTCCCCGGTGCACTTGCGGGTGTGCTCCCCGGCGCCCTTCCCGGCACCTTGCCGGAGGCGCTGCGCGCAGAGCTCGTGGCGTTCCGCCGCGACATGCACATGCACCCTGAGCTGGGCAACCAGGAGTTCCGTACGACGGCCGCGATCAAAGCCCGCCTCGAGAAGGCCGGTCTCCAGCCGCGCGTACTCGCCGTGGGGACCGGCCTCGTCTGCGACATCGGGACCGTGGGCGCGGCGGGCGCCGGGAGCGACGGCGTTCCGGTCCTGGCGATGCGCGCCGACATCGACGCGCTGCCCATCCCGGACACGAAGACCGAGTGCGCGTACCGCTCGAAGGTGCCGGACCGCGCGCACGCCTGCGGGCACGACGTGCACACCACCGTCGTCCTCGGGGCCGGACTCGTCCTCGCCGAGCTGCACCGGCAGGGCCGGCTCCCGCGGCCCGTGCGGCTGATCTTCCAGCCCGCCGAGGAGGTGCTGCCCGGCGGCGCCGCCGATGTCATCGCGGACGGGGCGCTGGACGGGGTCGGCCGGATCATCGCCGTGCACTGCGACCCGCGGGTCGACGCGGGCAGGGTCGGGCTGCGCGAGGGGGCCATCACCTCCGCCTGCGACCGGCTGGAGATCTCCCTGGACGGGCCCGGCGGCCACACCGCCCGCCCGCATCTGACCACCGACCTCGTGACCGCCGTCGCCCGGGTCGTCACCGACGTGCCCGCGCTGGTCGGCCGCCGCGTCGACACCCGGGCCGGGCTGGCCGTCACCTGGGGCCGGATCGAGAGCGGGCACGCCCCGAACGTGATCCCGCAGCACGCCGAGCTGTCCGGGACCGTCCGCTGCCTGGACATCGAGGCGTGGCGGCAGGCCCCGGACATCGTCGTCGCGGCCATCGACGAGGTCGCCAACCTGCACCGCGCCAAGTCGGAGATCAACTACGTGCGGGGTGTCCCGCCCGTCGTCAACGACGGTGAGGTCGCCGCGCTGCTGCGGGACGCCATGGTCGCCCGGCGCGGCGAGACGGCCGTGGAGGGTACCGAGCAGAGCCTCGGCGGCGAGGACTTCTCCTGGTACCTCGAGCGGGTGCCCGGCGCGATGGCCCGGCTCGGGGTCCGCCCGCCCGGCGAGCGCACCGTCCGCGATCTGCACCAGGGCGACTTCGACGCGGACGAGTCGGCGATCACCGTCGGCGTGGAGCTCTTCACGGCGGCCGCGCTGCTCGACGCCGCGACCCGCGACCGCTGACGGACCCCGGGCGCGAGCCCGGTGGAGGGTACGGAGGAAGGGGTGCCGGAAAGGCGCCCCTTCATCCCCTTGTGTCACCCACCCGTAACCCCGGGGACGCGCTTGTAACCCGGCGTCGGCACGAATCGATAACGGCCCTGAGGAATCCCGTTCCCCTGCGCTTCTACGCGCGTTACTGTGCGCCGGAATCGCCACCGGGAAAGGCTTGTTGGGGAGCCCTCCCGCACGGCGCCACCAAGGGGTATGCGGGCCGGTCACGGCGCCGTGGGGATGAAGGGGTGCTTGCTATGCGTCTGATGTCTCGGAGGACGAGATTCTCGAGGGCCGCGGTGGCCGTCGCGGTCGTCGCGCTCGCCGCCGCCGGCTGCGGGAAGTCCAGCAGCGACTCCAAGTCCAGCGACTCGGAATCCAGCGGCGGGGGTTACTCGGGCAAGGGCATCGGCCTCGCCTACGACATCGGCGGCAAGGGCGACCAGTCGTTCAACGACGCCGCCTACGCCGGTTTCCAGAAGGCCGAGAAGGAATTCAAGATCGGCGGCCAGGACATCGAGCCGCAGGACGGCGAGTCCGACGCGGACAAGGTGCAGCGGCTGACGCAGCTGGCCCAGGCCGGCTACAACCCGGTGATCGGCGTCGGCTTCGTCTACGCGCCGGCCGTCAAGGAGGTCGCCGCCAAGTTCCCGAAGATCACCTTCGGCATCATCGACGACGAGCAGGTCCAGGCCAAGAACGTCGCCGACCTGGTCTTCCACGAGGAGCAGGCCTCCTACCTGGCCGGTGTCGCCGCCGCCAAGGCCAGCAAGAAGGCGCACATCGGCTTCATCGGCGGCGTGGACATCCCGCTGATCCACAAGTTCGAGGCCGGGTACGTCCAGGGCGCCAAGTCGGTCAACCCGAACATCAAGATCGAGTCGCAGTACCTGACCGAGACCGCCCAGGAAGGCGGCTTCTCCAGCCCCGACAAGGGCAAGGACGCGGCGAGCGGCCAGATCGAGGCGGGCGCCGACGTGATCTACCACGCGGCCGGTCTCTCCGGTCAGGGCGTGATCACCGAGGCCGCGGCCAAGAAGGTGTGGGCCATCGGCGTCGACTCCGACCAGTACAGCCAGAGCGCGCTGGCGGCGTACAAGGACTACATCCTCGGCTCGGCGCTGAAGAACGTCGGCGGCGCCGTCTACGACCTCGTGAAGTCCGTGCACGAGGGCAAGCCGCTGTCCGGCGTGGTCCGCGGCAGCCTCTCCAACGACGGCGTCGGCTTCGCCGACACCAACCCGAAGTACAAGGCGATGACGGACGTCGTCGCGGCCGTCGACAAGGCCAAGCAGGACATCATCGACGGCAAGATCACGGTAAACACCAAGTAACGGTCCGAAACCCGTTCCGCGGGCTCTCGGCTACGCCCTTATGAGCGTCCTTGCAGCCCATACGCCCCTTGCCTCCCGCAAGGGGCGTACTGCTGTCCGTAACCTTGACCGCAACTGTGGCCACAGCTCGGTAACGGACCGGACAGAAGGGTTTTTCCGTCTGGTCTACGCGCGTTACGCTGCGGCGGAACCAGCGCCTGGTAGGGGCGCATGCACAAAGGAGTCAAGTTCCATGCGCCGGGTGTCCCGAATCGCGGTTGCGGGTGTTGCCACCGCAGCTCTCGCCGTGACCGTTTCCGCTTGCGGAAGCTCCTCCACCTCGTCCTCCTCTTCCAGCAGCAGTGACAAGAACCTGGGCCTCGCGCTCGCGTACGACGTCGGCGGCAAGGGCGACCAGTCCTTCAACGACGCCGCCACGGCCGGCCTGGAGAAGGCCGACAAGGAGTTCGGCTACAAGTCCACCGCGGTCGAGCCGCAGGACGGCGAGTCCGACGCGGACAAGGTGCAGCGTCTGGAGAGCCTCGCCAAGCAGGGCTACAACCCTGTGATCGGCGTCGGCTTCGCCTACGCGCCGGCCGTCAAGGAGGTCGCGGCCAAGTACCCGAAGACCACCTTCGGCATCGTCGACGACGAGCAGATCAAGGCCGACAACGTCGCCGACCTCGTCTTCCACGAGGAGCAGGCCTCCTACCTCGCCGGTGTCGCCGCCGCCAAGGCCACCAAGACCAACACCGTCGGTTTCGTCGGTGGTGTGGACGTCCCGCTGATCCACAAGTTCGAGGCCGGCTTCAAGCAGGGCGTCGAGGACACCAAGAAGGGTGTCACGGTCAAGTCGCAGTACCTGACCGAGACCGCCGCCGAGGGTGGCTTCTCCAGCCCCGACAAGGGTGAGAGCGCCGCCGAGGGCCAGATCGACGCCGGTGCGGACGTCGTCTACGCCGCCGCCGGTCTGTCCGGTCAGGGTGTCATCAAGGCCGCCAACGCCAACAAGGTGTGGGCGATCGGCGTCGACTCCGACCAGTACAAGCAGGACGCGCTGAAGGCCTACAAGGCCTCGATCCTCACCTCGGCCATGAAGAACGTCGAGGGCGCGGTCTACACGCTGGCCAAGTCCGTCAAGGACGGCAAGCCGGCGACCGGTGTCGTCCGCGGCAGCCTCGAGAACGGCGGCGTGAGCGTGTCGGACTCGAACCCGGCCTTCGCGAGCAACACCGCGATCCAGGACGCGATCAAGAAGGCCGAAGAGGGCATCAAGAACGGCACCATCACGGTGAAGACCTCCTGACCTTTCGTCAGAGGCCTGGCCGAGGAAGCGCTGTAATGGCAGCGTTACGGCCACGGAACCGGGCGCGGGAAGGATGTCCTCCCCGCGCCCGGTTCGCGCGGCAGAATGCTCGGAACGGATCGACAGTCGATCGGGATCCCTGGCGGAACCGATCAAGATCGAACTGATCCGGGCACTATTTAAAGCAGGGGCGCTACGCGCGTAGAGCGGCCCCTTTCCCAAGGAGAGTGCGCCATCGACGCGTCCAGCAGCCCTCCGCTCACCGCACAGTCGACGATCGCGGTAGAGCTGGCGGGGATCACCAAGCGCTTCCCCGGTGTCGTCGCCAACCACGACATCCACCTCGCCGTCCGCAAAGGCACCGTGCACGCCCTCGTCGGCGAGAACGGCGCCGGCAAGTCGACCCTGATGAAGATCCTCTACGGCATGCAGAAGCCGGACGAGGGCACCATCGCGGTCGACGGCGAGCAGGTGACCTTCTCCAGCCCCGCCGACGCCATCGCCCGCGGCATCGGCATGGTCCACCAGCACTTCATGCTGGCCGACAACCTGACCGTCCTGGAGAACGTGGTGCTGGGCAGCGAGAAGCTGTACGGCATCGGTGGCAACGCCCGTAAGAAGATCAAGGAGATCTCCGACCGCTACGGGCTCGGCGTGCGCCCCGACGCCCTGGTCGAGGACCTCGGTGTCGCCGACCGGCAGCGCGTGGAGATCCTCAAGGTCCTCTTCCGCGGCGCCAAGACCCTCATCCTCGACGAGCCGACCGCCGTGCTCGTCCCGCAGGAGGTCGACGCGCTCTTCGACAACCTGCGCGAGCTGAAGTCCGAGGGCCTGTCGGTCATCTTCATCTCCCACAAGCTGGGCGAGGTGCTCTCCGTCGCCGACGAGATCACGGTCATCCGGCGCGGTACCACCGTCGGCACGGCCGTTCCCGCCGAGACGACCCCGCGCCAGCTCGCCGAGATGATGGTCGGCAGCGAGCTGCCCACCCCGGAGACCGCCGAGTCCACGGTCACCGACAAGCCCGTCATCCAGGTCGCCCACCTCACCGTGTACGCCAGCGGCGGCGCCTCCCTGGGCGTCGAGTCGGAGCCCACGGCCGGCGGGGTCAGCGGCATGATCTCGCCCGAGGTCGCTCTCGGCGGCGAGGTCAAGAAGGCCCTCGACGACGTCAGCTTCACCATCCACGCCGGTGAGGTCATGGGCATCGCCGGCGTGGAGGGCAACGGCCAGACCGAGCTGATCGACGCGCTGATCGGCACCAAGAACGCCGACTCCGGCACCATCGCCTTCCTCGGCGAGGACATCACCCCCTGGAGCACCCGCAAGCGGCGCGAGTCCGGCGTCGGCTACATCCCCGAGGACCGTCACCGCCAGGGCCTGCTCCTGGAGGCCCCGCTCTGGGAGAACCGCATCCTCGGCCATGTCACCGAGGCGCCCAACGCCAAGGGCTTCTGGCTGAACATCAAGGGCGCCCAGGCCGACACCCGCCGGATCGTCGAGGAGTACGACGTCCGCACCCCCGGCATCGACGTCACCGCCGCCTCGCTCTCCGGCGGCAACCAGCAGAAGCTGATCGTCGGCCGCGAGATGAGCCACAGCCCGAAGTTCCTGATCGCCGCGCACCCCACCCGTGGTGTGGACGTCGGCGCGCAGGCCCAGATCTGGGACCGCATCCGCGAGGCCCGCCGCGCCGGCCTGGCCGTGCTGCTGATCTCCGCCGACCTCGACGAGCTGATCGGCCTGTCGGACACCCTGCGCGTGATCTACAACGGCACCCTGGTCGCGGACGCCGACCCCGCCACCATCACCCCGGAGGAGCTCGGCTCCGCCATGACCGGCGCCGCGACCGGTCACCTGGAACACGTGGACGAAGAACACGTCGACGACGCGGAAACCACCGAGGAAGCTGCCGGTCCGGAGGACGAGGCCCGATGAAGAAGTTCGACAAGGAGCGCGTGCTCCTCGCGGTGGCCGGCCCGGTCATCGCGCTCGTCGCGGCGATCCTGCTGACCTCGGTCGTGCTGATCGCCTCGGGCAAGAGCCCGATCGAGCCGTACACGCTCATGCTGGAGCAGGCCGGCTACTCCGACGTCCAGGTCCTGATCGTCAACCAGGCCTCGATGTACTACGTCGCCGCGCTCGCGGTCGCCATCGGCTTCCGCATGAACCTGTTCAACATCGGCGTCGACGGCCAGTACCGTCTCGCCGCGATGATGACCGCCGTCGTCGGCGCGAACATCGCCCTGCCGTCCTTCCTCCAGATCCCGCTGCTGCTCCTGGTCGGTGTCCTCACCGGCGCCTTCTGGGCCGGCATCGCGGGTGTCCTGAAGGTCACCCGCGGAGTCAGCGAGGTCGTCGCGACGATCATGCTGAACGCGATCGCCACCAGCCTCATCGGCTACCTCACCCTCGACAACATCTGGGGCGTGCAGGTCGGCAACAACAACACCACCGGCATCATGAAGGACTCCGGCTGGGTGCCCGGCATCGACCTCGGCGCGGACGTCGGCGAGATCTACGGCCTGGTCTTCCTCGCCATCGCCCTCGGCATCGTCTACTGGGTCGTCCTCAACCGCACCCGCTTCGGCTTCGACCTGCGCGCCACCGGCGAGTCCGAGACCGCCGCCGCGGCCTCCGGCGTCGACGCCAAGAAGATGGTCCTCACCGCGATGCTCATCTCCGGCGGCATCGCGGGCCTCTCCGGCCTGCCCCTGCTGCTCGGCGACGCCCACACCTACAGCCTGAGCTTCCCCACGGGTCTCGGCTTCACCGGTATCACCATCGCCCTGCTCGGCCGCAACAACCCGGTCGGCATCGCCTTCGCCGCGCTCCTGATCGCCTTCCTCGACAAGGCCTCTCCCGCCCTCGACTACGCGACCCCGGTGGCGTACGAGAAGGAGATCGCCACGATCATGCAGGGCCTCATCGTCTTCGCGGTCGTCATCTCGTACGAAGCCGTACGCCAGTGGGGTCTGCGCCGTCAGCAGAAGCGGGTCGGCGCCGAGCTGGCCGCCGCCGCCCAGAACACCAAGAAGGAGGTGACGGTCTGATGAGCACCACGACCATCGCCAAGCCGCAGGCGAAGCAGCCCGGCAAGGGCGGCCGCAAGATCTCGCTCCCGGTCCTCCTGCTGATCATCGCGGGCGTGCTGGTGCTGACCTCGATCGTCCGCCTCATCACCGGCGCGGACGGCATCACCTCCACCGGCCAGATGTCCACGGCGCTGCGTCTCGCCGTCCCGATCGGCCTCGCCGGTCTCGGCGGTCTGTGGGCCGAGCGCGCGGGCGTCGTCAACATCGGCCTCGAGGGCATGATGATCCTCGGCACCTGGTTCGGTGCCTGGGCCGGCTACCAGTGGGGCCCGTGGACGGGCGTCGCCTTCGGCATCATCGGCGGCGCGCTCGGCGCCGTCCTGCACGCCGTCGCGACCGTCACCTTCAACGTGAACCACATCGTCTCCGGTGTGGCCATCAACATCCTGGCCCTGGGCACCACCCGCTACCTGTCGAAGTTCACCTTCGAGAACGCCGACGGCGGCTCCGCCAAGCAGTCCCCGCCGATCGACTCGCTGGGCACCTTCGACGTGCCGGGCCTGTCGAGCTGGCTGGACACGCTCAACGAGAAGCACTGGTTCCTGATCTCGGACGTCGCCGGCCTGGTCGGCGGTCTGATCACCGACCTGTCGCCGCTCACCGTCGTCGCCGTCGCCCTCGTCCCGGTCACCTGGTGGGTGCTGTGGCGGACCGCCTTCGGCCTGCGGCTGCGGTCCTGCGGTGAGAACCCGGTGGCCGCCGAGTCCCTCGGCGTCAACGTCTACAAGTACAAGTACATCGCCGTGATCATCAGCGGTGGCTTCGCCGGCCTCGGCGGCGCGTTCCTGTCCATCGTGGCCTCGAACGTCTACCTCGACGGCCAGACCGCGGGCCGCGGCTACATCGGCCTCGCCGCGATGATCTTCGGTAACTGGATGCCGGGCGGCCTCGCCCTCGGCGCGGGCCTGTTCGGCTACACCGACAGCCTCAACCTGCGCGGCGGCACCACCAACGTGCACGCGCTGATCCTGCTGCTCGCGATCCTGCTGGTGTTCGGCGCCGCCTACCTGGCGTGGAAGAAGAAGTACGTCCCCGCCGTCGTCACCGCGCTGGTCTCGGCCCTGATGTTCGTCTGGTACCTCGGCACGGACGAGGTCCCGCGCCAGGTCGTGACGGCCGCGCCGTACGTCGTCACCCTCCTGGTGCTCTCGCTGTCCGCCCAGTCCCTCAGGATGCCCAAGGCGGACGGCATGCCGTACCGGAAGGGGCAGGGCAAGTGACCCCGCCCGCCGCCGGATCCGCCGACACGGTCGACTGGGAGAAGCTGCGTACGGTGGCCCGGGACGCGATGTCCCGGGCGTACGCCCCCTACTCCGGCTACCCGGTCGGCGTGGCGGCCCTGGTCGACGACGGCCGGACCGTGTCCGGCTGCAACGTCGAGAACGCCTCCTACGGGCTCGGCCTGTGCGCCGAGTGCGGGCTGGTCTCGGAGCTCCAGAACACCGGCGGCGGCCGGCTCACCCACTTCACGTGTGTGGACGGCCGTGGCGAGATCCTCGTCCCGTGCGGCCGCTGCCGCCAGCTGCTCTACGAGTTCGGCGGCCCGGAGCTGCTGCTGGAGACGCCGGCCGGGATCCTGCCGCTGGCGGAGATGCTCCCGCAGGCCTTCGGGCCGGGCCACCTCACCAAGTAAGTCCCGTGCGGCCCCTCTGACCGGCGCAGAGGGGCCGCGCGGTTTCTGGAACGTCTCGCCGCACCCCCGTGCACCCGCACCCCCGTGCACCACCGGAAGGAAAGCCATGACGCAGTTGTCGATGGATGCCGTCTCCGTCATCCGCACCAAGCGTGACCGCGGCGAGCTCAGCGACGAGCAGATCGACTGGGTCATCGACGCGTACACCGGCGGCGAGGTCGCCGACTACCAGATGGCCGCCCTCAACATGGCCATCCTGCTCAACGGCATGAACCGCCGCGAGATCGCCCGCTGGACGGCCGCGATGATCGCTTCCGGCGAGCGGATGGACTTCTCGTCGCTGTCCCGCCCGACGGCCGACAAGCACTCCACGGGCGGCGTCGGCGACAAGATCACCCTCCCGCTGGCCCCCCTGGTGGCGGCCTGCGGCGCGGCGGTCCCCCAGCTCTCCGGCCGCGGTCTCGGCCACACCGGCGGCACCCTGGACAAGCTGGAGTCGATCCCCGGCTGGCGCGCGCTGCTGTCGAACGAGGAGATGCTGCACGTCCTGGACACGACCGGCGCGGTGATCTGCGCGGCGGGCGACGGCCTGGCCCCGGCCGACAAGAAGCTGTACGCGCTGCGCGACGTCACGGGCACGGTGGAGGCGATCCCGCTGATCGCCTCGTCGATCATGTCGAAGAAGATCGCGGAGGGCACCGGCTCGCTGGTCCTCGACGTGAAGGTCGGCACCGGCGCCTTCATGAAGACCATCGAGGACGCGCGTGAGCTGGCCTCGACGATGGTCGGCCTGGGCACCGACCACGGGGTGCGGACGGTCGCGCTGCTGACCGACATGTCCACCCCCCTCGGCCTCACGGCCGGCAACGCCCTCGAGGTCCGCGAGTCGGTCGAGGTGCTGGCCGGCGGCGGCCCGGCGGACGTGGTGGAACTGACCGTCGCGCTCGCCCGCGAGATGCTCGACGCGGCCGGCGTGAAGGACGCGGACCCGGCGAAGGCGCTGGCCGACGGCTCGGCGATGGACGTCTGGCGCCGCATGATCGCGGCCCAGGGCGGCGACCCGGACGCCCCGCTGCCCACGGCGAAGGAACAACACGTGGTGAAGGCGGACGCCTCGGGCGTCCTGACCCGCCTCGACGCCTACGACATCGGCATCGCCGCCTGGCGCCTCGGCGCGGGCCGGGCCCGCAAGGAGGACCCGGTGCAGGCGGGCGCGGGCGTCGAACTGCACGCCAAGCCCGGCGACACGGTCACGGCGGGCCAGCCCCTGCTGACCCTGCACACGGACACCCCCGAGCGCTTCGGGTACGCGCTCCAGGCGGTGGCGGGCTCGTACGACATCGGCGCGCCCGGCACCGGGTTCACCGCGTCCCCCGTGGTGCTGGAGCGCATCGCCTGACCGCATCGCCCGACCGGTGCGCTCCGGCTCCGATGAGTTGGGCGCCCCGCGCCGGTCTACCGATCGTGGAATCGACGACACCGCCCGTGCTCACCCTGACCGGCCCTGTCACCCGCTCCCGGGTGGCAGGGCTCGTCGACGACGCACGGGCGCTGCTGGAGGCCACCGGCGCCACGGTCGTCGTCTGTGACGTCGCCGGGATCGGACCGCCCGGGCTCGTCGCCGTCGACCTGCTGGCGCGGCTCCAGCTGGCCGCCCGGCGGGCCGGGGGACACCTGCGGCTGCGCGGCCCCGACCCGGCCCTAGGCGCCCTGCTCGATCTGGTCGGTCTGCGCTTCGAGGTGGAGGGGGAGGCCGAAGAGGGGGAACCAGCGCTGGGTGTCGAGATAGAAGTGGAACCCGGTGAGGCGGCCGTCTGAGATCTCCAGGACCTGGATCGCCCACGGGGTGAACCCGCCCTTGTCCGGGTCCGGCTTGTACTGGGCGAAGCCCGGCAGGCCGTTGACCTGGACCGGCAGCAGACGCGAGCCCTCGCAGGCGGCGCCGAGCGTGGTCATGAAGCCGGTGATGTCGTCGTGGCCGGTCAGCCACAGGTCGAACGGCGGCATCGTCATGATGGCGTCCTCGTGGAGGAGGGCCGTCAGCGCCGTCATGTCGTAGCCCTCGAAGGCCGCCACATAGCGTTCGAGCAGTTTCTGCTGCTCCTCGTCCAGCGGGTCGGACACCGCCGCGTCGGCGCCCGCGGCCTCCCGCTCGGACAGGGTCGCCCGCGCCCGCTGGAGCGCGCTGTTGACCGAGGCGACCGTGGTGTCGAGCAGTTCGGCGACCTCGCTCGCCTTCCAGGCCAGCACCTCCCGCAGGATCAGCACCGCCCGCTGCTTCGGCGGGAGCTGCTGGAGCGCGGCCATGAACGCGAGGCGCACCGACTCCTTGGCCACCGCCGCCTCGGCCGGGTCCTCCACCGTCGGCAGCACACGGGCGTCCGGCATCGGCTCCAGCCAGGTGTTGTCGGGGCGGGGCGAGAGTGCCGCCCGGGCCAGCGGGGTGGAATCGGAGAGGTCCATCGGCCGGGCCCGCTTGTTGCCGGCCGTCAGCATGTCCAGGCACACGTTCGTCGCGATCCGGTACAGCCAGGACCGCAGACTGGAACGGCCCTCGAACTTCTCGTAGCTCCGCCAGGCGCGGACCAGGGTGTCCTGCACCGCGTCCTCGGCCTCGAAGGACGAGCCGAGCATGCGGTAGCAGTAGCCGGTCAGCTCGGTCCGGTGCTTCTCCAGTGCGACGTCGATGTCGGTCGTCGTCGCCGTGCTGTTGCCCATCGTCCACCCACCCCTGTGGCCGTTCTGTCACGCGCCTTCGCGTCCAGCACTTCGGAAGCTACCGCAGCCCACTGACAATGGCCCGCCGAGTCGGCAAAGGCCCAGGCAGAAGGCGTGCGCAGACGTGTGCGAGGCGCGGGTCGGGTACGTACGAGGCGCGGGAGAGGCACCCGGCGGGCGCGTGGCGGTGTTCTCACACCAGCTGCTTCACGGACATCAGCAGATGCCGGTGGTCCACGGACGCGTCCGCCGCGCCCAGCAGCGCCCGCTGTCCCGTCCCCAGCAGCTGCACCCGCAGCCTCGGGGCCTCGAAGGAGGCCAGCGCGTCCAGCAGGTAGGCCGGGTTGAACGCCACCGTCACCTCCTCGGCGCCGGTCAGTTCGGCGGGCAGCCGCTGGGTGGCCACGTCGTCCCCGTACCCGGCGCTCGGCAGGACGGACCCGGCCGAGAAGTCCAGCCGCACCGGGCTGTTCGCCTCCGCCACCACCGAGACTCTGCGCACCGCTTCGGCCAGCGTCCCGCTCTCCACCTCGGCCACCGCGGCCCCCGCCATGTCGAACAGCTTCCCGTAGGCGGGCAGCCGCCCGTCCAGCCGACGCACCACCGTCCGGGTCCGCCCGCCCTCGAACCCGATCGGACCGGCCCCCGAGGCCCCGTCCAGCCCGACCCGGACGACCTCGCAGCGGGCCAGCGACCGGGCCACGTCCAGCAGCCGCCGGGCCGGCACGAGCGCCTCCGCCACCCCGGCGGCGGCCGCCTCCGGTCGCCACGCCAGCCGCCGTACCGCGTACCGGTAGCGGTCCGACGCCGACAGCGTCATCCCGTCGCCCTCCAGGCGCAGTTGGACGCCGGTCAGCACCGGGAGCGTGTCGTCCCGGCCCGCGGCCACCGCGACCTGGGCGACGGCGGTCGCGAACGCGGCCGCGTCGACGGTGCCGTAAGCGCGCGGCGCTTCCGGCGGGGTGGGGTACTCCTCGCGCGGCAGGGTCGACAGGCCGAAGCCGGTGCCGCCCGCCTCGACCGTGAACCGGCTGCCGGCCAGGGCACAGTGCACCGGCCCGTCCGGCAGCACCTTGCAGATGTCGAGGAGCCGGCGGCCGAGCACGAGCACCCCGCCCGCCGCGCCCACCTCCGCGTCGGTCTCGATCCGCGCCGCCGTCTCGAAGTCGAAGCCCGACACGGTCAGCCGGCCCGCCGCCGCGTCCAGCAGCAACCCGCCCAGCACCGGAACCGGCGTCCGGGCGGGCAGCGCGCGGGCCGCCCAGGCCACCGCCCCCACCAGGTCTCCGCGGTCGATCCGGAACTCCATCAAGAACCCCCTGCTCGCGTCGGTCGTCGCGCGGAGGCTATGCGCCACCACTGACAACCGGCCCCGAGCAGGGGGAGGAGCCGCGGGAGGACCGCGGGACGTTCAGTGTGCGGGGACCAGCGTCTCCCGGCGGGCCGCCCGGGTCCCCGACAGAGTGATCGCCACGACGCCGAGCACCGCCAGGACACCCACGCCGACCGTGCCGGCCCAGCCGCCCGAGTGGAAGGCCAGCGCGCCGACCGTGGAGCCCGCGCTGGAACCGATGTAGTACGCCGACTGGTAGAGCGCGGAGGCCTGGGCGCGGCCGGTCGTCGCCGTCCTGCCGACCGCCGAGGAGGCCACCGCGTGTCCCGCGAAGAAGCCCGCCGTGATCAGGACCAGGCCCAGCAGGACCAGGACCAGCGAGTCCGCCAGCGACAGCAGCAGCCCCGCGGCCGTGGTGCCGCCCGCCAGGTACAGCGCGCCGCGCCGGCCCAGCCGGCCGACCAGCCGGCCCGCCGTCGACGCCGACACCGTGCCCACCAGGTACACGAGGAAGATCGAGCCGACGATGCCCTGGGGGAGGGAGAACGGCGCCTCCGTCAGCCGGTAGCCGATCACCGTGTACACGCCGCCGAAGACCGTCATGAACAGCGCGCCGATCGCGTACAGGCGGCGCAGCAGCGGGTCGGCCAGGTGCGCGCGGACCGTGCCGACCAGCACCCGGGGCGCCAGTGAGCCCGCCTTGAAGTGCCGGGGCGCGGGCAGCAGCAGGCGGAAGGCGATCGCGCAGGCCACCGCGAGGGCGCCGATCACCCCGACGGCCACCCGCCAGCCCCACTCCTGGGCGACCCAGCCGGTGATGACCCGGCCGCTCATCCCGCCGACGCTGTTGCCCGCCACGAACAGGCCGATCGCCGTGACGAGCGCCTTCGGCCGGACCTCCTCGGCGAGATACGCGGTCGCCGACGCCGGGAGACCGGCCAGCGCCGCGCCCTGCACGGCCCGCAGCACGACCAGGGTGCCCAGCGAGGGCGCGAACGGGACGAGCAGGCCCACGCCCACCGCGACGCCCAGCGAGGCCGTCATCACCGTACGGCGGCCGTAGCGTTCCGACAGGGCGCTCATCGGGAGCACGAACAGCGCCAGTCCGCCGGTCGCCGCCGCCACCGTCCAGCTCGCCCGGCTCGCCGCCACCCCGAAGTCACCGGAGATCAGCGGCAGCAGCGCCTGCGTGGAGTACAGCAGGGCGAAGGTCGCCACCCCGGCGAGGAAGAGCGCGAAGCTCATCCGGCGGTAGCCGGGGCCGCCGGGGGTCAGCCGGGAGTCGGTGTCGAGGGGGGTGGAGGGGACGGAAGCTGAGGACGCGGCGCCCACGGTCGTGGACGCCCCGGTACTGGCGGGAGACATGCCTCGAAGTTACGTACGGCCCCGCTCATCCGTCCAATGCATGGAATCGTCATAATCGTTCCCATGGTGCATCAGCAGAGGTCAGCGGCCCGCCTGTCACCGTCCGGTGACACAGAAGACATGGCGGCGGACGCGGCGGACATGGCGAGGACGCTGGCCCCGAGGCTCGCCTACTTCGCCGGGGTCGCCCGTACCGAGCACGTCACGCGCGCCGCGCAGGAGATGCAGGTCCCGCAGTCGACGCTCTCGCGGGCGATGGTCCGCCTCGAACAGGACCTCGGCGTCGACCTGTTCGCCCGGCACGGCCGCACGGTCTCCCTCACCCCCGCCGGGCGTACCTTCCTGGCCTCCGTCGAGCGCGCCCTGGGCGACATCGAACGGGCCGCCGACGAGGTCCGGGCGGACGCCGACGCCGCCACCGGCAAGGTCGCCTTCGGCTTCCTGCACACCATGGGCGCGGAGACCGTCCCGGGGCTGATCCACGCCTTCCGCGCCGACCATCCGCGGGTCCGCTTCAGCCTGGTCCAGAACTACGGCGAGGCGATGCTCGAACGGCTGCGGGCGGGAGAGCTCGACCTCTGTCTGACCTCCCCCGTCCCGGACGCCCCCGACCTGGTGGCCCGCCGCCTCGACGAGCAGAAACTGCGCCTGGTCGTCCCCGCCGACCACCGCCTCGCCGCCCGCCGCCGGGTCCGCCTCGCCGAGGCCGCCGACGAGACGTTCGTGACCCTGGAACCGGGCTACGGCCTGCGCCGCATCACCGACGACCTCTGCAAGGAGGCCGGATTCCGCCCCCGGATCGCCTTCGAGGGCGAGGAGGCGGAGACCCTGCGCGGACTGGTGGCGGCGGGGCTGGGCGTGGCGCTGCTCCCCCCGCCCGCCGTGGCCCGTCCGGGGGTGGTGGAACTGACGGTCACCGCCCCGCGAGCCGCCCGCGAGATCGGCGTGGCCTGGCTGGACGGCCACCCGGACACCCCGCCTGTCGCGGCCTTCAAGAAGTTCCTGCTGTCGAGGAGGGGCAACCTGCTGCCGGACTGAGGGCCACGCCCCCGGGGACGAGCCCCGGGCACCTGCATCAGAGGTCTGCCCCGGAGGTCTGCCCTGGAGGTCTTGCCTCGGAGGTCTGCCCCGGAGGTCTGCCTCGGAGGTCTGCCTCGGCGGCCGGTGTCAGAGGTCGGCCTCGGGGCGCCCCGGGCGCCGTAACGACGTGCCGAACCCGACGGCCAACGGCATCCGCAGCCCCAGCGGCGGCGGGGCGGCCAGCGCGTCCTCCACCGGCCGCGAGAGCGTCCGGCCGAACAGCGCGCCCATGACGAAGTCCTCGGCCAGCGCGAGGACTTCACCGCGGTACTGGTGCAGCCCGTGGCCGTCGGAGTGCACCTCGAACCGGCACACGTCCCGGTTCGCCTTCTTCGCCCGTGCCGCGAGCCGGAACGACAGCTCGGGGTCGCAGCGCTCGTCGTTCGTGCCGTGCACGATCAGCACCCGCCGCCCCGCCAGCTGCTTCACCGGTTCGGGTGGAGCGGCCATGTCCTCCTCCGGCAGCCAGGGAGCGATCGCCAGCACGGAGTTGACGGCGTCGTGACCGCCCGCCCGCAGCGCGGCCCGCGCACCCATGTCGACGCCGGTCAGGCACACCGGGACGTCTCCGTATCGCCGTACGGCCTCGTCGGCCGCCCAGTTCGCGTCGGCCGCGAGATGCGCCTCGCTGCCGTTCCAGCCGCGGTAGCGGTAGTGCACGGCGTGGACGGCGAGGCCCTCCTCGCGTCCGGCCCGCACCAGCCTGCGCCCCAGCCCCCGCACGGAGGCCGCCGCCCACACCGCGGACGGTTTCCGGCTGGACACCTCCTCGCCGCCCGGGAGCAGCAGGACCACCCCGCTCACCGCCGTCGGCGCGGGGCCGAGCGCCTTCCCCAGCCGGACCGTCCGAACCGGCGTCACATCCTGTGCCATGACAGAACAGTGTCAGAAGCGCCGATGGACTCCACCCGTCCGGGCGGTCACCGTTACGTATCGGCGGAGTTGTACAGCGCGCCGTCTACGCGCGTAGGAGTTAGAGTGCCGAAATGACGAGCCAGAGCACCCAGGCGGGCATCACCCCGAGCTCGGACCAGATCCGGCGGGCACCCAAGGTTCTGCTGCACGACCATCTCGACGGCGGGCTGCGCCCCGGCACGGTCGTCGACCTCGCCCGGGACTCCGGGTACGCCCAACTCCCGGAAACCGACCCCGACAAGCTCGGCATCTGGTTCCGGGAGGCCGCCGACTCCGGTTCGCTGGAACGGTATCTGGAGACCTTCTCGCACACCGTCGGCGTGATGCAGACCCGCGACGCGCTCGTCCGGGTCGCCCGCGAGTGCGCGGAGGACCTCGCCGAGGACGGCGTCGTCTACGCCGAGGTGCGCTACGCGCCGGAGCAGCACCTCGAGGGCGGACTGAGCCTCGAAGAGGTCGTCGAGGCCGTCAACGAGGGCTTCCGACAAGGCGAACGGACGGCCCGGCAGAACGGCCACCGCATCCGCGTCGGCGCCCTGCTCACCGCCATGCGGCACGCGGCCCGCGCCCTGGAGATCGCCGAACTCGCGAACCGCTACCGGGACCTGGGAGTCGTGGGCTTCGACATCGCGGGCGCGGAGGCGGGCTTCCCGCCCACCCGCCACCTCGACGCCTTCGAGTACCTGAAGCGCGAGAACAACCACTTCACCATCCATGCGGGCGAGGCCTTCGGGCTGCCGTCGATCTGGCAGGCCCTCCAGTGGTGCGGCGCCGACCGGCTCGGCCACGGGGTGCGCATCATCGACGACATCGAGATCGCCGCCGACGGCGGCGTGAAGCTCGGCCGGCTCGCCTCCTACGTCCGCGACAAGCGCATCCCGTTGGAGCTCTGCCCCAGCTCCAACCTCCAGACCGGAGCGGCCGCCTCCTACGCCGAGCACCCCATCGGCCTGCTGCGCCGGCTCCACTTCCGGGCCACCGTCAACACGGACAACCGGCTGATGTCCGGCACCAGCATGAGCCGGGAATTCGAGCATCTTGTCGACGCGTTCGGCTACACGCTCGACGATCTCCAGTGGTTCTCCGTCAATGCTATGAAGTCAGCATTCATTCCTTTCGATGAACGACTTGCCATGATCAGTGACGTGATCAAGCCCGGTTATTCCGAGCTGAAGTCCGAATGGCTGTTCCAGCAGACCGCTTCCACCAGCGGTTCTCCTCTCGCGGAAGACTGAGTAGCGCTTTTTCGGCGCATGGAATGCGGGCGGGTGTTCACCATCCGTCCGCATTTCGATGTTTGCCGCCGACCCCTCTCCGTGTTTACGGTCGAGAACCGCTCAGTTCCCCGTATCCCATTCGAGGACGCATTCATCATGAAGCAGTCTGCTGCCAAGACCCTCGGTGTCGCCGCTCTCGGTGCCGCCTTCGCCGCCGTCGGTGCGGGGGCCGCGAACGCCGCCCCCGCCGTCCCGGACGCCACGCAGGCCCTGGACGGTGTCACCAGGACGCTGCCGGCGGAGAAGGTGACCTCGGCGCTGCCCGCGCCCGGTGAGGTGCTCTCGCAGGCCCAGCCGGCGCTCGGCGCGGGCCTGGCCGCCGCGCAGCCGGTCGCCGAGAAGGTGCTCGCCGAGGGCCCGACCGCGCCCGTCGCCGGTCTGCTCGGTGGTCTGCCGCTCAAGGGTCTGCCCACGCACGGCCTGCCGGTGAACGGCATCCCGCTGGGCTGAACAGCGCCGCACGTCACACACGGCAACGCCGTCGGGGCGCGCTCGGGAATCCCGGGCGCGCCCCGACGGCGTTGCCGTGGACGGCCGTCACCAGGCCGTGCGCGCCGCCTTGTCCTCCGAGGGCAGCAGGACCCACAGCGCTATGTAGAGCAGGAACTGCGGGCCGGGCAGCAGACAGGAGAGCAGGAAGATCACCCGCATCGTGGTCGCGGAGGTGCCGAAGCGCCGGGCCAGCGCGGCGCACACTCCGCCGATCATGCGGCCGTCGGTGGGACGAGCGAGGCTGGACATCTGCGGCTCCTTCGTGAGCGATGGGGGCCCCACCCGCTCGAGCGAAGTCGAGAGGGGGGCGGAGGCGGCCCCTGCGGCCGCTCCATCTGCCTTTCACGCTACGGTGACGAAGGGGACGAAGCGTCGCTCTACGGTGCGACCCCGACCCTGGGAATCCTCGGGGTCAGACCCTGAGCGGCCTCCTCCTGACGGACCGCCGCCCGCCCTCGTCGCTCGTCCCTGCGGCGCAGCCGGGCGCGCACCGCCGGCACCACCGCGACATGCGCCAGCGCCACGCCCAGGGTGTTCAGCAGCATCGAGTCGACGTCCACCACCTGACCGGGCACCCCGGTCTGGAGCAGCTCGATGCCCAGCGACAGCAGGGCGCCCGCGGTGACCGTACGGATCAGGGAGGCGAGCCGCGAGACCCGGATCCTGCCGTGCGCCAGCGGCAGCAGAAAGCCCAGCGGGGCCAGCAGCCCCAGCCCCTCGCCTATCCGCCGGGCCGCCTCGGGCCAGCCCAGTCTCAGGTCGGCGCGTATCCCGTCGAACGGATGGAGATTGGCCGGTACCACCCAGGGGACGTTCAGCGGGCGCAGCGCGACCCAGGCGACGAACACGAGGTGGGCGGCCAGGAGGAGAATCCCGGTCGCGCGGATGCGGATCGCGGCGCTGCCGCCGATGGAGCCTTGACGCTGCACGCCCCCCAAGACGCGCCCCCCGGCACGATCGGTTCCGGCCCGTCCCCGGTCACCGGCGTCCGGGACCCGCCCGCCCGGCCGCCGCCCCCTCGCGGGCCGACGGTGACCTGCGGCGACCACGGCCGCCGGACACGGCGTGAGGCGTCCGCCACACCGGCCGGACGCCCCCTCCGGTTCAGCCGCTGTCGGTGACCGCCGAGGACGGGGGCTCCGCGCTGCCGGGTCGGGAGCGGACCTCCTCGGTGCACGCGTAGCGGCGCAGCGGGTCGGAGCCGGGGCCGCCCAGGATCACCGAGCCGTCGCCCTCGGCGGCCGCCGAGTCGGAGAACGTGCAGACGAGCTGGGCCAGGGCGTACGAGGTGAGGCTCCCGGGCTGGGCGCTCAGCCGCAGGGCGTCGTCCGGGTCGTTCCCCCGGGGCCCGCCGACCGTCATGCCGCCGCGCACGTCCGTCGTGTACCCGGCCTCCTTCTCGCCCGCCGACGGCGACTCGGCGAGCTGGTCGAGCAGGCCCTGCGCCACCAGCACCCGCCGCTGGAAGTCGGCCGCGCCGTCCGGCACCCGCACGAACCGGTCGACGGTCACCAGCGAGGAACCGCACAGCAGGAACACCTGCACCGGCACGCCCGCCCGGGCGGACTGCGAGGTCACGTCCGGCTCGGTGAGCGAACAGCGGGCCCGGGAGGGCGCGGGCCCGAAGTCGGTGGGCACCTCGGTCGCCCGGATCCCGCAGCCCGCGAGCACGACGGCCAGGCCGGCCAGCACGGGAACGGCACGCAGCCGTCGTACCGTCGCACGGCGCATGGTCACTACGCGTCCCCCTTGTCCTGCACGGAGTTCCCGGACTGCGTGGACTTCCCGGACTGCGCGGGCATGGACGGGACGGACCGCGCCGGCCGCGCCGCCCGCTCGTCCTCCTCGCCGCCCCGGTCCGCCGCCTCCAGGACGCCCCGCGGCAGCCGCAGCGTGAACACCGCACCACCCTCCGGGGAGTTGGCCGCGGTGATCTCGCCGCCGTGGATATGGGCGTTCTCCAGGGCGATGGACAGGCCGAGCCCGCTGCCCTCGGAACGCGGCCGGGAGGCGCTCGCCTTGTAGAACCGGTCGAAGACGTGCGGCAGCACCTCCTCGGGGATGCCGGGCCCGTGGTCGCGCACGGAGATGACGACCGCGTCGTCCGCCGCCGACACCGACACCCGCACCGGCGATCCGCCGTGCTTGAGCGCGTTGCCGATGAGGTTGGCGAGGATCACGTCCAGGCGGCGCGGGTCGAGCAGGGCGTGGATGCCGCGCTCGGCGTCCAGGTCGACCGCGTCCAGCCAGGCGCGGGCGTCGATGCAGTGGGTGATCTGGTCGGCGACGTCGACGTCGTCCAGGACCAGCCGCGCCGTACCGGCGTCGAAGCGGGTGACCTCCATCAGGTTCTCGACGAGGTTGTTCAGCCGCCGGGTCTCGCTGACCACCAGCCGCACCGCCGGCTCGATCATCGGGTCGATGCTGCCCGACTCGGCGTCCAGCTCCTCCTCCAGCACCTCCGCGACGGTGGTGATGGCGGTCAGCGGCGTGCGCAGCTCGTGCGACATGTCGGCGACGAACCGCCGCGAGGCGTCGTCCCGCGCGGCCATGTCGGCGACCCGCTTCTCCAGGGACTCCGCCGCCCGGTTGAACGTCCGTGACAGATCGGCGAGTTCGTCCGTCCCGGACACCTGGAGCCGGGTGTCGAACCGGCCCTCGCCGAGCCGCCGCGCCGCGATCCCCAGCCGGTGCACCGGCTTCAGCACGGTCGTCCCGGCGGCCTGCGCGAGCAGCGCGGCCCCGATCAGCGCGAGGCCGGTGGCGATCCCCAGCGACCAGGCCAGCGAGTTGAGGTCCTTGGCCTCCGGCTCCAGCGACTTGCGCATGTACCCGGTCGGCCCGCCGCCGTTCACCCTCGTCCCGGCCACCAGGTACGGCGTCCCGTGGTCGACGACCCGCTGCCAGTACAGGTGGTACGGCGCCTTGTTGCCGCCCGTGACGTCCTGCCGCTTGTTCACCGCCGTGCGCAGCGCCCCTGGCACGTCCTCCAGCGAGAAGCCGTTCAGCCCGCCCGAGTTGCCGTAGACGGTCTTGCCGCTCGCGTCCTCGCCCACCAGCAGCACGCTGAAACGCTGGCTGCTGTTGGCCATCTGCCCGGCCGTGTGCTGGAGCTCGTCCTGCGAGGGGTGCTCGGGCAGCGAACCCGCCCGGTTCTCCATCTCCTGCTCGAAGTCGCGCAGCACCGCACCCTGGGTACGGGTCAGGACGGCCTCGCGGTTGAGCCAGTACGCGATGCCGGACGCCGACACCGCGGCGGTCAGCGCCACCGCCCCGAAGACGACGACGAGCCGCAGCCGCAGGCTGGTGAAGCGCAGCCGCGACAGTCTTCCCCTGCGCGCCGCGGACCAGCCGCGGAGCCCCCCTTGCGGCTGTGTCACTGAGGTGCGTCCAGGCGGTAGCCGACGCCGCGCACGGTCCGGATCAGGACCGGGGACGACGGCACGTCCTCCACCTTGGCCCGCAGCCGCTGGACACAGGCGTCCACGAGCCGCGAGTCGCCGAGGTAGTCGTGCTCCCACACCAGCCGCAGCAGCTGCTGCCGGGACAGCGCCTGTCCCGGCCGCCGGCTCAGCTCGAGCAGCAGCCGCAGCTCGGTCGGCGTGAGCTGGAGGTCCTCGCCGTTCTTCGTCACCGTCATCGCCGCGCGGTCGATGACGAGACTGCCGAAGGTCGCCGAGTCGCTCGACTCGCGCTCCCCGCGCCGCAGCACGGCCCGGATCCGGGCGTCCAGCACCCGGCCCTGCACGGGTTTGACGACGTAGTCGTCGGCGCCGGACTCCAGCCCGACGACCACGTCGATGTCGTCGCTGCGCGCGGTCAGCAGGATGATCGGCAGTTGGTCGGTGCGCCGGATGCGCCGGCACACCTCGAAACCGTCGATGCCGGGCAGCATCACGTCCAGCACGATGAGATCCGGCCGCTGCTCGCGCAGCAGCTTCAGACCGTCCTCACCGCTGGCAGCGGTGGCCACCCGGTGTCCCTGGCGCGTCAGTGAGAGCTCCAGGGCCGTACGGATGGCGTCGTCGTCCTCGATCAGCAACAGGGAAGGCACGGGCTCATTCTGGCCCATGAGGGGGCTGTCGTTCGACCTGTGGGTCGGGGGTGAGGTGCCCGAGGGCGCCGGTTCCCGCGGCGCGGGCCGCCCGCGCGGGGCGCGGACGGCCCGCGAACACCTGTGCCGAGGTCGCACGTATCTGCGTCCCGCACACCGTGGACCTGCGGTTTCGGCCCTCGCGGGGCCGCTCGCCGGGGGCGGGCACCGAGACCGGCGGCCGGGCCGGACGGGAGTGCCGGATCCGCCTCCTTGTCGCCGCCGCTCCACGAGACCGGTCGGGGACCCGCGCGGCATGCGCCGTCCGGCCCGGGCCGGCGAGGTGCGGGTCCGGTGGGCGCGGGCGTCCCGGAGGGCGCGCTCCCGGCCGGGAGCCCCCCGGCGGTCTCCCTCGGTGACCTGCGCGGACCGGGTCAACTGCCGTACCGCCGACGCCTGTGGGCGGTCTGTGGTGTTGCCATGACAGGCCCCTGTGACAGGTCTGTGACAGTCGGCGGACACGGCGATGAAGTGGCCCGGGCAATCTTTTGGTCACGGACAAGGCGACGCGGAACGACAGCGGAGCCGGACCGGCGCAGGAGACCGAACACCGGAAGTCCACGACGGGGGGCGCGAGATGAACACGCTGCACGGTATGAGCACCAACGCAGTCGCAGTCGTCACGCGTCTGCACGACGTGCACCGGGGTTCCGAGAAGTCCGGTGCCGTGAGCGGGCGGGGGTGCGCTCGCGGCACCGGGCGTCAGCACACCACCTTCATGACGGTGGTCGACACGGGGGAACAGGCGGCTCACGGGGGAGCCGCGTACAGGGAGGACACGGGGGAGCGTCGCTCGCTGAGCGAGGCGGAGTTCACCGCCTACGTCCAGGAGCGCCGCGCCTCCCTGTACGCAACCGCCTACCACCTCACCGGTGACCGCTTCGAGGCAGAGGACCTGCTCCAGAGCGCGCTGTTCTCGACCTACCGGGCGTGGGAGCGGATCAGCGACAAGGCCGCGGTCGGCGGATACCTCCGCCGGACGATGACCAACCTGCACATCAGCGCGTGGCGCCGCCGCAAGCTGAACGAGTACCCGACCGAGGAGCTGCCGGAGACGGCCGGCGACACGGACGCGATGCGCGGCACCGAGCTGCGCGCGGTCCTGTGGCAGGCGCTGGCCCGGCTCCCCGAACTCCAGCGGACGATGCTGGTCCTGCGCTACTACGAGGGCCGCACCGACCCGGAGATCGCGGAGATCCTCGACATCAGTGTCGGCACGGTGAAGTCCAGCATCTGGCGGTCGCTCCGCCGGCTGCGCGAGGACGAGGTCCTCAGCTTCGGCCGTGACGAGGAGGACGCCTTCGGGGAGCTTGTCGCCTGAGGGTGAACGGGGGAAGGGCCCGGCTCCGCTCAGGGGAGCCGGTGAACGGGGGAAATCGGGGGAAACACGGGGGAAGCGGTACCGGGGGGCCCGACGGGGGACGTCGAGGGAGCGGTACCGCGCCGGCACGGGGGAAGCACCACCCGGGGGGACACGGGGGAGCACCGAGGAAGCGGGGCTGGAGGGCCGGGGGGTCCATCCAGTCCCGCTTTCGCGTGCCGCCGGTGTGGGCGCGTCAGGCGGCCGTACGCGCCGTCGGGGTGCGGTGGCCCGCCGCCGCGGCCGCCAGGCGGCCCAGCGCCTCGTCGCGGTCGCAGGCGTGTGCCCCGAGCGCGGTCTGCCGGGCGACGATGGAGCGTTCGGCGCGCATCAGGCGCCAGCCGCGGCGCAACAGGAAGGGCACCGACTTGCGGCCCTCCCGCAGATCGCGCAGGAAGCGGCGGCGGAAGGTCTTCACCGGGCCGCGGCTCAGACACAGCGCGTCGGCCAGGACACCCAGTTCGCGGCACCGGTTGACGATCTCGGCGGCGAAGATGCCCTCCGCGATGAACAGCGGCGTCCGCCCGAACTCGATCGCGTCGGCGCCGGTGCGGGCGCTGAGCGAGAGGTCGTAGACGGGAACGTTCGTACGGCCCGTGCCGCACAGTTCCACGATCGAGGCGACGGCCGTGTCCGCGTCCCACGATCCGGGGTGGTCCCAGTCGATGTCGGAACTCCCCGCGACCAGCGGCAGCGTCGGGTCGTCGCCCTCCTTGTAGAAGTCGTCCAACCGCAGCACCGGGAGGCCGGAGCGGGCGGCGAGCAGGGACTTGCCGGAGCCGGAAGGGCCGCAGAGCAGCACGACTCGCGTCGGTATGGGCGAAGGGGAGGTCACGGGACACCAGTCTGAGGCATCCCCCCGGCCGTCAACGACCCCGCGGGTCGACTTTGAAGCGCGCGTCACACCTCAACTACCCTTCGTGTCGACCTGATCACCTTGCGCATCAGAAGGCGGCATCGCGATGGCCCGACACGCTTCCCCCCACACCTCCACCGGCCGGCGCGCCCTCGCCGCCCTCGCGACCGCCGGGGTGGCGCTGGGCGCCGGCGCCGGGACCGCCGCGGCGGCCACCGGCGAACCGGCCCTCGACCTGGTGCGGACCAAACCCACCTCGGTCGGTCAGCTCGACCCGCAGGCGGGGGTGCAGGGGGCGCTCGGCTCCCTGACGTACGTCACCGGCGCCGTGACCGGCCTCAAGCCCAACCCCCTCGCGGGCACCGGCGTCGACCCCCTGGACAACGGCGTCGGCACCCAGCTCGCCGACTTCAAGCCGCTGACCTCCCAGATGCTCACCGCGCCGGTGGCGCAGGCGCAGTCCATCGGCTCGATCCCGGTGCTGGGAGACGTGACGAAGGTGCTGGGCGGCTGAGGCCGGCCCGCACGGACGGAAGCCGCGCCGCCCCCGGACGGAGGGGTGGCGCGGCTTCCGCGTTCTGTGGGCCCGGTGACCTGCCTGGTACGACGAGCCCGAGGCGCCTAGTACGACGAGCCCGAGGCGCCCAGGGAGCCCGTGGGGTGCCAGACCGTCTTCGTCTCCAGGAAGGCCGTCATGCGGTCGGTGCCAGGAGTCGCCGTCCAGTCGTCCACAGGCTGTGGACGAAGAACGCGCTTCAGGTTGTCCGCCGCGGCGATCTCCAGCTCCTTCGCCAGCACGTCGTCGGCGCCCGCGAGGTCGATCGCGTTGACGTCCTGGTGGGCGGCGAGCGGCGCGGCGATCTCCGCCGTACGGCCGGAGAGGACGTTGACGACCCCGCCGGGCACGTCGGAGGTGGCCAGTACCTCGCCGAGCGACAGCGCCGGGAGCGGGGCGCGCTCGCTCGCGATCACGATCGCCGTGTTGCCGGTCGCGATCACCGGGGCGAGGACCGAGACCAGGCCCAGGAAGGACGACTCCTGCGGGGCCAGCACCGTGACCACGCCCGTCGGTTCGGGCGAGGAGAGGTTGAAGTACGGGCCCGCGACCGGGTTCCCGCCGCCCACCACCTGGGCGATCTTGTCGGTCCAGCCCGCGTACCAGACCCAGCGGTCGATCGTCGCCTCGACCTGCTCGGCGGCCTTGGACTTCGACAGCCCCTCGGCGTCGGCGACCTCGTGGACGAACTGGCCCTTGCGGCCCTCCAGCATCTCCGCGACGCGGTAGAGGATCTGGCCGCGGTTGTAGGCCGTCGCCCCGGACCAGCCGCCGAACGCCTTGCGCGCGGCGACGACCGCGTCCCGGGCGTCCTTGCGCGAGGACTGCGGTGCGTTGGCCAGCCACTTGCCCTTTGCGTCGGTCACCTCGTACACCCGGCCGCTCTCGGAACGCGGGAACTTCCCGCCGACGTACAGCTTGTAGGTCTTGAAGACGCCGAGTCGCTGCTGCTCGGTCTTGTCGGTCTTATCGGACATCGAGGTACGCCTCCAGGCCGTGGCGGCCGCCCTCGCGGCCGAAGCCCGACTCCTTGTAACCGCCGAACGGCGACGTCGGGTCGAACTTGTTGAACGTGTTGGACCAGATCACGCCCGCGCGGAGCTTGCTCGCCACCGCGAGGATGCGGGAGCCCTTCTCCGTCCAGATGCCGGCCGACAGACCGTACGGCGTGTTGTTGGCCTTGGCGACGGCCTCCTCCGGCGTACGGAAGCTGAGGACCGACAGGACCGGGCCGAAGATCTCGTCGCGGGCGACGGTGTGCGCCTGGGTGACGTTCGTGAAGAGCGTCGGGGCGAACCAGTAGCCGGAGGTGGGCAGTTCGCAGGCCGGGGACCAGCGTTCGGCGCCCTCCGCCTCGCCCTGCTCGACGAGCGAGGTGATGCGCGAGAGCTGCTCGGCGGAGTTGATCGCGCCGATGTCGGTGTTCTTGTCGAGCGGGTCGCCGAGCCGGAGGGTGGCGAGCCGGCGCTTCAGCGACTCCAGCAGCTCGTCCTGGATCGACTCCTGGACCAGGAGCCGGCTGCCCGCGCAGCAGACCTGGCCCTGGTTGAAGAAGATGCCGCTGACGATGCCCTCGACGGCCTGGTCGATCGGCGCGTCGTCGAAGACGATGTTGGCGCCCTTGCCGCCCAGTTCGAGCGTGACCTTCTTGTGCGAGCCCGCGACCTGCCGGGCGATCGCCTTGCCGACGGCGGTGGAGCCGGTGAAGGCGACCTTGTTCACGTCCGGGTGCGCGACCAGCGCGGCGCCCGCGTCACCGTAGCCGGGGAGGATGTTGACGACGCCCCGGGGCAGGCCCGCCTGGCGGCAGACGTCCGCGAAGAACAGGGCCGACAGCGGCGTCGTCTCGGCGGGCTTGAGCACCACCGTGTTGCCCGTCGCCAGCGCCGGGGCGATCTTCCACGCCAGCATCAGCAGCGGGAAGTTCCAGGGGATGACCTGGCCGGCGACGCCCAGCGGCTTCGGGTCCGCGCCGAAGCCCGCGTGGTCGAGCTTGTCCGCCCAGCCCGCGTAGTAGAAGAAGTGCGCGGCGACCAGGGGCAGGTCGGCGTCGCGCGTCTCCTTGATCGGCTTGCCGTTGTCCAGCGTCTCCAGGACGGCCAGTTCGCGGCTGCGCTCCTGGATGATCCGGGCGATACGGAACAGGTACTTGGCGCGCTCGGCGCCCGGCAGCGCGGACCACTTCCCGAAGGCCTTGCGGGCGGCCCGCACGGCACGGTCGACGTCCGCCTCGCCCGCCTGGGCGATCTCGGAGAGGACCTCCTCGGTGGACGGCGAGACGGTCTTGAAGACCTTGCCGTCGGCCGCCTCGGTGAACTCACCGTCGATGAACAGGCCGTAGGAGGGGGCGATGTCGACGACCGAGCGGGACTCGGGGGCCGGAGCGTACTCGAATGCGGATGCAGTCGTGGATGCCATGGTGATCAGTCCACCGTCACGTAGTCGGGGCCGGAGTAGCGGCCGGTGGCCAGCTTCTGACGCTGCATCAGCAGGTCGTTCAGGAGCGAGGAGGCGCCGAAGCGGAACCAGTGGTTGTCCAGCCAGTCCTCGCCCGCGGTCTCGTTGACCAGGACGAGGAACTTGATCGCGTCCTTGGTGGTGCGGATGCCGCCGGCGGGCTTCACACCGACCTGGACGCCGGTCTGCGCGCGGAAGTCCCGCACGGCCTCCAGCATCAGCAGGGTGTTCGCGGGCGTGGCGTTGACGGCGACCTTGCCGGT
Organism: Streptomyces maremycinicus; assembly: GCF_001184025.1. Lineage (GTDB taxonomy): Bacteria > Actinomycetota > Actinomycetes > Streptomycetales > Streptomycetaceae > Streptomyces > Streptomyces maremycinicus. The sequence continues at coordinate 535,911 of NZ_BBYG01000008.1, forward strand.
CGAGGTCTTGATGAAGTCGGCGCCGGCCAGCATGCCGAGCCAGCTCGCCCGGCGGATGTTGTCGTACGTCGACAGCTCGCCCGTCTCGAAGATGACCTTCAGCCGGGCGGCCGTCCCGCACGCCTCGCGCACGGCGGTGATCTCGTCGTACACCTTCAGGTACTTGCCCGAGAGGAACGCCCCGCGGTCGATGACCATGTCGATCTCGTCGGCGCCCGCGGCGACGGCGTCCCGGACGTCCGCGAGCTTCACCTCGAGGGCGGCGCGGCCGGCCGGGAAGGCGGTGGCGACCGAGGCGACCTTGACGCCTGAACCGGCGACGGCCGCCTTGGCGGTGGCCACCATGTCCGGATACACGCAGACCGCGGCCGTGGTCGGGGTCGTACGGTCGGTCGGGTCGGGGTGGACCGCCTTCACGCCGAGCGCCCGGACCTTGCCCGGGGTGTCCGCGCCTTCCAGCGTCGTCAGGTCGACCATCGAGATCGCGAGGTCGATGGCGTACGCCTTCGCGGTCGTCTTGATGGAACGGGTGCCGAGCGCGGCGGCGCGCGCCTCCAGGCCGACCGTGTCGACGCCGGGCAGCCCGTGGAGGAAGCGGCGCAGCGAGCCGTCGGACGCCGTGACGTCCGTGAGTGCGTCGGCTGCGGTAGGTGTATTGGTGGGCATGGTCACCAGACGAGCATATCTACGCGCGTAGCGGCTGTACACCCCGGCGGTCGCATCCGTGCTCGCCGTGAACGGCGGGGCCGCGGATGAGCGGGCCGGTGGGTGTCGGGCAGAATCGGGACCATGACGACCCCGGAAGACCAGCCCCCCGCGCCGCAGCCTTCGGCACCCGAGATCAAGGACCGCATCTACCGGTCGCCCGCGGGCATGGCCGGTGGCGTGCTGCTGCTGGGTCTGGTGGCCTGGCTCGGCCTCGACGCGATCTTCGTGGGCGAGGGGAGCACGCCCTGGCTGGCGCTCGCGACGCTGATCCTGGTGGTGCCGCTGATCGTCGCCTTCACGCTGCGGCCCGCCGTGTTCGCGGGCCGGGACCGGATCCGGGTGCGCAATCCCTTCCGGGTGATCGTGCTGCCGTGGGGGCAGGTGGCCTCCCTGCGGTCCGGCTACTCCAACGAGATCGTCGCGGCGTCGGGGAAGAAGTTCCAGCTGTGGTCCATCCCCGTCTCGTTGCGGGCGCGGAAGAAGGCGACCCGGCGGGAGTCCAAGGCGGCGGCGGAGCGGGCCGGGGGCGGCCGCGGCGGCCGGGACGCGGGCCTCGGCGGGCTCACCGGCCTGCGCGGAGGTTCGCGCAACGCCGGCCCCGCGGCGGACGGGCCCGTGCGCGCCGAGACCGACCGGGTCATGGACGAGCTGCGGGAGCTGTGGGAGACGAACGAGAAGGCGGCGACCGCACAGGGCGAGGTCACCGTCCGCTGGGCCTGGGAGATCCTGGGACCGGCGGTGGCGGGGGCCGTGGTGCTGGGGATTCTGCTGGCTGTGGGGTGAGGCGGGGTCGGCACGGCGGGGCGCGGTCGGCGCGGGGCCGCGGCGGGGGCTCGTTCGTGGTGCGTGGGCGCCTGGTGTCGCTTGTGGGACGTCGGGTGAGGGGTGCCGGGCGTTGCGAGGGGGGCGCGGGGTGTCGGGTGCGGCGCGGGGCGTCGGGCGTTGCGCGGGGCGTCGGGTGTGGCGGCCGGGGTGGGTCGGAGAACTGGTGGGTCGGTAGGTCGGGGGAGCGATGAGTACACATTCCGCTGAGGTTCTGCGGCTGCCGGACGGGGCGATACCCGAGGGGTGCCGCTCCTGGGACGCCGGGCAGGCGGCGCGCTGGACGCGCGGGCTGCCGCCGCGCTGGGTGCCCGTGCGGGCGCGGGAGTCCGTGTTCGTGGCGCTGCCGGTGGCGTCCGTGGCCGGTGCCGGTCTGCTGCACCGGTCCGGCGGGCTGCCCGCCTGGGCCGCCGCACTGGTCGCCCTGCACCTGGTGTGGCTGGTGCTGCGGCCCGAGGCGGCCCTCGTCCTCGCGCCGTTCGCCGTGGCCGTCGTGGCGGCGCAGGGGGACTCCGCCTGGCCGGTGCGGCTGGGACTGACGGTCGCGCTCGTCGGCGTCTGGGCGGCCGTGGGCCTGAGGCTGGCCGCGCGGAAGCGGCAGCGTGCGGCGGCGCTGGAGGCCGCCGGGGGAGTGACCGCCGGGGTGCCCCTGGCTCCCGGGGCCGCGCGCCGACGGGCGGAACGGGGCACCTTCCTGCTGTGGGCCGGGCTCGTCACGGTCGTCGCCGGTGGCGTCCTGTACGCCACCGCGGACCTCTGGGGACCGGCCGAGGACCGGCAGGTGGTCCCCGCGGCGGGCTGGTGCCTGGCCGGGCTGGGGCTCACCGTGCTGTACTCCGCGGCGCGGGCCCGCCGCCGGGCCGTCGGTCTGCGCCGGGCGCCCGTCCCGGTGCTGCGTGTGCTCGTCCGGGAGAACGCCGATGTCGAGACCGAGGTCTTCGCCGCCGACGACCTTGCCGCGCTGCGCCCCCTGTTCACGGTGTCCACCACCGAACTCGGCGGGCCCGCGGACGACGACGAGGAGGACGAGGAGGAGGACGACCACCGAGAGGACCACCCAGAGGACGACGCGGAAGGCGACGCCGAGGGTGACGAGAGCCTTCGGGAGCTGATCTCGCGGATCGACGCCGAGAGCGCCGGGCCCCTGCGGGAGGCCGTTCTGTACGGGTCCCCCTGCGACGGCGCCGAGGCCGTGCTCCTCGCGGCGGCCGACAAGGCCGGTGAGCCGCCGGTGGTGGAGGCGTCCGTGGGGCCCGTGCGGCCGGTGACGGGCCTCGCGTTCCGGCGCAGGGCCAGGGCCGAGCGGGGCAAGGCCCTCCGGGAGGCCCGGCAGGAGGAGCTGCGCGGGGCCGCCGTCGCGGTCGTCGTCGCCGAGCGGACCGGGAGCGCCGACCCCGTGACGGTGCGGCGGTGGCGTGCCGGATGGGCCGACTGGTGCGCGGTCGGGCTGGCGCTGCTGCTCGTCTTGGTCTACTGGGAGGACTCCGGGTGGTGGAGGTACGGCTACGGCCTGGCCGCCACCGCGCTCGCCGCCCTGATGGTGCCGCGCCGGATCGGCTGGCGGATCACCGCCGACCGCGAGGGCCTGTGGTTCAACGGCCTGGGCGCGGCCCGGCACCTCGCCTGGGAGCAGGTACGGGCCGTGGAGTGCCAGGGCGCCCGGCTGCGGATCCACGGCCGGCAGTCCTCGTTCGAGGAGTGGCGGGTGGCCTCGCTCCGCTGGCCCTGGCTGGAGGCCAGGTTCGGCCTGCTGCACCCGTACGAGCGGACGGCCGCCGAGATCACCGCGATGTGGCGGGACCCGCAGGCCCGCCCATCCGGTCCGGCCGACGCGCGCCGGCGCGGGCGCGCGCTGTGGCCGATCGGGGTCGTCGTCGGCGTCCTGGGCGCGGCGGCGGTGCTGTTCCTGCCGTGAGGACCGCCCGGCCCCGCGTGGGGCCCGGCCCGGGGGCGCGGGCCCCACGGGCCGGTGCTCCGCCCGCCGGGCCCGGCCCGGTGGCCTCGCGAGATCAGATACCGGCCGCCGCAGACAGGTCCCGCTTGATCGCGGTGAGCAGCTCGTCCGCCGTGGCGCGGGCCGCCGGGAGGTCGGCGTGGGCGGGGACCGGGACCACGACCTCCAGGTAGCACTTCAACTTCGGCTCGGTGCCGCTGGGGCGGACGATGACCCGGGCGCCGTCCAGTGTGTAGCGCAGCCCGTCGGTGGGGGGCAGGCTGTCCGTGCCCCGGGTGAGGTCCTCGGCCCGGGTGACGGCCAGGCCCGCGAGGGAGGCCGGGGGCCGCTCGCGCAGGCGCCGCATCGCGTCGGCGATCAGCGAGAGGTCCTGGACGCGCACCGAGAGCTGGTCGGTGGCGTGCAGACCGTGCTCCACGGCGAGGTCGTCGAGCAGGTCGAGGAGCGTGCGGCCCTCGGACTTGAGGGCGGAGGCCAGCTCCGTGATCAGCAGGGCGGCGGTGATGCCGTCCTTGTCCCGCACTCCCTCGGGGTCCACGCAGTAGCCCAGGGCCTCCTCGTAGCCGTAGCGCAGGCCGTCGACGCGGGCGATCCACTTGAAGCCGGTGAGGGTCTCCTCGTAGGGCAGGCCCGCCTTCTCGGCGATACGGCCGAGCAGGGAGGAGGACACGATCGACTCGGCGAAGGTGCCCCGCGCCCCGCGCCGGACGAGGTGCGCGGCGAGCAGCGAGCCGACCTCGTCGCCCCGCAGCATGCGCCAGTCGCCCTCGTGGGGCACGGCCACGGCGCAGCGGTCGGCGTCCGGGTCGTTGGCGATGATCAGGTCGGGGGCCGTCTCGCGGGCCCTGGCGAAGGCCAGGTCCATCGCGCCGGGCTCTTCCGGGTTGGGGAAGGCGACGGTCGGGAAGTCCGGGTCGGGATCGGCCTGCTCGGCTACGAGGACGGGCTCGGGGAAGCCCGCGCGGGCGAAGGCCGCCAGCAGGACGTCCTTGCCCACACCGTGCATCGCGGTGTACACCGTGCGGGCCGTGCGGGGGGAGTCCGGCGCGAGCACGGCGTCCGTACGGGCCAGGTAGGCGTCGAGGACGGCCTCGTCGAGGGTCTGCCAGCCGGTCTGCGGACGCGGCACGTCCGCCAGGGCGGCGATCGCGTCGATCTCGGCCGCGATCCCGGCGTCGGCGGGCGGCACGATCTGCGAGCCGTCTCCCAGGTACACCTTGTAGCCGTTGTCGCGCGGCGGGTTGTGGCTGGCGGTGACCTCCACGCCGGCGACCGCGCCCAGATGCCTTATGGCGAAGGCGAGGACGGGGGTGGGGAGCGGTCGGGGCAGCACGGCGGCCCGGAAGCCCGCGCCGGTCATCACGGCCGCGGTGTCGCGGGCGAAGTCCTCCGACTTGTGGCGCGCGTCGTAGCCGATGACGACGACTCCGCCGGTCCCGCCGGTCTTCGTGAGGTACGCGGCGAGGCCGGCCGCGGCCCGGATCACCACGGAGCGGTTCATCCGCATGGGCCCGGCGCCGAGCTCGCCGCGCAGGCCGGCGGTACCGAACTGGAGGGTCCCGCCGAAACGGTCGGCGAGTTCGGTGACGTCCTTGGCCTCGATGAGCGCGGCGAGCTCGTCGCGCGTCTCCGGGTCGGGATCCTCCGCGAGCCAGGCGTGGGCGCGGGCGAGGAGATCGTCGTGCACGGTGGTTCAGCCTCCGGTTGCGAGTCGGCGCCGGCCGGTGTCACTGGGTCCGTCCGGCGATCGGGGACGAGGCCCGTTCCCGGGTCGGAGCCGGGGGTCCGGGGCCACGCGGCCCCCGGGAACGGGAAGACGGCGCTAGAGCCGTCCGAGCACCTGGGCCAGCAGCGAGCCCATCCGCGTCGCGCTGTCCCGCCCGGCCTGGAGGACCTCTTCGTGGTTCAGCGGCTCGCCGGTCATGCCGGCGGCGAGGTTGGTCACCAGGGAGATGCCGAGCACCTCGGCTCCGGCCTCACGCGCCGCGATGGCTTCCAGCACGGTCGACATGCCCACCAGGTCCGCGCCGATCGTCCGGGCCATCCGGATCTCGGCGGGCGTCTCGTAGTGCGGGCCGGGGAACTGGGCGTAGACGCCCTCCTCCAGCGTGCCGTCGATCTCCTTGCACAGGGTGCGCAGCCGCGGCGAGTACAGGTCCGTGAGGTCCACGAAGTTCGCGCCGACGATGGGGGAGGTCGCCGTGAGGTTGATGTGGTCGCTGATCAGCACCGGCTGGCCGGGGCGCATGCCCTCGCGCAGGCCGCCGCAGCCGTTGGTCAGCACGATCGTCTTGCAGCCGGCCGCCACCGCCGTACGGACCCCGTGGGCGACGGCGGCGACGCCGCGGCCCTCGTAGTAGTGGGTGCGGCCCAGGAAGACCAGCGCCCGCTTCTCACCGATCTGGTAGGAGCGGATCTTGCCGCCGTGGCCCTCGACCGCGGGCGGCGGGAATCCGGGCAGCTCGGTGACCTGGAACTCGGCGTCGGGAGTGCCCAGGGCGTCGACGGCCGGCGCCCAGCCGGAGCCCATCACGAGGGCGACGTCGTGGGTCTCGGCGCCGGTCAGTTCGCGCAGTCGTGCGGCGGCGGCGTCGGCGGCGGCGTGCGGGTCGCCCTGGATGTCGTCCGGGAGGAGAGATGCGTTCACGCGATGAGGGTAGCCCGTTCCGGCCTACGCGCGTAGATGACAGAGCCCACGGGATGGCGATCGTTGTCTTGTCGTTTCCAACGAGGGCGCCCGGCGCCGGGCGGTCACTCGCCCGTGACGAGGATGTCCTTGTCGTTGAAGACGGTGTACGCAGTCCTGCCGGTCATCGCGCTCTCCCGTGCGTGTGCTGATGCGCACCGAGTCTAGAGTCGACCGGGCTCAGCAAGGCCTCTTGCGCAGCTCCATCACGTAATCGTGTGGTGCTCCCGCCGACTCCGCCGCGTCGGCGATCTCCCCCAGATAGCGGGCCGCGGGCAGCCCGCCCTCGTAGCCGTCCAGCACGAACATCCAGGCGGACTCCTCGCCCTCCATGGTCTGCACCCGTACCCGCGCCCGCCGGTAGATGCCGAGACCCACGCCCTCCCAGCGGTCCAGGGAGTCCTCGTCCATGGGGGCGACGTCGTACAGCGCGACGAAGACCTGCGCGCCGGGGTCGGCCGGATCCTCGACGACCGTCGCCAGCGCGCCCTCCCAGCCCAGCTGCTCGCCGCCGAACGTCAGCCGCCACCCGTTCAGCCAGCCGGTGGCGCGCAGTGGCGAGTGGGGAGCGCGGCGGGTCATCAGCCGCGCGTCGAGGTTGCCGGCGTACGCGGCGTAGAGCGACATGCAAGGAGAGTACGGCAGGCCGCGCACGCGTCACTCTCGTAACGGTGCCGACCCCGCGGCCCCCCGGGGCAGTACCACCGGCCCCGGTGCGGGACAATGGAGTACGTGACTCGGATCGTGATCATCGGTGGCGGACCCGGCGGCTATGAGGCGGCGCTGGTGGCCGCGCAGCTCGGCGCGGAGGTGACCGTCGTCGACTGCGACGGTCTGGGCGGGGCGTCGGTGCTGACCGACTGCGTGCCGTCGAAGACCCTGATCGCCACGGCCGAGGTGATGACCACCTTCGACTCCTCGTACGAGGAGCTGGGGATCATCGTCGCCGACGACACCCCGCCGCTGGAGCAGGCGGCCCGGGTCGTGGGCGTGGACCTCGGCAAGGTCAACCGACGCGTGAAGAGGTTGGCGCTCGCCCAGTCGCACGACATCACCGCCTCCGTCACCCGGGCCGGCGCGCGCGTGCTGCGCGGCCGTGGCCGGCTGGAGGGCATGCAGGCCCTCGACGGCTCGCGCAAGGTCGTGGTCAGCGCCGCCGACGGCACCGAGGAGACCCTCACCGCCGACGCCGTGCTGCTCGCCACCGGCGCCCACCCGCGTGAGCTGCCGGACGCCCAGCCCGACGGCGAGCGCATCCTGAACTGGACCCAGGTCTACGACCTCGGCGAGCTTCCCGAGGAGCTCATCGTGGTCGGCTCGGGTGTGACCGGCGCGGAGTTCGCCGGCGCCTACCAGGCCCTCGGCTCCAAGGTCACCCTCGTCTCCTCCCGCGACCGCGTGCTGCCCGGCGAGGACCCGGACGCCGCCGCCGTCCTCGAGGACGTCTTCCGGCGCCGCGGCATGAACGTCATGGCCCGCTCGCGCGCCGAGTCCGCCAAGCGGGTCGGCGACCGGGTCGAGGTCACCCTGTCCGACGGCCGGGTCATCACCGGCTCGCACTGCCTCATGGCGGTCGGCGCCATTCCCAACAGTGAGGGGATGGGCCTGGAGGAGGCGGGCGTCAAGGTCCGCGAGTCCGGTCACATCTGGACCGACAAGGTCTCCCGCACCACCGCCCCCGGTGTGTACGCCGCCGGTGACGTGACCGGGATCTTCGCCCTGGCCTCGGTCGCCGCGATGCAGGGCCGCATCGCCATGTACCACTTCCTCGGCGACGCGGTGGCCCCGCTCAACCTCAAGACCGTCTCCTCGAACGTCTTCACCGACCCCGAGATCGCCACCGTCGGCTACAGCCAGGCCGACGTGGACGGCGGAAAGATCGACGCCCGGGTCGTCAAGCTGCCGCTGCTGCGCAACCCGCGCGCCAAGATGCAGGGCATCCGCGACGGCTTCGTCAAGATCTTCTGCCGGCCCGGCACCGGGATCGTCGTCGGCGGGGTGGTCGTGGCGCCGCGCGCCTCGGAACTCATCCATCCGATCTCGATCGCCGTCGACAACAACCTGACGGTCGAACAGATCGCGAACGCGTTCACCGTGTACCCGTCCCTTTCCGGGTCGATCGCGGAGGTGGCGCGGCAGCTGCACACCCGGAAGACGACCGGCGAGGCCTGACGTCCGGTTCCGACTCCCCGCTGGTCGCGGGGAGTTGACGGTGCGTCGTCGCCGGGTCGCCGTACATGCGGGAGGCATAGGCGCCGGAAGTGGGCCCTATACCACTCCCCGTCCCCCTGTGCGAACAACTTCTACTATTCGGCGCAAAGAGCTGAAAGCAGACGGTCGTCCGCGTTACTGTCAGTTTCGTGTTCGCTGCAGAACGTCGTCAATTGATCCTCGAAATGGTGCGAGCGAACGGGGCCGTGTCGCTCCGTGAACTCGCCCGCGTCGTCCAGACCTCCGAAGTGACCGTACGGCGGGACGTGCGCGCACTGGAGGCAGAAGGACTCCTCGACCGCCGACACGGCGGTGCGGTATTGCCGGGCGGGTTCACGCGAGAATCCGGCTTTCCGCAGAAATCCCATCTCGCGACCGCCGAAAAGACCGCCATCGCGGACCTCGCCGCCAACTTCGTCGAAGAGGGCGAGGCCATCGTGGTCGGGGCGGGCACCACGACACAGGAGCTGGCCCGCCGGCTCGCCCGGGTGCCCGGACTGACCGTCGTCACCAACTCGCTGCTGGTCGCCCAGGCGTTGGCCCATGCCAACCGGGTCGAGGTCGTGATGACCGGCGGCACCCTGCGGGGCTCCAACTACGCCCTCGTGGGCAGCGGCGCCGAGCAGTCCCTCCAGGGACTCAGGGTGTCGCGGGCCTTCATCTCCGGGAGCGGGCTGACCGCGGAGCGCGGGCTGTCCACGTCCAACATGCTGTCGGCGTCCGTGGACCGGGCGCTGGTGCAGGCGGCCGCCGAGGTCGTCGTCCTCGCCGACCACACCAAGCTCGGCACGGACACGATGTTCCAGACCGTGCCGACGGACGTCATCACCCGGCTGGTGACCGACGAGCCGCCCGCGCACGACGACCGCGCGGCCACCGAGCTCCAGGCTCTGGCGGACCAGGGGGTGCAGATCGCCGTGGCCGGGGCGTCGGGGAGCCCGGGGGGTGACGCGGTCCCGGCGCGCCATCAGCAGCAGCGTCGGGACGTTCCGTTGCCCGCCCCGCGACGGGGCCAGGTGCCGGGCGCCGCCGCCGGCCTGCGGGCGGCCTCGATGCTGGGTGAGCAGGCTCCCGGCGGGGAGCGGGCGCGGGTCGCGGACCTGCGCCGTCGGTGACCTCGGGCGGTCGTCGGCGCGGGTGAGCCGGAGATCCGGCACGGGTGACCTGGGGGCTCCGCCCCCCCAGACCCCGGATCGGCCCTGAACGGGCCTCGTGCTCACGTTCCCCCGGGAGGGGGACCCCCAGACGGGCCGCATTCGCCGGCCGGTGCCGCGAAAGGCGAGAGCCGGACGGGCCGAGACGGCCGGACCGGCGCCGTGAACGCGGCGAGGCGCCCGGGGAGCGGGCGCCTCGACACGGTGAGCGGTGTTGCGCGGTGGGTCAGTCCTTGATCTCGCAGATCGCCGAGCCCGAGGTGATCGACGCGCCGACCTCCGCGCTCAGGCCCTTGACGGTGCCGGTGCGGTGCGCGTTCAACGGCTGCTCCATCTTCATCGCCTCGAGGACGACGATCAGGTCGCCCTCCTTGACCTCCTGGCCCTCCTCGACGGCCACCTTGACGATGGTGCCCTGCATCGGGGAGGCGAGGGTGTCGCCGGAGGCCATGGGACCGGACTTCTTGGCCGCGCGGCGCTTGGGCTTGGCGCCCGCCGCGAGGCCGGTGCGGGCCAGGCTCATGCCGAGCGAGGACGGAAGGGAGACCTCCAGGCGCTTGCCGCCGACCTCGACGACGATCGTCTCGCGGTCGGTCTCGTCCTCGGCGTCGGTGTCGGCCGGGGCCGAGAACGCCGGGATCTCGTTGACGAACTCGGTCTCGATCCAGCGGGTGTGCACCGTGAACGGGTCCTGGCTGCCGGTGAGCTCCGGCGCGAAGGCCGGGTCCTGGACCACCGCACGGTGGAACGGGATGGCCGTGGCCATGCCCTCGACCTGGAACTCCGCCAGCGCGCGGGCCGCCCGCTGGAGCGCCTGCTCACGGGTGGCGCCGGTGACGATCAGCTTGGCGAGGAGCGAGTCCCACGCCGGGCCGATCACGCTGCCGGACTCGACGCCCGCGTCCAGGCGCACGCCCGGACCGGACGGCGGGGCGAAGGTGGTGACCGTGCCGGGGGCCGGCAGGAAGCCGCGGCCCGGGTCCTCGCCGTTGATACGGAACTCGAACGAGTGACCGCGCAGCTCCGGGTCGCCGTACCCGAGCTCCTCGCCGTCGGCGATCCGGAACATCTCGCGCACCAGGTCGATGCCCGCGACCTCCTCGGTCACCGGGTGCTCGACCTGGAGGCGGGTGTTGACCTCCAGGAAGGAGATCGTGCCGTCCACACCGACGAGGAACTCGACGGTGCCCGCTCCGACGTAACCGGCCTCCTTCAGGATGGCCTTGGAGGAGGAGTACAGCTCGGCGACCTGCGCCTCGGACAGGAACGGCGCCGGGGCCTCCTCGACCAGCTTCTGGTGGCGGCGCTGGAGCGAGCAGTCACGGGTCGAGACGACGACCACGTTGCCGTGGCTGTCGGCCAGGCACTGCGTCTCCACGTGCCGCGGCTTGTCCAGGTAGCGCTCGACGAAGCACTCGCCCCGGCCGAAGGCGGCGACCGCCTCACGGACGGCCGAGTCGTACAGCTCCGGGACCTCTTCCAGCGTCCGGGCGACCTTCAGACCGCGACCGCCACCGCCGAAGGCGGCCTTGATCGCGATGGGCAGCCCGTGCTCCTCGGCGAACGCGACGACCTCGTCGGCGCCGGAGACCGGGTCGGGCGTACCGGCGACCAGCGGCGCGCCGGCCCGCTGGGCGATGTGCCGGGCGGCGACCTTGTCGCCGAGGTCACGGATGGCCTGCGGGGGCGGGCCGATCCAGATCAGACCCGCGTCCAGCACCGCCTGCGCGAACTCGGCGTTCTCCGAGAGGAAGCCGTAGCCGGGGTGAACGGCGTCGGCCTCGGACTCCCGTGCCGCGTTCAGCACCTTCTCGATGTCGAGATAGCTGGTCGCAGGAGAGTCACCGCCCAGGGCGAACGCCTCATCCGCCGCGCGGACATGCAGAGCGTCCCGGTCCGGGTCGGCGTATACGGCCACGCTCGCGATACCGGCATCCCGGCATGCCCGGGCCACGCGGACTGCGATTTCGCCACGGTTGGCGATGAGCACCTTGCGCACGATTGAGGCTCCCTCCTTGAAACAAGCCGAGTTTAGGGACTGCCGACACGACTCTTCGACCCGTCCCCAAAGGTGAGCTTGCCCACACGGAGCGTGATGCCAGGCTCACTCGACAGCGAAATCCCTTGTAGTACCGCCGTACGCAGCACTCCTCCGGCAAACCCTAGCCCTCTGATGTGGCCAAGGTCTCTGTGAGCACGTGCTGCGGCACACTCTGTTTCTTTGTGGAGTCCCTACGAATGGCCCAATGATTCTTTGCCGCGCGCAGAACCCTTGTCCCGGGGTTTACCCGTTAGTAGCGTTCAGGATGTTCCGAACGTACTTCAGGTAACAGCACCCTTGCTCGGGTCGGGGTCGAAAGTGGGTGGGACCGGTGGTGCGCAGACCGGTGGCGTGGATCGTGGCGGTCGTGCTCTTCGCGGAGGCGCTCGGCGTCGCCGCTGTGAACTGGTTCATGGGCGTCGTGGTGGACCGGCAGGACATGTCCCTGGCCGGAATGGACCCGGACGTCATGTCGACGTCCTCGAAGGTCGGCGGGATCCTCTTCGGGCTCTACTTCGGCCTGTGCGCCGTGGTGGCCCTGCTGGTGGCGCTGCGCGACCGCGCGCCCGCCGGCCTCGGCCGGGTGCTGCTGATCAGCGCCGCGGTCGTCCACGGCCTGCTGGGGGCCTTCGCGTGGGGTCTGCTGGGCTTGACGCAGTTCCTGTTCATGGTGGTCGTCCTGGCCCTGATCGTGCTGCTCCTGATGACCTACGACGCCCAGGCGCGGCCCGCCGCGGGGCAGCCGGAGGGCGGCAAGGGCGACGGGGACGGCCCGCCGGCCGCGCCGGCGCCGGTCACGCCTCCGACGGCGCCCACAACTCCGTGATCCCGACACCCAGTTGCGCCAACAGGCGGCGCACGAGGGGCAGGCTGATGCCGATGACGTTGCCGTGGTCGCCGTCGATGCCCTCGATGAACGGGGCCGAGCGGCCGTCCAGGGTGAAGGCCCCGGCGACGTAGAGCGGTTCGCCCGAGGCGACGTACGCCGCGACCTCCTCGTCGGTCGGCTCGCCGAAGCGCACGACGGTGGAGGCGGTCGCCGAGGTGTAGCGCCCGCTGACGGTGTCGTAGACGCAGTGGCCGGTCTGGAGGGTCCCGGCCCGGCCGCGCATCGCCTTCCAGCGCGCGGTGGCCTCCGCGGCGTCCGCCGGCTTGCCCAGCGCCTCGCCGTCCAGGTCGAGCACCGAGTCGCAGCCGATCACCAGGGCGCCCTTGACCTCGGGCTTCGCGGCCACGACGGAGGCCTTCGCCTCGGCGAGCGCTAGCGCCAGTTCGGCCGGGGTGGGGGCGGTGACGGCGTCTTCGTCGACCCCGCTCACGATCACCTCGGGGGCGAGACCGGCCTGGCGCAGCAGGTTCAGCCGGGCGGGGGACTGGGAGGCGAGGACGAGTCGGCGCATGCGATCAGCCTAGCGGCGCGGCGTGCTCTATCTGAGCCCCAGCACGATCATCGCCACGACCATGGCCAGCGCGAGAAAGAGGCCGAGTCTCCGCAGGCTCTCCTGCATCTCGCGGAGTTCCTCGGGGGGCTCGTTCTCGGGGTCGGACCACAGCATGCCGCCAGCGTGCGGCATGCCGGATTGACGGCGCCTGAGTACCCGTACTCAAGTTGCGGGCCCGCAGTCGTTCACCGGATGTTCGCTCGGCGTTCGACTGCGGGCCGACGGGGTCGGTCGCGCCCGCGCGGCGGGGCCGCGCTCGGCGGAGCCGCGCGCCGCGAGAAAAGGCCGGCGAGAAGGTGGGCGGTGCTCAGCTCGGCCAGTAGGTGCGGGTCCAGGACGCCCGGCCCGGGTGCGGGACCCGCTGTGCCGCGATGCGGGACGGGTCGGACCACGCGTCCCTCGGGGTGTCCGCGCCGGACGGGGCGGCCGCCGCCGCCGCGGCGCGGGCCCGGACCACCGCCAGGGCGGCGGCGAGCTCCTCGGGGGTCGGATTGCCCCGTACGACCTTGATCGTCACAGCGGCTCCTTAGAGGGGGATGTTGCCGTGCTTCTTCGGAGGGAGGGATTCCCGCTTGGTGCGCAGCTGACGCAGGCCGCGCACGATGTGCCGACGCGTGTCGGACGGCATGATCACCGAGTCGACATAGCCGCGCTCGGCCGCGACGTAGGGGTTGAGGAGGGTGTCCTCGTACTCCCGGATCAGCCGGGCGCGCACCGCCTCCAGGTCCTCACCGCTCGCCGCCGCCTCCGCGATCGTGCGGCGGTGCAGGATGTTGACCGCGCCCTGGGCGCCCATCACGGCGATCTGGGCGGTCGGCCAGGCCAGGTTGAGGTCCGCTCCCAGGTGCTTGGAGCCCATGACGTCGTAGGCGCCGCCGAAGGCCTTGCGGGTGATCACCGTGATGAGCGGGACCGTCGCCTCGGCGTACGCGTAGATCAGCTTGGCGCCGCGGCGGATGATGCCGTCGTGCTCCTGGTCGACGCCGGGCAGGAAGCCGGGCACGTCCACGAAGGTGACGACCGGGATGTTGAACGCGTCGCAGGTGCGGACGAAGCGGGCCGCCTTCTCCGAGGCCGTGATGTCCAGACACCCGGCGAACTGCATCGGCTGGTTGGCGACGATGCCGACCGGGTGGCCCTCGACCCGGCCGTAACCGGTGAGGATGTTCGGCGCGAACAGCGCCTGCGTCTCGAAGAACTCGGCGTCGTCCAGCACATGCTCGATCACCGTGTGCATGTCGTACGGCTGGTTGGCGCTGTCCGGGACGATGGAGTCCAGCTCCAGGTCCTCGTCGGTGACGGACAGGTCCGCCTCCTCCGGGAACACCGGGGCCTCGGAGAGGTTGTTGGACGGCAGGTACGACAGCAGCTGCTTGACGTACTCGATGGCGTCCTTCTCGTCGCCGGCCATGTGGTGCGCCACGCCCGACACCGCGTTGTGGGTGCGCGCGCCGCCCAGCTCCTCGAAGCCGACGTCCTCGCCGGTGACCGTCTTGATGACGTCCGGACCGGTGATGAACATGTGCGAGGTCTGGTCCACCATCACCGTGAAGTCGGTGATCGCCGGCGAGTACACCGCGCCGCCCGCGCACGGGCCGACGACCAGGCTGATCTGCGGGATAACGCCGGACGCGTGCGTGTTGCGGCGGAAGATCTCGCCGTACGCGCCCAGCGAGGCGACCCCCTCCTGGATCCGCGCGCCGCCGGAGTCGTTGATGCCGATGACCGGGCAGCCGGTCTTCAGCGCGAAGTCCATGACCTTGACGATCTTCTGGCCGTAGACCTCGCCGAGCGCTCCGCCGAACACCGTGAAGTCCTGGGAGAAGACGGCGACCGGACGGCCGTCGACCGTGCCGTAGCCGGTGACGACGCCGTCGCCGTACGGACGGTTGTTCTCCAGGCCGAAGTTGGTGGAGCGGTGCCGTGCGAACTCGTCCAACTCGACGAACGACCCCTCGTCGAGGAGCAGCTCGATCCGCTCACGGGCCGTCAACTTGCCCTTGGAGTGCTGCTTCTCGACGGCACGCTCCGAACCGGCGTGCGTCGCTTCCTGGATGCGGCGCTGGAGATCCGCGAGCTTGCCCGCGGTCGTGTGGATGTCGATCCCTGGGATCTCGTGGCGCTCTTCCGGCTCGGACATCGGGATGTGGCTCCCTGCCTGCTCAAAAGGGGGGACGGTTACTCATCCGTAGAGTAGTGCTGGCCCTGGGGATCGGCAGTGCGGCATTCAACACACCTAGGGTGGCTTGCATGACACCGCGAGATGCAGCAGACGACGGCGGCGGCCGGTGGTCCGATCTGGACCGTCCGCCCCTCAACGCCCCGGCACTGCGCCGGGCGCTGGTACGGGAGGGCGGGCTGTGGTCGCGCGTGGACGTGGTGCAGAGCACCGGTTCCACCAACTCCGACCTGGTGGCGGCGGCCGGCGCGGGCAAGGCGGCCGAGGGCGCGGTCCTCGTCGCCGAGGAGCAGACCTCGGGGCGCGGCCGGCTGGACCGACGGTGGACCGCGCCCCCGCGCTCCGGGCTCTTCTTCTCCGTGCTGCTCACGCCGGCCGAGGTGCCGGTGGCCCGCTGGGGCTGGCTGCCGCTGCTCACCGGGGTGGCCGTGGCGACCGGCCTGGCCCGGGCCGCGGGCGTCGACACGGCACTCAAGTGGCCCAACGACCTCCTGGTGACCGTCGGGGGAGAGGAACGCAAGGCGGGCGGCATCCTCGCGGAGCGGGCCGGGCAGGAGGCCGTGGTCATCGGTGTCGGCCTCAACGTCACGCTGCGCGCGGACGAGCTGCCGGTGCCCCAGGCGGGATCGCTGGCCCTCGCCGACGCGCTCACCACGGACCGGGACCCGCTGCTGCGGGGTGTCCTGCGCGCGCTCGAGGAGTGGTACGGGCGCTGGCGGACGGCCGGCGGCGACCCGGCGGCGAGCGGTCTCCAGGAGACGTACGCGGCCGGGTGCGCGACGCTGGGACGAACGGTACGGGCCGAGCTGCCGGGAGACCGGTCGATCGTCGGCGAGGCGGTCGCGGTCGACGGGGACGGACGGCTCGTGATCGCCACGAAGGAAGGGGTACAGGAGCCGGTGGGCGCGGGGGACATCGTGCATCTGAGACCGGCGTGACCCGGACGCCGGGCGGCCTCGCCCCGTCGAACCGGACGGAGTGAGCTGGCGCACACCTGCCGTAGAGTTGAGGCCGGTCGATACCTGACCGCGGAAGATCGGAAGGGCAGCAGGCGTGACCGTCGACGACACGGGCTCCGGCGCGGGCGCGGACGGCCGGGGAAACCTGCCGTCCGCCGAACCCGTCGATCCGGGCGACCCCGGAGAGGACCCGCATCCTCTCGCCCTGCGCCTCGAACAGCTCATCCTCGGCGCCGAGCGGCGCTACACCCCGTTCCAGGCCGCCCGCAGCGCCGGTGTCTCCATGGAGCTGGCGTCGCGCTTCTGGCGGGCCATGGGCTTCGCCGACATCGGGCAGGCCAGGGCCCTCACCGAGGCCGACGTCCTCGCCCTGCGGCGCCTTGCCGGCCTCGTGGAGGCCGGGCTGCTGAGCGAGGCGATGGCCGTGCAGGTGGCACGGTCCACCGGGCAGACCACCGCCCGTCTGGCGGAATGGCAGATCGACTCCTTCCTGGAGGGGCTGACCGAACCGCCCGAGCCCGGGATGACCCGCACCGAGGTCACGTATCCCATCGTCGAGCTGCTGCTGCCCGAACTGGAGGAGTTCCTCGTCTACGTCTGGCGCCGCCAGCTCGCCGCCTCGGCGGGCCGGGTCGTGCAGGCCGCCGACGACGAGGAGATGGTCGACCGGCGGCTGGCCGTCGCCTTCGCGGACCTCGTCGGCTTCACCCGGCTGACCCGGCGGATGGAGGAGGAGGAACTCGGCGAACTCGTCGAGGCCTTCGAGACGACCGCCGCCGACCTGGTCGCCGCGCGCGGCGGGCGGCTGATCAAGACGCTCGGCGACGAGGTGCTCTACGCGGCCGACGACGCGGGCATCGCCGCCGACATCGCGCTGCTGCTCGTCGAGACGATGAGCAACGACGAGACGATGCCGGAACTGCGCGTCGGCATGGCCTTCGGCACGGTCACCACCCGGATGGGCGATGTCTTCGGCACGACGGTCAACCTGGCCTCCCGGCTGACCTCGATAGCCCCCCGGGACGCGGTCCTCGTCGACAGCGCCTTCGCCGAGGAACTGATCCGCACCGGCGACGCCCCGGCCTCGGAGGCCGAGGCGGCCGAGGAGGCGGCGGCCGCCGAGAAGGAGGGCGAGGAGCCGCCGAAGTACCGCTTCGCGCTCCAGCCGATGTGGCAGCGGCCGGTGCGCGGCCTCGGTGTGGTCGAGCCCTGGCTGCTGACCCGCCGCAACGACGTCGACGGCTAGGACGGGCCCAGGGCGCGTCCGTTACCGGGCGGGCTCGGTCCGGGGCCTCGGTACGGCGGCCCCGAGGGGGTCCACGCACAGGCCGATGACGGGAACGCAGACGCCCGGCCGACGTGGATCGTCGGACTGCTCCGGCTGGGGCGCGGGTGCGGCCGTGGTCGGGGCGGGGGCCGGTGCGGCCGGGGGCGACGTGGGTCGCGGTGCGGCGGTCCTCCCGGGCGCCGGGGCGCGGGGCGCGGGTGCGGCCGGGGTGTAGGTGGCGCCCGGGGTGAGCGAGACGGACGTCGGCGCGCCGGGGACGCCCGGGACCAGGCTCGCCTCGGGGGCCGGTGTGGCGCTCGCTCCGCCCATCGCGCTGGGCGCGGTCGGTGAGGGCATGACGGCGGCGGACGGGCCGGCCGGGCGGTCGGTGCCGGTGCCGGTGCCGGTGTCGGCGGCGGGAGTGTCGTCGGTGCCCGCGACCGGTTCCGGCCGGGGTTCCGCCTCCGCCGTGCCGTAACCGCCGGCGCCACCCGGGTCGGGGGTCAGCCGGACGAGACTCAGCACCCCGGCGGCCAGCGCGAGGCCGCCGGCGGCGAACAGCACCTTGCGGGGACGGGGACGGCGGTGCCGCCCACGCGGGCGCGGCAGCCACGGCGCGCCGGTCTCACCGGACGCCGCCTCCTCCCGCGCAGCCGTCTCGTACGGCCCGGTCCAGGTGCTCACCGGTGTGCTCGTCATCGCGTTCTCTCCCCGGTGCGGTCGCGCCCCCGATGCGCCGGGGCGGACGCACGTTATGCGCTCCCGTGCCCGATGCGGGCGGAGTTGGGCGTCATGTCACTCGAACGGGTTCACGGGCCTGGAATCCGGGGGCGTGGGCTCCGGGCCGCTCTTTCGTCTCCCGGCCCCGGCTGGGATGATCGGGCGAGCGTTGTTAACCCGCGTTAACCGGAGGGTGTCGTGAGCGGTGTCGGGAACGGTGTCATGAGCGAGGAGAGGTTCGGGGAGTTCGTCCTGGTACGGCGGCACGGGGACGGCGGGCACGTCGCCGAGCTGGTCCTGGACCGGCCGAAGGCCATGAACGCCGTCTCCACCGACATGGCCCGGTCGATCGCCGGCGCGTGCGCGGCGCTGGGCGGGGACCGGGACGTACGGGTCGTGGTGCTGACCTCGACGCACGAGCGGGCGTTCTGCGTCGGCGCCGACCTCAAGGAGCGGAACTCCTTCAGCGACGCCGAGCTGCTGCGCCAGCGGCCGCTCACCCGCGCCGCCTACACCGGGGTGCTCGAGCTGCCCGTGCCCTCGGTCGCGGCGGTGCACGGCTTCGCGCTGGGCGGCGGCTTCGAACTGGCCCTGGCGTGCGACGTGATCGTGGCCGACCGTACGGCCGTGGTCGGGCTGCCCGAGGTGTCGGTGGGCGTGATCCCCGGCGGCGGCGGTACCCAGCTGCTGCCGCGCCGGGTGGGGGCGGCCCGGGCGGCCGAGCTGGTGTTCAGCGCCCGCCGGGTGGAGGCGGCCGAGGCGCGGGACCTGGGGCTGGTGGACGTCCTGGTGGAGGAGGGGCGCGACCGGGAGGAGGCGCTGGCGCTGGCCGCGCGGATCGGTGCGAACTCGCCGGTGGGCCTGCGGGCGGCGAAGCGGGCGCTGCGGCTGGGGCAGGGGCTGGACCTGCGGGCCGGGCTCGAGGTCGAGGACGCGGCCTGGCGGTCGGTGGCCTTCTCCGGGGACCGGGCGGAGGGCGTGGCGGCCTTCAACGAGAAGCGGAAGCCGCAGTGGCCGGGCGAGTGAGGGAGCGGGGAGCGGGCGACACGCGACCGGAGGTGCGCTCATCACTCTCCGTGCCTCTTCGGTGTCCCCTTTCGGGCTGAATGTCCCTAGCCTGGGGAGATGGGTGAGGACAGACGCCTGGTGGCCGTGGTGGCGCTCGCGCAGGGGATGGCGGCGGCGCACACCCCTCGCGAGTCCTGGCGCGCTGCCGCGCTCGGTGCCTGCCGGGCGCTGTCCGGGGGGTTCGCCGCGCTCTCGGTGTGGGAGCGGGACCTCGGGCGGCTGCGCGTCCTGGTGAACGTGGGGGAGCGGGCCGCGGGCGAGGACGAGTTCCCGGACGGCGAGGCCTATCCGGTGCACCAGTTCCCCGAGATCACCGAGTTCCTGCACGAGCGCTGGGTGGCCGGCGGCGAGCCCAACGCCTGGGTGGAGACGGCCCAGGGCCCCGCCGCCGGGCGCCCCGGCTACTGCCATCAGCGCGTCGCCGCCCTGCGGCGCCGGGGCCGGGGCTCCTGTGTGGTCGCGCCGATCGTGCTGCACGGCCGCGCGTGGGGCGAGCTGTACGTCGCCCGGCCCGTGGGCACCCCCGTCTTCGACCGGGCCGACGCCGACTTCGCCACCGTCCTCGCCGCCGTCGTGGCCGCCGGACTGGCCCAGACCGAGCGCCTGGAGGAGGCCCGCCGGCTCGCCTTCACCGACGCGCTCACCGGTCTGGCCAACCGTCGCGCCGTCGACGTACGGCTGGAGGAGGCGGTCGAGCGGCACCGCGCGGAGGGGGTCGTCGTCAGCCTCGTGGTGTGCGACCTCAACGGGCTGAAGCGGGTCAACGACACCCTGGGGCACGCGGTCGGGGACCGGCTGCT
Source organism: Streptomyces maremycinicus (assembly GCF_001184025.1). Classification (GTDB taxonomy): domain Bacteria; phylum Actinomycetota; class Actinomycetes; order Streptomycetales; family Streptomycetaceae; genus Streptomyces; species Streptomyces maremycinicus. The sequence goes on from NZ_BBYG01000008.1 coordinate 555,922, forward strand.
GGAGCGCTTCGGGTCGGTACTGTCGCTGTGCGGGGCCATGCTGCCCGGAGCGCTGGCCGCCCGGCTCGGCGGCGACGAGTTCTGTCTGCTGGCCGTCGGTCCGCCCGCCGACGAGGTCGTCAAGGTCGCCGACGACCTGTGCCGACGGGCCGGGGAGCTGGAGCTCGGCGAGGGGGTGGCCTGCGGGGTCGCCTCCACCGAGGACCCCATCGGGCCGGTGTCCTCCGCCCGCAGACTGTTCCGGCTGGCCGACGCCGCCCAGTACCGGGCGAAGGCGGTGCGCGCCGCCCGGCCGGTGGTCGCCGGGCGGGAGGGGCCCGACGATCCCGTCGTACGCCTCGCCGACGAGCCCTCCCACGAGCGGCCCGGGGAGCGCCGGCGGTTCCGCGGCCGACGGTGAGGATGTGATCTGTTCGGTAAGGGGTGAAGCCGGTACCCACTGGTGACATCTCGGTCTTCACTGCGTACGCTCCTGAATATGGATATGCACACTGTGGTGGTGGGGACGTCCGGCGTGACCGCGTCCGACGTCCTCGCCGTGGCGCGCGGCGGCGCCAGGATCGAGCTCTCCGGGGAGGCGGTGGCGGCCCTCGCCGCGGCCCGCGAGATCGTGGACGCGCTGGCGGCCAAGCCCGAGCCCGTCTACGGCGTCTCCACCGGGTTCGGCGCCCTGGCCACCCGGCACATCAGCCCGGAGCTGCGCGCCCAGCTCCAGCGCAACATCGTCCGCTCGCACGCCGCCGGCATGGGCCCGCGGGTCGAGCGCGAGGTCGTCCGGGCGCTGATGTTCCTGCGGCTCAAGACCGTCTGCTCCGGGCACACCGGCGTCCGGCCCGAGGTCGCGCAGACCATGGCCGACATCCTGAACGCCGGTATCACCCCGGTCGTCCACGAGTACGGCTCCCTCGGCTGCTCCGGCGACCTGGCCCCGCTCTCGCACTGCGCCCTCACCCTGATGGGGGAGGGTGACGCGGAGGGCCCCGACGGCGCCGTACGGCCCGCCGGCGAGCTGCTCGCCGAACACGGCATCACGCCCGTCGAGCTGCGCGAGAAGGAGGGCCTGGCGCTCCTCAACGGCACCGACGGCATGCTCGGCATGCTGGTCATGGCCCTCGCCGACCTCGACATGCTCTACAAGTCCGCCGACGTCACGGCCGCGCTCAGCCTGGAGGCGCTGCTCGGCACCGACAAGGTGCTCGCCCCCGAGCTGCACGCCATCCGCCCGCATCCCGGTCAGGGCGACTCGGCCGCCAACATGCTCGCCGTGCTGGCCGGTTCGGAACTCACCGGCCACCACCAGGACGACGCGCCCCGGGTCCAGGACGCCTACTCGGTGCGCTGTGCCCCGCAGGTCGCCGGCGCCGGCCGCGACACCATGGCGCACGCCCGGCTCGTCGCCGAGCGGGAGCTGGCCTCGGCCGTCGACAACCCGGTCGTCCTGCCCGACGGGCGCGTCGAGTCCAACGGCAACTTCCACGGCGCGCCGGTCGCCTACGTCCTGGACTTCCTCGCCATCGCCGTCGCCGACCTCGCCTCCATCGCCGAGCGGCGCACCGACCGGCTGCTGGACAAGAACCGCAGCCACGGCCTCCCGCCGTTCCTCGCGGACGACGCCGGTGTCGACTCCGGGCTCATGATCGCCCAGTACACGCAGGCCGCGCTGGTCAGCGAGCTGAAGCGGCTGGCCGTACCCGCGTCCGCCGACTCCATCCCGTCCTCCGCGATGCAGGAGGACCATGTGTCGATGGGCTGGTCGGCGGCCCGCAAGCTGCGCACCGCCGTCGACAACCTCACCCGCGTGATCGCCGTCGAGCTGTACGCCGCCACGCGCGGAGTGGAGCTGCGCGAGGGGCTGGCTCCCGCCCGAGCCACCCGGGCGGTCATCGAGGCCGTGCGCGAGGCGGGCGTGCGGGGCCCCGGCCCGGACCGCTTCCTGGCGCCCGACCTCGCGGCGGCGGACGCCTTCGTCCGCGAGGGACGGCTCGTCGCCGCGGTCGAGACGGTCACCGGACCGCTGCGCTAGGTCGGACCGCCGCGCCGGGTCGGACACCGGCTTGCGCGAAGGGCCCCGCCGCGGGATGCGGCGGGGCCCTTCGGTGTGCGCGGGCCAGTCGGCTGCCTCGGCTCGGCTGCCTCGGCTTGGATGCTTCGGTTCGGCTGCCCCGGCTCGGCCGTAGGCTCGGGCGCCCGGGCTCGGGCGCCCCGGCTACTTCAGCTTGGCGACCTGCGCGTCGACCACGGCCGCGGGGACGGTGCCCATGTCGCCGCCCTTCGACATCGCGGCGAAGTTCACCGTGTAGAACGTGGCGATGGTGTTGCCCTTGCGCACCACCGTGGTGTGGAAGGTGGCCGTGCCCGCGCCGTCCATGTCGACGTCCGCGGCGAACGCCACCGTCTCGTCGCCCTTCGCGGCACCCTTGTCCGCGGCGACCTTGGTGACCTTGGTGGTCTCACCCTCCGCCTTCAGGACGTAACCGCCGGCGCAGCCCGTCACGCCGTCGGAGACGGCCTTCATGGCCTTCTCGGCGCCGTCGGCCTCGTACGACGAGAGGCCCACGAAGGTCAGGTCGACGTCGAAGGCGGCCGCGATGTCCTCCGGCTGCGCGGTGGCGCCCGAGGCCTTGTCCTCCGAGACGGTGTTGCTGGCGTTGGCGTCCGTGTCACCCGGGGCGAGAGCGGCCGTGGCCCAGGCCAGCGGGTCGCAGGCCGGCTTGTCGGTCTTCACGGCGGTCTTGGAGGACGGCAGGGTGTCGTCACCCGACTCGGACTTGAAGCCCTTGAGTTCGCCCTGCGCGAGCAGCAGCTTCTCCAGTTCGGCGGTGGTGAGCGCCTTCGCGGCCGGAGCCGACGAGGAGGAGCCGGCGGACGAGGAGGAGGACGCCTTGGAGTCCGCGGAGTCCTTCGACCCGTCGTCCGAACATGCGGTGAGGAGGGAGAGCGACAGTGCGCTAATTGCGGCGGTGGCGCACAGCCGTGCCCCCGGTGATCTCTTCATGAGCGAACTATGAAGAGCCTGTCAAAGGACAGTCAAGTTCATTCAAAAACCCAGGCGTTCCCGGCGAACGGAATAAACCACGAATCCCGCACCGAGCGCGAGGAGGGTGGTGCCGCCGACGACGTACGGGGTCGTGTCGAAACTGCCGGTGTCGGCGAGCCGGACGCCGTCGTCGGCCGTGGTCCCGTCGGCGGTGTCGGCCGCCGTGTCCACCGCCGTTCCGGCCGCCGCCCCGGCCGTGCCGTGGTCGGCTGCGGCGTTGCCCGTGGTGGTGCCGGTCGTGCCGGCGGTCGTGGTCGTCGACGCGGCCCGTGCCTGGGTCGTGATCTGCGTCGTCGTGTCCGTTCTTGCCGGGGTGTCCTGGGACGCGTTCGCGGACGGGACGAACCACAGGGCACCCAGCAGGGTCCCCGCGGCGGTGGCGGTCAGCAACGGACGTCGAGCGGATGACACGGAATATCTATCCCCTTGTGGCGCTGGCGAATTGGCCGTGTGGTCCGATGCTAATGAAAGTCGCGGGTCGCGGGAAAGTTGCGGGAGCTGTGAGCCGTACGCTCCGGCCATGACTACTGAAGAGACATCACGTTTTGTACGGATCAGGGTGGAAGTGCTCCTCGAGGTGCACGACGACATCGCCGTGACGACCGCGGCGCTGCGGCGGATCGCCGACGACGCGGAGCTTCCGGACGCCGAGCGCGCGCACGCCGAGGGTGCTGTGACGGAGGACACCGCGGAGGCCCTCGCCTATCTCGTCGACCCGTTCGACCTGGTGGGGCAGGTGCCCGGGGTGGAACTCCAGCAGGCGTCCTGGTCCAGTGAACGGGTCGACTACGACCCGGATTCGCCGGAGTGGGACCTCGACGAGGATGATGTCGACGAGGATGACGAGGCGGACGGCGAAGAAGGCCGCATCGGCTGACCGTTCCGGGAAACTCGTGACCCCGGACGGCAACCGCCGACCGGGGTTTCCTCGTCTCACCAGACGCACGAACCGACACCCGCACCATCCGCGCCGCGAACGTGGCGTGCCCCACACCTCCGGGAAAGTGGAACGGGGGGAACCGGTCGTAGCGTTGATGTTCTTGACGGGGACTCTCTGGGTTCTGGTATTCGGCAACGATGGAGAAGCGTGTGATGACGGACAGTAGGCGGCGCCGAGGTCTGATGGCCGCGTCCGCACTGCTCGGCGGTGTTCTGGTGCTCTCTGCGTGTTCCGGCAGCGACAGTGACGCGGCCGACGGCGGAGGCAGTTCCTCACAGGCCCAGGCCGACGAGGCGGCGGCCAAGAAGTCCTCCGAGGCCCAGATCAAGATCACACCCGCGGACGGCTCGGACAACGCCTCCATCAACAACTCGGCCGCGGTCACGGTGAGCAAGGGCACGCTCACCACGGTGACGATGACCACCTCCGACGGCACGGCCGTCGAGGGCGCGCTCTCCGCGGACAAGACCAGCTGGAAGCCGAACGCCCAGCTCGAGCGCTCCACCACCTACAAGGTGGCGGCCGAGGCGAAGGACTCCAGCGGCCTCGTGGCGCACGAGAACGCCTCCTTCACCACGGTCTCCCCGGACAACAGCTTCATAGGCAACTTCACGCCGGAGAACGGTTCGACCGTCGGCGTGGGCATGCCGGTGTCGATCAACTTCAACAAGGAGATCACCAACAAGGCGGCCGTGCAGAAGGGCGTCACGGTCACCTCCACCAGCGGTCAGGAGGTCGTCTGCCACTGGTTCTCCACCCAGCGCATGGACTGCCGTCCCGAGGACTACTGGAAGGAGAACTCCACCGTCACGCTGAAGCTCGCGCTCGACGGGGTGGAGGGCGCCGACGGTGTCATCGGTGTCCAGCAGAAGACGGTCACCTTCAAGGTCGGCCGCAACCAGGTCTCCTACGTCGACGCGAAGACCAAGCAGATGAAGGTCACGCACAACGGCGCGGTCATCAAGACCATCCCGATCTCGGCCGGCTCGCCCGACAACAAGACGTACGAGGGCCAGATGGTGATGTCGGAGAAGTTCAAGGAGACGCGCATGAACGGCGCGACCGTGGGCTTCACCGATGACGACGGCAAGGGCGAGTACGACATCAAGGACGTCCCGCACGCCATCCGCCTCACCAACTCCGGCACCTTCGTGCACGGCAACTACTGGGGCGCGAAGTCCATCTTCGGCTCGGTGAACACCAGCCACGGCTGCGTCGGTCTGTCCGACACCAAGGGCGCCAACGACTCGGGCACGGCGGGCTACTGGTTCTACACCAACTCCATCGTCGGTGACGTCGTGGTGGTCAAGAACACCGGCGACAAGACGGTCTCCCCGGACAACGGCCTCAACGGCTGGAACATGGACTGGGCGCAGTGGAAGGCGGGTTCGGCCGTCTGAGGCGGTTCCTGACGGTCGCTCGACAGTCCCCACACAGCTTTACGGTGCCGCCCCCAGGGGCGGCACCGGTGTTTCCGGGGCCGATCACAGCCTTCTCATCGTTCTCTTATTTCGGCCTTATCCTGTCATCACGCGCGGTACCTACCGTGCGGCCATGTTCTTCACCTACCTGAGGCGCGAACTGCGCCGCCGTAGAAAAGCGGCCCTCGTCGTCGCCTCCGGGCTCGCGCTGGGCATCGCGCTGGTCATCGTGGTCACCTCCGTCTCCTCCGGCATGGGGAAGGCCCAGGACAAGGTCCTCCAGTCCCTGTACGGCCTCGGCACGGACATGACCGTCACCAAGGCGGCCTCGCCCGCCGCGAGCGCCTCGGACCGTCCGCGCTTCCAGTTCGACGCGCAGGACGAGGACTCCGACGCCGAGCAGAGCACCGACCGCGTCATGGTGCAGGGCTTCCAGACCCTGTCCACCGCGACCGTCACCAAAGTCGCCGAGCAGGGCGGTGTCTCCGACGCGGTCGGCGGACTGAGCCTCCAAGTGCTGAAGGTCGACGGCCAGTTCACCCGCGGCCAGTTCCAGCAGAACGGCAACGGCGGCCAGCAGGGCGGCGGCGCCGGCGGCAACGGCGGCGGCAGCGGCAGCGGCCAGCCGCAGGGTGAAGTGCGGGGCGGCGGGGCCAACTTCGACGTCAACAGCTACTCCGTCTACGGCACCGACGTCACCCGGCCCGCCCTCGGCCCGCTGACCTCCTCGACGATCACCAGCGGCCGCACCTTCAAGACCACCGAGAACAACGGCAAGGTCGCGATCCTCGACTCGGCGTACGCCAAGGAGAAGTCGCTCAAGGTCGGCTCCACGCTGACCATCAGCAAGGTCAAGTTCTCCGTCATCGGCATCGCCACGGCCGACAGCGGTGACGCCGCCGCCAACGTCTACCTTCCGCTGACCCAGGCCCAGACCCTCAGCGACTCCAAGGACAAGGTCACGACGATCTACGTCAAGGCGACCGACTCCCAGAAGATCGACAGCGTCAAGTCGACGATCCAGAAGAACGTCTCGGGCACGACGGTGACCACCTCCGCCGACCTCGCGGACACCGTCTCCGGCTCCCTCTCCACGGCCTCCTCGCTCGCCACCAACGTCGGCAAGTGGCTGTCCATCGCGGTCCTGATCGCCGCCTTCCTGGTCGCCGGTCTGCTCACCTCCTCGGCGGTCTCCCGCCGCGTCCGCGAGTTCGGCACGCTGAAGGCGCTGGGCTGGAAGTCCGGCCGGGTCACCCGGCAGGTCGTCGGCGAGGCCATGGTCAACGGTCTGCTGGGCGGTGCCCTGGGCATCGCGCTGGGCCTGGCCGGCGCGTACGTCGTGACCGCCATCAGCCCCACCCTCCAGGCCCAGCTGGGCGGCGGCGGTGGTGGCGGCGGCCAGGGCGGCCCCGGCGGTGGCGGCGGCTTCGGCGGCCCCGGTCGCCAGACGGCGGCCAAGACCCTCGACGTGGCGCTGACGGCGCCGGTGAGCGTCACCACGGTGGCCGTCGCGGTGGGTCTCGCCGTGGCCGGCGGTCTGATCGCCGGGGCGTTCGGCGGCTGGCGCGCCTCGCGGCTGCGCCCCGCCGACGCGCTGCGCCGCGTCGAGTAGCCGAACCGCCCCACCCCTCATACGCACACCAGGAGTTGTTGTCCCCATGTACGAACTCAGAGGCGTCACCAAGCGCTACAGCCGGGGCAAGGAGACGGTCCACGCCCTCGCCGGCGTCGACCTGACCATCCCGGACGGCGACCGGCTCGTCATCCAGGGCCCCACCGGCGGCGGCAAGTCCACGCTGCTCCAGATGATCGGCGCGCTCGACCGGCCGTCCGAGGGCGAGATCGTCCTCGACGGCGTCGACCTGGCCAAGCTCTCCGAGGCCCGGCTGACGAAGGTGCGCAGCGAGAACATCGGCTTCGTCTTCCAGTCCTTCAACCTCATCCCGACGCTCAACGCGCAGGAGAACGTCGAGACCGCGCTCGTCCCGCTCGGCGTGAAGGTCAAGGAGCGGCGCGAGCGGGCCGCCGAGGCGCTGCGGTCCGTCGGCCTGGGCGAGCGCCTCGGCCACCTGCCGTCCGAGATGTCCGGCGGCCAGCAGCAGCGCGTCGCGATCGCCCGCGCGCTGGTCAAGCAGCCGAAGGTGCTGCTCGCCGACGAGCCCACCGGCAACCTCGACGAGAGCATGCGCGACGAGATCATGGACGTGCTCCACACCATGTGGAAGGAGCACGGGCTGACCTTCATCATGGTCACCCACGACTCTTCGATCGCGAAGAAGGCCCCGCGGGTGGCGACGATCCGCAAGGGCAAGATCACGGTGAAGGAGAACGCCGCCGCCTCCTGACCCGGCGCTCCTGGGTGCTTGCGACCGGGTGCCCCCACGGGGCCACCCGGCCGCGGGCCACCCGGCCGCGGGCCACCCGGCCGCGGGCCACCCGGCCGCGGGCGGGGCGGCCGGGCGGGCGCGGGTCGGGCGGGGCGTGGCGTGGGTTCGCTGAGCGCTGAGCGAACGGCCGCCGGAAGACGAGCCTCCGGGGGACCGTTCGTGCTTGCGTGGGCCCATGACGGCACCCGAGACACCCACGCCCCGCACCACCGTCGAGTACATCCGGTACCGGATCCCCGAGGACCGGTCCGCGGAGTTCCTGGCCGCGTACAGCCGCGCCGCGCGTGAGCTGGCGGCCTCCCCGCACTGCGTCGACTACGAACTCGCCCGCTGCGAGGAGGACTTCGGGCACTACATCCTGCGGATCACCTGGACGTCGACCGAGGACCACCTGGAGGGCTTCCGCGCCTCGGACCTGTTCCCCGCCTTCCTCGCGGAGATCCGCCCGTACATCGGGCACATCGACGAGATGCGCCACTACAAGGTCACCTCGGTGCGCGGTACGGGCTCCGCCGTGCCCACGCTGTACACCTGGGCGGGCGGCGCCGAGGCCTTCGCCCGGCTCACCGAGGCCTTCTACGCCAAGGTGCTCCAGGACGACCTGCTCGCACCGGTCTTCGCGGGCCTCGCCCCCGAGCACGCCGAGCACGTGGCCCTCTGGCTCGCGGAGGTCTTCGGCGGGCCGCCGGGCTACTCCTCGACCCAGGGCGGGCACAGCCACATGGTCGCCAAGCACTTCGGCCGGGACATCACCGAGCCGCAGCGCCGCCGCTGGGTCAACCTCATCCAGGACGCGGCCGACGAGGCGGGACTGCCGACGGACGCCGAGTTCCGTTCGGCGTTCCTCGCCTACGTGGAATGGGGCACGCGCCTCGCCGTCCACTTCTCCGGCCCCGACGCCAAGCCGCCGTCCGAACAGCCGGTACCGGCATGGGGCTGGGGCGCGGCCCCGCCCTACCAGGGCTGACGACCCCGAAGAGGCAGGCGCGACTCTCGGGCGGACGGGCGCTCGGACACTTGGGTGCTCCGACACTCGGGCACTCGGGCACTCGGGCACTCGGACGCTCGGGTGCTCGAATGCTCCGGTGGAGGCGGTCTCAGGCGGACGGCGCCTGGGAGTCCGCTCCCGCGCGCGTCGCGTCGACGCCCCAGCTCGCCAGCAGCCGCAGCGCCTCCGCAGAGGCCGATCCCGGTTCGGCGTGGTAGGTCACCATCGTCAGTTCGCCGTCGCCCGCCAGCCTGAACCCCTCGAAGTTCAGGGAGAGCTCGCCGACCAGCGGATGCCTCAGCAGCTTCACCCCGTGGCTCTTCTCCTTGACGTCGTGGGTCGCCCACAACCGCCGGAAGTCCTCGCTCTTCACCGACAGCTGCCCCACCAGCGCGGACAGCCGCGGGTCGTCCGGATAGCAGCCCGCGTCCATGCGCAGGGCGCAGACGATGTCGATCGCCTTCTGCTCCCAGTCCACGAAGAGGTCCCGGTACTCGGGGCGCAGGAACACCAGCCGCGCCCAGTTGCGCTCCGCGGGCGGCAGCTCCGCCCAGTCGCCGAAGACCGCCGCCGCCATCCGGTTCCAGCCCAGGATCTCGGTGCGCCGCCCGATGAGGTACGCCGGCACCGAGTCCATCGTGTCCAGCAGCTGCCGCAGCGGCCCCCGCACCTGCTGGGTCGGCGCGGCCTGCTTCTTCTTGTGCTTCGGCTTCGCCAGGTGGGTGAGATGCGCGTGCTCCGCGTCGGAGAGCCGCAGCGCCCTGGCGATGGAGTCCAGCACCTCCGCCGACACGTTCCGCCCGTTGCCCTGCTCCAGGCGCGTGTAATACGCCACCGACACCCCGGCCAGCTGCGCCAGCTCCTCGCGGCGCAGCCCCGGCACCCTGCGGTGCCGTCCGAAGTCCGGCAGCCCCACGTCCTCCGGCTTCAGCCTGGCCCGCCGGGTGCGCAGGAACTCGCTGAGCTCGGCACGCCGGTCCAGGGGGGCTCCTGCGGGTTCGGGGTGTTCGTCCATGCCGTCCAGTATTCCCGGTCGTACGCACACGAGCCTGACCCCGCCAGTGGTAGGCACAGCGAACATACGCAGAGGCGTGACCTGGGTGAATGTTGTGCGGTGGGGCAGGCTGGAGGTCGTACCCGGCCGGAAGGCAGGCCGGAACACGAACCCCTCGCTAGGAGATCCCCGGCATGACCACCGTTTCCGCGTACGCCGCACCCTCCGCCAAGGCTCCGCTGGAGCGCACGACGATCGAACGCCGCGCGGTGCGCGAGTTCGACGTCCTGATCGACATCGAGTTCGCCGGGATCTGTCACTCGGACATCCACCAGGCCCGGGAGGGCTGGGGCGAGGCGATCTTCCCGATGGTGCCCGGCCACGAGATCGCGGGCGTCGTCTCCGAGGTCGGCCCCGGCGTCACCCGGTTCGCCGTCGGCGACCGCGTGGGCGTCGGCTGCCTGGTCGACTCCTGCCGTGAGTGCGACAACTGCAAGGCCGGCCTGGAGCAGTACTGCACCGGCGGCAGCGTCGGCACGTACAACGCCATCGGCAAGGACGGCGAGCCCACCTACGGCGGCTACGCGCAGAAGATCGTCGTGGACGAGAACTACGTCGTCCGCATCCCCGACGGCCTCGCGCTCGACGTCGCCGCGCCGCTGCTCTGCGCCGGCATCACCACGTACTCCCCGCTGAAGCACTGGAACGCCGGCCCCGGCAAGAAGGTCGCGATCCTCGGCATGGGCGGCCTCGGCCACATGGGCGTCAAGATCGCGCACGCCCTCGGCGCCGAGGTGACCGTCCTGTCCCAGTCGCTGCGCAAGAAGGACGACGGCCTGAAGCTGGGCGCCGACCACTACTACGCCACCAGCGACGAGAACACCTTCAAGGAGCTGAAGGGCACCTTCGACCTCATCCTCTCGACGGTCTCCGCCCCGCTGAACCTGGACGCCTACCTGTCCCTCCTCAAGACCGACGGCGCCTTCGTGAACGTCGGCGCGCCCGAGGAGCCCGTCGCCCTCAACCTGTTCTCGGTGATCGGCGGCCGCAAGACCCTGGCCGGCTCCGGCATCGGCGGCATCCAGGAGACCCAGGAGATGCTGGACTTCTGCGCCGAGCACGGCTTCGGCGCCGAGATCGAGCTGATCAGCGCCGACCAGATCAACGAGGCGTACGAGCGGGTGCTCGCCAGCGACGTCCGCTACCGGTTCGTCATCGACACGTCGACGATCTGACGGACCTCGCGGATCCGGCGACGGACCTCACGGGTCTCGTGACGGACCTCGCGGATCCGGTGACGGACCTCGCGACGGGCTAGCGGCTCCCCGAGCGTGAGAGGGCCCCCGGCGAGTCCCGCCGGGGGCCCTCAAGGCTTCAGCCCACGGGCCTCGGGCGCCGGGCCCCAGCTCACGGGCCTCGGGCGCCGGGCCCCAGCTCACGGGCCTCGGGCGCCGGGCCCCAGCCCACGAGCCTCGGGCGCCGGGCCCCAGCCCACGAGCCTCGGGCGCCGGGCCCCAGCCCACGAGCCTCGGGCGTCAGGCCGCCCGGGCCCACGGCCCCGGGCGTCAGGCTTCACGCCACGGGGAACGACTCGCCGTCGCCGTAGGACCGCACGAGGACTCCGCCGCCCGGAGCGGGGCGCACGGAATGAGCGCGGCCGCGTCCGGCCACCCGTGCGCGGCCGTGGCCCCCCTCGCCCCCGACCTCCACCAGCGTGTTCTCGTCGATGGCCACCCCGTGCGCGAGCCGTCCGTCCGCCACGACGGCGGCGAGCCGCCCCAGCGTCCCCCACTGCGCGGCATGGTTGTCCACCGCGAACGGCACGAGCCCGAGCCCCGGCCGCACCTCGAGCTCCTCAAGATCCTCGGCGGTGTCCGGCGGACAGATGGCGATCCCGTCCATCAGCCATCCCCCGACCAGCGCGTCCCGCCCCGCGAGCGCGGCCCCCGCGGAGAACCCGGCGTAGGGCAGCCCGCGCTCGCGCAGCAGCGAGGACAGCGCACCGGAGGCCTCGGCGAGCGCCTCCTGGTACGCGGGTGTCAGCCCGCCGCAGACGAACACGCCGGCCACGTCCCGCGTGACCGCGCCGAGCTCGAACCGCTCGCCGACCGGCACCGGACACGGCACCGGCGTACAGTCCCCGGCCTTGCGCAGGGCGGCGTCGTACCGGGCGAACTGCTCGGCTCCGTCGCCCTCGTCGACGATCACGCACAGGAGGCGGGGTGCCGTCCCGGAGCCGGACCCCGACGCCTCCGACGCGGCGCGGGCGGCACGCAGGAACGGCCCGTGGACGACGTCGGCGACCGTCTCCTCCCACCCCCCGCCGATCAGGAACACCCGGCCACCACTGCTCTTCGTACCGCTGCTCACGCGCGCTTCCTCCTGGGGCTCATGGACGACGACTGGGGCCAGTGACTCACGACCGACTCACGACTGACCCACGTAACTCACGACGGTCGCCGGGCCCGTCGGGTTCACCCCTTGCCCGAGCCCAGTGCCCTGAGTCCCGCGCGCCTTCCCCTTCACCCACCGGCCCGGAGCCCCTGGAGACCGTCGTAGGCGGCCATCACGATGTCCAGTCCGCGGGTGTCCTCCGCCGGTTCGCGCATCTGGTTGGTCACGTACGCCACCACCATGCGGGACTCGGGCTCGATCATGACCGTCGAGCCTCCCCAGCCGCCCCACCCGTAGGTGCCGCCGAACCGTCCGTAGCCCAGACCCCAGCTGATCGGCATGCCCAGTACCCGGTCCTCGCCGCTGAACTGCTCCTCCCAGGCCCGGTCACAGCCCGCCCTCGACAGCAGCCGCACCCCGCGGACCGAACCGCCGCAGGCCATCGCCGACTGGACCAGGGCGACCGAGCGGGCGTTGCCGAAGCCGCTCGCCGCCGGGATCTGCGCCCGGCGCCAGGCCATGCCGTTGCCGTCGCGGAGCCGTATCGCGGTCGGGGCGGTCGGGGAGCCCGAGTCGGTCGAGTCGGCCGGGGCGGTCGGGGAGCCGGGCCTCGGGGCCCTGCGGGCCGCGCCCGCGGTGTAGTCCTCGTCCCGGCCCGGTGGCGGGACCGTCGGCGCCACCCGGTGATCGTGTTCGGCCGGCAGCCCCATACGGAAGTCCGCGCCCAGCGGTCCGGCGATCTCGTCGGCGAAGAACGCGCCAGGGCTCCGGCCGGTGATCCGGCGTAGGACCTCGCCCACCAGGAATCCCTGGGTGAGCGAGTGGTACCCGGCCGCGCTGCCCGGCTCCCACTGCGGAGCCTGCGCGGCGAGCCGCGCCGTGGCGGCCGGCCAGTCGTAGATCTCCGCCACCGGCCCTTCCCAGTCGGGCAGCCCGGCGGTGTGCCACAGCAGGTGCCGCACCAGGACCGCCTCCTTGCCCGCCGCGGCGAACTCCGGCCAGTACCGGGTCACCGGCGCGTCCGGATCGAGCTCGCCCCGGTCGATCAGGACCAGCGCGCACAGCGCCGTCATCGTCTTCGTCACCGACCAGACGTTGACGAGGGTGTCGCGCTGCCAGGGGATACCGCGCGCCGGGTCGGCGACACCGCCCCAGACGTCCACCACCGGCTCGCCGTCCACGAAGACGGCCACCGAACCGCCGACGTCCCCGCCGTCCAGCAGCGTGGCCAGCGCGGTGGGCACGGCGGTGAACAGGTCGTCGTAGGAGCCCTGAAGGTCAGCCATGCCCGCCATTGAGCCCCCATCGGAGGACCGGCGGCAACCGAATTCCGGCGCCCCCGCGCGCTACGGTCCGTAACCGCCCGTCGGGGCGCGGGGCGCCGGGGGCTCCGCCGGCGGGGAGGCGTGCGCGCCCATGTCGAGACGGAACGGCGGGTACGCGTCGGTCATCAGCGCCGCGTAGGCGGCCACGCGGGCGACCCAGCGGGCCAGGCCGAGCAGGAAGTCGAACAGGTGCACCGGGTACCGGCCGGTGAACGCCAGGATGATCACGGCGACGAAGGACAGGAAGTAGACGAGCCCACCGCCGTGCCAGTAGTCCGACCCGCCCCAGCCCCAGCCCCAGTCGCCGACGAACATCCCCACGACGATGTACTGCGGAATGGCCAGCAGCCACCACTTCACCAGCACCAGACCGCGCGACAGCCGCTCGGGATACGCGACGTCGAAATGCGCCGGGTAGTCGGCCACCTCGGCCAGGGTGAAGGGCGGGTACCGGTCCGTACCGAGCGCGGCGTGGGCGTAGTAGGCGACACGCCAGTTCCAGCGCATGACCCCGACGTTGAAGTCGAAGAGCGAGCGGGGGTACCGGGCCGTGAACAGGATCGCGAAGAACGCGATGAGGGTCACGAAGGAGAACGCGATCCACAGGAAGAACAGCACGATGTAGTGCGGGATGGCGAGGAACCACTTCACCAGCCACATCCATCGGGACAACCGGGGATCGAGGAACCCCTCGAGACGCACAGGAGACACGGTGACCGGAGTCATGGGGACCAGCTCCGTTCCCTGATCATGATTTCAGCCTCGCACAGCCGAAGAGGCCCCGCGACCGGTGCGTTTCACCCGCCTCACCCGATGCGGGTCCACTCGGTTCGGGTACCGCTCCCCGGCGCGGTCCTGGTCATCCTCCGGTCACCTTTACCTGCGGGGATGGCTCGATCGGGCTTCCTCGACGAGTCCGCGAAGTGCGACACCATCCCATTGGGCTCGGGGAGGGCTGGCTCGACGGGTCCTGGGATGATTGCGTGCATGCCAGTGGACTGGTCTCGTCTTGAGCACGCATATGGCTCTGCCGCCGATCTCCCGCAGCTGCTTGAGCAGGTGGGTGATCCTGAGCTGGCTGACGAGGCCTGGGAGGAACTGGCGTCTGCTCTCTACCACCAGGGCTCGGTCTACACGGCCAGCTTCGCGGCCATTCCCGCTCTGGCCGACATCGCCGCGGGCCATAGCCCCGGCGATCACCGGCTGGCGCTGTTGCTGGCTGGTCGTATCGTCGCCGCGGAACAGCAGATTCACGAACCCGGCTACGTTCAGACGCACTGTCCGGACGCGATCGCCGAGTTGCACAGGCTGACTCTTCAGTGCCTGATGGCATCGCCGTTCGAGGGGGACGAGGAGGACTATCTCTACACGCTGGAGGACCTGTTGGCCTTCGAGGGGGTACCGGTATGGCGGTGCTGCCTGCTTCGAAGCTCCTACGAGGTGCAATGCCCGGCCTGCTCGCAGAACCTGAAGATCGACTTCTACGCGCAGCCGCCCGGCACTCGCCGCCTGGACCCGAACGAGGGCGTGCGATTCATCGGCGACGAGGGCCCGCCCCTGACCGGGATCCATCGCGCGGTGCCTGCCGACCTCCCACCGCTGGGGGCTCGACTGTATGCCGTGGCTGTAGAGGCCGGGCAGTCGACGGTCGCTGAGCACTTGACCCGTCTCCATGGCCGCGCGACATGTCCCGACTGAACAACAGAGTTCTCCGTGCCCCAGCAGATCGAGGACGCGGTGCGTGGCCGTACCCCCATGCTCCGGTCCACGACCGACCCTTCGTCACGGTGACCACACTGGATCTGACAGCTGAGCGCGACCGCGCGCGACTGACATATCTCGGAGCATCCGAATGACGAACGCTGCCGGCACGGCCGCGCGCGGCGAGGGTGGCCTCCACGCTGCTGTCTAGCGCCGCAGATGGCTCAGCGTGGTCTCCGGGGCCGGGTAGGGGCGCTCGGTCGGCAACAGGGTGGCCGCACGGTCGAGTTCACCGGCGCGCACCTGCTCGTGGACGTCCCTGGCCAGCGGGGTGACGTCCTCGATCCCGACGATCCAGTCGTCCGCGTATCGCGCGGTCGCCTCGCCCGCCAGCCCCAGCTGGAGCGAACGGTAGGGAAGGGGGGCGAGACGCAGGTCCCGCTCCGGATCCCACTGCACCCGTGCCGGCGCCCGCCTCAACTGTCGTTTCCACTCGGCCTGATCGCCGTGCACGTCCGGGACGTAGTGCGACAGGCAGGCGTGCCGCAGGGCCCACTCGAAACCCTCCCGGCTGATCTCCACCGCGAGAACGGTCTCCTGACCCTCCTTCAGCCCCCACCCGCAGCGGTACATCATCCACAGGAACGACGGCTTGATCCACGTCATCCTGTCCCGCTTCCAGGCGCCGGAGAAACGGCCGTCGCGGACGGCGGGGCGGCCGATCTTCGGGGAGTACGCCTGGTAGACGGTGATCGTGGAGTCCGTGTAGGTCGCACGGATCCCGTGGCGCGGTTCTTCCATGGCGTACAGCGTGGGGGTCCTTCGGGGCGGGTGGCCACTGATTTTCGCCGGCCGTGACGGCGAGTACGGCATCGGCGGCACACCGGCGCCGGGGGAGCTGTCCGCCGGCAGGCCGGTGGTGTACCCAGGCCGCTCTGAGTAGGTGCGCTCATGTCCGGCGGGGCCTCGCGCGGCGAGTATCGGTGCAGCGGCGCAGGTGTGGCGCGCCGGTCCGATCCAGCTGAGTCAGTTACGGAGAATCCCATGTCCCGTCGTATCGCTCTGTCCGTCGCCGCCGGTGTGGTCGTCCTCGGTGGTGCCGGTGCCGGTGCCTTCGCTCTCGCCTACGCCGGGGAGCAGCCTCCGGCGCTGGCGGACAGCACGGCCCGCTACACCGCCCCCGACGGCGCCCGCGACGGCTCGTTGTCCTTCGTCACCGACGTCACGGCGTCCTCCGGGGTCAAGAGCGTCAAGGTGCTGGCGTGGCCGGAGGACTCGGCCTTCGCCGAGCAGAAGCTGACGAGCGAGGACATGGCCGCCGCGGAGTCGGCCGTCTGCACTCCCTCCGGCGGGGACACCGTGCACTGCGTCTACACCGTCAGGGTCACCGGTGCCGACGCCGAGTCCTCCCCGCGCGGCGCCTGGCACGTCGCCGTCCTGGCCACCGCGAAGGACGGCACCACGACCCTGAACACGGAGGCGGCCGACTTCTCCGTCCGGTGATGCCCCGTCCGCAGTCCCGCGCGACGTGACTCTCCGCCCGGTGATTCTCCGCGGGGTGGCGCGGCGGAGCCCGTGTCTGTACGGCGGTGCTAGGTCGGGGCCGTACGGCGGTGCTAGGACGGGGCCGGGGCCGTGTTCGCGTCGTCGGACCCCGGGTGGGACGGGTCCCGGAGTTGCTCGCGTACGTAGTTCCAGACCACCGCGATCAGCGCGGCGACCGGGACGGCGAGCAGGCTGCCCACGATGCCGGCGAGGTTGCCGCCCAACGTCACCGCCAGCAGGACCACCGCCGCGTGGATGCCGAGGCCACGGCTCTGGATCATGGGCTGGAAGACGTTGCCCTCGAGCTGCTGGACCACGACGATGATGGCCAGCACGATCAGCGCGTCCGTCAAACCGTTGGAGACCAGCGCGATGAGCACCGCGACGAAACCGGCGAACAGCGCTCCGATGATCGGCACGAAGGCCGAGACGAAGGTCAGCACCGCCAGCGGGAGCACGAGCGGTACGTCCAGGATCCACAGGCCGAGGCCGATCAGCACGGCGTCGAGCAGGCCGACGGCCGCCTGGGAGCGTACGAACGACCCCAGCGCGTCCCAGCTGCGCGCGGCCACGGTCGGGACGTCGGTGGCGAGCCGGCCCGGCAGCTGATCGGCGAGCCACGGCAGGAAGCGCGGGCCGTCCTTGAGGAAGAAGAACATCAGGAAGAGGGCCAGGACGGCGGTGACCAAGCCGTTCACCACGGTGCTCACGCCCGTGACGACCGCGCCGACCATGCTGCCGAGGCCGTCCTGCGCACGCGAGACCGCGCTGTCGAAGGCCTTGTTGATCTGGGCGTCACCGATGTTCAACGGCGGTCCGGCGGCCCACTCGCGCAGCTTCTGGATGCCGTCGACCACGCCGTCGGTCAAGTCGCCGGACTGGGATGCCACCGGTACCGCGATCAGTGCCACGACGCCCAGGGCGACCAGCAGGAACAGCACGGTCACGACCGATGCGGCCAGGGCGGGCTTCCACCCGCGGCGCCGCAGGAATCGGGTCGGTGGCCAGGTCAGCGTGGTCAGCAGCAGACCGACCACGAGGGGCCAGACCACCGACCACATACGGCCCAGGATCCACAGGGCCACCGCGAGCATCACGAATATGAGCAGCAACTCGGCGGAGGCCCGCGCCGTCGTGCGGAGCGCGGCGCGGGCTCTTGTGGAACTCAGGGTGGCGGTCA
Organism: Streptomyces maremycinicus; assembly: GCF_001184025.1. Classification (GTDB taxonomy): domain Bacteria; phylum Actinomycetota; class Actinomycetes; order Streptomycetales; family Streptomycetaceae; genus Streptomyces; species Streptomyces maremycinicus. Next base: position 573,834 of record NZ_BBYG01000008.1, read on the forward strand.
CGGATGCACCCTATGGGTACGCACGCCGTAGTACTCCTACCGGTCCTGCTACCGGTCCTGCCGACATCGCCGCTCACCGGCCGACGGCCGGCCCGCGGGTCACGGGGCCGGGGCCACGCCGGTCGGGCAGGACACCCCCGGGTCGGTCCCGGGCGAGGTGTTCAGCTCGATGCCCGTGCCGCCCGTCCCGCAGTATCCGCGCGGGTTCTTGGCGTCCGAGAGGTACTGCTGGTGGTAGGTCTCGGCCGGGTAGAACGGCCGATCGGAGGCGGGGCGGATCTCCGTGGTGATCGGGCCGTGGCCCGAGGCGGTGAGGAGTCGTTGGTACGAGGCCCGGGAGTACTCGGCCTCGGTGGCCTGGGCCGGGGAGTGGGTGTAGATCGCGGAGCGGTACTGGCTGCCGACGTCGTTGCCCTGGCGGAAACCCTGGGTGGGGTCGTGGGACTCCCAGAACGTCTTCAGCAGGCGCCCGTAGGAGATCACCGACGGGTCGAAGACCACACGGACGACCTCCGTGTGGGCGGTCAGGCCCGAGCAGACCTCCTCGTACGTGGGGTATGCGGTGTGGCCGCCCTGGTAGCCGACCAGGGTCGTCCACACACCTGCCGGGAGCCGCCAGAACGTGCGTTCCGCGCCCCAGAAGCAGCCCAGGCCGAAGTCGGCGACATCGAGGCCCGCGGGGTAGGGGCCGAGGAGCCGGTTGCCGAGGACCGTGTGGCGGTCGGTGACGGAGTACACCGGCCCCGGACGGCCTTCCAGCGCCTGTTCGGCCGTGGGCAGTCCGGGTGCGATGTGGTGCGGGTCGTGGAGCGTGCCGTGGGGTGGGCCGTGGTGCGTGCCGTGGTGCGGGAACATGCGGTCTCCAGGGGGGCGCCGAGGGTGCGTGCCGGTCAACGTGCGCACGGGGCGGGGGATTCCGCGGGCCTCGCGCCGGATCCTGGGCGCGGCTGCCGCCCGCCCGCCCCGGTGTCGCCCGCCGCACTGACGCGGAGCCGTTCGCGCGGGCGCGCGGCCGCCTCAGTGCGGCAGTGTCGCCGGGCTGCCGCCGTTCGCCTCGTAGCCCGCCACCGCCAGTGCCCGGTAGACCGCGAACTCGCCGGCCGGGTCGGGGGAGAGGGTCCACGGGAGGGCGCCCACATGGCCGTCCACGTGTATGAGCTGGCTCATCGCCTCCGACCAGCGCTCGGCGCGCACCAGGAAGAAGATCAGCAGATGGCGGACGTGCGCCAGCATCGGGTCGTCGGGACGGGCCGCGTGCACCGCGAACAGCGCGCCGTGCATCGCCTTCGTCACGACCTCGCTCTGGTAGAAGCCGCTGACCAGATTCACCTCGGGGAGGTGCTCGAAGACCGCGAACAGCGGGATGGCGGCGAGGAGGGAGCCCTGGGGGGCTCGCGCGGCCGCCGCCTCCGCGAAGGAGTTCGCCAGTTCGCGCGAGCCGTGCCACTTCTCGCACCAGTAGTGCAGGGCCGCGAGATGCGCCCCCATGTGCGCCGGTGCGCGGTCCAGGATCTTCAGCCAGAGCTGCTCGAACTCCTTCTGCGAGTACTCGAGACCGCGGGCCACCGACAACTCGACGATGTACGGGATCGGGTCACCCGGGGCGAGCAGCGCCGCCTGACCGCAGGCGTCCTTCGCCTCCTCCATGATGATCCGGAAGTCGTCCGTGCCCCGCGTCGACGTCCGCCACGCCTGCTGCACCAGGAACTCCGCGTGCACCGCCGCGCCGCCCGCGTCCTTCGGCGCCTCCGTGCGCCACACCCGCAGCCACTGTCCGCCCGGCGTCTCGCCGACCCCGCCCGGCCGCTGCTGGAGTTCCAGCGCCGCCGCGCCCGCGAAGGCCTGCACGCGCTGCCAGCGCAGCTCGCCCTCCGCCTCCGTGCCGGCCAGCAGCTGCTGCGCGGCCCGGTAGTCCTGCGTGCGCTGCACCACGTCCAGGACGTCCAGCAGGTCCTGGTCGGGGCCGGGCATGCGGATGTCCAGTTCCTCCGTGCGCACGAAACCGTAGGTCTCGGGGTCCGCGGCGTCCGGATGGCCCGCCGGGACCTGTTCGATCATGCCGCGCCTGCGCCGCAGGAACGGCAGCAGCACGAAGCCGATCAGGACCAGCGCCATCAGGACGAACAGAATCTCCATGTCTCAAGCGAACCAGACCGCGCCGACAATTGGCCAACCCACCCCCGCACCTGTGGAAAACCGCCCCGGGACCGGCCGCCCACCACCGTCCGCCACCTCCCGTCCCGGCCCGTGCGCCACCTCCCGTCCCGGCCCGTGCGCTACGCCCGTCCCGGCCCGTCCGCTCCGGCCGTCGCGGGCCGCGGGCTCCCGCCGTCCCGGGCCGCGCGCTCCCGCCGTCCCGCAGCAGGCCCGCAGGCGGACTACGCTCGGTGCTCATGAGCGACAGGCACATCAGTCAGCACTTCGAGACCCTCGCGATCCACGCGGGCAACACCGCCGATCCCCTCACCGGCGCGGTGGTCCCGCCCATCTACCAGGTCTCGACCTACAAGCAGGACGGCGTCGGCGGGCTGCGCGGCGGATACGAGTACAGCCGCAGCGCCAACCCGACCAGGACCGCCCTGGAGGAGAACCTCGCCGCCCTGGAGGGCGGCCGTCGAGGTCTCGCGTTCGCTTCCGGACTGGCGGCCGAGGACTGCCTGTTGCGTACGCTGCTCAGCCCGGGTGACCACGTGGTGATCCCGAACGACGCCTACGGCGGCACGTTCCGGCTCTTCGCGAAGGTCGTCGCCCGCTGGGGTGTGGAGTGGTCGGTCGCCGACACCGGCGACGCCGCCGCCGTGCGGGCCGCGATCACCCCGAAGACCAAGGCCGTGTGGGTGGAGACCCCCTCCAACCCGCTCCTCGGCATCACCGACATCGCCGCCGTCGCCCAGGTCGCCCGGGAGGCGGGCGCCCGTCTCGTCGTCGACAACACCTTCGCCACCCCGTACCTCCAGCAGCCGCTGGCGCTCGGCGCGGACGTCGTGGTGCACTCCCTGACCAAGTACATGGGCGGTCACTCGGACGTCGTCGGCGGCGCGCTGGTCACCGGCGACGCGGAGCTGGGCGAGGAGCTGGCGTACCACCAGAACGCGATGGGCGCGGTCGCCGGGCCCTTCGACTCCTGGCTGGTGCTGCGCGGCGCGAAGACGCTGTCGGTGCGCATGGACCGGCACAGCGAGAACGCCACCAAGGTCGCCGACATGCTGACCCGGCACGGGCGCGTGACGAAGGTGCTGTACCCGGGTCTGCCCGACCACCCGGGGCACGAGGTCGCGGCCAAGCAGATGCGGGCGTTCGGCGGCATGATCTCCTTCCGGGTCGCCGGGGGCGAGGAGGCGGCCGTCGAGGTGTGCAACCGCGCCAAGGTGTTCACCCTCGGTGAGTCGCTGGGCGGCGTCGAGTCCCTCATCGAGCACCCGGGCCGCATGACGCACGCGTCCGTGGTCGGCTCGGCGCTGGAGGTCCCCGGTGACCTCGTCCGGCTCTCCGTCGGCATCGAGAACATCGACGATCTTCTCGCCGACCTCCAGCAGGCCCTCGGCCGGTAGGTCCCCGGCCGGCCGGTCCTGGGCCGTTCGTCGGCCTTCGGGGTCACCAGCCGGTGAGCGGTGGAGTCGTCTGCGACGGCGGCTCCACCCACGGCTGGGCGACCACCGCCCAGACCGTGAAGGCCACCGCGGCCGCGCACAGCAGCAGCCACAGCAGCCGCCGGGCGGCCGTCCGGCGGCGCAGTATGCGCCCGCCCCGGCGTACCACGTCCGCGTGCAGTTCCGTGGGCACGTGCGGCGCGGTCCGCTCCATGATCTGCCGTACGGCCGCCTCCCGCTGGAGCCGGTTCACGACGTCACCGCCTTCGCCCGGCTCACGGTCGGCGCCGGGCCCCTCGGCGGATGCAGAAGCGTCGCCGTCGCCCGGTCGCAGACCGTGCGGATCCGTTCCGTCGGCAGGCCGAGCAGGGCCGCCACCTGTTCCTCGGCGACGCCCTCGTAGAGCCTCAGGACCAGGACCAGGCGTTCCTGGGGGGTGAGCCGTGCCAGCGGGCCCGCGGCGACGGGCGGTCGGCCGCGGCCCAGGGGCAGAGCGGTGTACCGGTGCCACGCGCTGTGAGCGAAGCGGATGGCCAGATACTCGCGGGCCCGGTCGTAGGGGTCCTCGCCGTGCAGCCGGTCCCAGCAGGCGTACGTGTGTGCGAGGGCCAGTGTCAGCAGGCGCCGCGCGCGCGGGTTGTCGGCGGGTTCCTCCGCCGTGAGCAGGGTGGCGGCGTGCAGCAACCGCCCGCCCGCTCCGGCGACGAACGCCTCGAACTCCCGTGCCCGGCGGGCTTCCTGGGCCGTACGCCTCTCTCGCACACCGAGCCTCCCGCCTGACGGCGTCCCCCTGGAGGGCCATACGCCCCGGTCTCATATGAGGCCAGGGGCGGGCTTTCGGTCAAGAGCCGCGCACGGCCGCCGGAAAGTCGCCGCACGCGCGTGCGGCCCGTTCAGGAGGCGGCCGACGACGGCTCCGCGCCCGGTACGCCCTGGGCCGCCATCCGGGAGGACAGCGCGGTGTTGAAGCGGGTGAGGAGATCACAGAAGGCCTCGCGCTCCTCGGGGGCCCAGTCGTCCGTCAGCTCGGCCATCAACTGGCGCCGGGAGGACCGCACTTCCTCCAGCCGGGACTGCCCGCGCGGGGACAGCTGGAGCACCACGGCCCGTCCGTCCTCGGGGTGCGAGGTCCGCTTGACCAGGCCGGTGTCGACGAGCGGAGCCACCTGCCGGGTGACGGTGGACGAGTCGATGCCCATGCTCGCGGCGAGCGCCTTGACGCCCATCGGGCCTTCGTTGTCGAGGCGGTTGAGCAGCAGGTACGCGGCGCGGTCCATGGAGTTGCGCACCTGTCCGACGCCGCCGAGCCGGGTCTGTTCGGCACGGCGGGCGAACACCGCGACCTCGTGCTGCAAGGTGTCGAGAAGACCGGTGTCACCGACGGTCGTCATGTCCATCGACATTTCAGGTGTTGTGGGCATGGCCGGGGGCTCACTTCATGAAGGGGCTGCTGGAATGGGGGACAGAGTACGCGGCCGGAAGGCGGGTCGTACCGACGCTGCGGAAACCGGTCTCGGAGGTTGGTCACAGCGGTCGTGGCCGCCTGTGAACTGCGATGCTGGAGTCATGAGCTACCGCACGGCTGACTCCTTGCGTCCCGTCACCCTCGACGATGTGCGCGGGGCCCAGAAGATGCTGTCGGGCGTCGCGCGGACGACCGCGATGGAGGGCAGCAGGCACCTGTCCCAGCTGGTCGGGGCGCCGGTGCACTTCAAGTGCGAGAACCTCCAGCGGACGGGGTCGTTCAAGCTGCGCGGCGCGTATGTCCGGATCGCCGGGCTGCTGCCGGAGGAGCGGGCCGCCGGGGTGGTCGCGGCGAGCGCGGGCAACCACGCGCAGGGTGTGGCGCTGGCCTCGTCGGTGCTGGGTGTGCGCTCCACGGTGTTCATGCCCCGGGGCGCTCCGCTGCCGAAGATCAGTGCCACCCGTGAGTACGGCGCCGAGGTGCGTCTGCACGGTCAGGTCGTCGACGAGACGCTGGCCGCGGCGCAGGAGTACGCGGCCGGGACGGGTGCGGTGTTCATCCACCCCTTCGACCACCCCGACATCATCGCTGGTCAGGGCACGGTCGGCCTGGAGATCCTGGAGCAGTGCCCGGAGGTGCGCACGATCGTCGTCGGGATCGGCGGCGGCGGGCTGGCCGCGGGCATCGCGGTCGCGGTGAAGGCGCTGCGGCCGGACGTGCGGATCGTCGGGGTGCAGGCGGCGGGGGCCGCGGCGTACCCGCCCTCGCTGGCGGCCGGGCGGCCGGTGTCGATCAGCACCCCGGCGACGATGGCCGACGGCATCAAGGTCGGCCGGCCCGGTGACGTGCCGTTCTCCCTCGTCGGCGATCTGGTGGACGAGGTACGCACGGTGACGGAGGACGAGCTGGCCGCGGCGCTGCTGCTGTGCCTGGAGCGGGCCAAGCTGGTCGTCGAGCCGGCCGGGGCGAGCCCGGTGGCCGCGCTGCTGAGCGCGCCGGACGCCTTCGAGGGCCCGGTGGTGGCGGTCCTGTCCGGCGGCAACGTCGACCCGGTGCTGATGGAGCGCGTCCTGCGGCACGGCATGGCGGCGCAGGGGCGCTACCTGGCCGTACGCCTGCGGCTGACGGACCGGCCGGGCGCCCTCGCCGCGCTGCTGGGGGCGTTGTCAGTGGTCGACGCTAACGTCTTGGACGTGAGCCATCTGCGGACGGACCCCCGTCTCGGGCTGACCGAGGCGGAGGTCGAGCTGCACCTGGAAACGAAGGGACCGGAGCACTGCGCCGAGGTCGGCCGAGTTCTGCGCGAGGCCGGTTACACCGTCATCGACTGACGTCGACCGGCGACGTCGCCCGGCGTGGACCGGCGTCGCCCGGCGCAGACAGGGCATCGGCCGAGGTCGAGGGGCTCCCGGACTCCTCCCGCACCCCGCGGGGGCCCCGGCCGGTGGGGGGCTGTCACTCGTTCGAGAAAGACCGTTGTGACACGCGATACATCGCGTTATGGTGTGTCCCGCGCCACTCCCCTCACCTTTCATGGGGCGGAACGAAAAGTACAAACCTAGGCTTTCCGAAGAATCCTCAATGACGTGGAGACTGATATGCCAGGTGCCATCTACGCCGAAGGCCTGGTGAAGACCTTCGGCGACGTAAAGGCTCTGGACGGCGTGGACCTGGACGTCCCGGAGGGCACGGTCCTCGGCCTGCTCGGGCCGAACGGAGCGGGCAAGACCACCACGGTCCGCTGTCTGACCACGCTCCTGCGCCCCGACCGCGGCCGGGCCGTGGTCGCCGGCCTGGACGTGCTCAAGCACCCCAACGAGGTCCGCCGTGCCATCGGCCTGTCCGGCCAGTTCGCGGCGGTCGACGAATACCTCACCGGCCGCGAGAACCTCCAGATGGTCGGCCGGCTCTACCAGATGAAGGCGGGCGCGGCGAAGGCCCGGGCCGCCGAACTGCTCGACCAGTTCGGCCTCACGGAAGCCGCCGACCGCACGGCCAAGACGTACTCCGGCGGTATGCGCCGCCGGCTGGACCTGGCAGCGGCCCTGGTCGTCTCACCGCCCGTCATGTTCATGGACGAGCCGACGACCGGCCTCGACCCGCGCAACCGGCAGATGCTGTGGGAGGTGATCAAACGCCTCGTCTCCGGCGGCACCACGCTGCTGCTCACCACGCAGTACCTCGAGGAGGCCGACCACCTCGCGCACGACATCGCGGTCGTCGACCACGGCCGGGTGATCGCCCGCGGTACCTCCGACCAGCTCAAGGCACGCACCGGCGGAGAGCGTGTGGAGGTCGTGGTGCACGACCGCGAACACATCGCGACGGCCGCGGAGGTACTGACCGGCTTCGGCAAGGGCGAGACCACCGTCGAGCAGCACACCCGCAAGCTCACGGTGCCCGTGGCCGGCGGCGCCAAGCTCCTCGCCGAGGTCATCCGTGAGCTCGACAGCCGAGGCATCGAGATCGACGACATCGGCCTGCGCCGCCCCACCCTCGACGACGTCTTCCTGTCCCTGACGGGGCACGTCGCCGAGATCAAGGCCGAGGAGAACGACGAGGACCGTCGGACCGGCCGGCGTGCTCCCGGCAGTACGACCGCGAAGAGCGAGAGGGAGACCGTCGAATGAGTGCCGTCACCGACGCCGTGCGCGGCGCGGCGCCCAAGCCCGCCCATCCGCTCGGCCAGTCCGTCCGCGACTCGCTGGTCATCGCGAAGCGCAACCTGATCCGGATGTCCCGCATCCCGGAGATGGTCATCTTCGGGCTCATCCAGCCGATCATGTTCGTGGTGCTGTTCACCTACGTGTTCGGCGGGTCCATGCAGATCGGCGGCAGCACGAGCGCCACCGACTACACGAACTTCCTGATGGCGGGCATCTTCGCGCAGACCGTCACCTTCGCCACCGCGGGAGCCGGTGCCGGCATCGCCGACGACATGCACAAGGGCCTCATCGACCGGTTCCGCTCGCTGCCCATGGCGCGTGGCGCGGTGCTCACCGGGCGCACCCTCGCCGACCTGGTGCAGACGGCGCTCACCCTGCTGGTCCTGGCGGTGGTCGCCCTCCTGGTCGGCTGGCGGGTCGGGTCCGACGGGAACACCGACGCGGGCCGGGTCCTGGGTGCCTTCGGGCTGCTGCTCCTGCTCGGCTACGCCTTCACCTGGATCGGTGCCCTGATCGGCCTGAGCGTCCGCACCCCCGAGGCGGCCACCTCCGGCGGACTGATCTGGCTCTTCCCGGTGACCTTCATCTCCAACGCGTTCGTGGACACCAGCAACATGACGCCCTGGCTGCGCCACATCGCCGAGTGGAACCCGTTCAGTGCCACGGTCCAGGCCTGCCGGGTGCTCTTCGCGAACCCGGGCCAGTCCTCGTCCGACGCCTGGCCCATGCAGCACCCGGTCTGGGCCTCGCTGATCTACTCGGTGCTGATCGTCCTGATCTTCCGGACGCTGGCGGTCCGCAAGTACCGCTCGGCCACGGCCTGAGCCCGCCGGAGCACGGCACGGCCCCCGGGGCGCGACGCAGCCCCGGTGCACCACACAGCCGGCGGCGGCACCACACCGCGCCCGGGGGCGCAGCGAAGCCCCCGGTGGCATGACGAAGCCCCCGGCGGTATGGGCGCCGGGGGCCGGTCACAGCGGGGGCGACGACGGACAGGGGACCGTCAGCCGCTGTAGGCCTCGGCCTTGAGGATCCGTACGGAGGCCTTCTTGCCGTTGGGCAGCTCGTACTCCGCGTCCTCGCCGACCTTGTGGCCGATCACGCCGGTGCCCAGCGGGGACTGGGGCGAGTAGGTCTCGATGTCCGAGCTCGCGTACTCGCGAGAGGCGAGCAGGAAGGTCATGGTGTCGTCCTCGTCGCCGTCGAAGGCGATCGTCACGACCATGCCCGGCGCCACCGCGCCGTCCGCGGAAGCCGGGGCCTCGCCGACCTTGGCGTTGTCGAGGAGCTGGGTCAGCTGGCGCACACGAAGCTCCTGCTTGCCCTGCTCCTCCTTGGCCGCGTGGTACCCACCGTTCTCACGCAGGTCCCCCTCCTCGCGCGCTGCCGCGATCTTGGCGGCGATCTCCGTGCGCGCAGGACCAGTAAGGTACTCAAGCTCGACCTTGAGCTTGTTGTACGCCTCCTGGGTCAGCCAGGTGACGGACTCGCTGGTCTGGGTCACAGGTGCTCCTCGTCGGTACTGGGAATACAAAGCATCGCCCTACCAAAAGCATGTTCCTCAGGTGATGGGCGAAACCACGAGCCTAACAATTCAGGGGCCGAAGGGGGAGGACATAAGCCATCAGAATTACGTCGACGCAGGTCAGCGCCCACGTATTGCGGGGGATCCCGCGCCCCTCGGAGGCCCTGGTGGACCCGGCGGCTCCGTTTCCGGGGAGGCCCCGGTGTCAGGCCGCGTCGTCCGGTGTCAGTCGGCGTGACAGCCGAGCAGCTCGGCCGTGGTGCCCCTCGACGTCGTCCGCAGGGTGACCGTCCGGTCGATGCGTGTGTCCGAACCGGTGAAGCGGAAGTCCGCCCGGCCGACCTCCGCGCCGTCGGCCGCCTGGGAGCGCACCGTGCAGTAGCCGCTCGCACCCGCGTCCTTGCGGACCTCCAGGTGGAGCCGCACCGCTTCGTCCGAGGTCGCCTTGAAGGTGATCACCTCGGCGCTGATCTTGTTCTGGCCGACGTAGTGGTAGGCGAAGTAACCGACCAGGGCGAGCAGGCACGCGCCCAGCACGGCGCCGGTGATCCGGAGCTTGCGGTCGGTCCGCTCGTCGGAGGAACGGCCGTAGCGGCCCTCGGGCAGCCGCGTGCTCGCCGTACTCATGATCGTCCTCCCGGCACGGAATTATTCGCCTTCCGATTCGGTCACTATAGAAGCCTGCGATCGCGCCGGTTCACACCGGGCGCCGACTTACCGAGGATTGAGTCTTGACTGACCAGCTGCGACTGATGGCCGTCCACGCCCACCCCGACGACGAGTCGAGCAAGGGCGCGGCCACCATGGCGAAGTACGTGTCCGAGGGGGTGGACGTGCTGGTGGTGACCTGCACGGGCGGGGAGCGCGGCTCCATCCTCAATCCCAAGCTTCAGGGCGACAAGTACATCGAGGAGCACATCCACGAGGTGCGCAAGAAGGAGATGGACGAGGCCCGCGAGATCCTCGGCGTCAAGCAGGAGTGGCTGGGCTTCGTCGACTCGGGCCTGCCCGAGGGCGACCCGCTGCCGCCGCTGCCCGACGGCTGCTTCGCCCTGGAGGACGTCGACAGGGCGGCCGGCGAACTGGTGAAGCAGATCCGCTCCTTCCGTCCCCAGGTGATCACCACCTACGACGAGAACGGCGGCTACCCGCACCCCGACCACATCATGACCCACAAGATCTCGATGGTGGCCTTCGAGGGCGCGGACGACGCCGCCAAGTACCCCGAGGCCGAGTTCGGGCCCGTGTACCGGCCGTCGAAGCTGTACTACAACCAGGGCTTCAACCGTCCCCGCACCGAGGCGCTGCACCACGCGATGCTCGACCGCGGCCTGGAGTCGCCCTACGGCGAGTGGCTCAAGCGCTGGGACGAGTTCGGCCAGAAGGAGCGCACGCTCACCACGCACGTTCCGTGCGCCGACTTCTACGAGATCCGCGACAAGGCGCTGATCGCGCACGCCACGCAGATCGACCCCGACGGCGGCTGGTTCCGGGTGCCGATGGAGATCCAGAAGGAGGTCTGGCCCACGGAGGAGTACGAGCTCGCGAAGTCCCGCGTCGATACCTCCCTCCCCGAGGACGACCTCTTTGCGGGCATCCGCGACAATGCCTGACATGAGCGCAAGCGTGAGCCTGGCAATGACGCACCTCGTCCCCCTCGCCAAGGAGGTCGACGAGAACAAGGTCACCCCCGGCGTCCTCGGCTTCATCGTCTTCGCGGCGATGGCCGTGGCGGTGTGGGGCCTGATGAAGTCCATGAGCAAGCACATGGGCAAGGTCGACTTCAAGGAGCCGGCGGACCCGGAGCAGGGCGCGACCACCGGCACGACGAACGCGGCGGCGACGGGGAAGCCCTCCTCGGCCGCGTGAGGCCGCCGCGTGGCGGGGCGGGCACGCGACGAGAGTGCGTGCCGAGCCGCTGAGCGAGCGGATCGGCGCGGACATGCGCGGGGCGGGGCCGTCACCCCACCCCGGCGCGTGCGCGCTGCTCCGCCGCGTGCGGCGTGCCGTACGCAGCCGCGCCGCCTGCCGTGAGCCGCTTGCCCCGGCCGCCCGGCGTGGGACGCCCCCGCCGCGTGGCGCTTGTCCCGGCCGCCGGCCGTGTGCCCCGCCGCCCGCGGCCCGGCGCGTGCCACCCGCCGTGTACCTGCCGCCCGCCGTGTGCCCGCCGCGCGGCGTTGGACGCCCGCCGTGTGCCGCTTGCCCCCGCCAGTCGCCGTATACCGCTTTCCCCTGCCGACCGCCGTGTGCCCCGCCACCCAGCGTGGGACGCCCGGCCGTATGCCGCTTGTCCCGGCCGTCCGCCGTGTGCCGCTTGTCCCGGCCGCCCGCCGCTTGCCCTAGCCGTGTGCCGTGCGCCCCGCCGCTCGGCGTGGGACGCCCGCTGCCCGCCCCCCCCCGGCGGGGACGCCCGCTGCCCGCCGCCCGGTGTGGGACGTCCGCCGTATGCCGCTTGCCCCCACCGCCCGCCGCCCGGCGTGGGCCGCTTGCCCCCACCGCCCCCCGGCGGGGCCGCTCGCCTCCCGGCGGGGGTCGCTTGTCCGCCGCCCGCCGCCCGCCGCCCGGCGTGGGCCGCCCCGCCGCCCGTCGCCCGCCGCCCGGCGTGGGCCGCTGGCCCCCGCTGCCCGTCGCCCGCCCCCCGGCGGGGACGCCCGACGACCGGCATCGGGACGTGTGGTGTGGGCGGTCAGTCCTCGGGCAGGGGCACGCCCATGACCTCTCGGCCGTGTCTGCCCGGTACCAGGCCCAGGCGCCAGGCCTGCCAGCCGGACTCCAGCCGGATGCCTCGCTCCAGCAGCAGGCCGTAGGCGTCCAGGCACTCGGTCAGTCTGGTGTCGCGCAGGGGGTGGTCGGCCCGGACCAGCTGGGCCAGCTCCTCCTGGGCCACCACCGTGCCGACCTCGACCCCGCCCGGCGCCCCGTACGGCAGCAGCGTGCAGCGCAGGAAGCGGGCCCAGTCCTCGCCGCGCCGGTCGCCGTACGACGCGAACAGGCCGGCCGCCTCGTCGCACAGGGCCAGCGCCGCCTGCGTCCGGGCGTTGCCCGCGTCGACGATCGCGAGCTCCAGGCAGGTCCAGGCCTCGCCGTGGGCGACCCCGATGCGCTGGAAGTCGGTGCGCGCGTCGACCAGGAGCTGCCGGGCGAAGCCCGAGTTGCGCAGTGAGCCGGTCTGGGCGGCGCGCTGGTCGCGGGTCACCCGGGCCGAGTGGTGACGGGCGCAGGCCAGGCCGTAGACGTCCCGCATGCGGGAGAAGAGCGAGCGGGAGCGTTCCAGTTCGCGCACGGCGTGGTCCAGGTCGCCCGTCTCCTCCAGGGCGAGCCCCAGGTAGTAGATCGTCCAGGCCTCCCCGCGCGCGTCCTCGTTGTCCCGGTGCCGCGACGCCGCCCGGCGCAGATCCTCCGCCGCCGGGCCGGGGTCCCCGGCGATCAGCCGGGCCCGGGCCAGCTGGGTGAGGGCCCAGGCCTCGCCGCGGGCGTCGCGGGTGCGGCCGTACAGATCGAGGGCCTCGCGCAGATCGGCCTCGGCGCGCGGGACGTCACCACGGCGCAGATTCAGCTGGCCCAGCTGGAAGTGTGCCCAGGCCTCGCCGTGCACGGAGCCGCCCTCGCGGTGCAGGACCAGGGAACGGGTGAGCAGGTCGAGGGCCTCCGCCAGGTGCGCCCGGTCGCGCTCCACCGCCGCGAGCGCGTGCATCGTCCACGCCCGGTCCGTGGCCAGCTCGGGCGCGGCCTGGAGGTCCATCGCCTCCCGCAGCTTCGCCGCCGCCTCCGTCAGCTGGCCCTGGTGGTGCAGGGTGATGCCCAGCGAGCACAGGGCCCGTGCCGCACCCGCGTCGTGGTGGGCCTGGAGGTAGAGGTCGACGACCGAGCTGAGCGTCGTGCGGGCCTTGTCCAGCTCGCCCAGCTGACGGGCCGCGATACCCGTACGCCACTGCACGGAGCGCACCAGCAGGTCCTGGCCGACCGACTGCGCCAGCTCGCTGATCTCACCGAGCCGGTAGAGGTCGCCGCGCAGCAGGCAGTAGTCGCAGAGGGCGCCCAGCAGGCTCAGCACGGCGTTCTGGTCCACGCCCTCCGCGTGCCGCAGCGTCGCCGTGATGAAGCTCGACTCGTCGTCCAGCCAGCGCAGCGCCTCGTCCAGGGAGGTGAAGCCGTGCGGGGTGAAGCGGTCCGAGCGGGTCGACATGTTGCCGTCGACCAGCCGCAGCACGGAGTCGGCGAGCTCGGCGTAGCTGACGATCAGCCGTTCCTGGGCCGCCGAGCGCTCGGTCTGCTCCTCCTCGTCGAGGAGCCGGGCCTGGGCGAAGGACCGGACCAGGTCGTGCAGGCGGTAGCGGTCGCCGCGGACGTGGTCGACCAGGCCGGCGTCGGCGAGGGCCGTGAGGTGGCGGGTCGCCTCCGCGCGGTCCGTGGCGAGCAGGGCGGCCGCCGCGGCCGTCCCGAGCGAGGCCCGCCCGGCCAGGGCCAGCCGGCGCAGCAGTCTGCGGGTCACGTCCGGCTGGTCGGTGTAGCGCAGCCACAGCGCGCGCTCGACGGGCCCCACGGGGCCGTACACGCCGAGGTCCGCCGCCAGCGCGCGCGGTGAGCGCGGGCCCAGCGAGGAGCCGACGACGCGCAGCGCCAGCGGCAGACCGCCGCACAGCTCCCTTATTCGGTCGGCGGATTCGGCGTCGTACGGGCCCGAGGTGTCCTGGGCGGCCGCGCCGAGCAGTTCCTCCGCGCCCGCCGCGTCCAGAGGTCGTACCGCCAGCTCGTGCACCCACGCGGACAGCTCGGCCGGCAGCACCGGCGGGGTCCGGGCGGTGACCAGGACCAGACTGTCGGAACGTTCCGGCACGAGGGCGCGGATCTGCTCCGGATCCGAGGCGTCGTCCAGGATCACCGTGACCGGCAGGCCCGTCAGGTGCTGCTGGTACAGCTCGGTGAGCCGTTTGACCTGCTGGTCCGCGGACGCGCGCTCACGGAAGAGGAGCTGCTCGCGGGGCGCGCCGAGCCGGTTCAGCAGATGCAGCAGCGCGTCCCGGGTGGGCAGCGGTGTGCCTTCCGCGCTGTCGCCGCGCAGGTCCACCACGCAGGCGCCGCGGAACTGGTCGCGCAGATCGTGCGCGGCCCGCACCGCGAGCGCGGTACGGCCGCTGCCGGGGGGCCCGTGCAGCACGACGACCGTCGGCCGGGTCGTGGTGCCGGCCCGTGCCGCCTGCACCCACTGCCTGAGCTGCCCGAGCTCCGCCCTGCGCCCGGCGAACGGGCCCGCCGGTTCCGGGAGTTGAGCGAACGACTGGGCGAGCACGGTCCGGCCGCGGGCCGCCGCGCTCTTGTCGGCGCCGCGCAGCCGTGGTCCCGGAGCCTTCTTCGGGGCGGTCGTCGCGGTCAGCATCCGCTGCTGGTCCAGGAACGGCCGGATCCCCCGCACCTCCAGCGCGGTGAGCCATTGCAGCCGCAGCTGCTCGGCGCCGCCGGGCTGCCCCGCCTCACCGGCCCGGTGGTGCGCGGCCGGCAGATGGGAGCCCGCCACCTTCACGACGGTCGCCGCCGCGCCGACGACGCCGACCGTCACCCCGGCGCCGAGCGCGGTGCCCGGGCCGGTGCCCAGCGCGAGATCGGCGACCGCGGTCGTGACGGCGGCAACTCCCGCCACCAGCAGGGGAGTCCGCCCGCCCTCCCGCGCGTACCGCTGCCCGAAACTGACCTGCCGGGCCTCCGTCTCCTCCAGGGCGCGCGCGTACGCCTCGTACTCCTCGGCGGCGGTCTGCGCCATGGCGTCCAGGGCACCGCGCGCCCGCGTCATCAGCACCTGCCGGTCGCTGCGCCCGCCGGAGCGCCGCACCTCCTCCTCCACGGCCCGCGCCAACAACCGCTCGGCTTCCGCCCTATGGCCGTCCCGCATGTCCCGTCCCCCTCCGGAGGTCACCGCTTTCCTTGGTCAAGTGTGCGGCGGGCGGCCCCGCGAAGCGAGGGGGCGAAGGGCCCGGGTGGGCGCGGCGGTGACCGCCCGGGGGCGCCTGACGTCGCACGGGCGGGGTACTGCGGCAGGATGGACCCCATGCCGAACCGACTGGCCCATGAGACGTCTCCGTACCTCCTCCAGCACGCCGACAACCCCGTCGACTGGTGGCCCTGGTCGGCGGAGGCCTTCGAGGAGGCGCGCCGGCGGGGCGTGCCGGTGCTGCTGAGTGTCGGGTATTCGAGCTGTCACTGGTGCCATGTGATGGCGCACGAGTCCTTCGAGGACCAGGAGACCGCCGACCACCTCAACGAGCACTTCGTCAGCGTCAAGGTCGACCGGGAAGAGCGTCCCGACGTGGACGCCGTGTACATGGAGGCCGTGCAGGCCGCCACCGGGCAGGGCGGCTGGCCCATGACGGTGTTCCTGACGCCCGACGCCGAGCCCTTCTACTTCGGGACGTACTTCCCGCCCGCGCCCCGGCAGGGCATGCCCTCCTTCCGGCAGGTGCTGGAGGGGGTCCGGCAGGCCTGGACCGAGCGGCGGGACGAGGTGGCCGAGGTCGCCGGGAAGATCGTCCGGGATCTCGCGGGGCGGGAGATCTCCTACGGGGACGGCGTGGCCCCCGGCGAGCAGGAACTGTCGCAGGCGCTGCTGGGCCTGACCCGGGAGTACGACCCGCAGCGGGGCGGCTTCGCCGGCGCGCCGAAGTTCCCGCCGTCGATGGTGATCGAGTTCCTGCTGCGCCATCACGCGCGGACCGGTGCCGAGGGGGCCCTCCAGATGGCCCGGGACACCTGTGACCGGATGGCCAGGGGCGGGATCTACGACCAGCTCGGCGGCGGTTTCGCCCGGTACTCCGTGGACCGTGACTGGGTCGTGCCGCACTTCGAGAAGATGCTGTACGACAACGCGCTGCTGTGCCGGGTCTACGCCCATCTCTGGCGGGCGACGGGCTCCGAGCTGGCCCGGCGGGTCGCGCTGGAGACCGCCGACTTCATGGTGCGCGAACTCCGCACCGAGCAAGGCGGGTTCGCCTCCGCGCTGGACGCCGACAGCGACGACGGGAGCGGGAAGCACGTCGAGGGCGTGTACTACGTGTGGACGCCCGCACAGCTCACCGAGGTGCTCGGGCCGCAGGACGCCGAGCTGGCCGCCCGCTACTTCGGTGTCACCGAGGAGGGCACCTTCGAGCACGGCTCCTCCGTCCTCCAACTCCCGCAGCAGGAGGAGGTCTTCGACGCGGAGCGGATCGCCGGCATCAAGGAGCGGCTGCTGCGTGCGCGCGGCGGACGGCCCGCGCCGGGCCGGGACGACAAGGTCGTGGCCGCCTGGAACGGGCTGGCGATCGCCGCGCTCGCCGAGACCGGCGCCTACTTCGACCGGCCGGACCTCGTCGAGGCCGCGGTCGGGGCCGCCGACCTCCTCGTCCGGCTGCACCTCGACGAGCAGGCCCGCATCGCCCGGACCAGCAAGGACGGGCAGGTCGGGGCCAACGCGGGAGTGCTCGAGGACTACGCGGACGTCGCCGAGGGGTTCCTCGCGCTCGCCTCCGTGACCGGGGAGGGCGTCTGGCTGGAGTTCGCCGGATTCCTGCTCGATCACGTCCTCGTCCGGTTCGTCGACCCCGGGTCCGGCGCGCTGTTCGACACCGCGGCGGACGCCGAGCGGCTCATCCGGCGGCCCCAGGATCCGACCGACAACGCGGTGCCCTCCGGCTGGACCGCCGCCGCCGGCGCGCTGCTGGGCTACGCAGCCCACACCGGGTCGGAACCGCACCGCACGGCCGCGGAAAGGGCGTTGGGCGTCGTGAAGACCCTCGGGCCGCGGGTTCCCCGGTTCATCGGATGGGGGCTCGCCGCCGCCGAGGCACTGCTCGACGGGCCCCGCGAGGTGGCCGTGGTCGTGCCCGACCGGGCCGACCCGGCCTCGGCCGCACTGCACCGTACGGCGCTGCTGGGTACCGCCCCGGGGGCGGTCGTCGCCTTCGGCACCACGGGGAGCGACGAGTTCCCGTTGCTCGCCGACCGGCCGCTCAGCAACGGTGAACCGACCGCGTATGTCTGCCGTAACTTCACCTGTGACGCCCCGACGACCGATCCCGAGCGACTGCGTGCGGCGTTGACCACGGTGGTGAGCGGCTGAGACGGCCGGAAACAGCTGCTCAGCACGGTTGATCCGTGAAGGAAAGTTGAGCACCTGTTCCGATAAGTCGGGTTACGAGCGGCAGAGTTCCGAAACAATCTATTTATCGGAAGAGTTCCCCAACTTCACAGAGTCCCCCTAGTCTCTCCACAGTGACGCGACGGAGCTGACACGCCGTCGCGACAGGGGGCTCTGGGATCTGGGGGGATCTGCTTGCTCACATCTGTCTTCATCACCGCTGTCTCACTGGCCTTGTTCTGGATGGCGGCGTTCACCCTGTGGTGGCAGATGCACGCGTGGCGTACGCCCGAAGTGCTCGCTTCCACCCGGTTCAGCAGTCCGGACGGCGACGAACACGTCTCCTTCTCGCTGCTGCTTCCGGCACGGCACGAACAGGCCGTGCTGGACCACACCATCCAGCGGCTGCTGGAATCCAGCCACACCGACTTCGAGATCATCGTCATCGTGGGGCACGACGACCCCGAGACCACGGCGGTGGCCGAGAGCGCCGCCGCACGCGACCCGCGCGTCCGTGTCGTCGTCGACACCCACGAGAAGAAGAACAAGCCGAAGGCCATGAACACGGCGCTGCCGCACTGCCGCGGCGATGTCGTCGGGGTCTTCGACGCCGAGGACCAGGTCCATCCCGAGCTGCTCGCCCATGTCGACCACGCCTTCCGGACCACGGGGGCCGACGTCGTGCAGGGCGGGGTGCAGCTCATCAACTTCCACTCCAGCTGGTACAGCCTGCGCAACTGCCTGGAGTACTTCTTCTGGTTCCGCTCACGGCTCCATCTGCATGCGCAGAAAGGATTCATCCCGCTCGGCGGCAACACCGTCTTCGTCCGGACGCACACCCTCAGGGAGGCCGGCGGCTGGGATCCCGACTGCCTGGCCGAGGACTGCGACCTCGGTGTCCGCCTCTCCAGCGTGGGCAAGAAGGTCGTCGTCGCCTACGACTCCGACATGGTGACCCGGGAGGAGACCCCCGGCTCGCTCATGTCCCTGCTCAAGCAGCGCACCCGCTGGAACCAGGGCTTCCTCCAGGTCTACCGGAAGAAGGACTGGAAGCAACTGCCCGGGTTCGGGCAGCGGTTGCTGGCCCGCTACACCCTCATGACGCCGTTCCTCCAGGCGTTCTCCGGGGTCGTCATCCCGCTCAACGTGGCCGTCGCGCTCTTCCTCGACGTGCCCGTGGGGATCGCCTTCGTCACCTTCCTGCCGGCGGTGACGGCACTCGTCACCTTCGTCTTCGAGCTCGTCGGCCTGCACGACTTCGGCAAGCAGTACGGCCTGCGCGTGCGTCCCGTGCACTACCTCAAGCTCGTCGTGGGCGGTCCCTTCTACCAGGTCCTCCTGGCGGGAGCCGCGATGCGCGCCGTCTGGCGTGAGCAACGCGGCCGCAACGACTGGGAGTTGACCTCGCACGTCGGCGCGCATCTGACCGCTGCCACTGCTTCCGGGCCCGTGGCCGCCGCCGCTCCCGGACCCGTGGCCGGGCCCGCTTCCGATCCCGCAGTGATACGAGAGGACGTTCCTGCGTGACCTCCACCCTTCCCGCGGTGACCACCGGCACGGTCCCCGCGCAGCGCAGACCTGTGCCTGATGCGCGTTCGGCCGGCCGAACGACCCCGCCGGAGCGACTGCGCCGGTCCCGTCCCGACCTGATCCTGTGCGGCGTGCTCCTGGTGGCGATCCTCGTCGTGCAGGGCTGGAACATCGCCGACTACCCGGCCCTCAGCGACGACGAGGGCACCTACCTCGCCCAGGCCTGGGCAGTCCAGGAGGGGAGGGGCCTCGCCCACTACACCTACTGGTACGACCACCCGCCCCTCGGCTGGATCCAGCTCGCCCTGCTGACCTGGATCCCCAAGCTGATCAGCCCCGAGTCGATGACCGTCGGCGCGATGCGGGCCACGATGCTCGTCGTGGGCGCGGTCAGCGCCGTACTCGTCTACGTCCTCGGGCGTCGGCTGTCGCTGCCCCGCTGGGCCGCCGGGCTCGGCATGGTCCTGTTCGGGCTCTCCCCGCTCTCGGTCGTCCTCCAGCGGGAGATCTTCCTCGACAACCTCGCGGTGATGTGGACCCTGCTCGCGTTCACCCTGGCCGCCTCGCCGAGCCGCCATCTCTGGCACCACTTCGGGGCGGGCGTCGCCGCCGCGACGGCCGTGCTCACCAAGGAGACGATGCTCTTCGTCCTCCCGGCGGTCTTCGTCACCATGTGGCGGCACAGCCACCGCGACACCCGTAAGTTCGCCCTCACCGGCGCGGTCACCGCCTGTGTGCTGATCGGCCTCGCCTACCCCCTCTTCGCCCTGCTGAAGGGCGAGTTGCTGCCGGGCAGCGGCCATGTCTCGCTCTGGGACGGCATCGCCTACCAGATGACCAGACCCGGGTCGGGATTCATCCTCGACCAGGGCTCGGGGTCCCACGGCGTGCTCCGCTCATGGCTCTACTACGACCGGGTGCTGATCCTCGGCGGCCTCGCGGGCGCGCTGCTGCTCCTGCTCACCTGGCGCTGGTCGGTCACCGCCCGCGCCCTCGCCGGACCGTCGCTCGCGGTGGCGATCCTCGCGGTGGTCGCGCTGCGGCCCGGCGGCTACCTGCCCGCGATGTACGTCATCCAGGCCCTGCCGTTCCTCGCGCTCGTCCTCGCCGGCGGCACGGCCAGCGTCGCCCACGCCGTCCTGCGCAGACGGCGCGGGCCGGACGAGGGGCGGTGGCGGACCGGTGGCCGCTACGCCCTCGCGGCCGTCCTCGCCCTGGCGGCCGGGGCGTACGTCGTCCCGCGCTGGTACGACGGTGACCGCACCGCCGTCACCGCCGACGCCAACGCCCCCTACCGGGCCGCGTCCGCGTGGATGGCCACCGAGGTCGAGGACCCGGCCGGCACCCGGGTCCTGGTCGACGACGCGCTCTGGCTCGACCTGGTGCACGCCGGCTACCGGCCCGGGCCCGGCGTCATCTGGTTCTACAAGGCCGACCTCGACCCGGCGGTCACCAAGACACTGCCGAACGGCTGGCGGGACATCGACTACGTCGTCGCCTCGCCGACCGTCCGGCGGGACGCGAGAGACCTGCCGCAGGTCGGGGCGGCCCTCGAGCACTCGACGCCGGTGGCCACCTTCGGCTCCGGTGAGGACCGGATCGAGATCCGGCGGATCCAGACCGACTCCGGAGGCGTCCGATGAGCCACGACCACACCGAGTACAGCGCCCCCGTCCCCGATCTGAGCACGCTCGGCCTCTCGGCACCGGCGGGAGCGCCCCTCGGGCGCACGGACGAGGCGGCACTCGCCGAGCCCGGCGCGGTCACCATCGTCGTACCGACCTTCAACGAGTCGGCGAACATCCGCCAACTGCTGCACCGGATCACCGAGTCGGTGCCGTCCCGGCTGCCCTGCGAGGTCGTCTTCGTCGACGACTCCACCGACGACACCCCCGAGGTGATCCGGGACGCGGCGCGCGACTGCCCGTTCCCGGTGACCGTGCTGCACCGGGCGGAACCGGTCGGCGGGCTCGGGGGCGCGGTCGTCGAGGGCATGAAGGCGGCCGGGTCGGACTGGATCGTCGTCATGGACGGCGACTGCCAGCATCCCCCCTCCCTGGTGCCGGAACTGGTGGCCACCGGGGAGCGGTCGAACGCCGGACTCGTCGTCGCCTCCCGGTACATCAAGGGCGGCAGCCGCGCGGGGCTCGCGGACAGCTACCGGGTGGCCGTCTCCCGCGGGGCGACCTGGCTCACGAAGGCCCTGTTCCCGCGCAGACTGCGCGGCATCAGCGACCCGATGAGCGGGTTCTTCGCGATCCGGCGCAGTGCGGTCACCGCCGACGTCCTCAGGCCGCTCGGCTACAAGATCCTCCTCGAACTCGCCGTCCGCAGCCGCCCGCGGGAGGTCGGCGAGGTCCCGTTCGTCTTCGAGGAGCGGTTCGCGGGCGAGTCCAAGTCGAGCGCGAAGGAAGGCTTCCGCTTCCTGCGCCATCTGGTCGGGCTGCGCACCGCGTCGCCGGTCGCCCGCATGGTCGGCTTCGGGCTGATCGGGGCGACCGGGTTCCTGCCCAACCTGCTGGGGCTGTGGGCGCTCACCGCCGCCGGACTGCACTACGTGCCGGCCGAGATCCTCGCCAACCAGCTCGGCGTCGCCTGGAACTTCGTCCTCATCGAACATCTGCTGTTCCGCGACCGCCGCGCCCACCGCCGCTGGTGGGACCGGGCCGGCCGGTTCGCGCTGCTCGCCAACGCCGACCTCGTGCTGCGCATCCCGCTGATCGCGCTGTTCGTGCACCGGTTCGGGATGGGCGCGCTGTCCGCGACCGCGCTGGCGCTGGTCACCACGTTCGTCGTGCGCTTCGCCGGTACCGAAGCGCTGGTCTACCTCCCCCGCAGAGGGCCGCGGGGGAGCCGTACCGCAAGGAGAGCCGTGTGAACAGACGCCGCAGACGGATCGCGATGCTGGCGGTGGCCGGCCTCACCGGAGGCCTGTTGCTGACCGCGCCGCAGCCCGCGTCCGCCGCCGATCTCATCAAGAACGCCGGTTTCGAGACGGCGGGTACGGACGGTATGCCGTACTGCTGGGAGAAGTCGGGGTGGGGCGACAACGACTTCACCTTCACGCACACCTCGGACGCGCACACCGGCGCCAAGGCGATGAAGGTGACGCTGACCCGCCGGGTCGACGGCGACCGCAAGGCGCTGATCACCGAGTCCGCGGCGTGCGCGCCCGCGGTGACGCCGGGCAGGCAGTACGACCTGTCGCTCTGGTACAAGTCGACGACCCCCGACACCTCCCTCACCCTCTTCCGGCACGACCCGGTGGCGGGCTGGCAGTACTGGACCGACCTCAAGACGCTGGACATGGCGTCCGTCTACACCCCGGCCGGTGTCCGCACCCCCGCGGTGCCGGCCGGCACCGACCGCATCACCTGGGGCGTCTCCGTCTACGGGACCGGCTCGGTGACCACCGACGACTACACGATGGAACCGGTGCCGGACGTCCTGCCGCCCGCGACCTGCACCGGCACAGCCGACCAGTGCGCCGACGGCCGCTGGGACGTGCTGCCCACGCAGAACCCGGTCCGCTCCATGCACTCCGTCGTCCTCAACAACGGCAAGGTGCTGCTGATCGCGGGCTCCGGCAACAGCGAGGAGCAGTTCGCGGCGGGCACGTTCACCTCGGCGGTGTACGACCCGGTGAACGGCGGCTACAAGGTCGTCCCCACGCCGAAGGACATGTTCTGCGCCGGACACGTGCAGCTGTCCGACGGTCGCGTCCTCGTGATGAGCGGCAACAAGGCCTACCCGGTGGCCGGCGGGCACGGCTACGAGGGCTTCAAGGACTCGTACGTCTTCGATCCCGTCACCGAGACGTACAGCAGGACCAACGACATGAACGACGGCCACTGGTATCCGTCGGCCACGGTCATGGGCAACGGTGACGTGCTCTCCTTCGGCGGGCTGCGCGAGGACTCCACCGGGTCGGTGACCGCCGAGCTGTTCTCGCAGGCCGAGCAGCGCTGGCAGCCGCTGTGGAAGGTCAACCAGACCTGGTCGTACTGGGGTCTGTACCCGTCGATGATCCTGATGCAGGACGGCCGTCTCTTCTACTCGGGCAGCCATGTCTTCGGCAACAACATCCCGGGTACGGGTGCGGCGGTCTACGACTACGCCGCCAACACGGTCACCCAGATCCCCGGCCTCCAGAACAAGGACCAGCGCGACCAGTCGGCGAGCGTCCTGCTGCCCCCGGCGCAGGACCAGCGTGTCCTCACCCTCGGCGGCGGCAACATCGACTCCAACCCGGACGGCAACCGGCTCACCGACATCATCGACCTGAAGGCCGCGAACCCGTCGTACGTCGCCGGGCCGCCGCTCCCGCAGGGCACCGTCGACCTCGGCAACGGGCCGGTGCCCGAGACCGGCGCCCAGGGCAAGATGTACGTCTCCGCCGTGCTCCTGCCCGACGGCAAGGTGCTGGAGACGGGCGGCGCGCTGCACAACCGGGCCGACCCGGTCTTCGAGTCCTCGCTCTACGACCCCGGTACCAACACCTTCGATCCCGTCGCCGCCGACCCGCAGGCCCGCGGCTACCACTCGTCCTCGTTCCTGCTGCCCGACGGCCGGGTGATGTCGACCGGCGACAACCCGGGCAACGGCACCTGGAACCACAACGTGTCCATCTACACCCCGCCCTACCTGTTCAAGGGCGCCCGGCCGGCGATCACGTCGGTCATCGACACGGAGTGGACGTACGGCGAAACCCAGCGCATCACGGTGGACCGGCCCATCGCCAAGGCGGAGCTGATCCGCCCGGCGGCGGTGACCCACTCCTCCGACCCCAACCAGCGCTTCGTGGACCTCCCGCTGTCGGTCGACGGCAACAACGTCGACCTCAATGTGACGAGCAACCCGAACCTGGCGCCGCCCGGCTGGTACATGCTCTTCGCGGTGGACGCCAACGGGGTGCCTTCGGTGGCGAAGTGGGTGCACCTCCAGGGCCCGGCCGGACTCGCCGCGGACTCCGCCTCGGCGTTCTCGGTGTCCTCGGGCACCGGGGCCGCACCGCACGTGCACTCCTTCGCCGACGGCCTGACCGGCAAGGTCGCCGGCCCCGGCAGGAAGCGGACCTCGCAACCGGTCGGCCCGACCGTCTCCGGCTGCGACCGGCACTACGGCTCGGCCAACGTGTGCGTCCCGACGGCGTTCCCGGCGACGGTGAGGAAGACGACGGCCGCCCGCTGCTCCTGGCTCCGGACCAACGACTACGGCCGGCTGAGGGTCAACGGCAAGGACGACCCGCTGCGCCTCGACCCCGACCGGGACGGCCTCGCCTGCGGAAAGGGGGATCTCCGCAAGGGCTAGACCTGTCCCGCGGACTCCGCCAGGGCGCGCTCCACGATGGCCACCAGCTGTTCGTGGTGCGCGCCCTTCCAGTACGCGCGACCGCAGGACAGGCACTGCGCGAACACGTCGTACGACTGGCGCGTGCCGTGCCGCAGCTGGTCGGCGACCTCGTCCTTGGTGGCCTTGCGCAGCAGGCCGTTGCAGGCGGTGCACCTGGTCCAGGGAAGCAGTTCGGGCGCGAACCGTTCGAGGACGTCGCGGAGCTGCTCCTCGGGGTCGGTGCTGTAGACGTACGCGCCCGCCCACAGTTCGCGCCGCCGCAGCAGGCCCCGGTCCCGGCTGAGCATGACGCGCTGTTCGGCCGCCGAGCGGGCGGCGAGTGCCGGGTCGCCGATGTCGGTCGACTCGTACGCCGTGTCCACGCCGAGCAGGCGCATCCGGCGGGCGAGGGTGCCGAGGTGGACGTCGAGGAGGAAGCGCAGCGGGGCTCCCGGGATCCGCTGGGGGCGGGCCACCGGGCGGACGGTCACCGACTCACCGGCGGCCGGGATGTGCGAGGCCGGCAAGACCCGGCCGTCGACGAGCAGGGTGCCGACCTCCGTGAGGGGCACTCCGAGGGACTCGACGACGTGGCCGAGCGTGGAGACGCCGTCCACGGCGAGCGGGGTCGCTCCCGCGCGCCGCGCGTGCGGGACGAACAGGGCCAGCTCCGGGGCGACTTCGACGCGGATCTCGAATGCGTTCACCTGATCAGGATGGCACGGTGGCGGGGCCGGGGTTCAGCGGTTTTCCTTGCTCAGGCCGTGTTCCAGGACCTCCAGCGTGCGGTCGAGGAGCGCGGCGAAGTCGTCCTCGTGGTCGTGCTCGCCCCAGTACAGGGCGGTCTCCATCAGACCGCCGAGCAGGGACATCGTGTAGACGCGGACCTCCAGGCTGTCGGGGTCGCGGCCGACGCGCTCGCCGATGGCGACGCAGAGCGTGCGGCCGATCACCGACATGCTCTCCATCATCCGCGAGCGCACCGCCGGGACCTGGACCATCAGGTGGGTGCGCAGCCGGGCCACTTCCGGGTCCTCGTCGAAGCCCCTGCGGGCGCCCTCCCGCATCACGTACCGCATGGTGTCCCTCAGCGGCTCGTCGGCGGGCCGGGACCGCAGTTCGGCGAGCAGGATCGGGTCCTGTTCGTCGGTGAGGATGATGTCTTCCTTGGTCGGGAAGTAGCGGAAGACGGTCGACGGCGACACCTCGGCGCGTTCGGCGATCTGGTCGATCGTCGTGGCGTCGTACCCCTGTTCCTCGACCAGCGCGTAGGTCGCGGTGCGGATGGCCTCGCGGGTCTTGATCTTCTTGCGCTCCCGGAGACCGGGCTGCGGGTGGTCGGCGGGAGAGCTGATGTGTGCGGCCGTCATGCGCTCATTGTCGGGCATCGGCCGTGGGGGCCACCAAGCCGGGAGCGGCGTCACCGGTACCCTCACCGGCTCCGTCCGCCGCCTCCCCGGTCTCCTCGGCGCGGGCGGTTCCGGGCAGGAAAGCGGCCGCCAGCAGCGCGGAGGCCAGGGCGGCGATGCCGCACACCAGCAGCACCAGGCTCATGCCGTGGACGTAGGAGGAGTTCGCGGAGGCGGCGAGATCGGCCAGGTTCGCCTTCTCGGCGATCACATGGGCCGCGACGACCGAGTCCCCGGCGGTGTCGGCGACCCCGGCGGGCAGCCCGGTGACGTCGAGGCGGTCGCGGAAGGTGCTCGCGAGCAGGCTGCCCAGCAGGGCGACGCCGATGGCCGCGCCGACCTGGCGCAGGGTCATCAGCAGGCCGGAGCCGCTGCCGGCCCGGTCGGTGGGCAGGGTGCCCAGGGCGCCCGCCATGGCGGGCACGATCGAGAAACCGAAGCCGAATCCGACGATGGACAGCCACAGCGCGGTGAAGCCGTACCCGGAGTCGATCGTCGTCCGGCTGCCCAGCAGCATGGCGAAGGCCAGCACCACCAGGCCCGCGCTCACCACCGCCCGTGCCCCGAACCGGGCCACGACGGGCTGCGCGGCCCGCGCGGCGACGATCAGACCGCCCATCATCGGCAGCAGTCGCACACCGGTGCCGAGGGCGTCGTTGCCGAGGACGGCCTGGAGGTACTGCGGCAGGACGAACAGCAGGCCGGACAGCACGAACATCAGGAGGGTCGCCGCGAGCGTGTTGAACAGGAACCCGCGGTGGGCGAGCAGTCCCATGTCGAGCATGGGCCGCGCGACCCGGCGTTCGCGCAGGACCAGCGCGGTGATCAGGACGAGGGCCACCGCATCCATGGCGAGGACCAGCGGGTCGCCCCAGCCCCGGGTGGGCGCCTCGATGATCGCGTAGATGAGCGCGCCGAGCCCGGCCGCGGTGAGCGCGGTGGAGACGATGTCGACCTCGGGGGCGGCCGGGTCGCGGGTCTCGGGCAGCAGGAAGACGCAGGCGGCGATGCCGATCGCGGCCATCGGGATGTTGATGAGGAAGACCGAGCCCCACCAGAAGTGGTTGAGCAGCCAGCCGCCGATGATCGGCCCGAGGGGCAGGCCCAGCGTCGAGCCGGCCGAGACGATGCCGACGGCCTTGGTGCGCTCCTCGGGCGCGAACAGCGAGGGCAGCACCGACAGCGCGAGCGGCGTGACCAGCGCGGCCCCGACGCCCATGACGGCGCGGGCGGCGATCACCGCGTTCACGTCCCCGGCCAGGGTGCCGACCAGCGAGCCGGCCAGGAAGATCCCCAGCCCGGTGATCAGCATGTTCCGTCGGCCGAATCGGTCTCCCAGCAGACCGGCGGGGAGCATCAGGGCCGCGAAGACCACGATGTAGGCGTCCGCCATCCACTGTTGCTGACCGGTGGTGGCGCCGAGCTGCTCGGCCATCGTCGGGAGCGCCACGTTCAGGATCGTCATGTCGAAGCCGAGCGTGAGCATGCTCGCGACCAGGGCCCCCAGGGCCCACCACCGGCGGGGATCCGAGCCCACCGCAGCAGAGTTCGTGACAGTAGCCATGAAATGAGAGTAACTCTCAAAAGATGGTGTATGTCAATCGTCGTGCGCTCCGGGTGTGCGCGACGGGCGCACGAAAAGGGCCACGGCTCGCGAGCCGTGGCCGAAGGGATGCGGGAGGTGGTGTCATCCGTGCTGGTACGCCACCAGGGAGATGCCGACGTAATGCACGACGAACGCCGCGAGGGTCAGGGAGTGGAAGACCTCGTGGAAGCCGAACCAGCGCGGTGACGGGTTGGGGCGCTTGATGCCGTAGATCACGCCGCCGGCGCTGTAGAGGAGGCCGCCGACGATCACCAGGACCATGACGGCGATGCCGCCCGCCCGCATGAAGTCCGGCAGGAAGAAGACGGCCGCCCAGCCCATCGCGATGTAGCAGGGGGTGTAGAGCCAGCGCGGCGCGCCGACCCAGAAGACGCGGAAGACGATGCCGGCCGCGGCGGCGGCCCAGATGCTCCACAGGAGCCACTGCCCTTTGGCCTCCGGCAGCAGCAGCATGGTCAGCGGCGTGTAGGTGCCCGCGATGATCAGGAAGATGTTCGCGTGGTCGAGTCTGCGCAGGACGCCGTCCATCCGCGGGCTCCAGTCGCCGCGGTGGTAGAGGGCGCTCACCCCGAACAGGAGGCAGGCCGTCAGGGCGAAGATCCCGCAGGCGACGCGGCCGCGGGACGAGTCCGCCAGGGCGGTGAGGACCAGTCCTGAGACGAGGGCGGCCGGAAACATGCCGAGGTGAAGCCAGCCGCGGAGCTTGGGCTTGATCTCTTCCGACAGGGAGTGCGCGACGGACGCGGGGCCGGCGGCCGGCGAGTCCGCGGGCACGTCGGGGACGGACGCAGTCATGGGCGAATCGTACCTACGGAACCGTAACTTAGGCGTCAGTACGGCCTGTCGGGCCGTCAGGAGTGTCCATCCTCTCACGCCGGCCGGTCCGGCCCGGGTCAAGAGGCTGTCGGCCGAACGTCATGTGGACGCAAAACGTCGCGTCTACACGTGGCCATCCTCACTCCGCTCACCTGTGAGGCCCTCTGGACATATGGGCGGTACCATCGGATGATCAAATGAGTGCGGTCGACACCGGATGAGCGCCAAGGTCACCATCCGAAGCATCCGGGTCGCAGCCCCCACGGGGCCTCCAAACAAAAAATCCCTCATTTAGGAGCAATCGTGGCGCGCGACATCGCGGCTCCCCCCGTCATCCCCACCGACCACCAGGAACTCGTCTCCTGGGTGAACGAGATCGCCGAACTGACGCAGCCGGACAACGTGGTCTGGTGTGACGGATCCGAGGCCGAGTACGAGCGACTCTGCGACGAGCTCGTCGAGAAGGGCACCTTCAAGCGACTCGACCCGGTGCAGCGCCCGAACTCCTACTACGCCGCCTCCGACCCCACCGATGTCGCCCGGGTCGAGGACCGCACCTTCATCTGCTCCGAGCAGGAGAAGGACGCCGGCCCCACCAACCACTGGAAGGCGCCCGCCGAGATGCGGGAGATCTTCTCCGGGGAGAAGGGGCTGTTCCGCGGCTCCATGCGCGGCCGCACCATGTACGTCGTCCCCTTCTGCATGGGACCGCTGGGCTCCGACCTCTCCGCGATCGGCGTCGAGATAACCGACTCCGCCTACGTCGCCGTGTCCATGCGCACCATGACCCGCATGGGACAGCCGGTGCTGGACGAACTCGGCAGCGACGGCTTCTTCGTGCGTGCCGTGCACACGCTCGGAGCGCCGCTGGCCGAGGGCGAGGCCGACGTCCCGTGGCCGTGCAACCAGACCAAGTACATCTCGCACTTCCCCGAGAGCCGCGAGATCTGGTCCTACGGCTCCGGCTACGGCGGCAACGCCCTGCTGGGCAAGAAGTGCTACGCCCTGCGCATCGCGTCCGTCATGGCCCGCGACGAGGGCTGGCTCGCCGAGCACATGCTGATCCTCAAACTGACCCCGCCGCAGGGCGAGTCGAAGTACGTCGCCGCCGCCTTCCCGAGTGCCTGCGGCAAGACCAACCTCGCCATGCTGGAACCCACCGTCTCCGGCTGGACGGTCGAGACCATCGGTGACGACATCGCCTGGATGCGCTTCGGCGAGGACGGGCGCCTGTACGCCATCAACCCCGAGGCCGGCTTCTTCGGCGTCGCGCCCGGCACCGGTGAGCACACCAACGCCAACGCGATGAAGACGCTCTGGGGCAACTCGGTCTTCACCAACGTCGCCCTCACCGACGACAACGACATCTGGTGGGAGGGCATGACGGAGGAGACTCCCGCCCACCTCACCGACTGGAAGGGCAACGACTGGACGCCGGAGTCCGGCGTCCCCGCCGCCCACCCCAACGCCCGCTTCACCGTCCCCGCCGCGCAGTGCCCGATCATCGCGCCCGAGTGGGAGGACCCCAAGGGCGTGCCGATCTCGGCGATCCTCTTCGGCGGCCGCCGCGCCTCCGCGGTCCCGCTGGTGACGGAGTCCTTCGACTGGAACCACGGCGTCTTCCTCGGCGCGAACGTCGCCTCCGAGAAGACCGCCGCCGCCGAGGGCAAGGTCGGCGAGCTGCGCCGCGACCCCTTCGCCATGCTGCCCTTCTGCGGCTACAACATGGGCGACTACATGGGCCACTGGGTCGACGTCGCCAAGGGCAAGGACCAGGCGAAGCTCCCGAAGATCTACTACGTCAACTGGTTCCGCAAGAACGAGGCGGGCCAGTTCGTCTGGCCCGGATTCGGCGAGAACAGCCGCGTGCTGAAGTGGATCGTGGAGCGCCTGGACGGCAAGGCCGAGGGCGTCGAGACCCCGATCGGCATCCTGCCGACCAAGGACGCCCTCGACACCAAGGGCCTCGAACTGGCCGACTCCGACCTCGAGTTCCTCCTCACCGTGGACAAGGAGGTCTGGCGCGAGGAGGCCGCCCTGGTCCCCGAGCACCTCAACACCTTCGGCGACCACACCCCGAAGGAACTCTGGGACGAGTACCGCGCGCTGGTGCAGCGCCTGGGCTGAGGAAGCCCCGAAAAACTCCGCGGCCGGCACGGATGTGCCCTGACCAGCGATCGTCACGGCCGGCCGCGGTGCGATACGGCGAGGCCGCGTACAACGGCGTACGTGGCTCTGGGTCTGTCGTCCGCTTCCCGTCCGCCCCGACGGGAAGCGGATGACAGACCTTCGCTTTCCCGGGGACCGGCTACTGCGAGCGGTCCTCCAGATAGCGGGTGTGCGTCTCCTGGCGCCGGGCCTCGGTCTCCCTCAGCGCGGCCGCCAGCCGCTCCGCCTCCTCCTGGAGAAGGCCCAGCTGACGTTCCAGGTGCCGCTCCGGGAGCTCCTGACCGGGAGTCATCCGCGTCCACCAGCGCGCCCGTACGAAACCGTCGACCGCCTCGGGCAGATCCCGCCGTACGGTCCGGGAGAGCACGTGGACGCCCTCCGGGTCCTGGGCGAGGACCTCGGCGACCCAGCCGGGCTCCAGCAGCGCGGCCAGCAGGCCGGTGAGTTCGGTCAGACGTCCGGCGGCGGCCGGCGGCAGCTCGATCTCCCCGAGATACCCGCCGAGCCGCTCGAAGTCGTCGCGCAACGCGTCCAGCTGGGCCGACGCATCCGGGAAGTCGGGCAGCGGCGGCCGCTCCGGCGGGGCGACCAGCGCGCCCGCGCCGTACAGACCGGCCACCACGACGGGCCAGTACGCGCCCGCCGTCCCCGTGAAGGTCAGCACCAGTCCGGCCAGCCCGGCCGCGCTGCCGGTGATGTTCTTGCGGGACTCCAGGTATCCGACGAACCTACTGGTAGCCACGGATCTCCTCGAAGGCGCCGTCCAGCGAGCCGTCGCGGGCGTCGAAGAGCCGGCCGCCGGTCAGGTCGGCGATGTGCTCCAGTTCCGAGCGGTCGGAGTCGCCGAAGAGGATGGGGAAGACGGGGATCCGCTGTGCGGCCGGGCCGAGGTCGTCCCGGTAGAAGGCGTCGAAGTCGCCCGCGTCGTCGCCCTTGGTGTTCTCGCCGTCCGTCATCAGCACGATGGAGGTGAAGGTGTCCCGGTCGGTGCCCAGGTGGTCGTAGGCCTTCTCCAGCGAGGTGTAGATCGCCGTCTCGCCGTCGGCGGTGAGCTCCTCGGTGTCCTCGCGGATCGCGGCCAGTCCGGTCTGCGGATCGGCGGGGCTGACGACATGCGTGGCGACGCTCTTCACATCCGACCCGAACGGCATCAGCGTCACCTCCTCGCGGTCGCGGAAGTCACCGGTGAGGCCGGTGAGGGCGTCCTTGAGACGGCTCAGCCGGTCGCCCTCCATCGACCCCGAGGTGTCGAGGACGTACACGGTCCGCGACGGACGGCGCAGCTCGTTCTCGTAGGCGTCGAGCAGCCCGTCGGCGACGGACCGGCTGCCGGGGAAGGGCAGTTCGCGCCGGCGGGTGGTGTCGAGGCCGGTCGCGGGCGGGACGGAGGCGACGACCGGGCGGCGGTGCGTCTCGGTGGTGATCAGCCGCTGGACGGCGTCGGTGCGCAGGGCGTCGGTGACCCGCTTGACGTTCGCGCGGGTCGTCGCGTCGCTCGCGGCGAGCGAGGAGAGCGGGTAGTCGGCGGTGACGACACCGTCGGTGGGGCGGATCACGGTGAGCCCCGGGATGCCCTTCAGCACGGACTCGTAGTTGAGCAGCGCGTCGATGTCACCGCGCCGGGTGTACGCGCTCGCCAGCCAGCCCGACGATCCCGAGGTCAGCTGCTGGCCCTTGAAGAACTCCTTCAGTCTCGGTGTCGCCTCGGTGACGTCCGCGTCGGTGAGCGCCGACTGCGCTCCCGACAGCGCCGAGGCGACCGAGATCAGCGTGGCGAAGCCGGAGTGGGAGCGGGCCGGATCGGTCATGCCGTAGGTGAGCCGGCCGTCCTGGACCGCCTGCTCGATCTGTGACCAGGTGACCCGGCCGTTCGCCCAGCCGAGGGAGGCGAGCTCGGCCGTCTTCACCCCGAGGGCCACCGGGCTCGACATGATCGGCGTCTCCGAGACGACCTTCTTCGCCGCGTCGGGGCGCAGCCGCAGATAGTCGTCGGAGGACAGCCAGACGGCGTCGTACTTGCCGTCGGTGCCGCCCTTCGCCAGCAGGTTCACCGCGTCCAGGGTGCCCAGGTAGGTCGGCCGGACCCTGACGCCGGTGTCCTTGCGGACCCGCTCGAGCACCGGCGCCATGTCGCTCAGCTCGCTGGAGGCGAGGATCCGCAGCGTGCCGGGCTCGGGCGCGTCGGGGTCCTCGGCGTCGCTCGGTGCCGAGCAGGCGGTCAGCAGGAGGGCGAGGGCCGTGGACGCGAGGAGGGAACGTCTCATGCGAGCCCGCCTTCCAGGGCGCCGCGCGAGCGGCTGCGGTCCAGATAGGTGCTCGCCTGCTGGAGTTCGGCCGTCAGGTTCTCCACGGTCACGGCCATCGCCTCGGTGGCCCGCACCTTGTAGGTGTCGATGGTGTCGAGGGTGCGGTAGATCTGCTGGAAGGCGGAGCGCAGGGTCTCGGCGCCGACCGCCGGGTCGGCGGCGATGCGCTGGATCTCCCCGCTCTGTGTGGCCAGCATCTCCGCGTTTCCCCGGATGAGGTCCTCGGTGGTGCCGCGCAGCGCGTCGACCTGCTCGATCACCTTCTTCTGGTGGTCCAGCGCGGAGGCCAGCATCACGGAGATGCGCAGGGCCGAGACCGTGGTCGTGGCGGCCCGGTCGACGCCCTTGATCAGCTCGTCGTTGTTGCGGCGTACGACGTCCATGGCCAGATAACCCTGTGCGCAGACCGCGAGCTGGGTGAGCAGGTCCTGGTGCTTCTGCCGGACCGGGAAGAGGACGTCGGCCCGCAAGGTGTCGGCCCGCTCGGGGTCGCTGATCTCGGCGTCGGCGACGCGCCGCCCGACCGCCGTGTCGAGGGCGTCGGTCAGGACGACGTACTCCTGGAGCTTGCCCATCGTCTCCCAGAGCCGGACGCGCTCGGTCTGGAGCGCGGCGTTGTCGCGCCGCAGTTCGTCCTGGCCGCCGCGCAGCGAGCCCACGATCCGGTTGAGCGTGCCCTGGGCGGAGGCGTACTTGGCGACGTGGTCGCGCAGCTTGTTCCCGCCGGGCAGCCGGGACAGGAACCTGCGTCCCCTGGCGGCCGGCGGATCACGCGGGTCCAGGTCCTCGACCACCCGCCGGAGTTCGACGAGCGAGCCCGCGACCTGCGACTGGGCGTCCCCGCCCTGGTCCGGCAGGCTCCTGATGGTCCGCTCCAGCATGCGGTTGGACTGCGCGGCGGCCGTGCGCATCTCACCGGCGCCCAGCGCGGTGATCTCGCCGACCTTGCCGGCGAACTCGGGTGAGCGGGCGTCGAGCGCGGCGAGTCCCTCGACGTACGCGGCGGCCTTCGTGGCCATGTCGGTACGGACGGATTCGTCGACGGGCACGAGTCCGCCGGCCTTCTCGCGCGGCACGGCGGCGACCGCCTCGGGCGGCGTGAGGGTGAAGGTGGAGGTGTCATCGGACATGTGCTGTGTTCCCCCTATCCGCGCGCCCGTCGCGCCAGCTCGTGCAGCACCGTGGAGGTGGGCACGGGCGCCTGGCGGACGCCGGTCAGTTCCTGCTTGAGGTAGGTGGTGGCCGAGGCGAACTCGGCGGTGACGCCCTGCGGACGGAATCCGTGCCGGATCTCCAGCTCGCGCAACTCCGGATCATCGGAGAGGAGTCGGGCGAGCGCCCGGCCGTCGTCGGTGAGCGGCACGGCGGTGTGGTCGCTGTTGACGGTGGTGTCCGGGTAGAGCACCACCAGGTCGTCCGGCTGCTGACCGTTCGCCAGGAGGGAGGCGACCTGCGACTCGTAGACCAGGACGAGCGGGTTGCCGGCTCCGCTGGTGAAGTCACGGAAGGCCGCGTCCGTGCTGGACTGCTGGGCGCCCTGGACGCTGACCAGCTTGCGCAGCAGGGGCGCCGTGCCCTCGACCTCGGCGTCGCTCGCGACCACCTTGCCGCCGTTGGCCACGTAGGACGCGGCGGCCAGGTAGAGAGCGCCCGAGTTGGAGGTCTCCGGATCGGTGCTGGACAGATAGAGGGTGCCGGTCAACTCCCCGTACTTCGCGGCCCCCTTGAGCTGCTGCCAGGTCCGGTCCGCGCGGGCCGCGTCGAGGTAGGCGGCCATCTTCAGCGTGCCGCGGTGCTCGGCGTCCAGGGTGGCCAGGCCGTTGCCCGCGAGGACCCCGGCGGCGTTCTTGTGCGCCACGACGACGAGCGGTGAGTAGAAGGGCCGCGGGAGGGTGCCGGTCACCTCGTACTTCGCGGCGAGCTCGACGGCGGGCGCCTGGCTGCTCGGTAGCGCGAGGTCGTACCCCGCGAGGTCCAGCCCTTCCATGGCCCAGGACCCGGAGGTCTCGGCATCGACGGTGTAGCCCTTGGCGGCGAGGGTCTTCACCACGGCCGGGTCGGCGAAGAACTCCGCCTTCTCCGACCCGATCACCATGCGCACGGTCTTCGTTGCCGTGCCCTTGTCCCCATCACTGCGGCCCGCGACGACGGCGACCACCACACCCGCCGTCAGCAGTACCGCGAGGACGATTCCTGCGATGCGTCTCACAGGGGGAGCGTGCTCGCGGAACCCCACGTTCCCGGGTGGTCCGGGTGAACGGGGGGTGAAGGAGGTGACCCGGAACGCAACAGGAAGCGGAGGTTCCGATCAGGGCGGAGCAAGGGGGGATCAAGGCGGAGAGGGGGATCGGGTGGAGCGCGGGGGAGGGAGGTGGACCGCGGTGGGACCAGGGGAGGTCGGGGTGGACCGGAGCGCCTCGGGGTGGACCAGAGCGCGTCGGGACGGCGCAGGGCGCAAAAAAATGGCGCCCGGTCCGCGCGTCGCTGCGGGTGCACGCGGACCGGGGCCGTTCTCGGGTCCCCGGAGGGGAGCCCCGGCCAGGGGTGGTGCCGGGGAGGGGGTTCACCGGGAGGGTGGCCCCGGTGAGGGGTTCAGCCGGCGGTGCTCAGTTCCTTCTCCGCCAGGGCGGCCGCGTGCGCGTCCATGCGCTGGGCCGCCAGGATCGCCGCCGCGGTGTCCGCGCGGGACGCGGCGACGAGGAGGGCGCGGCCCGCCAGGGCGTGCGCCCGCTCGTGCACGGCCGCGAGGGGCGGGCCCGCCGGGTCGGCGGCGAGGGTGGAGCGGACCGGGGTCCGCCCTCCCCGCAGCCGGGTCACCTGTTGCGCGAGCCGAAGGGCCGCGGCGTCCAGGTCGGCGGAGGGTGCCGCCGCGCGCAGCTCGTCGGTGACGGCGAGCAGTGCCGCGAGATGAGCCGCGAGCTGGATGTCCAGCTCCTCCTCGCGGGAGCGGTGGGGAAAGTCCGAGGGCGTGCCGGCCATCGTGGTGCTGTGGACCGACTTGGTGCGGATCGGCTCGTACATGACGATGGCCTCCTGTGCTGTCAGGAAACCATCCTAGCTTAGATCTCGTCTAAAGTTGAGCCGTCCACAAAACCGCTGCCGTCCACAAAACCGCTGCCGTCCACAAAACCGACGCCGGGCCCGAACGGCCGACGCCGGGCCCGATCCGGTCTACGGCTGGCTGTAGCCGTCCAGGAAGCGGGCGATCCGGCCCACCGCGTCGCGCAGGTCCGTCGCCGTCGGCAGGGTGACGACCCGGAAGTGGTCCGGCTCCGGCCAGTTGAAGCCGGTGCCCTGGACGACCATGATCTTCTCCTGGCGCAGCAGGTCCAGGACCATCTGCCGGTCGTCCTTGATCTTGAAGACGGTGGGGTCCAGGCGCGGGAAGAGGTACAGCGCCCCCTTCGGGCGGACGCACGTCACGCCCGGGATCTGCGTCAGCAGCTCGTACGCCGTGTCCACCTGCTCCTTGAGCCGCCCGCCCGGCAGCACCAGGTCCTGAATCGTCTGGCGCCCGCTGAGCGCGGCCACCACGCCGTGCTGTCCCGGCATGTTCGCGCACAGGCGCATGTTCGCCAGGATCGTCAGACCCTCGATGTAGGAGTCGGCGTGCGCGCGGGGGCCGGAGATCGCCATCCAGCCGACCCGGTAGCCGGCCACCCGGTACGCCTTCGACATGCCGTTGAAGGTGAGGGTGAGCAGGTCCGGGGCGACCTTGGCGGTGGGGGTGTGCGTGGCGCCGTCGTAGAGGATCTTGTCGTAGATCTCGTCCGAGCAGACGAGGAGGTTGTGGCGGCGCGCGATGTCCGTCAGCCCGCGGATCATGGCCTCGTCGTACACCGCGCCCGTCGGGTTGTTCGGGTTGATGATGACGATCGCCTTGGTGCGGTCGGTGACCTTGCGCTCGACGTCGGCCAGGTCGGGCATCCAGTCCGACTGCTCGTCGCAGCGGTAGTGCACGGCGGTGCCGCCGGAGAGCGAGACGGCGGCGGTCCACAGCGGGTAGTCCGGGGCCGGGACCAGGACCTCGTCACCGTCGTCCAGCAGGCCCTGCATCGCCATGACGATCAGCTCGGAGACGCCGTTGCCGATGAAGACGTGCTCGACGTCGGTCTCGATGCCGAGTGTCTGGTTGTGCATCACGACGGCCCTGCGGGCGGCCAGCAGGCCCTTGGCGTCGCCGTAGCCGTGTGCCGTCGAGACGTTGCGGAGGATGTCCTCCAGGATCTCCGGCGGGCAGTCGAAGCCGAAGGCGGCCGGGTTGCCCGTGTTCAGCTTGAGGATGCGGTGACCAGCCGCTTCCAGGCGCATCGCCTCCTCGAGAACCGGGCCCCGGATCTCGTAACAGACGTTGGCGAGCTTGGTCGACTGGATCACCTGCATGACTGGGAGCTTACGGCCCGGTAACGCCTCCGGGGGCGTGTTTCCCGCCACGTGAGACGGGTGGTTTGGGAGGTTATCGCCGGTAGCTGTCCCAGGAGTCGCTCCTGTCCCTACAATCCCGGGCATGTTCAGGCCAGGTGAGAGTGGCGTGCCTCCGGTACAGCCGATCGTGTACCACCCGTACGCCGAGACCGATCCGGCCTCGTACGAGTCGTACGCCGATCCGGCGGCCGCCCACGGGTGGGAGAACGCGTACGACGAGACGGCCGAGCTGCCCCGGGTCCGCCCTTCGGAGCTCGGGTCGGCACCGGGGCTGGAGCACGGTGGTCGTGGGGACCGCCGGCGGGCCGCGCGCCGGACGTCCGGCCGCTCCTCGCGCCGGGTGAAGGCCGCCGGGGCGGCCGGGGTGGTGGCGCTGGCCGCGGTGGTCGCGGGCCTGTCCTTCTCCGGGGATCCGTCCGGGGACCGGCGCGGCGGCCAGGAAGGTGTGCGCTCGGCGTCGGACGACGTGGCGAGCCCGTCGGACGGGCCGGCCTCGGCCGCCGACGGCTCCGCCGGATCCGCGGGGTCCACCCCGTCCGCCGGGGCGCCGTCCCCGTCGGTCACGGCGACGGAGTCCCCTGCGGTCGTGGCGTCGTCCGGGGCCGCGGCCTCCGAGGAGGCGAGTGCCCCGTCCTCCGGGCAGGCGTCCGCCTCCGCCTCCGCTTCCGTATCCGGCAAGGGCAAAGGGGGCCGGGGGCGCGGCAAAGGAGGCCGATAGGCGGGTGCCGCCGGGTCGTACGGAGCCGAGCGGAAGGCATCCTTCCGGCGGCTGAAAACCCACCCTTGTCCTCACCCCTCCGCGCACTAACAATGCGCATGACAAAACTACGGGCGGCCGGAAGATCTCCGGTCGCCTCGTCGTAAGAGGGGACCCCCACATGAGAAAGCCTCTCGTTGCCGCCTTCTTCGCCCTGGCCATCGCCGGGGCGGGTGCGGCACCCGCGGTCGCCGCACCGGTGAGCGCGAAGCCCGCGACGACTTCCGCCGCCTCGGCCTCCTCGGCCTCCGCGGTCGCGGCGGACACCAAGGCCGCCGCCACGCCGGCGCTGCGGGCCGTCAACCTCGCCGGGACCGTCGCGCTCAGCAACTGTTCCGGCTCGGTCGTCCGCTTCCCGAACTCCCTGGACACCGACCCGGCGCTGGTGCTCTCCAACGGTCACTGCCTGACGACCGGCTTCCCGGAGCCCGGCGAGGTGCTCGTCAACCAGGCCTCCAGCCGCACCTTCGGCCTGCTCAACTCCGCCGGAACCCGGGTCGCGACCCTGCGCGCCAGCAAGCTGGCCTACGGGACGATGACCGACACGGACGTCTCGATCTACCAGCTCACCAGCACGTACGCCACGATCAGGAACTCCTACGGGATCTCCGCGCTGACCGTGCAGGACACCCACCCGACCGCCGGCACCGCCATCACCGTGGCGTCCGGCTACTGGAAGCGGCTCTACAGCTGCAACATCGACGGGTTCGTGTACCGCCTGAAGGAGGGGGACTGGACCTGGAAGGACTCGGTCCGTTACACCTCCGCCTGCCAGACCATCGGCGGCACCTCCGGCTCGCCGGTGATCGACCAGTCCACCGGCAAGGTCGTCGCCGTCAACAACACCGGCAACGAGGACGGCGCCCGCTGCACCGAGAACAACCCCTGTGAGGTCGACGCGAGCGGCAACGTCACCGTCCGTCAGGGCATCAACTACGCCCAGGAGACCTACCTGATCCCGGCCTGCTTCACGACCGGCAACCAGCTCAACCTGAGCGCGGCGGCCTGCACCCTGCCCAAGCCGTAGGGCTCGGGCCGCCGGGCGCGGCGTTCCGTCACACGGGACTGCGACGGACCGCCCGCCCCGCCAGCACGTCCGTGCGCCGGCCGTCCTCGATGACGAAGCGGCCGTCGATCAGGACGTGGGGGATGCCGGTGGGCAGGGTGCGCGGGGCTTCGTAGGTGGAGCCCGCCGCCACCGTGAGCGGGTCGAACAGCACCAGGTCGGCGCGGTGGCCCTCACGCACCAGCCCCCGGTCCGGCAGGCGCAGCCGCGCCGCCGGGCGGCCGGTCAGATGGGCCACGCACTCCTCCAGGGACAGGAGCCCCGACTCCCGCACGTAGTGGCCGAGGTAGCGCGGGAACGTGCCGTACGCCCGCGGGTGCGGCTTGGCGCCCGTCAGGACGCCGTCCGAGCCGCCCGTGTGGACGCGGTGGCGCATGATCGTACGGACGTTCTCCTCGTGGCCGACGTGCTGGAGGATCGTGGGGGCCAGCCGGTCCTCGACGAGGAGGCGGCGGGCCGTCGTCCAGGGTTCCTCGCCGCGCAGCAGGGCCGACGCGTGGACCGTGCGGCCCACGTGGTCCGCCAGCCGCTCGTCCCCCACGCCCGAGATCTCGATCGTGTCCCAGTCCACCGGCACTCCGTGGCAGCCGTCCGCGCCGGTCACCTCCAAGTCGTGGCGGATGCGGGCGGCCGTGTCGTCGTCCGCGAGCCGGCGCAGGATCTCCTGCGGACCGCCCTCGCTCGCCCAACTGGGCAGCAGGGCCGCCAGGGTCGTGCAGCCGGGGGTGTACGGGTAGGTGTCGAGGGTGATGTCGGCGCCGGAGTCCAGGGCCTCGTCCAGGAGGGTCAGCAGCTCCGGGGCGCGGCCCTCGTTGACCCCGAAGTTCATGGTGGCGTGGGCGAGGTGCAGCGGGCAGCCCGCCTCGCGGGTCAGCTCGACCATCTCCGCGTACGCCTCGAGCGCGCCCGCCCCGTAACTGCGGTGGTGGGGGCAGTAGTAGCCGCCGTAGGACGCCACCACGCGGCACAGTTCCGTGAGTTCGGCGCCGCCCGCGTACATGCCGGGCGTGTACGTCAGCCCGGAGGACAGGCCGACGGCGCCCTGCTCCAGCCCCTCCGCGACCAGCCGGCGCATCCGGTCCAGTTCCCGGCCGGTGGCCGGGCGGTCCTCCCAGCCGACGGCCAGGGCGCGGACCGTGCCCTGGGGGATGAGGTAGGCCGCGTTGACGGCGATGCCCCGGCCCTCGAAACCGTGGTCCAGACGGTCGAGGTACTCGCCGACCGAACGCCAGTCGAAGTCGAGGTCGTCGCCGTGGCCGTTCCAGCCGGCGATGGCCCGGCGGACCCCTTCGAGGGTGCGGTCGTCGACCGGGGCGTACGACAGCCCGTCCTGGCCGAGGACTTCGAGGGTCACGCCCTGTGCGGCCTTGGCGCTGTGGTCGGGGTCGCGCAGCAGGGCGAGGTCGCTGTGCGCGTGCATGTCGATGAAGCCGGGGGAGAGGACCAGCCCCTCCGCGTCCAGCTCCCGCACCGCCTTCGGGCGCTGGCAGCCGGCGGCCGCCGCCTCCTTCACGATCGAGACGATCCTGCCGTCGTCGATCAGCACGTCCGCGCGGTAGGAGTCCGCGCCGGTGCCGTCGACGACGTCCGCGTCCCGGATGACGAGGTCTTCCACTCCCACTCCCTAGAAGAACGTGCGGATGTAGTCGACGACGGTGCCGTCCGCCTCGGCCAGCGGGATCAGCGGCCACTTGTCGAACGACGTGCACGGGTGCGAGAGGCCCAGGCCGACCCAGTCGCCGACCTCGACGTCCGCCTCCGGGCCGGTGCGCAGCCAGGCGTGCTGGTCGGAGAGCGCGGTCACCGAGACGCCGGTGGCCGGACGTTCCGTGCCGTCGCGGCGGATCACCTGGGCGAACGGCAGGTCCAGGTCGTAGGCCGCGTCCCGCTTGCCCGCGTTGACGAACGCCTGGTCGGGCGCGGGGCGGGAGACCACCTGGGTCCACAGGCGGAACGCGGGCTCCAGCGCGCCCTCCTCGGGAACCCGGTTGAACGGGGTGAGCTTGCGGTAGTGGCCGTCGTCGTGCGAGACGTACGCGCCGGAGCGCAGCAGCTTCAGGACCGGCAGGGAGAGGCCGGGGATCCGGGCGAAGACCTCGGCCACCGAGTCGAACCAGGCGCTGCCGCCCGCGCTGACGACGATCTCCTCGGCGTCCGCGAACCGTCCCGCCTTGTCGAAGTCGGCGGCGAGGGCCACCAGGCGGAGCAGCCAGGCCCGCACCCGCTCCGGGTCGGCCCGCGGTACCTCGCCCTCGTACCCGGCGACCCCGACCAGCCGCAGCGTCGGCGCGGCGGCCACCGCGTCCGCGACCGCCGCGCACTCCGCCTCGGTGCGGACCCCGGTCCGGGCGCCCTCGCCCGCGGCCAGTTCGACGACGACGTCCAGGGGGCGCCCGGCGCCGCGCAGGGCGGCGTCCATCAGCTCGGCCCCGCGCACCGAGTCGACGTAGCAGACGAACCGGAAGCCGGGATCGGCGTCGAGCTGCGCGGAGATCCAGCGCAGGGCGGCCGGGTCCACCAGTTCGTTGGCGAGGAAGACCCGCTGGACGCCGTAGGCCCGGGCCACCCGCACCTGGTGCGGGACCGCGAGGGTGATGCCCCAGGCGCCGTGGTCGAGCTGGCGCCGGAAGAGCTGCGGGGCCATGGAGGTCTTGCCGTGCGGGGCGAAGGCGAGCCCGTGACGGGTCGCGTAGGTCTCCATGAGGGCGAGGTTGTGCGCGAGGCGCTCGGCGGAGAGGGCCAGCACCGGGGTCGCGAAGCCGTCGGTGAAGAGGTTGCGGCGCTGGGCGGCCAGCTCGCCGACGGTGAGGCCGTCGGCGTCCGGCGGGAGGCCCTTGAAGCGGTGGTCGACGCGTTCCCCGGCCAGTCGGGCGAGCGCCTCGAGTGCCTCGGTACCCATGGAACCTCCTGATCAGGAGCGTTGCACTTACTGCAACGTCCATTGCGTATATCGCTTACTGCTGTCTAACATCTCGGCCAACGCGGGGTCAACGGAGCCTCCCCAGCCTTCGGCCGGGGTGACCCCCTTCCCGCCCCGCTCGCCCGCACCAGCACAGGAGCCATGACGATCGTGACCGCCACCGGACCCTGCAACGCCCCCGACGCCGTGGACGTCGTCGCGCTCGGCGAGTCCATGGTCACCTTCCTGCCCTCCCGGCCCGGCCGCCTCGCCGACGTCCCCTCCTACGACCGGGGCATCGGCGGCGCCGAGTCCAACCTGGCCTGCGCGCTCGCGGCGGCCGGACACACGGTGCGCTGGGTCAGCCGGGTGGGTGCGGACGGGTTCGGTGATCACCTCGTCGAGACCGTCGGCTCCTACGGCGTCGACGTGAGCTGCGTACGCCGGGATCCCGACCGCCCGACCGGCGTCTACTTCCGCACCGCCGGCGACCGGGGAACCGCCGCGCACGAGGTCGCCTACTACCGGGCCGGATCGGCGGCCTCCGCGATGTCCGTCGACACCGTCGGTCTGGACGCCGTACGGGCCGGCCGGGTGCTGCACCTGACCGGGATCACCGCCGCACTCTCCGCGGACTGCCTCGGCCTGCTGCGCGAACTGACGGCCCCCCGGTCCGGCAGGCCCCTCGTCTCCTTCGACGTCAACCACCGGCCCCGGCTGTGGACGGACGGCAACAGCCCCCAGGTCCTCCTCGAACTGGCCCGCGGCGCCGACCTGGTGTTCGTGGGCGAGGACGAGGCGGCCGAGGTGTGGGGCCTGGACGGCGTCGACGCCGTACGGACCGCGTTCCCCGACCCCGAGGTGCTCGTCGTCAAACAGGGGGAGCTCGGGGCGACCGTCTTCGACCGGGAGCGCGTGCTGCACGTCCCCGCCCCGCGGGTCGACGTCGTCGCCGCCGTCGGCGCCGGGGACGCCTTCGCCGCCGGATTCCTCTCCGCCACCCTGCGCGGGCTGACCGTGCGCGACCGCCTCCGGCACGGGCACCTGATGGCCGCAGCCGCCCTCACCGTCCCCGGCGACCTCGCCGTACCGCCCTCCCGCGACGACGCCGACCGCCTCGCCGCCCTCGACGACGCCGCGTGGGGGAGACTTCGACTCGGCCCCGGCTGGACACACGCCGCAGACCGGGCCGACGAGGAGGTACGCACCCCATGAGCCAGACCGTCGACCGAGCGCTGAGCATCCTGCCGCTGCTCGCCGAGGGCCCCGCCGACCTCGGCCAGGTCGCCGACCGCCTCGGCGTGCACAAATCGACGGCCCTGCGGCTGTTGCGCACCCTGCACGAGCACGGCCTCGTCTACCGCCAGTCCGACCAGCGCTACCGCCTGGGCGCCCGTCTCTTCGCCCTCGCCCAGGAGGCGATGGAGAACCTCGACATCCGCGAGATCGCCCATCCGCACCTCGCCCGACTGAACGAGACCTGCGGACACACCGTGCACCTCGCCGTGTACGAGGAGGGTGAGGTCCTCTACATCGACAAGGTGGAGAGCCGCTACCCGGTGCGGATGTACTCACGGATCGGCAAGCCCGTCGCCATCACGGTCGCCGCCGTCGCCAAGCTGCTCCTGGCCGATCTGCCGGAG
Organism: Streptomyces maremycinicus; assembly: GCF_001184025.1. Taxonomy (GTDB): domain Bacteria; phylum Actinomycetota; class Actinomycetes; order Streptomycetales; family Streptomycetaceae; genus Streptomyces; species Streptomyces maremycinicus. The sequence goes on from NZ_BBYG01000008.1 coordinate 617,144, forward strand.
CCCGAGCGACGGGTGATCGCGGAGAAGCTCGACTACCCCCTCTACACGGCCCGTTCGACCCCCAACGCCCCCGCTTTCCTGCGCGAGCTGGAAAAGGTGCGCGAACAGGGCTGGGCCACCGACCTCGGTGGCCACGAGGAGTCCATCAACTGTGCCGCCGCCCCCATCCGGGGCGCCGACGGCCGGGTGGTCGCCGCGATGTCGGTCTCCGCGCCGAACGTCGTCGTCACCGCCGACGAACTCCTCACCCTGCTCCCGCTGGTCCGCCGCACGGCGGACGCCATCAGCGGCGAGTACTCCGGCAGAACCCCGATCAAGGAAGCCCCGAAGGAATGAGCCCGGCATGACCGAGAAGACCGCCCTCACCCCCAAGACCCACACCACCCCGCCCGCGCGGTTCTCGCACGGGGTGCGGAAGGGCAACATCCTCCAGGTCGCGGGCCAGGTCGGCTTCCTGCCGGCCGAGGAGGGCAGGCCGCCGACGCCCGCCGGCCCCACCCTGCGCGAGCAGACCCTCCAGACCCTCGCCAACGTCAAGGCGATCCTCGAGGAGGGCGGCGCGAGCTGGGACGACGCGATGATGATCCGCGTCTACCTGACGGACACGGCGCACTTCGCCGAGTTCAACGAGATCTACGACGCGTACTTCGAGGAACAGGCCCTCACCGCGCCGCCCGCGGCCCGTACGACGGTCTACGTCGGCCTGCCGGCCGGCCTCCTGGTCGAGATCGACACCCTCGCCGTCCTCGCCTGACCCCCTCCGCAGACCCGCCCCGCCCCGCCCGACCGGCCGGGCCGGGCCACCTCTCTCGGCCGTCCGGCCGGGCCGGGCCACCCTTCTCGGCCGTCCGGCCGGGCCACCCTTCTCGGCCGTCCGGCCGGGCCACCCTTCTCGGCCGTCCGGCCGGGCCACCCTTCTCGGCCGTCCGGCCGGGCCACCCTTCTCGGCCGTCCGGCCGGGCCACCCTTCTCGGCCGACCGGCCGGGCCGAGCCACCCCTCTCGGCCGACCGGTCCGGCCGAGTGACTGCTCTCGACCGACCGGCACCACCCGCTGACGGTCGGTCGGCCGACCGACCGACGGCTCTCGAACGGCCGGTTCGGCCCGGCACGTCGGCACGACCGGCCCGCCGGTCGGCGGACGCGGTCGGTGATCCGTTCCGTCAGCTCTCCCACAACGCGTTGCCTCACGGTGCGGCGTTCCCCTTCGCAGGGGGCGCCGTGCCGCGATCCCCCCTGCCCGAAAGCACCGTGAACCCCAGCAGAGGACCCCCGAATGCCCCTTCCGCTCGCGGCATCCGCCCCGGCCGAGGCCCCGCCCCACACCGGCGGCCTGCTTCTCCTGATCGACGGCACCGCAGGGCTGCTGACGGTCGCCGCCCTCGGTATCGCCCTCCTCCTCTTCCTGATCATCAAGGTCAGGATCCAGCCCTTCGTGGCCCTCCTCGCGGTCTCCATAGCCGTCGGCCTGCTGGCCGGTCTGTCCGTGACGGAACTCTTCGGCACGGTCCAGCGCTCGGACGCCGTCTCCACCATCGAGTCCGGGATGGGCGGCATCCTCGGCCATGTCGCGATCATCATCGGGCTGGGCACGATGCTCGGCGCGGTCCTCGAAGTCAGCGGTGGCGCCGAGGTGTTGGCGTCCCGGCTGCTCGGTGTGTTCGGCGAGCGGCGGGCGCCCCTCGCCATGGGACTGACCGGCCTGATCTTCGGCATCCCGGTCTTCTTCGACGTCGGCATCTTCGTGCTGGCCCCGATCGTTTACGCGGCCGCCAAGCGGGGCGGCAAGTCGATCCTGCTGTACTGCCTTCCGCTGCTGGCGGGCCTGTCGATGACCCACGCGTTCCTGCCCCCGCACCCCGGCCCGGTCGCGGCCGCCGGCCTGCTGCACGTCGACCTCGGCTGGGTCATCCTCATGGGTGTCGTCTGTGGCATCCCGGCGGTGCTGGCGGCCTGGGCGTTCTCGGCCTGGGTCGGCCGGCGCATCTTCGTCGCCGTACCGCAGGACATGGTCGAGGCGGCGGCGGAGGCCAAGCGGGCGGTCGTCGAGGAGCAGCGGGCGCAGGGCGTGGTCCCGCGCGAGGACCCGGTGCCGCTGGGCACGGTCCTCGGGATCATCGGTACACCGCTGGTGCTGATCCTCGCCGCCACGTTCTCCTCGATCGCCCTGGACCCGTCCACCGTCCGCTCGGTGATCGAGTTCTTCGGCAGCCCGTTCGTGGCGCTCACCATCGCCCTGCTCCTCGCCTACTACCTGCTCGGCATCCGGCGCGGCTGGTCCCGCAAGTCGCTGGAGACGGTCTCGACGGCCTCGCTCAAGCCGGTCGGCAACATCCTGCTGGTCGTCGGGGCGGGCGGGATCTTCGGCGCCGTCCTGAAGGCGAGCGGAGTGGCCCAGGCGCTCTCGGACACCTTCAACGACGTGGGCCTTCCGGTGATCGTCCTCTCCTACCTGATCTCGGTGGTGCTGAGGGTCGCCCAGGGCTCGGCGACGGTGGCGATCGTGACGACCGCGGGCATCGTGGCGCCGCTGCTCGCCGAGGGCGACCACTCCCAGGCCTTCGTGGCCCTCGTCATCATGGCCATCTCGGCGGGTTCCATCTTCGCCTCGCACGTCAACGACGGCGGGTTCTGGATGGTGGCCAAGTACTTCGGCATCAGCGAGCGCGACACCCTGAAGACCTGGACCGTGCTGGAGACGGTGCTGTCGGTGGCCGGGTTCGTGATGGCGGCCGGAATGAGCCTCTTCGTGTAGGGCTCCGGTAACGAAGTCAGGGGCTGACTGTGTCCGGCACAGGATCTTCGACCATACTGCCCGCTGTGGAGCAGCGCATAGGTTCGAGCAGCCAGCCCCTGGAGGGCGCCGGGTTCGACCCGGCATTCATCCCCGGGCTCACGTCGCCCGTGACCGCGGAGCCGGAGGACAGGAAGCCGGCCGAGGACGACGGCGTCGACGCCGTCGGGCCCGAAGCGGAGAAGGAGGAGTCAGCGGCGCCCGAGCGCCCGGACGCGTCGGCGGAGCCGGCCACGTCCGACGGGTCCGACGAGCCGGACGACTCCTTCGAGCCGGTCGAGGGACCCGTCTTCGAGGCCGCCGACCGCCGGGCGCGGATCGCCGCCGACGCCAAGGGCGTCCGGCTCCGCCTCGACGAGGAGTCCTGCGAGTTCCGCTGGGACGAGATCGGCGCGGTCGAGACCGAGGCGCCGCGTTTCGGCAAGCGGTTCACCATCACGGTGCACACCCCTGACCGCCGCTGGTACCCGATCGAGATCGAGGCGACGGCCAGGTCCCGCTTCAAGGAGTGGGAGGAGCAGCTGGACGCGGTCCTCGACGCCTACTTCGAGGACGGGGAAGCCGAAGCGGAAGCGGGCGCCGAGGACGAGGTCGTCACAGCCGCCGACGCCGACGCCGACGTCAAGGACGCCGACGCCGACGTCAAGGACGCCGACGCCGACGTCAAGGACGCGGGCTAGACGCAGTACTGGCTCTGCTTCCCGATGGACCGGTACATACAGTCCGCGTTCTCGAGAAGCTGGAGCACCGCGTCCCGGTTGCGGGAGGTCTCCCGCTCGATGATCTCGTCGGGCGGGTAGAACCCTCCTCCGGAGGAGGACGACGGATACATCTCGAAGGTGTACGAGAAGATCTTCTGCGTACCCCAGAGATAGTCGTCGATCGACCCGTCGGTGATGTACAGGTCGCTGGACTGCTCGGGGGTGTACCCGTTGCTCGCGGCCATCTTCTGCCCGACGGCCTTGAACGCGGCGTTGTCGTCCGCGGTCATCCCGGTCGCCGTGTCCGCGGTGGTGTAGCCGAACGGCCACAGCACCAGCTGGCTGTACGTGTGGAAGTCGATCCCGGCGGTGATCTGCTGCTTCCCGCCCACGATCCGGCTGCGCACGAAGTCGGCGACGACCTTCACCTCGGGTGCGGACTCGGCCGCCGTGCCGCGGTAGGTCTCGGAGGACGTGGACCCCGAAGAGCCGCCGCAGCAGCCGAACTTGTAGTTCCAGTTCCGGTTGAGGTCCGTACCGACGTACGAGGAGCCGGAGTTGGGCTGCCGGTTCTTGCGCCACGAGCGGTACGAGCCGGTGGCGATGTCGTACTCGCCGCCGTCCGGATTGAGGTCGGGCACGATCCAGATCTCGCGGCCGTTGACCATGCCGGTGACGCGGGAGTCGGAGCCGTAGCCCGCGCCCAGCTCACGGATCAGGTACAGCGCCATCTCCACGGTGAGGTGCTCGCGGGCGTGCTGGTGGTGGGTGAACAGCACCTCCGGCTCGGCCTCGTCGGTGGCGACGTTGTCGCTGATCTTGACGGCCACGATGTCGCGGCCCTGGTAGGACTTGCCGATGACCCGTTTGCTCATGATGCCCGGGTAGGCGGCGATGCGCTGGTCGATCTCCGCCGTCATCTCGGCGTAGTTGTGGTACTTCGAGTCGGCGGTCGGGAAGTCGAACAGCCGCACCTCGTCCTCGGCGACACGGTCGGGCGCCGAGCCCAGCAGGGAGACCTCGTACCCCTGCGCGCGCAGCTTCCTCACCTGGTCGGCGCGGCCGGAGACCACGACGGTCTCCTCGTCGGCCTCGTCGACGCTCACCCCGGAGGCGGCGATCGCGGTGCGCGTCTGCGGGGTGCTGTGGTGGACGTGGATCTCGTACTGGCGGATGTCGTCGGCGGAGGGTGCCGCCTTCGGGGCGCTGCCGGCCGCCGCGTCGGTGACGGTCGCCGAGACCGGTGCGGCGAGAGCGAGGGCGAGCAGTGCGGCGAGGACGGTGGTCCGTCTGCCGCCGCGGGCGTTTGTGGCGCCGGCGCCTGAGCCGCGAATGCGAAGTCGCATGAACTCTCCTTGTGGGGAGCCGGGTTGTGGGGGGCTGTGCGCTTGCTGTGTGCGGCGGTGCGGTGCCGCTCATCGTCGGGGCATGGCATGAGCAGGTCAAGAGAGGCCAGAGAGTCGCTGGCCGAAATCATGCGGAATTGCGACAGCGACCGGCCGCGCAGTGTATCCACGCCGGAGCCGGCCGGGAGTGCGCCCCGGCCGCGCGTGTCGCGCGCCGGGCCGGCGGCGGCAGGACGGGGGTCGCCCGGTGGCCGAGGCGCGACGCAGTGTGAGCACATCGGGTGGAGATCGCGCCCGCACCCTTGCCGGAGCGGCTTCTTTAGGTTTTCTTGACCCCCATGGCGGACACCACGGAACCCCCCACGGGAAACCCCACGCACACCGCGGCACCATCCGGCATCGACAACGCGCCTCCCCGCAGATCCAGTTGGAAGTACATCGGCCCCGGCATCGTCGTCGCCGCCACCGGCGTCGGCGCCGGCGACCTGGTGGCCACCCTCATCGCCGGCAGCAACTTCGGCTACACCCTGCTCTGGGCGGCGGTCGTCGGCTGCCTGGTCAAGATCTCCCTGGCCGAGGCGGCCGGCCGCTGGCATCTCTCCACCGGCCGCACCCTCTTCGACGGCTGGGCGAGCCTCGGCCGCTGGACGACATGGTTCTTCGTCGTCTACGTCGTCGTCTGGGGCTTCGTCTACGGCGCGGCGGCGATGTCGTCGAGCGCGCTGCCGCTCCAGGCGCTGTTCCCGGACGTGATGGACCTCGAGGCGTGGGCCGTCGCCTGCGGTCTGGTGGGCCTGGTGTTCGTCTGGTTCAACAAGTACGCCGTCTTCGAGAAGGTCATGACCGTCCTGGTGGGCGTCATGTTCGTGGTGACGGTGTACCTGGCGATCCGGGTCACCCCGAACCTCGGTGACGCCTTCGCGGGCCTGCTGCCCGTCCTGCCGGACGAGAAGGACTCCGTCCTCAACACCCTGGGCCTGATCGGCGGCGTGGGCGGCACCATCACCCTCGCCGCGTACGGCTACTGGGTCAACGCCAAGGGCTGGACGAACACGGGCTGGATGAAGGTGATGCGGCTCGACAACCGGGTCGCGTACGTGACGACCGGCATCTTCGTCGTCGCCATGCTGTTCGTCGGCGCGGAACTGCTGCACTCCGCGAACGTGGCGATCGCGAGCGGCGACAAGGGGCTCGTCCAGCTGAGCGGCATCCTGGAGGCGGAGTACGGCACGGCCACCGCCAAGTTCTTCCTGATCGGCTTCTTCGCCACCTCCTTCACCTCCCTGATCGGCGTCTGGCACGGCGTGAGCCTGATGTTCGCCGACTTCGTGGCGGGCTTCCGCGGCCGCGGCGGCGCGAGCGGGGCGGAGGTCGCCTCCGGCGAGCGGGAGCGCTCCTGGCCCTTCCGCGCCTATCTGCTGTGGCTGACCTTCCCCCCGATGGTGCTGCTCTTCCAGGGCCAGCCGTTCCGCCTGATCATCCTGTACGGCGTGCTGGGCGCGGCCTTCCTGCCGTTCCTGGCCGGAACGCTGCTGTGGCTGCTCAACTCCTCCCGCACACCGGGGGAGTGGCGCAACGGACTGCTGAGCAACGCCATGCTGGTGCTGGCGGGACTGCTGTTCCTGGTGCTGTGCGTCAAGCAGATCTGGGACCAGCCGTGGTCGGAGTTCCTCTGAGGCGGACGCCTCGGACGCGTCCGACACCCCGGACCCGCCCGGCCCCGAGGGCCGGTCCGTCCCGGTTCCGCGTCCCTCCGCCTCAGCCGCCGAGGACGTCCCAGCGCGGGCTGAGGGCGATCTCCCGCAACTGGGCGACGGTGAGCGGCGGCGTCGGGCGGGTGGCGGCCGTCGACTGGCTGCCCGAGTTGAACGCGCTGATCACCACACGCCTGCCGTCGCCGCGCATGGTGTCGGCGGTCCACATCACGACCCCCTCGCCGCCCTTCTCGCCGGGCCCTTGGCTCGTGGCGACGCGGGTGCCGTCGGGGAGGGTCTCGGCGTCGGAGCCGTACAGCCGGCCGGCGACGTCGGCCATGTTCAGCTGGAGGTTGACCTGGAGATAGCTCTTGCCCTTGCCGTCGTCCACGACGACGTACACGAAGCCCTCCTGGCCGCCGCTGGAGACGATCTTCAGCTTCTCGGGGAGCGTGTCCCGCAGGACGGCGAGCATCCGCTGGAACTGCACGCCCGCCTCGCCCTGCGGAGCCGACGGGGCGCGATGCGCCTTTTCCTCGGGGACGGCGGCGATGATCCGCCGCCATTCGGCGGCCGTGGCCAGCGTCTTCAACTGCGCGGTGGACAGCGGCGGTTCCGGACGGCTGACCGGCTCGCCCTTCTCCGCGGCGGCGTTCCACTCGATGACGCTCACATGGTGCCCGGCCGGGGTGACCAGGTCCGCGCCCCACGCCTTGGTCTCCTCACGGCGGTCGGGATACTCGTAGCCCTGGTAGACGGTGAGCGCGGACCCGTCGCTCAGCAGCTCGGTCCGGCAGCTGTCGAGGCCCGTCTGCTCACCGTCCGGGCACGGCATCACGGCGGCGGACGGATCGATCTCCCCCGCGTCCGCCGGGATCCGGTCCAGCCCCACCGAGACGGACCCCTCGCCCTTGCCGTCGTCGAACACGCCCACCGCGAGCGGCGGCAGCTGCTCGCCCGTGCCGCGCGCCGCCGTCCTGCTGAACTTCCCCTCGGGCAGCAGCTTCCGGAGGGTGCGGACGACGTCGTCGGCGGAGTAGGAGGCCTTCGTGCCGCCGCCGGTCGCGGCGACGGAGGAGGGGCGTGGGGCGGGCGCGCCGTCCCACGGCACGAGCAGCGCCCCGCCCACGCCCACCAGGGCGAGGGCGGTCGTGCTCCCGGCGATCGTGGCGCGGCGCAGCAGCTGGATGCGGCGGCCGCGTGCCGCCCCGGCCGTGGCGAGACCGGTGCGGGGGGAGTCGAAGGTCCCGCCCGCCTGGCGCAGGGCGGCGGAGAGACGGTTCTCGAAGGGATCGCCGTGCTGGTCTGCGGGCATGGTGAACCACCGTTTCTACGAGCTCGGAGTGAAGTCGGGGGTTGGAGGGGGCGTCGGGGCGTCGGGTCGGGGGCGTGGGGGGCCGGGCTCAGGGGCGGGCGTACGTGCCGATGTCCTCGCCGAGCAGGTCCCGCAACCGGCCCAGCGCCCGTGAGCAGCGCGTCCGGACGGCCGCCGAACTCGCGTTCATCGCGCCCGCGGTCTCCTCGATCGAGCGGTCCTCCCAGTACCGCAGGACCACCACCGCCCGGTCCTTGGCGGGCAGCCGGCCGAGGGCCTGCATCAGGGTCAGCCGGAGCGGGGTGTCGGGGCCGCCGCCGTCGGCCACGTCCGGGAACATCTCCACGGCCCGTTCGCCACTGCTGCGCCGCCGCTGGTGGGCGAGGAAGACGCGGGTGAGGACGGTCTGCGCGTAACCCGCCGGGTTGTCGAGCCGGGACACCCGCCCCCAGCGGACGTACAGCTTGCCGAGGGTCTCCTGGACCAGATCCTCCGCCAGGTGCGTGTCCCCGGCGGTGAGCAGACACGCCGACCGGTACAGATGCCCGGTGCGCGCCGCCGCGAACTCGGCGTACTCGTCCGCGCGGGCGGCCTGCCTCATGAGTGTCCCCCAGTGTCGGTTGCCGTGCTGTCCTCACCTCACTAATGCCGTGGGGTGCGGGAAATGTTTCAGGGGAGACCGAAAGTGGCCGCACAGGATCGCGGGGGTACTTTTTCCGTTGTGACAGACCAGCCGCAGCCGACTCCGCCCGCACCGCCCCCGCAACCGGGCTTCGGCCCGCCCTTGCCGCAGTACGCCCCCGGTGGTCCGCCGCCGCCCCCGTCCCCGGCTCCGTACGTGCCGCCGCCGTACACCCCGTCCCCGTACGCCGCGCAGCCGTACGCCCCGCAGGCGTACGCCCCGCAGGCGTACGCCCCGCAGGCGTACGCCCCGCAGGCGTACGCCCCGCAGGCGGAGCCGCCGCCGGGCCCGGAGTTCCTCGCGGTCGACAAGCACAACTCGGTCGTCGTGGACGCGGCGGGCGTCGCCTTCGAGATGTACGACATCACGGTCGAGTTCCCCTGGCCCGAGATCCGCAGCGTCCACTACAAGGCGAGCCCGGACGGCAAGGCCCTCATGGTCGCCGTGGTCCACCTGGACGGCAGGGTCTACGAGTGCGTGGTGACGGCGAAGCCGCGGGATCGGATGCAGGGCTGCTTCGCGCAACTGGCCTGGGTGCTGGGCCACTACCGGCCGACGGGGTACTAGCCGACCCGACCCGACCCGCTGCCCCGACCCGCCGCGACCGACCCGCCCCGACCGGCACGAGTCGGCCCGGCACGAGTCGGCCCGGCACGAGTCGGCCCGGCACGAGTCGGCCCCGCACGCGGCAAGGGTGCCGCCCACGGTCTCCCGTGCGGCGACACCCTCCCTCACCCGTTGTCCGCAGTCACCCGGCGCCTGCCGCCACCCGGTGCCTCGCGGCTACGGCAGTGCGTGCACGTGCGGGCCGACGGCCGCCGACCACGCGTTGCCCGCCGACGCGTCCCAGTTCGTCGACCAGGTCATCGCGCCCCGCAGGCCGGGATACGTCTTCGACGGCTTGAAGGAACCGCAGCCGGTGCCCTTGGTGAGGCAGTCCAGCGCGTTGTTGACCACCGTCGGCGACACGTATCCGCTGCCCGCGCCGCTCGTCGAGGCCGGCAGGCCCAGGCCCACCTGGGACGGGTCCAGGCCGCCCTCCAGCTGGATGCAGGCCAGCGCCGTCAGGAAGTCCACCGAGCCCTGGCTGTACACCTTGCCGTCACAGCCCAGCATCGAACCGCTGTTGTAGTACTGCATGTTGACGACGGTGAGGATGTCCTTCACGTTCAGCGCCGTCTGGAAGTAGCCGTTCGACGTCGACTGCATGTCGATGGTCTGCGGGGCCATCGTCAGGACCAGACCCGGCCCCGCCTTCGACGACAGGGACCGCAGCGCCTGCGACATGTACGTCGCGTTCAGGCCGTTCTCCAGGTCGATGTCGACGCCGTCGAAGCCGTACGTCTGCATCAGCGAGTACACCGAGTTCGCGAAGTTCGTCGCGGACGTCGGGTCGTTGACCGACACCGTGCCGTTCTGGCCGCCCACCGAGACGATGACCTTCTTGCCGGCCGCCTGCTTCGCCTTGATGTCCGCCTTGAACTGGTCCACCGTGTAGCCGCCGAGGCCCGCCGAGTCCAGGTTGAAGGTCACGGCGCCCGGCGTCGTCGTCGCGTCCGCGAAGGCCACGGCGATGATGTCGTACTGGGAGGAGACGGCCGAGATCTTCTGGACGGTCGCCCCGTTGTTGAAGTTCTGCCAGTAGCCGGTCACGGCGTGCTTGGGCACGCTCCCGCCCCCGGTGCCGGTCGCGGTCGTGGTGCCCGTGACCGCCGTGGACTTCACCGACTCGCCCGCCGCGTTGGTCGCGGTGACCTGGAAGCTGTACGACGTCGAGGCCGCGAGGCCGGTCACGGTCGCCGAGGTCCCCGTCACCGCCGTCACCTTCGTGCCGCCCCGGTAGACCGAGTAACCGGTCGCGCCCGAGACGGCGTTCCAGGAGAGGGACACGGACGACGAGGTCGTGCCCGAGACGGCCAGACCGGCGGGCGCGCCCGGCACGGTCGGGGCCGGGTCGCCGCCCCCGCCGCCGTCGGGGCCGTACACCGACACGTCGTCCGCGTAGTACGCCGCCTGGCCGTACCAGCCGTGCGTGTACACCGTCACCGAGGTGGTCGAGGCGCCGGTGGTGAAGTTCGTCGACAGCTGCTTCCACGCCGCCGAGTCGGGTGTCCAGGTCGAGACGTCCGTCGTCCCGGTGCCGGTCACCCCCAGGTAGGTGTAGCCGCCCTGGACCCACGCGCTCAGCGTGTAGGTCGAGTTGGGCTTCACGGCCACCGTCTGGGCGCACCGGGCGTTGTCCTGCCCGGCCGGGGTGGCCTTCAGCGCGGCCGCGCCGGCGTGCACCGGCGAGGAGACGGTCGTACCGCTGCCCGCCGAACAGGTCCAGTTGGCCAGGCCGGACTCGAAGCCGGCGTTCCTGGCGTTGTTCAGGTCCGCGGCGGACGCCTGAGCCGCGCCCGTCATGGACAGGGCGAGGGCGGCGGCGAGGACGCCCGCGGCTCCCGACCCGAGTCGTGTCGTTCTTTTCAGTGGGGACATGACAGTAAGTTGGTCCAGACCAATTCTGTTGTCAAGAGGTCCGGCCGTGGAGGGCCGGTGGAGGGCGCGGGTGCGTAACCTGCCCCGATTTGACGGGACTTGCGCGAAGAAGAGTTGCTTGGCAGCCAGGGAAAGCTGTTCTCCGGCCACAGAGGCGTGGATACAGTGCTGAGGTAGTCACGCAATGAAGTCACCCCGGTGCACCGGAGTAACGCCGGTGGGCCGGACCGCGGGAATCGGGGAGCTGCGCGTGCCAACAGCCATTGCCGTGACCGGAGCCGATCTGGCGCTGCCGCCGCAGGACGAACGCACCCTGCCCGCCACCGTGCTCGCCGAGCTCGACCGACTGCCGCTGGACCGCGCCCTCGCCGAGGTCCAGACCCTCGTCGATCAGTACGGACACGTGATCGTCGTGTACTCACGGTCCGTCCCCGCCGCCGTCGAGCAACGGCTGCACACCATCCGCTCCCTCCTGGAGAGCGACCGCATCGCGCTCTTCCGCCCCGACCTTCCACCGCTCGCGGTGGCCGTCCTCGCCCGCCAGCTGCGTCAACTGGCCTCCTGCGACCTCGGACCCGGCGTCCTCGCCTCCGCGGGGCGGCTGCTCACCCACTACCTCCACGCGGGCGCGCTGCTCGGCTCGGTCACCCGCCTGGACCGGGTACCGGTGGTCGGCCTGAAGTCGCATGCCAGGTCATGGGTTCCGGGTAGTCAGTTCGGTGTGCTCGCCCACCCGCAGCCGGAACTGGTCAAGGCCACTCCCGAAACGGTCCTGCCCGGACCGGAGTTCGGTACCTGGCTGCTCGTCGCCCGCGGACCGCTCCAGTCCGACTGGGTCACCGACGTCCTCGCCCCCGCCTGGAACGTCCAGGGGCTGCGCGAGACACACCTGCCCGCCGAGTCCGCCGACTGGTGGGGCACCGCCAAGGCGATCGAGTTCTGCGCCTACCTGCCCGACCTCTCGGTCCTCTACCAGCTGGTGACCTCCGTCCGGCAGGGCGTCTGCCACTGGTGCGGCATCGACGTCATCGGCGACCGCTGCGTCTTCTGCTCCGCGACCCCGCCGCCCCCCTCCGACCTCACCTCCCGCCCCGCCGCCCGCGCGCTCACCGCGGGCGACTGAACGGCCCGCCCGAACCAGCTCGCCCCACCCAGCTCGACAGAACGGCCCGCCCGAACCAGCTCGACCTGTACGCCTGTTCCCGTCCGCTCGACCCGACCCCCAACGAGGTTGCACGGTTCATGAACTCCCGTCAGCGCCGCGGCGTGATCCTCCTGCTCCTGTCGGTCCTGTGCGCCCTCGGCGCGTTCGCCGGCGTCCTCTCCGTCATCGACGACGTGAAGTCCAAGGTCGGCCCCGAGGTCACGGCGTACGAACTGCGCTCCGACGTGGCGCCCTACACCACCCTGAGCGCCGGCCAGTTCAAGAAGATCGAGATGCCGGAGCGCTGGCTGTCGGAGAACGCGGTCACCGACCTCGCCGCCATCCGCGGCAAGATCGCCGTGACGACGCTGAAGAAGGGCTCGCTGCTCCAGAGCGACATGATCGTCGACCAGCCCGCCCTCCAGCCGGGCCAGCAGGAGGTCGCCATCATGATCGACGCGGCCACCGGAGTCGCCGGCAAGATCACCCCGGGGTCGTCCGTCAACGTCTACGCCACCTTCGAGGGTGCCCGGGAGAGTGATCCCGACCAGTCGAAGATCATCGTCACCAATGCCCGGGTCCTCGACGTCGGTCAGCTGACCGCCCTCGAACCGGACGAGGGCAACCGCGGTCAGTCGCCCACCGACGCGGTCCCCATCACCTTCGCGCTGTCCACCCTCGACGCCCAGCGCATCACCTACGCCGAGTCCTTCGCCAAGCGCGTCCGCCTCGCCCTCGTCGCGCCCGGCGGCGACACCACGGTCCCCGACCAGGACCGCACCTACGAACTCGTCACGGACAAGTGAGAGGCCGCCGCCCATGCCCACGAGGATCCTCCCGGCCGTCGGCGACGCGGACGCGGTCCGTTCCCTCACCACCCTGCTCAGCCAGCTCCCGGACGCCGAACCGGTCGCCCCGGTGTCCGACTCCACCCAGCTCGTGGACACCCTCGCCCGGCTCGCCGCCGAATCGGTCGACGAACTGCCCGAGGTCGTCGTCGTCCACGAACGCATCGGCCCGGTACCCGCACTGGAACTGGTCCGCGAGGTCGCCCTGCGCTTCCCGGCGGTCGGCGTCATCCTGGTCACCACCGACGCGGGACCCGGCCTCTTCGCCGCCGCCATGGACTCCGGCGCCCGCGGCCTGGTCACCCTCCCGCTGAGCTACGAGGACCTCGCGAGCCGGGTCCAGGCGGTCGCCCAGTGGTCGGTCGGCGTACGGCGCCATCTCGGGCACGGCGCCGACGTGTTCACCGGCGTCGGCGGCACCGTCGTCACGGTCAGCGGGGCGAAGGGCGGCGTCGGCGCCACCCTCACGGCCGTCCAGCTCGCCCTCGCCGCCCAGGCGTCCGGCCGCTCCACCGCCCTCGTCGACCTCGACCTCCAGTCCGGCGACGTCGCCTCCTACCTGGACGTCCAGTTCCGCCGCTCGGTCGTCGACCTGGCCGCGATCACCGACATCTCGCCCCGCATCCTCGCCGAGGCCGTCTTCCGGCACGACACCGGCGTGGCCCTGCTGCTCGCCCCGGCCGAGGGCGAACGCGGCGAGGAGGTGACCGACCGCGCCGCCCGCCAGATCCTCAGCGCCCTGCGCGCCCGCTACGAGGTCGTCGTCGTCGACTGCGGCGCCCAGCTGAGCGGCGCGGGCGCGGCGGCCGTCGAACTGGCGGAGCGCGCCCTGCTGGTGACCACCCCGGACGTCGTCGCCGTGCGCGGCGCGAAACGCACCGTACGCATGTGGGACCGGCTCCAGATCCGCAAGGCCGAGGAGACGACCGTCGTCGTCAACCGCCACACCCGGAGCACGGAGATCCAGCCCCCGCTCATCCAGAAGATCACCGGCACGGCGATCGCCGCGACCACGATCCCCGCCAACTTCCGGGAACTCCAGGCCGCGGTCGACGCCGGCCGGGTGCACGCCCTCGACGGCAAGGGCGTCGTCCGGCAGGCCCTGTGGGCACTCGCCGGGGAACTGGGGCTGGTCAAGGCCCCGGAGACCGCCCTCGTGCGCAGGCCGGGCGGCCGGGCGCGCGGCGGGGACAGGGGCGCGGCCGGGTTCCGGCGGCGGAGGGAGTGAACGGCATGTGGGGACACAGGGCACGCGACCGGGGCCAGGTCACCATCGAGTTCCTCGGCATGACACCGCTGATCATCGTGACCTTGGTGGTGGTGTGGCAGTTCGTCCTCGTGGGGTACACGTTCACGCTCGCGGGGAATGCTGCCGACGAGGCGGTGCGGGCGGGGACGGCGGCCCCTCCGGGGGAGCGGCTCGCGGCGTGCCGGCAGGCGGGCCTGGACAAGCTCGGGGACGCGTGGAAGGGGAACGCCGTGGTCGATTGCGGCGGCAGCGGCTATGTCACGGCGGACGTCTCCCTCAAGGTCCCGGTCCTCTTCCCCGGCACCATCGACTTCCCGTTCACGGTGCGCGCCCACGCGGGCGCCGTCGAGGAAGAGGACGGTGACTGAGATGGCGTACCCACGCCGCGCCCGAACGGGGGCACCCGCCCCCGCCCGCACGCGCGACCGCGGCCAAGTGGCCCTGGAGTACCTCGGGTTCCTGCCGCTCCTGCTCCTGGTCGCGCTGGCCGCCGTACAGCTCGGCCTGATCGCGTACGCGGCACAGCAGGCGGGCACGGCGGCCCGGACCGGGGCCCGCAGCGCGTCCCTCGACGAGGACTACGGCGCCGACTGCCAACAGGCGGTGAGCAGTTGGCTGGACGTGAGCTGCGCCGCGGCCGGTCTGGGCGACGAGGTCCGGGTCACCTCCACCGTCACCATCCCGTCCGTCATTCCCGGCATCGGGGACTTCGGCCAGGCCCACAAGACGGCCACGATGCCGGTCGACCACTGAGGGAAGGGCATCCGACATGAGCCTGCGGGCACGCATCACCTCCCCCGAGGAGAACGGCGGCCGGGGCGAGGACGGCCACCTGGTCACCTCCTACCGCGCCAAGCTGCTGGAGGAGATCGACCTCGCCGAGATGAGCTCGCTGGCGGCCGCCGAGCGCCGGGCGCGGCTGGAGCGGGTGCTGGGACACATCATCAGCCGCGAGGGCCCGGTCCTGTCGACGGTGGAGCGCTCCCAGCTGATCCGCCGGGTGGTCGACGAGGCACTGGGTCTGGGCATCCTGGAGCCCCTGCTCGAGGACGCGTCGATCACCGAGATCATGGTGAACGGCCCCGACGCGATCTTCGTCGAGCGCGGCGGCCGGGTCGAACAGCTCCCCCTCCGCTTCGCGTCGAACGACCAGCTGATGCAGACGATCGAACGCATCGTCTCCACCGTCAACCGCCGTGTCGACGAGACCAACCCGATGGTCGACGCGCGGCTGCCGTCGGGCGAGCGGGTCAACGTCATCATCCCCCCGTTGTCGCTGACCGGCCCCACCCTCACCATCCGCCGCTTCCCGCGCTCCTTCACGCTCCACGAACTGATCGGCTTCGGCTCGCTGGACGAGCAGATGCTGTATCTGCTGGCCGGTCTGGTGCAGGCCAAGTTCAACGTGATCGTCTCGGGCGCGACGGGCACCGGCAAGACCACCTTGCTGAACGCGCTCTCGGGTCTGATCCCGGACGGCGAACGCATCATCACCATCGAGGACTCGGCGGAACTCCAGCTCCAGCAGTCGCATGTGATCCGTCTGGAGTCCCGGCCCCCGAACGTCGAGGGCAACGGCCGCATCACCATCCGCGACCTGGTCCGCAACTCCCTGCGGATGCGCCCGGACCGGATCGTGGTCGGCGAGGTCCGGGGCGGCGAGTCGCTCGACATGCTCCAGGCGATGTCGACCGGCCACGACGGCTCCCTGGCCACGGTCCACGCCAACAGCGCGGAGGACGCCCTGATGCGCCTCCAGACCCTCGCGTCGATGTCGGACGTCGAGATCCCCTTCGTCGCGCTGCACGACCAGATCAACAGCGCGGTGGACGTCGTCGTCCAGCTCACCCGCTTCGCCGACGGCGCCCGCCGCATCACCGAGATAGCCGTGCTCGACAGCCACGGCGGAGAGCCGTACCGGCTGGCGACGATCGCCCGCTTCAACGCCCGGCCGATGACCGCCGACGGGCGCGTCCACGGCGTCTTCGAGTACTTCCCCCTCCCACGCCGCACCGCGGACCGCCTCTACATGGCGAGCCAGCCGATCCCGCAGGCGTTCGGGGTGGCGCACGCGGCACACGAACTGACGACAAGGGAAGCCCGGTGACGGCGATGGACCTCGACACCCTGATCACCCTCACCACCGGCGGCACCCTCGTGACCTGCGTCCTGGCCGTCGCGGGCCTGCACGCGTACGCGCGGGGCCGGGACCGGCGGGCGGAGCTGGTGGAACGCCTCTCCTACACCGGCCGGCTCCCCGACTCCGGCCGCCGGCGCCGCTTCCGCACCCTGGACCGCCGACTGCGCCGCACGACGACGGGCCGCAGGCTGGAGCTGAAGCTCGCGGCGACCGGCCTGGACGTGACCCCCGGCGAGTTCTTCGTCTACATGCTGGCGGCGGTGGCCGGGCTGTGGCTGGTCGGCCAGGCCACCCTGGCCCCCTTCTTCGGCCCGATCGCAGGCCTTCTCGGCGTCTGGGCGGCCTGGCAGTTCCTCAACTGGCAACGCCAGAAACGCATCGAGCGGTTCATCAACCAACTCCCCGAACTGGCCCGGATCCTGGCCAACGCCACCCACGCGGGCCTGGCGCTGCGCACCGCGATCGGCATGGCGGCGGAGGAGCTGGAGGCCCCGGCCGGCGAGGAACTGGCCAAGGTCGCCAACCAGTTGGCGGTCGGCCACTCCATGGACGACGCCCTGGGCGAACTCGCCGACCGCCTCCCCTCCCGTGAACTGGTCGTCCTGGTCACCACCCTGGTCCTGTCCAACCGGGCCGGCGGCCAGGTCGTCGGCGCGCTGCGGAACCTGACGGAGACGCTGGAGGAACGCAAGGAGACCCGGCGCGAGGTCCGGACCCAGCTGTCGCAGGTGAACATGACCTCCTACGCGGTGCCGGTGCTGGGGGTCGGGGCGTTGTTCCTCATGAACAGCGTCGAGGACGGGACGCTGGACCGGATGACCGGTTCGGCCGTCGGCCAGGCCTGCGTGATCATCGCGTTCAGTCTCTACGCCGTGGGCTTCGTCCTCATCCGCCGTATGTCCCGTATCGACGTCTGAGCAGGAGGTGACGCAGGGGATGGAACTGCTGCTCGCACTCGCCATGGGCCTCGGCGTCTGGGGCATGTTCACCGGCATCCGCATGTACCGGGCCGACGTGAAGCTGCCCAGCGACCTCGCGCTGGCCCTGGAGGTCGGTTCGACGCGCACCGGCGCCGTCGGCTCGCTCGTCGACCGCGTGGGCATGCGGTACGCGCCCGCCGTCCTGCGGCTGATGGGCCCCAAGCAGGTCAGCAGGTACCGGCGCAGGATCGACCTCGCGGGCAATCCGGGCGGCCTGACGATCGACCGCTACGCCGCCCGGCGCGCGGTGTACGGCGGGATCGGCGCCCTCGGCGCGTTCGCCGCGCTGCTCCAGGGCAGCTTCTTCATCGCGCTGCTCATGCTCGCCTTCGGCGTGTTCTGGTCCGAGGTCGGCATCTGGTCCGCGATCCGGGTCCGCAAGGACGCCATCGAACGGACCCTGCCGGACTTCCTCGACGTGCTCGCCGTGGTGGTGAGCGCGGGCCTCGGTTTCCGGCAGGCCCTGGACCGGGTGGCGTCCCGGTACGAGGGCCCCTGGGCCGACGAGATCCGCATCACGCTGCGGCAGATGGACATGGGCGTCAGCCGCCGCGAGGCCTTCCAGGAGCTGCGCCGCCGCAACGACTCCGAGCAGGTCGCCATGTTCGTCACGGCGCTCCAGCAGGGCGAGGAGCTCGGCGCGCCGATCGTCGACACCCTCGTCTCGATCGCCAAGGACATGCGCCGGACGGACGCGCAGAACGCCCGGCGCAAGGCGGCCCGGGCGGTCCCCAAGGCCACGCTGATGATCACCACGTTCATGGTCCCGGCGACGATGCTCCTCCTCGGCGCGGGGATGCTGCTCGGCTCCGGCACGGACTTCAGCTCGATCACGGGCGAGTAGGCGGACGGTATGACGGCCATGACGACGGCGACGACGAGCCCCCGGGCGACCGCACGGGCCAGCGCGACGGCAAGAGTGCGCGAAGCGGTACTGAAACGCGCCCGCGCCCGGCAGCCGACGGGCGAGCCCCCCGAGGGCGCGGCCCCGGCGGGCGCGTCCCCGGGGACGACGGCACCGGTTACGGCGACGGTGGCACGGGGTACGGCGACGGCGGCACGGGGTACTGCGACGGCGACGGCGGCATCGGAGAAGACCGGGCTGACCGCCGGGTCGATCGGCACCGGGTCGACCACCGGGCCGACCGGCAGGTGGCCGTTCACCAGGCCGACCGGCGCCGGGCCGAACGGCATTGGGCCGACCGCCAGACCGAGTGGCGCCGAGTCGACGACCGGGCCGCAGGGCGCCGGACCGACCGGCATCGGGTCGACCGGCACGTCGCCGACCACCGGGCCGACCGGCATCGGGCAGACCACCGGGCCGACCGGCGCCGGGCCGACCATCGGGCCGACCGGCGCCGGGACGTCCGGCACCGGGGCGGAGGCCGAGGCCGTTGTCGGCACCCGTGCCGATGCCGCGGTGTCGGTCCAGGTGGACGTGCCTCTTCAGGTGAACGCGCTTCAGGCCATGTGCCGGCAGGTGTTCGGCTTCCGACTGGCCATGATCGCGCTCGCCGCCCCCGCGGCCCTCCTCAACGCCGCCCCGGGACTGGGCACCCGCCTGGTGGGCGCGGCCGTGGTCGTCACCTTCATGGGGTCCTACGTCCTCTTCCGCGACTGGGAACGCTTCGGCCCCCTGCTCCTGCGCCATCCCTCGCTGCTGGCCGTGGACACCCTGTTCGGCACCCTGCTGCTGATCTCCGCGGGACCCGACACCACGCTCGCCTACGTCAGCGTCTGCACCCCGCTGCTGGCCGGCATCGTCTACGGCTGGCGCTGCGCCGCCTGTTTCGCGTCCCTCCAGTCGCTGATCCTGCTCCTGGTCCACGCGACCCTGGTGCGGGAGCCCGGCGTGAGCCTCGCCGAGCGGCTGCTGCTGCCGGGCCTCTGTGTCATCACCGGCGCGATGGGCTCGTCGCTGCGTCACCTGATGCTCCGCTTCGGCGCGGCCACCCAGGCCCTGACCACCGTCAAGGCCCGTCTGGCCGGCACCGAGGCGGTCGCCGCCGAACGCGCCCGGCTGGCCCGCGAGATGCACGACTCCGTGGCCAAGACACTGCACGGGGTGGCCCTCGCCGCGGACGCCCTGGCCCATTCGGCGGGCTCGCCGGGCATGGACCCGGTCATCGTGCGGCAGCACGCCGAACTGGTCTCCCGGGCCGCGCGCCGCGCCGCGGCGGAGTCCCGCGAACTCCTCACCGACCTCCGCCGCGAGGCAGACCCCGTGCAGGACGTCGACCTCCTGCCCGAACTGGCGGCCCGCGCGGATGTGTTCGGGGACCGGACGGGCCTGCCGGTCAGCTACCAAGCCTCCGGCGACCGCACGACGCTCCCCGTCCCGCCCGCGGTGGCCCGGCAGCTCCTCACGATCACCTCGGAGGCCATGGAGAACGCCCACCGCCACGCGGCCCCGACCCATGTGGAGGTGCGAGCGGCCGTGCACGGCGAGCTCCTCACCCTGAGCGTCCGCGACGACGGCCGTGGCCTGCCGCCCGGCGCCACCCTGGAACAGCTTCGCCGCACCGGCCACTTCGGCCTGGTCGGCATGACCGAACGGGCCGCCTCCGTCGGCGCCCGCATCCGCATCGGCCACGGCCGCGACTCCCGGGGCACCGAGGTGCGTCTGGAACTCCCGCTGGCCGCGCACACAGAGGAGGTCGTCTGATGCCGGACCGACCGCCCCACCACGCTCCGCCGCATCACCCCCCGCCGCACTACCCCCCACCCCACCGCCCCGGCGCCGAGCAGCCGCTCTTCCCGCCGCCGTCCGGGCCCTGTCCCGTGCGCGTGGTCGTGGCCGACGACAACCCCGTGGTCCGCGCGGGCCTGACCGCCCTGCTCTCCGGCCGGGAGGACATCACGGTCGTCGCGCAGGCGGCGGACGGCCGCGAGGCCTGCGAGGCGGCGCGTCTGCACCGCCCCGACGTCGTCCTCCTGGACGTCCGCATGCCCGGCGTCGACGGCCTCTCCGCCCTTCCGCACCTGGCCCGGATCACCCGGGTCGTGATGCTGACGTACAGCCACGAGGCCGAGATCGTCCGGGAGGCCCTGCGCGGCGGGGCCGGGGGTTATCTCGTCCACGGGGAGTTCGGCGTGGAGGAGCTGGTGTCGGCGGTGCGGGACGTCACCCGGGGCCGCGCCCACTTCACCCCGGCAGCGGCGACGGCGGTACTCGCGCATCTACGAGGCGATGCGACTGCACACGCCCAAGTGGACCCATCTCCCCTATTTTCAGCGACTTCCGCGGAAGCGCTTTCGCAGTTGCAACCAAACGTGAGACAGTCGTCCCCAGTAGTCAGGGCGAGGTTCCGACTCAGCGCGAGGGAGGCGGAGATCATGGACCTCATCGTGTCGGGCATGAACAACCAGCAGATCGCCGCCACCTGCTTCATCAGCGAGAAGACGGTCAAGAACCACATCAACCGGATCTTCGCCAAGCTGCACAGCAGCAGCCGCTCCGAGGCCGCGGCCAAGTGGCTGGGCACGGCGGTGACCTCATGACGCGCCGACGGAATCCACGAAGGCCCTCCGACTGGGCCCGGAATTGGGCCCAGGGGCCCTTCTCCGAGGCGGACCCACGGTCTTACGTTGCCGGTCACGCCACCGATGGAGAGGAACGCCATGAGCGACCTGCTGCTGAGGACCGCCGTCGCGGCCAGGGTCCGGGTGAGCGGCTGGACGGACACGACGGTACGGGCCGTACGGCGCCGCGCCGACAACGACAAGGGGCAGACCGCCGTCGAGTACCTGGGCATCATCGCGGTGGTGGTGGCGATCGTGGTCCTGATCGCCAACACGAACCTGGGCCAGACGATCGTCGACAAGCTCACGGCCCAGATCGACAAGGTGGCCCCCTGACACAAGTCCGCAAGCGCGCGTACGGCGACGCAGGGCAGGTCTTCCCCATCTACATCACGGTGGTGGCGGGCCTGCTCTTTCTCGCGTTCGCGTACTTCGCGGTCGGCCAGGCCGCGGCGAACCGCAACGGTGCGCAGACGGCCGCGGACGCGGCGGCGCTGGCGGCGGCGCAGGAGACCCGGGACGACCTCGCCGACCTGTGGAAGCTGGCCGTCCTGGACCCGACCAAGTGGCAGGACATCTTCGAGGGAAACGGCGGGGACAACGCGTGCTGGCGGGCGGACCAGCTCGCGGCGCTGAACGACGCGGGCAACGTTCAGTGTCTGCCCGAGGGACTCCTGAGCTATCGGATCACCGTCCAGGCGAACAAGTCGGCGGGGGACTCCGTGATTCCTGAGACGAGCACCACGAGGGCACACGCCACCGCCACCGCCGTGATCGACTCCCTGTGCACGTTCGAAGCGCCGGAACCACCGTCGGGCGAGCCATCCGGTCAGCCGTCCGGCGAACCGCCGGGCGAGGAGCCGGAGGACGCCGCGCTGCCCACGCTGACCTGCGAGGACGGAGTGAACTGGGAGCTGGACCCGGGCGATCTCACCGATCTGCCCGGCCCCGAGGACCTCTTCGCCGTCCACCTGGTCACCGACTGACATGCGATCGACGAGTTCAGAAAGAAGCGGAGTGATGAGCATGCGGTTCACCGCGAAAGCCCGCAGGGGGATGGTCGCGCTCGCGGTCGTGACCGGGCTGGCGGTCGGTTCGGCCGCGTGCGGCGGCGGGGGCGACGACGACAAGAAGCCGCAGAGTTCGTCTTCCGCCTCGCGAACCGGTGGGTCACAGCCGGACCCGCAGGAGGGGCAGTCGGAGGATCCGATCGCCGAGCTGAAGGGCCCGAGTGGACTGCTCCTTCAGATCACCAGTGCCGTACGGGACTCCGGCGGCTTCGTCACCGTGAACGGTGCTCTGAAGAACGACAGCGGGACGTCGGTCGTCATCCCGTCCGCCCTGAGCGGCAACGAGACCGAGATCATCAACAACGGACGATCCCTTGGCGGCGCGACCCTCGTCGACTCCAAGAGCAAGAAGCGCTATTACGTGCTCCGCGACACCGAAGGCCGACCGCTGACCACGACCGGCTTCTCCTCCCTCAAGGCCGGCGCCTCCATCGACGTCTTCCTCCAGTTCCCCGCGCCCCCCGCGAGCTCGACGGACGTCTCCTTCCAACTCCCGCTGTTCCCCAGCGGGGTCATCAAGATCTCCGGGTGAGGCCGATCATGACCCCACGTCTCACTCTGGTGGTGGCAGCGGCCACCCTCGTGATGGTCGGCATGGCCCCCGCCGCCGAGGCCGACACCACACCCAGCGTTCCCCCCGGCACCGAACCCACCGCCACCGCGCCCGTCGAGGTCGACCCCAACGACCCCGACCTCAAGCTCCCCGAGGGCGGCACCCTGGCCGAGCCCAAAGTGCTCGACATCAAGCAGGTCGTCGAGGACGAGGCGGGTGAGGAACGCCGGGAGGACACCAACGCCGACGTGACGTTCGCGCTCCAGGCCGAGGTCCTCTTCGGCAAGGACAGCGCGAAGCTCGGCGCGGCCGCGAAGGCCCGTATCGCCACGATCGCCGCGGAGATCAAGAAGCAGAACAACCCCACCGTGGTCAGGGTCTTCGGCTTCACGGACAACCTGGGCTCCTCCGCGCACGGCGACGTCCTGTCCAAGCAGCGGGCGGACGCCGTCCAGGCGGAACTCGCGGGCGACCTGAACGACCCGGACATCACCTTCGAGGTCCGCGGCTACGGCGAGCAGTACCCCATCTCCGACAACTCCACCGAGGCCGGCCGCAAGAAGAACCGCCGGGTGGAGGTCACGTTCCCGCGGACGGCGGGCTGACCCGGACCTCCACCCGCACCCCGGCCCGCAGCCCCCACCCCTCCATCGCCCCGGCCGCCGCCTCCAGCACATGCCGGGACCGCGGCCGGGGCAGGCCCAGCCGCCCCGGCCGCATGGTGCGTACGGCGATGACGCGCAGGCGCCGGTCGAGATACGCGACGTCGATCGGCACCCGCATCCGGAAGGTGTGCACGCTGCCGGCGGGCGACAGCAGCATCGCCCCGTCCACCGAGTCCCGCCCCAGCAGCCCCCGGGTGCGGGCCCGGTAGGAGGCGGCGATCTCCAGCGGCACCCGCGCCCCACTCCCGCCCCCACCCCCGCCATCGCCTTCCCGGCCGGTCTCTTCCCCGCCGCCTCCGTCGTCCCCGCCGCCCACCACCAGTTCTCCCCACCCGTCCCGCCAGCGCGCCATCGCCGTCTCCCCTCGACCGTGTCACTAACCTCTGGACCCTCAGATCCTTCGCACCGCAACGAGCCGCTACACGAAACCGGTACACCGAGCCGGTTCACGCAGCCGGCACCCGAAGAGGGGACCGTCGTATGAGGAAGATCGTTCTGATCATGTCGGTGTCCCTCGACGGGTACATCGAGGGGCCGGACCGCGACATCTCCTGGCATCAGGTCGACGACGAACTGCACCAGCACTTCAACGACATGGTCCGAGAGCTGGGCGGGCTGGTCAGCGGCCGGACCACCTACGAGCTGATGGCCGACTACTGGCCGACCGCCGACGCCGGTCCGGACGTCCCCGCCACGATGGCCGAGTTCGCCGGGATCTGGCGCGAGATGCCGAAGATCGTGTACTCGCGGACCCTGGAGCACGCCGACTGGAACACCACGATCGTCCGGGACGTCGTCCCCGAGGAGGTCGCGCTGCTCAAGGAACAGCCGGGCGGCGACCTGGGGCTCAGCGGCGCCGACCTCATCGCCGCGTTCCTCCGTCACGACCTCGTCGACGAGTTCCGCCTCTACGTCCATCCGGTGCTCGTCGGCCGGGGCAAGCCCCTGTTCCCGCAGACCGACGGGAGCACGCCGACCACACTCCGCCTGGCCGGGACCCACCGCTTCGGCAACGGGGTCGTGCTGCTGCGCTACGCGTGACGGGCCG
Source organism: Streptomyces maremycinicus (assembly GCF_001184025.1). GTDB lineage: Bacteria > Actinomycetota > Actinomycetes > Streptomycetales > Streptomycetaceae > Streptomyces > Streptomyces maremycinicus. The sequence goes on from NZ_BBYG01000008.1 coordinate 641,375, forward strand.
TCGAAAAGCGGCGGCGCCCGCGCGACCCCTCTGCCACCATCCCCGTATGGACGACAACGGCCGGGACACCGGTGACGACAGCGGCCACGCGGACCCCGACTTCGAGGCCCTCCTCGCCGAAGGGGCCGCCGTCCCCACCGAAGGGTGGGACTTCTCCTGGTTCGAGGGACGGGCCACCGAGGCGCGGCCCTCCTGGGGGTACGCGATGTCGCTGGCCGGACGGCTGGCGGGCGCGAGTGCCGCGCTCGACGTGCAGACCGGGGGAGGGGAGGTCCTGGACTTCGCGCTCGGCCGGGCGGCCCCCAAGGCCCCCGTGCTCACCGTCGCGACCGAGGGCTGGCCGGCGAACGTCGCCAAGGCCACCGCCCTGCTGCGGCCGCGCGGGATCGCCGTCGTCGCGTCCCCGCAGGACGCCCCGCTGCCCTTCGCCGACGCCACCTTCGACCTGGTCGCCAGCAGGCATCCGGTGCGGCCCCTCTGGGACGAGATCGCCCGCGTGCTGCTGCCCGGCGGCACCTACTTCGCCCAGCACGTCGGCCCGCGCAGCGTGTTCGAACTCGTCGAGTACTTCCTCGGGCCGCAGCCGGAGGAGGTGAGCAGTGCCCGGCATCCCGAGCGCGAGCGTGCCGGTGCGGAGGCGGCGGGGCTGGAGGTCGTCGGCCTGCGGACGGAGCGGCTGCGGGTCGAGTTCCACGACATCGCCGCCGTGGTCCACTTCCTGCGCAAGGTGGTGTGGATGGTCCCGGGCTTCACGGTGGAGGCCTACCGGCCCCGGCTCCGCGCTCTGCACGAGCGGATCAAGGCCGACGGCCCCTTCGTCGCCCACAGCACCCGCCATCTCTTCGAGGCCCGCCGCCCCTAGCTCAGGACGGGCCGGGAACCGCCCTCCGCCCTCCCGATACCCGGTCCGCGCCTGCACGGAGTTTCCACATCGTTATCGCAGCCGGTTCATATCCCCTGTCGACCTCGCGTAAGTTCTCCTGCGGGCAATTCGCGTGCGCAAAGCTGCGTGGCCGTCAACCGCGCAGTGGAGGGGGCTGCGCGGTGACGCCCGCGTCAAGCGGACGTGCGCGGCCGAGGTAGCCCGTCGGGGGGATGGGCGCGCGCGTGGCCGACGGGGCCTCGAGGCGCTCCGAAACCTCCACTTCCCTCGTGATCGGGTCCATTCTCCTGGGAATCCGCCGTGTTCCGGCCATGAACCACCCATGAATCACGCATTCCGCGACCACCGGCGCGTCGCCGGGCGACTCCGGAGAGTAGTTGTGGCGCGCCGATGCACGCAGCATCACTTACGAAGGGTTATGGTGGAAACCCCCCCTCGGGCCGGTCCGTCTCCCCCCCACGGACCGGCCCGTTTTTTTGCCCCGGCACAGCCGTCGGCACGGGGACCGCGCCTCCCACCCCCGTCAACGGCCCAGGCCCCGCGGGGGTAGGCTGCGCCCCGCGGGGACCGCACCGTACGGAGGGGCTGACAATCACGTGAACCTGCGCGACAAGCTGCGCGGCCTTCTGGTCAGGCTGTACGCACGCCGGGTGGAAGGTCACCTGGACCACGCTCAGGTGCCGAAGCACATCGGCGTCATCATGGACGGCAACCGACGCTGGGCGAAGGCCTCGGGTTCCACCACCGAACACGGTCACCGTGCCGGCGCGGAGAAGATCGAGGAGTTCCTCGGCTGGTGCACCGAGACGGACGTCGAGGTCGTCACCCTCTGGCTGCTGTCGACGGACAACCTCGACCGCCCCGACGACGAACTCGTCCCGCTGCTCGGCATCATCGAAGACGTCGTCCGCACCCTCGCCGCCGACGGTCGCTGGCGTGTCCACCACGTCGGCACCCCCGACATCCTCCCCTCCCACGTGCAGACCGCGTTGAAGGTCGCCGAGGAGTCCACCTCCCACGTCGACGGGATACTGGTCAACGTCGCCATCGGCTACGGCGGCCGCCAGGAGATCGCCGACGCGGTGCGCTCGATGATCGTGGACGCGGCGGACCGGGGCACCTCGATGGAGGACCTCGCCGACTCCGTCAGCGTCGATCTGATCGGCCGCCACCTCTACACCGGTGCCCAGCCCGACCCCGACCTGGTGATCCGGACCAGCGGCGAGCAGCGGTTGTCCGGATTCATGCTGTGGCAGACGGCCCACGCGGAGTACTACTTCTGCGAGGTCTTCTGGCCGGCCTTCCGCAAGGTCGACTTCCTGCGTGCGCTGCGTGACTACGCGGCCCGCCACCGCCGTTACGGCGGCTGAGCACGTAGCGGCGGACGCCCTTCGAGGACGTCCCACCCACCCCGTCCGGTACGGACGTAACGAGGAGTTCACCGGCGCGCCGTCATATGCCGTGGCATGGCGGCGCCTGTTCGAGGGCATAAACCAAGCAGGTCGACACCCGAACCACGGGTGTCGGATCTCAGCGGGCGGCACGGGGCCGTCCGCCCGGGAGGCCCTTTGCACCAGCCCGACCGTGCGGTCACGGCACGGAAGAAGCAGCGGGGGGCCGGTTCTCGGCCCGTGCGAAGCGGCCCAGAACCGGTCCAGCTCCACTCCGTCGCTCCCCGACCTCATCCGAGGGGGTACGTCCTTCCGTGGTGACCAGCACAAAGCGCCGTATGCCAGACCGGCGCACCTATGTTCTCGACACCAGCGTCCTGCTGGCCGACCCGAACGCCCTGACCCGCTTCGACGAGCACGAGGTCGTGCTCCCCATCGTCGTGGTCACGGAACTGGAGGCCAAGCGGCACCATCCGGAACTCGGCTACTTCGCCCGGCAGGCACTGCGCCTGCTGGACGACTACCGGGTGAAGTTCGGTCGCCTCGACGCCCCCATCCCGATCGGGGAACTCGGCGGTACCGTCCGTGTCGAGCTCAACCACTCGGACCCCAGCGTGCTGCCTTCCGGCTACCGCCTGGGTGACAACGACTCCCGGATCCTCGCGGTCGCCCGCAATCTCCAGGCCGAGGGATTCGACGTCACCGTCGTGTCGAAGGACCTGCCGCTCAGGATCAAGGCGTCGTCGGTCGGGCTCCTCGCCGAGGAGTACCGCGCCGAGCTCGCCATCACGGGCTCCTCCGGCTGGACCGGAATGTCCGAACTGACCCTGGCCGGCGAGCAGGTGGACATCCTCTTCGAGGAGGGGCACATCCATGTGCCCGAGGTCGCCGACCTCCCCGTGCACACCGGTCTGACGATCCAGTCGGAGCGGGGCAAGGCCCTCGGCCGCGTCACCGCCGACGGCAACGTCCGCCTGGTGCGCGGCGACCGTGAGGCCTTCGGCATCAAGGGCCGCAGCGCCGAGCAGCGCATCGCGCTCGATCTGCTGCTCGACCCGGACGTCGGGATCCTGTCGATGGGCGGCCGGGCCGGCACCGGCAAGTCCGCGCTCGCGCTCTGCGCGGGTCTGGAGGCGGTCCTGGAGCGCCGCCAGCACCAGAAGGTGATGGTCTTCCGGCCGCTGTACGCGGTGGGCGGTCAGGAGCTGGGCTATCTGCCCGGTTCCGAGGCCGACAAGATGGGGCCCTGGGCGCAGGCCGTCTTCGACACGCTGTCCGCGGTCACCAGCCGCGAGGTCATCGAGGAGGTCACCGCGCGCGGGATGCTGGAGGTCCTGCCCCTCACCCACATCCGGGGCCGTTCCCTCCACGACGCCTTCGTGATCGTCGACGAGGCGCAGTCGCTCGAACGGAATGTCCTCCTCACCGTTCTGTCCCGGATCGGCGCGAATTCACGGGTCGTTCTGACCCACGATGTCGCGCAAAGGGACAATCTGCGGGTCGGGCGATATGACGGCGTAGTGGCCGTCGTCGAGAAACTGAAGGGCCATCCGCTCTTCGCGCACGTCACGCTGAACAGGTCCGAGAGGTCCCAGATCGCAGCGCTTGTGACGGAAATGCTGGAGGATGGGCAGATCTGAACAAGCCGCCCCGAATGACCGGGGTTGAGCGAGGGCGGGCGCCGTCCGACAAAGGCTGTGAGCCTAGTCGGGCGGCGCCGGTTCGTGTGGGGGTTTCGCGAAAACCCCGGGGTCTCCACAGGTGTGAGCTTTCACACGCAACTCGGAATTGCCTTGCGCAGTCCGGTTACGGCAAAGTCTCAGTCCTGTCAGGCCCCGCATGCGACACATCTGTGCCCCCAGCAGTACGGCACCGCTTGAGCATCACCTTCAACTCCATACCGACCGTCGCATGCCGCCCGTGCATCATGTGGCACTCCCTCAGCGGGAGTTGCCCACCGGGCCCGTGTCTCCTGTGACCCCGCAGTTCGGAGACCAGCGTCAAGGGCACGATTGCGTCCGCCAGGGTCACCGAAGCGGGCGACGCTGGAAGGAAAACCGTGTGAGCCGGATCTCGGTCCGGGGATTCGCAGTGGCCTCGGCCACGGCGGTCACCGCTGTCGGAAGCGTCGTCGGCGTTGCCTCGGGCAGCGTCGCGCAGCCCAACGACGCAGAAGCGACAGCCAGCGACGCGACGCTCCTCGCCGACATACCTGTGGGCCAGCAGGCCCAGGTGCAGACGGCATCCCTCACGCAGCAGGCCAACGTACAGGCCATCGCCGCGGACGAGGGCGCGAAGAAGGACGCCGAGGAATCGGCCCGCAAGGCCGCCGCCAAGTCGGCGATCGCGAAGAAGGAGGCCGCCGAGAAGGCTGCCAAGGACCGCGCGGAGGCGAAGGCCAAGGCCAGCCGCAGCGCGGGCGACTTCCCGATCCAGAGCTCCTACTCCATCGCGCAGATCCAGGCGATGGCGGCCCAGATGGTGCCCAGCGGGCAGTTCCAGTGCTTCAGCAACATCGTGGACCACGAGTCCAGCTGGAACTACCACGCCGTGAACGCCTCCTCCGGTGCCTACGGTCTCTTCCAGGCGCTGCCCGCCGGCAAGTACGCGTCCGCCGGCTCCGACTGGCAGACCAACCCGGCCACCCAGATCAAGTGGGGCCTGAACTACATGGACAGCCGGTACGGCAGTCCCTGTGAGGCCTGGTCGTTCTGGCAGGCCAACCACTGGTACTGAGCCCGTGCGGCCCTGGTCGTGCAGTTCTCCACCCGACGGCACAACAGAAGGAGACCGCGTGAGCCGGATATCGGCCCGGGGATTCGCCGTGGCCTCGGCCACCGCGGTCACCACTGTCGGCGCCGTCATGGGAGTCGCCCAGGGCAGCGTGGCCCAGCCGCACGACGACGCCGAGGCGACGGCGGGCGACTCGACGCTCCTCGCGGACTTACCCGTAGGGCAGCAGGCCCAGGTGCAGACGGCCTCGCTGACCCAGCAGGCCGACGTCCAGGCCATCGCCGCGGACACCACCGCCAAGAAGACGGCCGAGGAATCCGCCCGTAAGCAGGCGGCCAAGGACGCGGTGGCCAAGCAGAAGGCCGCCGTGGCCAAGGCGAAGGCCGCCCAGGAAGCCAAGGACAAGGCGGCCGAGGCCGCCCGGACCAAGGCCACCACCACCGAGGTCGCCTCGACCTCGTCGGCCGGCAGCTTCCCGCAGCAGGCCTCGTACACCGTCGCCGAAGTCCAGGCGATCGCCCGCCAGATGGTGCCCAGCGGGCAGTTCCAGTGCTTCAGCAACATCGTGGACCACGAGTCCACCTGGAACTACCAGGCGGTCAACCCCTCGTCGGGTGCCTACGGCCTCGTCCAGGCCTACCCCGGCTCGAAGATGTCGTCCGCCGGCGCGGACTGGCGGACCAACCCGGCCACCCAGATCAAATGGGGCCTGAACTATATGAACGAGCGCTACGGCAGCCCCTGCGACGCCTGGGACTACTGGCTCGCCAACGGCTCCTACTGAGCCGGAACCGCCGTCGCCCGCTCAACCCCGCGCAGCCCCTCCCCGTCCTAGGGTGAGGGGCTTTCGCCCTGTACGGTCGGTACGGCCGGGACCGACGACTCCAGGGGGAGTGGTGGGGAGAGACGGGGGAAGAGGACGGATCATGTCGCGAGTTCCAGGGTGGCTCGGCCGGCTCGGTGCCGGACTGAGCGAGATGGGTGAGCGGCTCGACGAACGGCGTGCCGAGGTCGAGCGGGAGCGCCGGGAGGACGCCGCCGAAGCGGCGCCGACGCCTGCCGACACCGCGGTAGCGGTCGCCGAGGCCCACCCGGAGGAGCTCGTGCCCCCCGCCCCGCGCCCCGACCCCGCCCAGGCCGTGCCGTGGGGCGTCCGGGTCGCCGCCGAGGCGGGCTGGCGGCTGCTGGTGCTCGCCGGGACCGTCTGGGTCCTGATGAAGGCCATCAGCGCGGTCCAGCTGGTCGTCATGTCCTTCGTGGTCGCGCTGCTCCTGACCGCCCTCCTTCAGCCCACCGTGGCCCGGCTGAAGCGGGCCGGAGTGCCCGGCGGAGCGGCCACCGCGCTGACGGCGATCCTCGGGTTCGTCGTCATCGGGCTGATGGGCTGGTTCGTGACCTGGCAGGTCATGGCGAACATCGACGACCTCTCCGGCCAGGTCCAGGACGGCATCGACGACCTGCGCCGCTGGCTGCTCAACAGCCCCTTCCACGTCACCGACAAGCAGATCAACGGCATCGCCAAGAACCTGCGGGACGCCGTCGGCGACAACACCGACTCGATCACCTCGGCGGGCCTGGAAGGCGTCACCGTCGTCGTGGAGGCGCTGACCGGCATCCTCCTGGCGTTCTTCTCGACGCTCTTCCTGCTCTACGACGGCAAGCGCATCTGGGAGTGGACGCTCAAGCTGGTCCCGGCCGCGGCCCGGCCGGGCGTGGCGGGCGCGGGCCCGCGGGCCTGGGCGACGCTCACGGCGTATGTGCGCGGCACGGTGATAGTCGCGTTGATCGACGCGATCTTCATCGGCCTCGGCATCTACTTCCTCGATGTGCCGATGGCCGTCCCGCTGGCCGTCTTCATCTTCCTGTTCTCCTTCATCCCGCTGGTCGGCGCGGTCGCCTCCGGAGCGCTGGCGGTCGTGGTCGCGCTGGTCACGCAGGGCGTGTTCACCGCGGTGATGACCCTGGCGGTCGTGCTGGCCGTGCAGCAGATCGAGGGCCACATCCTCCAGCCGTTCATCCTGGGCCGCGCGGTACGCGTCCACCCGCTGGCCGTGGTCCTGTCGGTCGCCGCGGGCGGCATGGTGGCGGGCATCGGCGGCGCGATCGTGGCGGTGCCCCTGGTGGCCGTGACGAACACGGTGGTGGGCTATCTGCACACCTACTCCCGCGAACAGGCCCTGCGGCACGCGCCACGGCCGAGGGGTGCGACGGCGGCGGGGGTGGCACCGGTTGCGGCTCCGGCGGCTCCGGCGACGGGCTCCCCCGCGGCCCCCGCGTCGTCCGGGGCGCCCGAGGCGTCCGCGTCGTCCGAGGGGCCCCGGGACAAGGCTCCCTGAGGGAAAGGCCACGGCCTTTCAATCGGTCAAATGAGCTCCCGACCACACGATTTGAGTCCATCGGCGGAGCAACTTCCGTCAGTCGGGGGCAGGTCGCAAATCCCTCGCTGGAACATGCGCACGGACTGATAAACATTCCCTCCTCAGCGCTACGCGTCAGGCGTATGTGCGAGAGGTCCAAGGGGAGTGATGTCGGGCTACGAACCGCTGGCACGCGACCTTGCCGCGTGCGGCCGGGACGGTTTCACCGGGGAGGTGCGCGTCCTCGGTTCGCCCGGCGGCACTTTCCATCTGCACGGTGGGCTGGTCGTCGCGGTCGAGTCGCCGGGCGCGCCCGCCCCCGAGGCACTGCTGCTGCGCTCCGGACGGATCGGCGGCGAGGAGTGGGCCGGGCTGGTGCGTGAGTCGGGCGGCGCGCGCTGGCCGGCCGCCGGGCTGATCGCCCATGGCTACGCGGGGGCCGCCCAGCTCCGGGTGGTCTGCGCGATGGCTCTCCAGGACGCCGTGTTTGCGGTCGTCGCGGGCAGTGTGGACGGCTGTGAACGGGGTCCCGCGACCGGGCCGCCGCCCGCTCCGGTCGCCGTGGGAGAGCCGCCCACCCGGCTGCTCCAGGTGGCCTCCCGCAAGCTCGCCGCGCTCCTGGAGCAGCCCTACCCCGTGCGCCCGGACCGGGAACGGCCGGTGCCCGCCTCCCTCTCCTACGCGGCCGGCCGGCTCGGTGTGCTCCAGCGCGAGCTGCTCGCCCACGCCGACGGCCGGTGCACCGCGCGGGACCTCGCCTTCCGTACCGGGCGCGGGGTCTACACCGTCACCGTCGAGGTGTCCCGGATGCTGGGCGAGGGGCTGCTGGAGTGCGTGGACGCGCCCCGGCCGATTCCCGTCCGGCTGCCGCCCGAGGGGCACGGCATACGCCCCCGTGAACCGGCCCCGCCCCGGCAGCCGCCGGTGCCGGAGGCGACGGCCCTGCCGCGCCGCCGTCCCGGCGCCACCGGCATCAACGAAGCGCTCACCACCACGGAACGGGACGACACCGGCACCGGCACCGGCTGGAAGGAGTTCTTCCGCCTGCGGAACCCCACGGCGAAATAGCGGCCCGCGGCAGAGAACCGCGACAGAGAACCCCACGCGAAGAAGTAGACCCCCACAAAAAAAGACGGTCATATGCGATCAGGATCAGGGGAGTTGCATTCATGGACCACACAGCCCTCGCGCGGGAGATGCGCGGCCTGCGGGAGCAGGTGACCGGCATCACCGACACGGCGCTGGCGGCGGCCGACGGACTGCTCATCGCCGCCGACACCGCCGACTCCATCGACCCGGAGGGCCTCGCCGCCCTCGCCGCGGCCGGACTCGGCCTCGCCCGCCGCACCGCGGAGGCGACCGCCCGCGGCGCCCTGCACCGCACGGTGGCCTACGGCAGCCACGGCTGCGCCGCTTTCTACGCGGTCGGAGACACCGCGCTGATGGTCGTACTCGGTGACGAGGGCATGGACGTGGAGCGCCTGCACCGGGCGACCCAGCCCGCCCTGCGCCGCATCGATCTGATCCTCACCGACCGGACCGGGACGACCGTGAAGACCGCCGAAGGAGTCTGAAGGGATGGCGACGAAACGTATGACCCCAGGTTTCTCCGACCAGGTGATGGGCCTGGTCAAGTCACTGCGCACGGATGCCCCCGACTGCGTCGCCTCCGGCGTCGTCGACATGTCCACCGGCATGCTGCTCTCCTACGAGACCGTCGACAACCATCCGCCCGAGGTCCTCGACCTGCTGGCGGGCGCGACGCTCGACCTGTTCCAGGGCCGCACGGTCGTGATGATCGAGGACGTCTTCAAGGAGCGGCGCGGGGTCCAGAGCGAGAACCACTTCTTCCAGGAGATCCTCGTCAACAGCGAGAACCTCACCCACCTGTTCGTGCGGATGACCGAGCAGCAGGACGTCGTCGCGGTGGTCGTCTGCCGCAAGTCCGTCAACGTCGGGATGCTGTTCGCCCAGGTGCGCAGGGTGGTGCGGGAGTACCAGCTCTGAACCCGCTCTGAACCCGCTCTGCACCCGCTCTGCACCCGCTCTGCACCCGCTCTGCACCCGCTCTGAGCCGTCTCCGGACGCGGAACGGTCCCTCCCCGCCCGGGGAGGGACCGTCCGTGCCGCGGGTCGCGGATGCTCACCGCCCGCTCACTCCGTGCGCAGACCGTCCGGCCGCAGCAGCTTGAGCAGCGGGGGCAGGCTCAGCAGCGTCACCAGCAGGACGACGGCCGCGCCGAACCCCGCCATCGACAGCACGCTCGCCCAGTCGACGCCCACCGGGGTGTCCGTCATCTTCAGCAGGATCGCGCCCAGCGTGAGCCCCACCGTCATGGCCAGCAGCAGACCCAGCGCGATCGGGATCGCCGTCTGCCACAGCACCGACAGGCCCAGCGTGCGCCGCCGGGTGCCGAAGGCGACCAGGGACGACAGCAGCTTGCGGCGCTCACGCAGCTGCTCCAGCTGGGAGACCAGCAGGCTCGCCCCGATCAGCAGCAGCACACAGGCCGAGCCGACGAGCAGACCGGTGCGGATGGTGGTGAACTTCGTGTCCTGCCGGGTGGCCGACCAGGTCATCGGCTGGGCCAGCGGATCCACCTGGTACGCCGTGTTGCGGGCGTACTCGTAGGCGTCGGGCACGGACTCGTCGATCGACAGGTAGATCTGACCGCTGACCAGCTTCTCGGCGGCCTTCGGCAGCGCGCTCGGCGTCATCAGGAAGCCGCCGCGCTTGTAGTCGGTGAGGACCTCGACCGACTCGGCCTCGGTGATGCCCCGGGGGACGGTCCAGACGACGTCCGCGGTGTCCCCGGAGCCGGACGGCTCGACGTACAGCTTCCTGCCGGGCTTGTTCAGCTCGGGCCCGTCGGCGGAGTACTCGTCGCCGTCGAGGACGAACATGTCGCCGTCCTTGCACGAGGGCAGCTTCGCCACCTCGCGCAGCGCCGGACAGGCGCCCACGGTCAGCTCGGCGGAGAGGTTCGGGCCGTTCTCCGTGTGCCAGGAGGTGTCGCCCAGGTAGCCCTCCCACAGGGCCGTGACCTTGCTGACGGCCTTGGTGTCGGCGAACTTCCGGGCGGTCGCGGCCAGCGGGGCGCCGTCCGGCACCCGGACCTGCATCTGCGCCCGGGTGAGGTCCTGGCCGGTGGGCTCGGTGTAGGCGCCGTCCACGCCGGCGAACAGCATCTGGAGCGCGATCGCGCCGGCCACCGCCACCGCGATGCCGTTGACCATCCGGGCCGCCGTACCGCTGCTCAACTGGAGCCGCCGTACCGCCAGTTGCCAGGCCACGCCACCGGAGCCGAGCCGGCTGACGACCGTCTCCACGAGCCACGGCAGCAGCGCGGTGATGCCGACCAGGATCAGCACGACGCCGCCGCTCACCAGGTACTGGTTGAAGTCGCCGTCCGTCCGTCCCTGTCCGATCATCGGGTAGAGCATCGCGAAGCCGCCCAGGGGCATCAGCAGCCGCCACCACAGCCGGCGCCGCGCGGGCTTCGCCGTACGCACCACGCCGAGCGGTTCGATCACCACACCGCGCAGGGCGAAGAGGGTGACCAGCACCGCCGCCGTCGGCACCGCGAGGACGACCAGCGCGGCCAGCGCGGGGGAGGGGTCGACGTAGCTGGGCCACACGCTGATGCCCATCACCTCGACCGACCCGGCCACCTGGCGGCCGACGAGGAAGAAGACCGTGCCCAGGACCAGGCCCAGCAGGGCCCCGGCCATCGCCTCGCCCGCCGCGATACGCCGGGTCATCCGGCCGTCCGCACCGATCAGCCGGAGGGCCGCGAGCCTGCGGTCGCGCCGCTCCCCGCCGAACCGCACGGCCGCCGCGATGAACACGGCCACCGGCATCAGCAGGACGATGATGACGACGAGGACCAGCAGGAGCAGTACCGGGTCGGTCTCCTCCTTCGACGGGTTCGGGTTCCCGAACTCCTTCAGCCGGGTCGCCTCACCCCCGCCCTCGGCGTACGTGGCCATGCCGGTGGCGCCCGAGTAGTAGGCGAGTTCCTGGGAACCGACCAGCCCGCTCTCCTGGATGGTCCCCACGACGCGGTACGGGATCCGCTCCCGCAGCAGCGCCGAGCCGTCGGCGGCGAGCAGCTTCTTCAGCGCGGGCGAGACCACCATCTCGCCCTCGGCCGGGAACTCGCTCAGGCCGGGCGGCAACGGGGCGCGCGCTCCTTCCGGCTCCACCAGCCGACCGCGTACGTCCTTGTCACGGAACGTCGTGTCGGCGTTCGCCACCAGCAGGGTGTCGTCGCCCTCGGCCGGCTGCTCGCTGCCGAACGGCCAGTCCAGCCGCGCCTGTTCCCGGTCGTGTCGCACGGACAACGCGTTCGGCACCGCCGTCGTCAGCAACAGCACCGCCACGCCGAGCCCGACGCCGACCGCGGTCAAGACGGCCCGTATCCAGCCCTCCCGCCCGCCCGCGAAGGCGAACCGGACCCCCAGGCCGAGGTCCCTGGCCGACTGCCGCGGACTCATACGACCCGCTCCATGTCCCGTGACTTCCCGTCCCGGACGACTATCTCGCGGTCGGAGTAGGCCGCCACCCGGGCCTCGTGCGTGACGAGGACGACGGCCGTGCTGGCCGACCGCGCGGCCTCGGTGAGCAGTTCCATCACGCGTTCGCCGTTGAGCGAGTCCAGCGCGCCGGTCGGCTCGTCGGCGAACACCACCCGCGGGCTGGTGACCAGCGAGCGCGCCACGGCCACCCGCTGGCCCTGGCCGCCGGACACCTCACCGGGCCGCTTCCTGGCGAGGTCGTCGACCTCCAGCCGCTCCATCCAGCCCAGCGCGGTGCGCTCCGCCTGCTTGCGCGCGGTGCCGTTCAGCCGCAGCGGCAGCGCGACGTTCTCCACGCAGGTCAGTTCCGGCACGAGCTGTCCGAACTGGAACACGAAGCCGAACTCGGAGCGCCGCAGCTCGCTGCGCCGGGCGTCGCTCATCGTCGCCAGCTCACGGCCGTCGTACATGATCGAACCGGAGTCGGGCGTCACGATACCGGCGAGGCAGTGCAGCAGCGTCGACTTGCCGGACCCGGACGGGCCCATCACCGCGACGACCTCGCCGGGGTGGATGGAGAACTCGGCGCCGGCCAGCGCCATCGTCGGCCCGTACGCCTTGTGCAGGTTCTCGGCGGCGAGCAGGGATCCCCCGGGGGCGTTCACGCGATCACCGAGGCCTTCAGCTTGTCGAGCCGGGCGGCGGCGAGCTCCAGCCAGCGCAGGTCGGCCTCGAGGTGGAACAGGGCGTGGTCGCAGATCAGCTGGTCGGCGAAGTCGCCGGAGCGCTTGCGGTCCGTGAGGATGCGCATGCTGCGCAGGTGCTCGGCACGCTGGGTGTCGAGGATGTCGGCGGCGTCGCGGTGGGTCAGCAGCGCGAGGACGACCTTGGTGTACAGCGTCGACTGGAGGTACGGCTCGGGCTTCTCGGGCGTCGCGAGCCACTGCTCGACGTCGGTGATCCCGGCGTCGGTGATCGCGTACCGCTTGCGCTCGGGACCGCCGCCCGCCTCGATGCCGTCGACCTCGACGAGACCGTTCTTCAGCAGACGCGACATCGTCGAGTAGACCTGGCCGTAGTGCAGCGGCCGGTCGTGACCGAACTTCTCGTCGAAGGCCCGCTTGAGGTCGTAACCGTGGCGGGGCCCGGACTCCAGGAGTCCCAGGAGGGTGTGACCGATGGACATGGGAAGGACTGTACATGCGGTGTATACCCGGTGTGTATACGCGCTGTGCACAGGTGACGGCGGGGAGTGGGAGTGCGCAGGTGGAGGCCGATTGTCACCGTTCTGCCACAGGCCGACGCCCTTCCCGGGCCGCGCACGTGGGCCGGGAGCATTCGCCGTGGGCCGTGGGCCGTGGGCCGTGGGCCGTGGGCATGCGCCGCGCGCTGTGGCCGTGAGCGTGGGCCGTGGGCCGTGGGCATGCGCCGCGCGCTGTGGCCGTGAGCGTGGCCGTGGGCCGGGTGCGGCAGTCGGTGGTCAGGCCGGCGGGGGGCCGGAGGCGGAGCCGCCGGGGGGCCGGCCGCGACGCGGCAGCGGCCCGGTGTCGCCGGGCAGCCGCCCGGCCTCCTTCAGCGCCTTGCGCAGCAGGAACTCGATCTGCGCGTTCGCCGACCGCAGTTCGTCCGAGGCCCAGCGGGCCAGTGCGTCGTGGACCAGCGGATCCAGCCGCAGCAGCACCTGCTTGCGCTGCTGCGGCCGACGCTGGGGGGCCGGGCCCCCGGCGGGATCACTCACTGGTAGAGGGTCCCGGTGTTCAGTACCGGCTGGGGCGCCCGGTCCCCGCACAGCACCACCATCAGGTTGGACACCATCGCCGCCTTCCGCTCCTCGTCCAGCTCCACGATGCCCTGTTCGGCGATGCGCTGGAGCGCCGCCTCGACCATGCCCACGGCGCCGTCCACGATCTCCCGGCGCGCCGCGACCACGGCGCCCGCCTGCTGACGCTGGAGCATCGCCGAGGCGATCTCGGGAGCGTACGCGAGGTGGGTGAAGCGTGACTCGATGATCCGGACGCCGGCCGCCTCCACGCGCGCGTGCAGCTCTATGGCGAGCTTCTCGGTGATTTCCTCGGCGTTGCCGCGCAGCGAGAGGCCGTCCTCGTCGTGCGAGTCGTACGGGTACTCGATGGCGATGTGCCGGACGGCCGCCTCGGTCTGGGTGGCGACGAACTCCAGGAAGTCGTCCACCTCGAAGCTGGCCTGCGCGGTGTCCCGCACGTTCCACACCACGACCGCGGCGAGTTCGATCGGGTTGCCGTAGGCGTCGTTGACCTTCAGTACGGCCGTCTCGTGGTTACGGACCCGGGTGGAGATCTTCTCGCGGGAGGTGAAGGGGTTCACCCAGCGCAGTCCGTCCTCGCGGATGGTGCCCCGGTAGCGGCCGAAGAGCTGCACCACGCGGGCCTCGCCCGGCGACACCGTGTTCAGTCCGCACATCGCGAGGAACGCGGCGAGGGCGACCAGGATGCCACCGGTGATCAGCGCGGCCTTGGGGCCGGCCGCGTCCAGCTGGGCGCCGGCGGCGACCATCCCGGCGCCGGCCAGCAGTCCGGCCAGACCGAGCAGCAGCGCGAGTCCGCCGGCCACGCTGTGCGCGGGGAACTCCTTCACGCGCGGGGCGGGCATGTCGGGCACGTCGACGGTGTCGGTGCCGGCGCCCGCGGCGGCGTCGGTGGTGGCCGAGGGGTCGTGAGTGGGCATGGCTGGTCCCCGTTTCTCGTCACCGCTGATTCAGTAATCAGCGGCCTATCTAAGTGATATCACTTTAGCTCCTTGTGGCAACCCTGTGCCACTCTCGTACGTCGGACTCGATGGGGATGTCCGGGTGGTTCCCTCGCGGGGGGTGCTGATTGTCACGCCCCGTGCGGACCGGGCCGAGGCCCCTTCGTCATAGACAGCGGTGTTAGCTTTCTGAGCTGACCTGCCCCTGCCCCCGGGCACTGGTGTGACTGCCGAGTAGGAAGCGGAGCGAGCGGACTCATGGGACGAGCGGAAGAGAGACGAGCTCGACAGCGCGGTGGGCGCCGCGCGGCGCCCAGGGGCCGCTCGACGGAGTCGGACTCGACGGCCCCCACGAGGGCGGAGTCCGTGGCGACCGCCGAGGCCGAGTCCGACACCGCTCCGGCGACCGGCGGCCGCGCGGCCGCCCGCAGGGGTGCGAAGAAGGGCGGCAGGGGCGCCAAGGGCAAGGCCGGCGGCAAGAAGGACAAGAGCCTCATACGCCGGATCTTCACCTGGAAGAAGATCCTCGGCACGTTCCTCGGCCTGACCGTGGCCGTCATCGGCGCCTTCCTCTGGCTGTACATGAGCACGCCGATCCCCGAGGGCAACCCCGACGCCGACCTCCAGAGCAACGTCTACGAGTACGACAACGGCGCGATCCTGGCCCGCGACGGCGAGGTCAACCGGGAGAACGTCGACCTCGCGAAGATTCCCAAAGCGGTCCAGCACACCTTCGTCGCCGCCGAGAACAAGTCCTTCTACACGGACGCCGGCGTCGACCTGAAGGGCACCACCCGCGGTGTCCTCAACACCCTCATGGGCAAGGGCGCGCAGGGCGGTTCGACGATCACCCAGCAGTACGTCAAGAACTACTACCTGACCCAGGAACAGACCGTCACGCGCAAGCTGAAGGAACTGGTCATCTCCCTCAAGCTGGACCGGGAGAAGGACAAGGACTACATCCTGGCCGGGTACATCAACACCAGCTACTACGGCCGCGGCGCCTACGGCATCCAGGCGGCCGCCCAGGCCTACTACCGCGTCGACGCCGACAAGCTCAGCGTGGAACAGGGCGCCTACCTCGCCGCGCTCCTCCAGGCCCCCAGCCAGTACGACTGGACCTCCGCCACCGACACCGGCAAGAAGCTGGTGACGGCCCGCTGGAACTACGTCCTCGACAACATGGTCGGGCAGGACTGGCTGGACAAGAGCAAGCGCGACGCCATGACCTTCCCGGTGCCCAAGGAGCCCAAGGCGGCGCCCGGCAAGGAGGGCCAGATCGGCTATCTCGTCGACGCGGCCAACACCGAACTGGCCAAGCAGCTGGTGGCGCAGGGCGTCGCCGACGACTACGAGTCGGGCATGGCGCTGGTCAGGCGCGGCGGCTGGAACATCGAGCTGAACATCGACAAGAAGAAGCAGAAGGCGCTGGAGACGGCCGTCAAGGAACAGCTGACCAGCAAGCTCGACAAGAAGAAGCGCTCGGTCGACGGTGACGTCCAGGCCGGAGCGGTGTCGGTGAACCCGAAGACGGGCGCCGTCGAGGCGATGTACGGCGGTACCAGCTACACCGAGCACTACACCAACAACGCCACCCGCACCGACTACCAGCCCGCCTCGACCTTCAAGCCGGTCATCCTCGCCGCGGCCTTCGACGAGGCCGCGAAGACGCAGGACGGCGACGAGATCACCGCGAACACGATCTACGACGGCACCAGCAAGCGGCCGGTCGTCGGCAGTGACATCGGCTTCGCCCCGGAGAACGAGGACGACCAGGACTACGGCGACGTCACCGTCCAGACGGCGCTGAACAAGTCCATCAACTCCGTCTTCGCGCAGATGGGCGTCGACGTCGGCATGCCCGAGGTGCTGAAGGTCGCGGCCAACCTCGGCATGGACACCGCCGACCTCAAGGCCGTGCCCGCCCAGACCCTGGGCACCATGGGGGCGAGCCCGCTCCAGATGGCCGGTGTCTACGCCACCCTCGACAACCACGGCAAGCAGGTCACCCCGGCGCTCATCAAGTCGGCGGAGAACAGCGCCCATCCGACGTTCAAGCACTCCGCCCCCATCGGGGAGCAGGTCATCAGCCGCGAGGCAGCCGACTCTGTCACCTCGGTGCTCACCGGCGTGGTCGACGACGGTACGGCGAAGAAGTCCGTGCGGGACAACCCGCTGCGCAAGGGCCAGAAGGTCGCGGGCAAGACGGGTACGTCCGACAACAACAAGTCGGCCTGGTTCACCGGCTACACCCCCGACCTGGTGACCTCGGTCGGCCTGTTCGGCGAGTCCGCGAAGGCCCCGCACCCCCAGGTGCCGCTGACCGGTGCGACGAACGGCCTGTCCTCGGACGCGGGCCGGGTCAACGGTGGTGGCTTCCCGGCGCAGATCTGGGCGGCGTACACCTTCGGTGTCTCCACCAAGGTCACCAAGTTCGACCTGGACACCGACCAGGGCGCGGCGGTGCAGACCGCGTCGCCGTCCCCGTCCACGTCCCCGTCCCCGTCCACCTCGCCGTCCGAGACGCCGAGCGACGAGACGTCACCGTCCTCCTCCCCGTCGACGAGTTCGTCCCCGTCCTCGTCGTCGAAGCCGAGTTCGTCCCCGTCCAGCACACCGACGGGCGACATCTCGACGGAACCGAGCACGGACGACCCGTCGACCGGCTCGGAGGACCCGGAGGACCCGCTCTTCGGCCAGTAGCCGCCGGTAGCGGCCGTCGCCGACCGGCACAGGGGCCGGTCGGCGGCCGCCGGCGGCGGGAAGTGAACAGGGAGGGCGCCCGGAGATCTCCGGGCGCCCTCCCTGTTCACTTCCCGCGCTCGCTCAGCTCCGGTTCAACTCGAACCAGACCACCTTGCCGGTGCTGAGCCGGGTGGCCCCCCAGCGCCGGGCCAGCCGGTTCACCAGGTAGAGCCCGCGGCCGCCCTCGTCGGTCGCCCGGGCCTGCCGCAGCCGGGGCAGCTGCGGCACGTCGTCGCCGACCTCGCAGCGCAGCACATCGGTCCGCAACAGCCGCAGGGTCACCGGCCGCGAGGCGTACCGCACCGCGTTCGTGACGACCTCACTGACCAGCAGCTCGACGGAGTCGGTCATGTCCTCCATCCCCCAGCGGGACAGCGCCCGCCGGGCCAGCCGGCGGGCCCGGCCGGGAGCCGCGTCCTCCGGTTCGAGGAACCAGTACGCCACGTCGCTCGGCGCGATCCCGTCGAAGCGGGCGGCGAGCAGCGCGATGTCGTCGTCCCGGTCGCCCGGGCCGAGCATGTCGAGCACCTCGTCGCACAGGGCCTCGAGCGGCGGCGGATGGTCCGGACCGGTCAGCTGGGCGGTCGCGGCGAGCTTCTCCCGCAGCTGCTCTATGCCGGTCGCCACGTCCCGCAGCCGGGACTCCACCAGGCCGTCGGTGTACAGCAGCAGCGTCGCCCCGGCCGGTGCGTCGAGCTCCACCGCCTCGAAGTCGACCCCGCCCACGCCGATCGGGGCGCCCGGCGGCACCCGCAGCACCTCGGCCCGGCCGCCCAGGTGCAGCAGGATGGGCGGCGGATGACCCGCGTTGGCGATGGTGATGCGATGCGACACCGGGTCGTAGACGGCGTACAGGCAGGTCGCCATGCGGTCGGTGCCCAGCCGCTGGGCCTGCTCGTCGAGATGGTGCAGCACCTCCTGCGGCGGCAGGTCGAGACCGGCGAGGGTCTGGGCCGTCGTCCGCAGCTGCCCCATGATGGCCGCCGACGTCATGGAGTGCCCCATGACGTCGCCCACCACCAGCGCCACCCGGCTGCCCGGCAGCGGGATGGCGTCGTACCAGTCGCCGCCCACCCGCGCGGTCTCGGCCGCGGGCAGGTACCGGGAGGCGAGCCGCACGCCCGTGGGGCGGGGCAGGGTCTCCGGCAGCATCGTGCGCTGGAGTTCGTCGGCGATGTACGCCTCACGGTCGTACAGCACCGCCTTGTCGATGCCCAGGGCGCTGTGGGTGGCGAGCTGGGCGGCCACCAGCAGGTCGTCGTTCTCGAACGGGATGCGCTCCGGGCGGCGCAGGAAGACCGCGGCGCCGATCACCCGGCGACGGCCCCGCAGCGGGGCCAGGACGGCCCGCTGACCGCTCGGGATGGCCAAGGTGCTGTCCTCGCCCAGCAGTTCGGGCAGCGCCGCGCGTGCGGCCGGGTGGTCGGCGAACACCGGACGCACCCCGCGCAGCACCTCCGCCAGCGCCCCGCCCGGCCGCACCTCGCACAGCTCGGCGACCGCCGCCGACAGCTCGGCGGTCAGCTCTCCCGGCTCCGGGGGCGGCAGGGCCAGCGCCGCGAAGCCGGTCTCGGTGTCCCGTTCCTCCGGGATGCGGTCGGTGCGCCGCAGCCGCAGCATGATGCGGTCCGCCGCGGGCCGCTCGTCGCCCACGGGCAGCGGATCGCGCAGATAGACGAGGATCGCGTCGGAGAAGGTCGGCACGGTGGCCCGGCACAGCCCCATCACGATCTCGTCGAGGTCCAGGCCGCGGGCGATCCGCCGGGTCGCGGCGCCCACGAAGCGCAGCCGGTCGCCGTCCCGCCGCATCGGGGTGGGACGGCCGGGCGTCAGTGCCCCTCCGGCCCGCCGGTCCTGCCCGTCCGGACCCCGCTCGGGGCGCGCGTCGGTGCCCGGCTGGGCCGGGATGGACTCGGGAGCCGGGCGCGGCCGGTGGTCCCCCACGCCGGGCTTGGCCCGCGCGGGAGGCGCTCCCATCGCCTCGTCGGACGCCGACGGCTGGGAGTGCTCGGTGCCGGCACCGGCCTCCGGGCCGGCCGCGTCCCTTCCGGTGGCTCCCTGGCCGCCCATGCCACCCTTTCCGCCCTTGCCGCGCGGCGTCGTCGTACCCGGGGCGTCGGGCGGTAAGGCCGAGGGGCCCGGCGCCTGCGCCTGGGTATGCAGCAGTGCCCCACGGGGGTCCGTGGGGTCGACGCCCTGGGGGCGTTCGTAGGAGGTGGGCTGCTCCGTCACGCGTGTCGAATCCGTCCGTCCGGGGCTGCGCGCCGCGCGCGCAGTTGGTCCCGCAGGAAACCCGATACCCGGAATACGTGCCCCCGGAACGGAATTCCCGCGTGGTCAGAGGTTGTTCCTGTGCCACCGGTGGACCGCGCGTGGCCCCGGGGGCCGACGTCGAGCGTTCCGCCGGTGTTGCCCTCGTACCCCTCGCTCACTTGCTGCCGCCCCTCGGTGACGTTCGGTCAGACCCGGCGTCTGCTCCGGGAGTTACTGCCAGCGTGCCTTGCGGAGGACGATCCTACGTTTCTTGCCCGGGGGCGCATCAAGGGTCTCATGTGGACATGTGCGCGGGCGTACGGTCCCAGTCCTCCGGCAGCAACGGTACGGCCCAGGAGGGATCCGGGCGCCAGTGCTGCCAGCCCTCGCTGAACGGAGGCCCCCACGCGCGGATCACCTCCACCGCCCTGCTGCCCGCCTCCCTCACCTGCTCGGCGACCGCCCGGTCCATCAGTCCGTCCTGCTGGGCCTGCGCGAACTCGTCCTCGTCACGCAGACCCCAACTGCGGTCCGGGTAGACGCAGATGTCCAGGAAGTGGTCCTCGGAGTCCACACCGCCGTCCCAACGGGCCAACGGTGTCTCCAGGTTGACGTACCAGTTCTTGAACTGCCAGCCCTGGTCCCAGAACAGCCACACCGACCACGGCTCACCCGGCCGGGCCACCTTCAGCACCCCGGTGCCCAGCCAGTGACCCCGTGCGACGGTACGCGGCTTGGTGTACCGGGTGCGCAGCGGCTCCTGATGCGGCGGGGTGCCGTCGGCGAGCACCGGCTTGACGCACTCGGTGCCCGGGGCCAGCCAGACGGCGAGCAGCTCCTCGTCGTCCCGCACGACGGTGACCGGACGGGCGATGTGGACGTTCACCCCGCCGTTCTCCCGGTAGCGCCACAGGATCCGGCTCCCCGGCTCCCAGAAGCCCGCCGCACCGCCAGTTCCCACGCGTCTCACCGCTCCACCGTCTGCCATGCACAGATATTAGGTGCCATGGGCATACGACGCTGCGGCGCGCGTCACGGTTCTCGCGCCGGGGCGCGAAAGCCCACCAGGGTTTACGGGTGTGTCATCCGCAGGACATCCAGGGCCTCGTCGAGCTGTTCGACCGTCAGATCGCCGCGCTCCACGTACCCGCCGTCCAGCACCACCTGGCGGATCGTCCGGCGCTCCGCGAGCGCCTTCTTGGCGACCTTCGCGGCCTCCTCGTACCCGATGTACTTGTTCAGCGGCGTGACCACGGACGGCGAGGACTCGGCGTACTCCCGGGCGCGCTCGCGGTGCGCGACCACGCCGTCGACGGTCCGGTCGGCGAGCAGCCGGGACACGTTGGCGAGCAGCCGGATCGACTCCAGCACGTTCTTGGCGATCACCGGCAGCATGACGTTGAGCTCGAAGTTGCCCGCCGCGCCCGCCGTGGCGACGGTCGCGTCGTTCCCCACGACCTGTGCGGCGACCATCAGTACGGCCTCCGGGATCACCGGGTTGACCTTGCCGGGCATGATCGAGGAGCCGGGCTGGAGGTCGGGCAGCGAGATCTCCGCGAGGCCGGTGCGCGGGCCGGAGGCCATCCACCGCAGATCGTTGGCGATCTTGGTGAGGCCCACGGCGATGGTCCGCAGCTGACCGCTGGTCTCGACGACGCCGTCCCGCGCGCCCTGTGCCTCGAAGTGGTCGCGCGCCTCGGTCAGCGGCAGCCCGGTGGAACGGGCGACCTCCTCGATGACGGCGGCGGAGAAGCCGGGGGGCGTGTTGATGCCGGTGCCGACCGCGGTACCGCCCAGCGGCAGCTCGGCGAGCCGGGGGAGCGAGGCGTTCAGCCGCTCCACGCCGTAGCGCACCTGGGCGGCGTACCCGCCGAACTCCTGACCCAGCGTCACCGGCGTGGCGTCCATCAGATGCGTCCGCCCCGCCTTCACCACGTCGGCGAACTCCGCGGACTTGCGCTCCAGGGCCGCGGCCAGATGCTCCAGCGCGGGGATCAGGTCGCGGGTGACGGCGGCGGTGGCCGCGATGTGGAGCGACGAGGGGAAGACGTCGTTGGAGGACTGCGAGGCGTTGACGTGGTCGTTGGGGTGCACGGCCCGGCCCAGGCGCTCGGTGGCGAGCGTGGCTACCACCTCGTTGGTGTTCATGTTGGACGAGGTCCCGGACCCGGTCTGGAACACGTCCACCGGGAAGTGCTCGTCCCACCGGCCCTCGGCGACCTCCGCTGCCGCCTCCTGGATGGCGTCGGCGATGTCCTTGTCGACCACTCCGAGCCGCGCGTTCACCTTCGCCGCGGCGCCCTTGATCCGCGCCAGCGCCTCGATGTGCGCACGCTCGATGCGCTGCCCCGAGACGGGGAAGTTCTCGACGGCGCGCTGTGTCTGGGCCCGCCACTTGGCTTCCGCCGGGACGCGTACCTCACCCATGGAGTCGTGCTCGATCCGGTAATCGCTCATGCCCGGTACAGCGATCGGGACGGCGCGGATGTTCCGCGCGCTCGGCCGTCCGGCGTAATTCCCGAGCCGGTCCGCCGCGCGGACCTCCGGGAGGCGACGGGCAGGGGCGGCGGAGGGCGACATCGCCCGCCGCCACCCCCGGTGGCACTATCCCAGCCCGGGACCCCGCACCGGGATGGACGTGAACGTCGGGGCGGGCGCCGGGTCCTGGAAGAAGTCGTTGCCCTTGTCGTCGACGACGACGAAGGCCGGGAAGTCCTCGACCTCGATCTTCCAGACGGCCTCCATGCCGAGCTCCTCGTACTCGACGACCTCGACCTTCTTGATGCAGTCCTGGGCCAGCCGGGCGGCCGGACCGCCGATGGAGCCGAGGTAGAAGCCGCCGTGCGTGCCGCACGCGTCGGTGACCTGCTTGCTGCGGTTGCCCTTGGCGAGCATGACCTTGGAGCCGCCGGCGGCCTGGAACTGCTCGACGTAGGAGTCCATGCGAC
This sequence comes from Streptomyces maremycinicus, assembly GCF_001184025.1. Lineage (GTDB taxonomy): Bacteria > Actinomycetota > Actinomycetes > Streptomycetales > Streptomycetaceae > Streptomyces > Streptomyces maremycinicus. The sequence continues at coordinate 663,927 of NZ_BBYG01000008.1, forward strand.
CGGCCGTCGTCGGGCCGAAGGAGCCCGACGCGTAGCCCTCGGGGGTCTTGGCCGGCCCCGCGTAGTACACCGGGTGGTCCTTCAGGTACTGCGGCATGTCCTCGCCCGCGTCGAGACGTTCCTTGATCTTGGCGTGCGCGATGTCGCGGGCCACGACCAGCGGGCCGGTGAGCGAGAGCCGGGTCTTGACCGGGTACTTCGTCAGCTCGGCGAGGATCTCGTCCATCGGCTGGTTCAGGTCGATCCTCACCACGTCCGAGGCCTCGTCGAGGTGCTCGTCCGTCGTCTCGGGCAGGAAGCGCGCCGGGTCCGTCTCCAGCTGCTCCAGGAAGACGCCCTCGGCGGTGATCTTCGCGACGGCCTGCCGGTCGGCGGAGCAGGAGACGGCGATGGCGACGGGGCACGAGGCGCCGTGCCGGGGCAGGCGGACCACCCGCACGTCGTGGCAGAAGTACTTGCCGCCGAACTGCGCGCCGATGCCGATCCGCTGCGTCAGCTCGAAGACCTTCTCCTCGAGCTCCTTGTCCCGGAAGCCGTGCCCGAGCGGCGAACCCTCGGCCGGGATCTCGTCCAGGTAGTGCGCGGAGGCGTACTTCGCGGTCTTCAGCGCGTACTCGGCCGAGGTGCCGCCGACGACGATCGCCAGGTGGTACGGCGGGCAGGCGGCCGTGCCGAGCGAACGGATCTTCTCCTCCAGGAACTTCATCATGGAGGCCTCGTTCAGGACGGCCTTCGTCTCCTGGTAGAGGAAGCTCTTGTTGGCCGAGCCGCCGCCCTTGGCCATGAACAGGAACTTGTAGGCACCGCCGTCGGTCGCGTACAGCTCGATCTGGGCCGGGAGGTTGGACCCGGTGTTCTTCTCGTCCCACATGGTCAGCGGGGCCATCTGCGAGTAACGCAGGTTGAGGTTGAGGTACGCGTCGTAGATGCCGCGGCTCAGCGCCGCCTCGTCGCCGCCCTCGGTGAGCACGTTCTGTCCGCGCTTGCCCATGACGATCGCCGTGCCGGTGTCCTGGCACATGGGGAGCACGCCCGCGGCCGCGATGTTCGCGTTCTTCAGCAGGTCCAGCGCGACGAACTTGTCGTTGCCGGAGGCCTCCGGGTCGTCGATGATGCGGCGCAGCTGCGCGAGGTGGGCCGGGCGCAGATAGTGCTGGATGTCGTGGATGGCCTCCTCGGCGAGCTTGCGCAGCGCCTCCGGCTCCACCTTGAGGAACGTCCGTCCGTCGGCCTCGAAGGTGGAGACACCCTCGGCGGTCACCAGCCGGTAGGGGGTGGTGTCCTCGCCCATGGGAAGCAGATCGGTGTACGCGAACTCAGGCATCTCGCCCATTCCTCACTCGACAGACAGCGGGCCCGCCTCCATCGGCGGGCGCTCACCAGCGTAGAACCTGCCGCGGGCGGCGAGCTTGTGAGGTAAGGCTCAGTTCGTCGGCGGCGGGCCGGCGCCTGCCGACGCCCCCCTGGTGCCCGTCGTCGCCCTGCCGGTGCGGAGGTGGGGCTATCGCGATCTATCGTGTATGGGTACGCTACTGCCGTGGACCTTCACAAGCAGACCGCCGCCCCCGCGCCGGCCGCGGAGTTGCGCGCCTCGGACGCCGACCGTGACCGTATCGCCGACATGCTCCGCGAGGCCCTCGGTGAGGGCCGGCTGACCGCCGACGAGCACGCGGAGCGCGTCGAGGGCGTGCTGGCCGCCAAGACGGTCGGCGAGCTGGAGGTCTTCGTCCGGGACCTGCCCGCCGCGCACGAGCGGCGTGCGGCCCCCTCCGTCGCCCCCAGCCGGCCCACCGCGGGCGCGATCCCCGTCGACCCCGACGACAACGTGGTCGCGGTCTTCAGCAGCGCCGTCCGCCGGGGCCGCTGGCGCGCGGGCCGCCGTATCCACGCCTACGCGGTCTTCGGCACCGTCGAGATCGACCTCACCGAGGCACTCTTCGAGTACCAGCAGGTCGTGATCAAGGCGATCTCGGTCTTCGGCAGTGTCGAGGTCCGCGTCCCGGAGAACGTCTCGCTGCGCGGCACCGGCGGCGCGGTGCTGGGCAACTTCGAGGTGGACGCGCTCGATTCGCCCCAGTCGGACGCCCCGGTGGTCTACGTCGACGGCTGGGCGGTGCTGGGCAGCATCGAGGGCCGGCCCAAGCGGGGCAAGCTCGTCGCGGACATCCTCGACCGGGTACATCACAAGCTCGACCGGAGCCTGCGCAGACACCTGGACCGTTGAACCGCCGGCGGTAGCGAAGCCCTCCGCGGGCCCGCGGCACGTCCGCGAACCGAAGTGGCGGGGCCCAGGCCGAGTTCCCGGCCGGGTCCCGGGCCCGGGCGCGTCAGGGGCTGTCCGCGGGGGACCCGGTGGGCATGGCGTCGGGGACTCAGTGCATAGGCACGCGCACAGCGGGTAGGCCTTGCTGCATCGTCTCTCGCTCGCGAAGCCGTCGTCAGGAGTAGACCCGTGCTGCAACCGCCGCATTCGCCCGTGCAGGTCGCCGCTGTTCCGGCCCAGCGGGTACCAGCGCGCGACAGGGACCAAGACGCCCCCTGGCATACCGAGGCGGTGTGCCGACGCGACGAGGCAGGCCTGTTCTTCGCCCCCTCCAAGGAACCCACGGCCGCCCGGCTCTCCCGTGAGGAAGCCGCGAAGCGGGTCTGCGCGCGCTGTCCCGTCATGGTCGAGTGCCGCGAACACGCGCTGCTCCAGCCCGAGCCCTACGGCGTCTGGGGCGGGCTCACCGCCGCCGAACGCCGGGTGGCCCTCGCCCGGCGCCGCCGCCGCGACGTGGAACTGAAGAAGGCGGCACAGTCGGCGGGCCGCATAGCGGCCGCGGGCTGAGCGGTCCTCGGGGCACGCGAAAGGGGCACCCCCACCGCACCGGGGGTGCCCCTCTCACGGACTACGGGGGTTACTTGGCCCGGTCGAAGTCGACCGCGCTGTAGGCCCGCAGCTTGCTCAGCCGGTGCTCGGAGTCGATCCGCCGGACCGTCCCGGACTTCGACCGCATCACGATCGAGTCGGTGGTCGCGGTCTCCGACCGGTACCTGACGCCCCGCAGCAGCTCACCGTCGGTGATGCCGGTGGCGACGAAGAACACGTTCTCGCCGGTCACCAGGTCCTCGGTGGTCAGCACGCGGTCGAGGTCGTGGCCCGCGTCGAGGGCCCGCTGCCGCTCCTCGGCGTCCTTGGGCCACAGCTTGCCCTGGATGACACCGCCCAGGCACTTCACGGCACAGGCCGAGATGATGCCCTCGGGGGTGCCACCGATGCCGAGCAGCAGGTCGACGCCGGTGCCCTCGCGCAGGGCCAGGATCGAGCCGGCGACATCGCCGTCGGAGATCAGCTTGATCCGCGCCCCGGTCTCCCGGATCTCGTTGATGATCCCCTCGTGCCGAGGGCGGTCCAGGATGACGACGGTGACGTCCTCGGGCGTGGCCCGCTTGGCCTTGGCGACCCGCCGGATGTTCACGGCCACGGGCGCGTCGATGTCGACGAAGTCCGCCGCCTCGGGGCCGGTGACCAGCTTGTCCATGTAGAAGACGGCCGACGGGTCGAACATCGCGCCCCGCTCGGTGGCCGCGAGGACGGCGATCGCGTTCGGCATGCCCTTGGCCGTCAGCGTGGTGCCGTCGATCGGGTCGACGGCGATGTCGACCTCGGGCCCGGTCCCGTCACCGACGCGCTCGCCGTTGAAGAGCATCGGGGCTTCGTCCTTCTCGCCCTCGCCGATGACGACGACGCCGTTCATCGACACGGTGGAGACGAGGGTCCGCATGGCGCGCACCGCGGCACCGTCGGCGCCGTTCTTGTCACCGCGTCCCACCCAGCGGCCCGCGGCCATGGCGGCGGCTTCGGTCACCCGGACGAGTTCCAGGGCGAGGTTGCGGTCCGGGGCCTCGGAGGGGACATCGAGTTCGGACGGCAAGTGATGATGCTCGGTCATCGGAGCGCACCTTTCTGACTGATACGACGACGGCCGGATGAGGGTTCGAACCCGACTCTATCGTCAGTCCGACAAAATGAGCAGGGGACCCCACGGATGAGCGCCTCAGGCACCTGCGACGATAGGGGGCGTGGCAGGTTCGAACGGAAAGCAGAAGACGGCCCGCGACATGATCCTCTCCCTCGGGGTGATCATGATCGCGGCGTGGGTCATATACCTCTTCATCCCGCACGACGATCACCCCCGCGAGGTCCAGCAGGTCGACTACCGCGTCGAACTCCTCACGGCGCGCCGCGCGGCCACGTACCCGGTGGCCGCGCCCGAGGGCCTGCCCGACACCTGGAAGGCGACCTCGGTGCGGTTCCGGGGCGACGAATTCGACGCCTGGCACCTCGGCTTCCACGCTCCCGACGGGGAGTACGTGGCGGTCGAGCAGTCCACTCAGCAGCGCGCGGAGTTCGTCAAGGAGGCCAGCCAGGGCTCGAAGGCCACCAAGGTCACCGAGCAGATCGGCGGCCGCACCTGGACCCGCTACACCGGCGGCCGCTACGACGCGCTCGTCCTCCAGGACACGGCGGGCTCCACGACCGTGGTCGCGGGCACCGGCTCCTTCGCGCAGCTGTCGACGATGGCCGGGGCGCTGAAGCTGGCCTGAGGACGTCCCGAGGGCGTCCCGAGGAAGCCCTGAGGGCGTTCCGGGGGCGTCCGGGTGCGTCTGGGGGTCCCTGGAGCGGGTTCTGAGGCGTGAAGACGATAGAGGCCCCCGGCTGCTCGCCGGGGGCCTCTTCGCGCGTCCACCGCTCCCTCGAGCGGTGGTTCACCGTTCTCAGACGGTGGTGACGACCTCGTCGTACGACAGGCGCGGGGAGCGCGGGTAGGAGGCGCCCTCGCCCGGCTTGCCGATGTTGACGACGATCAGCGGGGTGTGGTCGTCGTCCAGGAACTCCTTGCGGAGGCCCTCGAAGTCCACACCGGTCATCGGGCCGGCGGCCAGACCGGCGGCGCGCACGCCGATGATGAAGTACGCGGCCTGGAGGGCGGCGTTCAGCGCGGCGGAGCTCTCGCGGGCCGGACGCTCGCTGAAGAACAGGTCCTTGGCCTGCGGGAAGGCCGGGAGCAGGGTCGGCAGCTCCTCGTGGAACTCGTTGTCCGCGGAGAGGATCGCGACCAGCGGGGCGGTGGCGGTCTTGGCCTGGTTGCCCTCGGCCATGTGCCGCACCAGGCGCTCGCGGGCCTCGGGCGAGCGGACCAGGGTGATGCGCAGCGGGGTCTGGTTGAACGCCGTCGGACCGTACTTGACCAGGTCGTAGATCGCCTGGACCTGCTCGTCGGTCACCGGCTCGTCGGTGAAGGTGTTCGCGGTGCGGGCCTCGCGGAACAGCAGGTCCTGGGCGGCGGGGTCAAGAACGAGAGGCATGCGGAGTCTTCCTCGGGGGGGTGGTGTCCGGATCCCGTACCGGACCGTGGTCCGGATAGGCTGGCGACACCGAGAGTACGCGGGGAAGGTTCAAAGTTCAACAAAGGTCGGAGTGTCGTGATCCGCTTCACAGCACCGCTCGGCCGATCCGCTTCCCGCCGCCCGGATCGGCCCCGCCGCACCCGCCCCGGCCAGGGGCGACCGGCCTACTCCCCTTCTTCCGCCCCCTCCTCCACGGCCAGCGCCGCGTCGAGCCGCGCCCGGGCACCCTCCAGCCAGCGCCGGCACACCTTGGCCAGCTCCTCACCGCGCTCCCAGAGGGCGAGGGACTCCTCCAGCGTCGTACCGCCCGCCTCCAGCCGCCGTACGACCTCGATCAGCTCGTCACGGGCCTGCTCGTACCCGAGCGCCTCGTCCGTCTTGCTCGTCATGCACCCAATCCCAGTGGTCGTCGTGGTCGGTGTGGTCGTCGCTGCCTGGTCGTCGGCTGCCTAGTGATCGCTGTCGTCGACGGGGCCGACCTCGTCGACCCGCACGGTGAACTCGCCCTCGGCGACCCGCGCGCGCAGTGTCTCGGCGGCCGTCACCTCGGCCGGATCCCGCACCACGTGCCCGTCGGCCCTCTGGAGCACCGCGTACCCCCGCTTCAGCGTCGCGGCAGGCGAGAGCGCCACCACGCGCGCGTGCGTGTGGGTCAGCTCGGAGTCGGCGCGGTCCAGGAGGTGTCCGAGCGTGCGCCGCGAACGGTCGACGAGGGAGGAGACGTGATCGGCCCGCTCGTCGATCATCCGGTGCGGATCCTGTATCGCGGGCCGCGCCAGGGCGTGGGCGAGCCCACGCTCCTCCCGCTCCAGGAACGCCTGCGCGCAGCGCCGCGCCCGCCCGCGCAGCATCCGCACCCGCTCCAGTTCCTCGCCGACGTCCGGTACGACCTTCTTCGCCGCGTCCGTCGGTGTCGAGGCGCGCAGGTCGGCCACATGGTCCAGCAGCGGGTTGTCCGGCTCGTGCCCGATCGCCGAGACGACCGGCGTACGGCAGGCCGCGACCGCTCTGACCAGCTGCTCGTCGGAGAACGGCAGCAGATCCTCCACGCTGCCACCGCCCCGCGCGACGATGATCACGTCCACCTCGTCCAGGCCGTCCAGCTCCTTCACCGCCTGGACGACCTGCGTCACCGCGTGCACCCCCTGGACGGCGACGTTGCGCACCTCGAAGCGCACGGCGGGCCAACGGTGCCGGGCGTTCTCCAGGACATCCCGCTCGGCGGCCGAGGCCCGCCCGCACACCAGCCCGATGAGCTGCGGCAGGAAGGGCAGCGGCTTCTTGCGGGCCGGGGCGAAGAGCCCCTCCGCGGCCAGGGACTTCTTCAGCTGCTCCAGCCGCGCCAGCAGCTCACCGACCCCCACCGGCTTTATCTCGACGGCCCGCAGCGACAGCTGGCCGCGCGGCGCGTACCACTCCGGCTTCGCGTGGACGACGACCCGGGCGCCCTCGCCGACGACGTCCGCCACCGCGTCGAAGACCTGCCGGTAGCAGGTCACGCCGACCGAGATGTCGTGCGACGGGTCCCGCAGCGTCAGAAACACCACCCCGGCACCCGGGCGTCGCGACAACTGGGTGATCTGCCCCTCGACCCACACCGCGCCGAGCCGGTCGATCCAGCTTCCGATGAGCCGCGAGACCTCGCCGACGGGCAGCGGGGCGTCCGCGGACGTGTTCACAGCCATGCGCCCGAGCGTATCGGCCACCACGGACAATCCGTGGGCCGAGACCTGCGGGACCTCCTGGGCGGGACCTGCCGGGCGGGATCTGCGGGTTCAAGGCCGGCCAGGGGGCAAGCCCTGGAGGGTGGGGTCCGCCCGCCCGCGTTGGGCGACCAGCACGACCGCCCCCACCGCCAGCCAGATCAAGCCCACCCACTGCGCGGTGCCCGACGCCTCCGCGATCACCGCGATCGTGATCGCCGCACCCGCCACCGGCACCAGCACATGCCGCCACCAGACCACCGGGCCGCCCGCCCGCCGCACCGCGAACCACCCCACCACGCTCGCGTGCAGCAAGGTGAACGCCGTCAGCGCGCCGATGTCGACCACCGACACCAGGTGATCCATCCCGTCGTCCCGCCGCGCCGCCCACACCGCGGCGACCAGCGTGACGGCGGCCGAACACAGCAGGGCGACCCGCGGCACGCCCGCGTCCGTGCGGGCCAGCACCCGGGGCAGCCGGCGCTGACGCCCCATGGCGAACAGCAGCCGGCCGGCCGCCGCCTGTCCCGCCAGCGCGGCGAACGCGGCCCCGACGGCCTTGCTGACCGCCACCAGATCGTGCAGCCAGGTACCGACGGACACGTCAACGGCGTCGTAGAACGCCGATCCCTGCCGGCCGGGATCGGCGGCCAGCTCGGCGGACGACACCGGCTCCAGCAGCGCCACCAGATAGGTCTGCGTCACGAACAGCACACCGGCCAGCGCCAGGCAGAACAGCAGGGCCCGCGCGACCTTCTCCGAGCCCCCGGTGACCTCCTCCGCGAAGCTCGCGATCGCGTCGAAGCCCAGATAGGACAGGACGGCCACCGACACCGCGCCGATCACCGCGGACAGGGCGAACTCCCCCTGCGCGCCGTCCCCGCTCAGCGGCGACAGCCAGCCGCGCTCCGCTCCGTCCCGCGCGAGGACCACGACCGCGGACACCACGAAGACGACCAGGACGACGATCTCCATCGCCAGCACCAGGAAACCCACGCGGGCCGCCGCCCGTACGCCCCACAGGTTGAGCAGGGTGGTGACCACGACCGCGAGCGCCGTCCACACCCACCGGGAGACCTCCGGGACCAGCGCGTTCATCGCGATGCCGGAGAACAGGTAGGCCACCGCCGGGATGAGGATGTAGTCCAGCAGCGCCATCCAGCCGGCGACGAACCCCACCCGCTCCCCGAGCGCCACGCGCGCGTAGGCGAACACCGAGCCCGCCTGGGGGACCACCCGCACCATCTGCGCGTAGCTGAAGGCGGTGAACGCCATGGCGACCGTCGCGACGACGTAGACCAGCGCCACCGCCCCGTGCGACTTCGCGTCCAGCGTGCCGAAGATGCCCACCGGCGCCATGGGCGCGATGAACAGCAGACCGTAGACGACCAGGTCGCGAGAGCGCAGGCTCCGCCGCAGGTGCCCGGGTCCCTCCCCGGCCGGACGGTCCTGGGTGCCGGTGTCGGCGGTGTCGGACATCGGTGCCTCCGCGCGTCGTTTCCTGCCCACCCCCCTCGGCTCGCCGCCGGTCTCCCCAGTGTCCCCACAGCGGTGATCTCCGACCCCTCGGGCGCGGCCTTACGATGGGACGCATGACTGCTTCGTCTGGCCGCCGCCGTGTCCTGCTCGCCGCCCCCCGGGGTTACTGCGCGGGCGTCGACCGTGCCGTGATCGCCGTCGAGAAGGCCCTGGAGCAGTACGGGGCGCCGGTCTACGTCCGGCACGAGATCGTCCACAACAAGTACGTCGTGCAGACCCTGGAGCGGAAGGGCGCCGTCTTCGTCGAGCGGACGGAAGAGGTTCCGCCGGGCAACATCGTCATGTTCTCGGCGCACGGCGTCGCGCCCGTCGTCCACGAGGAGGCCGCGCGCGGGCGACTGGCCACCATCGACGCGACCTGCCCCCTGGTCACCAAGGTCCACAAGGAAGCCGTCCGCTTCGCCAATGAGGACTACGACATCCTCCTGATCGGGCACGAGGGCCACGAAGAGGTCATCGGCACCTCCGGCGAGGCCCCCGACCACATCCAGCTCGTCGACGGCCCCGAGGACGTCGCCAAGGTGGAGGTCCGCGACCCGTCGAAGATCGTGTGGCTCTCCCAGACCACCCTCTCCGTCGACGAGACGATGGAGACGGTCGACGCCCTCAAGGAGAAGTTCCCGCAGCTCATCTCGCCGCCGAGCGACGACATCTGCTACGCCACGCAGAACCGTCAGCTCGCGGTCAAGCAGATGGGCGCGGAGGCGGAGCTGGTGATCGTGGTCGGCTCCCGCAACTCCTCGAACTCCGTGCGGCTCGTCGAGGTCGCCAAGCTCGCCGGCGCCCGCGCGGCCTACCTGGTCGACTTCGCGAGCGAGATCGACGAGGCGTGGCTGGAGGGCGTGACCACGGTGGGCGTCACCTCCGGCGCCTCCGTCCCGGAGGTCCTCGTCGAGGAGGTCCTGGCCTGGCTCACCGAGCGCGGCTACGGCGACGTCGAGCTGGTCAAGGCGGCCGAGGAGCACATCACCTTCTCGCTGCCCAAGGAGCTCCGCCGTGACCTGCGCGAGGAGGCGGCGGCCCTGGCGGCCGAGCGCGGCGGCAGCGGCGCGGCCTCCGGTCCGGCCCCGGACGGAGCGTCCGGCGCGGTGTCCGGATCGGTGTCCGAGGCGGCCTCCGGTCCGGCGGACGGCTGACCGACACCTCGGCCGGGTGAGTGACTGTCAGTCGACCGTCGTAACGTAGGGCCATGCAGATCTTCGGCGTGGACATCGGCGGCTCCGGGATCAAGGGCGCCCCGGTGGATTTGGACAGGGGCGACCTGGCTCAGGAGCGTCACAAAGTGCTCACCCCGCACCCGGCCACGCCCGAGGGCGTGGCCGACGGCGTGCGGCAGGTCGTCGAGCACTTCGAGTGGACGGGACCGGTGGGCCTGACCTTCCCGGGCGTCGTCACCGGCGGCTCCACGATCCGTACGGCGGCCAATGTCGACAAGAGCTGGATCGACACGGACGCCCGTGCCCTCTTCAGCGAGCGGCTCGGCGGCCTGCCGGTGACGGTGGTCAACGACGCGGACGCGGCGGGCGTCGCGGAGGTGTCCTTCGGCGCGGGTCGCGACCGCAGCGGCACGGTGATCCTGCTGACGTTCGGCACGGGTATCGGCAGCGCCCTCTTCGTCGACGGCGTCCTCGTCCCCAACACCGAGCTCGGCCACCTGGAACTGCACGGGCACGACGCGGAGAAGCGCGCCTCCAGCAAGGCCAAGGAGGACGGCGAGCTGACCTGGGAGCACTGGGCCCGCCGGGTCACCAAGTACCTCGCCCACGTCGAGATGCTCTTCTCGCCCGAGCTGTTCATCATCGGCGGCGGCGTCAGCCGCAAGGCCGACAAATTCCTGCACCTCATCGAGGGCATCCGGGCGGACATCGTCCCCGCCGAGCTCCTGAACAACGCGGGCATCGTGGGCGCGGCGATGCACGCGGCCAAGGCGGACTAGCCTCCGCCCCCCGACTGCCCCGCTGCGCCCGGCCACCCGCCCGACAGCCGGGCCCCCCGCCCGACAGCCGGGCGCCGCGGGCTGACGGCCGACGGCCGGACTGCCCGGCAGTGATGCCGGGCGATCTGCCGTCGGCCCGGCCGTCCGGGTGGCCCGGCCGTCCGGTGGCGGTGTTCGGCGATCCGGGTGCGGCGCGGCGGGTCGGGGCTAGGGGCGGCTCGGGTTCTGGCGGCGGGCTGCTGCTCGGTGCAGGCCGCGGGCCAGGATGGCTGTCGCCGCCACGAGTGTCCCGGCGTACAGCCAGCCGACCTGGGTGGCCAGTGCCGTCACCAGTCCCATCAGCCGCGCGCCGATGCCGTGGCCGCCCTCGGAGACGGGCAGCAGGCCCACGGCGAAGGCGATCGGCACGACCACGGGAGCGGACAGCAGGTCGCCCGCGCGCACCCACAGGGCGGTCAGCAGGCACACCGGCAGGAACAGCACGCTGTACACCGTCAGCGAGGCACCGAACAGCAGCTGGTCCAGGCAGCCGATCCCGAACATCAGCACCCCGCTGAACAGCCCGCCGCCGAGCCCGGTGAGCCGGGGGTTCGGCATCCGGCGCACCGTCCGTACCGGTGGCGCCGGGGCCGGTGCGGGCCGCCGTCCGGCAGGCGCGGGGCGGGGACGGCCGGAGCGGGGCACGCCGGAACGCGCGGTGCCGGCCCGGGCGGGGCCGCCCGCCGGGCGCGGCGGTCTGCGGCCCGGCTCCCGGCTTGCCTCCCGGCCGGCCTGGGGCGGCAGGGGTGGCGTGTCACGGGGGATGCCTCGGGCCGGGGGCCGCGTCCTGTGTTGCTCCACTGGACCAACTTAGGTCGGTTTATGTGCTGAATCGGGTGTCGGACACGCCGTGGGGCGGAGCTTGGCCAAGCGTTCGACCGGTCCGCCGGGCCGGCGCCCGGCACGCCGTAAACTGGTGGACCGGTCAGCTCTCTGGCCCCTGGCCCTCTCACTTCGAGAACTGGCCCTCCGGCCCTCTCACCACGGGAAGTCGCAACGTGTCGCTCACGATCGGAATCGTCGGTCTGCCGAATGTCGGCAAGTCGACCCTGTTCAACGCCCTGACCAAGAACGACGTGCTGGCGGCCAACTACCCGTTCGCCACGATCGAGCCGAACGTCGGCGTGGTCGGCGTCCCGGACGCCCGTCTCACGAAGCTGGCCGAGATCTTCTCCTCGCAGCGGATCCTCCCGGCGACGGTCGACTTCGTCGACATCGCGGGCATCGTGCGCGGCGCGAGCGAGGGTGAGGGCCTGGGCAACAAGTTCCTGGCGAACATCCGCGAGTCCGACGCGATCTGCCAGGTCATCCGCGCCTTCAAGGACGAGAACGTCGTCCACGTCGACGGCAAGGTCTCGCCCAAGGACGACATCGAGACGATCAACACCGAACTGATCCTCGCGGACCTCCAGACGATCGAGAAGGTCCTGCCGCGTCTCCAGAAGGAGTCGCGGATCAAGAAGGAGGTCGCGGCGAAGGTCGCGGCGGTCGAGGCGGCGCAGGCGATCCTGGAGAAGGGCGACACCCTCTTCTCCGCGGGCATCGTCCAGGGCTCCGGCCGCGAGGAGCTCCTGCACGACCTGCACCTGCTCACCACCAAGCCCTTCCTCTACGTCTTCAACGTCGACGAGGACGAGCTGGTCGACGACGAGTTCAAGGCCGAGCAGAGCGCGCTGGTCGCCCCCGCCGAGGCGATCTTCCTCAACGCCAAGCTGGAGCAGGACCTCGCCGAGCTGGACGAGGAGGACGCGATGGAGCTCCTGGAGTCGGTCGGCGCCGAGGAGCCCGGCCTCGCCACCCTCGCCCGCGTCGGCTTCAACACCCTCGGCCTCCAGACGTACCTCACGGCCGGCCCCAAGGAGTCCCGCGCCTGGACGATCAAGAAGGGTGCCACCGCGCCCGAGGCCGCCGGTGTCATCCACACCGACTTCCAGAAGGGCTTCATCAAGGCGGAGGTCATCTCCTTCGCCGACCTGGTGGAGACCGGCTCGGTCGCCGAGGCCCGCGCCAAGGGCAAGGCCCGCATGGAAGGCAAGGACTACGTCATGCAGGACGGCGACGTGGTGGAGTTCCGCTTCAATATCTAGCCGGTGACTTAACACCACTTCGCTGATCTGGCAAACATGCAGGTCAGAAGGGGTCTGACTCTTCGGGGTCGGACCCCTTGATTTTTACCGTGCTGGATAGGTGCTGGATTTTCTGACCTCTCGTCACCTGTCATCACCTCCCATATCCGTACCGTGCTGGATTCGTGCTGGATGCCGACGGACCGCGGGGGGACCACGGGTGCACGTGCCGTGCGGCGAGGGCTACTAACCCAGTCGATTGGGCCCCAAGCACACGTTCTTCACATGATTAACGCCCGTTGCGGAAACAAATCTTTGCCCACCCGACGTTGTCGATCTCCGATGCGATAACGGGGGGTGGTCGGCTTGAAGCTGTTCCGTACGGGCACAACGAAAAGCGGCGTGACCGAGGTCACGCCGCGTCTTGCTGAGGTCGAGGCAGATGTGCAGGGCCTCGTCGAGGAACACATGGAGACGCTGTTGGGCGTCCGATTCCTGGCGAGCGAGTACGGCACGGGGCCGGTCCACGGGGGCCGGATCGATTCGCTCGGGCTGGACGAGAACGGATCGCCGGTCATCGTCGAGTACAAGCGCGGCGTCGATGCCGGCGTCATCAACCAGGGCCTGTTCTACCTGGCGTGGTTGATGGACCACCGGGCCGAGTTCGAGCGCCTGGTCCGCGACCGGCTCGGGGTGACGGCCGCGTCCCAGGTGCTGTGGAGCGGCCCGCGCCTGATCTGTATCGCTGGTGACTTCACGCGCTACGACGTGCATGCCGTTCGCGAGCACCGGCGGTCGATCGACTTGGTCCGCTACCGATTCTTCGGCAGCGACCTGCTAGGGCTAGAGACCGTGGCGTCCGTGAGCGGTGGCATGCAGGTGGCCCGCCGGGTGCGTCGCCAGGCGGTTGCTCGGGCAGCAGCTGACGTCCAGGGCGCGTCGATGATGGAGCTGGCGGGCGCGGTCGACGAGGCACTGCTCGGGCTCGGGGACGGTGTGAACCGTGTTGAGCGCAAGCAGTACCGGGCGTATCAGCGTCTGCGGAACTTCGCCTGCCTGTGTCCGCCGCAGCGGAGCAAGCTGCTGGTCTACCTGAAGGTCGACCCGAAGGACGTCGACCTCGTGCCGGGGTTTACCCGGGACGTGTCGGGTCTCGGTCACCACGGGACGGGTGATCTGGAGGTGCAGCTCCGTACGCCGAAGGACGTGGAGCGGGCGCAGGATCTGTTTCGGGCGAGCTACGCAGCGGCGTGATCGCCTGTGGGCCTCTTGGCTGTGCTTGCTTCGTGGCTGCTCTGTGGTCGTCGGGTGGTGCCTTTCGACGTGCGGGCAGGGCGTGGCGGTGGACTATCAATGGTGCGCGGGATCGCCGGTTTGGCTAACCGGCGATCCCGCGCTATGTTGCCCCGCTCTCGCGTGCAGATGATCAGCGTGAACGGCTGGCAGCGGGACCGGCCCTGACCGCCGGAGCGGCCGGTGGGCTGGTGAAGAGGGTCGTCCTGCGTTCGGGGCCCGCGGTCTGAGGGCGGCGAAGGCCGGTTTCGTGGGCGAGGGTTTCGGAGAGATCGGCCAGCAGCGAACTCGGGGTGTGCGGGGACGCGGTGATGGTCCAGGTGGGCCTGTCAGGATCGGGACCGGCCCAGACGGTCCAGGTGGCCAGGTTCTGGCTCGGGTGCTGTGCGGTGAAGGCGTCGAACTGGACGCCTGCGTCCCCGGTGGGGGATGTCCAGCGGATCCATCGCCCGTCCACAGTGTGCTTCCATCCGGCGTCGGAGAGGGGCTGCGTGGCCGCGGTGACCATCTTCTCGTCCACCGGGGCGCCGATGGCCGTGTCCCAGCCGTCGCCGTCGGCGAGGTGGTCCAGCAGCTCCTGCAGCACCGGGGCGGGGGTGGCGCCGGTCGCGGTGAGGACCCACATGCGGTCGGAGACGGGAGTCTCGTAGGCGGCTACGGTCCACGCGGTTTCGTGGGCGGGGGTTTCGTGGACGCGTTCGATGCGCAGGGTCTGTGATTCGTGGATGGCGTGGGTTGTCTCGTCCGACCAGGTCCGCCACCTCTCCCAGCCGCCGTGTGCGTCGAGGAAGGTGTCGAGGAGGGCGTCGTGGTCGCCGGTATCGGCCAGGTAGGCCGGGACGGTCTCCGGCTCCGGGCGGGCCGGTTCGGTCGTGGCTGCTGTGAGGGCGAGCGGGGTGCGGGCTTCGGCGGCGGCGCGTTCGGTGTCGGTCAGGGGCGCCGGCCCGGGGCGCATCTCGGCGCCGTGGACCTTTTCGAAGGCGAGCAGGGCCCCAGCGGGTGAGTCGAAGGTGTCGGCGACCTGGCGCAGGTGGTCCTCGCCGTGGAGATAGACGGACTTGCCGTTGCGGCCGAGGTAGGTGCCGACCGCGACGGTGGTGTGGCCGTCGTAGGCGTGGGCGTGGATGAGGAGCTGACCGTGGCGGATGTCGTCGTGGATCTTCTGGGCCTCGTTGGAGACCTCGCGGATTTCGCTGCGGGTGCACCAGGGCATCGGGTAGTTGGCCCAGGTCCATTCTTCGTCAATGGCTTCCCGGAGCTGAGGGGTGATCTTGACGGCGATGCCTTCGGCGGACAGGTGCTTGGCCGCGTCCTGCGCCCAGTAGGGCTCCTCATGGTCGATGCGGACCAGGACCAGCACGTTGTCAGCGACGACCGTCCAGTCGGCAGCTTCCAGGCCAAGGTGGGCAACGTGGGCCTGGGTGCCGGTCAGGACGGCGGTCACGGCGCTGGGATGGGTGGGGTGGCTGTCGAGGCGGACGTGGGCGTCGATGGTGGGAGTCACGTTGGGGTGTCGTCTCTTCTGCCGGTGGCCGGGCCTTCGGGTCCGGCCACCGGCGTATGCGGGGGCTATCGGGTTGCTCGCGCGGCGCGGGCGGTGCGCGCGGCCGTGGTGGTCGGTGGGCCGGCACGGGTGGTGGGTGCTGGGCGTGGTCGCTGCGGCGGGATCGTTCCGGTGGCGTGCTGCCAGCGGGTGCGGACGGCGCCGATGTCGGCGAGGGAGCGGCGGGCGCCGACGACGAGCTGGAACGGGGTGTTCGCCGGGTCGCCGGCGTACGCCTCGATGTGCCGGCCGGTGTGCTCGGCGGTGGCCAGGAGGGAACGCTGGAGGGCCCGCTCGCCCCAGTGCTCCACGGACCCAGCCGGTTCGGCCAGCAGGCGGAGTACCTCGCCCGGTTCGCTTCCGTCGTCCAGCAGACCGCGCTGCTGGGCTTCCCACAGAACGGTGACGGGGTCGACGGGCTCGCGGCGGCGAGCGAGGGTGGTCAGGCACTGCCACAGCCCGGCGTGCAGCGGCCGGTTGAAGTCCTCGGGGAGCAGCCACCGGACGGACTCGGTATCTGCGGGGTGCGCGGTGGCGGTCGCGAGCAGCAGCTGCTCCTCCTCGACCGCCTCGGTGTAGTCGGGCGCGATGGTCGGCGGCGGTGCCGTGGTGCGGGGCAGGACGCCGGCGCGCGGCGGGAAGCGGCTCGCGATGTCGTCCACGACTGCGGCGAGCGCGTCGGCCTCGGCGAGCACCGTCTGGACGGGGTGTGGGAGGGAGACATCGTGGACGGTCTGGACGAGGTGTTCCGCGGCGGCCTGCAGACGGCGGCGGGCGTGTTCGGCCTCGACCATGCGCGCGTAGGCCGGCGCGTGGCGGGGCCAGGGGCAGATCTGGATGAGGGTGTGCAGGTATGAGGCGGTCAGTCCGCGCGCCTGCTCGCGGCCGGCGGCGAGCACCTGGTCGAGCCAGTTGGTGTTCTTCGCGTGTTCGGCCGGATCGGGCGGGGGCAGGGTGCTGATCGCGGCGAACAGGGCGGCGTGCGCGGCGGTGGAGAACGAGTCGGCGGTAATCCCGGTCACGTCGCCGTGCCGATGCGGGTTGAGGAGGAGGGCACCGAGAAGGGCCTGCTCGGCGTAGTGCACGGGCGGCGGCGGATGTGTGTCGGGCAGGTCGTCTTCGTCGGGTTCGGGGCTGTGGGGCATCAGGCGGCCAGGGTGAAATCGTCGGGGTCGAGGGTGACGCCGAGGTGCGGGGCGAGGAGGTGGCCGGCGAGCAACGGTGGGACCGCGTTGCCGATCTGGCCGAAGACCTGGCCTTTGTTGCCGGCCCAGGGGTAGTCGGCGGGGAAGGTCTGCAGGAGGCCCGCCTCGCGGGCGGTGATCCGGATCGGCTCCGGCACAGCGGGGGCCTCTGTGTCCTGCGTCGGCGCAGCGGCCGGTTCTGCGACCCACGTGCACTCGTTCGCGCGGTGTCCGAAAAACAACGTTCCCGCCGGCTCCTCGATGGACCGGACGGTGGCGTTGGCCTGGTTGTTGCTGCGCAGCGACCAAGACCAACGGTGGGCCTCGGCGGTGAACGTCGGCGCCGGAGCGCTGGCGGCACGGTTCTCACGGGTGCCGTGCAGCGCCGCCCACCCTGCGCCTTCGCGGCGGGACTGCAGAACCACTCCATCCGGTCGCGGCATCCACGTGCCGCGCTCCCGGGCATCGGACAGCGTCTTTCGGGAGCCCGAAGGGAAAGGCTCGGGCCCGCCGCCGGGTCCGCCGCCGGCGCAAACGGTGGGGACAGGCCGGTCGGTCGCGCCCCACCCGAGCGCCTCAGCCATGCTCACCCAGCGGGCGCGGCCCGGACCGAACAGCGATTCGGGCTCAGCGACTTGGGAGTGCGTCGGCGTTGGAGGCTGTGCCGTACGGACCCGGGAGGCGAGCAGAATCGCCCGCCTCCGCGTCTGCGGAACGCCGAAGTCGGCGGCATTGAGGATCCCATACCAGACCGAGAAACCCCAGCTGCGCAGGATGGCCGCGTACTGGCGCCACAGCGGCAGCACGTCGGGGACCTCCTCCATGGCCACCCACTCCGGTTCGCCGACCGTGTTGAGGGCGTGCAGGTAGCGCATCGGCTCGGCCGCCAGCAGGGAGCGCTCGTCACGGCAGGCGGCCAGGAGCTGTGCGCGGGTGTCGCGGCCGGTGGCGAGGTCGGCGACCGCCTGGTGGACCAGGGGCTGGTCCACCAGGCCGAGGCGCTTGCCGGCCATGGACCATGCCTGGCAGGGCGGGCTCGCGATGAGCCCGGCGGTTTTTCCGAGGAAGGGCCGGACGGGATACAGCGCCACGTCGGTGCGAATCGTCAACTGCCCTGCCGCCGCACGGGTTTTGCAGGCCCACTCATCCCATTCCAGGCCCACGTCCCGTACGCCGAGGACGTCAAGCGAGTGGCTCCATCCCCCCGGCCCCGCAAACAGGTCCAGGATGGTCAAGAGGCCAGCCCGAAGTCGTCCTGCACCGGTTCGGCTTCACCGCGGCAGGCCCACGGGGAACAGCCGTCGACGACGCCCTGCTCCAGCTCCTGAAGATCCGGTCCGCTCTCGGTGAGTTCTTGCTGCATCGCCGCCCATTCGGCGGCGGTCACGTGATCGATGGGAGCTTCGCTGAGAGGGACGCGGGAGCGGTGGAGAAACGCCTCGCCGAGCAGACGGTTGCCGGTGGCGTTGGCGCGCGCGTTTCCCTTGCGGATGGCCGCGTCGAACTCCACCACGTCCTCCCACTCCTCCGGGGAGTTGTCGCGGATGTTGCGCCACTGGGCGTTTCCGTGGAAAGGGCACCCGAGGCAGCTCGATTTCGGGGTGTCGGCCAGGCCGAGCGACGTCAGATAGCGGACGCAGTCGGACCGTGACCAGCCCATGTCGATGAGCGGGTGCCGGTTGCGCATGTACTTGACGTCGGCGTCCTTGGCCCGGTGGAATTCATCGGTGGAAATGCCGACCCACTGCTCGACGAAGATTCCCTTGGGGATGCGTGTCGGATAGGGGTAGTCGAGTAGTTCGCGGATCTTTTTCTTGATCGGCTTAATTTTATATTCCCCGGTACATTGCCGCCTGGTCATACCCGGATTTCCGCCCTTGTTCAGGACGTAGAGCGGCATTGACGCAAACCTGTGGTCGGGATCCAGGGCATCCTCGCGTATGTTTCCGGACGACACGCGGAGAACGGGAATGCCTGCGGGTCTGGCTATTTCTCGCTCCAGCCGGTCGAGATGGGAATAAACGGCTCTCGGTTCCCAGCCCGTGTCGGCGAAAATTGCGTAGTCGACCTTCGGGAGTATGCCTTGTGCGGAGAGGGCGAGCATGGCGCTGGACTGGATGCCGGCGCCTAGTGAAATTGCCCGGAAGGCGGGGAGTTCGGAAATGATCGGTCCTGGGGGTGAGGAGGGTGGGGGCGTGGGTCGGCGGCGAGGCTGGCGATGCGGTCGCTGATGAGCGCGGGGTGGCGGATGGGCAGCGCGTGCGTGGTGCGGGGGAGGATCTCCAGGCGGGCGGCAGGGAGTTGGGCGGCCAGCTGCCTGGTGTGGGCGGCGGGGATGTGCCGGTCGTCCGCGCCGGCCATCAGCAGCAGCCGGTCGCCGAACTGGTTGAGCACGGTGGCGTCGCGCGGCTGGTAGCGGCGCAGGCGCTGCCACAGGTCGGCGAGATCGCGGGTGTGGGTGTGGCGGATGCCGTGGCGGCACGGCGGTGGCCCGTCGGCCGGCCGGCCGGGGTGGGGCGCGAGGTGGTAGGGGTGTGTGGTGGGCAGCCGGTGCCGCAGGAGGTCCACGGCCTGGGGCGCGTGGGTGCAGGTCAGGGCGAACAGGCTGCGTCCGGCGGCCAGAAGCAGGGCACGCGGGCTGCGGCCGGGCAGCACGCTTGCCCCGCGTGCGGTGGCCGACAGCAGCACCATGCCCCGTACGCGGGCCTGGTGTTGGGGGTGCAGGGCGGCGAGTTCCTGCAGGACGAGGGCGCCCAGGGAGTGGCCGGCGAGCACGAGCGGCCCGGTGGGGACGGTGCTGGTGAGGATCTGGTGCAGGTCGTCGGCGAGCTGCCGGATCGTCAGCCGTGCCTGGCCGCGCGGGGTGTGACCGTGCGCGCGCTGGTCGTAGCGCACGACGGTCAAGCCCAGGCCGGTCAGGTGCCGGGCGTGGACGCGCCACAGGTCTGCGGTAACGGACGCGCCGTGCACCAGCACGACCGTCGCGCCGGCGGGACGCGGGCGCACCGGGGTGTCGCGGTAGACGGACAGGCGAGTGCCGTCCGCGGCGGAGACCGACAACACCTCGGTGGCAGAAGGGGAGTTGCGCACAGGTAGGACTCCCAAAGGGTGGATCAGTAGGGGGCAGCCATTCGCCGTCCGCGCGGTCGGTGGAACCGGCCGTTCGGCACCGCACTGCGCTTGCCGCCGTACGGGGGTGGGCGGATACCGGGGAGGCGACCCCGAAGGGGCGCGGGCAGTCAGCGCCGTACGGCTGTGGCCTTCGGCGGCGTGCTCGGGCGGCGGGACGGGATGGCGCTGCCGGTTGCCGGCTCGTACCAGGGCCGGGTGGTGCCGCTGCCGTAGGAGGCGGCGAGGAGGCGCTTGCGGCTGGGCTGGTGGCGGGCGAGCGCGCGGTGGCCTTCGGCGGTTGTGTCGCTCTGGATCCCGGCGGCGGACATGTTCAGCGGCGCGGGCCCTGCGTGACGGCGGGGGCAGCAGCGGCGGGCGGCCGTGTCGTGGTCGACCAGCGCGGAACGCTGACGGTCGCCAGTGCAGGACCGCGAGCCGCCCGGGCGCGGGCGAGGTCTCGCGGTGTGGGCACCGCCACGGCCCGGGGTGCCGCGGGGGCGTCCGGCTTCAGCGGGCGCAGGTGGGCGTGGCATTCGCGCGGCACGCAGGCGCGTTCACGGGAGATTGGTGCCGGATCGGCCAGAGCCGTGGCGAAGGCCGTGACCAGGTGGGCGGGGGTGGCGCTGTGGAAATCGGCCTCCCACAGCGCCCGCCGCGCATCCGGGGAGGCAAGGATCCTCGCGCGCCACGCCTCGTCCCGGGCCACTGTGTGCCCGCCGAACGAGGAGGGAGGGCGGTATTCCAGGCGGGCCAGCAGGTCGGGCGAGGTCGCGGTGATGTGCCAGCCGTCCACGGTGATCTGCCAGCGGGCGGCGCGCAGGACCTCCCACACCATCTCCGGATGGTCATCGCGCTCGCGGTAGGGCTCGTCGTCCCATCGGCCCGTGGTGACGTCGGCGTCCAGGGCGGCGGTGACGGCGGCGACGATCTCGGGCGGGGTCTCGTCGGTGAAGGCCGCGGTCCACGTCGGTGGGGCGTGCAGATCCGTGCGGCAGCGGATCTGCCACAACGCGGTGGCGTCCGGCATCAGTTCGGATGCTTCTGGGACGTAGGCGATGCGGAGCTGGCTGCCCATGGTCGTGACGTAGAAGTTGCCCATCTCGTCACTCATGTCGTGCCAGTAGTGATGGGTCAGCGGGACGAAGGCGTCGTCACCGC
Source organism: Streptomyces maremycinicus (assembly GCF_001184025.1). GTDB lineage: Bacteria > Actinomycetota > Actinomycetes > Streptomycetales > Streptomycetaceae > Streptomyces > Streptomyces maremycinicus. Next base: position 684,893 of record NZ_BBYG01000008.1, read on the forward strand.
AGTAGGCACTGCCGGCGAGGTAGCCAGGGGCGACGAGGACATCGTCATCGCTACGGTCACGGCCGGTCCGCTGCGTGCGGCGCAGGCCGGGGTCGGGGCGGGGTTCGGGCACAGGGGAGTCCAGTGGTGGGGAAGAGACGGAGCGCTTCGGACCGTCACCAGGTGTCGGCATTCGAGGGCCCAGGTGGCGGGCCTGGGCTGTGCCGACGAGGCCGGGCGGGAAGGTCAGCGGCGTGATCGTGTGGGGTTGGCAAGGCGCAGGTGCGCCGGTGTTCGGGCCACGGGTACAGCGCTGGCCGATGGCCGGGCGGTGGCGCCGGCAGCGTGAGCTTGGGTGCGGGCCGCCGCAGACCGGATGGTCACAAAGGGCAGGTGGCGCTCGGGGAGGTCGCGCGGCCTGCGGCGTGCGGGGTCCGGGCGGGAGAAGGCGTCGGCGGTGGCGGTGATCAGGTGCATGGTGGAGTTGCCGGGGCCGGCCAGGTAGACGGGGCTGACCAGGACGCGGCCCGTCGGGGCGAAGCCGGTCATCGCGTGCGTCCTGCGGTGGCCTGCTGGGTCGCAGGAGGCGTCACGGCCGCTGTTCGGGCGGGGGTCGTGGCGGGCTTGTGCTGGGCGAGGCCACGCTGGCCTTCGGCGGTGACGTGGAGGCGCTGGCCCTGGTGCAGGGATGTCGTGGTGTCCACTGCGACGAGTCCTCGCTTGATCAGGGCGTTGAGGGTGGCGACGTTCACGGTGGCCCGGTCCTTGTCGCTGGCCTTGAGCACGCCGTACCGGCTGATCACGTAACGGGTGCCGCCACTTGCGGACAGCCGGGCGAGGACGGCGTACTGGCTGTCCGTGATCTTCGGCGCCGGTGTCGCCTGGTTCTGTTCGGCGTGCTGCTTCAGGTCCCGGGTGATGCCGCTGGCGAGGTAGTAGCAGCCGGTGTAGGCCAGGTCGAGATGGTGGGTGGCGTTCGCGAGGTGCTCCGCCATGGCGGGGACGGCCTCCGCGTGCCGCGCCGTGCGCACGGCTGCTTCATCGGCCGGCGAGCTGAGGAACGAGGCGCCCGGCGGGCCGGGGAACGGGGCGCCCTCCAGCGGGTTGGCCTCCAGCGCGCAGGCCAAGTCGGCTGCGGCGAGACTGGCGGCCAAGACGACGGAGGCGAGCAACTCCAGAGCCGGGCGGCTGCCGGGTACGGCGGTGTACTGGCTGCCGTCGAGGGCGGCGAGGCGGAACATGGCCTGTTGGACCAGCTCGTTCGTGTCCACGATCTTCGCCGTGAGCTGCTGACGGGCGTCGGTGCCGGGTGTCAGGGTGAGCGAGCGGATCTCGCTGTGCAAGTCCTCGAAGTCGCTGCCGAGTTGCCGCAGTCGGGCGATCTCGGCTTGAAGGTCGATCTGGCGCATGGTGCAGTGCTCCGGGGAAAAGCGGACGGTGGTCAGCGGCTGCGCCGCTGGACCTGTGTGGTGCGCGGCGGTGCGGGGGCGGCACCGGGGCGGGATGGCGCCGGCGGGATGTCCTGCCAGGCCGCGATGCCGAGGTCGATGCGCACGCTGATGCCGTCGGCGTAGAGGTGGGCCTCGGCGCGGACAACAGCGCTGAGGGCCTCGCGCTCACCGAGTCCGGACGGCAGTGCGTACTGTCGCTGCGCCCCCGCTGGTATGAAGCCGTGCTGGACGAGGACGGCGTCGGCCTGGCCCGTGGCCGCGGTCGCGGTGACCGCGTGGTCGGAGAAGCGGATGGTCACGTCGGGCTCGCGTGACGAGGTTGCGCCGTGCTGGCGCGTGGTCCAGGCCAGGTCGACGAGGTCCAGGGTGTGGGCCATGAGCCCGTAGGCCGCGACGCCGGCGCGCTCGTGCGCGTCCTCGGCAGTCTCGGGCGGGAGGAGGAAGAGGGTGCGGCCCTGGTGCTCGCGGGCGGTGAATCCCGCCCCGGTCAGGATGCGGGCGGCGTTGCGGAGAGGGCGGTTGAGGACGACGAACATCCGTCGCCGGTCGAGCCGATGAAGACGTCGTGGTGGTCGGTGAGAGCCATGGTGCTCCGGAGGGTCGTGGTGCGGTGAGCGCGATCCGGGGGTGTGGCGCAGCCCGGTTAGGCGGCCGTGCCGTAGTCGCCCTGCTGGGGTGCGTGCTTGGCGACGGCGCGGGCGGTGATGGCCTTCGACGCGCGGGCGGAGGCGGCGGACAGCTCGTCAGCGCCGGGCTCCAGGTACCAGGGACGCAGGTCGAGCATCGCGGCGCGCATGCCGGTGGCGAAGCACAGCGCAGCGCCCTTGGGCAGGGCCCGGATGGCGTCGGCGGGCAGGATCCGCTCCTGCCGCATCGACACGGAGGTCGACTTGCCGGACTCCGAGTGCGAGGTCGAGGTGGTCTCGACATCGTGGTCGCCGATCAAGCGGCTGAGCTTGTCGGCGAAGTCGGGGTCGTCGATACCGCTGCCGATGACCTTCACGGTCGAGGCGGACCACATGGCGTCCATGCCGGCGTCACCCCAGACCTTCTGGCCCTGGCGGTAGGACTGCAGGATCGTGATCGGGATGATCCCGCGCGACCCGAGGTGCGAATACAGATCCGGCAAGTCGCTGATCTTGCACACGTTGGCGGCCTCGTCGAGGATCGCCAGCATGGGCGGGTCGAGCCGTCCGCCGGCGCGCTCGGCCTGGGCGGTCGCGGCGCGCATCACCGAGTCCGCGCACGCCGCGATCAGCGCGGAGGCGCCGCCGCCTCCGTCTTTGCTGAGCAGGAAGAGCGTGTCGGTGGAGGTGACGAACTGCGCCGGCTGGAATTCGGGGACGTCCTTCTGCGGCGTCACCCAGGCCGCGATCTCGGAGTTGAGCAGCGCGGCGGCGTACTGGCGGGCAGTCTCGTAGATGCCGTCGCGGGTCTCGGGCGGCCCCTCGACGGTGCCCTTGAGCTGGGCGGCGACGGCGGCGAAACCGTGATCACGGAGGATGTCGAGCGGGGTCCGGTCGGCCGGGAAGGCGAGCCACTGCATGATGTCGGTGATCGGCCGCTCGTCGAGAGCCGCGGCCAGGAGCAGCTGGGACAGGATGTTGCTGCCGGCCTTGGACCAGAAGTCGCCCTGCTGGGACGCATCGACGCTCGCGGCGAGGAAGTGGCCGGCCAGCCGGTTTGCGCCGTCCAGGGTGGTCGCGCTGGCCAGGGGGTTCCACCACATCTCGCGGGCAGCATGGGCGATCTGCTGCGGGTCCATGGTCCACACCTGTCCCGCCTTCGCCCGCGCTTCGTAGGCCGTGGTGAAGGCATCGCCGGCGGCCTTGTTGCTGGTGAGCAGCACCGGTCCGGGGGCGTGCAGGATGGAGGGGATCGCGAGCGAGGTCGTCTTGCCGGAGCGGGGCGCCATGATCGCGACGGCGACGTCCTCGAACCCCATGCGCACCTCGTGCTTGGTGCCCTGCAGGTTGCCCAGGAGGATGCCGGTGTCCTTCGCGTCGATGTGCTTGGCGTCCTTCAGGCTCGGCCGCAGGGAGCGAGCCTTGTCGGTGATCGCCCTGGCCATCAAGGGCTCGATATCCCGGGCCTTGGCCATGTCTGTGATCTTCTTTTTCCGGCCGCCGCTGCGGCTCTTGTGCCGGGCCCATACGACGCCGACCGCCGCCCCGAGGGCCAGGAGCAGAAGGACGGGCACGATGCGGGCGCCGATCAGCAGGGACGTTTCTCCCGTACCGGGCCAGACCTGCTCGGGGTGGAGCAGGGCGGCGGTCGGCTGGTACGGCGCCCAGTCGGCTCCGGTGAGGTAGGCGGTGATGTTGCCCGACAGCCAGGCGAAGTGGGCGAGGGGGACGACGATCGCGAGTACGCCGAGGAGGAGGCGCAGAACGAGGTCGTAACCGTCGGTGGAACTGTTCGAGGAGGAGGAAGGGGGCAAGGGCTACGTGCTTCCGGGCGGGGACGGAGGGATCAGCGGCTGCGGCCGTTCTTGACCGGCGGAGGCGCCGAGGGCATCGGTTTGGTCGGCGGGACGGTGCGCCGGGCAGCGAGAGTGTGGACGCGTTCTTCCAACGCCCCTGCGACAAGTACGGCGAGCACGTCTGTGGTCCGGCGGGTGACGACGTCCGGGTCGTGGGTCGGCAGACTGTGCACGCTGTCGGTGCGCGCTACGGGGGCCGGATCGGCGAGCGCGTCGGTGAACGCGGTGACCAGGCGCGCGGGAGTGTGCTCGCCGAAACGGGCCTGCCACACCTTCTGATGCAGGCCGAGCGTGACGGTGACGAACCAGGCTCCCGGATCATCCGGCGTTCCCAGGCGCTCGACGTACGCCGCCTTGTCGGGCGATACGAGGCCGTCGTCGCAGTACGGTGACCAACCGATCTGCCGGAGCGGCTCGTACGGGTCGGACGGGGCGCTCGCTGTCGAGGCGGGGTCGGTGAGGGTGTCGGTGACGGCGGCGATGAGTTCGACCGGGGTACGTGCGCCGAAGCTCGCGTACCAGGCGGGCCTGTCCGGCTCCGCAGCGTGGCTCAAGGTCCACCACTGTCCGTCAAGGTCGGGCTCCAGGCGCAGGAGGGCCTTCTGATCGGGGCTGGTGAGCAGGACGCGCGGCTCAGGGGGTCGTTGCCGTGACTCCAGCCGCAGGCACGGTGGAGGGGAACGGTGATCCAGGCGGGATCACCGCCGCCAGCGAGGTGACGCGGTGCGATGAAGTCGACCTCGACGGTCTCGGCAGTCGGGGGCATGCTCACTTCCGTGCCGCACTCCGCCGGACGGGTGCGGGGACCGGTATGGGGGCCAGAGGCGAACGGGCCTTCCGAGCAGCGGAGTTGATCTCCCGGAGCGCCTTGCCGTGAGTGGCCCAGTCATCGAGGTAGCTCCACGATTCGGCGTGATGCTCGGCGAGGGCGTCGTCGAAGTCGGCGGTGCCGGGCCTGGCGGTGGCGGGGAGGGCGTCTCGGGTCTCCAGCCACTGCTCGTGCAGTTCGTCGAGCCGGTCGAGGGCGTCGCGCAGGACGCCCAACTGGTAGACCCAGCGGCTCTGCACCGTGTTCTCCGGCAACTGGGCCAACTGGGTCTCGGCGGTGGCCAGCAGGTGACGGGCGCCGTAGCGGAGCGGTTCGAACGCCGTGAGGGTGTCGGCGTCGCGCTGGCTCGCGCGCATGCCGTAGGCGTGGTCGTCGTAAGGCCAGCCGTCGAGGTCAGTGTGCTCGTCGGAGTAGGCATCCCAGGCGTCGAGGATCTTCTTGCTGTCGCTCAGATAATCGTCGAGGTGACGGAGGAAGTCGCGGTGTGCGTGGTGGTCGGTGGAGATGAGGTGGAGTCCTGTCGGTTCAGCGGCGAGCGGCCGGCTGGGCTGGGCTGACGTTCGCCGGGGTCGTCGCGGGTTTCGTCTGCTGCCGACGGGCGGAGCGTGCCTGCGCGCGGAGGGACCTGAGGCGCGTGGCGTGGGCGTCGACCACTTGCTGTGGGCGCAGTGGGCTGGGCTCCTGCACGGCGCTGTAGTGGCCGGTGCGGTCGTACATGCCGCGCTGGAGAGGGCTACGGTCGGCCAGTGCGGTGAGGAACGATCCGACCAGGTGGGCGGGGGTGTGCTCGTCGAAGTAGGCGTGCCAGATGCGCGGGCCGTGGAACTCTCCGTGGCCGGGCTCACGGGTCTCGACGTGCCAGGACGGCCGGTCGCGGAATTCGCTCAACGGGCGCAGTTCGATGTGACACATGGAGTCTGGCGAGCGCGCTGTGCCGTCTGCGTCGCGGTGCCACCCCGCCGAGGTCACTGGTTGCCACGGGTCCGGCTGCTGTGGCGGCGGGACGATGAGGGCGTCCGTGAAGCCGGCGAGGACCTCGGCGGGCACGAGTTCGCCGAACTCGGCGTACCAGCCGGGCTCGGTGTCGGTGGGCTCCGCCCGCAGCCGCCACCACGCGGAGGTGGTGGACTGCGGGTCGAACTGGAGGCGGTGGCGCAGGTCGGGGCTGCACAGGACGATCTCGGCACTCAGGGGGTCGGAGACGGCGCTCCATCCGGCGGTGGCCAGGCCGTGGGTGACGTGGCGGGCGTCTCCGGGACCGGCGAGGTGGCGGGGGCTGGTGTCGAACGGGATGCGCCCGGCGTGCTTGTCTGCGAAGGCGGCGAGCTGCCGTTCGCTCAGCGGCACCGGCAGTACCCCGGCTCGCTCGCGGCGGCACTGCCGTACAGGTCGCGGAGGTCGTCCAGGACGTAGTGGAGTGTGTGCTGGTCGGTCTGCTCCCACGCGGCCGTGCGCAACTCGGTGATCAGAAGGTCGACCTGCGCGGTGCGCGGGACGTCCGTGTGGTCCTGAAGGGCACGGGCGAGGGCGCGCAGGGTGTCGGCGAGTTGGACGGGCAGGCCCGTGTACTCGTCGAGAAGGGGCTCGACGAGGGCGAGGGCCTCCACGGGGTCAGGGTTCTCGCGCAGGTAGTCGGTGAGGTCCGACAGCGTTTCGCTCAGTGTGTGGATGGTGTCCGGGGTGAGTGCGGGCATCGGGCTCCTTGGGACGGGCATCGGGTCAGCGGCGGGTCCGGGCGCCGCCGGCGTGGATATAGGGACGGGCGGTGGTGCGCGGCCGTGTGCTTCGGGCGCTGTTGCGGGCCCAGGTGGCGGCGCGGGCGGCCGTGATCCGGGCCTGCTGCCACGCACTGAGCTGGGAGGGCTTGACGGAGACCGACCAGGTACGGATCTGCGCGCTCAGCGGCACGCGTCCGCGAGGGCGCATCACGGGATCGGGGCCGCCGAGTTCGGTTGAGAAGGCTTGGACCAGGTGCATCGGCGTGTTCGGCGTGAAATTGGCCGTCCATCCGTTGCCCTTCTGGTCCTTCGCTCCGGTCCACCACATCGCCGAGCCGTCGGCGCCCTGGTGGTACTGCATCCACGCGGTGCCGTCGGGGCTGGTCGCGGTGTAGTGCTCGCCCTCGAAACGCGTGTGCCAGTTCTGCTCCTGCAGGGGCGCCCAGACGTTGGGGGCGTGGGCGGAGCGGGGTCGGGTGAGGGCGTCGGTCAGGCCGGCGACGATCTCCACCGGGGTCTGTCGGCCCAGGTGCGCCGTCCACTCGCCGTTGGGGCCGTCCGCTCTGCCGTGGATGGTCCACCCGCCGGGAAGGACATTGGGGTCGTAGGCGACACGGACGGTGCGGTCGGGGCTCTCCATGAGCAGAGGGCCGTTCGCCTTGGACTTGTCCCGCCATCCCGAGGCGCGCAGGAACTCCGAGACGTGTCGGATGTCGCCGCCGCCGGCGAGGGCGCGGGGCTGGACGAGGTAGTGCTGCTCGGCCTGTTCGCCTGGCCCCCAGCCCTGCCATTGCTTCTTCTTCACCGGTGCCGCCGGACGACGAGCGGTGAGGGTGCCGGGGGCTTCGGCGCGGTGGTGGCGGGCTGGGTGCCGACGTGCCGGAGGGTGTCTTTGTGTTCGTCCAGGTCGAGGGTGATGTCGTGCAGTTCGTTCGAGGCGCGGCCCAGGGCGAGCCACACCTCCGCGGGGAGAGCGCCTCGTTCGGCCTGGTCCTTGGCGAACATGCTGCCGGTGGCGACGAGGTGGGTGATGCTGCCGAGGACTCCGGCGTCCGGGTCTAGGACGCGGGCGATGACCTGCGCGGCCTGGGGCGGGGGAAGTTGAGAGAGGTGGTCGGCGAGCTGGCCGAGTTGTCGGGTGATCTCGTCGGCCAGTTTCACCGGGTAGGGGGCGGGGTGGGTCATGCTCCTCCGGGTCGGTGGACGGTCAGTGGTGGTGGCGGTGGCCGACGCGCTGCGTCTCGGCGAGGACGGCCTCCGGGCGGGCGCTGGCGAGCGGGGAGGCGCGGTCGGGGCCGGTCGGGATGCAGGCGCGCAGGTAGCGGCGGAACAGCGCGGTCGCGAGTCGAGGTTTGAGCCGGTGGCTGATCGGTGGGGGTGTGCGGGCTGCTACAGGTTTCTCCGGGGATCGGGCGGTGCGGTGGTCGGCCCCGGCGTGGTGCCGGGGCCGCCCGGGTGGCCTTACGGGGTGCGGCGGGCTGGAGCGGGGCGCGAGGGGGAGCTGGCCGGTGCCGGCTGCTGCGCGGCAGGGCGGGCCGCACGGGTGCGGACGTCGTGTACGGCCTGCCGGTAGGTGGCTTCGTCGAAGACGTCGGGCGTGCAGTTGACCTCGTACCCGGCCAGGAGCAGGGCGGGGATGGCGCGGGTCGCCAGGTGCTTCTGCTCGTCGGCATCGAGGTGTTCGGGCACGGTGTGCCAGATGTACAGCGGCGCGCCCGTGGGGTATTCGTGGCGTTCGAGGCCGAGCTGTTCCAGCAGGCCGTGGAGTTTGGCGGGGGCGCCGGTGGGGGTGTCGGCGTGGATGGTGGTCGTCAGGGCCTTGATGTAGATCTCGACGTCCGTGCCGTATTCGTCGGCCAGGTTGGCGATGTGTTTCTCTCCGGGGTCAACGGCGGCGGGAGGCCGGGGGCTGGGCGTTGCTCGGAGGCGGTGTGGGGGCCGCCGGTTGCGGAGCGCGGGCGGCGTGGTTGCGGGCGTGGAGGATCACGTGCGCGGCCTGGCTCAGGGAGCTGGTGGTGTCCCCGAGCCGTGCGAGGGGTTCGGGGACACCGCCGGGGGCAGCCCGCTGGAGGTCACTGGCGGCGATCCAGCACCGGACGACCACTTCCCTGGTGAGGGGCAGCAGCCCGTTGACCGGGGCCGCGATCTCGGTCAGCACCTCGGCCACCGCACTGCTGGTCCTGGCGGCCGAGGCCCGCTCGGCGAGCTGGGCGAGGTAGCGCAGGGCCGCTTCATGTTCGCTGTCCGGCGTGGCCAGCGCGTTCAGAGCGGGGTCGAGGTGGACGCTGTGACCGGCGGCGAGCAGGGCATGCGAGGCGGTGGTCGCCTTCAGGCGCTGCTGCTCGACCGGCAGGCCGTGCGGAAGTCGGTGGTAATCACCGCGCGGTCCGGGGACGGAGAGAAAACCGCCGGTTCGCTGGAGGATGTCCGCCGCCTTCTCGGTGCCGCCGATGGCGACGACCAGGTCGGTACGCGGGTCCTTAGTGATGGTGACGTACTCCAGCACCCAGAACTCGGGCTCCGTCTGCTTCATCGAGCCCTGGCGGTCGGATTACGGTTGCTTGCCGGGGAGGGCGGCATGGAGGCTGGGGCGGAGGTGGGCGCGGTCCGGCCTGCGGGGTGCTGGAGGGCGGTGCCGATGCCGAGGGCGTCGAGCTGAGGGCCGATCTCGCGCAGGGCGCGTGCCTGCGCCCTGGTGTCGCCGCCGCTGAGGCGGTAGGTGCCGCTCTGCGGGTCCTGGACAAAGCCGTTGGAGACGAGGATCGCGCCGGCACGGTCATCGACGGGGGCGGTGGCGACGCTGCCGTCTGGCTGCCAGGTCAGGACGACCCGGTCCGGCTGGGAGGGCTGGATGCCGCCCAGGGCGTTGTGCCGGACCTGGGCGAGCGCGCTGTCGTAGCGGGCGAGCAGGTCGCCGGCGACGTGCTCGGCGCTCAGGAACGGGTCGTCCGCCAGGGCGATGCCGTTGGGCTCGGGGACGGCGCGGTACGCCTCGTCGGGCAGGGCGCGCGGGGCGACGGCGGCGATGAGGAAGCCGTCGCGTTCGTCGTGCCGGTCGAGAAGGACGAGTTGGGCGCCGTCGGGGCGGCTCAGGACGGCTGCCTGCTGGAGCGGGTGCTCGGCGAGTGAGGCGGCGACCAGGTCCAGGTCCCAGATGCGGTCAGCCAGTTCGGCGAGGTCGTCTTTGTCCTCCGGCGGGAGGTGAGTGCTGGTCCAGATGTCGGGGAGTTCGCCGGCGAGGACGTCGGCGTACGAGGCGAGGCGCTCGGAGGTGTCGTGGTCGTGCATGGTGTCCTTGGGCGAGGTGGGGGTCAGCGGCGCAGTCCGGCGGCTACCGATGGCGGCGGTGTGGGGAGCGTGCGCAGCGGGGGCGGGCAGGCGCACACGGCGGAGCGCTCGCGTTCGGTGGCGGGGACCTCTTGGGTGCAGGTGCTGCGCCCGGGGTGAGGGGCGTGCCGGTCGGCGAGAGCGTTGCGGGTGTCGGCGAGGTCGGTGCGGATGATGTGGAGGTGCTCGTCGGCGAGGTAGCGCAGCCGCCGGGCGATGTAGGGGTCGGCCGCTTGGCCGAGTCCGTCGTGGAAGTCGGCGGTGGCGGTGAGGACATCGCCCAGAGCGGCGAGGATGCCGTCGTGGGCGGCGGTCAACTCGATCAGTGCGTCGGCCGCCTCTTCCGTGGTGGTGGCTTCGCGTATTCGCTCGGCGAGGTGGGCGACGGAGGAGCCCAGCGGCAGGTAACTGGCCGGGCGGCAGTCGGTGTCGAAGTCTGTGTCGCAGTCGACGTGGTATCCGGCGGCCCGGAGGCGGGCGACGGCGTCGGTGGCGAGATCGGACTCGTCGTCCTTGGTGAGGCAGGTGGGGGCGCGGTGGTAGGTCTCGTGGACGCGGACGACGGCGATGAAACCCGCGCGCTGCAGGACGCTGTGCGCCTCGGAGTCCCCGCCGCGGGCGAGGAGTTCGTCGGAGTGCGGGTCACGGCAGATGTCCAGGAAACGGTCGGCAAGAGGCAAAGAGACGTTTCTCCTACGGCGATCGATGGGCGGTGCGCCGGACGGCGGGCGGTACGGCGGCGACCCGCGGCTGGACCAGCTGCGCGGCGGTACTGTCCAGGTCCTGCTGGATGGCGTGGAGGCGGCGGGCGATCAGCTCCAGACGGTGCGCCGCGTCGTTGCCGGCGCCGCCGGGCTGGCGGGCGATCCGGTGCGCGCTGTGCTCGACGAGTCCGCGGACCGTGGCCAGCGGACCGACTTGCTCATCGGCGAGCTGCGTTAGGACGATCGCCAGCTGGGCCGATGCCGTGGGCGCCGGCCGGATGGAGAGCCGCGCCGTGGGGCCGGTGCGGACGGGGATCAGGCGGAGGTCCTGCTCGATGCGGCGCGCCTCGTCCGACAGGCGCCGGAGGATGTCCGTGGGCGGGGCGTGCCACGCACCGTCGAGGTGGATCAGGTTGGCGATCAGGTCGAGGCGTCCGGGCTGGGCGTGAACGGCGATCCAGCGGCAGCCGTGCTCTTTGCCGGGAATCTCGATGCCGGCGGCCCGCGCGAGCCGGTGGGCAGCTTCGGCCCACTCGGGGCCGGTCAGCTCCCGGTCGTCCGGGTGAAGTCGGACGTCGAGGTGGAGGATCGCCCGCCGGTCGTCGTCCGGGCTGGCGGCGAACGGGTGCTCCAGGTAAGGATCTTCGAGGTGCTCGGCCCACTGGACGGACGTCCAGGTCCTCTGCTCGTCGTCCAGGCTGAAGTAATCCAGGCCCGGCCAGTGGGCGACGACCGTGTACTCCGTCAGGCCCTCGTTCGGCGAGACCGGACGCCCGAGTGCCTCGGCGAGCGGGTCGTGCGGCGTGTAGGTCCGCTCGTGGATGCCGGGGATCACCGGCCGCCCCGGATGTCGGCGATGTGCACCAACTGGTTGAGGGCGGTGGTGGTGTACCAGCCGCAGTCGATCAGCTCGTTGCGGTCGGCGTACCGCGGAAGGAGAGCGTCTTCCATGGCCCGCAGGTAGATCAGGCAGTCCGGGCAGCGGCGCGAGAGGTGCACGAGGTAGCGGGGGTGGCCGGTGACGTAGGACTGGGCGCCGCCGGTCGCATCACGCAGCCGCCATCCGTCCTCGTCGGTCGGGGTGTGCCAGGACGGGGCGACGACGCGCATCGCGTCGCCCCACAGTTCCCCGCCGGCCACCCCCTTCAGGACGACGACGGTGTCGCCGGCCTGGAAGTGCTGGTGGGTGATGTCCCGGTCGGGGGTGAGCGGGTCGGGCGTCGGCGCGAAGGCCGAAGTGGGCGGGGGCTGGGACATGCGGTTCCTTCCACGCAATCGGTGGCGGGGTGGGAGGAACAATGGTCCGGAGGAACGCCGGTTTGGCTAACCGGCGTTTCCCGGCTATGTTCCCCCGCCGTCAGCGGAACGGGTTCTCCGTACCGCGGTCGTTCTCGCCTGCAGCGTCGAGGAGTTCGAGCACGTCGGTGCCTTCGGCGTCGCGCTGGTCAATCCACCATCCGGCGCGGGTGATGGCGCGGGCCTTCTCCTCCAGCTCCGCCCAGTCCGCCTCGTCCCAGGTCCCTTCCACGACCAGCGCGGTGTGCGCGGCCGTCATCAGTTGGTGGCGGGAGCGCTCGCCCCAGTCCAGGGCCTTGGCCGGGCCTTCCAACTGCGGCATGTCGAACTGCTTCGCCCACGCGACGGCAGCCTCCTGCTCCGCGGCGCGCTTGGCCGCGAGCCACTCCTCCTTGGACTCGGTGTCGGCGTCGCGCGCCGCCTTCCAGCAGTCGGAGCAGTCCTTGGCCGAGAGCCAGCGGGCGAACCCTGCCCGTTTGTCGGCAGGACGGCCGGACAGGTCATGAACTACCTGGTGGGAGCAGGTGTGCTCCACGGTCCAATGCGTACGGACGGCCATAAATGGATCTCCTCAAAAGGGGTTGGTAAGTAGTGGGGTTGCGCCCTGATCAGGGCGTCTTGTGTCGGCCTCGGGGGGGGCGGCGGTGCCGGCCGCGCGGCGGCTGTCCGGTGGGGCCGAGACGTCGGCGCGCGGCGAGAAGGACGATGAGAGCGAAGGCCGCGCCGGCGGCGGGGAGCGCTGCGCTGGCCAGGGGCTGCTCGGCGAGGCGTCCAGCGACGGCGGTGCCGACGGACTGCCAGGCGCCGATCGAGCGGATCAGCCACGCGTACGCCTCGCTGGTGCGGCCTGCGGGGGTGAGGGCGTCGGTGGTGACGTAGGCGCAGGCGACCACGATGGTCAGGAACGCACCGGGCACGGTGACCGCGGCGGTGGCCGCATACGGGGCCGGAAGGGCAAGGAGCGGGAGCCACCCGGCCAGGAAGGCGGCTGTGGCGATGATCAGTCGCCTGGTGGTGGTGCCGGTCCAGGTGCGGCTTCCGTAGATGAGGCCGCCGAGGAAGGCGCCGGTGGAGAACGCGGCGGGGATGATGCCCGAGAGCATGTCCTGGTGGTGGTGCTCGGCCATGGAGATGGACCACACATTCATGGCTCCGATCGCGAACCCGATGCCGGTGAGGGAGACGAACAGCAGCAACGCGGCAGGGGTGGCCAACTGCCGAGCCGGGGCCGTGTCCTGCCCCACGAACGGTTCGGGTCGCCAGCGTCGCGACGGCGGAGCGAGGGCGACCGCGGCGGTGCCGGCCAGGCCGAGGGCTGCGGTGACGGCGAGCGCGACGGCGGGGTTGTACGCGGAGGCGAGCGCGGCCACGAGCAGGGGGCCGACGATGTACAGCAGGCCCTGCGTGCCGGTGTCGAGCGCGAGCGCGGCGTGCCGCAGCCGAGGGTCTGGCAGCACGCTCGGCCACAGCGCCCGGAGTCCGGCCTCCAGGGGAGGCGTGGTCAGGCCGCCGGCGACGACGATGGCCGTGGCGAGGCCCGGTCCGCCGTACGGTCCGGCCAGGGGCAGAGCCACCAGGAGGGCCGAGTTGAGCAGGGCGGCCGGAAGGTGCACCGCGCTCTGGCCGTGGCGGTCCATGAGGCGTCCCTTGACCGGCTGGGCCAGCGCGGAGGACAGCCCGTACAGGGCGCTGAGCAGCCCGCCGAAGGCGATGCTGCTGCCGCTCGCGGTGGCCCACAGAAGGATGGCGACGGGCGCCATGCCGTTGGGAAGTCGGCCGGTGAGGGTGCCGACGAGGAGGCGGGCGACGTACGGGCTGCCCAGCACCGCGCCGTAGGAGATGCGCGGGGCCGGGGCCGGGGATGCGGTCAGGGACAACGGGTGCTTTGTCGGTGCTTAGCGGTGGCGGGCGGGCGTGCTGGCGCGGGGCGGCGGCGTGGGTGGTGCGGTATCCACGGCCGGACGCGGGCGGACGCGCAGCACGGGGGTGCGGTGCGGCGGCAGGACGGCGACGGTCGCGCCGAGGTCCTCGGCCGCCTCCTCGACTTCGCGGGTGAGGAAGTCGATCTGCCGGCCCAGCGCCGAGAGACGGGCGGCGATCTGGCGGCCCTGAGCGGTCTCCAGCGCGCTGGCGAACTGGCCGCTGGTCTCCAGGAGTTCCTGGAGACGGACCATCGGGCCCGCGTTGTAGCCGCGCTGGACGGCGCCGAGGAGAGCCTCGGAGGCGTCTCCTGCGGTCTGGCCTTCGACGACGTCGCGGATGAGTTCCTGCAGCGACACCTCCGGGACCGGCGCTGGGCGGTTGAACCAGGAGACGTCCGCGCGCAGCACGCCAGGCGGGACCGGGGCAGGTAGCACCTTTCCTGCCTCGTATTCGTGGGCGTAGTGCCCGATCACCTGCCAGCCCGGTGCGTCCGGGTCGCCTCGCAGCGCGACCAGCGTCGAGTCATCGTTCTCGATGAGGTGGGCGAGGGTGATCGGCTGCCCGTCGGCGGCATACCACGACTCGGTCAGTTCCAGCTCGCCTCGCCTCTGCGCGGCCTGGGCCATCTCGGTCCACATCTGCTGTTCTTCGTCGGTCAGCGGGGCCTTGTGGTGGTGGTTTTTGTTCTGGTCGGCGAGGTCGCTGGCGATGAAGCTGTGATCCGCCCAGGCGGTGAGGTGAGGCCACAGGGCCGAGTGCTGAGCGCGTTCGGCCGGGGAGCCGGGGGCGGCCGGCCGGTCGAGGGCCCGGCGGATCTCGGCGGCGGAGGCGGCCAGGCCGTCCAGCACGGCCCGCCACCCGGCCAGGTGCCGGGCGGGTGGCAGTTCGTCGAGCGCACGGCGGGCGGCGTCGAGCAGAGTGTCGGCGTGCGGGGCGAGGTGTGTGGTGTACGCCTCCACCGCCGCCCTGTTGCGGTGGGCGCGAGCGGCTGCCGCGGCGTCTGCGTGGACGGTGCGGCCGTAGCGGTCGCATGTCATGTCGAGCGCGACCTCGCTCTCGCGGTCGATGACCGCCATCCGCAGCCGGAAGTTGCGTGCACCGTCCGTGAGTTCCGGTGTCACCGGGACGGAGCCGTCCGGGGTCGGATTGCTCGCGGGCGTCATCGGGACCGTCCACTGCCCGAGGCCGTCAGGTGGACGGTCGGTGCGTAGGTGGGCTTCGGCGGGATCGGCCGGGCCGAGGGCGGGGAAGTGGTGGGCGGTGTGGCGCGCTGCGTCGTTCGGCCGGCGGCGGCTTGGGCGAGACGGCTGCGGCGCTCCTGGAGCCCGTTCGGCCGGACCGGGCGTGGTGGGCCGGCGGAGAGGGACGGGTCGAGGCGAATGTCGGCCTGCACGGTGTAGCCCTGGCGGCGCAGATCGTGGACGGCCTGGCGGGTGCGGCGGGGGCCGTCGCGCTCGGGCTCGCTGAGCCGGTACAGCCCGGGTTCTTCGGGAACGGGCTCGAACTGCTCGCGTTCCAGGTACCAGTGGGCGAGGTGCGCGGACATGGAGGCGGTGGAGGAGGCGACGAAGCCGTGCGTGTCGTGGTCGCCGAAGACGAAGTGGGTGCCGGGTTGCAAGGGGGCGGGGTTCTCCTCACGTTGTCGGGGTGGAGCTCTCAGTGGCTGCGGTGCGCGGGGCGGGCCGCAGCGAGGGGGCGGACCGGCGCGGCGACGGGGAGGGCCGGTCGGCGGTGGGGTGCGCTCACGCGGGCTTGGCGCAAGAAGATCTCGCCGTCGGTGAGCCAGGTCTCGGTGGCTGGCCACGCGCGGGCACGGCGCTCCTGCGGGGCGAGGGGGCTGCCCTGGACGACGTCGTCCAACAGGGTCTCGGCATCAATCACGGCGTCGGCCAGGCGGGACAGCGTCGCGGCGTCGTCGGGCCACGGGCTGCTGGCGGGACGGCACCGGTCGATCAGTGTCGGGGCGTGGTCGACGACGGTGAGGAAACGGCGCCAGGCGTGGTCGAGGAACTCCTCGGTCGCGGAGCCGAGGGCGGCGGCGCTCAGCGGGGTGGCGTCGCTGTAGCGGCCGGAGGCGACCATGGTCTGCCAGGTGTCGTGCTCGGAGCGGATGCCGCTGAGTACGGCGGCGATGGCTGCGGTCCGGCGGGCGTGGACGGCCTGCTCGTAGGAGGGCAGGTACCGGTCGGCGACGGCCTGGGCCGCCCGGTCGGCGAACGGGGGCACGACGACACTGCGCGGAGCGTGGGGATCGCCGTAGCCCTCTTCGAGCCCTTCCGGAGCGAAGGCGCCGACCAGATAGTCGAGTTGACGGCCGGGGCGCTCGACGAACAGCAGCATGGTGCCTTGCACCATGTCGGTGAGCGTGGCGGCGTAGGGAATCCGCTCGCTCTGGAGGGCACGGCCGAGTTCGCCGCTGTCCCAGATCCAGGGCACCAGGTCTTCCTGCCAGGCGGGATGCGAGTAGATCTCGACCGAGGCGTGCCACTGGCCGGGCAGGTGGCGCGCGAGGTCGCGGGCCACATCGCCGATGAAGCGCCAGCTGCTCGTATGCACGCTGGTGCGGTGCCGTTTCGCACACGTGACCAGGTCGACCACGGTGGTCCCGGTGCCGTCCGCAGGCAGGTGGTAGACGCCCTCGTCGTCCCGCCGGAATCCGCTCTCCGCGAGGGCGGTGTGCGCCCACGGGTACTGCTCGCCCGAGGCGATGGCGACGATCCCGGACTCCCGGCTGTGCGACAGGATGATCTGCGCCTCAGCCATGGACCAGGTCCTCACCGCGGCGCACGACGGAGCGCAGGCTGCGCCCGTAGGCCCAAGCGTGCTCCCGGGCCGCCGCCTCCAGCTGGTCGTATCCGGTCTGGGCCGTCATCTGCCCGTCCCATTTGCGATACCTGTACACGGGGACCGGTAGCAGGATTCCGGGCGCGAGGGCGGTCACGCCGAGGGCCGCGCAGTAGTCCTCGCCCTGGACGAGGCCGCCCATCGGAGCGGCGCGCACGAGGTCGGTGCGGGCGAGGATCGTGGTCGGCCCGATGGGGATGGTGTCCGCCGGCGACTTCCAGTACGTCCACACGTCGCCGGCCTCGTGGCGGCCGGGCGGTGTGGGACATCGCCACAGGGTGGTCGAGCCGTCGGGGTGCTGGTCTTCGCTCCATCCCGCACACCAGCCGACCCCGGTGGACTCCAGGGCGTTCAGCCGCACGGACATGGCGTCGTCGGTGAACTCGTCATCGTCATCAGCCCAGTTGGTGTACCGGGTGCGGACGTGGGCGAGGGCCAGATTTCGGGCGCAGGCGGCGCCGACCGGACGGGGCAGCACCAGCGTGCGGACGCGGGAATCCTGCGCGAGCGGGGCCGGCAGGCGATCAGGTGAGGCCCCGTCGAGCGCGATCACGGCCTCCCACGGCACGGACTGCCGGGTGAGGCTGGCGTGCATGGTGGTCAGGTAGTCGAGCCGGTCTTCGCGCAGGCGGCTGGCGATGACGACGGTGATCAGGGGCGTGGTGTGCGGGGGCAGGGAAGGCTCCGGGGAGACGAGAGGGGAAACTAGCGGCGCGTGACGGGGTGTGGGGTGCCGGCCGTCGCCGGGGCTGCGGCGGGTGCGCCCGGGGGCGGCGTGCTGCGCGATACCCGGATAGCCGGTGCGGGGTCGAGGGAGGACCAGGCCGCCGGGTGGTCGTTGAAGGCGGTGCGCGGGTCGGTGGTCCAGTCCACGACGGGGCCGATGTCCTCATGGAGGAGGCTGATCACCTCGATGCCCGCCTTGCAGGACGTAGCCCCACTGCATGTCCTACTCGTCGGCGGTCTCGTCGGTGACCGACATGCGCACCGGCGGGGAGCCGTCCGGGGTGATCAGGTGGTCGAGGGTACGGCTGGGCCACTGCTCGCCGCCGGTCAGCGCGGCTACGAGCGCGGGCGGGGCACCGTCGAGGAGATCGGTGCCCAGCTCGTCCCAGCCGACGGCGACGTCGTCGATGAGGTGCCGGGACATGGCCTCCTCGTCGCGTTCGAACTTGTACTGGTAGGCGGCCAGGAGCAGCGGGAGATGGTGACTGGGTACGCCGTCGAGCTGTACGTGGATGCCGCTGTACCCCGTTCCGACGGTGGGGCGGGCAATGAAGGAACGTGTGGACAGGGAGTTCTCCAGATTGAGCAAGGGAGAGGGGGACGTTCGGCGGCCATCAAGGTGGCGTGCGGCGCCTGGGAGGGGACACGTCTACGCGCGGTCCGACCAGGAGGCGACCGGGGGGCCGGAGGCGTCGGTGCGGGCGCAGGCGTAGCCGATCAGGCGGGACGGCTCGGCCTTCGCGGGGACGGTGGCGGCGTCGTTGCATACGAACGTGTACGTGATGGAGGTGCGGGGCACGTCGTGGAGCCAGGCCCGGTCGTCCTTACCGGGGTTGATCTGCAGGCCGGAGTGCGCGACGGCGTCGGTCTGGGTGTGCGTGTGGGAGAAGAGGATCAACGCGCCGCCGTCGGTGGTTTTGAGGGCGTAGGCGTCCTTGTAACGGTTGGCGGCGCCGGCGAAGGCGGTGGTGCCCTGGTTCCCGTAGCGTGTGCCGGTTTTGTCGTGGACCTCGATCTGCCGCTTGCTCGCCTTGGTCGGGGCGAAGACCTTCGTCCCGGTGTTCGCGCCTCCGGTGGTGAAGTTGTCGAGCACGCCGGTGCGTAGGAGGTTGGCACCGGCTGCCAGCTGCTTGTTGCCGTCGGCGGCGACGGCCGTCGCGTACCCATCCCGGTCGAGGGCGATGTCCGGCAGTTTCTGGCTGTCGAGGTCGACGACGGAGACCATCTCCCCGCGCTTGTGCTGGGGGCGTTCGGCGAACACTGCCAGACGCGAGGGTGCCTTGCCCTTCTGGTCCGAGAGCGCGGCGGCGAACCAGCGCTCCTGTCCGGCTCCCAGGCGCGGGATGTACAGCTTGGCCATGGCCGAGTCGTAGGACCACGGCTTGTACGGCTCGCGATCCGACGCGGGGAGCCCCTCGGTCTCGGTGTAGTCCGAGACGGACATCGCGTACAGCGGGCCGTCCTCGACCGTGTCGAGCAGGGCGCGGTTCCGGTCGGCGTTGGCCTGATTGTTGATCTTGGAGTAGTGGGAGATCTGGGCGAGGGCCTGCTGCTTCGTCAGCGCCGGCTCGGCGGTCGGCGTGGGGGAGGCGCTGCGAGTGGCCGTGGCTGTAGCTGTGGTGTCGGCGTCGGTGGTGTCGGAGGTGGCGCAGGCGGACGCGGTCAGCGCGACGGATACGGCGGTTAGCAGGAGGGCGGTGCGGCGGGCGGACGTTTGCAGGGGAATCGGGAGCTCCGGGAAAATAGACGGGTTAGCGGGTACGGGATGCGGTGGCGGATGCCGTCGGCGGGGACGGCGCGGTCACGGCCGGTGTCGCCCGGGTATCGGCGGCGGCACGCAGGTGCTTCGCGGCGCGGGCGAGGCAGGTGCGGCTCTCACCGATCCGGTCCACGAGACCCTGGTGTGCGGAGGCGATGGCCGGGGTGCGGGCGGGACCAGGCGCTTGGTGGGTGAGGTCGACGTGGAGGCCGAGGTAGTGGACAGCGGCTCCGAGGGCGGCGAGCGCGGCACCGGTGGGCTCGGCCGCTCGGGCGAGAGCGAGCGTCGTGCGGCGGTGGGTGGCCGTGACGCGGGTCGGGTAGCGGGTGGCGGCCCGGTGGCGGAAGGCGGTCTCGCCGACGAGGCAGGCCAGCAGCCGGGCCAGGTGGCGGACTTCGTCGTCCAGGATCTCGCTCAAAGCCGGGTCCGGTTGGATCTGGTCAGGGAGCGGGAGGTGGTCGGCCACGGTGTTGAGCCGGTCGGCCACGTCGTGCAGCAGCATCCGCTGGTCAGGATCGGACAGCGGCAACTCCGGGATGAGTGGGGGCGTCTACCGCCGTGCTGAGGACGGCGTGCCCGCCGTCGGCTGTGTGCCGGGCGCCGCTGTGGGCGGGCGGGTCGGTGGGCCCGCGGAGGCGGGGGCGGCGTGGCGGAAGTTGACGCCGATGCCCTGGGCGGTGAGCAGCCGGACGGCGCTTTGGATGAGCAGGGCGCGGTCGCTGGTGCTGTAGGAGGCGGGGAGGACGAAGGCCGACTCGTGCGGGCGGTACTGGAAGTAGCAGCCGTACAGCACCGTGCGGGCGTCTTCCGGTACCGACTTATACGGTGCGCCCACGACCCCGTCGGGGTACCAGATCAGCGTGAGGGTCTGGGCGACCTCCGGTGCGGGCGACCGGTGCGGGGGCTCGGGCTGGGTGCGGGCGTTGTGACGGACCGCGTCCATGGCCTGCTGGTAGCGGGGCAGCACGCGGCGAGTGACCGCGGCGGCGGCTCGGACCGGATCGTTGGGGACGGCGATGCCGTTCGGCTCGTCCACCATGCGGAAGTGGTGTGGCTTGAAGCCCTCGGGCTCCAGCGGGGCGACCAGGTACTGGCCGGGGTAGCGGGGTTGTTCGATGACACACAGCTGTGCGCCGTCGGGCCCTTCGAGGAGCGGGATGGGGGCGTCGGGGAAGTCCTGGACGGCCGAATTGGCGGGACCGCAGTCCCACACGCGGTCGGCGATCAACCGTTGGTTCTTGGGAGGAGGGAAGCCTTCGTACTTGCGGTACCACCGTTCAGGCAGGTGCTGGGCGAGGGCGGTTGCGAAGGAGGACCGGTCGGTGCGGGATGCGGGCATGGGTTCCTAAGGCGGCGGGCGGTCTGGCGGTAGCGGGGCAGGAGCCGGCGGGTGACCGTGTATGCGGCGCGGACCGCCTCGGAGGGGACCGCGATCGCGTGCGGGGCGTTGTCGTCGCCGAAGTAGTCGTGGGTGATGCCGTGCAGGGACAGCACGCCGACGAGGACCTGTTCGCGGTGCAGCGGGCGGTCGATCACGACGAGCTCAAGGCGGCTGGGGCCGGTGAGAATCGCGGCGCGAGGAACGCGGAATTGCATCCAGGCGCTGGCCAGGCACGCGTTGTCCCACAGCTCGTCGAAGAAGTCGAGCTGGCTGCCCGGATCGACGAAGTCGGTTACGTGGAACGTCCATTCGCCGGGCAGGCGGCGAGACAGACCATGGGCAAGGGATTCCAGATCGCTGCCGGAGGTGACGATCCTTGCGGCCTGGCGCTGTGAACGGCGGTACTCCCGTTCCTGGTTATCGCGCCATAGTTCCTCGACGCGCTTCCCCGCGGCGAAAGAGCCGGCGTTTGGGAGGATGCGGGGCAAGTGGTATTCCACGCCGATACCCTGCCGGGCGGCAGCGGCAAGGAACCGCTCGAGCCGGGCCGGAACGTCGTGGTCGTACCTGTCGTGGATCAGGATGTAGCCGAAGACGCCTCGTGGACGCCAGAAGCCGTGGTCGGTAAGCAGCGTGTGGGCCGCCGCGGGGGCATCGTTGCTGGTGAGGGCGATGACCCCGATCTGGTCGTGATCGCCGAGGCTAATAGAGGGCATAGGGCTTTTCTGTAGGGCCGTCAGTGTCGAACAACGCCAGCCCGTGCGGGTGGAGTTGATGGTGGACGATGAAGCTCCGGCCGGCGACCCGCCATAGTCCGCGTCCGCGACGTGCGCACGGGCAGGGGGCGGGGACGTGGCCGGTGTGGTCGAGCAGTCCGAGGGGCTCGGAGGCGCCGCGCAGTTCGAGGACAGCTGCTGCAACCCTGTGCGGCCTTCGGCTGTTCAGCGGGTTCTGGCACGTGGACCCCGTGATGTCGGGAATGCGGGGGCTGCATCGCTTGTCGCCGTGGGCGGGTGTTTCTTCGCTCTCATGGCAGCCTCCTGACCTGGCAGGCGTCGTCGGAGGTCTGCCCGCGGGGGCGGAGCCGTCGACGGTGTGTCGGGGACGGCGAAGGGTTGTGTGCCGCCGACGAGAGACGGGCGGCCGTCGAGTTCCGCGAGCCAGTTGAGGAGCTTGGGCAGGTTCTTGTCGGGCCCGTACGCGAGGTAGGTGCCGTCGGCGCTGTCGCAGCCGAACCACTCGGCTATCCCCAGACGTGTCCGGGAGTTGACGCGGCCCATGTGCACGCCCTTGCCGCGGGCCTTCGCCTCGCGGGCCAGCCGTTCGGCGACGGGCCCGAGTTTCCACTCGGTCGATCCGGCCAGGAACAGGACGTCGAAGCTGTCCCACGGCAGCAGCCCGGGTGCATCGCAGCCGTCCTGGGCCGCGTAGGCCGCGGGGGTGCCCAGTTCGCGGATGCGGGCCAGCCACGGCAGGGACTCGGCGAGGGTGCCGGCGGCGTCGAACGGCTGGTCCGGGGCGAGCGCCCACAGGCAGCGATCCGGCCCGTACCGTTCAACGGTCCGGTACAGCCAGGCGAACCACGCTTCGGCGCCGGGCCAGTAGCGGCCCTTGCCGTCGCTGCCGAACTTGGAGTTGTCACAGGCATACAGCGCGCCCTCGGGGATCCGGCTGCCTTGCGCGGGGGTGGTCATGCAGCCGATGCGCCCGGCGCTCATCGCGGCCCGTATCTCAGGCCCCGAGGGAGTGCCGAGGTAGCGCAGCGTGCACCTCCCCGGCAGTGACGCGGACCGTCATCCGGGCCACCCCCGGCCAGGAGGGAGGCCACGAAGTCGGGCCCGCGGCTCGTGGACGTGGGGCGTGCCGGGTTCACCGGGTGCGACCCGGCGTGCGGATCTTCGCCGTCGGCAGCCCCGGGCTTGGGCCCGAAGCCAGGGCAGCGCTGGTGGTCTGCCGCGCGGGGGCCAGGGCACGCATGCGGTCGACAGCGGTGTGCAGGTCCTCACCGAGACAGCGCAAGGTGGCCGCGGCGTCCTCAAGGTCGTAGTGGAGGTCGAATCCGTCGTCCTGCTCGGCTTCCTTGGCTTTCTCCCCGGCTGCTTCGAAGAACTCGCCGAGCCGCTCCAGCAGGCCGCTGGTGGGGTCCAGGACCTGGTGCAGCAGGGCGGCGGCGTCCGCATGCGACTCGGTTGCGTTGAGTCGGTCGGCAAGAGCGAGGAGCGCGTCGCCGTGGACGTAGACGGAGGTGCGGTCCGCGTTGTCGGAGACGTCCGGGGTCTTGGGCGCGCGGAGCGTCGGCGTGGCTGCAGACATGAGCGCGCTTGCGGTGGACGAGGCCACAGCGGGCAGCAGCCCGAGTTGGATGAGCCGCTGGTCGATCGCCTCGATCAGGTGCGTGGCGTTGCCGCCGTGGCGGGCTTCGGGCCGCTCAGGGGCACCGGGGTCGGCGGAGGGGGCCGAGTCGTAGATCACTTCGAACAGCGCCTGGTCGTCGGGATGCTGGCGGGTCACGATCCACCCCTGCGGGTCCCCTGGCGGACGGTCGCAGGAGGGCTCCTGCGGCGGGCCGATGATCAGGTAACTGCCGTCGGGGAGTGACACGCGCACGATGTACGCGCTGAGGCCGAACTCGATGTCGCACTCCAGCCCGCGCTGCCGCAGGGGCGTGGTGATGTGCGCGTGGCTGCGCCACAGCTCCTGCCACCAGGCGGTGTCCACGTTGCGGTGGTCGGGGAGCGGCGCGAACGCAGACGCGTCGACGGACGTGCGGCGGGCGTCGGCGTGGGAGGCGGTCGGGGTGTTCTTGTCCTCAGCGACCACGGCTTCTCCCGCGCGAGGGTGCGTGGCGCAGCGGCGGGGTCCGGCGCGTGGGACTGGGCTTTGGCTCCGGAAGAGGGGTGAAGTCGAATTCGTACTCGTCGTAGGCGTTGATCAGGTCGTGTTCCACCTGTGCTTCGCGCTCGGCGACCTGGGCCATGAGGTCGTCGTGCTCGGCTTGGCACTGCTGGTACTCGGCCCAGTCGGCGTCGCTGAAATGGGCGGGGCGGTTCAGGGGACTCCTTGAGAGGGCGATGCCGGCGTGGATGCTTCGGTGCGGGCTAACGGTGGCGTGCGCTCGGCCTGGGCGGCGGAGGCGCCGGGCTCTGCTCTTGGGAAGGCGTGGGGAAGAAGCGGTGGAAGTCGAGGTGGGCGTTGAGTTCCTTGGCCGCGTCGCGGAGCGATTCCGAGGTGCGCCGCAGATAGGCGCGGGCTGTTGCGTGGTCGATGACCATGCGGTTTTCCCGGTGGTGCCGGTCGGTCGGGCTGGAGGACCGGGGCAGGGATAGGGCGGTCTCGGTGAAGTGCGGTGCGGCGTGGCTCGACATGGTGGCCGCAGCCGCGAGCTGGGCAAGTACGGCGCTGCCGGCGCGGTTCGTGCTGTGGGCGGTCCGGGCGAATTCGGCAGTCATGCGGACGACGTCGCGGGAGAGGGCCTGCGCGTCGGCGGCATGCTGAAGCAGATCGGCGTGGGACGGCGTGGCCGGCACATGACCGGTCTCGTCCAGCAGCTGCCACTGCTCGGCGGCGCCGAGGAGTTTGGCCTTCATGTCGTCGAGCGCGCCGATAAGGTGGAGGGTGGCGTCGCGAGGTATCAGTTCGCGCTGGGCATCGGAATTCATGAGCCTCTTGCTTTTTCAGTGCATACGGGCGTCGGTGTCGAAGAGCGCCAGTTCGTGGGGGTGCAGGAGGTGCTGCACGATGAAGCTGCGCCCGGCCACTTTCCACAAGCCCCGGCCCCGGTTGAGGTGGGAGATCGCGTCGGTCTCCACCGAGGTCAGGCCCAACAGCGCTGCTGCGGCGTGGAGTTGGTCGGTCTCCTGCCGGTAGATGATGCGGGTGGAGCAGTCGGCGAGCAGACCTTCGGCCAGGGCCCGTCCGCGGGAGCCGGCGTCGCCGGCGGTGAGCAGGTCGGACAGTCGGTGGATCACCATCAGGTTGGCGATGCCCAGTCCACGGCTCAGCTTCCACTGCGCCTGCATGCGCTGCAGGAGGCCGGGGTGGCGCATCAGGCGCCATGCCTCGTCGTAGACGATCCAGCGCCGGCCGCCGTTCGGGTCGGACAGCGCGGACTCCATCCATGCCGAGGCGCAGGTCATGGCGAGGACGAGGGCGGTGTCGTCACCGGCGCCGCCGAGCCGGGACAGGTCGATGGTGAGCATCGGCGAGTTGGGGTCGAACGTGACAGTGCTCGGGGCGTCGAACATCCCGGCGAGGTCGCCGTGGACCAGGCGCCGCATGGCGTGGGCCAGGTCGCGGGAGGCGTCGCCGAGGTGGCCGGACACCAGGCCGCCGGCCGTGTCGAGTTCGTCGGGGTTGTTGAGGGTGGCGGCGATGTCGCCGAGCAGCGGGGTGCGTCCGCTCTTGGCGGCGCGGGTGACGACGGCGTCCAGAGCGACGTCGAGGCCGGTGTGCTCCATCGGCAGCAGGTCCCGCCCGAGCACGGTGCGGGCCAGCGAGCCGAGCAGCAGCAGACGGCGCTTGCGGATCTCACCCGCCCAGTCCGTCTCGGAGACCGACGGCGGTCGCGGCGCCGCGTCCAGGGGATTGAGCTTGCCTGGCAGCCCGGGACCGAGCGCGATCGAGGTGCCGCCCAGCGCCCGTGCCACGGGCGTCCATTCACCCTTGGGGTCACAGGGGACGTAGACCCGGTATCCGAAGGCGATCGATCGCAGCGCGAAGCTCTTGGCCAACGCGCTCTTGCCCTGCCCGATTACGCCGGCCAACAGCACGTTGGGGTTGGTGAAGCCCTCGATCTTGCCGTACAGCGCGAACGGGTCGAAGACGAAGCTGGCTTCGGCGTGGACGTCGCGGCCGATGTAGATGCCCTCGGCGCCGAGGCCGCCTTCGGCGAGGAACGGGTAGGCCCCGCTTGCGGTGGCGGTGGTCATGCGGTGGGCGGGCAGCTTGAGCTTGTTGTTGCGTGAGGACGCGGGGCCGGGCCGCCCGGCGGGCGGGAAGAGGGGCGGCGGCATCTCCTGCTCCTCCACGCCGGCGCCGCTGGTGTGGGCGGCTGCCTCGGCGCGGGCCTTCGCGGCGGCCTCGGCGAGCTGCCGTCGGGCGGCTTTGCGGGAGGCGCGGTCGGTGCCGTGCGGGGTGAACAAGGGAGAGGCCGAGGCGCGACGGGCGCGGCGCGCGGGCCGGTGGCTCATAGAGGGGCGGCTTTCACGGGACGGCGGTCTGGACGAGGTGCGGGGGTCAGACGACCGGCGAGGCGGTGAACAGAATCGGGCTGCGGTAGCTCTTGCCGTCGCCGGACCAGTCCAGCTGGATGTAGCCGTCGGCGAGGTAGCGGCCGGTGCCCGCCTTGTGCTTGAGGGTTCCGGTCGAGTAGGAGCCGTTGCCGTGGCTGCTGCTGTGTTCGAGCGCGTGCTCAAGTCCGGTGTAGGTACCGGACTTCACGACCGGGTCCGTGCCGCGGACGCTCTTCTTGGTCTGCAGCTGGAATTTGGCGTTGTTGAAGGTGTAGGTGTTGCGGTTCTTGGCCGTGTACGGGCCGTCCCAGTACACGGTGGCGGTGGTGTAGATGTAGCCGCCGGACCTCATGGCGCAGAGCGTCACGTCGAAGTCCCAGTTGTCGGAGTCGGGTCCGTTATAGCTCGGGTCGTCGACGGAGTGGCTGCTGGTCTTGCAGTGGTAGCTGGCGGCGGATGCCGGGGTGGCGGTGGCCAGGGCGGCGGTGCCGGCGAGTGCGGCCAGGATGACGGCGGTGGAGGTGGAGCGCTTCAGAGCGCGCATGCAGTGCCTTTCGGTGGTGCGGGTTACTGGCTGCAGTTCGTGGTGTGGCCGTGCAGCGGGGTGTTGAGGTCGCTCGGGGTGGTCTTGCGGCGGACGACGTGGCCTGCGGCCAGGTGCCGCTGGCAGATGGTCAGGACGGGCGGTCCCTCGGGCAGCCGCTCGGGGTGGCAGCCCGTGTCCGTCGGGGTCTCATCCGCGACGGGCAGGAGATGGAAGGCGTCGTGCACGCCGGCGGCGGCCTGGAACAGCCGGGTGCGCGCGGTCGCGAGGTGTCGTCCGGCGGCGGGGTGCGGGGGCCGGGTGGAATCGGCGAGCTGGTCGAGCAGGTGATGCAGCGCGGTCAGATGGGCGTGCACCACGTCGAGGTGCACTCGATCCACCGGCGCTGGGGAGGCGGGCGCTGACCGGGCCAGGGCCCGGGTGTGATGGCGGACTCCGGCGCTGGCGGCGCGGAGGTAGGGGTGCGCGTCGAGTTCAGTGGTGCGGGGGTGGGTCAATGGGGGTCCTTGCCGCCGAGGAGGCGGGGGCAGCGGCCGGTCGCGGACCGGTGGCGAGAGCGTTGTGACGGGCGGCGGAGAGCGCTGTGGAGTTGGCCGGGTACGGGCGCGGGCTCTGTTCGCCGCGAAGGTCGACGAAGTAGCCAGAGGAAGGCGAGCCG
Source organism: Streptomyces maremycinicus (assembly GCF_001184025.1). Taxonomy (GTDB): domain Bacteria; phylum Actinomycetota; class Actinomycetes; order Streptomycetales; family Streptomycetaceae; genus Streptomyces; species Streptomyces maremycinicus. Next base: position 711,745 of record NZ_BBYG01000008.1, read on the forward strand.
GCATGGCTCTGCTCCGGCATGTAGCCGACGTCCGCGCCTTCCTCGGCGCAGCCGGCGTCGGCTTGGTACCACTCGTGCCAGCTCGGGAGGCCGGCCAGTACGCGGCCAGCGTCGTCGAGGTTGGCGGCGTACTGGCCGTCGTGCCGCTCGCGTCCGGCGAAGGTGAGCCTGAACGCACGGGGAGTCGGCGGGCCTACGAGGTCGGCGAGGCATTCGAGCACCGTGTCGAACCGGTCGCCGGCCTCAAGGGCGGTACTGATCCTGGCCTCGTCGTAGTCGGCGTACTTCCCCTCGGTGACGTCGCCGTCGCTGTCGCGGTACTGATCAAGGCTGGCGCAGTGGCGGGCGGCCAGTTCCTGGCAGGAGGTGAGCAGGGCGCGCAGTTCGCGTCTCAGCTCGTCGTCGTTGATGGATGTCAGCGCATGTCCCGGAGTCTGGAAGGGCGTTACAGAGCGGTGCGGGCGAGGGGCAGGGCGGCGAGGGTGAAGGCCGTCGGCTGCTGGTAGTTGAGGCGGCGCAGGTCGACGCCGGCGGTGACGGCGGCGGTCTCGATCTGCGCGCAGGCCGCGTCGAGGAGAGCATCCGTGTCGGCGGTGACGGTGACCAAGCCGGTCAGGGCGACGTCGGCGTGCCCGGCGATTAGCTGGCGCTCGCGCTGTTTGACGTCGGCGTACTCGACGGAGTCTTCCTCACTGTCGACCTGGCCGCGGCGGGCGCGCTCGTTGGCATCGGCGATGATCGCCGCCTTCTTGCGCTGGACGTCCCGCAGCGCGGACTCGAGCTGCTGCGGCACGTATATAAGGGAGAGGCTGCGGCGGACCCCGGCGGTGAACATGATCTGGTGCAGGAACCCGGCCCCCATCTCGGTCCGCGGCCAGTTCTCCACCCAGTACGTGGCGTGGCGGGCGGTGTCGGTGGCGAGCCGGTCGTACTCCTCGACCTGGACGACGGGCCCGGCGGCTGCCGGGTCCGCCTCGGCGCGGCCGGTGTCGGACCACTGCTGGAGCGCGGCGAGGGCCTTCGGGTCGTAGGCGGTGCGGATCACGGCGGCGATCTCCCGGGCGCTCAGCCACCCGGTGACCAGCAGTCCGGCGTTGCGGGCGGCCTGGGCGATGGAGGCGGTGGTCTGCTCCATGACGGTGAACGCGCCCGGCAGCCCTCCACCGGCCTGCGAGATCAGGCGTTTGGCGGCCTTGAGGTCGAGGGAGATGGCGAGGTAGGTCTCGTGCGGGGCGGCGGCCGGGCCTGCGGATGCGACGAGTTCGGAGTAGATCTGCCCGGCGACCGGGGTCTGGTGGTGTCCGTGCTGGGCCCAGTGGCGGACGAGGGTGTCGCTGGAGTCGGGAACGGTGCGCTCCAGGACCTGCACCGTGGAGATGTGCCCGGTGCGGGCGATGCCCGCCAGCGCGCGTCCCCAGCTGTTGACGTTGTGGTTCTGGGTGGCGGGGTCGAGGAGGGCGAAAGCTCGGGATGTGACGCGGGCGATGGCGGTCAGGGTCTGGCGGTGCGGGTCGTGCACGGCTGCGGCGCCGTTGGCGGAGTCGCCGGGGGTGACGACCTTGAGGGAGGCTGCGGTGCCGGGCAGGTGAAGGATGCCGTCCTGCCGGGGCCGGGTGACGGGCCGGGCGAGCCAGAGGGTCTGGCCGGTGCGGCGGCGCTGTGCGTGACGGGCGACGATGGGCGCCCAGTCGATCAGGGAGCGGCCGTGCCGGCGGATCGCGACGAGCGACCCCGACGCAGCCCACAGCGGGGCCAGGGCGACGGCGCCGAGCAGTCCGGTGGAGATCACCGTGATCAGCAGCAGCGCCAACGTGCACGACACGAGGACGAGTTGGGGCAGGGAGAGGCCGAGGAGGATGCCGCGGCGGGACCGGTGCGGGAACTTCACCGTGACCGGGGCGACGGAGAGATCAGTCAAGGGGCGGGTCCTGGAGGCGCGGGTGGAACCCGGGGACGGGAGGTGGCGTGCACATCCCGCCCCCGGGAGTCGGGCAGGGGATCAGAGGCCGGTCGGTGGCGGCGGTGATGCCGACCCGCTGGACGTGGCGTTCTGTGAGCCGGAGGACGGGGGTGCGCCCTGCGGCGGAGGGGTCGTGGTCGGCGCCATGGACTGCCATCCGCCGCCCTGGCCGGACGCGGCGCTCGCGCCGGATCCGCCCGGACCCGGGCTGCCGCCCACCTGGCCGGTGGTGTCGTCCGACACGCTCGTCGGCCCGGGCTGGACGGCCTTCTCCAGACCGGACTTGACGGCATCGCCACCGGGTGAGACGCCCGTTCCGCCGCCGCCCTGCGAACCTTCCCTGCCTTCTCCGCCTCCACCGGTCGGGTTGGCGGCGACGTCGCCGGGGAAACTGCCCCCGCCAGCGGCGTCGGGCCCCTGCGGTGCGGCGCCTGCTCCGGCTGCAGCGCCACCGGTTCCGGCGGTGGCCGCAGCTGCGGCGGCCTTGCGGGCGGCCTTCTCGGCGTGGGCCTTGGCGATCTGGGCTCCAGCGCCACCGGCCCGGTGGATGGACTCGCCGTCGGTGCCGTCGGCCGCCCAGTGCACGAACTTGAAGACGGCGTACGGGCACAGCAGGACCAGGATCATGATCACGATGCCGGACATGACGTCGGCCAGAGCGGCGATGCCGTCCTTGGCCTCGGTCTTGCCCATGGCAGCGATACCGAGTACGAAGATCACGGTCATCAGGAGCTTGGAGACCACGAGGGTGGCGGTGGCTTCGATCCAGCCCTTGCGCCAGCGGCGTGCGACCTCCCAGCCGCCGCCGGCACTTGCGAAGATCGCCAGAGTGACCATGACGAGGATGCCGACCTTGCGGACCATCATCACGCACCAGTAGAGGAAGGCGCCGATGGCGGCGCCGAGACCGGCGACGACCGCAACGAGCCAGCCCAGTCCGGACAGGCCGGCGATCTGGTTCACCTTCACGATGCGGCGCACTGCCGATGCGATGTCCAGCTTCGCGGCTTTGAACAGGCCGTCGGAGACGGCGTCGACCACCTCGACGGCAACCGTGGTCAGGGTGATGGCGCAGAAGGCGAACAGAACGCCCGACATGGTGCCGGTGAATGCCTGTGTGAGGGCTTGTCCGTCGCGTCTGACGGCGGCCCGGACGAGCTGCGCGCAGAACGTCGCGACCAGCAGAACCAGGCCCAGCGGCAAGAGCATCTCGTAGTTGTCGCGGAACCAGCCGGCGTTCAGGTCGACCTTGGTGGTGGTGTTGACCGCCTCGGCCGCCAGATCAGCTGCGGCGGCTGCCAGTTCACCTGCCGACTTCGCCATCCAGTCGCCGATGGCCTTGCCGGGGTCCGAGGCGAAATCCACCGCGTCGCCGACGGCGCACAGCTTGTCTGCCAGGGGAAAATCACAGAAACCCACGGGGAGTTACTCCTCCATTCTTGTGTCAGGCGCGGGTCACTGCGTGACGCTCGGAGCGATGGCGGCCAAGGTGCAGTCGTGATTCGGGCGGCACTGCACAGCGAGGGTCACGGCGCGTTCCTCGGCTCCGCCGCCGCCCTTCCTCCAGGCGATTTGCTGCTTGCCGTTGACGGTGACGACGTAGATGTATGCCTGGGTGATCGCGGACGGGTCGTCGGCCAGGGCCGCCTTGAACGCGGAGGGGTAGTGGCCCTCGGTGACGCTGGCGGTGGCGTGCTGGTCCTGGTCGGCCATCCGTGACCACAGCACCGGATCGGGCACCTGGCCGGAGACCGAGGCCCAGTCGGTGTACTTGGTCTCGGTGGTCATCCAGGCGCGCATGCCGGCGAGTTGCTGGTCGCGGCTGGTGTCGCGTGTGTCGTAGGACCACAGCATCTGGGCCGCCGCCTTGGCGTAGGCGACCGGCTCGGCGATCTGCGGAGGCTTGGGCACCGATCCGGAACCGGACGAAGGTTTCGGGGCGGCCTCGGAGGAGGACGGGCTGTCAGCCGGGGCGGGCGCGGCGGCGTCCGGGGCCTGGCGGCTGTTGCCGCCGCCGGTCAGCAGGGCGACGATCCCGGCGATGGCGAGCAGGACGGCGACGACGGAGGCGACGATCGCGATGCGCCGGTTGGCCGACCAGCCTGCGCCGTACGAGGACAGCGAAAAGGAGGGGAATCGCTTCGGCATCATCGGACCTGCGACCCGAGGGCCGAGAAGAAGGCGACGATGCCGTTCGCGGCACCCAGACCGAGGGCGGCGCCCGCGGCCACGACCGCGCCCTTCTTGCCGTTGGCCTCGGCCTGGTGACCACCGGTGTGGTGGCCCCAGGCCCATACGCCGAGCGAGACGGCGAGGGCGCCGACGACGGCGATGATCCCGAATAGGTTGATCGAGTTGACGACGCTCTTCAGCACGCTCAGTCCGGGCAACCCGCCGCCCTTGGGCGAGATTCCTGGGTCGTAGGCGAGCTGGATGACGCGGTCTGAGAGAGGGACGGACATAGGGGTGGCGGGGCTCCTTGCATACGCGGGCCAGGCGAGGGCCGGCGGGAAGGGGAAGCGGAGGGGGTAGTGCGCTCGGGCGCGGGAGTGGCCGCGGCGGCGGCCCGCCCGGAGCGGTGCCGGGCGGGGGCGGCGTCAGAGGACGCGGCGGGCGACGAGAATCGTCCAGTCCTTGATCGGGGTGATCCGGACCGGTTTTGATGTGCGCGGCGCCTCGATCACGAGGCCCTCGCCCATGTACATGCCGACGTGCTCGGGCCGGGCGGCGGTGCCGCGGCTGAAGATCAGGTCACCGGGCTCAAGTTGGGCGGGCGAGACCGCCTTGCCCTCGTTGACCTGCGTGTAGGTGGTGCGGGTGAGCGTGACGCCGACATGCGCGTACGCCTGCTGCATCAGGCTGGAGCAGTCGCAGCGGCCCATCGGGTCGGGGCCGTGCGAGTTCGTGCAGGATCCGCCCCACTGGTAGAGCGTGCCGAGCTGGTGCATGGCCCACTCGATGGCCCTGCGCGCCTTCGGATCGGCGTCCTTGGGGATCGCGTAGCCCTTCGGGACGCTGCCCTCGGGGATGCGACCGAAGCCGGAACCGTCCTGGCCCGGCGCGCAGCCGGTCGTACTGGTCGACGGCTTCTTGCCCTGGTCCGCATCGTTGCCGCCGCCCGGGAAGGTCTTGGCGATGGCGTCCTGCAGTGCGGTGGCCAGGTTCTCCCACTGCGCGTACGCGTCCGGCAGGCCGGACTTCTGCACGGCTTGGGCGGCCTGGGTGACGGTCATCTGCTGCCAGCCGCTCACCTTGACCAAGTGCTTGTAGAACTGCTCGCTCGCGTAGACCGGGTCGCGGATCTGCTGGGCGCTGCCCCAGCCCTGGGAGGGTCGCTGCTGGAACAGGCCGAGGGAGTCCCTGTCGCCGTAGTTGAGATTGCGCAGCCGGCCTTCCTGCATCGCCGTGGCGAGCGCGATGATCTGTCCCTTCTTGGGGACGTCGAGCGAGAGGCCGGTGGCCACGATCGTCTGGGCGTTGGGGACCTGCTCGGCGGGCAGGTCCAGGCCCTCGATGTGGACGTTCTTGCCGGACGCGCCGTCGAGAATCTTGGTGACCTGCTCGGCGATCTTGTCGGTGTCGATGTCGGTCAGGCAGCTGCTGAAGGAGCCGCTGCTCTGCACGGCGTCGGCGGAGGAGGCCAGCATCATGCCGGCGCCGGCGATCAGGATCGGGGAGAGGAAGACGACGCCGATGCCGGCGGCGAGCCACTTCAACCGGAGCGGACCGCACGGGGGCTAGCGGGTTCGGGCGTGGGTGGGTAGCGAGACGTCATGAGCGTGTCCTTCGGGTGCGGTGTCCGGCGCGCCGCGTGCGCGAGGCGGGGTGGAAGGGCGCGGCGGCCGGGGTGGGCGATCGGGACGGGCCGGTGTGGGCGAGTTGCCGCTCGCTCCGCGTGGCCGGGCCGTGAGCTAGGCGTGCCGGGGCAAGGGGTACCTCCGTGAGGTATGGCGGGAAGTAGCCAGCGGCGGTGTGCGCCGGGCGGTTCAAAAACAGTAAGCGCGGATCGGCGGTTGACCAAAAAGTCGGCGTGAGGTGCCGGAATCCGACACCTCAGCAACGCACTTCTTGGTCGTCGACGGATTCGCCTCTACAGTTTTTGGATTCCCCCTCGCCCTCCTCGGCCTGTGGCCCTGGGCTTCTGCATGCCCAAAACCGGCCCGCGAGGACTCCTGCGCGAGAGGGGTAGTTCCCGCCGCGAATCCGCACCCGAATAGGGGTTCCTCTTTGCCTTTTTCCCTGCACCAGGGCGACGCCCTCAGTGTTCTCGCCAGCCTTCCGGACGACTGCGTCGACACCGTCATTACCGATCCGCCGTACAACTCGGGCGGTAGGACCGCGAAGGAGCGCACCACCCGCTCCGCGAAGCAGAAGTACACCTCCGCCGACGCCCAGCACACCCTGCCGGACTTCACCGGCGAGAACATGGACCAGCGCAGCTACGGGTTCTGGCTGACGCAGATCATGACCGAAGCCCACCGCCTCACCCGCGCCGGCGGCACCGCCTTGCTGTTCACCGACTGGCGTCAACTCCCGATCACGACGGACGCGATTCAGGCGGCCGGGTGGCTGTGGCGCGGTGTGCTGGCCTGGCACAAGCCGCAGGCCCGCCCCCAGAAGGGCCGGTTCACTCAGAACTGTGAATTCATCGTCTGGGCGTCGAAGGGAGCGATCGACGGCTCCCGGAACCCCGTCTATCTGCCCGGCTTGTACTCTGCCTCGCAGCCCTCGGGGGCGAAGCGCCAGCACATCACGCAGAAGCCCGTCGAGGTGATGCGCGAGCTGGTCAAGATCAGCCCCGACGGCGGCACGGTGCTCGACTTCTGTGCCGGCTCCGGCTCCACGGGCGTCGCCGCCCTGCTGGAAGGCCGGGACTTCATCGGAGTGGAGAAGACCGAGCACTACGCATCGATCGCGGCCGACCGGCTCACCGAGACGATCCGCGAGACCCTCACGCAAGGCGACGTGATTCTCACCGTTTGAGCCGCGAGCGCGCTTCCCGTCACGGCGACCGGCGTCCGAGGCGGCAATCCGACGAAGCGGACTTGTAACTCGCCGGCCGGTCCGCGATTCGCCGTTTCCGTCTTCCTCTCATTCCGTGTCTCGTAGGAGGCCGAACTTTTCATGCCCGAATCCAGAAAACCGTCTGACGATGGGGAGTTGGAGCCGGTTCGCATTCCCGATCCGCAGCTGGAGGGAATCGAGGCGAGCGTCCGACGGCTCATGGAGCAGTCGGCGCAACAGGCGCAGCAACTCGACCACCTCGCGTCCGCCCCGGAGCCGAGCGGATCGCCGTTCGCCGCGTTCGGTATGCCGGGGCTCGGCGGGCCGCCTGCCGCCGCACCGCCGGAGCCCCGCCCGATCCTGGAACTCGACGGGGAGGAACGGGAAGACGAACTCGACGCGCTCAGCGACTGGGTCGACGACTTCTTCCTCCCGGTGTACGGGTCGGAGGTCACCACCGCGGCGCCCTGGTGCCTGCAGTGGCAGGAGCACGATGACGTCGTGGCCTGGCTCCACGCCCTGTGGCTCGCCTACCAGCAACACAAGGACCCCGAAGCCGGATTGAGTGGCCTGTTCGTGTGGCACCGGGACTTCCTCACCCACGCCCTGGCGGCGATCCGCGCGCCGGGCGGGCCGCTGTCGGCCTGCATGACCTCTCCCGACCGGCCGGCGCACCGTCTTCTGCCCGGTCCGCCGCCGTCCGTGCGCACGGAGACGGCGGCTGCGGCGGAAGCCGCCGGGCCCGCCGAGCCGGACGAGCCGACGACATGACCGCGGGACAGGGACAGCCCGCCTTCGGACTGAGCTTCGACCCCCGCGCGCTGACCGATCTCCTCCAAGCCCCCAGCGATATCCGCGACCTCACCCTCGCCTACCTGCAGGAAGTCGTGAACGCGCGGCGCTTCGGGCTACGCCTCGACGGTGACCTGGAGGGCTACCGCAAGCTGTTCGTGGACTCGCGGAAGGACTGGCGCGTCGTCTACGGCGTCCGCCCGGCGCCTGCGGAGTCCGCACACCCGAAGGAGATCCACGTCGTCGCGGTCCGGCCGCGTGCGGGCAACGACGTCTACGACGAGGTCGGCCGCCGGCTGGGGATGGCCCGCCGGCCGCTGAGCGCCCGCACCCACGCGGCCCGCTCCCGTCCCCCGCAGCTGACCACCCGCGGCCCCGCGCCCCAGCCCGGTCCGCCGCCCACCGCACTGCCGGGCCTGCCCCGTCCCGCACACAACCCCGCGCACCATCACACCCGCTGAACGCACGGAGCCTCGCCTATGCCCCCTGAACCCGCGCCGACGCCAGCCCGGCGTGCGGTCTCCCCGCTCGACCATCGCATCGAAGCCGTCACCGGCCACGACATCGACACCCTGTGGGCCTACCGTGACCGCGGCGTCCTCGACGAGCCTCACGCCCACCTGGTCGACCGGCACCGGGAGTTGGCCAAGTCCCAGACCGGCGTCGCCTTCTACCTCCGCCTCCTCAACCGCCTGTCCAGCGGCGAGTTCGACGTCGATGACGCCCTGTTCACGCGCATCGACCGCACCGTGGACCAGCTGGAGGAGGCCACCGACGCGCGGGACGCCGCCGCCGGGAAGGTGCTCGCCGCCCTGGAGCCCATCGAGGCCGCCGCAGCGGCCTTGGCACCCGACGCGAAGCCGCTCTCGACGGACGACCAGGCGGCGCTGCTCGCCATCGCCGGCGGCGCCAAGCTCTACGAACACCTGCTGACCGGCCGGATGTCCGTCACAGCCGCCTCCGGCACCCGCATCCCTCACGCCAAGCTGCAGTGGCTGGAGGACGCTGGCCTGGTCGTCCGGGATACCGACCACCCCGTGCACGCCGGCCAGCCGGTCTCACTCACCGACGCCGGACGTACCGCGCTGTTCGCCGCCCGACGCACCCCCACGACCCAGGCGCCGAAGGTCCCGGCTCGACCCGGCACATCGCCGTCCACCCCGGCGCAGCGCCGCTGAACTCCATCGAAAGGCCCTTGTTGGCTCCCACCGAACCGGCGCCGGCTCGGAAGTCCATCCCCCAAGTCGACTTCGAATTGGACGACTTCGATGCCGACGAGGAGATGTACCTCGACTTCTACCGCCAGGTCGCCGTCCGCGAGGACATGCTCGTCCCCCTCGCCGAACACCACACCCCCAACGGCGCGCACAGCTACTACGTCCTCTTCGACCGCACCGCCACCCTCGGGCACCCCGGCATGCCGCACTACGTCGCCGTTCACCTGAAGCGGGACCAGGAGAAGGAGACGTTCGACTTCGAGCAGGCCCTGCTGCCGCTGCCCGCGATGGCGCAGTCCTGGCTCATCCACCGCGGGTGCCCTCACGACTCCATCGGCCTCAACGCCGAGCTGGGCCCACCGCCGGCGGACGAGGCGACTCGTGCGCTGGAGCGACGCCTCGCGGGCGACGGCGACCACTACGCCATGGGCTACTCCTACACCTGCGACGACCCGGACGACATGGTCACCGTCGTGGCCTTGCGCGCCCTGGACGAGCGAGCCCCCAGCCCGTTCCGCGTCGTGGTCGAGGAGGTCGACACCGACGCGTGGACGCACACCTTGCGCGAGGGCGGCTTCGACACGGTGGGCGAGGCCCTGCAGTGGTGCGACGACCGGCTTACCGGAGAGGCCGGCCCTCTGCCGCCGGTCCGCCCGGCAACCGCAGCCAGCCGCCCGGCCGGTGTGCCGAAGGCCCCTGCTCCGCGCCCGCCCGGCCGCTCGCGCTGAGCGCCAAGGCCGACGCGGGCGGCGAAACATAGCCGACGATCGCCGGTTAGCCAAACCGGCGATTCTCCGGACTCTTATACAGCCGCCGGGACAACTCCCGCGGCGCCCTTCCACACAATCCCTATGCCTTCACGGAGGTTTCTTCCGCATGCGCTCCACCCGAATTGCCATATCCGCGGCGATGCTCGGAACACTCGCTCTGCCGATGCTGTCCACTACGCCCGCGAGTGCGGCCCCCGCCGCTGCCGCGTCGACGGCCACGAGCATTGTTACGCCCTGCCCGGACCTCCCGCCGCTGCCGTACAAGGTCCACGCGTCGGCAGTGACCATCCGGTCCAAGGCCACCACGAAGTCCACCGCGGTCGGAGTGCTCTACAAGAGCCACAAGTTCACCGTCCACAAGAAGAGCGGCAACTGGCTCTACATCACGGACAAGTCGACCGGCGTCAAGGGCTGGGTCTCCGGCACGTACGTCTACCGCGACACCCGCATGTGCCTGGACTGACAGGCATTCAGCAGGTGCCCGTAAGCGACTGAGCCGCCGGGCACGGCCGCCCCTCGCATTCCCCCAGGCACCGGTCTTTCCAGAACAGGAGTTTCTCTTTTGCCCGACGGCATATCCGAGGACGTCGTGGGCGTGCTCACCGAACGGATCGAAGCGCGCTTCGCCATGGACATGGACCAGTTGAAGGCCGCGGTCGCCGCCGCGCCGACCGCGAACCCTGACGCCACCGACGTCGTCAAGTGGCACGGCCTTCTCGTCCAGGCCCAGTCCGTGCTCGACCGCGCGGAGGACGACCTCCTCGCCGCGCTGGAAACCCAGCCCAGCGAGGTCGACGACCCGACGATGGGCCTCGCCCACCGCGTGAACGCGGCCGTCACCGCACGCGACGGCCGGGCCCTGGTCGTGCGGTGGCTCCTCGACCCGGACGCTCCGGGCAAGAAGGACCTCGCCGCCGAACGGCTCGCCCGCCTTCGCCCCCGAACCGGGCCCGCGGTGCAGACCAGCGCTCCAAACCGACCCGCGGGTACACCCGCGCCGGCGTCGGCGTGGCGGGCGGGAAGGCCCGTCCGTTGAGCCGGGTCAAGGCCAGCACCATGGACGGCGACCTGCAGAAGGTCTTCGGGAACCCGGTTCCCGAGCTGTACGAGGCGGCTGTCGGCCACGATGCCTCGCCCGCCCTCGCCCGTGCCCTGGAGTTGCGCTCATTCCTGGCTCTGACCGAGGAGCAGGTCGCCCGCGTCCGCGACCGCGTGCACGCGGACATGGATCCGGACCGCGACATGGGCGAGCTGTCGGCGGACAAGCTCCGCTTCGACGCGCAGTGGCTGGAGGCGGCGCTCGACGCCCGCGACGGCTACCGCGCCGCCCTCGGCGAACTGCTGCGCACCATGCCTCCGCCCGACCAGCGGCCCCGTCCCGTCCGCACGACGCAGCTCAGGGCCACCGCAACCCTGCCCCCGCCCGCCGCCCCGGCACCCCAGCGTGCCGGGGCAGCCCGGGCCCGCCGACCCTGAAAGCCCCGCTTGCCCCACCTCACGTCCACCGAGATCGCCGGACGGATCGAGGACCTGTACGGCGCGCCGCTCGCCGACCTCGAAGCCCACGCTCAGGACCAGCCGCCCGGCATGCTCTCCGCCCTGCTCGGCATGTACGACGACCTCGCTCTCGCCGAGCGCAGCATCGACTTCCACCGCGACTACCTCGCCCGGCTCATCCACCCCGAGCGGCAGATCGGCCAGCACGAGGTCTCCCACCTTCTCGACGGCTCCCGCCGGCTCGCCGAGGCCGTCGCAGTCCGCGATGTCCAGGCCAAGTCGGTCGCCGCCGTTTTGCAGAGCCTGGCCCGCGTCCCGGCCCCAGCGCCGTCCCCGCCGACTCCCTCGCTGCCCGTTCCGGCTCCGCCTCTTCCGGCCCAGAGCACGGCGCACAGCCGCTGACCCGCAGGCGATCCCCCTTCATTCACCCAGGAGTTCCTCCCTTGGCCATCACCGCTCTGCCTCCCGACACCGACGCCGACATTGCCCGGGTCACCGAGGCCCTCGCCATGATCACCCCGCGCTGGAACGTCCGGATCCTGCTGGCACTCTCCGGCCCGCCCGTGCGTTACAGCGAGCTGGCGGCCAAGGTGTCCTGGCTGCAGAACGGCCAGCTCCACCCCAAGCTCAAGTCGCTGTGCGACGCCGGTCTTGTCGAGCGCACCGAACACACCGCACGGCATGTGACCTACGGCCACACCGAGCGTGGTGCCGCCCTGCTGCCGGTGCTGCCGATGATCGTCACCTGGGCCGAGGACCATCTGGAGAAGGCGGACCGCCCGCTGCCCGCGATCGAGCAGATCGAGGACAGCCTCACCCTGCTCACCCGGCGGCACGCCGCCGCCATCCTGTGGGTGCTCAAGTCCCGCCAGGAGGTCAGCGGGCGGGCCCTGGCCAGGATCGTGATGCCCAGCAGCGACTGGACCAACGTGTACCCGCCGCTGCGGCAACTCGTCGCCGACGGCCTGGTCGACACCGAGGGCATCGGCCGGCCCTACCGGCTGTCCGCGGCGGGCGACGGCCTGGGCCCCGTTCTCGGCGCCCTGTCCGCGTGGTCTGCCGGGCAGCCCCTCAACCAGGCGGCCCAGCACCCGGTCTGGGGGCACCCGCAGGCGAAGCCCGCGCCGAGGACGTGGGTCAGCAGCCAGTCCCGGCCAGCCCCCACAACCCTCCCGCAGGCCCGGACGGGTGAGTCCTCTCCGGCGTGGCACAACCGCGATCTCTTCTCGCACGCCACGCCCGCCCGCCCGCAGGCGGCCGTCCCGGTGGGAGGTCCGCGCCGATGACTACCTTTTTCACCTCTGCCGAAGTACGCAACGCGGTCGAGCTGCTGGCTTCGCGTTCCTTGATCCGCTTGGTCACCGAGATCGACGACAACGGGGCGATACCGCCGCGACGGCTGGCCGGCACCCTCCCCGACCTCTCCTTGCACCAACTGCGCCGCGCTGCTGAAGCGGCCCGCGCCCACGGTCTCGTCCGGACCGCGCCCGGCGCTGGCCTGGAACTCACCGATTCGGGTTCGGAGTTGGCCGACCTGTACGACGCGGCTGCGCGCTGGGCTCGACGCCACGCCTTCCCGGCACCGGTCTGCGAGTTCAGCAGTCGCATCCGCCACGTCCTCGACCTCGTGGCTCCTTCGCTCGCGGCCGGGCGCGCCGACGGCCTCCCGCGGCCGTCCGCCGCGCGGCTGCCCAGCGACGAGTCCGAGGCGGACCTTGCCCGTCCCCGCGCTCTCCTGATCCAGTGGCTGGTCGACAACCCGCAGGTCACCCGTGTGTCCGAGCCCGAGCCGGTCGTGTGAGCGCTGCTGTCATGCCCCGGCATGCACGCCACACCGCCGGGCTGATGCGCAGCATCTACCTGCCGCGCACGGCGGACGCTCTCGCGTTCGCGATGTCCACCTACGGCATTCCGCTGCTGGTCCTGGCGACCACGCGCTCCGCCGCGCTAACGGGGGCCGCGTTCGCCCTGGAGTGGATCCCGCGGCTGGCGGCGTTCGGGTGGGCCGGATCGATCGTCGACCGGCGCGGGGCGGCCGTCGTCTTCCACCTCGCCTCCCTGGGACGCGCGCTGGCCCTCGCCGCCGGCGCGGTCCTGCTCCACCTCCACCCGTCCGGCACCGTGGCGAGCGCGACCGTGATGGTGCTCGCGGCGACCACCGGCGTGCTCACCGAGTTCAGTTACATCGCGGCCGAGACGGCGGGCGCTGCCGCCGGCCGCCGAGCGGGAAGGCGGGCCCACCGCGTCCAGGCCGTCCTGCTCGGCATCGACCAGACCGCGACCCTGGCCGGCCCAGCCCTCGCAGGGGTACTCCTGCTCGCCGGTCCGCCGCCGATGCTCGCGGTGATCACCGTGCTCTCGCTTCTCGCCGCGCTGCTCGCCCTGCGTACACCCCCCTCGCCCGTCGCCCCGGCCCGCGCGCCGAAGGCGCGGTCCGGCGCCGGACTCCTTACCGGGTGGCGCACCATCCGCGCTCTTCCCGCGCTCGGCTGGCTCGTGACCGGGCTGACCCTGTCCAACCTGGCCATCGGGCTTCTCCAAGCGGCTGGTCCGGTGATCGTTGTTAAGCACTTCGGGCAGTCCACCACTGCCGTCGGCCTGGTCTGGTCCGCCGCCGCGGCGGCCACCCTCTTGGCCGTCACCATCTGCCGGTTCGCGCTCGACCGCCTGGGCCTGTGGCCGGTCGGCGCAGCCTGCGCGGCCCTCGCCTCGCTCGCCTGTCTCGCCGCCGCCCAGGCCCCCGACTACCTGTCCTACCTGGTCCTGGTCGCGGTACTCATGGCGGCCGAGGGCGGCATGACGGTGGTCCTGCGCACCCTGCGCTCCCGCCTGATCCCTCCGGAGAAGTTCGGCAGCACCCTGTCGGCGACCATCCTCATCCTGCTGCTGCCCTTCCCCGTCGCGGGCGTGCTCACCGCGCTCACCTCGCCCGACGCGCTGGGCCACGTCATTACCGCGTGCGCCGCCCTGCAGGCCCTCGGCCTGTTCTGCGCCTTCGCCCGCCTGCGCACCGATCCCGCCCTGCGCACCTGACCCTGCTGCGCCCCCAGCCTGTGGAGAACCTGATGCCTACCGCCGTCCTCGGGACGAACCGCGCGAGCGGTCGCACCATCACCGAGCAGTTCCAGGGCTTCGACGCGCACCACCCACACGTCTACCGCGCTCTGGAACGCGTGGCCGCCGCCGCGTGGCCGCCCGCCGCTTGGCCGCCGGCGCCACACGGGTCAGCTTGAAGGATCTCTTCGAAGACCTGCGCCGCCAGCTCCCTTACGGCGTCGCCGGGCTGAACAACAACTTCACCGCCCTCTACGCCCGCCGCCTGATCGACGACCACCCTCACTGGGCCAGCGTGTTCGAGCTGCGCCGCCGCCGTGCCGCCTGAGACACCCCCTTTCTCTTCCCTCGTCCTGCCGCCTACCGACTCGGAGAACCCCTTCTTGTCCGCTCGCCCCCTCGTACTCGTCGTCTCTCCGGGCGATGAGGCGGATCGCGGCTACTGCCTTGAGCAGGTGGCCGCCGCGTACGACATCGTCCTGCTGACCGGCGCCGAGCCGTCATGGGAGAAGCCGCACATCGTCGACCACGCCGTCGCCGATCTGAACGACACCACCGCACTCCTCTCCGCCAGCCGGGCTCTGGCGCAGCGACACGACCTTGCCGGCGTCGTCACCTGGGACGAATGGAACCTCATCCCCACCGCCCGCCTCGCCCGCGCGCTCGGTCTGGCCGCGAACTCCGTCGAGGTGATGCGGGCCTGCCGCAACAAGGCCACCGCCCGGACTCTGTTCGCCCGCCACGGAGTGCCGTCGGCCGCGTCGATGAAGGCCCGGACCCTGCGGGAGGCTGAACTGGCGACGAGGACCCTCGGCTTCCCCGCCGTCATCAAGCCCGCCGCAGCGGCCGGCAGCATCGGCGTGATCCGCATCGACCGGCCCGAAGAGCTGCCCGCAGCCTTCGAGTTCGCCTCGGCCGGCGCAAGCCGGAGCCGCGAGGACAGCGGCGTCCTGGTCGAGGAGTACCTCGACGGACCGGAGGTCTCCGTCGAATGCGTCACCCACCGCGGGGCCACCACCGCCGTCGCCGTGACCCGCAAGAACCTGGGCCCCGCGCCCTACTTCGACGAGACCGGGCACACCGTCGACGCCGCCGATCGGCTCCTCGCAAAGGTCGCACCGACCGCCGCTGCTGCCATCAAGGCCCTGGGAATCACAGACGGCGTGCAGCACGTCGAGATACGCCTGGTCGGCGGACGGCCCCGGCTGATCGAGGTCAACGCACGCCTTGGCGGCGACATGATCGGCCACCTCGTCCACCTGGCCACCGGCGTCGACCTCGCCCGGGCCGCCGCCGACATCGCCTGCGGACGTACCCCCGACCTGACGCCCACCCGCCACCAGGGGGCGGCGATCCGCTTCATCTACCCCGCCTACACCGGCACCCTCACCGCCCGCCGCCTGAGGCAACACGTCGGGGGAGTGGAGCGCGTGCGCTTCCAGCGACAGACCGGCGACCCGCTCGTACTACCACAGGACGGCGGCGATCTGTACACCGCCCGTATCGGCTTCCTGATCACCACCGGGCTGACCGCCGCCCTCGCCGAAGCCCGCGCCCAGGAGGCGTACCGCAACCTCGACGTCCAGGTTGCCCCGGTCCCGCCGGCGGCCCTGACTACCGGGGAGCACGCCGCGTGAGGAAGACCGCAGCGCCCGAGCTGGTGCGCAGCCGCCGCCTGCTGATCGGGTACTTCGCCGGCCTGGGTGTGGTGATGGCCGTCTGGGGCGCGCGCATGCCCGCAGTTCAGAACGCCGCCGCGGTGAGTACCGCCGGACTTGCCCTGGTCCTGCTGGCTGCCGCCCTCGGCATGGTCGCCGGGCTCCAGGCGGGCGGACGCCTCGCCCGCCCGGCCTCTCTGCCCGTGCTGCTGACCGGCGGTGCCATTGCCCTCGCCGCCTGCCTTGCCGTCCTCGGGGTCTGCCGCAGTCTGGAGAGCCTCCTGGCGGCGGCGTTCGTCTTCGGCGTCGCGCACGGCGTCCTTGACGTCGCAGTCAATGCCGCGGCGGTCCGCTGCCAGGACGCCCACGGCCGCCCCATCATGGGCCGGCTGCACGCGAGTTACAGCCTCGGCGCCCTCATAGGTGCCGCGCTGGCCGCGGCCACCGCTCACACCTCACACACCGTTCTGTTTGCCGCGGTGGCAGCTTGCGCCGCTGCGGCGGCAGGCGCGACCACGCGGCTCACCCGCACCGTCGCCAGCCCTGCACTCGAGCCCGTCCACCACGGTGCTGCACTGGGCTCGGACGGGCAGAGGGGGTTGTCCCGGCGCCGATTGTGGCTGCTGGGGGCGCTTGCTGCTGCCACGCTGCTGGGTGAAGGAGCTGCTGCCGACTGGGCGGCTGTCCACCTGCATGATCTCGGTGCGACGGCCGCGACCAGTGCTGCGGCGTACGGCTTCTACAGCGCCGCCATGGCCGCAGGCCGTCTCGCCGGAGACCGGCTCACCGCCCGCTTCGGCGCTCTCGCCGTCGTCCGCACTGGTGCCGCGCTGGCCGCGCTCGGCCTCACCACCGGACTGCCCGGCTCCACCACCGCCTTCGCCCTGCTCGGATGGACGGCCTTCGGCCTGGGACTGTCCGTCACGATCCCCAGCCTGATCACCGCCGCCGGCGTCGGCGGTCCCCGCGCGGTCGCCACCGTCGCGGTTACCGGCTACGTCGGCCTGCTCGCCGGCCCCGCCCTGATCGGTGCCCTCGCCACCGTCACCGCTCTGCCGATTGCGCTACTGCTGCCCGCCCTCCTCGCTGGCGCAGTCGCCGCCCTCGCCCCCAAAGCCTTGGAGAAACTCACCCCTTGACCCGCACATCTGTCTCCCCGACCGGCGTGGACGCGGCGATCCTCGACTACAACGGGGTTCCGGGCCTGCAACCCACGCCTGCCATGTGGACCCGTCTCGCCGACCTCGCCGAGTGGCCCGACCGACATCTCCCCTCGTTCCAGGACGCCTTCTGGGCTCCCCGCAACGCATACGACGCAGGGGAACTGAGCGATCTGGCCTACTGGGCCAAGGTGCTCGGACACCACCCCGGCCCGCGGTGGCTGCGCACCCTGCGCGATGCCGACACCGCCATGTGGACCCGCACCGACCCGCGCGTCCTCGACATCCTGTACCGCGCCCGGGCCGCAAGGCGGCTGCCCACGGTGCTGCTCTCCAACGCCCCGCACTTCCTGAGCGACGTCCTGGACGCCACCGTCTGGCGGCGCGAGCTGATGGACGACGCCCTGTACTCCGCCCGCATGGGCCGGTGCAAGCCCGACCCGGCCGCGTACGAACACGCCCTGGCCGCCACCGGCATCGCCGACCCAGCACGTGTGCTGTTCGTCGACGACCGCGAAGACAACTGCCGGGCCGCCGCCGAACTGGGCCTGCGCACCCTGCACTACACCGGCCAACCCACAGATCTGGAAGAGCAGTTGCTGCCCGCCCCGGTCAACAACCTCTGTGCCTGACACTCATGCCGCGCCACCCACCACCGCCCCGACCCCCTGGACTTTCGTGCCCGACACCAAAGAGATCGACGGCGACGTCTACATCTCCCCGCGCCATCTCGCCTCCACCACCGGGACCGGCGACCCCGCCCTTGCCCCGCTGCTCGACCTCGGCTGGGACCTCCGGTACGACGAGGACTCCAACGTGTACCTGAGCGCTCCCGACCGGCGCGTTCGCCTGGGCTACCTGCCCGAGGGTGAGGACGACGGGCTGTGGCGTATCAACGCCTACAAGGACTCGTTCGGCCCGCCGGCGTGGGGCGTCTGTTTCAACGACCGCGTCCCCACCGAGTTCGTCCGCGCCTTCACCACCGCACTCGCCGAGGCGTACGAGCGTGGCCCGGACGCCTACCTCGCCAGGCCGGTCGCCGGGGTCGACGAACACGATCCCTTTCTGGCTGTCGTGCCCCTCCTGAAACAGAGCTGGGAGATCGACCGCCCGCGCTGGGGCGTCTTCGCGGTCCAGTCCCCGGACGGGCTCGCCGGCCTGGAGTTCACCACCGGCGACCTCGATCCGGAAACCGAGCTGACCACACGCGACGCCCGGTGGCAGTTGTGGGCCGGGAACTCCATCGACCGGCCTGTCTGGTACGCGACAGCCAGCACCGACACTCCCGTCGCTCTGCTCACCGCGGTCACCCGGAGCGTTGCCGATCCGGCTCCACTGCCCCGGTGGCGCGAGGAGACCTTCAGCTACATGAAGGGCATGGCCCAGCTCACCCCGATCCTTCCGCCCGAACCGCTGGCCCCCACCCCGCTCGACGTGCAGCGGGCCGTCGCGTCCCGCCGCCCGGCCGCGCACCCCGCGGCCAGCGTTCCGCGCTGGAGCACCACCAGCCGACCGGCTCTGCCCAGTCCACGCCGGTAGGACCAGCCCGACCCCTACCGGAGCCCCTCTTGTCCCTGCAGGCACCCGAGTTCTTCGCAGAGCTGTGCCTCCCCTTCCACGACAGCACCGTCGTGGGCAACACCTACTTCGCCGCCCCCGTCCCCGGCGCACCGCTGCGGCTGCGCATCGATTTCACCCGCACCATCCACGCGGACACCTACGGCGGGTTGCGTGCGGCGATCGTCCACCCGGAACGCGGCGAGATCGACGCGGTGGCGCTCAGCTTCGTGGATCACGGAACCTTCCACCGCCGCGACGAAGCCACCAACACCCGGCCGAACAGCAAGCAGTACGGCACCTTCGACAGGTACCACCGCCCTGGTCGGCCCCCGTGGGACGGGGCCGTCACCACCGGGCTGCGCGACGCCATCGAGCAGTACACCGCCGTCTGGTTCCCCGGCGCCTGGACCGCGTCCATGCCGAGCCGCGCCGCAGGCCGGACCGCGCACACGTCTCCCGCGGTGCCGGTCACCCGCAGCGGCGCCCGCGCCCGCTGAGCCGCGCCCACACTGCCAGCCCCGGCGTCCCGCACTCTCCAGCAGGAGCCCTGCCTGTGATGACCCACCCCTTTGAAAACCTCGACCCGGCCCACACCGTGCAGGTCCTTCCCCGCCACCTTGCCGGGCCCGGCGCCGTCGACCCTCGCAGCGCTTGGGCCTTCCCCTTCGACGAGGGCTGGCCGTTCGCCCAGACCGACGAAGGCACGGCCGCCGCTTTCAGCCCGTGCCTGCGACTGCAGACCACCTACGACCCCCAGCCCGACAAGCCCAAGGGCACGTGGACCATCATCGCGCACCGGGCCCCGTTCACCCCGCCAGCCTGGCGGATCACCTTCGACGCCACCACCCCCGTCGAGCTGCTCCACGACGTCCACACCGCACTGCTCGACCTCTACCTCGAAGACCGGCACAGCGACCAGGACCGGCTGTTCCAGGACGAGACGGCGCCGCACGAGGCGTACGCGCCGCTGCTCACCCGCGGCTGGAGCCACGACGTCAAGACCGACGGCACACAGACCTTCCTCACCCCGGAAGGACTCGGCGGCGTCCGCCACCGATACGCCACCAGCGGCTCCAGCGGGGGCCGGCCTGGCGATCCTGGGGCGGATACCCCAGCGAACCGCACTGGACGGCACGCCTCTCGTTCGGCACGCCCACCACGCTCGTCGCGGCCTTCACCGCCTCGCTCATCTCCACCGAGCCACTGCACCGCACCGTGCAAGAGGTCCCCGTCCACACCCGCCGCGCCCTCTACATCGCCACGACTACACCCATGCAGCCTCACGGCAACACACCTGTCGCCCCGCCGCCTCCCGCCCCGGTCGCTGGCCGAACCCGATGACCTTCCCCACCCTCTGATCCAAGGAGTCCTCCTCCTCGTGCACGCACATTTCGTCCGATCCGCCGCCGTCGCCGTCGCGGTGACCGGCACCCTCACCTGGGCGCCGGCCGCGAGCGCCCAGTCCTCCGAGCCGACCCCCTCGGCCGCCGCCACCGCCGAGACGCCGACTCTGGACGCGGGCAGCGTCGAGATCACCACCAAGGACACGGCTGGCGAGGCGCTCCCCGGCGCCGCGTTCCTGCTGCTCGACTCTGTCGGCGAAGAAGCCGGACGCGGGAAGACCGACGCACAGGGGAAGCTGACCTTCCTCGACCTCGCGCCGGGCGTCTACCGGCTCAAGGAGACGGCGTCCGGCAGTCCGCTCCACGAGGTCGTCGCCGACCAGGACGTCATCGTCCCCCCGGGCGCGACCACACGGCTGACGGTCACCGACCCGTTCAAGGCAGCCAAGGTTCTCCTGCAGGCCAAGGACGACAAGACCGGCAAGCTCCTGCCCGGGGCGACGGTGAACATCGGCACCGGCATCTCGACGCTGCTCACCCTGACCACCGGAGCCAAGGGCACGGCTTCCGGAGAGCTACCAGTGACGAGCCGGAAGACGCAGTTCTGGGTCAAGGAGATCAAGGCCCCAGCCGGGTACGACCTCTACAAGCCGTCCAAGACGTTCACCGCAGGCCCCGGCGCCCCAGTGACAGTGACCGTCACCAACGCGAAGACCGCGACCGACCCGAAGCCCGACCCGTCGGACAAGCCGACGCACAAGCCCACCAACTCCCCGTCCGCCCCGTCAGACAAGCCGAGCAGCGGGACCGGCGGGGCCAAGCCGTCCGCGCCGGGCACCAGCACACCGGATGCCGACTCCTCGTCCACCCCGGCCGGCGACTCCACGCCGAAGACGTCGGCGGGCTCCCTCGCCCACACCGGTGCCGACGCCACACCGTGGATCGCCGCAGGCGCTGGCCTCCTCGTCGCCGGCGGCGTCGTCACCCTGGTCGTCGCCCGCCGTCGTACAGCGGACGGGTCCGAGCCCGACGACAGCGGCACGGCCAGCTAACCGAAGAGTAACCACCGCCATCAGGCCCCCGAGACGCACTCCCGGGGGCCTGTTCGCGTCTCTCTACGCCGATCCGCTGGTCATGCTTCGGCGTCAGCGGCGGGCCCGCTGCTATCCGTGCCCCTGGCCGAGTTCGAGCGCCGGGACGAGCACAGCCGCCGCGTCGCAGTCGGTGCAGGCACGCGCCCCGTCCCGCATCAGCGCGTCCACGGCCTCCAGCGTGCCCAGTTCCGTCCCGCCGCCCGCAGCGTGACGGCACGTGGCGTCGTGCACAACGGTCCGGCCCCGGCGCTCGGGCGCGGGACGGACCACCCAACCGGGGGCCGCCCGTGGCAGAGGGCCGGGCAGACGGTGGGTCGGCACGCCGGAGAGATCCACCCCCTCGATGGGCGTCAGCTGCCGATCGGTCACCCAGACCGTGTACTCGGCCGCCTCGACCCCGTCCGGGCGCGCGACCCAGGACGGGACGCCCACGAGGTAACGCCACGGGTGCGGACCGGGTACCTCCCGCCGCTCGTGGAGCCGGACCTGCACGGTCTGCCCGTCAGGAAGCGTCAGCGCTATCTCGGCCGGAAAGGATCTGGCCGTCCGGCGGCCACCGTGCGGGCTGGTCACCTACCCGGCCCCGGATCCCAGCTCCCGCGCCGAGGAGCGCAGCGCTGCCCGCTGCCCGGTCCCGGCCTGCCGCCAGTAGGGGTGCCACCACACCTGAACCGACAGCTCCAGCAGACGCCGCCGCAGGACTGTCGTCCGCTGCCGGTTGGCCGGATCAGCAAGGCTTTGGTACGTCCGCTCCCAGGCGCACTGCGCGGCAACCAGATCCTCGGGAAAAGCAGAGCAACGCATACCAACTATTGCATCATGTGTTCGATTTATGGCGCATCCCTGCAGCTAGAGGGCGACTGCAGGAGCGGCGGGCTCCCCTCTGGCTTCGCCCTCGGCGCGGGCCGGTGGCTCCGGGCAGGGCGACTAGGGGCGCGCTGGGGGCAGGTCATAGCGGCTGACAGCCAGGTACGTCTCCGGCGTCGCCGCTTCGAGAAGCCCCTCGTCGCCCTCCAGGTCGAGTTCCGGCTCCTGGGGACGGCGCAGCAGGTCACTCCAGTCGCTCGTCGCCCCCCGCTCGTAGGCGTCGCGGAGCAGGGGGCGAAGCCGTGGACGGGCTTCCTCCTGCTGCTCGCGGAAGATGCGGCGCTGGGTGAGTCGCTGTTCTTCCTGAGCTGCGTCGCTGAGATCTTGGACGACGGCCGGCTGGTCCTCGGCGCGCAGCCCTGGGGTACGCCGGGCGATGGCGAGGTCTTCCTCGTGGAGGCGCTCGCAGGCGGCAAATAGCTTCCGGGACATGCCGAGGTGGACCTCGGTTCCGGGGATACGGCAGGTGAGGAAGTCATCGAGGCCCATGGAGCGGATCCCGGCGCGCAGGGCGTGCTGCTCGGTGTGGGGAGCTGCTCCGCGGGCGTCGGCCCGCATGGCGAGAGTGAGGTCGTCGTCTTCCAGGGGCGTGGTCAGCCCGGAGCGCCGGTGACGGGAAGCGCGGTCGGCTGGAACGGGCACGGTGCGCAACTGCGAGGCGGGAGCCGAGCGCAGCGCCAGGTAGGCGAGCATCTGGGCGCGGGCCGCGCCGATGAGCGCGTCGTCGCTGTCGCCGAGATGGTCTTCGAGATTGCCCGGGCCCAACATTTCGTCTTCGACGGCGTCGGACCCGCCTGGCGTGATCGGCGGCTGGCCGGGGTGAAGGTCGTGGTCGATGGTAAGGAAGAGGTCGTCTCCGGGCCGCACGGCCGCTCCGACCAGGACGGTGCGGTGCGCGTACGAGCCGAGGATCGTGCTGCCGGCTGCCAGTTGTGCCCACCCTTTGCGGAGCGTGTCGACGCCGACGTTGCCGCCCTTGGCCTCGATCAGCCAGTACCGGTCCTCCGTCTCGTGGCGCCCCCACAGGTCGGGCAGTGTCTTCTTCGGGTCCTTGAACGTTTCGCTCAGGGCGGGGATGGGGCCGCCGAGTTCGAGGTGCTCCGTCTGGCCGAGACCCAGCAGCGAGCGGCAGGCCCACTCGGTCATCGTCATGCCCAGCCGGTAGGCGGCGGCGTTCTGCGCGCTGCGCTCGGTGCCGTACTCGTACACAGGGTTCAGGGTCAGGCGCCGGCCCTTGCTGCCCGGTACGGGGTGGCGGGGCTTGACGGGGTGTGCGCCGAGGTAGGCGTACAGCGGAGAGACCCGGGCGACGAGTTCTCCGTGCGCGTACCGCGGCTGGTTCTGCAGGTGCGGGGTGACGTCGCGGCCGACCTCGGTGGCTGCCTTGATGATCTCCCGCCACGTGGTGGTCGGTGCGTACCAGCCGTTAGTCGCTGGGAACCCGCCCGATCCGGCCCACGTCTCGTGCTTGGCCGTCCGCCACTGCCTCCTGGGCTTGTCCGCAGGCCCGTCACGGAACAGGACCGGTATGTCGAAGCTGTCGGCATAGGTGAGCGGCGGCTCGTCGGGGACGTGTGCAGGGATCATGCGGATCACTCTGGCACGGGCCTGGACCGCTCCCAGCGCCGGGGATAGGGCCTTCAACTGATACGCGAGGGGAGTGATCCGGCCGATCTGCGGTGCCGATTTCCCGGCTCGCGGGAGGCGTGGACTCGGCAGTTGTGCGCCGTCATCCCACCGAGTCGTTTGACATCGGGCCGTGCCGGGCAACGGAGCAGCGCTACTGCCGCGACGCCGTCCCCAGCACTGCGTCAGCCCGTATCCGGGGATAGCGGGAGCGCAGAACCCCTTGCCAAGATGTCGGGACTAACCCAGGCACGACAGGACGGACGAGTCGTGAGTGATCAGCAGCGGTTCACTTCACTTCCTTCCATCAGCACTGGAAGCCCACGGCAGCGATCGTGGGCTGAAGACATACGGGACCGATACCTCCGTGCACGTTGGGGTGGTTCCTGGCGGACGACGATGGACGAGTCCTCTTGGGCACTGCTCGGGCGCCTAACCTCCGCCAGGTGGTGGATCGACAACAGGAACAGGATCGACGCCGCGTTGGCCGAGAGGAACGCGACGCGCGCTGAGCCCGGGTCCAGGCCGGGGGCCAGCGGCACCGGGCAGACCTGGAGCGGGGCGGCAAGGACCAGGACCGCGCGGAACGGGCTGCCCGCGATGACCGGCGGCACCGAACAGACCGGCTACAAGGCGGAACAGATCAGGGCCGCACTGGTGGCCAAACGGTGGGGCAGCCAGATCCCGCCCGGCATGCGGGAGGCCCTGAACCGACTCACCGATCCTGAATGGTGGGTCACGAATGAGGTGGGCGACGGACGTTCTCAGGCCATCGACCGGGCCCTTGCCGCCGAAGTACCCGAACACGACCGCCAGATGATGGATGTCGGCCCGCTCTCGCGTCACACGGGCCCATGCGAGGAACAGCCCGAGTACGCCGCGGCCCGACGAGTCTTCTTGGAGTTGACCTCGAAGTTCGGGGACGTCCGTGCATCAGAGGAAGGATGTGTCTCCGGATTCGGTCAGACGTGCTGCGCCACTGCGGGCTCGATGGATGGCCAGCGAGAGGGCGAACGAGAATGGATCAACAAGAGAGCCGCCGAAATCCGCAGGGCCTCTTTCTGGACCACACAGGAACGGGCGGAAGCCAAGGCCGGGGAAGAGCTCTCCAGACTTCAACGGAACCTTGATGGGTGGGGCTGATGGCCACGGTTCGGCAGCTGAAGTACGGCAACGACGGCACACCAGAGCCGAGCTCGTGGACCCTGCGTGGACCTTTCTGTACCTCAGAAGGGGTGCAGCGTGTTGTGGTGAAACGCCGCTTCAGCCTGACGGGAATGCGTGAAGCTCCTGTGCTGGTGGCCATCTCCGAGGAAGTTCCCAGGCGCCGTCCCGTACGGGTGGAGTCCTGCCGTACCAGCGCGGTCCATGCTGCTGCCCTGCGAGACTTGTCCGCACTACCTCAGGGCGAGCGGCAGGACGGACGACAGATGGGCATCACGGCAGATGGCCCCTTCGGCGCTTACACCGAAGAGGCCGAGTTCTTCGACGAGCTGCCCGACGGCGAGCTTGACGAGTATCTCCGGCCGTTCGAGGCCGGGCTGCTGATGGCGGCCGGCCGCATGCTGGCCGTCTGCGCCTACCGCGACGCTGGCGACTACGCCGACCGCCCCTTCGACCGCGGCGAGAAAGACGCCGCTGCCACGGTGCTGAACCTGCTGCCCGAGACGTGCGACGGCCAGGGCCACGCCTTCCGCCGGGATGTGGCGCGAGCCTTCTGGGACCTGGCCGACGACCTCGCGGCGGGGCGCGCCCCGCTACCGCGCTGCCAGGTCGAGACCTGGGCCCTTACGACCATGCTGGATGCAGCGCCCCGGATGTGTGCCGCCGACGACGAGGAACTGACCGTGCTCGGCGTGCCCATCCCCTCGGACACGGGCGAATCCTCCTACCGGGCACCGTACTTCGAGGAAGAAGCCTGGGCGTTCGTCATCGAGGACGCGAAGTACACCATCCCCGAGGCCCAACCGCCTGTCGCCGCCGAGGAGACAGCGGACGATGCCGAGGAGGCCGACGCGGTTCCGGAGCCCGAGGGCGGCTGGGACGCTCCCGCCTACTGGTTCTCCCCTTACAGCATCACCCGCCCCCGCGACGCCGAGCGAGGCCACCCGGGCTGGTCCGAAACTCCGGAGCAGAGCCCTGCACCATCGGGACTGGCCAGCACCGAGCGGGCAGCGCACCTGCTGGGCCTGGGCGATGACTTCGACCCATGGGAGGCGGCAGAGAGCGATGTCCTGCGCCCTCGGGTGCGGACGATGGCGGACACGCTGACTCCGCTGGCGGCCAGGCTGCTGACGGTGGCCGCCGAGAAGGTGGGCGAGCGTGGCTGGCATGACCTGCTCGCACACGGCGACCGGGTCTTCGCACGCCCCGACGCGGAGGAGGATGCCTGGGAGCTGGAGGAGTCCTTCCTCCTCCAGCTGCCGCCGCTGTGCGACGGCCAGTCCGCCGCCTGGCGCCTGGCCATGGTGCGGGCCGTGGAGAACCTGGCCGATGACCTGCGCTGCGGACGTGCCCCGCTGCCCACCTGCACCGCCGAGGAACTCGCGTTCCATCTGATCCTGTCCGAGGCCCGGACGGTCCTGGACTACCTTGACGAGGACGATGAATACGCCCACGCCGTGGGCCTGCCAGCTGGCGGCCAGTTCATCGTCCGCCACCGCACCTTCGACCATTGGCGGGAAGCCTTCTTGCAGGACGAAGACGTCCTGTTCCACTACGACCAGGCCCTCGCCGGCGTCGCCTCTGACCCCGACCACCCGGCAAGCCAGCAACTCGGCACCGGAGACCTGCGCCCCCGCGCCTGGTTCGACCCCTTCGGTAACATCCGCCCCCGCCTTCCTCGCCCCCTGACCGACCAGCACCGCGCACGCCTCGCCGAAGCGAATCCCGACGTCTTCTTCGCCAGCACCCCGGCCCTGGCCAAGCTCACCATCCCGTCCGCCGAGGCGGACACGGCCACCGTGCTGCCCGACGGGCTCCGCGACGAGTTCGAGCACTTCACCGGCCTGGCCCAGCGCCGATTCTTCGACGAGCCCTGCGCCATCGCGATGGCCGCAAGTCTGGACCGTCTACTTACTCGCCTCTTTGACACCGACACCGTGGTGCCCTTCAACATCTGGCCGCTCAACCCCCGCGCCAGCGCCGTCAAGACCGGGCTGCTGCTCGTCGACCCCGACCTCTGCCTTCAGGGTTACACCCGCACCTGGCGCCTGAGCGCCGACCGCACGGACCGCGAGGCACGCGAGTGGGCCGTCGACCTCCTTGAGGACGGCGCCAAGTACATCCTGGCCAACTACGGGCAGACCGCCATGGACTTCCTTCGAGGCGGCCCGACCACCGCGCCCCTGGACCACCACCTCTACGACGTGCTGCCCGCTCGCCTGCGCGAACTCGCACGGGACCTCACCACAGCCGGCCTGCTGCGCCACCGCACCCGCCACCTTGGCATGAGCAGCGCCCAGCTCGCCGAGGAAGCCATCCTCCCCGAACCCCTGGTCACGGCCTGGCTCGACGGTGCCCCCGTCACACCCTCCCAGCTCCTGCGCTGCGCCCCGGCCCTGCAACTGTCCGAGGACGTCCTGCTCGCCGCGCTGGAGGGCAAGCGAGACACGGCGTACTGGCCGCTGCCTGTTCCGCCGCCGGACGAGCAGGGCCGCCCCGAGTGACCAAGTGTGGATAGGCGCATCGGACGCCCCCGCAGGGCCACTCCACTCTCGTAAGTCCAGAGGTCGTACGACGGGGAATCGCGGACACGGCTTCGCGCAAGCCTCCAACGCCGTGGCCTGCGGCGACTGGATCGGGCTGAGTTCGATGTCGGCGGACAGTAGTTCGCCGGGGGCAGACAGGAAAGATCGCGGAAAGACTGGCCAACGCGGGCGGAGGCATGTCAACGTAGACGACCTTGCAAGAAACCCCAGGTCAGAGAGGTGATTGCCCGTGAGCATAGCGCCCGTGGGCCCCGGTTTCTCTACCACCGTCGAAGCCCTGCGGCTGCGCGAGTGGCAACTCGGCCCCGGCCAGCCCACGCTCGTCATGGACCAGTTCTCCGCAGAGGACTTCCACTTGATTGTGGACGACCGCGCGGACGTGCACGTCAGCTCGAAGGACGGTCGCTTCTACCTCGGCTGGTTCCCGCTCGGCCGCCCCGGCACGCACGGCGAGGGATGGAAGATCGCCGTCACCGGCACGGCCAAGGTGCGTGGTTACCACCTGTCGTTCGACACCGAGACGCCGGCCGACATCGTCGCCGCCGCCGTGGCGCGCGTGCTGGAGACCTCACGTCGCGTACGACAGCCAAGCGCCCATGAGTAGCCCTCGCTCTGGCGGCCGGCTGGCCGGCTGTCGGGCTTCCGCCCCTTTCATCGCTCACCGTTTCCCCTCACCCCAGGAGGCTGTTCGTGACGTCCTCGGAGATGACCGTCGGTGATCTCATCGACCTGCTGTCCGCCTGCGACCGGGATGCTCCGGTCCGCCAGGCCATGAACCCCTTCTTTCCGATGGCGCACCGCCTGGCGCAGGTCGTGCAGTCCGTGGACGAGACCGGCCGCACCGTCGTCTACCTCGCCGAGGGGCGGGACGAGGACGCACAGCTCGGCCATTTGCCGCCCGAGGTCGCCGTCGCCCTGACCTGGCAGGGCCCCGTCCAGCCGCCCCCGCGCCGCCCCCGCCGCAGTGCCGGCGGCAACTAGACCCGCACCGAGCCCTTGGAGGCGCCCCTGTACCCCGACTTCCCGCTCGCCCCGTCCACTCCGCCCGGAGGCCAGCCCGCGTTCTGGGTCGGTCCTCGGCATCTGGCCGGTGACGATGGGCGCCTCTACGACACCGTCGCCGACACGCTCGCCGGCCTGGGCTGGACGAGCCTGACGATCGTCCGCGGACGGCACGAGCCCGACGAGGCGCCGGAGGACCGCCAGGTCCTGCGCAGTACCGTCCTGCACATCAGCCCCGACACCCTCCGATGGGCCCAGTGGAGCCTGGCGGACGAGCCGTTCCACCTGGGAGATTTGCCGATCGCCTGGCAGATCTCCGCCCGCGCCGAGACGAGCACCCCGCTCGCTCAATGGTCGGCCTACTTCACCCCCGATGTCCCCGGCGAGGCCGTGGCCGACTTCCTCGTTGCGCTCGACGCCCGAGACCAGCCCGCCGTGCCGCTCGCTGGCCCCGAGCTGGTCCTCGACGCCGTCGCCGCACACGGTTGGCTCCGCGACATCGACCAGCCCCACGTGGCAGCGACGGACCCGACGTTCACCTCGCACATCAGCCTCGGCGAGGTACCGCCCCTCATCCAGGACGTCGACCCGCGCGCCCTGACGACCGAGGCCGACGAGGCGGGACCGGTCGGATGGCAGGCATGGGCCGAGCCTGCGCTCGGCGCACCCTGCCTATGGGCGGCCTCCTTCGGTTCCAGCGTCCCGCATGACCTCGTGGCAGCCTTCGCCGCCTCCCTCAGCTCGACCGCACCGGTCCTGCGCCGGGTGCTGCCCGAGGCCACCCGGGAGCGACTGCTGCGGGCGCCGGCCTAGCGACGGCGCCCTTCAGCCAGACGGAAGAAGCCCGGTCCTCCCGAATGAGGGCTGGGCTTCTGGCATTTCCCTCCGGGGCTCGGGCGAGCCATCGAGTCGGAGGAGGGCGACCCGGGCGACGAGTACAAGGTGTTGGGCCCATCGATGATCGCCTCCGGTCCCAAGGCGGGGAGGTGGGGTGAAGTGAGGTCTGCTCGGTGTAGCGGTGGGGATTTCTCACGTGGTAGCGCCAGCGTCTCAAGCGGGGCAAAGTGGCCACGCTTTGGCGTAGCGGTGCCGCTCAACATGTGGTAAGCGGTGGCCCGTTGAAGTGGGGCAAGGCGGCCACGTTTTGGCGTAGTGGTGCCACATTCCTGTGCGGCTGAATAGCGATATGCCTCGAACCGAAGAGAAGCAGCAGCCAGCCCTTGAACTCCGTTGCGGTGGAGTGCACGTCATCGTTCAACGCATCTCGCCCTGGCTGGTGGCAGCCGTCGTCACGGCCTTCGTCACGACGATGGGGGGTGGACTCGCAGCATGGTTCACGTCCCGTTAAGAACCTTCCGCACCGTGCAGCGGGGCGAGCCGCACAGCACTGCTGCCCTCGACCATCTTGGTCGGGGGCAGAGTGTGTCGGGTCGGTCAGCTGGCTGCCGTGGCCTTGGTGAGGGCCTTGTCGAGGTGGTGGTCGACGAGGGCCGGGGAGCCGGAGACGATCAGCAGCAGGCTGCCGTCGCGGATCGCGGTCTGCTTGACCACGGTGCTCCGTCCTCCGGTGGAGAACGTCAGGAGCTGGCTCCACTGCTCGTCACCGAGGCCGTGGGGTGTCGGCAGCTTCTGCGAGGCCATGTCGATCGGGGTGCCGCCCGCGACGACCTGATAGGTCGGGCAGCCGGTCATGGCGTCGAAGATCCGGCCGATGCCGTCGGACAGTTTATCCGCGCTGTCGCTGTACAGCTCCTCCGAGATCTCCGAGGAGCTGCCGCCGTAGGTGAAGGTCGCCTTGGCCTTGTGCGTGAAGGTGAGTGTGCCGCCGGTCGCCGCGTCGCCGCCCAGCTCGCTCAGGGCCTGGCAGCCGATGACGGTGACGTCGTCGTGCTGGGTGGGGCGCTCTGGCTTGCGCAGGTAGCCGCTGCCGAGGTCGCTCTGGTCGAGCAGGCGCGTCTCCAGCGCGGCCGACGTGAGCGGAGCAGCCTGCTGGGCTGCGTCGGCCGGCTTCCCGCTACGGGCGGAGGCGGCGGTGCCGGGCTTGGTGTCGGTGGTGTCGGTGGAGCAGGCGGGCACGGCGAGGAAGGCGGCGGTGATGCCGAGGACGGTGGTGGCGACGCGAACGCGCATGACGGAACTGACCCCTTGGTGCTAGGCGACGGGTGGTCAGTTCGGGCCCGCGGGCCCGGTGGGGTCGTAGGAGTGGTGGTCAGTGCCCGAGGTGGCGCAGGCAGTCCTCGAACGTGGCGTGCGTCGCGTCCGCCGGCCCGGAGTTCCGGTTGTACCAGGCGGTGTCGAGGCGGGTCTCCTGCTGCTGGTGTCCGGCCCGGCAGCGCAGCCAGATCTGGCCGCCGGTGGAGAGGATGAGCCAGTCCCGGTACGCGCCGCACGCGGCACAGGCGACCATCTCACCGTCGAGGACGAGCGGCTGCTTCCACGGCATCATCTTGCCGTCGAGCTGGTCGTGGCTGGGCACCCGCAGCTCCGGCGGAAGGAAGTCGTCCACCACAGTGGTCGGCGCGGAGCGCTCCGCCTCGGCCGGCGGCACCCCGAACCCGGGCGGGACCTGGTTCTGCAGCCGCGCATGCAGCTCGGCGAACTGGCGTTGTGCCTCGCTGGGCTGCTTGGTCCGGCGGCGTATTCGGTGAAACACCCTGGAGTCCTCCTTCGCCTCGTCCTGCTCGCTTCATGATCGTGCCCTACGCCCCCGGCCGTTTCAATTCACAAAGTCCACAGTCGCCTTCGCGCAGGTCACAAGGGATCTCCTCGCTCGGGGCAGGGGATGACGAGTTGGCCACGGAGCGTGTCTCCGAACGGCGGGGCGACGTTCCCAGGGTGTGCCCGAACGCACCTCGTGCTCTCCGGCCGTCCACCTTCGCGGCGCCTGCTGGCTCGACTCGGGACACCTGCGCCACTCCCTTCCCTCCTGTGTGCGCACCCGTGCTCGCGCTCCGCAGCGTGGGCCCGCACGCCGCCGGGGGCCGTCGTGGCGTACGGCCATGCCGTGGGCCGCGAGCGCGGTGGTGGCGGTGTCCTTGCTCTCGGTGGTGCGCTGAGACTGCACTCAGGCACTCGGCATACTCACCGGGTCTTGCCCGATGTCTCCTCCCCACTGCGGCGCCGGCGGGGCGAGTTGGGGCGGGTCGCCGTTCTGGGCGTCGAGGACCCACGGCGCCCTGTGGTGCCGTTCTCGGACTGGATCGAGGAGTCGGCGGGCAGATCGGCCGTCCGCCGCAGCCGCCATACCAGCACGTCGCTCACCGAGTCCGCGGTGTCGAGTTCGCGGCGCCCTGCGGCGTCGGACAGGATGGCGGCCGGGTCGTGGCCGGCGGCTTCGGCGTCCGCGATGGTCGCGGCCAGGGCGTACCAGCCGGGCTCGGCGAGGATCTGCTCGGCGAGTTGGGGCAGCGTTTCGCGCAGCAGCACGGTCTGCCGCTGGAGCACCGGCCGGCTCAGACGTCGGCCTCGCTGGTAGAGCACCCCGAGCGGCTGGGCGGCGGCGGCCTGGTAGGCGGTGCGCAGGTGCTCGGCGGCCTGGGCGGCGGCTTCGGCCTGCTGGGCGTGGCCCTTTCTCGCGTGCCAGTGGGCGGCGGCGGTGATGAGGAAGAACAGCATGTCGATCGCCATCGCGGTGGTGGCACCGTCCTCACCGCGGCCGAGGGCGGGCCCTCCGTGGACGAGGTCGCGGGCGGCCTGCCGCAGCGCGCGGTCGTGCCCGCGTACGGCGCGTACGTGGGAGCGTGAGGCCCGCTCGAACGCTGTTGCGGCGTCTCGCAGTTCGCGGCGGGTGTGTGCGGCGGAGGTCTTCGCGAGCGCGTCCAGGACCTCGCCGGCGGCGGCGATGTGGGCGGCGGCGACCGCGTCGTCGCCGTGCTCGACGATGAGCACGGCGTGCCACGCGGCCGATGCCGTCCTGCGGCGGGCGGAGGCCGGGGTGCCGGGCCCCGTACGGACCGTGTCCTCCTGCCGTGGAGTCGGATCGGTCCCGGTGTCGCCGGACCAGCGCTCCCGGATGCGGGGCAGCGACAGGTCGGGGGCGAGGCGCGCGCCGGGGTAGAACACCGGCTCGCCGTCCTTGTTGAGGTCGTCGGGGAGGGCGACCTTGTATCCGAGGAGGTCTCCGGAGGGCGCGGCGCGCTTACGGATCAGGAGGCCGGCGGCGGCGAGCCGGTCGAAGAACTCCTCGTCACTCCTCGTACCGGACACCGCGCGCCGTACCGATTCGCGCAGCTCCTCGCGGGCGGTGCGCTCGCGACCCTGGCGTTCGGCCTTGTGCCGTTCGGCACTGGTGGGCCGCTGTGCGGCGGTGCCGTCGCCGGGGGCGACCTGCCGGAGCCCGAGTTCCTTCTCGATGAGACGGGCTTCGGCCTGCGCCCGTTTACCGGATCGGTGGTGGTCGGGGCGTCGGCCGTCTTCGCGCACGAGGGTGGCAACGATGTGGATGTGGTCGTCAGCGTGCCGCACGGCGGCCCAGCGGCAGCCCGCGCCGTCGCGCGGGTCGATCCCTGTGGCGGCGACGATGCGACGCGCGATGTCCGCCCACTGGTCGTCGGTCAGGATCGGGTCGTTGGGCGCAGCACGCACCGAGCAGTGCCACACGTGCTTGTCGGGGCGTTGATCCGCGGCAAGGAGATGGAGGGGCTGGTCGAGCAGCTGCCCGAGATCCTTTTTGGTAGCTGTCGCATCGCGTCCGGGGTCAGGCGACATGCCGTCGAAGGAGGCGACGAGATGTGGATCGACGTGTTCCTCGTGGGTTCCCTTGCCGTAGAGGTAGTACAGCAGGCCCAGGGTGTGGCTGCCCTGCTTGTGGACCTGTGGAATCAAGGTGCCTCGTCTGCCTGCCGGTTGGCTACCTTGTCGGCAGCCATCCTCACCGCGTCGGCCGCTCGGTGGACGTCGGCCAACACCTGGGTCAGCTGGGGAACGTCACCGCCGGAGTTGAGGATCTTGGCTGCTTGATTGAGGTTGCTGCCGGCCCAGCCGAGCTGCCGCCTCATCGCGAACAGTTCGGTGAGCACGTCGCGTTCGGTGGCGATGGCGACGGCGGTACGGGACTGGTCACGGGCCATGGCTAGCCCGGCGTAGGCGAGGAACCCCGCCACGCTCATACCGGCGGCGTCTGCTCCGGCCTGGATGAGAGCGAGTTCGGACGGGTTGAGGCGGACGCTGTGCGCGCGACGCTGCTTCTTGTCACGAGGACGCGCTCGCCCCTTCGGCCGCCCCTTGTGGGCGGCTTTTGGCTGCGATCCGCCCTCGGTCGCAGCCTTCCCGACTGGCGCCCCCTGGTGCCAGTCGGGCCCCGCCACCCCAGGGGCGGGGACGGGTTCGGACACTGCCCCCTCGGGGGAGTGTCCGAACCTCCATCTTGCTCGCCCCGAGACTGAGTTGGAGTCGCGAGCAGGTTCCGGGGTGTTGCCGTTCCGGGTGGGGTTCGTCATCGGATTTCGGGCCTCATGGTTCGGGTGCGGTGCTGGATGGTCGCCGCCAGCGCGACGACGTCGGCCGGTCCCAGGAGGACGCGGACGGGTCCGTCGGGCCGGTCCTGGACGAGCCACTGGCCGGTCGGCGCGAGGACGGCGGCGTGCAGGAGCCGCCGGCGGACCAGGACGTCCGCCCAGGCGCGGGCCTCGGCGACGGTGGGCTCGGAAGAGCGAGAGGGACGCGAAATCACTACGTGTCTCCTGGAGCGGGGCGGTGGCCCGGCACGGAGCCGGGCCACCCCTTGGGGATAGGGGCGTTGAGCTGGGGTTTTGTCGTTCAGCCGCACTCGGGGCAGCGCCCGACGTGGCTGTTGAGCGCCCGGGCCATCCGCTGCTTCGTCGAGGCAGCCTGCTTTGCGCTGGACTTCGCCGCCGACCTGCCCTCGTGCCGCTTGGAGTGGGCGAGCATGAAGCCGATCTCCCGCTCGTACTCCGCACGGACGGTGTCGAACTGGTGGCAGGTCTTCATCGGGCGGTGCTCCTTGTCTTCGTGGTGTCGTCGCTCCGCAGTTCCTGGAGGACGAGGCTCAGCCGGTCGTTCCGGCCGCCCTTCAGGCCCTCGCGGCGGAGGATCTCCCGCAGCTGGACCCGGGTGACGGACTCGTTGCCGTCCCGTTCGAGCAGGGCGGGGACGTGGGGGCGGACCTGCTGGACGAGCTGGTCCACCGACTGCTCCAGCTCGCGTGGCGGGCGCTGTGTCTGCGGGGTGCGGGACCGGCCGCGCTTCCCCTTGTTCTTCGTCCTGGTCTTCGTGGTCGTCCGCCGGAGGGGGGCCTTGTGTCCCCGGTCTCCGGTGGGTTCGGTCCCCGTGTCGGTGTCGGTCGGTCCCCGGTCTCCGGTGGGTTCGGTCCCCGTGTCGGTGTCGGTCGGTCCCCGGTCTCCGGTGGGTTCGGTCCCCGTGTCGGTGTCGGTCGGTCCCCGGTCTCCGGTGGGTTCGGTCCCCGTGTCGGTGTCGGTCGGTCCCCGGTCTCCGGTGGGTTCGGTCCCCGTGTCGG
This sequence comes from Streptomyces maremycinicus, assembly GCF_001184025.1. Taxonomy (GTDB): domain Bacteria; phylum Actinomycetota; class Actinomycetes; order Streptomycetales; family Streptomycetaceae; genus Streptomyces; species Streptomyces maremycinicus. Next base: position 746,534 of record NZ_BBYG01000008.1, read on the forward strand.
TGTCGGTCGGTCCCCGGTCTCCGGTGGGTTCGGTCCCCGACTCGGCGGCGTTCGGTCCCCGACGCGACTCAGGGCCCCGAGCAGGAACTTCTCGCGTCAGGCGCTCGGTCCTCACGCCTCGGGCGTCCCCCTCCGAGGCTTCAGGATTGGCGGGACCGGTCCCCGGGACCGCGCCTGCTTCTGGCGCCTCGGTCCCCACCCCGGTCCCCGCGTTCTCGCCTTCGGTCCCCGCGCCTGCTGCCGTCGCCTTAGAGTCCGCAATCTCGGGGACCGGTCCCCTCGGTCCCCGGTCCCCGTCCGACTCGTCGGGACCGGCTACGGGGACCGGCGCCTTCGAGACCGACTGCGAGGGGACCGTGGCTGCCGTTGGGGTGCTGTGCACCGGGGACCAGGGCGAGGGCAGCGGGACTGTAGCGAGCGCGAGTGCGTGCCGGCGGGCGGCGAGCTGATCGAGTAGCTGCGCACGCTGGAGGGGGTCGGTGCCGACCGAAGCCCTGCCGACCGCCTTCGACAGGCGCCGCGTGAGCCGCAGGCCGCGCCAGCTCCGCTGCTGCTCGGGTGTGCGCTCGGCGAGGCGGGCGGCGAGGGCGACCGCGCGGGTGGTGGCCCGGTCCCGGGTGATCTGCGCGGCGTCACGGTCTCGCGCGGCGATGCCGAGGCGGGACAGGAGCCGCTCGCGTGCCTCCCTGCCCAGGACGGCGATCAGTCCGTGGGAGGCGGCGCCCGGGGTGCGGAGGCGCAGCTCGATCCCCATGGCGAGGTGCCACAGCATCGCCGCCATGACCGGCCCGACGAAGGCCCGGACCGTGCCGCCGATTGGACCGCTCTCGGCGTAGGCGGGGATCACCTGCACTCCGGTGATCACCCAGACCAGGGTGCCCGGCAGACCAGGAGCACCCTGAGTGGCCAGGTTCTGGCGTGCCATCAGCGCGGTCGCGAAGAGCGCCAGCTCGGCCGCGGCGAACATGCCGGCCCGCTCGGCGGTGCCGGCCATGTCGAGGAAGTCGGCCGCGAAGCGCCATGAGGTGTCGGCGCTGTAGGCGGTGCAGCCGAGGGCAGCAAGGGCAGCGACCTTGACCGCCGGACCGCCGAGACGTTTCTGCGGGCGTGTACCCCGGCGCCGGATCGTCCAGGCGACCAGCACCAGCACCAGCACCAGCACGAGGGCGGCGGGCACGCCGGCGGCGAGGAGGAGAGGGAGGTCCGGAGCAGCGCTGAGGGCCAGGACGGGGTGGGTCATGCGGCCTTTCCGAGAGAGGCGTGCGCCGGAGTCGACACTGCCGGGCGGGCTACCGGCTGCTGTGCGCCGGGTGCAGCGGGGGCGGGGCTGCCTGCTGCCGGAGTGGTCTTCTTCCGCTTCTTCTTGGGCCGCGGCACGCCGTAGGAGCGGTCGCGGTCGAAGACCTTGTTGGCCGCCTGCCGCAGCAGGTCTCGGGCGTGCTTGTGGCTGATCTGCAGGGCTGTGGCGAGCCGGTCGGGCCGCCAGCCGCGTACGTAGGCGTGGTCGATGACGACCTGCCGCTCGGCCTCGGTCAGGTGCACGTCGCGACCCTGGAAGAAGGCCGTTACGCGCCGGTAGTCGAGACGCTGGGGCAGTCCGTCGTGCAGGGGGCGCCGCTCGGCTTCGGTGAGGCCGCCCCAGATCCCCTCCTTGAGGACGTTCTCCAGGGCGAAGTCGAGGCAGTCGCGGCGAACCGGGCACCAGCCGCACAGCTCCTTCGCCTCCGCGATGTCCTCGTGATCCCGGGGCCCGGGGAAGAAGACGGCATCGGCGTCCTCGACGTCCATGCCATGGCAGGCGCCGCGGGTGTGCCAGCTGGTGTCTCCGATGCCGCGCAGGCCGGTGGCCGGCGCGTCGTGGGTGGTGATGTGGCGCAAGGCGATCTCCGATGTGCTGCCGCGTCGGACGGCCGGGGCGATGCTCGGCGGGCGCGGCGTCGGGTGCCGGCTGCGCCGCGCGGGCGTGCCGCAGCCGGGGCGGGACGGTGATGTTGGGAGGCGCTGCATCGGACGGGATGCACGCGCCGGATGCGCCGGTCAGGCCATGGCGGGCTGTTGAGCCTGCTCGTTCTGCTGGGCGGTGGCGAGGTCGAGGCGGCCGGGGTGTGGGGTGGCGCGCGGGGCAGTTCCGCGTACCCCGTCGTCGGGGCCGATCCGGCGGCGGCGACACGGCTCGCCGGGCTGGGCCAGGCACCACTCGCAGCGAACGCTCAGGGCGTCGGGCAGCCCCTGCGCGACGGCGGCCTCGCGGGCTGCTCGGGCGGGCCGGTAGGGCGCGAGGGCTGCACGGGCGGCGGGCGGTATGCAGGAGCCGATCTCCCGCAGCCGCGCCTCCAGCTTCGGGTCGATTCCGTCGCGACCGCTGGTGATCGCGCGGGCCTGCGCGGGCTGCGCGGTGCCGGCGGCGACGGCGCGGCGCGTGCCGACCAGCTCGGCGGTCCACGCGGCCTGGTCGTCCGGGTCGACGGACGGCGTGGGATCGGTGTGCCGGGCCAGGCGGTCGCGCCGGTAGCTCTCCCAGGGACGGGCGACGTCCGCGGGCAGGATCTGGTACGGCGAGGTGCGGATGTGCTGGCGGGCGGCGACGCGGGCGTCCCAGCCGTGCGGCGTGGCCATCGGCACGTCGCCGACCAGCTCGTGCCACTGGGCGAGCTGATCGCGGGCCTCGCCCTGGTCGGTGCGGATGGTGCGGGGGTCGAGTCGGCCGATGTAGGCCAGCAGGGCGGCGGTTTCGCGGCGGTCCATGGTCAGCCCTCCGTTCCGGTCGGCTCGTCGAGGGCGGCGAGAAGGGCAGCGGTGTGGGCCTCGGCCCGCGTCATGCCGCCCGGCTGAGCGGGGCCCTTGCCGGGCACGGCGTGGAGGTTCGGGCGACCCGGGGCGTGCTCTCGGGCAACCCAGGAGCGCCAGTCGGCAGCCCAGGCGTCCGCCGCTCTCGGCTTGAAGTCGGCGCGGTGGGCCCGCCACTTCGCGTCGGCTGCCTGCAGGCCCTGCTCGCCGAGGCGGTCGAGGTGTCCCTGCTGGCGGGCCCAGGTGTGGGTGGCTGGGTCGACCTGCCACCCGGCAGCCGTGATGACGGCAGCACCACCACTGCTGTACCTACGGTTCAAATCCGGTTCTCTACGGTTCTGTGTGCCGGATTCCGGTACATCGCTGTGCCGGTTTCCGGTACGTCGACGTGCCGGTTTCCGTCGGGACCTGCCGGATTCCGGTACTGCCGGTTTCCGGACCCTCGCGGGGGATTCCGGCACCTCACGGGGGCGGATTCCGCACCGCCGCAGGGCCGAGATCCGGAGCGCTGGGGTGGCCTCGGGCCCCTCAGCCGGCGCCTGGCTGGCTTCCTCGTCCTCGGCGGTCTCTGCCACGGCCTTGGCGGCGAGGGGGAGGCGATAGACGGTGCTGCGCTGCGGGCCGGTGAGGTCGTCGAGCTCCTCCAGCTCACCGGCGTCGACCAGGCGGTCGATGGCCTCGCGCACCGTGGAGACGGAAGCGCGCGTGCGCTTGGCCAGGCTCGACAGCGAGGCCCAGGAAACGCACTGCTCGTCGGCCACCCGGTCGGCGATCGACAGCAGGACCAGACGCGCGTTCCCCCGGCTGGAGCTGTGCTCCCACACCCACTCGCGGGCCTCGCTGCTCATCGGCCGCTCCCGATGAGCAGGCGGGGCCGGCGGCCCGCCGGGGCCGGGACGGTGTGTTCCGGCTCGGAGTGCTGAGGCGCCGAGGCGGAGGTGGCTGCCGCGCAGGCCAGGCGGAAGGGCCTTTTGCGCAGGGCAGGAGGCATGCAAGAATCCCCTTTGCAGTGTTGCCACGCTGACGCGCCCCTTGGAAGGACTCAGCGTGGTGATGGTGGGCAACCTCCGCCCTTGCCGGGGCGGGTATGCCGCTTAGCGTTCGGCGTCCGTGAGTTCTGCTCTCGGGCGCCGTCGCTGTATTACGGGACCTTCTCGGTCCGGTCCGTGCTTGCTGGCTCCTCACGTCCGTTATCGCGGGCGGGCTGCCCGGGGACGACGAACATACGCACGGACCCGTGTCAAGATCCAGACTTGGTTCTTAAACTCTGTACTGGTTGCAGAGAGTCACCGCATAGTCTGCCGACGGAGCCATCTGCGGGACTCGGCGCGGGCCACCCTCTGGCGTCGAGCAGCACCGTTGCCGCGGTTGTCTCGAACGCCGAGAGCGTGCCCTTGTGTCCGAATTGGAGCGGGTGTCTGGTATTTCCCGCAGCGGAAAAGCGATGTGAATGAGGTGCTTCCACTGTCGCCTCCACGCTTTCCGGTCGAAGATCAAAGTCTTGTGCGCCAGACGTGACGTATGTCGCTGGGTAAATGTGGCTCGCGCCACGTCGCCCGGCATACTCCTGCCGGTAGAAACGGACAGGCCGACCTGAAACAGGCGGTGCGCGCCACACAGAAACGTGCTGGCGAGGGAGAACTTTTCATACGCGGGATCGGCTCGTCAACTGGTGTTTATGGCGGAGTAGGGTGGTTAAAGTGACGACGAAGTCCACCCAGGAAAGGATCATGAAAGATTCCGCCGAAGGTCAGGTGAACCCCAAGGGGCTCATGGACCGCCTAAACCGCTTGTTCGACACGGTGCACCCGCCCGATCGGGGCCCCTTCAGCAACGCTGAAGTGGCCGAACTGATGGAGAAGCGGGGGCTGGGCAAGCTGTCGGCCCAGTACCTGTGGCTCCTGCGGACGGGGCAGCGCGATAACCCGACGAAGCGTCATCTTGAAGCGCTCGCAGGGTTTTTCGGTGTGGATCCCGCCTATTGGTTCGATGATGCTGTCGCCGAAAAGACCGTGCAGGAGCTTGAGTTGCTCGCGCTGCTTCGTGACGCGAAGATCAAGAACGTTCTTCTTCGTCTATCCGACGTATCCGCAGACGGAAAGGATGCCGTCCTGGGGATCGTCGAGAGTGTACGAAAATCCGAGGGGCTGCCGCCCTCAACTGGCGTGTAACACGGCCCTAGTTCAGTAAGTGATCAAGGAAAATTAATGTGGTCTGCACGTAGGCTCCGCCGGCCTGACCTCCTGGCCGAGCTGAAGCTCCCGCACGTCACCAATATCCGCGATCTCAGCGACGAGATCTCTCGCCGCACGGGACGGACGGTGGTCCTAGAGCCCCGGGAGCAGGCGCCCTCGGTGTGCGGGGCCTGCGCCGTCACGGAGAGTGCCGTCCACGTGTTCTACGACCCCTGGACCAGCTCCCTGCACCAAGACCACATCATCGCCCACGAGTTCAGTCACCTCCTGCTAGGCCACCACGAGAACCGACCGGTGTCCGCGCTGGCCCCGGCCTTCATCACCAGCGTGGACCCGGCCATCGTGCAGATGATGCTGGGGCGCACCAAGTACGACGAGGACGAGGAGCGGGACACCGAACTCCTCGCTTCGCTGCTCCAGCGCCGGATCATCGACCGGTGGCTGCGCAGCGACGAGCCCTCCGGAGATGAAGTGCAGGACCGGGTCACACACACGCTCCTGCGCCGGCGGGAGGCCCGGTCGTGAAGGACCTGCTCCATCCGATCAGCCTCGTCGTCGCCACGCTCGGCTTCCTCTGCCTCCTGCGGGACGTGCCGACCCGCCGCCGAGACCCCGCCTCCACCGCGCTGGCCGCCGTCTTCCTGCTGTCAGGACTGTCGTTCCTGTTCTCCATCACGCCGATGTGGAACTACCTCGACCGCGTCCTCGGCACCGTCAACCTCTCCGTGCCCCTCGCGCAAGGCTGCGTGGTCGCCCTCTTGGCCTGCCAGCAGGTGGTCCTCACCTACTGGGGATCCCCGCCCGAGACCGCCCGCCGACGCAGTCGCCGGTGGCTCGGGGCCGGCTTCGCAGTGATCGCCGGGCTGCTGGTGCTGTTCGCCCTGCTGACGCCCAGCGCGCCCCGTCCGACCGACTTCACGCTGTACTACGCGCACGACGACTGGTACGCCGCGTACCTCACCCTGTACGTCACGGCCTACACCATCGGGGAGTTGTTCCTCGCCCGCGCCTGCTGGCGCCTGGCCCGCCGCAGCACCCGCGGGTCTGTCCGCTACGGCCTGCGCATCGTCGCCCTCGGCGCCACCGTCACACTCGGATACAGCGCGGTCCGCATCGGCAACGTCATCGCCGGCGCCTTCGACACCTCCCTCGCTGGCTGGGAGGGCTTCGCCTGGACCTGCGGCGATGTCGGCGCCATGCTCACGCTCATCGGCTGGCTCGTACCCACCATCAGCGACCAGGCCCAGAGCGTCCAGTACCGGATCAAGCAGTACCGCAGCTACTACGGCCTGCGTCCCCTGTGGCTGGCGTTCTACAGCGAAGCGCCCGAGATCGAGCTTCCGATCGACCGAGTCGACCCGGCCCAGAGGCGCCGCTTCCGCCGCATCTCGATCCGGCTCTACCGCCGAGCAGTCGAAATCCGGGACGGCCGGTTCGTGATCCGCCAGTACCTCGATGCCGCAGTACGCGAGGCCAGCGAAGCCCACCACCGGGCCCGAGGGCTTCACGGCCAGGAGCTGTCGGCCGCCGTCACGGCCGACCAGATCCTCGCCGGAATCGCCGCCAGGGCCGAAGGCGCCCGCCCTGCGCCCGACCAGCTCACCGAATTCGCCGACTCCGAACGCCAGACCAGCCGGCCCATGGACGACATCGACGCTCTCCTCGATGTCGCTCGCCACCTTCGCCAGCCCGCACGAGCCCCCCACCTTGAGCGAGTCTCCGCATGACGACCGATCTCACCCACCAACCGGCTCACGTCCAGCTCCAGGCCCTGGACCGTCACGAGATCTCCAGCCGCGAGCTGCTCGACCTTCACCTCGACCGGATCGACGCCAGCCACGTCAACGCCGTTATCACCCGCGACGACGAGGCGGCCCAGGCCGCCGCACAAGCGGCAGACGAACGCCGCGCCCGCAACGAGAGCAGGGGGGCCCTCGACGGCCTTCCCCTCACGATCAAGGACAGCTTCGAGACGGCCGGCCTGCGCACTACCAGCGGCGCCGAGGACCTGGCGGATCACGTACCCGCACGTGACGCCGACGCGGTCGCCCGTCTTCGCTATCAAGGCGCCGTGATCATGGGCAAGACCAACACCCCGGCGTACTGCCAGGACCTGCACACGGACAACAGCCTGTTCGGGCCCACACTCAACCCGCATGACCCCAAGCGCACCGCCGGCGGTTCCTCCGGCGGCCCCGCCGCCGCAGTCGCCGCCCACCTGACCCCCGCCGACCTCGGCAGCGACCTCGCCGGCTCACTTCGGCTTCCGGCTCATTACTGCGGCATCTACGGCCTGCGCCCCACGCACGGACTCATCCCGGCCCGCGGCCACATCCCCCGCCCGCCGGGATGGATCACCAGCAGCGACATGGTCACCCCCGGCCCCCTGGCACGCCACCCCCGAGACCTCGACCTGCTCCTCGACGCGCTGACGACACCGTCACCCAAAGAGAACAGCCCCTGGCGCGTCAACCTGCCCACGGCGCGCCGTGCAGTCGGCCAGCTCCGTGTGGCGGTGTGGGCCGAGGATGCGCGCTGCCCCGTCGACCGCGAAACGGCCGATGTTCTCGCCACCGTCGAGCAGGCACTGGCCTCCGCCGGAACGAACGTCCGCCGCACTGTGGGGCCGGTCGGCTTCACCGACTCTCTCCGCCTCTTCGAGCAGCTCCTCCACGCCACCGCGACGGCCGCCACCGACGACGACGCGGCTGCGGCCGAACTCGCAGCAGCGCGTGACCTGCACGAGGATGACGCGAGCCCACGGGCCACCTTCCTCCGCCACCGAACGCAGCCACACCGCGCCTGGCTCCGCGCCAACGAGGAGCGCCTCCAGTTTCGAGGGACGTGGCACCGGTTCTTCGCCGACGCCGAGCACGATGTCCTCATCACCCCCGCCGCTCCCACCGCGGCGATCCCGGCCGGCACCCGCTCTCTCATGGTCGACGGCGTCGAGCGGAGCTTCTTCGACCAGACCGGCTGGGCCAACCTCACCAGCCACGTCGGCCTGCCCAGCCTCGTCATGCCTGTTGCGCGAAACGCGGACGGCCTCCCGATCGGCGTCCAACTCGTGGGGCCGACTTACTCGGACCGGAACTTGCTCGCACTGGCTGAAGATCTGGCGTCGCTTCTTGGAGGGACGGCCGGGGGAATCTGATGTCCGCTGGCTTCGCGAATGGTTTCGTCCACGCGTCGCGTTCGGAGCGGAGCCACAGGCCGTGGTCGAGGACGACTGATCGGCCTGCTTGGAGGTGCTGGACGAGTTGCGCGGGCACAGCTGCGACGACGGGCGCTTCCCGCCAGACCGACCGGGCCACGCACCGGGCGGGCGGCGGGCTGGCCGGTGCCGCTTGCCATGGCCGCCCCGGCAGCCGGCGGACTGGGCGCGCTGCCAGGATCAGCAGGTTGACCCGGTTGCGGGCGTAGTCGGTCAGGAAGCGGCGCACCAGCAGCGGACCGGTTCCTCGTACGGCGGCGGTCTTCGGGGTTATTTCGGTACCGTCCTGCCGTCGCGTAGTTGCAGGATGCGGTCGAAGCGCTGCTCGTCGGTGACGAAGTGACTGATGATCAGCACTGAGCGGCCCGACTGGCGGCGCTGGGCGACCAGGTCCCAGAAGCGCAGATAGGTGTCGAAGTCGAAGCCGGCGTACGGCTCGTCGAGCAGCAGCACCTCCGGGTCGGCCAACAGCGCCAGGGCGAGGTTCAGCTTGGACAGGGTGCCGCCGGACAGCTGGTCGGCGCGGGTGGTGGCGTAGCGCTCGAAGCCGAGCTCCGTGTAGAGCGCGCTGCGGGAGCGCCGGGCGGCCTCGTCGCCTTCCCCCGGCAGGTCCCATGTGTCGCGGTCGGCCGCATCCCTCGCGGCAGGGCTTCGCGAGTGCGGCTGGCACGAGACCTGTACCACCGGAGCCGGGCGCGTCGCCTCCCGCGATTCCGAAAGACCTCCACGAGTACGTACTGACCGACGGCCCGGGCGCTGACATGCGGGTACTCCTAGCCCGGTCCGACAGCCGGGTCGCCGTTCTCGCGGCCTCCACCACAGCCGCGTTCGACCAGCGCATCCGGACAGCCGTCCGATCAGTGTCTGGACCACGCGCTGCTCGGCGACGGTGCCACGGCCCGGCCGACGGATCCGGCGCGGCACTGCTGAGCATCAGGACATGCCTGGCATGCCCTCCATGTCCTCGGACGAACCGGAGCCGTCCGAGGACATCGCGGCCTTCTCACCGGCGGGCGTGACCGCGTACCACTTGCTGTCCTTGGCCTGGCCCTTCATCTCACCGGCCTTGGCATCGCCCATGTAGCGGTACAGCGGCCGACCGGCGAGGGTGAGCTGCTTCATTCCGTCCGACCGGTCCACCGAGCCGACGAGGCTCTGCTCCACGCCCATCGCCTTGACGGAGTCCTGCGCCATCACCGGCATCCAGGTCTTCGCGCAGTCACCGGTACACATCGACTTGGACGGGGACGCTTGGTCCATCTCGTAGCGATAGAGGGTCATCCCCTTGTCGTCGGTGACGAAGGTGCCCATGCCCTCCATCTCCTCGGTCATCAGCATGGAGGTGGTGGCCATGCCCATGCCGTCCGCATCCCCGTTGCCGGCCGGGGCGGAGGACGTGGGGGCCGAGGAGGCCGCGGCGCCGGAGTCCGTACTGGAGGAACTGTCCCCGGAGCTGCCGCACGCGGTCAGGAGGAGTGCGGAGGTGACGCCTGCGGCTGCGGCCAGGACAACACGTTGCCGGATCACGGAGGTTCCCTTCACTGAGCCCAGTTTCTACTTACTCACTTAGTACGTCGGATCTCAGTGGACCGTTCAGTCACGGACGCCTCACATCACAAAGCCTTGCCCGCCGGCACACGGCCGTCGGGCAAGGCTCTCGTCAGGTGCGTGGTGGTCAGAAGGCATCCGCTTCCCGTACTTGATCGATTGATTGTGGCCGGTCCGGCATGAACTCCGTTCGTCGGCGGGAGAGTTCGGGAGGTTGGTCTTGGGCCCCTCCTTCATGCACCGACACACCGCCGCGATCACCCGATCAAGAACGCTGTTGGATCACACCGGCCCATGCTCGGAAAGCGGATGCCTTCTGAGGGTCAAGCCTCCTTCCCGAAGACAAGCACCTCAGTGGAGGCGACGCCCAAGGGAGCCTGGAAGCTGGCCTCCAGGCTGCAGCCGAGGGTCGCGAAGAGGTCCACGCATGTCCGGCGAGGCATGGCGGCTGGGTAGGAGTCGTGCCCCGCGCCGCCCTGCGTCGCCCAGGCGCGCATTGTGGCCGGGTCCAGGCAGGTCTCTGTCATTACGTCGAAGACGATCCGACCACCGGGTCGCGTGACCCGTGCCATCTCGAAGAAGTAGCGGGCGGCGCCGAGGAAGGTCAGGGTGTTGAAGACCTTATGGGCCTGAACGAGGTCGATGCTGCCGTCGGGTGTCGGGGCGAGACTGCATCCTGCGGTCGGTTGGGCGACCACGCCGAATGTGTCCACTAGGTAGTCGGCCCAGGGCGCTGCCGTCTCGTAGATCTCGTAGCGGCCTGGTGAACACTCCTTCAGCGTCTTCTCCAGGTACCGTCCGGAGCCGGGGCCGATCTCCAACACCGTGTCCGGTTCGGCGGTGAAGACGCCGAGAGCGCGTAGTTCGTCGATGGTGGACTGGGTGGCGCCAGGCGTCCCGTTCATGACCTCGTCGATGTAGTCACCGACCGACAGACCGGCCGCCCGCGCAGCCCGCATCGTCGCCTCGAACGGGATGAAATCGTCCACTCCACCCCGGTTGTTGGTGCTGCGCACGATGTCGAATCCCGCACGCCCCAAGAGCCGCTTGACCCCCGACTTCAACACTGACGTCCCCCTCCTGCTGCCCTCATCAGGCATGCCCCCCAGTCCTCTCCGCTCTCGGTGCCCGAAACGCTTGGAACCGCCGACGCAGTGGGACGGCGAATTCGCTACGCGGCTGTCGAGGGCCGGTCCACGGCGCCGGGGCCATACGCCCGATATGCGCCTTCCCGGCAAGGCTGCTTGTCGATCCTCGGCGGCCGGCGCGGGAGTCTCGGCCAGCACCTCGGCCAACCGCGCCGACGCGCGCTCCGCCGTGGCCGGCGCCGCCCGCACCCGCTCGGCCTCCTCGCGGACCTTCTTCTCCCGCGCCTCCAGCAGACCGAGCACCGGCGGCGCCAGCCACCACCAGCAGCGAGTACGAGCCGACGAAGAACCCGACCCCTCCCGCAGCCAGCGGCAGTTCCTGCCCACCCGGAGCCAATCAAACGATCACGTTCGGACAGCGGAAGCCTTCTCAGGCCAGCGCGCTGCCCTTCTTCCAGGACTCCCAGTCGACGTTCCAGGCGCCGTAGCCGTTGTTCACGTCTACGGTGTCCGTGGACTTGATGACGGTCACGGGGTCGCCGTAGTTCACCCGGTCGTAGAACCACTTGGCGTTGGCGGTACTCAGACCGATGCAGCCGTGGCTGGCGTTGACCTTGCCGAACTTGCCCTCGTTCCACGGGGCGGCGTGGGCGTAGGTGCCCGAGGGGGTGAGCTGGACGTCCCACTTGACGGCGCCCAGGTCGTACGCCTCGGGGCCGAAGATGCCGACCGAGGCGGAGTTCATCCGGATCGTCGGGACCTTGCTCAGCACCACCATGGTGCCGTTCCAGGTCTCGAAGGTCTTCTTGCCCGTGGAGACCGGAAGAGTTTTGACGACCTTGCCGTTCTCGGCCACGGTCATCGTCTTCTTGACCACGTCCACCGTGCTGACGACCGACTTGCCGACGGTGAAGTCGATCTCGCGCTTCTGCGTGCCGACCAGGTCGCCGTTCTTCACTCCGGCCAGGTCTATCCGCAGCTTCACCTTCGTGCCGGGCTTCCAGTACTCCTTGGGCCGGAAGTCGACCCGGTCTTTGCCGTCCCGGTCCTTCATCCAGCTCCATGCGCCCTCGACGGCTGGGGAAGAGGTGACACTGAGCTTGCGCTCCACTGCCGCCTTGTCGTGGATCGCCTTGTTGAAGACGATCGACACCGGAAGGGCGACGCCGACGGTGGAGCCCTTGTTGATGTTGTAGGTGCCGACGAAGATCTCGTCCTTGCTGAGCGTCGTGAAGCTGCTGGTGCGGGTCCTCTTCTTGCCATCAGACGCGGCGAGTTGGGCCTTGAGTGTGTAGGTGGTGCCGTATCCGGTGGCATGGGACGAAGTCCAGGAGGTGCCGTCGGAGGACAGCGAGCCATCGAGTGCCGTGCCGTCGCCGGCGGTGACCGTGACCGACGCCAGCTTTCCGTCGCTCGGCTTCACCGTGAGCGGCTCACCGGGTATCACGTCCTTGCCGTCGGTGGCAGGAGAGACCGTGACGGCGGCCGCCCCGTTCTTGCCGGAACCCGCGTCCGCCTCTGACCCGGGCTTCGAATCCAAGGCCGGAGATTCCTTCGAGGCGCCATTGGCGGCCTGACTGCAGGCGGCCAGAGTTACGACCCCGGCCAGGGCGAGCGCCGCGAATCCCAGCCGCCTGCGCCGAGGCTGTCGCTCTGCGGGCTCCATGTGCCCCCGTCGGCTGTCTTGCACAGTCATCCTCCATCCAAGATGTAGCTAAGTGGTTTAGTAGACGAGTGTCGGCGGTGCTCGGTTCCCGCAGTCGGGGCTCGCGATTCAGGTGGCATCCCCGTGGGGCCCGGCTCGACCGAATGGTTGCGACCGTCGAGATCAAGAAGGTGGCGCACTACTACGAAGTATATTCGTAGCCTAAGGTTGTGTTTCATCGTCGGCCGGACGGGCGCCATCCCCCGTGCCGCTCGTCCGGCCGACGGTCTTCGTGCTCGAAGTTCGTCCGCGTGGGCCGGGGTGCGTACCCCCGGGCCCACGCTCTCGCTCCATACCTCCTTCCCTCCTCGTCGACCACAGCCGCTTCATACGGTCGGGGGGTATATTCGGAGTGTGGTGGAGGTGCTTCCGCCATCACCAGAGGCGAGGGGATGAGACGCATGGCCGATCACAAGAAGCACAAGGACGACGTGCTCGTGCGGCTGCGCCGCATCGAGGGCCAGGTGCGTGGTCTTCAGCGTCTCGTCGAGCAGGACACCTACTGCATCGACATCCTCACCCAGGTCTCGGCCACTACCCGTGCCCTGCAGTCCTTCGCCCTTCAGATGCTCGACGAGCACATGGCGACGTGCGTGAGTGACGCTGTGGAAAAGGGCGGCGAGGACAAGGCTCTGAAGCTCAAGGAGGCCTCCGATGCCATCGCCCGGCTGGTTCGTTCCTGACGGGCGGTTGGCTCGAGGGTAGCGCTGCCATTGACCAGCCCGTACGCGGCCTCGTGGCGCGGCGGACGGTACGGCGGCGAGGTGGGTCATCCACGACGGCGGGTGGATTCCTGGTGCCCGATGCGTAGCGGGCCATGTGGAGGGTGACGGCCTTTGTGGCCATCGCGACTGCGCGGTGCCCCTCTGCCGCCTCCCGCGCTCTGCCCAAGCAGAGTGCGGGCCTGTGGCCCTCTGATGTGGTGGCGTACCGGAGACCGGGACCGCGCCGAGCGAGCCGCCGCGCGCAGCGGGCAGATCCTCGGCATCCTGCTGATCGCCGTCGGATGGATCTCCGTTCTACGCGGCGCCTTGAGTGGTCTCTGGCTGGCCGTCATCGGCTTCTTCGTCCTGGTCGTCGCCAACGCGGAACGCCAGCACGCAAAGCTGGCCCCCGCCCTACGCGGAGTGCGAGCAGCCGATGCCATGACCAGCCCCGTGGAGACCTGCCCGGACTGGATCACCGTGCAACGCTGCGTCGAGGACGTGGCCCTGCGGGTCCACCACTCGACGCTGGTCCTGACTGCCTTCGACGGACGCCCCAGCGGTCTGCTGTACCTTCCCCGGCTCGCCAGGATCCCTGCACCGCAGCGGGAGACACTGCGTGTGCGGGACGCGGCGACCACGCTGCCGCAGGGCGGCACCTGCGCGCCGGACGACCGTCTGGAGGACGTGCTCGAGAAGCTCTCCCCGAGGGGCGGCATGAACATCCTGGTCACGGACGGCCCACGCCTGGTCGGCATCATCACGGCGCGAGACATCTCCCGGATCGTCCAGCGCCACGAACTCCGCGGCACGGAGAGTCGGTGAGGACTCCAGCGTTGGGAACAGATCTCGCAGAGGCCGTACCAGGTCCAGGACGCCAGGGCGACTTTGGTGTGGAAGCGGATCCAGCTCCTCAACGACACCGTGATGACGGTGGTGATGCCCTTCAGCGCGAGCGCGATTCCGCCGATCGACGTGCCGGGCTGGCGGGCCGACGGGAGCCACTCTCCCGCTCACCGATGGCGTCGGGAGCCTCCACTGTTGACCGATGACTCGGATCACTGAACCGGGGGGATCGGCGGGCTCGTACCGCTGCTTGTCGGCTCGTTCGCCTACCTGGCCGCCGGAATCCTCGCGTTCTCCCTCGGCGAGCGCACCGCCGAACGCGGCGGCACGCTCGGCGGCTACTGGATCCGCTTCGAAGGCTGGTCGGGGCGGTCGCCCGGTGGGCAGCAGGCGTCGCCGCTGCCGGTACGGCGGTGACGTAGCCGCCAGAGCAGACCGCCGACGAGTAGAACGGCGGCGGGCGCCAGCAGCCAGGGGCTGACCAGTACGCCGCCGAGTCCGGCCAGGGCGCCGCCGGCCAGCAGCACCGTCCCGGCACAGCAGACGATCATCAGCAGGGCGGCGCCGATGCCTGCCATGGTCATGCGGGTACCGGAGGGCTCCTCGGTACGGCGCTGGGGCCGATGGGTGGTGGGCATGGCGGCGTTCTCCTTGCGGGTCAACCCTGGCTGCCGGGGATGCGAGTGCAGCAGTTCAGAGCGGCGGCGTTGTCCGCGGCCAGAGATCGGGCCAGGACGAGCAGGTCCACTACGCGCGGATCGCCGACGGCATAGCGCAGCTTCTTGCCGTCGCGGCGGGCGGCGATATAGCCGCAGTCCACGAGGCAGGACAGATGCACCGACACCCGCGGCTGGGAGATCCCGGCATGCTCGACGCACTCGGCGGAGGTGCGCTCGCCGTCGAGGATGAACTCCAGCAGCTTCAGCCGGGTCGGGTCGGACAGGGCGCGGAAGAACTTCGCCACTGTGTCCAGATGGGTGCAAGGCACCTCGTCGACCGTGGCAGCGGCGGCGGGGGCGTCGAGACGCTGGGGCATTGGGTGGCCTAACCGACTGGAGCTATTCGCCTACCCGCATAGTATGGATCACTGAGGTATTCGGCAATCCGCATAGCAGATGCTCTGGAATCCGGGGCCCCGACAACAGGAGGTGGAACGGTGACCACGACGGCACCCGAGTTCGACCTGGCGGTCATCGGCTCCGGCTCGGCGGCCTTCGCCGCAGCGATCGCCGCGCGAGGCCGAGGCAAGAATGTCGTGCTCATCGAGCGCGGCACCACCGGTGGCACCTGCGTGAACGTTGGCTGCATACCGTCCAAAGCGCTGCTGGCTGCGGCCGAGGCCCGCCACGACGCCGAGGCGGCGGACCGGTTCCCGGGCGTCCAGGCTGTCGTCGGCCCGGTCGGCTTCCCGGAGCTGATCGGCGGCAAGGACGTGCTGGTGGGCCAGTTGCGCGCGGAGAAGTACGTCGACCTGGCCGCCGCGTACGGCTTCGAGATCGTGCACGGTACGGCGTCCTTCGTGGAAGGCCCTGCCCTGGAGGTGGAGTTGAACGGGGGAGGCGGGACTGTACGCGTTGATGCAGCCCACTATCTGATCGCCAGCGGCTCTGCCCCGTGGGCACCGCCGATCGACGGCTTGGACGAGGCCGGGTATTTGACGTCCACCACCGCGATGGAACTCGATGCCCTGCCCGAGTCGATGGTGGTGGTCGGCGGGAACGCGGTCGGCCTGGAGCAGGCCCAGCTCTTCGCCCGCCTGGGTACCCGGGTGACCGTCATCGAGGCGCTGGAGCGTCTGGCCCCGTTTGAGGAACCCGAGGTCTCCGCAGCTCTTGAAGGGATCTTCGCTGACGAGGGCATCACCGTGCACACCGTCACCACCCTCAAGGCAGTCGACCGCGATCAGGGCGGCTACCGGCTCACCGCGAGCCAGGCCGGCGCCCCCGCCGAGCTGCGGGCCGAGCAGCTGCTGATCGCCACCGGCCGCCGCCCCGTCACGGTCGGCCTCGGTCTCGACGCGGTCGGGGTGAAGACCGGGCCGCTCGGCGAGGTCATCGTCGACGCGAACCAACGGACGACCGCCGAACGGATCTGGGCGGCGGGCGACGTCACCGGTGGGCCGCAGTTCGTGTACGCGGCCGCCGCCCAGGGCACCCTCGTCGCGGACAACGCGCTGGCGGGTGCGGGCCGCACCCTGGACTACACGGCGCTGCCGCGGGTCACGTTCACCAGCCCGGCCATCGCCTCCGTGGGTCTGACCGACGCGCAGGCCGACGAGGCGGGACTGCCCTGCACCTGCCGCACGGTGCCGCTGGCGTTCGTGTCTCGGGCGCTGGCCAACCGGGACACCCGGGGGGTGGTCAAGCTCGTCGCGAACGCCAAGACCGGGCGGCTGCTCGGCGCCCACGTGATCGCCGAAGGTGCGGGCGAGATCATCACCGCCGCCACGTACGCCATCACGGCGGGGATGACCACCGACCAACTCGCCCACACCTGGCACCCGTACCTGACCATGACCGAAGCCCTGAAGCTCGCCGCCCAGGCCTTCACCGCAGACGTGGCGAAGCTGTCCTGCTGCGCGGGCTGAGGCGTATCGACGCCCCGGACGCCTGGCTGCCGCTGATCGGCGCCGTGCTGTCGGCGGTCGCCTTCGTGGCGGTCGAGCGCCGGGTGCGCGAGCCGCTCGTACGCCTCGTACTCTTCGCGCGCCGGTCGCTCGTCGGCGGCAGCGTGGTCATGCTCGCCGCCTCCGGACTGCTCATCGCGGACATCTTCCTCAGCTCCTTCTACGTCCGGCCCGTCCTGGGAATCAGCGCGTTGAGGACCGGTGTCGTCTTTCTGCCCGTCGCCGTGGCCATCACGCTGCGGGGCGCAGATCGCGTCGCAGCTGGTGGTGAGGCTGGGCTGGCGGCCGGCCGGTGCGATCGCTCTCGCGCTGACGGCCATCGGTGCCGCCCTGCTGACCCGACTGGACGCGGACAGCAGCGTCTGGGCAGACCTCGTCCCGGGCTGTGCGCTTCTCTCGCTCGCTCTCGGTACCGCCTTCGTCTGCGCCACCACGGCAGCGATGAACGGACTGCCGCACCAGGAAATGGGCCTCGCGTCCGCACTGGTCAGCACCTCGCACGAACTCGGCGCGGCGCTGGGCGTCGCCATCATCCCGACCATCGCCGGGGCGATCTTGGAGGGCGGAGTCGAGGGGGCGGCGACCGCCGGGACCGGCTGTTTCGGCAACGCCTTCACCGCCTGCGCGATCATCGCCGCCGCGGTCGCTGCCGTCGCAGCGGTACTGCTGCCGGCCGGGCGCCCGGACCGTTCCGAAGGGCCGGTCATGGCGCACTGACGAGCCGGAAACTGAGCGTCCGGCAGTCATCGGTCTGCAGCTGTCCGGTTCCGCCAGTGAGCTGGGGGACCGCCCACCGCAGCTCTGACCAGCTGGTCCAGGTCGCGGCCGGGCGAAGCGCCGGCCGGTGCGCAGGCGTCGCCCACGAGCAGTGCACACTGCCGACGCACCGTGCGAACTCGAAGCCGCACAGGACGACCGGTTACCCGGCAGGCTCTCCAGCAGGTGACGCTGTCGCGCAGCACGCACCGCGTCTTGAACGACTCCCGTCCGACTTCTACGACACCGAGTCTCTCCGACCCGGCAGTTCCCATCAGGCGCTGTGGGCCGTTCCCGGAGCCACGGGGGTGCGCGGCGCGGGTTCGGCGGGCGGAGTGGGTGCTTCGGGCAGCCGCAGCCGTTTGAGGGCGAGGGCGTTGACGGCGACGATGATGCTGGAGCCGGACATGGACAGGGCGGCGATCTCGGGGCGGAGGACCAGGCCGAGGGCGGGTTCGAAGACGCCGGCGGCGATCGGGAGGGCGATGGAGTTGTAGCCGATGGCCCAGGCGAGGTTCTGGCGCATCTTGCGCAGGGTGCCGCGGCCGATGCGCAGGGCGGTGGGGACGTCGAGGGGGTCGGAGCGCATCAGGACCAGGTCGGCGGTCTCGATGGCGACGTCGGTGCCGGCGCCGATGGCGATGCCGAGGTCGGCCTGGGCGAGGGCGGGGGCGTCGTTGACGCCGTCGCCGACCATGGCGACCTTGCGGCCGGTGGCCTGGAGTTCGGCGACCTTGGCGGCCTTGTCGCCGGGGAGGACTTCGGCGATCACGGTGTCGATGCCGAGCTGTTCGGCGATGCGGTCGGCGGTGGCCTGGTTGTCGCCGGTGAGCATGACCACCTCGACGCCCAGGGCGTGCAGTTCGGCCACGGCCTGTGGGGAGGTCTCCCGGGGTGCGTCGGCGATGCCGATGAGACCGGCGGCGCGTCCGTCGACGGCGGCGATGACGACGGTGCGGCCGGTGGTGGCCAACTCCTTGCGGCGCTGGTCGAGTTCGCCCAGGTCGATCTCTTCCCGCTCGGCCAGGCGGCGGTTGCCGACCACCACGCGGTGACCCTCGACATCGGCGATGGCGCCGTGCCCGGGGACGTTCTCGAACCGCTCGGCGCGCACCGCGGCCACGCCGTGGGCCTCGGCGTAGCGGACGACGGCCTCGGCCAGCGGGTGCTCGGACTCCCGTTCCACCGCGGCGACCAGCCGCAGCAGTTCGCTCTCGTCCGTCCCGTCGGCGGTGACCACGTCGGTCACCTCTGGTTCGCCCTTGGTCAGGGTCCCGGTCTTGTCCATGACGACGACCTGGATACGGGCCGAGGTCTCCAGGCCCACGGCGTTCTTGAACAGCACGCCCCGCTGGGCGCCCAGCCCGGTGCCGACCATGATCGCGGTGGGGGTGGCCAGGCCCAGGGCGTCGGGGCAGGTGACGACCACGACCGTGATGGCGAACAGCATGGCCGCGCCCAGTGAGCGGTCGGTGGCCAGCAGCCAGACGGCCAGGGTCGCGGCTCCGCCGATCAGCGCGACGAAGACCAGCCAGAAGGCGGCCCGGTCGGCGAGCCGCTGGCCAGGGGCCTTGGAGTTCTGGGCCTGTTGCACCAGCTGGACGATCTGCGCCAGCGCGGTGTCGGCGCCGACCTTGGTGGCCCGGACGCGCAGGGTGCCGTTGGCGTTGATGGTCGCGCCGACGACCTGGGAGCCGGGAGCCTTGTGCACGGGCAGGCTCTCGCCGGTGACCATCGACTCGTCGACGTCGCTCTCGCCCTCCTCCACGACGCCGTCGACGGCGATCTTCGCGCCGGGGCGGACCAGCAGCAGGTCACCGACGAGGACTTCGGCGGTGGGCACCTCGACCGGCTCGCCGTCGCGCAGCACCAGTGCCTTGGGCGGGGCGAGGTCGAGCAGGGCGCGGATGGCGTCGTTGGCGCCGCCGCGGGCGCGCATCTCGAACCAGTGCCCGAGCAGTACGAAGGAGGCCAGCACGGTGGCGGCCTCGTAGAAGACGTCGCCGCCACCGGTGAGTGTGACGATCAACGAGTACGCCCACCCCGAACCGACGGCGACCGCGACCAGCACCATCATGTCCAGGGTGCGGGCGCGAAGCGCGCGTACGGCGCCGTCGAAGAAGATCGTGCACGAGTAGAAGATCACCGGCAGGCTCAGCAGGAGCGCCCACACGTCTTCGCGTAGACCGAACGGGACCGGTACGTCCAGTCCGAAGACGTCCTCGCCGATCGGCGACCAGATGACGATGGGGATGGAGAAGAGCACGGCGACGAGGAAGCGGTTGCGCATGTCCGCCACCATCTGGGCCATCGACATACCCTCGTGCCCGCCGTGGCCCATCACCTCGTGCGGAGAGGGCATCACCTCCGGTGCGGCGTGCGCTTCGTGCTCGGCGTGGGTGACATGTCCCGTGTGGGCAACGGGAGTTGGCGGCTCGGCGACCGCCGTATGCCCCTCATGGCCCACGTGTCCATGTGCTGCCGTGACATGCGGCGGGTCCGGCTCGGCCATCGGATCGCACAGGTGGGCCGGAACGGACTGGCCCGCACAGTGGTAGCCGCACTCCTCCACCCAGCGGCGCAGCTCGGCCAGCGAGGTGAGGTTCGGGTCGAAGACCACGGTCGCCGTCTCCGACACCGGGTTGACCTCGACCTCCAGCACTCCTGGTTGGCGCCCCAGGACGGAGGCGGCGACGTTCTGCTGGGATGCCCAGCGCAGCCCGCCCAGTTCGAGCACCGCCGTGCTGCGCTCCTTGCGGTGACCCATCGGATGATCCACGTGATGCTGCACGGGTACTCCTCCTTCGGGTGACGGGATGCGTGGGGAGCATCGACCGCGGCCCCTGCCCACAAACTAATGGTTTTAGTATTCCTGTGCGAGTGCACGGCTCGCCCGCTACCTTCGCCGCACGTCCGCGGGGCGATCACTCCGGTGTGTGCGCAGCCGGGGCAGTCGGGGCGGGCCGGTGAGTGCGGTCAGGATCCGGGCGGCCTGGACGGTGGACGCGACGACGGCGAGGGCGCTGCCCGCCACGAGGAGTCCGGTGCCGGGACCGGGCGCCGCGCGCAGGCCCTGGTAGAGGGCGCCCATCGCGAGTACGGCGAGGGCGAGCAGGACCCAGAACCAGCGCCGGGCGCGCCGCGGGTCGGTGGCGTGCATCAGTGCCCCTTCGGGTTGTTGACCCACACGTTGACGGTGATGGCGACCAGTGCGAGGAGCAGGACGACGGCGGTGGCCGTGGCCGTCTTCCGCTCCCGCCAGCGGCGTTTCGGGCTGCGGTCGAGGAAGGGCACCAGGAAGATCAGTCCGAAGACGCCCGCGATGACGTAGGCGATGGACGCGACCCCGAACCACTCCTCCAGGGGGAAGAACCACCAGAACATCCACAGCGGGCGGGTGATCTCGATGCCCTCGACCGGGGTCGGACCGAGCACCGGCGGCAGGACGACGGCCAGGATCGACAGCGCGCCCAGCAGTACGAGGCCGAACGCGGCCACCCGCTTCAGGTGTGCGGTGAAGGGCTCGGGGACTTCCTCCTCGGGCTTCGGGATTGCGGGGTGCGGCGAGATCTGGTGCCGCTTGACGAGGAGGGCGTGCCACACGAAGAGCAGCACGATCAGCCCGGGGATGATGACCGCGTGTGCGGTGTACAGGCGCAGCACGATCGGCACCCGGTCGGTGAGCTCGGGGGTGAACCAGATGCCGGCGCCGCCGAGCAGTTTGGCGACGTCCAGGTTGTGGACCAGCGCCTCGTAGCCTTCCTGGTCCCACTTGATGACCGTGCCGGTGAAGATCGCGAGGAAGGTGAGCAGGAACATGGTGCTGCCGATGATCCAGTTGCCTTCGCGGGGCTTCTTGAAGGAGGCGTGGAAGAAGACACGGAGCAGGTGCAGCAGGGCGAGGACGAACATCGCCTGCGCCGCCCAGTAGTGCAGGCCGCGGGCGAAGCCGCCCAGCCAGACGTCGTTGACCAGGTCGCGCACGGACTGGTTGGCGTCCTCCGGGGTCGGTGAGTAGAACTGCGCGACGTAGATCCCGGTGACCAGCAGCGTCACGAAGGACCCGACGGTCAGGCCGCCCAGGCTCCAGGTCAGGTTGTTGGCGTGCTCGGGCACCGGATAGGCCAGCGCCTTGATGCCCATGCGTTCGTCGATCGCGTCGACGGCCCGCCGCAGCCGGCCAGGACGAGCGGACTGTGGTGGGGCGGTCTCCGGGCCGGCGGCGGCAGCGCGTTCGGGGCGGTGCGAGGTCATGGCGCCTCCCGGTGCCCGCGGCCGCGGTGTTCCAGCTCGCGGAGGGTATGCGGCGGGCGCAGCCGGTGCGACAGCCACAGGCCGCCGCCGATCGCCGCGGCCCCCAGACCCAGCAGGACGGCGTCGCCGCCGTCGGAGATGCCACGCTCGGGCCGGAACTCGTCGAGGACGACGCTGGTGCCGGTCTCCTCACCGGTCGCCGGGCGGCCGGCCTCGGGCGCGGAGGGCAGCCTGCCCCCCAGCGAGTCCAGCAGCAGCCCCTTGACCTGACGGACGACAGCCGTCCCGTATCCCGGCTGCTCCACCAGCTCCTGCGCCTCGCGCACCTTGGACAGCGTGACGCCCTCCTTGTCCGGGGCCATCAGGGCGTCCTCGATGCGCTCGGCCACCTGGTCCTCGTCGGCGCCGTTGGCGATCAGGGCGATGGCCTGTTCGGTGAGAACAGCCGACTCGTCGCTCTCCTCCTCGTCCGCCCAGGCGACGCCGGGCACAGCGACGGGGATCAGCAGGGCGGCCGCGACGACCGCTCCCGACACGAACACACGTGGCCCTCGCCGGAGGGCCGGCTTTCTACGCATGACAGTCAGCCTCGCTCACGGCGCTTTCCTGCGCCCGTTGAGGAATGACGGGGCCGCGGCCCCGCAGGTGTCCGCGGTCGGGAGCGGGACGTGTCCGCTCGGCTCAGTGCTTGGTGAGATCGGCGCCGGTAGAATGAAGCACACCCAGACGGCGCTGGTACTCCTCCTCGTCGATCTCGCCGCGTGCGAACCGCTCGGCCAGCAGCTGCTCGGCGGAGGGCGGCGTCGGCGGCGAGGGGGTGACCTCGCCGGAACCGCCGGGCGCGGGTCGGCTGAGCGCGCGGAAGAGCAGGACGAAGACCGTGATGATCAGGCCCCAGAAGACGATCATGCCGAGGGACATCCCGAACCATCCCCAGCCGCTCATGTCGCGGTCATACCAGAACATCATGGTGATCACTTCCCGGATCTGAGGGGCGAAATCGGACGGCGACCGCGCCGGAAGGGCGGTACACAGCCACCGTCCTCTCACTAAGGCACTTAGTGCATGGGCCGGATGGCCCTGGGGTCGGGGACGGTGGGCCCCTACTGGGTGGGGGTAGGCGGCGGCGACAGTGGAACTCGTACCACCCACAGGGTGAAGGAGTCCGCCATGAACGTGGCCGACCTGATCGTGACCGCCTTCTCTGCCACAGCCGTCACCGCGATGGGCTGGTTCTTCTTCGGTCCGCGCCGGGCGCGGACGGCGGAGCTCTCCCATGGCGTGCAGCGGGTCGAGGTGACCGTGCGCGGTGGCTACAGCCCCGACGTGATCCGGCTGCGGCAGGGGGTTCCGGCCGAGCTGGTCTTCGACCGGCAGGAGTCCGGGGAGTGCACGAACCGGGTCGTCTTCCCGGAGTTGCGCGTGAGCGCCGCGTTGCCGGCGCACGAACGCACGACGGTGCGGCTGAACCCTGCGGAGGCGGGATCGTACGGCTTCGCGTGCGGGATGAACATGATTCACGGCACGGTGCTGGTTGAACCTGGCGACGGGCCGGGCGCGGTCGGCGCGGCTCCACCCGGTGACGAAGACCGGGGGATGGGCACGCACGCCCCCCTCGTCGGACCGAGCGAGGGGCGGGCGGCCGAGGCGGAAGCGGCCGAGGCCGCCGAGAGGCGGGCGGAGATCCGGGATCTGAGCCGTCGCGTGGCCTTCGGCGCCGTACTGACCGCGCCGGTGCTGTTCGCGGTGATGGCCGATTCCCTCTTCCACGCGGACTGGGTGCCCGGCTGGATGCTGAACAACTGGCTGCAACTGGCGCTGATCACTCCCGTGATGCTCTACACCGGGTGGCCCATCCACCGCACCGGCTGGCTGACCCTCGCCCACCGCGCCGCGGACATGAACTCGCTGATCACCCTGGGAACGGTGGCGGCCTACGGTTACAGCCTGCTGGTCACCCTCGCCCCCGGTTCGCTGCCGGAGGACGTGCGTGAGGTGTACTTCGAGGCCGTCGGGGTGATCCTGACGCTCATCCTGCTGGGCCGGCTGCTGGAGGCACGTGCCAAGGCCGGCACCGGGGAGGCGATCCGCGCGCTGCTGGGGCTGCAGGCCCGTACCGCCCGCGTCGTCCGCGACGGCGTCGAGACCGAGATCCCGGTGGAGGACGTGGCCGTCGGCGACGAGGTCGTCATCCGGCCAGGCGAGAAGGTCCCGGTGGACGCCGAGGTGATCTCCGGATCATCGGCCGTGGACGAGTCGATGGTGACCGGCGAGCCCATGCCGGTGACCAAGCGCGCCGGGGATACGGTCATCGGTGCGACCGTCAACGGCACCGGTTCCCTGCGGGTGCGCGCGGCCAAGGTCGGCGCGGACACGATGCTCGCCCAGATCATCGGGCTGGTGAGGCAGGCGCAGGCGTCCAAGGCGCCGATCCAGCGGCTGGCCGA
Organism: Streptomyces maremycinicus; assembly: GCF_001184025.1. GTDB lineage: Bacteria > Actinomycetota > Actinomycetes > Streptomycetales > Streptomycetaceae > Streptomyces > Streptomyces maremycinicus. Next base: position 770,704 of record NZ_BBYG01000008.1, read on the forward strand.
CGCCACCTCGGCGTACTTCGTGCCCGCTGTGATCGCCATCGCGATCGGCACCTTCGCGCTGTGGTACGTCGTGGGCCCGGCTCCGGCGCTGACCCTGGCGCTCGTGTCGGCCGTCGCCGTACTGATCATCGCCTGCCCGTGCGCACTGGGCCTGGCCACCCCGATGTCCATCATGGTCGGCACCGGCAAGGGCGCCCGCGCGGGCATTCTGATCCGCTCAGCCGAGGCCCTGGAGACCGCGCACAAGCTGGACACCGTGGTCCTGGACAAGACCGGCACGATCACCGCGGGAACGCCCGTCCTCACCGACATACGCCCCGTCGGCGAGGTGGAGCCCGACCGTCTATTGGTCCTGGTCGCCGGAGCCGAACGCGACAGCGAGCACCCGCTGGCCGCCGCGATCGTCGCCGGGGCGCGTGAGCAGGGGCTCGGGGTGCCGGCCGCCACCGGATTCGACTCGGTGACCGGCAAGGGAGTGCAGGCCACGGTGGACGGGCACGCCGTGCTGGTCGGCGCGGCACGGCTGCTCGCCGATGTCGGGATCGACACCGCCGAACTCACCCCGGTCGCCGCCGAGTTGTCCGCGCAGGGCAAGACCCCGGTGATGGTGGCCCTCGACGGCCGCCCCGCCGGAGTACTCGCGGTCGCCGACACCGTCAAGGAGGACTCCGCCGCCGCCATCGCCGCCCTCCGGCAGATGGGCGTACAGGTGGTCATGCTCACCGGCGACAACCGGCGCACGGCCGCCGCGATCGCCGCCGAGGTCGGCATCGAGCGGGTGCTCGCCGAGGTGCTTCCCGAGCACAAGGCCGACGCCATACGGGGCTTGCAGGCCGAGGGCCGCCGGGTGGGCATGGTCGGCGACGGCATCAACGACGCCCCCGCCCTCGCCCAGGCCGACGTGGGCCTGGCCATCGGCACCGGCACCGACGTGGCCATCGAGGCCGCCGACATCACCCTCATCTCCGGCTCGCTGGCCGGCGTCGTCACCGCTATCCGGCTGTCGCGAGCCACCATGCGCAACATCCGGCAGAACCTGTTCTTCGCCCTGGTCTACAACGCCGTGGGCGTCCCCGTCGCCGCCGGTGCCCTGTATCCGTGGCTCGGCATCCGCCTCAGCCCGATCATCGCCGCCGCCGCGATGGCCCTGTCCTCCCTGTCCGTGGTCACCAACGCCAACCGGCTGCGCCGCTGGCGCGCCGCCCCGCTGCCCGACTCCGCCCCCACCAGGGTCCAGCCGCGGGTGGACGTACCGGAGGACGTCGACATCCAGTCGGGTACGACACCCGACCACACCGCTCAAGCCGACACAGCCAAGGAGACCGACATGAACGTCTTCAAGCGCCACGCTCACCACAGCCACGACGCCCCGCCCGAGACCGCCACGGTCACCGACCCGGTCTGTGGCATGAGCATCAGCCGGGATGCCGCCGCAGAAGAGCGCGAAGTGGACGGCCACACCTACTACTTCTGCTCCGAGCGGTGCGCCACCACCTTCGACGCCGACCCCGCCCGCTACATCAGCAGCGCCGAGGCGTAGGGCGCCCGATTCCGCAGGGAGTCCGCCATGACCAAGCAGGCCGAACCACCACCCCCGGGCGACAAGCCGACGCCGACCGCGCCGCCGCCCGCGTGGCGGCACTGGCTGTGGCCGCTGGCCGTCCTCCTCGCCGTCGGCCTGTGGGCGGTGCTGCCCGGGACCCGCTCCAGCGAGCCGGTGAAGACGGACCTGACGTACTCGAAGTTCCTCGACCAGGTCGACGACGGCAAGGTCAAGTCCGTCACCATCAAGGCCGGCGGGGAGCCCAACGGCACGCTCTCCAACGGGCACCGCTTCACCACGGCCGTCCCGGTCCAGATGGCCGGTGACCGGCTGGAGGAGAAGAAGGTGGCGGTGACCGCCACGCCGCCGTCCACCTCCCCGTCCGCCGGCTCCCGGATACTGTCCTGGATCCTCCTGCTCGGCCCGTTCCTGCTGATCATCTGGTTCTGGCGGCGGATGCCGAAGGGCGCGGCCGGCCACATGCAGGGCATGCTGGGCGGCGTCGGCAAGTCCAAGGTGTTCGACGCGGAACGCCCCGAGACCACGTTCGCGGACGTCGCCGGATACGAGGGCGCCAAGGCCGAGATCGCCGAGGTCGTCGACTTCCTGCGCAGGCCCGAACGCTACCGGCGGGGGGACATCGACCTGGACGTGGTGGCACGCGGCACGCCGGGATTCTCCGGCGTGGACCTCGCCAACCTGGCCAACGAGGCCTCCATCGTCGCGGTACGGGACGGCCGCGAGGCGCTCACCGCGGACGACTTCGACAGCGCCCGGGACCGGATCCTGCTCGGCCGCCGGGAGGGCTCCAACGTGCTCCCGCCGAGAAGGAGGCGGTCGCCGTCCATGAGGCAGGGCATGCCCTGGTCGCCGCGCTGTCCCCGGGCGCCGATCCGGTCACCAAGGTCACCATTCTGCCTGCCGGGCAGACCCTCGGCGTCACCGAGCAACTGCCCCTCGTCGAACGCCACCTGTACGGCGAGGACTACCTCACGCAGACCCTCGCGGTACGGCTCGGCGGTCGCGCCGCCGAACTCGTCGTGCTCGGGCAGGGCTCCACCGGAGCCGCCAACGACCTGGCCGGCGCCACCGAACTGGCCACCAAGATGGTCCGCGAATTCGGCCTCTCCTCCGCGCTCGGTCCGGTGGGCTACCCGCAGGGCGGCTCGGTCTTCCTGGGCAGCGGCGGGAGCGCCATGAGCAGCCGCCCTCTCGCCGAGGCCACCCAGGCCGCCGTCGACACCGAGGTCGCCCGCCTGCTGCGCGAGGCCGAACAGCACGCCACCGCTCTCCTCACCGAACACCGCACCGAGCTGCGGCGGCTGGCCGACCTGCTTCTGGAGCAGGAGACCGTGGACGGCTCGGCCTCTACCGCCTCCTGGGGACTGAACACCCTGGCGAGCCACCCGTCGGCACGACCGTGGCGCCACACCGCATCTCGGTCGACAAGCGGCCCGCCACACACCACAGCGACCACACCGGGCCGGTCCCTGTCGCGCCGCTCGCCGACCCCGGCGGCACCGGCCGGGAGGAGTCCGTCGGCGGCTGCGAACGATGACCGCCCATCCACGGTCCCCGTGCAGCGGTGCACTGCGATGCGGGGCGCCAGGCCGGAGCGCGGGTCATCAAGCCCCCTGACCGGATCCACTTCCCGGCGCCCGGCCGGTCCCGCCCGCCCGACTGCGACCACGAAGAACCAGGAGCACCCCGCGATGAACGTCCCTCGGCTCTACCCAGTGCGGTTCACGACCGCGTCCCGTTCCGCTGCCGCGGCGCAGGTACGCGGGCCGGACCGGCGTGCCGCCTGTGCCGGCCGCGCGTCATCGGCGGTTCCCGCACGGCTGGAGGCCGGTGCCGGCACGGCCTCGCCGGGGGCGGACCGCCGCCGCTGGGTGCTGGCGATCGTCTCGGTGGCGTGGTTCCTGGTGCTGATCGACGACACCGCGGTGATCATCGCGCTGCCCCCGCTGGGCCGGGAGCTGGGGCTCGGCCTGGCCGGCCTGGAGTGGGTGGTCAACTTGTACACCCTGACCTTCGCCGTGCTCACCCTGTGCGGCGGCATGCTCGCCGACCGGTACGGCAGCCGGCCGGTGTTCCTGGCCGGGCTGGTGGCGTTCACCGGCTTCTCGCTGGCCGCGGGGTTGTCGCCGAGCGGCGGGGCGCTGGTCGGGCTGCGCGCCGGGCAAGGGGCAGGGGCGGCGCTGTTGGGTCCGGCCTCGCTGGCCCTGCTGCTCACCGCGTTCACCGGCACGGCCCGGGCGCTCGCCCTGGGCGTGTGGTCCGGCGTCGGCGCCGCCGCCCTGGCCGGCGGCCCGCTGCTGGGCGCGGTGCTCACTGACGGCTTCGGCTGGCGGTCGATCTTCCTTGTCAACGTACCGCTCGGGGCCGTCATCTGGTTCGTGGCCCGCCGTACGCTGCACTCCCCGCCGCCCGCGCCGCGCAGGGGGCCGGTCGATGTCGCCGGTGTCCTCGTCTCGGCGGCCGGACTGTCCGCACTGATCTTCGCGTTCACCCGGGCCAACGAGTACGGCTGGACCTCGCCGAGGCTGTGGGCGATGCTCGCGGCTGCCGTGGCCGCCTTGGCGGCCTTCATTTGGATCGAGCGCCGGGCCGCGGCACCGCTGCTGGACCTCTCGCTGTTCCGCCGGCCCAACTTCCTGGCCGGCAATCTGCTGGGGATGGTCAGCCTGGCGGTGATGTGCAGCGTGTTCTTCTTCCTGTCCCTGTACCTCCAGCTGGCCGCCGGGTCCACACCCATCCAGGCAGGGCTCGCCCTGCTGCCGCTGACGCTGCTCGGCGCCGCAGTGGCGCCGGCTGCCGGCTGGCTCGTACCCCGCCTCGGCGCCCGTACCCTCATCGGCACCGGCCTGGCGCTGACCGCCGCAGGGCTGGTCCTGCTGACCGGTATCGCCCCCGACTGGGGGGCCGCCCGCCTCCAGCCCGGTCTGCTCACTGCCGGGCTGGGCCTGGGACTGGCCACCGCCCCCATCACCACCGCCACCCTCGGCCACATCCCCGACCAGCACAGCGGCATCGCCAGCGGCGCCCTCAACGCCTTCCGCATGATCGGCCTGTCCCTCGGTATCGCCGTCATGGGCGCCATCACCGCGGCCCACTGGCCCGGCGACCTGGTCCGCACCCGCCCGGGCACGGCGTTCACCACCGGCATCGGGCACGGCTTCTGGATCAACGCCGCGATCGCCCTCGCCGGAGCGGCCCTGGCGATCGCCGCCATCCGCACCCCGCACCGCCCCCGGGCAACGGCACCCGGAGAAGAACCCGCGGCCGCCGACACCACACCCGGCGCGCCATCCTGCGACTGTGAGTGGCGCACGCCAGCCCCGCAGCATTCGGCCCAGTCCCTCACCCGGGGCCGCCGAGGAAGAGGAAGGTGAGCACCGATGCTGCAGGCCGTGGACGTCGGACGCCGGCACCTGGACGCCTACCGCACCGTGACGGGGGACGCGGTGATCCAGGAGCTGCGGGCGCTGGCCGCGCCGCTCGAGGGGGTGCGGGTCCTGCACGTGAACGCCACCGGCTACGGCGGCGGAGTGGCGGAGATCCTGCGCTCCGAGGTGCCGCTGCTGCGCGACCTGGGCGTGGTCGCCGACTGGAAGACCATCACCGCCGAGCCCGGCTTCTTCGAGGTCACCAAGGCCGTCCACAACGGTCTGCAGGGCGATCCGCGTGGCGTCACCGACACCCAGTGGCAGCTGTACGACACCGCCTCAGCCCAGATCGCCGCCCAGCTGGAGGAGTCGTACGACGTTGTGGTCGTGCACGACCCGCAGCCGCTGGCCCTGCCGCACCTACGCGGCCGCGGTGACGCCAAGTGGGTGTGGCGCTGCCACATCGACAGCTCCCAGCCCAACCCCCAGGTCTGGGCCCGGCTGAGGCCGCTGCTGTCCGCCTACGACGCCGCCGTGTTCACCCTCGGCGCGTTCGTCCCACCCGACGTGCCGGTGGACCGGGTGGAGATCATTCCGCCGGCGATCGACCCGCTCAGCCCCAAGAACATGCCCATCACCGACGCCCTGGCCACCGGCGTCCTCGACTGGATCGGCGTGGACACCGCCCGCCCGCTGCTGGTGCAGGTCTCCCGCTTCGACCCGTGGAAGGACCCGCTCGGCGTCATCGCCGCCTACCGCACCGTCAAACAGCAGGTGCCCGGCGTGCAACTGGCTTTGGTCGGCTCGATGGCCCTGGACGACCCGGAGGGCTGGCGCGTCTACGAGCAGATCACCGCCGCCGCGGCCGACGACCCCGACATCTCACGGTTCACCAACCTCACCGGGGTCGGCAACATCGAGGTCAACGCCTTCCAGCGCCGTGCCGACGTGGTCATCCAGAAATCGCTGCGGGAAGGCTTCGGCCTGGTGGTCTCCGAAGCGGTCTGGAAGGGCACCCCGGTGGTCGCCGGCCGGGCCGGAGGCATCCCCCTCCAATTGCCCGACGGGGTCGGCGGCCGCCTCGTCGACACCACCGAGCAGTGTGCGCAGGCCGTCCTCGGCCTGCTCGCCGACCCCGCCGCCGCCCGCCGCCTGGTAGGCGCGGGGACCGGGTTGGTGCGCGAGCGGTTCCTGCTGCCCCGGCTGATCGGCGACGAACTCCGGCTGTTCACCAGCCTGCTGGGCCACACCCCGGCCGCGCCCGAAGCCCTGGCCGCCGCGGGCACCGCCGACGAGAACCGCGACCCGGTGTGCGGGATGCGCGTGGACGGCGCCGGCAAGCATCCCACCCGATACGGGGGGCGGGAGTTCCGGTTCTGCTCCGCTTCTTGTGCCCGTCAGTTCGCCGCCGACCCGGAGCTGTTCATGCGCGCCGTGGCCCGTGCCACCCGCGGCACAGATCCCCACCGGCTGAGCGGGAAGGAGCGGCGACCATGACCGAGCTGCGCCAGGATCCCTTCACCCACGACTGGGTGGCCATCGCCCCCGGCCGCGAGGAACGCCCCCGCCGGACGCCCCGTCCGCAGTCGGCCGACGGACGCCCCGCGCAGCGCGCCGCAGCCGATCCGGCCTGCCCCTTCTGCCCGGGCCGGGAGGAGTCCACCCCGCCCGAGATCTGGCGCCTGCCCGCCCCCGCCGGTACCGCGGAAGCGGACTGGGCGATCCGCGTCGTCCCCAACCGCTACCCCGTCCTGGACCCAGGCGACCGGCCGGCCCGCCACCACACCAGCGGACTGCACACCCGCGCCGACGGCACCGGCAGCCACGAGGTCGTCATCGAATCCCCCGACCACGACTGGGACCTCGCGGACGGTGACGACACCGCCGTCGCCGACATCCTGCGCGCCTACCGCACCCGAACCCGCGTTCTGCGCGAGGCCCGACCCGGCCTGGTGCTGCCCTTCCGCAACCACGGCGCGGCGGCCGGCACCTCCCTGCCGCACCCGCACTCCCAGATCGTCGCCACCCCGATCGTGCCGCTGCGCTTCCGCCACCTGTTCGACGTCGCCCGCGCCTACTACGACGACACCGGCCGCTGCCTGTACGTCGACCACACCGTTGCCGAACTCGCCGACGGCAGGCGGGTCCTGGCGGCCACCGAGCACGCGGCCGCCCTCGCCCCCTACGCCGCCCGCGCCCCGTACGAAACCTGGATCGTGCCCCAGCGCCACCAGGCATCCTTCGCCGACGCACCCGACAAGATCCTGGAGCAGACCGCGGCCCTGCTGCGCCGCACCCTGGCCGCCCTGCGCGACCTGCTCGGCGACGTCCCCTACAACTACGCCCTGATCAGCGCCCCCAACGGCGAAGAGGCCACCGCCTACTTCGCCTGGCACCTGCAGATCGTCCCCCGGCTGACCGAGCCCGCCGGCTTCGAACTCGGCACCGGCATCGCCGTCAACCCCGTCCCGCCCGAACACGCCGCGGCCCGCCTGCGCCAGGCCATCGCCGCCCTCCCCGCCCCGGCTCTGCCCGTCCCGCCCGGGCCGGGCTGCCATCGATAGGAACGGCCGATGTCCCAACGACCGGACCCCGCGGCGGTGAGCAGCCGACCTGAGCCAAGACAGACCCCCGCACGGCCCGGCTGGGGGTGGTGGGTGGGCGCGGCCGTCGTCGTGGTGGCCGCGCTCCTGGTCGCCGTCGCCCACCGGCACGAGCTGGCCGCGGCGTCCCGCCTGATCACCCAGGTGCAGGTGCCCAAGCTGGCGGTCGCGGTGGCATTCGAGGCGGCGTCCCTCATCTGCTTCGCCGCAGTGCAGCGCTGGCTGCTGCACGCCGGCGGGGTGCGGCTGAGCCTGCGGGGCATGACGGCCCTCGCCGTGGCGGCCAACGCCGTAGCTGGGGCCCTGCCCGCCGGGGCCGCCTTCTCGGCCGCCTGGCTCTTCCGGCAGCTGCGCCGACGCGGTGCCGGGCAGCTGCTCGCGGCCGCCGTGCTGGTCACGGCCGGGGCCCTGGCGGCGCTCAGCCTGTTCCTCCTTCTCCTCCTCGGGGCACTCACCGCGGGGCTGAGCGGCGCCGGTACCGTGCTGTGGCCGATCGGCGCTGTGGCGCTGCTGCTGGGCCTCGGCCTGGCGGGCCTGGCGCTGTCCCGCATCCCACGCTGCCGTGAAGCGGTGTGGCGGGCGTGGACCTCGGCGGGTGAGCGGTCCCGGCGCGTCCGGCGGATCGAAGAGGCGCTCGTACGCCTGGTCGGCCAGGCACGCAGCGTGCAGCCGGGGCTGCGGCCCTGGCTGCGGCCCTTCAGCCTCGCCCTGCTCAACTGGACCCTCGACGCCGCGTGCCTGGCCGCAAGCCTCTGGGCGCTGGGCATCGGCGTGCCCTGGCACGGCCTGCTGCTCGCCTACGGCCTCACCCAGATCCCCGGCAGCCTGCGCCTCACGCCCGGAAGCATCGGCATCGTCGAGACGAGTCTGGCGGCCCTGCTCGTCCTGTACGGCCTCAGCCCCGAACAGGCCATCGCGGGCACACTCCTGTACCGGATCTCCAGCTACTGGGTGCTGCAGCCGATCGGCTGGGCCAGCTGGATCGCCCTGACCCTGCACGCCGGGCAGTCCCCGAAGGGCCCGACGGACGAGACGGCAGAGGCTTCGCACCCCGCGCCGTGACCGGCGCACAGCCAGCTGACGCCGCTGCCGATGATCCGGTCGGCCTCGTCGCACAGGTGACCACGACATGCAAGGTTCCCGTTTGTCCCCTGGCCCGCATCGACAGCCCGACCCCGGGCCGCGTGCCAGGCTCCACGGTCACCTGCACGGGGGTGGCCTGGGCGCCCCCGCAGCTGCACGCGCCGTGGTGGGCGCGGCTCCTGGTCGTGGGCCGTCGTCGGCGTCACCGCCCCGCCCCGGCGCCAGCCATCGGGCCCGTGGCTCACGCCGCCATCCAGCACGCAGTGTGCCCGGTCGCAGTCGTTGCCCACGACTGAGACCCCGGCCGGGCCGTCGCCGGTTCGGCGAGCCCCGCACAGCGCGTGATCCCCTTCCCGTTCCAGGCGTCGCCTACGAGAAGGGCCGCGACGGGTGGCAGCGGCCGGCACGGCCGGATCTGACGCCTCCGGCCCCACCACGACCGCAGGAGGGTGCATGCGACATGGCCGCCGTCATCGCGCCACTCGCCGAACCGGAGACGGCCGGGCATCCGGCTTTCCCGTTCTCCGACCCGGCACCGCCTGTCAGGCGTGCCTGCGGCGGCTCCAGCGCGGTTCGATCTCGCCCCATTCGGCCTCCCACTGCGCCATCCGGCGCCTGTCCAGCCGTACCCGGGCGGCCGCCCGAATGGCGAGCAGCAGCACCGCGGCGAGGGCTGCGGCCGCCGCACCGCCCACTCAGGCACGGGATAGTGCCTGGGCGGCACTCATCGGCACCCCGGTGAGCTGCCCGCGCGTGTCCGTCCACACCACGATCTTCGTACCGGCCGGCTGCCCGGCGGTCACCGCCGTCCTGCCCGTGCGGGCCGTGCCGTCGGGGCCGGTCCAGCGCACCTGCACCTTCACGCTGCCCGGGCCCAACGCCCCCGCGTCGGCCGGTTTCCCCGGCGCTGCCCGCACAAGGACCGCCGCCGTGGGATGCCTCTCGTGGGCCTGCTGCCGGGCGATCCGCGACTGCGGTCCCGCCAGGGCCCAGGTCGTCGCCAGCCCGGCGACCGGGACCGAGACCACCAGCCCCGCGGCGACCAGCAGGCCGACCCATGCCTCGATCCGGTCCATGGATATCCGCAGCGGATTGCTCCGCCAGCGCCAGACCCACCGTGTCGTACGCATCCCGGTCGCACCTCCTCCGTCCACGGTCGCGGTAGGCCGCCGGATACACCCTCGGCCCGGATTCCGCATGTTCACGAACATCGCACGGGCCGCAACGGCGGGACGAGGGCCGACCAGGGCCAGTCCATGGGGACGTTCGGCCCCCGTACCCCCGCCGTGGGACTGTTCGAGTCGAGGCTGTCGTGGCCCTCGGCATCGCCGCATTCCCACACGTCCGGCAGGTCAACATCACTGGGGCGGCGCGCGGCACCGCCGAGCTCGCCGTCTTCTGGGCCCTGACCGGAAGCACCACGGTCGCCGCGCTCCTCCCGGCGTCCTGCGCGCGACTGGAAGCCCCCCAGCACCTGCGGGCGACCCACCCCCGCACGTGGCGCGCTCGACCCCATCCAGGAGGTGGAACCGGCTGAGGCCCGGCCGCGAACGGCCTGCGACACACCTCGCGCGAGCCCAGCCAGTGGTGGATGGGGCCATTCAGCCCTCCAGGAAGGGGACACCGGTCTGCGGCACGGCCGGTCAGCCCCTGCCCCTCGAGCACGTACCGGGGCAGGCTGAGCAGCTGGCTGGGCGCCACGCTCACCGGCGCGTCCGTGAGCTTCACGGACCTGCCGGCCGCCGGCGTCAACGTGGTCCCTGTCGGCATCTTCGTCCTGGGTAAGGACCACCGGACCATGGCACGGCCGAGCGGCCCATGGCCGCCGGTCCCCCGCAGGCGCACGCTGAGGAGTGTGCCACCCGTGACGGGTGGCCGTATCCCCACCGTCAACAGGGTACCGGGGAGGACTCCATGAAACGTTGGCGTACGCCGCTGGTGGTCACCGCGGTTACCGTGTTCGTGGTGCTGGCTGCACTGAACACACCGTTCCACCACCCTCTTCTGATCGTCGCCGTCGGCTCGCTGACCCTGTTCGCCGTGATACTTGCCATCCGTGATCACCGGTCGCGACGCTGACGGGGGTGCGACGCGGAGTCCGCGTCGCACCCCTCGAGCTCCCTGGGTCCAGACCAGGGACCACAGCCCCGCCGGGGCGCCTCCCCGACAGGGCCGCTACTCATCCGGGGTCTCCTCGACTGCTCCTCGGGTCAGGCCGGGCCGCTCAGCGCGGCGGAGATCTCGGCGAGTTGGGCGAGGCGGCGCTGGAGGGTGGGGTGGGTGGAGAACAGGTTCGCCACGGTCGTGCCCGGTCCGAGGGCGGGGGTGAAGAAGAAGGCGTTGAAGGCCTGGGCGGTGCGCAGGTCCTGGGTGGGGATGCGGGCGATGTCACCCGTGACCTTGGTCAGCGCGGAGGGCTTGCCGGTGAGCAGGGCTGCGGCCAGTTCCCGGTAGCGGGACAGGGCGCGGATCAGCAGGAAGCTGAGGGCGTAGACGAGCGCGGAGACCGCCATGACGATCCCGAGCAGGAACAGGGTGACGTTGCAGTCATCACACCACCGCCGCTGAGGCGCCGGTTCCTGCCGCCTCCCGGCGTCCGGCGGCCGGGGCGGCGCCCGCCAGAGCCGGTCGGACCACGTGCGCAGGCCGACCAGTCCCGGATCACGTGGTCCTGCGCCGCCACTGCGGTCCGACCAGGGCCCACTCCTGGCCCCACTGGTCGTAGTGCCGCCGGTCGAGCCGCCACCGCAGGGCGCGTCCGGCCGCGAACGTCACACCGCCGAAGGCGAACGCGGCCCCGGTGCCCGCAAAGACTGCCTCGAAGGCTGCCCCGGTGGCGGTCGGCGGCTCCTTCGTGAGCTTTCCGTCAGTGTCCGTCCAGACCAGGACCCTCGCGCCGGCCTTCTGCCCGGCGTCCACCTGGGCCCGGCCGGTTTGCGGGGTGCCGTCCGACGCCCTCCAGCGGACCTCCGCGCCAACGCGGCCGTCGGTCGACACGCCGGCTCCCGCCGGTACAGCCCGGGTGGTGCTCTCGAGGAGCACGGCCCGCACCGTGTGGCGCTCGGCGCGCAGGCGCGCCAGGGACTCGTCGGTGGCATGGGCCGCCAGCGCGCCGACGAGGGCGCCGCCCAGCGCCATGACCGTCCACACGGCCAGCACGATCCATGCCTCGACGATGTCGTCGTGCCGGCGCAGCGGATTGCTCCGCCACCGCCACATCAGCCTCTTCGTACGCTTCGTACGCTGTGCCTTGCGCATCGGACCGCACCTCCCATCGGCATCACTGTCCCGAGGGTGACACCCGGTCACGGGCCACGGCAGGGGCCGACCAGACGGCATCGCGGGGCCGTTCGGGACCCACTTGCCTGCGGCCCTGGGCCGTTCGGCGCGGGCCCGGCAGGGGGATGGCCGGGCTCCGTGCCGGGCGCGTCCGGCTTGATAGGTCCCCGGTGGGGGACCACCGGCCCTACGCCGCACCGCCCCAGGGGGCGCAGGCCCAAAGGACGGCAGCGCCGTTGTGGCGCCGGTCCGGGAGGAGGACATCATGCGATCCGCGACCCTTGACGCCTCGACCTTGGAAGCCTGCATCGGCCGCGGCGGCCGCGCCCTCGGTCTGCAACACGCAGCCGTGGCGCTACCGGCTGGCCCCCGAGATCCTCACCCTTCAGGTGCGCGCGGTCCCGGGTGGAGCGCACCCGCGCGATCTGCGCCTGCGGGCCCTCCAGCAGTTCATCCGGCCGCAGCTGAGGCGCCGCCGCCCCGGTGCCACGCGTAGCGCGCCCGTGTCCTCTGTGTTTCCTTTGGGATGGGACTGCCACCGATCTGGTGCCGGGGTCACGGACCGGGCCTGTGCAGCGGCGAGGGATACCTGCCGGACGTGCTGCTCGGAAATGCGGACGGATTCCCGACGGTGGATGCTGGTCAGGCGGGTGCCTGAGCACTCCACGGGCTCGCCCAGCCCCCCGCGCCCCGCGGGTCTGGCCAGGGCAGCAAGCGGCGCGGCGGCGTGCCCACGTGGTGGTCGTCACCGCGGGCCTCGAGATCCGCAGCCGCTGCCGGGTTCCCAGGCCCGTGTGACTCCTGCGGCATTTTCGATGCGGGAAGCCTGTCCGCCATACCCCGACGTCGTGCCACCAAGGAGGTACCGGCCATGGAAGCAGTCGTCACCGCGGGCCTCGACGGGTCCCCGGAGAGTCTGTCCGCCGCACGCTGGGCGGCAGATGAGGCTGTGCGGCGCGGGCTCCCGCTGCGCCTTATCCACGCGTGGGTCCCGCCTGCGTCCGCGGCGGCGGACATCCCGGCCCAGGACACGCAACGCCACTGGGCACACCGCATCCTGCGTGATGCGGAGAGTGAACTGCGTGAGCTCCACCCCGGCCTGCCCCTCACCACGGAACTGGCCTCGCAGGATGCCACCGCCGCGCTGCTCACTGCCGGGGCAGCCTCCGAGATGCTGGTACTCGGCTCACGAGGCATCGGCCCGGTCAAGGGCTTCTTCCTCGGCGACATCGGTCTGCATGTGGTGGCACGAGCCGACCGGCCCGTCGTCCTGGTCCGCGCGAGCGAGCAGCACGACGAGCAGGCATCCTGTGCTGAGGCCACCGGTGTGGTCGTGGGACTGAGCCTGCGCCGGCGGTGCGAGGAGGTGCTGGAGTTCGCCTTCGGTGCCGCTGCCCGGCGCGGTGCCACGCTGCGTGCCGTCCACTGCAGGACTCTGCCGGTCCCGGCCTCCAGTCTGTGGTCCTCGAGCCCCGAGACCGCCGAAGCCGTCGCGAGAGCGGTGGGCCAGGAACTGGGCACGGCGCTGCGCCCGTGGCAGGAAAAGTTCCCCGATGTGCGGGTCATCGATGAGGTCATGTTCGACAGCGCCGCACGGGCCATGGCGAGCGTGGCGCCAGGATCCGCCCTCCTGGTCGTGGGCCGCCGACGGGACCGCCCCGCCCTGGCACCGGGCATCGGTCCAGTGACCCACGCCGCCATCCACCACGCGCCATGCCCGGTCGCTGTCGTCACTCACCACTGAGCTGGCCTGTGCCGTCCACGTGACCTCGCCCGCGACAAACACCATGGTCCCTGCCACATCACGGGCAGGGGACACACCGTGCGTGGGCCCCTGTCGCTGGGAAGCCCGCCGACCACCCCAGACCCGCGCACGTGGCTGTCGGGATAACCCGACGGAGGTACCCCAAGGCGATCGCCGGACCTGAGCGATGGCCGTGCGCCCGACGCCCGGCCTGTCAGGCGAGAGAGTGTGGTGTCCGCCGCCCCGCCCGCATGGCCGGCGGGCCCCACGTGACCGACGGGGCGCGGGGCGCGGGGCGCGGGTCAGTCTTCGCGCCAGGCCAGTTTGATCAGCACGTTCTTGGCCTCCTCGGCGACCTCGGTGTCGGCGACCACGTCGTAGCGGGCGGCCACGATCTGGCTGCGGGAGGAGAAGTCGCGATGGCCGCCGCTGAGGGCATGACCGGCGAAACCGAAGAGCGCGCCGAAGAGCGCGCCGTAGGCCAGCCCGCTCAGCATCAGAACCAGGACATGGTGGTTGCCCGCGGCGAACACCGACAACAACAGCCCGACCAGCAGCCCGAACCAGGCGCCGGTGCCGGCCCCCGCCAGGGCGGCCCGGCCGCGGGTGAGCCGGCCGAGCACGGTCTCCACCATGCGCAGGTCCGAACCGATGATCGCGGTGCGTTCCACCGGGAATTTACTGTCGGACAGAAAATCGACCGCGCGCTGGGCGCCGGCGTAGGCCGGGTACGAGCCGACGACCGGACGGCCGACCGCCTCGGTGGACGGGTGCTGAGTCATCGAAGGACTCCCTTCGTCATAGAGCAGCCTGCGCCCGTGCCCCGTCCCGTGCAACGGACACCGCGGGGCGCGCGGGGCGCAACGGCAGGGTGGCGACGCCGAGGATGGACGCAGAACGTGGGCCCAACCGGGCGGCCGGCCGCCGAACAATGACTCTGCCCGGCGGTGCCCGGCTGGCTTCATCGAGCCTGCTCCTCGGGCGCCGACCGGAACAGGGCCCGACCGGCCCCCCGGCGTGGGCTACTGGTCCCTACCCTTGCTGGGTATCGCGGGTCGAGGATGGTCCCAGGCCGAGCGTGCGACCCGTGCCTTTCACCGGCCGCAGGGGGCCGGGTGCGCCAGGGCCGAGGTTGCGGCCCAGGCAACGGCGCCGGAGCCTGAAGGTGTCTGCCACCTGGCGTGGCCTGGCTGATCGCTCACCGACATCGCGAGAGGAGGCGGGCCGCCATGAGCAGCATCGCTCACCGCATCGCCGCCCTGTTCCGGATCAAGGCGAACAAAGCCCTGGACAAGGCGGAGGACCCGCGGGAGGTCCTTGACTACTCCTACACCCAGCAGCAGGAGATGCTGCAGAAGGTACGGCGTGGCGTGGCGGACGTGGCGACCAGCCGTAAACGCATCGAGCTGCAGATCAGCCAGTTGCAGCAGTCCGGCGGCAAGCTGGAGGGACAGGCCCAGCAGGCGCTCGCCGTCGGGCGTGAGGATCTGGCCCGCGAGGCGCTGACCCGCCGTACGAGCGTGGCCTCCCAGGTCACCGATCTGCAGGGCCAGCAGGCGTCGCTCAAGGAGCAGGAGGAGAAACTCACCCTGGCCTCGCAACGCCTGGAGGCGAAGGTGGATGCGTTCCGTACCCGCAAGGAGACCATCAAGGCCACCTACACCGCGGCCGAGGCCCAGACCCGTATCACCGAGGCCGTCACCGGCATCGGCGAGGAGATGGGCGATGTCGGGCTGGCCATGCAACGTGCCCAGGACAAGACCGAGCAGATGCAGGCCCGCGCCGGCGCGCTGGACGAACTGATCGCCTCCGGTGCGCTCGAGGACGCCACCCTGCCGGCCGGCCGTGACGACATCCAGGCCGAGCTCGAGGCCGTCGCCTCGGGCCAGGACGTGGAGATCGAGCTGGCCCGGATGAAGGCGCAGTTGCCGGCGGCTTCCGCCCCGGCGGCGGTGGAGGGCCCGCAACCCCCTAAGAGCCCGCCGGACCAGGAGGCGACATCATGATCATGCGGATTCTCGGCGAGGGCCAGTACGAGATCGCCGAACAGCACCTGACCCGGCTCAACCAACTGGACTCCGCCCTGCAGTCGGCCGCCGACGCAGGCGACGAGACCGGGTTCGCCACCGCCCTGTCAGCCCTGCTGGACGCGGTACGCAGCCTCGGCACACCACTGCCGGACGAGACGATCACGCCCTCCGACCTGGTGCTGCCCGACGAGGACACCAGCCTCACGCAGGTGCGCGAACTGCTCGCCGACGACGGCCTGATCCCGGGGCGATGACGATGCGCAGCCGCTTCGAGCCCGACCGGCAGCTGACCGCCCGCATGGCGGTCACGATGTTCCTGCTCGGGCTGGTGTACGTGGCGTTCATCGCCGCGCTGATCGTGCTGCTCAAGTCCGTCGTCGTGGTGGTCGTCATCGCCGCCGGGCTGCTGGGCGCACAGTTCTGGTTCTCCGACCGGATCGCCCTGTACGCCATGCACGGCCACCTCGTCACAGCAGAGGAACAGCCCGAGCTGCACGGCGTCATCGACCGGCTGTGCGCCACCGCGGACATGCCCAAACCCCGGGTGGCCATCTCGGAGATGGACCTGCCCAACGCGTTCGCCACCGGCCGCAACGCCGACCACGCCGTCGTCTGCGTCACCACCGGGCTCCAGCGCCGCCTGACGACCGAGGAACTCGAAGGCGTCCTCGCCCACGAGCTCTCCCATGTCGCGCACCGTGACGTCGCGGTGATCACCATCGCCTCGTTCCTGGGCGTGATCGCCGGGCTCATCGTCCGCTTCGCCTTCTACTCCCAGCTGTTCGGCGGACGCAACGACCGCGACCAGAACACCGCCGCCCTGCTCGCGATCGTCATGGGAGTCTCCGCGCTCGTCTACGCCCTCAGCTTCCTGCTGATCCGGGCGCTGTCCCGCTATCGCGAACTGGCCGCCGACCGCGCCGCGGCCATGCTCACCGGGAAACCCTCCGTACTGGCCTCGGCGCTGACCAAAGTCAGCGGCGACATCGCCCGTATCCCGACCAAGGATCTGCGCACCGCCCAGGCGTTCAACGCGTTCTTCTTCACCCCCGCCCTCGGGCCCGGCACGGCGGTGGCCAACATGTTCTCCACCCACCCCAGCCTGGAACGCCGCATCGAGGCGCTCGCGGAGATCTCCGTCGAGCTGGGCGAGACGGGTGGCCAGTCGTCGTCATGAGAAGGAGCTGATACCTCGTGGGTTTCCTGGACGCCCTGCTCGGCCGGAGCAAACCGGTTCGGCCAGACCTGGATCAACTCTTCGGCCTGCCCTCGGCGGCGATCACCCTCCAGGCGGCCATCGGCTTCACCCCGACCGGCCAGGGCGCGGTGTGCTTCGCCGCCATCGAGGGAGGGGCATTCGCCCAAGTCCAGCAGGAGGTAACGGCCCTCCTGGACGCGGACTCCGAACGGGCCGGCGTACCGGTGGAGTTCAGCCGTGACTCCTACGGATACTCATGGCTGCTCTCCCGTCGCGACCCCGGCAACCTGCCCGCCCTCGTGAGCGACCTGCACGCCGTGAACACCGCCCTGCAGGACAGCGGCTTCGGTCCCCAGCTCCTCTGCTCCCTGGCTGCCTTCCACGACGCCGAGCTACGCCCCCTCGCGCTGGTCTACCTCTACAAACGCGGCGCCTTCTACCCCTTCGCGCCGCTGCCCGGCCACAAACGCGACAACCCGCTCGAACTCCAGGTCAAGGCCACGGTCAAGGACGACCTGCGCATCGAACAGGACCTGACCCGCTGGTTCCCGCTCTGGGGCGCCCCCGGCCTGTGACCTGCCCCGCTCCGCGCGCGCAGCCCGCTGCGACCCCCCTGTCCGTATTCGGCCGAAGGTCTCCTTCGGCACCTCACAAGGACACCCCCGGTCGAGGGTGTCCTGATCCCATGACCGGCCCATGTCCGCGCACGACCAGAGAGCACAGCACAGAGGTCGGGACCCGGACCTGGCCTACCGGGCCGTGACCGGGGGTTCCGGGGGTTCGGTGTGCTGCGTCGCGGAGCGCAGCACGTACGGGACGCTGGTGAACATGACGCCGGGCATGAACAGCAGCCGCGCCTTGAGCCGCAGCGCGCTCTGGTTGTGCAGGATCTGCTCCCACCACCGTCCGAGCACGTGTTCCAGGATGAAGACGGTGACCACGTCGCGCGGGGTGTCCAGGCGGCGTCGGCGCAGGTAGTCCAGTACCAGGCGGGTGATCTCGCGGAAGGGGGATTCGAGCACCACCAGCGGTACGTCCAGACGGTGAGCGTCCCATGCCTTCGCCAGCGCACGCGTCTCGTCCGGGTCGACGCTGACAGTGACGGCCTCGATGCTGCTGGGGTGAGTGGAGGTGGCGTAGCCGACGGCGCGCAGCGTGGGCGCGTGCACCGTGGACACCAGGACGACGGCGTGGTTGCGGGACGGCGGCCTGGGGCCGGCGTCCGGGGCCACCTTGAGTTCCTCGGCGACGCTGTCGTCGTGCCGGCGTACGGCCTTCATCAGCAGGAAGAGGACCGGCATGGCGATGGTGACGCACGGTCTCCGTGGCCGGCCCGGGCGAGCATGCCGGTCAGCAAGTCCGCGACGGCGGCCGTCATGACGCCGACTGACGCCGACCCGTCGGAGTGGTCGTTCGCGTTCCCGCCACAGGCGACCTCGGTCAGGCGGACGTGTCCGAGGGCGCGTACCTCCGCGGGGTTGATCCCGGCGGAGAAGGCGGGCGCGGCCGACCAGGCGAGCACCGGGGTGACGAGGAAGCCGGACTCCGGCAGGGCGAACGCCGGCAACGCGCCGATGACCTGGACCGAGTCCGGGTCCAGACCGGTTTCCTCGTGCGCCTCACGCAGCGCCGTGGCGGCCGGTCCCGCATCGCGCGGGTCGGCGGCCCCGCCGGGATAAACGAGCCGGCCCGGGTAGTCGCCCAGGTCCCCGGTCCGCTCGGTGAGCAGCACCCGGGGGCCGGTGCCGCCGTCGGTGAGCAGCACGAGCACGGCCGACGGCCGCAGCGGAACCTGCTCCGGCGCGGTGGCACCCGATGCCGGGAAGGCCAGGAGATGCGCCGTCAGCGGGGCCAGCCAGCCTGGCTCGTCCGGCCGCCGTGGTGCGGGCGCGGTGGCCTGCGTCCCGTGCTGGGCGGTTTCGCGCGCGGTGGGGCCGGCCGGGTCGTCCAGCCAGCCGATCTGACCGGAGCCGACAGTGAGCAGGGCGACTCCCGGACCGGGGTCCGACGTGTGGACCAGGCGGGTCTGCCGGGCGAAGCCGGGGTGTCCGAACAGGGCGCGCGCGGGGCCGCGAGCCGCCCCGAGAGCGTCCGGCCACTGGCCGGGGTTGTTGGCGACGGCAACCAGGGCCTGCCGGGCCCCCACCAGGTGGGCCGCGGGGCCGCCGAACGCGGTCAGCGACTCGCTCATCGCGGGCACCAGCACCAGGTTCGCCCCGGCCTCGGCCAGCGTGTGAACGGCCTCTGGATTGAGCAGGTCCCGGCAGATGGCGATCACCAGGTGCCAGCCGTCGGCCAGGACGTAGACGCGTTGCTCGGGCCATCCCTGGGGGCGGATGTCCTCGACCACCGGTCGGTCGGCGGGCGAGTGCTTGTCGTGCAGCAGCGGCTGGTCGTGGCCCCTCACCCAGGCCAGGGCGGTGTTGCGCCGGCGCCTGCCCGTGGGCTCGCCGCCGGGTGGGTCCTGGTGGTGGTAGCTGCCCGTGACCAGCAGCCGGGGCCCGTCCGGCCGCTGCACCCAGGCCCGCAACCGCCTGGCCAAGGACTCGGTGACCGACAGCTCGGGCAGCACCACGATGGCGGCCCTGGCCGCGGCGGCCCGGCCGATGAGCCGGTCGATCTGCCGGTACTGCCGCGCCGGGTTCGCCGGACGCACCGGGAACGTCCGTCCTTCGGCGTCCTTGGGCAGCTCCAGTTCCTCCATGGCGCGGTTGGGGTGGCAGGTGGCCACCACGGTCTCGGCAGTGACCAGACCGGACAGGACGTCGTACAGGCTGTAGTCGAAGACCACGCGGAACTGGACCGCCCAGTCACCGGCCAGCCGCACATGCCGCGTCTCGTCCAGCCGGTTGGCCAGCCGCCACGGCGGCGCGGTCGGCGGCATCCGCGTCACCCCGCGCAGATCGGGAGCGTCCAGCGGGATCGGGTCCCCCACGCCCGGCCGGTACGGGCTGCGCCGGCGGAACGATGCGGTGAAGGAGTCGGCGAAGTGCTCGTCCAGGAGTTCGGCCAGCGCGCGGGCGACCGCCACCGCGGGCACGCCCTCGACCGCCACCAGCGCATCCGCCAGCGCCCGTCCCAGAGCGGGATCCACGGTCGTGGTTCCGGCGCGCGCCGCCAGCATCCCCGCCAGCGGCTCCAGGGCGGCGGTCACCCGGTGCCGGCAGTCAGGGTCGCCGATGCGTTCCCACAGCTCGGCGTGCTGGTCACGGCACAGGTGCAGCAGGTGGGTGAGCGCCACCAGCGGCTCCGCCTCGCGGGCGAGCGCCGCCCGGACGGCCTCCAGCCTGTCCTGCGGCGTGGCCAGTGCGGCCACACACGGCGCGCACGCCGACGCCGTCCGCTCACCTGCGCCGCAGCCCGCGGTGGCGCTGTCCAGGCTGCCGCTGGGGCCCGTATCGGTGTCATGGAGCACTTGGGCGCCCGGCGCCATGGCGGGGCTGTGTTGTGGGCACATCTCAGACCACCTCCCGACCCACGCTGCCGCGAGGGGAGCTTGGCCCGACAGGGCCGGACGGTTCCCTTGACGCGGGACCTTCGGCCCCCGCCCCTCCCCCGGACAGGCCCGGGCCGGCCATACGCTGTTCTGGGCCGGCCGAACCGGCTCCTCGTACACCGGGTCGGCGTCGAGGCCGTTGTGGGAACGGCCGTCAGAGTCCGTGTGCGCTGGCCGTCGTCCTCGGTGTGGCACCCCGTTTCCTGCTCGACGTCATCGAGCCGGCCTCCCGCTCCGTCCTGGAGCTGCTCGCCCGATGACCGACGGCGACGCCCGCCACGGACCGGCCCCGCCGACCACCACTGCGAAGGCGCGGCGGCCCCAGTGGCAGGTGTGGTCCTGGTGGGCCGACTCGGGCGCCGTTGTCGCGCTTGCCGTGGCGGGAGCCGTCACACGCCGCGGTGAACTGGTCGGCACCTCCCACCTGCTCACCCATGTGAGCCTCCCGAAACTGGCGGTGGCCCTGGCGTTCGAGGCGGCCTCGTTCGTCTCCCTCGCCGCCCTCCAGCGGTGGCTGCTGCGCGGGGCACCGGCACGGCCGGGCCTGGGGACCATGACCGGGCTCGCGCTGGCCGCCAATGCCATGGCCGGCGCGCTCCCGGGCGGCAGCGCCCTGTCCGTCGCGTGGGCGATCCGCCAGCTGCATCGACGGGACATCGGCCTGGCGCTCGCCGCCGCCGTGCTGGTCGTCGCCGGAGCCCTGTCGGCCCTTGCCCTCGCGCTTCTCCTGGTGCTCGGCGCGCTGGCGGCCGATCCCGGCGGACCGGGCGCGGGGCTGCGGACCGTGGTGCTCGCGGTGGCCGCCGCGCTTGCCGCCACGGTCGCAGCGGCCGTCTTCCTCAGCCGGTCACCGGGTCTGCGCCGCGCGATGTGGCGTGCGGGGCGCCGCGTCACCGTCCGATGGCGAGCCGGGAAACGGCTCGGCAGCCTCCTTGCCGACGTTGTCCGCCAGGCCGAGACCATCCAGCCCGGGCTGCGCGGCTGGGCTCGCCCCTACGGGCTCGCTTTGCTGAACTGGGTCTGTGACGCCGTCGCCCTGACCGCCGCCCTGTGGGCCCTGGGCATCGGGGTGCCCTGGCGGGGCACCCTCATCGCCTACGGGCTGACCCAGATCTCCATCAGCCTGCGCCTGACCCCCGGCAGCCTGGGCATCGCCTCGGCCGGCCTGATCTCCCTGCTCGTCGTCCAGGGGCTCCGTGCCGACCAGGCGATCGCCGCCGCGCTCGTGTACCGCGTCGTCAGCTTCTGGGCCGCCCAGCCGATCGGCTGGGCCTGCTGGCTCCGCCTCACGCTCCACACCCGGCGCCGGCGAGACGGGGGCGGAACGGGCGGAGTCAGGAACCAGGGCCGTTGGGCCCAATGCTAAGGCCATTAGTACCCATGCGGGGCTGCCCTACGTGGAGGAGAGTGGAGTTCACAGGGAACTGGTCACACAAGACCCAGGGAGCCGGAGATGAAACCGAAAGTTCTCACAGGCGCCGTGATCGCGGTCGTCGCCGCTGTCCTGCTGCTCTGGCTCGGCGTCCCGCCGCTCGCGCTCGTCCTTTTCGCCCTCGTGGTGGCGTGCCTGTTCAGCATGGCCTTCATGCACGGGGGCCACGGGGGCCACGGCGGGCACGGCAGGGGGTCGCACGAGCGAGGGAAGGAGACAGGCCCGGACCACCGGCATGACGGCCATGGCGGGACCGGACTGACGAAGAAGGGCCCGCACCAGCACTGAGCGTCACGCACGCCGGGATACCCGCCTCGACCCACGAAGAAAGGACGGGACATCCCGCACTTGGGCTCTGCCGACATGAGGTGCCCCACCGTGGAATTACCCAGTGCGCAGGGCGACCCACGGCGTTGTACGACCTGCTGCACGGCAACCGAGAGGCCCCCGGCATCACCACGCAGCCGGAAGGCTGAAGAGCAGGCTAGGGGTGCGGGCGCAGTGGCAGTACGAGGGTGAAGCTCGCGCCCTGTCCTCGCCCTCGCGAGGAGGCGGTCACGTCTCCGCCGTGCCCGCGCGCGATTCCCCGGGCGATCGTCAGGCCGACGCCCGAGCCGGAGGAGCGGCGGGGCCGGCCGGGTGCACGATAGAAACGCTCGAACACGCGCTCGATGTCCTCCTCGGCCAGCCCCACGCCGGTGTCGGTCACGGCGACCTCGCCGCGGTTTCCGGAGCGGCGGGCGGTGATCGTGACGGTGCCGCCGGCGGGTGTCGCGAGCAGGGCGTTACCCAGCAGGTTGGTCAGGACCTGGGTGATCCGGTCCGGATCGGCGTGCACCGGCACGACCGTGTCGGTGTCGAAGACCAGCGTGACGTGTGCGTCGTCGAACTGGGGCGAGAGCCGAGCAGCGGCGTGCCGGGCCAGCTCCGCCAGGTCGGCGTCGGCCAGGGCGAGGTCGAGGCGCTGCTCCTGGGCGCGGGACAGGCCGGAGAGGTCGTCGGCGAGCCGGTGCAGGCGGCGCAGTTCCTCGCTGAGTGAGGCCAGGGTGTCCGGGCTCGCGGTGAACACTCCGTCGATCAGTCCTTCGACGTAGCCGTCGAGGGCGGTCAGCGGGGTCCGCATCTCGTGGGCGACGTCGCCGAGCAGCCGTGTGCGCCGTGTCTCGGTGTCGGCCAGGGCATGTCCGAGGCTGTTGACATCGGTTGCCAGCGCGGCGAGTTCCGGCTCGGACGGAAGCGGGACATCGACCTCGTACCGTCCGGTGGCGATCTGCCGCGTTGCGGTGCGCACGGCATCCAGAGGGCGCAGCAGACGGCGGGTGGCGAACGCCGCGAGGACTCCGGCGGTGGCGACAGAGGCCAGGACGCCCACGAGGAGGGCGGTGTCGAGCGCGGTCTGGAAGGCGGCGTGCACCTGTGCCCCCGTCGCCGGGCCCGTGCCGTGCATGTCGCCGCTCATCATCCCCATGCGCTGGTCGAACAGGTGCGGGGCGAGCAGCCGGACCGTCACATAGGCCACGATGGCGCCGACCACGGCCACGGCGGTGTGGGAGGCGAACAGCCGCAGGGGCAGACGCGCCTTCATCGCGGCCGGCCCACGAACTTGTAGCCCGCGCCCCGAATCGTGGCGATCAGGTGCGGATCGCTCGCGTCGTCACCCAGCCGCGCGCGCAGACTGCGGATGTGGACGTCGACGACGCGCTCGTCGCCGTAGAAGTCGTAACCCCATACCCGCTCCAGCAGTTGGGCGCGTGAGAAGACCCGGCCCGGGGAGCCGGCCAGTGCGGCGAGCAGGTCGAACTCCAGGCTCGACAGTGCCACTGGCTTCCCTTCCGCCGTCACCTCGCGGCCGGCCGGGTCGATGGTCAGGCCGTCGAAGTGCAGCGGGGCGTCCTGGCCGGCGTGCGCTCCCCGGCCGCGGCGCAGCACCGCCTTCACCCGGGCCGTGACCTCACGTGGGCTGAACGGCTTGGTCACGTAGTCGTCCGCGCCCACGCCGAGTCCGACGAGCTTGTCGACCTCCTCCGCCTTCGCCGTGACCAGGACGACGTACGTGTCACTGAAGCCGCGCAGCTGCCGCAGCACCTCCAGCCCGTCGATCCCCGGCAGCATCACGTCCAGCAGCACCAGGTCGGGCGGATCGCCGCGGACCGCGGCGAGCGCGGCCTCCCCGTCGGCGGCCTCCGTCACCCGGAAACCGTCCGCCTCCAGATAGCCGCGCAGGACCGTTCGGATGTGCGGCTCGTCGTCGACCACCAGCACCCGCTGCATGGGCTCACCCCTCAGACGACACTTGGGCCAGGCAGCACCGTACGTGCGGACGTCTGCCCGAGTTCCACGGCTCGCCCGCGCTGTCGGGTGCCCGGCCTTGTCGGTCCTGCCGGGCACCCGCGAGGGACTGATGTCACATTCCGCCCATCCCCATCCCCATGCCCATGCCCATCGAGCGGTGGCCCGCACCGGACGCATGGGCGGTGTCCACCATCATGTCGATGTGGCTCTTGGCCTGTGCGAGGATCGTCTTCCTCTGTTCGGCCGTCAGCGTGGTGTTGTCGTCGAGCTCGCTCTTGACCGCCGCGATCATCGCGTCCTTGAGTCCGGACACCGACTTGCCCTGGGCCTTGGCGATGTCCGCGAGCGACTTGCCCTCGTGCATCTGGTTCTGCAGGTCGGTGCGGCTCAGGCCGAGGTACTTCGCCGCGGCGTCCATCGGTGCGTGTTCGTCGAACGCCATGCCGTGCATGCCGCCGCCGCACATGTGGGTCGGCGAGGCGGATGCCGTGCTCGCGGCGGGCGACGCTCCTGCCGTGCCGGTCGCCGCCTGCGCGATGCCGACACCTCCGGCGAGTGCTCCGGCAACCCCGAGCGCCACCAGTCCCCGCGTCAGATCCTTTCGGTTCAGCTTCATCCTTCTCGACCTCCTGAGTCGTGTTCCGGCGTGTGCCGGGCAGGTTCATTCGGTGGGCTCGGCCTCGGCGTCTGTACGCCGGTCGAGGCCCGATGTCCCTGGTAACAAGCATCCGAGCGGCATGTGAAGCACGGGCCGGTGCACGCATGAAGCGTCCGTGAAGGCCCGTCCGCAGGGTGTCGGCGTCCACCGCGGACCATCCCCTCAGGCCACGGCGGTTCGTACGGCGCGCTGGAACAGAAGACCGGCAGCGACAGTGAGGCCGGCGACCCAGGCGATGGCGATGAGCAGAGGCCCGGTCTCGTCGAAGGAGGCGGTGAGGGCGGCGTCGTACAGGACCCGGGAGGTGCCGTAGCCGGGCAGGGCGTGCCCCAGGCCGGACACCTGGGAGTTGAGCATGGGGCTCTGCTCGATGCCGAGGTCGAGGAACGGCACCAGGAACGCGACGAAGACCCCGCCGACCCGGCCGAACAGCGAGCCGATCAGCACGCCGATGAGGCCGTAGGTGAGGCCCGTCAGGGTGTTGGCGGCCAGGTAGAGGCCCCACTGGCGGGGGTCGAACAGGACTGCCGTGACGGCCACGGAGGCCGCCGTGGCGATCAGGGCGCCCAGGGCGACGACGGACAGCCGGGCCGTGAGCAGGTTGCGGGCGCGCAGGCCGGCCAGGGCGAGACGTTGGTCGCCGGAGCGTGCGTCGAGGACGGTGAACAGGCCGACGAGCGCGGCCAGTGAGGCGATGGCGACCGGGGTCATGAAGCCGGGATGGGCGTCGGGGAACCAGAAGCGCACCGCGACCTGGCGGCCGTTCTCGGTCAGCGCCATGGTCTGGTACTCCTCGGGGGTGGTCAGTGCGGCGAGCAGGATGAAGACCGTCGGGACGGCGATCAGCAGGGACCACAGCACGCGGTTGCGGCCTGCTGTGCGCATCCCCATCCGTACGGCGGTGGCGAGTTGGCCCGTCTGCCGGTGCGGGCGGGCGGCGCGGCTGGTGGCGGCGATGACCGTCCAGCCGACGGCGAGGGCGGCCGCGGTCCACAGGAGTGCCCAGCCGAGGTCGCCGTCGCGGCCTCCGTGGCGGGAGGGCAGGTCCGTCATCCACAGCGTCGCGAAGTGCGTCGGCAGGATCCGGGTCACCGCCCGGTCCGCGGAGCCGAACGCCGGTCCGAGGAAGACGTCCAGGATCCAGACGAAGAAGACCAGCACGGTGCCGTTGACCGGAGAGGAGACCAGCGCGCCGATCAGGGCCCCGATGCCGAGGTAGATCACCGCGAACATCAGCGTGCCCGCCATGGTCCGGCCGGGCGCGTCGATGCCGGTGCGGGCCGCCAGGGTCACCAGGGCCGCGGCGGTCGCGGTGAGAGCGAGGGCGAGTCCGGTGGCGAGCCGTGCGCCGACGAGTCGGGCGGGGGCCATCCCGGCCAAGACCAGGCGGCGGTCGGTGGCGCGGGCGGAGCGCACCTGGAAGTACATGGCGATGGCCGAGATGAACGCGGCCGCCCATCCGGCGGTGGCGGTCTCCACCTCCACTCCGCCCTGTCCGCCGAGCAGCTCCGCCGCGTCCGCGATCTTCCGCGCGGCGACCGCCACGAAGACGACCGGTACGACGACCAGCATCGTGACGGTGACCGGATTGCGTGCCGTCTCGGTGACGTAGCGGCGTACGAGCAGGCCGGTGGTGCTCACCGCGGCACCGTCTTCCCGTCCCGCAACTGCACGATGCGGTCGAAGCGTTCCTCGTCGGTCACGAAGTGACTGATGATCAGCACAGTGCGGCCCGTCCGGCGCCGCTCGGCGACCAGCTCCCAGAACCGCAGATACGTGTCGAAGTCGAAGCCCGCGTACGGCTCGTCCAGCATCAGCACCTCCGGGTCGGCCAGCAGGGCGAGCCCGAGGTTGAGCTTGGACAGGGTGCCGCCGGACAGCCGGTCGGCGCGGACGGCGGCGTACCGCTCGAAGCCCAGCGACTCGTAGATCGCCCGGCGGGAGCGTCGCTCCGCCTGCTCGGTCATCGCGTAGGCGCGGCCGAAGAGCTCGAAGTGCTCGTCGCAGGTGAGGTGTTCGTAGACGACGGGCTCCTGCGGGCAGTAGCCGAGACGGCCGTGGTACGACACGCTGCCGGCGTCGGCGCGCAGTGCACCGACGAGGATCTTCATCAGGGTGCTCTTGCCGGAACCGTTCTCGCCGACCAGGCCGACGACCTCACCGGGGGCCAGCGACAGATCGACGCCGCGCAGCACCTGAAGGCTCCGCCTGGCGGGCCACACACCACGCCGGTAGGTCTTCTCGATCCCGGCGGCGTCCAGCACCGGCTGCTGCTCGGTCAGCGGGGCCGGGGAAGGTGACGGGGGTGCTGTGGGAAGCATGATTCCTCCTGGAGTTCCCGGTGGTGCCGGTCGGATGGCGGTCGCGCGCGCCGGAAAGGAGCTCTTGCGGTCAGGCCCTGTGGCCTTGGTGTCCGGTCACCGCGTGCTGTGTGCTGTCGGGCGGGATGTCCCGGTCGGCGTCGGCGCCGGCGTATACGAGTGCGCCGACGACGTATCCGGTGCCCCACAGGCCCCACAGCACGGCGGAGGCGTCGAAGGCCAGGAGCGGCACGAGGGGCAGGACCGAACTCGCCAGGAGGACGGGGGCGACGCGGTGAAGGGACCGGGGCAGCGCGTCGGCGTCGTGCCGATGCCGACGATGGAGATGGGCGCCGCTCAGTGCGACGGTCAGCAGCTGGAGAGCCACCAGGGCCAGGGCAAGAGATGCCATGACGCTTCACCTCCGTGCCGACGGGCGTGGACCACGCGCACCGTGCGAACGATTTCGGCGTGTATCGGGGAGGGCCGGACGGACCCGGTGGCCTCCGTTCGGCCCTCGCGGTCCGGTCAGCCACAGGACGACGAGGGCCACGGCTCCCGCGGCCACGACGACCGTCGCGATCACCATGTGGGGGATGACGTTCATCACGATTGCCTCCTTACGTCCCTCTGACGAGGCAGGGGTCTCGTGGTCACCGTTCGCTGCCGGGCCTGCCAACTGGGTGGCGCTTGTGCCCGTCGGCCCGGTCCGAGGGGCCGCCGGTCCGTACGGGCGGCTTGGGGGTGCCGTGCCGCTTCCGGATACGGGGCCAGAAGGCGGGGGTGTGGGCCGCGTACGCGTCCCAGTCGGCACCGAACCTCTCGGCGACCTCGCGCTCCTCGCTGCGGGCGAGGCGGGCGTACACGTACACCAGGACCGGGAACATGACCACCGTGGGGATCGTCGGCCACTGCGACAGGAAACCGATCATGATGAGCAGGAAGCCGTCGTACTGCGGGTGCCGCACGTACGCGTACAGACCGGTGGTGGCCAGGCGGTCGTGCTGGGCGGCCTCGTGCAGCACCTTCCAGGCGGTGGCGATCAGCCAGAACCCGCCGCCGATGGCGACGTAGCTGGCCAGGTGGAAGGGGCTCAGATGGGGGTCGCCGGTCCAGCCGGTCAGGTCGTTCCACAGGTGTCCGCCGGCGTGGGTGTCCTTGAGCAGCGGGAACTGGTTGCCGAGCCAGCTGCCGAGCAGGTAGATCGTCAGCGGGGTGCCGTACATCTCGGTGAACAGCGCGACCAGGAAGGCGCTGTAGGCGCCCATCGCCCGCCAGTCCCGCTTGCTCTTCGGGTGGAAGAAGCTGGCGGCGAAGACGATGAACAGCAGGGTGTTGAGTACGACCAGCGGCCACAGGCCGTATGCGGCGTCAGCCATCATGTCCTCCTTGGGTGCGCTTACCGCGAGCGAGGCTGTGCATCCTTGTCCGGTAGGCGTCCGCGTCGATCCGGCCGTGGAGCCGCAGGCCGGCGAGCCACATCTCGGCACTCTCCAGCGCGGCCCTACGGCCGCGGAGCCGGGCCAGGGGCGGGCAGCGGCTCTCGCGCGGTGTCACCAGGCGGGCCACGTCGTAGAACACGGCGGCCAGGATCAGCGAGCCGATCAGCGCCGCGATCACGGCGGTCACGGGACTGCCCTCACCGTTGCCGCACGGTGGCGGGAACGATGGTGACCCTGTCCCGCGCTATGAGCGGCCATGGCCGTAGGGGTGCTTGTCGTCGTGCTTGTGCAGCGGATCGCGGTCTTTGTCGGTGGACTCGTCCGTGTGGTCGTGTCCGCCGTGCATGCCTCCGCCGTGCCCGCCGTGCATCATGAGCATCATCAGCGGGCAGGCGGCCAGGACGGCCAGCAGGATGACGGTCCCGATGGGAACGCCCAGGGCCACGAGCCCGATGATTCCGATCGCCGCGGCGAGTGCGTAGATCGGGCGCTTGTCG
Organism: Streptomyces maremycinicus; assembly: GCF_001184025.1. Lineage (GTDB taxonomy): Bacteria > Actinomycetota > Actinomycetes > Streptomycetales > Streptomycetaceae > Streptomyces > Streptomyces maremycinicus. The sequence goes on from NZ_BBYG01000008.1 coordinate 799,690, forward strand.
TTCGTCATGACGTCGCCTCCCTTTCGGATACCGCCACCCGGTACGGGTGGTCTATTTCGAGCGTGAGCCTGTCGTTCGCCAGTGGGTAGGGGCCGAGCGCGCCGTGGGGAGGGCCGGTGGTCCTCGGTTCGCAGGGCCGGTCGGCCCCGCGGGCCCGCGTGCCTCATTTCGCCCGTCCCCGGGGGCCGAGCACACGGCGGATCGCCGGAACGCGTACGTCAGGCCCTTGGCTCCTGTGGGCGAGCTTGTCCATCGCCCGCCGGTAGGCGGCCGCGTCGATACGGTCCGCCAACCGCAGGCGCACCAAACGGCATTCGGCGGCCCCGGCCGCGGCACGTCGCCCTGCGAACGGGGCCAGGAGCACCCCGCACCGTCCCCGCGCGCCTGTCACGCGCCGTACGGTGTCGACGGCGATCGACGTCAGCAGCGCCACTCCGATCAGCGTCGACATGGCTGCCTCCGTTCTCGAGCGGGGCCACCGGCGGGGGCTGTGACCCTCGTGATCAGCGCCTTTGCCCCGGCGATACGGACTCTTCCACCGTGGCCCCGACGGGCCGCGCGTTCCAGGGCGCTAAGGTCCTTAGTAGTGTGCCGAACGGCCCTATCGCAACGGCCTCGCCCGAGGAGAGCCGGTCACCTTGTCACGGGTTCCTCTTCGGCCGTCCGCTGCGCACCGCTCCCCGGTATCGAGACGGATCGGTCCTCCTGCTCGCGCCGGCTGCGGGTGAGCGAGGGCGGGAGCGAGGCCGGGATGAGGGCGACGCCGATCCCGCCGGTGACCACCTCGGGAACGTCAAAGCGGTCGCGGACCGAAGAGCCGGGCGCGGCGTGCGCGGTCACCGTCACCCTCCTGTCCGCGCGCGGTACCCCACACAGGGGCCTTTCGGCCCCGCGGACGGGACAGCAGGCCCCTACGCGGTGGGGGTATCCACGGTCAGGATGGAATCCACACCTCGTACACGCGATACACACGGAGAGACGGAGAGGAGGCGCACGGCGATGACCACAGCCTCCGGTCGCGGTCTCCGCCCGCAGGTGTCCGAACCGCCGGGCTACCACAGCCACAAGGCCGATCACCTGTCCCGGCTGCACAAGATCGAGGGCCAGGTGCGCGGGGTGGCGCGCATGGTCGACGAGGACCGGTACTGCATCGACGTCCTCACCCAGATCGGCGCCGTCACTCACGCGTTGCAGGAAGTCGCCTTGGGCCTGCTCGACGACCACGCACGGCACTGCGTACTGGACGCGGCGAAGGCGGAACCCGCCGAGGCCGACGCCAAGTTCGACGAGATCACCGTCGCCCTGCGCCGCGCCCTGCGGTTGTGAACCGCGGGCCGACCGCCCGGGCTGCCGAGCGTCGGCACGATCCGCCGCGCGCCCAGCAGGAAGGAGGAAGAGCCGTCTGCCACGTCCGCAAGGGCAGCGGACTTCAGTCGCTGACGCGGCGTATCCACCCCGGCTCCGACAACTGAATCCTGCGACGCACGGGATCCCGCCCAGTCCAAAGACCGGGCGGGATCCCGCCGTTTCCGAGCGCCTCCTGCTGCCCGACTCGGATATGAACCCCGTCCTGGGGTCCCCCGAGACGCGGCGCAGGGAGACACGGCCAGATGGTTCGAGCGGGATCCGTGCCGCCGTCAGACGGGTGATGAGCGCACGCACCCGGTTTCTGCGCATGCATCGCCTGGTCACTGCGAGCGATCACGTGAATCTGTGATCGCTCACACCACCATGACACCACGTCCCGCGATACCGGTGAGCACCCAGGCCAGGACGGTGGTGCGTCAGTCGTGAGCGGCGGTGAGGTGGTCCAGGCGGACGTCGGGGAATTCGCGCTGGAGGAAGTCGGCCTGCCAGCGGCTGCGGAAGAGAGCGAGCCGTGCCTTGTCGCGGACGCGGGTGAGCGCCTCGCACTTGATCCGGGAGCGGCCCAGCGCTTCGGCGCCGGCCGCGTCGGTGGCCAGCGCGAGGCGGTACGGCAGTGGCTCCAGCCTGACCGGAGCGGAGAACTCGCCCGCCATCCGGGCGGTGACAACCTCGAACTGCATCGGGCCGACCGCGGCCAGAACCGGGGCCTGTTCGCCGCGCAGATCGGATACGAGCACCTGCACCACGCCCTCCTCGTCCAGTTGGGCGATGCTCCGTCGGAACTGCTTGGAGCGGCTGACGTCGACGGGCCGGGCGACGGCGAAGTGCTCGGGCGCGAAGGAGGGTATGGGCGGGAAGACGGCGGCCTGGTCCGCGTAGAGGGTGTCGCCCACCCGGAGGGTGTGGGCGTTGACCAGGCCGACCACATCGCCGGGATAGGCGACGTCGACGCTGGAGCGGTCCTGGCCGAACAGGCTGTGCGCGTACTTGGTGGCGAACGGTCTTCCGGTGGCGGCGCGCGTGAGGGTCATGCCGCGTTCGAAGACGCCCGAGCACACCCGTATGAAGGCGATCCGGTCGCGGTGGGCGGGGTCCATGTTCGCCTGCACCTTGAACACCAGCCCCGCGAACGGCGCGTCGACGGGGCGGGTACCGCCGCCCGCCAGCTCCCGTGGCCCCGGGGGTGGGGCGAGGTCGACGCTGGCCTCCAGCAGCAGCCGTACGCCGATGTTGGATATGGCCGCGCCGAAGAACACGGGCGTGGTCCGGCCCGCCAGGAACGCCTCCTGGTCGTGCATGGCGCCGGCGGCCCGCAGCAGTTCCAACTCCTCCATCGCCTGGTCCCAGTGCGTGCCCTCCTCGGCCGCCGCCCGCTCGGCCGCGATCGCCTCCTCGACGGCCTCCTGGGCTCCGCCCAGGGCGCGGGTGTAGCGCAGCATCCGCTCGGGCATCCGTACGTCGATCAGGCCGCGCAGATTCCCGGCGTCGCCGACCGGCCAGGTGACCGGGGTGGGCCTGAGGCGGAACTCGCGCTCGATCTCGTCCAGCAGGTGCAGCGCCTCTCGACCGGGCCGGTCCCACTTGTTGACGAACGTGATCACGGGGACGCCGCGGTGGCGGCAGACGTCGAAGAGTTTGCGGGTCTGTTCCTCCAGGCCCTTGGCCGCGTCGATGAGCATCACGGCGCAGTCCACCGCGGCCAGGACGCGGTAGGTGTCCTCGGAGAAGTCCGCGTGCCCAGGGGTGTCCAGCAGGTTGAGCACGCACCCGCGGTGCGCGAACTGCAGCACGGCGGCGGTGACCGAGATGCCGCGCGCCTTCTCCATCTCCATCCAGTCGGAGGCCACCCGCCGGCGCCCGGCCTTGCCGTGCACCGCCCCCGCCCTGGTGATGGCGTGGGCGTGCAGCGCGAGCGCCTCGGTGAGCGTGGACTTGCCCGCGTCGGGATGGCTGATCACCGCGAAGGTGCGCCGCCGCGCCGCCTCACGGGCCGCCGCCCCTCTGCCGTCCGGGATCACCGCACCGCCTCCGCGCCCGCACGGCCAGCCGCCATGGCGTCATGAGCCGGGCGAGGCGGCCGTACGGAGAGCGGACGACGCCGTCCGTCGGCGTCGACTCCCGGTGAGGGTCTTTGTGCCGTGCAGCGGCCCCGACCCGGTATGTGCCCCATGCAACCAGTTCCTTGTGTCTGTTCGTCAGTCTCTGGATCGGGGTGTCCCCTGCTCGAACGGAGTCGAGAACCTGGGGCAGGTGTTCCCTCGCCGGGCTGTTGCTCCATGTTCCATGTTGTCCAGCCTGCTGGTCCACGGCCTGACCGCATCTGATCCGCGGATCGGTGCGGTGCTGGCGGTCACGCCTTCTTGGCGGCGATGTCCTTGATTACAGGGTGTAGGTCCCAGTGGATGAGGGCGCCGATGGACATGGCGGCCACGCGCCCCTGCTCGTCCAGGACGTACGTGGTGGGCACGGCGCGTGCGGCCAGGTTCTTGAAGCCGCACCCTGCTCGCCGTCCAGGGTGGTGCCCTTCAGGGCGAGGGCACCATGCGCTCGCCGGGCTGGAGGTACCGCGGCGGAGCCGCTCCGCATGCGAGCCGATCAGTGCCGATCCCGAGTCACCTCGCCGGGGAGGCTGCTTGGGGACTGGGGACCAGCGAAGGCGCAGCCGCGATATCGACCGCGCTGAACGGGCCTGAGCTCCGCGCCGGATGGCCCGCACCTTGGCGGCGTGCCTACCGGTCCACGCAGTCGGCCACCTGCTCGGGCAGCGGTGCCCCGGCGCGTCGGGATGGCCAGGAGCAAGCTCGGCGGGGAGGGGCGCCTACGACTTGGCGTCCATCACGCCGGCCCTCCACAGCCCGATGGCCGCCCCCACGACGCCGCCTCCCAGATAGAAGAAGGAGTGACCGCCAGGGAGCACCTCCAGCTCGCTGAACTCCTCGACCCAGTTCACCACGATGACCACCAGGCTCAGCCAGAACAGGGACCATCCGAAGATCCTGTTCGGCACGGACCGGGTATGCAGCTTCCCGACCTTGAGCTTGCTGTGCTTGATGCTGTTGCCCGTCATGCGCTCGCCTTCTCCGCTTCGGGGGCGTCCGCCCCGCTGTCGCTTCCCGAGATGTCCTCCACACCCGGGCGCCGCCGGGCCGAGATCACCAGGTAGGTGACGGCGCCGGCGAACACCACGATCGAGGTCCAGTTGTTCAGCCGGAGCCCCAGGAAGTGCTGTGCCTCGTCGATCCGCAGGTACTCGATCCAGAACCGGCCGACGGTGTACGCGGCCACGTAGAGCGCGAAGGTCCGCCCGTGCCCGAGCGCGAAGCGCGCGCCCGCCCAGACGACCAGCACGGCGACGCCGACGTCCCACAGCGACTCGTAGAGGAAGGTGGGATGGAACGTCGCCACGTCCGCGTAGCCCTCAGGCCGCTTGTCCGGGGAGATCTCCAGACCCCAGGGGAGGGAGGTCGGGCGCCCGAAGAGCTCCTGGTTGAACCAGTTGCCCCACCGCCCGATGGCCTGTGCGAGCGCGATGCCGGGCGCGACCGCGTCCGCGTACGCGGGGAACGGAACCCCGTGCCGTCGGCACCCGATCCACGCGCCGACGCCGCCCAGCGCGATGGCGCCCCAGATGCCGAGGCCGCCCTCCCAGATGTACAGGGCCTTGATGGGCTCGCCGCCCGCACCGAAGTACGCGTCCGGGCTGGTGATCACGTGGTACAGGCGGCCGCCGACGAGCCCGAAGGGCACCGCCCAGATGGCGATGTCCGCGATCGTCTCCTTCTTGCCGCCGCGCGCCACCCAGCGGCGCGTGCCGAGCCAGACGGCGACGAAGGCGCCCAGGATGATGCAGAAGGCGTACGCCCTCAGTGGGACCGGCCCCAGGTACAGGACTCCGGTCGACGGGCTGGGCAGTGCGGCGAGTTCCATACCTGCACTATAAGAGATTCAGCTAAGTAGCTTAGTAAATGGTTGGTCATGCTCGGGCATGGAAGAAGGCGCCTGAGCTGCGGCTGCGCTGCGCCGCGAGCGACGCAGGGAGAGCGCCAGACCGACGAGAACGGGTGCCCCCAGCAGCACCTCGGGCCACACGCCGAGCCACTCGGAGAGGGTGAGCCCCGAGGCGAGCGGCACCCGCTCCACCAGATGGCCGCCACGCCAGGTCCCCAGCCGGTCCATGACCTGTCCGTCCGGCCCGACGATGGCGCTGACCCCGCTCGTCGAGGCGAGGGCGACCGCTCGTCCGTACTCGATCGCGCGGATGCGGGCCATCGCCAGCTGCTGCTCGGACTGCCCGGCCTGGAGACCGCGCTCGTACGTCGCGTTGTTCGTCTGGACGACGAGGAGGTTGGCGCCCGCCCGTACGGTGTCCCGGACTCGGTCGTCGTACGCGATCTCGTAGCAGATCACGTCACCGAGCAGCACCCGCCCCGCCTCCAGCGGGGCCGTGGAAGTACCGGGCAGGAGGTCGCGCGGGATGAGCTGGAGCGCGCCGAGGCCGCCGAGGAGCGAACGTGCGGGGATGTACTCGCCGAAGGGGACGAGCTGGCGCTTGGCGTACCAGGAGGCCGGGCCCTGGCCGGGCAGCCACAGCTGGCCGGCGTTGTACGCCCGGCCGCCGGGGGCTTCCAGCATGGCGCCGATGAGGAGAGGGCTGTCCAGTTCGCGGACCGAGTCGGCGACCAGGGAGCCGAGCTCCGGATTGCGTCCCGGGTCGCCGTCGAGGGAGTTCTCCGGCCACAGGACGACATCCGGACGCGGGACCTCGCCGCGGCGTACGGCGTCGGCCAGGGACTTGGTCTCGCGTGCGTGATTCTGTGCGACGTTGCGCACCCGGGCCTGCTCCTCCAGGGTGCGCTCGCGTTCGACGTTGCCCTGGACGACGGCGACCACGGCGCTCGGCCCAGATGTCCCCGGGGCAGGGAGGGCGAGCGGTGTCGTGATCAGGACGGCCACGCCGAGGCATACGGCCGCGCTGACCTCCCGACGCCCGCTGCGCCACGCCGTCAGGCCGTACAACAGCAGCGATCCGAGGAGTGCAACGGCGAAGGAGAGGGCTGGGCCGCCGCCGACAGCGGCCCAGCCGGCATAGGGAGCGTCCGCCTGCCCGAAGGCCAGCCGTCCCCAGGGGAAGCCGCCGAGCGGAGTCCGGCCGCGTACCGCCTCCAAGGCCACCCACCAGGCGGCGGTGTACAGCGGCCAGCCCGGCAGCGCGATCAAGCGGGGCAGCGGCATCGCGGCGAGTGCGAAGACCAGGGCCTGGACCGCCGTGAGGGTGAGCCACGGGACCAGACCGAGGTTCGCCAGCCAGACAATCAGCGGGGCGAGAAAGGCGATGCCGAAGATCCCGCCGGCGACGAAGGCGGACCGGGCCCGCCGTCCGCGTACCGCCAGGATCAGCAGAGCCGGACCGAGCGGGGCCAGGAACCACCATCCGACCGGCGGGAACGAGGCGTAGAGAAGCAGCCCACCGGAGGAGGCCGCCGCCCATGAGCGGAGCGTGGCCGCACTGGGGCGGGCCACGCGCGGTGTGCCGGGCCTCACGAAGGGACTGCGCAGACGTTCGCGGTGCGCAGCCGCCGGACCAGCACATGGACGAGCAGGGCTACCGAAGCCACGGCGAGCACCGGCTGCACCGGCGCGAAGAACGTCAGGGCGCCGCTGACGCCGATGGCCAGCACCACGAGCTTGTTGCAGATCGGACAGCCGACCGCGAAGGCCGACAGCAGCCCGGCGCCGAGGGCGCGAACGGTACGGGGGCGCTCGGGTGGCCCGACCGCGGGGACGTCGGCCGGGCCGATACGGACGTACGTGGCCACCAGGAGCCCCTCCAGCACGGAACTGACCAGCCATACCGGGTAGTTCCACCACAGCACCGGGGTCATCCGCGTGTAGAAGGGAGTCGGCACCACGCCCGTCGGCACGCCGATGACGAGTGCGGCGATCACGGTGACCGCTGCTGCCACGAGCCATCTGCGGGTGGGCCAGGTGCGCATGGGGCTGCTCCTCGGGGTCGGGCCGCCGACCGGACGGCACGGCAAACCGGGGAGCCTGACAGCGGCCTCCGGTCGGCGGCTGGCAGTCATGCTAAGTCACTAATTAGATTAGTAGCAATGAAGGGCTGGATCAGTGGTGAGGCGGAGGTTCTACGACGCGGTGGCCGTGGGCGAGGCCCGTCATGCGTCGCTGGTAGGAGCGTGTGTCGATCCGTCCGTGCAGCAGCAGGCCGGCGCACCACCGCTCCTCATCCTCGAGCGCGGCGCGCCTGCCTCTGAAGCGGGCCAGCGGAGGGCACCGGCTCTGGTGTGCGCTGACCAGCCGGGCTATGTCGTAGTAGATCGCGGCGAGAAGCAGGGCGCCGATCAATATCGCTATCGCGGCCATGGGACCAAGGCCCAGTTCACAAGGTTTCGCGTGTGTCCTTCTGTGTGGCGCGCAGCTCGGCGACTTCCTTGCGCAGCTCGTCCAGTTCGAAGTGCGCCACGGGTGAGCCGACGGAGCTGCTTCGCCGTGATGCGTGCAGCCCTCCGCGCGTCATGAACCACATCATCAGGCCCATGCCGATCGGGCAGGCCAGGAGGAGCAGTGGATACAGATACTGAGGCATGAGGGCCTCCCGGTGGGCTGCGGGGCGCTCATCGAACCCGCTCTGTCTACTAAGTAGTTTAGATAAATGGGAACGGCGGCGCCAGTCCGGGCATATCTGATCGCGCGGTGTGATGGATCTGTTGCTGAGAGTGTCTCGGGGTGGGAGTGAGTCTGATTGGCTGCGGCGAGGCTGGCGACGTCGATGGTCGGGTGTTCGCGTGCAGGCCGGGGGCAATACTCGCACTCTTGCCTTTATCTACTAAGATGCTTAGTGTCTAGTTCGGTAGCCGACACTCGATCTCCAGCGGCCGCCTTCTTTCCGTCCGCTGTGATCCCGCCTTCAAAAGGACGCCACCGGTCACCGGTTGGGAGCCGGTCATCCCGCATGACGCTCCTTGCGTCCGGAAGTCTCGGGTGACCGCATCGAATGGAAAAGGGGAGCCGTGCTGTCAGGAGAGTCTCCACGTCCATCGCCGTCGGCCGGCGGTGCCCTCGAAGATCTGATGCGTGAGCGGCTCGGCCGTGAGTGCGTGTATGTCCCGTCGTGCAGACTGGCCGTGTACCTGGCACTACGTCGCTGGTGCGCTCCTGGTGGCAGAGTGCTGATGTCGCCGGTCAACGACGATGTGATGGTGTTCGTCGTGTTGGCGGCGGGGCTGCGTCCCGTGATGGCGCCGGTGTCTCCTCGGGACGGGAACATCGACATCCGCGTGGTGCCGGAATCGACATGGCGCAGCGTGGGCGCGGTGCTGACGACCAACGTCTACGGCATGCCGGACGACGCGGACGAACTGCGCACTCGGTGCGACCGCATGGGCATCCCCCTCCTTGAGGACGCGGCACACGCGATCGGTACGACTGTGGGAGACCGCCCGATCGGCACCTTCGGAAAAGCTGCGGCTTTCAGCCTGGGCAAGCATGCGGGGGCGACCGGTGGCGGATTTCTGGCGCTGGAGGATCCAGCGGACCGCAAGGCGCTGGAGCACCTGCGTGATGAGCTGTTGGCGCCGCGGCAGCTGCATCGGGACCTGGCATACGCGCTGCGCCCTCTCGCACGCGCTGCGGTACAGCGGCTCCATCTGGTCCGGCCCGTATGGAGGGTTATGCGGACCCTGGGGCTGTTGGAGCGCGAACGCTTTCGTATGGAGCTCCAAGAACGGCACTTGCGGGAGGCGGCGGGTCGCAGTCCGGACCTGGGGGCCTTCGACCGCTGGGTGCGAGTCGATCTGCACGGATACCGCAGGGAACACGGACGCCTTCTGCGGCGCACGCTGAGGCGGCGGATGAGTGGCCTGGACACGGATCTGTCTCGGCGGCGTGAGGGTACGAGGCTGCTGGGCGGCACCGTCTGGGCTGCCGCAGGTGTGCGGAGCGCGGTCGGGGATCGCGGGGTGCCGCCGCTGTTCCGCGTGCCTCTGATGGTGCGCGACCGGGACAAGCTGGTGGCACGTTTGGAGCGGTGCGGTGTCGTGATCGGATACCTGTACGACCCGCCTTTGGACGACTTCGCCGGACCCGAGTTCGTGGAGCCATCCCCGGCGCCTGAAGCGGCCCGCTGGTTCGCGGCGCACGCGCTGCCGGTGGACCCCCTCCTGGCGCGGAGGATGATGCGCCTGCTGCAACGCGAGGCACCGCAACCGGCGGATCCGTTTCCGGGCCCGGCCCTCCGCGACCAGTCGCCGCGGGTGTGACTCCCGGCCGCCTCGGCCTCCGCCGGCTGGGCACGTCGCATCCGCCACCTTCGGGATGCCGCTTGTGCCGCGGTCTGCGGCTGTGCGGGCGAGGGTGGTACGCCGCCTCGGCGAGGTCGCTTCCAGTGCTGCCCGTACAGGCTGAAGAGGGCAGTTCGCCCCCACAGGCTCGTATCCGGGGCGGAGAACCTGCCTGCTCCCAGTGCCACGGGCGGATTCACAGCGGGAGCTGGAAGCCTGTGATGAGTGTCTGGAGCTGAGCGATGAGCTGCCCCCACCAGCCGGTCACTTGCATGACCCCCACGGCCACCAGTAGCACTCCGCCGACTCGCATCACAGCCCGCGCGTGCCGCCGTGCCCAGGTGAAGCGTCGCATCACGCCGTCGAACGACGCGGCCGCGAGCAGGAAGGGAAGCCCGAGGCCCAGGCTGTATGTGAACGAGAGCACGGCTCCGCGCCCGGCGCTCGCACTGTCCGCCGCCAGGGAAAGGACGGCCGCGAGTGTGGGGCCGATGCACGGCGTCCAGCCGATCGCGAAGAGGGCGCCGAGCAGCGGCGCGCCCGCGAGGCCCGCGCCGGGCCGGACCGAGGGCCGCCAGCTGAAACCGGCCAGCGGCAGCTTGTCGAGCAGCCCGGCGAAGACCAGGCCCAGCACGATGATGAGCGAGCCCAGCACGATGCCGAGCGTGCGCTGCTGCGCCACCAGCACGGCGCCCGCACCACCGAACAGCGCCCCGTAGCTGGTGAAGACCGCGGCGAAACCGCCCACGAACAGCAGGCAGCCGACCAGAACCCGCCATCTCGGACCGCGCTGCCCCGTATCGGCCGCGCCCGCGCCGGACATCCCGGCGACGTACGACAGGTACCCCGGGACCAGGGGGAGGCAGCAGGGAGAGAAGAACGAGAGTGCTCCAGCGGCAAGTGCCAGGAGGAGGGCGAGGACGAGCGGGCCGGCCAGGACCGTTTCGCCGACAGCGGCGGCCACCGTCACTTGTCCGCACCTCCGCCGGTCCTCTCCGCGGCGAGATCCTTCACCAGCTCGCTCAGGGTCGTGTACGTGGTCCGGCCGATGATGCGGGCGGCGATTCGTCCGTCACGGTCGATGATCACGGAGCTGGGAACGGCGGACAGCGGGATGCGTCCGTTGAATCCCAGGAGGAGCTTGCCGTCGGGGTCGCGGAAGCTGGGGTACGTGATGCCGTAGTTCCGCTCGAAGGCCTTCGCCGCCGCGTCGTTGTCCCGTGTGTTGATGCCGACGAACCGTACGCCGAGGTCACGGGTCTCCTCGGACACCTTCTTCAGGTCGGGTGCCTCGGCCCGGCACGGCGCGCACCAAGATCCCCACACGTTGAGCACGATCACGTTGCCGCGCAGGTCGGCCAGGTCCAACTGGTCGCCAGTGATCGTCTTGCCGCTGAGCATGGGAGCCATGGGCCGTTTGCCCGTCGGGTACTCGGTGAGTCCGTCCTGGGTGCTGGAGGCGGCCGCCTTCTCGGTGTCCGACGAGCCGGACGTCGTACTCGTCCCGCACGCGGCGAGCAGCAGAGCGGCCGCGACCACGCCCGCAGCCTGCCGCCGCATTCGAGAGCTCGCCCCTGCCCGGCTGGTGCCTCGGTCCACCAGTGACGTCGCGGGAGCGGACTGCGTGTGGGGTGCCGTTGAGGCCACGGCTGTCTCTCCTTCACCGGGATATGGCAGAAGCTGCTAAGTAGCTTAGGTGGCTCCTTCGGAGCGATTCAGCCGGGGCCCCTGGTGCGGCCGAGGCCGTTCGTGCGTCGCGTACCCGCCTCTGATGACAGGCCTGGCGACCTGTGTCGACGCCGTCGCCATGTGGAAGCTGCGCAACCAGGACGAGCGGTATCCCGCACGCGGGTGTGTTGCCGGTCGACGCGTGCCCGGAGAGCGGTTGGCTGCTGCGCGTCGGGGGGGACCGGGGCCGCCGCCACCGCCGAAGTGCGGCTGCGCAGAGGGTCGGCTCCTAGGGCTGGTTCGCACCGCGGAAGCAACTCGGCCGGGGTCTCCTCCGCACCCGGGGGCCCTGCCACACCCGGTATTGCCGCTCGTATATTCGGCCACAGTGGATCGCCGACTGGCTTGATCCTGTCGGTGGAGCGAGGGGCAGGTCGCGGTGGTCGGCTATCTGGTGTTCATGGTCTGCTCTGGCCTGGTCGTCGTGCTGGCGAACGCCTTGGCGAACTGGCGGGACCGGCCGCTGTGGCGTGGCCCGGGCCGCGCGGGAGCGCTGGGTATACGGGCCAGGCTCGCGGGCGACGGGGAGTCCTGGCCGGCTCGGCCGGTCAAGGGTGACCTGTGGGTGCCGGACGGGAATGGTCCGCTCCACTTCGTCGACGGGGTGCGCAGTCCGCTCCCGGTGGCCCGTGGCGGGCGGGTGCTGGGCACGGTCCCCCTGCGGGGATTCCCTCACGAAGGGCCGCTCGTCGCGCGGCAGGTGACCATGGTCTACGAGCCGTCGGACGGGGCCGGCGTACTGCGCCTGCGCGTTCCGGAATCGGCTGTACCGTTCCTGGCGGGCGCGCTCGCCGGGGCGGCGGGTCCGGCTGCCGGATCGGCCACCAGACCGCCGCACGAGGTGTTCCGCCTCTCCGCGCGGCGGGCACTGAGAGTGCCCCGTCCGGCCGCGCTGGCGCTGATGGGGGCGATGCTGCTCGGTCTCTTCGGTCTGCACACCTTCGTCCTCGGCAAGCCCGTCACCGCGGAGGTCACCGCCAAGCGCGACGGCGTCTGCTCGGTGCGCTGGCAGGACCCCTGGAGCGGCGGCACGCGCACGGCGGGCGTCGACTGCTACGGCGATGAACGGGCTGGTGATCCGTTGCGGATATCCGCCCGGCCGTGGCCCGTGCGCGGCGAGGCCGCCGACCTCGAAGACTCACCGTTCATGCTGATGCTCGGCCTGGTGGTGACCGGCACGGGCGGAGTCGTCGGCGCCGCGGCCGCGTCGCTCGGTGACGTCGTCCGGCTGCGGGCGCTGCGCCGGTTTCTTCGCGACGGCCCGGCGGGCAGGCAGCCGTCTGCCCTTCTGAGGGCCGCCGACATGGTCCCGTGGTGGAGCGCCGCGGCCGGGGCGCTCGCCCTGGCCGGCGCGGGTGTGCTGCTCTCCGCGTACGGCTTCGGCACGACCGTACGGGCCACGGTCACCGGCACCGAGGAGTACGTCTGCAAGGTCCGCTGGCAGGATCCCCGGGACGGGACCCGGCAGAGCGCCGAGGTCGACTGCGACGACCGTGCGGTCGAGGCGGGCCAGTCCCTGGAGATCACCGCACCCGCCTGGCCGCTGCGCGGCGAAGCCTTCGACCGTGGGATCACTCCGTGGGTGCTCGGCGGCGGCACGGCGGTCTTCCTGGGCCTCGCGGCGGCGGGCATCGTGTTCCGGGTCCGCGAGGCGGGCGGGCACTCCGGTGTCCCGGCCATGTCGGAGCCGAGGACGAACTGGGACGCCGTCCGGGACGCGCCGGTGTCCTCGGGTTGGCCGGTCCCTGTGCCCGCTGGTGCCGACGCCCGCCCGGCGGACGTACTGGACCGTGCCCATCTCGCCGCCGTCTCACGCCTGCTCGCCTCACGCCTGAGCGGGTCGGCGACCACCCGCCCGGGACGGCGCGAGCCGGACATCCGTACCACGGGGTGGTGGCGCTCGCCGCGTCTGCGGCGGCTGGTGCTGGCGTCCTGGGTCTCCTGGGGCGGTCTGCTCGTCCTCGCGGTCACGGCGGGGCTCTCGGGCTGGTGGTGGGCGACGGCGCTACGGCTGTGGGGTTCCGAGACGGCGCCCGCGCGGGCCACTGTCGCCCTCCGCTACGACGACGTCCCGCTCACCCCGTGGCTGGTGCCCGGTGACGCCGAGATCACCTTCCATACGGCGGACGGCCGCAAGGTCACCACGGACCTCGCCTACGGGGACGAACCCGCCCCGAACGAAGGCGATCGGCTCACCGTCGAGTACGCCGTGGAGTCCCCGTCCGCCGCCCGCCTCCCTGGCGATCCGGGCCTCGACCGCGGACTGTGGATCAGTGGTGGGGTCGCGGCGGCAGCGCTGATCCGCGTGGCGTGGGGCGGTGTGTCCGGCTCGCGGGTCATGCGCCGTGTGCTGGCGGCCGCCCGCGGCGCCGAGACCAGGACGGCCGACTATGTGCTGCTGCCCGATCCCGAGGACCCTGCTGCGGCGCCGCCGCAGTTGGTGTTCTTCACGAACGGCGAGAATCGCCCTTTCGCCCTGCTGGAAGCCGTACCGGGCACGGCCCGCTCACGCCTGGTCGACTGGCTGCCCCGGGAGGGCACAGCCGAACTGCGCTCCGTGCCAGGGGAGCCCGAGACGGTCGTGCCGTGGGTCGACGGGCACCCGGTCTGGCCGCTCAGCCCGCTCTTCGATCTTTCGGATCCGGAGGAGGAGCGGGACTTCCGGGAGTATGTGGAGGAGTTGACGCCGCCCTGGATCGCTCTGCCGGGGTCGCAGGGGTTCCGTGACGATGAGGAAGACCCCATGAGGGGCGAGGTTGCCCGGTGACGGTGAGGGCCCTGTAAAGGGCGAGGGACCCTGCGCCCCTCGACCAGGAAGCCCGAAGGCTACCGCGGGTGAAACGTCCACAAGGCGTAGAACGACTGCGAGGACGGACGGGGACTCTGGGTCGCATACCGCCTCGCGTGCATCGGGAGGACGCCATGACCTGGAAGATCGACCGCGCTCCATGGCACCCCGTGCACCACACCGACGATGACCACGGGGCCGTTCCTGCGCGCCTGTCCCGGAACGGGGAGCACGCGGCGGACACAACTCCGCTGAGGCGTCGCCGACCGAGACGCACATAGTGAGCCGGCGTAGCTGGACGGGTAGCGCCCCCAACAGGTGCCATACAGCTCTGTTGGGGGCGCTTCACCGTGCCTGGGTGAGTGCCTCACGGTAACGGCCGGAACCCCGGCCTTGGCGCTGATGCCGTGTGGGACCCGCGTTCAGATCAGCTCAGTGACCGGTGTACTCGAAAATGTAGAGCCCGAAGTCCCGGTCGGACGCTGCCACGTACTCCTTCCCGAATGAGTTGAAGGTCTGGACGCCCCAGAAGTTGTTGCCGCCCTCGTCGATGAAGCGGCCGACCTCCACCAGCTTGTCGTTTTTGATCTTCGTGACCCGGAACCCGCCCGCGTAGTAGGCGAAGTACGCCAGGTCGGGCCGGACGCCGGAGGTCGCCACCTCGTGGATCGACAGGTCACCGGAGCCGGAGGCGTACGCGGGGTCCTGGCTCTCCGGAATGGCGTAGGTGTCCAGTTCGGTCATTTTCCCGCCCTTGTTGCGGTAGAGGTGCGCGTAGCCCCAGCCGTCGAAGTAGGAGGAGAAGGTGAGCCGGTCGCCCTTGGTACCGATGTCCACCGGCAGGGTGGCGGGACCGGTGCCGGCGAGACAGTCCTCGTTGCTGTAGGGCTGGTCGAAGGCGGCGAAGCCCTGGCCGCGCGGTGCGACGCCGAAGGTCGGCAGGGTGCCCTCGACGGTCATGCCGCTCTGTGCGTCGCAGGCGTCTGAGCCGGTGCGGTTGAAGACGAGCACGGCGTCGTAGCCGCCCGCCGCCTCGACGTTGGCGGCCTTCTCGGTGAACGTGCAGACGCCGCGCTCCACGACGGCGATGTCCACGGCGGCCGGGTCGCCCGCGGGGACGGCGGGGCTGTCGTTGCAGCCCAGGCCGGCGTATACCGTGTCGCCGGTGATGGCCTTGCCCGCTTCCAGCGGGATGCCCTGGCCGGCGGTGACGGCGGTGTTGTCGTCCAGGTTGCGGGCCGAGAGCGCGTACGGGCCGAAGTCCTCGTCGGCGCCGATCACATACCGGTTGCCGAGGGTGAACTCGGCCTGGTGGCCGTTGCCTTCCGGTGCCACGTCGCGCCCGCTCCCGGTGCCTTCGGGGTCCGGGTCGGTGAAGTCCGTGTCGCCGATGTACTTGAGGTTCTTCGGGTCGGTCGCGTCGAGCGCGACGTAGCCCGCGTCCCAGTAGGAAGCGAGCAGGACCTGGCGGCCGCGGATGTTCTTGACGACCATGTCGTGCAGGAACATCTCGGTGAGGTTGTCCGGAGCCGCCTGGACGATCTGCGGGAACGCCTCGTCGAGGTCGTACTCGGCGATGAGCTTCGGCTTCGTCGGATCCGTGAGGTCCATGATGTCGACGTCCGTGCCCTCTTCGTTGTCGACGATCGCCGCGTACGCCTTCCGGCCCGCGTCCCACGCGAACACGCTGTGGATCTGGCGGGCGGTCTCCGTCGTCTCGCCGTCCAGCGTGAAGTCGCCGACGCCCTCAGCGAGTGCCTTCGGCTTGGTGGGGTCGGTGACGTCGTAGATGTTCATGCCGCCGGAGCCGGTGTCGCCGCAGATCTCGTTGTTGCTGACGAGCACGTCACCGTTGAAGGACGGTGTGGAGAGGTGCACCGTCTGGATGCCCTCGCCGGGGGCGCTGCCCGCCGGGGCCGGGATAAAGCCGACTTCCTTGGGCTTGCTGGGCTTTCGGATGTCGACGACGTACACGCCGGTGTTGTCGCAGCCGACGCCACCCCAGGAGGCCAGGTAGGCGTAGCCCTTGTAGACGCCGACGTCGGCGATCTTGCCTTCGACGACATTGCTCAGCTTGAGCTTGCTGACCAGCCGGACGTTCTTCTGCGTGGCCGGCAGATGTCCGTCGCTGCCGCCGTGCTGGTCGTGGCCGTGTGTGGCCGCCGCGTTGTCGATGGCGCCGTCGGATGCCGAGACGCCGTCGTGTGCCTGTGCGGAACCGGCGAGAGCGGTCGTGGCGAAGAGCATCGCCGCGAACACGCCCACGCCGGTCTGTCTGTGGGCCTTGCGCATGCTTGACCTCCACTCGTGCGGCCGGGGTGACCGGCCCATAACGAGGTGATGCCGGTCACCAACTGACCGGCACCGCGAAGGTACTTAGTACGGTGATCAACCGTAAAGGGCTTTAACCTGATCGTATTTTGCGGGACTTGGGCTGAGCGTGGTACGCATGGGAGTCGTCGAACGGGTGATGGGCGGCAGGTCTCCAGCGGGCTGGCAATGTCTCCAGCGGGTCGGCGCGACGTACGCCGAGACACAGTTCACGTTCGCTCCCTGCCCGAAGCCGCCGGGGAATACTGTTGGGGCGCATGGACCAGCAGGAACAGGCCGAGGCCGAGCAGGCATCGCCGGGCTATCACGAAAGCAAGGACGCCGTCCTCAAGCGGCTCCGCCGCATCGAGGGCCAGGTCCGTGGCCTGCAGCGCCTGGTTGAGGAGGACCAGTACTGCGTCGACGTCCTCACCCAGGTCGCGGCCACCACCAAGGCGCTCCAGGCGGTGGCGATGCAACTGCTGGAAGATCACCTCGGGCACTGCGTCCAGGACGCTATTACCGCCGGGGGAGACGAGGCACAAGACAAGGTGGCGGAGGCTACGCGGGCCGTCGCCCGGCTGCTGCGTACCTGATCCCGGCCCAGTTGCTCGACCCCCAAGGTGCACCCGTTGACATCTGCGCGATGTTGCCGATGGGCAGGGGAGCGCGCTGGAAGTGCATGGGGCGGCCCGAGGGGGGCTTCCGGCACGCTCGGGGCTGAGCCGTCGAGCCCGAGCGACGGGCTCGACATCGAGGCGCCCGGCCTCATCGGACCGGGCGCCTCAGCCGAAGGGGCAATGCCTTGCGGTCACTTGAAGGACCGCAGCCGCAGGCTGTTGGTCACCACGAACACCGACGAGAAGGCCATTGCGGCCCCCGCGATCATCGGGTTGAGCATGCCGGCGGCGGCGAGCGGCAGCGCGGCGACGTTGTAGCCGAAGGCCCAGAAGAGATTGCCCTTGATGGTGGCGAGGGTCCTGCGGGACAGGCGGATCGCGTCCGCGGCCACCCGGAGGTCGCCCCGTACGAGGGTCAGGTCGCCCGCCTCTATCGCCGCGTCCGTGCCGGTGCCCATGGCCAGGCCCAGGTCGGCGGTGGCGAGGGCGGCCGCGTCGTTGACGCCGTCGCCGACCATCGCGACCGAACGGCCCTCGCTCTGCAGTCGCTTGACCACGTCCACCTTGTCCTCGGGCAGGACCTCGGCGATCACCTCGTCGATGCCCACGGAACGGGCGACCGACTCGGCGACGAGCTGGTTGTCACCGGTCAGCAGGACGGGCTTTAGGCCGAGCGCGCGCAGTTCGGCCACGGCTGCGGCGCTGGTCTCCTTGACGGCGTCGGCGACGGTGAGGACACCGCGCGCCTCGCCGTCCCACGCCACGGCGACCGCCGTACGCCCCTCTGCCTCTGCGGCGGCCTTGGCGTCGGCCAGCTCCTGGGGCAGGTCGATGACCCACTCCTTGAGGAGCTTCTCGCGGCCGACGAGCACCGCGTGACCGTCGACGACGCCCTGGACGCCGAGGCCCGCCACGTTCTCGAAGTTCTCCGGCACCGGCAGGTTTCCGACTCGGTCAGCGGCCCCAGCCGCGATGGCCTGGGCGATCGGGTGCTCGGAGGCGTGTTCCAAGGCGCCGGCCAGCCGCAGCAGTTCGTCCTTGTCCGTGCCCGGTGCGGGGAACACGTCCTGGAGCTGCATGCGGCCTGTGGTCACGGTGCCGGTCTTGTCCAGGACGACGGTGTCGACGCGGCGGGTGGACTCGAGGACCTCGGGGCCCTTGATGAGGATGCCGAGCTGGGCTCCGCGGCCGGTGCCGACCATCAGGGCGGTCGGGGTGGCCAGGCCGAGGGCACAGGGGCACGCGATGATCAGCACCGCGACGGCGGCGGTGAAGGCGGCGGTGGCGTCACCGGTGACGAACAGCCAGGTCAGCAGGGTGCCGAGGGCAAGGAGGATGACCACGGGGACGAAGACAGAAGAGATCCGGTCGGCGAGGCGCTGCACCTCGGCCTTGCCGTTCTGGGCGTCCTCGACGAGCTTCGCCATCCGGGCGAGTTGTGTGTCGGCGCCGACCCGGGTCGCCTCGACGACCAGGCGGCCGCCCGCGTTCACGGTCGCTCCGGTGACGGAATCGCCCACTGTCACGTCCACAGGGACGGACTCGCCGGTCAGCATGGAGGCGTCCACCGCCGAGGAGCCCTCGACGACGGTCCCGTCGGTGGCGACCTTCTCTCCGGGTCGTACGACGAAGCGGTCACCGACGGCCAACTGCGCGACAGCGATGCGTACTTCCTTGCCGCCCCGCAGCACCGCGACGTCCTTCGCGCCCAGCTCCAGAAGCGCCCGCAGCGCCGCGCCCGCCTTGCGCTTGGACTTCGCCTCCAGATAGCGCCCGGCGAGGATGAACGTGGTCACCCCGGCCGCGGCCTCCAGGTAGATGGAGGAGGAGCCGTCCCCACGGGAGATGGTGAACTCGAAGCCGTGCCGCATACCCGGCATCCCGGCGTGACCCCAGAACAGCGCCCATACCGACCAGCCGAGCGCGGCGAGCGTACCGATGGACACCAGGGTGTCCATGGTCGCGGCGCCATGCCGGGCATTGGTCCACGCGGCCTTGTGGAAGGGGAACGCGCCCCACACGACGACCGGCGCGGCCAGCGTCAGCGAGAGCCACTGCCAGTTGTCGAACTGCAGGGCCGGCACCATCGCCATCAGGACCACGGGCACGGTGAGCACCAGCGACACGTACAGACGCTGCCGCAGTGACAGGAGCTCGCCGTCCGCCGCCGGAGCGGCCTCACCATCACCCCCGTCGGCGGTGGCGGACGCGGGCGGAGGCGGCTCCTCGGCGGTGTAGCCGGTCTTCTCGACCGTAGCGATGAGGTCGGCGACGTCGATGCCGTCCGTGTAGGAGACCTTCGCCTTCTCGGTGGCGTAGTTGACGGTCGCTGTGACGCCGTCCATGCGGTTGAGCTTCTTCTCGATACGGGCCGCGCACGACGCGCACGTCATGCCGCCGATCGAGAGCTCGACCGCGGAGGGGGGCGTGGGTGCCGTGTCGGGGACTGCCTTCTCGGGAGCCGTGCTGGTCATGTGCGTATCTCCAGGGGGAGGCCGGGACGTACAGCGTCCGTATCAGCGGAGCGATACGTCCCGGCGCGGGGAGGAATTCGCGTGTCCGAGGCCCGTGGGCCCCCGGTGTCAGGCGCGGCCGACGAGCTCGTAGCCCGCCTCGTCGACGGCGGCGCGGATGGCCGCCTCGTCGAGCGGCGCGGCGGAGGTGACGGTGACCTCGCCGGTCTTGGCGACGGCCTGGACCGCGGTGACGCCGTCCAGCGCGGAGATCTCCTTCGAGATCGCGCCTTCGCAGTGGCCGCAGGTCATGCCGGACACCTTGTAGACGGCGGTGACGCCGACGCCCTGGACGTCGACCTTGGTGCCGGAGCCGCAGGAGCCACAGCAGGAGCTGGTGTTCGTCTCGGTGGTCATGGCTTCTTCCTCGGGTCTGGATGCGTGGGTCATTTCCGGGAGAGACGCCGCTTCCCTGACCCTCCCGGCCGATAACAACACTATACCCCCTAGGGGTATTCCGGTACCTGTGATGCCGCTCACGCGATCTGTTTGAAACGGGCCCGGATAGCTAATTTACTTAGTAGGCGCGTCGCGACCTGCGACGACAACTTCACATCGAGGCGACGGTGAGCAGGAACCCGGTGAGAGTCCGGGACGGTCCCGCCACTGTGACCGGGGCTGCCCCGGGAGTCAGACACTGACCCGTCGTCCTCCTGAACGGCGGGGCGTGTGCACCCCGCGAGGAGGTTCCATGAGTGCTTCGGCGGCTCCACAGGTACGACCGGCCGCTGGCCTGGTCGTCCATCCGCTGCGAGACGGGCTGATCGCTACCGCGGCGGTGATCGTCGCCCTGGTCGCGCTGGACGCGGTCTTCCTCGACCAGGGCGCGCTGCTGTCGCCGGTGCTGGGCAAGGTCGCGACATCCGCCAACTACGTCCACGAGTTCGCCCACGACGGTCGGCACCTCCTCGCCGGCCCTTGCCACTGAGGGAGCGTTCGTGACGTCACTTCTGTCCCTGCTCGGGCGCGGTGCCCTCGCAGGCGGAGCCGCCGGCGTGGTCAGCGGAGGATTCTCGTGGCTGCTGGCCGAGCCGCTGTTGGACAAGGCCGTACGGCTGGAGGCGGCCCGCGAGGAGGCGAGCGGCGGTTCGGCCGCGGCGGAGGTCTTCTCCCGTTCCACTCAGCACGCGGGTCTGCTGGTGGCCGCCGTCCTCACCGGAGCGGCGATTGGGATCCTCTTCGCCGTCGTGTACGCGATCCTGCACCGCCGGGATCCGGACGCTGAGCCCTGGCGGCGGTCGTTGATGCTGGCGGGCGCCGGCTTCACTGGGGTCTGGCTGCTGCCCTTCCTCCGCTATCCCGCCAACCCGCCAGGCGTGGGCGATCCGGGAACGATCGACACCCGCGTCAACGCATGGCTCGCGGCCATAGGGATCGGCGTGATCGCCGTCGCCCTGGCCTGGCGTCTCCAGGGGTGGCTGGCGGAGCGCGGTCGTTCCGCACCGCAGCGTCAGCTGGCCGTGACGGCCATCATGCTGGCCGCGCTGGCGTCGCTGTTCGCGCTGCCGGACAACCCCGACGCGGTGACCGCCCCCGCCACGCTCGTGTGGGACTTCCGGGTGCTCTCGGCCGCGTCCATGGGGCTGCTCTGGGGCGGGCTGGCGGTGGGCTTCGGGCTGCTCGGCCTCCGGGTGGCCCGCGCCGGGACAGCGCCGAGTCGTAGGGGTGTGGAGCGTTCGGAGCTGGGGCCGTCCGTCGTCTGAAGGATGCCGCCACGCAGGGAAGTTGACAGAGATCGGTCTCTGGGCGACCGCGCTGCATCCCTACGAAACATGACCTCCTGGCCGGACGGCACGCGTCGTGCCGTCCGGCCGCTGTTGCCCGGGGCTCGGCCGAGAGGTGCGAGCAGCGGTCGGTCGGTGCCCGTGTGCGGTATGGGCTTCGACCGTGGGCGGGACGTCTCAGCGGACGATCAGAGTGCCTGTCATGTTCGGGTGGAAGGTGCAGACAAAGTCGTACTCGCCTACCTTGGCCGGGGCGGTGAACGTCCCGGACTTCCCGCCGGAGATGGTTCCTGTGTCGAAGGCGTCGCCCTCCGTGGCCGTGACGGTGTGGGCGGCGGAGTCCTTGTTGACCACCGTGATCTTCTCGCCCGCCCGCACTTCCGGATTCGCTGGGCTGAACGCGAAGTCCTCCATCGTGATGGTCTTCGTGCCTGCGGTGGGGGACGAGGGACTCGACGAGGAGGTGGCGGGGCTGGGAGAGGTCGAGGCGGGTTCGTCGGTCCCGTCGGAACAGGCGGTCGCGAGCAGCACGGCGGCTGCTCCGAGGGCCAGCGGGACGGCACGCCTGCGGCGGGGTGAAGGTGACATCGGACCGGACCCTTCGGGTGGGCGCCCGCGGGCGGCTTGCGCTGGGGATCATGAAGCCCGAGCCCGCCCGGGCGCGTGGAGCGCTTGCGTCCATTCTCTCCGTCCCGGGCGCCGAATACGAAGACGCTTCGCGGATTGGGGCATGTCGAGTCCGCCCCGTGCTGATGGCGACACCCCTACCCTGCTCTGCGCTCTCTCGCCGCGGTGAGTGATGCCGTCCCCGCGCTGGCCGGGATGCCGGAACTCACGCGGCCATCATCAGCAACATCGCCGACATGGTCCCACCCATGCAGATATGGGCGGCCAGCGCCGCGTCCGGCGCGGCTCCGAGCTTGCGGCGCCTGCCGCGCCCCGCCCCGCCCGGCTGCTGCGCCATCTTGCTCTTGTCCCACACCGAGAGCGTCAGCGAGGCCAGGAAGACGAGCACCGTGTCGGGCATGGCGAGCAGCCAGCGGCTCACCCCCTGCGAGCCGCTGCCCCGGCCGCGCTTGCCGGTGCCACGGACCCTCGCCCATACAGAGGCGCCGATCGAAAGCAGGAAGTACACGGCGAGCACCGCGATCACCCACCGCCACACAGAACCGGACCCTCCTGAGGAACCCGCGTCGGCCGCGGCATTCGCCATGCCCGGCATGTCCATCCCGCCGTGCATGGAGCCCATGCCCTCCATGGATTCCATGCCGGCCATCTGATGTGTACCCGTCGTGCTCGCCGTGTTCTCCATCCCCGGCATGCCCGCCATGGAGTGCCCGCTGCCGAGGGCGAGCACCGGTCCGGACGGTGTACTCGTCATGGCGAGCGTCATGATCACCATGCCGAAACTGCCGACGATGAGGTGCACCCAGTGGCGGCCGTGCTTCCACCCGCACTCACGCGTCTGCTTGACCGCCATCACCACCGCCCCGAGCCCGAGGACGCCGAACGCCACTGACCACCACATGCCGTAGCCCGCGTACCAGCCGACCGTCACCGGGAGTGCCATGGCGGCCATGCACAGGCCCATCAGCAGGTCGCCGCCCGCCGCGAACCGGGTCTCACCGCTGGTGGTCACCACCCGGACCGCACTGACGGCGGCCACTAGGGCGGAGACCAACGCGATGGCCCAACTGAGCGCGAGGATTCCCATTTCACCTTCCCGTTCGTCCGAGCTGGCGGGCCTGCGCTGCCGACGCCGCCTCGTCGTACGGAGCACCGCGAGGGGCGCTACCTGGGCATTAACTGCTAGTGCCCTTAGTACGTTTCGGAGCCGGAGGGTGTTCAGGTGGTCGGTGGGATTGCATACCGCGGTCTGGTCGACGCTTACAGGAGTGCCGGAACCGCCTGCGGCCGGACGGCTCAACCGAAGTCGTTGACCTGGTCGACCGTCGAAGGAGCGGTGGCCTGCCACTCCTGCGCACTCAGCAGGCGGGTCCGCTCGGCGAGCCGGTGCAGGGCAGCGATGGCGCCTCGGTCGAGGGGCGCACCGCTGTAGCCGACGTAGGCGATCACGCCGGGCGTCGGTTCCCAGGCCAGTACACCGTTGCCGCCAAGCTCGGACGTGATGACCGCGGGCTTGCCCCGCACGGTGCCGGAGGGCTGGGTGTCCGAGGCGTACAGCAGGTCCTCGAAGCCGCCGCAGTGGGCAACGCCGGTGAAGGTCAGGCCGCCGGACAGCTCGCTGGCCTCACCGACTTCGCCCGATCCGTAACGGGCCTCGCGCAGGTAGTGCGGGCGTGCTGCGCCCGTGGACACCACCGAGAGTCCGGAAGGCGGCCTGACCTGGGGACGCCCGGATGCGACCGTGGTCGCGGTGGCGATCGCCACGAGCTGCGACTTCGGCAGGTCACTGCGGACCCGTGCGTACGAATCCGCGACGGGCCAAACGATCTCACCGTCACGGGCCCAACCCGCTGCGCTACCGATCCGGACCGGGCGGCCGGCCTGAGGCTTCGGCACAGGGAACGTCACCACCGCACCATTGAGGCCCAGCGAGCCGTCCGGACGCCGCACCGTCACCGTCCACGGACCGGTATTAGCCGTCCGGTCGTGCCGGTTCAGTGAACCCTCGCCCAAGGCGACTCCCGTGATCACCAGGCCGGGCGTCTCGTCCCGCGGGCCGGCAGCGTCCGAACCGTCCGGGAAGGGGCTGCCGGTCGACGATGGTGGCGACGGTGACCTCTGAGGTGCTGCCGACGGCGAGGTTTCTTCCCCAGCCACGAGGATGAGGCTCACCACAAGCGCCGCGATCGTCACGACGGCCACTGCTGCCACGATCAACCAACGCGGCGGTCTCCACGGTGGCCGCTCCGGGCCACCGCTGAGAATCTCGCTCATGCGCCGCAGCCTCCTCCCTGGATGGACAGACGTACAGCACGGGATGGCACCAGCGTCCTGAGCCCATCATGGGCGGACCGGCAAGCCCTGCCCATGGTCACGACGTGTCGCGCAGCCAACGCGCCCGCACGAGACGTCTGTTGGGCGCGCTTCACGAAGCGCCTTCATGTCTTGTGTACACCGCCCGCTGCTCATCGGTTCCAGCCTGGACGGAGGCGCGTGGCCACTCGGAGTGGGGGAGAGGGTGTCTTCGTCGGAGCACTGTCCAGCCGCACGGCCGACGCCGACCTCCGCAAACACGACCGGCTGGGGCTCAGCCGAAAGTGGGAGTCGACCGACGCGCGGAGACGACCGGGGCGTCGCGCACGGACTGCTGCCCGGACAGCAATGGCTCGCCTCTCCCCGTGGTGCTCGGCTCCCTGGGCGGGATTCCGTGGCTCAGGCTCCCGGCTGCGCACTTCCGGGCGGGCACCTGCCGCCGGTCGGCGCTTCCCTCGGCCGTCGAGGGCGGTGCTACGTCGGGTCGAGGCCGTGGCTGCGCAGCCACGCCAGCGGATCGATCGCATCGCCGCCGCCGGGGTGTACTTCAAGGTGGAGATGAGGCCCCGACGAGTTGCCGGTGCTGCCCGCATAGCCGATGACGGTCCCCGCCTGGACGAAGCCGGACCGGATCCTGGCACTGGCGAGGTGGGCGTACCAGGTCTGGGTGCCGTCGGGGGCGGTCACCTTGACGAGGTTCCCGTAGTACGGATTCCACTCGGCGACGACCGTGCCGTCGGTCACCGCCTTCACCGGCGTGTTCATGGGCACAGGGAAGTCGAGGCCGGTGTGCCGACTCGACCACATGGCCCCGGCCGCCCCGAACAGCTCGCCGACTCCCTTCTGCGCGACAGGGAGTACGAACTTGGGGCGCAGTGCCTCCCTGCGCGCGGCCTCCGCCTTCTTGCGTTCCGCCTCCTCCCTCCTGCGTTCTTGTTCCTCACGCCGCTGTTGGTCGAGGTCGATGCGTTCCTGAGTACGGCTCGCGCGCTCGGCGAAGTCGCCGGCTTCTCGGCTGAGCGTGCGGAGCTGGGTGTCGAACTCGTCGTTGGCGGTGGAGGGTTCGACGGCAGGATCCGGGGCGGCCTGAGCGGCCTTGCCGCTGCTGCCGCCGAGGCCGATGGAGGCGGCAGCGATCCCGGCCATGCCCACGAACGCGACCGAGGGAGCGATCACTGTCAGGAACGCGGATCCTCGGCGCGGGGCCCGGCGACGGCGGCTGCCTGCGCGGCGCGTCGCCGTCCGGTCCGGGGAAGCGGTGGGGGACGGGGCTTTGGGTGCGGTATGGCGTACGGGGGTCTCACCGTGTGGCGGCGCTTGGTCTGGCGGTTCCTCGCCGGGAGAGCCGTGGAGATCGATGAGCTCGGCAGTGCCGCACGGACCGAGGGCGTCAAAGCTGTCCGAGGCCGGGGGAAGGTCCTGCGGGGGAACGGCTGGACCAGTGGTCTCCACCCACTGGGCTCCGTACCACTGGCCGCTCGGGTCCGTTCGGTATCCGGGGGCCTCCCACGTCAGAGCCGTGCCGTGACCGCCGCTCTCGTAGTGGTGCCACGTCTGGTGGCTGAAGGCTTCGCCACCAGGTGCGCTGATGCCGTACACGCCCGGTATCGCACCGAACAGCGGGTCGGGATCGTCATGTCCGGTGTGGGGCTGACCAAGGCTGTGGACAGGATGGCCGTAGGGCTCGTACCGGGCTTCCCGCCAGGCGCTCTCCGGCCATGACTCGTACGGGGAGGCGGCAACGGGGACTGCCGAGGTCGGGATCCCCGACGCATGACGGTCGTCCACCAGCACCTTCTCTTTCACCTGGACAGCCGAGGGAGATCGGCGACTGCACCGGGGGGAGCCCGTACGAACATCAGAACGCCCTTAGATCCCGAGCGGATACTAAACCACTACGTAGCGTCTTAGGCGACCCGAGCGTGTGACGGCCGTGACGATCCTCGCCGACAGCCCGCACTGTGCGACCGTGGGGCCGCCCCGACCCGCGCTGTCTTTCCGCAGGGCAGGCGGCACGTGGAGAGGCCGAGCTTCCTGCGGGACCTCGAGAACCAGCCCCGCCCGAGATCCACGACGCCTTCGTCGAAGCCCGGTGCCACTGAGTGAAGTTGGTCACGCCGCGAGGGTGAGTGGGGACCATGTGCCGCGTCCTTCGTTTGTCAGAGAGCTGGTTGCTGTCCGGGACGACAGAAGCAGCCGAGCCACACAAGCCGCCACCGCTGAACACGGTGGGCCACGCATTGGGGGAATCACTGTCATGCGCCTGCCGCGCCCGCACCCGAGCGCCATCCTCAAGCTGTGTCTGCCGCGCACCCGCGCAGGGCAGCGGCGGGCCGTGCAGGCGGTGATGCTCCTGTGCGTGCTGGCGCTGCTTCCCGCGACGTGGGTGTTCACGGCGGCGGACGGCCGGCTGCGGACGACAGTCGACGCCCCGCGCACCGGGGTGGCCGTGGTCTTCGGCGCGGGCCTGTTCGGGAACGGTGAGCCGTCGATTTTCCTCGCCAACCGCCTCGACGCGGCGGCGGAGTTGTACCGCGAGGGTCGTGTCGAGGTGGTTCTGGTCACGGGCGACAACAGCACCGTGCACTATGACGAGCCGCACGCCATGCGCCACTACCTCACCCATCGTGGTGTGCCCGACGCCAGCATCGTCAGCGACTACGCCGGCTTCGACACCTGGGACTCCTGCGTGCGGGTCAAGAAGATCTTCGGCGTCGACCGCGCGATCCTCGTCAGCCAGGGCTTCCACATCCGTCGGGCGGTCGCACTGTGCCAGGAGGCGGGCGTTGACTCGTACGGCGTCAGTGCGGCCGACCACCAAGACGCGGTCTGGTACTACAGCGCCACCCGCGAAGTGTTCGCCGCGAACAAGGCCGCCCTGGACGCGGCGTTCGAGCCGGACCCCCAGTTCCTCGGGCCGAAGGAACCAGGGGTGGCGCGGGCGCTGGCCGCCCGGTGATCAGACGTTGGCTGACGACCCGTTGAATCGCGGCGAGCGCTTCTCCACGAAGCCATGTTGGTCGGCCCGTTCGATCCTCCGGCGCCGCGAACAGGGCGTGGAACACGCGCCATTCGAAGGACGTGCCGTCGCCGAGCCCCGTCTCCGCAGGCGCGGTCGACGCACTCCCGGGCCGCCCGCACCGCCGTCGTGCCGGAGCGTCACACCGCAGTCCGGGTTCCGGGCCATGGCAGTCCCGTCGTCGGGACACGGTGGCACGCTCACCCCTCCAGCAGCGGGGTACGGCGGCCAGAGCGGGCGACGGCGACCAGGATCACCCCCGACAGCCCGTACAGCGCGACGGTGGCAGCCGCCCGGCCCGCACCCTCCTTCTGCGGGGCGGGAGGCACGTAGAGCGGTCGGTTCTCGTGCAGGAGCTGCGAGGAGCCGGCCTCGACCGGGATCCAGGTCTCCGTCGTCGAGGCCCCGGCGTCGCGGAAGGCGGCGTAGACGAACCAGCGGCCGGACTCCGGCACAGTGACGTACCCGCGGTACACGCCGTCGCCGGACGAGGTGAGGGGGGCGGACAGCTCCTGCCCGGCGCGACGTGCGACAAGGATGGCGCGGCCGGATGCGTTGTTCGGCTCGGGAGCCACGGTGACGTCGATCCGGGAGCCCCGAGCGGTCGTCCGCCAGTGGGCCTCGCCCGCCTCGGTCCCCTGACCGGGGTCGTGGGCGACCGCGCGCCCGGCGGACAGCAGGGGCAGTGCCAGGGTCAGCGCGGCGACCGTGAGCCCGGCTGTCCGAATCACAGTCAGCCGGTTGCGTGGCAGCCCCTCCGCGGCGAGCACGACCAGTACCGAGCCGCCCAGCGAGAGGAGCAGGGACGGGACGATCTGGTCGGCCGCGACGGTCGAGCCGTGCGGTAGGAGGGGGAGCAGCGGCACGT
The DNA here is from genome assembly GCF_001184025.1 of Streptomyces maremycinicus. Lineage (GTDB taxonomy): Bacteria > Actinomycetota > Actinomycetes > Streptomycetales > Streptomycetaceae > Streptomyces > Streptomyces maremycinicus. The sequence goes on from NZ_BBYG01000008.1 coordinate 827,865, forward strand.
ACGCCGCGTGTACGGCGAGGGGAACGACGGGCGCGAGCCACCACAGGGATGTCCGCCACCTGCGGAACACGTCGGCCGCGAGGGCGACGACGAGCACGGGCGGCACGATCGGCGTGGAGTGCCCGAGACCGGCGAGTACCGGAATCACGGCCAGCCGCACGGCGGTGGCGACCAGGGCCGCGCGCGTGACGGCCCACGGATGCGAGTCGAACCGCCGGATCAGCACGACCGCCAGGGTGAGCCCGGTGGCGGCGGCCGGCAGGAACCAGACGGCCGAGTACTGCGGCACGTCGGACTCGTACTCCATGACCGGCGCCAGCGAGGCCGCCAGGACCAGTCCGCCGCCGAGCACCAGGGGCCGGCCGCCGCCCTCGGCGGCGATCGCCCGGAGCAGGGTGACGGCCAGGGCGAACGTGGCGATGATGGCCAGCAGGTGGGGCGGACTCCACAGCACCGCGTCCCGGCCGAACGCCGTGTGCCAGGCCTCGTCCGCCGGAGCCGAGATCCCGATGGCTCCGGCGGACACGACCGCCCACCGCAGGAGCGGATCCGCCAGGGCCGTGCGAAGGCCCCGGCCGCGGACCCTTCCGATCCCCCACCACGCAGTGGCAGCGAGCGTCACCATGAGGGAGCCATAGAGCAGTACGTGCGGTGCGCTCCAGAAGGTGTCCCGGCCCACGTCGGTGTGTAGGGAGTCGTCCCAGTACATGCTGAAGAGTGCCAGCAGCCCGCCCGTTGCCGCTGCGATGAGCCGGTTCATCCCCGCCCGCCTCCGTGGTTGACGACGCTCTATACGGCGAAACATATACCCCCTATGGGTATGATGGAAGCTGCTGTGGAAGGGTCGTATTCGTGGCATCCGGGGTCGCCCCGGGGGTGCTGCCTGCTGTGCCGTCAGGCGATGCCGCGCGAGGTCTCCTCTTCCCTCTGGTGATCTAAGGGCTTTCGTAGATGATCGGCGGAACGTTCTGTTCCCTCGACTCTCGGGGTGCCTCCCGTACCGGATATGGCATGTGTCAGACTCGGCCCGTGGCTACTAATAATTTTCGTAGTCTCGCCGATCCTCCCACGCAAGGCGATGCCCCTACGAGTGAATCCGCGCCGCAGACCAGCGAGCCCCAGGGGCTCGGGCCGGCCGGCTGGCTGCGCTGGGGCTGGCGTTCGCTGACCACGATGCGTACGGCCCTCGTCCTGCTGCTCCTGCTCGCGCTCGCCGCCGTGCCCGGTTCCCTCGTACCCCAGGAAGGGCGGCAGCCGGTGCAGGCCGCGGACTTCCGCAAGCGCTACCCGGATCTCGCCCCGCTCCTCGACAAGCTTGGCTTCTTCGACGTCTACGCGTCGCGCTGGTTCGCCGCCGTCTACCTGCTGCTCTTCATCTCGCTGGCCGGCTGCATCGTGCCGAGGACTTGGCAGTACGTACGAACCCTGCGGTCCCGTCCGCCGACGGCCCCCAGCCGCCTGGACCGCCTGCCACAGCACGCTGTCTGGACGGCGTCCGCCGACCGGGGTGAGGCGCTGCTCACCGCAGGGGACCTGCTGCGACGTCGACGTTTTCGGGTCGCCGTCGACTTTGAAGGGAACGGATCGGTCGCGGGGGAGAAGGGGTACCTGCGCGAGGCCGGAAACCTGGTGTTCCACACGGCGCTGTTCGGACTCCTCATCGCGCTCGCGGTCGGCAGCCTCTTCGGGGCGGCCGGCCAGAAGCTCGTCCTCGAAGGGGAGAGCTTCACCAACACCGTGACGCAGTACGACGACTTCACCCCCGGCACGTTGGCCTCGGCCGACAGCCTCCAGCCGTTCGGCTTCCGCCTCAAGGGGTTCTCGGCCGCGTATCAACGCAGTGGTCCGCAGCGCGGCACCGCCAGCTCCTTCGTCGCGAAGCTCAGCTACACCGAGGGTGACGGCGGGCAGGAGCGCGCCGCCCGCGTGGAGGTCAACAAGCCGCTGGAGGTGGGTGGTTCGAAGGTGTTCCTGGTCGGCCACGGTTACGCCCCCGTGGTGACCGTTCGTGACGGCAAGGGTGAGGTCGCGTGGCAGGGGTCTGCCGCGTTCCTGCCGCAGGACGGCAACCTGCGCTCGGTGGGTGTGGTCAAGGCGCCGGACGCCCGTGACCGCAACGGCAAGCGGGATGGCCTGGGTTTCTCCGGGTTCTTCCTGCCCACCGTCCAGCTGACCAAGAACGGCTGGTTCTCCTCCTTCCCCGCCCCCGACGACCCGGTCATGGTCCTGACCGCGTACCGCGGCGACCTGGGCCTGGACAGTGGGCAGCCGCAGAACGTCTACCAGCTCGACTCCAGCCGTATGACGCAGTTCCGGGAGACCGACGGATCGCCGTTCGCCCGGGCGCTGCGCCCCGGCGACCAGATGAAACTCCCCGGCGGAGCCGGCTCGCTCACCTTCGACGGCATCAAGCAGTGGGCGAGCTTCCAGATCGCCCGCAACCCCAGCAACAGCACGGCCCTGTGGAGCTCTGTGGCCATGGGCCTCGGCCTGTGCGCGTCGCTGTTCGTCCGCCGCCGACGGGTGTGGGTGCGCGTCGAGCCCATGCTGGGCGGCGGCGTACGGATCGTGGTCGCCGGGCTGGATCCCGGCGGTACCGAGCGGACGGCCGAGGAAGTGACCGAACTCGCCGACGAGTTGCGTGAGCGGTTTCCCGCCCTGCGGAACGCCACGCCGGACGTGAACACCCCAGAACCCGTGCACCAGGAGCAGAAGTGAGCGGTACCTCTCTCGCGGACCAGGACCTGGCCCAGCTCGCCAACTGGCTGATGTATTCGGCCATCGCCGTTTATCTGCTCGCCTTCGTCGCCGCCTGCGCCGAGTGGGCGTTCGGTGGCAGCACCAAAGTCGTTCGCGTATCCGCTGCCGCCTCGTCGGCACAACAGACTCCGGTCGCGCCCTCACGCGGCCGGACGAGGAGCGTGGCCGTGGACGGTGCAACAGGAAGCAGCACGCAAGTGCTGGCATCGCCCGCGGCCACGTCTCCGGAAGAACACCGAACCCCGGCGGGCGACGGCCCCGGCGCGGCCGGTGACAGCCCCAGGGCCGACCTGGTCGGACGGATCGCCGTCTCGCTGACCGTGCTGGCGCTCCTGCTCCACTTCGGCTCGGTCCTCGCCCGCGGTCTCGCGGTGAGCCGCCCGCCGTGGGGCAACATGTACGAGTTCTCCACCGCCTTCGCCCTGATGGCGTCGGTCGCGTACGTCGGTCTGCTCGCGGCCCGCAAGCCCGTGCGCTGGCTGGGAGTCCCGGTCCTCTTCTCGGTCCTGCTGACCCTCGGCCTCGCGGTGTCGGTGCTGTACGTCGACTCCGCGCAGCTCGTGCCCGCGCTGCACTCGTACTGGCTGTGGATCCACGTCTCCGCCGCGATCATCTCCGGCGGCGTGTTCCACACGGCGGCCGTGGTCAGCGTCCTGTACCTGTTCCGCGACCGATGGGAGCGCGAGGTCGCGGCAGGCCGGGGCGACGGGCGAACGGCGGAGCTCTGGCGACGGCTGCCGTCCGCGCGGACGCTGGACAAGCTGGCGTACCGGCTGACGGGCCTGGTGTTCCCGCTGTGGACCTTCGCGGTCATCGCGGGCGCGGTGTGGGCGGAGGCCGCGTGGGGGCGCTACTGGGGCTGGGACCCCAAGGAGACCTGGGCCTTCATCACCTGGGTCGCATACGCCGCGTACCTCCACGCCCGTGCCACTGCCGGGTGGAAGGGCCGGCGCGCGGCGGTGCTCGGGCTTGTGGCGTTCGCCACCTTCGTCTTCAACTACTACGGCGTCAACATCCTCATCACCGGTCTGCACTCGTATGGAGGGCTGCCGACCCGATAAAGAGCTCATCGGGTGGTGAGGCCGTAAGGTGTTCCAGTACCCCCTGGGGGTAGGATGCGACTCCGGCGACCAGTCAGCACGGCACAGGTGGAACTCATGGCGATACGGACAGCTCACAGCGGCGGCGGCATGGCCGTCCGCTGGGCGTACGGGGTGTTCCTCACCCTGTGCGTCGCGCTGGCCGTGCTCGTTCACCACGAGACGTCCATGACATCCGTGATGTCCATGACGACCGCGTCGCCCACCTCAGTCTCTGCTCGCATGCCGGCTCCCGCCCACGCCGCTCATGCCATGGCGGACGCGGCCCATGCGATGGCGGGCGAGGCGGCACCCTCCGCCTCGGAATCGTCCGCGCACGGCGTTGATTCCGGCGCGTGTGCCATGCCTGGCATGCAGCACTGCACCACGGCGAGCGTCGGTTCCGTACAACTGGCCGCGCCGGGCCAGAGCACGTTCGACCCGCCCGCGGATCTGGAGCGTGCCGCGGAAGGTCGTGTCCCCGCCAGTGCGGTCGGCCGTGCCCCGCCTGATCTGTCTGTCCTCTCGCAACTGCGCATATAGGCCGCGCCCGGACGGCGCGCGATGTGCCGTCCCTTCGCGACCACATCGGCAGTTTCGAAGCAGAGGACATAACGCAATGAACAGCATCAACCGCCGCTCCGTCCTGCTCGCCGGACTGGGAGCAGCCGGCGCCGGGGCGCTCGCCGCCTGCACCAGTGGGAGCGGCTCCGGTAGCGGCAACGCCCTGATCAACCCCTCCGGCTCGGCGGTCGCCGCCGCCGAGAAGAAGCGCAAGACCACCGGACGGCAGCAGAAACTCACCCTGACCGCGGCGCCGGCCATGATCGACCTGGGCGGCGGCGTCATGCCCAAGACGTGGGCCTTCGACGGCCGTACCCCCGGCAAGGAGGTCCGGCTCTCCGTCGGCGACACCCTGGTCGCCGAGCTGTCGAACCAGCTCCCGAACAAGACCACCACGTCGATCCACTGGCACGGCATCGCGCTGCGCAACGACATGGACGGCGTGCCCCCGGCCACCCAGACTGCCGTCCGGGCCGGCTCCACCTTCACCTACAACTTCATCGCCGACGCCCCCGGCACCTACTTCTTCCACCCGCACGTCGGCGTCCAGCTCGACCGCGGCCTGTACGCCCCGCTGATCGTCGAGGACCCCAAGGAGACCCTCGACTACGACGACGAGTGGGTCGTCCTCCTCGACGACTGGGTCGACGGCGTCACCGGCACCCCCGACGAGGTCTTCGCCGAGCTCAGGCAGGGCATGGGCGGCATGGACATGGGGGAGAGTGCCAGCCCCAGCTCCAGCGGCATGGAGGGCCACGACATGGGGGACATGGGCGGGATGGACATGGGCGACTCCGCGTCCCCCTCGGCCTCCGCCTCCTCGTCCGGCGGCATGTCGATGGGCAAGTTCATGCTCATGGGCGCCGAGAGCGACCTGCTCGGCGGCGACGCCGGCGACGTGAAGTACCCGCACCACCTCGTCAACGGCCGGGTGGCGACCGACCCGGACGTCTACACCGGCAAGCCCGGCAAGAAGGTACGGCTGCGGATCATCAACGCGGGCGGCGACACCGCCTACCGCGTCGCTCTCGGCGGTCACAAGCTGACCATCACCCACACCGACGGCTTCCCGGTCCAGCACCAGGAGGTGGACGCCCTGCTCGTCGGCATGGGGGAGCGCTACGACGTGCTCGTCACCCTCGGTGACGGCGTCTTCCCGCTCGTCGCTGTGGCCGAGGGCAAGAACACGAACGGCTTCGCCCTGGTGCGCACGGGATCGGGGAGCGCCCCGAAGCCGACCGTCCGCCCGAAGGAACTCGACGGCATGATCATGACGGCGTCGCAGCTGCGCGCCGCAGACGACGTACGGTTCGAGACCGCCAAGACCGACGTGACGCACCAGCTCAAGCTGACCGGCGGCATGGACAAGTACAACTGGGCCATCAACGGCAAGCCCTTCGACATGGCTAACCCCGACGCGAACCCCATCATGATCGAGGAGGGCCAGCGCGTACGGCTCGACTTCGTCAACGACACCGACATGTGGCACCCGATGCACCTGCACGGCCACACGTACCAGATCGGCACGTCCGGCCCCCGCAAGGACACCGCGATCGTGCTGCCCAAGAAGAAACTGTCCGTCTTCTTCGACGCCGACAACCCGGGCCAGTGGATGCTGCACTGCCACAACGCCTACCACGGTGAGGCCGGGATGATGGCGAACGTGGCCTACAAGGCCTGACATTCTCCACACGCCTCACGGACGGGCCCGCCGGATTTCGATGGGTCCGTCCGGACCGGCGTACATATAGGCCCACGATCTCCCTTGCCGCTCGGGCTGAGCGAGCCATCCGCAGGGTGCCTCAGGGGGGAGATCGTCGCCGAAGGCTGGGTACCGGACGAAGGGGTGCGAATACCCTGGGGGAAACGAATTCATTGCGGTTGCCGCAATGGCTGGTTCACGGGCTGGCCCGGCAGTGACGGGGCTCAGCGGTCCGCACCGCAGCGGGGTGTCGCCAACGATCCGCGTGCCGAGCTGGTCAATGCCTTGCCTGCCGGAGGGCCGCTTTCCCCGTCCAGAGGACTGTCCGAGCGAAGTGGCGCTTCTGCGACCAGCGCGGTCGCGGGTCAGAGTACGCGCACGGCCCCGGTCGGCGGGTCCCAGGAGAGGGACTTCTCGGCGATACCTGTGGACGGGTTCTGAGCTCCTACGAACTTGCCGTCGCCGACGTAGAGCGCCGTGTGGTACGCGCTGCCGGCGGAGCCCCAGTAGAGGATGTCGCCGGGCTGGATGTTGCTCAGTGAGACCGGGGTGCCCGTCGCCGACTGGTCCTGCGCCACCCTTGGGAGGCTGACGCCTGCCTGCTTGAATGCGGCTTGGAGCAGGCTGGAGCAGTCCCAGGAGTTGGGGCCGGTGGCACCCAGTATGTAGGCGTCGCCGATCTGCGCCCTGGCGAAGGCGATGACCGCCGCTGCCGAACCGCTGGCCGTGGACGAGGAGGTGCTCGGGGCGGTGGTGGTGCCGGCGGACGAAGTCAGGGTGGTCCGCTCGGAGGAGCGCGAGGCGGCGGCCTTCTTGCGCTCGGCCTCGGCCTTCTGAGTGGCTTCGGCCTTCTTCTTGGCCTGGGCGAGGTCCGCCTTGGCCTGCTTGGCGGCCTTGGTGGCGGCTGCGTCACGCTCGGCCTGCAGTGCGTAGTTGGCCGCGGCCTGCTGGGTCGCGTCCGCGGACTGCGCGACCTGCGCGGCCAGGTCGGCCGTGAGGGTGGGCAGTTCGAGCGTCTGGGCCGCCGGCTCAGCGGCGTTCGCCGAGGCAGCAGACACACCAGCCACCGTCAGCGTGCTGAGTACGCCACCAGCAACCCTGGCCCGCACCGCCATGTGCGACGTGGTGCGGCGGGGTTTCCGGTGGCTTGGTATGTGAGCGGTGTGGGACATGAGGACAACCGGTATCAGGGCCTCCTCCATATGTTCAAGGAATGTGTAGTGGGCCACACTTGCTCAACAGGGGCTCAGAATTCCCTGCGGGCCACTCCTTGTTGACGCCATAACGGGCATTGCGGACTCCGACTGCAAGTCCACTACCAAGGGGCTTCGTAGGTACGCCCGAATTGCCCCTCGAACTACCATCGACCGGAGCTGGTCGCCAAGCCCCGCTTCTGGGGAGGTTGGCGGACGTGATGCGAGTCACGGAACGGTCTTCGCTGTCGTCGCAGTCTTACGGAGACTGCTGCCGGAGGTCGCACCGAGCCCCTCGGCCGCTTTCGGTCCCTAGCCCGCTGGTCCTGGGCGCTCTTCCGCGATATGTCCCTGGCGCCGATTGCCCTCTTCGAATCGGGCCTTCTCCAGGAGTGCCGCGGAAACTACGCAGACGTGCAAGCCCGCTTTGACGTGGCCGCCCGCTTCGGCGACCCAAGGATGTGGGTCCGGCCGACTGAGGTGCGGTGGGCTCTCCCCTGCCGGGAGGATCAGGCTCTCGCCGTCGCACTGAAAGTCGTCGCGAGCGCGCCATAGGTTAGCTGTCGACCTGACGTTCTCTGGGTCCCTGGCGGCCTGGATCGACGACGCTGGCCGGGACGGTCTGTCCGCGCTGCACGACCGCGACCTCTTGGGCGTTGTGAGCGGGTATGCGGTAGCCTATGACCTAAGGTTCTTAGGTGCATAGTAGAATCTTGGACTGTCGGGACTGATGGAAGCATGCGGAGAGTGGAGTCGCTATTCGCATGACCGTCGGCGTCGTGACGCATCCGGACGGTGCCGCCTGCCCACCCTGGCGGCGGCTTCCGAGCCCGGGGCGCCCCGCGGCACCAGAAACATACGAACCGGGAGAGACGCACCTGGAAGGCCACCTCGTGACGGTGCCCCACGAGCTCACGGGGAGCTTCAGCGGCCGATGGAGGTGAGGAGTTCCATGTGCCCGGACAACAGAGCTTCCATCGGTCGCGGTGCCTGCGCTGTCGCCGTACCACTGGTCGAGCCGGGCCGGTACGTGGTGGCCATGCCGCTGTGCGTGCTCGCCCTCTGCCCGCCGGGCACAATGTTCATGAGGGGCGGGATGAGCAGCGGCCATGGCAAGGGCCTGGCCGGCAGCTCGTGCGCCGCAGGGGACAGGCGCTACAAGACCGGTACCTCCTCCGCCGCCGAGACGGAACTGAACGAGCAGATCAACGCGCTGCGGGCCCAACCGTGCGCGGCGAAGGCCGCCCAGGTCCGGCATCAGAACGTCACCGCTGCCCGAGGCCCCGGTCGCCAAGGCCGCTGGCTCCGGCACCGCACCTGACCGCGCCCCGGAGCGCCAGATGCGACATGAGAGGGTGATGGCGCATGCCGAATCCCACAGCAGGATGCGACGAGATCCGCGAATGGCTGGGGGTGTATGCGCTCGGGGCGCTGGAGCCGGGGGAGGACGTGCCGATCCGAGCTCACCTCGACCACTGCCCTGCCTGCCGGTCCGAGTGCGACGACCTCGTCGGCGTGGTCCAGGTGCTCCGCCGTGCTCTTCCGCGGCCGACCGCGGCACACGGTGCGCGACCGCCACACCCTCCGTGGGGAGACTGAAAGGTTCGCGGAAGCGGTGGCACGGTGGTCGCCGACGCCGTCTCAGCCACGTGGACCACCCGTACGGGAGCGAGCGCCCGCGTGGAAAGGTGGGGTCGGAGGGTGAGGCCGGCGGCCGGCCCGTCGGATCAGCAGCAGCGTCAGGAGCACCACCGCTGCGGCCAGCGGCAGCGTGATAGACAGCAGCAGCCAGGCGGACGGCGCCGTGCCCGGACCGCTGCGCAGCAGGTCGGCGTGCGCCTGCTGGTTGGCCTCCAGCGCGGCGAGGAGGGCGACACCGGCCGCGACCGCGGCCCGGCGGTACGTGACCCGGAGGTTCGGCCACCGCCCGCGCAGTCGGCCGATCGCCTCACGCAGCAGCGCTCCGACGGCTCCCAGGACGAGGACGAGGCTGAGCGGGTTGTAGCGCCACGCCTCGCCGATGTCTCCGAGCATCGCCGCGTGCACTCCCCGGGTGGCGCCGCACAGTGGATCCATTACGCCCGCGTAGTGCAGCGGGCCGTGCAGATCCACCGGAGGCAGCCCAAGAACGGCCAGCAGCCCTCCCGACATGAGGCCGACGGCCGCCAGCGGCCCCACCCACCGGTGCCGGTCGCGCTCCTCCCAGGCCATCCGGAAGGGCGGCCATCGCCGTCCACGTACTCTCGCCGTCTCCACGAGGTCGCTCATCCCGCCGTCCCATTGCCGAGGGCCGCTGTCACCATGCGTCCACGAGCTCATTGTGGCCGCCCACCGGACCGGGACCGATGCATCCGGTGCCGTCACCGCGTCACGGAACGCCAGAGACCGGCGATCCGGCAGCCACCAGCCGGGATCCCGTCCGACCGCGGTGACGAGCCCATCGTCGCCAAAACGAAGGAGGGACGTTTTCCGGGCCCTGACCGAGGCCGGCGAATGACCTGCGGGGTCACAGTTTTCCGCAGGGTCCACGAAGGCGGGCCCGAGCCATGCCGCGGTACCGGGGATCCGCCCGGTACCGCGGCATCGTCGGTCTGTCAGACGGCCGATGTCACCTTGACGGGCTCGGTGCCGTCCGCGCTGTGCCGTGCCGCCCAGTTCTCCAGAGCGGTGCGACAGGCGTGGTCGAGGTGGTGCACCCCCGACAGGTTGACTTCGACAGGGCGGTTCTGGGGCAGCGCCTCCAGACTGTCGAGGATCTTCGGCAGCCGCATGAAGGTGGCATTGCCCTTCAGGTGCGCCTGGATGGGTCCGGCACCCTTGTCGATGATCTCCAGCCGGACGTGCGAGGCATCCCACGCCGTCTTGACCACGGCGAGGGCCAGGCCGATGAGCACGCCCTCGAACATGCTGACCGCGACGATCGACACCGCCGTGACGACGAGGATCAGTGCCTCACCGCGGTGATCCCGCCACAGCGCCTTCACCACCTTGGCCGGGATCAGCTTGAAACCCGAGTAGACGAGGATGCCAGCGAGCGCCGGAATCGGAATGACCCCGAGCGCGGCCGGAAGGAGCGCCGCGAAGAGCAGTAGCCAGACGCCGTGCAGGACCCGGGATGCCTTGGTGCGGGCGCCCGCCTGGACGTTCGCCGCACTGCGCACGATGACCGCGGTCATCGGCAGCGCGCCGAGCAGCCCGCAGACGGTGTTGCCCGCACCTTGCGCCATCAGTTCCTTGTCGTACTGGGTGCGCGGCCCGTCGTGCAGCCGGTCCACCGCGGCCGCGCTGAACAGGCTCTCGGCGGAGGCGATCAGGGTGAAGGCGAGAACGGTGCTGAGCACCCCGACGTCCACCAGGTCCCCGAAGGTACCGGGCGTCGGCGGCTGTATCGCGCCGAGCAGTCCCTGCACCTCCACCTTGGCCACCGGCAGTCCGAGGAACACCGAAGCGGACGTGGCGAGTCCCACGGCGGCGAGCGGCGCCGGCACCACCTGGATCGCCTTCGGCAGCTTCTTCCACAGCACGAGTACGGCGATGGTGCCCGCACCGAGGCCGAGCGCGGCCCGCGCACCGGGCGACCCCACCGCGTCGGCGAACATCTCTGGTAGCCCGGCGATCTTGGCCAGGCCCTCGGCCGGTGCCTTCGCCCCCGCCATGGAGTACAGCTGGCCCGCGATCAGCACCGATCCGATCCCGGCCAGCATGCCCTCGACGACTGCGACCGAGATGGCCCGGAAGTAGCGCCCGAACTTCAGGGCGCCCATGAGGAGTTGGAGTACACCGGTGGCGAGCACGATGACGCCGAGTCCCGGCAGTCCGTACTCGCGTACGGCTTCGAAGACCAGCACGGTCAGACCGGCGGCCGGGCCCGAGACCTGCAGACTGCTACCGGGCAGCAGCCCGGTGACGAGGCCGCCCACGATGCCGGTGACGAGGCCGAGTTCGGCCGGAACACCGGAGGCGACGGCGACGCCCACGCACAGCGGCAGGGCGACGAGGAAGACGACGAGCGAGGCGGCGAAGTCCTGCCGGAGAGTCGCTCCGGAAGATCCCGCGTTACTGCGGCGGCGGCCGTGCCCCCGGCTGCCCGTGGGCGTCGTACGGGCGACCTTCCTGCGGGCGCTCACAGCGCGACGAAGGTGTCGGTGTGCGGCCGGTGGGCCAGCACGGTGCCGGTGTGGATCTCGTAGAACCAGGCGTGCAGGCGTAGTTCGCCCGCCTCCAGCCGCGGCCCGATGCACGGGTATGAGCGCAGCCTCAGAATCTGCGCCAGTACGTGGGACTGCACCGCGTCCGCGACGGTGGGGTCGTCCGGTGCTGTCGCGTCTCCCGGCCGTGGTGCGGCGTGGGCGAGCCAGTCGCGGACGGCGGGTACGGCGGTGAGGTTCTCGCCGCGTACGAGCGCGCCGACCGCGCCGCAGTGCGAGTGGCCACAGACAACCACGTCGTTGACGCCGAGTACCTCCACCGCGTATTCGATGGTCGCGGCCTCACTGGTCGGCCGAGCGAGGGTGTACGGGGGCACGATGTTGCCCGCGGTGCGGAGTTCGAAGAGCTCGCCCGGGCGGGCCCCGGTGATCAGGGACGGTATGACCCGCGAGTCGGAGCAGGTGATGAACAGGGCCTGCGGGGCTTGGCCTTCGGCGAGTCGGGCGAACTCTTCGCGCCGTGCCGCGGACTGTTGCCGGAACGACCGTGCGTAGTCGATGAGGGGCTGCATGTGAGATGCCTCCTGGGCGCGCCATGAGGGCGCGTCGGTTCGTCAGGTGCGGTATGTCACTGCGGCAGGCAAGCGGAACTGCCTCGGAACGCCTTCGAGCGTGCGAGGGTGCGAGGCGGCTGGGAGCAGGCTTCAGCCGTCCGGTATGGCACTTGCCCGTGGGCTGGATCAGCAGCGGAAGACCTGAAGCGCCGCCGGTGAGAGGTCTGAGGCCGGTCTCTGCCGGCTGTGCGTGTCTCTGTTCGGCGACGAGGCCGACGGTGCCGCGACCGCGTTGGTGTCCGTGGTCTGGGTGCTGCGGGAAGGGCCGTCTGAGGTGTGCTCGTCGGCCCGCTGGCGATCGCGGGTCAGGGAGTGCTCGGACATCTCCTCAGAGGAGGAGTGCATGGCGTCACAGACCTCATAGTCCACTGCCTCGCCCTGGGACGTCGTCGTCTCCGGCTTGTGGACGGCCGCGGTGGGAGCCGTGTGTGTGAAGAGCTGAAGTGCCAGCAGTGCGGCGGCAAGGGCCGCGAACAAGGCCCATGCCGACTTGCCTCGTGACACTTGCGTTCAGCTCCTGGTCGTACGTCGGTCCGTGCAGCATGGGGCTGCGCAACGGAGATCTGCACAGCACTCCGCTAAGTTCCTTAGTACATTAACCGTAGTCGGCGTCCGAGTGGTTACGGCGAGATGTCACCCTCATGGGGATCGGTTTCAGGGGTGGGCCCTGCCAGCTCTTCCCGTCTGCGCTGCCGCCGTTCCCTCCATATCAGCTCTGCTACCAGGATCACCGCAAGGGCCGCGACCAGTGCCATCGCGAGTGTGCTGATGGTGGAGATCCCTGACAGGAACCCGTCTTCCTCCTTGACGTCCGAAGCGACGTGAAGGGTGCTGGTGATGCCGCTCGGGGTGTAGGCGTCGCTGTGTCCGATCATGTCCCCCTCCGGTTTCCCCGCTGTTGGGGTGTGCGACGCCTACGTTACCCGAGCGGCTCTAAGGCTCTTAGTAGATCTGCTATCCGGCCCGTGTCTCAGTGGCTGTGTCCGTCTTCCGTGTGACCGGTCTCGGCGTCGGTTGACGCGCTCGTCTCTGGTGCCGCGGATTCGGTGTCGGAAGCCGGGGGCTCCTCTGTGGTGGCGTGCTCGTCGGACGTCTCCGTGCCCTCCCCGTGGCTGTGTCCGCTCTGTCCGGACGACTCGCCCAGACCATCCGCCACTGCCCGCAGCCCGAAGAAGCTGACAGCCGCGGTGAGGAGGACGGCCAGCCCCATGGGGCCGAAGATGCGGCGCCAGGAGGAGTGGGCGTCCTTGAGCACGAAGGCGACGAAGGAGACCGTTATCCCCAGAGGGACGAGCACGGCCCCGCGGTCCGGGAAGTCCTCGAAGTGCTGCAGGCCGCCACTGAGCATGCCGATGCCGAACGAGAGCAGCAGTGAAGCCCCGATGACGAGGATCGCGCGCCGCAGCGCGGGCCGGTCGGTGGCGAGAAGAAACTCGTTGACCACTGTCGCGGCCAGGAACACCAGGACACCGATGACGGCGATTTTCGTGTACCGGGCCGGATCCAGAGGATGGTGGACCACGGCGCCGCTGATGAGGCCCGCCCCGACGAAGTACAGCACGTATCCGATGTAACGGCCCGCGAGCGGTGCGGGCTTGCGGGCGCGCCGCCGTCCGCGAGCGCGGCGAGCGGCCGCTCGGCCCCCTGAGGGGGGCGGCTGAGGTGCGGAGCGTACGGGGTGTGCGGGGCGATCGGTGACAAGAGACAAGGCAGGGCCTTTCGGCGACTCGTAGTACACGAAGTTCGGGAAGGAGGTGATCGCAGGCAGAAGCGCCACGGCAGCGCTCAGCCGCAGTCGAAGGGGCGCGGGTGCGTCGCTGCTTGGCTGTGTCAGGACGTGCGAAGCCCTTCACGGAGCTGGAACGTGCGCTCGTGAACAGCGGTCAGGGCGGGGTGCGCCCCGTCTGTCTAAATGCGCAATACGGACGTTGCGGTCACGGAATCGGTGACCAGGTCCGCGACGCCGGTCCTCGTGCCGGAGTGCGGCAACAGGCGGCAGAGTGCGGTCACTTCGAGTGGTGAGTTGCCGGGCGGAGGCACATCGAGGGCCTCATTCGGCTGGCTCGGGGCGCAGTTGTGCGCGGAGTCCGCGAACTCGCCGTCCTCGTGCTGACGGTCCTCGTCGTCGGCCGGAGGCTCCGGTTCATCCACGGGAAGTGACGCGGTGACGCCCGCTGCGAGGTGCCCGGCGGCACTCTCTCCATGCAGTCCGTGAGCGAACAGCAGGCTGAACAGCAACATTGCGAGCCACAGCAGACGGGACAGCTGCGGAGCCCGCGTACGGGCTCGCGGCGGGGCTGCGGCCGTCCGTTCCGTGAGCACGGCGTGATCATAGCGAGTCCGGACGACGCTGCGCCGTCGACTTCAAGGTTGCTCGCTCGATGTGGCACTTCCTCCCAGTATCCCGGCTTCGGCACTCTTGGAGTTATACGCCGCGCCTCTAATGGAGACGCTCTGAATTTGGCAGAGACAGTGTGTCTCGATAAAGCTGGTCATTGTCATGAGGCCTCGGGCGGCGATCCGGAGCGCCCGACGCGACGGGAAGGACACCGGCATGGCCGGCTCACTCCATCACCCCCACCTCCAGCCCGGCTCCGGGGAACCGCTGGAGCCCGACGACCTGTACGCCGAGCCGCCGCCCTGGGACATTGGGCGACCGCAACCGGCATTCCTCGCCCTCGCCGAGGCGGGTGCCATCCGGGGCCGGGTGCTGGACGCCGGTTGCGGGACAGGCGAGCACGTGCTCATGTGCGCGGGCCGCGGTCTGGACGCCACCGGCGTCGACCTCGCCTCCCGGGCCCTGCGCGCCGCGGAGGGCAAGGCTCACGAGCGGGGCCGCACGGCGCGGTTCCTGCACTGGGACGCCCTGAAGCTGGCCGACCTGCACGAAACCTTCGACACCGTGCTCGACAGCGGCCTTTTCCACATCTTCGGCAGCGACGACCGCGCCACCTACGTCGACAGCCTGCGGGCCGCGATCCGGCCGGGCGGCCGCTACTTCATGCTGTGCTTCAGCGACCGGCAGCCCGGCGAGTGGGGACGGGTGCACAAGCTCACGCGAGCCGAGATCGAGGCCTCCTTCGCCGAAGGATGGCGCATCGACTCCATCGAGCCCAGCACCATCGCCATCACCACCGACCCGGACGGCATCCGGGCCTGGCTCGTCGCCCTCACCAGGATCTGAACCCGAGAATGGCCCGGAAAGGAACGCCATGCTGACCGCGGAAGCCCGCGTCGAGACCGAGCGCGCGAGCCGCTACTTCGACCAACTCTGCCGACACGCCGAGCAGATGGGCCGACACCCCCACTATCGGCAGGGCGCTCGCGGCGGCACAGACACGCACAGGCCCCCCGTGGTGCATCACGTCGAATGGACCGACACCGACGGGACGGTCCGCCTGAGCCTGGGCCGGTGGACCTTGCGGGCCACCCCGGACGCGCTGGTGATGCATGTTGAGGCCGCAACCGAGGAAGATCTGCAACGGATGCGGGATCTCATAGCCGCACGCGTCGAAAAGATCGGCAGGCGCGACCACCTGACAGTGACCTGGCGACAGCCTCCGGAAGCGCCCAGCGCTCTCCCCGGAACAGGCGACCAGGAAGACGCCCCGCACCCGATGGAGCACGGTCACGGAAGCGGCACGACCCGCCGGTGGACCGTCCGGGCAGTCATCGGTGCCGTGGCGCTGCTGGTCGTCGCGCATCTGGTGCTGGGCGGCTCCGTGCTGGCGGCTTCGCAGTGGCTGGGCTGGGGGGCCGGCGCCGTCGTCGTGGTGGTCGTCCTCGTGAAGGTCATCGGAATGGGCGGCTTCGTCGCCCACCACCGCCGCAGGCGCACCCGGTGACGCGGACGCGCAGATCGCAGCCGACCTCGCCCTCGGCGGCGTTGAGGTGACGTGGGTGACGCAGCGCCCGTCGTGGTTTCTGGCCGACGACGTCGACGGCCGCGTCCTGTCCGACGTCGCCACCGCTCGCCGCCGCGCGCTCGATGAGGCCCGCACCGACACCGGTGGCGTCGCCTCGCTCGGCGACATCGTGGCCGTCCCGCCGGTGCGCGCCGCCCGCGACGCCGGACTCCTCCACAGGACGGAGCATCCTGGCGGCCTGGCGCCGGGTGCGCTGAGCGGCCAGGATGCCGCCCTGACTGCCCTAGGCGGCCTTGGTGACCGTCAGCTCGCACCCGCAGTTCTCATCGGGGCAGCGATAGACCTCGCCCTCACGGAACGGCATCGCGCCCACGACCCTGTTTACGCGTTCGGTTCGTCGCGAGCGACGCTAGAACCTGGCCCCAGGGGCAAGGTCAACACTGGACGGGAGGAGGAGCGAGCATGGAGATGCCAGGGATGAGCATCGGGCAGGCGGCGCAAGCAGCCGGGCTCACGCCCAAGGCCGTCCGGATCTATGAGGCCAAGGGGCTGCTGCCGAAGGCGGAGCGCAGCGCGGCCGGCTATCGGCTGTACGGCTGGGATGACGTCGAGCTGCTGACATTCATCCGTCGGGCGCGTGCTCTGGGCCTGCACCTGGAGGACGTGCGTGAGGTGCCGAAGATCCGCCGCGGCGGCACACCGCCGTGCGACGGCGTCCGTGACCTGCTGGACGCGCGCATCGCCGAGATCGACGCAACCGTCACAGATCTCCTGGCACTGCGGCAGGCCCTGGTGGAGACCCGCCGGACCGCCGACGACCGGCCGCGGGGAGAGCTGGCCACGGTCTGCTCGATCATCGAGGACGTCTGAGTGACGCGCCCGGACATGGCCGCAGGCCGACGGCGCTCCGCCAGGTCCACGCCGCGTCACCGGCCGACGCTCCCGCGTGCCGACGCGGAAAAGAGCACGCCGCCCGGACGCTCGCTCTCGCGGCTGTCGCGCCAATCCTCCAGGACCGGCGCGCAGACGCGGTCGTTGCCAGAATGGGATGCACACCCTCTCGCCGGTGAGGAGGTCGCCATGGCAGACGAAGGCCCTGCGAGGCCGCAGCCCGGGACGGTGAGGATCGCCGAGGCTGACGGGAAGCGCGTCGTCCTGGCCTTCTCAGGTGTCCTGGACGCACACGTGCTGCGCGAGCTGGAGGAACGTCTCCGCGACCAGCGCCTGCGGCAGGCAGGCGCCTGGGTGCTGGAGATGAGCGACCTCGAACGGCTGGACCTCGCGTGCGCCTACGCTTTGCTCCGCGCGGTGACGAGCGCCCCGGAGCCGGCCGCCCTCACCGTCCGTGGGGCTCGCCGCAACGTGCAGCGGACCCTGCGGCATGCCGGCATCGATGTGGTGGCGACGATCGAGGAGTAGCCGACGACACCCACGCACGCGAGGATCCCCTGGGTGAAGGTCAGGTTGCTGGGGCGGCTGTGGTCAGCAGCTTGTCCACCGAGAAGCGCGACAACCCGCTCGAACTCCAGGTCAAGGCCACCCTTGCTGAGCAGGACCTGACCCGCTGGTTCCCCCTCTGGGCCGCCCCCGGCCTGTGACCTGCCGCCCTCCGAGTCAACGGCTGACGACGTTGCGTCCGATCGGTCCGGTGGCCTGCCACTCGCGATCCAGGACATCGGTCATCGCCGATCGATGCTGCCCGGTGTGTCGCGATGCGTGGCGCCAGGAACCTGATGGCCGCGGCGCCGGGGCGGCGTGTTCCGCTGATTCGCGCGGCTCGGAGTGCTGACCACGGCATCAGCAATGTCCCGTCGATGACGGTGAAGGAGTATGCGGCTGCGCGGAGTTCACGGTCTGTTCCAAGCAGTGCTCTGTCCGGGGATCGGCGTGTGCGTGATCGTCGGCCTGCTGGGTGGCGAGGACGAGCACGGCGACCCGGTGGTCGGACTGGACCAGCGTCACGCGTAGCGGGGCTCCCGCCCCGTTCGTCAGGACGTATTCGTAGAGCGCGGGCGCCGTCGAGCCGTGGTCCTGCGTATCGGGACTTCGGGTCTGGTGCCAGCCGCACCTGTGCAGGGCTTCGGCCAGCTGTCTTACGGCTTGCTGGGCGGCGGAGTTGTCCGCGTACGCCGCGATGCGGTGCTGTGCCGTCGCTCCGCTGTCTCCTCTGTACGTACGAGCGATCTGGTCCTTGGTGCCGGTCCCGTCGAACCACTGCAGAGCGCAGTCACCCGCCCCGCCGGTGGGCAGGGGAGTGGTGGCACCGTTACCTGTGGTTGTGGTGCGCCAGTGATAGCCGGCGTTCCAGGGCAGCGCGGACGGGGACAACAAATCCGTACGCGGGAGACCACCACCGCTGTCCGGTGAGGGCAGGATCGAGGCGGCCGAGACCAGACCTGGGTTGGTCCGCTCGGGACGGTCGCCCGGCGCGCTGCCGGGCAGGGACGTCAGGCCCCAGAGGCCGAGGGAGAGCAGGGCGGCGCAGCCCGCCGTGGTGACCGCCAGTCGGCGGTGGGTCCGGTGGCGGCGCACCCGCTCGTGCACGTCGGTGACGCGCCCACTCACGGTGATCAGAGGCTCGGCGTCGTCGGCGTAGCCGTGGAGCAGCGTGCCGAGGTCGTCCTGCGGGGGACGGCGGGTGTCGTCACTCATGAGGGAGGACCTCCTGCCGGGGTTGTGCGGCGGTCGCTGTACGGCCTGTTCGTGCCGTCGGCGTGTCCGGCGAGTCGGTGAGATGGGCGCTGAGAACGCGGCGGGCCCGCATGAGCCGTGAGCGTACCGCCGTGCTGGTCGACCCGGTCTGGCGGGCGACCTCCTCCACCGGGAGGTCGAGGAGATGGTGCAGGACCACCGCGCGCCGCTGTTCGGGGTTGAGGCGACGCAGGGCGGCGACCAGGGCGACGTGGTCGGGTGCGAGGCCGGGTAGATCGGGCGGCGGACCGTGCCGGAAGTGAGCGAGGATCCGGTTGCGGGTCCTGCGCCAGGAGCTGACCGCCAGGCGCAGGGCGACCGTACGCACCCACGGCGTCGGATCCCCTTCCGCGACCAGCTGCTCCCACCGCGGCCAGGCCCTGGCGTACGCCTCCTGGACCGCGTCCTCCGCCTCGCCGAGGTCGCCCGTCACCGCATACACGACGGTGACGAGCCGCTTCACGCTCTCGGTGTAGAAGCGCTCGAAGTCCCTACGTGCGTCCGGTGGTTGCCCCTGGCTCTCCGTCATCGCCCCCTCCTGTGACGGCCACTCGCTCCAAAACGGCGGGTCAGCGGAGCAACGAGCTCGCCGACCTCGGGGATGCGCAGCGGACGCGCCAACACCACGACCGACAGGCCGATGACGGCGGCGCCGAGCACTAGGCCCGAGGCGTCCCCCGTGAGACCGCCGCCCAGCCGGTCCGTGAGCCAGCCGCTCACCGCGTACGCCAGGGCGGCGCCTGGCAGGCAGGCGACGCCGAGGCGCAGGTGCGTGCCGAGTGCCCTGTCCAGGGGACGGCCCAGCCTGCGGCGCAGCACGAGCGCGGTGCAGCACAGGCCCGCCGTACAGGCGATCGCATAAGCGGCCGCGATGCCGGTGACCGCCCAGCGCGCGGGCAGCAGGACGTACGAGGCCGCGGACAGTCCCGCGTTGACGGCGGCGATGACGAAGGTCAGCAGGAACGGCGTACGGGTGTCGCCGAGTGCGTAGAAGCCGCGCGAGAGCACGTACTGCGCGGAGAAGGCCGCCAGCCCAGGCGCGAACGCCGCCAGCACCCAGCCGATCGCCCGGGCATCGGCGTCGCTGACCTGCCCGTACTGGTAGGCGAGCCCGGCGAGTTGAGGCGCGAGCACCAGGAAGAGGAACACGGCGGGCACGATCGCCACCGCTGTCGTGCGCAGGGTCCGGGACAGGCCGGCGCTCACCTGCGTCAGGTCCCCGTCGGCGGCGGCCCGGCTCATCCGTGGCAGCAGCACGGTGACCAGGGAGACGGTGACGATGCCCTGCGGCACCACCCACAGCTGATAGGCGCTGCTGTACGCGGTGTAACCGACGCCCTCCGTGACGCCCTCGGCGACGGCACGCACCCCGGCGGACGTGGACAGCCGGGTCACCACCCAGTACGCGACCTGGTTCACCAGGACCAGCAGCAGAGTCCACACGGCGGCCCGCACCGGCCGCCCGAGCCCCGATCCGCGCCAGTCGAACCGCGGCCGCCACCGGAACCCGGCCGCCCGCAGCGACGGCAGCAGCGCCAGCGCCTGGACGGCGATGCCCGCCGTACTGCCCAGGCCGAGCAGGAGCAGCTGGCCGTCCGTGACCTCGCCCGCCGTGCTCGCGGTACGGGCGATCACCAGGTACAGCCCGAACACCGCGATCACGATGACGTTGTTGAGCACCGGGGTCCACATCATCGCCCCGAACCGGTCGCGGGCGTTGAGGACCTGGCCGAGCACGGTGAACACGCCGTAGAAGAGGATCTGCGGCAGGCAGTAGCGGGCGAGCGCGACGGTGAGGTCGCGCTGGGCGCCCGTGTAGTCGGTGTACGCCGAGACGATCCACGGCGCGGCGAGAACGGCTGCGGTGGTGATCGCGGTCAGGGCGGTCAGGCAGAGCGTGAGCAGCCGGGCGGTGTACGCGGCCCCGCCGTCCGCGTGCTCCTTCGCCGCCCGCACCAGCTCCGGCACGAACACCGAGTTCAGCGCTCCGCCGATCAGCAGGATGTAGACGATGTTGGGCACGGTGTTGGCGACGTTGTAGGCGTCGCCGAGCAGCGCCGTGCCCAGTGCGGCGACCACGACCGCGCCGCGGACGAACCCGGTGGCCCGCGACGCCAGGGAACCCAGCATCATCACCGCCCCGCCGCGCAGCCGGGGTGTCGAACGGGACTTCGGAACCGACCCGGTGGCGGCTTCCACCTGTTCCTGAGCCGTCACGCCGCGTGTCCTCCCCGCCGGTCGGGCAGCTCGGTGAAATTCCCCGCCACAGGCCGGGGCCGCCAGGCGTGCAAGAGACAGGCGGGTCTGTCCCGCCGCCCTCCCGGCGGAGGAGTACGGAACAGATCGAGGAGACCTGCCACATGGCCGTGACAGAGGCGCAGATGTCCGAAGCCACACACACCCGCAGCTACGAGGTGCTCACCACGACCGCCGAACAGCACCTGGGATATCTGGACTCTCTCCCCGGACAGGCGAGCTTCCTGCAGTACCCGTCCTGGGCTGCGGTGAAGGCAGGCTGGAAGGCGGAACGGCTCGGCTGGTTCGACGGCTCCGGACGCCAGTGCGGTGCGGCCCAGGTGCTGTACCGGCAACTGCCCAGAACGCGCCGGTACTTCGCCTACCTGCCGGAAGGGCCGGTGGTGGACTGGGCGGACCCGCGGCTGCCGCATCTGCTTCAGCCGCTGCTGGACCATCTCCGGTCGGCCGGCGCCTTCGCGGTGCGGATGGGGCCGCCGCTGCCGTACCGCCGCTGGAATGCCGCGACGCTCAAGGAGGCGGTCGGTCCCGGCCGCCGTGTCGGGGACGTACTGCCGGACCTCGTCGACCCGGTCGGCGCGGCCGTCGCGGACCGGCTGCGGGCGGCCGGCTGGCGGCGCTGCGGAGAGGAAGGGGACTCCGGCGACGCACAGCCCCGCTACCTCTTCGAGGTGCCGCTCGCCGGCCGCGGCCTCGACGACCTGTGGGCGGGGCTGAACCAGGAGTGGCGGCGCAACATAAAGAAGGCGGCGAAGGCCGACGTCGAGCCCTGCGTCGGTACGGCCGACTATCTGCCGGAGTTCTACCGGCTGCTGCAGCTCACCGAGCGGCGCGACGGTTTCCGGCTCGGACGCTCGCTGGACTACTTCCAGCGCCAGTATCAGGAGCTCAACACGGAGGAGCCCGGCCGCATGCGGCTGTACCTGGCGTGGCACGACGGGGAGGTGCTCGCCGCGCACACGCTGATCGTGGCGGGGCGCCGGGCCTGGTACCAGACGGGAGCGTCCGCGGACCACCGCCGCGAGGTGCGGCCGAGCAACGCCCTGCAGTGGCGGATGCTCCGCGACGCGCACGCGCTGGGTGCCGAGGTGTACGACATGCGGGGCGTGCCCGATGTACTCGATCCGCAGGAGCGGTCGTTCGGCCTGATGCGCTGGAAGCTCGGAACGGGAGGCCAGGTCGTCGAGACGCTCGGTGAATGGGAGCTGGCGCTTGAGGGCGCTGTCAACAAGACCCTGCACCGTGCCATGCAGAGGTATCTGGCACGGCGCTGAGGGCAGCCCCGGGGCGTGCGGATCGGTCATGGGGCAACAGTAGCCGCGAAGTGCTAAGTAATTTAGTACTGGGTTCCGCTCTGCTGAGTGAATGGGAGCCCCGGGGCGCGGGAGGTCATGCGTGTGATCAGCTAGGACGGCGGCTTGGACCGCGAACTCGTACTCGTGGACGGGTTGAGCCCTGTGGACGTAGCGCTTGTTCATCGCGAGGCGCTTCGGGTCCTGCGCTCCGGCATCGAGGTGGCCCACCTCGACGCCTACTGCGACGACGCCTGGCCACCAGCAGTGGTGCACTTGTACGAACGCGCGCTGTCCCTGGCCCGGCAGGCGGTGGCGGACGGCAGTCGCTCGCGGCGCGCCGATCCTGGGATGGGGATCGACATCGACGTCCGCGACGACGCGCAGTTCGAGCTGCTGTCGGATCTGGCGCCCCACACGATCAACGCCGAAGGCTGGCGTGGGGACCGGCTGGTCTTCAGCGCCAGTGACTCGGGAACCACCCTGTGGATCGCCGTGACACAGGAGCAGGAGGCAGAACTCCTGTCCCGACTGGACACACTGGGGATCCCACCAACCGCGCTTCTCGTCCAGCCACGCGGCCACTGAGGCGCAATCACGATGCGGGCTCGCGAGCCACAGGATCGGGTCGGCGCCGCCGGTACGCGGCAAGTTGGACTCCGGGCCGGTAGCGTGCCGCGAGCTTGTCGAAGTAGTTGGCGGTGTTCGACCACGTTCCGGCCGTTCGGGGATCGTCGCGCGGTACCGCGCCGTCGGCACGGGCACGGGTCGCTCGCGAGCCCGTTGATCACCTGTCGGTGATCCCATCAAGGGCGTCCACGCCCGTTCACGCCAGGGAGCGGCGACTGCGCTGCTGCTCGCAGTGATGAGAGCCGGCGCCTTGTAGCCGGGGCGCGAGCCCAGCGTGGTCCGATCCCTGACAGGGTCGACGCTGTTCTATGGCTCGCGCTCCGGCGCATATGTCATTTCGCGCCGAGGGCCTTCTGCAGCGCGGTGAGGTTGGCTTCCATGACCTCGACGTAGTTGTCCCCGCGGGACTGCTCGGTGATCCCTTCGACGGGGTCGAGGAGATCTGTCTTCAGGCCGGTGTCCTTGGCGAGCGTCTTCGCGGTCTCGTCACTGGCCAGGGTCTCGAAGAAGACCGTTGTGACCTTGTCCCGCTTGGCGATCTCTTGGAGTTCCTTGATCCGAGCGGGGCTGGGCTCGGACTCCGGATCCAGTCCGGCGATGCCCTGCTGTTCCAGGCCGTACCGCTGGGCGAGGTAGCCGAACGCGGTGTGGGAGGTGATGAAGACCTTGCTCGTGGAATTCTTCAGACCGTCGGTGAACTTGGTGTTGAGGTCGTCGAGCTTGTTGACCAGCGCGTCGGTGTTCTTCCTGTAGTCGGCGGCGTTGTCCGGGTCGGCCTTCTCCAGGGCTGTGCCGACGCCCTTGGCGACCTCGGCGTACTTCACCGGGTCCAGCCAGACGTGCGGGTCGAGTGACGTTCCCGTGCCGCCCTCCTCCTCGTCCTCGGTGTTCGCTGTGCCGAGGTCCTCCAGGGTGGTGAGGGTCGTGGCATCAACGGCGCGCTTCACACCGGACTGGGCGACGGCCTCGTCGACGGCGGGCTGGAGGTCCTTGAGGTAGAGGGTGAGGTCGGCCTCGCCGAGTTGGGCGGTCTGCTGCGGGGTGAGTTCCAGGTCGTGGGGCTCGACGCCGGGCCTGGTGAGAGTGGTGACGGAGACATGGTCGCCCCCGATCTCCTCGGCGAGGTACTGCATGGGGTAGAAGGACGCCACCACGTTGACCTTGCCGCCATCCTCGCGGCTGGCGGCAGCGGTGTCGGAGGTGCTACAGGCGGACAGGCCGACGAGAGCGAGCGCTGTGACTCCGGTGACGGCAGCGGCGGGTATGGGGAGGAGTCGTACGGTCATGGCACCCAACACTCAAGGAAAATGGCAACCATTGTCAACGAGTTCCCCGCCGTGGCGATGTAGTCTGTAGGAACCTACTAAGCCTTTTCGTAGACTGGTCCCTTCTTCCCGCGCGCCCGCAAGCCTGCGACAGGAAGCGGAGTGCTCGGTGTCGGGTCGCGCGGCGGTGGTTTCCGCTGGCCCAGGGCCCGGCTGAAGCGCGATGCGGAAGGTTGCGTGCACGGTATTTCCTGTGTGTGTGGGGGGGTGCTGCGGGTTGAGCGGTTGCTGGTGGCCGTCTGGGCCCGGAGGGCCGGGCGCGTCCGTGGGCTGCCGTCGAGCCAGTGCGCCACTCGGGCGTTAGCCGGAACGCGGCGTCGGGGAGGCAATGAGGACCTGTCTGTCGATCGCCAATGTGCCGCGCCCAGGCTGCTGAATCTTGAGGATGTGCGCCATGACGTGAGGAGATGAAGTGCCTGGAGGTCGCGCTGCCGAAATTCGGCAGTCTGGACCGCGTTCCTATCCACGAAAGTACTTAGGAGTCATGCGCACTTTGCTGGGCATCACGGATGGCCATGTCGATGAACGCGAGCGCCTCGGAGCGGCGTTCGAAGGGGCTGCGGTACAGCGACTTCTCGGGCGTGGCGCACCTGATGCGCAGGCACTCCTCGACGATGCGCTCCCAGGCGTCGTCGAACCGTGTGAGCGCGTACTCTCCGGCCCCCCGCTTGGAGGTGATCCGGCCGGTGGTCAGGGTGTAGTGCAGGCGGCTGACGCCGAGGACACCCCAGGCCGGTCCCCAACTGCCCAGACAGGCAAGGCCCAGTGGAGAGGGAAGCCGTGACGCACGTCGCCACCAGGGATCCCAGTAGTCAGCAAGGTTCCCGCGCGTCCATCCGGCGAGGCCGGCGTGGTCGGTATGGATGTGGATGTCGCCCGGGAGCGGCCCGCGCAGGGCGGTGCCGTGGTCGGCCAAGGTGTGCCAGGTCACGGGGTGGCGGTCACCGCGGGACGTGCGGCTGAACCTGTGCTCGTGGACGTGTGGACCGGGTACAGCCAGCAGCGGGTCCGAGGCGAGCTCGTCCCAGGTGACGTACGAGCCGTCGAAGTAGGGGCGGGGATACGCGTCCGCCACATGTGCGTGAAGCCGCTCCAGAGTGGCGATTTGGCGGTCGTCCGGGGGAGTCGCCGAGACGGCCACGAAGTCGATGTAGCTGGCCCCGGGATGGAAGTCGTGCAGAGCCACGGAGCCCACGAGGTAGAGGCCTTGGACGAACCCCGGGAGCGCCGTGTCAACGGCGTGCACGTAGGTCTGGACGACCACGTAGACGGAAGGATCCAGGATCATAGGGGCAGAGGGTGCGCCTCAGTCGTCGTCGGCGCCAGTGTGCATTCCCCGTCCCGTGCGGAGTCGATCAGTCCTCTTCTGAGATGCGGGGCCTGAGTGCCCACTTCTCCTCGATGCGGCCGTAACGCCAGATCAGCAAAGCGGCGGCCCAGGTGACGACGAAGAGGAGGACGACGGCGTACCCGACGCTGTTGAGGTCGATGCGGCCGATCCACTCCCAGAACGCGCCGTGCAGAGAAAGCTTCTCTGCGGCGATCGAGAGCAGCTCGACGGTGCCGATGATGAGCGCGGCGGCGACCGACAGGCCGGTGATGGTGATGTTGTAGAAGACCTTGCGGACCGGGTTGGAGAAAGCCCAGGAGTACGCGAAATTCATGAACGAGCCGTCGATCGTGTCGAGCAGGCTCATCCCGGCCGCGAACAGCACCGGCAGGCAGAGGATCGCGTACCAGGGAATGCCTGCGCCTGCCGCGCCCGCCGCCAGGAAGAGGAGTGAGACCTCGGTGGCGGTGTCGAAGCCGAGGCCGAAGAGGAAGCCGAGCGGGTACATGTGCCAGGGCTTGCCGACGGCTCGCGTCGCACGACCCAGGATGCGGCTCATCAGCCCGCCGCCGGCGGTGAGCTGTGCCTCCAGGTCGGCCTCGGTGTGGCGACCGGCCCGCATCCGGCGGAAGACACGCAGGATGCCGATCAGTGCAACGAGGTTGAAGGCCGCGATGACGTAGAGGAAGAGGCCGGAGACCGAGGTGCCGATGAGGCCGAGCGTCTGCTGCAGCGCGGAGCCGTCGTCCTGCACCGGACCGGCGAGGGAGCGCACCCCGAGCGCGAAGAGCAGGGCGAGCAGGAAGACGACAGTCGAGTGCCCGAGGGAGAACCAGAAGCCCACGGACAGTGGGCGCTGGCCGTCGGAGATCAGCTTGCGGGTGGTGTTGTCGATCGCGGCGATGTGGTCCGCGTCGAAGGCGTGCCGCATGCCGAGGATGTATGCGGTGACGCCGAGGCCGACGCCGAACGCCCCCTCGCTGCCCAGGTCGAAGTGCTGCGGGACGACGACGAACAGCAGCGTGCCCCAGCCGATGACGTGCAGGGCGAGGATCGCGGCGGCCAGTACGCCGGCCCGGGCCCATTCACGCGGGGTGAGTGCTTCGCGCACGCGCCGGACGAGGCCCGGCTGGGGGTGGGGTGCAACGGTCATAGTGGTGTCCTTGATCCGGGTCGTGCTTACATCGCACTCCATTCTCTATGGCGCTTAGTAGTTAGGTGCAAAGGGATTGCAATAACTTGGACGAGGGTGCTGCTCAGGCTGATGCGGGGTCGTGGGACGAGGGAGCGAGTCAGTGGCCTGAGTGCCCTACGCGGCGGCCATGGTGCTCTTGCCGGCTCGCCGAACTCTGGTTATCCGGCGTGAGGTGCCCCTCGCGCAGCCCGGACAGGGTCACCGTGACGAGCCGGTCGGCCGCCGCTTCGGAAGGCAGGGCGGCAGCGGCCGTGAGGGCGTGGAGGCAGTACGTCGCCAGCTCGTCGGGTGCGATGTCGTCACGGAAGGCGCCGGTCTGCGCACCCTCGGCCAGGAGGTCCCGGATCATGCCGTGGAGCTGCTGCTGCGCTCGGACGACGCGCTCGTCCCGGTGAAGGAGCGCGGAGAGTTCGGTGCCGTGGTGCCCGCGGGACTGGCGTGAGATGTGAGCGAACGCCCTCAGGACCGCCTCGAGTTGTTCGCCGGCTCCATCGGTCTGATCGCGGACCTCGGCGAGCTGTCCCAGGTGTTCGGTGATCTGGCGGTCGTGCCAGGCGAGCAGGATCGCCTCGACGTCCGGGAAGTACTTGTACAGCGTGGCCCGGCCGATGCCGGCGTTCTCGGCGATCTGCGACATCGTCACCGACCGAAGGCCGTGCTCGGCGGCCAGCTCGGCGGTGCTGTTCAGGATCGCGTCGCGTACGGCGCGGCGGTGCGCGTCGATCGTCTCGTTCCACAGCTTCGGCACTGGGTCAGTGTACGTGGCGGCGATGTCGATACGCTCTGGTTGACATCGTAGACATCGTGTCTCGTAAACTGCGGCTGCCGCGAACCGTATGACATCCACGCACTGTGAGGAACACGCACATGGCTGACTCACCTTCTCGCCCCGACGCCGCCGGTCATGGGCCTGGTCCCGCGGCGCATCCCGGCATGCCGCGCTGGGCGAAGACGCTGGCGATAGCCGCCGGAGCCGCCCTGCTCGTGGCGTTCGTGCTCATGCACACGCTCGGTGGCAGCATGGGGAACCACTGATCGCGATGACCATGAACCCTCGCCTTCGCAAGTTCGCGCTCACCGCGCACGTCACTTCGTCGGTCGGCTGGCTCGGTGCCGTCGCCGTCTTCCTCGCCCTCGCCGTCGTGGGGCTGACCAGTCAGAACGCCCAGACCGTTCGCGGAGCCTATCTCGCGATGGAGCTGACCGGCTGGCTCGTCCTGGTCCCGTTGAGTCTCGCCTCGCTGCTCACCGGGGTTGTCCAGGCCCTGGGTACCTCGTGGGGTCTGTTCCGCCACTACTGGGTCCTGTTCAAGCTGCTGATCACCGTTGTTGCGACCGTTCTTCTGCTGGTGCACATGCAGGTGGTCGGCCACGTCGCCGATGTCGCGGCCGGGACGAACCTGTCCAGCGGCGATCTCGTCGGGATGAGGATCCAGTTGCTCGCCGACGCCGCCGCTGCCCTGCTGGTACTGCTCGTGGCGGTCACGCTGTCGGTGTACAAGCCGAGGGGCCTGACACGTTACGGATGGCGCAAGCAGCACGAGCCGCGAGTCCAGCAGCGGCCCGCAGCCCGAGGCGACCAAGCAGCAGGGCTGCCCGTCTCCTGAAGCGGTACGAGGAATACGAGGAAGTGGTGGGCAGGGTCAGGCAGATGCCGCTTCGATAGGTGAGCGGCGCTCATCGGATTGAGCAGGCACGATCGCTATCCCTGTTCTGCGGGGGTTTCGCGAGCCTCGACCGTGTGTCCCACGTGCTGTTTCTTCCCGAGCAAAGTGGCCACGAGGCCGGCGCCGAGCATAAGGAGGGCTGCGGCGACGGTGAGCGCCAACGAGAAGCCTTCCGTCGCGGCGCGCTGCGGGGTGGCGGAGTCGGCCAGGTCGTTGCTGCGGTGTGCTGCCAGGGTGACCAGCGCTGCCAACCCCACGGCGCCGCCGACTTGTTGCACCGAGCTCAGGACCGCCGAGCCGAGGCCGGCGTTCTCCCCAGTGGTGCCGGTGAGTGCGGCCATCGTCAGGGCGGGCAGGCTCAGTCCGCATCCGAGGCTCGTGACGAGCATGCCGGGCAGCACTCCGGACGCGTAGCCGTCGCCAGCTGCCACGCCGGACAACAGGAGCAGTCCGGCTGAGCTGGTCACAAACCCTGTGACGAGCGTCAGGCGTATCCCGAGCCTGACCACCGCACGGGAGGAGAGCCACATGCCGGCGAGGATGCCGCCGCCGTAGGGCAGGTAGGCGACGCTGGCCGTGAGCGGACCGTAGTGAAGAACGGTCTGCAGGTGCAGCATCAGTAGGAAGGCCATCGCATAGAAGGCGGCTGAGAACAGCAGGGTCGTGCCGTTGGCGACGGCGCGGATCCGCGAGGCCAGGAAGCCCAGCGGTACGAGGGGCTCGGCGGTACGTGTCTCGACCGCAAGGAACGAGACCGCCAGGACGACGGCAAGGACCAGGGGGACGACGGAGGCCGCGTGACCCCAGCCCGACTCCCCGGTCTCGAGCAGGCCGTAGACCAGGGATATGAGCGCGCCGGTGCCCAGCACCGCACCGGGTACGTCGATGCGTGCCCGGTGGCTGGCCCGGCTCTCGGCGACCAGGCGGGGAAGCAGTGCGAGGGCGAAGAGGGCCACTGGCAGGTTGATGAGGAAGATCCAGCGCCAGGACGCCAGACCGGTCAGCGCGCCGGAGATCACCAGGCCCAGCGTGCCACCCAGACCCGCGATGCCGCCCCAGACGCCGAGCGCCTTGGCGCGCTCATCAGGGCCGGGGAACAGGAGTGTGATCAGTGCCAGCGCGGCGGGGCTGGCCATGGCCGCGCCCGCACCCTGGACGAACCGTCCGGCCACGAGCTGCCAGGGTTCTTGTGCGAGCCCGCAGGCCAGGCTTGCCGCACCGAACAGCGCGACACCGGCCAGGAAGACACGTCGGCGGCCCAGCAGATCGGCCGCGCGGCCGGACAGCAGCAGCAGTCCGCCGAAGGCGAGGAAGTAGGCGTTGACGACCCAGGCCAGACCTGCGGTGCTGAAGCCGAGATCGTCCTGGATGCTGGGGAGCGCGACGCTCACCACCGTGTCGTCCAGGACGAGCATGAACTGCACGAAGCACAGGACGATCAGCGCGGGGAGACGGCGGTTGGCGCCTGAGGCCGGGGCCGGTGCCGAGGTCATGCCGGGTATCCGGTCGTTGACCTGTCCAGCGCGTTCGTACGGCGATGGCGGCGCCCGTGGCGCTGATGAGTGATCGGCATAGGGCGAGGCTATGTACCGGCCCCATGTGGCTGCGATGCGCTACGAGGCCAGGTCGTATCGTGTTGAGGACATACGCTGGGACGCATGGATGAGGCTGTCGCGTGTGCGGCCCCAACTGGGGTAGGGGCGATCGTCGTTGGGAGCTTCCCGCTGTCGTCGGGGCAGTGGTTCGATTCGCACAGCCATCCGCAGCACCAGTTGGCCTGGACTCGACGTGGTGTGCTCGGTGTCGCCGTCGGCGACGCCTACTGGATCCTGCCGCCCACCCGGGCGTTGTGGTTGCCCGCGGGGGTCGTTCACCGGACCGGTGCGACCCGCGACGCCGTCCTGTGCAGCCTCTATCTCGAACCGGACCGCTGCGGCCTGGACTGGGCCGAGCCCACGCCGGTTGGTGTAGACGGGCTGCTGGCCCACCTGATCGCTTACCTTGCCCGTGAGGATCTCGCCGATGACGCGCGGCGGCGGGCCGAGGCGGTCGTGTTGGACCTGTTGCGCCCGCTGCCCACCACGCCCATCGACGTGCCGTATCCCGTCGACGACCGCCTGCGTGCCGTGGCCGACACACTTCTCGCCGACCCTGCGGACCCGCGTCGCCTAGATGCGCACGCCCGGGCCGTCGGAGTGAGCCGCCGCACCCTGACACGGTTGTTCGTGGACGACACCGGCATGAACTTCGATCGCTGGCGGACTCATGTGCGGCTGCGTGCCGCGCTGTCTCTCCTCGCCGAAGGCCAGCCTGTGTCCCGTGTTGCACACACCGTGGGGTACGCGACTGCGAGCGCCTTCCTTGCGGCGTTCCGGCGAACTGTGGGTACCTCCCCGGGTCGCTATCTCAACGGCGACGCCATGTTTGGGGCGCCCGAGGAGAGCCCCGACTCCGACGGATGACACCGCGCGCCCGATCTGTCGCACCGCGACCTGGAGCGCCCGGCGGCGTAGGAGTGGCCGCAGATGCGTGCTTCTGATGAGGATGTGTCTGTCGGCTTTGCGAAGCCGGGTCAAGAAGCAAGCGGCGCCAGCTCGGAGAAGGTCTTGCCGCCGTCCCGCGACTCGTACACACCCGTCATCGTCGCCGCGAGGACGTGGTCGGCGTTCACTGCGGTCAGTGCCTGGGGCTGCCCGCCGGGCACGGTCGTGAGCTCCTTCCACGTCTTACCGCCGTCCGCGCTGCTGCTCAGCTTCCCGGACGTGCCGATGCCGAAGAGGGACTTCTCCGCGGGCCAGGACACAAACGCCTGCACCGGCTCGGCACCCTTACCGAAGGTACGGCCGCCATCCGTGCTGGCGACGACACCCTCCGCCGTGGTGGCCAGCAGCTTGTCCCCGGAGAGGCTCACCGCGAGGTCGAGGGCCTCCAGCGTCGCCCGGTCGTCCCAGCTCTTGAGGTCGCTGCTGACCCGGATCCGGCCGCCCTCGTATCCGTAGACGGTGCCCTTGGCCGAGTCCAGGGAGTGGAAGTCGGCCTCCCCGGACAGGGACTGGGACGTCCAGGTGCGGCCCGAGTCCTTGGTCTCGATCAGGCCGACGTTGCCGGGACGGTCGCTCCCCGGGGCGCCGTGTCCGCTGGCGATGAAGGTGTTCTCGCCGGTGATGGTGAAGCCCATGAAGTCGTCCTTGCGGTCGCCGACGAGCTTCGGCTCCTGTCCCTTGGCCACGGTGTAGAGGCCGCTGTGGGTGGCGACGTAGACGCGTCCGTCAGCGGGATCGACGCCCAAGCCGTGCACGTGGGACAGCGGCCCCGACGAGTCGGATGCGTCTGCTGCCGTCTCCGCGTCGGGAGAACCGCCTCCGCAGGCGGCGAGGACCAAGGCGGCGATCGAGGTGCCGGCGGTGGCGAGCAGGGGGCGGCGGACAGGCGGGTGCGCGGTCACGGTGGTTCCTCGGGTGGTGGTACGGGGGTTGGTGCTCAGGGCCTGCTCGCGGCGAAGAACGGCATGGAGTCCAACGGGACGATCTCCACGTTCTTGCCCGTGCGCGGCGCGTGGATGGCCTTGCCGTTCCCGACGTACATACCGTTGTGCTGGTTGTCGTTGTACCAGTAAATGATGTCACCCGGCTGCAGATCGGACTTGGCCACCTTCCGGCCGGCGTCGTACTGCTGCTTCACGGTGCGCGGCAGCGAGACGCCCGCCGCACGCCAGGAGGCGCCGGTCAGGCCCGAGCAGTCGTAGGAGTTGGGACCGGTGGAGCCCCACTCGTAAGGCTTGCCGAGCTGCGCGTACGCGAAGTCCAGCGCGACCTTGCCGCGGCCGCTGGCCGGGCCGTTGTAGGTGGTCGGCGCGTCGCTGGCGCCCGCGGCGGCGTCCTCACGCTCCTGGTCGGCTTCCATCTTGGCGCGCTGGGCAGCGGTCAGGCTGTTGAGGAGCTTGCGCGCCTTCGCCAGCTTGTCCTGGACCTCGGCCTTCTTCTCGCCGGCCTTGGTGCGCGTCTCCTCCAGAGCCTTCAGACGCGTCTGGGCGGCCAGGCGTTCCTGCGTGAGTTCGCGCTGCTTGCCCTGCATCGCGCTCAGGGCCTCGGCCTGCCGGTTGCTCGTACGGTCGAGCATCTGGGCCTTGTCGAGGTAGTCGTCCGGGTCGCCGGACAGGAAGAGCTGCACGCTCGGATCGATGCCGCCGCTGCGGTACTGCGCGGCCGCCAGCGGGCCTATCTTCTCGCGCAGCTCGTTGATCTCCTGCTGCTTGCGGGCCAGCCGGTCCCGTGCGCCTTCCACCTCGCCCTGCAGCTTCTTCTGCTTCTCGCTGATGGCGTT
Organism: Streptomyces maremycinicus; assembly: GCF_001184025.1. Classification (GTDB taxonomy): domain Bacteria; phylum Actinomycetota; class Actinomycetes; order Streptomycetales; family Streptomycetaceae; genus Streptomyces; species Streptomyces maremycinicus. The sequence goes on from NZ_BBYG01000008.1 coordinate 860,500, forward strand.
GTACTCCTCGGTGGGAGCCTCAGCCTCCTCGTAGAGCCGCTCCACCTCCTTGCGCACCTCATCCACGGTGGGGTTGGGGGCCGCCTGGCTCTGCGTCGGCAGGAGGCTGACGGCGCCGGCGGCCATGCCGAGCGTGGCGATCCGGGCGCGGCTGGGCGGTTTCGGCCGACGGTGCGTTCCCATCGTGGAGTGACTCCTCTGCGCGTCTGTGGACCGAGCGACGGGCTCTGGTCGTCGGGCGACGCCAGTCAGCTTCGGCACTGTTCCCGTGGACCCGACGGTGGGCGCGGGTTGAACTCGCCCGCGCCCAGCGCCGCATCATCGAGCGGGTTAGAACTTAGTAGCTTCGTATTACGCATCGCAAGTGAGTCCGAGTCACAGCAGCCTCACGCGGAGCTGGAATGCCCCGGCGTCAGCCGAGACCTGGCGGGCAGGCGACCAGCAGTGGCAGCAGCGGCACTGCCACGACCGCGGCGGCCGCCGAACCCCACAGGGCGGGGTGCGGGGCCTTGCGGGGGCCGAGGACTCGCTTCAGGCGGATCAGGACGTTCTGGCCGCCCGCGGCCAAGGCGCCCTTCGGCGTGCGGGCCGAGGCCATCTCGTACATCGCCGTTGCCAGCACCTCGTGGGAGTGGCTTCGCAGTGCGCGGTCGTCCGCGATCATCTCCAGCAGGAGCGCCGTCTGCTCCCGGGCATGGCGGGCCAGCGGCAGCCACCGGAACACGGAGTAGAACGCTTCCACGGCGGCCAGGAACAGGTGGTGGCGACCCGCGATGTGGGCCTGTTCGTGCTCCAGTACGGCGGCGAGCTGCTCGGGCGTCAGTTCGCGTACGGCCGCGTCGCTGATCACGATCCGGGGATCACGGCCGGGCAGACAGTAGGCGGCGGGCACGTCGTACGGCAGGACGGTGGCGCTGAGCCGGGCCGAGTGGCGGCCCACCAGGTCGACGGCATCCCGGTGCTCTGTCCGCACCCGACGGGCTCGTACGACATGGAAGACGAAGCTCGCCACCAGGGCGATCCCGATCGCGGCGGGGACACCGACGGCAAGCCGGTCTGCGGTGTTCGGATCGGGCTGAGCCGTGCCCACGTCCAGTCCGCAGGTGTGCAGCAGGCCCACGAGGCCCGCGTGCAGGTGCTCGGCCGGCATGGCCAGGCTGTACGCGGCGAGCGCGGCCCCGATCGAGAAGGAGACCGCCAGGGCGTGCCACACCGCTGCTGCCAGCGCGGGGGCCCGGTGCTGCCAGCTGCCGCGCAGCATGAGGCGCGGGGCGATGAAGCCCACCGCTGCGGTGTAGCCGACCAGGGCCGGGGCCGCGTTCACGACTCGGCCTTGTCCTGTCGTCCCACGTTCCGCAGGGCCTTGCGCAGGGCGGACTGTTCTTCCTCGGACATGTTCTCGACGAAGTGGACCAGAGCTGTCCGGCGGTCCTTGCTCTCTCCCAAACCGTCCTCCATGAGCGCGGCGGAGTACGCCTCGCGGCTGCGCACAGGTGTGTACAGCCAGGCGCGACCCTGCTTGCCCCGCAGCAGCCAGCCCTTGGAATACAGGATGTTGGTCACGGTCATCACCGTGGTGTACGCGACGGGACGGGTCTTGTTGATGTCATCGACTATGTCGCGCACGGTCGCCGGACGGTTCCACGTCCAGAGACGATCCATGATCTCTGCCTCGAGATCCCCCAGCCGTCGCATCGCCCTGACTTCCTTTCGCCACCGTGTACGCAAGGCCATAGTAGACGGCCGCTCGGTCGGGCTTACGGCGCAAGGTGAAACGTCACGCCCGCCCTGTGAGTGCGTAACCCGCCTCGTCGATCGCCTCGCGCACCCGAGTGTCGTCGAGTGGGGTGGTGGACGTCACGGTGACGCGGCCCGTGGGGGCGTCGACCTGTACGTCGACGACGGTGTCGAGCGCCGAGACCTCTTCCTTGACGGCATTCTCGCAGTGGCTGCACGTCATGCCGGACACGGAATACTCGGTCGTCAGTACGTCGGACATAGTTCCTCCCGGCGAGATCTGTAATACCCTGGGTGGGTATCACGTCTCCGTGTCTACTCTCGTGGCCTCCGGGATGCAAGAGGCTGCTGATCTATGCCTACGATGAGGCCGTGACCCGCTTCGGACAGCTCGCTCGACCGCACTCGACGGTGCGGTCCGGTGGGCTGCTCGTGTGCGCGCTGCTGCTGGGCCTGCTCGGCATGCACGGACTCGGGCCGGTTCCGGAGGTCACCGCTGCCTCGGGGCACGACCGGATGGTGTCGGTCGCGCACACGGACGTCATGGCGTCAATGCCGGGCGAGTGCGATCACGGCGAGGGCGGCTGTTCGGGCCACACGGACCATGCCGATCCGACCTGTGCTTCAGCGTCCGTCGCCGGAGGTCCCGTGGTGGCACCGGTGCTCCTGCCCGATGTGGCGGCCTGCGTCGGCGCGGTGGACGTGCCTGCCTCTTCGGTCGGCAGTGATCCCGACGGCGGTCGCGCTCCGCCCTCACTCTCCGAACTCCAGCTCCTGCGGATATAGAGCGACCCGCGCGACGCCGTACGCCCACAGGGCGGGCGCCGCGTCTCGGCATGCCCTACACAGATCCGAACGCAGGAGTTCACTTCATGACCGCACACCGCAAGCTCATCCGCCGTACCGCTCTCGCCGCCACCGCGGGGGTGGCAGCCCTCGTGCTCTCCGCCTGTGGCGGCGGGGGGCACGACATGGGGTCCATGGGCTCCGACTCTGCCAGCCCGTCCGTCTCCGCCTCGGCAGAGGCCGGCAAGCACAACGACGCCGACGTCTCCTTCGCCACGGAGATGATCCAGCACCACCGTCAGGCCGTCGAGATGGCGGACCTGGCCGCCGACCGCGCCTCTTCGCAGGAGGTCAAGGACCTCGCCACGAAGATCAAGGGAGCGCAGGACCCGGAGATCAAGACCATGTCCGGCTGGCTCACCTCGTGGGGCGAGGAGGTCCCCGCCGACATGTCCGGCATGGAGGGCCACGACATGGGTGGCATGTCGTCCATGCCCGGCATGATGAGCAGCGAGGACATGGACAAGCTGGAGAAGGCATCCGGCGCCGAGTTCGACAACATGTTCCTCGAGATGATGGTCAAGCACCACGAGGGCGCCGTCACCATGGCCAAGACGGAGAAGGCCAACGGCGAGTACGGTCCCGCCGTGAAGCTCGCGGACGACGTGATCACGGCCCAGACCGCCGAGATCGAGCAGATGAACAAGATGCTCGGCAAGAGCTGACCCGGCGACAGAAGCGGCGCGGCCGGGCGGTGCATACCGCCGTCCGGTCGCGCCGTTTTCTGTTCTCGACGGCCGTCGCACGGGGTCAAACGAGACGTTTGCGAACGATGAAGTCCCCAGCTGTTCGGTGCGGTTGGTCCTTCCAGGTGACCCTGGCGCCGTCATGTGGCTGGGTTCACGCGATGTTCTCCTGAGACGGCGTGCCGGGGCATCGCGAGCAGGTTAGGATCACGGCATGATTACGGCCTGGTGTCCTTCCCGTATGCCGAGGAGCCGCTCATCAGCGGCTCTGTGGCGTGCGCTGGGGCTGGGCCTGTTCCTCTTCGGTCTGCTGTATACGCATGCCGTCAGCCCTGACGCGACGGTGAGTCACCTCGCCTCCGATAAGGGAGTCTCGGCGTCGGGCGTTCATTTCGAGCCAATTGCCGAACATGAAAACGTTGCGAGTGCCACGTCGATGCAGGTGGCGGATGAGCAGTCTGAGGGCCATCACGACGGCCACGGACAGCAGCACGCCGGTGAGACCTGTGCGGTCGGGCAGCCTTCCCAGGGTCCCGCTGTGGCTGTGCCCTGCCTGTCTCCGCTGAGCTCGGAGAGCGGCGACGAGGCACTCGGCTCCGCGCCGGCCCGTCACGCCACCACGGCACGGGACTTCGGGGCCCCGAGAACCCAAGCGGCGGACTCTGCGGTTCTTCGTATCTAGATCAGCGCCTTCCGAACCGGTCGACATTTCCCGGGATTTCTGGACTAGGCCCAAGGCCGCGTCACGTCTTCTCCTGGCGACCGGTCCATGGCGTCTGACCTCCTGCGCACAGCGCCCCACAGCGTGGCGTGGGGACGGTCGACGGCTCTCTTCCCTCACCCCCCACCGATCCCTGCCTTGACCGGGAGAGTTCCCGTAGGGCAGTGACCGCCGCGCGGAGGACCAGTGCCGCCCACCCCTGCCCTTTCCCGTGCCGATGCCTCATGTGTACGTCCGCTCCGGAGGAGCCGGCTCGTCCGGAGCACGCTGTACGCCCTGCTGTGCATGCTGCTGGTGTGCCTCGGCGATCAACTCCATGCGCCGGAGTCGCCCGCTCGTTCAGCCGCGGCGTCAAGTGAAGCCCCGCTGCCCGCGGAGGGTTCCGACGGCGAGAATCTCGACCCGTCCGGGTCTCCCGACCGTTGCCACGGTCCCCGCCTCACGCAGGCCGTCTCCCCACAGTCGTCCCCGCGGGTCCCGCCGCCCGCCGTCGCCGCGCTGTCGCTGACAGACGCCACAGCAACTCCCGTGCGCCAGCCCGCTGGCGCCGTGCGAAGACTGCTGCCCAGCGGCGGCCGGTCCGCCCTCACCGCCATCTGCCGGTGGCGCATATAGGAGCCCCCCGCGGGTCGGCCCCGGTCGCCCCGCCGCGCGGCGCGCCTCGGCCGTCGCGCGAGACGAGCATCCGCACGCGTCCATACCGATATGAGAGCGAAAACAACATGCACTCCATGACCAAGAGTGACCTCACTCCCGCCGGCTCCGGCTCTGGCTCCGCCCTACGGGGGCTTGTCGGCAACACCCCGCTACTGCGCGTCTCCCAGCCCTTCACCGAGCCGGACCGCGGCTTCTGGGCGAAGCTGGAAGGCTTCAACCCCGGCGGCATCAAGGACCGTCCGGGCCTGCACATGGTCGAGCGTGCCCGCGCCCGTGGCGAACTCCAGCCGGGCGCCAGGATCATCGAGTCGACCAGCGGCACCCTCGGTCTGGGACTCGCCCTGGCCGGAATGGTTTACGGACACCCGGTCACGCTGGTCACCGACCCGGGGCTGGAGATGTCCATGACCCGGCTGCTGACCGCGTACGGGGCTCAGGTCAATCTCGTCTCCGAACCGCACCCCACCGGGGGCTGGCAGCAGGCCCGCCGCGACCGGGTCGCCAAGCTGATGGAGCAGCACCCCGGCTCGTGGTGCCCTGATCAGTACAACAACCCTGACAACACCACCGCGTACACCCCGCTCGCCCTCGAACTGGCCACGGAACTCGGCCATATCGACGTGCTGGTGTGCAGCGTGGGCACCGGCGGACACTCCGCCGGAGTCTCCCGCGTACTCCAGCAGCTCTACCCGGACCTCAAACTGGTCGGAGTCGACACCATCGGGTCGACCATCTTCGGGCAGCCCGCCCGGCCCCGGCTCATGCGGGGCCTCGGCTCCAGCATCTACCCGCGCAATGTCGCCTACGACAACTTCAGCGAGGTGCACTGGGTCGCCCCGGCGGAGGCGGTGTGGAGCTGCCGCCAACTGGCCGCCTCCCACTACGCCACCGGCGGCTGGAGCGTCGGCGCGGTGGCGATGGTCGCCGGCTGGCTGGCCCGCACCCTGCCCGCGGACGCCCGGATCGCGGCGATCTTCCCGGACGGCCCGCAGCGCTACCTCGGCACGGTCTACGACGACGACTACTGCGCCGCCCACGGCCTGCTCGACTCCCCGCCCGCGCCCGAACCGGAGGTGATCGGCCGCCTGGACGAGAAGGAGGTCACCCGCTGGACGCGGTGCGAAAGCGTCATGGACCCGCTCACGCTGGCCGACTCGGAGCCGCGGTCCGACATGGCCGGTCCGCTCGACGCATCCGAGGCGGAAGCCGGGGTGTCCGTGGACAGCGCCGCCGCCGAACAGCTTGACGGCGGCGACGCGCTTGCGGAGGGGAACCGGTGAGGTCGACCATCGCGCAGGTTCGTTCCTACGAACGCAGTGTCCAGTTGTTGATGGTGAATCAGTTCACCATCAACCTCGGCTTCTACATGCTGATGCCGTACCTGGCCGCGTATCTGGCAGGCCCGCTGGGCCTGGCGGGCTGGCTGGTCGGGCTGATCCTCGGCGTACGCAACTTCAGCCAGCAGGGCATGTTCCTGCTCGGCGGAACGCTGGCCGACCGGCTCGGCTACAAGCCCATGATCATCGCCGGGCTGGTGCTGCGCATCGTCGGTTTCGCGACCCTCGGACTCGTGGAGTCCGTACCCGCCCTGCTGGCCGCTTCGGCGGCGACGGGCCTGGCCGGGGCGCTGTTCAACCCGGCCGTACGAGCCTATGTGGCGGCGGACGCGGGTGAGCGGCGGGTCGAGGCATTCGCGCTGTTCAACGTCTTCTACCAGGCCGGGATCCTGCTCGGCCCGCTGGTGGGCATGCTGCTGACCGGCGTGAGCTTCCGCGTCACGTGCCTTACCGCGGCCGGGATCTTCGCTCTGCTGAGCATCGTCCAGATCCGGGCCCTGCCCGCTCGCCGGGGCGACGACGCCAAGCGCGGACAGGACCAGGAAGGCGTGCTGACCCAGTGGCGCGGCATCGTGGCCAACCGGCCGTTCCTGCTGTTCTCGGTTGCCATGATCGGCTTCTACGTCATGCAGTTTCAGGTCTATCTCGCCCTGCCGCTGGAGGTACGCCGCCTGGGCGGTGACGGGACTTTCGGCACGGGGGCGGTGGCGGTGCTGTTCGCCGTGTCGGGCCTGAGCACCATCCTCTTCCAGACCAAGGTGACCGCCTGGTGCAAAGCCCGCATGGAACCGGGCCGCGCCCTGACCTGGGGCCTGCTGACCATGGGGCTGGGGTTTGTTCCGCTGCTGGTGGCCACCGCGATCCCGGTACCGGACGGCGGCGTGGGGCTGTGGCTGCTCGCGGCCGTGCCGCCGGCGCTCTCCGCGCTGCTCCTCGCGATCGGCACGATGATCGCGTACCCCTTCGAGATGGACACCATCGTCCGTCTCTCCGGCAACCGCCTCGTCGCCACCCACTACGGCCTGTACAACACCATCTGCGGTATCGGCATCACCCTCGGAAACCTGCTGACGGGTGCCGCGCTCGACGCCGCCCGGGCCGCAGGGATGTCCGCGCTGCCGTGGGTGGCGCTGTTCGCAGTCGGCCTCGCCTGCGCGGCCGCCCTCTACGGGCTGCATCGCACGGGCCGCCTGGCACCACCGGTGCGCGAGGCACAGCCAGAGCCCGCGAACGCATAACACGACGTCCTGTGCTGGAGGGGGCGGACGAGTTCGCTTCCGTCCCCTCCGGCCGGCCACGCCCACGTCGATCGTTGGGCGCGTCGGCCGGCGTGTGCGCCCACGGACACCAGCACCGCCAGGCGCTCGCCCGCCCGTGCCACGACCACCTGGCCCGGCACGTCATCTGCCCTCAGGACGTACTCGCGCATCACGCCGCCGTCGCCCCGTGCGCGGGCGCGGCACGTTACGTCTCTATGCCGGCCGCACTCCTCCAGCATCCGCAGAACCACATCGCAAGCCGCCACCACCTTCGGCCGCCGAGACGGCCGTCCGCGAAGCAATAGGTAAGGACTGAAGACCACCGTGAGCCCGAAACCTGCCGTACTGATCGCTGAAGAGCTGTCGCCCGCCACCGTTGACGCACTCGGGCCGGACTTTGAGATCCGGCACTGCAACGGCGCCGACCGAGCCGAACTCATCCCGGCGATTGCCGACGTCGACGCGATCCTCGTGCGCAGCGCGACCAAGGTCGACGCCGAGGCCATCGCCGCGGCCAGGAAACTGAAAGTCGTCGCCCGCGCCGGTGTCGGCCTCGACAACGTCGACGTATCCGCCGCCACCCAGGCCGGCGTGATGGTCGTCAACGCCCCCACGTCCAACATCGTCACGGCCGCCGAGCTCGCCTGCGGCCTGCTGATCGCCACGGCACGCAACATCCCGCAGGCTGACACCGCCCTGAAGAACGGCGAGTGGAAGCGCAGCAAGTACACGGGTGTGGAGCTGAGTGAGAAGACCCTCGGCGTCGTCGGCCTCGGCCGCATCGGTGTCCTGGTCGCCCAGCGGATGTCCGCCTTCGGCATGAAGATCGTCGCGTACGACCCGTACGTACGGCCCGCGCTGGCCGCGCAGATGGGCGTCAAGCTGCTCACACTGGACGAGCTGCTCGAAGTCTCGGACTTCATCACCGTGCACCTGCCGAAGACCCCCGAGACGCTGGGCCTGATCGGCGAGGAAGCGCTGCACAAGGTCCAGCCGCACGTCCGGATCGTCAACGCCGCGCGCGGCGGGATCGTCGACGAGCAGGCGCTGTCCAACGCCCTGAAGGAGGGCCGGGTCGCGGGCGCGGGCCTGGACGTGTACGCGCAGGAGCCCTGCACGGACTCCCCGCTCTTCCAATTCGACCAGGTGGTGTGCACCCCGCACCTCGGCGCCTCCACGGACGAGGCCCAGGAGAAGGCGGGCATCGCCGTCGCCAGCTCCGTCCGGCTCGCGCTCGCGGGCGAGTTGGTCCCCGACGCGGTCAACGTGCAAAGCGGCGTCATCGCGGAAGACGTACGGCCCTGGCTGCCGCTCGCCGAGAAACTCGGCCGGATCTTCACTGCCCTGGCGGGCGAGGTCGCCGTCCGGCTCGACGTCGAGGTGTACGGCGAGATCATCCAGCACGACGTCAAGGTCCTCGAACTCTCCGCGCTCAAGGGCGCCTTCCAGGACGTCGTCGACGAGACCGTGTCCTATGTGAACGCCCCACTCTTCGCGCAGGAGCGCGGCGTCGAGGTCCACCTGACCACCAGCTCCAAGTCCCCGGACCACCGCAACATGCTGACCGTCCGTGGCACACTCGCAGATGGTGAGGAGGTCTCGGTCTCCGGCACCCTCGTCGGCCCCAAGCACATCCAGAAGATCGTGTCGGTGGGTAAGTACGACATCGACCTGGCGATGGCCAGCCACTTGGTCTTCCTGCGTTACGCCGACCGCCCGGGCGTCGTCGGTACCGTCGGCCGGATCCTCGGCGAGTCCGGCCTCAATATCGCCGGGATGCAGGTCTCCCGCCTGGATGAGGGCGGCGAGGCGCTGTTCGTGCTGACCATCGACAACGACGTCCCGACCGACGTCCTCAGTGAAATCGTCCAGGAGATCGGCGCCACCTCAGCCCGCTCGGTCAACCTCGACTGACCGACAGGCACCCGCTGAGCGGCGCGGAGCGCCGTTCAGCGGGCAACCGGGTACTTGGCGCTCGTATGGTCGCCCGGCGCACCTGCTCGATCTGCACCCCTTCTTGTCCGGGCTCGACCTGTATGTGCTTTCCCTGCAGCTGATCGCACTGGGCGGCCCATTGGACATCGGTTGCCTCCCGCACGTGATCCGGGACGAGGTTGAACCACCCGGTGCGGACGTATGGAGCCTTCGGCCGGTTGAGGCCAGGGGCTCGGAGAGTTTATGGAGGCCGGGCTGGTCTAGTACCAGTTGTTGGCCTGCCAGAACTGCCAGGCGCCGCAGGGGCTGTCGTAGCGGTCGTTCATGTAGTTCAGGCCCCACTTGATCTGGGTGGCCGGGTTGGTCTGCCAGTCGGCGCCGGCGGAGGACATTTTGGAGCCGGGCAGCGCCTGCATGAGGCCGTAGGCGTCGGACGTGGGGTTGTCCGCCTGGTAGTTCCAGCTGGACTCGCGCTCCACGATGTCGCTGAAGCACTGGAATTGGTCGGCGGGCACCATCTGGCGCGCGATCGCCTGCACCTCTGCGGCGGTGTACGCGCTCTGGACCGGGAAGGAGGAGGAGCCACGGGTCGAGCGGCTGGCGGCCTCCTGTTGGGCTTCCTCCCGCTCCTTCGCGAGTTTCTCCGCTGCGGCTTTCTTCTCCGCCTCGGCCTTCTTCTCCGCAGCTTCTTTCTTGGCCGCCGCATCCTCGGCCGCCTGCTTACGCGCCGCCTCTTCGGCGGACTTCTTCGTGGCGGCGTCCGCCGCGATGGCCTGGGAGTCGGCCTGCTGAGCCATGCCCTGGACCTGGGCCTGCTGGCCCGCGGGTATGTCCGCGAGAAGGGTCGCGTCGGCCGCGGTCGCATCGAAGTCGTTCGATGACTGTGCGGTGTTGCCCGGGGCAACACCCGCGACGGCGCCAACAGTCGTGACCGCAGTGGCGGAGGCCACGGCGAATCCCCGGATCCGGCTCACACGGTGTCCTTCCATCATCGCCCGCTCCAGGTTGGGTGACCTAGCGGGCGCGATTGAGCCCCCTGGCGCTGGCCTCCGTTGCTGACAGGTCACGGGAGGCACGGGCCCGGTGCGCAACTCCCTTGCGGGGAGTGTCGCGTGGTGATCTCGGGCGGCATGCGGCGACTCGCGATGTTGTTCCGGAGAAGTTCTGGGGTCGTGTGTCGTCACGGGTTGCTGTGTCGCATGCGGGGCCTGACGAAACCCAGACTCTGCCGGATCGGGACGCCGCGAGGCAATCCTGAGTTGCATGGGAAACGTCACACCCCTTTTGCCCTGACGCCTGGGTGCACATCGGTCGGATCCAGGCCCTTCTTGCGGTCATCCACTCCGCGAGCGGGAAGCGGCCTACGGCCGTGTCCCGTTTTCTGGTGTGCCGGGGCGCCGCCGTGTCCACCGGTCGGGGTTCATCGGTGGTGTTCGCCGCTGGTTTCGATGATGCGGCAGACGACAACGGTGTCGCCGTCGCCCCCGCGTGCCGGGGCGGCGGTGTGGTGGGCGCTGACCAGGGACTGCCTCGGCTTGCAGCTCCGGCGCTCCGCAAGACCGGCGGCTGCGGGCCGTGGCCGACGGCGCCTAGCGGCTATGCCCATCTGCGTAGCGCGCGTCACATTCCAGGGCTATCGGATCTCGCCGTCCGGTGATGTGCCACACAGGCGTTTTGTCCCTTACTAGGCGGAATAGTGGCGAGGATTGCCATGAATCGAGGTGCTTTCAGCCCATGGCTTGGCGGCGGTTTGGGTGTCAGGGGCCGGAGCGGCAGAAAGGCGACCTGATGGGTGCTATGTGCCGCTTGTGTAGTGCGGGTAAACCTCTCCGCCGAAGGTGGGCGGATGGTGTTTTGGGATGATTTATTCGCTGAGTCATAGGTGCCGAAGGGGTGGGGATTCGAGCGCCCGGCTACGGTCCCGATTAGTAGAACCGCCCTTTGAGTAATGGAGGGAGCGCGGGTACCAAGGGGTGGCCCGCCCGGCATGTGGCTTGTGTGCCGGGTCCATTCATGCCCGGAGGTAATCCCGAATGTCCCAGCGCACTCGCTCCCGCAATCCCGGCTCGTCCCTGCTCCGTACCCGGGCGGCCGTCATAGCCGTTGGTCTCGGAGCGTCGGCTGTGCTGGGCGTGGGCACCGCGGTGGCTGCGCAAACCGGCAAGACCGCCTCCGCGCTGCCCGGCTCGGTCACCGCCCAGGCCGCTGAGAAGGCCGCGAAGAAGGCGCCCTCATGGGTCGCCCCGGTCAAGAAGTACAAACTCTCCGCGGGCTATGCTCAGGCGGGGAATATGTGGTCGTCGACCCACTCCGGCCAGGACTTCGCCGTGCCCCTCGGTACCCCGGTCGGCGCTGTGCGCGGCGGCACCGTCGTCAAGGCCGGACCGAACGGCGGCGGGGACGGACCGGCGTACGGCAATGCCGTAGTGATCAAGCACGGCAACGGGACGTACTCGCAGTACGCGCACCTGTCCCGGATCGATGTGAAGGCCGGGCAGGCCGTGAAGACCGGGCAGACCATCGCCCAGTCCGGCAACACCGGCAACTCCAGTGGCCCGCACCTGCATCTCGAGATACGTACAAGCCCGAACTACGGCACCGCGATCAACCCCGTCGCCTTCCTGCGCTCGCAGGGCGTCACCGTCTGACGCGCGGTCGGAGACTCAGTCCGGGGCATGGGCCAGGTGCTCGCGCGCGTCAGGACGCTGCTGCCAGGCGTCCGCGTGTGCCCGGGGCGTGCGGGCGTACGCGGCCATGTCGTCGTCGATGACCTGGGGCCGCCGGTGGTGGGACCGCGCTCGCCGGCGTATGCCTGGCCTTCGAGAGTTCTCGCGGATGTACGCGTGGACTTGGCCATGCCGGTGAAGAACGCGAAAGGGGTGGCGTGGTGCCCGGAGGTGCGAGGTCGCGGGTCTCATGCGCAGGCGGTCCGCCAACAGGTGAACCGCCTGCGTGGTCGGCCCAACTCGTGGAGGCCTGGTCCTGATCCCTGTAGCGGCGAATTCGTCTGGATCGGCGGGTTCCCCGTGTGGTGCCGCGGTACGACTGGTGCTCACCACCTTCGACCTGGACGAGTACGCCCACGCCGCACTGCGCGCCGGAGCCAGCGGCTTCCTCCTCAAGGACGCCCTCCCGGGCGAGTTACTCGCCGGGATCCGTGCTGTCGCCTGCGGCAACGCGGTCATCGCCCCCCCGTCTGGCCCCTCGTTTCCTGGACACCTACGCCCACAAACTGCCGGGGCATGCCGGCGGCCGGACAACCGACGACGACCCCGGGGCGCTCACTACCGAGCGGGAGCGCGAGATCCTGGTAGCCATCGGCCGAGGCTGGATGGTGAAGGCCCAAGTCGGACCGAAGATCGGCGCCAGGGACCGGATCCAGGCCGTGATCCTTGCCTGCGACCTGGGACTGACCCGGACCAACACCCCCGGCTGCCCCTTGGTCCGGCCGCCTCAGGAAGCCGCGCAGCAAGGCGGAAGGCCCCTACTCGCCGCGGCCGTTTGATCCAGGCGTGGAGGCCGACGTCGCCGCTGTTAGCCGTCCGCGGGAACGGAAGCCGCCGAAGGGGCGGGCGCGCGGCAGCAGTGAGACCCCGAACGGCGACCCAACCATCTGCGCCCCCCTTTCGCGATCACCGGCGATCGTGACCGAGGTTACCGCTATCCAACTAACTGACTTAGTTACCTAGGAGATAAGGTGTGTGCCTACCAGTCGAGGAAAATCGGCGCGGCGGAGAGACGAAACGGCACCGCCGCTCTCGGGTACTGCGGAGAACAGGAGCTGTCGTGTCCATCGCGCAGTGCTCGGCTCGCCCCGCGCCGTGTCGCCGCCCGTTTCGGTCGCCCAGGGAGTGCCTTCCCCGGCTCGGCCACTGGAGGCGGGTAGCGGCGGACCGGCCGGACTGGCACCCAGGAGCCTGGGCCGGGTCGACGCGCACGGGCAGCCCGCAGCGGTCGACCCCTCACGGCCCCGCGGCGGCTGTTCGTCGGCACTCGGGACTCCCGGCGAGATTCTCCGCCGGTGCAGGAGGAGCCGTTGCGCCGGTGCGGGACCGGATCGGGAGTGCTGTCGTCGGCGCTCCGCCGTCCTCGGCCCGGCTCCGGCGGTCAGGTCAGGGGTCTCCGCTCGGCGAACCGGCGGCCGGGCCTGTCCACCAGTGCACCAAGGCCCTGCCCGCAGGGAACCAACGCCCCGACGGGGCGGCAGACGGCGGCTCCTGAGCGGGCCGGTGACAGGGCTTGTGGTATCACCGCAAACCTCTTCTTATCGGCACTCGGCAAGCAGCCCCCGTGCGGGTTCTGCCCGCGGCACGCGACAGTCACATACGAGGAGAACTAGTGAGTCGCTCATCCCTACTCGACCCGCCCGCCGACGCCACGTCGGCCGGTCGTCGCCGAATAGGCCGTCGTGTCGCGCTCGTGGCCGGGGCGGTGGTTGTCGGTTTCGGTGGGCTGTATCTGGTGGGCCTGCTGGTGTCCGGTGACGACGTTCCCGCGGGCACCCGGGTGAGCGGTGTGGATATCGGAGGGCTGAGCAGCTCGCAGGCGCGGGAGAAGCTGGACAACAGCCTGGGCGGGGCCTGGTCGGAGCCGGTGAAGGTGCGCCTCGCCGACAGTGTCGGCACCGTCGACGTGGACGGCATCTCTCTGGACAGTGAGGAGACGGTCACCCAGGCCGCGCAAGCGGGATCCGACCCGTTCACCGTGATCGGCCGCCTGTTCACGAGCGATGGCCGTGAGGTCGAACCGGTGATCCGCGTGGACGAGGCGAAAGCCCGCGCGTCACTGGCCGAGGAGGCGAAGACGTACGACCGGAAGGCCCGGGAGGGTGCCGTCACCTTCCACGCGGGCGAGCCGGTGCCGACGCGGCCGGTCACCGGGCGGTCCCTGGACGTGAACGGCGCGGTCGACGCTCTGGCTGCGGTGGTCCCGGGCCAGGCGAAGGAGCAAGTGCGGCTGCCAGTACGCACGACCGAACCCAGGATCGGCGCGGCGGAAGTGAACCGCGCGATGAAGGAGTTCGCCACCCCTGCGATGTCGGCGCCGGTCACGCTCAACGTGGGTGGCCGGGAGATCGAGATCAGCGCGGCGACGCTCGGCGAGCACCTCACCATGAAGCCGGAGGGGGACAAGAGGTTGACCTCCGTACTGGACGGCAAGGAGCTCTTGGCCGATCCGGCGGTGTCCAGCCCGCTCGCAGAGGCCGGCGGCGAGGCGGTCGACGCGAAACTGCGCCTGGACGGCGGGCGAGTGGTGGTGGCCTCGGACGGCAAGAGCGGGCAGGAGGTGACGGCCGAGGCGCTCAGGAAAGCCGTACTGCCGCTGCTGACCGAGACCGGGGCGGCCCGCACCGGGGCGGTGGCCACCGAGAAGGTGGACCCCAAGCTGACCCGGGGCAACGTCGGCCGCCTCGGTATCAAGGAGGAGATGTCGACCTTCACGGTCAACTTCGAGCCCGCGCCGTATCGCGTCACGAACATCGGCCGTGCCGCGGAGCTGATCAACGGGTCGGTCGTGCTGCCCGACGAGACCTGGAGCTTCAACCGCACCGTGGGTGAGCGGACCGAGGAGAACGGGTTCGTCGAGGGCATCATCATCAACAACGACCAGTTCGAGAAGGCGGCCGGCGGCGGTGTGTCCGCGGTGGCCACCACGGTCTTCAACGCCGTCTTCTTCGCTGGCGTGAAGCCGGTGGAGTACGGCGCGCACTCCTTCTACATCGAGCGTTACCCGGAGGGCCGGGAGGCGACGGTGGCCTGGGGCAGCCTCGACCTGAAGTTCAAAAACGACTCGGGCAACGCCATCTACATCGACGCGCGCGCCACGGACACGTCCATCACGATCACCTTCCTCGGCACCAAGAAGTACGACACTGTCGAAGCGGTCAAGGGCCCGCGCACCGACGTGAAGCAGCCGGCAACCCGCGAGGGAGCATCCGGAGAGAAGTGCGTGCCGCAGACCCCGCTCGAAGGCTTCAACGTCGCGGTCGACCGGGTCTTCAAGGACGGCGGCAAGGAGGTCGAGCGGGAGACCTTCAAGACGCGGTACGTGCCCCGCGACGAAGTCACCTGCGACTGAGCGACGGCCGGGTGAGTGCGTCGGACCCGGCGGCGCACTCACGGGCCGGAGCCGGCCGACAGGGCCTCGCACCGTGGTCGGCCGCGTGAGCGGCCCAGAAGAGTCGCGCGAGGACCTTCGGCCGAAAGCGCGGGGATGAAGCATTCCCGCGCACCACGTGCCGACTCGTTCTCCTCAGCCCGGAAGTGCGCTGTTCACCGCCAGCCGCGTGATGTGGAGCAGCGATAACGGCTCCGGCGTGCGCCCGAGCCGCAGGATCATGCCGGGATTTGACCAGGCTGGCCACCGTGGTGACGGCCAGCACCCCGCCGATGACCGCCAGCGACAGGGGTGTAGGGATCTCGGGAACCTCCTCATCACAAGGTCCCCGGCCGCGGCCCGGCGCCCCTCCGGCACATCTACCGCCGGTGGGCAGGCTGCAGGCTGAGTTGCTGCCGCGGCGCGGCAGCAATGAGCAAATCGCGCTGCTGCAGGCGTGCCAGAACGGGACTACCGACCTGTCTCGCCGTAGGTCAAACTGGCTCGACGGCCTTCGGCGGAGTGCCCTTGCGCCGCGCCCGCCGCGCGATGGCGAGGGTGAGCACCATCATGATGGCGATGGCAGCGATCGAGAAAAGAAAGGCCGGCGAAGCGGGGGATGAGGCCGTGGCTCCGGCGATCACGTATGCGGCGGTGCCGGGCAGGACACCGAGCGCGGTCGCGGCCGTGAAGGACCACGGGCGCACTCCGGAGAAGGCGGCCGCGAAGTTGACCCCTTGGAACGGCACGCCGGGCACGATGCGGAGGAGCAGCACGCTGACGAAGCCCTGATCGGTGAGGCGGCGGTCGAGGGTGGCGAGGATCTTCCTCTTCAACAGTGGCTGAAGCGCCTCCCGGCCGAGGCTGCGGCCGAGCCTGAAGGCGAGCACCGCGCCGAGGGTGGTCCCGATCACGGCCAGCGCCAGCCCTTCGGGGATACCGAAAATCGCCCCGGCGGTGACATTGAGCACCGGCTTCGGAAAGAAGGCGAGGGTGCTCAGCGCGAAAACTACGGCGAAGCCCGGTCCCGCCCAGATCCCGGGCACCACGGATGTGAAGCCTTGGGAGAGCAGCCGGTCCGGGTTCCATACCAACAGGGAGCCGGCAGCAGCCAGGAGCAGCCCGACGAGCAGTGCGAGGCGGGCCTTTGGGTGCAGCTTCGGTATTTTCTTCATCTTCCTTGTCCGGTACGGGCTGGCATGGCATGCGGTGACGGAGGCGGCCGGCTGTTCGGGGCCTCTGCGCGGAAGGCCCGGAACGGCACGGGCGTGACCGACGGGATCGGAGTCGGTCGAGCATGCCCTGCATCTGCTTGACCTCGGTGGACTGGTTCTTCACCACATCGTCGGCGAGCTTCTTGTCAAATATTACGGCCGTTCTTCTGCTCGTCCTCGCCATCTCGATCACACCGCTACGAGGCTCGATCATCATTTCCGCGAACCTGCGGTGGAAGTCCGTGCACTTGGCGGCCAGGCCATGACGTCCTTCCTTTCCTGCTCAGAAGCCGCATACGGCCGACGTGCCAGCCGAACTGGGACTCCCGGTCTACCCTCTCGGGCCGCAATGGGTTCGCGGTTCACACGGCAAGCCCCGCCCCGACCAGGGTACTGAACTACTAAGTTTCTACGCAGTGTAGTAATTTCTGCTATGTGGACGCCGACATGCGCTCAGCCGCACACCCGAGCCCTGCCCGACTCGCCCCGGACCAGATCCCCGCTGGGCCTCCGAGTCCGGTGACGAGAGACGCCCGCCCCGCGGCGCACGGCGGCCTTCGAATACGGTCCATGGACCCTGACGACATCCCGTTCGTGGTCGCCGAGCACCTGAGGTACTTTCCGGACAGCTTCTTCGCCCGCCTCGGGCCGAAGTTCCTGACCGCGTACAACGGGACCTACCTCACCGGTCCGGACGCGCGCGCCTACATCGCGGAGATGGGCGGGCAGCCGGTGGGCTTCCTCATCGGTGCGACCGACCCGGCGGCGCACCGCCGCCATGTGCTGCGCGACTACGGGCGCGGACTGCTGTTCCGAGCCCTGGGCGGCCTGTGTCTGCGGCCCCGCCTCGCGCTGCACTTCCTGCGTACTCGGCTGGTGCGCTACGGCCGCAAGCTGATACCGAACCGGGCGGCCCGGCAGACTCCCGCCGTCGGTCACTCTGGCGTCACCGCTGTTCTGGACTACGTCGTCGTGGCCGAGCACGCCCGTTGCCGCGGCATAGGGGCTCGGTTGATCGCGCGGTTCGTGAAGGACGCCACCGACGTGGGCTGCGCGCGTGTCACTCTCGTCACCGCCGCCGAGGGCGGGGCCGGACCGTATTACGACCGGCTCGGCTGGCGGCGTCAGGGAGAGATCCGCACGCCCGAGGGCCGCCGCCTCCTCACGTACGACCTCCCGCTGAACGACGGCCCGACGCCAGAGCGACACTGAGGCACCGGTCCTGGCCGACCAGTCCCGACCAATCAGACCATCCCCGTACCGGGATCGCGGCCGTGCCCGGCACGGGTGCCCCGGAAGCACTCCAGGAGATTTTGCTTGACCAGCCATGCACCGCAGACGGAGCGCATGCGCGACGCGGCCCACCTCCATCACCCGAGCAGGGACACGGCACTATCGGCCCGCGAGCGTGGTCGGCGCCGGAAGCTTGCCCTCGGCAGCCTTGCACTGCTTTCCGCGACGGCACTTCTGGCCGGCGGCTGCTCGTCTTCGTCGGCGTCGGGGGGCACCCCGTCCACGGCGGGTGCCGGCAGCTCCGACGGGACCTTGGCACGGCCCTCCGCGACTCCCAGCGCGATCCCCACCCCATCTCCCACCCCTTCCCCCACAGCGTCCCTGGACGCCGCGGTCAAAGTGATCACGGACGCCCAGTGGTCCCGCATGGTGGCGGCGGGGCTGTGGCGCAAGGGCTGTCCCGACGTCCGCGACCAGCTGCGCCGCGTGGAGATGAACTACGTGGGCTTCGACGGCGAGGTGCACCGCGGCGTCCTCGTGGTCAACGCCGATGTGACGGCCAGCGTCGTCCGCATCTTCACGCGACTGTTCGAGGAAGGATTCCCCATCCGCCGTATGGAGCCGATGGAGGCCTACGACGGAGACCTGAACGTCAGCCTGCGCGCCGACAACACCTCCGCTTTCAACTGCCGTCGCCCCGACCAGATCAACGCCCCGTTCAGGGAGTCCCCGCACGCCAACGGACGCGCCATCGACATCAACCCGCTCGAGAACCCGTGGAAGGACCTGCGCAGCAAGCGCTGGTCGCCGAGCGCCAAGTTCGCCGCGCGCACCGAGGGGAAGGGCAAGATCCTCAAGGAGGGCCTGGTCTGGCGGGCGTTCATGGAGGAGGGCTGGGTCTGGCAGGACATCAAGGTGCCCGATTACATGCACTTCGACACCGGGTACCCGTCCAAGCCCTTCAAGGGCCCGTCGGCCACCCCCTCCAGCTCCACGGCCGAGGAGTCAACCCCCGCGGCGTGAGTGGGGGAGACCGGTCGGCGGCGTGAGGGCGTACGCCCCGGACGCCGCCGACGTTGCCGTCCGTACCCGCTGGGCCGTGACGCGGGCTGCGCCGACCGTTGGACCTGGTCGGGCCTGCCAGCGGGTTGTCACTCAGAGACGACACAGTCAACGACCTTGTCGATCAGCGCTCGACGGAGGCTCCTGGGCGCGGGTCGTTGGCGTCCGTCACGTCCCGCGCCGCCACAGTCGTATACCTCATGAGGAGGTCAGCCCGCCGGCGCAGGTGGCGCCCGGCTCGGGAGTTTGCGCGCCCTGGACGTACTTGGTGAGGAACTGCTCGACCCTGGGGTCGGACGCCTTGCTGACGCTGAGCTGGCGGCCCCAGGCCGACAGCGTGATCGTTCCTGACTGGTCCTCGTCCGGACTCATCAGGGTGTAGGGCGTCTTGGAGACCTTGTCGCTCAGCGCCTTGATGTCGGCGTCGGTGGCCTTGTCGTTGTACGTCACCCAGACCGCGCCGTGCTCGAGGGAGTGGACGGCGTTCTCGTTGGCGATGGCCTTGGTGTAGACGGTGCCGTCGCAGGTCATCCACGCCTTGTTGTGGTCGCCGCCGACGGGCGGCTTCGTCGAGTAGTCGACGGTGCCCTGGACATGTTTCTGCGTGAGCTTCTTCGCGTCCCAGGTCTTCTCGCCGCTTACGGGCTTCTTCGCTGCGGCGGCCTTCTGGTCCTCCTTCTCGTTGGCGCTGTTGATGGCGTACGCGCCCCAGCCGACCAGCCCGGCGACAATGACCGTGCTGAGTGTGATGGTGATGATCCGGTTTCGGCGATCGCGGGCCTGTTCGGCGCGGCGCATCTCCTCTACCTTGGCCCGCCGTGCCTCGGCGGTCGCCTTCTTGCTGGACTTGCTCATGGCTGTGTGTTCCTCGTCTCCGCCGCGCGGTGTCGTCGGGCGGCGGTGGGTGCAGGTGCGTTGGATGGCGAAAGTCGGCTGGCCGTGCGCGCGGGCGCACGGTGCCGTGGCATCCGTCTAGGTCCGTTGCACCTGGAGGACGTGGAGATCGGGAGCGCGGCAGGTCGGCGCGGGGTCGGCGAAGCGTGACGGGGTGTCCAGCTGCTTCGGGATGTCCGGCATACGGGGCAGGACCGCTGGGAGGGGTTGGGCGGGAGCGGCGGGCACGGCTCGTACGCCGTCGGCAGCCGGGCTGCAGCACACGTCGTCGGGAAGGCAGCCGGACGGGTGTGAGGCTGTCGTCGCGTGGTGTTCGACTGGGGTGCCGGTTGGGATCGCCGTGGCGGACATAGAGGTCGTAGAGGCGGTGACCGGGGCGTCGCTCTGGCCGTGGGCCAGGAACCCCAGGCAGATCACCAGTGCGGCGAGCAGCACGGCCAGAGCAGGGCAGAGCGCCGCGATCCGTGTGGTCCACTGCGTTCCGCGGGCCGTGTGCTGTCTCCGGCTCCCCATCACAGTTGATATTAGGCAGGTCCTGCGGGCGAGCCGACGGTTTTGCCCCGGGGGCTCAGTGGTCATGGCCGTCCTCGTCCGTCTCTGGGTAGACGAAGGTGCGGGTGACGAGGTGGTTGGGGGCGGTCAGGGTTTCGTGGAGGATGCGGCCAGTCTCGTCGAGGGTGAGGTCGAGCTGGGTGTGCTCGGCGGGGTAGGCGAGGGCCAGGCGGCGGTGGCCGTTCTCGTCCGGCAGGCGGGTGATCACGGGGGCGGTGCCGCTGCCGTACGGTTCGGAGGCGAGGAACTCCGTGCCCGTTATGGGGAGTTGCTTGAGGTCGCCGAGACCGCGCGCGGTGTTGCTGGTGACCAGCTCGTGGAGGGTGAAGCGAGGGGTCTTCTTCATGGCGGCGACCGTCTCGCCCAGCAGGGCCGTGTCCGGGCGGGGCGGCCAGGTGACGGCGAGGCCCGCGCGGCCGCCGGCCCATTCCTCACCCGCTGACGCCGTGAGGGTGAGGCGGCTGGTGCCCACGCGCCAGGTGACCGGGGTGTAGAAGCAGCCGGTGCCGCAGCCGCGAAGCTTCAGGGCCCGGCGGGTGCCGCGCGGGTCGGCGAGGGTGGCCTTCAGGCCGTACGACTGCTTCTCATTGCCGCCGATCTGGGGCGCGGTGAGGTCGATGACGAGCCGGCCGGTCGCGGCGCGGGCGCTGATGCCGATCTCCCCGGCGCGGGTGCCGGCGGGCACGACCGGGCCGTCGAGCGGCGGGGCGAAGGGGAGGGAGCGGTTGGCGTCGGCGGGGACGGACAGCACGGTGAGTGTGGCGGAGAACGCGAGGACGACGGCGAGCACGCCGGTCTCGGCCCGAGCCGGGCGCTGGGGTGACCCCGCCCCGGTGCGGCGCAGGCGACGGCGAGCGGCGAGGGCCAGACCCCCGACCACCGTGATCAGGGCGATCTTGACGAGCAGGACCTGCCCGTACGTGGTGGTGGCGAGGTCGCGGAGCGGGACGAGGAGCAGCGCGGAGATCAGCCCGGTGACGACGACGGCGGCGAACAGCCAGGCGGCGAGCCGTGCGTAGGAGAACAGCAGGGCGCGGACGGGGGAGCGTTCGCCGCGCCACGCGGCCAGGGTGTGCAGCACGTGCAGCAGCGTTCCGGTCCACAGGACGGCGGCCGTGAGGTGTACGAACGTGAGCACCGGGCCCGCGACGGCTTGCTCGGCCTGCGGGTGGGCGCGCAGAGCCTCGGCGACCAGGACGGCGGTGAGCGGGACAACCGCCCAGGTGCGGCGGCGTACCAGCACCGCCAGGGCGACGAGAGCGAAGCCCGCGACTTCGACCAGGGACAGGACTCCGGGCCTGGTGCCGGTCAGGGAGGAGAACGAGCCGTCCCCGAGTTGCAGGGCGGCCAGTATGAGTGCGGCGGTGGCGCCGATGAGCGAGGCAGGCAGGGCCCAGGAGCGTGGGCGCCGGGTCGGGGTGTCGGGGACGCGGGCGGTGAGGCGTCGGCCGGCCGCCTCACCAAGCATGACGGCGAGGGCCGCGAACAACAGCCAGCGCAGGATCGTGGTGGGGGTGGCGTCCTTGGCAGCGGTGGTCTGGCCGGAGGCGAGGGCGATGGTGCGAGGGCCGACGGCGAAGCGGTAGCTCCCGGTCATGACGTCGCCGTCGCGGGCGGTGACCTGCCAGTTGATGGCGCGCACGCCCTCGGCAAGGGGGGAGCGGACGGGGACGGTGACCTCTTGGTTGCCCTGGCTGAGCGTGGCGGTGCCCAGGCGGGCCGAGGGCTCGACGCGTACGGAGGTTCCGCTCAGGCTGACCGGCTGGTCGAAGACCAGGACGAGCGACTTCGGCGAGTCGGCCACCGTCGCGTCCGCGGCCGGGCTGGTGAACAGCAGGGTGGCGTGCGCGGACGCGGGCGCGGCGGTGCCAAGCAGCAGGACCAGGACGAGCGAGACGAGCGGGACGATCGTGACGACGGAGCGCCGGACCGTTGGTACGGAAGAGGTCACTTGTCGAGGATCTCCGGTCCCTTGGAGGGGGCGGCAGGCGGGGCGGCCTGTTCGCGCAGTTGCCGCACTTCCTCGCGGGCGCGCCGCAGCTCTTCCTGGAGCTCGGGATCGTCCGCGCCGGCCTGAGCGGCGTGGCAGGCGCGGTCCTTGGCCATGGGGCGTATACAGCACCACCAGGTGAGAGCTGCGGCGAGTGCGGTCGCCACCAGCGGGAGCCAGACGCCCGTCATGCCGGGCGGTCCTGCGGGGTGGTTTCCCGGGACGCCTGCTCGCTGCGCAGGGCGTCGATCTCCTTGCGCAGGCGGGTCAGCTCCTGTCGGTCCGCAGTGGGGCCGGCCTGGGCGCCGTGCTTGGGGCGCATCATGAACCACATCATCAGGCCCATACCGACTGGGCAGGCGAGCACGGGGAGGAGGTAGAGCAGGTTTTCCATGGCGCGACTCCTTGTCCGTTCAGGTCTGGGGGAGGCGGTTCAGCTCACGTCGTAGCGGGCGGGCGGCAACGCACCCGTCCGCGATGAGCCGGTCGTCGCCGAGGAGGCCGGGTGCGAACAACAGCCGATGGGCGGCGGAAGCCGGTGGCCAAAGACGTGGGCACATCACGGCCACGCGGCAGGACGCGAGCAGCGCGCCGCGACGTTTCCGAGGTACGACGCCAGCAGCGTCGTACCGAACAGAAGCTCTCCCATGCGGACGACGCCTTCCGTATTTACCCGTGACCTTAGCTCCTAAGGAGGTTAGGTCAATGTGAATGGCGGCGTCCAGCCGGGAGCGTGCAGTGCCCCTCGACCGGGGTTGCGGGGAGGGTCAGCGCATGGTCGTGACCTGGGCGGCCGGGGTGCCGTCCGGGCAGTAGTTCAGCTGGGTCGCGGCCGCCGCAGGGCCGCCGACGACCAGCAGCGGCACGGCGAGCGCGACTGCCGCTGTCAGTGAACCGGCCACGATGCGTGTGCGGCTGAGCGGGCGGTGCGGCTCGATGAGGCGGCGTACCCGGCGGGCGGCGGTCGAGCCGCTTGCCGAGAGGGCCACGGCCGGGGCGCGCCCGCCGGCGACCGCGAGGAGGGCGGCCGCGGTGGTCAGCCGCCCGGAGCGGGCAGCCGCGACATCGTCGGCGCGCATCTCCACCAGCCGCGCGATCTCCGCCTCGGCGATACGGAACAGAGGGATGCGCGGGAAGGCATTGGCCAGCACCTGCGCCCAGGCCAGTACGGCGTCGTGCCGCTCGGCCTGGTGGGCGCGCTCATGGGCGAGAACGGCTTCGAGCTGGTCGTCGTCGAGGGCGCGCAGGGCTCCGGTGGTGATCACGGTGCGGCGGTGGCGCCCGGGCAGGCAGTACGCGGCGGGCTCGTCGTGATCGAGGACGACCACGCCACGGGCCGTGTCCGGCCGCCCGACCATGTCGAGGACTTCGCGGTGCTCGCGCCGCTCGCGGCGGATCCGCACGATCGCCTGCCCGGCGCACCAGAGAGTGCGTCCCAGCACCGCGAGGGCGAGCACGGCTCCGGCCGCGCCAGCAGCCGCACCGCCCGGCGAGGCGTACTGCTCGGTCAGCGCCATCACGCACGCCTGCAGCAGCTCGGCGAGGTCGGCGCTGACGCGGACCGTGGGCACGGTCAGGGCGAGACCGGCCAGGACAGCGGCGGTGAGCGCCGAGGCGCCGAGCGCCTGCCAGACCACGATGCCCAGCCGGGGCGCCCGCTCGGCCCAGTGCGCACCGCGCAGCAGCCGCGGCGCCAGGGTGCTGAGTAGGGCTGCGTACGCGAACAGGACGGCGGCGACGATCACTTCGGCGCCTCCCTGGCTTCGCGGGCCACCGCCTGGCCGAGCAGGCGGTGCAGTTCCTCGGCCTCGCCGGGCTGCATCTGCTGCACGAAGCGGGCCAGCGTCGCGGTACGGTCCTCGGCCACGGCGAGTGCCTCGCCCATCAGGCCGGCGACGTACTCTTCGCGGCTCGTGGTGGCGCCGTACCTGTAGGCCCGGCCGTCCTTCTTCTTCGACAGCCAGCCCTTGCGGTGGAGAATTTCGGTGACCGTGTGGACGGTGTTGTAGGCGGGCTCGGGGTCCCGGTCGAGGTGTTCGAGGATCTCGCGGACGCGCAGCGGTTGGCCCGCGGCCCACACCGCGTCCATGATCGCGGCCTCAAGTTCGCCGAACTGCGCCATGCGTCCTCCTCCCGGACCGGAAGGCCCTGCAGACATCCTAAGCGGCCTAGGTGGACGGCCGGGCGGTGCCGATGATCGACGGGGAGGCGGGGTTGGCCCGGCCGTTGATCAGGAAGTAGAAGCGGCGGATGTCCTTCACGGTGAAGCCCGCCTCCTGGATGGCACGTTCGGTGTCGCGGGTGAGGTGGCAGCCGCCGCCGGGCAGCCGCCACAGCGGGGCCAGGACCTGCTGGACCCGCCGGAAGCCGGGCCGCTCGGAGCGTACGTGCTCGTAGAAGCGCAGCTCACCGCCCGGCTTCAGCACCCGCCGGGCCTCGGCCAGCGCACCGGGCACGTCCGCGATGGTGCACAGCACCAGCGAGCACACCGCCACGTCGAAGCCGTCGTCCTCCAGCGGCAGCTCCTCCGCCAGCCCGGCCACCACCTCCACCGGCACGGGTGCCTCCGTCGCCGCCTTCTCGGCTAGCGCCCGCAGCCTCGGCTCCGGCTCCACCGCCATGACCTGAGTCACTTCAGGCTGATAATGCCGGAAGTTCGAGCCCGTACCCGCCCCGATCTCCACCACCCGCCCACGCACGCCCGCCAGCATCTCCTGGCGGTGCTCGATCGAGCCGTGCGCGTCGGCGAAGGCGGCGATGCGCGGATAGACACGGGCGAAGACCGGATGCGACAACGCTTTGGCCATGACGTCCTCCTTGGTGGCGGTGGAGGCAGGCACCCCCCTGACCCTTCTCCTAAGGAGGTTGGGAGTATGTTCGCTCGGGTGGTCCGACGGGGCGCGCGTTCCTCTTCCACCCTGCCCTGGAGGCCGTCCTTGAGCCAAGGCGTATCCGACCTCGTCTCCAGCGGCCCGCTGCTGCCGGCGGCGCCGCTCGTTCTCCTCGGGGGGCGGGGTGTCGTTCTTCTTCACCGTGCTGTCTGCCGTTTGTACCCGGCTACGTCGCGTACGCGACCGGCATATCAGCGGCCGACGTACAGGCGGGGCGGGATGGCCGGGCGTCCTGGTAGCCGGGTTGGTGCCTTCACCCTCGGCTTCTCCGCCCTGTTGTCGGCGCCGCCGCCCCGGCCGCTGCTCGCCTTCGTCTACGGCGTCGGCCTGGGCCCTGCCCTTCCTCATCGCCGCTCTGGGCTTCCGCCGTGCGTTGCGGCGCGTTCGGGTCAGCGCGCCGCAACGCACGTACGGTGATGCGATTCGGCGGGGCGCTGCAGGTTATAAGCAGGTCAGCTGCGCATGGGGGCATCTGACCGGGATGCTGCGCTCCTGGGTCGCGGACTGCCAGCCGGCGCTGTGAATCACGGAATGGCGAGGCTGGGGGGCGCGGGCTAGCATCCCGTGCCATGGCCAGGACACGCATGCGGCTGTCCCCAGCCCGGCGGTGTGCCGGGCTGCTGGCCGTGCTCGCCCTGGTCCTGTGCGCCACGGGGCTCATTCAGCCCGCCACGGCGACCTCGATGGAGATGACGTCCGCAGTCTCGTTAACGTCCACGGCCTCGATGACGTCATCATCCTCGGCGCAGTCCGACGGAGCGAACGTCCGGGCAAGGGCCGCGTCGTCGTGCCCCATGGACGCCATGGTCATGGACTGCCAGCCCTTCGCCCATCAAAGGCCGTCCAGTGCCCCGCCCTCGCTCGCGGCGCACGCAGCGTCTCCGGCCGGGCGGGAAATCGCCGGTCTGGCCGATGTCCAGCGGGCACCTCCGTCTCCCGCTTCCCGTGAGGGGCCCGATACCCACAGGCTGTGTATAAGTCGGACCTGATCGTGCACGCCCGCCAGACCGTACGGCCCGGCGGGCTCCGCTGCCCGATCCGATCCGGCATGCCGCCATGCGCGCGTGCCGTCCTCTGCCACCACGGAGTTTTTCAGGCATGACCTCGACACTCACTCTGTTCGTCACCAGCGTCGGTACCGGCCTGCTCGCCGGGGGCGCCTCCTGCGCCGCCGTGCAGGGCGGCCTGTTGGCTGGCGCGGTCACCCGCCGCAGTCCCGCCGCCGTACCGTCCCCGGCTCTGGCCGGGGCGCGCCGTACGTCCGGCGTTGCCGTGAAGGACCGTCGCCCGGGCCGGTCACCGGTCGCCGATGCGCCTGCAGAACCGAAGGCGCTGGTACCGGTCGGCGCGTTCCTCGCGGGCAAGCTCGTCTCCCACACCATGCTCGGCGCGCTGCTCGGCGTCTTCGGCGACGCGCTGCAGCCCAGCCCGCGAGCCCGAGCCGTGATGCTCATCGCGGCCGGAGCCTTGATGGTGCTGTTCGCCCTGGACCTGTTCGGGGTCAAGGCGGTCGCCCGGTGGGTGCCGAGGCCTCCGGCGCCGTTCGGGCGGCTGCTGCGTCGCAGCGCCAAGGCCGACTCGGTCGCCACCCCGGCGTTGATCGGGCTGGCGACGGTGCTGGTGCCCTGCGGGGTGACGCTGTCGGTCGAGCTGATCGCCGTCACTTCCGGTTCGCCGCTGGCCGGGGCCGCCGTGATGGCGGGGTTCGTGCTCGGCACCGCCCCGCTGTTCGCTGTCCTCGGCTATCTGTTCCGCCGTACCAGCCGGGCGCTGTCCGGGAGGCTCGCGGTCCTCACCGGTGTGGTGGTGCTCGCCGTCGCCGCCTGGACGGTGGCCTCCGGCGTCCAGGCCGGTGGCTGGGCCACCCTCAACCTCAGCGGCTCACCCGAAGCGGCCTCCGTCGCCTCGCCGTCGACCTCCGCCGAGGCCACGCTGGGCAGTGAGCAGAAGAAGCCAGTCACCAGCGGGCCGGTCCGCATGGACGCCTCCGGCACGCAGATCGTCACCCTGACGGTCACGGACTTCTACGTGCCCACCGAGTTCACCGCACAGGCGGGCGTGCCCACCACGCTGGTGCTGCGCGGCAAGGACTCCGGCGGCTGCGCCCGCGCCTTCACCATCCCCGAACTAGGAGTCCAGGAGATCGTCAAGCGCAACGGCGACACCGAGATCGACCTCGGCACCCGTAAGGCCGGCGCGCTGCGCTTCTCCTGCGCCATGGGCATGCAGACCGGCACCATCACCTTCCAGGAAGGCGCGTAATGGCACTGTTCCGTCGTAAGGAGGAAACGGAGACCGGACCGGCGGTCGTTCTCAAGGTGGAGGGCATGCACTGCAGCAGCTGCGGCCTCTCCATCGACGACGAGTTGGAGGAGGTGCCCGGTGTCCGCTCGGCCCGCACCGACGTGCGCAGGGGACGTTCCGCCATCCGCCTGGTGGAGGGCGCCACCGTGGACACCGACGCCCTCGTCGTCGCGGTGCGACGCGCGGGTGACTACGAGGCGTGGCCGGTCGACTGACCGGCAGAGCGGCACGATGAACACGGCGCGGCCCGCCAGGGCATTCCGTCCGGGCCGCGCCGTCGCTACGGGCCGACGTCCCTCGTAGTCGCTGCGGCGGCTGCTCGTCGGCCGGGAACGGCGCGATCAGGACTGAGCCCGGGGTCGTCTACAACCGCGCCTGGTCAGCGCATAATCGCACCAAAGTGATGAACCGGTCGGTGTGGCACTCACCGACCTGCCGACCAGAGGCGTGGAGGACTCGCACATGGCCAGGGCTTGGCTGCTCGTCATCGCCGCCGGGCTGTTCGAGACCGGCTTCGCGGTGAGCCTCAAGCTGTCCGACGGCTTCACCCGGCTCTGGCCGACCATCGGGTTCTGTGTTTTCGCGCTGGCCAGCTTCGGTCTGCTGACGCTCTCACTGAAGAAGCTGGACGTCGGGCCCGCATACGCCGTGTGGACCGGAATCGGCGCGTCGGGCACCGCGATCTACGGCATGGCCTTCCTCGGCGACGTGGTGTCCACTCTCAAGATCGTCTCGATCACGTTGGTGATCGTGGGGGTCGTCGGGCTCCAGCTGTCCGGTTCCTCCGGTGAGGCCCGGGCCCGTCGGCCGCAGCCCTGAGCAGCTGGTCGAGGCCGCAGACATGTGCGGGTTCAAAGGTCTACGAGAGTGCTGGCCTCCGCCGATCGACAGTGGTGTGCCGCTTCGGCATCCTTGACGAGCGCCGGTTCATCACGGTCGGTGCGCCGGTGTCACCCACGAACTGCGCACGCTGTCTGCCGTATTGCGCAAGCGCGCAGCCGCACGACAACCGGTGGCCATCGTGTCCACGGCTGCCTTCATCGTGCCGGGCACCGGGTACTGCCGGGGCCGGCGCTGAGAGGAGGCGTCGGTCTGTTGTCATGGATGCGCTTCGAGTGAGAGAGGAGGGCGGCTCCCGCGGGGCGGCGTCAGGCGCCCGGGCGGCTCCGATCACGGCGATGGTGAGGGAGACCGCGGCGCCGGCAGCGAGGACGGCGGTGGTGAGCTTCATGCTTCAACGGTCCTTTCGATCAACGGGTTTGTCGTCGGGCGTTGAGTTGGTGGAGTCTGTGGACCGTTGCGTCATGCGGCCCCCGCGAGCACGACGGTTGGGAGGCGTGCGAGCGTGACGGGCAGCTGTGCGGGCCGGCACCCCAGGCGAGAAGGGCGCGCACGGTCTTAGCTGCTGAGTACGGCTTCCCGGGCTGCTCGGGACCAGATGGATTGCTGTCGGAGTGCGAAGCCCATTCGGTTCCAGTGGAAGATGACGTGCCGAGCGAGGATGCCTCGCTTGCCGAGGCTGAGCGTGCCGCTCTCCGCCGCGTCCGCCAGAGCCCGCCCGTCCCGCTCCAGTCCCTCGACCCACGGGCGCATGGGAGCAAGGCCCTCACCGTCAAGAAGGGGGCGAGCGTCGGAAAGAAGGAGGCGACGCAGAGGTTCGACCATGGTGCTCACCTGTTCCGGAGGCACATCGTCGGCCAATGGCCGATGCTGTTCGACCCGTCCCCATACGTCACCCTGCTCGCCGAACTCCAGGCCGGCGGCGCGCATCATCAGCGTCATGACCAGGAGAGACGTCGCCTTGGAGTCCAGCGCCTTCAGCTGGCCGTTGGCTGCGGCATGGAGGTAGTCGATCACGCCGGTGCTGTCGGTGTGGAACAGCGTGTGCGCGAGCGCCATCCCGGCCGGGCCGCCGAAGGCGGTGGTCTCCGGTTCGTACGGGATGGAGGTCCAGTTGGTGGTCACGCCCCAGGAGACGGAGCTGTCGAGCGCTTCGCTGATGTGACGGACGGCGTCCTCGGGGGAGGCGTCCGGGGCGGGGTAGTAGCGCAGGCGCCAGTGCGGGTGCTTCCGGACGAACCACCAGGTGCCGACGGGGCCGCCGCGGAGGGCGGGCGCGAGGTATGCGCGGAAGGCTTGGGCGGCGGTTGGGTAGTCGGCGAAGCGGATGTTGGCCTGGTGCCAGCCGGACGGCTCGGCTTCGAGCGCCGCCCGGCCGGCGGCCTGGTATCTCTCGATCGCCTCGGACAGGGCGGCGGGCTCGGTGCCTGCCGCGCGGGCGGCTTCTTCGGCGGGCGCGCCGCCGAGGACGGCCAGGACGGCGTCCTCGATACGGTCCGTGTCGTGCACGGCGGCTCCTCTCACGTCAGCAGGAGGCAGCCGTCCCACTGCCCTTGGGGCGTGGTGCCCGACTCGGCGTCCTGGAAAGCGAGGGATGCGCCGGCTTTCCCGGTGAGGAACCCCGTCTCCTCGGGGGCGTCCGCCGTCAGGACCCTGCTCGTAATGAGCCTGATCCGGTCACCGAAGATGGCTGGGGCTTCGGCCTCCTGGGCGACGCGCTGCACGGTGCGGAGGAGACCGCCGAACCCGTGACACAGGCCGCGGTCGGCAACCTTGTCGAGCTGGGCCGGGTCGCTCAGGCAGTGCAGAAGAGCACGCTCGGCCATCCGCTTGCGGTCGCCGTCTTCGAGGGCGATGCTGGCGAGCTGCTGGGCACGGGCCAGGCCCGGGGTGCCGTAGCACCACGATGGGGTGGCCGGCTGCGCGGGCGCGGGTCCTCGGTGGCTGATCCAGCGCGGCCAGCGCGTTCCGCGGTAGTCGCTCTGCCGTATCTGATCGAGCCACCGGCAGATGCGGCGGATGGCGACTTCGTGTCCGTCCACGGTGACGCCCGCGCGCAGGGCCAGGGAGAGGAGGGCGAGCGGGCCGCCGATGCCGTGTGCCAGCCCGGCGTTCGCGTGACCTCCGGGGGTGGCCGTCTTGTCGCTGGCCGGGGCGTGGCCGACCCACCAGCCGGGCAGTGTCTCGCCCGGCTGGTGGGTGACCGGCTCGGTCAGGCGCACCAGGTACTCGAGGACGCCCTTCAGTTCGGCCCCGTGGGGCTGACGGCGCAGAAGCAGCGCACCGATGCCGGTGAGGCCGCGGAACAGGTCGTACTCGGCGAAGGTGGCGTGGCGGCCGGCGTCGATCCGGGCGTGCGCAGTGGTCAGGCGCTGCCGGGCGTGTGCGGCCACGACGCCGTCGAGCGTGTGCAGCGCGCCCGCGTAGCGGTCGGTACCGTCGGCGGCCAGGTGCAGGACGAGGGCCATCGCGGGGGCGCCGAGGAAGAGGTTGGCGTCCCGCCCGTCGATCAGGGGCCCGATCCCCGCGAGGGCGCGGTGCACCTCGCTCCAGTCTCCGGTGCCGCGGCGGGCCCGCTCGACGTGCAGCAGAGCGATGCCGAGGGGACCGTGGGCGAGGGATTGGTGCGTGGAGGTGTCGGTGGTCAGCAGGGCGGTGGTCACGCCTCGTCTCCTTCGGGGATGAGTGTCCAGGACAGGGATGCGGCTCTGGTTATCCGGCGACAGGCGGCCTCTGCGGTGCGGTCGGTGCCCGCGACGCGGTTGTGGTGCATGTGCAGCAGGGACGGCAGCACGGACTCGGGGGCGTCGTCGGCGAGCGCCAGCCGGTAGCGGGCGAGTGCGCGCCTGCGCTCCTCCCAGGCGTCGGCCACAGCGTCTCCGCCGTCGATGTCGGTGAGGACGCCCGGCGCGGCCGGTTCCGACAGCCGCAGAGCGAGGGCCTGCACGTTGCGGGGGACGCTTTCGCCGTCGCCGCGCAGCAGGTGTTGGATCAGCCAGGTGCAGGCATCCTTGCGGGTGCCGAGGAGCCCTGTGGCGATGTCCACGAAGGATGCGGCGGTGACAGCCGGCCGGAGTTCGGCCGGTACCGCCAGGGCTAGTTGCGCGACGGCGGCCGTGGAATCGGCCACGAAGTAGTCCTCCGCCGCTTCCAATGTGGGGCCGGTGCCGTAGCGGCCGGTCTCAGGGTGGTCGGTGTCCCACTGCACCCGCTGGATCAGGCCCTCGCGGCGCAGTTCGGCGGCCCACCGGGCGACGGCCTGCGCCGTGGCGCCGAACGCGTCCGGCCCTGGAAGACGCAGCCGAAGACGGAGGTGGGGGTCGGGGTCGGCGTAGCGGATGAACCAGGCGGGCGGCGGGGTGGCCCATTCGTCGTGCAGGAGGCGCGGGAGGTGAGCGGTCAGCACCTCGGGGACGCGCGCGGTGCTGCCGTACAGCTTCAAGAACACCCAGTCCGAGGCGCCCGGCAGCCGGGCGGTATCGCGACTGGCGGATGCCCGGACCACGGGTGCGGCGGTGGGCTTCTGGTCCGAGGCGAACGTCATGGCGACCTCGTGAGCGCGGTCGATCCAGCCGTACGCGCTTTCCTCGGGGGCTTCGTGCAGGACGGCCACGGTGTGTCGCCGCAGCTCTGCACGGAGAAGTTCTTGGTGGACTGGCTCATCGAGGTCGAGGCGGAGGCGCTGATCGCTGGCGCCGAGGAACACGGTGCGCGGCAGGCCGTACTTGCTGCGCCAGTTACTGAACCGCTCTGGCCAGTCGTCTCCGTCTCCGAGGTCGCGCCGCCGCAGCCGCCACAGGGCCGCGGAAAGAACTGTGCGCCCTACGCGGACTTCGGGCAGGAACGGCAGCCGGGTCGCGGCGCCCCAGAAGAACGGCAGCAGGACGGCGGTGTGGGAGCGGTGAAGTTCGCAGACGAAGCGGATCAGGGGGTGGGTGCTGTTCGACAGTTCGACGGCGTTCATCACCGTCGGCTCCATGATCCGGCCGGTGGACAGCGTCACGAGGTAGAAGCGGCCTGCGTCGGCGAGGACACCGAGGTCGTCCAGGTCCAAGGTGGCGTTGGGATTGTGTTCGCCGACGGACAACAGCTCCGGCGAGAGGGCGAGCGAGCGGCTGACGTTGTTGATCGGCACTTTCAGCGGCGGCCCCGAAACCTGCCCGCGGACCGCGCGGTCGGTCAGAGTGGGCAGAGAAGTGTGGACAGCGGTGATCCGGTCGAGATCTGCGGCTTCGAGGGTGGGGAGGAAACGCCCTGTCGTGATGCCGGCCGCGAGCGACAGGCCGACCGTGGAGAGCGTGAAACGGCCTTCGTTCAGGGCGCGTTGAGACTGTGCGAGCACGGTGAAGGTGAACTCGATGTGCGCGGGGACTTGGGTGGGCGTACCGGTGGACAGGGCCTCGATGTCGCCCTCGGTGAGCACGATCTCGTGCCGGTCGGTCAGGGCGGCCTCCTGTGTGAGCGCGAGGAGGTGTTCGTCGCGAGCTGTCGTTGCCAGGACGGGACGGGGAAGCACGGTGCCCCGGTAGCCGACGGGGAAGCCGAGGCCGGTGTCCGGATCGGTGAGTTCCCGCACCGGCACGACGGTGCCCATGCTGTAGCGCTCCAGGAACCGGGTGAGGTAGTCGCGCCAGGCCGGGGAACCATTCGGGTACGGGGTGACGCGTGCGATCACGTCCAGCGCCCGGCTTGCCTCTTCGGCGACCTCTTGCGGGAGGGTGATGTCGCAGTCCGGACGCAGGTTCACCGCGAGACTGCGGTCAGCGACCCCGGTGAGACGGTTCATGGTGGCAGTGGCCTGCGCCCGGAGGTCACGCTGTTCGTCCGGGTGGGCGCGGTCGTGCCGGTGGAGGAGCTGGTGAACGCGGCGCAGGTTCTCCACCTTCGCCTGCATCGCGGAGCCCGGGGCTCCGGCGCGCAATGTCCGGTCGAGCTGATCGACGAGGTGGCCAAGAGCGTCGTCACAGGTCATCGGGGCATGGAGGCTGGTGAGCAGGACGCGGTGGGCGACCAGGTTGCGCACCATGTCCTCGATCTTCTGGACCGGGGTGTCGGGGTAATTGGCCTGGAGCTTGGCCACCAGTTCGCCGAAGGTCGTGGGCGACTGTGCCAGGGACAGTGCCAACTCTGATGCCCGGGTGCGGCGGAGGGTCGTTTCGGTGGGCCCCTTGTCGCCGGGCTGGTGGGGCACGGAGATCTGCGCGCCGCGCACGGTGTATGTACGGTCGGCGACGACGTGCAGGTGATGGAGAACGTCCGGGTCCTGCTCCAGGGTGGTGATGATGTCGTGCAGCCAGGTGGCATCGGCCCTGGCGAACGCCGTGTGCTGCGTCCCCCAGCGGACGACACTGCTCGGGCCAATGCGTACCGGTGCAGGCCCGGCGAACGTTCCGAAGGGCGTCGCGCGGAACTGCATCCGCAGGAGATAGCGGGTCAGGGAGAGTGTGATTCGCCGGATTCGGGAGCGGCGGGCCTCGCCGTTGATGGCTTTGCGGATGCTGGCGGCCAGGACCGGCGCGGCGAGTTCGATGGCGCTCGCACGGTCGTTGTCGCTCCAGACCTGCTTGATCCACCGGCGGCAGTTCTCCGCGTCCACGGCAGGGTCGGCGGCGGGAGCGGGGCAGGAGGGCAGCGAGGCCACCAGCGGAAACACCGATGCCCTGATCATGCCCGCGTCAACTGCTTCATACATGGCCGTTCCTCCTTCGCGGGTGCGGTACCCGGGGCGGGCTGCCCGGTCTCCCGGCCGGCCCGCCCCGGAGGGGTGGTGCTGGTCAGCCGCAGGTGCTGTTCGAGCAGGCGGACTGGCAGGTGGAGGTGCAGCCGTCGCCGGTGTCGTTCAGGAGGGCACCGACCACGGGCAGCGCCGAGACGGTCTCGATGTTCAGGTCGAAGTCCGACCCGGTGTCGGCGGTGAACGGCGTTCCGGTCTGCGGCTTGGTGCTGATCTGCGGTGCCATCGCGTGTCTCCTCGTTGAGGGGTCAGTTGACTGTGCGGGTCGTGCTGGTCGTGCTGGTGGTGCCACCTGGTAGCGACGCCGGTGGCGTCACGGCCAGGAGATGGTGACCCGCGTGTGCGGCCGGTCGATGACCCGACCTGCGGGAAGTCGGTCGTCGGGCGTGCCCGCCGGGTAGACCTCGATGTGCGCGCGGTCGCCGCGGTGCCCGTCGTTCCACGCCTGGATCTCCTCGACCAGGCGCTCGGCGACCTTCCGGCCGTTGGGACCGTGACCGATGGCGCCCAGCTCGTAGCGGTCCTCCTGGTCGGTGGCGCGAGTCGTGCGGTACGCGAAGCTGTCGCCGTCCACGAGCGCCGGGAGTCCAATCGGTGAGGCCACGGCGACGACGCCGCGCTGCCGGGCCGCGGCCTTGGCCGCCATGATGGGAAGGTTGTCCAAGACGGTCGTGAGCCACAGGTCCAGGTGCTCCTTCGACTCCTCACCGCCGACCGTCACCCCGGACCACACCTCCGCCCGAGGGGAACGCAGCGCGGCCCGAAGCGCCTCGGTGTCCGGATCGGGGTGGTCAGAGTCCAGTCGGAGGGCGACCTCGGCGCCTTCCTCGTCGTGGAGGACGGCCAGGCTCATCCGGTTCTCGCCGTCACCGCGCATCGGTACGAAGCCGCACTGCTCGAACCCATCGCTGACCAGTTGGTCGCCGTCGCGGACGAACGCCACGGTGCGGGTCATGCCGCGCATCCGCAGCGGCACGACGAGCCGGCCGCCGTCCTTGAGCTGTTCGATCCAGGCCGGCGGGATGTCTGCGGCCTGCACGGTGACGACGATGCGGTCGTACGGTGCGTGCTCCGGTACGCCGTGCTCGGCGTCGCCCGTGACTACGGTGATGTTCCGGTAGCCGGTGGCCTCCACGAACCGTTCGGCGCGTGCGGTGACATCGGCGTCGATGTCCTCGGTAATGACTCGCCCCTCGGGGCCGACCATCTCGGCGAGGTACGTGGCGTTCGGCCCGCCGGAGCCGATCTCCAGCACCGTCATCCCGGGCTGGATGTCGGCCTGCTCGATCTGCATGGCCTGAATCCGCGGCGCCGACACGGAGCTGATGTCCACGCCGCTCTCGTCGGTCTTGGTAATGGTGGCTGTCTCAACCTCGTACGCCTTGGCGGGGTCCACCTCCGGGGTGGCCAGGTGCCGGGGAACGGCACGGAAGGCGGCCACGACACGGGGGTCTCGGGCGGCCCCGACCTCGATGAGCTGCCGCACCATCTTGTCGCGCAACTGCTGTTCCGTAACTGCCTCTGCTTCGGTGTTCGTCGTCATGTCGGGGACGTTATCCACGCGGCTTCTCCTCCTCGGCGAGTTCGCGCCGAGCCTGGTTGAGCGGACTTACGGGTACCGGCGCGGGGCCGCGAGGGCTCGCACATCAGGGACGAGACGACGGCTCCGCGCCGGGGTGGTGACCGCCCGACGACCCGGCCCGTCACATCCGGGTGGCCGGACGGCTGTCTACGCGCCGGGCGTCAGGTCGCCACCGCGAGAGGCCGGCGGGGTGCGACGATCCGTCCGTCCGGCAGCAGCTCACCGGTGTCCTCGAAAGTGAGGACGCCGTTGCACAGCAGGCTCCACCCCTGTTCCGGGTGGTGCGCGATGGGCCGCGCGGCCTCCCTGTCGGGAGCCTCTGCCGTGGGACACGGCGGGGTGTGCGCGCACATGGTGCTCGTCCTCTCGGGGCGCGGGCGGGAAGTTGGGCCCTCTTCAGCGGGCTACGAGGCCGTGGGGGAACGGTTCGGAGGTGGCCGAAGAGGGGGTCTGTGGGTGTCGCCGCACGAACGCGGCGATGGCGGCCTCGCTGTAGCCGTAGAAGCGGCCGAAGACCGCGTCGTCCTCCCACCAATCGGGAGCGGGATCGCCCCACTCGACCGTGTGGCAGGTGTCGCGGTACGGCGACCAGCGGACGCGGAGGTTCGGGAAGCCGGGCTGGGTAATCGAGCAGACCGCGGGTCGCCATGGCCAGCGACAGAAGGTCGAAGGACATGTACCCGCCGCGGCGCGAGCCGCCGACCGGTACGGCGAGCAGCGGCGCCCGGAACACGCGGACGGCGACCGCGCTGGCGAGGATCGCGGGCTCTGCGAGGCGGTCACGGAAGTACTCGAAGTCGTACGCTTCTGCGGCCGGACGGAGGGCGACGGAGCGCGCCGGCACTGTGGCGGTGGTCAGCATTCGATCAACCCCCGGACGATGCCGGTCTCCTCCAGCCGCTCGGCGAGATCCAGGGTGGCTCGGCCCAGCTTTCGTAGGAGCGCGAGGGCCTGTAGCTCATCGCCAGGAAGTTCCTCGGAGCGCACCGCACGGGCCTTTTCGATCAGGTCCCCGATGTCCGGGTACTTCTTGGTGGCATCGTCGCGCAAACCTCGGTTCACGAGCTGCATCAGGGCCCCGCGGAATCGCTGGGCGAGTTCGTCGGCTTCGTCGTACGAGGGCACGGCGGCCCCGGGACGGCCTGCTCGCGCGCCCGCGGCATGGTGACTGACCTCTTCGTTCAGGACCATGTCCAGATCGTCGAACACTGCGTCCCAGTCCACCGGCTCCCATGCGCGCACCGCATTCAGTAGGTCGCGGAGGCCCGGTCTGTCGAGCGGCGGCGACCAGGGGTTCGTCGGGACCGTCGGGTCTTTGACGCGGACCGGCACCGCTTCGGGGCCCGCGTGCGCGCCTCGTACTGCGGTGCTCGCCATCAGCTTGCCGCCAATCTCAGCTCGCACCATGTGGTGGTGCCGGCGTCCTCAACACCCCAGGAACCTCGTCCCTCTTCGGCGAGCGACTGGACGAGCACCAGGCCGCGGCCGTTCTCGTCTGCGTCACGGGGTGCCTTGGGTCGGGCGTGGAAGCTGGGGACACCGTCGCGTACGTCGATACGCAGGAACCCGGAGCGGAGCGAGAGCGTCACCGTGATCTCCCGGCCGCCGCTGTGCACGATGGCGTTGGTGACCAGCTCGGAGACGATCAGGACCGCCTCGTCGGCGACGTAGGCCAGCCCGCGGGCGCTCAGGCGCTGTCGAGTCCGGCGCCGCATGACGCCGACCTTCTCGCCGTCCTCGGGCGGCGGAGGCTCGCCCGGTGGCCGCTGCTTGATCTCGAACGTGGCGCTCATGAGGTCGCCGTCGCGGTGGGGGGCGCGGCGTGGCCGAGCGGCAGTCGTTGTCATCACGTCCTCTGGGGGGCTCGGAGGACCGCCCGGACCGCGGATACCGCCCTGCTAAGAGGGCTCCGCTCGTCGTCGGGGGCGAGGAGGGAACGTGCTTCGGCAAGGCAGCGGACCAGTTGCACCGGAGCGGTGAGCAGAGGGGCGTCACCTATGGCCGACTCGGTGCTGGGCGCTTCCAGCCACTCCACCGGTACGCCCTGCGCCGATGGCGCGAGCCCGGGGATACGAACCGCGTGGCCGGCACCGAGGCACATCGGAACGGCACTACGGTCGAGCCAGGAGGCCCCGGCAACCAGCCTGCCCCAGCGGGCTGCGGTGCCGGGCGGCACGAGGACGGCCGCCGTGGTCAGGTTCGTGAAGCGGACAGCCGGCCCGACGGTCTGTTCGTACCGGCGCAGGATGTCGTACGCCAACTCAACGAGAGGGCGGTGCGCCAGTACGACATCGAAGGTGATGCCGGTCGGCAGCCGCCGGGGGAAGTCGGGCGTACGGCGCCAGGCGCTAATGGACTCCGCCGG
Source organism: Streptomyces maremycinicus (assembly GCF_001184025.1). Classification (GTDB taxonomy): domain Bacteria; phylum Actinomycetota; class Actinomycetes; order Streptomycetales; family Streptomycetaceae; genus Streptomyces; species Streptomyces maremycinicus. Next base: position 898,435 of record NZ_BBYG01000008.1, read on the forward strand.
CGAGGGAGTGGCCGCGGCGAACCACGCGGACAGGCGCTCGGGCTCGCCAGTCACGGTGCAGGTCTCCATGGGCCCCTCCCAGGTCGACATCCGATCTGTCAGCACGCACAGTGCGTCCGCCGTCACCTAGTGCATCGGAAGGCCCGGGGCGGTGAACAGGTCTTTTCACCGGAACCCTGGTCGCCTCCCACTCGCCCTTCACCCGCCCTTTTGACCCCCATTTCCGTCTCACCAGCGCTTTCGCTGACGACACCTCACGCAGCTCGCGAGATGACCGCTACGGTGAGCTGACACCAGTCGGTAAAGGGGGTGTCCGGTGAGCCGCAGTCCGATGAGAGCGTTACGCGAGAGCCGAAACCGGACCCAGGCGAAGGCGGTTGACGAACTCAACTCCCTGGCGGAACGGCTTGCTGCCGAAGGGCGGGTCTCGAAGCGCCCGACCTTCACCGTCCGCCAGATGTCGAAGTGGGAGAGCGAGACCAGGCCGCGCCCATACCCGCACCCGGACACACGGGTGGTCCTTGAGCTGTACTTCCAGCGGTCAGTTGAGGAGCTGGGGCTCCGCCCGGGTGCCGGAGACGGCACTCCCGACACTTCCGCTGTGCCCGTCGTGACGCCGGTCCCGCTCATCGAGCAGTCGGCCGCCACGGTCCCGCTTTTCTCCGGAGGCGACCAGGACCCGCCGCCGTGGCTGGCTCAGACGACGACCGATGTGGCCAGCTCCGAGGACTGGAAGATCGCCGAGGACGAGGTCGAGCTTCTCCGCGAGGCTGCGGACGACATGGACGCACAGGACCAGCAGTTCGGCGGCAACCGGCTCTGGCGGCCGACGCGTGCTCACCTGCTCTGGGTGCACCACATGATCGACCGCGGTATCTACGACGAGCAGCTTGGCCAGCAACTGCACGCTCTCGCAGGGAAGTTCACTACCAGCCTTGGCTGGTTCTCTTACGACGCCGGGCTCCACGCCCAGGCTCGGCAGTACTTCTCCGAGGCCCTGAACGCCGCGATGCTGACCGGCGACGATGTGCTCTCCAGCCGCACGCTGAGCAACATGGCCCGCCAAGCCGTGGACCTGAACAAAGGACGGGAAGCGATCCGCTTCGCCCGGCTCGCCCAGACGCACGCCGAGATGTGGAGCGCACCGACGCGGGTCACGGCGCTCCTGGCGATCCGCGAGGCCCAGGGGCACGCCCGGGTTGGCGACCGCTTCAACTGCGAGTCCGCGATCAAGAGGGCCTGGAAGGAATGGGAGCGCGGGACGGATGACCGCGACCCCGATTGGACGACGTTCCTCAACCAGGCCGAATTGGTGTGCCTGGAAGGGATGTGCCGCCTCGACCTCGGCCAGACTGCTCGCGCCCAGAACCTCCTGGCGCAGTCGGAGAAGCTACAGGACGTGGCGCACTCGCGGAACAGAGGCATGTGCCTCGGCCGCCTTGCGACCGCGGCCATCGGCGCAGGGGACATCGACCACAGCGTCGATGCCACGAGGAAGGCCATCGGGTTGATCCGGACGGCGGGAATGTCTTCCGCTCGGGCAGTCCAGCAACTGAAGATCGTCCACGACGGACTGGCCCCTCATCACCGCGCCCGCGGAGTAGGGGACCTGCTTGAAGAGATCCGCGCAGTCGTCGCGTGATTCAGCAAAAGGAGAGATGCAACCAGTGGATGCGGAGTACCAGCGGTACGACGGGGCGTCGGTCAAGGCCATCACCGACGAGCTGGTCGAGGTGTACGCCCGGGTGTACGACACGCCCCCGTACATCGGCGATCCGTTCTTCTCCGTCGCCTCCTTCCGGGAGCGGCTGGAGGCTGCCTTCGGCAGCGAGGGCTTCGAGACGGTGACCGCCCGCCGGGACGGGCAGATCATCGGTTACGTGCACGGCGCCACGCTGCCCGCCGAAAAGCCATGGTGGATCTCGCTCGGCAATCGGAGGCCGGCGCAGCTCCAGACCCTCGCGGATGCCGGGCAGGTCTTCTGGCTCCGAGAGCTGATGGTCCTCCCCGAGTACCAGAGCCAGGGACTCGGCAGAAAGATCCACGACACCGTGATCTCGGGACGTGCGGAGAGCGCCACCACCTTGACCTGCATCATCGATAATCAGCCGGCGCACGACGCCTATCTTCGGTGGGGGTACACGGTGATGGGGGAGATCAAGCATGCCCCCGAGTCGCCGACCTACGACGCCATGTACCTGCCCAGCTCGTGATGACCGGAACGATCATGCACAACGCAACCGCACAGCCCTTCCCGGTCCCGACGGCTGCCGGTCGCCGGGACCGACTCTCGCCGGATGCCGCGCTCCTGTTCGCGTACGGGACGCTCCAGTTCGATGCCGTCCTCGAGGCGCTGATCGGCCGGATACCGCAGCGCGTATCGGCCAGCGCGCCCGGCTGGCGCGCGGCGTCCCTGGAGGGGCGCGTCTACCCGGGACTCGTGGCGGCGCCCAGCTCTGCGGCGCCCGGAGTGCTGCTCACCGACCTCAGCCGGAGAGAGTGGACGATCCTCGACGCTTTCGAGGACGACCGCTACGACCTGCGCGAGGTGACGCTGACCTCCGGCGGGCGCGGGCTCGCGTACATCTGGCCAGACGGCGAGGTCCGCGACGAGGATTGGGACGCCGAGCAGTTCAGGGCCCGACACCTCCAGGAGTACGCCGCTCGATGCGCACGGATCGCTCCGGGATTGGCCGCCGAAGCTGGCCAGTGAACCGGCCGGCGTACGTACGAGCGCAACGAAAAGGAGAAAGACGAGCGGCGACTGAACGCTGTCCTTGCGGCAGCGCGAGGACTTGTCCGAGGGCGGCCCCTGGTGTGAACCAGGGGCCCCGCTTTGTTGGTCGACGAAGGTATGAGACGGGTTTACGGTGCCTGCGAATGGCTCCTTTCGTCCCATCAAGGTCAAGGTCAGCGATTCCTCGGCGTTGACCGTGGGCATTCGCTCACGGCAGACGGGAAAGAACTCCAAAAGACTGGATACCTCCGCCGGGACTATGTCAACGTACAACGTCCCGGAAAAACACCAGGTCAGACGGCGGGGCTACTCGGCAGGGTGGCGAACAACTCTGCGACCCAACCGCGTGAGGTTGCCGCGCTGGCATGGTCCGTACTTGGGAGGCATATCTGTCTGAATCCGCTATCCGATCCGCCCGCTTCACGTCACCCGCACTCTTTGCCCTCGGCGGACTGAACGCCTGGGTCGGCCAGACGGCGGGTGACTACCTTGCCGTATCCACCGGGCTCTGCGTCTGTGTCTGCGCGGCCGGCCTGTTCGGCGAGGATCTCTTGCAACGGGGCTATCGCGCAGATCGTGCTGTCCTCGCGTATGTCGCGGCGCATCCCGGAGCCACAACACGGCAAGTGGCACAGGCGATTGGGACTCCCGAGCGCCTCGCTGCGCAAAACCTCGACCGACTTACGGATGACGCCCTGCTGACGGTCACCACGGATGGCGTTCCCCGGGTCCTGCTGCGCTCCTATCGACTGGCCCTCGCCGACGGCGAGCTTACGGAGGCGTCGGGTTCGTGATGCGGCGCGCAACATAGACCACGATCGCCGGTTAGCCAAACCGGCGATTCTCACGACCATTGAGGAGTTCGCGGCAGCTGCGCTTGGCGGTGGAGTTGCTGTGGACGCCGTGGCGGCACCGGAACTCGGTGGTCGAAGAGCAGGGTGCTGTCCTCGGCTGCACACATGACCGCGGTGCCCGTCGCGCAATCGCTACGGCACCTCGCCGAGGGAGATGCGCAGTGGCTGTCTGGCCGAAGAATGCCGGTGGAGCGACCGAGGGCGTGACGACTTGACCGCCGGCGGGAGCAATCGCTTGCTGACCCCGGAAGAGGTAGCCGCCTGGCTCAAGGTGAGCGAAATCACCGTGAAGAACAAGTATCGGACGTGGGGGATCAAGGCCCAGAAGGTCGGCCGTCTCCTGCGATTCCGGGAACGCGACATCGTCGCCTACCTAGAAGAAAACTATGGGTGAGGCTGTTTGGCCATGCCTCGGTATATGAAAGGGGCCGCGTGGCTACCGTTTTCCAGCGCTGCAAGACCGACAAGCGGAACAAGAACTATCCGTGCGAGAAGGTGCGATGCGGGCATGACTGGACCGTTCGCTTCCGCGAGCCAGGTGGTCGAACTGGCCGACAGCGCGAGGAAAGCTTCCCGAAGAAGACTCAGGCCGAGGCTTACGGCAACAAGATGGAAGCCGACAAGGACCAAGGCGTCTACATTGACCCGAGCGCCGGAAAGATCAGTCTGCGGGTGTACGCAGATGACTGGCTGCAGCGCCGGAGTGTCGGTGAATCTACGGCTTCGAACTATCAGGGTTTCCTCGATAATCACCTCATACCGCACCTTGGGGCGAAGACGCTTGTCTCGATCACAAAGCGGGATATTGAGCACTTCAAGGCGGCGATCCTCAAAGTCCTCGCTGAAAGCACCGTGCATGACCGCATGAAGATGGTGAAGCACATCTTCTGGTCGGCCAAAGAGGAAAAGCTGATCCAAGAGGATCCGACCAGGGGTGTCGACACCAAACCCACAAACGTCGCGGTCGATGAGGACGAGATCCCGACGCTGGTCGAGGTGAACCTCATCCACAAGCACATCTCCCCCCAGTACAAGCTGACGGTCCCCCTCCAAGCCGGAGCGGGCCTGCGCATCAGCGAGGCGCTGGCGTTCCACACCGGCTGCCTGCGTGACGACTTCATCCGAGTTCGCTGGCAGATCAGCGCGAAGGCCAACCGCGAGGACTGCAAGACGAGGCTCGTTCCGCTCAAGCACCGACAGGAGGGCGAGTACCGCGATGTGCCGGTGGCGCCGTTCATCCTCGATGAATGTCATGAGCATGAGGTCTTGTGGCGTCCGATCCCCCTTGAGTTTCAGGACAAGGCCGGACGGCCGCGGGTGGTCGAGGTCTTCTTCGCGCCGCGTGATCGGGGGAAGGGCGTCATGCCCACGGCTACCACCTACGCGTACCACTTCCGGAAGGCGCAGATCGCGGCTGGCCTCACCAAGCCCGATGGGACCGCGAAGTACACCCCGCACTCGCTGCGGCACTTCTTCGCCTCGACCGCATTGGCAAACGGCGTGCCGATCCACGAGGTCTCACGCTGGCTCGGCCACAAGTCGATCAAGACCACCGTGGACATCTACGGTCACCTGGTCCCCGAGGCGTGGGACCGTTGTCGAGACGTCATGCAGAACGCCATGCGTCCAGCGGTGACAGACTCGGACGAGTCCGCCTCCGCAGCGTGACGTGCTGGATGTGCTGGATGAGTCCCGACGGTGCTGGATCGGTGCTGGATACGATCAGCTTGACGGACGTTTTCGCAGGTGGGAGCGCTGCACTGAACGTTCCGCTTCAACGTCTGAGCGGATGACATGACACCGCGCCGCTGATGCGGCGGACACGCAGGTCAGAAGGGGTCGGGCTCTGGGGAGCCCGGCCCCTTCTGCGCATGTCCGGAGCGGCGGGCGCGTCGGGTCGGCCGACTCCTCCGGTGTGGCGCGGCGGTCCCGTAGGGCAGGGATAGCCGGTTCGGTTCGGGCGGATAGAGGGGGGCGCAAGAGTGTTTCTCGTCAAGCCACCCCCCACCGGATCGTGAGGACCTGAAGATGACCGAAACCCAACTCCGCCCGGCGACGGGGGAGGTGACGTCACCGGATGCCGCCGTGCTCAGCTCGGTCGTGAAGCGGTTCGCCAATGCCAAGGGCGAGGAGTTCACCGCCGTCGACGGGCTGGACCTGCGGATACGGCGCGGCGAGGTCGTGGCGTTTCTCGGACCGAATGGCGCGGGCAAGACGACCACGATCGACATGCTCCTGGGCCTCACCCGGCCCGACGCGGGGCAGGTGTAGCTGTTCGGCGGGGCGGCGCAGCAGGCGGTGCGCGCCGGCCGGGTGGCGGCGGTCCTCCAGAGCGGCGGACTCCTGCCCGACCTGACCGTCGAGGCGACCGTACGGATGCTGGGCTCGCTGCACCCCGGCGCCGACCCGGAGACCGTGATGAGCAGGGCCGGCGTCACCAGGCTGCGGGACCGCCGGGTCGCCGAGTGCTCCGGCGGGGAGCAGCAGCGGCTGCGGTTCGCGATCGCGCTGCTGTCGGACCCGGAGTTCCTGGTGCTGGACGAGCCGACCGCCGGGATGGACGTGGCGGCCCGCCGCGAGTTCTGGGCCACCGTCCGCGAGGACGCCCGGCACGGCATGACGGTCCTGTTCGCCACGCACTACATGGAGGAGGCAGATCGGTTCGCCGACCGGGTGGTGATGGTCGACCGGGGGAGGGCCGTCGCCGACGGGTCCGCCTCCTCGATCCGTGCCCGTATCAGCGGCCGTACCGTCTCCGCGCTGATCAGCCCGCAGGACGCGGCTTCCGTGGCCGGCTCGTCGTCCGTGCGGTCCGTCGCGGTCCGCGGCGACCGGCACTTCTTCGACACCACCGACTCCGACGCGCTGCTGCGGCTGCTCGTCAGCCGGACCTCCGCCACCGAGATCGAGGTCGCCCCCCGAAGCCTCGAAGAGGCCTTCATGGCCATCACCCGAGCCGGCCGCACGAATCGCACCGGCCGCACCGGCCAGGAGGGCCCGCGATGACCACCCTGACCGCGCCGCCCGCCCGCCCCCGGACCTCGTCGTTCAGCGGAGTCAACCCCACCTTCGTCCGCTACGAGCTGGCCCGCCGCTTCAACCGTCAGACCACGATCTTCACCCTCCTCCTGCCGGCCGTCCTCTACCTCGCCCTGTTCCGTACCGCGCCCGCCCACGGCACCCTGCCGCACGGCAACTTCGCCGCCTGGATGATGATCGGCCTCGCCGTGTACGGGGCCGCGATGGCCGCCACCAGTTCCGCGGCCACCATCTCGGTCGAGAAGTCGGCCGGCTGGATGCGCACGATCGCGCTGAGCCCCCTCGCCCCGCCCGGATACCTGCTCGTCAAGGTCCTGTGCTCGGTGGTCATGGCCGCCGTGCCGGTGGCCATCGTCGGAGTGCTGGGCTTCGTCACCGGTGCGCACGCCGACGCCGAGGTGTGGGTGACGTCCCTGATCGTCGCCTGGCTCGGGGCCGCGGTCTTCGCCGCGCTCGGCATCTCGCTGGGCCTGGCGCTCAAGCCCGACGTCGTGATGCACATGCCGGGCCTGACGATGACCGCGCTGGCCTTCCTCGGCAACCTGTTCATCCCGCTCAGCGGCACCATGCTCGAGATCTCGCGGTACGGCTCCGCGACCGTCCGGCGTGGGCGGTCGCCGACCTCGTCGAGCGCCTCGCGCACCCGGCGCGGCGGGCCCGCTGTCTGCGCACCGCGGAGCGCGACCTGATGGCCGTGCTGCGGGTGTCCTACGACCATCTGAGCGCGCCCGAGAGGCAGTTCAGCAGGCTCATCAGCCTCCAGCCGGCCGCCTCCTACGACGTCGCCGACGCGGCGCTCGTCACGGGTCTGCCGGCCGGGGAGGTGGAACACCACTTCGACGCGCTGATCGAGAACAACCTGATCCGGGAGGACACCCCGGCCCGGTTCTCCTTCCACGGCCTGATCCGGGACTGCACGCGGGCACTGCTCGCCGAGGAGGCGGGCGCGGCCGCCTGAACCGAATCTCCGTTCCGCCCCAGGTGGTGGCGCGCTTACGATGCGCGCAGTCGTACACCTGCCTGAACCGTCCGAACCAGGAGCACGGTACTCGTGTCCATACCCCCGCCGCCCGGGCCGCACCAGCCCCAGGACCCGTACCAGCCTCCGCAGCCGCAGAGCCCGTACCCCCAGGACCCCTTCGCCCCACCCCCGCAGACCCCGACGGGACAGACCCCGACGGGTCCGGGTCCGTACCCGCAGGCCCCTTACCCGCAGGCCCCGTACCCGCAGCCGCCGTACGGCGGGGTGCCCTATCCCGTCTGGGGGCAGGGCTACAGCCCCTACGGCCGGCCCTCGCCCGTCAACGGCGTGGCCATCGCCGCCCTCGTCCTCGGCCTCCTGTGCTTCCTGCCGGGGGTCGGGCTGCTCCTCGGGATCATCGCGCTGGTGCAGATCAAGAAGCGGGGGGAGCGCGGCAAGGCGATGGCGGTGGTGGGCACGGTCCTGTCCTCGGTCGGACTCGCGGTGTGGGTCCTCGCGCTGTCCACGGGCGGCGCCTCCGACTTCTGGGACGGCTTCAAGGAGGGCGTGACCACCGACTCCAGTTTCACGCTCGCCAAGGGCGACTGCTTCGACGTGCCGGGGGAGACCTTCGACGAGGACGTGTACGACGTCGACGAGGTGGCCTGCGCCGGTGAGCACGACGCCGAGGTGTTCGCCACGGTCCCGCTGTCCGGCGACAGCTTCCCGGGCGAAGACCACGTCACCGACGTGGCCGACGACAAGTGCTACACGCTCCAGGACGCCTACGCGATGGACCCCTGGGCGATCACCGACGAGGTCGACATCTACTACCTCACGCCGACCGCCGACAGCTGGAGCTGGGGCGACCGTGAGATCACCTGCGTCTTCGCCAACGTGGACGAGAGGGGCACGCTGACCGGTTCGCTGCGCGCCGACGCGACGACGCTCGACCCCGACCAGTTCGAGTTCCTCAAGGCGATGGCCGCCGTCGACGACGCCCTCTTCGACGAGCCGGAGGAGTACGCCGAGGAGGATCTCGCGAGCAACCGCACCTGGGCCGGTGACACCGGCGAGGTGACCGGCAATCAGGCGGACCAGCTGGGCAGCCACCTCTGGGGGCCGGACCTGGACGCGCCCCTGGCCGCCCTGGTGAAGGACATGCGGACCGCGAGCAAGGAGTGGGCCGCGGCGGCCAAGGCCACCGACGCCGACGCCTTCTACGAGCACTACGACAAGGCCTACAAGTACGTCGACGGCGCCACCACCGTCACCGCCCGCAAGGCTCTGGGCCTGGCCACCACCGTGCCCTCCTACGACGAGGACTCCGACAGCGGGAGCGCCGGCACGGGCGGGGGCGACAGCGACAGCGGTCTGGATGTGTGATCGCGTCCGCAGCGGGGAGAAAGTGCCTGGGTGGAGGGTTACCCCGGCACATGTCATCACATCGAGTGATTCTCTGGCCTTTGCTTGCACGGTACAACCCACGGTTGCCAGGCTGTAGCTGTCTGTACAACCTGATGGGAGTGGCCAGTGACATTCGGTGAGCAGCCGGCGTACCTGCGTGTCGCGGGTGATCTCCGCAAGAAGATCACCGACGGGTCGCTGCCACCGCACACCCGGCTGCCTTCGCAGGCGAGAATCCGGGAGGAGTACGGGGTCTCCGACACCGTCGCCCTCGAGGCGCGCAAGGTGCTGATGGCCGAGGGGCTGGTGGAGGGCCGCTCCGGTTCCGGCACGTATGTGCGCGAGCGCCCCGTGCCGCGCCGCATCGCCCGCTCCGGCTACCGCCCCGTGAGCGGCGCCACGCCGTTCCGGCAGGAGCAGGCCGAGGGGCACACGCGGGGGACGTGGGAGTCCCGCAGCGAGCAGGCCGAGGCGGGCGTCTCCGTCGCCGAGCGGCTCGGGATCGCGTCCGGCGACCGCGTGATGTGCACCAGGTACGTCTTCCGGGAGGCCGGGGAGGCGATGATGCTCTCCACCTCCTGGGAGCCCCTCGCCGTCACCGGCCGCACCCCCGTCATGCTGCCCGAGGAGGGTCCCCTCGGCGGCATGGGGGTCGTCGAGCGGATGCGCGCCATCGACGTGATCGTCGACAACGTCACGGAGGAGGTCGGCGCCCGGCCCGGGCTCGCCGAGGAACTCCTCGCCCTCGGCGGCGTCCCGGGGCATGTCGTCCTGGTCGTCCAGCGCACGTACTACGCCTCTGGCCGCCCGGTCGAGACGGCCGACGTGGTGATCCCGGCCGACCGCTACCGGGTCGCCTACCACCTGCCGGTGAAGTAGCCGCCGGAGTGAGCCCGGAGCGTCCCCCGGCGCACTCCGCGGGAGCGGCCCGGGACGGCCCTCGCCGGTGGCGTGGGGGAGCGGTGGGGGCGGGGGCGGCGGCCGGGGCGGTAGCGCATGAGCTCGGGCGGCGCACACCCTTTCGGCAGTTGCCCCCGGTATCCGCCCGCCGTGAACCCGCCCGCGCGCCGTCGGAATCCGGTCGTTTCCGGTTGTTCCCGCAGGTCGCCCCGTAGGTGCCCGGAACCCCGCCGACCGGACGCATCGCGGCGCGCGGACGGCGCGTTCGGTCCCGTGCGCCCCCTGCGTCTTGGCTGGTTGCGTACCTCTTTGTGCAAAGTCGTGTTCGGTGCGTAAAGGTAAGGCGTACGCTCGGGCATATGCGGATTGCGGTTTCCTTGGCAGGCGGGGCGCGAGGCGTGCCGCGGACGGGATCCGGGCGGGTCGGGGCGAGAAGGGGGCGTGGGGGGCGATGAACGACAGCACCATCTCTCTGCCCTGGCTCGTCATACGGCAGGACGACAACGGCAATCGCTACCGCGTGGGCAGGTACGCGACCCGGGCCGAGGCCCAGAAGATCGCGGACAGCCTCGACAGCCGCGGCCACAAGCAGCTCTACTGGGTCGAGCGCATCGGGCAGACGCAGGGCCAGGCACAGACTCATGGCCAGGCCCAGGCCCAGGCCCAGAACGGTGACGGCACCCGGAACTGACGTTCCGTCCGGTCCCGTAGGCTCCGGCCCATGACCGAACGGATCGTGGTGGTGGGAGCCGCCCTGCTCGACGCCGGCCGCCTGCTCGCCGCGCGCCGCAGCGCACCCCCGGAACTCGCCGGGCGCTGGGAACTGCCCGGCGGAAAGGTCGAGGAGGGCGAGGCGCCCGAGGCGGCCCTCGTGCGGGAGCTGCGCGAAGAACTCGGCGTCGACACCGAGACCGTCGAGCGCGTCCCCGGGGAGTGGCCGCTCGGGCCGCCCTACGTCCTGCGGGTGTGGACCGCCCGGCTGCGCCCCGGTTCCGCCGCCCCCCGGCCCCTCCAGGACCACGACGAGCTGCGCTGGCTCACCCCGGCCCAGATCTGGGACGTCGACTGGCTGCCCCAGGACGTGCCCGCGGTCCGCGAGACCCTGTCGAGACTCGGCGGCGGAGCCCGCTGAACCGGAGGCCCGCTGAACCGGAGGCCGCTGAACCAGGGGGCCACCGAACCGAGAGCCCGCCGAACCGGATGCCGCTGGATCCGGGCCGGTCGGAGCGGAAGTCGCCGGTCCGGGGGCGCGTCGGACGGCGGTGGGTCCGGTGCGGGGGAGCCTCGTGCGGGCGCCGGGCCGTCGCGTACGCCGTTCGTGCCACAGTGCGCCCTGCTGTGCGGTACTGCCTCCCGTATATCGGGTATGTGGCCATTAACCCCACGAAAGCGGACATGGGTGTACTCGCTGGCCCGGGAAGTGATCGGCGTGATCGACACCGACGGAGAATGCGCCGAGTGGACGTTCCCCGCAGACCCCGGTGCGGTGCGCACCGCCCGGGGGGCCGTCCGCGGCCAGCTGCACCGCTGGGGTCTCGACAGCCTGAGCGACATCGCGGCGCTGCTGGTCAGCGAGCTGGTCACCAACGCCCTGCGGCACGCGACCGGCCCCATCGGCCTCCGTCTGGTCCGCCCCGCCGGACTCGCGGGCGTCCTGCTGGTCGAGGTCTCCGACCCGCTGCCGGAGCCGCCGCGCGAGCGGGTCGCCCGGCCCGAGGACGAGAGCGGGCGCGGACTCCAGTTGGTGGCCTCCTCCTCCCGCCGCTGGGGTACCCGGCCCGGCACCACCGGAAAGACGGTCTGGTTCGAACTGGCGGTGCCGGGTTGACGGGACGTCTCGCGGGGATGAGCCGGTGTACGGCGGGGCTCGCGACGTCGTCCGTTCGGTTCCGGTCTCCGACCGGTCCCGGAAGAGGTGGTTCGAGGGCGTGTCCGCTGGTTAGAAGACTGGAAGTGTTGTCATGGGGCGGTCTCAAAAACACCTGGACCGTGCTGTGATCGTGAACACCGTGTCGTGCGGACCCGTAGTGCTGGATACTGCGGGCAGCCGCCGTCGGTGACCGGTACCGGACGCGGTGAGCTGGAGGGGACGGTTCGCGTGAGCGAGATACCAGCGAAGGCCACGGAGTCCGAGGACCCGTCGGGCGGCGCGAGGGCGAAGGCCGCGGGTGCGCTCGCCGCCGACGCCCCGCACGGCCTCGCCGACGGCCGGGGCGAGGCGGCGGCGCCCGGTGACGCCATGTGGCAGAGCAGTCCGCCCGGCTCGATCTACGACTACATCAAGGTCGCCTCGTTCTCGATCGGCCCCGACGGGCTCGTCGACCAGTGGAGCCTGCGCGCCGAGCAGATCTTCGGCATCCCCGCCGACCGCGCCGTCGGCATGGACCCCATCGACGCGTTCATCGACCCCGACCTGCGCGAACGCGGCCAGCGCAAGATGGCCGAGATCCTCGACGGGCGGGAGTGGACCGGCGTCGTCCCGTTCCGGATGCCGGACCCGGTGACCGGCGGCGGACGCGGCGAGCGGGGCCTCGCCGAGGTCTACGTCATGCCGACGCGCAGCCTGGACGGCGAGAAGGCCGCTGTGTGCATCGTCGTCGACGTCCGCACGCTGCGCAGCATCGAGACCGACCTCGCCGCCTCGCAGGCCATTTTCGGCCAATCCCCGTTCGGCTTCCTGCTGATCGACCCCGACCTGCGCGTGCGCCGCGCCAACCACCGGTTCGCCTCCATCTTCGGCGGCACCCCCGACGACCACCGCGGCAAGGGCGTCCACGACTACCTGCCCCGGCCCGAGGCCGACCGGGTCAGCGCCACCCTGCGCAGGGTCCTGGAGACCGGCGACTCCATCACGGACATGCACGTCACCGGCTACGTGCCGGGCTCCGACGAGCGCCGGCACTGGTCGATCAACCTCTACCGCGTGCACAGCGGCACCGGCCGGCCCATCGGCGTCGCCTGGCTCGGCACCGACATCACCGCCCGCCGCGCCGCCGCCCGTGAGGCCGCCGCGGCCCGGCGCAATCTCGCCCTGCTGAACGAGGCGGGGGCCCGCATAGGGAACTCCCTCGACCTGGAGACGACCGCGCGCGAACTCCTCGACGTCGTCGTGCCCGGCTTCTGCGATCTCGCCACCGTGGACCTCTACCAAGGGCTCCTGGCCGGTGACGAGACCCCGCCCGGCCTCGCCGACGGCAGCGCCGAGCTGCGCCGGGTGGCCTTCTCCTCCGCCGTCTCCGACGCCCCCTTCGCCGGCGCCGGCGCGCCCGTCGCGGTCGGCGCGGTCCACCACTTCCCGTTCAACTCCCCCTGTGCGGACGCCCTGCGCACCGCCCGCCCGCAGGCCATCCCCGGCGAGGAGGGCGGCCTCGTGCAGTCCACCCTCGCCGTCCCGATGGTCGCCCACGACACCGTTGTCGGCCTCGCGCAGTTCTCCCGGACCAAGGGCAGCGAGCCCTTCGGCGACCGGGACCGCGATCTGGCCGTTGAGCTGGCGGCGCGGGCGGCGGTCTGTATCGACAACGCGCGGCTGTACCGGCGGGAGCACGAACGGGCGCTGATACTCCAGCGGTCGCTGCTGCCCCCCGGGGACCCGGTCGCCTCCGGCCTCGACATCGCCTGCCGCTACCTTCCGGGCAACGCCTCCACGGGCCGTCCGAGCGAGGTCGGCGGCGACTGGTTCGACGTCATCGAACTGCCCGGCCACCGCACGGCGCTGGTGGTGGGCGACGTCATGGGCCGCGGTCTGCGGGCGGCGGTCGCGATGGGCGAACTGCGCACGGCCGTCCGGACGCTGGCACTGCTGGACCTGGAACCGGCCGAGGTCCTCTCCGCGCTGGACGAGATCGCGCGCGGCCTCGGCACCCCGGGCGGCGTCCAGCAGGCCACCCGGGCCGCCCGCCGGCCCCGTGAGGCCGACCTGTCCGAGGTGTACCTCGCGACCTGCGTGTACGCGGTCTACGACTCGGTGACCCGGCGCTGCACCTTCGCCAACGCGGGCCATCTGCCCCCGGTGCTCGTCGAACCCGGTGAGCCGGCGCTGATGCTCGACGTGCCGCCCGGCATGCCGCTCGGCGTCGGCGGCGAGCCCTTCGAGGAGGTGGAGGTCGAACTTCCCGAGGGTGCCCTGCTGGCGCTCTACACGGATGGACTGGTCGAGTCGCGCGACCACCCGCTGGACGAGGGCCTCAACGCATTCGTGGGGGCGCTCACCGACCCCTCCGCCCCCCTGGAGGACGTCTGCGACCACGTCCTCAACACCCTCGACTCGCACCACGGCGAGGACGACATCGCCCTGCTGATGGCCCGCGTACAGGGTCTGCCCGTCGACTCGGTCGGCGACTGGACCCTGCCGCGCGAACCGCGCAGTGTGGGCCGGGCCCGGGAGTACGCCCGCGGCCAGTTGCTCTCCTGGGACCTCGAACCCCTCGTCGACACGACGGAACTGCTGGTCAGTGAGCTGGTCACCAACGCCCTGCGGTACGGCGAGGGTGAGATCAGGCTCCGGCTGCTGCTCGACCGCACGCTGGTGTGCGAGGTCTGGGACGCGGGCCTCGTCCAGCCGCGCCGCCGTCGCGCCCGGGACACCGACGAGGGCGGCCGGGGCCTCCAGCTCGTCGGCCTGCTGTCGGCTGCCTGGGGCTCGCGCCGCACCCCGCGCGGCAAGACGGTGTGGTTCGAACTTCCGCTGCCGGACGGCGAGACGGGCCTGGCGGACCCGGCGGAGGCACTGCTGAGCCTGTTCTGAACCCGCCGCGGGTTCGGCCCCCCACTACGAGGCAGCCGCGCGCCTACGAGGCAGGCGCGCGCCTTTGCGGCGGTCGGCCGACGTTCACCTGGGGTCGGGTCGGGTCCCGGTGGGCCGGGCCGGGCCGGCGAAGCCCGCGGGGGTGCCGTCCTCGGGGTCCTCGGCGGGGACGATGCCACCGAGTACGGCCCCGCCCGTGCCGGCCGTCACCCCGGCGCCCGCGGCTCCCACGTACGGGTTCCCGTGCGCTCGCACGTCGAGCTCGGCCAGTTCCCGGGCCTCCAGGGCGAGGACGTCGGCGGGCGGGCGGTCCGCCGGGTCGCCCGTCGCGAGGAGCCGTTCCGCCTCCGCCAGCCGGGTGCGCGCGGTGGCGCCGACCGCGCCCCGGTGCGTCGCGACGAAGTCGGCGGCGGCGGCGGTGGCGGTGCGGGCGGTGATCAGAGCGGCGGCCGGCAGCACCCCGGCCCGTCCCGAGGCGACGGGCGCGGTGGCCCGTACGATCCGGCGCAGCACTCCGACCGGATCTGCTGGCTGACCGCCGGTCAACTCCTGCCGTACGGAGCCGAGCACGGCGTCGACATGCAGCAGCCGCACGTGGAAGCCGGCCGGGGTCGCCCCCGGGGTCGTCCCGCCCGGCGTCGGTCCGGCCGCACCGGGCGGGGCGCTCGTGCCGGGGCCGGAGCCGGCCGCGGCCCGGGACGAGGAGGCCGCGGGCTGCGGTGCCGCCGGGTCCGTCCGCCGTCTGGCCCAGGCCAGCTCCGCCTCCGCGCCCGTGAGGGCGGCCGGGACGGTCCGCTCGGCCGCCCGCAGCTCCACGGCCAGCCGGTCCACACCGTCCACGAAGACGGCCGCCTGCGCCACGGCGCCCTCGGCGGCGCGCAATTGCCGGGCCGCCCGCTCCGGTCGCCCCGCATCGGCCGACTGCCGGGCCTGGTTGAGCCGGACGGTGGCGAACAGCAGCCGGTCCTTGGCCTGTTCGACGCTCCCGGTGACCGAGGCGGTGGCGGTCGGCGCGTAACGGTCCCGGAGCCCCGCGAGCACCGCTTCCGAGGCCCCCGCCCGTCCGGCCAGCTCCCGGAACCGGTCCTCCGCGGCCCCCAACGCCTCGCCCAGCCCCTGCTCCAGCCCCCGCAGCCGGGCGAACTCCCCGGCCAAGGAGTCCAGCCGCCGCCCGGCCTCCGCACACCGGCCGACGATCCCGGCGAGCGCGTGCTCCCGGGCCGCCGCCTCCGCCGGCACCCCCTCGTCGTACCGCTGCCGCATCCGGAACGCCGCGGCGAGTTCCGCCTCCGCCTCGCGGACCGCCCGGTGGAACGCCGCCGGTTCTCCCGCCGTGCACAGCATCTCGGCGAAGCCGAGCTCGGTGCGCGCCGCCCGCACCCGGTTGTCGGCCTCGACCAGCGCCGCGCAGGCCTGCTCGTCGAGGGCGGCGAGGGGCGGCGTCGACCGAGGCGACGGCGCGCCGCCGGTACCGCCGGGAGTCGTCCTGACGCGGGTGCGGCGGACGCGCCGCAGGTACCCGTACCCGGCGATCGCCCCGGCCGCGCCGACCGCCACGAGCGGCAGCACCAGATCGACGGTGGACCTCTCGTCGGCCTCGGCGGCGGCGCTGCTGACGCCGGGCGCCGGGTTCTTGATCGCAACCGGAGCGTCTCCACCGGACGTCATCCCTGGCAACACCAGCCACACGACCCCGACCGCACCGCCCAGCACGGCATGCGCCACCCGCACGGATATGTGCGACGTGGCACGCCGCGGCCGGCCCCGGAACAAGGAAGAGGTCACATTTGGGAGCGTATGGCCGCGATTACGGCCACGCGACCGGGATGCACCCGACACGGGGGCGGTGGGGCGGAACGACACGCGAGGGGGAACCGCGATGGAACGGCCACCGGGTCGGACGAGGACGCAACCGCTGACGGAACCGGATTCAGAACCGGAGACGGGGACGGAGCAGAAGAAGACGGAGACGGAGACGGAGACCGGGGAGGCGCGGGGCAGGCCCACGGCGGCCGAGAACGAAGGTGCCGCAGGCGGTTCCGGAGCCGGAGAAACCGGCGAAACAGGTGGCACCAACGGGACCGACGGTACCGAGGGGGCCGACGGTACCGAGGGGGTCGACGGCGCCGACGGGAACGGGACCGGTGGCGATCCGGGCGGTGGCCCCGGTGACGGTCCCGGTGACGGGAAGGGCCGTCGGCGTGGGCGCCGGGGACGGCTGGTGCGGCGTACCGCCCTCGCCCTGGTCCTCCTCTTCCTCCTCCCGGTGCTCGCCGCCGAGACCGCCCTGCGCGTGAACTACCTGGGCGACCCGGCCGACGGCACGCACACCCGCGGCAGGGACGCCATCTGGCTGGGCCATGCCTGGGTCGACGGCCGCAAGACCGACGCGGACGTCAAGGCCCTCGCCGACCGCCTCGGGAAGACCGGCATCCGCGACCTGTACGTCCACGCCGGCCCCCTGGAGCACAACGGCACGCTCCCCGCGTCCGCCTACGCGGGCGCGCCCCGCTTCATCGCCGCGATCCACCGGGAAGCACCCCGGCTCCGCGTCCAGGCCTGGCTCGGCGACGTCCTCGCCAGCGAGAGCCCGAACGGCATGCGGCTGGAGCGGGCCGAGACCCGCGCCGCGGTCGTGCGGTCCACCCGCGAGATCCTCGCCGCGGGCTTCCAGGGCGCCCACTTCGACCTCGAACCGCTGCACTCCGGCGACGGCGACTACCTGGGCCTCCTGGACGACCTGCGTGCGGTCACCAAGGCCCGGAACGCCCAACTCTCCGTCGCCGCCCACCAGATCGACCCGGTCCCCGGCTTCCACTCCTTCTGGGGCACGACCACCGGCCACCCCAAGTGGTGGTCGCAGAGGTTCTTCGGCCAGGTCGCCCGTCGCGTCGACCAGATCGCCGTGATGTCGTACGACACCATGCAGCCGCTGGAGAGCACGTACGGCGGTTACGTCGCCCAGCAGACCTCGCTCGCCCTGGAGGTCACCCCGGCCTCCACCGACCTCCTGATGGGCCTGCCCTTCTACCACGAGAACCGGTTCGGCCACTGGAATCACGCCGAGACCGTCGCCGCCGCCGTCCGGGGCGTCCGGCTGGGGCTGTCCCGTACGGACGCCGACCGTGCGAACTTCGGCGTCGCGGCGTACGTCGACTTCGCTGCCACCGAACAGGACTGGACGTCGTACGAGAAGGGCTGGGTCCGCTAGCCGCGGCGGGTCCGGCGGTTCCGGTGGACCCCTCCCCGCGTACCGGTCCAGGTGGGATCATGAGCGCATGCCGTACTGGACTCTGGTGGTCACGGCCGTCGTCTGTGTGACGCTCATGGCGGTGGTCGGTATCGCGGCGGTCGCGCGGGAGTGGGTGCCGCCGTTCGGCCGCAGGCGGGTGCTGCGGCCGCGACTGTGGGGTGCCGGAGCCCTGATGAGCGCCCTGGGCCTGGGCCTCTTCATGTTCCTGGGCCCGATGGCCTCCCACGACCTGGCCGTCGACCTGTACGTCCCGCCCGCCGGAATGGCCGTCAACCTCGCCGGGCTCGCCGTCCAGGCGCTCGCCCAGCGTCCCGGACGCACGCCCCGGCTGCCCCCGGCGACTACGAAGAGCGCCTCCTGATCTTCGATCCCAGCCATACCAGCGGGTCGTACTTGCGGTCGACCGCGCGTTCCTTGAGGGGGATCAGCGCGTTGTCCGTGATCTTGATGCCCTCAGGGCAGACCTCCGTGCAGCACTTGGTGATGTTGCAGTAGCCGAGGCCGTGTTCGTCCTGGGCCGTGCGCCCGCGGTCCAGGCCGGACTCCTCGGCCGCGTCCAGCGGGTGCATGTCCAGTTCGGCGACCCGCATGAGGAAGCGGGGGCCCGCGAACGCCGTCTTGTTCTCCTCGTGGTCCCGGACGACATGGCAGGTGTCCTGGCACAGGAAGCACTCGATGCACTTGCGGAACTCCTGCGACCGGTCCACGTCCTCCTGGAACATCCGGTACTCGCCCGGACCGACCCCCTCCGGTGGCACGAACGCCGGAATCTCCCACGCCTTGCGGTAGTTGAAGCCGACGTCGGTGACGAGATCCCGGATCACCGGGAAGGCGCGCAGCGGTGTGACGGTGATCGTCTCCTCGCGGTCGAACACCGACATGCGGGTCATGCACAGGAGCCGGGGCCGTCCGTTGATCTCCGCGGAGCACGAACCGCACTTGCCCGCCTTGCAGTTCCAGCGGACGGCGAGATCGGGCGCCTGGGTGGCCTGGAGGCGGTGGACGATGTCCAGGACCACCTCACCGTCGTTGACCTCGACCTCGAAGTCCTTCAGGCCGCCGCCCTCGATGTCGCCCCGCCACACCCGGAAGCGGGCCTCGTAGCTGCTCACTCGTAGAGCTCCTCTTCGGCGAGGTACTTGACCAGCTCTTCCTTCTCGAAGAGGGCGAGCAGGTCGGCGCGGATGGGTTCGGTGGTCTCGCGGGTGAGGGAGATCCGGCCGCGGGCGGGGTCCGTCGCCGCCAGGACCCCGGTGGGGTCGGCCGGTGCGCACAGCAGGTTGACGTTGCGCCACGCGCGCTCCATCGTCGGGTGGTCCTCGCGGGTGTGCCCGCCGCGCGACTCGGTGCGTTCCAGTGCCGCCCGGGCCACGCACTCGCTGACCAGCAGCATGTTCCGCAGGTCGAGCGCCAGGTGCCAGCCGGGGTTGAACTGCCGGTGCCCCTCGACCCCGGCCCGCTGCGCCCGCACCCGCAGCTCGGCGAGCTTCTCCAGGGCGTGCTCCATCTCGCCCTCGCGGCGGATGATGCCGACCAGGTCGTTCATGGTCTGCTGGAGCTCCTGGTGGAGGGTGTACGGGTTCTCCGGCGCGTGGCCCGCCGGGTCCTCGGGGCTCTCCGCGGAGAACGGCCGCAGCGCCTCCGCGGCCGCCGCGTCGACCTGGTCGTCGTCCACCGGGGGGCGCCCCGCGGCGAGGTCCGCGGTGTAGCGCGCCGCGTACAGTCCCGCCCGGCGGCCGAACACCAGCAGGTCGGAGAGCGAGTTGCCGCCGAGCCGGTTGGAGCCGTGCATCCCGCCGGCCACCTCGCCGGCCGCGAACAGCCCCGGCACCCCGCGGGCGGCCGCCGTCTCGGAGTCGACCGCGATACCGCCCATCACGTAGTGGCAGGTCGGCCCGACCTCCATGGCCTCCGCCGTGATGTCGACGTCGGCCAGCTCCTTGAACTGGTGGTACATGGAGGGCAGCCGGCGCTTGATGACCTCGGCGGGCATCCGCGTCGACACGTCCAGGAAGACCCCGCCGTGCGGGGAGCCGCGGCCCGCCTTCACCTCCGAGTTGATCGCGCGGGCCACCTCGTCCCGCGGGAGCAGCTCCGGCGGTCGCCGGTTGTGGTCCGGGTCCTCGTACCAGCGGTCGCCCTCCTCCTCCGACTCGGCGTACTTCTCCTTGAAGACGTCCGGGACGTAGTCGAACATGAACCGCTTGCCGTCGGAGTTCCTGAGCACCCCGCCGTCGCCGCGCACCGACTCGGTGACGAGGATGCCCTTCACCGACGGCGGCCAGACCATGCCCGTCGGGTGGAACTGCACGAACTCCATGTTGAGCAGCGGGGCACCCGCGAGCAGGGCCAGCGCGTGGCCGTCGCCCGTGTACTCCCACGAGTTCGACGTGACCTTGAAGGACTTGCCGATGCCTCCCGTGGCGATCACCACGGCGGGCGCCCGCAGGACGAAGAAGCGGCCGGTCTCGCGCTCGTAGGCGAAGACGCCGCTCACGCGTGAGCCGTCCTTGAGGACCCGGGTGACCGTGCACTCCTGGAAGACCTTCAGCCGGGACTCGTGGTCGCCGGTCTCGCGGTGGTCCTCCTGCTGGAGCGAGACGATCTTCTGCTGGAGCGTGCGGATCAGCTCCAGGCCCGTGCGGTCGCCGACGTGTGCGAGGCGCGGGTACTCGTGGCCGCCGAAGTTGCGCTGGGAGATCCTCCCGTCCTCGGTGCGGTCGAAGAGCGCGCCCCAGGTCTCCAGCTCCCACACCCGGTCCGGGGCCTCCTGGGCGTGCAGCTCGGCCATCCGCCACTGGTTGAGGAACTTGCCGCCGCGCAGGGTGTCGCGGAAGTGGACCTGCCAGTTGTCGTGTTCGTTGGCGTTGGCCATGGCCGCCGCGATGCCTCCCTCGGCCATCACCGTGTGCGCCTTGCCGAACAGCGACTTGCAGATGACGGCGGTGCGGGCGCCGCGTTCGCGCGCCTCGATGGCGGCGCGCAGTCCGGCGCCTCCCGCGCCGACCACGACGACGTCCCACTCCTGGCGGTCGACCACGGACATCAGCAGGCCCCACTCATCTAGAAAAACCTCGGATCGTCGAAGACACCGGACGCGACGAGATACACGTAGAAGTCGGCGAGCGACACGCTCACCAGCGACACCCACGCCAGCAGCATGTGATGGGCGTTGAGCTTCCCCACGAACCGCCAGGCCCGGTAGCGCACGGGGTGCCTGGAGAAGTGCTTCAGCTGGCCGCCGACGATGTGCCGGCAGGAGTGACAGGAGATGGTGTACGCCCAGATCAGCGCGATGTTGACCAGGAAGACCAGGGTTCCGAGACCCATGTGCCCCCACGCGTAGTGCTCGTCACGGAAGGCGAGCACGGTGTCGTAGGTGAGGATCCCGGCGACCAGGATCGCGGCGTAGAAGAAGTACCGGTGGATGTTCTGGAGGATCAGCGGGAAGCGGGTCTCGCCGGTGTACTTCCTGTGCGGCTCGGCCACCGCGCAGGCGGGCGGGGACGCCCAGAAGCCGCGGTAGTAGGCCTTGCGGTAGTAGTAGCAGGTCAGGCGGAAGCCGAGCGGGAAGATCAGGATGAGGATCGCGGGGGACAGGCCCCACCAGCCGCCGAACAGCTCCCAGTTGGGTCCGGAGCGCATGCTCTGGCAGTTCTCCGCCAGGCACGGGGAGAAGAAGGGCGAGACGTACGGCGCCGCGTAGTAGTCCGCGTTCGCGAAGGCCCGCCAGGTCGAGTAGACGATGAACGCCAGCAGGCCGGCGGCGGTGGCCGCGGGAGCCAGCCACCAGCGGTCGGTCCGCAGATGAGGAGCGGCGATCGCGGCGCGTCCCGCGCCGCGTACGCCGCTCGGGGGACGGTGGTCCGTGGGTGAGGGTTCCGTACCAGTGGCCAACTCAGGACTCCGGTCGGGTCAGGGGGCGTGCCGGCCCCGGGCGCCGAGTCCCTCGTCGTCCGTGTCGATCCACAGGGAGTCGTCGTACGGGGTGTCGGGGATGGTGACGAGCTCGGGCCTGCGCGGCGAGCCGGGCTGGGAGGCGGCCTCGCGCAGCAGCGCGACGCTCTCCCTGAGATGCTCGGCGTCGGTACGCACCCGGCGCATTTCCAGGCCGCCGCTGCCGAGCTGCTGTTCCAGGCGACCGACGGACCGGGAGAGGTCGTCGAGGCAGCGCTGAGCCGTCGTCAGATCGTCGTGCACGGACATGAGCAGTCCTCGCTTCCGTGTGGGCCGGGCCCTGGACGGCAACGTTCATGCGCCTGCGAGTGTTGCGCGTCACACCGGTCGATGTGAAGGCGTGTGCAGCGATTGGCGGGTGCGTTGCTCCGCACGAGTGGCCTTGGCGGGCCGCGCCGCCGTGTCGCCCACGGCAGGCGAACCCTTTCCTCTTCAGTGAGCAATAGATCTGATCAACTCCAAAATACCGCCAAACGTGATCAAAACGCACCCACGTCGACGTATGCGCGTCCAGGTTTCCGGGGTGTTCGGGTCACCGGCGGCAGCGGCTCACCGGAGGTACCAGAGATGTCCCACGACGGCGTCGGCCCGCGCGCGGTGATGCGCTCGGTCGCCTTCCTCACCGCGGGCGCGCTCGCGGTGCCCCTGCTGTCCGGCTGTGGCTCCGCGGACGAGGCGGGCAAGCCCCTGGCCCGCCAGGACATCGCCCCGGCCGGCCGCGCCCGGGTCGCCGAGGGCGGCACCCTGCGCTGGGCGGTGGACGCGGTCCCGGAGACCTTCAACACCTTCCAGTCGGACGCCGACGCCACGACCACGCGGGTCGCCCAGGCCGTCCTGCCCTCGATGTACCGGCTCGACGCGACGGGGCGCCCGCAGCGCGACTCCGACTACCTGGAGTCCGCCAAGGTCGTCGACACCGAGCCCAAGCAGGTCGTGCTGTACAAGCTGAACCAGCAGGCCGTCTGGAGCGACGGCCGGGAGATCGGCGCCGCCGACTTCGCCGCCCAGTGGCGGGCCCTGGCGGGCAAGGACAGCGCCTACTGGACCGCCCGCAACGCCGGCTACGAGCGCATCGAGAAGATCGAGCGCGGGGCCAACGACCTCGAGGTCCGGGTCACCTTCAAGCGGACCTACGCCGACTGGCGGTCGCTGTTCTCCCCGCTGTACCCCAAGGACGTCATGGGCACGCCCGACGCGTTCAACGACGCCGCGCGCCGCAAGCTGAAGGTGACCGCAGGGCCGTTCGTGGTGAAGAAGGTCGACCGCAAGAAGAAGCAGGTCCAGCTCACCCGCAACGCCCGCTGGTGGGGCCGGCCGGCCAAGCTCACCGAGATCGTGCTGACGGCCGTCCCGCGGGACGAGCGGGCGTCCGCGCTGGCCGCCGGGAAGATCGATCTGGCCGAGATCGACCCTGCCGCCGCTCAGCGCATCGACGGCGCCGCGAACGGCACGGCCGGACCGCTCGCCGGGCCCGGCTCCGGGCGCACCGCCGCCAAGGCGCTGCGTTCCTGGGCGCTCGCCCACGGCTCGGACGAGGACACGGCCGAGGACGAGGTCGAGGCCCGCAGCGAGCTGACCGAGGCGATCGCGAAGTGGGAGCAGCAGCAGAAGGCGCTGCGCGACTACGAGGTGCGCAGATCGCTGGAGCCGGCGTACACACAGCTGGCGCTGAACGGCGCGGACGGCCCGCTGGCGGACGAGCGGGTGCGGAGGGCCGTCGCCCGCGCGCTGGACCGCAAGGCGCTGGCGAAGGTCGTGCTGAAGCCGCTGGGGCTGCCCGCGGAGCCCGTCGGCAGCCACCTGGCGCTGGCCGGGCAGGACGCGTACGCCGACAACAGCGGGGCGCTCGGCGGCCAGGACACCACCGAGGCGCAGGCGCTGCTCGCGGACGCCGGATGGGTGCCCGGTGGCCCGGTCGAGAAGCAGGAGAAGGGCGAGAAGGCGGCGGGGTCGGAGGGGAAGAAGGCGGGCTCGGGCGGCAAGGGCAAGGAGAAGGACTCCGACGACGACTCCGCGGACGGCGACGACACGTACATCGTCGGTGCCGACGACAAGGCGCGGGGTACGGCGGTCCGCGAGGAGAGGCCGCGGCTCATCGAAGGGGAGAGCGCGCGCAGGAGCGAGGACGGCGGACGGCAGCTCGCCCAGGACGGCAAGCAGTTCAAGCAGGTGCGCCAGGGCGGCGCCCAAGGCGCCTACGCCCCGAAGGGCACCGCGGCGCCGGCCGCGGCCCCCGCCAAGGCGCTGGCCAAGGACGGCAAGGCGCTCAGCCTGCGGTTCGTGCTGCCGTCCGGCCCGGGGTCGGAGCCGCTGGCGGCGGTCGCCGAGCGGATCACGAGGATGCTGGCGAAGGTCGGCATCGGCACGGAGATCACCAAGGTCCCGGACGAGAGCTACTTCAAGGACCACATCGCCTCCGGTCAGTACGACCTCGCGCTGTACTCCTGGCCCGGGTCCGCCTTCCCCGCCACCGACGCCCGGCCGATCTACGCCAAGCCGGTGCCGGCCGCCGACGGCTCGCTGAGCGTCGAGCAGAACTACACCCGGGTCGGCACCGATCAGGTCGATCAACTGTTCGAACAGGCTGTCTCGACGCTGGACGAGGAAGAGAAGCGGTCCCTGATCCGCAAGGCCGACTCCCGCATCTGGGCGGCTGCCGGATCGATTCCTCTCTACCAGCGCCCCCAGCTCACCGCGGTACGGAAGAACGTGGTCAACGCGGGTGCGTTCGGCTTCCAGACCCCTGTCTACGAGGACATGGGCTTCCTGAAGAAGGGCGCGCGGACGGGCGCGAAGGCCTCCGCGAGCCCCTCCCGGAAGTGAGTTCGCGATGAGCTGGAAGTGAGCCGAGTGGCCCTGCGGGGGCCGTCCCCCGCCGGGCCACGTACCATGGGGTGAGGCCGTGGCGTGTCAAGCCCGGCAGGGCCCGCGTAACACGTACGCAGCAGGGTCGCCCTCACACTCCGGGAGAACGCCGCTTTATGGCCACGCGCCACGACATCCGCAACGTAGCCATCGTCGCCCACGTCGACCACGGCAAGACGACTCTCGTCGACGCCATGCTCAAGCAGGCCGGCGCCTTCGCCGCGCACGCAGCAGAGTCGCTCGACGACCGCATGATGGACTCGAACGACCTGGAGCGTGAGAAGGGCATCACGATCCTCGCCAAGAACACGGCGGTGAAGTACCACCCCAAGGACGGGGGGGACGTCATCACCATCAACATCATCGACACCCCCGGTCACGCCGACTTCGGCGGCGAGGTGGAGCGCGGCCTGTCGATGGTCGACGCCGTCGTGCTGCTGGTGGACGCCTCCGAGGGTCCGCTGCCGCAGACCCGCTTCGTGCTGCGCAAGGCCCTCCAGGCCCGCCTGCCCGTCATCCTGTGCATCAACAAGACGGACCGGCCGGACTCGCGCATCGACGAGGTCGTCAACGAGGCCTACGACCTCTTCCTCGACCTCGACGCCGACGAGGACCAGATCGAGTTCCCGATCGTCTACGCCTGCGCGCGGGACGGCGTCGCCTCGCTGACCAAGCCGGAGGACGGCACGGTCCCGCAGGACAGCGACAGCCTGGAGCCCTTCTTCTCCACCATCCTGTCCCACGTCCCGGCTCCGGAGTTCGACGAGGCGGCCCCGCTCCAGGCGCACGTCACCAACCTGGACGCCGACAACTTCCTCGGCCGGATCGCGCTGCTGCGCGTCGAGCAGGGCGAGCTGCGCAAGGGCCAGACCGTCACGTGGATCAAGCGCGACGGCACCATGTCCAACGTGCGCATCACCGAGCTGCTGATGACCGAGGCGCTCACCCGCAAGCCGGCCGAGAAGGCGGGCCCCGGTGACATCTGCGCCGTCGCCGGTATCCCGGAGATCATGATCGGCGAGACCCTCGCCGACCCCGAGAACCCGATCGCGCTGCCGCTCATCACGGTCGACGAGCCGGCCATCTCGATGACCATCGGCACCAACACCTCGCCGCTGGTCGGCCGGGGCGGCACCGGCAAGGGCGCGGAGAACAAGGCCGCGGTCAAGGACCGCAAGGTCACCGCCCGCCAGGTCAAGGACCGCCTCGACCGCGAGCTGGTCGGTAACGTCTCGCTCCGCGTCCTGGACACCGAGCGCCCCGACGCCTGGGAGGTGCAGGGCCGCGGCGAGCTGGCGCTGGCCATCCTGGTCGAGCAGATGCGCCGCGAGGGCTTCGAGCTGACCATCGGCAAGCCGCAGGTCGTCACGAAGGACGTCGACGGCAAGGTCTACGAGCCCGTCGAGCGCATGACGATCGACGTGCCCGAGGAGCACATGGGCGCGGTCACGCAGCTCATGGGCGTCCGCAAGGGCCGGATGGACAACATGTCCAACCACGGCTCGGGCTGGGTCCGCATGGAGTTCGTCGTGCCCTCCCGCGGTCTCATCGGCTTCCGTACCGAGTTCCTGACCGGTACGCGCGGCACGGGTATCGCCCACTCCATCCACGAGGGTCACGAGCCCTGGTTCGGCACGCTGACGACCCGTAACAACGGTTCGCTGGTCGCCGACCGCTCGGGTGCCGTCACCGCGTTCGCGATGACGAACCTCCAGGAGCGCGGCGTGCTGTTCACCGACCCCGGCACCGAGGTGTACGAGGGCATGATCGTCGGCGAGAACTCGCGCTCCGACGACATGGACGTGAACATCACCAAGGAGAAGAAGCTCACGAACATGCGGTCCTCGTCGGCCGACTCGTTCGAGGCGATCGTGCCGCCGCGCAAGCTGTCGCTGGAGCAGTCGCTGGAGTTCTGCCGCGACGACGAGTGCGTCGAGGTGACCCCGGAGGCGGTTCGCATCCGCAAGGTCGTGCTCGACCAGCGTGACCGCGCCCGCACCGCGAGCCGCGCCAAGCACGGCTGATCCGCGGGTAGCTCACCGCCGCAGCACACTTCGAAGCCCGGGTGTCCCCATCGTGGGGATGCCCGGGCTTTTCGCAACCCGTTTTCCGGAGTCCTCGCGGTGACGTCTGTCCGCAATGCGGAGATCGTCGCCCGATAGCCATGTAACAAGTCCGTTTCGCGGCCTTCTCGCGCCAGAGGCTTTGTCCGGATTTTGGAAGATCTAGGCGTCAGCTGTGACTGAATTGAGATTTAAAGACAGTGGTCGGCACATGGCGCATGCCAGATAGTTAGCCGCGTAACGCTCGGGTCAATGGGTCTCGCGCTGTGGGGACAGCGCCGACTCGCGAGCACCAGGGGGTGTCTGACCCTCCGTCAGGGGTGTCGGAGGTCGGACGAACGCCCCCTCCTGTCGGTGAACACGTGGAGTCACAAGGAGGATCCCCATGCCAGTCAACCGGCCCATGCGGTCCATCACCGGTCTGTCCCTGCCCGCCCGCGGCGACTGTCACTGACCTGAAACTCCGGCCGCTCATCGCGGCCGTCCGGCTACGCGCGTCCGGCTGCGGCTTCTTCCGAGCCGTCCGTGCGGCGCGTTCCGGCGTCCCTTCATGCACCGATCGGCGATCACGTGGCGGCAGCCCGCGTCCGTCGCCGGCTCGGCACACCCACACCCGTGAAGTGAAATGGGCGAACTGTGACAAGTCCTACCGACATCGAGGGCGGCGGTACGTCGGTCGTGGTCGACGGCGACCAGGAGCCGGCGGCGGTGCCCGAGGCCGAGGTGCCCGTGGGCCGGTCCCCCGGTCAGCTCATGTGGCTCCGCTTCAAGCGGGACCGCACGGGCGTGATCTCCGCCTACGTCGTGCTGTTGTTCTTCCTGGTGGGCCTGCTCGCCCCGCTGATCGCGAAGCTCTACGGCAACAACCCGTACACCGTGTACGCGGACGAACGGCCGGAGTTGTTCGACAGCGCGGGTGTGCCGGTACAGCCCAACGGTGGGATCAGCGGCGAGTTCTGGTTCGGCCTGGAACCGGGCAACGGCTACGACGTCTTCACCAAGCTGCTCTACGGAATCCGCAACTCCCTGGGCATCTCCCTCGCGGTCACCCTCGCCACCGTGCTGACCGGCATCGTCCTCGGGGTCGCCGCCGGATATCTCGGCGGCAGGACGGACTTCCTGATCAGCCGGGTGATCGACTTCCTGCTCGCCATCCCGGCCCAGCTGTTCTTCATCGCGAGCATGCCGGTCGTGGTCTCCCTGTTCGTCAGCCCGCGCGACGAGACGCCCGTCTACGTCCGGGTCGTCGCCCTGATCTCGGTGCAGTGGTTCCTCGGCTGGATGAGCCTCGGCCGCATCCTGCGCGGCACCAGCCTCGCCCTGCGGGAACGGGAGTTCATCGAGGCCGCGAAGGTGAGCGGGGCGCCACCGGGGCGGATCATCCGCAAGGAGATCCTGCCCAACGTGGTCACGCCGATCCTGGTGCAGGCCACGTACATGCTGCCGAACTTCGTGACCGCCGAGGCCGGACTGTCCTTCCTCGGCGTGGGACTGGTCGAACCGACGCCGGACTGGGGCCAGATGTTCTCCAAGGCGGCGACCGAACTCGTGATGCAGAACGACATCACCTACATGTTCTTCCCCGGTGTCTCGATGATCATCTTCATCGTGGCGTTCAACCTGCTCGGGGACTCGGTCAGAGACGCCTTCGACCCCAAGACGGCGCGCTGATCCGCACATCACGTCTTCTCGATTCACAGACTGCTGGACTCAAAGAGATGGGTGGGAAACGAGTGATGGGTAAGGGTGGACGCCGCGCGTACGCCGCGCTCTCGCTGGTCGCCGCCGGAGCGCTCGTGCTCTCCGGTTGCAGCGAGGGCGGCAGCAAGGAAGGCAGCAACAAGGACGACAAGGAGAACGCCCAACGGCAGCAGTCCTCCATCGACTTCGGCGACGCGAAGGCCTCGACCGGACCGGCCGCCGAGGTCCCCGGCGCCAAACCCGGAGGCACGGTCACCGTTCTCCAGAGAGACAGCTACGCGCACCTCGACCCCGGACAGATCTACGTCTCCGACGAGATGGCGCTGTCGCAGCTCATCCACCGCGGTCTGACCGGATACAAGGCGACCAGCGAGGACGGCAAGAAGCACGAGGTCGTCGGCGACCTGGCCACCGACAGCGGCACCACCACCGACGGCGGCAAGACCTGGAAGTACACGCTGAAGGACGGGGTGAAGTGGGCCGACGGCTCCGCGATCACCGCCACCGACGTGCGCCACACCTTCGAGCGGCTGTTCGCGCCGTTCGTCGCCAACGGCCCGACCTTCATCCAGCAGTGGCTCGCCGACACGCCGGGCACCGGCTACCGCGACCTGCTCAAGGGCGGCCCGTACGGCGGCAAGCACCTGCCGGACACCATCCTGGAGACGCCGGACGCGAAGACGATCGTCTTCAAGTTCAAGAAGGCCAAGCCCGACCTGCCGTACGCGCTGGCCATGGCCGGCTACTCGCTCGTCTCCAAGGCGAAGGACACCAAGGAGAAGTACGACAAGGCCCCGATGACCGCGGGCCCGTACAAGATCCAGGACTTCAAGTCCGGCAAGTCGATGGTCCTGGTGAAGAACACCAACTGGGACCCGAAGACCGACCCGATCCGGCACCAGTACATCGACCGGTTCACCTTCGCGTTCAACAAGCAGTACGAGGACTCCACCAAGGCCATCCTCGACGACTCCGGGGCCAACGCCACCGCGGTCAGCTTCAACAACGAGGTCGACGCGGGCAACCTGTCCAAGGTCCTCGCCGACGCGACGCTGAAGTCCCGCACCGTCGCCGGCTACCAGCCGTACGTGGGTCAGATCGACATCAACCTGTCCCAGAAGGAGATGCAGGACAAGACGGTCCGTGAGGCCATCGCCTACGCCCTGCCGATCACCCCGTTCGTGCGCGCCTTCGGCGGTACCGCGGCCCGCGAGGTCGCCGGCGGTCTGATCAGCCCGACCGTCTCCGGCTACAACCCGAACTTCGACCCGTTCGGCAAGAAGAAGAAGCCCGCCGGTGACCCGGCCAAGGCCAAGGAACTCCTGGAGAAGGCCGGCAAGGTCGGTCTGAAGCTGACCTTCGGCTACATCAACACCCCCGAGGGCCAGCAGTACTCCACCGCCATGGCCGCGGGTCTGGAGAAGGCCGGCTTCGACGTCCAGCGCCAGGAGATCCCGGCCGAGACGTACTACGACCAGGTCGGCAAGGTGAAGAACAACTTCGACATCTACCACACCGCGTGGGGCGCCGACTGGCCGAGCGCGTCGACCGTCATCCCGCCGCTGTACGACGGACGCCAGATCCAGGACGGCGCCGCGAACTACTCGCACATCAACGACCCGAAGGTGAACGCCGACATCGACAAGGCGAGCACCATCACCGACCCGGTCAAGGCCGCCGAGGCCTGGAACAAGATCAACGAGTACATCGTGAAGGACGTCGTCTCCAACATCCCGACGGCGTACTACAAGCAGACCCAGATCGCCGGTTCGAAGATCGGCGGCCTCGTGTACGACGACGTCATCGGCGGCATCGACCCGCGCAGGCTGTTTGTGAAGTAACCCCTTCCCGAGCGCGGCGCCCGGTGCGTCCCGTCCCGTGTCAGCGACGGGGCGCACCGGCCCGCACGGCCCTTTGAGCCGGCTCCACGAGCCGGCCTCACGAGCCCGAAAGCTGCCACTGAGATGCTGCGCTTCCTCCTTCGCCGGACCCTCGGATCGCTGGTGATCCTGGTCCTGCTGACCGTCGTCGCCTTCCTGCTGTTCTTCGGCATGCCCCGGGACCCGGCGCTGCTGATGTGCGGCAAGACGTGCACGCCCGACGCGCTGGCGAACATCCACCGCACGCTCGGCATCGACAAGTCGATCCCCGAGCAGTTCTGGATCTTCCTCCAGGGGCTGGTCGCGGGCCGGGACGACTTCGCCCAGGGGCCCTGCCCCGCCCCCTGTTTCGGCTACTCGTACCACACCAACGAGCAGGTCTGGTCGACCCTGATGGACCGGCTGCCGCTCACCGTCTCGCTCGCGCTCGGCGCCACCGTCGTCTTCCTGTTCGTCGGACTCGGCACCGGCATGCTGGCCGCCTGGCGGCGCGGCACGCTCATCGACAAGTCGTTCACCGCGGGCTCCATGGTGCTCAGCTCGATGCAGATCTACTTCCTGGGCCCGCTGGCCCTCGCCGTGCTGGTGTACCAGACCCATCTGTTCGACGAACCCCGGTACACCGAGCTCACCCAGGATCCCGTGGCCTGGTTCACCGGGCTGATGATCCCCTGGGTCGTGCTGTCCACGATCTTCGCCGCGCAGTACACCCGTATGGCGCGCTCGTCGATGATCGAGCAGCTCCAGGAGGAGCACATCCGCACCGCCCGCGCCAAGGGGATGAGCCGGCGGTACGTCTTCTTCCGGTACGCCTGGCGGGGCTCCCTCATCCCGATCGTCACCATCCTCGGCATCGACCTCTCCTCGATGCTCGGCGGCGCGATCATCACCGAGTACACCTTCGGACTGCCCGGCCTCGGGCATCTCGCGGTGGAGTCCGTGCAGTTCAGCGACCTTCCGCTGCTGCTGGGCGTGATGCTCTTCGCCGCCGCCGTGATCCTGCTGTGCAACATCGTCGTCGACGCCTGTTACGCCTTCATCGACCCGCGCGTACGGCTGTCCTAGGCCGTTTCCCGGCCTGTCGTCAGGAGCTTTGTCGTGACCACTGTGACCAAGGAGGCCGGGGCGCCCGTCCCGGCCGACGCGGGCGCGTTCCTCTCGGTGCGGGACCTGCACGTCAGTTTCGCCACCGAGGACGGCGCCGTCCGGGCCGTCGACGGGCTCTCCTTCGACCTCGAACGGGGCCGCACGCTCGGCATCGTCGGCGAGTCCGGATCCGGGAAGTCCGTCACCAACCTCACCGTCCTCGGGCTGCACAACCCGATGTTCACCACCGTCGAGGGCGAGATCCTGCTGGAGGGCCAGGAGCTGACCACGGCCCGGGAGTCGGAACTGGAGCGACTGCGCGGCAACAAGGTCGCGATGATCTTCCAGGACCCGCTCACCGCGCTCTCCCCGTACTACACCGTCGGCCGGCAGATCGCCGAGCCGTACATGAAGCACCGGGGCGCCTCGAAGAAGGCCGCCTGGGAGCGCACGGTGGAGATGCTCGGCAAGGTCGGCATCCCCAACCCCCGGGAACGGGCGAAGGACTACCCCCACCAGTTCTCCGGCGGTATGCGCCAGCGCGCGATGATCGCGATGGCGCTGGTCTGCGACCCCGACCTGCTGATCGCCGACGAGCCGACCACCGCGCTGGACGTCACCGTCCAGGCGCAGATCCTCGACCTGCTCAAGGACCTCCAGCGGGAGTTCGGCACCGCGATCATCTTCATCACGCACGACCTGGGCGTCATCGCCGACATGGCCGACGACATCATGGTGATGTACGCGGGCAGCGCGGTCGAGCGCGGGACGACCGAACAGGTGCTGCGCTCGCCGCAACACCCCTACACCTGGGGCCTGCTGAACTCCATGCCCCGGCTGGACTCGGACCTGGGCACGCCGCTCGCCCCGATCCCCGGCGCCCCGCCGTCGCTGCTGAACCCGCCCTCCGGCTGCCGGTTCCACCCCCGCTGCACCTTCCGGGACCGGGTCGGCGGCGACCGCTGTGTCACCGAACGTCCCCTGCTGGCCCCGGACCGCGCCGCCGCCTGCCATCTCACGGCGGAACAGAAGCGGTCCATCTTCGTGGACGAGATCAGGCCCCGGCTGGGGTAGGGGCAGGACCCCGAGGAGAAGGCAGAGGAGCAGGTACGTGAAGAAGGGCCAGGAGGAGCACGTGAAGGAAGAGGAACTCGTACTCCCCGCCCCGCGCGCGGCGGACGCCGGCGGCGAGGGCGACGGCGAGGATCTGCTCGTCGTGACGGGGCTCACCAAGCACTTCCCGGTCAAGGGCGGCTTCCCGATCCGGCGCACGGTCGGTCAGGTGCAGGCCGTGGACGGCATCGACCTGAGCGTGCGGGCCGGCGAGAGCTTCGGCCTGGTGGGGGAGTCGGGGTGCGGCAAGTCCACCACCGGGCGGCTGATCACGCGGCTCCTGGAGCCCACGGCCGGGACGATCACGTATCGCGGGCAGGACATCTCGCACGCCTCGCGCCGGCAGCTGGCGCCGATCCGGTCCGAGATCCAGATGATCTTCCAGGACCCCTACTCCTCCCTCAACCCCCGGCAGACCGTCGGCAAGATCATCTCCGGGCCGATGGAGGTCAACGGGATCGAGCCCGAGGGCGGCCGGGAGAAGCGGGTGCGCGAGCTGCTGGAGATCGTGGGTCTCAACCCCGAGCACTACAACCGCTTCCCGCACGAATTCTCCGGCGGCCAGCGGCAACGGATCGGGGTCGCCCGGGCGCTGGCGCTCGAGCCGAAGCTGATCGTGGCCGACGAGCCGGTCTCCGCGCTGGACGTGTCGATCCAGGCGCAGGTGGTCAACCTGCTCCAGCAGGTGCGGCAGGAACTCGGCATCGCGTTCCTGTTCATCGCCCACGACCTGGCCGTCGTGCGGCACTTCTCGCAGCGGGTGGCCGTCATGTACCTCGGGAAGATCATCGAGGTCGGCGACCGTGACTCCATCTACACCCGGCCGCGGCACCCGTACACCCACGCGCTGCTCTCCGCGGTGCCCGAGGTGAACGTGGCCGGCGGGGAGACGGTCGCACGGGAGCGGATCCGGCTCGCCGGGGACGTGCCGTCGCCCATCGCCCCGCCCTCGGGCTGCCGGTTCCGGACCAGGTGCTGGAAGGCGCAGGACAAGTGCGCGGCCGAGGAGCCGCCGCTGGTGCGGATCTCCGGGAACCACGAGGGGCATCTGACGGCCTGCCACTTTCCGGAGGAGCCGACGATCGAGGGGCGTGAGGAGGACATCGTGCTGGATCCGGCGCTGGCCGCGCTGGAGGAAGGGGCGGGGTGAGGGGCCGTCCCGGCGGGGGGTGAGGTTGGGGTTGGCTGCGGGGTGTTGTGGCTGGGTGCGCGGTTCCCCGCGCCCCCGGGGGTGGTTGCGGTGTGTGTCGGGTGCGGGTGGGTGGGGCTTCTCGCGCGGTTCCCCGCGCCCCTATGGTGCGCAGTTCCCCGCACCCCTATGGTGCGCAGTTCCCCGCACCCCTATGGTGCGCGGTTCCCCGCGGCCCTGGGGTGCGCGGTTTCCTGTGCTGCTGGGGCGCGGGTCTCCGGGGGCTGTGGGGCTGCTCGGGGTCAGCGGGTCGGGGTGGCCACGGTGATGATCTCCGGGCTGGTTCGGGTCAGGGGGGCTCGGTTCCAGTTTCCGTACTGCCGGTCCACTCGCAGGCCCGCCTCCGCCAGGAAACCGGTCAGGCTCCCCGGGGTGAGGAAGCGGAGGGTGGCGCGGCCGGCGTGGGGGCGGGGCCAGCCGGGGGAGTCGAAGGTCTCCGTGAACGTGACGCGGTCGCCCGAGGGTTCGCCCTGCACCTCGTGCCAGACCCGTACGACCCGGCCGTCCGGGCCGGTGACCTCGCGGACGTGGTCCGGGGTCCAGCTCTCCCAGGGCCGCGCGGCCGGATTGCGGGTCTCGAACACGAACCGTCCGCCGTCGCCCAGGGCGGACCGTACGGCGCGCAGCGCGGTGCGCAGTTCCTCGTCGCCGAGCAGTACCTGGAAGGCGTGGCCCGTCATGATCACGAGGTCGTACTCGCCCTGCCACAGCCGGATGCCGAGGTCCCCGAGCAGCCACTCCACCGCGGGCGCCCGGCGCCGGGCCTGTACGAGCATCGCGGCCGCCGGGTCGAGGCCGGTGAGCCGCCCCGGGTGTCCGTCCGACGCGGCCCGCGCGAGCAGCCGGCCGGTACCGCAGCCGACGTCGAGCACCGCGTCGGCGGATCGGACCAGGTTCAGGTAGAAGTCGTCGTCCGGCCCCCACGGATTGATGCTGTCGTACAGCGCGGCGAGTGTCAGATCCGCGAACGAATGATCGACCACCGCGGCAGTGTGCCACACCTCGGTGCGCACAGGGCAAGATCCAGAACATCGCAATCCCGCTCGACAGGCGGGCCGGGGGCCGGACATGCTCTGCGCGATGACGAGAACAGACGACATGCCTCCCGGGTGGGACGAGCGCACCCAGCTCACCACCTTCCTCGACTACGCCCGCGACACCGCGCGCGCCAAGTGCGAGGACCTCTCCGACGCGGACGCCCGCCGAGCGCCCCTGCCGGGTTCGCCGCTGATGACCCCGAGCGGCCTGGTCAACCATCTGCGCTGGGTCGAGTACTACTGGTTCCGGGTCGTGTTCCTCGGTGAGGAGGACGAGGGTCCGTGGACCGACGAGGACCCCGACCGGGAGATGCGCATCGCCGTCGACCTCCCGCTCGCGCAGGTGCTCGACGAGTACGCCGAGCACGCCGCGCGGCACCGCGAACTGGTCGCCGGGCACGACCTCGACACCACGGCGCAGCGGCCGGCGCGTGACGGCCGTCATGTGGACCTGCGCTGGATCCTTCTGCACCTGATCGAGGAGACGGCCCGGCACAACGGCCACCTCGACATCCTGCGCGAGCTGATCGACGGCCGCACCGGCGTCTAGGGGGTGTCGGGCTTTGTGCCGTACTCCCCCTGGGGCCTGTTCCCGTTGCGAGCGGGTTTCCGCTGGTCGGGCCCGGGGCGAAAGGCGCGTGAAAGATCCTCGAAGGGCTTCGGAAAGACGGCTCGGAGAGACTCCTGTACGGGGCGGGCGACCGACGGGGGACACGCGGCGCCCGCCCCGCCCCCACCGCGGCCGCCCCACCTCGTACGGCACCCGGCCGCCGCCCGGGCCCGGTCCACGGGATTGGCCGGATCTCGATGTCCGGGGTCCCGATGCCTCCCGACGGCGCAGGTCGGCGTTGCCCGGCAGTCGGCCCTGGACTACGTTCTGTGAATGCTCACCCCACGGCCCCGGTTCCGCCTGCTCGGACCGCTGGACGTCGAGATCGACGGACGGGCCGTCGTCCTCACCGGCCGGCAACGCGCGCTGTGCGCCGTGCTCCTGCTGCACGCCAACCACGTGGTCTCCGTCGACCGGCTGATTCAGTGCCTGTGGGACGACCGGCCGCCCGGCGCGGGCGCGGCCCGGGTACGGGCCCTCGTCGCGGAGGTCCGGCGCGCCCTCGGCCCGGCGGGGCCCGAGCTGCTGACCACCCGGCGGCCCGGCTACGTGCTGCACGTGGGCCCGGACGACCTCGATCTGCTGGCCTTCGAGAACCTCATCAGGGACGCCTCGCGGGCCGCGGCCGACGGCGACTGGCGAACGGCCCGGCGCAGCGGTGAACAGGCCCTCGCGCTCTGGCGGGACGATCCGCTGCCCGACCTGTCGGAGGTCGCGGTGCGCGAGGCCGAACGCCAACGCCTCGCCGAACTGCACCTCGTGGCCCGCGAGGCAGTGGCCGAGGCCGGGATCGAGACCGGCCGGCACCGTGAGGCCATCGCCGAACTCCTCCGGCTGACCGCCGCCCACCCGCTGCGCGAGCGGCCGCACGGCCTGCTGATGCGTGCCCTGCACCAGGACGGCCGCAGCGCCGAGGCCCTGGAGCTGTACACCGCGCTGCGCCGGCGGCTGGTGGACGAACTCGGCATGGAGCCCTCGGCCGACCTCAGGGACCTGCACCAACGGCTGCTGCGCGGCGGGGGCGGCGCCGCCGTCACCGCGCCCGAGCGGCCCGGTCCGGCGTCCGACCGTCCCGTGCCCCGTCAACTCCCGCCCACGCCACGCCGGTTCGTCGGCCGCGACGCCGAACTCGGCCGCCTCGACTCCTGTCTGCGCACCTCGGAGCCGCTCGCCCTGATCGTGGGGCCGGCGGGCGTCGGCAAGAGCGCGCTGGCGCTGAACTGGGCCCACCGGGTGGCCGACCGCTTCCCCGACGGCCAGCTCTTCCTCGACATGCGGGGCTTCGACAACGCCGAGCCGATGACGCCCGGCGAGGCCCTGCCGCTGCTCCTCCAGGGCCTGGGCTGCGCGCCGCGCGACATCCCGCTGGGCGCCGAGGCACAGACCGCGCTGTACCGGACGCTGCTCGCGGACCGCAGGGTGCTGGTGGTCCTCGACGACGTGGCCGACGCGTCATACGTACGCAGGCTGCTGCCCGCCTCGGCGGGCTCGTTGACGCTGGTGACGAGCCGCGACAAGCTCAGCGGCCTGGTCACCCTGGACGGTGCCTACCGGGTGTCCTGCGACGTCCTGGACAACGCCGCCGCGCTGGAGCTGATCAGCGGCGCGGTCGGCGCGGAGGCCGTCGCCGCCGATCCGGAGGCCGCCGCCCGGCTCGTCGAGCTCTGCGACCACCTGCCGCTCGCCCTGTGCGTCGCGGGCTCCTGGATCGGCGACCGGCCGGGCAGCATCCGGGCGTACGTCCGTGACCTGGCGGACCGGGGGCGACTGGCCCGGCTGCATGTCGAGGGCGAGGAGTCCGTCGCCGTACGGGCCGCGCTCGACCTGTCGTACGGGGTGCTGTCGGCGCAGGCCCGGCAGGCCTTCCGCTCGCTGGGCGTGCTGCCGGGCACCGGCCGGTCGGTCCCGGCGGCCGCCGCGGCCGCCGGGACCGACGAACATCGCCTGGCCGACCTGTTGCGGCTGGCCCAGCGGGTCCATCTGCTGCGCGACGTCGAACACGGCCGTCCGGCCTGGCACGACCTCGTGCACGAGTACGCCCGTGACCGGACGGCCGCCGAGGACTCCGCCGAGGAGCGGGCCGCCGCCGTCACCCGGGTCCTCGACCACTACCTCCAGAGCGTCGTCAACGCGGCCGCCGCGGCCGGTCTGTACGTCATGCGCAACCGCCCGTCCGCCGTCGAGGGCTCCCTGCCGCGGGAGTTCGCGGGCGCCGACGAGGCGTACACCTGGTTCGACGGCGAGTGGGACGACATCGCGGCCGCGATCGGACACGCCGCCGAGCACGGTCCCGTGCGGTACGTGTGGTGGCTGGTGGACGCGCTCCAGGACCTCTTCCACCACCGCAGGCCGCTCTCCGACTGGATGCGGCTGGCCACCCTCGCCCGGGAGGTGGCCGCGCGCGACGGGGACGAGGTCGGCCAGGCCTCCATGTGCCTGTCCCTGGGCAGCGCCCGCTGGCGCAACGGGGATCTGCGGGGCGCCCTGAAGGAGTACGAGGAGGCGGAGGAACTGGCCCGCCGGGCCGGCTGGGCGTACGGCGAGGCCGGCAGCCTCCAGGGCAAGGGCGTCACCCTCAAGCTGCTGGGCGAGCTGCGCCGCGCGCTGCCCTGCTACGACCGTGCCCTCGCGCTCTACCGCACCCTGGACAACGTCAAGAACGTGGAGATCATGCTGATCAACACGGCATCCCTGAATCTCGCCCTGGGCCGGCTCGAGGCGGCCGAGCAGGCGGCGTGCGCGGCCCTCGACCTGATCGGCGACACGGTCCACCACAACCGTGCGATGGCCCTCGTCAACCTCGCCCTGGTCCGGCAGAAACAGGCCCGGTTCGACGAGGCGGCGGCGGCACTGCGCAGCTGCTTCCTGGTCTCCCGTGACTCCGGCTCCACCTACACGGAGGCGGTGGCCCTGGAGGCACTGGGCCGGGTCCGCGCCGACGCCGGCCGCGACGACCTCGCGCTGCTCGCCTACGAGGACGCCCTCGCCGTCTCCCGGCGGGTGGAGAACCGCAACTGCCAGGTCGACAGCCTGGTCGGGCTCGCCTTGGTGAAGCTGCGTGCGGGCCGTGCCGAGGAGACGGCCGAACACCTCGA
Organism: Streptomyces maremycinicus; assembly: GCF_001184025.1. GTDB lineage: Bacteria > Actinomycetota > Actinomycetes > Streptomycetales > Streptomycetaceae > Streptomyces > Streptomyces maremycinicus. The sequence goes on from NZ_BBYG01000008.1 coordinate 936,929, forward strand.
CGCCGCGTTCGAGATCGCCGAGCGCACCGGTCACCGGGCGGGTCTCGTCGAGGTCCTGCTGGCCCGCGCCGACCTGGCCCGCGTCCAGGGCCGTCCGGCCGACGCCCTGGACCACCTGGGGCGCGCCGAACGCCTCGCGGCCGACGGCAACCCCCTCACCCTCCCGCGCGTCCACCTCACCACCGCCCTCGCGCTCCTCGACATGGCCCCCGATCCCGGTACCGCCCCAGAACCCGGTACCGCCCCCGTTCCCGGTACCGCCCCCGTTCCCGGTACCGCCCCCGATCTCGCTACCGCCCCCGCGCGGGCCCGGGACGCGGCGGCGCTGGCCGCGGAGCTCGCCCGGGAATCCGGCCAGCGTCTTCTGCACGCCCGTGCCACGGCGGCCCTGGCCTCCGCCCACGAGGCCCGGACCGACCCCGGCCCGGCGCAAGCGGCAAGGACACAGGCGGCAGCCCTGTACGCGACGCTGGGTGTCCGGCGTCCCCCGGGGACGCCCGCCGCGCACCGCCCGCCGCCCCACCACCGTCACCGTGAACTGCCCCCGGACGCCGAGTCCCGCCTCACCCTCTACCTGACCGAGCACTTCGACGGCTGAGCCGGCTCACACGGAGGTGGCGTACGCGCTGCCGAGCCGGAGCCGGGGGTCGCGGGCGAGGATCCGCTCGTGCAGGGACCGCAGTTCCGGGCCCGGTTCGCAGCCCAGGAGGTCGATCATCCGCAGGCGCAGCAACTGGAAGCAGTCCAGCGCGTCCGCCTGGCGGCCCCCGCGGTGCAGGGCGAGCATCAGCAGACCGGTGACCTTCTCGTCGAAGGGGTGCATCTCGGCCAGCCAGTGCAGCTGCGGCAGGCACTCCTCGTGCCGCCCCACGCGCAGATGCAGCTCGGTGCTGCCCACCAGCGCCTCCCGGTGCTCGCGCCGCAGCGTCACCCGCGTCGACTCCGCCCAGGCCGTGCGCACATCGGACAGCGGCTCGCCGCGCCACAGCTCCAGGGCCCGCGCGTAGAGGCCGAGAGCCGTCTCGGTGTCCCCGGTGCGGGCCTCCAGCTGCGCCTGCCGGACCAGGGTGCGGAACCGGGCGGTGTCGACGCAGGTCTCGTCGAGCGCGAGGACGTATCCGCCGCGCTTGCGGATCAGTTCGAAGCCCTCGGTGAGCCGCCCGTCGGCCCGCAGCGCCTTCCGCAGCCGGGTGGCCTGGATGTACAGGGCGTCGCGCGGGCGCTGGGGGCGGCGCTCCTGCCACACGCGCTCGATCAGCGACTCGTCGGCGACGAACGCGCCGGGGGTCCAGGCCAGCGCCGCCAGCAGCAGTTTGGTGCCGTGCGGGAGCGGCAGTTTGTCGCCGGAGCGGGCCCGTGCCTCGACGCAGCCCAGCAGCTGGATTTCCATGTACCCCCCGTAACTCGAACCACTCGAGTCACCACTGTGCGCGCGGGGTGTTCGGCTGGCGCATGGATGCTGCACGGCTCCCGCCGGCTTGCTGGTGCCGGCCTGTTGTCGGCCGCTCGGTGTTGCCGGGCGCGGTGGGGTGCGGGCGGGGTCGCGGTGCGTCGGCGGGTGCGGGCGCGTCGTGGCCGGTCGCGCGGTTCCCCGCGCCCCTGGCGGGCCCTGCGGGCCCGTCGGAATGAGTGAAGGCCCGCGCTGGGTGAGCGCGGGCCTTCGTCCCCTGGACCGGACTTTCGTGGGCTCGGGTCAATGGGCCGAGAACGTCCGCTCCGCAAGGGGGCGGCTGACGAAAAGGGGTGTGTCAGGCCGCCGCCTCGGGGTCCTTGGCGAGACGGGGAGCCGGCACGGTGGCCGGGACGTCCGCCGTCTCCGGGTAGTGGCACGCCGTCAGGTGGCCCGGCTTGTTGCCCTCGACCTGCACCAGCGGCGGCGCCTCGGTCGCGCACTTCTCCGTCGCCTTCCAGCAGCGGGTGCGGAAGCGGCAGCCGGAGGGCGGGTTGATGGGCGAGGGTACGTCACCGACGAGACGGATGCGCTCGGGGCCCGCCTCTCCCTCGTCCCGCACGGTGGCCTCGGGCACGGCGGACAGCAGCGCCCGGGTGTACGGGTGACGCGGGTTGCCGTACAGGTCGTCGCGGTCGGCGATCTCGACGATCCGGCCGAGGTACATGACGGCCACGCGCTGCGAGAAGTGCCGTACGACGGCCAGGTCGTGGGCGATGAAGACGAACGCGATGCCCAGGTCCCGCTGGACCTTCTGGAGCAGGTTGACGACCTGCGCCTGGATCGACACGTCGAGCGCGGAGACCGGCTCGTCGGCCACGATCAGCTTCGGCTCCAGGGCCAGCGCGCGGGCGACGCCGATGCGCTGGCGCTGGCCGCCGGAGAACTCGTGCGGGAAGCGGTTGTAGTGCTCGGGGTTGAGACCCACGATCTCCAGCAGCTCCCGCACGCGCGCCTCGCGCCCGCCGGCCGGGTTGATGTCGTTGATCTCCATGGGCCCGGAGATGATCTTGCCGACCGTCTGGCGCGGGTTCAGCGACGCGTAGGGGTCCTGGAAGATCATCTGGATCTCGGACCGGATCGGGGCGAGCTGCTTGCGGCCCGCGTGCGTGATGTCCTGGCCGCGGTAGGAGATCCGGCCGCCCGTCGGCTCCAGCAGCCGGGTGATCAGCCGGCCCGTCGTCGACTTGCCGCAGCCGGACTCGCCGACCAGGCCCAGGCTCTCGCCCTCGGCGACCTGGAAGTCCAGCCCGTCGACGGCCTGCACGGCGCCGATCGTACGCCGGATCGGGAAGCCGCCCTTGATCGGGAAGTGCTTGGTGAGCCCGGAGACGTCCAGGAGGGGAGTGGTGCTGCTCATGGTGGTGAAATCCCGTCTCTTGTACGTCAGTTCGCGGCGCTGCCGGCGAGGTCGGAGAAGTACTCGGCGCGCTGGTCGGCGGTCAGGTGGCAGGCGGAACCCCGGCCGTTCGTGACCTCCAGCGGCGGCTGCTCCGTGGAGCACAGGCCCCCTTCGACCTTCTCGGCGAAGGTGCAGCGGGGGTGGAAGCGGCAGCCCGTGGGCGGGTTCAGCAGCGAGGGCGGCGAACCGGGGATCGGGTTGAGCGGGACGTCCACCGGGTGGTCCAGGCTCGGCATCGAGCTCAGCAGGCCCAGCGTGTAGGGGTGCTGCGGGCTCCGCAGCACCTCCTTCTTGGTGCCCCGCTCCACGCACCGGCCGCCGTACATCACCAGTACGTCGTCGGCGATGTCGGCGATGACGCCCAGGTCGTGCGTGATGAAGATGATCGCCGTGCCGAACTCCTGCTGGAGGTCCTTCAGCAGGTCCATGATCTGGGCCTGCACGGTCACGTCCAGGGCCGTGGTCGGCTCGTCGGCGATCAGCAGTTCCGGGTCGCAGACCAGTGCCATCGCGATCATCGCGCGCTGGCGCATACCGCCGGAGAACTGGTGCGGGTAGTCGTCCACCCGGACCTCCGGCTGGGGGATGCCCACCCGCCGCAGCATCTCGATCGCCCGGGCACGCGCCTGGCTCTTGGAGGCGCCGGTGTGCTTGCGGTACGTCTCGCTGATCTGCTTGCCGATCGTGTGGTACGGCGACAGCGAGGCCAGCGCGTCCTGGAAGATCATCGACATCTTGTTGCCGCGCAGCCGCTCCAGCTCCCGCTCGGAGGCGGTCAGCAGCTCCTTGTCGTCCAGCACGACCTCACCCTCGATGGCGGTGCGGTCGCGGTCGTGCAGACCCAGGATGGCCAGGTTGGTGACCGACTTGCCGGAACCCGACTCGCCCACGATGCCGAGCGTCTTGCCCTTCAGCAGGTCGAAGGAGAGCCCGTCGACGGCCTTGACGATGCCGTCCTCGGTGGAGAAATGGACTTTCAGGTCCCTGACGGAGAGGAAGGGCTGCTGATCGGTGCTCGTCACGGGGACGCTCCTGGGGGGTGATGCGAGAGGTAGGGGGCTTGGCGGAGGTCAGGCGAGCCGGATCCGCGGGTCGATGAGAGCGTAGACGGCATCGACGATGATGTTGAAGAACACGATCGCGCCCGCGGCCAGGATGGTCACACCCAGCAGCATGGGCAGGTCGCTCTGGTCCACGGACTTCACCGCGAGCCGGCCGATCCCCGGGAGGCTGAAGGTCTGCTCGGTGATGATGGCGCCGCCGATCAGCGTGCCGAGGTCGATGCCGAACACCGTGACGATGGGGCCCATCGCGCCGCGCCAGGCGAACCGGAAGAACACGTTCGCCCGGGACAGGCCCTTGGCGCGGGCGGTACGGACGTAGTCCTCGCTCAGTTGCTCCACGAGCTGGGAGCGGGTCATACGGGTGTAGTTGGCGGTGAAGATGATCGCCAGGACCAGCCAGGGCAGCAGCAGTCCCGAGAACCAGGCGACCGGGTCGTCGGTGAAGGGGGTCCACGAGGGCTGGTCGAGCCATCCCAGCTGTGCCACGAAGTAGTACATCGCGATGTAGCCGACGAAGTAGATCTGGAGCGAGGAACCGAGCAGCGACGCGGAGCTGGCCGCCTTGTCCAGGAACTTGCCCTGCTTGAGGGCCGCGAGCATGCCCGCGCCGACACCGAGCACCAGGAAGACGGCGGCCGCGCCGAAGGCGAGCGAGAGCGTCGTCGGCAGGCGGTCCATGATCGTGTCGAAGACCGGCACGTTGTTGGCGAAGGAGTATCCGAAGCAGGGCGCGTCGCAGTACCCGTAACCGGCGTAGTCGCGACCGGCGAATACGCCCTTCAGCCAGTACCAGTACTGCACCGGGATGGAGTGGTCGATGCCCAGGTTCTTCCGGATCTGCGCGAGGTTCTCCGGCGTGCAGTTCTTGCCGCAGGACATCATGGCGGGGTCACGCGGGACGGCGTAGAAGAGCCAGAAGGTGATGGCGCTGATGATCAGGAGGATGACCAGCGCGCCGGTGACCCGGCGGACAAGGAAGCGGAACATGAGGCGTGACTTTCCGGACGGGGCGCCGTCGCCGCGGTAAGGAGAGGGGGGTGGACCGCAGGGGGTGGCCGCGGTGACGGCCACCCCCGGGGGGCGTGCGCTTACTTCTTGGCGTAGAGCTTGCAGAGTGCGACGCAGGTGTTGGCGTTGTCCCACAGGACGTTGCCGACCTTGGAGCCGTACAGGTAGTTACGGATCTTGTGGTAGTCCGGGACGACCGCCGCCAGCTCCATGATCATCTTGTCGATGTTGCCCCAGGCCTTGTTGGCCTCCTCGACGTCCGCGATCTGGGAGGCCGCGTCGATGGCCTTGTTGACGCTCGGGTCGTTCAGCTGGGCGTAGTTGCTGCGGCCGTCGCCGATGTTCTTGCCGCTCCAGCAGGGGTAGAACTGGGAGTAGCCGTTCGGCCAGTCCGGGCTCCAGCCGGCCGCGAACAGGTCGAAGTCGTTGTCGATCTTGCCGATCTGGGTGTAGAAGGTCGACTTGTCGACCTGCTTGTTGACGACCGTGAAGCCGGCCTCTTCCAGCGCGTTCTTGATGGCGACGGCGGTCTTCACCGCGGTGTCCGACTGCTGGTAGGCGATGACCAGCTTCTGGCCGACCTTGCCGGCCTCCTTCAGCAGGGCCTTGGCCTTCTCGGGGTTGCCGCCCGGCTTCTTGTCCACGCCGTACAGGTCGAACTTGGTGTAGCCGGGGGTCACCGGGGCGAAGATCGTGGTGGCGATCTCCTGGCTGTAGGCGCCGCCGCCGATGGTCTGGAGCTGCTGGTGCGGCCAGGCGTAGTTGATGGCCTGGCGGACCTTGAGGTCCGTGATGCGGGTCATGTTGATCGGCCAGTAGTAGGTGACCGTGTCGACCGCGGTGAGGACGCGCTTCTTCAGCTCGGCGTTGGTGAGGACCTGGGCGATGCGCTCGGGCGCGACCTCGTTGAAGATCGGCACGGCGTACTGGTCGGTGCCCTTGTCCGCGATCCAGCGGTCGGTCGAGGCGACCAGCTCGTAGCCCATCTGGAAGAGGTACTTGTCCGGGTACGCGTTGCGGATCGCGTCCGTCTTCGGGTCCCAGTGCTCGTTGCGCACGAAGGTCATCGACTTGCCGATGTTACGGCTCTCGATCTTGTACGGGCCGCAGGAGATCGGCTGCTTGTCGTACTTCTCCTTGGTGTCGTGCTTCTTCGGCACCAGGGAGTAAGCACGCATCGCGAGCGTGAAGTTGAAGTCGGCGCGGGCTTCCTTGAGACGGAAGGTGATGGTCTTCCCGTCGACCTCGATGGAGTCGAGGCTCTTGCCCTCGTACGGGCCCTTGTACTTGTCGCCACCGACCAGGAAGTCCTGGACGTAGCGCGGACCCTCGGTGACGAAGGTGGCGAAGAGGCGCTCGAAGGTGTGACGGAGGTCGTCCGAGGAGACCTCGACGCCGTCCTCCCACTTCAGACCGTCCTTCAGCGTGAAGGTCCAGGTCTTGCCGCCGTCCTTCATGGTGCCGGCGTCGGTCGCGGCGTCGCCGACCAGGGTGGCGTTGCCCTTGGCGTCCAGCTTGTAACCGGTCAGACCACGCATGATCGGCACGGTGATGGCGGCCTCGGTCGAGACGTAGATCTGCGCCGGGTCCATGTGGTCCATGTCGAACTGCTGGAGCGAGTAGATCGTCCCGCCCTTGACCGCGCCCGTGACCTCGGGGGCCGGACCGGTGGAGTCGGCCTTGGTGCCGACCGGGATCTCGACGGTCTTGGCCCCGGTGACCTTGGGGGCCTTGTCCTGCGAGGAGCCCCCCTCGCTGCCGCTGCTGCACGCGCTCAGCACCGACGTCGACGCCGCGGCAACGCCGGTGGCGATGAGGAAGTTTCTGCGCGAGAAGGACATGCTGCCTGCCTTGAAGTGGGAGTGATGAGAAAGGTCCGGCGTTCCGGCGTCCTTGCCGTGGTCCTCGAGAGGGCCGGAGCTAGCGCTTGGACTTGGGGTCGAGTGCGTCACGCACCGAGTCGCCGAGCAGGTTGAAGGCGAGGACGAAGATCACCATCGACAGGCCCGGGAAGAGCATGAAGGTGAGGTCCTCGGTGTAGAAACTTGCACCCCGCGCGATCATGACGCCCCAGTCCGGGGTCGGGTCGATCATGCCGACCCCGAGGAAGGCCAGACCCGCTTCAGCGGTGACGTACGCCGGGAGCATCAGCGTGGTCTGGATGATGATGGGCGTCCACAGGTTGGGCAGCAGCTCCTTGAAGACGATACGCCCCGGTGACGCGCCCGTGACCTTCGCGGCCTCGACGAACTCCCGTTCCCGCAGGCCCAGTACCTGGCCGCGCAGCAGCCGGGCGATGGACGCCCACCCGAACGCGGAGAGGACGATGATCAGGGCCGTGGCCCGCAGCCAGGTGGGGATCTCCTCGTCGGGAGCGACGAAGAGCCCGAACACGACCGGCATGAAGGCGATGAAGAAGAGCGTGGACGGGAACGACAGCAGGATGTCGATGACCCGGCCCACGAGATAGTCCGTCTTGCCGCCGAGGTAGCCCGCGGTGGTGCCGATGACCACACCGAGAACCACGGTGAGCACGGTGGCGGCGAGCGCGATGCCCAGCGAGTTGCGGATCGCGTAGAGCAGGAACGTGAAGACGTCCCGGCCGAGCTGGGGCTCGATGCCGAACCAGAACTCGGAGCTCATGCCGCCGTTCGGGCCGGACGGGTACGCGAACGGGTTCAGCAGCTCGGGACGCTGGCTGGCGTACGTCGTGTAGGGGTCCTTGCCGTACAGCTTGGCGATCAGCGGAGCGGCGAGCGCGATCACGAAGAAGGAGATCACGACATAGGCGGATATGACACCGGTGCGGTCGCGCTTGAAACGCTTCCATGCCAGTCGACCGGGAGAGCGGCCTTCATTGGCCTTCGGGGCGACGGAAGTGGCCGACTTCTCGACGCTCTCGTCGGTCACCTCAAGCGGGGCAGCCGCTGATGGAGTTGGGGGGGTCATGGTGCTCCTGGCCCAAGGGAGGGTCTGATGACTCCGCAGGGCACTCCCTACGGGCTACGCCGGACTTTTTCAACGCAATTCGTTCAAGGTCAATAAATTCTGGTCTCCCTTGGTTTTCTCTTTACTTTCTTTACCTGGACTTGACCATATCGTAGCTACGCGTGTAGCACGCCGTAATCGTTCCGTGTCTGAATTCGGACCAACTGCGCGAAACGGGCAAGGAGTTCGATATTCGGACGCCGGGGTGTCGGAATGCGTACATCCCGGGGTCACAATCCAACGGTTCGGCATCGGATGGCGAAGATCCGTTGCGCAGACACCGAAGATCCATTGCGACCTGCGAAGAAGATCCTTTTCGACCCCCGGCCGGGGGTCCCGCCGCCGCCCGGTGAGCGGGCCGTGTCCCCCGAATAGCCCCGCGATGACCTCCCGTTGGGCGCGGCCCGTGTGCGTCATGCACCTTTTAAGTTGATATTTACCGGTAATGGATCAGTGCTTCGGTGCTGACGGCAGAGCGCTCGGGTAAAGCGCGGTCAATGAGGAGGCATCCATGCGTGGAGCCACGCACGCCAAGTGGGCCGCATGCGCGGCGGCGGCAGCACTCGCGGCGACGGCGTGCGGGGGCGGGGGGAGCGACAGCGGCGGCGACGGCGGCGCGGTGCTCAGCTCCTCGTGGGGCGACCCGCAGAACCCGCTGGAGCCCGCCAACACCAACGAGGTGCAGGGCGGCAAGGTCCTCGACATGATCTTCCGCAGCCTGAAGAAGTACAACCCGGAGACCGGCGCGGCCGAGGACATGCTGGCCGAGAAGATCGAGACCACGGACTCGCAGAACTTCACGATCACCGTCAAGGACGGCTGGACGTTCAGCAATGGCGAAAAAGTGACGTCGAAATCCTTCGTCACCGCCTGGAACTTCGCCGCGAGTCTGAAGAACAACCAGAAGAACGCCTACTTCTTCGAGTACATCGACGGCTACACCGCGGCCCACCCCGCCAGTGGCTCCCAGACCACCGACGTCCTGTCCGGGCTCAAGGTCATCAACGACAGGACCTTCACCGTCAAGCTCAAGCAGAAGTTCTCCACCTTCCCCGACACCCTGGGCTACCCCGCCTACGCCCCGCTGCCGCAGGCCTTCTTCACCGACCACGCGAACTGGGTGAAGAAACCCATCGGAAACGGGCCGTACACGATCGACTCCTACACCAAGGGCTCCCAGATGGTCCTGAAGAAGTGGGACGGCTACCCCGGTGACGACAAGGCGGAGAACGGCGGCGTGACCCTGAAGGTCTACACCGACAACAACACCGCCTACACCGACCTGCTGGCCGGCAACCTCGACCTCGTCGACGACGTGCCCGCGGCCCAGCTGAAGAACGTCAAGAACGACCTCGGCGACCGCTATCTCAACACCCCGGCCGGCATCATCCAGACCCTGGCCTTCCCCTTCTACGACAAGAAGTGGAACGCCCCGGGCTCGGACAAGGTCCGTACCGGCCTCTCCCGCGCGATCGACCGCAAGCAGATCACCGAGACGATCTTCCAGAACACCCGCACCCCCGCCACCGACTGGACCTCCCCGGTGCTCGGCGAGGAGGGCGGCTTCAAGGAAGGCCTGTGCGGGGACGCCTGCGACTACGACCCCGCCGCGGCGAAGAAGCTCATCCAGGAGGGCGGCGGCCTGCCCGGCGGTCAGGTGAAGATCACATACAACGCGGACACCGGATCCCACAAACAGTGGGTCGACGCGGTCTGCAACTCGATCAACAACGCCCTCGACAACGACAAGGCCTGCGTCGGCAACCCGGTCGGCACCTTCGCGGACTTCCGCACCCAGATCGGCGACCGGAAGATGACCGGCCCCTTCCGGGCGGGGTGGCAGATGGACTACCCCCTCATCCAGAACTTCCTCCAGCCGCTCTACTACACGAACGCCTCCTCCAACGACGGCAAGTGGTCCAACAAGGACTTCGACTCGCTCGTCGACAAGGCCAACGCCGAGACCGACACCGCCAAGGCCGTGGAGACCTTCCAGCAGGCCGAGGAGGTCGTGCGCGACAACATGGCCGCCATCCCGCTCTGGTACCAGAACGGCAGCGCCGGCTACTCGGAGCGGCTCTCGAACGTCAAGCTCAACCCGTTCTCCGTGCCGGTCTACAACGAGATCAAGGTCAGCTGACCCGCCATGGGCCGGTATGTGATCCGGCGTCTGCTCCAGATGATCCCGGTGTTCATCGGTGCCACGCTGTTGATCTTCCTGATGGTGAACGTGATGGGCGACCCCATCGCGGGCCTGTGCGGTGACCGGGAGTGCGACCCGGCCACCGCCGCCCAGCTGAAGAAGGAGTTCGGCCTCGACAAGCCGGTCTGGCAGCAGTACCTGACCTACATGGGGAACGTCTTCACCGGAGACTTCGGTACGGCGTTCAACGGCCAGCCGGTCACCGAGCTGATGGCGACGGCCTTCCCGGTCACCATCCGGCTGACGATCGTCGCGATCCTCTTCGAGATCGTCATCGGCATCACCCTCGGCGTGGTGACGGGGCTGCGCCGCGGCCGGCCGGTCGACACCGGGGTCCTGCTCCTCACCCTCGTCGTGATCTCGGTCCCCACCTTCGTCACCGGCCTGCTGCTCCAGTTGCTGCTCGGCGTCGAATGGGGCTGGATCAAACCGTCGGTCTCCTCGGAGGCCACCTTCGGCGAGCTGATCGTGCCCGGCCTGGTGCTCGCCTCCGTCTCGCTGGCGTACGTCACCCGGCTGACCCGCACCTCGATCGCGGAGAACAAGCGGTCCGACTACGTCCGGACGGCCGTCGCCAAGGGACTGCCCCGCCGCCGGGTCGTCACCCGGCACTTGCTGCGCAACTCCCTCATCCCCGTGGTCACCTTCATCGGCACCGACATCGGGGCCCTGATGGGCGGCGCGATCGTCACCGAGCGCATCTTCAACATCCACGGCGTCGGCTTCCAGCTCTACCAGGGGATCCTCCGCCAGAACACCCAGACCGTCGTCGGCTTCGTGACCGTCCTCGTGCTGGTCTTCCTGGTGGCCAACCTGCTCGTCGACCTCCTGTACGCCGTACTCGACCCGAGGATCCGCTATGCCTGAGCCGACACCGGAGCACCACCTGCCGGGCGCCGGACGCACGCCGGAGGAGGGAGCCATCGCCGACACCGGCATGGGCGGCGCGATGGACCTGGCCACGGCCGAGGGCGAGACGCTGGAGAAGACACCCGGCGGGCCGCAGGGGACCGGGCCGTCCGAGAAGGCCCGGTCCCTGTGGTCCGACGCGTGGCGGGACCTGCGCCGCAACCCGGTCTTCATCATCTCCGGCCTGGTCATCCTCTTCCTGGTCTTCATCTCGCTGTGGCCCGGCTCCATCACCTGGCTGAGCCCCCTCAAGTGCGACCTCGCCAAGGCCCAGGAGGGCTCCCAGCCCGGCCACCCGTTCGGCTTCGACGGCCAGGGCTGCGACGTCTACACGCGCGTCGTCTACGGCGCCCGTACGTCGGTCACGGTCGGTGTCCTGGCCACGCTCGGCGTCGCCCTGCTCGGCAGCGTGCTGGGCGGTCTCGCCGGGTTCTTCGGCGGGGCGGGGGACTCGATCCTGTCCCGGATCACCGACATCTTCTTCGCCATCCCGGTCGTCCTCGGCGGCCTGGTCCTCCTCTCCGTCGTGACCAGCAATACGGTCTGGCCGGTCATCGGGTTCATGGTGCTGCTCGGCTGGCCCCAGATCTCCCGGATCGCCCGCGGCTCGGTGATCACCGTCAAGCAGAACGACTTCGTCCAGGCGGCCCGGGCCCTGGGCGCCTCCCACTCCCGGCTGCTGCTGCGGCACATCGCGCCGAACGCGGTCGCGCCGGTGATCGTCGTGGCGACCATCGCGCTCGGCACGTTCATCTCGCTGGAGGCGACCCTGTCCTACCTCGGCGTCGGACTGAAGCCGCCGACCGTCTCCTGGGGCATCGACATCTCCGCCGCCTCGCCCTACATCCGCAACGCCCCGCACGCCCTGCTGTGGCCCTCGGGCGCCCTGGCCCTCACCGTCCTGGCGTTCATCATGCTCGGCGACGCGGTGCGCGACGCCCTCGACCCGAAGCTGAGGTGACGGCCGGATGCTGCTCGAAGTACGCGACCTGCACGTGGAGTTCCGCACCCGGGACGGGATCGCCCGAGCCGTCAACGGCGTCAGCTACGGCGTGGACGCGGGCGAGACCCTCGCCGTGCTCGGCGAGTCCGGCTCCGGCAAGTCCGTCACCGCCCAGGCGATCATGGGGATCCTGGACATGCCGCCCGGCCGGATCACCGGCGGCGAGATCCTCTTCCGCGGCCAGGACCTGCTGCGCTTCAAGGAGGAGGAACGCCGCAAGGTCCGCGGCGCCGAGATGGCGATGATCTTCCAGGACGCCCTGTCGTCCCTGAACCCCGTGCTCTCGGTGGGCGACCAGCTCGGCGAGATGTTCGTCGTGCACCGGGGGATGTCCAGGAAGGACGCGCGGACCAAGGCCGTGGAGCTGATGGACCGGGTCCGTATCCCGGGCGCCCGGGAGCGGGTCAAGGACTACCCGCACCAGTTCTCCGGCGGTATGCGCCAGCGCATCATGATCGCCATGGCGATGGCCCTGGAACCGGCGCTCATCATCGCCGACGAGCCCACCACCGCCCTCGATGTCACCGTCCAGGCCCAGGTCATGGACCTGCTCGCGGAACTCCAGCGCGAGTTCCACATGGGCCTGATCCTCATCACCCACGACCTGGGCGTGGTCGCGGACGTCGCCGACCGGATCGCGGTGATGTACGCGGGCCGGATCGTCGAGTCGGCCCCGGTCCACGACATCTACAAGGCCCCGGCCCACCCGTACACCCGAGGCCTGCTCGACTCCATCCCGCGCCTGGACCAGAAGGGCCAGGAGCTCTACGCCATCAAGGGCCTGCCGCCCAACCTCATGCACATCCCGCCCGGCTGCGCCTTCAACCCGCGCTGTCCGATGGCCCAGGACATGTGCCGTACGGACGTGCCCCCGCTGTACGCGGTCACCGGGACCGACGCGGTCACCGAGGTCGACGAGTCCCCGGGGAACCGCACGAGCGCGTGCCACTTCTGGAGGGAGTGCCTGCATGGCTAGTTCCGTATCGGCCGAGCCGATCCTTGAGGTGAGCGGGCTGGTCAAGCACTATCCGCTCACCCAGGGCATCCTGTTCAAGAAGCAGGTCGGCGCGGTGAAGGCCGTCGACGGCGTCGACTTCACCCTGCACCGCGGCGAGACCCTGGGCATCGTCGGGGAGTCCGGCTGCGGCAAGTCCACGGTCGCCAAGATGCTGGTCAACCTGGAGAAGCCGACGGCGGGCGAGATCCGCTACAAGGGCGAGGACGTCACCGGCCTGTCGGGCAGGGCGCTGCGGGCGGTGCGGCGCAACATCCAGATGGTCTTCCAGGATCCGTACACCTCGCTCAACCCGCGCATGACCGTCGGCGACATCATCGGGGAGCCGTACGAGATCCACCCCGAGGTGGCGCCCAAGGGCGACCGGCGCAGGAAGGTCCAGGATCTGCTGGACGTCGTCGGGCTCAACCCGGAGTACATCAACCGCTATCCGCACCAGTTCTCCGGCGGCCAGCGGCAGCGCATCGGCATCGCGCGGGGGCTGGCGCTGCGCCCGGAGGTGATCGTCGCCGACGAGCCGGTGTCGGCGCTGGACGTGTCGGTCCAGGCGCAGGTGATCAACCTGCTGGACCGGCTCCAGAGCGAGTTCGAACTCTCCTACCTCTTCATCGCCCACGACCTCTCGATCGTCCGCCACATCTCGGACCGGGTGGGGGTGATGTACCTGGGCCGGATCGTGGAGATCGGCCGCGACGCCGAGATCTACGACCACCCGACGCACCCCTACACCCAGGCCCTGCTGTCCGCCGTCCCGGTACCGGACCCGGAGGCGCGGGAGCACCGGGAGCGGATCATCCTGGCGGGGGACGTGCCGTCGCCGACGAACATCCCCTCCGGCTGCCGTTTCCGCACCCGCTGCTGGAAGGCGGCGCAGCGGTGCGAGCTGGAGGTGCCGGCGCTGGCGGTCCCGGCGCAGTTCCGGCTCGAGACCGGCCCCGCGGCCCACGACTCGGCCTGTCACTTCGCGGAGGAGAAGCAGGTGGTCCCACCGGAGGAACCACCGGATGATCACACCAACGGCGGTGTATAGCAGCACATTTGCTGAGCAACCGCGTTAACACGCAGGCAACTTGACCGACCCGGTTCCGATATACGGACGGGCCACTCTGAACAGCGTACGGCCGTGCGGGTGCCGTAAACGGGCCGGGAGCGCCATGTCTCCCGGCCCGTTGCCGTGTCACGGCGTCACGCCGGCCCGAGGGAACGCTTCAGGAAGTCCGCCTGGAGCAGCAGCAGGTTCTCCGCGACCGTCTCCTGCGGGGTCATGTGCGTCACGCCGGACAGCGGGAGCACCTCGTGCGGGCGGCCGGCGGCCAGCAGGGCCGAGGAGAGCCGCAGCGAGTGGGCGACCACCACGTTGTCGTCCGCCAGCCCGTGCACGATCATCATCGGACGGTGCGGTCCGACGGCGTCGACCAGACCCTCGTCGTCGATCACCGAGTTGCGGCGGTAGACCTCGGGCTGCTCGGCCGGGTGGCCGACGTAGCGTTCCTGGTAGTGGGTGTCGTAGAGGCGCAGATCGGTGACCGGGGCGCCCACCACGGCCGCGTGGAAGACGTCCGGCCGGCGCAGTACCGCGAGGGCCGCCAGGTAGCCGCCGAAGGACCAGCCGCGGATGGCGACCCGGTTCAGGTCGAGCGGGAAGTCGGCGGCGAGCGCGTGCAGCGCGTCGACCTGGTCCTGCACGACGACCGCCGCGATCTCGTCGCGCACCGCCTTCTCCCAGGCGGGGGAGCGGCCCGGGGTGCCCCGCCCGTCGGCGACGACGACCGCGAAGCCCTGGTCGGCGAACCACTGCGAGGTCAGGTGCGCGTTGTGCGCGGCGACCACCCGCTGTCCGTGCGGGCCGCCGTACGGGTCCAGCAGAACCGGCAGGGGGGTGTCACCGGCGTAGTCCCGTGGCAAGAGCAGGGCGCATGGGATTTTCCGTGCGCCCCCCTCGGTGAGCACCACGCGCGGGGACAAACCCGGGTCTTCGGCGTATGACGTGACAATCGGCGCCTTCCCCCAGCCTCCGGCCGGGGGGACCCCCACCTCCCTTCGGTCGCCGTCGCGCAGCACCCGTGCCCGGGTGCCCGGCCGGTCGAGCGCCGCCGACACCAGGACGGTCACGTTCCCCGAGCGCACCGCCGAGTGCACCCCGGGTTCCTGGGAGAGGCGTTCGACGCCGAGTTCGTTGACGCGGTAGACGTGCACCTCGCCGGTCTCCGGCGCCGCCGCGTCCGCCCCGGCCGACGCGGCGACCAGCACGTCGTCGGACGTGACGTCCAGTACCGCACGCACGTGCAACTGGGCTCCCGTCAACGGGCGTTCCCCCACCGCCAGCACCCGGGCACCGCCCTCGTCGGCGATCCGGACCAACTGTCCCGACGGGCTCCAGCACGGCACCCCAGGGAAAAGATCGAGCCAAATCGGATCTTCGTCGGCGTGCACCATCCGGGTCGCCCCGGAGCCGGTGTCCACCGCGAGGAACAGCTGGCTGCGCTGGTCGCGCGCCTGAACGAGCAGCAGCGGCGCTCCCGCCCCTGACCAGTGCACTCGCGCCAGATACGGGTAGCGCGCCCGGTCCCAGACGACCTCCGTGCGCACCCCGTCGAGCCCGAACACGAACAGCCGCACCTCGGCGTTGGCCGTCCCGGCAGCCGGATAGGGCACGTGTTGTGGGTCACGTTTCGGCTGGGCCGGATCAGAGATCCACCACCGCTCCACCGGCGTGTCGTCCACCCGCGCGACCAGCAGCCGGTCCGACTCCGGAGCCCACCAGAACCCCCGCGAACGGCCCATCTCCTCGGCCGCGATGAACTCGGCCAATCCATAGGAAACCGTGTCCGATTCGGGCTCCGCCAGCGCCCGGTCGCCGTCGCCCTCGGCGCCCACCACCCGCAGGGCGCCCCCGACGACGTACGCGACGAGCCGCCCGTCGGGGGACGGACGGGGGTCGATCACCGGCCCAGGGACCGCGAGTTCGGTCGCCGTGCCGGCCCGCAGCTCCGCCGTGAAAAGCCGCCCTGACAAGGCGAAAGACGCCAGCTCGACGGCCTCGTCGGTGGCATAGCCGACGATCCCGGCGCCCCCCTCACGGCTGCGCTCGCGGCGGGCGCGCTCCTGCGGCGAGAGGTCCTCCGCGGCGCCGCCGAGGAGGGCGTAGGGATCGGCGGCCGGGCGCTCCGAGCCGTCCGCCGGGTCGAGGACCCACAGCGCGCCCGCGCGGTCCGTGCCGGAGCCTGAGCGCAGGAACACGACCCGGGAGCTGTCGGGGGCCACCGTGAAGGAACGCGGCGCGCCGAGGGTGAAACGCTGGGTGCGGGCGTGTCTGCGGGGGAAGGAGTCGGACTCGGTCGTCATCCCCCGACCATATTGGCCATGCGACCCCCTTGTGCGGCTGTGCGCCGCGAGATGCGCACCCACACATAGTTATGATCACTAGCGCAGTGTGGGTATGAACCTGCTGGCTGATGTATGGATTTACCCGTTCCCCTGGTCTGCTCTTGCCCCCACGTTTCCCGGGTCCTTGGAGGTGAACCGCCGTGGCACTCTCGATTTCGGCGGTGGTGCTGCTGGCGATCGTCGTCTTCTTGCTGGTCAAGAAGTCGGGACTGAAGGGCGGTCACGCGGTTGTCTGCATCCTGCTCGGCTTCTATCTCGCGTCCTCGACGATCGCGCCGACGATCAGCGACCTGACGACGAGCGTGGCGAGCATGATCGGCAGCATCAAGTTCTGACGGGTCCCGACCCTGCGTCTGCCCCTGCGCGGGAGATGTAGTCCTGCCTCGTAGGGTTGGCCCCATGACGGAACTCCCCGCCCCCGACCCCCGGCCGGGGGGAGCCCCGGCTCACGCCGCCCGGCGTCTGCTGCTGGTGCACGCGCACCCGGACGACGAGTCGATCAACAACGGCGCGACGATGGCCAGGTACGCGGCCGAGGGCGCGCGGGTGACGCTGGTCACCTGCACCCTCGGTGAGCGCGGCGAGGTCATCCCGCCAGAGCTGCGGCACCTGACCGGTGCCGCGCTGGGGGAGCACCGGCGCGGTGAGCTCGCCGCCGCCATGGCCGAACTCGGCGTCGACGACTTCCGCCTGCTCGGTGGGCCCGGCCGCTACGGCGACTCGGGAATGATGGGCCTCTCCGACAACGACGATCCCGCCTGCTTCTGGCGGGCCGACGTCGACGAGGCCGCCGCCTCCCTCGTCCAGGTCATCCTCGAGGTACGTCCCCAGGTCCTGGTCACCTACGACGACGACGGCGGCTACGGCCACCCCGACCACATCCAGGCCCACCGCGTCGCCATGCGGGCCGCGGAGCTGGCCGAGGACGCCGGGTGGCGCATCCCCAAGGTCTACTGGAACCGCGTCCCGCGCTCCGTCGCCGAGGCCGCCTTCGGCCGGCTCCGGGAGGAGCTGCCGGGGCTGCCCTTCGACAGGAGCGCCGACGTGTCCGACGTGCCGGGCGTGGTGGACGACGACCGGATCACCGCGGAGATCGACGGCGGCCCGGCGTACACCGCCGCCAAGGCCGCGGCGATGCGCGCGCACGCCACCCAGGTGGAAGTCGCGCCCGGCGAGCGGTACTTCGCCCTCTCCAACGAACTCGCCCAGCCCCTGTTCGCGACCGAGTACTACGAACTCGTCCGCGGGGAACCCGCCGGGAAGAGGGAGAACGACCTGTTCGCCGGTACCGGCGACGCGGCGGAGGTGGCGTGATGTCCGACCGTGGTTCGATGCTCGCGCAGCCGCTGCGGATGCCCCCCGCCGGACGGGCCGCCGCGTACGTGGGGCTGCTGCTGCTCGGTGCCGTCACCGGCCTCGCCGGGGCGCTCGTGCAGGCCGGCTGGTTCCCGGGCGGGCTGCTCCTGGCGCTCGCCGGGGCGGTCGGGCTCTTCCTCGGCGGAGCGCGGGCCCTGTCCAGCCGTGCCGGGGCCGTCGCGCCCGCGGCGGGCTGGATGATCTCCGTCATCCTGTGCACGGCGGGCCGTCCCGAGGGTGACTTCCTGTTCGGCGCGGGAGGCGGTTCCTACCTCTTCCTGCTCGGTGGCATGGCACTTGCTGTGATCTGCGCCACCATTGGTTTGGGGCGGCAACCGGTCGGCGGCGACGTCCGACTTGGCAAGTGACGTACCACTTCACCGTGGCGCGCCCGTGGGAGTCCCGTGGGGGTTTCCCAGGCGGTCGTGGGATACGGGCCAGAAGTGGCCAGTATGGTGGTGCGCGCCGCCGAGCTGCCCGTGAGGCCGTGCGGGCGGCGGAGCCAACCTGGAGAACCTGCCTTGAGTCGTGAAACTGACAGTCCGTCCTCCGGGCCCAACGGGCGCGGCGGAGCCGCATACCCCTCGGGCACGCCGCCGTACGGCACCCCCGTGGTGTCCGACGGTGGCGCGGACGCGGGCCGTTCGTCCGCGCAGCCGGAGGAACGCAAGACCGAGACCACGCTGACGACCCGGATCCGCATCAACATCCCGGGTTCGCGGCCGATTCCGCCGGTCGTGGTGCGCACACCCGTCGCCGACACGGACAACACGGGCGGCGACAGCGCCGACGGCAACGCGCCCGCCGGTGCCGAGCCGCAGTCGGCCGCGCCCGCGGCCACCGGCTACTCCTCGTCCGACACGGGCTCGTTCGAGCTGCCCGCCGAACCCGCGCCCGCCGCCGAGGAGAAGACGAGCGACTGGTTCGCGCCGCGCAAGTCCGCCCCGGGCAAGGGCGGGCAGGGCGGCGGCTCCACCAACGGCGCGGGTCTGCCGGGCGGTTCCGCCGCGGGCGCGCCCACGGGTGCCCCCGCCGGCCCGGCGGGACCGGGCGGCGGAACCGGCGCCGGTGCGCCCGGCGGCGCCCGGCCGGGCAACGGACGTCCCGGTGGTGTGGTCGGCTCCATGAGCGTGCCGGGCGGTTCGCGCCCCGGCGGCATCAACGGCGCCGGGACCCCCGGCGGCGCCACCGGCGGTCCCGTGGCTCCGGGACACGGTGGCGGCACGGGCTCCTTCGACGTCACCGAGGCACTCGCCGCGGGCGGCCCGCAGGGCAACGGCCCGCGACCGGGTCAGCCGGGTCAGGGCGGACAGCCGGGTCAGCCGGGCCGACCGCCGGTGCAGGGGCAGCCGCAGGGGTCGGGGCAGGGCCAGGGCGCCGGCGGCGGCGAGCCGCGGCGTGACAACCTGCCGTACTTCTCCGGCAACGGCCAGAACGGTCAGGCCGGCCAGAACGGTCAGGCCGGTCAGGCCGGTCAGGCCGGCCAGAACGGCCAGGGGGGTCAACCCGGCCGGAACGGCTTCGGCGCGCCGAACGGCTCGCACGGCCAGGGCCCCCAGGGCGGTCTCCCGGCCGGCCCCGGCGGCTCCTACGACTTCAACGGCCCCGACGGGCCCGGCGGCCCCGGTGGCCGTGGCGGCCCGCAGGGCGGGCCCGCGGGCCCGACCGGCGGCCCGGTCACCGGTGACGGCCCGATGGTGCCCCCGATGGGCGGCGCCCCGCACGGCGCGGCAGGCGCCCCCGGCGCCCCCGGCATCCCCGGTGTGCCTTCCGGCCCCGGTGGCCCCGGTGGTCAGGCGGGTCCCGGCGGGCCGCGTGCCCTCGGCGCCGGCCCCGGCACCGGTCCGCTCCCCGGCGGCGGCCTGAGCGACGACACCGCGATCCTCACCCCGCAGAAGCCCGCCCCCGAACCGGGCGCGGGCGGCTACGGCGGCCGTCCGGTCGACAACGTCTCCGGGCACACCGTCACCAGCGGGATCCCCGTCGTGCCCGGCGGCCAGGGCGGTGCACGCACCGGCGGACCGCTGCCGCACACCCCGCCGAAGGGGCCGGCCCCGGCCCCGCAGAGCGCGCCCGCGGGCGACTCCAGGAACGCGAAGAAGAAAAAGAAGAAGGGCCGCGGCAAGCTGCCCCTGCTGGGCGGTCTGGTGGTCGTCGCGGGCGTCGGTCTCTACGGCGCCGGCCTGCTGATGAACCACTCCGACGTGCCCAAGGGCACCACCGTGCTCGGCGTCGACGTCGGCGGCGGCACCAGCGACGACGCCGTCAAGAAGCTCGACGACGCCTTCGGCGAGCGGGTCACCCAGGCACTGAAGCTGTCCGTCGACGGCGACACCGTCACCCTGAAGCCGGATCAGGCGGGCCTCCAGTTCGACATGCAGGCCACGGTCGACGACGCCGCCAAGAGCGACTACAACCCGGTCTCCGTGATCGGCTCGCTGTTCGGGCAGCACCGCGAGGTCGAGCCCGCGATGCCGGTCGACGAGGAGAAGCTCCAGGCGGCCCTCGAGTCCGCCGCGGGCGGCTCCGGCTCGGCCACCGACGGCACGATCAAGTTCGAGTCCGGCAAGGCCGTCGCCGTCTACGGCAAGGCGGGCAAGGGCATCGACGCGGCGCAGGCCCAGGAGGCCGTCGTCGCGGCCTACCGCGGCCAGGTGGAGACGGGCACGAGCACCCCGGTGAAGGTCCCGACGACCGACAAGAAGCCGACGATCTCCGACGCCGAGGTCGACCGGATGATGAAGGAGTTCGCCGAACCGGCGATGTCCGGCAAGGTCACCGTGATGACCGACGCGGCGCACACGGTCTCCTTCAGCCCGAAGAACTCCCTCTGGAAGTTCCTCCAGGTCAAGGCGGTCAACGGCAAGCTCGTCGAGAGCTACGACCAGGCCGCGCTGACGGAGCTCTACGGCGGCACCTTCGACGGTGTGCTGATCACCCGGGGCACCGGCCAGAAGACGGCCGTCACGGTCCAGGACGTCATCAGCGCCCTGCGCCCGGCCCTGAAGAGCGAGACCGAGCGGACCGGGGTCATCGACACCGACCCGAGCTGACCCGACGCGGTGCCGTATGACATCTGTCATGCGGCACCGAGGACGGTGGACACTGCCGCCGACCCGGCCGTCGGCGCGACGATCGGTGCATGACGACGACAGCACCGGTGGTCGGGTTCGACCAGGTGAGCAAGAGTTTCGGCGAGGTGCGGGCCGTGGACGGCCTGACGCTCGCGCTGCGCCCGGGGGAGACCGTGGTGCTCCTGGGGCCCAACGGGGCCGGCAAGTCGACCACGCTCGATCTGCTGCTCGGCCTGAAGCAGCCCGACAGCGGCACGGTCCGCGTCCTCGGCACCGGCCCGCGCGAGGCGATCGTGGCCGGCCGGGTCGGCGCGATGCTCCAGAGCGGCGGCCTGATGGACGAGGTCACCGTCGCCGAACTGGTCTCGCTGGCCTGCGGACTGCACCCCAGGCCGTACCGGGTCGCCGATGTGCTGGCCCGCGCGGGCATCGCCCAGATCGCCGACCGCAAGGTCGACAAGCTCTCCGGCGGCCAGGCCCAGCGGGTCAGGTTCGCCCTCGCCACCGCCGGCGACAGCGACCTGATCGTCCTGGACGAGCCCACCACCGGCATGGACGTCACCACCCGGCAGGCTTTCTGGGCCACCATGCGCGAGCAGGCCGACCAGGGCCGCACGGTCCTGTTCGCCACCCACTACCTCGAAGAGGCCGACGCGATCGCCGACCGGGTGCTGGTCCTGCACCGCGGCCGGCTCCTGGCCGACGGCACGGCGGCCGAGATCAAGGCCAAGGCGGGGGCCCGCAGGATCGCCTTCGACCTGACGGACGGGTTCGACGAGGGGGCCCTGCGCGCCCTGCCGTTCCTCACCAGCCTCACCGTGTCGCACAGCGGCCCGGCCACCGGACCGGCCCGGACCGTCCGCATCCAGTCCACCGACGCCGACGCCACCGTCCACGCGGTCTACGGCCTGGGGCTCTACCCCCGCAACCTCGAAGTCGCCGGCCTGGGCCTGGAGCAGGCCTTCGTCGCCCTCACCACCGCCGAGGAGGCGAAGTCCGCGTGAACGGCCTGATCAAGCTGGAACTCACCCGCGCCCTGCGCAACCGCAAGTTCCTGTTCTTCTCGGTGATCTACCCGTCGGTGCTGTTCCTGCTCATCGCCGGCAGCGCCGACGCCACGGAGAAGGTCGACGGCACGGGCCTGACCCTGCCGACCTACATGATGGTCTCGATGGCTTCCTTCGGCGCCCTCACCGCCGTCCTGATGGGCAACAGCGAACGCATCGCCAAGGAGCGCCAGAGCGGCTGGGTGCGGCAGTTGCGCCTGACCACCCTCCCGGGCCGCGGGTACGTGCTCGCGAAGACCGCGAGCGCGGCCGTGGTCAGCCTGCCGTCCATCGTCGTCGTCTTCGCCGTCGCCGCGGCCGTCAAGGACGTACGGCTGGACGCCTGGCAGTGGTGCGCCCTGACCGGCGCGATCTGGGCCGGCAGCCTGGTCTTCGCGGCCCTGGGCGTGGCGATCGGCTACCTCGCGAACGGGGACGCGGTCCGCCCCATCACGATGATCACCTACTTCGGCCTGTCGATCCTCGGCGGCCTGTGGATGCCGACGACGACCTTCCCGGGCTGGCTCCAGGACATAGCCGAGTGGGTGCCGACGCACGCGTACGCTGCCCTGGGGCAGTCCATCGAGCAGAGTCAGGCCCCGCATGCCGAGGACATCGTCATCCTGGCCGTCTTCTTCGCCCTGTTCACGGGCGGCGCGGCCTGGCTGTACCGGAAGGACACGCTGAAGGCGTGAGCGTCATGACGGACGACCAGCTGTCGGAGGAGGCCCGGGGCGGATCGCCGATCGCGCTGGGCCGGACCGCCCGCACGACACGCGAGCTGTGGCGGCGCAAGGTGCTGTGGATCGGCGTCTGGCTGGTGTTCCTCAGCTCGCCGGTCCACGACCTCGTCGCGGGCGACCACACCACCGGCGGCACGGTGGCGGGCTGGCTGGGCCTGGCGGTGTTCGTCACCGTCTACCTGTCGCTGCTCTTCCGCGACATGGGGGCCGCGCCCTACCCCGACCGGCTCGTCGCCGCCCTGATCGGCTCCATGGCGGTGCTCGCCACCGTCCTGTGCCTCACCCTGGGCTCCGCCTGGCTCGGGCTGTACTGCTACGTCTCCGTGGCCTGCGGGACGGTGCTCCCGCTGCGGCTGGCGTTCTGGACGATCCCGGGCACGGCCGCGCTGATGCTCCTCGTCGGTGTGCGCACCGGCGAGGAGGAGGCGCTGAACCTGCTCCTGCTGGTGCTGCTCATCGGCTTCGCGATGACCGGGGTGAGCCAACTGGTCCGCACGACGGTGGAGTTGCGCAAGGCCCGCGCGACGGTCGCCCAGCTCGCCGCCAACGAGGAACGGCTGCGCCTGGCCAGGGACCTGCACGACCTGCTGGGCCACTCGCTCTCCCTGATCACGCTCAAGAGCGAGCTGGCCGGCCGGATGCTCCCCGGCCACCCCGAGAAGGCCGCCCAGCAGGTCGCCGACATCGAACAGGTCAGCCGGCAGGCCCTGGTGGACGTCCGGGAGGCCGTCACCGGCTATCGGCGCCCCCGTCTCGCCGCCGAACTCGCGGGCTCGCAGGTCGCGTTGACGGCGGCCGGCATCACCGCCGTGATCCCCGCCGAACCGGACCTCGACGGCGTCCCCGAGGAGAGCGAGGCGGCCCTCGCCTGGACCCTGCGCGAGGCGATCACCAATGTCGTACGGCACAGCGGCGGCGCCCGCTGCACGGTGGACCTGGTGCGGCGCCAGACCCTGGACGGCCCGGTCCTCGAACTCTCCGTCGAGGACGACGGATCCGGCGGCTCCGGCAAGGGCCCCGGCAACGGCCTCACCGGCCTCACCGAGCGCCTGGAGAAGGCCGGCGGCACCCTGGAGGCGGGCCGCGTCAGGCGCGGTTTCCGGCTGACCGCCCGGGTCCCGGCCGGTCCGGTGCCGGACGTAGGATCCCGCTCATGAGTGGTGGCATGATCAAGGTCCTGCTGGCCGAGGACCAGTCGATGGTCCGCGAGGCCCTGGCGGCCCTGCTCGGCCTCGAGGACGACATCGAGGTGGTCGCCCAGGTGGCGCGCGGCGACGAGGTCCTCGCGGCGGCCCGCGCCCACGACGTCGACGTCGCCCTCCTCGACATCGAGATGCCGGGCGCGACGGGCATCGAGGCGGCCGCGCAACTCCACAAGGAACTGCCGGGGTTGAAGCTGGTCGTGCTCACGACCTTCGGCCGCCCCGGCTATCTGCGCAGCGCCATGGAGGCGGGCGCCGACGCGTTCCTCGTCAAGGACGCGCCCGCGGCGCAACTCGCGGCGGCGGTCCGCAAGGTCCTGGCGGGCGAGCGGGTCATCGACCCCACGCTGGCGGCGGCGGCCCTGGCGGGCGGCGCGAACCCCCTCACCGACCGGGAACGCGAGGTGCTGCGCGCGGCGGCCGACGGTTCGACGAACGCGGAACTGGCGGCGGCCCTGCACCTGTCCCAGGGCACGGTCCGCAACTACCTCTCGACGGCGATACAGAAACTGGCCGTACGCAACAGGGCCGAAGCCGTACGAACCGCGAGGGAGAAGGGCTGGCTCTG
>NZ_BBYG01000009.1:0-559681 GCF_001184025.1 Streptomyces maremycinicus
CCGCTTTCGCGTTTCCCTTTCCGGCGGTTCCGACTTTATCAGAAGTTCTGAGTCGGTTTTCCCGGCCCCTCCCGGGAGTGGATCCGGGGCACGAGGCGTACCGGGTTCCCGTTCAGGCGGAGCCGTAAACCTACTGGAGCGGGGCTCCTCGATGCAAATCGAGGAGCCCCGCTCCGGGTTCACGCGTACGGCGGGCCGTGGCCTGCTCAGACCTCGACCACGACCGGCAGGATCATCGGCCTGCGGCGATAGGTGTCGGAGACCCACTTGCCCAGCGTGCGACGGATGAGCTGCTGGAGCTGGTGGGGCTCGACCACGCCGTCCTGGGCGGAGCGTTCCAGGACCTCGGCGATCTTCGGGGTGACGGCCGAGAAGGCCGAGTCCTCGATGCCGGAGCCGCGGGCCTGGATGTGCGGCCCTCCGGTGATCTTGCCGGTGGAGGAGTCCACCACGACGAACACCGAGATGATGCCTTCGTCGCCCAGGATCTTCCGGTCCTTGAGGGCCGGCTCGCCCACGTCGCCGACCGAGAGGCCGTCGACGTAGACGTAACCCGCCTGGACCTTGCCGGAGATCTTCGCCTTGCCCTCGACGAGGTCTACGACAACGCCGTCCTCGGCGATGACGATGCGGTCGTGCGGGACGCCGGTCATGGCGCCCAGCTCGGCGTTGGCGCGCAGATGGCGCCATTCGCCGTGCACCGGCATCAGGTTCTTCGGGCGGCAGATGTTGTAGAAGTACAGGAGCTCGCCCGCGGACGCGTGGCCCGAGACGTGCACCTTGGCGTTGCCCTTGTGGACGACGTGCGCGCCCCAGCGGGTCAGGCCGTTGATCACCCGGTAGACCGCGTTCTCGTTGCCGGGGATGAGCGACGACGCCAGGATCACCGTGTCGCCGGGGACGATGCGGATCTGGTGGTCGCGGTTGGCCATCCGGGACAGGGCCGCCATCGGCTCGCCCTGGGAACCCGTGCAGACCAGGACCACCTCGTGGTCGGGCAGGTCGTCGAGCGTCTTGACGTCCACGACCAGGCCCGGCGGGACCTTGAGGTAACCCAGGTCTCGGGCGATCCCCATGTTGCGGACCATGGAGCGGCCCACGAAGGCGACCCGGCGGCCGTACTCGTGCGCGGTGTCCAGGATCTGCTGGATGCGGTGGATGTGGCTGGCGAAGCTGGCCACGATGATCCGCTTGCGGGCGTTCGCGAAGACCGTGCGCAGGACGTTGGAGATGTCCCGCTCGGGCGCCACGAAGCCGGGGACCTCGGCGTTCGTCGAGTCGGAGAGGAGGAGGTCGATCCCTTCCTCACTCAGACGGGCGAACGCGTGCAGGTCGGTGAGGCGGCCGTCCAGCGGGAGCTGGTCCATCTTGAAGTCGCCCGTGTGGACGACCATGCCCGCCGGCGTGCGGATGGCGACGGCGAGGGCGTCCGGGATCGAGTGGTTGACGGCGATGAACTCGCAGTCGAACGGGCCGATGCGCTCACGGTGTCCCTCCGCCACCTCGAGGGTGTACGGGCGGATCCGGTGCTCCTGGAGCTTGGCCTCGATGAACGCGAGGGTCAGCTTGGAGCCGATCAGCGGGATGTCCGGCTTCTCCCGGAGGAGGTAGGGGACGGCGCCGATGTGGTCCTCGTGACCATGGGTGAGGACGATGCCCTCGATGTCGTCGAGGCGGTTCCGGATGGACGTGAAGTCCGGCAGGATCAGGTCGATTCCGGGCTGCT
The DNA here is from genome assembly GCF_001184025.1 of Streptomyces maremycinicus. Taxonomy (GTDB): domain Bacteria; phylum Actinomycetota; class Actinomycetes; order Streptomycetales; family Streptomycetaceae; genus Streptomyces; species Streptomyces maremycinicus. Next base: position 1,727 of record NZ_BBYG01000009.1, read on the forward strand.
CCTCCTCGGGGAAGAGCACGCCGCAGTCGACGATCAGCAGACGGCCGCCGAACTCGAAGACCGTCATGTTCCGGCCGATTTCGCCGAGGCCGCCGAGCGGGGTGACCCTCAGGCCGCCCGCCGGGAGCGGCGGGGGCGGGGCAAGTTCGGGATGCGGATGACTCAAAAGACTCTCCTCAACCATGCGCGCCACGTACCGGTGGGCACGTGGCGCGCATGACGTTCGTGCAATAGCAGTTGTCGTTGTGGATCGCAGGCACCGGTGGCCTGCTATTCAGTTGTGAAGTCTGTTGTCAGAGCTGTACCCCGCCCGCGGCAAGATCGAGCTTGAGCTGTTCGATCTCTTCGGACGAGCACTCGACCATGGGCGAGCGCAGCGGGCCGGCGGGCAGGCCCAGCAGGGTGAGCGCCGCCTTGGTGGTCATCACTCCCTGGGTGCGGAACATGCCCGTGTAGACCGGGAGCAGCTTCTGGTGGATCTCGGTCGCCTTCTGGACGTCCCCCGCGGTGAACGCCTCGACGAGGGCTCGCAGGTCCGGGGTGACCACATGGCCGACGACGGAGACGAAGCCGACCGCGCCCACGGAGAGCAGCGGCAGGTTCAGCATGTCGTCGCCCGAGTACCAGGCCAGACCGGAGCGCGCGATGGCCCAGCTGGCGCGGCCCAGGTCGCCCTTGGCGTCCTTGTTGGCGACGATCCGCGGGTGCGCCGCGAGGCGGACCAGCGTCTCGGTGCTGATCGGGACACCGCTGCGGCCGGGGATGTCGTAGAGCATGACCGGCAGCCCGGCGGCGTCGGCGACAGCCGTGAAGTGCCGGTAGAGGCCCTCCTGAGGGGGCTTGTTGTAGTACGGGGTGACGACCAGGAGGCCGTGTGCGCCCGCCCTCTCGGCCGCGCGGGCGAGTTCGGCACTGTGGTGGGTGTCGTTGGTGCCGACGCCTGCGACGACGTGGGCGCGGTCTCCGACGGCCTCCAGGACGGCTCGTACCAGGTCCGATTTCTCCGCGTCACTGGTGGTGGGGGACTCGCCGGTGGTGCCGTTGACGATCAGGCCGTCGTTGCCTGCGTCCACCAGGTGGGTGGCGAGCCGCTGTGCGCCGTCGAGGTCGAGTGCGCCGTCCGCCGTGAAGGGCGTGACCATGGCGGTGAGGACCCGCCCGAAGGGGGTCTGCGGAGTGGAGGTCGGAGCCATGGGTGACACGCTACTCGTTGCTCACCGCGGGGTCTGCCCGCGGGGGGGTACGGAAAGTCATGACAAAGATGGAACCCGGCACTGCCTGCTCGGGGGTTCAAGCAGTGCCGGGTCCGTTTGATCAGGCTAGATGAACTTCTCTAAATGCCGCAATACGGACACTTCGCGCGGATGATCCGTACATACGTCTCCGTAGCCCGATCTCCGTGGGCCGTCCCCGCCGAGGCCGTCAGGGGGCGACTCGGCCGTTGGCGTTGAAGGCCGCGTACGTCAGGGGCATGAGCCGGGCCCACTCCGCCTCCATCTTCTCGCCCACCATCTCGATCTCCCGCTGCGGGAAGGACGGGACCTTGGCCAGCTCGTGCTGGGTGCGCAGGCCGAGGAAGTGCATCAGCGAGCGGGCGTTGCAGGTGGCGTACATCGAGGAGAACAGGCCGACCGGCAGGACCGCGCGGGCCACCTCGCGGGCGACACCGGCGGCGAGCATCTCCTGGTAGGCCTCGTAGGCCTGGCGGTAGGAGTCCTCCATGGTGCGGTTGACGAGCTCCTGCTGCTCCTGGGTGCCCTCGACGAAGACGTACTTGCCGGGCCTGCCCTGCTGGACGAGCTTGCGGGACTCGCCGGGAACGTAGAAGACGGGCTGGAGCTCCCGGTAGCGGCCGGACTCCTCGTTGTACGACCAGCCCACGCGGTGGCGCATGAACTCGCGGAAGACGAAGATCGGGGCACTGATGAAGAACGTCATCGAGTTGTGCTCGAAGGGGCTGCCGTGCCGGTCCCGCATCAGGTAGTTGATCAGGCCCTTGGAGCGCTCCGGGTCCTTGCCCAGCTCGTCCAGGGACTGCTCGCCGACGGTCGAGACGCGGGCGGCGAAGAGCACGTCGGCGTCGGACGCGGTGTGCTTGACCAGTTCGACGGTGACGTCACTGCGGAAACCGGGCTTGAGGTCGTCGGCGGGGCTGTCGGTCACTGTGCGGGGGTCCTTCCGTCGCGTCTTCGGAGCGGCGCCAACTCTACGGGGGCCGCCGAGCAGGCCGGTCACGGGCGTGCCGTCGGATTCGTGTGGGACGTCTGCTGATATGGGGCACGTTTTCGGGCACCCGTTCGTCTGTATCAGTGAGAGCGCCCGATCGAAGCCCCAGGAGACCCGCCCATCATGTTCCGCCGGCGCGAACCCGTACCCTTCGCCTTCCTCGCCGAGGCCGACAGGTTCCGTAGCAATGTCACTCCCCCGCCCGCGGAGCGATCCTCCGCCGGTCAGATCGCCGGGCGCTGGCTGCTGGGGGTCACCGTCGTGGCCGCGCTGGTGGGCTCCCTGGTCATCGGGATGCCGGCGCTGAGCCTGGACCATTCGTCGCAGGCACAGCAGTCGCAGGCGTCCCAGGGCCGCTGACGCCTCCCGCACCGCCCGAACGGCGTGGGAGGCACCCCCATGGCCCCCCGATGGTGGTGAGCCGGGACACAGACGGATAACCTCACCGGGCACAGCCCACGCATGGACGAGTGAGGACCAGCCGTGCCCCTGCCCTTCCTGACGGCCGACCGCGCATTCGAGGCGGCGGACGACGTCGCGTTGCCCTTCGAGGACCGTGAACGCTGGCGGCGCCCCTACCGGCCCGGTCCCTGGCGGGTCGGGGTGGCCGCGCTGGCGCTGCTGCTCGCCTCGTACGTGCTGTTCGCGGCCGTCATCATCGCGTTGACCGGGTCGGCGTCGGAGGCCGGCGTGATCTTCGGCTGTTCGCTGCTCGTGATCGGCGCCGCCCTGCGCTTGCTGCGCATGGGTGTGTGGGTGAGCGACCGCGGACTGCGGCACGTGCGTTTCCTGCTCACCCGCACGCTGCCCTGGGAGCGGGTCGTGGCGGTGCGGACCGTGCAGCAGCCGGTGCGCTGGCTGGGGCTGCCGCGGACCGTGCAGGGGCAGGCCCTGGTCCTCGGGCGGATGGACCGTCCCGAGGAGGCCACGCAGCTGCTGACCACGCACGGGGCGGACTTCCTGGCGCGTGCCGAGGCGTTCGACCGGGCGGCCGACGCCGTCGAGGCGTGGGCCGCGGAGAACCGACGCGTCTGATCCCCTCCCCCACACACCCGCTGCACACGACGAAGGGGCCGGTCCGCCACAGGCGGGCCGGCCCCTTCGGCGCAGGGTTCAGGCGGTTCGGACCGGCTTGCCGTCGTGCAGGCTGATCGCGCGTTGCATCGCCTTGCGGGCCCGGGGGGTGTCCCGGGCGTCGTGGTAGGCGACGGCGAGGCGGAACCAGGTGCGCCAGTCCTCGGGAGCCGCCTCGGTCTCGGCCTTGCGCCGGCCGAAGACCTCGTCGGCGGAGTCGCGGTCGACGCGGCCGCCCGCGGTGCGCTTCAGTTCGTCGACGGGCAGTCCGCCCTCGGCGTCGAGTTCGGCGGCGAGGGCGTTCGCCCGGCGGACGAACTGGGTGTTCTTCCACAGGAACCACACGCCGATGACCGGCAGGATCAGCACCGCCACCCCGAAGGTGACGGTCAGGAGCGTGCCGGACTGGATGAGCATGACGCCGCGGCTGCCGACCAGGACGAAGTAGAAGACCAGGACGGCGGCCGTGACGGCGTAGGAGAGCTTGGCGCGCATGGTCAGCCTCGGCCGAGGTCCAGGAAGTGTTCCAGGCCGAAGGTGAGGCCCGGAGTCGACACCACCCGGCGGGCGCCCAGCAGGATGCCCGGCATGAAGCTGCTGTGGTGCAGCGAGTCGTGGCGGACCGTGAGGGTCTCGCCCTCGCCGCCCAGCAGCACCTCCTGGTGGGCCAGTAGCCCGCGCAGCCGGACGGCGTGCACCGGGACGCCGTCGACGTTCGCGCCCCGGGCGCCGTCCAGGGCGGTCTCGGTGGCGTCCGGCGCCGGGGCCGAGCCCGCCTCGCGACGGGCCTCGGCGATGAGCTGGGCGGTGCGCGTGGCGGTGCCGGAGGGCGCGTCCACCTTGTTCGGGTGGTGCAGTTCGACGACCTCGACGGACTCGAAGTACGGCGCGGCGATCTGCGCGAACTTCATCGTCAGAACGGCCCCGATGGAGAAGTTGGGCGCGATGAGCACGCCCGTCCCGGGAGATTCGGCCAGCCGTCCGGTCAGGTGCGCGAGGCGCTCCTCGGTCCAGCCGGTCGTGCCGACCACGGCGTGGATGCCGTGCCCCACGCAGTAGTCGAGGTTGTCCATGACCGAGGCGGGCGTGGTCAGTTCGACCACGACCTGGGCGCCGTTCTCGGTCAGCGTCTCGAGCTTGTCGCCCCGGCCGAGGGCGGCCACCAGCTCCATGTCCTCGGCGGCCTCGACCGCCCGTACCGCCTCGGAACCGATCCGGCCCTTGGCGCCGAGGACCGCCACGCGCAGCTTGCTCATCTGTTGTGCTTCCTTACCGAAGTTGCCGAGGGACTGGCCAAGAGGATCAGGCGACCGCGTCGTGCAGCCGGGAGGCCTGTTTGTCCTTGAGCGGGCCGATGACCGACAGCGACGGGCGTCGTCCCAGGATGTCGCGGGCCACCGAGCGGACCTCGTCCGGGGTCACCGCCGCTATCCGGGACAGCATCTCGTCGACCGACATCTGCTCGCCCCAGCACAGCTCGCTCTTGCCGATGCGGTTCATGAGCGCGCCGGTGTCCTCCAGACCGAGGACCGTGGAGCCCCTCAGCTGGCCGATGGCGCGGACGATCTCCTCGTCGGACAGGCCGTGCTCGGCGACCTGGTCGAGTTCGTCCCGGCAGATCTTCAGCACGTCGTGCACCTGGCTCGGGCGGCAGCCCGCGTACACGCCGAAGAGGCCGCAGTCGGCGAAGCCGGAGGTGTACGAGTACACGCTGTAGGCCAGGCCGCGCTTCTCGCGGACCTCCTGGAAGAGGCGGGAGGACATGCCGCCGCCGAGGGCGGTGTTCAGCACGCCGAGCGCCCAGCGCCGGTCGTCCGTGCGGGCCAGGCCCGGCATGCCGAGGACGACGTGCGCCTGTTCGGTCTTGCGGCCGATCAGCTCGACGCGGCCCGCGGAGCGGATCGCGCGCTTGCCGTCGCGCGGGGCGATGGGCCGGGCGTCCGGGTTGCTGAGGGCGCCCGCCTTCTCGAAGGCCGCGCGGACCTGGCGTACGACCTTGTTGTGGTCGATGTTCCCGGCGGCCGCGACCACGAGGTGGGTCGGGTCGTAGTGCTTCTTGTAGAAGCGGCGGATGCGGTCGGCGGAGAGGGCGTTGACGGTGTCGACGGTGCCGAGGACCGGGCGGCCGAGGGCGTTGTCGCCGAACATCGTGTGCGCGAACAGGTCGTGCACGCAGTCGCCGGGGTCGTCCTCGGTCATCGCGATCTCCTCGAGGATCGCGCCGCGCTCGACGTTGACGTCGTCCTCCCGGATGAGGGAGCCGGTGAGCATGTCGCAGACGACGTCGATGGCGAGCGGCAGGTCGGCGTCGAGCACGCGCGCGTAGTAGCACGTGTACTCCTTCGCCGTGAACGCGTTCATCTCGCCGCCGACCGCGTCTATGGCGGAGGAGATGTCCAGCGCGGACCTGCGGGTCGTCCCCTTGAAGAGGAGGTGCTCCAGGTAGTGCGTGGCGCCGTTCAGGGAGGGCGTCTCGTCCCGGGAGCCGACGTGCGCCCAGATGCCGAAGGTGGCGGAGCGGACCGACGGGAGGGTCTCGGTGACGATGCGCAGGCCGCCCGGGAGGGTCGTCTTGCGGACGACACCGATGCCGGCCGTGCCCTTGATCAGGGTTTGGGTACGGGCAACGGCCCGCGCCTCCGAAGAGGTGCGGGCCGTGGCCTGGGAGCTACTCGACGTCACTTGTCGGTGTCGTCCTTCGTGTCCTCATCAGCTTCCTCGCCCTCGATCACGGGGATCAGGGAGAGCTTGCCGCGGGAGTCGATCTCGGCGATCTCGACCTGGACCTTGGAGCCCACACCGAGCACGTCCTCGACGTTCTCCACGCGCTTGCCGCCGGCGAGCTTGCGGATCTGCGAGATGTGCAGCAGACCGTCCTTGCCCGGGAGCAGCGACACGAACGCACCGAAGGTGGTGGTCTTGACGACCGTACCCAGGTAGCGCTCGCCGACCTCCGGCATGGTCGGGTTGGCGATGCCGTTGATCGTGGCGCGGGCGGCCTCGGCCTGCGAGCCGACCTGGGCACCGATGTAGATGGTGCCGTCGTCCTCGATCGTGATCTCGGCGCCGGTGTCCTCCTGGATCTGGTTGATCATCTTGCCCTTCGGGCCGATGACCTCACCGATCTTGTCCACGGGGATCTTGACGGTGATGATCCGCGGGGCGTTGGGGGACATCTCGTCCGGCGTGTCGATCGCTTCCATCATCACGTCGAGGATGTGGAGGCGGGCGTCGCGGGCCTGCTTGAGGGCCGCGGCCAGGACGGAGGCCGGGATGCCGTCCAGCTTGGTGTCGAGCTGGAGGGCGGTGACGAACTCCTTGGTGCCGGCGACCTTGAAGTCCATGTCGCCGAAGGCGTCCTCCGCACCGAGGATGTCGGTGAGGGCGACGTAGTGCGTCTCGCCGTTGATCTCCTGGGAGATCAGGCCCATGGCGATACCGGCGACGGGGGCCTTGAGGGGCACACCGGCGTTCAGCAGCGACATGGTGGAGGCGCAGACCGAGCCCATGGACGTCGAGCCGTTGGAGCCGAGGGCCTCGGACACCTGACGGATCGCGTAGGGGAACTCCTCGCGCGTCGGCAGGACCGGCACGATGGCGCGCTCGGCGAGGGCGCCGTGGCCGATCTCGCGGCGCTTGGGGGAGCCCACGCGGCCGGTCTCGCCGACGGAGTACGGCGGGAAGTTGTAGTTGTGCATGTAGCGCTTGCGGGTCACCGGGGAGAGGGTGTCCAGCTGCTGCTCCATGCGGAGCATGTTGAGGGTGGTGACGCCCAGGATCTGGGTCTCGCCACGCTCGAACAGCGCCGAGCCGTGCACGCGCGGGATGGCCTCGACCTCGGCGGCGAGCGTACGGATGTCCGTGACGCCGCGGCCGTCGATGCGCTTCTTCTCCTTGATCACGCGCTCACGGACCAGCTGCTTGGTGAGCGAGCGATACGCGGCGGAGATCTCCTTCTCGCGGCCCTCGAACTCCGGCAGGAGCTTCTCGGCGGCGAGCGCCTTGACGCGGTCCAGCTCGGCCTCGCGGTCCTGCTTGCCCGCGATGGTCAGCGCGGAGGCGAGCTCCGGGCGGACGGCGGCGGACAGCGCCTCCAGGATGTCGTCCTGGTAGTCGAGGAAGACCGGGAACTCGCCGGTCGGCTTCGCGGCCTTGGCGGCGAGGTCGGCCTGGGCCTTGCAGAGCACCTTGATGAAGGGCTTCGCGGCGTCCAGACCGGAGGCGACGACCTCCTCGGTCGGCGCCTCGGCGCCGCCCGCGACGAGCTGGATGGTCTTCTCGGTGGCCTCGGCCTCGACCATCATGATCGCGACGTCGCCGTCCTCCAGGACGCGACCGGCGACGACCATGTCGAAGACGGCGTCCTCGAGCTCGGTGTGCGTCGGGAACGCGACCCACTGGCCGTTGATCAGCGCGACGCGGACGCCGCCGATCGGGCCGGAGAAGGGCAGGCCGGCCAGCTGCGTGGACGCGGAGGCGGCGTTGATGGCCACGACGTCGTACAGGTGGTCGGGGTTGAGCGCCATGATCGTGGCGACGACCTGGATCTCGTTGCGCAGGCCCTTCTTGAAGGACGGGCGCAGCGGGCGGTCGATCAGCCGGCAGGTGAGGATGGCGTCCTCGGAGGGACGGCCCTCGCGGCGGAAGAAGCTGCCGGGGATCTTGCCGGCGGCGTACATCCGCTCCTCGACGTCCACCGTGAGGGGGAAGAAGTCGAGCTGGTCCTTGGGGTTCTTGGAGGCGGTGGTGGCCGACAGCACCATGGTGTCGTCGTCCAGGTACGCCACGGCGGAGCCGGCGGCCTGCTTGGCGAGGCGGCCCGTCTCGAAGCGGATGGTGCGGGTGCCGAAGGTGCCGTTGTCGATGACGGCCTCGGCGTAGTGGGTCTCGTTCTCCACTAGCATTTTCTCCGTTACTTGTCGTCTTTCGTCCCTCGCTGCCCGTGTGGCAGGGGGACGGTGGCGGAGAAACGCTCGATGCGGGCCGGTCTTCGATCGAAGCACCCGGGGATCTCTTTCCCGGGGGCCACTACCGAGGACCGGCGGCGGTGAGGTGCGCTTCTCCTCGTTCGGTGGGCGTGGTGACGTTTACCCGCAGCGAGTACACGTCATCACGCGGTGTCGTACGTATGGCGTTGTGCTACCACACTACAAAGCGTGGGTGACACTCCGCACGTTTCCGCACGGCGACGAGGCGTACGACGGGCCCCTCGCCGGTGGCGGCACACGGAGTGTGCCGATGGCCGCCGATGGTCGCCGCCGCGTTGTGACGCGGAGCGGCGCGTGCGGTGAAAGCACGTACAGCAAAAGGGAGCGGTCCCGATGGTCCGGGAACCGCTCCCCTCACGGCGTCCTACTTGGCGCCCGCCGCACCGCGGCGGATGCCGAGGCGGTCGACCAGCGCACGGAAGCGCTGGATGTCCTTCTTGGCCAGGTACTGGAGAAGGCGGCGACGCTGACCGACGAGGATCAGCAGACCACGACGGGAGTGGTGGTCGTGCTTGTGCGTCTTGAGGTGCTCGGTCAGGTCCGAGATCCGGCGGGACAGCATGGCGACCTGGACCTCGGGGGAGCCGGTGTCGCCCTCCTTCTGGCCGAACTCCGTGATGAGCTGCTTCTTCGTAGCGGCATCGAGCGGCACGCGTACTCCTCGTAGTCTTTGAGTGGCCACCGAGTGCCCCCGGTCTTGGTCTCGGGGGAGCTTCCGTTACTCGGGTGGCGGGGATCCGCTGGGCGCGGCCCTCAGAACCTTCAGGGACTCCCTGAGGGTGTTTCCGGGGGTGCGTACACAAACGGCCGAAAGCCAGGGTAGCAGGCTGCGGCGTCGGGCTTGTCCGGGACAGCCCGCCGGACAGCCGGGCAGCGCCGCCCCGGGCGGGAGCGGACAGCGGGGCCGCATCACCCCGGGCGGGGGCAGTGTACGGGTGACGGCGCCGGTCCGGAACCCAAAGGAAGAACCTCTGAGCTGGGGGAACGCCGGCAAGTAGGCTGACGCCGAAGCTCGTTGGAACAGCGGGAACCACTGGAAAGGGTCGGAGCCGACATGGCCGATGCCGAGGACGAAGACGTCAAGGCGCGCAAGGCGCGGGAGCGGGACGAGCTCTACGCGCTCGACATCTCCGGCGTCGAATGGCAGTGCGCCCCGGGCACGGAGGAGCACGAGGAGCGCGTCGAGATCGCCTACCTGCCCGAGGGGGCCGTGGCGATGCGGTCGTCGCTCGATCCGGAGACGGTGCTGCGCTACACGGAGGCGGAGTGGCGGGCCTTCGTGCTGGGCGCCCGGGACGGCGAGTTCGATCTGGAGCCGGCCCGACAGCAGGACGGGGAGTCCGCCTCGCGGTAGGGGGACGGCGATAGCGGGACGGGCGGCGGGCAGGTGCGGGGCCGGTGGCGGGTGTCGGTGGCGGGCGTCGGCTGCTGTCGCTGCCGCGAGCTGGCGAGCTGGTCGCAGGTGTCGGGCACCGGCCGCCGGCGGCGCACCGGCTGCCGACTGCGCGCCGGGCGCCGACTGCGTGAGCGCGGGCCGACGGCGTGAGCGGGCTGCTGTGTGTGCGCCGGGGGCGGGTCCCGCAGGCCGGGGGTGGATCGGGGGTGGCTCCAGCACGGCAGGGGTGGATCGGGGGTGGCTTCAGCACGCCGGGGCGGGGCCGGTGGGCCGGGGGCTCCCATGAAGCTGGAGGGAGCCCTGCGCCGGGTGCCGTGCGGGGCCGGTGAGCCGGTATACGACGGCCGCCGCTCCCGCGTGCCGAGTGTGCCCCGGAAGGCCGGGGACGGCTCCGGTGAGGTCGGGATCCGGGGGTGGCTTCAGTGGGGCCGGACTACTGCCGTGAGTGGGGTGGGCGTGCCGGGACGGTGGGCCGGTATGCGAGGGCCGTCCCTCCCTCGTGCCGACTGCGGTCCTGGAGGGCCGGGGCGGCTCCGGTGAGGCCGCGGGACTCCGGGAGCGCTTCCGCGAACCGGACGGCTGCCGTGGGGTGGGTGGGCATATGGGGCCGGGGTCGATATGCGTCGGCCCCCTCCCACGTGCTGACTGCGGTCCTGGAGGGCCGGGGCGGCTCCGGTGAGGCCGCGGGACTCCGGGGAGCTTCCGCGAACCGGACGGCTGCCGTGGGGTGAGTGGGCATATGGGGCCGGGGTCGATATGCGTCGGCCCCCTCCCACGTGCCGACTGCGGTCCTGGAGGGCCGGGGCGGCTCCGGTGAGGGGTGAGGCCGAGGGACTCCGGCGCGCTTCCGTGAGCCGGACGGCTGCCGCGAGGGGGCTGGCGCCGGGCCGGTGGACCCGTATGCGACGGCCGTCCCTTTCGCGCGCCGAGTACGGCCCCGGAGGGCCGAGGCAGTCCAGTGGGCCGAGGCGGACCTGGTGAAGCCGCAGGGAACGGCGGGGTGGGTGGGCGTGCGGGAGCGGCGGTCGGTAGGCGCCAGCGGCGGTTGCCGTGCAGGTGTTGCCCCGGAGGGGCTCTACGGCTCCGGGGGCGCTTCCGCGAGCCGGACGGCTGCCGTGGGGTGGGTGGGCGGTTGGCGCGAGTGGGGTGGGCGCCGGTTGGCTGTACCGAAGCGTGCTCCACGCGCCTTCGAAGGTGGGTGCGGATCAGCTCGTCGTCCGGCCGTGCAGCCGCGTAGGCGACCCGGACCGCCGCGACCGGGAACGGTGTCTACGCGCCGACGGCGCCCAGGCGGACGTCGGCGCGCCCAAGCGGACGTCGGCGCGCCTTCGAAGGTGGCCGCGAATCAGCTCGGCGTCGATCTGCCCCCGTGTACATGTCGATGGGGGCCGGGGCCGACGGGGCGGCGTCGGCAGGTCGACGCCTCGCCTCGGTACGAGGGTGCCGGGTGAGCTGGTCACGCCGATCGCGGACGCCGCCTCGACCGGCCGGACGGTACGGATGTCCGGGACGGGGCGGTCGCCTCTCGGCGCGTTCCGGATCGCCGGGCGCGGCGGGTTCAGCGGCGCCCGGTCCGAGCAGGAGGAGGTGGGCGAAGACCTCGGGCGGTACGGGAGCTTCGGTCCCTGGGCTGTTCCGCTTCTGCGAGGACGGCTGGGGCCTGCATCTCGACCCTGGCGGCGGTCACACCGATCACATGCGCGTCCACCTGTTTCGCTACTCGCCCCGGTCGTGCCTCCGCAACATGCTTCGGCGGGGAGGGCGGCGAGTCGCGGTGGACGGGGGTGTGGGTTGCGGTCACCGCACCGCCGTCCCGCCTCCCGGTACCGGCGATCCGCGCTGAGCCCGCTGCCGTGTCTCGGTCCGGTCACCCGCCGATCGGGCAGGCCCGGGCCGTCGGCGCGCGTCGGGTCCCCCGAACTCCCACACCCCGCCGACAGGTTCACCCCGTGGTGTGCCGATCGCGGCCGGCCGTACGTGATGACGCAACCCACGGGTGCGGAGATCGGGTTGCCGGGCCACCCGAGGCGGATGGATCGACACGTCGGCCCGTCCCTTCTCGACCGCCTGCTCGACCGCCAACTCGACCCCCTGCTCGACCGCCAACTCGACCGCCTTCTCCTCTCCCTCCTCATCTCCCTTCACATCTCCCCTCACTTGTGGGGCACTTAGGGCGTTATGGACGATTTGCCGAGTGAACTGCGATGCATACGCGGTCCTTTCGGAGGGTGCGTGACGTGGTGGACTGATGCTGAGGGGTGGGCGGGCCTGCCGAGGTGGGCCGTCTGATGATTAGGCTGGTACGGGGCGCGATACCGGAAACCATGGGGTGGACGTCGGCGTCTCCCGGGGGAAAGCCGCATCGGACGACGTCAGACGGCCTCGAACCACCCAAGGACGACAAGCGAATGGTCGCCCCGGCACGGCATGAGGGTGCTCGACCACACCAGGAGGAATTGTGAGCAGCGATCGGGACGGGAACCGCGGGGGCTGGGCCACACCCGGCGATGACCAGCCCGGCGCGGAGCCCTCCGTCGAGGCGTCGGGCGAGTTCACCCTCGACTACGCGCCCCCGGCTTGGTACACGCAGAACACGGGTGGGGCGGCAGCCGCAGCGCCGTCCGCGCAGGACGCGCCGGACGGGGGTTTCCCCCTCGCCGCGCCGGGCGCGCCGGTCACTCCGGTGGCGCCTCCCGCGCCTCCGGCACCACCCGCTCCGCCCGTTCCCGCAGCGCCGCCCGCCGCGCCCGCCCCGCCTTCCGGCGCGGGATCCGTCGCCGTGCCGGGCCTGCCGGCGGGCAGCGGCTTCGAACCGGTGCCGCAGCCCCACCAGCAGCCGGCCGAGGCCCAGTGGGGAGCGACCGGAGCTTCGGTGGGGGACGAGGAGAGCGGTTCCGGAAACGGGGACCTGGAGAGCGGCGCGACCATGCGCTTCTCCGCGGCTGCCCTGAAACGGGAGATCGCGGAGAACGCGGCCGCGGCGCAGGCCGAGCCCGGGGCGCCCGCCGAGCCGGAGACCGAGGGCGCCGATTCCGCCCCCGCGGGCTCTGCGCCCGCCGAGGTCCCGGATGCCGCGCAAGCATCGGCCGCCCAGGGCGTCGTGGACGGCGGCGGGGCTACGACCGCCGAGTCCGGCGCGGAGCCCGAAACGGCCGAGGCGGTCGTGACGAACGAGACGACCGAGGTGACCGGGGCCGCCGAGGTTCGCGGTCACAGTGCCGCTGTCGAAGGCGACGGCGACGGCACCGCATCGGACGGGGAACACGTCTCCCCCGCTGTCGTGAGCGACGACGCGGCGGTCCGGGACGCCGAGGCCGTGACGGCTCCGGCATCCGACGGCGCCGCCGTCATCGAGGACGCGGTCCCGCAGGGCGACTCCGTCGTCGAGGAGCCCTCGGACGCCGTCCCCACGGGCCCCGCCGAACCGCAGGACAACGTGCCCCAGGACGCCGTGCCTCACGACGCCGTGCCCCAGCCCGCCTGGACTCCTCCCCCGGTCCCGCAGGGCGAACTGCCGCCGCTGCCGCCGTCGTACCAGCCCGCGGCCCCCGCACCGGCGGCCCAGTGGCCGGACCGCCCGCAGCCCGCCGACGCCGTGCCGCCGGCCGCGGCCGGTCCCGCGGCTGACCGGCAGCCGCCCGTTCACCCACCCGTCCAGCCGCAGGCAGCCCCGCCCGCGCCGGTCGGCTGGAACCCGCCGGCCCCCGAGCCGGCGCCGGCCGCACCGCAGCCGGGCTACGGCTTCCCGCAGCCGCCCGCTCCCGCCCCGGCGGCCCCGCAGCCGTCTGCCCCTCAGCAGGGTTACGGCTTCCCGCCCCCCGGTGCCGCCCCGGCCCCCGCGCCTCAGCCGCACCCGGCCGCTCCGGCACCCCAGCCGCCCGCCGACGCCCAAGCGCCCGCGCCCGCCGGATACGGGTTCCCTCACCCCACCGACGCGGCACCCGCCCCCGGCGGTTACGGCTTCCCGCAGCAGAACACCGGACCCGCGGCACCCGCCCCGGCGCCGCACCCGGCCGCCCCCGCGCCTCAGCCCCCCGCCGACGCCCAAGCGCCCGCGCCCGCGCCCGCCGGATACGGCTTCCCCCACCCCACCGACGCGCCACCCGCCCCCGGCGGCTACGGCTTCCCCCAGCCCCCGGCACCGCAGTCCCAGCAGCCCCCGGCGCCGCAGCCGCCACAGCCGCAGGCCCCGCAAGCGCTCCCCGGTGTCCCGCAGCCGGGCATTCCGCAGCAGGCGGACGGGCAGCCCCCGGCGGCCGCCGCCCAGGCGTTCCCGCACGGCGCCCCGCAGGGCTTCCCGGGGCAGCCTCTCCAGCCCCAGCCCCAGCTCCAGCCGCCCGCGCCGCATGCCGAGCAAGCACCGCAAGTCCCGCAGGCACCGCAGGCCCCGCATGCGGCCGCCGTCCCCGATCCGTCGCAGGGGCCGCAGGCGCATCAGCAGGTGCAGCCGCCCGTCGACCCCCGGGCCGGGGCCGCCTGGCCGCAGCCGATCCAGCACGACCAGCGGCAGCCGGTCAACCCCGGTGCCGCGCCGCTGGGTTACACGGCCGCCGTGGAGCTGTCCTCCGACCGGCTGCTCAACAACAAGCGGCAGAAGGCGAAGAGCGGGCGTCCCGCCGCCGCCTCGTCCCGCTTCAAGCTCGGTGGCAAGAAGGAGGAGGCCGAGCGGCAGCGCAAGCTCGAGATGATCCGTACGCCGGTGCTGTCCTGCTACCGGATCGCGGTCATCAGCCTCAAGGGCGGCGTGGGCAAGACCACGACCACCACCGCGCTCGGCGCCACCCTGGCCACCGAGCGCCAGGACAAGATCCTCGCGATCGACGCCAACCCGGACGCCGGCACGCTGGGCCGCCGGGTGCGGCGCGAGACCGGGGCGACGATCCGCGACCTCGTCCAGGCGATCCCGTACCTCAACTCGTACATGGACATCCGGCGGTTCACCTCCCAGGCGCCGTCCGGCCTGGAGATCATCGCCAACGACGTCGACCCGGCCGTGTCCACGACCTTCAACGACGAGGACTACCGGCGCGCGATCGACGTGCTCGGCAACCAGTACCCGATCATCCTCACCGACTCGGGTACCGGTCTGCTCTACAGCGCCATGCGCGGGGTGCTCGACCTCGCCGACCAGCTCATCATCATCTCCACCCCGTCCGTGGACGGCGCGAGCAGCGCCAGCACGACGCTGGACTGGCTGTCGGCGCACGGATACGCCGAGCTCGTCTCGCGGTCCCTCACCGTCATCTCCGGGGTGCGCGAGACCGGCAAGATGATCAAGGTGGACGACATCGTGTCGCACTTCGAGACCCGCTGCCGCGGTGTCGTCGTCGTGCCGTTCGACGAGCACCTGGCCGCGGGCGCCGAGGTCGATCTCGACATGATGCGGCCGAAGGTCCGGGAGGCGTACTTCAACCTCACGGCCATGGTCGCGGAGGACTTCATCCGCCACCAGCAGCGCCAGGGCCTGTGGACCAGCGACGGCAACCCGCCGCCGGTGGCCGCCCCGCCGATGCCGGGCCAGCAGATGCCGGGGCAGCCGATGCCGGGCCAGCCGGTGCCCGGGCAGCCGTATCCGCCGCAGGGGGGCCAGCCGTACCCGCAGGCGCCCCAGCCCGGTCCCGGGCAGCCCTACCCCCAGCAGGGCCAGCCCCAGGGACAGCCGTATCCGCAGCAGCCCCAGCCGGGGCAGGATCCGTACGCCCAGCCGCAGCCGCCCCAGCAGCAGGGGTATCCCCCGGCCGGCTACGGCTACCCGCAGCAGTGAGCAACGACGAAGGGCGGCCGGTGTCCTGGGACACCGGCCGCCCTTCGGCGTTTCCCCGGTCCGGACCGGGGCCGGGCGGCTAGCGCGCCGCCACCAACTCCTTGCAGCGCTTCACGTCCTCGGCCATCTGCTCCAGCAGACCGTCCAGCGAGTCGAACTTCGCCTGGCCGCGCACGAAGGCGAGGAAGTCGACGGCGACGTGCAGGCCGTACAGGTCGAGGCCGACGCGGTCGATGGCGTACGCCTCCACCGTGCGCTCGGTGCCGTCGAACTGCGGGTTGGTGCCGACGGAGATCGCGGCCGGCATCGCCTCGCCGTTCACGTGCAGCCAGCCCGCGTAGACGCCGTCAGCCGGGATCGCGGTGTGGGGCAGGGTCTCGACGTTGGCGGTCGGGAACCCGAGTTCCCGTCCCCGCTGCGCTCCGCGCACGACGACGCCCTCCACCCGGTGCGGACGGCCGAGGATCTCGCCGGCGCCCGCGACATCGCCCTCGGCGACCAGCCGCCGGGTCAG
The DNA here is from genome assembly GCF_001184025.1 of Streptomyces maremycinicus. Lineage (GTDB taxonomy): Bacteria > Actinomycetota > Actinomycetes > Streptomycetales > Streptomycetaceae > Streptomyces > Streptomyces maremycinicus. The sequence continues at coordinate 17,689 of NZ_BBYG01000009.1, forward strand.
CGTCGAGGAGAACGGCTGCCCGCCGCCCGCCTCGCCGCACAGCACCAGGTCGACGACCTCGACCTCGAAGTCGTAGACCTTGCCCTGTTCGGTGAGGAACTCGACGTCGCCCGCGGCCTTGTGGCCGAAGCGGAAGTTGGGGCCCTCGACGACCGCCTTGGCGTGCAACTTGTCGACCAGGACCTTGACCACGAAGTCCGCCGGGGACAGCTTCGAGAACTCCGTGGTGAAGGGGAGGATCAACAGCGCGTCCACGCCCAGCTCGGCCATCAGCTCGGCGCGGCGGTGGTGCGGGGCGAGCAGCGGCGGGTGGCTGCCCGGGCGCACGACCTCGCTGGGGTGCGGGTCGAAGGTGACGACGACGGCGGGAACGCCCAGCTCACGGGCGCGGTCCACGGCATGCCGGATGATCAGCTGGTGTCCGCGGTGGACCCCGTCGTAGGACCCGATGGTGACGACGCTGCGTCCCCAGTCCTCGGGGATGTCCTCCAAGCCACGCCAGCGCTGCACTGTGACCGCTCCTCGAACCCGTGTCCGTCTCTACATTGCCTGTTACGCAGGACTAAGGGTGCCATGCCGGGTCCTTACGGCCCGCATCGGCATGGGGGCTGTGACCCGACCCACGCGCGCGGGCCACGACGGAGCCCCGGCGTCACGCGGGCCGCGCGTCCACCCGGGCGCGTCGCACGCGCACGTCACGCGAGCACCCGCGCGCCCGGCAGGTTCTCGATCGTCCGGCGGGCGCTGGGACCGACCACCGCCGCCCACTCCCCCGGCGCGTCCGAGAGCCAGTCCACCACCCGAGCGGCGAAGCCCGGGACGTGCCGGGCCAGCTCGACCAGACCCCGGTCGAAGCGGGTCGCGCCGTCGGGGGTGCGCACCAGGAGCAGGCCGGTGCGGTGCACCAGGGTGCGCAGCTCCTCGCCGTCGCGCCCGGCGGCCCCGTGCAGTACGGCGTCCAGGACCTCCGGGGCGCGTTCGCGGGCGAGGAGGTGGTCCAGCAGTTCGGCGCGCAGCGGGCGGGACCGCGCGGTGCCCGGGGCGGCCAGCACACCGGCCAGCGCGGCCCGCACCTGCTCGGGCCCGTCGCCGTCCAGCAGTCCGGTGACCAGCGGCAGGAGGACGGCCCGGGCGTCGGGACCGAAGTCGAGGCGGCGGTCGACGTACGCGGCCACCTGCCCGGCGGCCTCCGGTCGCCGCCGCACGGTCTCCCGGACGAGGGCGGCGACACGCGGGGCCAGGGCGGGGGTGGTGACGTCGGCGAGGGCCCGCAGCACACTGCCGGTGTCCGCGCGGTCGGGGCCGCGCAGCCGGGACCTGAAGGCGTCCAGGACCGGCTCGGGGTGGGTGTCCAGGGCGACCAGCAGCGCGCTCGGCGGCAGTTCCGGGTCCCCCGCGGTGAACCGCTCCACCGCCTGGGGCAGGTACCGGGAGCGGGTCTCGGGGTCCCGGACGAGAAGGGCGAGCGCACCGCCGTGCGGGGCGCGGTCGGCGGGTCGGGTCAGCAGGACGAGGGCCGCGTAGCGCAGCAGCCGGCGGTCGGCGTCCGTCCGGATGTGCGGGGCGGCCCGCAGCCCGTAGGTCGCCGCCGCGAACCACCGGGTCTGCCGCGCGTCGTGCGACCAGCGGTCGACGGCCCGGCACAGCGCGGACGGCTCCTCCTCCGCCAGTACGGCGAGCAGTTCGTCGGCGCGGGGGTGCGCACAGTCGACGAGGGCCTCCGTGAGGTCGTCCAGCGCCCGGTGCCGATGGGTGTGCAGCAGCGCCTGCGCCGCGGTCGCCACGGTGGCGTGCGGGGTCGCGGGCAGCGGCCGCTCGTCGTCGAACCAGTCGGTCAGGCACCGCTGTACGGCGGTGGGGTCGGCGGCCAGGAGCCGGGCGACGGCGTCGAGGTGGCGGGGCGCGTCCGCGTCGTGCGGCGCGCCGTCGGCGAGGACCAGCCGGCGCAGCAGGTCGAGACGGGCGTCGGCGGGGAGGGCCAGCCCGGTCCAGAACGCGGGACCGAAGTCCACGAACCTGCCGTGCGGCTGGGCGCCCGCGCCGATCAGGTCCGCCAGCAGGCGCAGGACACCGGTGTACGGCGCCGCGTCCGGAACGCGCAGCAGGGTCTCGGCGAGCAGCCGCGCGGCCCACCAGGAGTGCGGGTCGGCGTCCAGGGCGTGGACCAACTCCCGCAGCCGCAGGGCGAGTCGGTGCGGGCCCTGCTGGCGGGCGAGGAGCAGCAGGGACTGGACGACCGGACCGACCCGGTGGTGCGGGACGGGCAGCCGATGGCCCCCGCCGGGCGGGCGGCGGCGGTGGACCAGGGCACGCAGGGCCTCGTCCAGGTCGAGGTGGATGCCCTGGATCCAGTCGGCGAGTTCCTCGTGGGCGAAGCGGTAGCCGCGCCCCGCGGGCACCAGGAGGCCCTCGGTGAGCACGGCGGACGCCCAGCCCGTACCGCCGCCGAGGCGGGCCGGTGCCGGGCCCCAGGGGAACACCGCCTCGAACGAGGCCCGGTCGAGTTCGCCCTGGCCAGGCCCGAGACTGCGGCGGGCGGCCTCGTGCACCTGGCCGGAGACCTTCGCCGCGAGACGGCGTACGGCGGTGCCGCGCAGTCCGTTCTCGGCGGCGAGGCGTACCGCGACCCGCAGGCACATCAGGTCGAGGTACGCGGACAGGACGTCGTCGCGGTCGACGGGCACCGGCTCCCGCGGGCCGGGGAGGGCGGCCCGGACCTCGGCGAGGAGACGGAGGGTGAGGGGGTGCCGGTCGTCGGGGGCGTCGAGCGCGCCCTCGGGTACGCCGTAGCGGGCGCGGGCCTCGCGCGCCTCGTCGGCGGTGAGATCACCGAGGCGGACGCAGGGCGGGAGCGGGTCGCCGACCGGCGCGGTCCCGTGGAGCAGCTCCGGCGGGAACTCCGCGCCGGCCCGTTCCCAGTACTCCGCGCGACACGCCACCACCAGCCGTGTGCCCGTCTCCCGCAGCCATTCCGCCGTGCCCTCGGTCCACTCGGCGAGCCGGTGCGCGAGGACCGGGGGCATCTCCTCGGGCCCGTCCAGGAGCAGCAGCAGCGGGCGTCCGACGGCCCGGGCGAGACGGGCCAGCCGCTCGGGGGTGACCTCGCCGAGGCCGCGGAGGCCGGACGCCCCGTACGGGTCGGAGCCCGCCCCGCGCCCCCAGCCCACTGCCGGACCACCATGTGCCGGACCCGAAGCCTCACCCGAAACCGACCTCGAAGCCGACCCCGCTGCCGAAGCCGCCCCGGAGACGGGCCCCGACCCCGACGCCGACCCCGAGGCCGCCACGATGCGTGCCGCGCGGCTCAGGGTCCGGCGGACCGCGTCGGCCAAGGAGTCGTCCCCGGCCCGGAGGTCGGCACCGCGCAGCCACAGGGTGGGGGCCGGCTGCGCGCCCCGGTCGCGGCGCGCGGCGAGCGCGGCGAGTTCCGTCGTACGGCCGCTGCCGGGTGCGCCGACGAGCCCGAGGACGGCCGCCCGGCTCGTCGTGAAGGCGGCGAACTCCCTTGCCGGGCCGACACGTTCAACAGGTTCCGCGGCGGCGAGGGAGTCGGTCACGGTGCGGCCGATGTGGCCGGACAGCGCTTCGGGCGGGCCGTCCGAGGCGACCGATGTGGCGGTGAGCTCGAGCAGACCGGCCATGTTGAGGTCGGCGCCGTAAGCGGGGACGGTGGCCGCGTTGCGCGCGAGCAGCTCGGCCAGCGGACCTCCCGCGGGCGTCCCCGCCCTCACCCCGCCCGCCCCCGGTACGGCCCCGCCCGCCCCCGGTACGGCCTCCGTCTCTCCCCCTGCCCCTACCCCTACCCCAGCCCCAGCTCCTGCCTCCGCAGAACCGCCATAGGCACCGCCACCGCGAGTGGCACCCGCACCGGCACCGGCACCCACGTCCTGAGCCGCACCCACATCCGAACCCACACCCTCACTCACCCCCACGGACGCCACCGTCATCCGCTCGCCCTGGCGCGCGTGATCGCCCGGCGGCGGGTCGCCGGTGTAGTCGTCGGGCATCGGGATCCCGGGGCGCAGCGGCACCGCGAAGCCGACCTCTCGGTGGCCGGACCGGAGCGCGGTGCCGAGGACGGCGACGACCGCGCCCGTCTCCGCGTCGAGGACCGGTCCCCCGGCGGCGCCACCGCCCAGCCGCAGCGCGTCACGGCCCGCCGTGCCGATCGCCAGCTCCAGGGCCCCGTCGAGGAGGTGGAAGCGGTCCGTCGCCGTGTACGTCACGGACGTCGCGCCCAGCACCCGTGCCTCGCGCCAGCAGCCGGCCGCCAGCCGGACGTACCGGCCGGGCTCGACGCCGTCGCGGACGGTCACCGGCAGCGGGACCGCGCCGAGGCCCTCGGTGCGCACCAGGGCCAGGTCGAGTTCCGGGAGGAGGGTGACCGCGTCGGCGGTCACGACGCAGCTGCGGTCACCGTCGGCGTACAGCACGAGCCGGGGCAGGCCGTCGACCGCCTCATGGCTCGTGACGACCGTGCCGTGGTGGTCGGCGACGAATCCGGTGCCGCGCGGCCGACCCGCGAGGTCGCGGATCCGGACGAGTGAGGGACCGCCGTCGGCGGCGGCGAGATCGGAGGCGAGCTCCGTGCCCCGGGCGTCCGGAGCGTCCGGGGCGTCCGGGGCGTCCGGGGCGTCCGGGGCGTCCGGCGGGGCCAGGGGATCCAGCGGACCCCGGGGATCCCCCGGGCGGGCCCGGCTCGCGCCCGGCGGGGAGTCGCCCCGCGGGGAGCCGTGCCGCGGTGTCCGCGGGCCTCGTCCCGCCATCGCCGTACCTCCCGCCGCGCCCGCGTGCCTTGGGTCCGACGGTAGGGGCGGGATGATCAGCGGGACAGATCGCGGAACGAACGCGCCCCCCTGCACTCCCTCGGTTCACTCCGAGCGCCTGCCCGGACGGGTGAATGAACCAGGGGCGCCGGATACACCCTAGGGGTGGGGGAACCGAGGGGGGACCGTGGAGCGGCGGCGCAGCACCACCCCGTGTTCGCCGCTCCACGGGCACCACGGTTTCCCGCTCCACGGGCACCACGGGTCACGGCTCCACGGGCACCACACGGCGTGCCCGGTACCGCTCAGCCGAACACGGCGAGGCTCTTCGCCTTGCCCTTCTGTTCCTCGACCAGGGCCAGGAACCGGCCCTCGGGGTCGAAGACGGCGACGGCGCCCGCGCCGGCGTACTCGTCGGGCATCTCCAGGCGTACGCCGTTGGTGAGCAGTTGGGCCCGCTTGGCGTCCACGTTCCAGCGGGGGAACGCGGCGGTGGCCGCCTCGGCGATCGGCATCACGCTCAGCTCCTGCTGGAGCTGGTCGAGCGTCTTCGCCGAGTCCAGCTTGTAGGGGCCGACGCGGGTACGGCGCAGGGCGGTGAGGTGGCCGCCGACGCCGAGATCGGCGCCCAGGTCGCGGGCGAGGGCCCGGATGTAGGTGCCGGAGGAGCAGACGACGGAGACGACCAGGTCCAGGACCGGGGTGCCGTCCTCGGCCACGGCGTCTCTGACGTCGTACACGGAGAAGGAGGAGACCGTGACCGGGCGGGCCGGGATCTCGAACTCCTCGCCGTCGCGGGCCCGCTTGTAGGAGCGGACCCCGTTGATCTTGATGGCGCTGACCTTGGACGGCACCTGCATGATGTCGCCGCTCAGCTTGGCGATACCCGCGTCGATCGCGTCCCGGGTGACCTTCGAGGCGTCCGTGGACCCCGTGATCTCGCCCTCCGCGTCGTCCGTCAAGGTCGTCTGACCGAGCCGGACCGTGCCCAGGTATTCCTTCTCGGTGAGCGCCAGGTGCCCGAGGAGCTTGGTCGCCCTCTCGATGCCGAGGACGAGGACGCCCGTCGCCATCGGGTCGAGCGTGCCGGCGTGGCCGACCCGGCGGGTCTTGGCGATCCCCCGCATCTTGGCCACGACGTCGTGCGAAGTGAAGCCCGACGGCTTGTCGACGATGACAAGGCCGTCGGGCGGGGTCTGCTTGCGGTTCATCAGGCGGAGTCGTCCGTCTCGTCCTCGTCGCCGGGCTTGCGGTACGGATCGGCGTCGCCGGCGTACCCGGCGCCCGCGGACACCTCGCGGACCTTCTCGTCGGCGGCCCGCGCCTTGTCGAGGAGGTCGTCGATGGTGCGGGCGTTGTCCGGCAGTGCGTCGGCGACGAAGGCCAGCGTCGGCGTGAACTTCACGCCCGCCGCGCGGCCCACCTCGGAGCGCAGGACGCCCTTGGCGCTCTCCAGCCCGGCGGCCGCGGCCGCCCGCTCCTCGTCGTCCCCGTACACCGTGTAGAAGACCGTCGCCTCCCGGAGGTCACCCGTCACCCGGGTGTCCGTGATGGTGACGTGAGAGCCGAGCCGCGGGTCCTTGATCCCGCGCTGGAGCTTCTGGGCCACCACCTGCTGGATGAGGTCCGCCAGCCTCTTGGCGCGCGCGTTGTCGGCCACTGGTCCGTCTCCCGTTCGTTCTTCTCTTGCGTTCTGTGGTCGGTCAGTCGTCTTCGCCGTGGAAGCGGCGTCTGACCGACAGCAGCTCCACCTCGGGGCGGCCGGCGACCAGCCGTTCGCACCGGTCCAGTACATCGGTCAGATGCTCCGCGTCACCGGAGACCACGGCGAGACCGATCTTGGTCCTGCGGTGGAGATCCTGGTCGTCCACCTCGGCCGCGCTCACCGCGAACTTGCGCTGGAGCTCGGCGACGATCGGACGGACGACGGAGCGCTTCTCCTTCAGCGACCGTACGTCGCCGAGGAGGAGGTCGAAGGACAGAGTCCCCACGTACATGTGTAACCGGTTCACCCGCCGGTACGGGATCGACGGCCCTGCCGCCATGGGACAGGGACATCAAGAACGGTACAACGATCCGGCCGACGGCTCGACGGGGTTTTACCCGGTCGCGCCGGCCGGCGGATCCGGCCCGGCCGGCGTGCGGGGATGAGGCCCGTTCCGGGCCGAAGCAGAGGCCGGGGGCAAAAGCCCCCGGTACGGCCCGCCGGCCGACGGGACCAGGTCCCGTCGGCCGGCGGCGAAGCATCGGGCTCACACCCGCGGCTTCTCCCGCATCTCGTACGTCGCGATGACGTCGTCGATCTTGATGTCGTTGAAGTTTCCGAGGTTGATACCACCCTCGTAGCCTTCGCGGATCTCGGTGACGTCGTCCTTGAAGCGGCGCAGGCCCTCGATGTTGAGGTTCTCCGCGATGACCTTGCCGTCGCGGATGAGGCGCGCCTTGGTGTTGCGCTTGACCTCGCCCGAGCGGACCAGGACACCGGCGATGTTGCCCAGCTTGGACGACTTGAAGATCTCGCGGATCTCCGCCGTGCCGAGCTCGACCTCCTCGTACTCCGGCTTCAGCATGCCCTTCAGGGCCGCCTCGATCTCCTCGATCGCCTGGTAGATGACCGAGTAGTACCGGACGTCCACGCCTTCGCGCTCGGCCATCTGCGCCGCGCGGCCGGCCGCACGGACGTTGAAGCCGATGACGATGGCGTCCGAGCCCATGGCCAGGTCGATGTCCGACTCCGTGACCGCACCGACGCCGCGGTGCAGGACGCGGATGTCGACCTCTTCGCCGACGTCCAGCTGGAGCAGCGAGGACTCGAGAGCCTCCACCGAACCGGAAGCGTCACCCTTGATGATCAGGTTCAGCTGCTGGACCTCGCCGGCCTTCAGGGCGGCGTCCAGGTTCTCCAGGGAGAACCTGCGCGTGCGCTTGGCGAAGGCGGCGTTGCGCTCGCGGGCGGCACGCTTCTCGGCGATCTGGCGGGCGGTGCGGTCCTCGTCGACGACGAGGAAGTTGTCGCCCGCACCCGGGACGTTGGTCAGGCCCAGGACCTGGACCGGCGTCGACGGGCCGGCCTCGGCGACGTTGTTGCCGTTGTCGTCGAGCATGGCGCGCACACGACCGTAGGCGTCGCCCACGACCATCGTGTCGCCGACCCGCAGCGTGCCTCGCTGGACGAGGACCGTCGCCACGGCACCGCGGCCGCGGTCGAGACGGGACTCGATCGAGATGCCCTGCGCGTCCTGGCTGGGGTTGGCCCTCAGGTCGAGCGAGGCGTCGGCCGTGAGGATCACGGCTTCCAGCAGCGAGTCGATGTTCAGACCCTGCTTGGCGGAGATGTCGACGAACATCGTGTCGCCGCCGTACTCCTCGGCCACCAGACCGAACTCGGTGAGCTGACCGCGCACCTTGGTCGGGTCGGCACCCTCGACGTCGATCTTGTTGACCGCGACGACGATCGGGACCTCGGCCGCCTTGGCGTGGTTGAGCGCCTCGACCGTCTGCGGCATGACGCCGTCGTTGGCCGCGACGACCAGGATCGCGATGTCGGTCGACTTCGCACCACGGGCACGCATGGCGGTGAACGCCTCGTGACCCGGGGTGTCGATGAAGGTGATCTTGCGCTCTTCTTCGTTGACCTCGGTCGCGACCTGGTAGGCACCGATGTGCTGGGTGATGCCGCCGGCCTCGCCCGCGATGACGTTCGTCTTGCGGATGGCGTCGAGCAGTCGGGTCTTACCGTGGTCGACGTGACCCATGACGGTGACGACCGGCGGACGGACCACCAGGTCTTCCTCGTCGCCCTCGTCCTCGCCGAACTCGATGTCGAAGGACTCGAGCAGCTCGCGGTCCTCCTCCTCGGGGCTGACGATCTGGATCGTGTAGTTCATCTCGCCGGCGAGGACCTCGAGGGTCGCGTCGGAGACGGACTGCGTGGCCGTGACCATCTCACCGAGGTTCATCATCACCGCGACGAGCGACGCCGGGTTGGCGTTGATCTTCTCGGCGAAGTCGGTGAGGGACGCACCGCGCGACAGGCGAATGGTCTCGCCGTTGCCGCGAGGCAGCATCACGCCGCCGACCGACGGGGCCTGCATGGCCTCGTACTCCTGGCGCCTCTGCCGCTTCGACTTGCGACCACGACGCGCGGGACCGCCGGGACGACCGAAGGCGCCCTGCGTGCCACCACGGCCACCGGGACCGCCGGGACGGCCACCGAATCCGGGACGGCCACCGCCGCCGCCGAAGCCGCCGCCACCGCCGGGGCCACCGCCACCGGGACGACCGGCGAAGCCGCCGCCGCCACCGGGACGGGCACCGCCGCCGGGACCGGCCGGACGGCCTGCGAAGCCGCCGCCACCGGGACGACCGCCGCCGGGACGACCGGCACCGCCGCCGCCACCCGGGCCGCGGCCGCCGGGGCCACCGCCGGGACGCGGGCCGGCAGCGGGACGCTGCGGCATCATGCCGGGGTTGGGACGCGGGCCGCCGGGACGGGGACCGCCGGGGCCTGCGCCCTGCGGACGGGGCATACCGCCCGGAGACGGACGCGCGCCGCCCGGAGACTGCGGACGAGGACCGCCGCCCTGGCCACCGGGGCCCTGCGGACGGGGACCGGCGCCGGGAGCGCCACCGGGGCCGCCGGGACGCGGGGCGCCCTGCGGTCGGGGCGCCTGGGGGCGCGCCATACCGGCGTTGCCGCCGGAGGTGAAGGGGTTGTTGCCCGGACGCGGACCCGAGGGACGGGCACCGCCCGGACGCGGGGCACCGGCGCCACCGGGGCGCGGCCCCTGTGCGGCGGCCGGACGCTGGCCGCGGTCACCACGGTCACCGCGGTCGCCACGGTCCTGACCGGGCGCGGGACGGCCGGCGGGACGGGGCGCGCCGGGGCGCGGACCCTGGGAGGCCGGCCGGGGGCCGGACGACTGCGCCGGAGCGGCCGAGGCCGCCGGAGCCGCGGGGGCGGCCGGCGGAGCGGTGAACTCCGGGGCGGCCGGGGCCGGACGCGGGGCGGGCTTGGGACCCGGACGCGGGCCGGAGGCCGCCGGCGCGGGGGCCGACGGGGCGGCGGGAGCCGCCGGGGCCGCCGGAGCCGCGGGCGTCTGCGCCGCGGCGGGCTTGGGGGCGGCCGGCCGCGGTGCGGCCGGGCCCGGACGGGCCGCCTGCGCCGGGGAAGGCGCACCGGGCCTGGGGGCAGCCTTGCGCGGGGCGGGCTTCGCGGACTTGCCGCTGCCGCCCTGGAAGGCGTCTGTCAATTTGCGGACAACGGGCGCTTCGATGGTCGAAGACGCCGAACGGACGAATTCACCGAGTTCCTGGAGCTTGGCCATGACGACCTTGCTCTCCACCCCGAACTCCTTGGCGAGTTCGTATACCCGGACCTTAGCCACTTCGCTCCTTTTAGGTCCGGGTGTGTCCGGACCGTCGCTACTTCATGGGCGTACTCATCGCGTGCTCATCGAGTGCTCATCGCAATCTCGACCTACTTCCAACTCGCGGGGTACCAGAGCCGCACGGGGGTTCCGTGCGACGCCTTCTTACGGTGTTGCCTGCTGGGCAACGGTCGTCTGCTCGACGTACTGGCGCAACGCCTTTGTGTCGAGCGCTCCCGGGGCTCGCAACGCCCTCGTGAACGCCCGGCGGCGTACCGCCTGATCGAGACAGACCGGGGCGGGATGCAGATACGCACCCCGGCCGGGCAGCGTACCGCGTGGATCGGGGACACATGTGTCCTTGATCGCCACGATGCGCAGCAGCTCCGTCTTGGCCGCCCGCTCCCGGCACCCCACACAGGTGCGTTCAGGGCATGCTCCGGCGTGCGTCCGGCCAGACACTGTTAAGTCTACCTCCCCGCGGCGACCTCACCCCTTCGGGTAAGGAGTCGAACACCTGCCGCGTTACATCTGTCGTGATCTGAGCCACCGCAGGCCGAGATCTATTCCCCGGCTGCTCACCGGGCCGCTCGACGGGCCCGGTGGGCTACTCGGTCGGCTGTTCGACGTCCGGACGGATGTCGATGCGCCAGCCGGTCAGCCGGGCGGCGAGCCGGGCGTTCTGCCCTTCCTTGCCGATCGCGAGCGACAGCTGGTAGTCCGGCACCGTCACGCGCGCGGAGCGGGCCGCGAGGTCCACGACCTCGACCTTGGAGACCCGGGCCGGGGACAGCGCGTTCGCCACCATCTCGGCCGGGTCGTCCGACCAGTCGACGATGTCGATCTTCTCGCCGTTCAGCTCGCCCATCACGTTGCGCACCCGACCGCCCATGGGGCCGATGCAGGCGCCCTTGGCGTTCAGACCCGAACGGGTGGACCTGACGGCGATCTTCGTGCGGTGACCGGCCTCGCGTGCGATGGCGGCGATCTCGACCGAACCGTCGGCGATCTCCGGCACCTCCAGGGCGAAGAGCTTCTTCACCAGGTTGGGGTGGGTGCGGGAGAGCGTCACGGACGGGCCGCGCATGCCCTTCGCCACCCGGACGACGTACGACCGCAGCCGCATGCCGTGCGGGTACGTCTCGCCGGGGACCTGCTCCTGCACGGGCAGGATGGCCTCCAGCTTGCCGATGTCCACGAGCACGTTCTTCGGGTCGCGGCCCTGCTGGACCACGCCGGTGACGATGTCGCCCTCACGGCCGGCGTACTCGCCGAGCGTCGCGTCGTCCTCGGCGTCGCGCAGACGCTGGAGGATCACCTGCTTGGCGGTGGTGGCGGCGATGCGGCCGAAGTCGGACGGGGTGTCGTCGAACGGGCGGGGCTCCTGCCCCTCCTCGAGGTCCTCGGGGTCCTCCTTCGCCCACACGGTCACATGTCCGGTTTCCCGGTTGAGCTCCACGCGCGCGTGACGGCGACTTCCCTCGGTGCGGTGGTAGGCGATGAGGAGGGCCGACTCGATCGCCTCGACCAGCAGGTCGAAGGAGATCTCCTTCTCCCGTACCAAGCCCCGCAGGGCACTCATGTCGATGTCCACGGCTACGCCTCCTCTTCCATCTCGTTCTCGTCGTTGTCGTCGTTGTGCTTGCTGCTCTTGTCCTTGCGGCTGAACTCGACCTGTACGCGGGCCTTGTCGATGTCACCGAAGGAGAGTCTGCGGGCGGTGGCCTTGCGGCCCTTCACGCCGGGGACCTCGAGATCGAGTCCCTCGTCGTCGACCGTCAGGATGCGGGCGACCAGTTCGCCGCCCTCGGTCAGCTGGAACCGCACCAGCCGGTCCACGGCGCGTACGTAGTGGCGGTGTTCGGTGAGTGCGCGCTCCGCGCCCGGGGTGCCGACCTCGAGGGTGTATTCGCCCTCGCCCATCGCGTCCGTCTCGTCGAGCTTCGCCGAGAGCGCGCGGCTCACATCGGCGATCTGGTCCAGGTCCGCTCCGGAGTCGGAGTCGACGACGACGCTCAGCACCCGCTTGCGTCCCACGGAGTCCACGGTGATCTCTTCCAGATCCAGTCCCTGGGAGGCGACGAGCGGTTCCAGGAGCTCTCGCAGCCTCTCGCTCTGGGTGGTGCTCATCCGGGTGACTCCTCGGCCGCGTGTGCTGTTGTGGGATGGGGCGCGTGTCTGGTCAAAGGGTATCCGGTCGCAAGGTGTGTTGCCGTCCACCTGTGCACGGAGGGTGGCGGGCTCTCGCGGGACGGTGCCGCTGAGTGGTGCGGGGCGACCGCGCGGGTACGGTGATCACGGGCCCGCCGCCCACCAGGACCCCCGTTCCGTACGAGTTCCCGAGGACGCCCGCCGTGCCGTTGCCCCTCCCCTCGCGCACCCCCTCGGGTCCGCGCAGAAGATCCCTGCTCGCGTCGGCCGCGGGAGCCGCGCTGCTCGTGGGCTGTTCGTCCGGTTCGGAGGAGTCCGAGGAGAGCGCGAGCGGCACCCCGTCGGCCACCGAGCGGGCACGCGCGCGTGCGGCCCGGGACAGCGGCGCCCTGGTGGCACACTACGACGCCGTGCTCGCCGTGCATCCGTCGCTGGCGGCGCGGCTGGAGCCGCTGCGGGCGGAGGTCGCGGGACACGTGGAGGCCTTCGGAGGCACGGCGAAGGCGTCACCCTCCGGGTCCCCGTCCGTGACGGACTCCGTGACGGGCTCCGCGACGGACTCCGTGACGGGCTCGGCCACGGCTTCCGCGACCGGCTCCTCCGGCTCCCCCTCTTCTCCGACGGCCTCTCCGACGGGCTCCCCGACGAGCGGCGCCTCCGCCGTGGCGCCCGCCGTGCCGATCATGGACACGGACGCGCTCGCCTGGCTGGCCGCCGCCGAGCGGACGCTCGCCGACCGCAGGGCCACCGAACTGCTCGACGTCCCGGGCGAATCGGCCCGGCTGCTGGCCTCGGTCGCGGCGGCCGGCGCCGCACACGCCTATCTGCTGACGGAGGGGACCCGATGAGCGAGGCCACGAGCGACGCGGAGCTGACGGCACTCCAGGCGGCGCTGGCCGCCGAACACGCCGCCGTGTACGGGTACGGCGTCGTCGGCGGGCGGATCCGCGACGGGCGGCGCGCCGAGGCGCAGGCGGCCTACGACGCGCACCGGGCGCGCCGGGACGCGCTGGCGCGCGAGGTGCGCGACCTGGGGGCCGAGCCGGTCGCGGCGAACGCCGGGTACGCGCTGCCGTTCCCGGTGCCGGACTCCGCCGCGGCGGTACGGCTCGCGACCGTGCTGGAGGAACGCGTGGCCGGCGTGTACTCCGACCTGGTGCGGGCAGCCGAGGACGCACGGCGCCGGGACGCCGCGGGCGCGCTGCGGGACGCGGCGGTCCGTGCGGTGCGCTGGCGCGGCGGGAGCGTAGCCTTCCCTGGTCTCGCCGAGCGGACGGGTACGGATCCGGCCACGGGCACGACGTCCGCACCGGCGGCGGCAGCGCCCTCGGGCACACCGGCGGCTTGACCCGAAGCAGGAAGGGAACGACTCGCGCATGGCTTTCGAACCGCCGCAGCGTTTGGTCAGGGCGCTCGGCGAGACGGCACCGGACGGTGACGGCTGGTTGGAGAAGCTGCCGGAGACGGCGCGACAGGCCGTCGCCCTGAGCGAGTTGACCGTCGACCGGGTACAGGTGCCGGGCGGCCGGACCAGCCTGGTCGTGCTGGTGCGGCGCGCGGACGGGACCCCGGCCGTGCTGAAGCTGGCCCCGCCCCGGTTCCGGCCGGAGGCGGAGCGGGCCGCGCTGGCGCACTGGGACGGCCTGGGCGCCGTCCAGCTGCTGGAGGGGCCGCAGACCGCGGGGGCACTGCTGCTCGAGCGGCTGCATCCCGATGTGTCGGTACGGTCGCTGGCGGAGGCCAAGGCCCTGCTGGAGGCGGCGGGGACGGTCCGGCGGCTGTGGGTGGACCCACCGGCCGGCCACTCCTTCGAGTCCGTGGCCGAGCGGACCGGGCGGCAGGCGGAGGCGATGCGGGCGAGCGCCGAGGCCGCGCCCGACGTGGCCGCCCTGGTGGACGCGGCACTCGCCGCCCGCGCGGGGCTGCTCGCGGAACCGCCCGAACACAAGCTGCTGCACGGCACGTTCCGGCAGAGCAAGGTGCTCGCGGGCGAGCGGATGCCGTGGCTGGCGGTGGGACCGGATCCGGTGGTCGGCGAGTGCGCCTTCGACCTGGCCCGGCTGGTCCGCGACCGGGTCGAGGACCTGATCGCCTCGCCGTCCGGGGCACCGACGACCCGACGCCGGGTGAAGCGGCTCGCGGAGTCGCTGGAACTCGACCAGGAGCGACTGCGCGGCTGGACCCTGTTCCGGGCCGTCGAGTCAGGAGTGCGCGCGCTCCGGGTCGGCCGGGCCCGCGACGCCGAGCTGCTCCTCGAATTCGCGAGCTGGCTGTAGCGCGGGGCGCGGGCCGGGTGGCGCTCCCCCGCTGGAGGTCCCCGCGCGGGGGAGCGCCGTGGTCCGGCCGACGTGCCTCCCGAGCCTGCCAACCGGAGTCTCGTGGGCGGGCCGACAGGCCCGTCCCGTGCGGCGTCAGCGCTCGGTCGGTCGCGCCTGCGGCCGGCTCTCGGCGGGGGTGGCGAACAGTGTCCCCTCGAGCGCGAGCAGGCGGGTGTGGCTGCGGATGTGAGCGGCCTGTTCCCCCGCGGTGGGGCCGTCCCGCTGCCCGTGCCCGACGGCGCGTTCCGTGTAGGGGACATGCGCGAACAGCGGGATGTCCCTGGGCGGAAGGCGCCAGGACAACTGCCGTCCGCCGGCGACGAGTCGCAGCAGGTGCGTGCCGTCCGCTCCGGCGTCGGCGGCCGGTGTGACGACCGCGGTCGACGGGTGCAGCGCCGCCAGCCAGGCCAGGAGGTGCGCGCGTTCGAAGGAGACGCGGGTCAGCTCCCGCTCGAAGGAGTCGGCATGGCGCTGCCAGCGGACCAGCTCCCTGCGGCAGTCGTCCAGGTCCGGGGAGGGGCTCTGCCGCGGCACGGTCTCCGTCCGGTCGGCGCGGCCTCGCGGCCCGAAAAGGCGCCGCAGGACGCCGGTGCGGCCGACGGGACGAGCTGCTCGGGAGCCCCGGCTCCGGGAGCGGCCGGACGGGGGCCCTTCGAACGGGGGCTCCTCGGACGGGCGGCCCGTCGAGGGCGAGGGTACGGACATGGAGTACTCCGGTGGCGGTGAACAGGGGGTCACTTGCGGGGCGGGCCGCCGGGTGACCCGGCCGTGCCCCACAGGCGGTCGCGGCCCGGGGCGGCTTCGTCGCGCCCACGGGTGGAGCCGGTACGGCGGTATCGGCCCGCGCTGCGCGCGTTGGCCACCCGGCAGGCCTCGTCGACGGGCTCCCGCAGGCGCAGATGCCGCTGGTAGGCCGCCCGGGTCCCGCACGGGGCGGGCTGTCCCCGGGGCACACCGCCCGGCGCGCGGGGCGCCTCGGGACCGGCCGGCGGTACCGGTCGCGGCCGGTCCGCCTGACACTCCAGGGCATGGCGCTGAGCGCCGGTCAGGCCGGCGATGACACCGTCGCGTTGACACTTGGGCAGTCCCTTCTCGCGCAGGAGGACGGCGGCCCGGCAGGGGTCCAGTACGGGACAGGTCGCGCAGATGGCCACCGCGCGGGACGAGGACCGGCGGGAGAACCACAGCTCCGCGTCCTGGTACCGGCAGGCGGCACGCGACTCCCATGCCCGGGTCCCGCCGTCCGCGGTTCCCCCGCCCCTCGCTTCCCTGTGCGCCATTTCCCCGTCCGTCGTCTTCCCGTCCGTCGTTTCCCCGTCCGTCGTTCTGCGGGCGCCGGTCGGCCCCCTCGACCGACCGGCGCTCATCGGACGGGCCCGGCCGGACCGGTGGCCGGCACGGCCGGTACGAGCGGCCCGAACGGTTCCGCCCAGGCCGGGCGGACCGGCTGCACCACCGGCTCCTGCGCCCGCGCGTGTTCCTGTTCCCGTCGCCGAACCTGTTCCTGTTCCTGTTCGTGTTCCCGTCGCCGAGCCTCTTCCGGTCGCGGTTCCGGTCCCTGTTCCGGCGCGTCCGGCGTGGCCCGCGGTAAGGGCACGTCCGGCCGCACGGCCGTCTCCGACACGTCCACCGCCTCCCACGGCCCGGGAGCGCTCGGGAGCAGGTGGGACACGGCCGTCCGCGGGAGCGTCGGCGGTACCGGCAGGTCCGGCGGGGCGGCCGGTTCCTGCGGAGCCGTCGGGTCCGGCAACGCCGTCGGGTACGTCAGATCCGTCGGGTCCGTCAGAGCCGTCGGGTCCGTCAGAGCCGTCAGAGCCGGCGCGGCCTGTGGGGTCTCCGTCGGGCGGGGGAGCGTGCCGTCCTCGTCGGGGCCCACCGGTGACAGCGGCCCCAGGTACGCGACGACGTTGGCGAGGGAGCACCGCTCGGGCCGACCGTCGAGGGACATCAGGGGCATGCCGTCGCTGCTTCGGCGGCCCTCGAAGTACCAGACGCCGCCGTACCCGTCCCGCATCGGTAAGGCCAGGTCGTACAGGGTCTCGCCGATCCGGAACCGACGCTTTTCGTCTCCCGCCGTCGACTCCGGCGGTGCCGTGGAGGCGCTGAGGGCCACCACCGTCACCCGGACGCCGTCGCGTTCCCCCTCACCCGTCAGCGTGTGCGGCTCGGTCCGCTCGCCGACGATCGCGATGCCGAAGTACGAGCGCCAGCGGGCCCATTGGGCGGGGCCGTCGACGCGCAGCCTGACGCGCACCCGGTCGCCGTCGACGCTGACGGCGTGCGGGCCGGGGTGCGTGTCCAGGTGCCGCTCGATGGCACGGGCGACATGACGGGCCCGTGCGCAGGAGGTGTCCCAGGTCAGGGCCTGCCGCTCCAGTTCGGTGACCGGTCGGGCGGCGCGGGACCAGCCGCCGTCCGGTGTGCGGTAGAGCACCACGCCGAAGGAGCGCTCGGGGTCGACGAGAAGCCGGGCCGAGTCCAGCGCGTGGGCCACGGCCGTCGCCTGCTCGGTCCGGACGGTCGCCAGCACCGTGCGGATCACGCGCGCGGCATGGAGGACGTTCCCGTTCACACCGCCACCGCCCCGGCCGTCCAGCGCAGTTTCCGGAGCGCCCGATGGGTGAGCGCCTTGACGGCGCCGACGCTGCGCCCCATCTCCAGGGCCGTCTCCTGCGCCGTCAACTCGTCGAGGAAACGCAGTTGGACGCAGTGGCGTTGCTGGTCGTTGAGCGTGTGCAGGACCGTGCGGACCGTTTCGTGCGCCTCGACGGCCTCGAGTTCACGCAGGGCGAGCGACTCCGGGCCCCGGCCGGGCAGCTGGGGGTCCAGGAACTCGGCGACCGGGGTCTCCAGCCGGGTGCGGCCGCGGCCGACCTCGTCGAGATAGAGGTTCTTGGCGATGGTGACCAGCCAGGCGGCGAACGCGGTGCCCTGCCAGACGTAGGTGTCGATGCGTCGCAGCGCACGCGTGAACACCTCCTGCGTGAGGTCCTCGGCCAGGTGTCTGTTGCGCGTGCGGACCAGCAGGAAGCTGTACACGAGGCGGTAGTGGTCGTAGTAGAGGGCGGCGAACGCCTCCCGGTCGCCCGCGCGGGCCCGGGCGATCACATCGGGTTCCGGGCCGTCCGGAGCGGACGTGACGTTGTTCGGTGCGGACACAGCAGGTACTCCCGTCGACGTCGTGCGGGGGTGCGGAGCGAAGATCCCCCGCATCTGCGATATGCATGTAGATGTAGATTTCTTCGGCGGACGTCCGGCCACTCCACTCCGCCGCAAGAAGGGAGCGGGGCGACCGGTACCAAAACGTGTGGGTGACGACATGACTTCGCCGCGCGGGGCGCCGGGAACTCAGAGCCATCGGCTCTCACCGGAAGGGCGCTTGCCGCCCACTTCCTCCGCGAGCCGGACGGCCCGCCGCCGGGCCTATCTACAGTCTTCACGTAGATGCATACAGTGTCAAGTTGTGCACGGAACGCAAGATGCTGGTGTGGCGACACCGGGAGGAGCACGGGGGGCGCAGGTTTGCGCGACTGGTCCGACAACGCTCCGGCGTGCACTAAGAGCCCTGATTGTCGGTCTGCGATCTACTTGCGCTTGTAGATATCGATGGCCGATCCTCTGAGTCGTGACGAACCAGCAACACCGCCCAGGAGACCCGACGCCCGGCAATGATCCGCCACGCCAGGACGCGGACCTCGCGATTCTGCTCGAACGTCTGCTGGCGCAGGTCCCGGGAAAGACCCAGAAGGACCTGGCCTCGGCGGCCGGCATCTCCTACCCGACGCTGAACGCGTGGATGAACCGGACGCGCGGCACCTCCCGCATCGACCCGGAGAAGCTGCGGGCCATGGTCGACGTGTTCCGGCGCTGGGGCGTGGCGACCACACCGAGGGAGTTCTTCGAGGCGGTCGGCCGTCCCGCGCCCGGACCCAGCGGGGACGAGCGGGAGGCCCGCCTCCTCAAGCTGTACCGGCAATTGCCGGAAGCACGTCAACGCGCCTTGTTGAAAGACGCCGAGGCAATGTTGCAGGTCAGCCGCATCACCTGAGGTCAGCGGGCATTGCCCCGGCCCATTGACCGCGATACGTACTCCCGGCGAATCCGCAAAACCGTCACATCCCCTACGGATGAATATGACCGAAACTCCCCCTAGCCACGAGAGTCACGGCTACCATCAGTCAGCCGCTGACCTCCCGGAGCGGAGCACTCGTGTCGTTGTGCATCCCTGGGGAGACAGTTGTGTGCATCCACATTTCGTTGGCAGACAATTTGCCCAAAATTGCGGTCTGGGATCCGGATGAAGTCAGTATCCGGGTGGCCAGAGGCTTCCAGCTGAGTGACGTGCTCCGGGAAGTTCGCGACATTCTGATGGTCGACCTCGGCGCCCCTGCCTCACGGGGCAGCCTCCTGTGGTGCTTCTGCGGCATGCGGGTGGAGCTCCCGCGCGAACTCACGCCCTACGGCGTCCTCGCGGCCGAGGTCTGCTGACCTCCCGTCACCTCCACCGTCCCGCCCCCACCTCCGTGCCGTCCCTGCCCTCCACCAGGTCCGACCGGCGGGCCGGAGCGGCGCGGACGGTGCCCTGGGGCCCGGGTGCGGCGAGTGCGCGGAGGGCGGCGGCGATGCGGGGCAGGCCGTTGAGGCAGGGTCCGCACCGGCCGGCCGGCCGGAGGGCGAGCCGACGCAGGACACACGCGGTCCCGGCGACACCGTGACGGTCCACGGGCAGCGGATCCGCGGTGCGCCGGGCAAGGGCGGATTCCAGCCAGGCCGCGCCGTCCGCCACGGCGAGACAGGACTCCCTGGCGCCGACCGCGCGGTGCGTGGACTGGAGCCCGTCCGGACGAGAGGGGGCGACCGGCGCAGCACGGTCCCCGTGCCTCTTCCCTGGGCGCCATGACCGTTCCCCTACGCGGTGACGTTCTGTCACGTCCTCCGGTCGGGGAACGGTCTGAGAGAAGCCTGCGAGGGGGACCTACGCCCTCGCAGAACTCTCCGGGACGTCCCTTCGGATCAGGGCCTCAGCTCACGCCGTCAGCCGGGCGATCGCCTCGTCGACCGTGAGCTCCTCGCGCTCGCCGGTCCTGCGGTCCTTCAGCTCCAGGACGCCCTCGGCCGAGCGGCGGCCCGCCACCAGGATCTTGGGTACGCCCATCAGCTCGGAGTCGGTGAACTTCACGCCCGGAGAGACGCCGGCCCGGTCGTCGACCAGGACGCGCAGACCGGCGGCGCGCAGCTTCTCGGAGACGTCCAGCGCCAGTTCGGTCTGGAGGGCCTTGCCCGCAGCGACGACGTGCACATCGGCCGGGGCGACCTCGGCGGGCCAGCACAGGCCCTTCTCGTCGGCGCTCTGCTCGGCGAGGGCGGCGACCGCGCGGGACACGCCGATGCCGTACGAGCCCATGGTCACGCGGACGGGCTTGCCGTTCTGGCCGAGCACGTCGAGCTTGAGGGCGTCAGCGTACTTGCGGCCCAGCTGGAAGATGTGGCCGATCTCGATGGCGCGGTCCAGCTTCAGGCCGGTGCCGCACTTCGGGCAGGGGTCGCCCTCCTGGACGACCACGACGTCGACGTACTCGGCGACCTCGAAGTCACGGCCGGCGACGACGTTCTTCGCGTGCAGGCCCTCCTTGTTGGCGCCGGTGATCCAGGCGGTGCCCGGGGCGACGCGCGGGTCGGCGATGTACGTCACCTTGTCCAGACCCTGCGGGCCGACATAACCGCGGACCAGGTCCGGGCGGCCCACGAAGTCCTCGGCGGTGACCAGTTCGACGGCCGCCGGGGCGAAGTGCGCCTCGACCTTGTCCAGGTCGACCTCGCGGTCACCGGGGACGCCCACGGCGACGATCTCGCCGTCGACCTTCACCAGCAGGTTCTTCAGCGTGGCCGAGGCCGGGACGCCGAGGTGGGCGGCGAGGGTCTCGATGGTGGGGGTGTCCGGGGTCGGGATCTCCTCGAGGGCCGCCACGCCGGCGGCGTCCACCGGCTTCGACTCGTACGTGATCGCCTCGGTGTTGGCCGCGAAGTCACAGTTCGGGCAGTCGGCGAAGGTGTCCTCGCCGGCCTCGGCCGGGGCCAGGAACTCCTCCGACTTGGAGCCGCCCATCGCGCCCGCGGTCGCCGCGCAGATCCGGTAGTCCAGGCCGAGGCGCTCGAACACCTTCCGGTACGCCTGGCGGTGCAGGGCGTAGGACTGCGCGAGGCCCTCGTCCTCGGTGTCGAAGGAGTAGGAGTCCTTCATGAGGAACTCGCGGCCGCGCAGGATGCCGGCCCGGGGGCGGGCCTCGTCGCGGAACTTCGTCTGGATCTGGTAGAGGATGACCGGCAGGTCCTTGTACGAGGACGCCTGGTCCTTCACGATCAGCGTGAAGATCTCCTCGTGGGTGGGGCCGAGGAGGTAGTCGCCGCCCCTGCGGTCCTGGAGGCGGAACAGCTCCGGGCCGTACTCGTCCCAGCGGCCGGTCGCCTCGTAGGGCTCGCGGGGCAGCAGGGCGGGGAGGCTGACCTCCTGGGCGCCGATCGCGTCCATCTCCTCGCGGACGATCCGCTCCACGTTGGCGAGGACCTTCTTGCCGAGCGGCAGCCAGGACCAGATGCCGGCGGCGGTACGGCGGACGTAGCCGGCGCGGACGAGGAGCTTGTGGCTCAGTACCTCGGCGTCCGCAGGGTCGTCACGCAGCGTCTTCGCCATCAACTGGGACATGCGCTGGACCGGTGCGTTCGCCATGGTTCTCGTATCTCCTGCCGAAAAGGGTGATGGCTAGGAGGTTAGCCGGGAGCGTGGCGCGCCGGAAATCCGTTACGCGCGCAGGAGGGGGAGCGGGGCGCCCATCACCGCGTAGGGGCGGGGGGCGCTGGGGAACAGCACCCGGCGGGCCAGGTCCTGGTAGCCCAGCGAGTGGTAGAGCGCCCGGGCGGGACTCTCGGTGTCGATCGCGGAGAGGATCGAGCGGGGCTGGGTCGCGGTGTCGGTGATCGTGGTGATCAGGGCGCGGCCCGCGCCGCGGTTCTGGTGGGCGGGGTGGACGTGCAGTTCCGTGATCACGAAGGAGTCGTCCAGCCAGTGCTCGTTGCCCTGGGCCCGGAGGTAGGGCTGTACGACCGTCGACCACCAGTGGGTGCGGTCGTTGGGCATGCCGTAGACGAAGCCGACGAGCCGCTCCCCGACGGTCGCGCCGAAGGCCCTCGCGCCCGGGTGCGCCATGTGACGCAGGACGATCTGCCGGCGTACGGCCACCTCGTCGGGGCCCAGTCCGAAGGCGATCGCCTGTACGGCCAGGGCCTCGTCCACATGGGCGGGGAGGTCCAGGGGGCCGATCACGAGGTCCATGGCGGGGAGCCTACAGGGGTGTCAAAACAGGACGCTCATGAAGGCGCCGACCTCCTGGAAGCCCACCCTCCTGTACGTGCGCCGCGCCGCGGTGTTGAAGTCGTTCACGTAGAGGCTGACCACCGGGGCCACGTCGGCCAGGGCGTAGCGCAGCACCGCCGCCATGCCGGGGGCGGCGAGGCCCTGCCCCCGGTACTCCGGGGCAACCCACACGCCCTGGATCTGGCAGGCGTGGGAGGTCGCCGCGCCGATCTCCGCCTTGAAGACGACCTTGCCCCGGTCGTCGAGCCGGGCGAACGAGCGGCCGGAGCCGACGAGTTCGGCCACCCGGGCCTGGTAGAGCAGGCCTCCGTCGCCGGCCATCGGGGAGACGCCGACCTCCTCGGTGAACATCGCCACGCACGCCGGCATGATCGTGTCCATCTCGTCCTTGCGGATGCGGCGGACGTAGGGATCCGGGGCGATGTCGGTGGACATGCGGTCGGTGACCATGAGGGGCTGCTGGGCGCGGACCTCACGGGCCGGGCCCCAGTGGGGTTCGAGGAGGCGCCACAGCCGGGTGGTCGGTTCGACGGGGCCGACGATCGAGGAGCAGCGGCGGCCCGCCCGGCGGGCGCGGTCGGCGAAGGCGCGTACCGCTCGCGGGGTAGCGCAGATCGGGACGAGGTTGGCGCCCGCGTAGCACAGGGACGTGAGCATGCCGTCCTCGTACCAGCCCCACATCTCGCCGCCGAGGCGCCACGGGTCGAGGCCCGCGACCTGTACCCGGGACGTCACGAAGGCGTTGGCGACCGGCTCGCGGTCGAGGACGGCGAGCGCGGCGTCCAGGTCGCTCGGTTCGAGGACCCGGGAGGTGGTCTGGGTCAACACGCGCGGGGCCTCACACTCAGGTCTGCTGGTCCCCGCACTGTACCCGCGGAAGCTGGGCGGTGCCGACCCGTGTTCAGGCTGCGTTCGTCTGCCGTGACCGTCGCGTCGGTGCCCGGGCCCCTGGGGGCTGCCGCCCCCGGACCCGCGCTGTCGGCCTGAACGGCCTCGTCCTCGAACGCCGGACGGGCTGATCGCAGCCGGCCCGGCTCGGAAGCTTGGAGCCGGCCCGGCGCAGAGGGCGGCGTCAGCCCGCTACCGAGACCGACGGTTCGCCGGACGGGGTGCCGGCGGCCTCCATCTGTTCGGCCAGCTTCATGGCCTCCTCGATGAGGGTCTCCACGATCTTCGACTCGGGGACGGTCTTGATGACCTCGCCCTTCACGAAGATCTGCCCCTTGCCGTTGCCGGAGGCGACGCCGAGGTCGGCCTCGCGGGCCTCGCCGGGGCCGTTGACGACGCAGCCCATGACGGCGACACGGAGGGGGACCTCCATGCCCGTGAGGCCCGCGGTGACCTCTTCGGCCAGCTTGTACACGTCGACCTGGGCGCGGCCGCAGGACGGGCAGGAGACGATCTCCAGGCCGCGCTGCTTGAGGTTCAGGGACTCCAGGATCTGGTTGCCGACCTTGACCTCCTCGACCGGCGGGGCCGACAGGGAGACGCGGATGGTGTCGCCGATGCCCTGGGAGAGCAGGGCGCCGAAGGCGACCGCCGACTTGATCGTGCCCTGGAACGCCGGGCCCGCCTCGGTGACACCGAGGTGCAGCGGGTAGTCGCTCTGCGCGGCGAGCTGCCGGTACGCCTCGATCATGACCACCGGGTCGTTGTGCTTGACCGAGATCTTGATGTCCCGGAAGCCGTGCTCCTCGAAGAGGGAGGCCTCCCACAGCGCGGACTCGACGAGCGCCTCGGGGGTCGCCTTGCCGTACTTCTGGAGCAGACGGCGGTCCAGCGAGCCGGCGTTGACGCCGATACGGATCGGCGTGCCGTGCTCCTTCGCCGCCGTGGCGATCTCCTTGACCTTGTCGTCGAACTGCTTGATGTTGCCCGGGTTCACCCGGACCGCCGCGCAGCCCGCCTCGATGGCGGCGAACACGTACTTCGGCTGGAAGTGGATGTCGGCGATCACCGGGATCTGCGACTTGCGGGCGATCGTCGCCAGCGCGTCCGCGTCGTCCTGGGTGGGGCAGGCCACCCGCACGATCTGGCAGCCGGAGGCGGTCAGCTCCGCGATCTGCTGGAGGGTGGCGCCGATGTCGGAGGTACGGGTCGTGGTCATCGACTGCACGGACACCGGGGCGTCTCCGCCGACCGCCACGGATCCGACCTGGATCTGCCGGCTCTTCCGGCGCTCGGCAACCCTGGTCGGAACGGACGGCATGCCGAGAGAAATCGCAGTCATCTGCTGTGCAACCCCAAGTCGTGGATCAAGGCCCAGGTCCCGTCTTCAGGCGGGTTCCAGGCTTCGAGATTACGGCACCGGCCCGGGCGCGGGCACTCCCCCACCTCGAACCACCCGACGGGGCGACCCCGACGCCGTCAAACCCGCTCGACGGAAAGCGGCCCGGAACAT
Source organism: Streptomyces maremycinicus (assembly GCF_001184025.1). Taxonomy (GTDB): domain Bacteria; phylum Actinomycetota; class Actinomycetes; order Streptomycetales; family Streptomycetaceae; genus Streptomyces; species Streptomyces maremycinicus. The sequence goes on from NZ_BBYG01000009.1 coordinate 42,066, forward strand.
ATCGTCCCGGGCCGCCGCGAACCGCGTGTGAAGAGCGGGTGACTACGAGATGCGCACCGGGTTCACCACGTCCGCGATGAGGACCAGCACGGTGAAGCAGATGAAGATGCCCGCCACCACGTACGCCACCGGCATCAGCTTCGCCACGTCGAACGGGCCCGGGTCCGGCCTGCGCAGGACCTTCGCCACGTTGCGGCGCAGGGACTCCCACAGGGCGCCCGCGATGTGACCGCCGTCAAGGGGCAGCAGCGGGAGCATGTTGAAGAGGAACAGGGAGAGGTTGAAGCCCGCGACCAGCATCACGGCCATGGCCAGCTGCTGCGAGGCCGGGATGTCCAGGGTGAAGATCTCGCCGCCCACGCGGGCCGCGCCGACCACGCCCATGGGCGAGTCGGGCTCGCGGGGCGCGCCGTCGAAGGCCGCGTTCCACAGGGCCGGGATCTTGCCGGGGAGGGCGGCGATGGAGTCGACGGCCTCACCCACCCGGTCGGTCATCCAGGACACGGAGTCGCCGAAGTCCTGCTTGACGACGCCGGTGGCCGCGCCGAAGCCGAGGAAGCCCGCCTTGATGTACTCGCCCTGGACGTAGGTCCCGTCGGAGTCCTTCTTGGCGACCTGGTTGGTGGCGATGGTCGCGTGCAGGGTCAGTTCCCTGCCGCCCCGCTCGACGACGACGGCCACGTCCTTGCCGGCGCTGACCCGGATCAGGTCGGAGAGCGTGTCCCAGTCGTCGGTCCGCTGACCGGCGAAGGAGACGATCTTGTCGCCCGGCTTCATGCCGGCGGCCGCGGCCGGGGAGGCCGGGTCGGTCGACTTGCACTCGTCGCGGTTCTGGCTCTGCGCGATGACGCAGGGCGAGACCGAGCTGACGGTGGTCGTCTGCTGCTGGACGCCGAAGCCCATCAGGACGGTGAGGAACAGGCCCACCGCGAGCACCAGGTTCATGAAGGGGCCCGCGAACATCACGATGACCCGTTTCCACGGCTTGCGCGTGTAGAACATGCGCGTCTCGTCGCCCGGCTGGAGCTCCTCGTACGCGGCCGAGCGGGCGTCCTCGATCATGCCGCGCCACGGTGAGGTGGAGCGGGCGGTGACCCGGCCGTCGTCGCCCGGCGGGAACATGCCGATCATGCGGATGTAGCCGCCGAAGGGGATGGCCTTGACGCCGTACTCGGTCTCGCCCTTCTTGCGGGAGAAGATCGTCGGACCGAAGCCGACCATGTACTGCGGCACCCGGATGCCGAAGAGCTTGGCCGTGGACAGGTGCCCCAGCTCGTGCCAGGCGATCGAGATCAGCAGGCCGACGGCGAAGACGACTATGCCGAGGATCATCATCAGGGCTGTCATGCACGCGCCTCCGCGGTAGCCGTCAGTTCCTGGGACCGGGCCCGTGCCCAGGTCTCCGCTTCGAGGACGTCCGACACGGTGAGTGAAGTTCCCGTCGCCGGCGTGCCGTGCTCGCGCACGACCCGGGTGACGGTCTCCATGATCCCGTTGAACGGCAGCGCGCCCTTGCGGAACGCCTCCACACACTCCTCGTTGGCGGCATTGAACACCGCCGGGGCCGTGCCCGCGAGCTCGCCCACGTGGCGGGCGAGGTTCACCGAGGGGAAGGCCTCGTTGTCGAGCGGGAAGAACTCCCACGTCGACGCCGTGCTCCAGTCGAAGGCGGGGGCCGCGTCGGGGACACGCCGGGGCCAGCCCAGACCTACGGCGATCGGCCCACCCATGTCGGGGGGCGTCGCCTGGGCCAGCGTCGATCCGTCCGTGAACTCCACCATCGAGTGGACATACGACTGGGGATGCACGACGACCTCAATGCGGTCGAAGGGAATGTCGTAGAGCAGGTGCGCCTCGATGACTTCCAGGCCCTTGTTGACCAGGGTGGCGGAGTTGATCGTGATCACCGGGCCCATGGACCAGGTGGGGTGGGCGAGCGCCTCCTCGACCGTCACGTTCGCCAGCTGCTGCTTCGTACGGCCCCGGAACGGGCCGCCGGAGGCGGTGACGACGAGCTTGCGGACGTCCGCGCGGGTGCCCGCGGCGAGGGCCTGGAAGAGGGCCGCGTGTTCGGAGTCCACCGGGATGATCTGGCCGGGCTGGGCGAGCGCCTTGACCAGCGGGCCGCCGACGATGAGCGACTCCTTGTTGGCGAGCGCGAGGGTGCGGCCCGCCTTCAGGGCGGCGAGGGTGGGCGCGAGACCGATGGAGCCCGTGATGCCGTTGAGGACGGTGTGGCAGTCGGAGGCGGCCAGCTGGGTGGCGGCCTCCCGGCCGGCCAGGATCTCGGGGAGCGGCTCCCCGGTGCCGTACTCGGCGGCGAGGGCCTCGCGCAGGGCCGGCACCACGTCCTCGCGGGCGACCGCGACGGTCCGCACCCGCAGCCTGCGGGCCTGCTCGGCGAGGAGGGCGACCCGGCCGCCGTTGGCGGACAGGCCGGTCACCCGGAAGCGGTCCGGGTTGCGCAGCACGAGGTCGATGGCCTGGGTGCCGATCGATCCGGTGGAGCCGAGGATCACCACGTCCTTCGGGCCGTCGCCCGCGACCGGGTCGTAGACGAGGTGCGGGTCGGCGAGGGGGGCTGGACTGTCGCTCATCCCCCCATTGTTGCCGCAACGGGTGCGCGGCAGGACCGGGGTGTCCCCCGGGAGGGTCCACCGGTCGCGTACGCCCCGTCCCGCATGGCCGAACCTGGTCGGTGACGCGTCTCTCATATCGTCCGCTGTACTTATTTTTTCGTGCTGTTTCCCGTAAGGACCGTTTCGCCTATTTCGTTGGCAGTTCACCTCTACGTGCCGCTAGCTTTCGGCGCAGGATCCGCGGATCGATCGGGGGGTTTGGATGACGAGCCGCGCAGAGGCGGAGCAACTGCTGTCCTCGCTGGGTGACAACGACCTCGTGGAGGTCGGTGAGGACGGCAACATCTACGCCGTCGGGAAGTCGCCCGCCGGGTTCGTCAACAAGCCGATCGTCGGCATCGCCGACCAGAAGGGGGAGTACTCCCCCACGGGCCGGTCCTGACGTGCCGGGCGGGGCGGGGGACATCAAGGTGACCCGCAGTCTGGTGATCGGGGCCGATCCGGTGGGCGGCCGGCTGGCCGAGGAGAGACGCATCCTGGCGCTGCACTTCCCGGAGTTCGTCCTGGACGCGACGACACCGCGCGCGGGCACGTGGGCGGTCGCCAGGGGCCCGCTGCGGACGTTCGCCGGGACCCGGTACGACATCTGGATCGATCTGCCCGACGGCTACCCGCACAGCCTTCCCCAGGTCTGGCCGCACGGCTGGACGCCGGTGAAGAACCCGCACATGTACGCCGACGGCACGATCTGTGTGATGCGTCGCAGGCAGTGGTCCTCCTTCTTCTCCGCGGCGGCCGTGGTCGCGAAGGCGGCGATCTGGCTCAACAAGTACGAGATCTGGGTCGACAGGCAGGTATGGCCGGGCCCGCAGCAGCCCCATTAGCAGGGGCCACCGGGCATCCGAGGAGGTCCTGGTATGACCGCTGACGCGGTGCTCGACACGTCCCGCATCGACTATCTCCTCGACACCTCCGCACTGGGCCGGGCCAGGATCGTGCTGGCCGGCCTGGGGAGCGGAGGCACCGTGGTCATGGAGCGCCTGGCCATGTGCGGCATCCGCGACTGGGCGCTGTTCGACCCCGACGTGCTCCAGCCGGAGAACCTGGTCAAGCACCCGGCGCGGCGCAGCGACCTCGGGCGGCGCAAGACCGACATCGCCGCCGAATGGCTCCTGGACCGCAACCCGGCGAGCAGGGTCGACGCCTTCGCGCACGATGTCACCCGGTCCCCCGAGATCGAGCGGGCGATCGCCGGGGCGACCCTGGTGGTGTGCGCGGTCGACGACGCGGTGGCCCGCAACTACGTCAACGAGCTGTGTGTACGCGCCCGCGTCCCGTGTGTCTTCGGCATGGTGTTCCGCACCGGACTGGGCGGCGAGGTCTACGCCTACCTTCCGGGCGAGACCGGCTGCCACGACTGCAAGCTGAAGTTCTGCATGGACCGGGGCCTGGACCTCGACGACTGGCTGGAACTCACCGACGAGGAACAGCAGCGGATCTACGGCCTGGGCGAGACCGACTTCGCGGCTTCCGGGCTGGCCGCCGACATCTCCATCATCGCCTCGTACCACGCCCACTACGTGCTCTCGCTGCTCGGCGGGCGCCACTCGCGGTATCTGCTCCAGCCGAGCTTCAACTGGCTGACCGTCGGCATCCGCAGGGCCGAGGGGCTGTTCGGCAACGCGTACGACAACACGCGCATCCTGCTCCGGCCGCTCACCGGGTGCCATCTCGCCTGTGGACCGGCCACCGAGCCCGACACGGGCAGCGAGTGAGGACGGTGGAGATGTTCGGAACAGCCCGGAAGAAATGCCCCGCCACGCTACGGGTCTTCGTCGGGCCCGGGGTGACGCGTCGCTTCACACAGGAGATCCTCGGCAACCCGGAGGTGGAGGTGGGCGGCAAGTACGTCGGCTTCATCCGGGGCACCAAGCGCGCGGAGCGGCTGGACGAGCGCCAGGAGGCGATGGAACGGCTGGAACTGCACGTGGTGGACTACATCGACGACGGGCCGCGGGCGGACCGCACCGCCACGTTCCACCGCGGCGACACCGAGTTCCAGATCCAGGAGTTCCGGCGGCTGGAGAAGCGGTACCCCGAGATCGAGCATCTGGGCAGCTGGCACAGTCACCATCCCAACCAGCTGCGCAGCCTGAGTCCCGGGGACATCGAGGGATACCGGGAGACGGTGAACGCGCAGGGGCACAACCACGACTTCTTCTTCGCCAGCCTGGGCACGGACAGCCGTGGATTCGCGTCGGCCCGGCACTTCCTCTTCGTCCGGGGCGACAAGCACTACTACGAGCTGGCGCCGGAGAACCTGATCGTCGCCGACGGGCCGCCGGCCCCGACCGGCCCGGCGGGCGGCGCGGGCGGGACCCTCGCGGTCCCCGGTCCGGCGGCGCAGGGGAACGCGCCGCTGTCGGTCCCGGGCTGGACCGACTCGCCGCAGGGCCAGGAGCGGCTGGCCCGTGACCGGGACCTGATAGCGAAGTACGGGGGGCTGCGCCATGTCGTCCGCTCCGACCGGATCGCGGTGACCGGCCAGGTGGTCTGGGCCGGCCGGGTCCCGGTGACCCTGCACGTGCTGTACCCGACCTCGACGCACACCACCGACGGACTGCTGAAGGTGACCGTCGCCGGGGGCCAGACCCTCGAGGTCAGTCTCACCGGCGACCGGTCGGGTGATCTCGCCTTCGCGCTCGAGGCGGTGGAGTCCATCGCCCGGTGCGCGGCCGACCTCCACCACCGGGCGCAGCACCGGCGCGCCGGGCCGCCCGCCCGGGGCGGGCAGAACGGACCGCGGCCATGAGCGCGACCACGAACCGGCGCACGATCGCCCTGACCCATCGCGAACCCCCCGGCTTCCTGGGCGAGTCGGTGGGTGCGGCGCTCGGTGAGCTCCAGCACCGCCAGTCCGCCTGGCTGGTCTCGCGCAGCATCTCCGCGCCCCCGTTCACCCGTCGGTTGCTCGCGCGGGAGCCGTGCTTCGACACCCTGGCGCCGACGCAGCTGAGCGCGGCCTCACAGGCGCTGACCTTCCGGCTCGGTCATGTGCAGCGCTGGCGGCTGCTGTGGGTGGTGTCCGCCGACGGGCCCGGCCAGTTCACCGACGAGCGCACGGTCCGGGTCGGCGTCACCGAGGAGACCGCCCGCGAACTCGCGACCACCATCGGTCTCGAGGCGAAGCTGGACATCCCGTTCCTCGCCGCGCAGGCCAGCGCGCAGTGGTCGCGGCTCACCAGGTCGACCATCTCGGTGAACACGGAGTCCGAGTTCACCCGGACGCTGTCGTACGACGTTCCCGAGGGCGGCCTGGACATCGCGTTGTGGCAGCTGGAGTCGCAGCTCCTCAGGCGGCTCGAGCTGCGGGCCGGTGCCGCCCTGCCGCCGGATCCGATGCCGCGCTGGGTCGAACTGGCGGTGACCACCCGGGCCAGGAGCCGGGTGATCACCGTTCCCACCAATGTGGTCCGGGTGCTGACCAGGAGGGCACCGGGAGGCGGGGACGGTGCCGCCGCCGGGGCGTGAGTCCGCGCACCTCGGCGGACTCACGCCCCGGCGCCCGCTCAGCGGACGGGACGGTGGACGTTCGCCCGCGCGCTGGGTCCCGGTGTGGTGTCGGCGATCCAGGGGCCGTCCCCGGACGGGTCCACGATGCCGTGCTCCAGCCACTCGTAGGTGCCGGCCATGACGCCCTTGACGACCTTGCCGTCCACGTCGTCGGTGTTGCTCCACAGCCGGCCGAAGAGCTCGTCGACGCGGATCCGGGACTGGCGGCAGAAGGCGTCGGCGAGCTGGTAGGCCTCCCGGCCGTTCTCGCCGCGCGAGCGCAGCAGTTCGGCGCGCACACAGGCCGCGCTCATCGCGAACAGTTCGGCGCCGATGTCGACGATCCGGCCGAGGAAGGCCTGTTTGGTCTCCATCCGGCCCTGCCAGCGGGACATGGCGTAGAACGTGGAGCGGGCCAGCTTGCGGGAGTGCCGCTCGACGTGCCGCAGGTGCGGGGAGAGGTCGACACCGTGCTTGAACTCGGCGTAGGAGTTCGGAAGTTGGCCCGGCCCCGCGACCAGTTTCGGCAGCCACTTGGCGTAGAAGACGCCCGCGTTGGCGCCCGCCTTCGCCTTGTCCTGGAGGGACTTGTCCGGGTCGATCAGGTCGCCGGCGACCGAGAGATGGGCGTCGACCGCCTCGCGGGCGATGAGGAGGTGCATGATCTCCGTAGAGCCCTCGAAGATGCGGTTGATCCGCAGGTCGCGCAGGACCTGCTCGGCGGGGACGGCCTTCTCGCCCCGGGCGGCCAGCGAGGCGGCCGTCTCGAAGCCGCGGCCACCGCGGATCTGGACCAGCTCGTCGGCCATGCGCCAGCCCAGCTCGGAGGCGATGAGCTTGGCCAGCGCGCCCTCGATCCGGATGTCGTTGCGGTCCTCGTCCGCCATCTGGGAGGAGAGGTCGAGCACCGCCTCCAGGGCGAAGGTGGTCGCCGCGATGAAGCTGATCTTCGCGCCGACGGCCTCGTGGCGGGCGATCGGCCTGCCCCACTGCTCGCGGGCCGCGGACCACTCGCGGGCGATCTTCAACGACCACTTGCCCGCCGCCACGCAGGACGCGGGCAGCGAGAGCCGTCCCGTGTTGAGCGTGGTCAGGGCGATCTTCAGACCGACGCCCTCGGGGCCGATACGGTTCGCGGCCGGGACCCGCACCTGGTGGAAACGGGTCACGCCGTTCTCGATGCCGCGCAGGCCCATGAAGGCGTTGCGGTTCTCGACGGTGATGCCGGGCGAGTCGGCCTCCACGACGAAGGCGGTGATGCCGCCCCGGTGGCCCTCGCTCTTCGGGACCCGGGCCATCACGACCAGCAGGTCGGCGACCACGCCGTTGGTGGTCCAGAGCTTGACCCCGTCGAGGATGTAGTCGTCCCCGTCCGGGATCGCGCTCGTCGCGAGCCGCGCCGGGTCGGAGCCGACGTCAGGCTCGGTGAGGAGGAAGGCGCTGATGTCGGTGCGGGCACAGCGCGGCAGGAACCGCTGCTTCTGCTCCGGGGTGCCGAACAGCTTCAGGGGCTGCGGCACGCCGATCGACTGGTGCGCCGAGAGCAGGACGCCGACCGCGGGGCTGGCGGAGCCCACCAGGGCCAGCGCCTTGTTGTAGTAGACCTGGGTGAGACCGAGGCCGCCGTACTTGGGGTCGATCTTCATGCCGAGGGCCCCGAGCTCCTTGAGCCCGTTGATCACCTCGTCGGGGATGCGGGCCTCGCGCTCGATGAGAGCCGCGTCCACCTTCGTCTCGACGAAGGCCCGGAGCTTCGTCAGGAACTGCTCGCCGCGCCGGACGGCCTCGTCGGTGGGGAGCGGATGGGGGTGGATCAGGTCCAGCCGGAAGCGGCCGAGGAAGAGCTCCTTGCCGAAGCTGGGTTTGCGCCAGTCCTGTTCCCGAGCGGCCTCGGCGACCTGACGGGCCTCACGCTCGGTGACAGTGGGTTTCTTGAGGGGTGGTGCGGACATGAGGCTCACCTCGCCGCGAATCGGGATCTCGGGCCACATTGGTTACCGATGGGTGCTACTCGATCGTTGGTACCCGATCCGGGGCGAGGTGGCCACCCCACGCGCGTGCCTGCGGCCGCTGCCGGCCACGCACGCGGCGGCCCGGACGGCCCGTCGACCCAGAGGGCCCCGGCACCGGCTCCGCCGCCGGGGACCCGTCGGCGGACGGTGCGGAGCCTGCGCCGAACGAGTGGTGGTCGCGGGGGCCGGAAAAGCTTGCCGTACTCTTCTCCACCAATCCCCCACAACCCGCTATCGAAGCGCTTCGACAACCTATGGACACCCACTCCCGCTAGAGCTACTGTCGAACCACCCTCACCCGCCCCTGTTCGCCCTGCGCACTGTCGAAGCGCTTCACAAAAACTTGGAGAGCTGGATGGTCACCCTCGCCGAGGTCGCCCAGCACGCCGGAGTGTCGGCGAGCACGGTGAGCTATGTCCTCAGTGGCAAGCGGTCCATCTCCACGACCACCCGGCAGCGGGTCGAGCAGAGCATCCGGGAACTCGGCTACCACCCGAACGCGGGCGCCCGCGCCCTGGCGAGCAGCAGGTCGAACATCATCGCGCTGATGATCCCGTTGCGCACCGACATCTATGTGCCGGTGATGATGGAGATCGCCATCGCGGTGGCCACCACCGCGCGCACCCACGGGTACGACGTCCTGCTGCTCACCGGCGAGGAGGGCCCCGACGCCGTCCGGCGGGTCACCGGCAGCGGGCTCGCCGACGCCATGATCCTGATGGACGTCGAGCTCGACGACGAGCGGCTGCCGCTGCTGCGCTCCACCGACCGGCCCTCGGTGCTGATCGGACTGCCCGCCGACACCTCCGGCCTGACCTGCGTCGATCTGGACTTCGCGGCGACCGGCGCGCTGTGCGTGGAGCACCTGGCGATGCTCGGGCACCGTGACATCGCTGTCATCGGCGAGGCGCCGGCCGTCTACGAACGGCACACCGGCTTCGCCGAGCGCACGCTCGACGGGCTCCGGTACCGGGCGAAGGAGTTGGGCCTGCGGCTGCTGCACCGCCCGTGCGAGGGAGGCTACGACGCGATGGCCGTGACGCTGGCCCGGGTCCTGGACGAGCGGCCGGGCACCACCGGGTTCGTCGTGCAGAACGAGTCGGCGGTCGAGCCGCTGCTCGCCCTGCTGCGCCAGCAGGGCCGCGCCGTGCCGGAGGACGTGTCGGTGGTGGCGATCTGCCCCGATCAGGTCGCCGTCCAGGCCTCGGTGCGGCTGACGTCGGTCGCCATCCCCGCACAGGAGATGGGCCGGCACGCCGTGGAACGTCTCGTCGCCAAGCTGGAGGGGCAGGTCAGCGACGAGGTCGTGCTGATCGCGCCGGAACTGACGGTCCGGGCGAGCACGGGACCGGCGCCCACGGTCTCCTGACCCCGCCTCGATCCTCCGTACCGCCCGGCTCCTCCTCACCGCCCGGCTCCTCCTCACCCGCCTCGACCTTCCGTACCGCCCGGCTCCTCCCCACCGATCCCGGTCCTCCCCACCGATCCCGGTCCTCCGCGCCACCCGGTCCTCCGCGCCACCCGGTCCTCCGCGCCACCCGATCTTCCGTACCGCCCGGCTCCTCCGCGGCCACCTGCTCTTCCGTACCCACCCGGCTCTTCCGCCGTCGCGCCCGTTGCCAGGGCACCGCCATGTCTGCACTCCTTCAAGGAGCACCTCACATGAACCAGCCTGCCGAAACCCAGCCCCAGGTCAGCCTCGCGCAGTCGTCGCCCACGGTCGGCACCTTCCGTGAGCACGGCGGGGCGCTGGAGTGGAGCGGCCGCCAGGAGACCGTACGGGTCGAGCCGTGGGGCCCGGACGCCGTCCGGGTGCGTGCCCGGCTCGGCGGGCCGATCCTCGAAGGGCTGCCGGGCGCGCTCCTCGACGAGCCGCCGGCCACCGAGAGCAACGTCAAGATCACCGACGCCGAGGGCCGGTTGACCGTCGGCGCGCTCACCGTCGAGGTCGACGCCGAGGGCGTGATCCGGTTCCTGCGGACCGACGACCGCACGGAGCTCCTTGCGGAGGAGCGTGCCCACTTCTGGTGGCCGGGCACCCGTCTCTACACGGCCGTCGGCAACGGCCACCACCGTCTGGAACAGCGTTTCGCCGCCTACGACGACGAGAAGCTGTACGGCCTCGGCCAGCACCAGCACGGCCGACTGGACCAGAAGGGTCTGGTGCTGGACCTGATCCAGCGCAACGCCGAGGTCGGCATCCCGGTGCTCACCTCCAGCCGCGGCTACACCCTGCTGTGGAACAACCCGGCGATCGGCCGGGTCGAACTGGCCGGCAACGGCACCCGCTGGGTCGCGGACTCGGCCCGGCAGATCGACTACTGGATCACCGCCGGCGCCCCGGCCGACGCCCAGCGCCGCTACAGCGCGGCCACCGGCCGCACCCCGATGCTGCCGGAGTGGGCGGCGGGCTTCTGGCAGTGCAAGCTGCGCTACCGCACCCAGGACGAACTCCTCGGCGTGGCACGCGAGTACAAGCGCCGGGGACTGCCGCTCGACGCCATCGTCTGCGACTTCTTCCACTGGACCCACCTGGGCGAGTGGAAGTTCGACCCGGCCGAGTGGCCCGACCCGGCGGCGATGGTCCGTGAACTCGAGGAGCTGGGCGTCAAGCTGGTGGTGAGCGTCTGGCCGTCGGTGTCGCCGCTGAGCGAGAACCATCCGGTGATGGAGCAGCGCGGCTGGTTCATCGGCACCCAGTACGGCCCGCTGGCCCACGCCGACTGGCCGGACAAGGGCGTCGCCTCGACGGTCCAGGTGGCGTTCTACGACGCGACGAACCCCGAGGCCCGGGAGTTCGTGTGGTCGAGGATCCGCGACAACTACCTGCTCCCGTACGGCATCACGGCCTTCTGGCTGGACGCCTGCGAGCCGGAACTGAAGCCCGGGTTCCAGGAGAACCTGCGCTACTGGGCGGGCCCCGGCCTGGAGGTCGGCAACATCTACCCGGCCGACAACGCCCGCACCTTCTACGAGGGTCTGCGCGCCCACGGGGAGGACGAGATCATCAGCCTCAACCGCTCGGCGTGGGCGGGCAGCCAGCGCTACGGCGCCGCCCTGTGGTCCGGTGACATCGGCACCGACTTCGCGACCCTGCGCCGGCAGATCGCGGCCGGACTGAACACCGCGCTGTCGGGCATCCCGTGGTGGAACACCGACATCGGCGGCTTCCACGGCGGCGACCCGGGCGACCCGGCGTACCGGGAGGTGATGGTCCGCTGGTTCCAGTTCGGCGCGCTGTCCCCGCTGATGCGGCTGCACGGCTTCCGCGACCCGGGCATGCCGTTGGGCCCGGACATGACCGGCGGCCCCAACGAGGTCTGGTCGTACGGCGAGGAGGCCGGGGCGGTGATGGAGCGGTACCTGCGGCTGCGCGAGCGGCTCAAGCCGTACGTCCTCAAGGTCATGCGCGAGGCCCACGAGGAGGGGCTGCCGCCGATGCGGCCGCTGTTCCTGGAGTTCCCGGACGACCCGGCGACCTGGTCGGTGGACGACTCCTACCTGTTCGGCCGGGACCTGCTCGTCGCCCCGGTGCTGACGGCGGGCGCCACGGCCCGCACGGCCTACCTCCCGGCGGGTGCGAGCTGGACGGACGCGTGGACGGGCGAGACGTACGAGGGCGGCGCGGCCGTGACGGTCGACGCCCCGCTGGACCGCCTCCCGCTGTTCCTGCGGGACGGGGCGCGGCTGCCGGTGACGGAGTAGCCGCACGGAGGACGGAACACGGGCGTCCGGTCCCGTACCAGGGGAGGGACCGGGCGCCCGCGTGACGTGCCGTGGTCCGGGCCGGCCGGCGCGGGTGCGCGGGCCGGCCCGGACCAGGTGTCAGCCGCTGCTGACGGTGAGGTTGTTGGTGACGAAGTCGAGCCCGCCCGAGGACGAGGTGATCTCGTATCCGAACTGCACGTCACCGATGGTCTCGTTGCCGAACCAGCCCTTGGTGTCCTTGATCCACTTGAGGATCGGCAGGATGTTCACGGTGCCGGACGACGAGTCGGACGTCCGCAGGAACGAGAAGACCTCGTTCGCGCCGTTGCTGCCCTTGTAGACGGTCCAGGTGTGGCCGCCGAGGGTGACGTTGCCCTGCGAGGTGCCGAGCGGGCCGACCGCGCCGTTGTAGTTCACCCAGAGCATGATCTCGTAGTCGTAGTCGGTGTCCCAGATGTCGTACGACGTGTTGTAGGCGCCGGACGACGGGACCGTGACGTTGTAGCTGCTGGACAGCGAACCGAGCGAGGTGATCGTCTTGTTGATCACCTTCTTGGAGTTGGGGTACGACTTGATGCCACCGGTGTTCGGGTGGTTGGCCCAGACGCCCCAGTTGGTGCCGGAGTTGGCCCAGACGCACTGGCTGCCGGCACCGGAGCCCCAGATGTTGTTGTAGAGCGTGTAGCCGTTCAGGCTGGTGTTGCCCCACTGGTCGCAGGAGTTCCAGACGGCGGCCTGGGCGGGGGCGGCGGCGAGTGCGACGGTGGCGCCGAGTGCCAGCGCCGGTGCCAGCAGGGCCTTGCCGACCTTGCTCAACGTACGTGGTGCCATGGTGTCCCTTCCATGGGTGGGGGGAGTCACCACGTCCCCGAGGTGAGGACGTGGTCTTCTCCGGCGACCAGGTCGAGCGGCGATGCGTCGCCGGAGGAAGTCCTGACTTCGATGCGGTGGCCGCGCCGCGGCCGCAGGACGGCACGGGTGCCGTCGGGACCCCAGGAGAGGTCGATCTCGGCGCCGAACCGGGTCCGCACGCCCCGCAGTTCGCCCGAAGGCAGGTCCGGGGAGAGCGCGGGCAGCAGGACCAGCCGGTCGGGGGTCGACTGGACGAGCATCTCGATCAGCACCGCGGGGAGGGTGTGCGCGGCGTCGGCGTTGTACACGTCGCGGCGGGGGTAGTGGGCGCTCATCAGGGAGGCGTGGAAGAAGTCGCCGTCGAGCACCTCGCCGAGGGCGTGGGCGACCCGCCGGCCGTCCCTCAGACGGGCCGCGACCAGCGCGTGGTGGAGGTGGCCGTGCGCGGAGTCGTTCTCGGCGCCGCGCAGTTCGAGGGCGCGCAGGGCGGCGGCGGCCGTCCGCGGGGTGTCGTAGGGGTTGATCTCGTCGAGGGGCCAGACGCCGTAGAGGTGGCTCAGGTGCCGGTGGTCGTAGGTGTCGTCGAGGCCGGGCCACGCCCATTCGGCCAGGGCGCCGTCGGAGTTGATCCAGTGCGGCGGGAGGCGCTCGGCGAGGGCCCGCCAGCGGTCGGCGCGCTCGGGGTCGTCCGGGTGGTACGCGGCGGCGGTGAGCAGTGCGTGGCGCGCGGCCGAGAGGTCCATGGCCGCGTCGAGGGCGCCCCAGCTCGCGCCCGCGGGCCGGTTCTCCGGCGAGTAGGAGGGGACGACGACAAGCGGCCCCGCCGGGTCGCCGGGGGCGGTGCGGGTGAGGAAGTCCTCGTAGAACAGCGCGACTTCGGCGAGGGCCGCGGCGGTGCGCGGGTCGCGCGCGCCGCGGGTCTCGTCGTGGTCGACGAGGGGTTTGAGCAGCCAGTCGGCACCGGCGGTCCACAGGTGGAGCGGGTACTCGCGGCTGAAGTGGTAGGTCAGTCCGGACTCGCCGTCGGTGTGCGCCGGCGCGACCGCGCCGCGGGCGCCGAAGACCGCGCGGGCGTTCTCCCGCCAGTCGTCGAACTGCCGGTGGATCAGGGCGGCCAGTGCGTCGGTGACCTCGGGAAGCGCCCCGGCCGCGGCGGAGGCGGTCTGGAGATTGACGTTGGCGTCGTTGGTGAACGCGCCGGACCAGGCCGTGTTCCAGTCGCCGGTCCACAGGCCGGTCAGCCGGGGCGGGTTGAGACCGGAGGAGGACAGCAGGTGGTAGCGCCCGGCCGCGAAGAGGCGCTCGAGCAGTGCCCTGCTGCGGGGGCGTTCCAGCAGTTCGGAGCCGGGGAGGCCGCGCTCGGCGGGGTCGGCGTGGAGGTCGAGGGTGACGCGCTCGTAGGCGGTGCGGTGCAGGGGGAGGTGGCGGCCGAGCAGGTCGTCGTAGGAGTGCGGCAGTTCGCTCAAGGCGCGTTGTTCCCCGGTGACGTCCAGTTCGCCGGTGTGCCTGCGGACGCGGGTGAGCAGCAGCACGGACTCCGCGCCGGTGACGCGTACGCCGGGGTGGGCGAGCCGGGTGCGGCCGCCGGTGACGACGACGAGGGTCAGGCCCGTGAAGGCGCGGTCGCTCCCCGGGTAGTGGGCGCGCAGGGTGAGCAGGGCGCCCTCCGGGGTGAGGGCCGAGCCCTGGCCGACGGACAGGTCGGCGGGTGCGCCCGGCAGCCGGTGGTCCAGGGATATGTCCAGGTCGAGGCCGGTGACCCGGTGGACGATCACGTCGTCGGCGCGGGAGACGAAGAGCCGGCTGGTGCCGCCCGCGCAGGTCGCGGTGGCCTCGCCGGTGCTGAAGTCGACGGTTCGCAGGTGGTAGCGGCGCGGCTCGTCCGAGGGCGCTCTGAGCCGGATCTGGAAGGCCGGGTGGAAGGGCTGGACCCATTGCAGGGGCCGGTGGTCGGTGAAGCTCTCGGCGGCCTCCCACTCCCCGGCCAGCAATTCGTCCTGGAGGGCGGGGAGGTCGGCGGCCAGCTCCGGCGGACGGGCGTGCTCGGCGCCGTTGGGGCGGACCAGGGTGTGATGGGTGACGATGACCCGGTCGTCGTTCGGATCACCGAACGTGAGGGTGCCGTGCCGGCCGTTGCCGCTGAGGAAGGCGTCCTCCCAGCGGACGGCGGGCCGGTGTTCGTGGGTTCCGTGCACGGGACGGTCGGTGGCCGGGAGGCCGGGGTGCGCACGGGATCGCGGCTTGGTCATGAGCGCAACACCACCACGCCGTAGCGGTCCAGGGTGATCCCACCCCTGTGGTCCGTCCCGGTCAGCAGGTCGTGATGGGTGCCCGGCAGTGCGACGGTCACCGGCTCACGGCCGTGGTGGAGCAGGAACAGCAGCTCGCCCCGGCGGACGGCCTCGACCTCCGGCGGAAGGCCTTCCAGAACGGGCCGGACGCCCGCGCCGGCGGCGACAGCGGCGAGCAGGGCGCGGAAGGCCCCGGGCTCGGGGAGGGTGGAGACGTACCAGGCGCGGCCGTTGCGCAGGACGGCGGGCAGTCCGTCGAGTTCGCCGCCCTTGTAGACGGCTTCCACCACGTCGTCCCGTTCGGCCTCCAGCTCCTCCGACCACAGGGTCCCGCGGAAGCCGTCGGCCTCGGCGTGCTCCCCCGGCTCCAGCGGCCACCACTCGTGCAGGGTGCGGATGCCGAACAGCTCGCGCAGGCGGACGTCCATGCCGCCGGGACGGATGCGGTCGTCCTCGTCGGCCACGCCGGTCAGGAAACCGGCCACCAGGGTGCCGCCGCCGCGGACGTAGGCGACCAGGTTGTCGATCGCCGCGTCCGTCATCGCGTACAGCTGCGGGACGACGACCAGCCGGTAGCCGGTGAGATCGTGTTCGGGGTGGGCGAAGTCGGTGGTGAGGTGCGACTCCCACAGGGCGCGGTGCCAGGCGTGCAGCACGGCCGGGTGGTCGACGTGGGTGGAGGGGCGGCCGTCCTGTGCGCCGGCCCACCAGGCGTGCCAGTCGTGCAGGATCGCGACCTGCGCGCCGATCTGGCCGCCCGCCACCTCGGCGCCGATCCGGGCGAGTTCGGCGCCCAGCCGCTTGACCTCCTGGAAGGTGCGGCCCCGCTCCCCCGCGTGGCCGAGCATCCCGGAATGGAACTTCTCGGCGCCCTGCCGGGACTGCCGCCACTGGAAGTAGCAGACGGCGTCCGCGCCACGGGCCACGGCCTGGAGGGACCAGAGCCGGTTGAGGCCCCGCGGCTTGGGATGGTTCACCCCGCGCCAGTTGACCGGTCCCGCCGCCTGTTCCATCAGCATCCAGGGACCGCGCGCCTGGGAGCGGGTCAGGTCCTGCACGAGTGCCCCGTGCTGGGCCCCCAGCGGGTCGCGCGGATCGGGGTAGAGGTCGACCGAGACGACGTCCTCCTCCTCGGCCCAGCGCCAGGCGTCCTGGCCGAAGAACAGCGGCATGAAGTTGGTGGTGACCGGGATGTGCGGGGTGTGCCGGGCGACGATGTCCCGCTCGGCGAGGTAGCACTCCAGGAGCATGTCGGAGGTGAAGCGCCGGAAGTCCAGCACCTGGGCGGGGTTCTTCAGGTAGTGCGCGCGGCGGGCGGGCAGGACGGCGTCCCAGCTGTCGTAGCCCTGGCTCCAGAAGGCCGTGCCCCAGGCGGTGTTGAGGGCGTCCAGGGTGCCGTACCTCTCGCGCAGCCAGCGGCGGAAGGCGGCCGCCGCCTCGTCGCCGTGGTCGGCCGTGCAGTACTCGTTGTTGATGTGCCACATCGTGAGGGCGGGGTGGCCGCCGTAGCGGGCGGCGAGGTCTTCGGTGAGGGCGGCGGCGTACCGGCGGTAGGTGGCGCTGGAGTGCGAGAAGTGCTGACGTCCGCCCCACCACTCGACCTCGCCGTTCTCGTCGCGGGGCAGGGTGTCCGGGTGCAGCCGGCCCAGCCAGGGGGGCGGCGCCGAGGTGGGGGTGGCGAGGACGACGCCGATGCCGCCGGCGTGCATCAGGTCCATCAGCGTGTCGAGCCAGCCGAACTCCCGCGCGCCCGGCTCGGGTTCGATGCGGGACCAGGAGAAGACCCCGAGGGTGACGGAGTTGACGCCGGCGTCCCGCATGAGCCGGACGTCCTCGTGCCAGGTCTCCTCGGGCCACTGCTCGGGGTTGTAGTCACCGCCGAAGAGGATGCGGCCGCGGGTGGCGTCGGCGAGCCGGGGCCGGTCGGCGGCGGTCATCGGACGGGCTCCCCGTACTGGATGCCCCGGCCGTTGGTGGCGACGTAGACGCGGCCGTGGATCCGCGGGTCGGCGGCGATGGTCGCGCCGATCCAGCCCCACTGGTGCCGGTCGTCGTTGATCCGCACCCAGGTCCGCGCGCCGTCGTCGGAGCGGTAGACGGCGGTGATCGCCTCCGTGGAGCCGACCTGGTAGACCGCCGGGTACGCGGCGCCGTCGGCGGCCCTGCCGAAGGCGACGGTGTACGAGGCCGAACAACCGGTCAGTCTGTCGAAGCTCGCTCCGCCGTCGGTGGACCGGTACAGGCCGTTCCCTTTGGTGCTCAGCCACAGGTCGCCGGAGCGCCCCGGGGCCGCGGCCAACTGGAACTGGCTGTCTCCGGAGGGCAGTCCGCTCGCCCGCGGGGTGAAGGTGAGACCGGTGTCGGTGCTGGCGAACAGGGTTCCCGTGTCGGTGTCGTAGGCGTAGAAGCGTGCCGGGTCGGCCGGGTCGGCGAGCGGGGTGGCGCCCTTGGGGAAGGAGGGGACCTCGGACCAGGTCGCCCCGTTGTCCGCGGAGCGCTGGGCGGGGTGTTTGGTGCCGTCCCAGTGCACGAAGGTCCACAGCAGCACGCTGCCGTCGGTGTTGGTGGCGATGGGCCCCGGCGCGTCCCCGGCGAGGGCGGGCTGGGTGGCGAAGGGTGCCCACGATCTGCCGCCGTCGCCCGACCAGGCGCCGTTGCCGCGGTCGCCCCAGCCGGTGCGGACGACGTACCGCGGCCTGTCCGCGGCCTGCGCGAGCCCCGTCGCCGTCCCGGACACGGGGTCGGTCGCCATGCCCCGGGACGGGGAGGCGGTGAGCCGCTCGTGGTACATCACCCCGATGTCCCCGAGGCCGCTGATCAGGTGCGCCTGTCCGGTCGGCGGCGAGATCAGCTGCCGTACCGAGGTCTCCTCAAGGCCCCGGATCCGCGGGGCCCAGTGCTTCAGGTCCCGGGTGCCGTAGAGCGTGGCGCCGGTGCCGAAGACGACGTTCCGCGAGTCGTACGGGTCGACGGCGACGGCCTGGATCCACCAGCCGAACTTGGGCTGCTCCGCACCCCACTTCAGATACGGCGTCTCGGACACGTCGAGGACGGCGGTGTCCTTCAGGGACGTCCAGCTGCCGCCGCCGTCCGTGGTCCGGTACAGGGTGTCGACCGCCGCCCAGCGGTTGTTGGTGGAGACGACGACGGTGCCGGGGCGCCGGGCGTCCACGGCGGCCCCGCCGTAGCCGAAGGTGTCGGCGCCTCCGGGCCGCACCGGCGTCACGTCGGTCCACGTGCCGCTCGTCGTCGCCAGCTTGTGCACACTGCCGTCGGACTGGCCGTTGGGTCCGGGGGCGTCGGCGTACGTCACGTACAGCTCGCGGGTGTGACGGTCGTAGGCGGCGCGGACGGGCACCTTGGCGGAGGTGCCGGCGGGCCGGCCGGGGACGGCTTCCCAGGTGCGGCCGTCGGCGGTCCGGAACAGGTTGGCGGTCGTCCCGTCGGAGTCGCCCCAGCCGGCGTAGAGGGTGCGGCCCGCGGCGACGAGCAGGGTGACGCCCTGGCCGCTCGCGCCCGGCGTGCCGGGGAAGCCGTCGGCCGCCGCCCAGGTGGCGCCCCGGTCGGTGGATCTGAGGAGCCCGTCGTGCCGGGTGCCCAGCCACAGGGTGTCGCTGTCCCGGGGATCGACCAGCAGCCGCTCCCCCGTGCCCCGGCCGTCCTCGTTGGCGCCGAGCTTGACGGTGAGATCGGTGCGGGTCCAGGTGGCGCCGCGGTCTTCGGAGCGCAGCACGGCCCCGTTGCCCGCCCAGGACTGGGCGTACGTGCCGAGGGCCAGGTAGAGGCGGTCCGGGTGCGCGGCGTCGACGGCGAGCGCCTCCACCCCGAGGAGGTTCCAGTCGTCCCAGCCGAGGTGGTCGGTCAGCGGGGTCCAGCGGGCCGCGCGGTCGTCCCAGCGGTAGGCGCCGCCGATGTCGGTACGGGCGTAGGCGAGCCCCCGGACGGCCGGGTGGAAGAGCACACCGGTGACGAATCCGGTACCGCCGATGACGGCGTTGCGCCACCGGTAGGCGGGGGCGGCGGCCCCGGCGGCCCGGGCGAGCCCCTGCCCGGCGGGCAGCGCGGTGACCGCGGCGGCGGCCGCGCTTCCGGCGAGAACGGTACGACGGGTGACCTGCACGGAGGTTCCTCGCAAGGGGTCGTGGACGAACGGCGGACACGATGCACCGGTGTGCGTTTCACCACCGGCAAGCGGCACGATCACCCCCGGCCGGGAGGGGACGATCGCCCCGGCCGGGGGGCGGCATGATCACCGCAGGCCGGGGGGACGGCATGATCACCCCGGCCGAGGGGACACGATCCCCCCGCCGAGAGGCGGCATGATCACCGCAGGCCGGGCGGAGGCACGATCCCCCGGCCGGGGAGGGGACGATCGCCCACGGCCGGATCGGGGGCCGATGAACGCCGGACACCTATCACCCCCCAGGGGCGCGGGGAACTGCGCGATCAGCCCCCACCGGCCCGCGGCCGAAGTACGACCGCCCGCTGCTCCCACCCCGGGCAGGGGCCCCGCGACCGACCTACGACCGCCCGCTGCTCCCACCCCGGGCAGGGGCCCCACGGCCGACCTACGACCATCCGCTCCTCCCGCCGCCCCCCGTAAGGGGACTTCAGCCCTTGACCGCCCCCGTCAACATCCCCTTCCTGAAGTGCTTCTGGACGAACGGCGACAACACCGCCACCGGCAGCAGCGCCATCACCATGACCGCCATCTGCACGGCCAGCCCGGACAGCTGCCCCGTCTTGATCGCCTGCCCCAGCCCGACCGGCGCCTCCTGCTTCTGCACCAGCTGGATCATGACGTTCTGGAGCGGCATCATGTCCTGGTCGTTGAGGTACAGCGAGGCGTTGAACCAGGCGCTCCAGTACCCGACGGCGTAGAACAGCGTGATGACGGCCAGCACCGCCCTCGACAGCGGCATGACGATCTGCCAGAGGATCCGGAAGTCCCCCGCCCCGTCGATCCGCGCGCTGTCGATGAGTTCCGGCGAGATCCCCATGAAGAAGCCGCGCAGGACAAGGATGTTGAACACGCTGATCGCGCTCGGCAGGATCAGCGCGAGGTAGCTGTCCATCAGGCCCAGGGACTGCACCAGCAGATAGGTGGGGATCAGGCCCGCGCTGAAGAACATCGTCGCCAGCAGGACCATCAGGATCCAGCGGTGCCCGAGCGAGCCCGAGCGGGAGAGCCCGTAGGCGCACAGCACGGAGACGCCCATCGAGAAGAGCGTGCCGACCAGGGTGATCAGGACGCTGATGACCGCCGCGCGGGTGACCTGTCCGCCGCTGAGCAGTTCCCGGTAGGCGATGAAGGTGATCCCCTTGGGCACCATCACCAGTCCGCCGGCCTCGTCGATGGTCTTCCGCGAGGAGAGACTGGTGACGAGGACGATCCACAGCGGGAAGAGGATCGCCAGGCAGGCGAAGGCCAGGGCGACGCCCTTGCCCGCGAGGCCGGCCCTGCTGGGCTCCTCCTCCCACACGGGGCGCGGCGGCGCGGCCCACCGGCCGGGTGCGCGCACGGGTTCGTCGATCACGGCGGTCACTTCTGGTACACCCCCTGCTCGCCCATGAGATGGGCCACCTTGTTGGCGACGAGCACCAGGCCGAGGCTGATGACGCCCTTGATCAGTCCGGCGGCGGCCGCGTAGCCGAAGTCCTGGTTGCGGACGCCGTTCCACCACACGAAGGTGTCGAGGACCTCCGAGGCCCCTGGTCCGACCGCGTCGCGCTGGAGCAGGATCTGTTCGAAGCCGACCGTCAGCGCGTCACCCACCCGCAGCACCAGCAGCAGCGCGATCACCGGGCGCAGGGCCGGCAGGGTCACGTGCCACATCCGGCGCCAGCGGTTCGCGCCGTCCATCGCGGCGGCCTCGTACAGGTCGGGGTTGACCGAGGCCAGCGCGGCGAGGAAGACGATGATGCCCCAGCCCGCGTCCTTCCAGACGCTCTGCGCGGTGATCAGGAACTTGAAGGTCTCCGGGTCGGTCATGATGTCGATGCCGTCGTACCCGTGCTGCCGCAGCAGCTGCGAGAGGATTCCCGCGCCGCCGAACAGCTGCTGGAACACGGCGATGACCAGCACCCAGGAGAAGAAGTGCGGCAGGTAGAGGATCGCCTGCGAGACCGCCCGGATCCGGGGCCTGACCACGCTGTTGATGAGCAGCGCGAGCATGATCGGGATCGGGAAGTAGAGCACCAGCTGGAGGAAGAACAGCACCAGGGTGTTCCGCACGGCCTCCCAGAAGGCCGAGTCCTCGAAGAGCCGCTGGAAGTTCTCCATGCCGACCCAGGGGCTGTGCAGTATGGAGACGACCCCGTTGTCGCTGATGTAGGGGTCGTAGTCCTGGAAGGCGACCACGTTGCCGAGGATCGGCACGTAGTTGAAGAGCAGGATGAGAACGACCGCCGGGAGTGTCATCAGCAGCAGGACGCGGTCGCGTCTGAACCTGACCCGCAGCCCCAGCTTTGCGGAGGACCTCTTCCCCCGGGGGCCGGTGGCGCCGCCGGGCGCCACCGGTGTCTTCTCCGTCTCGTCGGCCTCGGCCCTGCTCCGAGGCACCGTGCTGTGCGACACGGCCGTTCTCCTCGCCTCGCTGCCGTCAGCTCGTCGCCGTGCCGTTGTCGTCGAGCAGCTTCCGGTACCAGGCGCGCAGTTCGTCGCCGCCCTTCTTCTTCCAGTCGGAGACGGCCGCCTGCATGTCGCTGATCTTCTTGCGGCCGCGGACGATGTCGTCCTCCAGCTGCTCGAAGTCGTTGGAGAGGTTGGTCCAGCGGCTGGGCTCGGTGATCTGCATGCCGTAGAAGGCCGACTTCCTGGTGAAGGCGCCCATCCGCTGCTGCCACTCGACCTGGCCCTTGGCGATGTCCGGGAAGTCGGGGTGGGCGATGGTCGACGCGGGGCTCGCGACCATCACGAAGGCGTTCAGGACCTCCTGGTTGCCCTTGTCGTTCTTGACCGGCACCCCGTCCTTGACGCTGTAGTGCGTGCCCTCCACCCCGTAGTTGGTGAGCATGTACTCCTTGGTGCCGTACGGGGCGGCGGTGACGTTGGCGACGGCCAGCACGTCGCGGATGACGGCCTCGGACGCCTTCTTGTTGACGAAGGCGAAGATGTTGGCCGGCTGAGTGGCGTAGATGACCGGGTCGGCGCCGCCGTGGCCGAAGATGTCCATGCCCCAGATCTGGAACTGCGGGTTCTGCGCGGCCTGCGAGGCCTGCTGCCCGTACCAGCTGGAGATGTCGTTGTTGTAGATGAGGAACTCACCGGCGGCGAACTTGGTACTCGGGTCGACGGCCTGGCTCTTGCCCAG
Organism: Streptomyces maremycinicus; assembly: GCF_001184025.1. Classification (GTDB taxonomy): domain Bacteria; phylum Actinomycetota; class Actinomycetes; order Streptomycetales; family Streptomycetaceae; genus Streptomyces; species Streptomyces maremycinicus. Next base: position 64,373 of record NZ_BBYG01000009.1, read on the forward strand.
CTTGAAGTCCGGGTGCACGTAGCCGGCGGCGAACAGCTTGCGCGTCCACTCCAGCGCCTCGAGGTAGGAGTCCAGCTCGATGCGGTTGACCAGTTTGTCGCCCTCGAGGATCCAGCCGAGCGGCTTCTCCCCGCCGGAGGGGACCCCGAAGCTGTTGAACGCGGTCCACTTCATGTCGCCGCAGGCCCACACCTTGGCCTTGGCGTTGGTGATCTCCTTGGCCAGGGCCGTGAACTCGTCCGTCGTCGTCGGGACCTGGTAGCCGTTCTTGTCGAAGAGGTCCTTGCGGTAGAACGGCACGATGTTGGTGACGTAGGACGACGGCATCGGCAGACCGCGCAGCTTGCCGCCGAAGAGTGCGCGCTGCCAGGCGTCGGTCGGGATCGCCGCCAGGTTCGGGTACTCCTTGACCTTGTCGCCCGACAGGTACGGGCCCAGGTCGGCGAACTTGCTGAGGATGGCGCTGGGTATCTTGCCGCCCATGTTCCAGCCGGGGACGACCACCACGTCCGGCACGTCGCTGGAGGCGAGCACCGCGCCGAGCTTCTGGTCGTAGGTGTTGCCGTCCTGGTTCTGCCAGACGACGTCGACGCCGATGAGGGCGTTCATCGCGGTGTAGTAGGCGTTGTCGCTCTTCGGCGGTGAGCCCCAGAACGGCGACATGACGGTGACCTTGCCGCCCTTGCCGAGCTTCTCGGGCACCGAGGTCTTCAGCGTGGCGAGGTCGAGCTTGCTGCTGAAGCCGACCGAGGAGCCGTTCTTCGACGGGATGTCGGGCGTCACCACGTTGCTGGCCACGTAGGCGGGCAGGATCTTCTTGGCGTCCTTGCCCGACGTGGTGCCCTCGCGCGATCCGCTGTCCGTACCGCCGCAGGCGGCAAGCAACGGCATCCCTCCCGCCACCGCGGCGGTGGCGACCGCCGTGGAGGCGAGGAAGCTTCTCCGGCTGGGTCCGGAAGGACCAGCGGAGAGGGAAGCGGCGTTCGGCGTCATTGCGTCAACCCTTCATGGCGCACCAGGACACCCGGCGGTGGCCGTCGGCTGCGGTGTCTCGAGTGGAACTGGCTGAGCGGAAGCGATCATCCGACCGGGCCCGCGGAACTTCCAGTCGAAGCGCTTCGATGTTGCTGCGAGGTTAAGTGAAGGGCAGGGGGTGCACAAGGGTCGGTCGCAATATTCCTCCACCGTGAAGGACGCGACCTTTTCTCATGCACCGCTTGAAATCGCGTCTGGGTGTCTTGACACCCGACCCACCGTCGAATGAGCATCGAAGCGCTTCGAAAGCGCCTCCCCGCTCCACCGCAAAGGGATCCCCACGTGACCGCACACACGCCGCCCACGCCGCCATTCCGCGACCCGCAGCTGCCGTTCGCGAAGCGCATCGACGATCTGCTGTCCCGGCTGACCCCCGAGGAGAAGGTCTCCTTCCTGCACCAGTTCGCACCCGCCGTCGAGCGCCTCGGCATCACCGCCTTCCGCACCGGCCAGGAGGCGCTCCACGGCGTCGCCTGGATGGGCCCGGCGACGGTGTTCCCGCAGGCCGTCGGCCTGGGCGCGACCTGGAACACCGACCTCGTGCGCCGGATCGGCGACGCGGTGTCCAAGGAGGTCCGGGCGATGCGCGCCCGCGACGAGCGGGTGGGACTGAACGTCTGGTCGCCCACCGTCAACCTGCTGCGCCATCCGCTGTGGGGCCGTAACGAGGAGGGCTACTCCGAGGACCCGCGGCTGACCTCCGCCATCGCCACCGCCTATACGCACGGCCTGCGCGGTGATCATCCGACGTACTGGCGCACGGCTCCGGTCCTCAAGCACTGGCTGGCCCACAACAACGAGACCGGCCGGGACGTCACCTCGTCCTCGGTCCGCCCCCGCGTGCTGCACGAGTACGACCTGCGTGCCTTCCGCGGATGCGTCGAGGCGGGCGCGGTGGCCGGGGTGATGCCGGCGTACAACCTGGTCAACGGTCGCCCCAACCATGTCTCGCCGTACCTGCGCGCACACCTGCGCGCCTGGACCGACGAGGACCTGCTGGTCTGCTCGGACGCCGGCGCGCCCTCCAACCTGGTGGACTCCGAGCACTACTTCGACACCCACGAGGAGGCGACGGCGGCCGCGCTCGTGGCCGGCGTGGACAGCTTCACCGACCACGGCACGGACGGCTCGAAGATCGTCGCCCGGGTCGCGGGGGCTCTGGAGCGGGGCCTGCTGACTCAGGCCGACGTCGACGCGGCGGTCCGCCGGCAGCTCTCGGTCCGCTTCCGGCTGGGCGAGTTCGACCCGCTCTACGACCCGCACGCGGGCACCGGCGAGTTCGACTCCCCGGCCCATCGCGCCCTCGCCGGGGAGGCCGCCGAGCAGGCGGTCGTCCTGCTGCGCAACGACGGGGTGCTGCCGCTGGCCGCGGACACCCGGATCGCGGTGGTCGGCCTGCTCGCCGACGAGTGCAAGCTCGACTGGTACAGCGGCACGCTGCTGCACCGCTCCACCCCGCTGGAGGGGCTGTACGAGCGGTTCGGCGCCGAGCGCGTGGAGTTCGCGGAGGGCGTGGACCGGGTCCTGCTCAGGACCTCCGCGGGGACGTTCCTGAAGGTGCCCGCCGCGCCCGAGGCCACCGAGGAGGCGTTCGGCGCGCAGGGCGCCCTCGACCCGGCGCTGCTCGCGGGCCGTACCGACCTCCCGCCGCTGACGACCGACGCGACCGGTACGGAACTCGCGCTCGCCGACTGGGGCGAGGGCGTGCTGACGCTGCGCGCGCCGGACGGGCGCTACCTCTCGGTCGCCGAGGACGGCTTCCTGCGCGCCTCCGCCGACCAGCCCGGCGGCTGGGTCGTCCAGGAGACGTTCCGCCTGGAACCGCACGCGAACGGTCACCTCCTGCTGCATCTGGGGACGGGCCGCCCCGTATGTGTCGCCGCCGACGGCGTCCGGGTTGCCGGGCCGGACGAGGAGAATTCCGAGGTCGTCGAGGTCGTCGTCGTCGAGTCCGGCGAGGACGCGGTGACCCGGGTCACCGCCGGGGCCGACGTGGTCGTGGTGGTGGCTGGCAACGACCCGCACATCAACGGCCGGGAGACCGAGGACCGCACCACGCTGCGGCTGCCGGCCCACCAGGAGCGGCTGCTGGCGGCCGCCCGGGCGGCGAACCCGCGCACGGTGCTGGCCCTGGTGTCGGCGTATCCGTACGCCATCGAGCCGGGCCCGCTGTCCGCGGTGCTGTGGACGGCGCACGGCGGCCAGGCCGCGGGCACCGCCCTCGCGCGGGTCCTGGCCGGTGACGTCTGCCCGTCCGGCCGGCTCCCGCAGACCTGGTACGCGGACGACGCCGATCTGCCCGACCTCCTCGACTACGACGTGATCGGCTCCCGGCAGACGTACCTCTACTTCGAGGGCACCCCGCTCTTCCCGTTCGGGCACGGTCTGTCGTACGCGTCGTTCTCCTACGCGGACCTGGCGGTGCGCGTCGAGGACGGCACGGCGCACGTCTCCTGCACGGTCACCAACACCGGGGACGTGACGGCCGACGAGGTCGCCCAGCTCTACACCCGTGCCGTGGATCCCTCGGTCACCAGGCCGCGCCGCGAGCTGCTCGACCACCGCCGCGTCACGCTCGCCCCGGGCGCGAGCGCGGAGGTCTCCTTCGCGGTCCCGCTGTCCGCGTTCGCCTTCTGGGACGTGGCGCAGGGGCGGTGGCGTACGGAGTCCGGCCCGTACGACCTCCTGGTCGGCGCGTCGAGCGCGGACGTCCGGCTGCGGACGACCGTCACGCTGGAGGGCGAACCGGCCACCCCGCGCCCGGTCCTGCGGCGCGGCCTGGAGGCCGCCGACTTCGACGAGCAGAGCGGCGTCGAGATCGTCGACCGGACCAAGGTGTCGCGCGACGCGGTGACGCCGGTGGCGGGCGGGACGGGCGAACTGCTCTACCGGGCCTGCGACTTCGGCACGGGCGCCGGCACGACGGGCGTGACGGTGACGGTGGCGGGCTCGGGCACGGTGGAGCTGTCGCTCGACGGCGGCCCGGCCTTGGCGACCCTGACGGTCGGCGCGCCCACCCCGGGACCGTACGACTACGTCACCGTCGACGCGGCCCTCACCGCCGGGGGCGTCCGCGACCTGCGCCTCGGACTGCGCGGCCCGCTGCGGCTGGCGCATGTCGGCTTCACCGGCTGAGGGTCCGGAGGAAGCCGGCACGAAGAAGGGGCCCGGCACCGGAAGGCATCGGTGCCGGGCCCCCTTCGGGGAGCCTATATGAAAATGGTTCCCATGAGCCAGAGAGTCGCCGGGCGTCTCAGAGCGCGAGCCCGGTAAGGACCAGCACCCGCTCGTAGGTGTAGTCCTCCATCGCGAACCGCACACCCTCGCGGCCCACGCCGGACTGCTTGGCGCCGCCGTACGGCATCTGGTCGGCACGGTAGGAGGGCACGTCGCCGACGATGACCCCGCCGACCTCCAGCGCACGGTGGGCGCGGAAGGCGACCTGGACGTCGTGGGTGAACACGCCCGCCTGGAGGCCGTACTTGGAGGAGTTGACGGCGGCGAAGGCCTCGGCCTCACCGTCCACCTTCGTCACCGTGAGGACCGGTCCGAAGACCTCCTCGCAGGCGAGGGTGGTGTCCGCCGGTACGTCGGTGAGGACGGTCGGCGCGTAGGAGGCTCCGTCGCGCTTGCCGCCCGCGAGGAGGGAGGCGCCGGCCGCGACGGCCTCGTCCACCCAGGTCTCGACGCGCTTGGCCGCGTCCTCGCTGACCAGCGGTCCGACGTCCGTCCGGGCGTCGGAGGGGTCGCCGGTGACCTGCGCCTCGACCGCGGCGACGATGCGCGGCAGCAGGCGGTCGTACACGGAGGCGTCCGCGATGACCCGCTGCACGGAGATGCAGGACTGGCCGCCCTGGTAGTTGGAGAAGGTCGCGATGCGCCCGGCGGCCCAGTCGAGGTCGGCGTCGCTCGAGAAGTCGCCGAGGACGACGGCCGCGCCGTTGCCGCCCAGCTCCAGGGTGCAGTGCTTGCGCGGCACCGAGTCCATGATCGCGTAGCCGACCTTCTCGGAACCGGTGAAGGAGATGACCGGCAGGCGCTCGTCCTGGACGAGGGCGGGCATGCGGTCGTTGGAGACCGGCAGGATGCTCCAGGAACCGGCGGGCAGCTCGGTCTCGGCGAGCAGGTCGCCGATGATCAGGCCGGACAGCGGGGTGGCCGGGGCCGGCTTGAGGATGATCGGCGCACCGGCCGCGATCGCCGGGGCGACCTTGTGGGCGCACAGGTTCAGCGGGAAGTTGAACGGCGCGATGCCGAGCACGACCCCCTTGGGGAAGCGCCGGGTCAGGGCGAGACGGCCCTGGCCGCCCGCGTCGGTGTCGAGCCGCTGGGCCTCGCCGCCGTTGAACCGCCGGGCCTCCTCGGCCGCGAACCGGAAGACGGAGACGGCCCGGCCGACCTCCCCGCGCGCCCACTTGATCGGCTTGCCGTTCTCGGCGGAGATCAGCTGGGCGATCTCCTCGGTGCGCTCCACGAGCCGCTTGCTGACGTGGTCGAGCGCGGCGGCGCGCACATGGGCCGGGGTGGCGGCGAACTCGTCGCGCACGGCGTACGCGGCGGCAACGGCCTCCTCGACCTGCGCGTCCGTCGGCACGCTGACCTTGCCGACGAGCCGGCCGTCCCACGGGGAGGTGACGTCGAAGCTGTCCTCGCCGGTCGCCTGGCGGCCGGCCAGCCAGAAGGCGTGGGTGGCCCCCACGGTCGTTTCCTGGGGCATGTGCGGGTCCCGGCCCTTCGCTTAGGGGGTGTCCTGTGGCTTTCGTGCTCCACGGTAGGGGCGGGAGGCCGAAGGGTCGCTTGTCCGAGTCGTACGGGTGAGCGGCCGGGGTGCGCCGGTTTGGCACGGTCGCCCCGACGTCGTCGGCTCCCCCGCCCCTCCCCCTCCCGTCTCCGCTTCCCGCCGCCGCTCCCTGTCCAGGAAGAACCACAGCGCACCGAGCAGCACCGTGCACAGGCACCAGCTCGCCACGACGTCCAGCGGCCAGTGGTAGCCGCGCCGGACCAGCCCGAAGGACACGGCCAGGACGAGGAGGCCGCTCGTCGCGAGGGCCAGCCGGCGGGTGAGCGCGGTGCGCAGCCACGGCAGCAGGACCAGCGCGGCCGAGCCGTAGGCGACGGCCGCCGTCGCCGTGTGGCCGGAGGGGTAGTAGCCGGTGGCCGGGGGCACGGCGGGCGTACCGGGCCGGTCCGTCCACATCTTCAGGGGGACGACGATCAGCGGCACCAGCACCATCAGGGCGAGCGCGGCGACGGACGGCGCCCACCACCGCGCCCGGCCGGCCGCTCTCCCCCGCCACGCCGCGTACCCGGCGACCAGCACCAGGACGGGCACCGCCACCTGCACCTCGCCCAGGTCGGCCAGCAGCTCGGCGGCCCGGCCGGGCCGGACGAGGGCACGGCTGACGCGCTCGTCCGCGCGCAGCAGCGGGCCGTCGGCGGCGACCTGCCAGGTGATCAGCGCGAAGAGGAGGGCGGGCGGCAGGAGAGCGAGGACGGCGCGGGGCGGGCGGGGCGGCATGGGACCCAGCTTGTCAGGAGCGGCCGGACGGCGGAGAAGGAGCCCGGAGCGAAGAAAAGACCCCGGATCGGGATCCAGGGTCGCTTTTCGTCCGCCGTTCGTCCGCTTTCAACGGTCCGCGCCGGAGAAGGAGGTCGGCCACCCCGGAACAGGGGGGGTGGTTCCGGGGTGGCCGTCCGGACCGGAGTGCCGGCCGCCCCGGGGGGTTTGGGGCGGGCGGCCGTCCGATCGGTGTGGAGATCCGAAGCCGGAAGCTCCGGTTGTGTGCGCGAGGGCACGACCAGGTCGAAGCTGGGGAGGCCCCGGCCTGGGTCCGCCCGCAGTCCCCTGCGGACGGGGTGTATCTCTCATCTGCTGAGAACCTACGGCAGAGGATGGCGGTACGACAGGCTGTATCCCGTCCCGCCATCCTCCTCGCACACGTTCTTCACACCCTGTACGGCAGAGGGGAATCAGCTGTGCGGTGCCCCGGCTCAGATGCGCGCGAAAGCCTGCTCGATGATGTCGAGTCCCTCGTTCAGCAGGTCCTCGCCGATGACCAGCGGCGGCAGGAAGCGCAGTACGTTGCCGTAGGTGCCACAGGTCAGGACCAGCAGGCCCTCCTGGTGGCAGGCCTTGGCCAGCGCGGCGGTCGCCTCGGGGTTCGGCTCCTTCGTCGTGCGGTCCTTGACCAGCTCGATCGCGATCATCGCGCCACGCCCGCGGATGTCGCCGATGACCTCGAACTTCTCGGCCATGGCGGAGAGGCGGCCCTTCATGACGGCCTCGATGTGCTTCGCCCGCGCGTTGAGGTCGAGCTCCTTCATCGTCTCGATCGCGCCGAGCGCACCCGCGCAGGCGACCGGGTTGCCGCCGTAGGTGCCGCCCAGGCCGCCCGCGTGCGCGGCGTCCATGATCTCGGCGCGGCCGGTCACCGCGGCGAGCGGCAGACCGCCCGCGATGCCCTTGGCGGTGGTGATCAGGTCCGGGACGATGCCCTCGTCCTCGCAGGCGAACCACTGGCCGGTGCGGCAGAAGCCGGACTGGATCTCGTCGGCGACGAAGACGATGCCGTTGTCGGAGGCGAACTTGCTGATCGCCGGGAGGAAGCCCTTGGCGGGCTCGATGAAGCCGCCCTCGCCGAGCAGCGGCTCGATGATGATCGCGGCGACGTTGTCCGCGCCGACCTGCTTGGTGATCTCGTCGATGGCCTGCGCGGCGGCCTCGGGGCCCGCGTGCTCGGCCCCGGTGGGCCAGCGGTAGCCGTAGGCGACCGGGACGCGGTAGACCTCGGGCGCGAACGGGCCGAAGCCGTGCTTGTACGGCATGTTCTTCGCCGTCAGCGCCATGGTGAGGTTGGTGCGGCCGTGGTAGCCGTGGTCGAAGACGACGACCGCCTGGCGCTTGGTGTACGCGCGGGCGATCTTGACGGCGTTCTCGACGGCCTCGGCACCGCTGTTGAACAGCGCGGACTTCTTGGCGTGGTCACCCGGGGTGAGCTCGGCGAGGGCCTCGGCCACCGCCACGTAGCCCTCGTAGGGGGTGACCATGAAGCAGGTGTGGGTGAAGTCGGCGAGCTGGGCGGTGGCCCGGCGCACGACGGCCTCGGCGGAGGCGCCGACGGACGTCACCGCGATACCGGAGCCGAAGTCGATCAGACGGTTGCCGTCGACGTCCTCGATGATGCCGCCGCCCGCGCGCGTGGTGAAGACGGGAAGCACCGAACCGACACCGGCCGCGACCGCGGCGGTACGGCGGGCCTGGAGTTCCTGCGACTTCGGGCCGGGGATGGCGGTGACGACGCGGCGCTCCTGCGGAAGGGCGGTCATGACGGGCTCCTGGGGTTTTGCGGACACTTTCGTTCTTTTCCCGCAGGCTAGGACGGGGAGTGGGGGGTGGGCATGCTCCATGTGGGCGGTGTCGCCGGAGCGGCTTGTCCGTCATGGACAGTGCCGACGGACGGTGATCGGCGCGGGACCGGCCGCGTAAGCGGTGAACTCCCCTTGCGGGCGCGTTAGATTGACTCGCTGATGGTGGACGGAACGGCTGGTCAGGGGGCAGGGCGATGGACAGCGACGGGACGTGGGACGCACGGGGTACGCATGCGAATCCTGTGCCGCGCCCGGCGGGGCCGCCGCGGATGCCCGCGGTGCCGCCCCGGCCGACCGACGCGCCGGGCACGCCGGGGGCGTCCCGGGCCGCCTCCTCCGCCGTAGCCGCCTGGCTCGACGAGGCGCGCCCCGTGGCGGGGACGGGAATCTGGCGCTTCGGGTACCGGCCGCCGAAGGAGGCCAGGGCCTCGGAGCGGCTCGCGCCGGTCACGGTGGTCGGCATGCTGGTCCCGCTCGTGGTCGCGCTGGTCCTGTGGTCGCTGTGGCGCCGGGGCGGGCTGCCGTACCAGTTCACCCTGCTGCGGCTGTTCACCCCGGACGACTGGTGGTGGGGCGGCACGATCGCGTCCCCGAAGTCCATGGAGGGCGCCGAGGCGCGGGTCGTCTACGACGGCGTGTTCTTCGCCGTCCTCGTCTACGGGATGGGCCGCCTGGGCAGCTGGGCGCACGCCGTACAGCACTTCGTGGGCCGCCGGCCGCAGCCCGCCCGGGCCCTCGTCGCGCTGCTGGGCGCGCTCGCCGCCCTCAGCTTCGTCTTCCCCGGCGCCTTCGGGGCCGGCTGGGACGCCCTGCCCGTGATCGACCCGCTGTTCTCGCTGATCGTCCTGATCTCCGGCAGCTACGAACTGTTCGCCTCCCCCCTGTTCACGAACGCGCTGTACACGGTCATCACGCTGCTGGTGGTGTGGCCGTTCGCGAGGGTCGGCGGCTGGTGGCCGTACGCGCGGGAACGACTCGCCGCCCGGCGCGCCGGGCCCGGGCAGGCCGCGCCCGAGGCCGGGCGGCCGCGCGCCCAGTGGCCCGAGCTGCGGGACGCCGGACAGTACGAGGCGGCCGAGCTGCTGACCGCCGAGGTCGCCGCCGGCCGGATGAACGACGTGGACTGCGTACGCGTACGGCGGGCCTGGACGGCGGGGCTCGCCGACTTCCGCGACACGGTGCTGCGGCAGGGCGGCGCGGCCTGGACGCACCCGTCCGGCGCCCGCGACCTGCCCCGGCGCACCGCGCGCCACGACCTGCTCACCGGGCAGGTGCGCGTCGGCCGCTGGGTGGCCGCCGAGCGCACCCCGACGAGCTACCACGACGCGGGCGCCGCGCTCGGCCCGGAGGTGCTGGGCACCTCGCTGCTCGCGATCGGCCCGTCCGGCTCGGGCAAGACCCGGACGCTGGTCGAGCCGCTCACCGAGGCGCTGGCCCTCCAGGCTCTCACCGGGTCGTGCGCCGTGGTCGCGGTGTCGTCGCCCGGCGGCCCGCTCGGCTCCGACTCCGCGTTCGACGTGATCGTCGGGATCGGGAATCCCGCGTCCGTGCACGACCTGGACCCGTACGCGGAGTCCGAGGACCCGGACGAGGCCGCCGCGATCCTCGCCGAGGCGCTGGTCGGGGACCTCGACACGGTCAGCGGCCAGAGCGCGACCACGGCGCTCGCCCAGGTGCTGGGCCCCTACCGGAGCGCGCACGGCTGCTTCCCCACCCTGCCCGAGCTGCGCGAACTGCTGGAGGGCGAACCGGGCGCGCTGGCCGCGCTGCGGGAGGCCGTGGCCGGGGACGAGGTGATGCGCCGCGAGCTTGAGGCGAGGATCCGGCAGACGGGGACCCCGGGCGACGCGGGCCGGGCGCTCGCCGACCGGCTGGCGCTGCTCGACCGCCCGGTGTTCGCGGAGTTCTTCGGCGGCGGCAGCAACGCCCACCGGGCGTTCTCGCTGCGGGCCGTCGCCCACCACCCGCTGCGGGTCCGCGTGGACCTGCCCGAGCGGGGTCACGAGGAGGCCGCCCGGCTGATCACCCGGCTGGTCCTCGCCCAGTTCCACACCGTCGTACGGGAGCCCCGCGACCACTTCGTCTGTCTGGTCCTGGACGACGCGACGGGCACGGTCACCGACGGGTCGGTGCGCCGGCTCCAGCGGCTGCGCTCGCAGAACGCGGGCGTGGTGCTCGCCCTGCGCTCGATCGGCGACGTCCCGGAGGCGCTGCACGGGCCGCTGTACGGGGCCGTCGGCTGCCGGATGGCGTTCTCCGGCATCACCACCTGGGACGGCAGCCGGTTCGCGCAGACCTGGGGCACCGAGTGGGTGGAGACCACCGAGGTCGCCCAGCACACCGTCTTCGCCGACCAGCCGATGACCCGCGCGATCCACGCCCTGCGCAAGCTGGTGACCGGCAAGGCGGTGACCACGGACGCGGTGACCGTGCGCGAGGTCGAGCGGGAGCGCTGGTCGGCGTCCCGGCTGGCGCACGAGGTGCCGCCCGGCCACGCGGTGCTGTCGCTGACCAGCGTGCGGGGGGAGCACGCGCCGCCGCTGCTGGTCGACCTGCGGGACTGAAAGGCGCGGACGCGGTCCGTACAGTGAGGCAGAATCGGGAGGGACCGTTCATACGCGGCGGCCAAAAGATCACACCGCCGTTCACTCCCCCGACCTGAAGGCCCCATGCCTCCCACGCTCGCCTCGCTCGTCCATCACTCCGCGCTGAAACTGACCGTGCGGGCGGGCGGGGACCGTCTGGACGTGCCGGTGCGCTGGGCGCACGTCAGCGAGCTCGCGGACCCCGTGCCGTACATGGAGGGCGGGGAGCTGCTGCTGATCACCGCGCTCAAGCTGGACGCCGAGGACCCGGAGACCATGCGGCGCTATGTGCGACGGCTGGCCAAGGCCGGGGTGGTCGGGCTGGGGTTCGCCGTCGGCGTCAACTACGAGGACATCCCGAAGGCCCTCGTGGACGCGGCCGAGGAGGAGGGCCTGCCCCTGCTGGAGGTGCCGCGCCGCACGCCCTTCCTCGCGATCAGCAAGGCGGTGTCGGCGGCGATCGCGGCCGACCAGTACCGGGCGGTCACCGCGGGGTTCGCGGCCCAGCGCGAGCTGACGAGACAGGCGCTGACGGACGGCCCGCAGGGGCTGCTCCGCGCGCTCGCCGCACAGGTCGACGGGTGGGCGGCACTCTACGACGCCTCGGGCGCCGTCGTGGGAGCGGCGCCGGAGTGGGCGGGCCGACGAGCCGCGCGGCTGACGGCGGAGGTGGAGCGGCTGCGGGAGCGGCCGGCCCCGGCCTCGGCGGTGGTGGGCGGCGGCGGAGGCGGTCCGGAGCACCCGGGACCGGACGACCGGCACGACGACCGGATCGAGCTGCACTCCCTGGGCACCGGCCGGCGCCCGCGCGCCGCGCTCGCGGTCGGCACCGCCTCGGCCCTGGGCACCGCCGAGCGGTACGCCGTCCACTCGGCCATCGCGCTGCTCACCCTCACCACGGAACGCTCCCGCTCGCTGCACGCGGCGCAGCAGCGGATCGGCGCGGCGGTGCTGTGCATGCTCCTCGCGGGTGAACCGGACCATGCGCGGGCCGTCGCCGGGGACCTCTACGGCGGTCTGCTCGACGCCCCGTTCCGGGTGATCGTCGCCGACGCGACGCCGGTGTCCGCCGCGGGCGACGGGACCGGGGACCCCTTCGACGGTCTCACCGAGGTCGTCGAGTCGGCGGCCGCCCGGGCCGGGGAGGCCGTACTGGTGGTGCCCGAGGGCGACCGGCTGGTGGCCCTGGTCACGGACGGCGGCGCGGCCGCGGCGGCGTGCGCCCGGTACACGGCGGCGCTGGAGAGTGCGCGGGCGGCCGGGGGCGTCGGGCCCGAGTCCGGCGACGAGGACGGACTCGTCGTGGGCCTGTCCGCGCCGGCCGGGCCGATCGCGGCGGCGGCCGCCTACAAGCAGGCCGAGCAGGCGCTGTCGGTGGCGCGGCGGCGGGGCCGGGTCTTCGTGGAGCACGAGCAGCTCGCGGCGGGCTCCGTGCTGCCGCTTCTCGCCGACGACGCGGTGAAGGCGTTCGCGGACGGCCTGCTGCGCGCCCTGCACGAACACGACGCGACCGGCCGCGGCGACCTGGTGGCCTCCCTGCGCGCCTGGCTCTCCCGCCACGGCCAGTGGGACGCGGCGGCAGCCGACCTGGGCGTCCACCGGCACACCCTGCGCTACCGGATGCGGCGGGTGGAGGAGATCCTCGGCCGCTCCCTGGACGACCCGGACGTCCGGATGGAACTGTGGCTCGCCCTGAAGGCGACCTCCCCGGAGTAGCCCGAAAATGATTCACCGCGGCTCCCGGAACGGGGGGCGTGGAGGCGCGCCGGCCGGGCCCCGGTCGGCGGCCGGGTACCGCGGCGGAGATGTCCGGTCGGTCAGCCGTCCTCTCCGCCGGCCAGGGCCGCCGCCGCCTCGTGCATCGCCAGTTCGAGCAGCGCCGGATCGGTCAGGGTGCCGGAGCCGTCCGGCTGGACCAGCCAGCGCACACCCCGGGTCGAGCGGCCCGGATAGGGCACGACGATCCAGGTGCCGGCCCCGGCCGTGCGGATGCCGGTGCCGAGCCAGCGGGCGGCCGTGCCGGGCGCCACGAAGAAACCCATGCGGTTGTCCCCGAAGTCGACCAGCACGGGGCCCGGCCGGTGCAGGATCCGGGTGAGCACGTCGAGGGTGGGATAGCCGAGCTCGCCCGGCAGGATGAGTACGTCCCAGGCCTTGCCCGCGGGCAGCAGCGCCACCCCCAGGGGGTTGCGCTCCCATTCCCAGCGGCATGCCTCGGGATCCGGTGCGACGGATGCCAGCCACTCGACGGCCGTCTTGGCCCCAGCCATGAGAAGACCTCCCTTTCGCTCGTCGACGCGGTCGCGTCATGAGGGAGAGGGAGGTCTCCGGTCGGCATTACGCGGGTCGGGGCAACCCGTAGGAGTGAACCGGCTCACATCTCACCGGAAGCGGTGGATCAGGCCCGGGTCAGCTGTCGAAGCCCAGCCCCAGCCGGTCCATCGCCTTGAGCCACAGGTTGCGCCGCCCGTCGTGCGTGTCGGCGCGGGCCAGCGACCACTTGGTGAGGGCGATGCCGGTCCAGGCGAAGGGCTCGGGCGGGAACGGCAGCGGCTTCCTGCGGACCATCTCGAGCGACGTCCGCTCGGTGCTCTCCCCGGCCAGCAGGTCGAGCATGACCTCCGCCCCGAAGCGGGTGGCCCCGACACCCAGGCCCGTGTACCCGGCCGCGTAGGCCACCTTCCCCCGGTGCGCCGTGCCGAAGAACGCCGAGAAGCGCGAGCAGGTGTCGATCGCCCCGCCCCACGCGTGGCTGAAGCGCAGGCCCTCCAGCTGCGGGAAGCAGCCGAAGAAGTGCCCGGCGAGCTTGGCGTACGTCTCCGGCCGGTCGTCGTACTCGGCGCGCACCCGGCCCCCGTAGGGGTACACCGCGTCGTATCCGCCCCACAGGATCCGGTTGTCCGCGGACAGCCGGAAGTAGTGGAACTGGTTGGCCGAGTCCCCGAGGCCCTGCCGGTTCTTCCACCCGATCGAGTCGAGCTGGTCGGCGGTCAGCGGCTCGGTCATCAGCGCGTAGTCGTAGACCGGGACGGTGTACGCCCGCACCCGCTTGACCAGGTTGGGGAAGACGTTGGTGCCGAGCGCGACCCTCCGCGCCCGCACCTGCCCGTACGGGGTGCCGACGGCCATGCCGGCACCGTAGGGCTTCAGGGTCAGGGCCGGGGTGCGCTCGTAGATCCGGACGCCCAGCCGCAGGCACGCCAGCTTCAGACCCCAGGCGAGCTTGGCGGGATGCAGCATGGCCACGCCCCGCCGGTCGTGCAGACCGGCCTGGAAGGTCGGCGAGGCGACCTGCTCCCGCACCGCGTCCGCGTCGAGGAACTCGATCCCGTCCGCGAGGCCCTTGCCTTCGAGCTCCCGGTGCCAGTCGCGCAGCTCCGCCGCCTGGTATGCCTCGGTGGCGACGTCGATCTCGCCGGTGCGCTCGAAGTCGCAGTCGATGCCGTGGCGGGCGATCGCCGCCTCGATCTCGTCGAGGTTGCGCCGCCCCAGCTCCTCCAGCCGGTGGATCTCGTCCGGCCAGCGGGTGAGCCCGTTGGCCAGCCCATGGGTGAGGGAGGCCGCGCAGAAACCCCCGTTGCGGCCCGAGGCGGCCCAGCCCACCTCGCGGCCCTCCAGCAGCACCACGTCCCGCTGCGGCTCGCGCTCCTTGGCGACGAGCGCGGTCCACAGTCCGCTGTAACCGCCGCCGACGACCAGCAGGTCGCAGGTCTCGGGGCCGGTGAGCGCGGGTTCGGGGTGCGGCTTGCCGGGATCTTCCAGCCAGTACGAGACCGGCTGTGCGTCGGAAAGAGAAGTGATCCACCGGTTCATGGCGCTTGGGGCCATGATTTCAACTCCCTACAGGGCTATACCGATGACGCCTTTTGCCTGTTGCGTCGATTACTGATGACCATGGAGGTCAGTACGAACAGTACGGCGACAAGGAACATGGCCGTACCGATGACATTGATCTGAACGGGCGTTCCGCGCTGCGCCGAACCCCACACGAACATGGGGAAGGTGACGGTGGAACCCGCGTTGAAATTGGTGATGATGAAATCGTCGAAGGAGAGCGCGAAGGCGAGCAGCGCGCCCGCGGCGATCCCGGGCGCGGCGATGGGCAGCGTGACCCGCAGGAACGTCTGCGCCGGCCCGGCGTAGAGGTCCTGGGCGGCCTGCTCCAGACGCGGGTCCATCGACATGACGCGCGCCTTCACCGCCGTCACGACGAAGCTGAGGCAGAACATGATGTGCGCGATGAGGATCGTCCAGAACCCGAGCTGAGCACCCAGGTTGAGGAACAGGGTGAGCAGCGAGGCGGCCATCACGACCTCGGGCATCGCCATGGGCAGGAAGATCAGCGAGTTGACGGCGCCGCGCGCGCGGAAGCGGTAGCGGACGAGCGCGAAGGCGATCATCGTGCCCAGGGCGGTCGCGCCGAGGGTCGCCCAGACGGCGATCTGGAGGCTGAGCGACAGCGACCCGCACAGTCCGGCGACCCCGCAGGGGTCCTGCCAGGCGTCGGTGGAGAACTGCTGCCACTGGTAGTTGAAACGCCCCTTCGGTTTATTGAAGGAGAATACCGTGACGACGATGTTCGGCAGCAGGAGATAAGCGAGCGTGAGAAGTCCCGCGATGACCACGAAATGGCGCTTGAGCCAGTTGACGAAGGGCATTTAGACCAGATCCTCCGTCCCGGACCTGCGGATGTAGAGAGTGACCATGAAAAGGATCGCGGCCATCAGGATGAAGGAGAGGGCCGCTGCCGTCGGATAGTCCAGAACGCGCAGGAACTGCGTCTGGATCACGTTTCCGATCATGCGGGTGTCGGTCGAGCCGAGGAGTTCGGCGTTGACGTAGTCGCCGGCCGCCGGGATGAAGGTCAGCAGCGTCCCGGAGACCACGCCCGGCATCGACAGCGGGAAGGTGACCTTGCGGAAGGTGGTGACCGGCCGCGCGTACAGGTCGCCGGCCGCCTCGTGCAGCCGCCCGTCGATACGCTCGAGCGAGGTGTAGAGGGGCAGGATCATGAAGGGCAGGAAGTTGTAGGTCAGACCGCAGACCACGGCGAGCGGGGTGGCCAGCACCCGGTCCCCCGCGGTCCAGCCGAGCCAGCTGGTGACGTCGAGGACGTGCAGGGTGTTGAGGGCGCCGACGACCGGGCCGCCGTCCGCGAGGATCGTCTTCCAGGCGAGGGTGCGGATCAGGAAGCTGGTGAAGAACGGCGCGATCACCAGGATCATGATCAGGTTCCGCCAGCGGCCGGCCCGGAAGGCGATCAGATAGGCCAGCGGGTAGCCGAGCACCAGGCACAGGATCGTCGCGGCGGCCGCGTAGAGCACCGAGCGCAGGAACTGCGGCCAGTACTCGCTCAGCGCGTCCCAGTAGGTCGCGAGGTGCCAGGTGACCTTGTAGCCCTCCTCCAGGGAGCCCGTCTGCACGGACGTGGAGGCCTGGTAGATCATCGGCAGCGCGAAGAACACGCACAGCCAGAGCAGACCGGGCAGCAGCAGCCAGTACGGCGTCCAGCGCCCGCGCCTGCGGGGCGGCTTGTGCGCCGGTGCCGTCGGGGAGAGGGGCGGGGGCGCCTCCGTGAGCGTCGCCATCAGAGGGCCGCCTCTTCCTGGATGCCCGCGTCGATGTCCTGTGCGGCGTCGAGTCCGAAGGTGTGGGCGGGGCTCCAGTGCAGGACGACCTCGGCGCCGGGGGCGAGCCGGGCGTCCCGGTCGACGTTCTGGGCGTAGACCTCGAACTCGGGACAGACCGTGCTGTCGATGACGTACTGGGTGGAGACGCCGATGAACGACGAGTTGGCGATCCGCCCGGTGATGCGGTTGCGGCCCTCGGGGATCTCACCGGCGTCGTCGGCGTGGGTGAGGGATATCTTCTCCGGGCGGATGCCGACCAGCACCTTGCCGCCCGTCGTGGTGGGCGCGGAGCAGCGCGACTCGGGCAGGACGAGTTTGCCGCCGCCCGCCTTCAGCACGATGTCGTCGCCGTTCTTGGTGTCGACCTCGGCCTCGATGAGGTTCGAGGTGCCGAGGAAGTTGGCGACGAAGGTCGTCTTCGGGTTCTCGTAGAGGTCGGTCGGCGAGCCGAGCTGCTCGACCCGGCCCGCGTTCATCACGGCGACCGTGTCGGCCATCGTCATGGCCTCCTCCTGGTCGTGCGTGACGTGCACGAAGGTGATGCCGACCTCGGTCTGGATGCGCTTGAGCTCCAGCTGCATCTGGCGGCGCAGCTTGAGGTCGAGGGCGCCGAGGGGCTCGTCGAGCAGCAGCACCCCGGGCTTGTTGATCAGGGCGCGGGCCACGGCGACCCGCTGCTGCTGGCCGCCGGAGAGCTGGTGCGGCTTCTTGCGGGCCTGCTCGCCGAGCTGTACGAGTTCCAGCATCTCCTCGACCTGCTTCTTCACGCTCTTGATGCCGCGCCGGCGCAGGCCGAAGGCGACGTTCTCGAAGATGTCGAGGTGCGGGAAGAGGGCGTAGGACTGGAACACGGTGTTGACCGGGCGCTTGTACGGCGGGAGTGCCGTCACGTCCTGGTCGCCGAGGTGGACGGTCCCGGAGGAAGGTTCCTCCAGACCGGCGATCATGCGCAGGGTGGTGGTCTTGCCGCAGCCGGAGGCACCGAGCAAGGCGAAGAAGGAGCCCTGCGGGACGGTCAGGTCGAGCGGCTGGACGGCGGTGAAGGAGCCGTAGGTCTTGCTGATGCCGGTCAGGCGGACATCGCCGCTGCCGCTGTTGGTCGTCTTCATCGTCGTCACGCCCCGGTGAGCTTCGCGAACTTCGCCTCGTAGGCGGTCTCTTCCTTCGAGCTCAGCGAGCGGAAGGAATGCGACTTCGCCTGCATGGCCTTGTCAGGGATGATCAGCGGATTGTTCGCCGCATCCTCGTCGATCTTCGCCAGCGCGTCCTTCACGCCGTCCACGGGACAGACGTAGTTGATGTACGCGGCGAGTTCGGCGGCCGGCTCCGGCTCGTAGTAGTAGTCCATGAGCCGTTCGGCGTTCGTCTTGTGACGTGCCTTGTTGGGGATCAGCATGTTGTCGCTGGAGGTCAGGTAGCCGCTGTCCGGGATGACGAAGTCGACGTCGGGGCTGTCCGCCTTCAGCTGTACGACGTCACCGGCCCAGGCGATACAGGCCGCGAAGTCGCCGCTGGTGATGTCGGACGTGTAGTCGTTGCCGGTGAAGCGGCGGATCTGGCCGCTGTCGACGCCCTTCTGGAGACGGGCGATGGCCGCGTCGTAGTCGTCGTCGGTGAACTTCTCCGGGTCCTTGCCCATGTCCAGCAGCATCATTCCGATGCTGTCGCGCATCTCGGTGAGGAAGCCGACGCGGCCCTTGAGCTTGGGGTTGTCGAGCAGGTCGGAGACCGACTTCACCTCGACGCCGTCCAGCGCCTTCTTGTTGTAGGCGATCACCGTGGAGATGCCCTGCCAGGGATACGAGTAGGCACGGCCCGGGTCCCAGTCGGGGCTGCGGAACTGGGCCGACAGGTTGGCGTAGGCGTGCGGCAGGTTGGACGGGTCCAGTTTCTGGACCCACCCGAGGCGGATGAGGCGGGCGGCCAGCCAGTCGGTGAGGACGATGATGTCCCGGCCGGTGTCCTGGCCCGCGGCGAGCTGCGGCTTGATCTTGCCGAAGAACTCGTTGTTGTCGTTGATGTCCTCGGTGTACTTGACCTTGACGCCGGTGCGTTTCGTGAAGGCGTCGAGCGTCGGGTGGTGTTTCCCGCTGTCGTCGACGTCCATGTACTCGGTCCAGTTGGAGAAGCTGACGGTCTTCTCCTTCGCCGAGTGGTCGTCGGCGGCCGTGCCGCCCTCGGTCTTGCCTGCCGCGGGGATCCCGCAGGCGCTGAGCGCGCCGAGGCCGCCCAGCGCCAGGGCCCCTGTCGTGGAGGCGCGCAACAATGACCGGCGGGTCATGGCCCCCCTGCCGTTGCGGAGGCTGCGCCGCACGGCGGCCACTTGGGCCGGGCTCAGACGGTCGGGCTCGTAACTCTCCATGCGCGTGGTGCCCTTTCGGGAGGTTCGGCCGTGGTCGGCGGCCGGTCGTCGTCGCTCTAACAGTCCCCGAAGATGGTGCGGTGCCAGGACTTGCGGGCCACCGCGGTGTTATCGAACATAACGTGCTTCACCTGCGTGTACTCCTCGAACGAGTACACCGACATGTCCTTGCCGAAGCCGGAGGCCTTGTAGCCGCCGTGGGGCATCTCGCTGATGATCGGGATGTGGTCGTTCACCCACACGCACCCGGCCTTGATCTCGCGCGTGGCCCGGTTCGCCCGGAAGACGTCCCGGCTCCACGCGGAGGCGGCCAGCCCGTACGGGGTGTCGTTGGCGAGCGCGATGCCCTCGTCGTCACTGTCGAAGGGCAGCACCACCAGGACCGGCCCGAAGATCTCGGACTGGACGACCTCACTGTCCTGCGCGGCGTCCGCGATCAGGGTGGGGCGATAGTACGCGCCCTTCTTGAGATCCCCCTGCGGGGCCTCCCCGCCGGTCACCACGCGCGCGTAGCCGCGCGCCCGGTCGACGAAGGCGGCGACCCGGTCGCGCTGGACGTGCGAGACCAGCGGGCCGAGATCGGTACCGGGGGCGAAGGGATCGCCGAGCCGGACCGTTTCCATCAGGGCGGCCGTCCGCTCGACGAACGCCTCGTAGAGGGGCCGCTGCACGTACGCGCGCGTGGCGGACGTGCAGTCCTGCCCGGTGTTGATGAGCGCCCCCGCGACCGCGCCGTTGGCGGCGGCCTCCAGGTCGGCGTCGTCGAAGACGACGAAGGGCGCCTTCCCGCCCAGCTCCAGATGGAGCCGCTTGACCGTCGCGATGGCGACCTCGGTGACGCGCTTGCCGACGGCGGTGGAGCCGGTGAATGAGGTCATGGCGACGTCGGGATGCCCGACGAGGCGCTCACCGGCCTCCTGTCCGGACCCCGTGACGATGTTGATCACGCCGTCGGGGATCCCGGCCTCGGTCGCCGCCTGGGCGAAGAGCAAGGAGGTCAGCGGGGTGAGCTCGGCGGGCTTGAGCACGATGGTGTTGCCCGCCGCGATCGCCGGGAGGATCTTCCAGGCGGCCATCTGGAGCGGGTAGTTCCAGGGCGCGATGGATCCCACGACACCGATGGGCTCACGGCGGACGTAGGAGGTGTGGTCGCCCGAGTACTCACCGGCGGCCTGGCCCGCGAGGTGGCGGGCCGCGCCGGCGAAGAAGGCGGTGTTGTCGATGGTGCCCGGAACGTCGAACTCACGGGTCAGCTTCAGCGGCTTGCCGCACTGGAGGGACTCGGCGCGGGCGAACTCCTCGGCGCGGTCGGTGAGGACGGCGGCGAACCGGTGCAGCGCGTCGGAGCGCTCACCCGGCGTGGCCCCGGCCCAGCCCGGGAAGGCGGCGCGCGCCGCGGCCACGGCGGCGTCGACGTCGTCGGCGCCGGCCAGCTCGTAGGTGAAGACCTCCTCGCCGGTCGCGGGGTCGATCACGGCGTGGCTCCGGCCGGACGTGCCGTGCCGGAGGCGGCCTCCGATGTACTGAGCGCCGTCCGCGAATCGTTCCTGTGCGGGGAACCGGTCCTGCATGTCGCTCTCCTCCGCCTTCGCCCCGCTGTGCGCGAGGGCGGCCAGCGTAGCTCCGGCTTGATTTGATTGCCGATCCTGACAGAGCAAGGGCACTCCAACAAGTGATTCCGTTGTTGCCTTTTGGTTACGCGACGGAATCTGTCGAGGGCGGGTCGACCAGGTGTCGAGTCGGAGCGGAAAAGGCGGGACGCAGTGTCAGTGGCGCGTGCCAGACTCGCGTGCATGGAGAAGATCGACAGCCGGGAGGCCCTGGTCAGGCGGGTCCAGGCCGGGGCGAGGATCAGGTATCTGCATTTCTGGGGGCACCGGCCGCGGCCCGACGGCCGGCTGGGCTCGAGCTGTCTGAGCCAGTGGTGGCCGTCACCCTTCGTGGTCGACGGGGTCACCTATCCGACGGCCGAGCACTGGATGATGGCGGGGAAGGCCCGCCTCTTCGAGGACGCGGAAGCGGAGCGGCGGGTGCTGGCCGCGGGCTCCCCCGCCCAGGCGAAGAAGGAGGGGCGGCTGGTGCGCGGCTTCGACGAGGCGACCTGGCAGCGGGAGCGGTTCGCGATCGTGGTCGAGGGCAGCGTCCACAAGTTCGCCTCGCACCCCGGGCTGCGGGCGTTCCTGCTGAACACGGGCGAGAAGGTGCTGGTGGAGGCGAGCCCCGTGGACCGCGTGTGGGGCATCGGCCTCGCGGCGGACGACGAGGCGGCGATGGACCCGCAGCGGTGGCGGGGGCCGAACCTGCTGGGGTTCGCGCTGATGGAAGCCCGCGAGAGGGTCCGGGCGACGGCCTGAGCAGCGGGTGCGGCCGCGGCCGCACCTGCCCATGCCCGCCGGTGACTCCCCTGCCCTCCGGTGACTCCTACGGCCGCAGGTGACTCCCGCGTCGGCCGGTTGCTCCCATGCCGGCCGGTGACTCCCGCGCCCCACGCCCCGTCGCTGGCTCCCGCGCCCGCCGGTGACTCCCATGCCCCGCCGCTGGCTCCCGCGCCCCGTCGCTGGCTCCCGCGCCGGGCGGTAGCTCCCGCGCCCGCCGGTGACTCCCGCGCCCCGCCGGTGGCTCAGGCCTGCACGATCAGCAGCACGCCCAGTCCGACCGCGAGCGCGATGCCCACGCTTCCGCAGATGATCCCCGCCAGGGCCTGACCCGGGTTCGAGGCCTCGCCCCGCCTGGCCTTCCCCCGTCCGACCGCGCCGAAGGTGATACCGAGGATGCCGAGCACGATGGCCAACGGCCACATGCAGAAGCCGACGGCCGAGATGATCCCGAGGATCATGCCGGCGATGCCCATGCCGTTGCTGTCCCCCGCCCCGCCGGGCCAGCCGTAGGGACCGGGGGCTCCGCCGTAGTGCGGCGGGGAGGGATAGCCGTAGCCGCCGGGATATCCGTACGGCAGCTGGCCGGGCCCGTGCGGCGCGAGGGGCGGCGGCGGGACCGGGCCGCCCGGGCCGGGGGGAGCGAAGGGGTTGACGGGGTGGCCGGGGTAACCGGGGTGACCGGGCGGACCACCGGCCGCCGCCGTGCCGGGCTGGGGCGGCGGGAAGGCGCCGGGATGCCCGTTCACCGGCGGGTTCCCGAAGGGAGCGGCCCAGGCCTGCGGGGTGCCGCCCCCGGTCGGCGGGGACACGTTGGGCAGCGAGGTCACCGTCCGCTGGTCGTGAACGGCCGGCGGCACCTGCCCCGGGGGCACGGGGGCAGGGGCCGGGGTGGCGGCGGAGTCCGGCGTCAGCGGTTCGTTCGCGGCGACGGTGTAGCCGGGCCCGCTCTGCGCGCCGTCCCCCGGGGCGGCCCAGGGGTTCGGCCCGGCAGGGGTCCCGGCGGGACCGGCCCCCCGCTCCGCCACGTCCGCCGGACCGGCAGCAGCCGCCGCATCCGTCGGACCCGGAGCCGCAGTACCCGACACGTCCGTCGGACCCGCAGCAGCCGCATCCGTCGGGGCCGTGGCCGTCGTGTCCTTGTGCAACGGCACCTTGGGAGCCGCGTCCTGCGGGCCGTCCGCCTCGTCGGCCCGGTCCGGAGCGGGCGCGGGCCACGGGTCTCGGGCGGCGTCACCGGCCGGAGTCGGCGCGTCGTCGGACATGCGTGGATCCCCTCTGTCGCCCTCTGCCCCGCGTCCCCGCCGGGCATTCGGTCCTGCGCGTTCCGTCCTGCGTTCCGTCATCCGTACGGCGTTCCACCGTGCGTACGTTCCGTCATGTTACGGCCCGGGACCGATGCGGTGAGCGGCGGTATGCGCGGCCGGGGTGGTCCGGGGCGGTGTGTGTGGCGGGGGTTGTCGGGGGCGGTGCGTGAAGAGGCCAGGGGTCGGGTCGGGGGCGGGCCGAGGAGAGGCCGGGGCCGAGGACGAGGAAGGGTCGGGGGTCGGGCGCAGGAGAGGGCGGGGGCCGAGGACGAGGAAGGCTCGGGGCCGGCCGGGCCGAGGAGAGGGCGGGGCTGGATCAGGGGCGGGTAGTGGAGAGGGCGGGGGCCGGGTCGGGGGCGGGCCGCCTACGATGATCCCGACTCATCGATCAGCCGATCACCCGCGTCCCGTCCGGCCCGCTCGGCCCGGGACGCCGTCCCGGGGAGGACCCCATGACCGACCGCTTCGACGCATCCGCCGCAGCCCCTGGCTCCCCCGTCTCCGGCGCGCCCGCCGGCCCCACCGCGGCCGACGCGGCCGGCGCCCGTGACGTGCACGCGTTCATCGCCGGGCTGCCCAAGGCCGAACTGCACGTCCACCACGTCGGCTCCGCCTCCCCCCGCATCGTCGCCGAGCTGGCCGCCCGGCACCCCGACTCCAAGGTGCCGACCGACCCCGAGGCCCTGGCCGACTACTTCACGTTCACCGACTTCGCCCACTTCATCGACGTGTACCTGTCCGTCGTGGACCTCATCCGCACCCCGGAGGACGTCCGGCTGCTGACGTACGAGGTCGCCCGGGACCTGGCCCGCCAGCAGGTGCGGTACGCCGAGCTGACCATCACCCCGTACTCCTCGACCCGGCGCGGCATCGACGAACTCGCCTTCATGGACGCCATCGAGGACGCCCGCAAGGCGGCCGAGGCGGAGTTCGGGACCGTGCTGCGCTGGTGCTTCGACATCCCCGGCGAGGCCGGTCTGGAGGCCGCCGAGGAGACGACCCGGCTCGCCACCGACGACCGGATCCGCCCCGAGGGGCTGGTCTCCTTCGGCCTCGGCGGGCCCGAGATCGGCGTGCCGCGCCCGCAGTTCAAGCCCTACTTCGACCGGGCCATCGCCGCCGGGCTGCGGTCGGTGCCGCACGCGGGCGAGACCACCGGACCGCAGACGGTGTGGGACGCGCTGACCCACCTGCGCGCCGAGCGCATCGGCCACGGCACCAGCTCCGCGCAGGACGAGAAGCTGCTCGCGCACCTCGCCGAGCACCGCATCCCCCTGGAGGTGTGCCCGACGTCGAACATCGCCACGCGCGCGGTCCGCACCCTCGACGAGCACCCGATCAAGGAGTTCGTGCGGGCCGGTGTCCTGGTCACGATCAACTCCGACGACCCGCCCATGTTCGGCACCGACCTCGACAACGAGTACGCGGTCGCCGCCCGCCTCCTCGACCTCGACGAGCGGGGCCTCGCCGCCCTGGCCAAGAACGCGGTCGACGCCTCCTTCCTGGACGAGGCCGGCAAGACGCGGATCAGGGCCGACATCGACGCCTACACGACGGACCGGCTCGCCCCCTGAGGACCCGCTGCCGCCACAATGGGCCTCATGCGCAACGTGACTGCCGTGGCCCATCGCGGCGACCCCTACCGCTTCCGTGAGAACACCGTCGACTCGCTGCGTTCCGCGCTCGACCTGGGCGCGGACGCCGTCGAGCTCGACGTACGGCTCACCCGGGACGGCGTGCCCGTCCTGCTGCACGACGCCACGTTGAAGCGGCTGTGGGAGCACGACCGGCCGCTGCTGTCCCTGTCCACCGCCGAGGTGCGCGGGCTGACGGACGGCGCGGTGCCGACGCTGGCGGAGGCGCTCGCGGCGACCGACGGCAGCAGGCTGATGCTCGACCTGCCGGGGACGCGGGAGGTGCGCACGGCACGGCGGATCGTGGACGCCGTCCGCGAGGCCGGGGCGGCGGACCGGGTCTACTACTGCGCCGACGCCACCGCGATGCTGGCCGTGCGCGCGGCCGACCCGTCCGCCGAGATCGCCCTGACCTGCACCAGCCTGGCACCCGTACGGCCCGCGCTGCTCGACGCGGTGAAGCCGCGCTGGCTCAACTACCGCTTCTCCCTGGTGGACCGGGACCTGGCCGCCCGTGTCCACCACGACGGTCACCTGCTCTCGGTCTGGACCCCCGACACCCGCCGTTCCATGCGCCGGCTCATCGACCTGGGCGTCGACTCCATCACCACCAACCGGATCGACGTGCTCACGGCTCTGCGCGGGCGGGGCTGACCGCGCCGGCCGAGCCGACAGCGCGAGCCGGGGGCCGACCCGCCGCGTACGCCAGCGGCGGAGAGATCGCCTGGGCGTCCGCCCCCTCCCCCACCCACAGCCGGATGAGCAGCGCGGCCGTCGCCTCCAGCAGGCCGGCCCTGTCGAGGCCGCCCGCGTTCAGCGGCTCGCAGCCGAGGTCGCGGACGAGCCGCCGTACGACGGACAAGGCCGCTTCGTCGTCCCCGCACAGCGGGACCGCCAGCGGACGGCCGTCGAAGACGGGCGGGTCCAGACGCCAGACGTCGACATGGCACAGGTTGAAGGCCTTCACGACGTGCGCGGTGGGCGCGGCGGCGGCGATGCGTTCGGCCGCCGCCGGGCCACCCGCCGTGAGCAGGCCGAAGTCCCGGCCCACGGGATTGGTGCAGTCGATCAGCACCCGCCCGCGCAGGGCTTCCGCCAGCCCGCCGGCCACGTCGGGCGCGGCCGCGTACGGCACCGCGAGCAGCACCGCGTCCGTCCCCGCCTCGGCCGCCTCCCGCAGCCCTCCCGAACGGCCCCCGACGACCACCTCGTGTCCGGCCCGCCGCCACCCGGTGCCCAGCGCGTCCGCCATGGAACCGGTACCGAGAATTCCCACCCGCATGACTCCTCCTCCTGTCCTACGTCCCACGTCCCACGGATCGCCCGTCGCACGGATCGCCCGTCGCACGGATCTCCGTTCCCTGGAATTCCGTTGCACGGGCTTCCGTTGCACGGATCCGCCACGACAGTAGGGAGCCGCTCGGGCACCATTCGGTACGTGGACACCGACCTCGCGTTTCTCGCCGACTGCCGGACCCGGCTCGCCTTCGACCTCGTCTCCAACACCTGGAACCCGGTGGTGATCTGGGCCCTCAAGGACGGGCCCGGCCGCCCCGGCGAGCTGCGGACGCGCATCGGCGGGATCAGCCAGAAGGTGCTGACCGAGACACTGCGCCGGCTGGAGTCCAACGGACTCGTCGCGCGGCAGGCGTACGGCGGTTCGCCACCCCGGGTGGAGTACGAACTCACGCCCCTGGGACGGACGTTGCTCCCGCCGATCCAGGCCTTCGGCGTCTGGGCGCACGACCACGGCGACGAGGTGGCCGAGGCCCAGGACCGCTACGCGCGCGAGGCCTGAGGGACCGGCGCCGGGCCGGGCGGCGCGCGGTCCGGACCTGTCGCACGGCGATCGCGACCGGCCAGGAGCGGAAGCCGTCGGGGGCGCGCGGCGAGCCGAGGTCGTCGAGGTCGGAGATCACACCGGGGAGACGGCTTGCCCCCGGCTCACGTTCTTCGCCACCCCGGACCGGTACCCGTAGGGGGCATCCCGGGTAACTCACCTACTACACAAGGCAGTTGCTCGGGGTTACCCCAGGGTCGGGCACCCTCCTCCGCGACGATCCGCGACGGTCACGCCCCGGCGGAAGATCATGTCGAGCCACGGCCACTCTCTCCCCCGGCCACCCCTCCCCCTCCTCCGTCTCCCCTTCTCCTCTCACTTCCTCTGGAGCCCGCATGCGCGTTCGCCGTCGCACCGCCGTCCTCGCCGCCTCGCTGGTGGCCGTCCTCACTGCGGGCCCGCTGGCCGCGCCCGCCTTCGCGGTGCCCGCGCCGGTGTCGGCCCCGGCGTCGGCCTCCTCGGCGCCGGCCTCCTCGGCGCCGGCCCACCCCGCGAGCCCGCTCGACGTCGAAGCGCTGGCCGCCGCGCTCACCGGACTGCCGGACCAGGACGCGACCGCCGCCCTCGTCCGGGTCGGCGGCACCGACGGCGCCTGGCGCGGCAGCGCGGGCGTGCACGACCTGGCGAGCGGCACGGCGGCCGACCCGGAGGCCCGCTTCCGGGCCGGGTCGACGACGAAGGTGGTGACGGCGGCGGCCGTCCTGCGCCTGGCGGCCGAGCGGCGTATCGACCTCGACAGGCCGGTCCAGCGCTATCTGCCCGGACTGCTCGGCGCGAGGTTCCGGCCGATCACCGTACGGCAGCTCCTCGACCACACCAGCGGCATCCCGGCGGGCGACGCCCTCGGGACCTCCTTCGAGGAGGTGTACGCGCACCGCTTCGACACGCTCACCCCGCAGCAGGTCGTGGCCTCCGCGGCGGCGAAGGGGCCGGAGTTCCGCCCGGGCACCCAGCAGCACTACCTCAACATCAACTACACGATCCTGGGCCTGCTGATCGAGAAGGTGACCGGCCGCTCGTACGCGTCCGAGGCCACCCGCCTGGTCCTGGCGCCCGCGGGCATGAAGGACACGTACTTCCCCGGCACCGAGCCGCGGATCGCCGGCCCGCACAACCACGGCTACCAGGCGGTGAAGAGGGCCGACGGGACGACGGAGTTCGTGGACGTCACCGAGTGGAACCAGGCGGACCGGTTCGCGGCGGGCGACATGGTCTCCACGACCGCGGACCTGGAACGTCTCCTCACCTCGCTGTTCCGCGGCCGCATCGTCCCCGCGCCCCAGCTGCGGGAGATGTTCACGGTCCCCGCCCATATCGAAGGCGCCAGTTACAGCGCGGGCCTCCAGCGCTTCGTGTACGAGGGGAAGGTCTACTGGCTCAAGTCGGGGGCCCGGTACGGCTACAGCGCGCTGATCGCCGGGACCCGCGACCTCAGCCGCACCCTCGTCTACTCGGTCAACTCCACCGACGCCAAGGGCGAGGAGATGAACCCGGTCGCCCAGCGCATCGCGATGGCCGCACTGAAGTGACGGCGTGACGTTCTCACTCCCGCGCGTCCGAGGACCGCGCGGCGGACGGCGCGAGGGACCGGGCGACGGACGGTGTGGGCCGCGCCGTCGCGGAGCCGCCGGGTTCACTCGCCGTGCTCGGTTCCGGCGACACATCCCGGTCACTGCCGTGGGTCGGTACAGCGGTGTCGACGGGGGCAGTCGACGCCCGCTGGTCCGGGACCCGGGTGACCCCCTCGGTAGGGCGTTCCGTGGCCGGTGCGGGCGAGGGCGTGGGCGGCACGGGCGGGGACACGGTCGACGGGCCGTTCACCGACGGCGGGGCGAGCGGGACGGTCGGGCGCGCGGGTGCGTCGGCCCCCGTCAGGTGCAGCGGCAGCAGAACGGCCAGCGCGGCGATCCCGCAGGTCGCGCCGACCCCGGCGACGGTGCGCAGCAGCCGTCGGCGGACGGCGCCCCGGCGGATCTCCTCGTAGCGGCCGGGCGGTGGGCCGAGGTGACCGGGGGCGGGCCCCAGGAGGACGGTGAGCGGGTCGTCGGGGTCGAGTTCCGGGCCGTCGTCGAAGTCGTCAGTGGGTGTGATCAAGGCTTCTCCTCAGGTGGGCGCGGAGCAGTTCGCGGGCCGCGTGCAGGTCGGCCTTGACGGTTCCCTCCTTGCGCCCGGTCAGCACGGCCACCTCCCGGATCGGCATGTCAGCGTAGTAGTGCAGCAGGATCGGGACGCGCAGCCGGTCGGGCAGGGACTGCACGAGGAGCCGGACCGAGGGGTCGGCCTGCTCGGCGGGCGGGGCCACCGCCGCCTCGACGGTGGCCCGGCGCATCGCCCTGCGCTCGCGTTCGAGCTTGCGCCAGTGGTCGCGGACCAGGTTGGCGGCGGTGACGAAGAGGAACCCCTGCGGCTCCGCCACCGCCGTCCAACGGGCCCACAGCCGGGTGAACGCCTCCGAGGCGATCTCGTGCGCCGTCTCGTCGTCGTCGACGAGTCGGCGGCACCAGCCGGCGAGGCGCGGGTAGAGGGCGGCGAACAACTCGGACGCCGCCCTCTCACGGGACCGAGCAGGCCGTTTCAACGTTCTCCAGCGGTCAGAGCGGCGAAGACGATCACGTTGTCGCGGTAGCCGTCACCGGAGCGCGGGCCGCCGCACGTGATGAGACGCAGTTCGGGCCGGTCCACGTTCCCGTAGACCTTCTCGGTCGGGAACTCCGCCTTGGCGACGGTCGTGACCTCGGTGACGGCGAACTCGGCCGTCGTGCCGTTCTCCAGACGCGCCCCGATCCGGTCGCCCCGGCGCAACCGGTCGAGGTGCCGGAAGACGCCGTCCCCGTAGGCACCGACCGTGACATGGGCGAGGATCACCGACGGTCCGGTCTGTCCGGGCGTGGGCGAGTTCTCGTACCAGCCCGCCCGGTCGTGCTCCTCGACCGGCGGGACCCGCACGCCGCCGTCGGCGGCCAGCCCCAGCCGCATGACCGGGGTGTCGACCCCGATGGCCGCGATCCGCAGCCGGACCGGCACCGAGCGCGCGAGGGGCCGCGCCGCCGGGCCGGAGGGGGCCGAGGAGGTGCCCGGCTTACGGGCGGCGGCGCCCCCGGCAGCGGGCTCCGCCGGATCGCCGGCGCAGCCCGTGAGCAGCGGCGCCGCCAGGGCCGAGAGGATCAGGGCGCGCCTGGAGAGCGGGCTCATGCGCCGGTCGCCCTCCGGCGCCGTACGACGTAGAAGCCGGTACCGGCCGCCGCGAAGGCCGCGGCCGCACCGCCACCGATCAGCCCGCCGTGCCCCTCGGAGGGCTCCCCGACCCCGGTGTCGGCCCCGCCCCGCGGCACCACGCCGACCTGGCTCGGTACGGCGGACGGAGCAGTGGTGGCCTTGGCCGGGGCCGGAGTCGCGTCGCGGGCGTCCTCGGCGGGCGCCGGGGTCGCGGTCCGGTTCGCGGTGCTGGGTACGGGCGTCGGCGTCCCGCCGTCGGCCAGCGCGGGCGTCGCGCCCGCCAGCAGGGCGGTGCCCGCAACTACCAGGGCGGCGAGGCCCGTTCGCGGCATGAGTCGCATGAATCGCTCTCTTTCGTCGGTCCGTTGACGGATCGGCCGAAGAGACGAGACAGCCCCGGAGCGGGTTGTAAAGAACGGGCAAAGTCCGAGGGGGGCGGATCGCCCGCATCCGGGGGCCGTCGAAGCGATGAGTCCGGCGGCGCCCGAGGGTCTACCCCCTGACCGCAACAGACCATCAGGAGCAAGCCATGGGCCTCATCCACGTCGAGCTGTTCGCAACCCTCGATCTCGTCGGGCAGGCGCCCGGCGGCCCCGACGAGGACCCGGTGGGGTTCCCGTTCGGAGGCTGGCAGGCGCCCCTGCTCAGCGAGGCCACCGGGGCGCAGATCGCCGCCGCGTACGAGGGCACGGACGCCCTGCTGCTCGGCCGGCGGACGTACGACATCTTCGCCGCCTATTGGCCGCACCAGAAGGGCGAGGACAACACGATCGCCACGCTCTTCAACAGCGTCCCGAAGTACGTCGCGTCCCGCGGCACCCCCGACCTCTCGTGGGCCGGGTCCACCCAGCTCGGCCCGGATCTGGCCGGCGCGGTGCGCGGGATCCGGGACCGGCACGAGCACGTGAAGGTCGTCGGGAGCCTGAACCTGGTGCAGACGCTGCTGCGCGAGAAGCTCTTCGACCGCCTCGACCTGTGGGTGCACCCGATCGTGCTCGGGGTCGGCAAGAAGGTGTTCGACGGCGGTGAGGTGCCCACGAACCTCACCCTCCTCGAACCGCCCGCGGCCGGCCCGGAGGGCACCGTGTACCTGCGCTACGGACTCGCCGACGGAACACCGAGGACGGGCGACATGAGCGCCCCCGACCGCGGCCTCGGACACGACGCCTGAAACCCGCTCGACGACGAGACCCTCAGAGCCCCGCGATCGCGTTCCACCGCTTGGCGAACTCCCGTCGCTCCGTGGAGGTGATGTCCCGCGCGATCGCGAGGTGCTCGCGCATGTCGGCGTCGGGGAAGATCAGCGGGTTCTCCGCGAGGGCCGCCGTCTCCTCGTCGTCGGAGTCGGCGAGGACCGCCTGTGCGGCCGGGACCGGGCAGACGTAGTTCACCCAGGCCGCGAGTTCGGCGGCGACCTCGGGCCGGTAGTAGTGGTCGATCAGCTTCTCGGCGTTCGCCTTGTGCCGGGCGAGGTTGGGGATCATCAGGGACTCCGCCCACAGCTCGGCGCCCTCCTCGGGCACGACGAAGCGGATGTCGGGGTTGTCGGCCTGGAGCTGGATGACATCGCCCGAGTACGCCTGGCAGGCCAGCACATCGCCGCTGACCAGGTCCTTGGTGTAGTCGTTGCCGGTGAAGCGGCGTATCTGGCCGCGGCGGACCTGTCGCTCCACGTCGTCGCAGACCTGATGGAAGTCGTCGGCGGTCCACCGCGTGACGTCCACGCCGTTGCCCTGCATCAGCAGCGCGAACGCCTCGTCCAGGCCGGACAGCAGCGTCACCCGCCCCTTGAGGTCGTCGGCCCACAGCTCCGAGACGCTGCGCAGTTCCCGGCCCAGCTTCCGCCGGTTGTAGGCGATGCCGGTGATGCCGGACTGCCACGGCACGGTGCACACGCGTCCGGGATCGAAGGCGGGCGAACGGAGCAGCGGGTCGAGGTTCTCGGTGACGTGCGGCTGCGCGGCCCGGTCCATCTCCTGGACCCAGCCCAGCCGGACGAACCGGGCGCACATCCAGTCACTGATGACGATCAGGTCGCGGCCGGTCTGCTGGTGGTTCATCAGCGCGGGGCTGATCTTGCCGAAGAACTCGTCGTTGTCGTTGATCTCCTCGACGTAGTCGACGGAGATGCCCGTGCTCTCGCGGAAGGCGTCGAGCGTCGGCCGCCGGTCGGGGTCGTCGTCGTCCGTGTCGATGTAGAGCGGCCAGTTCGCCCAGGTCAGCCGCTTGTCGCTGGCGGAGAGATCGGCCCCGGCGCGGTCGCCGGGCCGTACGTAGGCGGCGGGCACCCCGCAGCCGGCGACCCCGCCGAGAACGGCGGCGCCCCCGAGCACGCGCAGCAGGGAACGGCGGGAAACGGCACGGGAGAACGAGGGAGTCTGGGGCACGCCGTCAGCATGCCGTGGGGCCACCCCCCGAACAATCGACGCACCGTCGAGCCCGCCCCGCCCCACCCGACACCTTGTCGATCACACCCCGACCGACAACAAGAACGACCCCCGACTGAAACCGAGGGCCGAACTCACACAGCGGACGCCGCCCCCAGCCCAGCGGCGCGAGAACCCACACAACCAGCCCCCCCAGGGGCGCAGGGATCTGCGCAACCAGCCCCAGCCCACCCCCCTAGGGGCGCGGGGAACTGCGCGACCAGCCCCAGCCCACCCCCCTAGGGGCGCGGGGAACTGCGCGACCAGCGACAAGGCACCCGCACCCGAGAACGACCGGCCACGGGCGCAGCCCGACCGCACCCGCAGCCGTCAGCAGCCGAACCCGCACAACCCCCCGCAAACCCAGCGGAGCGCTACGCGTCGAGCGAAGTCATCACATGCTTGATCCGCGTGTAGTCGTCGAAGCCGTAGCCCGACAGGTCCTTGCCGTAACCGGACTTCTTGAAGCCACCGTGGGGCATCTCGGCGACCAGCGGAATGTGGGTGTTGATCCACACGCAGCCGAAGTCCAGCTTCTTGGACATCCGCATCGCGCGGCCGTGGTCCTTGGTCCACACCGAGGAGGCGAGGGCGTACTCGACGCCATTGGCCCACTCGACCGCCTGGTCCTCGTCCGTGAAGGACTGGACGGTGATGACCGGCCCGAAGACCTCGTTCTGGATGATCTCGTCGTCCTGCTTCAGCCCGGAGACGACGGTCGCGGCGTAGAAGTAGCCCTTGTCGCCGACGCGCTGTCCGCCCGCCTCGACCTTGGCGTGGGCGGGCAGCCGCTCGATGAAGCCGGTCACCTGCTGGAGCTGGTTGGGGTTGTTCAGCGGGCCGAAGAGCACGTCCTCGTCGTCCGGCTGCCCGGTCTTCGCCTCCGCCGCGGCCTTCGCGAGCGCGGCCACGAACTCGTCGTGGATGCCCTCCTGGACGAGGACGCGGGTGGCCGCCGTACAGTCCTGGCCGGCGTTGAAGAAGCCCGCCACGGAGATGTCCTCGACGGCCTTGGCGATGTCGGTGTCCTCGAAGACCACGACCGGCGCCTTGCCGCCGAGCTCCAGGTGGACGCGCTTGAGGTCCTTCGACGCCGACTCGGCGACGGACATGCCCGCGCGCACCGAGCCGGTGATGGAGGCCATCGCCGGGGTCGGGTGCTCGACCATCAGCCGGCCGGTGTCCCGGTCGCCCGTGACGACGTTGAAGACGCCCTTGGGCAGGATCGAACCGATGATCTCGGCGATCAGGACGGTGGAGGCCGGCGTGGTGTCGGACGGCTTGAGCACCACCGTGTTGCCGGCCGCGATCGCCGGGGCGAACTTCCACACGGCCATCATCATCGGGTAGTTCCACGGCGCGACCTGCGCGCAGACGCCGACCGGCTCACGGCGGACGATCGAGGTCATCCCGTCCATGTACTCGCCGGCGCTGCGCCCCTCCAGCATCCGGGCCGCGCCCGCGAAGAAGCGGATCTGGTCGACCATGGGAGGGATCTCCTCGGAGCGGGTCAGCCCGATGGGCTTGCCCGTGTTCTCCACCTCGGCCGCGATGAGCTCCTCGGCCCGCTCCTCGAACGCGTCAGCGATCTTCAGCAGGGCCTTCTGACGCTCGGCGGGCGTCGTGTCGCGCCAGCCCGGGAACGCCTCGGCGGCGGCCGCCATCGCGGCGTCGACGTCCGCGGGGCCGGACAGCGGCGCGGTCGCGTACGCCTCGCCGGTCGCGGGGTTGACCACCTCGGTGGTCCGTCCGTCGGCGGCGTCCCGGAACTCGCCGGCGATGTAGTTGCGTAGCTTGCGCAGCCGTCCCAGCTCGGTGCTCACTGCCGGCCCTCCAGGTTCGGTGTCCATTGACTGAGACACCCACACTAATCCTTACGCCGACGTTTTCAACACCCCCGATCCCGCCAGGGCTGCGGAATCCGCAGATCTCACTTACGTAAACAACGAATTTCATCGCCTCGGCCTTGCGGAACTGTCGAGACGTCGTGCACAGTGAGGCCGTGGCCAGTCGAAGCGCAGAGCACAGGGACTCCCGCGAGTCCAGGAACGGCAGCACCCCTCACCTGGATGCCGTCAGCCTCGCCATCATCCAGCAGCTCCAGGAGGACGGCCGTCGGCCGTACGCCGCGATCGGCAAGGCCGTGGGCCTCTCCGAGGCGGCCGTGCGCCAGCGCGTCCAGAAGCTGCTCGACCAGGGCGTGATGCAGATCGTCGCCGTCACGGACCCGCTCACCGTGGGCTTCCGCCGGCAGGCGATGGTCGGGATCAACGTCGAGGGCGATGTCGAGTCCATAGCGGACGCGCTGACCGACATGGCCGAAGTCGAGTACGTGGTGATGACCGCCGGCTCGTACGACATCCTCGCCGAGATCGTCTGCGAGGACGACGACCACCTGCTGGACGTCATCAACAAACGCATCCGTGCCCTGCCTGGCGTGCGCTCGACCGAGAGCTTCGTCTACCTGAAGCTGAAGAAGCAGACCTACATGTGGGGAACCCGATAATCGTGAGGACCCGATAACCGTGAGCACCAAGGACCTCAGCAGCACCGCGTACGACCACCTGTGGATGCACTTCACCCGCATGTCCTCGTACGAGAACTCCCCCGTCCCGACCATCGTCCGGGGCGAGGGCACCTACATCTACGACGACAAGGGCAAGCGCTACCTCGACGGCCTCGCGGGCCTGTTCGTGGTCCAGGCGGGCCACGGCCGCGTGGAGCTCGCCGAGGCGGCGTTCAAGCAGGCGCAGGAGCTGGCGTTCTTCCCGGTGTGGTCCTACGCCCACCCGAAGGCCGTCGAGCTCGCCGAGCGTCTCGCGCACCACGCGCCCGGCGACCTGAACAAGGTGTTCTTCACCACCGGCGGCGGCGAGGCCGTCGAGACCGCCTGGAAGCTCGCCAAGCAGTACTTCAAGCTCCAGGGCAAGCCGACCAAGTACAAGGTCATCTCCCGCGCGGTCGCCTACCACGGCACCCCGCAGGGCGCCCTGTCGATCACCGGCCTGCCGGCCCTGAAAGCCCCCTTCGAGCCGCTCGTGCCGGGCGCGCACAAGGTCCCGAACACCAACATCTACCGCGCCCCGCTGTTCGGCGACGACCCCGAGGCCTTCGGCCGCTGGGCCGCCGACCAGATCGAGCAGCAGATCCTGTTCGAGGGCCCGGAGACGGTCGCCGCGGTCTTCCTGGAGCCCGTGCAGAACGCCGGCGGCTGCTTCCCGCCGCCGCCCGGCTACTTCCAGCGCGTCCGCGAGATCTGCGACCAGTACGACGTGCTGCTCGTGTCGGACGAGGTCATCTGCGCCTTCGGCCGCCTGGGCACGATGTTCGCCTGCGACAAGTTCGGCTACGTCCCGGACATGATCACCTGCGCCAAGGGCATGACCTCGGGCTACTCCCCGATCGGCGCCTGCATCATCAGCGACAAGCTGGCCGAGCCGTTCTACAAGGGCGACAACACCTTCCTGCACGGCTACACCTTCGGCGGCCACCCGGTCTCCGCGGCGGTCGGCCTCGCCAACCTCGACCTGTTCGAGCGCGAGGGCCTCAACCAGCACGTGCTCGACAACGAGGCCGCGTTCCGCTCCACCCTGGAGAAGCTGCACGACCTGCCGATCGTCGGCGACGTCCGCGGCAACGGCTTCTTCTACGGCATCGAGCTGGTGAAGGACAAGCACACCAAGGAGTCCTTCAACGACGAGGAGACCGAGCGCGTCCTGTACGGC
This sequence comes from Streptomyces maremycinicus, assembly GCF_001184025.1. GTDB lineage: Bacteria > Actinomycetota > Actinomycetes > Streptomycetales > Streptomycetaceae > Streptomyces > Streptomyces maremycinicus. The sequence goes on from NZ_BBYG01000009.1 coordinate 99,876, forward strand.
TTCCTCTCCAAGGCGCTGTACGACAACGGCCTCTACTGCCGTGCCGACGACCGCGGCGACCCGGTTGTCCAGCTCGCCCCGCCGCTGATCTCCAACCAGGAGACCTTCGACGAGATCGAGCAGATCCTGCGCGCCACGCTGACGGAGGCGTGGACGAAGCTCTGACCGTCAGCCTGATCAGCTGATCAACACCGGCCCCGGTGTCGACCGTTCGAGTGAGAAACGGCGACCCGGGGCCGTGTGCTGTCCGGCCTTCCCCTCCTGGCTGCCTAGCGTGCGAGTGACCGATCGGCCCTGTCTTCGTTCCCCCGCACGGGGGATAGGCACGGGAACCACAGATCTGAACCGAGGTGTACGCCCATGGAGGCCCCGCCGGACAACGACGTGCTGTGGGCACGCTCCCTGTACTTCACGCACCGCGACGGCTCACCGGGGCTCGGCGGTGTCTCGCTGGGCGTGCGGGAGGGCGAGATCCTCGCCGTCAGCGGCCCGCGCGGCAGCGGCAAGACGACCCTGCTGCACTGTCTGTCCGGCCTGGTGCCCGCCCAGCGCGGCGAGGTCTGGTTCAACAGCGTCCCCGTCCACACGATGGGCCCGATGGCCCGCGAACGGCTGCGCCGCGACCGCTTCGGCTGGATCGACCCGGCGCCGGTCCTCGTCCCCGAACTCAACGTCTGGGAGAACGCGGCCCTCCCCCTGATGCTGCGCGGCACCAGCCGCCGCCGGGCCAAGGTCGCCGCGCTGGAGTGGCTGGACCGCCTGGACATCGGCGACCGGTCCCGCAGCCGTCCGCACGAACTCACCCAGGCCGAGCGCCAGCGGGTCTGCATCACGCGCGCCCTGGCCCCGGCCCCGTCGGTCCTCTTCGCGGACGAGCCGACGGCCCCGCTGCACCGCGCGGACCGGGCCCACGTCCTGCGCACCCTGACGACGGCGGCCCGCTCCCACGGCATCACCGTGGTGCTGGCCACCCACGACCCGGAGACCGCCGCGCTCGCCGACCGCACGGTGCCGCTGATGGACGGCCGCCGGGTGAAGACGGTCCATCTGCCGCCGGTCACGGAGCCGGAAGGCCGGGGGGCCGCGTGCTCGCTCTCCGTCTGACGCGCAGCGCCCGCCCCGCCGTCCAGTTCCGCCGCCTCCTGGTGGCGACGGCCTCGGCGGGCACCGGCTTCCTCCTCCTGTGCACCCTCGGCCGGGCCCTCACCCATCCCGACACCCCGGCCGCGTCCGTGCTCCGTCTCGCCTGGTGCGCGGTGCCGCTGGCCGCGACGGTCTACCTCGCCCTGGCGGTCGCCCGCACCGACCCCGGCACCCGTCCGCGCCCCGGCCTGGCGGCGATCGGCCTGGGCCCGACCCGTCTGATGGCCGTCTCGGCGATGACGACCGCCCTGTCGACGCTGCTCGGCTCCATGCTGGCCCTGCTCCTCTTCCTGCATCTGCGCGGGGACCTCACGGGCATGCCGTTCGACGGGGCGGCCGACGACTTCCTGGCCGCGGACCAGCCCCTCCCGCTGCCCGCCTCGCTGACCCTGCTGGCCCTGGTCCCGGTGGCCTCGTCCTTCGCGGTGGCCCTGATGCTCCGCCCGCGGGACACGCGCGTGGCGGCCCGGGCGACCCCGCGGATGCTCGGCCGGTTCGGCGCGCGCGGCACGGCCGGGACGGGCGACCGGTTCGGCGCGTACGGCCGCTTCGGGGCGCGGTCCGGAAGCGCCCGGCCGACGCCTGCGGCCATCGACGCCTCACTCGTCGAGGCGTCCCTCGGCCCGGCGACGGACGGCCCGCACTCCCGCACGGCGCCGAACGGGCATCCCGTCGAGGCGGCTCCCGACCCGGCGCAGGACACCGCCGCGCCCTCGGTGCCGGGCATCACGGCCCTGGCCGACGACGCCCCGGAGACGCACCCCCGGAGCCGGCCCCCGAGCGGGCCGCGGGCCCGGTCGCAGACGCACCCGCCCCACCCCACCGCTCTCCCCTGGGGCATGGCCGTGCTCGCCGCCGGCCTGGCCGTGGAGGCGTACGCGAACCGCACCGCGCACCCCAGCACCCTGCCCCTCCCCGGCGGCCTCCCCACCGGCCCCGCCGCGGTCCTCCTCGGCTGGGTCCTCACCGCCGTGGGCCTCGCCCTCGCCGGCCCCGGCCTCACCCACCTGTGCGGCCGCCTGCTCCAGTCGGCCCGCCCCGGCGCCCTCCGTCTCCTCGCGGGCCGCGGCCTGATGCAGGAGGCGGCCCGCATCGGACAGCCGCTGGGCGTGGTCTGCGCGGTGGCGTCCGGCGCGTACACGATGGCCGCGCTGTACGACCCGGCCGACCCGGCGTTCGGCCCGCTCACCACCCTCGGCGCCGCGGTCGTGGCGGGCTGCGCGGTCGCCACGCTCCTGACCGCGGCCGTGGAGGCCCGGCAGGTCCGCGCCGACACCACCGCCGCTCTGCTGCGCCTCGGGGCCCCGGCGAAGACACTGCGCAGCGCCGCCGCCCTGCGCACCGGCGCCCTGCTCGCCCTCTTCGTCCCGCTCACCCTGGTCGTGGCCGAACTGGCGGCCCTTCCGCTGACCCGTTAGCGATCTCTGACCCGCCGACCGACCTCTGAGGCCCCGACCGACCGGCCCTCCGGCCGACCCCTGCCCCGTCGGCAGTCCCGTCGGCTGTCCGCCGGCGCGCCGCCCCACCGCCCGCCGATCCCCCGCCCCGCGCGAAAAAGATCCCCGCCCCGCGATGAGTTCCGGGCGGGCCCCCGGTCTACCCCACCGAACGGCACCCGCCGGCGACACCGACCCCTTGGGAGGGACCCGATGACCACCCCGGCCTACCAGCAGATGATCTTCGTGAACCTGCCCGTGAACGACCTCGACGCCTCGAAGAAGTTCTTCACGGAGCTGGGCTACACGATCAACCCGCAGTTCAGCGACGACAAAGCGGCCTCCGTGGTGATCAGCGACACGATCGTGGCGATGCTGCTCACCAAGCCGTTCTACTCGACCTTCACCAAGAAGGAGATCGCGGACACCTCGAAGACCAGCGAGGTCCTGATCGCCCTGAGCGCCCCGAGCCGCGAGAAGGTCGACGAGCTCGTCGACAGGGCGCTCGCGCTCGGCGGTTCGCCGAGCGGCGAGACGCAGGACATGGGTTTCATGTACGGCCGTTCGTTCGACGACCTCGACGGCCACACCTGGGAAGTCGTCTGGATGGACCCGTCGGCCGTCGAGAGCTGACCCCCGCCCGTCCGGCGCTGCCTAGCATGGGCGGGTGCATCCGACGACACCCGCCCAGCCGTTCGACGGCTCCCACGACCGTGAGATCGAGTCCCTCGTCGAGTTCGACGAGGTGGTCGCCACTCACGGTACGCTCTCCCACTTCCGCGTCCAGTCCGTCGACCTGACGGCCCGTACGGACGCCCTGCTCGCCCTGGACACCTCGGGCGCCGTCTTCCTGGGCTGCCCGATGGAGCCCGCGGCGGCCGCCAAGTCCCGCGCCTCCGGCGCCCTGGTCTTCCCGCCCGTACCGGGTCTGTCCTTCGACCCGTACCGCGGTTTCGTCTACTCCCCCGACGAGTTGTTCGCCTCCCTGGACGAGGGCTACGAGGCGACGCCGGACGCGCTCACGTACGCCTGGTTCCAGCGCACCAAGGCGGACGGCGACATCTTCGGCTCGATGCTCCGCTCGATCCACGACGACGCCGTCTCCGACGCGCTCGACGAACTCCTCGTCGGGGAGCGGGTGGTGGGCGTGATGGGCGGTCACGCCATGGCGCGCGGCACGGACGCGTACGCGGGCGCGGCCCGGCTCGGCCGTGAACTCGCCCGGTCCGGGCTCATGGTGGCGACCGGTGGCGGGCCCGGCGCGATGGAGGCGGCCAACCTCGGCGCGTACGCGGCCCCCTTCGACGGCGAGATGCTCACCGAGTCCCTCCGACTGCTCGCCAAGGCGCCGACGTTCACGCCCTCGGTCACCGACTGGGCGAGGGCGGCCTTCGAGGTACGGGCCAACTGGCCGGGCGGAGGCCCCTCGGTCGGCATCCCCACCTGGTTCTACGGCCATGAGCCGCCGAACCCGTTCGCCGCGCATCTCGCCAAGTACTTCTCCAACGCCACCCGCGAGGAAGGCCTGTTGGCCCGCTGCACCGCGGGGGTGGTGTTCCTGCCGGGCGCCGCCGGGACCGTACAGGAGATCTTCGACAACGCGACGCCCAACTACTACGGATCACGCGGCGAACCGACGCCGATGGTGCTCGTGGACCGCGCGCACTGGACCGAACGGCTGCCCGCCTGGCCGCTCTTGCGGTCACTCGCCCGGGAGCGGTCGATGGAGTCCCGTATCGCCCTCGTTGACCGGATCGAGGAGGCTCCGGCGGCGTTGAAACGTCTCGGCGGTTAATAAGCGGGCAAAGCCAGCCGCGCGGAGGCGTCCCCGCATTGACACTTCTTATGGAACGCTTATAGACCTGTGAGTCTGCTGGGGATGGTGACGCACTCGGCTCACCGGGGACGCCATCCTCCCCTCCACCCCCCGCAGTTGCGCTTCCCGTAAAGGACAAACGTGTCCCTTTCCCGCCGTACCGCCGCCCGTTCGGTGCGCATGCTCGGTGTCACCGCCGCCTCCGTCGCCCTGGCGCTCAGCGCCGCCGGCACCGCGCTGGCCTGCGACATCAGCGAGTTCTCCGCCTCCGCCGCCTGTGACGGGGCGAAGGGCCTCATCACCGTCACCGACAAGGACCCGACGGGTGTCCCGGCCGAGATCACCGTCTTCCTCGAGAACAACGGCGCCGACCTGAGGCAGGTCGGCTCGGCCCAGACGGTCAAGGGCTCGAACAAGGGCGTCACCATCTCCTTCGCCGAGGACTGGGAGCCGGGTGCCATCTACCGGATCCACGTGAAGGCCGTCAAGAACGAGAAGGTCCTCGTCGACAAGGACATCCCCGGCAACCTGACCACGCCGTCCGCGGCGTGCAAGGCCGACGACACGTCCACCCCGAGCACCACCCCGTCCTCGACGCCGTCGGACAGCACGACCACGCCGCCGCCGGCCGGGACGACCACCCCGTCCGCCTCCCCCTCCGACTCGGCGAGCGACAGCGCGGCGCCCGCGCCCTCCGCGAGCAACGCCCCGTCGGCCGCCGCCCAGGAGTCCAACCTGGCCGAGACCGGCGCGAGCTCCAACACCGGCCTGATCGTGGGCATCGCGGCCGTCCTGGTCGCCGTCGGCGGTGGCGCGGTGTTCTTCGGCATGCGACGCCGCGGCTCCGGCAACCGCTGACCCCTGCGACCGCTGACCCGTACGACCGACGGACCGTCCGGCCCGACGGTCGTACGGGTGAGGCCCGCCCCTTCTCCGGGGCGGGCCTTTCGCATGTCCTACGTCCTCGGCCGGACCCGGCCTCACCACCGGCCGGCGGTCAGTCCAGTACGACGGTCTCGGTCGCGTCGAAGGACACCCCGACCACGCTCCCCACCTCCGGCGCGTCCCGCAGCGTGCACGCCGCCTCGAGCTTCGGCGCGCCCTCCGGCTGGAGGTGCACGGCGACATGGGTGCCCCGGAAGGTGCGGGCGGCGACCGTGCAGCGCAGACCGTCGTCCGCGCCCACCAGGCGCACGCCGGCGGGCCGGACGAGCAGCGTGCGCGCTCCCTGCGCCGAGCCGGGCGGCACCGGTACCTTGCCCCACGGCGTGACCGCGGCCTCCTCGGTGACGGTCGCCTCCGCCACGTTGTCGAAGCCCAGGAAACGCGCCACGAACGCGTCCGCCGGCCGCTGCCACACCTCCAGCGGCGAACCGGACTGGGCGATCCGGCCGTCCCGCATCACCACGACCCGGTCGGCGAGCGCGAACGCCTCGCCCTGGTCATGGGTCACCGCGAGCACGGTCGTCCCCAACCGGCCGAACAGCTCCCGGAGTTCGACGACCAGGCGCTCCCGCAGCGACCGGTCGAGCTGGCCGAGCGGCTCGTCGAGCATCAACAGCCTCGGCCGCGGCGCGAGGGCCCGGGCCAGCGCCACCCGCTGCTGCTCGCCGCCGGAGAGCGCGGCCACCGCACGGCCCGCCGCGCCCGGAAGCCCGACCAGGTCGAGCAGTTCCGCCACCCGCTCGCCCTGCCGGGTCCTGGGCATGCCGTGCATCCTCGGCCCGAAGGCCACGTTGCCGCCCACGTCCCGCTGCGGGAACAGCTGATGGTCCTGGAACATCAGCCCGAGCTCGCGCTTGTGCGCGGGCACCCCCGTCTGGTCGCGCCCGCCCAGCAGCACCCGCCCCGCGTCCAGCGGCTGGAGCCCCGCCACCGCCCGCAGCAGCGTCGACTTGCCGCTGCCGCTCGGGCCCAGCACACACACGACCTCATGCTCGGCGACCGCGAGATCGACGGCGTCGAGCACCGGCCGCCCGCCGAACCGCACGGTGGCGCGCTCCAGTTCCAGCAGCATCTACAACTCCCCCGTCCGGTCGGTCCGCAGTCGCTCCAGCACCAGCAGCGCCACCACGCACACCACCATCAGAATCGTCGAAAGGGCCATCGCCTGGCCGTAGTTGAGCTCGCCGGCCCGCCCCAGCAGCCTCGCCACGGCGACCGGCAGCGTCGGATTGTCGGGCCGCGCGATGAACACCGTCGCCCCGAACTCCCCGAGCGACACCGCGAAGGCGAACCCGGCGGCGACGAGCAGCGCCCGCCACACCATCGGCAGGTCGACCTCCCGCCACACCCGCCACGGCGACGCCCCGAGCACGGCCGCCGCCTCGCGCAACCGCTGGTCCACCGCCCGCAGCACCGGCAGCATGGTCCGTACGACGAAGGGGACGCCGACCAGCGCCTGCGCGAGCGGCACCAGGATCCACGTACCGCGCAGGTCCAGCGGAGGCTCGTCGAGCGCGATGAGGAACCCGAAGCCGACGGTCACCGCGGAGACGCCCAGCGGCAGCATCAGCAGCGCGTCGAAGCCCCGCACCAGCCGTCCGGCGTCCCGGCGGGTGAGCGCGGCCGCGGCGAGCCCGCCGACCAGCACGGCGATCGCGGTGGCGGCGCCCGCGTACCCCAGCGAGTTGCCGATCGCGTCGATCGGCGGGACCAGGAAGACGTTGCTGTCGTCACCGGTCAGCGCCCGGTAGTAGGCGAAGTCGGGCGCGTCGAACGAGCGTTGCGCCAGCACCGCGAGCGGCAGCACCAGCAGGACGGCGATGGTGCCGAGCACCCCGGCGAGCAGCGTCCACTGCCCGGCCCCGCGCGGCCGCCGCGCCGTCACCGACGGGTCCACCAGCCGCAACGCGGTCTCCCGCCGCCGCACGGTCGCGGCGTGCACGGCGAGGATCGCGCCGACGGCCAGGAACTGGACGATCGTGAGGACGGCCGCCGTGGACAGGTCGAAGATCTCGGAGGTCTGCCGGTAGATCTCCACCTCGAGGGTGGAGAAGGTCGGGCCGCCGAGGATCTGCACCACTCCGAAGGAGGTGAAGGTGAAGAGGAAGACCATCAGCGCGGCCGCCGCGACCGCGGGCCCCAGGGCGGGCAGCGTGACCGTGCGCCACGCCGTCAGGCGGGACGCGCCGAGCGTCCGCGCCGCCTCCTCCTGCCGCGGGTCGAGCTGCGACCACAGCCCGCCCACCGTCCGTACGACGACCGCGTAGTTGAAGAAGACATGCGCCAGCAGGATCGCCCACACCGTGGTGTCCAGCCGTACGCCCCACAGGTCGTCGAGCAGCCCCCCGCGCCCGACGAGCGCCAGGAACGCCGTGCCCACCACGACCGTCGGCAGCACGAACGGGACGGTGACGACGGCGCGCAGCACCTGCTTGCCCGGGAACTCCAGCCGGGCGAAGACATACGCGGCGGGCAGCGCGACCAGGAGCGTGAGCGCGGTCGAGGCCAGCGCCTGCCAGGTGGTGAACCACAGCACGTGCCGGATGTCGGACTGCGCGAGCACGTCCCACAGCCGTCCGAAGCGCCATCCGCCGTCGGCGCCCAGCCCCCGGGCGACGATCGCGGCGACCGGGTAGGCGAAGAAGACCGCGAAGAAGGCGACGGGCACGGCCATGAGGCCGAGCCGCGCCGCGCTCCCCGCGCGGGCCGCGCGCCCGGTCACTTCAGTACGAGCGAGGTCCATGACTTGACCCAGTCGTCACGGTTGTCGGCGATCTTCGCCGGGTCCAGGGTCTCGGGGTCCTTCGCCTGCGGGCCGAACTGCGTGAACTCCGCCGGGACCGCGGCCCCCTTCCGCACCGGATAGACGAACATGTTGAGCGGCATGTCCTGCTGGAACTCCGAGGTGAGCAGGAAGTCGAGCAGCGCCTTGCCGCCCTCGGGGTTGGCGGCGTTGCTCAGCAGGCCCGCGTACTCGACCTGGCGGAAGCAGGTGCCGGCGGAGACGCCGGTCGGGGCGGTGGCCGGCTTCGGGTCCCCGTAGATCACCTCGGCGGGCGGGGAGGAGGCGTACGAGACGACGAGCGGCCGGTCGGCGCCCGCCTTCTTCCCGCCCGCTGACCCGGAGAATTCCTCGTTGTAGGCCTGCTCCCAGCCGTCGACGACCTTCACGCCGTTGGCCTTGAGCTTCTTCCAGTAGTCCGCCCAGCCGTCGTCGCCGTACTTCGCGGCGGTCCCGAGGAGGAATCCCAGCCCAGGGGAGGATGTGGCGGCGTTCTCGGTGACCAGCAGGTTCTTGTAGGCCGGCTTCAGCAGGTCGTCGAAGGAGGCGGGCGGGGTCAGCTTGTGCTCGCTGAAGTACGCCTTGTCGTAGTTGACGCAGATGTCACCGGTGTCGACGGGCGTGACCCGGTGCTCGTCCTGGTCGGCCCGGTACGCGGGCAGGACCTGGTCGGCGCCCTTCGCCTCGTACGACTGGAACAGCCCGTTGTCGAGGGCACGCGAAAGCAGCGTGTTGTCGACGCCGAAGAACACGTCGCCCTGCGGGTTGTCCTTGGTGAGGATGGCCTTGTTGACGGCCTGACCGGCGTCGCCGTCCTTGAGGACCTTCACCTGGTAGCCGGACTTCTTCTCGAAGTCCGCGAGCACGCTCTTGGACACGGCCCACGAGTCGTGGCTGACGAGGGTGACGGTCTTGGAGCCCGCCTGTGAACCGCCGTCGTCCGACGATCCGCAGGCGGACAGCGTGACGAGGCCGAGGCCGACGGCCGCGGCCACGAACGTCCTTGTGTGCACTGGAATTCCTCCTGGGTTGACCAGGAAGAGACGCGGCCCTGCCCGGGCACTCGCGGAGGGTTCCGCCGGTGCCCGGGCAGGGCGCAACAGCTTGAGTGATGACCGAACTTCCTACCCAGAATGACCTGGGCAAGGTTCAGAGGGTCTGCGGACTCTCCCGCACTCTCAGCGCTGTGGCGCTCCCCTGTCGGAATATGAAGATGTACTGATACCGAGGTCAGACTACCGCTCGGTGGCCGCGAGCTGACCGCACGCCCCGTCGATCTCCTGACCACGGGTGTCCCGGACCGTGACCGGCACCCCGTGCGCGGCGATCGCCTCGACGAACGCCTTCTCGTCCTCGGGCCGCGACGCCGTCCACTTCGAACCCGGGGTCGGGTTGAGCGGGATCAGGTTGACGTGCACGGGCTTGCCGCGCAGCAGCCGCCCGAGCCGGTCACCTCGCCAGGCCTGGTCGTTGATGTCGCGGATCAGCGCGTACTCGATGGAGAGCCGGCGCCCGGACCGCTCGGTGTACTCGAACCCGGCGTCCAGCACCTCACGCACCTTCCACCGCGTGTTCACGGGGACGAGGGTGTCGCGCAGCTCGTCGTCCGGCGCGTGCAGGGAGATCGCGAGCCGGCACTTGAAGCCCTCGTCGGAGAACCGGTGGATGGCGGGCACCAGCCCGACCGTCGACACGGTGATCCCCCGCTGCGAGAGCCCGAGCCCGTCCGGAGCCGGATCGGTGAGCGCGCGGATCGCGCCGACGACCCGCTTGTAGTTGGCGAGCGGTTCGCCCATCCCCATGAAGACGATGTTGGAGAGCCTGGCGGGGCCGCCGGGCACCTCACCGTCCCGCAGCGCCCGCATCCCGTCGACGATCTGGTGCACGATCTCGGCGGTGGACAGATTGCGGTCCAGCCCGGCCTGCCCGGTCGCGCAGAACGGACAGTTCATCCCGCACCCGGCCTGCGAACTGATGCACATGGTCACCCGGTCCGGGTAACGCATCAGCACCGACTCCACGAGCGTGCCGTCGAAGAGCCGCCACAGGGTCTTGCGGGTGTCCCCCTGGTCGGTCGACAGATGCCGCACGACCGACATCAGGTCCGGCAGCAGCGCCTCACGCAGCTTCTCGCGAGCACCGGCGGGGATGTCGGTCCACTCCGCCGGGTCGTGCGCGTACCGCGCGAAGTAGTGCTGCGACAGCTGCTTGGCACGGAAGGGCTTCTCCCCGATCTCCGCCACGACCTCCTTCCGCTCGGCGGGCGAGAGGTCGGCGAGATGCCGCGGCGGCTTCTTGGCTCCGCGGGGGGCTACGAAAGTGAGTTCTCCGGGTGCAGGCATAACACGTCCAGTGTGGCAGATCATCTGCGGGGGCCCAGGCCAGAGCAGGGTGGGGGTGGTCACCCGTGGGCGCTGACTGTCAGCGTTGGTCGGCTTCGGACGGCCCAGGGACGGCCCAGGGGGTTGAGTCGTGATCACTGCTCTGCAAGGACGAACGTGTTCGATCTTGGACACAGTTCGTCGCGACTGCTGGTCTAGCGGGTGAGCAACGAAGATCCGGCGTTCTCCGCGTTTGCCCTCTCTCGCCCCAGACGTCGCAGTACGCTACGCACAGACACGGCAAAGCAACTACGTCAGGGCTTGAGCAGTTCGCGCTCTCGACGTCAGGTAAAGGGGGGCCCATGGCTCGTCGCACTTTCTTCAGCTTCCACTATGAGCGTGATGTTTGGCGTTCAGCGGTAGTGCGGAAGAGTGCAGTCCTCAAGCCGGACATCTCTCCGGAGTTTATCGATGCATCCCTTTGGGAGGAGTCGAAACTCAAAGGAGATGACGCATTGCGCAAGCTCATCACTGACGCCCTCTACGGAACAACGGTCACCGCCGTACTCATTGGCGCTGAAACGAGTAAGAGGCGCTGGGTTAAGTACGAGATTTCCCAGAGCATCGAGCGGGGAAACGGACTGTTCGGGATTTACATTCACAACATCCGCGATCAGTACGGCAACAGGGACAGTAAAGGCATCAATCCACTCGGCCCCGAATTCGCAACTTACGACTGGGTCAACGATGATGGGTACAATAACTTGAGCAAGTGGGTAGAGGCTGCTTATGACGAGAGGTAGTCGTGCAGGAATGTGATTTTTGCGCCATCGGCGCGGGAGAAGCGCCAGCAATCGTTGTCTGGGAGGACGAGGAGAACCTGGCGTTTTTCCCGCGCCGCCCTGCGGTTGTCGGCCACACTCTGATAATCCCAAAACAGCACTACGACGACCTCTTCGAGCTGCCTGATCCGGCAGTAGCCAGCCTCACACAGGCAGTCGCCAGAGTCGGTCGAGGCCTGCGGCGGGCTTTGAGCCCAGACGGCATGAACCTCATCAATTCAACCGGCAAGGCAGCTACCCAGTCAGTTTTCCATGTTCACATGCACCTTGTTCCCCGATGGACCGGTGACCGGTTCGGCGACATCTGGCCTCCGAGTGAGCCCTGGGCAGGTGAAGTGAAAGCAGAGGTCGCCGATATGGTGAGGCAGGAACTCAACCCTTCGCGACCCTGATTATTCCACCTACAATAAAAGCCATATCAACTAGAGCTAGAGTGCCGTAAAAGTTGACCATGGTATGTGATCGAATCACCTTACTCCAAGGCACAACGGCGTGATAAGGCTGAACATTCATTGAAAAAAGTTCGACTGGAACCGCAGGCCTCCTAACATCGTCATAGAGCTTGCGGAATAGCCTTTCCTGTCGGAGAAAATAACTATCGAGCAGCCAAAACCCGGCAATTGGAATACTTCCGGCGGCGGCAATTTTCCAGCCAGGATTATTTGCTGAAATTCCAAAGAAGACTCCAGCAACGGTCATCGTCCACCCCTTAATCAGGAATGATCCGTTGCCTAGTCGAGCGACTATCGCTTGAATAAACTCAAGGTGCTTGATCTCTTCCTGGGTAACGGAAGGATTGGTGGAGCTACCTGATGACACGTGGTCCCCTGATTGGCGCCGAGGCTTCGAAGGTCAATAAATAGCCCATCAGAGCTTCGATACACAAGTGCACCAGACCGCAGAAAGCAGGCCATACCAGGGCGGCGGAGCGGCTTTGGGCTGGAGCTGCTTTGGGGCGAGTGATCATGGCCCCGTAAGCTTCCGGCGAGTCGGGCAGTCTGTGGACCTGCCCGTTAAAGCACGACGTTGGGGCCATGATCTTAGAGGCTCGCCCCAAAGTGGCTGCCTAAAGCCGTGGAGCCGACCGCCCCAGCCACAGAGGGTGTCTCCCCACCTATGCCCGCAGCCGCCGAGCGCGCCGCCGGGCGCGGCCAGCCGGGGCGCAGACAGGAGGCAGGCCGCGCCGCAGAGGCGGCGCGCGCCCGCGCCGTGCGCGGGCCTTGATGATGTAGGGAAAGTTCTACCGCGCTCGTGATCACGAACCGCTCGATCGAGGCCTGTCGGCTCCGTGCTCGTCTCGGCTACCGTTCCAACCATGCCTTCTGCACTGGACACTCCCCAAGGGGCTGCGGACCTCGCCGAGTCCCTGTTGCCTCCGCTCGGGAACCGCTGGCTGCACACCCAGGCCGTGGCCGCTAGGGCGCAAGAGATCGCCGGGGCTGTGTCTGAGGCTGATCGGGATCTCCTCGTCGCCGCCGCGTGGCTGCACGACATCGGCTACGCCCCCGAGCTGCGTGACACCGGCTTCCATCCCATCGATGGCGCGCGTCATCTGGAAACGCTGGGTGCGCCGGCACGTCTCGTACGGCTGGTCGCCCATCACTCCGGTGCCGTGTACGAGGCGGAGCAACGCGGCCTCTCGGCGGAGCTGGCCGTCTACGAGCGGGAAGACTCTCCGGTCCTGGACGCCCTGATCATGGCCGACATGACGACGGGCCCCGCGGGGCAGTCCTTCGACTTCGACACCCGCATTGACGAGATCCTCGTCCGTTACGAAGTGGGCAGCGAAGTGCACAACGCGATCAGCAAGGCGCGGCCGTACCTCAAGGGGGCTGTCGAGCGGACGCGTGCCCGCCTGGTTCATCAGCCGATGTAGGGCTCTGCCCGGCCGGCCAACCCGTGCTCGATCCGCATTCGCATGGACGGGTGGATGTTCAGCTCGTCCAGCCTGCTCGGGTCGACGAACGCCACTTCCTTGCTCTCGCTGCTGGTCCGCAGCTCACCCCCGGTGATCCGAGCCGTGAAGCAGATCGAGAACTGCTGACGCACTTCGCCGTCGTCGTAGGCCATGACGTGGCCGGGGTCGGTGTAGAGACCGACCAGGCCTGTCACCTCGACGTCGAAGCCGGTCTCTTCCTTGGTCTCGCGCACCGCCGCATCCGCGACCGACTCGCCGACGTCGACGCCGCCACCCGGCAGGGCCCACAGGTTGTTGTCGGTCTTGTGGATGAGCAGGACCTCTCCAGCCTCGTTGCGCGCAACGGCGGTGACCGAGGGGACGATGCTGTTCGCCTTCGGGGCGTTCGGATCGTTGATGTAGTCGACGCGGGCCATGCCTCCAGCCTCGCACGGCAGGCCCGCAGTTGGACTACGCGGGCCGCCCGCGCTCCCATGTGTAGTCGAAGCTCCGCATGTAGTGCCGGAACGTTCGGGCGCCCGGGATATAGCGGAAGTGCAGTACCGGGTTCTGTCCGGCGGGAGCTCCGAGCACGTGCGGGTTCACCAACACGTCGTCGTCGAACCGGTAGATCGAGTTGTAGAGGATCGTGTCGTGCAGCCGGACCTCCACGCCCGGGGTCTTCATCGCCGGTTCGAGGTAGCGCCGCGTGATCCGGGCGCGGGCTGCCAGGTCATCCCCTATGCCTTCCTCTTCGCCGCGCTGCCGGACCATCTCCGAGTCAGGGTCGCCGAGGAGGACGCGAACCTGGGCCCCGGCCTTGGCCTTGTCCGCCAGCTCGTACGGCAAGTCGGGGTGGTTGTCGAAGAGGAACAGCCCCGCGTACACGAGGATGTCCACCTGGTCGGTCGCCTTCTCGATGAGCGATGACCACAGCGCGGCCGGCACCGCGCCCCGGTGCGGGTAGTACGTGATCAGCTCTGACGTGCTCGCCGTCTCGGCCTGCTTCTCGACGGCAGGCCACAGGTAGACCTCGTCGACGCCGAGGTAGCTCGCGGCCTTCCAGCGGTGCCCCCGGTGCGGAGTGCGATCGGTCGTGATCCAGCGCTCCACGCTCTTGGGGTCGACCCCGACGTGCTGAGCCACGGACTGGATGGTCTCGCCCTTCGCCGAAATCGCCGCGCGCAGACGCTCGTTCGCCATGGCATGCCCTTCCTCGGACGCTTCAGGGACGTTTTGACGATAACTCAGACGTCCCTAAACGTCCATACGGACCGTGATGCGTCCACCCCCTCTCGCGGTCTCCTGATCTCACCGACGGGAGTCGGTCAACAGACCACTACAGCAGGAGACAAGACGATGCGTCAGATCCCAGTGGACACCTCCGCCGCGACCGTGATGGTCGCCAAGACTCCGCAGCCCAAGGTGAAGGACCGCCGTACGGGCGAGATCGCCACCGACATGGAGACCGGCGCGAACATGATGACCGTGGACGTGATGTTCGCGGCGAACGACGAGGTGGAGATCCTGTCCATCGCGGTCCCGGAGCCGGGCATCTCCGGTGAGCTGGCCATGGGTACCCCGGTCGCGCTCACGGGGCTGGTCGCCCGGCCGTGGGAGAACGACTTCAACGGTCAGAAGCGGCACGGGATCGCCTTCCGCGCGGTCGCCGTCACCTCGCTGGTCGCCGCTGCCGCGCAGTCCAAGGCGGCCTGATCATGACCGCCTTAACGGTCGCTCTGGTGCTGGTCGTCGCCGCTGCGGGTGTCCTGCGGTGGCGGCGTCCCGCCTGGTACTGGATGACCTTCGGCGTCACCCTCGCCACGCTGCGGGTCCTGGTCCGCTACACCTCCGTCATGGACGCCTGCGGGCTGACCGTCCCGCCCTCGCGCTGGCGGCTCGCCCTGGCCCGGGTCGCAGGCCGGGACGTCCCGCAGTCCCGCCCGCCGCGCATCCTGCGCTTCCGGCCGACCCGGACCGGCCTGGTCCTGCGGCTGGGACTGCGCCCGGGACAGGATGCTTTCGACGTCGCCGCCTCCTCGGACCGGCTGCGGCACTCGTTCTCGATGTACGGGGTCACCTCGCGTGAGGTGCGCTCCGGGGTCGTGGAAGTGCGGATGACCGGCTATGACGTCCTCAAGCGCGTGCAGATGCCCGCCACGGCCGACACCCGCCCGATGCGGGTTCCGGTCGCCCTGCGCGAGGACGGGACCGTCCACTTCCGCGACTACCGGGCTGTCCCGCACGCCCTGACCCTCGGTGCCACGGAGTCCGGGAAGTCTGTCTACCTGCGCAACCTGGTCGCCGGGCTCGCTCCGATGGACGTCGCCCTGGTCGGCATCGACTGCAAGCAAGGCGTCGAGCTGTTTCCTCTGGCCCGCCGCTTCTCCGCGCTGGCCGACAACCCCGATACCGCCGCCGAGCTGCTGGATGCGCTGGTGTCCCGGATGGAGGGCGTCTACCAGGTGATCCGGGCCGAGCAGCGCATCACCTCCGCCATCGCGGACGCGGAGATAGCCGCCGACATCTGGGACCTGCCCGAACACCTGCGGCCCGTGCCGGTGGTGGTCCTGGTCGACGAGGTCGCCGAACTCGCGCTGGCCACGAAGAAGAGCGACCCGCGCCGGGATCGGATCATCAAGGCTCTGGTCCGTCTCGCCCAGCTCGGCCGCGCGGCCGGCATCTACCTCGAGGTCTGCGGGCAGCGTTTCGGTTCCGAACTCGGCGACGGCATCACCATGCTGCGCGCCCAGCTCACCGGCCGCACCGCGCACCGCGTCAACGACGAGACCAGCGCCAAGATGGCCTTCGGAGACATCTCCCCGGACGCCGTCCTGGCCGCCATCCAGATCCCCGCCGAACTGCGCGGGGTCGCCATTGCCGGGGACTCCACCGGGGGCTGGCATCGCATCCGCGCCCCGCGCACCTCCCTGCGCCAGGCCGTCAACACCTGCAACCGGCACGCCGACCGCACCCCGGACCTGCCCGAACTCGCGACCTTCCGGCCCGAGCTGACCGGCACCGCCCCGGCTGTCGAGCAGCTGGCCGAGGCCGCTCCCGCCACGGCCTGATCCCTCCCGCTCCACGGTCGCTGCGACCGCCTGCACGCCCGGTCCCTACCCCTGCCATGCCTGATGAAGGGAGACCCCCGTCATGTGCCCCGACTGCGAGGACTTCGCCCGCACCGTCCTGCTGCTCGGCCAACTCGCCCTGTACGCCGACACCAGCGGCGCGGACCTCGACTTCGTGGACGCCGTCAGCCCCGCCCTGGCCGCCTCGCTCCCCGAGCCGCCCGCCGTTCCCGGTGAGGAGTCCTGATGGCCGCCCGTCACGGTCTGCGCGTGGACGCCGTCTTGGTCCAAGCCGTCATCGCCGGTGCCCTGTCCTTCGCCCACCTGCACGACCTGGCCGCCGCTGCCGGACAGAACGGCTGGAAGGCCTGGGCCTACCCGATCAGCGTGGACCTGCTCCTGGTCGCCGCCTGGCGACGACTGCGCTCCGAGGGTCCGTCGCGGCTGGCCTGGTGCTGGTTCCTCATCGCCCTGTTCGCCTCCCTCGGCGCGAACATCGCCACCGCCGGATTCCTCGACCTCGCCGACCCGCCCGCCCTGCTCCGCCTCGGCATCGCCGGATGGCCCGCCCTCGCCTTCCTCGGCGGCACCCTCCTCGCCCACTCCGCCGACCACCACACACCCACCCCGCCGGCACCTGCCCCGGCCCCGGAACCCGACGCCGTCACCGACCCTGAGCCGCTCCCCGAATCCGTGCCCGTGCTCGAACCGGAGCCCTCACCTGCCCTGGTGGACGAGCCCCCGGCCCTGCCACCTGCCGACTCGACGCCCGCAGTTCCTGCCGTCCTCGTCGACCACGCCCGCAAGGTCGCCGCCGAGTACCGCGACCGCACCGGTGGCCCGATCGACACCGACACCCTGCGCGCCCGCCTCGGCGTCCCGCCCCACCTCGCCGACGCCATCGCCGCCCAGCTCGCCTGACCGGAAGGAACGACAGGTGACCTCCGACCCCGCCGACCTGACCGCCGCCGACCACCTCGACGCTGCCCGCGAGATGACCGCCGCCAACCGGCCCTACCTCGCCCACCTGTTCGCCGAGGAAGCCGCCCGACGCACCACCGACCCGGCCACCGCCGCCGGTATCCGCGCCAGCTTCCCCGACCCCACCGCCCGGAAGGACTGACCGCCATGCCCGCCCGCGACAACTTCCACTCCGTGATGCGGATCGGCCCCGTGCAGATCGGCACCCACCGCGACCGCAACGGCCGGACCAAGCACGCCGCCGTCTGCACCGCCGACCGCTGCGGCTGGTCCGCCGACTACTCCAGCGGCACCGCCGCCCAGCTCGCCGCCCGCACCCACCGCTGCCGCGTCCGCTAGGAGACACCGCCATGCAGGTCCCGCTCTGGTTCGCCCTCGCCGTCGTCGGCTACCTCGGCTGCAAGCTCTTCCGCCCGCCGCTCTGGCTGGTCCTGGTGCTGCTCCTCGGCGGCTACCTCATCGCCGACAGCCTCCTCGCCCCCGTCATCGACACCGCCGTCAAGTAGTCACCTGAGAAGGGAGATCCGCCATGTTCCGCCCGAAGCTCCCGGTCATGCCGCAGCCGACCGGCCTCGTCACCCCGCCCGCCCGGGTCGTCGAGCCGACCGCCGTCATCCAGCACCAGCCCGCCCTCGTTGCCCCGGTCGCTGCGCCCGCTCCGGTGTCCACGCGGCCCACGGTGCAGCTCACCCCGGGCTCGGTCCTCGCTCTGGTCGGCGGCGGTACGGCCGTGGTCCTGGTCGTCGGCACGGTGCTGGTCTCCATGCTCCTGGCGGTCGCCGTCACCGCCGCCTCGGTCGCCGTCTGCGCCCTGGTCATCCGCTCGCTCATCTCCTCCCAGCACCGCCGCTGAACGGTCCCGGGGCGACGCACAAGCCGCCAAGCACGCCGCCGCCTCTGGGACCGCGTTCCGGTACGCCAACCGCATCGCCAAGGAGAACGCCATCGACCCGCACACCACCGTGAGCATCCTGCCGTTACTCGGCTGGGCCGTGCACGGCAGCGTCCTCGCCCGCCGCCTCGCCTGCGCCCGCCGCGACCCGCTCACCGGCCTGCACACCCGCACCGGATGGACCGACCGCGCCGACCACCTCATCCGCCGGCACCCGAACGCCGCCGTCCTCCTGGTCGACCTCGACCACTTCAAGAACCTCAACGACACCCACGGCCACGCCGCCGGGGACGCCGCCCTCGTCGCCACGGCCGACCGGCTGCGCACCTGGTGCGGACACACCGGCACCGCCGGCCGACTGGGCGGAGACGAATTCGTCGCGGTCGTGCGGGACCTGGCCGCCGTCGACCTGGACGCGCTCACCGCCGCACTTCACCGGCCGCTCGACTACGACGGCGTCTCGCTGCCGCTGGCCGCCTCCGTCGGGTCCTGCCCGATCGCCGAGCTTCCGGTGCCCTGCCTGCCCGACGCGCTCGCCGCCGCCGATGCGGCCATGTACGCCGCCAAAGGCCGTGGCCGCCGGGGCTCCCGCACTGCTCGCTGAGAGGCCACCGGGTGGCGCACAAGCCGCCAAGCACGCCGCCACCCGGGGCCGTTCCTTCCAACCGCAATCGAAAGGAACCACCATCATGGCCCACCCCAGCGCGCCCCCGCCGAGGATCTGCCCGGCCTGCGACGGCTTCGCCTACGTCGCTGTCACCCTCGGCGGCCGTGACGCCCGCGGCTGCCTGCGCACCATCACCGCGCACTGCCCGGCCTGCCAGGGCACAGGCACCGCCCGCACCCGCCGCAACCGCGAGGGCGCCCGTGCCTGACACCCTGCTCGACCCGACCACCCTCGGCGACCTGCTGAGGGTGGCTTCGGCGTCCGACTACGACCGTTGGGAAGACCAGATCCGCCGCACCGGCGGCTGCGCTGACCCCATCCATCTGACCGGCTGGACCCTCACCAAAGACAAGACCACCGGCGAGACCCTGCACCACTACTCCACCGAGAACGAGCCCGGCGGACGCCTGCGCCTCGCCTGCGGCAACCGCCGCGCCTCCCGCTGCCCCTCCTGCGCCTGGACGTACGCGGGCGACACCTACCACCTGATCCGCGCCGGCCTCGCCGGGGACGACCGCCGGAACATCCCCGCTGCCGTCCGCGACCACCCGCGCATCTTCGCCACCCTCACCGCCCCGTCCTTCGGCCGCGTCCACAACCGCCCCGACCATGGCGTCTGCCGCTGCGGCACCCACCACCAGGCCGATGACCCCGCCCTCGGCACCGCCCTCGACCCGGCCACCTACGACTACGCGGGCGCCGTCCTGTTCAACAACCACGCCGGCCAGCTCTGGCAGCGCTTCACCAACCGGCTCCGTCGCGAGATCGCCGCCCGCGCCGGCCTGTCCCAACGCGAGCTGAAGGAAGCCGCCCGGGTCTCCTACGGCAAGGTTGCCGAGTTCCAAAAGCGCGGTGCCCTGCACTTCCACGCCGTCATCCGGATCGACGGCCCCGACGGACCGGACACCGCGCCCCCGGCCTGGGCGACCGTCGAACTCCTCGCCGACGCCATCCAGGCCGCCGCCACCCACTCCTACACGTCCGTCTCGGTGCCCGCCGCCGGGGACCAACCCGCCCGGACGTTCCGATGGGGCCGACAGCTCGACGTCCGCCCCATCAAGGCCTTCGGCGACGGCTCCGACATCACCGAACAGGCCGTCGCCTCGTACGTGGCCAAGTACGCCACCAAGGCTGCCGAGAACACGGGCACGCTCGACCGGCGCATCGGCGAACTCGCCGAACTCGACCGCCACGGCGTGCCCGACCACGCCCGCCGACTCATCCAGGCCTGCAAGCAACTCGACCCGCTGTACCCCGAACGCCGCCTGTGGGCCTGGGCTCACATGCTCGGCTTCCGCGGTCACTTCTCCTCGAAGTCCCGCCGCTACTCGACCACCCTCGGCGAACTCCGGCAGGCCCGCGCCGACTACCGCGCCGCCCAGGAGCACGCCGCCCTCGGCCTCGAGGACCAGGAGCCGGACACCGTCCTCGTCCTGGCCGACTGGCAGTACGCCGGACACGGCCACACCCCCGGCGAATCCGCCCTCGCCGCCACCATCGCCCGCGGCCTCCAACTCAACCGCGAAACCGCCCGCGAAGCCCTACGCGACCACCTCGTCCTGGAAGGAACCGCCGCATGACCGTCAGCACGCTTCCCGAGCGGTACCTGACCCCGGCCGACGTCGCCGAGCTGCTCGGTGTGCCGGTCGAGACGCTGTATCAGTGGCGACGGAAGCGCACAGGTCCTCCGGCCTTCCGCGTCGGCCGGCACCTTCGCTACGACCCCGTCCGGCTTCGCGAGTGGGTCGACGGTCTGACCGAGGTGGCCGCCTGATGCCGGGCCACGTGCAAGATCGCTGGTACAAGACAGAGGCCGGTCCCCACGGCAAGCCGGTGAAGGCGAAGACCGACCGCTATGGCAGCGGTCTCCGCTACCGGGCCCGGTACGTCGGGCCGGACGGCACCGAAAAGAGCCGGTCCTTCCCCGACCGTCAGAAGCGCAAGGCGGAGGAGTGGCTGGCCGAGACGGCGGCCGACATGTCCCGCGGCCAGTACGTCGACCCGAAGGCCGCCCGCATGACCTTCCAGCAGTACGCGGAACGCTGGATCACCGGGCAGACGACCGACCTGAACACGCGCATCGGAGTGGAGACCCGGCTTCGGCTGCACGCCTTCCCCCGCATCGGGGCGCGTCCGCTCGGGTCCTTCCGGCCGGTCCACATCCGCGAGTTCGTGCGCGACCTGGAGAACGACTCGATAGGCGGTAGCTACGCCCGCAACATCTACGCGAACGTCCGCGCGGTCCTGTCGGCCGCCGTGGATGACGGCCACCTCGCCCGGAATCCGTGCTCGGCGGCATCTGTCCGCCCGCCGGCCGTCTCGACCGCCCGGGTCGTGCCCTGGCTCCCGTCCCAGGTGTGCGCGGTCCGCGACGCCCTGCCCGAGCGGTACCAGGCCATGGTCTCCGTGGGCAGCGGCTGTGGTCTCCGACAGGGCGAGATCATCGGTCTGGCCGAGGACACCGTACAGCTCGACGGCGACACGCTGCGGGTCACCACTCAGGTCAAGCTGATCCGGGGTGTCGCGGTGTTCGCTCCGCCCAAGGGCAACAAGGAGCGGGACGTACCGCTGCCGACGTCGGTGGCCTCGGCCCTACGGCAGCACATGAAGAATCACCCGCCCGTGGGCATCAAGCTGCCGTGGGGCCGCCCGGACGGCCCGCTCACCGAGCGGCGTCTGATCTTCACGAACACGGTCGGCGGCATCGTCTGGCGAAGCAACTTCAACTTTCACGAGTGGAAGCGCGCCCTTGCCGCGGCCGGCCTCATCCCGACCCCGGAACTCGGGAAGCCGTACGCCTCCGCCCGGCAGCACGGGATGCATGCCCTTCGCCACTTCTACGCCTCGGTCCTACTGGACGCGGGCGAGAGCATCAAGGCCGTGAGCGAGTACCTCGGCCATGCCGATCCGGCGATGACGCTGCGGGTGTACGCCCACCTGATGCCCAGCAGCAGTGAGCGGGCTCGCCGGGCCTTGGACGACGTCTTCGGCACGGCCCAGGAGCCCTGACGGCCCAGGGACGGCCCACCGGGCACAAGACGGCCCCCTACTGGCGACAAAACCGCTGGTAGGGGGCTTCTTCGTGCCCGTGGGAGATCAGTTCTCCGGGCTTAGGCATGGCTTTACCAGTGTCGCAGATCCACTACGGTGCCCCGGTCGCCGCCGATCACCGGCGCCCACGGCAACGGGCCCCCTCCCCGAAGTGCGGGAAAGGGGCCCGTAGGAGCCGGTGGTGCAGGTGATGCGGGTGGAACCAGTGGTGCCCGCCGAATCGGTGGTGCCCGTGGAACCGGTGGTGCCCGTGGGTCAGCCGGAGCCCACGAACAGGACGAGCAGCAGCCAGACCACGGGGGCCGTGGGCAGGAGCGAGTCGAGGCGGTCCATGATGCCCCCGTGGCCCGGGAGCAGCGTGCCCATGTCCTTGATGCCCAGGTCCCGCTTGATCATGGACTCGCCGAGGTCGCCGAGCGTGGCGCTGGCCGCGACGGCCAGGCCGAGCAGCAGGCCCTGCCACCAGGTGCCGTCGTCGATCACGAACTGCATCAGCAGCGCGCCGGCGACCATCGCGAACGACACCGCGCCGAGCAGGCCCTCGCGGGTCTTGCCCGGGCTGATGCGCGGAGCCAGCTTGGTCCTGCCGAAACGCCAGCCGACGGCGTACGCGCCCGTGTCGCTGACGACCGTCAGGACCAGGAACGTCATGACGCGGAACGCTCCGTCGTCGGCGGTGAGCATCAGGGCGACGAACGTGGCCAGGAACGGGACGTAGAAGGCCGCGAAGACGCCGGCGGTGACGTCCTTCAGATAGCCCTCGGGCGGTTCGGTCATCCGCCAGACCAGCACCGCGAGCGCGGTGAGGGCCATGGCGACCCAGGCTCCCTCGGGACCCCGGACGTATCCGGCGACGACCATCGCCGCGCCGCCGACCGCGAGCGGCACGAGCGGCGCCTTGATGCCCTTGCGCTCCTGAAGCCTGCTGGTCAGCTCCCACAGGCCGACGACGACCGCGATCGCTATCACGCCGATGAACACGGCCTTGACCACGAACAGCGACGCGATGATCACCACACCGAGCCCGACGCCGACCCCTATGGCCGCGCCCAGGTCACGGCCCGCACTCTTCTTCTGGGGTGCGGGCGCCGGGTGAGAGGCGTCGGGCATGGGCTCCGGATTCTGCGGCACCGCCGCAGGGGGCTGTGCCGACGGTGTGTCGTGGCCGTGGGCGGCGGTGCCGTACGACTGGTTGCCGTAGGGCCGGTCCGGGAACAAGGGGCCGCCCGACCGAGCGGCCCCCCGGTCGTCATCCTGGTTTCCGCCGTGCGCGGGTACGTCGGGGACGATGGGCATGGGGCGAGTCTGCTGCGCCTCAGGCGCATCGTACGCGGGACCCGCCGGGGCGGCCCCCTGGACAGGCCCCTGGCCGGCGGGCTCCCAGTACCCGGCCCGCGACCCGGCGTGTGGCGGTGAGCCCCAGGAAGAGTCGTTCATCAGACCTCGAGCAGCTCCGCTTCCTTGTGCTTCAGGAGCTCGTCCACCTGCGCGACGTACTTCGCGGTGGTGTCGTCGAGCTCCTTCTCCGCACGGCGGCCCTCGTCCTCGCCGACCTCGCCGTCCTTGATCAGCTTGTCGATCGCGTCCTTGGCCTTGCGGCGGACCGCGCGGATGGACACCTTGGCGTCCTCGCCCTTGCCCTTGGCGACCTTGATGTAGTCGCGGCGGCGCTCCTCGGTCAGCTCGGGGAACACCACTCGGATGATGTTGCCGTCGTTGCTCGGGTTGACGCCCAGGTCGGAGTCGCGGATCGCCTGCTCGATGTTGCGCAGCGCGGTCTTGTCGAACGGCGTCACGACCGCCATGCGCGGCTCCGGCACGGAGAACGAAGCCAGCTGGTTGATCGGCGTCGGTGCGCCGTAGTAGTCGGCAACGATCTTGTTGAACATCGCCGGGTGCGCACGGCCGGTGCGGATCGCGGCGAAGTCCTCCTTGGCGACCACGACGGCCTTCTCCATCTTCTCCTCGGCCTCGAGGAGGGTCTCTTCGATCACCACTTGCTCCTGCGTGTCTTGAGTAGGCCCGGCTGCACTTCCCTGCGGAGGCGGCGGCCGGCTGCGTCGCGTCTTCTTCCTGCACGGTTCCCGACCGGCAGGACATTGTCCATCCCCCGGCCAGGGTCCGTCCCCCGGTCAGGTGTCGTCGTACGAAACCGGGGTCCTACGGGGTCCACCGGTCAGGCCCGGCTGCCCTGCTCACCCACAAGCGTGCCGATCTTCTCACCCTTGACGGCGCGAGCGATATTGCCCTCGGTCAGAAGCTCGAAGACGAGGATCGGAAGCTTGTTGTCGCGGCACAGCGTGATCGCGGTCATGTCGGCGACCTTCAGGTCGCGGGTGATGACCTCGCCGTAGCCGAGGGCGTCGAACTTCACGGCCGCCGGGTTGGTCTTCGGGTCGGAGTCGTAGACGCCGTCCACGCCGTTCTTGCCCATCAGCAGCGCCTCGGCGTCGATCTCCAGGGCGCGCTGGGCGGCGGTGGTGTCGGTGGAGAAGTACGGCATGCCCATACCGGCACCGAAGATGACCACGCGGCCCTTCTCCAGGTGCCGCACGGCACGCAGCGGGATGTACGGCTCGGCGACCTGGCCCATGGTGATGGCGGTCTGCACGCGGCTGTCGATGCCCTCCTTCTCCAGGAAGTCCTGGAGAGCGAGGCAGTTCATGACCGTACCGAGCATGCCCATGTAGTCCGAGCGGGCGCGGTCCATGCCACGTTGCTGGAGTTCGGCGCCGCGGAAGAAGTTGCCGCCGCCGATCACGACCGCGATCTCGGCACCGTCACGGACGACGGCGGCGATCTCACGGGCGATCTTGTGCACCACGTCGGGGTCCACGCCCAGGCCCCCGCCGCCGGAGAATGCCTCCCCGGACAGCTTCAGCATGAACCGGCCGCGCAGTTTGCCGTCGTCGCTCGTCTGGGCCTTGGTGGTCATGGGAGAATCCCGCCTCTTTCACGTGGTGCACATGCGAAGAAGGCCATTGCCGGTGGGGTGTTCCAACCCGTGCGCGGCAATGGCCTCCTCGTCAGATCTGCTGTCGTCCGTCACGCACGCGCGTGACGGCGTACCGGACGACTGCCTCCGACCCTATCGGGCCGGAGCGTCGATAGCGGCACGGACTCAGATGCCGACCTTGATGCGCGTGAAGCGCTTCAGGGTGACACCGGCCTCGTCCAGGACCTTCTGGACGGACTTCTTGTTGTCCAGCGCGTACGGCTGGCCGAGCAGCGTGGCGTCCTTGAAGAAGCCGTTGAGGCGACCCTCGACGATCTTCGGCAGGGCGGCCTCGGGCTTGCCCTCGGCGCGGGTGGTCTCCTCGGCGACGCGGCGCTCGGACTCGACGACCTCGGCCGGCACGTCCTCCTTGGAGAGGTACTTCGGCGCGAAGGCGGCGATGTGCTGGGCGATGCCCTTGGCGACGTCGGCGTTCGGCTTGTCCAGCTCGACGAGGACACCGATCTGCGGGGGCAGGTCGGGCATCGTGCGGTGCATGTACGCGGTCACGAAGCCACCGGCGAACTGCGCGAAGCGGTCCAGCACGATCTTCTCGCCGAGGTTGGCGTTGGCCTCGTCCACGAACGCCTGGACGGTCTTGCCGGCCTCGATCTCGGACGCGAGCAGCGCCTCGAGGTCGGCCGGGGAGGTCTTGGCGACGTGCTCGGCGATCGCGTTGGCGACGGCCTGGAACTTGTCACCCTTGGCGACGAAGTCCGTCTCGCACTTCAGCTCGACGAGGACGCCGGAGGTGTTGTCGTCGGCGATGATCGAGACCACGGCGCCGTTCTCGGCGGAGCGGCCCTCACGCTTGGCGACGCCCTTCTGGCCCTTGATCCGGAGCGCCTCGACGGCCTTGTCGACGCTGCCCTCGGCCTCGTCCAGCGCCTTCTTGCAGTCCATCATGCCGGCGCCGGTGAGCTCACGGAGCTTCTTGACGTCAGCGGCGGTGTAGTTCGCCATGATCTGTGAATCTCTCTCGGAGTTCGAAGTCTCGAAGATCTACGAAGATCTGGGGGGCTGTGGGTGAACGGCGGGCGGTGCGCTGGGCACCCCCCGCCGTCACTTCGTCCCTAGGGCCGTACGGACGCGTCGGCGACCGTGCGGCCTACGGCCTGACTCAGGCCTGCTCGCCCTCGGCGGCCGGAGCGGCCTCGGCGGCGGGGGCCTCGGCGGCGGGCGCCTCGGTCTCGGCGGCGGGCGCCTCGGCGGCGGGGGCCTCAGCCTCGGCAGCGGCCTCGGCCGGCTTCTCGGCGGACTCTTCGCCGTCCGCCTTCTTCTCGCCCTCGAGCAGGTCGCGCTCCCACGCGGCCAGCGGCTCGCCGGCGGCCTTGTCACCCTTGTCGCCGGTGGCGACGCCGGAACGGGAGATGAGGCCCTCGGCGACGGCGTCGGCGATCACGCGGGTGAGCAGGGTGACGGAGCGGATCGCGTCGTCGTTGCCCGGGATCTTGTAGTCGACCTCGTCGGGGTCGCAGTTGGTGTCGAGGATGGCGACGACCGGGATGTTGAGCTTCCGGGCCTCGCCGACCGCGATGTGCTCCTTCTTGGTGTCCACGATCCAGACGGCGCTGGGCACCTTGGACATCTCGCGGATACCACCGAGGGTCTTCTCCAGCTTGGCCTTCTCACGCGAGAGGACCAGGAGCTCCTTCTTCGTCAGACCCGAGGCGGCGACGTCCTCGAAGTCGATGAGCTCGAGCTCCTTGAGGCGCTGAAGGCGCTTGTAGACGGTCGAGAAGTTGGTGAGCATGCCGCCCAGCCAGCGCTGGTTGACGTAGGGCATGCCGACGCGGGTGGCCTGCTCCGCGATGGCCTCCTGCGCCTGCTTCTTCGTGCCGACGAACATGACCGTGCCGCCGTGGGCGACGGTCTCCTTGACGAACTCGTAGGCGCGGTCGATGTACGACAGCGACTGGAGCAGGTCGATGATGTAGATGCCGTTGCGCTCGGTGAAGATGAAGCGCTTCATCTTCGGGTTCCAGCGACGGGTCTGGTGACCGAAGTGGACGCCGCTTTCCAGCAGCTCCCGCATCGTGACGACGGCCATGGCCGTTCTCCTTGGGTTTCTCGGTTGTGCCGCGGGGACCGGACGGCTCCCGCGCCTGACGCCCGCGGTGCGCCGAGCCACGAAGGACCGAGGGGCGCGGATACCGGAGAACCGACCGTGGCCGGTCCCCGATACCGGGGCGTGCGAAGTCGACCCGGTGACCCGGATCGCCAGAAGAAGTGTACGGGACCGGCGGGGCACCGGGTGACGCCGCTGTCCACAACCGTCGGGTGGTCCACAGGTCCGGGCCCCGGTCCCGGCGACGCGGGACGGTGTCGTCATGAACGCACAGCGATTCACGGCCCTGCTGCCGTTCCTGCCGTCCCTGCCGATGCTGTCGATGCTGTCGCTCTTGACGGTGGCCACGGTGGCGTGGGCGGTCCCGCAGCCCGCACCGGGCGCCCGGGCGCTCCCCGGGCCGACCGTCCCGGCGGTCGGCCGGGCCTGGCCGGTGGGCACCCGTCCGGCGGTGGTACGCGGCTGGGAACCCCCGGCGAGCCCGTACGCCCGCGGCCACCGGGGCATCGACCTGTCGGCGCCGCCGGGCGCTGCGGTACGGGCGGTGGCGGCCGGCCGGGTGTCCTTCGCGGGCCGGGTGGCGGGCCGGGGCGTCGTCTCGGTGGAGCTGTCGGCGACGGGTGTGCCGCCCCTGCGGACCACCTACGAGCCGGTACGGGCGTCGGTGCGCAAGGGCGACGAGGTGGCGCCGGGCGCGGTCGTCGGCACCGTGGAGCCGACGGGCTCGCACTGCGCGCGGACGTGTCTGCACTGGGGGCTGCTGAGCGGCCGGACCTATCTGGACCCGCTGTCGCTGCTGCCCCCGTGGCTGCGCCGGAGCGGCCCGTCGCGGCTGCTGCCGGTGCTCGGGGTGCCCCTGCCGTGAGTCAGCCCCGGACGCCGCGCAGCACCATCGTCACCGCGGCGTCCGTGATCGCGGTGGGATCCTCCGCAGCCCCCAGTTCGATCCGCCGCACCGCCGCGTCCACCACGCCCTGGAGCAGCATCGCCGCCAGCCGGGGCTCCTCGTGTCCCAGCTCAGCCAGCGCCGCGCCGATCATGGCCACGAGCCCGCCGTGCGCGGCCCGGATCTTCTCCCGGGCCCCCGCGTCCAGCTCGCTCGCCGAGATCGCCACGACGGCGCGGTGCCGCCGGTCGCCCACCAGGGCGAGCTGCCGGCGCACATACGCCTCGACCTTGGCCTCGGCCCCCTCGGCCGCGGCCATCGCCGACTCGACCTCCGCCGCCCAGACGGGGAAGTCGACCTCGCACAGCTGCTCGACCACGGCGGCCCGCGACCGGAAGTACTCGTAGACGGACGAGCGCGCGAGGCCCGTGCGCTCGGCGAGGGCCGGGAAGGTCAGCGCCTCCGTCCCGCCCTCGGACAACAGGGAGCGTGCCGCGTCCAGCAGGGCGGCACGCTGCATCGACCGGTGCTCGGCCACGGAGGCCGCTCGAATCCTTGGCACGTCGACCACTCTACGGACGCGCCGCCCGCGGCGGGAGTGACCCCGCCCGTCCTTCCGCCCGCCCGTCCTTGCGCCCGCCACCGTTGCGGGCCCCCGTCCCTCCGCGCGCCCGTCCGCCGGCCTGGGCAGTGCCCTCTGCCCAGGCCGTCCGCCGGTCAGGGCGCCGCGCCCTCCGTTCAGCGGCCGAAGCTCGCCAGTTTCGCGCGCAGCTGGAGGACGGACTTGGTGTGGATCTGGCTGACCCTGCTCTCGGTCACCCCCAGCACGTTCCCGATCTCGGCGAGCGTCAGGCCCTCGTAGTAGTAGAGCGTGACGACCGTCTTCTCCCGGGCGGGCAGCGTGTTGATCGCCCGGGCGAGGAACCGCCTGAGCTCCCGGTCCTCGGCCACCTCCACGGGGTTGTCCGCGGCGGTGTCCTCCAGCGTGTCCATGAAGCTGAGGCCGTCCCCGTCCTCGCCCCCGACGTGCAGCAGCTCCTCCAGTGCCACCACGTTGGCCAGCGACAACTGACTGAAGACGGCGTGCAGTTCCTCCACCGCGATGCCCAGCTCGGCGGCCACCTCGCACTCCGACGGAGTCCGCCGCAGCCGCGCCTCCAGCGTCGCGTAGGCCCGCTCGACGTTGCGCGCCTTCTGGCGCACCGACCGCGGGATCCAGTCCAGCGCCCGGAGCTCGTCGATCATCGCGCCCCGGATCCGGGTGATCGCGTAGGTCTCGAACTTGATCTCCCGTCCGATGTCGAACTTCTCGATCGCGTCGATCAGTCCGAAGACCCCGGAGGACACGAAGTCGGCCTGCTCCACATTGGGCGGCAGGCCGACGCTCACCCGGCCCGCCACGTACTTCACCAGCGGTGAGTAGTGCAGGATCAGCTGCTCACGCAGCCGTTCGTCCCCCGTCGCCTTGTACGACCGCCACAGCTCGTCGAGTGTCGAGGGAGCGGGCGGCCGCACGCTGCCACCGTCACGGGCGGCTGGGGTGATCGCCGCCCGGTCGGACCCGGAGGTGTGCTGGGGCATTCGTCGCCTTGTGCCGTTCTGCCGTGAAGTGCGTGTGGTGGGTACCGCGTGGTGCAGAGGTGCCGGTCTGTGCCGGAATCCTCGTGAGCGTAGCGTGACTGGGGTGTCGCGGTGCGCGAAGGCGGAGCCCGGACCGGTACGCAGATACGTTCCGCTGAGCGCACTCCAGGGTCACGTCGGTCTTCGCGGTCGACCCCGACGGTGCGTCAACTGCCGGAATCCCCAAGGCTTTCGACGTTCCCCCGGACGGCCGAACCCCCCGGGTCAACACGGACGCCGACCCGCTCGAACGGAGACCACCGCCTGGCGTGTCAACTTCCAGCCGTCGCCGTGTCGTTCGACGTAGCCGAGCGCTCTGAGTTCGTACAGTCTCGCGATCGCGTCGTCCGGCGTGGTGCGGGCCTCGCGGGCGATCTCCTCGGCCGGCGCGGGTCTGCGGGCGGGCAGCGCGGCCAGGACGCGGCGGGCGGCCGGCTCCAGCAGATCGCGCGGCAGCGCTGGACCGCGCCGGTCGGGGGCCAGCTCACCCATGTCACCGACCAGTTCGACGACCTCCGCGACATCGGTGACCAGCACGGCCTCTCCCCGCAGCAGTTCGTGCACACCGGCGGAGAGGCCGCTGGTGGCCGGCCCCGGGACGCCCATCGTGTGCCGGCCCAACCGCTGGGCCGCCCGGGCGGTGACCAGCGAGCCGCTGCGGTAGGCGGCCTCGACGACGACCGTGCCCCGGGTGAGCGCGGCGATCACCCGGTTGCGCAGGATGAACCTGCTCGGCGTCGGATGGTCGCCGGGCGGCAACTCGCCGATCACGAGCCCCTGTTCGGCGATCCTGTTGATCAACGCCGTGTGGCCGCGCGGGTAGGGCCGGTCGACCCCGCAGGCGAGGACGGCGACGGTGGCGCCGCCCGCCCCCAGAGCGCCCCGGTGGGCGGCGCCGTCCACCCCGTAGGCGCCGCCCGACACCACCACCCAGCCCCGCTCGGCGAGGCCGGCGGAGAGGGTGGCCGCCATGTGGGCGCCGTACTCGGTGCAGGCGCGGGCGCCGACGACGGCGACCGAGCGCAGCGCCCACATCCGCAGACCGGGCCGCCCCCGCACCCAGAGGCCGACCGGCCGGGCGTCCCCGAGCTCGTCCAGCGTCCCCGGCCACTCGGCGTCCCCCGGGCACACGAACCGCACCCCGGCCTCCCGCGCCACGGCGAGATCCCGCTCGGGCTCCGCCTGCCCGGCCCGCGCCCGCAGGCCGGCCCAGCGCCGCGCGGTCACCCCGGGCAACGGCTCCCCGTCGTCCCGCAGCCGGCGCACCACCTCCGCCGCGCCCCGCTCGCGCACCCACTGCCCGCCCACCTCGTCGCCGGGTTCGAGGACCCGCCCGAGGAAGACCCGGGCGAGCCGGTCGGCGGCCGGTTCACCACCGCCGTTCACGTCAGGGCCCCGAGGGCCATCGGCACCCCGCGCGGCACTCCCGTGCGCAGCTGGAGGGCCAGGTTCACGTCCATCGCGCCGGGCCGGTCGTGGCCGACCAGGTCGGCGACGGTCCAGGCCACGCGCAGGACCCGGTCGAGTCCCCGGGCGGTCAGCACCCCTCGCTCCAGGCCGCGTTCCGCCTCGTCCATGGCGCCGACCGCGGCATGCCACCGGTTGCGCAGCTCCCGCCCCGGCACCTCGCTGTTGGTCCGCCACGGGGTGCCCGCCAGCCGGGCCGCCGCCCGCTCGCGGGCGGCCCTGACCCGGTCGGCGACGATCGCGGTGGACTCCCCGCCGGGACCGCGGTGCGCGAGCTGGGCCCGGCTGACCGGGTCCACCTCGACCCGCAGGTCGACCCGGTCCAGCAGCGGGCCGGAGAGACGGGCCTGGTAGCGGCGGATCGCGGAGGGCGGGCACTCGCACAGGGTGTCCCGCTGCGAGAACCGCCCGCACGGGCAGGGGTTCGCCGCGAGGACCATCAGGAACCGTGCCGGGAACCGGACCACGCCGGCACTGCGCGCGATCACCACATGGCCCGCCTCCAGCGGCTGCCGCAGGGCGTCGAGGGCGTGGCTGCCGAACTCGGGGGTCTCGTCGAGGAAGAGCACCCCCCGATGGGCCAGCGAGACGGCGCCCGGCCGGGCGAATCCGGCCCCGCCCCCGACCAGTGACTGCATCGTGGCCGAGTGGTGCGGGGCGCAGTACGGGGCCACGTCGATGAGGGGCTTGCCCGGTGGCAGCAGCCCGGCCACCGAGTGGACCGCGGTGACCTCCAGCGACTCCTGCCGGCTCAGCCTGGGGAGCACGGCCGGCAGACGTTCCGCGAGCATGGTCTTGCCGGTCCCGGGCGGTCCCTCCAGGAAGAGATGGTGTCCGCCGGCCGCGGCCACCTCCACCGCGGTCCGTGCCGATCCCTGACCGATCACGTCCGCGAGGTCGTGCTCCTGTTCCTGGTGGGCGGCGCCCATGCTGTGCATCCCGGTGGCCGCTCCGGTGCCGGGCATCCGCAGGCCGGCCAGCAGCGGATCCGGGCGGCCCGCCTCCTCCGGTTCCTCGTCGGGGACCGGCTCGTCTGCGAGGATCGCGATCAGCTGCCGCAGGCTGCGCACCCCGAGCACGGACACCCCGGGGACCAGTGCCGCCTCGGCGGCGGCGCACTCCGGCACGACCACCTGTTCGTATCCGGCGTCGGCCGCGGCAAGCACGGCGGGCAGGATGCCCCGGACCGGGCGCACCCGGCCGTCCAGGCCCAGCTCTCCGATCATGACGATGTCGGCGAGCACCCGTGGGTCGATCCGCTCGGCCGCGCCGAGCACCGCGCTGGCGATGGCGAGGTCGAAGCCGCTGCCGCCCTTGGGCACCGAGGCCGGGCTGAGTCCGACGGTCAGCTTCTTCTGCGGCCATTCGCCGCCCGAGTTCACCACCGCCGCCCGGACCCGGTCGCGGCTCTCGGTCAGGCTCTTGTCCGGCAGCCCCACCAGCGTGAACGCCGCGACTCCCGGTTCGAGGTCGGCCTGCACCTCGACGACGACCCCTTCGACGCCCACCAGCGCCACCGAGCACGTACGCGCGAAGCCCATCTCAGGCCACCCCCCGCGCGTGCTCGACGACGGCCGCGCCGCGGCGGGGCAGGACGACGCCGACCAGGTCGATGCGGACGCCGCCCGGCGGTGCTCCGCCGTGCGCCTGGATCCACCGCTCGGCCAGGTCGCGCAGGCGCTCGGCCTTCTCGGGCGTCACCGAGGCCATCGGGTGCTGGAATCCGCCGCCGCTGCGGGTCTTCACCTCGCAGACCACCAGGACGTCGCCGTCGCGGGCGACGATGTCGATCTCACCGGCCCTGCCGCAGCGCCAGTTGCGCTCCAGGACCGTCATCCCGGCCTCGACCAGCCGCCGTGCGGCCACTTCCTCGCCGTACCTGCCGCATGCGCCCCGGGCCCGGTCCGCCGTCGTGTGCGCGTTCGCGTTCGTGTTCGTGTCCATGTGGGCACCACCTCCGGCACCCACGCTCACGCATCCGCCGCCCCGGAAAGGATCTTGGTGGACAACCCGGGGCCTGTGGAAAACCCGGTCACCCACACGAGCGGCCGCCTCCGGGGGCTCAGCTCCCCGGAAGCTCCAGATCGCTCTTGTTGAGCTCCTCGATGTTCACGTCCTTGAACGTGAGTACCCGTACCTGCTTCACGAAGCGGGCCGGCCGGTACATGTCCCACACCCAGGCGTCGGCCATCGACACTTCGAAGAACACCTCGCCCTGGACCGAGTGCACCTGCATCTCGTAGTCGTTGGTGAGGTAGAAACGCCGCTCGGTCTCGATCACGTATTTGAACAGACCGACGACATCGCGGTACTCCCGGTAGAGCTTCAGCTCCATCTCGGTCTCGTACTTCTCGAGGTCCTCGGCGCTCATGGCATGTTCCCCTTCAGCCGTGCGATCTCCCCATTGTGCGCCAGTCCCGTGCGCCGCTAGACGATTTCCGTGTCCAGCGTTACGGGTCCGGCCGGAGGACCTTCGTCGAGCAGCCTGCGCAGCAGCTCGGCGAGTCTGGTCGGATACACCGTCTCATGGGCCCGGGCCAGTTCCTGACAGGTCCACCAGCGCGCTCCGGCGACGCTGCGCCGCTCCAGCTCGGTCAGGGCCGTCGCGCGGGTCGCCGTCACCGTCGTACGGGCCAGGTAGTACCACTCGTCCTGGTCCCAGCGGCGGCCCGCGAACGGGAAGGAACACCTGCGCCGCCACAGCACCGGACCGAGCTCGACCTCGGAGATGCCGGTCTCCTCGACGAGTTCCCGCAGAGCCGCCTCCTCACGGGTCTCGTCGCCCTCCACCCCGCCCCCGGGGGTGAACCACCAGTTGTCGGCCGGGTCGTCCGGTTCATGGCCGTGCAGCAGCAGGATGCGGTCCTGCGGGTCGAGGAGGACGACCCGGGCGACCTTGCGCAGGCCGCCCTCGTAGGAGTCGAGGCCCGCGCCCACCGGCCCGTCCGAGGTCTCAGCGGGCACCGGCCGCCTCCGGCCGGGCACGACGGCCGGACGTCCGCTTGGCGATCGGGCCGTAGGCCCCGCCCCCGAGGACCAGCACACCACCCGCGACGATCATCCAGCCGATGGTGCCCAGCGGGCCGGGCTGCGACAGGGCGCCGAGCGCCGTGAAGCCCGTGGGGCGCTCCAGCATGCCGTTCATGGGCCAGACGACGGCGTCGACCCGGGCCGCGACGGCGCTGCGCGCGACCGTGCCCTGCGCCGCGTCCGTGAGGTGGGCGGAGGAGTCCAGGGAGCCCTCCCGCTCGTCGCCGAGCAGGAAGAGCCGGCCCTCCGGGACCTTCACGGTCGGGATGTTCTTGTTCTCGGCGAGGCTGCCGGCGGGCAGATACGGTTCCTCGATCTGCTTGCCGTTGACGGTCAGCTTGCCCTCGGTGCAGCAGGAGACCGTGTCGCCGCCGACCGCCACGACCCGCTTGACCACGGGCGCGTTGCTCGCCCAGGTCTTGTCGGTGAAGACGACGACGTCCCCGCGGCGCACCTCGTCGCCGTCGATGCGCTCGGCCAGCACACGGTCGCCGGCCGCGATCGTCGGGCTCATGGAGCTGGTGGGCACGGTGTACGGCCGGTAGAGCAGGGCTCCCCACCCGAATCCGCCGAGGAACAGCACGAGGCCCAGTGCGACGGCCAGTCCGGACAGACGCTGTCCGGTCCGGCTGCCCACCGGGCCACTGCTGGTGCCACCGCCACTGTGCGGGGCCGTACGCGTCGTGCTCTCGCCACCCATGGATCCGCACCCTACCCGGCGGTACCGAGCCGGGTCAGCCCTTCCTCCCCGGTCTTCCCGAGCCTTGGTCACAAGCTTGGGAAAGGGTTTGCCGAGTGGCGCCGGACCGGAAGCCGGAAGGTCAGCGGGCCGCGGAGCCCTCCGTGCGCCGACGGCGCCACAGCACGACGGGGACGGCGCCGACGAGGGCGAGACCCTGCGGGGCGACCGTCAGCGCCGCGGATCCCGCGCTCTGGGCGCTCAGGCCGTCCTGGTCGAAGGTGTCGGGCACCGGCAGCGTGCCCCAACGGGTGATCGGCCAGGCCTTGACGACGGCACGGCCGACGACCTGGTCGACGGGCACCATGCCGTGGTTCTTGTCCGACTGGTTGTAGCGCGAGTCGCGCGAGTTCTGACGGTGGTCGCCCATCACCCAGATGAAGCCCTTGGGGACCTTGACGGTGAACTGGCCGCCCTGGTCGTCCTGGCTGCACGGGGTGTTGCCGGGGTACACGTACGGCTCGTTCAGCGCCTTGCCGTTGACCGTGAGCGGGCCGGTGCCCTTGCACGCGACGGTGTCGCCGCCGACGCCGATGACCCGCTTGATCAGGTCCTTCTCCTCTGCGGACGGCATCAGGCCGATCCAGCTGAGGACGGTCTGGAAGGCGTTCGGATCAGCGGTGGCCTCGCCCGCCAGCCAGTTGTCGGGGTCGTGGAAGACGACGACCTCACCGCGCTCCGGCTCGGACCCGAACCACGGGGTCAGCTTGTCGACGAGGACCCGGTCGCCCTCCTTGAGGGTGTTCTCCATCGAGGCCGACGGGATGGAGAACGCCTGCACCAGGAACGTCTTGATCAGCAGCGCGAGGACGAGCGCGATACCGATCAGGATCGGCAGCTCCTTCCAGAAGGAGCGGGGCTTCTTCGGCTTCGGGGCCGGGCCACCGCCGGAACCACCGCCACCGGTCCGGGGCGGCTCGTCCGCCGGGGGGCCGTCGCCACCCGCCACCGGGTCATTCCCGGGGGTCACGGCGCTGTCGGAAGCCGGGTCGGCTGCTTCCACGGGATGACCGCGGTGCTCCTCGCCGTCGTGCCCGGACCGTGCGCCAACCGCCACATCCCCCACGCCAACTCCTCACTCTGTGCCGCTGCCTGCCCCACGTACGACGCAGGCCCACCACTCCCATAACGAGCGGGAGTTCCGCAGGGCTCGGGAGTTGTCCAACCGATCCGTTCGGATCGCCGGGGGCAACCCTATGCGACGGCTGGGCGGACGCGGTCGCCGTGGCGGCCGAGCCGGTGACGGATGCGAAAGTTTGCGGTTCCTTGAGACGGACCCAGTGCCCCAGCGGCCAGGCGATGACCATGGCCCGCCCCACGACCTCGTCCTCCGAGACGGTGCCGCCGTAGTCGGTGTTCTGGTGGGCCCGGGAGTCGGCGGAGTTGGCGCGGTGGTCGCCCATCACCCACAGCCGCCCCTGCGGGACGGTGATGTCGAACGACGTGCTGGAGGGCGCGTTGCCGGGATACAGATACGACCCCTCTTCCAGGGGAACGCCGTTGACGGTGACGCGTCCCTGCGTGTCACAGCAGACCACACGGTCGCCACCCACCCCGACGACCCGCTTGATGAGGTCCTTCTCGTCGTCGGACGGCAGCAGGCCGATGAAGGTGAGCCCCTCCTTGATCTGCTTGACGACGACCGGGTCCGCCTTCTTGGCGGTGGTCTGCTCGTCGTCGAGCCAGCCGCCGGGGTCCTTGAAGACGACGACGTCCCCGCGCTCGGGCTTGGAGCCGAACCACGGGGTGAACTTGTCGACCAGGACACGGTCGCCGATCCGGATCGTCTGCTCCATGGAGCCGGACGGGATCACGAAGGCCTGCACCAGGAACGTCTTCAGGACCAGGGCTATCAGGACGGCGACACCGACCAGCAGCGGTATCTCCCGGACGGCCGAGCGCCTGCGCTTGCGCTTGACCTTGCGCTGGAGCTTGCGCCGTTCCGCGCGGGTGCGGCCGGCGGCCGAACTGGACGTGCGCCGGGCGCCGGTGGGCAGAAGGTTGTCCGCGGCGCTGGTGGGGATGCCGCGCGGCCTGCCGCGGTTACCCATGGGCGCCCTCCGCGCCGGGCACCCGCGCGTAGGCGCTCGGGCGGGACAGACGGGTGAGGTGCGCGAAGGGCCAGAGGATCCAGTCGGCGCGGCCGATCACCCGGTCCACGGGGATCATGCCGCCGCCCGGTGAACCGAGGTGGTCCCGCGAGTCGCTGGAGTGGCTGCGGTGGTCACCGAGGACGAACAGGGTGCCCTCGGGCACGTCCACGTCGAAGTCCACCGTGGACGCACGGTCGCCGGGATACAGGAACGTCGACTCGTCGACCGACCGGCCGTTCACCTTGATCCTCCCCTCCTTGTCGCAGCAGACCACGTGATCTCCCCCTACACCCACGACGCGCTTGATGTAGTCGAAGTTCCCGAAGTACCCGGCGCCGTCGAAGACGACGACATCACCGCGCCGCGGCTCGGCACCGAAACGGTACGCCAACTTATTTACGAGAACGCGGTCGCCGATCCTCAATCCGTTTTCCATGGATCCGCTGGGAATCTGGAACGGTTGCACCACGAAAGCGTTGAGGGCCAGCAAAAACAGCAGGCAGATCAGCAGGGTCAGACTGGTCC
Source organism: Streptomyces maremycinicus (assembly GCF_001184025.1). Classification (GTDB taxonomy): domain Bacteria; phylum Actinomycetota; class Actinomycetes; order Streptomycetales; family Streptomycetaceae; genus Streptomyces; species Streptomyces maremycinicus. Next base: position 137,143 of record NZ_BBYG01000009.1, read on the forward strand.
GGCCGCCCGGCAGCCACCGCGTGATCCGCTCCACCAACGCGAAACGCGACCGTCCCTCCGGTCCCTCCGCCTCCGGGGTCTCCTGGGAGACGTCCTCGGGAACGGAAGGGCGGGAGGAGCGGTCGCGCTCCGTCGTCGGCTGAGCTTCGGTGTCCATCGGGGCCAGATGCTATCCGGCCGCGCCGTGAACGCCCGAGGGCGCTCAGTTGTCGCGCTTCTCCTTGATCTTCGCGGCCTTGCCGCGCAGCTCACGGAGGTAGTAGAGCTTGGCGCGACGCACGTCACCGCGGGTGACGAGCTCGATCTTCTCGACGATCGGGGTGTGCACCGGGAAGGTGCGCTCGACGCCGACGGAGAAGGAGACCTTGCGGACCGTGAAGGTCTCGCGGACACCGGCGCCCTGGCGGCGGATGACTACGCCCTTGAACTGCTGCACACGGGAGCGGTTGCCCTCGATGACGCGGACGTGGACGTTGACGGTGTCACCCGGACGGAAGGCCGGGACGTCGCTGCGCAGCGACGCGGCGTCGACAGAGTCGAGCAGGTGAGACATTTCGTCTGCTTTCTTCGCTGATGCCACAGGTCATCAACGGAACTAGATGTTCGAGGATTGAGTGCCGTGTGCCCGTCGAGGCGGGCGTCGTGTCCCCCTGTGGCAGGGGCGCACACCGGACGGCGCACAACAGCGGCCTATTCTTCCACGCTGTCGGTCCTGCGCCAAAATCGACCGTACGGGGCACCCTCCGGGTCGGGCATCCAGCCCAGGATGGAGAGCATCTCGCGGTCCTTCTTGCCGAAGGTCCCCGGCTCGCAGCGCTCGATCAGGTCGGGCCGGTTGGCCGTGGTGCGCCGCAGGGCCTCGTCCCGGCGCCAGCGGGCGATCCTGCCGTGGTGGCCGCTGAGCAGCACCTCGGGGATCTCCCGGCCGCGCCAGGCGGGCGGCTTGGTGTAGATCGGCCCCTCCAGGAGGCTGGCCATGGCACCGGGGGCGAAGGAGTCGTCGCGGTGGGACTCGGCGTTGCCGAGCACGCCGGGCAGCAGGCGGGCCACCGCCTCGGTGACGACCAGGACGGCGGCCTCCCCGCCGGCCAGGACGTAGTCGCCGATGGAGACCTCGTAGACGGGGATCCGGGTGGCGTACTCGTCGATGACCCGCCGGTCGATGCCCTCGTAGCGGGCCGGGGTGAAGATCAGCCAGGGGCGTTCGGAGAGCTCGACCGCGAGTTCCTGGGTGAAGGGCCGGCCGCTGGGGGTCGGGACGACGATCGCGGGCGCGTGCGCGCCCCGCTCGTAGCCGTCGGCGAGGACGGTGTCGAGCGCTTCGCCCCAGGGCTCGGTCTTCATGACCATGCCGGGTCCGCCGCCGTAGGGGGTGTCGTCGACCGTGTTGTGCCGGTCGTACGTCCACTCCCGCAGATCGTGCACGTGTACGTCCAGCCGGCCGCGCGCGCGTGCCTTGCCGACGAGGGAGACGTTCAGCGGGTCGAGGTACTCGGGGAAGATCGTGACGACGTCGAGGCGCATTACGGCCGGTCCCCGTCCGCGTCGGCGTCCGCGTCGTCGGTGTCGCCGACCGCGTTCGCGTCCGTGTCCTCGTCCGCGTCCGCGTCCGCGTCCCGGGAGGAAACGATCTCGGCACGGTCGTCGATCAGACCGGGCGGCGGGTCGATGACGGCCCGCTGCTCCTCCAGATCGATCTCGATGACGATCGCCTCGACGAAGGGGATCATCACCTCGCTGCCGTCGGGCCGCTCGACGATGAAGAGGTCCTGGGAGGGCAGATGCGAGATCTCCGTGATCCGGCCGACCTCCGCGCCGTCCTTGGTGACCACGTCCAGGTCCATCAGCTGGTGGTCGTAGTACTCGTCCTCCTCCTCGGGCAGCTCCGCGGGGTCGACCTCGGCGATCAGGAGGGTGTTGCGCAGCGCTTCGGCGGCGGTGCGGTCCCGCACCCCCTCGAAGCGCAGGAGGAGACGACCGCTGTGCACCCGGCCGGTCTCGATGGTCAGCGGGCCGGTCGAGGCCGGGTCCGTGGACAGGACGGCGCCGGGCGCGAGCCGCAGCTCCGGCTCGTCGGTGCGTACCTCGACGGTGACCTCGCCCTTGATGCCGTGGGCGCGGCCGATCCGCGCGACTACGAGCTGCACTTCTGAAGATCTCCTGTCGTACCTGTCGTCACATACCGGTCGTCACGACTGCCGTAACGACCACGGGCCGGGGACGGCCCAGTGGCCCTCCCCGGCCCGAGCCGGTGTTGCGAAACGCGTCAGCGGACGTGATCCACGTCGACGAGGTCGACGCGGACGCCACGGCCGCCGATGGCGCCCACGACGGTGCGCAGAGCGCGTGCGGTGCGGCCGTTGCGGCCGATCACCTTGCCGAGGTCGTCCGGGTGGACCCGGACCTCGAGCACGCGCCCGCGGCGCAGGTTGCGCGAGGCGACCTGCACATCGTCGGGGTTGTCGACGATGCCCTTCACGAGGTGCTCAAGCGCCTCTTCGAGCATGCTGCTCAGGCCTCGGTCGACTCGGACTCGGCGGCAGCCTCGTCCTTCTTCTCAGCCTTCTTCTTCTGGGTGATGGCCTCACCCTTGCCCGAGTCGTCGCCACCGAGGGCCTCGAACGACGGGCGAGCCTTCTTCGGCTCGGCGACGAGCAGCGGCGCCGGGGCGGGCTCGCCCTTGAACTTCTGCCAGTCGCCGGTCTTCTTCAGAATGGCGAGCACGGGCTCGGTCGGCTGCGCGCCGACACCCAGCCAGTACGCCACGCGGTCGGCGTCGACCTCGATGATCGACGGGTGGTACGTCGGCTGGTACTTGCCGATCTCCTCGATCGCACGACCGTCACGACGGGTGCGGGAGTCGGCGACGACGATGCGGTAGTGAGGCGCGCGGATCTTGCCCAGACGCTTCAGCTTGATCTTGACTGCCACGGAAGTGGTGTCTCCTGGTCTTGACGTGGTTGGGCACGGCGAGATGGCCGCGTGGGGTTGCGGTACCCGAGTGCCCGATGGACGCGTCAGCCGGAGGAGAGAGGGGTCCTGTGCGACTGTCGAGTACAGCTAGCCATTGTGCCACACCGCTCGGGTCCCTTCCGGCCACGGGTGGTCCCCGGGCATGCGGAAGCAACGCCCGGCGCGTGCGGGGCGCCGCCGGCGACGGCCCCCCGCATCACACTGAACCGGCAGCCACGAGATGCCGGTGCATGACGGCGCGTGCCTAGGCGGCGCCCGCGATCTCCGGGATCCGGAACGGCTTGCCGCAGCCCCCGCACACGATCGGCGCCTGGGCCAGGACCGACGGTACGACCCGCACGTTGCGGCCGCAGTCGCACACGGCCTTGACCCGGACGCCGCCGCCGGAGGAGCCGTGCCGGGCCGCCGGGCCGCGGAAGCTGCGGGTGGTGTCGGAGGAGGTGGCCGCCAGATGGGCCTTGAGGGCCCGCTGGAGGCGCTCGATCGTCGGACGGTAGCGCCGCTTGGCCTCGGGGTTGAGCGTGACCAGGGAGAAACCGCTGCTGGGGTGGGGTTCCTCGGGGTGGTCCAGACCCAGTTCCTCGGCGATCGCGAGGAATCTGCGGTTGTGGTAGCGGCCGGCGCGGGAGGTGTCACGCACGCCGCGGGCTGCGGCGATGCCATGGACTGCCTCGTGAAGCAGTCGCTCGAAGGAGAGCTCGTGACCGCAGGCGGACGACGACTCCCCGATCAGGGACTCTGGCGCGGCAAGATCGGGCAGTTCGGGGTGGTACCGCTGAATGTCGGCCCACGCCTCTGCCAGTTCTGCGGCGAGAACAGGTGGTGTCTGTGTCGTGCTCACGTAATGACAACGAGCGGGGGTGCCCCTGTGTTCCTATTCCGGGCCATCCCAAATAATTTGCACGTACCCGTCAGTTGCCGCTGATGCGTCCTGACGAGGGCGGGTGCGCTGATCTGCGGAGAAGCCTCACAGCTCCTACCAAGCTGGTGCGTAGGCCCACGTACGCCCCGGCGCGTAGACGAGGTCCACGCGCCGGGGCAGGGAAGTTCCGCAGGGGCGCAAGAGGCCTTTCGGTCGCTCTCGCGAGCGGAGGGCGCTGCCTCAGTAAGCGCGCGCGACGACGGCGACGTTACCGGGGGCGTCCCCGTCGTCCGGCACCGACCCGTCCTCCGCGATCAGACAGCGTACGGTCAGCGACTGCTCGGCCAGCCTGGCCTCGCCTTCTTCGCCGAGGGTCGCCCACGGGACGCGCGCCCAGCCGCCGGCGGCGGCGACCTCGGCCGCCTCCTCGATCGTCGAGACGTCCGTCGTACGGGATTCGCGGCGCTCACGGGACTGCCGCAGCAACAGCGCCTGGTCCTCCTCGAGGACGGCGGGCAGCAGGCTTTCGAGCGCGTCGATCGCCACCGGCTCCTTGCCGCCCGGGATGCGGCGCGCCAGCATCGCGGTGCCGTTCTCCAGGTCACGGGGCCCGATCTCGACCCGGACCGGCACGCCCTTGAGCTCCCAGTCGACCGCGCGCCGCCCGAAGGGGACGTCGGTGCGGTCGTCGACCCGGACGCGGAGCCCCGCCGCCCTCAGCCGGTCACCCACCTCGCGGACCTTGGCCAGAACCGCCTCGTCCCCCTTGACCGCGAGGACGACGACCTGGATCTGCGCCAGCCGCGGCGGCACCCGCAGCCCGTCGTCGTCGCCGTGGATCATCACCAGGGCGCCGATCATGCGGGTCGTCGAGCCCCAGGAGGTCTGCCAGACCAGCTCCTGCGTGCCGTCGCTGGTCAGGTACCGGGTGTCGAAGGCGCGGGCGAAGTTCTGGCCCAGCTCATGGCTGGTGACCATCTGGAGGGCCTTGCCGTCGCCCATCATGCTCTCGAGGGTGAGGGTGTTGACGGCGCCCGCGAAGCGCTCCTTGACCGTCTTGCGGCCGGAGACGAAGTCGATCGCGAGGACGTTCTCCAGGAAGTCGCCGTAGACCTCGCGCTGGATGCGGGCGGCGAAGTCGCGGGCCTCCTCGTAGGTGGCGTGCGCGGTGTGCCCCTCCTGCCAGAGGAACTCGGACGTCCGCAGGAAGAGGCGCGGCCGCAGCTCCCAACGGACCACGTTGGCCCACTGGTTGATCAGCAGGGGCAGGTCGCGGTAGCTCTGCACCCACTTGGAGAAGTACTCGTTGACGATGGTCTCGGAGGTGGGCCGCACGACCGCCGGCTCCTCCAGCTCCTTGCCGCCCCCGTGTGTCACGACGGCCAACTCGGGTGCGAATCCCTCGACATGGTCCGCCTCGCGGGTGAGGTAGGACTGCGGGATCAGCAGCGGGAAGTACGCGTTCTCGGTGCCCGTGTCCTTGATGCGGGCGTCCAGCTCCGCCTGCATCCGCTCCCACAGCCCGTAACCGTACGGTCGGATCACCATGGTGCCGCGCACCGGGCCGTTGTCGGCCAGTTCGGCCTTGTTGATCAGATCCTGGTACCAGCGGGGGAAGTCGTCCGCCTGCGGGGTGAGAACGGGAGCCTTGGCCATGGCGAGATGGTACGGCCCCAAGTTGCCGGGATGTGAATTCTCGCCACAGGCACGGTCGGTGCGCAAGCGGGGGCCCGAGACCTCTGGACGCCGTCGCGTACGGGGAGTTACCTGGCATACGGGGGAAGTGCGAGCGCACTGCACGGGGGTCACCTGATCGGTTACTGCGGCAATTTCTCGGCGGATTGGGGCGCTTATCCATGACACCTACGCTCGTGCGGCAGCACCTGCCACTAGCGGGGCCGACGCCCCGTGTGGACCCGGGTGCACGCGCGCGTGACTGGTCGGAGATCCAGGAGCGGATGCTGGTCCCGCTCTACGAGGCCGTCTACGAGCGACTGGACGTGGGGCCCGGCACCAGGCTCCTCGCCCTCGGCTGCGGCTCGGGGCTCGCCCTGCTGATGGCGGCCGCAAGGGGCGCGGCGGCCCTCACCGGTGTCGAACCCTCCTCCCCCGAACGGCTGGCCCTCGCGCGCGAGCGCCTGCTGCCGAAGGAGCCCGGGGACCGCAGCGCCGGCGGGCCGCGGGGGGACGGTGGCGGCACCCGTCTCACCGACCGGCTGCCGAAGGACGTGACCGAAAAGGGCACGCGCGCGTACGACCTGGTGACCGCGTTCGAGCCGATCGGGTGTCGCGCGGGCGACGCTGACGGCCTCGGCGGTCTGCTCGCCGCCACGACACCGTTCGTCACACGCGGGGCGCCCGTGGTGCTCGTCGGCTGGGGACCGCCGGAACGCTGCGCCACGTCAGCGGTGCTGCGGGTCGCGGCCAAGCTGGCCGATCCGTTGCGCCGCGGCACGGTCCGGCTGCGTCCGGTGCTGCGCGACGACCTGGAGGAGGTCGCCGGGCGGGCCGGTCTCCGGCCGGACGGATCGGGGCGGGTGGCCTGTCCCTTCGGGTACGCCGATGTGGAGAGCGCCCTGAAGGGCCTGCTGTCCACCGGGCTGTTCGACGCGGCGGTCGCGGCGACGGACCAGGCGCAGGTCGACAAGGAACTGACCGAGGCCCTGCACCCCTACCGGCGCCCGGACGGGACGGTGTGGATGCCGAACGTGTTCCGGTACCTGATCGCGCGGACTCCCTGAGGCTCACCGCGTTCCCCCGTCGGGGGTACCCCGGAATGCGCCGAGGGCGCCCCTCACAGTGAGGGGCGCCCTCGGCGACCGGAGCGGACCGGCCTCGGTCGGCGCCTGAGTGTCACCGGCGGCGTCAGCGGCGGCGTCAGCCCATGAACTTCTTGAACTCGTCCGGCAGTTCGAAGTCCTGGGCGCCCTGCTGCGGCAGGCCGAGCGCGTTGCCGCCCTGTGCCTGGGCCTCGCGGCGCTTGGCCTCCTCCAGCTCCTGCTGCTTGCGCTTCATCGGGTTGCCGGAGCGCTGCTTGCCCTTGGCCTGCTTCGGCTGCTTCTTCTGCCGGCCGGCGCCGCCACCCATGCCCGGCATCCCGGGCATCCCGGGCATGCCGCCGCCCTGAGCCATCCGGGACATCATCTTGCGGGCCTCGAAGAACCGCTCGACCAGGCCCTTCACCGCGCTGACCTCGACGCCGGAACCCTTGGCGATACGGGCGCGGCGCGAGCCGTTGATGATCGTCGGTTCCTGGCGCTCGGCCGGGGTCATCGACTTGATGATCGCCGCCGTGCGGTCGACGTCGCGCTCGTCGAGGTTGGCGATCTGGTCCTTGATCTGCCCCATGCCGGGCAGCATGCCGAGCAGCTTGCTGATGCTGCCCATCTTCCTGACCTGCTCCATCTGGGCCAGGAAGTCGTCCAGGGTGAAGTCCTGGCCCTTCTTGGACGCCAGCTTGGAGGCCATTTTCTCGGCCTCTTCCTGGCTGAACGTCTTCTCCGCCTGCTCGATCAGGGTGAGCAGGTCACCCATGTCGAGGATGCGGGAGGCCATCCGGTCAGGGTGGAAGGCGTCGAACTCGTCCAGCTTCTCGCCGTTCGAGGCGAACATGATCGGCTTGCCGGTCACCGAGGCGATCGACAGGGCCGCGCCACCGCGGGCGTCGCCGTCGAGCTTCGACAGCACGACACCGTCGAAGCCGACGCCGTCGCGGAAGGCCTCGGCGGTGTTGACGGCGTCCTGGCCGATCATCGCGTCGACGACGAAGAGGATCTCGTCGGGCGAGACGGCGTCGCGGATGTCCGCGGCCTGGCGCATCAGCTCGGCGTCGATACCGAGGCGGCCGGCGGTGTCCACGATCACGATGTCGTGGACCTTGTTCTTGGCGAACTCGATGGAGTCCTTGGCGACCTGGACCGGGTCGCCCACCCCGTTGCCCGGCTGCGGGGCGTACACGGCCACACCGGCGCGCTCGGCGACGACGCTGAGCTGGTTGACGGCGTTGGGGCGCTGGAGGTCACAGGCGACGAGCAGCGGCGAGTGGCCCTGCTCCTTCAGCCAGCGGCCGAGCTTGCCCGCGAGGGTGGTCTTACCGGCACCCTGGAGACCGGCCAGCATGATCACGGTGGGCGGCTGCTTGGCGAAGCGCAGCCGCCTGGTCTCACCGCCGAGGATCGTGACGAGTTCCTCGTTGACGATCTTCAGGACCTGCTGGGCGGGGTTGAGCGCCCTGGAGACGTCGGAGCCGAGGGCGCGTTCCTTGACGTTCTTGATGAACGTGCGGACGACCGGCAGGGCCACGTCGGCTTCGAGGAGCGCGATGCGGATCTCGCGCGCCGTGGCGTCGATGTCCGCTTCGCTCAGGCGCCCCTTGCCGCGCAAGTTCTTGAAGGTCGCTGAAAGGCGATCGGAGAGAGTATCGAACACGGCGGCGTCGGTCCTCGGAGTCGGGGGCAGTCTGAGCGTCTTCCAGGGTATCCGGCCGCGCAAGACATTCGTCCCCGCCTGCTCGCTTTCGGCGGGCGGGTACGCGTGCCGCGCGACACACGGTCACGCCCTGAGCGTCTCCTCCAGCTTGCGGGTGACCGAGGCCGCCTCGTCGCCGGGCAGCGGCGCGCCCTCGGCGCCGGTGACGTAGAAGGCGTCCACGGCGTTCGCGCCGAGGGTCGAGACGTGCATGCTGCGCACCCGCAGCCCCTCGTCCTCCAGGGCCTGGCCGATCCGGTGCAGCAGCCCCGGAGCGTCCTGCGCGCGCACCTCGATGACCGTGGCGTGCCGGGAGGCCGCCGGGGCGACCGTCACCCGCGGCGGCGGCGCGACCACGCCCCGCCTGCGGGGGTAGGCGGCGTCCCGTTCCGCGAGCCGTCCGGCGATGTCCAGCGAGCCGTCCAGGGCGCGTACGAGGTCGGCGCGCAGCCGGGCCGCCTGGGGCAGGGAGCCGTACTCGGCGGCGACCCGCCAGTTGAGCAGCAGGACGGAGCCCTCGACGCCGGTCGGCAGGTCCAGGGCGCGCAGTTCGGCGGTGCGGACGGTCAGGCGGTGCACGGCGAGGACCCCCGCCACGGCGGGCAGCACGCCCGCCTGGTCGGGTACGGCGATCAGCAGTTCCACACCGAGCGGCTCGGGGTCGTCCACCGGTCCGTCCTCCGCGAGGGGCTCGGTCTGGGCGCGCAGGGCCAGCACCGGGCCGCCGGTGGCGACCGCCTCGATGGCGAGCCGTTCCTGCTCGGCGGTGGGCGCGGCGACGGCGGGCTCGTCCGGCGCGTTCCCGGCGAGCACCGCCGCCACCCGCTTGACCAGGTCCGCGACGAGCGAACCCCGCCAGGACGACCAGGCGGCGGGGCCGGTGGCCAGCGCGTCCGCCTCGGTGAGCGCGTGCAGCAGTTCCAGGGTGCTCTGGGAACCGACGGCCTCGGCGACCGAGCGGACCGTGGCCGGGTCCTCCAGGTCGCGCCGGGTGGCCGTCTCGATCAGCAGCAGGTGCTGCCGTACGAGCGTGGAGAGGACGGCGACGTCGGCCCGGTCGAAGCCGATCCGGGCCGCGACGTCCTTGGCGATGATCTCGCCCGCCACCGAGTGGTCGCCGGGCCAGCCCTTGCCGATGTCGTGCAGCAGGGCGGAGACGAGGAGCAGGTCGGGGCGGCTGACCCGGCGGGTGAACTCGGAGGCCCGGACGGCGGTCTCGATGAGGTGCCGGTCCACGGTCCAGATGTGCACGGCGTTGCGCTGCGGGCGGCAGCGCACCCGCTCCCAGTCGGGCAGCAGCCGGGTGATCAGGCCCTCGGCCTCGAGCGCCTCCCAGACCTCGATGGTGGGCCGGCCCGAGCCGAGCAGGGTCACGAGCTGCTCGCGGGCCTCGGCGGGCCAGGGCGTGGGCAGCGGGCGCACGGTGGCGGCGAGGCGCCGTACGGCGTGCAGGGAGAGCGGGAGGCCCGCCTGCGCGGCGGCGGCCGCGGCGCGCAGGGGGAGCACGGGGTCGCGTTCGGGGCGTGCGGCGCGGGCGAGCACCACCTCGCCGTCCTGCTCCACCACTCCTTCGGCCAGCGGGGACCGTTCGGCCGGGGGCTTGGCGCCGCCGCCCAGCATGGCGCGCAGCCGCGGCCGCACGGAGCGCGACCGCAGCACGCGTCCCACCTCGCGCCAGGTGACGTCGCTCGCGTAGGAGATGAGGCGGGCCGCCTCGTACACCTGCCGCAGCAGGGTGTCGGCGTCCAGCAGGCCCAGCTCGGCGGCCACCTGGTCCTGTTCCTGGAGGGCCAGCCGGTCGGTGGCCCGGCCGGTGGCCAGGTGCAGGGCGTCCCGTACGTCGAGGAGCCGGCGCCGGGCGTCGTCGAGGCCCTCGCGGGGCGCGTCGGCCAGCCAGGAGGCGGCGACGGCCCGCAGCGCGGTGGCGTCCCGCAGACCGCCCCGCGCCTCCTTCAGGTCCGGCTCGAGCAGGTACTGGAGCTCTCCCTGGCGCTCGGCGCGCTCGGCGCAGAGCTCCTGGAGCTCGGGGAGCCGCTTGGGCGCCTGGTTGCGCCAGTCGGCGAGGACGGCCGTACGCAGTCCCGCCGTCAGAGCCGGGTCGCCGGCGAGGTGACGGGCGTCGAGGAGGCCGAGCTGGACCTTGAGGTCCTCCCCGGCGGTCTTGCGGGCCTCGGCCGGCGTGCGCACGGAGTGGTCCAGCGCCAGGCCCAGGTCCCACACGGGGTACCAGAGGCGGTCGGCGAGGGCGGCGACCGCCTTGGGGTCGGCGCCGTCGTGCAGCAGCAGGAGGTCGAGGTCGCTGCGCGGGGACAGCTCGCTGCGGCCGTAGCCGCCGACGGCGACCAGGGAGACGCCCCTGAGGTCCTCGGTGCCGGCCGTGAAGAGCCCCGACAGCCAGTCGTCGGTCAGTTCGGCGAGGGCGGAACGGCGCGGCGGCCCGGACCGCGCCCCCTCGGTGAGGAGGCGCAGCCGGGCCGCCGCGTAGCCGCTGGGTCCCGAGTCCTCTGCATCCTTGCGCACGTCCGTACTCGTCACCCAGCGACTCCTGTTCTGTTCTGCCGTCAGAGCGCGTCCGGGCCGCGCTCGCCGGTGCGGACCCGTACGGCCGTCTCGACCGGGAGGGACCAGACCTTGCCGTCACCGATCTTGCCGGTACGGGCCGCCTTCACGATGACGTCGATCAGCTGCTCGGCGTCGTCGTCCTCGGCCAGCACCTCGATACGGATCTTGGGAACGAGGTCGACCGTGTACTCGGCACCGCGGTAGACCTCGGTGTGTCCCCGCTGACGACCGTAACCGCTGGCCTCGGTGACCGTCAGACCGTGGACGCCGAAGGCCTGGAGGGCTTCCTTGATCTCGTCGAGCCGGTGGGGCTTGACGACGGCGGTGATGAGCTTCATGCGTCCACCTTCTTGCTCGCGTCGGTGACCGCGGTCGGGAGGGCGGTCGTGCGGGCGGCGCCGCCGCCGGCCCCGCTGAAGTCGTATGCGGTCTCGGCGTGCTCGGCCTGGTCGATGCCGGCCACCTCGTCGTCCTCGGAGACGCGCATGCCGATCGTCTTGTCGAGGAGGAAGGCGAGGATCGCGGAGACCACCAGCGAGTAGCCGAGGACCGCGAAGACTCCGGCGCACTGCTTCCAGAACTGGTCGAGGCCGCCGCCGTAGAAGAGGCCCTCGACATCGGACTGGCCCTTGCCGCTGGCGAAGAGGCCGATCAGCAGGGAGCCGACGACACCGCCGACGAGGTGGACGCCGACGACGTCGAGCGAGTCGTCGTAGCCGAACTTGTACTTCAGGCCGACGGCCATGGCGCACAGGACACCGGCGATGGCGCCGACGGCGATCGCGCCGAGCGGGGAGACCGCGCCGCCGGACGGGGTGATGGCGACCAGACCGGCGACCGCGCCGGAGGCGGCGCCCAGCGTGGTGAACGCGCCGTGGCGGATCTTCTCGTAGACGAGCCAGGCCAGCATGGCGGCGGCCGTGGCCACCTGCGTGTTGACGAACATCAGCGCGCCGACGCCGTCGTCGTTGCCGAGCCACGAACCGGCGTTGAAGCCGAACCAGCCGAACCACAGCAGACCGGCGCCGAGCATGACCAGCGGCAGGCTGTGCGGGCGCATCGGGTCCTTCTTGAACCCGATGCGCTTGCCGATGACGAGGATCACGCCGAGCGCCGCGGCACCGGCGTTGATGTGCACCGCCGTACCACCGGCGAAGTCGATGACACCCAGCTCGAAGGCCCAGCCGCCGGCGCCCCAGACCCAGTGCGCGACCGGGAAGTAGACGACCGTGGCCCACAGCGCGACGAACAGCGCCCAGGCGGAGAACTTGACGCGGTCGGCGAGCGCACCGCTTATCAGGGCGGGCGTGATGATCGCGAACATCATCTGGAAGACCATGAACACGAAGATCGGGATGGTGTAGCCGTCCCACAGCTGTGTCAGGCCGATGTTGCTGAGACCGACCCAGTCGGAGTTCCAGCCGATGAGGCTGCCGGAGTCGGTGCCGAAAGCGAGGGAGAAGCCGTACAACACCCACAGGATGGTGACGATCCCGATGCTGATGAAACTCATCATCAGCATGTTGAGCGTGCTCTTGACGCGGACCATGCCTCCGTAGAAGAAGGCGAGGCCCGGGGTCATGATCAGCACCAGGGCTGAACAGATGAGCATGAAGCCTGTGTTCGCGGACGACAGCGTGGGTGCGTCCGCCGCAAGCGTGATGGCTGCTGCCATCGGCGTCTCCTCGTCGTAGGTACGGCCCCGTGCGGGCGATGCCAGAGCGGGTCGTGAGGGGTGGGCCGGTTATGCGCCATGAGATTCGCGCAGCGCGGTTTCGGTGGAAGCCCCTCGTTGTTTCGCCGCTGTGACGAAGGCGTCCCGTGCGTTACGCCTCGATGAACTGCCCGATGGTCGCCGATCGGATCGTTATCGTGGCGCAACCTTCGGAGAACGCAATAAACCGGCCGCGGGCGGCCTTCCGAATGACCTGGCATGGGGGAGCCGAGTCGGGCAGTTCGGGAGGGCCGGCCGCGGCCGGAGTTTCAGGGGTTCCGCTCAGTGGATCAGCGGGATCAGACCGCTTCCGCCGTCTCCGGCAGCTCGATGGTGAGCCGCTCGGTGAGGTCCACGACCTCGGAAAGATCACCGAAATCGCGTACGGCGCTGTCGACGGTCTTTCGGATACGAGTGTTGACGCGCTCGGAGCGCACCTTCTTGGCCTCCTTCATGGCCTGGGTGGCGAGGGTGGCGCTCTGCGCGGGCTCGCGCTGGAGGAGGTGCACGGTGGCCATGCCGATCAGGTTCAGCACGTAGGAGCGCTGGTGGTCGTGGTCGCCCGCGAACAGTTCCACAGCCTTGCGCATCAGGGGCTCGGCCAGCGAGGCGTAGGTGGGACTGCGGCCGGCGACATAGGCGAGGTCGCGGAACGAGTGGCTGTTCTCGCCGTACAGCTCGGCCTCGGAGAAGAAGCGGATCCAGTCGGGGTCCGGCTCGTCCCACTCCTCCGACTCGGCGAAGGTGTCCTCGGCCATCCGCACCGCCCGCTTGCACCGGCCGGGCTGCCCCATGTTGGCGTAGGCGCGGGCCTCCATCGCATACAGCATGGACTGGGTGCGCGGGCTCGCGCAGTCCCGGCTGCCGTACTGCGCGAGGTGGATCAGCTCCAGCGCGTCCTCGGGCCGGCCGAGGTGGATCATCTGGCGGCTCATGCTGGACAGCACGTAACTGCCGAGCGGCCGGTCACCGGCCTCCTTCGCCGCGTGCAGCGCGAGGACGAAGTACTTCTGCGCGGTGGGCTGGAGCCCGACGTCGTAGCTCATCCAGCCCGCCAGCTCGGCCAGTTCGGCGGCGACCTTGAAGAGCCTCCTCGCGGTGGACTCGGGCTGGGGCTCCTGGAGGAGGTCCGTCACCTCGTGCAGCTGCCCGACGACCGCCTTGCGGCGCAGCCCGCCGCCGCACTGGGCGTCCCACTGCCGGAACATCACGGTGGTGGACTCCAGCAGGTCCAGCTCGGGCCGGGAGAGCCGCCCGCGGGCCCGGCTGGTGGGGACCGAGTCCGGCTCCTCGAGCGGGGCGGGTGGCGAGGGGACGAGCCAGCGCTGCATGGGCTCGATGAGCGAGGGGCCCGCGCACAGGGCGAGCGAGGTGCCGAGGAAGCCGCGCCGCGCCAGCATCAGGTCGCTGCGCGAGAACTCGCTGAGCTGCGCCACCGTCTGCGGGGCCGTCCACGGCAGGTCGACGCCGGTCACGGAGGGCGCCTGGCGCGCGGCGCGCAGCCCGAGGTCCTCGACGGAGACGACACAGCCGAACCGTTCGGAGAACAGCTCGGACAGGATCCTCGGGATCGGCTCGCGGGGGTTCTCGCCGTCCAGCCAGCGGCGCACCCGCGAGGTGTCCGTGGAGATGTGGTTGGCGCCCAACTGGCGTGCTCGACGGTTGACCTGACGGGCCAGTTCGCCCTTCGACCAGCCGCTGCGCACGAACCACGAGGAGAGCAGCTCGTTCGGGCGCTTGTCCACACCCGCAGCGTTACTTCCGCTTCCGCCGTTGCCGCTCACTGGAACGCCCCCATCCCTGAGACCACTTGTCACTGAGTGCGCCAAGCCTTATCAGAATGCCGGTAAATACGGCCTGCCGTACGGGACTTGTCACCCTTCGAACGGAAAGCCGACTTGCCTCCGGCATACCCACAAGCGCATGTGCCTCCAGGACCCGCACACTCAAAGTAATCCTACGATCACGGCTCCGGCCACGAGGATCCCGGAAACGCCACCATTCGCCACCCCTTCGAATGAACTCACGATGGCTCGTCCGCGATTCACTTGACACAGAACGGCCGAGGGTGAGCGGAGCGAAGCACTCAGGGGCGCACACAGCCCGGCACACCACCCGGAGCGCTTCCGGGCGCCGCCCTGATCGGACGGCGAACGGGAAGCGGAAGCACACAGAGTCACGACGATCGACCGCTGCGTAACCATCGGCGCGTCGAACCCGTTGGAGGGGGCATGGGCTTCACGATCGGCGGCATTCGCGAGATCCGCTCCGGCGCGCGCAGGCGCGGTCGCTCGTCCGAGTGCACCGCCGTCGCCGAGTTCACGGGACTGTGGGGATGGGACGCGGTGCCCGGCGCGCGGGCCACGGCGGGCGCCTGCTCCTGCGGGGACGCCGACTGCCGTGAACCCGGCGCGCACCCCCTGGCGTTCGCCCCCCGGGTCCCCGCCGGGGCCACGCTCGACGAGGTGAGCAGGACCTGGTCGGACTTCCCCGGCGCCGCGGTCATGCTGCCCGTCGGGCGCGCCTTCGACGTGATCGACGTCGCCGAGCCCGCCGGCCGTCGCGCCCTGGTCCGTCTGGAGCGCATGGGCCTCCCCCTCGGGCCGGTCATCGCCACCCCCGAGGGCCGCACCCAGTTCTTCGTCGCCCCCGGCGCCGCCGCCGAACTGGACGGCCTGCTCTACCGCATGGGCTGGGACGACCCGAGCGCGCTGGACCTGCGCGGCCTCGGCCCCGGCGCGTACCTCACGGCCCCGCCCTCCGACCGCGGCGGTCTCGGCCCGGTGCGCTGGCTGCGCCCGCCCGCGCTGGACTCGGCGACCCACCCCCCGCAGGCCCGTCTGCTGCTGGGCACGCTGGCCTATCTGGCCCACCGGTCGCGCGCCTGAGCCGTACGGCGCGCACACAGCCGAGCGCCCGCTCCCACTGCACCTGGGGGCGGGCGCTTCTCGTTGTCCTCTCGGTCCTCTCGCGCCCGGACGGGCGCCGTTCTCGCGGTGTGCGACGGCCCTCAGTCGCCGATAAGGGCATCCACGAACGCCTCCGGCTCGAAGGGCGCCAGATCGTCCGCGCCCTCGCCGAGTCCGATCAGCTTGACCGGGACGCCCAGCTCACGCTGGACCGCGACCACGATGCCGCCCTTCGCCGTGCCGTCCAGCTTGGTCAGGACGATGCCGGTGATGTTGACGACCTCGGCGAAGACACGGGCCTGCACGAGGCCGTTCTGCCCGGTGGTGGCGTCGAGGACGAGCAGCACCTCGTCGAGCGGCGCGTGCTTCTCGACGACCCGCTTGACCTTGCCGAGCTCGTCCATGAGCCCGGTCTTGGTGTGCAGCCGCCCCGCGGTGTCGATGAGGACGACGTCCACCCCCATCTCCTTGCCCTCCTTCACCGCGTCGAACGCGACGGAGGCGGGGTCGCCCGCCTCGGGGCCCCGCACGGTGTGCGCGCCGACGCGTTCGCCCCAGGTCTGGAGCTGGTCGGCGGCGGCGGCGCGGAAGGTGTCGGCGGCGCCGAGGACGACGGTCCGCCCGTCGGCCACGAGCACCCGCGCGAGCTTGCCGGTGGTGGTGGTCTTGCCGGTGCCGTTGACCCCGACGACCATCACGATGCCCGGCTTGCGCTCCTCCGGCTCGGTCTTCACGGTGCGGTCGACGTCGGTGCCGACCAGCTTGAGCAGCTCCTCGCGCAGCAGGCTGCGCAGCTCCTCGGGGGTACGGGTGCCGAGCACCCGGACGCGCTCGCGCAGCCGCTCGACCAGCTCCTGGGTGGGCTGCACGCCGACGTCGGCGGTGAGCAGCGTGTCCTCGATCTCCTCCCAGGTGTCCTCGTCGAGGTGCTCGCGGGAGAGCAGCGTGAGCAGGCCCTTGCCGAGGGCGTTCTGCGAGCGGGACAGCCGGGCGCGGAGGCGGACCAGCCGCCCCTCGGTGGGCTCGGGGATCTCGAGCTCGGGAACCTCGAGAACGGGCGGTTCCTCGACGGCGGTGCCGGTCGAGCCGCCGTCGGGAAGATCCACCTCCTCTATGGTGCGGCGCGGTTCGTCGCGCGGCGTCTCGGCCTCGTCGCCGACGTGCGGCTCGGCCGGAGGGGCGGTGATGTCGGGCGCGGTGGGGGGCGGTGGGGGCAGCGACTTCTTCCGTCGGCTGCCGACCACGAGCCCGCCGAGCACACCGAGCACGACCACGGCGATGACTACAGCAAGGATGACGGTTTCCATAACGCGTCCAGTATCCATCCCTGCCCGCCCGGGACCCCGCTGCCCGGCCCGTACGGCCGGGGCCTGTCAGCTCTTGTGCGGCGCCGCCCGCGCCCGGAACCGCAGCCGCGGACAGCGCTCCTCGGTCTCCTCCGACGCGTCCTCGGGGCAGCAGCAGTGCTCGGCGAGCCCCCGCAGGTCGCCGGGGTCGAGCCGGCGGGCGACGCGCCCCCGGTCGGCCTCGTCCCGCGGGTCGGTCGGCAAGACGGGTCGGGTCAGGGCCCGAGCCTATGGCCGACCGGGCCGGACCCATGGCCATCTGACACCCCGTCAGCTACGGTCCCCCCACATCCGCCGAAGGGGGCCTGCCATGCCCGTCACCGTCGTCCGTTTCAACCTCGTCGCTCCCGGCGCGACCCCGGCCGAGCTCGGGGTGCGGTACCGGGCCGCTCTGGAGATGGCCGCGTACGCCGACGAGTGCGGGGTCACCACCGTGCAGACCGAGGAGCACCACGGGGCCGAGAACAACTGGCTGCCGTCGCCGTTCGCCTTCGCGGGCGCCGTGCTCGGCGCGACCCGGAGGATCGCGGTCACGGTCTCGGCGGTGATCGGCCCGCTGCACGACCCGCTGCGGCTCGCCGAGGACATCGCGGTGCTCGACCTGCTGAGCGGGGGCCGGCTGGTCACGGTCGCCGGGATCGGGTACCGGCCCGAGGAGTACGACCGGGCGGGGGTGGACTGGAAGCGGCGCGGGCGGCTCCAGGACGAGCTCCTCGACACCCTGCTCAAGGCCTGGACCGGGGAGGAGTTCACGTACCGGGGCCGTACCGTACGGGTCACCCCGCGGCCGTTCTCCGAGCCGCACCCCCTGTTGCTGGTCGGCGGCTCCTCGAAGGCCGCCGCCCGCCGGGCCGCCCGGCTCGGCCTGCCCTTCTTCCCCAGCGCGCACCTCCCGGAGCTGGAGGCGTACTACAAGGAGCGCCTGGTGGAGCACGGGACCGAGGGCTGGACGATGATGCCGGGTGCCGAGACCCCGCTGCTGCACATCGCCGAGGACCCGGACCGGGCGTGGGCCGAGTACGGCGAGCACTTCCTGCACGAGGCGCAGACCTACGCCTCCTGGCAGTCCGGCGACATCCGCTCGGCGGTGCGGTCGGCGGCGGGCAGCGTGCGGGAACTCCGTGACGAGGGGGTCTACCGGATCCTCACGCCGGACGAGTGCGTGGCGCAGGGGCTGGACAACCTCGTCCTGCATCCGCTGGCCGGCGGGATGCCGACGGCGGAGGGGTGGCGCGGACTGCGGCTGTTCTGCGAACGCGTGCTGCCCCGGCTCGACGGGTGAGCCGGGGCAGCGCGTTCTACGGGTATCGAGGAGCGGGCAGCGGGGACTTGGCCCGGCTCCTCGAGTCGAGAGGCCTCCGCGGGAGGCTCAGCCCATCTCCTCCAGGGACTTGCCCTTCGTCTCCTTGACGTACTTCAGGACGAAGGGGATGGAGAGGGCGGCGAAGGCGGTGTAGATCACGTAGGTCGCGGAGAGGTTCCAGTCGGCCAGGGACGGGAAGCTCGCGGTGATGGCCCAGTTGGCGATCCACTGCGCGGACGCGGCGACACCGAGGGCGGCGGCGCGGATGCGGTTGGGGAACATCTCGCCGAGGAAGACCCAGACCACCACGCCCCAGGACAGGGCGAAGAACAGGACGAACACGTGGGCGGCGATCAGGGCGATCCAGCCCTGGGTGGCCGGGAGCTTGCCGTCGACCAGGTCGAAGGAGAACGCCCAGGCCTCCAGCCCGAGGCCGATGACCATGCCGACGGAGCCGATGAGGGCCAGCGGCTTGCGGCCGACCCGGTCCACGAAGATCATCGCGATGACGGTGCCGATGATGTTGATGATCGACGTCGTGAAGGAGTAGAAGAACGAGTCGGTCGGGTCGACACCGACGGACTGCCACAGCGTCGAGGAGTAGTAGAACGCGACGTTGATGCCGACGAACTGCTGGAAGACCGACAGGCCGATGCCGACCCAGACGATCGGCTTGAAGAAGAAGGAACCGCCGAGCAGGTCCTTGAAGGTCGACTTGTGCTCGCTCTTCATGCCGTGCTCGATCTCGGCGACGCGGGCGTCCAGGTCGATCTTGTCGCCCTCGACCTCTGCGAGGATGTCGCGGGCCCGGTCGTACTTGCCGACGGAGATCAAGAAGCGCGGGGACTCGGGGATGGCGAAGGAGAGCAGGCCGTACAGGACAGCCGGGATCACCATGACGCCCAGCATGACCTGCCAGGCCTCCAGGCCCATCAGCTTGCCGCGCTGGTCGCCGCCGGCGGCGTTGAGCAGACCCCAGTTGACCAGCTGCGAGATCGCGATGCCGATGACGATCGCGGCCTGCTGGAAGGAGCCCAGACGGCCGCGGTAGGCGGGCGGGGCCACCTCCGCGATGTAGGCGGGGCCGATGACCGAGGCCATGCCGATGGCGAAGCCGCCGACGACCCGCCAGGCCGCGAAGTCCCACAGCGCGAACGGCAGCGCCGAGCCGACCGCGCTGACGGTGAACAGCACCGCGGCGATCTGCATCACCCGGATCCGGCCGATCCGGTCGGCGATGCGGCCCGCGGTCGCGGCACCGATCGCGCAGCCGATCAGGGCGATGGCGATGACCTGCGCCAGGGCCGCGGAACCGACGTCGTAACGGTCCCGGATGGCCTCGACCGCACCGTTGATCACGGAGCTGTCGTAGCCGAAGAGGAAACCGCCCATCGCGGCCGCCGCCGCGATGAAGATGACGTGCCCGAGATGATCGGGGTGAGCCGTCCCGGCTCCTGACTTTTGTGCCTGCTCTGTGCTGGTCACGTTCAACTCCTCGGGCCGCCGGCAGCGCCGCCGACGGGATCAACACCTCCAGATAGGTGGTACCTGAAGGTAAAAGCAACGGAGCCGAGACTATGCCTTCAAGTTTCGAAGTCAAGAGGGTGTGAGTGTGACTTTTCAGCACACGCTTTAGGGAGGTGTGTTCAATTCTTGAAGAGATGCTCGGGGCTTGGTGCCTAGTACCCCGCCGCGGCCCGTTCAGCGCAGGCGCTGGCTGATGACCTTCGACACACCGTCGCCCTGCATGGACACGCCATACAGCGCGTCGGCGACCTCCATCGTGCGCTTCTGGTGCGTGATCACGATCAGCTGCGAGGACTCCTGGAGCTCCTGCATGATGCGGATCAGCCGCTGGAGGTTGGTGTCGTCGAGGGCCGCCTCGACCTCGTCCATGACGTAGAACGGGCTGGGCCTGGCCTTGAAGATCGACACCAGCATGGCGACGGCGGTCAGCGACCGCTCGCCACCGGAGAGCAGGCTGAGCCGCTTGACCTTCTTGCCGGGCGGCCGGGCCTCGACGTCGACGCCCGTGGTGAGCATGTTGTCGGGGTCGGTCAGGATCAGCCGCCCCTCACCGCCCGGGAACAGCCGGCTGAACACCCCTTCGAACTGCCGCGCGGTGTCCCGGAACGCCTCGGTGAAGACCTGCTCGACCCGCTCGTCGACCTCCTTCACGACCTGAAGGAGGTCGGCCCGGGTCTTCTTGAGGTCCTCCAACTGCTCACTGAGGAACTTGTGCCGCTCCTCCAGCGCCGAGAACTCCTCCAGGGCGAGCGGGTTCACCTTGCCGAGCTGCTGATAGGCGCGTTCGGCCGCCCGCAGCCGCTTCTCCTGCTCGGCCCGCAGGAAACGCCTCGGCTGGTTGCGCGGGTCCTCGGGGTCCTCCGGCAGCACCTCGCCCTCGGCGGGCGGCGAGGGCGGCACCGGCTGGTGGGGCCCGTACTCGGAGACGAGCCCCGCGGGCTCCACCCCCAGCTCCTCCAGCGCCTTGGTCTCCAGCTGCTCGATCCGCATCCGCTTCTCGGCACCGAGCACCTCGCCCCGGTGGACGGAGTCGGTCAGCTTGTCCAGCTCGGCCTTGAGATCGCGCCCCGCGGTGCGGGCGGCGGCCAGTTCCTGCTCGCGCCGCGCCTTGGCGGCGTCGGCGGCGACCCGCTCCGCCTCGGCCCGTCCGAGGGACACCTCGACATGCGCGAGCAACTGCCGGGCACCGGAGGCGACGGCCTCCGCGACCGCGGCCTCGTGCCGCAGCCGCGCCCGCCGCTGCTCCGCACGCGCGCGTGCCTCGCGTTCGGCCCGCGCGGCCCGGTCCAGCGAGTCGGCCCGCCCGGCCAGCCCCTTCACCCGCTCCTCGTGCGTACGGACCTGGAGCCGTGCCTCCATCTCGGTCTGCCGGGCGTTGGCCCCGTCCGCGGCGAGCCGGTCGCGCGCGGAGGTGTCGGGCTCCTCCTCGACCGGCATCTCCTCGGCGACGGCCAGCCGTTCGGCCAGTTCCTCGGCCTCTTCCACGGCCCGGTCCAGTGCCTCCTGGGCCCGCGCCGCGGCCGCCGCGGAGCGCTCCGCCTCACCTGCGGCGCCCCGCGCCTGTCCGGCGAGCCGCCCGAGCTGCTGGGCCACGGCCGACTTCTCCCGGTCGGCCGCCCGCCGCCGCTCCCCCGACTCCTCGACGAGCGCGGCACACTCCTTGCGCCGCTCCCCCGCCGCCTGCTGCTCCAGGGTCAGTTCCGCGCAGCGCACGGCCAGCTCGTCCAGTTCGGCCGCGGCCTCGTCGACGGACGCCTGCACCTCCAGCAGACTGGGCGCCCCGGCGGACCCGCCGTGCGCGAAGTGCGCCCCCAGCAGATCGCCCTCGGCGGTGACGGCGGTGAGATCGGGCCTGGCGTAGACGATCTCCTCGGCGTCCTCCAGCGTGCCGACGACGACGATCCCGCGCAGGAGACGCCGTACGGCGGGCAGCAGATCGTCGGGGCCCCGCACGAGGTCGGCGGCATACCTCAGCCCCTCGGTCTCCCGGGGCTCCTGGGGTACGTCGTCGGGGGCGCCGCCGAGCAGCAGCGCGGCGCGGCCCGCGTCCTGCTTGCGCAGCAGGCGGATCGCCTCGGCGGCCGCGGACGGCGAGGCGACGGCCAGGGCGTCCGCCGCCGCCCCGAAGGCCGCCGCGAGCGGGACCTCGTACCCCTGTGTCACCGTCAGCAGTCCGGCCGCCGGGCCCAGCAGTCCGCTCAGCCGGTCGCGCGCGCCGAGCAGCGCGCCCGTGCCGTCCTTGCGGCGCAGGCCCAGCGCCAGGGTCTCGTGGCGGGCCTGGGTCGCGGCCCGGCTGCGTTCGGCGGCGGTGACCGCCTCGCGGGCGGCGGTGAGGGCGGACTCCGCCTCGACGAGCCGCCGCTTGGCCGCCTCGTGCTGTTCCCCGAGCTCCTGGTCACCCGCGTCGAGGCCGTCGACCTCCGCCTTCAGCGCCTCGTACTCCTCCTGCGCGGCGACGGCCCGCTCCTGGGCCTCGTCGCGGGCGGCGGCGAGCCGGTCGATCTCGGCCTGGGCGGAGGCGGCACGCGAACGGGCCGCGTTGACCTGGCCGTTCAGCCGGGCCAGGCCCTCGCGGCGGTCGGCGATGGCCCGGGCGACGTCCTTCAGCCGCCGTTCCTCCACGGCGAGCTCCCGCTCCAGGTCGGCGCGGTGGGCGACGGTGTCGTCGAGCGCGTGCTGGGCCGCCTCGAGGGCGGCCTCCAGCTCGGCCTCCTGCTCGCGGACGCGGGCGGCCTCGCGCTCCATGTCCTCGGGGTCGCGGCCGCGGCGCTCGTCGGGCGGCGCGGAGGTGGCGCTCTTCACCCGCGCGTCGGCCAGCGAGATCGTGCCGCGGACGCGCTCGGCGAGCTGGGACAGTTCGTACCAGGTCTGCTGGGCGCGCTGGAGGCGCGGTGCGAGCCTGCGGACCTCGTCCTCCAGCAGCGCCTCCCGCTGGAGGGCCTTGCGCAGTTCCTGCTCGGCGGCTTCCTTGCGCTCCTTGAGGGCGGCCTCGTCGGCGACCTCGGCGCTGAGGGCCTCCCGCAGCCGTACGAGATCGTCGGCGAGGAGGCGCAGGCGGGCGTCGCGCAGGTCGGCCTGGATGACGGCGGCCCGGCGGGCGACGGCGGCCTGCCGGCCGAGCGGCTTGAGCTGGCGCCGCAGCTCGTCGGTCAGGTCCTGCACGCGGGCGAGGTTGGCCTGCATCGCGTCCAGTTTCCTGAGCGCCTTCTCCTTGCGCTTGCGGTGCTTGAGGACGCCCGCGGCCTCCTCGATGAAGGCGCGGCGGCCCATGGGGTCGGCGTGCAGCACGGAGTCGAGCTGGCCCTGGCCGACGATGACGTGCATCTCGCGGCCGATGCCGGAGTCGGACAGCAGGTCCTGGATGTCGAGGAGCCGGCAGGTGTCCCCGTTGATCTGGTACTCGCTGCCGCCGTTGCGGAACATGATCCGCGTGATGGTGACCTCGGCGTACTCGATGGGGAGCGCGCCGTCGGAGTTGTCGATGGTCAGGGACACCTCGGCGCGGCCCAGCGGGGGGCGGCCGGTGGTGCCGGCGAAGATGACGTCCTCCATCTTGCCGCCGCGCAGCGACTTCGCGCCCTGTTCGCCCATGACCCAGCTGAGCGCGTCGACGACGTTGGACTTGCCCGAGCCGTTCGGTCCGACGACGCAGGTGATACCCGGTTCGAACCTGAGCGTGGTCGCCGAGGCGAACGACTTGAACCCCCGCAGGGTCAGGGCCTTGAGGTGCACGGCGCTGGACTCTACCTTCCGGGGGTGTCTCACTCCATGAACCCGCGGTTTCACCCATGAACGCGCAGGGCACACCAAACGTTAAGAGTCTGAAAGGGTGCGCGGGGGAGCGAAAGAGCGGCCGGGACGACGGCGGGAAAGCCGGAGTGGACGAGGCGAAGACGGGGCGGGGAAAGAAAGAAGGGACGCCGAAGCGTCCCTTGCAAACTCTGACAACCTAGCGGTCCGACGCGGTGAGATGAGCCGCCCGACCACTGCGTGTGCCGTTGTGCAGCGGTGCAGCGATCAGGTGAGCGCAGGCTCCGCCTGGCGTGCGTCGATGCTCTCCAGAAGCGATTCGTGAGAAGCGGCAGCCGTCAGCGCGTCGTTCTCGGCCTGGATCCGTCCGAGCTCGGATTCCAGATCCTGTACACGCTGCTGGAGCCGTCGCATCTCGGCGAGGAGTCGCGGGTCGGAGCCGCCGACGTAACCGAGAAGCGCCTTTGCCATGATGGATGGTCCTCCACAATGAGTGACCGACCGAAGCGGTGTGGGTCGTGAGGGATTCGCACCCGCGGTGCTTGCCAGGATCTCGGTGATGTTGCCGTTCATCCATGCCAAACAGCTGAGGTGCGCGGGGTGCTTTCAGCGTCTCACCAAAAAGTTTGACGGTCAACACGATCACGCCCCGTATTGGCGGGCATCCCGGTGGCGCGCGGCCTGAACGGCGGCGCTGCGACTCCTGCGGGGCCCTCGGGGCGTGGCGATCATCCTGACGTGCGGAGCCTCCCACTGCAAGCGATTCTTGGCAACCACCTGCCCCTTTTCGTCGGGGCAGGTGCCACTGGCATGTACCGGCGCCCGTTCCGGACCGCTCCGCGCGCAATCCTCAGCGGATCGCGAAGCCGTCGTAGCCGCCGCGCGGTGTGTCCCATATCTCGGTGACGCCGTCCACCCGCCCGGGCGTGTCGTCACCCAGGAGCCACCCGAGCAGTCCCTCGCAGCCCTCCCGGGCGCCCTCCGCGACGACCTGGACCCGTCCGTCGGCCAAATTGAGAGCAAAGCCACTCAGGCCGCCGATCTCCAGCGCCTTGGCCCGGGTGAACCAGCGGAAACCCACTCCTTGGACGTGTCCGCGCACCCAGGCGACCAGCCGTACATCCTCGTTCATGGGTGCAACCTAACCGGGCAAAGTCGCTCGGAGCACTTCCTCCCCCAGGCCCATGCGGTACCGTCCCGACCCAATGATTCTCATATGAAACTCACTCGATCGGGTGAGTCAGGTTGACCAGAGGGCGCAGGAGGCGCACGACGCCCCAGCACTTCGGCCGACCGGAGAATCACCGCTGGGAACACCGCTTGGACGAGGAAGGCAAGGACATGGGACGCCACCGACGCTCCGCCGCCGGCCGCGCCGCCACGGGCCGCGCCACGGGGGTCACACAGACGCACGGCTCGCACGCGGACAGTCACGCCACGCAGGACCCGTACGCCGACGATCGCCCCGCCATGGGCATCGCGCCCTATCTGAATCCCGAGGCGTACGCCGACTCGGTCGCCAGAAGCCGGGAGTACCTGTTCGCCACCGGCGACGAGTACGCCCACGACACCGCGGTCTTCGCGACGGACGGCTTCCGGCCCGACGACGGTGCCCTGCGACCGGGCTCGAACCAGGCCGGGGCGGGCCGCCGGCGCAAGCGGAAGGTCGCCACGCCGGTCAAGACGGGCCTGCTGGGAGTCTCCGCCGCGGTCGCCATCGGCACCGTCGCGGTGGCCACGGGCGTGGTGCCCGGTCTGGACAACTACCAACTGGGCGGCGGCAGCGGCTCGGGCGACAAGGTGCAGGCCGCCGACTCCCCGACCAACTCGGCCTCCGAGCAGGGCGGCACCTCCGGCTCCGCCGACGCCGGACGCGGGGGCACGTCGACCAGCCGCGACGCCGGCCGCTCGGCCTCGCCCTCCGCCCCCACGACACCGTCCCCCTCCGCCTCCACCGCGACGGCGTCCCCGACCGAGACGGCCACCGAGGAGCCGCGGGCCACGCCCTCGAAGAAGCCGAAGACCACGCCGTCCAAGTCGAAGACGGCCACCGAGGCTCCGGAGAAGTCCGAGTCCCCGGTGACGGTCTCGGCCGAGGCACAGGCCGCGGCCGAGGTGCTGAAGCTGGTCAACGAGGAGCGGGCCAAGGTCGGGTGCAGCGCCGTCGCCGCCAACAGCGGGCTGTCGGAACTCGCCGAGGCGTTCAGCGACGACATGGCCGCGCGAGGCTTCTTCGACCACACCGATCCGGACGGGGCGACCCCGTGGGACCGGGCCGCGAAGGCCGGGATATCCGACCTCGGCGGCGAGAACATAGCCCGTGGCCAGGCCGACGCAGCCGCGGTCATGGAAGCCTGGATGAACAGCCCCGGCCACAAGGCGAACATCCTGAACTGCGACTTCAAGACGCTGGGCGTCGGTGTCCATCTGGGCGCCGGCGGGCCGTGGTGGACGCAGGACTTCGGCTACTGAGACAACCGCAGCTCAGCCACCTAAGACTGCCCCTGGGCCGTCTCCGGGCCGTCTTCCGCAGAATCAACGTCCTGAAATCACGGGGGAGGACGCGGTGGCAGAGGCTCGACCGGTTGACGACGACACAGTGGCGGCCTTGCTGACCTACTGGGCAGTGCTCGAAATCCGGAGCATGGCCCGCCGCCGTAAGGCCCTGACCACCTGGCCCGACGACGACTACGTTGCGTGCATCGCATGGCTCGCGGATCTGGTGCACAACATCGCAGGAAGCCAGACCCAAGCGCCTCGACGGATCTCCTGGCGCAAGAGGCGCCGCCGTATGAGCTGGACCTGGCGGACCGCGGGCCCGGCCGGACGCACATGGATCCTGGAAACCCTCAAAAAGAACGGCACGGTCTGGACCCCGCCCTCGGACGACCGAGGAGGCAGCACGACCGTCACGGACCGATCTCTGTAGAACGACGGATCAGCCGTGCCCCCGCCGTGCCCGTTGCTCCGGTAAGCGGCGGGGAACCGCGGTGGGTGACGGGCAGCGCACACCAGAACGACCCTTGACCGAGATGCCTGGTCAGGGGCCCTAGGGGCCCTCACCTGCGGTGGGTGTGGGATGTGAATGCACGGTCTGCGAAGTGTCCTCGGAGCAGCAGCAGTGGGATGCGAGCCGACGAAGATCCTCGACGTGGAGCCACAGTGGGGCGCGTCCTCTCGCGCTCTCGGCTTCTGAGTCCGTCGGAATGATCTCGGGCATGGCCGCATGCCTGGCGTGCCGCCTCCGTGCCGGAACCGACGGGAACTCACGGGGAACCGAGGTCCGCAGGGGTGAACTCGCCGGGCTCTGGCCCAGACAGGGAGTCCGCAACGCCTTCGGAGGGCCTGACCACGGTGGTCAGGCCCTCCGTGCGGTACAGCAGCGACCTGTCAGTGCTTGAGGGAGCCTTTGGACCGTTCTTTCGCGCCGCGCATCATGCCCCGTGCTTCGAGAGCGGCGCCTTTTGCTTCGAGGGTTCCTTTGTGCACAGCGTGGGCGGCCTTCCGCACAGTCTTTCCGACCACCTGTTCAGCCTTCGCCTTGGCCCGTTCTCCGGCGCTCATCTCAGTACCTCCGCGAGTGTCACTGGCCGTGTGCCCTTGAAGCAGGCGGCAAAACCAGCGTGGGGGACGTGCCGATCGTGAACGGCCGGTGGCCGGGTGCACCCCGCTCGGGCCGTCTCTGGGCCGTGCGGGGAGGGCTCGATGACGACCAACGCTGACAACCACCGACGGCCAAGTCGCAGGTCGCAGCGCTGACCGAAGGCACGGGCGTAGGTCAGAGACCTGGCTCGTCACGTCTTCGGCTACCAGAGCCCGGGCCGGGCCAGGACCGAGCGGCGGGGCCCGGTCCCGGACCCGCGGAAAGGATCAAGCGGCCTGGGCGCGGCCGGCCAGGAAGGTCTCCGCGGTCTCGGCGACGCGCCGCCCCAGGTGCTCAGCCGTCGCCACGTCGGCCTTGTGGACGGCGTCCGGACCCTCGTCGACGTTGGTCTGCGCGGCCGCGCCCAGGAAGACGCCCAGGCGGTTGAGGTCGTGCTCGGAGGCGGTGCTGCTGTTCCAGCCGGGCAGCAGGCCGAGGTTGACCCAGTGCATGCCGAGCTGCGCGGCGAGGATCTGGAAGAACTGGAGCGTGTGCAGCTTGTCGCCGCTCTTGGAGCCGGAGTTGGTGAACCCGGCGGCCAGCTTGTCCTTCCACGCCTGGGTGGCCCAGCGCGCGGAGGTCGCCTCGGCGAAGGCGTGGAAGGCGCCGGACGCCGTCCCCATGTAGGTCGGCGAGCCGAACACGATCGCGTCCGAGGCGTCGAGCACCGCCCACTGCTCCTCGGTGATCTTGTCGACCTCGATCAGACGCACCTGCGCGCCGACGTCGGCGGCACCGGCCCGGACGGCCTCGGCGAGCACGGCGGTGTGGCCGTAGCCGGAGTGATAAGCGACAGCGATGACGGGCGTGGACATGCAGAACTCCTTGAACAGCGCAGGTCGAAAGCAGTAACCACAGGAAAGCACTAACTTTTCGTTAGTGCAACCTGTCGGGCAGCGCTGCCTTCACGTACGCTTGTCGCATGGACATCACCCAGGAGCGCGCGGAGGACCAGGACCTCCCGTTCAACGTGTTCGCCAAGGCCTGCCCCTCGCGCGGCACGCTGGAGCATGTCACGGGCCGCTGGGGCGGACTCACGCTCGGGGCACTGTACGAGGGCTCGCTGCGCTTCAACGAGCTGCGCCGCCGGGTCGACGGCGTGAGCGAGAAGATGCTGTCCCAGACGCTGCACGCACTGGAGCGCGACGGGCTGGTGCACCGCGAGGCCCAGCCGACCAACCCGCCCCGCGTGGACTACGAACTGACGCCGCTGGGGCGCGAGCTGGCCGAGCGGCTGCTGTCCCTCATCCACTGCGTGGAGGAGCGCATGGACGACGTACTGGCCGCCCGCGAACGCTACGACGGGACGCGCGGCACCCTCTGACACTTCGGGCAGAAATAGCTCGAACGGTTCATCCACGGGCGCCGGACCATCGGCGTGGCACACCGCCTGCACGGCAGCCCTTCACGGCCGTACGCGTCGAGCGAGCGGTCGAAGTAGCCCGACTCGCCGTTGACGTTGACGTACAGGCTGTCGAAACTGGTGCCGCCCACCGCGAGGGCCGCGTTCATCACGTCCCGGACATGGCCCAGGAGTTCGAGCGTGCGGGGGCGGGTGAAGTTCGCGGTCGGCCGGTCGTAGTGCAGCCGGGCGCGCCAGAGCGCCTCGTCCGCGTAGATGTTGCCGACCCCGCTGATCAGCGACTGGTCGAGCAGGGCGCGCTTGATGGTGGTGCGCTTGCGCCGCAGGGCCTGATGGAACGCCTCGTCCTCGAACAGCGGGTCGAGGGGGTCACGGGCGATGTGCGCGATGACGTCCGGCAGTCCGTCGGGCGTGGTGTCGTGCAGCGACAGCCCGCCGAAGGTGCGCTGGTCGACGAAGCGCAGTTCGGTGTCGACCGCGTCCGCGAAGCGCACCCGCACGCGCAGATGCTTCTCGTCGGGGGCCTCGTGCGGCTGGACCAGGAGCTGGCCGCTCATCCCGAGGTGGGCCAGGACCGCCTGACGCGTGTCGGTCAGCGGCAGCCACAGATACTTG
Organism: Streptomyces maremycinicus; assembly: GCF_001184025.1. Lineage (GTDB taxonomy): Bacteria > Actinomycetota > Actinomycetes > Streptomycetales > Streptomycetaceae > Streptomyces > Streptomyces maremycinicus. Next base: position 166,177 of record NZ_BBYG01000009.1, read on the forward strand.
CCCCGACGGCTGGGCGTGCCGACGCGATGACCCTTGAGCCGGTGCGCGAAGTCGTCGGAGCCGGCGATGTGACGGCGTACGGCACGCGGGTGCAGCACTTCGGCCTCGGCGACCGTGCGATGGGCGACCCACCGCTCCAGACCGCGTCGGACGACCTCGACCTCGGGCAACTCGGGCATGGGATCCCCCGTACGGAGCGCCCGCCTCCCATCGGAGGGCGGGCGCTCGTCTCGTACCGCTGTTCCACTGTTGCGCGGTTCCGCTGTGCTGCGGTTCCGCCGTTCGTCAGGCGGAGGCGGACTCGGGGTCCGGGCTGCCGTCGGCGGCCGCCACGGCGTTCGCCGTCTTGGCACGCTCGTCCGCCGCGGCCCGGATGGACCGCCAGGCGGACTCGGCGGCCTGCTGCTCCGCCTCCTTCTTGCTGCGGCCGGTGCCGGTGCCGTACGAGACGCCTCCGACGCGGGCAGCAGCAGTGAAGGTCTTCTCGTGATCGGGGCCGGTCTCCGTGACGAGGTACTCGGGGACACCGAGGCCCTCGGTCGCGGTGAGCTCCTGGAGACTGGTCTTCCAGTCCAGGCCGGCACCGAGGTTCGAGGACTTCTCGATCAGCGGGTCGAACAGGCGGTGCACCAGTTCGGAGGCCGCGTCGAGGCCCTGATCGAGATAGACCGCACCGATCACCGCTTCGAGGGTGTCGGCGAGGATGGACGCCTTGTCCCGGCCGCCCGTGCCCTCTTCACCCCGGCCGAGCCGGATGAAGGAACCCAGGTCGAGGCCACGACCGACCTCCGCCAGCGCACGCGAGTTGACCACCGCGGCCCGCAACTTGGCCAGCTGGCCTTCGGGCAGGTCGGGGTGGGTGCGGTACAGCGTGTCCGTGACGACGAGGCCGAGCACGGAGTCCCCGAGGAACTCCAGCCGCTCGTTCGTCGGCAGGCCGCCGTTCTCGTATGCGAAGGAACGGTGGGTCAGCGCACGCACCAGAAGGGCGGACTCGAGCTGATAGCCGAGCCGCCCTTCCAGAAGCGTGTGGGACGAGGCCGTGTTCTCCGCCTTTTTCTTGGCGGTCGTGTCCGCCTTGGCGTCAGACATGAAGCCTCTCACCAGCCGCTCAGACCTCGAGGACCTGGCGCTTGTTGTAGGTGCCGCAAGACGGGCACGCGATGTGCTGCTGCTTGGGCTCGTGGCAGCGCTCGCACGCAACCAGGGTGGGGACCGCAGCCTTCCACTGCGACCGGCGGTGGCGCGTGTTGCTGCGCGACATCTTCCGCTTCGGAACAGCCACGGCTACTTCTCCTGCTTCTCGTTGGCGGGCGCCGGTCGAGGCGCTTCGCCACTCATCTCGTCCTTCTCGCCGTCTTCGAGTGAACCGGCGAGTCCCTGCAATGCCGCCCAACGGATGTCGGTGGCGTCATGGTGGTGGTCCGGGTCGTCCGTGAGCCGGGCTCCGCACTCGGAGCACAGGCCCAGACAGTCGTCCTGGCACACCGGCTGCATCGGCAGTGCGAGCACCACCGCATCACGCAGCACGGGTTCGAGGTCGAACAAACCGTCCTCGATGAAGAGCCTGTCCTCGTCTTCCTCGGCGTCGTCGACCGGCTCCGCTTTGGGGCGGCCCCGGTCGTCGGCGTCAGGGTACGAGAACATCTCCTGGAAGTCCGCTTCGAGCTCCAGCTCCAGCGGCTCCAGACACCTTACGCACTCCCCCTCGGCCTGTGCACGGGCGGTGCCTGTGACGAGCACACCTTCCATGACCGACTCGAGTCGGAGCTCGAGCTCCACCGGGGCGCCTTCCGGCACTCCGATCACTCCCTGGATCCCGAGATCCTGGGGAGCCTCGAACTCGCGGGTCAGACGCTGAAGCGCACCAGGACGCCGGCCCAGCTCGTGCGTATCGAACACGAGAGGCTTGCGGTGGTCGAGGCGGGCGTTCAGGGCCATTCCTGCTTTCGATCTTCTGAGCTCTGGGGACACTGCCCCACGGTTGCGCGGGCAGCTGTGATCGCGGGGCGTATCGAAGACAGCGAAGCGCACACGCGACCGAAGAGACAGGATACTGGAGCATTCGCCCACAGCCCAATCCGGGTGTCTCCCCCGGCCTCCCCGGCCTCCCCGGTGCTACAGGCCGCGCTCCTGCTCATAGGCGCGCAGCTGCTCGGGACTGATCATGCCGGTGTCGAAGAGGCTGGCCTCGTCGAGGGCGTAACCCTGCTGGGCCTGCTGCTGGACCTGCTGGGGCTGCTGCACGGCCTGGTTCGGGTCGTACGGGGTCTGCTGGGTGTCGTAGCCCTGGATGGGGGCCCCTCCCGCCGGAGCGTAGTCGAAGGTGGGGGAGTACGGGTCGGCCTGCTGCTGGTAGCCGTACGCGTCCTGCTGGCCGTAGCCCTGCTGCTGTTGCTGCTGGTAGCCGCCGTAGGGGTCCGCCTGCTGCTGGTAGCCGTACGCCGGCTGCGGTTCCTGCTGGTCGTACGGCTGCTGGACGGGCTGCGCCGCCGCCGCGTCCTGCTCCGCGAGGGCGGTGAGGTCGGCGAGGTAGTCGGCGTCGGAGGAGTGCTGGAAGGTCGTGGCGTCGTCGGCGAGGGCGCCGAGGTCGTCCGTGGCGATGCGGCCGTGCAGCTTCTGGCGGCCGCGGCCGACCGCGTCCAGGGTCTTGGCGAGGACAGCCTCGAAGGCGCCCAGCTTGGTGTCGACGTAGGCGTCGGCGTCGCGGCGCAGGGTCTCGGGGTCGTGGCTGCGCTCGGGGGCGTCCTCGTCCTCGTAGCCGTTCTCGTCGGTGCCGGGTCCGGTGCCAAGGAGCTTCTCGCGGCCGCGGCCGACGGAGCCGAGCGTCTTGGTGAGGACGACCTCGAAGTTCGCGAGCTTGGAGTCGACGTAGTCGTCGGCCTCGGCGCGGACCTCCTCGGCCTCCTTGCGGGCCTCGGCGAGGATGCGGTCCGCCTCGTTCTGCGAGCGGCGGGCGATCTCGGTGTCGGAGATCAGGGAGCCGCGCTCGGCGTGCGCGGTGGAGATGATCCGCTCGGCCTCCTGGCGGGCCTGCTCGACCATCTGCTCACGGCCGCCGATCAGCTCCTCGGCCTGGGCGAGGGAGTCGGGCAGGGCCGCGCGCACCTCTTCCAGCAGGGCGAGCAGGTCCGCGCGGTTGACCACGCACGAGGCCGACATCGGCATCGACCGGGCACTGGAGATCGTGGTGACGATCTCGTCGAGCTTCTTCTGCACGTCCACCGGTTGCTCGCCACTCTCTGCGCTGTGTTGGAGACGGACGGAACGACTGTACGGCCATGCGGTGTCCGGCGGACACCGGGTGACAGGCCGTCAGCGGACCGGTCCCGGGGTCAGTCCTGCCTGAGCCGTCCGGCCAGGGCTTCCAGGACCAGCGGCGGCACCAGGTGGGAGACGTCGCCGCCCCAGGTGGCGACCTCCTTGACCAGGGAGGAGGAGAGGAAGCTGTACGTGGGGTTGGTGGGCACGAACAGCGTCTCGACGCCCGACAGGCCGTTGTTCATCTGGGCCATCTGAAGCTCGTAGTCGAAGTCGCTGACCGCCCGCAGGCCCTTGACGATGGCCGGGATGTCGCGCTGCTTGCAGAAGTCGACGAGGAGGCCGTGGAAGGACTCGACCCGGACGTTGCCGTACTCGGCGGTGACCTGGCGGATGAGGTCGATCCGCTCGTCGATCTCGAACAGGCCCTTCTTGGCCTTGTTGATCATGACCGCGACATAGACCTCGTCATACAGACGAGAGGCACGGGAAATGATGTCGAGGTGTCCGTTGGTGATCGGGTCGAACGACCCGGGACAGACGGCACGGCGCACTTGTGGTCCCTCGCTCTCCAGTCCGGTCATCGCGCGTCTTCGCACGTAGAGGCGGCGCGACCGTACCAAAACGTTCCCTCGCCGTAGCGACGGGACCTGAGCGCCTCGAAGCCGTCCGGCCAGGGGAACTCCCCGCCTCTGGTGCTGCGCTCCACGGTGACGAGGGCATCGGCCGCGAGCCAGCCCCCCGAGCGGAGTGTGAGCAGAATCTCCCGAAGATCGTCGTTCGTGACGGCGTACGGAGGATCGAGGAAGACGAGGTCGTACGGCTCCGTCGGCGATGTCTGGACGATCTGCCGGGCCTTGCCGGCCCGGACCTCGGCGCCGGGCAGACCGAGCGCCTTCACGTTCTCCCGGATGGTGCGGGCCGCCCGCGCGTCGGCCTCGACGAGGAGGGTGTGGCCCGCGCCCCGGGAGAGGGCCTCCAGGCCCACGGCGCCGGAGCCCGCGTACAGATCGAGGACGCGTTCGCCGCCGAGGGGGCCGCCGAGCAGGGCCTGCCAGGTGGAGAAGAGACCCTCGCGCGCGCGGTCGGAGGTGGGGCGGGTGCCGGTGCCTGGCGGGACCGCCAGTCGACGTCCACCGGCGGCGCCGGCGATCACGCGGGTCATCTCGGGTTCCTTGTTCGGGAGCGGATACCCGTCCAGTCTGGCAGGCGAAGCCGCACAGGTGCGCTCCGGCGGGGGCCGGACCGGGCTGCGGCGGCGGCCCGGCGTCCGTGTCGGCCGGCGTCAGCCCTTTTCCAGGTACTGCTCGCGTTCCTCGTCCAGGAGGGCGTCCAGGGCGATGCGCAGGCCGGGGACGGTCTCCAGCTCGGGGTCGGCGGCGACCAGGCGGGCCGCCTCCTCGCGCGCCTCCGCGATGACCTCCTCGTCCTCGATGACCGCGAGGACGCGCAGGCTGGAGCGGGCGCCGGACTGCGCCTGGCCCAGGACATCGCCCTCGCGGCGCTGTTCGAGGTCGATCCGGGAGAGCTCGAAGCCGTCGAGGGTGGCGGCCACGGCGTCGAGGCGTCGGCGGGCCGCGCTCGCCTCGGGCATCTCGGAGACCAGCAGGCACAGCCCGGGCGCCGAGCCGCGGCCCACCCGACCGCGCAGCTGGTGCAGCTGGGAGACGCCGAAGCGGTCGGCGTCCATGATCACCATCGCGGTGGCGTTCGGGACGTTGACGCCGACCTCGATGACGGTCGTGGCGACCAGGACGTCGGTGTCGCCCGCGGCGAAACGGCGCATGACGGCGTCCTTGTCGTCGGGGTGCATGCGGCCGTGCAGGACCTCGACCCCGAGGCCGTGCAGGGGGCCCTTGGCGAGCTGGTCGGCGATGTCCAGGACGGCGAGCGGCGGCCGCTTCTCGGCCTCGTCCTCAGGTGACTTCTTCCTGGCCTTGCCGCCCTTCTTCTCCTCCTCCTCGTCGCCGATGCGCGGGCAGACGACGTACGCCTGATGGCCGTTGCCCACCTCCTCGCGGACCCGCTCCCAGGCGCGCGCCAGGAAGTGCGGCTTGTCGGCGGCCGGGACGACATGGCTGGCGATGGGCGAGCGGCCGGCCGGGAGCTGGTCGAGGACGGAGGTCTCCAGGTCGCCGAAGACGGTCATGGCGACGGTGCGCGGGATGGGCGTGGCCGTCATGACGAGCAGGTGCGGGGGCTGCTTGCCCTTGCCGCGCAGCGCGTCGCGCTGCTCGACGCCGAAGCGGTGCTGTTCGTCGACCACGACCAGGCCCAGGTCGTGGAACCGGACCTTGTCCTCGATCAGCGCGTGGGTGCCGATCACGATGCCGGCCTCTCCGGTGACCAGGTCGAGCAGTGCCTGCCGGCGGGCGGCCGTGCCCATGGACCCGGTCAGCACCACGACCTTGGTGGCCCGCTCGGACCCGCCCAGCATCCCGCCCTCGGCCAGTTCGCCCATCATCTCGACGACGGAGCGGTGGTGCTGCTGGGCGAGGACCTCGGTGGGGGCGAGCAGGGCGGCCTGACCGCCGGCGTCGACCACGGCGAGCATGGCGCGCAGCGCGACCAGGGTCTTGCCCGAGCCGACCTCGCCCTGGAGCAGCCGGTGCATCGGGTGGTCCGTCGCCAGGTCGTCGAAGATCTCCTTCGAGACCTTCTGCTGGCCCTCGGTGAGGGTGAAGGGCAGCCGGGCGTCGAACGAGGTCAGCAGACCGTCGGCGGCGGGCTCGCGCGGGACGGCCGGGAGTTGGGCGTCGGCGTGGCGGCGGCGGGCGAGGGCGACCTGGAGCACGAAGGCCTCGTCCCACTTCAGCCGGGCACGGGCGTCGGCGATGTCCGCCTTGGTGTGGGGGCGGTGGATCTTCAGCAGGGCCTCGGGGAGGGGGACCAGCCCCCGGCCGTCCCGCAGCGCGTCCGGGAGGGGGTCGAGCGCCTCCTGCGCGGCGGGCAGGACGGTCTGGATCGCCTTGCCGATCTTCCAGGACTCCAGTTTCGCCGTCGCGGGGTAGAGCGGGATGAGGGCGCCCGCCCAGGTCTCGACCGATTCCTCGCTGTCGGCCCGCAGCAGTTCGTAGGCCGGATGGGCCAGCTGGAGACGGCGGTTGAAGACCGAGACCTTCCCGGAGAACATCGCGCGCGTGCCCGGCAGCAGATCCTTGTGCGGTTTGTGGACGCCGCTGCCGAAGAAGACCAGCTGGAGGCGGCCGCTGCCGTCGGTGATGGTCACCTCCAGGCGCTGGCCCTTGCCCCGGGGAGCCTTGGCGGAGGCGAAGCTGTGCAGCCGGGCGTCGGCGACCTGGGCGACCACGGTGACGTGTTCGTCCATGGGGAGGTCGGCGAGGTGGGTGAGCTGGCCGCGCTCCTCGTATCTGCGGGGGTAGTGGTGCAGGAGGTCGCCGACGGTGTGCAGGCCGAGGTGCTCGGCCATCACCTTCGCGGTGGCGGGGCCGAGCACTGACTTCAGTGACTGTTCCAGTGGTTCTTTCAGCGCGGGCACGAGATCCATTGCACACCACACCACTGACATTGCCGTATATGTGTCCCGAAACCCCTGGTCAGGCGGCTCGTTCGGGCCCTAGGATGACGCGCTCCGGCCATCATCCGCGGTCACCGCCCCACCGGGACCGCCCGACCCCGCGCCGTGCTCCTCCCCCAGCCCGCGGCGCAGCAGCGATGGACTCCCAGACCTCACCGTCATCCCAGGCACCCCAGCCGCCTCACACGTTCCAGGTCGACCTGCGTGGTCTGGTGGACCTGCTGTCCCATCACCTCTATTCCAGTCCCAAGGTCTATCTGCGCGAGCTGCTCCAGAACGCGGTGGACGCGATCACCGCCCGGCGGGCCGAGGAGCCCGACGCCCCGGCGCGCGTGCGGCTGTTCGCGGCGGACGGCGGACTGCGGGTGGAGGACTCCGGCATCGGGCTGACCGAGGCGGACGTGCACGCCCTGCTGGCGACGATCGGGCGCAGTTCCAAGCGCGCCGAGGGGCTCCAGGACGTGCGTTCGGACTTCCTCGGGCAGTTCGGCATCGGGCTGCTCGCCTGCTTCGTGGTGGCCGAACGGATCCGCGTGGTGAGCCGCAGCGCCCGTACGCCGCACGCGCCGCCCGTGGAGTGGACCGCGCGCGACGACGGCTCCTACACCGTGCGGACCCTGCCCCACGAGGAGCGCCCCGAGCCGGGCACCACCGTGCATCTGGTGGCGCGGGCCGGCGCCGGTGAGTGGCTGGCGGAGCCGCGGGTGCTGGCGCTGGCCCGGGACTTCGGATCGCTGCTGCCGTACGACGTCCGGGTCGGCGAGGAGGCGGTCACCGATCTGCCGGCGCCCTGGGACCGCTCGTACCCCTCTCCCGCCGACCGGCGGGTGGCGCTGGCCCGGCACTGTCACGAGCTGTTCGGGTTCACGCCGTTGGACTCGGTGGAGCTGGACCTGCCGGTGGCGGGGGTGCGCGGGGTGGCGTACGTGCTGCCGTCGGCGGTCAGTCCGGCGCAGCGGGCCGGTCACCGGGTGCATCTCAAGGGGATGCTGCTGACCGAGCGGGGCGAACAGCTGCTGCCCGACTGGGCGTTCTTCGTGCGCTGTGTCCTGGACACCGACAGTCTGCGGCCGACGGCCTCGCGGGAGTCGCTGTACGAGGACGAGACGCTGGCGGCGGTGCGGGAGGCGCTGGGCGAGCGGATCCGGTCCTGGCTGACGGCTCTGGCCGCCGGTGATCCGCAACGGCTGGCGGCCTTCCTCGAGGTGCACCACCTGGGCGTGAAGTCCCTGGCGCGGCACGACGCGGAGATGCTGCGCACGATGCTGCCGTGGCTGCCCTTCGAGACGACCGACGGACGGCTGTCGCTGGAGGAGTTCGCGCAGCGGCACCCGGTGGTGCACTTCACCCGGACCGTGGAGGAGTTCCGGCAGGTCGCGCCCATCGCGTCCGCGCAGGGCATCGGGGTCGTCAACGGCGGTTACACGTACGACGGCGAGCTGGTCGAGGCGCTGCCTTCGGTGCGGCCGGGAACCGTGGTCGCCGAGCTGGACGCGGACACCGTGACCGCCCACCTGGACACCGTCGCCGCGGCCGACGAACCGGCGCTCTCGGGTTTCCTGGCGGCCGCGCGGGCGAAGCTCGACCCGCTGGGCTGTGATGTCGTCCTGCGGGCCTTCCACCCGTTGTCGGTGCCCGCGCTGCACCTCGACGACCGGGGGGCCCGGCACGAGCAGGCCCGCGCGCAGGCCGAGTCGCAGGCCGACGACCTGTGGGCGGGCATCCTGGGCTCGCTGCGCGGGAGCGCCCCGCGCGCGCGTCTGGTGCTCAACCATCTCAATCCGCTGATCCGGCGGATCAGTTCGTTGAACGATCCGGAGCTCATCGGCACCGCCACGGAGTCGTTGTACGGGCAGGCGCTGCTGATGGCGCAGCGCCCGCTGCGGCCCGCGGACTCGGCGCTGCTGAACCGGGCGTTCATGGGCCTCCTGGAATGGGCCACGCACGGGGAGTCGGCGTCCGGGGAGCCGACAGAGGAACAGGGCGGTCACTGATGAGCGAGATCACGGACTTCGACTCCCTCCGCAGGGCGATGGCGGAGAACGGCGAGCAGCCGGAGGGCCCGGCCCGCAACACGCGCGCGGAACAGCTGCTGGTGGAGGCCGAGAGGCTCGGCATCCCGCTCGCCGTGATCGAGGCGCTCGGGCACCAGCTGAAGGTCTACAACTACAGCTCCGAGAAGGCGAAGATGTTCGTCCCCTTCGCGCGGCTGCTGCGTATGTGGGACGAGCGGCCCGAGGACTTCGACGAGTACGAGACGCACTCGCTGCACTGGGTCTTCAAGTGGATGTCGGCCGGCATGCTCGACCAGCCGCACGTGCCGCTGGCATCGGTGGAGAAGTGGCTCGGCGAGATGGAGCACCGCTACCGCCTCGCCGGTCACTCCACGCGCGCGGTGCGCAGCGCCGAGTTCAGCGTGGCCGCGCACGTGGGCGACGTGGAGCGGGCCGAGCGGGCGTACGCCGCGTGGCTGGCCGCGGACCGGGACGCCATGGCCGACTGTCACGCCTGCGAGCTGCACGGTCAGGGCTGGTGGCAGGCGGAACGGGGCCGGGACGCGGAGGCGCTGGCGCTGTGGGCGCCGGTCCTGGAGGGCGAGTACACGTGCGCGCACGAGCCGCACACGGTGCTCGCGTCCTCCCTGCTGCCGTTGCTGCGGCTGAACCGCCTGGAGGAGGCCCGCGCCCATCATCTGCGGGGCTTCCGGCTGGTGCGGTCCATGGAGAGCATGCGGGGCGCCTACGCCGACCACGTCGAGTTCTGCGCGCTGACCGGCAACGAGGCGCGGGGCCTGGAGCTGCTCGCGGAGCGGCCGGCGTACTTCACGGACGAGGGGCAGCCGCAGAGCAGGCTGGAGTTCCTGAACGTGGTGGTGCTGCTCATGGAGCGGCTGTCCGAGCTCGGGCTGGGCGGACAGCCGGTCCCCGGCCCCGCCGGGCGGGAGTGGACGGCCGGGGAACTCGCGGGACACGCGCGCACGCAGGCCCTGGCGCTGGCCGCGCGCTTCGACGAGCGCAACGGCACCTCGTACGTCAGCGAGCGGGCCCGCGCGCGGATGGCGCAGCGTCCCCTGGTGGAGCGGCTGCCCCTGGGGGTGCGGACGACCCGTCCCGCCTCCGCCGCGGCCGGAGCGGGAGCCGGAGCGCCGGTGCCCGAGGCCTCCGTCCCGGCTCAGGACGCGGTCCGTGAGGACGTCGAACCGGATCTGGCGGCCCTGCTCGCCGAGGCCCGGCGGCTGTCCGACACGCTCCAGCCGCATGCCGTCGAGGCGTGGGCGACGGTGGCACGGCTGGCCGAGGAGACGGAGGGTGTCGAGCTGGGGACGCGGGACCGCGCGGAGATCGCCGACCACGAGGCGATAGGTCTCGGCCCCGAGGGTGCCGAAACGTTCGAGCACGCGGCCGAGCTGTACGCGCGGGCGGGCGACCCCGGCGAGGCCCTGGCGGCACGCGCGCGTGCGGCGTACGTCCGGGCGCTGGCCGGCGAGATCGACGAGGCGCTCGCGGCCGTCGCCGAGCCGTACGACCGGGTGCTCGCGCTGTACGCCGACGGCGGCACGGAGGTGCCGCAGGCGGCGGGCGTGCTGATGGGCCGGGCGCGGATCCTGATGCGGCGCGTCCACGAGGCCGAGGGCGCGGTGGTCGACGAGGCGGTCCTGGCCGAGGCGGAGGCGGCGGTGGGAGAGCTGCTGGCGCTCGTCGGCGGGCGGGCGGGCAACGACGTACGGCTCGCCGCCCGGGTCGCCGAAGGGCACGCGATGCTCGCGGAGCTGGCGACCCAGTCGGGGAACCCGGAGGCGGGCGCGGAGCTGTTCGCGCGGGCCGCGGCGGAGTTCGTCGAGACGGGCCTGCCGTGGTTCGCCGTGGAGTACGAGGCCCGGCTGGCCGGTCTCGCCCACCAGTTGGGCGACATGACGGAGGCGGAGCGGGCCCTGCGGGCGGCCCTGGAGCACGGCGGACCGTATCTGGAGGCGATCGGTCGGGCCCAGCTGCACCTCCAGCTCGCCGAGGTCGTCGGGGGCCGGGGAGAGGCCGAGGAGGCCTCGGAGCATGCCTTGGAGGCGGCCCACTGGGCGGACGAGGCGGGCGCGGGCCCCACGCTCGGCGCCTGGGCCCGGCACCAGCTGGGCGGGTTCCTGGTGCGGCAGGGCCGCTGGGCGGAGGCCGCGGAGGTGCTGGAGTCCGCGCTGGCGGAGCTGACCGTCGAAACGCACGGCGACGGCGCGGTCGTCCAGACGCAGTGGTGGCTGGGTGACTGTCTGAGCGAGCTCGGGGAACACCGGGACGCCGCCGAACGCCGGCTCCAGGCCGCCGAGATCGCCCGCGACTGGCCCGAGCAGCACGACCACGCGACCCTCGCCCACCTGGCCGCGGAGTCGCTCGGCCAGGCCGGTCTGCCCACCGAGGCGGACCGGGCCTACGCCCGCGCGGGCGAGCTCTGGCGCGGCCTCGGCAACGTCCACGGACTCGTCCGCTCGCTGCGCGCCCGCGCCTGGCTGGCGTTGCGCACCGAGGACGGGACGGCCGCGGCGCGCGATCTGATGGCGAGTGCCGTGGAGGAGTGCGCGGACGCCTTCGACGGGACGGACGACGACGCGGCGCGTCTGCGGCTCGTCGCCGAACTCGGCCACACCCACCGCCAGTTCGGGGACCTGCTCGCGCGTTCCGCCACCGAGGACGCCGACGACGACTCGATCCGGGCCACCCTGGACGAGGCGCTCTCCCAGATGGGCGAGGCCGTCACGGTGTTCGTCGCCCTGGGCGAGGACGCCGTGCACGCCCGGACCGGCGCGGAGCTGGCCGCGGGCTGGCTGGAGACCGACCTGGGGCGCCCCGCGGCGGCGGCCGCACGCGCGCGTGCGGTGCTGCGGGCCTACGCCGATGCCGAGTACGACGCCGATGACGACGGCGACGCCGAGGCCGCTGCCGAGTTCGGCGGCGGCGAGGACGGGGCCGAGACGGTGCGGGCGCGGCGGGCCGAGGCGGAGCAACTGCTGAACGCGACGGAGGAACAGCGGGACCGTTGAACGACCCCTCCCCCTCCACGCGCCTGCGCTCCCGTGCCCGGGCGCCCCTGCGCCCGCACGCCCGTACGCCGCTCGCCGCTACTCCACGCCGATCAGCACCAACGCGCCCTGCCGTCCTCCCCGGTACACCACCGTGTCCACGGCGAGGTACGCCTCCCGCACCCGGGCCTCCAGGCGCTCGGCGACGCCCTCGGGGGCCTCGTCGCCGAGCACGAGGGTGACGAGTTCGCCGCCCGCCGCCAGCATGCGGTTCAGGACACTCTCGGCGGCGGCGGCGACATCGGAGCCGATGACGGCCACATCGCCGTCGATCAGGCCGAGGACGTCCCCGGCCTGGCAGATGCCGGCCATGGTCCACGACTGGCGCTCGGCGACGGTGACCTCGGCGTAGCGGGTGGCGCCCGCCGCCGAGGTCATGGAGACGACGTCCTCGTCGAAGCGGCGATCCGGCTCGTGCACGGCCAGTGCCGCGATGCCCTGGACGGCGGACCGGGTGGGGATCAGCGCCACCCGGATGCCCTCCGTGCGCGCCTGCTCGGCGGCCGCGGCGGCGGTGTGCCGCAGATCGGCGTCGTTGGGCAGCAGCACGACCTCCCGCGCGTGTGCCCGTCGCACGGCCTCGACCAGCTCCCCGCTGGCGGGCGGCTCTCCGGGGCGCGCGAGCACCGTGGTCGCGCCGGCCTCGGCGTACAGCCCGGCCAGGCCCTCGCCGGGCACCACGGCGACGACCGCCCGCTGGACGCGCTCGCGCGGCGGACGCTCGCTCCCGCGCGTGTGCGCGTCGTCGGCGCCGAAGTGGGTGATGCGGATCCGGTACGGCCGGCCGGCCTCGACGCCCGCCTCCACGGCCGCGCCCGCGTCGTCCACGTGCACATGGACGTTCCACAGGCCGTCGCCGCCGACCACGACCAGCGAGTCGCCCAGGGCGTCCAGCCGCTGCCGCAGCCGCGCCACGGCCGTGTCCCCGGCCTCCAGCAGATAGATCACCTCGAAGGCGGGACCCTCGCCGCCCGCTTCTCCTTCGCTCCCCGCGCCGCCCGGCCCGTCGTCGGCGCAGTCCGCCCCGTGCACGGCCCGCACGCGCGCGTGGGCGGCGGCAGCGGCCGTGGCCGCGGACACGGCGCCGGAGACCGCCGGCACCTCCCCCGTGAACGTCTCCACCAGCGCCGCGAGCACCGCGACCAGCCCCCGGCCGCCCGCGTCCACCACTCCGGCGTGCTCCAGGACGGCCAGCTGGCCCGGGGTCGCGGCGAGCGCCGCGCACGCCCCCCGGTAGGCGGCCCTGGCGACCGTCCCGCAGTCCCCCTCGGCGCCCTCCGCAGCGTCGGCGGCGGCCGAGGCGACCGACAGCACGGTGCCCTCCACGGGGTGGGCGACGGCCTGGCGGGCGGAGTCGGCCGCGTGCCGGAGGGCCAGGCTCAGCCCGTCCCCGTCGGTGTGAGGGGTCTCACCCTCGGCGGTGAGCACCTGGGCCATGCCGCGCAGCAGCTGCGCGAGGATCGTCCCCGAGTTCCCGCGCGCGCCGATGAGCGCGCCGTGCGCCATCGCGCGCGCGGCGTCGGCGAGCGAGGGCGTCCCGGCGGGCGCGGAACCCGCGGCGGCACCGGCCTCGTGCCCGGCGAAGACCGCCTCGACGGCGGTCGCCGCGGACTCGACGGTCAGATACAGGTTGGTGCCGGTGTCCCCGTCCGCGACCGGATAGACGTTGATCGCGTCGATCTCCTCGCGGGCCCGGCCCAGCGCCGTGAGCGCCAGACCGCACCAGGTGCGCACCGCGAGAGCATCGAAGAACGTCTGCGGCACCTGCGCCACCTGCGCCTCCTTGGGCTGCTGGACTGGACGCAGCGTAGACCCCGGGCCGGTGCGCCCGGGAGAGCGGGCCGGACCGGAGCGGGCGGAGGCCGACCGGGGCAGGGGGCAGGGCCCTGAGCAGCCATGGTAGTTTCGTTGCACCGGCGCAGTCGTTGTATGCTGCTCCGGTTGCCCGATCCGCATCGGGCCATCCCCCTGGCAGCGCCACTCGGATCCTAGACCCTGATCCCGGCATGCCGGGATCATCCGTAAGTGCATCTGAAGTCTTTGGAGTGACCCGTGGCTGCCAACTGCGACGTCTGTGGCAAGGGGCCGAGCTTCGGCAACAACATCTCGCACTCGCACCGCCGTACGTCCCGTCGCTGGAACCCGAACATCCAGCGCGTCCGTACCGTGGTCGGCGGGACGCCGAAGCGCGTGAACGCTTGCACCTCGTGCATCAAGGCCGGCAAGGTCTCGCGCTGACGCTCCTCCCCCCACTCCCGACACCGTTCGGGTCGGGGGGAACCCCATCGCGCGCGGCCACTGCTGGTTCGCTGCATAGAGCCGGTCCACCCAGGTGGGCCGGCTTTCTGCTGTGCCCGGGGCCCCGTCGCCCGGCAGGAGACCCCTGCTCGTCCCACCGCTGCGCGACGCCGGCCGTGGCGTCCGCGTGGCGCGCCTGACGGAGGGGGCCTGTACGGCACCGAGCCGCCCGCCGGAGCGGCCGACGCGCTCCGGGTCCCGGATGACCCGGCCGCGCCGCCGTCCGGCCCCGCACGCGGAGATCCAGGCCACTCCCGCCGGCTGTCGGCCGGCGGTCCCGCCCGCCCCGTCGGCCTCCACCGCGTCGAGCGGCTGACCGAGCGGGGGCGGGCCGCCCTCATCGCCCACCGGAACGCCTTCACGCCGGGCCGCGACCACCGGTCGGAGACGGTCTGCGACGGTCGGAGACGGTCGGCGGACAGTTCGGGTCGCCGAGAAGGCCGCGACCGGCATCAGGCTCCGGCAGCGCCCCGGGTGAGATCCCATCCGTGGCCGACGGGACCGATGCCCGCGCCCAGCGCGAAGCCGGCGGCGATCGCCCCGGTGACGTAGCGCTTGGCCGCCGCGACCGCCGCGGGCACGGAGTTCCCCTGGGCCAGTCGCGCGGCGATCGCGGACGCGAGGGTGCAGCCCGTGCCGTGCGTGTGCCGGTTGTCGTACCTCGGCGCCCGCAGCCAGTGCTCCTCGCGGCCGTCGGTCAGCAGGTCGACGGCGGCGCCGGGGAGATGGCCGCCCTTGATGAGCGCCCAGCGCGGCCCGTACGCCAGCACCGCGGCCGCCGCGTCCCGCAACTGTTCCTCCGACTCGACGCGCACGCCCGTCAGTTGGGCCACCTCGTCGAGGTTCGGGGTGGCGACGGTGGCGACCGGCAGCAGCTTCGTCCGGACGGAGTCCAGCGCGGAGGCGGCCAGCAGCGGGTCCCCGTGCTTGGAGACGCCGACCGGGTCGACGACGACGGGAGCGCCGGTGTCCGACAGCAACTCGGCGACGGTCTCTACGAGTTCGGCGGAGGCGAGCATGCCCGTCTTCACCGCCTGGACACCGATGTCGTCGACGACGCTGCGGTACTGGGCGCGCACCGCCTCCACCGGCAGCTCCCAAGCCCCCTGCACACCAAGGGAGTTCTGCGCGGTGACGGCGGTGATCACGCTCATGCCGTGCACGCCGAGCGCGAGCATCGTCTTCAGGTCGGCCTGGATCCCGGCCCCGCCGCCGGAGTCGGAGCCGGCCACGGTCAGCACCCGGGCGGGGGCCCCGGGGACGCTCACACGGGCGGTCACGACTCCAGGCCCCCTTCGCCGAAGTGGTCCCAGCCGCCCTTGCTGGTCCAGGGCGCCCCGTCGACCGTCACCTGGGGCAGGGCGGACGGGTTGAGCACCTCGCCGATCACCTTCCAGCGGGCGGGCAGCTTCACGTCCGGTGGGAAGGTCGCCACGATCGCGTGGTCCTCTCCGCCGGTGAGCACCCACTGGATCGGGTCGACGCCTACGGCCTGCCCGATGTCGTTCATCTGGGTGGGGATGTCGATGGCCCCGGAGCGGATGTCGATCCGGACCTTGCTGGCCTCGGCGATGTGCCCGAGGTCGGCGATGAGCCCGTCGCTGACGTCGCACATCGCCGTCGCGCCGAGCGAGGCGGCGGCGGGACCCGCGTGGTACGGCGGCTCGGGACGGCGGTGGGCCTCGACGAAGGCGCGGGGCGAGCGGAAGCCGCGGGAGAGCACCGCGTACCCGGCGGCGGACCAGCCGAGCCAGCCGGTCACCGCGACGAGGTCGCCGGGCTGGGCGCCGCCCCGGGTGACCGGCTCGTGGTTGCGCAGATCGCCGAGCGCGGTGATCGACACCATGATCGTGTCGCCGCGTACGACGTCACCGCCGACCACCGAGGCGCCGGCCACCTGGCACTCGTCGCGCAGGCCGTCCATCATCTCGGACGGCCAGGTGACCGGCAGTTCGGCGGGCACCACGAGACCGAGCAGCAGGGCCGTCGGCACCGCGCCCATGGCGGCGATGTCGGCGAGGTTCTGCGCGGCGGCCTTGCGGCCCACGTCGTAGGCCGTGGACCAGTCGCGGCGGAAGTGCCGGCCCTCCAGCAGGATGTCGGTGCTGGCCACGACCCGGCGGTCGGGCGCGGCCACCACCGCGGCGTCGTCGCCGGGGCCGACCCGGACCGCGGGGGTGGTGGTGAGACGGGAGGTGAGCTCCCTGATGAGCCCGAACTCCCCGAGCTCACCAACAGTGCCCTTCATTGCCCTTTCGCCCCTTCTTTACCTGTCCGTGCCCGGTCGCGCGTAACCAGTGTCCTCGATACGGTCGAGTCAGCCGTCAACTTCTGTCCTGCCCGTACCCCGGCGCGCGAGCCGTGGTTCCCGCAGGTCTCCCCGCGGCGAGCGGCGACGCGATACCGTGGCGTTCCTTTTCCCCACATGATCCTCGTGGCCGCCCTGGAGGTTCCGTGGTACAGGCGTACATCCTGATCCAGACCGAGGTCGGCAAAGCGTCGACCGTCGCCGAGGAGATCGGCAAAATCCCTGGCGTCGTCCAGGCCGAGGACGTGACGGGACCCTATGACGTGATCGTGCGGGCCCAGGCCGACACGGTGGACGACCTCGGCCGCATGGTGGTCGCCAAGGTCCAGCAGGTGGACGGGATCACCCGAACCCTGACCTGCCCGGTCGTGCATCTGTAGCCCCCGTCTAACCTTGGCCGGTGAACCTTTTGCGTCACCGGCCCATCGGCCTGCCCTCGCTCGCCCTCCTGCTGCTCGCTGCGGGCTGCTCCTCAGCAGACGGTGGCACGTCGGTGGTGGTTCCCAGCCCCTCGGGATCGGTCACCAAGCTGTGCCGAAACCTGGACGAGGCGCTGCCGTCCACCGTGGACGACCTCGACCGCGGGGATCCCTCACCCGCGTCCGCGCTGACCGCGGGCTGGGGGAACCCGGCGATCATACTGCGCTGCGGCGTCGAACGACCCGAGAAGATGAGCGACGAGAACGCGGACGCGGTCGAGGTGGACGGCGTGGGCTGGCTGCTGGAGGAGCAGGACGGCGGCGCGTTCCGGTTCACCACCACCCTGCGCAGGGTGTACGTCGAGGTGACGATCCCGGAGAGCCGCGCGGGGGACGGCGTGGCGCCGCTCGTCGACCTGGCGCCCTCCGTCAAGAAGGCGATCCCCGAAGGGGTCGCCGACTAGCCGACCAGCAGGGTTTCGGTGCGCGACCGGGTCAGCGCAGGCCCGTCGACCTGCGCAGGGCCGCCTGGACGAGGCGGTCCACCAGCTCGGGGTAGCCGATGCCGGTCGCCTGCCACATCTGGGGGTACATCGAGATCGGGGTGAAGCCGGGCATCGTGTTGATCTCGTTGATGACGAACTCGCCGTCGTCCGTGAGGAAGAAGTCCGCCCGGACCAGTCCCTCGCAGGACGCCGCCTCGAAGGCGTCCACCGCCAGCCTGCGGATCTCCGCCGTCTCCTCGTCGGTGAGCGGCGCCGGGACGATCCCCGGGGTCGAGTCGATGTACTTGGCGTCGAAGTCGTAGTACGCGTGCGCGTCCGGCGGCGGGATCTCGGCCGGTACGGAGGCGCGGGGGCCGTCCTCGAACTCCAGGACGCCGCACTCGATCTCGCGGCCCCGCAGCGCCGCCTCGACCAGGATCTTCGGGTCGTGGCGCTGGGCCTCGGCGATCGCCTCGTCCAGCCCGGACAGGTCGTCGACCTTGGTGATGCCGATGGACGAGCCCGCGCGCGCGGGCTTCACGAACAGCGGCCAGCCGTGTTCGCCGGCGAAGTCGACGATCTTCTTGCGGGCGGCGGACTCGTCCTGCGCCCACTCGCGCGGCCGGATCACCACGTACGGGCCGACCTTGAGCCCGAAGGAGGTGAACACCCGCTTCATGTACTCCTTGTCCTGGCCCACGGCCGAGGCGAGCACACCCGCGCCCACGTACGGGACGCCGGAGAGCTCCAGCAGCCCCTGGAGGGTGCCGTCCTCGCCGTACGGGCCGTGCAGGACCGGGAAGACGACGTCGACCTCGCCGAGCGCCTTCGGTACCGATCCCGGCTCGTAGTAGACGACTTCGCGGTTGGCGGGGTCGACGGGGAGCACCACGCCGCCGTCCCGCGACTCGGCGAGTTCGTCCACGTCGGGCGTACGGCGGTCGGTGATCGCCATGCGCTCGGGTGCGTCGGCCGTGAGGAACCAGCGGCCCTCGCGCGTGATGCCGATCGGCAGGACCTCGTACTTGGTCCGGTCGATGGCCCGCAGGACCGCGCCGGCCGTGACCACGGAGATCCCGTGCTCGGAGCTGCGACCGCCGAAGACGACGGCCACCCGCGGCTTGCGGACGGGCTGCTGAGGGCTCTGGGGGAGGTTCTCGGTGCTCATATCGGCATGAGAGTACCCGGTGGTAGGGCCGGGAGTCAGCGTCCGCCCACCGGGTTCGCTCAGCGTCGTTCGGGCTTCGCGCTGCGCGACATCAGCTCCTTGAGGGCGACCACCGGCGGCTTGCCCTCGTGGACGATGCCGACGACCGTCTCGGTGATGGGCATGTCGACGCCGTGCCGACGGGCCAGATCCAGCACCGACTCGCAGGACTTGACGCCCTCGGCGGTCTGCCGGGTGACCGCGATGGTCTCCTGGAGGGTCATGCCCTTGCCGAGGTTGGTGCCGAAGGTGTGGTTGCGCGAGAGCGGCGAGGAGCAGGTCGCCACCAGGTCGCCGAGCCCGGCGAGTCCGGCGAAGGTCAGCGGGTCCGCGCCCATCGCCAGGCCCAGCCGGGTGGTCTCGGCGAGGCCGCGCGTGATCAGCGAGCCCTTGGCGTTGTCGCCGAGGCCCATCCCGTCCGCGATGCCGACCGCGAGGCCGATGACGTTCTTGACCGCGCCGCCCAGCTCGCAGCCCACCACGTCGGTGTTGGTGTACGGGCGGAAGTACGGCGTGTGGCAGGCGGCCTGGAGCCGCTGGGCCACGGCCTCGTCGGTACAGGCGACCACGGCGGCGGCGGGCATCCGGGAGGCGATCTCCTTCGCCAGGTTGGGACCGGTGACGACGGCGATCCGGCCCGGGCCCACCTTGGCGACGTCGTCGATGACCTCGCTCATCCGCATGGTCGTCCCGAGCTCGACGCCCTTCATCAGCGACACCAGGACGGTGTCCGGGGCGAGCAGCGGCGTCCAGTCGGCGAGGTTGGCGCGCAGGGTCTGCGAGGGGACCGCGAGGACGGTGAAGTCGGCGTCCCGGGCCGCCTCGGCCGCGTCGGCGGTGGCGCGCAGGTTGCGCGGGAGTTCGACGCCGGGGAGGTAGTCGGGGTTGGTGCGCGTGGAGTTGACCGCGTCGACGAGTTCGGGGCGGCGCGCCCACAGCGTCACCTCGCAGCCCGCGTCGGCGAGGACCGTACCGAAGGCGGTCCCCCATGATCCGGTGCCGAAGACGGCCGCCTTCACGGACTTGCTCACTTGCTGTTCTCCCCCTCGTGACGGGACTTCGCGTGGCTGGCCCGCGCGGGTCCGGACGGCACGCCGTCGATCTCCGCGACGGTGTCGGCACCGGATTCCGCGGGGGCCTGCGCCCCGGGTGCCGCACCGGCCGCCCCACCGGTCTGCGCCCGCGTACGGCGACGCTGCTCGATCCGCTCGCGGCGCGGGTCGTAGGGCGTCTCGGGGGCCTTCTCGCCGCGGATCTCCTCCAGCTGGGCGGTGATGGCCGCCATGATGACCTCCGTGGCCTCCTTGAGGAGTTCCGGGGTCATCTCGTGGCCGTAGAACCGCGTGAGATCCACGGGCGGGCCCGCGAGGACGTGGTGGGTCTTGCGCGGAAGGAGGTGGGGCTTCTTGGCGTACGGCGGCAGGAGTTCGTTGGCGCCCCACTGGGCGACCGGGATCACCGGGCACTTGGTCTGGAGGGCGACGCGCGCGGCACCGGTCTTGGCGGTCATGGGCCAGCCGTCGGGGTCGCGGGTCAGGGTGCCCTCGGGGTAGAACGCGACGCACTCGCCGCGCTCGACGGCGTCGATCGCGGCCCGGAAGGCGCTCAGCGCGTCCGTGCTCTCGCGGTACACGGGGATCTGGCCGGTGCCGCGCATCGCGGCGCCGACGAACCCCTCCTTGAAAAGACCGCTCTTCGCCAGGAATCGCGGCACGCGTCCGCTGTTGTACTGGAAGTGGGCGTAGGCGAAGGGATCGACATGCGAATTGTGGTTCACCGCGGTGATAAAGCCGCCGTCGGCCGGAATGTGCTCCATTCCGCGCCAGTCCCGCTTGATCAGAACCACCAGCCAGGGTTTGCAGAGGACCGCAGCGAAGCGGTACCAGAAGCCGATTCTGCGGCGGGGCACGCGGACACCTTCCTCTAGGACTTCCCATGGCCTGCTCCGGGGCCTGGGGGCCGCACAAGTGTCGCCCCGGGCCGCCGGTCTGTCGAGAACACGGTACGCCCGCGCGTCCGACCGGCGGACGGGCCGGGTGACAATGGCCGCGACACGAGAGGGACGGTACGCCGGTGCAGTGGACCTTGGTCATACCCCTGAAGCCCTTGGCGCTGGCCAAGAGCAGGCTGTCGGACACCGCCACCGACGGGCTGCGCCCGGGTCTCGCCCTCGCCTTCGCCGAGGACACCGTTGCGGCCGCACTGGCCTCACCTGCGGTGCGGGATGTGGCAGTAGTCACGGACGACGCCCTGGCCGGGCGGGTCCTGGCGGCCCTGGGCGCCCGGATCGTCGCCGACGAGCCGCGCGGCGGCCTCAACGCCGCCCTGGCCCACGGAGCCGCCGCCGTACGCGCCTTTCGTCCCGACTCCCCGCTCGCCGCCCTCAACGCCGATCTTCCCGCGCTGCGCCCGCCGGAATTGGCCCGGGTACTGGACGCGGCCGGGGAATTCCCCCGCTCTTTTCTCCCGGACGCGGCCGGGATCGGGACCACGCTTCTCGCCGTCGCCGCGGGCCGTGAATTGCTTCCCGCATTCGGTACGGATTCCCGTGCCCGGCACCGCTCGTCGGGGGCCGTTGAACTCTGCCTTCCGGGGGTGGATTCCGTTCGCCAGGACGTGGACACCGGCGAGGATCTGCGCACCGCGCTGTCCCTGGGGGTGGGCCCTCGGACGGCCGCCGCCGCGGCGCGGCTGTTGATCCCGGGGCAGTAGGCTGCCGCCATGCAGGCGACCGCATACACGTACGACCCCGACACCCGCAGCGGACAGGTGCTGCTGGACGACGGCACACCGGTGCCCTTCGACGCGCCGGCGTTCGACGCGGGCGGGCTGCGGCTGCTGAGGCCCGGACAGCGCGTGCGGATCGAGGTGGAGGGGCCGAAGGACAGCCCCCGGATCACCCTGGTGACACTCCAGACGTTCTGACGCTCCCGACGTCCTGAGGCACCCGACGCCCTGAGGCACCGGCCGTTCCGAGGCACCGGGCCCGCGTCGAAAGCCCTCCCGGCAGCCGCCGGACACGCCGCGGGCCGGACTTCCGAGAGGGAGTCCGGCCCGGCGCGTGAGTGCCCCTGCTGTTCTACGCCTAGCGGGCGGTGGCCTTCTTGGCGGTGGTCTTGCGCGCGGTCGACTTCTTGGCCGGGGCCTTGGTCGCCGTCGCCTTCTTCGCGGCCGGGGCCTTCTTGGCCGTCGTCTTCTTGGCGGTGGTGGACTTCGCGGTGGTGGTCTTCTTCGCCGCCGCGGTCGTCTTCTTGGTGGCGGCCTTCTTCGCGGTGGTCTTCTTGGCGGTGGCCGTGGTCTTCTTCGCGGCGGCCGTCGTCTTCTTCGCGGGGGTGGCCTTCTTCGCGGCGGCCGACGCCCTCTTCGCCGGGGCGGCCTTCTTCGCGGCGGCCTTCTTGACCGTGGCGGAAGCGCCACCGGTCAGGCTGCCCTTGGGGGCCTTCTTCACGGCGACCTCGCCACCGCGCGGGAGCTTCTTCGAGCCGCTCACCAGGTCCTTGAAGCCCTGTCCTGCGCGGAAACGCGGCACGGACGTCTTCTTGACCCGAACCCGCTCGCCCGTCTGGGGGTTGCGAGCGTAGCGGGCAGGCCGGTCGACCTTCTCGAACGAACCGAAGCCGGTGACCGAGACCCGGTCCCCCGCGACCGTCGCGCGGACGATGGCGTCCAGGACCGCGTCGACCGCCTCGGCGGCCTGCTGGCGGCCGCCCACCTTGTCGGCAATCGCTTCTACGAGCTGCGCCTTGTTCACGTCTTCCCCTTCGGAGACATTAGCCGGAACGAAACTGTTCAAGCTTTTTCGCACGTTAGGCAGATATATACCGCAAATCAAACACGAAACGGGCTAATCACCCTTGTGCCGCAACGAAATCGGCCGCTCCGGAGACGATCAACGCTCCCCTTCGGGCATTCGCCCCTCGTCGAGGTCCGCCATGAACCGCTCCAGACGCCTTGTCGCATCGGCGAGATCGTGCTTGGCCGCGGCCGTAATGACCAGCAGCTTCCGGGTCAGCGCCATCCGTACGCCCTCCGGGACTTGCAGTGCGCGCACTCTTGTGTGCGCTTCCTTGAGCTGGTTCGCGACCGCCGTATAGAGCTCGAGTTGGCCGTCGTGTTCCATGCACAGATTGTGCCATCTGGGGCGAGTTGTCGCCCGCCCAGGGGGCAACTGCCGCCTCGAACGGCCGCTCCGGCACTTCCGGCGGTCACTTCCGCACACGTCGCGTACCCCGGCAACAACCGCTCTAACGTGGGGTGTTGGGTGCGAGAGCAAAGATCCACGGGGCCGAACGGGTGCAGACACAGCCGTACCCCCGATCGGACCGATCGGGGGTACGGCGGGGGTGTCGCGGTGGCCGAAACTCGACCTGCGCAGGGCCTTCTCGGGCCCCACGCCCGGCGTCGGGGTCAGATCTGGAGCGTCCTCGGCTTGTACGTCGGGCGCTTGGCCTCGTACGCGGCGATGTCGCCCTCGTTCTGGAGCGTGATGGAGATGTCGTCCAGACCGTTCAGCAGCCGCCAACGGGCGTTCTCGTCGAGCTCGAAGGGCGCGGTGATGCCCTCGGCCCGCACCTCACGCGCCTCGAGGTCCACCGTGATCTCGGCCTGCGGGTCCTTCTCGGTGAGCTCCCACAGCGCGTCCACGATCTTCTGCTCCAGAACCACCGTGAGCAGGCCGTTCTTCAGCGAGTTGCCCCGGAAGATGTCGGCGAAGCGGGACGAGATCACGGTCTTGAAGCCGTAGTTCTGGAGGGCCCAGACGGCGTGCTCACGGGAGGAACCGGTGCCGAAGTCGGGACCGGCGACCAGCACGCTCGCGCCCTGCCGCTCGGGGCGGTTGAGGATGAAGTTCCCGTCCTTGCGCCAGGCCTCGAACAGACCGTCCTCGAACCCGTCCCGCGTGACCTTCTTGAGCCAGTGAGCAGGGATGATCTGGTCGGTGTCGACGTTGGAGCGGCGCAGCGGGACGGCCCGGCCGGTGTGCGAGATGAATGCTTCCATGACTGATCAGACTCCAGCGGGCGTACGGGTCTCGGCGTCGGACAGGTCGGCCGGGGAGGCCAGGTGGCCCAGGACGGCCGTGGCGGCCGCGACCTGCGGCGACACCAGGTGCGTACGACCGCCCTTGCCCTGCCGGCCCTCGAAGTTGCGGTTGGACGTGGACGCCGAGCGCTCACCCGGGGCCAGCTGGTCGGGGTTCATGCCGAGGCACATCGAGCAGCCCGCGTGCCGCCATTCGGCGCCGGCCTCCTTGAAGACGACGTCCAGCCCCTCGGAGACGGCCTGGAGGCCGACCCGCACCGAACCGGGGACGACCAGCATCCGTACGCCGTCGGCGACTTTGCGGCCCTCGACGATGGCGGCGGCGGCCCGCAGGTCCTCGATGCGGCCGTTGGTGCACGAACCTACGAAGACGGTGTCCACGTTGATGGAGCGCAGCGGCTGTCCGGCCTCCAACCCCATGTATTCCAGGGCCTTTTCGGCGGCGAGGCGCTCCGAAGCGTCTTCGTACGAAGCAGGGTCGGGGACGGCTGCCGAAAGCGGCGCGCCCTGACCGGGGTTGGTGCCCCAGGTGACGAACGGCGACAGCGCCGCGCCGTCGATGACGACCTCGGCGTCGAACTCGGCGTCCTCGTCCGTCTTCAGCGTCTTCCAGTACTCGACGGCCGCGTCCCAGTCCGCGCCCTCGGGCGCGTGGTCGCGGCCCTTGATGTACGCGAAGGTGGTCTCGTCGGGGGCGATCATGCCCGCGCGGGCGCCGGCCTCGATCGACATGTTGCAGATGGTCATCCGGGCCTCCATCGAGAGCTTCTCGATGGCGGAGCCGCGGTACTCCAGGATGTAGCCCTGACCGCCGCCGGTGCCGATCTTCGCGATGATCGCCAGGATCAGGTCCTTGGCGGTGACGCCGTCGGGCAGCTCGCCCTCGACCGTGATCGCCATCGTCTTGGGACGGGCCAGCGGCAGCGTCTGGGTGGCCAGCACGTGCTCGACCTGCGAGGTGCCGATGCCGAAGGCCAGCGCGCCGAACGCGCCGTGCGTGGAGGTGTGCGAGTCACCGCAGACGACGGTGGTGCCGGGCTGGGTCAGACCCAACTGCGGGCCGACGACGTGCACGACGCCCTGCTCGACGTCGCCGAGCGGATGCAGCCGCACGCCGAACTCGGCGCAGTTCTTGCGCAGCGTCTCCAGCTGGGCGCGCGAGACCGGGTCGGCGATCGGCTTGTCGATGTCGAGGGTCGGGGTGTTGTGGTCCTCGGTCGCGATGGTGAGGTCGAGACGGCGCACCGGGCGGCCGTTCTGCCGCAGGCCGTCGAAGGCCTGCGGGCTGGTCACCTCGTGCAGGAGGTGCAGATCGATGAAGAGGAGGTCGGGCTCGCCCTCGGCGCGCCGGACGACGTGGTCGTCCCAGACCTTCTCCGCGAGTGTCCTACCCATCGCTTTCCCTCCGGCCGGCAAACGCACCGGCCCAACTAGAGATCTTGTGGAGGCGACGCCCTCTGCCCCTGTGCCCGGGCACCCGCCGCCAGGCCCGTTGGTCCGCGGGCCACCATGCGTCCAAGGGTTGCGCGTCTCACGGAAAAATGAACTTGCGTTTCACAGAGTGAGACGGGAGTATCGTTGCATGGACAACAGTAGCGGCGTCGGCGTTCTGGACAAGGCAGCCCTTGTCCTGAGCGCCCTGGAGTCCGGTCCGGCCACCCTCGCAGGCTTGGTCGCTGCCACCGGACTCGCACGACCCACGGCTCACCGGCTGGCCGTGGCTTTGGAACACCACCGTATGGTGGCGCGCGACATGCAGGGCCGTTTCATCCTCGGCCCCCGCCTGGCCGAGCTGGCCGCGGCCGCCGGCGAGGACCGTCTGCTCGCCACCGCGGGACCGGTGCTCACACATCTGCGGGACATCACGGGCGAGAGCGCGCAGCTCTACCGCCGCCAGGGCGACATGCGCATCTGCGTGGCCGCGGCGGAACGCCTGTCCGGCCTTCGGGACACGGTCCCGGTCGGTTCCACGCTCACGATGAAGGCCGGCTCCTCGGCCCAGATCCTGATGGCCTGGGAGGAACCCGAGCGCCTGCACCGCGGCCTCCAGGGCGCCCGCTTCACGGCGACAGCCCTGTCGGGCGTACGGCGCCGCGGCTGGGCCCAGTCCATCGGCGAGCGCGAGCCGGGCGTCGCCTCGGTGTCGGCTCCCGTCCGCGGCCCCTCCAACCGCGTGGTGGCCGCCGTCTCCGTCTCCGGCCCCATCGAGCGCCTGACCCGTCACCCCGGCCGGATGCACGCCCAGGCGGTCATCGACGCGGCGGCCCGCCTCTCGGAGGCCCTGCGGCGCACCGGCTGACGCCAGGAGGACAGGGCAGCCTCAACGCCGCGGCGGCCCTTTCCTCGACGTCCGCCTCACCCGCCCGACGCGGCGGACCGGTATCCGAAACGGTCCTTCGCGTACCGCCCCCGCTCCCCCAGCGGGACCTGTCCGTGCGCGGCCGCGAGGCCGAAGGCCGGCATGTCCCCGTAGATCGCCTCGTACGAGCCCTCCGGCACGACGTACGTCTCGTGCCAGATCCCCACGTGCCCCCGCAGCCTCCCGCCCCGCTCCAGGCGGTTGATCTTCGCCCAGACCTCGTGATGGAACGCGTCGGGCGCGGTCGCGTAGGCGTACAGCTTCTCCTTGGACTCCCAGTACTGGACGACGTAGTACGTCCGGGGCGAGGCCGTCAGGAGCACCCGGGAGAGCAGACCGCGCCCCGGATCCCTCTTCAGCTCCGCCAGCATGCGGAACATGGCCCGCATGACCGGCACCCACTGATGCACGGCCCAGAAGTGGTTGACGCGCATCCCGATCAACAGGACGACCACGTCTCCCCGGGCGTCCGCGGTGGTACGGCCGACTTCGACAGACATGCTTGGATAGTGCCGCTGACCAACGGAGGGCGCAAGGCATGCGGCTGGCCGAACTGAGCGAACGCAGCGGTGTGTCCACCGCGACGATCAAGTACTACCTGCGCGAAGGGCTCGTGCCGCCCGGCCGCCAGGTCAACACCACGACCGCCGAGTACGACGAGGAGCATCTGCGCCGGCTGCGGCTGGTGCGGGCGATGATCCATGTGGGCGGGCTGCCGGTGGCCACCGTCCGCGCGGTGCTCGGCCATGTGGACGACGACTCGCTGGGCCGCACGATCCGGCTCGGCGCGGCCCTGTGGGCGCTGCCGCAGGTCCCGGAGCCGGACGCGGAGGACGAGTACGTGCGCGCCGCCCACCTGGAGGCGGACGAACTGCTGCACTCCCTGGGCTGGTCGAACGCCCGGCTGCTGACGACCGTCTCCCCCGCCTACCGTTCACTGGTGGTGGCGGTGGCCGCGCTGCGCCGGCTCGGCTACGACTGGGACGCCGAACTTCTCGTGTCCTACGCCCGGTTGATGCACCGGGCGGCCGTGCTGGACCTGGACTTCGTGGAGACCCGGGAGTCGGAGCGGGAGCGGATCGAGGCGGCGGTGCTGGGCGCGATCCTCGTCGAGCCGATGATGCAGGCGCTGCACCGGCTGGCACAGGAGGAGGAGTCGGCGCGGCGCTACGGCTTCACCTGAGCCGGCCGGCCGGACACCCGGACCTGCGCATTCCCGCCCCGGCCGGATACCCGGACATGCGGATCCCGGGAAATGCGAAAAGCCCCCCGCCGAAGCGGGGGGCTTTTCTATCGCGTACCCCCGACCGGATTCGAACCGGCGCTACCGCCTTGAGAGGGCGGCGTGCTAGGCCGCTACACAACGGGGGCCTGGACACTGCGTTTGCGCAGGTCCGAGCTGGTCTACCTGGACTCGAACCAAGAATGACGGTACCAGAAACCGTAGTGTTGCCAATTACACCATAGACCAAGGTTATTCAAGGAAAAGCGTACCCCCGACCGGATTCGAACCGGCGCTACCGCCTTGAGAGGGCGGCGTGCTAGGCCGCTACACAACGGGGGCCCTAGCGATCCTGCATCGACGAGAGAGGGAGCTACCCGAGCTCTCCTCGCGGGAAGGATCTGTACCCCCGACCGGATTCGAACCGGCGCTACTGCCTTGAGAGGGCAGCGTGCTAGGCCGCTACACAACGGGGGCTTTGCGGAGTAGATCTCCGCGGGCGCAGATGAGCTCTGCGAGCTGGCCTACCTGGACTCGAACCAAGACTAACTGAACCAGAATCAGTCGTGCTGCCAATTACACCATAGGCCACTGGAACGCAAGCCCCGGAGGGGTTCTTGTTCTAGCGTTGCTCCTCCGGTTCCGGCCTTTCGGCCCGCTCCCCGGCGGCGCAGGAAGAACATTACCCGAAGGTGGACCGGGCTCCAAAACGGGTATCGGGGCCGAGGATCGCGGGCAGTTCGGCGAGCGAGACGATCCGGTGGCGTCCGGAGGGGAGCTCGACGGTGGCCGTACCGCAGCGGTCGATCCACACGGAGAGCAGTCCCGCCTCGGCGGCGCCCTGTCCGTCGATCTCCGGATGGTCGCCGACGTAGGCCACCTGGTGCGGGGCGAGCGACAGGGCCTCGCAGGCCGCGAGGAAGGCGCCGGGCTCCGGCTTGGAGACGCCCAGTTCCGCCGCGCACAGGATGACCTCGAAGCGGTCGTGGACGCCGAGGACGCGCAGTTTGTGATCCTGGACATGGATGCTGGAGTTGGAGAGCACCGCGTGGCGGTGGCTGGCGGCGAGGGCGTCCAGCACCGGCAGGACGTCCGGGAAGAGCGACCAGGCGGCCTCGTAGTGCGCGTGGTAGCGCCGAAGCCAGTCGTCGGCCTCCGCGTCGCTCATCTCACGGCCCAGGAACGCCCGCACCCGGCCCCGGCACTGGTCCTCGAAGGTGATCCCGCCCGCAGAGAAGCGGGCCCAGTGCTCCTCGGTGACCTCCCGCCACCGCGCGAGCCCCCGCTCCGCGGTGCCGAACCGGTCGAGCAGCCCCTCGGCCGTCAGATACGACCGCATGCCCTCGCGGTCGGCGGTCGTGTAGTCGAAGAGGGTGTCGTCCACGTCCCAGACCACGGCGAGGATGCTCATGATCCAACCGTAACGCGGGCCCGGCCGCCCTGTCCGGGGTATGCCGAAGGGGCGGCACCCGGATCACCGGGCGCCGCCCCTCGGGCGCGGTCGGGGACCGCGCGGGCGGTTCTAGGCGGTGAGCTTCGCCAGTGCCGCGTCGACGCGGGCCAGCGTCTTCTCCTTGCCCAGGATCTCCAGGGACTCGAAGAGCGGCAGGCCGACCGTGCGGCCGGTGACGGCGACGCGGACCGGGGCCTGGGCCTTGCCGAGCTTGAGGCCGTGCGCCTCGCCGGCGGCCAGGACGGCCTCCTTCAGGGACTCGGCCGAGGTCCAGTCGGCCGCGGCCAGCTTCTCGCGGGCCGTCGCGAGCAGCGCGTCGCTGCCCTCCTTCATCGCCTTCGCCCAGCTGGCCTCGTCGGAGACCGGCTCCGGCAGGAAGAGGAAGTCGACGTTGTCGGTGATCTCCGACAGCACCTTCAGACGGGTCTGGGCGTGCGGGGCGATCGCCTCCCACTTGGCCTCGTCGAAGTCCTGCGGGGCCCAGGGGGCGAAGGGGGCCTTCAGCCAGGGCGCGCAGCGCTCGGTGAAGTCCTTCACGTCCAGCAGGCGGATGTGGTCGGCGTTGATCGCCTCGCACTTCTTCAGGTCGAAGCGCGCCGGGTTGGGGTTGACGTCCCCGATCTCGAAGGCCGCGGTCATCTCGTCCAGGGTGAAGATGTCCTGGTCGGCGGAGAGCGACCAGCCGAGCAGCGAGAGGTAGTTGAGCAGTCCCTCGGGGAGGAAGCCGCGCTCGCGGTAGAGGTTGAGCGAGGACTCCGGGTCCCGCTTCGACAGCTTCTTGTTGCCCTCGCCCATCACGTACGGCAGGTGGCCGAACTGCGGCGTGCCCTGGGCGATGCCCAGTTCGGTCAGCGCCTTGTAGAGCGCGATCTGGCGGGGGGTCGAGGAGAGCAGGTCCTCGCCGCGCAGGACGTGGGTGATCTCCATCAGCGCGTCGTCGACGGGGTTGACCAGCGTGTACAGCGGGGCGCCGTTCGCGCGGACGATGCCGAAGTCGGGCACGTTCTCCGGGGTGAAGGTCAGCTCGCCGCGGACCAGGTCCGTGAAGGTGATCGTCTCGTCGGGCATGCGGAAGCGGACGATCGGGGTACGGCCCTGGGCCCGGTACTGCGCCACCTGCTCCTCGGTGAGGTCGCGGCAGTGGCCGTCGTAGCCGGAGGGCCGGCCGGCGGCGCGGGCGGCGTCGCGGCGGGTGTCCAGCTCCTCCTGGGAGCAGTAGCAGTGGTAGGCGTGGCCGGCCTCGAGGAGCCTGCGGGCGACGTCGGCGTAGAGGTCCATGCGCTGCGACTGGCGGTACGGCGCGTGCGGGCCGCCGACCTCGGGGCCCTCGTCCCAGTCGAAGCCCAGCCAGCGCAGCGAGTCCAGGAGCTGCTGGTAGGACTCCTCGGAGTCACGGGCCGCGTCGGTGTCCTCGATGCGGAAGACCAGGGTGCCCTGGTGGTGCTTGGCGAACGCCCAGTTGAACAGGGCGGTGCGGACCAGGCCCACGTGGGGGTTACCGGTGGGCGAGGGACAGAAACGGACGCGTACGGGGGAGCCGGGTGCGCTAGCCACGCTTGACAACCTTGTTGGTGAGAGTGCCGATGCCTTCGATGGTGACGGCGACCTCGTCGCCGACGACCAGGGGGCCTACCCCTGCCGGGGTGCCCGTGAGGATCACGTCGCCGGGGAGCAGCGTCATGGCCTCGGAGATGTTGACGATCAGATCCTCGATCGAGTGGATCATCTCGCTGGTGCGGCCGAGCTGCCGTTGCTGCCCGTTGACCGTCAGCTGGACGGTGAGGTCGGCGGCGGTCTTCAGGTCCAGGCCGGTCTCCACCCAGGGGCCCAGCGGGCACGAGGTGTCGAAGCCCTTGGCCCGGGCCCACTGCTTCTCGCGCTTCTGGACGTCGCGGGCGGTGACGTCGTTCGCGCAGGTGTAGCCGAAGATCACGTCCTTGACGCGCTCACGGGGGACCTCGCGGCAGAGCCGGCCGATGACCACGGCGAGCTCGGCCTCGTGATGGACCTCCTCGGAGAAGGCCGGGTACTGGATGGCGTCGCCGGGACCGATCACCGAGGTGGACGGCTTGAAGAAGGCGAACGGGGCGTCCGGCACCTCGTTGCCCAGCTCGCGCGCGTGCTCGGCGTAGTTACGGCCGAAGGCCACGACCTTGTTGGGCAGGACGGGCGGGAGCAGCCGGACCTTGCTCAGCGGCACCTTGGTGCCGGAGAGCTCGAAGTCCGTGAACGGGATGCCCTTGATGATGTCGAGGACGAGCTCGTCCGGCTTGTCGCCCTCGACCGCGCCGAAGGCGACGTTCCCGTCGATGGAGAACCTGGCGATGCGCACGGGTTGGTTGGCCCCTTGACTGAGCTGGCTGGAGTCTGACGCCCCAGGCTAACGCGGAAGGGCGTCCCCGGCCGGGGACGCCCTTGACATCCGTGGGTGGCCGCCTTGAGCATTCGGCGGCCGGTGCCCGTATCTCCGCGTGATGATCTACTCCACGACGGAGGCGGCGACCGGCGCCTCCATGAGGATGGTGCGCTTGGGGTTCGCGGTCTGGGCGGGAAGTTCGACGGAGTGCTCCTGCTGCTCCGGGAGCTGGAGCTCGTCGGCGTCCGTGAGGTGCGCCAGGGTCGTACGCCGGGGGTTGGCGATCTTGTGGAACATCGTCGTCGTCTTCACTGTTGTACGTGACCCTGTCGTGTCCGGGCGTCCGGGAAGCCCTCAAGGGGCTCCGTACAGACGCGGTTTGTCGGATGTGCCATCCCTGTAAAGCGTCAGGCTAAACACGCGATTCCCGGTGAAGACGTGAAGGTCGCATGATCAGCGTGTGAGTTTGCTCACGAATCACTGGGCAAAGCGGTCATTCCGGACTGCTCGGCGACCTTCGCGAAACGGGCATTCACCACCTGAAGCATTCATTCCGCTCCTGATCATGGCGACTGGGACACCCCCCGGCCACCCCCTCTTCCCACCCTTATGTCCGCCTTACGTGGGATCACTTTCTACATCCCGTAACTTGACCCTCACGTCGTGTCACGGATGTCACAGCCTGGCCAACGGGCCTTGTTGGAGATCCTGCACTGTGCTGGAATTCCTCGGACCGCCGCTGGATCGAGCCGGCGCACAGAGGGCGCCCAGCGCGCCCGGTGGCGGCGAGGACAGGGGGAGCCAGCGCCGGTACTCACGACCAATTGACGGGCGTATTCAGGACGCCCGCCAACACGCCGACACCGTCCTTCCGTTCGCGCGGAGGGGCGCCTGGTCCAGAGGTTGCGACGCTAGTGCAGGGACGTTTCAAGAGGGATGGCAGCGCTTCGGCCGAGCCGGAGCCGCACGGCGGGACTGGCCCGATGGCAGTCGGCTCCTCGCCCCAGCACGCCCAGAACCAGGGCCCCAATCCGTCCGGCGACGGCGGTGAGCGCTCCGGACGTCCCGGCGCGTCCGCGTCGGCGACCACTCCTCCCCCGGCTCCGACGAAGCCGCCGACCGGCCCCACCGGCCCCGGCCCGCGGGTCGCGCTGCGCAACTGGCGCATCTCCACGCGTCTGGTGGCACTGCTGACCCTGCCCGTGGTCGCGGCCACCTCGCTGGGCGCGCTGCGCATCAACCAGTCGATGGACGACATCCAGCAGCTCGACAACATGAAGCTGCTGACGGACATGACCAAGCAGGCCACCGACCTGGCCGACGCGCTCCAGGACGAGCGTGACCGCTCGGCCGGCCCGCTGGCGCACAACGGCAAGGCGACGGACCCCGGTATCAAGGGCCTGCGCGAGAAGACGGACCGCGCGCTCAGCGCCTTCCAGGACGCGTCCGAGGAGATCGACGGCGCCACCTCGGAGGGCAACCTCCAGGGCGTCCGGGACAGCCTCGTCGGTCTGCTGGGCGACCTCGGCAACCTCGCCAAGGTCCGTTCGACGGCCTACGCGGAGAAGGGCAACTCCACCCAGACGGTGGAGGCCTACCACCGCCTCATCACCAGCCTGCTCGACCTCTCGCAGGACATGGCGCAGGCCACGAGCAATCCGGAGATGATCCAGCGCACGCGTGCGCTGGCCGCCTTCTCCTCCGCCAAGGAGTACGCCTCCGTCCAGCGCGCCGTGCTCGCGGCGGCGCTGCCGGTGGGCAACACCGTCTACGGCGACCTCTCCGAGAACGACCGGCAGTACGCCGAGGCCGGACTCGAGAACCAGGACTCCGACCTCGCGAGCTTCCGCAGCATCTACGGCGACAGCGGCGCCGAGGAACTGCTGAAGCCGATCCAGCAGGGCAACCCGGTCATCGAGGACGCCGACACCTACGCCACCCGTGCGCTCAGCTCCTCCAGCGGCCTGGAGTCGCTGGACAAGCAGTCGTACCAGGACTGGCTCGACGCCAGCTCCACCAAGATCAAGCAGATGAACAACATCGAGCTCACCCTGCTCGAGAACATGGAGCAGAAGGCGCGTGAGCTGCGCGCCGAGTCGGAGCGCGAAGCGATCATCTCCGGTGCGCTGATCCTGCTCGTGCTCGGTGTCTCGCTGGTCGGCGCGTTCGTCGTCGCCCGGTCCATGATCCGTTCGCTGCGCCGCCTCCAGGAGACCGCCACCAAGGTCGCCCAGGACCGCCTGCCCGAGCTGGTCAAGCAGCTGTCCGAGTCCGACCCGCAGGACGTGGACACGTCCGTGGAGTCGGTCGGTGTGCACTCCCGGGACGAGATCGGCCAGGTGGCCGCGGCCTTCGACGACGTGCACCGCGAGGCGGTCCGTCTCGCCGCCGAGCAGGCCCTCCTCCGGGGCAACGTCAACGCGATGTTCACCAACCTCTCGCGCCGCTCCCAGGGCCTCATCCAGCGTCAGCTCTCGCTCATCTCCGAACTGGAGTCCCGCGAGGCCGACCCGGACCAGCTGTCCTCGCTCTTCAAGCTCGACCACCTCGCGACCCGCATGCGCCGTAACGGTGAGAACCTCCTCGTCCTCGCGGGTGAGGAGCCCGGCCGTCGCTGGACCCGTCCGGTCCCGCTGGTCGACGTGCTGCGTGCCGCCGCGTCCGAGGTGGAGCAGTACGAGCGCATCGAGCTGGCCTCCGTGCCGACCACCGAAGTGGCCGGCCGCGTCGTCAACGACCTCGTGCACCTGCTCGCCGAGCTGCTCGAGAACGCCACCTCGTTCTCCTCGCCTCAGACCAAGGTCAAGGTCACCGGTCACGCGCTGCCCGACGGGCGGGTGCTGATCGAGATCCACGACACCGGTATCGGCCTCTCCCCGGAGGACCTCGCCGCGATCAACGAGCGGCTCGCCTCGCCGCCCACCGTGGACGTCTCGGTCTCGCGCCGCATGGGTCTGTTCGTGGTCGGTCGTCTGTCGCAGCGCCACGGCATCCGCATCCAGCTGCGTCCCTCCGACTCCGGTGGCACGACCGCGCTGGTCATGCTCCCCGTGGATGTCGCCCAGGGCGGCAAGAAGCCTCAGCCCAAGCCCGGTCAGGGCGCCGTCGCCGGTGGTCCCGCCGCCGCGCAGGCCGCCGCGGGCGTCGCCGCCGCGCGTCGCCAGACCGGCGCGCAGAACGGCTCGCAGGGCGGTGCCCTCGGCGCCGGCCCCGGCGCCGGTGGCCGGCTCGCCGCCGGTCAGGGCCCCCGGGCCGCGCTGCCCGGCCGTGACGGCGGTGGCCGTCCCGGTGGTCAGCCGCCGCGCGGACCGCAGCAGCCTCCGGCCTCCCCCCAGCAGGGCCGACCGGCTCCGGCCGGTGCGGGTTCCGGCTTCGGCGGCCAGGCGCCGGCCGCGCCGCAGGGTCTCCAGGCGGCCGGTACGGGTTCCTCCTCGGGTGTGGACATGTTCGGCGGACGTCCGACGCAGCAGCGGGCCGGCAACAAGGCCGAGCAGGGCGGCCGCGGCCGTCAGCCGCAGCTGCCGCCGCGCGGTGGTCCGCGCGCCGAGCTGCCGGGCGGCAACCCGCAGCCGCGGGCGACCAGCTGGGGCGACGAGAACGCCCAGCCGCCGGTGCCGCGCAGCCCGCTGGACGCCCCGCGCGGTCACGAGGAGCCGGACGCCGCCCAGACGTCGCGCATGCCGCGCTTCGACGACCGGCAGGGTCCCGGCGCCACCGCCGAGATACCGGCGATCCCGCGCACCGACGACCGCCAGAGCCCGGCGGGCCCGGCCGACTTCGGCCGCCCCGTCACGAACGGCTTCCAGGGCACGGGCCAGTTCCCGGCCGTGGGCAACCCCCAGCAGGGTCAGGGCGGACGCCAGGACACCAACCAGTTCCAGCGTCCCGGCACGAACGGCCGCCAGGACACGGGGCAGTTCCAGCGCCCCGGCACCAGCGCCCCGCAGGACGAGAACGGCTTCACCCGGTCCGACGTCTTCGGCACCCCGGGCGGCCAGAACGCTCCCGCGGCCCCGAACCAGTTCGCTCCGCAGGCGTACGACAACGGCTCCACCGGCCAGTTCACCGCAAACGGCTACGACGGCTCCTCGACCGGTCAGCACTCGCTGCCCGGCCGCCAGGACCCCTCGTCCACCGGCCAGTTCGCCGCACCGCAGGCGGGTGGCTACGGCACCCAGGCGCAGCCGACCGGCCCGCAGCGTCCCGTGGGGCGTCCGGAGCCGGAGGCACTGCCGCCGGCCTCGGGTCCCGGTGACGGACGTACCCCGCTCTACGACACGCTGGAGACCAACTGGTTCCACGGTCAGCAGGCGGGTGGTGCGGGCCAGGCTCCGCAGCAACAGCAGCAGCACCAGGAGCCGCAGGCTCCGGCTGCCCCCCAGCGTCCCGCCACCAATGCCTCCTGGCGCACCTCGCCGAACGACGAACTCGTCCGGCAGGCAGAGCGGGTCAGGCAGCCGGCCGCGGGCGGCGTCACCACATCCGGCCTGCCGCGCCGGGTGCCCAGGGCGAACCTCGTCCCGGGCACAGCTCAGCAGCAACAGCACCAGCCCGGTCCGCAGGTCTCGCGCGCGCCTGACGACGTACGCGGACGGCTGACCAATCTCCGTCGGGGCATCGCGCAGGGTCGTCAGGCCGGCAACGGCCAGACCGGCAGTTTCCCGAGCCCCACTCACCAGCAGGAGCGTTAGTTGAGTCAGATGAGCCAGGCGGCACAGAACCTGAACTGGTTGATCACCAACTTCGTGGACAACACCCCTGGGGTGTCCCACACCGTTGTCGTGTCCGCCGACGGGCTCCTGCTCGCGATGTCCGAAGGCTTCCCGCGCGACCGTGCCGATCAGTTGGCGGCCGTCGCGTCGGGGCTGACCTCGCTGACGGCCGGCGCCTCCCGGATCTTCGAAGGCGGCAGCGTCGCGCAGACCGTCGTCGAGATGGAACGAGGGTTCCTCTTCCTCATGTCCGTCTCGGACGGCTCGTCGCTCGCCGTTCTCGCCCACCCCGAGTGCGACATCGGTCTCGTGGGCTACGAGATGACGCTGCTCGTCGACCGCGCCGGCGCGGTCCTCACGCCCGACCTGCGCGCCGAACTCCAGGGCAGTCTGCTCCACTGACCCGCCCCAGCACCACCCACCTCACGAAATCACCGTCCGGCCGACACAATCCCCCCACCGGCCTCGACGGACGGCACGACTGACCGCGAATGCTGTCCCGCCCGGAGGATCCATGACCCCGCCCACCGCCCATCATGATCCGTACGCGGAGCCGTACGGGGATGAGGGCGACCAGCCGCTGGTGCGTCCGTACGCGATGACCGGCGGCCGGACGCGGCCGCGCTATCAGCTCGCCATCGAGGCGCTGATCAGCACGACGGCCGACCCGGCAGCGCTCATGGGGCTGCTCCCGGAGCACCAGCGCATCTGCCACCTGTGCCGTGAGGTGAAGTCGGTCGCGGAGGTCTCGGCTCTCCTGGCCATGCCGCTGGGAGTGGCGCGGATCCTGGTCGCGGACCTCGCCGAGGCCGGACTGGTGGCCATCCACCAGCCGGGCGGCGACGAGAACAACGGCGGCGCTCCGGACGTGACGCTGCTCGAAAGGGTGCTCAGTGGACTTCGCAAGCTCTGACGGAGGGCGGGCCACCACCTCCGCGAAGATCGTGGTGGCGGGGGGCTTCGGCGTGGGCAAGACCACGTTC
This sequence comes from Streptomyces maremycinicus, assembly GCF_001184025.1. Lineage (GTDB taxonomy): Bacteria > Actinomycetota > Actinomycetes > Streptomycetales > Streptomycetaceae > Streptomyces > Streptomyces maremycinicus. Next base: position 202,886 of record NZ_BBYG01000009.1, read on the forward strand.
GTGGGCGCCGTCTCCGAGATCAACCCGCTGCGCACGGAGGCCGTCATGACGTCCGCGAGCGCGGGCATCGACGACCTGACCCACACCGGGGACAAGACCACCACCACGGTGGCCATGGACTTCGGTCGTATCACGCTCGACCAGGACCTGATCCTGTACCTGTTCGGTACGCCGGGCCAGGACCGGTTCTGGTTCATGTGGGACGACCTGGTGCGCGGCGCGATCGGCGCGATCGTCCTGGTGGACACCCGGCGTCTCGCCGACTGCTTCCCGGCGGTCGACTACTTCGAGAACAGCGGTCTGCCGTTCGTCGTCGCCCTCAACGGCTTCGACGGCTCGCAGCCGTACCAGCCGGAGGAGGTCCGCGAGGCCCTCCAGATCGGACCGGACACCCCGATCATCACGACGGACGCCCGGCACCGCTCGGATGCCAAGAGCGCGCTGATCACGCTGGTCGAGCACGCGCTCATGGCACGACTGCGGTAATTTTCAAGCACGCGGTGCCGTACGGCAGTTGTCGTAGACGCTCTGGAGCCGACTGTGGCCTTTGACACGGTCGGCTCCGGTGTTCATAACGTTTCGGCAGTGGAATCCACAGGCACCGCCACGCGTCGCGGTCGCTCGGTCTCGCTGTGCGCACGAAAGCCCCGCCTTTTGGCGGGGCTCGTTCTTTTTGACCGTTTTATCTGGGGCTTACATCACACCGAACCAGTGCTTTCCCATGTTTGGAAGAGCGCTGGTCGTCATGCTGGAATGCCTGAACTGCCCAATAGTCAATGACGTACTCATGGTCGATGGCTGACCGGGCTCTGAGACACTGCGGCACGACGAAGGTGCCGACCGCCGAGAGGTTGTTGGTCGAGTGAGGCGAAGCAAGCAAAGTCCCGAGCCGGCGGCCCGGGGCAACTTCACCCCGCCGCCGCGCGGAGCGGCACCCGCCCCTGTGCCCGGTTCGGAGCCGGCGTCCGCACCCGCGAAGAGCGGCGGTCGTCTCTCCCCGCGGAACTGGCGGGTGCCCACCCGGCTGAACGCGATCCTGCTCATACCCGTGGTGGTCGGCCTGGTCATGGGCGGCTTCCAGGTGAAGAACTCGATCAACACCTGGCAGGAGGCCCGCGACGCCGAGAAGACGGCGAAGATCGTGGCCGCCGCCGGCGCGTACGCCGAGGCCCTGCTCAACGAGCGGGACATCAGCGCCCAGCCGCTGCTCCAGTCCAAGAAGGACGACTCGAACGTCAAGGCGGCCCGCGCCACCACCGACGCGAAGGCCACCGCCTTCCACGACGAGGTCGTCGGGATGCCGGACAAGGAAGGCCTCAAGCGCCGTCTGAAGCTGGTCGAAGAGGCCGAGCCGACGCTGGCGAAGATCCGCGCGGCCGCCTACACCAAGGCCCTGGACCCGGTGAAGACCGAAGAGGGCTACGTCGCGGTCGAGCACCTGCTGATGGAGTTCTCCAACGAACTCGGGCTCGGCACCGGCAACATCACCGCCTACGGCCGCACCGTCTACGCGGTCGCCCTGGCCAAGGGCGCCGAGTCCCTCCAGCGCGCGATCGGCATGCACCTGCTGGTCCGGCCCAGCCCCGACGAGACGGTCTACCGGCAGCAGCTCACCGCCTTCACCTCGTACGCCTACCTCGAGGGCATCGCCCAGCAGGAGTACGTCTCCGGTGGCACCACCGAGGACGCCGCGCGGCTCACCGAGGTCATGAAGGAGAAGACCGAGGAGGGCGCCAAGCAGGTCGCCGAGGCCAAGGACAAGGCCGACGCCGCGGGTGAGGACTTCACCGCGCCGCCGACCATGGACAAGATGATCCAGGCGATCAGCAGCGGGCGCTCCCCGTCCCAGCTCGCCGAGCAGGGCATCACCGCCGACGCGTGGATGACCGCCGCGACGCTGAAGTTCGAGGGCTACAGCCAGGTCGAGAGCGAGCTCATCAACCGCGCGGTCACCGACGCGGGTGAGATCGCCTCCGACGCGCAGCGCGACGCCATCATCAACGGCGCCATCGTCATCATCGCCCTGCTCGCCGCGTTCATCGTCGCCAGTCTCATGGCCCGCCAGATGAGCCAGGCCATGCGCCAGCTGCGCAACGCCGCCTTCGGCATCGCCGAGCAGCGCCTGCCGATGCTGGTCGACCAGCTCTCGCGCACCGACCCGGGCCGGGTGGACACCCGCGTCCAGCCGATCCCCATCAACACCAGGGACGAGATCGGCGAGGTCGCCCGCGCCTTCGACCAGGTCCACCGCGAGGCCGTCCGACTGGCCGCCGAGCAGGCCCTGCTCCGGGGCAACATCAACGCGATCTTCACCAACCTCTCGCGCCGCAACCAGTCCCTGATCGAGGGCCAGCTGACCCTGATCACCGACCTGGAGAACAACGAGGCCGACCCGGACCAGCTGGAGAACCTCTTCCGCCTGGACCACCTCGCCACCCGTATGCGCCGCAACGGCGAGAACCTCCTGGTCCTCGCCGGCGAGGAGCCCGGCCGCCGCTGGGACCAGCCGGTCCCGCTGGTCGACGTGCTGCGCGCCGCCTCCTCCGAGGTGGAGCAGTACGAGCGCATCGAGCTGTCGGGCGTCCCGGAGGCCGAGATCCACGGCCGCGCCGTGACCGACCTCGTGCACCTGCTCGCCGAGCTGCTGGAGAACGCCACCACGTTCTCCTCCCCGCAGACCAAGGTCCGGGTGACCGCGACCCGTCTCCCCGACGGCCGGGTCATGATCGAGATCCACGACAAGGGCATCGGCCTCACCGCCGAGGACTTCGCGGACATCAACCACAAGCTGGCCAACCCGCCGACCGTGGACGCCGCTATCTCGCAGCGCATGGGCCTGTTCGTGGTCGGCCGGCTGTCCGACCGGCACGGCATCCGCGTGCAGCTGCGCCCCTCGGGCGAGCAGGCCGGCACCACCTCGCTGGTCATGCTCCCGGACGCCATCACCCACGGTGGCGGTGGCGAGCAGCAGCCGCGCGACGAGTTCACCGTCTCGCAGATCATCCCGGAGCAGAACTACGGCGGCGCCGCCGGCGAGGACTTCAACAACGGTCTGCCGATGCGCACCGCCGCGGAGCTCGGCTTCGACGACAGCCAGTACGAGGTCCCGGACGACATCCGCGACCTGGACCCGGTGGGCCGCTCGCTGATGCGCGAGGAGCGCCGTGCGGCCCTGGACGGACAGCCGGGCCAGCCGGCCGGGCAGCAGCAGTCCGCCGAGGGCTTCGACGCGTCCCGTCAGCAGCAGCAGCCCTACGACGCCGGGCAGAACGGCTACGACCCCGCCCAGCAGGGTGCGGCGGCCGGCTACGACAACGGTGCGACCGGGTATGCCGAGCAGCAGGCGGCGTTCGACCAGCAGACGTCGTACGAGGAGCAGCAGCGCCCGGCGTACGACGACCAGTACTTCGCGCCGAACGGTGGCATGCCGCAGGGCGAGTCCTTCTCCGGCAACGGCGGCCCTGCGCAGAACGACGGCTACGCGTCGAACGGCGGCTACCCGGACCCCGCGTATGCGGAGCCCGGCCAGGAGGACCGGTCGGCGACTCCCGCCGCCGCGTCCGAGGGCTTCCAGCCGTACCAGGAGCAGCAGTCCTACCAGGACGACTGGCCCCAGCAGAACGGCCACACGAACGGTTACCAGAACGGCTACCCGGACCAGTACGCTCCGGAAGCGGAATCCGCGCAGGCCGCTGACGCGGGTGAGCAGAACCGCGTAGGCTTCGACCGGCCGGGACCGACCTCCTCCGCCTCCCACGCGCTGACCGACGCCGGTCTCCCCCGCCGCGGTTCCGCCGCGAGCGGTGCGAACGGCGCCCGGTCCGCGAAGCAGGAGCCGGCGGCCTCCCCCGCGGAGAGCAACGGCGGCGGCGACTCCTGGCGTTCGGCCAACGACGAGCGCTGGCAGCAGGCCTCCGCTCTGAAGAAGCCCAAGGCGGGTGGGGTCACCTCCTCCGGCCTGCCCCGGCGGGTGCCCAAGGCCAATCTGATCGAGGGCGCCGCCGAGACCACCCCCCAGGGAGGCCCCCAGGTCTCCCGCGCCCCGGAGGACGTCCGAGGCAGGTTGAGCAACCTGCGCCGGGGCGTCCAGCGCGGACGCAGCGCAGGCAGCAGTGAAACGAACGGCCAGGGCCTCGGTCCTGACAGCACCTACAACCAGGAGCGTTAGTGTGAGCCCGATGAGCCAGGCGGCACAGAACCTGAACTGGGTGATCACCAACTTCGTGGACAACACCCCGGGGGTGTCCCACACCGTGGTGGTCTCCGCCGACGGACTCCTTCTGGCGATGTCCGAAGGCTTCCCCCGCGACCGAGCCGACCAGCTCGCGGCCGTCGCTTCCGGTCTGACGTCCCTGACGGCAGGCGCCTCCCGGATCTTCGAGGGGGGCAGCGTGAACCAGACGGTTGTGGAGATGGAGCGGGGATTCCTCTTCCTCATGTCCATTTCCGACGGTTCCTCGCTCGCCGTTCTCGCGCATCCGGAGGCGGACATCGGCCTCATTGGGTACGAGATGGCCCTTCTGGTCGACCGAGCCGGCTCGGTTCTGACCCCCGATCTTCGTGCGGAGCTCCAAGGGAGCCTTCTCAACTAACAAACGAACGGTGCGTTTTGGCGTCCCGAGGCCGTAGGGTTTCGGGACGCGGCTTCCACGTGATGGGTGCCAGGCACATCGGAGGAGGAGAGAGAGTGGCAACACCCCCAGGCGGATCGAATTCGGGCAACTGGTCGTACGGCCCTGCCCAGGGCCAAGGCGACGGTTCCCAGAACCCGAACCGTTACAACTTCCCCTCCGCGCCCAGCCAGCAGCGGCCGTACACGCCCCAGGGCCCCCAGGGTCCCGGGCCGTCGCCGTACGACCAGCCGTCGGCGCCGCGCATCCAGCCCGTACAGCCGCACCGCCGCACCCCGGAACCGGCGCCCGCAGGGGCGTCGAACAACCCGCTGGTGCGTCCGTACGCCATGACCGGTGGCCGGACCCGCCCGCGGTACCAGCTCGCCATCGAGGCGCTGGTGCACACCACTGCGCAGCCGCACCAGATGCAGGGCCAACTGCCCGAGCATCAGCGGATCTGCAACCTCTGCCGAGAGATCAAGTCGGTCGCCGAGATCTCGGCACTGCTGACCATCCCTCTCGGCGTGGCCAGGATCCTCGTCGCCGACTTGGCGGAGGCGGGACTGGTCGCCATCCATCAGCCCGGCGGCGACGAGAACGCCGGCGGCCAGCCAGACGTGACACTGCTCGAAAGGGTGCTCAGTGGACTTCGCAAGCTCTAGCGGGGGTCCGTCCCGCTCCACCACTTCCGCGAAGATCGTGGTGGCGGGCGGCTTCGGCGTGGGCAAGACCACGTTCGTCGGGGCTGTCTCGGAGATCAACCCGCTGCGCACCGAGGCCGTCATGACGTCCGCGTCGGCGGGGATCGACGACCTCACCCACACCGGGGACAAGACCACCACCACGGTGGCCATGGACTTCGGCCGTATCACCCTGGACCAGGACCTGATCCTGTACCTGTTCGGTACGCCGGGCCAGGACCGGTTCTGGTTCATGTGGGACGACCTGGTGCGCGGCGCGATCGGCGCGATCGTCCTGGTCGACACCCGGCGTCTCGCCGACTGCTTCCCGGCGGTCGACTACTTCGAGAACAGCGGTCTGCCGTTCGTCGTCGCCCTCAACGGCTTCGACGGCTCGCAGCCGTACCAGCCGGACGAGGTCCGCGAGGCCCTCCAGATCGGCCCCGACACCCCGATCATCACGACGGACGCCCGCCACCGCGCGGACGCCAAGAGCGCGCTGATCACGCTCGTGGAGCACGCGCTGATGGCCCGTCTCCGGTAGGCACCGGCCGTAGACAGCCGAAAGGCCCCCTCCACCAGGAGGGGGCCTTCGCCGTTGCCCCGACACCGTCGGGGCTCTCGGATCGCCGGGTTCGCGGACCGCCGGGCCTGCGGGCCGCCGGGCCATCGGGCCACCGGGCCTGCGGGCCGCCGGGCCATCGGGCCACCGGACCGCCGAGCCACCGGACCGCCGAGCCGCCGAGCCTCCGGGCCTGCCGGACCGCCGGACCGCCGGACCGCCGAGCGCGGGCCACCGGCCACCGGGCCACAGAAAAGGGCCCCTCTCGTGTGAGGGGCCCTCTCCGCGTCTTACGGGTCAGTGCCAGCTGTGCGGGGCGCGGAAGCCGCCCTCGCGCTCCAGGCGGCGCCAGCCGGCCTTGGGGCGGCCTCGGTGGGTCTCGGTCGGGGACGACTGGGCGGCCGCGCGGGCCAGGAGGACCGCCGTGATGGCGGCGACTTCCTCGGGCTCGGCGTGGCCCTTCTCGACGCGGATGTCGGGAGCGTTCATGGGTGCAAGTCTCCGTGGATGAGGTTTCCGCAGGGGATCCAGTGGGTTACCCGTGGGATCTGCCGGGTTACTGCGGGGGGTTGCCGTGCTTGCGCGAGGGAAGGTCCGCGTGCTTCGACTGGAGCATGGCCAGCGACCTGATGAGTACCTCGCGGGTTTCGGCGGGGTCGATGACGTCGTCGACCAGACCGCGCTCCGCCGCGTAGTACGGGTGCATCAGCTCGGACTTGTACTCCTTGACCATGCGGGCCCGCATGGCCTCGGGGTCCTCGGCATCGGCGATCTGACGCCGGAAGATGACGTTGGCGGCACCTTCGGCGCCCATCACGGCGATCTCGTTCGTCGGCCAGGCGTAGGTGAGGTCGGCACCGATGGACTGGCTGTCCATGACGATGTAGGCACCTCCGTAGGCCTTGCGCAGGATCAGGGAGATCCGCGGCACGGTGGCGTTGCAGTAGGCGTAGAGCAGCTTCGCTCCGTGCCGGATGATTCCGCCGTGCTCCTGGTCGACGCCCGGGAGGAATCCGGGGACGTCCAGGAAGGTGACGATCGGGATATTGAAAGCGTCACACATCTGGACAAAGCGTGCAGCTTTTTCCGACGCCTCGATGTCCAGGACACCGGCGAGGGCCTGCGGCTGGTTGGCGACGATGCCGACGACCTGGCCGTCGAGGCGGGCCAGGGCGCAGATGATGTTGCGGGCCCAGCGCTCGTGGATCTCCAGGTACTCGCCGTCGTCGACGATCTCCTCGATGACCTTGGTCATGTCGTACGGACGGTTGCCGTCCGCCGGGACCAGGTCGAGCAGGACGTCGCCGCGTCGGTCGGCCGGGTCGCCGGACTCGGTGCGCGGCGGGTTCTCCCGGTTGTTCTGCGGGAGCAGCGAGAGGAGGTAGCGCACCTCCGCGATGCAGGTCTCCTCGTCGTCGTACGCGAAGTGGCAGACACCCGAGGTCTCGGCGTGCACGTCGGCGCCGCCGAGGCCGTTCTGGCTGATCTCCTCGCCGGTGACGGCCTTGACCACGTCCGGCCCGGTGATGAACATCTGCGAGGTCTCGCGGACCATGAAGACGAAGTCGGTGAGGGCGGGGCTGTAGGCCGCGCCGCCCGCGCAGGGGCCCAGCATGACCGAGATCTGCGGGATGACGCCCGAGGCCCTGGTGTTGCGCTGGAAGATGCCGCCGTAACCGGCGAGGGCGGAGACACCCTCCTGGATACGCGCGCCGGCGCCGTCGTTGAGCGAGACCAGCGGGGCACCGGCCGCGATGGCCATGTCCATGATCTTGTGGATCTTCGTGGCGTGGGCCTCGCCCAGCGCGCCGCCGAAGATGCGGAAGTCGTGGGCGTAGACGAAGACCGTCCGGCCCTCGACCGTGCCCCAGCCGGTGATGACACCGTCGGTGAACGGCTTCTTGGCCTCCAGGCCGAATCCGGTCGCCCGGTGCCGGCGCAGCTGCTCGACCTCCTGGAAGGACCCCGGGTCCAGGAGCAGCTCGATCCGCTCCCGGGCGGTCAGCTTGCCCTTGGCGTGCTGCGCCTGGGTCGCCTTCTCGCTCGGGCCGGCCAGCGCCTGGGCACGGATCTGGTGCAGCTCGGCCACGCGGCCGCGCGCATCCGTGGGTTCCGAAGGCTCTGCGGTCTGCTCGCCCGTCGTCTCTTCCAAAACGGTCATGTAGTGACCTTACGAAGCCCACCAAGGAAAGAGGGACGTCGACTCCGTACAGTCTCCGGCGCGTTTTCCTGGTACCCCTGAACAGAACCGGGCGCGCATGCAGCCGTTCCGACTGCTCAGAGGGGCTGGGTCTTGTAGGGGTCACACAAACCGCGGCACTGAGACCCGCCTCACATTCCCGGGGCGCACATGCCCTCCCCGGAGTGAAAGGGAGCGTCCGGACGGCCGTCCGCGTCCACCGAATCCTAGTGGGGCGAACTCGCCGGGGCGAAGATGTTGAACATTGAACGGAATAGGTCTACGGTCGTTCTCGTTAACCTCGTTGAAGATTAAACATCCTCGATCTTCCCGTCCCCAAGGAGCACGTCATGGGCATCTTCGGCCGCAAGACCACCGACGAGACCGCCACCACCGCCGCCGGCACCGCCACCGTGAGCCCCGAGCTCGCCGCCCTGACCGGCGACTACACGATCGACCCCGCCCACTCGACCATCGGCTTCGTCGCGCGCCACGCGATGGTCACGAACGTCAAGGGCAAGTTCAACGAGTTCACCGGCTCGCTGCACCTGGACGGCACCGACCCGTCGAAGTCGAGCGCCACCGTCGACGTCACGATGGACAGCATCGACACCGGGTCCGCCGACCGTGACGGCCACCTGAAGACCGCCGACTTCTTCAAGACCGACGAGTTCCCGGCGATGACCTTCCGCTCCACCTCGGCGCAGGCGCTGGGCGGCGACGACTACCGGATCACCGGCGACCTCACCATCCTCGGCGTCACCAAGCCGCTCAGCATCGACCTCGAGTTCAACGGCTCCGCCAAGGACCCGTTCGGCAACGAGCGGGTCGGCTTCGAGGGCAAGGCCGAGATCCTGCGCTCGGCATGGGGCCTGACCTGGAACGCGGCACTGGAGACGGGTGGCGTTCTGGTCTCGGACAAGATCAAGCTGAACTTCGACATCTCGGCGATCAAGAACGCGTAAGTGATCTTCCGAATACGGTGGAAATCGGCGAATAGGGGTCGGAAGCGAAGAGCTCCCGGCCCCTTTCGGCGTTCCGTGTCACAGTCGCGAGACATGAGCACCAGGACCGGACCCCAGCACTTCCCCGGAGCCAATCGCGACCACTGGTACCAGGACGACTTCGGCGGTGACCGCATGGAGGTCAACGTCGTCGTCCTGCACACCACCGAGGGGCGTTCGCTGCCCGACTACCAGGGCGGCTCCGCCGCACCCAACCTGACGGCCGTGCCGGACCTCGCCGCCAGGAAGCTGAAGTGGTACCAGCACTTCGAGATCGACGTCTCCTCGCGCGCGCTGGTCAACAAGCGCGGCGGCGTCGAGACGAACACGCTGAACGTCTGCCAGGTGGAGCTCGTCGGCACCTGCGCCCCCGACATCCACGCCAAGTGGAAGGCCCGCGACCAGGCCCACATCTACTGGCCCAAGGCGCCGGAGTGGGCGCTGCGCGCCGTCGCCGAGTACCTGGCGTGGATGAACATCCACCACCGGGTCCCGCTGCGGGGACCGGCACTCTGGCCCGCCTACCCCAAGTCCGCCGGGAACGGGGGCGGTCAGCGGATGAGCGGGGACCGGTGGAACGCGTTCAAGGGGGTGTGCGGGCACATGCACGTACCGGAGAACACGCACGGCGACCCGGGGGCGATCGACTTCGAGGCACTGCTCGGCTTCGCGAAGGCGGCGGTCCAGGACTGACCTCGGCTCACGAGGCACCGGCGGCCGTCTCCGCTCCGTGGAGGCGACCGCCGGCCGGACGGGAGAGGCGGTCCGTCCGGACCGGAGACGCCGTCGGCGGACGGATGTGGCTGAATCAGCCCCCTTGTGTGAGGGCTTGCGGGATTCCCATAATCCAGCAACAGATTTGACCTGACCATGCCAGCGCGTGGACCTTTCTTTGCGTTGCGATCCTCGCGGCGCGATCTTTGCGTTGACATGCACTCGTCAAGCCACCCCCCACGGAAGGCCCCACCTTGAAGAAGCTCCTCACCGCGCTCAAGAGATTCGCCGCCGTCGGCGCGGCCGCCCTCGCGATCGCCAGCCTTCAGCCCCTCTCGTCCGCACAGGCCGCCCCCTCCCCCGTCGTCGGCGGAACCCGTGCCGCGCAGGGCGAGTTCCCGTTCATGGTCCGGCTCTCGATGGGCTGCGGCGGAGCGCTCTACACCCAGCAGATCGTGCTCACTGCCGCGCACTGCGTGAGCGGGACCGGCGCCAACACCAGCATCACCGCCACCGCCGGTGTCGTGGACCTCCAGTCCACCACCGGCCGGGTCCAGGTCAGGTCGACCTACGTGTACCGGGCTCCCGGCTACAACGGCAACGGCAAGGACTGGGCGCTCATCAAGCTCGCCTCGCCCATCACCACCCAGTCGACCCTGAAGATCGCCACCACCACGCAGTACAACACCGGCACCTTCACCATCGCCGGCTGGGGCTCGGCCACCGAGGGCGGTGCCCAGCAGCGCTATCTGCTCAAGGCCACCGTGCCGTTCGTGAGCGACGCGACCTGTCGTACGTACAGCGGCTACAGCGGTCTGGTCGCCAGTGACGAGATCTGCGCCGGATACACCGCCGGCGGCACCGACACGTGCCAGGGCGACTCGGGCGGCCCGATGTTCCGCCGGGACTCCGCCAACGCCTGGATCCAGGTCGGCATCGTGAGCTGGGGCATCGGCTGCGCCCGGGCCAACGCGCCCGGCGTCTACTCCGAGGTCTCCACCTTCGCCTCGGCCATCGCCGCGGCGGCGGCCACGCTCTGACGCACGCCGGTCCCGCGGACCGGACGGAGTGCGTCGTACGACGTCCAGGGGCCCGGCGCCATCGCGCGCCGGGCCTCCGGCGGCTACCGGTGCGGCTACCGGTGAGCGGCTACCGCGGGACCGGCCGGAGGCGGTACGGGGTACCGGCGGAACCGGATACGGGTGGGACGGGGACCTGCGGAGCCGGATACAGGCGTGACGGAGTACCCGCGGAACCCGGATAAGGGTGGGGGTACCGGCGGGACGGGACGGGCGTCAGAAGCCGCCGCCGAAGTCGCCCCCGCCGCCGCCTCCGCCGAAGTCCCCTCCCCCACCGCCTCCGAAGCCGCCGAAGTCGCCCGGGTCGAAGTCGGCCCCGGAGACGTCGCCGCCCTCGTAGCCGCCGCCGAAGTCGCCGTAGCCGGTGCCGTAGTCGGAGGCGTAGGACGGGGCGGCCATGATGCCGCCGAGCATGGTGCCGACGAGGAGGCCGGGCAGGATGCCGCCGCCGAAGTAGCCGCCCGCCCAGGGGCCGTAGGCGGGGCCCGCCTCCCAGTACGGGCGGCGGCCGTAGTCGCTGTCGACCTCGCGGATGACCGGGTCGCGCCCGTCGGCCAGGCGGGTCGCGTCCGCCGCGCAGACCGGGACCTCACGGGTGGCCCCGCCGGGCGGGGTCCAGGTGGCGTCACCGACCGAGGGGCCGTGCCGGGGGTCGAAGAAGCAGGGCGGCCGGCGTTCGGGCAGCGGCTGTCCGGCCCGCCGGGCGCCCAGCCGGGCCAGCGAGAAGCGGCCGTCCTCCAGCGCCTCGGTGACGGCGCGGACGTCCTCGGGTCTGGCCGCCGCCGCCATGAGCGACTTCGCCTGTTCATAGGCGTCCAGGGCGCGTGCGTAGTCGGCGCGCATGGAGTCGTCCGCACCCGGCTCCGACGGGTGGAAGTCCAGCCGGTCGAGTTCCTCGCCGAAGGCCGTGATGTCCTCGTCCACGACGATCCGCAGCCGGTCGAGGGCCGCCCGCTGCTCCGCCGCGCGCCGCCGGCGGTTGCGCCGTACGAGGGTGTAGGCGCCCGCCCCGCCCGCCACCAGCACCGCGCCGGCCGTGATCAGCGCGGTGGACGAGATCCCGTCGCCGCCGGAGGAGTTCCAGCTGCTGGGCGCCGCGCCGCCCATGTTGGCCAGCGCCCGGTCGGTGAAGTCGGTCAGCTGGGTGTGGGCGTCGCTCTCCCCTTGGACGCCGGCGACCAGGTTGCGGACGGCCGTGCGGGGCAGCACCGAGGAGTCGGCGCGGGCGTCGAAGCGGTCACCGAGGCGGATCGCGTACAGGCCGGTCACGCCGGTGGCGGTGCGCAGGTCCGTGAAGAGGTCGGCCGTGGGGTAGCCGGCCGGCAGGACGGCGATGAACAGGGGTTTGTCGGCGTCCTCGATCTGCTGCTGGAGTGCGTGCGCCTCGGCCTGGGACAGTTGGCCGCTCGCCTCCGGATCGACGTAGACCGGGCTCTCGCGCAGGGCGGCGGCGATCGTCGAGACGTCGGTGGCCGCGGCGGCACGCGGAGCGCCCGCCGTCATGACCGCCAGAGCGGTCAGGACGGCGAGCGCCAGTGCGATCAGCGGTCCGGCGAAGCTTCGGGTCGATCGAGCGACCTGCATACTTCGAAGCTACCCGAAAGCCGCTGAAAGCGGTCCATTCGGACGGGATGGGGTGACAGCCGTCAGGACGCGGCCCGGTACGCCGCCGTCAGCTGTTCCACCGCCTTCGCGTACCGACCGGTCAGCAGCAGGTGGTCGGCGTCGGCGAAGGGCTTCGCCACCGCCGCCGTGACGGCCTGGCCGATCCTCTGCTGGACGAGCAGCCGCGCCTTGCCGACGAGCGCGCGTCCGACCTCGCCGGCACCGGCCCGCTCGGCCACCGCGGCCGCGGCCCGCAGCCCCTGAAGGGTCGCCGTTCCACCCTCCGGTGCCCGGCTCAGCGTCGTCAGACCCCAGCCGTAGGGGAACTGCGGGTCGTACGCCGCGTCGCCGACGTTGATCGGCAGCTGTGCCTGGGACTTCGGCCAGGTCACCGGAAGCTGCCCGGTGAAGGGCCGCCTGCCGTACAGGACGTCGGCCACGCCGTCGCCCTCGGTGCCCGGCAGCCAGGAGGCCACCAGCGCGTCGATGTCACCGAGCCGGTCGCCGATCAGCTGGGGCCGCCCCGAGACGATCAGCACCGCGCACTTCATGGCGGCGCACACCTTGTCCACGGCGGCCCGGTCGGCGGCCGTCAGCTCGAGGTCGTTGCCGTTGCCGACGTCTCCGACACCCTCGGCGTACGGGGTCTCGCCGACGACCACGACCCCCACGTCGTACCCGGCCGTCGACGCCGAGGCGTCCCGGGAATAGGTGACGTCACCGCCGGCCTTCCTCATCCCCTCCAGGATCGTCGTGCCCTGCGTGATGTCGCCCGAGGCGCCCTGCCAGGTGATGGTCCAGCCGCCGGTCTGGTTGCCGATGTCGTCGGCGTTGGAGCCCGCCACATACACCTTCTGGCTCTTCTTCAGCGGCAGGACCGCACCGGAGTTCTTCAGCAGCACCTGGGACTCGGCGGCCGCCTGCCGGGCCACCGCCCGGTGCGCGGCCGAGCCGATCCGGGACGCGCCGCTCGTGTCCGCGTACGGCTTCTCGAAGAGGCCGAGCGCGAACTTCTGGGTGAGGATGCGCGCGACGGCGTCGTCGATCCGCCGCTCGGTGATCCGCCCGGCCGCGGCCTCGTCGATCAGGGCCGCCGTGAACTCCTTGTACGAGTACGGCACCATCATCATGTCGACGCCCGCGTCCACCGCGGCGCGTACCCGGGAGGCGTAGTCGCCGGGGAGCTGGTCGATGGCGTTCCAGTCGCTGATCACGAAGCCGTCGAAGCCCATCCGGCCCTTCAGCACCCCGTTGATCATGTCGGCGCGGGCGTGCATCTTCACCGGGCCCAGGCCGTCGCCGAGGATGTCGAGCGACGAGTACGAGGGCATCACCGATCCGACGCCCCGGTCCACGGCCGTGCGGTACGGAGCGAGGTGGACGGCCTCCAGCTCCTGCCGGGTGACCTTGGTGACGCCCTGGTCGATGGTGTAGCTGCCGGTGGTGGAGGAGCCGAACCCGGTGCCGCCGTCGCCGACGAAGTGCTTGGCGGTGGCGAGGACCTTGTCGCCGTCCTTCAGGTCCCGGCCGTCGCGGGCGCCTTGCAGGCCCTGGACGACCGTCTCCATGGACTCCACGAGCGCCGGGTCCTCGCCGAAGGACTCGTACGAGCGGCCCCAGCGTTCGTCACGGGTCACGCACAGGCACGGGGCGAAGTCCCAGGGGACGCCGGTGGCCCGGACCTCGGACGCGGTCACCGCGCCGGTGCGCTCGGCCAGCCGGGGGTCGCGGGTGGCGCCGATGCCGATGTTGTGGGGCATGACGGTCGCGCCGGCGAGGTTGTTGTGGCCGTGCACCGCGTCCACGCCGTAGATCAGCGGGATCTGGAACCGGGTGGCCTGCGCCCGGAGCTGGAAGCCGTCGATCATCTTGGCCCAGGCCTCGGCGGTGTTGGGCGTCGGCGTGGAGCCGCCGCCGGAGAGCAGCGACCCGAGGTCGTAGGAGGCGATGTCGGCGCCGGTGCCGATCGCGCCGCGCTCGGCCTGGGTCATCTGACCGGCCTTCTCGGCCGGGCTCATCCGTGACAGGAGATCGGCGACGCGCTTCTTCACCGGCAACTTCGCGTTCAGGTACGGCAGTCCGTGCGCGTCGACGACGACCTGCGGGGTCTCGGCCGGCGGCTTGGCGCCGGTGACGGTCAGCTCGAGCGGGACGGTCTCGGCGGACTCGGCCGACCGGTCCTTCAGGGTGCGGACGGCGATCGTGCGGGTGGTGCCGGAGGGAGTTCCCGCCGGGAAGGTGACGGTTCCGGCGACCGGGGTGTAGTCCTTGCCGGGCTCGGCGGTTCCGGTCGCGGCGGTCTCGTAGGCGACGGTGACCGGGTCGTCGAGGAGAGCGGCGCCGGTGGTGGCGACGGTGAGGGTGACGGCGGCCGCGCCGCCCTCCCGGACCGGGTACACGGCCGCGTCGGTGGTGACGGCGGCGCGCAGCGACTGGTCCGCCCGGCCGTAGAGCTCCACACCGTCCAGGGCGAAGTCGCCCTTGACGCCGACGGGGAGGGTGAGGGCGTAGCCCCAGGTCTCGGTGAGGCCGAGGACGTGGTCGATGCCGCCGACGGGCTGGTAGTCCGTGCGGTAGGTGAAGTCGGTGAAGGGGATCTCCACCTGTTTCCAGCCGGTCCAGTCGTCGGTGAAGGAGGTCGTCCAGAGCTCGGACGCCTCGCCGTTCGCCCCGCCGTCCTTGATCTCGAAGGCGATCTTGCTGCCGTTGTCGCGGCCCTCCCACCAGAACCGGATGCCGCGGTGGGCGGACCAGTCGTGGGCGGGCTCCGCGAAGGCGAAGTCGTGGGTGAAGCCGCCGTAGCCGCTGATGTCGTAGTCGCCCGCGAGGACCTGGTCGCCCTCGGGGGCGTCCTCGCGGGCGGCCAGCCGGAGGGCGGGCGGGTCGTCGGTGTCGCCGCCCCAGGTGAAAAGGCCCTCGGCGGGCGGATTCGCGAAGGGGATCTCGCCCTCGAAGCGGTCGACCGGGACGGGGGCGGGGCCGGGGTCGTCGGCGCCGGACGCGCCGGCGGCTGTGGTCATCGGGAGCAGTGCGGCCAGCAGGGTGGCGGAGGCGAGCAGGGCGGTTCTTCGCATGGAACGTCCCTCTACTCTCGTGGTCCACTCATGACTTAGATCACGGCGTGAGTTAACTGGTGACCCGGTGCGCCGTCAAGACTTCACGCCAGAACTGGTACGGCCGCAACACCCGTCCGGATCAGGGACGTTGTTCGTTCGACAGATGAACGCGCGACCCCTTGACGCGCCCCGTCGGCCGTCATTTACTCACGCCTCGCACGCCCCCATCCCCCACCTTCGAAAGGGCGGCGCTCCATGCGGAGATCCACACGCGTCCTCCGGCTGCTCCTGGCCGGTCTGCTCAGCACGGCCGGGATCAGCGCGGCGGCCGCGCCCGCACACGCGGCCGGCGAACAGGTCACGGCCTGGCTCACCACCACGGACGACGCCGGCGGGCGGCACGTGGTCCGCGGGCTCCAGGCCCAGCCCGCCTTCGCCTTCCAGGCGGGCGCCGGCGGCAGCGGCGAGAACATCACCGTCGACGAGAACACCGGCTACCAGACCTTCACCGGCGGCGGCGCGTCCTTCACGGACACCGCGGCCTGGCTGATGAACGGCAGCGGGGCGCTGTCCGCCGCGACCCGGGAGGCGACCCTGCGCAAGCTGTTCTCGCCGACCGAGGGCATCGGGCTGTCGTTCCTGCGCAATCCGATGGGCGGCTCGGATCTCGCGCGCTTCGGCTACACCTACGACGACGTGCCGGCCGGCCAGACGGACGCCGACCTGTCGGAGTTCACGATCGCGCACGACCTGGCGGACGTGGTGCCGCTGACCCGGCGGGCCCGGGAACTCAACCCGGCGCTGACGGTGATGGCGTCGCCGTGGACGGCGCCCGCCTGGATGAAGGACAGCGGGCAGCTCAACGGGGGCTGGCTGAAGGCGGAGAACTACGGGGCCTACGCCTCGTACTTCGTGAAGTACCTCCAGGCGTACCGGGACCAGGGCATACCGGTGGCGTACGTGACGGCGCAGAACGAGCCGACGTGCTGCTCGGGCTACCCGTCGATGAGCTGGAACGCGTCGGGGCTCGCGTACTTCACGAAGAGCGAGCTGCTGCCGAAGCTGGCGGCGGCGGGGCTGTCGACGAAGGTGCTCGCGCACGACTGGAACTGGGACACCTACGACGCGTACGCGGCGCAGACGGTGGACGACGCGGCGGTCCGCTCGCACCCGAACTTCGGCGGGATCGCCTGGCACGGCTACGGCGGTGACGTGGCGAAGCAGACGGCGGTGCACGACCGGTACCCGCAGCTGGACGCCTTCGGCACCGAGCACTCCGGCGGCACGTGGATCGCGAACCAGCAGCGCGAGGACATGCTCGACATCGTCAACTACACCCGCAACTGGGCGAAGTCGGTGACGAAGTGGTCGCTGGCCGTGGACCAGAACCGGGGGCCGCACAACGGCGGCTGCGGGACGTGTGACGGGCTGATCACCGTGCACAACGGGGACGGGGCGAGCGGGACCGTCGACTACATGATCGAGTACTACACGATGGGGCACCTGACGAAGTTCGTCCGGCCGGGCGCGCGGCGCATCGCGTCGACGGCGTCGTCGACGGTGCCGAACGTGGCCTGGCGCAACCCCGACGGCTCCAAGGCGCTGATCGCCTACAACGACGCGTCGGCCGCCCGGACGGTGACGATCAACTGGGGCGCGCAGCACGCGACGTACTCGCTGCCGGGGAAGACGTCGGCGACCTTCACCTGGTCGGGGACGCAGTCGGGCGGCGGCGCCCGGTCGGGGGCCTTCACCGGTCTGGCGGGCAAGTGCCTGGACGTGGCCGGTGGTTCGAGCGCCAACGGGACGGCGGTGCAGCTGTACGACTGCAACGGCTCGACGGCTCAGCGGTGGACCGTGCAGACGGACGGCTCCGTCCAGGCACTCGGCAAGTGCCTGGACGTGACCTCGGCGTCGACGGCGGACGGGGCGAAGGTGCAGCTGTACGACTGCAACGGGACCGGTGCCCAGCGGTGGTCGTACGACACGGCCACCGGTGATGTCGTGAACACCGCGGCGAACAAGTGCCTCGACGTCACGGACAACTCGTCGGCGAACGGGGCACGGGCGCAGATCTGGGCGTGCACGGGCGCCGCCAACCAGAAATGGCAACTGCGGTAGGTCCGGGCCGTCGGCCGGGTGGGGGGGCCTCGGCGAGTCCGAGCGGCTCGCCGAGGACTCCCGCCGAGTGCCGCCTACTCGGCGGGCTCCACCTTGGCCCGCAGCAGCCCGTACGTGTAGGCGTCCTCCAGGGCCTGCCAGGAGGCGGCGATCACGTTCTCCGCGACGCCCACCGTGGACCACTCGCCCGTGCCGTCCGTCGTGGAGATCAGGACGCGGGTGGTGGACTGGGTGCCGTGGACGCCCTCCAGGATGCGGACCTTGTAGTCGACCAGGTCGAGCTTGGCCAGCTGGGGGTAGATCTTCTCCAGTGCCACGCGCAGGGCGCGGTCCAGGGCGTTGACCGGGCCGTTGCCCTCCGCCGTCGCGACGATGCGCTCGCCCTTGGCCCACAGCTTGACCGTGGCCTCGTTGGCGTGGGTGCCGTCGGGGCGGTCCTCGACGATGGCCCGCCAGGACTCGACCTCGAAGTACTTCAGCGGCTTGCCCTCGACCTCGGCCCGCAGCAGCAGTTCGAAGGAGGCGTCGGCCGCTTCGTAGGTGTAGCCCTTGAGCTCGCGTTCCTTGACCCGCTCCACGACCCGGCCGACCACTTCGCGGTCGCCGCCGAGGTCGACGCCGAGCTCCTTGCCCTTCAGCTCGACGGACGCGCGTCCGGCCATGTCCGACACCAGCATCCGCATGGTGTTGCCGACCTGCTCGGGGTCGATGTGCTGGTAGAGGTCCGGGTCGACCTTGATGGCCGAGGCGTGCAGGCCGGCCTTGTGGGCGAAGGCCGAGACTCCCACGTACGGCTGGTGCGTGGACGGCGTCAGGTTGACGACCTCGGCGATCGCGTGCGAGATGCGGGTCATCTCCCGCAGCCGGCCCTCGGGCAGGACCTGCTTGCCGTACTTCAGCTCCAGGGCCGCGACCACCGGGAAGAGGTTCGCGTTGCCGACCCGCTCGCCGTAGCCGTTGGCCGTGCACTGGACGTGCGTCGCGCCCGCGTCCACCGCGGCCAGGGTGTTGGCCACCGCGCAGCCGGTGTCGTCCTGGGCGTGGATGCCGAGCCGGGCGCCGGTGTCGGCGAGGACCGTGGAGACGACCGCCTGGATCTGCGCGGGGAGCATGCCGCCGTTGGTGTCGCAGAGGACGACCACGTCCGCGCCGGCCTCGGAGGCCGCCCGGACGACCGCCTTGGCGTATTCCGGGTTGGCGCGGTAGCCGTCGAAGAAGTGCTCGCAGTCGACGAAGACCCGGCGGCCCTGCTCCTTCAGGAAGGACACCGTGTCGCTCACCATCGCCAGGTTCTCGTCCAGCGTGGTGCGCAGGGCCAGCTCGACATGCCGGTCGTGGGACTTCGCGACCAGCGTGATCACCCCGGCGCCCGACTCCAGCAGCGCCCTGACCTGCGGGTCCTCGGCGGCCTTCGCGCCTGCCCGGCGGGTGGCGCCGAAGGCGACCAGCTGGGCGTGCTTGAAGCCGATCTCCTCCTGGGCGCGGGCGAAGAACTCGGTGTCCCGCGGGTTGGCGCCGGGCCAGCCGCCCTCGATGAAGCCCACGCCGAAGTCGTCCAGGTGCCGGGCGATGGCCAGCTTGTCGGCGACGGTGAGGTTGATGCCCTCCCGCTGCGCGCCGTCGCGCAGGGTGGTGTCGAAGACGTGGAACGAGTCGTCGGGTTCGCTGGTTGCGGTCATGGTCTGAAGGCTCCTGTGTCGGATCTCGGTCGTTACCGGAATGACCGGCTCCACCACCCCCCATGCTCCCTCGCGCTCTCGCTCCCGGCTGTGGGTGGGCCAGAAAAGCGAAAAACCCCTCGCGGGTGCGAGAGGTCTGCGCGCGGGTCGAGGACGACGGTGGCCGCTCGTACCTGGTCGTACGGAGCGGTCACTGCGGACCGGCGCGCCTGCTGCCAATAATCATGGCGAACGAGAGCACGGCCGCAGTCTGGCACATACCGTCCGTTTGCTCACCGGGCGTCTCAGGATGCGAACAGCGCGTTCTCACGGGTCGGCGCTCTCACGCGTCGCGGGCACTCTCACGCGTCGGCGCTCTCAAGAGCCGGCGCTCTCACGGGCCGGCGCTCTCACGGGCCAGCGCTCTCACGGGCCGGCGAGAAGGCTCTCCGCCAGGAACTCCCGGACGTGCCCGAGGACCTGCTCCCGGCCCGTGCCGCGCAGGCCGATGGCGACATGGATGGAGAAGCCGTCGAGCAGGGCGCGCAGCCGGGCCGCGAACCGGTCGGGGTCCACGCCCCGGAACTCGCCGCGCGAGACCCCTTCGGCCAGCAGCGCCACCAGGTCGCGGTGCCAGGCTCCCTCGATGGCCGCCTGGCGGTCCCGGGCGGCCGCGTCGACGGCGGCGCTCTGCGAGCGGTTCCAGACCTCCAGCCAGAGCGTCCAGTGCGGGTCCCGGTGGCCGTCGGGGACGTACAGGCCGACATAGGCGTCCAGCCGCTCACGGGCGGGGGCGGCGCGGGCCAGCAGCCGGGCGCGCTCGGCGCCGAGCCGTCCCTCGCTCCACTCCAGGGTGCGCAGCAGCAGCTCGTCCTTGGAGTGGAAGTAGTAGAGGAGGTGGCCGCTGCTCATCCCGACCTCGCGGCCGAGCGCCGCCATGGTGAGCTTCTCCAGACCGCGCTCGGCGATCATCTCCATGGCGGCGGCCAGGACGTCCTCGCGGGGCGGCGCGTTCCTGCGTCCCCGTGCCGCTCCGGCCATGCCCGGCTCCCCCGTGTCTCGTTCCCGGATCTCAGACCCTCGGCTGCTGCTGGGTGATGCAGTGGATGCCACCACCGCCGGAGAAGATCGTACGGGCGTCCACCAACGAGACCGTGCGGTGCGGGAACAGGCGACGGAAGACGCCCGCCGCGAGTTCGTCGCGCGGGTCGCCGAAGGCGCAGAGCACGACGCCGCCGTTGCAGAGGTAGTGGTTGATGTACGAGTAGTCCGCCCAGTGGCCGTCGGCCTCCAGGACGGTCGGGGCGGTGACCTCGACGACCTCCAGACGGCGGCCCCGCGCGTCGGTCTGCCCCCGCAGCAGCCCGATGACCTCCTTCGTCACCTCGTGGTCGGGGTGGGCCGGGTCGGGCTGGTGGTGGGCGACGACGACCCCGGGACGGGCGAAGGCGGCGACGATGTCGACGTGGCCGAGGGTGCCGAAGCCGTGCGGAGGGTAGTCGCCGGTGAGCCCGCGGGGCAGCCAGATCGCCTTGCGGGTGCCGAGCATGGCGTGGATCTCCGCCTCGACCCGCTCCCGCGTCCACCCCGGATTGCGCTCCGGGCCGAGCTGGACCGTCTCCGTCAGCAGGACCGTGCCCTCGCCGTCGACGTGGATCGCGCCGCCCTCGTTGACCAGCTTCGAGGCGTACGTCCGCGCCCCCGCGAGGTCCGAGACATGTGCGGCGATCTTCGCGTCGTGCTCCCAGCGGGCCCAGCCCTGGGCGCCCCAGCCGTTGAACGTCCAGTCGACGGCGGCGAGCCGCCCGTCCGCGGCGGTCAGGAAGGTGGGGCCGATGTCCCGCATCCAGGCGTCGTCGAGGTCGCGCTCGACCGTGTCGACGTCCGGCCCGAGCAGGGCACGGGCGTCCGCCGACTGCCCGGGGCCGCACACCACCGTCACCGGCTCGAAGCGGCGGACCGCGCGGGCGACCGAGGCCCAGGCGGCCCGGGCCGCGGTCAGGTCGTCGGGGTCGTCGAAGGTGGGGTTGGGGCCGGGCCAGGCCATCCAGGTGCGCTCGTGCGGGGCCCACTCGGCGGGCATGCGGAAGCCGTCGGCGGCAGCAGACATCAGCGGTCCTCAGAGGAAGTACAGGCGGTTGAGGGAGACGGACTCGGCCGGCTCGGAGCGCAGCGGCTCGCCGTCGAGGGTGACCAGACCGGTGCGCTGGTCGACGTCGACCGCTCCGGTACGGGAGTTGCGGCGCAGATCGGCGGGGCCGATGCCGCGGGTGCCGCGGACGGCGACCCGGCGGCGGCGGGTCGGCATCGAGTCGCCGCCCCGGTCGAGGGCGGCCCGGGCGACGAAGGCGACCGAGATGTCGGCGGGCGTGGCCCCGTACGCCCCGAACTGCGGGCCGAGCACCAGGGGTTCGCAGGTGTCGGTGGCCGCGTTCGGGTCGCCGACCACGCCGTACGCCGGGAAGCCCGACTTGAGCACGAGCTGCGGCTTGGCGCCGAAGTACTCGGGGCGCCACAGCACGATGTCGGCGAGCTTGCCCACCTCGATCGAGCCGACCTCGTGCGCGAGGCCGTGGGCGATGGCCGGGTTCACGGTGAGCTTGGCGATGTAGCGGAGCACGCGCTCGTTGTCGTCGCCGCCGTCCGGGGCGCCGAACTCGGCCTTCATCTTCCCGGCCATGGCGAACGTACGGCGGACCGTCTCGCCCGCCCGGCCCATGCCCTGGGCGTCGGACGAGGTGATGCCGATCGCGCCCAGGTCGTGCAGCACGTCCTCGGCGCCCATGGTCCCGGCCCGGATCCGGTCGCGGGCCATGGCAGCGTCGCCGGGCAGGTCGGTCTTCAGGTCGTGGACGGAGACGATCATGCCGTAGTGCTCGGCGACCGCGTCCCGCCCGAAGGGGAGGGTGGGGTTCGTGGAGGAGCCGATGACGTTGGCGACGCCCGCCATCTTCAGCACGTTGGGCACGTGTCCGCCGCCGCAGCCCTCGATGTGGAAGGCGTGGATGGTCCGGCCCTCCAGCACCCGCAGGGTGTCCTCGACCGACAGGCATTCGTTCAGCCCGTCGCTGTGCAGGGCGACCTGGACGTCGTGCTCCTCGGCGACCCGCAACGCCGTGTCCAGCGCCCGGGTGTGGGCGCCCATGTCCTCGTGCACCTTGAAGCCGGAGGCGCCGCCCTCGGCGAGCGCCTCGACCAGGGGGGCCTCGTGGGAGGACGAACCCCGGCCGAGGAAGCCTATGTTGACCGGCCAGGCGTCGAACGCGTTGAACGCGTGGCGCAGCGCCCAGGGCGAGTTGACGCCGACACCCCACACGGGACCGAACTCCTGCCCGATGACCGTGGTCACCCCGGAGGCGAGCGAGGCCTCCATGATCCGCGGTGACAGCAGGTGGACATGGGTGTCGACGGCTCCGGCGGTGGCGATCAGCCCCTCGCCGGACACGATGGATGTGCCCGTGCCGACGACCACGTCGACCCCGTCGAGGGTGTCGGGGTTCCCGGCCCGCCCGATCGCGTGGATCCGGCCCTCCCGGATGCCGATCGACACCTTGCGGATCCCCTGCACCGCGTCGATCACGACGACGTTGCTGATCACGACGTCACAGGTGTCGCGGACGGCGGCGGCCTTGAGGTGCAGCCCGTCCCGCGCGGTCTTGCCGAAGCCGGCCAGGAACTCGGCGCCGTGCCGCTGGGAGTCGGACTCCACACGGACGACGAGTCCCGAGTCGCCGAGGCGGACCCGGTCGCCGGCCCGGGGGCCGTGCGTGGCGGCGTACTCGTACGGGTTCATCGGTTCGACCCTCCCGCTTCCGCTCCCAGATAGCCGCAGGCGGCGGCCCGGCGCAGGGCCTCGTCCTTCGCGCCCGGCGCGTCGAGCGCCCCGTCGACCAGACCGGCGAAGCCGATCGCGACCCGGTCGCCGCCGATCGGCACGAGCCCCACGTCGCTGCTCTCCCCCGGCCCGAAGCGCACGGAGGACCCGGCGGGGACCGCGAGCCGCATCCCGTAGGCCTGTTCCCGTACGAAGTCGAGGCGCGGGTTGGCCTCGAAGAAGTGGAAGTGGGAGGTGACGGAGACCGGCACGGTCGCCGTGTTCGTGACCGTCAGCCGTACGGCCGCCTCGGGCTCGGTGTGCGCGGGCCCGGGCAGCAGGGCCCCCGGCGCCCGGTCCCCGAGCGTCCCCCCGGCGATCGGATCGCCGACGACCGCGAGTCGCGAGCCGTCGTCGAACACGGCCTCGACATGCACCTCGGTGACGACGTCCGCGACGCCCGGCAGCACGTCGTCCGGGCCGAGGACCGACCGGGCGCGGTCGATCGCCTCGGCGAGCCGGGCGCCGTCACGGGCGGCCTCGCAGACGGTGTCCGCGATGAGCGCGGTCGCCTCGGGGACGTTGAGCCGCAGCCCGCGGGCCCTTCTCGCCCGGGCCAGCTCAGCTGCCCCGAAGAGCAGAAGGCGGTCCCGTTCGGTGGGGGTGAGTCGCACGTTGCTCTCCCTTTCTTTGAACAGCACTCTAAACGCTCCGTTCGATGATCAGAAGTCATGACGGGCAATTTTTGAGCACCGCTCAAATTCGGCCGGACCCCGGAGACGCGTCAGGGCCACCCCGGACGGGGTGGCCCTGACGGAACAGAGATGAGGGGAAAGGACGACGGGAAGGGGGCGTCGGGAAGGGGGCGACTAACCCAGCTCGTGCATCCAGCCGTGCTTGTCCTCGGCCGTGCCGCGCTGGATGTCCAGCAGGGCCCGGCGGAGCTTCAGGGTGACCTCACCGGGCTCGCCGCCCGACTGCCGCCACTCACCGGCGGTGCGCTTGACCGTGCCGACCGGGGTGATCACGGCGGCGGTGCCGCAGGCGAAGACCTCCTTGAGGGCGCCGCTCTCGGAGTCGCGCTGCCACTGCTCGACGGAGACCCGGCCCTCCTCGGCCGTGTAGCCGAGGTCGCGGGCGACGGTGAGGAGGCTGTCGCGGGTGACGCCCTCCAGGATGGAGCCCGTCAGCGACGGCGTGACGATCCTGTCCTCGTACACGAAGTACAGGTTCATGCCGCCGAGCTCCTCGACCCACTTGCGCTCGACCGCGTCGAGGTAGCAGACCTGGGCGCAGCCCTGGGCGGCGGCCTCGGCCTGGGCGAGCAGGGACGCGGCGTAGTTGCCGCCCGTCTTGGCGTCGCCCATGCCACCGGGGACGGCCCGCACGTGCTCCTCGGAGACCCAGATGGAGACGGGCTTGACGCCGCCCGGGAAGTAGGCGCCGGCCGGTGAGGCGATGACGAGGAACAGGTACTCGTTGGCCGGCTTCACGCCCAGGCCGACCTCGGTCGCGATCATGAACGGCCGCAGGTAGAGGGACTCCTCACCGCCGTGCGCGGGCACCCAGTCCTTGTCCTGGCCGACGAGCGCGTCGCACGCCTCGATGAAGGTCTCGACCGGCAGCTCGGGCATGGCCAGCCGGCGGGCCGAACGCTGGAAGCGCTTGGCGTTCTGGTCCGGCCGGAAGGTGGCGACCGAGCCGTCGGGACGGCGGTACGCCTTCAGTCCCTCGAAGATCTCCTGCGCGTAGTGCAGGACGTTGGTGGCCGGGTCGAGGGGGATCGGCGCGTACGGGACGAGCTGACCGTCGTGCCAGCCCCGGCCCTCGGTCCACTTGATCGTCACCATGTGGTCGGTGAAGTGGCGGCCGAACCCGGGGTTCGCCAGGATCGCCTGCCGCTCGGCGGCGGAGGTGGGACTGGCGGAGGGCTTGAGCTCGATCGTGGGCGTCGTCATGAGTAGCTGTCCTTCGCTTCCTGGCGAGCGTCTGGGCCACCCCGCGTCTTTCGGCCGGGGGTCCGGGGGTTGTCCCCCGGAAGATGCAGCACCGGTTGTAGTGACGGGGCCGCGCTCACGCCCGTACGGCCGGTGGCCGGTGCTAGGACGTCCGAGCATTCCCTCATACCGCGGCTCCACGTTCGATTATCGCAAGCGGCGGACGAGGGCCAAAACGGCGGGAATGCGACCCAGGGCTGATGGTGGCACCCGGCGGGGGGCATGCGGAAGCCGCCGGGTGCGGATGCGACCCGGCGGCTTCGCGAGCTTTCGCGCGGCGCGGGTCAGCCGGCTACGCGTACGGCGAGCGCGTCACCGATCTCGGAGGTGCTGCGGGCGGGCAGCGAGCCGCGCTCCTCCAGGTCGGCGGAGACGGCTTCCTCGATACGGACCGCCTCGGCCTCGTGGCCGAGGTGGCGCAGGAGGAGGGCGACGGACAGGACGGTGGCGGTGGGGTCCGCCTTGCCCTGGCCGGCGATGTCCGGGGCCGAGCCGTGCACCGGCTCGAACATGGACGGGAACTCGCCGGACGGGTTGATGTTCCCGCTCGCGGCGACGCCGATGCCGCCGGAGACGGCCGCGGCGAGGTCGGTGATGATGTCGCCGAAGAGGTTGTCCGTGACGATGACGTCGAACCGCGCGGGGTCCGTGACCAGGTAGATCGTCGCGGCGTCCACGTGGATGTAGTCCGTGGTGACGTCGGGGAACTCGGCGGCCACCCGGTTGAAGACGTTCGTCCAGAGGTGACCGGCGAAGGCCAGCACGTTGTTCTTGTGGACCAGCGTGAGCTTCTTGCGGGGACGGGCCTGGGCGCGGGCGAAGGCGTCCCGGACCACGCGCTCGACACCGAAGGCCGTGTTCACGGAGACCTCGGTGGCGACCTCGTGCGGGGTGCCCTTGCGGATCGTGCCGCCGTTGCCGGTGTACGGGCCCTCGGTGCCCTCGCGGACCACGATGAAGTCGATCTCGGGCTGGCCGGCCAGCGGGGTGGCGACACCCGGGAGGAGCTTCGACGGGCGCAGGTTGACGTGGTGGTCGAAGAGGAAGCGCAGCTTGAGCAGGAAACCCCGCTCCAGGACACCGGAGGGGACGCTCGGGTCGCCGATCGCGCCCAGCAGGATGGCGTCGTGGCGCTTGAGCGCCTCGGCGTCCGCGTCGGTGAGCGTCTCACCGGTGGCGTGGTAGCGCCGGGCACCGAAGTCGTACTCCTCGGTCTCCAGCTTCACATCCTGCGGGAGGACGGCGGAGAGGACCTTGAGACCTTCGGCCACGACCTCCTGGCCGATGCCGTCACCGGGAATCACTGCGAGATTGAGGCTGCGAGACATACGGGAAACCGTACTCCTCGTCCCATGGGATGACATGGACTGTCCGCCATACGGACAGAGAAGTCGCGGGTGCGGACCGCCGGCGCGGGCCTCGGACCTCGTGCGGGACCGAGGCGCGGCGCGGGTCCCGAAGTCCCGTTCGGAGCCCGCGCCGCACCCCGTGCGGGTGCGGCTCCCGGTCTGCGGGGCGGCTCGGCTCAGTGGCCGGTCTCGCCGCCGTTGTCACGGCGGTCGAGGGCGCGCTGGAGCGCCGCCGCGGCGTTCTTGCGGTCGGACTCGCTCGTACGGGAGGTGTGGCGGACTCGGCGGCGGACGGTCGTCTCGGCCATGGGAAATCGACTCCTTCGAATTCCAGGGAGTGGCACAGGGGGTGACGAGACGCCGGAAGGGGCGGGGAGCGGGCCGCAGGGATTGCCTGCACCGGGCCCGGCTCACGACCGCCATTCGCTTGGTCGAGCGATACGTTCGGCTCCTACAAAGCTAAGGGAGGAGCACGCGCCTGTCTCCACAATTACTCGGACTTCCTACTATCTGAGACGGCGCCCCGGCTCACCCCGTGCCGACCTGCGGTTTCGCGGCCGCCCTCAACTCCCGTACCAGCGCCCGGACGGCCGCGGTCGCGGCCAGCTCCGGGGTCGTGACATAGCCGACCCGACGGGTGGGCCGCTCCGGACCGAGGTCGGTGACCTCCGTCCCGAGAGGTGTCCGGCTGAGGGAGAGCGCGGGCATGATCGCCATCCCCAGGCCACTGCCCACCATCGACAGCACCGCCCCGTCGTCCTCGGCGCGGACGGTCGCGGCGGGGATCCAGTCCTGCGCGGCCCACCACGCGCGCGTGGCGGACGAGCAGTTCTCCGTCCAGTCGACGAGCGGGAGGGAACGGGGGTCGGGGTGACCCGCCGGATGCACCAGCGCGTACGGCTCCTCCAGCAGCACGTCGCCCACCAGCTCCGGCGGGACCGGCGTGCTGGTGCCGAAGGTGGCTATCCCGAGGTCGGCCCGCCCCTCGGCCACCGCGCCGGCCGTTCCCGGCCCCACCTCCCGTACGACGGTCACGGTCGCCCGGATCCCCGGATGCCGGGTGGCCAGCCGCTCCAGGACGGGCGGCAGCAGATACAGGGCCGCACTGCGGAAGGCCGCGATCCGCAACGGCCCGTCGACCTGGCCCGTTCCGGTGCCCCGCGTCTCGGCGACCAGCGCCTGGAGCATCCGCAGGACGCGTCGGGCGTGGGCGACCGCCCGGGCGCCGGCCGCGGTGGGCCGGGCGCCGTACCGCCCGCGCTCGAAGAGGACGACCCCCAGCTTGCGCTCGATGCCCCGCACCGCGTGCGACACGGCCGACTGGGTGGTCCCGAGCCGGGCGGCGGCGGCCGAGAAACCGCCCTCGTCCGCGACGGCCACCAGTGTCCGCAACTCCTGCGGCGCGAGATCGACCGGGCTCATGCGGGGGCTCCCACCTGCTGCTATGAGGGCGGCTCATGGATCGGCCCGTTCCATGAACGCAACCCCCTGCCCGGCGCCCGCATTCCTGCCTACGGTCCCCTGCCATGACCAGCACCGCGCTCACCGTGCAGCAGACCGGCCGCCCGACCGGCTTCCCCACCCCGGACCACTTCCGCTTCGCCGAGTCACCGGTCCCCGAACCGGCGCCGGGGACCGCTCTGGTGGAGAACCTCTACTGGTCGGTCGACCCCTACCACCGCGAAATGATGGACGGCGACTTCGCGTTGAACGCCCCGCTGGAGGGACGATCGCTCGGCCGGATCATCGCCACCCGCGATCCGGTGGCCCTCCCCGAGGGCGAGATCGTCTTCCACCGGCAGGGCTGGCGCACCCACGCGGTGGTCCGCCCGCAGGAGGTCAGACGGCTCCCCCGGTACGACGGGGTGCCGCTCTCCGCGCACCTGAGCCTCCTCGGCGGCACGGGTCTGACGGCGTACGTCGGCCTCACCCGCATCGCCCGGCTGCGCGAGGGCGAGGACCTGTTCGTCTCCGCGGCGGCCGGCGGGGTCGGCACGGCGACCGGGCGGTTCGCGCGGCTGCTCGGCGCGGGCCGGCTGATCGGCAGCGCGGGCACGGCGGAGAAGGTGCGGTACCTGACCGGGCAGGTCGGCTACGACGCGGCCTTCGACTACCACGAGGGCCCGGTCGCCGACCTGCTGGCGAAGGCCGCCCCGACGGGCATCGACGTCTTCGTCGACAACGTGGGCGGCGCCCACCTCGGGGCGGCGATCGGCGCGCTGCGGGAGCGGGGGCGGGTGGTGCGCGTCGGAACGGTCGGGCAGTACAACACGCCCGACACGCCGCCGGCCGTCTTCGACCACGCCGACCTGGTGGAGAAGAGCCTGCGCATGGAGGGCTTCCTGGTACGCGATCACCAGGACGTCCAGGAGGAGTTGTACGCGTTCGCCGTACCGCATCTGCTGAGCGGGGCGCTGGCCCTGGACGAGACGGTGGTGGACGGGTTCGAACGGATCGTGGAGGCGTTCCTGCTCATGCTGCGCGGCGGGAACACGGGCAAGATCCTGGTGCGCCGGTCGCCTGGGCTCTAGAGCCAGGCCGGCCCTCGCCTCGCCCTCGCCCGCCCGGGCCGACGCGCTCGCCCCGGCCGGCGCGCTCGCCCCGGCCGGCGCGCTCGCGTTCGGCCGCGGCTCGCAACGGGAGGACGGGAAGGGGCCGGGCAGTCGCCCGGCCCCTTCCGTGTCGTCCTACTGAGCGTCAGCCCATGTGCGGGTACGCGTAGTCGGTCGGCGCGACCAGCGTCTCCTTGATGGCGCGGGTCAGCGTCCAGCGCATCAGGTTCTGCGGGGCACCGGCCTTGTCGTTGGTGCCGGAGGCGCGGCCGCCGCCGAAGGGCTGCTGGCCGACGACGGCGCCGGTCGACTTGTCGTTGATGTAGAAGTTGCCGGCCGCGTAGCGCAGCTTCTCCATCGTGTACGCGGCGGCCGCGCGGTCGCCCGCGATGACCGAGCCCGTCAGGGCGTAGTCCGAGACCGACTCCATCTGCGTCAGCATCTCGTCGTACGCCTCGGCGGAGCTGTCGTCGTACACGTACACGGCGAGGAACGGGCCGAAGTACTCGGTCGTGAAGACCTCGTTCTCCGGGTCGGTGCACTCGACGACGGTCGGGCGGACGAAGTAGCCGACCGAGTCGTCGTAGGAGCCGCCCGCGACGATCGTGCAGGTCGGGTCCGCCTTCGCGCGGTCGATCGCCGCCTTGTTCTTGGCGAAGGAACGCTCGTCGATGACGGCGCCGACGAAGTTGGCGAGGTCGGTGACGTCACCCATGGTGAGGTAGTCGACCTCGGCCGCGAACTCCTCCTTGAAGCCGGAGTTCCAGATCGACGCCGGGATGTACGCCCGGGAGGTCGCGCTGCACTTCTGGCCCTGGTACTCGAAGGCGCCCCGGGTGAGGGCCGTCTTCAGCACCGCGCGGTCCGCGCTCGGGTGGGCGACGACGAAGTCCTTGCCACCGGTCTCGCCGACCAGGCGCGGGTAGGAACGGTAGTTCTCGATGTTGGCGCCGACCGTCTTCCACAGGTGCTGGAAGGTCCTGGTCGAGCCGGTGAAGTGGATGCCGGCGAGGTCGCGATGGGTCAGGGCCACCTCGGAGACCTCGAGGCCGTCGCCGGTGACCAGGTTGATGACGCCCTTGGGCAGCCCGGCCTCCTCCAGCAGCTGCATCAGCAGGACGGCCGCGTGGGTCTGCGTCGGCGACGGCTTCCACACGACCACATTGCCCATCAGCGCGGGCGCGGTCGGCAGGTTGCCCGCGATGGCGGTGAAGTTGAACGGCGTGATCGCGTAGACGAAGCCCTCGAGCGGGCGGTGGTCGAGGCGGTTCCACACGCCCGGGGAGTTCGCCGGGGGCTGCTCGGCCAGGATCTGGCGGGCGTAGGCCACGTTGAAGCGCCAGAAGTCGACCAGCTCACAGGGACAGTCGATCTCCGCCTGCTGGGCGGTCTTCGACTGGCCGAGCATGGTGGAGGCGGCGAGCGTCTCGCGCCAGGGGCCGGCGAGCAGTTCGGCGGCGCGCAGGATGATGGCGGCGCGGTCGTCGAAGGACATCGCGCGCCAGGCGGGCGCGGCGGCGAGGGCCGCGTCGACGGCGTCCTGCGCGTCCTGCCGGGTGGCGTTGGCGTAGGTGCCGAGGCGGGCCTTGTGGTTGTGCGGCTGCACGACGTCGAACCGGGTGCCGCCGCCCATCCGCCGCTCGCCGCCGATGGTGCAGGGCAGGTCGATCGGGTTGTCGGCCAGCTCCTTGAGCTTGGCCTCCAGCCGGGCGCGCTCCGGCGAGCCGGGGGCGTAGCCGTGCACCGGCTCGTTGACGGGGGTGGGGACCTGGGTTACCGCGTCCATGTCTTCCGTTACTCCTTCTGAGCGGGTGTTTCGATCGAGGGGGTGGGCTCAGCCCTTGCTGATCATCGAGCGGACGAAGAACCGCAGGTTGGCCGGCTTCTCCGCCAGGCGGCGCATGAAGTAGCCGTACCAGTCGGTGCCGTAGGCGGTGTAGACGCGCATGCGGTGGCCCTCGGCGGCCAGTCGCAGGTGCTCGTCGCCGCGGATGCCGTACAGCATCTGGAACTCGTACTCGTCCAGCTTGCGCCCGGCCTTGCGGGCGAGCTCCTGCGCGATGGAGATGAGGCGCGGGTCGTGGGACCCGATCATCGGGTACCCCTCGCCCTCCATCAGCGTGCGCAGGATCCGGACGTACGCCTTGTCGATCTCGTGCTTCTGCTGGTAGGCGACCTCGGCGGGCTCCTTGTAGGCGCCCTTCACGAGCCGCACCCGGCTCCCGCTCGCGGCGAGCCGGCGGGCGTCGGCCTCGGTGCGGAACAGGTAGGCCTGGATGACACAGCCGGTCTGCGGGAAGTCCTTCCGCAGCTCCTCGTGGATGGCGAACATCGAGTCGAGGGTGGTGTGGTCCTCGGCGTCGAGGGTGACGGTGGTGCCGATGGCCGCGGCGGCCTCGACGACCGGGCGCACATTGGCCAGCGCCAGCTCATGGCCCCCGTCCAGCGCCTGGCCGAACATCGACAGCTTGACGGACATCTCCACCCGCTCACCGAGCTCCAGCTCCGCGAGCCGGTCGACCAGCGCCAGGTAGGCGTCCCGGGCGGCGGCGGCCTGCTCGGGCCTGGTGATGTCCTCGCCGACGACGTCCATCGTCAGCTCCAGCCCCCCGGCGGTCAGCCGCTCGACGATCGGGACGATGTCGTCGACCGTCTCGCCGGGGATGAAGCGGTCCACGACCTGCTTCGTCACCGGGGCCGCCGAGATCAGGCGTCGCATCCGGTCGCTGCGCGAAGCGGCGAGAATCACGGGACCCAGCACGGGGCACCTCCACATACCAACCCATACGAGGCCGTTGCCCGACGCTCGGGGAACGGCACGGAGAACCACCGTGAAACCTAAGGATCCCTCCGATCGTGTGCCATCGACAGCTGTCACGCATCCGCGCCACGGATCTCAGACAGATGTATGAAGGGCAGGCGGACATGCGGGAGAATGCCGGGGTGACAGCCGACCACCAGGGTGACCACCAAGAGCTCGTCGACGAGATCTCCGAGCTGCTGGGCGCCCCCGCGACCCTGGAGAACCGGGACTTCGAGCTGATCGCCTTCGGCGCCTACGACAGCGAGGGCGAGCTCGACGCGTCGGCGCTGGATCCGGTGCGCACCCGCTCGATCCTGACCCGGCGCTCCACGGCCGCCGTCCGCACCTGGTTCGAGGGCTTCGGCATCACCCGCGCGACCGGCCCGGTGCGGATCCCGCCGACCCCGGAGGCCGGGGTGTACCGGGGGCGCGTCTGCCTCCCCGTTCGGCACCGGGGGGTCGTCCTCGGCTATGTCTGGCTGCTCGCCGACGACCCCGGGCCCTCGGACGCCCAGCTGGCGGCCGCGATGGAGGTGACCGCGCGGATCGGCGCCCTGCTCGCCGACGAGGCCCAGCACGGCGCGGACCTCACCCGCGAACTGCGGGCGGTGCTCACCGCGCAGCCCGACTGGCAGCGGGACATGGCGGTGGCGGAGCTGCGCACCGCGCTCGGCGCCCGCGCGGACGGCCCGCACACGGTGGTGTGTGTGACGCCCTGGCCGTCCGCCGAGCCGGACGACGCGCCCTCGCTGCGCACGCTGCCGGGGGCGACGGCGCTGTGCACGGTTCCGTGGGACGCGGCCACCTCGACCGCCGGCGGGACGGCGGGGAAGACCCGGTCCCCGTCCCTCGCCCTGCTGGTACGCCTGCGCTCGACGGACACCCTCACCCCGGCGACGTCGGCGGCGGCCCGGCTGCTGGAGCGGGCGGACGGGGCCGCCGCGGGAGTGGCCGCGGGGCGGCTCGGCCTCGCCGAGCTCGGCGAGGCCTGGCGGGAGGCGTCGGCGTCGGCCCGGGCGGTCCTGGCGGAGCCCGGCCTCGGCCCTGTCGCCCGGTGGGCGTCCATCGGCCCCTACCGCCTGCTGACCGCCCTGCCCCGGGAGACCGCCCAGGACCCGGCCGTACGGGCCCTGTTGGCGCCCTCCCACCGTGAACTCGCCCGCACGGCCGAGGTGTACCTCGACCGCGCGGGCCAAGCAGGCCGCACGGCGGCCGAGTTGGGCATCCACCGGCAGACCCTCTACTACCGGCTGTCCCGGGTGGAGCAACTGACCGGCCTGGACCTCGACGACGGCGAGGACCGGCTGCTCCTGCACATGACCCTCAAGGCGGCCCGTCTGCCCTAGGGCATGTCCCCGGTCAGCTCTTCGCGGCGCCCGCGATCACCCGGCGCAGCCCCTCGGTGAGCTGTGCCGCGTCGGTCGCCGACTCCGGGTCGAAGAGCCACTGGACCATGAGCCCGTTGAGGAGGGTCTGGTAGAAGCGGCCCTCGGTGTCCACGGTCTCCTTGTCGAGCCGGTCCTCCGGGATGCCGTTGAACAGGGGCACGATCCCCGACCGGCCCTGCTCCTGCGCCTCGGCCAGCAGCTTGCGCACCTCGGGGAGCCGGTCGCCCTGGACGATGAGCTCGAAGCTCAGCAGCCAGATCGCCCGCGTCCGCGGCACCGAGCCGATGATGTTGGCCCACACCTGCTGGAAGCGCTCCAGTGACCCGGCGGCCGCCGTCATCGCGTCCCCCGCGCCCCACCCCGGGTCGAACTCGTCGCCGGCGCCCTCGATCAACGAGATGTACGCCTGCGCGAGCAGCGCGTCCTTCGACCCGTAGTGGTAACCGATGGACGCCAGATTGGTCCCCGACTCCTTGACGACGTCCCGCGCGGTCGTGCGCAGGAACCCCTTCTCCAGCAGGCAGCGCTTGGCGCCTTCGAGCAGATCCTCACGGTGTCCCATGGCCGCCACCCTACCGCCGATCCATACAGACGTCCCATACAGACGTACTACACAGATGAATTATACATTCGTTCTAGACAACCGTTTAATACGCTCGTACAGTCACCGTCATGACGAACACGACGCACTCGACGAGCACCACCGAACCCCCGGTGGGCCGGGCCGGCCGCCGTGAATGGACCGCGCTGGGCGTACTGATGCTTCCGCTGCTGCTGGTCTCCATGGACGTCTCCGTCCTCTACTTCGCGATCCCGGCGATCAGTTCGGACCTGGAACCGACCGGCACCCAGCAGCTGTGGATCTTCGACATCTACGCCTTCGTCCTGGCGGGCCTGCTGATGACGATGGGCTCTCTCGGCGACCGCGTCGGCCGCCGCAGGCTCCTGCTGATCGGCGCCGCGGCCTTCGGCACCGCCTCACTGATCGCGGCCTACGCGGACAGCGCCGAGACCCTGATCGCGGCCCGCGCGGTCCTCGGCATCGGCGGCGCGACCCTGATGCCCTCGACGATGGCCCTGATCCGCACGATGTTCACCGACCCGGGCCAGCGCGCCAAGGCGATCGGGATGTGGTCCGCGGTGATGACGGGCGGCATCGCACTCGGCTCGGTGATGAGCGGCCTGCTCGTCCAGTACTTCTGGTGGGGCTCGGTCTTCCTGGTCAACCTGCCCGCGATGGTCCTGCTGCTGGTCCTCGGCCCGGTCCTGCTGCCCGAGTCCCGTGACCCCGCCCCCGGCCGCTTCGACTGGCCGAGCGTCCCCCTGTCGATGGCCGCCGTCCTGCCCGTGATCTACGGCCTGAAGGAGATCCCGTCCGAGGGCTGGCACGCGGAGTACGTCGTCTCCGTCACCGTCGGTCTGCTCTTCGCGGCCCTCTTCGTCCACCGCCAGCGCACCGCGGCCTCACCGATGATCTCCCCGGCCCTGTTCCGCGGCCACGGCTTCGCCCCCGCCCTCGCCCTCAACCTGGTCTCCGCCTTCGGCATGCTGGGCTCGGCGTTCTTCACCACCCAGTACCTCCAGTCGGTCCTCGGCAAGAGCGC
Organism: Streptomyces maremycinicus; assembly: GCF_001184025.1. Lineage (GTDB taxonomy): Bacteria > Actinomycetota > Actinomycetes > Streptomycetales > Streptomycetaceae > Streptomyces > Streptomyces maremycinicus. Next base: position 237,664 of record NZ_BBYG01000009.1, read on the forward strand.
GCTGGAAGCGGCCCTGTGGGCCCTGCTCCCCTCGGTGCCGATCGGCCTGGCGGCCCCGGTCGCGACCTCCCTGGTCCAAAGGGGCGTCGACCGCGCCCACGTCGTGACGGCCGGTTTCGCGATCGGAGCGAGCGGCTACGCGCTGCTGGCCCTCGCCGGGACGGACTCGATGTGGCTCGTGCTGACCGCCTGCGCGGTCCTGGCCTGCGGAATCGTCATGGTGCTGTCCCAGATGACGGACCTGGCGATGGGCGCGGCCCCGGTCGAACGCGCGGGCTCCGCCTCCGCCCTGCTGGAGACCGGCACCGAGTTCGGCGGCGCCCTCGGCATGGCCGTCCTCGGCTCCATCGGCACCGCGATCTACCGCCACGACATCCCGGTCACGGCTCCGCCCGGGGCCCGCGAGACCCTCGGCGGCGCCCTCGCGGTGGCGGACCGTCTCCCCGGGCGCACGGGAGACGCCCTGGCGACGGCCGCACGCGAGGCGTTCACCAGCGGCATGCAGGGCGCGGCGATCGCCGGGGCGCTGCTCCTCGCCGGCGCTGCGGCGGCGGCCTCGGTGACCCTGCGCAGGAGCCCCGTGAAGTAACCCGAACACCACGGAAGCCGGGCGGACCGGATCGCTCCGGTCCGCCCGGCTTCCCCTGGGCGGGGGCCCGGGGGCGGCTTCCCCCGGGCGGTGCGCCACCCTCAGACGAGGTTCACCGCACGCGCGGACGTCGCGCCGATCTCCGTGGCCACCTCGGCCAGCACGCCGGCAGGCACCGTGTCGTCGACGGTCAGCACGGCCAGCGCCTCGCCGCCCACGGCCGCGCGGGCGACCTGCATACCGGCGATGTTGATGCCCGCCTCGCCGAAGACCCGGCCCACGGTCCCGACGACACCCGGACGGTCCTCGTACTTGAGGACGACCATGTGATCGGCGAGCGCGAGGTCGACGTCGTACTCGCCGACCGCGACGATCTTCTGGAGGTGCTTCGGACCGGCCAGCGTGCCGGAGACCGACACCTCCTCGCCGTCCGAGAGCGTGCCGCGCACGGTGACGACGTTGCGGTGGTCGGCCGACTCGGAGCTGGTGGTCAGCCGCACCTCGACGCCGCGCTCCTGCGCGAACAGCGGGGCGTTGACGTAGCTGACGGTCTCGTCGACGACGTCCTCGAAGACACCCTTGAGAGCCGACAGCTCCAGCACCTTCACGTCGTGCTGGGTGATCTCGCCGTACACCTCGACGTCGAGGCGGGCGGCGACCTCACCGGCGAGCGCGGTGAAGATCCGGCCGAGACGCTCGGCGAGAGGCAGACCGGGCTTGACGTCCTCGGCGATGACACCGCCCTGGACGTTCACCGCGTCCGGCACCAGCTCGCCCGCGAGGGCCAGCCGCACCGAACGCGCGACCGCGATACCGGCCTTCTCCTGGGCCTCGTCGGTCGAGGCGCCGAGGTGCGGGGTGGCCACGACCTGGTCGAACTCGAACAGCGGGGAGTCCGTGCAGGGCTCCTTCGCGTAGACGTCGAGGCCGGCGCCGGCGACCCGGCCCTCCTTCAGCGCCGAGTACAGCGCCTCCTCGTCGACGATCCCGCCGCGCGCGGCGTTGACGATCCGCACGCTCGGCTTGACCTTGCGCAGCGCCTCGTCGCCGATCAGACCGACCGTCTCGGGGGTCTTCGGCAGGTGGACGGTGATGAAGTCGGAGACCTCGAGCAGCTCGTCCAGCGACAGGACCTTCACACCCATCTGCGCGGCACGCGCGGGCTGGATGTAGGGGTCGTACGCGACGACCTTCATGCCGAAGCCGGACATGCGCTGCGCGACGAGCGCGCCGATGCGACCGAGACCCACGACACCGAGGGTCTTCTCGGCCAGCTCGACACCCGTGTACTTGCTGCGCTTCCACTCGCCGTTCTTCAGCGCGGCGTTGGCCTGCGGAATGTGGCGGGCGGTGGCGAGCAGCAGACCGCAGGCCAGTTCGGCGGCGGTCACGATGTTGGAGGTGGGGGCGTTGACGACCATCACGCCGGCCTTGGTGGCGGCGGGGACGTCGACGTTGTCCAGGCCGACGCCGGCTCGCGCGACGACCTTCAGCTTCTTCGCGGCGGCGATCGCCTCGGCGTCCACCTTGGTGGCCGAGCGGATCAGGATCGCGTCGACGTCGGCGATGGCCGGGAGCAGTTCGGCTCGGTCCGCTCCGTTGCAGTGCCGGATCTCGAAGTCCGGGCCAAGCGCGTCCACAGTCGCGGGCGACAGCTCTTCAGCGATGAGTACGACAGGTTTCGAGCTCACGTGAGTCCTCACAAGTCATGGGTGCACCTCCCATGCCCTCCAGGCTATGGGGGAGCGTGCGGACGGCCGTCCCGACGGCCGCAGGCGGAGGAGGGGCTAGCCGCGTGGAAGACGCACGACGCTGTGGGCCTGACGCGTATTAGTCCAGCAGTGTAGTGCTGCCGCGGAGACCGCCTCACGCCTCCGCGGAAGGATCACCCGTCCGTGGTTGGACGGGATGGACAACGGGGCCGGAGCGTCCCGCTCCGGCCCCCCTGCCCCGAGGCCTTACGCCTCTTCGTTCACCCAGCTCATCAGCTTGCGCAGCTGCTTGCCGGTGGTCTCGAGCAGGTGCTCCGAGTCCGCGTCCTTGTACTCGTTGTACTTCTTCAGGCCGCCGTGGTACTCGTCCATCCAGTTCTGGGCGAAGGTGCCGTCCTGGATCTCGGCGAGGACCTGCTTCATCTCGGCCTTGGTGGCGTCGGTGATGATGCGCGGGCCGGTGATGTAGTCGCCCCACTCGGCGGTCTCGGAGACGCTCCAGCGCATCTTCTCCAGGCCGCCCTCGTACATGAGGTCCACGATCAGCTTCAGCTCGTGCAGGCACTCGAAGTAGGCGATCTCCGGCTGGTAGCCGGCCTCGACCAGGGTCTCGAAGCCCGCCTTGACCAGCGCGGAGGTGCCACCGCAGAGGACGGCCTGCTCACCGAACAGGTCGGTCTCGGTCTCCTCGGTGAAGGTCGTCTTGATGACGCCGGCGCGGGTGCCGCCGATGCCCTTGGCGTACGACAGGGCCAGCGCGAAGGCGTTGCCGGTCGCGTCCTGCTCGACGGCGGCGATCGCGGGGACGCCGCGGCCCTCCTCGTACTGGCGGCGCACCAGGTGACCCGGGCCCTTCGGGGCGACCAGGGCGACGTCGACGCCGGCGGGGGCCTTGATGAAGCCGAAGCGCACGTTGAAGCCGTGCGCGAAGAACAGCGCGTCGCCGTCCTTCAGGTTCGGGGCGATGGACTCCTCGTAGACCTGGGCCTGGATCGGGTCCGGGATGAGGATCATGATGACGTCGGCCTCGGCGGCGGCCTCGGCGGGGGTCACCACGCGCAGGCCCTGCTCCTCGGCCTTGGCCTTGGACTTGGAGCCCTCGTGCAGACCGACCCGGACGTCGACACCGGAGTCACGGAGCGACAGGGCGTGGGCGTGGCCCTGGCTGCCGTATCCGATGACCGCGACCTTGCGGCCCTGGATGATGGACAGGTCGGCGTCGGCGTCGTAGAACAGCTCGGCCACTTTGGGTTCTCTCCTTGGGTGCAGGTGTTGCGTCCCACCGTATGACGGCGGGCGGAAGGGAAGTCTCGGGGTCTCGGTATACGGGCGGTCGGTGATCACCGGCCGCCCGGATCCGTTCGTACGAAGACCGGTTACGTACTTACGCCGACCGGTCGAGGGCGCGCAGCGACCGGTCCGTGATCGAACGGGCGCCGCGGCCGATGGCGATCGTGCCGGACTGGACCAGCTCCTTGATGCCGTACGGTTCCAGCATCTTGAGCATGGCGGACAGCTTGTCGTTGCTGCCGGTGGCCTCGATGGTCACGGCCTCCGGCGACACGTCGACGGTCTTGGCGCGGAACAGCTGGACGATCTCGACGATCTGCGAGCGCGTCTCGTTGTCGGCGCGCACCTTCACCAGAACGAGTTCGCGGTGAACGGCCTGTCCCGGCTCCAGCTCGACGATCTTCAGCACCTCGACGAGCTTGTTGAGCTGCTTGGTGACCTGCTCCAGCGGGAGGGCGTCGACGCTCACCACGATCGTGATCCGGGAGATGTCGGCGTGCTCGGTGACGCCGACGGCGAGCGAGTCGATGTTGAAGCCCCGGCGGGAGAACAGGGCGGCGATCCGGGCCAGGATGCCCGGCTTGTTCTCCACCAGGACGGAGAGCGTGTGCTTGGACATGTCTTCTTACGTCTCTCTCGCTCAGTCGTCTTCGTTGTCGCCGAAGTCGGGGCGGACGTCCCGGGCGGCCAGGATCTCGTCGTTGGAGGTGCCGGCGGCGACCATCGGCCACACCATCGCGTCCTCGTGGACGATGAAGTCGACGACGACGGGACGGTCGTTGATGGAGTTCGCCTCCTCGATGACCTTGTCGAGGTCGTCCGGGGACTCACAGCGGATCGCGTAGCAGCCCATGGCCTCCGACAGCTTCACGAAGTCGGGGACGCGCGTACCGCGGGCGTCCGGGTTGACGTCGTTGGGGCCGGAGTGCAGCACGGTGTTGGAGTAGCGCTGGTTGTAGAACAGGGTCTGCCACTGGCGGACCATGCCGAGGGCGCCGTTGTTGATGATGGCGACCTTGATCGGGATGTTGTTCAGGGCGCAGGTGGTGAGTTCCTGGTTGGTCATCTGGAAGCAGCCGTCGCCGTCGATGGCCCAGACGGTCTGGCCCGGGGCACCCGCCTTGGCGCCCATCGCGGCGGGGACCGCGTAACCCATCGTGCCCGCGCCGCCGGAGTTCAGCCAGGTGGCGGGCTTCTCGTACTGAATGAAGTGCGCGGCCCACATCTGGTGCTGGCCGACGCCCGCGGTGAAGATCGTCCCCTCGGGGGCGAGCTGCCCGACGCGCTCGATGACCTGCTGCGGGGAGAGCGAGCCGTCGGAGGGCTGGTCGTAGCCCAGCGGGTAGGTCTCGCGCCAGCGGTCGAGGTCCTTCCACCAGGCGGTGTAGTCGCCGGTCTGGCCCTCGCTGTGCTCCTTCTGCACCGCCTGGATCAGGTCGGCGATGACCTCGCGGGCGTCACCGACGATCGGCACGTCGGCGGCGCGGTTCTTGCCGATCTCGGCCGGGTCGATGTCCGCGTGCACGATCTTGGCGTGCGGCGCGAAGCTGTCGAGCTTGCCGGTGACGCGGTCGTCGAAGCGGGCGCCGAGGGCGACGATCAGGTCGGCCTTCTGGAGACCGGTGACGGCGGCCACCGAGCCGTGCATGCCCGGCATGCCCAGGTGCTGCGGGTGGCTGTCGGGGAACGCGCCCAGCGCCATCAGCGTGGTGGTGACGGGCGCGCCGGTCAGCTCGGCGAGGACCTTCAGCTCGGCGGTGGCACCGGCCTTGACGACACCGCCGCCGACGTACAGGATCGGCCGCTTGGCGGCGGTGATCAGCTTGGCGGCCTCGCGGATCTGCTTGGCGTGCGGCTTGGTCACCGGGCGGTAGCCGGGCAGGTCCATGACCGGCGGCCAGGAGAACGTCGTCTTCGCCTGGAGGATGTCCTTGGGGATGTCGACCAGGACCGGGCCGGGGCGGCCGGTGGAGGCGATGTGGAAGGCCTGCGCGATCACCCGGGGGATGTCCTCGGCCTTGGTGACCAGGAAGCTGTGCTTGGTGATCGGCATGGTGATGCCGACGATGTCCGCCTCCTGGAAGGCGTCCGTGCCGATCGCCTTCGACGCCACCTGGCCGGTGATCGCCACGAGCGGCACCGAGTCCATGTGGGCGTCGGCGATCGGGGTCACCAGGTTGGTGGCGCCCGGGCCCGAGGTGGCCATGCAGACGCCGACCCGGCCGGTGGCCTGCGCGTAGCCGGTGGCCGCGTGACCCGCGCCCTGCTCGTGGCGGACCAGGACGTGGCGGACCCTCGTCGAGTCCATCATCGGGTCGTAGGCGGGCAGGATCGTGCCGCCGGGAATGCCGAATACCGTCTCGGCGCCGACCTCCTCGAGAGAACGGATGAGGGACTGCGCACCCGTCACGTGCTCGACGGTCGCGGAGTGTCCTCCGGATCGGGGCCGCGGCTGCGGATGGGCCCCGGTGGCCTGCTCGGTCATCGGCATTCTCTTCTCGATGCTGAGGGTTTTACTGAGGGTCTTACTGAGGTTTTCGCTGAGCGTCTTGCTGAGGGCTTCTCCGCTGCGGCACGAGGGCCGCGGCGGGTTTTGTGCAACAAAAAACCCCTCGTGCCAAAAGGCAAGCGAGGGGAGCGCGCCGGGTGGGGTCGCTGGGAGTTCCGGGTCCGTCCGGAGCGTCACCAGCTTCAGCCGACGCGCTTTCCAAGTACGAGAATTCGGGTGCGCATGGCATTGACCCTCCCCCCGGCGCGCACCGACTGTCAAGTGGGTGGGACGGGCGTCTCATTATGTGAGCGAAGGGCACTACCGCTCCCCAGTACGGCCGTGACACCGCCGGCGACGCCACCGGCGTGGACACCACTGGTGTACACCCCGGCGCCACCGCCCGCGAACGCGGGCTCGGCCGGTCCGTGCGGCACCGGATAGCGGCCGGTCGCGAGGGCCCGGCGCAGCCGGTACTCGTCGAGCGGCCCGGAGAAGGCCATGCCCTGCCCGTGCGTGCAGCCCATGGCCCGCAGGGCGACCACCTGCTCGGGGAGATCCACGCCCTCGGCGACGGACTGGAGCCCCAGATCGGCGGCGATCCGCAGCAGACCGCTGGTGATCTTGTGCAGTCGCGCGGACTCGACGACCCCCTCGACCAGCGAACGGTCGAGCCTGAGCACGTCGACGGGGAGCCGCCGCAGCGCCGTGAGGGCCGCGTAGCCGCTGCCGAAGCCGTCGAGGGCGATCCGCACCCCCAGGCGCCGCAGCGCCCCCAGGCGGCGCTCCAGCTCGTCGAGCGGCACCCTCGGATCGGTGTCGGAGAGTTCCACCACGAGGGAGCCCGACGGCAGCCCGTGCCGGGTCAGCAGCGCCTCCACCGAGCCCAGCGGCATCGACCGGTCCAGCAGCCGCCTGGCGCCCACCCGCACGACCACCGGCAGGGTGAGGCCGCTCGCGGCCCGGTCGGCCGCCTGCTCGACGGCCTCCTCCAGCATCCAGCGCCCGAGTTCGGCCGTCTTGTCGCTGTCCTCCGCGACCCGCAGGAACTCGGCGGGTGTGAAGAGCACCCCTTGCGAGGAGCGCCAGCGGGCCTGGGCGGCGACCGACGAGATCCGGCCGTCCTCCAGCCTCACCACGGGCTGGTGCAGCAGCGCGAACTCGCCGTCGTGCAGCGCGGCACGCAGCCGCGTGGCCAGCTCCGTCTTGCGGACGACGTCCTGCTGCATCTGCGGCTTGTACAGCTCGACCCGGCCCTTGCCCCCCGCCTTGGCGCGGTACATGGCGAGGTCGGCGTTGCGCAGCAGTTCACCGGCGCCCAGACCGGCCTCGGCGAAGGCTACGCCGATGGAGGCGGCGACCCGGACCTCGTTGCCGTCGATGAGGTACGGCTGCGACAGCGTGAGCCGGAGACGGTCGGCGAGTTCCACTATGTGGCGTTCCCGGGCGGCGCGGTCACGGGTGCCGTCGCCGACGATCAGGGCCGCGAACTCGTCGCCGCCCAGCCGGGAGGCGGTGTCGCCCTTGCGGACCGCCTCCTGGAGCCTGCGGGCGGCCTGGACCAGCAGTTCGTCGCCGGCCGCGTGACCGATCGTGTCGTTGACGGCCTTGAAACCGTCGAGGTCGATGAAGAGGACCGCCGTGTTGCGCAGGGCGGGACCCCGGTCGGAGCTGCGGCGGCCGGACAGGGCCTGCTGGACGCGCCGGGTGAACAGGGCGCGGTTGGGCAGGTCGGTGAGCGGGTCGTGTTCGGCGTTGTGCTGGAGCTGCGCCTGGAGCCGCACCCGTTCGGTCACGTCCCGGCTGTTGAAGATCAGGCCGCCGTGGTGACGGTTGACGGTCGACTCGACGTTGAGCCAGCCTCCGTCGCCGGAGCGGAAGCGGCACTCGATGCGCGTGGTGGGTTCCTCCGAAGGGACCGCGGCGAGGAAGCGGCGCACCTCGTGCACCACACAGCCCAGGTCCTCGGGGTGGATGAGATCGGCCAGTTCGGAACCCACCAGGTCCTCGGCGGGCCGGCCGTAGACCCCGGCGGCGGCCGGGGAGACATAGCGCAGGACGCCGCTGGGCGCGGCGATCATGATGACGTCGCTGGAGCCCTGCACCAGGGAACGGAAGTGGTTCTCCTTCTGGGCCAGTTCCTGGGTGAGGGTGATGTTGTCGAGCAGCATGATCCCCTGGCGCACCACGAGGGCGAGCACGACCGTGCCGCCGGTCAGCAGCACCACGCGGTCGACGCTGCGGCCGTTGAGGACGTTGTAGAGGATGCCCAGGGTGCAGACGGCGGCCGCGAGATAGGGAGTGAGCGCGGCCAGGGAGCCGGTGATGGGCCGGGTGACCGGATACCGGCTGTGATCACCTCCCTGGGGAGGCGCCTGGTCGGGACGCTGGGCGGAGGGATGCGCGGACGCAGGCCCGGCCGCGCCGGCCGCCGTGCGCGACGGCGCGTGGGGGCGCCTCGTGGGTCGCTGGCCGGGTACGTGTTCGTGCACCACACGCGTGTGTCCCTCGTCCGCGGCCGACCGCTGCTGACGGGAGGCGGCCCAGGGCGCGTACGCCAGGAGCAGCGAGCCCGCGAACCAGCCGGCGTCGAGGAGCTGGCCCGAGCGGTAGTTGTTGTGCAGCAGCGGCGAGGTGAACAGGGCGTCACACATGACGGTCAGCGCGAGCGCGCCGACGGCCGTGTTCACCGCCGTACGGTTCACCGTGGTGCGCCGGAAGTGCAGCACCAGCACCATGCTCACCAGGGCGATGTCGAGCAGCGGGTACGCGAGCGAGAGGGCGGCGTGCGCCACGCTCGGTCCGTCGAACTTCGCCGCCTGGGCCAGTGCGAGGCTCCAGGACAGGGTGAGCAGCGAGCCGGCGATCAGCCAGGCGTCCAGCGCCAGGCAGACCCAGCCCGCCTTCGTCATGGGTCGGGCTGCGAGCACGAGCAGTCCCACGATGGCGGGGGGCGCGAAGCACAGGAAGAACAGGTCGGCGAAGCTGGGGCTGGGTACGGGCCGTCCCAGGACCACCTCGTACCACCCCCAGACCAGGTTGCCGAGGGCCGCCATGGCCGAGGAGATCGAGAACAGCAGCCAGGCGGGTCGAAACCGGACGCGGCGACTGCGGGCGTAGAGGAAGCAGGACACGGCCGCGGTGCCCGCCGCCGCGCTCAGCCCGAAGTCCCCCATGATCAGCGCGAGCCGGTCGGAGCCCCAGCCGAGCGCGGAACCGACGGCGTATCCCGCGCACAGGAGGGCGAGCAGCAGCTGGTGGACGAGGTTCTTGCCGGGGCCGCCGAAGGACGGCGGCGCGGTGCGGGGCCTCCCCGTCGAGGACTGCGTGCGCAGCGCTCCGTCGAGGAGGGGCGTGGAGGTCGGCGGCGGACTCACCGGTTCCTCCCGGTCCGCGTCACTCCCGGATCCCTCGGGTCCCGGACCGACGGTGGCGCGTGCTCTCCGTGACCACCACACCGGTGACGGTGCCGGCCGGGGTGAGTTCCGTGACCGTGTCGGCGCGCGGTGGAGCGCCAGGGTCGCCGCCGGCGGCTCCGCCGCGTCGGATCGTTCGTCCATAGGCCGTGCATCGCCCGTCGCCCCCCTCACATGTCTGAGATGTCCATCCCTGACGCCGAATGCGCGCGGCGCAGCCCCTGTCGGGACGATACACCAGTCTCGTCACTCAGGGACATAGTTCCTCTACGCTGCGTGACGATCATCGGCATATGCGCCCGGAAGGGGTACGGACAGCGTCCGGAGGACTGCGGAGGGTGCTCGAACAGGGCTGTGTGAGCGCCCCCGCCCGTCACGATCCGTTCGACGTGCCCGTAGTGAGGATCACGTTGCGCAGTGGCTCCCGGTTCACGAAGCGGCCCAACTGGTCCACCAGCAGGCGCTCGGCCCGGGGCCGGAAGGCGGAGGTGGGACCGCCGACGTGCGGGCTGACGAGGACGCCCGGCGCGGTCCACAACGGGTGGCCCGGGGGCAGCGGCTCGGGATCGGTGACGTCCAGCGCCGCGGTGAGGCGGCCGCTCTCCACCTCGGTGAGCAGGGCCTCGGTGTCGACGACCCCGCCGCGGGCCACGTTCACGAGCAGCGCGCCGTCCTTCATCCGGGACAGGAAATCGGCGTCGACGAGCCCCAGGGTGCTCTCGTTCAGCGGCGTGCAGAGGATCACCACGTCCGCGTCGGGGAGCAGGGCGGGGAGTTCGGCGATCGGATGCACGGGACCGCGCGCCGTCGTGCGCCAGGAGCGCGCGACGCGCGCCACCCGCGCCACCTCGAAGGGCACGAGCCGGTCCTCGATGGCGGAGCCGATGGAGCCGTACCCGACGATGAGCACGTTCCTGTCCGCGAGCGCCGGCCGGAACCCGCTGAGCCACTCCCCCCGGCCCTGGGCCCGGACGAAGTCGGGGATCCCGCGCAGTGACGCGAGGACCAGCGTGAGCGTGAGCTCGGCCGTGCTCGCCTCGTGCACGCCCCGCGCGTTGCACAGCCGTACGCCCGGACGCAGCGCCGCGAGGGCCGGCTCCACGTGGTCGATGCCTGCGGACAGGGTCTGGACGACCTCCAGTGAGGTCATGGCTGGCAGCGGCCGCTGCCCGAGACCGGCGGGCTTCATGTAGGGGACGACGTAGAAGACGCAGTCGGCCGGGTCCGCCGGGTAGTCCTCCTCACCGTTCCAGAAGTGGTAGTTCGGCCCCTCCGGGAGGCCCTTGATCTCTTCCGGGGGGAGGGGAAGCCAGACGTCAGCGCTCATGGTCAGGAGGCTATGTCAGGCACGCGCGCGTGCAGAGGTTAGGTTGGGGGCTCGGGTGAGGGAGGGTCACGGGCAGGTGGAGCGCAGGACGATCGGCGCGGGGGCGCTCGAGGTGGGCGCCTTGGGTCTCGGGTGCATGCCGATGAGCTGGGCGTACAGCGGGTCCCGGCAGCGGGGCGACGAGTCGCTCCGCGCGGTGCACCGGGCACTGGACTCGGGTTCGTCCCTGCTGGACACCGCAGACATGTACGGCCCGTTCACCAACGAGCTGCTGGTGGGGCGGGCGTTGAAGGAACGGCGCGGGGACGCGTTCCTGTCGACGAAGGTCGGTCTGCTCGTCGGAGATCAGCACATCGTGGCCAACGGCCGTCCGGGGTATGTGAAGCGGGCCTGCGACGCCTCGCTCCGGCGCCTCCAGACGGATGTCATCGACCTCTACCAACTGCACCGGGCCGATCCCGAGGTCCCGGTCGAGGAGACCTGGGGCGCGATGGCGGAGCTCGTCCGGGCGGGCAAGGTGCGGGCGCTGGGGCTGTGCGCGGTGGGCGCCCGGGGTGGCCGCCGCTCCGGCGGACTGTACGACGGAACGATTCGGCAACTGCGGCGCGTCCAGCAGGTCTTCCCGGTGAGCGCCGTGGAGGCGGAGCTGTCGGTGTGGTCGCCCGAGGCGCTGGGCACCCTGCTGCCCTGGTGCGAGGCGCGCGGTGTGGGCTTCCTGGCCGCGATGCCGCTCGGCAACGGCTTCCTCACCGGCACCCTCACCCCCGGCCAGGGCTTCGAACCGGACGACATGCGCGCCCGGCACCCCCGTTTCACCGCCGAGATGATGGCCGCGAACCAGCCGATCGTCGCGGGGCTGCGCCGGATCGCCGCCCGGCACGGCGAGGCCGTGACGGCCGCGCAGGTGGCGCTCGCCTGGGTGCTGGCACAGGGCCGGCACGTGATCCCGGTCCCGGGCGCCAAGCGGGAACGCTGGGTGGCGGAGAACGCCGCGGCGGCGGGCCTGCGGCTGACGCCGCAGGATCTGACGGAGGTGGCGGAGCTGCCGGGGGCCCGGGGATCGTGGGAGTAGTCCCGCTTTCGGGTCTCGGCGGCCCGGATCGGGAACCCGTGGGGCACGGGCGACGTAGGACAGGTGAAGCCCGCCGCAGGAACCGCCGCGTCGAAGGGACCATGATCGTGCAACGTCGATCTGTTTCAGCCGTGTTGGCCGCGAGTGCGCTGCTGGTGACGGCCGGCTGCTCCTCCGACGCCGGGGAGTCCCCGGGCGCCTCGGCCAGCGCGTCCCCGAGCCGTACGGCGGCCGCGGCCTCCCCCTCCGCCGAGGCGACCCCGCCCGCGAAGGGCACGGTCAAGGTGGTGCGCACGGTCGCCGAGGGCCTGAACACGCCCTGGGGCCTCGTACCCCTCCCGGAGGGCGGCCTCCTGGTCGCCTCCCGCGACGAGGGCACGATCACCCGGGTGGATCCCGACACGGGCGGCAAGACCGAGCTGGGCGAGGTGCCGGGGGTCTCGGCGGCGGGCGAGGGCGGCCTGCTGGGCCTGGCCCTCTCCCCCGACTACGCGTCGGACCGCATGATCTACGCGTACTTCACCTCGGCCTCGGACAACCGCGTCGTCCGGATGCTCTACGACCCCGCCCGCCCGGCCGGCGACCAGCTGGGGGCACCGGACACCGTCTTCAAGGGCATCCCCAAGGGCATGATCCACAACGGCGGCCGGATCGCCTTCGGTCCCGACCGGCTGCTCTACGTCGGTACCGGCGAGAGCGGCGACCGGGGCCTGGCCCAGGACAAGAAGTCACTCGGCGGCAAGATCCTCCGGCTGACCCCGGAGGGCGAGCCGGCCGCGGGCAACCCGTTCCCGGACTCCCCCGTGTACTCGTACGGCCACCGCAATGTGCAGGGGCTGGCGTGGGATTCCGAACAGCGCCTGTTCGCCGCGGAGTTCGGCCAGAACACCTGGGACGAACTGAACGCGATCGTGCCGGGCGGCGACTACGGCTGGCCCACCGCCGAGGGCGAGTCCGGGGACACGAAGTTCCGCGACCCGATAGCCCAGTGGCACACCGACGAGGCCTCGCCCAGCGGCATCGCCTACGCCGAGGGCTCGATCTGGATGGCGGGGCTGAGGGGGCAGCGTCTGTGGCGTGTCCCGCTGAAGGGCACGGCGGCCTCGGCCGACCCGCAGGCCTTCCTCGAGGGTGACCACGGCCGGCTGCGCACGGTGGTGTCGGCGGGCGGCGACAAGCTGTGGGTCACGACCAGCAACACGGACGGCCGGGGCGACCCCGGATCGAAGGACGACCGGATCCTGGAGCTGGAGGTCAGCTGAGCGGCGGGTGAGCCGAGCGGCGGAGGTCGGCCGGGCAGCGGGTGAGCCGAGCGGCGGAGGTCGGCTGAGCGGCAGGTGGGCCGAGCGGTCGAGGTCGGCTGAGCGGCAGGTGGGCCGAGCGGTCGAGGTCGGCTGGGCGGTGGAGGTGGGGTGAGCGGGGGTGGGCCGTTCGGCGTCACAGGGTCACTCGTCCTCCTTCGCCTCCTCCTTCGCCTCCTCCACCGTCGGCTCGGCGGGTCGGACCACGACCTTCCCGGAGGCGAGGTCTATCGGCCCGCGCCCGGTGTCACCGTCGCCGACGTCCTCCCGGGTCAGTTCCAGCCGGTTCTGCTCGTCCCGGGTGTGTTTGCGGCCCGGCGCGAAGAGGTCCTCGAATGCGTTGAACATCGTTCTCCCATGCCGGGCCGGATCACGGTCGGTGGCCTGTACGGCTCCTCCGGGGTGGCCTGCCCCATTATCGCGCCATCAGCCGTTCCTCGGCCCCCGGCGGGAACAGCCCCAGCCGGTGGGCCACCGCCGCCGCCTCACCGCGGCCGGAGACATCGAGCTTGGACAGGATGTTCGAGACATGGACGCTCGCGGTCTTCGGGGAGATGAAGAGCACCTCGGCGATCTGGCGGTTGGTGCGGCCGGCCGAGACCAGCCGCAGGACGTCGCGCTCCCGGCCGGTCAGGCCCAGCGTCGCCAGCGGGTCGGCGGCCTCGGCCGGGGCGTCCGGCCGGCCCTCGGCGGGCGCCAGGGACAGCCGGGCGCGGCGGCCGAGCTGGGTGACGGCCTCGCCGAGGGGCCGGGCGCCGAGGTGGACGGAGACCGCGTGGACGAGACGCAGCAGCTCGGCGGCCCGGTCGCGCTCGCCGTCGCCGCCGACCGAGAGCAGGGCCTCGGCCAGGCGGAGCCGGGTGCGGGCCAGGTCGTAGGGCCGTTCCAGGCATTCGAAGGCGGCGACCACCTCGGACCAGTCCTCCGGGTCGGTCCGGCCCTCGGCGCGCAGGAGTTCGGCGCGGACCCAGCGTTCGTGGGCCTGCCAGACGGGTGCGAACGTGGCGAGCCGCTTGGCGGCCGCCCGGACCCGGTCCAGGAGATCCGCCCGGCCGGGGTCGGCGGCGGGCAGCGCGCGGGCGTCGCCCTCGGCGGAGGCCGCGGCGAGCAGCAGCGGCCAGGCATAGCGCTGGGTGCCGGGACGGAAGTCGCGGTCGAGGGCGCGGGCGAAATGGGCGCGGGCGTCCAGCGGGCGGCCCTGGGCCGCGGCGAGTCCCACGGCGAGGCGGGTGAGCGGGACGTGGTTCTGGGGGGCGTGTTCGTGGGAGCCGAAGTACCTCTGCGCGACCGCCAGTCGGCGGCCGGTCTCGGCGAGGTCGCCGCGGGCGAGCGCGAGTTCGGCGAGCAGGGTGGCGTGGCCGCCGCGGACCGCAGCCCCCTGGCCCACCCGTCCGACGGCCGCGCAGGCGCGCTCGGCCTCGTCCCAGCGGCCCAGCGAGAGGAAGGACTCGGCGAGGTTGCTCCACACCCAGGCCTCGGCGTCGGGCGGCCCGTACCGCTTGGCGAAGGCCAGGCCTTCCTCCAGGATCGGGACGGCCTCCCGGGAGCGGCCGACCGCCTCGAGTTCGGAGGGGAGGTTGACGTAGGCGTTCAACGCGACGGCGGGGGTGCCCTCGGCGAGCGCCTGATCCCTGACCTCGTGCAGTTCCGCGAGTCCGGCCTCGATGTGGCCGGCGTCGACCTTGAAGACGCCGAGCACCTGACGGGCGTCCAGTTCGATCTCGCGGGCACCGACCATGCGGGCGTACTCCACGGCCCGCTCGGCGGCCTGGTAGGCCTCGGGTCCGGGGTCGTGCACCAGGGACCAGCAGGCGATGTGGGTCAGCACCTCGGCGTGCACCTCACTGGGTGGCAGACCACGCAACAGCTCCTGCGCCGTCGCCAGTTCCTCGCGACCGCCGCTCCGGCCCAGGGAGTGCGTCAGCCGGGAGCGCTGCACCCAGAACCAGGCGGACCGCAGGGGGTCGTCCTCGTCCTCCAGCAGGCGCAGCGCCCGCTTGGTGATCTTCAGGGCGCGTTCGCGTTCCCCGCAGTAGCGGCCGGCGACGGCGGCCTCGGCCATCAGGTCGAGATAGCGCAGCGGTGTGGTGGCCGGATCGCAGCCGCAGGGGGGATAGGCCTCCGTGCAGTCGACGGGGCGCAGGGCGGCCCTGATGTCCTCGGGTGCCGTCTCCCAGAGTTCCATCGCCCTTTCCAGGAGCCGCAGTTGCTCGCTGTAGGCGCGTCGGCGGCGGGCCTCGACGGAGGCGTCGAGGACGGCGGGGAGGGCCTTCGCCGGGTCGTGGGCGTGGTACCAGTAGCTGGCCAGCCGCATGACGCGTTCGTCGGCGGGGACCAGGGCCGGGTCGGCCTGGAGGGCCTCGGCGTAGCGGCGGTTGAGGCGGGCGCGTTCGCCGGGGAGCAGGTCGTCGCTCACGGCCTCGCGGACCAGGGAGTGGCGGAAGCGGTAGCCGTGGCCGTCGGGGGTGGTGAGCAGGATGTTGGCGCCGACGGTGGCCCGCAGTGCCTCGATCAGTTCGTCCTCGGCGAGCCGGGCGACGGCGTCGAGCAGCCGGTACTCGACGGCGGAGCCGCCCTCGGCGATGATCCGGGCGACTTTCTGGGCGCTCTCGGGCAGTGCCTCGACGCGGACGAGCAGCAGGTCGCGCAGGGTGTCGGTGAGGCCGGTGCAGCAGCCTTCGTGTGCCGCCACGGCGAGTTCCTCGACGAAGAAGGCGTTGCCGTCGGAGCGTTCGAAGATGTCGTCGACCTGGGCGGGGTCGGGTTCGGCGGCGAGGATGCCGGCGATCTGGCGGCAGACCTCGTCGCGGGTGAAGCGGGCGAGTTCGAGGCGCTGGACGGTACGCAGCCGGTCGAGTTCGGCGAGCAGGGGCCGCAGCGGATGGCGGCGGTGGATGTCGTCCGCGCGGTAGGTGGCGAGGACGACGAGGCGGCCGGTGCGCAGGGTGCGCAGCAGATAGGCCAGCAGGTGGCGGGTGGAGGCGTCGGCCCAGTGCAGGTCCTCCAGGGCGACCACGACCGTGCGCTCGGTGGCGACGCGCTCCAGGAGGCGGGCGGTGAGTTCGAAGAGGCGGGCCATGCCCTCCTCGTCATGGCGTCGTCCGGGGTCCGTCCCGCGCAGTTCCGGCAGCAGCCGGGCGAGTTCCTCCTCCTGGCCGGCCGCGGCGGCGGACAGTTCGTCCGGCAGGGCCCGGCGCAGGGCGCGCAGTGCGGTGGAGAACGGGGCGAACGGCAGTCCGTCGGCACCGATCTCGACACAGCCGCCGAGCGCGACGACGGCGCCCGCGCGGTGGGCGGCCGCGGCGAACTCCTCGACGAGTCTGGTCTTGCCGACCCCGGCCTCGCCGCCGATGAGCAGTGCCTGGGGCTCTCCCGCGGCGGCGCGGGAGAGCGCGTCGTCCAGGGTGCGCAACTCGTCGGCGCGGCCGACGAAGACGGGGCTGACGGACCGGGTCTCCACGGGGGCGAGCATCGCACGCGGGTGCGGCGACGGCCCAGCGGATATCGCCGGGACCCCGGCGGGAGGGCGGCCGACCCCCGTGCGGCCGCCCTCCCCCGCCCCCGCGCTCACGCCGGCCGGGCGAACCCGAGCCGGCGGAGGAGATGGGTATGCGACTCGCTCCCGGCGCCGCCGTCCGACCGCTCGGCGGCGGCGCGTCCGGCGGCCTCGCGACGGGCGGCGCGGCGGCCGCGGACGATCGCGCGGGCCAGCCGCTCGTGCTCGGCGCGGCGGCGCAGTTCGGCGGAACGGGCCTGCTGAAGCTCGTACTCGTACATGGTGTGTCCCCTGAGAAGGTCGGTTGTTCCGGCTTCGCTTTTCGCGATGCCTCCACCTTCGTCTCCCAGGGGGGTCCGCCACATCGGGAGAGTTCCGCATCTTCGGCGGCGGACGGCGCCTTAGATGCGACTGAGGGGCCTTAGAACGGCCGTGAGTGGCTCACGGTCGTCTAAGACCCCTCGTGACCTGCGGGTACTCAGCTGGCCGACGGGAGCCCGAGCATCGCGTCGGTGTACTTGAGCACGGCCAGCAGCAGACCGATGACGCCGAGCGCGACGCCGGCCCAGGAGACGGACTTGATCCAGGAGGCCTGCGGCCTGCCGGGAGCGCCGAAGGCGGGCCGGGCCAGGACGACCACACCGGTGATCAGCGCGGCCAGCGCGAACACGCCGGCCCACAGCGCGGTGGTCTGCCAGGCGTCGCCGTAGACCTCCTTGATCTGGGTGGCCACGTTGGCGCTCGACGAGGTCTGGAGCTGGCCGACCAGCGTCTCGCGGGCGGCGGCGACGGTACCGATCCAGCCGCCGGTGAGCGACACGAGACCGAGCGCGGCGGAGACCACGGCGCCGGCGCCCTGGCCGACCCCGGTGGGACCCTCCGCCTTGTCGGCGCCCTCCGCGGCGAGGGTCTCGTCCGCGAGGTCACGGTCCTCGGTGTGGTCGGTGTCGGCGGCGGTGGCGCCGTCGACGGTCGCCGCCTCCGTCGCGGTCGCTTCGTCCGGCCCCTCGGTCTTCGTGACGTCCACCTTCTTCTCGTCGCGCTTCGCCTCGGTGCCGGATTCCGTGCCGGCCTCGTCCACAGTCTTGGTTCCCATACCTCGCACCGTACGGACGCTCTCTGAGAGGTCCCTTAATGATCGTTGTGAGCGTCGCGCGCACGTGCGTCGCGCCACTCCTGGGCAAGCACGGACCACACCTCGAGGTCGTGCCGCACCCCACGATAGGGGTAGGACTGCCGGCGGACTCCGTCGCGGGTCATTCCCAGCCGCCGGGCGACGTTCAGGCTGGGGGTGTTGCCCGCCGAGGCGATCCATTCGACCCGCTGGATCCCGCGCCGCTCCACCGCGAAGTCGATCAGCACCCGGATGGCCCGGGTGACCAGACCGCGTCCGGTACAGGCGGGTTCCAGCCAGCACCCCACCTCGCAGTTCCCGTCCTCGGCGTCGAAGTTCAGGAAGAGCACACCGCCCACGAGCGTGCCGTCCAGCCACAGGCCGTGCAGCGAGCCGGTGTCGGCGGCGCGCATGTCGGCGTACCGCTGGAGGGCCTCCCGGGCGCCGGCCACGTCGGTGGCCTTGGAGCCGAACGGGACGTACTGGTTGATGAACTCCCTGCCGCGCTCCAGATGCGCCAGGAACTCCTCCGCGTGCCAGGGCTCCAGCGGGCGCAGTTCGGCCCCGTCGTCACCCAGCGATATCGCGTACATCCGGCCGCCGCTCCTTCTCCAGTGCCTCTACGGTCTCCACTGCCTCGGCGAGCCTCTCATGGGCGGCACGGCACTCGGGCGGTTCGATGCTGATCCGCGGCAGGTGCCGGTCGAGCCGGCGGGGCAGCCACCAGTTGGCGCTGCCCAGCAGGTGCATGAGGGCGGGCACCAGCAGCGTCCGCAGGACGAAGGCGTCCAGGGCGACGGCGGCGGCGAGGGCGATGCCGAACATGGCGATCACCCGGTCGCCGCTGAGCACGAAGGCGAGGAAGACCGAGATCATGATGACCGCGGCGGAGTTGATCACCCGGCTGGTCTCCGCGAGGCCGACCCGGACGGCGCGCCGGTTGTCGCCGGTCTCCAGCCACTCCTCGTACATCCGGCTGACCAGGAACACCTGGTAGTCCATGGAGAGACCGAACAGCACCGACACCATGATCACAGGAAGGAAGGGCTCGATGGGCCCCGCGCGCCCGAGCCCCAGCGGTTCGCTGCCCCAGCCCCACTGGAACACGGCCACGACGATCCCGAAGGCGGCGGCGACGGCGGCCACGTTCATCACGGCGGCCTTGAGCGGTATCCCGACGGACCTGAACGCGAGCAGGAGCAGCAGGCAGCCCAGGCCGATGACGACGCCGACGAACAACGGGAGCTTGCCGACGATGACGTCCGCGAAGTCGTCGTAGCCGGCCGTCACCCCGCCGACGTGCAGGTCGAGGGAGGTGCCCGTCTCGGCGCGGGGCAGCACCTCGGCACGCAGCCGGTCGACGAGGTCGCTGGTGCGCCGCGCCTGCGGGGCGGAGTCGGGGACGACGGTGAGGTACGCGGTGCGGCCGCCGGAGCCGAAGGTCACCGGGGTCACCGAGGCCACGCCCTCGGTGGCGCGCAGGGTGGTGTCGAGGTTGTCGAGGGCGAGCCGGTCCTCGGCGCCCTCGACCCGGGTCACCAGCGTGAGCGGACCGTTCACCCCGGCGCCGAACCCCTCGGCGAGCAGGTCGTAGGCCTGCCGGGTGGTGGCCGAAACGGGACCGTTGCCCTGGTCGGAGGTGCCCAGGCGGAGGGAGAAGGCGGGGACGGCGAGGACCGCGACGACGACGACGGCGCAGGCGCCGAGCAGCTTCGGGTGGCGTTCCACGAACGCCGACCAGCGGGCGGCGAGTCCGGTCGGCAACTCCGGCTGGGGTCCGTGTTCGGCGAGCCGGCGGCGTTCGCGGCGGCTGAGGGCGCGCAGGCCGATGAAGGACAGCAGGGCGGGCAGCAGGGTCACGGAGGCGGCGACCGTGAGGGCCACGGTCAGGGAGGCGGCGATCGCCACGCCGTTGAGGAAGCTCAGCCGCAGGATCAGCATGCCGAGCAGGGCCGTGCACACCGTGGCGCCCGCGAAGACGACCGCGCGCCCGGTGGTGGCGACGGCTCTCGCGGCGGCCTCGGGGACCGTGAGCCCTCGTTTCAGTCCCCGGCGGTGCCTGGTCACGATGAACAGCGCGTAGTCGATGCCGACACCGAGCCCGACGAGCAGGCCGAGCATCGGCGCGAAGTCGGCGACGGTCATGGCGTGCCCGAGCAGCACGATGCCGGCGTACGCGGTGCCGACGCCGACCAGGGCGGTGGCGATGGGCAGGATCGAGGCGGCGAGCGAACCGAAGGCGAGGAACAGCACGAGCGCGGCGACGACCACGCCGACGATCTCGGCGAGATGCCCGCCGGTGGACTCGGTGAGGCCGATCGCGGAGCCGCCCAGCTCGACCTGGAGGCCGTCGCTCGCGGCGGCTCGGGCGGCGTCGACGACGGCCCGCGCCTCGGCTTCGTCGATGTCCTCGGCGCGGTCCTCGAAGGTGACGGTGGCGTACGCCGTGTGTCCGTCCTCGCTGATCCGCGTCGCGCCCCGGTCGTCGTAGGGGCCGGCGACGGAGGCCACGCCCGGCAGGCCGGCGATCCTCTCCAGCGCGCGGTTCATGGTCTGCTCGACGTCGGCGGCGCGGACGGAGCCCGAGGCGGTGTGCCAGACGACGGTGTCGCTGTCGCCGCCGAGGCCCGGGAAGCCCTCCGCGAGCAGCCGGGTGGCGCGGCCGGACTCGGTGCCGGGGACCTCGTAGTCGTTCGAGTAGGCGGAGCCGACGCAGAGCGCGGCGGTCGCGGTGCCGCCGAGCGCCAGGAGCCAGATCAGTACCGCCATGAGGCGGTTGCGGACACACCAGCGTGCGAGGGCTGCCACTTGACGTGCTCCCGGAGGATGAATGGTGGATCTTTGACCGGGAACCGTCGTGTCTGACCTGAAGAGCCCGCAAAGAACGTATGAGCGATGTGAGGTCACTCTTGCAGGCGAAGTCGGTCGTTTGCCGCGTACGTGGGGATTTTCACAGCGGCGGGAGCCGGATCACAGGACGATGACGGCCGCCGTGCCGGGCCACGCCGTCGGGTCCTCGTCATGGGGGCCCCGCGTCGGGCCCCCGTCGGGCCCCGTCGGGCACGTGTCAGTCGGCCTGGTCGCCGATCGCCATCACCATCACCCCGGCGATGAGGAGCCACAGCGCGCGCCGGGTCCGGCCACGGGATCCCAGCAGGGCGGCGAGGGCGCAGACGGCGGCGCCGAGGGCGTAGGCCGCCGGGACGAAGGCGGGGGCGGAGCCGGTGAGCCGCATGAGGGAGGCGGCGAGTCCGGCGAGGGTGAGCAGCGCTCCGGTGCCGATCGCCGTCCAGCGGGCCCGCCGGGCGTCCTCGATGCCGTGTTCCTCGTCCATGCCGGCGTCCGTGTCGTCGTCCGCTTCTGCTTCCGCGTCGTCGTCCGCTTCGGCGGAGGGGCCGTGGTCCGCGGCGGTCGGTCCGGCCGCGTCGGCGGCTTCGGTCGGTGCGGCCGTACCGGCCCGCGGGCCGTCGTGTATGTCGTCCTGCGTGTCGGAGTCGGTTCGTGCCCTCATGGCGGGCGAGCGTAGCGCGTCGAGCCGGGAACGCGGACGCCCGGGGGGAACGCGCCGGTGCGGCGCGCTCCCCCCGGGCGCGGGGAGAACGGCGGGGTCAGCCCTCGCTGACGCCCAGCTTCTCCAGGATCAGCTCCTTGACCCGGGCCGCGTCGGCCTGCCCGCGGGTGGCCTTCATCACCGCGCCGACCAGGGCGCCGGCCGCGGCCACCTTGCCACCGCGGATCTTGTCGGCGATGCCCGGGTTGCCGGCGATGGCCTCCTCGACGGCGGTGGTGAGCGCGCCCTCGTCGGAGACGACCTTCAGACCGCGCTTCTCGACGACCTCGTCCGGGGTGCCCTCGCCCGCGAGGACGCCCTCGATGACCTGACGGGCCAGCTTGTCGTTCAGGTCGCCCTTGCTCACCAGCTCGGTGACCCGGGCGACCTGCTCCGGCGTGATCGCCAGCCCGTCGAGCGGGACGCCCGACTCGTTGGCGCTGCGCGCCAGTTCGCCCATCCACCACTTGCGGGCGGAGGCCGCGTCGGCGCCGGCGTCGATGGAGGCGAGGATCAGGTCGAGCGCGCCGGCGTTGAGGATCGACTGCATGTCGGCGGCGGAGATGCCCCACTCGGCGAGCAGCCGGTTGCGGCGGGCCAGCGGCAGCTCCGGCAGACCGCTGCGGATCTCCTCGACCCACGCACGGGACGGGGCGATCGGCACCAGGTCGGGCTCCGGGAAGTACCGGTAGTCCTCGGCCTCCTCCTTCACGCGGCCCGAGGTCGTCGACCCGGTGTCCTCGTGGAAGTGGCGGGTCTCCTGGATGATCGTGCCGCCGCCGTTCAGCACGGCGGCGTGCCGCTGGATCTCGAAGCGGGCCGCGCGCTCCACGGACCGCAGCGAGTTCACGTTCTTCGTCTCGGACCGGGTGCCGAACTTCTCCCGGCCGTGCGGCCGCAGCGACAGGTTCACGTCGCAGCGCATCTGGCCCTGCTCCATGCGGGCCTCGGAGACGCCGAGCGCCTTGATCAGCTCGCGCAGCTCACGGACGTACGCCCGCGCGACCTCCGGGGCGCGCGCACCCGCTCCCTCGATCGGCTTGGTGACGATCTCGATCAGCGGGATGCCGGCGCGGTTGTAGTCCAGCAGCGAGTGGGACGCGCCGTGGATACGGCCGGTGGCGCCGCCGACGTGCAGCGACTTGCCGGTGTCCTCCTCCATGTGGGCGCGCTCGATCTGCACCCGGAAGGTCTCGCCGTCCTCCAGCTGTACGTCGAGGTAGCCGTCGAAGGCGATCGGCTCGTCGTACTGGGAGGTCTGGAAGTTCTTCGGCATGTCCGGATAGAAGTAGTTCTTCCGGGCGAAGCGGCACCACTCGGCGATCTCGCAGTTCAGCGCGAGACCGATCTTGATCGCGGACTCGATGCCGATCGCGTTGACGACCGGAAGCGCACCGGGCATGCCGAGGCAGGTGGGGCACGTCTGCGAGTTGGGCTCGGCGCCCAGCTCGGTCGAACACCCGCAGAACATCTTCGTCTTGGTGCCGAGTTCGACATGGACCTCGAGGCCCATGACGGGGTCGTACGACGCCAGCGCGTCCTCGTACGACACCAGGTCGGTCGTGGTGGTCACGGTGAAACTTCCCTCTCAGCCCAGCAGGACGTCGTCGTCGCCCAGCCGCTTCAGCTCGCGGTAGAGGATGGCGAGCCCGGTGACGATGGCGACGGCGGACACGGTGGCGTCGATCAGGACCAGGGTGTCCTTCTCGGCGCGGGCCTTCTTCAGCCGCTTGGCGACGCCGAACGCGCCGAACGCGGTCCCGGCGATGGACAGGTACGTACCGGACTTGGACTTCTTGAAGCCCTTGGCCTTGTTCAGTGCGCTCACAGCGACGGAGCCTCCTCGAGAAGCGGGTGCCCCCACCTTTCCACGAAGGCGGCCTCGACGGCGGCGCCGACCTTGTACAGCCGGTCGTCCTTCAGCGCCGGGGCGATGATCTGGAGACCGACCGGGAGGTTGTCCTCCGGGGCGAGACCGCAGGGCAGCGACATGGCCGCGTTGCCCGCGAGGTTGGTCGGGATGGTGCACAGGTCGGCCAGGTACATCGCCATCGGGTCGTCGGCGCGCTCGCCGATCGCGAAGGCGGTGGTCGGCGTCGTGGGCGACACGATCACGTCGACCTGCTCGAAGGCCTTCTCGAAGTCCCGCGTGATGAGCGTGCGGACCTTCTGGGCCGAGCCGTAGTACGCGTCGTAGTAGCCGGAGCTCAGGGCGTACGTGCCGAGCATGATGCGGCGCTTGACCTCGGGACCGAAGCCCGCCTCACGGGTGAGGGAGGTGACCGCCTCCGCCGAGTTGGTGCCGTCGTCGCCGACCCGCAGGCCGTAGCGCAGGCCGTCGAAGCGGGCGAGGTTGGACGAGCACTCGGACGGCGCGATCAGGTAGTACGCCGACAGGGCGAGGTCGAAGGACGGGCAGTCCAGCTCGACGATCTCGGCGCCCAGCTCCTTCAGCAGCGCGACGGACTCGTCGAACCGCTGGATGACGCCGGCCTGGTAGCCCTCGCCGCGGAACTGCTTCACGACACCGACGCGCATGCCGTCGACGCTGCCGTTGCGGGCGGCCTCGACGACCGGCGGGACGGGGGCGTCGATGGACGTGGAGTCCAGCGGGTCGTGCCCGGCGATGACCTCGTGCAGCAGCGCCGCGTCCAGGACCGTACGGGCGCAGGGGCCGCCCTGGTCGAGGGAGGACGAGAAGGCGACCATGCCGTACCGCGAGACCGCGCCGTACGTCGGCTTCACGCCGACCGTGCCGGTGACGGAGGCCGGCTGGCGGATGGAGCCGCCGGTGTCGGTGCCGATGGCCAGCGGCGCCTGGAAGGAGGCGAGCGCGGCGGAGGAACCGCCGCCGGAGCCACCGGGGATCTTGGTGAGGTCCCAGGGGTTGCCGGTCGGCCCGTAGGCGCTGTTCTCGGTGCTCGACCCCATGGCGAACTCGTCCATGTTGGTCTTGCCGAGGATGACGACGTCGGCGGCCTTCAGCCGCTTGGTGAGCGTCGCGTCGTACGGCGGGATCCAGCCCTCGAGGATCTTGGAACCGACGGTCGTCGGGATGCCCTCGGTGGTGAAGATGTCCTTGAGCGCGAGCGGGACGCCGGCCAGCGGGCCGAGCTTCTCGCCCCGCTCCCGCTTCTCGTCGACGGCACGGGCCTGGGCCAGCGCGCCCGCGCGGTCGACGTGCAGGAAGGCGTGGACCTTCTCGTCGACGGCCTCGATGCGCGCCAGGTGCGCCTCGGTGACCTGGACGGCCGTGAGCTCGCCGGAGGCGATCTTCGCGGCGGTCTCGGCGGCCGTGAGCTTGATGATGTTGACGTTGTCCGTCATGGCGGTTAGTCCTCCCCCAGGATCTGCGGCACCTTGAAACGCTGCTGCTCCTGGGCCGGGGCGCCGGAGAGCGCCTGCTCGGGGGTGAGCGACGGACGGACCTCGTCCGCCCGCATGACGTTCGTCAGCGGGAGCGGGTGCGAGGTCGGCGGTACGTCTTGGTCGGCGACCTCGCTGACGCGGGCGACCGCGCCGATGATGTCGTCCAGCTGTCCCGCGAAGTGTTCGAGCTCTTCGGGCTTCAGCTCCAGACGCGCCAGCCGGGCGAGGTGGGCGACCTCCTCGCGCGTGATGCCAGGCATGCGGCGTTCCTCTGGGTGGAGTGAGTGTGTGGTCCGGCCCCAATCCTATGGGGCGACGCACCCTGCCCGTGAAACGGTTCGCGGGGGCGGGACCGGCTACTCGTCGGACGCCGCCGCCGGGAGGGCCGCCGCGGGGCGCTGCCAGCCGCGCGAGCCGCGGGCCCGGAGCCAGGCGGTGGTCTCCTCCGGGGGCATCGCCGCGGCCACCAGCCAGCCCTGGACGGCGTCACAGCCCAGGTCGCGCAGCCGCTCCCAGGTCTCGTCGTCCTCGACGCCCTCCGCGACCACCAGCAGCCCCAGCGAATGGGCGAGGTCGACCGTGCAGCGCACGATCTCCGCGTCCTCGGTGTCGACGGCCAGCCGGGCCACGAAGGAACGGTCGATCTTCAGTTCGCTCACCGGGAGCCGGCGCAGGTGCACCAGGGAGGAGTAGCCCGTGCCGAAGTCGTCCAGCGACATCTTCACGCCGTGTCCGGTCAGCCCGTTGAGGGTGTCGGCGGCCCGCTGCGGGTCCTCCAGCAGGACGTGCTCGGTTATCTCCAGTTGGAGCGCTCCCGCGGGCACTCCGTGCCGGGCCAGCCGGGCCGCGACGGAGCCGGCGAAGCCCGGGGTGTGGACGTCTCGGGGGGAGACGTTGACCGCGACCGGCACGTACAGCCCCTGGGCCCGCCACTTGGCGACCTGGCCGAGCGCGGTCTCCAGCACGTACTCCGTCAGATGGGGCATCAGCCCGGACGACTCGGCGATCGCTATGAACTCGTCCGGCGGCACCTTCCCGCGCTCCGGGTGCACCCAGCGGACCAGCGCCTCGAGGCCGGCCACCTGCCCGTCGAAGCGGACCTTCGGCTGGTAGTGCAGCTCGACCTCGTGCGCGTCGAGCGCGCGCCGCAGGTCGCCCAGCAGTCCGAGCCGGTCGGGAGTGTTGGAGTCGCGCTTGGACTCGTACACCTCCACGCCCGTACGGTCCCGCTTGGCCTGGTACATCGCCACGTCGGCCCGGCGCAGCAGGCCCTCCGCGTCGAGGGCGTGGTCGGGGAAGACGGCGACGCCGGCGCTGGCCTCCAGGACGAGGGTGAGGCCGTCGAGGTCGAGCGGCGAGCCGAGGTCGGAGACCAGCCCGCGGGCGATGCGTGACGCCGAGGTGGTGGAGTCGGCGACGGGCAGTAAGACGGCGAACTCGTCCCCGCCGAGCCGGGCGACCTCCGCGCCGCGCGGCAGGGCGAGCTTCAGCCGCTCGGCTATCTGGAGCAGCAGCCGGTCACCGGCGAGGTGACCGAGGGTGTCGTTGACCGAGCGGAAGCGGTCGAGGTCGATGAGCATCAGCGCGGCCCGGGCGCCGATGCGCTCCGCGTCGTCCAGGGCGGTCCAGATGCGCTCCAGCAGCCACTGGCGGTTGGGCAGCCCGGTCAGCGGGTCGCGCAGCTGCTCCTCGGCGCGGGCGCGGGCGATCCACAGGGTGGAGTCCAGGGCGATGAGCGGGATGGCGAACAGCGGCAGCAGGATCGGTTTGGCCACGGCCACCACGCAGATCAGCGGCGCGATGCCCAGCAGGGCGACGGCGACGAGGCCCTGTCGGACCAGGGCGGTGCGGGCGACGGTGGGCAGTCCGCCGGCGCGCGGGGTGTGCAGGTACCAGAGCAGGACGCGGGTGACCGCGAGGTAGACGACGGCGACCAGGACCACCTGGGGGCCGGTGTAGACCGTCCAGCTGTCGGGGGTCCACGGGTGCTCCACAGACGGCACCGGCCCGCAGGCGGCCAGCAGCAGCGCGCCCGCTCCGATGCCGAGGATGTCCACCGCGCCGTGCAGGACGCCCTGCCGCCAGCGGTGGCGCCTGGCTATGCCGACCAGGACGACGACGGTGAGGCTGACCAGGCCGGCCGACACCCAGCCGTACAGCAGCAGGACGGCGAGGGTGAGCGCGGCGCCGGAGCCCGTGCCGCCCCACCAGCGGGCGCGGCCGAGCAGGACCAGGTGGCCGACGATGACGCCGGCCAGGACGGCCAGGGCCCAGCCGGCCGTGCCGGACGGGAAGAGCGCGTGGTGGCCGGTGAAGGCGCGGTAGAAGCCGGCGCCGAGGACGAAGGCGGCCCCGGAGACGACCGAGGCGGGCAGGGCGGGCCAGGACGGCTGCCGGTCGGCCTCGGTGTCCGGCATCCCCGGATGCGGGGCGGAGGTGACGCGGAGTTCCTGGGCCGGATGCGGCGTTGAGTACGGCGCGGTGTGCGGCACGTAGGCGTCCGCGCCCGCGGGCGACCCGGAGCGCGCCGTCCACCAGCTCCCCCACCAGACGCCGGCGACCCGGCGTCGGCGCAGCCGTTCGTCCGGGGCGGCGCTCTCGGTCGGTTCCATTCCCGTCCCTCTCACAGCCTGCGGTGCCCACGCCACGCGGCCCGTCGCCCGACAACTGCGGGCGGCGCCGCGTGGGAGAACCCTTCCTCCTGCTCACCAGGAGCACGGGGATGCACCGGCCGCGGCTGGGCACGGCAGGCGCACGTCTCAACAGTAGGCCGCGGAAGGCTTCCACGGGCAGCGGTCGTCGACGGTTGCCCGAATGCGCCCCGGCCACCCGTATGCATCTGGTATGCGCCGATCGGGTGACCTTCAACCGCCGCTCCCGGCTACTCCTCGGTCGGAAGGGCGACTTCGGCCGCCGCCTCGGGTCCCTGTTCCAGCAGGACGGTGAAGCCGTCCTCGTTCAGAACCGGCACCTTCAGCTGCATCGCCTTGTCGTACTTCGAACCCGGATTGTCGCCCACAACGACGAAAGATGTCTTCTTCGAAACCGAACCGGTCACTTTCGCCCCTTGGTTCTGAAGGGCGTCCTTGGCGCCGTCCCGGGTGAAGTTCTCGAGGGTGCCGGTCACGACGACCGTCAGCCCTTCGAGGGGACGCGGTCCCTCGTCCTCCCCGGAGCCCTCCTCCTCCATGCGGACGCCGGCCGCCCGCCACTTGCGCAGGATCTCCTGGTGCCACTCCTGCGCGAACCACTCCTTGAGCGAGGCCGCGATGATGGCGCCCACCCCGTCGGTCGCCGCCAGCTCCTCCTCCGAGGCCTGCTCGATCCGCTCGATCGAGCGGAACTCGCGGGCCAGCGCCTCGGCCGCGACCGGTCCGACGTGGCGGATCGACAGACCGGTCAGGATGCGCGCCAGCGGGCGGTCCTTGGCGGCCGCGATGGTCTCCAGCATGGCCAGCGCGTTCTTCTTCGGCTCGCCCTGCTGGTTGGCGAAGACCGTGGCGATCTTCTCCTCGCCGGTCTTCGGGTCCCGCTTGGGCAGCCCGCTGTCCTGGTCGAGGACGTACGCCTTGATGGGCAGCAGCCGGTCGATGGTGAGGTCGAAGAGGTCGCCCTCGTCCCGCAGCGGCGGGTCGGCGGGCTCCAGCGGACGGGTGAGGGCCGCCGCGGCGACATAGCCGAAGTGGTCGATGTCCAGCGCCCTGCGACCGGCCAGGTAGAACACCCGCTCGCGCAACTGGGCGGGGCAGGAACGGGCGTTGGGGCAGCGCAGGTCGATGTCGCCCTCCTTCATCGGCCGCAGCGCCGTACCGCACTCGGGGCACTCGGAGGGCATCACGAACTCGCGCTCGCTGCCGTCGCGCAGGTCGGCGACCGGGCCGAGGATCTCCGGGATCACGTCACCGGCCTTGCGCAGCACCACGGTGTCGCCGATCAGGACGCCCTTGGCCTTGACGACCTCCTGGTTGTGCAAGGTGGCGAACTCGACCTCGGAGCCCGCCACCGTGACCGGCTCGACCTGGGCGTACGGCGTCACGCGGCCGGTACGGCCGACTCCCACACGGATGTTGACGAGCTTGGTGTTGACCTCCTCCGGCGCGTACTTGTACGCGATCGCCCACCGGGGGGCCCGGGCCGTGGAGCCGAGCCGCCCCTGGAGGCGGATCTCGTCGAGCTTGACGACCACGCCGTCGATCTCGTGCTCCACCGAGTGCCGGTTCTCGCCGTAGTACGCGATGAACGCCCGGACGGCGTCGAGGTCGCCGACCACCTTGTTGTGCGGGGAGGTGGGCAGGCCCCAGGTCTTGAGGAGGTCGTAGGCCTCGGAGAGGCGGGTGAGGCCCTCGTAGCCCTCCAGGGCGCCGATGCCGTGCACCACCATGTGCAGCGGGCGGGAGGCGGTGACGCGCGGGTCCTTCTGGCGCAGTGAACCGGCCGCCGCGTTGCGCGGGTTGGCGAAGGGCTTGTCGCCCGCCTCGACCAGACGGGCGTTCAGCTCCTCGAACTTCTCCATCGGGAAGTAGACCTCGCCCCGGATCTCCACCAGGGTCGGGACGCCGTCACCGGTGAGGCGGTCGGGGATCTCCGCGATGGTGCGCACGTTGGGCGTGATGTCCTCGCCCGTGCGGCCGTCGCCCCGGGTGGCCGCGCGCGTGAGACGGCCGTTCTCGTAGGTGAGGTTGACCGCGAGGCCGTCGACCTTGAGCTCGCACAGGAAGTGGTACGCGGAGCTGCCCACGTCCTTGTGGACGCGCTCGGCCCACGCGGCGAGCTCCAGGTCGTCGAAGGCGTTGTCGAGCGAGAGCATGCGCTCGCGGTGCTGGACGGCCGTGAACTCCGTGGCGTAGGCGCCCGCGACCTTCTGGGTCGGCGAGTCGGGCGTGCGCAGCTCGGCGTGCTCCTCCTCCAGTGCCTCCAGGGCACGCAGGAGCCGGTCGAACTCCGCGTCGCTGATGACGGGAGCGTCCTTCACGTAGTAGCGGAAGCGGTGCTCCTCGATCTGCTCAGCCAGCTGTGCGTGCTTCTCCCGTGCCTCGCTGGGCACCGTCGTCTCCGCTTGCCTGTCGCCGGCCACCGTGTCGTCCTCCCGTTACTCTGGGTTGTCCGCGAGGGATCTCGCCGCCCGGACGCAGTGGGCGAGGGCCTGGCGGGCGTACGCGGGGGAAGCTCCCGCGAGACCGCACGACGGCGTGAGCGTGACCGCCTCCGTGAGCAGCCCCGGTCGCAGCCCCAGCCTGCGCCACAGCGTCCTGACACCCATGACGCTACCGGCAGGGTCCGACAATGGGGTGTCCACGCCCGGCACGACACCGGCGAACAGCCGGGTCCCCGCTTCCACCGCCTCACCGATCACGTCGTCGTCACGCTCGGTGAGCAGCGAGAAGTCGAAGGAGACCGCCGCGGCCCCGGCCCGGCGCAGGAGGGCGAAGGGGACGTCCGGCGCGCAGGAGTGGACCACGACGGGACCCTCGCCGTGCACGCCGACGACCTCCCGCAGGGTGGCCTCCACGACCTGCCGGTCGACGGCGCGGTAGGTGTGGTAGCCGCTGGCGGTCTTCACCTGGCCGCGCAGGACGGCCGTCAGGGAGGGTTCGTCGAGCTGGAGCACGAGCTGCGCCCCGGGCAGTCGGCGCCGGACCTCGTCGAGGTGCAGGCGCAGCCCCTCGGCGAGGGAGCCGGCGAGGTCGCGGCGGGCGCCGTGGTCGGAGAGCACCGACTGGCCGTTCTTCAGCTCCAGCGAGGCGGCGAGCGTCCAGGGCCCGACGGCCTGCACCTTCACCTGGCCCTCGTAGCCCTGCGTGAACTCCTCCAGGGCGTCGAGGTCCTCGCCCAGCCAGGACCGGGCCCGTTTGGTGTCCCGGCCCGGCCGGTCGCCGATCCGCCAGCCGCTGGGCTCCACGCGCGCGAACAGCTCGACGAGCATCCCCGCGGTGCGGCCGATCATGTCGGCTCCCGGGCCGCGGGCCGGCAGCTCGGCGAGGAACGGGAAGTCCTCGAAGGACCCGGTGGCGGCCTTGGCGGCCTCGCGGGCGTCACCGCCGGGGAGGGAGCCGACGCCGGTGGCGGGGCCGAAACTGAAAAGTGCGTTCACGGGTGAAGCCTACGTAGGCGCGGAGCCGCATCTCGCACCCGAAGGCCGGCTCAGCGCCCCGGCCGCACCGTCAGGTCGTTGACCTCCGCGTCCCGGGGCAGGTCGAGGGCCATGAGGATCGTCGTCGCGACCGACTCGGGGTCGATCCACGCCTGCGGGTCGTACTCCTTGCCCTCCTGCCGGTGGACCTTGGCCTGCATGGGGCTGGCGGTGCGGCCGGGGTAGACGGAGGTGACGCGGACGCCGTGCTCGTGCTCCTCGGCGCGCAGGGCGTCGGCCAGGGCCTTCAGACCGTGCTTGGAGGCGGCGTAGGCGGACCATTCGGCGCTCGCCCGCAGTCCCGCGCCGGAGTTCACGAAGACCACGTGCCCCCGGGTGGTCCGGAGTTGGGGCAGGAAGTGCCGGGTCAGCTCGGCCGGGGCGATCAGGTTGACGTCGAGCTGGTGGCTCCAGGACTTCGGGGTCAGGTCGCCGACCGGGCCCAGGTCGACCACGCCGGCGACGTGGAGGAGGGAGTCCACCCGGTCGGGCAGCGTCTGGTGGGAGAAGGCCCAGCTCAGCTTGGCGGGCTCGGCCAGGTCGCCGACCAGGGTCCGGGCGCCGGGAAACTCCGCCGCGAGTTCCTTCGCGCGGCCCGCGTCGCGCGCGTGCAGCACGAGTTCGTCCCCGCGCGCGTGCAGCCGGCGGGCGACGGCCGCGCCGATGCCGGAACCGGCTCCGGTGATCACATGAGTAGCCATGCCCGCCATGCTCGCATCACCGGGGGGTCACGCGACGCCCTGGCTCTCCTCCAGGTAGGCGAGGGCGCCGACCGGCTCCTGCGCGAAGAACACCAGCTCGGTGAGCGGCCGGGGCAGGAAACCCTCGTCCTCCATGCGCCGGAACTGCTCCTTGAGGCCGTCGTAGAAACCGGCGGTGTTGAGCAGCACGACCGGCTTCTCGGTGTGCCCGTGCTTCTTCAGCTCGAGGATCTCGGTGGCCTCGTCCAGCGTCCCGGTCCCGCCGACCATGACGACGACGGCGTCGGACTTCTCCAGCAGGAGCCGCTTGCGCTCGGCGAGGTCCCGCGCGACGACCATCTCGTCGGCGCCGGCCCGCGCGGTGGCGACGAGGAAGTCCACCGACACCCCGCACAGCCGTCCGCCCGTCTCCTGCACGCCGTCCGCGACCACCTTCATCAGGCCGACGTCGGAACCGCCCCACACCAGGGTGTGGCCGCCCTTGCCGAGCAGTTCCGCGAACTCGCGCGCGGGGCGGGTGTAACGCTCGTCGAGGTCGGCGGCGGAGAGGAAGACACAGATACGCATGCGCCCACCGTACGCGGGAAGAACCGGCGGCCCGCGGGCGCTTTCCCTTCATGACCCGAGGACACACGATCACCGTCGAGCGGGACGACCGGCACATCAGGGTCGTCCACGAAGGCCATGTGCTGGCCGAGACCGACCGGGCGCTCGCGCTGCGCGAGACCGGCTGTCCGGTGCGGTACTACATCCCCCCTGCGGACGTACGGCTCGACCTGCTGACCCCCTCCGACACCCACACCTACTGCCCCTTCAAGGGGACGGCGTCCTACTGGTCGCTGCCGGACGCGGCGGACCTCGTGTGGGCCTACCCCGATCCGAAGCCCGACGTCGCCGAGATCAAGGACCACCTGTGCTTCTACGAAGTGGAAGTCCTAGAAGCGGAGGTGTCGTAGGCCGATGACCGCCGTGCCGTGCGGCAGTCTGCATGAGCATGGACAAGAAGACCATTTCGCGTGACGGCACCGAACTCGCCTACGCCCGCGCCGGCGAGGGGCCCGCGGTCATCCTGGTGAGCGGGGCGATGTCCACGGGCGGCACCATGGCGCCCCTGGCCGCCCTGCTCGCGGACCGCTGCACGGTCCTGCGCTACGACCGCCGGGGCCGCGGCGGGAGCGGCGACACGGCCCCCTACGCGGTGGAACGCGAGGTCGAGGACCTGGCGGCCCTCATCGACGCGGTGGGCGGCGAGGCGGCGCTGTACGGCATCTCCTCGGGCGGCGCGCTGGCGCTGGCGGCGGCCGCCGCCGGTCTGCCGGTGCGGCGGGTGGCCGTGTACGAGACGCCGTACGCCCTGGACGAGGAGGGCACGCGGGAGCGCGCCGCCTACACGGCGAACCTGACGGAGGCCCTCGCGCAGGGGCGGCGCGGCGACGCGGTCGAGCTGTTCCTGCGGCTGACGGGGCTGGCCGAGGAGATGATCCAGGGCGCCCGCCGGTCGCCGATGTGGGAGGGCATGGAGGCCATCGCCCCCACGCTCGCCCACGACGACGCCGTCATGGGCGGCGGCACGCCGCCCCGGGAACGGCTGGCCTCGATCACGGTCCCGGTGCTCGCCGCGGCGGGCGGGGCCAGTCCGCCGTGGCTGCGCGAGGCGACGCGTGCCGTGGCGGAGGCGTGCCCGGACGGCACGTACCGGGAGCTCGAGGACCAGACCCACATGGTGGACCCGGCCGTCCTCGCACCGGTGCTGGCGGAGTTCCTCGGGGCACGCGGCTGACGGTCAGGACACCCCGGCCGTCGCCCGCACGGTGGCCGCGATCGTCGCCGAGCCCACCACGCGCGTGTCGTCGTACAGCACGATCGCCTGGCCTGGGGCCACGCCCCGGACGGGCTCCGTGAAGGTGACCTCGAGGGAGCCGTCGACGAGCTCCGCGCGCACCTCGGTCTCGCCGCCGTGGGCGCGCAGCTGGGCCGTGTAGGTGCCGGGACCGGTCGGGGCGGCGCCGCACCAGCGGGGCCTGATCGCGGTCAGGGCGCCGACGTCCAGGGAGGCGGCCGGGCCGACCGTCACCGTGTTGTTCACCGGGGAGATGTCGAGGACGTAGCGCGGCTTGCCGTCGGCGGCCGGGGTGCCGATGCGCAGGCCCTTGCGCTGGCCGATGGTGAAGCCGTAGGCGCCCTCGTGGGTGCCCACCTTGGCGCCGGACTCGTCGACGATGTCGCCTTCGGCGCGGCCCAGCCGGTTCGCGAGGAAGCCCTGGGTGTCGCCGTCGGCGATGAAGCAGATGTCGTGGGAATCGGGCTTCTTGGCGACCGCCAGGCCCCGGCGCTCGGCCTCCGCGCGGATCTCGTCCTTCGTGGTCACCGTGTCACCGAGGGGGAAGAGCGCGTGGGCGAGCTGCCGGTCGTCGAGGACACCGAGGACGTACGACTGGTCCTTGGCCATGTCGGAGGCGCGGTGCAGCTCGCGCGTGCCGTCCTCGCGGACCAGCACCTTCGCGTAGTGGCCGGTGCACACCGCGTCGAAGCCCAGGGCGAGCGCCTTGTCCAGCAGCGCGGCGAACTTGATCTTCTCGTTGCAGCGCAGACACGGGTTGGGGGTGCGGCCGGCCTCGTACTCGGCGACGAAGTCGTCGACGACGTCCTCGCGGAAGCGGTCGGCGAGGTCCCAGACGTAGAACGGGATGCCGATGACGTCGGCCGCCCGGCGGGCGTCGCGCGAGTCCTCGATGGTGCAACAGCCTCGCGCGCCGGTGCGGAACGACTGCGGGTTCGCGGAGAGCGCGAGGTGGACGCCGGTCACGTCGTGTCCGGCTTCGGCTGCGCGGGCGGCGGCGACGGCGGAGTCGACCCCGCCGGACATGGCGGCGAGTACGCGGAGGGGGCGGGAGCGCTGCGAGGTCTCAGTCATAACCCTTCCAGGGTACGGGTCCCCGGGAACCGGAGCCCGCGAGTATCCGTTGACGATCACGAGGGGCGAGGAAGGGCACGGACATGGGGGACGGCAAGAGCGATTCCGACCGGCGGATCGGGCGGCGCGCCCTGCTGATCGGCGGGGCGGCGGCCGCCGTCGGCACGGGCGTGCTCGCGCGGGACGAACTGGCGCGACTGTACTGGCGGCTGCCGGGTGTGCGCAGGCGGCGGGTGGAGGGCGCGGTGGACTACCGGGGCGCCCGGTGGGTGGCGGCGTCGGAGGCGAACTTCCGCTGGGCGGACCGGCCGGACGACTACGGGATCGACATGGTCGTCGTCCATGTCACGCAGGGCGATCTCGACAGCGCGGTGAAGGCGTTCGAGGACCCGGGGCACCGGGCGGCCGCGCACTACATCGTCGGCAAGGACGGGCACGTCACGCAGATGATCCGGGAGCTGGACGTGGCGTACCACGCGGGCAACCGCGCGTACAACGAGCGCAGTGTCGGCATCGAGCACGAGGGCTTCGTGGACCGGCCCCAGGACTTCACCGACGCGATGTACACCGCGTCCGCCCGGCTGACCGCCGCGATCTGCCGGCGCTACGACATAGCCGTCGACCGCGAGCACATCATCGGGCATGTGGAGGTGCCGGGCACCGATCACACCGACCCGGGCGAGCACTGGGACTGGGACCGGTATCTGCGGCTCGTCCGGGAGGCACGGGCCGCCACCGCCACCTGAGGCCCCAGGACGTCAAGCGTGTGACAGGGCTCACCGGTGCCCACGGTCGTGGACCGGTGCCCACGGTCGTGGACGCCCGCCGAGAGCCGGCCGCCCCCGGCCCGGCACACCCGGGCCACCCGGGCCGGGTCCGTCGGCGGCGGACGGAGTCCGTCGCGGGGCCTTACGTCAGTCCCGCGGCGCGTGCCCGCTCCACAGCCGGGCCGATGGCCTTGGCGACCGCCTCGACGTCGGCCTCGGTGGAGGTGTGGCCGAGGGAGAAGCGCAGGGTGCCGCGGGCCAGGTCGGGGGCGGTGCCGGTGGCGAGCAGCACATGGCTGGGCTGGGCCACGCCGGCGGTGCAGGCGGAGCCGGTGGAGCACTCGATGCCCTGGGCGTCGAGCAGCAGCAGCAGGGAGTCGCCCTCACAGCCCGGGAAGGTGAAGTGGGCGTTGGCCGGGAGCCGGTCCACCGGGTCACCGCCGAGGATCGCGTCGGGGACGGCCGTACGGACCGCCTCGATCAGCGCGTCGCGCAGGGCGCCGACCTCCCGGGCGAACCACTCGCGCTGCTCGGCGGCCAGGCGCCCGGCGACGGCGAAGGAGGCGATGGCGGGGACGTCGAGGGTGCCGGAGCGGACATGGCGTTCCTGGCCGCCGCCGTGCAGGACGGGCACGGGGGTGTACTCGCGGCCGAGGAGGAGGGCGCCGATGCCGTACGGGCCGCCGATCTTGTGGCCGGAGACGGTCATCGCGGCGAGCCCCGAGGCGGCGAAGTCGACGGGGACCTGGCCGAAGGCCTGGACGGCGTCGGCGTGCAGCGGGACCTCGAACTCGGCTGCCACGTCCGCCAGTTCACGGACCGGCAGGATCGTGCCGATCTCGTTGTTGGCCCACATGACGGTGGCGAGGGCCACGTCCTGGGGATTGCGGGCGACGGCTTCGCGGAGCGCCTCGGGATGGACCCGCCCGTAGGAGTCGACCGGCAGGTACTCGACCGTGGCGCCCTCGTGCTCGCCGAGCCAGTGCACGGCGTCGAGGACCGCGTGGTGCTCGACCGGGCTGGCCAGGACTCGGGTGCGGGCCGGGTCCGCGTCACGGCGGGACCAGTACAGGCCCTTGACCGCGAGGTTGTCGGCCTCGGTGCCGCCGGAGGTGAGGACGACCTCGCTGGGACGGGCGCCGAGCGCGTCCGCGAGGGTCTCCCGGGCTTCCTCGACCGTACGGCGGGCCTGCCGGCCGGCCGCGTGGAGGGAGGAGGCGTTGCCGGTGACGCCCAGGTGCGCGGTGAGTGCCTCGACCGCCTCGGGGAGCATCGGCGTGGTCGCGGCGTGGTCGAGGTATGCCATGGTGGCCCCGATTCTACGGGGGTGGGGTGGCGCGCCTCGCTGGCAGGTGAGCCCGGACGGTCAGAAGCTCCAGGAAACCGTCGAGTCGGCGTGCATGAACGCCACCAGGACGACCAGGTCGGCGATGCCCAGACCGAGCCCGAGGAAGGCGCGCCCGCGGCGGGCCGTGCCGCGCCACAGCGCGACCGACGCCAGGACGATGGCGATCGGGCCGAGGAAGACGTTGAGGACGAGCAGGCCGAGCAGGCCGAGGACGAAGGACGCGACGGCCATGCCGTCGGTGTCCCGGATGCCGGTGCGGCGGGTGGCCGGTGCGGTGAGGTGCATGGCGGGTCAGCTCCTGTGGAGGAAGGTGCGACGGGTCAGTGGGTCGAGGTGTGCCGGCGGCGGCCGTGGCGCTCGCGGAGCGCGAAGACGCCGAGCCAGGCGGCGATCACGGCGGCGGCGACGAGGGTGAAGGCGAACGGCGCGTGGGCCACGGTGCCCATGACGACGCCGAACAGCAGCAGGGCCGCGACGAGGAACAGCATGGGATCGGATCCCCCTCCGTTAAGTTTGGGTGAACAGTTGTAGTTACAGTTGTTCACTGACTCTTGAGTCTAGCGTGTACCCCGGCTTTCCAATTCCAGAGAACAGTTGTTAACTGGATGATATGAGTCACACCCTCGGCATCCGGCAGGCCCAGAAGCAGAAGACCCGGCAGGCGCTCATGGACGCGGCGTTGGTGCTGCTGGAGGAGCAGAGTCTGAGCAGCCTGGGGCTGCGCGAGGTCACCCGTGCCGTCGGGGTCGCCCCGACCGCCTTCTACCGCCACTTCCGCTCCACCGCGGATCTGGGCGTGGCCCTGGTCGAGGAGGCGCTGGGCAGTCTGCACCCGATGATCCGCACCACCGTGACCGCGGACGGCACGAGCGAGGAACGCATAGCGCGCGCTGTCGAGTTGATCGCCGGTCATGTCACCGCGTACCCCGCCCCGGTCCGTTTCATCGCCCGTGAGCGACATGGCGGAGTCCAGCCGGTGCGGGAGGCGATCCGGGACCAACTGGCCCGGTTCGCCGAGGAGGTGAAGACCGAACTGGCCAAGGACGCCGAGGCGGAGGGCTGGAGCGACGACGACCTGCTGATGCTCTCGCACCTCTACGTCGACCAGATGCTCGTCACGGCCTCGCTGTTCCTGGAGGCGCTGGAGTCCTCGCCGCAGGAGCGGGAGCGGGTCGCCCTGCTCGCCGCCCGCCAGATGCGGCTCATCAGCATCGGCCGTCGGCACTGGCTGGACTGACGGCCGCGCGGCGGACCCGTACGCCGCGGGGGCGGCGCACCCGTTTCCCGGATGCGCCGCCCCCGGACCGCCGTCAGCCCTGCTGCGGGGTCTGCTGCCCCTGCTGTCCCTGGCCGCCGCCGGGAGCGCCACAGCCACCTCCCTGGCCACCGTCGGGGCCGCCCTGGCCGCCACCGCCGGGGCCCCCGCTCGGCATGCCCGACGGAACACCCGACGGCACACCGGTCGGAACCCCGGTGGGCGTGCCGGTGGGCGTCCCCGTCGGCTGCCCCGAGGGTGCGCCGCTCGGCGCGCCCGACGGGGCCCCGGAGGGGACTCCACCGGGCCTGCCGGACGGGTTGCCGGACGGCGGCGAGCAGGACTGCTGGGCGGACGACCCGCTGCTCGTGGAGGAGTCGCCCGAGCCGCAGGCCACCAGGGCGAGGGGCGAGAGCGCCAGCAACGCCACCGCGGGGGCGAGACGGACGGGCATCAGCGCACGCTTCATGAGAAACAGCTCCAGGGAAGATGAGGACGGCCTGAGACCGGCACTCAACCAACGGCGCTTAGGCCTTCCTTGGGCCCCCTCTGTCCCCCGCCTGTCAATCAGGTAAAGCACGCCTCAAGGAACCCTGCTGACCTGGGAGTTCACCTCGCGGCGAGGCCGGTGCGCCGGTACGGCTCCGTGACAGAGGCACCCGCGCACCGGGCCTCAGCCGAGCCTGACGCGCGCCAACTGCCGTGACTGCGCGACCAGTCGGTCCGCGCTGTCCCATACCTCGGCGTCCTCTTCCAGGAACCCGCCCGCGAGGTTGCGGGTGGTGATGGCGACGCGCAGCGGGCCCGGCGCCGGCCGGCAGCGGACGTGGACCGTCAGCTCGACCGTGGGGACCCAGCCGCGCAGGCCGATCTCGAAGGCGGTGGGCGGCAGGGCGTCCACCGCGAGGAGGAGGGAGAGCGGGTCGGGGTCACGGCCGTCCTTGAGGCCGAACCAGGCCCGCATCTCACCCTTGCCCGAGGGCTGCCCCAGCGCCCAGCCGAGGGTCGAGGGGTCGAGCTTGAGCATCAGGCGGTCGGTGATCGCGGAGCTGCCGTCGACGGGCGCCGGCCCGTCCTCGGGGCCGAAGCACTGGTCCATCGGCGGGATCGCGGGCGGCTTCGCCGTCGTACGGACGTCGTCCGGCAGGGAGTCCAGGTCGCCGTAGGAGGCGAGGACGCGGATCCGCTCGACCTCGGCGCCGTTGTCGTCGTACTGGAAGAGCGAGGCCTGGCCGGTGGACAGGGTGCGGCCGGTGCGGACGACGTCCGTGCGGACGACCGCGGGGCCGGGCTGGGACGCCGTCAGGTAGTGCGCCGAGATCGTGAACGGGTCGCGGTGCGGCAGGGCGTCCGCGAGCGCGCGGCCGAGGACGGCGAGAAGGTAGCCGCCGTTGACGGCGCTGATGATCGTCCAGCCGGCCGAGAGGTCGATGTCGTAGACGCCGGGCGCGCGGCGGGTGAGCGCGGTGTCGCGGTCGAACTCGGACGCGCGGTCCGCGGCCGGGGCCGTGACGGAGGCGGCGGGGGCCTGCCCGGCCGCCGCGGTAGCTGCTTCTGGCATGTCTGAACCGTACAACAGTGCATTACTAAGCGGTAGCTTTGGCCGCGACGGCGGCACCGCGGCAACACTCCCCGAGCGCCGCGGGCCGATGAGCTTTCCAGCCCGTCACCGACCGCTTCGGTGCCCGGCGGTGACCGGTTCGGGTGAGCGGTTCGGGTGAGCGGTCGGCAATTTCTTGGTAAGTGTCCGAACTCGTCCGTAACCTCGACGCCCGGTTTCCCCTCTGCAAGGACATGAGCCTCACCGGGACTCCGTTCCTCTACACCCTGATCGCACTGTCCGTGGCCGCCGTCGCGCTGCCACTGCTGACGTGGTCACGGCTGCGCGGACCGCGGGTCCTGCGCGCCGCGGCCCGGATGGTGATGCTGCTGTTCGCCCAGGGCACGGCCGTGGCCCTGGTCTTCGTCCTGGTCAACAACGACAACGGCCTCTACGACACCTGGGACGACCTGCTGGGCACCGGCACCCATGTGCAACAGGCCGCCGACCTGGGCGCCGACGGCACCGGCGGCATCGCGCTGGACCGGCTGCCCAAGGTCCGGCAGACGTTCGAGCAGGCCGAGGGGCCGGGCATGCACGCGGCGGGCGGGGTGCGCGTCACCCAGCTCGAGGGCCGGGTCTCCGGCGTCGACGCCGAGGTCTACGTCTGGCTCCCGCCGCAGTACGACGAGCCCGCCTACGCCCGTCGCGCCTTCCCCGTGGTGGAACTGCTGCCGGGCTATCCGGGCTCCGCGAAGTCCTGGTACGGGACGCTGCGGGTGCACGAGCAACTGGCGCCGCTGATGCGCGCGGGCAGGATCGCCCCGTTCATCCTGGTCGCCCCGCGCACCACACTGCTGCCGGGCGTGGACACCGGCTGCGCCAACGTCGCGGGCACCGTCAACGCCGACAGCTGGCTCAGCATCGACGTACCGAAGATGGTCAGGGACAACTTCCGGGCCCAGCCCGCGCCGAAGGGCTGGGCGGTCGCCGGGTACTCGGCCGGCGGCCACTGCGCGACGAAGCTCGCCGTCGCCCACCCGGACCGCTACCGGGCCGCGGTGAGCCTGTCCGGGTACAGCGACCCGATCGTCGAGCCCGACTCCCTCGCCGCGCAGAGCCCCGCCCTGCGCCGGGCCAACAACCCCTACCTGCTGCTCCGCGGGGCCACCGTGCCGCCGCCCGTGGCCCTCTACCTCTCCGGCCAGCCGAAGGACGGCTACGAGGCCGCCCTGGCCCTGCGGCACGAGGCGAAGGCGCCGACGGCCGTGCACGTCGTCTACATCCCGACCGGCGCGGGCGGTCACACCATGGCGCTGTGGCGGCCGCAGGTCGTGCCCGCGTTCCGCTGGCTGACCACCCAGCTGGACCAGCGCCCGGTCACCCGCGACGGGAACGGGCGGGGCGAGACGGACGGCACTACTCCTCGCGCACCGTCGAGCGCCGGTTCCAAGCACGCGGCGCTCGCCAGTGGAAACGCATCGCGAGCAGCCGCAGCACGAAGGCCGTGACCGCGGCCACCCCGCTGGCCAGCGGGGTGAGCACGTCGTAGTGGATGCAGAGCACCACCATGCTCGCGCCGACGATCGCCGGGACCGCGTAGAGATCGCGGTCCCAGCGCAGCAGCGACGGCACCTCGTTGGCCAGCACATCGCGCAGCACACCGCCGCCGACGGCGGTGGCGAGGCCCAGCGCGGCCGACGCGGTGAGGTTGAGGCCGTAGTCGTAGGCTGTCGTCGTCCCCGTGACGCAGAACAGGCCGAGGCCCGCCGCGTCGAAGACGTTGACGCCCGTCTGGATGCGCTCCACCTGCGGATGCAGGAAGACCACCAGGAGAGCGGCCAGCAGCGGGGTGAGGAAGTACCCCAGGTCGGTGAAGGCGGCCGGGGGCACGGCACCGATGACCAGGTCCCGGAAGACTCCGCCGCCCAGCGCGGTGACCTCGGCGAGCATGGCTATGCCGAACACGTCGAAGTTCTTGCGGACGGCCAGCAGCGCGCCCGAGATGGCGAAGACGAAAATGCCGATCAGGTCGAGCGTGTGCTGGACGGAGGGGCTGAAGATTTGCTGGAGCACCCCTACATTCTCACCCAGCACTGAGCCCCCGCCTTACATTGCAAGGCGGGGGCTGCGTGTTACTTACTTCTCTTTGGCCGGAGTGTCGTCCTCGGAAGCCTCCGGGGCGACCTCGGTGGCCTCCGTCGGCTCCGCGGCCTCGCTCGGCTCCGCGGCCTCGGTCGGTTCCGCGGCCTCGGTCGGCGTCGCGGCCGCTTCGGCCGCCACTTCCGCCGCCACCGCGGCCGACGTCTCCGCCGACTCCGCGAGCACCTCGTCGGCGACCAGCTCGGCCGCCTCCTTCGCGGCGGTCAGCAGGACGGTGTCCTGCGGAGCCTGGTCCGCGAAGTTCTCCGGGTGGTGGCAGGCGACCTGCTGGCCGGGCCGCAGCTCGATGAGGGGCGGCTCGGTGGTCTTGCACACCTCGGTCGCCTTCCAGCACCGGGTGTGGAAGCGGCAGCCGCTCGGCGGCGAGATCGGCGAGGGCACGTCACCCTTGAGCAGGATCCGCTCGCTCTTGGCGTTCTTGCGCCGCGGGTCCGGGATCGGCACCGCCGACATCAGCGCCTTGGTGTACGGGTGCATCGGCGACTTGTAGAGCAGGTCGCGGTCGGCCAGCTCCACGATCTTGCCGAGGTACATCACCGCGATGCGGTCCGAGACGTGCCGGACGACCGAGAGGTCGTGCGCGATGATCACGTAGGTGAGGCCGAGCTCCTGCTGGAGGTCGTCGAGCAGGTTGACGACCTGCGCCTGGATCGACACGTCGAGCGCCGAGACCGGCTCGTCCGCCACGACCAGCCTCGGGTTCAGCGCGAGCGCGCGGGCGATACCGATGCGCTGGCGCTGGCCGCCGGAGAATTCGTGCGGGTAGCGGTTGTAGTGCTCGGGGTTGAGACCCACGACCGACAGCAGCCGCTGCACTTCCTTCTTGATGCCGCCCTCGGGCTCGACGCCCTGGAGCTTGAAGGGAGCGCCGACGATCGTGCCGATGGTGTGGCGCGGGTTCAGCGACGAGTACGGGTCCTGGAAGATCATCTGCACATCGCGGCGCAGCGGACGCATGCCGCCCACCCCGAGGTGCGTGATGTCCTTGCCCTGGAACTCGACCTTGCCCGCGGTCGGTTCGAGCAGCCGGGTGATCAGCCGGCCCATCGTGGACTTGCCGCAGCCGGACTCGCCCACGACGCCGAGCGTTTCGCCGGAGCGGACCTCGAAGTCGATGCCGTCGACCGCGTGCACCGCCCCGACCTGCCGCTGGAGCAGGCCCTTCTTGATCGGGAAGTGCTTCTGGAGGCCGGTCACCTTCAGCAGGACCTCGCCGGGGGCGGCGTCCTTGGTGAGCGTCGCGCCCTCCGTCGGACCCTCGGCCTGCGCGGGGATCTTCACCGCTTTCTCGTCGTCACTCACAGCTTCGGCGCAATCTCTTCGGTCCAGATACGCTCCCGCTGCTCCGTGCCCAGGTGGCAGGCGGCCCAGTGCCGGCTGCCGACCTCGGCCAGCTCGGGCCGGACGGTGCGGGTGACGTTGTCCTTCGGGAGGTCCGCGTACGGGCAGCGCGGGTTGAAGGCGCAGCCGGACGGGATGTTGATCAGCGAGGGCGGGGAGCCCTTGACCGGGATCAGGCGCTCCTGCTGCTCACGGTCCAGCCGCGGCATCGAGCCGAGCAGACCCCAGGTGTAGGGGTGCCGGGGCTCGTAGAACACCTTGTCCGCCGGTCCCCGCTCGACGCAGCGGCCGCCGTACATCACCAGGATGTCGTCGGCGAGCTCGGCCACCACGCCCAGGTCGTGGGTGATGACGATGACCGCGGAGCCGAACTCCTTCTGGAGATCACGGATCAGGTCGAGGATCTGCGCCTGGACGGTCACGTCCAGGGCGGTCGTCGGCTCGTCCGCGATCAGCAGCTCGGGGTTGTTGACCAGCGACATCGCGATCATCGCGCGCTGCCGCATACCGCCCGAGAACTCGTGCGGGTAGCTGTCGACCCGCTTGTCCGGCTGCGGGATGCCCACCCGGTCGAGCATCTCGACCGCGCGGCGCTTGGCGGTCTTCTTGTCGACGTCGTGGTGGATCCGGTACGCCTCCACGA
Organism: Streptomyces maremycinicus; assembly: GCF_001184025.1. GTDB lineage: Bacteria > Actinomycetota > Actinomycetes > Streptomycetales > Streptomycetaceae > Streptomyces > Streptomyces maremycinicus. Next base: position 281,190 of record NZ_BBYG01000009.1, read on the forward strand.
TCTGCTGACCGATCGTGTAGTACGGGTGCAGCGCGGACAGCGGATCCTGGAAGATCATCGCCATCTCGCGGCCGCGCAGCTTGCGCACGTGGTCCGGGTCGGCGGACAGCAGCTCGGTGCCGTCGAGCCAGATCTCGCCGGAGATCTGGGCCTTGCGCTTGCCGTACTGGCCGGCCGTGTGCAGGCCCATGATGCCGAGCGAGGTCACCGACTTGCCGGAACCGGACTCACCCACGATGCCGAGGGTCTTGCCCTTCTCCAGCTGGAAGCTGAGCCCGTCGACGGACTTGACCAGGCCGTCGTCGGTCGGGAAGTGGACCTTGAGGTCGCGCACTTCGAGGAAGGCGGTCGGCGCGGGCGAGGCGGGGGTGGGTTCGCCCACGGCCGCTCCGCTCTTGCTGAGTTCGGTCATGCGAGCCTCACTCGGGGGTCGATCACGGCGTACAGGATGTCCACCACGAGGTTGGCGACGAGCACCGCCAGAGAAGTGATCAGGGTGACGCCCAGGATGATGGGCAGGTCCTGGTTCTTGATGGCGTTGAGCACCGCCTGGCCGAGGCCGGGCAGGTTGAACGCCGTCTCGGTCAGGATCGCACCGCCGATGAGGGCGCCGAGGTCCATGCCGAGCATGGTCAGCAGAGGGGTCATCGTGGAACGCATCGCGTGCTTCCCGATGACGGTGTGTTCCTTGAGGCCCTTGGCGCGGGCGGTACGGATGTAGTCCTCGCCGAGGATCTCCAGCATGGTGGCCCGGGTGATGCGGGCGTACATGGCCGCGTAGAGGAACGCGAGGGTGACCCACGGCAGGATCATGCCGCCGAACCAGCCGGTGAAACTCTCGTCCAGCGGTACGAACTGCCCGTCGAACAGGTCGAGTCCGTACACGAAGATCGACAGGGCGACCATGCCGGTGAAGTAGATCGGGAGCGAGACACCCGAGAGCGCGATGACCATCGCTCCGCGGTCCCACAGGCTGCCCCGCTTGAGCGCGGAGAGCACGCCCGCCGAGACACCGAAGATCAGCCACAGCACGGCGGCACCGAGCGCGAGCGCCAGGGTCACCGGGAAGCGGTCGGTCAGCACCGGCCAGACGGCCTGCTCACTGCGGAAGGAGTAGCCGAAGCACGGGGCGGCGCAGTGGATGGAGTCGCCACCGCCCGTGTAGGTCCGGCCGGCGAAGATGCCCTTGAAGAATTCCCAGACCTGGGCGTAGATCGGGTCGCCCAGGCCCAGCTTCTCGCGCACACCCTCGACGGCGGCAGGGTCGGCCTGCTTGCCCACGAAGCTCAAGGCGATGTCTACGCCAGCCCACTTGGGGATGAGGAAGAAGATGCCGAAGACCACCATGACGATGACCACGAGCATCACTGCGGCGGCGAACAACCGCCTGATGAGGTAAGCGAGCACAGCTCTCGGCCCGCCGCGGACCGCGGGCCACCGGATTGTGTCCAGTGACCCGCGGATCCGCCGCGCCGGCCTTCACCTGCCTTTCGTGCCGTTCGGCGGGTGTGCCGGGACTACTTCTTCGGGTTCTTCAGACCGAGGTTCACGAAGTCGTACTGACCGCTGTAACCGTCGGTGGTGTAGACGTTCGCCAGGTTGTCCGAGCGCCAGTTGATGAACCGCTCGAAGACGAAGGGCAGGTAGTACGCGCCCTCCATCACCTTGTGGTTGATCTCCGTGGCGATCTTGGTCTTGCCGGCGTCGTCCAGGGTGGTGACGTACGAGGAGAACAGACCGTCGATCGTCTTGTCGTTGATGAGCGCGTAGTTGTTGTTACCGCTCTCCGCGATGTACTTGCTGCTCCACAGCGGCAGACCGAAGCCCTGGACGGACGGGAAGTCCGGACCCCAGCCCATGATGATGATGCCGTAGCCCTTCTTCTTCACGTTCGAAGGGCTGCCGATGATGCCGGCGGTCTGCGAGCCGTCGTACTGGTCGATCTCGGCGGTGATGCCGATCTTCTTCAGCGACGCCTGGAGGGACTGGGCGGTGGCCACCTCGACCGGCTTGTTGTTACGCACCGCGATGGTGGTCTTGAAGCCGTTCGGCTGACCGCAGGCCTTCAGGGCCTCCTTGGCCTTGGCCTCGTTGCCGCTCTTGTTGGCGCCGGCGATCTCGTACGGGTCGTACTTCTGACCCTCGGCACCCGGGACGGACGGCGGCAGCATGTTGGTGCCGATGTCGCCACCGGCGACCGGACCGCCGCGGGCGGTCTGGAGCGACACGTGGTCGGCGCCGAGGATGACGGCCTTGCGGCACTCGATGTTGTTGAACGGCGCGACGCTCTGCGGGAAGACCGCGTAACGGACGTAGCCGGAGACCGGGTTGTCCAGGTTGGCCTTGTGCTCCTTCAGGGCGGTGGTGCGGCCCTGCGGCGACATGCCGGTCTGGTTCAGGTCGAGGTCCAGGTCACCGCTCAGCAGACGCTGGTCGAGCTGGTTGGCGTCCGAGAAGAACTGGATGGTGATCTGGTCCGGGTAGGCCTTGCGGATCGGGTCCGAGGCCTGCTTCCAGGAGGTGTTGCGGACCAGCTTGAGGTCCTTGCCCGGGCTGTAGGACGCGAACTTGTACGGGCCCGAGGAGAACGGCTTGAGGCCGTACTTGGACTTGGTGTCCATGTCCTGGCGGACCGGCGAGGCCGACACCAGGGCGAGCATCTCCTCGAAGTCCGAGTTGGCCTGCGGGAGGTGGAAGACGATGGTCTTGTCGTCCGGCGTGTCGATCGCCTTCAGACCCAGCTTGTCCGCGGACGTGTCCTTGTAGGGACCCTTGTACTCGCCCTTGGGGTCGAGGACGTCCTTCAGGTACGTCGGACCGCCGGACAGCACGTCCTGCGCCCACACGCGCTCGATGCCGTACTTCACGTCCTTGGACGTGATCGGCTTGCCGTCCTCCCACGTGACGCCGTCACGCAGGGTGTACGTGTAGGTCTTGCCGTCGTCCGTGACCTTCGCGGTCTCGGTGGCGAGGTCCGGAGTGACCTCGGCGCCCGCGGCGCCCGGCTCGGCCTTGTTCGTGACGAGCTGACGGCTGTAGTAGCGGGCGAAGTTCCACATCATGCCGTAGTAGCCACGCGTGGTGTCCCACGAGTCGGCATCCTGCGCGGCACCGAACTTCAGCGTGCCGCCCTTCTTGGCGGCGGACGCCTGGGCGACCTTGTTGTTCGCGGCGTCGAAGCCGGCGGCACCGGAGCTCGAGCCCTTGTCGCCGTCGTCTCCACCGCCGCCGCACGCCGCCGTGGTCAGCAGCGCGGCGACCGCGGCAGCAGCGGCAAACGCCTGCTTCCGCCGCCCTGAGGTGCGTTGGGTAGTCACGATCTCGGATCCTCCGGATAGATGAGAGATACCCCGTGTGAAGACCACGGGACGGTTGGGGCGCCGTGTGTTCGGCGGTGCTGCGGCTCGCTGTGTTCGCTGGTCCCCGCGGGGGCGGATCAGCGGGAGGCCTTCGGGTCCAGTGCGTCCCGGACGCCGTCGCCGAAGAGGTTGAAGGCGAGCACGGTGATGAAGATCGCCACACCCGGGACCACCATGTACATCGGGTCCGACTCGTAGTAGTCGATCGCGCTCGAGAGCATCTGCCCCCACGAGGCGGTGGGCGGCTTGACCCCGACGCCCAGGAAGCTGAGCGCCGCCTCGGTGAGGATGTTGGTGGGGATCATCATCGTCGTGTAGACGACGATCGGGGCGACCAGGTTGGGCAGCAGTTCCTTGAACAGGATGTACAGCCGCCCCGCGCCCAGCGATCGGGCGGCCTCCACGTACTCGCGCTCACGCAGCGAGAGCGTCTGGCCGCGCACCACGCGTCCGATGTAGGGCCAGCCGAAGAAGCCGATGACCAGGATCATCACGAAGACACGCACGCTCGAACCGGAGAGGCCGAGCAGGTCGTTCGGCATGACGGAGACCAGCGCGATGATGAAGAGCAGCTGCGGGAAGGCGAGCAGACCGTCCATCACCCGGCTGATGAGGGAGTCGACCCAGCCGCCGAAGAAGCCGGCGAGGATGCCCAGCACGGTTCCGAGGATCACCGCGACCACGGCCGACAGGAAGCCGACCAGCAGCGAGATCCGGGCGCCGTAGAGGATGCGGGCGAAGATGTCGCGGCCGTTGACCGGCTCGACGCCGAGCAGGTGGTCGCCGCTGAGACCGCCCAGAGAGCCCGTGGGCGTACCGAAGAGCGGGTCGATCAGGTTCTCGTGGTACTCGTTCGGGTCCTGCCCGAGCAGCCCGGTGATGACCGGCGCGAGCAGCGCGACCACGACCAGGACGAGCACGACGACGCCGCCCGTGAGGGCGAGCTTGTCCCGCTTGAGGCGCTCCCAGGCGATCCGGCCCAGGGAACGGCCCTGAACGGCCTTGGCGCCGCTGGTGGCGACCGACGCTTCCTCGGCCGCGCTCGGGGCCGCTTCCGCGGTCGGCTCGTGCAATGGTGCCGTCATCTGGCAGGGACCCCTCTCAACCGGCGGTAGCCGGCCCGCACTTGCCGCTGTAGCGGCGTGATCAGTCCGTAATACGCAGGGGATAAGTCCCCTGACGCCGGAGTCTTCAACGGTTTGGCGATCAGTAGCCAGACTTGGCAGTGAATGGATGCGTAAACGTGATCCGGGTAGAGGGGTTCCGTTATCCGGACGGTGGGTAACGCCCCCCGGACACTGACTTATTGGGTCAGAACGGACAAAACCGGTACCAATCGCCGCTATCTACGCGCGAAGACACCCGGTCCCGACCTCGCGGCAGGACCCGTCTCGGACGTCAGTATCGTCCGGTGGGCGGATAGCCGTAGCCACCGGCCGGCGCCTGGACAGGTGCCGGCGCGTGGGCCTCGCGGTCGTAGAAGGGCCGCGCGGTGGCACGCATCCACATCACGACGGGGTCGTACTCGTCGGTCATGGCGACCGTCGACACCGGCAGCCCGTCCGGGACGGCCCCGATGGACTGCTGCATCATCGCCCGTACGGCGTCCACGGCCGGCGGGGAGGAGTCGTAGACGTCCAGTCCGATGGCCAGGTAGGGCGCGCCCAGCGCCGGCTGCACCCAGGCGCGCCGCAACGCGCGGACCGCCGGGGTACGGTGGGCGTTCTGCGCGAGCAGGGCGTAGAACTGCGGGATCTCGATGCCCGGTTCGGACAGCCGCAACGGCCCCGCGGGCTGGCGCTCCAGGCCGGTGGCGATACGGCGCAGATCGAGCCAGGGGATGCCGACCCCGCCGCCGGGGGCGTGCGGGTTCAGCCAGAGGCCGTAGTGGTCGGGGTAGAGGGTGCGGGCCACGTCCAGCCCGTCCACCACCTCGTACGACCTGTTCCAGCCGCTCGCGCTGAGCTCCTGGGCCGAGGTGACGCAGGGCGCGTAGCCGTGCCCCTCGACCTCCATGTTTCCGTACTGGGCGTCCGGGGAGCCCGCCTGGCCGTGCCAGAGCAGCATCCAGACCTGGCCGGAGGACGGGGTCGCGAGCGCGCGCAGGAGCGCCTCGTAGGCGTCGTAGCGCCCGGGCGTGACCTGGCGCAGCATGTGCTCGACCGAGCCGGTCGCGGCAGTGCCAGCGCTCACTTTGAATCGCCCCTTCGAGAAAGTGCCCCGCGTCTGAGTGCCCCGCGTCGGAGTCCAGCTTAGGCGCTCCGCCCGGTCGCGCCGTTGAGAGCTCGGGGCTGACCGCGCGTCGGCGGACGCGTGTGCGGTCCGGCCGGTCGCGACCCGCGGCCGCGCCGCGGACGAAGACAGCCCCCCGCGCCCCCGCGGGTGGGCCGCTCCTGGGGTCCGCCGTCTAGTGGAGCCTCGTGTAGAAGGGGCGGACCCGCTCCCTCAGCCAGTCGCCCACCGGATCCTGGGCCACGTCCAGGAGGACCAGGTTGACCGGCCAGGGCGCCGGGGTCCTGCCGAGCGCCCTGCCCAGCGCCTCCAGGGGCAGGGCCCTCAGGTCGCCTTCCAGAGCGGAGAGTTCCACGCCCACGAACATCACCGGGTCCGCCGTCTCGATGGCGGCCAGGCAGCGGCGGGCGGTGCGGACCACGCCCGTGGCCTCGAACTCCGCCGAGGCCGCGGCCAGGAAGTCCATCGGGTCGTCCTGCCAGTCGGGCTCGAAGAGACGGACCCGGCCGCCGGCCGCGGTGCCGTCCAGCGGGGTGCGGCCCGCCCGGCACAGCTCGGCCACGGCGGGCGGCGGCAGCGGGACACCGACCACGCCGTCCGGGTTCACCAGGATGCCCGCCTGCGGGGGCAGCCCCCGGGCGAACTCCACGGCCGGCGCGATCGTGAACGACATGTGCGAGCCGACGACCTGCCGGAACTGCTCCTCGGAGCTGAAGACCGGCACGTACACCTGGCCCTCGAGCTCCATCGTGGGCAGGTCGAGGGGGCCGCTGTGCGGGCCGCCGCCGCCGGGCAGCGGCACCCAGACGAAACTGCGCCCGAGCACCTCGACGATCCGGCCGCCGGCTCCCGGCACGCCGAGGGAGACGGAGAGCACCTCCTCCAGCTCGTTGCCGGGCCATCCGCCGTGCGGATGGGGGTGCGCCTGCGCCGGAAAGTCCGCGGAGAAGTCCGTCGGAAAGTTGGCCGGGGGGAAATCCATCTGCCTACCGCCTGCTGAGAACCGCTCACTTCGCTGTGGCTGAAAGGCTAGCGGGTACCGGGCGTCGCGCCCGAGCCCTCAGCCCGTGAAACCGATACGGCGCAGCGCGTCGGCCGCCGCGCGGTCGAGCAGCACCGCCGAGCCGCAGCCCGCGGGCAGCCGCCCCTTCTCCACCGAGCGCACCAGCCGGGAGGCGGCGTGCCGGTGGCGCAGGAACGCGTACCGGGAGACGCCCCGGCCGCGCTCGCGCTGCCCCTCCAGTGCCGTGTCCGCGCCGACGTCCAGGAGGAGCAGGTGCAGGGTGCCGCCGCGGCGGCGGGCCTCGCGGGCCAGCCAGTCGCGCACCCAGGCCTGCGTGCCGCAGTCGTGCACGACGACGCCCGCCCCGCCGCGCAGCGCCCTGCGCAGTCCGGCGTAGTGGGCGAGCCGGACGAGGGGGCGGTAGAGGCCGTAGGGCAGGAAGCGGGGAGCGCGGGCGTCCCAGCGGTCCCGGGTGTCCTGGGAGTCGATGCGGGTGCCCTGCACGGTCCGCCGCATGAGCGTGGACTTGCCGCTGCCGGGCAGACCGGTGACCACGACCAGGTCGCGGGGGCCGAAGAGCAGGCCGTGCGGGCTGCGGCCGGCCCGCTCGCGCAGGTCGCGGACGACGGGCGCAGGCCGGCGACCGCGCGCCTGACGGGCCGGGGCGACGGGCTGCGCGGGCAGCGCGATCCCCGAGCCGGTCGCGAATGCCCTGGACCTCGCCGTGGTCGTCCTGTTCACCGTGATCGTCCTCCCCTGGGGTCAGATGGTGTCCTCATCCCCACCGAGCGTAAAGAGAAGGTAATGCGCCACGTCCGGTGATTTCGTACGCGTACCGACACAAGCCGGTTACAGATCCGGCCTGCCGGGATCGGGGCGAGCCGTGCAATGATGGCCGCGCCAACTGCATACCGGCCGTTTGAATCCGCGCGGGAGAGTCCTCAGCAGCAGCTTCGCTGGGGCGCCGAAGGAGCAAGTCCCTCCCTTGAATCTCTCAGGCCCCGTTACCGCGCGGGCGAGGCACATCTGAAAAGCGGGCCGCTGTCTCCAGTGGCCCCACCCAAGGTGCAAGTCACGACCGAACCCGTTCCGGGTGGTCATGGCGAACCTCTCAGGTTCCGATGACAGATGGGGAGGAACGACCTCGCCGTGCCGTCATGCCTTGGGAGACGAACGCCCGATGAGCAGTACCGACCCCGCATCCGACCAGAACGCCGGGCAGCGCCACACCGCCCTCGACGCGGTGCACCGCGCGCTCGGCGCGACGATGACCGACTTCGCCGGCTGGGACATGCCCCTGCGCTACGGCTCCGAGCGTGACGAGCACCACGCCGTCCGCACCCGGGCCGGGCTCTTCGACCTCTCCCACATGGGCGAGATCACCGTCACCGGCCCGCAGGCCGCAGCCCTTCTCGACTTCGCCCTGGTGGGCAACATCGGCGCGGTCAAGGCCGGCCGCGCCCGCTACACGATGATCTGCCGGGCGGACGGCGGCATCCTGGACGACCTGATCGTCTACCGGCTGGCCGAGACCGAGTTCATGGTGGTGGCCAACGCCTCCAACGCCCAGGTCGTGCTGGACGCGCTGACCGAGCGTGCCGAGGGCTTCGACGCGGAGGTCCGCGACGACCGTGACGCCTACGCGCTGATCGCCGTGCAGGGCCCCGAGTCCCCCGGCATCCTGGCGGCCGTCACGGACGCCGACCTGGACGGCCTGAAGTACTACGCCGGCCTGCCCGGCACCGTCGCCGGCGTGCCCGCCCTCATCGCGCGCACCGGCTACACCGGCGAGGACGGCTTCGAACTGTTCGTGCGGCCGGAGCACGCCGTCGAGCTGTGGCAGGCGCTGACCAAGGCCGGCCAGGGCGCCGGGCTGGTGCCCTGCGGTCTGTCCTGCCGGGACACGCTGCGTCTGGAGGCGGGCATGCCGCTGTACGGGCACGAGCTGAGCACGTCCCTGACCCCGTTCGACGCGGGTCTCGGCCGGGTGGTGAAGTTCGACAAGGACGGCGACTTCGTCGGCCGTACGGCGCTGGAGGCGGCCGCCGAGCGCGCCGCCTCGCAGCCCCCGCGCGTCCTGGTCGGCCTGGTCGCCGAGGGCCGCCGGGTCCCGCGCGCCGGGTTCGCCGTGGTCGCCGGCGGCGAGGTGATCGGCGAGGTCACCTCCGGCGCCCCCTCCCCCACGCTCGGCAAGCCCATCGCGATGGCGTACGTCGACGCCGCCCACGCGGCACCGGGGACCACGGGCGTCGGCGTGGACATCCGAGGCAGTCACGAGCCGTACGAGGTCGTGGCGCTGCCGTTCTACAAGCGCCAGAAGTAGACACTGGGCGCGTCGACGCCCGCCCGCACGTGACCCTGCGCACATTTCCGCTGCTCACGTGCGTATCCAGCAGTCCCCCATTCACCAGCACCCTCCCGCGTACAGGAGAATTCAGGCCATGAGCAACCCCCAGCAGCTGCGCTACAGCAAGGAGCACGAGTGGCTGTCGGTCGCCGAGGACGGCGTCTCGACGGTCGGCATCACCGAGCACGCGGCCAACGCGCTCGGCGACGTGGTCTTCGTCCAGCTCCCCGAGGTCGGTGACACGGTGACCGCGGGCGAGACCTGCGGCGAGCTGGAGTCGACCAAGTCGGTCAGCGAGCTGTACGCGCCGGTCTCCGGCGAGATCGTCGAGGTCAACCAGGACGTCGTCGACGACCCGGCGCTGGTGAACTCCGCCCCCTTCGAGGGCGGATGGCTCTTCAAGGTACGCACCGCGGGCGAGCAGGACGACCTGCTCACCGCCGACGAGTACACCGCCTTCACCGCCGGCTGAGGAGTCGTAGACGCATGTCCGTCCTGAACACGCCCCTGCACGAGCTCGACCCGGAGATCGCCGCCGCGGTCGACGCCGAGCTGAACCGCCAGCAGTCCACGCTCGAGATGATCGCCTCGGAGAACTTCGCTCCGCTCGCGGTGATGGAGGCGCAGGGCTCGGTCCTGACCAACAAGTACGCCGAGGGCTACCCGGGCCGCCGCTACTACGGCGGCTGCGAGCACGTCGACGTGGCCGAGCAGATCGCGATCGACCGGATCAAGGAGCTGTTCGGCGCCGAGTACGCCAACGTGCAGCCCCACTCGGGTGCCTCCGCCAACCAGGCCGCCCTGTTCGCGCTGGCCCAGCCGGGCGACACGATCCTCGGCCTGGACCTCGCGCACGGCGGTCACCTGACCCACGGCATGCGGCTGAACTTCTCCGGCAAGCAGTTCGACGTCGTCGCCTACCACGTGGACGACGCCGGACTGGTCGACATGGCCGAGGTCGAGCGGCTCGCCAAGGAGCACCGCCCCAAGGTGATCATCGCGGGCTGGTCGGCGTACCCGCGGCAGCTCGACTTCGCCGAGTTCCGCCGGATCGCGGACGAGGTCGAGGCCTTCCTGTGGGTCGACATGGCGCACTTCGCGGGTCTGGTCGCGGCCGGTCTCCACCCCAACCCGGTGGAGTACGCGGACGTCGTCACGTCCACCACCCACAAGACGCTGGGCGGCCCGCGCGGCGGCATCATCCTCGCGAAGAAGGAGTTCGCCAAGAAGCTGAACTCCTCCGTCTTCCCGGGCTTCCAGGGCGGCCCCCTGGAGCACGTGATCGCGGCCAAGGCGGTCTCGTTCAAGGTCGCCGCGAGCGAGGACTTCAAGGAGCGCCAGGCCCGCACGGTCGAGGGCGCGCGGATCCTCGCCGAGCGCCTGACCGCGCCGGACGCCCGCGCGGCCGGGGTCAACGTCCTGTCCGGTGGCACGGACGTGCACCTGATCCTGGTCGACCTGCGCGAGTCCGAGCTGGACGGCCAGCAGGCCGAGGACCGGCTCCACGAGGTCGGCATCACGGTCAACCGCAACGCGGTCCCGAACGACCCGCGGCCCCCGATGGTCACCTCGGGCCTGCGGATCGGCACGCCCGCCCTCGCGACCCGCGGCTTCACCGCCGAGGACTTCGCCGAGGTCGCGGACGTGATCGCCGAGACGTTGAAGGCGCCGTCCCCGTTCGCGGAGGCCGACGCGGCGGCGCTGAAGGCCCGGGTCACCGCCCTGGCCGACAAGCACCCGCTGTATCCCGGTCTGAGCAAGTAGTCCCTTTTCCCGGGTGCCGCGCACACTGTGAGGTGTGGGCGGCACCCCGCACCACCCTGCATTGAGGAGTTCCCCCGTGGCCATCTCGGTCTTCGACCTGTTCTCGATCGGCATCGGCCCGTCCAGCTCCCACACCGTCGGCCCGATGCGCGCGGCCCGCATGTTCGCCCGGCGGCTGCGGGGCGAGGGCCTGCTGGACTCCGTCGCGTCGGTGCGCTGCGAGCTGTACGGCTCGCTCGGCGCGACCGGCCACGGCCACGGCACGCCCAAGGCGGTGCTGCTCGGACTGGAGGGCTCCTCCCCGCGCACGGTGGACGTGGAGGGCGCGGACGACCGGGTGGAGCAGATCAAGGTCTCCGGCCGGCTGCGGCTGCTGGACTCGCACGAGATCCCGTTCGCCTACGACGACCACCTCGTCCTGCACCGCCGCAAGGCCCTGCCCTACCACGCCAACGGCATGACGATATGGGCCCACGACGCCCGGGGCGGCGAGCTGCTGTCGAAGACGTACTACTCGGTCGGCGGCGGCTTCGTCGTGGACGAGGACGCGGTCGGCGCGGACCGCATCAAACTCGACGACACGGTCCTGAAGTACCCCTTCCGCACGGGCGACGAGCTGCTGCGGCTGGCGAAGGAGACCGGTCTGTCGATCTCCTCGCTGATGCTGGAGAACGAGCGCGCCTGGCGCACCGAGGACGAGATCCGGGACGGGCTGCTGGAGATCTGGCGGGTGATGCAGGCCTGCGTCTCCCGCGGCATGACCCGCGAGGGCATCCTGCCGGGCGGTCTGCGGGTCCGCCGCAGGGCCGCCATGACGGCACGTCAGCTCCGGGCGGAGGGCGACCCGCTGGCGCTCGCCATGGAGTGGATCACGCTGTACGCGATGGCGGTGAACGAGGAGAACGCGGCCGGCGGCCGGGTCGTGACGGCTCCCACGAACGGCGCGGCCGGCATCATCCCGGCGGTCCTGCACTACTACGTGAACTTCGTGCCCGGCGCCGACGAGGACGGGGTGGTCCGCTTCCTGCTCGCGGCCGGCGCGATCGGCATGCTGTTCAAGGAGAACGCCTCCATCTCCGGCGCCGAGGTCGGCTGCCAGGGCGAGGTCGGCTCGGCCTGCTCGATGGCGGCGGGCGCGCTGGCCGAGGTCCTCGGCGGCTCTCCCGAGCAGGTCGAGAACGCGGCCGAGATCGGGATGGAACACAATCTCGGCCTGACCTGCGACCCCGTGGGCGGCCTGGTCCAGATCCCGTGCATCGAGCGCAACGGCATGGCCTCGGTGAAGGCGGTCACCGCCGCCAGGATGGCGATGCGCGGCGACGGTTCGCACAAGGTGTCCCTGGACAAGGTCATCAAGACGATGAAGGAAACGGGCGCGGACATGAGCGTCAAGTACAAGGAGACGGCCCGGGGCGGGCTCGCGGTGAACATCATCGAGTGCTGACCCGGGGGCGGATCGCGGGGACCGTCGCGGGACGGTCTCAGGCACCGCCGCAGTCGTAGTCGCAGAGGCAGTCGCAGTCGCGGGGGCAGTCGCGGGGGCAGTCGCACGGACAGGGGAGCTTCACCGTATGAGCGGGTCGGTCAGCGCTGTCAGCAGCAGCGGAACGTACTCCTTCACCAAGCCCAACCGGGAGAGCGTCACGCTGCTCGCCGGGCTGGGGGTGGCGGGGGACGTCCACGCGGGCACCACGGTGAAACACCGGTTCCGGATGGAGAAGGACCCCTCGCAGCCGAATCTCCGGCAGGTGCACCTCATCCACGAGGAGCTGTTCGAGGAGGTGCGGACGGCCGGGTTCGAGGTGGCCGCCGGCCAGCTCGGGGAGAACGTGACCACGCGCGGGATCGACCTGCTCGGGCTGCCCACCGGGACGCGTCTGCGGCTCGGCGGACAGGCCGTGGTCGAGGTGACCGGGCTGCGCAATCCCTGCAAGCAGATCGACGGCTTCCGCAAGGGCCTCATGAAGCAGGTCGTCGGACGGGGTCCGGACGGCCGGCCGTCCTTCCGGTCCGGGATCATGAGCGTGGTGCTCAGCGGGGGTGTGGTGCGGCCCGGGGACCCGATCACGGTCGAGCTGCCGGACGGACCGCACCACCCCCTGCGGATCGTCTAGGGCGGGCTAGCCGCGGAAGGTCGCCGGGCGTTCCGGGCTCGCCTCGGCCAGGGCCTTGGTGACCGCCTCGACGCCGGCCCGCAGCCCGTGGACGGGGGTGTCGGGCTGCTGGCGCCAGGAGTCGTCGATGCCGCCCGCGTCGACGGTGTCGAAGCCGAGCTCGTCGATCAGGGCGCGCACCTTCGCCTTCGCCGCCTCGTCGTCGCCGGCCACCGGGAGCGCCATGCGGTCGGGATCGCCCGCGGGGAGCGGGCGGTCCAGGATGTCCTGGGCGTAGGTGCCGTTGAAGGCCTTGATCACGGGGTGGCCGATACGGCGTTCGGTCCAGCGGCTCTCGGTGAGCCCCTCGTCCTCGATCTCCGCGATCCGGCCGTCGCGCTGCTGCGGGTAGTAGTTGTTGGTGTCGATGACGGCCACACCGTCGGCCGCGCCGTCCAGGATTCCGGACGGCAGACTCGGGACCGCCTTGACCGGAATCGTGATCACCACGACCTCGGCACCGCGCGCCGCCTCCTCGACGGTGACGGGGGTCGCTCCCGTCTCCTCGGCGAGTTCCCCGAGCGTCTGCGGGCCGCGGGAGTTGGCCACGGAGACGTCGTGACCGAGAGCCCTGAGACGCCGGGTGAGGTTGCCGCCGATGTTGCCCGCGCCGATGATGCCGATCTTCATGAGAGGCCTTGCCTTCCGGGAGCGAGTCGATTCAGGTTCGATGCACATGCATGCACCTGAGGGCGGCAACCCCGGCCGACGGCGGCCTATTCCGGCTCCTCCGCGATCCGTACGAGATTTTCCGCGGAGCTGGCACCGGCCGCCGAACGGATCCTCCAGTTCCGCCGCGCGAAAGGCGACGTCGGCCTCGACGAAGGCAGGGACCCGCCGCTGGAGCGTGCGCATCGAGCGCCGGTCATGACATGAGGAGGGGGCGCCCCGCATCGCGAGGCGCCCCCTTTCCGCTCGTCTCACTTGTTCAGGTGCGCCCAGAACTCGTCGAACGAGAGGAGCTTGTCACCGTCGAGGTCTCGGCTCTTGATGATGACCTCGGCGACCGACTCGGTGACGTTCCAGTCACCCCCCTGCGCCAGGGCGGTCTTGAACTCGGCCGCGGTGATGAAGCCGTCCCCGTCCGTGTCGATCCGCTGGAACTCCTTGCGTGCCTCTTCGATGTCGGCCACCGATCCGCCCCTCTTCTCCATACCTGCATGTCGTGCCGTCCCGCTGTCGTGCGGACGCAGGTCAGGTTAGCTGGCCGTGCGGACCTCCAGTGCGGCGACCACCCAGGCGAACTCCTCCTCGTGGGCCGAGAGCGTGGCCCCCTTCAGGACCGCCATCAGCTCCCGGTACCGGGCCAGGCGCACGTTGTGGGTCGCCTTCATGCGCTCCAGCACGGCGGCCCGGTCGGTGTCGCCGAGGAGATCCCGCAGCACCGTGTCGGCCTCAGGGGACTCCGGTGCGATCCCCCGCTCGCGGGCCCTGCCCACCAGCTCGATCAGCCGCTTGAAGAACCACATGGACGCCCCGCGCGGGGTTTCCCGCGCCCGGTCGGCGGCGTTGAACTCGGCCGCCTGCCGCATCTGGACCCGGAACTCCGGGTCCCGCACCATCTCGGCCAGTTCCACCCAGGCGTCCACCTGCTCGGGTGTCGGGTCCTCCGGCAGATCCGTCGCGCTCGTGCGCATCCGCTCCCGGATGTCCGGGTCGGCCAGGTCCAGCCCGTGGAACATCTCGTCCACGAACTCCTGGAGGATCCGCCTGCGCTCCGCCGCCGAAAGCCGTGCCAGGTCGTTCATCAAGGTCATCTCCTCAGCGGTCGAACCGCGTCGCGCCACGGACGACAGGACCGCACGGGTCAGCTTCAGCGAGCGGATCTGCGCGTCCAGCGCGGACACGTGCGCCGCGGCGACCTCCGCGACGGTCCGCTCCCCCGAGAGCACCCGGCGCACGTCGGCCAGACCGAGGCCCAGCTCGCGCAGGGTGCGGATCAGTTCCAGCCGGGCGACCGACGCGGCGTCGTAGAGCCGGTAGCCGCCCGCCGAGCGGGTCAACGGGGTCAGGACACCCTCGTCGGACCAGAAGCGGATGGTGCGCACGGTCAGTCCGGTCGTGCGGGCCAGCTCTCCGATGGTGAAAAGTCCGGTGCCGTCGTCGATCATGTGTGTGAGTGTGGGCCTTCCAGTGGGTGGAGACTCAAGGAGCGCGGAGGGGCGGTCGCGGTGGGGACCTTGCGGGACATTCTCGACGCGGCCGCGCGCGGTGTCTTCCCGCCCGCCGACGGCCGCACGACCGTCCTGCCCCAGCCCTGCCCGCGCGACGCGGGGGTCCTCTCCTTCACCGCGCACTCGGTGGTCTTCACGGACGAGGACCCGGAGTGGGTCCACGCGACCCTGGCCGCCGCCGACTGCGACGCCCTCGCCGCGTCGATGAGCCCCCGGTTCCTGACGGCCCTGCTGGACCGCACGGGCCGGGTCGCGGAGACGGTCGACCAGCTGTGGGCCGGCTCCCCGCTGCCGGGCCCGCCGTCGCTCGCGCTGGCGGAGATCGAGGACCCGGAGCATCCCCGGGTGGTCAGCTCGCGCAGACGGCGCGACGAGGTGCGGGTGTGGGCTGCGCAGG
Source organism: Streptomyces maremycinicus (assembly GCF_001184025.1). GTDB lineage: Bacteria > Actinomycetota > Actinomycetes > Streptomycetales > Streptomycetaceae > Streptomyces > Streptomyces maremycinicus. Next base: position 296,619 of record NZ_BBYG01000009.1, read on the forward strand.
GCGGCGTGATCGTCCTCGGGCGGGGGGTCGCGGGGCGGCTGGAGGTCGCCGTCGAGGTCGAGGAGGACGTACGCCACCGAGGGCTGGGCCGGGCCCTGGTCGGCGCGGCGCGGCACCTGGGCGGGGGTGAGCCGGTGTGGGCGCAGATCTCGCCGGGGAACGCCCGCAGCACACGGGCGTTCCAGGCGGCGGGTTATCTGCCGGTCGGGGCGGAGGCACTGCTCACTCTCCGGCGGACACCGGACGTCCCGGCGGCCGGCGCCCCGGCAGGTGACGGGGGTTGTCTTCGGTCCTAGCGGAAGATGCCGGTGTGACCGAGCGAGTAGCGGCCCGGCTGCGGGTACACGGCCAGACCGTGCGGGCCCCGGCCGACCTTGATCCGGGCGAGCTGCTCTCCGGTGCCGGTGTCGATCGCGTACACCTCGGAGTTGTAGCGCCCGGACAGCCACAGCACCTTGCCGTCCGCCGAGACGCCGCCCATGTCGGGGCTGCCGCCGCGCGGGAGACGCCACTTCCTGGTGACGGTGTTCTCGTGGAAGTCGAAGACGGAGACGGTGCCCTCACCGCGGTTGGAGACGTACATCTCGCGGGAGTCGCGCCCGATGTACAGCCCGTGGCAGCCCTTGCCGGTGTGCAGGAACTCCGGCTTGCCGAAGGTGTCGCCGTCGACGATCCACATCCCGTCGGCCATCATGTCCGCGATGTAGAACCGCTTCCCGTCGGGCGAGACCTTCACGTCCTGCGGCATGGCGCCCCTGAAGGGCAGCTTCTGCTGTCCGACGACCTTCATCCTCCGGGTGTCGACCTTCAGCAGTTCGCCGCTGAACTCGCAGGACACGATGAAGTACCTCCCGTCGAGCGAGAAGTCGGCGTGGTTGACGCCGTAACAGGTGACGGGTTCCGTCTTGACCCGCTTCATGGTGTGCGGGTCGCGGAAGACGAGTTCGCGGTCGAGCGAGGCCATCACGACGGCGTACTTGCCGTCGGGCGTGAAGTAGAGGTTGTACGGGTCGTGCACCTCGACCGGCTTCCCGGCCTTGCCGGTCTTCGGGTCGATGGGGGTGAGGGTGTGCCCCCGGTTGTTGTTGACCCACAGCGTCCTCAGGTCCCAGGAGGGGACGACGTGCTGCGGCTGCCGCCCCACCCGCAGGGTCTCGATCACCCGGTACGTCTTCGGGTCGATGACGGAGACGGTGTCGGACTCGGTGTTCGGGACGTAGACCCGGGACGGGAAGTCCTTGACCACCGGGGAGAGCATCCCGGGGCGGTCGGCGGCGTAGACGTCCTTCGGGTCGAGCACCGGCGGCATGCCGGGCAGGCCGTCGACGGCGGGCTTTCGGGCCTTCTTCGCCGGTGCGGGAGCGGCCGCCTCGGTGGCGCCGCCCGGCCCCTCCTTCCCCGCCCCTCCCCCGGTGCCACAGGCGGCGAGGACGGTGAGCGCGGCGCCCGCGAGCAGGGCGCTTTTCACGAGGTTGCGGTGCATCAGCCGATCAGCTCCGTGGTGGTGACCGCGCGCAGTCCGCGGCGGCCGAGTTCGTCGAGTACGGCGGGGAGTGCGGCGACCGTGTCCGCGTACCCGAAGTGCAGACTCACGACCGACCCGTCCCGGACCCCGCCGAGGACGGTGCGGGCGACGGCGGCGGCACCGGGTGAGGTGAAGTCGAGGGAGTCGACGTCGTAGGAGAGGACGTGCGGGTAGCCGGCGCGGCGGGCCAGCGTCTCCACCAGCGGGGAGGCACGGGTGGCGCGGGAGGGCCGGAACCAGGTGCCGATGGACCCGGTGAGCCTGCGCAGCCGATCGGCGCAGCCGGCGATCTCGGCCGCCGCCTCGGCCTCGGGCATGGCGTTGATGGCCAGGTGGCGCTGGGTGTGGTTGCCGAGGTCGTGGCCGCCGTCGAGGATCCGGCGGGCGAGGTCGGGGTGTTCGTCCAGCCAGGTCCCGACGGCCAGCACGGTGACCCGCGCGCCGTGCCGCTCGGCTTCACCGAGCAGGGCCCGGGCGACAGAGGGCTCGCCCTGTCCGTGAAAGGTGAGGGCGACCTGGGAGCGGCCGCGCGGACCGTGACTGATCTGAGCGGGCTGCCGGGGATACGCCCGGGGCGTGGGGGCGGCGAGGGGACGGGCGGGGGCCCGGGTGCGCGCGGTGGTGCTGCGAACGGGCGGGGCGACGGCGCCGGAAGGGGACTCGGAGGGCGAGCACGCGGCCGCGAACGCACCCCCGGCGACGAGTCCGGCACCCGCCCGCAACGCGAAACGACGGTCGGATGGGGTCACCCGCACCATTTAAGGCCGCATACAGAACATTTCCGACCATTGACGCAACCCGCCTCGCCGACCGAACACACCGCGGCGTGAGGCTCGACGACGGCGGTTACCCCGCTCCGCGCGAGGATCGAGGACGGCGGCACCACTCTCGGCCCGTCCGGCGTTCGAGGACGAGGCCCGTCCAGGGCCGAAGCGGGGGCCCGGGGCGGCGGCCCCCGAAGGACGGCACCGAGACGCACCCGCACACACCCGGCCGACCGCCGGAGGCACCCGCACGCACCCGGCCGACCGCCGGAGGCCTCAGCGGTCGGCGACCCGCATCTCGAACCACGTCGTCTTGCCCCGGGGCAGCAGATCCACGCCCCACCGGTCGGACAGCTTGTCGACGAGGAAGAGCCCCCGCCCGCTGATGTCCAGCTCCTGGACCGGCATCAGACAGGGCAGCCCCCGCGAGGGATCGCGGACCTCGACCCTGATCCAGCCGCGCCGACGCCGCATGCGCAGGCCGAAGACCCGGGCACCGGTGTGCCGCACGGCGTTGCCGACGAGTTCGGAGACGAGCAGGACCGCGTCCTCGGTCATCTTGGGGGTCAGTCCCCACTGGCGCAGGACGACGACCTGGGCCAGCCGGCGGGCCGTGGCGGCGGACTCGGGGCGGGACGGCAGCGGAACCTCTCCGTCCGTCGGGTTGCCGAACAACTCCAGCGCCTTCAGCGCCCGTTCGTCCTCCACCGCGGGCGACCAGCGCGCCGCGGTCGCACGGCCCGGTCCCCGCGGCTGTCCGATGCCCTCCAGCCCCGCCATGCCCCCATCATGGCCGCCCCGAGCCCGCTCCGGGGCCGTTCCGACGGAATACACCCCCCGGAATGTACCGTTCCGAATGGATCGATCGGCATATGCCAGGGACAGTTCAAAGCCCGACAAACCGGGACTGACCTGCGACGAAAGCGCGCACCGCAACGCTCTACGGGACCACTCGACAAGGCAGGCTTAAGGTTGCCTTAAGGCTCCCATAAACCGCCCCATCGAGGGACCCGGATGAGACACCTCGTCAATTGCAAGCGCTGACGGGCAGTTCGAAGGAGACCTCTCTCACAGGAACTTGGCCTTGCCCGGCCCTTCCTCGACGAAGCTGCGCATGCCGATCTCACGGTCGGCGGTCGCGAACAGACCCGCGAACCAGTTCCGTTCGATCGCCAGACCCGTCTCGATGTCGGTCTCCAGACCGGTGTCGATCGACTCCTTCGCGGCGCGCAGCGCGAGCGCCGGACCCTGCGCCAGCTTCGCGGCCCAGCGGTGCGCCTCCGTGTACACGTCGGCGGCCGGGACGACCCGGTCCACCAGGCCCAGGGTCAGCGCCTCGTCGGCCTTCACCATCCGGCCCGTGAAGATCAGGTCCTTCGCCTTGGAGGGGCCCACCAGGCGGGCCAGACGCTGGGTGCCGCCGGCGCCCGGGATCAGCCCGAGCAGGATCTCCGGCTGGCCCAGCTTGGCGTTGTCCCCGGCGATCCTGAAGTCCGCGCACAGCGCGAGCTCGCAGCCGCCGCCCAGCGCGTAGCCGGTCACCGCCGCTACGACCGGCTTGGGGATGCGGGCCACCGCCGTGAAGGAGTCCTGGAGGGCGCGGGCGCGCAGGACCATCGCGGTGTGGTCCATGTCCTGCATCTCCTTGATGTCCGCGCCCGCCGCGAACACCTTCTCCCCGCCGTAGACGACGACCGCGCGGACGTCGTCGCGGCGGGTCGCCTCCTCGGCGAGCTCCTTGAGCCGGTCCTGGGTGGCCACGTCCAGCGCGTTCATGGGCGGGCGGTCGAGACGCAGCGTGCCGACGCCGTCGGCGACTTCGAGATTCACGGTCATGGCAGCAGGTTAACCACCACTAACCACAACGGACCCGGTGCCGTTTGTCACAGCACCGGGCCCGTCCGCCCCGAGTCGTCCGGGGACCGCTACTCGGTCCACTCCGCCCAGGGGATGTTCCAGCCGTTGAGGCCGTTGGCCGGGTCGACCGTCGGGTCGGTGGAGTTCTTCACGACCACCACGTCACCGACCATCGAGTGGTTGAAGAACCACGCTGCGGCCACGGAGCTGTCGTAGCCGCCGCGCACGTCCCGCAGGCCGATGCAGCCGTGGCTGGCGTTGTAGTTGCCGAAGGCGTCGCCGCCCCAGTAGTTGCCGTGCACGAAGGTGCCGGAGTCGGTCAGCCGGATGGCGTGCGGGACGTCCTTGATGTCGTACTCGCCGTCGTAGCCGACCGTGTCGCCGTTCATCCTGGTCACGGTGAACTTCTCGCTCATCACCATCTGGCCGTTCCAGGTGGCGTAGCCGGGCTTGCCGGTGGTGACCGGGATGGTCTTGACGACCTTGCCGTCCTGCGTGACCTTCATCGTGTGCTTCTTGGCGTCCACGACGGACACCTGGTCGCGGCCGATGGTGAAGGAGACGGTCTTGGCCTGCTTGCCGTAGACGCCCTTGCGGCCCTCGACGCCGTCGAGGTTCAGCTTCACCGTGACCTTGGTGCCGGCCTTCCAGTACTTCTCGGGACGGAAGTCGAGACGGTCGTTGCCGAACCAGTGGCCCTGCACGTCGACGGCCGGCACGGTCGTGACGGTGATGGCCTTCTCCACGTCCTCCGGGTGGGTGATGCCCCGGGTGAAGCGCACCGAGAACGGCATGCCGACGCCGACCGTGGATCCGTCCTCGGGCGTGAAGTTGCCGGTGAAGGTGTTCTGCGGGCTCAGCGTGGTGAAGGACGAGTCCTCGGCGGCCGTACGGCCCTCGGAGTCCTTCGCGACGGCGTGCACCTGGTACTTGGTGGAGCCGGCGAGGTGCGTGGCCGGCGTCCAGCCGGCGCCGTCCGCGGAGATGCTGCCGGCGACCGCCGTGCCCTTGTCGTCCTTGACGACGACCTCGGTCAGTTTGCCCTTGGCGGCCGTCACCTTCAGGGCACCGCTGGTGTCGACGTCCTTGGCACCGGTCTTCGGGGCGATGGTCACGACCGCCTCCGACTGCTTGCTCTCGGCGGCGGCCGAGGCACCCTTGTCGGCGGACCCGGCGTCCTTCGCGTCGGACCCGGAGTCGCCGCCCCCGCCGCAGGCCGTGACGGCCAGCAGCAGCCCGCCGACGATCAGCGCCAGCCGCTTGTCGCGGCCGCGCGGACGTCCCCCAACCGACGCCCCCGATATCGGTCGCACGTTCAAAGTCGTTCTCCCACTCCCCCGGGCCCTCCCCGGGCCGCACCGCGACGCGTCCCCCGCGTTCGCCGCATATTAACCACAAGGTCAACGGCCTGGACGGGCCAAGATTGTCACCGTTCAGTCCCAACTAGGACCGTGCGAACGCGGGGAAGGTTGCACCGGGGGGGAGGTCATTTCACGGCGCCGCCGGCGATCCACTCCCGCCAGCCCATGTTCCAGCCGCCCAGCCCGTTGTCCGGGGCGACCTGCTTGTCCTTGCTGTGCACGACCTCGATGACGTCACCGACAAGCGAGCGGTCGAAGAACCAGCCCGCGGGCGTGTCCGAGGCGCCGCCCTTGACGTCCCTCAGGCCCACGCAGCCATGGCTCACGTTGGCCCGGCCGAAGACGTCCTGCGCCCAGTAGTTGCCGTGCAGGAAGGTGCCGGAGCTCGTCAGCCGCATGGCGTGCGGCACGTCCGGGATGTCGTACTCGCCCTTGCCGTTCGCCTTCTTGAAGCCGACCGTGGCGCCGTTCATCCGGGTCAGTTCCAGCATCTCGGTCACCACCATCTTGCCGTTGTAGGTGGTGTTCTTCGGGGCCCCGGCCGTGATCGGCACGGTGGCCAGCAGTTCGTCGTCCCGGCGCACCTCCATGGTGTGTTTCGCCGCGTCCACCAAGGACACCTGGCTGCGGCCGACGGTGAAGGAGAACGACTTGTCCTGGAGCCCGTAGACGCCGGGCGCCCCCTCGACGTCGCGCAGCCCGAGCCTGACGGTGACCCGGGTGCCGGGCTTCCAGTACTCCTCGGGCCGGAAGTCGAGCCGGGTGGCGCCGAACCAGTGCGGCCGGATGTCCACCGCGGGCTCGGCCGTGACCCGGACGGCGCGCTGGACCGCGGCCCGGTGCTCGATCTCCCGGTTGAACTCCAGCGAGACGATCATCCCGGTGCCCACGGTGGAGCGGTTCTCCGGGGTGACGTAGCCGATGAAGCGCTCTTCGGGGACGTAGGTGGTGAAGGTGGTGTGCCGGGCCGAGCGGTTCCCGTCGCCGTCCAGGGCGACGGCGTCGACGGTGTAGCGGGCGGCCAGGCCGAGCCGGTCGTCGTCCGGCCGCCAGCTCAGTCCGTCCGCGGCGATCCGCCCGGGGACCGGGGTCTCCTGGGCGTCCTGCGACCTGACGACCTTCACGGACTCCAGCTTCCCGCCCGGTACCCGCACCAGCAGCCGCTCCTCGGGCCGCACCCCCTTCGTGCCGTCCTCCGGGGTGACGCGGATGACGTCCTCGGGGGCCGGGGGCTTGCCGAGCACCCGGTCGAGTCCGCTCCGGCTGTCGGCGCCGGTGCAACCGGCGGCCCCGGCAAGTAGTCCTGCCCATGTCAGTACGGCGGCCAGTGCGACCCCCGCGCGCCGTGCGCGCCCTTGTACGTGCCTCACACGGTGCCCAACGACCGGGCACACTCCGGGGAAACGTGAGTGCGAGGGCCGCTCTGGGCAGAAATGGGGGGAGGACGACGCGACGGGGAGCCGCGGCCGGGACACCGCACGCTCTTTTCCCACGTCGTTCCATGAGCCGCGGGAGGCTGAACGGTGTCCAGCGCAGCCGAGCAGGAGGCGGTGGCGGAGCGCGCCACGCCGGACGCCGTGATGAACGGTGCGCCACGCAAGGTGCCGGGTCCACCCGTGTGGCCGGGCGCGTCCACACCCCTGGGCGCCCGCTTCCGGGTCGGCCCGGACGGGGTCGCGGGCACCAACTTCGCGCTGTGGGCGGGTGGGGCGGAATCGGTCGAACTGTGTCTGTTCGACGAGTCCGGCCGGGAGACCCGCGCCCGCCTCACCGAACTCACCCACGAGATCTGGCACGGCTTCGTGCCGGGGATCATGCCGGGACAGCGCTACGGCTACCGGGTGCACGGCCGCTGGGACCCGTGGACCGGCGGCCGCTGGAACCCGGCGAAGCTGCTCCTCGACCCGTACGCCCGGGCGGTGGACGGCGAGTTCAGCCTGCCGCCCGAGGTCTACGGGCACGTCCGTGACTGGCCCCAGCAGCAGGTGGCCGACACCGTGCGCGACGAACGCGACTCGGCGCCGCACGTCCCCAAGGGAGTCGTCGTGCACGACGACGACGACTGGGCCGACGACCGCCGCCCGAAGACCCCCTGGGCCGACTCGGTGATCTACGAGCTGCACGTGCGCGGGTTCACCCGGCTGCACCCGGGGATCCCGCGGGAGCTGCGCGGCACGTACGCCGGTCTGGCGCATCCGGCGGCCGTGGAACACCTGGTGAAGCTGGGCGTCACGGCGGTGGAGCTGCTGCCGGTCCACCAGTTCGCGCACGAGGACCATCTGCTGCGCCGGGGGCTGAAGAACTACTGGGGCTACAACTCCATCGGCTACTTCGCCCCCCACGCCGGGTACGCGTCCGCCGGGACGACGGGCGGGCAGGTCGGCGAGTTCAAACGGATGGTGCGCGCCCTGCACGCGGCCGGGATCGAGGTCATCCTCGACGTCGTCTACAACCACACGGCGGAGGCCGGCGAGCTGGGGCCGACGCTGTCGCTGAAGGGCATCGACAACCGGGGCTACTACCGGGTGCAGCCGGACGCGCGCCGGTACGCCGACTACACGGGCTGCGGGAACACCCTGCACGTGGTCCAGCCGCATGTGCTGAGGCTCATCACCGACTCGCTGCGCTACTGGGTGACGGAGATGGGCGTCGACGGCTTCCGCTTCGACCTGGCGGCGGCACTGGCCCGCTCCATGCACGACGTCGACATGCTGTCCCCGTTCCTCGCGGTGATCGCGCAGGACCCGGTGCTGCGCCGGGTGAAGCTGATCGCCGAGCCGTGGGACGTGGGCTCGGGCGGCTACCAGGTGGGCGCCTTCCCGCCCCTGTGGACCGAGTGGAACGACCGCTACCGCGACGCCGTACGGGACTTCTGGCGGCACGCGCTGCCGGACGTGCGGGAGATGGGCTACCGGTTGTCGGGGTCGAGCGACCTGTACGCGTGGGGCGGGCGCCGGCCCTACGCGTCGGTCAACTTCGTTACCGCGCACGACGGTTTCACCCTGCGCGACCTGGTGTCGTACGACCGCAAGCACAACGAGGCCAACGGCGAGGGCAACCGGGACGGCACGAACGACAACCGCTCCTGGAACGGCGGCACCGAGGGCGAGACGACCGACGCGCGGGTGCTGGCGCTGCGCCGACGGCAGCTGCGGAACCTGATCACGACACTGCTGCTGTCGACCGGCGTGCCGATGCTGGTCGCGGGCGACGAGCTGGGGCGCACCCAGCGCGGCAACAACAACGCCTACTGCCAGGACAACGAGATCAGCTGGGTGGACTGGGGGCTGCTCGAGGATCCGGCGTGGCGGGCCCTGTTCGACCTCACCTCCCGGCTGATCGCGCTGCGCCACCGCCACCCGGTGCTGCGCCGCCGCGCCTTCTTCTCCGGGCGGGCGCATTCGGCGGACGGGCTGCGCGACCTCGCCTGGTTCACCGAGCGGGGCACGGAGATGACCGAAGGGGACTGGTACGCGCCCGCGGCGACCCTGGGAATGTATCTGTCCGGGCGGGACATTCCCGGCCGGGACGAGCGGGGCGCCCCGATCACCGACGACAGCTTCCTCGCCGTCCTGCACGCCGGGGACCGGCCGGTGAACTTCGTCCTGCCGGGCGCGCCGTGGGCGGAGGGGTACGAGGTGGTCGTCGACACCTCGCGCGAGGAACAGGGGGAGGCGCCGGGGGTGACGCACCCGGCGGGGATGCCGGTGACCGTGCCGGGGCGGGCGGTCCTGCTGCTGCGGGTGGTGGGGTGGGACAACGTTTCAGCCCCATGAACTCCCCGGCGGATCGCTGGTCGTGGGACCGGACGGCTGATCACATGGGGGCAGCGCCCAGGCCGCCCCCCACCCTTCGCCTTCCGCACCGAGGACCCCCATGACCGAGATCTCCCGTCGTACCTTCGGCGGTCTCGTCGGCGGCGGCGCCGTCACCGCCGTCGCCGGTACCGCCACCGCCGCCGAGGCGGCCCCCGCCGAACAGCCGTTCCGAGCCCGTCCCGCCGCCGCGAAGGGCGGCCGCCGCCCCAACCTCCTGGTCATCCTCGGCGACGACCTGGGCTGGGCCGACCTGTCGTCCTACGGCGCCCCGCACATCAGGACGCCGAACCTGGACCGGCTGGCCCGGCAGGGCGTGCGCTTCACGGACGCGTACTCGGGGTCGGCGACCTGCTCCCCGACCCGGTTCAGCCTGTACACCGGGCGGTACCCGGGGCGCACGAAGGGCGGGCTGGCCGAGCCGATCGCCAACCGGACGCAGGGTCTGGACCCGAACCACCCCACCCTGGCCTCGCTGCTGAAGAAGGCGGGCTATTCGACCGCGCTGATCGGCAAGTGGCACTGCGGCTGGCTGCCGGACTTCAGCCCCACCAGGTCCGGCTGGGACGAGTTCTTCGGCAACCACGGAGGCGTGCTGGAGTACTTCTCCAAGCTCGGCCAGCTCGGTGAGTACGACCTCTACGAGGGGGACGCCGAGTACAAGGACCTGCGCTACTACACCGAGGTCCTCACCGAGCGGGCCGTCGAGTACGTCGGCCGCGACCACGACCGGCCGTGGCTGCTGAACCTCAACTTCACCACCCCGCACTGGCCCTGGCTCGCGGAGGACGACGCCGAGACGGGGGCCGAGATCGCGGCGAAGATCCGGGCCGCGAAGACCCAGGCCGAGGTCGGCCGGGCCCTGAACCACTACGACGGCGGCTCGGTCGAGAAGTACGCCCAGATGGTGGAGAGCCTGGACGCGGCGGTCGGCGAGGTCCTCACCGCGCTGCGCCGCTCCGGCCAGGAGGAGAACACGCTGGTGCTGTTCGCCAGTGACAACGGCGGTGAGCGCTACTCCTACAACTGGCCGCTCAGCGGACAGAAGTTCGTCCTGCTGGAGGGTGGCATCCGGGTCCCGACGATCGTCCGCTGGCCCGCCCGCATCGACGGCCACCAGGTCAGCCACGAACCGAACGTCTCCCCCGACTGGACGGCGACCCTGCTGGAACTCGCGGGCGCCCGCCCGGATCCCGCCTACCCGCTGGACGGCAAGAGCCTCGCCGGCTACCTGCTGCGCGGTGAACCCGTCCCGGAGCACGACCTGTTCTGGCGGGTCCGGGCCAACCGGGCGCTGCGCCGCGGCGACTGGAAGTACTACCAGGACGCGGCGAAGACCGACCATCTGTACAACCTCGCCGCCGACGCCCGGGAACAGGCCGATCTCGCCGCCGACCGGCCCGAGGTGCTCGCCGAGCTGAAGGCGGCCTGGGAGCGGACCGCGGCCGGACTGCTGCCGTACGCCGACTGAGCGGACGGGAGGACGGAGCGGGCGGGAGAACGGGGCGGACGGGGGAACCGAGCCGACGGGAGCGGTGAGCGGGCGGGAGCGGTGAGCGGGCCGGCGCCCCGGTCCGTTCCGCGGGCCCGGGCGGGAAGCGGCGCGCGGGTCCGTGACCCCGGGCCCGCACCCCGCCCGGCTCGCCCGAACGTGTGTCGGCCGATCGGTCGACACACGGGTACGGCCCCTCGAACACGCAGGTCGTAGGACCAGCGGCCGAGCCCGGTCGGGCCAAAACTCGGTGGGCGTCGTCAGCGCCGGTCCGTAGGCTCGCGGTGATGCCCAGGACACCAGAAACCGCTTCCCGAGACCGCTCCGCCGTACGCTCACTGCTGCGTCTGTGGCCGTACGTCCGTCCCGTGCGGACAAGGCTGTTCACGGCCGCCTTCGTCGCCGTGCTCGCCTCCTGTACGGGGCTGGTCATCCCGCTCGTCCTGAAGTGGATGGTGGACGGCCCGGTGGCCGACCGGGACACCACCGGGGTCTGGCTGGGCGCGCTCTGCCTGCTGCTGCTCGGGTTCGCGGAGGCGCTGCTGTTCGGGCTGCGGCGCTGGCTGGTGGCGCGTCCGCTGTCGCATGTCGAGGCCGAGATGCGCACGGACCTCTACGCGCGGCTCCAGCGGCTGCCGGTGGCGTTCCACGACCGGTGGGCCTCGGGGCAGCTGCTGTCCCGGGCGACGGCCGATCTGGGGCTGCTGCGCATGTTCCTCGCCTTCCCGCTGACGTTCCTGCTGGTCAACTCGGTGACGATTCTTCTCGGGGTGGTCATCATGCTGCTCCAGGACTGGCGGCTCGGGCTGGTCATCCTCGGGCCGGCCGTCCCCGTCGTCGTGATGTGCGTGTACTTCGAGAACCGGTACGCGGTCGTCGCGCGGCGCGCCCAGGACCAGGCAGGGGACCTGACGACGGTGGTCGAGGAGAGCGTCCTCGGCATCAGGATCATCAAGGGCTTCGGACGGCACCGGAGCCAGGCGCGGGCCTTCCGGGAACTGTCGTCGACGCTGCGCGGCACGGAACTGCGCAAGGCGCGGCTGCTGGCCACCATCTGGGCCGTCATCGTGACCCTCCCGGAGGTGGCGATCGGGGCGGCCCTGGTGCTCGGCTCGGTGCGGGTGGCGGACGGCGAGCTGTCCGCGGGCACCCTGGTCGCGTTCCTGTCCACGGCGCTCGCGTTGCGCTGGCCGGTGGACTCGATCGGCTTCCTGCTGGCGATGAGCCAGGAGGCGGCGACGGCGACGGAACGCTACTTCGAGGTGATGGACGAGCCGCCCGAGGAGCCCGACGGCGACCGCGGCGGGCGGGCCCCCGTCGTCGACGGCGGTCTGCGCTTCGACGGCGTCACCTTCCGCTATCCCGACGCCTCCCCCGACTCCCCGCCCACCCTCGACGGCGTCGACCTGCACATCCGGCCCGGCGAGTCCATGGCGCTGGTCGGTGCGACCGGCAGCGGGAAGACCACGCTCACGGCCCTCGTGCCCCGGCTGCACGAGGTGACCGCCGGCCGCATCACGCTCGACGGCGAGGACATCACCGCGCTGTCCCGCGAGGAACTGCGCTCGCGGGTCGCCGTCGCCTTCGAGGAGCCGACCCTGTTCTCCGCGAGCGTCGGCGAGAACGTCCTCATGGGAGCGGCGGACGGGGCGGGCGCCGTCGAGCTGGAGCGGGCGCTGGACGTGGCGCAGGCGGACTTCGCGCACGCGCTGCCGCAGGGCGTCGAGACGCAGGTCGGCGAGCAGGGGCTCAGTCTCTCCGGCGGACAGCGGCAGCGTCTCGCACTGGCCAGGGCCGTCGTCGGCCGGCCCCGCTTCCTCGTCCTGGACGACCCGCTGTCCGCGCTGGACGTGCACACCGAGGCCGCCGTGGAGGCCGCGCTGCGGCAGGTCCTCGCCGACACCACCGCGCTGATCGTGGCGCACCGCCCGTCCACCGTGCTCCTCGCCGACCGTGTCGCGCTGCTGTCCGACGGGCGGGTCACCGCCGTCGGCACCCATCACGAACTGCTGCGCAGCAACGCGGAGTACGCCCACCTCATGTCCGGCGAACCGTCCGTGAGCCGGTTCGAGAGCCCGTTGCGGACCACGTACGGGTCCACGCACGGGACCACGTTCGAGACCCGGTCCGGTGAACAGGAGGCCGACCGCCGATGACCGCCCCCGCCACCACCTCGTCCGTCACCGACGACGACGCCGAGGCCCCTGCCCGGACCGCCGTCGACGACCCCTTCGACAAGGACGTCCTGCCCACCCCGCCCGGCGCCACGGGCGCGCTGCTGCGTTCCCTGCTCGCGCCCATGCGCGCGCGGGTCGCCCTCACCTCGCTCCTGCTGCTGCTCCAGCAGGCGGCCGTGCAGGCCGGTCCGCTGCTGGTGGCGTACGCCATCGACCGCGCCGTACCGGCCTTCCGGGCCGACGACCACGGCCCGCTGGTCGCGGTCGGCGTCGGCTACCTGCTGTGCGCGCTGGTCTCCGGCGGCCTTCAGTACGCGTTCCTGATCACCTCCGCGCGCGTCAACCAGGACGCGCTGCTCGATCTGCGCGGCCGGATCTTCCGGCACGCGCAGGCGCTGAGCCTGGACTTCCACGAGCGCTACACCTCGGGGCGGCTGATCTCGCGCTCCACCACGGACGTGGAGTCGCTGCGCGAGCTGCTCAGCGAGGGTCTTCAGGAACTCGTGACGGTGATCCTGTCCTTCCTCTACATCTCGGCGATGCTGCTCTGGCTGGACCTGGGGCTCGGGGCCGTCGCGGTGGCCTCCTTCGTGCCGCTGTACCTCCTGGTCAGGATCTACCAGCGGCGCGCCGGACAGGTGTTCCGGGCCCGCTCCACCGCCATCGCGGCCGTGATCGTGAAGTTCGTGGAGACGATGAACGGCATCCGCCCGGTGCGCGCGTTCCGCCGCGAGGCCGTCAACGACGCCGACTTCGGCGTCCTGAACCGGCGGCACGAGCGGATCAACGGCGACGCGCTCCTGGAGATGGCCCGGTACGTCACCGGATCGCGGCTGGTCGCCAACACGGCCGTCGCGGTGATCGTGCTGTGGGGCGCCACCCGGGTGGCCGACGGCTCGCTGGCACTGGGGGTGCTGGCAGCGGCCGTGCTGTATCTGCGGCGACTGTACGACCCGATCGACCGGCTCGCCATGTTCCTCAACTCCTACCAGTCGGCGGCCGCCTCGCTGGAGAAGATCGCGGGCCTGCTCGCCCAGACGCCGTCCGTGCCCGAGCCGTCCGCGCCGCGGGAACTCCCGGCGCGGGAGAGCGAACTGCCCGGCCGGGAGGTCGTCTTCGACGGGGTGTCCTTCGGGTACCGCACGGGCGGCGAGATCCTCCCCCGCTTCGACCTGACCCTGCCCGCCGGACAGACCGTCGCCGTGGTCGGCTCGACCGGCGCGGGCAAGTCCACGCTGGCCAAGCTGCTCGCCCGCTTCTACGACCCGTCCGGCGGGCGGGTGCTGCTGGACGGGGTCGACCTGCGCGAGCTGGCCGTGCCCGAACTGCGGCGCGGGGTGGTCATGGTGACGCAGGAGGCGTTCCTGTTCTCCGGCACGGTCGCCGAGAACATCGCCATCGGGCGGCCGGACGCGAGCCGGGAGGAGATCGAGCGTGCGGCGAAGGCGATCGGCGCGCACGAGTTCATCAGCGCCCTGCCCGACGGCTACGACACCGACGTACGCAAGCGCGGCGGCCGGATCTCCGCCGGGCAGCGGCAACTCGTCGCGTTCGCACGCGCGTTGCTCGCCGACCCCGCGGTGCTGATCCTCGACGAGGCGACCAGCTCGCTGGACGTCCCGGGCGAGCGGGCCGTGCAGGCGGCGATGGCGACGGTGCTGAAGGGCCGTACGGCGGTGGTGATCGCGCACCGGCTGTCGACCGTGGAGATCGCGGACCGGGTCCTGGTCATGGAGCACGGCCGGATCGTCGAGGACGGCAGCCCGGCCGCGCTGATCGCGGGCACCGGCCGGTTCGCGGAGCTGCACCGGGCCTGGCGGGACAGTCTGGCGTGAGCGTAGGGGGATCCAGGAGGACCACGGGGGCCGGAGGAACGAGCGGATGATCGACGCCTACGAGGATCCCGGCGCGCCGGACCGGCGCGGCGGCTGGGCCTACCTGGCCTGGCTGGTGCGCTGCCAGCCGTGGCGGGCGCTGGCCGGGGCGGTGCTGGCCAGCGTCTGGATGGTGCTGATGGCGGTGACGCCGTACCTGCTGTCCAAGGCGGTGGACGACGGGCTCGAGCCCGGTGACACGGCGGCGCTGGCCGGCTGGACGGCGGCCCTGTTCGCCGTGGGCGCCTTCAACGCCTGGGTGAGCATCATGCGGCACCGCACGATGACCCGGGTGCGGATGGACGCGTACCTGCGCACCACCAAGGTCGTCGTCGGGCACACGGTGCGGCTCGGCGCCGCGCTGCCCCGCCAGGTGGAGGCCTCGGAGGTCGTCACGATCGGCGTGAGCGACGTGCACACCATCGCGGGCGCGCTGACGGTGATCGGGCCGGGCGTCGGCTCGGTCGTCGTCTGCGTCTTCGTCGCCGGGCTGCTGCTGTCGGTGTCGCCGCTGCTGGCGGCGATCGTGCTGCTGGGAATGCCGGTGGTCGCGGTGCTGGTCGGGCCGCTGATGAAGCGGCTCCAGGGCACGGAGACGGAGTACCGGGAGCGGCAGGGCGTGCTCACCGCGCGGATCGGTGATCTCGCGGGCGGGCTGCGGGTCCTGAACGGGCTCGGTGGCAAGGAGCTGTTCGCGGCCTCCTTCGACCGTGACTCGCAGCGGCTGCGGGCGCAGGGCTACCGGGTCGGCGCGGTCACCAGTTGGATGCAGGCACTGGGGGTGGGCCTGCCGACGCTCTTCCTCGCCGTGGTCACCTGGGCGGCGGCCCGGCTCGCCGCCCAAGGGGAGCTGACGGTCGGCGAGTTGGTGGCGGTGTACGGCTATGTCGCGGTCCTGATCGGCCCGGTGGCGTTCCTCGTCGAGATGGGCTACCAGCTCAGCCGGGGCGTGGTGGCCGCCCGTCGCGTCGTACGGCTGCTGCGGCTGGAACCGGCCCCCGACGCCGTACCCGGCACCACCGGATCGGACACCGGTACCGCACCCGACACCGGCACAGGCACCGACACCGACACCGGCACCGGCACCGGCACCGGCACCGGTGTCGCCGACGCGCCGGCCGAGCCGTCCGTGCTGCACGACCCGGTCTCGGGTGTGCGGGTGGCCCCGGGGCGGCTGACCGCGCTGGTCGGCGCCCGGCACGCGGAGGTGACCGCCGTCGTGGACCGGCTCGGCCGGTACGGGCCCTCGGACGCCACCTGGGGCGGGGTACGGCTGGACGCCGTCCCCCTGGACCAGGTCAGGGAGCGGATCCTGGTCGCCGACCACGAGGCCGACCTGTTCGCCGGGAGTCTGCGCGAGGTGGTGGGCGGGCGACGGACGCCGTCCCCGGCGGATCTCGGGCGGGCGGTGCGGGCGGCGGCCGCCGACGACATCGTGCGGGGCCTGCCGAAGGGGCTGGAGTCGCCCGTGACCGCGCAGGGGCGCAACCTCTCCGGTGGCCAGCGGCAACGGGTCCGGCTGGTACGGGCGTTGCTCGCCGACCCCGGGGTGCTGCTGGCCGTCGAGCCGACCTCGGCGCTCGACGCGCACACGGAGGCGGTGGTCGCCCGGCGGCTGCGCGCCGCGCGGACCGGGCGTACCACGGTGGTGACCACCACCTCGCCGCTGCTCCTCGCCCAGGCGGACACCGTCCACTTCCTGGTCGACGGAAAGGTGGCGGCGAGCGGCCACCACCGCGACCTGCTGGAGCGGGAACCGGGATACCGGGCCCTGGTGGCCCGCGACTCCGACGACAGTGATCCGGACCCGGATGACGTGGCCGGCGCGGGTGCCGAGGAGGTCGCGCGGTGACGGTGGTCGACGGGTCGTCGGGGCGGTTGCCGGTCGCCACGCCCGGTGACGTGCGCCGGGCGGCCGTACGGCTGCTGCGGGCCGACCGGCGGGCCTTCGCCGGAGCGCTCGTTCTGAACGTGCTCGCCGCCGGGGCCGGGCTGGCCGGGCCGTGGCTGCTGGGGCGGATCATCGACGAGGTGCGGGCCGGGCACGGCACCGGCGCCGTGGACCGGCTGGCGGCGGCCATCGTGCTCTGCGCGCTCGCGCAGCTGCTGCTGGCCCGCTGGGCCCGGTACGCGGGGCACCGCTTCGGGGAGCGGATGCTGGCACGGGTGCGGGAGGAGTTCGTCGGGCGGGCCCTCGCGCTGCCCGCGTCGGTGGTTGAGCGGGCCGGCACCGGCGACCTGACCACGCGCGGCACCGCCGATGTGGCGGCCGTGGGCACCACCCTGCGGGACGCCGGGCCCGAGCTGCTGGTCTGCACGGTGCAGGCGCTGTTCACGCTCGGCGCGGTGTTCGTGATCGACCCGCTGCTCGGGGCGGTCGGAGTGCTCGGGCTGACCCCGATCTGGTGCGCGCTGCGCTGGTACCTGCGGCGGGCGCGCGCGGCCTACCTCGCCGAGGGCGCGGCCACCTCCGAGGTCGCCGAGGTCGTCGCCTCGACCGCGTCCGGGGCGCGTACGGTCGAGGCGTTCCGGCTCCAGGAGCGGCGGACGGCGGCCGGCCGGGAGGCGCTGGAGATCGCGCGCCGCACCCGTTTCCGCACGCTCTACCTGCGCTCGGTGTTCTTCCCGGTGATCGAGGTGTCCTACTCGCTGCCGGTGGCGGGTGTGCTGCTGCTGGGCGGCGCGCTGCACGCGCGGGGCTCGATGAGCCTGGGTGCGGTGGTGGCGGCCGCGCTGTACCTGCGGCAGTTCACCGAGCCGCTGGACCAGATCCTGATGCGCGTCGAACAGCTCCAGAGCAGTGGCGCCTCGTTCGCCAGGGTGGAGGGCCTGGCCCGGGCACCGCACGCCGAGCCGGACGGCGGGGCGCCCGCTCCGGCGGACGACCGGATCGACGTGACGGGCGTGCGGTACGCCTACGAGCGCGGCGGCGAGGTACTGCGCGGGGTCGATCTGACGGTACGGCCCGGTGAGCGGCTCGCGGTCGTCGGCCCGTCGGGCGCCGGCAAGACGACGCTGAGCAGGCTGCTCGCCGGGGTGGACGCGCCGAGCGCGGGCACGGTGACCGTGGGCGGGGTGCAGGTCGCGGAGCTGGCCCCGGAGACGCTGCGCCGGCAGGTCGTGCTGGTCACCCAGGAGCACCATGTGTTCCTCGGTACGGTCCGCGACAACCTGCTGATCGCCGAACCGGCCGCGACCGACGCGCGGTTGTGGGAGGCGCTGGCCGCGGTCGGCGCCGCCGACTGGGTCCGGGAGATGCCCGGCGGCCTGGACGCCGTGCTCGGCGCGGGCGGCGCCCGGACGGACGGCTCCCAAGCCCAGCAACTCGCCCTGGCGCGGGTGGTGCTGGCCGATCCGCACACGCTGATCCTGGACGAGGCGACGGCCCTGCTGGATCCGGCGACCGCCCGGCACACCGAGCGGGCGCTGGCCGCGGTACTGCGGGGGCGGACCGTCATCGCCATCGCCCACCGCCTGCACACCGCGCACGACGCGGACCGGGTCGCCGTGATGCAGGACGGCCGTCTCACCGAACTCGGCACGCACGAGGCCCTGGTGACGGCGGGCGGGGCGTACGCGACACTCTGGCGGACCTGGCACGGCGAGCGCGCCGCAGAGTCCTGACCTCCGGTTCGCCCCGCCCCGCGACCGGGCAGGGCGGCCGTGCCGGTCACCCGGCCGGACGACCGCCCGCCCGGCGGCCGCTCGACACCTCGGGCCGGCCGCTCGGCGGTGTCCTGCGGGTCCTGCCGTCCGCTCGACGTGTCCCGGCGGCGACTCGACCGCATATCGAACATGAACTACCGGACAACGAACTGTTTCCGGCCAACTTCCTGACGCGCTCCTGACAGATAGCGCAATCCACTGCCACTCTTCCCACTGCTGGTTCACAGCAACCCCACAGCAAATCCCGCTCCACGTACCGCCTTTGTTCTGCGTACCGCCTTTGTCGTGCCCGCGCGGCTCACCCGCCGTCGGGTCTCCCCTGGCCGCGTGACCCGTGGCCGCGCAGAAGGAGTCAGTGTTGAGCAGCAGTCCCTCTCGCAGACGCACCCCCCACAGCACCTCCCGTCGTGCCGCGGCCGTCGCCCTCGTCGGCGTCTCCGCGCTCATCGCCGCCGCCGTGCAGTCCGGCGCGGCGACCGCCGCCCCGGTGAAGGCACCGCAGGCGGCCGGTCAGGCCAACCCGGGCGCCGAGTCGGTGCGCCTCACCCCCGCCCAGCGTGCCGCGCTGATCCGGGAGGCGGACGCCGGCAAGGCGGCCACCGCGAAGGAGTTGGGCCTCGACGCCAAGGAGGCGCTCGTCGTCCGTGACGTCGTCAAGGACGCCGACGGCACCCTGCACACCCGCTACGAGCGCACCTACGGCGGCCTCCCGGTCCTCGGCGGCGACCTGGTCGTCGAGACCGCGAAGTCCGGCGCCACCGAGGGCGTCACGAAGGCCACCCGGGCCGCCATCAAGGTCGCCTCGCTCTCGCCGGCCCTCAGCGCGGCCAAGGCGGAGAAGCAGGCGCTGAGCCTCGCCACGGCCGCGGGCGCCGAGAACGCGGACACCGACCGCGCCCCGCGCAAGGTGATCTGGGCGGCGAACGGCACCCCGGTCCTGGCGTACGAGACCGTCGTCGGCGGGCTCCAGGAGGACGGCACCCCGAACGAGCTGCACGTCATCACCGACGCGGCCACCGGCAAGAAGCTGTACGAGTACCAGGGCATCGAGACCGGCACCGGCAACACCATGTACAGCGGCCAGGTGACCCTCGGCACCACGCAGTCGGGGTCCACGTACAACCTGACCGACGGCGCGCGCGGCAACCACAAGACGTACAACCTCAACCGGGGCACCTCCGGCACCGGCACCCTCTTCTCCGGCCCCGACGACGTCTGGGGCACCGGCGCCGCGTCCAACCTGGAGACCGCGGGCGCCGACGCCCACTACGGCGCGGCCCTGACCTGGGACTACTACAAGAACGTGCACGGCCGCAGCGGCATCAGGGGCGACGGGGTCGGCGCGTACTCGCGCGTGCACTACGGCAACGCGTACGTCAACGCGTTCTGGTCGGACAGCTGCTTCTGCATGACGTACGGCGACGGCTCGGGCAACACCCACCCGCTGACGTCCATCGACGTGGCCGGGCACGAGATGACGCACGGCGTCACCTCCAACACCGCGGGGCTGAACTACAGCGGTGAGTCCGGCGGCCTCAACGAGGCGACCTCGGACATCTTCGGCACCTCGGTCGAGTTCTACGCGCAGAACTCCTCGGACGTCGGTGACTACCTCATCGGCGAGGAGATCGACATCAACGGCGACGGCTCGCCGCTGCGCTACATGGACAAGCCGAGCAAGGACGGCGCGTCGAAGGACAGCTGGTACTCGGGGATCGGATCGGTCGACGTCCACTACTCGTCCGGCCCGGCGAACCACTTCTTCTACCTCCTGTCGGAGGGCAGCGGCACCAAGACCATCAACGGTGTCACCTACAACTCGGCCACCTCGGACGGCCTCCCGGTCACCGGCATCGGCCGCGACAAGGCCGAGAAGATCTGGTTCCGCGCGCTGACCACGAAGTTCACCACGACCACCAACTACGCGGCGGCCCGCACCGGCACGCTGGCGGCGGCCGGTGAGCTGTACGGCACCACCTCCACCGAGTACAAGGCGGTGCAGGACGCGTGGGCCGGCGTCGCGGTCGGCGCCCGTTCCGGCGGCGGGGGCGGCGGCGGCACCTCCTTCGAGAACGCCGCCGACGTATCGATTCCGGACAACGGGGCGGCGGTCACCTCCTCGGTCACCGTCTCCGGCCGGACCGGCAACGCGCCCTCGAACCTCGCGGTGGCGGTCGACATCGTCCACACCTACATCGGTGACCTCCAGGTGCAGTTGCTCGCGCCCGACGGCACGGCGTACACGCTGAAGGCGTACGGCACCGGCGGCAGCACGGACAACCTCAACACCACGTACACCGTGAACGCGTCCTCCGAGGTCGCCAACGGGGTCTGGAAGTTGCGGGTCCAGGACAACGCGGCCCAGGACACCGGCTACATCAACAGCTGGAAGCTGACCTTCCCGTAGGCCACAGGCCCCGCAGGGGCCCTGCACAGCCGAACGAGAGACAGCGCACAGAACGCCGTCCCGGAGCTCCGACTCCGCCGGGACGGCGTTCCCTTTTTGCCGGTGCCTTACCTACGTCCTGTTGGCCCTTTACCCAGGTCAAGTCCGTTCACATTCCGGCAACGTTCATCCGGCCGTTGATTTTCAGCCAACATCACTTCGGGGTCCTGACATGTACGCGCCTTGATGCCAGTCTTCCTGTCACCCGCCGCACAACTTCACAGCAGTCACGGACGGCCACCCCACGCCGCCCGGGCACCCCCACATCCAAGGAGCTTGTGTGACCTCCCTCTACGCGCGTCACAAGCACACCACCCTGGCCATCGCCACCGCCGTCGCGGCCGGAGCCCTGATCACCACCGGCCTCACCGGCAGCGCGGCCGCCCAGACCCCGACGGACGCCTCCGGCGCGACCCCCCTCGCCGCGCCCACCGCGCTGGCCCCCGCCGCCCGCACCGCCCTGATCCAGGACAAGCAGGCCGACGCGACCGCGACCGCGCAGGAGATAGGCCTGGGCACCAAGGAGGCGCTCGTCGTCCGTGACGTCGTCAAGGACGCGGACGGCACGGTCCACACGCGCTACGAGCGGACCTACGCGGGTCTGCCGGTCCTCGGCGGCGACCTGGTCGTCCACGAGTCGGCCGCCGGCGTGAACAAGGGCGTCACCAAGGCGACGAACACCACCATCAAGGTCGCCTCGCTCACCCCGGTCGTCACCGCCGCCAAGGCCGAGAAGCAGGCCCTGACGCTCGCCAAGGACGCCGGCTCCGCCAGCACCGAGGCCAGCGACGCGCCCCGCAAGGTGATCTGGGCCGGCAACGGCAGCAAGCCGGTCCTCGCCTACGAGACGGTCGTCGGCGGACTCCAGGACGACGGCACCCCGAACGAGCTGCACGTCATCACCGACGCGGCCACCGGCAAGAAGCTGTACGAGTACCAGGGCATCGAGACCGGCACCGGCAAGAGCCTCTACTCGGGCACGGTGACCCTCGGCACGACCCTGTCGGGCTCGACGTACCAGCTGACGGACGGCACGCGCGGCGGCCACAAGACGTACAACAAGTCGCACACCACGACCTCCTCGGCGGGCACGCTGTTCACCGACGCGGACGACACCTGGGGCACCGGCGCCGCGTCCAGCTCGACCACGGACCAGACGGCCGCCGTCGACGCCGCGTACGGCGCGCAGGCGACGTGGGACTTCTACAAGGCCACGTTCGGCCGCAGCGGCATCAAGAACAACGGTGTCGCCGCGTACTCCCGCGTCCACTACGGCAACGCGTACGTGAACGCCTTCTGGGACGACAGCTGCTTCTGCATGACGTACGGCGACGGGTCGAGCAACACCCACCCGCTGACCTCGCTGGACGTGGCCGGCCACGAGATGACCCACGGCGTCACCTCGAACACGGCGGGTCTGAACTACTCGGGCGAGTCCGGCGGCCTCAACGAGGCGACCTCCGACATCTTCGGCACCGCCGTCGAGTTCTACGCGGCGAACTCCTCCGACGTCGGCGACTACCTCATCGGCGAGAAGATCAACATCAACGGCAACGGCACCCCGCTGCGCTACATGGACCAGCCGAGCAAGGACGGCGGCTCGGCCAACTACTGGTCGTCCTCGCTGAAGAACCTGGACGTGCACTACTCGTCCGGCCCGGCGAACCACTTCTTCTTCCTGCTGAGCGAGGGCAGCGGCAGCCGGACCATCAACGGGGTGAGCTACAACTCCCCGACCTACAACAGCTCCACCCTCACCGGTATCGGACGCGCCAAGGCCGTCCAGATCTGGTACAAGGCGCTGACGACCTACATGACCTCGACGACCACCTACTCGGGCGCCCGCACGGCGACCCTGAGCGCGGCGTCGGCGCTGTACGGCTCGACCAGCACCGAGTACAAGGCGGTCGCGGCGGCCTGGACGGCCGTCAACGTCGCCTGAGAGATGCGCGGTTGACGTGAGGCGGTACCCGGGACGAAGGCTTCCCGGGTACCGCCTTACCCTTGGCTCCCATGTCTTCGAAGGACTTCACGTACGACGATGTCGGCGCGACCCGTGACCGCCCCGGCCACTGCCCCGCCGGCTTCCATTCCCTCCACGTCCGCACCCGCCTCGGCGAGGGCCACGAGGTCTTCCGCCGGGCCGCCGAAGCGGTCCTGACCTGGGAGATGCACCGCACCCTGGGCGTGGGCATGGACACCACCGCGCAGCGGGCGGCCCCCGACGTCGACGTCACGGTCACCCTGGCCGGCCTCATAAAAGCCCCCTGCCGGGTGGTCTGGACGGTGGACGAACACCGGCGGGCCGGCTGGGCGTACGGCACCCTCCCCGGCCACCCCGAATGCGGCGAGGAGTCCTTCGTCGTCGACCGCACCGGAGACGGCACGGTCTGGCTGACCGTCTCCGCCTTCAGCCGGGCCGCCAAGTGGTACGCGAGAGCCGGGGGCCCGGCGACCCGGGGCTTGCAGCAGGCGTACGCGCGGCGGTGCGGGGTGGTGCTGCGGGGGTTGTGCGGGGGCGAGGAGTCGTAGACGCCCCCGGTCACGGGACAGCACGGGACATTACGTCTGTGGGAGAGCACGCCTACGGGACAGCACGTCTACGGGACAGCACTCCGCCGGATCGCCGTACCGCCGGACGCCGGAGTCCGGGTCAGCCCTGCTCGGGCGTGGCGAGCGGCCTGGTCTCGACCGGGTCCCCGGGCTGCCATTCCTCCGAACTCCACTCCGGCGTGGGCGACGGACGGGCCGGCGCGGGCGGGGGATTCGACCCCCGGTTGGGATTCTGCGCGACAGAACCGGACCCGCCCGACCCGCCGGACCCGCCGTCGCTCGTGCCGGAACCGCTCGACCTGCCGGAGCCGCCGCCCCCACCGCCCGACGCGTTCTTCGTCACCCGCGGTGACGAGGTCCTCGACGGCGACGGCGTGGCCGACGCGGTCGCCGAACGGCTCGGAGCGGCGCTCGGTGAAGCAGCCCCGCTCGACGCACTCACCGACGCGGACACCGAGCCCGAGGGTGAACTCTTCCTGTCGGCCGACCCGTCCCCGCCCCCGCCCCCGGCGGCCGAACAGCCCACCAGGCACAGACCGGCCACCACCACCACCACGGCCCTGGAGACGGCCGACCCGCGGGGGCGCACTCCGGACATCGCGTACGCCGCTGCTCTCACTCGCTTCATTCCACTCTTCCGCTGCTCCGACGTGCCGAACGCGCGGAATCCCCCCGCCCGGACGATCACGAGGGGGCAAGTTCTAAAGGATCTCCCAGCCGGAGCACAAGATATTCACACGCTTCCTCCGCCCGAAGTGAACGTGGTCACACGCGATCACACGACATCCGCCGCATAACGCCCTCCCACGGTCAGCCGATCTCCACCACCCGCGCCCAGGCCGGCGGATCGTCCGGCACGTACTCCGGGTCGTCCTCGTCGTACGACGCCGAGCCGCGGGGGAACAGGCCCACCACAGTCCGGCACGGCGGGCGGGAGCTCGGCCAGGGGGTCTGGCCGTCGGTCAGGACGACGATGACGTCGGGGCCGGGCCGCGCGCGCAGCGCCTTGGTGAAGCCCGCGCGCAGGTCCGTACCGCCCCCTCCCATCAGGGGGATGCCCTCCCCCCGGCACAGCGGATGCACGAGCCGGGCGTCCGCGTCGCACGGCACCACGGTGACCAGATCACGTCGGCCGCCCACGGCCCGGGAGATCGCGGCGACCTCCAGGATCGCGCTGCCCAGCTCGGCGTCGCTGACCGATCCGGAGGTGTCGATGACCACGCTCACCCGGGGCGGTCTGCGGCGCAGGCTCGGCAGCACCGCGCCCGGGACGCTCGCCGAGCGGCGGGACGGACGGCCGTAGGAGTAGTCCTCCCCCGCGCCCGGGGCCGAGGCCGCCGAACGGACCGCCGCGCCCAGCAACTCCCGCCACGGCTGCGGCGGATGGAAGGCCTCCTCCGCCCACCGCCGCCACCCCGCCGGGGCGGTCCCCCGGCGGGCGGCGATGCCCTGTGCCACCCGGAAGCGGACGGCGTCCCGTTCCTGTTCGCTCAGGCCGTGCGCCCCGTCCGGGCCGAGGTCCCACTCCCGTTGCCGTCCGTCGGCGCCGCTGCCGCAGTCCAGCCAGACCAGGTTCTGGGTGTGCGGCCCGAGCCGGAACTGGCGCAGGTAGTCCTCCATAAGCTCACCCCGCCGCAGCCCGAGGGAGTCCGGCGTGACGGCTCCCTCGGGCTGGACCAGCCCGTCCCCGAACGCGTCGTCGTTGATCTCGCAGTCGGCGGCGATGTTCATCCGCAGCTGTTCGCCGGGCCCGGTCAGCCCTCGCTCCCGGGCGACCCGTTCACTGCGCCCGTGGTGGTCGCGCAGCAGGTGCGACACCTCGTGCACCCACACCCCGGCCAGCTCCTCCACCGGCATCCGGTCCACGAACGCCGGTGAGACATAGCACCGCCAGTGCCGGTCCACCGCCATCGTCGGCACCCAGCGCGACTCCACCGGGTGCAGGGCGAAGAGCGCCGTCGCCAGGTAGGGCCGGGCCCGAGCGGCTTGCAACCGAGCGGCGAACAACTTGCCGAGGTCCAGCCCTCCCGGCTCCCCCACCTCCCGGGCCCTACCGACGACAGCCCGCGAACCGCTGCCGCGCGGCCGATCTCCGGAACCCGGCCGCCCTCCGGAGCTCGACAGGCCACCGGAGCCCGGCAGGCCACCGGGGCTCGGTCGCCCAGCGGGACTCGGCAGGTCGCCAGGGCTCGGTCGACCTCCGAGGCTCGGCAACCCGTCGGCGCTCGGCAGGTCGCCGGGGCTCGGTCGGCCGCCGCCGCCCGGCGGCCTGCCGGGGCTCGGTCGGCCGTCGCACCTCGGCAGCTCGACGCCGCTGCCGCCCAGCCGCCCGTCGCGGGTCGGCAACTCGCCGCGGCTCGGCAGCCCGTCGGCGCTCAACAAGTCACCGGGGCTCGGCCCCCCGCCGGGGCTCGGCCGCCCGCCGGGGTTCGGCCCCCCGCCACGGCTCGGCAGCTCGTCGGCGCTCAGCCGCCCGCCAGGGCTCGGCAGGTCGCCGCCTCGCTGTCGCTCGTTCCGGCTCATCGGCCCGCCTTCGCCGTGGTCGCCGCAGTCCGGGTCGCGGCGCGGCCCGCCGCCTGGTCCGCCCGCCGGGACAGGGTCACCACTCCGGCCAGCTTCTCGATCGACGCCGGTACGTCCCAGTCCTCCCGGCGCAACGAGGCGAGCGTCGTCGCGGGGACGACCACCAGGTCCGGGGCGCCGGTCTCCGACGCCCGTACGAGGAGCGCCCAGGCCGCGTCCCAACGGGCCCGGTCGGGGCGGGTGCGGACCGCGGCCACGACACCGTCGAGGACGGCCTGCCGCAGATCGCCCCGCTCGGGCAGCTCGGCGCCCGCCGGGTCGGCGAGCAGCGTCTCGGGGTCCGGGAGGTCCATCCGGTCCAGGCTCGCCAGCAGCTCCAGTCCCGGACCGTCGCCTACCGTGCCCCTGACCAGCAGGGAGAGTACGTCGCGGGAGGAACCGGCCGCGGTCGCGAAGGCGATCAGGCTCAGGGTCATGTCCCAGCTGCGCGGCGACGGCCAGGCGCCGCCCCGGCGCGCCTCGCTGCTGGGCAGCTGGTGCACGAGCCTGGGGCGGGCGGCGAGCAGTGTGCACACCGCGCGCCGGGCGAAGCCCACGGCCTCCGCCAGCTTCGCCGGGTCGAGCCGGGGCAGGGTCGCCCGCGGCCAGGTACCGCCGAGGCCGCGGACGACGACCTCGTGGTCGTGGGTCCACTGGAGGTGCACGAACCGGTTGGCCAGCGGCGGGCTCAGTTCCCAGCCGTCGGCCGCCGAACCGCGAGGGTTGGCGGCGGCCACGATCCGCACCCCGGGCGGCAGCGTCAGCGCTCCGATGCGCCGCTCCAGTACGAGGCGGAGCAGGGCAGCCTGCACGGCCGGCGGCGCGGTCGACAGCTCGTCGAGGAACAACAGCCCCCGGCCGGCCCGCACCAGACGCACCGCCCAGTCCGGCGGAGCCATCGGAACACCCTGCTCCGCCGGATCGTCCCCGACGATGGGCAGCCCGGAGAAGTCGGACGGCTCGTGCACGCTGGCGATCACCGTGGTCAGCGGCAGGTCGAGCGTCTCCGCGAGCTGGGTCAGCGCGGCGGTCTTGCCGATCCCCGGCTCACCCCACAGCAGCACCGGGAGATCGGCGGCCACGGCCAGCGTCAGTGCCTCCAGCTGGCTGTCGGGACGCGGTTCGGTCGTGGAATCACGCAACAGGGCCAACAGCTCGCCCGCGATGTCGAGTTGGGAGACGGAAGCCGGAAGGGAAGGGGTCAGCGGGACGGAAGGGTCCGCCGGGTCGGAAGAGGTCGCGGCGGCGGACGCCGGAGTGGCGAAGAGGGTACGCGTGGGCATGGGCGTGGGCATGAGTGATCACCTTCGGGGTCGTAGAAGTTCGTAGAACTGCGCAGGGGGTGCGCAGGGAGTGCGCAGGGAGTGCGCAGCGAGTGCGCGGTGCAGACGCGGTGACTTCGCAGGGATTCGCGGGACTTCGCAGGGCGGGAGGAGAGGTCAGCGAGGGATGCCGTGGCGTGGGTGGGCGCGCATGTGAACGGGACGGCGGCGGTCCTGGCCGGGCCCCGGTCCGATCAGGCCGGCCCTGAACAGTCCGTAGGTGATCCGCCGTCGCGCGGCCGCCTCCAGCTCGTCCCGCAGCGCACCGTCGCGCAGGACCGCCTCGGGGCCCAACAGCCCCTCCACGACGGCCAGCGCACCGGCGACATCACCGTGGACCAGACGTTCGCGCACGCCGTCGAGACAGTCCGGACGCCGGTGCGCCCGGTCGATCGCCTGGAGGCAGGGCAGCGGAGTGCCGGTCAGCGCGGCCAGCAGCTCCTCGCGCCGGATCTGGTCCGGATCGTGGTCCAGCGGAGCCAGCACCCCGCCGACCAGGCCGATCCGGTGCGTCGCTCCCCGGCACTCCACGAACCGGGCCCGTCCGGCCCGGTCGGGAAGCCCGCCCGAGCCGGGCGCCGCGTACGCCGCGCCGAGGTGGTCCGGTGGAACGCGCTCCGGTACGACGTCCTCCGGTACGAGCGCCGAGGCGACCAGCGGATGCAGGCGCAGTCGTCCGGCCTCGACCGCGCCCGTACGGATCAACTCCAGGTCGGGCAGCACCCAGGTCGCCGCGTCCGGCAGCACCGGCAGCGCGGAGACACAGCCCGCCGCACGGCGCAGGGCGGGCCGGCCGTCCGGGCCGCCGGCCGGATCCAGGACCAGCCGCCGCCCGGACCCGAGGCGCACGAGGACGGGACCGGTGGTCCGCCCCTCGGCCCGCAGCACGATCCCCGCCTCGGCCACCCACCGGTCCACCGCACAACCGAGCACCGGCAGTTCCCCGCCCCCAGCGGACATCTCAAGGAGGGAGGGATCAAGGACGGACGGGTCCAGGACGGACGGGTCCCGGACGGGCCGGTCGTCCCCGGGCGGATCGTCCCCGGACGGGCCCTCCGCCAACAGGCCGTCCCCGGACGGGCCGTCCCCGGACAAGCCGTCCACGGGCGGTCGATCGGCGCCGCACCGGACCCGCAGCTCATCCGTTCTGCGCGCGTCCCAGAGGTGGCGGTGCAGGTCGAGCCGGAACCGCCGGTCGGGACGCGGATGCGGATGACGGCGGTCCGCCGCCACCGGCCCGTCCGCGTCCCACAGCGCGAGGCTGACGCGCTGCCCGGCATCCGCCCAGGCGGGCGGTGTCCGCACCACGAGATGCACGGGCCACCGGGTGTCCTCCCGCCCCGGGATGTCGTACCGGGCCAGGGAGACGGTCACCCCCGGCCGCAGCAGCCCGTCGGGAGCGATCCTCGGCAGATGCCAACGCAGCAGGTCAGGAGCCAGGTGACGGAGATCGGCCCGGAGCCGGGACACGAATGCGCGACCGTACGTCCGGGCCACGGTGCGAAGGTCGAGATCGACGTCGACACCCGCGGCGGCACAGGCCCCGGCCCAGTCCCCCACACGGCGGCGGGCGGTCGCGGTCTCGATCATGGAGGCCGGCACGGCGAACTCGCGCACGCGCAGCCAGAAGGAAAGTCGGGAATCCTCGTTCGCGATCTGAGTGAGCATCAGCACTCACCTTGCGCGGACGGGGCCCCCGATCTGTCTACAGAAGAAGTAGTCATCGCCGGGGAGCATAGCCCTCGGAGACCGATCTGCCCACCGATTATCCCGGGGCGGGCCCCACTCCCCCGATGGGAGAGGATGCAGCCCAACCACCCCAGGAAAGGCGAGGGCCCTGATGACGGAACCTGTCCCCGTGGACCTGATCCACCTCGAGGACGCGGACGGGAACCGCTGCGTCGTGCGCGTCACCGGGCGCTTTCAGCCGGGCGTGCTGACCGGGCACGACATCCTGCGCGCCGACGTGCTCGCGACCGCGAGCCACGTCGACGCCCGGCTGGACGTCCACCTGCTCCAGCAGGACCTCGACGCCTGGCAGCGGGAACTGTCCGGCCTCGCCCCGGGCGGGGCGGCCGGCATCGGCGGAGACCGTGGCCTGCGCCTCGACCTCCTCGTGCACGAGGAAGGGCGGTTGTCCGTGTCCATCCATGACCCTGACCGCCTCACCACGGTCCTGGGCATACGCCCCGAGGGCGACTGGATCGACGTGCACCGGCAGCGTCTGGAACAGGTCAGGCGGGCCTGGCCCAGCGAGGTCGTCGAGACGTCCCCCATGGCCTACGAGTGGAGCCCCGACCGTCGGCGTTGAGCCGGGCCTCCCCCCCCGCCCCGCCGCACAGGGCACCTCGCCGGTGGTGGGGTCAGGTGCGGGACACGACACCGCATCCTTCGTCACGGTCCTCGTCGAGGCTCTTGCTGCGGTCGTACGGATCCGTCGTCGGCCCGGTCGGAGCCGCGCCCGTGGGCTCGGCCGTCGAGAACGAGGGGTGCAGATAGCCGTCGTGGACCTCGCACGCGGTGTTGCCGGTGTTCTGGTCGTACTTCCTGACGGTGATCTTCCCCGGGGTGGCGACGTACTGGGCGGGATCGTAGAGCTCGACGTCCACGACCCGGCGCACGATGGTGCGCTCCACCTCGGTCGTGGCGTCCTCGGCGACGCGCACCAGCGGATACACGAAGGTGTAGTCGGCGTGCACGACCACGGACGCGCGCTCACCCGCCTCGAACGTCATGCGGCCCCGCGTCTTGACCACGTCACCGGCCAGGCGCAGTTCGGCGGGGTCGAAGCGGCTGAACATCGACAGCGGGTCGTGTTCCTTGTCCGGCTTGCTCAGCGCGGTGTTCAGCAACGCGAGCAGATCCTTCTGCCGGGGGTCGATCACCGAGAGCGCGGTCTCGGGGCGTCCGCCCCGCAGGGTGGCCGGGTCGAGGTTGGCGTCGATCAGGAGCTTCCTGGTCTGCTGAAGCGCCTGCTGCACCCGGGCCTTGGACATCGCGCCGGCGCTGGTCGCCTTCGGCAGCACGATGCCGGTCGCGCCGTCGGCCCACCGCTCGGCGGGCGAGCCCGCGAACGGCCTTGCGAGAGTGGGGGTTTCGGGATCGACCGCTTCGGGTGCGGCGCTCGGGGCAGCGGTCTCCGCGGGCAGCGGGGACGCCGGGACGGCGGTCTCCGGCTCACCGGTGCCGAAGGGATCACCGGGCAGCAGCGACGGCCGCATCGCGACGACGGCCAGAACGATCACGACGGGCACACCGAGGATCGCCCACCGCCGCCGCTTGCGAGCCGCCGCGCGGTCCCGCTCCTGCCGGGCCGGACCGGTACGCCACCCCTCGGGCACCGCGCCGCGCGCCTCCTGCTGCCGCAGCCGCTCGGTGACCATACGGGCCCGCGCGGACGGCTCCTTCGGGGCGGAGGAATGTATCCCGGCTTCGCTCTCCTGGAGGAACCTCGCCCATTCCGCGTCGGATATGGAGCTGCCGGACACCGACCCACCGGACTCGGGAGACCCCCCGCCCCCACTCCCCTCTTCCGCTCCGGTTCTGTCCCGTTCGGACGGTCTCTCGGACACGCGCTCGTCAGCCTTCCCCTGAGTCGACCACCAAGCGCCCAAGCCTATGCCGTCACCGATCAACCAAGGCCCCGAAGCGATCGCGACCGATCCCGGACATGCCCACCTCCCCGATCCGCCATCGGCAGCACGGGCAGTCCGTCAAAAATTATTCGAACTCCCGTTCCCCGTAACGTAACTTGACTCCGTTCGGGGCCGTTCGGCCCCTTCGGGAAAGGCGACGACTTCGTGCACTCGACCTCCTCCACCGGGCCGCGCCGCAGACCCGTGCTCACCGCGGCAGCACTCGGCCTGCTGTTCGCGGCTGCGGGGATCACCCAGCCGACCGCGGCCTCGGCCGCGACGCAGGACAACCCTCCGGCAGTCCCGACCGACCTGCGCACCTCACCGGCCACCGCCTGCGAGGGCAACACCATCGTCGGCGTCACCGACGTCTCTCTGTACGCGAAGGTCTCGGACCCCGACGGCGGCACCCTGGGCGTCGACGTCGTCCTGTCGCGGCACGACAGCGATTCCGGCGACGTGATCGCACAAGCGCAATTGTCGGCGGTGTCCGGCACCAATGCCGTCTACCTCATCCGGAGAGAGGTACTGGAGTCCGCGGCAGGCGGTTCCCTCACCGAGTTCGACTGGAAGGTCCGGGCCGAAGACTCCGCCCACACGACCGACTGGTCGACGACCTGCCACTTCTCCTTCGACCCGACCCGTCCGGGTATGCCGGTGATCGCCGAACCCGGGGCGTCCACCATCGGACAGCCGTTGAGCATCGCCGTCAGCACGCCCGGCGGCGGGACGGTACCAACCCGTTACCGGTATCAGCTCAATGCGGGCGGCCCGGTCGATGTGACCGCTGACGCGACCGGCAACGCCACCATCACGATCACCCCGACCAGCCAGACCAACCTCCTGTCGGTCACCGGTCTGTCCGCGGGCGGCAACTACGGCGAGACGGCCACCCTTCACATCATCTCGGCCCCGTCCTCGACGAAGCAGGCCGACGGCGACCTGAGCGGCGACAACATCCCCGACCTGCTCACCGTAGGCGGCCGGAACGGACTCCCGTCGGGTCTGTGGCTGGCACCCGGCACCGGTGAGGGGGGCGTCGGTACTTCGCCGACCAACATCGGTGTCCACGGGAACGGCTACGGCCCGCCCTCGTACTTCGACGGCTCCACTGCCCTCACCGGGCGCTTCACCGGCGGCGCCCGACAGGACGTGCTGGTCTACTTCCCGAACGGCACGTACGCGGGCATCGGCATGATCATCGCGGGAAACGGGGACGGTTCTCCGCTCAACCCGGTCAGCGGGAACAGTTTCAACATCCCGCGCGGCTCGTTGCAGGACATCCACGGCGACGATCCCGTCCAGCTCGCCCACGCCGGAAACATCTCCGGCCGCGGCACCGGATTCCCCGACCTCGTCGGCATCTCCGGTGACAGTGCCAATGGTTATGCCCTCAACCTCTACGCGAGCGGCTTCGCCGCCGGCGTCTTCTACCCCGTCCCGCTCAACGCCACCACACCCGACGGCACCACGGACTGGAACGACTGGACCGTCGCCACCACCCAGCTGCCCACCCCGGGCGGCGGCAGCACCGCGATGTTCCTGTGGAACAAGTCCACCGGGGAACTCGACCTGTGGGAGAACCTCGCCGCCGACGCGGAGACCGGCGACCTCACGTACACCGCCTACCCGGTCGCCACCGGGTGGAACACCGGAGCCGCTCTGAACCTCCGAGCCGCCGATGCCAACGGCGACGGCGTGCCCGATCTGTGGGCCGTCTCCGAAGGCGGAACGGTCACCACCGACCTGTTCACCGACCTGTCCGACACCGCCCCGGCGACCGTCACCCGCATCACCGGGACCCTCACCACTCCTTGAGTCCTCCGGTGACACCCGAGGCGCCGGCGTCCCCCCGCCGGCGCCTTTGGTGGGGAGTCAGCGCAGGACGACCCCCGGGCCCTCCACCGCTTCCTCGGACGGGACCTCCACCAGGCCCAGTTCGGCGCCGGAGGCGAGGAGGCGGTGGGCGGGGAGGATGCGGACCGTGTAGCCGTAGGGGCCCGTGCGGTCCAGGGACAGGGGGCCCTCGTAGAGCCAGCGACCCTCCAGGTCGGGGCCGCCGGCCGGCTTCAGGGGGACCTTCGTCGCGTCCGTGATGCGGTCCTCCTCGTCGACCCGGCCCGAGACGGCCTGCACCTCGACGTCGTCGGGGGTGAGGTCGCCGAGGCCGACGCGGACCCGCAGCGCGAGGGTCGTGCCGAGTTCGGCGGTGGTGGTGGCCACCGACGTCTCGACGTGGTCCACCTGCACCGCGTGCCAGGCCGAGCGCACCCGCTGTTTCCAGACGGCGAGTTCGCGCGCGGTGTCGGGGGTCATCGTCCGGTGCGCGTGGGCGGCCGGTGTGTAGAGCCGTTCGACGTACTCGCGGACCATGCGTCCCGCCAGCACCTTGGGGCCGAGCAGGGTGAGGGTCTGGCGGACCATCTCGATCCAGCGGTCGGGCAGGCCCCCCTGTCCGCGCTCGTAGAAGCGGGGGGTGATGCGCTGTTCGAGGAGGTCGTAGAGGG
This sequence comes from Streptomyces maremycinicus, assembly GCF_001184025.1. Lineage (GTDB taxonomy): Bacteria > Actinomycetota > Actinomycetes > Streptomycetales > Streptomycetaceae > Streptomyces > Streptomyces maremycinicus. The sequence continues at coordinate 330,175 of NZ_BBYG01000009.1, forward strand.
CCGCCGCCTCGAGGTCGTCGCGGCGGTCGGGATCGGTTCCGGCGCCGTCGGCGGTGGGGATCGCCCAGCCGAAGTCGGGCTGGAACCACTCGTCCCACCAGCCGTCCAGGACGGAGAGGTTGAGACAGCCGTTGAGCGCCGCCTTCATGCCGGACGTGCCGCAGGCCTCCAGGGGGCGGAGCGGGTTGTTCAGCCAGATGTCGCAGCCGGGGTAGAGCTTCTGCGCCATGGCCATCCCGTAGTCCGGGAGGAAGACGAGCCGGTGCCGGACGCGCGGGTCGTCGGCGAACCGGACCAGTTCCTGGACCAGCCGTTTGCCGCCGTCGTCCGCCGGATGCGCCTTGCCCGCGACCACGATCTGGATGGGCCGCTCCGCGTGCAGCAGGAGGTCCATCAGCCGGTCACGGTCCCTCAGCATCAGGGTCAGGCGCTTGTACGAGGGGACACGGCGCGCGAAGCCGATGGTGAGGACGTCCGGGTCCAGGACGCCGTCGATCCAGCCCAACTCGGCCGTGCCCGCGCCCCGCTGGCGCCAGGAGGCACGCAGCCGCTCCCGTACCTCCACCACCAGTTGCTCGCGCAGCTCACGGCGCAGCTCCCAGATGTCCTGGTCGGGGATGTCGGCGACGGCGTCCCAGCGGTCGGAGCCGCCGACGCTCAGGGCGTCCTCGGCCCGCCCGGAGCCGAACTGGCGGGCGCCGAGCCGCAGGACCTCGGGAGCCACCCAGGTCGGGGCGTGCACCCCGTTGGTGACGGAGGTGATCGGCACCTCGTCCGGGTCGAAGCCGGGCCACAGGCCGGAGAACATCTCCCTGCTCACATGGCCGTGCAGCAGGGACACGCCGTTCGCGCGCTGTGCCAGCCGCAGACCCATCACTGCCATGTTGAAGAGGTTCGGCTCGCCGCCCGGGTAGGTCTCCATGCCCAGCCGCAGGATGCGGTCGACGTCCATGCGCGGCAGCTCGGCCTGGGGCCCGAAGTGCCGGGCGACCAGTTCACGGTCGAAGCGGTCGATGCCGGCCGGGACGGGGGTGTGGGTGGTGAAGACCGTGCCGGCCCGGACCGCTTCGAGTCCAGCGTCGAACTCCACCCCTTGGTCGCAGAGTTCGGCGATCCGTTCCAGGCCGAGGAAGCCCGCGTGGCCCTCGTTGGTGTGGAAGACCTCGGGCGGCGGGTGGCCGGTCAGCCGGCAGTACGTTCGTACCGCCCGGACACCTCCTATGCCCAGGAGCATCTCCTGGAGCAGCCGGTGCTCGCTGCCACCCCCGTAGAGCCGGTCGGTCACCCCGCGTTCGCCGAGGTCGTTCTCCTCGACGTCCGAGTCGAGCATGAGCAGCGGGACCCGGCCGACCTGGGCCAGCCAGACCCGGGCGTGCAGCTGTTTGCCCGCGGGCAGGGCCAGCGAGATCTGCGCGGGGGTGCCGTCGTCCTCCTTCAGGAGGGTCACCGGCAGTTCGTTGGGATCGAGGACCGGATAGTGCTCCTGCTGCCAGCCGTCGCGGGAGAGCGTCTGGCGGAAGTAGCCGTGCCGGTAGAGCAGCCCCACGCCGATGAGCGGGACGCCCAGGTCACTGGCGGCCTTCAGATGGTCACCGGCGAGGATGCCGAGACCGCCGGAGTACTGGGGCAGGGCGGCCGTGACGCCGAACTCGGGTGAGAAGTAGGCGACGGCGGCGGGCAGTCCGGCGGTACCGGGCTGCGCCTGGTACCAGCGGTCGCCGGTCACGTAGTCGTGCAGGTCGTCGGCGGCGGCACTCAGCCTGCGCAGGAACCGGCGGTCCCCGGCCAGCTCGGTCAGGCGTGCCGGGCGCACGCCGCCGAGGAGTCTCACCGGGTCGCCGTCCGAGACGGCCCAGCGCTCGGGGTCGACGGACTGGAAGAGGTCGCGGGTCTCCGCGTGCCAGGACCAGCGCAGGTTACGGGCCAGATCGCTGAGTGGGCGGAGGGGTTCGGGGAGGAGGGGTCGGACGGTGAATCGACGGATCGCCTTCACATTCCACCTCGTCGTGCGTGAGGAAGAGACGCACGGCGGTGTGCGTCCACGTCGTCTACGAAGGTACCGGCGCCGACGCGGGCCCCGCTGAGGACTGGCCGCCCGCGTGCCCGAGCTTTTCGGCCCGACCCGCGACAACGGGCCGAAACCTGTTTCGTCCCGCCAGGCCACCTTGTGGCCGTTCGCCCCGCACGAGAGGCTGCCCGGTGGCGTACCCGGCGAAGTCGGATAAGTCGGCGAAGCCGTCGTGCGCCGAGTCGAGGAGGGGAACTCGAACCATGGCTCGGACGCGAACGCGGCGTCTGCGCCGGGTGGGGGGCCTGGCCGCGGTCGCCACGACCGTGGTCTTTTCGGCCGTCACCCTGCCCGCGCACGCCGTACCGGAGGGGAAGATACTCGGCGCCGGCCTGCCCGGTTCCGTCGGCGGAAGCTATCTGGTGACGCTGAAGGACGACACCGACGCGTCGTCCAAGGCCGGGCGGAGCCTCGTCGGTTCGTACGGGGCGGTCATCAGCCGGACCTACGGCACGGTCCTCAACGGTTTCGCCGTGGACGCCGGGGAGAGACAGGCCCGGCGCCTAGCCGCCGACCCCCGGGTGGCCTCGGTGGTCCAGGACTCCCGGGTGACCCTGCACGCGGCGAGGAGCGGGGCCGCGCGGAATCCGCCGTCCTGGGGCCTGGACCGGCTCGACCAGCCGGACCGGCCGCTGGACAACAGCTACAACTGGCCGAAGTCGGCGGGCGCCGGCGTCACGGTGTATGTGATCGACACCGGCATCCGGATCACCCACGCGGACTTCGGCGGCCGGGCGAGCCACGGCTGGGACTTCGTCGGGGACGACCGCGTCGCCGCCGACGGCAACGGCCACGGCACCCATGTCGCCGGCATCGTCGCGGGCACCCGCCTCGGCGTCGCCAAGAAGTCCAGGGTGGTCGCCGTCCGGGTGCTAGACAACGTCGGCGGGGGCACCACCGCGCAGGCCATCGCGGGTATCGACTGGGTCACCCGGCACGCGCACCGGCCCGCGGTCGCCAACCTCAGCCTGGGCGGCGGCTACAACGCGGCGCTGGACTCGGCCGTCCGCGCCTCCATCCGGTCCGGCGTCACCTACACCGTCGCCGCGGGCAACGTGGGACAGCCCGCCGCCCTGCACTCCCCGGCCGATGTGCGGGAGGCCATCACGGTCGGCGCCACCGACCGGGGGGACGCCCGGGCGCGGTCCTCCAACTACGGTTCGGCCCTCGATCTGTTCGCGCCGGGGGTGTCGATCACCTCCGCCTCGTACACGAACGACACCGGCCGGGCGACCTGGTCCGGTACGTCGATGGCGGCGCCGCACGCGGCGGGCGCGGCCGCGCTCCAGCTCGCCGACCACCCGAGAGCCACACCCGCCCAGGTCGCGCGGGCGCTGGTCACGGGGGCGGCGAACGGCAAGGTTTCCGGCCGGGGGACCGGTTCGCCGAACAAACTCCTCCAGGTCCCACCGTTCACCTGACGGGGCTCCGGAACCGGCTCCGTTCCCCTCGAACGGGGCCGGTCTTGTGCGTTGACAACGGCACGAGTAGTTAACAACGTGCCGGATTGCTCACCCGAATAGGGTGGAAGGCTCCTCCGGTACTCCCCCGCAGGACCCCCTCCCCACCACATCCATCCGCCTACCCCCCGTTGATGCGGACAGGAGCGGTCATGCCAGCAAGGCACCACCCGTCATCACCCCCGACGCCTCGCACCAAGAGCAGCAAGAGCAACAAGAACGACAAGAGCGGCAGGGACGGCAACAGCATCCACGGCGCCGAAAGCCCCGACAGTCCGGAGACTCAGGACAGTTCGGCCGGCCCGGCCGGCCCGAACGGTCCGGTCGGCGCCGTCGGTCCTGAGCAGGACGCGCCCGTCCCGGCGCGCACGCCCTCACCCGGTCCGCCGGCCCCGGAGCGATCCTCCCCGGGCGGCGACACCACCGCGGTCGGGCGCATACCCGTCCTGGACGTCCGCCCGTTCGTCCAGCGGGGTCGCCGGCCCGCCAAGGCGGTCACGGGTGAGACGTTCGAGGTCTCGGCGACCGTGTTCCGGGAAGGACACGACGCCGTCGCCGCCAACGTCGTCCTGCGGGATCCGGACGGCCGGCCGGGTCCCTGGACGCCGATGCGGGAACTCGCCCCGGGCACCGACCGCTGGGGCGCGGACGTCACGCCCGACGCGACGGGCCGTTGGACGTACACCGTGGAGGCATGGAGCGACCCGGTCACCACCTGGCGGCACCACGCGCACATCAAGATCCCCGCGGGGATGGACACCGAGCTGGTCCTCGACGAGGGCGCGCGGCTGTACGGACGGGCCGCCGCCGGAGTGCCGGAGGGAGCCGACCGCGCCGTGGTGCTGGCGGCCGCCGAGGCACTGCGCGACGAGAGCCGCCCGGCCGTCTCCCGGCTCGCGGCGGCGCTGACGCCGCAGGTCGACGCCGTGCTCGGCCGGTATCCGCTGCGCGAGCTGGTCACCGCGTCCGAGCCGCTGCCCCTGCTCGTCGAACGCGAACGTGCCCTGTACGGCGCCTGGTACGAGTTCTTCCCCCGCTCCGAGGGGACCCCCGAGCGCCCGCACGGCACCTTCCGCACCGCCGCGCGCAGGCTGCCCGCCATCGCCGCGATGGGCTTCGACGTCGTCTACCTCCCGCCCATCCACCCCATCGGCACCACCTTCCGCAAGGGCCGCAACAACACCCTCGACCCCGGCCCGGACGACGTCGGTGTGCCCTGGGCGATCGGCTCGCCGGAGGGCGGCCACGACGCCGTCCACCCGGAGCTGGGCACGCTGGAGGACTTCGCCTGGTTCGTGGAGCGGGCGGGTGAGCTCGGCCTGGAGATCGCCCTCGACTTCGCCCTCCAGTGCTCCCCCGACCACCCCTGGGTGCAGAAACACCCCGAGTGGTTCCACCACCGGCCGGACGGGACCATCGCCTACGCCGAGAACCCGCCGAAGAAGTACCAGGACATCTATCCGATCGCCTTCGACGCCGACCTCGACGGTCTCGTCGCCGAGACGGTACGGGTGCTGCGGCACTGGATGTCGTACGGGGTGCGGATCTTCCGGGTCGACAACCCGCACACCAAACCGGTCGTGTTCTGGGAGCGGGTCATCGCGGACGTCAACCGCACCGACCCCGACGTGATCTTCCTGGCCGAGGCCTTCACCCGCCCCGCGATGATGCACACGCTCGGCCAGATCGGCTTCCAGCAGTCGTACACCTACTTCACCTGGCGCAACAGCAAGCAGGAACTGACGGAGTACCTGACCGAACTCTCGGGGGACGCCGCCTCCTACATGCGGCCCAACCTGTTCGCCAACACCCCGGACATCCTGCACGCGTATCTCCAGCACGGCGGCCGCCCCGCCTTCGAGATCCGCGCCGTCCTGGCCGCCACGCTCTCACCGACCTGGGGCGTCTACAGCGGCTACGAACTCTGCGAGGGCACCCCGCTGCGCGAGGGCGGCGAGGAGTACCTCGACTCGGAGAAGTACCAGCTCAAACCCCGTGACTGGGAGGCGGCCGAACGTGAGGGCCGCAGCATCGCCCCGCTGATCACCCGGCTCAACGAGATCCGCCGGGCGAACCCGGCGCTGCACCAGCTCCGCGATCTGCACTTCCATCCCACCGACAAGGAAGCGGTGATCGCCTACTCGAAGAGGAGCTCGAAGAAGAGCGGTTCGAACACGGTTCTGGTGGTCGTCAACCTCGACCCCCACCACACCCAGGAGGCGACGGTGTCGTTGGACATGCCGCAACTCGGCCTGGACTGGCACGAGTCGGTGCCGGTGCGCGACGAGCTCACCGGCGAGACCTACCACTGGGGCAGGGCCAACTACGTGCGCCTCGAACCGGGCACCAGGCCCGCGCACGTACTCACCGTCCTGCGACCGTCCAACCCGCAGATCGGAGGGTCACCCACACCATGATCGTCAACGAACCCGTTCCGGACACCTTCGAGGACACTCCCGCCAAGGACCGCGACCCCGAGTGGTTCAAACGCGCCGTGTTCTACGAGGTCCTCGTCCGCTCCTTCCAGGACAGCAACGGCGACGGCGTCGGCGACCTCAAAGGCATCACCGCCAAACTCGACTACCTCCAATGGCTGGGAGTCGACTGCCTCTGGCTGCCACCGTTCTTCAAATCACCCCTGCGCGACGGCGGATACGACGTGTCCGACTACACCGCCGTCCTCCCCGAGTTCGGCGACCTCGCCGACTTCGTGGAATTCGTCGACGCCGCCCACCAACGCGGCATGCGCGTCATCATCGACTTCGTGATGAACCACACCAGCGACCAGCACCCGTGGTTCCAGGAATCGAGGAAAGACCCCGACGGACCCTACGGCGACTACTACATGTGGGCCGACGACGACAAACAGTACGCCGACGCCCGCATCATCTTCGTCGACACCGAAGTCTCCAACTGGACCTTCGACCCCGTCCGCAAGCAGTACTTCTTCCACCGCTTCTTCTCCCACCAGCCGGACCTCAACTACGAGAACCACGCCGTCCAGGAGGAGATGATCTCCGCCCTGCGGTTCTGGCTGGACCTGGGCATCGACGGGTTCCGCCTCGACGCCGTGCCCTACCTGTACGCCAAGGAGGGCACGAACTGCGAGAACCTCCCCGCGACCCACGAGTTCCTCAAACGGGTGCGCAAGGAGATCGACGCCCACTACCCGGACACGGTGATCCTGGCCGAGGCCAACCAGTGGCCGGAGGACGTCGTCGACTACTTCGGCGACTACGCCTCCGGCGGCGACGAATGCCACATGGCGTTCCACTTCCCCGTCATGCCCCGCATCTTCATGGCGGTCCGCCGCGAATCCCGCTACCCGGTCTCCGAGATCCTCGCCAAGACCCCGGCGATCCCGTCCCGCTGCCAATGGGGCATCTTCCTGCGCAACCACGACGAGCTCACCCTCGAAATGGTCACCGACGAGGAACGCGACTACATGTACGCGGAATACGCGAAAGACCCGCGTATGCGCGCCAACATCGGCATCCGCCGCCGCCTCGCACCCCTCCTCGACAACGACCGCAACCAGATCGAGCTCTTCACCGCCCTGCTGCTCTCCCTGCCCGGCTCGCCGATCCTCTACTACGGCGACGAGATCGGCATGGGCGACAACATCTGGCTCGGCGACCGCGACGCCGTCCGCACCCCCATGCAGTGGACACCGGACCGTAACGCGGGTTTTTCCTCCTGTGACCCCGGGCGGCTGGTCCTGCCGACCATCATGGATCCGGTCTACGGGTACCAGGTCACCAACGTCGAGGCGTCCATGTCGTCGCCCTCCTCGCTGCTGCACTGGACCCGGCGCATGATCGAGATCCGCAAGCAGAACCCCGCCTTCGGCCTCGGCACCTACACCGAACTCCAGTCCTCCAACCCGGCGGTCCTCGCCTTCCTGCGCGAGGCGCCCCTGACGAAGGAGGGCGAGGACGACCTGGTGCTCTGCGTGCACAACTTCTCGCGGTTCGCGCAGCCCACCGAGCTGGACCTGAGCCGGTTCAAGGGGCGGTACCCCGTGGAGCTGTTCGGCGGGGTGCGGTTCCCGGCGGTCGGTGATCTGCCGTACCTGCTGACCATGGCGGGCCACGGCTTCTACTGGTTCAGGCTGCGCAGGGACGCCTAGAACCCCCGGGCGGGGCGGTTTCCACCGCCCCGCCCGGGGCACGCATCAGTAACGCCCCGACCCCGACACCCGGGGAAAGGAATGTGACACCTATGGCGGCGACTGTCACACTTTCCGGCCGGACCGACCCCGGCCTCCTCGCTTCACTGGACCCCCTGCTGCGCGAGTGGCTGCCCCGGCAGCGCTGGTTCGCCGGCAAGGGCCGTCCGGTCACCGGCTTCTCGCTGGTGGCGGCCACCGAGCTGCTGCCGGCCCGGACCAGACTGGGTCTGTACCACCTGCTGGTACGCGCCCACCAGCCGGGCGCGCCCGGCGACTGCTACCAGCTGCTGATCGGCACCCGCGAGGCCCTGCCGCCCCGGCTGGCGCCCGCGCTGATCGGGCATGTGACCCAGGGTCCGCTGGCCGGGCGGACCGTGTTCGACGCCCTGTACGACACCCGGCCCGCCGAGGTGCTGCTGGAGGCCCTGCGCACCGGAGCCCGGATCGGCGGGCTGCGCTGCGAGCGCGACCCCGGGCAGAAGATCCGTTCCGGGCTGGTCCCGCGCCGGCTGACGGGCGAACAGTCGAACTCGTCCGTCATCTATGGAGATACGTTCATTCTGAAGCTGCTGCGCCGGGTGGTGCCGGGCGTCAACCCCGACCTGGAGCTGCCGCTGGCGCTGGCCCGCGAGGGCTGCCCCCGGGTGCCCGCGCCGACCGCGTGGATGTACGGCGACCCGGGTGAGGGCGAGGGCGAGCCGTACGTCCTGGCCGTGCTCCAGCCGTATGTGCAGGGTGCGGCGGACGGCTGGGAGCTTGCGCTGCGGGAACTGGCCAAGGGCGAGGACTTCGCCGCCGAGGCGCGCGCGCTGGGGCGGGCCACCGCCGAGGTGCACGGGGCGCTGGCCAGGGCGTTGCCCACGGCGACGCTGGGACAGGCGCAGATACGGCCGATGGTCGACGGCATGACCCAGCGGCTGGACGCCGCCGCGCAGGCGGTGCCCGCGCTGCGCCCCTACGCACCGGCGCTGCGCACCGCCTTCACCGCGCTGGCCGACCTCGCGGCCGAGGGCCACACCTGGACCGCCCAGCGTGTCCACGGCGATCTGCACCTCGGGCAGTGCCTTCGCTCGGCCTCCGGTGAGTGGGCGCTGATCGACTTCGAGGGGGAGCCCGCCAGGCCGCTGGCCGAGCGGCGGATGCCCCAGCCGACCGTGCGGGACGTGGCGGGCATGCTGCGTTCCTTCGACTACGCCGCCCACTCGGCCGACCCGCCCGCACCGGCCTGGGCACACGCCTGCCGGGCGGCCTACTGTTCCGGGTACGCCGAGGTGGCGGGCGTCGATCCGCGCACCGATCCCGTGCTGCTGCGGGCCCACGAGACGGACAAGGCGGTCTACGAGGTCGTCTACGAAGCCCGGCACCGCCCCGAGTGGCTCCCCGTACCGCTTTCCGCGATACACCGCCTCGCCGCACCCGATCTGCCTTGAGGAGGCTCCGTACGTGACTCCCCCGAAGAAGAAGGCCACCGCGAAGAAAGCAGTGCCCAAGAAGGCGGCGGCCGAGAAGGCGGCGAGCAAGAAAGCGGCGAGCAAGAAGGCCAAGAAGAACTCGGCGACGGGAGTGACGGAGCCGGTGGCGGCAGCAGCCTCCACGGCGGAGCCGGAGACTGCCGCAGCCACGACGGCGGAGCCGGAGACTGCGGCAGCCGGGGCCGGGGAGCCGGAGACTGCCGCAGCCGGGGCCGGGGAGGTCGTCGCGGCGGAGTCGGTGCGGCTCCCCGCGGACCCCGCTCCCGCTCCTGCTCCCGCTCCTGCTCCCGACCCCACTCCCACCGCCGACGCCACTCCCACCGCCGACCTCACACCGGTGCCGGACCCCGTACCGGACCCCGGTGCGGGCCTCCTCTTCGACCCCGCCGTCGCTCCCGCCGACCGTGAGCGGCTGCTGCACGGTACGCATCACGACCCGCACTCCGTGCTCGGTGCGCACCCGGTGCCCGGCGGGATCGTCTTCCGGGCGCTGCGCCCGTACGCGCGGTCCGTCACGGTGCTGGCGGGCGAGCTGCGCGTCGAGCTCCACGACGACGGCGACGGCTTCTTCTCCGGCCTGGCGCCTCTGCGTCAGGCCCCGGAACACCGGCTCCTGGTGACGTACGAGGGCACCACCCTGGAGACCGAGGACGCCTACCGCTTCCTGCCGACGCTGGGCGATCTGGACCTGCACCTGCTCGGCGAGGGCCGGCACGAGCAGCTGTGGACGGTGCTGGGCGCGCGGCCGACGACCCACCAGGGGGTGAACGGCACCGCCTTCTCCGTGTGGGCGCCGAACGCGCGCGGGGTGCGGCTGGCCGGCACCTTCAACTTCTGGGACGGCACCGGGTACCCCATGCGGTCGCTGGGCTCGTCCGGGGTCTGGGAGCTGTTCGTGCCCGGGATCGGCGAGGGCGAACTGTACAAGTTCGACATCACCCGCCCCGACGGCTCGCACACCCTGCGCGCCGACCCGATGGCCCGGCGCACCGAGGTGCCGCCCGCGACCTCGTCGATCGTGCACGCCTCGCGGTACGAGTGGGGCGACGGGGAGTGGCTCGCCCGGCGGGCCGAGATACCCGTGCACGAGGCGCCGTTCTCCGTGTACGAGATCCATCTGGCCTCCTGGCGACCCGGGCTGACCTATCGTCAGCTGGCCGAGCAACTGCCCGCGTACGTCCGGGACCTGGGATTCACGCATGTCGAGCTGATGCCGGTCGCCGAGCATCCCTTCGGTGGCTCGTGGGGCTACCAGGTCACCGGTTTCTACGCGCCCACGGCCCGCCTCGGCACTCCCGACGACTTCAAGTACCTGGTGGACGCGTTGCACCGGGCCGGCATCGGCGTCCTGATGGACTGGGTGCCGGCGCACTTCCCGCGCGACGAGTGGGCCCTCGCGGAGTTCGACGGTCGTCCGCTGTACGAGCACGAGGACCCGCTGCGGGCCGCGCATCCCGACTGGGGGACGCTGGAGTTCGACTTCGGCCGGCGCGAGGTGCGCAACTTCCTGGTGGCCAACGCGGTCTACTGGTGCGAGGAGTTCCACATCGACGGGCTGCGCGTGGACGCCGTCGCCTCGATGCTGTACCTGGACTACTCGCGCGAGCCGGGCCAGTGGACCCCGAACGAGCACGGGGGCCGGGAGAACCTGGACGCGGTGGCGTTCCTCCAGGAGATGAACGCCACGGTCTACCGCCGCAGCCCCGGGGTCGTCACGATCGCGGAGGAGTCCACGGCCTGGGACGGTGTCACGCGGGCCACCCATCATCCGGGCCCGAGCGGCTTCGGCGGGCTCGGCTTCGGGCTGAAGTGGAACATGGGCTGGATGCACGACTCGCTGGAGTACATGAGCCATGAGCCGGTGCACCGGAAGTACCACCACCACGAGATGACGTTCTCGCTGGTGTACGCCTGGAGCGAGAACTACGTCCTGCCCATCTCCCACGACGAGGTCGTGCACGGGAAGCGCTCGCTGGTGTCGAAGATGCCCGGCGACTGGTGGCAGCAGCGCGCCGCCCTGCGCGCCTATCTGGCGTTCATGTGGGCCCATCCGGGCAAGCAACTGCTCTTCATGGGGCAGGAGTTCGCCCAGGGAGCGGAGTGGTCCGAGGCGCACGGCCCCGACTGGTGGCTGCTGGACCCGGCGTACAGCGCCGAGGCCGACCACCGGGGGGTCCGGGACCTGGTCCGCGATCTGAACACCGTCTACCGCGCGGCGCCGGCGCTCTGGCAGCGGGACACCGACCCCGCCGGTTTCCAGTGGGTGGCCGGGGACGCGGCCGAGGACAACGTCTTCGCCTTCCTGCGGTACGACGCCGAGGGCGCCCCGCTGTTGTCGGTCTCCAACCTGTCCCCGGTCGTGCGCCACGACTACCGCGTCGGTGCGCCGGACGACGTCCCGGCCTGGCACGAGGTCCTCAACACCGACGCGGCCGGGTACGGCGGCAGCGGTGTCGCGCATCCCGACCCGGTCAAGCCGGAGCCGCAGGGCCATCACGGCCGTCCGGCGAGCATCCGGCTGACCCTGCCGCCACTCGCGACGGTGTGGCTGCGGCCTGCGTGAGGCATCGGCGGGCCCCGCCCGGGGGCGCCCCCGGGCGGGGCCCGCCGATGCCGCGTCACGCCGCAGGACCGCCGAGGACCGCGGCCAGCGCCTTCGGCAGGGGCCTGCCGTGCACCACTCCCAGTCGCTGCGTCGCCCGGGTCAGCGCCACGTACAGGTCGCTGGTGCCGTACCGCGCGGGCTCCACCACCAGCACGGAGTCGAACTCCAGGCCCTTGGACTGACGGGGGTCGAGCAGGACGACGCTCCGGGTCAGGTCCGGCTCGGCGCCCGCCGTCACCCCGTCCAGCCGGGCCGCCAGCTTCCGGTGCAGGTCGCGCGGGGCGATGACGGCGAGCCTGCCCTCGGCCGGGGTGAGTTCCCCGACGGCCTCGGCGACCGCGCCGGGGAGGTCGTCGGTGGCACGCGCCCAGGGCCGTACGCCGGTCGAGCGCACCGAACTCGGCGGCTCGAAGCCGGGGTGCTCCGCGCGGACCACCGCCGCGGCCACGTCCATGATCTCGGCCGGGGTGCGGTAGTTGACGCCGAGCCTGGTGTGCTCCCAGCGGTCCTCGACGTACGGCCTCAGGATCCTGTCCCAGGAGCCCACGCCGGCCGCCTCGGCGGTCTGCGCCGGGTCGCCGACCAGGGTCATCGAGCGGGTAGGGCTGCGCCGCATCAGCAGCCGCCAGGCCATCGGCGACAGCTCCTGCGCCTCGTCGACGATGATGTGCCCGAACGCCCAGGTGCGGTCCGCGGCCGCGCGTTCGGCGGCGCTGCGGTGGTCGTCCTCCTCGTGGCGTTCGGCGAAGCGTTCGGCGTCGATGATGTCGTGCGCGGACAGGACTTCCGAGTCCTCCTCGTCCTTGTCGTCGAACTCGTAGGTGCGGGAGGCGTACGAGACGTCCAGGACGCCCTGCGCGTAGGCCACCTGGGTCTCCCGCTCGCGGTCCGCGCGGGCCCGGGCCACCCGGTCGTCCTCGCCGAGCAGTTCGGCCGCCTCGTCGAGCAGCGGTACGTCCGCCACGGTCCACGCCCGGGTCACCGGGCGGCGGATGGCGGCGGCGTCGTCGTCGGAGACGTAGCCCACGGGGTCGGCGAGGAAGTCGGCGACCAGCCGCTGCGGGGTCAGGCGCGGCCACAGCTGGTCGATGGCGGCCCAGACCTCGGGGTTCTCGGCGAGTTCGTCGCGGATCTGGGTGATGTCGCTCGGGTCGAGCAGGTTCGAGCCGTCGTAGGGGTCCGTGCCGATGCGTTCGGCGACCATGTCGGTGAGCGTGTTGAGGATGTGGCCCTCGAAGATCTCGCGGGCCGCGTTGTGCGGCATCCGGACGGCCCGGGTGCGCTCGCGGGCCATGTTCACCAGGCCGTCGTCGAGCATCAGGACCTCGCGGTCGTGCGTGATCGCGATCACCGGATCGGGCAGCGCCTGCCAGTCGCGGACGACGTCGGCGAGCACGTCCGCCATGTCGGCGCGGCCCTTCACGGCCGCCGCCGCGCGGGTGTCGGCCGCCGTCGCCCTCACACCGGGGAAGAGTTCGCCGACCGTCGCCAGCAGCACACCGGTCTCGCCCAGCGCGGGCAGCACCTCGCCGATGTAGCCGAGGAAGGCGGGGTTGGGGCCGACGATCAGGACGGCCCTCTTGGCGAGCAGTTCCCGGTGTTCGTAGAGGAGGTAGGCGGCGCGGTGCAGGGCGACGGCCGTCTTGCCGGTGCCCGGGCCGCCCTCGACCACCAGCACCCCTCGGTGGGGCGCCCGGATGATCTCGTCCTGCTCGGCCTGGATGGTCTGCACGATGTCGCTCATCCGGCCGGTGCGCGCGGAGTCGAGCGCGGCGAGCAGGACGGCGTCGCCGGTCGGGTCCTCGTAGCCGGTGCGGGTGGCGTCGCCGAGGTCGAGGATCTCGTCGTGCAGGGCGGTGACCCGGCGGCCCTCGGTGGTGAGGTGCCGGCGCCGGCGCAGCCCCATCGGGGTGTGGCCGGTGGCCAGGTAGAAGGGGCGGGCGACGTCGGCGCGCCAGTCGATGAGGACCGGGGTGCGCTCGGCGTCCTCGGCGCGCAGTCCGATGCGTCCGATGTGGTGGTCGGTGCCGGAGGTGAGGTCGATTCGGCCGAAGCAGAGGGAGCCGTCCACCGCGTTCAGCGCGGCGAGCAGCCCGGAGCGCTCGGCGACCAGGATGTCCCGCTCGAGCCGGGCCTGCATGGGCGTGTTGCCCTGGGCCAGCGCGTCGGTGACGGCGCCCTCGGTGTCGCCGCGCAGGGCGTCCACCCGCGCGTACAGGCCGTCGATGAATTCCTGCTCGCAGCGCAATTCATTATCCGGAAAGTCGGCGTTTGACAATTCCACTCCCGCCCGCATATACTGTGCTCACTGAGCTTCTTTGCGACTCCATTCATGCGAAGTCGCGAATCATCGAATATACGCAGAGAAATCCCCCGAGCGCAATTGCTCGGGGGATTTCTTCGTGGTGCGCCGTCTCTCCGCCCGGGTCAGTTCACCGCCCGCTCACCGGACGTCGTCCAGGGCCTCGTCCAGCTCCGCCAGCAGCCGGCGCTTGGGCCGGGCGCCCACCATCGACCTCACGGGCTCGCCGGCCCGGAACACCATGAAGGTCGGCATCGACAGCACCTTGTAGGCGTGGGTGGTCTCCGGGTTGGTGTCCACGTCCAGCTGCACCACCTTCAGCCGCTCGCCCTCCTCGGCGGCGAGCGCGGTGAGCACCGGCCCCATCTGCCGGCACGGCGGACACCAGTCGGCGGTGAACTCCACCAGCACCGGCAGGTCCGCCCCCAGCACCTCCGCCCCGAAGTCCGCGTCCGTCACCTCGGCCACCCCGTCCGCTCTGATCACCGCTCCTGCCCTCCCAGTTCGCACCCGGGATCCGGACCCCCCGGAACCCCCGCCTCGGCGGCCAGCTCGTCGCGCGCCCGTTCGGCCCGCACGAGCTGCCCGGCGACCGTCTCCCGCACCGCCCGCAGCTCCCCGATGAGCGCGCGTCCAGCTCGTCCAGCTTGCGCCGGTAGACCGCGAGCGAGGCCGGGCAGGAGTCGCCCTGCGGGTGCCCGGCCCGCAGGCACTCCACGAAGGGCCGGGTCTCCTCCAGGTCGAACCCGAAGTCCTGGAGCGTCCTGATCTGCCGCAACAGCCGCAGATCGCTCTCGTCGTACGTCCGGTACCCGTTGTCGCCGCGCCGTGCGGGCAGCAGCCCGCGCGACTCGTAGTACCGCAGCGTCCGGGTAGTGGTCCCGGCCCGTGCGGCCAGCTCGCCGATGCGCATGTCCACGAACGTAAGCCTTGACGTCCGCGTCAAGGCAAGAGCGGCCCTCATCGGGGCAGGAGCGGTTTCCGCTCCACCGGGGAGGTGAGCACGATCGACGTCGTGGTGCGCCCGAGGGCGGACACCGCCTCCAGCACGTCCTCCAGATGGACGGTGTCCCGGACGGCGACCTTCAGGATCCAGCAGTCCTCGCCCACCACGTGGTGGACCTCGGTGATCTCGGGGCGCTCGATCAGCTCCAGGGTCCTCGGATGCTTCAGGGTGTAGCCGCCGTGCGGGTCGACCCGGATGAACGCCTGGATTCCGTAGCCGAGGCGGGCGGCGCTGACGTGCGCGCCGTAGCCGCTGATGATCCCCGCGGCCTCCAGCCGCCGCACCCGTTCGGTCACCGCCGCCGGACTCAGCCGCACCCGGCGGCCCAGCTCGCTGAGCTTGATCCGGCCGTCGGTCTGGAGCAGTTCCAGGATCTGCCGGTCCAGCGCGTCGAAGGCCACCGGTGTTCCGTCGGTCGCGGCCCGTGAATGCCGAGGTTCTTTCGGTACTGCGGCCGGAACTCCCATGGTTACCCCTTCAGGACACACGTGTACGCCGGGAGAATCATGGTCATGGAAACAACCCAGGAGGGAAAGGCCCGTGAGGTATTGGTCATCGGCGGAAACCGCTATTTCGGCAAGCGCCTGATCGCCCGCCTGCTGGCCGCCGGGGACCGGGTGACCGTACTGAATCGCGGTTCGTCCGCGCCGCCGCCGGGCGCGACGCACCTGATCGCCGACCGCGACGACGAGACGGCGCTGGCCTCGGCGCTCGGTCCACGCTCCTTCGACGTCGTCGTCGACCAGGTCTGCTACACCCCGCGCCAGGCGGCGATCGCCCGCCGGGTGTTCGCCGGCCGCACCCGCCGGTACGTGCTGACGTCGACGGTCGAGGTCTACGAGTACGAGGACTCCGTCGCCTTCGTGCGGGAGCGCGACGTCGATCCGCTGGACGTCCGGGTCGATCTCGGACTCCCGTGGGACGAACCGGAGTTCCTCGACGCCCACTACGGCGAGGGCAAGCGGCAGGCGGAGGCGGTGTTCGCGGCGGAGCCGGCGTTCCCTTACGTGGCCGTCCGCGTCGCCCATGTGCTCGGCGGGGCGGACGACTTCACGGGACGGCTGGAGCACTACGCGTCCCGCGTGCGCGCCGGTGAGCCGATCACCGTGCCGACGGCGAACCGTCCGGCGACGTACATCCACGTCGAGGAGATCGCCGACTTCCTGTTCTGGACGGTGGGCCAGGACTTCACCGGCCCGGTCAACGCGGCCTCGCACGGGACGCTGACCACGGACGAGCTGTGCGAGGCGGTGGCCGCGCGGGTGCCCGGCGGCCGGGCGGTGTTCCGGGAGGTCGAGGTCGGCGAGGTGTCCCCGCTCTCCTTCCGCCGCTTCTACGGCATGGACAACTCCCGTGCCACGCGGCTCGGGTTCACCTTCGGCAACGTCCGGCAGTGGCTGCCGCGCGCGGCCGCGGAATCCCTGGGCCAGTGAACTGACATGCGCCACGGCACCCTTGGAACGGGGACGCCGACCGGGGCCTGAGGCGGTGGGCCGTGGGGCCGGAGGCCGGGGGCCGGAGGCCGTGGGGCCGGAGGCCGAGCCGCCAGGGGCCGGGGGCCGGCCGAGGGCCGGGGCGGGGCCAGGTCCAGGACCGAGGGCCTGGGGCCGGGGACCAGCCGGGCCGGATACCCGAGCCGAGGGCCAGCCGGGGCCGGGGACCAAGGGTCAGCCGGGGCCCGGGCCGGGGCCAGGGAGGAAAGGGACCGGGCGGCCGGGCCGTGGGGAAGGGTCGGACGTCCGGGATGGGTGGCCGGGTGTCCGGCCCCGGTTCAGGCGGGGTCGGACACCCGGAGTGGGGAGGGCCGGGGTCAGGCCTTGGCGAGTTCCTTCTCGCCGCCCTCACGCTGCTCGGGCAGCTCCGCCGGACCGGCACCGTCGGCGGGGTCGGCAGCGTCGTCGTCGAGCAGGGTCTTCTCGTCGAAGGGCAGCCCGCCGGCGAGCACCAGGGAGACCCGCTCCTTGTCGATCTCCTTCGTCCACGTGCCGATCAGGACGGTCGCGACGGCGTTGCCCGCGAAGTTGGTGAGGGCGCGGGCCTCGCTCATGAAGCGGTCGATGCCGACGATGAGGCCGATGCCGTCCACCAGGGCGGGCTTGTGCGACTGGAGACCGCCGGCCAGGGTCGCCATGCCGGCGCCGGTGACACCGGCCGCGCCCTTGGAGGCGACGAACAGGAAGAGCAGCAGCGGGATCTGCTCGCCGAGCGACATCGGCGTACCCATGGCGTCGGCGATGAACAGCGAGGCCATGGTCATGTAGATCATGGTGCCGTCCAGGTTGAAGGAGTAGCCGGTCGGGACGGTGATGCCGACGACGGGCTTGCTGACCCCCAGGTGCTCCATCTTCGCGATGAGCCGCGGCAGCGCGGACTCGGAGGAGGAGGTGGACAGGATCAGCAGGAACTCCCGGGCCAGGTACTTGAACAGGGAGAGGATGTTCAGACCCGAGACGATCTTCAGCAGCGCGCCGAGCACGAGGAAGACGAAGAGGAAACAGGTGGCGTAGAAGCCGAGCATCAGCACGGCGAGGCTCTTGAGCGCGTCCACGCCCGACGAGCCGACGACCGCGGCCATGGCGCCGAAGGCGCCGATCGGAGCGGCCCACATCACCATCGCGAGGACGCGGAAGACCAGGCGCTGGATGTGCTCGACACCGCGCAGCACCGGCTGGCCGGCCTTGCCCATGGCCTGGAGCGCGAAGCCGCAGAGCAGGGCGATGAGGAGGGTCTGGAGGACCTCGCCCTCGGTGAAGGCGGAGACGATCGTGGTGGGGATGATGCCGAGCAGGAACTCGGTGGTGTCCTTGGCCTCCGGCGAGACCTGCGCCTGCCCGGTCTCCTTCACGGCGTCCGTGATGGCGAGGCCCGTCCCCGGCTCCAGGATGTTGCCGACGACGAGGCCGATACCGAGGGCCACCATCGACATGACCATGAAGTAGCCGAGGGCGATACCGCCGACGGCGCCGACCTTGGCGGCCTTCCGCACGGAGCCGATGCCCAGCACGATCGTGCAGAAGATGATCGGCGAGATCATCATCTTGATCAGGTTGACGAAGCCGGTCCCGATGGGCTTCAGCTCGACGGCGAAGTCGGGGGCGGCGAGCCCCACGGCGATGCCGATGGCGACCGCGACGATCACCGCGATGTACAGGTAGTGGGTGCGGTCCCGCTTGACCGCGGGTGCGGCAGGTGCCGTATCGGGGGTGCTGGCGGCCACGGCTGCCCTCCTTGACGTCTTCGTCGGCATCACCGGCGTGCGGCTCACGTCCGGGGTTGTGGGGGATCGCCGTGACTATCTCCCGCCCTGTGAGGGCGGTCACCCTTCCGTTCATTTAGTTCACACTCGACGCCGGGGGCACACTGACGGCATGCGCATCCCCGCTCTGCCGAGACCCCGCAGCCTGGCCGGCCAGCTCTTCGCCATGCAGGCGGTGCTGATAGCGGTGCTCGTCGCGGGATACGCGCTGTTCACCTACGTCAGCGACCGCGACCAGGCCGAGGAGGCGGCGGGCCGGCAGGCCACGGCCGTGGCCCGCTCGGTCGCCGACGCGCCCTCCGTACGGGCCGCGATCGGGACCGCGCGGCCCACCGCCGAGCTCCAGCCGTACGCCCTGCGGGTCATGAAGGACACCGAGGTCGACTTCGTCACGATCATGAACCCGGAGGGCATCCGCTGGACCCACCCGGACAGGACGCAGATAGGCCTGCGCTTCCGGGGCAACACCGCGAAGGCGCTGAAGGGCGAGACCTTCACCGAGACCTACACCGGCACGCTCGGCGCGTCCGTCCGCGCGGTCGCCCCGATCGAGGACGACGGCACGATCATCGGCCTGGTCAGCGCGGGCATCAAGGTCGAGTCGATCAGCAAGCGGGTGCAGGACCAGGTGACGGCCCTGATCGCGGTGGCCGTCGGCGCGCTCGCCCTCGGCGCGATCGGCACGTACGTCATCAACGCGTCGCTGCGCCGCCACACCCACGGCATGAACGCGTCCGAGCTGAGCCGTATGCACGACTACCACCAGGCGGCGCTGCACGCGGTGCGCGAGGGGTTGCTGATGCTGGACGGACAGTACAAGGTGGCGCTGATCAACGACGGCGGCCGGGAGCTGCTGGGTGTCTCGGGTGAGGTGGTGGGCATGTCGGTGGCGGAACTGGGTCTGCCGGCCCCGCTGACGGGCGCCCTGCTCTCCTCGGAGCCCCGGGTGGACGAGGTGCATCTGACGGCGGACCGGGTGCTCGTGGTGAACACCTCCCCGGTGTCGGGCGGCGAGCGCCGGGGCACCGTGGTGACCCTGCGCGATGTGACCGAACTCCAGTCCGTGATGGGCGAGTTGGACTCCGAACGCGGCTTCACGCAGGCACTGCGTTCACAGGCCCACGAGGCGGCGAACCGGCTGCACACCGTGGTGTCGCTGATCGAACTGGGCCGGGCGGAGGAGGCGGTGGACTTCGCGACGGCGGAACTGGAGCTGGCCCAGGCGCTGACGGACCAGGTCGTCGCGGCGGTCAGCGAGCCGGTCCTGGCGGCCCTGCTGCTGGGCAAGACCGCCCAGGCGAACGAGCGGGGCGTCGAACTGGTCGTGTCGCAGGAGAGCACCCTGGACGACGGTCTGCTGCCGGAGTCGCTCCCCGCCAGGGACCTGGTGACGATCCTGGGCAACCTCATCGACAACGCGGTGGACGCGGCCCAGGGGAGCAGTCGGGCGCGGGTGACGGTGACCGCCGCCACGGAGCGCGCCGAGCTGCTGCTGCGGGTGGCGGACACGGGAGCGGGGGTGGATCCCGCGCACGCCTCGCTGGTCTTCGAACGGGGCTTCTCGACGAAGCCGGCCGGGCCGGGCGGCCGGGGCCTCGGGCTGGCCCTGGTCCGGCAGGCCGTGCAGCGGCACGACGGGACGCTGTCGGTGGCGGAGGCCGCGGGAGGCGGAGCCGAGTTCCTGGTACGCCTGCCGCTGCCGGCGCCGGTGCCGACGGGTGCCGCCGGGTCCGGTGCCGACCGGTCCGGTGCCGCCGCCTCGGTGTCGCGGTCCGGAGGCAGGGGATGACGAGCGAAGAGCCGATCAGAGTGCTGGTCGTCGAGGACGATCCGGTCGCCGCGGACGCCCATGTGATGTACGTGGGCCGGGTGCCGGGGTTCGTCGCGGTGGGCAAGGCGCACACCGGCGCGGAGGCCCGGCGCCTGCTGGACCGTACGCCGGTCGACCTGCTGCTGCTGGACCTGCACCTGCCCGACGCGCACGGGCTCCAGCTGGCCCGCTCGCTGCGGGCGGCGGGATATCACGCGGACGTGATAGCGGTGACGTCGGCGCGGGACCTGACCGTGGTGCGGGAGGGCGTCTCGCTCGGAGTGGTGCAGTACGTGCTGAAGCCCTTCACCTTCGCCACGCTCCGGGACCGGCTGGTGCGGTACGCCGAGTTCCGGGCGGCCGCGGGCGAGGCGAGCGGCCAGGACGAGGTGGACCGGGCGCTGGCGACCCTGCGCGCGCCGGGACCGGCCGCGCTGCCCAAGGGGCTGAGCGCGCCCACGCTGGAGCGGGTGACACAGGCCGTACGGGCGGCGGAGCAGGGCCTGACCGCGGCGGGGGTCGCCGAATCGGTGGGCATCTCCCGCATCACGGCCCGGCGGTATCTGGAGCATCTGGTGGAGGCGGGGAGAACCGAGCGCAAGCCGCTGTACGGGCAGGTGGGGAGGCCGGAACTGGTCTACCGCTGGGTGCGCACGACGCGCGGGAAATGACGACCACCCGTATGCGACCACCCACCACGCCGGTGACGACCGTAGGTTCCTACAACCGGTGACTATGTCCAAACACCCTGTAGTCACCGCCCTGCGCGACCCCTACGTTGTCCCCCGTGCCCAGACCTCCAGCCCACACCCGTCAGCCAGGTCCCCCCTTCAACGCTCCCGCCGCCCGACGGCTCCGCGCGGCCCTCGGTATGACCCCGGAGCACGTCGCCCACGGGCTGCGCGCCTCCTACGCCCTCCCGCACGCCACCCACGATCTCGTCATGGCCTGGGAACGCGGGGCACTCACCCCCACGCACTCCGAACTCACCGCGCTGGCGGGCGTGTTGTGGTGTTCCCCCGGTGAGCTGATCGGCAGGCCGCGCACCCTGCGCGAACACCGGGTGGCCCAGGGCTTCGCCCCCGAGGACGTCGCCCGGGCCGTGGGGCACGAGTTCCTGGCGTACACGCGGATGGAGGAGAGCGGGCAGTGGCGCGGCACGGACCGGCAGTCCGCCGCCCTCGCCGAGCTGCTCGACCTCTCGCTGCCCGACCTGGTCACCGTGACCGGCCTCGAGGCCAGGCTGGCGGACCTGCTCCGCACCGCGGCCCGCACCCGCTGGCAGGCGTACGTGCGGCCGGTCGGCAGGATCGTGCCCCTGGACCGGCGTCTGCTGGAGGAGACCCTCCAGGAGCTGCACCAGGACTACCAGGGGCAGATGGTCGCCACGCTGAGCTGGGGCGACGGCGGCGCGGCCAGGGAGGCGAGCGACGCCGGCCGGGACTTCCTCGACCGGATCGTCGACACCTTCTGGGCCGGCGTGGAGACCCGGACCGCCTAGCCGCCACGACCGTCCCGCCGACGGGACCGCCCGGACGACAAGAGGCCCGGACGACGGGACCGTCCGGACAGTCGAGCCGTCCGGACGGCAGGACCGCCTAGAAGACCGACTCCGCCTCGACGATCCGGTCCTTCGGCACCGTCTTCAGCTCGGTCACGGCCTCCGCCAGCGGCACCATCACCACGTCGGTCCCGCGCAGCGCCGTCATCCGCCCGAACTGGCCCCGGTGCGCCGCCTCCACCGCGTGCCAGCCGAAGCGGGTCGCGAGGACACGGTCGTACGCCGTCGGGACACCGCCACGCTGGACGTGGCCGAGAATCACCGGTCGGGCCTCCTTGCCGAGCCGCTTCTCCAGCTCGTAGGCCAGCGCCGTGCCGATGCCCTGGAAACGCTCGTGGCCGAACTGGTCGATCGCGCCCTTGCTGTAGTCCATGGTGCCGTCGGCCGGGTGCGCGCCTTCCGCGACGCAGATCACCGCGAACTTCTTGCCGCGGGCGAACCGCTCCTCGACCATCTTCACCAGGTCGGCGGGGTCGAAGGGCCGCTCCGGCAGGCAGATCCCGTGGGCGCCCGCGGCCATGCCGGACTCCAGCGCGATCCAGCCCGCGTGACGGCCCATGACCTCGACCACCATCACTCGCTGGTGGGACTCCGCCGTCGTCTTCAGGCGGTCCATCGCCTCCGTCGCGACGCCCACCGCCGTGTCGAAGCCGAAGGTGCGGTCCGTCGACGAGATGTCGTTGTCGATCGTCTTCGGGACGCCCACCACCGGCAGACCGGCGTCGGACAGCATCCGCGCCGCCGTCAGCGTGCCCTCGCCGCCGATCGGGATCAGCGCGTCGATGCCGAAGTCGTGGATCATGTCGGAGGCGCTCTCGCAGGCCTCGCGCAGCCGGTCGCGCTCCAGGCGGGAGGAGCCGAGGATGGTGCCGCCGCGGGCCAGGATGCCGCTCACCGCGTTGAGGTCGAGGCTGCGGTAACGGCCGTCCAGCAGACCGGCGTAGCCGTCCTCGAAGCCGATCACCTCGTCGCCGTAGTTGTCCACGGCGCGGTGCACGACCGACCGGATCACTGCGTTCAGGCCGGGGCAGTCGCCACCTGCGGTGAGAACTCCGATGCGCATCGTGCTGTGTCTCCTGCTCGCTGTTGGTACCGGTGAGCCAGATTCGATTGTTTCACGCCGCCGAGCGGGCTGTCTCTTGACGGGCGCCTTAACTACGGCCAGGGGTATTGTCAAGAGGGATCTGCTCACCTAGGTGGGCGATTTTTGTGCCCCGTGCCCCGTGCCCCCGTAGAGAGACGGAGAGCCCGCGTGACCCGCAGCGTGTACGTGACCGGAATCGACCGCGGCGACGGCCGCCAGGTCGTCGAGCTGGGGGTCATGGAGCTCCTGACCCGGCAGGTCGACCGGGTGGGCGTGTTCCGTCCCCTCGTCCACGACGGGCCCGACCGGCTGTTCGAGCTGCTGCGTGCGCGCTACCGGCTGGCGCAGGATCCGGCCACCGTGTACGGGATGGACTACCACGAGGCGTCCGCCCTCCAGGCGGAACAGGGGACGGACGAACTGGTCTCCACCCTCGTCGAGCGGTTCCACCGCGTCGCCCGCGACTACGAGGTCGTCCTCGTCCTGGGGACGGACTACGCGGACACCCAGTTCCCGGACGAACTCGCCCTCAACGCGCGCCTCGCGAACGAGTTCGGCGCGTCCGTGATCCCGGTCGTCGGCGGGCGCAAGCAGACGGTGGAGTCGGTGTTCGCGGAGACCCGCAACGCCTACCGGGCGTACGAGGTGCTCGGCTGCGACGTCCTCGCCATGGTGACCAACCGGGTGGCGCCCCAGGACCGGGAGGAGATCGCCGCCCGGCTCGCGACCCGGCTGCCGGCGCCGTGCTACGTGCTGCCCGACGAGCCCGCACTCTCCGCGCCGACCGTCGCCCAGATCAGCCACGCGCTGGGCGCGCGGGTGCTGCTCGGCGACGATTCCGGGCTGGCCCGTGACGCGCTCGACTTCGTCTTCGGCGGGGCGATGCTGCCCAACTTCCTCAACGCGCTGACCCCGGGCTGCCTGGTCGTCACCCCGGGGGACCGCGCCGACCTGGTGATCGGCTCGCTCGCCGCGCACAGCGCCGGCACCCCGCCGATCGCCGGTCTGCTGCTCACCCTCGACGAGGTGCCGAGCGACGAGATCCTCACCCTCGCCGCCCGCCTCGCCCCCGGCACACCCGTCGTCTCGGTGCCCGGCAACAGCTTCCTCACCGCCGAGCAGCTGTTCTCCCTGGAGGGGAAGCTGAACGCGGCCACCCCGCGCAAGGCGGAGACCGCCCTCGGGCTGTTCGAGCGGCACGTGGACACGGTCGATCTGCTCCGCCGCGTCTCGGCGCCGAGCACCGACCGCCTCACGCCGATGATGTTCGAGCACAAGCTCCTGGAGCAGGCGCGCGTCGACAAGCGCCGGGTCGTCCTGCCCGAGGGGACCGAGGAGCGGGTACTGCACGCGGCCGAGGTGCTGCTGCGCCGGGGCGTCTGCGACCTCACGCTCCTCGGGCCGGTCGACCAGATCCGGAAGAAGGCCGCCGACCTCGGCATCGACCTCGGCGACTGCTCGCTGATCGACCCGGCCACCTCCGAGCTGCGTGACTCCTTCGCCGAGAAGTACGCCCGGCTGCGGGCCCACAAGGGCGTCACGGTGGAGCTGGCCTACGACGTCGTCTCGGACGTGAACTACTTCGGGACGCTCATGGTCCAGGAGGGCCTCGCCGACGGCATGGTCTCCGGGTCGGTGCACTCCACGGCGGCCACGATCCGGCCCGCGTTCGAGATCATCAAGACCAAGCCGGACGCGGACATCGTCTCGTCCGTCTTCTTCATGTGCCTCGCCGACAAGGTCCTCGTGTACGGCGACTGCGCCGTGAACCCGGACCCGAACGCCGAGCAGCTGGCCGACATCGCCATCCAGGCGGCCGCGACCGCCGCCCAGTTCGGCGTGGAGCCGCGGATCGCGATGCTGTCGTACTCCACCGGTACGTCCGGCTCGGGCGCCGACGTCGACAAGGTGCGCGAGGCGACGAAGCTCGTCCGCGAGCGGCGCCCCGACCTGAGGATCGAGGGGCCCATCCAGTACGACGCCGCCGTGGAGCCGACCGTCGCCGCGACCAAGCTGCCGGACTCCGAAGTCGCCGGACAGGCGAGCGTGTTGATCTTCCCGGACCTCAACACCGGCAACAACACCTACAAGGCGGTGCAGCGTTCGGCCGGCGCGATCGCGGTGGGGCCGGTGCTCCAGGGGCTGCGCAAGCCGGTCAACGACCTGTCCCGGGGCGCACTGGTCCAGGACATCGTCAACACCGTCGCCATCACGGCGATCCAGGCCCAGACCCCGAGCGAGAAGGCGTCCCAGCAGTGAGCGCAACCCGTGTCCTCGTCCTCAACTCCGGTTCCTCGTCGGTGAAGTACCAGCTGCTCGACATGCGGGACAGCAGCCGGCTGGCGAGCGGGCTCGTCGAGCGGATCGGTGAGCGGTCCTCCCGGCTGACGCACACGCCCCTCGCGACCGGCGGCGGGAGCCGTGAGTGGGCCGGGCCGATCGCCGACCACGACGCCGCGCTGAAGGCCGTGGCGGAGGAGCTCGGCAAGGACGGGCTCGGCCTCGACTCCCCCGAACTGGCCGCCATCGGGCACCGGGTCGTGCACGGCGGTCGGCGGTTCACCGCGCCGACCGTGATCGACGACGCCGTCCTCGCCGAGATCGAGCGGCTGATCCCGGTCGCCCCGCTGCACAACCCGGCCAACCTCACCGGCATCCGCACCGCGACGGCGCTGCGTCCCGACCTGCCCCAGGTCGCCGTGTTCGACACCGCGTTCCACACGACGATGCCGGAGGCGGCGGCCCGCTACGCGATCGACGTCGAGACCGCCGACGCGCACCGGGTGCGGCGCTACGGGTTTCACGGGACCTCGCACGCGTACGTCTCCCGGGCGACGGCGAAGCTGCTGGGCAAGGCGCCCGAAGAGGTGAACGTCATCGTGCTGCACCTCGGCAACGGGGCGTCGGCCTCGGCGGTCGAGAAGGGCCGGTGCGTGGACACCTCGATGGGGCTCACACCCTTGGAGGGGCTCGTGATGGGTACGCGCTCCGGGGACATCGATCCGGCCGTCATCTTCCATTTGGCGCGTGTTGGTGAAATGTCCATCGACGAAATCGACACTCTTCTCAACAAGAAGAGCGGGCTCGTCGGCTTGTGCGGTGACAACGACATGCGGGAGATCCGGCGCCGGATCGACGAGGGCGACGAGCGGGCGCGGCTCGCCTTCGACATCTACATTCACCGGCTGAGGAAGTACATCGGCGCCTATTACGCCGTGCTCGGGCAGGTGGACGCGGTCGCGTTCACCGCCGGGGTCGGGGAGAACGCGGCGCCGGTGCGGGCGGCGGCCGTGGCGGGGCTGGGCTCGCTGGGCCTGGCGGTGGACGAAGGACTGAACGCGGTACGCGGTGACGCACCGCGGCTGATCTCGCCCGCCGGCGCGCGGGTGGCGGTCGCCGTGGTGCCGACGGACGAGGAACTGGAGATCGCCACACAGACCTACGCACTGGTGAAAAAGACAAACTGAGCAGGAAAGCAACTGAGCACAACCCCTCTCATTTGTATCTTCCACCAGACGGAATATTCCGTAGCGAAACAAACCGATAGGATCGCCCCATGCGCCGTTCGAAAATCGTCTGTACTCTCGGCCCCGCGGTCGACTCCCACGAAATGCTCGTGTCGCTGATCGAAGCCGGCATGAACGTGGCCCGCTTCAACTTCAGCCACGGCTCCCACGCCGAGCACCAGGGCCGCTACGACCGGGTCCGGGCCGCCGCCAAGGAGACCGGCCGGGCCATCGGTGTGCTCGCCGACCTCCAGGGCCCGAAGATCCGCCTCGAGACCTTCGCCGAGGGTCCGGTCGAGCTGGTGCGCGGTGACGAGTTCACCATCACCGCCGAGGACGTCCCCGGCGACAGGACGATCTGCGGCACGACGTACAAGGGCCTGCCCAGCGACGTCTCGCGCGGCGACCAGATCCTCATCAACGACGGCAACGTCGAGCTGAAGGTCCTGGACGTCGAGGGCCCGCGGGTGAAGACGATCGTCATCGAGGGCGGTGTCATCTCCGACCACAAGGGCATCAACCTGCCCGGCGCGGCCGTCAACGTGCCCGCGCTGAGCGAGAAGGACATCGACGACCTGCGGTTCGCGCTGCGCATGGGCGCCGACCTGGTCGCGCTGTCCTTCGTGCGGGACGCCAAGGACGTGGCCGACGTCCACCGGGTGATGGACGAGGAGGGCCGCCGGGTCCCCGTCATCGCCAAGGTGGAGAAGCCGCAGGCGGTGGAGAACATGGAGGACGTCGTCGCGGCGTTCGACGCCGTCATGGTGGCCCGTGGCGACCTGGCCGTCGAGTACCCGCTCGAGAAGGTCCCGATGGTGCAGAAGCGCCTCATCGAGCTGTGCCGCCGCAACGCCAAGCCGGTGATCGTGGCGACCCAGATGATGGAGTCGATGATCACCAACTCCCGCCCGACCCGCGCCGAGGCCTCCGACGTGGCCAACGCGATCCTGGACGGCGCGGACGCGGTCATGCTGTCCGCCGAATCGAGCGTGGGCGCGTACCCGATCGAGACCGTGAAGACGATGTCGAAGATCGTCACCGCGGCGGAGCAGGAGCTGCTCAGCAAGGGTCTCCAGCCGCTGGTGCCGGGCAAGAAGCCGCGCACGCAGGGCGGTTCGATCGCCCGCGCCGCCTGCGAGATCTCCGACTTCCTGGGCGGCCGGGGCCTGGTGGCCTTCACCCAGTCCGGCGACACCGCCCGCCGGCTCTCCCGCTACCGCGCGGCCCAGCCGATCATCGCTTTCACCACCGACGAGGGCACCCGCAACCAGCTGGCGCTCAGCTGGGGCGTCGAGTCGCACATCGTGCCGTTCGTGAACACCACGGACGAAATGGTCGACATGGTCGACCAGCAGATCGCCAAGATCAACCGCTTCAGCCCGGGCGAGATCGTCATCATCACCGCCGGCTCGCCCCCCGGCGTGGCAGGCACCACCAACATGCTCCGCGTCCACCACCTCGGTGGCGGCTCCCGCGACTGAGGGGCCCCGGCCCCCTGAGGGGCCTGTGACGGCGCCGAGGGCGCCCCCTGTGCGACAGGGGGCGCCCTCGGCGTTTTCTGCGGCTCCCGGACGGGTCTCGGGACGATCGGCCGGTGCTGCTCAGCCGGTCGTGTACTGGTGCAGACCGGGGACGGTCAGCGTGCCGCCGAGCTGGCCGGCCTGCTGGACCTTCACGTCGGTGAAGTAGATCAGCGGGATGTTCAGCGGCGGCGGGCTCTTCGGGCTGAACGTGATGGGTATCAGGCCGAACAGGTTGCCGGAGATGCTCTCCGTGTACATGATCGTGTCGCCGTCACGGATGGTGGACGTGGTGCCCTTGCCCGCCTGTACGTGATACGTCTTGCCCGACTGCTTGTCGTTCACCGTCTGGTGCAGGTCGCCGATGTCGGTGCCGTCGGAGATGACGTACTTCAGCACCTCCTTGACCGTGCCGTTGGCGGTCTTCACCTTGACGATGCCCTGGTAGTCGGCGCCCTTGAGGAGCAGCGAACTGGCGTTCAGGTACCAGGGGTCGTCGGGCAGCCGGATCTTGTTGTCGATGCCGCCCTCTTCGTCCGTGGCGGCGGGACAGTCGTCGGCGTCCGTGCCGGCGCTCTCCGAGGGGCTCGGCGAGGCCGTGGCGTCGTCGGCGGCCTCCTCGGTGTCCTTCGCCGTGTCCTCGGCCTCGTCGGCGGTGTCCTTGACGGTGTCCTTCGCCGTGTCGGTGACGGCGTCGGTGGTGTCCTTGGAGGTGCCGGACGAGTCCTTGCCGGTCGAGCCGGAGGACCCCGCGGTGTCCGAGGCGCCGGAGCCGGAGTCCGACGACGGGTCGTCGGCCGAAGCCGACGCCGAAGCCGACGGAGACGGGCTCGAACCGGCCGTCGTGCCGGTGTCGTTGCCGTCGAAGAGATCCGTGATGGCGTCGCCGACGGTCTCCAGGAGGTTCTTGCTCGTCTCGGAGGCCGAGGGGCTCGCCGTCGCGGTGTCACCGGACGTCGACGACTTCTCGGGCTCGGCCGCCGCGGAGGACGCCGAGGGAGCGGGCTCGGCCGTGTCGTCGGAACCTGAATCCGACGAACCGGAGTCACCCGTGCCGCCCGCGTTGCCCGACGGGTCCTTCGAGTCGTCCGCGGACTCGTCCTTCGAGTCGTCCTTGGAGTCGTCGGCCGACTCGCTCGCGCTCGCCGAGGCGGACGGCGACGGGGAGGCCGAAGCGGAGGCGTCCGCGTCCTCCAGGGCCGCCACGCAGTCCTTGTACTCGTCGATGGTCAGGCTCTTGGAAGCCGGCTGGTCCTCGGCGTTGGCGAGGGTCGGCGTGAACCCCATGCCCATGAGGACCGCGGTGGGCATGGCCGCCAGGGCTATCGCCTTGCCGGCCGGCATGTGGAGCCTGGTGAAGAGCGGCTTCTTCGGTGCCGCGTGCCGCGGCCCGGTGGTTCTCACGCGGGCAGCGTCCACATCGCTCCCGGTGGAAACCTCGTCAGCCGGCACTGTGCCTCCCGTTCGCCCCGTTGGCCGGGCTCGTTCCTGACAGATCGTGCAGATCGTGCGGCTCGCCCGCCCCCTGGTCGTCCTTCGTGAAGGACGGCTTCTCGACGGGGGCCGGGCCCGTGCTGTACGGGTTCTCGGTGAGGTCGCCCGCATCGGCGGGAGGTGCGGGGAACGCGCCCTCGGGGGCGCCTCCGGTGGCCGCGCCGGCTTCGGGGGCCGGAGCGTGGGCGGGCGGTGTGCCCGGTACCCACGACACGGCCATCGCACCGCCGACCAGCGCGAACAGGAAGCCGATGAGGAAGCCGCCGAGGTTCGACACCGGGATGGACACCAGGCCGAGCAGGATGGCCGCCACTCCGGCGAAGACCTGTACGTGCTTCTGGAACCACAGACTGATGCCCAGGACGCCCAGCAGCACGCCGATGATCAGCGAACCCGCGCCCGCGGTGGTGGCCATCGCCAGCGTCAGGTGGCCCACCTGGAGGTGCGCGTAAGGGAAGTACGCGATGGGGAAGCCGGCGATAAGGACGAACAGGCCCGCCCAGAACGGCCTGGTTCCCCGCCAGGCGCGGAACTGCTGCCTCCGGCGGGTGAACTGACCGGGGGCGACAGGGGTCTCGGCGCTCATGGAAAACAGCTCCCTGGTGCGGCGTTTCTGTGGTGGTGAGTCGAACTGCTGGTGAAGCCAGGGGCTTCAGACCGGACGGGCGGGGGCGCCACCGGCCCCCCCGCCCGTCACAGAGTGCTTAGTAGCACTCCTTGACACCCGTCGACAGCGACATCTTCAGGCCGCTGAGCTTGAAGGTTCCGGCGGTGGTGGCCCACGCCGTCTGCTTCACGTCGGTCAGCGTGGCGGAGTCCGCCTGCTGGGCGAACCCGTACGGGTTGGCCGTGTCACCGCTCTTGAGGCCCGGACCCTTGGAGGCGTCCTTGGCGGCCACACCGATGTCGATGCCCTTGAACACGGCGTCCGCGCTCAGGTCCTCGACGTCGATGTAGAGGTTCTCGGCCTCGACCGGCGTACCGCCGCCGCCGGCCTTCAGCTGAAGGCTGACGGAACCGAGCAGCGGGATGTTCGGGGTGACCACGGACTGGCACATGTTCGTGATCGAGGCGCTCTTGAACGCCGAGACGGCGACGGCGTGAGCCGTCTTCTTGCCGTCGAGGGTGTAACCCGAGTCGATCGCGCCGTACTGCGAGAAGCCCGTGCCTTCGAGCTTGTCGGCCGTCACCTTGAACGACTGACCGGACACGCTGAACGACGCGGCCAGTGCACCCTGCGCGAGGGCGACACCTATACATGCCGTAGCGGCGACGCTGGGCACCATGACCACAGCGAAGCGCTTCCATCTGGTCCCGCCACGCACCTGGGACTCCATATTTCCTCCTTCTCGGACGTACATCTCCTGGCCCTGACTAGCCCCCTCGTACGGCGGCTCAGCCGGGCAGGGATGGGAGAAGTGCTACGTCCTCGGGAAGGGGAGCGCCCGTCTCGGAGGCGCGAACCGCGCACCGATCACCGGCGATCACCCCCGAGCGACAACCACTGGTCGCGCCTGACACGCATCACGCACAACCTTGCCGGACAGGCTTCACCGCAGCGAAGACCCCCCTGTCCGAGAGCCGACGCCACTGCCGTCGGCTCTGCTCGGTGGGGACCCAGGAAAACCCGTTGACCCAACCGGCTGTAGGGGTACGGGATTGGACCGAGCGTGGCCGATCGTGGTGCATTCTCGCCGCCCGCACAAGGGGGTTCGTTACTCGCTAGTAACGGCCGGATAACCGAACAACGACCCATAGGTCTCGACCGGCAACACAGGGTGTCATCAACGGCCGGGACAAAGCTGTTGATCGCTGGACAGAATCCGACAGAACAACGCCCAAGTCTTACTTGCAGTAACAGCGGCCGCGATTACCAAGATTTGGTAAAGCGCGGCCGCACCGGAACCACATCGGCTGAAGTTTCACTTCGGCACCACGGCCTCTGACGTTTAGTGACTGGTCAGAACCGGGCGCCCGCCCGCTCAGAACAGGGCGCGCGCCAGCGCCCGCCGGGCCGCCCCCACCCGGGGGTCCTCGGGGCCGACCACCTCGAACAACTCGAGCAGCCGCAGCCGTACGGCGTCCCGGTCGTCGCCGGCCGTGCGCCGCACGGTGTCGATGAGCCGCCCGAAGGCGTCCTCGACATGACCGCCCACCAGATCCAGGTCGGCCGCGGCGATCTGCGCCTGCGCGTCCTCGGGCTTGTCGGCGGCGTCCTTGCGCACCTGCTGCGGGTCCATGCCGCCCACCCGCTGGAGCAACTCGGCCTGGGCGAGCCCGAGCTTGGCCTCGCTGTTGCCCGGGTCGTCGGCGAGGACGTTGCGGTACGCCTGCACGGCGCCGCCGAAGTCACCCGCGTCCAGCGCCCGTACGGCGGCTTCGAGCAGCGCGTCGTAGGGCCCGGCGGGCTCGGTCTCGGCCGCCTCCGCGGAGGCCGGCTCGGCGTCGGCGTCGACGGTCAGGCCGGTGAGTCCGAAGCGCTGCTCGGCGACCTGCACCAACTGGTCGAGGGTCTGCCGGATCTGCGCCTCGCCGGCGGCCCCCTGGAAGAGCGGCAGCGCCTGTCCGGCGACGACCGCGAAGACGGCCGGGATGCCCTGCACCCCGAACTGCTGCATCAGCATCTGGTTGGCGTCGACGTCGATCTTGGCGAGCAGGAAGCGGCCGTTGTACTCGACGGCGAGCCGCTCGAGGACGGGGCTCAGCTGCTTGCAGGGCTGGCACCACTCGGCCCAGAAGTCGATGACGACGGGCACCTCGGCGGACCGCTGGAGGACCTCCCGCTCGAAGCCCGCCTCATCGACGTCGATGACGAGATCGGCCGGGGAGACGGCCCCCGCGCCGCCCTGCCGGGCCGTTTCGGCGCGCGTCTGCTCCGCCTTCGCCTTGGCCTCCTGGGCCGCCTTCACCGCGGCGAGGTCGACGACTCCGCTCATGGACATGTTCCGTGGCTGCATGCGTCTATCCTCCCCCGTCCGCGCGCCTGCGTGAAAAGCGTTCCGAATACGTCCCGAACATCCCGAACATGAGCACCGGGGTCCCCACCCCGCACCCGGCCGGGCCGGTCGGCCCGCGCACGTCCCGCGCGGGCTTTCGCTACGAGTCGTAGCGTAATGGCACCGAGTGCCTCCGCAACACCCCGCCTCGGTGATCTCCCTCACGGAAGCCCCTGACAAACCGCCGGTTATGGTCGGTGAATGCAGATCCGCACCCCCGCCTGTCGCACGGGCCGTCCGCGCAGCGCCGCGGCGGACACCGCGATCCTGGCCGCGACCAGGGAGGCGCTGGTCGAGCTGGGCTGGTCCAAGCTGACGCTGGGGGACGTGGCGACGCGCGCGGGGGTCGCCAAGACGACGCTCTACCGCCGCTGGGCCGGGAAGAACGAACTGGTCGTCGACGCGGTCGCGGAACTCTTCGGCGAACTCGAACTCCCCGACCGGGGCAGCCTGGCCGCCGACATCGAGGGTGTGGTCCTTCAGTTCGCGGCGATCCTGGCCCGTCCGGAGGCCAAGAGCGGCCTGATGGCGGCCGTCGCCGAGTCCACCCGGGACGACGCGCTGCGCGAGCGCATCCGCGCCTCCATCGTCGATCCACAGAAGGACCTGGTCCTGGAGGGCCGCGCCCGCGCCCAGGCGCGCGGTGAACTCCCCCCGCAGGCCGACCCGGCCGAGGCGGCCCGCACGGTCGACCTCATCTTCGACGTCGTGGCGGGTGCGGTGGTGCACCGCACCCTGGTCAGCGCGGAACCGGCGGACGAGGAGTGGGTGCGCAGCTTCACCCGGGTCCTGCTGCTGGGCCTGACCGCGACCACCGGCCCACCCGACGACCTCCCCGACGCAGACGCCGAAGGCGGGGCCCGCTCAGGGCCTGGAGGCGAGCCCGCAGACACCTGAGCACAGGGGCCCGCAGACACCCGAGGGCGGGGAGCGCAGGGGCCAGACGCCCGAAGACAGTGGCCCGCAGACACCCGAGCGCGGGGGCACGCAGACACCCGAGCGCAGTGGCCCGCAGACACCCGAGCGCGGGGGCACGCAGACACCCGAGCACAGGGGCCAGACGCCCGAAGGCGGGTGCCCGCAGAGGCGGGAGGGCGGGGGCACGCAAACGCCCGAGCGCAGGGGCCCGCAGACACCCGAGCGCAGGGGCCCGCAGACACCCGAGCGCGGGGGCACGCAGACACCCGAGCGCAGGGGCCAGACGCCCGAAGGCGGGTGCCCGCAGAGGCGGGAGGGCGGGGGCACGCAAACGCCCGAGCGCAGGGGCACGCAGACACCCGAAGGCGGGGGCACGCAGAGGCGCGAGGGCGGGGGCACGCAGACACCCGAGCGCAGGGGCCGGACGCCCGAAGGCGGGTGCCCGCAGAGGCGGGAGGGCGGGGGCACGCAAACGCCCGAGCGCAGGGGCCAGACGCCCGAAGGCAGCGGCCCGCAGACGCCCGAGGGCCGGGGGCCGACGTTCGCCCCCGCCCCACCTCGCGCCCGCGCCCGCGCCCGCGCCCGCCGACGTCCGCTAGAACCCCGCGGGTTCGGTGTACACCCCCCACTCCTCCCGCAGCACGTCGCAGATCTCGCCCAGCGTCGCCTCGGCGCGCACCGCGTCCAGCATCGGCGCGATCATGTTGGAGCCGTCGCGGGCGGCGCCCAGCATGGCGGCGAGCGCGTCGCGCACCGCCGTCTCGTCCCGGGCGGCCTTGCGCGCGCCCAGCGTGCGCACCTGCTCCCGCTCCACCTCGTGACTGACCCGCAGGATCTCCAGGTCCCCGGTCACCGACCCGTGGTGCGCGTTGACGCCGACGACCCGCTTCTCGCCCTTCTCCACGGCCTGTTGGTACCGGAACGCGGACTCCGCGATCTCCCCGGTGAACCAGCCGTCCTCGATCCCGCGCAGGATCCCGGAGGTGATCGGCCCGATCGGGTGCCGCCCGTCGGGGTGGGCGCGCAGCCCGCGCTCCCTGATCTGCTCGAAGATCTTCTCGGCGTCGGCCTCGATCCGGTCCGTCAGCTGCTCGACGTACCAGGAACCGCCCAGCGGGTCGGCGACGTTGGCGACGCCGGTCTCCTCCATCAGCACCTGCTGGGTGCGCAGCGCGATCTCCGCCGCCTGCTCGCTCGGCAGCGCGAGGGTCTCGTCCAGGGCGTTCGTGTGCAGCGAGTTGGTCCCGCCGAGCACCGCCGCGAGGGCCTCCACGGCCGTACGCACCACGTTGTTGTACGGCTGCTGGGCGGTCAGCGAGACCCCGGCGGTCTGGGTGTGGAAGCGCAGCCACTGCGCCTTGTCGGACTTCGCCCCGTAGACGTCCCGCATCCACCGCGCCCAGATCCTGCGCGCCGCGCGGAACTTGGCGATCTCCTCGAAGAAATCGACGTGCGCGTCGAAGAAGAAGGACAGCCCGGGCGCGAACACGTCCACGTCGAGGCCGCGGCTGAGGCCCAGTTCCACGTACCCGAAGCCGTCCGCCAGCGTGTAGGCCAGCTCCTGGGCGGCCGTCGCGCCGGCCTCACGGATGTGGTAGCCGGAGACGGACAGCGGCTTGTAGGCGGGGATGCCCGCGGCGCAGTACTCCATCAGGTCGCCGATGAGACGCAGGTGCGGCTCGGGCTGGAAGAGCCACTCCTTCTGGGCGATGTACTCCTTGAAGATGTCCGTCTGGAGCGTGCCGTTGAGGACGCCCGGGTCGATGCCCTGCCGTTCGGCGGCGACGAGGTACATGCAGAAGACGGGGACGGCCGGCCCACTGATCGTCATGGAGGTCGTGACGTCACCCAGCGGGATGTCCTTGAACAGGACCTCCATGTCGGCGGCCGAGTCGATGGCCACCCCGCAGTGCCCGACCTCGCCCAGCGAGTGCCGGTCGTCCGAGTCGCGCCCCATCAGCGTGGGCATGTCGAAGGCCACGGACAGACCCCCGCCGCCGTTGGCCAGGATCATCTTGTAGCGCTCGTTGGTCTGCTCGGCGTTGCCGAAACCGGCGAACTGCCGGATGGTCCACGTCCGCCCCCGGTAGCCGGTCGGGTACAGGCCACGGGTGAAGGGGTACTCACCGGGCCAGCCGATCCGCTCGAAGCCGTCGTACGTGTCACCGGGCCGGGGCCCGTACGCCGGCTCCACGGGGTCCCCGGAGAGCGTGGTGAAGTCGGCCTCACGCTTGCGCGAAGCGTCGTACCGGGCCTGCCAGCGACGGCGGCCCTCCTCGATGGCGTCAGCGTCCATGCCTCAAATTTACTAGGACGTCCAAGTAAATGTCGATGGCTATTGGTAGGACATCCTAGTAACTGTGCGTGTCCGAACGCCGAAACCGCCGTACACGCGCGCGTGCGGCGCGGGTACGACGGCGAAATCGTCACCGGAATCGGTTCCGCAACGGGTACCGCAACCGGTCCCGGAATCGATACCGGAACGGGTGCCGGAGGCGGCGTCGGCGCTAGGCCTTGGCGGCCACGGGCGCCCCGTCGGCGACCCGGCCCTCCAGCTCACGGCTGATCCCGCGCTCCACGAAGAAGGCGGCGGTCGGAACGGTCCCGGCCAGCAGCACCCACAGCTGCTTGCCCACCGGCCACTTCGCCTTGGACCCCAGGTCGAAGGCGAAGACCAGGTAGAGGACGTAGAGCCAGCCGTGCGCGATGGCGACGACGCGGGTGAAGTCCGCGGCTCCGTCGACGTCCAGGCCGTACTTGGCGATCATGCCCAGGCACAGCAGGACCAGCAGCACACCGGTGACATAGGCCAGGACGCGGTAGCGGGTCAGCACGCTCTTCTTCATGCCGACGAGCGTAACGACCCGTTCCGGGAGATCTTGCCCCGGGTCACTCCTCCGGATCGGTGCGCGTCCCGGCTCCCCGGGTCACTCCTCGTCGAAGTCCTGCGCGGCGACCCGCAGCGGCCTGAGCATCGCGAAGATCTCCCCGCACTCCTCCGCGTCGTACACCCCGAGGCCGAAGTCCATCGCCATCAGGTCGCGGGTCGCCTCCTCGACGACCTCACGCCCCTTGTCGGTGATGACGGCGAGGGTGCCGCGGCCGTCGTTGGGGTTGGGACGCCGGGCGACCAGGCCCGACCTCACCAGGCGGTCGACGGTGTTCGTCACCGAGGTGGGGTGCACCTGGAGCCGCTCGCCGATCTTCGACATGGTCAGCTCGCCCTCCTTGGAGAAGGTGAGCAGCACCAGCGCCTCGAAGCGCGCGAACGTCAGGCCGTACGGCTTGACCACGGCGTCCACCTCGGCGAGCAGGATCTGGTGCGCGCGCATGATCGAGGTGATCGCGGCCATGGACGGCGTGTTCCCCCAGCGCTGCTTCCAGAGCTCGTCGGCGCGGGCGATGGGGTCGAAGGGGAGACTGGGCGGTTTCGGCACGCCTCCAGACCTTACCGGCCGGTCATATCGTGGTCAGCCCCGTCTCGGCCCTCGGTCCGCCGGACCTCCAGGGCCGACAGTACGCAGCAGACCGTCCCCAGCACTCCGGCCCCCGCGACCGCGGCCGCCACCCCCACCAGTTCCGCGGCCACACCCGCGAGGGCCATGCCGACACCCTGGAACGTCATGAGCCCGGCGGTGAGCAGCGTCATGGCCCGGCCGCGCAGCTCCTCGGGCACGTCCCGGACGATCCACTGGTCGAGGCCGAGGGTGTACGCCGACCCCGCGCCCGAGACCACCAGGAGGAGCAGCGAGACGGCGAGGCCGGGGTGGAACGCGTAGCCGAGGTAGGGCAGCAGGGTCACACAGACGAGGGGCAGCGCGACCCGCTCGCGGGTGACCGGGCGCAGCCGGGAGCCCGCGTACAGCTCGCCGGCGATCGCGCCGACCGGCAGCGCGCACATCAGCAGGCCCAGGCCGGTGGAGCCGACGCCGAGGCCGTCGGCGTAGGGCGCGGACAGCGCCTCCGGGGCGACCGTGAAGGTCGGCGGCACCCAGAAGAGCAGCAGCAGCGCCCGCACCCGCCGGTCGGCGAGGATCTGCCGGGCGCCCTTGAGGGAGTCCGTGACCAGGGCTCCGCCGGTCCCGGCCCGGGCGGGGCGGCGGTGGGTCCCCAAGCGCAGCAGCGCGGCGGAGGCGAGGAAGGTGCCGACGGTGACCGCCAGCGCCTGCCGCGGAGAGACGACGGTGAGCAGCAGTCCGCCGAGTCCGAAGCCGACGAGCAGCGCGCTCTGCGCGGTGACGCGCAGCAGGGAGCGGCCGAGGACGAACAGATCCCCTTCACCGAGGATGTCCGCGAGGGTGGCCATCCGGGTGCCCGCGAAGACCGGCGAGACGACGGCGAGACAGCAGCGCAGGGCGAGCAGCACGGCCAGGGGCGCGCCCGGCGCCGTCATCGGCACCACGCACAGCGCGCACACCAGGTCGCAGACCACGAGCACGCGCCGGGCCGGGAAGCGGTCGGCGACCCCGGCGAGCAGGGTGCCGCCGACGACGTAGGGCAGGAAGCCGAGGGCGAAGGCCAGGGCGCTCATCAGCGGTGAGCCGGTCAGGTCGTAGACCAGGACGGACAGCGCGATCTCGGCGACGATCACGCCGAGCATGGACAGCAGATGGGCGACGAAGACGGCCCGGAACTCACGGACGGCGAAGACACGGAGATATCCGGTGGCCGGGGCCCCGGTCGTGGGCGCCGGCGGTCCCGCGGGGGCTTCCGGTGACGCGGGCGCCTTCGGTCCCGCGGGGGCTTCCGGTGACGCGGGCGCCTTCGGTCCCGCGGGGGCTTCCGGTGACGCGGGCGCCGGGAGAGCCTGCTGCGTCGCGGGAGTCCGCGGTGCCGCGAGGGCCTGCGGTGTCGCCAGGGCCTGCGGTGTCGCGGAGGCAGCGGTGGTGGTGGCGGGCGGCGCGGAGGCGGGCGGCGGCGTGACTTCTGGCATGACGGCAGCGTCCTCGCGGGAGGGCGCAGGCCCTAGTGTTTCGGTCACCGCCGAATGTTCGAGAGGTGAGGTCGGTGCCGTCACACCTGCATTTCGGGGAGGACGACTTCCTGCGCTGTCGCTTCGCCGTGTCGCCGCTGTGGGAGACGCAGGAGGTCGCGCGCACCCTCAAGCGGCCCGATCGGCACGGCTACCACGCGCCCTGGCTGCGCCGGATCCGCACGACCGCCGAGACGCTCGACCTGACCGGGCTGTGGCTGCTGATGCCCCGCCGGGGCCACTCCCCCGACTGGCTGTGCCCGCCGCCGGTCGGGCCCGCGGCCGGTTTCGAGGAGGAGCTTGCCGCGGTCCGGGCCGCCGACCCGGAGGCCGCCCGCACGGACACCGCCCGCTCGCTGGCGGACACCCCCGGCGCGCTGGACTCGCCCCGGGGGCGGGCCTGGCTGGCGGATCCGGAGCGGATGATCCGGGAGCTGACCGGCGTACTGGAGGAGATCTGGCACACCCTCCTCGCACCGGACTGGCCCCGGCTGCGCGCCCTGTTGGAGGCGGACGTCGCCTTCCACTCGCGCCGGCTGGCCGAGGTCGGGCTGGGCGGGCTGCTGCCGGAGATCAACCGGCGGTGCGGCTGGCGGGCCGGCACCCTGACGGTGGACTCGAACGGAGAACACGAGCGGCACCTCGGCGGCCAGGGACTGGTCCTGATGCCCAGCGTGTTCTCCTGGCCTGACGTCGTGAGCGGCTTCGACCCGCCCTGGCAGCCGACGCTGGTGTACCCGGCGCGGGGCATCGGCGGTCTGTGGACCGACACCGCCGCGCACTCCCCCGAGGCCCTGGTCCGGCTGCTCGGCAGGGGCCGGGCCGGGGTCCTCGGGGCGCTCGGCGATCCGGCGACCACCTCCGCCCTCGCCCACCGGCTCGGTCTCGCCCCGTCCTCGGTCTCCGCGCATCTGACGGCGCTGCGCGACGCGGGGCTGCTGGTGTCCCGGCGCTACGGACACCAGGTGCTGTACGAACGGACGCCGCTGGGGATGGCGCTGGTGTCGGGCGGCGCTCAGTAGAGGCTGCGCAGGCCGAGGACGTCGCCCTTGCCGAGCGTGCGGGCGTCCGTGGAGCAGGCGAAGGAGTTCGCGTACATGGTGAGGTTCTCGTGCCCGGCGCCGGAGTGGCCGAGGCCGAAGACGTGCCCGGCCTCGTGCGTGGCGACGCTGCGGATGTCGTACGCGTGCGTGCAGCCGCCGGACGGGCGGTTCGTGAACGGGAAGTCATGGGTGTTGAAGCGGACGTCGGCCTCGAGCAGTTCCTCGGGGCCGTCGGGCACCGGCCGGCTCCAGGAGCAGGTGGTCGCGACGGCCTCGCCGCCGATGTCACCCGCGTCCCACACGCTCAGACCGTCCCGGCGGGCGCAGCGGGCCGCGCGGTCGATGCCGGCCTCGTTGCCGGTCGTCGACAGGAACCTGGCCTTCGCCGCCACCGTGTCGTCGTAGCCGCAGTCGTTGCGGCTCGTGGTGATGGTGGCGATGGCGTCCTCGAAGGCCCGCCGGCCCTCCGCGCGGGACAACCGGCCCGGCAGGGGGCCGTCGCCGATGAACCACTCGTACGTGCCGTACTCCTTGCGGCCCGCGGTGGAGTAGGCGCCGTCGGCGCAGGGGGCGGGCGCGTCGGCGCGGGCCCTGGCGGCGGCCGCCGCGTGGGCCTCCTCGTAGGCGTAGGAGACCGTTCCGTCGGCGGCGACCGTCAGGGAGAAACCGTGCGCCGAGCCGTCCGCCGTGAGGGCGTCGACGCTGACCGTGGTGCCGGGTTCCGGCACCGCCACTCCGGCACCCTCGTGGGTGACCACCCGACCGACGGCGAAGCAGTCGAGCACGGACGAACCGGCGGGCAGGTCCTCGACGGTCAGCTCGCCGCGGGCCGGCGCGCACGCGGGCGGCCGGGGCACCTCCCCCACGCAGACCACCGACAGCGATGCCGCCACCAGGAACGCCGTGACCCCCCTGCCGACCGGTCCCGGTCCGCGCCGCCCTGCCACCGCACACTCCCCTTCGACGCCACGCCACCGCGCGGAACCTGATCGGCCTCGGGAGACATTAGCCAGGCGGCACCGGCCGAAAACCCCATCCGACCTCACCCGTTCGAGCTACCGCTCAAACGGGTGTTCCGTCACTGCTCCGTCGCTGTTCCGCGCGCTACTGCGCGCGCTCCCCCAGATGCCGTTCCACCGTCTCCACCTTGGAGGTCAGTCCGTCCGTCACGCCGGGGCGGATGTCGGCCTTCAGGACCAGGGAGACGCGCGGGGCGCGTTCCTCGACGGCGGCCACGGCGCGCTTGACGACGTCCATGACCTCGTCCCATTCACCCTCGATGGAGGTGAACATGGCGTCGGTACGGTTCGGGAGGCCGGACGCGCGGACGACCCGGACGGCGTCCGCGACGTAGTCGCCGACGTCCTCGCCGACACCCAGCGGCGTGACCGAGAACGCGACGATCATGCCTTCGCCACCGATTCCTGACGGGCGCGGGAGGCGATGACCGCGTCCTCGGCCTCACGGCGCAGCTTGCGCTCGGCGAAGAAGCCGCCGGTCGGCAGGACCGACAGGACGAAGTAGAGGGCCGCGGTCCCCAGGGGCCACTTCGCGCGGTTCCAGGCGTCCGCCCAGAAGAGCACGTACAGGACGAACAGCACGCCGTGGACCATGCCCATCACGGGCACCGCGTTGAAGTCCGTGGTCCGCTTCAGCACCGAGCAGACCAGCAGGAGCAGGAAGGACACGGCCTCGGGGGCGGAGACCAGGCGCAGGCGGCGGAGGGCGGAGGCTGTCTTCAGGTCCACGGGACACCTTCGGGGGGAGGTACGGCGACGAACAGGCGGTTTGTGAATGCACGCACAAGCGTTCGCCCATTGTGGCAAACGGTCCGCCTAGGGGTGCGTTCAGGGTCGTTCTCCACCCCCGGGTGCTGTTCGGCACACCCGTCCGGCCGATACCTTCGCCGCGTGGCGATGTTTCGACTTCAAGGCAGCAAGGTGCTGGCCGTCGACGTGACCGGGGACGCCGTGAAGGCCAAGAACGGCTCGATGGTCGCGTACGACGGGCAGATGGCGTTCAAGAAGCTCAGCGGCGGCGGTGAGGGCATCCGCGGGATGGTCACCCGCAGGCTCACCGGCGAGCAGATGACCATGATGGAGGTGAGGGGGCAGGGCACCTGCTGGCTGGCCGATCGCGCCTCCGAGATCAATCTCGTCCAGCTCCACGGGGACAAGCTGTACGTCGAGTCGAGCAATCTGCTCGCGACCGACGCCGGCCTCAGGACCGGGACCAGCTTCACCGGACTGCGCGGCGCGACCCAGGGCAACGGACTGTTCACGACGACCGTCGAGGGCACCGGCCAGGCGGCCATCACCTCGGACGGACCGGCCGTGGTGCTGCGCGTGAGCCCGCAGTACCCGCTGACGGTCGACCCCGGCGCCTATGTCGCGCACCAGGGCGACGTCCGGCAGACGTTCCAGTCGGGTGTGACCTTCCGCACGTTCATGGGCGAGGGCGGCGGCGAGGCCTTCCAGATCCGGTTCGAGGGGGACGGCCTGGTGTACGTCCAGCCGAGCGAGCGCAACACGATCGCGGGGGATGTGTGAGATGACCTTCCGCGAGATCAATTCGAAGATGGTCGAGGCGACCGTCGTCCCCGGCCAGCGGCTGTTCAGCCAGCGCGGCGCCATGCTCGCCTACCGCGGCGAGGTGGCCTTCACGCCCAACGTCCAGGGCGGCCAGGGCGGAGTGATGTCCATGATCGGGCGCCGGCTCGCCAACGAGGACACCCCCCTGATGACCGTCGAGGGCAACGGCACGGTCCTCTTCGGGCACGGCGGCCACCACGTCCAGGTCATCCGGCTCACCGGCGACACGCTGTACGTCGAGGCGGACCGCCTGCTCGCCTTCGAGGGCACCCTCCAGCAGGGCACGATGTTCCTGGGCTCCCAGGGCGGGGTCATGGGCATGGTCCGCGGCCAGGTCAGCGGGCAGGGACTGTTCACCACCACCCTGAAGGGACACGGCGCCGTCGCCGTGATGGCCCACGGCGGGGTCTTCGAGGTGCCGATCACCCCGCAGCGCCCGGTCCATGTCGACCCCCAGGCCTATGTCGCCCACCACGGCGACGTCCGCAACAAGCTGTCGACGGCGCTGGGCTGGCGGGACATGGTGGGCAGGGGCTCCGGCGAGGCGTTCCAGCTGGAGCTGAGCGGCAACGGTGCGGTGTTCGTCCAGGCGTCGGAGGAGAAGCTGTGAGCAGGTACGGGGCTCCGGGCGGCGGCCCGACGGTGCACGACCCGATGACCTTGCCGGTCGACGACAACGTGAACAGCTACACCTTCTGTGTGGAGCTCAAGGGGAGCCAGTGGTTCCTCCAGAAGGGGAAGATGATCGCCTACTACGGGTCGATCGACTTCAACGGCATCGGACACGGCCGTCTGGACCGCCTGGTGCGCACTTCGTTCCATTCGCCACTGCACGCGAGCGACTGGGTCGTGGCCGAGGGTTCGGGCAAGATGCTCCTCGCCGACCGGGCCTTCGATGTGAATTCGTACGACCTCGACGACGGCAACCTGACCATTCGCTCGGGCAATCTGCTCGCTTTTCAGCCAACTCTGTCGCTCAAGCAGTCGATCGTGCCGGGATTTCTCACGCTGATCGGAACCGGCAAGTTCGTCGCGGCATCTAACGGTCCGGTGGTGTTCATGGAACCCCCTCTCCGGGTCGACCCGCAGGCGCTGGTCGGCTGGGCGGACTGCCCCTCCCCGTGCCATCACTACGACCACGGGTACATGACCGGCCTGATGGGCGGTCTACGTGCCCTGACCGGGCTCGGAGGGGCTTCCGGGGAGGAGCACCAGTTCGAGTTCGTGGGGGCCGGGACGGTGCTGCTCCAGTCGACCGAACTGCTCATGGCGGAGCAGGCGACGGGGGCGGTTCCGCATGAGCCGGGAGTGCCCGGCGGGGGCGCCGGACCTGGTGGGCAAGGAGGCCACGGAGCGCAAACCGGCACACCGCGCCTTCCCGGACAGCTGGGAGACCTCCAGCGTCGCTTCGGGCTGTGAGCGGTAGTCTGCGGAGTGTGACATCGAACGCGTGCGCACCGTCACACCGCCCTCACTAGTTCGCCTTTCAACATTTTAGGTAGACTTCATTTATGGAGACCGAAACGGCCACGCGCTGGCTGACCGATGCGGAGCAGTGCGCTTGGCGCACCCACCTGGAGGTCAACAGGCTGTTGACGTACCAGCTCGAAAAGGATCTCCAACCGTTCGGCCTGACCATGAACGACTACGAGATCCTGGTGAATCTCTCCGAGTCGGAGGGCGTCCGGATGCGGATGAGCGACCTCGCGTCCGCCACCCTCCAGTCCAAGAGCCGTCTCTCGCACCAGATCACCCGTATGGAGAGCGCCGACCTGGTGCGCCGTGAGAACTGCGAGTCGGACCGCCGCGGACTGTACGCGGTCCTGACCGAGCACGGCATGGAGACGATGCGGAAGGTCGCCCCGCACCATGTGGAATCCGTGCGGCGGCACTTCATCGATCTCCTCTCCCCCGACGCCACGACGGAACTGTCCCGGGCCCTGAAGCCCATCGCGGAACACCTGCGCGGGCAGCGCGGACGCCCGTGAGGGACTCCCGTCGGCCGGTCGGTCCAGCCGGTCGGTCCAGGCGGTAGGGCCAGGGGATCGTTCCCGACGTTCCGGGCGACCGGTCCAGGCGCTCGACAGGCGGAGCCCGCACAGGGGCTCCGCCTGTCGACGTCTCCGCACCCTGGCCCGGGCCCGTCCCTCCCTGACCGATCCCCGGCCTGGCCCTGGCCTGCCTCCGGCTCCGAGCCGGTCCCCGTCTCTGGCCCTGACTCCGGCCCCGGGCCTGCCCCCGTCCCGGGCTTGGCTCCGGCCCCGGGCTGGAATCCGGCTCCGGGCCTGGCTGCGGCCGTCAGGCGAGGGGGACGAGATCGCCCGTGCGCCCGCGGGCCCGGCCGGCGACGGCCGCCGCCGTCAGCAGCACCACCGCTCCGGTCAGCGCGAAGCACACCGCCACCGGCAGCCGCCCGGCCAGCGCGCCGGCGACCGCCGTACCGGCCGTACTGCCCGCGTTGACGGCCGTGTTGACCCACGCACCGGCCCGCACCCGGGCCTCCGGCGCGGCGATCTCGTCGGCGACGAGATAGGCCGTGGTGATCGTCGGCGACACGAAGAACCCGGCGGCCGCGACGGCGACG
The DNA here is from genome assembly GCF_001184025.1 of Streptomyces maremycinicus. Taxonomy (GTDB): domain Bacteria; phylum Actinomycetota; class Actinomycetes; order Streptomycetales; family Streptomycetaceae; genus Streptomyces; species Streptomyces maremycinicus. The sequence goes on from NZ_BBYG01000009.1 coordinate 374,594, forward strand.
GCGAGCGTGCCGAGCCCCGGCGCGAGTCCCGCACCGCAGAGCGTCAGCCCGAGCCCCGCCGTGAGCAGCGGCAGCCGCGCCCCGGTCGGCATCCGCCAGGAGACGGCCCCGTTGAGCAGCCCGCCGACGGCGCTGCCGGCCGACAGCGCGGCCAGCACCCAGGCGGCGCTCGCCCCGCCGGTCCCGTGTCCGTGGCGCTCGGCGAACGCCACGACCAGCAGGTCGACCACGCCCAGGGCCAGCCCCACACCCGCGATGGCGACCACCGGCCGCCCGAGCCCCCGCAGTCCGCCGCGTCCCCGTCGCGCGGTGGCCTTCCCCGGCCCGACGGCCCGCACCGCAGGCGACGACAGGAACCCGGCCGTCCCCACGGCCATCAGGGCCGCCCCGACGACGATCCCCGCGGCCGGCGGCGCGAAGCCGACGAGCACGCCGACCAGCAACGGCCCGGTGACGAAGAGGAGTTCCTCGGCGACCCCGTCGACGCTGTAAGCGCGTTGCAACAGGGCCCGGTCCGGGGTGAGCCTCCCCCAGACCGCCCGCATGGTCGGCCCCAGCGGCGGCACACAGGCGCCCGCGGTGGCCGCGAGGGCGCCCAGCACGGGAGCCGGGGCACCGGTCGGGCGCGCGAGGACCAGGGTCAGCAGGACGAGCACCGCGAGGTAGGCGGTGGTCATCGGGACGAGCGCCCGGCACGGCCCGTGCCGGTCGATGAGGGCCGCCCTGGTGGGCGACAGGAAGACGGTGGTGGCCCCGAACAGCGCCATCACGGTGCCGGCCACCGCGTACGAGCCCGAGGAGCGGGTCACGGCGAGCATCAGGGAGAGCGGGACGATCCCGTACGACAGCCGTCCGGTCAGGGCGGCGGCGAAGGTACGACGGGCGTGCGGAACGCGCAGGACGGCGGCATACGAGGGCCGCGGGGCAGGTGCAGCGGACATGAGGAGTTCCTCGACTCATGGCAGGAAAAGGGGACGCCTGAGCGCCGCGAGCGGGGCGGCCGGACGCCGCTCTCCGATCACGGGCCTGGGCGGGCCCTATGCCAAGAGGAGGAACACGGGCGTGACGCTACCAGCGCGGCCCGGATCCCGACGAGGGATTTGATCGGCCGTCCCGTCGGCGCGACCGACCGGGGGCCCGACGGGACCCCTCGCCCGAACCCGCGGCGACCCCCGCCCCGTCAGCCCTGTGTCAGGCCCGCCACCAGTTCGTCCGCGGCCCGGTAGGGGTCCAGTTCGCCGGCGACGATGCGCTCGGCGAGAGAGCTCAGCCGACGGTCGCCGTGCAGGTCGCCGATGCGTTCGCGCAGAGCCGTGACGGCGATCGTCTCGACCTCGCGGGCCGCGCGGGAGCGGCGGCGCTCGGTGAGGACGCCGTGCTCCTCCATCCACGCGCGGTGCTTCTCCAGCGCCTCGACGACCTCGTCGACGCCCTCGGCGCGGGCGGCGACGGTCTTCACGATCGGCGGACGCCAGTCCCCGGGACCCCGTGCCTCGCCGAGGCCGAGCATGTGGTTCAGCTCGCGGGCGGTGGCGTCGGCGCCGTCCCGGTCGGCCTTGTTGACGACGTAGACGTCGCCGATCTCCAGGATCCCGGCCTTGGCGGCCTGGATGCCGTCGCCCATGCCCGGGGCCAGCAGGACGACACTGGTGTCCGCCTGCGAGGCGATCTCCACCTCCGACTGGCCCACGCCGACCGTCTCGACCAGGATCACGTCGCAGCCGGCCGCGTCCAGCACCCGGATCGCCTGCGGGGCCGACCAGGCGAGGCCGCCCAGATGGCCGCGGGTGGCCATCGAACGGATGTAGACGCCGGGGTCGGAGGCGTGCTCCGACATCCGGACGCGGTCGCCGAGCAGGGCCCCGCCGGAGAACGGCGAGGACGGGTCGACGGCCAGGACCCCGACCCGCCTGCCCTGTTTGCGGTAGGCGGTGACCAGCGCGGACGTCGACGTGGACTTGCCGACGCCCGGTGAACCCGTCAGGCCCACCACATAGGCGTTGCCCGTGAGCGGGGCCAGCGCCTCCATGACCTCCCTGAGCTGCGGGGACGCCCCCTCCACCAGGGAGATCAGCCGGGCCACCGCCCGTGGCCGGCCTTCCCTGGCCTGGGCGACCAGCGAGGAGACGTCCTGCATCACAGCTCCGTTCAGATCCGTTCGGGGTGGGACATGCGCGGGGGGGGTCAGGCCTTGGGGACCCGCACGATCAGCGCGTCGCCCTGACCGCCACCGCCGCACAGCGCGGCCGCGCCCACGCCGCCGCCCCGGCGCTTCAGCTCCAGGGCCAGGTGCAGGACGAGGCGCGCGCCGGACATGCCGATCGGGTGGCCCAGGGCGATCGCGCCGCCGTTGACGTTCACCTTTTCCGAGGACACGCCGAGGTCCTTCATTGACTGCACCGCCACGGCGGCGAAGGCCTCGTTGATCTCGATCAGGTCGAGGTCGGAGACCTCCAGGCCGTCCTTCTTCAGGGCGTGCAGGATGGCGTTGGAGGGCTGGGACTGGAGCGAGTTGTCCGGCCCGGCCACATTGCCGTGGGCGCCGATCTCGGCGATCCACGACAGACCCAGCTGCTCGGCCTTGGCCTTGCTCATCACGACCACGGCCGCCGCGCCGTCGGAGATCTGCGAGGCGCTGCCCGCGGTGATCGTGCCGTCCTTGGTGAACGCCGGGCGGAGCTTGCCCAGGGACTCCGCCGTGGTCTCGGCGCGGATGCCCTCGTCCTTGCTGAAGACGACCGGCTCGCCCTTGCGCTGCGGGATCTCGACCGGCGTGATCTCGGCCTCGAAGATGCCGTTCTTCTGCGCGGCGGCGGCCCTCTGATGGCTCAGCGCGGCGATCTCGTCCTGCTCGGGACGCGCGATCCCGAGCCGCGTGTTGTGCTTCTCCGTGGACTCGCCCATGGCGATGTTCTCGAAGGCGTCGGTCAGACCGTCGTACGCCATCGCGTCGAGCATCTCGATCGCGCCGTACTTGAAGCCCTCGCGGGACTTCGGCAGCAGGTGCGGGGCGTTGGTCATGGACTCCTGGCCGCCGGCCACCACGATGTCGAACTCACCCGCGCGGATCAGCTGGTCGGCCAGCGCGATCGCGTCGAGGCCCGACAGACACACCTTGTTGATCGTGAGCGCCGGGACGTTCATCGGGATGCCGGCCTTGACCGCGGCCTGACGGGCCGGGATCTGCCCCGCCCCGGCCTGGAGCACCTGCCCCATGATCACGTACTGCACCTGGTCGCCGCCGATCCCCGCACGGTCGAGGGCGGCCTTGATGGCGAAGCCGCCGAGGTCGGCCCCGGAGAAGGACTTCAGGGAGCCCAGCAGCCGTCCCATGGGCGTCCGCGCGCCCGCGACGATCACCGAGGTCGTGCCGTTGGAACCAGTCGAGTCAGTCATGAGCTGCGATTCCCCTTACCGGCCTGCACGGGCCGAGGAGTGAACGAGGGTTTACTTCGAATGTACTGAGTGGCACTCCGTGCCGTCATCGGGCCGTCAGTGTGATCGCGCGCACGTTGCGTAACCACCACGGCCGCGCTCCACTAACAGCATGCTGACGCGAATCGACCACATCGGGATCGCCTGCCACGACCTCGACGCGACCGTCGAGTTCTACCGTTCCACGTACGGCTTCGAGGTGTTCCACTCCGAGGTCAACGAGGAGCAGGGCGTGCGCGAGGCCATGCTCAAGATCAACGATACGTCCGACGGCGGTGCCTCGTACCTCCAGCTCCTCGAGCCGACCCGGCCGGATTCCACCGTCGCCAAGTGGCTCGACAAGAACGGCGAGGGCGTCCACCACATCGCTTTCGGTACGGCGGATGTCGACACGGACGCCGCGGACATCAGGGACAAGGGCGTACGCGTTCTGTACGAAGAGCCGCGACGCGGCTCCATGGGGTCACGGATCACCTTCCTGCATCCAAAGGATTGCCACGGAGTACTGACAGAACTGGTCACTTCGGCGGCTGTTGAGTCACCTGAGCACTGACCCTCGTACATATGGGCCGGTAGGGTTGGGGGCGGTCGCCGCTCACACCGGGGCGACCCGGTCCTGCCGTACGGCGGCGGGACGCAGCCGGGGTCCGGGTTTCGGGGGACGAGCGTCGGGGCAGCAGCCCGTGCTCCGCCGTTGATCTGACACCATTCCCCGGGAGCCCCGTCCGGCGGATGGACGGAGCTCGTTCGGAAAGCTTGCGACCAGGGACGGATGGGACCGCGCAGTGCGGGGCTACGAGAGCCAGGAGCGGGAGCCGGCGGCTGACGTCGACCACCTGACTCGGTTCGAAGCCGAGATGAAGCGGCTGAAGACCGAGCGGGAAAAGGCGATCCAGCATGCCGAGGACCTCGGCTACCAGGTCGAGGTGCTGCGCGCCAAGTTGCACGAGGCGCGGCGCACCATCATGTCCCGGCCCGCCTTCGACGGCGGCGACATCGGGTACCAGGCCGAGCAGATGCTGCGGAACGCGCAGATGCAGGCGGACCAGTTGCGGCAGGACGCCGAACGGGAGCTGAGTCAGGCCCGGGCGCAGACGCAGCGGATCCTCCAGGAGCACGCCGAACAGGCGGCCCGGCTCCAGGCGGAGCTGCACCAGGAGGCGGTGGCCCGTCGCCAGCAGCTCGACCAGGAGCTGGCGGAGCGGCGGCAGAACGTCGAGTCGCACGTCAACGAGAACGTGGCGTGGGCCGAGCAGCTGCGGGCCCGTACCGAGGCCCAGGCGCGCCGGCTGCTCGACGAGTCGCGGGCCGAGGCGGAGCAGGCCCTCGCGGCCGCCCGCGCCGAGGCCGAACGGGTGGCCTCGGAGGCCCGCCAGCGGCTCCAGGCCGACGCCGAGGCGACCCGCGCGGAGGCCGAGCAGCTGCTGCTGCGGGCCCGCACGGACGCCGAACGGCTGCTGAACGCCGCCTCCAGCCAGGCGCAGGAGGCCAGCGACCACGCCGAGCAGCTGCGCAACTCCACGGTCACGGAGTCCGACGCGGCCCGCCGGCAGGCCGGTGAGCTCTCGCGCGCCGCCGAGCAGCGGATGTCCGAGGCCGAGGAGGCGCTGCGCAAGGCGCAGGCCGAGGCCGACAAGGTGCTCGCGGAGGCGAAGGCCGCCGCCGAGAAGGCGCTCTCCGGCGCGGAATCGGTCAACGAGCAGCGCACGCGTACGGCCAAGGAGCAGGTCGCCCGGCTGGTCACCGAGGCCACCAAGGAGGCCGAGGCGACCAAGGAGTCCGCCGAGCAGCTCGTCGCCGACGCCCGCGCCGAGGCCGAGAAGATCGTCGCGGAGGCCGCCGAGAAGGCCCGCACGCTCACCGCCGAGGAGAGCGCGACCCAGTTGTCGAAGGCGGCGAAGACCGCCGAGGACGTGCTGAACCGGGCGCAGGAGGACGCGCAGAACACCACGAAGGCCGCCGCCGAGGAGGCCGAGCGGATCCGTCGTGAGGCGGAGACCGAGGCGGACCGGCTGCGTGCCGAGGCGCACGACATCGCCGAGCAGCTCAAGGGCTCGGCGAAGGACGACACCAAGGAGTACCGCGCCAAGACGGTCGAGCTCCAGGAGGAGGCCCGCCGGCTGCGCGGCGAGGCCGAGCAACTGCGTGCCGACGCGGTCGCCGAGGGCGAGAAGATCCGCGCGGAGGCCCGCAAGGAGGCCGTCCAGCAGATCGAGGAGGCGGCCAGGACCGCCGAGGAGCTGCTGTCCAAGGCGAAGGCCGACGCGGACGAGCTGCGCCAGAAGGCCACCTCGGACAGCGAGAAGGTGCGCACCGAGGCGATCGAGCGCGCCACCACGCTGCGCCGGCAGGCCGAGGACACCCTGGAGCGCACCCGCGCCGAGGCCGAGCGCCAGCGCGACGAGGCGGTGGAGCTCGCCGAGACCATCACCTCGAACGCCGAGGAGGCCGCGCGCGAGCTGCGCGAGGAGACCGAACGCGCGGTCGAGGCCCGGCAGGCCGAGGCCGCCGAGGAACTGACCCGGCTGCACAGCGAGGCCGAGTCCCGGCTCGCCTCCGCCGAGCAGGCGCTGACCGAGGCCCGCGAGGAGGCCGCGCGGATCCGCCGCGAGGCCGGCGAGGAGACCGAGCGGCTGCGCTCGGAGGCCACGGAGCGGATCCGGACCCTCCAGCAACAGGCCGCCGCGGAGGCGGACCGGCTGCGCGACGAGGCCGCCGCCGACGCGTCCGCCTCGCGCGCCGAGGGCGAGGCCGTCGCCGTACGGCTGCGTTCCGAGGCCGCCGCCGAGGCGGAGCGGCTGAAGTCGGAGGCGCAGGACACCGCCGACCGGGTGCGCGCGGAGGCGCAGGCCGCCGCCGAGCGGCTGGCCACCGAGGCGTCCGAGACGCTGGCCGCCGCCCAGGAGGAGGCACAGCGGCGCCGCCGCGAGGCCGAGGAGCTCCTCGGTTCCGCCCGCCAGGAGGCCGACCAGGAGCGCGAGCAGGCCCGCCTCCAGAGCGAGGAACTGCTGGCCTCGGCGCGCAAGCGCGTGGAGGAGGCGCAGACCGAGGCCGTCCGGCTGGTCGAGGAGGCGGACCGGCGCGCGAGCGAGATGGTGTCGGCCGCCGAGCAGCACGCGCAGCAGGTGCGGGAGTCCGTCGCCGGGCTGCACGAGCAGGCGCAGGACGAGATCAACGGGCTGCGTTCGGCCGCCGAGCACGCGGCGGAACGCACCCGGCGCGAGGCGGAGGAGGAGGCGGACCGGGTCCGTTCCGACGCCTACGCCGTGCAGGAGCGCGCGGCCGAGGACGCGAACCGGGTCCGGCGGGAGGCGAGCGAGGCCTCGGAGGCCGCGCAGGCGCTGGCCGAGCAGACCGTCGGCGAGGCGATCGCGGAGGCGGAGCGGATGCGCTCGGAGGCGTCCGCGCACGCCCAGCGGGTCCGCACCGAGGCCTCGGACGCCATCGCCCAGGCCGACCAGGACGCCTCGCGCACCCGGGCGGAGGCCCGGGACGACGCCAACCGCATCCGTTCGGACGCGGCGACGCAGGCGGACACCCTCATCACCGAGGCCCGCAACGAGGCGGAGCGGCTCCAGACGGAGACCATCGCGGAGGCCGAGCGCCTTCAGTCCGAGACGATCGCGGAGACCGACCGGCTGCGGGCCGAGTCGGTCGCGAAGGCGGAGAAGCTCATCTCGGACGCCGCCGGGGACGCGGAGCGGCTGCGTGCCGAGGCCGCCGAGACGGTGGGTGCCGCGCAGCAGGCCGCCGAGCGGATCCGCAGCGAGTCCGAGCGCGTCAGGGCATCGGCGGCGGCGGAGGCCGACCGTCTGATGAGCGTGGCCCGCGAGGAGGCCGACTCGACGCTGGACGAGGCCCGCAAGGAGGCCAACAAGCGGCGCTCCGAGGCGGCCGAGCAGGTCGACACCCTCATCACGGAGACCGCGGCCGAGGCGGACAAGCTCCTCACCGAGGCGCAGCAGCAGGCGCAGCAGGTCACGGCGGACGCGGAGGCGCAGGCCGACTCGATGGTCGGCGCGGCCCGCAACGAGGCCGAGCGGCTGGTCTCCGAGGCGACGGTCGAGGGGAACTCCCGCGTGGAGAAGGCCCGCACGGACGCCGACGAACTGCTGGTCGGCGCCCGCCGGGACGCGACCGCCATAAGGGAGCGGGCGGAGGAGCTGCGCGACCGCATCACCAGCGAGATCGAGGGGCTGCACGAGCGGGCCCGCCGCGAGGCCGCCGAGACGATGAAATCGACCGGCGACCGCTGCGACGCGCTCATCAAGGCGTCCGAGGAGCAGCTCGCCAAGGCCCAGGCGAAGGCGAAGGAGCTGGTGTCGGACGCCAACTCCGAGGCGGGCAAGGTCCGTATCGCCGCAGTGAAGAAGGCCGAGGGGCTCCTCAAGGAGGCCGAGCAGAAGAAGGCGACGCTCGTGCGGGAGGCCGAGGAGCTCAAGGCCGAGGCGATCCGCGAGGCGCGCCGCACCGTCGAGGAGGGCAAGCGCGAGCTGGAGGTCCTGGTGCGCCGGCGTGAGGACATCAACGCCGAGATCTCCCGGGTCCAGGACGTGCTGGAGGCGCTGGAGTCCTTCGAGGTCCCGACCGGCGCCAAGGACGGTGGCGTCAAGGCCGGCGCCACCATCGGGGCGCCCCGATCGGGTGGGAAGGCCTCGGACGGCTAGCGGAATGTGTGAATTGCGTTAAAGTCTCGCGCCGTTGAGCGGACCTTTGGCAAGCGCTCCGGCGCTCAGCCACCCAAAAGGGGTGTCATTCTCCAGATCAAACACGTATACGCTCGATGACACACCGTTCCGGGCCCTAGGATTCCACCTATCACCTCACCGGTCTCATTCGACAGGAACCCCATGAGCGACACTTCCCCCTACGGCTTCGAGCTTGTGCGGCGTGGGTACGACCGCGCTCAGGTGGACGAACGCATCTCGAAGCTCGTCTCCGACCGTGACAGCGCTCTGGCTCGTATCACTGCTCTGGAAAAGCGCATCGAGGAGCTCCACCTCGAGACGCAGAACGCCCAGGCCCAGGTAAGCGACGCGGAGCCGTCGTACGCCGGCCTCGGCGCGCGTGTCGAGAAGATCCTCCGCCTCGCCGAGGAAGAGGCCAAGGATCTGCGCGAGGAGGCCCGTCGCGCGGCCGAGCAGCACCGTGAGCTCGCCGAGTCGGCGGCCCAGCAGGTGCGCAACGACGCGGAGTCGTTCGCCGCGGAGCGCAAGGCCAAGTCCGAGGACGAGGGCGTCCGGATCGTCGAGAAGGCCAAGAGCGACGCGTCGCAGCTGCGTTCCGAGGCGCAGAAGGACGCGCAGTCGAAGCGTGAGGAGGCGGACGCCCTCTTCGAGGAGACCCGCGCCAAGGCCGCGCAGGCCGCCGCCGACTTCGAGACGAACCTGGCCAAGCGCCGCGAGCAGTCGGAGCGCGACCTGGCGTCCCGTCAGCAGAAGGCGGAGAAGCGTCTCGCCGAGATCGAGCACCGCGCGGAGCAGCTGCGCCTCGAGGCCGAGAAGCTGCGCACCGACGCCGAGCGCCGGGCCCGTCAGACCGTGGAGACGGCGCAGCGCCAGGCCGAGGACATCGTGGCCGACGCGAACGCGAAGGCGGACCGCATCCGTTCCGAGTCCGAGCGCGAGCTGGCGGCCCTCACCAACCGCCGCGACTCGATCAACGCCCAGCTGACGAACGTCCGCGAGATGCTCGCCACGCTGACCGGTGCCGCGGTGGCCGCGGCCGGCACGCCGTCCACGGACGACGAGCCGATCTCCCGTGGGGTCCCGGCGCAGCAGTCCCGGTGACGTCCTGAGGTACGGCGGACGAACATCGGCGAAGCCCTCTGCCACTCCGGTGGCAGAGGGCTTTGACGCGCTTTAGCGTGGCCGCATGATCGAGCTGTCGGGCCTGACGAAGCGGTACGGCGAGAAGGTCGCGGTGAACAACCTCACCTTCACCGTCAGACCGGGCATCGTCACGGGCTTCCTCGGTCCCAACGGCGCCGGGAAGTCCACCACCATGCGGATGATGCTGGGTCTCGACCGGCCCACCGCGGGGGACGTCCGGATCGACGGGCAGCACTACGACCGGCTGAAGGACCCCCTCAAGTACATCGGCGCGCTGCTGGACGCCAAGGCCATGCACGGCGGGCGCAGCGCCTTCAACCATCTGCTGTGTCTGGCGCAGAGCAACGGCATCCCGAGGAGCCGTGTGCACGAGGTGCTGGACACGGTCGGTCTCACCTCCGTGGCGAGGAAGAAGGCCAAGGGGTTCTCGCTGGGCATGGGGCAGCGGCTGGGCATCGCGGGCGCGCTGCTCGGCGATCCCCGGATCCTGATGTTCGACGAGCCGGTCAACGGCCTCGACCCCGAGGGCATCCACTGGATCCGCAACCTGATGAAATCCCTCGCCGCGCAGGGGCGGACGGTGTTCGTCTCCTCCCACCTCATGAGCGAGATGGCGCTGACCGCCGATCACCTCGTCGTCATCGGACAGGGCCGGCTGCTCGCGGACACCTCGATGGCCGACTTCATCGCGCAGAACTCGCGCTCGCACGTCCGGATCCGTACCCCGCAGCGGGAGCGGCTGCTCGATGTGCTGCACGGCGCCGGGATCCTGGTCGTGGAGACCGGCGGCGGGGTGCTGGAGGTCGACGGCGGCAAGTCCGAGCACATCGGGGAGCTGGCCGCGCAGCACCAGATCGTGCTGCACGAGCTGAGCCCGCAGCGGGCCTCCCTGGAGGAGGCGTTCATGCAGCTGACCGCGGAGTCGGTCGAGTACCACGCCCACGCGGACACGCCCGCGCCCGCGCCCGCCGGGGAGCTCGGACGGTTCGAGCAGCCCGCCCCGCAGTGGGGCGACGACTGGACGAGGAGCTGATGATGGCGGCGACCCAGGTCATCCGGTCCGAGTGGACCAAGATCCGGTCGGTGGCCTCCACGGTGTGGACGCTCTCCCTCGCGGTGGTGGTCACCATCGCCCTCGGCATGCTGATCTCGGCGTTCACGGGCAACGAGTTCGACAACATGAGCCGCGACGACCGGCTCTCCTTCGACCCCACCTTCATCAGCTTCGCCGGGATGAGCCTCGGTCAGCTGGCGATGATCGTGTTCGGGGTGCTGGTCGTGTCGAACGAGTACAGCACCGGCATGATCCGTACCTCGCTGGCCGCCGTGCCGCAGCGCGGGACCTTCCTGTTCAGCAAGATCGCGGTGGCCACCGGGCTCGCGCTGGTCGTGGGGCTGGCCACCAGCTTCGTCACGTTCTTCCTGGGGCAGGCCATGCTCGGCTCCCACCGGGCGTCGATCGGGGACGACGGGGTGCTGCGGGCGGTGATCGGTGGTGGTCTGTACATGACGCTCATCGCCGTGTTCTCGATGGGCGTGGCCACGATGCTGCGCTCGCCGATGCTGTCGCTCGGCATCCTGATGCCGTTCTTCTTCCTGATCTCCAACATCCTCGGCAACGTCTCCGCGACGAAGAAGATCGGCCGGTATCTGCCCGACCAGGCCGGCAGCAAGATCATGCAGGTGGTCACGCCGATCGACGACGACACCCCGTACGGGCCCTGGGGCGGGTTCGGCATCATGGCGCTGTGGGCGGTCGCCGCGCTGGCCGGCGGCTACCTCCTGCTGAAGAAACGCGACGCGTAACGCTTTGGGCTTTGCTTTCATTTGAGCGGAACCGTCAGCGCCCCGATAGTCTCCTAACCCTTACGGGGGCGTGTGCCCTGCTGTCCTGAACCTTTCGATGGGTGCGGAGCATGATCGAAGCAGTCGGCCTGACCAAGCGCTACGGCGACAAGACCGCTGTGTACAACCTTTCCTTCCAGGTACGGCCCGGCGCCGTCACCGGCTTCCTCGGGCCCAACGGCTCGGGCAAGTCGACGACCATGCGCATGATCCTGGGCCTGGACAACCCGACCGCCGGGACGGTGACGATCGGCGGCTATCCCTACCGCAAGCTGCCGAACGCCGCCCGCCAGGTGGGCGCCCTGCTGGACGCCAAGGCGGTGCACGGCGGCCGGCACGCCCGCAACCACCTGCTGAGCCTGGCCCAGCTGTCCGGCATCCCGGCCCGGCGGGTCGACGAGGTGCTCGGCGTGGTCGGCCTCCAGGACGTGGCGCGCAAGCGCTCCAAGGGCTTCTCCCTGGGCATGGGCCAGCGGCTCGGCATCGCGGCCGCGCTGCTCGGCGACCCGCAGGTGCTGCTCTTCGACGAGCCGGTCAACGGCCTCGACCCCGAGGGCATCCTCTGGGTGCGCAACCTGATGAAGTCGCTGGCCGCCGAGGGCCGCACGGTGTTCGTCTCCTCCCACCTCATGAGCGAGATGGCGGTGACCGCCGACCACCTGATCGTGATCGGACGCGGCCAGCTGCTCTCCGACATGAGCGTGAAGGACTTCATCTCGGCCAACTCCGCCGACTTCGCACGGGTCCGCACCCCGCACACCGAACCCCAGCTGCGCGAGAAGCTGGCCTCGGCGCTCACCGAGGCGGGCGGCCATGTGCTGCCCGAGCAGGACGGCGCGCTGCGGGTGACCGGACTGCCGCTGCCGCGCATCAGCGACATCGCGCACGACACCGACGTACGCCTGTGGGAGCTGTCCCCGCACCAGGCCTCGCTGGAGGAGGCGTACATGCGGATGACGCAGGGCGCCGTCGACTACCGGTCCACCATCGACCAGAAGGCCGGCCTCCAGCAGCAGCTGCCGCCCGGCGCGCAGCCGCCGATGCCCGTGCCGGGCCAGGGTCAGCCGGGCTGGTACGCCCCGCCGCCCCCGCAGCACACCGGCTACGCGCCCGCGCAGCCCGCCCAGACGCCTCCGGTGGCCTCCTACGGGGCGTACGGCGCCCCCGGAGCGCCCGCCACGGCACCTGGTCCGAACGGGGCCAACCCGTACGCGCAGGCGCCCGCACAGGCCCCCGCCCAGCCGGCCGCCCCGGCGGGTCAGGCCCCGGCCGCGGCCCCGGCGGCGACGCCCGCCCCGGCTCCGGCCGCCTCGCTGGACAAGGCCCCGGCCGCGCCCGCCCCGGCGCCCGCCGCCGCCCCCGACGCCGCCCCGACCAAGTCCGAGGACGCCCGATGAGCACCCCGCAGCACCCGACGCCGCAGGCCCCGCCCGCCTGGCAGGGGGCGCCCGGCCCCGCGTACGCCACGGCCGGCCCCGTCTACACCTCACCGATCCCGATCGTGCGCACCCACCTCGGGCACGCCATCACGTCGGAGTGGACGAAGATCCGGTCGGTGCGCTCCACGATGTGGACGCTGGGCGTGTTCGTACTGCTCGTCGTCGGCATCGGACTGCTGGCCGGCGCGATCGTGGCCGCGAACGCCACCGAGGGCGACCTCGCGGACGACACCGCTCTGTCGTTCGGCTTCTTCGGACTGCTCCTGGGCAGCATGTGCATCATCACGCTCGGCGTGCTGACCACGGCCTCGGAGTACGGCACGGGCATGATCCGGACGACCATGGTGGCCTGCCCGTCCCGCGGCCGGGTGCTCGCCGCGAAGGCGGTCGTGTTCTTCGCCGTCGCGTTCGTCGTCACCCTGGTGTCCACGGGCTTCGTCGCCATGGTGCACGTGGGGATGCTGGGCGACGCCCGGCAGCCGACCGGCTCGGAGTGGCTGAAGGCGACCTTCGGGGTGTCCCTCTACATCGCGCTGCTCGGACTGATCTCGCTGGCCGTCGGCTCGGTCATCCGGCACTCGGCCGGCGCCATCACCATCATGATCGGCGTCCTGCTGGCCCCGCTGGTCATCGCGATCTTCATGTTCTCGTCCTCGCTGGAGGGCCTGCGCCAGGCCCTGTTCGAGTACTCGATCCCGAGCCAGATGAGCGTGTTCTACTCGTCCTCGCTCAGCGACAGCGGGCCGACCGGCTGGGACCCGCTGTGGATCGCGCTCGGCGTGACCGCCGTCGTGCTCGGCGGCGCCTTCGCCCTGCTGGAGAAGCGCGACGTCTGACGGCTGACGGCTGACGGCTGACGGCTAGAACTTCGGCGCGTTACGGGACCGCCGCACCCCCGGGGTGCGGCGGTCCCGTGCGTTCCAGCACGCCTTGTGCCAGTGCCGGCGGTCGTCGACGCCCGCGTGCTCGGGCCAGACCACGACGTGCGGGACGCCGTCGGGGATCAGCTGGTCGCAGCCGGGGCACCGGTACGCCTTGCCCTGGGCGCTCGCCCCGGCCACGTGCCGCACGCTCCACTGCTCGCCCTGCCAGGTCTCCCCCGACTGCCAGCCGCCGTAGCGGCTCGCGCGGTCGTCCTCGGCGCTCCGGCCGGACGAGCCCTCACCCTTGGGGCGGTTGCGACGCGGGGACACGGGACACCTCACGGGGCTATACAGGAAGCAGGAGCGGCGTCCAGCCTACGCGGCGTGCGCGCGGGTACCCGTAGGGCAGCGATCCCCACAAGTCGCCCTCCTCGGCGTCCCATTCTCCAGACAATCCGCAAATCTCTCCGCCAGGCCGTGTCCTCGGCACGTGTCAGACGGTTATGCCGGGTGGGGGAGCTCCGTGTCGGAGCCAAGGAAGCAGGAAAGTCCATGCGCGTTGGAAGTTTCGTGTTGGGAGCCCAGTTCCCCGGCCAGGGTCAGGGGGAGGCGCTCCACCGCGCGGTCCGCTCGGCCGAGGTGGCCGAGGAGGCGGGCCTCGACTCGGTCTGGCTGGCCGAGCACCACTTCGTGCCGTACGGCACGTGCCCGTCGGCGGTCACGCTCGCCGCTCTGCTGCTGGGCCGCACCCGCCGCATCCGGGTCGGCACGGCGGTCAGCGTCCTGCCCACCGTCCATCCCGTCGCCCTGGGCGAGCAGGCCGCGCTGCTGCACGTGACGAGCGGCGGCCGCTTCTCGCTGGGCGTGGGGCGCGGCGGCCCGTGGGTCGACCTCGAGGTGTTCGGCGCGGGCCTGGAGGCGTACGAGCAGGGGTTCCCGGAATCACTCGATCTGCTGGTCCGGTGGCTGCGCGACCCCTCGGTCGGATCCGAGGGCGAGCGGTTCCGCTTCCGCGAGGTCCCCGTCGTCCCCAGGCCCTCGGAGGCGCTGACGGACGCCCCGGGCCCGGAGGTCGTCGTCGCCTGCACCTCACCGGCGAGCGTGCGGCTGGCCGCCGAGCGCGGGCTGCCGATGCTCCTGGGGATGCACGTGGGGGACGAGGAGAAGGCCGAGATGGTCGCGGCATGGCGGCAGTACGCGCGCGCGGCCGGGCGGCCCGGGGACGAGATCCGGGGCGCGGCGCATGTCTCGGCGGGTGTCTGCCAGATCGCGGACCGCCGCACGGACGCGGTGGAGACCTTGGTGAAGGCGATGCCGGGCTGGCTGCGGCAGGGGCTGGACGCGCATGTCACGGTGGACGGCCGGGCCCGCTCCATGCGGGACCCGGTGGCATACACCGAACTGCTCTGCGGGCTGCACCCGGTGGGCACCCCGCGGCTGTGCGCCGACCGGCTCGCGGCGACCGGCGAGCGGACCGGCATCTCGCGTTTCGCCCTGCTGGTCGAGGGCTCCGGCGACCTGGCGGCCACCGAGGAGAACGTACGGCGGCTGGGCTCGGAGGTGCTCCCCCACCTCCGGTGAACAGCCCAGCCGGCCGCGAGGCTTGCCGCTCCCGTCCTGATGGAACCTCCCGCGTCAGGAGCGGCAAGCAACGGGCTCACGTGTCAGCAGTCCCGGAATTCCGGGGACTGGTTCAGCACCTGGCTGCGGACCGA
This sequence comes from Streptomyces maremycinicus, assembly GCF_001184025.1. GTDB lineage: Bacteria > Actinomycetota > Actinomycetes > Streptomycetales > Streptomycetaceae > Streptomyces > Streptomyces maremycinicus. The sequence goes on from NZ_BBYG01000009.1 coordinate 389,722, forward strand.
GGTGAAGCGGGCGAGCTTCTCGTCGACAGCCGGTTCCAACGGGAACACCGCCACCCGGTGGCAGTTCTGGAAGGCCAGCCGCACACCGAAATGCCGCTGAAGCGCGCCGCGTATGGCGTCACTCGCGAGCGCGCGCAGCAACTGCCCGCGTGCCTGCTCGTCCGGCGGGGGCGTCTGGTTGTCGGCGAAGTCTCCGCCGTCCACCTTCAGCTGGGCCACCAGGGAGCTGACCATCTCCCATGCGTAAGGCAGGGAGGTCCGGACGCAGTCGACGAATTCTGCTTCGTCGACCTCGCCTCGCTCGGCCTGTTCGAGTAGGGCCGGTGAGACGTCGAGCGACATGGGTACTCCTCTCGCACCCCCGGAACAACAGGGGTTGCCGGACAGGGAAAGGGAGTTCGCATGCCGAAACACCGCACACGCTGAGTACACGCATCGCGACCTCCCGTTCACTACGGTAGGCAACGGACCGTGACCGCACCAGGAGAATGGGCACATAGAGAACCTCAAGTAGGCACACAATCGGCCACTGTCGAATGATCGTTTTCCTGGTCGAAAGGGGCGGGTCCCAAGGGGCTCACGGTGGAGCCCCGCGCCGGTGGGCAGACGGGCGAATCGCGTCCGCGGCGGGGCGTCGGATAGCGTTGCCGACCATGCGTCTCGTCATCGCCCGGTGCTCCGTGGACTACGCCGGCCGGCTCACCGCCCACCTGCCCTCCGCCCCCCGTCTCATCCTGGTGAAGGCGGACGGCAGCGTCTCGATCCACGCGGACGACCGGGCCTACAAGCCCCTCAACTGGATGTCGCCGCCCTGCACGCTGAAGGAGGGCACAGGCGACGAGGAAGGCGTCTGGACCGTCGTCAACAAGGGCGGAGAGAAGCTCATCATCACGATGGAGGAGATCCTCCACGACTCGTCGCACGAACTCGGCGTCGATCCCGGCCTGATCAAGGACGGTGTGGAGGCGCACCTCCAGGAACTTCTCGCCGACCGCATCGAGACCCTCGGCGAGGGGTACACCCTCATCCGGCGCGAGTACATGACCGCCATCGGGCCGGTCGACATCCTGTGCCGGGACGCGGAGGGGCAGACCGTCGCGGTGGAGATCAAGCGGCGCGGCGAGATCGACGGTGTCGAGCAACTCACGCGCTACCTCGAGCTGTTGAACCGCGACCCGCACCTCGCCCCGGTGCGCGGCGTCTTCGCGGCCCAGGAGATCAAGCCGCAGGCCCGCGTGCTCGCCACGGACCGCGGCATCGGCTGCACGGTCCTGGACTACAACGCGATGCGGGGCATCGAGGACGACAAGCTGCGGCTGTTCTGACCCTGTCACCCGTACGGCGCGAAAGGGCCGGGTTCCCCGAGGGGAAACCGGCCCTTTCGTTCGCCCGAAGGCTCAGATCACCTGGTCCGGCGAGGCCGGGCCGACCGTACCGGCGCTCTGGGACGAGCTGACCGAGCCGGCCGGGCTGGAGGACATCGAGCTGCCGGCCGAGGTCGAGGTGGTGTCCGACGGGGACGGTCCGGCCGTCTCGGACGCGGACGGAGACGGCGAGGAAGAGCCGCCCGTACCACCGCTGGACGAGCCGGACGGCGACGGCGATCCCGACCCGGTGCCGGAACTCGTGCTGGCGGACGGCTTGGGTGTCGGCTTGGGTGAGGAGCCACCGTTCCCCGACCCGTGGGAACTGCTCGCCTCCGAGGACGGCTCCGCCTCCCCCGTGGGGCTCGGGTCGTCTGAGGTGCCCATCGTTCCGTCCGGGCCCGGGTCCGTCGGCCTGCTGGTCGCCTCACCCGTGTCGGCCGAACCGCTGTCGTCGGCCGGGGCGTCCGCGTCCTGTCCGCCGTCGTCCAGGCCGGTGCTGGCGGACGGGTTGACGCCGACCCGGTCGGAGGGGTCGTTGGCGTCGTTGTTGGAGGTGGCGCCGAGGGTCACGACCGTGCCGAGGACGGCGACGAGCAGCGCACCCGCGCCGGCCGCGACCAGGTTGCGCTTGGCCAGTGCCTTCAGACCGCCCCGATTGTGCCGGGCCGGCGGACCGGCGGGCCCACGGCGGGCGACGACGGTCTCGGCCTCCGGCGGGTAGGTCGGGAGCACCGCCTGGACACCGCGCGGCGGGGACGCCGACTCCTCGTGGCGGGCGTCGGGCACCTCGTCGCCCGCCATCGCCGCGGCGAGGAGGGGCAGGTCCCCGGAGCGGTCGGAGACCAGGGCGAGGGCGCGGCGGCCGGCGACGGTCCCGCGCTTGTCGGCGATCGCCCCGCGCAGCGCGAGGGAGGCCTCCAGCTCGGAGCGGGCCCGGTCGACGTCGCCGCCGCAGAGCGCGAGGACGCCCATCTCGTGGTGGAAGTAGGCGCGGTCGGCGGACTCCCCGGCGAGCCGGGCGGCCTCGGCGCCCTCGTGCAGGGCGCTCTCCCAGGCGCTCCAGTGCAGGCCGGCGGCGAAGGCGGGGGCGGCGGTGCGGGCGAGCCGGACGGCGGTGGACTCCTCGTCCTCGCCGGTCGGGGTCGTGGTGGGGACGATCACGGCGAGCGCCGCGAGGACGGCGTCGGCCTCCGCGCATACCCGCTCGGGGGTGACCGAGGGGTGTCCGGCCCACCAGGCGTAGTGCCGGGCGGCGGTCCGGGCGCGGGACTCGGCGTCGTCGGCGTATCCGGCGGCCTCGAGCTGGTTCTGGACACCGGCGGCGAGCCGGTAGCGGGTGCCGACCGGGGAGACGAGTCCGCAGGCGGCGAGTTCGCCGAGGGCCGCGTCGGCGTGGGTGTCGCCGACCAGGGCGGGCAGGTGGGCCTGGTGCGGGACCTCGCCGTCCAGAGCGACGGCGAAGCGCAGGGTGGCGCGGGCGGAGGCGCTGAGGCGGGCGGCGAGCAGCGGCGCGGGCGCGGCTGCCTCGCCGAGCGAGGGCAGGGGTATCTCCTCGGCCTCACCGGCTCCGGCGAGGCCGTCGACGGCCTCGGTGAACGGGCGCGCGTCCTCGAAGACGCCGAAGGCCTCGACCGCGTCGGCGCCGGCCCGCAGCTGGTCGCGCTGCGAGAGCAGGGCGCCGGCCTGGACGAAGCGGAGCGGCAGGCCCTCGGACTCGAACCACAGGTCGCCGGCCCAGTTGGCCTCCTCCTCGGTGAGGACGCGGCCCACGGCGTGCTCGATCACCTCGACGCCGCCCGCGCGGTCCAGGCCGCTGAGGACGACCTCCTCGACGGCGGAGTCCGCGGAGGGCGGCGGAGTGTCCGGGGTGGCGCCGAGCAGGAAGGCGCACTCGGGCGTCGCGTCCAGGAGGGCGTCGAGGTCGGCGCCGCCGAGATCGAGGTCGTCCACCACGACGACCGCGCCGATCTCGCGGACCAGGGCACGCAGGTCGTCGCTGTCGGGGCGGTACCGGGGGGCGTCGTAGACGGCGTGGAAGAGGTCGTGCAGGAGGTCGGCGGAGGTGCGGCGGAAGCCGGTGAGGCGGACGACGCCGTCGGGGGCGAGGTCCTCACAGTCCTCGGCGACGAGGTCGAGCAGGCTGGTGCGGCCGGAGCCGGCCGGGCCGGTGAGGCGGACGGAGCGGCCGCGGGCCAGCAGGCGGACGAGTTGTTCGCGTTCGTCCTGGCGGCCCTGGAGCGGCTGGGCGGGCCGGGCGGTTCCGGCGGGGGCAGGCGGCCGGGCGGCGCGCTCGGCCTCGGCACGCTGCTCCTCGGTGCGCTTGACGGGGCGCTCCGGTATCTCTGCCCCGCTCTCGGCCGCGCTCGGGAGGGAGGGGCCCCCGGGCGGGCGGAGTTCTATCTCGCTGCCGTCGACCGGGTTGACGGTGAGCAGGTGTTCGCCCGCGACGAGTCGCACGGTGCGGGCGAGGGCCGGCGTGTGCTGGCCGAAGTCGGGTGTGAGGGGGTCCCTGGACGGGCGCGGGCGCGGCGTGCCGCCGTCGTCGTCCTGGCCGTACTCCTCGGGTCCCCGGGTGTTCGGGTCCATAGGCTCAAGCCCCCCAAAAGCGTCGTGTGGCGGTAGCCCCTCCCGGCCTTGCTGCACACTGCGCTGTCGCTTCTGGTCCGGTGCCCGCTCGAGGGCTGAGCGCGGCGGGCAGACGAACCGTAAACCTTCGCACAGTATCTACGACAGCCCGGGGTGCCGGGCCGCCCGAAGCGTCACAGTCTCGTGAGGATTGCGCCCGTCGCACGTTTTCCGCCGCAGGCCACGCCGCCTCGGGGATCAGACCCGGGGCAGGGACTCCACTCCGATACCGCCCTCGATGGCGAGGATCCGGTGCAGTCGGGTGGCCACCAGCAGGCGTTGCATCTGCGGAGGCACCCCGCGCAGCACCAGGCGTCGGCCGCACCGGCCGGCCCGTCGGTGGACGCCCATGATGACGCCGAGTCCGGTGGCGTCCCAGGAGTCCAGCTCCGACAGGTCGAGCACCAGGTCGCCGACTCCGTCGTCCACGGCCGTGTGCAGGGCCGTACGGGCGTCCGCCGCGCTGCGGACGTCGAGGCGGCCCCCGACGACCAGCTCGACGTGGTCGCCCCTGATGTGCATAGCGCTCCCCTAAGCGTGCGTCTCGTGCTCCGCGGTGGTGGTGTCCGGTGTTGCATCCTCTGACTGCGAGAAGCGGTCGAAGGTTGCCGTCTGTGAGCGAACCGATACCGAATTCACTCGCAGGGGTGAGGCCCATGGGGCCTGTGCGGTTTCGGTGCTTGGAGAAGCCCTGCCCGCTCAGGCGTCCGATGTCACCGGCGTCAACCATCCGGCGCAGCCGCTCCGCATGCCTCTCGCCGGGAGATTAGCGGGCGTGAGGCGCTGTGTGACCGGTTAGTAACGCGGCTCACGTCTCAGGCCGTGAGACGCCGGTCACGTCGTCAAATACTGTCCGATTCACGCCGATTGGGCCGGGACTGACCAGGCACCGGCAGCAGTGACGAAGCGAACGGAACGGATGCTCCGGGAGCGTCTAGATTGGCGTCATGGTCAATCTGACGCGCATCTACACGAGGACCGGCGACCAGGGCACCACCGCTCTCGGCGACATGAGCCGGGTCGCCAAGACCGACCTGCGGATCGCCGCCTACGCCGACGTCAACGAGGCGAACGCGGCGCTCGGCACGGCGCTCGCGCTCGGCGGGCTGGACGAGGAGCTCGTCGGGGTGCTCACCCGGGTCCAGAACGACCTGTTCGACGTGGGCGCGGACCTGTCGACGCCGGTGGTGGAGAACCCCGAGTTCCCGCCCCTGCGGGTCGAGCAGTTCTACGTCGACCGCCTGGAGGCGGACTGCGACCGGTTCAACGAGCGGCTGGAGAAGCTGCGGTCGTTCATCCTGCCCGGTGGCACCCCGGGGGCGGCCCTGCTCCACCAGGCCTGCACGGTCGTGCGGCGGGCCGAGCGCTCCACCTGGGCGGCGCTGGAGGCGCACGGTGAGCGGATGAACCCGCTCACCGCGACCTACCTCAACCGGCTCTCGGATCTGCTGTTCATCCTGGCCCGCACCGCCAACAAGGCGGTCGGCGACGTGCTCTGGGTGCCGGGCGGGGAGCGCTAGCGCATCTTGGCCGGTTCCCGCTCCGGTCCGCCGTTCGTTCCGTCGTCCGGTCCGCCTTGGGTCCCGCCGTCCGGGCGCCCGTTCGGGTCGGTCGTCGGTTCCGTCCTCGGTCCGGTCTTCGGCTCCGCCTTCGGGAACAGGGTGTAGCTCCCCGCGATGACGAGGTTGATCCCGATCACCCACAGCATCCGCAGCTGCCACGCCCGCAGCGAGTCGGTCTCGCCGTCCGCGCCCACGTACCAGGCGGCCGCCTGGAGCAGCGCGGCGGCGACCAGCGCGGCGACGGTCCAGCGGCCCGCGACCTTCCATTCGTGGAGCGCGCGGGCCCTGCCGTACTTCGGTGGCCGCACGGGCGGCGGGCCGCCGGCCCAGCGGTGGGCGACCCTGGCGTCCACCCACGTGATGGTGGAGTGCCCGAGGCCCACGGTGAAGCCGATGTAGACGGCGGCGAGGCCGTGCCGCCAGTCCGGCTCCGCGCCGTTCCGCAGGTCGATCGCGGTCACCGCGAACAGCACGACCTCCAGCAGCGGCTCGCACAGCAGCAGGGCCAGCCCCAGACGCGGCATCCGGAACACGTACCGGAAGGCCAGCCCGGCGGCCAGCAGCACCCAGAAGGCCGCCTCGCAGGCGATGATCAGTGCGACGATCACGGTTCGCTCCTCTCGCTCACCCTCCCAGGCTGCCGGGCGGGAGCACGCGTCTCGTCGTCGGCGGTGACGAACTCGCGGTACATCGAAAGATGCAGTCGGGGACCGTCCCCGGGGAGCAGGCGGGCCGCCCGCGGGGCGTGTTGGATGGAGGACATGGCCGTCCGAGAACCGCGCCGCCCGCGCCGCCCGCACCGCTTCGACGTGTACATCGCGGTCGGTGGGCTGCTCGGCGGTCTGCTGCTGGTCGCCATCGGTCTGGGCACCCGGCCGTCCGACGATCCGATCGTGCTCCTCGACGGCACCTGGCCGGTCCTGGTGCCGCTCGGCGTGCTGGCCGGCTGCGAGGTGCTGCGCCGGACCGCGCCCCGCACGGCCCTGCTGACCGGCACGGCCGCGATCGTCTCGGACACCCTGACCCAGGGCAACCTGTTCACGGTCCTGATGTACACCGACGTGATCTACGCGGCCGTCCTGTACGGCCCGCTCGCGTCGGCCCGCCGGATCCAGTGGATCACCGGACTGCTGACGGTGGCCGGGGCGCTGGTGCCGTTCGTGGTGTGGCGGGAGCCGGAGGCCCTGCTGATCGGGGTGGTGGTCGGCATCGTGGCCTACGCGCCCGCCGCCACCGGCTGGATCGTGCGCGACCACCGCGACGCCGCCGAGGCGGCCCGGCTGCGGGCCGAACAGACGGCGCTGCTGGCGGAGATGGACCGGGTCCAGGCCGTGACGGCCGAACGCGCCCGGATGGCGCGGGAGTTGCACGACATGGTCGCCAACCACCTGTCGGCGATCGCCATCCACTCGACGGCGGCGCTGTCGATCGACGAGCCGGACACCTCCCGGCAGGCGCTGACCGTGATCCGCGAGAACAGCGTCGAGGGGCTGGCGGAGATGCGGCGGCTGATCGGCATCCTGCGCGACGGCAGCGGGGACCGCGAGCCGGCCGCGGCCCCCACCCTCGACGGGCTGGAGGCTCTCGTCGACGGTGCCCGCGCCAATGGTCTCGACGTCCGCCTCCGCTCCGAGCACGGCGAGGTCGCGGCGCCCGTCGAACTCGCCGCCTACCGGATCGTCCAGGAGTCGCTGACCAACGCGCTGAAGCACGCGTGCCCGGGCCGGGTCACGGTCGCGCTCGTCCAGCGCGACGGGGTGCTCGACGTACGGGTGAAAAGTCCGTACAGCCGTCGGGACGGCCCGCGCGCCCCCGGTTCCGGCGCCGGGCTGGTCGGGATGCGGGAGCGCGCGGCGCTGCTGGGCGGCACGTTCGACGCCGGGCCCGAGGAATGCTGCTGGACGGTGCGCGCCACTTTTCCCCTCGTCGAAGGAGAGCCCGTATGAGCTCCGCCGTCCGGGTCCTCGTCGCCGAGGACCAGTCCGCCGTGCGCGCCGGACTGGTCCTGATCCTGGGCAGTGCGCCCGACATCGAGGTGGTGGGCGAGGCGGCGGACGGCGAGCAGGCGGTGGCGCTGGCCCGGGAACTGCGGCCGGACGTGGTCCTGATGGATGTTCAGATGCCGCGGCTGGACGGGGTGTCGGCGACCCGGCGGGTGGTCGAGGAGGGTCTCGCCGACGTGCTGGTGCTGACCACCTTCGACCTCGACGAGTACGTGTTCGGGGCGCTGCGGGCGGGTGCCGCGGGGTTCCTGCTGAAGAACACGGAGGCGCGTGACCTGCTGGCGGCGATCCGTACGGTGGCCGCCGGGGAGGGGCTGATCGCTCCCGCTGTGACCCGTCGGCTGATCGCCGAGTTCGCCGCGGGTCCGGCGCGGTCCCCGAAGGCCGACCCCGCCGTCCTGGACACCCTGACCCGGCGCGAGCGCGAGGTGCTGGCCTGTCTGGGCGAGGGGATGTCCAACGCGGGTATCGCCGGGCGCCTCGACATGGCGGAGGCGACGGTGAAGACCCACGTCAGCCGTCTGCTGGGCAAGCTGGAGCTGCGCAGCCGGGTGCAAGCCGCGGTGCTGGCGCAGGAGTTGGGGATCCGGACGAGAACCGAAGGGGCTCCGGAGGTTTAGTCCGCCGCAGTGGTCCAGACCTATTGACCTGTGGTCCAGACCTTTCTATTCTCGCGGCACCGTGGGCGTGAAGGCTCAGTCACGCCCCCCGACTCCCCCCGAGGAGGCGCAGGATGCGCTTCAGACACAGAGCCGCGGCAGGGTTCGCGACCCTGTTGCTCCCGCTGGCCGGTCTCGTCGGCCTCGCGAGCCCCGCCCAGGCCGCCACGACAGCCACCGCCACCTACACCAAGGCATCGGACTGGGGCACCGGCTTCGAGGGCAGGTGGACGGTGAAGAACACCGGTACCACCGCCATCAGTTCCTGGACGGTCGAGTGGGACTTCCCCTCCGGCACCTCCGTCACCTCCGCCTGGGACGCCGACGTCACGTCCTCCGGCACCCACTGGACCGCCAAGAACAAGTCCTGGAACGGCACCCTCGCCGCCGGCGCCTCCGTCTCCTTCGGCTTCAACGGCGCGGGCTCCGGCGCCCCGTCCAATTGCAAGCTCAACGGCGGCAGTTGTGACGGCACCTCTGTCCCCGGCGACGCCTCCCCGTCCGCCCCGGGCACCCCGACCGCCTCCGCCCTCACCGACACCTCGGTGAAGCTGACCTGGTCCGCCGCCACCGACGACAAGGGCGTCAAGAACTACGACGTCCTGCGCGACGGCGCCAAGGTCGCCACGGTGACGACGACCTCGTACACCGACACCGGGCTGACGGCCGGAACCGACTACTCCTACACCGTCCAGGCCCGTGACACCGCCGACCAGACCGGCCCGGTCAGCGGCGCGGTCGCCGTACACACCACGGGCGGCGGCACCACTCCCCCGACCACCGGCTCCAAGGTCAAGCTCGGCTACTTCACCGAGTGGGGCATCTACGGCCGCAACTACAACGTCAAGAACCTGGTGACGTCGGGCTCGGCCGCGAAGATCACGCACATCAACTACGCCTTCGGCAACGTCACCAACGGCCAGTGCGCGATCGGCGACTCCTACGCCGACTACGACAAGGCCTTCACCGCGGACCAGTCGGTCAGCGGCGTCGCCGACACCTGGGACCAGCCGCTGCGCGGCAACTTCAACCAGCTGCGCCAGCTGAAGGCCAAGTACCCGAACATCAAGGTGCTGTGGTCCTTCGGCGGCTGGACCTGGTCCGGCGGCTTCGCCCAGGCCGCGGCGAACCCGGCCGCGTTCGCCCAGTCCTGCTACAACCTGGTCGAGGACCCGCGCTGGGCCGACGTCTTCGACGGCATCGACATCGACTGGGAGTACCCGAACGCCTGCGGCCTGTCCTGTGACACGAGCGGTCCGGCGGCCTACAAGAACCTGATGCAGGCCCTGCGCGCCAAGTTCGGCGCGAACTACCTGGTCACCGCGGCGACCACCGCCGACGGCACCTCCGGCGGCAAGGTCGACGCCGCCGACTACGCGGGCGCCGCGCAGTACGTCGACTGGTACAACGTGATGACGTACGACTTCTTCGGCGCGTTCGACGCGGACGGCCCGACCGCCCCGCACTCCCCGCTCACCACCTACAGCGGCATCCCGCAGGCCGGCTTCACCACGGCCGACGCGATCGCCAAGTTCAAGTCGAAGGGCGTGGCCGCGAGCAAGCTGCTCATCGGCATCGGCTTCTACGGACGCGGCTGGACCGGAGTCACCCAGGCCGCGCCCGGCGGCACGGCGACGGGTCCGGCGGCCGGCACCTACGAGCAGGGCATCGAGGACTACAAGGTCCTCAAGACGTCCTGCCCGGCCAACGGCACCATCGCCGGCACGGCGTACGCCTACTGCGGCAACAACTGGTGGTCCTACGACACCCCGGCCACCATCGGCACGAAGATGACCTGGGCCAAGAACCAGGGCCTCGGCGGCGCCTTCTTCTGGGAGTTCAGCGGAGACACCACCAACGGCGAACTGGTGAGCGCCATCAACAGCGGCCTGTCGTAACGGTCGCAGGGAAGTTCGTGTGGTTGAGCCACACTGACGCTCCCCCGGACTTCGTCCGGGGGACCCCCACCCAGAGAGTGAATGTGGCTACGCCACATTCACTCTCTGTCCGGGCGGGGCTGCCTCGAGCCACGCGAGGAAACCGGTCAGCGCGTCTTCGCTCATGGCGAGTTCGAGACGCGTGCCCCGGTGCACACAGGTGAGGATCACCGCGTCGGACAGCAGCGCCAGCTCCTCCTCGCCCTCGGGAAGACGGCGGCCGGCCACCTCGATCGAGCCGCGCTCCAGCACCCGGCGCGGGCGGTAGGCGTACGAGAAGACGCGGTACCACTCGATGCGGTCGCCGTTGTACCGCGCGACCCCGTAACTCCAGCCTTTTCCGCTCGTGTCCGGTTTCTCGGAGACATCCCAGCGCAGGGAACAGTCGAAGGTCCCGCCGGACCGCTGGATGAGTCTGCGGCGCAGGCCGAAGACGAACAACCCCAGCGCCACCAGGGCCACGATGATTCCGCACACAGTCAGAGCGAGGACCATCGACACCGACCTCCTCGTCTCCTAGGTACCGAAAATAGGTAACGGAACGGAAAAAACATCCATATCTGCCTCAGCCGCGGTCGGCTCCGGATTGCTCCGGTGCCGACCGCGGCTGAGTGACGTCAAGCGGCTCTGCGCTGGTTCAGCGCGAGGCCGCCGCACGCAGTCGTACGTCCGCGCGACGCTCGGCGGCGGCATCGCCCTCCGCCTTCGCGCGCTCGAGTTCCCGCTCCACGCGCTGGACATCGATCTCGTCCGAAAGCTCGGCGATCTCGGCCAGCAGCGACAGCTTGTCGTCCGCGAACGAGATGAAACCGCCGTGCACCGCGGCGACGACCGTTCCACCATCACTCGTACGGATGGTCACCGGGCCCGACTCCAGCACACCGAGCAGCGGCTGGTGACCGGGCATGACGCCGATGTCGCCCGACGTGGTGCGCGCGACGACCAGGGTGGCCTCGCCGGACCAGACCTCTCGGTCGGCCGCGACCAGCGCGACGTGCAGCTCAGCAGCCAAGGTGGCTCCTCGGGTCACCACCCGGCGGTTGTGCCGGGTGTTGGTTACAAGTCTAGTGGGCGTGGGTGAGGGGGCGGGACGCGCCCGCCCCCTCACTCGAACTCAAGGAGTTCAGGAGACGCCCAGCTCCTTGGCGTTGGCCTTCAGGTCCTCGATACCACCGCACAGGAAGAACGCCTGCTCCGGGAAGTGGTCGTACTCGCCGTCGATGATCGCGTTGAACGCGGTGATCGACTCGTCCAGCGGGACGTCCGACCCGTCGACGCCGGTGAACTGCTTGGCGACGTGGGTGTTCTGGGACAGGAAGCGCTCCACACGACGGGCACGGTGGACGGTGAGCTTGTCCTCCTCGCCCAGCTCGTCGATACCGAGGATCGCGATGATGTCCTGAAGGTCCTTGTACTTCTGGAGGACCGTCTTGACGCGCATCGCGGTGTTGTAGTGGTCCGCCGCGATGTAGCGGGGGTCCAGGATCCGGGACGTGGAGTCCAGCGGGTCCACGGCCGGGTAGATGCCCTTCTCGGAGATCGGACGGGAAAGAACCGTCGTCGCGTCGAGGTGGGCGAAGGTGGTGGCCGGGGCCGGGTCGGTCAGGTCGTCCGCGGGGACGTAGATCGCCTGCATCGAGGTGATCGAGTGACCACGGGTCGAGGTGATGCGCTCCTGGAGGAGACCCATCTCGTCGGCCAGGTTCGGCTGGTAACCCACCGCGGAGGGCATACGGCCGAGCAGGGTCGAGACCTCGGAACCGGCCTGCGTGAAGCGGAAGATGTTGTCGATGAAGAACAGCACGTCCTGCTTCTGCACATCGCGGAAGTACTCCGCCATGGTCAGACCGGCCAGGGCCACGCGCAGACGGGTGCCCGGGGGCTCGTCCATCTGACCGAAGACCAGCGCGGTCTTGTCGATGACGCCCGAATCGGCCATCTCCTCGATGAGGTCGTTGCCCTCACGGGTGCGCTCACCGACACCGGCGAACACGGAGACACCGTCGTGGTTGTTGGCGACGCGGTAGATCATCTCCTGGATGAGCACCGTCTTGCCGACGCCGGCACCACCGAACAGACCGATCTTGCCGCCCTTGACGTACGGGGTCAGCAGGTCGATGACCTTGACGCCGGTCTCGAACATCTCGGTCTTCGACTCGAGCTCGTCGAAGTTCGGGGCCTTGCGGTGGATGGACCAGCGCTCGCCCGTGTACTGCTCGTCGACGTTCAGCACCTCACCGAGGGTGTTGAACACCTTGCCCTTGGTGAAGTCGCCGACCGGGACGGTGATGCCCGTGCCGGTGTCGGTGACCGGGGCCTGGCGGACCAGGCCGTCGGTGGGCTGCATGGAGATGGTGCGGACCAGGCCGTCACCCAGGTGCTGGGCGACCTCCAGGGTCAGCGTCTTCTTCTCGCCGTCCTTCGCCGGGTCGGCGACCTCGACGTGAAGGGCGTTGTAGATCTCCGGCATGGCGTCGACGGGGAATTCCACGTCGACGACCGGGCCGATGACCCGGGCGACGCGGCCCGTGGCAACGGCCGTCTCAACTGTCGTCGTCATTACCTGTCACTCCCCGCGGTCGCGTCGGCCAGGGCTGCGGAGCCACCGACGATCTCGCTGATTTCCTGGGTGATTTCGGCCTGGCGGGCCGCGTTGGCGAGGCGGGAGAGCGTCTCGATGAGCTCGCCCGCGTTGTCGGTCGCCGACTTCATCGCGCGCCGCGTGGCGGCGTGCTTCGAAGCTGCCGACTGGAGGAGAGCGTTGTAGACGCGGCTCTCCACATACCGCGGCAGAAGGGCGTCGAGGACGTCCTCCGCCGACGGCTCGAAGTCGTACAGCGGAAGAATCTCGCCCTTCGGCGCCGACTCCTTCGCGACCTCGTCGAGGCTGAGCGGCAGCAGACGGTCGTCGAGCGCCGTCTGCGTCATCATCGAGACGAACTCGGTGAAGACGATGTGGATCTCGTCCACGCCGCCGTCCGCCGTCTCCTTCTCGATGGCCTCGATCAGCGGCGCCGCGACCTTCTTGGCGTCCGCGTACGTCGGCTCGTCCGTGAAGCCCGACCACGACTCCGCGACCTTGCGCTCACGGAAGTTGTAGTGCGCGAGACCACGCCGGCCGACGATGTACGTGTCGACCTGCTTGCCCTCGGCCTCGAGGCGGGCCGTCAGCTGCTCCGCGGCCTTGATGGCGTTGGAGTTGAAGGCACCGGCGAGACCACGGTCGCTCGTCAGGAGCAGCACCGCGGACCGCACGACCGTCTCGGCCTGCGTGGTCAGCGCGTGCTTGGTGTTCGAGCCGGTACCGACCGCCGTGACCGCGCGGGTGAGCTCGGTCGCGTACGGCGAGGAGGCCGCCACCTTGCGCTGCGCCTTGACGACACGCGAGGCGGCGATCATCTCCATCGCCTTGGTGATCTTCTTGGTCGCGGTGACGGATCGGATGCGACGCTTGTAGACCCGGAGCTGGGCTCCCATGAGTCAGGTCCCTTCCTTTTACGTCACTTGGCCGCGGCCGGGGCGTCCTCGCCGAGAAGCTTGCCGTCCGAGGTCTCGAACTGCTTCTTGAACTCGGCGATCGCGTCGGCAATGGCGGTGAGGGTGTCGTCCGACATCTTGCCGCCCTCCTTGATGGAGGTCATGAGGCCCTGCTCCTTGCGGTGCAGGTACTCCAGGAGCTCCTTCTCGAAGCGGCGGACGTCGGCGACCGGGACGTCGTCCATCTTGCCGGTGGTACCGGCCCACACGGAGACGACCTGGTCCTCGGTCGGCATCGGCTGGTACTGAGCCTGCTTGAGCAGCTCGACCAGACGCTGACCGCGCTCCAGCTGGGACTTCGACGCGGCGTCCAGGTCGGAACCGAAGGCGGCGAACGCCTCCAGCTCGCGGTACTGGGCGAGGTCGAGGCGCAGACGCCCGGAGACCTGCTTCATCGCCTTGTGCTGCGCGGAACCACCGACTCGGGAGACGGAGATACCGACGTTCAGCGCGGGGCGCTGACCGGCGTTGAACAGGTCCGACTCCAGGAAGCACTGGCCGTCGGTGATGGAGATGACGTTGGTCGGGATGAACGCCGAGACGTCGTTGGCCTTCGTCTCGACGATCGGAAGACCGGTCATCGAGCCGGCGCCCAGGTCGTCGGAGAGCTTCGCGCAGCGCTCCAGCAGACGGGAGTGCAGGTAGAAGACGTCACCCGGGTAGGCCTCGCGGCCCGGCGGGCGGCGCAGCAGCAGGGACACGGCGCGGTAGGCGTCGGCCTGCTTCGAGAGGTCGTCGAAGATGATGAGGACGTGCTTGCCCTCGTACATCCACTGCTGACCGATGGCCGAACCGGTGTACGGCGCCAGGTACTTGAAGCCGGCCGGGTCGGACGCCGGGGCGGCGACGATGGTCGTGTACTCCAGCGCGCCGGCCTCTTCGAGGGCGCCACGCACGGAGGCGATGGTCGAGCCCTTCTGGCCGATGGCGACGTAGACGCAGCGGACCTGCTTGTTCACGTCACCGGAGCGCCAGTTGTCGCGCTGGTTGATGATCGTGTCGACGGCCAGGGCGGTCTTGCCGGTCTGGCGGTCACCGATGATCAGCTGACGCTGACCACGGCCGACCGGGGTCATCGCGTCGACGGCCTTGTAGCCGGTCTCCATCGGCTCGTGCACCGACTTACGGGCCATGACACCCGGAGCCTGGAGCTCCAGGGCACGGCGGCCGGACGTCTCGATCTCGCCGAGGCCGTCGATCGGGTTGCCGAGCGGGTCGACGACACGGCCGAGGTAGCCCTCGCCGACGGCGACGGACAGGACCTCTCCCGTGCGGGTGACCGGCTGGCCCTCCTCGACGCCGCTGAACTCGCCGAGGATGACGGTACCGATCTCGCGCTCTTCGAGGTTGAGCGCGAGGCCGAGGGTGCCGTCCTCGAACTTCAGCAGTTCGTTGGCCATGGCCGAGGGAAGGCCCTCGACCTTCGCGATGCCGTCGCCGGCAAGGGTGACCGTACCGACCTCCTCGCGCGAGGCCGCGTCCGGCTTGTACGACTGGACAAAGTTCTCCAGCGCGTCCCGGATCTCCTCCGGCCGGATCGTGAGCTCCGCCATCTGGGTTCCCTGCTCTCCTTGTTGGGCCCGAAGTTTCACTTTGGGGGGATGGGGACTCCCCCCTGAAAGAGGTGAATCCTCTGCACGGCCCAACCAGGGCCGCCATCAGTTCGTACTGCGGTCTTGAGTTGCTGCTAGCTCGCCATGCGGCGGGCGGCGTCCTCGATGCGGTCCGCGAGGGAGCCGTTGATCACTTCGTCACCGACCTGCACCCGGATCCCGCCGAGGACCGCGGGGTCCACGTCGAGGTTCAGGTGCATCGGGCGGCCGTAGAGCTTCGCGAGGGCGGCGCCGAGGCGCTGCTTCTGCGGGTCGCTCAGCGGTACCGCCGAGGTGACGACGGCGACCATGCGGTCCCGGCGCTCCGCGGCGAGCCGGGACAGGGACTCGAGGCCCACTTCCAGGCTACGTCCCCGGGGCGCGGTCACGAGGCGCGTCACCAGTCGCTCGGTGGCCGCGTCGGCCCGGCCGCCGAGCAGGCTGCGCAGCAGCTCGCTCTTGGCCGAGGCGGTGGCCTTCCGGTTGGTCAGGGCGGCACGCAGCTCGGTGTTCGAGGAGACGATCCGTCCGAAGCGGAACAGCTCGTCCTCGACGTTGTCGAGCCTGCCGGCCTTCTGCGCGGCGGTGAGGTCGGCGATGTTCGCCAGCTCCTCCAGCGCGTCCACCAGGTCGCGGGACTGCGACCAGCGCGAACGCACCGTGCCGGACACCAGGTCGGCGGTCGCGCCGCTGATCTGGGAGCCGAGCAGGCGCTGGACCAGCTCGGCCTTGGCCTCGCCGGCCTGCGCCGGGTCGGTGAGGACCCGACGCAGCGAGACCTCGCGGTGGAGCAGCGCGGTGACGGCCGCCAGCTCGCCGGCGAGCTGCGCCGCGTCCACGGACGTGGAGTCCGTCAGCGCGTCGAGACGCTCACGGGCTGCTGCGAATGCCTCGCGGCTCGCTCCGTGTGCGGTCATCGAGACGCCTCGGCCTTCTCCTCGAGGTCGTCGAGGAAGCGGTCGATGACGCGGCTCTGGCGGGCGTGGTCGTCGAGGGACTCCCCGACGAGCTTGCCGGCCAGGTCGGTGGCGAGCTTGCCTACGTCCTGACGCAGCGCGGACGCGGCGGCCTTGCGGTCCGCCTCGATCTGGCTGTGCCCGGCGGCGATGATCTCCTCGCGCTGGCGCTGGCCTTCCGCACGCATCTCGGTGATGAGTGCGGCGCCCTGCTCCTGCGCCTCCTGGCGCAGCCGCGCGGCCTCGTGACGGGCCTCGGCGAGCTGGGCCTTGTACTGCTCCAGGACGCTCTGGGCCTCGGTCTGCGCGGCCTCGGCCTTCTCGATACCGCCCTCGATGGCCTCGCGCCGCTGCTCCAGAACCTTGTTGATGTTCGGGAGGAGCTTCTTGGCGAGGAAGCCGAAGACGATGACGAAGGCGATGAGGCCGATGACGAGCTCGGGAATCGGCGGGACGAGGGGATTTTCCATCTCCTCGGCCGCAACCGTAAGCAGTTGGCTCACATCAGTGCCTTTCGTCTAGTGACTGGTCGTGGGATGACGATCAGGTGCCGTAGACGAACGGCATGACCAGACCGATGAGGGCAAGCGCCTCACAGAAGGCGAAGCCGAGGATCTGGTTGGCGCGGATGAGACCAGCCGCCTCGGGCTGCCGGGCGAGCGCCTGGGTGCCGTTGCCGAAGATGATGCCGACGCCGACGCCGGGACCAATGGCGGCGAGACCGTAGCCGATGGAGCCGAGGGAGCCGGAGACCTCAGCAGCAAGCTGCGACATGCTGTAACTTCCTTCTCTTTCAAGGACCGGTGGGGGTTTGGCCACCGGACGTCTGCGGGGTGGTTGAGGGGGCTGGTGCTCAGTGGTGCTCGGCGAGCGCGCCCTGGATGAAGCTGCACGTCAGGAGGACGAAGACGTACGCCTGAAGGGCCTGGATGAACAGCTCGAAGGCAGTCATCACGATGACCATGATGAAGCTGACGCCGGCGTAGGCGATCCCGATGCCGTTCAGCAGGTACCAACTGGCGATCGTGAAGAGCAGCAGCAGCGTATGGCCCGCGAACATGTTCGCGAAGAGTCGCACGGCGTGGGTGAACGGGCGGACGAGAAGGTTCGAGAAGAACTCGATCGTCATCGACAGCGGCAGCACCGCGCCCAGCGACTTGTCGTAACCGGTGAAGTTCTTGAAGGCACCGACGAAACCGTGCCGCTTGAAGGTCAGCGAGACCCACAGGACGTACACGATCAAAGCCAGTACCAGCGGGTACGAGATGATCGACGTCACCGGGAACTGGGCGAGCGGAACGATCGACCAGAGGTTCATCATCCAGATGAAGAAGAACAGCGAGACGATCAGGGGGACGTACTTCTCGCCCTCCTTCTTGCCGATCGTCTCGTAGACGACACCGCGGCGGATGAAGTCGTAGCCCGTCTCCGCGACCATCTGGAGCTTGCCCGGGACGACCTTCGGCTTACGGAAGGCGGCCCAGAAGAAGCCGACGACGATAATGGAGCCGAGCAGCGCCAACAGCATCGTCTTGTTGAAATAGACGTTGCTGTCCGCGTCGCCCACGAGGGGCTCGAACAGGAACGAGTGCAGGCCGGGAGCCGGGAATCCACAGCCGTCGAAGATGTGGCAATCGGTCTCGAAGGCGAGCACCTGCGTCGGGTCAGCACTCACCGCGGGCTCCTTCAGCGTGGCGCATAGGTTCGGCAACCTCGTTGTGTCGGCGCGGCGCACGGCCGCGGTTCGGCACGGGACTGGTGTTTCGGATGTGAGGGCGGCTTGGGGGCATCGTGCCTCGCGATTGAGCAGGCGTCAGCTCGGATGCCCGCGCCCGCGATGCCGCAGTTGGCACCGGACGATAGCAGGATCTCTCAGGCGTCTTTATACCGGCCCTACCCCTCACGACGAGTGCCCCGATTTTGCGGGCTGCTCGCCCTTCGAGGACGTCGTCGAGGAGGACGGTTCGGGTTCGACGTAGAGGATCTTGGACTTCATGTGGGCCCGCGTCTGGGCGCCGATCCAGGCCAGCGTGCCGACGAGCAGCGTGATCGCGAAGGCCTTGGGGTTGAACAGCGTCGTGTCCTTGAACGCGGTCATGAAGACGAACAGCAGCAGGATCTGTGTCGTGTAGAGCATCAGACCCATGCCCTGGAACAGGTGCGGAAGCGATTTGGCGGTGCGCTGAAGCACATAGAGGCCGAGCCCCATGAACGCGATCACGACCACCAGCGCGACCACCGCTCCGATGACGCCTTTGCCGCCCGCGACCACTCCGCTGACGACAGCGGCGATCACGCCGACGGCGACAGTCGGCACGGCGGCCTGGGCCAGGATCCGGGCGTCATTGGACGGCATGGCGGCAACTCCGCTTTCAAAGGGGGCAGGGTGTCGTCATGGACGAGCGTAGTCCCGGTTCGAGGGGCGAAAGAACTCACGCCGTCCTCGGTCCGAAGGGCCGGCGCACTGCGGCTCTTCGGTACTGTTCCGGGTTCTCGTGAACCGTATCACAAACTATTTGATGAGGTCTTTACCTGGCAGGTGTGCCCGCTGTCACACATGAGAGTGACAGTGCGCGTCTGGGCGCGAACCCGGAGGACTTGTCTGGTATTGGGGGTTTTGCCCACCCAGGAATGTCCCACGACTTGGCAATGCTCTAGTCAGATTCTTACCTTGGAGCTGCCCCGGCGACCGATCGCAGTGGCCCCGTTCGCCCCTGCCACCCCCACCGCCACAGGGTTCTGCGCCTCGTCGGCGGCGGGCAGCCCGCCGCCGTCGGCCGGCCCGTACTGCCCGGCCGGCGCCCCGGACTCCCCTGCCTCGGCCTGCATGGCCCTGCGGCGCCGGTAACGCGGCGGCACGAAGGCCTCGGCCCAGCGCGGCGTGCGCGGCCTGAAGCGCGGCAGCAGGAGCAGCGCCAGACCGATCGCGCTGAGGATCACGACGCCGAGGACGATCCACATGGACGCCGCGTTGACGGAGTACGTGAGCGCCCCGAAGGCGATCAGCGCCGACCAAAAGTACATGATCAGCACCGCCCGGCTGTGCGAGTGGCCGATCTCCAGCAGCCGGTGGTGCAGATGCCCGCGGTCCGCGGCGAACGGCGACTGGCCGCGCCAGGTGCGGCGCACGATCGCCAGGATCAGGTCGGCGGCCGGGATCGCGATGATGGTCAACGGCATCAGCAGCGGGATGTAGACCGGCACCATCTGGTGCACCGCGTTGCGCTCGGAGCCGGAGAACAGCCGCATGATGTCCGGGTCGACCTGACCCGTGATGGAGATCGCGCCCGCGGCCAGCACCAGCCCGATCAGCATCGAGCCCGAGTCGCCCATGAAGATCCGCGCCGGATGCATGTTGTGCGGCAGGAAGCCCAGGCACATGCCCATCAGGATCGCCGCGAACAGCGTCGCCGGGGCGGCGGCCTCGATGCCGTACGAGTACCAGATGCGGTAGGCGTACATGAAGAACGCGGCCGACGCGATGCACACCATGCCCGCCGCCAGGCCGTCGAGGCCGTCCACGAAGTTGACCGCGTTGATGGTGATGACCACCAGCGCGACCGTCAGCAGAGTGCCCTGCCACTGGGTCAGCGCGACCGTGCCGACCAGCGGGATGGGCAGCCACAGGATGGTCAGACCCTGCATGACCATGACGCCGGCGGCGATCATCTGCCCGCCCAGCTTGATCAGGGCGTCGATCTCGAACTTGTCGTCCAGGACGCCGATCAGCCAGATCAGCGCCGCTCCCGAGAGCAGCGCGCGCGGCTCGTTCGACTTCTCGAAGACCTCGTTGAGGTTGGTGAGATGGTCGGCGACCAGCAGACCGGCGCACAGACCGAAGAACATGGCGATCCCGCCGAGCCGCGGAGTGGGTTCCCGGTGCACGTCACGGGCCCTGATCTCCGGCATCGCCCCGGCCACGATCGCGAACTTCCGTACCGGCCCTGTCAGCAGATACGTCACCGCGGCCGTGATGCAGAGCGTCAGCAGGTATTCACGCACGGGCTTCCCCACAGGTCTCGCTGGCCATCTCAGTCCCACACCCTAGCGATCGACAACCGCACGGCGCATATGTGTAAGGACTTCCGGGTAGTGACGATGGTTTCACGGGAGGCTGTGCGCGAGGACGCACGGGGGGTGCGCACCGGGCTCCCTGCCGGGCGCGCCCACCCCGGATCAGCCCGGGTACGGCGGGAACGCCAGGGTCAGCTCGCGCACCTCGTCGCGGGCCTTCCTGGTCTCGATCTCGTCCCGCAGGACACCTGCCAGCAGGGCCGCGATCCGCGCCATCTCCTCCTCCCGCATGCCCTGGGTGGTGAGTGCCGCGGTGCCCAGGCGCAGGCCACGGGCGTGCGCGGCGGTGACGTCGGTGCCCGAGACATGCGGGAGGGCACAGCAGTCCAGCACCATCCCGGCGGCCGCGAGCTGTCCGCGCGCGGTGCGCCCGTCGACACCGAGCGGTGCCGGATCGGCGGTGATGAGATGGGTGTCGGTCCCCCCGGTCGTGACGCTCAGCCCCTCCCCCTCCAGGGCTGCCGCGAGAACCCTCGCGTTGGCGACCACCTGATGGGCGTACACGGCGAACGCCGGGGTTGCCGCCTCGCCGAACGCCACCGCCTTCGCGGCGATGGTGTGCATCTGCGCGCCGCCCTGCGTGAACGGGAAGACCGCCCGGTCCACCCGCTCGGCGAGCGCGCCGCCGCACAGCAGCATCCCGCCGCGCGGACCGCGCAGCACCTTGTGCGTGGTGGCGCAGACGATGTCGGCGTACGGCACCGGACTGGGCGCCGCTCCCCCGGCGACGAGCCCGATGGGATGGGCGGCGTCGGCGATCAGATACGCGCCCGTCGCGTCGGCGACCTCCCGGAAGAAGGCGTAGTCGATGTGGCGCGGATAGGCGGTGGACCCGCACACGATCGCCTTGGGCCGGTGGCCCCGGGCCAGCGTGCGGACCTGATCGTGATCGATGAGCCCGGTCTCCGCGTCCACCCCGTAGGGGATGAAGTCGAACCAGCGGCCGGAGAAGTTGACCGGCGAACCGTGCGTGAGGTGGCCGCCGTCGGGCAGCCCCAGCGCCAGGACGGTGTCGCCGGGCCGCAGCAGCGCGGCGTACGCGGCCAGCATCGCGGACGAGCCCGAATGGGCCTGCACATTGGCGTGTTCGGCCCCGAACAGCGCCCGGGCGCGGTCCACGGCGATCCGCTCCGCGAGGTCGACGATCTCGCAGCCGCCGTGGTGCCGGGCCCCCGGATAGCCCTCCGCGTACTTGTTGGCGAGCGGTGAGCCGAGCGCGGCCAGCACCGCGGGCGAGATGAAGTTCTCGGCGGCGATCAGCTGGAGCGTCGTCGCCTGCCGCTCCCGTTCCCCGAGCAGGATCTCGGCCAGCTCGGGGTCCTGCCGACGCAGGACATCGGCCTCGGGGACATGGGTGACCGACATGATGCGCTCCGGGCGTCGACGGTGACGTACGTCCAATGTAGGCCCGGGGTGGGGGGCGCGCGCGGTCGCTGCGCCCGCGGGAGCGGGCCGGGCCCGCGGGCCGCCGCGGCGGGCTCCGTCCGTCGGCTCGCGGCCGTCATCAGGCGCGCGCGGGCACGCCGGTGAGCGCGGTGACCACCGGATCCAGTGCCTGGTGTATCTCGTCGCCGATCGAGCGGAAGAACGGCAGGGGTGCCCCGTAGGGGTCGTAGACCTCGTCCGCCTCGAGGGTCGGGGCCAGGAGCCAGCCGCGGAGCGCCGCCGCCGCGCGGACCAGCGCCCGGGCGCGCATCACCACGCCCTCGTCGAGCGGCGGCAGCGTGGCCGGGTCGATGGCGTTCACCAGGCGGGTGAACTCCTTCAGGGTGAAGGTGCGCAGGCCCGCGGAGTGCCCCATGGAGATGACCTGGGCGCGGTGGTCGCGGGTCGCCGTCAGGACCAGGTCGGCCATGATGACGTGCTCGTCGAGCAGCTCGCGTCCGGTGAACCCGGTGGCGTCCGCGCCGAAGTCGGCCAGCACGGTCTCCGCGTTGCTCTCCATCGGCGCGCCCTCGTGGCCCCAGGTGCCAGCGCTCTCCACGATCAGCCCGCCGCCCAGCACCCCGAGCCGCTGCGACACGAAATGCCGGGTCAGCCGCTCGGTGATCGGCGAGCGGCAGACGTTGCCGGTGCTGACGTGGAGGATGCGGAAGCTGTCGCGCGGAAACCCGAACGTCGTGGTCTGTTCGGCGGCACGTTCCCCGTTGCCTATGCCACGCCCCGCGTCAGGGGCTGTCAATTCGCCACCTCGAGGTCGGGTACGACCTTCCGCAGCTCGTCCGCGGAGATCGCACCCGCGCGCAGCAGCAGCGGCACCTCGCGGCTGACGTCCACGATCGAGGAGGGGACGTTGCCGGGGGTGGGGCCGCCGTCGAGGTAGACGGAGACGGAGTCGCCGAGCATCTCCTGGGCGTAGTCGCAGTTCTCCGGCGCCGGGTGTCCGGTCAGGTTCGCCGAGGACACCGCCATCGGGCCGACCTCGGTCAGCAGCTCGATGGCGACCGGGTGCAGCGGCATACGGACGGCGACCGTGCCGCGGGTGTCGCCCAGGTCCCACTGGAGGGACGGCTGGTGCTTGGCGACGAGCGTCAGCGCGCCCGGCCAGAACGCGTCGACCAGTTCCCAGGCCATCTCGGAGAAGTCCGTGACGAGCCCGTGCAGGGTGTTCGGGGAGCCGATGAGGACGGGGGTGGGCATGTTGCGGCCCCGGCCCTTGGCCGCCAGGAGGTCGGCGACGGCCTCCGAGGAGAACGCGTCGGCGCCGATGCCGTACACCGTGTCGGTCGGGAGGACCACGAGTTCGCCACGGCGGACGGCGGACGCGGCCTCGCGCAGACCGGTCACGCGGTCGGTCGCGTCGTTGGTGTCGTATCGCCGTGCCATCTAGCGGGCCTCCTCGTACACGTACTGCTGCGGGTCGAAAGTGCGGGCCGCGCTCACGGCGTCGCCCGGCGGGCGGTCGCGAAGCGCGGGCGCTTGTTCAGGTCGGGGTGGTCGGCCGCGTCGGCCCAGCCCCGCTCCTCGGTGAAGATCCACGGCACCTGGCCGCCCTGGGTGTCGGCGTGCTCGATGACGACGACCCCGCCGGGGCGCAGCAGCCGGTGCGCGGTGCGCTCGATGCCGCGGATCAGGTCGAGGCCGTCCTCCCCCGAGAACAGGGCGAGTTCGGGGTCGTAGTCGCGGGCCTCGGGCGCCACGTACTCCCACTCGGTGAGCGGGATGTACGGGGGGTTGGAGATGACCAGGTCGACCTGGCCGTCGAGGTCGCGGAAGGCGTCCAGGGCGTCGCCCTGACGCAGGTCGACCCTGGACCCCTCCGTGTTCTTGCGCGTCCAGCGCAGGGCGTCCTCGGACAGCTCCACGGCGTGCACCCGGGAGCGCGGCACCTCCTGGGCGAGGGCGAGCGCGATGGCGCCGCTGCCGGTGCACAGGTCGACGATGCGGGGCTCGACGACGTCCATGGCGCGTACCGCGTCTATGGCCCAGCCGACCACGGACTCGGTCTCGGGGCGCGGTACGAAGACACCGGGGCCGACCTGGAGCTCCAGGTACCGGAAGAAGGCGCGTCCGGTGATGTGCTGGAGCGGCTCGCGCTGCTCCCGCCGGGCGATGGTCTCCCAGTACCGGGCGTCGAAGTCGGAGTCCTTCACGGAGTGGAGCTCACCGCGCTTCACGCCGTGCACGAACGCGGCGAGCTCCTCCGCGTCGTTGCGCGGCGAGGGCACGCCGGCGTCGGCCAGCCGCTGGGTGGCCTGGGCCACCTCTGCGAGCAGCAGGTTCACGCAAGTCCTCCGTGTCGTACTCGTCGTGCGTACGTCCTACAACGACAACGCCTACGCGGCCGCGAGCTTCGCGGCCGAGTCCGCGTCGACGCAGGCCTGGATCACCGCGTCGAGGTCGCCGTCCAGGACCTGGTCCAGGTTGTACGACTTGAAGCCGACGCGGTGGTCCGAGATGCGGTTCTCCGGGAAGTTGTACGTGCGGATCTTCTCGGAGCGGTCGACGGTGCGGACCTGGCTGCGGCGGGCGTCGGCGGCCTCCCGCTCCGCTTCCTCCTGCGCCGCCGCGAGCAGCCTGGAGCGCAGGATACGCATCGCCTGCTCCTTGTTCTGAAGCTGGCTCTTCTCGTTCTGGCAGGAAGCGACGACTCCGGTGGGAATGTGCGTGATGCGCACGGCGGAGTCGGTGGTGTTGACGGACTGCCCGCCGGGCCCGGAGGACCGGTAGACGTCGATGCGGAGGTCGTTGGCGTTGATCTCGACGTCGACCTCCTCGGCCTCGGGCGTCACGAGCACGCCGGCGGCGGAGGTGTGGATCCGCCCCTGGGACTCGGTCGCGGGCACGCGCTGCACCCGGTGCACGCCGCCTTCGTACTTCATCCGCGCCCAGACGCCCTGTCCGGGCTCGGTGGCCCCCTGCCCGCCCTTGGTCTTCACCGCGACCTGGACGTCCTTGTAGCCGCCCAGCTCGGACTCGGTCGCGTCGATGATCTCGGTCTTCCAGCCGACGCGCTCGGCGTAGCGGAGGTACATGCGCAGCAGGTCGCCGGCGAACAGCGCCGACTCGTCGCCGCCCGCGCCCGCCTTGATCTCGAGGATGACGTCCTTGTCGTCGGACGGGTCCCGGGGCACGAGCAGCAGCCGCAGCTTCTCCGTGAGCTCCTCGCGCTGCTTCTCCAGCTCCTTCACCTCGGCGGCGAAGTCCGGATCGGCGGAGGCGAACTCACGCGCGGTCTCGACGTCGTCGCCGGTCTGCTTCCAGGAGCGGTACGTGCCGACGATGGGGGTCAGCTCGGCGTAGCGCTTGTTCAGCTTGCGCGCGTTGGCCTGGTCGGCGTGGACCGACGGGTCGGCGAGCTTCTTCTCCAGGTCGGCGTGCTCTCCGAGCAGCTCCTCGACGGCCTCGAACATGATGCGCTCCTGAATGACGTGCGTGGGGGAAGGGCGGGCGACCAAAAACGCCGGTCCCGGCGTGCCCCTGGGCGGGGACACTGCCGTGGACCGGCGAAATGGGGCTCGCTACTTCTTGGAGCCGGCGGGCGCCTTGCCGAAGCGGGCCTCGAAGCGGGCCACACGGCCACCGGTGTCGAGGATCTTCTGCTTGCCCGTGTAGAACGGGTGGCACTCGGAGCAGACGTCGGCGCGGATGGAACCGCTCTCGATCGTGCTACGGGTGGTGAACGAGGCGCCACAGGTGCAGCTGACCTGCGTCTCGACGTACTCGGGGTGGATGTCGCGCTTCAAGGTGTCTCCTAGTTTCGGGAGGGCGCCGGGTCGCTGCCGCGGGATACGGCAAACGTGAACCGGAGCCGACGTACCAGTCTGCCAGCACTGGCCGCATCCCCCAAAACCGGGGGGCGGGAGGATCTATTCCCCTCGGTGCTCCGAGCACCTCAGGACGAGGTCACGACGCCCGCCGCCTCGCCCGTGGCGGTGCCCTCGGTGGCGGACTTCGGGATGGGCCGGTCGTTCTTCAGGGCCGTCCACACCTGTGCGGCCTTGGCCTCGGCGACGATGACCCGGTTGAGGTTGGAGGGGTCGTACCGGACCGGCATCGTGACCATGTTCATGTTGTCGGCGCTGATGCCCTTGAGTCCGTTCGCGAAGGACATCAGGGAGTTCAGCGAGCCGAGCCGGGAATCCGCCGTGACGGCCTTGGTCGCGGTGTCGGCGAGGTCGTAGAGCTTGGTGCCGCTGGTGAACAGGCCGACGTGCTTGACCTGGTTGACCAGGGCCTTGATGAAGGCCTGCTGGAGCTGGATGCGGCCGAGGTCTGAGCCGTCGCCGACGCCGTGCCGGGTGCGGACCAGGCCGAGGGCCTGCTCGCCGGTGAGGGTGTGTGTGCCGGCCTTGAGCTTCAGATGGCTGTCGGGGTCGTCGATGGCCTTGGTCGTGGTGACCTCGACGCCGCCGAGTTCGTCGATGAGCTTCTCGAATCCGGAGAAGTCGACTTCCAGGTAGTGGTCCATGCGGACGCCGCTCATCGACTCGACCGTCTTCACCGCGCAGGCCGCGCCGCCCGTCGAGTACGCCGAGTTGAACATCACGTCGGACGCGGCGTCGTGCGTGGTGCCGCTGGTGTCGGTACAGGCGGGGCGGTCTATGAGCGTGTCGCGCGGTATGGAGACCACGCTGGCCTTCTTGTGGCCCTCGTACACGTGGATGATCATCGCGGTGTCGGAGCGGGCGCTGCCGTCGTCCGTGCCGCCGCCGAGCTTCTTGTTGCTGCCGGAGCGGGTGTCCGAGCCCAGCACGAGGATGTTCTCGGAGCCGTTGTCGACCTTGGTGGGCCGGTCGGCGCCCAGGGCCTGGTCGATGTCGACGCTCTTGATGTTGCCGTTGAGCTTGAAGTAGAGGTAGCCGACGCCGGTGCCACCCAGCGCGACGACGCCCGCGGAGGTCCACGCGGCGATCAGCACGCCCTTGCGTCGGCCGCGATGCCTGCGGTGGCGCGGACCACCGCTGCCGGCCGCCCCGCTCGTTGTGCCGGCCTCACCCGGGGTACCGGGCTCCGGCGTGCTCTCGGCGGACATGTGCTCCTCTGTTCTCGTGCGACCTCACCATCGTCACTCCGCCGGGTCAGACGGGGAAACTCGGGACAGGGTTGCACAACGCCCCGTGCCCGGTCCGCGATGGACCGGGCACGGGGCGTGACGCGGGTGAGCGGGGCTCACCCCCGCTCACCTGCGCGTTCGGCCGGACTCAGCCGAACAGGTCGTACTGCTTGTAAGTCGTCCCGAGTGAGACCCTTGTGGCAAAGATCGCAGTGGTGGCCTTTCCGGTGCCCTTGTACAGGTACAGGGTGCCCGCCGGGGTACGGGCCAGCAGGTCGGCCAGACCGTCGCCGTTGACGTCTCCGACGGCGGCGATGACGTTGTACGTCGTGTTGGTCCAGGTGGCGACCTTGATACGGGCCGCGAAGGCGCTCGTGGCGGTGCCGTTGCCCTTGTAGAGGTAGACCGCGCCGTTGGCCTTGTCGCGGGCGATCAGGTCCGTCTTGCCGTCGAAGCTGAAGTCGCCGTGACCGCGCACGACGTTGTAGGCGTTCCAGCCCGTGCCGTTCTTGACGGGCGCGGCGAAGGTGCCGTTGCCCTTGCCCGGGTAGACCCAGAGCGCGCCGGCCGAGTCCACGGCGAGCAGGTCCGGAAGGTAGTCGCCCGTGACGTCGCCGGGGGCGACGATCTGGGTGCGGGTCTTCCAGTTGTCACCGATCAGCTTGGTCGCCCAGGTCCCGCTGACGGGCACCCAGTGCTTCCAGAAGACGTCGCCGTCCGAGGCGCGGCGCAGGATCAGGTCCTGGTGGCCGTCCCGGTCCAGGTCGGTCTGGACGACGAGGTTGTAGGCGCTCATGGAGCCCCAGGAGTCGCCGCCCGCCAGCGAGGTGCCCTTGGAGTACAGGTCGCGCGCGACCTTGGTGGACGCGTTGCGCACCCATACGTCGGCGAGGTGGTCGTAGTTCAGGTTGGTGTCGTCCATGCGCGGGTAGGCGCTGGCGGCGTACGTGGAGATCTTGCTGAAGACGCTGTACGCGCCGCTCTCGACGCAGTCCTTGACGCCCCAGGAGACGACGCCCACGATGCGGTTCTCGCCGGCCGCGTTCTTGACGATCAGCGGGCCGCCGGAGTCGCCGTTGCAGGCGGTGGTGGTGCCCGTGTCGCTGCCGGTGGCGGGCGTGCCCGCGCACACCATGTGGCCCTTGAGGTAGTCGGCGCCGTAGTAGCCCGAGCAGGTGGTGTTCGACTGGATCGGCAGCTCGGCCGTCTTCAGGGTGTCGGAGATGTCCTGCGTGGCGGAGCTGGTGCGTCCCCAGCCGTACAGCGTGGCCTTGGTGCCGGTCGCGTACGAGGCGCTGTCGGTGTTCGTGGTCATCTTGATCGGCGCGGCCGTGACCGGCGTCTCCAGCGTCAGCACCGCGACGTCGTTGTCGAGCGTCGTGTCGCTGTACGACCAGTGGTTCCACTGCCGCGAGACGAACGAGACGGTGCCGCCGTGCGTGTTGCCGTCGGCGGACAGCAGTTGCGTGCTGCCCGTGATGACGAAGCCGTTGGCGTACCAGTTGTAGCCCTTGATGCAGTGCGCGGCGGTGAGGATCTTCGTCGGCGAGATCACGGAGCCACCGCAGAAGAAGCCGATGTCGTCGCTGGTGGTGTCGGTGCCCCGGTCGTCGGAGTACCAGAGCTGGGCCATCCAGGGCGCGGTGGCGATCGTCGTCGTGGTGCCGCCGATGATCTTCGGATTGATCTTGCTCGGGCTTGCGCTCGCGCTCAGGGACTCCTTGGCGCTCGACCCGGGTGTCTCGTCACCGGTGACGGCGAGAGCGGCCCGCTCCTTGAGCTCCTCGGCCGACATCGTCCGTGCGGGCGCCCGCGTCGGCGGCGCCTCGGCGGCCTCGGCCGAGGACAGGAACAGCGCTCCGGCGACCGCGGCGGCCAGACCGGCCGCGGCGACGGGCAGCGCGATCCGTATCCGGCGTCTGTGACGACCGCCCCCTGACGTGGCTGTACCCACTCAAGTCCCCCCTCGGGATCAGTGATTGCGACGCAGTTCGAATCTGAGAATTGCGTGAAGGGCGCGATCGTATCCCGCGGGTACGACACGACCGAGGGCCACCCCCCGTGCGGGGAGTGGCCCTCGGTCGATATCCGGCGAAGCCGGGCGGGTCGTCAGTCGTTGTTGCCCGTCGACGGCGTCGTCTTCTGGATCTGCATCAGGAACTCGCCGTTCGACTTCGTCTGCTTCATCTTGTCGAGGAGCAGCTCGATCGCCTGCTGCTGGTCGAGCGCGTGCAGCACCCGGCGCAGCTTCCAGGTGACGGCGAGCTCCTCGTTGCCGAGCAGGATCTCTTCCTTACGGGTACCGGACGCGTCGACGTCCACCGCCGGGAAGATGCGCTTGTCGGCGAGCTTGCGGTCGAGCTTGAGCTCCATGTTGCCGGTGCCCTTGAACTCCTCGAAGATCACCTCGTCCATGCGGGACCCGGTGTCCACCAGAGCGGTGGCGAGGATGGTCAGCGAGCCGCCGTCCTCGATGTTGCGGGCCGCACCGAAGAAGCGCTTCGGCGGGTACAGGGCGGTCGAGTCGACACCACCGGACAGGATGCGGCCGGAGGCCGGGGCGGCGAGGTTGTACGCACGGCCCAGACGCGTGATCGAGTCGAGCAGCACGACGACGTCGTGGCCCAGCTCCACCAGACGCTTGGCGCGCTCGATGGCGAGCTCGGCGACCGTGGTGTGGTCCTCGGCCGGGCGGTCGAAGGTCGAGGAGATGACCTCGCCCTTGACCGACCGCTGCATGTCGGTGACCTCTTCCGGACGCTCGTCCACCAGGACGACCATCAGGTGGCACTCGGGGTTGTTGTGCGTGATCGCGTTGGCGATCGCCTGCATGATCATGGTCTTGCCGGTCTTCGGCGGGGCCACGATCAGACCGCGCTGGCCCTTACCGATCGGCGACACGAGGTCGATGATGCGGGTGGTGAGCACGCCCGGGTCCGTCTCCAGGCGGAGGCGGTCCTGCGGGTAGAGCGGGGTGAGCTTGTTGAACTCCGGCCGCCCGCGCCCGGAGTCGGGCGCCATGCCGTTGGTGGAGTCCAGGCGGACGAGCGCGTTGAACTTCTCGCGCCGCTCGCCGTCCTTGGGCTGACGGACCGCGCCGGTGACGTGGTCGCCCTTGCGCAGGCCGTTCTTGCGGACCTGGGCGAGCGAGACGTACACGTCGTTGGGGCCCGGCAGGTAACCCGACGTCCGGATGAAGGCGTAGTTGTCGAGGATGTCCAGGATGCCCGCGACGGGGATCAGGACGTCGTCGTCGGCGACCTGCGGCTCGGCGGCGCCGATCTCGTCACGCCCGCGACGGCCGCGGCGGTCGCGGTAACGGCCGCGCCGGCCACGCCGTCCGTCGCCGAACTCGTCGTCGTCCTGGGGGCCGTTGTCGCGCTGCTGGCGGTCCTGACGGCCGCCGCCCTGCTGCTGACCCTGCTGCTGGCCGCCGCCGCGCTGCTGCTGGCCGCCACCCTGCTGGTCGTCGCCCTTGCGACGGTCACCGCGGTCACCGCGGTCGCCACGCTCACCGCGGTCGCGGTCGCGGCCACGCTCACGGCGGTCACGGCGGCGGCCCTCGCCACCGTCGACGTCACCCTTGGCGTCGCCCTGCGACTGCGCCTGGGTCTCGGCCTGCGCCGGGGCGGCCGTCTCGGTCCGCGTGGCGGCCTTCGCCTCGGCGACGACCGTCTCCGGGCTGCCCGCGTCGGCGGTGGCACGGCGGCGACGGCGCTCGGTGGGCGCGTCGTTGCTGGCCGGCTGGCCGGGGATCTCGATCTGCTGCTGGGCCACGGCCTTCTCGGCGGGGGCCTCGGCCTTGGCGGTGTCCGCCTTCTTCTCGGCGGGCTCGTCGCCGGTGCGCGCCTTGGAGGTGGCGCGGCGCTTGGGCTTGGTCTCTACGGCGTCCCCGGCGGGGGCTGCCGTGGCCTTGGGAGCGGCTGCTCCGCCGCCCGCCTGCGCCTCCTTGATGACCTCGATCAGCTGGCTCTTGCGCATACGCGCCGTGCCCCTGATACCGAGGCCGGATGCGACCTGCTGAAGCTCGGCCAGCACCATGCCCTCGAGGCCGGTACCGCGGCGCCGCCGGGAGCCGGCACCGGTGGCAGGCGCGGAGGCGTCCGTGGCGGGCGCGGCAGCGGTCTCCTCGACACGTGCGCCCATCAGATCGGTGGTGTCGCTCACGAAGGGTCCTTCCCTGGAGCGGACGTCGGCCTGTCTGGCTCGGCGACCGGTTGTGCTGTCCGACTTCGGTCCTTGCTGTGGCGAAGCCGGGGCGGTGGTCCGCCAAAGCGGCGGAAGAGAATTTGCTGGTGATGGCGCTACCGCGACGAGCCATGACACTCAGTGTCACGCGGCGTGGTCGCACCGATTCCGGAGCGTGCCCTGTGGACCACTCAGCGTCGCTGTACTGCGTACTGCCCAGGTACGACGTACGGAACGCAGTGCGGCTTGGGGAGCTCCCGGAAGAATGTCTGTCCCGAAGGGGGACACGAAGCACCTCGCCATGGTGGGGTCGGGTGCAGACTTGAGATTAACACTACCGGATCCAACAAACATTCCCCCTCTCGAAATCCGGCAACCGTGCGCCTAAATGTCGCCGGAGTGGCTTTCACCAGCGGGCGCTAGCGGCAGGACACACGCGCCCTTCAGGTCCAGGGCCAGGCGGTTCGCGGCCCAGTCCGTGCCGGCCGAGGCCTCGATCTTGTCCGCGGTACCCGCGTCGGCCAGCGCCATCACGGTGGGTCCGGCGCCGGAGATGACGGCGGGAATCCCGTCCGCGCGCAGTCGTTCCACCAGTGCCGCGCTCTCGGGCATGGCCGGTGCGCGGTACTCCTGGTGCAGACGGTCCTCGGTGGCGGGCAGCAGCAGTTCGGGGCGCCGGGTGAGTGCCTCGACGAGCAGTGCGGCCCGGCCGGCGTTGGCGGCGGCGTCGACGTGCGGGACGGAGCGCGGGAGCAGACCGCGCGCGGTCTCGGTGAGGACCGGCTTCCCGGGCACGAAAACCACCGGAACGATGGAATCGGCGGGCTCCGTCCGGATCGCCCGCGCGGCGCCGGACTCCATCCAGGACAGGGTGAACCCGCCCAGCAGACAGGCCGCGACGTTGTCCGGGTGGCCCTCGATCTCGGTCGCGAGCTCGAGCAGGGCGGCGTCGTCGAGCTTGTTCTCGCCGCCTATGGTCACCGCGCGCGCGGCGACGATCCCGGCGCAGATCGCGGCGGAGGAGGAGCCGAGACCCCTGCCGTGCGGGATGCGGTTGGCGCAGACGATCTCCAAGCCGCGCGGCTGCCCGCCCAGGACGTCGAAGGCGGTGCGCAGGGAGCGGACCAGGAGGTGCTTCTCGTCGCGCGGCAGCGTCGCGCTGCCCTCACCCGCGATGTCGATGTGCAGCCCGGAGTCGGCCACCCGGACGACGACGTCGTCGTAGAGCCCCAGCGCGAGGCCGAAGGCGTCGAAGCCCGGGCCGAGGTTGGCGCTGGTGGCGGGAACGCGCACCCGGACGGGGGCGGCGCGGAAGGCGGGACCGGCCATCTCGCGATGACTCTCCTTGAGCTGCGGGACTGTCGAATGACATTCGATATGTACGGGAGACGTGTACGGGGCACCCTGGAGTTCCCTGAGTCCCCGGAGTCCGCGAAGACGACGCGGCGGACGACACGGCGACAACGCGGCGCTGCGGCATATGCGGCGGGCGGATTCAGTACAGCCTATCGAAGGAAGGTTCTGTGGCGACATAGGGCGCACAGGCGGCGCACGATGCGTGTCGCAAGCCCCTTGTGCACCCCTGCGCGGGAAAGCCCCCTGCGCGTCGTCCGCGAGTGACTCGCGGACGACGCGCGGGTGGCGTGCGGGCCGCTTACGCGAGTCCGAGGCGCTCGGCCGCCGTCGCCGCGTCGACCGGGACGGTGACGGGCTGCGGGGCGCCGGCGACGGCCCAGTCGGGGTCCTTCAGGCCGTTGCCGGTGACGGTGCAGACGATCTTCTGCCCCGGGTCGACCTTGCCCTGCTCGGCGGCCTTCAGCAGACCGGCCACGGACGCGGCCGACGCGGGCTCCACGAAGACACCCTCCTGCGCGGCCAACAGCCGGTAGGCGCGCAGGATCTCACGGTCCGTCACCTCGTCGATGAAGCCGCCGGACTCCTCCTGCGCGGCCAGCGCGAACTTCCAGGAGGCGGGGTTGCCGATGCGGATCGCGGTGGCGATGGTCGACGGGTCCTTGACGACCTCGCCGCGCACGATCGGGGCGCTGCCCGACGCCTGGAAGCCCCACATACGGGGGGTCCGCAGGGCGATCTTGTCCGCGGCGTACTCCTGGTACCCCTTCCAGTACGCGGTGATGTTGCCCGCGTTGCCGACCGGCAGGACGTGGATGTCGGGGGCGTCGCCGAGCATGTCGACGATCTCGAACGCGGCCGTCTTCTGGCCCTCGATACGCACCGGGTTCACCGAATTGACCAGCGCCACGGGGTAGTTGTCGCTCAGCGCACGGGCGAGCGTCAGGCAGTCGTCGAAGTTGCCGTCGACCTGGAGGATCTTCGCCCCGTGCACGAGGGCCTGGCCCATCTTGCCGATCGCGATCTTGCCCTGCGGGACGAGGACGGCACACACCATCCCGGCCCGCACCGCGTAGGCGGCGGCGGACGCGGAGGTGTTGCCCGTGGAGGCGCAGATGACGGCCTGCGCACCCTCCTCCTTGGCCCGCGTGATGGCCATGGTCATGCCGCGGTCCTTGAAGGACCCGGTGGGGTTGGCGCCCTCCACCTTGAGGTGGACCTCGCAGCCCGTGCGCTCGGAGAGCACCTGCGCGGGCACGAGGGGCGTGCCGCCCTCACGGAGCGTCACGACGGGCGTGCTGTCGGAAACCGGCAGCCGGTCCCGGTACTCCTCGATGATTCCGCGCCACTGGTGGGTCATTGCTGGTTACTCTCCTTCAACCCGCATGATGCTGGCGACACCCCGCACGGTGTCGAGCTTGCGCAGCGCCTCGACGGTCCCGGAGAGGGAGGCGTCGGACGCGCGGTGGGTGACGACGACGAGAGAGGCCTCGCCGTCGCTGTCCTGTCGCCCTTGCTGGCGCACCGTATCGATGGACACGCCGTGCTCGGCGAACACGGTCGCCACCTGGGCGAGAACACCCGGTTTGTCGGCGACGTCCAGGCTGATGTGGTAGCGCGTGACGACGTCGCCCATCGGCGACACCGGCAGGGCGGCATACGCCGACTCGCCGGGCCCCGTTGCCCCGCTGAGCCGGTTGCGGCAGACGGCGACGAGGTCGCCGAGCACGGCGGAGGCGGTGGGAGCACCGCCGGCGCCGGGACCGTAGAACATGAGCTGCCCGGCCGCGTCCGACTCCACGAACACGGCGTTGTAGGCGCCGCGCACGGAGGCCAGCGGGTGGCTCAGCGGAATCATCGCGGGATGCACGCGCGCGGTGACCGACCCGCCGTCCGCGGCCCGCTCACAGATGGCGAGCAGCTTGATGGTGCAGCCCATCTCCCTGGCCGAGGCGAAGTCGGCCGCGGTCACCTCGGTCATGCCCTCGCGGTAGACGTCGTCGAGACGCACGCGCGTGTGGAAGGCGATCCCGGCGAGGATGGCCGCCTTGGCGGCGGCGTCGAACGCCTCGACGTCGGCCGTGGGGTCGGCCTCGGCGTAGCCCAGGGCGGTGGCCTCGTCGAGGGCCTCCTGGTAGCCGGCGCCGGTGGAGTCCATCTTGTCGAGGATGAAGTTCGTGGTGCCGTTGACGATCCCGAGCACCCGGTTGACCTTGTCCCCGGCGAGGGACTCGCGCAGCGGCCGGATCAGCGGGATGGCACCGGCGACGGAGGCCTCGTAGTAGAGGTCCTCGCCGTGCTCCTCGGCGGCTGCGTGCAGCGCGGCGCCGTCCTGGGCGAGCAGGGCCTTGTTCGCGGAGACGACGGAGGCGCCGTACTCGAAGGCGGTGGTGATGAGCGTACGAGCGGGCTCGATGCCCCCGATGACCTCGACGACGACGTCGATGTCCCCGCGCTTGACGAGGGCGGTGGCGTCGGTGGTGACGAGGGCGGGGTCGATGCCGTCACGGACGCGCGAAGGCCGCCGGACCGCCACACCGGCGAGTTCCACGGGGGCCCCGATCCGCGCGGCGAGGTCGTCGGCGTGCGTCGTCATGATGCGCGCCACCTCTGAGCCGACCACTCCACAGCCCAGCAGCGCCACCTTCAGCGGACGCGTACGCATCATCCGACCTCGTTTCCTCATACCGTCTACGGTTGTTTCCGGTTGCCCCAGTCTCACTCACCGGACCGGAGTTTCTATCCCTGGTCCGGATCGTGAGACATCTATTTCATTTTCACCGGGGTGACAGACAGGAGATCTTCCGCCTTTCTTTCTCCCGCCTTTTCTCCCGCTCAGCCCACGTCGAGCCGCAGCAGATCCTCCTCGGTCTCCCGCCGCACGATGACCCGCGACTCGCCCTCGCGCACGGCCACCACCGGCGGGCGCAGCACATGGTTGTAGTTGCTGGCCATGGACCGGCAGTACGCACCCGTGGCGGGTACGGCGATCAGGTCACCCGGTGCCAGGTCGGACGGCAGGAACGCGTCCTTCACGACGATGTCGCCGCTCTCGCAGTGCTTGCCGACGACCCGCGCGAGCATCGGCGCGGCGTCCGAGGTCCGGGAGACCAGCGCCACGCTGTACTCCGCGTCGTACAGCGCGGTACGGATGTTGTCCGACATGCCGCCGTCGACGGAGACGTACGTACGCAGCCCGTCGAGGGGCTTGATGGTGCCGACCTCGTAGAGGGTGAAGGCGGTCGGCCCGACGATGGCCCGCCCCGGCTCGACGGAGATCCGCGGGGTGCGCAGCCGCGCCCCCTCGCACTCACGCGTGACGATCTCGGTGAGCGCCTTGGCGATCTCGTGCGGCTCACGGGGATCGTCGTCACTGGTGTACGCGATCCCGAGGCCGCCGCCGAGGTCGATCTCGGGCAGCTCGACGCCGTGCTCGTCACGGATGTCCT
The DNA here is from genome assembly GCF_001184025.1 of Streptomyces maremycinicus. Classification (GTDB taxonomy): domain Bacteria; phylum Actinomycetota; class Actinomycetes; order Streptomycetales; family Streptomycetaceae; genus Streptomyces; species Streptomyces maremycinicus. The sequence continues at coordinate 425,520 of NZ_BBYG01000009.1, forward strand.
TGAGCAGCCCGACGACCCGGTGGGCGGCGACCTCGAAGCCGGACATGTCGAAGATCTGCGAGCCGATGTGGGAGTGCAGCCCGATGAGTTCCAGCCCGTCGAGCTGGAGCGCCCGCCGGACGGCTTCCGCCGCCTGTCCGCCCGCGAGCGGAATCCCGAACTTCTGGTCCTCGTGCGCGGTCGCGATGAACTCGTGCGTATGGGCCTCGACGCCGACGGTGATACGGATCTGCACCCGCTGCCGCTTGCCGAGGGACTGCGCGACATGGGCGACGCGCACGATCTCCTGGAAGGAGTCGAGAACGATACGTCCGACACCGGCTTCGATGGCGCGGTGGATCTCGTCGACGGACTTGTTGTTGCCGTGGAAGGCGATGCGGTCGGCGGGCATGCCGGCGGAGAGGGCGGTGGCCAGCTCACCGCCCGAGCAGACGTCGAGGTTCAGCCCCTCCTCGTGCAGCCACCGCACGACGGCCCGGGACAGGAACGCCTTGCCGGCGTAGAAGACGTCGGCGTCGTTGCCGAAGGCGGTGCGCCAGGCGCGCGCCCGCTCCCGGAAGTCGGCCTCGTCGAGGATGTAGGCGGGCGTGCCGTGCTGCTCGGCGAGGGTGCCGACATCGACGCCGCCCACGGTCAGCGCGCCGTCGGCATTGCGGCTGACGGTGTGCGCCCAGACCTTCGGGTCGAGGGCGTTGAGGTCGGCGGGCGGGGCGGAGTAGTGGCCCTCCGGAAGGACGTCGGCGTGGCGGGGCCCGGCGGGGTGGGCGGAACGGCTCATCTTGGGCGTGCTCTTTCAGAGATGGTCGGGTGCGTCGATGCCGAGCAGGGTCAGGCCGCCGGCCAGCACTGTCCCGGCGGCTTCGGCGAGCGCGAGCCGGGCACGATGGGCGGCCGAGGGTTTCTCCTCACCCCGGGGCAGGACGGTGGCGAGCAGAGGGCTGACGGCGTCGGCGACGGCGAGGAGCTGCCGCGCCAGCCGGTCGGGAGCGCGCCGGGTCGCGGCCGCGGCCAGGATGCGGGGATGGTCGGCGAGGACGATCTCGAGTTCGCGTACGTCCTGGACGTCGCCGGGATGGGCGTCGAAACCCAGGTCGGCGGCGTTACGGCTGAGCGCCCGGGTGCGGGCGTGCGCGTAACGGACCCGGAAGAGCGGGTTGCTCTCCCGCTGGGCCAGAAGATCGGCGGCGGCGCGGGGCCGGTCATGGGCGGCGGCGTGGAGCAGCGCCCAGCGCCCGGCGTCGCGGCCGAGCGACACGGGGTCGACCGGGGCGGCGGGGACGGGACGCACGTTGACGTCGAGCGGAGCCGGCGCGTCGGGCGTGCCGTACGCGTCGACCCCGGCGCCCAGCACCTCGGCCCACGCCCGCTCGGGACGCGCCGCACAGCTGGTACGGACGAGCGCGCCCTGCGAACGCAGCAGACGGGCGACGACGTCCATGACCACGACGGCCCGGACCTCGTGAGGAGCGTGCAGCTGCACGACCTGCCCGGTGGGGCCGTCGGCGTACCCGTACCTCACCCCGCTCCCGAGGATCTCCCGCACGAGCGAGGCCGAGCCGTGGGCGTGCGCCCGCTCCTGCGCTTGTGCTTGCGCTCCGTGCAGGCTGATGTTGAGGAACCCGGGCCCGCTGACGACGACGTCACCGATGCCGTCCGCGCCGAGGAGATACGGCCGAAGGACCTCGGCGACCCGCCGCGACGGCTGCCCGGCCGGCCGCGCCAGCTGAAGCGCGATGTTCGTCGCGTAGTCCCCACAGCCACCGGCCCCCGGCACGGTGACGACGGCCCGCCCCGGCACGACCACCCGCAGCTCCCCGTCGTCGACAGCACGACGCACCGCGCACAGCACGACACGAGAAAGCTCGACGGGGTTCACGGCACAAGCGTAGGGGAGGAAGGGGCCAGGCAGGCGAGCCGGTTTCCGAATGGTCCGGGATGTGGACGGGGCGGGGGTGGCCGCGGCGGTGGGAAGGTCAGGGACGGGGTGACGGCCGTGGGGGGTGCGGGGCGCTCCGGGGGGTGCGGGGAGCCCCGGGGGGTGCGGGGAGCCCCGGGGGGTGCGGGGAGCCTCGGGGGGTGCGGGGAGCCTCGGGGGGGTGCGAGGGGGCTGGGCCGGGGCGCTGGCTTTAGGGGGGCGGGACGACGGGCCGTGGGGGCTGGTTGAGGAGGAGGGCGGGGCGCTGGCCTCGGGGCGGGGCGTGGACGCCCTCGGGGGGGGCTGGCTGAGAAGGACGGGGTGGGGGGCGAAGCGCCGGATGAGAAGAGGGGCAGGGCGACAGCCGTGGGGGCGGGGCGCTGGTGGTGGGGTTGTGTTGTCGGCTCCGGAGAGGCGCCGGGCGACGAGGGGTCCCGGGGAGCGGAACCACGGAGACCGCGGCGACGACCAGCCCCCGGACTGATCTGGAGACGTGATGGCGGACTGGACGTACCGGGTGGGTCGGGTCCAGTGAGGCACAGGGTGTCCTGGGTGCGACCGGATGTCGTGGCTGCGCGTTGGGTGTCGTTGGTGCGGTCGGGGTGTCCTGGGTGGACTGAGGCACGGGATGCGGTCAGGTCTCAGAAGTGGTGCTGGCAGCGGTGCTAGTCGCCCGTCCCTGGGCCGGCGCCGCCCGGCCCGAGACCCTTCCCCACACCCACACCTTCCCCTGCCCCTGCCCCTGCCCCGAAGACGGTCCCGATCCCGAGCCCCGACTCCCGCCCCGGAATCGCTCCACGCTCCATCAATTCCCCGACGACGGAGACAAGTTCGGCAGGATCGAAGGGCTTGGCGAGGAACGCGTCGACGCCGACCTCGAGACCGGCCTCGACCTCGTACTGCGTACAGGCGCTGATGACGACAAGCGGAAGATCACGCGTCCGCGGATCAGCACGCAGCCGGGCGGCGGTACGCAACCCGTCCAACCGGGGCATGACGACATCGAGCGTCACAAGATCGGGCTGCACCTGATGAACGACATCCAGACACTCGACACCATCGCCCGCGGTCACGACCTCGATGCCCTCCAGCTCGAGATTGACCCTGATCAGCTGCCGGATGACCTTGTTGTCGTCCACAACAAGCACCCGGCCCGACGCGCCTGGCACAACTCGAGAGTAGGTCCGGACCGGCCACCGCGTCCGGGTTTTCCCCACTTCCACCCCGTGCGGGCGACCCACACCCCTCCCCGGACCCGCAGAAACCCGTTCATGAACACCCCGAGCGAGCTGGTAGTGTTCTACCCGTCGCCGCGAGCAACACCTCACGACCGACACGCCCCCGTAGCTCAGGGGATAGAGCAACGGCCTCCGGAGCCGTGTGCGCAGGTTCGAATCCTGCCGGGGGCACCTTGATTTAGGTGCCCAAAGACCCCGTCACCAGCGGAAACGCTGAGGCCGGGGTCTTCGCGTATGTGCAGGCGTATGCAGCTCACAGCGACCCTATGACGCGGTCTGTGGACTATGCGTGGACAAGATCTTGGGCTATCTGCCCTGGTCAGCCCCAGGATTCTCAGCCGCGTTAGTCAGCCGGCGTCCGGCCACTCCTCGGGAGGCAGCGGCGGCTCTGGGTCGGTTCGCCGTTCCACCTGTCGCGCGTTCTCCCCTCGCAGGCTGGTCAACCACGGCCATAGATCCGGCAGAGCCTGCTGCGGACAGGCGAGGCGGTGTTCGACGCGGCACCGCTGGAACTGGTCCGGCGGACACACTCCGTAGACCGTGACCCGCCCATCAGACAACTCGATCCAGCGGTGCTCCGCCGGCACCGTGTGGGCCAGCGGACGCATGTCCGGCTCCAACAGCACCCAGTCCTGCTCAAGCGTCGCTACTCGATCCTGCATCAGCCCGCAGTAAGGGCACTGGCTCTGCCCACTGCCTAATCGGCGCGGTTTCTCACTTAAAGCCCCCATAACGTGAGGGTCGCCAGGCTGTCGGCCAAGGCGTAGAGCACGAACCAGACGGAACACCTGGGGTGGCAGTGCGCCGATGAGAAGAGACACGACGCGGCAGGTGCAACCAGCACCTACCGGCCGACGAAACGCGGCCGAGACATGGCGAAGCCCCCGGCCCAAGCGGGCTGGGGGCTGACGCCTTCGGTGTGCGATCACTCGTACTCGCGCAACAGCTCCTCGATCTTTCGGTTGGCCACCTCCTGCCGACCATCGATGCATTTGGCATAGCGAGACAGCAGGACTTCCACACTGTTGCCCGCCCGTTCGGCAACCTCGGTCGCATCCACTCCGGAGTTGAGCCAGGTGGACAGCGCCGAGTGCCGCAAGTCATACGGCCGCGCAGCGAGCGGCGAGGCGACGGCGGCCGGCGGAAGCGCCAGAAGTCGGGCTTCCTGCCAGACGCGGTAATAGGTCGACGAGCCGACCACTCCCCCACGCTCGTTGGTGAACATCCGCCCGTCCTCGGCGGTCCCGAAGACATCGAGGTGCTGTCGCAGAATGGCAACAAGCTGAGGCGGGATCGGCACAGGCCGGACTTCTTCAGCGGGCCGGTTCTTCAAGCCACGGTCGTCATGCGTCTCCCCGGAGTCCGTCCACTGCTTGCCGGCAGTGGGCCGGGTCCGGTGAAGAAGCGCCGTACCCCAGCCCGCTTCAGGCAGCTTCAGATCCGCTTCCGTGAGTCCCACAACCTCGGCGGGTCGGAAGGCGCCGTAGTACATGCAGGCGAACAAGCCGACCAGTCGGCGGCCGCGGGCCCTGCCATATCCGCCGACGTACGAGACAGCGGTCAGCAGGGAACGCGCCTGCTCAGGATTGGCGACCACGCGCGGATCGACTTCCCCCGCGACCTTCGGCTTCTTCCACCGAATTCCAGTGATCGGATTCTCTTTGAACTCTCCGAGGTCCACTGCATAGTGCAGGGCGTTGACGAGCGTGCGTCGCTTTCGGCGTACGGTCTCCGCAGCAGCCGCGGTTCCGTCAAGCTTCAGCTTCAGCGAGTCCAGGACAGCCCTGGCAAGGGCGGCGTCCCCAAGGTCGGCCAGGGGACGCGATGCCTTCGAGACCCAGTGCAGCACGCTCGCGACGTCGTCCGGCAAGTCGCGATCATCGGGGCCAGGCAGGACGAAGCCCCAATTGCGCAGTGTCTTCCTGATCAGCTCCTCAGGAGGCCGGCCCGGCCGGTCGTCCAGAAGCGCCATGGTCACCGCGGTCAACGACTCGTTGATCCCGCTACGCGTGTTGGGGGCCGTATGAGGCCACTTCATAGCGAGGTACTTGAGAGCGAAGGCGTACCAGCTCGTCGAGGCCGCTTTTTCGATCATCGAGTCAGGCAGACCCGTGACCGTGTCGAACTCTTCACCAGCATGGGCAGCCCGGAGGAGTTTGGAACGGTAGTGATCAGCCAACCCCTTGGTGCGGAACTGATCGGAGAACACATTCCCGGCAACAATCCACCGGACGTCATAAGACGACTTCTTCGTGTTCCTCTTGCGAACACCCCACACCTTCACATCGAGAGACTTCACGCAGCAGCCTCCAGCTGTCGCAGCCACGTAGTGAAGTCACTCCGCCAGACGCGGAGCTCCCCGTTGGGCAGCTTGAACGCGGCTGGCCCGTATCCCAGTTCCCGCCAGCGGTAGAAGGTGCGCCGGGAGACTCCGCCCAGCTCGACGAGGATCTGCGGAACGGTCATCAGTTCGTCTCGTCGGCGGTCCACGACGAGTCTCCTTCCGTGTTCGAGGTGTCGGGTCGCCGTGAGGTGGCGAACCAGGATTCAGCAGCGGTCAGGCCGGTACCGGCGAAGCGCCAGTGCGAGAGGACGAGGACGGTGTCCGGGTCCGGGAGGGGGTGGCCGGCCAGGGCTGCGCGTTCGCGTGTGAGTGCTTCGTTGTGGTCGGCGCGTTCCTGGCGGAGGGCACCGAGGGTGACGGAGTACGCGCGGGACTTGGTGGAGAAGTGGCCGCGGAAGCCGAGCATGTGAGCCCACTTACGCAGCCGGAGTTCTTCGAGTTCCGGCAGCCCGCCGAGGTGCCAGCAGGTGAGGATCATCCGGCGGGCATGGTCGGTGACGTCCGTGCCGATCAGGTCGGTGATCGGGTTGCGGATCGGGCGGTCGATGGTGCCGGTCGCGCTCTCCGCTCCCTTGGTGGCGTACTTGGCGATGTAGGCGGCGACGGCCCGGCTGGTCAAGTCGGTGGTTCCGGTGAAGTCGGCGGAGCGGATGGGGCGAATGTCGAGCTGCTTGCCGAAGCGGAAGGTGTGGGCGCGGCCGTCGAAGGTCGGGCCGGGAGTCTCGGCGAGCCGGACGGCCGAGCGGATCGCGTCGGCGAGGAGCTCTGTCGTGGCCCAGACGGGCGGAGAGTCCTCGGCACCCTCCGGGCCGTCGAGGCGGATCACGGCATGGAAGTGCACGGCTCCGCGTCGCTGGTACTCGGCGACCTTGGCGTACGAGAGCTTGAGGCAGTGGCGCAGTTCGGAGCGGGTGACGTTCGCGCGGGAGGCGATCTGTTGGCGCAGGTAGGTGGTGAAGCGGGCCCACAGGGCACCGGCGTGTGCGTTCCACAGGACGGCGTCGCGGTAGTCGTAGCGTTCCGGGTTGAGCGGGGCGCCGAGGGCGGGGTCATCGTCCGGGTGGAGGCGTCCGCAGCGGCAGCGACCGCCGCCGGGCCGGTTGTGGACGGGACCGAAGGACGGGGCGGTGAAGGTGGCGAAGACGCGGGGGTGTTGGGCGACGGCCGGGCCGATCCCTTTGCCGCCGCTCAGGCCGGCCGTGACGAGGTGGTACGTGTCCTTGCGGTAGACCTCGGCGCAGGCGGCGCAGCGGGTCGCGCGACGGTTGTTGCAGCGGATGAGGAGCTGTCCGGCCGGAAGGTCGCGGTCGAGGACTTCGCGGACGACTTCGCCGGTTGCCGCGTGGACGTCGAGGCGGGACCCCTCCATCCGTACGGGCCGTTCGCAGCCACCGAGTCGCTGAACCTGGTGTGCGTAGGCGCTGAGGTCGCCGTGCTGGGCGAGGGCTGCCAACTGGCGGATCGCTCCGGTGGGAGCCTCGGGGCGCATGTGCGGGTGCCTCCTTGGGGCGGAAGTTCAGGACGGGCACCCCGGCCTGCGTAGGGGGCTAGACAGCATGGGCAGGCCGGGGTGCTGTGCAGATGAGGTCAGCGGCGGTCGCTCTTGAGGATCGAGCGGATGACGACGGCGCAGACGGCCACGGAAGCGGCAGTGATGGCCACGGCGAGGAGCATGGAGACCAGGACCGCGCCGACGACCAGGACCAGGGCTCCCCCACCGGCGGCGAGGGTCAGCACGCTGCCCGGGGTGAGTTGGACCGCCGGTCGGGTGGCGGCGGGCGCCGCCGGAACCGGGGTCGGGGCATAGGCGGTGGGGTTGTAGACCGGCGGGGGCGTGGTGGCGGGCATCGGGGCGGTGTCCGGGCGGGGGTACTTGGGGGTGAACACGGGATGGTCCCTTCTGCGGGTCAGTCGAGGAGAGTGGCGACGGCGGGGGCGAGGACGCTGTTGGCGACGAGGTAGCCGCCGAGGAGGAGCAGAGCGACCAGCCACCACGGCGGGCGGGCGAGCTGGATGCCGAGGACGGCGACGACGAGCACGGCGAACCAGAGCGGGATGGTCATGGCAGCGGTCTCCTGTCAGGCCTTGCAGCGGTGGGTGCGGGCGGCGAGTTCGGCGGCGGCGCGGCTGTCGTACTCGGTGGAGAAGTCGCAGCGCGGGGCCGTGCAGGCCGCCAGGTGGCGGTTACGGCCGCGGGCGATGTACGAGGCGACCTGTACCGGGCCGATGCGGCGGACGTTGCGGAAGCGCGGGTTCACGGGGTTCGCCCCTTCTCAGAGGTGAGCGGCGACAGAGGCCGTCATGGACGGGGGCAGGCCGAGCCGGGCGCGGACGTCGTCGGGGTCGGCGGCGAGGCCGGTCGTGGCGCGGTGTTGCTCGGCCAGGGCTTGGGCGCGGTCGATGAGGGCGGGCGGCAAGGTGACTGCCGGGGCTGCGGGAGCCGCGACCGGCGCGGACGGTGTGGGCGACTCCGTGTCGGGGTCCGGCTCGGCGACCGGTTTTGGAAGGGCGTCACGGTCGGGGGCGTCGACCACGGCCTGAACGGGGACCGGTTCACCGTCCGTCTCGGGGATCACGGCAACCGGCAGCGACTCGACGATGCGTGGTGCATGGGCGAGGAGGGTTCCGCCGAAGAAGGCGACGGCGGGCCAGCCGGCCACCACGACGCGGAGCGACGCGGGGACGTCGTCCAGGTCAAGGAGCCCGGCAGTGGCGATGTTGGCCCCGAGGGATGCGGCCAGGGCAATCAGGAACCACAGCCGCGGTCCCCCGGCCTGCTGCCCGGCACGCTGCTGTTCCCGCATCCGACGCCAGGCCGCGACGAGCAGCAGGTCGACGGAGACGGGATAGGCCCATGCCTTCCAGCCGCCCTGTCCGGCCGCTTCGGCGAGGTCGTGAAGGTGCGAGAAGGACAAGGCACCCGCGATCACGGCCTGGACGATCACGGCGTCCACACGGGCCAACTGGGCACGCATCGGCTCGGGTTCCTTTCTGTTCGAGGCATGGGAGGGGTAGGGAGTTGGCGCGAGGCGGTCGCGCCGACCGTGGGGAAGGTGGTGCGGCTACTCGGTCACCGGGCGGGCGGTAGGCACGCCGGCCGGGGCGAACGCCTTGGAGGACTCGACGGCGACGGCGGGCCGGAAGGAGTCGAGGCGGGGCAGTTCCGGCACCAGTGCCGACGTGTCACGGCAGACGGCCGCCGCCTCGTCGAGGGACAGGTGCGGTGAGCGGGCACGGGACCAGCCGCCGGAGGAGTCGCCGACGATCGCGACGCCGGGCCGTTCGGCCGGGATGGAGGTGGCGGCGAGGGCCGCCTCTGGAGAGATGTCGGCGAGCGCCATGTTCGCCGAGGATTCGTCGTTGACGCGGTGGCAGATGCGGCCGGTGAGCTGGGCACGGAGCATGGTCGCGCCCTTGCCGAGTTCGGAGCCGAAGCGCTGCCCGCACACTTCGAGGTAGATGCCGGCCGCACGGCCGAGCTGGGCGATACGGATCAGCTTGGTGACCATGGCGTCGCGTCGCTTCTCGTCGTCGCGGCTCGCGGCGAGGAAGAGTTCCGCGACCTCGTCGACGACGACCACGACCGGCACCGGGCGCACCGCGTCCGGCAGCCCCCACACGTCCGAGGTGAGCACGGCATCCGGTCCCGCAGCGGACGACAGACCGATCAGACGGAACCGTGCCTCCATCTCTTCCAGCAGGACGTCAAGGAGTTCGTTCGCCCGGTCCGGAGTGTCGGCGAGCGCGGACAACCGGGGTGCGAACGGAGCCAGTTCCACGCCCCATTTGCAGTCGACCCCGACAAGCACGACCCGTTGCCTGGCCAGGCCGCACACAAGGTTCCGCAGGTACACGGACTTGCCGGACTGCGTCGCGCCGAGGATGAGTTCATGCGGCACGGCACGGAAGTCCCGCACGTACCACCGTCCGTCATCCCGAAGCGCCAGCGGAAGGGTGAGCGGCCCGCGCTGCTTCCACCGCCGTGCGGGCTGCACGTCGGAGAGAACGTCCCAGCCGATCAGGCGCAGTTCGAGCCAGCCCGGCTTGGTCGGACGGATGTGTACGGCGTGCGCGGCCCAGGCGTGGCGCAGCCGGTCGGCCGAAGCCATGAAGTCCTCGGGGGCCTGCCCTGTCGCCATGCGCAGCCGCATGACGAGCCCGGACCCGGTCGGCCACGGCAGCGACCGCCGAGGCGGCACGGGGGCGGCTTCCCGTCCGATCATCCGGGCCGTGGCCCGACGAACGGCCGAGGCCGGGACCGTCAGACCGCACGCGTCCATCGTGGCCCGGTAGGTGGTGAGCACGCGCAGCGCGACGAACGGGTAGCCGACCAGCCACCAGAACGCGACCGGTGCGCGGCGGCGCAGAACCAGCAGGGCGGCCAGTGCCAGCAGGCACAGCGTCAGCGTCCATACGGTGTTGGTCATGGCGTTCAGCCCTGCACCGGAGCCGGAGCGTTGACCATGACCGCGTCCGCGCGGTAGGCGATGCCGTGACGCATCCGCCCGCCGAACTCGCTCTCCCACGGCCGAGCGATCAGGCCGGGCAGGATGACCGGAGCTCCCATCACCAGGCCTTCACCGATGCCCTTCTCGGGAACGGTGACCTTGATCATGTCCGAACCGCCGGCCGCGATGAACACCAGCTCCAGCACCATGAGCCGGTCGTTGGTCACCGGGTCGACAGCGATCTCACCGGTCTGACGGTCCTTCACCTTGACCTCGGGCAGCTTGGTGACGAGGAGCGTCGCGGCCGAGACGTCTACGGGGATGACACGCATTTCGTGAACCTCACATGGTTGGCGGTGCGTTCACTCCGCACCGCTTGGGTTTGGATACCCCCCTAGACATCAGAGGGGTGACCCGCCCGAACTGTCTAGGGGGGTTGACGACCACGTTAGACCGACGGACCGTCAACTGTCTAGGGGGGTATACGAAAGAGTCAGTCTGCACCCGAATACCAAGCGTCCGGTGACGTCAGCCACGGTCAGCCAGGCCGGCCACCCTCCGAGGCCTCTAGCAACTCCAGCACGCCCCGACGTCCTGCGGGGCTACACGCTCATGCCGTAGCCCAGTTCCTCGGCTCCGATGTGCCAGAAGGAGTTCTCATCGGCCACGGCAGCGGCGTCAACCGCCCGGAACCGCTTGAGCAACCCTTCCGTGAGCGCGTCGGCGGCCCGCTCGGCCGCATCTACGATCTCGTCGTCAGAGAGATCATCGCTGACCCCCTCGTATGCATCGGCCTCGCCAGCGGCATCCTCAAACGCGCGATTGAAGGCGACGAACGCCTCAACGCTGGAGTTCACGAGGCGTGGAGCGCTGCCCTCAGGCAAGTGCCACAGTGAGCCGTCGTCCCGCCGTACGCCGAGCGCGCTCAGCCCCGGATCAACCGCCACCAGGGCGTACCGCGCACCGTCCACCGCGCGCTCCGTGAACGGAAGCTCCTGCCATTCCCCGTCGTAGGGGCAGCGAGCACACCCCACCAAGAGTGAGGCAAGTTCAGCGTCGTTCATGCCGAGAACCTAGCCCGTACCGCCGGCACCTCACCAAGCCGGTGCACCTACGACGTCACAACACCCAATGCAGCGCCGTGGCATCATCGCGCGTCTTGCCACGCGGCCAGCGCCTGCCTACGGGGTCACTGGCCTCAGCCTCGCGCACCTGGCGGACCAGTTCATCAGGTCCGGACGAGCTGAGAATGGTCAACATCCCATCCCAAGTGATCAGGTCGAACGAATCGACAAGTCGGGTCGCGCCGTCGCTGAGCAGGGTCATGGACTTCAGCGAGTCCAGCGGCGCCACCCCCGTAAGCGCATGCTCGGCCGCTTGCGGATCGGGCCCGGCAATCCAGAAGCCGCCCGGCCTGTTGCGGAGCCCCGTCAGGGCATCGCGGTACCGGGCCAGGGCGGCAGCGTGTTCGGGTGAGCCGGTGGGCAATTCGTCGACCGGGCCGCGAAGTCGTTTACCGACCTCGTCCAAGCGCTGGTCAGTGATGGCGGTCGCCTTCCCGTTCTGGTCGGCGAGAAGGAGCGTCGAGTCACCCAGTACGAGGTATTCCAGAGCTCCCGCGCCAATCCGGACGGCGACGACGGTACTGGTCGGACTGGCCCGATAGGTCAGATCGCAACTGGCCTCATGCAGGGACCGAACGACCCGGATCGAGTCGGCCAGGCAATCGGCAAGCGGCCGGGCAGGGTGTGCGGTGATGCTGCTCAGCAGCACCCCGCCCAGCGTCGAGGAGAACCAGGCGATGCCGTGCCTGCACCCGGTCTCCGCCCCAGCCACCCCGGCCCCGTCCAGGAGAACAGCAGCCCCGGCAGCCGCAGCGGCGAAGTCCTCGTTTTCCCGCCCCGGTTCAGCAGGCAGTGAGGCGAGGGCGACGTTCACGCCGTCGTCTCCTCGTCGTGCCGGTAGAGCGGGGTGAGCAGTTCGACGGACTGCGGTTCGCCGGTCTCGGGGTCGTACTCAACACCGACCAGCGTGGAGAAGTGATGCTCTCCCACCTGGCCCCAGAGCGTGCTCAAGTCGGAGGAGAGCAGCTGGACGACGCCGAGGGATCCTTCGGTGTGGATGCCGGCGAGGGCGAGCACCGAGCCGTTGCCGTCCGGGCGGGGCAGCCGACCGAGGTATCCGACGTCGTACGGGCGGTTGGAGTCGGTGTCCTGTCCAGCGCGGTACGCCGTCCCGGTACGGCGATCGACCAGTGCCCACGGTTCGCCGTCCGGGTGTTCCCAGCTGAGTACCGGGTCCTGGGCGTACAGGTCGCTCATGTCCTGGGACATTCCCGGCCCGCAGACAACGACCAGGCCGTCACGGTTGAGGTCGATCTCACCGCTGACGAGCACATTGCCGGAGCCGACGTCGAGCCCGTAAGACTTGGCCAGCTCCTCCAAGCGTTTCCCGGAGTTCACGTCAGCCATGGCCACGACCGTGCGCTTCTTCTCGTCGTCCCACCGCAGCGGAGTGACAACCGTGACGGCACCCGCACCGAGGAACGCGCCCTCAGGCGCCGGGCCGGTATGCCGGATCTGATGGATCCGCCCGCGGCTCAGGCCGGCCTTTTCGGCGATCTGCGCGTACGACAGTCCCTGCGAGTGGAGGTCCTGAACCACACGACGGCGGAGCCGGGCGAGTTCGGTCACCTCCTGCTGCGCGTCGGCCAACCGTGTCGTGACCTCACGCAGGAGCAGGTACGGATCATCGATCGCCATGATCCGCTGCAACTCGTCCGACATGACCACACCTCCTAGAAGTACCCAGGAGTCTAGGGCCCTAGACGGAATGGGCGGGAGTCGCCTTCCCGAATGAACACCGATCACATAGAACGCGGCCCGCCGCCGAGGCACCCCGCGGGGGCTCACCCTCCACTGCCTACGAGGCCACCACGGACGACCGTCGAGCAGCGGCCCATCACGTACCGTTCCGCGCCAGCTCGGCCCAGACACAGCGCGCACCCGAGGGCCGGTCCTTCACTCCCCAGTCTTTGGCGCAGGCCGCGATCATCATCAGCCCGCGGCCGTCCTCTTCTACGTGCCGGGCCACACTGCGGACCTGGGGCTCCTCGTCGCCGCCCTGGTCCACGACTTCGATGCAGATCAGGTCGTCACGGAGGTGGACGGCCACGAGGAACCATCCGCGGTACCAGCCGCTCCGTGTGTGCCGGACGGCATTGGCCGCCAGCTCCCCGACGACTAGGACGGCACTATCGACGAGGCTTGAGGGCTCATCCTCGAGCAGGGCGGCGACGAAGTGACGGGCCTGCGCCACCTGCCATGGCAGGCCGGGGAACATGCGGCACCAGCTTTGGGACATGGGAACACTCCTCCTTGTCTAGGGGGCTAGACGACACAGCAAGCAGAGTATTCCCATGCGCGACTCACGAGCCAGGCATCTTGAGGAATTATTCCTCTAACGGGTGGCGAAGTCTTCCATCTCACGGAACTCCTGCATCACCCGGAGCAGGAGCTCTCGCACCTCAGAGCCGAAGAGCGCAGCCTCTTCGAAGCGCCGGAAGGTCTCCTCGTACGCGGCAACCTCGTCGGAGTCGTCCACGATCCGCTCACCGCGGAAGGACTCGACAACAACCGCCCGCTCGTCGCACAAGGTGAACCCGTGACGAGGCAGCACCGGCACCGCCCGACGCCAGGGGATCACCCCGAGCCGCACGGTGCTGAGACTCTCGACAGCCAAGAGCCGGTCGAACTGGGCAAGCATCAGCGAGGGGTTCCCCGGCCACGTCCGCAACACGGCTTCCGTGAGCACGAACACCGATTCCCGCCCCGGCTCGTACAACAGACTCTGCCGCTCGACACGTGCCGCGACAGCCCGACCGACCGCCTCAGGCGTCGAGTTCGGCGCACTCGCGAACACGTACCGGGCGTACTCCGCACTCTGGAGCATGGCCGGCAGAACAACACACTGGAACGAGCGAACCAGCCGAGCAGACCGCACGGCTTCGTCAAGGACTGCCCCAGCGGGAACGTCCGCGTCGGACAACTCAACCGTGTCCGGCGCTGCTTCCACGGCGACCAGGAGGTCACGCACCTCACGAGAGGTCGACTCGTCCAGGTCGAGGGCGACCGACAAGCGCCCCAGGACATCGAGGCTGGGAACCATGCGCCCGTTCTCCACCTTGGACACGGTCGGCTGCCCCACACCAGCCCGCTGGGCCAGGACAGCACCCGTCAGGCCGGCCTCCGTCCGGAGCCCTCGAAGGCGTACCCCAAGGGCCTTCATCAACTCCCGCCGCTCACTCCCCATACCCAGGGTTCTACACCACAGAGCAGCAGGAGCCGGGCCCATGGACCTTGATGATCACCACCGCAGCAGAACCATGATTCAAACTTTCTCTACTGGTTCAAGGCGGCTCGCTCCGCTCCCCGCGCACGACCCGGACCCCGGCCGGGCCTGCGCTCCTGCCTTCGTCCCGCTCCAGCCCGGCCGGGGTCCGTGCCGCGCAGAGGTGGAGGAGCCGAAGATCGTGAGCGCGTACCGCACGCGAACGGCCATGGTCAGAGCAATGCCTCCGGCGGGGGATCGGCCGGCACCGGGATGGAGGGGGCGCCGTTCCCGACTGCGGGCCCGTGGTGGCGTGCGCGGGGTGCTCCCATCCCGACCACCGTCGACCCAGGCAGAGCCGAGCAGACGCGGCCCATGGCGTCCAGGTCGTTCGTACAGTGGCGCGCTCCACCTGGACGCCATGAACCACGCCCGCTCCACAGACGTGTGGGTCGACGGCGGACGGGATGGGAGCTAGGGAGGGCGGTGGGCGAGCCACTCCGAATGGAAAACCCGAGCACTCGATCGTCACCGGATGGCTGGACCGATAGGGAGAGTCGGGGCAGCCAGCGACAACGCAGCCATGGAGTCCTCCTTCAGCCTGCTGCACAAGAACGTCCCCGACCGCCGGAGCTGGACCACCCACGTGGGAACTGTAGATCGTGATCTGGATCGAGCGGACCTACCACCGCCGCCACAGACAAGCCGCACTCGGCCGGCCAACCCCCGTCAAATTCGAGACGATCATGACCCACGGGCCCTCAAGGCCGCGTGACCGAACGCGCCACTCAACCCGGCAGCAGACCCGGTAGACCCGCTGAACGACGCCGCCCCTGGCCGGCGGGCGTGGATGCCGATGCGGGTGGGGCGGGGACTGGCCGCGGCTCCGAGCCGGCGGGCCTGAGTTTTTCCTTTCTGTCGGTCGTCTCTGACAGCATGAGTGCGGACGCGAGAGCGGGCGGAGGCATCGGCTGGAGGTCTCGACCTCGCATTCGCACGTAGGTTTGATATCGCAGCAAAACGGAGGAAGTATGCGCTACAGCCCCGGCACCTACTCAACACGGCGCCCCTCCGACCGGAGGGCTGTCTGATGGCGGCTCGGACCAAGGAAGCCCAGCGCGCCGAGCTCCACAAGATCATCTGGCGTATCGCCAACGACCTACGCGGCAGCATCGACGGCTGGGACTTCAAGAGTTACGTCCTCGGCATCCTGTTCTACCGCTTCATCTCCGAGAATCTCACCGCCTACCTCAACCGCCTGGAGCGCGAGGCCGATAACGCTGACTTCGACTACGTGAAGCTCAGCGACAAGGACGCGGAGTTCGGTCGCAAGGACACGGTCGACGAGAAGGGCTTCTACATCCTGCCCAGCGAACTCTTCGTCAACGTCCGCAAGCGCGCTGCCATCGACGAGAACCTGAACGAGACGCTGGCCAGAGTCTTCAAGAACATCGAAGGCTCGGCCCTCGGCTCCGATAGCGAAGACGACCTCAAGGGCTTGTTCGACGACCTAGACGTCAACAGCGCCAAGCTCGGCAACACTGTCCCGAGGCGCAACGAGAAGCTTGTCAAGCTGCTGAACGCCATTGGCGATCTTGACCTTGGCAGCGAGTTCACTGATCACACCATCGATGCTTTCGGTGACGCCTACGAGTACCTGATGACGATGTACGCCTCCAGCGCGGGCAAGTCGGGCGGGGAGTTCTTCACGCCGCAGGAGGTTTCCGAGCTGCTCGCGCGAATCACGGTTGTAGGCAAGACGGCCGTCAACAAGGTGTACGACCCCGCCTGCGGCTCGGGCTCGCTGCTGCTGAAGTTCGCCAAGGTGCTCGGTAAGGACAACGTTCGCCAGGGCTTCTACGGCCAGGAGATCAACCTGACCACCTATAACCTGGCGCGCATCAACATGTTCTTGCACGACGTGAACTACGAGAAGTTCGACATCGAGCACGGCGACACACTGCTCGAGCCCGCGCACTGGGACGACGAGCCCTTTGAAGCGATCGTCTCTAACCCACCGTACTCAATCAACTGGGAAGGCGACGCCAACCCGCTGCTAATCAACGATCCGCGCTACTCGCCGGCGGGGGTACTCGCTCCAAAGTCGAAGGCTGACCTAGCCTTCACGATGCACATGCTCAGCTGGCTTGCGGTGAACGGCACAGCCGCGATCGTCGAATTCCCAGGTGCGCTGTACCGCAGTGGGGCAGAAAAGAAGATCCGCCAGTACCTGATCGACAATAACTATGTCGATACTGTTATTCAGCTGCCGCCCGACCTGTTCTTCGGAACAACCATTGCAACGTGCATCCTCGTCCTCAAAAAGTCTAAGAAGGACAGCTCAGTGCTGTTCATCGATGCCTCCTCCGAGTTCACCCGTTTGGGCAACAAGAACAAGCTTACGGGGGACCATCAGCAAAAGATCCTAGGCGCCTTCACTGCGCGAGTGGACGTTGACCATTTTGCGAAGCTCGCCTCGCATGGCGACATCAAGGCGAACGACTACAACCTCTCCGTCTCGTCGTTCGTTGAGAGCCAGGACACCCGTGAGGCCGTCGACATCACGGAGCTCAACACCGAGATCGCCCAGATCGTCACGCGCCAACAGGAACTACGGGAGCAGATCGACGCCATCGTGACCGACCTGGAGGGCTCACAGTGAGCCGCATCGATGACCTCATCGTGGAGCTCTGTCCGAACGGTGTAGAGCACAAGGCTCTCGGTGAGGTAGGAGAGTTCGCCCGGGGCAACGGTTTGCAGAAGTCCGACCTCACGGACGTAGGTACGCCTGCCATCCACTACGGCCAGATCCACACCTACTACGGGACATGGGCCGAGTTCACGAAGTCATTTACTGATCCGCTACTCGCCGCTCGGCTGCGCCGCGCAGCGCCGGGCGATCTCGTCATCGCCACCACGAGCGAGGACGACGAGGCGGTCGCCAAGGCCACCGCTTGGCTTGGCGAAGGGGAGGTCGCAGTTAGCGGGGATGCCTACATCTACCGCCACACGCTCGACCCAAAGTACGTCGCATATTTCTTCCAGTCACAGCAGTTCCAAGACCAGAAGAAGCGCGGGATCACAGGGGCAAAGGTGCGCCGTGTCTCCGGCGACCATCTTGCAAAGATAAGGATTCCCGTTCCGCCGTCGGAGATTCAGGTAGAGATCGTATCGATTCTTGACAAGATGAGCTATCTACAAGCTGATCTTGAAGCAGAGCTTGAATTGCGCTCCCGCCAGTACGCGCATTACCGCGATTCCCTCTTGACATTCGTTGAAGACGAGGAGGTCCGCTGGACTCAGATGGGTGACGTTACGACGATCGTTCGCGGCGCTTCGCCGCGACCGATTCAGGCATTCCTCACCGACGACGCGGCTGGCGTGCCATGGATCAAGATCGGCGACGTTCCACCAGGCGGAAAGTACATCACTGGAACCGCTGAGCGCGTCACACAGGCCGGGGCCGAGAAGTCGCGCATGGTTCATCCGGGCGACTTTGTGCTATCGAACTCGATGAGCTTCGGCCGCCCATACATCTCCAAGATCAAAGGGGCAATTCACGACGGCTGGCTTGCGATCAGTGGATTCGAGGACTCTTACCTGCCTGACTTCCTCTACCACCTGTTGCGATCGACACCGCTCCAGGCCGACTTCAAGAGGCGCGCTGGATCGAGCACCGTGTCGAACCTCAACGCGGGCATCGTTAGGTCGGTACTAGTCCCGGTGCCCTCGCTAGAGGTGCAAGAGCGAATCGTCGGCATCCTCGACAAGTTCGACGCTCTGGTGAACGTGCACCTTCCTGCTGAGCTCAAGGCACGACAAACGCAGTACGAGTACTATCTCGACAAGCTCCTCGCGTTTAAGGAGGCGGTGGCGTGAGCGAGTCATCGGCCGTTCACTACGAGCCCATCGCCGTCTCGTCGGAGAGCACGGTCGTGGCGGAGTTTTTGCCAGACGGGGTGAGCGACTCGGCGTATCAGTCCGAGGCTGACCTGGAGCGGGAGTTCATCAAACTCCTGCAGGGTCAAGCATACGAGTACCTCTCTATCACGACCGAAGCGCAGCTCATCGCGAATCTGCGCACCCAACTCGAAGCCCTGAACGGGATCAAGTTCTCCGAGGCCGAATGGGAACAGTTCTTCTCCGAAAAGATCGTTGGGGCGAATGACGGAATCGTTGAGAAGACGGTTCGCCTCCAGGAGGACCACGTTCAGGTCCTGAAGCGTGACGACGACTCAACGAAGAACGTTCACCTCATTGATAAGACGAACGTCCACAACAATCGGCTTCAGGTGATCAACCAGTACGAGATCGGCCAGGGCGAGGGCGGCGCTCGGCGCTCCAACCGCTACGACGTGACCGTGCTTGTCAACGGCCTGCCGCTGGTGCACATCGAGCTCAAGCGCCGTGGGGTGGACATCCGGGAAGCGTTCAACCAGATAGACCGCTACCAGCGGGACAGCTTTTGGGCCGGCTCTGGGCTGTTCGAGTACGTGCAACTCTTCGTGATCAGCAACGGCACGTTGACGAAGTACTATTCCAACACGACCCGCCGTCAGCACCTGTATGAGCAAGCCTCGGCGAAGAAGACAAAGAAGACCTCCAACTCGTTCGAGTTCACCTCGTGGTGGGCTGATGCGCAGAACAAGCCGATCCAGGACCTAACCGGGTTCACTAAGACTTTCTTCGCCAAGCACTCGCTGCTCAACGTCCTGACGCGCTACTGCGTCCTGACCGCTGACCGGCTCCTACTGGTGATGCGGCCCTATCAGATCGTCGCCACCGAGCGCGTCATCCAACGGATCAATATCGCCACCAACTACAAGCAGCTCGGCTCACTCGCGGCTGGCGGCTACGTGTGGCATACGACCGGATCTGGCAAGACGCTCACCTCATTCAAGACCGCACAGCTCGCCTCACGATTGCCGAGCGTCAACAAGGTCTTGTTCGTGGTCGACCGCAAAGACCTCGACTACCAGACCATGCGCGAGTACGACCGCTTCGAGAAAGGCGCCGCCAACTCCAACACCTCAACCGCGGTGCTAAAGAAGCAGCTCGAAGATCCGGACGCGCAGATCATTATTACTACGATCCAGAAGCTCTCTACCTTCATCAACGGCAATAAAGGTCACGCAATCTACGACGGCCATGTCGTGTTGATCTTCGATGAGTGTCACCGCTCTCAGTTCGGCGACATGCATACTGCGATCACCAAGTCGTTCAAGCGGTACAACATCTTCGGATTCACTGGCACTCCGATCTTCGCCGTTAACTCCGGGACGGGCGGCAACCCAAAACTGCGCACCACGCCCCAAGCATTCGGCTGCTACCAGCACGGCGACCCAATGAAATGCTCGCCGGCGAATCACCAGATGGCGATCCACACCTACACGATCGTGGATGCCATCAACGATAAGAACGTCTTGCCGTTCCGAATCGACTACGTCAACACAATCAAGCTCCCCAAGGGGGTGAGCGACAAGCAGGTCTCAGCGATCGACACCGAGCGGGCATTGCTCGCACCCGAGCGCCTGAGCCAGGTGGTCCGCTACACGCTGGAACACTTCGACCAGAAGACGAAACGAACCCAGGGATACGACTATTCCGTCGTGGCTAACGTTGCTGAGGTTGTGGGCGGTCGCACCAAGGTTGCCGAGCTCAAGCAGGCAAGCCGGCTCAAAGGCTTCAACGCTATCTTCGCCACCGCATCGATCGACGCTGCCAAGCGATACTACCTGGAGTTCACGCGCCAACAGGACGAGCTGACCCCTGACCGCCGACTCAAGGTCGCCACGATCTTCTCCTACGCCGCCAACGAGGACGCGGGAGACGACTACTTGGATGAGGAAGGCTTCGAGACCAGCTCCCTCGACCAGTCGTCCCGGGACTTCCTTGATGAGGCCATCAAGGACTACAACGCACTCTTCGGCACCAGCTACGACACCAGCAGCGACAAGTTCCAGAATTACTATAAAGATCTGTCGCTGCGGCTAAAGAATCGCCAACTCGATCTGGTCATCGTCGTCAACATGTTCCTGACCGGTTTCGACGCCACCACGATGAACACGCTGTTCGTCGACAAGCGCCTGGTCAACCACGGCCTCCTCCAAGCGTACTCGCGCACCAACCGCATCCTGAACTCAGTCAAGACCTACGGCAACATTGTCTCCTTCCGCGACCTCGAAGAAGAGACCAACGACGCCATCGCACTGTTCGGCAACAAGGATGCCCGCGGCATCGTGCTCCTGAAGCCGTACGCTGAGTACTACGCCGAGTACGCCGACAGGGCGAACGAGCTTCTGTCCAGGTTCCCGCTCGGCCGTCCGATCGTCGGGGAGGCGGCCCAGAAGGAGTTCATCGCCCTCCTCGGCGCGATCCTTCGGCTGCAGAACATCTTGACCTCGTTCGATGACTTCGCAGGCAACGAAGTCCTCAGCGCACGCCAGATGCAGGACTACCGCAGCATCTACCTCAATCTCTATGCCGAGTTCCGTAAGGAGCGGCAGGGCGAGAAGGAGTCGATCAACGACGACGTCGTCTTCGAGATCGAGTTGATCAAGCAGGTTGAGATAAATGTCGACTACATTCTCATGCTCGTCAGCAAGTGGCGCGAAGTGTGCGGCAACGGCGCGGATAAGGAGATGAGCGCCCTCATGGATATCCAGCGCTCGGTTGATTCCAGCCCGACCCTGCGCAACAAGAAGGACCTCGTCATGGACTTCGTCGACCGCGTCTCCACTTCGGGCGAGATCGACGAGGAGTGGCGCACCTACATCGACGCACAGAGGACGGCGGAACTCGACGCCATCATCGCCGAGGAGAACCTCAAGCCTGACGAGACTAAGGCTTTCATCAAACGCGCATTCCACGACGGCGCCATCCCGACAACCGGCACCGCGGTCACAAAGATCCTTCCGCCGACATCACGGTTCTTGGCAGATGGTGGCCACGGCGAGAAGAAGCAGCGCGTCCTGACCCTCCTAAGAGCGTTTTTTGAGCGCTTCTCCGGGCTCTTGCCCGGTGGTAGAGAGTAGTGCGCCGTGGCCAGCGCGGATTAGCGGATTCAGAGTGCCGTGGATGCACTCTCGTCGAGCAGCGCTGCGCTGGCCCACTCGGTCTCGATCCGCAAGGCTCAGGGTCTCGGTCTACAAGGCTGACACACCGCGCCACCCGCGAACACGTCACCCCGGAGACGG
Source organism: Streptomyces maremycinicus (assembly GCF_001184025.1). Lineage (GTDB taxonomy): Bacteria > Actinomycetota > Actinomycetes > Streptomycetales > Streptomycetaceae > Streptomyces > Streptomyces maremycinicus. The sequence continues at coordinate 446,990 of NZ_BBYG01000009.1, forward strand.
AGCGCGCGGTCCTAGCTAGCTTCCGGCAGGCCACGTAGCCTCATGGCCGCTGCCTTATTCCCCGCCCGGCCTCAGCCCTCCACAGGATCTCCCGCTCGAGCTCGAGTTCCTTTACCCGCGCCCGCAGCTGCCGGTTCCCCTTCTCCATCGCGGTGGCCTCCACCGCCCCGAGCCGGGCGGCCCACTCGGCATCCCGCACCCACGTACCGAGCGTCTCGTGGTTAACGCCCAGGTTTTGGCCACCGACGCGTATGACCCACTCGGGCTCGATCGGTACAGAGCGACAGCATCGGCCCGGAGCCGAAACGAGTACTTCGACGTCCCCAACGGGCGTACCTTGCTCCTCTCCGACTGCCCCCAGACCTACAGGTCCGACTGCCCCCAGACCTACAGGGTGGATTCCTTTGTCCGGCAGATCATGACCTCGTAGTGAGCCTTCAGGCTCCAATGAGCTGAGCAGGCCTGCCGTTTAACAGCTCTAGGGCATGAATGAGCGTTTTCAGAGTGGCCACTGGTCGGGTGACGGTGCGGTGTGAGGTCGGGGTGCGCAACGGACAGGGCTCCCGTGCCGTTGAGGGAGGTGTTCGAAGTCTCAACTCAGCAGCACAGGAGCCCTGTTGGTTCCCCATCCTGCCGCACTCGACCTCCCGCATGCCCTGGTCGAGTGGGTCACGATGCTCATCGTCACCCGTGAGGGTGACCGGCGGTGCAAACTCCCGCCGCACCGCCGTGCGCTGGTCGCACTCGTGTACCTGCGCCGCCACGACACCCTCGCCCGTATCGCCACAGGCTTCGGGATATCCGTCCGTACCGCCCACGCCTACGTCACCGCGGTCACCGCTCTGCTCGCCGAGCAGGCGCCGGGCCTGCTGAAGACGCTGCGCACGCACGACCCGGACTTCGTCCTCCTGGACGGCACGCTCGCCGAGTGCGACCGCGTCGGCGACGGCAGGGCCGACTACTCCTCGAAGCACAAGCGGCATGGGGTGAACGTGCAGGTCGTCACGGACCCGGCTGGCGAGATCCTGTGGCTGTCGCCGGCACTGCCGGGCCGGACCCACGATCTGACGGCCGCCCGCACCCACAAGATCCTCCGGATCTGCGCGCGCCAAGGCGTCCCGATCCTCGCCGACATGGCCTACATCGGTGCGGGCGACTGGGTCACCACCGCCAAGCGCCGCCCGCCCAAAGGCGAACTCACCCTCACCGAGCGGACCAAGAACCGGGCCCTGTCCGCGGCCCGGGCACCTGTCGAACGAGGCATCGCACGGCTGAAGTCCTGGCAGATCTTCCGCAGATCCCGCATCAGCCCCAACCGCATGAGCGTCATCACCAAAGCTGTCCTCACCCTGGAGAGGCAACGCTGAAAACGCTCAATGACCCGCCGCCAACCTTCCAGGAGCGGGCTTCGAGGTGAGCTCGTCTAACGCCTGACCGACTCGCTCTCCACCGAGGTCGCCAAACATCCCGAGGCTGGCTAGCGAATCGAACTGGTCCAGTTGCTCGCAGAGTTTCCCTCAGCTTGCCCTAACGCGCTAGGCTCAGAAGTGTCAGTTTTGCAAGCCTGAGGAGCTGCAATGAGCGTGATCATTCGCATCAACATCCCCGGCGCCACCGTGGAGACCAGGACCGTAGGCAGTGACGTACACATCGAGGTCACTCAGATCGGAGAGGTAGACAGTCCCGCAACACAGACGACACCAGGGGGGCTAGCACCCATGATCAAGTCTGGCGATCTAGAGGCGGGCGAGACTCTCTTCTGGTTCCGCCCTCGGCTCGGCCTCCGCCACGAGGCCACAGTCCTGCCTAACGGATGGCTGTCGTTTGAAGGTAAGCCGTATCGAACTCCGTCGGGAGCAGCAGTAGCTGCCGCTGGGTCGCAGGCGGACGGCTGGACGGCATGGAGGCGAGAACGCGATGGCATGATCATCGGTTCTCTCCGCAAGACACGCTAGCCCAACCGTCGATGACGCCATCTGAGTATCGGGCGCCATTCGGTTTCGCAATACACCAAGCACCCTCGGGGCCTCCATCACGGATGCATAACGACAGAGTGAAGTAGGCGGCATACATCACCAAATTGCGCGAGCTCGAGTCTTGTTTGAGCTTGAGGTGAACTCAACTCCCATTTTAGTTAGTTAGCCTAAGCAGCGCCTTAATGGCTTCAACTTTGCCCACTTTCAAAATTGGCGGGAAGGGAAAACCGATGCGTAAAAGCTGCTTTCGAATCATTGGCGAGGCACTACGGACAGGCGACGGGACACTGCGCCTCGCATTTCTGATGATCACGGGTGTCACGTGCGCTGCCATGCTGGTTGCCGTGTGGGCCGCTGCGAGGCTTACCGGATTGATCTAGACCCTGTCGGCCACGTCTGATTGGCAACCTTCACGGACCTGGGCGAGCCCTGGGACAACTCCGCCGTTCCGCCGTTCATCTGGAGCAGCGGGGCACTTGGGTACAAGCTCCAGCAGACGCTGGACTATCCGTGGACTGATCTCGGTCTTCTGACCCCTTCCGAGGCCCTGACCAGCACTTCCTCAGCGACCCGAAGGGCCCTCCGGAGCCGTGTGCGCAGGTTCGAATCCTGCCGGGGGCACCTTGTATGAGGTGCCCAAAGACCCCGCCACCAGCGCGAATGCTGGGGACGGGGTCTTCGCGTATGTGCAGGCGGATGCCGTCGAAAGCAGCCGTTTGCCAGTGATCACGTAATGACGGCGTAATGATCTTGGTGGGCTTTCCCGCAGGTCAGCAGCCATTCCCGGGGCCCTGAGCGTAGCCCTGCGGCCTATACGTGGACTGACGAACGGGAGCCCCGAACCTCTCCGGTCCGGGGCTCCCGTTCATCGGTCATGCCGTTGTGTCAGTCCGGGGCGTCCTCCTCCCCCAGCCCTTGCATGATCCGGTCGTTCATCTCCTGCTCCTGGCCGTCGATGCACTTGGCGTAGATCTTGAGCAGGACGTCGACGGAGTGCCCTGCGCGGGCGGCGACCTCCGGGGCCGGCACACCGGAGTTGAGCCACTGAGAGACTCCCGCGTGCCGGAGGTCGTACGGCCGGAAGGCCAGGACCGACGACACCTGATGCGGCATGAGCGCCAGTTCCCGAGCCTGCTTCCATGCCCGCGAGTACGACGAGGCCGCGATCACGTTGCCCCGCTCGCTGGAGAACAGCCGACCGTCCTCCGCCGTACCGAACTCCTTCAGATGCTCGCGGAGCAGCCGAACCAGCGGAGGCGGAATCGGCACGATGCGCACCTCTCCTTCGGCTCGCTGCTTCAGACCACGCCGGTCGTGCGCCTCACCGGAGTCGGTCCACACCTTCCCGGCCGTGGGACGGGTCTCCGCCAGCTCGATGCGACCCCAGCCCTGTGCCGGAAGCGTGCAGTCGGAGCGGCGAAGCCCGAGTGCTTCCCCCGGTCGCATGGCCGCGTAGTAGAGGCACGCGAAGAAGCCCCGCAGGCGCCGGCCGCTGGCCCGCTCATAGCCACCCACGTAGGTGAGCGCGGTCAGCAGCTCCCGTGCCTGCCGCGGGTTGACCACCACCCGGCGGTCGACTTCCTGCACCGCCCGCTTGCCTCTCTTACGCCGGACACGGCTCAGGGGGTTGGAGGTGAGGTGCTCCAGCTCCACCGCGAATTCCAGTGCGTTGAAGACGACCGCGCGCCGGCGCCGGTAGGTCTGAGTGGCCGCGGGCTTGCCGTCCAGCCTCCGACCCAACCCGTCGATCAGCTCATGCACACGGGTGATCTCTTGCAGCTCCCCCACCGGAAGCGAAGCCCGCTCGATCCACCGCACGGCAGAGGCGATCTCCTCCGACCGCTCCCGCTCTCTGCGAGGTACCGGAAGAACGTACGAGCGCAGCGCCCGCCGCAGCACCTCCGAAGCGGGTCGCCCCCGCCCAGGCTTGACCAGGACGGGAACGACTGTCGCCAAGGCATCCGTCATGCTGTCCCGCTGCTTCGCGGACGCCTCCGCCCACCGCGCATCCACGTACTTGAGCGCCAGGTCGAGGAACGACAGCGACGCCTTTCCGCCCCGAAGCGAGTCCGGCAGACCAGTCACGGTGTCGAACGGTTCACCCTTGTCAGCGGCACGGAGGAGCTTGGCGCGGAAGCGGTCCGCCAGCGCCTTCGTCTTGTGCGACTCGTGGAACGGCTCACCGTCCACGGACCACCGGACGAGGTACGTCGGCTTCTTCGCAGAGCGGTTGATGCTGAGCTTCCAGATGACGACCTTGTACGACTTCACGACGCCGCCCCCTCCGCCCGCTCCTCCAACCAGTCGTTGAGCACGTCACGCCGGACCCGCAGCTCGCCGTTCGGCAGCCGGATGCAGGCCGGGGCGAGGCGCAGTTCGCGCCAGCGGTAGAAGGTGCGTCGGGAGATTCCGCCCAGTTCGTCGAGCACCTGGCGCACGGTGAGCAGCTCGGCCGCCTTCGTACGGGTGTCACGCGCCATGGGAAGCACCGCCCTCCCGCACCGAGGCGGCCAGGAGCGCGGCTTCCGGCGAGTAGCCACGCCCCGCGTAGCGCCACCGGCCGACCGTGACCGTCGGGTGGCCGGCCAGGCCGAGGGAGGCTCGTTGCTGCTCCGCCCGGTGGTCCGTGCGGGCCTGCCGGAGGGCGGTCAGCGTGGTCGAATAGCGACGGGACTTGGTGGAGAAGTGGCCGCCGTATCCGAGCATGTGTGCCCAGCGGCGCATGCCGAGCGGCTCGAACTCCGGTAAGCCGCCGAGCCACCAGCACGTGGCAATCATGCGGAGCACGTGTGCGCGTACCGGAAGCATGACCATGTCTCGCGCGTGATGGATGCGGCCGTCCACCGCGCCAGCGGACTCCGCTCCCTTGGTGGCGTACTTGGCGATGTAGCCCGCCACTGTGGCCGGGGAAGCAAGCCGCTCCCCCGCGTCCCGCCGGTATGAGGTGACCGGGCGTACGTCGACCTGGGCGCCGAAGCGCAGCACCCGCGGACCGATGACGCCCGCGCCCGGAGCGTTCAGCCCCACTCGGCCGACCACGGCCCGCACGGAGTCGACCAGGAGCGGAACGGTCGCCCAGTAGGGCGGACGCGAGTCGGATCCGTCCGGACCGTCGAGGCGGATCACAGCATGGAAGTGGACCAAGCCCCGCCGCTGGTACTCGGCGACTTTCGCGTACGACAGTCGAGCGACGTCCCCGAACTCAGTACGGGACAGACCGGCTCGCCGTGCGACCTCCCGCCGCAGCTCTAGCCCGAACCGATGCCAGAGCCGCCCGGCGAACGCGTGCCAGAGGACGGCCCCGGCGTAGTCGTAGCAGCGCGGGCAGAGAGGTTCGCCGAGACGAGGGTCGTCCGCCGAGTGCCGGTCGCGGCATCCGACCGGAGTCCCGTGCGGGCAGTGGTCGCCTGCCCGACGAGGCCGGCAGGGCGGCACCCGTCCGTCACGCTCGCGGCGGGTGTGGACCGGGCCGAACCCGGGGGCGGTGAGCGTGGCGAACACCTGCGGGTGACCGCTCACCGTCTCCGGGACGTTCTTGCCGCCGACGAGACTGGCACGGACGAGTTGGTATGTGTCCGCCCGGTACAGGGCCGAGCAGGCCGGGCAGACCGTCGCGCGCCGGTTGCCGCACGCGGTGAGCAGGCGACCGCCGTAGACATCCGAGCCGTAGGAGAGCAGGGCGGCGCCGGTCGTCGTGTCGTAGACGGTGGCCGCGCCGACCAGGTGAATCGGGTTGGTGCAGCCGCCGAGGCGGACGATGTTCCGGCGCCAGGCCGCGAACTCCGGCTCCGACGCCCTGTCGACGAGAGCGGCGACGCTCTGCGGAAGGGCGGTGGTCATCGGTGACCACCCCCGTCGCCGAACGCCTGCCCCATCACGGCCGAGATCCCCTCCGGCCGAGTCTTGGCGCTGAAGCGGAGCGTCGGGTCCGTGAGCCAGACGGCGGCCGCGTGCGCGGGACACAGCCACTGCTCGGTTCCGTCGAGTTCGACGAGGACGATCTGTTCCCGTCCGGCGCAGGTCGAGACCTGCGTGTCGCGCTGCTTGAGGTCGCAGTCGAGTGGCGGGGATTTGCGCGAATGATGCGCGGTGGACAAAGTGTGAGTGCTCCTTTCACTGCTCATGTGGCGGATGGAGTGGGTTCCTGACGGGGTCGGGTTTGGCGACTTCGCGCCCCGTCGGGAGCCCGTCGTACGGGCGATCACTGCCGTTCCTCGGGAGGGATCCCGGCGACGCCGTACGAGATCGGTCCGAAGTCGCGGCGTGCATCGAAGTAGCCCTGGCCGATGTCTTCCGCCGGCACGCCGAGCGGAGCGGCGACGAACTCCACGCCGTCGAGACGAGCGGCGGAGTCGGAGGCGTCGACCAGGACGGTGACGGACGCGTGACGCGGTACGACGACGGCCGGGTTGGCGGTCAGGAAGTCGACCAGCTCCCGCAGACCGGCCAAGAACGCGGCGCGGTCACCGGAGCGGATGACGTAGTCGGACACAGGAAGTCCCCTTGTCGGGTCAGTGGTGAGGTGCTTCAGAAGCGGAGTTGGCCGAGGAAGCCGTTCACGCCGTCGAGGAGGGCCTGAACGAACGGCGCGGCGACGGTCCGGGCGAGCAGGAAGCCGAAGGTTCCGCAGAGCAGCGCGTCGGCCCACCTGAGGTACCGAATGCGCAGGAGGAACCAGATCAGCAGGCCGAGCAGCAGCACGGCGGACATGGACACCAGCACGGCAGTCCCCTCTCACAGCGCTTCGACGTGGAGTTCGGGCAGAACGGGAGTCAGGTGCGCGTACTCGGCGGCGACGGCTTCCGCCTCCGCTTCCGTGATCAGGTGAGACCGGGCGCGTTCCCAGCCGTCGCCGGAGGCGAGCACGGCCGTGCCGGCCTGTTCCGGGGTGATGGCCTGCGCCGCCTTCAGCGCGTCGGGGTTGAGATCGCCGAGCGCCATCTCTGCCGTACCGGGGTCGGCCACCCGGTGACACACCCGGCCGCCGAGCTGTGCCCGCAGTGCGGTGACACCGGGTCCGAGGTCAGAGCCGACGCGCTGGCCGGCCACGACGAGGAACACCCCGAGCGCCGCCCCGAGTTGGGCCAGTCGGATCAGCGCCGTACCAGCCGCATGCGCTTCGTCCTTCTCGCTCCGGCTCGCCACGAGGAAGAGTTCCGCGATCTCGTCGACGATCACGACGACGGGGACCGGCCGTTCCTTGTCAGGCAGGCCCCAGATGTTCCGGACGCGGGCCGCCCGGCACAGGGTCATCCGGTCGAGGGTCAGGTCGACGAGAGCAGCGAGCAGCCGGACCGCTTGCTCTCGGTTCGTCGCGAGGGCGGACAACCGCGGCTCGTAGAGGGACAGTTCCATGCCGCCCTTGCAGTCGATCCCGACCAAGGCGACGGACTGCGGGGCGAGGCCCGCCACGAGTGCGTTGATCAGGGTCGACTTGCCGGAGCGGGTGGCCCCGACGATCAGCCAGTGAGGGACGCGCCGCAGGTCGACCACCCACGCGGCCCCGGTCTCCAGGGCACCCACGGTCACCCGGAGCAGATGGCCGGGCCCTCGCTGCTTCGGCACCTGCGGATCGGCCAACGGGTCGGCCGCCGAGGCGACGATCCGGACGATCCCCGGCTTCCAGGAGGTCACCCGCACCGCGTGCACCTGCCAGTTCTCCGCCATGGCCGACGCAGCCTTGACGAAGTGCTCCGGCACCTGGCCCGGCAGCAGCCGCACGAGCAGTACGAAGCCGCCGGAGGTCGGGCGTATGAGCCCCCTCCGAGGCACTCGCGGCTGAGGCGGAGGTGCCCCCTTGCCGACGAGACCAGACACCACGGTCAGCGCCGGCCGACGACTCACGGCGAGCCCGCAGCCAGCCATCAGAGGCCGCCAGGTCTGCACGACCCGGAAGGCCACAGCCGGGAAGCCGCATAACAGCCACCAGGCAACGGGATAGCGGCGGCGCAGGGCCGGGCCCGCCAGAAGCAGACCCGACACCAGCACTGCGGCCACCACCAGAACCCAGCTCGGCCAGGTCGCACCGGCCGAAGTAGCGGAGGCCAGCTTCATCACTGCCCGGCCCCCTTACCCGCCGGGGTGGCGGGAGCGCTCAGGGGCCGGATCTCCGCAGCGCGGAACGCGATCCCGTGCCGCCCCTCGTTCTCCCACGGCGTGGCGACCAGGTCGCGCACGGCCACCGGCATACCGAGCTGCACACCGGCCGGCTCACCGGCCACGCTCACGTTCACGACGTCGGCCGACGTCCCTGCCATCAGGCAGAGGCCGACTTGATACACGGTCTTGCCCGTGTCGCGGTCAACGCGGAGCTGACCGGTCTCACGGTTAGCGACCCGCGGAGCCGGGGGAACGGCACAGATGATCCCCGTGAACTTCGCGGTGTCGATCGGAAGGCTTGCCACTGTTCGGATCTCCTCATCTCAGGCACCCGAAGGCTGGTCCTCCGGGCTGCTAGACCACCCGTAGTACGGGTGACACAGACAAGGTTGACCACCCGTAGTACGGGTTGTCAACCGCCTTCGTGTGGGAGAAGCTGTGTTCGTTCATGAACGAACGTGCCGTCCTTGAACGAACGAAACTGTGACCACGGCCGTGGAGGGCTCGCATGCCGCCGAAGAACACGCAGCCGAAGTACCGGCAGATTGCCGACTACCTGCGCGAAGGCATCCTGGACGGAACCTTCCCCGCCGGCCAACCGCTCCCGTCCGAGGAGGCGTTGGCGAAACAGTTCGGCGTGACGCGCCCCACAGTCCGTCAGGGGCTGAGCGAACTTCGGGCATCCGGTCTCGTCGAGGCCATCATGGGCCGCGGCACGTTCGCCCGCTCCCCTCACAACCGCCCCAGCCACACACGCCCGCGCGGCGTACGCCGGACCCCGGACGGCCGCTACGTCGAGGCAGACGGCATCCGCTGGACAGACGCCGAACCATCGGTAGCCACCCGCACCGACGCCCCGCTTGCCTTTGCGGACCTACTCCGGATCCCGCCGGGCGAGCCGATGTTCACGTACGACGCGTTGCAGACCGCGGACCACGGCCGCCTCCGCCAACTCCACAGGACGTACGTCCCGTTCTCTGTACTCATCGACACCAAGTACGAGGAGGAGGCGCCACCGCCGGCGCCGGAGCTCTACCCGGCGCTAGCCGACCTGGGCCACGAACTCCACTTCACGGAGTACGTCCGCACCCGCATGCCCCTCCCCGACCAGGCCCAAGCGCTACGCCTCGCCGACGGGGTCCCCCTGCTCCACATCCTCCGAGTGACCCTCAGCGAGTCAGACAAGCCCCTCGCCCTGGAGGAGTTCCACCTGCCAGGCGACGAGCTGGAGCTGTCGTTCAGGCTGTAGCGCACCCCGGTTGGCTCAGACTTTCTCTACGTCATCAAGTGCCCGCGCACGGCGCGGGCGCGCGCCGCCTCTGCGGCGCGGCCTGCCTCCTGTCTGCGCCCCGGCTGGCAGCGCCCGGCGGCGCGCTCGGCGGCTGCGGGCATGAAGTGGGAGACACCCTCTGTGGCTGGGGCGGTCGGCTCCACGGCTTTAGGCAGCCACTTTGGGGCGAGCCTCTAAGATCATGGCCCCAACGTCGTGCTTTACGGGCAGGTCCACTGACTGCCCGACTCGCCATCAGCTTACGGGGCCATGATCACTCGCCCCAAAGCAGCTCCAGCCCAAAGCCGCTCCGCCGACCTGACGGTGTCTTACTTACGGCGCTTTCGCGCTTTTTTCGGTGTCCGTGCTCGCCCACGATTTTTCTTCACATGAGGCGGGACCACTTGTGAGCCACCCCATCGCACAAGTGCAGCACACAGGACCCCCTCTTCTACCGCCTCCGTGAAGTTTCTGACCGGAATCCCAGGCCCAGTTTGCCCCGCATGGAGGTCAAACCCAAACCCGTAAAGAATCCGGACTCGCCCACTCGCATTGGCCGCACTTATCCAGGTCTGGGACAGCTTCTCCCGCGCGACAGCCCAGAGCCCGCCCTCACCGTCAACTAGCGTAATTTCATCACCGCTAGCCTTCAGGAGCCATCCAGGTGAATGGCTGAACATTTTGTTGCGTCGACGAGCATCGTGGAAACCAGCAGTGCAGATGGCGAGTACCTGCATCTCTATTTTTTCGCCAGTATCCTTCTGTACGGAGCCAACCATATAGCGCGGCTCAATGATCGCTACGGGGACACCATCCACCTCGGAAGTTCCGGCAAACGATCTCCCATCCCTCCCCAGAGCTGTAAGTAAACTCTCATACTCGGACGCAGTAATTAGTCGGCATCGCGCCTCCGTATCCGCGGCGGCCCGCATAACCTCTTTGGGGTCAGTAATGCGATTGGAGCCAACCGCTTTTATCCCTCGGCGCACCCGGGCTACTACGACTCCTGCCGCTAACACCCATGCGACATCAGACGCCTCCCCAGCATCAAGATCCTGCGGGTCTATACCGGAGAATTTTTCGTCAAACTTTTCTACTCCACCTTGGGCGTATGCGGCGAGAGACTCCAGCAGGAGATAACGGAGTTTTTCTACTTCTCGACTTATCCCGCTCTTCAAGTGTTCGATATCTACGACTGCCACGACTTCTGCCAACAGAGCAAGAGCATCAGCATCGTTGAACATTCCCCAGTGCATGGCGCAGTGAAGCCCCACGTTGTGAACCATGAGGAATGCCGATGAGTGATAAATTGTGTGCTTATCGAAGAGGGGTGCTAGCACTTGGAACTCTTTGATTGCCTGATTCCACTGCTGTTCAAGAACCAGCGCCTCAACAAGGAGTCTGCGCAGCTCAACTACGGGAGCCGCGACGACATTCTCTCGATTCGCTAGCTCTTCCTTGGCGAGAGTGATAGCTTCCGCGGCTCTTTGCTCGCCTATCAGCTTGCCCACTTCGAAAGCGACTGTGATACTGCGCGATGCCGACGTTTCAGGGAGTCGCTGCAATAGCTCAGAGAAGTCATCCGCTAGCTTTGAAATGCCGGACGCATCACGACCCATTTCAATTGCTTGCCGCAGAGTGAACGCGCACTCCGCGGCCAGGAAAGCGGCGCTGCTTTGATTCTCCTGGGCGAGCTGCCGGACGTAATCCAGCACTGGGCTCAGGTGGGCAATCGGTGAATCTTCCGGACGCTGCGCCAAGCTTGGGCTACTCAGAATAAGCGTTGCAAGCGCAATCCTTGTTTGTATTTCGAGGACTTCGTTCACATCAGCGATACCCTCAAGCCAGACTAGCTCCAAATTGAAGAGATCGAATGATAGTTTCTCATTGCCGCGTGAATGATGAAATGACGCCAGGTTTCCCAACAGGAGAGCCGTGTAGTTAGTCCTGATATTCAGTGATCTCGCATGATGTGCCAGTTCGCCGGCGTGAAGTGATAGTTCGTGAGCCCGGAGTCCAACCCCGTGGTCGAGCGCCTCGCGAAGCCATCGCTCAGTGTGAAACGCTGCTTGCGACAACAGGTCAGACAAAGGGGAATTTTCGCTGAAGATAGTCCGCAAGATCTCTTGGACGACCGAATTTAAGGTGACTGTGTCATCGGCTCTGATATTAGATTTTTCATTTAGACGTTCTAGCGGTGCATCGTATCGGACAAAAGATACTCGGGTTAGAAGCCTGATCACTTCCCGAACGGGTAGATCTGAATGGTGCTCATCAACTATGATGCTACCGCTATTCGTTTCCACCTCATCAGGGTGAACGAGAGCTGACACGGTTGCCAGGTGGACTGGGATTCGCTGCGAACCGAAGAAACAGGAAATTCCCACTATTTGGATGAGAGCATGCCAAATTCCCTCATCCTCGCGTCTCGCGAGCTCACCTATATGGCGCATGCTCAAGTGAATGGCTGCCACGAGCGTGCGTGGATAGCCGCGTGGAACCGAGAAGGAGTCACCAAGTGCGCGCCTCTTGAGGGAATCAAGATACTCGCCGACGTCGGCGAGCGGCATATTGCAGCTTTCGATATAGCCGCATGATAGCTCCAGCGCCAATGGCCAACATTCAAGAGCAAGCGCCAATGATTGGATTTGAGGATCTTTGCCGAGAGGTACGCCGAGGCGTTTACGTATTAGCGAAGTGGCCTCGTCGATACCCATGGAGCTGACGGAGATCTTGCGGTCGCTACTGCTCCAGGCGGCGCTGTCGGTCGAGGTAATTAGCGCGTCACCCCGACCAAGAGGTGGCAGCCAACCGTCAACTTCGTGGGGTCTCGCGTCGTCGAACACCACCAACCATCGCCCAGGTAGAGCAGCGAGCAGCGAGTGCACTCGTTCCCTAACGAGAGTCGTGTCCTCAACGGTGCCGGCTGTATCGGATCCCTGCGTTAGATGTGCAGCTACTTTGCGAAATGACATCACAAGGGACTCTTGGGATCCAGCCTCAATCCAAAGAATCAAGTCGTACTTATATGCATTCTGCGCCAAGTATGCTGACGCCAGACTCGATTTACCGATGCCTGACAGACCAGTCAGGACGCACGTCCGCAGGGCTTTTCCATCAGGCTGGTCGAAGAATGCTGATTCTATTTCTTGAATTAGAGAGGGGCGATTCACGTCTGGCACTGGAGCTACCGGCCCATATATAGCTCCCCAGTCTTGCCTGCCTAGCGCTTGAAGTAGCGCCTCGTCCTCAATCAGAGATTCCTGCCTGAAGTCAGTCAGGAGCCATGCGCTTGCATCCGATGCAGCTTTTTCGTGTATCTCATCCAGTAGATACCCAACGAGAAGTCCTGCCGACCTTTCCCCCATTCCTGCCCTATGGCGATTTCTGTATGCGCGCACGTGGTGATGAAGATCTTCTCTGATTTCTGCATCGGTGCGCGAGTCAAGAGTAATTCGGGCACGCTTTAGTCGTTGCAGCTCTTCGGGTGATAGCCCGTTCAACAGGGTGATGCTATTTTCGGATCTTGAAAGAATTCTCTCCAGTTCTTTGTGTAGATCGGGAATTGACTCTGAAGCTCGTAGAGTGTCTAGCAGAATAGAGCATTGACGATCAGGGGCCATGTTCGTGATCAACTCGTATCGCAGAGACTCGCCCGAGCGCACCAGCCGTATCAGCACCGAGAAGGATGAGTGAGCGCTAATCGTACGACCGGGAGTACCACTCTTGACTTGGGCTGCAACCAGGCACGCGCCTGAACTATCGATTAGATCAAAATCGACAACTTCCTTGTCGTCCGTCGAAGTTGAGTTGCGGCCTGGTCCCTCTATTCGGCAGAGATGAGCTTGATCGCTTGCTGCGATCATGGCTTCCAGGGTGCGCATGTACTGGAAACGAAACCCTCGCGCTGCAACCCGTCCGCCGTCCACTTTCGACCCCCGTCGCGTCCCATGCCCCTGTTGAAAGGCTACACATGGGTCGTATGGTCTGGCATCCCATCGGCGTCATTTGGCGGTCGGGTACTGACGGGCCGTCCAGACGACGCTAGCCGAAATCTGGATGGCGCGCGCCTGCTCTACGTCGGCATAGCTCCGCGGTACATGGCCAACCGGACCAGCATGCAGAACCTGCGCAAACGCGCGCTACCACTACCGGAGCGATGCGGCCGGATCGACGCTTCGCCTCACGCTCGGTTGCCTGCTCGGGATCGAGCTACGCCGGGTAGGCCGCAGCGGGACACGCATGACCTTCGGCAAGGCAGGGGAAGCCACACTCAGCCAGTGGATGGCAGAGAACGCCCGAGTGTGCTGGATCGAGCACGACGAACCGTGGACCTTGGAGTCGGAGCTCATCACCCAACGAGACCTGCCGCTGAACCTCGACCAGAACCGCCACAACCTGTTCCACGGCCGCCTCAAGGAACTGAGAGCCCAAGCTCGGCAGCGCGCACGAGAGTTGGCCGTCAGCGCATAGACCGCCTGCCTGTCTGACATCACCAACTGACATCAACGGCGGCGAACCAGGGCACTCGGCGGTGGCCGGCGCCGGACGCGCGAGCGACCAGCGGGCCCCGTGCTGGCAGTCCGCACCGCGCAGCGAGCGAACTTACAAGTCGGCTGTCTCCCTCAACGCACGAGCGCCCTCCCGGGCCGTCCTGGGGCCGTGGAAGGGCACTCGATGGTGACCAACGTCAACAACTGCCGACAGCTCAGCAGCAGGTCAGAGCGGTGATCGGCTAGGCAGCCGCAGGTCACGGCCGCCCTTGATCAGTTGTGGCGGGACTGACCACGGTGGATACAGCGCCGAAGCGCTGCCCGACGGCAACGCCATTGAGCACGCAGCCGTCGCCTGTCTCCTCCGCGAACACGGCGGCGAAACTTGTGGAGGCATCCTCCCTCCAGTGGTTCTGGATGGAGGACTGCTTCCTCGGCGCCGACCAGTGGAACTCCCTGCACGAACGCCGACACATGGCCGTGCTCCTGGTCGCCGTCGTGATCGGCCCGCTCGACCGGCAGCAGCCACGGGGCCCGCTCCTTTGCCTGCGTGGTCCTGGTGCCCGTTGGCCCGGTCCCGAGTGGCGGCGAGTGCTGCTCATGGCGGAAGTCTCGTTACTCCTGGGCGGTCACCCGTGTCAGACCTGCGACGCAACCCATGTAGGAGCCGTTCCTCGCCCAGCTGTTGAATGACCGCGGTGCACCCTGTCCCCTGGCCTGACAGCCCCTCACCGCCTCGGTGGGGGGCTTCCTCGTGCGCGCATCCCCCACCGCCTAATTTCGGCACTTCGCTCCTCGACCTCACAGGTGATGCCGAGGGCTTGCGGCGCTAACTTGCGGCTCCCTCACCCTCAGCACCGCTCCCGGCTGTCCGGGACGGGCGGACTTTTTTTTCCGGCCCGCAGACCACCACTCATAGGAGGACCCGTGTCCAACAAGCGGCAGGACCGTCACACCGTCGCCCTCGCCCTCATTGGCACAGTGCTCGTCGGGCTGATCGCCGTGGCGTACCCCGCCCTCATCCCGGCCCTGACGATCGCCCTCGCCGCCTTCATGGCGCTGGCCTTCTTCCTCCAGCTGTGAGCGCATCGCATGGCGCGAGCCGGGCGGAACTAGCGGCTGGCCCGCCCGATCCCCCCCCTCCGCGCAACCCCCAGGGCGCAGCCATGCCCGACACCCGCCGCTGGAAGCCCGTCGACGACTGGTTTGCCGAAGCCGGGGAGTCCTGGGCCACCATCACCGCCACCCAACCCGGCGGCCCCTACCGCGCACCCCGAACCCGCCCCGACACCGAGGACCAGAAGCCACAGTCCGACCCCACCACGGCGGCGACGAGCACCAGAACCACGAAGGCAGCCGCCCACAAGGAGAACCGCAAGCCGCGGTGAGCCCGGCCGCGCCGTGCAGCTGCTCGACGTCGACCACCCACACGCGAAGGCCTGCGCCCTCGATGCCGTCGACTACCGGAAAGGGGTCCCAGGGCTCAACAAACCTCAACGCCAGTGCAACGAATTCGGAGCCGGAGCTCCCTCGAGCGCCGCCGCATCAGCCGCGACGAGGAGGAAGCGCCGGCGTATCCGGCCCGGTCGGGTTCACCGCCGCCGGCACACCGAGCTGCCGCCGCTTCCGAGCCTGTCCCGAGCCCTGCGGCACGAGCACCACATCGTCCGCCTGGCCGTCGTCCACGGCCGCCCGCTCCACCGGCAACAACCGGGCCGGGACCACGGGCAGAGGAGCAGCAGGCGAAAGCGGCCGGACCGGAACCGAGCGAGCGACGTGCAGTCATGAGGCAGAGTCTCCCGCCATCTGAACACCCCTCCGCACGCGCTGCGGTTGGGGTACGGCGATGTCGGCTGTTGTTCGGAAAACCGAGGCGGTCCACCAGCCTGCGCTGCCATGATCAGCGCATGCTCATATCACCCCGTCCGGGCGCAGATCGGCTCAACATTCGCAAGGTCCTCGGCGGCGTGCACACCACGGCGCAGAACCTCCAAGGGCACTACGACAACGCCTTCGAGGGGCTGATGGCGTACCTGGAGTGGGCCACCGATTCAGCCCGGCTGCTGCGCTCCCAGGTCAGTGAAAGGGACCTCGAACAGCTCGTGTTCACCCCCCGGTACAAGGTGCTGCTGGCCAGCTGCGGCACGCTCGCCGGCCCCGCCCAGACCCGTCTGGTGAACGGACTGGTGCAACTTGAAGTGGTCGAACGCATCGAAGCCTTCGCGGCGGCCGTGGACGCGCTGGACACGCAGATCAGCCGGTGGAACATGCGGGAGGCCTTCGTCGTCGCCGACTCCAGCTTCTACATCCAGAACGACGTGAAGCTGGCCGACGTCGACCTGCACGCGATCCTCGACGTACAGCCCTGGGAGTTCGTCCGCCTGCTGTTCCCGATCGTGGTGGTCGACGAATTGGACGACCTCAAGGACACCAGCAAGCAGCGGGGCCGCTGGCGTGCAGCCCACACGCTCGGTCGCCTCGACGAGGTCCTCGACGGCCACACGCACGGGTTCCTGCACGAGGGCGTGTACACCCCCAAGGACGGCGAGACCCGCGGCAGAGTCAACGTAGAGATCGTCCTCGATCCCCCCGGCCACGTGCGCCTAGACCGTAACGATGACGAGATCATCGACCGAACCGTAGCCATTCAAGGCCTGGCCGGCCGCGACGTCCGCTTCCTGACGTGCGACACGAGCCAGCACACCCGGGCCCGAACCGCCGGACTGAAGGTCATCAAGGTGGCGACGAAGGACCCCGGGCCCGAACCGGACTGGTCGGCCCAGGACAAGCCCGGCACCGGCACGCGCGCGCAGCGGCGCGCCCGACAGGCCGAAGGCGAGCCTCCGACGACCGGCTGACGCCTGGACAGGCGAGGGGCCCAGCAACGCCTCACGGCGGGCCGGGCCCCACATGTTCTCGCCGACAGCGCCCCGCTGCGCTGGATCGGCGACGGCCGGCTGCGGATCGACCGGGCTGACATCAGTGCTGACATCAACGCTGACGGACGGGGGCAGACAGTGACCGTCCCTTGCGGCTAGGGTCACAGGCCGGTGACCCTGCTCACCTGCGTGACCTTCACCGTTATGACAATGGGCCGATGTCATCGAATCGGCCCCTGAGACGTAGCACTGACATCCCCAACGCTGGCGGGCCCGCAGCGGTGCCGCCGCACCACAAGCGCACCAGATCGAGCGGGGAACAGCGGGGAACCTCGGTGAAAGCAGCCCAGCCGAACAAGGCCACGGTCCACCCGTTTACCCAGTTCAGCGCCTGCACTAGCCGTGAATGATCGCAGCTTCCCAAGCTGAGAGCGCGACTTCGATCGTCGTCACCCATTCCATGCCGTCGGGCGCAGGTCTCTTGCCTAGTGCGCCAGATATGCCTGGAACCCCTGGACAAGTTTGAAACGGTGATCGCAGTCCAAGACTTGACGGGGCGTTCGACGTTCACGCCCCGTCAACCTCTACGACGTCAGCCCTTCTCTTCGTCGTCCGTGTTCTGATGTGTGACGCGTGCCCGTCGCCTCCGATCGACCTCGTCTCGAAGGTCGTAGTACGCCGATGCCATTTTCCGGCATTCGCGGAGCAAGATCGGGACTCGCCTAACGATCAAGGCAAGGGCGCTGATCCCAAAGAGTGTCGCCGCTACCCAGGTGGGCACTTCCATCCGGACTTTCGAACCTTCCCGTTTGGGTGGTCAGTCCGGGCGCGGGCAGGCTCGGTCTGACCACGCATAATGTGGCCAAAACCAAGTCCCTGCCCGACTAGTCAGAGGCTTAGGTGCTATACGCGTTGCTAGCGCGTGAGCTGAGCGGACACTCCTTTTATCCTCGTTCAAAACCTGTAAGACCCGCGGGTAAGGGTGGCCCACCGGCTGATCGGTGAGGTGCGGAGCAAAACTGACTAGTCGGCGATCAGTTGCGCCAAACACGACAACGACCAAGTCCTGCAACTGCAACCCATGGAAGGTCAGTTGCATCATGGGGAGGCTAGCACTTCACTTCTTGATCAGCTCAACAATCTCAATAGAGAGCCGTCCACTCGTCCGGGCTGCGGCGCTGGGGCGCCGGTCCCGGCCGAGCGGCAGACTCGCCAAGTGCGCTGGGACAGCAACTAGCCCCGTAGGACAGCGCTGGGGGAACGCTGTCGTACGGGGCTCAGGCCAGCTGGTCGCAGGAGCGCGCTCGGACCGCAGCTGGTCGGCTTAGAGGAACGGCTCAAGCAGCAGGTGCTGCCCCCCGAGCGGTCGCAGGTGACTCAGCCGTAGCGCCTTGCAGCTCCGCCCGCAGTCCTGCCGTGATCAGCTTGGCCAGCAGTTCGGCCGCTTCCGGTCGAACGGCCCCAAGGTGCACCACCCCGTCACCGACGGCGTTCACATCGGCCACGAGGCCGGGGAAGTCGGAGTCCAGGCCAAGCAGCACAAGTTGATCGGCCAAGGTGCCGGCGCTGCGTCGGGCGCGGTTCCAGCCGCGGACGTAGGGCACGCCGGGTACCAAGTCCTCTGCCCGTTTGGCCACCACTCCTCGCCGGTCGGTCATGGTGTCAGATCCTTCCCTCGTGTTCTTCGACGGTGGTCTGTGCGTGCTCGACGCCCTCACTGTCTCGGCGGAGTCCGCTCGCCAGAGCCAGGCGAAGGAGTTCCGCCAGGCGCTCGGCCGTGTCGGGGGACACCCGGCCCAGCTCGACGAGGCCGTGCCCGAAGGCGTTCAAGTCCGCGCGCAGGTACGGGAAGTCCTTCTCCAGGCCGGCGCGCACGAGGGCGTCCCGCACTGCCGTGGTCGCGTTGCGGGCCGCGTACCAGCCCTCGCTGTCGAGAGGCGACCACGCGGCAGCGTCGCGCCCGTCGGTCGGCTCAGTCGGCATCAGAGGTCTGTCTCCTCGGGAAGGGCAGCGACCGCCGCGTACGGGGTCGGGTACCTCTCGTCGAAGCGGTCGATCCTGGCCAGGAGCTCCGCCGAGGCGACCAGCGCGGTCGCGAGGGCGACCGGGCGAAGCGGGTTGGCCTCCGGCCGACGCATCGGGGCGCGAAGCCACTGGTAGCGGTCGTCGGACAGCGGAATGGGGCCCGGTACCACGACCGCGCAGCCGTCTCCGAGGTACCGGTACGGCGGTGGGGATGACGTCTCGCGTCCCAGGTAGAAGAGGAACGTCTCACGGGCCTCCGAGCCGAGGAAGAATCCGACTCGCTGCGCCTTGCGGTCGGCGATCGCCGGCCCGAACGGCATTCCGCTGCGCTGAAGGCGGTCGAACATCTCCATCCCGAGGCGCTGTTCCACGCTCAGCACGTCGAAGAAGCGGCCGGTCGGCAGCAGGCTGGGCGTCCGCGGGTCATCCGCCCAAACCTGTCGGCACTCGGCCGGGTTGTCCGCCGCCGCGGACAGCCACTCGATGCCCCGCCTCGTCATCCTTTGCACGTCGTCTCACCCTCAGTCGGAGTACCGAGCGGCCCCGATGCCGCCGTGAATCCAGACTCACGGCCCAGTACCTGGCCAGGGCAGATGACGAGGGGTGACGGGGGATGACGCGTCCACGCGCGCCACGTCGTCCCCCGTCACCCACACTGCGTGGACGATCTCCGATTACTGCCTGCAAGAAGCAATCACCAGCGCGTACATTCGATCGGACAGGCCGAGTTGCCACGCCGGCGCATGTGCACGGGAGTGAAGGGTCACGTCTTCATGAAGCCGACCAGTGCCCGCTTACGCGAGGCTCGTATCAGCCGGGGCTGGAGCCAGCCGCGGCTGGTGAGGGAGTTACGCCAGGCGGCCACCCAGCGTGGGCATCAGCTCCCGTCGGACACCAGCGTGAAGCGTCGCATCGCCAGTTGGGAGAACGGCCACAGCACCCCCGACGACTTCTACGGCCCGCTGCTCTGCGATGCCTTCGCCGTGAGTGCGGCAGAGCTCGGACTCAATCACGGAGAGGCGAAGGACGCTCCCGTACTCGACGCCGCGTATCCCGCGAGCCCCGATGACGCCATTCAGACGGTCAGCCAGTTGTGGCGCGCGGATCTGAATCAGTACGACCCGCTGCTCAGGGCAGAGCCGTCCGAGCCTGCGTGGAACGAAGCGTCCCTTCGTTGGCTGGTCGCGCCAGAACCCGGCATCCCCCGCCCGCGCAGCGAAGGCATGCGAGTCGGTCTCGGTGACGTGGCTGCGGTCAAGACCACGGCAGACATGTTCGCCCGGCTCGACGACCAATTCGGCGGAGACCACGCACGTCACTCCGTCATCCAGTACCTCAACAACGACGTGACCCCGATGCTGCGCGGCCAGTACACCGAGCAGGTGGGCCGGGTTCTTTTCTCCACCGTCGCGGAAGCCACGCTCCTTGCCGGCTGGATGTCGTACGACGCCTGCCACCACGGCCTCGCCCAGCGATACTTCCTCCAGGCGCTCCGCCTCGCTCAGGACGCCAACGACCGACGGTTAGCGGGCAGCATCCTGTCAGCGATGAGTCACCAAGCAACCTTCCTCGGCCGCTACACCCAGGCTGGCACTCTCGCCCGCGCAGCGCTCATGGGCATTTCCCCTGTAGCCACGCCGACTTTGCGAGCCCAGTTCCACGCGATGGATGCCCGCGCCCTTGCCCGCACCGGAGATGTCGCAGCCTGCGAGGCCGCCCTGAGCGCAGCGACCAAGGCGCTTGAGAGTCGGAACAGCGAGGATGAGCCGGAGTGGATCAGCTACTTCGATGAGGCGGAGCTTGCCGCAGAGGCCGCCCACTGCTTCCGAGACGTCAACAGGGCCCGCCAGGCGGTAGCGCATGCCGAGAACGCCATGAGCGGCAGTCACGTACGGAGCGACTTCTTCGCGACCATGGTTCTCGCCGACGCCCACTTGCGCGCGGGTGACGTCGAGGAAGCGTGCCGCGTCGCTCTCGACGCCATGGATCTTGGCGAGCAGCTGAAGTCTGCGCGGTGCATCAGCTACCTCGCCGAGTTCCGCCAGAACCTGACCGCGGCCGGCCCCAGTGCAGCAGCGCGTGAACTTGCAGAAGAGGCGCGAGAACACAGGCTGTGGATCGCAGCAGGGACGTAAGAAGCTGCGGTTGATGAGTTCACGCCGCTGGCCGGTCCTCTGATCTCAGTATCGCTGGATCAAGCTCTCCAGTTTGGCAGCGTAAACCGCGTCTTGCTCTCGGCGTTGCTCGATGTAGGGCCGTGCCTTTGCGTAAGTCCGGGGCAACTTCGGAAAGAGGCTCCTGGCGTCCTCCAGGTCAACCAACCCTCGATCTACGAGGAATCCGACCAGCTCCAGTCGCTGTAGGAGATCGCCGAGATCGTTGCGGTCCTCAGCGGTGAGCTGGCCGAGATCGCCGAGCTGGCCGTCCTTCAGACGCCTGCGAATCTTGTTCAGGGTGGGCGACTGGCATTGCTCGTGCACTGTAAGCAAGGTCGTCATTGCCCGCGTGTCTGCGGCCTCTCGCACTTGGCGGGCTGCGAAAACGAGCGCGGCCATCACAGTTATCGAGCTTAGAAGCGAAGTCACTACACCGATTGCATCCCACACGCTCATGCACGCTCCGCGGTATGAGGGAAGACGAGGCCCATCTTGGATGTACTTCAGAGAGTGAAGGCGCCAACTGGATGTGGGATGGAGATCTTGCCGGTACAGCGCTGAGGGTGCACTGTCGCCCCCTAGAAAGCACCCCAAGAGTCGCGACCTTCACCGGTTCGCAGAGAGCGCATGCGCCGCTCGAACTCCGCCGCGAACCGCTCACTCGTGCCCACTTGGTGGCCGATCCACGCGACCATCATCAGTTCCCGCAGGTCGGCCAAGGTCTCGTATCCGGGCCAGTTCATGAGGTCGAAGCCGTACCGGTGGACGAACTCGGCGTACTGCGTCTTGGTGTGCCAGCCGTACCGGTCGTAGTAGATCGCGGTCAGGATCAAGTCCCACTCGCGCGGGGCGAGGGCCAGGCCATCGAGGTCGATGAGGACCGCATGCCCATCCCGGTGACGAAGGACGTTCCCGATATTGGCATCCCCGTGGATCAGGCCGAAGGGAAGGACGAAGTCCAGTCGGTCGTACTCCTTCGCCAGCTTGGCCGCCCGCTCCTCCAGGAAGGACCGGTCCTCCGCGGAAACATCGGTCAGACCGTCCAGCGAGGCCGACAGTTTGGCCAGAGGATCGAAGTACGGGAGGCGCAGCGACTCGGGTTCTTCGAGCCAGTGGAATCGGCGGAGCAGGTCGGCCAGTTCGCCGATCGTCGCGTACTCCTCGCGCTCCTGGACGCTCTCCCAGAAGGTCACCACCAGTCCGCGCACGGCGATGGGCTGAGCGACGCCGGCCAGGACACGCGTCGCCGGGAAGTTGACCGTCTCCAGCCAACGGGCAACGCCCACAGCGCGTTCCATCTCGGCGAGAACGGCCGGGTCACGCGCGATGCGGACGATGACCGGTAAGGACGCCAGCCGGTAGACAGCGTTGGATCCCAGGCGCAGGAGCTCTACCCCGGTCGAGTCCAGGCCGGCCGCCTCGCACGCCTCACGGAGGACGACTTCCATCCCCTCCGCCGTGAACTCCGTACCGCCGCTGTGCACTTCCCCGCCGCTGCCCGAGATCATGTCTCCGACCATACGGCGCAGCCCCACCGCCGGACAGGGCGCCCACGTAATAGGGGCGTAATGATCTTCGTCCGAGACGCCTCCCTGCACCGCTCCCCCGCAGGTCAGAGGCCTCGGCGTCCCTCGCTCTCACCTGGGCTCCGGAGCCGTTGCGGCTTGGTGCTGTGGGGTTCAGCGTAGGTGTCTGCGCTCGTCTATGTGGTGGGTGGGGGTGGTCAGGAATGTGTTGGGGGTTGTCGGGCCGTAGTGGATGTTGAGTGTGGTCAGTTGGTAGGACCAGCCTCCTTCGTAGCGGCCGGCGAAGCGGTGGTTGATCTGCCATTGCAGCCATTGGCCGGGGGCCAGGCGAACGGCGGGTGGGCGTCGGGTGCGGCGTGGCATGGCGAACGTGCTCACCGTCGGGGGATCCACTCGCAGCAGGCCATCCACCTCCCCCAGAGTTGTCCCTGCTGCCGACAGGTCCCGCACCCTTGTATGGGGTTCGAAGGAATCTGACTCGCTCATCGTGATCTCGTGGAGTGCGGTACTCAGGCCCGGAGGTAGGGGGAAGGCCGTGGGGGCGGCGTTTCTGCGGGCGGCTTCGGGGCCGCCTCGCGACTTCTTCGTCCACGACGTGCAGACCCGTTGAACGACAACATCCATGGTCCGATCCTGGGCGTGACACCGCGCTTCGGCCACCGAGTTGTGTGAGCGCTTCGGTCAGAGGGGGGCTTGGAGGGGGGCTTGCCAGAAGGGGCGTCCGTCGTGGATGGCGTCCGTCTGCCGCATCGGGAGCACCCGGTGCCCGGGGCCCCGGTCGGCGGGCAGGTGCCGGTGGGTGTGTGCGGGTACCCGCATCGGCGCCTCCGGCGCCCCCGCCCGGTGAGTCCGTGCTCCGTTCAGAGGGTCCGGGTTCAGGGGCTCCGTCTTGCGGTCGGGTGCTCGCCTCGGCCACCGCTTGGCCCAGGGTCGCGAGGAATGCTCCGTGGTCGTCCGTGAAGTCGAAGGCGTACTGCTGCTGGATGCGTCTTGATGCGTCTGAACTCGGCCGGCGTCCATTCTTCAGTAGTGGTGGCCGGGCCAGTGCGGATCTGTCCAGCGGGCCTCGCCTGTGAGGCCCAGTAGGCGTATCCGGTGTTGTAGGTCCGCCGGTGCGCCCGACTCCCGGAGGCGTGTCGCCGCGTGGTGGAGGAGCCAGGTGGTCAGGTCGGCGCGGAGTTTCTCCTCGTCGTGCTCGTACCAGCCGACGTACCACGGCAGGTTCTCGCACAGGAGTTCGTATTCCCACTTCGCTGCCGCCTCGGCGAGACGCCGGTCGCTGAGGTGTCCGGTGTGCTCCTCCCGGTCGGCGAGCCACGGGGCGAGCGTTCCGGACGCCTCGGCGCACATCACGAGGACCTGGTGCGCCGGGACGGCCGCATCCGGGTCGGTGAGGCTCGCTGCCCACCAGGCATGCAGGAACTCACGTACTGCCTCGGCCTGTTCGGCGGGCCATTGGTGCCAGCGGCCGCGGGCGAGGGAGTCTCCGGCCTCTTCCGGGCCGAACAGGGGTTCCGCGCGGCCGGCGACCAGGGCCCTGGCGAACTGGGGCAGGACGCGGCGCAGTACGGCCGCGTGATCGGTCCAGTCGGTGGCCTGCCAGGTGCGGCGCAGGAGGTCCGGCTCCAGTTCCAGGTCCGGGGTCTTCAGCAGGGAGAGCTCCTGCGGACTGCCCCAGTGGCACTCGCAGTTGTGCTCGTCCGGGCGTGCCGTCATGCCCTGGAAGGTGACGGAGAGGTTGTCCAGGGCGATGCCGAGGCGGCGGCGTGCGGGGAGGTCGGCAAGCTGATGCATGAGGGGCTCGGCCTTCGAGGACTCCGTGGGGCTTGCGCCGACCGAAGATCCGTACCTTACCGAAGCGGTGCCGCTTCCGGCATCGTTCGTCGCCCCCTCCTCGCCCCCTCCTTCTTGGAACGGGGAATGGCGGAGAGTGGCGAAGTGGGGAGGGAAGCGTGGTGGACGTCGGGGTCGTGCGGGGGTTGGTGCGGGATCTCGGGGTGGCGGGGCGAGGGGAAGGGGCGGCGGAGGCGTTGGTCGCGCTCGGGGGTGGTGCGGTGGAGGGGCTGGTGCGGGAGCTGGCAAACGAGGAGTCGTCCGTGGACTGGCGGCCCCTCGCCGCCGTGCTGGGGCGGGTCGGGGGAGCGGCCGCCTTCGACGGTGTTCTTCGCGGTCTCGCCTCCGCGGTCGGCGAGGGATCTCGCCGGCGTCCAGGCTTCGCGTTCTCCGGTTTCGGCGCGGCCGCCCTCGACCGCTGCACCGCGGCCCTCTCCCATCCGGCGCCGCACGTGCGGCTCGCGGCCGTCCGGGGGCTTCAGCGGTGCGGCGATGGCGCCCGGTCCGTGGTCACCGAGCTGCTGCCGCTGCTCGGGGACCCCGACCACGAGGTAGGCCGGGAGGCACAGCACGCCCTGGTACTGCAAGGCGAGCACGTCGTTCCGCTGCTTCGGCGCATCCGGGAGCGGGGTCCGGGCCGGCTGCGGGCGCGGGCGCTGACCGTGCTCGCCGAGCTGGGCGGCGAAACGGCGCTGTCCCGCGCCGATGTCGCCGCGATCGAACGGCTCGTCCGCGTCAAGCTCCCGGACGACCGGCCGGAGGGAATGTGGGCCTGCTGGAACCACTGGATCGCCGTCCCCGGCGGTGACCGGGCCGGGATCATGCGGACGCTCGGCCTGGTCGACCCCAGACCCGTGACCTTCGCCCTCGGCAACGACATCGTCGACTCCGACAGCCACGGCTTCGGCCCGGAGGACCCGTACGACGGTTATGAACGGGTCTTCGTGACACCCGAACTGGACGGCTGGACCCTCGTCCTCGGTGCCTGGTGCGACCCGTGCGGCGAGGAGCGCCGCGACGACGTCCTGCGTCTGTGCACCGAACTCAGCGCCCGGTACGGCCGGGCACACGCCTACTACTACGGCGGCCAGGGCGACGGCTAGGCCTGGGTCGTCGCCGAGCAGGGCACCGTCGTCCGGCGGTACTGCGAGACGGGCGAGGCGGAGGACGAGCTGCTCACGCTCGGCGAGCCCCTGCCGTTCGAGCGGGCCCGCCGTGTCGAGCTGGGCCTCACGCCCGTGTGGGACGCCGCGCGGGAGGAACAGGACGACGAGGACGAGTGGCGGTGGGCCGCCCACGACCTGGCCGCCGACCTGGCCCGTTCCTACGGCGTCACTCCCCTGCACATCGGTCCCGACACGCCCTGCCGGGGAACGGGCGTGATCGCCCTGACGCCGTACGGCCTCGCCCATGGGGTGCCACCGGGGGCCTACCGCGTCTGAGCGCGCGCGTCGTTCGCCCCGCAGGCCTGCTCGGCGGGATTGCTCAGCGGGCCTGGTCGGCGGGCCTGCTCGGCGGGTTCATTCGGTGGGTTTACTCGGCGGGGTCGGGGTTAGGCGATGGCAGTGCGGGATGAGGCGCGGGATGAGGAGGGGTGGGCCGGTGAGGTGCCCGCCGGGTCGCCGCTGTCCGTCGCCCGTACTCACCCCGGATTGGAGCCTTTGGTATGAGCCAGTCGCCCCGGCACCCGGCCGACGCAGGCCCGGGGGTGGACGTCCGTGGCTCCGGGGACGGACAGGTGAGCGCCCGGCGATGGCAGCAGGATGATCTTGATCTGCGCAACCGGATGTACGGCCGCGCCGGAGTCGCCCGCGCCGAAGGCGTGCTGCTCCAGCGCTACGGCCTCGGCTCCACCGACGAGGCGTTCACGCTGCTGAAGGGCGCCTCCCAGCAGTTCAACATCAAGCTCTCCACGCTCGCCGACGCCGTCGTACGCACACCCGGGCCCGACGCCGACGCCGAACTGTGGTTCCCCGGCCGGGTGCGGCGCGGACCGCCCGCGCTCCCCGGGCTGCCGGTGGAACGCGGCCACGGCACCAGCCAGGGCGCGGTCGTCGCGGCGGCCCTCCAGCGGGTGCTGTCGATCACCCAGACGCCCATGGGCAACGTCCAGCTGAGCGAGCGGGGTCGGCTCCGCCTGGCCAAGCACACCGGTCTGAACCGGTATTTCTGCGATTTCTTCGCGTTCGTCGACGGTCCGACCACGTCCTGCGCGCAGGCGGCCGGTCAACGTCGGCAGGTCACCGTGCGGGACGTGGAGTCGGCGCCGGTGTTCGACGAGGCCTCCCGCCACGCCATTCTCCAGACCGGCAGCCGGGCCGCGCACAGCCTTCCGCTGGTGAACCGGATGGGGGTGCCGCTGGGGATGGTGTCCTCGCATCACGAGCGGCCGCTGGCCGGGTTCACCCGGGCCGAGCTGGCCGCGCTCCGGCAGACGGGCAACGACGTCGGGCGGTGGCTGGCCTGGCACTGGAACACCGTCGTGCTGGACGCCCTGGAACATGTCCATGCCGCGGCCGTGCGGGGCACCCCCGCTTGAGCGCTGCCGCTCAGGCCGGTCCGGCAAGCGGGGCCGGTCAGGCGGGTACAGCGGGGGCGGTCCATCGGCGTGGGCCGGTGGTGCTGTGGCGGACGCACAGGTCGACGGGGACGAGCGTGAGCGGGCTCGTGGGGGTCGACGGGCTGTCGATGCGGTCCAGCAGGATGCGCAGGGCGATCGTGCCGATGTCCGTGAAGTCCGTGCGGATCGTGGTGAGCGGCGGGAGGAAGTGGGCGGCCTCGGGGATGTCGTCGTAGCCGACGACGCTGACGTCCTCGGGGACCCGGCGGCCCGCCTCGTACAGGGCGCGCAGGACGCCCAGGGCCATCTGGTCGTTCGACACGAAGATCGCCGTGACGGACGGGTCCTTGGCGAGTTCGCGGCCCAGGTCGTAGCCGGAGTCGGCGCTCCAGTCGCCGATGAGCGGCGGGTGCACCTCGGCTCCCGCCGCTTCCAGGGTGGCCCGCCAGCTCTCCGCCCGGCGGTCCGCCGAGGTCCAGCCCGTCGGACCCGCCAGGTGGTGGACGGTGGCGTGGCCGAGGGAGAGAAGGTGCCGCGTGGCCTTGTGGGCGCCGGTGCGGGCGTCCGAGGTGACCATGGGGGTGCCGTCCCCCAGCTCGTTGTCCATGACGACCAACGGGGTGTCGAGGTGGGCCTCGGCCAGGGCTCTGGCCACCCGGACCTGGGGCGCGATCGCGATCACGCCGTCCGCGCCCTCCGCCGACAGCCGGTCCGCGGCCCGCACCACGGTGTCGCGGTCGGCGGTGTCCAGCGCGATCGAACTCACCAGGTAACCGGCCTCCTGTGCCGCCGTGTTGATGGCGGTGAGGGTCGAGGCGGGTCCGTAGCGGGCCGCGTCGAAGGAGATCACGCCGAGCATCCGGGTACGGCCGCTGGCCAGTGAGCGGGCGCTGCTGCTGGGGCGGTAGCCGAGCGTGCGCATGGCCGCCCGGACCGCCTCACGGGTCTCGGGGCGGACGGCGGGGTGGTCGTTGAGCACCCGGGAGACCGTCTGCTTGGAGACTCCGGCCAGTTTGGCGACGTCGTCCATGACCGGACGCGAGCCCGCGAAGTTGCGTCTGCTGCGTCCCCTGCTCGCCGGGCCGGCCGGGCCGTCGGCGGCGCTTCGGGTCATGGTGGGGGCTTCTTCCTCGGGACTGGTCCGGGGCCGGTCCCACGGGGCCGCCCGGCGGACCCACAGGATAGGCCGGGCGGTCGGGCGGTCGGGGGTCAGGTCGTGCCGAGCCTCCAGGTGCGGGTGGTGATCCGTTCGACGTGCCGGACCTCGGCGATCCCGGCCGCCGGCGGGTCATCGGGGAGGTGGACGGCCGCGTCGGCGGCGAGCGGCAGGATCCTCAGGGTGAGGGGCTCGCCGGGCGGGAGCCGGTCGAGCGCGATGTCCCAGGGGCGGCCCGTGAAGAACTGATCGGCGACCAGCGTGTCCCCCACGTAGGCGCGGGCCACGTCGCCGGTCCAGCGCAGGCGCAGCAGGTCGGATCCGGGCAAGGGCGGGGGTGGGGGTGGGGCTGGGGCTGGGGGCGTGTGCAGGGTCGAGCGCGGGGGCGGGGGCGGGGTGTCGGTGCGGGACGGCGGTACGGCGGGGCGGGACGGCGGCACATCGACACCGCCTGCGGGTGGGGCGGGGCGGAATCCCGGTACGTCGACGCGGTAGACGGCGGCTGCGGTGTCGTAGTGCTCGTCCGCGGGGGCGCTCGCGCGGCCCTGTACGCCCGTCCTCGGGGCCGGCGGCGGGCCCGCCGGGCGGATCGCGGTCAGGGTGGGGGCGGGCGCGGTGGGCACATCCTCGTCCGGGACGAGTGTGTAGCGGGTCAGGGCGCCGTCCCGGCTCTCCTTCACGGCGGCACCGGCTGCCGTCGGCGGCCGGTGCGGCGCCGGGAGGACGGAGAGGGAAGGGGCCCTGCCGTTCTCGTCGTCCCCGTCGTCCCCGTCGTCCCCGTCGTCCCCGTCGTCCCCGTCGTTCCCCTCGTAGCCGTCGTCGCGGTCGTTCCCGTCGGCCGAGGGGCGGGGGTGGATGCGTACCTCGCCGGTCGTCGGGTCGAAGACCACTCCCCCGGCGCACAGGACGAGCCGTCGCGCGCCCCAGGCCTCGCCCCGGTAGGCGGTGCGGGCGGTGGCGGCGTCCAGCACCAGGAGGGCCACCTGGTCGCCGGCCGGTGTCTCCGTCTCGACCAGGGCGTCGGTGCCGGGGCGCAGGCCGGTGATCAGGATGCGGTCGCCGTCTTCGTCGCCGTCGCCGCCGTCGTGTCCGTCGGTCACGGTGGTGACGTTCGTGCCCGGCGGGGTGGCGACGGACCTCACCGTCGTCGCGTCCAGGGCCAGTTCGGGCTCGATGCCGTCCGTCGCCGCCAGGACCAGGACCGTACGGCCGTCGTCGTCCACGATCGTGCAGACCGGCTGGGCGGTGGCCCAGTCCAGGCGCAGGCCCGCCACGTCGAGGCGCAGGGGCCAGCAGAAGTACGCGCCCGCGGGGACGGTGACGGGGGTGCTGGGGAGGGTGAGGGGCGGGGCCTCGGGGAAGCCGACCGTGAAGCTGGTGTCCGGGTGCTCCGGGAGCGGCTCGTGGGGCTGGTGGTTGGTGACGAAGAGGAAGCCCGAGGCGTGCCCGTCACCGCGGACCGCCCAGCGCAGGGTGTCGCGGTCGTACTGGTCTCGCGGCAGGCGGTCCGGCAGCACCGACCGCATGGGGGCGATCAGTTCGCCGAAGTCGGCCAGGAGCAGGTGCTGGAGGCGGAGTTCGTCGTAGGAGGGGCGGTACTGGCCGTACTCGCCGAGGGGCGCCTGGAAGTCGTACGTGAGGACGGGCAGGTCGTTGGGGTAGGCCGTGGCGTGGGACTCCTGGAGGGTCGTCCGCTCGCCCGTCGGGTTGGTGCCGCCGTGGAACATGTAGTAGCCCTGCCAGACCGAGCCGCAGCCGATCTTCGTGAGGCCGAGGGCGCCGATGTCGGCGGCGTCGACGCGCGGGCGGCGGTGGTAGGCGACGGCCATGCCGCCGCCCAACTCGCACGTGGCCCAGGGGAACCTGTCCGCGTGGGTGTCGGCAGCCGTGCCGCGTACGGTCGTCGGGCGCAGGTCGGCGCCGATGCCCTCGTCGTCGCGTTGGTGGGTGAAGAAGAAGTGCTTGCGGCAGGTGTCTGGCCAGCCGCCGTCGGCCTCGGTCCAGAAGGCCTCGGGGTAGCCGCCGTGGAGGGGGAGCAACTCGTCGTCGGGGAGCTGGACCCCGCCCCATGCGGTCGAGGTCCAGAGCGGGGCGCGGAGGCCGGCTTCCTGGGCCGTGCGCTTGAGGGTGCGCAGATGGCCGGGCCGGTCGTAGAGCTCGTTCTCGATCTGGATCGCGACGATCGGGCCGTCGTGGGCGCGGTCGAGGCCGTCCAGTTGCGACGCGATCGCCGCCCACCAGGGGCGGACGGCGCTCAGGTACGCCGGGTCGTCGGTGCGAGGGGCCGTGGTGCGGGCGAGGACCCAGTCGGGGAGGCCGCCGTTGCGCACCTCCGCGTGGGACCACGGGCCGATGCGGGGGACGAAGTCCAGGCCGTGCCGGGCGCAGAGCCGGGCGAAGCGGCGCAGGTCGCGGTCGCCGTCGAAGCGGACGCGGCCCTCGGTCTCCTCGTGGTGGATCCAGATGACGTACGAGGCGACGACCGTGACGCCGCCCGCCTTCATCTTCAGCAGTTCCTCCTCCCACTCCCGGGCCGGGTACCGGGAGTAGTGGAACTCCCCCGAGACCGGGAACCAGGGCCGGCCGCCCCTGGTCAGCCAGCGGCTGGTCACTTCGATGGGGTCGGCGGCGGTGGGGGCGTCGGCGAAGGGGAGATGGCCTCGCAGTGGCGGCCCGGCGTGGGGCGGAACGCTCACCCGGTGCCGCATCAGGAGCCCGCCGGGCCGAGGTCGGGGGTGTCGGTGAGCCGGGCGTCGAGGGTGGTGGTGCCGTGCAGTTCGAGGACGACCAGCTCGTTGACGCCGGGCCGCAGGGCGGGGGCCGGGACGTAGAGGGTGCGCTGCGGACCGCGGCTCCAGTAGCGGCCGAGGGAGAACCCGTTGACCCATGCCTGGCCCTTCGTCCAGCCGGGGAGGGCGAGGAAGGTGTCGGCGGGGGCCCGCACCTCGAACGTGCCGCGGTGGAGGGCGGGTTCCGCGCAGGTGGGGCTCTCGGCGGGGGCGAAGGCGGCGGTGACCGGTACGTCGTCCAGGGGCAGCGCGTGGGAGTCCCAGCCGTGCAGGGGCGTGCCGTCGAGGGTGACCGGGCCGAGCAGGCCCTTGGGGACGCCGATGCGGGGGCCGTAGTTGACCCGGCCCATGTTCTCCACGAGGACCTCGAGTACGGCGTCGGGGCGGGGGACGTGGACGGGCAGGGTCTCCTCGTAGCGCTCGCGTTCGAGGACGCCCGCGGGGGCGCCGTCGAGGAAGACCTGGGCGCGGTCGCCCACTCCGCCGGCGAAGTGCAGCAGGCCGGTCCCGGCGGCGGGGACGGGGACGGTGGTCCGGTACAGCGTGAATCCGGCCCGTTGGCCCAGCTCGTCCGCGGAACGGGGGTCCGTGGCGCGCACCGGGCGGTCCGCGAGGGACAGGAGCGGGGCGCGGTGGGTCAACCGGACGGTGACCGGCGGGAGTTTGGGCGAGGGGGCGGGCACCGGCTCGTCCGGGACCGGGGCGTGGCGGG
Organism: Streptomyces maremycinicus; assembly: GCF_001184025.1. Classification (GTDB taxonomy): domain Bacteria; phylum Actinomycetota; class Actinomycetes; order Streptomycetales; family Streptomycetaceae; genus Streptomyces; species Streptomyces maremycinicus. The sequence continues at coordinate 478,464 of NZ_BBYG01000009.1, forward strand.
CGATGACCTCACGGAAGGCGTGGTACTTCGGTCCCGGGTCGCCGCTCTCGGTGAGCGGGGCGTCGTAGTCGTAGGAGGTGACGGTCGGCACGTAGGCGTGGTGGTGGTTGGCGCCGTTGGTGTGACCGAAGTTGGTGCCTCCGTGGAACATGTAGATGTTGACGGAGGCGCCCGCCGAGAGAAGCCGGTCGAGGTCGGCGGCGGCGTCCTCGGCGTCCCTTCCGTGGTGCGGACCGCCCCAGTGGTCGAACCAGCCGATCCAGAACTCCCCGCACATCAGGGGCCCTTCGGGCTGTGCCTCGCGGAGCCGCTGGAGGGACTGCTCCACACGGCTGCCGAACGTGCCGGTGGCGAGGACGCCGGGCAGCACGCCGTTCTTGAGGTGATCGCCGTCGGTCTGGTCGCAGGTGAAGAGGAGTTCCTCGACGCCGCGTGAGCGCAACGCGTGCTCGAGGTGCTCCAGGTAGGCGATGTCGTCGCCGTAGGCGCCGTACTCGTTCTCCACCTGTACGGCGATGACCGGACCGCCCCGCGCCGCCATGTGCGGCAGGAGCGGCGGGAGGAGGAGGTCGAGGTAGCGGTCCACGATGTCGGTGAAGCGGGGGTCGCTGGTGCGCAGGCGGATGTCGGGGGCGGTGGTGAGCCAGTGCGGCAGACCGCCGCCGTCCCACTCGGCGCAGATGAAGGGACCGGGGCGGAGGAGGACGCGCAGGCCCTCGGCGGCGGCCAGTCGCAGGAAGCGGGGCAGGTCGAGGAGTCCGTCGAGGACGAGGGTGCCGGGTTCGGGCTGGTGGAGATTCCACGGGATGTACGTCTCGACCGTGTTCAGGCCCATGAGGCGGGCCTTGCGCAGCCGGTCGGCCCACTGGTCGGGGTGGACGCGGAAGTAGTGCAGGGCGCCGGAGAGGATGCGGAACGGTTCACCGTGCAGGAGGAAACCGTCGGAGGTCGTGGTCAGGGCCGGCATGCGGGTCCCTTCGTCGATGCGGGCGGACGTACGGAGCGTGCGCTGGGGTTTGGGCTCGGGCCTGAGTTCGGGCTCGTGCTCGGGCTTGGGCCTGAGTTCGGGCTCGCGCTCGGGCTTGGGCTTGCTCTTGGTTGTGGTTGTGGTCGTGCACGCGCAGGTGGGTGCGCTGCCGGACGGCCGGGGGGGGCATGTCGCCGGTTTCGGGTGGGTGGCCCGGGTCAGCCGGAGGGTGGCCGCGAGGCAGACGGCGGAGACCGCTGCGAGGAGGAGGGGGACCGCTCGGACGCCGGACCACTCGATGACCTTGCCGAGGGCGGGACCCGCGGCGACGCCGCCCAGCAAGGACGCGGCGATGACGACCGCACCGGCCCGGCGGGCGTGCGGGGCGGCCCGGTGCAGCCAGGGCAGTCCGGTGGGGAAGGTCGGTGCGATGAAGGCCGTAGTCGATGCCGCCGAAGCCGAGGCCCGCGAGGAGCGACGAGGTGAGGGCCAGGGGCCAGTTCGGTGCGACCGCGAAGCCCGCCGCGCCGACGGCCATCAGCAGATACGAGGCTGCCAGGATCCGCCGGTTGCCGGTACGGCCGTACAACCGGTCGAAGAGCAGGACTCCGGCGACCCCGCCGACTAAGTGCGCGCTGAGCCCGAGCCCGGCGGCGGAGGGCGAGAGTCCGAACTCCCCGCAGAGCCGGGATCGCGGGGCCGTAGAACGCCTGAAGAGCGCCGATGAGCATGAAGCCGACGCAGGAGGCGACCACGGCGGACGTGGTGAAGACCGGGCCGGGGGCGACGGAAAAGGCCGGAGCGGGGGCGGGAGCCGGGGCGTGCTGTGCCGTGGGGTGGTCGGTCACGCGGGCTCCAGGGGCGGACGGCCCACCTCTTCGTGGGCGTGCGGGTGATGCTCCGACGGGCAATTATGTTACCGGTAACATTCAGCCCGTCAAGATGCCGGGCGCGTGGGCGGCGCTCTTGGATTGGGGGGCGGGGTCAGGGGTCAGGGGCCAGGGGCCTGGCCTGCGAGGGCGGGGCCGGGGGCCCGGGCCGGTGAGGGCCGGGGCAGCGCTCAGGAGCCGGGCCGGGGGCTGGGGCGGACGGGGCCAGGGGCTACTGGGGCCGGTGGGGGCCGGGGCCGGGAGCTACTGGGGCCGGCTGGGCTGGGGCCGGGGGCGTTGTCAGTGGTGGCTGTCAGCATGGGGGCACGGTCGAAGTGCGCTCCCAACCTAAGCGTGCGATGCCGTGCGGAGGGGGAGGCCGTGCCGCGCCGGCGGGCGCGCCGACGGTGCACTGGCGGCACCGGAGGGTGTCGCCCCGGGTACGGCTTGGTTGCGACAAGGACTAGTCGCCGTAGGGGCGTTGGGGGGTGGGCAGCATGCGGTCCATGAGCCGAGACCGGTACGTCGACTTCCTGCGCGCGTGGGCGATCCTGCTCGTCGTGCTGGGCCACTGGCTGATCACCGGGCTGGTCAGGCATCCGGACGGTGAGATCACCGCCCCGGAGCTGCTGGCGTCCGTGCCCTGGACCCAGTGGCTGACCCTGGGTTTCCAGATCATGCCGCTGTTCTTCCTCGCCGGTGGGCATGCCGCCGCGGGCTCCTGGGCACGGGCCCGGGACTCGGGTGGGAGTGCCGCGGGATGGGTGGGGCAGCGTGCCGTGCGGCTGCTGCTGCCCACGGCGGTGTACAGCGGCCTCGTGCTGCTCGCCGTCGGGGTGTGCTCCGCGCTCGGCGTGGACCGCGCCACCCTCGCGCTGGTGGGCTGGGCGATGGCCATGCAGTTCTGGTTCCTGCCGGTGTATCTGCTGCTCAGCGCCCTGACGCTGATGCTGTACACCCTTCACGAACGGTGGGGGGTGCGCGTGCCCGTGGGCATGGGCGTGGTGGCGCTCGGCGTCGGCGCGCTCATGGCGGCGGGCGACGCGTCCTCGCGCGGTCCGGCCGTCGAGGCGATCGGGGCGCTCAACTACCTGCTCGTGTGGGGTGTCGTCTACCAGCTCGGTTTCTGCTGGCGGGACGGGCTGCTGGGCGGCGCCGGGGGGACGCCGCCGCGTGGGCACGGCCGGGCGCTGGCCCTGGCGGCGGGGGGCGGGGCGGGGTTCGCCCTGCTCGTCGGGCCCGGGCCGTTCCCCGTCAGCCTGATCCTGGTGACCGGGGAGAAACTGAGCAACACCGATCCGCCGTCGGCTGCCATGCTGGCGTGGAGCCTGGCGCAGGTCGGGACGGCTCTGCTGGTCGCGCCGCTGATACGACGGGTACTGGAGCGGGCGAGGGTGCGGCGGGCCGTGCGGGTGCTGGGGGCCGGCAGCATGGCGCTCTACCTCTGGCACATGCTGCCGGTGCTGATCGTCGCCGCCGCCTTCTACTTGACCGGGCTCGCCCCCGAACCCCGCTACGGCTCGGCGGGCTGGTGGGCCCTACGGGTGCCGTGGCTGCTGGTGCTGGGGAGTGTCCTGGTGGGGGTGGTGTGGGCCTTGCGACCGCTGGAGCGGAGGCTGGCCGCCGTGGAGCCGCGTGTACGGCCCGGCGCGGGGATCCGGGGAGCGGCGGCCTGGCGCATATGGGCCGGCCTCGGGGTGAGCGTCTGGGCGCTGACCTATTTCGCGGGGCACGGGTTCGCGTACGGCGGCGAGTTCCCGGCGTGGCCGGCCGTGGGACTGGGAGTGGGCACGCTGTGCGTGGCCTTCCCTCGCCGGGCCGACGGAAGCGAAGGGGGCACGCCGGTCGAGGGGGGCGCCGCGACGGTCCCGGGGGGCGTGATGGTGCCGGGGGCGGGTGGTGTCGCTCGGTAGGGCGGTGCGGCCGGTCTCGGTAGGGCGGTGTCGGTAGGGCGGTGCGGCCGGTCTCGGTAGGGCGGTGTCAGGCTGTGCGCTTGCGGGCCGTCGTCGTCTTCTTCGCGGCCGACTTCTTCGCCGTCGTCTTCTTCGCGGTGGCCTTCTTGGCCGTGCTCTTCGACGCCGCCGTGCTCTTCGACGCCGCCGTCTTCTTCGCCGACTGCGTCGACTTGGCCGTCTTCGCGGTCGACTTCCTCGGGGCCGCCGTGGTCTTCTTCGCCGTCGACGTCGAGGTCGACTTCTTGCCGCCCGTCCCCTTGGGCGCCGTACGGGCCGACCTGCGCTGCGAGAGGTGTCTGACCTCGGCCGCCGAACCCGTTTCCTGGTCCGCCTCCTGGTCGGTCTCCTCCTCCGCCTCCGAAGCGGCCTTCTCCGGTTCCTCGCCGCGTGACTTCTTCGCCGCCCGCACGCTCTTCTCCAGGGCCGCCATCAGGTCCAGCACCTTGCCACTGGACGGCGCGGACGGGGCCTCGGGGGGTGTCTCGCCGGCCGCCTTCGCCGCCACGACCTCCTCCACCGCCTCGCGGTACTCGTCGTGCAGGTCCTCCAGGTCGACCTCGCCGAGGGTGTCCATCAGGGCGTCCGCGAGGTCGAGTTCCTTGTCGCGGACGGTGACCGAGGTCTCCGGGGCCACGCCTTCCGGTGCGCGGACCTCGTCCGGCCAGAGCAGACCGTGCATGGCGATCGCCTCGCCGACCACGCGGAGCATCCCGAGGCGCTCACGGCCGCGCAGGGCGTACTTCGCGATCGCCACCTTGTGGCTGCGTTTCAGGGCCTCCCTGAGCAGCGTGTACGGCTTCGCCGCCGGCGCACCGCCCGCCTGGAGGTAGTAGGCGGCGTCCATCTGGAGCGGGTCGATCCGGTCGGCCGGGACGAAGGCCACGATCTCGATGGTCTTCGCGGTCGGCAGCGGCAGATGGGACAGGTCCTCGTCGGTGATCGGGATGATCGTGCCGTCCGCGTCCTCCCAGCCCTTGCCGATCTCGGCCGAGCTCACCTCGCGGTCCTCCAGCTCGCACACCTTGCGGTAGCGGATGCGGCCGCCGTCCTCCGTGTGGATCTGGCGGAAGGAGATCGAGTGGCTCTCGGTGGCGTTCACCAGCTTGATCGGGATGCTGACGAGGCCGAAGGAGATGGCGCCGTTCCAGATGGATCTCACGTGCAGCACCCTCCTGAATATCCTGAATGAGCCTTATGTGATGGTTTCATGTGATTCTCATCGTATGACGCCGATCACTGAGGTGGAGGGGAGACGGCTCGCGCTCAGCAATCTGGAGAAGGTGCTGTATCCGGCGACCGGCTTCACCAAGGGCGAGGTGCTGCACTACTACGCGACCGTCGCCGACGCGCTGCTCCCCCATCTGCGCGACCGGCCGCTGTCCTTCCTGCGCTACCCGGACGGGCCCGACGGGCAGGTCTTCTTCGCCAAGAACGTGCCGCCGGGGACGCCCGAATGGGTCACCACCGCCGAGGTGCCCCGGTCGGAGGGGCCCGCGCGGATGGTGGTCGTGCAGGATCTGCCGAGTCTGGTCTGGGCGGCGAACCTCGTCACGGAGTTCCATACGCCCCAGTGGGTGATCCAGGATCCCGCTGTCGCCGACCGGCTCGTCCTCGACCTCGATCCGGGGCCGCCCGCGACCGTCGTCGAGTGCTGTGAGGTCGCGGTGTGGCTGCGGGAACGGCTCGCGGCGGACGGGATCGAGGCGTGGCCGAAGACGTCCGGGTCGAAGGGGCTGCATCTGCTGGCGGCGGTGCGGGGGGCGTCCTCCGAACGGGTCACGGAGTACGCGAAGCAGCTGGCCGTGGAGGCGGAGCGGGTGATGCCGCGGCTGGTTCTGCACCGGATGACGCGGAGTCTGCGGCCGGGGAAGGTGTTCGTGGACTGGAGTCAGAACGCGGCGCGGAAGACGACGGCGGCGCCGTACACGTTGCGGGCGCGGGCTGAGCCGACGGTGTCGGCGCCGGTCACGTGGGGGGAGGTGGAGGAGTGTCGGTCGGTGGGGACGCTGACGTTCTCGGCGTCGGACATCGCTCCGCGGGTTCAGGATTTCGGGGATCTGTTGGCGGGGTTGCTCGATGCGGGGCGGGCGGGGGCGGTGCCGTGATCTGACCCCCGGGTCCGGTCCTTCTCCCCGGCCCGGCTCGGCCTGCGGCCCGCCGGCTCTTCCCGGTCCCGCTCGGCCTGCGGCCCGCCGGCTCTTCCCGGTCCCGCTCGGCCTGCGGCCCGCCGGCTCTCCTCCGGCCCTGCCCCTCTCCTTGCCCCTGGGGATTCTTCTCCGGCCCGGCCCGCATTCTCCGGCCCGGCCCGCATTCTCCGGCCCGGCCCGCATTCTCCGGTCCGGCTCTCCTCTCCCGGCCTGCTCGCGACCTGCGGCCCGCTCGCCCTTCTCCGGCCCAGGTCTTCTCCTCGGGCCCGGCCCCTCTTCTCCTGCCTGCTCGCTCTCCCCCGCCCAACGGTCTCTCTCGCCCCCGCCGCCCCTACCCGTCCCATCCTCGCCAGGGGCGCTGCCCCTTCGACCCCCGCCCTCAGGGGGCTCCGCCCCCTGGCCCCCGTTTCGGCCTGGACGGCCTCGTCCTCAATCGCCGGACGGGCTGAGTGACCACCCCGGGGATGAAGGATCCGCCCCCTCGCCCTGCGGAGCCGCGCGGGCCGATGGATCCACCCCGTGCTCATGGGCCACACGGGCAAAGCATCCCCCGGTACTCATGAGCCGCACGGGCCGCGCAGGCCGCAGGCCAAAGATCTCCCCGTCCTCATGGACCCCCACAGGCCGCACAGGCCGCACAGGCCGCACAGGCCGCACAGGCCGCACAGGCCAAGGATCCCCCAGTCCTCACGGGCCTCACGGGCTCACGGACCCACGGACCCACGGACCCACGGGCCCACGGGCCCACGGGCCAAGGATTCCCCCGTCCTCACGGGACTCACGGGTCCGCACGGGAGAGTCCCCCCATCTCCACGAGCCGCTCAGGCAAGGATCCCCCGGCCTCACGAGCGACACCGGGGAAGGATTCGCACCCGGGCTCAGGAGGTGTAGCGGCCGACGCGGCCGGTTCTCTCGCTCACACCCTCGTCCAGGTCGCGCGGTCGCGGGCCATCGCGTGGAGGGCTTCCACGTCTGCCGGCTTCAGGACGCCGCCCAGGCGGGACAGGTCGGTGAGGTCGGTGTCGGTCAGGACGCGGACCTCGCGGGGCGGGGTCGTGACGGAGACGTCCGTCGGGCCGACCAGGGCCAGTACGGGGCGGACCTCGGCCGTCAGGGCGTGGGACGCGCGGTCGGCGTCGGCGCGTACCCGGCGCAGAAGGGGCTCGGGGTCGCGGCGGCCCAGGCCGACCAGCGGGTCGGCGATGCGGACCCGCTGCTTGCGGGCGTACAGCGCGTGGACCGCGAACAGACCGGCCGGGCCGATGGCCAGGTGGTGGACGCGGTCTCCGCCGGGGAGGGGCAGGGAGTGCAGGGTGTGCCAGCCGGCGCCGTCGAGACGGTCCAGCGCCACCCCGACGGTCTGCTCGGCCGCCAGGGCTCGCCTGCGCGGGTCGGACCGGAGGCGGTGGGCGGGGCCCGGTTCGCGGTCCAGGTCGATCAGCAGGGCCTCGCCGGGACGGTTGGGGGCCAGGTCGTCGTCCGGGTGGAGGGAGAGCCGGGCCAGTTCCGCGGATGTGGGGACCGGGGGCGGCCCGACCGTGACCGGGCCGGTGATGAAGGGGCCGAGAGCCTCGAGGACGTCCTCTCTGCGGTTCTCCCCGATCAGGTTGATCCTGGCCGCCTCACGGTCGTACCAGGCGATGTTCCTGCCGTCCGTGAGACAGACGTAGAGCCGCTCCTGGCCATGCCGCCAGGTCGGTATGACGCGCAGTCCGTTCATGCACCATCACCCCACGACCATGGGAACAGGAGGGGCGCTCCGGGGGCAAGAAGGCGGTTACCTTCAAGGGGAGTTGGGCAAGCACTGGGCAGCGCGTTTGGGGAGGCGCCGTTGCGGACCCGCAGGAAGCAACTCGACGTACCGCCTCCGGACCGTCCGTGGAGCGAGATCGTGCCCGGCCTGTGGATGGGCGGCCACGAGTTCCGGGGGCGCTCCGGGGAACTGGAACTCGCCGTGGTGCGGGACGAGTTCGATCTCGTCCAGACGCTGACCCGGGCCCGGCAGGGGCATGGCCCCGATCCCGGGGTGTTGCATCAGGTGTGGCCGATTCCGGACGGTCCGCTGGACGGCACCCAGCTCACCGGGGTGATCCGGCTGGCGCGGGCGGCGGGGGACGCGATGGACGACGGCCGGACGGTCCTCGTCCGCTGCTACAGCGGCTACAACCGCTCGGGCCTGGTGATCGCCCACGCGCTGGTACGCCGGGGGCACTCGGCCGACGAGGCGATCCGGCTGATACGGTCGCGGCGCTCACCGTGGGCCCTGCACAACGAGTTGTTCGTGGAGTACCTGCGGGCGGGGCTGCCGACGGCCAGGCTTTTGGAGGAACTGGCCGAATAATCGTTTCGCCATGGTCAGGACCCCGGCACCTCCAGCGCTTCGCCATCCCCGGCCCACCAGTACGCAAAACGGACTTCCTTACGAATAAGGTGTACGGGCCTGACGTCGCCGTATCCCCAGAGGAGTCACAGGAGTCCCGTGCCCCGCCGTTGTCCCTCCAGCCCCACCAGCCCCACCAGTCCCGCTAGCCCTTTCAGTCCCTTCAGCACCTTCAGTCCTTTCAGTACCTCCGGTCTCTGGCGCGCCGCGCGTCCCATCGAGGCCGGTCGGAGTGGGACCGGTGGGCGTGGGACCGGTGGGCGTGGGGCCCGTCGGCGTGGGGCCGCTCGGCGCGGGATCGCCGCCGTCGCCGTCGTCCTGCTGGCCTCGGTGGCCGTGGGCTGCGGTGACGCGGGGGAGCTTCAGGGCGCCGGGGCGACACCGACGGCGATCAGCCCGGACAAGCTCTGGCCGGATCTGACCCCCGCCTCCAGTCCCGCCTTCGACATCGGCGAGGTCGACACCGAGGTGGTGAAGGGCATCACGGTGCCCGGCGGTGACATCCGCAAGGTGGACCCAGTGGCGGTCGTCCGTAAGGAGATCACCGCGCATCCGGGCGACTACGCCGAGGGGACGTACAGCGAGACGGCCCGCCGGATGGCCGACTGCGGCAGGAGCGGGGCGGCGGGGAGCCGGTGCCCCGTGCTCAAGGCGTACTACCGGGACCTCACCGGCGACGGCCACGAGGACATGACGCTGGGCTTCCGGCAGCTGCCGGGCAATCTGACGGCCGTCCGCGTCTACACCGTGCGCAAGGACCGGCTCGTCCAGGTCATGGCCTACGAGGACGCGGTGAGCGGGGTCGAGCTGACCGGGCGGTCGGTCATCATCCGCGCTCCCTCGGAGGTCGCGGGATACGAGTACCGCCTCCAGTGGACCTGGGACCAGCAGCAGCGGGCGATGCTCCTCACCCATGACGAGATGCTGCGCACCGGCGCCCGGACGTACTCACCCCGGCCCTCCGCGTCGGCGAGTGGCCGATGAGGCTCGCGTTTCCCTCGTGGGCCGGCACGCTCGCCGTGAAGGCCGCCGTCTTCATCACGGTGATGTGCTGTGCGCTGGCCGCGCTGCTCGGCGTACTGGTGCATGTCTCGGTGACGAACCAGACCGTCGGGCAGGCCCGTGACCTCGCGCTCTCCCGCCTGAAGGACGCGACGGCGGCCTTCGAGGCGGGGGACACCCTGGGGTGGGGCGCGAGCCTCGATCCGCCGGGGCTGCCCGCGTCGCTGCGGGCGCTGGCGGTGGCCGGGGAGCGCGGCACGGTGGTCGCCGACCACCGCGGACGCCCGACGATGTGGGCGGCCGGCCCCGTCGACGGCGCGCGGGCCCTCGCGGTCCCGGTCGACTACTCGCAGAGCGCCCGCACGATCGAGGCCCTCGACACCGCGATCCTGTGGTCGTCGGCCCTGGCCATCGGCGCGACGCTGCTGGTAGGCGCCGTCGCGGTCACTCGGGTCACCCGGCGGCTGCACACCACCGCGCAGGTGGCCCGGCGGATCACCGCCGGCGATCTGGACGCGCGCGTGGACGACCCCCGTACGAGGGAACCGGGCCGGCCGCAGGACGAGGTGGGGGCCGTCGCCGTCGCACTGGACTCCATGGCGTCCTCGCTCCAGGGCAAGCTGCTGAGCGAGCAGCGGTTCACCGCCGACGTGGCGCACGAGCTGCGCACCCCGCTGACCGGGCTGCACGCGGCCGCGGAACTGCTGCCGCCGGGGCGGCCGACGGAACTGGTCCGCGACCGGGTCGCGGCGCTGCGCACGCTGACGGAGGACCTGCTGGAGATCTCCCGCCTGGACACCGGGCGGGAGCGGCTGGAGCTGGACACCGAGGAACTGGGCGCGCTGGCGGTCCGGGTGGTGCGCACGGCGCAGGCGTCGGACACCTCCGGGGACCAGGCGATCGGCACCGAGGTGGCGGTCGTCCGGGACGCGCGCGTGGAGACCGACCGGCGACGTCTCGAGCGGGTGGTGGGCAACCTGCTCGCCAACGCGCACCGGCACGGACGGGCGCCGGTCGTGCTGACGGTGGACGGGCCCGTGGTCACCGTGCGGGACCACGGGGACGGCTATCCGGAGTACCTCCTCACCCACGGGCCGCAGCGGTTCCGCACCGAGGGCGGGGCGAGGGGGCACGGGCTCGGACTGACGATCGCGGTCGGCCAGGCGGAGGTGCTGGGTGCCCGGCTGGCGTTCACCAACGCCCCGGACGGCGGTGCCGTGGCGACGCTGACGCTCCCTCAGGCACCTCCTGCGGGGAGCGGCCTCCCCGATGGCGCAGCGTGACGGGCGACACGCGCGAACGGCTCCTAATGTGGCGATAAGTCAGCTTCGCCCTCTTCATGGAGGTACCGCCATGCCCCTGCGTACCGCTCTCACACGCATCGCCATACTCACCGCAGCCGGCACCCTCGCCGCCACCGCGGCCGTCACCCCGGCCCTCGCCGACGACTGGGACGGCGGCTCCACCACCCAGGACGACGGTGCGTCCGACTGGCAGAACCAGGGCGGTGACGGCCTCCAGAGCAATCAGAACCAGAGCGGCGGCGGAGGCCAGGGCAACCAGAACCAGGGCGGCGGAGGCGGCCAGGGCAACCAGAACCAGGGCGGCGGCCAGGGCAACAACCAGACCGGCGGCCAAGGCGGCAACCAGAACCACGGTCAAGGCAACAGCCAGAACGGCCAAGGCAACCAGAACCAGGGTGCAGGCCAGGGCAACAACCAGGGGAACCAGTCCGGTCAGGGCAACCAGCACCAGGGCAGCGGCCAAGGCAACAACCAGGCCGGCGGCCAGGGCAACCAGGGCGGCGGCCAGAGCAACCAGGGCAGCGGCCAGAGCAACCAGAACCAGGGCAGCGGCCAGAGCAACCAGAACCAGGGCAGCGGCCAAGGCGACAACCAGTCCGGCCAGGGCAACCAGTCCGGTCAGAACAGCCAGGGTCACCAGAGCGGGAACGGGCAGTCCGGCGGGGGCGACTGGCAGTCCGGCGGGGGCGACTGGCAGTCCGGCGGAGGTGACTGGCAGTCCGGCGGGGGTGACTGGCAGTCCGGCAGCGGCAACCAGAACGACTCCCGCCGCTACCGCGGCCGCGTCACCGCGAGCCAACTGCTCCTGCGCAGTGCGCCCACCCGGGCCAGCCAGGTGATCCGGGTGGCCCATCGCGGGGAGGTCGTCTCGATCTTCTGCAAGACCCCGGGCCAGAACGTCCAGGGCAACTCCGTCTGGTACCTCCTCACGGACGGCACCTGGGCCTGGGGCTCGGCGCGCTACATCGACACCATCGGAACATCTCCCCGCTGGTGCTGATCCGGCGCTGACACGAAAGCGTCCAAGGCTCGCAAGGAGCCATATTTAGGTAGGTTCCGGACATGACCAAAGCCGGAGTCGGAGCAGGGCCGGGAGCAGGGACGGGAGCAGCGGACGGCGCGGCGGCCGGAGCGGGGACGGACGCGGGGACGGACGCGGGGCCCGGCACCGGCGGTGCCAGGGCCGCGACCACCGTGGCGGCGGCCGACGCGCCCGCCCCCGCGGCGCTCCTCCCCCGGCGCCGCGGCGTCGAACTCTCCCTCATCGTCCTGGCCGTGCTGCTCTCCGTGTACGGCTACTGCGCTGTCGGCCTCGCGAAGGACGGCACCGTCCCGCCCGGCGCCGCCGGTTACGGCGCCGGGCTCGGCGTGCTCGCGCTGGTGGCGCATCTCGCGGTACGGCTGCGCGCCCCCTGCGCCGACCCGCTGCTCCTGCCCATCGCGGTACTGCTCAACGGGATGGGCCTGGTGCTGATCTACCGGCTCGACCTGGAGACGCCGGGTGACCGGGCGGCGCCCACCCAACTGGTGTGGTCCACCCTCGGCGTGGCCCTGTTCATCCTGGTCGTGGCCGCGCTGCGCGACCACCGTGTGCTCCAGCGGTACGCGTACGTCTGTGTGGTCGCCGCGCTCGCCCTGCTCGCGCTGCCGATCCTCTTCCCGGCCGTCAACGGCGCCCGGATCTGGATCCGGATCGCCGGGTTCTCCATCCAGCCGGGCGAGTTCGCGAAGGTGCTGCTGGCGGTGTTCTTCGCCGCGTACCTGGCGGCCAACCGCACGGCGCTGGCGTACGCGGGCCGCAGGATCTGGCGCTTCGAACGGCTTCAGCTGCCCACCGGACGCGTCCTCGGCCCGATCGTCACGATCTGGCTGCTGAGCGTCGGGGTACTGGTCCTGGAGCGGGACCTCGGCACGTCGCTGCTCTTCTTCGGGCTGTTCGTGGTCATGCTCTACGTCGCCACCGGCCGCACCGGCTGGATCGCCGTCGGGCTGCTGCTCGCCTCGCTCGGCGCGGTCGCCGTCGGCCGTCTGGAGCCGCACGTGCACAGCCGGGTCGAGGACTGGCTGCACCCGTTCGCGACGATCGAGGCCGGTGAGGGCCCCAACCAGCTCGCGCAGTCGCTGTTCTCCTTCGCGGCCGGCGGGATGTCCGGCACCGGGCTCGGCCTCGGCCACTCCGTCCTCATCGGCTTCGCCGCGAAGTCGGACTTCATCCTGGCGACGGCGGGCGAGGAACTGGGCCTGATGGGTCTCTCGGCCCTCTTCCTCCTCTACGGCCTGCTGGTGGAGCGCGGTTTCCGGGCGGGGCTCTCCTTGCGCGACCCCTTCGGCCGACTGCTCGCGACCGGTCTCGCCTCGATCGTGGCGCTCCAGGTGTTCGTGATCGCGGGCGGGGTGACCGGGTTGATCCCGCTGACCGGCATGGCGATGCCGTTCCTGGCGCAGGGCGGCTCCTCGGTCGTCACCAACTGGGCGATCGTGGCGCTGCTGATCCGGGTGAGCGACTCCGCGAGGCGGCCGCGCCACGCACCGCAGGACGCACCTCGCGACGCGGCGCAGGACACATCGCGTGACGCGGCGCAGGACACATCGCGTGACGCGGCGCAGGACACATCGCGTGACGCGGCGCGCCACACACCGGACCGGACGCCCCGCGACCCGGCCCACGCCGTGCACGTCCCACTCCACGACGAGGACCCACGGAGGCCCGGTTGACCCGGCACATCCGGCACGCCGCCGTCTTCTGCGCCCTGCTGCTGGTGGCACTGCTGGTCAACGCCCTGCGCGTCCAGGTCGTCCAGTCCGGCGCCTACGACGACAACCCGGCCAACCGGCGTGACACCATCGCCCGTTACGCACAGCCGCGCGGCGACATCCTGGTCGACGGCGCCCCCGTGACCGGCTCCCGGGACACCGGTGAGCAGCTGCGCTACGAGCGCACCTACCTCGACGGGCCGCTGTACGCGCCGGTGACCGGCTTCGCCTCGCAGGTGTACGGGACGACGCTCCTGGAGCACACCGGGGACGACGTCCTGTCGGGCGCCGATCCGATGCTCTCGCCGTTCCCGCTGTGGAACGACGTCACGCACGGCCGGCCGGCCGGCGGCAACGTGGTGACGACCCTGAACCGCCGTGCCCAGCAGGCCGCGTACGAGGGGCTCGGCGGGCGCAAGGGCGCCGTGGCGGCGGTGGAGCCGTCGACGGGGCGGGTGCTGGCGCTGGTGTCGAGTCCCTCGTACGACCCCGCCCTGCTGTCCGGCAACGACGCCGCGGCCGAACGGGCCTGGGTGCGGCTGAACGGCGACCCGGACAAGCCGATGCTGAACCGGGCGGCACGCCAGACCTATCCGCCGGGGTCGACGTTCAAGGTGGTCACCGCGGCGGCGGCGCTGGACGCGGGGGTGATCACCGACCTCGACGCGGCGACCGTCTCCCCCGCCCCCTACCGGCTGCCCGGGACGACGACGGGCCTGACCAACGAGGGCGAGGGCTGCGAGGACGCGCCGCTGCGGGACGCCTTCGTGTGGTCGTGCAACACGGTGTTCGCGAAACTCGGCGTGGACACGGGGCTGGCGCAGATGACCCGGACGGCGCAGGCCTTCGGCTTCAACGACGCCGACGTGCGGATCCCGTTCGCCGTGGCGCCGAGCACCTTCGACACCTCGCTCGACCAGGCGCAGCTGGCGCTGTCCTCGATCGGCCAGTTCAACACCCGGGCGACCCCGCTCCAGATGGCGATGGTGTCGGCGGCGGTGGCCGACGGCGGGCAGGTGCGCACGCCGTACCTGGTGGAGCGGACGACACGGCGGGGCGGCGCCACGGTGGCCACGGCCGGTTCCCGCCCGGCCCACCAGGCGATGACCCCCTCGACGGCACGGCTGATGCGGGAGCTGATGGTGGACGTGGTGCGGGAGGGCACCGGCACGAACGCCGCGATCCCCGGCGCGGTCGTCGGCGGCAAGACCGGCACCGCCCAGCACGGTCTCGGCAACGCGGGGATCCCGTACGCCTGGTTCGTCTCCTGGGCGCGGGGCGCGCGGGACTTGGAACCGAGGGTGGCGGTCGCGGTGGTGGTGGAGGACGGGTCGGCGCGGCGCGGGGACATCACCGGGGGCGGGATGGCGGCGCCGATCGCCCGGGCGGTGATGGAGGCCGTGCTCACGTCGTGAGGGTGACGGAGGCGGTGCTCACGTCGTGAAGGGTCAGGAAGGCGGTGCTCACGTCGTGAGACGGGGGGTACCGGGACCGCACAGGGGCGTCCTACGGTTCGCTCATGACTGACACGAGAGCTGAGAACGCCACCGGGACCACCGCTTTCGAACTCGCCCAGGTCAACATCTCCCGTCTCAAATTCCCGCTGGACTCCCCGGAGTTGAAGGACTTCGTGGACGCTCTCGACCCGGTCAACGCCACCGCGGAGGCGGCGGAGGGCTATGTGTGGCGACTCCAGTCCGACGGCGGCGACGCGACGGACATCCAGGTGTTCGGGGACTCCTGGCTGATCATCAACATGACGGTGTGGCGGGACCTCGACGCCCTGACCACGTTCATGTACCAGGGGCGGCACCGCGAGCTGCTCTCGCGCAGGCGGGAGTGGTTCGAGCGGGTGGCGGAGGCGATGACGGCGCTGTGGTGGGTACCTGCGGGCCACCGTCCGACCGTCGCGGAGGCGGAGTCCCGGCTCCTGCATCTGCGCGCGAACGGTCCGACGCCGTACGCCTTCGGCCTGCGCACGTCGTTCCCGGCGCAGGGCGCGGAGCCGATGACGTTCGCGCTGCCGGAGGACCTGGGCTGCTCGGTCTAGCCGAGCCGGCCGGTCCCGGCGGCCCGGGCGCCACCGACGGCCCGGCCCGTACCGACGGCCCGGGCGACCCCGACGGCCCGGGCGACCCCGGCAGCCCCGGCGGCCCGGCAGCCGCGGGAAGGCCGGGAAGGGCCGGAAAGGGGCAGGCGGGGCCGGGAAGGGCCGGAAAGGGGCAGGCGGGGCCGGAAAGGAGCAGGCGGGGCTAGGGCAGGTCGAGCCGGAACGGGCCGGCCGGTTGCGGTCTGTGGTGACCGCAGTCGATCTCGTTGCCGTCCTCGTCCCCGACATAGGCGGGCAGCGTCTCGGCGTGCACGGTCACCGTCCCCGGCCCGTGTTCGACCTCGAACGCCTCGGACACCCCCTCCCCCGGCCGCCCGAGCGTCCAGATCACGAAGGTCTCGCCGGGCCGCAGCCAGTGATCGCTGCCGTACGGCTCCAGGACCAGCTCGAGCAGCTCCGCGCCGGAGTTGCGCACCCGCAGCCGCGCGACGGGCCGTTCGTCCGCGGTCAGGCGCGCCCCGCCTCCCCCGGCAGGGGCTCCCGGCGCGCCAGCCACGGCGCGGGGACGGCGTCGACGCCGGTGCGGGCGGCCACGATGCCGCCGGTGATGGCGCAGGTGGTGTCGACGTCCCCGAAGCCCTCGGCGGTGGTCCACAGGGCGGCGACGAGGTCGTCGGGGTGGCGGGCGGCGGACCAGACGGCGAAGGGCACGGTGTCGTCGGCGCGGATGCGCTGACCGTTGCCGAGGACGTCGGAGGCTTTCCAGGGGTCGGTGCCGAAGGGGAGTTCGGCGGCGCGGGCGAGTCCGTCGCGGGTCGCGCTGTCCGGAGTGAGCGCCACCACCTCGGGGAGGGCGAGGCGTCCCGTGACCGAGAGCGCCGCCGCCACCGCCACGGCGACCGCCCCCGCGATGCCCTCCGGGTGGGCGTGGGTGACCTCGGCGGAGCGTGCGGCCTGTTCCGCCGTCCGGTCCAGATCGGTGTGGAACCAGGCGCCCAGCGGCGCGACCCGCATCGCCGCCCCGTTGCCGAGGCTGCCTTCGCCGCCGAACAGCTCGCGGCTGAACTCGGGCCAGCGCTGCGGCTCCTGGAGCAGCCGGGGCAGCAACTCGTGCATGCCGTGGCCGTAGCCACGGGCCGGGTCGGCGTCGTGGCCGAGCGCGAAGGCGAGGGCGAGGTCCCGCTGCCGCACCTCCCCGAACCGGTCGAGCACCCGGACGAGGCCGAGGGCCATCGCCGTGTCGTCGGTCCAGTGCCAGTCCGGCTCCTCGGGCATCCGGCGGGCGCGGACCTCCTCGTACGCCTGCCGGGGCTCCCGGAAGAGCGGGAACCAGCGCTCCCCGAACGCGTCCCCGAGGGCCAGCCCTTCCAGACTGCGGCGGGCGGCGGCACTGCCTGCGTCGTTTCCGTGCGCGGTGCTCAAGTCGTCTCCCCCTACGGCTCGGAGGGGCCGATTCTCGCAGAGGGCCGGTGCCGACACCGGATCGACGACCGGGTCGACAAATGGCGCCCGGGGGATTGACGGGCTTGCTGACAAGCAGTCTCATAAGAGCCATGACGACCCTCACCGATGCCGACGCACTGGAAGGGCTGCGCGACGCGCTGGGCCTGCTCAAGGACCGGGAGCAGGTGGCCGAGCGGCTGCTGGCGTCCTCCGCGAAGCACTCCTTCGACCCCGACAAGGAGCTGGACTGGGACGCCCCCTTCGAGGAGGGCAAGTGGTTCTGGCCGCCGGAACTGGTGTCGCTGTACGACACCCCGATGTGGCGGCGCATGAGCGAGGAACAGCGGATGCTGTTGTCGCAGCACGAGGCCGCCGCGCTCGCCTCGCTGGGGATCTGGTTCGAGCTGATCCTCATGCAGCTGCTCGTCCGGCACATCTACGACAAGGCGGCGACGAGCGCGCACGTGCGGTACGCGCTGACCGAGATCGAGGACGAGTGCCGGCACTCGAAGATGTTCGCCCGGCTGATCACCCGGGGCGGCACGCCCTACTACCCGGTGAGCCGTGCCCACCAGAACCTGGGACGGCTGTTCAAGACGATCTCCACGACGCCCGGCTCCTTCACCGCGACCCTGCTGGGCGAGGAGGTCCTCGACTGGATGCAGCGGCTGACCTTCCCGGACGAGCGGGTCCAGCCGCTGGTCCGTGGCGTCACCCGGATCCACGTCGTGGAGGAGGCCCGGCACGTCCGCTACGCCCGTGAGGAGCTGCGCCGCCAGATGATGACGGCGCCGAAGTGGTCCCAGGAGTTCACCAGGGTCACGTCGGGCGAGTTCGCGCGGGTCTTCTCCGTGGCGTTCGTGAACCCGGAGGTCTACACGAACGTGGGCCTGGACCAGCGCGAGGCCGTGGCGCAGGTGCGGGCGAGCGGGCACCGGCGGGAGGTCATGCAGACGGGATCGAAGAAACTGACGGACTTCCTGGACGACATCGGGGTGCTGCGGGGCGTCGGGCGGCGGCTGTGGAAGTCGTCCGGACTGCTCGCCTGACCCGACGGCGGGCACGGGGCGGGGGCGGGCGATTACGCTGCACGTCATGACCCCCGCCGCGCCCGCCTACCGTCGCCTCAGCGTCGAGGAACGCCGCAGCCAGCTGCTGGAGGCCGCGCTCTCGCTCTTCGCGCACCGCGCCCCCGAGGACGTCTCGCTGGACGATGTGGCGGAGGCCGCCGGGGTGTCCCGGCCGCTCGTCTACCGGTACTTCCCCGGTGGCAAGCAGCAGCTCTACGAGGCCGCCCTGCGCTCCGCCGCCGAGGAGCTGCACCACTGCTTCGACGAGCCGCGCGACGGCCCGCCCCTGCCCCGCCTCGCGCGGGCCCTCGACCGCTATCTGTCGTTCGTCGGCCGCCACGACGCCGGTTTCAGCGCCCTGCTCCAGGGCGGCAGCGTCGTCGAGACGTCCCGGACGACCGCCATCGTGGACGGCGTACGGCGGGCCGCCGCCGAGCACATCTACCGCCACCTGGGGGTCCCCGATCCCGGGCCGCGGCTCCGGATGACCGTGCGGATGTGGATCACCGCCGTCGAGGCGGCCTCCCTCATCTGGCTCGACGAGGACAAGCAGCCGCCCGCCGACGAGCTGCGCGACTGGCTGGTCGACCAGTTCGTCGCCGTCCTCACGGTGACCGCGGCGCGGGACGCGCAGACCGCCGAGCTGGTCCGGGGTGCGCTGGCGGCGGAGTCCTGATCGACACTGGTGCGGTGAAGAGCGAAGACACCCCCTTCGAGGGCGGCCCCATGGACGGCCGGGTGCTGCCCGTGCTGCTGGGCCCGACCGGGCACCCGCCGAAGACCTACCGCATCCCCGTCCCCGACGCGGCCGGCGGCCCGCCCACCGTGCTGGTCTACCGGCGTGTGCCGCGCGGCCACAGCAGGAGGCTCGGCCTGCCCCAGGGCTGGAAGTACGAGTTCGCCGCCGAGGGCGACACGGGAGCGAGGTGGAGCGGCGGGCTGAGCGGCCTGAAGTGGCCGTGGTCGAAACCCGCTACTCCGCCCGGCACCGAGCCCGGCACCCGCCCCGGCACCGATCCCGGCGGTCCGCCCGACGCCACGCCGGGCGGACGGCGGGACGACGCCGACGAGTGACCTGGTTGCGCCGAACCGCGCACCTCCGGCGCGCGGGCCGCGCGCGCCCGCCTGATGCTCGCCCTACGGGATGGAGGGGCCACCCCGCAGTGGAGGTGATGACGTGTCAGGAAGACTGCTGCGTCTGGCCTGTACGGCCGCCACGGCGGCGCTCGCCGTACAGGCCGTGCTGGGCCCCGGGCTCGCCGTGGCGGCACCGGAGCCCCCGGAGCCCGGCGAACGGACGGTGACGGCATCGCAGAAGGCGGCCCCGGGACAACCACCGGCCGCCGGGGCGGGAACCGAAGCCGAAGAGGAGAGCGAGACCGAGGCGGAGACCGGGGCCGGGACGGAGACCGGCGCGGAGACCGGGGCCGGGACGGAGGGCCCGGACGGCGAAGAACGGACCGTGGCTGAACTGCTGACGGAGCTTCAGCGGCTGTACCAGGAGGCCGAGCGGGCGACCGAGGCCTTCAACGCCACCGAGGAGCAGCTGAAGCGGCAGCGGGCCGAGACCCGGCGGCTGGACGCCGGCCTGGTGAAGGCCCGGCTCTCCCTGCACCGCAGCCGGGGCGCGGCCGGACGGCTCGCCCGCCAGCAGTACCAGGGCAGCACCGACATCTCCCCGTACGTACGGCTGCTGCTCGCCCGCGATCCGCAGCACGCCCTCGACCAGGGGCATCTGATCGGTCAGTTGGCGCGCGAGCGGGCCGGCACGGTCGGACGGCTGGCGAGCGGCGAACGCCGGGCCGACGACCTGGCGCGCAAGGCGCGGGCCGCCCTCGACGCACAGCTCACCCTCACGGAACGCCGGAAGAAGGAGCGCGACGACGTGACCCGGCGTCTGGCCGACGTCGAGGAACTGCTCGCCTCGCTGACCGCCGAGCAGCTCACCGCCCTCGCCGAACTGGAGCGTGAGGGCGTCTCGCGGGCGCAGGACGAGCTGATGGCGTCCGGTGCGCTCGACGAGGACCGCAAGCCCTCGAAGGAGGGCGAGAAGGCCGTGCGGTACGCCGTACGGCAGATCGGCAAGCCGTACGAGTGGGGCGCTGAGGGCCCGAGGTCGTACGACTGCTCGGGCCTGACATCCGAGGCCTGGGGGCACGCCGGGAAGCCGATCCCGCGGACCAGCGAGGAGCAGTGGGCGCGGCTGCCGAGAATCCCGCTGACCCGGCTGCGCCCCGGCGACCTGGTGGTCTACTTCCCCGAGGCCACCCATGTGGCGATGTACCTGGGCGGCGGCAAGGTGGTCCAGGCGCCGAGGACCGGCGAGCAGGTCAAGATCACCGAGATCGCCGCCCAGCCGGTCCTCGGAGCCGTACGCCCGGACGCGCCACCCGCCGCGGCCGCGGCTCGTGCCCCCGCTCGGGCCGCCTCTCGTGCCCCCGCTCGGGCCGCCGCCCGGACCCCTGCCCCTGCCGCCGCCCGGGCCTCCGCTCAGACTCCGGAGAGGGAACCCAGGTAGGCAGCCGTCTTCTCCGGCTCGTAGAAGAAGTTCTCGAAGTCGGACGGGTCGTCGAAGGCGTTGGCGAAACGATCAGCCACGGGCGGCAGCTGGCCGGCCGCGCCCAGCAGGTTGATGATGTGCTCCGGCGGCGGGGCCAGCATCGCGTTGGTCCACTTGGTGACGTGCCGGGCGGTCTCCCAGTACCGGTCGAAGGTGGCGCGCATCCACGCCTCGTCGAACTCCTTCTCCCCCTGCTCGAGGATCGAGGAGAGGTACGCGGCCGCGCACTTGGACGCCGAGTTGGAGCCCTGCCCGGTGATCGGGTCGTTGGCGACGACGACGTCGGCGACGCCGAGCACCAGCCCACCGCCGGGAAGGCGGCCGACGGGGTTGCGGACGGTGGGCGCGTAACGGCCCGCCAGGGTGCCGCCGGCGTCGGTCAGTTCGACCTTGGTGGCCCGCGCGTACTCCCAGGGCGTGAACTTCTCCATGAGCTCCAGGGTCAGGGAGAGGTGCTCCGCGGGGTCCTTGACGCCGTTGAAGACGTCCAGCGGGCCGCCGGGTATGCCCTCCCAGAACAGGATGTCCGCGCGGCCGGAGGTGGTGAGCGTCGGCATGACGAACAGCTCGCCCACACCGGGCACGAGGTTGCAGCGGACCGCGTCCAGGTCCGGGTGCTCCGGGCGCGGGCCCAGCCCGTGCACGTAGGCGACGGCGAGGGCGCGCTGCGGCTCGCCGTAGGGGGAGCGCTCCGGGTCGCGGCCGAACATCTGGACGAGCTCGCCCTTGCCCGCCGAGACCAGGACCAGGTCGTAGGCACGGGAGAAGTAGTCGAGGTCGGAGACCGCCGCGCCGTGGATCACCAGCTGGCCGCCGCGCTGGGCGAACGTCTCCATCCAGCCCGCCATCTTCACCCGCTGGTCGACGGACTGCGCGTAGCCGTCGAGCCTGCCCAGCCAGTCGATCGCGCGCTGCGTCGGGCCCGGGTCGTGCGAACCGGGGGCCGCCACCGAGACGCCGAGCCCGCCGATCCTCGGGGCCTGCTGCTCCCAGAAGTTGAGCTGGAGGTCGCGCTCGTGCTGGAGGGCGGTGTGGAACATGCACTGCGTCGACATGACCCGGCCGGAGCGGATCTCGTCCGCCGTCCGGTTCGACATCAGGGTGACCTCGTACCCGTGCGACTGGAGGCCGAGGGCGAGCTGGAGACCGGACTGGCCGGCTCCGACGACGAGTATCTTCCGCATGCGGGGAACTCTCCTTGAAGGGCCTTACTCGGGGGTTTCGTCGAGCGCGTGGCCCACCAGGGCCAGGAGGGTCTCGATCACCGAGATCCGGCGCCGCGCATCCATGATCATGACAGGTATGTGCGCGGGGATCGTCAGCGCCTCCCGCACGTCGACCGGCTCGAACAGCTCGCTGTCGTCGAAGTGGTTGACGGCGACGACGTACGGCAGCCCGCAGCTCTCGAAGTAGTCCAGCGCGGGGAAGCAGTCCTTCAGTCGGCGGGTGTCGGCCAGCACGACCGCGCCGATCGCGCCGCGCACCAGGTCGTCCCACATGAACCAGAACCGCTGCTGGCCCGGCGTGCCGAACAGGTAGAGCACCAGGTCGTCGTCGAGGGTGAGCCGGCCGTAGTCCATCGCGACCGTGGTGGTGACCTTCTCCGGAGTGCCGGTGAGGTCGTCGGTGTCCTCACTGGCCTCGGTCATCAGCGCCTCCGTCTGGAGGGGCTCGATCTCCGAGACGGTGCCCACGAGGGTGGTCTTGCCGACGCCGAAACCGCCCGCCACCACGATCTTCGTGGCGATGGGGGCACGGGTGCGGTCCGTCTGCCAGGGGAGCAGGGGCTCGTCGGGCTCGGGCGCGACGAGGGGGGAGACGCCACGAGCGGCGTCAGAGACGACGGAGTCCACTCAGCACCCTTTCCAGCAGAGCGCGGTCGGGACGGCCCGTACCGTGAGCGGTACCGGTGCCGTACACACGGATCTTTCCCTGGTCCGCGAGGTCGCTGAGGAGCACCCGGACCACGCCGAGCGGCATCTTCAGCAGCGCGGCGATCTCGGCCACCGTGCGCATACGGCGGCAGAGTTCGACGATGGCCCGCAGTTCCGGCATGACCGTGGACTTGAGGGACCCGTTCGTCAGTTCCTTGCGTTCTTCGGGGGCCTCGAGGGCCGCCACGAAGGTCTCCACCAGCAGGACGTGCCCGAAGCGGGTACGGCCGCCGGTGAGCGAGTAGGGGCGCACCCGGGCCGGCTTGCGGTCGCCGCCCCGCACGGGGAGCTGCTGCCGGTCACCCCGGGACTGCTTCGGGACGGCGCTCATCGGACGCCCCCCGTCTCCTCGGACTCCAGTGACTGCCGTAGCTCGCTGCGCAGTTCCGGGGTCAGGACGTGTCCGGCGCGGCCCACGAAGAGAGCCATGTGGTAGGCCACCACGCTCATGTCGCAGTCGGCCGAGCCGTGCACCCCGAGGAGCGAACCGTCGCTGATCGACATGACGAAGAGGCTGCCCTCGTCCATGGCGACCATGGTGTGCCTGACCCCGCCGAACGCCATGAGCTTGGCGGCGCCGATGGTGAGGCTGCCGATGCCGGAGACGATGGTGGCGAGATCGGCGGAGGAGCCGCGCGGTCCGGAGGGTTTCGCCTCGCGGGCCTCGCGGGCCTCGAGGTTGCGGCCCGGGTCCGAGGACAGCAGGAGCAGGCCGTCCGAGGAGACGACGGCGACGGACTGGATGCCGGGTACTTCCTCCACGAGGTTGGTCAACAGCCAGTGCAGGTTACGGGCTTCACTGCTCAGTGCGAAGGTACTGGGCGCGGTCAACTGCTTGCCTCCTCGACTGTGCCCCCCGTGCTTTCTTCGGCGTGTGCGCGTGCTTCTTGAGTTGTTTCCCGTGCCGCTCCGGGGGACGGGGCCTGGTTCTGGCCCGTCCGTTCGGCGATCTCGGCTTCCACGTCGCGGTAGCCGGCCTCCGCCCCCCGGCGGAAACCGCCCAGCCGGCGGCGGAGGGCGTCCGCGTCGACGGAACCGGTCCGCTGGCGCGGGGCCTGGGCGGGTGCGGTGATCTTGGGAGTGCGCTTGGGGAGGCCCTTGTCCGTGACGAGCTCTTCCGGGGCGTCCGGGGTGCGGGTGTGTTCCGTCTCGGCCTCGCCCGTGACGGGTTCGCCGTCAGCGCTTTCGCCGTCGGCGTGTTCACCGGCGGGGTGTTCACCGGCGGGCGCGGTTGGGGTCGGTGGTGTGTCCCCGCCGGCGGCCGCCGGGTCGGGGCCGAGGGCGGCGGCGGCGCTCGGCTCCTGCGCCGCGCCGGTCCGCTTCCCCGCCGCGTCGGCCGGTTCCGCGTCCGGAGTGTCTCCCGCGTCCTCGCCCGGCGGGTTCGGCAGCAGCAGCTCCATCGTCGTCTCGGCCGGGGTCTCGGCCGGGGCGTGCGCCGGAGCCGGCGTGGGCGTCTCGGCCGGGGTCTCCGACTGCCGGACCGCCCGCTCCGCCATCGCGACCAGCGGGTCCGCGGACTGCTTGCGGCCCGGCAGGACATTGGAGTTGGCTTCCGCGGTCGCGCCCGGCAGCGAGAAGGACGTGGGGGTGGCCGCGGGGTTCGTCAGCGGGACCGCGGCGGCCGGGGCCGCGGCGAGGAGCGCGGTCGGCAGGACGACGACCGCCGCCACCCCGCCCTGCTTCTGCTCGCGCAGCCGCACCCGCGCCCCGTGCCGGTGGGCGAGCCGGGCGACCACGTACAGGCCGAGGCCGAGACCCTCGTCGCCCTCCTGGTCGTACGGCGTCGCGGGGTCGAACTCGGCGAGGCGGGCGTTGAGGCGGCCCATCCGGTCCTCGGCCATGCCGATGCCCTCGTCCTGGACGGAGAGCATGACCTCGCCGTTCTCCAGGAGCCAGCCGGACACCTCGACGGGGAGGTCGGGCGGCGAGAACGAGGTGGCGTTCTCCAGGAGTTCGGCGAGCAGGTGGGAGAGGTCGTCCGCGGCGAATCCGGCCACGTGCGCGTGCGGCGGGAGCGCGGAGATGCGGACCCGCTCGTACCGCTCGATCTCGCTGACCGCCGCGCGCACCACGTCCACCAGCGGGATCGGACCCGCGTGCTGCTGGACGTGTTCCGTGCCGGCCAGCACCAGCAGGTTCTCGCTGTGGCGGCGCATGACCGTGGCGAAGTGGTCGAGCTTGAAGAGCGTGGCCAGCCGGTCGGGGTCCTGCTCGCGCTCCTCCAGCCCCTCGATGACGGCCAGTTGCCGTTCGACGAGGCCGAGGGTGCGCAGCGCCAGGTTGACGAAGGTACCGCCGATGCTGTCCCGCAGGCCGTCCAGCTGGGCGGCGGATTCGGCGAGTTCGGTGCGCAGTTCCTCGCGGGCGTCGGCCATCCGCTGGCGCTGCCCGACGAGGTGCTTGCGGTCGGACTCCAGGGTGCCGACGCGCTCGTGGAGCGCCACGGCGTGCTCGTGCAGGGCGTTGACGGAGCGGACGACCTGGGCGAACTCGTCGTTGCGGCCGGTGAACCGGACCGGTTCCTCCGCCGCGGGGTTCTCGGCCTCCGCCAGTCGCGCGGACCCCCGGCGCAGGACGGACAGCGGGCGGGTCAGGCTGCGCGCCAGGCCGGTGGCGATGACGACCGCCAGCAGTATCAGGGCCCCGAGGAGGGTGACGCGCAGTTCCAGTTCGGTGACGTCGTCGTCCCGGAGCAGGGCGAGGTCCTCGGCGCGGTGGCCGTACAGGGAGGACTCGACGCCGCGCATCAGGTCGACCCGGGCGGAGAGCGCGGCGTCGAGCTTCTTGACGCTGGTGTCGAGTTCACCGTCGCTCAGCTTCGGCTGGTCGGTGAGGGAGGCGAGGTAGGCCTCGGCGGTGTCGACGTCGCCACCGGTGACCGTGGAGTCGTACGAGGCCACGGCCTCCGGCGGCGCGCCCTCCCGGAAGTCCGCGAGGGCCGCGTCGGAGCGCAGCCGGGCCTGCTGCGCGGCGGCGGTGAGCGCGTCGCGCTGTTTGGTGTCGGCGGCCGAGGAGACCTTCTCGGTGACCGACCGGCCGGTGACCGGGTCGTACTCGGTCTCGGTGCTCGTCGGCACGTTCAGGGCCGCGAGCAGCAGTCCCCGGGTCGCGGAGGCCTGCTGGACGACGGTGTCGAGCTCGGCGAGGGCGTACGCGCCGGAGCCCGCGCGGGGCGGCATCTCCTCCGCCAGCCGGTCGACGAGGACATGGAGCGCGGCGATGGCCCCGGAGTACGCCTCGTGCGCCTCCAGGGCGGTGCTCTTGCCGGTGAGGGCCGACTGACGCACGGACGGCACGGCGTCGAGGACCTCGCGCAGCGCCGCGGAGACCTCCGTCTCGGCGGTCAGCTCGCGCGACTGCCGGTCCACCCGGGCGCTGCCCTGGGCGGAGGGCGCCTTGGACTTCACCCGGCCGGCCGCCACATACGTGGTGACCTCGTCCCGCTCGTCCGCCAGGGACTGGGCGAGGGCGAGGGCGTCCTGGGTCTGTTCGGCCAGGGTGACCAGGTCCTGGGAGTCCTTCAGCTGCCCGGAGGCGGCGAGGATCGAGGGGGCGCCCGCCCCGGCCACGGCGGCGGCGACGACGGCCACCGCGACGATCAGCCGGTTGCGCACATGGGTCGGACGGCCCTTGCCGACAGGGGTGCGCTCCGCGCCCCCCTCGGAGGCCGTCTGCCTGCCTGTACGCCGAGGCCGCGTCTTCTGCACCGGTGCTCGCATTCCTGACTCGTGTGCCATGGGCCGGATTTGACGCCCCGTCAACTGGTGCGTACGTCCGGTACGGTTTCCGACCCTCCCAGTGCCGGTGGGCAGGGGCCTCGCATCGCTTGCCCCGCCACCCGAAGGAGTGAACATCGGAGGGGAGTTGGCGGGCAAGTTCCTCTGGCGTGCGCAGCGCCCTTGCGCGGCCTGCCGGTTGGACGTGGGCGGCGGGCTTTGACAGTATTCGCCGCCACGTCTTCCCGGACTGCTTCATTCCCGCCCAAAACAGGCGCCTGACCTGCGACGGCAGGTAAGTTCGGGGAGTGATGCCAGCCTTTTGCGAAGGTCGTGAAGGGGTCGTGCAGACTGGCGCGATGCGTACGGAACTTGTGTCGGAGGCCGGCGACCGGGCCCGTCCCAACGAGGACTTCGCGAGTGTCGCACTTCCCGCTTCCGGGCAGGGCGGTTCGCTCGTCCTGCTGGACGGGGTGACACCGCCGCCGGGCGGCGCCGGCTGTCTGCATTCGGTCCCCTGGTTCACCGCGCGACTCGGCGGCGCCCTGACCGAACTGACCGTTTCGCTCATGGATGTTCCCCTGGGCGAGGCGCTGGGCCTCGCGATCGCGCGCACCGCCGCGGCCCATGCGGAGACCTGTGACCTTTCTCACCCGCGCACCCCTCAGGCCACCGTGGTCCTCGCGCGTTGGTCGCCGCTGACGGTCGAGTACCTGGTCCTGTGCGACGCGACACTCCTGCTGACGGCCCCGGACGGCACGGTCACCCCCGTCCGTGACGACCGGCTGGCCCGCCTGCCACGCGCCCTGCTGCGCAGCGCGGAGGTCGTCGACGGCACGCTCCGGAACAAGGAGGGCGGCTTCTTCACGGCCGCGGCGGACCCGGGGGTGGCCGCCCGGGCGGTCACCGGGAGCGTGCCGCGCGCGGAGGTCCGCTCGCTGGCCGCTCTGTCGGACGGGGCCACCCGCTGGACGGAGCTCTTCGGGAAGGGCGACTGGACGGACCTGCTCGCCCTCGTCCACGCGGAGGGCGCGGGGACGCTGGTGGAGCGGGTCCGGGCGCTGGAGCGGGCGGACGACGCCGCCGGACGGGCGCTGCTGGGGCGGGCGAAGACCCACGACGACGCGACGGTGGTGTGCGTGGAGCTGTGACGGCACCTCACCGCCAAGCCGGGACGGCGTCACCGAAGCCCGCATGGAGTCGTGACGGCGTCACCGGGATCCGCGCGAAGCGGGGACGGCGTCACCGGGATCCGCGCGAAGCGGGGACGGCGTCACCGGGATCCGCGCGAACCGTGGTGCCATCGCCGGGGCCCGCGCGAACCGTGGTGCCATCGCCGGGGCCCGCGCGAACCGTGGCGGCATCGCCGTACCCGCGTCGGCCGTGACGGCATCGCCGGAAACCCTCGTGGGCCGGGACGGCGTCACCGGACCTCGGAATCCTCCGGGATGCCCGAATCCCTCGGGACCCCCCGGGACCGCTGCGGTTACTTCTCCATTCCCCGGTTCAGCTGGTGGAGCAGTCGGGCCAGCTCGGCGACCTCTTGGCGGTCCCAGTGGGAGAAGTGGGTGACGTACCGCTCGCGGCGGGCCTCGCGGACCCGGCTCACCCGGGTACGGCCCTCCTCGGTGAGGTCGACGAGCCAGGCGCGCCCGTCCGCCGGGTCCGGCTCGCGGGCGACCAGGCCGAGTTGTTCCAGGGCGCGCAGCTGGCGGGACATGGTGGCCTTGCCGACGCCGATGTAGCCGGCGAGTTCCGTGGCGCGCTGGCGGCCGCACTCCTCCAGCCGGACGAGGAGCCCGTAGGCGGCGGACTCCAGGTCGGGGTGGACCTCCCGGGCCATCTCCCCCTGGTTGGCGCGGGCGCGGCGCAGCAGCACCGTGAGTTCCCGTTCCAGGGACAGGAACTCCCGGTCGCCCTGTTCCACACCACGCGACGATGTGCCGGACCCGCTGTCGCGTCCGTCGCCGTTTGCGTCCTCGTGCACGTCAGCACCCCTGATCTCGCCCGTCGCCGCCATCGGCGCGGCACTCAAGTATTTCGCAGGCACGGAGCGTCGGCGCTCCGCGGGACCCCGGCACGGGTGCGCGGTGGAACCGGGAAGGCCCGGGCCTCCCTCACGGGACCCGGGCCTTCCCCTTCCGGTCGCGTCCGTCACGCCGCGACCGGAACCTCCGGCGCCGCGCCGTTCGTGGCGGGCGCGAGCGCCAGTTCCAGGACCTGGCGGACGTCGGTGACGGCGTGGACGTCGAGCTTGTCCAGCACCTCCGCCGGGACGTCGTCCAGGTCGGGCTCGTTGCGCTTGGGGATCACGACGGTCGTGACACCCGCCCGGTGCGCGGCGAGCAGCTTCTGCTTCACCCCGCCGATCGGCAGGACCCGGCCGGTCAGCGAGACCTCGCCGGTCATCGCCACGTCCGTGCGGACGAGCCGGCCGGACAGCAGGGACGCGAGGGCGGTCGTCATGGTGACGCCGGCGCTCGGGCCGTCCTTCGGGACCGCGCCCGCCGGGAAGTGGATGTGCACGCCCCGGTCCTTCAGGTCGCCCACCGGCAGTTCCAGTTCGGCGCCGTGGCTGCGCAGGAAGCTGAGCGCGATCTGCGCCGACTCCTTCATCACGTCACCGAGCTGACCGGTCAGGGTCAGGCCCGCCGCGCCGGTCTCCGGGTCGGCCAGCGACGCCTCGACGAAGAGGACGTCACCCCCGGCGCCGGTGACCGCGAGACCGGTGGCGACACCGGGCACCGCGGTCCGGCGCTCGGCCGGGTCCTGGGCGGACTCGGGTACGTGGTGCGGCCGGCCGATCAGCGCGCGCAGGTCCTCGTCCCGGATGGTGAACGGCAGCTTCCGCTCGCCCAGCTCGTGCTGGGCCGCGACCTTGCGCAGCAGCCGCGCGATGGACCGCTCCAGGGTGCGCACGCCCGCCTCGCGGGTGTACTCGCCGGCGAGCTTGCGCAGCGCGCTCTCGTCGAGGGCCACCTCGTCCTTGTCCAGGCCCGCCCGCTCCAGCTGGCGCGGGAGCAGGTGGTCGCGGGCGATGACGACCTTCTCGTCCTCGGTGTAGCCGTCGAGGCGGACCAGCTCCATACGGTCGAGCAGGGCCTCCGGGATGGCTTCGAGCACGTTGGCCGTGGCGAGGAAGACCACGTCCGACAGGTCGAGCTCGACCTCCAGGTAGTGGTCGCGGAACGTGTGGTTCTGCGCCGGGTCCAGGACCTCCAGCAGGGCGGCCGCCGGGTCGCCCCGGAAGTCGGATCCCACCTTGTCGATCTCGTCGAGGAGCACCACCGGGTTCAGCGACCCGGCCTCCTTGATCGCCCGCACGATCCGGCCGGGCAGCGCGCCGACGTACGTACGGCGGTGACCGCGGATCTCGGCCTCGTCCCGGACGCCGCCGAGGGCGACGCGGACGAACTTGCGGCCCATGGCGTGGGCGACGGACTCGCCGAGGCTGGTCTTGCCGACCCCGGGCGGGCCGACGAGCGCCAGCACGGCGCCGCCGCGCCGACCACCCACGACGCCCAGGCCGCGCTCACCGCGGCGCTTGCGCACCGCGAGGTACTCGGTGATGCGCTCCTTCACGTCGTCCAGGCCGGCGTGCTCGGCGTCGAGGACGGCGCGGGCGCCCTGGATGTCGTACCGGTCCTCGGTCCGCTCGTTCCACGGCAGTTCGAGGACGGTGTCCAGCCAGGTGCGGATCCAGGAGCCCTCGGGCGACTGGTCGCTGGACCGCTCCAGCTTGTCGACCTCCTTGAGGGCGGCCTCACGGACCTTCTCGGGGAGGTCGGCGGCCTCGACGCGGGCGCGGTAGTCGTCGGACTCCTCGCCCTCCTGTTCGCCGTTGAGCTCGCGCAGCTCCTTGCGCACGGCCTCGAGCTGGCGCCGCAGCAGGAACTCGCGCTGCTGCTTGTCGACGCCCTCCTGGACGTCCTTGGCGATGGTCTCGGCCACGTCCTGCTCGGCGAGGTGGTCGCGCAGCTGCTGGGTGGCGAGCTTGAGGCGGACCACCGGGTCGGCGGTCTCCAGGAGCTCCACCTTCTGTTCGGTGGTCAGGAACGGCGAGTAGCCGGAGTTGTCGGCGAGCGCGGAGACGTCGTCGATGGCCTGGACGCGGTCGACGACCTGCCAGGCGCCGCGCTTGCGCAGCCAGGCGGTGGCGAGCGCCTTGTACTCCTTGACGAGTTCGGCGACATGACCGGGCAGCGGCTCGGGGACGGCCTGGTCGACCCTGGTCCCCTCGACCCACAGGGCCGCACCGGGCCCGGTGGTGCCGGCGCCGATCCGCACCCGGGCGCGGCCGCGGATCAGCGCGCCCGGGTCGCCGTCGGCCAGCCGGCCGACCTGCTCGACGGTGCCGAGCACACCGGTGCTCGCGTAGGTCCCGTCGAGCCGCGGCACCAGGAGTACCTGGGGCTTGCCCGGTGTTGAACGGGCGGCGGCCTGGGCGGCCTCCACCGCGGCGCGCACGTCGGTGTCGTTCAGGTCCAGCGGAACCACCATGCCGGGGAGCACGACCTCGTCGTCGAGAGGCAGCACGGGCAGGGTGAGCGGAGCGGACGTCGATGCCATGATCTCCCCTTAGGCAGTCAAGTTGAGCTATGCCGACTCAATGCACCTGAGCCTCGGAATGTTCCCCACGATCGGGCCCGTTCGCTGTGGGCGATCAAGGCTGTTCCGGCGGACCCCGCCGGACATACGGTCGGACGTAAGAGATGAACAAGATGAACACCACTTACATTTCTTCCGTTTCCCAGGGGGTTCCCGTGGATCGTTCCGTCCGCGCGTGGGTGGAGGGGTGGGTCCTGTCGCGGGGCGCGGCTCCGCCCGTGGCCGAGCCCTGGGGCTGGACGGTCGACGTGGGAGCGGGGCCGCATC
The DNA here is from genome assembly GCF_001184025.1 of Streptomyces maremycinicus. Classification (GTDB taxonomy): domain Bacteria; phylum Actinomycetota; class Actinomycetes; order Streptomycetales; family Streptomycetaceae; genus Streptomyces; species Streptomyces maremycinicus. The sequence continues at coordinate 509,490 of NZ_BBYG01000009.1, forward strand.
ACGTCACCCGGCATGTGCTCGGCGCGACGAACGACGCGGTGACGGAGCCGGTCGTGCGGCAGGTGGCGGGCGCGGTGACCGGGGCCGGGGTCTGGCTGAAGGTGTTCGCCGACCCGGCGGTGGTCGGGCCCTGGCTGGGACCCGGATGGTGGATCGACCCCGAGCCCGGCTTCCTGATGACGGCTCCGCTCCCGGACGCCCCGCCCGGCCCCGCCCCCGACGGCTACCGGACCCGCACCTGGTCGCGCGGCGGCGTGACCCGCACCATGATCGCCGCCCCCGACGGCTCGCTGGCGGCGCGGGGCCAGATCGCCCCGACCGGCGCGACGGCGGTCGTCGACCAGATCGAGACCTCCCCGGACCACCGCCGCCGCGGACTCGGCGCCCTCGTCATGCGGACCCTGCACCGGGCGGCGGCCGAGCGGGGGGCCAGGACCGGCGTCCTGGGGGCGACACCGCAGGGGCGGGCACTGTACGAGTCCCTGGGCTGGCGCGTCGAGTCCTCGCTGACCAGCGCCAAGTTCACGGGCGGGACACAGGGGTGACGTCCGGCGGCCGGGAGGGCGCACCGCCCGGCACCGCACGACGGGTCACGCCCCTCGCGCCCCCTCCCCGTACCCCGCCCACTTCCGGCATTCACCCCGAAGTCGCCCGCGGCCGCGACCACAATGCGCGTATGACCGATGACTGGAAGCGACGTCTGGACGCCCTCCACGCCGACCTGGTCCGCCGTGACGACCCCGTCGCCTGGGTGACGGAGGCGGACGCCGTCGAGGCCTCGCGGCGCTACCCGCACATCGCGCTGCGCGGACCCGTCTTCGGTGTCGCCGCCCGGGACCGGACCCGGGCCGAGCCGGGCTGGCGGCTGCTGAAACCGGTGGTGGACGGCATGCCCCAGCAGGCCCGGGACGGGCTCAACTCGCATCTGTGGTTCAAGGCGAAGGACGGCACCGACGACCCGGCCGCCCGGCGCGAGCTGCTCGCGGCCGTGGCCGTGCTGGAGCGGGCCCCGGCCGACGAGGTGGAGGCGCTGGGCGTGCGCTACCGGGTGGTGCGCGGCGACGAGTTCGCCCGGACCGGCGACGACGGTCTGGAGCCGCCCCGGCCCACCGACCTCGAGCCGGTGTGCCCGTCGTGGGAGGACCCGGGCGCCGCCCCCTCGCCCGACGTGGGGTACGTCCTGGACCCCGACCGGGACGAGGGCCCGATGGCGGGCGCCCTCCGGCTGGGCCTGCGCGACTTCACGTACACGGGCGCCCGCTTCCCCGCCGACGTGCGCGCGGACTCCGAGTGGGCGGCCCGGACGCACCCGGACGTGGTGCGGCTGCCCGTCGGCTTCTCGGTGGCCGAACGCGACGGGTCCGGCTGGACGCCCTGCGGGTCCCTGGCGGCGACCCCGCACGAGACGCGCCGCTCGCTGTACGAGGGGATGGCCCGCGTCTGGGCGATGCTCTACCGCTTCGACGAGCGCAAGAAGGCCCTGTACGCGCGGGCGGCGGAGGCGTTCCGGGCGGCCGGCCGGGCCGACGAGGCGAGCGTGGAGGACCGCCTGTTCCGGATCTGCCGCGTCGAGCGGATGGTCCGGCTGGGCCCCGACGGCCCCGAGTCGCCCCGCCCGTCGGACCTCGACGAGTACGGCCCCATGAAACTCCACCCGACCCTGCTCACGGACGGCACGGTCCAGTACGACGACTAGGCGGTCCTCCTTAGGACCGCCTTTCGCCCCCTCCGAGCCCGGGCCGTCGGCCCTCCTGCCTCCCCCTCTCCCGACCGTCGACCCGCTGCCTCCACCTCCCCCCTCCCCCGGACGGCTCGGCCCACGTCCGGCGCCCGCGTCCGGGCGCTCTGCCCCGTGCGGCGAACGCCCACGGCGGACCCGGGGGGAGCACGGCACCGTCGCACGCCCTCCGGATGCGTCGAGCGCCGACAAGGCGGTCGCCGCGGACGCAGCCCCGTGGGCCACATCCGTCGATCTGGTGAGCGTGACGCCACCAGCGGCCGCTCCCGGAGACACAGCGGCCTTGACCGACGACCACGACCGAGGCCGCATGACCACCTGCACCGAGTGCCCGCCGTCCGACCAGGACGACGGAGACACCGAACCGCTCCACGACAACCATCTGGTCCGCGCGATCGCCGAAGGCAGCGAGCAGGCGCTCTCCGCGCTGATCACCGGCCGCTCCGCGCTCGTGTTCGCCCATCTCCTGCACCGCTTCCCCGCCCACATCGTGGAGGACGCCGTCCAGGAGACGTTCCTCTCCGTCTGGACGGGAGCGGCCCGGTTCCGCGACGGGAACGCCCTTGCCTGGCTGCTGCGGATCGCCGAGTGCCGCGCCGTCGACCTGTGCCGCTCCCAGGAACGCGCCCTGGCCCGCATCCATCGGGCTGCCCGAGAGCAGCACGTCCGCGCCACGGCCGTCGCGCCGTCCGCCGAGGACTCCTTCCTGACCGCCTCCCCCGGTTCATCGGCCCTGGCCCATGCCTTCGCGGAGCTGACGGCAGAGCAGCGCGAGGTGCTCCTGCTGCGCTACTTCGACGACCTCACCGTCCGCCAGACAGCACGCCGACTGGGCCTGCCCAAGGGCACCGTCACCTCCCGCGCGTCCCGGGGTCTCGCCCGGCTGCACGAACTGCTGCGGGACCGCCGGAGCGGGCGGGACACGGAAGAGGGAGGCGGGCGATGACGAGCCTCACGGCGCTGCTGCACGGTCTCGCCGTCCGCGAGCGCGGTCACCGACAGGTGCTGCGGGCCCGGGTGCTCCAGGGGGCATGGCCGGCCGGGGCGGCGGTGCTCGGCTGCTCGCTCGCCTTCGCCGGTACCCAGAACGACTTCGCCTGGCGGACCGACTGGTTCGTCCTCTCCCAGCGTGTCCACGCGAGCCTCGCCGTCGCCCTGCCGGTCGCCGTGCTCTTCGCCTGCTGGCAGGGCGGTATGGAGGCCAGGTCCGCGACGGCCTGGGCCGACGAAAGCTCCCCGCGCGGCCCCCTGGCGCGCGCCCTGCTCTCCGTCGCGCCCTCCGTGCTGTGGCCGACGGGCGTGTACGGCGCGGCGCTGGCGACCATGTTCGCCGTGGCATGGCCGACCGCGGAGGGCGGGCGGCCGCCCCTGCCGATGGCGGCCTACGTCCTCGGTGTGCTGACCGGCGCGGTCTGCGCGGCACACGCCCTGGGCGCTCTGCTGCCCCTGCGTGTCGTACCGCTCGTCGTCGCGCCGACGACCCTGTGGAGCTTCGGCTCCACGGATGTCCTCGGCTACCGGCCGCCGGTCCACCGGCCGTACTCCGACCGGAACGCATGGTACGAACCCGTGGACGTTTGGCTGCCCTGGCTGGCCACGGCCCTGCTGCTGACCGTCGGCGTCACCGTCCTCGTCCTGCACATGCGGCGCAGGCTCGCCCCCCAGTTGCTGCTCATCGTGATCCTGGCGCTCTCCGTCCTGGAACTCCTGCCCCGCGGCCAGGTGGCGGCCGGCACAGGTCCGATCGCCATACGGTGCTCGTACGGCGTCACGGTCGTCTGCGTGACGGACGACCGCGCGTCGCACCGGGACGACGTGGCCGAGGTCGCCGCTCACTTCACGGACCTGCTGGCCGGGGTGCTGGGCTCACCGGTCCGGTACGTCGCGACCGCCGGATCGACGTGGTCCCATGCCCCCGGCATCTGGTGCTGCACCGCGTCGGACACGGTGGTCCCGGTCGAGCCGACGGCCTCCCGGGCCGAGCGCTTCCGGGCTGCCGCCCGGCAATTCACCGGCTACCCGTCCGACCGGCGGCGCGGCGACAGGCTGCTCGTCGCGGCCGTCACCGACTGGCTCCTCCCCCCGCCCTACCGCCTCTCGGACGACAACCTCGCCGTCCGAGACCTGGTCGAGCACCTCGCGGCGCTGCCGCCCGCCGACCGCACATGCTGGCTGCGCCACTTCTTCGCCGCCGTGGGCACCGACGCACCCTTCCTCCCTCTTCCGAAGGCGACCACGCGATGACCGAACACCACATCCCCCCGGCGCCCGCCACCCTCCGCGCCGCGGGCGCGCACCTGCCCGCCGGCTGGGTCTGCGCCTACGCCCTCGGCCGTCTCGCCGAGGATCGCCGCGACGACGCCGAGGACCATTTGCTGCGCTGCGCCCACTGCGCCGACGCGGTCGACGACGCCGTACGCCGCGGCCCCTACGGCGCGCGGCTGGACGACCTGCACCGGTCCCTCATGGATCGCGTCAGCGGTGTCCCGCACCCGCGTCCCGCGCCGGCCCCGAGCAGCTCCGCCAGGCGCCCGGTGCCCCCACCCTGGCTGTCGGCCACGCAGGGGCTGCGGCTGTCCTGGCTCGCGGCCGTGGCCTGCGTGTGCGGTCTCGGCGTGCTGTTCGGCCGACTGAGCGAGTCGCCCGCGCCCCGGCTGACCCTGCTGCTGCTGGCCCCGGTGCTGCCCGTGCTCTGCGTCGCCGGCAGCTACGGCGGCCGGGCCGACCCGTTCGCGGAGGTCACCCGGACGACCCCGGCGGGCGGCCTGCGCATCCTGCTGCTGCGCACCGCCCAGATCCTGGTGGTGTGCGTACCGCTGCTGACCGGCGCCGCGGCCCTGATGCCACGTGACGGCCTGCCGTCGTACACCTCGGCGAGCTGGCTGCTGCCCTGTCTCACCGTGACGCTGGCGACCCTGCTGCTCAGCTCCTACCTGGGCAGTTGGGCGGCGGCCCTGACGACCGGCGTCGGCTGGCTCACGCTCATGTACGTGCTGGCGGAACCGCTGCTCGGACAGCCCGCGGCCGCCGGCTCCGACGACCGTGTGGTGCACGTGCTCGAAGGGATTCAGCTGAAGCTGCTCGACGTCGTCGGGACGACGGTGTTCGCCCTGGTCTCCGCCGTCCTGGCCGAACTCCTCGTGCTGCGCCGCCACGACTTCAGCCGTCTGGGGGCGAGGTGATCCGCACCGAACGGCTCTGCGTACGGCGCCGGGGCGCCCTCGTGCTGGACAGCGTGGATCTGCGCCTCGGGCCGGGCGTGCACGCCCTGCTCGGCCCGAACGGCTCCGGGAAGTCCACCCTGCTGCGGGTCCTGGCGACGGCGGCCGGCCCCACCGAGGGCGCTGTCACCCTCCTGGGCCGCGACCCCCGGGTGCCCGCCCAGCGGCTGGAGATCCGGCGCCGCCTGGGCTACCTGCCCCAGGAGTTCGGACTGTTCCCGCGCTACACCGTGCGCGACTTCCTGGTCTACGCCGCCTGGCTGCGGGACATGCCCGGCGGGCGGATCGACCGGGCGGTCGAGGCCTCCGCGGCACGGGTCGGCCTGACGGAACGGCTCGGGCACCGGACGAAGACGCTCTCCGGCGGGATGAAACAGCGGGTGGGCATCGCCCAGGCCGTCGTCAACTCGCCGGAGCTGCTGTTGCTGGACGAACCGACGGTGGGCCTGGATCCCGGGCAACGAGCCCGCTTCCACACCCTGGTGCGGGAGCTGGGCCGCACCTCGTGCGTCCTGCTGTCGACCCACCTCATGGCGGAGGACGTGTACGACGTGTGCGAGGACGCCACCGTCCTGGTCGGCGGCCGGGTGGCGTTCCACGGCACGCTCGCCGCCCTGGACTCGGCCGGCGGCTACGACGCGCTCGTGCCACCGGAGTGAGCACGCCGCCGGCCCCGCAGCCAGGGCCAGGTGCCGACGCCCGTCGCCAGCGCGATCAGGTGTCCCCAGTTCGTCAGCGGGTCGGTGAAGGCGATCAGGTCCTGGAGCAGCATCGCGCCGAAGGCGGCGAGCAGCAGCCGGCCCGGCCAGGGGCGGAGCAGGCCCGCCAGGGCGCCGACACCGGCGGCGACGCCGAAGCTGACGCCGTAGTCGAGGCGGTGCAGCGAGCTGTCGGGCAGGTCGCCCGCGAGCACGGCCAGGCCCACCGGCACCTCGGTGGCCAGCGTCGCCAGGACATGCCCGAGCAGGAAGACGACGGCCGTACGGACGCCGCCCACGCGCCGCTCCAGCGTGCCGAGGACTGCCAGGAAGCCGAGCGTGAAGGGCGAGGCGAAGCCGCCCGCCACCCAGAGCGCGCTGGCCACCAGCACCAGCACGGGGGTCCGCACCAGATGGGCGACGTCGGTGCTGGAGCCCTGGTGCAGGGCGTGCACGAGGCCGGGGCCGGCGTGCGCGGTGACGGCGGAGGTGACGGCCAGGACGGCCCCGTACGAGAGCGTGAACGGCACCGGGACCCGGCACCGGCCCCGGGCCCCACGACGGGAAGCCACCTCGACGGCCGGCTCGACCGGCGCTTCGAGCGGCGCCTCGACGGCGGACGACTCGACGCCGGGCGGCTCCGCCCCGGGCGGCTCGACCCCGGACAGCTCGACGGCGGACGGCTCGGCCCCGGACCGCTCGGCCCCGGACCGCTCGGCCGTGGGCGGTACGTGCTGGGGCGGGATGCCGTCCAGCAGGCCGTGGGGCTCGGGCGGGGGCGGGCTCGTGGGGGTGGCCGTGCGTTCCACCGTGGGGCGCTCCTTCCGTGCCATCCCACCCTTCGCGTCGCGCCGGTCCGCTGTCTGTGACCGGCGTCACGCCCGAGGCGATGCACAGCAAGCTCCGAGGGTTCACCCGGCCGGTTCCCATCCGCCCCGAAGGGGCCACGCACCCTTTCCGAACGGATGTACGTCGATCTCATCCGCCGTCCACGGAAATTCCTCAACGAACCGTCAGGGAAGTGCCAGGATGGTTCGATGCCCATCCCGTACGACATCCCCGACGCGCCCGAGGTGCTGGACCGTCGCGAGGGCCCCTACGGTGAGGTCGTCCTGCGCCGGCACGGGGAGTTGCTCCAGATCATCGCCAACGGCTGCTTCCTGATGGACACCTCGGACGGCCGCTCGGAGCGGCTCCTGGTCGACGCCGCGCTGGCAGCGCTGGACGGCCGCCCCTCCCCCGCCCTGCTGATCGGCGGCCTCGGCGTCGGCTTCTCCCTCGCGCACGCCGCCGCCGATCCCCGCTGGAGCGGCGTCACGGTCGTGGAGCGCGAGCGCGCCGTCATCGACTGGCACCTCGACGGCCCGCTGGCCGCCCTCTCCGGGGACGCCCTCGCCGACCCCCGGTCGAAGATCGTCGAAGCGGATCTGCTCGACTACGTCAATGAGACATGCGACACGTTCGACGCGGTGTGTCTCGACATCGACAACGGGCCCGACTGGACCGTCACCGAGGGCAACGACAGCCTCTATTCCACGGCCGGACTCGCAAGCTGCGCAAGGGTGTTGAGACCCGGTGGCGTACTGGCCGTATGGTCGGCCCGCCCCTCTCCTGAATTCGAGGGAACCATGAGGAATGCCGGGTTCCAACAGGTGCGTACCGAAGAGATCCCGGTTGCCCGAGGCGTGCCGGACGTCGTGCACCTCGCCGTCCGACCTGGATAGCAAAGCCGTGGTGACTCCCCGTACGCTGCACCCCTGACGCCGATCATTTACGCGTCAACCGCAGTCATGCGCAGACAAGGGATCACCCCACTGGTTCCGGAAAGCACACTCAGGGGCGGGCGATGGAGCAGACACACACCGCACACAACAGCACGGCGACGGCGACGCCGGGCGCGCAGCGGCGCGTCCTGGTGGTCGAGGACGACCCGACGATCGTCGACGCCATCGCGGCCCGCCTGCGCGCCGAGGGATTCCTCGTGCAAACGGCGGGCGACGGCCCGGCGGCCGTCGACACGGCAGAGGCCTGGCAGCCCGACCTGCTGATCCTGGACATCATGCTGCCCGGCTTCGACGGACTGGAGGTCTGCCGTCGCGTGCAGGCCTCCCGCCCGGTGCCGGTGATGATGCTCACCGCGCGCGACGACGAGACCGACATGCTGGTCGGGCTCGGCGTGGGCGCCGACGACTACATGACCAAGCCGTTCTCGATGCGGGAGCTGGCGGCCCGCGTGCACGTGCTGCTGCGCCGGGTGGAGCGGGCCGCGATCGCGGCGACGACCCCGCGCAGCGGGATCCTGCGGCTCGGCGAGCTGGAGATCGACCACGCGCAGCGCCGGGTGCGGGTGCGCTCGGAGGACGTGCACCTCACGCCCACCGAGTTCGACCTGCTGGTCTGCCTGGCGAACACCCCGCGCGCGGTGCTCTCCCGTGAGCAGCTCCTCGCGGAGGTCTGGGACTGGGCGGACGCCTCCGGCACCCGGACCGTCGACAGCCACATCAAGGCGCTGCGGCGGAAGATCGGTGCCGAGCGGATCCGCACGGTGCACGGTGTGGGCTACGCGCTGGAGACCCCGACGCCATGAGCCCCGGGCCGGACGGACCGAGAAGCCCCGGGGAACCCTGGGGCCGAGTACGCCCGTTCTCGATCAAGACCAAACTGGGTGCGCTGGTCGTCATCTCGGTGCTGATCACCACCGGTCTGTCGATGATCGCGGTGCACACCAAGACGGAGCTCCGCTTCATCACGGTCTTCTCGATGATCGCCACCCTCCTGATCACGCAGTTCGTGGCGCATTCGCTCACCGCGCCGCTGGACGAGATGAACACGGTGGCCCGGTCCATCTCGCACGGCGACTACACCCGCCGGGTGAGCGAGAACCGCCGCGACGAGCTGGGCGACCTGGCCCAGACGATCAACGTCATGGCGGACGAGCTGGAGGCGCAGGACCGGCAGCGCAAGGAGCTGGTGGCCAACGTCTCGCACGAGCTGCGCACGCCCATCGCGGGCCTGCGCGCCGTCCTGGAGAACGTCGTCGACGGCATCGCCGAGGCGGACACCGAGACGATGCGCACCGCGCTGAAGCAGACCGAGCGGCTCGGGCGGCTGGTGGAGACGCTGCTCGACCTGTCCCGCCTCGACAACGGCGTCGTCCCGCTGCGCCGGCGGCGCTTCGAGGTGTGGCCGTACCTGTCCGGGGTGCTGAAGGAGGCCAACATGGTCGCCTCGGCGCGCGCCACGATGGGCTCGGGCGGCAACCACACGCGCACCGACGTCCATCTGCACCTGGACGTGTCCCCGCCGGAGCTGACCGCGCACGCGGACCCCGAGCGGATCCACCAGGTCGTCGCGAACCTGATCGACAACGCGGTCAAGCACAGCCCGCCGCACGGACGGGTGACGGTGAAGGCGCGCCGCGGGCCGCTGCCGGAGTCGCTGGAGATCGAGGTCCTGGACGAGGGGCCCGGTATTCCGCGCTCGGAGTGGCGCCGCGTGTTCGAGCGGTTCAACCGGGGAGCCGTCAGCCGGCCGCACGGCCCGGGCAGCGACGGCGGTACGGGGCTGGGGCTGGCGATCGCCCGCTGGGCGGTCGATCTTCACGGAGGCCGGATCGGAGTGGCCGAATCCGAGCGGGGCTGCCGGATTCTTGTCACTCTTCCGGGAGAGTCTTCCGTCTCAAGTTGACGTAAAGTTCGCACCGGAGCCACAAGATCCACGGACGTCCGCGCTGGCGGACACGTGTGATCAGGCAGCGGACCGTCCCAGGTCGGCACGGGTCCGCACGCTCAGCGTGCGGGACGTGCATCCCCACACCCTTTTTGACGTGCAACCGCGCTTGTTTCCCGCCATTTACAGCCGCGAAACGCGCTTTCCGATGTGACTTACGCGACGATGCACGGGCCCGGCCTGACCTTCCCCCTCCAGGGGGCGTAGCCTTTATTCCCGCTGTCCATCACCTTGTGAAGCGGAAGAGGGCGGTTGCCGCCGTGTCGCCACAGTCCCCCAGTAACGCATCGAGCATCTCGACCGACGCAGACCAAGCGGGCAAGAATCCCGCTGCCGCGTTCGGACCGAACGAGTGGCTCGTCGACGAGATCTATCAGCAGTACCTCCAGGACCCGAACTCGGTAGACCGTGCCTGGTGGGACTTCTTCGCCGATTACAAGCCGGGGGCCGCCACGGCCTCGGCTCCGGCGGGTACTGCGGCCGCGGGGGCCGCAGCGACCACCACGCCCGCGGCGCCCGCCGCACCGGCCGCTCCGGCCCAGGCGGCGCCCGCCGCCCAGGCTCCCGCCGCACCGGCCCCCGCGCCGGCCGCGGCCCCGAAGCCCGCGGCCGCCGCACCCGCCGCCGCACCTGCTCCGGCTAAGGCGGCCCCGGCCGCCAAGCCGGCCGCCGCGAAGCCCGCGCCCGCCGCCGCCTCGGCCGCGCCCGCGCAGGGTCCGGAGTTCGTGACGCTGCGCGGCCCCGCCGCCGCGGTCGCCAAGAACATGAACGCCTCGCTGGAGCTGCCCACGGCCACGTCCGTGCGCGCGGTCCCGGTGAAGCTGCTGTTCGACAACCGCATCGTCATCAACAACCACCTGAAGCGCGCCCGGGGCGGGAAGATCTCCTTCACGCACCTGATCGGCTTCGCGATGGTGCAGGCCATCAAGGCCATGCCGTCGATGAACTGGCACTACGCGGAGAAGGACGGGAAGCCCACCCTCGTCAAGCCGCCGCACGTCAACTTCGGCCTGGCCATCGACCTGGTGAAGCCCAACGGCGACCGCCAGCTCGTCGTGGCCGGCATCAAGAAGGCCGAGACGCTGAACTTCTTCGAGTTCTGGCAGGCCTACGAGGACATCGTCCGCCGCGCCCGTGACGGCAAGCTGACGATGGACGACTTCACCGGTGTCACGGTCTCCCTGACCAACCCCGGCGGCCTCGGCACCGTGCACTCCGTGCCGCGGCTGATGCCCGGACAGTCGGTCATCATGGGCGTCGGCTCGATGGACTACCCGGCGGAGTTCCAGGGCACCAGCCAGGACACCCTGAACAAGCTCGGCATCTCGAAGGTCATGACGCTCACGTCGACCTACGACCACCGGGTCATCCAGGGCGCCGCCTCCGGCGAGTTCCTGCGCGTCGTCGCCAACGCCCTTCTCGGCGAGAACGGCTTCTACGACGAGATCTTCGAGGCGCTGCGCATCCCCTACGAGCCGGTCCGCTGGCTCAAGGACATCGACGCCAGCCACGACGACGACGTCACCAAGGCCGCCCGGGTCTTCGAGCTGATCCACTCCTACCGGGTCCGCGGCCACGTCATGGCCGACACCGACCCGCTGGAGTACCGCCAGCGCAAGCACCCCGACCTGGACATCACCGAGCACGGCCTCACCCTGTGGGACCTCGAGCGCGAGTTCGCGGTCGGCGGCTTCGCGGGCAAGTCCCTGATGAAGCTGCGCGACATCCTGGGCGTCCTGCGCGACTCGTACTGCCGCACCACCGGCGTCGAGTTCATGCACATCCAGGACCCGAAGCAGCGCCGCTGGATCCAGGACCGCATCGAGCGCGCGCACAGCAAGCCGGAGCGCGAGGAGCAGCTGCGCATCCTGCGCCGGCTGAACGCGGCGGAGGCCTTCGAGACCTTCCTCCAGACGAAGTACGTCGGCCAGAAGCGCTTCTCCCTGGAGGGCGGCGAGTCCGTCATCCCGCTGCTCGACGCGGTGCTGGACAGCGCGGCCGAGTCGCGCCTCGACGAGGTCGTCATCGGCATGGCCCACCGCGGCCGGCTGAACGTCCTCGCGAACATCGTCGGCAAGTCGTACGCGCAGATCTTCCGCGAGTTCGAGGGCAACCTCGACCCGAAGTCGATGCACGGCTCCGGCGACGTGAAGTACCACCTGGGCGCCGAGGGGACCTTCACCGGCCTGGACGGCGAGCAGATCAAGGTCTCGCTGGCCGCGAACCCGTCCCACCTGGAGACGGTCGACCCGGTCATCGAGGGCATCGCCCGCGCCAAGCAGGACATCATCAACAAGGGCGGCACGGACTTCACCGTCCTGCCGGTCGCCCTGCACGGTGACGCGGCCTTCGCGGGCCAGGGCGTCGTGGCCGAGACCCTGAACATGTCGCAGCTGCGCGGTTACCGCACCGGCGGCACGGTCCACATCGTCATCAACAACCAGGTCGGCTTCACCGCCGCCCCGGAGTCCTCGCGCTCGTCGATGTACGCCACGGACGTGGCGCGCATGATCGAGGCCCCGATCTTCCACGTGAACGGCGACGACCCGGAGGCCGTGGTCCGCGTCGCGCGGCTGGCCTTCGAGTTCCGCCAGGCGTTCAACAAGGACGTGGTGATCGACCTCATCTGCTACCGCCGCCGCGGTCACAACGAGTCGGACAACCCGGCCTTCACCCAGCCGCTGATGTACGACCTGATCGACAAGAAGCGCTCGGTGCGCAAGCTGTACACCGAGTCCCTCATCGGTCGCGGCGACATCACCCTGGAAGAGGCCGAGCAGGCGCTCCAGGACTACCAGGGCCAGCTGGAGAAGGTCTTCACGGAGGTCCGCGAGGCCACCGCGCAGCCCGCCGCCGGCGACTCCCACGAGCCGCAGGACAACTTCCCCGTAGCGGTGAACACCGCCGTCTCCGCGGAGGTCGTCAAGCGCATCGCCGAGTCCCAGGTCAACATCCCGGACTCCTTCCACGTCCACCCGCGTCTGCTGCCGCAGCTCCAGCGCCGGGCGACGATGGTCGAGGACGGCACGATCGACTGGGGCATGGGCGAGACGCTGGCCGTCGGCTCGCTGCTCCTGGAGGGCACGCCGGTCCGGCTGTCCGGCCAGGACTCGCAGCGCGGCACCTTCGGCCAGCGCCACGCGGTGCTCATCGACCGCGAGACGGGCGAGGAGCACACCCCGCTCCAGTACCTCAACGACGAGCAGGCGCGCTACAACGTCTACAACTCCCTCCTGTCCGAGTACGCGGTGATGGGCTTCGAGTACGGCTACTCGCTGGCCCGCCCCGACGCGCTCGTGATGTGGGAGGCGCAGTTCGGCGACTTCGTCAACGGCGCGCAGACCGTGGTCGACGAGTACATCTCGGCGGCCGAGCAGAAGTGGGGCCAGACGAGCGGTGTCACGCTCCTCCTGCCCCACGGCTACGAGGGCCAGGGCCCGGACCACTCCTCGGCCCGTGTCGAGCGCTTCCTCCAGCTCTGCGCCCAGAACAACATGACGGTCGCGATGCCCACGCTCCCGTCGAACTACTTCCACCTCCTGCGGTGGCAGGTGCACAACCCGCACCACAAGCCGCTGGTCGTCTTCACCCCGAAGTCGATGCTGCGCCTCAAGGCCGCGGCGTCCAAGGCGGAGGAGTTCACGAGCGGCCAGTTCCGCCCGGTCATCGGCGACACCACGATCACCGACCCGGCGGCCGTGAAGAAGGTCGTCTTCTGCGCCGGCAAGGTCTACTACGACCTGGAGGCCGAGCGTCAGAAGCGCGGCGTCACGGACACGGCGATCATCCGCCTCGAGCGGCTGTACCCGCTGCCGGGTGCCGAGGTCCAGGCGGAGGTCAACAAGTACCCCAACGCCGAGAAGTACCTCTGGACCCAGGAGGAGCCGGCCAACCAGGGTGCCTGGCCGTTCATCGCCCTGAACCTGATCGACCACCTGGACCTCGCGGTCGGCGCGGACGTGCCGCACGGCGAGCGCCTGCGCCGCATCTCGCGCCCGCACGGCTCGTCCCCGGCGGTCGGCTCGGCCAAGCGACACCAGGCGGAGCAGGAGCAGCTGGTGCGCGAGGTGTTCGAGGCCTGAGCCTCGAACGGACCTGGCGAACGCGCCTGACGGCGAAGGGCCCGCCCCCGGAGGTTTCGGGGGGCGGGCCCTTCGCCCTTTGCCCGATGCGCCGGCCGGCTCAGGTCGGCTGTGGCTCGAAGTCCCAGACCGGGCGCCCGCGGGAGCGGGCCAGACCCGTGTCGGGGTGCTGCGGGCCGAGGGTGGCGGAGAGCTCGGCCAGCGCGTCCGTCTCCGTCTTGTCCGCCTCGGCCCGCAGCCCGATCGCCCGGAGGTCGGCGGCCAGCGCGATCCGGGCGGCGAGGGTCAGCGGGTGGCTGCCGCCGAGGCGCGCGGACGCCCCGCGCACCGTGTCCCGGCCGAGCGCCGCCGCGGCGGCGTGGTCGCCGACCGAACTGAGCAGCGCCGTGGTGTTCACCGCGCAACCGAGCGCCCAGGGGTGGTTCTGCCGCACGGCCCGGGTCATCACCCTCAGCGACTCCTGGGAGGCCGCCAGGGCCTGCTCGCGTTCACCGACCCGGTGCAGGACCAGGGCGTGGTTGGCCCTCGCTCCCGCGGTGTACGGGTGTGCGTCGGTCAGTGACGCCGCGTAGCGGGAAAGGACGCTCTCGCTCAGCTCCCGCGCCCGGTCGACGTCGCCGTGCTCGCGGACGAAGCAGCTCTGGGCGGAGGCGAAGACCAGGGTCAGCGGGTGGGCCTCGCCCAGTACCCGCTCACCGCGTTCCAGCACCCCGGCGAGGATCCGGCCCGCCTCCTGCCGGTCCCCTCCGCGGTACCGGCACAGGGCTAGGTTGTACTCGGCCTGGAGTGTCTGGGGGTTGGTCTCGCCCATCACGATGCGGCTCTCCCGCACGTTCCGCGCCTGGATCGACCCGGCCTCGGTGTAGCGACCCAGCAGGCGCAGGCCGACGGCGCAGGAGAGCTCCGAATACAGGGTCCAGGGGTGCCGGGTCCGCAGCAGGTCGCGCCGCGCCTCCAGGGTGCGCCGGTCGACGTCCAGGGCTTCCGCGTACCGGCCCAGCAGGCGCAGGGACACCGCCAGGTTGTTCTGCGCGTTGAGGGTCCTGGTGTCCCGGTCCCCGACGAGTTCGCGACAGGTGTCCAGGACCTGCCCCGACAGTTCCATGGCCTCGTCGTAGGCGGCCAGTCCCCGCAGGTCCGCGGCCAGGCCGCCGAGAGCCCGCAGGAAGTCGAGGTCCCGCTCGCCGCGCTGTTCCCGCAGGTGCGCGACGGCCACCCGCTCGATCTCGGCCGTGCGCCGGTACTCCCCGGCCGCGCGCAGCAGGTTGGCGTAGTGGTACGTCAGCTCCCACAGCCGCGGATGGTTCTCGCCGAGCAGGGCGCGCCAGGCGTTCAGGGCACGTTCGCCGAGCTTGATGCCGGACGCGTACTCCCCCGAGAAGTACATGTAGCGCAGGCAGTTGAAGACCAGTCGCTGGACGTCGGGGTCCTCGGTCCTGAGGACGTCCGCGTACTTCAGGTGGGGGACGATCTCGGCGTATCCGGGCCACAGGTCGGGATCGGTGGGCAGGCACGGGTCGGCCGCCGCCAGGGCGGACCGCACCACCTCCCGGTACTGCCGGCGTACGTCGGCCGGCATGCCCCGGTGGACGATCTGATGGACCATGCGGTGCAGGTAGAGGGTCTCTCCCGACGCGTCGGCGTCGTACGCCTCGATACGGATCACGGAGTACCGGCGCAGCTGGTTGATCGCCTTGTTCCACAGCAGCGGGTCGGTCAGGAGGCGTTCCACGGCGTCGGGAAGGCCGTCGCCCGGCATCTCCCGCAGCAGGTGGACGGGGATGAACCCGGGGGCGAAGAAGGTGCACAGGCGCAGCAGGGCCACGGATTCGGGAAGGCTCTGGCGCAGTCGCTCCAGCAGGATCGACCAGGCCGTCTGGAAGGCCACCGGGAAGTCCGCCGACACCTTGATCACGGCGCTGTCCAGCCCCACCTCGAGCAGAGCGATGTACTCCCGTACCGACAGCTCCGAGTCGTTCAGCCAGGCCGCCGTCTGATCGAGCAGCAGCGGCAGATCCTCCAGCGCGACCGCCAGCTGGTCGGCCTCCGCCGGCGTCAGCCGCGGCGCCCGGCGCCGGATGAACGCCACGGACTCGTCCCGGGCGTAGACCGGAACCTCCAGCAACGTGCTGTTGTGCTCGCCCCATGTGAGGTTGCGCGAGGTGATGATCACGTGCCCCGGTCCCGTCGGCACCAGATCCCACACCTCGTCCGGCTCGTCCGCGCCGTCGAGGACCAGCAGCCACCGGCCGAACGGGTCGCCCCGGCGCAGCGCGTCACGCACGGCGCGCAGCCGCTCCCCGTACTCGTGCCCCGTCAGCAGGCCCAGCTTCGGCGCCAGCTCCGCCATCGCCCGTCGGCAGGTCACCCGGGTCCCGGCGTTGACCCACCACACGACGTCGTACTCGGAGCCGAACCGGTACACGTACTCGGCCGCCAGCTGCGTCTTGCCCGTCCCGGACATGCCGTGGAAGGTCACCACACCCGCGCCGGGGGCCGCGCCCTGGAGCTGGTGGTACGCCTCGTTGAGCAGCGACTCACGACCGGTGAAGCGCGTGTTGCGACGGGGCACACCACCCCACACCTCCGGCAGCACGGCCGGATAGCGGGCCGCCCGCCCGGTGCCCCGCGCGGGCTCGGGCAGGGGCTCGCAGGGCAGACCCAGGCGGTTCAGCACTCTGCGTTCGGCCTCCTCCTCGCTCTCCTGGGCCAGTACGGCGGGTGCGAGGGCCTCCGCGTCCACGGGGAGCGGAGCGGCGGTCACCGAGACCGCGGCGAAGCGGGACGGATCGGGGGCCACGACCTCGCGCAGTGCCACGTCCCACTCCTCCCGTGTACGGGAACCCAGGAGGAAGTAGCCCTCGCTGAGGACCAGCAGGACCTGGCCGGGTGCCAGCAGCAGGTCACGCAGCAGCTCCGTCAGCGGCACGCCCGCCGGGGCGTCCCAGCGCAGGAGTACCACCCGCAGCCCGCGCCGCTCCAGTCGGTCCGCGATCCAGGTCGCCCAGGCCCGGTTGAAGCCGGCGTAGTGGAGGGTGAGGGTCTGCCGGTCCGTGGACGCACGGGGCTCGTCCGGCGCGGGGACGGGCACCTGCCCCTGCACCGGTACCGGCACCGGTACCGGCACCGACGGGCGGGCGCGGGACGGTCCGGCGTTCCGCGGCCGCCCGTCGGCCGGTTCCCCGCGTCCGTGCTCCCGGCCGGTCCGCTCGGCCGGTGGTTCCGTCAGCCGTCGCACGGGCCCCGTCGTCCACACCTCGGGAGCGTGCGGCGGCCGGACCTGCCGTCCGGCCAGGATCCGCGACCGCAGTTCCGCCTTCCGTACGGGCACGCCCCACTGGTTGCTGATGGTCAGCCACAGCGAGGCCGTTCCCGCCTGTTCGCCCGCGAGGACCTGGAAGCAGGCGGGCCCGTAGGTCCCGCCGAAGCGGTGCAGGACGACGCTCGGCTCGTCGAGGGCGGAGCAGACGAAGAACGGAGCCCCCTCCAGGGCGACGGAGAAGGTGAACTCCTCGGCGTGGTACGGCCAGTCGCCGGGTGCGCCGTCCGATGAGGGCAGGGGTCCGTGCAGATCCACGGTGACGAGATACGCGCATCCGGTCTCGCACGTGCGGGGCCAGGCCACGACGGGGTCGACCCGAAGCGGCCGTTCCCGGTGGTCCTCGACGCCGCTCACCAGCCCTCCCCTCCCCCGGCGGCCCGGACGTCCCCCGCGGAGAGGCGCAAGGTCGTGTCCGGATGCCCGTAGAAATGGAACATGAAGGTGTACAGGAGCCGCAGCACGCGTTTCTGACCGATCCTGTCGATCCGCCCGCCGTCGTTGCGGACGCTCGGGATGTCCGCCAGGGAGCCGAAGTCCTCGACCGCGTGAGCCCGGAAGTCGCGCAGGGTGCGGGTGACCGGATGGTGCGGACGGGCCGCCATCTCGTGCATCAACTGCTTCACGAGAGTCCGGGCTTCGAGGTCCCCGACCTTTCCCGCGGTGACGATGCAGCCCCCCGCCCCTTTGCGCAGGAACAGCTCGGCGAATCCACGCAGTGCCTCCTCGCCCTGGGCGCTGTTGTCGACGAAGCGGCCGGAGTGACAGGCGTTGAGGCAGACCAGCGAGCGGTCCCTGCGCAGGACGCGCATCGTCTCGCCGTCGAACTCGGCCCAGGTGCGGTCGCCCAGCGTGAGGTGCGTGACGGACGCGCCGTAGCCGCCGTGGCAACCGAGGTAGACCAGGCCCGTCCGGTCCACCTGGGTGTCGAGGGCCTGGAGGAACGGTGTCATCTCCAGGTGCAGTTGGTGGGCGTACGGGGCGAAGACGGTGCCGTCGTCGGCCATGTCCTTGTGCAGGTAGCCGAGGACCCGGCCGTGGAAGTCGCCGACCCGGTGCGGCAGGCCGAGGCCGGTGTCGCGCACGGTCGTCCAGCGGACCATGACGACGAGGGCGCCCAGCAGTCCCGCCGGCAGTCGGTTCTCGGTGTCCGCGGGCAGCCACAGCAGTTCCCACGGCAGTTCGTATCCGGTGTCGTCGCAGACGATCAGGCGCAGTCCGTCACCGTGGCGGGCGCGGATCAGGTTGATCCAACGCACCAGTTCGGGCTGGTTGCCCGACCACAGTCTGATGGCGCGCAGTACCTCCGAAGGGTAGGCACCGCCCTCCTGGCGCAGGTTGGCGAGGCTGACGGCCGGTGCCGCGCGCCGGGTGGGGCCGGCGGGGCAGGACACCTTGAGGTCGCCGCACCACCCGAGCAACCGGTAGCCGGCTCCGCCGTCGGCGCCCAGGGCTCGCTGCACGTGCAGTACGGCGAGCCCCTCCTCCAGTCGGCTGCCGAGCCGGGCGTCGTTCCCGCCCAGGCCGGCCGGGGGACCGGAGGGGCCGCCGGACGGGGGCACGTCCCTCGTCCTGCGCCGCGTCACGGCGGCGATCCGGGGCACCTTGGACAGCAGGGCCGGTACCTGCTGCCACGGAGGGCGCGGTTGCTGCTCACCGCTCATCCGGCACCCCCGACTCGTGCGTCCTGGGGGCCGGGCGTCCCGCGACGACCGTGGCGCCCAGCGCGTCGGCCAGCCGGAAGGGCAGGCTGCCGTAGGGCTCCCGGGCCGGGTCCACGACGGCCGCCCGTACCCTCGTCCTGTCCATGGCACCGATCCGCGCGGCGGCCTTCAGGGCATCCTCGACGCCCGCCGCGCCCACGTGTCCGGCTGGCCGGCCGCCCCGACCGGCCGTGAGCGGCACGTTTCCCCGGCCGTCGGTGACGACGACCAGCCAGGCCTCGGCCAGGGCGCTGCCGTGCTGCTGGAAGGCGGCGCGCAGGATCCGGGCCGCCTCCTGGATGCCGTGGGCGAGAGGGGTCGCCCGGCCGGCGGGGCGGTACAGCGCGGCGAGGACCCGTGGATCGAGCACATTGCGCGCGGCGAAGGAGTCCGCCTTCAGTTCGTGTGTCGCGTCGGCGCCCCCGACCTCGATCACCTGCACGGCTGCCCGCCCGGTGTAGGCCCACTGCAAGAACGGGGTGAGCGCCTCCGCCCAGTCCCACGCGTCGTCGCGGCACGTGTGGTCCAGCAGCAGCACCAGCAGGCGTTCGGAGGCCCCGGCACGCAGGTGGCTGCGCAGGTCGACGGGCGCGATGGTGAACCGGTCCGTCCGCCGCACGCGCTGGTGGACGGCCGCTTCCCGCACGGTGGCCACGTAGGCGAGGTCGCGCAGGTCCTTGGCCCTGCGGCTGCCGACCACCGCGCCGCGGGTCGCGGCCGGTCCCATGGTGCGCTGCCAGAGGTTGCGCAGCGGGGCGAAGTCGCGCGGCACGCTCACCTCGTCCTCCGGGAACGGGGTGCCGTGGACGGCCGCGGGACCGGACCCGACCTCCTCCTCCGGCTCGGGCCCCCGCAGCGGACGGCCCTGACCTGCGGGGCGTTCCGTCGCTCCGCGGTCGACACGGGACCCGTCGTGCGGAGCTTCGCTCCGGTCGTCGGCGCCCGACGGACCGGGGGAGTCGGGGGGCTCCCGCTCCGGGTCCGTACCGTCCGGTGTGCCGGCGACGGGCAGTCCGATGAGCCGGGCCGCCGCGTCGGCGTGCCGTTCCTCCGCCGCGCCGTCCCCGTCCAGGGAGGCCAGCGTGCGGGCGAGGCGGGCCAGCGCGAGTTCCCTGCGGACCCCGGTGTCGGGACCCAGCAGAGCCCTCACCCGGGTGAGGGCGCCGTCGGTGACGGACGCCTGGGCGATGTGCCCGGCGCCGGCCCCGCTCACGGAGGGCAGCAGGGTCAGGAGCCGCTGAGGCCGGGAACCTCTCAACTCGGCCATGGACACCCGCAGGGCGAACCGGTCCAGCAGGTGCGGGCTGAGCCGCCCGGCGTCGGCCGAACGGCAGACGGCGAGCCAGCGCGCCCGGGGGCGGGCGATGTGCCGGAGTCCGGTGTGCTCGACCACCGCGACCTCGGCGCCCAGGAGTTGGACGGCGGCGCGCATCCCGGCGACGCTCAGCCTGGTCAGGTCGGGGACCACCACCAGTTGCGGCGGTCCTTCGCGGCCGTCCGTCTCGATCAGCGGGCCGGGATGCGTGCTGACCGAGACGCGACCGCCGGCCTGCCGCAGCCTGGCCCGGGTCCACAGGTCCTCGTCCCGGGTCTGGGCCCCGAGCATGAGCAGCGGCCCGGCGCCACCGAGCGCTGCCGCGAACAGCAGGGCGACGGAGTCGGTCAGCTGCGGATCCAGATCGAAGAGGAGGACTCCGGCCAGGGCGGGGTCGGCTGCCGCGCAGGCCAGCAGCCGGGTCAGGCGCAGAACCGGGTCGTCCGGTTCCTGGGCCCCGAAGCCGGCCGCGGGCGGGGCGTCGGGGGGCGGAGGGATGGCCATGGACGGACTCAGACCTCTTCGAAGAGGTCCTTGACACGGTCCTCGTCCTCGACGCCCCACTCGAACGTGCTCTCCGGCCGCCGGTGCCGCAGCGCCATGGGGAGCACCCGCTGAAGGTGCCGTGGCTCCACCACGTCCGCGCCTTCGCGGGCGGCCAGCGCGCGGGCAGCGAGGGTGGCCACGATCTCGCCCCGCTGCCCCACGCTCTCCAGCCTCTCGGCGGCCTGGGCGCAGAGCCGTACGACCGTGTCGGGTACCGGGATGTGCCGGACCCGGAGCCGGGCCTGCGCCAGCCGCTCCCGGATGGCGGCGTCGTCCCGCGCCGCGGCGGCCAGCCAGTCGGAGCCGGTCTTGCCCAGCTCCTCCTCGAAGTCGAGCACCGTGCGGATCAGCCGGTGGCGTGCGTCCACGTCCAGACGCTCGGCGGTGACCATCAGACCGAACCGGTCGAGCAACTGCGGTCGCAGGCCTCCCTCTTCGGGGTTCATGGTGCCGACGAGACCGAACGCGATGTGCTTGGCGGTGGCGAGGCCCTCGCGTTGCACGGACAGCACACCGGTGGAGACGACATCGAGGATGACGTTGATGAGGTGGTCCTCGAGGAGGTTGACCTCGTCGATGTAGAGCATCCCGCTGATGGCCGCGTCCTCCAGGAGCCCCTGCTGGGGGCGTGCCTCGCCCCGGATGAGCGCGTCGATCTCCCAGCCGCCGAGGACGCGGTCGTCGGTGGCGTTGATGGGGAGGGTGACGGGCAGTTCGCTTTGGGCCATGAGGGCGAAGGCCCGTACGAGAGTGGACTTGGCGGTGCCGCGGGAACCGGCCATCAGGACACCGCCGATGCGGGGCACGAGGTGGTTGAGTTCCAGTGCGAGCTTGAGCTCGTCCTGCCCCACCACGCGTGAGTAGGGCAGGATGTGCACGCCGCTCGCGGCGTGGCTCACCGCGCCGTCCCCGGTCCGGCGCCGTCGGACCCGGTGCGTCCTGGCTGCCAGCGGAACGTGAACTGGAGCTGGGCCTCCGCCCCGCTCTTGACCACGGTCGCCAGCCCGGCGTCCATCCTGATGGAGAGCTGCAACTCGATCTCGTCGGGCCGCTCGCTCTCCGGGAGTTCCCCGAACCGCCGCACCGCCTGCACGGCGCAGCGGCGGGCGAGGTCCAGACCGTCGGCGTAGACGGCGCGGGCGACGCGGACGACTCGCCCGGACGGCCCGTCGCGGGTCTCCTCGTCGCCGTACACCTGGTCCAGGCCGTCGTCCGCGTCCGTTCCGACCTCGACCGGGATGGGCCCGTCCGCGTCCCCCGCGACGGGCCCGACTAAGATCGCCACACGTCCCCCCGGTTCAACTCACCTGTGTTTCGGGCAGGTTGACAGACCCGGTACTTTCCCCGGTGCGCCGGGATTATGCGCGCCGTTGCGGCTCGCTCGGCGCGAGCCGCACGTCAGGTCGTCTGGGGCTCGAAGTCCCAGAACGGGCGGTGGCGGGAACGGGCCGAGATCGTGTGCACATGCTGTTTGCCCAGCGTCGCCTCGAGATCGGACAGCGCCTCCAGTTCGACCTTCTCCGCCTGTCGGCGGTCCCGCAGTCCGCGCAGGTCGGCCGCGTGCGCGATCCGGGCCGAGAGGGTCAGCGGATGGGTGCGCCCGAGCGATTCGATGGCCCGGGTCACCGTTTCCCTGCTGAGCGCGGCCGCTCCCTCGGTGTCCCCGACGAGGTTGCGCAGGGCGGTGGCGTTGAGCGCGCAGCCCAGGGTCCAGGGGTGGCTCTCCCCCACCGCCGTGGTCATGTCCGCCAGCGCCTGTTCCACGAGGACGTGCGCGTGGTCCCGTTCACCGACGTTGCGCAGGATCAGCGCCTGGTTGGAGCGGGCCCCGGCGATGAAGGGGTGTCCCTCGGCGAGCATCACCTCGTAGCGGGCCCCGACGGCCTCGCTGAGTTCGCGGGCCTGGTCGATGTCGCCGTGCTCGCGGGTGAAGCAGCTCTGGGCGGAGGCGAAGATCAGCGTCACCGGGTCCGTCTCGCCCAGCACGCGCTCGCCCCGCTCCAGCACCCGGGTCAGGATCCGTCCCGCCTCTTCCCGGTTTCCGCCCCGGTATTGGCAGAGCGCGAGGTTGTACTCGGCTCGCAGGGTCTGCGGGTTGTCCTCGCCCATCACGATGCGGTTCTCGCGGACGTTGCGGGTCTGGATCGATTCGGCCTCGGTGTAGCGGCCCAGCAGCCGCAGGTCGATGGCGTAGGAGATCTCGGAGCCGAGCGTCCACGGATGACGGGCCCGCAGCAGCTGGCGCCGGGCCTCCATCGTCTGCCGGTCGTGGTCCAGGGCCTCCTGGTAGCGCCCGAGCAACCGCAGTGAGACGGCCAGGTTGTTCAGCGAGTTCAGGCTCCGTGAGTCCTGTTCGCCCAGCAGGTCGCGGTAGGCCACCAGGACCCAGCGGGAGAGTTCCAGCGCCTCGTCGTAGCGTGCCAGGCCGCGCAGGTCGGCGGCGAGGCCGCCGGCCGCGCGCAGATGCTCGAGGTCCTGGGGGCCGCGCTCGGCCTTCAGGTGCTCGGAGGCCGCACGGCTGAGGGCCTCGGTGCGCGTGTAGTCGCCGACGGCGCGCAGGAGGTTGGTGTAGTGGTAGGTCAGCTCCCAGATCCGGGGGTGGACCGGGCCGAGCAGCCCGCGCCAGGCGGCCATCGCGCGCTCGCCGAGCTTGATGCCGGCGTTGTACTCGCCGGAGAAGTACATGTAGCGCAGGCAGTTGAAGACCAGTCGCTGGACGCCCGGGTCCTGGGTCATCAGCACGTCCGCGTACTTCAGGTGCGGCACGATCTCGGCGTATCCCGGCCAGAGGTCGGGGTCGGTGGGGCGGCGCGGGTCGGCGGCGGCGAGGGCTTGGCGTACGACCTCGATGAACTCCTTGCGGTCCTCGTCCGGCATGTCCTTGTGCACGATCTGGTGGACCATGCGGTGCAGGTACAGCGACTCCCCGGAAGCGGTTCCCTCGTCGCCGGCCGACTCGTGCGACTCCAGACGTACCACGGAGTACTGGCGGAGCTGGTTGATCGCCTTGTTCCACAGCAGGGGGTCGTTGAGCAGTCCGGCGAGTTGTTCGGGCAGCTGGTCGCTGGACATCTCGCGCAGCAGGCGGACGGGGATGAAGCCGGGGGCGAAGAACGTGCACAGCCGCAGCAGGTCCACCGACTCCGGGACGGTCTCGCGGAGCTTGTTCAGCAGTATCGACCAGGCGGTCTGGAAGGCGAGCGGGAAGTCCGCGGACACCTTCACCACGTCGCCGTCGATACCGCCGTCCAGCAGGGCGATGTACTCCCGGACCGAGAGATCGGAGTCGTTGAGCCAGCCCGCCGTCTGGTCCAGCAGCAGCGGCAGGTCCTCCAGCGCGTCGGCGAGCTGGTCGGCCTCCACCTCCGTCAGCCGCGGGGCGCGGCGCCGGATGAACGCCACCGACTCGTCTCGGGCGTAGACGGGCACCTCCAGCAGCTTGCTGTTGTGCTCGGTCCATTCCGGATTGCGGGAGGTGATGATGACGTGGCCGGGGCCGGTCGGCACCAGGTCCCAGATCTGGTCGGGTTCGTCCGCGCCGTCGAGGATCAGCAGCCAGCGCCCGAACGGGTCGCCACGGCGCAGTGAATCACGCACGGCACGCAGCCGTTCGCCGTACTCCTGGCCGGTCTGAAGGCCCAGTTTCGGGGCGAGTTCGGCCAGCAGTCGTCGGTAGGTCACGCGTTTCTCGGCGTTGACCCACCACACGACGTCGTACTCGGAGCCGAACCGGTAGACGTACTCGGCGGCCATCTGGGTCTTGCCCACCCCGGACATGCCGTAGAAGGTCACCACACCCGCGCCCGGCTCCGCGCCCTGGAGCAGGTGGTACGCGTCGTTGAGCAACGACTCACGACCGGTGAAACGCGTGTTGCGGCGCGGCACGCCACCCCACACCTCGGGCATCGAGGCCGGGAAACGGGGACCGCGCCCGGGGTCCTCGGTCTGCTGCGCGGAGGAGTCGTAGGGCAGGTCCAGCCGGTCCAGCAGACGCCGCTCGGCCTCCTCGGCGCCCATGTTGGTGAGGTTCACGGGGGCGAGCACCGCGGTGGCCGACGGAACCGGCGCGGCGGTGACGGACACGGCCACGAAGCGGGACGGATCCGGAGCCACGACTTCACGCAGAGCCACGTTCCATTCCTCGTGGGTGCGCGGGCCCAGTTGGAAGTACCACTCGCTGACCAGGATGAGGATCCGGCCCTCCGCGAGCTTCAGGTCACGCAGCAGATCCACCAGCGGAACATCGGCGGGCGAGTCCCAGCGCAGGAACACCACCCGCACCCCGCGTCGCTCCAACCGGTCCCCGATCCAGGCCGCCCAGGCCCGGTTGAAGCCGGCGAAGTGGATGGTGACCGCCTCCCTCGAGGCCCCCCTCTCGGTTGACCTGACCGTCGTGCGGGCTCCAGTCATGCGGCGGCCTCCAGCGCGTAATCCCAAGAAATCGTAGAACCTCAGCGCCGCGCTCGTAAGGTCCCCGGACCGGAGGAGCGCGCCCTCAGGCCCAACGATCTTTGCGCAACAGACGGGGGCGGCGGGCCCGAATCCTCACTCACGTACGAACCCCTCACTCGTTCGGTCGCCGGGCGAAGGTGTGGCGTTGCCGCCACAAGGTGCGGGCGGCGTTCACGTACGCCTGGGCACGGGCCGTGTGGCCCCGGGACGCGGGATGTGCACCCATGCGCTCGTAGGCGGCGACCATCTCGTCCACGAACCGGCGGCCCCGGACGGTGAGATCGGGTGAGGCGACCAGCGCGGGCAGCACCGCGCCCACCTGGACGCGGTAGCGGGCGTGCTGGGCCCAGGCCGGTTCGCGGTGCACGGTGTCCGGCGCGAGCGCACGGCGCTGGTAGTAGTCCGCGATCGCCAGGTGGGAGTAGGCGCCTTGCAGCAGGCCGTCGTAGGGCCGCGGATCCGGCCGCCACGGGGCGAAGTGCGTCTCGGCGGGGGACGAGCGGTGCAAGGGCGTCATGTCGGAGAGGGCCGCCAGCTTGGCGTGGTGCAACTCGTGCACGAGCGTGGCCGCGAAGGTCACCGGGTCGGGCGGGGCGCTGCTGAGGAGGGCGCCGAACGCCTCGCGCCGGGTGGCGCTGCAACTGCCGTGCCCGGACGCGGTGGACCCCGGCGGGGAGGCCAGCGGCACCAGGCACCGCAGCAGGGTCATCGCCTCCGTGACCCGGTGCTCTCCGCCCGAACGCAGGGCCGCGGCGGTGCCGGACCAGGTATGCAGCCAGTGTTTTCGCTCCGCGTTGTCGAGCGTCGTAGGTCCGCTCAGCGCGCTGTGGCGGGGATCGCGGACCGTGCGGTAGGGGTCGAGGTCGTCCAGGGGCATGGCGGCGGTACCGGGCAGCAGTCCCGGCAGTGCGTACGCCGATGTCCACGCGAGTGAGCCGGACCAGGCGCCGAATCCGTGCTCCGGATGTACGCCGACGTCCGGCGCGAGGGGTTGACCGAGGGTCAGCCGCTCGGCGTCGAACCGGGCCTCGATCTCCGTGTCGCTCCTCTCGGCGGTGTGCAGCGCGCCGAGCGACGGCAGGACCAGTTCCCCGTCGTAGGCGGTCAGCCGGACGGCGAAGGGCACTCCGGCGCGGACGGCGACGGCGGCGGCGAGCGCGCTGAAATGGGCCAGGTCGCGGGCGAGTCGGCGCACGCGTCGGGCTTCCCCGGCCGGCGACGGGTCGCTTCCCCCCGTGAGCCCGCGCAGGCAACGCCAGCCCCAGGCGCCGGTCAGGGGGTACAGGAGGCGGGCCCGGGCAGGGGCGGGCGGGGCCGGATCGCCCGTCGCCGTCCTGCGGTCCGCCTCCGCCAGCAGTGCCCAGTCCTCCCGCAACCGTGCCTTCTGTTCGGCCGAACAGAGCCGGGGCGGGGCCTCCTCGGCGGCCTCCAGCACGGCACGGAGCACCAGGAGCCGCCGGGTGTCCTGATCGCGCACCAGGAGCGCCAGGGTGTCGGGCCCGGCGCCGGTGCGGCCGAGGTCGACGAGAACGCTGTCCGGGACCTCCGAAAGGATCACGGGGTTCCCCCTTCGCGAGAGGCCGCAACGGCGAGAGCCGCGTCCTGGTGGAGTCGCCCGGCCGCATGGCGGATGAAGAGCTGGAGGTCGGAGCAGTACACGGAGGGGTTGCGGAAGCCATGGCCCGCCCGGTAGCGGTGGGCGTAGTGGCCGCCGCCGCACACCGTCAGCAGGGGGCAGGCCAGGCACTGCTCCGCGAGGGCGGAGGTTCCCGTCTGGCGTGCGGCCACCGCCGGATGCCGCAGCGCGTCGTCGAAGCCGTGCCGGAACACGTCCAGACCGGTCCGTGCCGCTCCGTCGTACGCGGACTTCAGGGAGTCCACCTGTTCGATGGAACCGTCGGTCTCGACGACCACCGCGTCGAACGGGGTCAGCCCCAGCGACTCGGTGGCCGTCGGAAGTCCCAGCAGCAGGCCGAGGCACTCCTCGAACAGCCGGACCCTCGTCTCCCGCCGCCCTGCCGCCCACCAGCGGTCGAACACCCGGCACAGCCACTCCCCGTGGCGGGCACCGGCCTGCCGCGGGGGCGGGGCGGACCAGTTGCCGTGCGGCAGGAGCAGGTCGAGCGTGGGCGGGCGCAGAACGAGCAGCGACTCGTACGTCGCCACGGGGTCCAGCGTGGGGTCGACGACGGTCAGCACTCCGGCGTACGACTGCGGAAACCGCTCGGCGAGGAGCCGGGCGCCCCGGGCCGCGGCGGGCCATGCGGGACGGCCGGCATGGTCCACCCGGCGTGCGTTGTGCTCCCCCAGGCCTCCGTCGAGGCTCACGCCGACCCGGATGTCTTCCCCGGCCAGCGTGCGCAGGCGTTCCGGGGTGAGCAGGGTGGCGTTGGTCTGCACGACCGCGTGGACCGCGCAGTCGTCCGGGACGCGGTCACGGACGAGAGCCGTGAAGCGGGCCAGTGTCCGGGCACCGGCCAGCAGGGGTTCGCCGCCGTGCAACACGAGGGAGAGCGCTGTCAGACGGTGCGCCAGCGCGTGCTCGGCGATACGGGTCGCGACGGCGTCCAGTACGTCGGCGGAGGCCGCGGGGGGACGGGCGCGCCAGGTGCTGTCGGGGCCCTCGTAGAGATAGCAGTAGGTGCAGGCGAGATTGCAGCGGCCGTGCATTTTGATGATGAACTGCCGGAAAGGGTAGGGGGCTTCACCGGCGGCCGCCCCTCCAGACACTCCAGCACCCCCATGCCGTGAAGGCCGCACCGCGGCCCTTCTGCCCCGCACCGGCCACATGCCCGGAGGGGCGTCCGGCGCAAACCCTCGAGCGATCAGGATTGTCCATTTCGGAGAGGAAGACGACCGAAATCGACGCTCCCCGATCGGGGAGCGCGCTCTCGAACGCCCGCCTCCTCAGAGTGCGTTGTTGAAGCCCCACAGCATCTCGCTCGGCCGTGTCGCACGCTCCCGCAGGTCCCTCAGCACCTCCCGCAGCACCGGATGCTCGATCGTGCCCAGCTCCACGAGATTCAGCGCCAGCAGGTCCGGGAGCGGCTCGGGAACTCCGAGCGCTTCCGGTGCCTCCGCGTCCTCCGCCGACTCGTCGCTCGCGCCCATGCCCTGCTCCTCCCGGCTCGCCCGTTCACGTCGCCCGCTCCAGTGCGGCCAGTCGCTGCGCCGTGTCCCTGGCCGTCGGACCGTCGGTGACGAGACTGCCCTCGGGCAGCCGCGACCACTCCGCGCGGGCCGCGCGGTAGGCCTCCCGGGCGGCCCTCGGGCGTGCGGCCGCCTCGTAGGACATACCCCGCCAGTGGTGGGCTTGCGCACCCGTCTGGACGGCCTCCTGCCGTCGGCGGTCGGTTTCGGCCACCCCCTCCGCCTCCCTCGCCGCCTCCGACGCGTCACGGAAGGCGTCGACCGCGAGGTCGAGGCGGGCCGGGCGGCGCAGGCTGCGGTAGGCCTCGAACTGGACCTGGCCCAGCTCCAGTCGGCAGCGGGCGGCCAGCAGCGGATCGCCCGCGTCCGCCGCCGCGAGGCCGAAGAGGTGCTCGGCCTCGCGCAGGTCGACACGGTCCCCGCGGGCCCGGTAGCGCAGCATCAGCGCGCGGCCGAGGAGCAGCAGCCGGTGGGCGACCTGGCGGCTGCCCGCCGGGGTCTCCATCCGGCAGTCCCGCAGCACCCGGATCGCCCGGGACAGCACCTCCTGCGCCCGTGCCCCGGACTGGATCCCGGCCAGCCGCAGCAGCGCCTCGCCCCACTCGGCGAGCACGTCGGCGTGCGCGGGCGCGTCACGGGACATCCGCTGGGCGGCCTGCGCGAAGCGGTCCGCGGCCGTCTCCAGCTCCGCCGGTTCGCCCGACTCGGCGTAGCGGGCCACGGCGATCCGGCCGGCCCGCGCCAGCAGGGACGCGCGCCGGCCCTGTTCGCGCACCAGGGCGAGAGCCTCGTCGACACGGGACTGGGCGTCGTCCAGCGGGCCGCCCGCCCGGAGCAGCGCGTCCACCAGGTCGAGCAGGATCCGCACCCGCGTGCGGGCCGACTCGGCGGAGTACGGCTCCGTGCCGGTGTCCAGGGCGTTGCGCAGCGACTGCGCGCCCTGCTCGGCGTAGAGCCGGGCCTGGACGGGGTCGGCGGTGGCGCCGGACAGGCGCAGCAGGATCCGGCCGTGCTCCAGGGGGAGTTCGGGCGGACGCTGCCGGCGGTCGGGCCAGACGTCGGCGAAGGCCTCCAGCATGCCGACCGCGCCCTGGAGCAGCGCGCTGTCCCCGCCGAGCCGCCACTGCGCGTCCAGGGCGCGCACACGTTCCAGGGTGAGTTTCAGCGCCTGGTGCTCGTCGAGCCCGGGCGCGGCGCAGGCGACGGCGTACTCGCGGTCGGCGCGGCGCAGCAGGTCCAGGGCGCCGGTGCGGTCGCCGCGGCGCCTGCGGTCGGTCGCGGCCGCGTGCAGCACCCGGGCCAGCACGGCCCTCTCGCGCAGTCGGCGGGGGTGGGCGGTCGCGCGTTCGGCGGCCGCCTCCGCCTCCTGGAGGAGGTCGTCGCCGCCCTGCACCTCCCACAGCCGCAGGGTGCAGTGCGCGTACTCGGCCCACAGTTCGGGGTCCGCGCTCGCCCGCTCTCGCTCGGTGGCGCCGCGCAGCAACTGCACCGCGTCGATGACGTCCTGGATCATGCCCTCGCTGTCGAAGCGCTCGATCAGCGCCCGGACCCTGCGGACCGCCTGGTGTGTCGGCCGGTCGGCGGGCTGTCCCGGTCCGGTCCGGATGCCGGGGCTCTCGAACTGCTCGGGCAGCGGCATGAAGCGCCGCAGCACGCGGGCGGCGACCTCCGCGAACGGCTGCGGCACGGGGGCCTCGTCGCCGTTGCCGTTGTTGTCCCCGTGGTCCCCGTGGTCGGCGTGGTCGGCGTGGTCGCCGAGTCGGCCGTCGTCGGGGCGGCCGTCATCGGGGCGGGTGGCGGGTCCGGCGGGGCGGCCCGTGCCGCCGTCGCCGAGCTGGGCCAGGGCGAGGGCCGGGAAGTTGGGGCCGCCCTTGCCGAAGCGCTGCTCGATGTACTCCGAACAGTGCTTGAGCACCAGCATGGCTTCGTCGCGGCCCAGCCGGGACAGCAGGGCGTCCCGCACGTCGGGCTCGATGCGGTACCACTGGGCGCCGCCGTCGGCGTACTCCTCCGACGCACGGGTGACCAGGCCGCCGACCAGCACCTCGGCGAGTTCGGCCGGCCCGGAGTCGGGCAGCATCGTGCGCTGGACCAGCTGCATCACGGGCAGGCACAGGGGCGCGGCGGCCAGGTAGACGGCGAGCCGGCCGGCCGCCGGGGAGGCGCTGGAGCTGAACCTGCTGACCCGTTCGAACGGCGTGCGCCGCCGGTCGGCGCGCGCCGCCGGGGCGGCCGGCTGGTCCGCGCGCACCCAGCCCACCGCCCCCGGGACGGGCCCGGCGCCCGCCCCGGACAGCAGCCTGGCCCAGGCGCCCAGCGCGACCGGCTCCGGCGGCAGCACCGGCACCGGCAGCGCTCCCCGGCGCGCCTCCGGCGCCGCTCCCGAGGGAGTGCGGACGCGCAGCGCGGCCGCTCCGCCCAGGGTCTCGCCGCGGCTCAGCTCGCAGAACAGCACGGGCAGCCGGGTGCGGTTCCACAGGCGTTGCGGCAACGGCTGGAGCACGGCGACCGGCCCCTGCCGGGACAGGTGGTGCAGCAGGCGGTGCGCGTGGCCGCTGTGCCACAGGGGGCCCGCGCAGTCGCTGACGAACAGGACGATCCGGCGGCCGGTGGGGTCGCTGAGCCGGTCCGCGGAGTGCAGCGGCGCCGCGTAGGCGTCCGGGCTGCGGCTGACGGCCGGCTCGCCCTCGGGCCCCTGGTGCAGATGACTGACCTGGATGTCCGAGAAGGCGCCCAACTGGCCGAAGACCTGCTGGAGTTCGACGAACAATCGGTCCCACACCCGCATCGAGGACGAGGCGTCCAGGACCAGTTGGAGCCGGGCGTCGCCCCGGGTCACGGGCCGGTGGACGGGCATGATCAGGCCGCCCGCCTGCGCGCTGCGCTCCGCCGTCGCCGTCTCGTCGAGCCGCATGCGCAGCGGTGGCGCGGGGCTCCGGTAGCGCTGGAGCCGGCGTAATGCGCGCTGGAGTTCGAGCGGGGCGGGCAGCACGGGGGCGGCGGGTACGCCCACCGGAAGCGCGGCGGCCCGCCCGGCGCCACGGGTGCGCTCCGCGCCGTCCTGCGGGACCGGGTACAGGCTCACCCGCCCCTCGGTCCCCACCTCCGGCGGCGGCCGCTCCGGACGTTCGGCGCGGTCCCCCGGCGGCCGTCCGTCCCCGTCCCGGCGCGGTCCGCCGTCGAGCCGGGGCGTGGGCCGGCCGCCGGTGCCGACGGGTGGGTCCTCCGGGTCGGCGGCCTCCGCCGGCCGGGTCCAGCGGGCCAGCCAGAGCGCGTCGCACAACTGCGGCACATCGGGGTCGAGTCCGACGTCACGCAACCGCGCGACGAGTTCGGCGAGCGGATCGCCGCCGCGCGCTACGGGTGTCGCGGCGTCGCCGGGCTCGACGGGTCCGCCCGGGGTGCCGGGACGGCGGCCGTCGGGCGGGACGGGTCCGTGGCGGGCCGCTGCGTCGGGCATCAGGCCCTCACCTCGGGCGGTCGAGTCGCTGGATGAGCAGGTCGGCCAGGCGGTCCCGACTGGGCGGCGCGGCCGCGTCGGTGAGGTAGATCGCGTTCAGCAACTGGTCCGCCGCGAGGAGTTCACTGCGCGAGCGCTCCAGGAACCGGGTGATCAGATCGTCGCCCGCGCGCGCCGCCTCGTCACCGAGATGCGCGCGGACGAAGGTGGCGAGCCGGTTGTGGTCGGGGCGCCCCAGCTCCAGGTGGATGCACCGGCGCATCAGCGGGGCGGGGAAGTCGCGCTCCCCGTTGCTGGTGAGCACGACGAACGGGAAGGCGCGGCAGCGCACGCGGCCGTCCCGCACCCGGACCTTCACCCCGTCGGCGGTCAGCACCTCCGCCTCGCCGTCCGGCAGCCGGTCGGCGATGCGCTCCAGCTCGGGGATCGCGAACTCGCCCTCCTCCAGGACGTTCAACAGGTCGTTGGGCAGGTCGATGTCGCTCTTGTCCAGCTCGTCGATGAGCAGCACGCGCGGGGTGTCGGAGGGCAGCAGCGCGGTGCCGAGCGGTCCGAGCCGGATGTAGCTGCCGATGCCCTCGACCGCGCCCGGCGAGCCCGCCGCCGACCCGAACCCGCCCTGCGCGGCGATCTGCACGTCCTGGAGCCGGGCGATCGCGTCGTAGTGGTACAGCCCGTCCTGGAGCGCGGACCGGCTCACGATCGACCAGCGCAGCACCTGGCCGAGGCCCAGTTCGTACGCCACCGAGTGGGCGAGCGTGCTCTTGCCCGCGCCGGGGCTGCCCGTGACGAGCAGCGGACGGCGCAGATACAGCGCCGCGTTGATCATCTCCAGCTCCTCGGCGCCCGGCCGGTGCAGTTCCGCCAGGTGCCGGTGCGCGCCGAGCCTGCGGTCCTCGGACCCGTCGCCCGAGCCAGCCGCGTCGCGGCTGGTGAAGTCCCGCCAGGGCGGCGGATCGGGCAGCCGCTCGATCCCGTCGTGCGGTTCGCCGGCGCCTCGGTAGATGAGCCACTCACTGGATTCGGTCATGATCCGGTCCTCGTCACTCGTCCACCGCCGCGGCCGTCCGAACGTGCATCACGTTATCCATCCTGGAGGTGCCTGGTAAGAGGCCGGCCGGCCCCGCGAGCGGGTGGGTTCAAGGGGCCTCCAGCAGGTCTCCAGTACCGGGCAGTGGCTGGTGGGGGTCGTCGTACAGCAGGGCGACGCCGTCGGCCCAGAAGGACTCCGTGCGGCCCGCGCGCAGCCGCATCCGGAGCTCGTGCACCGCCTCGGGCAGCTGCTGCGCGCTGGGCGGTTCGGCGACGCCGTCGATCGTGCCGCGGTGGAACTCCCCGCAGACGGCGTCGGCCCGGCCGCGCCGCCGGCGCCACAGGGCCACGCCGTAGCCGCCGAGCACGATCCGGGCGAGCGCCTCCGCGTCGTCCTCGTAGCGCAGGTCGCCGTAACGGCAGAGCACCGGGACGGTGCCGTGCGACAGGGCGCGCAGCTGCTCGACGGTCGGTACGGGTTTGCGCAACCCCTCGTCGCAGTCCAGGACTTCGGCCCTGGCGCGGTGCGCGTGCAGCCAGCGCCACCGGGCCCGCCGCTCCGCGTCGAGCTCGTCCAGCTCGTCCAGGTCGCCCGGGCGGTCCAGCCCGTCCAGGCCGCTCGAGTCGTGGGCACCGTCGGCGCCGTGGGCCCGGGCCGGGCCGACCGGTCCTCCCCCGCCGTACGCGCCGAACGCCTCGTCGGGCAGCCGGTCGCGGTCGGCGCAGCGCACGACGACCGGCCGCAGCGCCCCCAACGGCTCCTGCCCGGGCGCGAGTCGCCAGGTGTCGACCTCCAGGCCGAGCAACGCGTGCGGCAGCGCCACCTGGAGGAGGGCCGGCCTGCCGGGCTCGTCGCAGTGGCGGAAGGCCTCCCCGAGGGGCCCCGCGAGGTGCGCGGGCAGGTCGGCCAGCAAGGTGCGCTCGGTCTGGTGCAGCCGGACCACCTCGCCGCCGGGCGCGGCCACGGAGACCGACCAGTCGCAGCGGTCCGGCTCCCAGCCGCGCCGCACCAGTTCGAGCAGGGCGGAGGGCCGGGCCACACTGCCGACGCGGCGGGCACGCGCGCGTGCGTCGGGCGCGTCCTGCCGGTGGGGCCTGCGCCCGCCGGGCCCGC
Organism: Streptomyces maremycinicus; assembly: GCF_001184025.1. Classification (GTDB taxonomy): domain Bacteria; phylum Actinomycetota; class Actinomycetes; order Streptomycetales; family Streptomycetaceae; genus Streptomyces; species Streptomyces maremycinicus. The sequence continues at coordinate 543,049 of NZ_BBYG01000009.1, forward strand.
GCACCGGGCGGAGCCCGCCGGAGACCGTGTCGGGGACGTCGTGCTCCGCCTCGTCCCGCCGGCGCAGCCGCTCGATCCGCTGCTCGGCGAGACCGGACCGGTAGCGGGCGCTCAGCCGCTGCGCGGCCTGCCACACCCAGACCCACAGGGCTTTCTCGGCGTCCGGGGTACTGGGCACGACGAACGGGCGCGGGGCCGACATCGCCCGCATCGCGTAGTCCAGGACGAGTTCCAGCGCCCCGTCGTCGCTCGCGCTCTCGTACAGCGCGCCCAGGCCGTCGCGCCAGCCGCGCGGTGCGGGCAGGGGGGTGGGGGCCTGGAGGTCGGGGAGGGAGTCGAGGATGTCCAGCAGACCACGGGTGCTCTCGGGCGGCGGGAGTTCGGCGAGCCGGCCCAGCAGCTGGATCCGCTCGTCCGGGCTGAGGGTGCGCCCCGGCCGCGCGCCGAGCCTGCCCTGTACGTCGGTCCAGGTCTGCCGCCGGGAGGCGGGATGACGCTGGCGGTCGCGGTGGTAGCGGTCGTGGGCGTGGAAGACGGCCTGGTAGAGGTCGGTGTGCTCGGCGGGCACCGCCTGCGCGGGGACCCGCAGGGTGCGCAGCTGCTCGATCCCGGTGGACGTGCCGCCGGGACGGTGGTCGGAGCGCGCCTTCAGCACACCGATCACCTCGCCGCGCTCGGGGTCGATCACCGGGCCGCCCGAGACGCCGTACGGCAGGTCGTTGTCGCCGAGTCGCATCTGCACGTCCGAGGACCAGCCGCCGATGGTGCCCTGCACGGTCAGCGTGCCGTCCATGACCTGTAAGCGGCCCTCGTTCTCGGTCCAGCCGGCGTACAGCACCCGGCCCTCGCCGTAGTACGCCGCCGGACGCTCGGAGACGTACACGCACTCGTGGTCGTCGACCGGCTCGGTCAGCTGGACCAGGGCGAGGTCCGGGGCGGGCCAGTTGCCCGCGGACAGGGCCCGCCCGGCGCCGTCGGCCCGGTCGGGAAGGGTCGCCACCACCCGGCCGGGGGCGGTGGACGTGCCCCGCCCGGGTGCCGTCTCGTAGACCACCGCGACCTCGCCCCCCTCCCCGCCCCAAGCCACATGTGCGCAGGTCAGAACCCAGTTCGGGGCGACGAAGAAGCCGCTCCCGAGGAACGTGCCGGGCTCCTCCAGGGCATACCCGACGACCGGGCGATGAATGCGCACGGTCGCCGCCACGACGAGTCCACGCAGTGCACGACGGGCCGCATCGAACGCGTTCGATGCGCCCGGGGCGTGCCCGCCCGTCATTCCGCGCCCCCGCCCACGGTGCCGTCGGCGCCCCCGTGCATCGGCGCGCCGGGGGACGCGCCCGCGTGCCGGACACCGTCCTCGTCGGACGACGAGCCGTCCCGCGCGCGGGCGCCCGCGCCGGGGGGCGCGGGGGGTGAGGTGCCGAGGTCCGGTGGCCCGCTGTTCCAGGTGAGGGTGACCGTGATGCCGGCCTTGGCCTCTCCGTCGGCGAGCAGCCCGACGACCTTCCCGGCCTTGGCGGTCAGCTCGATGCCGAACTCGACGCTCACCTCGTCGGGCCGCACCGCGCGCAGCGGTTCCGCCAGCGACCGCGCGACCCCCGTGACGAGCGCGTGCAGGCTCTCCACGCTCGCCTCCACCCGCTCGGCGAACCCGGTGTCGCTGTACGACAGCCGCCCGGGCGGCGCGGTCAGCTCCCCCGCCCCCGAGATCCGGGCCCAGACGGGCGTCCCGTCCGGCAGCGCGATGCGCGCCACCCGTGTCACGTCCTCACCGCTCATGGCACTCCCCCGCCTCCCCGGTCCCCCCGGCCCCGCCCGTCCGTGGGCGGGCCTGCCGCGGGGGTTCCCGACCGCGCGAGGGCTCGGGCGGCCCGCGGGACGCCTTCCCCCTGCGCCTATCCTTTTCCTGTCCCCTCCCCACAGGAGAGCGGATCTCTTCCTCCCCTCGCAGGAACAAGGGTCCTTCCCCCGAGGGGGGATCCCAATCCCTGCAACCGACCCACGGAGCACGATCCATGTACTTCACCGATCGCGGAATCGAGGAACTCGAGAAGCGGCGCGGCGAGGAGGAGGTCACCTTCGAGTGGCTCGCCGAGCAGCTGCGGACGTTCGTCGACCTGAATCCGGACTTCGAGGTGCCGGTGGAGCGGCTGGCGACATGGCTGGCACGGCTGGACGACGACGAGGACGACGAGTAGGCCGTACGTTCGCGACGGTTCGCCTGAGGGGCGCCCTGGGGGCGCCCCTTTCGCGTACCCGGGGGCGACCACCGGAACGGGTGTCTTGACTTTCCTTGCCCGCGATATATCGTGTTTTACGTGAGACGCGATATGGCGTGTCGTGTCGCTGTCGTGGAGGAGGTCCGCACATGTCCGAGTGGTCCGTCGCCGAGCCGAGGAAGCTCACCTTCGACGAGCCCGTGAGCGAACTGCGCGTGCGCATCGTCGACGGCACCGTGAACATCGTGGGCGCCGAGGAGGGTCCGGCCCGCCTGGAGATCTCCCGGATCGAGGGACCGCCCCTGGTGGTGAGCCACCATCAGGGGAATCTGACGGTGGCGTACGAGGACCTGCCCTGGAAGGGCTTCCTCAAGTGGCTCGACCGCAAGGGCTGGCGGCGCAGCGCGGTGGTCTCCCTGGCCGTGCCGGCCGGCACCCGCGTGGAGGTGGGCGTGGTGAGCGCCGGTGCGGTGGTCTCCGGCATCGAGGGACCGGCCGAGGTGAAGGGGGTCAACGGGGACACGACCCTGGTGGGGCTCGCGGGCCCGGTGCGCGCGGACACCGTCTCCGGCAGCGTGGAGGCCCAGGCCCTCACCGGCCACCTGCGCTTCAATTCCGTGTCCGGCGACCTGACCGTGGTCGAGGCGGGCTCTTCCGTGAAGGCCGACTCCGTCAGCGGGTCGATGATCGTCGACCTCGACCTGACGAGCCGCCCCGCGAGCATCGACCTGACCAGCGTCTCGGGCGAGATCGCCATCCGGCTGCCCCATCCGGCGGACGCGCGGGTGGAGGCGAACACCGCGAGCGGCTCGGTCTCCAACGCCTTCGAGGACCTCCGGGTCAGCGGCCAGTGGGGCGCCAAGCGCGTCACCGGGCGGCTGGGCGCGGGCAACGGCAGCCTCAAGGCGACGACGGTCTCCGGCTCGATCGCCCTGCTGCGCCGCCCCCCGACGGAAGACGCACCGGACGACACGACAGCCGAGGCACGGCCGGAACCGGCAGCGGAACCGGCTCCGCGCTCGGCCCCGGCGGCCGGTCCGGAGGCGGAAGCACGCTCGGGCCGGCCCGCGGACTCGGGGGACAATGCCGTTTCCGGCCCGGGCGGCGAGAGCTCCGGCGACCCGGCCGACTGCACGACCGACAAGAAGGTGCTCTGACATGCCTCCCGTCTTCGCCCACGGCCGTCTCCGTCTCTATCTGCTGAAGCTGCTGGACGAAGCCCCGCGCCACGGCTACGAAGTGATCCGTCTCCTCGAGGAACGCTTCCACGGGCTGTACGCGCCGTCGGCGGGCACGGTCTACCCCCGGCTGGCCAAACTGGAGGCCGAGGGCCTGGTCACCCACACCACCGAGGGCGGCCGCAAGGTCTACGCCATCACCGACGCGGGCCGGGCCGAACTGGCGGACCGCAGCGGCGAACTGGCCGACCTCGAGCTGGAGATCCGCGAGTCCGTCGCCGAGCTGGCCGCCGAGATCCGGGCCGACGTACGCGGCGCGGCGGGCGATCTGCGGCGCGAGATGCGGGCGGCGGCCACCGAGGCACGCCAGGGCGCCGGGGCGGGTTCCGCGGAGCACGGCGAACCGGGTGAGTACGGCGAGTACGGCGACAAGGAGTCCTGGCGCGCCGCCAAGGAGGAGATGCGCCGCGTCAAGCAGGAGTGGAAGGAACAGGCGCGCCGGGCCAAGGACGAGAGCCGCCGCGCCCGCGAGGAGGCCCAGCGGGCCCGCCGCCAGGCCAAGGAGGCGCAGGAGCGGGCCCGCACCCAGGCCCAGGAAGAGGTGCAGCGCATCGCCCGCAGGGTCCAGGAACAGGTCCAGGACCACTTCGCCCGGGGCGACTGGCCGACCGGCGTCCGCGAGGGCCTGACGGAACTCGCCAAGGAGTTCGGGGACTTCGGCCGTGAGTACGGCAGGGACTTCGGCCGGGACTTCGGCTTCGGCCGCACCGGCACGACGGGCTCCACGACGACCACGGCGGGCCCGACGGCGACCACGGCAGACTCGACGGCGACCACGCACCCGGAGGACTCGCGCACCGCGGAAGCCCCCGGCACCGCGAAGGAGCACGGCACCCCCGCGGCCTCCGGCCCCACCGACGCCCCCCGCCCCGCCGAGTACTCCCGCACCCCGGAGGACTTCCCCGCCGCGTACGAACCGGCCTGGGCCCACGAGGACACCCTCGAGGGCAGCGGCGGCGACCCGGCCCGTGACCTGGACCGCCTGCTCGACCGCTTCCGGGACGACATCCGCGACGCGGCCCGCGACCACGGCGTCACCGGCGACCAGCTCCGGGAGGCGCGCCGCCACCTGTCCACGGCGGCGGCACACATCGGGGTGATCCTGCGGGTGCCGAAGCCCTGACGCTCCCGCCCGGCACCGGGGGGGGCCGGCGGACCTCCCGCCGGGCCGGCCTTCGCCTCAGCCGGCCTTCGCCTCGGCTGCGTCCCCGGGCTCGCCCCCTGAGCTGTCGCCGTACAGCACCCGGGTGAGGGACGCGTGGGTGACGCCGTGGTCGGCGAGGATCTCCGAGGGGACGCCGCGGCGGGTGGTGAGGGCGAGCAGCAGATGCTCGTCGCCGATGTGCCGTTCGCCGTGGGCGACGGCGACGCGCAGGGTCCCGGTGAGCAGGTCCTTGGCCCCGCGGCCGAACGGCCGGCGCCCGGACCGTCCGCCGAAGAGGCCACCCCGCCCGGCGGCGGCCAGTGCTCCCTCGCCGTGTGTCTCCTCGACCCGCGACACGATCTCCGAGAGGTCGATGCCCAGCCCGGACAGGGCGTCCGCGTCGGCCCGGGAGAGCCCGCCGCGGCGGCGCGTCTCGTCCAGGTCCCGCACCAGCCCCGCCCGCCCGCCGGGCGGCAGACCGAGCGAGGCCAGCGCGAAGGAACCGCGGCTGCCCTCCCGGTCGAGCAGGGAGAGCAGTACGTGGGTCTCCTCGACCCGCGCCGCCCCCTCCCGCTCGGCGTGTCCCACCGCGCCCTCGACCACGGCACGGGCGTCCTTCGTGAAGCGCTCGAACATCAATGCCTCCCGTACTTCTTGTGCACGGCCTGTCTGCTGACTCCGAGCTCCGCGGCGATCTCCTGCCACGACCAGCCCTGGTTGCGGGCACTGCGCACCTGTACCGCCTCCAGCTGCTCCAGCAGCCGGCGCAGTGCGGCGACGGCGCGCAGTCCGACCCGTGGATCGCGGTCTCCCGCGCGCTCGGCGAGATTCGTTGCTTCGGTCATGATGTCAACGTACGTTGACAGAGCCGGCCCTGTCAACCACGGTTGACACGAACGACGGAAGAAGGGCGGGCCCGGAACCCCGGACCCGCCCGACAGCCCTGGCGACGGCCTTCGACAGCCTTCGACAGCCGCGACCGAACACTCGGCCGCCGACTCAGGCGCGCGGGCCCAGCCGCCGGCTCATGCGCAGACCAAGGCGCCGACTCCTGCGCGGACTCAGCCGCTGGTGAGCACGATCTTGCCGAACTGGTCACCGGACGCGAGCCGTTCGAAGCCCTCCCGGGCCCGGTCGAGCGGCAGCACCTCGTCGATGACGGGCCGGACGCCGGTGGCGGCGCAGAAGGAGAGCAGGTCCTCCAGTTCGTCCTTGGTGCCCATGGTGGAGCCGACGACCTTCAGCTCCAGGAAGAAGATCCGGGTCAGCTCGGCGTGCGAGGGCGCGTCACCGCTGGTGGCGCCGGAGATGACGAGCGTGCCACCGGGCCGCAGGGACTTCACCGAGTGCGACCAGGTGGCCGCGCCGACGGTCTCGATGACGGCGTCCACCCGCTGGGGAAGCCGCGCACCGGGCTCCACCGCCTCGACGGCACCGAGTTCCAGCGCCCGCTTCCGCTTGGCCTCGTCCCGGCTGGTGGCGAAGACCCGCAGTCCTGCCGCCCGGCCCAGCACGATGGCCGCCGTGGCGACACCGCCGCCGGCACCCTGGACGAGGACGGAGTCACCGGGCCGCACACCCGCGTTGGTGAAGAGCATGCGGTACGCCGTCAGCCAGGCCGTGGGCAGACAGGCGGCCTCCTCGAAGGAGAGCTCCTTGGGCTTGGGCAGGATGTTCCAGGTCGGCACGGCGACCTGCTCGGCGAAGGTGCCCTGGTACCGCTCGGTGAGGATGGAACGAGGCTCGTCGGGCCCGACACCGTGCCCGGTCTGGCCGATGACGGAGTGCAGGACGACCTCGTTGCCGTCCTCGTCGACCCCGGCGGCGTCACAGCCGAGGATCATCGGCAGCCGGCCCTCGGGCAGACCGACACCCCGGAGCGACCAGAGATCGTGATGGTTGAGGGAGGCGGCCCTGACATGGACGGTGCTCCAGCCGGGCCGGGCCTCGGGGGCCGGGCGCTCCCCCAACTCCAGGCCGGAAAGCGGCTGGTCGCGGTCGATTCGGGCGGCGTAGACGGCGAACATGCAGCCGACGATAGGGTCCCGGGGCGACGAGCGAAACCGGACCCCACTGTGAGACATACCCTCTTGCGCTCTCCCCCGACGCCACCGACCGAACACCGCTCGGCAAATCCAGCCCGCCGGGCGCCACCGATCGAGCACCGCGCGGCAAATCCAGCCCGCCGGGCGCCACCGATCGAGCACCGCGCGGGAGAACCCAACCCGCCCGACGCCACCCACCGAGCACCTTCTCGGGAGAACCCAACCCGCCCAACGCCACCGACCGAACACCGCTCGGCAAATCCGTCCCGCCGGGCGCCACCGATCGAGCACCGCTCGGGAGAACCCAACCCGCCCGACGCCACCCACCGAGCACCTTGTCGGGAGAACCCAACCCGCCCAACGCCACCGATCGAACGCCGGTCGGGAGAATCCAGCCCGTCCGGCGTTTGAGGACGAGGCCCGTTTCGGGGCCGACGCGGGGGTCCAGGGGCGGCAGCCCCGGGGGACGGCGCCCTCGTCATCACCCGAACGGGCGGGTGGGTGGGCAAAAAAAGATGGCCCCGCCGAAACCGGCGGAGCCATCCCCACGCGTCAGCGGCGAGCGACACCCTCCGCCCGAGCAGCCGCGGCCACCGCCGCGGTCACCGCCGGAGCGACCCGCTCGTCGAACGGCGACGGAATGACGTAGTCGGCGGCGAGATCCTCACCGACGACCCCCGCCAGCGCCTCGGCCGCCGCGATCTTCATTCCCTCGGTGATCCGGGACGCCCGCACCTGGAGCGCGCCCGCGAAGATCCCCGGGAACGCCAGCACGTTGTTGATCTGATTCGGGAAGTCCGACCGCCCGGTCGCGACGACGGCCGCGTACTTGTGGGCGACGTCCGGGTGCACCTCGGGCGTCGGGTTGGCCATGGCGAAGACGAACGCGCCCTTCGCCATGGAGGCCACCGCCTCCTCCGGGACCGTACCGCCGGAGACGCCGATGAAGACGTCGGCGCCCGCCAGCGCCTGCTCCAGCGACCCGGTCAGCCCGGCCTTGTTGGTGAACCCGGCCAGCTCGCGCTTGACGTCCGTGAGGTCCTCGCGGTCCGCCGAGACGATGCCCTTGCGGTCGGTGACCGCGACGTCCCCGATGCCGGCCTCCACCAGCATCCTGGCGATGGCGACACCGGCCGCGCCGGCGCCCGAGATGACCGCACGCAGCTCACCGATGCCCCGGCCGCTGAGCCGCGCCGCGTTGCGCAGCGCCGCCAGCGTCACGATGGCCGTGCCGTGCTGGTCGTCGTGGAAGACCGGGATGTCGAGCGCCTCCTGGAGCCGACGCTCGATCTCGAAGCACCGGGGCGCCGAGATGTCCTCCAGGTTCACACCGCCGAAGGAGGGCGCGAGGCGCACCACCGTCTCGATGATCTCGTCCACGTCCGTGCAGGCGAGCGCGATCGGAACCGCGTCCACACCGCCGAACTGCTTGAACAGAATCGCCTTGCCTTCCATGACCGGGAGGGAGGCCTCCGGGCCGATGTCGCCGAGCCCGAGCACGGCCGTGCCGTCGGTCACGACGGCGACGACGGACGACTTCCAGGTGTAGTCGTTCACCAGCTCCGGCCGTTCCGCGATCGCGGTGCACACGCGCGCGACGCCGGGCGTGTAGGCGAGGGACAGGTCGTCCTTGTCGCGAACCGGGACGGTGGCCTGCACGGCCATCTTTCCGCCGCGGTGCAGCGCGAACACCGGGTCGAACGAGTCGAGGGGCTCCGCACCGCCCTCCTGGCCCGTTCGGTCGGCGCTCTCGCTGCGAGGATTGACGATCTCCGCTGCCACTGTGTCTTACCCCTTAGGTCTGCATGGTTTGAGGGTGGCCACTCCTGATTGAGAAGTGGGCGGGCATCGCGCAGGCCCCTGAGGTGATGCGTACGGGCGCCTGCGCGTCGGGCGCGCCGCACACGCGCCCTGAGCCCCGGATGAGGGGTGTAAAAATCCTTCTTACCGGACGGAGACCACAGCCGACGAGTCCATTCCGTGCAAGGTCACATGGCTCACTCTGTGGACCTTGGACAGACGTCACCTTGAGTGACATGACTCATGCGCGAAGTCTCGCCAAGCTCCCTGAGGGCCCTTGACACGGACCGAGGCCGGGCGAACGGCACGCATGCCGGGCGATCACACCGTGGGACGAACCGAAGATCTTTCGGCCGGAACGGGGGATTCCCGCAGATGGTCCGGCTGCGTCCGGTCGTGATGTACCGGAGTGATGCGGTTCGGGGGTCGCCCGTTATCCGATTTTGACATGGCTGGCCCCCTGAATGGCGTAGTCCGAATGGCAAGATGCCGTAATCACACGAGGTCGCGACACCCGAAGGTGTGTGTTCTCGTCGACCCATCGGCATTTGTCGACCCATCGGCATCTCCATCCATCCGCCGGAGGAATCCACCATGACCGCAAGCACCACCCGACGCACGACCGCCGCGCGCACCCGCCTGGCAGCGGTCGGATCCCTCGCGGTCGCGGGCGCCTTGCTGCTCACCGCCTGCGGCGACCAGACCGAGGGCGGCAGCAGCTCCTCCGAGTCGTCGAGCAGCGCCGACAAGGCCCCCCTCTTCTCCAAGCTCCCGGCCGACATCCAGAAGGCGGGTGTCATCAAGGTCGGCACCAACGCCGAGTACGCCCCGATGGAGTCCGTCGAGGGCGGCAAGATCGTGGGCGTCGACCCCGACATCGCGGCCGCGCTCGGCAAGCAGCTCGGCGTCGAGTTCCAGTTCACCTCGGGTGGCTTCGACACCCTGATCACCGCGGTCAACACCGGCCGCTACGACGTCGCCATGTCGTCGATCACGGACAACAAGCAGCGCCAGGAGGGCCTGGACGACAGCGGCAAGAAGCTCGGCACGGGTGTCGACTTCGTCGACTACTTCACCGCCGGCACCGCCATCTACGTCCAGAAGGGCAACCCCAAGGGCATCAAGACGATCGACGACCTCTGCGGTCAGACGGTCGCGGTGCAGCGGGGCACCACCTACGAAGAGGCCCTCCAGGCGCAGTCGAAGACCTGTACCGAGGGCGGCAAGAAGGCCGTCAAGATCGAGTCCTTCGAGAACGACACCGAGGCCCAGACCCGCGTGAAGTCCGGCGGCGCCGTGGCCGGCGTCAACGACTACCCGGTGGCCGTGGACATGGCCCGCAAGGCCGGCAACGGCAACACCTTCGAGGTGCTCGACAAGCAGTACGAGGCCGCTCCGTTCGGCATCGTCGTCAACAAGAAGAACACCCAGCTGCGGGACGCCCTGAAGGAGGCCGTCGACGCGATCATCAAGGACGGCTCCTACCAGAAGGTGCTGGAGAAGTGGGGCGCCGAGAGCGGCGCGATCAAGGCCTCCGCGATCAACGGCGGCAAGTGATCCACCCGCACCTCTCGAAGTCTTCGAAGGGCAGTCCCCATGACTGACAAGCTCGACAAGTCCGCCGCGGGCGGCGCACCACCCGAGGACACCCCGCCGGTGGCGAAGGACTCGGCGTTCTCCGGCCCGCCGGAGGCCATCAAGGCCATCCCGGTGCGCCACTACGGCCGCTGGGTCAGCGCCGTGATCGTCATCGCGCTCCTGGCGCTGCTGGTCAACGCCTTCGCGAACGGCGACATCCAGTGGGACACGGTCGGTGACCAGCTGTTCAACTCGACCGTCGTCGCGGGCGCCGGCCGGACCCTGCTGATCAGCGTCCTGTCCATGGTGCTGGGCGTGGTGCTGGGCGTTCTGCTGGCCGTGATGCGGCTGTCGAAGAACCCGGTGACCAGCACGGTCGCCTGGCTGTACATCTGGTTCTTCCGCGGCACCCCGGTGTACGTGCAGCTGCTGATGTGGTTCAACCTGGCGCTGATCTTCCCCGTCCTGAACCTCGGTCCGATCTACAAGGACGAGATGACGGACGTCATGACGCCGTTCATGTGCGCCCTGCTCGGACTGGGTCTGAACGAGGCCGCGTACATGGCGGAGATCTGCCGGGCCGGCCTGCTGGCCGTCGACGAGGGCCAGACCGAGGCCTCGCACGCGCTCGGCATGAGCCACGCCAAGACGCTGCGCCGGATCGTCATCCCGCAGGCGATGCGGGTGATCGTGCCGCCGACCGGCAACGAGTTCATCAACATGCTGAAGACCTCGTCGCTGGTGTACGTGGTGACGTACAACGAACTGCTGCGCTCGACCTCGGTGATCGGCTCCTCGTCGTTCGCCGTGATGGAGCTGCTGTTCGTCGCCTCCATCTGGTACCTGGTCATGACCAGCGTGTTCAGCGTCTTCCAGTACTACCTGGAGCGGTACTACGCCCGCGGTTCGAGCCGCAGCCTCCCGCCCACGGTCTTCCAGAAGATCCGGGCGAACCTGCTCTCGATCGGCCGCGAAAGGAGTGCGTCATGACCGCGATGGTGAAGGCCGAGGGCGTGCACAAGTCCTTCGGCGCGGTCGAGGTCCTCAAGGGCATCGACCTGGAGGTCAAGAACGGCGAGGTGTTCTGCCTCATCGGCCCCTCCGGCTCCGGCAAGTCGACCTTCCTGAGGTGCATCAACCACCTGGAGAAGATCAACGCCGGGCGGCTGTACGTCGACGGCGACCTGGTCGGCTACCGCCAGAAGGGCGACAAGCTGTACGAGCTCAAGGACAGCGAGGTCGCGCTGAAGCGCCGGGACATCGGCATGGTGTTCCAGCGGTTCAACCTGTTCCCGCACATGACGGCGGCGGAGAACGTCATCGAGGCCCCCGTCCAGGTCAAGGGCGTCAGCAAGGCCAAGGCGAAGGAGCGCGCGAAGGAGCTGCTGGACCGCGTCGGCCTCGCCGACAAGGCCAACAGCTACCCCTCGCAGCTCTCCGGCGGCCAGCAGCAGCGCGTCGCCATCGCCCGCGCCCTGGCGATGGACCCGAAGCTGATGCTGTTCGACGAGCCGACCTCGGCGCTCGACCCGGAGCTGGTCGGTGACGTCCTCGACGTCATGCGCGACCTGGCCGAGTCCGGGATGACGATGGTCGTCGTGACCCACGAGATGGGCTTCGCCCGCGAGGTGGGCGACAGCCTGGTCTTCATGGACGGCGGAGTGGTCGTGGAGTCCGGCAACCCGCGCGACGTCCTGACCAACCCGCAGCACGAGCGGACGCAGGCGTTCCTGTCCAAGGTGCTCTAGCGACAGCGCGAGCGGCGAGAGGGGCGGTACGGGAATCCCGTACCGCCCCTCTCGCCCTTTCGCCGTCCGGGACGGATCAGCGTCCGGTGGCTGGTTTCCGCCGGTGCGGGGGCGCGGTCACCGCAGCGCCAGCAACAGCGTGTCGGAGGGTGACGCCCAGACGGGCCGAGCCTCGCTGAAGCCCTGTTCGAGCAGCGCGCGAGCGTGCCAGGAGGCGGAGGGGGTGTCGCCGTCGGCGTGCTCGCCGTAGATCTCGAAGCGGCGCGCGGTCGGCCCGGCGAGGACGGGGTCCTGGGCGGCGAGCTGCCACCACTGCGCCCAGTCGAGCACCCCGTCGGCCCTGGCCTGATCCATACGGGCGTGGCGCAGCGCGCGCTCCGCCGCGTTGATCCGGGGCGTCGACTCGTCGATCATGTGGTCCGCGTTCATGAAGACACCGCCGTCGCGGACGAGTTCCGCGACCTGACCGTAGAGGGCGACGAGGGGTTCGCTGTGCAGCCAGTGCAGGGCCGTGGCGGTCAGGACGGCGTCGTACGTGTCGTACGGCAGCCGGGCCGGCCAGTCGGGGTCCTTGAGGTCCGCCGTCACGAAGGTGACGCGGTCGTCGCCCTCGAAGGTGCCCTCGGCGATGGCGAGGAGCGCCGGGTCGAGGTCGACGCCGGTGCTGGTGGCGCCGGGGAGGCGGGCGAGCAGCCGGGCGGTGATGGTGCCCGTGCCGCAGGCGAGGTCGAGGACGCGCGGGGCGGACCCGACCAGCCCCTCGACCATGTCGAGCATGATCCGGAAGCGGTCCTCGCGGTCGGGCATGTACCACTCCTGCTGGCGGTCCCAGCTCCGCTGCCAGGCAGCCCAGTCCGCACCCGCCGCCGCTCCCGTCGCCGCCCCCGTACCCGTACGCGTCACCGCACCGGTGGCCGCGCCGGTCGCCGTACCGGTCGCCGTACCGGCTGTGACGCCGTCCGTGCCGCCGTTGGTGTCACCGTTCGTCACGCCGTTCGTGTCACCGTTCGTGACACCGTCGATGGCTCCGGTCGTGGTCGTCTGCGCGTCCGTCATCGCAACCCTCCGCCGCGTTCGTCGCGTAATACCCTGGAAGCACGAACGGCCGTTACCCCCGCCCGCACCCCGACCATAGAGTGCCCTCGTAAGGACTACAAGTGGAACTGGCCTATTACTCGGACTACGCCGTGCGCCTCGTCAACAGCGAGGAACCGGCCCGGGGCAAGGACGCGCTGACCTCGGTCGAGGCGGTCCGCGCCCTCTTCGGCGGCAACCAGTCGGCGGGCCGTCGGGCCACCGACGCGGACGTCACCCGGTTCCGCTCGGTCCGGGCCCGGCTGCGCGCGGTCTTCGAGGCGGCCGACGGCGGCGACGAGACCCTCGCCGTGGACCTGCTGAACTCGCTCCTCCTGGAGTTCCCGGTGAGCCCGCAGATCTCCGGGCACGACTTCCGCGACGACGACGGCCGTCCGCTGTGGCACATGCACCTGGCCGACCACCCGTCCAACGCGACGGCGGGCTACGCGGCCATCGCGGCCATGGGCCTGGCCTTCCACCTCACGGAGTACGGCGTCGACCGCCTGGGCCTGTGCGAGGCCGGCCCGTGCCGCAACGCCTACCTCGACACCTCGACCAACCGCTCCCGGCGCTACTGCTCCGACCGCTGCGCCACCCGCGCCAACGTGGCCGCCTACCGCGCCCGGAAACGCCTGGAGGCGGACCGGACGGCCGGCACCGGCCTGGCCGCCGACAGCGCCCAGCGCACCAGCGCCAGCGGCGAGCGCCGCCCGGGCTTCAGCGGGCGGTAGCGCAGCCGCACCTTGCCCAGGATCAGCTCGTCGGGCACCGTCCCGTAGTCGGTGCTGTCGCCGCCGGCGTAGGTGTTGTCCCCACGGACCCACCAACCGCCCTCGCGGCGTTCCGCGGCCCGCTTGACGACGAGCAGGTCCTGCTGGAACGGATGCCTCAGCACGATCACGTCACCGGCCCGGACCCGGGCGCCGTACTGCACCACCAGCCGGTCCCCCTGGTACAGCGTGGGCACCATGGACGGGCCGGTCACCTCGGCCAGCCCGAAGAGCGCGGTCGCCCTCGCGCGCTCGGTCTCCTGCGACAGCTCCGGCATCGCCGGCACCTCCCCGGTCTGTTCCTCCACCAGTCTCAGTCTGACCCCGGACTTTTGTCCTAAGCCCATGGGGGCACTCGCGAAAAGCCGTCTCGCAGGGAGTAATGTCCCACCTGAGAAGACGATCACGAGGAAGGAACGCTCCATGCTTTCCCGCCTGTTTGCCCCCAAGGTCAAGGTCAGCGCACACTGCGACCTGCCCTGCGGTGTGTACGACCCGGCCCAGGCCCGCATCGAGGCGGAGTCGGTGAAGGCCGTCCAGGAAAAGATGGCCGCCAACGACGACCCGCACTTCCAGGCGCGCGCCACCGTCATCAAGGAGCAGCGCGCCGAGCTGGCGAAGCACCACGTCTCCGTGCTGTGGAGCGACTACTTCAAGCCCCCGCACTTCGAGAAGTACCCCCAGCTGCACCAGCTGGTCAACGACACCCTGAAGGCCCTGTCGGCCGCCAAGGCCTCGACGGACCCGAAGACCGGCGAGAAGGCCCTGGAGCTCATCGCCGAGATCGACAAGATCTTCTGGGAGACGAAGAAGGCCTGACCAGGGCCCGATCCTCACCCGGGTCGTCCGGCCTGCCCTCGCGCCGGTCGCGACGCCCACCTGTCCGCACCCGGTCCACGGGCCGCCGAACACGGCGACCCCGACGGCCCGGGTGCGGTCTCCTTTTCTCCCCCGCCCCCCTCTCCCTGCCCCGGACGGCCTCCGCCCCGCCCGCGCCCCGCCCGGACGCCGCTCCCCGTGCGATGCTGGCCCCGTGACCCTCGAGGACCTGAAACGGCTGCGGCAGGCACGCGACCGGATGGACCGTGAGTACGCGGAGCCGCTCGACGTCGCCGCGCTCGCACGCACCGCGCTGATGTCCCCGGGCCACTTCCAGCGCAGCTTCCGAGAGGCCTATGGCGAGACGCCCTACGGCTACCTCATGACCCGGCGGGTCGAGCGCGCCAAGACCCTCCTGCGTCGCGGTGACATGAGCGTGACGGAGGTCTGCATGGCGGTCGGCTGCACCTCGCTCGGCTCGTTCAGCTCCCGCTTCACCGAACTGGTCGGCGAGACCCCGAGCGCGTACCGGGCGCGGTCGCACGCGGCCGGAGCGGTGATCCCGTCCTGTGTGGTCCGCACGTACACCCGCCCGCGGCGCGGCCGGCCGACCTAGGCTGGACGCCATGGACCTCAAACTCCACCAGTGTTTCGTCGCCGTCGACGACCACGACAAGGCGCTGCACTTCTACGTCGAGGTGCTCGGTCTCGAAGTCCGCAACGACGTCTCCTTCGAGGGGATGCGATGGGTGACCGTCGGCTCGCCGCTCCAGCCGGACGTGGACCTCGTACTGGAACCGCCGGGCGCGAACCCGGACTTCTCCCCCGCCGACCGGGAGGCGATGGCCCGGCTGCTCGCCAAGGGGGTGCTGCGCGGGGTGATCTTCACCACCGCCGACTGCGACGCGCTGCACGCGCGCGTGCGGGAGGCCGGCGTCGAGGTGCTCCAGGAGCCGACGGACCAGCCCTACGGGGTGCGCGACTGCGCGTTCCGCGACCCGGCGGGCAACATGCTGCGGTTCATGGAGCGCTCCGGATGAGCGAACCGGTCCGCTGGGCCCACCTCTACCTCGACCGGCCGGTCCGGAGCTTCGCGCGGGCGTGCGACTTCTGGACCGCCGTCACGGAGACGACCCTCTCCGAAACCAGGGGCGAGGCCGGGGAGTTCGTCACCCTGCTGCCGAAGGACGCCCACGCTTGTGCCAAGGTCCAGGCGGTCGCCGACGGCGCCGGCGGCGCGCATCTCGACCTCGCCGTCGACGACGTGCCGGGTTTCGTCGCGGCCGCGCTCGAACGGGGCGCGGAGACGGCCGCCGCGCACGACGGCTGGGCCGTACTGCGCTCCCCCGCCGGGCAGTTGTTCTGCGCGGTGCCGTGGCAGGGGGAGTCCGTCCGCCCGCCCGTGGTCGCCGGCAGCCGCCTGGACCAGCTGTGCATGGACGTTCCGCCGTCCGCGTACGAGGGTGAAGTCGCCTTCTGGAGCGGCCTGTTGCCGGACTGGTCGGCCCGGCCGGGATCCCGGCCCGAGTTCCATGTGGTCGAGCCGCCGCCGGGGCTGCCGGTCCGCGTCCTGCTCCAGCGGCTCGACACGGAAGGCGCCGTCGGCGCCCATCCCGACCTGGCCTGCGGCCCGGACATCGACGCCGTGCGCGCCCGGCACGAGGAGCTCGGCGCGGTGCTGGTCGCCCGCCGTCCGCACTGGACGGTGATGCGCGACCCGACCGGCGGCCTGTACTGCCTGACGGCACGAGACGCGGAGACGGGCGGCCTGCCCCGCGCCACCACGCCGACACCGACACCCACCCGCTGACGGCACGACCGACCACACAGCCGCACAGCCGCTACCCGCGCACCCACCACCCGCGGGCCACGGGCCGCCGACTACTGGCCGCCTACGGGCCATGCGGCCTCGCGGCCACGCGTCGGCGACACTGACTTACGGACCACGCGGCTACGGACCACGCACCGCAGGCCGCGCCGCAGGCCGCGCCGCAGGCCGCGCCGCAGGCCGCGCCGCAGGCCGCGCCGCAGGCCGCGCCGCAGGCCGCGCCGCAGGCCGCGCCGCAGGCCGCGCCGCAGGCCGCGCCGCAGGCCGCGCCGCAGGCCGCGCCGCAGGCCGCGCCGCAGGCCGCGCCGCAGGCCGCGCCGCAGGCCGCGCCGCAGGCCGCGCCGCAGGCCGCGCCGCAGGCCGCGCC
>NZ_BBYG01000009.1:560051-702144 GCF_001184025.1 Streptomyces maremycinicus
GCAGGCCGCGCCGCTCGGCTGGCTGCCTACGGCGCCTCGCCGAGCGGCGTGCCCACCCGTAGGTTCCACCGTCCCGCCCGGCCGCTCAGGTCCACGGCGGCCAGCGGGCGCACGTCCAGGCGCCAGAAGGCCGGTTCCGGCAGACCCAGCGCACGGACGAGCAGGGCCCGCACGACATCGGGTTCCACCACGGCGGTCACCCGCCCCGGAGTGCGGGCGATGTCCTCCAGCCATGTCCCGGCCCGATCGCACAGCGCCCGCACGGTCTCCCCGCCGTGCGGGGCGTGGTCCGGATCCGCCAGCCACGAGGCCACCGCCTCCGGCTCGGCGGCCGTCACCTCGGCGAGGGTCCGGCCGCGCCAGCGGCCCACGTCGAGGGCGGCCGGCGCGGCCGTCCGGGGCGCGGGCAGGCCCAGCGCCTCGGCGGTCTGCCGGCAGCGGGTGGAGGGCGAGGCGGCCGAGCGGTCCGCGCCGGGCAGCAGCCCCGCGACCGACCGGGTCCGGCGCACCCCGGCGGCGTCCAGCTCACCGCTGCCGTCGTCGAACCGCGCCTCGCGCAGTGCCGAAGTGATCGCCGGTGAGATCAGGGTCACTCGGCTGGTCATCCGTCTCCGCTCGGTCTGTTCAGGAGGTGGGGGCGGTGGGCGCACCGGGTCCGTCTTCGCCCTCGGCGACCTGGGAGGCCGCGCCCCGGGTCCTGGCCTGCTGGGTCTCCGCGCCTTCGGGCCCGGCGGCTCCGACCGACGCGCTGTCACTCCCGGCGGCTCCGGCCGACGCGCTGTCACTCCCGGCGGCTCCCGTGGACGCGCCTTCGGGCCCGGCGGCTCCGGCCGACGCGCCCTCCGTCCCGGCGTGCTCGTGCCGGGGCCCCGGCTCCACGTACGCCTCGCACCGCGGGTTGTGGCACGGGCCCGGCACCCAGCGCGGTACCCACGCGCCCAGCGTCTTGTGTCGCCGGACGACGGACTGCACAGGCTGCCCACACTGGGGACAGGCGCGTTGTTCCCGGTCCATGCCCTACAGAGTAGGGCGGCAGGGGCACGAGCGCCCCCCGCCGTGCGTCAGCGCTCCCTGGCGTACGTCCGTACGACCGCGCCGTTGCCGAAGGAGCGCACCCCGCCGAGGGTGAAGCGGGCGAGGTCGGAACCGGCGCCGAACATCGGCATGCCCGTGCCGTAGACGATCGGGTAGGTCTTGATCACCAGCTCGTCGATCTCGTCGAACAGCTCTCCCGCGAGGCGGGAGCCGCCGCACAGGTAGATGCCGAGGCCGCCGTCCTCCGCCTTCAGCTCGCGGACCCGGTCGAGGAGACCGTCCGCGATGATCTCGACGTCCGGGGAGGGCGACTCGCCGAGGGTGCGCGAGGCGACGTACTGGCGCAGGTGCGCGTACGGGCTCGTGACGCCCTGCTTCAGCGCCACGTCGTAGCTGGCCCGGCCCTGGACGACGGTGTCGAACCTCTTGTTCTCCAGGTCGTCGAAGCCGAGCGCGCGACGGCCGGGGGTGGACATGGTCTCCGGATGGTCGGCCTTCAGGAAGTCGAGGAACTCGTCGTCGACGTAGGGGTACATCGCCGCGGCGTCGCCGTTCACGTCGCCGATGAAGCCGTCGACGGAGCAGGCGATGAAGTACGTGAGCTTTCGCAAGTGGGGGCTCTTTCCGTAGGCTGCTCTCGAACCACTCCATTTGTAGTACTTCAGTTGTAGTGGTTGCAAGAGGGTTTCCCGGTCTTCCGGGAAACGGAGCCAAGTGAGAGAGAGGGTTCCGCATGGCCGGAAATCCGGAGCGCCGGGCGGCCCTGGTGGACGCCGGGGTGGAGGTGCTCGCGCGGGAGGGCGCGCGCGGGCTCACCTTCCGCGCGGTGGACTCGGCGGCGGCGGTGCCGGTGGGCACCGCCTCCAACTACTTCACCGGGCGGGACGACCTGCTGCGGCAGATCGACTCCCGGCTGCGCGTCCGGCTGGCACCCGATCCCGAGGTGCTCGGCGCGCTGCTGGCGCGGCCGCGCGACCGCTCCCTGGTCACGGCGCTCATGCACGATCTGACGGCCCGCGCGACCGGTGACCGCAGCGGCTACCTCGCCCTGCTGGAGTTGCGCCTGGAGGCCACCCGGCGCCCCGAACTCCGCGCCTCCTTCACCAGCTCGGTGCGCGGCGACCTCGAGTACGGCATGGACTTCCACCGCGAGGCCGGGCTGCCCGGCGGCGACGAGACCGTCGTCGTCCTGTACCTCGCGATGCTCGGGCTGCTCATGGAGCACCTGACCCTGCCGGACGTCCTGGACGGCGTCCTGCCGGGGGTGGGAGTGCCGGAAGGACTGGTCGAACGGATCGTGGCCACGGTGCTCCCGCACGACGCCCAGGCCCCCACGTAGGGCACCCCACGGCACGTCCCGCCCACGGCCGGCGCCCCACGAGGCCGGCGCCGCGCGGCGCCGCGTTCGTCAAGGGACGCGGGGAACCGCGCACGCACCCGGCAGGGAACGGCGCGCGGTTCCCCGCGGGGGCGTGGCGTCGTGTTCAGTTGCTGCGCCGTGTCACGAACTCCGCAAGGGACAGCAGGCCGCCCGCCGACTCCGGGTCCGGGATCGCCCGGGCCAGTTCGTGCATCGCGCGGGCCATCCGGTCGGCCGCCTGTTCCTGCGCCCACGCGCGACCGCCGGCCCGCTCGACGGCCAGGGTGGTGCGCTCCAGGTCGGCCGGGTCGTAGGGCGCCGCGTAGAGGCCGGCCAGTTCACCGGCCGCCGCCGTGCCGGAGGTCAGCGCGGCGACCACCGGCAGGGACTTCTTGCGGGCGGCGAGATCCGCGCCGGCCGGCTTGCCGGTGTGCTTCGGGTCTCCCCACAGGCCGATGACGTCGTCGATGAGCTGGAAGGCGAGCCCGGCCTCCCGGCCGAACGCGTCCAGCGCGTCCACGTCCTCCTCGGCCGCCCCCGCGTACAGCCCGCCCACGGCACAGGCGCAGCCGAGCAGCGCTCCCGTCTTGGCCTCGGCCATGACGAGCACCTCGTCGAGGGTGATCTCGGTGGGGCCGCGCTTCTCCAGGGCCGTGTCCGCCTGCTGGCCCGCGCAGAGTTCGATCACGCAGGCCGCGACCCGGCGGGCGGCCGCCGAGGACGCGGGATGCGGATCCGCCGCCAGCAGCCCGAGCGCGAGGGCGTGCAGGGCGTCCCCGGCGAGGATCGCGTCGGCGTCACCGAACACGGTCCAGGCGGTGGGGCGGTGCCGGCGGGTGGTGTCCCGGTCCATCACGTCGTCGTGCAACAGCGTGAAGTTGTGGACCAGTTCGATCGCCGCGGCCGCCGGCAACGCCGCCGCGCGGGCCGCCGGGCCGCCGAGCGCGGCGGCCGCGGCGAGCACGAGGGCCGGGCGGATCGCCTTGCCCGCGTTGCCCGCCGCCGGGGTGCCGTCCGCGTGCTCCCAGCCGAAGTGGTAGAGCGCGACCCGTCGCATGGAACCGGGCAACGAGTCGATGGCCGCGCGCAGTTCGGGGTCGACGGACGCCCGGGAGCGCTCCAGGATCACCGCCGCCTCGCGCCCGTCGGCCGGCCCCGGACCGCTGTCGCCCTGGCTGCCGATGGGCCCCCGCCTTTCGCGCGTCTCACCCCGGTACCGCCTGATGGCGGAAGTCACCGCCAGCGGCCGATCTCGACGTTCTCCAGGACGCCCAGCGCGTCCGGCACCAGGACCGCGGCCGAGTAGTAGGCCGTGACCAGGTATTTGATGATGGCCTGTTCGTTGATGCCCATGAACCGCACCGACAGGCTCGGCTCGATCTCGTCCGGGATGCCGGACTGGCGCAGTCCGATGACGCCCTGGTCCTCCTGGCCCAGGCGCAGCGCGATGATGGAGCTGGTGCGGGCCTCGGTGACCGGGATCTTGTTGCACGGGTAGATCGGCACCCCACGCCAGGTCGGGATGCGGTTGCCGCCGACGTCGATCGTCTCGGGGACGAGCCCGCGCTTGTTGAGCTCACGGCCGATCGCGGAGATCGCGCGCGGGTGGGCGAGCAGCATCTTGGTGCCGCGCCGCCTGCTCAGCAGTTCGTCCAGGTCGTCCGGGCCGGGCACGCCGTCGTGCGGCTGGATCCGCTGGTCGTACTCGCAGTTGTGCAGCAGTCCGAACTCACGGTTGTTGACGAGCTCGTGCTCCTGGCGCTCCTTGAGCGCCTCGACGGTCAGCCGCAACTGCTGCTCGGTCTGGTTCATCGGCTGGTTGTAGAGGTCGGCCACCCGCGAGTGGATGCGCAGGACGGTCTGCGCGATGCTCAGTTCGTACTCGCGCGGCCGGGCGTCGTAGTCCACGAAGGTGTGCGGGATGTCCGGCTCCCCCGCGTGGCCGGCGGCGAGGTCGACCTCCTTCTCGCCGTACTTGTTGGTGCGCTGCTCGGGGATCGCGCGCAGCTCCTGGAGGTGTTCGCGCAGCGAGTCGGCACGCTCCGCGACCTGCTCGACGTCCTGCCGGGCGAGGACCAGCACCGTGCAGGCCGTGTCCGCGCGAGCCGTGTACTCCCAGATGGCGTCCGCGTCGAGCAGCGCCTGGTCGCCGAAGTACGCGCCGTCCGCGAGGACGCCCAGCACCTGGTCGTCGCCGTAGGGGCCGGTGCCGACCTTCTCGACGCGGCCGTGCGCCAGCAGGTAGACCTCGTCGCTCTGGCTGCCGAAGGAGGCGATGACCTCGCCCGGGCCGAACTCCCGCTGCCGGCAGCGGGAGGCGATCTCGCCGAGCACCTCCTCGTCCTCGTAGGAGCGCAGCGCGGGCAGTTCGCCCAGCTCGGCCGGGATGACCTCGACCCGGTCGCCGGTCTTCACGAACGTGATGCGGCCGTCGCCCACCGCGTACGTCAGACGCCTGTTGACCCGGTACGTACCGCCCTGCACATCCACCCAGGGCAGATTGCGCAGCAGCCAGCGGGAGCTGATCTCCTGCATCTGCGGTGCGGACTTGGTGGTGGTGGCCAGGTTCCGCGCCGCCGCGGTGCCGAGACTCTGCTGCGGCTTGCCCGAATCCGCGCGGACCTCTTCGCCTACCGACATGAGAAATGCCCTCCCGATTCATGCACGGGCGCCGAACTGCGCCGGTGCACTTCGTTCACGCGGCAAGCCTTCCATCACCGTGTGTGCTCGTGCTATTACACGAAAGAGCGGGAATGGATCAACGTGGGCAGGGAAGACGTACGTTTCACCGAACGGTGTTCGACAATGGGCGGGTGACCGACCTGCGCCCCCGCCTGCCGTCCCCCCTCCAGGAGGTGTCGGACGACCGGTTCGGGCGGCACGGCGTCCGGCTGCTGCTGAAGCGCGACGACCTGATCCACCCGGAGCTGATCGGCAACAAGTGGCGCAAGCTGGCGCCCAATCTGGAGCGGGCCGCCGGACGGACGCTCCTCACCTTCGGGGGTGCGTACTCCAACCACCTGCGGGCCGCGGCCGCCGCCGGCCGGCTCCTCGGGCTGCCCACGGTGGGGGTGGTGCGCGGCGACGAACTGGCCGGACGGCCGCTCAACCCGTCCCTGGCCCGGTGCGCGGCCGACGGCATGCGCCTGCGTTTCGTGGACCGCTCGACGTACCGCCGCAAGACCGAGCCGGACGTCCTCGGCGGGCTTCTGGACACGGCCGGCGCGCGGGACGCCTATGTCGTGCCCGAGGGCGGCAGCAACGCGGCGGCGGTCCTCGGCTGCCGCGCGCTCGGCGAGGAGCTGCGGGGCCGTACCGATGTCGTCGCCCTGGCCTGCGGCACCGGCGGCACCCTCGCCGGGCTGGCGGCCGGCCTCGCCCCCGGCCAGCGTGCCCTGGGCATACCGGTCCTCAGAGGAGGCTTTCTGGCCGACGGGATACGGGCGCTCCAGGAGGAGGCCTTCGGCGGCCGGCGGGGCGACTGGCTGCTGGACGAGCGCTTCCACTTCGGCGGCTACGCCCGTGTCACCCCCGAGCTGGAGGCGTTCGCGGCGGACTTCGAGCGGCGCCACGCGGTGCCCGTGGAACGTCTCTATGTCGCCAAGTCGCTCTACGGCCTCGTCGTCCTGGCCGAGGAGGGCGCCTTCCCGCGCGGCACGACGGTCACGGCCGTGATCACGGGCCGCCCGTTCCCCTGAGGCCCGGACCGCCGCGCCGCCCCTCGGGAGCCGGCCGCGTCAGCGACCTGCCGGAAGCCCGGCTAGGCCGTCTCCCGGAACGCCGCGGCCTCCTCCAGGTCCAGCCGGCGCAGCAGGGTGCGCAGCATCTCGTCGTCGATGTAGCGGCCGTCCCGCAGCCGGACGAACATCGCGCGCTCCGCGCTGATCATCTCGCGCGACAGGCGCCGGTAGGTGTCGTCGACGGTCTCGCCGGTGACCGGGTTGACCTGCCCGAGGCGCTCCCAGACGGCGTTGCGGCGCCGCTCCAGGACGCTGCGCAGCCGGTCGGCGAGCGGCGGCGGCAGCGCGTTGCGCTCGTCGGCCAGCAGTTCGTCCAGCCGCTCCTCGGCGACCCGGGAGGCCTGCGCCTGGGCGTTGGCCTCGGCGAGCGTCGCGGCCTGCGGGTCGGGCTTCGGGAACTTCAGCAGGCGAATCAGCGGCGGCAGGCTCAGCCCCTGGACGACCAGGGTGCCGATGACCGTCGTGAAGGTGAGGAAGAGGATCAGGTTGCGGTACGGGAAGGGCGCGTCGCCGTGGTCCACGGTGAGCGGGATGGAGAAGGCGATGGCGAGCGAGACCACCCCGCGCATGCCGGCCCAGGCGATGACGATCGGCCCCCGCCAGGTCGGATTCTCCTCCCGCGCGCGGATGCGCGCCGAGAGCAGCCGGGGCAGGAAGGTCGCCGGGTACACCCACAGGAAGCGCGCCGCCACGACCACGAGGAACAGCGCGACGGCGTACCAGGCGGCGTCCGTGCCCCGGTAGTCGCCTAGGCCCTTCAGGACGACCGGGAGCTGGAGGCCGATCAGCGCGAAGACCGCCGACTCCAGGACGAAGGCGACCATCTTCCACACGGCCTCCTCCTGGAGGCGGGTCGCGAAGTCGACCTCCCACGCGCGGTGGCCCAGATAGAGCGCGACGACGACCACCGCGATGACACCGGAGGCGTGGAACTGCTCGGCCGCGGAGTAGGCGACGAAGGGGATCAGCAGGGAGAGCGTGTTCTGGAGCAGGGGCTCCTTGAGGTGGGTGCGCAGCCAGTGCAGCGGGACCATCAGGATCAGGCCCACGGCGGTCCCGCCGACCGCCGCCACCAGGAACTCCTCGATGCCGCCGGCCCAGGACGCGCCCTCGCCGACCACGACCGCGAGGGCGACCTTGTAGGCGGTGATCGCGGTGGCGTCGTTCAGCAGCGACTCGCCCTGGAGGATCGTGGTGATCCGTGACGGCAGGCCGACCCGGCGGGCCACCGCCGTGGCCGCGACCGCGTCCGGCGGCGCCACCACCGCGCCCAGCACCAGCGCCGCCGTCAGCGGCAGCCCGGGGACGATCAGATAGGCGGCCCAGCCGACGACGAAGGTCGCGAACAGCACGTACCCGACCGACAGCAGGGCCACCGGCCGCAGCTGGGCGCGCAGGTCGAGATAGGAGCTGTCGGTGGCCGAGGTGTACAGCAGCGGCGGCAGCAGGAGCGGCAGCACCACGTCCGGGTCCAGGGTGTAGTCCGGCACCCCCGGCAGGTAGGACACCACCAGGCCGACCGCCACCAGCAGCAGCGGCGCGGGCACCGGGGTGCGCCGGGCCCCCGCCGCGATCGCCGCACTGCCGGCCACCAGCAACAGCAGTGGCATCACGTCCATGTCGAGCCGCCCTCGTTTTTCCGCGCGGCCGTCCGCGCGCCCGTCGTAATCTGGCAATCATGAAACAGTGCACGCATGCCGACGCGCTGCCCCACCCGGAACCCGTCCCGCTGGGCGAGACGTGTCCGGAGTGCCTGCGAGACGGTACCCACCCGGTGCAACTTCGGCTGTGCCTGACCTGCGGCCACGTCGGCTGCTGCGATTCCTCGCCGAGCCGGCACGCGACCGGGCACCACAAGGAGTCCGGCCACCCGGTGATGCGGACCTTCGAACCCGGCGAGGACTGGCGCTGGTGCTTCGTCGACCATGTCCTCGTCTGAGGAGCCCCGTAGGAGGAGACCATGACGCCCCGGCCGTCCGGCGGGTACGGTTCGACCATCTGACGCCTGGGTACGTCAACCCGGCGCGCCCTGTTCCCATTTGGGCCGACCGACCTCTAGACACGGAGCGTGTTCACAGCTTTACTGTGAGTGACGCCAGGGGGTTGGGGTCCCGGGGACAGAAACCTGAGAGCGCGATAGCGTCACCGCTGCACCACAGACGCGTTACCCCGGGGGGCGACCCTCGGCCCCGAAAAGCTTGTACCACCTTGGAGGTGAGGGTGTCCCAGATCGCAGGCGAGCCCGCGACCCAGGACTTCGTGGAAGTCCGGCTGCCGGCTGCGGGTGCCTACCTGTCGGTGCTGCGGACGGCCACGGCCGGCCTCGCGGCCCGTTTGGACTTCACCCTGGACGAGATCGAGGACCTGCGCATCGCGGTGGACGAGGCTTGCGCGATCCTGCTTCAGCAGGCCGTGCCCGGCTCGGTACTCAGTTGCGTGTTCCGACTCGTCGACGACTCGCTGGAAGTCACCGTCTCCGCGCCGACCACGGACGGACACGCCCCCTCACGGGACACCTTCGCCTGGACCGTCCTGTCCGCCCTCGCGGGCAAGGTGTCCTCCGCCGTCGACGAGGACAAGACCGTGACGATCAGTCTCTACAAACAGCGCGGCGCGGGACCCGGGCCGGCGTGAGGAACGGGGACGGGCCGGTGCGGGACGAAGAGCGCGGCACACGGGAGCTGCCGGCCGAGAACGCCGGGATTCCCGTCTCTCCGGACGGTTCCCGACGCATGACGGACGGCATCGACGGCATTCCCGAGCAGGCCCGGCCGCATCCGGAGGACGACTCGGTCTCCGCGCAGGCGGGTCTGCCGGAAGGTGCCGTGCAGGGCTCGCCTCGGGAGAGGCGGATCGGGGGCGCGCCCCCGGGCCGAGCAGAGGCGAGGGCTCGACAGAGGGCGACGGGCGGGACAATGAGCGAGCACCAGCGAGACGGCGAACAGAGCGTGCCGGGCACGCCACACGAACCTCCGGCCACCCCTGTGCCGGCCGTCCCCGTGCCGGGTCCCCCGGCGCCGGGGGACCGCAGCGGCGCACGGGCGATGTTCATCGAGCTGCGCAAGCTCGAGAGCAGCAGCGCCGAGTACGCGGAGATGCGCAACCAGCTGGTCCGTATGCACCTGCCGCTCGTCGAACACCTCGCGCGGCGCTTCCGCAACCGCGGCGAGCCGCTGGACGACCTGACCCAGGTCGCCACCATCGGCCTGATCAAGTCGGTCGACCGGTTCGACCCGGAACGCGGTGTGGAGTTCTCCACGTACGCGACCCCGACGGTCGTCGGCGAGATCAAGCGGCACTTCCGTGACAAGGGCTGGGCGGTGCGGGTGCCGCGCCGGCTCCAGGAACTGCGCCTGGCGCTGACCACGGCCACGGCCGAGCTGTCGCAGCAGCACGGCCGCTCCCCCACGGTCCACGAACTCGCCGAGAAGCTGGCGATCTCGGAGGAGGAGGTCCTGGAGGGTCTGGAGTCCGCCAACGCGTACTCCACCCTCTCCCTGGACGTGCCGGACACCGACGACGAGTCCCCGGCGGTCGCCGACACCCTCGGCGCGGAGGACGAGGCGCTGGAGGGGGTCGAGTACCGGGAGTCCCTCAAGCCGCTCCTGGAGGATCTCCCGCCGCGCGAGAAGCGAATCCTGTTGCTGCGGTTCTTCGGCAACATGACCCAGTCGCAGATCGCGCAGGAGGTCGGCATCTCGCAGATGCACGTCTCCCGCCTGCTGGCCCGCACGCTGGCCCAGCTGCGGGAGAAGCTGCTCGTCGAGGAATAGCCGAGGAACAGCCGCGGCACAGCGGACCGCGGCAGGACGGCGGTACGCGGGAGGGCCGGCCGGAAAGGCGGCTACTCCGACGCGCGGCCCGGCCCCCGGATCCCGAGGGCCCGGGTCGTCTCACCGTTGACGAGCAGGACGAGCGACGCGACGGCGACGGCCGCGAGCGCGATGCCCGCCGGGATCGCCATGCTGTCGGCCCGCAGCAGGTTGTAGGCCACCGGCAGCGCCATGATCTGGGTGATGACGGCGGGTCCCCGGCTCCAGCCGCGCAGCCCGAGCAGTCCGCGCGCGGCGAGCAGCGGCAGCAGGGCGAGCACGATCAGGGTGACGCCGCCGGTGACGGCCTGCCGGCGGTCGTCCGGGTCGCCGCCGATGCCCAGGGCGAGCATCCACACCCCGCCGACGACCAGCGCCAGCCCTTCGAGGGCGACGAGCGCGGCGGCGTACGTCAGCCGGCGCGGGCGCGGGGCGGCGGATTCCGGGGCTGCGGGAGTCTGGTCACTGCTCACCCCAGAAGGGTAGCCCGCGCCCCTGACCGGCCCCGGGCCGCCCGCACGGGGAGGCGCGGCACCCGTGTCGAGGCTCACCCCGCGATCTCTTACCCGATCCCCACCTCGGCCTGTGCCCGGTACCACCCAGTAGGTACGCTGCAACTCATGCGTGCACTTCTCGTGGTCAATCCGGCGGCAACCACTACGAGTGCACGGACGCGCGACGTCCTCATCCACGCGCTCGCGAGCGAGATGAAGCTCGAAGCGGTCACCACCGAGTACCGCGGGCACGCACGGGACCTGGGCCGGCAGGCCGCGGACAGCGGGAACGTCGATCTGGTGGTGGCCCTCGGCGGCGACGGCACGGTCAACGAGGTGGTCAACGGCCTCCTGCACGCCGGCCCCGATCCGGAGAGACTGCCCGGCCTCGCGGTGGTCCCCGGCGGCTCCACCAACGTCTTCGCCCGCGCCCTGGGGCTGCCCAACGATCCGGTGGAAGCCACCGGCGCGCTGCTGGACGCCCTGCGGGAGAGCAGTGAACGGACGGTGGGGCTCGGTCTGGCCTCGGGCACGCCGGGCACGGAGGACGAGGCGGTGCCGTCGCGCTGGTTCACCTTCAACGCCGGGCTGGGCTTCGACGCCGGGGTGGTGGGGCGGGTGGAGCAGCAGCGCGAGCGCGGCAGGAGATCCACCCACGCTCTTTACATCCGCCAGGCCATGCGCCAGTTGTTGGGTGAGTCACAGCGGCGGCACGGGTCGATCACGCTGGAGCGGCCGGGCGCGGAACCGGTGACCGATTTGGTGCTGTCCATAGTCTGCAACACGGCTCCGTGGACCTATCTGGGCAATCGCCCGGTGTACGCGTCGCCTAAGGCCTCGTTCGATACGGGGCTGGACGTACTCGGTCTCAGCCGTCTGTCCACGGCGTCGGTTGCCCGATATGGCACCCAGTTGCTCACTTCGTCCCCCGAGCGGGGCCCGCACGGCAAGCATGCGGTCTCACTGCACGATCTGGACCGGTTCACCTTGCATTCGAAGGTCCCCTTGCCCCTTCAGATGGACGGTGACCACCTGGGGCTGCGAACAAGCGTGACGTTCACAGGCGTACGCCGTGCACTGCGTGTGATTGTGTGAGCAGAAAGGGCTGAAGTCCTTTCACTCGAACGTTTAGGCCAGGGTCCACCCCATGGAAGTACGGCTGTGACCTAGTCGACACCGAGGAATCAAAAAAAACTTTCCGGAAGGGGTTGTATCCGCCGCTGAGGTTTGCGAGTCTCTACGTGGCGATCGAGACAGCCCGCAACACCGGCATCCACTGATCACCGGAACCCCTCTTCAAACAACAGGACCGCGCCAGGGAACCTGGCTGGTGGCCCTTCACTTGTTGAGGGATTCGTGAAAGCGTTCACATTCACAAGCAACTTGCACGTAATACCAAGGAGAGGTAGCAGCCATGGACTGGCGTCACAACGCCGTTTGCCGCGAGGAAGACCCCGAGCTCTTCTTCCCCATCGGCAACACCGGTCCTGCGCTGCTGCAGATCGAGGAAGCCAAGGCCGTCTGCCGTCGCTGCCCGGTTATGGAGCAGTGTCTGCAGTGGGCGCTCGAGTCCGGCCAGGACTCCGGCGTCTGGGGTGGCCTCAGCGAGGACGAGCGTCGCGCCATGAAGCGCCGCGCCGCCCGCAACCGGGCCCGTCAGGCCTCCGCCTGACAACACCCGCCCCGCAAGCCTGAGCTTGGCGGCGCGTACGACGTGTACGCATCTCCCGCCCCCGAGCCGCAGCGCGCAGTACCCCCGATGCGCAGCACAAGCTGGCAACGAGCATTCGAGCCCCGGACCCCTGAACGGTCCGGGGCTTCTTGCTGTGCGGGCCCGCTACTTCTGTGCGCGCACGGGAATGTCCAGGATCACCTGGGTGCCGCGCTCGGGCCCCGGGACCATGTCGAAGGTGCCGCCCAACTCGCCCTCCACCAGCGTCCGTACGATCTGGAGGCCGAGGTTGCCCGAGGTGTGCGGGTCGAAGCCCTCGGGGAGTCCGACGCCGTCGTCCTGGACGGTGACCAGCAGACGTGTCTCCTTGCTGGTGCCGCCGCGGACCGCGGAGACCTCGACCGTGCCGGTGTCGCCCTCGACGAAGCCGTGCTCCAGGGCGTTCTGGAGGATCTCGGTGAGGACCATGGACAGCGGGGTGGCGACCTCGGCGTCCAGGATGCCGAAGCGTCCGCTGCGCCGGCCGGCGACCTTGCCCGGCGAGATCTCGGCGACCATCGCCAGCACCCGGTCGGCGATCTCGTCGAACTCCACCCGCTCGTCCAGGTTCTGAGACAGCGTCTCATGCACGATGGCGATCGAGCCGACCCGCCGGACCGCCTCCTCCAGCGCCTCCCGGCCGCGTTCGGACTCGATACGCCGGGCCTGGAGCCGCAACAGGGCCGCCACCGTCTGGAGGTTGTTCTTCACCCGGTGGTGGATCTCCCGGATGGTCGCGTCCTTGGTCATCAACTCGCGTTCGCGACGGCGCAGTTCGGTGACGTCACGCAGCAGGACGAGCGCGCCGATGCGGGTGCCCTTGGGCTTCAGCGGGATGGCCCGGAACTGGATGACGCCGTCCTTGGCCTCGATCTCGAACTCGCGGGGCGCCCAGCCGCTGGCGACCTTGGCGAGCGCCTCGTCCACCGGACCCCGGGTCGGGGCGAGTTCGGCCGTGGTCAGGCCCAGGTGCTGGCCGACCAGGTCGGAGGCGAGGCCCATCCGGTGGTAGGCCGACAGCGCGTTCGGGGAGGCGTACTGGACGATTCCGTCGCCGTCGACGCGGATCAGGCCGTCGCCGACGCGTGGGGCGGCGTCCATGTCCATCTGCTGGTCGGGGAACGGGAAGGAGCCGGCCGCGATCATCTGGGCGAGGTCGGAGGCGCTCTGGAGGTAGGTGAGCTCCAGGCGGCTGGGGGTGCGCACGGTGAGCAGGTTGGTGTTGCGGGCGATGACCCCGAGCACCCGGCCCTCGCGCCGCACCGGGATCGACTCGACCCGGACGGGGACCTCCTCGCGCCACTCCGGGTCGCCCTCGCGCACGATCCGGCCCTCGTCCAGGGCGGCGTCGAGCAGCGGACGGCGGCCCCGCGGGACGAGGTGGCCGACCATGTCGTCCTGGTAGGAGGTCGGGCCGGTGTTGGGCCGCATCTGGGCGACGGAGACATAGCGGGTGCCGTCGCGGGTGGGGACCCACAGGACCAGGTCGGCGAAGGAGAGGTCGGAGAGCAGCTGCCACTCCGAGACCAGCAGGTGGAGCCACTCGAGGTCGGAGTCGTCGAGTGCGGTGTGCTGGCGTACGAGTTCGTTCATGGAGGGCACGTCTGCGAGCGTACCCGTGGGTCTGTGCGGGGCCTAAACCCGTCGGCGGCGCGCGGGAGGCCGCGCGGGGCACCCGGGCCCGGAAACACCCGCGGGCCGCGGCGCCTGAGAGGGACCCTCAGCCCTCCCGGCACCGCAGCCCGGAGCAATATCGGCCGCGGGGTGTGCGGTCCCGTCGACCGAAGGGTGAGGATCCGGGGCAGTCAGGGCAGAGAGCTCCGGGTCCTCGGTCCGCCTTCCTGTGCGGGGAAGACGGAAGTGCTGTGTCTCGCTCCCCTCCATTGTGGACTAGACCACTAGGGGTGTCCATGTGTGGAAGGTCGTTCGTTGTCATGGGTCTGCGGACGCTCTGACATCCACTGCGCAGCCTAGCCTGTGCGGGTTCCCGCGCGGGGCCGGTTACGCGGGGCATTTTCCGCGATCCACGCCGGAGCGGCCCGCGTCGCCCCTCCCTCGCCCGAAGACGAACAGGGCCGTTTCTGTTAGATTGACCTCATAGATTGGTCTAAACCACATAGCCCTTCCGGGCCCCCGAAGCCCCTCTCAGAACGGCAGGCCAGCGTGGAAGTTGTCATCGTTGCGGACGCCCGGTCGGGCGGCGAGATCATCGCCGAGGCCATGGGGCGCCTCCTGCGGCGCAAGCCGGACGCCCTGCTCGGTGTGGCCACCGGTTCCACCCCGCTGCCCGTCTACCAGGCCCTGGCGGCCGCGGTGCGCGCCGGCTCGGTGGACACCGCGCGGGCGCGGATCGCCCAGCTCGACGAGTACGTGGGCCTGCCCGCCGAGCACCCCGAGTCCTACCGCTCGGTGCTGCGGCGCGAGGTGCTGGAGCCGCTGGGCATCAGCATGGACGCCTTCCTCGGTCCGGACGGCACGGCCACGGACGTACAGGCCGCGTGCGAGGCGTACGACCGCGCGCTGGCCGAGGCCGGCGGAGTGGACCTCCAGCTGCTCGGGATCGGCACCGACGGGCACATCGGGTTCAACGAGCCGTGCTCCTCCCTCGCCTCGCGCACCCGGATCAAGACGCTGACCGAGCAGACCCGGGTGGACAACGCGCGCTTCTTCGACGGCGACATCGAGCAGGTCCCGCACCACGTGATCACCCAGGGCATCGGCACGATCCTGGAGGCGCGGCACCTGGTGCTGCTCGCCACCGGGGAGGGCAAGGCGGACGCGGTCGCGGCTACGGTGGAGGGGCCGGTCGCGGCGGTGTGCCCGGCGTCCGCGCTCCAGCTGCACCCGCACGCGACGGTCGTCGTCGACGAGGCCGCCGCGTCCAAGCTGAAGCTCGCGGACTACTTCCTGCACACCTTCGCCAACAAGCCGGAGTGGCAGGGCATCTGAGGGCGCCGCCCCTCCTCCCCCGCGCACACCACCGCCGGCCATGACGAAGGCGCCGGGCTCCCGTTCAGGAGCCCGGCGCCTTCGTCGTGACGGCACTCAGGCGGGCGTGGCCCCCGCGATGACCTCAGCCGCCGCGCGGCCGCACACACGGGCCGCGCCGTGGGTGGCGATGTGCAGGGCGCCGCGGGGCGGGGCCTGCGGGACGCCCATCTCGACGACGACCGTGTCCGGGCGCGCCGTGAGGAGGGTGTCCAGGGCCGCCGTCATCCAGGGGTGCCGGTGCTCGTCGCGGACCACCGCCACGATCCGCCGCTCCCCCGCCGCGACCAGCGCCTCGTGGCCCGCCTCCGCGCCCGTGAAGCCGCCGGTCCCGGTCCCCGGCAGCAGGCGGCCCAGCTCGGCGGCCACACCCCACGGGGTCTCGTCCCCGACGGCGATGTTCGCGACCGGGGTGAGCGCGGCGACGTAGGGCGGGTCGGTGACCGGGGTGAAGCCGTCGCCGCCGGTGAGTCGCAGCGCACGGCGGGCGGCGATCAGGCCGACATCGGCCCGCCCGGTGCTGCGGCCGGCGCGGGCCGGCGCCTCGTCGGTACCGGCCGCCGCCGTGCCGTGTGCGGCTGTGGCTGTCCAGCGGGCCAGTGCCCGTACCCGCTCCGCCGCGTCCGCGAGACGCTGTTCGGGGAGTTCACCGGTGCGGACGGCGGTGACCAGGGCGTCGCGCAGGCGGCGTACCGTCTCGTCGTCCGCCAGGCCGCCGCCCACGCAGATGGCGTCGGCGCCGGCCGCGACGGCGAGGACGCTGCCGCGCTCGATGCCGTAGGTCGCGGCGACGGCCTGCATCTCCATGCCGTCCGTGACGATCAGGCCGTCGTAGCCGAGTTCCTCGCGGAGCAGGGTGGTGAGGATGCGCGGGGACAGGGTCGCCGGCCGGGCCGGGTCCAGGGCGGGGACCAGGATGTGCGCGCTCATCACGGCGCGGGTGCCGGCCGCGATGGCGGCGCGGAACGGGGTCAGTTCGCGTTCCGTCAGGACCGCGGGGTCGGCGTCGATGCGCGGCAGCGCGTGGTGGGAGTCGACGGCGGTGTCGCCGTGCCCCGGGAAGTGCTTGGTGCAGGCCGCCACGCCGGCCGACTGGAGGCCGGTGACGTAGGCGGCGGTGTGCCGGGCGACCAGGCCGGGGTCGGCGCCGAAGGAGCGGACCCCGATGACCGGGTTGGCGGGGTTGGAGTTCACGTCGGCGGAGGGCGCCCAGTTGAGGTTGACGCCGCACTCCGCGAGGCGGCGGCCCAGCTCGGCGGCGACCTCCAGCGTGAGCGCGACGTCGTCCACCGCGCCCAGCGCGTGGTTGCCGGGGAAGCTGGAGCCGGTGCGCACCTCCAGCCGCGTGACATCGCCGCCCTCCTCGTCGATCGCGACCAGGACGTCGTCCCGTTCCGCGCGCAACTGCGCCGTCAGCGAGGCGAGTTGTTCGGGCGAGGCGATGTTCCGCCCGAACAGACCCACCGACGCCAGGCCCTCGCCCAGGCGGCGCAGCAGCCAGTCGGGGGCGGTGGTGCCGGGGAATCCGGGTTGGAGGACCGTCAGGGCGTCACGGGTGAGAGTGTCGGTGCCGCTGGCGATTGTCGTCATCGGGGGCGTTATCCCTTCACGGCGCCCGCGGTCAGCCCCGCGGCCATCTTGCGCTGGACGAGGAGGAACAGGGCGACGATCGGTAGGGCCATCATGGTGGCGCCGGCCATCATCGGGGCGTACTCGGTGCCGTGCTTGGTGGAGAAGTTGCTGAGCCAGACGGTGGCCGTCTGGTTCTTCTGGCTGAGCAGCATCAGGGCGTAGAGGTACTCGTTCCATGCCTGGATGAAGGCGTAGACCGAGGTGGCGACCATGCCCGGGGCCAGCAGGGGGAAGACCACCCGGACGAAGGCCCCGGTGCGGGAGCAGCCGTCGACCATCGCGGCCTCCTCCAGCTCCTTCGGGATGTTGACGATGAAGCCGCGCAGCGTCCACACCGTGAAGGGGAGGATGAAGGTCAGATACGTGATGATCAGGCCCGACAGCTTGTCGTACTGGTTCAGGTCGTTCAGGAGCAGGAAGACCGGGATGATCATGGCGACGAGCGGGACCATCTGGACGGCCAGGATGCCCACGATCACGACCTTGCGGCCGCGGAAGGCGAACCGGGAGATGGCCAGGGCGGCCAGCATGCCGACGACGACGCCGATCGCGACGACCGCCAGGGAGACGAGCAGGCTGCGGCCCACCGGACCCCAGAAGTCGGCGATGTGCAGCGCGCGGCTGAAGTTGTCGAGGGTGAGTCCGGTCGGCAGCACGCTCGGGTCCGGGTCGATGGCGTCCTTCGCCGGCTTGAACGCGGTGTTCAGCATCCAGTAGACGGGGAAGCCCGCGACGGCGAAGACGAGCAGGCCGAGGAGGTTCCAGCCGGACTTCGACCTGCGGCGCCCGGAGCGGCTGCCCGCCCGGCTCGCCTCGGAGGCAACGGCGCTCATTCGACCTCTCCGATCTTCAGCATCTGGCGCATGTAGACGGCGACCACCCCGAGCAGCAGCAGCACGGTGATCAGGGCGATCGCCGAGCCCTGGCCGTAGTCGTTGACGACGAAGGCCCGGTCGTAGGAGTAGGTCGTCAGGATCTGGAACTCGGCTTCCGGGTGTCCGTTGCGCATGACGAAGACCTGGGGGAAGACGCCCATGTCCCAGATGACCGACAGGGTCGTGAGCATCACGATGATCGGCTTGAGGATGGGCAGGGTGACGTACCGGAAGACGCCCCAGGCGCCCGCGCCGTCGAGGCGGGCGGCCTCCTCCAGT
This sequence comes from Streptomyces maremycinicus, assembly GCF_001184025.1. GTDB lineage: Bacteria > Actinomycetota > Actinomycetes > Streptomycetales > Streptomycetaceae > Streptomyces > Streptomyces maremycinicus. The sequence goes on from NZ_BBYG01000009.1 coordinate 577,978, forward strand.
TCGGCCGGGACCTGGGTCAGGCCGGCGCTGAGGGTGATGACCACGAAGGGCACGGCGCCCCAGACGACCAGGAGCATGATGACCGCCAGCCCCTGCGGTCCGCTGGCGAACCAGTTGTGGCCGATCAGTTCGACGCCCGGCAGCCTGCTCAGGACCGCGTTGAGGATGCCGTAGTCGGCGTCGAACAGCCACTTGAAGACGGTGGTGGCGACGATGACCGGCATTCCCCAGCTGGCCACGAGCGCGATGTTGACGAGGGTCTTCACCCAGCCGGAGACCCGCTGGAGGAGCAGCGCGATCAGCATGCCGATGACCATCGTGAGGATCACGCAGCCGGCCGCGAAGACGATCGTGCGGAGGACGACCTGCCAGAACTCGCCGTCCTCCAGCACACCCGTGAAGTTGTCGATGCCGACGGACTCGGCCGGCTGGAAGCCCCACAGCTGGGACTGCCCGAACTTCTGGAAGGAGAGGGTGACCAGCCGGACCAGCGGATAGCCCATCACCAGGGCGAGCACAAGCAGGCAGGGGGCGAGGAGCAGCCAGGGGGTCGCGGCCCCGCCGGACCTCCGGCCGCCGCGTGGTCTTGGCACCACGGGTGGTGGTGGCGGTGACTGCCGCGTCGGCGGCACTTTGGCAGTGGTCGTGTCTGCGGCACTCATCCGCGCGCTCCTCAGCGGTCCCTCGGGTCGTACGAAGGCGAAGCCCCGTACGGGTCGTACGGGAGGCAGGGCCCCGCCCCGATGAAGCTCTCCGGGGTCGACGGGGCCCTGCCCTCAGGTCACTTGTTGTTGATGACCTTGTCGATCGCGGCGTCCGCGTCCTTCGCGGCGGCCTCGACCGTCTTCTTGCCGGTGCCGATGCTCTGGAGCATGGTCTGGAGCACCTGGGCCTTCTCGACCTGGCCCCAGCCCGGAGCCATCGGGACGAACCAGTTGGACTCGGCCGCGGTGGCCGGGACCGCGGTGGCCGGGTCGCTCTTGAGGGTCGCGAGGTCGGTCTTGTTGTTGGGCAGGTTGCCCTTGGCGATCAGACCCTTCTGGCCGGACGGGCCGGTGAAGGCGTTGATCCACTCGGCGGCGAGGGCCTGCGCGTCCGACTTCACCGGGACGGCGAGGTCGGAGCCGCCCAGGAAGACGGGCAGGTTCTTGCCGGACGGGCCGGGCATCACGAAGTTCTCGACGTTGTTGGCGAGCTTGCCGGTCTTGTCGTTCTCCTTCGCCGCGGCGGTCGCGCCCTCCCAGGCGGGGGCGAAGATCATGCCGGACTTGCCCTGACCGTAGACGATGTAACGGTCGGACTCGTCCTTGGTCTTGTCGCCGTGCATGTACTTGTCGAGGACGTTCTTGAACTCGTTGAGGCCCTTGAGCGACTCGGGCGAGGACAGGTTGGCCTTCCACTGGCCGCCGTCCTCCTTGGCGATCGAGCCGCCGGCGTCGTACACGAAGGACATGGCCGCGTACCAGTCACGGGAGGGCTGGTACCAGGCGGAGAACTTGTCGCCCTCCTTCTTCTGGACCTTGTCCAGGGCGGCGGTCAGCTCGGCGTACGTCTTCGGCGTGGTCTTGACGCCCGCCGAGGCGAAGAGGTCCTTGCGCCAGTTGGCGACCCGGCCGCCCGCGTAGTACGGCACGCCGTAGGTCTTGCCGTCGTAGGTCACCGAGGCCTTGAGGCCGTCGAGCCAGGCGGAGGAGTTGTCGAACTTGGCGGTGTCGAGGGGGGCGAAGGCACCCTTGACCATGTAACCGAGCATCTCGGTGTTGCCCATCTCGACGACGTCGGGGGCCTTGTCGGTGGCGAGAACGGCGTCGAGCTTGGCGTTCTTGTCCGGCCAGCCGTAGTACTCGTGGTTGATCTTGACGCCGGGGTGCGCCTTCTGCACCGCCGCGTCGGCGGCCTTCACGAGCTCGGGCCAGTTGTTCTGCGCGTCGACGGTGAGCCAGACCGTCAGCTCCTTGGCTTCGGTGCCCTTCGAGTCCCCGCTGCCACTGTCGTCCCCGCACGCCGCGATGGAGACCATCATGCCCGCGATACCGATCGCGGCTATCAGCTTGCGCTTCACGCCATCCTCCTCAGGGATGCCACACCCCCCGCCCACGGGCCGGGACCTCGATCTGGACCAATGGTGTAGACCAGTGCGCAGAGCTTGGCTCAGACCAATAAGCCTGTCAAGGGTGGCCGAACCCCCTCCGAACAGCCGTTATGGGACCTACATATGCAGGAACCTTTAAGTAAGAAGCCCTCGAAAACCCGAACGCCGGAGGGCCTCGCTCCGGTAGACCATTTGCCCTGGTGGACTAGACCAGCAAAGGTTGCGACGGTATACAGAGGGATCACGGAACGGTGGAGCAGCATTCCCGCGTCCGTGCCACGATGTGAGCCGCGGCCGACGGCGTGTCGGCCATTTCGGCACCCCGCAGCCGGGAAGGCAGGCCATGAGCACCGACGTCAGCAGTGCGGAGAACGAGGGTGGGGCGACCGTCCGTACCGCGCGTGTGCCCAAGTACTACCGCCTGAAGAAACACCTGCTGGACATCACGGAAACCCAGTCCCCGGGCACCCCGGTCCCGCCGGAGCGCACGCTGGCGGCCGAGTTCGACACCTCGCGCACGACCGTCCGCCAGGCCCTCCAGGAACTCGTCGTCGAGGGCCGCCTCGAGCGGATCCAGGGCAAGGGCACCTTCGTGGCCAAGCCGAAGGTGTCCCAGGCACTCCAACTCACCTCGTACACCGAGGACATGCGCGCCCAGGGCCTCGAGCCGACCTCGCAGCTCCTGGACATCGGCTACATCACCGCCGACGACCGGCTCGCCGGCCTCCTCGACATAACGGCGGGCGTCCGGGTGCTGCGCATCGAGCGCCTGCGCATGGCCAACGGCGAACCGATGGCCATCGAGACGACCCATCTGTCGGCCAAGCGCTTCCCGGCCCTGCGCCGCTCGCTGGTCAAGTACACCTCGCTGTACACCGCCCTCGCCGAGGTCTACGACGTCCGGCTCGCCGAGGCCGAGGAGACCATCGAGACCTCGCTGGCCACCCCGCGCGAGGCGGGCCTGCTGGGCACCGACGTGGGTCTGCCGATGCTGATGCTCTCCCGCCACTCGCTGGACCAGGAGGGCCGGCCGGTGGAGTGGGTGCGGTCGGTGTACCGGGGCGACCGGTACAAGTTCGTGGCACGACTGAAGAGGCCCACCGAGTAGAGGGTCTGTGGAGGGTCTTCCGCTCGGCTTATCCGTCACTTACATTGCCTGCGCATTACACCTGTAATCAAGGCGATCAGAGTGAGGGGACGGGAGCCGCCGATGTCCGACGAACGAACGAGGGAACCGGTGGTGACGCCTGCGCGCGTCGCCATCGGCCTCTGTCTGATCGCGCCCTTCGTGGCGATGCTGTGGGTGGGTTCGTACGCGAAGGTCGATCCGGCGTTCATAGGGATCCCCTTCTTCTACTGGTACCAGATGCTGTGGGTGCCGCTCTCCGCCGTGCTCACCGTGACCGCGTACAAGCTGTGGCAGCGTGACCAGCGCGGCCGCGCCGGCTCCTCGTCCGCTTCCGCGAAGGGCGGTGCGTCGGAGTGAAGGACGGCGTGAACGGCGTCGCGCTCGCCGTCTTCATCTTCTTCTTCCTGGCCGTCACGGTCATGGGCTTCCTGGCCGCGCGCTGGCGCAAGGCCGAGAACGAGCACAGCCTCGACGAATGGGGCCTGGGCGGCCGCTCCTTCGGCACCTGGGTCACCTGGTTCCTGCTCGGCGGCGACCTGTACACCGCGTACACGTTCGTCGCCGTACCCGCGGCGATCTACGCGGCGGGCGCGGCCGGCTTCTTCGCGGTGCCGTACACGATCCTGGTGTACCCGCTGATCTTCACGTTCCTGCCCCGCCTGTGGTCGGTGTCGCACAAGCACGGCTATGTGACGACCTCGGACTTCGTGCGCGGCCGGTTCGGCTCGAAGGGCCTGTCGCTGGCGGTCGCCGTCACCGGCATCCTGGCGACGATGCCGTACATCGCGCTCCAACTGGTCGGTATCCAGGCGGTGCTCGACGTGATGGGCGTCGGCGGCGGCGAGGACACCAACTGGTTCGTGAAGGACCTGCCGCTGCTGATCGCCTTCGGCGTGCTGGCGGCCTACACCTACTCCTCGGGTCTGCGGGCGCCCGCGCTGATCGCGTTCGTGAAGGACACGCTGATCTACATCGTCATCGCGGTGGCGATCATCTACATCCCGATCAAGCTCGGCGGGTTCGACGACATCTTCGCCAAGGCGGGCGAGGCGTTCAGCCAGACCAACCCGGCGACGGGCAAGCCGCGCGGCGCGCTGGCACCGGCGGAACCCGGCCAGTGGACGTACGCCACGCTGGCCCTGGGCTCGGCGCTGGCGCTGTTCATGTACCCGCACTCGATCACCGCGACGCTGTCGTCCCGCAGCCGTGAGGTGATCCGCCGCAACACCACGATCCTGCCGCTGTACTCGCTGATGCTGGGTCTGCTGGCGCTGCTGGGCTTCATGGCGATCGCGGCCGGGGTCAAGGTCACCAACGGCCAGCTGGCGATCCCGCAGCTGTTCGAGGACATGTTCCCGTCCTGGTTCGCGGGTGTGGCGTTCGCGGCGATCGGCATCGGCGCGCTCGTGCCCGCGGCCATCATGTCGATCGCGGCCGCGAATCTCTTCACCCGAAACATCTACAAGGACTTCATCAAACCGGACGCGACGCCCGCGCAGGAGACGAGGGTCTCCAAGCTGGTCTCGCTGCTGGTGAAGGTGGGCGCCCTGGTCTTCGTCCTCACCATGGACAAGACGGTGGCCATCAACTTCCAGCTGCTGGGCGGCATCTGGATCCTCCAGACGTTCCCGGCCCTGGTCGGCGGCCTGTTCACCCGCTGGTTCCACCGTTGGGCGCTGCTCGCCGGCTGGGCGGTCGGCATGGTCTACGGCACGGTCGCCGCGTACGGCGTCGCGTCCCCGACCCAGGCGCACTTCGGCGGCTCGTCGAAGGAGATCCCGGGCATCGGCGAGATCGGCTACATCGGTCTCACCGCGTTCGTGATCAACATCGTCGTCACGGTGGTGCTGACCTTCGTCCTGAGGGCGGCCAAGGCCCCCGACGGCATCGACGAGACGAAGCCGTCGGACTACACGGCGGACGCGGGCGACCCCGGCGTCGCGGTGGAACTGCCCCCGGCGACGGCGGGCGCGGGCCACTAGCGCCCGTCCGAACGCGCGGATCACCGGGCCGCGCGGATCACCGGGCCGCGCGGATCACCGGGCCGCGCGGGCCATCGGGGCGCGCGGGCCATCGGGGCGGGACCGGGCGCGGGACGGGTGCGGGACGGGTCTAGTCCCGCGTCCGTCTGGCCATCGTGGCCCAGAAGCGGTCCAGTTCGCGCACCCGCATGCCGACCCAGCGCGGGGTCTTCCTGCGCAGCCCCCGGGGCAGCCGGCGCCGGACGCCGCCGGGCAGCAGGGCCTGCTGCTGACGGCAGAACGGCTCGCGGATCTCTCCCCGGGGCAGGCCGCCCCGGGGAGGGTAGGGGCACAGCTGGAACTTGCAGCCGGGCAGACAGGTCGAGCCCGGTGCGGGCGGGGTGGACGTGCCGATGCGCAGTCCGGGCCGCAGTGGCTCCCGGTCCGTGCGGATGCACGGCGGCAACGACATCCCGGGCTGCTCCACGCGGGCCAGGCGCTCCTCGACCTCGTCCGGGTGCCCGTCCCGTTCGATGAGGTTCAGCATCACGAGCACGTCGGCGACGAGACGCTGGGCGCGCGGGTCGAGGGTGCTCCAGCCGACCGACGGGGGAATCCACAGGCTGTGCTTGCGGTACACCCCCGTGCTCCCCGCGCGGGCGCCGATGTTGTCGGCGACGCCCTTCTCGTCGATCCACAGGAACCGCTCGGGCTGCCCGGTCTCCAGGGCGAGGGCGACCAGGTCGCCGGCCTCGGCTACGAACGGATGCAGGCACCGCCGGGCCGGTTCGCCGTCCGGCCGGCCCGGCGCCGCGTTCACCGTGCCGGCCATCGCCAGCCACCGCTTCACCGTCTCCACGGCGGTGGCCCCGCCGAACCGCTGGACCGGCTGGTGCCCGTCGGACCGGCCGCCGCCGGCGTCCGGGAGTTCCCACAGGCACAGGGCCTGGAGCAGGCTGAGCTGCGCGTACCAGCAGCGTGACTGGCGGAGCACGGTCTCCGCCTGACGGATCAGGTCGGTGCGGCCTCCCAGGTGGGTGCGCGGGTGCCGATGGCGCCGGTTGGCCGCGTACTTGAAGCCCTGGGCCAGCGCGGCCTCCAGGGCGAGCGGCAGATCGGGGGCGCCGCCGGTGAACTCCGGGTCGAGGTGACGCAGCCACTTGGTGAGGCGTTCCCGGGCCTCGTCGCGATGGGCCTCGTCGACGGAGCCCAGGAGCATCGGGAGCATCCAGGCCCGCATCACGAACTCCCGGAAGAGAGCGACCCGGCGCTCCCGGTAGCGCCGGTTCAGTTCCCTGCGCTCCTCCTGGAGCCGCCCGATGTCCTCGGCCGAGGCGCCCCCTTGTGCCATACGGTCCGCGTGCGCCTGCCCCATCCGCGCGGACCACGCCTCGTACTCCCGCCTCTTCCAGGCTCTGAGTTCGTCCAGCCGGTCGTTGTACTCGTTCACGGGGTCGCTGTTCAGGCCGACCCGCTCGCGGATGACGGCGAACGCCGCGTTGCCGCCCGCGCCGAACTCCTGGGCGACCACCAGGCGGATGGAGTAGGAGGGTTCCTGGATCCCCAGCCGGAAGAACTCCCAGTACAGCGGGGTGGTGTCGATCCGGTCGGAGACCTTCCGCAGGGCGGCGCCCAGTTGTCTGAGCACTCTGCGCTTGGCGTCCCGCAGGGTGCGCCGGTCCCCCTTGATCCCGGCCCAGTGCTCCCGCACCGCGGTGACGATCGCGCTCAGCTCGCCCGGGTCGTCCTCGGCGCTCTCGATCTCCAGGGCGGCCGCGTACAGGTCCAGGGCCTTGGGGTCGTCGGTGCGGCGGCCCGCGGCGGCGCACAGCCGGTGGGCGAGCGGGCGTCCCCGCACAGGTGTCTGCCGCAGCAGTTCCGCGATCTCCTTGCGCAGCTCGGCCCGCACGCCGTGTCCCCGGGACGGGTCGTGCGCCGCCCTGTGGCGGGACAACAGGACGAGGGCGATGAGCAGTTCGCGGCTGGGGCCGGGCGGCTGGAGCGCCTGCTCGGCCAGGTCCCCGGCGCCGCGCTCCCCGAGGTGGTTCAGCAGACGGCATCCGAAGTAGGCCTGGATGATGCTGTGCGGGAAGCGGACCCGGTGCTCGAAGCCCTCCACCAGTCTGAGCTTGCCCGCGCGGGCCGCGAAGCGGGCGAGGACGGCATGGCACTGGTCCATGTTGCCCTCGCGCAGCCGCCTGCTCTCCGCCTCGCCGAGCCGCTCGCACAGCGCGTCCCAGATCCGGCGCCGGTGCCAGTCGGAGAGAGTGGTCCCGCGTCTGCCGTACCGGTCGAAGCCGTGGCCGGCCCACGCGTGCTCGGCCCGTGCCCGTGCCCGCCGCCCCGGACCGGGGTGCAGGACGTCCGGGTCGAGGAGCTCCGCGAAGCCGACCTCCAGCTTGTCCTGGAGCAGTCCGACACAGGCCAGGGCCGAGACCACTTCGAGCGTGTCACGGCGCTCCTGCGGGGTCAGCGCCACGTCCTCGCGCAGCCGGCCCTCGCACAGCGCCTCGGCCCAGGTCTCCAGCAGCCACAGGCGCAGGGTGGCGCGGTCGCGGCTGCGGGTGTTCATGTGCCGCGGATCGTCGTCCGGACGGTCGTGCTCCAGGATTCCCCGCCGGTGGAGTTCGCGGGCGATCTGGAGGTAGATCGGCGACTCGGTCACCTCCGCCGTCTCCACGATCCAGTCCACCCGGCGTTCGTCGGTCTCCGGTACGTCCGCCTCGATGAAGCGCAGCGCCTCCTCCTCGCTGAGCGGTTCCAGCACCACGATCGCTGCGGAGGTGGCCTCCAGCGGGCTGTGCGGCCGGGAGGCGATGACCAGGGGCAGCTTCTCCTCGTGGGCGCGCTCGATGGCCCGGCGGATGACGTTGTCCCGGTTGTGCTGCCGGCCGTCGCCGTCGTCGAGCAGGGCCTCCTCCAGGCCGTCGGCGAGGACGACCGGCTTGTCGTCGGCGAGGAGTTGCTGCCACACCCGGTCGGTCTTGCTGCGCGCCAGGATGCCCTTGGGCGCCTCCTGGGCGAAGCGCTGCCTCGCCAGGCGTTCGAAGTTCAGGTCGGAGCCGTCCGCCGCGTCCCGCAGTCTGACCGGCACCGGTACGGCGTGCTGACGGGCCAGCAGTTCGGTGAGCCGTACGAGGACGGCGGTCTTCCCCGCTCCGACGCCGCCGACGAGCAGATAGGGCCGCCGGGTGTCGCGTTCGCGCAGCCGCTCGGCGAGGACCTGGGCGATGTCCTCGCGGCCGACGATCTCGGCGGTGTCGTACCCGGCGGTGGGCACCAGCCGGCGCGGATCCCGCAGTGCCTTGGTGAGGTAACGCCGTTTGGTCCAGCGGTACCACCAGAACAAGAAGAGCGTGGCGGCGATCGAGGCGGCGAGGACGGGGCCGAGGAACTTGAAGACGGTGTCGAACCCGATGTTGCCCTGCCGCCACTGCTCGAACCTGGTCGTCTCCTGCGTGATGACGATGTACAGGCCCTCCCCGACCCAGGCGAGCAGTGCCAGGACGGCGACCAGCCAGATCGCCCTGGTGACGTTGGCGTAGGAGACACACCGGCGCCACTTCTTGGGTCGGGTGACACCGCGGCGGGCCTCCAGACGGATCGTCAGGGAGTGCCAGCGGCCGAGGAGTCCGTGTCCGACCCGGTGCCCCGCCCGTCGGAAGACCAGTGTGGCCATCGGCGCGTCGCGCGGTCGCTCCTTGCCGGGGGGATGGCGGACGACCCTCGTCATGGCGTTCTCCTTGCGCGTTCCGGATAAGCGGTTCCCGGGACGGAGACTCGCGGAGCGGAGAGTTCGTACGGCGCCGACGCCTTCTTCCATGGAATCACTCCCGGCACGCTCCGCAACCCGGGCGTGCGGCACACACGGGGCCGTGGACCTCGTGACACGGCAGGCCGCGCCGGGCCCGGATACACGCCCTCGGCGACACGGCGACACGGCGGCCCGCGCCCGCCCCGACGGCGGCCTCCTCGACTTCGGCGAGCGCGACCGGTGTCCGCGCGCATCGCGCGGCATGGCCGGGCGCGCGGCCGCCGCCGAGGTGCCGGTGGCCGTGGAGGACGGCCGTCTCCTCGGCGGTGTCACCTTCGTCCCCGGCGCCGGCCCGATGTCCGGGATCGCGGTCCGCGGCGAGGACGAGATCCGCGTGCCGGCGGTCGACGGGCCTCGCCCGCGGCCGGGGCGCGGGCGAGGCCCTCGTCCGCGCCCTGCCCCGCCGTGCCCGGGCCGCCAAGGGCCGCACCGCTGTCTTCCCGTCGATCCGGCGCGTGATGTGCGCGGCCCACCGCATCCACGAACGTCCGGGTTCCGTCCGCACACCAGTGCTGGACCGGAATCCCCCGCCGGACCGGAGCGATCTCACTCCGATGGCCTGTCAACTGACGCTCTGAAACCACCCCGACACAACATCTGGGGGTGGCGTGACGGGTGAGCACAAGATGTATGCTCGTGCTCGCTGTCGCCGCAGGGGAATCCGGTGCGAATCCGGAACTGTCCCGCAACGGTGTACTTGCGTGCGTCCATACCCGTATGCGCACGCCTGTTCAGTCCGAGGTCCTGCCGACAGCGTGCCCGGCCGTCCGGTCCGGGTGCCCTGACGTCCGGGTCTCGTGGAGTGGGCCGGTGGACGCGACGCCCCGCGCGCTCGTGTGCCGCCCCCTGCCCTGCGCAAGGCCCACCGCCGAGCGAGGGAGAGCCCCACGTGACCATCGCGCCAGCCGAGCCGGTTTCCGCCACCGAGCTGGAGACCGACGGTCCCGGTACCGCGTTGCTGCGGACCCTGACCGAGCTGACCGCCGACCTGCCCGACGCCGACCCCGGCCGGGTCGCCGCCGCCGCCCTGCGCGGCCGGTCCGCCCGGGCCGACGAGGCGGAGCTGCGCGAGCTGGCCACGGAGGGGGCCGCGGGCCTGATCTCCGAGGACCCCGCCTACTCGAAGCTGGCCGCCCGGCTGCTGACGATCGGCATCGCCGCGGAGGCCGCCTCCCAGGGCGTCACCTCGTTCACCGGCTCGGTGGCCGTCGGCCACCGCGAGGGCCTGATCGCCGACCGCACCGCCGAGTTCGTGCGGATCCACGCGGCCCGCCTCGACGCGCTGATCGACGAGCACGCCGACGACCGCTTCGGTTACTTCGGGCTCCGTACCCTGCACAGCCGCTATCTGCTGCGGCACCCGATCACCCGCAAGGTCGTCGAGACGCCCCAGCACTTCCTGCTGCGCGTGGCCTGCGGCCTCGCCGAGGACGACATGCCGCGTTCCGTGGACGAGGTCGCCGCGCTCTACGGGCTGATGAGCCGGCTGGACTACCTCCCGTCCTCGCCGACGCTCTTCAACTCCGGTACCCGGCACCCCCAGATGTCGTCCTGCTATCTGCTGGACTCCCCGCTGGACGAGCTGGACTCGATCTACGACCGCTACCACCAGGTGGCCCGGCTGTCGAAGCACGCGGGCGGCATCGGGCTGTCGTACTCCCGGATCCGCAGCCGCGGTTCGCTGATCCGCGGCACCAACGGGCACTCCAACGGCATCGTGCCGTTCCTGAAGACGCTGGACGCCTCGGTCGCCGCGGTGAACCAGGGCGGCCGGCGCAAGGGTGCGGCCGCGGTGTACCTGGAGACCTGGCACTCCGACATCGAGGAGTTCCTGGAGCTGCGGGACAACACCGGTGAGGACGCCCGCCGGACGCACAACCTGAACCTCGCGCACTGGATCCCGGACGAGTTCATGCGCCGGGTCAACGCCGACGCCCCGTGGTCGCTGTTCTCCCCCGCCGACGTGCCCGAGCTCGTCGACCTGTGGGGCGAGGAGTTCGACGCGGCCTACCGTTCGGCCGAGGCGAAGGGGCTGGCGAAGAAGACCATCCCCGCCCGGGACCTGTACGGCCGCATGATGCGCACCCTCGCGCAGACCGGCAACGGCTGGATGACCTTCAAGGACGCGGCCAACCGCACCGCCAACCAGACGGCCGAGCCGGGCCACGTCGTGCACTCCTCCAACCTCTGCACGGAGATCCTGGAGGTCACCGACGACGGCGAGACGGCGGTCTGCAACCTGGGCTCGGTGAACCTCGGCGCGTTCGTCGACACGGCGGCCGGCACGATCGACTGGGAGCGGCTGGACGACACCGTCCGCACGGCCGTCACCTTCCTCGACCGGGTCGTCGACATCAACTTCTACCCGACCGACCAGGCGGGCCGTTCCAACGCCCGCTGGCGGCCGGTCGGCCTGGGCGCGATGGGCCTCCAGGACGTCTTCTTCAAGCTGCGGCTGCCCTTCGACTCGGCCGAGGCGAAGGCGCTGTCCACCCGTATCGCCGAGCGCGTCATGCTCGCCGCGTACGAGGCCTCCGCCGCCCTGGCCGAGCGCAACGGCCCGCTGCCGGCCTGGGAGAAGACCCGTACGGCCAGGGGCGTGCTGCACCCGGACCACTACGGCGTGGAGTTCACCTGGCCCGAGCGCTGGGCGGCGCTGCGCGAGCGGATCGCGAGGACGGGCATGCGCAACTCGCTGCTGCTCGCCATCGCGCCGACCGCCACCATCGCGTCCATCGCGGGCGTGTACGAGTGCATCGAGCCGCAGGTGTCCAACCTGTTCAAGCGCGAGACGCTGTCCGGCGAGTTCCTCCAGGTCAACTCCTACCTGGTGCGGGACCTCAAGGAGCTCGGTGTCTGGGACGCCCGCACCCGTGAGGCGCTGCGCGAGTCCAGCGGCTCGGTGCAGGACTTCGCCTGGATCCCGGCGGACGTGCGCGCCCTGTACCGCACGGCGTGGGAGATCCCGCAGCGCGGCCTGATCGACATGGCCGCCGCCCGCACCCCGTACCTGGACCAGGCCCAGTCCCTGAACCTGTTCCTGGAGACGCCGACCATCGGCAAGCTCTCCTCGATGTACGCGTACGCCTGGAAGTCGGGCCTGAAGACGACGTACTACCTGCGTTCCCGCCCGGCGACCCGGATCGCCCGCGCGGCCCAGGCCCAGGCGCAGCCCGAGAAGACCCTCCCCGTCCAGCAGGTGACCGAGCCCGACGCCGTCGCCTGCTCCCTTGAGAACCCCGAGTCCTGCGAGGCCTGCCAGTGATGACCAGCGAAGCCAAGGCTGCACCGCCCAAGAACCTGCTCGACCCCGGCTTCGAGCTGACCCTGCGCCCGATGCGCTACCCGGACTTCTACGAGCGCTACCGGGACGCCATCAAGAACACCTGGACCGTCGAGGAGGTCGACCTCCACTCGGACGTCGCCGACCTGGCGAAGCTGTCCGAGGGTGAGCAGCACATGATCGGCCGGCTGGTCGCGTTCTTCGCGACGGGCGACTCGATCGTGGCGAACAACCTCGTGCTGACGCTGTACAAGCACATCAACTCCCCCGAGGCCCGCCTCTACCTGTCGAGGCAGCTCTTCGAGGAGGCCGTCCACGTCCAGTTCTATCTGACGCTCCTGGACACCTACCTCCCGGACCCGGAGGACCGCGCGGCCGCCTTCGACGCGGTGGAGAACATCCCCTCCATCCGCGAGAAGGCCGAGTTCTGCTTCAAGTGGATCAACGAGGTCGAGAAGCTGGACCGGCTGGAGACCAAGGCCGACCGCCGCCGCTTCCTGCTCAACCTGATCTGCTTCGCCGCGTGCATCGAGGGCCTGTTCTTCTACGGCGCCTTCGCGTACGTCTACTGGTTCCGCAGCCGGGGTCTGCTGCACGGCCTCGCCACGGGCACCAACTGGGTGTTCCGTGACGAGACGATGCACATGAGCTTCGCCTTCGAGGTGGTGGACACCGTCCGCAAGGAGGAGCCGGACCTCTTCGACGACCGGCTCCAGGAGGAGGTGACCGCCATGCTGCGGGAGGCCGTGGAGGCCGAGCTCCAGTTCGGGCGCGACCTGTGCGGTGAGGGGCTGCCGGGCATGAACACCGACTCGATGCGGCAGTACCTCGAGTGCGTCGCCGACCAGCGTCTGTCGCGGCTCGGGTTCGCCCCGGTGTACGGCTCGGAGAACCCCTTCTCCTTCATGGAGCTCCAGGGTGTTCAGGAGCTGACCAACTTCTTCGAGCGCCGTCCGTCGGCGTACCAGGTCGCGGTGGAGGGCTCCGTCGACCTGGACGAGGACTTCTGACCCTCCCTCTCGCCCCGGGCCTCCTGGGCCTCCCTGATCTGCCGGTCGGCGCGCCGGTCGCGCACGACGCCGAGCGCGGACGGGAGGACCAGGAGGACGAGGATCCCGAGGACCATGAGCATTCCGATGAGGCCTTCGATCTGGTTCGTGTTCATGGACACCAGTGTCGTGCGGAACGCTCCTGACCGTGAGTGGCAGGACTGCCGCACACCTTCAAATTCCTGCCACTTCGGGTGCACACTGGCAGCATGCTGAACAACGTGGCCGCCGTCCTCGTCGACGGCGTGCATCCTTTCGAACTCGGCGTCGTCTGCGAGGTCTTCGGCCTCGACCGCAGCGACGAGGGACTGCCGGTGTACGACTTCGCCGTGGTGTCGGCGGAGGGCCCGGTGCTGGGCACCCACGTCGGCGGGCTGACCGTGTCCACGCCGTACGGCCTGGACCGGCTGGACGAGGCCGACCTGATCGCCGTACCGGCCGCGGACGCGAACATCGACCGCGCGTACCCGCCCGAGCTGCTCGACGCGCTGCGCCGGGCCGTGGACCGCGGCGCCCGGGTCCTCAGCGTCTGCTCCGGGGTGTTCGTGCTGGGCGCCGCGGGGCTGCTCGACGGCCGGCGCTGCGCCGCGCACTGGCGGCACGCGGACGTGCTGGCCCGCCGCTACCCGCGGACCGCCGTGGAGCCGGACGTGCTCTACGTCGACGAGGACCCGGTGATCACCTCGGCCGGCACGGCCGCCGGGATCGACGCCTGTCTGCACCTGGTCCGCAAGGAGCAGGGCCCCGAGGTCGCCAACCGGATCGCCCGGCGGATGGTGGTGCCACCGCACCGGGACGGCGGGCAGGCCCAGTACATCGAGCGGCCGCTGCCCCGGTCGCGGTGCGACACCGTCGGCGAGGTGCTCGCGTGGATGGAGCAGCACCTCGACGAGGAGGTCACGGTGGAGCAGCTCGCCGAGCGTGCCCACATGTCACCGCGCACCTTCGCCCGCCGTTTCCAGCAGGAGACGGGTACCACCCCCTACCGCTGGCTGCTGCGCCAGCGGGTGCTGCTGGCACAGCACCTGCTGGAGGCGACGGACGAGACGGTGGACGCGATCGCCTGGCGGGCCGGCTTCGGCACGGCCGGCGCCCTGCGCCACCAGTTCGTGCAGGCGCTGGGTACCTCCCCCAACGCCTACCGGCGCACGTTCCGCGGCCCGCAGGCCGCCGCCTGAGCCGCGGCTCTCACCCGGGTACGGCCCGCAGCAGCAGCCGTCGCGGCCGCAGCGTGATGCCGATGTGCGTCCGGTTGTCGGAGCCCGGCGCCGCCTCGAAGCGGAACGCGGACGCCACCACCGCGGCGATCAGTGTCAGCTCCGCCATCGAGAAGTGGTCGCTCGGGCACTTCCGGTTGCCGACGCCGAACGGCGTCATGGCGTACTTCGGCACCTCCGGGGAGCGGCCGGGCAGCCAGCGGTCGGGATCGAACTCCGTGTGCCGCTCGTAGGACCGCGGATCGCGCTGCACGGCGTACGGGCTGTAGACGATGTCGGCGCCCGCAGGAATGCGGTAGCCGCCGAGCTCGGTCTCGGTCACCGCGCGCCGCGTCAATATCCACACCGCTGGATACAACCGCATGGTCTCGACGACGACATTGGCGGTGTGCTGGAGCTTTCGGACGTCGCCGAATGCGACCGGCCGGTCACCGGCGACGCTTTTCACCTCTTCGCGGATCTTGTCCACCAGGTGGGGGTGCTCGGTGAGGACATGGAGCAGGGACATCACCACGGAGCCTGCTGTTTCGCTGCCCGGGGTGAGTATCGCGATGACCTGGTCGTGGATCTCCTGTTCCCCGATCGGTTCGCCATTCTCGTCCTTCGCCTCCAGCAAAGCCGTCAGCAAATCGTTCGGCTTTTGACCGGATGCGCGGCGGTCGGCGATGATCTCGTCCACCAGCCGATGCAGATCGGCCAGCGCCCGGTTGAATTCGCGGTTGGCCGGAATCGGTACCCGATAAAGCGGACCGAGGGGCACCACCATGCGCTGGTACATACCGGCGAACAGGGTGGCGAGCGCGGAGGTGATGCGCTCGGACCGGGCGTCCATATAGCTGCCGCGCATCAGGCAGCGGGCCGAGATGCGCACGGACACCCGGAAGGACTCCGCGGTGACGTCGAGGACCTCGCCCTGCCGCCAGCGCTCGACGAGCGCGTGCGCCTCCTCCTCCATGATCGGCCCGTAGCCGGGGATGGCGTCGAGCCGGAACGCGGGCTGGATCGTGCGCCGCTGGCGGCGGTGCAGCGGGCCGTTGGCCGTGGCCACGCCCTCCTTGCCGAGCAGGCTCTCCAGGGACTCCCACAGGGGCCCCGAGATGATGAAGTCCGGGCTGAGCGCCAGGGCGCCGGTGAGTTCCGGCGCGGTGACGGCGTACACCGTCTTGGGGCCGAGCCTGAGGCGGACGATGTCGCCGTGGTCGCGGAGCCGGGCCAGGAAGGCCAGCGGGTCACGGGCCAGCTTCCAGCCGTGTCCGAGGAACGGCACCCTGCCACCGGCCAACGGTGGCTCACGCAGTTCGGGCGACGCGGGGGTCGCGGGTTTCACCGACTCGACGGTCATTTCTCACCTGCCGCTTCGTTGTTGAC
Organism: Streptomyces maremycinicus; assembly: GCF_001184025.1. Taxonomy (GTDB): domain Bacteria; phylum Actinomycetota; class Actinomycetes; order Streptomycetales; family Streptomycetaceae; genus Streptomyces; species Streptomyces maremycinicus. Next base: position 593,891 of record NZ_BBYG01000009.1, read on the forward strand.
GTACGGGGGCGTGGACCGGTCGTCCCAGCTGTCGACCATGTATCGGCCGGACTCGTGGTGGAACCAGTAGACGGAACTGAACCAGTTCCGCATATTGCCGAGGCAGGACCGCACGGCGGCGCCCAGCCGATTTCCGCGGACCGTCCCGTCGGCGAGCCGGTCGGCGAGGAGCAGGACTTCCTGTTCGACGACGAGAAACTCGGAAATGCATTCCTCGACGCGTCGCCTGACTTCCTCCACCGCCTCTTCGAGGGTCAGCCCATGATGGGTGATGAGACTGATCCCGAGATTGTGTACCTCATCGCCCGCTATTTCCTTGGGAAGCGAGCAGAGGTCGTTGTACCAGGCGGCGAATTCCTGACTCAGCAGCGCCGCGCGGCGAAATGCGGGGTGTTTCCTCACCGGGTCCGGGAGTTCTTGTCCCGCGCTCGGCTCGAGCAGGTCGGTCCAGATCCAGTGTGCGAAGGTGAGCCGACGCAGCGCCAGATATTCCTCGACCCCTGGAACGCGCCCTTCGATTCGGTTGTGGAATTCACGGTCGTACGCGTCGATCACGGCGTGGAAGTGCCGGACGAACCGGGCGTTCCAGGTGCCGGGAAGGAAGGAGTGCAGCCGGCCCACGCTGTCCGCGAGCCCGGCGACCAGCGGATCCGGGTGACGCAGATGGTCCGCGGGCGAGTCCAGGGCCGCATGCAAGCGGAACCTGAGCCGCCGCCAGGAGGACGTACGGCCGTGCACGACGTCACGGTCGTGCCGGTCGTCCCAGACGAAGAACCACGCGCTGTAGTCGGCGATGGCCTGCATGACCTCGTCGGGTGCGCCGAGGTAGAAGCCCGCCATCAGGTCGGTGTAGCAAAGTCCGTCGGCATATTCTGCGACCTTGTCCGCCGGCATCAGGCGCATTTCCAGCAGCCAGGAGCGCGTCCTCTCCTGCAACTGAGGCCAATACGGATGCAGTTGCCGGGAAAACGCCGCCTCGATGACCGGAAGAGAGAGCGAGGGAGGGACCGCGGGCGCGGTCACCGTCGCTGTGGTGCTGTATGTGGTGCTGTATGGGAAAGCTGGCACGGACAACCCCTCTCAGCCGCCAGTGGGCACACACCCCTCCCCCCGTGCCGGGCGTGCGCCGTTGCGTATCCCCGCACTTCCCATTCAGCACTACAACTGACCGTTCTGGGAACGGATTTGCTTCATTCACCACCCCAACATGCCGAGAATCCACCCCCACGTGACTGGTTACGGATCAGCAGATGTGCAGTAGATGTGCGTAAGCGATCGAACGTCCGTCGGACACACGAACGACGCCCGGCCGGGGGGATCCCGGCCGGGCGTCGTCGTGCTGCGGGTGGGCTCAGTCGTTCGCGACCACGGGATAACGGGGCTCGTTCTCGGCCATCTGCCGCAGGGCGTCCTTGCGTTCACGCTTGGACAGGCGGTCGATGTAGAGGTACCCGTACAGGTGGTCGGTCTCGTGCTGCAAACACCGAGCGAAGTATCCGGTGCCGCGCACCTTGATCGGGTTGCCCTTCTCGTCCTGCCCGGTCACCTCGGCGTAGTCGGGACGGGCCAGCGGCGCGTAGGCAGTGGGCACCGACAGGCAGCCCTCGTTGCTGTCGTCCAGCCGGCGCCTCTCGGCGGGCAGTTCGACCAGCTTCGGGTTGCACACGACGCCGGTGTGCCGGGCGCCCTCGTCGTCCGGGCAGTCGTAGACGAAGACCTTCAGGTCCACGCCGATCTGGTTGGCGGCCAGACCCACGCCCTCGGCGGTGTGCTGCGAGGCGAACATGTCCGCGACCAGCTGCCGCAGCTCCTCGCCGAACTCGGTGACGTCCTTGCACTCCTTGTGCAGCACCGGGTTCCCGACGACGGTGATCGGCCGCGAGGTGCCGGCCTCACGCCATGCCAGCTCGCGCGCCTCCGCCTCCTCGGTGTCGATGACGAAGCCCTCGTCGTCCACGGGGAGCACGCCCGCGTGCTGCTGATCGGTGTCCTGCTGGGCCATGACCGACGATGCCTTCCTCAAACAGACAGGGGGTGAATGCTCGATACAGGGTACGGGCAGCGCGCCCCCTCGGGGGCGGGGGGAACGGCGCGACCAGCCACGACGAACAGGCGACCGAAAGCGGTCAGCAGACCTCTTCCAGGTCCCGCCAGTCCCTGGAATCGGGGCTGTCGGCGACCCACCCGTCCAGCAACCCCCGGACCAGGGAGGCCGGCGCGGCCACCCCGCACTCCCGCTCCGGCACCCACAGCTGCCCGTCCGTCCGGTGCCCGAGCGGCCCCGGATGCCCCGGCTCGCTGTGGTCGTGCGGGTCGAGATGCTCACCGTCCCCCTCGTCGGACGGCATCCGCGACTCCGAGCACATCCGGCAGAGCAGCCGCACCGACGACGACCAGTCCTCCGCCGCGAAGCCCGCGTCGGCCGCCAGCTGCTCCAGCGCGTCCCGGTCCGACTCGGTGGCCGCCTCCAGCAGGACGACCCAGGTCGGCACGGGCGACGGCGCCCACAGCTCGATCTCGTCGAAGACCGGGTAGGAGTGGCCCGTGGCGGTGGTCCGCTCGCCGTGCGGCACCCCGTCGTGCAGCACGACCTCGCCCCAGCGCCGCCCGGACGAGGGCAGCGGGATGGACAGCACCTCCATCCGCGCCGGGTCCAGCCGCCGCCCCCACACCACCTCGGCCTCGCCCTCGGGCGACAGCCGGACGGCCGCGCTGCCCAGCTCCATGCCGACCGGCTCGCCCGCGCCTATGGCGTCGCCGGGCACCCGCAGGCCGTACGCCTGCCAGGCGCGGCGGGCCAGCGGCCAGTCCTGGAGGGCGGTGGCCGCGATGCCGACGTTCCACCAGTCGGGGGCCCCGGTCTCGCGGTCGAGCAGGGCGACGGCCCGCAGCCCCGCCGTGCGGGCCTGCTCCCAGTCGTGCCGGAACTTGTGCAGCAGCGCGAGGTTGAACCAGGACTCGGACAGCCAGGGTTCCAGATCCGCGGCACGTGTCAGCAGCGCGCCCGCGTCCTCGTACCGCCCGTCGCCGATCAGCGTGAACGCGCGGTCGGTGGCCTGCCGCCAGGAGGCGGAGGGCCGGTGCCGTCCCTTGCCGAAGATCCTCACGATTCCCGCCTGCCAGTTCCGTTCTGTGGGCTGGCCAGTGCCCCCGGACACTCTCTCCCTCGCATCCAACCACGTGGGGCCGGAGGGCCGCTCATTACCCATGGGTTACCCAGCCGGGGACGAGGTCAGACAGCCCACCCGTCGCCTCCCGCCGGCCGGCCCGCGGAGCCGCGCGCCACCCCCACGTTCCACAGCACCCTGGCCAGGGCCTCCACCACCTCGGGCGCGTACTCCCCGCCGGTGCCGAGGCGCAGCTCCTCCAGGGCGTCGAGAGGCCCACCGGGACCGCTGCCCCGGACCTTCTCCTCGTATGCGTTCACCACCCGGACTATGCGCGCGGCCACCGGCTGCTCCGGGTACGGGTCGGCCTGCCGCTCGACGACCGCGGCGACCTGGGCGCCCGCCCCGGTCTGGCGGACGACGGCCCCGCCGAGCAGCGCGATCCGCCGCTGCTGGTCCGCCGGCAGCCCCGCCGTGGCGCCGGCCGGGACCGGGTCGACGAGGCTGAGCTGGCCGATGTCGTGCATGAGGGCGGCGTACTCCAGGACGGCCAGTTCGGGCTCCGGGAGCCCCAGGTCGCGGCCCACGGCCTGGCTGAGGGCGGCGACCCGGCGGGCGTGCCCGGCCGGGGTGTACCCGGCGATCTCGGTGGCGCGGGCCAGCGAGGCGATGGTCTGCCGGTAGGTGGCCCGCACGGCCGCGTACCGGCGCAGGGACAGCTGGGTGAGCAGCAGCGGCACCGAGAACACCGGCAGCGCCCACAGCCCGACGACGGCCACCGCGAGCGCCATCACCGCCCCCGTCGCACAGACCGCGGAGCCGATCCCGGGCACCGCCCGCAGCTCGTCCCGCAGCAGCGGGGTGAACGGCCAGCCGGTGCGGGAGTGGGCGAGCGCCGCGGCCACCACGGCGTCGCACAGGACGGTCAGGACGAGCAGCGCGAGCAGCAGCAGCGCGTAGGCGGGTCCGCTCCATCCGTCGAACACCCCGCGGTTGTGCAGGGGCTGGAAGCAGACGGCGGCGAACCCGACGGCCAGGACCCGCCGGACCAGGTGGTCGAGGACGGCCTGTCCCCGGGCCAGCTGCGGCACGCTGCCGAGCAGCGAGGCGGCGACCACGACCGTCACGACCTGGGTGACCCCGTGGTGCGTGGGGTGCCCGGCGTGCCCTCCGACCAGCGCGTAGGACAGCGATCCGGCGGCACCGAGCGGCGCGGCCTCCCGCAGCCGGGGTCCGCTCTGCGGGCGGGTCAGCTCCCCGACGGCGACCAGGACGCCGAAGGCGAGCGCCACGGGGCGGTCCTCGACGCCCGTCAGCAAGGTGACGAGGAGGGAGAAGGCGCCGAGGAGCGCCGCCGCGCCGTGGAGCGCGACATGCGAGCGGCGGACCGTCATCGACGCACCTCGGACCGGTCGTCGGCGGCCTGCGCGGGCACGGCCGGGCGATCCTCCCCGGCGGTCACCACCGGATGCCAGCCGTCCCGGGCGATGACGTGCGCCAGCGCCGCGACCATCCGGGGGTCGAACTGGGCGCCCGCGCACTTGCGCAGCTCCTCCAGGGCGACGTGCACCGGCCGGGCCCTGGAGTAGGAGCGGGTGGAGGTCATGGCGTCGAACGCGTCGGCGACGGCGACCACCCGGGCCGGCTCCGGGATCTGGCTGCCCACCAGCCCGTACGGGTAGCCCGTGCCGTCGATGCGTTCGTGGTGGTGCAGGATCGCCGAGCGGGCCTCGCCGAGGAAGGAGATCCCGCGGGTGATCTCGTGGCCGTACTCGGGGTGCAGCTCGATCACCCGCCGCTCCTGCGGTGTCAGCGGGCCGTCCTTGCGCAACAGCCGGGTGGGGACGCCGAGTTTGCCGACGTCGTGCAGGATCCCGGCGAAGCGGAGCATGTCGATCCGGCTCTCGTCCATCCCCAGTTCGCGGCCGATCAGCACCGAGGCCTGGCCGACGCGTTCGCTGTGTCCGCGCGTGTAGCCGTCCTTGATGTCGACGGCCTGCACCAGGGCGCGGATGGTCGCCTGGTGGGCGGCGCGCTCACGGTGGTACTGCGCGAACACCCACCACGACACGGCCATCGGGAACAGCACGAGCAGGGCGGCCACCGGCCCGTAGGGGCTGAGCCACAGCACGGCCATCATCAGCCCGCCGAGCCCGTGCACGGCCAGCGGCGCCAGGGAGCGCAGGAACAGCCCCCGGCAGACCCGGCGCGGCGGCAGCCCCTCGGCGAGCGCCAGCATCCCGCCGTGAGGAGGGCGAGCGCGGCGCAGAACACCAGCACGGCCGCGCCCGCGGGCAGCAGCGCGTACGGCAGGTCGGAGTCGGCCACGGCCGCCGGTCCGCCGAGCGCCCTGTGCACCCGGGCGGCCGCCCAGACGGCGAGCGACGCGTGGGCGGCCCGCCAGACCCGCCGCAGCAGAAAGGGGCGCCGCTCGACATGCGAGAACAGCGCCCCGGGCAGCGGGACGAGCGCGGCCGCGGCCGGCGCGAGCAGGAACGCGCCGGCCAGCAGCACGGGGTGCAGGGTGCCGGCGAACCGGCGCCGGGCGATCCGCTCGCCGCCGGCGTACAGGACGGCCAGCAGGCCGACGGCCCACCAGGGCGTGCGCCCGTCGGGCAGTGCGGGGAGCGTGCAGAGCAGGGCGCCGAGGGCGACACAGGCGGCGTACGCGCGCGCCCGCGCCGGAATGCCCTCCATGACGCCTCCCCCAGCCGTACCTGTCCGGGCTCAGGAGCCTAGGAGGCAGGGGGCGGATCCGCGGGCGTATCACCCGCGGATTAGCACATTCGAGTGACGGCAGCGCTTCCGCGGAGCGGCTCAGGTCTCCTGACGCGTCGCCGTCACGTCGTGGTCGGGGACGGCCTGGCCGGAGCGGATCAGGTCGATCCGGCCCATGACCTTGGCCCGCAGGTCGGTCGGCACGTCGTCACTTCCGCAGCACCGCTTGACCAGCTTCTTCACGGCCTCCTCCAGCCCGTACTTCTCCAGGCAGGGGGAGCACTCCTCGAAGTGGTGCTGGAACTTGTCCCGGTCCACCGGGGGCATCTCGCTGTCGAGGTACTCGTACAGGTGGTCGAGGACCTCACCGCAGTCCGTCTCGTGCGGATCTCCGCAGCTCATGAGCCCGAACCTTTCGCTTCGTTCGACTCTCCGGCACCGGCCGGGACCAGCCCACGCTCGCGGGCGTAGTCCTCGAGCATGCCGCGCAGTTGACGGCGGCCCCGGTGCAGCCGGGACATCACCGTACCGATGGGTGTCCCCATGATGTCCGCGATCTCCTTGTACGCAAAGCCCTCTACGTCCGCGAGATACACGGCGATCCGGAACTCCTCGGGGATGGCCTGGAGCGCCGCCTTCACGTCCGAGTCGGGCAGGTGGTCCAGCGCCTGCGACTCCGCCGAGCGCAGACCGGTGGACATGTGCGACTCGGCACGCGCCAGCTGCCAGTCCTCGATCTCCTCGGCCGCGCTGCGCTGGGGTTCGCGCTGCTTCTTGCGGTACGAGTTGATGAACGTGTTCGTGAGGATCCGGTACAGCCAGGCCTTGAGGTTGGTGCCCTCCCGGAACTGGTGGAAGGACGCGTACGCCTTCGCGTACGTCTCCTGCACCAGGTCCTCGGCGTCGGCCGGATTGCGCGTCATGCGCAGCGCGGCCGAATACATCTGGTCGAGGAACTCGAGCGCGTCCCGCTCGAAGCGCGCGCTGCGCTCGGCGGTGGACTCCGCGCCCGTCTCCCCGCTCACGCCCTGGCCCTCGGGCAGCTCCGCCTGGCCGTTGTCGGTCCCTGCGTCGGTACCGGTGACCGGACCCACCTCCTCAAGATCGCGGGTGAGACCGAAACCGATCCCACTCGAATCGGAGGATAGACGACTACCCGCGCCTGCCGCCGCTCCAATAGGAGCGGTCTTGGCCGCGTGCAGCACCGTCCAGTCCAGATCGGTACGGCTGCTGCGGCTCGGGCAGATGGTCGAACCCATGCGGCGGACTTCCTCTCCCACTGGTGTCGGTGCCGGTTGTTCAGCACTTCTGTCCGCCTCAACAGCGTCCCGCCCCGTCGCATTCCCCACCCGTACACCTCACCCCGGTGACGCGATCCACCCCACGACACCCGCGGTCACGGCCTCCATCGTCTCCTGCGGGGTGACCCCGGCCCGCTTGGGCACGGCGAAGCCGTGATCGCCGTGCGGGACCTCCACCAGGGCGTAGTCGCCCGCGGGGAACTCGTCCGGTCGGCCGAAGGTGTCGTTGCCGCCCTGGACGACGAGGGTCGGCACGCCCGCCCCGAGCAGCTCGTCGGCGCGGGACTTCTCCGGCCGGCCCGGCGGGTGCAGCGGGAAGCTGAGCGCGAGCACGGCGTGCGCCCCCAGTTCGGTGGCCGTACGGCAGGCCACCCGCGCGCCGGCCGAGCGTCCGCCCGAGATCACCGGCAGCCCGGGCGCGGCGACGGCCGGCCAGATCCCGCGCCAGCCGACGTCGAGGGTCTTCGGCGCGGGCGCGACCTTCCTGCCCGCCACCCGCCAGGGCTGCTCCACGAGGGCGACGCTCACCCCGTGTCCGGGCAGCACGGCGGCGAGGGCCTGGAGGTCCCGGGCCTCGATGCCGCCCCCCGCGCCGTGGCCGACCGCGAGGACGAGCCGCGGCTTCCCGGCGTGGTGCCAGGTGACGCGGGCGGTGCCCGCCTCGGTCTCCACCGTCTCGGTGCTCACCACTGTTTCGCTTCTCACGTCAGAAAAGTGTGCCCTCCTCGGGCCCCTCCAGCTCCTTCAGCAGCTCCGGGCCGTTGTTGCGGACGTTGCTGACGGTCGTGGACACCGGGTAGGCGCGCATCAGCCCGGGCGGCGGGGGTTCGAGGAGGGAGCGCAGGTCGTCGACGTCCGTGCGCGCCGGGTCGAGCCAGGCGTCCCAGCGGTCCGGGGTGAGCATCAGCGGCATCCGGGGGTGGATGTCGGCGAGGGCGTGCGGGCCGTCGGCGGGGGCCACGGCGAGCGGGGAGGTCTCCGCCTCGGTCGTGATCACCGAGCACGTCACCCACCAGGCCCCCGGATGGTCGTCGGGCAGGGTCCGGTCCCGCCAGAACTCGTACAGCCCGGCCATCGCGAAGACCGAACCGTCGGCCGGGAGCACGAAGTAGGGCTGCTTGCGCGGCCGCTTCCGCTTCCCCTCGACCTCCAGGTCCCGCTCCTGGACGCCGGTGACCCACTCGTAGTAGCCGTCGGCGGGCAGGACGCAGCGCCGGGCGGCGAACGCACGGCGGTAGGAGGGCTTCTCGTGGACGGTCTCGGCGCGCGCGTTGATCATCCGCGCGCCTCCCTCGGGGGTCTTCGCCCAGGAGGGGACCAGTCCCCACTTCAGCTTCCGCAGCTGCCGAACCGGGCGCGGGTCGCCGGCGTCTTTCACCGGACGGTCGAGGACGGCGTAGACCTCCTTGGTCGGCGCCACGTTGTAGTCGGGCTCCAGGACCTCCTCGGGCTCCCACTTCTCGACCTCAAAGATTCCTGCGAGATCCTCGGGCCTGCGACTCGCTGCATACCGTCCGCACATACGTGCCACACTGCCAGGCCCGCCCGCCGCCCGGCCACCACCCCCACCGATCACGAGGACAGGGAGCCACCCCGAACCATGGAGAGCACCGCCGCCATCGCGCTGCCCGACCTGTGGGACCGTCTCGTCGGCACCCAGACCGACCCCGACCTGTGGGTGGTGGTGGCCACCGCGGTCGCCGCCCTCGCGGTCGTCGTGCCGCACACCCTGTGGCGGATATCGCGCAACGCGATCACCATCGCCCACGAGGGCGGTCACGGCCTGGTCGCGTTGCTGACCGGCCGGCAGCTGACCGGGATCCGGCTGCACTCCGACACCAGTGGGCTGACCCTCAGCCGGGGCAAGCCGCACGGCCTGGGCATGATCCTCACCGCGGCGGCCGGCTACACCGCTCCCCCGCTGCTCGGCCTGGGCGGCGCCGCCCTCCTCGGCGCGGGCCGCATCACCCTGCTGCTGTGGGTGGCGACGGCGCTGCTGGTCGTGATGCTGGTGATGATCCGCAACGCGTACGGCGCCCTCACGGTGGTCCTCACCGGCGGCACCTTCCTGCTGGTGTCGTGGCTGGCGGGACCGCAGGTGCAGGCGGCCTTCGCGTACGCGGTGGTGTGGTTCCTGCTGCTGGGCGGCGTACGGCCCGCCTTCGAGCTCCAGGCGAAGCGCTCGCGCGGCGGCGCGGGCGACTCGGACGCGGACCAGTTGTCCCGGCTGACCCACGTGCCGGCGGGCCTGTGGCTGTTCCTGTTCCACGCGGTGAGCCTGTGCGCCCTGCTGGGCGGCGGCAGGTGGCTGCTGGGGCTGTGAGACAGCCCTGGAGCGGCACGTCACAGCGGTGCCGGAGGGGACCTCGGCGGCCGTGCCCCGGGCACGGCCGGCCCCGACGGCGCCGCACCCGCGGGACGGCCGCCCACTAAAGTGGAGCCCATGGCCCCGAACCCCGCACCCACCGCCCTCTGGCCCGCCCCGCACGCGAGCGAGGCCGTCGCCGCGACGGTCCACGTGCCGGGGTCGAAGTCCGTCACCAACCGCGCCCTCGTCCTCGCCTCCCTGGCTTCCGAGCCCGGCTGGCTGCGGCGTCCCCTGCGCTCCCGTGACACCCTGCTGATGGCGGCCGCCCTGCGCGAGATGGGCGTCGGCATCGAGGAGACCGTGTCGTCGAGCTCCTCCGGCGCGGGCGGCCCGGACGGCAGCGGCGAGGCCTGGCGGGTCCTCCCCGCGGGACTGCGCGGACCGGCCACGGTCGATGTCGGCAACGCGGGCACGGTGATGCGGTTCCTGCCGCCGGTCGCCGCCCTCGCCGACGGTCCCGTCCACTTCGACGGCGACCCTCGCTCGTACGAGCGACCCCTGAACGGCGTCGTCGACGCCCTGCGGGTGCTCGGCGCCCGGATCGACGACGACGGCCGTGGCGCGCTGCCGCTGACCGTGCACGGCGGGGGCGCACTGGACGGCGGCACGGTGGAGATCGACGCCTCGTCCTCGTCCCAGTTCGTGTCGGCCCTGCTCCTCTCCGCCCCCCGCTTCAACCAGGGCGTGGAGGTCCGTCACACCGGCGCCACGCTGCCCTCCCTGCCACACATCCGGATGACGGTCGACATGCTGCGCGCGGTCGGCGCACAGGTGGACACCCCCGAGTCGGGCGGCGAGCCCAACGTCTGGCGGGTCACCCCGGGCGCCCTGCTGGGCCGGGACCTGACCATCGAGCCGGACCTGTCCAACGCCCAGCCGTTCCTGGCGGCGGCCCTGGTGACGGGCGGACGGGTGCTGATCCCGGACTGGCCGGCCCGCACCACCCAGCCGGGTGACCGGCTGCGCGAGATCTTCACCGAGATGGGCGGTTCCTGCGAACTGGCCGACTACGGCCTGGTCTTCACCGGCTCTGGCTCGATCCACGGCATCGACGTCGACCTCGGCGACGTCGGCGAGCTGACCCCGGGCATCGCGGCGGTCGCCGCCCTCGCGGACTCCCCGTCCACCCTGCGCGGCGTGTCCCACCTGCGCCTGCACGAGACGGACCGGCTGGCCGCGCTGACGAAGGAGATCAACGAACTCGGCGGCGATGTGACGGAGACCGCCGACGGTCTGCACATCCGCCCGCGCCGGCTGCACGGCGGCATCTTCCACACCTACGACGACCACCGCATGGCGACGGCCGGCGCGATCATCGGCCTGGCGGTGGAGGGCGTGCAGATCGAGAACGTGGCGACGACGGCGAAGACGCTGCCGGACTTCCCGGAACTGTGGACCGGGATGCTCGGGGTATAGGGACTTTCGCCATGCGCCGCTATGACAAGCACACCGACCAGGACGACATCCGCAGCCGCCCGAACCGCAAGGGCAACCGGCCTCGCACCCACATCCGTCCCAAGCACGAGGACTCCGTCGAGGGCATGGTCCTCACCGTCGACCGGGGCCGCCTGACCTGCCTGGTCGAGGACCGGATCGTCCTCGCGATGAAGGCCCGCGAACTGGGCCGCAAGGCCGCGGTGGTGGGCGACCGGGTCGCGATCGTCGGCGATCTGTCCGGCAAGAAGGACACCCTGGCCCGCATCGTCCGCATCGAGAAGCGCAGCTCGGTGCTCCGCCGCACCGCGGACGACGACGACCCGTTCGAGCGGGTGGTCGTCGCCAACGCCGACCAGCTCGCCGTGGTCACCGCCCTGGCCGACCCGGAGCCCCGGCCCCGCCTGATCGACCGCTGTCTGGTCGCGGCCTACGACGGCGGACTGACCCCCCTGCTGGTCATGACGAAGTCGGACCTGGCCTCGCCGGACAAGCTGCTGGAGCTGTACGGCCACCTCGACATCCCGTACGTCGTCACCAGCCGCGAGGAGCTGGAGAACGGCGACTCGGCGGACCGGGTGCGCGAGTTCCTGGCCGGGCGCATCACGGCGTTCGTCGGTCACTCCGGGGTGGGGAAGACGACCCTGGTCAACGCGCTGGTCCCGGCGGAGCAGCGACGGGTGACCGGCCATGTGAACTCGGTGACCGGCCGTGGCCGCCACACCACGACCTCGGCGCTGGCCCTGCCCCTGGCGGGCACCGGCGACTGGGTGATCGACACCCCGGGCGTGCGCTCCTTCGGCCTGCACCACGTCGACCCGTCCCGGGTGATCCTCGCCTTTCCCGACCTGGTGCCGGGCACGGAGGGCTGCCCGCGCGCGTGCAGTCACGACGAGCCGGACTGCGCGCTGGACGCCTGGGTGGCCGACGGCCACGCCGATCCGGCGCGCCTGTACTCGCTGCGCCGGCTGCTGGCCACCCGCGACCGCAAGGAAGGCGACTGATCCACCGGCTGACCACCGCGTTGTTTGCGTCCCCCCGGGCTCGGTAAGTGCATAATCGCACCGAGCCGGAGCCGGACCGGGCCGGGCGAACGGAGGGACAGCACATGGCGTGGCTGCTGGTCGTCGTGGCCGGGTTGCTCGAGACCGGTTTCGCCGTATGCCTCAAGCTGTCCCACGGCTTCACGAGGCTCTGGCCCACCATCGCCTTCTGCGCCTTCGCCCTGGGGAGCTTCGGTCTGCTGACCCTCTCCCTGAAGAAGCTCGACGTGGGCCCCGCCTACGCCGTGTGGACGGGCATCGGCGCGGCGGGCACCGCGATCTACGGCATGGTCTTCCTCGGCGACCTGGTGTCGACGCTGAAGCTCGTCTCGATCAGCCTGGTGATCATAGGAGTGATCGGGCTCCAGCTGTCGGGGTCGGCTCACTGACCGGAGCGGTCGGCCGGCTGGCGTTGGAGCGCCCCTCGCACCAGTTCCGCGACGCCGTCCTCGCCCGGCGGGGGCGCGGCCACGCAGGACAGCGCCAGCCGGACGGCGAGTTCGCAGGAGCGGGCCAGGTCGGCGGCGTCGGCCCGGATCGCGCCGGGGCCCGAGAGCACGGCCACGGCCCGGTCGCGGACGGCGCCCACCAGGTCACCGGGTGAGGGCAGCGGCCCGTCGGCCCGCCGCTGGGCGGGCGCGGCGGAGGAGGAGGGGACCGCCGAGAGCGTCGGCGAGGGCAGGCGTTCGCTCCAGAAACCGGTGAGGACGGCCCGCAGGAGGGCGTTGTCGCGGGCGGCGGAGGTGGTCCACTCGGCGGTGGCGGTGAGCCTCTCCCGGGCGTCGCCGTGCACGGCCAGCGCCCGCTCGACCCCGGCGAGGTACCCGTCGGCCTCGCGCCGCACGAGCGCCCGGGCCAGGCCCTCCTTGCTGCCGAATTCGTTGTACAGCGTCTGCCGGGACACCCCGGCGGCCACCGCGACGTCCACCATCCGCACCGCGGCCCACGGCCGTCGTGCGAGCGCCTCGAAGGCGGCGTCCAGTAGGGATTCCCGCGCTGAGGGCATCATCGCCTCCCTGGGGCGAGCGACTCTGCGCCCAGGTTTGACGCGGACGGAAGCACTGTCAAGGGTTCGCGGGGGCGACCTACGGTCCACGGCCGCGTACACGGCTCCCGCCCGTCCGTCCTGCGGTCCCCTGTGGCCCCCTCTCACCTCGGCCGGATACGGTTCGTCCCATGCCGGACTACCACGACGATCTCCGACTCGCGCACGTCCTCGCGGACGCCGCCGACGCCGTGACCATGGACCGATTCAAGGCCCTCGACCTCAAGGTCGAGACCAAACCGGACATGACCCCGGTGAGCGAGGCCGACAAGGCCGCCGAGGAGCTGATCCGCGGACAGCTCCAGCGGGCGCGTCCGCGCGACGCGATCCTCGGCGAGGAGTACGGCGTCCAGGGCACCGGCCCCCGTCGCTGGGTGGTCGACCCGATCGACGGCACGAAGAACTACGTGCGCGGCGTTCCCGTCTGGGCCACGCTCATCGCGCTGACGGAGGCCGGCGAGGGGGGCTACCAGCCCGTGGTCGGCGTCGTCTCCGCCCCGGCGCTGGGCCGTCGCTGGTGGGCGGCGAAGGGACACGGCGCCTTCACCGGCCGCAGCCTGACCTCCGCCACCCGGCTGCGCGTCTCCGGGGTCTCGGAGCTGTCCGACGCCTCCTTCGCGTACTCCTCGCTGACCGGCTGGGAGGAGCGCGGGCTGCTGAACGGCTTCCTCGACCTGACCCGCGAGGTGTGGCGCACGCGCGCGTACGGCGACTTCTGGCCGTACATGATGGTCGCCGAGGGCTCGGTCGACCTGTGTGCCGAACCCGAGCTGTCCCTGTGGGACATGGCGGCCACGGCGATCGTCGTGACGGAGGCCGGCGGCACCTTCACGGGCCTCGACGGCCGTCCCGGCCCGCACAGCGGCAACGCGGCCGCCTCCAACGGACTGCTCCACGAGGAGCTGCTGGGCTACCTCAACGAGCGCCACTGAGGGACCCGCCCGGACCTCACATGAGCGCGCACGCCCTCAATTGGCTGCGCGCGCCCTCTTGTTGACCCCCGCTTTACCTGCCACGCTGACAGCACCCCCCACTTGTGAACTTGTGAATCCATGAACAACCGTGGGTTCTTAGGAGGTGGCTCCAGCCATGCTCGTCCGCGACGCCATGAGCACGGTGGTCCTCACCATCGGCCCCGCACACACCCTCCGTCAGGCCGCCGCCCTGATGGCCGCCCGCCATGTCGGCGCGGCCATCGTCCACGACCCGGACGCGGGCGGCATCGGCATCCTCACCGAGCGGGACATCCTCAACTCCGTGGGCCTGGGACAGGACCCGGACACGGAACGCACCCACGCCCACACCACCAACGACGTCGTCTTCGCCGCTCCGGGCTGGACCCTGGAGGAGGCGGCCCGGGCGATGGCCCACGGCGGCTTCCGGCACCTGATCGTCCTCGACCGCGACGAACCGGCCGGCATCGTCTCGGTCCGCGACATCATCCGCTGCTGGGCGCCGGCCCGGCAGCAGGTACCGGCCTGAGCACGCGAACGGGCCGGGCCCCGAAGGGGAACCCGGCCCGTGCGCCACGACGAGCGGTCCAGTGCTGTCCGCCGCGCGCGATCGGGACCGCGGCCTCCAGCCGCTCATCGCGGATTCTGTCGACTTGATCCTACAGTGGACTTCATCCAATTCAGTCTGGGATCTAAAATCACACCTGTTCGGGACCTGGTCCAGTTGGCTGCTAGGCTGATTCCATGAGTGACCTTCTGGAACGGCTGCGCGGACGCGGCTGGCGGATGACCGCACAGCGGCGCGTCGTGGCCGAGGTGCTCGACGGCGACCACGTCCACCTGACCGCCGACGAGGTGCACGCCAGGGCCGTCGTCCGGCTGCCCGAGATCTCCCGGGCGACCGTCTACAACACGCTGGGCGAGCTGGTCTCGCTCGGCGAGGTGCTCGAGGTCGCCACCGACAAGCGCGCCAAGCGGTACGACCCGAACGCGCACAGCCCGCACCACCACCTGGTGTGTGCCCGGTGCGGAGCGATCAAGGACGTCCACCCGAGCGGCAACCCGCTGGCCGACCTCCCCGACTCGGAGCGCTTCGGCTTCACGGTCTCGGACGTCGAGGTGACGTACCGCGGGGTCTGCCCGAACTGCGCGGCGGCCTGAGCGGAACCCGCGTGGGCCATGCCCCTGACGACATACGACGGAGGGCCGGAACCCTTTCGGGTTCCGGCCCTCCGTCTTCAGTAGCGGGGACAGGATTTGAACCTGCGACCTCTGGGTTATGAGCCCAGCGAGCTACCGAGCTGCTCCACCCCGCGCCGTTGAATGCAACGTTACGTGAAGGGGAAGGACAAAGGCAAATCCCTTGACCGTCCCCTGTCGACGCAGGTCAGAGCACTCCGGCGTCCGCCCACCTGGCCTAGGAGGACGAGGCTCATTCAGGGCCGGCAGCGGGAGGTCCGTGGGCGGCAGCCCCCGGGGATGGGACGGGAAGGGGCGGCGGGGGCGAAATCCAGCCGTACGGACCCCGGCCCCGCTCCACCGTCCCGCTCCGGAACAAGGGCGCCGCAGGACACCGTCAGGCGGACAGCTCTTCCCGCAACGCGTCCCGCAGCCGGGCCGCCCGCTCAGCCACCTCTCGCGGCCCCAGCGACACCGCCCGGTCGGCCCACCGCTGCCCCTCGGCCAGCTCACCGCGACGCGCGTAGACCAGGGCGAGCCGCAACGCCGCCCGCCCGTGCCCGGCGTCGGCGGCCCGCGTCCACCAGACGGCCGCCTCGGGCTCGCTCCCCTCCCGCGCGAGCAGCAGCCCGAGGTTGAAGGCGCCGTTGCGGGACCCGGCCTCGGCGGCCGTCCGGTACCACCGCGCCGCCTCCACCACGTCCCCGCGCGCGGCGGCCAGCATCCCGACCCTGACCTGGGCCCGACGGTGCCCCTGGGTCGCGGCCCGCTCGTACCACTCCTCGCACTCGGTCTTCTCGTGCACGGTCTCGCCGAGCTCGTGCGCGGGCTGCGGCGGCCGCCGCGCGTCCAGCACGGCGGCCAGTCGGTAGGCCGCCTCCGCGCTGCCGCCGCCGGCCGCGCACCGCAGATGGCGTTCAGCCTCCCGCTCGTCCCCGTCCCGCAGGCGCGCGATACCGACCTGGAGGGCCGCCTCGGTGTGCCCGGCCGCCGCCGCCCGCTCGTACCAGCGCAGCGCGACGGACTCCTCGCCCCGCCCCGCGAACAGGATTCCGAGGTTGAACGCGGCGTCGACGCTGCCCGCTTCCGCCGCCTTGGAGAACCAGGGCTCGGCCCCGGCCGTGTCGCCGCCCTGGAGCAGCAGGATGGCGAGCGCGTTGGCCGCCTCCCGGTGACCCGCGTAGGCGGCGCGCCGGTACCACTGCTCGGCCTGCACGGTGCGCCCCTGCTCGGCGCAGAGCAGGGCCAGGTTGTAGGCGCCGTTGTCGTCACCGGCGTCCATCGCGGCCCGGTACCAGCGTTCGGCGGTCTGGGTCTGTCCCCGCTCGGCGTGCAGCGCGCCCAGGGCGTTCGCCGCGTTGCCGTCGCCCTCCTGGGCCGCCCGCAGCCACCAGACGGCCGCGTTCTCGGTGTCACCGGCGTCGCGCAACAGGAACCCGAGCGCGCAGGCGGCCCGCGCCTCGCCGTCCTTGGCGGAGGTCAGGTACCAGCGGCCGGCCTCCTTGAGGTCGCCGCGCCGCTCCAGGATCGTCCCGAGGTGCAGGGCGGCCCGCCGGTGCCCGCGCGCGGCGGCCTGGCGGTACCACTGCTCGGCCTCCGCCCGCACGATGACACCGTTGTCATGCGCACACCCGTCCGGCTCACCGTCGGCGCGGGGGCCGCCGCACTCCTGGTGATCGAGGGCCCGGGCCAGCCGGTACGCCGCTTCCCGGTGCCCCCGCTCGGCGGCGGCCCGCATCCACTGCTCGGCTCCGGGGTCCCCACGGTGTTCCAGCAGGTCGGCGAGGGCGTACGCGCCGAGCGCGTGCCCCTGCTCGGCGGACTGGCGCAGCCAGTACTCGGCGGCCGGCTCGTCGCCGCACTCACGACGGTGACGGCCCAGGGCGTGCGCGGCGGCGGCGGACCCGGCGACGGCGGCGACCCGCCACCATCCGGCCGCCTCGTCGGGGTAACCACGCTGGTGGAGCAGGACGCCCAGGTTGTTGGCGGCGGCGCGGTCGCCCTCCGCGGTGGCGGCACGCAGATGGGGCTCGGCTCCGTCGAGGTCACCGCGGCGCAGCAACATGGCCCCGAGGACGCTGACGGCCTCGACATCGCCGGCTTGCGCCGCGAGCCGCAGGCTCATCTCCTCGACGGCCTCCCCCGTCTCGACGGCGTCCGCCGTCTCGTCCCGGCTCTCGTCCGGGGTCGCTTCCTCACCGGAAGGCTGCACAAACCGCCCTGTCTCGAACAGAGTTGCCTTGTCCCCCATAACGTCCATCGTCGCACCACCCGCAACCCGGGTACACCTGGTATACCGCGGCCCGTAAGGTCACTTCAGCGTTTTGTCGACATGCCCACAGAGAGACAAGTCAAACACAGATCGCTCAACTCCCCCCAGCGGCGCGGCCACCCGTCCCCCCCGGCACATGCGTTCGCACACCACGAAGGCCCGGATCCTGAAAAGGATCCGGGCCTTCGTCTTCAGTAGCGGGGACAGGATTTGAACCTGCGACCTCTGGGTTATGAGCCCAGCGAGCTACCGAGCTGCTCCACCCCGCGTCGTGTTCCACAACCGTACCACGACGCGGGGCGGGCAAGATCAGCCGCTGCTGGGACTGGGGCTGGGCTTCGGACTGGCGGCGGCGCTGCCGCCACCGGAGCCGGCGCCCGGACTCGCCGAGCTCGTGGGGCTCGGGGTGCTGCTCGCCTTGGCGCCCTTGTCGGCCTCGGCCTGGGCTTCCTCGGCCCGCTTCAGCGCCGCCTCGAGATCCTTCTGCGCCTTGGCGTACGCGTCCCAGTCAGGCTTCTTCAGAGCCTCCTGGCCGGCCGTGAAGGCCTTCTGCGCGTCGGCCAACGCCTCTCTGACCGTCGGGTTGGTGGACGTCGGCGGTGGTGTGGTGCCGCCGCCCTCGTCCGCCGGCGGCGGGGTCGTACTCTGCGCGCCGAAGACCTTGTTGAGGGCTTCGTCCAGGGTGTCCTCGAAGGCGGTGTTGCCGCCGTAGGTCACCAACACCTTCTTCAGAAGCGGGTACTTGAGTCCGCCACCGCGCACATAGACGGGCTCCACGTACAGCAGACCGCCGTCGAGCGGCACCGTCAGCAGGTTGCCGTACTCGATGTCGGAGTCGCCGCCCTTCAGCAGCCTGATGGACTCGGCGATGTCCTGTTCGGAGTTGAACTGGCTCTGGACCTGTTTGGGTCCGTCGACGGTCGTACTGGTCGGCAGTTTCAGCACTCTGATCTTGCCGTAGTCGGGAGTGCCCGCCTCGGAGTCGACCGCCATGAACGCGCTGAGGTTGTCCCGGCCGTTGGGCGTGAACGTCGTCGTCAGCGAGAACGCCTGTGCCTTCTGGTCGGGCATCTTCATGCTCAGGTAGTACGGCGGCACCGCGTCACCCGACTTGTTGGACGGGTCGTCCGGCACCTGCCACACCTCGCTGCCGCTGAGGAACGTCGTCGCGTCCTTCACGTGGTAGCGGGTGAGCAGTTCGCGCTGGACCTTGAACAGGTCCTGCGGGTACCGGAGATGGGCCATCAGGTCGGCCGAGATGGACGACTTGGACTTCACCGTGCCGGGGAACGCCTTCATCCAGGTCTTCAGGACCGGGTCCTTGGTGTCCCACTGGTAGAGCTTGACCTCGCCGGTGTACGCGTCGACGGTCGCCTTCACCGAGTTGCGGATGTAGTTGACCTGGTTCTGCTGGGCCACCACCGCGCGGTTGTCGTTGGTCGCGGTCAGCGAGTCGGCCGTGGTGTCGCCGAGGGTCGTACGGGACGCGTACGGGTAGCCGTTCGTCGTCGTGTACGCGTCGACGATCCACTGGATCTTGTGGTTGACCACGGCCGGGTAGGCGTCGCCGTCGATGGTCAGCCAGGGGGCGACCGCCTCGACGCGCTCCTTGGGCGTGCGGTTGTACAGGATCCGCGAGCCCTCGCCGATGGCACCGGAGTACAGGATCTGCGGTTCGCCGAACGCCACCGCGTACGCGGCCCGGTTGACCGGGTTGGAGAGGTTGACCCCGCTCTTGCCGGTGTAACTGGTGGTCTTCTCACCGGCGTCGTCGGAGTAGTCGATCTCCTTCTGGGGACCGCCGACGATCGAGTACGCGGTCGTCTTCTCGCCGTAGTAGATCCGCTGCTGGTAGGTGCCCAGGTCGCCCACGGAGGGCAGGTTGGACTCCGTGAAGAGCGGACGTCCCTCGGCGTCGGCGGTGGTGCCCTTGGCGGCGACCACTCCGTAGCCGTGGGTGTAGCGGAAGTGGTTGTTGATCCAGTTCTGCTTGTCCACGCCCGCGAGGTTCAGCTCGCGCAGACCGATCACGGTGTCCTGGTCGGCGCCGTCGACGTTGTAGCGGTCCACGTCCAGGTTGGTCGGGAACGCGTAGTACTTCCGCATCTGCTGGAGCTGCTGGTACGTCGGGGAGACGATGTTCGGGTCCAGGACCCGGATGCTCGCCGTCGCGTCCACGTCGTCGCGCAGCGTCGTCTTGTCCTTGGTGGTGCTGGTACCCGAGTACTCGGTGACCTGCGCGCCCTCGATGCCGTACGCCTCACGTGTCGCCTTGAGGTTCTTCTCGACGTACGGGGCTTCCTTGGCCTGCTCGTTCGGCTGGACCTGGAACTTCTGGACGATCGCCGGGTACAGCCCGCCGATGAGGATCGCCGAGAGCACCATCAGGCCGAAGCCGATCACCGGCAGCTGCCAGGTGCGCCGCCACAGGGTGGCGAAGAACAGCAGGGCGCAGATGACGGCGATGCAGAACAGGATCGTCTTGGCCGGCAGATACGCGTTCGCGTCGACGTAGCGCAGGCCGGTCCAGTTGTCCGTCGCCTTGAAGTCGCTGGACTTCACGGCCAGGCCGTAACGGTCGAGCCAGTAGGCGACCGCCTTCAGCGTGACGAAGATGCCCAGCAGCACCGACAGGTGACCGGTGGCCGCCGCGGTGGCGCGCGCGCCCGGGCTGGTGACGCGCAGCCCGCCGTACAGGTAGTGGGTGAGCGCGGCGGCGATCAGCGAGAGGATCGTGGCGGCGAAGCCGAAGCCGAGCAGGAACCGGTACCAGGGCAGGTCGAACGCGAAGAAGGACACGTCGAGGTGGAACTGCGGGTCCTTCTGGTGGAAGGGCACGCCGTTGACCCACATCAGCCACGTCCGCCACTGACCCGCCGCCGAGGCGCCGGCGATCAGGCCGACCAGGGCGGTGATGCCGAGCAGCAGCCAGGTCTTGTACGGCGCGATGCCCATGCGGTAGCGGTCGAGGCTCTGCTGCTCCACCGACATCGCGCTGAGCGGCGGCCGCAGCCGGTGTGCCAGCCAGATGTTGAAGCCGACCGCGAGGGCCATCAGCAGGCCGAAGACGAAGAACAGCCCGATCTTGGTCCACAGTGTGGTCGTGAACACCGACGAATAGTTCACCGAGCGGTACCAGAGCCAGTCGGTCCAGAACCCCGCGAACATGGTGAACGCCATGCCGAGTACGGCTAGGACGCCCAGCGTCATGAGCAGGGTCCGGACGCGCCGGGACGGGCGGCCCACTCTGATCCGCGGCCCCGTGGGGCCTCCGCCGCGGTCCGGCATCTGGAAAGCCAAGGTGCGCACCTCGAAAGTCGCGATTGATCCGTCAGGCCCGCGTGTTCGTGGACCGTTCGTGGCCCCCCGTGATCGCGGGCCCACACCTATGCAACTTACTCACCGTTTACTCGGTTCCCGATTCCACCCCTGAACGAGGCAGGATTGTGACCATGTCCAACACTCCCATGGCGGCGAGCCCGCTCACCCGGGCCGTACTCGAGATCGACGAGTACGCCTCCGGCCTCGGCTGGGACCAGCCCGCCCGCCTTTTCGCCCTCGTAGACACCGCTCGGCTGCGAACCCAGGAACCGTCGCTCGCGGCCCAGCTCGGCCTTCAGGGCGAGTCCGAGACCACCGGTCTCACCCCGATCGAGCAGGACGAAGTGCCAACGGACAAGCCGCTCGACGAGTTCCTGGCGACCATCGCCTGGCCCGACGCGGTCGTCGGCTGCGCCCTCACCGTCGAACGACTGATGCTGCCGCCGTCCGCCGAAGCCCAGGTCCCCCAGGGCCTGAGCGACAAGAAGCTCGCGAAGTGGGTCGCGGAGCACCCCGACCGTCAGGAGGTCCGGATGACGGTCGGCGTCCTGCGGGACGGCACCCGCGACTCCGCCCTCCGGCTGCGCGAGAAGGACGCCCCCACCGAGGTCCTCACCGGCGCGGGTCTGGTGCCGGGTCTCGCCGAGGCGTTGTCGGCGACGTTCGCGGAGTAGCCCTTCCGGCTACTTCGTGCACTTCGGCAGGTCCGCGGTGTCGCCGCCGCGGATGTCCGCGAGGGCCTCGAGGGCGTCGTCGATGGTGTTCACCTTGACGAGCCTGAGGCCCGAGGGGGTGTCCTTGGCGGCGGCCGCGCAGTTCTCGGCGGGGGTCAGGAAGTACTGGGCGCCCTGACTGCGCGCGCCGACCGTCTTCATCTCGATGCCGCCGATCGGCCCGACCTCGCCGGCGTCGTCGATGGTGCCCGTGCCGGCGACGAACTTGCCGCCGGTCAGACTGCCCGGGGTGAGCTTGTCGTAGATGCCGAGCGCGAACATCAGACCGGCGCTCGGTCCCCCGACGTCGGCCAGCTTGATGTCGATGGTGAACGGGAAGGTGTGGTCGGTCCCGGCCGAGATCCCGACGATGGCGCGCTTCTCGCCGGTGTCGTCGGAGGTCGCGGTCGTGATGGTGACGTCCTGGGTCCTGGCCGCCGCCTTGTTCGCCTTCTCGGCCACCGCCTGCTCCTTCGCCGGGACGATGCGGAAGACGACCTTCTCCCCCGGCTTGTGCCGGGTCACCAGCTTCGCGACATCGCCCGGCTCCTTCACCGCGGTGCCGTCCACGGCCTTGATCACGTCACCGGCGTGCAGCCGGCCCTCCGCCGGGGACCCCTTCACCACCGTCGAGACGATCACCCAGGACGTCACCGGGATGTCCAGCTCCTTCAGGGCGGCGACCTTGGCGCTCTCCTGGGACTGGCTGAACTCCTCGGCGTTCTCCTGGGTGGACTGCTCCTCGGTCTTGCCGTCCGGGTACAGCGTGTCGTGCGGCACGACCTTGTTGTCGTGCGCGAGCCATCCGTAGACCGCCTCGACGAGGTTCATCCGGTAGTCCGCGCTGGTGACCCGCACCGTGGTCATGTTGAGGTGACCGCTGGTCGCGTAGGTCTTGCGCCCGGAGATCTGGAGCACCGGCTCGCCACCGTGATCGCCGAGGGTGTTCACCGTCGGGCCGGGGGACATCTCCGCGTACGGCACGGGGATGAGTACGCCCGCACACAGGAGCGCGATCAGCATCAGGGTGGAGGCGAGCATCGTCGCGGTGCGGCGTGGCATGTCTCGACACTACGGGACGCTTCTGTCAGCGCACCGTCAGGGCTGCCACCCGGGTCAGGTACGCGAGTGGGGCTTCTCCATGGCCGCCCGGAAGCGGGCGTATCCGTCCAGCTCAGGGCCGTCACTGCGGGCCTTGCGGGTCCGGTTGGCCCAGGTACCCCACAGACCGGCGCCGACAGCGGCGACAAGTGGAATCAGCAACCAGGCGAGCGCCGCCATGCCGACCTCCCAACCCCGATGAGCCACCACAACTGACTGATCAGCAGATTAACCATCCGCAGGGACAACGCTCACGGCAGGGGTGCGGTTACGCAACCGGAAGGAAATTCAGCAGGCACCGACCCATTCGTCGGTACCGTCCGAGAACTTCTGGTGCTTCCAGATGGGCACTTCGTGCTTGAGATCGTCGATCAGCTTCCGGCAGGCCTCGAAGGCCTCCCCCCGGTGCGGACACGAGACGGCGACCACGACGGCGAGATCACCGACCACGAGGTCCCCGACCCGGTGCACCGCGGCCAGCGCCCGCACCGGGTACTCGGCGACGACCTTCTCCGCGACGCGCCGCATCTCCGCCTCCGCGCCGGGGTGGCAGGAGTACCCGAGGGAGTCGACGTCTGCGCCCCCGTCGTGGTTGCGCACCGTGCCCACGAACAGCGCGGTGCCGCCCGCCGCGTCGTCCCCGACGGCCCTGAAGACCTCGTCGAGGGAGAGGGCGGTGTCACGGACGGCGATCAGTTTGATGGGATCCTGCGCCGCGCGCTCGCCGGGATGCTCGTCGATGGCTGCCATACCCCCCATCGTGCCGCACCCCGGGGAGCAGGCGAAATACCGCGATCGCCCGGCACACACGCGTGCCGCTTTGGAGCGACCTCCAAAAGACCGCCCGTGACAGCCCGTCCGGCGCGGGCATCGGCAGTCGGTGACGGTCCGTCCGCAGCAGTACGTCCGTCGGGGGCAGGGGCCGTCCGGGTCCGTCCGCGGCAGTACGTCCCACGGGGCAGGCGCAGTCCGTGTAGTCGGTCCGTGGCACTACGTCCCACGGGGCAGGGGCGAGGGCGGGAAACCCGCCGCCGCCCACGCCGCTCAACGCCGCCGGGCCTTCCGGGCCCGCCGCACCACGGCGGCCGCGCCCAGCAGCGCGACCGTCGCGCCCGCCGCACCCGCCGCTGTCGCGTCCTTCCGCCCGAGCCGCCGGCCGACGACGGTGTGCCGTCCGGCCACCTCCTCCAGCAGCTCCGCGAGGACCTCCTCGTTGGTCCACCGCGGCCGCCACCCCGCGTCGTGCAGCCGGCTCCCGCTCACCACCCAGGGGTACATCGTGTAGGCCAGGTCGCCGGCCGGGGACGGCGTCAGCCCGATCCGGTGCAACCGGGCCGCGGCGCCCAGCGCGACCGCCGAGGGCAGCTCCATGCGCCGGATCCCGCTGAGCTCCTCGACCTCCTCCTGCTCCAGCCACCCGTCGCAGCCGACGGCCAGCTCCCCGTCGACCTTCTCCTGGACGGCGTACTCCAGGGCGCTCACCAGGTCCTCGACATGGCAGAACTGCCAGGCCGGCCGCGACCCGGCGACGACCAGCAGCCGCGGCGACTCGAAGTACCGCGTCAGCGCGGTGTCCGTACCGCCGACCAGCACAGCGGGCCGGACCACGGTGACGTTGAGCCCCGGATGCGCCCGGGGCGCGCGCCGCGCCAGCCGTTCGATCTCCAGGAGGTCGCCCACGCCGGTCGCCTCCGCCGTGGCCCGCAGCTCGGCGTCCTCCGAGAGCGGCAGCTCGTTGTCCTCGAGCGCGCCGTAGACCATCGCGGAGGTGCACAGCACCACCCGGTGCACCCCGGCCGCCGCGGCGGCCGTCAGCACCGTCTGCGTGCCGCGCACGTTGTAGGCCGTCCGGGCGGCGGCGTCACTCCCCAGGTCGAGGTCGAGCGCGAGGTGGACCACGACGTCCGCGCCGCGCAGCTTGTCGGCGATCGCCGGGTCACGGACGTCGAGGATGTGCCACTGCGCGGCGTCGCACCCGCCCCGCCGCTCGTCGATGGCGACGACCTGCTTGACCTCCTCCGACGCGGCGAGCCGCTCCGTGAGCAGCGCGCCGATCCCGGTCGCGGCGCCGGTCACGGCGACGACGGGCCCGCGCGCGCCGGCCGGGGTTGAGTGGTTTCGCGCTGCGCGAACCTGCGGATCTGGGGAACTCACCAGGTGTCTCCAGCGGTTGTCTTGGCATACGGGCGCGAGTGAAGCGTACGTACCAGGTGGCATCCATCCTGCCGCAGGCCACGAGTCGGCGAAGCACCGAGGCCCGATCGAGCCGGGGTGTCTACGCTGGGTGGTGTTGCAGGGCAGCCGCCGCCGGCCGATGACCGGTGGCCTTACCAGCCGAGGAACCCCGTGAGTGACACCCCATTCGGATTCGGCCTTCCGCCGGAGGAGCCGGAAGACGGCGACGAGGGCAAGAAGGACCCGCAGAGCGGCGGTGGTCAGGGACCGGCCAACCCGTTCGGCTTCGGCGGTCTGCCCGGCGCCGGAGGCTTCGGCGCCCCCGGTGCGGACAACCCGCTCGCCGCGATGTTCGGTTCGCTGAACCCCAACGACCTGGGCGCCGCCTTCCAGCAGCTGGGCCAGATGCTCTCCTACGAGGGCGGCCCGGTGAACTGGGACATGGCCAAGCAGATCGCCCGCCAGACGGTCGCGCAGGGCACCGCCGACGGCGTCAAGGACGCCAGCGTCGGCCCCTCCGAGCGCACCGCGGTCCAGGAGGCCGTCCGGCTGGCCGACCTCTGGCTGGACGACGCGACGTCCCTGCCGTCCGGGGCGGGCACGGCGGTGGCGTGGTCCCGCGCGGAGTGGGTCGAGGCGACCCTGCCCGCGTGGAAGGAGCTGGTCGACCCGGTCGCCGAACGTGTCGGCGCGGCCATGGGCGATGTCCTGCCGGAGGAGATGCAGGCCATGGCCGGCCCGCTGATCGGCATGATGCGCTCCATGGGCGGCGCGATGTTCGGTTCGCAGATCGGCCAGGCCGTGGGCGTGCTCGCGGGCGAGGTCGTCGGTTCGACGGACATCGGGCTGCCGCTCGGTCCGGCCGGGCGCGCCGCGCTGCTGCCGGTCAACATCGAGGCGTTCGGCAAGGACCTCGGTGTGACGAAGGACGAGGTGCGGCTGTACCTCGCGCTGCGTGAGGCCGCCCACCAGCGTCTGTTCGCGCATGTGCCGTGGCTGCGCTCGCACCTGTTCGGCGCGGTCGAGGGGTACGCGCGCGGGATCAAGGTCGACACGGCCAAGCTGGAGGACGTGGTCGGTCAGTTCGACCCGCAGAACCCGGAGCAGTTGCAGGACGCGCTCCAGCAGGGCATGTTCCAGCCGGAGGACACCCCGGCGCAGAAGGCCGCCCTGGCCCGTCTGGAGACGGCCCTGGCC
Organism: Streptomyces maremycinicus; assembly: GCF_001184025.1. GTDB lineage: Bacteria > Actinomycetota > Actinomycetes > Streptomycetales > Streptomycetaceae > Streptomyces > Streptomyces maremycinicus. The sequence continues at coordinate 619,818 of NZ_BBYG01000009.1, forward strand.
CTCGTGGAGGGCTGGGTGGACGCGGTGGTGCACGCGGCCGCGAAGCCGCGTCTGTCGTCCGCCGACGCCCTGCGCGAGACGCTGCGCCGCCGTCGTGCCTCGGGCGGTCCGGCGGAGCAGACGTTCGCGACGCTGATCGGCCTGGAGCTGCGTCCGCGCCGCCTGCGGGACGCCTCCCGCCTGTGGGCCTCCCTCACGGACGCGCGCGGGGTCGACGGCCGCGACGCCCTGTGGGCCCACCCGGACATGCTGCCCACGGCGTCCGACCTGGACGACCCGGACGGCTTCGTGCACCGCGAGCACATGGACTTCTCCGAGCTGGACAAGATGCTCGGCGAGGCGGCGAGCGGCGGCTCCGGCTCCGGTGACAAGCCGAACCTGAAGAAGGACGACGACGGCACCGACTCCGAGGACGACGGCACCGAGTGAGCCTGTACGACGACGCGGTCCTCGTCCTGAAGGGGTACGAGGGCCAGGAAGAGCTGCGCCAGGCCTATCTGGACCACCTGGCGGCGCATGCGGACGGCATGTGGAAGGCCTGCGGGGACGGGCACATCACGGCGAGCGCGCTGGTGATCGACCCGGAGCGGGGCCGGGTGCTGCTGACCCTGCACAAGAAGTTGCGGATGTGGCTCCAGATGGGAGGCCACTGCGAGCCGGCCGACGAGAGCCTGCGGGCCGCCGCGCTGCGCGAGGCGACCGAGGAGTCCGGCATCGGGGGGCTGGCCCTGCTTCCCGGCGGCCCGGTGCGCCTGGACCGGCATCCCACGCCATGCGCCTGGCACTACGACGTCCAGTACGCGGCGCTCGCTCCGGCCGGGTCCGTGGAGGCCATCAGCGACGAGTCCCTCGACCTGCGCTGGTTCGCCTACGACGAGGTCGCGGGCGTGGCCGACGACTCGGTCGTACGGCTGCTGGAAGCGACCCGCGCGCGGCTGTGAGCCGGACGGCGGGTCCGCGGGCGGCCGTGAGCGGGCACAGGTAAGGGGCGACCTCCAGGCGGCCGCCCCTTACGTCTGCTGTCCGGGCGGTCAGCTCCAGGCGTTGCCCTGGTTCTGCTGCCGTACGCCTTGTTGTCCCATGCCGTACTGGGCGGCCGGACCGGAACCGATCTGGGCGTTCTGCGGCGGCAGCAGCTCGCTGGGCTGGACCAGCGCGTAGCCGGTGCCCATGAAGCTGAGCTCCCAGCCCTCACCGGTGTTCCCGCGTCGGCGCCACACACCGGAGGAGTGCGTCTGGGCCTGCATCTGCACCCGCAGCCCGGTGGACCAGGCGACGATGGCGTCGGCGTCGCAGTTGACGTACTTGTCGGGCGTGACCTGCATCATCAGCGGCGCGCCGGAGGTCATCAGGGCGACCTTGCCGCGTCCGGTGATGTTGAGCTGGTACTTCCCGGAGCCGGAGATGCCGTAGAGGCTGTCGACGGCGATGACCTCGTGGTGCAGCCCGGAGTCCATGGCCAGCACGTAGCTGCTGTCCACGGTCAGACCGTCCTGCTCCACCTCCACCACATGGATGTGCTGGGCGAGGTTGGCCAGGTAGACCGTGCCCTGCCCGTGGCAGCGCATCAGGTCCAGGCCCTCGCCCGTGTGCGCCCGCGCGCGTCCCTGCTGGTTGTTCTGGTACTCGGCGTCGAACTCCATCAGGCCCTGGTAGGCGACCATCGTGCCCTTGCGGGCGAGGATGTCGTCGTGGCCCTCCAGGCTGACCCGGAGCATCTGCTTGTTCTGGAGACTCCAGCGCTCCTGCGTCTGCGAGTCGTTGTGCGCGAAAAGTGAGCTCTGCATGACGTTTCTGGCTCCCCCTCAGCCCCGGACCCGGAGGCGGTCGGTGCTGTCCTCACTGGGCTGGACGACGACGATGCCCTGGCCGGAGAAGGCCATCTGGTAGGCCTCGCCGCTGCCCCGGCCGATGAGCGACTGCGCCTTGAAGCTGCGCTTGCCCTTCACTTTGAGGTTCGGCGACCAGGCGACGAGCGCGTCGGGGTCGACGTACGTCTCGTCCTCGCCACCGCCGCAGTCGACGACGATCGGCTTGCCCCGGGAGGTCAGCGCGACCCAGCCCTGGCCGGAGATCTTGGTGTTCCACAGGCCCTGACCGGCGAACTTCGCCAGCCCCTTGACGCGCTCGACACCCCAGGTGAGGTGCGCGTCGAAGGCGAGCAGGTTGGTGGCGTTGACGGAGATGCCGTCACCGTTGAGGTTGATCACGACGACGTTGGCGCCGTAGTCGGCCAGGTAGAGCAGGCCGTCGCCCGAGCACTTCATCAGGGGCGCGCCCTCGCCGGTCATCCAGTCGCGCGCGATCTGACGCACGGCCGGCGGATTGGGCTCGTACTGCACGAAGCCCTCGTAGGCGACCATCGATCCCACGCGCGCGAGGAGGTCGTTCCCGGTCTGGAGGGCGACCTTCAGCATGTGGTTGCCGTGGTTCTCCATCCGGGCGGTGACGGGTGCGGGGGCGTAGCCCGCGAATGGCTGGTTCATGACGGGCTCCCTCAGACCTCGTACGGCTGGACGACGATGAAGTTGCCGGGGGCGCCCCGGAACTGGAGGTTCACGCTCTCGCCGGTGTCGCCCGGGTACGCGTTGCGGCGCATGCGGACCTGGCTGGAGACGACCACCTGGGCGGCGGACGACCAGGCGACGACGGCGTTGCAGTCGGCGAACGTGGTCGGCGTGACCGGCAGGACGACGGGCGTGCCCTGCGTCTTGACGACGATCGTGCCGGTGCCGGTGAACTGCATGGTGAACAGGGCGCCGCCGGGAATGCCGTGCCCCTCGATGCGGCGGACCTCGTACTGGAGGCTCTCGTCGAAGGCGAGGACGTTCTCCGCCGAGACGCAGATGCCGTCACCCTGGAGTTCGATGGGGTGCAGCATCGTGGAGTTCTCGGCGAGGAACACCTGTCCCTGGCCGGTGCAGCGCATCAGCTGCATCTCCTGGCCGGTGGCGTTGCCGACGATCCGGCCGGCGAACCCGGCGCCCTTGTAGCTGAAGTCGACCTTGCCCTGGTAGAGGACCATGCTGCCCTGGCGGGCGAGCACGGGCTGGCCGCCCATGCCGAGGTCGACGCGGACGAGCTTCCTGTTCTGCTGCGTCCAGCGCTGCCCGGTGGGCGTCTCCTTGAACTGCTGGAGCGCCGCGGCGACCCCCGCACCGCCCTGGGGCGCGCCCTGCGGGACGCCGTAGGCCTGCTGCCCGGGGACACCCGGGACCTGCCCGAAGGGGGGCTGCTGGCCGTAGCCGGGCGGCTGCGGCGGCTGGCCGTAACCGGGCGGGACCTGGGGGGCCTGGGGGGCCTGGGGGGCCTGGGGCTGCTGGCCGTAGCCGGGGGGCATGGGCGCGGTCGGCGCGGGGCCCTGACCGTACGGCTGCTGTTGCGGCGGCTGGCCGTAGGGCGCCGGGGCCGGAGCGGGAGGCGGTACGTGGCCGCCGCCGGGCGGGGCCAGGGGCGCGACGATGGTCGGCGCGGCGTGCACCGGGGGCGCGGGCGCCGGGGCCGGGGCGGGTGGGGGCGCGAAGCCCTGCGCGGCCGGCTGCGGCTGCGCCGGAGCTGGCGCCGGGGCGGGCGCGGACGGTGCGCCGAACGCGGGCGGCGCGAAGCCGGGAGCGGCGGCGCCTGCCTGCGGCTGCTGCGGTACTGCGGGCGTCTCCTCCTCGGCGACCTCGCCGCCGAAGTTCTTCAGCAGCGCGTCCAGACCACCGTCGAAGCCCTGGCCGACGGCCGCGAACCGCCAGACGTCCTTCAGATAGAAGTCGCCCAGCATCACGGCCCGCTCGCTGGAGAACTCGGAGCCGTTGAACGCGTAGCGGGCCACTTCCTCGCCGCCCGCGACGATACGGAGATAGCCGGGGTTGATCTGCGACATCTGCCCGGCGCCGTCGAGGGTCGCCGTGAAGGACAGCTTGTGGATCTGCGGCGGAATCCGGTCGAGGGTGATGCGGAAGGACTCCGTGTCGCCCGCCTGGGCGCCCAGGAGCTGAATGGACTCCTCCGGGGACTTCGGCTGGTTGAAGAAGACGAAGTACCGGTCGTCCGAGAGCCGCTCGTCGGCGTCGAGGCCGAAGCAGCTGATGTCGAAGGTCAGGCCGGGGGCGGTGATCTGCACGCCTACGTACAGATCGGTGCCCGCGGTGAGGTCACTGATCCTGGCCTTGTGGCCGCGCTGGAATTCCCTGGGCATGCGTAACGACCGTCCCCCATCCCGATTGTGAATGCGTCGCGTCAGGCTAACGGCAAAGTCGGACAACGCACGATGTCGGTACAGACCCGGTACACAACCCCGGTACACGACCGGCGCTTCACGACGGGGGACGGGCTCACCTCGTACGCCGCGGGGTCACTCCTCGCCCGGGGCGGGCAGGTGGGGCAGCCGTTCGGCCGCGACGACGCCCTCTAGGTAGCCGCGCGCGCGCTCGGTGCGCGGATACGCCTCCAGCAGCCGCCAGAAGTCGGGGCCGTGGCCGGGCACGAGCAGATGCGCGAGCTCGTGGGCGAGGACGTAGTCGATGACGTACTCGGGCATGCCCTTGAGACGGTGCGACAGGCGGATGCTGCCCTCGGCCGGCGTGCACGAGCCCCAGCGGGTGTTCTGGTTGGTCACCCAGCGGACCGAGGCGGGCCGGGCCCGGCCGCCGAAACACTGGGCCGACAGCCGCGCGGCGCGCTCGGCCAGCTCCGCGTCGCCCGGGACGCGGCGGCTCTCCTGGGCGGCGAGCTTGTCGAGCATGACACTCACCCAGCGTTGCTCCTCCGCCTCGGACATCCGGGCGGGGATGAGCACGATGGTGCGATCGCCCTCGCGGTACGCGGAGACCGTCCGACGTCGACGGGCGCTTCTGCGGACCTCGATCGCGCTCGCCCGTGAGCCGCTCGGCGGCTGGCTCGTCGTGCCGCGCTGTGGTGTTCCGGCGCGGTGCAGTGGGTCGGCGGACACGCCCCGACGTTACCCGCTGCACACGGGGGAAGTCCCGACTCCGGGGCGGTCGGGTTCCGATCGACCTTGCCTGTTTTGCCTCGTACGACGGATTTGTACGATGAACGTCCCTGCCTGTGGACAACTTTCGGCATGCCCGGACCGGTCCGGGCATGCTGGCACTCGTCGGCGGAGCGAGGACGAGCCCACGCCCCCGCTCCGCCGATGTGACGGGGAGTTTCCAGGCACAAGGCACAGGCATAGGCATAGGGCACAAGGCACAAGGCATACGGGGGCCTTCGATGCATCCGATGGTGAAGCCCGCGCTGCGGCGCGGCTGGCGTGACCTCAACACGGTGCAGTTCGGGATGACACCGGCGCACTCGCTGACACTCGGCCCGGTCGACACCGCGACCGGCGCCTTCCTCGACCTGTTGGACGGCACCCGCGGGCTGGCGCTGCTGCGCGAGGAGGGCCGCCGCATGGACCTGCCCGACGGTCACGTCGACCGGCTGGTGGAGCGGCTGGCCCGGGCGGGGCTGCTCGACGACGCGCGCGGCGGCGGGCCGGAAGCCGCCGGGCTGCGGGAGCGGAAAGAGGTCCTGGACCGGCTGCGCCCCGACCTCGCCGCGCTGTCCCTCCTCACGTCGGACCCGGGCGACGCGATCGAGCACCTGGCCGTCCGACGCCGGCTGCGGGTCCAGGTGCGGGGCGCGGGCCGGGTCGGCGCACTGCTGGCGGCACTGCTCTCCGGTGCCGGGATCGGCGAGGTGGACGTGCGGGACGGCGGCCGGGTGGAGCCGGCGGACATCGCACCGGGCGGCCTGCCCGCCGAGGCGGTCGGCGAGCGGCGGGACGAGTCGGCGCGCCGCGCCGTGCGCCGGGCCGCCCCGGGCCCCGCGCCCCGCAGGGGCCCGGGAGCGACGGCCGAGCCGGACACCCCCGGCTTCGGCCTGGTGATCATCGCTCCGCGGGACGACGTGGCCGTGCACGCGCCCGCCCCCTCGGCGGCGGAGCCGCTGATCGCCTCGGGCACACCACACCTCTACGCCGGGGTCGTGGAGGGCACGGGCGTCGTCGGCCCACTGGTACTGCCGGGTGAGACGGGCTGCGCGGGCTGTCTGTATCAGGAGCGGACCGACCGGGACCCGGCCTGGCCGCGACTGGTCGCCCAGTGGCACTCCGGGAGACGGCGCGCGGCGCGGGCCTGTGACCTGACGCTGGCCACGACCGTCGCCGGGCTGGCGGCGGCCCACGCGCTCACCTTCCTCGACGGGCGGACCCCGTCGAGTGCCGGTGCCCGCTGGGAGGTCTCCGTCCCCGCCCTCCAGTGGCACGCCCGTCCGGTATGGCCCCATTCCGCATGCTCGTGCGGGGCCGCGGAGAAAGGTAAGCAGGAACACACCTCCGAGGACGGGGCAACGCACGCGACAATGGCAGTGCAGCATTCGAAGCAGTTTCGCCGTAGGACGGACGCGGCGCGGCCGGCTGGTACCTGGAGGGCGCATGTCTGATCTTCCCCGGAAGGCGGTCACCCGGACCGCCAAGCTCGCCGCGCTCCCGCTCGGCTTCGCCGGGCGGGCGACCTGGGGTCTGGGCAAGCGGATCGTCGGCGAGTCCGCGGAGATCGTCGGCCGCGAGCTCCAGCAGCGCACCGCCGAACAGCTCTTCAAGGTGCTGGGCGAGCTGAAGGGGGGTGCGATGAAGTTCGGGCAGGCCATGTCCGTCTTCGAGTCCGCGCTGCCCGAGGAGGTCGCCGGTCCCTACCGCGCGGCCCTCACCAAGCTCCAGGACGCGGCGCCGCCGATGCCGACCCGCACCATGCACTCCGTGCTCGCGGAGCGGCTCGGCGAGGACTGGCCCGAGCTGTTCCTGGAGTTCGACGACAAGCCTGCCGCGGCGGCGTCGATCGGCCAGGTGCATCGAGCGGTGTGGCACGACGGCCGGGAGGTGGCGGTCAAGGTCCAGTACCCCGGGGCCGGTGAGGCCCTGCTGTCCGACCTGAACCAACTCAGCCGCTTCGCGCGCCTGTTGGGCCCGCTCATCCCGGGCATGGACGTCAAGCCGCTGATCGCCGAGCTCAAGGACCGCGTCTCGGAGGAGCTCGACTACGACCTGGAGGCACAGGCCCAGCAGGCCCACGCCGAGGAGTTCGCCGACGATCCCGACGTGGTGATCCCGGCGGTGGTCCACCAGTGCGAGCAGGTCCTGGTCACCGAGTGGATCGACGGGGTGCCCCTGTCCGAGGTGATCACCGACGGCACCCAGGAGCAGCGCGACCGGGCCGGCCAGCTGCTGTCCCGGTTCCTCTTCTCGGGCCCGGCCCGCACCGGCCTGCTCCACGCCGACCCGCACCCCGGCAACTTCCGTCTCCTGCCCGGCGGACCGGACGGCGAGGACGACTGGCGCCTGGGCGTCCTGGACTTCGGCACGGTGGACCGGCTCCCGGGCGGCCTGCCGGACCCGATCGGCGAGTCCCTGCGCATGACCCTCGACGGTGCGGCGGAGGCGGTCTACGAACTCCTGCGCACCGAGGGCTTCGTCAAGGACTCCATCGAGCTGGATCCCGACGCGGTCCTCGACTACCTCCTGCCGATCATCGAGCCGGCCCAGGTGGAGGAGTTCACCTTCAGCCGCGGCTGGATGCGCAGCCAGGCCGCCCGGATCGCCGACCCCCGCTCCCCCGCCCACCAGCTGGGCAAGCAGCTCAACCTGCCGCCGGCCTATCTGCTGATACACCGGGTGACGCTCAGCACCATCGGCGTGCTGTGCCAGCTCGGCGCGACGGTGCGGCTGCGCGAGGAGTTGGAGGAGTGGCTGCCCGGTTTCCTCGCGGCGGACGTCCTGGAGGCGTTGGAGGCGGAGGAGTCGGTCGCGGAGGCGTGAGCGCCCGAAGCTCGCTCACCGGACTGTGACACGTCTCACCACGAGGTGAGACGTCTCACCACCACTCCGAGTCCAGTCGCCCCTCGATCGCCCGGAGGTTGTCGCGGGCGCAGGCCTCGCAGAAGTAGCGGCGGACGCCGTGCTCCACGGAGCAGGTCCAGGTGACGGGCGGTGGCTCCGCCGCGCGGGCGCCGCACCGGGCGCATTCGACGGGGCGGGGCTCCGCCGGGGAACCGCCTCGGTCACCGTCTCCGGGAGGACTCGTCACCTTCGGGACGATAACGCCGTGGCGGTGGATCGTCCGCACAACGCACCGCGGGGGCCGGTCCGTTCGGACGGACCGGCCCCCGCGGGGAGAGCTTCGCCTCCCCTGTCGGGAGGCCACCGCTTCAGGTGTGTGGGATTACTGCATCACGGCCATGGCGAGCGCCCGCCGGGCGCGCAGCGAGGCGCGCTCGGCCCGGCGCTGCATCCGGCGAGCGGTCGCCAGGCGCAGTGCCCGGCGTTCCCGCTCGGCCTCGTGCAGCCGGTCGTGCATATGCGCACGAGCCAGGGCTTCTGGGATGAGTTGCATCTCGCGTGTCCTGTTCTGACGCGAGTCGTACGCGCCGGTGGTGGTGATGTCTTCGGTCGCGGAGCCTGCGGGCTCGCTGGGGAACGGCTTCATCGGGGCCTGCTTCTTGGGGTCTTGCGTGAGGGGACGGTCGATTGTTCCTGCGGTGTTCATGCCGTGACCGGGTTCTTCCGCGGACGGCCACGCGGCCGCTTCCGGGCGACGACAACTCCCTGGACGAACAGCTCGCCACCCCAGACACCCCAGGGCTCGCGCCGCTCCTTGGCGCCGGCGAGGCAGGCCTCCATCAGCGGGCAGGTGCGGCAGAGGGACTTGGCGTACTCGACATCGGCCGGCGACTCGGCGAAGAAGACCTCCGGGTCGTAGGAACGGCAGGGGACGGGTACGCCGAGGTTCTCGATGGCGTCGTCGAGCGCGGTGAGCGCCGTGAGCGGGGTCAAGGTGGAGTCCTCCGTGAGGCCGGGCGGGGGGATCGTTTCGGAAGGCGGTACTGACGGGGCGTGCGCTTCGAGTTGCACGGTTCGTCTTTCCTCGTCTGTCGGTCCGGTCCTTCAGGACCGGGTGTCGGCTGGGTACCGGGTTCTTTTGTTGTCCCGAGGCCCCTTCGCTCCGCTGTCCCCGGTGTTCGGGGCAAACAGAAGGGCCGCGGATCCCGGGTGGGTTCCGCGGCCCTGAAGGCGCCGGCCTGATCGAAGATCAGGCTGGATCACTCCAGGGTTCTGGCCCACGGAAGGCCCACATCAGGTGGTGCTGCGTCGTCTGCTTCCGGGCTCCGGCACCGGCCGCCGTAAAGGCATAGGCCTGCGCCTGTGCCCCTACTGCTTCCAGTGCCTCGGTCGGTCGCTCATTGCGCTCGCGGCTGGGAAGAACCACGGAGGCAACGGAGGAGGACGCCGGCCGGACGACACGAATGCCGGACAGACCGGTGCCCAGGATCGAGGCGTCGAGGATGCACGTGGAGACGACCGAGGGATCGGTCAGTTTCGCGATGGAGCTGCGGTTGATGGTGATCACTGGAATCGCCTCCTCTCGGCGTCTCGGGGGACCAGGGATGAATCCGGTCCGGTGGGTATGCAAGTACAGCACGGAATCAGGGCCTTGGAGAAGGCCGCCGTTCCCGTGTCTAAGAACCTATGGGGATTCCCGGGGCATGCGCAAACTATTTTTTCGACGAGTTCGGATCAGTAGTCAGGCCGTCCGCCCTCAGTCCCCCTCCTCGTCCCCTCCGACGTCTTGGCCTGCGCAGATGGCCAGGACGTCGGCTCCGTAGCGGTTGAGCTTGCGCACGCCGACCCCCGGGATCCGCGCGAGCTCGCCCTCCTCCTCGGGGACGGTCTCGGCGATCGCCATCAGGGTCTTGTCGGTGAAGACGCAGTAGGCGGGCTGACCCGCCCGCCGTGCCTGGACCGCCCGCCAGTCGCGCAGCCGTTCGTACAGCCCCTCGTCCATGTCGGAAGGGCAGTCCTCGCAGCGCATGAGCTTCATCTCACCCGCGTCGGTCAGGGTGCGCCCGCAGACCCGGCAGCGGGCCGGGGTGCGCTGGGTCCGGCGCCGCTCGACGGGGGAGCCCGCCACGGCGCCGGTGATGCCCCGCTCGATGCCCCCGGCGCCCGCGCTGCCTCCGCTGCCGCCCCGGCCGGCGGTGGCGCCCGAACCGGGACGCAGACCGTCGAGGAAGCGGCTGGGGCGGCGGCTCGGACGGCCGCCTGGTGAGCGGGAGAGCGCCCAGGACACATGCAGGCGCTCTCGGGCCCGGGTGACGCCGACGTAGAGGAGGCGGCGCTCCTCCTCGATCTGCTCGTCGGTCTTGGCGTAGGTGATCGGCATCATGCCCTCGGCGACGCCGACCAGGAAGACGACGTCCCACTCCAGACCCTTGGCCGAGTGCAGGGAGGCCAGGGTGACGCCCTGGACGGTCGGGGCGTGCTGGGCGTTCGCCCGTTCGTCGAGCTCGGCGACCAGGTCGGCGAGGGTGGCCCCGGACTGCGCGGCGGCGAAGTCCTGCGCGAGGTGCACCAGCGCCGCCAGCGACTCCCAGCGCTCTCTGACGGCTCCCGAGCCGGCCGGCGGCTGCGGGGTCCAGCCCTCCCCCGAGAGGACGGCACGTACCTGGGAGGGCAGGTCGACGGCGTCCTCGAGGAGCGTGTCGTTGCCGCCGAAGCGGGCCGCCCCGCGCAGCGCGACTCCGGCCTTGCGGACCTCGGGGCGGTCGAAGAACCGCTCCGCGCCGCGCAGCTGGTACGGGATGCCGCGGTCGGCGAGGGCCTGTTCGTACGTCTCGGACTGCGCGTTGGTGCGGAACAGGACGGCGATCTCGGCGGCCGGGACACCGGCGTCGAGCAGCTCGCGGATCCGGCGGGCCGCGCCCTCGGCCTCGGCGGGCTCGTCGGGGTACTCGGCGTAGCCGGGCTCGGGCCCCGGACCACGCTGGGAGACGAGTTCCAGGCGGTGGTCCGCGGCACGGCCCCGGGCCTGGGAGAGCAGACCGTTGGCGAGATGGACGACCTGCGGGGTGGAGCGGTAGTCGCGGACCAGCTTGACGACGGTGGCACCGGGGTGGCGGGTGCGGAAGTCGAGGAGGTGGTCGGGGGTGGCTCCGGTGAAGGAGTAGATCGTCTGGCTGGCGTCCCCGACCACGCACAGGTTGTCCCGCTCGCCCAGCCACAGCTCGAGCAGTCGCTGCTGGAGCGGGCTGACGTCCTGGTACTCGTCGACCACGAAGTGCTGGTACTGGGCGCGGACCTGCTCCGCGATGTCGTGCCGGTCCTGGAGGACGGCGACGGTCAGGAGCAGGACGTCCTCGAAGTCGATGACACCGCGCTGCCGCTTGAGGTCCTCGTAGGCCGCGTAGAGCTGGGCGATCTCGGCGGGGTCGCGCGGGATGTCACGGCCGGCCTTGGCGGCGGCCAGGGCGTAGTCGGCGGGGACGGTCTGGGTGACCTTGGACCACTCGATCTCCGCGGTGGTGTCCCGCAGCTCGCCCCGGTCGAGACGGACGCGGCAGGCGGCCGCCGCGTCGGCGACGAGCTGGATCTTGCGGTCGACGAGCCGGGGCAGGGAGCCACCGATCGCTTTCGGCCAGAAGTACTGGAGCTGACGCAGGGCCGCGGAGTGGAACGTGCGGGCCTGGACGCCCTGGGCGCCGAGCTGGCGCAGCCGGCCGCGCATCTCCCCGGCGGCACGGTTGGTGAAGGTGACGGCCAGCACACTGGAGGGATGCAGGATGCCGGCGCGCACCCCGTAGGCGATGCGGTGGGTGATCGCCCGGGTCTTGCCCGTGCCCGCTCCCGCCAGCACACACACCGGACCGTGCAGGGCGGTGGCCACCTCGCGCTGCTCGGGGTCGAGCCCTTCGAGCACCGCGTCGGCCGAGTCCGGTACCTGCGGGAAGAGGGGGGAGTGCGTTGCTGCTGTCACATGGCCATGCTGCCAGGTCGGCGGAGACGGGCGAGCCGGTTGTCCACAGGTGGGGCCTCGCAGTCGTACTAATGCGGCGAGTGTCACCCCCGCGGGGACGGGCCCGGCGGGAATGGTGGCTCTTTCACGTACGTTCTCCCACTGCGACCACCTACCCCGACCCGCCGAAGGAGCACAAAAGACATGCTGGGCACTGTGACGATGTACAGCACCACGTGGTGCGGCTACTGCCAGCGGCTGAAGAAGCAGCTCGACCGCGAGGGCATCGGATACACCGAGATCAACATCGAGCAGGACCCGGCGTCCGCGGCGTTCGTGGAGAAGGCCAATGGCGGAAACCAGACGGTGCCGACCGTGCTCTTCCCCGACGGTTCCACGCTGACGAACCCGTCGCTGGCGCAGGTGAAGCAGAAGATCGGCGCGTGACGGCGTTCGGCGCCGAGGCGCTTCGGCGGTGCTGAGGCACTTCGGCGTCGCGGAGGCACTTCGCCGGTGCTTCGGCGCTGAGGCGCTTCCGCGGTGAGCGATGACGTGAGAGGGGCGGCCCCGAGGTACGGGGGCCACCCCTCTCACGTCATGCGTCAGACGAAACTGCGGGTCGGCAGCGGCTTGCCGTACCAGAGCTCGATCAGACGGGCCGCGATGGAGATGCCGTACGGGGGCAGCACCTCACCGGACTCGAAGGCGGCGCCGAGTTCGTCGCGGGAGAACCAGCGGGCCTCGTGGATCTCGTCACCGTCGACGTTGATGTCGAGGGAGGTGGCGCGGGCCATGAAGCCCAGCATGAGGCTGGACGGGAAGGGCCAGGGCTGGCTGGCGATGTAGTCGACCTGGCCGACGGTGACGCCGACCTCCTCGAAGACCTCGCGGCGCACCGACTGCTCGATGGACTCGCCGGGCTCGACGAAGCCGGCGAGGGTCGAGAAGCGGCCCTCGGGCCAGTGGACCTGCCGCCCGAGGAGGATGCGGTCCTCCTCGTCCGTGACGGCCATGATCACCGCGGGGTCGGTGCGCGGGTAGTGCTCGGCACCGCAGGCGGGGCAGCGGCGGATGTGGCCGGCCGCGGCGATCACGGTGCGCTCGCCGCAGCGGGAGCAGAAGCGGTGCAGGCGCTGCCAGTTCTCCAGGGCCACCGCGTGGACCATCAGTCCCGTCTCGCGCGGCGACAGCAGCAGACCGGCCTCGCGCAGTCCGGCCGGTCGCGCGGACTGGTCGATACGGCCGGGGAGGGCGTCCTTCTGGAGCGCGAAGTAGCTGACGCCGTCCTCGTCGGTCCCCAGGAAGTAGCGGTGCGCCTCGGTGAGAGGCGCCTCGAACGACGGGGTCATGACCAGCTCGGTGTGGCCCTCGGACGTCTCGTCGATGAGGACCTGGCCGCCGGAGACGACGAAACAACGCGTGGTGGGGTGGCTCCATGCCGCGGCGAGCCAGGCCTCGTCGAGCCGGTGGTGGGCGGCCCGGTCGACACCGCTCGGCGCGGTGAGCGAGATGGGTCGATCGGCGTTCTGGTCGGTCCAGGTGGTCACGGGTACTTCCAACTCCCCCTGTGGAACGGTTTGTTTCGGCGGGCGGTTCAGCGGGACGTACGGCAGAGGACGACCGGTCTGGGTGCGGTGTCGCGGTGCGGGGCGGTCTTTCCAGTGTGCCCCGCGCGCGGGGCGCGACCGGACCGGGCGAAGGCGGCTGCGGCGGCGTCAGGGCTCATGGCGCCAGGTGTCCGCGAGGTCGCCCCAGAGATACGCGGTGGTCTCGACGCCCTTGAGGAGGAGGTCCAGCTCGACCTTCTCGTTCGGCGCGTGCCAGCCGTCGGAGGGGACGGAGATGCCCAGGAAGAGCACCGGGGCGCCGAGGACCTCCTGAAGGTCGGCGGCGGGTCCCGAGCCGCCCTCCCGGGTGAAGCGGACCGGCCCTTCGAAGGCACGGCTCATGGCGCGGACCACGGACTGGAGGGCCGGGTGGTCCAGCGGGGTCAGACACGGGCGTGTGGCCGGGCTGAAGGTGATCTCGTGCCGGATCCCGGCGGGCAGCTGCTCGGCGGCCCACTCCCGGACGGCCTTCTCCACGTGCGCGGGGTCCTGGCCGGCGACCAGCCGGAACGACAGCTTCACGAAGGCCGAGGACGGGATGATCGTCTTGCTGCCCGGGCCCTGGTAGCCGCCGCCGATGCCGTTGACCTCGGCGGTGGGGCGGGCCCAGACCCGCTCCAGGGTGGTGTGTCCGGCCTCGCCCTGGGTGGCGCGGGACCTGGCGGTGCGCAGCCACCGGTCCTCGTCGAACGGCAGCTCGGCGAAGAGCTCGCGCTCGCGGTCGGTGAGCTCGACGATGCCGTCGTAGAAGCCGGGAACGGCCACCCGTGCGTGCTCGTCGTGCAGGGCCGCCACCAGGCGGGCGGCCGCGGTCGCCGGGTTGGGCACGGCACCGCCGAAGGAGCCCGAGTGGATGTCCTGGTCGGGGCCGGACAGCCGGATCTCGCACTCGGCGAGACCGCGCATGCCGGTGCACACCGTGGGGGTGTCCTCGGACCACATACCGGTGTCGGAGACGATCACGGCGTCCGCGGCGAGGCGCTCCGCCCGCTCCTCGACCAGGGCGCGGAAGTGCGGCGAGCCGGACTCCTCCTCGCCCTCGATCAGCAGCTTGAGGCCGACGGCCGGGGCCCGGCGGCCGGTGGCGGCGAGATGGGCCCGGACACCGAGGGTGTGGAAGAAGACCTGGCCCTTGTCGTCTGCCGCACCCCGCGCGTACAGGCGGTTCCCGCGGACGACGGGCTCGAAGGGGTCGGAGTCCCAGCCGTCCTCGCGGGCGGCGGGCTGCACGTCGTGATGGCCGTAGACCAGGACGGTGGGAGCCCGCGGATCGCCGGACGGCCACTCCGCGTAGACGGCCGGCGCGCCCGGCGTCGGCCAGACCTCGACGGTGGGGAAGCCGGTCTCCTCGAGCCTGGCCGCGAGCCATTCCGCGCTGCGCCGTACGTCGGGGGCGTGGTCGGGCTGCGCCGACACCGACGGGATGCGCAGCCATTCGGCGAGGTCGTCGAGGAAGGCGGCGCGGTGCTGCTCGATGTACGCGCGGACGGCGCTGACGGCACTGTCAACGGTATGGCTCATGGTCACGAGCCTATCGGCCCGGACCGACATCCTCGCCGGGCCCTTGCGCAGGGTTTACTTGCGCGGCCGGTCCGCCGCGGGCGTCCTCGACGGCGTCCTCCCCGGTCAACAGCCGCTCCAGGGCGGCACGATCGGGCAGACCCTCCGGTCGTACGACGTCGCCGCTGCGGACGTAGAGGAACGCCGCTGTGACGGATTCCACGGGCACACCCTGCTGCTCGGCCCACGCGAGCCGGTAGAGGGCGAGCTGGAGGGGGTCGGCGGTGCGGGCCCGGTGGGTCTTCCAGTCGACGATGTCGTAGGTCGCCGTCTCTCCCTCGCCCTCCTTGTAGACCGCGTCGATACGGCCCCGCACGACGCGGCCGGCGAGGGCGAGCTGGAAGGGGGCCTCGACGCGGTACGGCGTGCGGTGGGCGTACTCGGTGCTCTCGAAGGCTTCCTTGAGGGCTTCCAGGTCGCGCTCGTCGGCGATCTCCGCGTCGTCGCCGGGCAGCTCGTGCGGTTCCAGCAGGGGGAGCGTCAACTCCTCGAAGCGTGCCTCCACCCACGCGTGGAACCGGGTGCCACGGCGCGCGGCCGGTTGCGGAGGGCGCGGCATGGGGCGCGCGAGTTCCTGCGCGAGACCGTCGGGGTCCTCGGCCAGCCGCAGCACCTGCGAGGCGGTCAGCGTCGTGGGCAGGGGCACGTCCGTCACGCTCCGGCGGGCGCGCAGCAGCTCGCCGGCGAGGGCGTCGAGGTCGCGGTCCCAGGAGGCGACGGCGCGGGCTTCCTCCGGGGTGAGGGAGGGTCCGCGCGGACGGGCCGGGGGCAGCTGGGGCGCCGTCGCCTGGTGGGGCACGGCGGGGCGGGTGTTCTCGAAGGGCGCGTCGGCGAACGGGGCGGACCCGTCGTACGGCGGATCGTCGTACCCGGGACCGCCGTAGGCGTCGTCCTGGGCATCGGCGTGGACATCGGGATCGCCGTAGGCGTCCTCGTACTCGGGCTCGTCGAACCCGGGCTCGTAGGAGAGCTCGTCCTCGTCCGGTGGCGGGGGCCAGTCCGGGTCGTCGTGGGCGTCCGGGTCGTGGGTGGCGCCGGGGTGGCCGTCCTGGTGCGCGGCGAGGTCCTCCAGGTGGGCGAGGACGGTCTCGGCGGCGGCGCGACGGCGGGCGAGCGAGGCGTCGTCCAGGGGGAGCGGCCAGACCTGGTCGGCGCTCGCCCGGTGCAGGGCGGGGTTCTCCGCGCCCTCCTCCGGCGCGTCCGCCCAGACCTCGATCTCTCCGTGCCCGGCCTCGCAGTGCCGGTACAGCTCCTGGAGGAAGTCGGACGGGCCGCGCGGCTTCTTCTGGTTGGGGCCCCACCAGTGGCCGGACCCGAGGAGCAGGGAGCGGGGGCGGGTGAAGGTCACGTAGCCGAGGCGGAGTTCCTCGGTGTGCTGATGGTCCTTCATGGCCTCGTGGAAGGCCTTCATGCCGCGCGCGTCCCAGGAGCCGAGGTCGGGGAGGGTCTCGGCGTCGCCGCGCAGCGCGTGCGGCAGCACCTTGGCCTGGGCGGTCCACTTCTCGCGGCCCTGGCCGCTGGGGAAGGTTCCGGTGACCAGGCCGGGGACGGCGACGACGTCCCACTCCAGGCCCTTGGACTTGTGCGCGGTGAGCACCTTGACGGTGTTCTCGCCGCCGGGAAGGGCGTTGTCGAGGCCCTTCTCGTACTGGGCGGCGGTGCGCAGGAAGCCGAGGAAGGCCAGCAGGCTCGCCTGGCTCTCGCCCGCGGCGAAGGAGGCGGCGACGTCGAGGAAGTTGGACAGGGTCTCGCGACGCCGGGCGGCGAGTGCCTGCGGGGACGCGGACAGCTCCACCTCCAGGCCGGTGACGGCGAGGACGCGGTGCAGCACGTCCATCAGGGGGTCGGCCAGGGAGCGGCGCAGGTCGCGCAGTTCGGTGGCGAGTCGCGCGAACCGCACGCGCGCGTCCGGGGAGAAGGGCAGCCCGTCGTCGTACCCGGCCCCGCCGTCGCCGTACAGGGGGGACTCCAGGAAGGTGTCGAGGGCGTCCGCGAGCGATATCACCTCGGACGGGTCGACCCCCTCGACGGCCTCGGCGAGACGGCGGTCCGGGTCGTCGCCGCCGTCCCCGCGCGCGTGGCTGACGAGCCGCCGTGCCCTGCGGCCCAGCAGCGCGAGGTCGCGGGGGCCGATGCGCCAGCGCGGGCCGGTCAGCAGGCGGACCAGGGAGGCGTTGGCGCCCGGGTCCTGGAGGACCTCGCAGACGGCGACCAGGTCGGCGACCTCGGGCAGGTGCAGCAGACCGGAGAGACCCACCACCTCGACGGGGATGTCCCGGGCGACCAGCGCGCCCTGGATCTCCGCGAAGTCGGTGGCCGTGCGGCACAGCACGGCGATCTCACCGGGTGCCTTGCCGGTGCGCACGAGGTGCGCGACGGAGTCGGCGATCCAGGCCATCTCCTCGGCGTGCGTGTCCAGGAGGGCGCAGCGCACCACTCCGTCGCGTTCGGCACCGGGGGCCGGGCGCAGCGCCTCCACGCCCGCGTGCAGGGCGCGCAGCGGCTCGGCGAGGCCGTTGGCGAGGTCCAGGAGACGGCCGCCGCTGCGGCGGTTCTCGCTGAGCGACTGGCGGCGCGCCCTGCTCCCGTCGGTGTGCGCGAAGTGCTCGGGGAAGTCGTCGAGGTTCGCCACGGAGGCGCCGCGCCAGCCGTAGATCGCCTGGCAGGGGTCGCCGACGGCGGTCACGGGGTGTCCGGTGCCGCCGCCGAACAGGCCTGCCAGGAGGATGCGCTGGGCCACCGAGGTGTCCTGGTACTCGTCGAGGAGGACGACGCGGAACTCCTCGCGCAGGATCGGGCCCACTTCCGGCACCTGGGCGAGCCGCGCCGCCAGGGCGATCTGGTCGCCGAAGTCGAGCAGGTCGCGCTCGCGCTTGGCGGTCCGGTAGCGCAGCACCAGGTCGGCCAGCTCGCGCCGGGCGGCGGCCGTCTCGGGCACCTTGCGCAGGTCGGCGTTGGTGAGTGCGGCGCCTTCCAGCTCGCTCAGCAGCCCGGCGTCCCACGCGCGCAGGTCCTCGGGCCGGACGAGGTGTTCGGCGAGTTCGGCGTCGAGTGCGAGGAGGTCGCTGATCAGGTCGGCGAAGGACCGGGTGAGCGACGGGTAGGGGCCGGGGGCCTCGCGCAGCACCCGCGCGGCGAGCTGGTAGCGGGTGGCGTCGGCGAGCAGCCGGGAGGTCGGCTCCAGGCCGATGCGCAGGCCGTGGTCGGTCAGCAGGCGGCCCGCGAAGGAGTGGTAGGTGGAGATCACCGGCTCGCCCGGCGGGTTGTCCGGGTCGATGACGTCGGGATCGGTGACGCCCGCCCTCACCAGTGCCTTGCGGACACGCTCGGCGAGTTCCCCGGCGGCCTTGTTGGTGAAGGTCAGGCCGAGGACCTGGTCGGGGGCGACCTGGCCGGTGCCGACCAGCCACACCACGCGCGCGGCCATCACCGTCGTCTTGCCCGACCCGGCTCCGGCCACGATCACCTGCGGGGCGGGCGGCGCGGTGATGCAGGCCGTCTGCTCCGGGGTGAACGGGATCCCGAGGAGCTCCTTGAGCTGCTCGGGATCACTGATACGGGCGGGCATGTGGAGAGGCTAGCGGCGAGCACTGACAGTCGATGACAAATCACCCGACGGGAGCGAGAGAAGCGCAGGTCAGCACCTGTGGTGCGGTCCGTCACACGGGCCGCTCACACGGGCCGGTCCCAGGGCGCCGGTCCCACGGGAGCCGTCGTACCGAGCCCGTCGTACGGATGCGTCGTACGGGTCTGTCGCTCGGGGCCC
This sequence comes from Streptomyces maremycinicus, assembly GCF_001184025.1. GTDB lineage: Bacteria > Actinomycetota > Actinomycetes > Streptomycetales > Streptomycetaceae > Streptomyces > Streptomyces maremycinicus. The sequence continues at coordinate 638,525 of NZ_BBYG01000009.1, forward strand.
CTCACCGGTGTGTCCTGCGGGCCCGTCACTCGACCACGTGCCGTCCCTCGGGCCGGGCGCTGCACGAGGCGCGGAACGCGCAGTGGGTGCACTGCTGGCCGGCGGTCGGGGTGAAACGCTCGTCGAGGACCTTGCCGGCCGCCGTGGCGAGCAGGTCGCCGACCCACTCCCCCGCCGCGCCCTCGAGGGCTTCCTGCGCCTGCACCTTGGGCAGGCTCTCGCCGCCGTCCCGCTTGGCGGCGCTCTGCCGCAGCTGGACGAGCTCGGCACCGCCCGGCGTGGGCCGTACGCCGTCGAAGGCCTCGTCGACGGCGCCCTCGCGGACGGCGAGCTGGTACACGGCGAGCTGGGGGTGGCGCTCCACCTCGCGGGCGGTCGGCGCCTGTTTGCCGGTCTTGAAGTCGACGACGTAGGCCCGGCCTTCGGCATCGGCCTCGACCCGGTCCATCTGGCCGCGGATGCGCACCTCGTACTCGCCCGCTTCGAGGGTGACGTCGAAGTCGTGCTCACTGGCGACCGGGGTGCGGCCCGTGCGGTCCATCACGTGCCACTTCAGAAAGCGTTCGAGTGCCACACGCGCGTGTGCCTTCTCCTGAGCCGACTTCCATGGGGCGTCGAAGGCGAGGGCGTTCCACACGGAGTCGAGACGCTCCATGAGGACGTCGAGGTCGGCCGGGGTGTGCCCGGAGGCGACCTCGTCGGCCAGGACGTGCACCACGTTTCCGAAGCCCTGGGCGACGGTGGCGGGGGCGTCGGCCTTCACCTCACGGCCCAGGAACCACTGGAGGGCACAGGTGTTGGCGAGCTGGTCGAGGGCGCTGCCGGAGAGCACGACGGGCTGGTCGCGGTCGCGCAGCGGCACCTTGCTCTCGGTCGGCTCGAACATGCCCCACCAGCGGTACGGGTGGGCGGACGGCACCAGGGGCCTGCCGTCCTCGTCGGCGAGCGCGGCCAGCCGGGCCAGCCTGCGGGCGGCGGCCTCCCGGAGGGTGGCGGAGGCCCGGGGGTCGACCGTCGTGGCGCGCAGTTCGGCGACCAGCGCGGCGACCGCCAGGGGGCGGCGCGGGCGGCCGGTGACGTCCTTGGGTTCGACGCCGAGTTCGGCCAGGAAGCGGGAGGGCTGGTCGCCGTCGTCGGCGGGCGCCTTCACGGCGGTGACGACGAGCCGCTCCCGCGCGCGTGTGGCGGCGACGTAGAACAGGCGACGCTCCTCGGCGAGCAGCGCCCCCGGGGTGAGCGGCTCGGCCAGTCCGTCCCGGCCGATGCGGTCCGCCTCCAGGAGCGAGCCCCGGCGACGCAGGTCCGGCCACAGGCCCTCCTGGACGCCGGCCACGACGACCAGACTCCATTCGAGGCCCTTGGCGCGGTGGGCGGTCATGAGACGTACGGCGTCGGGGCGCACGGCACGCCGGGCGAGGGTGTCGGCGGCGATGTCCTCGGCCTCGATCTCGGCCAGGAAGTTCAGGGCTCCCCGGCCGCCGGTGCGCTCCTCCGCGCGCGCGGCGGTGGCGAAGAGCGCGCACACGGCGTCCAGGTCCCGGTCGGCGTTGCGGCCGGCCGCGCCGCCGCGCCGGGCGGCCCGCTCCAGACGGCCGGGCCAGGGCGTGCCGTCCCACAGGCTCCACAGCGCCTCCTCGGCCGTACCGCCGCCGGCGAGCCCTTCGCGGGCCTTCGCGAGCAGCGCGCCGAGGCGCTGGGCACCGCGCGCGTACGTCGGGTCATGGGTGACCAGCCGCTCCGGCTCGGCCAGGGCGCGCGCGAGCAGCTCGTCGGAGGGCGGCGGGAGGGCGTTGCCCGCGGCGCGCTCGTCCTCGCGCAGGGCCCGGCCGAGGCGGCGCAGATCGGCGGCGTCCATGCCGGCGAGCGGGGAGGCGAGGAGGGTGAGGGCGGTCTCGGTGTCGAGCCAGCAGGCCTGAGCACCGGCCTCGGGGTCCGCGTCGTCGGTCGCCGCCGCCGCGGTGGCCTCCGCCGTCGCCACCGCCCGCAGGGCCGTCAGCAGGGGGGCCACGGCGGGTTCGTGGCGCAGGGGGAGATCGTCGCCGTCGATGTCGAGGGGGACGCCGGCGGCGGTGAGGGCGCGGCGGACCGTCGGGATCGTGCGGGAGCCGGCGCGTACCAGGACGGCCATCTCTTTCCAGGGCACGCCGTCCTCGAGGTGCGCGCGGCGCAGGATGTCGGCGATGTTGTCCAGCTCGGTGCCGGGAGTCGGGTACGTGTGGACCTCGACGCGGCCGCCGTCGCGGGCGGCGGTGAGCTCGCGGTGCGCACGGACCTTCTCGGCCGGGAGGCGGGTCAGGGGCATCCGCCGGGTGAGCAGCCGGGTCGCCTCCAGCAGGGTGGCGCCGGAGCGGCGGGAGGTGCGCAAGACCTCGACGGGGGCCGGCCGGCCGTCGGGGCGGGGGAAGTCCTCGGGGAAGTCCAGGATGCCGTTCACGTCGGCGCCCCGGAAGGTGTAGATCGACTGGTCGGGGTCGCCGAAGGCGACCAGGCCGCGGCCACCGCCGGCGAGGGCGTGCAGCAGCCGCACCTGGGCCGGGTCGGTGTCCTGGTACTCGTCGACGAACACCGCGTCGTACCGCGCGGCGAGCCGCTCGGCCACTTCGGGGCGGTGGGCGAGGAGGACCGCGCGGTGCACGAGTTCGGCGTAGTCGATCACGCCGTGCAGATCGAGCACGTCGAGGTACTCGGCGAGGAAGGCGGCGGCCGCGCGCCAGTCGGGGCGGCCGATGCGGTGGGCGAAGGCGTCCAGCGCCGCGGGGTCGAGGCCCAGTTCGCGGCTGCGGGCGAGCACCGCGCGGACCTCGTCGGCGAAGCCGCGCGTGGTGAGGCAGGCGCGCAGTTCGTCCGGCCAGCGCACGTGCGCGAGGCCGAGCCGCTGGAGGTCGAGCTGGCCCTCGAGGAGTTCGCGGACGGCCACGTCCTGCTCGGGTCCCGACAGCAGACGCAGGGGTTCCACGAACAGGTCGGCGTCCTGGTGGGCGCGGATCAGGGCGTAGCAGTACGAGTGGAAGGTGGTCGCCTGGGGCGCGCGGGCGGCGCCCATGCGGTGCGCCATCCGGTCGCGCAGCTCCACGGCCGCCTTGCGGCTGAAGGTGAGCACCAGGATGCGTTCGGGGTCGCCGCCGCGGGCGATCCGGGCCGCCACGGACTCGACCAGGGTGGTGGTCTTCCCGGTGCCCGGACCTGCGAGGACGAGCAGCGGACCGGCGGTGTGGTCAACCACGGAGCGCTGTGCGGCGTCCAGACGAGGGGGAACCACCCGGGCCGGCGGGGTACGCACCAGTCGGTAAGCGCCACGGTTCCCCTGTCGCCCCTGGGGGTGCGACAGGCGCCTGGTGGAGGAAGAGGAGCTCACGTGGTTCGCCGGTCCTGGTGGGTGTACTGGTTGACGGAGCGCCGCTCGGGGAGAGCGGTGATCGCGGGATGAGGGGGACGCGTGCAGCCGACGCTACGCCGACGAGCAGTCCGGAAGGACGGCTTCCGATTCTTCTCTCACGGCCCTCACGACTCCCGCGGCACTTACTGCCCTCGCAACCCTCACGACCCTCGCAGCCCTCACGGCTCCCACAGCCCTCACGCCCCTCCCGGCCCGCGTGCCCCGCACATCTCTCGCCCCTCGAACGTACGGCATACCGCGGACGTGCCCCCTTTGCGCCGTTTCCCCCGTACGGGCCACAAGGTCCCCTCCGTCCCGTCCGATGGCGGAAGCTGTCAGGTGTGACCTTCCGCGCGCTCGCCGCCGTCCCACCGCGCCCGCTTCATGTCGAGGCGGGGCAGGTGCCCCTGCGCGGCCCTGCTCGCCTGCTTCAGCGGCGTGCCCTCCTCGCGGTAGCGGTCCAGCGCCCGCAGCTCGTGGCCCGGGAGCAGCACCCCGTCCGAGCGGACGACACGCCACCACGGGACGGCGCCGCCGTAGAGGGCCATCACTCGGCCCACCTGCCTCGGCCCGCCCTCCTCCAGCCACTCCGCGACGTCCCCGTACGTCATGACCCGCCCGGGCGGGATCAGCTCCGCGACCTCGAGGACCCGCTCGGCGTACTCCGGCAGCGCGTCCGTGTACTCCGGGCGGGCGTCGTCCGGAAGGCTCTGCTCGCTCATCCGCCCCATCCTGCCCCACGGCACCGACAATGCGACGGGCCGGCGACCCAGGGTGACCCTCGCCCCCGGGCGGCGCTTCAGGCAGACTGTGCGCCCCCGCGTTTGCACCCTGATGCCCCCGTGTGTCGGTGGGGCATGCCACCATCGTGCGGGCGGTGACACCGGTGATACGAGATCAAGAAGAGACGATGAAGCAGCAGGGCGTGCATCCTGAGGGCGCGGAAAGCACCTCTGACGCTACGCCGCGCCCGGACACCACCGACGCAGCGCGGGACGAGGTGCACATCGACGAGGTCGAGGGCGACGAACCGCTGCTCCCCGCGCGCGTGCACCGCCCTTCCGACCTGATGCGCCTGCTGGTGGGCGTGCTCGCCGTGGTCCTGCTGCTGGGCATCGCCGCCTTCGCGCACGGCACGACCTCGGGCCTCGAGCAGGACATCAACAAGGGCACCGGACAGGCTCCCGATCTCCTCATCAAGATCGCGGGGCTGGCGTCCAGCATCGCGATCCTGCTGGTGCCGGTCGCGTTCGCGATCGAACGGCTGATCAAACGCGACGGGCTGCGCATCGCCGACGGCGTCCTCGCCGCGGTCCTCGCGCACGGTGTGACCCTCGCCACCGACCTGTGGGTCGCCAAGGCGGCACCCGGCTCGATCCAGGAAGCGCTCACCCAGCCCTCGCCCGGTGACATCCACGCCCTCACCGATCCCGTGCACGGCTACCTCGCGCCCGTCATCGCCTATATGACGGCCGTCGGCATGTCCCGCCGGCCGCGCTGGCGTTCGGTGCTGTGGATCGTGCTGCTCCTCGACGCCTTCTCGATGCTCGTCACCGGCTACACGACACCGTTCTCGATCATCCTCACCGTGCTGATCGGCTGGACGGTGGCGTACGGCACGCTGTACGCGGTCGGCTCGCCCAACGTGCGCCCCACCGGACGGACGCTGATGGCGGGCCTGCGGCACGTGGGCTTCCGCCCGGTGAGCGCGGCCCGCGAGGAGGGACCGGACGCGGCGGAGGGCGACCGGGGCAGACGCTACTTCGTCACCCTGGAGGACGGTCCGCCGCTCGACGTCACGGTCGTCGACCGCGAACAGCAGGCCCAGGGGTTCTTCTACCGCGCGTGGCGCAATCTGACGCTGCGCGGCTTCGCCACCCGCAGCAGCCTCCAGTCGCTGCGCCAGGCGCTCGAGCAGGAGGCACTGCTCGCCTACGCGGCCATCGCGGCCGGCGCCAACGCGCCGAAGCTGATCGCGACCTCCGAGCTCGGCCCCGACGCCGTCATGCTCGTCTACGAGCACACCGGCGGCCGCACCCTCGACTCCCTGCCGGACGACGAGATCACCGACGACCTGCTGCGCAACACCTGGCACCAGGTACAGGCACTCCAGTCGCGCCGCATCGCCCACCGCCGGCTCGCGGGTGACGCGATCCTGGTGGATCGTTCCGGCACGGTGATCCTCACCGATCTGCGCGGCGGCGAGATCGCGGCCGGCGACCTGCTGCTGCGCATGGACGTCGCCCAGCTGGTGACGACGCTCGGTCTGCTGGTGGGCGCCGAACGGGCGGTGGCCTCCGCGGTGGGCGTCCTCGGACCGGACGCGGTCGCCGACTGTCTGCCGATGCTCCAGCCCATCGCCCTGACCCGCTCCACGCGCGCGACGCTGCGCCGGCTGGCACGCGAGCGTGCGCAACGGGAGCGGGAGGCGGTCCTGGAGGCCTCGCAGCAGGCCAAGCAGGCCCGCCTGGAAGCGGCGGAGCACGACACCGCACCCGTCGTCCTGGAGAAGCCGGACAAGAAGGCCGTCCGCGCGGAGGCGCGGGCCGAGAAACGAGCCATCGACGACGCGCTGGAAGAGGCCCGCGAGGAGGATCTGCTGACGCAGATCCGGCACCAGGTCCTGCTGATCCGGCCGCAGGCCCCGGTCGAGCCTGCCCGGCTGGAGCGGGTGCGCCCGCGCACCCTGATGAGTGTCATCGCCGGTGCCATCGGCGCCTACTTCCTGCTGACACAGCTCACCCACATCGAGTTCGGTCCGCTCATCGCCAACGCCGAGTGGGGCTGGGTGGCCGCGGCCGTGCTGTTCTCCGCGGTGAGCTACGTCGCCGCCGCGATGGCGCTGCTGGGCTTCGTGCCGGAGCGGGTGCCGTTCCCGCGGACGGTGGCCGCTCAGGTCGCCGGATCGTTCGTGAAGATCGTGGCCCCGGCCGCGGTCGGCGGGGTCGCCCTCAACACCCGCTTCCTCCAGCGCGCGGGGGTGCGGCCCGGTCTGGCGGTGGCCAGTGTGGGCGCCTCGCAGCTGTTCGGGCTCGGCTGCCACATCCTGATGCTGCTGTCGTTCGGCTACCTGACCGGCACCGAGAAGACACCGTCGCTGTCGCCGTCCCGCACCGTCATCGCGGGCCTGCTCACGGTGGCGGTGCTGGTGCTCGTGGTGACCTCGGTACCGTTCCTGCGCAAGTTCGTCGTCACGCGCGTGCGGTCGCTGTTCGCCGGTGTCGTGCCGCGCATGCTGGACGTGCTCCAGCGGCCGCAGAAGCTGATCACCGGCATCGGCGGCATGCTCCTCCTCACGGCCTGCTTCGTGATGTGCCTGGACGCGTCGATCCGCGCGTTCGGCGACGAGTCGACCTCGCTCAGCATCGCCAGCGTCGCCGTCGTCTTCCTCGCCGGCAACGCGCTCGGCTCGGCCGCCCCGACCCCGGGCGGAGTCGGCGCCGTCGAGGCGACCCTGACGGTCGGTCTGATCGCCGTGGGCCTGCCCAAGGAGGTCGCCGCACCCGCGGTGCTGCTCTTCCGCCTGCTGACGCTGTGGCTGCCGGTGCTGCCGGGCTGGCTGGCCTTCAACCACCTCACCCGCAAGGGCGCCCTCTAGCGGCCTCCGACGCCCGTACCTCGTACGGCCCGCGCCCCGCGCGCGTGCCCGGAGGCCACCGCAGGATGGGATCATGCCGAACCCCTCCCGCCTGCGCGCCGCCGCCGTGACCGCCACCGCCCTGCTGCTGTCGTCCATGGTGGCCGGCTGCGGCGACGACGCGCAGGACGAGGATCTGACGGCGCAGCAGCTGAGCTGGAAGGACTGCCCGGCCCCCTCCCGGTCCGAGGGCGGCGGCAGCGCCCCCTCCGCGCTGCCGGACGGCGACCAGTGGCAGTGCGCCACCATGAAGGCGCCCCTCGACTGGGACGACCCCGAGGGCGACACGATCGATCTCGCCCTGATCCGGGCCCGGACGAGCGGCGACGAGAGCCGCAGGATCGGCTCCCTGATCTTCAACTTCGGCGGCCCCGGCGGCTCGGGCGTCTCCACCCTGCCGGCCTTCGGCGACGAGTACGCGGCCCTGCGCACCCGCTACGACCTGGTCAGCTTCGACCCGCGCGGGGTGGGCCGCAGCGCCGGGGTGCGATGCGAGAACGACCAGCAGCTCGACGCGTACTTCCAGCAGGACGGCACACCCGACGACGCCGTCGAACGCACCGCGCTGCTGGACAACACCAAGGACTTCAACGCGGCCTGCGAGAAGAACTCGAAGAAGATCCTGCCGAACGTGCGAACCACGGACGCGGCCCGCGACATGGACCTGATGCGCCAGGTCCTCGGCGACGACCGGCTGTACTACTTCGGCATCTCCTACGGCACCGAACTGGGCGGCGTGTACGCCCACCTGTTCCCGAAGAACGTGGGACGCGCCGTCTTCGACGCGGTCGTGGACCCGACGCAGACATCCGAACAGGGCTCGCTCGGGCAGGCCAGGGGTTTCCAGCTCGCCCTCGACAACTTCGCCGAGGACTGCACGTCCAAGACGCAGGACTGTCCCGTCGGGGACACCGCGCAGGACGTGAAGGACCGGATCGCGGGGCTCCTCCAGAGCCTCGACGCCAAGCCGATCCCGGGCATCTTCCCGCGGGAACTGACGCAGAGCGCCGCGACCAACGGCATCGCGCAGGCGCTGTACTCCAAGGACTTCTGGGAGTACCTCACCGAGGGCCTGGAGCAGGCCTACACCGGCGACGGCAAGATCCTGATGCTGCTGTCCGACCTGATGAACGGCCGCAACGAGAACGGCGAGTACAGCAACATCACGGCCGCCAACATCTCCATCAACTGCGCCGACGACAAGCCCCGCTACTCTCCCGCCTATGTGCAGCGGAAGCTGCCGGAGTTCCGCGCCGCCTCCAGTCTGTTCGGGGACTTCCTGGCCTGGGGCATGGTCAGTTGCACCGACTGGCCCGTCCCCGGCGCCGCCGACCATCCCGACGTCAGCGCGCCCGGCTCGGCACCGATCCTCGTCGTGGGCAACACCGGCGACCCGGCGACCCCGTACGAGGGGGCCCGGAAGATGGTGGCCGCGCTGGGCCCCGGGGTCGGGGTGGAGCTGACGTACGAGGGGCAGGGACACGGTGCGTACGGCAGCAAGAACAAGTGCGTCCAGGCGGCGGTGAACGGCTATCTGCTGAACGGCAAGGTGCCGGCCGCGGGCACCGTCTGCTCCTGACTCCACCCCGAATCCCGATAAACACGCAGGTCAAAAGGTTATCCACAGGCCCCGACGGGTGGGCCGCGCGCCGCCTAATATGGCCTCACAGCCGTTCGCCGCCGAGCGCGGACGGCCTGCGAGGGGGGAAGTGCACATGGCGCGATACGTACGGTGGGCGGCGCTGGGGGCCGCCGCCGCGCTGCTGGTGACGGGGTGCAGCGGCGCGTCGGACGGGGACGGGGACGACAAGGGCGGTTCGGCCGACGCGCGGCCCTCGGCCGACTCCTCCGCGGGCACCGCCACGACGGCAGCGCTGCCCGCCTCGCTGACCGGGCAGAAGCTCGACTGGGGACGCTGCAAGGCCACCGCGGACTCGGCCGCGCCGGGCAGCGACTGGCAGTGCGCGACGCTGAAGGTGCCGCTGGACTGGTCGAAGCCGGACGGCAACACGATCGGCCTCGCCCTGATCCGCGCCGAGTCCCGGGCCGAGGGGAGCAAGCGGACCGGCTCGCTGCTGTTCAACTTCGGCGGCCCCGGCGGCTCGGGCGTGTCCACGCTCCCCTCCTACGGTTCCGCGTACTCCTCGCTCCGCGAGCGCTACGACCTGGTGAGCTGGGACCCGCGCGGGGTCGGCGCCAGCGAGGGCGTCCGATGCCGCGCCGACAAGGACATCCAGGCCGCCGAGTCACTCGACTCCACGCCGGACACCCCGGCCGAGGAGCAGGCCTACCTCGCGGACGCCACCGCGTTCGGCAAGGGCTGCGAGAAGGCCGCCGGCGGGCTGCTGGCACATGTGTCGACCACCGACACCGCCCGCGACATGGACCTGATGCGCCAGGTCCTCGGCGACGCGAAGATGCACTACTTCGGCATCTCCTACGGCACCGAACTGGGCGGCGTGTACGCCCACCTGTTCCCGAAGAACGTGGGGCGGGTGATCCTCGACGCCGTCGTCGACCCGACCGCGGACTCGGTGGGCCACGCGCAGAACCAGGCGCGCGGCTTCCAGCGGGCACTCGACGACTACCTGAAGTCGACGGGTCAGGACCCCGCGAAGGGGAGCAAGAAGATCGCGGACCTGCTGGACCGGATGGACACCGACCCGCTGCCCACGTCGGACGGGCGGAAGCTGACGCAGACGCTCGCGGTGACCGGCATCGTCCTGCCGCTGTACAGCAAGCAGGGCTGGCCGAGCCTGACCAGCGCCCTGGCGGCGGCCGAGGCCGGGGACGGCTCCGAACTGCTGACGCTCGCCGACGGCTACAACGAGCGGGACACCTCGGGTCACTACGGCACGACGACCCACTCGCAACGGGTCATATCGTGCCTGGACGACAAGCAGCGGCCGACCGCCGAGGCGACGAGGAAGCTGCTGCCGGAGTTCGAGAAGATCTCGCCCGTGTTCGGCGACTTCCTGGGCTGGGACACGGCCGGCTGGTGCCACGACTGGCCGGTGGCCGGACAGTACGACACCCCGGAGGTGAGCGCGGCGGGGGCGGCGCCGATCCTGCTGGTGGGCAACACCGGGGACCCGGCAACGCCGTACGAGGGCGCCCGGAAGATGGCGGACGAACTCGGCAAGGGTGTCGGTGTGCTGCTCACCTGGAAGGGCGAGGGACACGGGGCGTACGGCAGCGGGAGCGACTGTGTCGACTCGGCGGTGGACGCGTACCTGTTGAAGGGAACGGTGCCGAAGGACGGCAAGGTCTGCTCATGACGACGGCGGGGGCTTCGCGCACTCGTGGTACGCGAAGCCCCCGCCGGTCGGACCGGGTACCCCGGTGCGCGAAGGCAACAGCCGGGTCAGTAGACCGGCTTGCTCGGTTCGATCTGGTTGACCCAGCCGATCACACCGCCGCCGACGTGCACGGCGTCCGAGAAGCCCGCGGACTTCAGCACCGCGAGGACCTCCGCGCTGCGGACACCCGTCTTGCAGTGCAGGACGATCTTCTTGTCCTGCGGCAGGCCCTCCAGGGCGGTGCCCAGCAGGAACTCGTTCTTCGGGATCAGCTTGGCGCCCGGGATGGAGACGATCTCGTACTCGTTCTGCTCGCGGACGTCGATGATCTCGATGCTCTCGCCGTCGTCGATCCACTCCTTGAGCTGCTTGGGAGTGATCGTCGAGCCGGCCGCCGCCGCCTGGGCCTCCTCGGAGACGACGCCGCAGAAGGCTTCGTAGTCGATGAGCTCGGTGACGGTCGGGTTCTCGCCGCAGACCGCGCAGTCGGGGTCCTTGCGGACCTTGACCTGGCGGTACTGCATCTCCAGGGCGTCGTAGATCATCAGGCGGCCGACCAGCGGCTCACCGATGCCGGCGAGCAGCTTGATCGCCTCGTTGACCTGGATGGAACCGATCGACGCGCACAGCACGCCGAGCACGCCGCCCTCGGCGCAGGAGGGGACCATGCCCGGCGGCGGGGGCTCCGGGTAGAGGCAGCGGTAGCAGGGACCGTGCTCGGACCAGAAGACCGACGCCTGGCCGTCGAAGCGGTAGATCGAGCCCCACACGTACGGCTTGTTGAGCAGCACGCACGCGTCGTTGACCAGGTAGCGGGTCGCGAAGTTGTCCGTGCCGTCGACGATCAGGTCGTACTGGCCGAAGATGTCCATCACGTTCTCGGCCTCGAGCCGCTCTTCGTGCAGGACCACGTTCACGTACGGGTTGATGCCGAGGACGGAGTCGCGGGCGGACTCGGCCTTGGAGCGGCCGATGTCGGCCTGGCTGTGGATGATCTGGCGCTGGAGGTTGGACTCGTCGACCTCGTCGAACTCCACGATGCCGAGCGTGCCCACGCCCGCCGCGGCCAGGTACATCAGCGCCGGCGAGCCCAGGCCGCCGGCGCCCACACAGAGCACCTTGGCGTTCTTCAGCCGCTTCTGCCCGTCCATCCCGACATCGGGGATGATCAGGTGGCGGGAGTACCTGCGGACCTCGTCTACGGTGAGCTCGGAGGCGGGCTCGACCAGGGGTGGCAGCGACACGGGGACTCCGTTGGTCGGTCGATCACTACAGTTGTTCTCCCCGTAACACTGCCACGGCCTTCTTCATTCCGAGACAACCGTTCCGATCCGCGAGACGAGATCGTCCCAGTAGCCGGGCATGGTCGCCCAGGGGTCGACGAGACCGCCGCGATCGGTGCCGTCGGTGAACCAGATCGTCGCGGCGCCCTGCCAGCGGGCGATGCGCAGCGCCTCGTCGAGGTGACCGCGCGGCACACCGTGCACCAGGTGGCAGAAGCGCTCGGGCGGGTGCTCCGCGGTCCACTCGGCCACCTGCGACCAGCGGTAGTCGCTCCAGGAGCCGGCGAAGGTGACCAGCTGGTCGGCGTGTTCGGCGTAGCCGGGATACGGGTGGGTGCCGTGGCCGAGGACGATGTGGGGCGCGTCGCCGAGGGTGCGCAGTGCGCGGGTCGTGCGGCGCAGCTCCGGGAGGTCGGCGCGCCCGGCCGGGCACCGGTCCAGGAGGAAGCCGTCGACCTGGTACCAGTCGAGGTGGCGCTGTGCGTCGGTGACCACCTCGGCGAAGGGGCGGCCGCCGTGGCGGGCGTCGAGGCGCCCGAGGACCCGGACGCCGGCGTTGCGCAGCCGGCCCGCGGCTTCCAGGCAGCGCGGGTCGGGGCGGACGCCGGGGCCGTCGGCGACGTCGAGGACGACCCAGTGCAGGGGCCTCCCGGGGCGGGCGAGTTCGCGCCACTCGGTCGGTGCGAGAAGGGGGTGCGCCATGCCGGGGACGCCGAAGCCGGTGCGGACGCCGGTGGTGCCGGCGCTCGCGGTGCCCGCCGGGCTCCCGGTCAGATACGACATGCCGCCTCCATCCAGATGTCGGCGAGGGACTCCTCGAGGTTGATGCGGGGCCGCCAGCCGAGCCGGTCGCGGGCGGTGCGCACATCGGCCTGCTGCCAACTGCCGCAGCCGTCCGGATACGGGTACGCGACGGGGCCCGCGTGGTCGGACTCGGGGCGGGGGTGGCCGATCGCCGGCCGGAGGTGGCCGCCGGGCGGTCCGTCCAGCTCGTGCAGGGCGCCGCCGTACCCGGCCACGCGCGCGAGGACCGCGGCGGCGTCGCGCAGACGGACGGCACGGCCCGAGCCGATGTTGATGACGCCCTGCGCGGCGGAGAGCGAGGCCGCGTGCACGGCGCGGGCTACGTCCCGGACGTCGATGAAGTCGCGTTGCACGCCGAGGCCGCCGAGCTTGAGCTCACCGTCGCCGGACTGCATGGCGCGGCGCATGGCCTCGGCGAGCCGGCCCAGCGGGGACCCGGCGGGCGTGCCCGGACCGGCGGGTGAGAAGACCCGCAGCACGACGGCGTCCAGGCCGGAGCCGAGGACGAGTTCGGTGGCGGCGAGTTTGCTGACGCCGTACGGGCCGCCGGGGCGGGGCACGGCGTCCTCGGCCGTCGAGGAGCCGGGCTGGCTCGGGCCGTACTCGGCGCCGCAGCCGATCTGCACCAGCCGCGCGCCGCAGCCGCTGCGGCGCAGGGCCTCGCAGACGGTCGCGACGGCGACGGTGTTGTGCCGGGTGAGTTCGCGGGCGCCGCCCCGGGTGGTGCCCGCGCAGTTGACGACGACCTGGGGGTGGACCGCGTCGAGGAAGCGGGTGAGCGCGCCGGGGCTGCCGGACGCGAGGTCGAAGCGGACGTCGGCGTCGTCGCCGCGGCCGAGCGCGGTGAGCTGGACGGCCGGGTCGGCGAGCAGGCGGTCGGCGACGAAACGACCGAGATAGCCGTTGGCTCCGATCAGCAGGACCCTCATCGTGCGGCCCCCGGGGTGTGGGCCGTGGCGGTGGCCGGGGCCGGGGCTTCGGTCGCCGCGGGTCCTCCGGCTGCCCCCGTGACCGCGCGGGCGCCTGTGACCGCGGGTGCACCGGTATCTCCGGTCGCTCCGGATCGGGAGGTGGTCATCTGGTCTCTCCTTCAAGCGTGTTGCGATGAGCTGCGGCTGGTTGGGGGAACGCGTGCGCCGCGGGGTCCGGGCGCGGCGGGAAGTGCGCCGCGCGTGGGGGCCGGGACGCCGACGGCGGACGTCGGAGTGGCCGGCGGCCGCGAGGGCGGCCGCGTGCCGGCCCGCCCGATCCGTCCGCCACGGCGGGCCCGCACAGCGGGGTCGGTCCGTCCGGCACGGCGGGCTCGCACAGCGGGGTCGGTCCGTCCGCCACGGCGGGCTCGCACGGCGGGGTCGGTCCGTCCGGAGCGGGTGGTCCGTCCGGCACGGGTGATCCGTCCGGCCAGGTTGGCTTGCCCGGCACGGCCGATCCGTTCATCCCGGCTGGTCCGTCCGGCGCGGGTGATCCGTTCGTCCCGGCTGATCCGTCCGGCCTTGTCGGTCCGTCCGGCGCGGGTGGTCCGTCAGGCCAGGTTGGCTTGTCCGGCGCGACCGATCCGTTCGTCCCGGCTGGTCCGTCCGGCACGGGTGATCCGTCCGGCCAGGTTGGCTTGTCCGGCGCGGGCGGTCCCTTCGTCCCGGCTGGTCCGTCCGGCCGGGTCAGCCCGTCCGGCGTGGCCGATCCGTTCGTCCCGGCTGGTCCGTCCGGCACGGGCGGTCCGTCCGGTGCTGCTGGCCGGTTCGGCGCGGCACGGTCCTCCGGCATGACTGGACCGTTCGGGACGGCTGGTCCGGTCAGCACGGCTGGTCCGTCGGTGCGTGGGCCGAGGCCCTGGTCAGCGTGCGGGTCGCGTGGACGAGCAGGGTCAGCGCGGCGGCTCCGCAGACGAGGGACGGGACACCGGCCGGACCCGAGGCGGCCACGAGGCCCTCCACCGGCGTGGCCAGGAAGCCGCAGCCGGGAAGCCGGCTCGCGAACACCGTGGCCGGGGCGAGCATCTCGGCCGCGCCGGCGGCTCCGAGGGCGACCGCCGGAACCTGGGTGAAGCCGTGCACGGTGAGGAGCCGGGCGAGGAAGAGGAGCGCGCCCAGGGCGAGGGTGTGACCGTAGGCGGCCGGCTCGCCCAGGACCTCGGCGGACAGCGGGGTCAACGCGGCCAGCGCGCACAGGAACAGGGCGAAGGTGCCGAGCACCAACGGCTGCACGGAGGCGGCGAACTCCTCCAGGCCGCGGCTGGTGTCGAGTCGGCGCCGGGCGCGCACGGCGAGGAGGTGGGCGCTCCAGGCGGCCGGGGCGCAGGCCAGGGTGAGGGTCAGCAGCGGGGCGGCGGCGAAGGGCCAGGGGCCGTCCGCCGTCCCGTCGGGCAGACCGTCGGGTCCCCCGGCGACGGCGGCGCGCAGGAGGCTGTCACCGAGGGCCGCGTAGCCGAGGAGCCAGCAGGTCCAGGCATCCGTCCGGTGCGGGCCGGGGTGGGCGCCGCGGTGCGGGCTCAACGGACCCCGACGCAGTACCGCGCGCAGGGCGAGGGTGACGGCGAGGACGCCCGCGGCGGCGACGAGCAGACACGTGCGCCCGTGGGTGAGGCGCACACCGGTCACGGCCGCCGCGCACAGGACGCCCGGCAGCAGGGTGAGCAGGGCCCGGTCCAGGCGGGGCCGGGGGGCGGGGGCGGCCGCCGCGGGCGGGGGCGCCTCGCCGTCCCGGGGGACGCGGGCGTACATCTCCTCCGCGAGGGAGAAGACGTCCCGGTGCCGGAAGCGGGCCGCGGTGCGGTCGGTGACCCCGTGGGCCTCCAGGCCGGCGGCGATCTCCAGCGGGTCGACGGCCCGTTCGCACAGCTCGCGGTGACGGTGCATCAGGGCCTTCACCGGGTCCGCGGCGCCACGGCGGGAAGCGGTCGGCCGCTGCCCCTCGGGGCCGGCGCCGGCGCCGGCGCGCGCTCCCGCGCCCGCCGCCGCGCCCTGGGTCCCCGGTGTACCCACCGCTCCCACCGCGCCCACCGCTCCCCCGGCGCCCGGTGATTCCGGTGTTCCCGGCCGGTCCAGTTCGTCGAGCCCGCTCATCGTGCGCCCTCCGTGGCAGCGATCGGCGAGGTGTCCCGTGCCGGTGGCTCCGCCGCCCAGCCCGGGCCGTGCCGGGGTGTGACCCGCGGGTCCGGGCCGGGCCGGTGCTCCGGCAGACACGCCTCGGCCGGGACGGCGAACGGACGGGGATCGCCGTCGTCGAAGAGGAACCGCCGCATCGGGGCCCGGGCGACGAGCTCCAGGTAAATGCCGTGAAATGCCGTGATGTTCTGCTCGACCGTGAAGAGTTCCAGGGCCCGGGCGCGGGCGGCCGCACCGAGTCGCGCACGGCGCCCGGGGTCGCGCAGCAGTGCCACGCACGCCTCCGCGAGCGCCCTCGGGTTGCGCGGCGGAACGACCAGTCCCGTGCCGCCGATGACCTCGACCACCGCGCCGACGTCGGTCGACACGGTCGCGCGGCCGCAGAACATCGCCTCGACCAGTCCGACCGGGAACCCCTCGACGACGCTGGACAGGACGACCACCGCGCCGGCCGCGTACGCCTCGGCGAGGGTGGGCGCTTCCGGACCGCCGATCTCCTCGAAGGACACCGGGTTGTCGCCGACGGCGTGCGGTCCGTCCGCCTCGTCGGGGAAGAGCTGTGCGGCCAGCACCTTGCAGTGGCCGAGGTAGGCCTCCCCCTCCGCGCCGGCCGGAGCGCCGATGATCCGCAGCCGGGTGCGCGGTTCCTGCCTGCGCAGTTCCGAGAAGGCGTGCAGCAGGGAGACCAGGTCCTTCGCCGGTTCCACCCGGCCGACCCAGACCAGGGTGTGCGGATCGGCGGTGTCGAGGGAGTCGCCCACCTCGGCGAAGCGGGACGCCTCCATGCCCGGGTAGACGGTGCGCAGCTTGGCCCGGTCGGCACCGCAGCGCTCCTGCCAGCGGCGGGCGTGGGTGTTGCCGGGGGTCACGCACGCGGCCTGCCGGTACACCTCGGCGGCGAGCCGGCCGTGGAAGGCGGCGACCAGGGCGCGCACGGCGGGAGCCGCCTCGGCGGACGGCGCGCTCCCGGGGCCGGCGGCCGAAGGACCCGTCCCCGAGCTCAGGTAGTGCGTCCGCAGCCGGACCCCGTACTCGGTCACCAGCAGCGGCACGTCGAAGAAGTGCCGTGCGAGCAGCCCGGGCAGGGCGGCCGCGCCGCCGGACGTGGCGTGGCACAGGTCGACCGCGTCGAGGCCCTCACCCCCGTCACCGCACTCGTCGCCGTACCAGTCGAGCGAGAGGGGGCGCAGGGCGCGTTCGAGGTGCGCGGCGACGGCGAGCAGCTCGGGTACGCGCGCCTCGCGCGCCGTGCGCAGCGCGCCGGGCGCGCGACAGGCACGCTCCAGGGAGCGCACGGCGTCCTCCGAGCGGAGCGCTCCCACCAGGCCGCCCTCGTCATGGGCGAGTTCGGCGAGGCCGTACAGCGCGGTGGCGAAACGGTCCGCCTGAGCGGCCGGAACGGTCCCCGGGGGGCCCTCGAGGTCCGGGGGGCCCGGAGGTTCCCCCTCGCAGAGCGCGGTCACCAACTCGCCGTAGGACTCCGCGAAGCGCCGGCGCGCGCGCCTGCCGTAGGCGACCCCGTCGTCCGCGGCCGTCCACAGCGGTGCCGTACGCACCCGTCTGACCTGCGGCGGAAGCTCGGCCCAGCCCGCTTCCTCCTGGTGTTCGGCACGGCTGAGCGCGTAGACGTCGAACTCGTGCTGTTCGAGCCCGCGCACGAGCCGGTCGCACCAGAGTCCGGCGTCACCGCTCAGATACGGATAGCCGCCCTCCGTCAGCAGTCCGATGCGCACGCGCACTCCCGATCTCCCGTTTGGGGAGCCGCCGTTGACCCGGCGGCTCGCAGCGGGAAGAACGTATGCGGACAAGGTGGTGGTGCGACGGACGGTTGTCCGTCGCACCACCAAAAGGGGTGAACGGTCGTAACTTTCCCGTGCGGGTCGCGTTCGGTCGCGCTAGGAGATCATCCGACCGCTGAACGTCACATCACACGGGTCGTACGGGGCGCAGAGGGGCCGTAAGGGCCCTACGGGTCGTGCTGGTCCTGCGGGTACGGGTACGGGTCTCAGGTCAGGGCCGGCTCCCGTCGCTCGGCGCGTCGTCGCTCGGCGCGTCGTCGGGCGGCGACCGCCGGGTCGAGTGCCGGTACGGCGGCCAGGAGTTGCCGGGTGTACGGGTCACGCGGCGACTCGTACACCTCGTCGGCGGGCCCCTCCTCGACGACACGGCCGCGCCGCATCACCGCGACCCGGTCGCTGACCTGGCGTACCACGGCGAGGTCATGCGCGACGAAGACCAGCGCGAGGCCGAGTTCGCGTTGGAGCTCGCCGAGCAGCGCGACGACCTGGGCCTGGGTGGTCACGTCGAGCGCGGAGACCGGCTCGTCGCACACGATGACGCTCGGGTCGGCCGCGAGCGCCCGCGCGATGCCGACGCGCTGGCGCTGACCGCCGCTGAACTCGTGCGGGTAGCGGTCGTAGTGCGCCGCTTCGAGTCCCACGCGCTCCAGCAGTTCCGTCACCCGCGCCCGGACGGCCGTCTCGTCCCTCGCCCGCCCGCCTCGCGCGCCCCGCCCGCCTCGCGCGCGGGCGCGGAGCGGGTCGGCGATGGACTCGCCGACGCTGCGGCGGGGGTTGAGGGAGGAGACGGGATCCTGGAAGACCATCTGCACGGCCGGGTTCACCCCCGACGACACCCGGCCCTCGTACCGGACCTCGCCGGCCGTCGGCTCCAGCAGTCCGACCAGCATCCGGCCGAGCGTCGTCTTGCCGCTGCCGCTCTCGCCGACGACGCCGAGGGTCTCGCCCCGGCGGACGGTCAGCGACACGCCGTCCACGGCCGCGAGGGCCCGCTTGCCGCGCCCGAACTCGCGGCGCAGCCCGTGCGCCTCCAGTACGACCTCGTCCGACGGCCCGGCGACCGCGCGCCGCCCGTCCGCCCGCGGCCCGTCCGCCCGCACGCTGTCCGCCCGCGGCCCGTCCGCGTCGGGTCGGCGGGCGTCAGGAAGCGGCCCGCCGGACTTCTCCGACGGCTGCTCCCCCGCCGTTCGGCGGGCCTCCACCCGGGGCACGGCTCCGAGCAGCTCGCGGGTGTACGGCTGCGCCGGAGCCGCCAGCACGGCTCCCACCGGCCCGTGCTCGACGAGCCGGCCGTGCCGCATGACCAGCACCTCGTCGACGCTCTCCGCCGCCACGCCCACGTCGTGCGTGACCAGCAGCAGCCCCATGCCGGTCTCCTCCCGCAGGGTGTGCAGCAGGTCGAGGATCTGGGCCTGGACGGTCACGTCGAGCGCGGTCGTCGGCTCGTCGGCGATCAGCAGGTCGGGCTCGCAGGCCAGTGCCATGGCGATGAGGGCGCGCTGGCGCATACCGCCGCTGAACTCGTGCGGCCGCGACCGGGAGCGCCGCACCGGGTCGGGTATCCCCACCCGCTCCAGCACCCGCACCGCACGCGCGCGTGCCGCACGGCGTGACACGCGCGTGTGCACCCGGTACACCTCGGCGATCTGGTCGCCGATGGCGTAGTACGGGTCGAGGGAGGACAGCGGGTCCTGGAAGACCATCGCCGCCCGGCCGCCGCGCAGCCGCCGCAGTTCCTCGTCGGAGGCGGTCCCGACGTCGGTCCCGGCGACCCGCACCGAGCCGCCGACGGTGGCCCCCGTCCCCCGGTGCAGCCCCAGGAGGGCCGAGGCGACCGTGGACTTGCCGGAGCCGGACTCGCCGACGAGGCCGAGCGCGGCGCCCTCCTCCAGGCGGAAGGAGAGGCCGTCCACGGCGCGCAGTGCGCCGAACTCGACCGTCAGGTCGGTGACGTCGACCAGGCTCATGAGAGCACCACCCGTCGGTCGGCCACCGCGTACAGGACGTCCGCGACGGCGTTGGCGAGGACCACGAAGAAACCGATGACCAGGACCATCCCGACGACCACCGGCAGGTCCACGACGTTGACCGCGTGCACCAGTTCCTGTCCGATGCCGGGGAGGCCGAAGAGGGTCTCGGTGAGCACCGCGCCGCCGACAGCGGAACCGAAGTTGTTCGCGTTCAGCGCGATGACCGGCGCGAACGCCCCGCGCAGCGCGTGCCGCCCGATGATCGACCGTTCGCCGACGCCGTACGCGCGGAAGGTGCGGATGTGGTCCTCGGCGAGGGTCTCCAGCATCGACGACCGGGTCAGCCGGGCGAACGAGGCGGCCTCGATGAGGGCGAGGGAGAGCCAGGGCAGCAGCAGGTTCCACGCCCACTGCTCGGGGTCGTCGGTGAGGTTCACGTACTGCGGGAAGGGCAGCAGCTGGAGTTCGCCGCAGACGACGATCATCAGGATGAGGCCGATCACGAACACGGGGGTGGCCGTGCCGGCCAGGGTGAGGGCGGTCAGGAGGCGCTCGGTGAGCCGTCCGCGCCGCCAGGCCGAGAGGACGCCGGTGCCGATGCCGAGGATCAGCCACAACACCATCGCGCCGAAGACGAGCGACAGACTCACCGGCAGCTTGGCCAGGATCAGTCCGGTGACCTGCTGATCGCTCTGGTACGACAGCCCCAGGCAGGGCGCCCGGCAGTGCTCCACGGAGGTGCCGGTCGAGTAGTCCTGGCCCACGACGAGGCCCTCGATGAAGTGCCAGTACCGCACGTGGAGGGGTTCGTCGAGGCGCAGTTGCTCGGCGACCTGGTGCACCTGCGCCGGGGAGCAGCGCGGACCGCAGGTGATCTGGGCGACGTCGCCGGGCGTGACGTAGAAGACGACGTAGACGATCACCGAGATGGCGAACAGGGTGAGGACCGTGCCGATGCCCCGGCGCAGCACGAAGCCGGGGAGGCCGCCGAAGCCGCTCATGAGGACGTCTCCTTCTCGGCGGCCGTGTCGGCCCGGTGTTCGCGCCGGCGGCCCGTTCCCACCCGCAGCCGGGAGGCCGCGCGCGGGTCGAGCGCGGTGCGCACGCCGTCGCCGAGGACGGTCAGCGCGAGGACGGTGACGAAGAGGGCGCCGGCGGGCAGCAGCAGGTACTGGGGGGCGGCCTGGTACCAGACGTCGGCGGCGGTGAGCATCTGTCCCCAGGACGGCGTCGGCGGCTTCACGCCGACCCCGAGGAAGGACAGCGCGGCCTCGACGGTGATGTTCTGCGGCACGAGCAGCGCCGCGTAGGTGATGACGGGGGCCGCGAGCCCGGGCAGCAGTTCCCGGCGGGCGATGCGCCGGGTGCCCCAGCCGCTGAGCCGGGCCGCCGAGACGTAGTCGAGCCCCTTGAGGGTGAGCGTCTGGGCGCGTACCACCTTCGCGATGTTGCCCCAGGAGAGCAGGCCGATGACCAGGGTGACCAGGACGGGCCGGGGGAAGTTCGCCGGGACGATCGCGAGCAGCGCCAACGACATGATCATCAATGGCAGGGCGACGAAGATGTCGGTGATCCGGCTCAACAGTTGATCAACCCATCGGGTGCCGAGCGCGGCGGCGATGCCCAGGGTGACACCGAGGGCGACCTGGATCACGGTCGCGGCCAGCGCGACGCCCAGGGACACCCGGGCGCCGTGCACGAGACGGGCGAACAGGTCGCGTCCGGTCTGCGGTTCGACGCCGAGCCAGTGGTCGCCGTCGATGCCGCCGAGCGGGCCGACGGGCACGCCTCCGCGCGCGGAGTCGATGAGGGAGGGGTGGTAGGTGGTCGGGTCCTGGCCCTCGATGGCGGTGAGCAGCGGCGCGGCGAGCGCGACCAGGAGGAGCAGCGCGACGACGACCGCCGCGACGAGGGCGGCGCGCTGCGCTCGCAGCCGCCGCCAGAACTGACGGGCCCCCGAGGCCCCCGGGACGGACGCGGGGTCCGTCCCGGGGGCCCGGGAGGCGAGGGCGGCCTCGGCGGCCGCCTCGGTGACTGCCTCGCTCACGGTGCTACTTCACCGCGACCTGCGACGGATCCAGGACGCCGTCCCAGTCGCTGATGACGATGTTGCGGATGTCCTTGCCGTAGAGCCGCTTGTAGACGGGGTGGAACAGCGGCACGGTCAGCGCCTGGGCGCCGATCTTCTTGTCCAGTGCGCCCCACCGCTTCGCGGCGGCGTCGAGGTCGGTCAACTTGTTGATCGCGTCAATCTCGGCATTGACCGACTTGTCGTTCAGGAAGCCCGTGTTGAAGTTCGCGCCGTCCTTGACGATCTGGCGGCCGTCGAAGATCGGGGCGAGGAACGGACCGCCGGAGGGCCAGTCGGCGCCCCAGTGGGCCAGGAAGAAGCCGGGCTCGGTCTTCACGTCGTGGATCGTGTCGGAGTAGTCGTTGTCCTCCAGGCCCTGGAGCTTGACGGTGATGCCGGCCTTCTTGAGCGCGTCCTGGATCGCGGTCGCGATCTCCGGGCTGGTCTCGAAGTCCTGGCTGTTGGAGTGGGTGAGGGTGACGGTCAGCCCGTTCGGGTGGCCGGCCTGCTTCAGCAGTTCCCTGGCCTTCGCCGCGTCGCCGGTCTTGCCCGCCGGGAACAGGTCGTAGGGCTCGTAGCCGAAGGACTTCTGGTTCGGCAGGTAGGTGGTGGCGGCCTCGGCGAGCGACGAGCCGCCGGCCGCGTTGACGACCGACGAGCGGTCGACGGCGTACGAGATCGCCTGTCGCACCCTGATGTCGTCGAACGGCTTCACGTTCGGGTTGAACGCGATGTAGTTCGTGTAGCCGAAGTGGCCGGTGCCGACCCGCGCGGCGAGTGCCTTGTCCCCGCTGACCTTGGCGAGTTCGGCGGGGCCGAGGTTGGTGTCCGTGGTGATGGCGGTGGCGTCCGCCCCCTGGGACGCGGACAGCCGCTGGTTGATCACCGAGGAGTCGAGCCCGGACCGTACGTCGATCTTGTCGGGGTACGCCTTGCGCTCGGCGTCCGTCTTCGCCGACCAGTAGGTGTTGCGCTCCAGGGTGAGCCGCTCACCGTCGTTCTCGTTCTTGACGACCTTGTAGGGGCCGGACGAGACCGGGTGCTCCTCGTACTTCGTACCGGTGTCCTTGGCCTTGGGGACGGGCGCGAACTGCGTCTGGGTGGCCAGGTACGGGAACTCGCCCTCGGGCTTGTTCAGATGGAAGACGATCGTGCGGCTGTCCGGCGTCTCGATGGCGGCGAGGCCCTTGGGGTCCTTGTACGGCCCCTGGTAGTCGGCCGCGCCGACCAGCCAGTCCCGCAGGTAGGGCGCGCCGCCGGAGAGTTCGGGCGCGAAGGACCGCTCGATGCCGTACTTGATGTCGGCCGAGGTGATCGCGGTCCCGTCCTCGTACTTCAGGCCCTCCTTGAGGGTGTACGTCCATTCGGTGGCGTCCTTGTTGGGGCGCCCGGTGTCGGTGGCGAGGTCGGGGACGACGTCGGTGCCGGGGGCGCCGTTCTCGCGGTTGCGCGTGGTGAGGGTTCTGAACACCAGGGTGGGGACCTTGCCGCCGCCGGAGGTGTAGAGGCGGGCCGGGTCGAAGTCCTGCTGCGGGTTGCGGTTCAGGACGGTGAGCGTCCCGCCCTGGTGCGGGGCGGAGTCGCTGCCGGAGGCCTTGGCATCGTTGTCCTCAGGCCCGCAGGCGGCGGCACCCGCGGCCACCACCAGGCTGACGGATGCCGCGGCGACGCGGCGCGCTATGAGGGACGGTTGACGCATCGGAATGACGACCTCTCGGTTGGCGGTCTCGCCGCCCCTGTGGGGCATCTCGATATACGAGACGTATGGACGAGGAGTGAGACGAAAGTGAACAGACGTCCACCCCGGCGCCGGTCGTCGACATGCCGTGACCACATCACGGCGGGAGATGAGAAGAATTCGCGACGCGCGCGCCTGGGGGCGGCGTCAGCGACAGTGGATGTCGGCCACGCAGAGCGCGGTCACGCCGAAGAGCGCCAGCTCGATGGCGGCGCTGCTGTCGACGGGATGACTAGACCACATACGCAGCAATATGGAGGATCTTCGAGGGCATGTCAACGCGCCCCGTGAGACACCTGTCCACCATGCGGCTCAACTGCCGGGATAGGGCCAGGCGTTGGGCAGGCAGTGGATGCCGTCGTGGTCGAGGAACTTCGTCTGCTGCTGCATGACGGGCGCCAGTTCGCCGTCCTTGTCGCAGGTGACATGGCTGTAGCCGAGGCGGTGGCCGACCTCGTGGTTGATCAGCATCTGCCGGTAGGCGTACATCTTGTCGCCGAAGGTCGCCGACCCCTGGGCCCACCGGTAGGCGTTGATCATCACGCGCTCGGTGGAAGCCGAGTCGCAGGAGACGTTGTCCTGTGTGGTGTCCAGTCCGGACTTGGCGCACCACTCGGCGGTGGTCCCCGGGCTGGCGAGGGTGATGACGAAGTCGGCCGTGCCCGACTGGATCCGCTCGAAGGTGCGGGCGCCGTTGTGGGCCCAGCTGCGGTCGTCGTTGAGCGTCTGCTGCACGGCCTGCGCGAAGAGTTCGCCGTCCAGCCCGAGGCCCTGTTCCACGTCCACGCGGTAGGTGAACTTCTGCCCCTCGCCGGGGGCCTTGGCGATGCCCGCGACGGCGTCGAACTTCCCCGAGCCCTCGAGCCGCGGACTGAGCGCGTACTTCGTGCCCATCCGCTGCGCGTACGTGAGCGTGACCGTGCCGCCGGGGGCGCCCGGCGCGCCGGCGGACACCGAAGGGCTCGGCCGGTCGTCCCCGCGCGCGGTGTCGTCGACGGCCTCACGGGTCTGCCCCGAGGCGGCCCGCGACGGGGTGGAGTCGCCGTCCCGGCCGCTGGTGACCTGCCCGGCGACCACGACGGCCAGCACCGTGGTGACGGCGGCGGCCGCGATACCGGCGAACGCCCGCCCCTTGACCCCCTGGGTGGTCGCGGGCACGCCGGTGGGCGGCTCGTCGTCACCGCGGTCGACACCGGCCGGGGCGGTGGCACAGGAGACGGTGTCCCGGTCCCCGGCGGCGGCGGGATCCTGCACGCGCGCGGCGGCGAACGGCGTCCTCGCGCGCGTGAAGACGTCCTCGTCGTCCTCGCCGAAGGCGTCGAGGTAGTCCTGACGCGGGCCTTGACGGGAACCCGGACGTGGACCCTGGTGCGGGCCGTTCTGGGGCATGGGTCTCTGACGCGGTATCACGGGCTGCCCGGTACCCGCTGATCGTCCTCTCAAGTCACCCCAGCCGCCCCCGCTCTCCCGCTGCTCGGGGTGCCCGCCCCTCGCCACCTGCGGAAATCCATGGGCAGGGGTGCCTTCAGGAAAAGGGAAGCGCGGTACTCCGTGCGAGGGGGTCCCGTCGTATCCGGGGGGTGGCACCGGGACGCGGGCACCGCGCGGATCGCCCTGCGGAGGCGGCTGCGCGGACGCCCCCTGCGCCGCGCCCTTGGAACCGCCCGCGGCGGCACTCCTGGGCGCGGGTCCGCGCCGGCTGTGGCGTCCCACGTAGGTCTCAGCCTCCCGAGGTATCGGTCGCGGTGGCGGTGTCGGCGAGCAGTTCCCGGAACGCCGTCGCCACCGTCTCGGGATACTCCATCATCGCCACGTGACCGGCGTCGGGCAGCGTGAGCAGGCGGGAGTCGCGGAAAGCGCGCGCGGCCCGCTGCGCCATGCGGAAACCGACGAGCTGGTCGCGACCACCGTAGACCAGGAGGGTGGGGGCGAGGACCCGCTCGGCCTGACGCCACAGCCCGTGTTGGCCGCCCAGCACGTACGCGCTGAGCAGACCGCGCGTGGAACGCGTCATCGCGTCCCAGAAGTACGGCAGCTGAAGGCGCCGCTCCAGCTCCTCCACCGCGTGCCGGAACGCGTCCGGGCTGACCCGCCCGGGATCGCCGTAACAGAGCGCCGTGACGCCGCGCACGCGCTGCTCGGCGGTCCACTCACGGGTGAACCTGGTGAAGAGCGCGGCCACGCCGGGCAGTCCGACCAGGCCCGTGGGCACCGCCGTCCGCTGCACCCGCAGTTCGGGCAGCGCGGGCGACACCAGCGTCAGCGTCCGCACGAGGTCGGGGCGGACCGCGGCGACACGCGTGGACACCGCGCCGCCCAGCGAGTTGCCGAAGAGGTGCACGGGTCCGCGGTCGACGGCGTCGAGATAGCGGATCACGGCACGCGCGTGTGCCGTGATGGAGTAGTTGCCGTCGTCCGGCGGCGGGGAGTCGCCGAAGCCCGGCAGATCCACCGCCTCGCTCGCCACGACCCCGTCGAGCAGCGCCATCAGCGCGGACCAGTTCTGCGAGGAGCCGCCCAGGCCGTGCACGAACAGCGCGGGCTCCAGTCCCTCCCGCGCGGGAGGACGGGACCGGACCGTGAGCGTGACGCCCGGCAGCCCGACCGACCGGAGCCGCTCGCCCTCGGCGACCCGCACGGCGATCGCCTTCGGCAGCACACTGGTGGGCGGCACGGAGGGCAGCTCGGTCGAAGACATGCGGGCAATGTTACGAGACGATCACGCACGCTCTCATGTGTTCGCCGTCACACGCGCGGGTCACCCGCGCGCGGGAGGGGCACCCGGCCCGCACCGCGCAGGAGTCGTACCGGCCCGGATCGGGGGCACTCCGCACGGCGATCGCATGGCGTCCGAAACGGGTGTCTCCTAGGCTCGTAGCGAGGGCACCCGCTTGTGGCCCCTGCAACTCGCAGGGACGTTCGTAGGAAGGGAGCCCACCATGGCCGTTGACCCCACCGACCCGGAGACATTCGAAGAGGACGACGACTTCGGGGAGATCGACGTCGAGGCGCCGGAGAACGACGCCGCCGAGCAGTACACGGACGTCGTAC
The DNA here is from genome assembly GCF_001184025.1 of Streptomyces maremycinicus. Lineage (GTDB taxonomy): Bacteria > Actinomycetota > Actinomycetes > Streptomycetales > Streptomycetaceae > Streptomyces > Streptomyces maremycinicus. The sequence continues at coordinate 664,657 of NZ_BBYG01000009.1, forward strand.
CGGAGCGTGACGACTCCCTGGAGGACGCGGATCCCGCCCGGGCCGACGAAGCCGACCTCGCCGAACAGGCCCGCGTCGTCTCCCTCGACGAGGACGACTATCGCTGACATGCTCCGAGCTGGAGCGGGCCGGAGTATGCCCGTAACATCCCGATCCGAAACGGTTTGCACCGCATTTGTCGTCGTCCAGTCCGTGAAATTCTGCGCTCGCACCGCGCACACCACGGTTACCGAAAAGTACGATGGCGGCGCGGCGCTCACCGCACGAGGACCACTTTGGGAGGCGGCGTGACAGCCATCGAGCAGACAGAGGCGGCGCGCCCGCGAGGCACCCGCCTGCCGCGCCGTGCCCGTCGGAACCAGCTGCTGGGCGCCGCCCAGGAAGTCTTTGTGGCGCAGGGATACCACTCCGCCGCCATGGACGACATCGCCGAGCGGGCCGGAGTCAGCAAGCCCGTGCTCTACCAGCACTTCCCCGGCAAGCTCGACCTCTACCTGGCCCTGCTGGACCAGCACTGCGAGTCGCTCATCCAGGCCGTGCGCGGCGCGCTCGCCTCGACGACCGACAACAAGCAGCGGGTCCGCGCGACGATGGACGCGTACTTCGCGTACGTCGAGGACGACGGCGGCGCCTTCCGTCTGGTCTTCGAGTCGGACCTGACGAACGAGCCGGCGGTGCGCGAGCGCGTCGACAAGGTGACCACCGAGTGCGCCGAGGCGATCTGCGAGGTCATCGCGGAGGACACCGGCCTCTCGCGCGCGGAGTCGATGCTGCTCGCCTCGGGCCTGGGCGGCCTCGCCCAGGTCGTGGCGCGGTCCTGGCTGCACAGCGACCGCAGCGTGCCGCGTGACCAGGCGGTGCAGCTGCTGGCCTCGCTGGCCTGGCGGGGCATCGCCGGATTCCCGCTGCACGGCACCGATCAGCACTGACCACGGGGACGCCCGGCCGTTTGTTCCCGCCCGCTGTTCGCTCCTGGCGTGGACGGCCACGCCGTGAACGTCCCCTCACCGGGCTAATGTGTGCAGCGTACGGCGCGGACGCCCGCGCACCCCATGACCGTCGGAGGGACATAGCCGTGGAGGTCAAGATCGGCGTGCTGCACGCACCCCGCGAGATCGTTCTGGAGAGCGGTCAGACTCCCGAGGAGGTCGAGCGCGTGGTGGCCGAGGCCCTGGCCGGAAAGTCGCAGCTGCTCAGCCTCGTGGACCAGCACGGCCGCAAGGTCCTGGTCCCGGCCGACCGCCTGGCCTACGTCGAGCTGGGCGAGCCCGCTCCGCGCAAGGTCGGCTTCGGCGCTCTCTAGGCGAAGCACGGAAGTGGGGCCCGGCGACCAGTGGTCGCCGGGCCCCACTTCCGTTCCCGCTTCGGTTCCTCTCCGCCGCGGACGTTCCCGGTGCCGGACGGTCCCGCCGGCGGATTCCCGGCCGGTGTCGCCCCCGGGCCTCCCCTTCTCCACAGACGGAGCACAAGTCGAGCACAGAGGAGGATTGCATTCCGCAGGTCACGGGTATGACGGGCTACGACCTTGATGCACAGCCCCAACCGTCCGGGAGGGACCCACATGATCTTGGAAGCGCTCGGCTCCGCTGTGCTCGGTCTTGTACTCGCGTGGGCGGCGGTCCACCGCTTCTCCCATCGGCTGCCGGTCCACACGCTCGTCTTCGCGACGGGTGTCGCCGGAGCCCTGTTCGGTGACTTCGTCACCCACAGCGCGCTGGGCCCCGGGACCGCCCTGGCGAGTCTCCTCGGCGCGGCGATCGTCTCCGCCGCCTCCCTCTCGCTGTTGCTGCGCCCGGCCGGCCGACTCCGCCGGCGGTCGGCCACCGCCTGAGCCCGGCGGCGACCGGCGGCCCGGGGACCGGCCCTAGGCCGCGTCCGTCCCGGCCCGGGGCCCGCCCCGGGCCGCGTCCGTCCTAGGCCGCGAGCCCCAGCGCCGCCATCCGCTTGGTGTGCGCCTCGGTGATCCTGGAGAACATCCGGCCGACCTCGGCGAGGTCGAAGCCGTCCGCGACACCGCCCACGAGCATCGTCGACAGCGCGTCGCGGTCCGCGACCACCCGCTGGGACTGCGACAGGGCCTCACCCATCAGCCGCCGCGCCCAGAGCGCGAGCCGTCCGCCCACGCGCGGGTCGGCGTCGATCGCGGCACGCACCCGGTCCACGGCGAAGCCGGCGTGGCCGGTGTCGTCGAGCACGGCCAGCACCAGCGCGCGGCTGTCGGTGTCCAGGCGCACCGCGACCTCACGGTAGAAGTCGCTGGCGATCGAGTCGCCGACGTACGCCTTGACAAGGCCCTCCAGCCAGTCCGACGGGGCCGTCTGCCGGTGGAAGCCGTCGAGCGCGGCGACGAAGGGCTCCATCGCCAGGGTCGGCTCCTCGCCGACCTCGGTGAGCCGGTCGCGCAGCCGCTCGAAGTGGTGGAACTCGGCGGACGCCATCTTCGCCAGCTCCGCCTTGTCCTCCAGCGTGGGCGCCAGCTTGGCGTCCTCCGCGAGCCGCTCGAACGCCGCCAGCTCGCCGTACGCCAGCGCGCCCAGCAGATCCACGACCGCGGCCCGGTACTGCGGGTCGGCCGAGGCCGTCGCCCAGTCCTGGGCTGCGATACCGGTGGCGGTGTTCTCAGGCTTGTCAGAGGTCGTCATGAAGCGCACAATAGCCCGCTCGTCGCACGGGGGAAGTCCCTGGTCAATCAGTGTGACCACGAAGACGTACGGGACCACCCCCGGCACTGTGACAACCACAACGTGACCGAATCGGCCATCGCGTGTGCGCGAATCCGGGGTATGGTGGTAATGCGCCTGCCGAATATTCGACGGGCCGCACGTATGAGGATGCCCGGTCGGTGGCCCGATCGGCTCCGACCCGACAGCCCTCCTCGCCCGTACGGCACTGTCCGTACGGAACCCGGAGGGGACCCCCTCAGCGGTACGAACGCTAGAGCGTCGGCAGAGGTCCCGTGACCTGACAGCTGGCCCGTGAGGCAGCCGTCGTCCCCCGGCACGGTCCTGACACGACCCCCGCGCTCGCCTCGCACCGCGCACACAGAAGAGGCAGCACCCTGACTACGTTCCGAGAGCTCGGCATCCTTTCCGAGACCGCCGAGGCCCTTGAGGCCGTCGGCATCACCTCCCCCTTCCCGATCCAGGAGCTCACGCTCCCCGTGGCCCTGACGGGCACCGACGTGATCGGGCAGGCCAAGACCGGCACCGGCAAGACGCTCGGCTTCGGACTCCCGCTCCTCGAGCGCGTGACCGTCCCCGCCGACGTCGAGGCCGGCCGCGCCCGTCCCGAGGACCTCACCGACGCCCCGCAGGCGCTCATCGTCGTCCCCACCCGTGAGCTGTGCACGCAGGTCACCAACGACCTGCTGACCGCGGGCAAGGTCCGTAACGTGCGTGTCCTCGCCATCTACGGCGGCCGTGCCTACGAGCCCCAGGTCGAGGCCCTCAAGAAGGGCGTCGACGTGGTCGTCGGCACCCCGGGCCGGCTGCTGGACCTCGCGGGCCAGAAGAAGCTCGATCTCAAGCACATCAAGTCGCTCGTCCTGGACGAGGCCGACGAGATGCTCGACCTGGGCTTCCTGCCCGACGTCGAGAAGATCATCAACATGCTCCCGGCGAAGCGCCAGACCATGCTGTTCTCGGCGACCATGCCGGGCGCGGTCATCGGTCTCGCCCGCCGCTACATGTCGCAGCCGACGCACATCAACGCCACGTCGCCGGACGACGCGGGCCGGACCGTCGCGAACACCAAGCAGCACGTGTACCGCGCGCACAACATGGACAAGCCCGAGATGGTCGCGCGCATCCTCCAGGCCGAGGGCCGCGGCCTGGTCATGGTGTTCTGCCGTACCAAGCGCACCGCCGCCGACCTGGCCGACCAGCTCCAGCAGCGCGGCTTCGCCTCCGGCGCGGTCCACGGCGACCTCGGCCAGGGCGCCCGTGAGCAGGCGCTGCGCGCCTTCCGCAACGGCAAGGTCGACGTCCTCGTCTGCACCGACGTGGCCGCCCGCGGCATCGACGTCGAAGGCGTCACGCACGTCATCAACTACCAGTCCCCCGAGGACGAGAAGACGTACCTGCACCGCATCGGCCGTACCGGCCGCGCGGGCGCCAAGGGCATCGCGATCACGCTGGTGGACTGGGACGACATCCCGCGCTGGCAGCTCATCAACAAGGCGCTGGAGCTCGAGTTCAGCGACCCGCCGGAGACGTACTCCACCTCGCCGCACTTCTTCGAGGAACTCGGCATCCCCGCGGGCACCAAGGGTGTCCTGCCGCGCTCGGAGCGCACCCGCGCCGGGCTCGACGCGGAGGAGCTCGAGGACCTCGGCGAGCCGGGCGGCCGCGGAGCACGCGGTCGTGGCGACCGGGGTGGTCGTGCTGACCGCGGTGGCCGCGGTGACCGGGGCGGTCGCGGTGAGCGCGGCGGCCGGAGCGACTCCCGTTCCGGCGAGCGGACCGCGGAGGGGGCCGACGAGCGCGAGCGCTCGGCCCGCACCCCCCGTCGCCGTCGTCGTACCCGCAACGGCTCCCCGCTCGACGCGACGCCCGCCGGGACCACGGCCGCCGAGCAGACCCCCGTGGCCGAGCCGACGGCCGTGACGGAGGAGACCGCCGGTCCGCGTACGCCGCGCCGTCGGCGCCGTACCCGTAACGGGTCCGCGCCGGAGGCCGCCGTCGTGACGGCCGCGCCGGCCGGCGCGGCGACCGTCGAGCCCGTCGCCCAGGCCACGGAAGCCGCCGCGGAAGCCGCCGTGGCGACCGCGGAGAGCACCGTCCCGCAGGCTCCGGAGACCGCTCCGGAGAGCCCGGCGCCCCGCCGCCGTCGTACCCGCAGGACCACCGAGACCGCGCAGAGCGCCGAGACCGTGCAGAGCGCTGCGGCCGCACCGGTCGCGGTCGTGGCGGAACCGTCGGTCGCCGAGGCCCCCGCGGCCGCAGCCGCCGTCGTCACGGCCGAGGCGACGGAGACCAAGCCGCGTCGCCGCACCCGCAAGGCGACGGCTCCGGCCGAAGCCGTGGTCGAGACCGCCGTGGCCGAGACCGCCGTGCTCGACACCGTCGCGGCCCCGGAGGCCGTCGCGGTGGCCGAGACCGTGGTCAAGCCGCGTCGTACCCGCAAGACGGCGGCCGCGGCCCCGGCCGAAGCCACCGCCGACACGGCCGAGGCGACCGAGGCCAAGCCCCGCCGCCGCGCCACCCGCAAGGCCACCGAGCCCGAGACGACGGCCACCACGGCCGACATCCCGGCCCAGGCCACCCAGGAAGCGGCGGCCACCAAGCCGCGCCGCACCCGCAAGACCGCCGCCACCGCCCCGGCCGAGGCACAGGTCGAGACCGCGGCCGACACGGCCGAGGCGAAGCCGAGGGTGCGCCGCACCCGCAAGGCCACGGTCCCGGCCGTGGCGGCCGAAGCCGTCACGGAGACGGCCGAGGCCACCGAGGTCAAGCCGCGCCGTACGCGCAAGACGGCGGCGACGGCCACCTCGGCCCCGGCTGCCGTCGAGGCTCCGGCGGTCGTCGAGCCCGAGGCCAAGCCGCGCCGCACCCGCAAGGCGGCGGCTCCGGCCGAGGTCGCGGTCGACACGGCCGAGGCCACGGAGGTCAAGCCGCGTCGCACCCGCAAGGCCACCGGCACGGCGACGGAGCCGATCGCGGAGGCCGCCGCGGCCGCCGCGGCGGCGGTCAAGCCGCGTCGTACCCGCAAGACGGCGGCCGCGGCCCCGGCCGAAGCCACCGCCGACACGGCCGAGGCGACCGAGGCCAAGCCCCGCCGCCGCGCCACCCGCAAGGCCACCGAGCCCGAGACGACGGCCACCACGGCCGACATCCCGGCCCAGGCCACCCAGGAAGCGGCGGCCACCAAGCCGCGCCGCACCCGCAAGACCGCCGCCACCGCCCCGGCCGAGGCCGAGGCACAGGTCGAGACCGCGGCCGACACGGCCGAGGCGAAGCCGAGGGTGCGCCGCACCCGCAAGGCGACGGCCGCCGCGGAGCCCGCGGACGGCTGACCGACCGGCTCGGTATGACGGCCCGACGGCCCGGACCCTCTTCCATGAGGGGCCGGGCCGTCGGCGTTCCCGGAAGGGTCCCGCAGGCGGCGCGCGCTGAGCCCTCCCGGTAGCCTCGGGGCGTGACCAGGCCCAGCACCAGCAGCCCCTTCCCGCCGCCTCCCGGCGCGCTCTCGTATCCGCTGCGGACCGCGCGCGGCGAGTTCGCCGTGGTCGACGCGCCCGTGCCCGCCGATGTGGAGCAGCGGGGTGTCGCGCTGCTGCTGCCGGGCTTCACCGGGAGCAAGGAGGACTTCCACCGGATGCACGAGCCGCTGGCGGCCCGCGGCTACCGGACCCTCGCCGTGGACGGGCGGGGGCAGAACGAGTCCGACGGACCGGCCTTCGACGAATCCGCTTACGCGCGCGAGGAGTTGGCGCGGGACGTGCTGGCGCAGGCGGCGGCCCTGGACACCCCTGTGCACCTGATGGGGCACTCCCTGGGTGGTCAGATCGCCCGTGCCGCCGTCCTGCTCGACCACTCCCCCTTCGTGTCGTTCACGCTCGTCGCCTCGGGCCCGGCCGAGATCTCGGACTCCCAGAAGCAGCGTGTGAAGCTGCTGCACGACGCGCTCGCGGTGATGACGATGCCGCAGGTGTGGGAGGCGATCCTGGCGATGGGTCCGCCGGAGGAGGTCGGCGGCCCGGCCCGCGGCAACGGCGATCCGGAGCTGTTGCGACTGCGCTGGCTGAACCACAAGCCCGCTCAACTCCTGGTGACCGGGCGCCAGTTGTGCGTGGAGCCGAACCTGGTGGGCGAACTCGCCGCTGTGCGCCTGCCGTTCCATGTCCTGTCGGGTGCGCGGGACGACACCTGGCCGTTGCCGCTCCTCGACGACATGGCCGTGCAGCTGCGGGCGCACCGCACGGTCGTGCCGGGCGCCGAGCACTCGCCGAACCAGGACCAGCCGCTGCCGACGGCCCACGCCCTCGCCGACTTCTGGGACCGCCACCCCGGGCGCTAGCCCCTGCGCCCCAGGCCGCACCGCTCCCCCGCACCGCTCCCCCGCACCGGTCCCCCGCCTCGGCCCCCGCCGCGCCGGCCGGGCTCGTTACGGCGTCCGTCAGTACTGCATCTGCCAGTACCGCACCCGTCAGTACTGCGTCTGTACGTGCTCCCAGAAGCCGTCCCGCAGGGCGCGTCTGAGGTCGGCCTGGCCGCGCAGGGAGTACTGGAGGATGCCTTCCGCCTCCACGAGCAGGTCCTGGTCGACGGAGCCGGGGAGGTACGGGTGGCCCGGCAGCAGCTCCGCCAGCGCGTCCCGGCCCCGCGCCGCCAGCCACTTGGCCGCCACCTGCGCGCCGACGAAGCGGACGGCCTCACGGGTGGGCCGGTTCGCGCCGGGCCCCTCGTAGGCCGCGGCGGTGCGCCGTGAGACGTAGGGCTTGAAGAAGTCCAGGTCGAGGGTGCGCTGGCTGTCGACCTCCCAGAGCAGTGGCTCGGCCTGGTTGCGGCCCTCCGGCGCCTCGATGCCCCAGAGGTGCACCCGGGCGCCGTACCCCTGCGCGGCCTCCACCGCCGAGACCAGATCCTCGTCACCGCCCAGCAGGGCCGCGTCACTGATGGCCCGGTGCCGGGCCAGGGACTCCAGGTCGGTCCGGATCAGCGAATCGACGCCCTTCTGCTGGTTGTTGGCGTTCAGATTGCCCAACCGAACCTTCACGTCCGGAAGTTCGGCGATGGACTGCTGCTCGGAGGTGTGGATGCGGCGCCGGGCGCCGTCGTACCAGTAGACGCGCAGCAGCCGACTGTCGGCGAAGATCGAGCGGGCGCGGTCGATGAGCGCCTCGATCAGGCCCTCGGCGTCGAGATCGAAGGCCCGGCGGTCCTCGGTCCCGGCCACCAGGCGCCCCGCGGCCGCGTACAGATACCCCGCGTCGACGAAGATCGCATGGGTCGAGGGTGTCTTGGCCACCTCGGCGAGCATGCGGGTGAGCAGCTCGTTCGTGCGGTCGAGGCGGGCGGCGAGGGCCGGGAGGTCGTCGTTCATCGCGTCCATTGTTCCGGTGGTCACGCTGCGAACACAACCGGTCCCATTCAGTCCCGGCGAACACACTTACCGGTTAGTAATTAGTCGTTCGAAAAATTTCTTTAGCGTAGGGAATGTTTGTAACACGCATCCTGTTGACTCCCTACGTAACCAAGTAGTTCTCCTCAGGAGGATGACCAGACGAAGGGAGAAGCCATGCGCTTCGAAATCATGCGACTCGACGACGTCGACGGCACGCCCGTGGACAGCACCGTCGTAGACGCCGCCTCCGTCAACCGGATCGTTCAGCAGGCCGCCGCCATCGGGCAGCGGCTGTGGATCCGTCCGGCCGACACCTCGGCCTCATAACACGGATCCCGTCCCTTACAAGTTTCGGAGCCCCCTACGGCGATGCCGTAGGGGGCTCCGCGTGTAGAGGGCTCCGCATGTAGGAGGCTCCGCGTGTAGGAGGCTCCACGCGCAGGGGACCCGGTCAGCCGGTCCGGATCACCTGCGTGACCCCGTTGATGATCTGCTGGACGGCGATCGCGGAGAGCATCATGCCCGCGAGCCGCGTCACCAGGACCACCCCGCCGTCCTTGATGACCCGGATGATCAGCAGCGAGTAGCGCATCACCAGCCACAGCACGACATGGATGGCGAGGATGGCCACCCAGACCGACACCTGCGTCGCCGCGCTGTCCGCCTTCTGCACGGCGAGGATGACGGAGACGATCGCACCGGGCCCGGCCAGCAGCGGCATGCCCAGCGGGACGAGCGCGACGTTGACGTCCTTGGTCTGCTGGGGCTCGTCGGTCTTGCCGGTGAGGAGGTCGAGCGCGATCAGCAGGAGCAGCAGCCCGCCCGCGATCATCAGCGCGGGGACGGAGACATGCAGATAGTCGAGGATCTGGTGCCCGAGGAGTCCGAAGACGGTGATCACACCGCCGGCCACGCAGACCGCCTGGAAGGCCATCCGCTTCTGCACCTTGGCGGGGCGTCCGGCGGTCAGCGCGAGGAAGATCGGGGTGATCCCGGGGGGATCCATGATGACGAAAAGGGTGAGGAAGAGGGAGCCGAAGACGGCGACGTCGAACATCAGCGCGAAAGCCTTGCGGGGAGAGAGGTGGACCGGGTCGCGGCGAGGTGAGTCTCAGACTCCGCCGGTGCCCGGGACCGGGAACGCGCCCGTGGCGCGCCGCGTGATCTCCCCGTACACCTCGGGGTCGGTCGTGTACTCGCCGAGCACGCAGGTCTTGCGGCTGCCGTGGTAGTCCGACGAGCCGGTGACCAGCAGCCCCAGATCGGCGGCGAGCCCGCGCAGCCGCCCCCGCGTGTCCGCGTCGTGGTCCATGTGGTCGACCTCGATGCCGTCGAGACCGGCGGCCGCCAGCTCGGCGATCACGGACTCCGGCACCGTACGACCGCGCTTGCTCGCTGCCGGGTGCGCGAAGACGGTGACCCCGCCCGCGCCCTTGACCAGCCGGATCGCCTCGAAGGGATCGGTCTCGTGCTTCGCGACGTGGGCCCGGCCGCCGTCGGCCAGCCAGTGCCCGGTGAAGGCGTCGTTCACGGTAGGCACGACGCCCAGCTCCACCAGGGCGGTGGCGACATGCGGCCGCCCGACGGACCCCTCGCCCGCGATCCGCGCGACCTGCTCCCAGGTGACGGGGGCGCCCAGCTCGTTGAGCCTGGCGACCATGGCCCGCGCCCGCGGCACCCGGTCGTCGCGCACCAGCTCACGCTCGGCGAGCAGGGCGGGCTCCTCGGGGTCGAACAGATAGGCCAGCATGTGCATGCTGATGCCGTCGACACGGCAGGACAGCTCGGCGCCGGTCACCAGGGTGAGCCCCGACGGCAGCGCGGCGACGGCCTCGGCATAGCCACGGGTGGTGTCGTGATCGGTCAGCGCGACGACGTCCAGACCGGCGGCACCCGCGTTGCGGACCAGCTCGGCCGGGGTGTCCGTGCCGTCGGAGGCCGTGGAGTGGCAGTGCAGATCGATGCGCACGACGCGAGCTCCAGGCGGTGACGGACGGAAGGGGACGCTCCAGCATAACCGGTAATCAACCCCCTCCTGTCACACCCGAAACCCCCGATCACCCCCTACATCGAACTCCGCCGGCGAGCACAGGGACACCGGAGCGCGCCGGTCGCCGCAGGCGATCAGGGGCGCGGGGAACTGCGCGACCAGCCACGACGGCGCGGCGGACGGCCACGGCCACAAGCCCCTCGAACCGGTGGCAGCCCGCCCGCCCCCGGTGGAACGCTAGGGCTTCAGCAGACGCGGCGACAGCGCCCCGCACGGCACGAGGTCCACCTCGGCCCCCGCGTCCCGCAGATCCGTCAGCACCAACTCGTCGTACATCAGCAGCCCCGACTGCTCGGGCCAGACCACCGCCCACAGCCACAGCCCGCGCGCCTCCCCCGCGAAGACGGCCCGGTCGTCCGGAGTGGCGGAGACATGCCAGAGCGGGGTGGGACGGCCGGCCGCCAGGACCTTGGCCTGCGGGGGTTTCTCGACGCTCATATAAGGACCCGGGTCCGGCCCGTCGACACCGGCGTAGCGGGCGCCGAGTCCGACACCCAGCTCCTCCGCGACCAGGATCAGCTCACCCATGCCGCCGAGCGGACCGGGCCCGGAACAGGCCACCGCGGTGGCGCGGCCTCCGCTGCGGTCGTCCCCCGCGTACGTCACCCCGGTGAAGAGCCAGCCGACCGGGAGCGGCCACGGCATCCACACCGGCACCTGTGTGCGGTGCACCACCACACCGAGGGCCTCGACGCTGGGCGGGATCACGGGCTGAAGCGGATGGACCGTCCCGTGCACATCGCACTGCCAGGAATCGGCGAAGAGTCCGGGAGCCCTGACCCGGCCACCACACTTCGGGCAACTGGGTTCGCCCCTCATAGAGCCCCACGGTCCTACCCGAGCCCGCCCACGTCAAGGACGATCACCCGTCCGGACGGAAGTGACCACCCGCGAAGATTTACGTGTAGCTTGCATTAATTAGGTGCTCTAACTTATCGTGTGTATATACCAACTACCTTCGAGAGGTGAGCGGAGTGAGCGCAACCACGGACCCGTTCGACGCGGGAGCCGGAAGCATCCTGCGGCAGCCGAAGGCGGTGTGGGCGACGGCCGGCGCGTCCGTCGTCGCCTTCATGGGCATCGGCCTCGTCGACCCGATCCTGCCGTCCATCGCCCAGGGGCTGGACGCCACACCCGGGCAGGTCTCCCTGCTCTTCACCTCGTACTTCCTGATCACCGCCGTCGCGATGCTGATCACCGGCTTCGTCTCCAGCCGGATCGGCGGCCGCCGGACGCTGTTGGCCGGCCTCGCCCTCGTCGTCGTCTTCGCGGGCCTCGCGGGCACGTCCGGCTCGGTCGCCGAACTCGTCGGCTTCCGGGCGGGCTGGGGACTCGGCAACGCGCTGTTCGTGTCGACCGCCCTCGCGGTGATCGTCGGCGCGGCGGCCGGCGGCAGCGCGGCCGCCATCCTGCTGTACGAGTCCGCCCTCGGCCTCGGCATGGCCTGCGGACCGCTGCTCGGCGCGCTGCTCGGCGACGCCAGCTGGCGCTACCCCTTCTTCGGCACCGCGTTCCTGATGGCGATCGGCTTCCTGTGCATCACGGTGTTCCTGAAGGACCAGCCGCGGCCGGCCCGGAAGATCTCCGTCCTGGACCCGATCAGGGCGCTCGGCCACGGCGGTCTCGCCTCCGCGGCGGCCTCGGCGTTCTTCTACAACTACACGTTCTTCACCGTGCTGGCCTTCACCCCGTTCGTGCTGAACATGACCCCCTACAAGTCGGGGGCGGTGTTCTTCGCCTGGGGCGTGCTGCTCGCCGTCTTCTCCGTGCTGGTGGCACCGCGGCTCCAGGCGCGGTTCGGCTCGCTGAAGGTGCTCGGCGGATCGCTGGTGCTGCTCGCCGCGGACGTGCTCGTCCTCGGGTACGGCGACCACACCACGGCGATCGTCTGCACGATCCTGTCGGGCGCGTTCATCGGCGTGAACAACACGGTCTACACCGAGTTGGCGCTCGGCGTCTCGGACGCCCCGCGCCCGGTGGCCAGCGCCGGCTACAACTTCGTGCGGTGGTTCGCGGCCGCGGCCGCGCCGTACTTCGCGCCGAAGATCGAGGAATGGACCGACATCCGTGTCCCGTTCGTCGTCGCGGCGGTCACCGCGGTGCTCGGCGCGCTCGTGGTCGTCGTCCGGCGGAAGGCGCTCACCCACGAGGCCGAGGAACTGGAGCCCCGGCACGCGACGGAGGACGGGGTCGCGGTCTTCGCCGGTTGACCCGACCGGGCGTCAACTGCCGACGGCAGGCCGAGCGTTGGTGACATCGGTCACCCGGGCCTCAGTCGAGCGGGACGGACCGCCGGGACGGATCCCGCAGGTCCGTCCCGTTCGTCAGCCAGCGCTCCTGAAGAGCCTGGGCGCCGTGCACACGCTTCCAGGCCGCCTCGTTGGGGGTCATGGGGAGCAGGGGCAGGAAGCGCACCGGGTCGAGGGGCTCGTCGAGTGCGAGATCCTCGACCAGACCGCCCGGCTCGGCGACCAGGACCGAGGTGAACGGGGCACCGGGCCACAGGGGTTCGCCCACGTCCAGGGAGCTGCCGGGAGCCACGATCACCCCCTCGACCTGCGGGGACGCGGCCAGCACGGCCAGCGGGCGGAGCACCTTGTCGGTGTCGGACACACCGGGCCGGACGGACAGCACCAGCTCGGCGCGCGGCCCCTCGACCGGGTCGGCGAGCATCGCCGTCGGATCGCTCATCGGCTGCGCGGACATGCCGAGCGTGGCGTAGCGGACGACGTCACCCTCGTGGAAGCGCAGCACCTCGAGGCGGTCCGTACCGAGGAAGGTGACCGCGGCGCGGGCGTCCGGCTCGCCGAGCGCGCTGCGCAGACGGGCCTCGACCAGAGGAAGAACATCAAGCATGCGGCGAGCATAGAACTCGTCGGTGCGGGGCAAAGCAGCGCCTTGACACTTCGGTCGACTGCTATTCTGGCCCGGTGGTTCGGGGCAGCACGCAGAAGCGTCGCGATCTTGCCCCGACGCAGACGAGACTCCCTTACGAGGGACCGGCTGGAGGAGGTGGGGCTGTCATGGATCGAAGTCACCCGTGCAGTACCACTCGCTCTTCCTGCCGCTGACGCTGCTGCTCCGGCTTCTTGGCCCCCGGCTGGTCGCCACCTCTCGCGCTCATCTTCATGCGGAAGAGCACTTCGTTTCCTTTTTCACCTGATCTGCTCGATCTGTCTGATCTGCCAGATCTCTCCGGTCTGATTCAGTAGCGAAGCTCGCCACCGCGACGGAGCGGTGCTCCCCGCTTTGTGGACGTGCCAAACCTCCGCACGCAGGACGTCCTCATTCCGGGCAGTTCCACCCGTCGTGGCGGTCTTTCTTTGCTAGTCGCGAAGGAGCCTGCCATGTCGATGATCCGCGACCTCCGTGCCGTAGTCCGCCCGGCCCGCCCCTCCCTGCGCAAGGGGGGCGGGCGCACGGACACCGGCGCCTACGACACCACCCGCGACCCCGCGACGCCGTCGGCCGTCGTCGACTGCGCGGTCTACCGCGACGGAGCCCGCGTCGCCCACACGCAGCCCCCGACCCCGCAGGAGGCCATGCGTCAGGTGCGGCGCGACGGAGGCTTCGTGTGGATCGGGCTGCACGAGCCGACCGAGGCCGAATTCGCCGGTATCGCGGCGGAGTTCGGACTGCACCCGCTGGCCGTGGAGGACGCCGTGCAGGCGCACCAGCGGCCCAAGCTGGAGCGCTACGACGACTCGCTGTTCACGGTCTTCAAGACCATCCACTACATCGAGCACGACCGGCTGACGGCCAACAGCGAGGTCGTCGAGACCGGTGAGGTCATGTGCTTCACCGGCAAGGACTTCTTCATCACCGTCCGGCACGGCGGCCAGGGCTCGCTGCGCGCGCTGCGCCACCGCCTCCAGGACGACCCCGAGCTGCTCGCCAAGGGTCCCTCGGCGGTGCTGCACGCCATCGCCGACCACGTCGTCGACGGCTACATCGCGGTGGCGGACGCCGTGCAGGACGACATCGACGAGGTCGAGACGGAGGTGTTCTCGCCGGGACGCAAGGGCAGCCCGCGCGGCACGGACGCCGGGCGGATCTACCAACTCAAGCGTGAGGTACTGGAGTTCAAGCGCGCGGTGTCGCCGCTGCTGCGGCCGATGCAGCTGCTGAGCGAGCGGCCGATGCGCCTGGTCGACCCCGACATCCAGAAGTACTTCCGGGACGTCGCCGACCACCTCGCCCGGGTCCAGGAGCAGGTCATCGGCTTCGACGAACTGCTCAACTCGATCCTCCAGGCCAACCTCGCGCAGGCGTCCGTCGCGCAGAACGAGGACATGCGGAAGATCACGTCCTGGGCCGCCATCATCGCCGTACCGACGATGGTGTGCGGGGTGTACGGGATGAACTTCGACTACATGCCGGAACTGCACTGGAAGTTCGGCTATCCCGTGGTCATGTCGGCCATGGTGGCGCTCTGTGTCGGGATCCACCGCACCCTGAAGCGCAACGGCTGGCTGTGAGCGCCCCGGTACCGGCTGGCTAGGGTGAGGCCCATGACAAGAGAGCTGCTGCTCGACCAGGCCCTCGTCGAGGAGGCCACCAAGAAGTCCGGCCTCGTCTGGGTCCGGGGCGCCGGTGAACCGGCCGCTCGGGCGCTGTGGCACGTGTGGCACGAGGGCGCGGCCTGTCTGGTCGGTGACGGGCCCGGCGAGCAGCCGCTGCCCGGGCTGACCGAGGGCGGTTCGGCCGAGGTCACCGTCCGCAGCAAGGACAAGGGCGGCCGGCTGGTCTCCTGGACGGCGAAGGTCGTCACCCTCGCGCCCGGCTCCGAGGCGTGGCAGGCGGCCGTCGCCCAGCTCAAGGGCAAGCGGCTGAACGCGCCCGACGGAGAGGCGATGACCGAACGCTGGGCGCGCGAGTGCCGGGTGCTCCGGCTGGAGCCGACGGGGGCCACGCTGCCCCTGCCCGAGGGGGATCTGGCGGCCCGGCCGCTGCCCTCGCCCGCCACCACGCGGCAGCCGGCGCCCGCGGGACTGCCGAAGCTGCTGCTGCGCAAGCGCAGACGCGCCTAGCCGGCCGCGTACGGCGGCCGGTGGCGCGGGACGGCCGGTGGCGCGCACGACGGATCACCGCGAACGCGACACGGATCACCGCGAACGGCGAGTCACGAGGTCGGGAGCTGCTTCCCGTAGTCCACCGTCTCGTCCTTCGCCGGTTCCTCCAGGGCGAAGTCCTTCCCCCAGGAGGAGAAGCTGAGCGTCCCCGCCCCTCCGGCGCGCTCCAGGCGCAGCGGATAGGGCTTGCCCTCCAGCGACACCTCCAGCTTGCCGCCGGAGCCGCCGTCGCCGGTGATGCGGATCGTGCGGACGCCGGACTGCTCGTGGTGGCCGTCGGTGGCCAGCGCGCCGTGCAGCGTCAGCAGACCGTCGAGGAGGAGGTCCTTGTCCGTGAAGCCGCTGAACTTCTTGTACGAGGGGTCGCCCGTCGGCACCTTCACGTACTTGCCGTCGAGCTTGTCGGCGGCCGCCGTGTCCGAACCGTCCTCGCCGGACTTGCCGTCCTCCTTGTTCCAGAACGCCGCGTCGGCCTTCAGGTACAGCTGCTCACCGACCCGGAGCAGGTGGAAGGTGGCGCCCTCGGCGGTGACCGAGCCGGTGCCGCCGTCCGCCTTCAGGCTCATGTCCAGCTTGTACGTGTGCCCGCTGGTGACCACGCTGCCGGACAGCCGCACCGCGTCCACGGCGTCGGCCGCGGCCTTCGTCCTCGCCTGGATCTGCGCGGCGGACAGCTTGCCGACCCCGTTCGTGCCCGCGTCCGGATCCTCGCTGCACCCGGTCAGTCCCATGCCCACGGCCAGTGCGCACAACGTGCCCACCAGCGAGGCGCGGCGGGTTCGGCTCCGGAGAATCGCAGTCACAGAGAAGGCCGCCTTTCTGCGGGGGTGTGCTGAGCGGCGTACGGCAGCGTACCGGGGTGGCGGTGCGCCGGCGGAGCCAGTCCGTCCGGACCGCCCACCAGGGCGGATCCGATCGGGACGGGCTAGCCTGAAGCCCGCACGAGCGGGCAATTGGGAAAAGGACATCACCGGCAACAGCCCTGACGGCTGTACTGATGAAGGAGGTGCGGTCATGGTGGCGGGCGCCCCGCGGATCTTCGTGTCGCACCTCTCCGGCGTTCCGGTCTTCGACCCGAGCGGCGACCAGGTGGGGCGGGTCCGCGATCTGGTCGTGATGCTGCGGGTGCGACGGCGGCCGCCGAGGGTGCTCGGGCTGGTCGTCGAACTGTCCACCCGGCGCCGCATCTTCCTGCCCATGACCCGGGTGACCGGCATCGAGTCCGGCCAGGTCATCACCACCGGCGTGCTCAACGTCCGCCGCTTCGAGCAGCGGCCCACCGAGCGTCTCGTCTTCGGGGAGCTGCTCGACCGGCGCGTCACGCTCGGCGAGACCGGCGAGGAGGTCACCGTCCTCGACGTGTCGGTGCAGCAGCTGCCGGCCCGCCGGGACTGGGAGCTCGACCGTGTCTTCGTGCGCAAGGGGAAGCGGGCGACCGCCTTCCGGCGCGCGAAGGGCGAGACGCTGACCGTGGAGTGGTCGGCAGTCACCGGGTTCTCGCTGGAGGAGCACGGGCAGGGCGCGGAGAGCCTGCTCGCCACCTTCGAGCAGCTGCGCCCCGCCGACCTCGCCAACGTGCTGCACCATCTGTCGCCGAAGCGGCGCGCCGAGGTCGCCGCCGCGCTCGACGACGACCGTCTCGCCGACGTCCTCGAAGAGCTCCCGGAGGACGACCAGATCGAGATCCTCGGCAAGCTGAAGGAGGAGCGCGCGGCGGACGTCCTGGAGGCCATGGACCCCGACGACGCGGCCGACCTGCTCTCCGAACTCCCGGAGCAGGACCAGGAACGGCTGCTCAGCCTGATGCAGCCCGACGACGCGGCCGACATGCGGCGCCTGCTGTCGTACGAGGAGCACACCGCGGGCGGGCTGATGACCACCGAGCCGATCATCCTGCGCCCCGACGCCACCGTCGCCGACGCCCTCGCCCGCGTCCGCAACCGCGACCTCTCCCCCGCCCTCGCCGCCCAGGTCTACGTCTGCCGCCCGCCCGACGAGACGCCGACCGGCAAGTACCTCGGCACGGTCCACTTCCAGCGGCTGCTGCGCGACCCCCCGTACACGCTGGTCAGCTCCATGCTCGACGACGATCTCCAGGCGCTGGCGCCGGACGCCGCGCTGCCGGTGGTCGCCGGGTTCTTCGCCACGTACGACATGGTCGCGGCGCCCGTGGTCGACGAGGCGGGCTCGCTGCTGGGCGCGGTGACCGTGGACGACGTCCTGGACCACATGCTGCCGGAGGACTGGCGCGAGACGGAGTTCCACCTCGACGAGGACACGAGCGAGGAGGGGGGCAGGGATGGCTCCTGACCGCGAGAGCGGGCGCGGCGAGCGCGCCCCGGTCGGCGCCACGGCGACCAGCCGTCCCCGGGCCCGGCTGGACCAGCCCCGGCCGCCCCGGCACCGGATCCTGCCCGAGTGGGACCCGGAGGCCTTCGGGCGGCTGTCGGAGCGCATCGCGCGCTTCCTGGGCACCGGGCGGTTCATCGTCTGGATGACGATCGTCATCATCGTCTGGGTCCTGTGGAACATCTTCGCCCCGCGCGACCTGCGCTTCGACAACTACCCCTTCATCTTCCTGACCCTGATGCTGTCGCTCCAGGCCTCCTACGCGGCCCCGCTGATCCTGCTCGCGCAGAACCGGCAGGACGACCGCGACCGGGTCAACCTGGAGCAGGACCGCAAGTCGAACGAGCGGTCCATCGCCGACACCGAGTATCTGACCCGGGAGATCGCCGCCCTGCGGATCGGTCTCGGCGAGGTCGCCACCCGGGACTGGATCCGCTCGGAGCTCCAGGACATGGTCAAGGAGCTGGAGGAACGGCGGGACGGGCATCGCGAACATGCCGTATTCCCGGCAGAACGGTCTCGGGGACGTGACGTAGAAGACCGGTGACAGGCTTACCTGCGCCCCCGCGCGGCCCCGTACCATCGTCCTTATGGCTAGCGAAGACGCGGTGCGCGAGGCACTGGCGACGGTGAACGACCCCGAGATCAACCGGCCCATCACCGAACTCGGGATGGTGAAGTCGGTCGAGATCGGCGCGGACGGGGCGGTCGCGGTCACCGTGTACCTGACGGTCTCCGGCTGCCCGATGCGCGAGACGATCACGCAGCGCGTGACCGACGCGGTGGGTGCGGTCGACGGCGTCACCCGCGTCGACGTCACTCTCGACGTCATGAGCGACGAGCAGCGCAAGGAACTGGCGAACGCGCTGCGCGGCGGCCAGACCGAGCGCGAGGTCCCGTTCGCCAAACCGGGCTCGCTGACCCGGGTGTACGCGGTCGCGTCCGGCAAGGGCGGCGTCGGCAAGTCGTCGGTGACGGTGAACCTGGCGGCGGCGATGGCGGCCGACGGTCTGAAGGTGGGCGTGGTCGACGCCGACATCTACGGCCACAGCGTGCCGCGCATGCTGGGCGCGGACGGCCGTCCCACCCAGGTCGAGAACATGATCATGCCGCCGTCCGCGCACGGCGTGAAGGTCATCTCCATCGGCATGTTCACCCCGGGCAACGCCCCGGTCGTCTGGCGCGGCCCGATGCTGCACCGCGCGCTCCAGCAGTTCCTGGCGGACGTGTACTGGGGTGACCTGGACGTGCTGCTGCTGGACCTCCCGCCGGGCACCGGCGACATCGCGATCTCCGTGGCGCAGCTGGTCCCGAACGCCGAGATCCTGGTCGTGACGACCCCGCAGCAGGCGGCGGCCGAAGTGGCCGAGCGGGCTGGCTCCATCGCCGTCCAGACCCACCAGAAGATCGTCGGCGTGGTCGAGAACATGTCCGGCCTGCCCTGTCCGCACTGCGGGGAGATGGTCGACGTCTTCGGCACGGGCGGCGGACAGTCGGTGGCCGAGGGCCTCACACGGACGACCGGCGCGAACGTCCCGGTGCTCGGCTCCATCCCGATCGACGTCCGGCTGCGCGAGGGCGGCGACGAGGGCAAGCCGGTCGTGCTGACCGACCCGGAGTCCCCGGCGGGGTCCGCGCTGCGGGCCATCGCGGGCAAGCTGGGCGGCCGGCAGCGCGGTCTGTCGGGGCTGTCGCTCGGGATCACGCCCCGCAACAAGTTCTAGCCCGGAGTCCCGGCCCCGCCGCGGACCCGTACAGCGTCTCGCCACGGCAGCGGGGGCGCCGTCCACCACGGACGGCGCCCCCGCTGTCGTACGGCTGGTCAGGCGTACGTCTCGATGTCCTTGATCATGGCGAAACCGAGGCCGTACGCGCTCATGCCCCGCCCGTACGCCCCCACGTGCACCCCTTGCGAGGTCGAGCCGGCCAGCACCCAGCCGAACTCCGACTCGCGGTAGTGGAAGGGCGTCGGGACGCCGTCGACCGGCAGGGACAGCGTCGACCAGTCCGGTCCCGCGAGATCGTCGGCGAGGACCCAGGCGGTCTCGGTCTGCTGGTCCAGCCAGTCGTCGCGCAGGCTGTGGTCCATCTGGCCCGGCCAGGTGAAGGTCAGCAGGCCCACCCCCGCGAGCCAGGCCGCGGAGGAGACCGAGGTGGCCTCCAGCAGACCCGTGCCGTCCGGGCTGCGCCGTACGGGGTTCGCGGCGACGGTCACCACGACCGCGAACTTCCCCCGGTCCTCACCGGCCGTCTCGTGCCGTACGGAGGGTTCGTCGCCGTGTCCGATGGAACCGTGCTCGACGGCTCCGTCGGCCGCCGTACCCACCTGCATCAGCCGCCGCGGCCCCGTGAAGGCCTCGTCGAGGCCGTACCAGGGGAAGGGCGCCTCCAAGTAGCCGTCGACCGTACCCCGGGCGGAGGGGACCGGTTGTCCGCCCTCCGCCGCAGGCGTCTGCTCGACTGCCCGACTCGTCGTCTCCATGTGCCCGGACGCCTCCTCGTTCTCGACGGAACGACCGGCCCGCCCCCCTTCGGGCGTACTCGTCCGCTCCGCACAACAACCAGGCAGCATAGCCACCCCGCTCCGGACTGCCGGGGAGCCGCCCGGCGCGTGCGGCGTGCGCCCCCTCACACCGGGGGGCGGGAGTGACTCAGGTGGCGTCCGCGTCGTAGGGCGGACGGTCGTCCTTGGCGGGCTCCTCGGGCTTCTTGGTCATGTCGATACGACCGTCTCCCGAGGACGCGGAAATCGCCGAGGTGGACGAACCCGTGTCCGTGTCGCGGCTGTGGACCGCGTCCGTGACCTCGGCCATCTCCTTCTTCAGGTCGAAGCCGTTGCGGATCTCCTTCAGCCCCAGCTCGTCGTTGTCCAGCTGCTTGCGGATGAACGTCTTGGGGTTGAGGTCCTCGAACTCGAAGTCCTTGAACTCCGGGCCCAGTTCGCTGCGGATGTCCGCCTTGGCGCTCTCCGAGAACTCACGGATCTTCCGGACGGTACGCATCATGTCCTGGATGACCTTCGGGAGCTTGTCCGGACCGAAGACGAGCACGGCCAGGACGGCGATCGTCACCAGCTCGAGCGGTCCTATGTCATTGAACACCTGAAGCTCCTTGCGATGTCCGCGGTCCTCGGCCCTCGGCCCTCAGTGGTCAAGTTCGGGTCTTCCGTGGTCCGGGCCGGGTCCACGGTACCTGTCGCACCTGTCCGACCGGTACCGTCCGGGGGCGTCCGAGTGCGTGTACGCGGCCGGTTTTCCGCGTTGTTTGCCTTGTGGGACCGGGTTTCGGCGCCCGACCTGTGACGTTTCTGTCAATCCCCGGGAGACGACCGGGCGATCCCGGGGAGAGGACCGGACGGGGCCGGGAGGAACCACGAAGGACCAGGAAGGACCGGGAAGCGCCGGCGAGGGCCGGGAGGCGGCGGGCCGCCTCAGCCGCCGCTCGACGAGCCCAGGACCAGCGTGAGGGTGCGCTCCCGGCCGTCCCGCTCGACCGTCAGCGCCAGCCGGTCACCGGGGCGGTGGGCGCGGGTCTTGACGATCAGCTCCTCGCCGAAGTGGACGCGACGGCCGTCGACCGCCGTGATGACGTCCCCCGCCCGGACACCGGCCCGGTCGGCGGGGCCGCCCGGGGTGACCGGCGAGCCCGCGGCGCCGTCCGCGGTATCCACCCGGGCGCCGTCACCCGTGTAGTCCATGTCGAGCGTGACCCCGATGACCGGGTGGGTCGCCCTGCCGGTGTTGATCAGCTCCTCGGCGACGCGCTTGCCCTGGTTGACCGGGATGGCGAAGCCCAGGCCGATCGAACCGGCCCGGGCGCTGTCGGATCCGGTGCCGTCGTCGGCGGAACGGATGGCGGAGTTGATGCCGATGACACGGCCCCGCGCGTCGAGCAGGGGCCCGCCGGAGTTCCCAGGGTTGATCGGCGCGTCGGTCTGGAGGGCGTCGACGTACGACACGTCGCTGCCGTCGCCACCGGCGGTGATGGGCCGTTCCTTGGCGCTGATGATGCCGGAGGTGACGGTGCCCTCGAGATCGAAGGGGGCGCCGATGGCGACGACCGGGTCACCCACCCGGACGTCGTCGGAGTTGCCGAGGAGGAGGGGCTTCAGCCCCTTCACCCCGGTCACCCTGACCACGGCGAGGTCGTAGCCGCTGTCCCGGCCGACGACCTCGGCGTCGGCGGTCTGGCCCCCGTTGAAGACGACCGTTATCCCGCCGTCGCTTCCGGCGGGCTCGACGACGTGGTTGTTGGTGAGGATGTAGCCGCGCGAGTCGAGCACGAAGCCGGTGCCGGTGCCGGACTCCTCGCTGCCGCTGACGTGCAGCGTGACGACGCCGGGCAGGGCGCGCGCGGCGATCCCGGCCACACTGTCCGCGGGCCGCCCGGTGGGCCCGGCGGAGGCCTGCGGCAGCTCGATGGGGTCGAGCCCGCCGTTGCGCTCCAGATGGACGCCCACGGCTCCGCCGAGCAGGCCGGCGACCAGGGCGACGGCCAGCGCTCCCCCGAGCAGCCGCCAGCGCGTCTGCCTGCGCTGCTCGGACTCCGTGAGGCCGCCCGCACCCGCGAACTGAAGAGGACTGCCCACGCCCGTTCCCCCGTGCCCCCCTCCAGGAGCCCCGGCCCCGGCCCCGGCAAGAGGGTTCGCCGACCAGGGGTCGTAACGCCGCCAGGGATCGGCGACGGGCGCGTCGTGCCCGGCGGACGCGACAGGGGCGGTGTGACCGACGGGGGTGACGTGCCCGGGAGGCACAACAGGCGCGGTGTGGCCGACAGGCGCGGTGTGGTCGACAGGCGCGGTGTGGCCGACGGGCGCGTCGGGCACGGGGGGTGCGGTGTGCCCGGCGGATGTGGCAGGCGCCGCAGGCGGGACGGACGCGGTGTGCCCGACGGACGCGGCGGGCTGCCCCAGCGGCGCGGCGGGGGCGGCGGGCGCGACAGGCTGCCCCAGCGGCGCGGCGGGGGCGGCGGGGGCGGCGGGCACGGCATGCCCCACGGGCGCCGGAGGCACGGCGGGGGCAGCGGGCTGCCCTGCGGGCGCGGGAGGCACGACGGCCTGCCCCGCCGGGGCGGCATGCCCCACGGGCACGGCAGGCAGGGCGGGGCCGGCAGGCTGCCCGGTGGGCGCCGCAGGCCCGACGTGCGCTGTGGGCGTTGCGGGGACCGCGGGCTCCGCCGTCGCCGGCGCCGTGCCGGGCGTGGGTGGGACCGGCGGAGCGCCGTGCGCGGCCGGGTCGGGCGTGGGCACCCCCGGGTGCTGGACGGACGGCGTGGGCACCCCCGTGTGCTGAACGGGCGGCGTGGGCACCCCCGGGTGCTGGACGGGCGGCGCGGGCGCCCAGGGGCCCGGCTCGCCGTACGGCGGGGTGCTGTAGGGGTCGGGGTCGTGCAGGGGCTTGGGCCGCTCCTCGGCGACCGGCGCTGGCGCGGTGTCAGCCACCTCGGCGGAGGTGACGGCGGGGACGACGCCGGACACTCCGGTCCGCCCCTCCGGGCCCTCCGGGGCAGCCGCTCCCGGCGGCGGGGTGGCGGGTGTCCGGGATACCGCTTCTCCTGCGGGGCGGCTCAGTTCGTAGTCGCCGCCGCCGCCGTCGTAGCCATCGCCGTCACTGGCACTGGCACTGGCACTGGCACTGGCACCGTCGGTGGTGTCGGTGGTGGGTGTCGGACGGGTAGGGCGGGCCAGCTCGAAATCGCCTTCGTCGGCGGTCCCCACCGTCGGCTCGCTGCTGACGGGCTCTTCGGGGGCGCCGTCCGCCGTCGGGTCGTCGACCCGGTCCTCGGCGTCCCGGCTCCCCGGGGACGCCTGCGGTCGAGGCCGGCTCCACCACTTCGCCCTCGTGGGCTGCCCGTCGTCCATGTTCTCCCCCACTCGAGCCCGCTCCCCCGGGGCCGTGGCGCCGACCGGCGGCACAGTCCGGCACCGGCCCGGCGCACTCCGCCTTCGCGCCCGGCTGCCTGGCAGGGCGCGGTCCTCCCCGGATCCTCCCTGGATTCAACCAGGTTCGTGGCGGAGCGGCGCGGGGCCCGGGTCAGCGGGTGTTCTGCGCGGAAGGAGAGGTGGTGCCGGCGGGGACGGGTGCGGCGGGCAGACCGGACCAGGTGACCTCCGGGGCGGTGGTCAGGGCGGTCAGGGTGATCGGCGGGGTGGTGCCGAGCGGACGTATCAGCGGGGACATCACGGCGGCGCCGGCCACCATGGGTGAGGTGAGCCGGTGCAGGGCCTGTTCGACCGTGCCGACGGCCGGGGAGGGCACGCCGGGCAGCAGCGGTGCGGACACCTCGGTCGGGGCGACCGGGGTGTCTCCGAGCTGGCCGCCCTGGGAGAGCAGCGGGCCGGCGGCACGGCGGCGTTGGTTCTCCGTGGACGTCGTCGTCGAACCCGTGCCCGAGCCGGGGGTGCGGGCCGGTGTCACATTGCTCCCGGAGCCCGATCCCCCGCGGCCGTCCGCGGTGGTGTCGATCGGCCCGACGGTCGTCATGCCGCCCAGCGCGATCGCGGCCAGCGATACCGCGCCGGCGGCGACGAACGCGAACCGCATACCGCGGGAGCGCTCGGCGTCATGGCGGTCGCCGCGGCCGACGGGGTGGATGCGGAAGCCGCGGTCCGAGGCCGGTGACAGCACGGAGCCGTGGTCATGGGCGGGTACGTAGCCGAACTCGAACGGCTCGTCCCGCCTTGTTCCGCTCACTCCGAAGACCCCGCCACCGAACCCGCCCCCGCCCAGCGGCGTGCCACCGCCGTCCGGGTCACCTCCTGCGGGAAGCCCCTGAAGGCGGGCCAGGAAGCTTTCGGAGGGGGTCGGCGGGGCGACTTCGGCGAAGACGTTCTTCAGCCGGCGCTGCGCGTCGACCTCCGACTTGCACTTGGGGCAGGTCGCGACGTGCGCCAGCACGCGCTCACGGGTGTCGTGTCCGAGCTCGCCGTCCACCAGGGCGGAGAGCCGGTCTCCGAGGTGCTGCTCCGCGAGGAGCCTCTCGGCGGAGTTGTGTCGGGATCCACTCACGCGGTCGCGCCCCTTCCTCCTCCCAGAGCGGGAACGCGGGGTACGAAGGAGCGGCGCTCGGCACGCGCTTCGGGCGAGCGGTGCGCGAGGGCCTTGCGCAGCTGCGAACGGCCGCGATGGATGCGCGAGCGGACCGTGCCCAGCTTGACGCCCAGGGTCGCGGCGATCTCCTCGTAGGACAGGCCTTCGATGTCACAGAGGACGACCGCGGCGCGGAACTCCGGCGCGAGCGTGTCGAGGGCCTGCTGGACGTCCGCGTCGAAGTGGGCGTCGTTGAAGATCTGCTGGGGGGTGGGCTCCTTGCTGGGCAGCCGCTCGGCCGCGTCGTCGCCCAGCGCGTCGAAGCGGATGCGCTGCTTGCGGCGGACCATGTCCAGGAAGAGGTTGGTGGTGATGCGGTGCAGCCAGCCCTCGAAGGTGCCCGGGGTGTACGTCGACAGGGAGCGGAAGACGCGGACGAAGACCTCCTGGGTGAGGTCCTCGGCGTCGTGCTGGTTTCCGGTCAGACGGTAGGCGAGCCGGTAGACCCGCCCGCTGTGCATGCTGACGATCTCCTCCCACGTGGGCGGAGTCCACGCCTGCCCGTCCGCGTCGGTGGAGAAGGTCGCGGTCTGGGCTGGGCCGGCGGCGGTGCCTGCGGCCTGGCTGTGGTCAGCAGCGGTGTCGTTCACGGATTTCGGCCTGCCTGCCGAACCGAGAAAGCGCCGCAGCACTCCTCCCCGATCCACGGGCGCGGCCGCACCTCCCCTGTCGGCTCTGGTGGTGATGTCCAGTGGAGCCCCTACCATAGCCACCTCGCCCGTTAGCTCCGGATAAGCGGTTTTACGAGAAATTGATCTGTGCTGACACGGCTCATACGGCTGCGTCAGCACTTGCTCGACACCCGGTCCCTCGTCGTGATCCAACCGTGTCCCCCCGCTGTCGTTCCCACCCCTTCAAACGCGCGGTCCCATCTGCGGGTTCCCGGCGGCAACGGATACAGTCACGCCCAGGCAACCACGGGGACAGGAGAGGGTCATTACCGGCAACCGGCAGGCAAGCTGGGCGTTCGCCGACGCCTATGCCGCCGAGGACGAAGCACTGCACTGGGCCCGTGACCGGGCACGTGAGGCAGGGCTGCGCTCGGTGTCGCCCAGCACGGGCGCCGCGCTGCGGATGCTCGCCGCCACCGTGGACGCGAAAGCGGTCGCGGAGATCGGTACCGGCACCGGCGTCTCCGGGATCCACCTGCTGCACGGGATGCGCCCGGACGGCGTCCTGACGACCGTCGATCCCGAGCCGGAGCACCAGCAGTTCGCCCGGCAGGCCTTCCGCGCCTGCGGGTTCGCCAGCAACCGGGCCCGGTTCATCCCCGGCCGTGCGCTCGATGTGCTGCCCCGCCTCGCGGACGCCGGATACGACCTCGTCTTCTGTGACGGTGACCGGCTGGAACTGCTGGAGTACCTCGCTGAATCGTTGCGCCTGCTGCGTCCGGGCGGCCTCGTCGTGTTCGAGGGCGTGTTCGCGAACGGCCGCACGGTCGACTCCGGACCGCAGCCCACGGAGGTCATACGGATCCGGGAGCTGCTGCGGGCGGTGCGCGAGAGCCAGGAGCTGGTGCCGTCGCTGCTGCCGGTGGGCGACGGACTGCTGTGCGCGGTCAAGCGCTGAGTCCGCGAGCGCGCGGCCCACGCTGAGCCGCTCCGGGAAACCCGCGAAGTGCGGCCGAAACCCGGGAAGTGCGGGTGAGGCCCGGGAAGTGCGGCACGTGCGCGGCAGGTCCGTGGACGGCCCTTGGGCCTTTCGTGCCACGCGGCCGCGGCGGACCACCGGAAATCCGGAAAAACAACCGCTCCGGCACCCCTGAGGGTGCCGGAGCGGTCGAAAGAGTAGGGTCGCTTGCGCGTCAGCCGACGACCTTCTTGAGGGCGTCGCCGAGCGCGTCGGCCTCATCAGGGGTCAGCTCGACGACGAGTCGACCGCCGCCTTCGAGCGGAACGCGCATGACGATGCCCCGCCCCTCCTTGGTCACCTCGAGCGGGCCGTCACCCGTTCGCGGCTTCATGGCCGCCATGCTCGTTCCCCTTCCTGAAACCAGCTCATCGCCAAAGCCGACGGCCCGTGGAGGGCAGCCGCGGTCCAGCGTGGGACACACGACACCGGCATCGAACACATTGCTTCCAGGCCATTATCCCGCATCTCAGGACCCGATGACCAACATCAGTCGGCATCGCTTGGGCAACGCGCCCGAGCAAAACCACTCAATTCGGCGATGTGACTGCGATACTGCACCGCCGCACGGACTTCCGCGCACCGGAAACCCTCCCGAATTCTTTGACGCAGGTCACATGTCGGGTCCGGTCCTCGGACGGCGATCTCCGCCATGCTGTCCTCGTACACCGGACGTACTGACCAGTAGTACGCCCGAGCCGCGACACGGAGGGGAAACGCCATGGCCGACACCGTGCTCTACGAGGTGAGCGACGGGCTCGCGACGATCACGCTGAACCGCCCCGAGGCGATGAACGCGCTGAACATCGCGACCAAGGTCGCCCTCCGCGACGCGGTCCAGTCCGCCGCCGCCGACGACGCCGTCCGAGCCGTGCTGCTGACCGCCGCCGGCGAGCGGGCGTTCTGTGTGGGACAGGACCTCAAGGAGCACATCGGGCTGCTGGCCGAGGGCTCGCAGCAGGTCATGAGCACCGTCGCCGAGCACTACAACCCGATCGTGCGGGCGCTGACCGAGGCGCCGAAGCCGGTGGTCGCCGCCGTGAACGGGGTCGCCGCCGGAGCCGGTCTCGGTTTCGCGCTGGCCGCGGACTACCGCGTGGTGGCCGACACGGCGTCCTTCAACACCTCGTTCGCGGGGGTCGCGCTCACCGCCGACTCCGGCGTCTCGTGGACCCTGCCCCGGGTGATCGGTCCGGGCCGGGCCGCCGACCTGCTGCTCTTCCCGCGCAGCATCACCGCACAGGAGGCGCACGAGCTGGGCATCGCCAACCGGGTCGTCCCGGCGGCCTCGCTGCGCACGGCGGCCGAGCAGCTGGCGCGGATGCTGGCCGAGGGGCCGACGGTGGCGTACGCGGCGATCAAGGAGTCGCTGGCCTATGGGTCCTCGCACTCGCTGGCCGAGACGCTGAACCGGGAGGACGAGCTCCAGACGCGGGCCGGGGCCTCCGAGGACCACGCCATCGCGGTGCGGGCCTTCGTCAACAAGGAACTGCCGAAGTACCTGGGCCGCTGAGCCCGGTCACCGCGGGACCGCCGGGGTCCGCGGGTCGGTCATGACCGGTCGCGCGGTCCCCGTGCCTCGGGCCTCACGGCGCGCTTCTCGCCACGCAGGTCTCCAGGTGATCGTCGACCAGGCCGCAGGCCTGCATCAGCGCGTACGCCGTCGTCGGGCCGACGAAGCGCAGTCCCCGCTTCTTGAGGGCCTTCGACAGGGCGGTCGACTCCTCCGTCACCGCCGGCACGTCGGCCAGGGTCTTCGGGACGGGCCGGCCGACCGGGTCGGGAGCGTGCGACCAGATCAGCTCGTCCAGGTCACCGGGGGCCCAGTCGGCCAGCACGCGCGCGTTGGCGAGGGTGGCGTCCACCTTGGCGCGGTTGCGGATGATGCCCGGGTCGGCGAGCAGCCGTACGCGGTCCTCGTCGGTGAAGACGGCGACCGAGGCGATCTCGAAGCCGGCGAAGGCGGCACGGAAGCCGGGGCGGCGGCGCAGGATCGTGATCCAGGACAGGCCGGACTGGAAGGCCTCCAGGCTGAGACGTTCGAACAGGGCGTCGTCGCCGTGGACCGGGCGCCCCCACTCCTCGTCGTGGTAGGTCACGTAGTCCGGCGTGGACAGGGCCCAGGGACAGCGCAGCGCGCCGTCCGCGCCGGCGAGGGCACTCCCGTCGCTCACCGCTGGTCCTCGGGACCCGGCTTCTCCATGGAGACATGCCCGGAGACATGACCGGAGGCGTGACCGGGGCCCTGGCCGCCGCCGGCCGGGGTCCTGGCGCCGGCCAGGGCGGACTCCAGGTCGGCGATGCGGGCGTCGCGCTCGGCGAGTTCGGCCGCGACGCGGTTGAGGGCGTCGTCCACGTCGGCCATGCGGTAGCCGCGGACGGCCAGCGGGAAGCGGAGGTGGTCGATGTCGGAGCGGTCGACCGGGCGGTCCGGGGGCAGCGGGTCGTGCAGGCGCTCGGGGGCGGCCTCCGGCAGCGGGCCGGTGCCCTCGCCGCCGCCCACCACGGCGAGTGTCACCGCGGCGACCACGACGGCGAGCGCGATGACCAGGAACAAGAACATAACCATCGGTGGGTCCCCACGCTCGGTGTGCTCGGAGTGGATGTGCTTGGGTCCGATCGTGCCATGCGGGTCCGACGGTTAGGGTCGCAGGCGGTGGATGTGCAGGACGTACGAGGAGAGGTCACAGGGGATGCTCAGGCTGGGCAGGCGTGAATTCGGCGCGCACGAACCGGTGATCATGGCGATCGTGAACCGCACCCCCGACTCCTTCTACGACCAGGGGGCGACCTTCCGCGACGAGCCGGCCCTCGCGCGGGTGGAACAGGCGGTGGCGGAGGGCGCGGCCATCATCGACATCGGTGGCGTCAAGGCCGGGCCCGGGGAGGAGGTCACCGCGCGGGAGGAGGTCCGGCGGACCGTCGGCTTCGTGGCCGAGGTGCGGCGGCGCTTCCCGGACGTGGTCATCAGCGTGGACACCTGGCGGGCCGAGGTCGGCGAGGCGGTCTGCGAGGCGGGGGCCGATCTGCTCAACGACGCCTGGGGCGGCGTGGATCCGCGACTGGCGGAGGTCGCGGCGCGCTACCGGACCGGGCTGGTGTGCACGCACGCGGGAGGCGCGGAGCCGCGCACCCGTCCGCACCGGGTGACCTACGACGACGTCATGGCCGACATCCTGCGGGTGACCGTGGGGCTGGCGGAGCGGGCGGCGGACCTGGGCGTGCCGCGGGAGTCGATCATGATCGATCCGGGGCACGACTTCGGGAAGAACACCCGGCACAGCCTGGAGGCGACCCGGCGGCTCGGGGAGATGGTGGAGACGGGGTGGCCGGTGCTGGTGTCCCTGTCCAACAAGGACTTCGTGGGCGAGACGCTGGACCGGCCGGTGAAGGAACGGGTGGTGGGGACCCTGGCGACCACCGCCGTGTCGGCGTGGCTGGGGGCGCAGGTGTACCGGGTGCACGAGGTGGCGGAGACGCGGCAGGTGCTGGACATGGTGGCGTCGATCGCGGGGCACCGGCCGCCGGCGGTGGCGCGGCGGGGGCTGGCCTAGCCCCCACCGGGTCCCTCCCGCCCCCGCCGCCCTGCCCGTCCCGCCCGTCCCGCCCGTCGAGCGGCCTAGCGGCCCGCCTCCTTCGACACCAGGGCCACGGCCTCCTCCACGTCGTCCGTGACGTGGAAGAGCAGGAGGTCCTTCTCGGAGGCCTTGCCCTGGGCGATCAGGGTGTTGCGCAGCCAGTCGATCAGACCGCCCCAGTACTCCGTGCCGAACAGGACGATGGGGAAGCGGGTGACCTTCTGGGTCTGGACGAGGGTGAGGGCCTCGAAGAGCTCGTCCAGGGTGCCGAGACCGCCGGGCAGGACCACGAAGCCCTGCGCGTACTTCACGAACATCATCTTCCGCACGAAGAAGTAGCGGAAGTTGAGCCCGATGTCGACGTACTGGTTGAGGCCCTGCTCGAAGGGGAGCTCGATGCCCAGGCCGACCGAGACACCGCCCGCCTCGGACGCCCCCTTGTTGGCGGCCTCCATGGCGCCCGGCCCGCCGCCCGTGATCACGGCCCACCCGGCGTCGACGAGCGCGCCGCCGAGCCGCACACCGGCCTCGTACTCCGGGGAGCCCGCCGGGGTCCGGGCGGACCCGAACACACTGATGGCCGGGGGGAGTTCGGCGAGGGTGCCGAAGCCCTCGATGAACTCCGACTGGATGCGCAGGACCCGCCAGGGGTCCGTGTGGACCCAGTCGGAGGGGGCCCGTTCGTCCAGCAGCCGCTGGTCCGTGGTGCTCGACTGGACCTGGTCCCGCCTGCGGAGGACGGGGCCCAGGCGCTGCTCGTCCGGTGGCTGCTTCTTGCCCTCGGGGTTCCCTGTGGCCATGGTGAGCTCCCTCCACGATTGGGGCCTCCCCGGCCCGGCGAAGCCGTGAGCCGGGAAGTTCGTTCCACCTCAGCGTAGATCTACGCGGGTTACGTACGGGGGACGTCGGCGTGTCCGCCCCGAAGCGCCCCGCGCCGAACGCCCTCAGGCGGTGAGCCAGGCCCGCAGCCGCTCCTCGCCCGCCAGGATCTTGGCCGTCTCCACGCGTTCGTCCCGCTTGTGCGCCAAGTGCGGATTGCCGGGGCCGTAGTTGACCGCGGGGACGCCCAGCGCGGAGAAGCGACTCACGTCCGTCCAGCCGTACTTGGGCATCGGTGTACCGCCGACCGCCTTGATGAAGGCCGCCGCGGCCGGGTGGGAGAGGCCGGGCAGGGCGGCCGGGCTGTGGTCGTCGACCACGAACTCCGCCACCCCGCAGTCGGCGAACACCTCGCGGACGTGGGCGACGGCCTCCGCCTCGCTCCGGTCCGGCGCGTAACGGAAGTTGACGGTGACGACGCACTCGTCGGGGATGACATTGCCTGCCACCCCGCCCGTGATGCCGACCGCGTTGAGCCCCTCGCGGTACTCCAGGCCGTCGATGACCGGGTAGCGCGGCTCGTAGGCGGCCAGGCGGGCCAGGATCGGGGCCGCCGCGTGGATGGCGTTGGAGCCCATCCAGCCGCGCGCCGAGTGGGCCCGCTCGCCCTTCGTCTTCAGCAGCACCCGCAGGGTGCCCTGGCAGCCGCCCTCCACCTGGCCGTCGGAGGGCTCCAGCAGCACCGCGAAGTCGCCCGCCAGCCACTCCGGGCGCTGCTCGGCCACGTGCTTGAGGCCGTTGAGGTCGGCGGCGACCTCCTCGTTGTCGTAGAAGACGAAGGTCAGGTCGCGGTTGGGAGCCGGCACCGTCGCCGCGATCCGCAGCTGGACCGCCACCCCCGACTTCATGTCACAGGTGCCGCAGCCCCACAGCACCCCGTCCTCGTCCAGCCGCGAGGGGACGTTGTCGGCGATCGGGACCGTGTCGATGTGGCCGGCCAGCACCACGCGCTCCGCGCGGCCCAGATCCGTGCGGGCGATCACGTTGTTGCCGTAACGGTCCACCGTGAGGTGGGGCAGCGCGCGCAGGACGGTCTCGATCGCGTCCGCGAGCGGCTTCTCGGTGCCGCTCTCCGAACGGAAGTCGACGAGCCGCGCGGTGAGCGCCGCGGCGTCCAGAGTGAGGTCAAGCGGTGTGTCGGCCATGCCGTCGACCCTAACGCGCCGCCTCGGCCTCCCGCTTTTCCGCGCTCGGCGCAGGGGCCTCCTCCTCTTCCGTACTCTCCAGTACCTTGTACGCGTGCCAGAGCCGTCCACCTCCCCCAAGCGCCGCGGCCGCCTCCTCCGTTTCGGGGCGGCCTGCGTGGTCCTGTCCGCCGTCGCGGGTTATGTCGTGGTGCAGTACGTCACCGGCGGCACCGACGATCCGGGCTGCCGGGTCGTATCCGGCGGCGCGGACGGCGCGACGTACGAGTTCACGCCGGAGCAGGCGGTGAACGCGGCCACGATCGCCGCCGTCGGCACCGGCCGGGCCATGCCCGAGCGGGCCGTGGCGATCGCGCTCGCCACCGCCCTCCAGGAGTCGGGGCTGCGCAACCTCGCCCACGGCGACCGGGATTCGCTCGGCCTGTTCCAGCAGCGGCCCTCGCAGGGCTGGGGTACCGAGAAGCAGGTCACGGACCCGGCGTACGCGGCGAACATCTTCTACGAGCACCTCGCCAAGGTCCGCGACTACACCGAACTGCCGCTCACGGTCGCCGCCCAGCGGGTGCAGCGCAGCGGCTATCCGGAGGCGTACGCCAAGCACGAGCCGGACGCCACGGTGCTGGCGGCCGCGCTGACCGGGACGGCGGCGGCCACGCTGACGTGCAGCGGCCGCTCGGACGCCACGGCGACGGCCACGGGTCCCGACGGGGTGCGGGCGGCGCTGGTCCGGGACTTCGGGCGGACGGCGCTCCGGGAGGCGGGCGCGGAGGCCGACGCGAAGGGTGTCTCGTCCACCGCCTCGGCGGCCCCGGAGGCACCGGCCACCGAGACCGCCGGGCGGACCGTGACGCTGCCGGTGGCCGCGGACACCGGCGGGGGACGCACTGTCGGTGAGCGCGGCTGGCAGCTGGCGCACTGGGCCGTGGCCAACGCCTCGGCGCTGCGCATCGAGCGGGTGTCGTACGCGGGCCGGGAGTGGGTCTCCGGGAACACCGACAGCCGGTGGCGGGCGACCGGCTCGACCAGCACGGAGGCCGCCGGATCCGCGGGGGCGGGCGGCGGCAACGGCGGTACCGGCAGCGTCAGGATCGTGACCGCGCAGTAGTACGGGTCTTCACCCGGCCGGGTAGTGTGCGGGCCGGCCGGGCGGCCGGGTGCTCAGGTTTTCGCGCCGTCACCCCCGTGTCCGGCGGATCCCTTGCGGACAAAGGGCTTCAGGGGTTTGACGGACTTTCACATCGGGCGGTTTTTGCCCGTTTTTATCCGCAGGCGATAATGCGACGCATTGCCAACTCTTTACATTGGCCGTGCGCAACCTTCGTGGGCTTCGAGCGGTAGTCACTGCGTCCGGGCCCGGACAGACAGACAGTCACCAGCAGTCACAGACAGTCCTTGTTCTCTCCCGTCGAAGGAGCATCATGTCCCTCCCCCTGACCCGCCGGATCGCCCGTGCCGCGCTGCTTGTCGCTGCGGGAGCGGCAGCCGGGGTCGGTGTGGCCGGCTCCGCCAGTGCGGCCCCCGGCCTGCCCGCGACTCCGAACCTCGGCGGACTGACCGCCCTGGACGGCGCGGGCGTCGGCAACGCGGTCGACGGCGCGGCGCAGAACGTCACCGGACTCGCGGGTGAGACCGGCGGCAAGGCCGTCAAGCAGACGGTGCCGGCCGCGGGCAAGACCGGCGGCAAGGCCGTGAAGAAGGCGACGCCGGCGGCGCAGAAGACGGCCGGCGAGGCCGCGGGTTCCGCCGGGGGCCTCCTCGGGGACACCGCGTCGACCGCCACCAAGGGCGGACTGCCGACGGACTCGCTCACCAAGGGCGGGCTGCCCGGCGCCGAGACCCTGCCGGTCAAGAGCCTGCCGCTCGGCTGACGCCCGCGGCCGAGAAGCCGGTGACGGGGTCCAGGGTGCTCCCTGGGCCCCGTCTCGTCGTCTCACGGACGGCTCCCGTCTTCGCAGGACGGCTCGCCGGCGCGCGGACCGGGCGGCGGCGGGCCCGCTCCCTACGGACGGGCCAGCGGCCAGCGGCCAGCGGCCAGCGGCCAGCGGCTAGCGGGCCAGCCTCGCGACCGCCGCCGCGATCCGCTCGTCCGTCGCCGTCAGGGCCACGCGGACGAAGTGCTCGCCCGCCTCGCCGTAGAAGTCGCCGGGGGCCACCAGGATGCCCAGGTCCGCCAGGTGGGCGACGGTCGTCCAGCAGGACTCGTCCCGGGTGGCCCAGAGGTAGAGGCTGGCCTCGCTGTGCTCGATGCGGAAGCCGTGGGTCAGCAGCGCCTCGCGCAGCGCCGTACGCCGGGCCGCGTAGCGTTCACGCTGCTCACGGACGTGGGCGTCGTCGCCGAGGGCCGCCACCGCCGCCGCCTGCGTGGTCGCCGACGTCATCATGCCGCCGTGCTTGCGGATCTCCAGGAGCGGGGCCAGGACGGCCGGGTCGCCCGCCAGGAAGGCCGCCCGGTAGCCCGCCAGGTTCGAGCGCTTGGACAGCGAGTGGACCGAGACGATGCCCTCGTACGAGCCGCCGTTGACGTCCGGGTGCAGCACCGAGACCGGGTCGGCCTCCCAGCCCAGCTCCAGGTAGCACTCGTCGGAGAAGAGCAGGACGCCGTGCTCGCGGGCCCAGGCCACGATCCGGGTCAGCTCGTCCTTGGCGAGGACCTTGCCCGTGGGGTTGGACGGCGAGTTGAGCCAGAGCAGCTTCAGCCCCTCCGGGTCCAGGTCCGTGGGGTCGTCGTAGACCTCGTACCCGGCGCGGGCCAGGCGCGCGCCGACCTCGTAGGTCGGGTAGGCCAGCCGCGGGTAGGCGACCCGGTCGCCGGGGCCGAGGCCCAGCTGGGTCGGCAGCCAGGCCACCAGTTCCTTGGAGCCGACGATCGGCAGGACGTGCCGGTGGGTCACCCCGCGGGCGCCGAGCCGCCGCTCCACCCAGCCGGTGATCGCGTCGCGCAGCTCGGGCGTGCCCCAGACCGTGGGGTAGCCGGGCGAGTCGGCCGCGTCGATCAGGGCCTTCTGGATCAGCTCGGGGACCGGGTCGACGGGGGTGCCGACGGACAGGTCGACGATGCCGTCCGGGTGGGCCGCCGCCGTCGCCCTGTACGGCGCCAGCTTGTCCCAGGGGAAGGTGGGGAGACGGTCGGAGACTGCGGACACGGCTTCTGGCTCACTTTCTGGGTACGGCGGCGGCCGCCACGGCAAACGCCTCGGCCCCGCACGGCGATCAGGGGTGATCAGGCCGTACGGGACCGAGGCGGCACGATGCGCGGGCCGCTCTTACTGGTTCTGCGGCGGCAGCGCGGCGACGAAGGGGTGGTCGCGCTCGATCAGACCCAGCTTGCTGGCTCCGCCGGGCGAGCCGAGCTCGTCGAAGAACTCGACGTTCGCCTTGTAGTAGTCCTTCCACTCCTCCGGAGTGTCGTCCTCGTAGAAGATCGCCTCGACCGGGCAGACCGGCTCACAGGCGCCGCAGTCGACGCATTCGTCCGGGTGGATGTACAAGGACCGCTGGCCCTCGTAGATGCAGTCGACCGGGCACTCTTCGATGCATGCCTTGTCCTTGACGTCGACACAAGGCTGCGCGATGACGTAGGTCACGCTGTCGTTCCTCCTCGATAGGGCGCCGGCGGGCCTCCTCAGGCTCCGCCGCCTGGCGCGCGGGAGCGCGGCGTCGTCGATGCCCGCCTCTAGTATCTCCGTTCCTGGGCATGATCCGAACAGGAGGGGTGAACTGACCTGTGGAAATCTCGGCCGCCGGACGCCTCGCGGTCCGCATCACCACTGCTGACGTGGGCAAACGTGTCTCCGTACGATGCCTGACCGAGCCCGGTACCGCCGGGGGGAAATTCACCGACACGGTAGGCGTTCTCACATCATGGGACGCCGGTGTGCTGCTGATCACACAAAAGAGCGGCGAGAGCGTGCGGGTTGACGCATCCTCGCTGGTCGCCGGGAAGGTCGTACCCGCCGCCCCGGCCCGCCGTCGGGGCCCGGCCGCCGGCTACGGGGAGCTCGCGCAGGTCGCCTCCCGGGCCTGGCGTCCGCTGGAGAGCGCGCGGCTCGGCGAGTGGGAACTGCGGGCCGCCGCCGGGTTCACCCGGCGGGCCAACTCGGTGCTGCCGCTCGGCTCACCGGGCGTCCCCCTCGACGAGGCGCTGGACGTCGTACGGCGCTGGTACGGCGAGCGCGGGCTGCCCGCCTACGTACAGACCGCGACGGGGGCCGAGGGCACCCAGGAGCTGCTGTGCGCGGAGCTGGAGGGGCGCGGGTGGGTGCGTGAGGTGACCGCCGAGCTGTGGATCGGGGCACTGGCGCCGCTCGCCGACCGGGCGGAGGCTGAGGGGGTGGTCCTGGCCCGGGAGGCCGACGAGTCGTGGCTGGCCCGGTATCAGCG
The DNA here is from genome assembly GCF_001184025.1 of Streptomyces maremycinicus. Taxonomy (GTDB): domain Bacteria; phylum Actinomycetota; class Actinomycetes; order Streptomycetales; family Streptomycetaceae; genus Streptomyces; species Streptomyces maremycinicus. Next base: position 700,891 of record NZ_BBYG01000009.1, read on the forward strand.
CAAGGGGGTGAGCGAGGTGGCCCTGAAGGTGCTGACGAGCGGGCCCTCGGTGTGGTTCGCCTCCGTGCCCGGGGAGCCCGGCGAGGCTCCCGCCGCCATCGGGCGGTGTGTGGTGGACGGACGGTGGGCCGGTTTCGCGGCGGTCGAGGTCGACCCGGCGCGGCGGCGGCGGGGGCTGGCCACGCTCGTGATGGCCGCGCTCGCCCGGCGGGCGCTGGAGGAGGGGGCGTCGGCGGCCTGGCTCCAGGTGGAGGAGCACAACGCGGGGGCGCGGGCGATGTACGCCGGGATGGGCTTCGCGGCGCATCACGCGTACCACCACTACCGGGAGCTGCCGTGAGCGGGTTCGACGCCGGTGAGGCGCGGCGGCGGTTCGCCGAGGAGGCCCGGGCCGAGCGGCCCGACCTGGCGCTGCTGTGCCTGCTGATCGGGGCGGGGCCGGACCCGGAGCTGGACGAGGCCGCGCTGGACGCCGCGCAGATCGAGCTGGACCGGCTGGCGGGCGAGCTGCCGTACCGGCCCGGCGGGCCGCGGGCGTGGGCGGAGGCGCTGCGGGAGCTGCTCGGCGAGCGGTACGGGTTCCGCGGTGCGGCCGCGGACTACGAGCGGCTGGAGTCGTCGCTGCTCCACCGGGTGCTGGTACAGCGGCGGGGCCTGCCGATCCTGCTGTCCGTGGTGTGGGTGGAGGTGGCGCGGCGGGCCGGGGCGCCGGTGTACGGGGTCGCGCTGCCGGGTCACTTCGTGGTGGGGTTCGGGCCGCCCGCGGACCTCGGGCGCCAGGTGCTGGCCGATCCCTTCGACGGGGGCCGGATCCTGTCGGGCGAGGACGCGGAGTCGCTGGTCACCGCGGCGACAGGGGCACGTCTCAAGCCCTCGATGCTGATCCCGGCGGAGCCGCTGGACGTCGTGATGCGGATCCTGAACAACATCCGCTCGTGGGCCGTCGCCCGGCCGGAGCGGTCGGACGTCGCGCTGTGGGCCGTGGAGCTGGCGCTGGCCGTGCCCTCCCACCCGGCCCGGCTGCGCTACGAGAAGGGGCAGCTGCTGGTCCAGCGGGGGGACTTCGTCGGCGGGGCCGTGGAGCTGGAGGAGTACGCGGGACTGGTCGAGGTCGTGGACGAGGGAACCGCGGAGCGCGTGCGCAAGGAGGCGTTCGCCGCACGGGCCATGCTGAACTGAGCCACCGGCAGGCGCCCGCCTCCGCCGCGGAGCGGCCCGCCCGGCGGAGGGACACCCGTCTCGGCGGAGCCCCTC
>NZ_BBYG01000010.1 GCF_001184025.1 Streptomyces maremycinicus
TGTTAGGAGTTCTAAGGGCTTGCAGGGAATCAAGGTGTTGCCTCCCGTCCTGAGGCTCGTTGGTGTCGTAGGCGCATCGCGGATGAGACTCGGTGACCAACTCGCCGTGAAGTTCGCGGTGTTGCCCCCGCATCTGGATGAGCGGCAGCGACTGTTGTTGATGGCCGTGGAGGCCCGGGTGCTGGGGCACGGCGGTGTCGGGGCCGTGGCGGCGAAGGCCATGTGTAGGCGCTTCGCGGAGATGAAGAGTTCGTAGCCGGACTCCAGGGGAATTGACCCATCGCTCAGGAAGGGGTGGGAGGCTTGGAGTTCGGTGACGCCGGGGGACACAGTGGCGACCGCGTCCTGGACGATTTGGAACTCACAACCCTGTAACAGGTTGCCCTGTGAGGGCTTGGGCGATCTGCCAGAGCTGGCCGCCGCGGGACGCCTTGACGAGTACGACGTCGTCGGGGCGGAGGATGGAGTCGAGGTAGGCGGCGGCGGTGGCGTTGTCGGCGACCATTGCGATGTCCGGCACACCTGCCGCACCTGCCGCGAGGGCGAGTTGCTTGGCGAGGTCTCCGCCGACGGCCACGACGAGATCGACGCCGTTCTCGGCTGCCATGCGCCCGACCTCGCGGTGGGCTTCGACGGCAGCGTCGCCCAGTTCCAGCATCTCTCCGAGTACGGCGATCCTTCGGCCGGCTGCGGCCTCGGTCGTGTCGCCGTTTGTCTCGGTCATCAAGACTCTCCGTTGTGAATGAGGGGCGCGAAGGTGATCGCGCGGCCGGTGTAGGAGGGGGACAGTCGGCTGAGGCGGATGTGATGGTGTGTCTGGCCCCAGGCCGACGGGTCTCGGAAGTGGATCGTCGGGTCGGGGCCGTCCTCGTAACCGCGAAGGATGACGAGGTGGCCGCCGACGCGGCCGTCGTCGGGGAACTGCTCGGTCACGGACACGATGAGCGGGGCGTCATCGAGCCGCCTCGTCAGGTCTTCGACCGGTACGGGCTCGGCCGTCGAGGGGACTCCGAGGTCGGTCGCCAGGCTCGCGATCCCCGCGTGAACGGCTCCACGCGGGGTCAGTACCTCATGCTTCACCGCGAGTTTCAGGAGCTCCGTGATCGTGGGTGCTTCGCGCCCGTAGGCGAGCAGGATCATTCTCAGCGAGGCCAGGCCACACGCCCGGTTGGACCATTCGATCCTGTCCCCGAGTGCCCATCCGCCGTGCCGATCCCATTCGGCGGGGGCGATGAGCTGACGGCACAGGGGGACATCGTGGACGCGCGGCACAGCGGCGGGCTCCTACGGTGAGACGGCAGCCTCCCGAGCCCGTGTGGTGCTGGCGAACGCGGGAGTGGGCAGGGGGACATCGTATGGCGGGCGGGCCAGGGCCTCGTGGAGCATCGCCAACACGACGTCCGTGTGCGTGAGTCCGACCATCGCGGCGCCCACCGCGAAGTTGCTGTCTCGGGACATTCCCGGTGTGCTGTTGACCTCCAGCACGATCGGGTCGCCGTTTTTGGTGAGGATGAAGTCGATGCGTGCTGAACCGTGCAGCCCGAGTCCGTCCCACAGCGTCTGGGCGTGCCCGGTGACCTTATCCAACACCTCGGGCTCCAACTCCGCGGCGCGCACGGTGACGGCGCCCCTGGAGTCCACGTCGAGCTTTGTGTCGGCGTCGTAGAAGTCGGCGTCGGTGGCCTCGGTGGCAAGCGGCGGGAAGACGACGACCGAGCCGCCAGGCAGTTCCAGGAGCCCCACCGTCATTGGTGTCCCCGCCACGTACTCCTCGACGAGCACCTCCGCGCGCTCGTCGCCGGCCGCCTCCGCGAGAGCGCCGGGCAGGTCCGCCGGATCGTGTACGAGGCTCATGCCCACGCTGGATCCGCCGAAGGGCGGTTTGACCATAGCGGGGTGCCCGTTCCAGGTCACCGGGCCGCCGGACCAGACGTGCCAGCCGGGCGTGGGGACGCCGAGGGTCAGCATCACCCGCTTGCAGAGGATCTTGTCGGCGGCCACTGCGGATGCCGCGACTCCACTGCCGCAGTAGGACACGCGCAGGTAGTCGAGCAGCCCCTGCAACCGGCCGTCCTCGCCATAGGGGCCATGGAGATTGGAGAGGGCTACGTCGTACCCGACCAGGTCGATGATGAAGTCGGGCTCGCACGGGTCCAGCACCTTCCACCGGACTCCGATCTCTTCCAGCGCCGTGCCCAGGGCGGTGACAGATCGCTGCTCGGCCGGGCATTTCGAGTGGTAGAGCCTGTCCTCGGCGGACACGGGCCCGTAGATGAGGGCGACCCGGAGGCCCTGGCGGCTCTGCCCCCACTTGCGAAGTTCCTCGGTGGCCTTCTGCAGCGAGAGATCCGAGCTGGGTGTGAGGAAGAGCGTCATGCGAGTACCCCTTCGAAGGTGTCGGTGACTGGGCCGCCGACCCAGTGCGTTCGGGTCGGCCGGGCGTCGTGCGGCCGGATGGTGAGCGGTTGGCCGGCGAGGTTGTGGACGGTGACGGCGCGGGCGGTCACCAGCCCGCGCATGGTGGCGACGACGACGGCTGCCACCGCCCCGCTTCCGCACGAGAGGGTTTCGGCCTCGACTCCGCGCTCGTAGGTGCGGATCTTCAGTGCCTGATGGCCGGCGGACTGAACGAAGTTGACGTTCGTCCCGAGCGGGGCGACGTCGGCGTGGTGGCGCACGAGGCGCCCGACCGTCACCGCGTCGAGGGCGTCCACGTCGTCCACGATGGCGACGACGTGTTCTGTGCCGGTGTGGGCGCTGTCGAACCAGGTCGGTCTGCCGTTGATGACGGCCTGTAGACGCCGAGGGTGGACTGCGCCGACCTCGGCTGTGACCCATACGGAGTCGTCGGACACGACCGCCTCGTGCTCCACGCCGGCCATGTGGAGACTCAGCTCGCGAAAGCCGTGATCACGGTGCGCGGCCCAGGCGGAGCACCGCAGGGCGTTGCCGCACATGGTCGCGGTCGAGCCGTCCGCGTTGAAGCAGGTGACGTCGAGGATGGCTGGGCTGTGGCTGACCAGTCTGCTGATGACCAGGCCGTCCGCACCCACGCCGGTACGCCGGGCGCACAGGCGTTCTGCCTCCTTTTGCCACTCCTTGTCATCGTCCGGTCTGAGGTCGGAGAGCAGGATGAAGTCGTTTCCCGCGCCGTGGATCTTGCGGAAGCGCATGGCGAAGCTCCTCGCGTGGTGAGGTGAGAGTGAGGGTGCGGCGCCCAAGCAGGGCCGGGGGTCAGCGGAAGTCGATGGGCCGGTATGTGGTCCGGGCTTCTCGCATGACCCAGGGCTCCCGTCCGGCGAAGATCAGTACGCGGTGGGCTGCGGTGCCGGCGGATCTCATGTCCCGGACTCGCCGGTACTCGCCGTCGAGGTAGACGAAGTCACCGATGCGGACATCGCTCGGCGGTCGGGTGTTTCCCACCGTTCCGGCGGGCGGCGGGGGCAGGGGAGGCGGCTCCTTGGTCCTGTGCTCGTACATCAGCCCCTCCAGATGCCGAGCAGGAGAGAGCCGCCGAGTGCGACGAGGCTTACCACGTAGGCGAGTTGCTGGTTGCGGGGACTCATAGGGTTCCGATCAGGTGGTGCTCCACGCGGCTGCGGACTGACGGGATGCCAATGTTGGGGAGGGGCACCCAGGCCGCTGCACCGGTCTCGATCATTGACGGGAACACGGCGCCGGAGTGGGCCCGGAAGAGGTAGCGGATGCCGACCCGGAGGCGGGGCCCGTACTGGTGCTGTCCTGGTCTGGTCACGTCGACCAGGAAGGGTCCCTCGGCGCCGGGCTGCGTCCATACGTCGCGGATGCCGATTTCCTCGGCCAGCAGGCGCAGGGCCGCCTCACTGAGGGAGTCGTCCACCTCCTCCGGCTCCGCCTCCGCTAGGGCATAGCCTCTGTCGTGCCGCAGGCACAGGACGCGATTGTGCTCGTCGACGACGACCGCGCCCGTTGTCACGAGGGGACAGCGCTGGTCGTGGGTGCAGGCTCGGCGCTGTGAGTGGTCGCGGGCCGCGTCGTAGACCGGCATCAGCGCCATCCTGTCGTCGGGGTGCTCGTAGATGTAGTGGGAGAGTTCCCGCACGATCTGGTCGTCCCTCACGCTCACGGGGCATCCAGCCCGTTCCGCTCGGAGTAGATCCACAGCAGGCGCCGCGTCAGGAGGGCGGCACTGCGGAGGTAGAGGTAGGTCCCGAAGGTGGGCGTCTCGGGGGTCGGCCGGTTGGTGAGGTCGACCAACTTGGTTCCCTCGCGGAGGAGTTTGCGCACCTCGCTGTCGTCGTCGGCGCCCAGGTCCTCGCGGAGCAGGCGATTCAGGTGACGGGCGATCGCCGGCAGCTGCTGGTCCATCGCCGCGCGGGTCGTGGTGCCCATCCGCAGGCCGAGGACGGTATTCGTCTGCGAGGAGATCGCTTCTACGTCGATGAGGGTGTCGTCACCCTCGATGTCCTCGGCCGTCTCGAACGTCTTGCCCGTACTTGCCACAGTCATCACTGGCCCCTCCGGAGCACGCTTTCTGCCGTGCCCACAACGCTAGGAAGGGAAGTGGATGGGGCTCCATGAGTGTGCCGGAACTTGCCGGGCATTCACCCTAGAGATTCGATGGCAGCGGTGATGATTTCACGCGCTGCGGCGCCGTAGACGGCTAGTTCTGTCAGCTCGCCGAATGTTTTGGCATACATGGCAAGTTCGGGCTTCTGGACGACGGTGAGATGAGCCGAGACCAGTTCGACATTCACCAACTCGTCGTCGTACAAGAAGAATCCCTCGACCGGCCACAAACCCGAGCGGTCGGCGTCCTGGGGGATGATGCCGATGCTCACCGACGGCAGCGCCATGACGCTGAGCAGGTAGCCGAGTTGGCCAGCCATCACGTCGATTCCGCCGATGCGGTACCGCAGCACGCTCTCCTCCAGCAGGATCGCGAACTTGTGGTTCCCATAGACGACCTGCTGCTTCTCCACGCGCACCTTGACGGCCGCCGGAACATCGTCGATGAGCCCTCGGCGGTTACGAATGGAGGTCAGAAGCGCGGTGATGTACGAGGCCGTCTGAACGGGGCCGGGGATGAGCCAGGGCGAGTAAATACGGAAGCGCTCGGTGCGCTCCCATAGAGGAACCACGGACTCCTGCGCCCACTTGAGCCCGTGGCGCTCCATCTTGCGCCACTCGACATACATGCCCTCAATTCCGCGAGCCGTCGAGATGAGGTCCTCTGCTTGCTCCTCCGAACCGCACGCGGAACACCAAGCGCGAAGGTCGCGCTCCGAGGGAGCGCGCGTGCCGCTCTCGAAGCGCGAAGCCTTCGACTCGTGCCAGCCCAGGCTTTGGGCCAAAGCTCGCTTGGTAAGTCCGGCGGTCTTTCGGATTTCGGCCAGACGTTGTCCGAGCGCCTTGCGGGCTTCCTGGACACTCGAAGAGGGCGATGTCATCTCGGTGCGGCCGTGCTGTTCGGGCTGTCAGACAAGCTCGAACGCCGCGTGGGGTGTCGCGCGCTGCCACACGGCCTCGAAGGCCGACTCGCAGAGCTTCGCCACCTCAGGGTCTTCCGTGAGCTCGACCTCCATGTTCTCGCCCTCGCCGTCGAAATGGTTGACGAGGACGAGGTGGGAGTCGAACAGCCAGAAGTCGTTGCCCGGAAGCGCGATGTCGGTCGCGGAGCGCCGCGAGAGCCACCGCACGCTTTCGCCGGCCGAGATGTTCAGCCCGTCCGTCACGTCGTACTCGAAGCGGATGTACTCGCTGACCGGTGTCGAGACGACGCGGGCGCGTCGGACCTCGACGCCTCGCGATGTCGCCTCCGTGACGATGGCGTGCCAGTCGGCCCAGCGCTCGGCGGGGTCGAGGACCACACCGGCCTTCCAGTCGATGAAGGCCGGGTCCGACTTCATGTAGGCGTCGCGCATCTCCAGATGGACAGCCGTCCTCTGGCAGTCGCGGAACAGCTCCTCAAACGTCGGGGTCCTCGTCATCCTTCTTCACCTCCAGGAAGAACTGCACCATGCGCCGGGGGATCTCCACCACCGACTCGTGGCCGGGGATGTCCATCTGCCCGAGACGCTCGGCGTCCTCCACCTTCCACCCCTGCACGAGATAGCTGTCCTTCTCCTCGTCGAGGTAGATGGTGGGCGAGCCGCCACTCGGACTCTCCGGGTCCTTGCCGAGCCTGCGCAGGGCCATGATGTCCTCCTCGGATGCCGGTAAGGATCTCTGTGCCAGAGTTTGCCCGCGACTGAGCTGCCGAGCCAGGAACTTGCCCAAACTTGCCAGGACTTGGGCCGGCGACCCGAGCAGGGACGTCGGCAGACGGCGTAAGGCGCGTGGATGCCGTCCGAGTCGACTGACCACCAGCTCGCCGAAAGCAGACAGGGAAGACTCCCCAACCAAGCCCACCCTTAGTCGGGCTCTGATCTGCGGCGGCAGCAGGCTAGGAGACGTTGATCAGCATCCCTATGGGTACCTCTTAGCAGCTGGGCCTCTGGCCTGTGTTCTGCCTGTTCAGAGGGTGCTCTCTCAGTTTTCGATCTTGGTGGTTCGTGGCGGTCGGAAGCGGGTTACGGCGGTGTTGATGCTGGCCTTGATGGCGGGTCGTCAGGTCTATGGCGTAGCCGGACGCGGGTCGCCGGGAGCGCATCTGTGGGAAGTATCGACCTTGCGGCAGCGAAGGTCACATGGATGGACCGTCATGGGTGCGCCGGGGTGCTCGGGACCGCTCTGCTGGTTGCGCCCTGTGGCGGATCAGACTGGAGAGGTGTGTCCTGCCGCACGGCTCTCGTCACGGGCGCCGCCTGCGGCATCGGCCGGGCTGCCACCCTATCGCTTGCCGCCGCGGGAGCCGCGGTCACTCGCGTCGACGGGGATGAGTCGGGCGTTCGGGAGATGCCGAGTATGCGCTCCTGCCGCGTGGCTTTCCTCCCAGCCCCGTGGAAGCGGACGCGCTCCTGACTTCGAAATGCCGAGCTTTTCTTTCGCTGCTGACGGCCGGCCAGAAAGGCAACCGATAACCATCGCTGATGGGTGGAGTAGCAACTGTGGACTTCTCCGGGGGATCGGCGCTGCCCTAGCCTGGCGGAACGTGATGGCAGAGGTAGTCGCCGCGCCGCCCGGTGTGGCTGCGTCCGGCATTTCGAAGGGAAGTGCAGGTCATATGGCCCATACCGGCGACTGGTCGGTCGCGATTGCAGGCGAGTGCATGGTGACCAGGCCGTTCTCGATTCACCGTGAGCATGAATTCGAGGGTATTCGGGAGCTGTTCGCCGCCGCGGACGTCGGATACGCGCATCTGGAGATGAACTTCGGGAAGTTCTCAGAGGTGTATCCGGCCCGCGGTGACTGGTACGGCAGTTACATGCTGGCCGATCCCGGTATCGCGCGGGAACTGCGCGGGCTCGGCGTGGACGTGATGTCGACGGCGAACAACCACAGCCTGGACTTCGGGGCAGGGGCCCTGTTGTCGACCCTGGAGGCTCTCCGGGGCGCTGGGCTGGCCGGTGCCGGAACAGGCCGCGACCTGGACGCCGCGCGGGCCCCCGCTTTCGTGGAGACCCCTCGGGGCCGGATGGCGCTGATCTCGACCACCTCCGGCAACCGGCCGCACGAGTGGGCGGGCCGACCCAAGGAGACCATGACAGGCCGCCCGGGCATCAACCCGCTGCGGGTCACGACCACTTACGTGGTGCCCCGAGACTCCGCACAACACCTGCGGTCCGCCGCGGACCGGTTGAACATCCTGCGGACCAGCAAGGACTGCAAGCCGGGCACGACGGGCCGGAAACTCGACGCGAACGAATTCCAGTACAACCTGCCGGGAGGCCAGTCGGCCGCCGGAGAGATGGTCTTCCGCCAGGGCGACACATTCGAGATCCTCACCGAATGCCACGGCGGAGATCTGGAGGGGAACCTGCGGTCGATACGGTCGGCGGCGGCGATGGCCGACCTGGTCATGGTCGCGCATCACTTCAACATCTCCGAGGGGCCGCGCGGCGACCGTCCGCCACGGTTCGTCCGGGAGTTCGCCCACCGTGCGATCGAGGCCGGTGCGGACGTCTTCGTCGGTCACGGCTGGCACAAGACGCTCGGCATCGAGATCTACCGAGGCAGGCCCATCTTCTACGGGCTGGGCAACTTCTTCGCCCAGTCAGAGTTCCTGGAGCGCGTTCCGTACGACAGCTACGAGACGTGGGGACACGACGTGGACGCCCTGCCCACGCTCACCCCCGACGTCCACCCGCTGCACCCGGGGCTCGACACACCCTCCACCACGTGGTGGAGTTCGGCCGTCATCGACGTGCGCTTCACCGACGGCCGGCTCACCGATGTCATGCTCCATCCCGTCGAACTCGGCCGAGAGGTCTCCAAGGAGGCGAAGATCACCCGCGGTACCGGCAAGTCGGCCGAGCACCCCTTGACGGAGGGCCGGCCGCTGATCGCGGACCAGGTCAACGGCGCCCGCGTACTGGAGCGGTACCAGCAGCTGTCCGCCGAGTACGACACACCAGTGGAGATCGACGGGACCGTGGGCCGAGTGCGGCTCGAGGACTGACCGCGTCACGATCGGAGGCAGTGACACATGGCCACCCTGGCTCGGGAAGAGACCGCCCAACGGTCGCACGAGATCACAACGGCGGTCAGGGCGCGGTGGGGGCCCCGGGTCCTTCTGCTCCTCGTCGTCCTCCTCCTGGCCGTACTGGTGTTCCTTCCCACGGCCATGGTGTTCGTCCGCGCCTTCTCGGACGACCCCCGCAATCCCCTGTCCACCTTCACACTCCACGCGCTCGCCGACTCGTATGGATCTGCTCGGATCTGGCGGATTCTGGCCGAGACCATGGCCATGTCGGTGGCCTGCGGGATCCTCTCCACGGGCCTGGGCGGCGCCCTGGCCTGGGTTCTGGCCCGCACCGACGTGCCTATGAGGCGGACCTTCGAACTCGTGGTGATCGCGCCGCTGTTCCTGTCGCCGTTCATCGGCGCTCTGGCGTTCCTGGAACTCGGCGCACCGCGTACCGGCCTGCTGAACCAGATCGCGCGCGATCTCGGTCTGCCTGGCTGGGTGTCGATCGACGTGATGACGTTCCAGTGGCTGATCGTCATCCTGGCGCTGCACTACGTGCCGTACGGCTATCTGCTGGTGTCCGGGAGCCTGCAGAACATGGACGCGAGCCTGGAGGAGGCTTCGCACATGAACGGGCGGGGGACCGTGCAGACGGCGCTGCGTATCTCCCTGCCGGCCATCCGGCACGCCACGCTCTCCTCGGTCATGTTCGTCACCATCAGCGCCACCGGCATGTTCTCGGTACCGGCCCTGCTGGGTGCCAAGATGTCCTTCCACCCCCTGGCCGTGACGGTGTACCGCGCCACCAACGGCTACCCCAGCGACTACGCACTCGCCGCGGCCCTGGGCACCATGCTGGTGCTGCTCAGTGTGATCGGCCTGTGGCTGTACCAGCGGAGCCTGCGGCAGTCCTCGAAATTCGTCACGGTCACGGGCAAGTCGCAGAACAGGAAGCGGATTTCGTTGGGCCGCACCAAATACGCGGTGATCCTCCTGCTGTTTCTCTACGCTCTCGTCACCACAGTCCTGCCGTACGCCGCACTGTGCCTGCGTGCCTTCAGCACCTCGACCAACCTCGACGAGATCAACCTGACCACGCAGACCGTGCGCGATGTACTGGGCACACCCGAGTTGGAGAACGCGCTGGCCAACACAGTGATGGTGTCGGTGGCAACGGCTGTCGGCGCGGTGGCCGTGGGCATCCTGACCTCGTACGTCACCGAACGAGTCCGGCACAAGGGCTCCGGGCTGCTGAACGCCGTCGCGATGTCGCCCCTGGCCGTGCCAGGAATCGTCTTCGCCACCGGCGTGTTCGCCCTGTACCTCGGCACGCCGTTGTACGGCTCGCTCTCGATCATGGTGCTGGCCTACGTGGCGTCGTACCTGCCGCACGCGACCCGCGTGATCGGCAATGGGTTCGCCCAGATCGACAAGTCCCTGGAGGAGGCGTCGAGGATGTGCGGGGCGGGCCAGGCCCGCGTGCTGTCCACGATCCTGCTGCCGCTGATGCGGCCGTCGATAGCGGCCGGCGTCATCATGGTCTTCCTGTTCACGGTCCGTGAGATCAATACCGCGATCCTGCTCTACACGCCGGACACCATGCTGCTGTCCATCCTGTCCTTCAACTACGCCCAGCAGGCCTCGCTGCCCGCCGCCGCGGTCGTCGGGCTTCTGGAGACCGCGCTGATGATCGCGTGGATCGTCCTCATGCGCGCCCTGCTCCGGCCCGGGAAGCTGCACCAGCGGGCCTGACCCGCACGGACAACGCCGTAGAGACAGCACAGACACACGAACGAGGTGAGCAGATCGATGGACGAGCCGCACGGGAATCCGTCGTCGGACGACGGCCTGGTGGTGGAGGGACTCTTCGCCGACTACGGCGGCACGATGGCGGTCTCGGATGTGAGCCTGCGGATCGGCCGGTCGGAGTTCGTGACCCTCCTGGGCCCCAGCGGCTGCGGGAAGACGACCACGCTGCGCTGCGTCGCGGGCCTGCACACACCGAGGTCCGGGGACATCTCCCTGGGCGGCCGACGGCTGTACTCCCCGGGCACCAACATCCCGCCGCAAAAGCGGGACATCAACATGGTCTTCCAGTCCTACGCCGTGTGGCCGCACATGACGACCCTGGAGAATGTCATGTACGGACTCAAGGCGAAGAAGACGCCCCGGGCCCAGGCGCGTGAGAAGGCCCTGCGGATGCTGGAGCTGGTCGGCCTCGCGGAGTTCACGGGCCGCAACGCGACCGATCTGAGCGGTGGACAGCAGCAACGCGTCGCACTGGCCCGGGCGTTGGCGACCGAGCCGAGCCTGGTCCTCATGGACGAGCCGCTGAGCAACCTCGACGCGCAGCTGCGCGCCCGGATGCGGGACGAGATACGGCAGATCCAGCGCAGGACCGGGATCACGGTGCTCTACGTGACGCACGACCAGTCCGAGGCGCTCTCCATGTCCGACCGCGTCGTCGTCATGAACCACGGTGTCATCCAGCAGGCCGGGGCTCCCTGGGAGTTGTACCACCGGCCCGCGAACGCGTTCGTGGCGACGTTCGTCGGGGAGGCCAACGTCGTACCGGGCGTCGTCGCCGGCGTGGGGAGCCGTATGTTCACGGTGCGGGTGCCGACGCTCGGGCCGGACATGGTGGTCGACATCGCCCGCGGGACGATGGACGACTGCCCTGCCGTGGGCGACGCGATCTCCGTGGTCTTCCGTCCGGAGTGGGTGTGGGTCTCCAGGGAGACGGGTCCGCTTCCGGCGGCTCTCGACGGGAACGAGTTCCGGGCCAGGCTGGTCTCCAGCGAGTTCCTCGGCGACCACTTCGAGCGCACCTACGAGGCGGGCCGGCACCGGCTGCGGGTCCTGGCCGTCACCGGACCGACCTCCCCACCCCCGCGGATCGGAGCGGAGCAGGCCCTGCTGCTGACGCCGGAGAACCTCACCTGGTTCCCCGGCCACGACGAAGCAGCGCGCGCGGGCGACGACGCGGAGACGGCCCTGGACGACGGGCTCTCTGCCGGTGTGCAGACCGAAATGCTCGGCCGCTGACCCGTCGACCTGGGTGCCCGGCCGCTGCCCCGGAGGGGCCCGGGCGGTCAGGCGGGAGTCGGCATCGCCGTACGGGGGGAGGGGTGCGGCGAGGAATCGACCTTGGCCGGCAGCATGCTGAGGAACACCCGGGCCGCCCGGGTGACCTCACGGTCGGGCGGGCTCAGAATGACCGCGCCCCGCAGGAGGGGCAGCCCCGGGGCCGCCACGGCCCGCAGGAGCCCGGCGCCGAGGTCCTCCCGTACACAGAACTCGGGCAGAACGGCAAGGGCCAGCCCGTGGGTGACATAGGTGCGCATCGCCTCCAGGCCGCGGGATTCGAGCACCACGTGCAGAGTCGCGCCCACCTTCTCCGCCCAGCGCTCGACCAGTTCGCGGCTGCGCATCCCGTCCGCGAACGTGGCGAAGTCCACCTGCGCGAGGTAGTCGACGCGATCGGCCTCCGGCAGTGTGTGGATGCGGTCCTCGGGCCGGGCATAGAGGTACATCCGCTCCTCGATCGTGCCCAGGGCCGGGAACTCGCTAGGTGCCGGGTAGCGGCAGATGCCGAGGTCCGCGCGTCCGTCGGACAGCGCCTGTGTGCACGCCTGCCGCGACGGCTCGTGCCGGATGACCACGCGGACGGAGGGCGCCGTCTTCTTCATGGCCATGACGGCCTCGACGAGCAGGTGCCTGATGTGGTCGGAGTCGCTGACGACGGTGAGGGACGAGTCCTCCGGGAGGTCCTTCATCTGCTCCAGCCGGTGGTGGAAGCGGTCGGTGTACGACAGCACCTCCTCGGAGAACGCCAGCAACTCCCGCCCTGCGGCCGTCAGTTCGGACCTGGCTCCTTGTCGGCGTTCGAGCAGCGTGCAGCCCAGCAGGCGTTCGAGGTAGCGAATGCGCTGGGACACGGCCGGCTGGGTGAGGGTCAGCTCGGCGGCCGCGGCCCGGAAGGACCCGGCACGCGCCAGGGTCTGGAAGGTGAACATCTGCTCGAACGTCAGGCCCGCGATGAGCCGCTGACGGCTGGTGTGACGCCAATTGCCGCTGGGGAACGCCATCTTCTCTCCTGTCGCCGTGGACGGCCGTGGACAGTCGTGAACCCGGGAAGGGCCGCGTCCCGGGCGGCTCTTCCCGGGGTGTCGAGTCTTCGGGAGGTGAGTGGTCACTTTCCGAGGGTGGCGTTGACCTTGCTGACGAAGTCGGCGAAACCGTCGCCTTGCAACTCGGGTTGAGTGGCCATGCCGTACCAGATCTCGGGCTTCTGGTACCACGGTTCCCTGGCCACCTCGCGCTTGTCGACCCATCCGGTCCGGGTGCCGGTGCCGGAACCGTAGGTCGCCATCAGGTCGTGGCCCTCGTCGGACGTCGCCCATTCCATGAACAGGCGGGCGGCGTACGGATGGGGGATGGCGGTCGGCAGCCCGACCATCCAGAGGGCGGCGTTGGTGGGCTTCGGGTAGGCGTACTCGATCGGTGCACCGTCGGCGAGGTAGTCGTTGTAGAGCGTGTCGGTGCCGAACGTCACCGCGTACTCGCCCTTCACCAGCTGCTCGGCGATGGGGATCTGACTCTCGAAGAGAGCGGGATCGTTGTCGGCGACGCCCTCCAGCCACTTCCACCCGTACGTGTCGGACTGGTGGAGGATGACGTTGGCGTAGTTCCCCGCCGTGGTCGCGCCGCCGGTGTCACCCAGTGCGATCTGGCCCTTGAACGCGGGATCGGCCAGAGCCGCCACGGGGTCCTCGCGCAGCAGCTTCTCCTGCTCGGGGGTGGTCACCTCCGTGTTCCACGCCACCGCCCCGATGCTCTGGTGCAGGGGGTAGACGAGTCCTGTCAGCCCGGTGCCCGGCAGGACCTTGGCGAAGTCGTAACTGCCGTAGTTCTCGGTCTTGTAGTCGGTGATCCAGCCCTTCTTCTCGGCGTCCTGCCAGAGCTGGTACACGTTCTGGATGACGATGTCGGCGTTGTCGACACCGCCGCCGACTTCCTGGGCCCATTTCTGGAAGAGAGTCGTGCTGCCGTCCCGGTAGAGCTTGACCTGGATGCCGTACTTCTTCTCGAAATGCTTTACCCACGCGGTGGTTGATTTCTCCGTGGTGGCGGCGTAAAGGCTGACCTCGCCTTCCTTCTTCGCCTTCGCTATCAGGGCGGCCATTCCGCCGGCGTCGGCCGCGCTTTTCGGCAGGTTCTCGGTGCTGCCGCTTCCGGAGCCGCCGCAGCCCGCCAGCAGCAGGGAAATCGCGGCCGTGATCCCGACGAGTGCGGTTCTGATTCTCATGCTGACCAGCCTCCAACTCCGGGTTATCGGCAAGGGGATGGTCGCAACTGTCCGTAACCCGCCAGAAACAGTAGGGCCGCTCATCGACGGCTGAAAGCGTCGGATCCCTACTCGACTGATAAGGCCGGTCTTATCGCCCGATCGAAGTTCGGTGGCGTGGCTGTCCGCGCGATCACAGCATCTCCGCCCCTGAAGGTTGACAACATTGTCCACAGTCGGCAGGGGGACAGTACACGGATGTGCCGTGTCTGCGGAACGGTGCGGACGTGACCTTCCAGATGATGGAGGCACACATGACGGCAGGGCCCCGGCGGCCGACCGTTCCCTGGCGGGAACTGCTGCCGACCGCGCTGATACCCAACGTCCTCCACGGTTCCGGCCAAGGGGCGGCGGTGCCCGTCACGCTCCTGACGGCGCTGTCGTTGACGGGGTCCTCGGCGGTTGCGGCCGTGGTCGCGGCCCTGCTCACCGTCGGGCAGCTGTTGCTCGCCCTTCCGGCGGGGTGGCTGGTCTCCAGGTTCGGGGAGCGGCCCGCCATGCTCGCGTCCACGGCGGTCACGGGTCTCGGTGGTCTGGTGGCCCACCTGGCATCCTCGCTTTGGGTCCTCGCGGTCGGGGCCCTCCTCATCGGCAGCGGTGTCGCCGTCTTCACCATGGCCCGCCATACGTGGGTGACGGTGGCGGTGCCTGCGGAGGTGCGCGGCCGGTCGCTCTCCGCCCTGGCCGGGGCCACCCGGCTGGGACTGTTCACGGGCCCGCTCCTCGCGTCCGCTCTCATCCGGTTGACGGGTGAGGTGCGGGGCGGCTTCCTGGTCGTCGTGGCGGCGTCCGTGCTGCTGGCGGTCATCGTCGCGCGTGCCTCCTTTCCCGGAGCGGAGCCGGAGAAGCGCGACGACGGGCCGCGCCGGAGCGTCTTGGGCGTCGTCCGGGAACGACGGGACGTCCTGCTGACGCTCGGCCTGACCCTCTCGGTCGTGAACACGATGCGCAGCGCCAGACGCGTCCTCGTACCCCTGGTGGGCACGGCCGTGGGTCTGGACGGAGCGACCATCACGCTGGTCGTGGGCATCGCGGCCGGCCTCGACTTCTCCCTGTTCCACGTCGGCGGAGTGGTGACCGACCGATGGGGTCGGCTGGCGGTCGCCGTGCCCGCCCTGGTGGGGTTCGGGCTCTCCCACCTCGCTCTCGCCGCGGCGCCCCGACTGCCCGCCGGGCTCTGGTGGTTCCTGGCCGCCACGACGGTGATGGCCGCGGCCAACGGCTGGAGCGGCGGTGTCGTCGCCACCGTGGGCTCGGATCTCGCAGACCCGAGAGCGCCCGCGGTGTTCCTCGGCTCGTGGCGACTGACCACGGAACTGGGCCCCTCCACGGCGCCGTTCGCCGTAGCGGCCCTCGTCGGTGCCCTCTCCCTGTCCGCGGCGTGCGTGGCACTCGCCCTCCTCGCGGGGACGGCGGCCGCCGTGCTTCCGCCGTATGTGCGCAGACACCTGCCGAACGAGCGGCGTTAGCGCCTGGGGCTCAGGGCATCGACGACGTCGGACGTGCCCGTGCTTATAGCTCGATCACGAACGCTTTCGTACGGACTGTTGCACTAACTCGGCTTGCTCACTTTCCTGAGGGGGAAGTCTCCGCGACTTGAGGAGCGACTCGTGAGGCCGATTCGGAAAAGAGGGCGTATGAGAAGACGGCTCGGTGCGACATGGCTGGTCGGCGTTCTCGTCGCGGTATCACTGGGCGCGACATCGCTCCAGAGTCCACAGGACGCCCCGAATGCGTCAGTTGCTCAGGGAGAACAGAACTCGAAGGGAACTGTTCTGCGGGTCCGGGTACATGCGAAGTCGCTCGAAGGGAACCTCGAAGGGGACTCCCCGGACCGTGACGTGTCGGTCTATCTGCCTCCCGGCTACAAATCCGACCCCCAACGTCGTTACCCCGTCCTCTACATGCTGCACGGATTCACGGAAACGGATCTGAGCTATTTCGGCGCAGGCGCCCGGACGAACATTCCCGCAGCCGCCGACCGCACGCTCGCCGCCGGCACCTCACGAGAGATGATCATCGTGACTCCGAACGCGATGACCGTCTACGGCGGCAGCAACTACTCCAGCGGGGCGACCACCGGGGACTGGGAGACCTTCATCTCACGTGAGTTGGTGTCGTACGTCGACCGGCACTTCCGCACCATTCCGAAGGCGGCGGCGCGAGGGCTGGCCGGTCACTCCATGGGCGGTTACGGCACGACGAGGATCGGGATGAAGCACCCCGATGTCTTCTCGGCCCTCTACATCCTGAGCGCCTGCTGCATCTCGCGGACGAGCAACATCCCCGACACCCCCGAGGAAATGGCGGCGTTCGAGGCGTTCACTGAGCGGCCGGACGACTACACACAGATTCCCGCCGGCATCCGTACCGCGGTCGCCGCGGCGGCGTCGTGGGCACCCGACCCGGCGAACCCGCCGCTCTACTACGACTCTCCCGTCAAGAACGGCGAGCTGCAGGAGTCGGTCGTCGCGCGCATGACCGCGAATCGGCCCCTGGCCATGGTCGACCAGTACATCAACAGCCTGAGGAAGCAGCAGATCGCGTTCGACGTCGGCGATCAGGACACGAACATCGCCGCCAACCTCACCGAACTCGACCGCGTCCTGACCACCTACCAGGTGCCGCACACCTTCGAGGTGTACCAGGGCAACCACATCAACCGCATTCCCGAACGGTTCGAGGAAAAGGTGCTGCCCTTCTTCTCCGACCAACTGCAGCGCTCCTCCCGGGCATCGAAGGAGTCCTCTTGAGCGAGGCCGAGGGAATCGACACCGTCAGCCATGCGGAGGAGTTCGCCGACGCCGTGGCGCGGTCCGGGGTCACTCACGTCTTCGGACTCATGGGCGACGGCAACATGCACCTGCTCATCGCGCTCGGACATCGGGGCGTCTCCGTGGTCGAGGTACGGCACGAGAGCGCGGCGGTGGCGATGGCCGAAGGCTACGGCTGGACCTCGGGCCGGGTCGGCATCTGCTCGGTCACCCATGGCCCAGGGCTCAGTCATGTGGCGACCTCGCTGCTGGTGGCGGCCCGCAACCGGTCGCCGCTCGTGCTCCTCGCGGCCGAGACACCGAACGGTTACCAGGGAGCCCAGACCTTCGACCAGGCTTCCTTCGTCTCCTCGTGCGAGACGCGCTATCGCAGGATGACGCCGGGGGAACGCCCGGCGGACGTGCTGGCCGAGGTCGTCGAGCTCGCCCGGGAGGAGTCCGGCCCTGTGGTCCTGGGCATCGCGGCCGAACTGTTCGTCGCTCCCGTCACCGGGCGGGCCCGCGGCGCAGTGCCGTACCGGCCGCGAGCGGTGCCCACCGACGACGACAACACAGCCGCGGCGCAACGCATCAGCCGACTCCTGACCGATGCCGAGCGGCCCGTCCTGATCGCGGGCCGCGGTGCCATGGACAGTGCCGCGCCCGCTCTGATGCGAACGCTCGCGGACCGTTTCGGCGTCGGCCTGGCCACGACACTCCCCGCCAAGGGCCTGTTCGACGGACACCTCCATGATCTAGGCATCGCCGGAGGGCTCGCGCATCCGGCGGGGGAGCGCGTGCTGCGCTCCGCCGACCTGGTCGTGGCCGTCGGTGCCACCATGGGCCGTAGCACCACGCAGTCGTCGCGCCTGTTCGAGAAGGCACACGTCGTCAAGGTCGTCGACGACGCCGACGTGACGGGAAAGACCGAGACGCTCCGCGGCGACGCGACGGGCACCTTGAGGCAGGCAGTGTCGCTGACGGGTGACGCGCCGGACACCCGGCGGCCGTGGTTCACCCCGGTCGGTCCGTCCGCGGACTGCTGGCGGGAGGACCTGCGCGACTTCCGCCCGCCCGTATCCGAAGGCACCGTCGATCCACGGAGGGCGCTCGCGGAGATCAGCCCGTACATCCCCGACGACGCGACCGTGGTCATCGGCAACGGCCACTGCTCGGGCTTCGCCACCGCGTTCATCACCGTGCCGGCCCGGGGCCGGTTCTTCGCCGCGCAGGGCTTCGGATCCATCGGACAGGCGCTCACGACCGCAGTCGGCGCGGCCCTCGGAGCACCCGCACTCAAGACCGTCGTCTTCGAGGGCGACGCCGCGTTCATGATGCACGTGCAGGAACTGGACACCGCGGCGCGGGCCGGGGCGAACCTGACCGTGTTCGTCCTCAACGACCGCGCTCTGGGCACCGAGTACCAGCGGCTCCGGCTGGAAGGCGGTGACGCCGAGACGGCCATCGTGCCGCCGCCCGATCTGGCGAGGCTCGCGGCGGCGTTCGGCGCCCGTTCCTTCACTGTCGACTCGCCTGACGCGCACACGCTCGCGGATGCCGCGTTGCGTCCCGGTCTCGCGGTCGTCGACGTCCGTACAGCGCGCTCGGTGCTCAGCCGGCACCTGCGTCTGCCGGTGCCGCGTGAGGCGGGCTGAAGGCGGGCGGGCCAGTGGAGTTCGCGATGCAGTTCACGCTCACCGACCCCGTCCTCACCCGACAGCACGCCCGCGGACTGGTCGAGTTGGCCCGGAAGGCGGACGACTACGGCCTGCACTCGATCGGCGTGGGCGACACCGGATTCCGGCTGAACGAGGCGGCGTCGAGGGTGACCCTCCTGGCACTCGGCACCACAAGGACGTACGTCGGCATGCGCCCGACCAACCCCTGGACCCGCGACCCCCAGATCACGGCGGCGTTCCTCGCCACGATCGACGCCATGACCGAGGGCCGCGCCTTCATGGAGATCGCCACCGGCGACTCCGCCGTACGCAGCGTCGGGCGCCGGCCGTCGACACGTGCCCGCCTGGAGGAGTACGTCACCTGCGTCCGCGGCCTCCTCGCCACCGGCCACGGACACTTCGAGGGACGCGAGATCCAGGTGTTCGGCGACCAGCGGCCACCCGTGCGCATCTCGGTCGGCGCCGAAGGCCCCCGCATGCTGGAACTCGCCGGAGGCATCGCCGACGCGGTCTCCATCGGCACCGGACTCATGGCCGACGTCGTCGCCTGGTCGCTGGAACACGTACGGCGCGGCGCACAGCTGCGCGGGCGGGAACCGGCGGACGTCGAACCCTGGTTCACCGTGCGCAGCGTCCTGGACGCCGACCGGGACACCGCACACAACCGGGTCCGCCCTTCGCTCGCCTCGATCCTGCACCACAGCATGCGAGGCGGGGCGGACGGACGGCTGGTGCCCGAGCGCCACCAAGAGGCCGTCAGGGAGTACGTCCGGCACTACACCCTGGCCGACCACCAGCGGCCCGACGGGGCCAACGAAGGCCTCATGGAACGCCTCGGGTTGACCGGGTTCGCCCTGGACCGCTGGGGGTTGGCCGGAAACGCAGGGGACTGGATCGAACGCATCGAGGCGCTCCAAAACGCGGGAGTACGGCGGATGTGGCTGGCCAACCGGGGCAGCCTGACGCAGCTCGAAGAGGCGTTGCGGATCTTCGGGGAACAGGTGCTGCCCCGGGTCCGGTGAGCGCCGTAGCCCGTAGCTCAAAGGCCGTATGACAGAGAGGAATTGCCATGTCCGGGAGAAGAACGACCGCTCTGTGGGCGCTGATCGCAGCACTCTTCGGCATCGTGTCACTGTCCCCGCCCGCGGCGACCGCGCAAGCCGACAGCAGGTCCGAATCGACCCTGCCCACCGTAGTGAGCACCACCGGCGGTTCCCTGCGCGGAACGGTCACCGACGGCGTGCGCGAGTTCAACGGAATCCGCTACGGCCAGGCCCCCGTAGGCGACTTGAGATGGCAGCCCCCGGTCGCGGCCGCGTCCTGGCAAGGAACCAGAAGCGCCAGCACCCCCGGGTCGGCCTGTGTGCAGATGGCCGCGGCCTGGCGCCCGGCCGCCGCCAGCACCGACGAGGACTGCCTCTTCCTGAACGTCTGGACGCCCACCCGGCAGACGTCCGGGGCGAAACTGCCGGTGACTGTTTTCTTCCATGGCGGGGGCTTCGTCAACGGCGCCGGAACGGACATCGACCCGGCTGTCTACGTGAAGAACGGCGGAATCGTCGTCACCGTCAACTACCGCCTGGGCTCGCTCGGCTGGCTCACCCTCCCCGGCCTCGACGCGGAGAACGCGCAGAGTACGTCCGGCAACTACGGCCTGCTCGACCAGGAGCTGGCCCTGAAGTGGATCAAGGCCAACGCCGCCGCGTTCGGCGGTGACGCGTCCAAGGTGATGGTCACCGGGCAGTCGGCGGGAGCCGAGTCCATCTGCGCCCTGCTGGCCTCGCCCTCCGCGGCCGGATTGTTCCAGCGGGCGGCCATGGAGAGCAGCCTCCGGTGCGCGGTCAACACCCGGTCGGCGGCCCAGACATCCGACGCCGGGTTCGCCACAGCCGCTGGCTGTACCGGCACGGACGCGGTCGTCGTGGCCTGCCTGCGCACCAAGTCACCCGCGGTGCTGCTCGACGCGCAGAAGACCGCGGGGGCGTGGCGGCCGGTCGTCGACGGCACCGTGCTGCCCCTCTCGCCGACCGCCGCCTTCGCCGCGGGCCGGTTCCACAAGATGCCCGTCGTCATCGGTTCCACCCAGAACGAGGGCGGCGCCTTCGTGTATGAGCAGAACGACCTCGTCACCCACCCGGTCACCGACGCGCAGTACGAAGCGGCCATGAAGACCTCCTACGGCGCGAACGCCGAGGCTGTGCTGGCCCGTTACCCGGTGTCCCACTTCACGAACGCCGGCCAGGCACTGGCCACGGTGCGCACGGACAGCGGGTTCGCCTGCCCGGCACTGGTGCACGCGGGCTCCCTGTCGGCGCATACCTCCACCTACGTCTACGAGTTCCGCGACACCACCGCACCCCTGCGCTCCTACCAGCTCGTTCCGCCGTCCTTCAACGTCGGCGCCCAGCACTCCGCCGACCTCCTCTACCTGTGGGGAGCGCCCACACTCACTCCGCTGACGAAGACGCAGCGCGTGCTGGCCGACGAGATGATCACCTACTGGCAGCACTTCGCGAAGACCGGAAACCTCGCCCCCGACGGGCTTCCCCGCATCGCCGAGTACAGCACCAGCCGCAGCATCCAACTCGCCTTCACCAGCCACGGCTCAAAGGCCGTGAGCGACGAAGCGGCCAACCACCAGTGCTCCTTCTGGGCTGGGCTGGCCTGACCTGACCGCCGGCCTCACCGGGGCGGCGTGCGCCGGAAATCAAACCGAGATGAAGAGTTCCGCAGAATTCCATGAAGATGCCGCCGTACCCCTCTTTTCGGGGTGCGGCGGCATCCTTGATTCGGCACATGGTGATTATCGAGCCGTCGGTGGCGCAGAATGCGTTCTTCCCGAGACCTGTTTTGGATCCTGATGATCTCCGGATATAGCCTGGTGGAAACCGTCTGGTCGTCCGAGACGATCCGGTCCATTGGAAGGCCGTCATGATGCTTGGTGAATGAGGAAAGCATGAAAGCGGCGGCATAAGAACGTGAGAATTGCGGCCGGATTCGAATCGGCCGCATTGAGGAGACGAGCTGTGCGGAAAAAGGGAATCAAGCGCAGGAACGTGGTCATGGGGATCGGCACCGTGGCCGGCGCCGCGACACTCGGCGGCGTCGCACGGAGCGCGCAGGCCGATGACGGGACCTCGACGAGCGGCAGCGCCCATGGCAGTGCGGCGTCCTCGGACGCCCTGGTCTTCGACAAGGACGACTACACGACCCTGACCGCCACGATCAGCACCGATGACGGCGACAAGGAGGTCAAGTACCGCTTCTACAAGGCCGTCACCTACGTCGCCAACCCGGTCGACGAGGCGTACCAGAGCCTGACCGTTAGCGTTCCCGTCGAGATCGACGGCAAGGCCGTGGACGCGAGTGACGCGCCGATCCTGTTCGCCAACTCGATCGCCGGGTTCATGCCCGTGAGCGTCCAGACCGCCACCAGCGTGAACGCCATGGGCGGGGGAGGCGGGCAGGGTGGCGGCACCTGGCCGAGCGCCAGCGCCTCGGCCAGCGCCTCGGCGTCCGGTGGTACCGGCGGGTCGGCCTCCGGCGGCGGAGAGTCCGCCCAGGCCAACACCAACCTGCCCGAACTCGGCCTGGCGGCCGGCTACGTGGTCGTACAGCCCGGATGCCGCGGCCGCACCCTGGTGAACTCCGAGGGCGTCTACTACGGCACCGCGCCCGCGGTCATCGTGGACCTGAAGGCCGCGGTCCGCTATCTCCGCTTCAACAAGGACCGCATCCCCGGCGACACCGAGCGGATCATCTCCACCGGCGGCAGCGCCGGCGGCGAGGTGTCCGCCCTGCTCGGCGCGTCCGGCGACAGCCGCCTGTACGACTCCTACCTCAAGGAACTGGGCGCGGCCGACGCATCCGACGCGATCTTCGCGACCGGCGCCTGGTGCGCCATCGTCGACCTGGAGAACGCCGACGGAGCCTACGAGTGGAACTGGGGCAGCCTGACCGCTGTGAGCACCGGCGAGACGGTCGACGCGGCCGACTCCAAGGAGCTGACCAACCAGTTCGTCGACTACCAGGCGTCCCTCCACCTCAAGGGCCTGAACGGGTTCGGTCCGCTGACCGCGCGTAACTACGACCGGTACCTGCTGGAGACCTACCTCCAGCCCGCGGCCGCCACCTACCTCAAGGGGCTGTCGGCGGCCGACCGTACGGCCTACCTCGCAGGCAACACCTTCATCACCTGGAAGAACGGGCGGGCGACCTTCACCTGGGACGACTACCTCGCGCACGTGGGTACCCGGCAGAAGAACCTCCCCGCGTTCGACGGCTTCGACCTCTCGGTGTCCATCAGCGCGCTGGACACCAACAACGAGTTCGGCCTGGGCACCACCGCGGGGCGGCACTTCACCGAGTACAGCCAGAAGCGTGACGCGTCGGGCACGGCCGGCAAGCGCCTGGACAGCGACATCCCCGAGAAGCTTCGCCTCATGAACCCGATGTACCACCTCCGCAAGGGCAACCCCGGCCGGTCCAAGCACTGGTGGATCCGCCTGGGCACCATCGACACCTACACGTCGCTGACGGTCTCCGCCAACCTCACGGCCACCGTCGACGGCCTCGGTGACAACGTCAGTCACCTCATGTACTGGGACCAGGGGCACATGAGCGACCTCGACCCGGGCGACTTCATCAAGTGGATCGCGAAGGTGACGGGTTACAGGGGCTGACCCTCCCATGGTCGCCGGCCGATGACTCGGTGCATCGACAGGTGTGCCCTGCGGCCTGGCACACCAGGACCGCAGGGCACACGATGTCCTTCTCGGAGCGTTACGGCTGCGGCTGCAGCGTGGAATCCTCCTGTGCCGCGGGAGCGGTCTTGCGCGCGGCCCGGCGGGCACGGCGTTGTGCGCGGCGCTCGCGCCGGGTCTCGACCATCGTGTACAGGGTCGGGATGAGGACCAGGGTGAGCAGGGTGGAGCTGAAGAGACCGCCGATGACCACCACGGCGAGTGGGGTGGAGATGAAGCCACCCGAGTCGGTGATGCCGAGGGCCATCGGGAGAAGCGCGAAGATGGTCGCCAGCGCGGTCATCAGGATGGGGCGGAGCCTGCGACGACCGCCCTCGCGGACCGCCTCCTCGATACTCATGCCCTGCGCCCGGTACTGGTTGACGAGGTCCATCAGGACGATGGCGTTGGTGACCACGATTCCGATGAGCATCAGCATGCCGATCAGCGCTGCCACGCCGAGGGGAGCGCCGGTGATGCGCAGCAGGGCGAACGCGCCGGTGAAGGCGAAGGGAATTGAGGCCAGCAGCACCAGGGTCTGGCGGATGCTGCGGAAGACCCCGACCAGCAGCAGGAAGACGATCGCGATCGCGGCCAGAATCGCCAGGCCGAGCTGACTGAAGGCGTCGCCCTGGCTGGCCGTCACACCGCCCATCTCGTACGTGACGCCCGACGGCAGGTCCAGCTTGTCGATCGCCTGCTGCACCTGCGTGCTCGCGGTGCCGGTGCTGTCTCCGACCGGGGTGGCCGTGACGGAGGCGGCCCCGGAGCCGTCGACGCGCTGGCGCTTGGTCGGCGCCTCCGTCTGCGTGACCGTGGCGACCTTGTCCAGCCGAACCTCTCCCTGAGAGGTCGAGATCGTCAGCCCCTTGAGGGCGCTGACGCTGTTCGGCGCGGTGGAGGTGGTCTTGACGAGCACGTCGCGCGTCGAGCCGTCGACGGTGATCTGCGTGACGGTGCTGCCCTGGACGGCCTCGCTGACGGCCGAGGCGATGCTCGTGTCGCTCAGTCCGTACGAGGCGGCCTCCTCACCCTTGGCTCGGATGCTGATCTGCGGTGACTGGGTGGAGAGATCGCTGCTGACGTCGGTGACCTCCTGGACGCCCTTGAGCGCGTTCTCGATCTTGTCGGTGGCGGTCTTGAGGTCCGTGTCGTCGTCGGACTTGACGTCTACCTGGATGTCGTTGTTTGACCCGAAGCCACTGTTGGAGCCGATCGTCAGGTCACCGGCGCCCTTGAGGTCGTCGAACCTGTGCCGCAGCGTGTCCTCGACCGTCGAGGAGTCGGCGTCGTCCTTGAGAGCGATGCTGTACGAGGCGCTGTTGGCGCTTCCGCCGCCGCCCATGACGGCGAAGCCGCCCGAGGAGCCGATGGTGACCTGGTAGGAGTCGACCCCGGCGACAGCGGAGATGGCCTTCTCGACCTTCTTCGCAGCCCCGTCGGTGGCCTGCAGGCTGGTGCCTTCGGGCAGGGTCTGGGTGACGCTCACCGAGTCCGAACCGGAGTCGCCGAGGAAGCTCGTCTTCAGGCCGGCGGTCAGGCTGAAGGTGAAGACGAGCAGGACGGCCGCGATACCGAGGACCGACTTGCGGTGACCGACGGCCCAGTCGATGACGGGGACGTACGCACGTTGCAGTACGCCGCTTCGTTCCTCTTCCTCGACCTTCCTGCGGAACTCCTCCGGGTCGGCGCCCTCGGCCTCCTTCGGCGGCTTGAGGAACCAGTAGGCGAGCGCGGGCACGATCGTGAGCGAGACCAGCAGCGATGCCAGCATCGCCGCCACGACCGTGATCGAGAACGGGCCGAACAACTCCCCGACCAGCCCGCTGACCAGCGCTATGGGGACGAACACCGCCACCGTGGTGAGGGTCGAGAGAGTGACCGCGGTGGACACTTCGCGCACCCCGGTCAGGATGGCGGTGTGCTTGTCCTCGCCGTAGCCGAGGTGCCGTTTGATGTTCTCCAGGACCACGATCGAGTCGTCGACGACCCGGCCGACCGCCAGGGTGAGGCCGCCGAGAGTGAGGACGTTGAGCGAGTAGTCCTTCATCCACAGTGCCGTCAGCGCGATGAGTAGGGACAGCGGGATCGAGACGGCTGTGACCAGGGTGGAGCGGACGGAGCGCAGGAA
This sequence comes from Streptomyces maremycinicus, assembly GCF_001184025.1. GTDB lineage: Bacteria > Actinomycetota > Actinomycetes > Streptomycetales > Streptomycetaceae > Streptomyces > Streptomyces maremycinicus. Next base: position 25,201 of record NZ_BBYG01000010.1, read on the forward strand.
GAGGACGATCACGACGACCGCCATCAGCAGTCCGAGCAGGCCCTCCTCGAACAGGCCGACGACGGACTGCCGTACCTGCGGGCCGTTGTCGGAGACGACGGTGATCCGGGCGTCATGGCCGAGGTCCTTCTCCAGACCGGACAGCTTGCCGCGGACGTCCTCGGAGATGGAGGACGAACTGCCGTCCTGGTCCATCGTGATCGAGACACCGAGGCTCTCCTTGCCGTCGGTCCGGGTCAGCGTCGTGGCGTCGCTGTCCTTCAGCTCGACCTTCGCCACGTCCTTGAGCTGTACGGGGCTCTGAGAGGAGGAACCGCCGGCGGAAGCGGAGGATCCGGTCGACGGCGTTCCGCTGATGCCACTCGCCCCCGAGGCGTTGCCGGAACCGGAGTCCGCGCTCAGCCACAGGTCCTCGATCTGCTGGACGGAGGTCAGAGCACCGCCGATCTGGATGCTGAGCGACTTGCCGTCGGAGTTCACGGACCCGCCGGGAGAAGCCGAGCCGTTCGACGTCAGCGCACTCTTGATGGACTGGACGGAAAGGCCGTTGTCCTCGAGTTCGCCGGCGTCCGGCGTGATGACGACGACCCGGTCGCGCTCCCCGGTGACCGTGGCCTGGTTGACCCCGTCGACGGCCTTGAGGTCGGGCACCACCTTGTCATCGAGCACCTTCGCCAGGTCCTGCTGGTCCTCGTCGGAGGTCACGGCCAGCGTCATCGTCGGCTGATCGTCCGAACTGCCCTTCTGGACCTGGGGGTCGACGGTGTCGGGCAGTTGCGCGGAGGCCTTCGAGAGTGCCTGCTGGACCTCGTTCGACTTGGTGTCGACGTCGGCGTCGTAGTCGAACTGCAGCTGGACGGAGGCGGAGCCCTGGCGGGACGTGGAGGTGACCGTCTCGACCCCGTCCAGGCTCTTGACCGCGTCCTCGATCGGCTTGACGACCTGGTCCTCCACCACCTGCGGTGAGGCTCCGGCGTAGGTGGCGGTCACGGTGACTGCGGGGAAGGAGATGTTGGGGATCAGCTGCTGTTTGAGCGACGAGGCGGCGTACGCCCCGAAGGCGACGACGATGATCGTGATCAGCGCGGCCAACTTGCGGTTGGCCAGACTGACCCGGGACAGCCAGGACATCGAGACGAGTCTCATTTCTGGGAACGGATGGAGTCGTACGAGCCGCCTCCCGGCCGGATTCGCCCGGCCTCGGGGCGGCGTGCCCCAGCCTGTCCCGCACTCGGTCGCACGGTCGTCAGCCGCTCGCGGTGCTTTTCTCGTACCGCGGACGCGTTATCCGTACGGTGTCCTACCGCGTCCGAGGACCCATGCGCTTCTAGAGCATCTCGCCCGGCTCCACCAGGCCGCTCTCGTAGGCGAGCGTCACGAGTTGCGCGCGCTCACTGACGCCGATCTTGGTCATGGCCCGGTTGACATGCGTTTTGACGGTGTGTCGGCTCAGCCGCAGACGCTGGGAGATGCCGTCGTTGGTCAGGCCGCTCGCCACCAGAACCAGCACCTCGCGCTCCCTGGGCGTGAGTTCTGCCAGCCGCTCCGTTTCCTTCGCCCAGTGACGCGGTGCATGAGCCTGGAAACGCGCCATGAGGGCGGCCGTCGCCGCCGCCGACAACATGGGCTCACCGGCCGCGACGGTCTCGATCGCCGCCAGCAGTTCCTCCGGGTCGGCCCCCTTGCCGATGAAACCCCTCGCTCCCGCCCGCACCGCCTCGGCGACGTACTCGTCGATCTCGAACGTGGTCAGGATCAGCACCTTCACGTCGGCGAGAGCTGGATCCGCGGTGATGGCCCGGGTGGCTTCGATGCCGTCGGTTCCGGGCATCCGGATGTCCATGAGCACCACGTCCGCGCCCCTCGCCCGTACGAGCTCGACGGCCTCCGCGCCGTCCGCGGCCTCACCCGCGACGTCCATACCCGGAGTGTTGTCGACGAGCCGTCTGAGCATGCCGCGCAGCAGCGCCTGATCGTCCGCCAGCAGGACCCGGATCGTCACTGGTCGCCCTCGTTCCCCACTCGTTCACGTACCGGGACCCGCGCGGGGCCGAGCGGCAGCCACGCCTCCACGACGAACCCGCCGCCGGGGCGCGGGCCGGTCGCCGTGCTCCCGCCCACCGCGGCGGCGCGTTCGCGCATGCCGATCAGGCCGCGTCCGGTGCCGCCCCCTCCACCGGGACGCCGAAGCGGATTGCCATCGTCCTCCACCATGACGTGCAGCACGTCGTGGCCGTAGCGCAGCCGTACCCTCGCGGTGTCCACCCCCGCGTGCTTGCGGACGTTGGTCAGTGCTTCCTGGACGATCCGGTACGCCGCCACGTCCACCGCGGACGGAGCCGGCCGTTCCTGTCCCTCCCGGTCCACGGCCACCCGCAGTCCGGCCCGGTCGAAGGAGACCACGAGGTCCTCCAGCCGGCCCACCCCTGGGCTGGGCTCGCGTGGCGCCACCGGGTCCCCGGGCTGGCCCAATAGCCCCACGATGGAACGCAGTTCGCCGAGTGCGCCCTTCGAACCGTCTCTGATGGCCTCGAGGAATTCGGCCATCTGGACCGGATCGCCTCGTCCCACATGGACTCCGATGCCGGCCTGGGCGTTGATCAGCGTGAGTTCGTGGGCGACGACATCGTGCAGCTCTCTGGCGATCCGCATCCGTTCCCCGGCCACGCGGCGGGCGGCCTCCTCCTCGCGGGTCCGTTCGGCCCGGTCGGCCCGTTCCTCCAGAGCCCGCACGTAGGCGCGACGGTTGCGGACCGAGTCGCCGACGGCCGTGGCCAGGCCCATCCAGGCAATGGCCCCCACGCGTTGCGGACCCAGCAGCGGCCCGGCCTGGAAGAACATGGCCGTCAGGGACAGGGCGGCCATGGTCAGCGCGGCGGCGGTCCAGGCCTGACGCCGACCGGAGCGGAGCGCGACGGTGTACAGGGCGACCATGAGCGGCGGCAGCGAGGGGACGAACGGACCTCCACCGGCCTGATGGACCACGGACAGCGCGGAGACCGCCGCGAGTACCCCGAGCGGACTGCGGTGGCGGGCCGGCAGCACGGCGCTCGCCAGGCAGGCGAAGACGATGTCCAGTGGGGTGGGCCACCCGGGAAACCGGGTCGGATCCCCGCAGGCGGTCGCCAAGGACGTCAGGCCCACGCATCCGACGAGGCGAGCCTCCCTCAGCCGGCCGTGGACCGCCGCCCTGCCACGGCGGCCGATCGTTCGCATGGCGTCAGCGTAGGTGGCGGCACGGCGACGGCTCGTCACCCAGGTGCGGCAACCGTCCGTACCGCGATCGCGGTACGGACGGCGGCTCAGGTATCGAATCAGCGGCACATCTTGCATAGTCCGCAAAGTTTGCAGAGCATGCAAGAATTGCCCCATGACTCCCCAGGGCGAAGGTCTGCGTGACCGACGGCGGCGCGAGACGCGGCTGGAAATCCACCGGGCCGCACTGCGACTGGCCCGGAAGCACGGCTTCGACAAGATCACCGTCGACATGATCAGCGCGGAGTCCGGGGTCTCGCCCCGTACCTTCTTCAACTACTTCCCGAACAAGGAGGCGGCGCTGCTGCTGGGGCCGACCGAGTTGCCCTCGGCGCTGGCCGCGGAGTTCGTCGCGGCCGGCACCGCGTCACCCAGGGAGGTACTCGCGGACGTGACCCGGCTGCTCCTGCGGGAAATGGCCGACAACTCGCCCGAGCGCGCGACGATGCACGACGTCTTCGCGCTGGCGCAGACGCATCCCCCCATCCACGCCGCGCTGCTGGCCCGTATCGAGGGCTTCCAGAAGTCCCTCGCCGACGCGGTCGCCCAGCGGATGGGGCAGCGGCCGGAGGACGAGATGCCGAGCCTGATCGCGGCACTCGCGCTGACCGCGGTGCGCACCGGCCTGGAGCGCTGGTCGCGCGAGGTCCCGCAGAGCGCCGAGAACGACTCTCCGATCCCGTACGTCGAGCGGGCCATGGAACTCCTGCGGACCCTGTCGGCCGACTGATCCCCGTCCCCTATGTGACCTTGTCCCCCTTCGTTGTTGAGGAACTTCATGACTGAACTGAGCCCGGCGGAGACGGAGGAGCAGGGCTTCTCCGGGGTTCCGCAACACTTCGGCCTGATATTCGCGGGTCTGATGACCGCGATGCTGCTCGCCTCGCTCGACCAGACCATCGTCAGCACCGCGCTGCCGACCATCGTCGGCGAGTTGCACGGCGTGAACCACATGGCCTGGGTGACCACCGCGTACATCCTGGCCGCCACCATCGCCATGCCCGTCTACGGTCGCCTCGGCGACCTGATGGGCCGCAAGACGCTCTTCCTGGGTGCCATCGTCGTCTTCGTCGCCGGTTCCGCGACCGCAGGCATGGCGCAGGACATGACCGTGCTGATCATCGGCCGTGCCGTACAAGGCCTCGGCGGCGGAGGCCTGATGATCACCGCGCAGGCGATCATCGCCGACCTGGTGCCGCCGCGGCAGCGCGCCAAGTACATGGCGCCGATGGGTGCCGTCTTCGGCCTCTCCTCCGTTGCCGGACCGTTACTCGGTGGCTGGTTCACCGACGGTGTGGGTTGGCGCTGGGCCTTCTGGATCAATCTGCCGCTGGGCGCGCTCGCCCTCGCAGTCGCCGCGTTCGCGTTGCGCCTGCCTCGCCGGAGCGTCAAGGTCGCGGTCGACTACCTCGGCATCACGCTGATGGCAGTCGCCGTCACCTGCACCGTGCTCGTCGCCGACTGGGGCGGCACCGATTACGCCTGGACCGACCCGCTGGTCCTCGGCCTCGCCTCAGGCGCCGTCGCCGCCTGGGCCCTGTTCCTGTTCTCCCAGAGCCGCGCGGCCGAACCGATCATCCCGCTGCGCCTGTTCCGGAGCCGGATCTTCAACATCGCCACGCTGCTCGGCATGGTCGTGATCGGCGTCGGGATGTTCGCGGTCATCGGCTATATGCCGACCTACCTGCAGATGGTGTACGGCAAGAGCGCGACCGAGTCCGGACTGCTGCTCATCCCCATGGTCGTCGGCATCATCGCCACGGCCCTCCCGTCCGGACAGCTGATCAGCAGGACCGGCCGCTACAAGATCTACCCGATCCTCGGCACCGCGGTCGCAGGCGTCACCGTGTGGCTGATGTCCACCCTGGACACCGGCAGCTCGATAGCGGTCGTCTGCGGGTACCTGTTCCTCTTGGGCGCGGGCGTCGGCCTGATCATGCAGAACCTCGTCCTGGCCGTGCAGAACGCCTTCCCGCCGAGTGACGTCGGCACCGCCACCTCCGCCAACAACTTCTTCCGCGAGATCGGCGCCACCTTGGGCACCGCCGCGGTCGGCGCCGTGTTCACGCACCGCCTCACCGATCAGCTCACCAGTCGGCTCTCGGCCGCCGACGCCAAGGTCGTGGGTTCGACCGACTCGCTGACCCCGGCCCTCGTCCACGCCCTGCCGGACAAGATCCAGGAAGCCGTGATCCTCGCCTACCAACAGGCCTTGACCCCGGTGTTCCGCTACATGGCCCCGCTGTTCGCCCTCGGCCTCGTGCTGGCCTTCCTCCTCCCGGAGAAGAGGTTGGCCGACGGCAGCGGCCCCGGAACGGATCCGGTGACTCCAAGTGCCGGTGATACAGGACCTGATGCGAGTGAGGCAGCGGCGCTGAGGCGGAAATGAAGAAGCTGAGGCGGAAATGAAGAAGGGGAGCCGAGAAGAGCGATCGTCGGGTTCCCCTGCTCCCCGCTGACACGTCCGCCCGGTCATGCGGGTCACGCGCCAGGTGCGTGACCGCGTACGAACGTGGCAGCCTTCAGCCAGGCGACGAAGTCGGGGCCGAGATCCTCGCGTTCGTGGGCCGGCCGGACCACCATACGCAGTGGTCCGCCTTGTCGCCGGTGTCGCAGGCGACGAACTGGCCGATGACCGCGTAGGCGCTCAGCGCGTTCTTGGGGGAGGGCTTGTCGACCAGCAGGGTCACGGGGTGGGTTCCACGGCCGCAGCCGTAGAGATGGATCTGCTTTCGGGCACCCGTCTCAGGGTGACCACGTTTCCGCCGTGCTGGCCGCGGACGCCGAGCCCCGTGTGGCCGAGGCCGAGCGGCTCGCCCTGGCGGATGTTTGCCACGCGAGCGGAGTCGCGTACCGCGTTGACCAGGCCAGGAGCGGCGTTGGGCGAAGCTGCGTGCCATGCGCGGCGGACGTGGCGGCGTGCCGATCATCCAGGAGGCGCTCACCAACGTGCGTAAGTCCGCTGGTGTGGACGCCGCCCGGGTGCCTCTGCGTCACTGACACGACGCGCTGCAATTGGCTCGGAGAACGACGATCCGGATTCCGGGGGCGATGCTCGTCGCAGCGAGGCCGCAGGCGGTAGGCCCACGAGCACGCGCAAAGCAGATGTGTCAATTTGCCCGTTCTGGCGCCTCGGCGTCAACGCGCGCAGTTCACCTTTTGGTCACTTCAAATACTCCTGGAATTACCCCGCAATTCTCAGCGGCTTCTCACGTACCACCGGTTTCGTGTGCTGCGTCGCCCGACCGGGCCGTACGACGAAGGAGGCGCATGGTGGCACTACCGGTGACGACATGGCGGAAGTCCCCGAGTGAGGAGGAGGACCAGGACCCGGCGGGGGAGCAGCCGTTGCACGTGGCCAGCAGGCTGCACGCGTTCAACCGGTTCGAGCTGAAGTACCTCGTGCCGGTCGAGGAGGCGGCCGAGATCCGGGACGAGCTGGCCGAACGGATGGACCGCGATCTGAACAGCCCGGTCGGAGGCTACGGCGTCTGGAGCCTGTACTACGACACCCCGCAGCTGCGGTTCTACTGGGAGAAGATCGAGGGTCTGAAGTTCCGGCGCAAGCTGCGCATCCGCCACTACGGGGACCTGGACGGCGTCACGGACGAGTCCCCGGTCTGCGTCGAGATCAAGCAGCGCGTCAACCGCGTCACACAGAAGCGCCGCATCACTCTCCCTTACGGCACCGCCCGCCGGCTGTGCGACGGCCGTGACCTGGTGGAGCACTCGCCCCAGGAACGTGCCTTCATCCACGAGGTGCTCGAACTGGTCGTACGGCTCAACCTCCAGCCCACCGCGATCACCGGCTACCAGCGCGAGGCCCTGGTCGGCCGCGACGCGGACACCGGACTGCGGGTGACCTTCGACCGGCGTATCCGCGGCCGGGACCGGGACTTCCACTTCGGTATCGCCACACCCGAGAACCGGTTCACCATCCCACCCCACATGTCGGTGATGGAGATCAAGGTCAACGAGCGCACCCCGCACTGGATCACGGACCTCGCCGCACGCCGGAACCTCAGCCTCGTCCGGATCTCCAAGTACGTGCAGTCCGTCGAGGCGTTCGGCCTGGCACCCCGATCCGTCTTCCATGTCAACGAGGCGGACTACCCGCCGCCCACCCCCACCGAGCAGTCGCTGCCCCAGCAGCGGTCGGCGCCCGAGGCGCCCTTGAAAGCAGGAGCACAGTGAACTTCGATCTGCAGGAACTCAGCGGTACGTTCAGCGTCACCGACGTGGTCGTGGCCATGGCGCTGTCGTTCATCCTGAGCACGGTGATCGGTTACGTGTACAGGTACACGCACCGCAACGTCTCCTACAGCCAGTCCTACGTCCAGACCCTCGTCATCGTCGGCATGATCGTCGCGCTGATCATGCTGGTCGTCGGGTCCAACCTGGCCCGGGCGTTCTCACTGGTCGGAGCACTGTCCGTGGTCCGGTTCCGCAACGCCGTCAAGGAGACCAGGGATGTCGGCTTCATCTTCCTGGCGATGGCGATCGGCATGGCCTGCGGTGCCCGTTTCTACACGCTGGCCGCAGTCGGCGCCGTGGTGATCTGCGTCGTCATCGTCGTGATGTTCAAGTTCAACTGGTTCGCGCTCAACGTCCAGCGTCAGGTCGTCAAGGTCCAGGTTCCGGCCGGCGAGGACTACTCGTCCGGCATTCGGGACGTCCTCATCCGCTACACCAGCGAGTTCGAGCTGGTGAGCACGGAGACGATCCGGGGCGGCGCGCTGACCGAGGTGTTCTACGCGGTGCGCATGAAGAAGGGCACCGAACCCGGCGACCTGGTGACCTCGCTGCAGGAACGCACCTCCGGTCAGCGGGTGACCGTCCTGACCGGTTACGACACGACCGACCTGTGATGAGCGGCGAGGCGACGGCACGCAGGCCGCGGCGGCTGCGGGACCGTGTCCCCGTACGGTTGCGGCATCACTGGAAGCCGGCCGCGGCCCTGTGCGCGGGTCTGGCCCTGATGGTCTTCTTCTTCGGTGACGCCCGCATATCGCCGTACGTCACCTCGTCCTCCAGCGTGGAGGCCGACACGATCACGGATGACGTGCGGGGCACGGTCGGCCTGTACGACACGTCCGTGTCCCACTCCGTCCAACTGGAGTACGACCAGACCGAGTTCGACAAGATGATGAAGGAGTTCCGGGAGGACGGCACCAAGGAGTACATCGAGGCCGACCTCACCATCGACGGCGTGTATCTCGAGGACGTCGGGATCCGTCTGAAAGGGAACTCCACTCTGATGTCCCTGCGCGGCAGCAGCGGGACCATGCCCGGTGGCGGCCGGGACATGCCCGAAGGCGCCGCGCAGGGCGACCCGGCCCCGTCGCAGAGCGACGGGGCCGGGGGGCAGGGCAACGGTGGAGGAGCCGGCGGTATGGCCGGGGGCATGGGTGGGATCACCCAGTACAACCTCTCCGAGAAGAAGCCGGAGGAACTGCCCTGGCTCATCAAGATCGACGAGTATGTCGAAGGCCGCGCCTACCAGGGCGAACGAGAGATCTCGCTGCGGCCCGGCAGCGGCGGCCAGGTGCCGGTGAACGAGGCGCTCTCGCTGAGCCTGACGGACACCACGGGCCAGAAGAACGAGCGGTACGCCTTCACCTCGATGAAGGTAAACAACCGCCCGGTCACCACCCGCCTGATGGTGGAGAGCCCCGACACCGAGTACGCCGAGTCCATCGGGGATGGCAACGGGGTGCTCTACAAGGCCCGGGCCGGCGGCAGTTTCGAGTACCGCGGAGACGACCCGACCGACTATGAAACCTCCTTCGAGCAGCTCAACAAGGTCGGCAGCCGGGACCTGGAGCCGGTCATGAAGCTCATCAAGTGGGCCGACCAGGCATCGGACAAGGAGTTCGAGGAGGAACTCGACCAGTACGTGGACGTAGAGTCCCTGGCCACGTACCTCGCCGCGCAGAACCTGCTGCTGAACTTCGACGACATGGCTGGCCCCGGCAAGAACTACCTGCTCTATTACGACCTGGACACCAAGAAGTTCTCGGTTCTGGGCTGGGACTACAACCTCACCTTCACCGGCGACGCGACGTCGGGGCCCGACGATGAGATAAGCATCGGCGGTGCCTTCGGTGGTGGCGAAGGCACCGCCGATGGGCAGGGCGAGCAAGGCGGCCAGGGCACAGGCGGCCAGAGCGAGCAGAACGCGCCCTCCGGGGCGCCGTCAGGGATGCCCGAGAACCTGCCGGAGGGAGTGCCGTCAGGGATGCCCGAGGGAATGCCATCGGGCATGCCTTCAGGGATGCCAGAAGGAATGCCGTCGGGCATGCCGGGCGGCGCGGCAGGCGGAGACCAGAACGGCCAGGGCGATCAAGGCCAAGCCGGTGGGTTCGGCGGCATGATGAGCCACCCTCTGAAGGATCGCTTCCTGGACTCGGACGCCTTCGATTCCGTCTACAAGAAGGCGTACAAGGAGCTGTACGAGAAGTTCTACGGCTCCGGCACCGCCCTGAAGGCGCTGGACGGCATCGCCGAACAGGCCAGGCAGGCCGGCGCCGACGGCAAGGAACTGAACTCCGCTGTCGAGAAGCTGCGCAAGACGGTCACCGAGCGCACCGAGGCGCTGGCGAAGGACAAGGAGGTGACCGGCTGATCTCCGGGGCCCGGACGGCGTTCCCCGTGGGACGCCGTCCGGGCCCTCGGTACACCTCGAACCCCGTACCAGCGAAGGAACTTCCATGCCCGTCGCGCCGTCAGGGCCCGCGCTGCCCAGGCACACCGTGCTCGTCGTCGAGGACGACCCCAGCATCCGCACCCTGCTCACCTCAGCCCTTCATGCCGCCGGATACGCGGTGAGCACCGCCGACACCGGCCAGAAGGCCATGTTCGAAGCGGGCCGCGGCCAGCCTGATCTGATCGTGCTTGACGTCGGTCTCCCCGACACCGACGGCTTCGCGGTGACCCGCAACCTGCGGGCGGAGGGCGTCTACACACCCGTGTTGTTCCTGACGGCCCGTACCGACGTCGAGGACCGCATCATCGGCCTCAGCTCCGGTGGCGACGACTACGTCACGAAGCCGTTCCACGTACAGGAGGTGCTGCTGCGTATCCGCGCCATCCTGCGCCGCAGCGACATGCCGCCGGGTGGCGGGGCCAAGCGGGTGCCGCTGCGGTACGCGGATCTGGAACTGGACGAGCAGACCCACGAGGTGCGGCGGGCCGGCCTGCCCATCCAGCTGTCACCCACCGAGTTCCGGCTGCTGGTCTGCCTGCTGACTCAGCCCGAACGCGTGGTGGGCAAGAAGGAGATCCTGTCCCAGGTCTGGCACTACGACTTCGCGGGCGACGCCCGCATCGTCGACACCTACGTACGCAATCTGCGGCGCAAGATAGACCGGTTCGAGCCTCAGCTCATCCAGACGATCCGTGGCGTCGGATACTGTCTGCGGGCCGAACACCACGGCCGGGGAGCAGCGGCGCTGTGAGGCCCTGGCTGCGGCGACTGAAGCCGCGTTCGCTCCGGGCCCGGCTCGTTCTCGGGGCCACGCTGCTGGCCACCTCGGCGGTGCTGCTCTGCCAGGCCGCAGGGCTCGCCCTGCTCCACACGTGGCTGACCGACCAGGTCGACGGCAGGCTCACCCGTTTCCAACCAGTGCCCCAGCTCTACCAGGACGCGGTCGACGGCCGGACGGCAGCACGGGAGCCCGCCGGGAAGGCCGCGCTCCCCTCGGACTACCGGGTGTACTTCTACGACAGCGGCGGTCACAGGTTGGCCACGTCGCTGAACGGTGGCGGGGGCAGCGCCGGGCCACGGCTGCCGCGAGCGGAGTCGGCCCTCGGCCTGAAGAACGGCCGGCCCACCACGGTCGCCGCGACCGACGGCGGCAGCACCTGGCGGGTGATCGCCCGAACCGGCACCGACGGCACCAGGGTCGTGGTGGCGCTGCCTCTGGAAGAGGTGGACGACGCGACTTCCAAGATGTTGTGGTTCAGCCTCGTTGTGGGAGCGGCCGTCGCGGCCGGCGTCATCGTCTTCGGCAGTCTCGTCGTGCGACTGGGGCTGCGGCCGCTGGCTCGTGTCGAGCGCACAGCCCGACGCATCTCCGATGGTGAACTGCAGCTGAGTGTTCCGGACCGGCACGTGGTCACCGAGGTCGGTCACCTCAGCCGCGCGTTGAACACCATGCTCGACCGGTTGCGGGCCGCCCTGCACCGGGCCGAGGCGTCCGAGCAGCGGCTGCGGCACTTCCTGGCGGACGCCGGCCATGAACTGCGCACGCCGCTCACCTCGCTGCAGGGCTTCGCCGAACTCCTCGAACAGGATCCGGGGATGAGTCCGGAGCGACGCCAGGAGGCGCAGCAGTTGATCGTGCGGAACGCCGAGCGCATGAGCCGTCTCGTCGACAACCTGTCCCAGTTGGCCAGGCTGGGAGACGTGCCCGCGGCGCGATGGCAGTCCGTCGACCTGCTCTCGCTGGCCGCCGACAGTATCGCCGCCGTCGCCGTACGCCATCCCGATCGCGGTATCGGCCTCGATGCCCTCGTGGACCGCCGGGACGACTCCGGTGACGAGGCCGCGCTGGACGTAGTGGATGCCGTCGGCGATCCTCATCAGCTGGCGCAGATCCTGTCGAACCTTCTGACCAACGCCTGCCTCCACACCCCGACGGGGACACGGATCCAGGTGCGCGTCGGCACCTTCCGCGTCCGCCCGCACGGTCAGGGCACGGATGTGCCGGGCCGTACAAGCGTCAACCCACCGCTGGCCCCAGGCACTCGGGTCTGTGCCGTCGAGGTGGCCGACGACGGGGTCGGCCTCGCCGCGCCGGACGCGCGGCGGGTCTTCGAGCGCTTCTACCGCGCCGACTCCGCCGCGCGGGCCGTGGCGGGCTCCGGCCTGGGACTGGCGATCGCCGCCAGCGCCGCGGAGGCCAACGGCGGGCGTCTGGAGCTCGACACCCGGCCGGGCGAGGGCTGCACCTTCCGCCTGCTCCTGCCGCACCGGCTCGCCACCGAGTCCCCCCGACACCCAGAGGAATGGGCGGACCCACCGCTGCCCATTCCGGCCTCCAGTACCTGACGCAGACCCTTGTCCGTTCTCCCTACCGAAGGAGTTCCACCGGTGAAGCTCAGCACCGTACGACTGGGACGAGACCGCACGGCCGCCGCGCGTCTGCAGAAGAAGCACTGCGTGGTGCTGCCCTACCGGGACGTCGGAGCGCTGATCGCGTCCGGCGACGGCTGGCGGGAACGGGCCGCCGCCGAGACCGGAGAGCGTCACAGACTGGACGATGTCTCGTACGCGCCACTGATCGTCCGGCCGGGCAAGGTCGTCAGCGTCGATCCCGGCTACGCGGCCCGTGCCCGGGAGACGGGGCGGCCCCTCCCGGCCGTTCCGGAGTTCAGCGTGCGGGACGGCCGTCGTGTCGTCGGTGCCCACGACGACATCTGTCTGGCGTCCGAGGAACAGGACGTGGACTGGGGGGTGGCGCTGGGCCTGGTGATCGGGCGCCGGGCCCGTGGGGTCACGGCTGAAACCGCCCTGAGCCATGTCGCCGGCTACACCGTGGTCAACGACGTCACCGTACGAAGTCGCCCGGGCGGTGTCCTCGACTCCGGGCCGTCTCCAGCCGTCGCCACCGCCGTGGGGCCCGCCCTGGTCACCATCGAGGACGCGCCGATGGGTGGTCGTGGCCTGACGTTGAACGGCCTCGTCGACGGGCGTGTCAGGCAGAAGGCGAACACCTCGGAGCTGATATTCGACGTCGCCACGGTCATCGCCCACCTCAGCACCGTCGTCACTCTGCTGCCCGGAGACCTGATCACGACCGGAACGCCGGCCGCCTCGCGCACCGGCCGCGAACCCGGCATGTGCCTCCAACCGGGAATGAAAGTGGTCGCCTCGATCAAAGGTGTCGGTGAACTCCGGAACGCTGTGGTGCGGTCGTTCCCACAGTGAGCTGTGGGAACGATTCCGGCCATTGATCTGACTCTCCGTCAGTTCCCTGCATTCTCCCCCCACCCCCACAGGCGAGGCGGCAACAGTGAGGCCGCGGCCCTGGACCAGGGCCTGTGAGCCGCAGTCTGCCGTCCCCTCATGCCTGAGGAAGCCATGACTCCCACCCCCCACCTCACCGCATCCGCCGTCCGTACGGAGCGTCCGGCCGAGTTCCAGCCCGCCGAGCGCTCTGTGCTCCCGCACGCCGGTAACGCGACGGTGGACATCGTCGTGCCGGTCTACAACGAGGAACGGGCCCTGCCCGGCTGCCTGCGCACGCTCCACGCCCGCCTGAGCGCGGGCTTCCCCTTCCCCTGGCGGATCACCGTCGCCGACAACGCCAGCACCGACCAGACCCTCGCCACCGCCCGCCGCCTCGCCGACGAGCTGCCCGGCGTCGGCGTCGTCCATCTGGACCGCAAAGGCCGCGGGCTCGCCCTGCGCACCGTCTGGGGTGCCAGCGACGCGGACATCGTGGCGTACATGGACGTGGACTTGTCCACCGGACTGGACGGGCTGCTCCCACTCGTCGCCCCGCTGGCCAGCGGCCACTCGGACATCGCGATCGGCTCCCGGCTGGCCCCCGGCGCGCGCACGGTGCGCGGCCCGCGCCGCGAGTTCGTCTCCCGCTGCTACAACGGCATCATCCGGCTCACACACGGAGTCCGTTTCACCGACGCCCAGTGCGGATTCAAGGCGGCCCGCACGGAGGTGCTCCGGCCGCTGCTGAAGGTGACCCGCGACGACGCGTGGTTCTTCGACACCGAGCTGCTGCTGCTCGCCGAGCACAACGGACTGCGCGTCCACGAGGTGCCGGTCGACTGGGTCGAGGACGTCGACACCCGGGTGGACGTGGTGAGCACCGCCACGGACGACCTCCGGGGCCTGTGGCGCATGGCGCGCCTCAAGGCCTCCGGCGACGCCCGGGTCGAGGTACCGGCCCGCCCCGAACCGGCCGCCGAGCACCCGGACGCCGTCCTCGCGCCCGCCACGCGACGCGGCGCGCTGTCGTGGGAGGTCGGCTGTTTCGTTGCGATCGGCATCGTCTCCACCATCGGACAGGCCCTGCTCTACTGGCTGCTGCGCGGCTGGTGGACACCCGCCATGGCCAACCTGGTCTCGCTGTTCGTCCTCACCGTCCTCAACACCGAGGCGAACCGACGTCTCACGTTCCGGCACTCCACCGCCCCGCCCGCACGTGCGCACCTCGGCGCCGGGGTCCTGTTCGTCCTCGGCTATCTGGTCACCTCGGGGGCGGTGCTGTGGTTCAAGTGGCTCGATCCCGGAGCCTCACCGGCCGCAGAGACCCTGGTCCTCGCCACGGCTTCCGTCGTCGTCACCGGCGTGCGCTTCGCCGTGCTGCGGCTGGCCGTCTTCGCAAGCCCCCGTCGTCGTACCCGTTGATGAGAGCGAAACCCGACATGAGTAATTCCGCGCACATCATGCCCGTACCTGCGGCATCGGCTGACGACGGGAGGCCTGCGGGTACGTCCGTCCGCTCGCTGCCCGCCTGGGCGGCACCCGCGGCCCTCGGAGCCGTCCTCGTGCTCGCGGCCGTCCTGTACGGATGGGCCCTGGGCTCCCTGGGGTGGGGCAACAGCTACTACTCGGCGGCCGTGAAGTCGATGGGGCAGAGCTGGACCAACTTCCTCTTCGGCTCCTTCGATCCAGCGGGCGTGATCACGGTGGACAAACCACCGGCCGCGTTGTGGCCCCAGGCGATCAGCAGCAAGATCTTCGGGATGCACGGCTGGGCGCTGATCCTGCCGCAGGTGCTCGAAGGCGTCGCCGGGGTGCTGGTGCTGCACCGCACCGTGCGCCGCTGGGCGGGGGAGGGGGCGGCTCTGCTTGCCGCGCTGGTGCTCACCCTGACGCCCATCACCGTGGCCATCAACCGGGACAACAACCCGGACACACTCCTGGTCCTGCTGCTGGTGTCGGCGGCGTACGCGCTCACCCGGGCGCTCCAGGCCGAGGGACGGACCGCTACCTGGTGGCTGTGCGCGAGCGGCTTCCTGATCGGGTGCGGGTTCCTCACCAAAATGCTCGCCGCCTGGATGGTCATCCCCGCGTTCGCCGTCGCCTGGCTCGTGGGAGGAAGCGGCCCCTGGATACCGCGAGTGCGGCGTCTGCTGGGCGCGGGAGCCATCCTGGCGGCGTCCTCCTTCTGGTGGGTCGCGATGGTGGCCCTGTGGCCGGGTGACCGTCCGTACATCGGCGGCAGCGAGGACGGCTCGGCCTGGGATCTCGTGATCGGCTACAACGGGCTGGGCCGGGTCTTCGGCTCCAGCGACGGCACGTCTCAGACGATGGGCGGACTCGCGGGCGGATTCGGCGGCCAGTCCGGCCTCGGCCGGTTGTTCAACGCTCAGGTGGGCGGTCAGATCAGCTGGCTCCTGCCGGTCTGCGCGCTGGCTCTGGCCGTCGCTGTCGTCGGCGTCGTCCTCCGCCGCGGCAGGCTGCCCGACTCCGCCGTGCTGCCGGCCTCCGGCTGGCTGCTGTGGGGGACCTGGCTGGTGGTCTGCGCCGCTGTGTTCTCGACCCAGAAAGGCATCTTCCACCCCTACTACACCACGCAACTCGCCCCGGCGATCGCCGCCTTGTGCGGCGGACTGTTGGCCGCCCTCATCCGTGCTCACCGCGCGGGCCTGCGCTGGGCGCCCCTGGTCGGCGTGGCTGCGGTCGCGGTGAGCGTGGTCTGGGCCGTGGTGCTCATCCGCCGTGAGCCCGACTGGAACGGCTGGCTGATGTGGCCGGTGCTGCTGGCAGGTTGCGCCGCGGTCGTCCTGCTGCTGCTCTCCCGTCGCCGTGGCCGACTGCTCACGGCAGCCGCGGGCGCCGCCGTCGTATCGGTCCTGCTGGCCCCGGGAGCCTGGGCCGTGACTGTGCCCGCCACGACCAACATGGGGGGCACCAACCCGACGGCCGGTCCCCTGACGTTCGGATTCGGTGGAGGTGGCGGAATGCCTCAGCAGGGTTCGAACAGTGGTGACCTTCCTTCGGGCATGCCCTCCGGAATGCCGTCCGGGATGCCTACGGGCGGTGGGATGCCCTCAGACATGCCCACGGGTGGAGCGACCGGCATGCCCGGCGCTCCTGGAGGCTCGGGCTCCGACGACAGCGACACACCCTTGTCCCCGAGTGCGGACTCGGGAACGGCCCCGAGCGGGCGTGGCGGCTTCGGCGGAAACGCGGAACTCACCACCGAACAGCGCAAGATCCTTCAGTACGCCGTCGAGCACGCACCCGACGCCCGGATCAAGCTCGCCGTCGAGGGCGGGGCCACCGCGGCCAGCGTCTTCATCCTGGGCACGGACGAGACCGTCATCGGCATGGGCGGCTTCACGAACAGCGACAACGCGCCGTCGGTGGCTCAGCTGGAAGAGTGGACCAAGAACGGCGAACTGCGATACATCCTGGGATCCGACACGAACGGCGGCGGACTTCGGGCCCTGTCCGGCGGATACACCGAGCAGCGCTCCGACTGGATCGCCGACAACTGTACGAAGGTTCCGGCGTCGGCGTACGGCGGCACCTCCGGCACGTCGTCGCAGGAAGACGCCGGCGGTGCGATGGGATTCGGGGGAAGTAACGTGCTCTACGACTGCGCCGCCAAGTAACCGACGTCAGAGCGACGGCCGTCGGACGGCAGAACGGACCAGCAGAAGTCATGACCGAGCAGCCCGCAGTGGCGAGGCCGCGACACCGGCTCCTCGTGGTTGAGGACGAGCCCAGCATCCGCACCCTGCTGGAGGCGACGCTTCGTCTGACCGGATACGAGGTGAGCAGCGCCGAGACGGGGCGGTCGGCCCTCCTGGAGGTCGAACGCATGGCGCCGCATCTGGTGCTGCTCGACGTGATGCTGCCCGATCTGGACGGATTCGAGGTGACCCGCAGGCTGCGGGCGGCGGGAAACGACTGTCCCATCCTGTTCCTGACCGCCCGCACCGGCCTCGACGACCGCCTCAGCGGCCTGAGCGCCGGCGGGGACGACTACGTCGCCAAGCCGTTCAGCATCGACGAGGTGCTGCTGCGTATCGAGGCCATCCTGCGTCGCACGGCGCCCGCCGCCGAGGTACTGGTGGCGCAGAGCGTGCTGCGCTTCGCCGACCTGGAACTCGACGAGGGCGCCCACGAGGTGCACCGCGCGGAGCAGTACATCCCGCTGTCACCGACGGAGTTCAAGCTCCTGGCCTATCTGCTGGCCAACGCCGGCCAGGTGGTGACCAAGGTCCAGATCCTCGATCATGTCTGGAGCTACGACTTCGCCGGTGACGCCCGGATCATCGAGACGTACATCAGGTACCTGCGCAAGAAGATCGACTGTTTCGACCCTCCGTTGATCCATACCGTGCGCGGCGTCGGCTACTGTCTGCGCCTGCCCCGCGACCACGGAGGAAACCCCGACCAGTGACCCGGCTCCTGCCCCCGCCGCCCAAGTCGCTGCGCCGGCGCCTCGTCCTCGGCGTCACCCTGCTCGCCACCGCGGCCGTCCTGGCCTCCCAGGCCATCGGCTTCGTGGTGCTTCGCACCTGGCTCCTGGACCGTGTCGACGAGCAGCTCGTCGAGTTCCATCCACCGGCTCCCGCCTTCCAGGACGCGCTCGACGGCAGGCTCCCGGATCCGGGGGAACGCCCGGACGTACTGCCCTCGGACTTCCATGTCTACTTCTACGACTCCTCCGGGCGCAGTCTGAACGTCTCCCTGGGCTCCGAGACCAAGCCAGGACCTCAACTGTCCGATGACGCGCAGGACCTCGGGCTGCGGGACGGGCACCCCGAGACCGTGCCCGCCGTCAGCGGCGACGGCCGCTGGCGGGTGCTGCTGAACCCAGGCCCGGACGGCATGAGCGCGGTGGTCACCCTGCCGCTCGACACCGTCGACGGCGCCACCTCGAAGATCCTCTGGCTGAACGCCGTGCTGCTCGCCGTCACGATCGTCACCCTGCTCGCCCTGGGCCGCTGGGTGATCCGGCTGGGCCTGCTGCCCCTGACCAGAATGGAACGGACCGCACAGGACATCACCGCGGGCCGCCTCGATGTGCGGTTGCCGGACACCGATCCGCGCACCGAGATCGGACGCCTGGGCCGGGTCCTCAACTCCATGCTCGACCGTCTGCAGAAGGCACTGCTGGCCCGGGAGACCTCGGAGGCCCGGCTGCGCCGGTTCGTCGCCGACGCCGGGCACGAACTACGCACCCCGCTCACCGCCATTCAGGGCTACGCCGAACTCGCCCTGCGTCCGGAGCGGCGCTCGGACCACGAACGCGACGAGGCCAACCGGTTCATCGCCCAGAACGCGGAACGCATGAGTCTGCTCGTGGACGACCTCCAGCTCCTCGCCACGCTGGACAAGGAGCCCTCCTACCGGAGCGAGCCGGTGGACCTATTGTCCCTCGCGGCCGACGCGGTCAGCGCGGCAGCCCTGCACAGCGCCTCCCACCCCGTCGACCTCGGCCCGCTCCACACCGCGGCCGATCCGACCGGGGCCGAGGAACTCGACCTCGCGGAGACCGTCGGCGACCCGCATCGCCTGCGCCAGATCCTGGAGAACCTGCTCTCCAACGCCCGTATCCACACCCCACCGGGCACCCGCGTCCACGTCCGGGTCGGCACCGCCGAGGCCGGTCCCGGCACCGGCGGCACCGACCGCCCCGGGCGCACCTCGGCCTCCCCGCCCCTGCCGGAGGGCCTCCCGATCGGCGTGATCGAGGTGGCGGACGAGGGACCGGGCCTCGACCCCGTGGACGCCGAGCACGTCTTCGAGCGCTTCTACCGGGCCGACCTCGCCCGCTCACGCAACCACGGCGGCAGCGGACTCGGCCTGGCCATCGTCGCGGTCATCGCCGAGGGCCACGGAGGCCGGCTCGAACTCGACACCGCACCGGGGCAGGGCTGCACTTTCCGCCTCGTGTTCCCCACAGCCGATCCCGGCCAGGAACCCCGCTGATCCTCCCGTCCGGGCGCGCACTCACCGGCGGCGAAGGGTGACAGATGCGGGCAGGCGACCGGTCAGGAGCAGCATGTCGGTGTCAAGCGGATCCTCTCCCACGGCCGGGGTTCGTCCGGCACGGCGTCGTCCCACCACGCTGCCCACCCATCCCAACAGGAAGGCGGCAGGCACGGAGATCGCGGCGGGGTTGCTCTGGCCGAACCACGCGAAGTCGGCGGCCGGGACGAGTGCTGTCCGGCTGCCCGACACGGCGGAGGAGAACAGGTACAGGCCGACCGACAGGGACGCTCCGCCGTAGACCGTCCACAGCAGCCCGGTCTTGTTGTACCGGCTCCAGTAGAAGGTGTAGAGCAGGGCCGGTGCCACGGTCGACGCGGCCACGGTGGTGGCGAGTTGGGCCAGGAAGCCGGCGGAGTGCCCCTGGGCGATCACCGCGAGCACGATGCCCACGGCACCGAAGAGCGCCACGGCGACCCGGGCTGTGGTCAACTCGCTCGCGCGGCTCGGCTGTTCGCGCCGTGCGCCGTGCTGGTAGGCGTCGCGGGCGAGTGCGCCGGCGGCCGCGAGCGTGGTGCCGCCGACGACCGCCAGGACGCACAGGAAAAGGGCGCAGGCGACCGCGGTGAAAAGCAGGCTGCCGAGTCCGTTCTCCATGCCCTCTGCCAGGCTGCGAGCCAGGAGCATCAGCGCGTCGTCACCGTTCCCCCACTCGCCGATGATCTCGCGAGCGCCGATCCGCGCCGCGGCCCCGAAACCCAGCAGGACCACGGCGGCGCACAGGAAGGCGACCACACCGGTCGCGTATCGAATGGAGCGCCGTGCGGTGGCGGTGTCCTTCATCGCGTAGACCCGGTTGAGGACATGGGGCATGCAGGCGCCGCCCAGGATCAGCGAGAGTTGGCCGCCGGCGAAGCCGAGGCGTGTCGTGCTGCCGTTGCCGACCATGCCGCCGGAGTCGAGGTACTGGCTCGGGCGGGTGCTGCCCTGGGCGGCGGCGCCGATGAGGGCGTCGATGTCTCCGTGGAACGCCCGGATCGTGCATACGCAGACCACGAGCATCGCCGCGCCGACCACCGTCGTGGCCAGTACCTGCACCGACGTGAGCCCTTTGGCGCCGCTGAGTACACCGCAGGTGACGACCAGACAGCCGATCAGTACCGTGCAGACCTTCTGGATTCCGACACTCGTGAAGCCGAGCAGAGAGGCGGTCACACTTCCCGCGGCCATCAGCTGCACGATCAGGAACGGCCCGGTCACGAGGAGCGTGGCCACCGTCGCGGCCATCCGGGGAGCGGTGCCGGATGCCCGCAGTGCGAAGAGATCGCCCAGGGTGCGGGCGCCGCTGAGCCGGATGGGCCGCGCGAGGAGAAGAAGCAGGCCCAGCGACAGGAACATGCTGGTCGCCATGGTGATGCCGTCGAAACCCACGGTCGCCACCACACCGGTGACGGTGAGCAGCAGGGACGTCGAGGTGAAGCTCCCGGCCAGCGCGAGTCCGCTCCGCCACGCAGGCAACGTTCGGTCGCCGATGTAGAAGTCCCGCGCGGAGTGCTCGTCCAGGCTGGAGAAGACCGTCAGGAAGAGCGTCAGCATCATGAACAGCATGAAGCCGACCAGGACATGGGTCATGCCGCCGGACGCGGCCGCGTGCAGAGTCCCATCGGTCATCGTGCCTCTCCCGCGCCCGGCACGTCCGCCCACTGCCAAGGGTCCAGCAGACGGGCGCTACGACGGTCGAAGCGTCGGGCTGTTTCCAGCAGGACCAGCGCTTGGGCGAGGTAGAGCAGCAGGCCCACGGTCACCTGTGTGCCGGGCAACCGCTGGGCGAGCAGATCGTCGGCTGTCACGCCGAGAACGACCGAGACGGCGAGGCCGATCGCGTTGGGCGCCAGAAAGGCTCGGTCCACCCGCGACGCCTGCTGGTGTGCGCGTAGCGGAACCGGTGCCCCGTCGTGTGCGTCGCGCGGTCTTGGGGACGAGGGCGGGGGAGGTCTGTGGCGCATCGGGTTTCTCCTGGTAGGCAGGGCGAGGGGGAGGGGCGGCCGTCCGGCCGAACGGGCTCCGGGTTGTGATCGGGGCAGAGCAGCGGACTGCTACGCGTCGGCGACGGGTTGCTCCGCTTTCCCCGCCGTCGGGGCAGCGGCATGGCTTCCGTCCTCGGTCGCTGTCGCGGTCCGGTCGTCGTGGGGGTATCGCGGCAGTACGAGGGTCAGGACGAGGGCGAGCAGGCTCACGCCGAGCAGGGCGAACAGGGTCACGTCGTAGCCGCCGGTCTGCTCGGCCGTGCGCTGTGCGAGGACCGGGAACAGGCCGACGCCCACCAGGGTGACCAGTCCGAGCGTCATGCCCTGGATCTGCCCGAAGTCCCGCAGCCCGAAGTAGCGGCCCACCAGATAGGGGCCGACGCTGGACTCGGCGCCGATCACCGCGCCGAGGAGTGCCATGGCGAGGAACAGCGCCCACTGCCCGCCCTGGGCGGCGAAGACCACGGTGATGCCGGCCACCAGGCAGAGCATGAAGGGAACGAAGGCGCGTGCGCTCCGCGACCGGTCCAGGACCACGCCGGCGAGGATCTGCCCGACGATCGACGCCACCAGCAGAACCGAGACCGACAGGGACACGTCTGTAGCCGAATAGCCTCGGTCATCGAAGAGGGACACGGCGTTGAGTCGCACGCTCATCGCCACGCCGGCGGCCAGGACCAGTACGGCGGCCAGGACGAGCCAGGCCCGTGTGCGCAGCGCGGCCCCGAAGGACACGCCGGGCAGTTCCTCCCGGACGGGGGACCGGTCCGTACCGCCTCCGTCGTTGGCCGATCGCGGGGCCGGAGCCGGTTCGGAGAGCAGGAAGAGCTGGGCCGGGAAGACGATCAGCAGAATGCTCGCCGCCAGCAGGAGGTAGGTCGTCCGCCAGCCGAGGCCGTCGACGGAGAGCTGGCACAGGGGCGCGAGAACGGCACCGCCCAGGCTGGAGGCCGCGCCGATGAACAGGGAGTAGCCCGAAGCCCGGTGGGCGGGGAACCATTCGGAGACGACCTTGTAGACCACGCCCAGAATGGCGACGTATCCGAGGAGGGTGAACGCCAGCAGGGCCAGGAGCAGTTGCGTGGCGCTCGCGCCGACGACGGCGACGACGGCGGTGGCCAGGGCGTAGAGGGCGGTGCCCGGTACGGCTATGGTCCGGGCGCCCCAGCGGTCGACCCAGCGCCCGGCTAGCGGCAGCACGAGTGGGGCGAGCATGGTCGGGACGTTGAAGATCGTCAAGGTCTGGGACTGCGACCAGCCGAAGTCCTGAGCAATGGGCTCGACGAGGAAGGTGGTGGTCGTGACAAGAGCGGCTGGGCTCAGGGCCATGGCCAGAGTGCAGGCCGCGGCCGCCTTCCAGGCCGACGGTGGGTAGCGGCGGACGGTCGCGACGTAGTCGCGCCAGGGTGTCTTCGTGGGGACGGTGTCTTCGGCGGGCTGCAGCGGGCTCGGGCCGGACCGGGTGGCGGACATCGTCGTCCTTCCTCGGAGGCGGGGGCGCCCGTCGACGGCCTGGCACTCGGCCAAGTCGTGGACGGTTGCGCGGGTGCGGGGAGCACCAGATACTGAACTGTACGGTGCAGTGCATATTGCGCGTCAATACCTCTGCGAGATGGTTGTTTCCTGGTTTTGGCGGACCGGTCATCCTTGTGGCGACTCAGAAGCTGGACTGTCGGCGACTCGCGGCTGTAGCCGGTCCCGGCGAACGTGGAAGGGGTGCGATCGACGGCGAAGCGCCTGGCCGCGCGGGGCTGGCTGGCAGAGGAACGCCCGGGACTGTTCAGCGTGCCCGTCGAAGCCGCATCGCGAGCTCGTTCAGAGCCTGCGCGCCCGCGGTCTCCTCCCCGACGCGTGGCTGGATGCCGTCGCCCGGCCGTGCGCCCGGACCTCGCTGCCGTTGGGCAGCCGCACCATCGCGACGGCCCGGGTGTGCTGATCGCCCTCCAGGAACTCCATCTCGACGTGCCATCCCACAGTGGCGCGCATCGTGACGGGCACCTCCGGAACACCTGCGTCCAGAGTGCTCCTCGCGGCCGGTCCGCGCGCAGGGCGCTATCGCCAACATCACGTACCGTTCTGGCTGGAATTCCATGTCACGACATGCATGATGCAGTCGGAAGGATCATTCGCCCGGGGAGACAGCCATGACCCTGCGCCGCTCCGCGCTGAGTTCGTCGCTCGCCGCCTGTCTGCTGGCCTGCCTCACCGGCTGCGGCGCCGCGGACGGTGGCACGCGCGTCGAGGGCCCGGCTCCCACCCGGATTCCATGGACCGGATCGGTGTACGTCCTCGACTGGCGGTCCGTGACCTGGCAGCGCCCGGATCTGATGGACCTCACCGACTCCACCGTCCTGGACCGGATGACCTGGCACGACTGGGGCGCGTCACGGGCCACCGCCACCGGCTGGGTGATCGACCTGCCCTGTGCCTCGGGCTGCCCGCACGGGAGCCTGCCCGGCTACGCGGTCACGATCGTCTTGAGCGGCCTGGTGAAGCGTCAGTACGCGGCCTACTACAGCCGGGCCGCCGTGACCCCGGTCCACCCGCCGGCACCCGACTGGGCGGAGGACGTGAGCGCCGTGTCGCTCCACGTCCCCAAGGCCTGACAACGTTGCCACACGCCCCATCCCGGAGAGGACTCCCATGTACGACGTTCTCCTCGTCGAGGACGACGAGCTGATCCGCGAGGCCACCCGGCTCACGCTGGAGGAGCGCGGCTACCGCGTCCGTACCGCGGCCGACGGCGTGAGCGGACTCGCCCTCTTCCGGGAGCACACCCCGGACGTGGCCGTGCTCGACATCATGCTGCCGGGGCTCAACGGGGTGAGCCTGGCGGGCCGGATTCGCGAGGAGTCCGGGGTGCCGGTGCTGCTGATCTCGGCCCGCAACGACCCGGTGGACGTGGTGATGGGGCTGGAGGCCGGCGCCGACGACTACGTGACCAAGCCGTTCGACGGCCCGGTCCTGGTCGCCCGGATCCGCTCCCTGCTGCGCCGCGCGGCACCCGCAGAGCCGCGGCCCCAGGCGGCACGGCCCGAGCTCCTGCGCTTCGGGGACCTGGCCTTCTGCCCCGTGACGATGGCCGTGTGGCGCGGCGCCGAAGAGGTGTCCCTCACCACGACCGAACTGAAGCTGCTGCGCGAGTTCGCCGCCTCACCGGGGACCGTGTTCACCCGCGATCTGCTCCTGGAGCGGGTGTGGGACTACGCATGGTCCGGGGACACCCGGGTCGTGGACGTCCATGTGCAGCGGCTGCGCGCCAAGATCGGCCGGGAGCGGATCGAAACCGTCCGCGGCTTCGGCTACAAGCTGCGTGACTGAGCCGATGGCCCGTCCGAACCTCGGGGCGAAGGCCGCCCTCGTCGTCGCCGTCACGGCCCTGGTGGTGTCGACCGCGATCGGCCTTCTGGTGCACCACCTCACCGCCTCGGACCAACTCGCCACCGCCCGCACCGACCTGGACGGCCAACTCCTCAACGACGCCTACGACTACGCGGCCGGCCGCCAGTCCCCGGCCCGGATCAACCCCGCGGACCTGCCCGACCCGCTGGCGAGGGCCGTACGCGCGAACGTACGCGTGACCTACCTCCAAGGCGGCCGGCACCCCGTGCTGTGGGCGGCGACCCGTGTCTCGGACCGTGACGTGCTCGCGCTGTCGCAGTCGTACGGCCCCGAGACGCGGGCCCTGGCCTCGCTGGACCGGACACTGGTCGCCGTGGGCGGGACCGCGACCGTCGTGGTGTCCCTGGCGGGGCTGCTCCTCGGGGTGCGGGTGGGCCGCCGTGCCACGGCCGCCGCGCAGACGGCGGAACGCATCGCGGACGGTGAGCTCGACGCTCGCGTCGACCCGCGCGGCCGGGACGAGATCGCCCGTCTCGCCGCCTCCGTCAACACCATGGCGGACGCGCTCGGCGCTCGTCTTGAGGCCGAACGCCGGGTGACCGCCGACATCGCGCACGAACTGCGCACCCCGGTCGCGGGCATGTCGACCGCGGCCGGGCTGCTGCCGCCGGGCCCCGCGACCGAGCTGATCCGGCGCTCGGTGCAAAACCTGCGCGGGCTGGTCGAGGACGTGCTGGAGGTCGCCCGCATGGACGCGCAGGTGGTGGCGCTGGAGACCGAGGAGCGGCAGGTGAGCGCGATGGCCCGGCGGGCGGTGGCCGGGCTGGACCGGGTGGAGGTGCGGGTACCCGCCGACACGGTGGTGACGACCGACCCGCGCCGCGTCGAGCGGATCCTGGCCAATCTGGCCTCGAACGCGCTGCGACACGGCGCCCCGCCGGTCGTGGTCGAGGTGGCCGGCGCGGTCGTCCGCGTCCGCGACCACGGCCGGGGTTTCCCGCCCGATGTCCTTGCGGTCCTGCACACCTCCGGCCCCCAGCGCTTCCGTACGACCGTCCCGGGCACCGGGACCGGGCTGGGACTGACGATCGCGGTTGGCCAGGCCCGGCTGCTGGGCGCCGAGTTGACCTTCCGCAACCATCCGGACGGCGGCGCGGAGGTGGTGCTCACGCTTCCGGACGGGGACTGAAGGTGCCCGGCCCGCAGACTGTGAACAATCTCGTCGACGATGAGAGGCCGTTACAGGACCGAGGGACCACCGAGACGTTCACTTCCTAACTTCCGTGTCAGCCCGAACAAGGGCCCTGTTCGGAGAGAAAAGGAACGAACGCCCCATGAGTGTCATCATCTTCCGCCGTCTGGCCGCGTCCGCCGCCCTGCCCACTCTGCTGGCCGGAGCGATCCTCGTCGCCAACGCGAACCCGGCGCACACGCACACCACCCAGGCGGGGTCGGCCAGTTCGGCGACGGCGAGCACCCACCTGGCACAGCACAGCATCGAGGTGGCCGCGAGCACCAAGGACACCTGGCACTCGCTGACCTGGGACGTGGACAGTGGCGTACCGGCCTACCAGACGCTGATCTCCGAGCTGCGCGACCGGGGCATCCAGGCCGGCGGCAGCAGCGAGAACGTCGCGTCGTCCAGCAGCAGGACGGTCCGGGTCGACACCCTCAGCAACACGGCGAGCAATCAGTACGTCGCCCTGCGGGTCGTCGCGGGCAGCACCCATGTCACACTGGCCATCAGGCTCAGCGACCTCTACGTGGTGGGCTTCTGGTACTCGTCCGCGGCCAACGCGCGGGTCTTCCACTACTACCCGATCGCTCCCTCGGGCACCGCCCCCGCGTTTCCGGCCTCGGGCGTGGTCGAGACCTGGTCCAGCGTCACCACCGAGTCGACGATGCTCGGTATGGAGAACTACAACGACCTGGCCCGGCGGGGCAACGTCGCACTCAACGCGGTGGGCATCAGCGCCAGCAGCCTGGAGCAGTCCGTGCGCGACCTCGCCACCGGCGGCGCGAACCGCGCGATGACCCAGAGCACCGCCCGCGCTCTGCTGCGCCTGATCATCGCCGTCTCCGAGGGCACCCGCTTCCGGCCGCTGGCGAACCAGGTGGCCTCGGCCATCAACAACGGCGGCACCTTCACCACGGGTGATCGGTACGTCGTCCTGATCCGCGACTGGGACGGCATCAGCACGGTCTACCGGGACCACCTGGACAACCCGCACTCCACGACGGGCCACACCGTGCAGGGCTGGGGAAGCGTCAACAGCGTCGCCACCGCAGCGGCGCTTCTGCTGGCGGCCATGGGCGCGGGGTCGATGACCTTCCCCAAGACCGAGCTGTGATCCGGCCTTCGGTGCGGCCGTAACGCCTACACGGCGTACAGCATCACCCCGATTCCGACGACCAGGAGCCCTGCGGCCGCGATCCGCAGGGCTCCGAACCGTTCCTTGAAGAACACGGCAAGGTCGGCGTCCCGCGGCGTATCCTCGGCCGGCTCGGCCGGCGGTTGCGGCTGCACCGTCGATGGTGCCCCTGGCCGGTCCGGGTGATGGTGGACTCGCAGTCCGGTCGAGGTTGCGTGCGTCTGCCGGAGTCGGTGGTGTGTCCTCCGTGAGGCCGCCGGGCGTGTGACCGATGTGCGGACGGGGGTTTCGGTCAAAGCGGGGTGAGTTCGCTGCCCGCGGGCGGAGCTGCGTCAGTCCGTGTGTGGTGGTTCGGTCCAGGGGAAGATGTCACCGGTCGTGCGGAGCGGTGCCGCGGGCAGGTCTCCGGAGCCGGAGGAGCGCAGGGCCCGTAGGAAGAGCGTCGTCGTCCAACGGGCGTGAGCCGTGGCGTAGGCGGGGTCGCGGACCGGCTCCGGGCTCAGCAGGGCGTCCATCTGTAGGCCGGCCGCCGCCATGCGGACGAACAGTGCGGCGTAGGAGTGCGCGTCCGGCAGGGTGTAGCCGTGCCGTTGGCTGTCCTCGAGCAGGGTCGCGGCCACGACGTCGACGACATGCGGCACGCCGAGCGCGCGCATCGCCTCGGTCAGTTCGGGGCGCCGGGTGGTCTCGGCGGCCAGCGCGCGGATCAGGGCGAGGTACTGCGGATCAGTCGTCGCGTCGAGGAGCTTGGTGACGATGTGGGTCAGCCGCTCCTCCGGGTCGTCGACGGACGAGAGCATCGTCTGGTCCAGGTCGAAGTCCAGGGACGAGCTGCCGCGCTCGATCACGGCGCGGAAAAGTTCCACCTTGTCGCCGAAATGGGCGTAGACGGTTGTCTTGGAGACGCCCGCCTGGGCTGCGACGACGTCCATGGACGTCAGGTCGAAGCCCCGGGTGAGGAACACGTCGACGGCCGCGTCGAGCACGGCCTCCCGCTTGCCCCGGGACCCCACCCCCGTCCGGGGGCGCCCCTTGACCGCCATCTTGCTCCTCCTTGGGCTCCTGACCCGGCAGATGCCCATGTCTGTCTGTCTGTTGACCTCGGTTCGACCTTACCGTAACGTCAAAACTGTACTGGACGGTGCAGTCCAACTTGGATGGTGGATACGGCAATGACGCGAATCCCCGAAGGAGTAGTCCGATGAGTGAGCAGGACCCGTCGTCGCAATCGCCGGATGACCGCGGCCGGGTGATCCGGGACGCGGCACGCGCCCTCGTGCCACTGCTGCGGCGCAACGCGCTGGAAGGAGAGGAGATCGGCGCGCTGACGCCGGACACGCTGCAGGCGATGCACGAGGCCGGCGTGTTCAGGATCATGCTTCCGCCCGAGCTCGGCGGGGATGCCCTCGGGGCGCGTGACACCGTCGAGATCACCGCCGCCCTGGCGGAGGGGGACGGGGCGGCCGCGTGGACCGTGTTCGTGGCCGGTGGCATCCGCAATCTGCTGGGCTTCCCCGAGCAGACCGTCGAGGAGGTGTTCAAGGAGGTCGACACCTGGGTCGGCCCGCTGGCGGTGGGCGCCTCGGTGTTCTCCCCCGTAGTGGGGTCGGCCCGGCCGGTGGACGGGGGCTTCCTGGTCTCGGGCAAGTGGGCGTTCGGCAGCGGATGCAAGCACGCAGCCTGGGCAGTCGTGGGCGTGGGCTATGAGGACGCGGAGGGCAGCCCCCACCGCGCGATGGCAGTTCTGCGGCGCGAGCAGTTCACGATCCTGGACGACTGGCACGTCATGGGGCTGAAGGGCACGTCGAGTAACGGCCTGACCGTCGAGGGGGAGGTGTTCGTCCCGGAGCATCGCGTCCTCGACATGGCCGATCTCCCCGCGTCCATGAACCGCGTCCGCGAGCGCTACTCGGGCATCGGGTTCCGCAACGGGGTGGGCGCCCTGATGCTCGTCACTACCCTCAGCAACGTCGCGATCGCCCTTGGGATGGCTCGTGGCACGCTGGACTGTTTCGCCGAACAGGCAAGGGCCCGCAAGCCGTTCAACCTGCCCTACCCGACGGTGGCGGACATGCCGTCGACCCAGGTGTCCGCCGGGGCGGCCCGAGCGATGATCAACGCCGCCGAGGCGGTGATTCTGCGGCACGCGGACGAGGTGGACCGGCGGGCGCTGGCAGGGGCGGACTTCACGCCCGCGGAGGAGTCCGAGATCACCATGGATCTCGTCTACGCGGTCCGGCTGTGCTCGGACGCCATCGACCGGCTCCAGCTCACCCTCGGTTCCTCCGCGGTGTCCCTGAAGAACCCGATCCAGCGCTTCGTGCGGGACGTGCGTGTGCTGGCCACGCACGGTGCCATCCGGTTCGACCCGATGGCGGAGATCAGCGGCCGTCAGGTCCTGGGGCTGCAGCCGTTGTCCATGTTCGCCGGCGGTCTGCCGCAGGTCGGCTGAGCCCGCTCGCGTCCGCAACAGGAAAGAAGTGATCTCCATGGTGAACAGGGAGCGCGCTGACCGTGTGCAGCGCGACGCGGTGGGCGCCGTCGAGCGGCGACCGGAGCCGGTGGCGGCCCTGACCGAGACGAACCTGAGGGAGGCGTTCGCCTGCTTTCCCAGCGGAGTGATCGCGGTGTGCGGGATGGACGGCGGCGGCCCGGTGGGCATGGCCGTCAGTTCCTTCACCTCCGTGTCGCTGGCGCCCCCGCTGGTCTCGGTGTGCCTGCAGACCTCGTCGCGTACCTGGCCCAGGCTCAGGGCACTTCCCCGGCTGGGGCTGAGCGTGCTGGGCGAGGGACAGGACGCCGTGTGCCGTGCGCTGGCGGGCAGCGGCGAGGACCGATTCGCAGGGGTGCGCTGGGAGGAGGGGGAGCAGGGCGCTGTGTTCGTCCACGGCGCGGTCACCTGGTTCGACTGCACCCTGCGCGCGGAACTGCCCGCCGGTGACCACGCCATCGCACTCCTGGAGGTCGGCCGGCTGTGGACGGTGCCGGCGGCCGACCCCTTGGTCTTCCACGGCAGCCGGTTCCGGCGCTTGGACAGCGGTGAGCGATCGGCGGTGCCGGCCTGACGGGGGAGGAGCGGGCCATGACACATCCGCCCCTCCCCGCCCCTGGTTCGAGAAACGAAAGCGAGCACCTTCATGCCCTCTTCACTCGACTCCGTTACCGCCGCCAACAAGCGGCTGGTGACCGAGTTCCGCACCGTCGTCGTCGCCGCCCGGAACGCCGACGCGGTCGTCGAGTACGTCGCCCCCGATCTGGTCCAGCACGGCGCGGACCTCCCGGACGGGGTGCAGGCGTACGCCGACCATCTACGAGACTGCTTCCGGCGTGAGACGGAGGTTGCGGGACCGGATGCCGCCGGTCGGACACCGGAGCCCGTCTTCACCATCGCGGACGGCGATCTGGTCTGTGTCTGCCGGTACGTGCCGCAGCCTGATCCGGACGCTCCCGGAGCCACCTTCGACCACTACGCGTTCACCACCTACCGAGTGCGCGACGGGCGGATCACGGAGCGGTGGCCCTCCCTCAACAAGATCGCCCCGCCGTGGCCGCCCGCACCGGACACGCCCTCGCGGGCGATCCTCGTGTCGACGTCCCCCGGGATCGACACCGAGGCGAACAAGCGCCTGGTGCGTGATTTCTACCGCTGCATCTTCGACGCGCGGAATCCCGCCGCCGTCAAGGACTTCGTCACGGACGACTACCGGCAGCACGTCTCCTTCTTCCCGACCGGCCGGGCGGGGCTGGAGCGGCTCGTTCGCACACAGTTCCCCGACGGGCCCGTACCGACGCCGGCCGAGCAGTCCAACCCGCCGGTGCTGCTCCTCGCGGAAGGAGACATCGTCGTGTGCGTCGGGCTGCTGCCCCAGCCCGAACCCGACGGCAGCGGCGGGACGTACCCGTACTACGTCTATGACGCCTTCCGGGTGCGCGGGACGCTGATCACCGAGCACTGGAGCGGTGTCAACAAGGCGGCCCCGCCCCGGCACCCCGGACCACCTCCCGGCCAGGCCGGCTGACCCGCCGATCTGCCTGGTCCCCCTCTTACCGACAAGAAAGGTTCCTCCATGCCCAAGTTGCACATCGTGGTCGGCAGTACCCGTCCTGGCCGTCTGGCGCTGCCCATCGCACAGTGGACGGCGAAGGCCGCCGAGCAGCACGGCGGCTTCGACGTCGAACTCGTCGACCTGGCCGAGGCCGCTCTTCCGCTCCTCGACGAACCGGCGCACCCGCGAACGGGGCAGTACGCCCACGAGCACACCCGTGCGTGGAGCGCCACGGTGGACGAGGCGGACGCCTTCGTCTTCGTGACGCCCGAATACAACTACGGCCCGCCGGCCGCACTGCTGAACGCGATCTCCTATCTGCACCGGGAGTGGCTGTACAAGCCGGCCGCGTTCGTCAGTTACGGCGGCGTCGCGGCCGGCCTGCGCTCGGTGCAGGTGCTCAAGCAGATACTGACGACTCTGAAGGTGATGCCGATTCCGGAGGCCGTCGCGATTCCCTTCGTGTTCCAGCTCATGCAGGACGGCCGGTTCCAGCCCACTCCGCCGCTGGAGGCGGCGGCCACGGACATGTTCGATGAGCTGCTGTGCTGGACCGACCCTCTGCAGATCCTGCGCAAGAGCGCCGCGGAGGCGCCGCCGCGCGGGCCGGTCGCACCGTAGCCCTTGGTCGACAGGCTCTCCGCATGAGGAAGGGAGGGGGGCTTACGGCGGATCCGCCGTAAGCCCCCCTCCCTTCCTCATGCGGTGTCAGCCGGTCTGCTCACCCTGTGCCGCGACGGCCTGGTCGAGGGTGGCGTGGTCGGCCCAGTTGCCGTGAAAGCCGAACGGGACGCGGCTGGGGAGCCTGACCCGGGCCAGCGGGGTGCGGACCAGGTCGGCGGCGTCGTGGATGAGGAGTTCGGAGAGGCCCGTGAGGTGGTTCCACCACAGGGTCAGCAGGTAGCCGTCGTCCTCGGAAGCGGCGTTCTCGCGGGCGACGAAGACCGGTTCGCCGGGACTGGTGAGCCCTGCGGGGCCCTCCACGACGTGGGTGCTGCCGAGCAGGAAGTCGTGCTTGGCCAGGCCGTCGCTCATGGTGTCCGCGGCCAGTGAGCGGGTGGTGACGAAGTAGCCGTAGCGGTGCTCAAGTCCGGTGTAGGCGTCGTTGATCCGGGGGAACTCGCCGGCGAGGCCGCTGATCATCTCCTCGGTGGCCGTGCCGGTGGCGAGGTCGACCCGCCAGCGGTGGGGCAGCGACGGAGGGAACCAGGCGTGGGAGGTGACCGGGGTGTCGAGCCGGTCGGCGGGGGTGCCGAGGCGGGTGATGCGGTGCCCGTCGACGACGACCTTCCCGTCGCGCTCGTAGGCGTTGTAGAAATGGGTGTTGGCCCAGTGGCCGCCGATCTCGTGCCAGGTGACTTTGTGGGTGGTGCGGTTCATGAGCACGATCTGCACACCGTGCGGGAGCGACTCCTCGTCCCAGACGACACCGGGTTTGCCCTGCATGATGTGGTCCAGCCGGAACTGGGCCGGAGTGACGAAGAAGATCGCGTGGTTCTCGGTGACCGCGAAGTCGTGCATGAGCACGGGCACCTTGATGTCGAAACTGTGACTGTCCACGACGTGCCCGGTCTTCACGTCGGCCCGGTACCAGGTGATGACCGGGCCGGTCGCCGCGAAGAAGAGCATGTCTCCCGTGGCCGGGTCCGTCTTGTAGTGGGCGGTGCACAGCACGTCGATGCCGCCGTGGAAGTCGTAGCTTCCGTACGTCTCCAGCGTCTCCGGGTGCATCGCGTAGGGCAGTCCGCCCTCGAAGTAGACCAGCAGATGGTCGTCGAAGATGCCGACGTTGGTGTTGGCCACGTTCTTCGCGGGCGGCGCGCCGTGGGGGAGCGGCCCCGCGCTGCCGCCGTTGGCGAAACCGCTGTAGACGGCCTCGCCCTGCTCGACCTCGAACTTCATGGAGTCGGTCGTCACCCAACGGGTGCGGTAGGCGGCCCGGCCGTCACGGAGGTAGACGCCGCACACCATGCCGTCCCCCTCCCACCAGTGGTAGCGCTCCGGGTCGAGCGGCCGGAATCGCGGGTTGGAGGAGATGCGGAACAGTGCTCCGGCGAGGTCTGCGGGGATCTGGCCGTCGACCTCCAGGTCGTAGGCCGCGTCCTCCTCCGTCCACGGAGTGAAGGGCCCGTTGAGGAACTTGTTGCCGGGAGCCCAGCCGGCCGCGTCCTCGGCCCGGCGCGGGGTCGGCGGCTGGGCAGCCGGGCGCGGGGCGATCGTCATCGGGTCGGGCGGAACCAGGCCCGGTCGAGGGGTGACTGCGCTCATCGATGCGTCCAATGCAGGTGGTGACAGTGGATTCGGGGCGCCGGGCGGTGAACCCGGCTTCGGGGGGGGCCGGGGTCCCCAAGGGCGGAGGGGGACCCCGGCCGGCGGAGGGGATCAGAAGGGGTAGTCGGGGATCTCGCCCCGGACCGTGACCCACTGCTGCTCGGTGAACGCTTCGAGATTGGCCGTGGCTCCGCCGTGGCGGGAGCCGTTGCCCGACTCGCGGACCCCGCCGAAGGGGACGGTGGCCTCGTCGTTGACGGTCTGGTCGTTGATGTGGACGAGCCCGGTGGGGATGCGGTCGGCCAACGCAAGGCCCCTGGCCGGATCGCCGGTCAGGATGCCGAGGGAGAGACCGTACTCGCTGTCGGCGGCGAGCCGGGCGGCCTCGTCCAGGTTCTTGAAGGCCACGACGGGCGCGACGGGGCCGAAGATCTCCTCGGCGTAGGCCCGCGCGGTCAGCGGGACATCGGCCAGGACGGTGGGCCGGTAGACCAGGCCCTCGTACGTACCGCCCGCGGCCAGCCGCGCTCCGGCGGCCACGCTGTCCGTGACCACGGAGTGGGCGGCCAGCAGCTGCTTCTCATCGATCATGGGACCGACGGCTACGGTGCCCGTCGCCGGGTCCCCCGCGGGCGCCGCGTCGGCGCGCTCGGCGAGTCGTGCGGTGTACTCCTCGGCGATCGAGGCGTGCACCAGATGACGGCTGGAGGCCATGCAGATCTGCCCGGCGTGGTGGAAGGAGCCGAACGCTCCCGCCGACACCGCCTTGTCCAGGTCGGCGTCCTCCAGAACGATCAGCGCAGAGTTGCCGCCCAGCTCCAGATGCACTCGCTTCAGACGCTGCGCCGCGGCCGCGGCGATCGCCTTGCCGGCCCGGGTCGACCCGGTGAACGCGATGACCGGGACCCGAGGGTGGTCCACCAGCGCCGCTCCCACGGCCGCGCCACCGGGCAGGACATGCAGCACGCCTTCGGGAAGCCCTGCCTCCTCGAAGACCCGGGCGATCGTGACGCCCCCGCAGACCGCCGTGCGCGGATCGGGCTTGAGCACGACCGCGTTGCCCAGCGCCAGCGCCGCCGCCAGCGCCCGCATGGCCAGCACCATCGGCGCGTTGAACGGGGAGATCACGCCCACGACGCCCACGGGCCTGCGCCGCGAGAACGACAGCCGGTCCTGGACCGAGCGGAGCACCTCGCCGAAGGGGGCCGCCGCGAGGGCCGCGGCCTCGTAGCACTCCTCGGCCGCGCCGTTCGACGTCTGGAACTCCGCGAACGGGCGCAGGGCCCCCGACTCCCGCACGATCCAGTCCGCGATCT
This sequence comes from Streptomyces maremycinicus, assembly GCF_001184025.1. Taxonomy (GTDB): domain Bacteria; phylum Actinomycetota; class Actinomycetes; order Streptomycetales; family Streptomycetaceae; genus Streptomyces; species Streptomyces maremycinicus. The sequence goes on from NZ_BBYG01000010.1 coordinate 59,749, forward strand.
CGGCCTGGTGCTCCTCGAACAGGGCTCCGGCACGCCGCAGCACCCGTGCCCGCTCGTTGTAGGGAAGGGCCGACCACGCCCGCTGCGCCTGCGTGGCCTGGGCCACGGCACGGTCCAGGTCGGCGGGTGTGGCGGCGCCGACCCGGCCCAGGACCTTGCCGGTGGCCGGCTCGATGGAATCGTAGGTCTCACCCGAGCCGTTGATCCACCCACCGGAGAAGATCCGCCCCTGCCAGTCGCGATCCTCAAGAAAAGCCATGATGCTCCATCCTTAGATCTGAACTGCACCGTACAGTCTAGCGTCTTGTTTTATCGGACAGTCTGTCTGCTGGATAGGACACTTCTCGAAGCTCGGGGTTGTCAATAGGTGGTACGCCTGCTTAATGTCTCGTTGAGCACTACAGGCGTCCTGCTAAAGGAGACTCCATGGGGATCACTGGTCTGGGGCACACCGGGTTCTGGGTCGAGGACCTGGAGAAGATGCGTGACTTCTATGAGCGCGTCATGGGTCTGGCAGTCACCGACGAGGACGAGGAACTGGGGATCGTCTTCTACTCGGCCCGCCCCGACGAGGAGCACCACGAGTTCGTGCTCCAGCGTGGTCGGACGGCACCGCTCGGAGCCAAGCTCACCCACCAGGTGTCGTGGCGCGTCGACTCGCTGGAGACGATCGTCGACTTCCACCGGCGCTTCCGTGCCGAAGGCATCGAGGTCCAGCAGGAAGTGACCCACGGCAACGCCATCGGGATCTACTTCTTCGACCCGGAGGGCAACCGCAACGAGGTCTACCTGCGGATCGAACGCGACGTCCGTCAGCCGTTCCGCAAGACGATCGACCTCGATCAGAGTCCCGAGCAGATCCTCGCCGAGGCGGAACACCTGCTGGCCGAGGGCGGACCGGCCTACCAGCCGGTGCAGTAGGCCGGCCACCTCGTGTCCAGCTCACCACTTCTGAAAGGGCCGTCCATGGACGCACCGTCTTCGGTGTCCTCCGGCGAGGAGCCGATGGTCCTGGTCGTCGGCGCGGGACCGGTCGGGCTGACAGCCGCCAATCTCCTGGGGGCGCTGGGCGTACGCGTCCTGCTCGTCGAGCGTCATCCGGCCACGAGTGACGAAGCCAAGGCGATCAGCCTGGACGACGAGTCGCTGCGCACGCTCCAGCTGGCCGGCCTCGACGAAGCCGTCTATCCGATCATCGTGCCGGGCACGGGCACCAAGTACTACGGAGTCGGCGGACGACCGCTCGTCCACGCGCGCGGCACCGGCGAGCGGCGATTCGGGCACCCCTTCAAGAACCCCTTCGCCCAGCCCGACCTGGAGCGCGTCCTGCGCTCCGGCCTCGACCGCTTCCCACACGTCGACGCCCGCTTCGGGACCCGCCTGGTGACACTGCGGCAGTACCCCGACCGGGTCCTGGCCACCGTTGCGTCCGGCGCGGGCGACACAGGAGCGCAGGAGGAGATCGAGGCCGCCTATGTCCTCGGGTGCGACGGGGGCCGCAGTACCGTGCGCGAGCAACTGTCCATCCCCATGCGCGGACGCAGCTTCCCGGACGACGTCTGGCTCGTCGTCGACACCCTCGACGATCCGCACGACGAGCGCTACGGCATGCACGTCGGCGACCCCGACCGCCCCGTCGTCATCGTGCCGGGGCGCCAGGGCCGCTGCCGTTATGAGTTCCGGCTGCGCCCGGGCGAGTGCGCCCCCGGCGGGGCGGTGCCGTTCGACCTGGTGCGGGACCTGCTGCGCCCGCACCGGGACATCGCCCCGCATCAGGTGGAGCGCTCGGTCGCCTACACCTTCCACGCCCTGCTGGCCGAGCGGCTGCGTGACGGCCGCTGCTTCCTGCTCGGCGACGCCGCGCACATGATGCCGCCCTTCGCCGGACAGGGGCTCAACTCGGGGATCCGGGACGCGGCCAACCTGTCCTGGAAGGTGGCCGACGTGCTCGCCGGCCGGGCCACCGACGCACTGCTCGACACCTATGACCCCGAGCGGCGGCCGCACGCCAGAGCCGTGATCGAACTGTCCGTGCGGCTGGGCCGGGTCGTCATGACGACCGATCACAGACGGGCCCGACTGCGGGACCTCTGCGTACGCGCGGCACTGTGGAGCCGAAGTGGGCGTCGGTACCTGACCGAGATGCGGTACCGGCCCGACACTCGGGTGCGGACCGGAGCGGTCGTACCCGCCGACGGCCCCGGACGGTCGCTGACCGGCACGTTGCTGCACCAGCCTTCTGTGCTGCACGGCCCCGAGTACTCGGTCACGCGGATTGATGATGTCCTCGGCCAGGGGTGGAGCCTGCTGGGCATCGGCCTGTCCGACGACGACTGGAACGCCGCCTCGGCGGCCCGACTGCCCGATGCGCGGCGCGTGGACGTGGTGCTCGGCGACCGCGCACCACGATCGCGCGACGGCCGCGCCGCGGTGGCCGACGCCGACGGCACGCTCGACGCGTACCTCGCGGCGTTGCCAGGGCATCTGCTGCTGGTCCGCCCCGACCGGCTGATAACAGCTGTCTTCACACCCGGCCAGGTCCGATACGTCACTCGGGCTCTGAGTCCGTTCCTGCCGCCAGCCCCCTCCAGTGCAGTGGGGCCCGCACGAGCCAGCGAGGAATTTCCCCGGTTCGACACTTCACCATCCTCCGCAGGTCTCGCCGCAGACGCTGCCTGCACACCGAAAACCGACACACCAGGAGCCCACAAGTGAGACTGAGCACGATCCGAAATGCGGCCGGCCACAGCACCGTCGCCGTGCGCCACGAAGGCGACGAGCTGGTGCTGCTGCCCCACGGGGACGTGGCAGCCCTGCTGGCCTCGGGCGAGGACTGGGCCCGGCGCGCGACCGAGGCCGACGGCCCGCGCGTCGCGGCCGCCGAGGCGTGGTACGCCCCCGTGGTACCCCACCCCAACAAGATCGTCTGCCTCGGTCTGAACTACGCAACGCACATCAAGGAGATGGGCCGCCAGACGCCCGTTCACCCCACACTGTTCGCCAAGTACGACGGAGCGCTCGTCGGTGCGTACGACGACATCCTCATGCCTGCGGTGAGCGACGACCTCGACTGGGAGGCCGAGCTGTGCGCCGTGATCGGCCGAAGCACCCGGCACGTCGGAGAGAAGGACGCCCTGGATGCAGTCGCCGGATACACGATCCTCAACGACGTCACCATCCGGGACTGGCAGCACCGCACCCGTGAGTTCCTCTCGGGCAAGACCTTCGAGGGCACGACCCCAGTGGGGCCCGCCCTGGTGACTTCGGACGAGCTTCCGCCCGGAGCGTCGGACCTGGACATCGGATGCAGCGTCGACGGCCGCACCATGCAGGAGTCGAACACCTCCGACCTGCTCTTCGACGTGGCGCACATCGTGTCCTACGTCAGCACCATCATCACGCTGCTGCCCGGTGACCTGATCGCCACCGGCACCCCCGGCGGCGTCGGCGCGGGGCGTGACCCGAAGGTCTTCCTGCGTCCCGGGCAGAGACTGGTCACACGCATCGAGGGGCTGGGCGAGATGAGCAACCGCGTGGTCAGAGACGATCCTGCGTGAGTAGTCCGTCCCGTGAAGCTCCGGCATCGTCCACTAAGGTGTCCCGCATGTCAGGATCAACGTCCAGCGCAGGCGCCTATCGTGAGCGCAACTCGACCGCCGACCGGGCGCTCGACATCCTCATGATGTTCGACGAGACCGAGCTGGTCGTCTCCGCAACGGCGGTCGCCGGGCGGCTCGGGGTCGCGCGTTCGACCGCCTACCGGTACCTGCAGTCCCTCGTGACGAGCCGTTTCCTGGAAGAGGCGCCGGGCGGCGGCTTCCGGCTCGGTCTGCGCGTGATGGAGATCGCCCGGTTGGCTCGACGCAGCTACGGACTCCCCGAGATCGCGCGGCCCGCCATGACGGCGCTGTCGGAGCGGACGGGGGAGACCGTACTCCTGACTCGGCGTGTAGGTGACCTGGTGGTGTGTGTCGAGACCGCGGAATCCGGACACCGCGCTGTGCGCATCTCTTATGAACGGGGCAGCTCCCTGCCGCTCAACGCCGGTGCCTCGGCGCTTGTGCTACTGGCCTGGAGCTCTCCTGAGGAGGTGAATGGTCTGCTGCGGTCCGCGCCGCTGAAGCGCTTCACCGCCTCAACGCTGGTAGATGTCGACGCGCTGATGGAGCGTCTGGAAACGATCCGGGCAGCCGGGTACGCGATTTCGCGCGCTGAACTCGATCCCGACATCCTCGGTGTCGGCGCGCCTGTCCGCGACGACACCGGACAGGTCGTTGCGGCCGTGAGTGTGGCCGCACTGGCCTCACGGATCGCCGGCGAGGCGGAGGCCGACATCGTGGGCCATGTGCTGGCCGCGGCGCAGGACATCAGCGACCGGATGACCGTGGTCGCCGGCTGACTGCCGGCCACATCCTTCCGCCGTCCTTGCCGTAGCCGGTCACCGCAGGCACCGCGTCGCTGGACGGGAAGCGCTCGACGATCCGCGGTACTCGGGTGGACTCCGCGCCGGTGGGCAGCCACGAGGATGCCTGCTTGTCCTCGCACGACGGGGCACTGGCCCGCACCTGACCTACGGGGTTGGGCCTCGGCCGGTCACCGGCGGGCCAGTCTTGTCAGCTTCGCCGTGGTTCCCGTACCACCGCGATCTCTCCCGGTGCGAGCGTCACGGAGCCCGGTGCCGGTTTGCCGGTGAGGAGTTCGACCGCGTCCTCGGCGACGGTGATCTGCGCGCCGTTGCCCGCGTGGTCGATCAGGAACAGGTAGTCCGCGGAAGACGATCGGCGGCGTACCACTTCCACGCCCTCCGGTGCCGTGCGGACCGCTTCCACGCCCGCCTCGCTGCGGATGCACGTCAGGAGGGACGCGAGGGTCGTCGGGTCCGGGCGGGTGGCCAGGTACCAGGTCGTGCCCTGGCCGTATGTGTGGCGTGTCACGGCGGGTACGCCCGTCAGTGGGCCTTCTGTATACGACATCACCGCCTCCGCGCCCTCCAGGCGCAGGCGCTCCGACCACAGCGACGCCGTGCCGCCCCCACTCAGGCCGAGTGACTCGCCCGCCGGGAGCGGGAAGTACTCGTCCGCCCTGATGCCCAGCGCCTCCCGGAAAGCCCCCGGGTAACCGCCCAGCCGTACATGGCAGTTCTCGTCCACGGTCCCGCTGTGGAAGCCGACCGCCAGCGTGCCGCCGCGTTCCGCGAAGCCGGTGAGGTTGGCGGCGCCCTCGTCGTCGACGAGGTACAGGCTGGGGAGCAGGACCAGGCGGTACGCCGACAGGTCGGCGTCCGGGCGTACGAAGTCCACCGCGACGCCCGCCCGCCACAGCGGCTCGTACCACGAGCGGACAAGGTCCTCGTAGCGGAGCTCGGCGCTCGGCTGGGCCGGGGTTTCCATGGCCCAGCGGGCGTTCCAGTCCCAGGCGATGGCCACCTCGGCGGTGCCGGTGCTGCCGCGCACCTCCGCGAGCGCCTTGAGGTCGGCGCCGAGGCGCACCACGTCCCGCCAGATCTGGCTGTCGGTCCCGGCGTGCGGAACCATCGCCGAGTGCCACTGCTCGGCGCCCGCCTTCGACTGCCGCCACTGGAAGTAGGCGATGCCGTCCGCGCCGTGCGCCACGTGGGCCAGCGCGTTGCGGCGCAACTCCCCTGGTTTCTTCGCCCTGTTGACGTGCTGCCAGTTCAGCGCTCCCGTGGAGTGCTCCATCAGGAACCAGGGGCCGCGCGCCAGCGAGCGCATCAGGTCGCCGTGGAGCGCGACGTCGATCTCCGGCTCGGGGTCGTCGTACATCAGGTAGTGGTCGTTGGCCACCACGTCCAGCTCCGGGGCCCAGCGCCAGTAGTCGGCCTTGTCGGCGCCCTGCATGACCATGAAGTTGGTGGTGGCGGGGATGGACGGGGCCGCCGCGCGCAGGACACCCCGCTCGACCCGGTACAGCGCCTGCAATTCGTCCGAGCAGAAGCGGCGCCAGTCGAGGAGATGGGTCGGGTTGGGGCCGGCGCCGGTAGGTCGCGGGGGCAGGATCTCGTGCCAGTCGTAGTACCACTGGCTCCAGAAGGTGGTGCCCCAGGCGTGGTTCAGCGCGGCCAGGTTCTTGTACTTCGTCCGCAGCCAGACCTGGAACGCCTCGGCACTGGTGTCGCAGTAGCAGGCCGCGTTGTGGCAGCCGTACTCGTTGTGGACGTGCCACATCACGATTGCCGGGTGGGTGGCGTAGCGCCGCGCTAGCTCGCCCGTGATGCGCAGGGCCGCCGCGCGGTAGGCGGAACTTGAAGGGCAGAACGTCTGGCGGCTGCCGTACGACAGTTTCCGGCCGTCGCGGTCCACCGGCAGCGCCTCGGGGTGGGCGCGGAAGAACCAGGCCGGCGGAGCCGCCGTTGGGGTGGCGAGGTCGACGGTGATGCCGTTCTCGTGCAGCAGGTCCAGGATCCGGTCCAGGCGTGAGAAGTCGTACACGCCCTCTGACGGTTCCAGCAGCGCCCAGGAGAAGATGCCGACGCTGACGAAGTTGACCCCTGCCTCGCGCATCAGGCGTACGTCCTCGGCCCACACCTCCTCGGGCCACTGCTCGGGGTTGTAGTCGGCGCCGTAGGCGATGCCGGGGATGGAGAGGACGGGTTTGCTGGTCACTGGGTGGCTCCACAGGTGAGAAGGCGGCAGGCCGGTCACTTGAGTCCGGACGTGGCGGAGCTCGTGATGAAGCCGCGCTGAAGGATCAGGAAGAGCGCCAGTACGGGCACGATGTACATCACGGAGCCGGCCGCGATGAGGGTGTAGAGCCCGGTGCCGTGTTCGTTGACGTAGCCGGTGGCGATCTTGACGGAGAGGGTGGTGCGGTCGTCGTCGAGGAGCAGGGCGGGGGCGATGTAGTCGCCCCAGCTCCAGCTGAAGCTGAGGATCAGGCTGGTGGCGATGACGGGCCAGGACTGGGGGAGGAAGATCCGCCAGAAGATGCGGATCTGTCCGCAGCCGTCGATGATCGCGGCCTCTTCCAGTTCCTTGGGCATGTTGGTGAAGAACTGCCGGAAGAGGAAGATCAGATACGGTGCGCCGGCCAGTCCCCACAGCACCCACGGGATGTAGGTGTTGACCAGGTCCGCCTTGGCGAACAGCAGGTAGGTCGGGATGAGGGTGATGATCTGCGGGGTCATCATCGTCGACAGCATGAGGCCGAAGACGAGCTTCTTGCCGGGGCCGTTCAGCCGGGCGAAGCCGTATCCGGCCCAGGCCGAGGCCAGGGTGATCAGCACGGAGTAGAGCCCCGCGATCGTCAGCGAGTTGCGGGCGTAGCCGAGGTAGTCGAAGAGGGTCAGGGCCTGCTGGAAGTTGTCCAGGGTCGGATGGTGCGGCCACCAGTGGATGGGGACGGCACGCAGTTCGGACTGGGCCTTGAACGCGGTGATCACGAGCCAGCCGAAGGGGCTCAGGAAGAGCACCAGGGCCGCGATCAGGAGCATGTAGACGACTTTGCGTCGGGCCAGCACCATCACTTGTCTCCGATCGTCCGCGTCTTGGGCTTCGCCTGTTCGGGATCCACGGAGTAGAAGACCGCGCCCTTGCTGAGCCGGAAGACGACGAAGGTGACGAGCATGATGAACAGGAAGAGCACCCACAGCAGCGCGGAGGCGTAGCCGTAGCGGCCGTTGGCGAAGTACTGGGAGAAGACGTCGATCATGATCAGGTAGTTGCTCTCGGGTACGGCCCCCACGCCCTTGGGGGTGGGGTCGAGCGAGATGAGCAGCGGTACGAAGGTCTGCAGCGTCATGATGAGCTGGGTGACCAGCTGGAAGAACAGCACCGGGGAGAGAAGGGGCAGGATGATCCGGGTGAGGGACTGCCATTGGCTCGCCCCGTCCACCCGTGCCGCGTCGAGCAGCTCCCGGGGAATGTCCTGCAGTCCCGCCAGCGAGATGATCATGATGTTGCCCACGCCCCATACCGTCAGCATGATCAGCACGTAGCGGGCGTACGGATCCCCCAGCCAGGCCAGCCCGTTGACGCCGAAGAGGTCCAGCAGGCCGTTGGCCGATCCGGAGTCACGGTCGAAGATCAGCTTGAAGGTGAGGGCGGCACCGACCGGCGGGACGACGGCGGGCAGGTAGAGCAGGGTGCGGAACAGGCCGCGGGCCCGGATCGGCTGGTTCAGCAGCAGCGCGAGGATGAGTCCGGCGACGATCGTCAGCGGCACTGTGATCGCGGCGAACAGCCCGGTGCGGGCCAGGGACGCCAGGGTGTCCGGGTCGGAGAAGACCTCCCGGTAGTTGGCCAGGCCCACGAAGCGGGCGTTGGGGGAGAGGCCGTCGGAGTTGGTGAAGCTCAGCCACAGCGCGTAGCCCAGCGGGTAGGCCGTCAGGCCCAGGAAGCCCAGTACCCAGGGGCCGGTGAACAGGTAGAAGGCCCCGGCCCGGCGCGCCCGCAGCGAGTGGGGCCGGGGTGCCCGGCGCGAGCCCGGCCGTCCGCCGGCCGGCCGCGCCGGGGAGGGCGCGGTCGGCTCGGCGTCCGGGCCGGTGAGTTGGTCGGTACTCACCCCACCAGCTCCTTGCCCCGCGCGAGCTGCTCGTTCATACGAGAGTTCAGCGCGTCGGCGATCTTGCCGGTCTTGGTGTCGGACTTGATCGCGTCCGGCAGTACCTTGCTGAGAATCCCGTTGAGAGCGTCCACCTGCGCGTACGGGCTCACCGGCAGGACCGAGAAGTACGGCGTGTCCTGTTCCTGGACCTGGTAGGCCTGCTTCTGGAAGGCGCTGCTCCTGGGGATCAACGAGCGAAGCGAGTTCAGCGAGGGCAGGCCCCAACCCGAGGACGCCCGGTCCTTGGCCGGCTGGTCGGCGAAGTACCACTCGAAGAGCTTCCAGGCGGCGTCCTTGTTCTTGGCCTCCTTGGGCATCCAGAAGCCGGTGCCGCTGAAGCAGGGGCTGACGCGGTGGCTGCCGAACTGTGGCGCGGGCGCGAAGCGGGAGACCGCGGCCAACTTGGCGTCACCGCCGATCACTCCGCCGAACCAGAAGCCGTTGCAGCTCATTGCCATCCGGTTGGCCTGGTAGGTCGGCCCGTCCCAGCCGTCCGGGTTGGGGTTGGTGATGCTCGGGCCGATGTCGGCCTTCGCGTAGTCGACGTACCACTGCAGCGCCTTGAGTGCTTCGGGCGAGGAGAAGTCGACCGAGGCCATGTCGTCGGCGAACAGAGTGCCGCCGGCCGACGCGGTCCACGACATGAGCTGGGAGAAGAGCCCCAGGCTTGTGGCGTTGAGGCCGTAGACCTTCACCTTGCCGAGCCTGCGCTTGGTGAGCCGCTTGCCGAGGTCTAGCCACTCGTCCATGGACAACGGCTCGGTGGCGCTGGGGAGGTCCAGTCCGGCCGCCTCGAACATATCGGTGCGGTACCAGAACATGGAGTCCTGCGAGTAGTCCTTGGCGAGGCCGTAGCGGGGGCCCGCGCCCTGCTTCTTGCCGTCGAAGCGCCACACGTCGTTGGCCGCGGCGAGGTCGGAGGGCTTGAGTACCTTGCTCTTGGCGAGGTACGGGTCCAGGTCGGCCATGAGCCCGCGTGCGGCGAAGTAGGGCGCGTCCGTCGCGCCGATGCCGCGGACCACATCCGGCGGGTTCTTGCTGGCAAGCATGGCGTTGAGTTTGGTGACGTCATAGGTGACGATCCGGAGCTTCACGTCCAGCAGCTTCTCGATGCTCTTCTGGGTCTTCGCGTCCCACTCGTTCACCAGCGTCATGACGGTGAGGGTCTTCCCGCTGCCCCCGGAGTCGCTGTCGGAGTCGACGGAGGCGGCGCAACCCGGCAGGGCTGCGGCGGTGAATGCGGCACCGGCGGAGGCGGCGAGGAAGCGGCGCCGGTCGAGAGAGCCTCTGGATGAAACGGGCATGGCGGTGAAGCCTTTCGTGCGGGGTGCGTACGGGGAGGTGTGCAAAGACTGGTGAGCCGAGCCGAGCCGAGCAGGGCTGGGCATGGGAAGGGGAAGTACCTGAGCAGGGGAGATGAAGCGCTGGTCCGCACTCGGCTGCCAGGGGTCTCCCACAGCGCTTCACCGCGCGCCTCGCTCATCACGGTGTGCCGACCGGCACACAGGGGTGAGTGTCGAGGGTTGATGGACCGGTTCTTCGGCCGTGGCGTCGCGCCCCGAAACGCTCGCCTGCGGAAACCGGTCGTGAAAAACTTCGGCGAACGCTAAGGCGGGCCCGAGGGCGGTGTCAAGGGGTCTGAACGCCCGGTAGTCGCCGGGTCGGTTCGCACGCCGAAGTCCGTCGACAAAACCTTGCCGCAACACTCTTGACGCATCCGGCGTCGTGGTGGCAGCTTCGTTGTATCGCTACATTTGTATCGCTACAAGAAACCGGTTGTTAACCGTTCATGACGTCTCGACCGAGGCCGTCCAATGGATGAGGTCCGCCGCACCACTCCCGCGTGCTCTCCGCAACCCAGCGTTCCGCAATTCAGCGCCCCGCGCCCCTCGCACACCCCTCATGACCAACCCATTCACGCAGGAGTACGTCCGTGCCCAACGCCACCGCGGTCATCAACCTCGACATCGAGGGCCCGACGATCAGCCGCCATCTCTACGGCCACTTCGCCGAGCACCTCGGCCGCTGCATCTACGGCGGCTTCTGGGTCGGGGAGGACTCGCCGATACCCAACGAAGGAGGCATCCGTCTCGACGTCGTAGACGCCCTGCGGGCCCTGAACATCCCCAATCTGCGCTGGCCCGGCGGCTGTTTCGCCGACGAGTACCACTGGCGCGACGGCATCGGGCCCAGGGACCAGCGGCCCAGCATGGTGAACACGCACTGGGGCGACGTGGAGGAGAACAACCACTTCGGCACCCACGAGTTCATGGCCCTGTGTGAACTCCTCGGCACCGAGCCCTACATCAGCGGCAACGTCGGCTCCGGCACCGTCCAGGAGATGAGCGAGTGGGTCGAGTACCTGACCCGTGACGGCGACAGTCCCATGGTGCGGCTGCGCAAGGCCAACGGCCGCGAAGAGCCCTGGCGCGTGAAGTACTGGGGCATCGGCAACGAGACCTGGGGCTGCGGCGGCAACATGCGCGCCGAGTACTCCGCCGACCTGGCCCGGCAGTACGCCACGTACTGCCGCGACCACGGTGACAACAAGCTCTACCGCATCGCCTCGGGTGCCTCCGACGACGACTACAAGTGGACCGAGACGCTGATGCAGCAGATCAGCTGCTTCGGCTGCGAGGCCACTCCGAAGAACTTCTTCCAGGGCCTGTCCGTGCACTACTACACGATGGCCGGCCCCTGGGAGGCGAAGGGCAGCTCCACCGTCTTCGACACCGACGACTACTACCGCACGATGGCCGCGGCCCGGAGGATCGACCGTATCCTCACCGGCCACTCCACGGTCATGGATGTCTACGACCCCGGCCGCACGGTCGGTCTGGTCCTGGACGAGTGGGGCACGTGGTGGGACGTCGAGCCCGGCACCAATCCCGGGTTCCTGTTCCAGCAGAACAGCCTGCGCGACGCGCTTGTCGCCTCCACCCACTTCGACATCTTCCACAAGCACGCAGCACGCCTGCACATGGCCAACATCGCCCAGACCGTCAACGTCCTGCAGGCGATGATCCTCACCGACGGCGACGCCCTCGTCCTGACCCCGACCTACCACGTGTTCGAGATGAACAAGGGCCACCAGGACGCCACTTCGCTCTCCGTGCACCTGACCGGCGACGAGACCCGACGCACGGTCGGGGACACCGCACTGGACACGCTGTCCGCCTCCGCCAGCGTCAAGGACGGGGCTGTGCTGATCTCGTTGTCCAACCTCGATGCCGAGGAACCTGTCGAGCTGACGCTCGACCTGCGCGGCGGCTCCCTCGGAGAGCCGGTCGCCCGTCTGCTGACGGCCGACAAGCTCCAGGCGCACAACACCCCCCAGGACCTGGCGGCGGTGGCTCCGCGTCCGTTCGACGCCCTGACCGTCACCGACCGGGGCCTGACGCTCACGCTGCCGCCCCACTCCTTCCTCACCGTCCAGGTTCCGCTGGACTGACCTGCCCTTCGTGGCTCTCCGTGCGGGGCAAGACCGGGCCTCGCGGAGTGCCGGGGTCGGCAGCCCGCGGCCGACGACGTGCGGTCGTCGCTCGCTCGGCCGAGCCGGTCGTTCTCTGAGCGGTGTCGGTCGCCAAGCCGAATGGGCGGCGCTCTCAGCCGAGTCGGCGGCATTCCCCGCGGAGTCGGTCGCCCCTCAAGCCCGATCGGCTGCTTCCTCAGCCGAATCGGCGGGGTGACCCGCCGGCCCCGCCCCCACATTCCAGACTCCCCCCACGCGGCTTCACCACCGGGACACCCAGCCGGGGTCCCTCCCACTGGGACTCACCAGGGCTTGCACAACGCCCCTCCCGAGTGGCCTCCCCGTAGTTCTCACCCGCACCCGCAAGGAGTCACGTATGTCTTCCTCCCTGTCCCGCCGTACCGCTCTCCAGGCAGCCGGTGCCACGGCTCTCGCCGTCGGACTCACCAACCTGACGGCCGCGTCGGCCCGGGCCGACGAGTCGGCCGACACCCCCGCGCCCCAGCTCGTCACCTACCCGATTCCGTCCGGTGTGGCGACGCAGGCCAGCTTCAAGGTGCGCGTGCGCACCGCGCCCGACGGCGAGTGGCAGACCCTCTCCTGCTACGCGCCGGGCACGAAGGAGATCAACCCCACCACCGGCTCCGGCAAGGTCTGGGGCTCGTCGATGGTGTACTTCGACTTCTGCGGCCCGGTCGAGCTGGAGATCACCTATCTCAAGGGCGGCACCACCAAGGCGAGAGTGCGCCCGGACGCCCTTGGCATCACGCCCGAACTCCTCGGCGACACCCTGCGATTCACGCTCGACGAGCCGAAGGACGTCGTCGTCCAGATCAACGACGAGATCTTCGACTGTCTGCACGTCATCACCAACCGCATAGAGAAGCACGCCCCGGCCGCCGACGACCCGGACGTCCTCTACTACGGCCCCGGCCTGCACACCGTCACGGGCAACGTCCTCACCGTCCCCGGCGGCAAGACCGTCTACCTGGCCGGCGGCGCCGTCCTGAAGGCGGAGATCGACGTCAAGGGCGTCGAGCAGGTGACCGTCAAGGGGCGCGGTCTGCTGCTGGCCCCGACCTCCACGGTCGGCGGCGTGCACATCGAGCGCAGCAGGAACTGCCGGGTCGAGGACATCATCCTGTTCGGGGCCGGCGTGTTCCTCGGGGAGGCGGAGCACGTCCGTGTCAAGAAGGGACGGGTGTTCACGTGGGGAGCCTGGGGTGACGGCTTCACCATGTACTGCTCCAAGAACGTCACCTTCGACGGCTGCTTCGGGCGCACCTCCGACGACGGCTTCTCCATCTACACGCACCGCAACGACTTCTACGGCGACACCCGCAACATCACCATCAAGAACTGCACCCTGTGGGCGGACGTCGCTCACGCGATCCAGGTCGGCACGCACGGCAACTCCGACGCCCCCGAGATGATCGAGAACCTGGTCATCAGGAACGTCGACATCCTCGACCACCGCGAGCCCCAGATGAACTACCAGGGCTGCATCTCCCTCAACGCCGGCGACTCCAACCTGATCAAGAACGTGCGCGTCGAGGACGTCCGGATCGAGGACTTCCGCTGGGGCCAGGTCCTCAACATGCGGGTCATGTACAACACGAAGTACAACACCTCGGTCGGCCGCGGCATCGAGGACGTCTACATCAAGAACCTCACCTACACCGGCACCCACGCCAACCCGTCGCTGTTCCTCGGCTACGACGCCGACCACGCCGTCAAGAACGTCACCTTCGAGAACCTCGTGGTCAACGGCGTGGTCATCGCCGACACGATGCGCAAGCCGACCTGGTACTACACCACCGACACCGTGCAGTGGTACGCCAACGAGCACGTGGTCAACATGAAGTTCCTGACCACCGCCCAGGCCGAGGCGGCCGCCGCGTCATGATCACTCCCGCCACGAGCCGCCGGGGTTTCCTCGGCGGCACCGTGGCCCTGCTGGCGGCGTCGGGTGCGAGCGGACTGCTCGCGCCCGGCACCGCACGGGCCGCGACACAGAACGACAACCGCGCCAGAGCTTTCACCCACCCCGGGCTCCTGCACACCGCTGACGACCTCGCCCGGATGAAGGCAGCGGTCGCGGCGAAGGAATCTCCGGTGCACGACGGCTACCTCGCCTTCGCCGCCCACGCCCGCTCCCAGCCGACGTACCCCATCCAGAACACGGGCCAGATCACCTCCTGGGGCCGCGGCCCCGCCAACTTCCAGAACCAGGCCGTCGCCGACTCGGCCGCCGCCTACCAGAACGCCCTCATGTGGGCCGTCACCGGGAACCGTGCCAACGCAGACAGGGCCCGCGACATCCTCAACGCCTGGTCGGCGTCCCTGACCATGATCACCGGGGCCGACGGGCCGCTCGGCGCCGGACTGCAGGCCTTCAAGTTCGCCAACGCGGCCGAACTGCTTCGCCACACCGGCTACGACGGCTGGGCGGACGCGGACATCGCCCGCTGCGAGCGGTCCTTCCTCGACGTCTGGTATCCGGCGGTGTCCGGTTACATGCTCTACGCCAACGGCAACTGGGATCTGACGGCACTTCAGACGATCCTGGCCATCGGTGTGTTCTGCGAGGAGCCCGTCCTCTTCGAGGACGCGCTGCGCTTCGCCGCGGCCGGTGCCGGAAACGGCAGCATCGCCCACCGCATCGTCACCGACGCGGGCCAGGGCCAGGAGTCCGGACGCGACCAGGGCCACGAGCAGCTCGCTGTCGGCCTGATGGGCGACGCCGCGCAGGTTGCCTGGAACCAGGGCGTCGACCTGTGGGGTTTCGACGGCGACCGCCTGCTCGCCAACGCCGAGTACGCCGCCCGCTACAACCTCGGCGGCGACGTCCCCTTCACCCCCGACCTCGACCGCACCGGCAAGTACATCAAGACGGCCGTGTCGGCGACCGCGCGCGGCAACGTGCCCCCGGTCTACGAGATGTACCTCGCCCACTACGCGGGCGTCCGCGGCCTCGACACCCCGTACACGAAGGCGGCGGTCTTTCGCGGTACCGGTGGCACCCGGGTCGTCGAGGGCAGCAACGACGACCTGCCCAGCTGGGGCACCTTCACCTATGCGGGCACGCAGGCTCCCTCCCCGAAGGTGCCGACGGCTCCCGCGGGCGTCACCGTGGTGGGCGGCGACCAGGCCGTCACCGTGAGCTGGCTCCCGTCGGCGTGGGCGAGCACATACACCCTCCGACGGGCCGCCCACCCGGACGGCCCGTACGAGGAGATCGCCACCGGCCTCGACAAGCCGGCGCACACAGACGGCGGCACGCGCCGGGGCCGGACGTACTACTACACAGTCACCGCCACCAACTTCCAGGGATCCAGCAGCGATTCAAGCCCCGTTTCCGTCACTGCCGGACTTCCCGATCCCTGGTCAACGAAGGACCTCGGCGATGTGAGGATTCCCGGCTCCGCTGCCTTCGACGGAGAGCGGTTCGTGCTGGAGGCGTCCGGCACCGCCGACACCTACCGCTTCGTCCATCTGCCGCTGCGTGGCGACGGCACAGTCACCGCACGGATCGTGTGGCCGCTGAGCTCGCAGTACTCCAAGATCGGCGTCAGCCTCCGGGCCTCCCTCGACGCGGACGCGGCGCACGCCGCCATGCTCATCCAGGGGCTGCCGCTGCACACCTGGAGCGGGGTGTTCTCGGTGCGGCCTTCCACCGGAGCCGACGTCTCCGGCACCGGTAGCACGACCGTGCCGCCTTCCCAGCAGAAGGCGATCACTTCATCCGCTGCCTTTCCGATCTCCGACCTCGGCGCCCTGCCCGAGTCGGCCACCCCGCTTCAGGCGCCGCACGTCGAAGGCGCCGGCGACGGTTACCGGCTGCGGGCTCCGTACTGGGTGCGCATGACCCGCCGGAGCCGCCGCTGCACCGGGGCGATCTCCCCGGACGGCGTCCGCTGGACCCAAGTCGGCACCACCGAGGTCGAGTTGGGACACACCGTGTACGCGGGACTCGTCCTCACCTCCTGTCTCGGCGTCGACGAGGAGTACGCCGAGACAGGCACCGGCGCCTTCGACAACGTCAGTGTCACCTCGGCGTCCGGCGAGGTCTGGTCCGTGCCCAAGCCCGCCCGCACGGCAGGCGACCTGCGGGCCGTCCCCGCCGCTGACGCCGTCGAGCTGGCCTGGACCGACCCGGATCCCTCCGCCCGGTACAGGGTGCTGCGGGCGGCAGACGCCGATGGCCCCTACCGGATGATCGCCACCGGCATCGGCCCGGTCGGCTTCGGCACCCGCATCCGGTATGCGGACGCCATCGGCACACCCGGCACGACGTACCACTACGTCGTCAAGAAGACGAACAGTGGCGGGCGCGGCCCGCGTTCGGAGCCCGCCTCCGCGCAGATGCCGACGCCCACCGTGCCCCAACTCACCTCCACGACCGCCGCGTTCGCAAACCAGGGCGTCGAGTTCCGGCATCTGCTCCGAGCCTCGCACGAGCCTGTACGGTTCACCGCGGGCGGGCTGCCGGACGGCCTTCGGATCGACGAGCGCACGGGCCTGATCCACGGAACTCCCGACGGAACCGGCGAGTTCACCGTCACTACGACCGCGGGCAACGGAGCGGGCGACGGGACAGACACGCTCACCCTCAGGGTCGGCACACCCCCGTCCGCCCCCTGGACGTACGGCGACCTCGGCGACAGCGTCCTCGACGACCGGGAGTTCGGGACCCTCGGTGTCGTGGCGATCCGTACGCCGGGCAGCACCTCGTACACCGACGGGACTTTCACCGTACGGGGAGCCGGGACCGACCTGACCGTCAATAACCAGGGAATGACAGGGCAGTTCGTACGGCAGCCCGTCACCGGTGACTGTGAGGTCACCGCCCGGCTGGTCTCCCGTACCGGCGTCACCGCCGACCAGGTGGGGCTCCTGATGGCCAAGTCCCTGTCGCCGTTCGACCAGGCGGCCGGGGCGATCGTCACCGGCGGCACCAGGGCCCAGCTCATGCTGCGCGCCACCGTCGCCGGAAGATCGACCTTCACGGGCAATGGCGCGGCCACTGCCCCCTGCCTGCTGCGGCTGAAGCGCGCCGGGACCGCCTTCACCGCCTACGCCTCCACCGATGACGGCGTCACCTGGACCCCCCTCGCCTCGGGAGAGATCCCCGGCTTCGGTGGCGCCCCCTACTACGTGGGTCTGGTGGTCTGCTCCCGCAGCCCCCTGGCCCTCGGCACCGCTCAGTTCGATCAAGTAAGCATCACCCCCGACCAGAGCCGTTCGGACCCCACTTGATTGGAGATCCACCTCCGATGAGCCGCAACGATCTTCCCCCCACCACCCCCTCGTCCCCCCGCACCGGGCCGAGCCGACGGAGCCTGCTGCGTGCCGCCGGCGGGCTCACGCTCGCCGGGGCGCTCGGCGCCGCCTCCGCACCGGCCGTCGGCGCCGCGCCGACCGTCTGGAACCACCCCGGCGGGATCCACCACCCCGGCGACATCAACCGCGCCAAGGTCAAGGTGGCCGCGGGCGTCGACCCGTGGTACGCGACCTGGCAGGTGCTGACCGCCAACGCCCACTCCGCGTCCACGTGGACGGCCAACCCCCAGGCCACCGTCATCCGCGGCGGCACCGGCCAGAACTACCCGATCCTCTACAACGACATCGCCGCCGCCTACCAGAACACCCTGCGCTGGCTGATCACCGGCGACACGGCCCACGCCGACTGCGCGGCGGCCATCTGCAACGCCTGGTCGAGCACCCTGACCGAGCTCACCGGCACCACGGACGCCTGCCTCGCCGCCGGCATCTACGGCTGGCAGTTCGCCAACGTGGGCGAACTGCTGCGCGACTACAGCGGGTTCGACCTCGCGGCCTTCCAGCAGATGATGCTGAACGTCTTCTACCCGTGGAACCACGGCTTCCTGCGGGACCACAACTTCACCTGCATCACCCACTACTGGGCCAACTGGGACCTGTGCAACGTGGCCTCCGTCATGGCCATCGGCATCCTCTGCGAGGACGGCGACAAGTTCGACGAGGCCGTCACCTACTTCCAGAGCGGCGCGGGCAACGGCGCCATCGGCAAAGCCGTCCCGTTCCTGTACACCGACGACGACGGCTACGCGCTGGGCCAGTGGCAGGAGTCCGGCCGCGACCAGGCCCACAGCATCATGGGCATGGGGCAGATGGGCGCCATCTGCGAGATGGCCTACAACCAGGGCGTCGACCTGTACGGCTATGACGACGACAGGTTCTTCAAGGCGGCCCAGTACGTCGCCAAGTACAACATCGGCCTGGACGTGCCCTACACCACCTACAGCTGGGGCAGCGGCACCAACTGCGCGTACAACGAGCAGACCGCGATCTCCGACGCCTCCCGTGGGCAGATCCGCCCGCTGTGGGCGATGCTCCACTACCACTACAACCGGATCAAGGGCCTCGACGACAAGTACATCGCGGCCATGTGCGATCTCGTCGGCACCGAGGGCGGCGGCGGCAACTACGGCACCACCAGCGGCGGCTACGACCAGCTCGGCTTCGGCACGCTGATGTATCCGAAGTAGCCGCCGCCGACGTAACGAGATCAAGGAGAGTTGACGATCATGAGTACATCCGGCCGCCCCGTCGAGACGGTCGTGGAGGTGGACACCCGGTCCCTGGGCACCCCCATCTCGCCCGACCTGTTCGGGGCGTTCTTCGAGGACCTCAACTACGCGGCGGACGGCGGGCTCTACGCCGAACTCGTGCAGAACAGGTCCTTCGAGTACGGCCTCGCCGACCACCCCGACTGGCACGCCCTCACCGCGTGGGAGCTGCTGGAACGGAACGGGGCGGCCGGATGGCTCACGGTCTCCACCGACGATCCGCTGCACCCGGCCAACCCGCACTACGCGGTGCTGACCAGTACCACCTTCGCCGGCGCGGGCCTGCGCAACGAGGGTTTCGACGGGATCCCCGTCCGGGCGGGGGAGACCTACGACGTCAGTGTCTTCGCCCGCCTGGCCGACGGCACCGCGGACCGGATGATGGCCCGCATCGAGAGCCGGGACGGTGAACACGTCTACGGACAGGCGAGGTTGGGGCCGATCCACGGCTCCTGGAAGCGGTGCGCGGCGGTCATCACCTGCGCGGTGACCGACCCCGACGCACGGTTCGCGCTCACGACCCTGGGAACCGGCACCGTCCACCTGGACCTGGTCTCGCTCTTCCCGCAGGCCACGTTCAAGGGCCGGCCTAACGGTCTGCGCGCCGACCTGGCGCAGGCGATAGCCGACCTGAAGCCCAAGTTCCTGCGTTTCCCAGGCGGTTGCCTCGCCCACGGTCAGGGGCTCGGCAACATGTACCGCTGGTCAGAGACCGTCGGGCCGCTGCACGAGCGCCGCCAGCAGTCCAACATCTGGCACTACCACCAGTCGATGGGCCTGGGCTACTACGAGTACTTCCAGTTCTGCGAGGACATCGGCGCCAAACCGCTGCCGGTCGTCCCCGCCGCCGTCTGCTGCCAGAACAGCGAGGGCACCGGTCAAGTCGGCCTCCCGGACGAGGAGATGCCCGCCTATATCGCCGAGGTGCTCGCCCTGGTGGAGTGGGCCAACGGCCCCGCCGACTCGCACTGGGGTGCCGTGCGGGCTGCGGCCGGGCACCCCGAGCCGTTCGGTCTGGAGTACCTGGGCGTCGGCAACGAGGACGCCCTCACCGACACCTTCCGCGACCGCTTCTCCCGCATCCATGACGCCCTGCACGAGCACCACCTCGAGATCACGGTCATCGGCACCCTCGGCCCGTCCACCTTCGGGGAGGACTGGGAGAAGGGCTGGGCGTTCGCCCGCGAGAGGAGCGTCCCCGTCGTCGACGAGCACGCCTACAAGTCGCCGCGCTGGCTGCTGGAGAACACCCGCCGTTTCGACACGATGGACCGCGAGGGCCCGCACCTGTACATCGGTGAGTACGGCAGCCGGCGCAACAACGGCCGCAGCGCGATCGCTGAAGCGGCCTACATGATCGCCATGGAGCGCAACGGAGACGTCGTCCGGCTCGCCTCGTACGCCCCGCTGCTCGCCAAACGCGACCACACCCAGTGGCTGCCCGATCTGATCTACTTCGACAACACGCACGTCTGGCCCACCCTCAACTACCACGTCCAGCACATGCATTCGCTGAACTCGGGCGACGCCGCCCTGCCCGTCACGGTCACCGGCACACCCCAGGAGCCGACCGCTCCGGAGAGCCCGCGACACACCCTCCACATCGGAACCGGTGCCGACACCCGCGCCGAGTTCACCGACGTGTCCAGCAGTCCCCTGAGTGGCTCAGCAACCCGGGAGTTCGGCAACTGGCAAGCGGAGTCCGGCATATGGGAGCCGTTCGGCCAAAGCGGTGTCCGGCAGACGGCGAGCGGAACGGGTGCCGAGCTGGTGCTGCCGGACGCGGTGGACGGACCGTCGTACACCTTCTCCGTGCGGGCCCGGAAGACGGACGGCGCCGAGGGCTTCGTGCTGGGCTTCGCCGGGACGTCGCCCGGCAACCGGTGCCAGTGGACGCTCGGCGGCTGGGGGAACCGGTCGACGTGGCTCCAGCGCGTCGACGACGGAATACTGGACGACCTCAGTGAGCGCGTGCCCGCGGGCGTCGAGACCGGCCGTTGGTACGACCTGCGGGTCGAGGTGGACGGCCGGCGCATCCGGTGCTTCCGGGACGGGGAGCTGGTCCACGACGACGAGGACGTGCGGTCGGATCCGGAGGTCTTCGCCGTCTCCGCCGTGTGCGACAGCGCCACCGGCGACGTGATCGTCAAGATCGCGAACGCCACGCCGGATCCTGTGCCGGTCCGGCTGCGGCCGGTCGGGGTGGACGGCGACGCCGGCTTCGCGCGCACCACTCTCACCGTCCCGCCGGACGCCACCAGCCGGTTCGGGCCCGCCCCGGCCGTGCCCGTCGAGGACCGGCTGACCGGGACGGTCTGCGAGGTCCCGCCCCACTCCTTCACCGTGCTGCGCACCCGTGGGGGAAGTACGCGGGGCACCGGCGAGGAGGCCGGGCATAGCATGCGAGTGGGTTCCGAGAGCGCAGAACAGGGGTGAGCGTGGCGACGATCCAGGACGTGGCGAAGGCGGCCGGAGTCTCACCGATGACCGTCTCGAACGTCATCAACGACCACCCGAACGTCCGCCCCTCGACCCGGGAGAAGGTCATGGAGGCGATGGTCAGGCTCGACTACCGGGTCAACGTCGCCGCCCGCAACCTGCGCAAGGGCCGCACCGGGGTCATCGGGCTCGCCGTCCCCGAGGTGAACAGCGCCTACTACGGCCTGCTGGCCGCCACCATCATCACCGCCGCCGAGCGCAGGGGCCTGAGGGTGAGTGTCGAGCAGACCGCCTCCCGGGAGAACGAACTGGACGCACTGTCCCTCTCGCGCAACCGGCTCTACGACGGGCTCATCCTCAGCGCCGCCGGTCTCGAACAGGCCGACGCGGAGCGGCTGAGGGTGGACCACCCGGTGGTTATTCTCGGTGACCGGATCTTCGGCGGGCCGGTGGACCATGTCGCCATGCCCAACTTCGACGCCTCCCGGGAGGCCACCCGGCACCTGATCGAACGGGGCTGCTGTCGCATCGCGATCCTGTGCGGGGCCGCGGACGAAGTGGACACCTCCAGTCTCCGTCTCACGGGCTACCGGCAGGCGCTCCAGGACGCGGGCCTGCCGTCGGACCCCGCCCTGATCCAGCAGGTGGACCGGCTCGGCATGCGCGAGGGCGCTGAGAGAGCCCGGGAGATGGCGGAGAGCGGGCTCGACTTCGACGGTGTGTTCTGCGTGACCGACTCCCTGGCCATGGGCGTGCTGCGGGGCCTGGCCGACGTCGGGACGCGGGTGCCCGACCAGGTGAAGGTGATCGGCTTCGACAATGTCATGGAGAGCGAGTTCCTGATTCCCTCCCTCTCCACCGTCGACCCGGACCACGACGGTATGGCCGAGCGGGCGGTCGACCTCCTGATCAGGCGCATCGAACAGACCGAGCCCCCGACCGGGCACCAGGACGTCGTCGGTGACTTCTCCCTGGTGATCCGGGAGTCCACGGGCGGCTGAACCCGCCCCGCGTCCAAGCCGCACGAGTCAAGCACGAACAACGGAGACCCTGTGATCCCCGCCGCCGACGCCCCTTTCTTCCGCGACCCCGTGCACGACGGAGCCGCCGACCCCGTGGCGATATGGAACCGCCACGCCGGTGAGTGGTGGCTCGTCTACACCAACCGCCGCCCGACCGCCCCCGGCCCCGGCGTCACCTGGGTGCACGGCACCGACCTGGGCGTGGCCGCGTCTGCGGACGGAGGCCGCACCTGGACCTACCGGGGCACCCTCACCGGGCTGGAAACCGAGTGGGGGAGGAACACCTTCTGGGCACCGGAGATCATCTGGCACGACGGGCTCCACCACATGTACGTCAGTTACCTCCGTGGCGTACCCGACTCCTGGACCGGTGCCGCCCGCATCCGCCACTACACCAGTCCCGACATGCTGGACTGGACCCACCACGGCGACCTGGACCTCGGCTCTGACCGGGTCATCGACGCGTGCGTGTACCCGTTGCCGGACGGTGGCTGGCGGATGTGGTTCAAGGACGAGTCGCGGGGCTCGCTCACCTATGCTGCCGACAGCCCCGACCTGTACCACTGGCGGGCCACCGGCCTGGTGGTCGGCCATCGCCCGCACGAGGGGCCCAACGTCTTCGAACTCGGCGGTTACTACTGGATGCTCGTCGACGAGTGGCGGGGACAGGGCGTGTTGCGCTCGGACGACCTGACCACCTGGGAACACCAGGGACTGATCCTGGACAAGCCGGGCAGCCGCCCCGACGACGGCACCATCGGCCTGCACGCCGACGTGGTCGTCCAGGGGGAGACGGCCTACATCTTCTACTTCACGCACCCCGGCCGCGTCGGCCCCCTCACCGACGACGACGGCACCTACGCCACCCGCCGCTCCTCGCTCCAGGTCGCCGCCGCACGGGTCGTCGACGGCACGCTGCGCTGCGACCGCGACGAGCCCGTCCGGCTCGATCTGTCGCCGGGCGCCCCGGCGACCTGAGCCGCGTGTCGTGGTTGGCCCAACTGCCGCGGAAGCCGAGCGCACCCGTCTGGGGAGCTTGACCCGGTCCAGCGGGTCCTGTGCAGGTCAGTGGCCCGGCTCCACCACGGCGAGAGCAGTTGGCCGCGGTCCTGAGCGCGGGTGTCCTCGCGGGCGATGAAGCAGCCGTACCGGTGTGGTCGGTCCAGGTGCGCGTCGTTGATCTCCGGGAACTCTCCGGCGACGGGCTGACCAATCCTTCCGTGGCCCGTCCGGCATGACGGGCGGGCCAGCCAGCGACCGGCTGGTCGTTGTGGCGGGGCGAGCTGACGGCGCCGGGGCGCCACCGCCCTTCGGGACGGGGATCCCCGGCCGCCTCAGCTGTTAGGCGTTGAGCGCGTCGATGAGGGCCTTGGTGACCTCCTCCGTGGAGGCCGTGCCGCCGACGTCGCGGGTGAGGATGCCCGCGCCCGTGGTTGTCTCGATGGCCTTGTTCAGTCGGGCGGCCTGGTCGGGCAGGCCGAAGTGGTCCAGCATCAGGGCGGCGCTGCCGACCGCGCCGATCGGGTTGGCCAGTCCCTGTCCGGCGATGTCCGGGGCGGAGCCGTGGACGGGCTCGAACATGCTGGGGAAGCGGCGCTCGGGGTTGAGGTTGGCGCTGGCGGCGAGGCCCAGGCTGCCGGCCAGGGCGCTGCCGAGGTCGGAGAGGATGTCGGCGTTGAGGTTGGAGGCGACGACGACCGAGAGGTCCTCCGGCTTCAGCACGAACTTCGCGGACATCGCGTCGACCAGGACGCTCTCCGTCTCCACGTCCGGGTAGTCCAGAGCGACGCGCTTGAAGACGTCGTCCCACAGGACCATGCCGTACTGCTGCGCGTTGCTCTTCGTCACCGACGAGACCTTGCGGCGGTCGCGCGTGCGGGCCAGGTCGAACGCGAACCGCATGATCCGCTCGCAGCCGACCTCGGTGAACAGGGCGGACTGGACGGCGACTTCACCGCCCGGTCCGCGGCCGCCGAGGTTGCGACCGCCCAGTCCGGCGTATTCGCCCTCGCTGTTCTCGCGGACGACGACCCAGTCCAGCTCGGTGTCGTCGGCCTTGCGCAGCGGGCTCTGCACGCCGGGCAGGAAGTGCACGGGGCGGACGTTGGCCCACTGGTCGAAGTTCTGGCAGATCTTCAGACGCAGGCCCCACAGGCTGATGTGGTCGGGGACGTTCGGCCAGCCGACGGCCCCGAAGTAGATGGCGTCGAAGGGCTTGAGCTGCTCCAGGCCGTCGTCGTCCATCATCTTGCCGGTGCGCTCGTAGAACTCGCAGCCCCAGGGGAATTCCTGCCACTCGAAGGCGAACGCCCCCTGGGAGTCTGCGGCCAGCGCGTCCAGTACGGCGCGGCCCGCGGCCACGACCTCGGCGCCGACACCGTCGGCGGGGATGGCGGCGATACGGAAAGTGCGGGTTGTGGTCACGAGGAGCCTCCGGTGGCGTCTGCTGCTTCGACGACTTCGAGTCAACCCAGTGGTGCCGTGTCCCGTCCAAGACCTGCTTTCGATACGACCCATAGGTGCAGCCGATAGGTTTGGCCGCCGGATTCGTCGTCAGGTCTCGCGCGCCCGGCGCTGGGCCAGTGAGCTCGTGAGGGTGAGGAAGGCGCGGGCGGCCGGGGTCAGGTGCGCGGGCAGGCTGACCATCGCCACATGCAGGTGGGCGGTCGGTTCGATGGGGGCCACCACGGCGCCGCAGCGCCGGGCCAGCCGGGTCCAGGAGGAGGGCAGGACGGCGACGCCGACCCCGGTCAGGACCAGGGGCAGGATGGAGGTGCGGTGGTCGACGACGGTCACGATCTGCGTGCCGGACCCCCCGGCGGTGACGTCGTCGACGATGCTGCGCATCAGACTGCCGGTGCGGGAGGCGATGAGTTTTTGCCCGGCGAGATCCTCGGGCCGGATCGTCACGTCGTCCTCGATCACCCCGCCGGGGGCGGCTACGACCACGAACGGCTGGTCCTCGACGTGCAGGACGTCCAGGCCGGACGGGCTCATCGGGGTGGCGCTGCCCAGCAGGCCCAGTTCGCAGGCGCCGTTGCGGACCAGGGACACGACCTCGTCAGGGGTGAAGGCGGCCTGCGTGCTCACCGTGACGGACGGGTGCAGTTCGGCGAACCGGTGGATGAGGGTCGTGAGCGGTTCGATGCCGGGGGAGGGCATGGTGGCGACCTCGACGGTGCCGCCGTGCAGCCCGGCAAGAGCGGCGGCGGTGTCGCGTACGGCCGTCATGTCCCGCAGCACGCGCCGGCTCGGCTCCAGCAGCTCCGTGCCGGCCTCGCTGAGCACGACCCCGCGGCCGACCCGGTGGAAGAGGGCCACTCCGAGGTCGGCCTCCAGGTTCGCCATGGCCTGCGACAGCGACGGCTGGGCCACGTGCAGGGCGGCGGCCGCCTTGCTGAAACCGCCGTGCTCGACGATGGCCAGGAAGTACTCCAACTGCCGGGCGTCCACGGTGCCTCCCGGGGCGTGCTGTGCTGCGACAGGATCAACCTATCCGCCCACGGGCCTGAGCCCGGCCCGCCGCTACCCGCGTCCGAGCCAGTGGTCGGCGAGAGTCCGCCCGCACTGCGCGAGCAGCCGCGCGGACAGGGCGCTGTCGTTCGCGCAGTCCTGCTCGGTCAGATCCGTCAGGGCCTGGACGGAGCGGAAGTGGGCGATGGTCCGCTCGGCGGGCAGGGCGCAGCGGCCGGCGACGGCGTGCACCGCGACGCCCTGCCGACGGGCCCGCCGGGCGAGCGCGACGGGGAGCTTGCCCGACAGGGACTGCTCGTCGAGGCTGCCCTCTCCGGTGACGACGAAGTCGGCGCCCGCGAGCAGCTCGTCTGCCCCCAGCAGGGTCAGGAAGTAGTCGGCGCCCGAGCACACCCGCCCTCCGAGCAGCGTCCCGGCGTATCCGAGTCCGCCGGCCGACCCGGCCCCGGGGGATCGGGCGAGACGGGCCGCGTCCGCGACACCGGACGCCTCCAGCCGTCGTACGAACGTACCCAGGGCGTCGTCCAGTTCGCGCACCTCGGTCTCGGCCGCCCCTTTCTGAGGGCCGTAGACGGCGGCCGCGCCCGTCGGTCCGAGCAGGGGGTTGTCCACGTCGGTGGCGAGGACGAGGTCGATCCCGGCCAGGGCGGCGCGGGCTTCGGTGAGGTCGACCGTGTGGAGGTCGGCGAGTCCGCGGCCGCCGGGGCCGACCGGCGTGCCGTCCTCGCGGGCCAGCACTGCGCCGAGGGACTGCAACAGGCCCGCGCCGCCGTCGGTGGTGGCCACCCCGCCCAGCGCGAGGACGATCGTGTCCGCCCCGCCCGCCAGCGCGTACTGGACGGCCTGGCCGATGCCGCGGCTGGTGGCCGTGAGCGGTGCCTTGCGGCCGTCCGGCAGGACGCCGAGTCCGCAGACGGCCGCTGCTTCGATGAGGACGGTACGGCCGTGCACGGCCACGCGGGCCGTCAGGGGCTGTCCGGTCGGCCCGGTCACGACGACCGTCTCGGAGCTGAACCGGCCCGAGCAGGCCGCGGCCACGCTCCCCTCTCCGCCGTCGGCCAGCGCGAGCCGGCTGACCCGTGCGTGCGGGGCACCTTTCAGCAGCCCGCGCTCCAGGGCGCGGGCGACCTCGTCGGCGCTGAGGGAGCCCTTGAACTTGTCCGGGGCGATCAGTACCGACAGCATCAGGGCGTCACCTCGGCGGGTTGCGCGGCGGGCGACGCCAAGGTCGGCCGACTCTGGTGCTCCTCGGCCTCGATGATCAAGGGTGGATCTCCGGCCTTGCCCGACAGCACCGCCCGGGCCCGCTCCACGTCCAGGCCGTTCTCCCACTTGGCGACGAACAAGGTGGCCACGGCGTTGCCGAAGAAGTTCACCAGCGCCCGGCACTCCGACATGAACTTGTCGATGCCGAAGATGAGCATGATGCCTGCCGCCGGCACGGAGCCGACCGTCGACAGGGTCGCGGTCAGTGCGATGAAACCACCGCCCGCGACGCCCGCCGCACCCTTCGACGTCAGCAACATGACGGCCAGCAGGCCGAGTTGCTGGCCGATGGAGAGAGACGTGTCGGTGGCCTGGGCGATGTACAGGGTGGCCAGCGAGAGGTAGATCGCCGCGCCGTCCAGGTTGAAGCTGTAGCCGGTCGGCACGACCAGGCCGACCGTGGACCGCTCCGCGCCCATGAACTGCAGCTTGCGCATCAGCCCGGGCAGAGCGGGCTCGGCGGTCGAGGTGCCGAGTATCAGCCAGAACTCCTCCTTGAAGTAGCGGAAGAGCTGGAAGATGTTCAGCCGCACATACAGGGCGAGCACCCCGCCGAGCACCACCACGACGAACAGGGCCGAGGTGACGTAGAAGAGGATGATCAGCGAGCCCAGGCTGGTCAGCGTGGACAGGCCGAACTTCCCGATGGCGTAGGACATCGCGCCGAAAGCGCCCAGCGGCGCGGCCTTCATGACGAAGGACAGCACCTTGAAGACGACCTCGGTCAGCCGGCCGACGCCCGCGATGATCGGCTCACCCGTCTTCCCCACCAGCTTCAGCGCAGTGCCGAAGACCACCGCCAGGAAGATCACCTGGAGGATTTTGCCCTCGACGAACGGGCCGAAGAAGCTGTTCGGCACGATGTTGGTGAGGAACTCCCACCAGTGCTGGTGCTCGCCCGTCTCGACGTACTGGCTCGCGTCGCCCGAGGTCTGAAGCGTGGCTGGGTCGGCGTGCACGCCGTCACCGAGCCGGAAGATGTTGATCGCCACCAGGCCCGTCAGCAGGGCGATGATCGTGCCGACCTGGAAGTAGGTCAGCGCTTTGATGCCGGTGCGGCCGACCTTCTTCAGGTCCGCGACGCCGGCTATGCCGCCGATGATCGTCAAAAAGACGATCGGTCCGATCAGCATCTTCATCGCGGTGATGAACGTCGTGCCGATCGGCTCCATGTCGGTGGCCAGTTCCGGCCACTTCCAGCCCAGCACGATGCCGATCACGATCGCCACCAGCACCTGGACGTACAACTGCCGGTACCACGGTTTGGCCGCGATACGCGCGGCTTGTGCGGCTCGCTCGTTGCCCGGGGTCTGCGTCATTGCAACCTCCTTGATCGCGCGATACCGAGCCCGATCGGCACGCGCCAGCTTTGGGCCACAGTGAACCGGGGACGGGTGAGGGGGTCCACGACCAAAAATCGATGCCCTGAATAGGCGGAGCCTATGAATTCCTCTCCCGCAGGCTGACCGTTGGCTGTCCAGGGCTCGCGCGGTATCGGTTCGAGTATGCCGTTCTGCTGGCCCCCCCGGTATGCCTGGTCGTTCCCGGGGCGAGCGTTGCGAAGGTTGCGTCCAGCAGGTTGCTGAGATTCAGGTGGCCGTCCGTGGCGGTCCACTGTTCGACGGCGATGTTCAGCCAGTTCAAGGCGGCGGCTGAGGACACCAGGAAGTCCATGGTGACCTGGCTCGGACGGCCGCGGGCGATCGGCGAGGATGCCGCGGCAGGGGGCCGGCACTTCAAGGCGGCGGGCCTGCAGGGCCACGGAGTCGTCGATGGCGACGGGTCAGGGCGAGCCTGTTGGCCGTGCTGTCGAAGCAGGGCCTGGCGAGGGCGTCCAGTGCGTGCCGCGCGCTGTCCAGTCGTCCTCGTCGGCAGGGCAGGCACGCAGCACTCCGGCTGGAAGCGGAAGCGGGCCCAGGCGCGATTGCAATGCACTCGGGCGGCCTGCAGAAGGTGTCACCGCTTCGTCGTGAGCGCGATGAAGACGTGCCAGAGCCCGGCGGCCTGCCTGTTCAGCGGCAGGTCTTGGGCCCAGATCGCGCAGCTGGACGGCTCGGAGAGTCGGCCGGGCGCAGCGCGAGGACGGTCGACCTCTTTACGGATTACTGCACTGGACCGTACAGTGCAGTTCGTGCAAGGTTGACGCGGCGACGGCTGCACCCGTCGCCGAATGGACCCTGCCCCCCTGGCCGAACGGGTTTCGAGGCGCACCGTGGGCCAGCCGAGTCGATCGCGCGGCCTGAAGAGTTCCGGCTGGCGATCGAACTGGACCGACCAGTACTGGAGCTAATAGTTCGATGAGTGAATTCACTGTTGCGGCTGGAGTCGCAACCATCACCGACCCTGATCTTTTCTCGACCTGGCCAGACCGGCCGGACTATTTCGAGGCGCTGGCGGCGTCGCCCGATCCGGCAGTCACGGCGAAGAAACGGCTGGTCATAGAGTTCGAGGCCGCGCTGGCACGTCTGGTGGTGTCGGGCAGGATCGACAAGGAAATCGACGCTGTACTCGAACGCTTCATCGCGGACGACTACGTCCAGCACGATCCCAACATCCCGGAGAACGGTCGAGCCGCGCTGGCCGCCTCTTTCCGGATGATGCCGTCGGTCGGAGACGTGCCGCCTCCGCCGGTTTCCCTGGTCGTGGAGAACGACCTGGTCTGTCTGCTCATGCAGAAACCGCTGCCCGATCCGTCGGATCCCGCATCGACCTACGACTGGTTCATCCCGAC
This sequence comes from Streptomyces maremycinicus, assembly GCF_001184025.1. Classification (GTDB taxonomy): domain Bacteria; phylum Actinomycetota; class Actinomycetes; order Streptomycetales; family Streptomycetaceae; genus Streptomyces; species Streptomyces maremycinicus. The sequence continues at coordinate 89,326 of NZ_BBYG01000010.1, forward strand.
GATCTTCCGTGTCCGGGACGGAAAGCTCGCCGAGCACTGGGGAGCTTTCAAGAAGGGCACGCCGTAAAAGCTTTCCGTCTGCATTCCAGGCAAGGTAATCCGTAGTAGTCGAGGAGCAACATGTCTGACAATTCTGCGTTTTTTGCCGCTGGCGCCGGGGTCCCGGCAAAGGCGGAAGGCGAGCGCGAATCGGAATTCCTCAGCCCGGCAGGGAAAAAGATCCGGGACGAGATTACGGGAATGGTCCCGTTGCTTCGGCGCAACGCGCTGGAGGGCGAGGAGCTTGGAGCGCTTCCGCCGGAGACACTCGAAGCCATGCACCACGCCGGGGTTTTCAAGATCACCCTCCCGGAGGAAGTGGGCGGCTACGAGCTGGGCGCGCGGGACATCATCGAGATCGTCGCCGAGCTCGGAAGGGGAGACGGCTCGGCGGGATGGACCGTCATCGTGTCGAGTGCCATCCGCAACTCCCTGGGCTTTCCGCAACAGGCCGTCGACGAGATCTTCGCCCTGCGCGACACCTGGGTGGGCCCGCTGATGTTCGGCGCGTCGGTGCTGTCCACCAGCGTCGGGTCGGCCCGCCGTGTGGACGGCGGCTTCATGGTCAGTGGCAAGTGGTCGTTCGGCAGCAGCTGCAAACACGCCGCGTGGGGAGCGGTGGGGGTGGAGTACGAGGAGAGCCCCGGCCGGCATCGCCGCGGAATGGCCGTCCTGTCGCGTGACCAGTTCCTGATTCTGGACGACTGGAAGGTCATGGGCCTGAAGGGCACCTCCAGCAACAGCGTCACCGTGGACGGCGAGGCCTTCGTCCCCGAGCACCGCTTCGTGCACACATCTGACCTGCCCAAAATCATGGACACCCTTCGGGAGCGCTTCGGCGGGCGGGCATTCGGCGGCGCCGTGGCACTGATGGTGAGCACGACGGCGAGCTTCGCCGCGCTGGCCCTGGGCATGGCGCGGGGCACGCTGGAATGTTTCGTCGAGCAGGCCAAGTCCCGCAAGCCGTTCAATCTGCCGTATCCGACGGTTGCGGACATGCCGTCGGCCCAGGTCACCGCCGGCAAGGCACGGGCGATCATCAACGCCGCCGCGGCCGTCGTCCACCTGCACGCCGACGAGGTGGACCGGCGGGCGCTGCGCGGCCAGGACTTCCACCCCGCCGAGGAACCCGAGATCACCATGGACCTCGTCCATGCCATCCACCAGTGTGGCCAGGTGATTGACATGCTCCAGCTCGCGCTGGGGTCTTCCACGGTGGCTCTGAAGAACCCGATTCAGCGCTTCGTACGCGATATGCGCGTCCTGGCCACACATGGTGCGCTCCGGCTCGACCCCATGGCGGAGATCAACGGTCGGAACATTCTCGGACTCGCGCCCTTCCCCCTGCTCGCAGCGTTCGAGCCGCCCACCGCCGGCTGACGGCGAACGACGAAAAGCAAAAGAGGACAATGATGTCCGAGCATCCGAACGCACCGAATCCGGAGCCGTCTCACTTCGCCGCTCCCGCCGCGTTGAATTCGCGCTCAATATCCACATACTTCTCGTCGATGGGCATGTATCCGAAGCAGGCATGGAAAGCCATGATCGCCTGCGGTGTCGCGATGATGCTGAGCCCCGCCGGGGTATTGGCCGCAACCACGACATTCTTCGTCGGTCCTATTTCCAAGGAATTCGGCTGGACGGAGTCCGCGACCCTGACCCTGTTCTCACTGCCGCTTCTGGTCGTGCCCTTCGTGCTGCCGTTCGGGGGCCGATGGGTGGACCGATGGGGCGTGAGAAAGGTCGCTGTTCCGGCCGTCGTGTTCTACGGCCTCACCACGGCCGCGGCGTCCCTCGTGGGGGCGAGCCGACTCGCGTTGGGCGCGATCCTGATCGTTTCGATGGTATTCGGCTACATCGGCTGCGTGGTCGTCGTCTTCAAGGTGGTGCTGGTGTGGTTCCCCCACCACAGAGGCATCGGGTTCGCCTCGGTCGGTGTGGTGGCGAGCTTGGCGGGCTCCGTGTTCTCCCCTCTGTCCGAGCAACTGATCAGCAATGTCGGCTGGCGGGCCACCTTCGTCCTGCTGGGCGTGGCCGTCCTCCTGGTCGTCGCGCCGGCCCAGATGTTCCTGCTGTCCGAACCGGACCCGGACCAGCAGACCAGCAGTGTCCCTGCCTTCCCGGAAGGCGGGCGGGACACCGGGCCGGTGCCCGCCGAATTGCCGGGCGTGCCGTTGCGGAAGGCCGTCCGCAGTCGAGCGTGGCTGCTCAGCACGGTGATCTTCATGCTCGCGGGGGGCGCGGTGCTGAGCGTGTCGCAGAACGCCGTCTCTCTGCTCGGCGACCACGGATACTCCTCCGAGACCGTGTCACTGTCGTTGTCGGCGCAGTTCATCTCGTCGGTGGTCGGCCTGATCCTCGCCGGAGTGATACTCGACCGGGCGAGGTCGCCGTGGGTGATCGTGCCGTTCGTCGCGTGCGTCGTGCTCGCTCTGGTGCTCGTGATCAGCGTCTATGACACGGTGCCGGTGCTGTTCCTCGCGATGTGTCTGCTGGGTGTGGTCAGGGGCGCTGAATCGACGATCGGACCGTACCTGATCGCCCGGTACTTCGGCCCACGAGACTTCGCGCAACTGCAGGGCCTGACCCTCGGGATCACCATCCTCGCGATGGGCGTGATACCCGTCATCGTGCAGACGGCGGCGGAGCGGACATCGGGCTACAACGTCCCCCTCCTGGGCCTGATCGTCGCCTGCGCCGTCGCGCTCGCAATGTCTTTCTTCCTGCCGCGATATCCCGCCCCTGACGGCGAACCGGCCGCCCCGTCTGCTCGCGGCCTCGTCGCAGACCGAGTCCCGGACGCATGAACAACGCGCCCGCGCCATGCCGGAGACTCGACCGACGGGCCGGGAACAGGGGGTGTCTCCACGGTCGCTCCCGGCCCGGGACGACTACGAACCAGCGCGGTGCATGCCACTCCATGGTGTAGGCGCGTCCAGACTTTGGCAGGGCCCCGGCCGGTGAACGGCCGGGGCCCGTCTCGTCAGCCGTGCCGTGGCTCGCGTACGACCCCGATCGCTCCCGGTGTGAGCGTCGCTGAGCAGGGTGCCGGCTTGCCGGTGAGGAATTCGACTGAGTCCTGGGCGATGGGCACCGCCGCGCCGTGATGCCCGTGGTCGAACAGGAACACATAGTCCGCGGACGGGGATCGGCGACTCCCCACCTCGACGCCCTCTGGTGCCGTCCGGACCGGTTCCACGCCAGCCTCGGTGTAGATGGCGGTGAGGAGGGACGCGAGGGCGGTCGGGGCCGTGCATGGCCAGGTACCACTTCGTGCCCTTGTCGAGGAGGGCGGGAGTGCGGTGGCCTTTCGTGTTCGACCTCGGCGACGAAGCCTTCCGTCGAGTGGTTCGTGGAGCGACCGTCGCCGATTTCGGCGAGGTCGACGGTCTGTGCAACGTCGGGCGCGGCCCTCTCCGCGGAAGGGCTCGGCAGCGACCACGACCTGTTGGAGATGGACCCGGAGCGCTGGCGGCGGACCCTTGAGGTCAACCTGGTGGGCTACGCCCTCACCGGCGTCATCGTCAACACGCCCCCTCGGGCACGTCCTTGGGACGGGAATGGGCGGTAGCCCTGCCTGCGAGGCCTCCAAGCCGGCGTCAACTCCCTGACCCGGCACATCGCCAAGCGTTGGGGCAAGGAGGGCATCCGCTGCAATACCCTCACCCCCGGCTTGGTCATGCGGGAGACCCGGAAGAAGCAGAATGACAATGCCCTGGAGGTCGCTCTCAGCCTGCGCCTGGGCCGCCCCGCTGACATGGCCGGTGCCGTTGCCTTTCTCTTCGCCGACGACGCGGAGTGGATCGACGGACAGGCGTAGGCGATCTACGGAGGCATGAACCTGAGTGACTGAAGCGACCTGCAAGGAACCGCGGCCGGGCCGCGGCCTTTTTGCGTCAGCCGCAATTCACAGCGTCGGAGTGAACCTGCTGTGCGCACTACCAAGTGCCTGTGTCCATCCGTAGGTGTGACGTTGCTTCACAGTTGGCTTCTTTCTGCCGCACGGGGAAACTACAAGATCCTCGCCGGAGTCAAGCTAAAGGCGCGCTACGGGCAGCAGCCGGAGTAGCACGTCGTCCACGATGTGCGTGACGAACGCGTCGTCGACAGGCTCCTGCCACAGCACTCGGTGCAGGAGCATCGGCATCGCAATCTCGTCCACCAGAGACATGTCCGTGCGGGCGGGGAGCTCGCCCCGCGCGATGGCCCGTTCCAGGGGAAGCCGCCCGACGGCCTGGCCGGGTTCGCGGACCTGCGAGGCGACCGTGCGCATGAGCTCGTCGTTCCGCCGGGCGGCGGCGAGCAGCGCGACGACGAGGTCGGCATCCCTGGTCAGTTCCCTGGCGACCAGATTCAGCAGTGCGAGGAGGTCGCCGCGCAGCGTGCCGGTGTCGCCCGAGTCCTCGAGCTGCTTGGTGTTGTGCCGGACGGCGTCTACGACCATGGCGGCCTTGGAGTCCCAGCGCCGGTAGAGCGTTCCCTTGGACGCCCTGGCCTCGGCGGCGATGTCGTCGATCGTCACGCTGTCGTATCCCCTACGGGCGACCAGATCGAGGGCGACGTCGCGGATCTCGGCCGAACGGGGATCGTCGGCTTCGGGTTTCCAGGGAGTCGATCCCTCCGAACGGCGCCGCGATCGTGCGTTCACCATGACTGAGTTCATCCTTCCGAAGCATTCTGGGCAACATAGAGGGTAACGAAGACTGCATCCCGCTAGGCGGCGTCCGGGTAGCGGTGGCAGGCGACGTGGCCACCGTCGGCGGCCTGCTGTGGCGTGGGGTGTTGGGTGTGGCAGGTGTCGATGGCCAGCGGGCATTGGGCCGCGTAGCTGCAGCCTTCGCCTCCGGTCTGCTGCGCATCGGTTGTACCTACCCGTTGCGTGGCGATGGTTTCGGGGTGCAGCGTGGGTGTGGCGGCGACCAGTGTCTGGGTGTAGGGGTGGCGGGGGCGGCGGGTGACGACGTCGACCGGGCCGGTCTCCAGTAGTTGGCCGCGATAGAGAACGGCGACATGGTCCGACATGTAGCGGATCACGTCCAGGTCGTGGCCGATGAACAGATAGCTGACGCCAGTGTCGCGTTGCACGTCGCGAAGCAGGTTGAGGATCTGAGCCTGGATGGACACGTCGAGCGCGCTGACCGCTTCGTCGCAGATGATGAGCTCGGGACTGCTGATCAGGGCGCGGGCGATGGCGACGCGCTGACGCTGACCGCCGGAGAGCCGGCCCGGGTAGCGTGCGGCGATCGCGGGGTCGAGGCCGACCTTCTCCAGCAGTCCGTCGAGGTGCTGCCGGGCGTCGGCGCGGGGCAGGCGCCTCTGGTCGGGGAGGGCTTCGAGGAGGCTTGCGGCGATGGGTAGGGCCGGATTGAGCGAGCTGTACGGGTCCTGGAACACTGCCCGGATCCGCCCGGCGGTCCGGTGTCGCTGCCGAGGGCTCGCGCCCGCGAGGTCCTGGCCGTTGAACACGATCCGACCGGCCGCGGTCGGCGCCAAGCCGAGAATCGCGCGACCGATGGTGGTCTTGCCGGAGCCGCTCTCGCCGACGAGCCCCAGGGTCTTCCCGTGGTCGATGGTGAGGGCCACGTCGGAGACCGCCCGTACCGTTCGTCGGCCGACGCGGTAGTCCACGGCCAGATCCGTCACCTCCAGCACCCGGCTGCTAGACATCGCTTCCCTCCTTGGTCGCGATGGTGCTCGATATGCCCGACGCCTTGGCCAGCTCGCCGGTCCGCAGGCAGCGGCTGACGTGGTTGCCGTCGAGCGATTCCCAGGCGACGGGACCGGCGGTGCACTGCGGCAGGCTGTGTTCGCAGCGGGCTGCGAACCGGCATCCGGTGGGCCATGTCCCGGGGGCCGGAACCTGTCCGGGAATGGCGGGGAGCCGCTGACCTTCGGTGGCCGAGGCGGGACGGCAGGCCAGCAGCGCCCGGGTGTAGGGGTGAGCGGGCGCGGTGACGAGCTGCTCGACTTCCCCCTGTTCGAGTAGTTGCCCGGCGTACATCACCATGGCTCGCCGGCACACCTGGGCGACGACCGCCCAGTCGTGGCTGACCAGCAACACCGCCATGCCGAGCCGCTGTTGCAGTTCGCGCAGCAGAGCCAGGATCTGCGCCTGCACGGTGACGTCCAGCGCGGTGGTCGGCTCGTCGGCGATCAGCAGCATGGGCCCGGCGGCGATGGCGCGGGCGATGGCGACCCGTTGTGCCATTCCACCGGACAGCTGGTGCGGATACCGACGTGCCACGGCGGCCGGGTCGGGGATGTGGACCATCTCCAGCAGCTCGATCACCCGGTCGCGGGCCTGTGCTCGCGTCAGGTCGCTGTGCGTACGGACGACCTGGCGCAGCAGCGTTCCGACGCGCATGACGGGGTCCAGTGCCGCCATCGGCTCCTGACCGACGTAACCTACGCACTTTCCCCGGTACGCGGCCATCTGGCGGGCGGAAAAGCCGGTCACGTCTTGATTGTCGAACCAGATCTCACCCCCGGTCACCCGGCCCCCGTCGGGCAGCAACCCGAGGATGGCCTTGGCTACCGAGGTTTTGCCGCACCCTGATTCGCCCACCAGACCCACTGCCTCTCCCGGTGCGATGGCGAACTCCAGCCCGCTGACCGTCGGTGTTTCCCGACCGGCCTCGCCGAACCCGATCGACAGTTCGTGGGCCACCAACAGATCCGGGCCATCGGCGTCGGCGGTGGCACGGGGTTCCTGGGGAAGCTGGGCCGTCACCGCGTTCGGCGCGGCGCTGCGGCGTCGCCTGGCCGTGCTGGTGACATCGCCGGTCCATGCCTGCACCCTGGCATCCCGTATTGCATCCCCGACGAAGCCCAGGCACACCGTGACCAGTGCCACCGTGCCACCGGAGGCCAGCAGCAGCCAGCCGTTCGACGCGAGCACCTGCGACCCTTCGGAGATCATCGATCCCCAGGTGGGGTTCGGCGGCTTCGGTCCGAAGCCCAGGTACGCCAACCCCACCGACATCTGCAGCGCCATCGCCGAGACGAGCGTCGCCTGTACAAGCACCGGCCCGGCCACGCGCGGCAGCACATGCCGGACCATGATCCTCAGCGCCGAGAGCCCGGACACCCGTGCCGCGTCGACGAACAACTCCCCGCGAACCGCCAGCACCGGAGCACGGACGCTCCGCACGGTGAAAGGCACCATCAGCAGACCCAGCACGATCATCACTGCGAGGAAGTTCTGCTGGAAGACCGAGAGAACGACGATGACCACGACCAGTACCGGGATGGCCAACCCCACGTCGGTGATCGACATGATCACGCGGTCGGTCCAGCCGCCGAGGTAACCCGAGAGCAACCCGGCCGCCACCCCCACCACGAGCGTCACCGCCGCGACCACTGCGGCGTACATCAGCGAGACCCTGCCTCCGTACAGCAGGCGGCTGAACGTGTCGCGCCCGAGCTGGTCGGTGCCCAGCCAGTGCGCCGCGCTCGGCGCCTGCAGACTCGCCGAGTAGTCAACCTGGTTCGGCTGATGTGTCGCCACCAGTGGTGCGGCCACGCAGGCCAACAGGATCAGCGCCAACAGGATCAGCGTCACCAGCGCGGCCGGCCGGCGGATCAGCCCCGCCACCGTTCCGGTCATGACAGCCTCGCTTTCGGGTTCAGCCAGCCATAGGCCAGATCGATCAGCAGGTTCACCAGGACGACGATGACGCAGAACACCACGACGATCCCCTGCAGCGTTGTCAGATCCCCGGACTGTGCCGAGGAAACGGCCAGGCTGCCCAGACCCGGCAGCACGAACACCGACTCCACCAGCACCGTCCCGCCCAGCATGCCGACGAAGAACACGCCGACCAGGGTCACCACCGGGATCGCCGCGTTGCGCAGCCCGTGCCGGAGCACGATCCGGCGCTCGGGCATGCCGTCGGCCCGCAGCGCCATGATGAACTCACGCCCCATCACCTCACGCAGCGAATCCCGGGTCTGCTTGGCGATCCCGGTCAGCCCCACCGCCGCGAGTGCGGCCACCGGCAGCACAAGCGACCGCGCCCACCCTGACGGCGACTGCGACAAGTCCACGTAGCCCGTGGCCGGGAACCAGTGCAGCTTCACCGCCAGCAGGTCGACCAGCACGAGACCCAGCCAGAAGTTGGGGATGGAGAAGCCGAGCATCGCCAGGCCATCGATCACCCGGCCCACCACGCCCTCGCGCAACGCGCTCACGGTTCCCAGCGCCACCCCCAGAATCGCCGACGCCAGCGTCCCCACGATCACCAGGGCCAGCGTCACCGGCAACCGCGCGGACACCGTCGAACCCACCGCCTCAGAGGTTGTCAGAGACGTGCCCAGATTCCCCGTGATCGCATGCGAAAGCCAATTCCAGTACTGCTCCCACAACGGCTGGGTCAGCCCGAGTTGCCGCTCAAGCGCGGTCACACTGGCGGGTGTGGCCGATGACCCGAGAATCGTTTCCGCTGCGTTCCCGGGGGCCAACGAGGTCAGCACGAAGGACAGCACGGAAACCACGAGCAGCAAGGGAATCGCCAACAACAGCCGCCGGACCACCAGTCGCATCATCGCAACTCACCGTCCTGTCAGCCGACGTTGGGCAGTCCGCCGGCGAACATCCCGACGGACTCGAGGCCGAACACATCGCGACCGTTGATCTCGGCCATCGGGTCGAAGCGGATCGCCCCATGAGTACTCAGTACTCGCAGGTCGCGAGCGAACCGCTGGATCGGGTTCTTCAGACTTACGGTGGATGAGCCAAGCGCGATCTGCATCATGTCGACCGCGTCGGCACAGAGCCGGATCGCGTAGATGAGGTCCATATGCAGCTCGCTGGCCTCGTCCTCGGTGAAGTCCTCACCCAACACGCTCCGCCGGTCGACAGCGTCCGCGTGGCGCTCCATCACCGCCTGGGCAGCGTTGATCATCGCCCGCGTCTTGCCAGCCGTGACCTGCGTCGACGGCGTCTCGGCGACGGTCGGGTACGGCAGATTGAACGGCTTGCGGGCCGGTGCCTGCTCGGCGAAGCATTCCAGCGCCCCCCTGGCCATGCCGAGGGCGTTCGCAGCGCTGCTCAGCGTGATCGCCAGCACCCTGCCTTGCGATCCCCACTTGAAGCCGAGGCCCTGGTACTTGCCGCGCAAACCGTCCATCAGCATCGGCAGATCGGACATCTTGATGAAGCGGTGGGCGGGGACGAACACCTCGGTCTCGGCCACGAGCGTGTTGCTGGACGTGGCGCACATGCCCATGACGTTCCAGTCATCAAGGATCGTGTACTGATCGCGCGAGAGGATCACCTGGCCGCGGCCGGGACCATTTTCGTCTTCGAACTCCACGCCGACCATCGCCCAGGCGGCATGCTTGCATCCGCTGCCGAATCCCCACTTCCCGCGAACCAGCCACCCGCCGTCCACCTTGCGCGCCGATCCGACCCGGGTGGCGAACAGCGAGGCGCCGACGAGCAACGGCCCGACCCAGCCGTCCGCGACGTCGTAGACCTCGTCGACAGCCTGCTGCGGGTAGGCGAGGGCCATCACATTGTTGCCCGTGGCGGCGGAGACGAGCCAGGCAGCCGAACCATCACCACGTCCCACGGTGGCGATGGCCTCGAGCATGTCGCGAGCGCCTACAGCGTGGCCGCCGAGCTCGATCGGGGTCGTCAGATGGAAGACGCCCGTCTCGGAGAGGGCGCGAACCGTTTCCGGAGTGAGTGCCCCGAGGCGCTCCGCCTCAGGGGCGGCCTCACGCATCAGCGGAATGAGCTTCGAAACCTCCTGAGTGATCCGCTGGCCGGTCTCGCTCAGGAATTCCGGCACATACCGAGTGGACACATCGCTCGGCGTCCGGTTCTCACCGGCAGTTGTCGTCATCATTGACCTCCTGAGTTCTCCTCAACAAGAGGAGTAACTATTGGTGCCGTGGGGGAGCGGCCTTGTTCACGCCGCTCCAGTGTTCGGCGAGCATGCCGTCCCGAATGGCATAGGCGGTGAAGGCGTAATAGGGATACCGGCGGTCCGGCTCGTCCGGGTACGGCTGCGGCAGCAGGCCGGCCGTGACGACGATGTCGCCTTCGGCGGCGAGCAGGACGTGCGGCAAGGTCATTGTCTCCGGCACCGGCCGGGGACCGGCCGGAAAGACCAGGCTCAGCAGGTCTTCGAGTCCGGCCCGCCCCTGTGGGTAGTGCCGACCGTGCTGCCGGTAGTCATCGGTGACGAAGCGTTTGGCGGCCTCGGCGTCCTGGCCGTCGAAAACCTGTCGGTAGAAGTCCACGGCCAGGTGCTTGGCACGGTCGGGATCCGGTCCGTGTGCCGAGGGCCGCGGCCGGGGGGTCCCGTCGCCCCAGGATGCCCATGACAGCTGGGTCGGCGCCGCCCGGTTGATGCTCGGCCACCGTTCGGTGATCTTGCCTTCCCGGACGCGATAGGCGTCGAAGCTGAAGAAGTCGAACGTGGCGCCGGGGTCCTCGGGCTCCGGCTGCGGCATGGAGTAGCAGACGACCACGATGTCTTCGTCGGCCACGGCGAGGGCTGGCTCCGGCATTGGCTCTGCGCCGGGAGACGCTGGCGCGGAGGGCGCGAACGTCTCGCGGACCGATTGCTCCATGGCGGCCAGCCCCTGGCCGCCATGGGGGGCGTGCACCCGGACGTCAGCCACGCAGAACTCCCTCACCGACGCCATGTCCTGTCTCCAGAACACCTGCCGGTAGAAGTCGACGATGAGGGCCTTGCTCGCCTGCGGGTCGTGTTCACCCATTGGCCGGGGACCAGTTCTCGCTCGTGACGGGGCTGAATGGATCCAGCTCGCGGGTCAGGTACGACGATGGCACGTTCGTGATGTCCTTGCGCGTCGCCTGCAGCGTCGGCACGGAGGCCACCGGAACTGCCCACTCAAGCTCGTCGAGCCGGGCGGTAGCCGCCTTCATCAGGGTGTTCTGCTCGCTCTGTGTGGCAGCCAGCCCGGCCTGCTTGACGAGTTTCTCGAGGGTCGGATCCGTGGCCACCTTGAATGGGTTCATATAGGCCCCGGCCGAGAAGTTGACCTTTGCCAGAGAGAACGTGCCGGTCGCGCCCGCGTTCCACACGTACGCCGGATACTTTCCGCTGCCCACCTGCTGCGAGACGGTGCCGGCGGACGCGTCGCTGCTGACCAAGTTGACCTTGATGTCGATCGCCGCGAGAGCGCTGACAAGCGCCTGCCCCAAGGTGTTGTTGGCGTCGAAGACGGTTGGGTCGAACACCGTCAGTGTGAAGCCGTTGGGGTAACCCGCCTCGGCCAGGAGCTGCTTCGCCTTCGTCTTGTCGTACGGGTAGAGGTTCGTGTCGGCTTCGTTGTAGCCCTGTGCGCCGGCGGGAACCATGGAGCTGGTCGGCGTGGCGGAGCTGCCGTAAACCGCCTTCGCGATCTGTGTGCGGGGGATCGCGTAGGAGATCGCTTGACGCACCTTCACGTTCGCCAGGGGCCCGGTGTTGCGCTGCGCCAGCACCAGCATCGGCATCCCGTCGGGCGCCGCTCCCAGCTTGCCCGTGGAGATCCGGAGGCCGGAAGACTCGGCTGTGTCCACGTCGGTCGCAGGGATCGCCTGGGCCCAGTCGATCTGCCCGGATTCAACGGCGCTGAGGCGCGAGCGGGCATTCTGCATCGGCTTGAGTGTGATCTTGCTGTATTTGATTGCCGATTGATTGAAGTACGCACGGTTCGGCACGTACGTGTAAACGCTGCCCTTCAAGGTCGCGGCGGCGTCGAGCTTGTACGGACCGATTCCGTCGCTCGTGGTGTTCAGCGACTTGGGGTTCGCCAGGCCCTTGGGGCCGACGATCGTCCCGAGGCCGTTCTGCCCGCTGAGCTGCCACAAGGCGAAGTCGTATGTCACGGGTGTGCTGTAGTGGACGTCCACGCTGTATTTGCCGGACGCTGTCACTTTGTCGACCGGGACCGCGTTGGACTGGTTCGGGCCAGGTGTCTTCAGGAAGTTGTCCATCGACGCCACGACAGCCTGCGCATCGAGTTCCGTGCCGTCGGTGAAGTGCGTGCCCTGGCGGAGGGTGAGGCGTAGCGTCTGGTGGCCGGAGCCGAGAAACTTCCACGACGTCGCGAGGTCCGCCGCGTACTTTCCGGCCGAGGTCTGGTGCACCAGTGAGTCGTAGGCCGGGAAGCAGTAGGTCGGCGGAGCGCATGAAGTCGGATCGAGGCTCAGGGTGTCGCTCGCCATCCCGATGGCGAGCGTACCGTCGTTGCCATTGCCGCTATTACTGGTCGAGCCGCCACAGGCGGCCAGTGTGACGAGGGCGGTGGATGCCGCTGCGGCGACTGAAACTCGCCGTGTCCACCGCTTCTCGTGAGCAGGTGTTGTCATCGTTGACCTCCCCGGGCGCCATCGCCCGGCTCTGCCCGGAATATAGTACGATACCGTACTGTCCTGTTGCGAGGGTGTCAACGTCTCGCCGCCTTGACTTCGCCCTCTTGGTGCAGGGTGTGGCCGCTCCGTGCCGTGAAAGCCCCCATTGAGGCGCGTATCAGCCTCAGCCTATAAGTCGCTCGCGTGCTGGATTCAGCCCCTTGCTCGCGTTAACACAGTACGATACCGTATCGTTCGCTCCCTTCGGTCCGTTGGTAGAGCCGAACCGGAGGTCGTCCAAAGAAGGGCAGACAAATGACTCGACCAGCCGTAGTCACCGAGTACGACCTACTTGCGCGAGCGGAGGAGCTCGTGCCCGTCCTGCGGGAGCGCGGCCCCGAAGGCGAGCGGCTGGGCCAGTTGCCGCCTGCCACGCTCGCCGACTTCGAGGCCGCAGAGTTCTTCGGAGCCATGCGACCGGCCGAGGTCGGCGGTCTGGAGATCGGTCTCAAGTCCTTCGCCGCCATCACGCGAACCCTGGCACGCGGCGACGCGTCCGCCGGCTGGATCGGCGGCTTCCTCATGACCCACTCCTGGCTGCTGTCGAAACTGAGCCTTGAAGCGCAGCAGGACATCTTCGCCGGGCAACCCTGGGTGCTCGCGGCGGCAGCCGCAGCGCCTCCTGGACGTGCCGAGCGCGTTGCCGGCGGCTATCGGATCTCAGGGCGCTGGCGGTTCGCTTCCGGGATCATGCACTCAGAGTGGGTGGTGCTGATGGCGATGGGCGAGGACGGGCCGTTGTCCTGCGTCGTACCGGTCGGTTCCGTGACCATCCACAAGACATGGAACGTTCCCGGTATGGAGGCGACCGGAAGCAACGACGTGGAGGCTGATGGCCTCTTCGTCCCGGAGCACCTCGCCGTCGGCTTCGCCGAAGCCGCCGCGGCGGATTGCCCCGGAGCCAAGGCCTTCGGTTATCCGTTGCTGCGCTACCCCATGCACCGGGTTCTGCCGTTGATCCACCCGCTGGTCGCGCTGGGCACTGCCGACGCGGCACTCGAGTTGTTCCGGGAAGGGGTCGGATCCCGAATCCGGCCGCAGACCGGCGGCCGGGTGATCGATGAGCCGATGACTCACCAGCTCTACGGCGAGGCGTTCCATCGCGTGCGTACCGCGGATCTGGTGCTCAACGACGCACTCGATCGCATCGTGTTCAGCTACGGGCCCGGCAACCCGGAGGAGCCGTCGCTCGAGAGCCGTGCCGAGATCAACCTGGCCGTCACCGCGGCGGGTGTCATGGCCTTCGAAGCCGTCGACCTGCTGGTCCGTGCTTCGGGCGCGAGCATCCACCGCACCGGTCACCCGCTGGACCGGATCTGCCGGGACACCCAGGTCATGCGGAATCACGGCATGCTCGACTGGCGCTACGTCTCGTCCGTCGGCGGCCGGGCACTGCTCGGCCTCAGCCTCGGCGAGCACGCCGAGGCGCTCTTCTGACCCCTGGGCACAGGCGGGCCGGGCGTCCGACGGTCTCAGATGCCGCTGCGGCCCATGAGCCAGGACCGGCCATCCGCCCGAATCTGCCAAGGCCCGAATCCACGAAGAAGGGATGAAATGGATATCTCTGCAGACCTTGCCCTGCGTATCGATCGCCTTGAGGCGGCGCAGGCGGTTCAGAATCTGATGGGCAAGTACGAGTACCTGCATTCCGCGTACCAGAACGCGGAGATCGTCAAGCTGTTCGCCGAGCGCGACGACATCATCATCGACATGCCCTTCGGGCGCTGGAACGGGCGGGAGGCCGCGCGACGCTGCTTCGGTGTCATGTTCGAAGAGGAACTGACGGCACGAGATCGTCGTGGAGAGCTCGCCGAGCACACGCTGACGACGCCGGTGATCGAGGTGGCGGCGGACGGGCAAACGGCGAAAGCGGTCTGGAACTCGCCGGGGCACGAGGCGCACACGTTCTTCTGGCTCCCCGACAAGCCGCGCATCGCCTTCTGGTATTGGTGCCGCTACGCCGTGGACTTCATCAAGACCGACGAGGGCTGGCGGATCTGGCACCTGCACGTGTACCAGACCTGGGCCTCCGAGGTGAACTCGAGCGTCGTCTCCAGCGAGCCGCCGACGGAGCCGCCGACACCGAACGGCTGGGCAGCCCCCGACGAGGCGCTGACCTTGATCACGAAGTACAGCGCGGAGAAGGAACCGGAACTGATCCCGGTCCCGCCGGAGCCGTACGACAGCTACGTGGAAGACAACCACGTGACGTGATGTGAGGCAGGCGCAGCAGGTCGCGGCCCTCAATCAGGTGTCCGCCGCGATACGAAGCCGTTCCCACGTACTTCGACAACCATGCACTTCGACAGAGGAGTTGAGATGGGCTCGATCTTCGCGCGAGCCGAGGCTTCACCCAACGCAGCCTCCGGCAGGGGCAATACGTCACTGGTCGGCGGACTGCCGGCCGAAGAATTCAAGCTGGTGTCCCGCAACCACGCCGCAGGCGTCGCCGTGATCACCGCCGACGCGGGCGAGGGCCCCGTCGGACTCACCGCGACCTCTGTGTTCTCCGTCAGTGCCGAGCCTCCGCTGTTCGGCTTCTCGCTGTCGTGCGCGTCCTCGAGTGCGCCGACGATCGCGAAGGCCGACACCGTGGTCATCCACCTGCTCAGCGCGCGCCAGCTCGCGGCCGCCCGGCTGTTCGCGACGAGCGGCGTCGACCGCTTCGCGGACCCTGAGAGCTGGGGCCGACTCGCGACCGGTGAGCCCTGTCTCCACGGGGTCCCCGTTTGGATCCGCGGCCGCATAGTCGGTCGCATGGAGGCCGGCGGATCGATGGTGGTCACCGTGCATGCGCTGCAGTCCCACATCGCGCCGGCGGCTGGCGACGCGCCGCTCGTCTACCACAACCGTACGTGGCACCAGCTCGGTGACCACTCGATGCTTCCGGCATGACCGGACAATCCGCGCCCGCAGACACGGCTGTTGAAGGAACAATGACTCCGAGACTTCTGATCATCATCGCGAGCACGCGACCCGGACGGCTGGGTCTCCCGATCGGACGCTGGGCGGCCGACGCGGCCAAGAGGCACGGGGGCTTCGAGGTCGAGGTCGCCGATCTCGCCGAGTTCGACCTGCCCCTGCTCGACGAGGCCGCCCATCCGCGCACCGGAAAGTACAGCCACGAGCACACCCTTGCGTGGAGCCGCGCGGTCGAGTCGGCGGACGCCTTCCTGTTCGTCACCCCCGAGTACAACTACGGCCCTCCGCCGAGCCTGCTCAACGCCATCTCGTACCTGTTCTGGGAGTGGGCGTACAAGCCGGTCGGCTTCGTGAGCTACGGCGGTATCAGCGCCGGTCTGCGCGCGGTGCAGGTGCTCAAGCAGATCGTGACGACGGTCCGGATGATGCCCGTCCAGGACGGTGTCGCCATTCCCTTCGTGATGCCGCATGTCCAGGACGGCGTCTTCTCCCCGACTCCGATCGTGGAGGAGACGCTGCCGTTCCACCTGGACGAGGTTCTGCGCTGGGCCAACGCGCTCGAAGGGTTGCGCGCCCAGGTCCCGCAGCTCCGGCGCCTGCTCCCGCCGGGTGCCCCGAAACTCCCTCCCGGCGCTACCCCGCCGCTTGGAGCGAGGCAGTAGCTGCGACTGTCTTCCGGATCGGCCACGACGGCGATCGTCACGCCCGACTGACGGTCGGGACCGGGCTTCATCAGAGAGGCCGCCCCACATGCGACCAACCGCGTGTGGGGCGGCGGGCACATCGTCCACACGCACTGCTCACGTGGCCGCATTCGGCGTGAACGAGCCAGGACCCGGATATGTCCCACCGCGCGTGAGCGCGCCGGCTGCCCGTCCGGTGAAGCAGTTCGAGACGAAGGCCGCCCTCGTTGATGAAGGCGTTGGAGCGTATGGCAATTGCCGGTCACCCGACCGTGCATTCGATCTTTGTGTCGAGCGCGGAGCCAGCCACTCGGGCAAGGTTTCCAGGTTGCCGACCGCGAGGCGAACGTGACCTACAGTCATGGCTCTCGCTCCTCCGGTGGCTCCGATCCGGTCTGAGCGACTGTCGGCTGGTCGGAATCAGTATGTGCTTCGTCCGCCCGACAGGTCGAATACCGCGCCCGTGGAAAAGCTGCATGCCGCGCTTGCCATCCAGGTCACGAGCGCGGCGACTTCGTCCGTGGTGCCCAGACGGCCCATCGGGATGGCCGCGCGCATCTCCGCCTGGACCGCCGAGCTGTTCTCATGCGTCATGCCGGCGTCGATGCCGGCCGGTGTGATCGCGTTGACGAGGACACCGGTCTTGGCGAGGTCCTTGCCCAGTGCCTTGGCGAGTGCGATCACTGCGGCCTTCGAAGCGCTGTAGGCCGGAAGCAGCGCGGAGCCTTCCTTGCCTGCGACCGACGCGACCAGGATCACGCGGCCGTAGCCGCGTTCGACCATGCCGGGAAGCACCGCCTTGCAGGCCCGGAACGTTCCACCGGCATTGACGTCCATGACCTGGTTCCAGGTCGACTCGGGCAGGTCGAGCAGGCGCGTCCAGGGTCCGCTGATGCCGGCGGCGTGGACGAAAACGGACACGGGCCCGAGATCACGCTCAACCCTTGCGACCCCTGCCGCGAGCGACTCGCTGGACGTGACGTCCGCGACGACGGGGAAGTGGGCGTCGGGGGAGTGGGGGTTGATGTCCATGATGGCGACTTGGTGACCCGCGGCGGCGAGAGCGTCCGCGCACGCCCGGCCGATGCCACTGCCTCCGCCCGTCACGATCGCGATGTTGCTGGGAACACGGCTCATCGTCATGTGGGTTCCTCTTTCCGACTCGGACCCCAGAAGAATCGATATTCTGGCATGAAATCGACTACGCGTCTATGTTGGGCAGATGGCCGCTCGGGCTCTCTCGATCGAGCAGCGTGAGCAGTATCGATTTTCTGGCTACACTGCGAACATGAAGCGGCAACGAGTCGGGTCCTCGCTTGTGGAAGACGTGCAGGCCCAGCTGCGGGAGGAGATCCTCTCGGGTGCCCGTCAGCCGGGCGAGCGCTTGCTGGTGCAGCCGTTGTCGAAGCGGCTTGATGTCAGCCTCTCCGTTGTGCGTGAAGCGCTCACTCGGCTTGCGGAGCAAGGCCTGGTGGGCTCGGCGCCGCAGCTGGGCTTCACAGTGATGCCGCTGTCGGTCGATCACCTGACTGATCTGACCCGGGTGCGCATCGACATCGAGACGATGATGATCCGTCGGGCCACCGTCGAAGGTGATCTGGACTGGGAGGCAGGGGTTCTCGCCGCCCATCATCGCCTCGCCGGCACTTCTCCGGAGTCCGGCGGCGTCATGAACCCCGCCTGGCGGTCTGCCCACTCGGAATTCCACGGCGCTGTCGCCTCCGGGTGTGCCAGTCCGCTGCTGCAGGACATCCGAGCGGGGCTCTACGACAAGGCCGAGCTCTACCGAGCGTGGGCTGTGAAGGTCAGCGGCAGTCGGGACGTCGCCAAAGAGCACCGGCGGATCTGCGAGGCCGTTCTGGACCGGGACGCCGACCGCGCCTGCGAACTCATGGCGGCGCACGTGCAGCTGACGACCGACCTTCTCCTCGAATCGATGTCGGATGGCGACGTGGCCTGACCGGCAGTAGGCGGCGCCGGAAATCTGATGTCGACCGTGCATGCCCAGATGTGGGGGCGATTTGCCCGCATATATTCACCTTCCCGTTCCCGAGAAACGACTTCCGGAGAAAATTTCGATTTTCTCTTGCCATATCGATGCGGCGAGTCGCAGGCTCTGGTGAAGGGCCCCCGGCTGTGCGGCCCTGGCGAATCTGAAGGGCTGAACCGATGCGACTTGCAAACCTTGCCGGCCGAGCCGTCCTGCTCGTCGATGGCGGCGCCGTGGACGTTGAGCGACTCACGGAAGGGAAGTTCGGGCCCGGCGCCCGCTCCGTCCTGGACAACTGGGCGGTTTTCCGTGCCGCGGTGGCTGACGTCGCGATCGACCAGGCGGAGCGGATCCCGTACGTTCTGGCCGACCTCGGCACACCAGTGCCCGAGCCCCGCCAGATCTTCGCCGTGGGCCTGAACTACGCCGATCACGCCGCCGAGTCCAACGTGCCGGCGCCGGAATTCCCGTTGATCTTCACGAAGTTCCAGAGCTCACTCGGCGGCCCGGCCACTCCGGTCTCGCTCCCGTCGGAGGGCGTCGACTTCGAGGCCGAGCTCGTGGTGGTGATCGGCAAGGAGATACATCAGGTGGCCGAGTTGGACGCCTGGTCCTACGTTGCCGGGCTGACCGTCGGCCAGGACCTGTCCGAGCGTGCGGTTCAAGGCCGCGGACCGGTCCCGCAGTTCTCGCTCGGCAAGTCGTTTCCCGGGTTCTCGCCCTGCGGCCCGGCGGTGGTCTCGCTCGACGAGGTCCCAAACCCGGACGACCTCGCCATTCGCGGCTGGGTCGGCGACGAGGTTCTCCAGGAGAGTCGGACCAAGGAGCTCATCTTCTCGGTCCCCAAGCTTGTCTTCTACCTCTCCGGCGTCTGCACCCTCTACCCGGGGGACCTGATCTTCACTGGCACCCCGGCAGGCGTCGGTATGGGGCGCGTGCCCCAGCGCTTCCTGCGTCCCGGCGAGACGCTCATGACGGAGATCGAGGGCCTCGGGCGACTTGAGATCCCGCTTGAGCAGGGCTATCCGACCTCCGCCTGAGAAGGAGCGCTCCGATGTCACTTCACGGTCTCTCATCACTCACGTTCGGAGTGCCGAACATCCCCGAGGTCACCACGTACTACGAGGATTTCGGCCTCGACGTCACCCGTACCGACGCCGACGGGGGCACGCACTTGGCTACTGCCGACGGCGGCGAGCAACTGCACATCGCCCATGCGGACCGTCGTCGACTCCTGGCCATGACCGTCGCCGCCGAGGACCACGACGACCTCGACCACATCGCGTCGAACCTTGCACGAATGGAGCTCCCGGTCGACCGGAGCGAGAACTTGCTGACGACTCGTGACCCCGGCACGGACGTCGTGGTCAACGTCGAGGTGAGCCCGCACATCGTGATGACCCCCAGTGAGCCCGTTGCTTACAACGGCCCTGGTCGGCCGGTGCGCCTCAACCAGCGGGCGCCGGGTATCGAGCGGATCAACCGGGTCCGGCCCCGCAAACTCGGTCACGTCGTGCTCGGCTCCACCGACCAGCCGAGCAGCCAGAAGTTCTTCACGGAGGGGCTCGGCTTCAGGATCAGCGACGTCGTCAAGGGCGAGGCGGCCTTCATGCGCTGCAGCACCGACCACCACAACGTCCTTGTCCAGGCCGCACCGATCACGCTGCTGCACCACACGTCCTGGCAGGTGGACGACGTGGACGAGATCGGCCGTGGCGCGATGTCGATGCTCGAGGAAGACCCAGACCGCCATGTCTGGGGGCTGGGACGGCACCACATCGGTTCGAACTTCTTCTGGTACCTGAAGGACCCGGCAGGCAACTTCAGTGAGTACTACTCCGACATGGACTGCGTTGTCGACGACGAGCTTTGGCAACCGGGTGTGTGGGAGGGGATCAAGTCCCTCTTCAGCTGGGGCCCGAAGCCGCCGGACTACTTCTTCCATCCCGAGGACCTCGCCGGCCATATGGCCGGGGCACACGTAGGACACCCCTAAGAGGATGGGCATGTCCGCCACGTCGGGCGCATCCGTTGAGCAGGCAGCGCCGCCTGTCGCCCCCCATTCGCTCGGCGCCTACTTCGCATCGATGCGCGGCTATCCGAAGGCCGCATGGCGGGCCGCTTTCGCCGTTCTGATCGCCATGGGCCTCAGCCCGGTCGTGCTCATGACTCTCGTCACGTTCGTCGCGGCCCCGATCTCGCAGCAAACGGGCTGGTCAAGGCCGTCCGTGATGTCCATGTTCAGTCTGCCCATGCTGATCGGCGCGCTGATTCTGCCGGTGACGGGTCGTTTCGTCGACCGCTGGGGAGCTCGTCGAGTCGCCTTTCCCATGATGGCGCTCTACGGGTTGGGCACCGTGGCGATCTGGGCCGCGGGGACGAATCAGGCCCTGCTGCAGACCGCACTGATCATCTCGTCAACCGCCGGTTTCTCGGCCTCGCTGGGCGTGGGCTTCAAAGTGGTCGCGGCCTGGTTCACCGATCATCGAGGAGCCGGTTTCTCGCTCCTGCTCGGCTCCGCGGTCGGGCTGTTCAGCGCGATACTGTCACCGGTCGGGAGCGCTCTGGTCAACTCTGTGGGCTGGCGTGCGACGTATCTCCTGATCGGCCTGGTCATCCTGCTGGTGGGCTTGCCCGCGCAGATCCTGCTGCTGCGCGAAGCTCCGGCCGCGCTCCACGCGCGCGCGACGGATGCTGTCCTGCCCGGCGCCGACGAGGCGCGTGACGACTGCCCGTCAGTGACTCTGTCTACCGCTGTGCGCAGCCGCGCCTGGATCCTCTATGTACTGCTGCTCGCGCTCAGCGGTGGCGCGATCATGGCGGTCCGATCGAACGCCGAGGCGCTGCTGACCCCGTATGGCGTTTCGGTGAACGTCATCGCCCTGTCGCTGTCGGCGCTGCTGCTCTCCTCGATCGTGGGTCAGGCCCTGGTCGGCTTTTCCCTGGACCGCTCCCGAACTTCACGCGCCATCGCACCGTTCGTCCTGTGCACTGTGCTCGGGTTGCTGCTCGTCGCCGCCAGCGGCCACGAACTGTGGCTGCTGTTCGGCGGGATGTGCCTGCTCGGCCTCGCCACCGGCGCGGAGAGCTCCATGGGCCCGTTCCTGAGCGCTCGGTACTTCGGGCTTCACAGTTTCGGGCAGATCCAAGGGCTCACCCTGGCGCTGACCACCACGGCGAACACACTGGCCCCGGTGTTGGCCGCCGCCCAGCTCAATCGCGGCCTCAGCTCCGGCGCGCTGTTGACAGCACTGGCGATCACAAGCGGGATCGCCGTCGCGATGGTCTTCCTCCTGCCCGGCTACCCGACGGCTGGCAGACCGACCGAGCGGGCACCCGGACGCGCACCCGCGGCGCCGGACCGAACCATCGAGCTTCTCGACAATCGGAGTTGATCGTGACCACGACCGATCTGGGACTGCCGTCTTCGCTGCGGCTGGAGCGGGACGGCGATATCGCCGTCCTGACCATCTCGCGGGAGCACAAGCGCAATGCCCTCGACGACGCCACCATCGAAGGCCTCGGCGGTTTCTTCCGCCGGCCGCCGACGTGGGCTCGCGTTGTCGTACTGACTCCCGACGGTGATCACTTCTCCGCTGGTCTCGACCTCGCTGAGCTGGGCGAACACGATGCTGTTGGAGGCTTCCACCACTCGCGGACATGGCACGACGCCTTCACACAGATTGAGTCCGGTGCGGTACCGGTGATCTCGGTCCTCAAGGGCGCGGTGGTGGGCGGAGGTCTCGAACTCGCCGCGGCCACCCATATCCGCGTCGCGGAGCCGTCGGCGTTCTTTGCTCTGCCCGAAGGCGAGCGAGGTCTGTTCGTCGGTGGCGGCGGGTCCGTCCGGGTGCCCCGGCTCATCGGCGTGCATCGGATGACCGACATGATGCTGACCGGGCGCGTGCTGTCCGCGACGGAAAGCGCCCAGTTCGGACTCGTGCACTACCTCGTCGAGGAGGGGGCGGGACTCGCGTCTGCCTTCGTGCATGCTCGGCGGATCGCCGCCAACTCACCCCTCGTCAACCACGCGGTGTTGCAGGCCCTCCCCCGGATCGCCGAGGCGAGCCCGGAGACCGGGCTGCTGATGGAGGCGCTGATGTCGGCTGTGGCGCAGAGCGGGAGCGATGCCAAAGAGCGGATGAGCGCGTTCCTCGTCGGCCGCGCGACCAAGGTGAACGGCGCGGAGGCGGTTCGGTGAGCGCCAAGACCGGTTCTGAGCCGCGCTTGTTGTACGGACCCACCCCACACAGTGTCGAGAACGCCCAGGTCCAAGGCTTTCTACGCTGGCTCTCCGCCGAGCGGGGCATCGACCTCGGGTCGTGGGACGAGCTCTACGCGTGGTCCGTGCGGGAGCTCGAGGTCTTCTGGGAGTCAGTGTGGGACTACTTCGAGGTCAAGGCCCACTCCCCGTACGAGCAGGTATTGGACAGTCGCGAGATGCCCGGCGCGCGCTGGTTTCCCGGCGCGAGCCTCAACTACGTCGAGCACTGCTTCGGGCGGCCCGAGGACGGCGGCAAGCCCGCGGTCCTGGCCTACTCGCAGACTCGCGAACCGCGTCGGCTCACCTTTGACGAGCTGAAGGAACAAGTGCGCCGAGTTCGCGCCGGGTTGCGGAAGCTCGGAGTCGGTCGAGGCGACCGGGTGGTGGGTTACCTGCCCAATACGCCTGAAACGTTGGTCGCTTTCCTCGCCACGGCCAGCCTGGGAGCGGTCTGGGCGAGCTGCGCTCCCGAGTTCGGGTCGGTGAGCGTCATCGACCGATTCAGCCAGGTCGAGCCGAAGGCGCTGCTCGCCGTCGCGGGCTACACCTACGGCGAGAAGCCCATCGACCGTCGGAAGGAGATCGGCGAGATTCGCGCTGCGCTGCCTTCGCTGGAGCACGTCGTCCACGTGCCGTACGGGCCCCGCGTCCTTCCCGACGCCACCTCGTGGGACGACCTGTCGGCGGAGACGGAGGAATCGCTCGACTTCGCACCGGTGCCCTTCGACCACCCGCTCTACGTGTTGTTCTCGTCGGGGACCACCGGTAGGCCCAAGGCGATCGTGCACGGCCACGGCGGGATCCTGCTCGAACACCTGAAGAATCACGCGTTTCATTGGGACATGGGGCCAGGGGACAGGCTCCTATGGTTCACCACGACAGCGTGGATGATGTGGAACACGCTGGTTTCAGCCCTGTTGGTGCGCTCGTCCCTGGTGATGATCGATGGCAATCCGCTCTACCCCGACCTGCGCGAGCAGTGGCGCTTGGCGGCGCAGACCGAGGCCACCCTCGTCGGGGCGAGTCCCGGCTACCTGATGGCCTGCCGGAAGGAAGGCGTCGAGCCGGCCAAGGAGTTCGATCTGTCGAGGGTCCGCCAGCTGGGTTCGGCCGGCAGCCCCTTCCCGGCGGAGGGCTTCGACTGGGCGGTTGGGCAGTTCGGCGACTCGGTGCTTCTCAACGTCGGCAGCGGCGGCACGGACGTATGCACGGGCCTGGTGCAGGGCTCGCCGCTGCAGTCCGTCTGGGCAGGGGAGATGACCGGTCCGAGTCTCGGAGTCGACGTCAAGGCCTTCGACGAAGCCGGGAACGTCATCGTGGGCGACGTCGGCGAGTTGGTCATCACTTCGCCGATGCCCTCGATGCCGGTCGGCTTCTGGGGCGACGTGGACGGCGAGCGGTTCCGTGCGACGTACTTCGACCAGTACTCGGGAGTGTTCCGCTTCGGTGACTGGTGCCGTTTCAGCACGGTTGGTTCATGCCTCATCACCGGTCGATCCGACGCCACGCTCAACCGTGGTGGCGTACGGCTCGGAACCGCTGAGTTCTACCGCGTGCTGCAGGACGTCGAGGAGATCACCGACAGCGTCGTGGTCCACCTGGAGGACCGCGAGGGCGGCATGGGGCGCCTGATGCTGTTCGTCGTGCTGCGGGACACCTTTGAGCTGGACGATGTCCTGCGCCGGAAGCTCGCGCGTGACCTGCGGACCGCACTGTCTCCGCGTCACGTTCCGGACGAGATCATCGCCGTCCCGATGGTGCCGTACAGCCGAACGGGCAAAAAGCTCGAGGTCCCGGTCAAGCGCATCCTGCAAGGGGTCACGCCGGAAGACGTGGCCTCGCCCGGCGCGCTCATCGATCCGGCAGCGCTTGACGCCTACGCGAAATTCGCTCCGGAGCTGGGCGCGGGATCGCAGTGACCCGGCGAATCAGGACCGTCGCGATCGTCGGAGCCGGTGTCATCGGTGCCGGTTGGGCCGCGCTCTGCGTGGCTCGCGGCCTCGACGTGAGCGCCTACGATCCGGCTCCAGGCGCGGAGCAGCGGCTCCGCGAAGCGATCGACGCGGCTTGGCCGGCGCTGACCCGACTCGGGCTCGCCGACGGCGCATCGCGAGAACGTCTGGCCTTCGCGTCATCCGCGGCCGACGCCGTCAAGAAAGCGGACTTCGTCCAGGAAAGCGGCCCCGAGACTCCTGAGCTCAAACAGAGCCTCCTCATGGAGCTCGACGCGGTCACACGCGCCGACGTGCCGATCGCGAGCAGTTCTTCGGGACTCATGCCGTCCCAGCTGCAGGAGATGGCCGACCAGCACCCCGAGCGGATATTGGTGGGTCACCCCTTCCACCCGGCGTACCTGATCCCCCTCGTCGAGGTGGTCCCGGGAAGGCTCACCACGCCGTCCGTGGTCGACGCCACGTCGTCCTTCTACTCGTCCCTCGGCAAGCGACCGATCCTCGTCAGGCACGAGGTCCTTGGCCACGTCACGAACCGGCTGCAAGCCGCCCTGTGGCAGGAGGCCTACTCGCTGGTCGAGCGGGGAGTAGCCACCGTCGCGGACATCGACACCGCGATCAGCGACGGCCCCGGTCTTCGGTGGGCGTTCCTCGGGCCCTTCGCGAACCAGCACCTCTCCGGCGGCGCGGGCGGGCTGGCCCACACCCTCGAGCATCTCGGACCACCCGCCCAGGAGTGGATGGCCGACCTCGGTCGCGTCCACCTCACACCGGCGCTCGTCGACCTCTTGGTCGCCGGCATGGGAGCTGAACTCACTTGCATCGACGAGACCGCTCTCGTTGCCCAGCGCGACGAGCTGCTCATCCACCTGATTCTGCAAAAGCGTGGGCGCACGGCACTGCCGTGACGCCTCGACAGACAACACCACCCAGATAAGGAGCCACACCATGGCCTACGTCGTCACCGCCACCTGGACTGCCCAGCCGGGCAAGGAGGACATCGTCCGCGGCGCAATCGAAAAGCTGACCCCGCCCTCTCGCCAGGAGCCGGGCAACCGCTTCTACCAGGCGTTCCAGGACCCGACCGAGCCGCTAGTCTTTCGCCTCTTCGAGATCTACGACGACGAGGAGGCCTACCGCGCTCACGGCGCCTCGGAGCACTTCGCCGAGTACGGCCACGGCGTGGCGATCCCGGTTCTCGCCGGCCGCGAGCGTGCCTTCTACGAGACGATCGGCTGAGGCACGATGAAGCTGGCGGCCTTCCGACGTACCGATGAGCCCGACGGTACTCGCCGTGTCGGGCTCATCGTCGAGGACGGCTCGGGTTGGACGCTGCACCCATTCGACGGGGACGCCGACCTGGTCACCCTGCTTGCCGCTCCGTCCGCCGAGCGCGCGGCTCGGG
This sequence comes from Streptomyces maremycinicus, assembly GCF_001184025.1. Taxonomy (GTDB): domain Bacteria; phylum Actinomycetota; class Actinomycetes; order Streptomycetales; family Streptomycetaceae; genus Streptomyces; species Streptomyces maremycinicus. The sequence goes on from NZ_BBYG01000010.1 coordinate 114,954, forward strand.
CGCAGTCCGCCACTCGGCGTGACGGACTGCTCCCGGGCGATGTCGTCCTTCTTCCTCCGGTCTATCCCGTGGCGATGCGCGACTTCCTCACCTTCGAGGCGCACGTCGACGGGATGGAGCGAGGGCAGGGCAACCCCGGTCCGCCGACGGAGTGGTACGAGGCGCCCGTCTTCCTGTTCATGGCGCCGCACGCCGTCACCGGGCCGTACGACGACGTGCCGATGCCGCCCGGTACCGAACGCCTGGACTTCGAGCTGGAGATCGCGGCGGTCGTCTGCCGGGATGTCAGAGACGTCACCCCCGCCCAGGCGCGCGAAGCGATCGGTGGCTACTGCGTGATGAACGACTGGTCGGCGCGCGACGTGCAGGGCAAGGAGATGAAGCTCAAGCTCGGGCCGTCGAAAGGCAAGGACTTCGCGACGACGATCGGTCCGTGGATCGTCACTCCGGACGAGCTCGACGCCTTCCGCGATGCCGATGGCTTCCTTGACTTGGAGATGAGCGTGAGTGTCAACGACATCGAGGTCGGTAGGGACCGTTCCGGCCACATGGGCTGGTCGTTCGAGCAACTGGTCTCGCACGCCTCCCAAGCCTCATGGGTCAAGGCGGGCGAGGTGCTCGCGTCAGGCACCTGTGCTTCGGGTTCGCTCGCCGAGTCGTGGGGCCGCAACGGTGCGCTCGTCCCGCCGCCCTTGCGGACCGGCGACATCGTCGAGATGACGATTCAGGGGCTCGGCACCATTCGCAACGTCGTCGCACCGCGGAAAGAGAGCGTGGCGGCCGTCGCGCCGGCCCGACGACGCACAAGCCTGGAGACCTCCGCATGAGCATCCTGATCACTCACAATCCTGCTACCGGAAGAGAACTCGCGTCGTACGAGGCACATGACGAAGCGGGCGTCGACCAAGCGCTGGCCGACGTCCACGCCGCCTCCGCAGTCTGGCGGGACACTCCCCTCGACCAGCGGCTCGCGCTGCTGCGCGGTGTCGGCAAACTTCTGACGGAGCGGAAGGAGCGGTATGCGGCGCTGATCACCGCGGAGATGGGCAAGCCGATCACGGAGTCGCTCGGCGAGATCGGCAAGTGCGCCTGGAACTGCGAGGTGGTCGCCGACCTCGCTCCGGAGTGGCTCGCCGACCACGAGATCGCTTCGGGCGCATCCCGCTCGTGGCTTTCCTATGAGCCGCTCGGCGTCGTCTTCGCCGTGATGCCGTGGAACTTCCCGTTCTGGCAGGTGCTGCGATTCGCCTGCGCCGCGCTGGCCGCCGGCAACGCGGCGTTGCTCAAACACAGCCCGGATGTGACGGGGTGCGCGCTGGCGATCGAAGAGCTCTTTGCCGGCGCAGGTGCGCCGAAGGGACTGTTCCGCAGCCTCGTCGTCGCGGCCGAGGACGTGCCCGCGGTCTCGCACCGCGTCGTCGAGGACCCTCGCGTCGCGGCGGTGACCCTCACCGGCAGCGAGCGCGCGGGCTCGTCGATCGCCGCGGTCGCCGGTGCGTCGGTCAAGAAGTCAGTGCTCGAACTCGGAGGCTCCGACCCGTTCGTGGTCCTGGCCGACGCCGACGTGGCGGCAGCCGCCGCCACCGCGGTCAAGGCGCGCTTCAACAACACCGGTCAGAGCTGTGTATGTGCCAAGCGATTCATCGTGCACGAGGACGTGGCCGACGAATTCATCGAACGCTTCGTCGCTGACGTCGCCAAGTTGCGGCTTGGCGACCCCACAGACCCTGCGACGACGATCGGCCCGATGGCGCGCGCCGATCTGCGTGACGGGATCCTCCGGCAGATCCGGCAGAGTCTCGCCCAGGGCGCTCGCCTCGTCGTGGGCGGCCACGCCGTCGAAGGGCCCGGTTCGTTCGTCGAGCCCACTGTGCTTGACGGGGTGGAGCCGGGAATGGCGGTGTTCGTGGAGGAAACCTTCGGTCCCGTAAGCGCGGTGACTCGCGCCAGGGACGACAACCACGCCGTCGAGCTCGCGAACGACACCACGTTCGGACTCGGCGCCTCGGTCTGGGGTAGTGCGGAACACGCGCTGGCGGTTGGTCGTCGGATCCGGTCGGGTGCCCTCTTCGTCAATGCGATGGTCGCCTCGGATCCGCGCCTGCCATTCGGCGGCACGGGCCGAAGCGGATACGGCCGGGAGTTGTCGGCGGAGGGCGTGCGCGAGTTCACCAACGTCCGCACGATGGTCGTGGCCTGACGCCGCGCGGTGTCGGCTCGCCTGGTTCCCTCGGAAGTGGGTCGCATCGGCATGAGGAACCGGGGACGCCCAGGAGCGGTGGTCACCGCAGGGGCCCCGTGTGGGCGTGGGGTGATGCCCACCGGTCCACGGGCGCCGCGCACCCCCATATCAGCGACAGAGTCCAAGAAGCGGACCAGAGCCCGACTACATGTGCCTAGCCAGCACCCTCCTCGCTGACTTGAAGGCCCGCCTGGAAGCATGCCGCTATCTGACCTGGAAAGCTTGTGACTACTTTGACAAGAACGGCGGCCACAGCACCGAACTGTCGCTGGTGACCGGGGCGTTCGCCTTCGAGACCGCCGTTCAGGACGTCGACGACGGAATGCGCGCTATCGCGGTTGCGGCGTATGCGACGGCCCGTCGGCCTGCCGGCTTTTTGCGGGACGTCCTAGCCTTCCTCTGTGCAACGGCGCCAGCGGGGGTATGTGCTGACCGCGGTTGCAGCGGCGGTTCGTACAGCCGGGCTACGACTAGTTGGCGGCGGCTGAGGGACAGGACGACACCACGACGGGCAGGCGCTGGGAACGGAGGGCCCGCCCATGTTCGTGCTTAGCCGAGGCCATCCGCGCCGACCTTGACGGCCGATTCGTCCAGCGTGGCGTCGGAGATGGGCCGAGGGTTCCCGTTGAGGTCGGGCCGTGGCCGATTACCGGAGGGCCTGTCTTGTCAGGTTCGCCGTGGTTCCAGTATCGACCTGTTGGTGACGGCCGCTCCGGAGGTCCGGCGGCTCGCCCTGGACGACGGCATCGACCGCGTCGCGCGTACCCTGCGCCGACACCAGGAAGGAACCACACCATGACCGCACCCATCGTCGCCACCACGGGAGGGAAGGTCCGCGGCGTCGAGATCGACGACGGGATCGTCACCTGGCGGGGCATCCCCTACGCGGCGGCCCCGCTCGGCGACCTGCGCCTGCGTCCGCCCCAGCCGGCCGAGCCGTGGAACGGGACACGCGACGCGACACGGTTCGGCGCGCCCGCCGTCCAGCCACCGCTCGGCTTCACGGGCGACGGCCTGAACGTGCTCGCCGAGGGACTCGGCGGGCAGCCCCACGGCCCGTTGCCCGAACCCTCCGAAGACTGCCTGTTCGTGAACGTCACCGCTCCCGTCGATGCCACCCGCCGCCCCGTGCTCGTGTGGATCCACGGCGGCGGCTACCAGCTCGGCCATGGCTGCGACATAGCCGGTGACGGCGCCGGCTTCGCCCGCAGCCACGGCATCGTCGTCGTGACCTTCAACTACCGTCTCGGCGCCCTTGGGTTCCTCTCCGTCTCGGGTGAGAAGCCCACGGGCGCGCTGGGCCTGCACGACCAGATCGCCGCGCTGCGCTGGGTCCGGGACAACATCGCCGCATTCGGAGGCGATCCGTCCCGGGTGACCGTCTACGGTCTGTCCGCCGGAGCGAAGTCCGTCGCCAACCTTCTCGCGTCACCGCTCACCGGCGGCCTGATCCACCAGGCCGCATCCTCCAGCGGCGGGGGAGAACACGTCGCCACCCCGGCCCAGGCGTCCTCCCTGGCCGAACGGTTCTTCCGAGAACTGGGCACGGGCCCGGACCGCATCCGGCAGGTGCGCGCCGAGGACATCCTCGGCGCGCAGGACGCGATCGCCACCGGCGCGCGGGCCACCTGGCTGTGGCGGCCGGCCATCGAGGGTCAGGCCCTCACCGCCCGGCCGATCGACGCGATCGCCGCCGGTGCGGCCCAAGGCATCCCACTCCTCGCGCAGACCTGCGTCGACGAATGCTTCATCTTTCAGCTCGCGGCACCCGATGCGACCGACCAGGCCGAGCGCGTCCTGGAGCAGTACTTCGGCCCGGTCGGCCGCGACGAGATCCTTACCATGTACGCCACCGCGGACACTGAACTGGCCCACGATCCGGGCAAGTTGCGCCTACGGGTGATGACCGACGAGCGCTACGCCGTCCCCACCGCCCGGCTTGCAGCCGCCCAGGCGGCCCATGCCCCGGTCCATCTCTCCCGCTACGACGGCCCGCTCACAGGCCTGCTTCCCGGCGTCTCGTCCTCGGACCGACCGGGAGCATTTCACGGCACGGACGGCGGAGCCATCTGGATTGGAGGCAATGGTGTGGCCGGTCAACTTCACGATGCCTGGGGCAATTTCGTGGTCGTTGGCACACCGGCTGTCGACGGCCTGCCGGCCTGGCCGATCTGCTCCGGCGACCGCAGCGCCACCCTGGTCTTCGACGGCTCCGGTTCCTACCTCGCGGAAGCCCCGAATGCCGCCCGGCACGCGGCATGGGATGGGCGCGACTGGACATCGGGCATGTGGTGGAGCTTCGACGGCGTCCTTTGAGGGATGGCCGGCCATTCGGTACTCGAGGAGGCGGAGGCGGTGCGGACCAGATACCGTCTCGGTCCTTCCCTGGCAGCGACGGCGGTATTCGCCAACGGTGTCTCGGCGGGACACCATCCGCTGCACCGCGACACTGTCGTCGACGGTTGAAGGGTGGGATTAGCTCGGTGAACCAGGCGCTTTCACGGTGGGTGCGGCGAGAAAGCGCCTAGTCCTCGTCAGGCCGTCTTCGGGGCCGTGAGCTTTGGCGCCTTAACCTGGCCGAGGGCCCGGTCGATCGTGATCTCGATGACCACGCGCTCCGGATCTGGTGCCGGCGTTCGTCCGTATCGCTGCCCATAGCGCGTCACGGCGTCGTCCACCGCGTCCGGGTGCGTGCGGACCTCAGCCGTGCCCTCCAGCGTCGCCCAGCGTCCCCCGTCCACTTGGCAGACGGCGACGCGCGCTTGGCCGGGCAGCGCCGCCTGAAGGTTGGCGACTTTCCTGCTCGATTTGCGAGTGATAACCCGGGCGATTCCAGCTTCGGCGTCCATGGTGACCCCGACCGGTACGACGTGTGGGCGGCCGTCCGGCCGAAGTGTTGTCAGAGTGCACAGATGGTACTCGTTCCAGAACTCCAGGTAGCCGTCACCTTGGCGGATTATCTCGGTACTCATGACCGGGAAGCCTAATCGCGAATGATGTCCAGACTGTCCGAAAGTGGTTAGGGCCACACCTCGCCCATCGGTGCAGAGGTCACATAATTTGACATTGATCGCGAAGTTTGCCCCATGTATTCATGGTGAAAATATCTCGGATCGATAACAAATTTAGCGCCCCTTATGAAGTTTGATGTGGGCGCGTCAGGCGTAAGAAGCGCCAGCTCAATGACATGATCCACATCTAGAAGGGCTGATTTGGTGCGTTTTGTTGCTTGGGTGCCACGGTAGCCCGTGGGGTGACTTCCAGCCAGATCCTGATGGGGGCTTCGCGTAGTGTCCGCTGAAGTTCCCGGAGCCCGTCGAAGGTGCTCGATGTAGCGCATTGCTCGTTCGCGCTAGCGACTTTTCGATTACGGAGAGTCTTGGGTGCGCACCGCCGCGCGCCCTGGGCCGGGGTGTTCGCGGTCTGGATCAACCCACCGCCCTCGATGCCCGTGATCACCTTTTCGGCTGCGTCGTGCAACGGGGACTGGACCTGATTCGAAACGGGCGCGGTCGTCGCCCGGCTTCGTGGACGAGCCACCCATGGCTGGTACGAAGGGGATTACTGATGTGTTCGGGAAGAAGTGACCGCGACGCGGCTGAACCCAACGTCTCCGCGCAGGGCGGGGTGAGCCGCCGACGGTTGGGTCGGTGGCGTACCGCTCAGAAGCGGACGGTGGAGCGGGACCTGCACCGTCGCCTACGGCGAGAGCTTCAGGACCTCGGCGTCCAACCTCCGCTTGACGTGGAAGAGCTGTGCCGACTGGTCGGCGAGAGGCGCGGGCGCCCGATCGTGCTTCGAGCCTTCCCGCTGGAGAAGCCGGGCCCCTCCGGGCTGTGTATCGACACGCCGCAGATGGACGTGATCCTCTACCAGCAGGAGACGACCCGTCTGCATCAGCTGCAGATCATCCTGCACGAGCTCTTCCACATCCTCGTAGCCGAGTGGGAGGACGGCGAGAAGCAGGAGGCGCCGGACGACTTCGTCGAGGGCTGGGCGACCCTGATCCCCGTACTCGACCCCAAGTTGATCCGCCGAGTCGCCCGCCGGTGCTCGTACGAGGACGGGGAGGAGTGCCAGGTCGAGCTCGCGGCCACGATCATCCTGGAATGGTCGTCGGTGCTTGACCACGTCACCCCGCTGTCCGAGGACCCCTCGGTCCGCCGTGTTCAGGCGGCGCTGGGCGACCGGCGAGGGTGGCTCTGACCAGTGACCGGAGTAATTCTCCTGGGCCTCGTCGCTGCCGTCGTCTGGAAGCTGTACCAGTGGTCGAGAGCACCCCGTGACGCGCCACTCCGCTCCGTCACGCTCTGTCTGTTGAGCGCCGCGCTGTCCTATCCGCTGGCCATGCCCGGCGGAGCCTCGGGCGTCGACACCGTGGCCGGGCACGGCACCGCGAAACTGATCCAGAACGTGCTGCTCCTGCTCACGGTCTACTTCCTCATGTGCTTCTACCTGTATTCGGCCGACGAACGGGCCGGGCGGCTCCGCGGCAGGAGGGAAGCCCTCGTCGTGGCAGCCGTGGCGGTGGCGATCACGGTCGCCGCGCTGTCGGTTCCGCACGACGTGTTCGCCGGTTCTTTCAGCACGGCGGACATGACGATCCCGCAGATCGCCTTCTTCTACGGCGGCGCCGGTCTGTACCTCATGTACGCCCTCGGCGTCGCCGGTCGGTGGACTCACCGCTATGCCCGCGTGTCGCGGCGCCCACACGCCACGGGTCTGTGGATGGCCGCCATCGGCCTCGGCGTGATGGCGGTGGCCTGCGCCGTCCGCGCGGTCTTCGTCGCCATCCGGTGGAGTGGCGGGACCGTGCCTCAGGCGCTCATGACGGGTGTCGCGTTCCTTCTTGTGGTGTCCATCCTGCTGTTCTTCGTGGGGGTCACCTATCCGGGGGCTCGCTCGCGGGTCACGTCGGTGCGGCTCTGGCTGCTGCGCCGCCGTCACCACCGGAGGCTGGCCCCGCTGTGGCGACTGCTCGCCGAGGCCTATCCGGAGAACGTGCTGCGGCCCGCCTCCTCCGGGCTGTGGGACCGGTGGCGAGCGCGTGGCGTGCACCGCCGCTACCACCGACGGATAGTGGAATGCCGTGACGGACTGGTTGATGTCAGCCCGTACCTGGCCGATGCATCGGAGGACACGGAAGTGCTCGACCTCCCCCCTGCCGTGTTGGCGGATCGCCTTCAGCGCGCCGTGGAGATGATCGGAAAGGGAGCCCTCGCGACACGTCCGGCGGTACCGCTGGCCGTGCCCAAGGAGGACAACCGGGAAGCGGATGTCCGTCAGCTGATCGCGGTGTCGGACGCACTGCGCCTGTCCGCGTAACCACCGAAGTCAAGGAGATCAGATGCTCATCACCGCAGGCCGAGTCCTCGTCGACTCCGGGACGTACCTGGACGACGGCGCAGTCCTCATCAAGGGTGACTCGATCACGGCGGTGGGACCGCGTGCGCGGATCGAGGAGCAGGCGGACACGGACGTTGAACACGTCGCGTTCCCTGGGGGGACAGCCGTGGCCGGCCTTATCGACGCGCACGTCCACCTCGCGTTCGACGGAGGCGCGGACCCCGTGGCCGCGCTCCACGAGTCCAGCGACGAGACCCTGTTGAAGGACATGCGGCGCCGTGCGGAGCAGCTCCTGCGCAGTGGCGTGACGACGGTCCGAGACCTGGGCGACCGCAACGGCCTCGCCCTGCGTCTGGACGAGGAGATCGCCGGCGGCACGACCCCGGGCCCTCGGGTCGTCTCGGCGGGGACGCCCGCGACCCCGCCCGGGGGACACTGCCACTTCCTCGGGGGCGAGGTCTCCGGCGTGACCGAGGTCCGTGATCTCGTACGACGCAACGTCTCGGCGGGTGCCGGCGCGATCAAGGCGATGGTCACCGGAGGCGGCCTGACCAAGGACGGGCCGAAGAGCTGGCAGAGCCAGTTCACCCCGGAGGAACTCCAGGCCCTCGTGGACGAGGCCCACCAGGCTGGCCTACCGGTGGCCGCCCATGCGCACGGCACGGACGGCATCACCGCGGCCGTGGAAGCCGGCGTCGACACGATCGAGCACTGCACGTGGATGACGAACGACGGCTTCGACCTCCGCCCCGACGTCCTGAAGCAGATCATCGACCGGGACATCGCCGTCTGCCCCGCGGTCAGCCCCCACTGGGAGATGCTTCCCCGCTTCTTCGGCGAGGAGCGGGCGGCGGCCATGTTCGATCTCGTACGGCAGATGGCCGACGCCGGCGCCAAGCTCATCGCCGGCACTGACGCCGGCGTCCAGCGCGCCGGGTTCGACGGCCTAGTCCCCGCTCTTTCCTTCTACGCTCACCTTGGCCTGGCGAACAGCAGGATCCTCGACATGGCGACCACCGACGCGGCCGACGCGCTCGGGCTGGGCGGGACGACGGGCCGGATCGCTCCGGGATTCCGTGCGGACCTGCTGGTGATCGACGGAGACCCCTTGGAAGATCTCAGCGTCCTGAAGACGGTCCGGGCTGTGGTCGCCGCCGGTCGCCTCCACGAGCCGGGCACGACGGCGGAGCAGCGGTAGGCATATCGCCTGTCCGCAGCCCGTGAGCTGCGGACAGGGGGGCTACTCGTTCGCGTCAGTTTGCTTCTCCTCCAGCTCCGCCACCAGCTCGTTGACGAGTTCCATCGCCTTCGGCGACAGGCCCTGCGAGCCCATGCCACGGCCCTTCACCCGGCCCACGGCCCCCTTTTTGGCGGCTGCCAGGAGCTGGAGGCCTTCATAGACCTGAGCGGCCACGGCGTCGTTCGGCTCGAAGTACATCCGGGAGACGCCGACGACCGCGGCCAGTGCGTCCAGGACCGCGGGGGACGCGGTCTCGGTAACGCCTGTGCGGAGATCCCGGAAGTCCTCTTCGGTGAGGATCGGCGCCCCGGCATGGGCGTTCACCGCGATCGCCAGCTCCGCGTCCGAGGGCGGACCTTGGGGGCCGGGATACGAGCTGTCCAGGAGCAGAGTGATCTTCTCGGCCAGTGATTCGGGAGGGGTTCCAGGAGCCGAGGTCCTCCCCGCTCGCGATGGTGCGGGTTCTTCAACCTGCACACCCTGCGCCTTGGCGATCGACCGGGCTTCCGCCCGCCGCAGGTCCTCCTCGCTGACCCCGTACGCCGTCGCCAAGGCGGGGACGTACTTGTCCTTGAGCTGTCGCTCTCCGCGTTCGGCCGCCGCCACTGGTCCGGCGCTCTTGGTTCCGATCAGCGCGGCCGTCTCGTACTGGTAGTAGCCGGCATCGCAACGCAGATCGGTGAGATCAGGCGGCCCAGACCGGGGGAACAGTTCGTCGACATCGCTTCCGAGCGCGCGCGCCAGCGCGGACAGTTTCTCCGGATCGGGAGTCTGGGCACCGCCTTCCCAACTGGCGACCGCCGAGTCGGACACGCCCAGAGCCTCGCCCACGGCGGCCTGGTAGATCTCGGCGGCTCGCCGCACCGCACGCAGACGGCTTCGGTCGAAGTGACGAGCAGGCATCGGATCCTCGTTTTTATGGAAGCTGGAGTAGATCCAGTGTGTTGACTTTTTCTTCAGGCGGGAATAGCTTCAGCTTAGCGAAGAGCGAGCGGCGTTGCACCCTTGCTCGATCTTCGTCTTCGCGCTCTGGCGAGGCTCTCGGGCTGAGGGAGGGAGCGAGGGGGGCGGTCGCGATGTCCTGTGCGGGGAGCGCTCTCGGAAGGAATCGGTGCCGGGGAGTTCGTCTCTCGGGCGCCAGAAAGTGCGCGGCTTCGGCCCGGACGAGGCGCGAGGTCGTACTTCGGTCACTGCTTGCCCTTGAACGGTACGCGCGGGTGGCTGTCGCGTGAGGAGTGTTGTATGTCTCTGCTTCATCGAACGGCCATGGATAAAGCCGTTCGGGTCGAATGCCTGGTGCCCGCGGAGATTCCGTCGTGCATCAGCGCCGCGCACCCGCTGATCCTCACGCACTGCGACAGCTTAGAAACCAGGCGCGGGTGCCGAGTTCGGTCTAGGCACGTGTCCTGACGCCCACCAGTCCAGCGATATATGTCGAGTTGGCGTCGAATCCGCTCAGCACCCGCTGCCCGCTGGAGTGTTGACCGCCGTCTGCATATGTTGCTGCTCCCTCGGCGGAACCGCCGAACCCGAACCCCTCAAGGGAGAAACGCGAAAACCACATCCAACTTCAAGTCCGCGGTTCCCAAAGGGAAATGAGACGGCGCCCAGGAGTTAGCAGCTCCCGGGCGCCAAACCCGCCACCCTGAGGGCGCGGATTCATAACCGGGGCGAGTCGGCTGGCCTTTTCGACGAGAACGGCCGTCCCACCCCACCTACGAGTGAGGAATTCTCGCATGCCCGCGTCCCGAAGCGGAAGGGCGCTCGCCGTCCAGCCCGCCAAGGCCGTTGACGCCACTGACGGTATCCGCCAGCACCGCCTCGCTGCCCTCCTGGTGGACATGGTGCCCGGTGCCCGCATCATCCGCGTCTCGCAGCACCAGCCCAGCCAGACCTGGCCGAGCCCCTACACCCGCGCGTACGACGAGCGGGGACAGCCCATACCCCTCAACCGGACCCAGCGCGTGGCCGCCGCCCGCTGGGTGATCCGCGCCTTCCCCGAGGCGAACTGGGACGAGACGCGCGACCTCGACCTGACCAGCGGGACCCTGCGCCCCGCCGCCGAGGCCTGCGCTCGCTCGGACGGGGGCCGTTGACCGTGGCCCGGATCCGAACGATCAAGCCCGAAGCCTTCGCGTCCGAGTCGCTCGCCGCGGTCTCCCTCGCCGCGGAGCGGACCTTCTTCGGCCTCCTCACCCAGGCCGACGACCACGGACGCTTCCGCGACCAGCCTGCCGTGATCACCGGACTGCTGTGGTCGCTGCGCCCGGAGCACGGCCCCGTGGACGTCGAGGACGACCTGACCCAGCTCGCCGCCGCCCACCTGATCTGCCGCTACGAAGACGACGAGGGCAAGCGGTACCTGCACATCGTCACCTGGCGCCAGCACCAGAAGATCAACCGGCCCAGCGGCGTCCGCTTCCCCGCCTGCCCGCACCACGACATCGAGCAGCCCACCCCGGACGCACCACGAACTCACGGAGACGGCAGTGAGTCCTCCGTGAACACTCACGGAGGACTCAGTGAGGGCTCACGCACCCCGCACGACCTTCCCGACCATCACAAAACCGCAGCTCAGAGCACACTCCGTGAGCCTTCACGGACCCTTCATAGAGGACTCAGTGAGCCCTCGATGAGCCCTCACGGTCCGGATCTAGGACCTAGGAACTTGGATCTAGGAACTACTTCTCCTTCAGGGGGCGCAGGCGCCCCCGCACCGGAGACCGTCTCGACCCAGCAGCTCATGGCCGAGTACGCCGCCGCTTGTGCCCACCGCCCGCCCAGCGGAGTGCTCGGTCACCTCGGACGGGAGACCGCCAAGCTCCTCGCCGAGGGCATTGATCCGGACCACATCCGAGCCGGGCTGGCCCGCCACCGGGCCAAGGGACTGCACCCGAGCACCCTGCCGAGCCTGGTCCACGAGGCGATGAACGCCACCTCCGCCGGTTTGGTGCGGACGGAATCGCGGCCTAACGTGCCCGGTCACCGGGCCTGGGCCAACCCCGCCGACCCTGCCGCCGCCTATGCCGAGGAGCTGTGATGCGCGACCGTGACGCCCAGCCCGTCGGCGGCATCGCCCGCCGCCTGGCCAACATCCTCACCTCTCGGGGCATCGACCCGACCGCCCCGCTCACCGATCCGGTCGAGCCCATCCCCGCCCTCCAGGCGGCGCAGGCCCGCATCCCGGCCCGCTATCAGACAGCCGTCGCCGACCACCCGGCGGTCGCCGCCTGGGTTCGCGAAGTCGCCCAGGCGGGGCGGCCCGGGATCGCGGGGGCCCCGGGACTTGCCCAGGGACGCTCGCTGCTGATCGTCGGCACCACCGGCACCGGCAAGACGCACCAGGCGTACGGCGCGATCCGGTCGCTGCTGATCGCCGGGGTCCGGCTGCGCTGGAAGGCGACCACGGCCGCCGACCTGTACGCGGAGCTGCGACCCCGCCCCGGGCACGACGGTGAGCGGGAGCTGATGGACCTCGCCCGTTGCCCGCTGCTGATCATCGACGACCTCGGCGCGGCCAAGAACAGCGAGTGGACCGAGGAGATCACGATGCGGCTCATCAACCGCCGCTACAACGAGATGCTCCCGACGCTGATCACCACCAACCTCGGCATGGCCGACCTGCGCCAGCACATCGGCGACCGCGTCGCCTCCCGGCTCACCGAGATGACCGACAAGGTCATCCTCGACGGTCCCGACCGCAGACGAGCCCTCGCAGCCGAGCGTCGCCGCATCGCCGCCACCTGATCCCTGCCGCGACCGGCTGCCACCGCTTCCGCCTCCTTCACGCACCAACCCCTGGGCCGCGTATGCCCAAAACGCGCCCGGGGCGACCCGGAGACACCCACATGCACAGCACCGAGAACCAGATGCCGCGCACCCTCGGCGACCTCACCTGGCACGAGAGCGCCGCTTGCCGCTCGACGACCCACCACCAGGTCGACCCGGACCTCTTCTTCCCCGAGCCGGACGAGATGGACCGCATCCGCGCCGCCAAGGCCCTGTGCGCGCAGTGCCCCGTCCGCACCACCTGCCTCGACGCCGCCCTCGAAAACGGTGACCGCGACGGCATCCGGGGCGGCATGACCGAAGAGGAACGCGACCCCCTGCACCGCAAGCTCCACAGCCGCTTCGACTACGCCCGCGTGAACGCCGTGCTGGCCGGCCGAGACATCCACCTCACCCAGGCGGAGCGCGACGCCGTCGTACGCGTCGCCTACCAGGCGGACATGCCGGCCGAGCGGCTCGCCTGGCTGCTCAAGGTCACCGAGGAGCACGCTGAGAAGCTCTACCGCCGCACTCGCCGGGAGATCCGCAACCGGGCCGTCGACCAGCAGAAGAAGGGGAACAAGGGGAAGACGAAGCCCAAGAGCCCTACGAAGGTGCTCAAGGCATCGGCAGCGGAGACACCCGCACTCGACGATCTCGGGACGGCCGCGTGAGCGACATGGTGCCCATACCGGCGCGGATCACCGGCTGGGACCGAGCCGCGATCGTCGCCCTCGGCGGCGCAGGCTGCGCGCTCTCGTACGACGCCCTGCAGCAGATGGCCACCGCCATCCACGTCCGCGGACCCCTCACCTTCCTCTTCCCCCTGGTGATCGACGGCTTCATCGCCTACGGAGTACGCGCCCTCCTGGTCCTGCGTACCGCCTCCTTCACCGCCCGCCTCTATGTGTGGATGCTGTTCGGCACGGCGACGGCCGCCAGCATCTGGGCCAATGCCCTCCACGCCGTGCGCCTCAACCAGCAGCGTCCCGAAGGCGACGGACTGCGGCTCGGCGACGTCACCGTCGGCGCCCTGTCCACCATCGCTCCGCTCGCCCTGGCCGGAGCCGTCCACCTGTACATCCTCATCGCCCGGCGGGTCACCGAACCCGGTCACCACGGACACCCGGACACCTTCGGTGTCCGAACCGACCGGATCAACACTGACCGGCCGCACGCGGCGGACGGACACCGGCCGACCCCGGTCACCTCCGGACACTCGGCCGCACTCTCCGCGTCGGAGAGCAGTCGTCCGGCGGTCACCTCCGGCTCGGAAGTACCGCGAGCGGCTGACCGGGAGGAACCGTCGGGACACCCGGAGAGCGTGCCGGAGCCGGAGCCCGCGCATGACGGAGACGCCGTTGACCTGGTCGGACACCCGGTCAGTAGACCGGTCCCGGTCGCCCGCCTGCGGCTGGCCGCCTCGTCCGTCACCGAGTCGGAGACCGGCCCGGACACCTCGGACAACGGCCGTCCGGACACCGCCCCGCCGGCGGACACCCTTCTGCCGATCGCCCGCGAGGCGGTCGCCGACGCGGGCAAGGTCACCCGCGAGGTCGTCGCGGACGCCATCCGCGGACAGGGCAAGACCCTGGCCAACGACCGGCTGACCGCCCTGATGCGACAACTCCGCGCCGAGACCGGCCAGGACTCGGCCACCAAGACCGGCTGACCGAACGGCCCGGACGGGCGGGCGGCCAACGGCAACAGCCGGGCCGCTCGCCCGCACCCCACCAACTCCCGTCCACGCACCGGAGACACACGATGCGCACCACACCGGTCACTCCTGCCGAAGCCGACGCCTGGATCACCGTGCTCCGGCGGTACGGGCACCTCCACCGCGCCGAACCCGGCCCGGATGGCACCTGGACCGTGCAGCGAACCCCCGCCAGCACGCCCCGCACCCTGCACCACCCGGTCCTCGCCCTCGACTTCGTCGCCGAGGTCCTCCGCGACGTGCGCCGCGCGAAGGCCCAGACGCTCTGATGACACCCTCTGAGTCGGCCGACACCGCCTCCGACCTGCAGCAAGGCGACTGCCCGGCACGCGGCGGAGCAAGCTGTACCTTCCGAAACTCCTCCGCGGCCCGTGGCCGCGGAGGAGTTTCGGAAGGGTTTACCCCCGCCTCGGGAGGGGCGGGGGAGGCCAGGCACCAGAGGGTGCCGGGCTCAGAGGCTGCGACCGAGGGCGGATCGCAGCCAGGGGAGGAACCGAACCCGCCCGCCATGCCGCGTACGCGCCCTCGCCTGCGCCAGAGCGTGCACCGCGACCAGGTCCGCAGCGTCCGCCTGACCCACGACGAACTTGAGCTGGTGAAGCGCGCCGCGGAAGCTGTTGGTCTGAAGACCGCCGGGTTCCTCGCCGACGCCGCGGTCGCGGTCGCCCAGGCCCAAGGAGGTCCCCAGCCTTGGCTGTTGGACCAGCGCGGCCGGGTCGAAGAACTGATGGCCGCCAGTGCACAGCTCGCCCGCGCCGGCAACAACCTCAACCAGGTGGCCCGCATCCTCAACTCCGGCGGTCAGGTGGAGTACGCGGACGACGCGGTCGCCCGTGTCCTGCGGGCCGCGGACCGGGTCGAGGCCGCCGCGATCGAGATCGCGCGGCGCTGACCGTGGTCCCCGACATCTCCACCGGCAGCCGCACGTATGGACTGCTCAACTACCTCTACGGGCCGGGCCGTCGGGACGAGCACACCGACCCGCACCTCGTCGCCTCCTGGATGCCAGGGCTCGCCCCCGACCCCGGCCGCGATCCGGCCGCCACGCTCAAGCAGCTCACCGACCGACTTGACCTGCCCGTGCTCGCCCTCTCGAAGAACCGCCGTCCGGCCCGGCACGTGTGGCACTGCCCCGTCCGCACTGCGCCCGGCGACCGGCACCTCAGCGACGCGGAATGGGCCGAGGTCGCCCGCCGCATAGTGCACGCCACCGGCATCGCCGAAGACGGCGACGCCAAGGCCTGCCGGTGGGTCGCCGTACGCCACGCCGACGACCACGTCCACCTCGTCGCCACGCTCGTCCGCGAAGACGGCCGCCGCCCCCGCCGCCACGAGGACGGCATCCGCGCCCAGGCCGAATGCCGCAAGATCGAGAAGGAGTTCGGCCTGCAGATCCTCAACGGCGGCGACCGCACCGCCGCCCAGCGCCCCACCAGCGCCGAACGCTCCAAGGCCGAGCGATCCGGCCGAACCGAGACACCCCGCGAAACGCTGCGGGAAAGCGTCCGCCACGCCCTGGCCGGAGCCGCCAGCGAGGAGGAGTTCTTCCACCGCCTCGCCGAGGCCGGCCTCCGGGTCGAACAGCGCATCGCCCCGTCCGGCGACACCCTCGGATACAAGGTCGCCCTCCCCGGCGACCGCAACCGCGACGGCGCACCCGTCTGGTTCTCCGGATCGAAACTCGCCCCAGACCTCTCCCTCCCCAGGATCCGACAGCGCCTCGACGCCGGACGCCCCGACGACGAGCCCGTCACCGACCATGCCGATGAACGATCACCTCAACCGGCCCGCGCCCGACGCCAGGCCGCCCCGGTCGCCGAACGGGCGGCATCGATCCTCGACGGGAACGACGACGAGGACTCCGCCGCCCAACTGGCCGGCGTCGGCGAACTCCTCGACGCACTCGCCCAGACCGCCCCGACCTCAACCCGCAAGGAACTCGCCGAGGCCGCTCGCGACTTCGAACGCGCCACCCGTTCCCACATCCGTGCCGAGCGCGCAGACAACCGCGCCATCCGCTCCGCCGCCCGCGGCATCATCCGCGCCGGCAACGCCCTCGGCAAAGGCGAAGACGGTGGCGCCACCGCGATGCTCCTGTCCACGATGGTCCTCGTCACCATCGCCGCAGTGCGCTGGCACTCCGCCCGCGGCCACGCGCAACAGGCAGCCGCTGCTCAACGAGCCGCTCAACACCTGCGCAGCGCCTACCGATCGGCCGCCGCTGTCTCCATGCACGCGATGCGCGAGCACGGTCGGCGCCTCCCCGAACCCGTACGTGAGCGGTACGCCGGCACCCTCGAAACCGCCCTGCCAGAGCAGGCCGACTCCGTACGCCGCGAACCCGGTTGGGACGCCCTCGCCGTCACCCTGGACCAGGCCGAGCGCGCGGGACACGACCCCGATGCCCTGCTCCAGCAGGCCATCGAATGGCGCGAGCTGGACACCGCAGACAGCGTCACCGATGTCCTCGTCTGGCGACTGCGACGCATCGGCAAACTCCCCGCCACCATGGACCCGCCCCGCGCCCGTACGAACACACGGACAACGCAACCACGCCCTCACCCATCCCCGCCACAGGTACCCGAGACGCCGGCTGAGACCCGCCATGTCGACCCTCGCTCCCGAGGACCGAGGCGCTGAGCAGCACGAAGAGCTGGACACCCACGGCCGGTACCTGTTAGGGCTGGTTGATATGGAGAAGGAGACGATGCAGATACTCAACGAAGGCCTCCACCCTCAGAGAACCGTTCTGGCGGAGACCGCCCTCGGTGACGACCCCCTGCTGCGGCTCCAGCAGGAGACGCAGCTCGGCGACGGCAGCATCGGTCTCCGTGCCACCACCCACCCCGAGGAAATCGTCATCACCGGGATCCCCGTGATGTGCCCGCAGTGTGGCGCCCGGCGTGACTGGATGGTCATCTGTGACCGCGACGAGGTCAGCATCCGATGCCGCTGTGCACACCAGTGGGTGGAGCGCGAACTGACCCGCGCGGACTACGAGGCGATGATCGACGTCGGAGGCCAGGACTACCCGAACTTGGAGGCCGCGGCCCAGGCCGCGGGCTACGACGGCACGTTCGCTGGCGTCTACGTGGATTGACGAGTGGAATCGCCTGTGAAGCATTGCCCGGCGCCCGGTCCTGCCATCTGACATCGCTGGCCCCGACCATCGGGCCGGCAAGGGGGGCCATGTCTCCCTCGACTCCTGCGGTTCCTGGGCTCGGTCCCGGAAAGCCTTCGTAGATCGTCATACGTCAAATACCCTGATCGCGCGCGTTGTTGACGTGGTGCATGGTGAAGTCGGCGAGATTAGGGGGCGCAGTGGCGGCGGTGTTCGTCGACCGTGAAGACAGCCTGGACGTGATCGGGAGTGTCGCGAGGAGGCTGGAAGGGGGCACCAGCAGCGTCCTGGTCGTCGAGGGCGACTCGGGCATGGGTAAAACGTTCCTACTGGCCGAGGTATGTCGCAGGTCGTCCGGCGGAGCCTGCCGTGTGGTGCTGGTCAGTTGCGTGCCAGGGCTTGGCAGGGGAGGCGAATACGGACCGTTCCTCGACGCCCTCGCGGAGCTGAGCTCAGCCCCGCGTGCCGGGAAGCGCAGGTCGAGGTGGGCCCGCGCGCTGGGACGAGGAGCCGTCTCCGCCGCGCCGGCGTTGGTGTCCCTCGCGATCCCCGGAATCGGCGGCGTGGTCGACGCGGGAACCGTGGCGGTCAAGTCGGCCCTCGCCACCGGGTCCCTTCCGGCGGACAGCTTGGGTTCGGTGCGGACCATCATGGCCCACCAGATCAGCGAGGCATTGTTGGCGGAGGCGCGCGACGGTGCACCGCTTCTGCTGCTGATCGATGACATCCAGTTGTTCGACGAGGGGAGCCGTGAGCTCCTGCACATACTGCTGCGCAAGCTCGAAGGCGAGCCGCTCAGCCTGGTGCTGGGCCTCGGCTCCTATACGTCGACGACGGCGAGTGGCGCGGAGATGGAGCAACTGCTCCGCATGTGGGAGTCGAGGCACAACCTGCTGATCGCCCGGCACCAGATGGGGTCCCTGCCGGACTGGGCCGTTGGTGACCTTGTCTTGGCCAGGCTGGAGGGCCAGGACGTTCCCGTCGGCTTCGCCGAGCAGGTGCACTCGGTGACCGGTGGGCGCCCCGTCTTCGTGGACCAGGTCCTGAAGCTGTGGCGCCCCGGCTACGGGACAGACGTACCACTGCCGAACGAACTGCCGCACGCAGTGAGGGAACGATTCCAGGGTATCGACTCCGAAGCCCAGGAACTGCTTGTTCTCGGGGCCACCGCTGGCCAGTTCTTCTTCTCACACACGCTCGCCGAAGTGACAGGGATGCCCCAGATCCGCGTTCAGGATCTGCTGCACGGCGTGGCGCGCGACCACGGACTGGTGCGCGAGCGGCGCCGTGCGGACATGCCCCGCTGGGCGGAGGGACTGCACATCGACTGGTACGACTTCGAGCACCGAGCCCTCCAGCGGTGCATCCGCGAAGGGCATCAGGACGAGGGAGCGCGGCTGCTGAGGCACGCCCAAGTGGCCGAGGCCCTGGAGAGACTGCCGCGGGCCGGCGAGGATCTTCCGCGTGAGGTCCGCGTCATGGTCGCCGACCACCTGCGCGCGGCCGGGCCTTCCCGTGCTGCCGCGAGCGCCGGCGCCCACTACCGACTCGCCCGGTCCGTGGCCGTGGACGAGCTGGCGTTCGTCCAGGCCGAGAAGTACTGCGAGACGGCCCTCGACTCGGCCCGGCAGCTACCTCTGGGAGACCCGCAACGCGACCGTCTGCTGGTGGAGGCGGCCGAACTGCTGCTGAGCCTCACCGAGGTGCGCTGGAAGGGCAGCGGGAGCGAAGCGGAGTCTCCCAGCATCGACACGCTCGCGGCTGAGGCCGAGGAATCGGCCCGCCGCCTCGGTGACCCGCTGCTGATGGCCCGCACCGCGCTGCTGCGCGGCAAGACACTGCTGGCAGTACGCGGTCTTGATCCCTCGCTGGAGAAACACCAGGAGGCTGTCGCTCTCGCCCGCGAGTGCGGTCCGGAGGGCACCGAAGTGCTCTACGTAGCACTTGTCGAGTACGGCCGCCAGCTGCCCAAGCGTGACCTGGAAGCCGGCCTGAGGGTGTTGTTCGAGGCCGAGGAACTCTACGCCTCCGCCGCCGAACTCGGTGATGTCGCGAGCCCGCTGCTCCAGCACGCGCGCAACCTCAACGAAATGCAGATCGGCGTCAACCTCTTCGACGCGAGCCGCTTCGACGAAGCCCTGCATCGGCTGCTGCGCTGCGTGGAACGGTTGAGTGGTGAGGCGATGCGCGGCGAGCTGCCCATAGCGCTGAACTACCTCGCTCAACTGCACATCGCCATGGGCGACATGGAGGAGGCGGAGGCCGCGCTGGCCAGAGCGCTGGCCTTCGAGGAGGAGTACCAGGAAGAGCGCGAGAGCATCAGCGGCTGGCACGCGTACAACAACGCGCTCCTAGCCATGATCGCCTCCCGCACACCCGAGCGCGCGCCAGAGGCGCTCCGGCGGATCCGGGCAGCATGGCTGGAGACGCAGGAGACGTGGCTGGTCAACCTGGTGCCCATCGTCCGCAACCTGTACGTGGACGTGCTCATGGCCGTGGGGGAGGACTCCAGGCTGGCGCTCCAGCTGATCGGGGACACCCTCGTCGAGACCGAGACCACGAAGATGGAGCGCAGCCGCATCGCCGCGTTCTGCCTGCGCAGCCGTCTCCGGCTCGCGGAGGGCGATGCCCGGAGCGCGCTGGAGGACGCCCGGGCGGCGTACGCGATCCTCGAAGAGCGGGGTGCGATGCCCGCCCTGCGTACGGAAGAAGTGCTGTACGACGTCTCACGCGCCCTGGCCGCCGACGGCGCCGACGAGGAAGCCGCCGACCTGCTGGAGCGGGCCCGTGCCGAGGTCCGCCGCAAGGCGGACAGCATCGGCGACCCACATCGGCGGGCACACTTCCTGAACGCCGTACCGCTCAACCAGGTTCTGTTCGCGGACGTGCCGTCGGTATCCGGCGGGTTCGCGGTTACAGTGCGGGACCAGGGTGATTCGCAGACGCAGGAGTAGAGGGGGAGGCGGAAATCGTGTTCACCATAACCAAGGAGTTCCACTTCTCCGCGAGCCACGTGCTCGACCAGCTGCCCGCGTGGCACCCTTGCGCGCGCATGCACGGCCACAACTACATCGTGGTGCTCGAACTCTCTGCCGAGGACGACGCGCTGACCCCTGCGGGATTCGTACGGGATTACAGGGATCTCGACGCGTTCAAAAAATGGATGGACGACACCCTCGATCACCGGCACCTCAATGAAGCGATGGGGGGGTGCCTCTATGTCTTTGGTCAAGTGAGGCGTGGGGTTCGGGGTTCGTAGAAGGTGCCGTCGCGGAGGATCGCGAACAGCACGTTGATCCGTTGTCGGGCCAGGCGGAGAAGGGCTTGCGTGTGGGTTTTCCCGCGGGCCCGGCATTTGTCGTAGTAGGTGCGGGAGGCGGGGTCGTGCAGGGCGGCGAACGCGGAGAGGAACATCGCGCGTTTGAGCTGCCGGTTGCCGCCTCTGGGTGCGTGTTCGCCGTGGATCGAGGTCCCCGACGACTTCGTGGTCGGGGCGAGGCCGGCGTAGGAGGCGAGGTGGGCGGCGGTGGGGAAGCTGGTGCCGTCGCCGACGGTGACCAGTAAGGTGGCGGCGGTCCTGACCGCGACCCCCGGAATCGAGGTCAGGACCGGGGAAAGAGGGTGGGCCTCCAGCAGCTGTCCGATCTGCGTTTCCAGGGCTCGTCGCTGTTCGTGGACGGCAGCGAGGGAGCGGGCCAGGGACGGGATCACGATGTCGAGGGTGCCGGTGCCGGGGACTACAACGGTCTGCTCGTCGAGCGCGTCGAAGACCTCGTCGATCAGCCGGGCGGCCATGCGCGGGGCCTTGGGCCGGATCACCTCGACGAGCCTGCGTCGACCGGCCTTTCGCAGCGCGGCCGGGGAACCGTGGCGTTCCAGCAGCCAGGTCACGGCCTGGTGGTCCAGACGGGGGCCCAGGACGCGTTCCAGGCTGGGGTGGAACTGGGTCAGCAGGCCGCGTATCCGGTTGGAGGTGCGGGTTGCCTCGGCCGCGAGGTCCTGGTCGAAGCCCACCAGGACGGTCAGTTCGGCGGTGATCTCGTCGGTCAGTTCCAACGAGCGCAGGGTGTGCGGCATGGTCCGTGCGGCGTCCGCAATCACTGCGGCGTCCTTCGCGTCGGTCTTCGCCTCGCCCGGGTAGAGGTCGGCGATCCGCCGCATGGACAAGCCGGGCAGGTAGGCGACCTTGCAGCCGGCGTAGCGGGCGACGGTCAGGGGCAGGGCGCCGATCGAGGCCGGCTGGTCCACGATGACCAGGACGGTGCCGAACTTCGCGGCCAGCTTGTCGAAGACGGCCCGCAGCTTCGGCTCGCTGTTGGGCAGCTGCTTGTCGAAGACCTTCTTGCCGGCCGTGGTGAGGCCGTGCCCGTGGTGAGCGCTTTTGCCGACGTCCAGGCCGAGGAAGACGCCCACGTCGTCGATGTCGTACAAGCCGTCCTCCCGAACGGGGTTCGTGCGGTGCTGGCCGGGCGTTGGCGTCGTATGCGCGCATCCACGTTATGCAGACCTGCCGCCCGAGCGGCCGGGCATTGCACCAGGCCAGGCGGTGTCGGACCTCTCATCAGCGTCTCCAACGGCGCCTCTCGGGCCCGGTGACACCACCCCCCAGGTCATCCCTTCGACAGGGGGGAACAGTCATGCCGGGCCCGGAAGCCAGCAGTCCCATTGCGGAACCGCGAAAAAGATAACGGGGGTACTCCCCCTCGGCGGAGAACCTCGCCAAGTGGATCTTCGACAGGTGGCGTGACGAGGTGCCTGAACTCACGGCGGTGAAGGTATCGGAGACACCCAAGACATGGGCGGTCTACCGGCCGTAGTGGCGACTTTCCCGCTTCGAACGGTTCCGCTCCCTCAGACGCCGGCCGCATTCAACTGTTCGGCCTGGAAGGGCCGATTGCCGCACGGCACTCGGTCTACGAGCTTCCTCGTCGTACACGTGAATTGACGGCGACAAGGGGCTGATCAGACGCCCGAAAGAACCGTCGGCGGGGGCGACCTGCCAGTCAGCAGAGGGCCGCCCCGGCTCTCGGGGCAGCCCTCGGTGTTCGAAGTGCGTGATCGTCAGTTGGCGGCCAGGTGGTTGGCGAGGTGCAGCGCGTCTGTCGCCACGGACAGCGCGGAGTGAAGGCCGATGACCTCGTGGAGGGTGGGGTGTACGACGGGGATCCAGTCGCCGTGAAGTGCCGGCCACCTGGCGAGGAGGACCTCCGCCGAGGCCAGACCGAGGTGAGCGGTCACGTCCATTCCGCCCCCCAATCCGGGCTCCCAGCTGAGCAGGATCGAACCGGGGCCGAGTCGGCGGGGTTCCAGGTCGGATATCCACACCGTGTGGATCGGCTGCGTGGGGTGCGGAGGGACGCGGCGGAGGAGGGCACCGCGTGCGGATCGCGGCATCGGGCTCTGGACGACGTCGCGGAGGACCATGTAGCGCGAGGAGCTGACCGGTGGAACAGCGGGCTGCGTGCGGGGATGGCAGCTCATACGTCGGACCAATCCAGCTTGGTGCGGACTGCGGATGGCAGCACACCCTCCTGGCCGTTCTCGGCTATGTAGACGGCTCCGTTCGATCCGGTGATCTCCACGATGCGGCCGATGCGGTGGGCATAGGGCCAGTCGGGATTGATGGCGAAGTACGCGGGCAGCTCGGGGTCGAAGGTCTGAAGCTGATGGACCAGTTGGCCAACGGTGATCTTGTGGGGCAAGACAGTCTCCTGGACGCCGGTCGGACAGGACAGTGGTTGCTGACGGGCGGGTGTCACACACAGGTGCAGTAGCGGGTGGGGCAGATGACCAGAGCGGCGAGGAACCCGGCGACGGCCTGTGCCGGGGTGTCCGGCCCGAAGGTCTGGCGCCAGGCCGTGCTGCCGTCCTTGTCCGTGACGTGGACGTGCCACAGCTCGCCGCGCGCCGCCTCCCGGCTTTCGGGGAGGAAGCCCACGTACACACGTCGGTCGGGGCTGGAACAGTGGACGTTGCAGTCCAGGTCGGCGACGACGTCCCATCCCTGCTCTTTGAGAAGGTCGGTCACGGGTCGGGCGCAGTGGCATTCGAGGAGCCACTCACGCTCGCCGAGGGCGGGCGGAGGAAGCTCGGCGAGCGGCCGGAACGTGGTGGTGGTGAGCGTCACGAACAGAGAACCCTTCGTTGACCTGCTGTTTTTCCGGGCTCCCGTACGTTGACATGGTCTTGGGCGGGGTCTCCAGCCGTTGCGCACGGTGGCCGTCTGCCGTGGGCGAACTGGCGGCGGGCGCGACGGCTGATGTCCGTCCAAGACGGAATGAATTGGCCGCTCCCTCTGCTGTCGCGGTAGTGGCCTTCGCAGAGCAGGCCGGAGATGGGGAGAGGGTCCGGCTTGGGCAGTGAGGAGATCCGTGTGTACGACGAGGTCGTCGATGACGTCGCGGCGGCGTCATTGGGCCGATCCCGGATGGTGGATGGACGGCGGATCGAGCTCAGCGTGGAGGAGTTGGCGCGGTTGGTGGACGCCGAGGCCGACGGATCGCTGTGAGCGGACCTGTACCAGTGTGCTGGCATCGGCTAACGCCGTACAGACTGAGACGCGTTGCGCGGAGCGCCGTGATTCGGCGGGGCTTCGGCGATCGACCCGTTCCTAGACTGTGCCCGGCATCGCATTGTGGCGCTCCGCCGCGACGCGGAGCAGGGTCTTGCACAGTGCTTCGCGTGTGCGTCCACGCGTCTTCACAGCATGGCAGTTTGGACAGAGTGCCACCATTTGGCTTGGATGATCGCGACCACCGTTGGCAAGGTCCACCACGTGATCCACTTCAAGTATCGGATGCCTCCGATCGGTCACATCGGCAGGCTGGCCCTTGCATTGCGGGTTCTCGCAGAGTCCATTGCTTCGGCCCAGGACGAGACGGCGGACGGCTCGTGAGCGCCTAGGACTTTGCGTGGTGCGGGAGACCCGTTCCCTTTGGGATTTCGCTTCCCGCTGCTCGACTAGCCTGCAGCCGCGCTCGTATTCGGCTGCCGTGATGAGCCACGGCTCTGGCGCTCGCTCGGTACTCTCAGAGAGATCGGCCGCCTCGATGTCGCCCAAACCAACGTCAGCGAGCAGTGGGGTGCAGTCGAGGCCGTCGAAGAAGGTGTCGACAAGCTCGTCGATCACGGCAAGGCGGGTCACTTGGGATTCTCGGAACAGCTCGTACAGCGGCTCGGCCAAGCCTCCTAGCGGCTGGTTGACATCGAACCAGCGGCGTACCTTCGCGTCACCGTGTGCGGTGGGCACGAGCTCCGCGTAGTCGTGCAGTGCCCAGACTCCGACGCGGTAGAGAGATGCGATGGGATAGTCGGGGCGTGGCCGCTCTCCCCTCACACCGTGTCGCTCCAGGAGGGTCTTGAGGGCCTCCTCGGTTTCAGGCCAGGGAAGCAGCCGGGGCTCGCCGCGTAGGGCTCGGCCCATAGCCCACAGGAGTGCGATCGGTTGGTACAGGGCGGGGTGCCCGGAGGAACGGTTCACCTTCAGATGAGTGACTCGGTGGACGAGGTCGTCAAGCGTAAGACCGGTCACCGAATGTTCCGCCTCGATGTTGAAACCGAGACTCTTCAACAGTCCTGCAGCATGCGCCGCGCCACCGGAGAAGTCGCTCGCAGCCAGCGGCTGCTGACCTGACAAGAAGCCGTGTGCGACGCCCACGATCGCCTTGGAGTCGTACTGCTTACCCTTGTGAGACAGCAGGTAGCGGCGGGCGGGCCGGAAGCCGTGATGCTTGAGGAAGGCATCGCGGCCGAGTCGATCGCACTCTTCGATCGCCCTCTCGACCTCGCGGCGTGTTATGTCGGTCAGCGCCATGCCGGAACACTACGTGAAGGGGCTGACATGCCCCTTCCGCTACCACTGCATCACTCCAGCCACACCGCCGGTACGACTCTGCTGGATGTCCGCCGAGCCTCCGCCGATCTGCGATCCCCTGCAGCGGCGGGCTCGTCGGCGAAGGGGGAGTTGGCGCGATAGAGCGGAGAGACATACAGGTCTCCGTCGGAGCGGCGGTTGGCACGGTGGGACTTCAGGGCTGGGGGTGAGCGTTAGCGCTGCCGTCGGGAGCCGGCGTGTCGGGCGGGCGCGGTCGGCGCGGCCGGGGGCGGAGGCACGTGCATCGCCTGGGCTTGGCCGCTGCGGGCGAGCGCCGCTGTGGCCCGCGGGTTGGGCCTGGCCGTGGCCTCGCGGGTGACCGAGACCAGCGAGCGGTGGCGGTCGGGAATCTGGTTCAAGGCGCGGGGCACGGGAGTGGGGTTCGTGAACACGGCGGTGGAGGCCGTAATGAGGTGCTGCGGCGTGTACCGGCTGAAGAAGGCCTGCCAGCTCGGCGTGTACACCGGGTCGGTGCCGGCGGACATGCGCCACGTCGACTTCTCGGGCGTGAGCAGCTCGTCGTACTCGTGCAGCCAACCGACGCCCATCTGATAGGCGGCGTGGCCGTCGGGCGAGACCGTACGGAACGGTCGGGAGCCATGCACCGGATCCCACCGTTGCCGCGCGGTCAGGGACGCGGGGCTGGTGCCCGCGAATTGCCGGCCGCCGCTGAGGTAGTCGGCGAAGTTGTTGTGCAGCCCGTCGACGAGGGCCTTGGTGAACGCGGCCACGATCTCGTGGGGCGTGTTCCGGTCGAACGTGGTGATCCAGTCGGGGACGCCGAGTGGATCCTCGGCGTAGGAGATGGTCCACCCGCCGTAGAAGCTCTCCATGGGGTTGGCGACGCGTACGCGCTGGCACGGGCTGGTGTAGTAGGTGTCGGTGCCGAAGGCGATGGTCTTGGTCCAACTGGGAGCGAGATCAAGGGTGTTGAAGATGCCGCGGCTGTCGCCGGGGCCGGCGAGGTAGCCGGGGCTGACCAGGACATCCGCATGCGGGTCGGGGGCGAGGGGATCCGAGCTGGGCATGAGAGGGCCTTCGGGTGGTGGGGCACGGCCGGCTGAGCGGCTCGTGTGGGGACACGAGGGCGCGGTCGCGCGGCGGAATCTGGGCGTGAGCACCGGAGTCACCTGGTCCGGGACGGGTGGGAGCGTGCGGTGACGTACGCCGGGACGCGCGGCTGAGGGACGGAGATGTGCGAGAACAGCTCGGAAGAGGCCGCAGGACTGCGGCGTATGGCCGCGCTCGCCCGGACGGCCCGCTGAGCTGTCGCGCCGTGCTGGTCCGGGCGAGTCGCCGCTGGGTGTGCCTTGCGGGCGAACTCCGCGAGTTCGGGGTAGACGGGGGTGAGTCCGCGGGCCGCGGACGTCAGGGTGTACTCGGAGCCTCGGCCGGAGAAGGGGCTCGTGCGGGTGATGAGCTGGTCGATCTGGAGCTGTGTGATGCGGTAGTGGAAGGAGCCGGTGGCGAGCGCGGCTTCGTCTCGCAGCGCACCGTTGGGAAGAGGGCCGTACTGCGCGAGGGCATGGAGGAGTGGGATCGTGCCCTTCCCGCGTAGCCGGCCGAGTGCGTCTTCCGCGCGCTCCGCCTCAGCGAGCGACGCCGTGTCGTCAGCGAGGTGGGTACGGTGCCAGGCCGCGAGCGTACGGTGGACGTGTCGCGTGTCGCGGCCGAGCGGCGTGAGGTCGTACACCCCGAACTGAGGCCGGTCCAGGAGACCGCTCGTCTGCATACGGCGCACGATCTGGGCCATGGCATGGACGCCTACCCACGGAAGCGCGGAGTTGATGTCCGCTAGGCGCATGGGGCCGTGGTGCTGGATGGTCTGCAGGGTCCAGGTGGTCCAACGGGGCGAGAGGCGGGCGACGGCCTGGTCGACGAGTTCGGTGTGACGGGCGGGCGCGTTGGAGAGGTCGGGCACGGTGGGGTTCTCCGGAGGGTGGTTGAGCGCCGTCAGCGGGACCGCGCGGCGCGTTCCGACGTGGTGCGGTTCGTGGCGGTGGTCGTTGCCGCGGGGTGCTGGGTGGCGGTGACTGGTTGCCCGCCGCGGTGCTGAGGAGAGCGGGCCCTGGCGGCTTGGGCGCGCCGGCCGTGCGGGGACGTGGCGGTGGCTGCCCGTTCGCGCTCCAGCCGGAGGGCCGCGGTGCGGTAGGCGGCCTGGTCCTGGCGCTCGCCGACCGCGAGGAGGTAGATCTCCCGTTTGTGCTGGGAGGAGGCGGGAGCGTCCCGGTACTGGATGACGAGGCGCCAGCGGGTTTCCGGGTCGACGTAGACCTTGTGGCAGCCCGCCAGTTCGCGCTGGAGGGCGGCGCCGCGTTCGTTGCCGTGGACCAGGTGCTGCAGTTCGAGCAGGGCCAGGTCGCGGATGTTCTCCGGTATGGCGCGCAGGTCGGCGAGGGCCTCGGGATGGGCGGCGAAGGCGTACCGTGCCCGGCTCATCGTGCGCTTCCACGGGGGTGGGTCGGGGCAGGTCCTGCTGCTGACCGCGGCGGCGATACGGGTGCCGGAGCCACGGCGAGGCCGTTGGCCGTGACCGTGGAGCGAGCGCGGGCGGCTGCCGCCCGGCGGCCGACGGCGCCCGGTGGATCAGGTGCCAGGGGGAGCGGCGACTCCCGCTCCATGACCCACACATCGGCCTCTTCGGCGCTGGTGAAGGCGCCTTCCCGCACGGTGTACGAGCGCAGATCCTTGGTCGTCTCTTCGAGGAAGAGGCGATACGGCGCATCCGCGGAGTCGGGGTGGCTGTCGTGGACGAGGGTGCGTACCTCGACGCCGAAGTCGAAGGAGCACGGGTTGTCGGTGTAGTGGTCGAGGACCTCGTACCGGTCGCCGGGATTGGTCCGGAGCAGGTCCTCAAGGCGTGCCGTGAGCGCGTCGGCGGGCCGGGGACCGTGGTGGTTGGACACCTCGGCGGCTTCCTGCGGGCAGCCCCGGCGGATCAGCCAGTTCTGCGCCAGCGGAGTGACCGGGTGGCGCTCGGACGTGAAGTCGAACGTGCGTTGCTCGACGTCTCGGGTGATGTGCAGCGTGACGTACTCCGCCGTCCCGGGGATGTCCCAGATCGCGGCCCGGTCGTACAGCAGCAGGTAGCTGTCGCGGCGGTCGGCGCTGTGGTGCTCGGAGAGGGGCACGAACAGGTCGTCCGAGAGCGTGACGGAGAAGAAGTCGTCCTCGACTTTCTCGGTGGCCGCTTGGAAGCCGTCGAGCCGGTAGTCCGGCGCAAGGGGTTCGTACGCGTGGGCCATCTCAGACTCCGGCGGGCTCGGGGGCGGCCAGCAGCCGGTGGTGGGGTCGGGCCGCACTGGTGGTGCAGGCACCGAACGGGCCGTCCGCGGTGCGGAGTTGGAGCAGGGCCGGGTCGAGGTGGTCGCGATGCCAGGTGGAGGGACCGGTGAGGCCGGCCTGGACGTCGGTGAGCTGCTGCCAGGCGAGCCAGAGGGCGTGCAGCCGGGCCACGGCCTCGGGGTGCTCTTGCCACTGCCGGCACCACGGGCGGCCGGTGGTGATCTCCCGTCCGTAGACCGGCAGGAGCAGGTTGTGCACCCAGTTGGTCAGCGCGGCCAGTTCTTCGGCGTACGTCTTGGCGCCGAGCGCCAGGATGAAGACGGAGGCCGGCCCGTCGTTGGCATTGCCTTCGGCCGGGGCGGAGGCCGATGCCGGACTTTCAGGGTGCACGGGATCGGCCGGTTCGCCGTCTTCCTGGGACGGCTGGTCGTCGGCGAGCCGGGCGAGCGTCTCGCCCTGCTTGCGGCTCTCGGCGACGAGCCGGGTGACCGTGGCGACGAGGTCGTCCAGGTCGTGGTCCGGTATGCGCACCGGCTCGCTCTCGTGGGCGGGTTCGGACATGGCTACCCCTGGTGGAGGTTCTGGTGGATGGGGTGTCGAGGTTCCGGAGAAACGGGGGTTTGGCCTGGCCGGGAAACGGGTGTAAAAGGCGCAGCTCAGCGCGGCGCGCGATGGCGGCATACGGTCCTGGGCCGGGTCAGGATCCGCAGGGCGCGGGCGGCCTGTTGGGGAACAACTCCGTTGCCCAGAGCGGTCAGTTGGGCGGGGCGCCCCAGCCCAGGTGTGCCGGTCACCCAGCCGGGAGGAAGGCCTTGCATCCACTCCACGAACCGCGGACTCAGGTGGCCCGCAGCGTCGGTCGGCCGAGGTGCGGGACGGGTGGCACGTTCCCAGCGGGTGATCGCGTCGGCGTACGGCCCCCAGATCTCGGCCCGTCCTGCACGGCCGACGGATCCCCGAACAGCGGCAGCGACTGCGCTCGTGGGGTCCTGCTCGTGGCGCCCTTCCGCTGCCCTGTCGTGCGTGTGGGCGTGGCATCCGGGGTGGGCCGCAGGCGTGCTGCCGCTGAAGGCAGGGTCAAGTCCCCATTGCCGTGGCGCTGGTTGGGCGAGTCCTTGGTGCGGTCGGAGGCCTTCGGGGTGGGCAGGAGCCACTCGATCTCGTCCGCCAGGTTCGGGCCGTGGCCGCCCTGCTTGCGTTTCGCCGGGTGTTGGCTGCCACCGTTGGCCCCCAGGTTGCTGGTCGGGGTCTTGAGGAGCGGTGATCCGTCCGGATGGCCAGGCGGCGAGGAAGATCCGCTCTCGGCGGTGCGGGGCTCCGACGTCGGAGGCGCGAAGCACGCACCAGCGCGCATTGAACCGGATGTCGGTCAGGGAGCCGAGTACGGCGCCGAGTGCGCGCACAGGAGGCTGGCCTGCGGTGTCTCCCAGACACCACGGGCAGAGTTCCACGTCGCCAGGGGAACCGGCGGGCGAGGTGAGGAGCCCTCGGACATTCTCGATCACCACAAGGCATGGGTTGAGGACTTCGATGGCACGGACGACGTGGTGCCACAGACCGGACCGGGTGCCATCAGCCAGTCCGGCGCGACGGCCGGCGACCGAGACGTCTTTGACAGGGGAAGCCGGCCGTCAGGACGCACACCTCCGGGACTTCGGCCCAGTTCGCGGCCGTGATGTCGCCGAGGTTCGGCACGGCCGGCCAGTGCCGGGACAGGATCCGGGCCGGTCCCGGATCGATCTCGGCGTGCCAGGCGAGCGTGCCTCCGAGGGCGGTCTGGACGCCGAGGTCCAGGCCGCCGTAACCGGAGCACAGGCTCCCGATCGAGGGTGGCGTCTCCGCCGAGGCCGGGTCAGCGGCCATGGCGAGGCGCCGTGGTGTAGGCGAGCGGGACCGGACCCGGGGCGGGCGGCTCCACGGGTAGGCGGTAGATCGAGCTCGTCGGCCGTGCCGAGCGGCTCAGGGCGGCGAGAACACGGGGCGGGGTGCCGTCGATCCGGTCCGTGGCGCGCCGCAGCGTGACGAAGGTTTCCTGCAGCGAGTCCACCGTGAGGTCCAGCCGGTCCTGCGCGACGTCGAACGCGGCCTGGCGGGCATCGCGTAGATCCGCCGAGGCCGGGGCTTCCGCGTACCTGCGCAGGAATCCGAGCTGTTCGAAGGCTTCGGTGTAGTTGTTCATGGCGCGTCCCGCCGAGGCGGACGCGCTGGTGTAGGCGGCGATGACCGGGCCGAAGTCGAGGCCTGGGTCGTTGTCGGTGGCGCGGAAGAGGACCTCGTCGGACAGATCCTTCACCAGTCCTGTGAGGGCGCCGAGCTGCTGGGACGCGGTGACAAGGTCGGGCAGGGAGCTCTGTGTGTACGACCGAAGCAGGTCGGAGCGGAGCATTTCGAACTCCCTGGCCAACGCGTACAGTTCGTCCTTCTCCAGGCCCGCGCGGCCGGTGTGGTCGGTCATGACGGACTCCGATGGTTGTGCCGGTCGGGAAGCGCGGCGCAGGGGGCCTCGACTGGCGCCGAGGGAGCCGGGGTGGCTGCGAGGTGGCTGCGGGCTCGGGCCGCGTCGATGCGGGCGGCGGGCGGCGACGTACCGGGCCGGCTGGTCGGCCGCCGCTGCTCGGGTTTTGGTTCGTTCGCGAGGCGCAGGCGGCGGCGTATGTCGTCCAGTGGGCCGAGGGCGTGCAGGGCGTAGCCGATCAGCCGTCCTGGGGCCAGGGATTCGTCGTCGGCGAGTGCGCGCACTTGGCGGGCGGAGGCCGCGGCGGT
The DNA here is from genome assembly GCF_001184025.1 of Streptomyces maremycinicus. Lineage (GTDB taxonomy): Bacteria > Actinomycetota > Actinomycetes > Streptomycetales > Streptomycetaceae > Streptomyces > Streptomyces maremycinicus. Next base: position 146,309 of record NZ_BBYG01000010.1, read on the forward strand.
GCGTACGAGCGAGGCCTGGACGACCTGTTCGCCGAAGTGCTCGGCGACACCGGAGAGGGACAGCGGATCGCAGATCCGCATGACGCGTTCGGCGTCGAGCGCTCCGCCGGACAGTGCGCCCCGGCGCTGGGTTTCCCACAGCACGGTCAGGTGATCGATGGGCTCGCCGCGGTGGTGCAGGGCGCCCAGGGCGCGGTAGATCTGCTGATGGCCGGCGTCCGCGAAGTCGCCGGGATGCAGCCAGCTGACGACGTCGAGCAGCTGCTCGGGGCGGGCGCTGATGCAGCCGAGGAGGAACTCCTCGTCGGCGAGGACCTGTTCGTCGACGGGCTGCGCCTGCGGGGAGGGTGATGTGTTCGGCGCTGGGGGCTGTACCGGTCGTGGCTCGGTACCCCACCGGTGAGCGAGATCGGCGAGGACCTCGGCCAGGATCTGGGCGTGGTGGACCGTCTCCTCGACCCCGCCGCGGACGGCGTCGGCACGCGCGGCCTGGTGGAGGCGGATGGCGTGCTGGGTGACGCCGCGGTGGATGGCGCCCTCCAGGACCATCCGCCCATAGACGGGTGCGTGGGTGGGCCGCGGACACGCGGAGATCAAGGAGTGGGCGTACGACGCGGTGAGCCCACGGGTCCGGGTGCTGGCCTCCCGCACGGTGTCCGTCACCCAGGACAGAGGGATCGGAGCTCCGCTCTTCCCCGTTGCGGCCGGGTGGCCGTCGGCGCGGAGCTTGAGCATCGCGGAGTAGAGAGCGGCGTGTGCCGGACGGGAGAAGTGTTCGGGCCGCAGCCAGGGCGAGAGATGGTCGAGCTGAGCGGGGTCGAGGAAGACCGAGCCCAGGACCGCCTGCTCGGCCTGGACGAGCGGCGTCACCGCCGGTCCTTCCGCGCGGCCGTGCGTTCGGTGCGCAGCTTCGCGACGGCGCGGTCGGCGGCGGCCATGTCGGCGGCGAAGCGGTCTAGTTCGTCGGTGAAGACGGGGTCTGAGGCGGAAATGGTGCCGGTCGGGGTGACCAGCCACCATGCGCCGCCGCGGCGTACGGCGGGAGTGTCGGCGAGCCGCTCGGACGGGCGGACGGAAGCCCAGGTCGGTACGGGGTGGGACATGGGAGCACCTCAAGAGGAACTAAGGGGAGGGCGAGCAGCGGCTCAGGGACGCGATGGGCTGTACGTCCGCGTCTCGTGCGGGCGTCGCGTCGGGCCGGGGTGCTCATGCCGCCGGGCCGAAGTCGTCGCGGTGCGGCTGCTTGGCCAGCGCGCGCTCGGTGATGGCCGCGGTCGCCTGGGCGGAGGCGGCGCCGAGCCGGTCCGCGTCCGGCTCGCGGTACCAGGGCTTGAGGTTCAGGAGGGCGGGGCGGATGCCGGTGGCCAGCAGCAGTGCGGAGCCCTTGGGCATAGCCCGGATCGCGTCGGCCGGCAGTACACGCTCCTGACGCATCGACACCGACGTCGACTTGCCCGACTCGCTCGTGGACACGGAGACGGTGCGTACGTCGTGGTCGCCGACGAGGCGGGAGAGCTTGTCCGCGAAGTCGGCGTCGTCGATGCCGGAGCCGACCAGCTTGATCGTCGCGGCGGACCACAGGGCGTCCATGCCGGCCTCGCCCCATACCCGTACGCCCTGGCGGTAGGACTGCAGGATCGTGATCGGGATGACGCCGCGCGAGCCGAGGTGGGAGTAGAGGTCTGGGAGGTCGGAGATCTTGCAGACGTTGGCGGCTTCGTCGAGGATCGCGAGCAGCGGCGTGTCGAGGCGCCCGCCGTCGCGTTCGGCCTGGAGGACGGCCGAGCGCATCACCGCGTCGGCGGCTGCGGCGATGATCGCCGAGGCGGAGCCGCCGCCGTCCTTCGACAGCAGGAACAGGGTGTCCTTGCTGGTCGCGAACTCCTCCGGCTTGAACTCCCGTACCTTGCCCAGGTCGTTGGGAGGCGTGACCCAGGCGGCGATGGTCGGGTCGAGGAGGCAGCTGGCGTACTGCCGGGCGGTCTCGAAGATGCCGTCGCGGGTCTCGACGGCTCCGGCGACGGTGCCCTGGAGCTGGGCGGCGACGGCGTCGAGGCCGGCGTCCTGCAGGAGGTCGATGGGGGTGCGGTCGGCGGGGGAGGCGAGCCAGGCCAGCACGTCGGTGATGGGCCGGTGGTCGCGGGCGGAGGCGAGGAACAGGGCGGTGAGGGTGTTGGCGGCGGCGGTGGACCAGAAGTCGCCCGCGCTGGACTCGTCCACGGAGGCGGTCACGAAGTGCCCGGCCAGCCGCCGGGCCCCGGCGAGATCGTGGGCGTCGGCGAGGATGTCCCACCACATGGTCTGCTGGGCGTGGGCGATCTGCTGCGGGTCCAGCGTCCACACCGTGCCCACGTGGGAGCGCTCGTCGAGCGTCGCCGTGAAGGCATCGCGTGCCGCCTTGTTCGAGGTCAGCAGCACCGGGCCGGGGGCGCGCAGAATCGCGGGGATCGCCAGCCCGGATGTCTTCCCGGAGCGGGGCGCCATGATCGCGAGGAGGACGTCCTCCCAGGAGGAGCGGACCTCGATGGCACCCGGCTTCAGCGTGCCGAGCAGGACGCCGCGGTCGTCCGGAGCGATGTCTTTGGGCTTGGTGCCCTTCAGGCTGGGCCGAAGGTCGATGGCCTTTGTGGCGATCTTCTTGGGCAGCAGGTCGGCCAGATCCCGCTGATCGGCCAGCCCGTTGGGATTGCGGCGAAGACGCAGCCACAGGCGGCCGCCGAGGACGGCTGCCGCGGTGAGCGCGGCGGCGGGCAGCAGGTAGCAGCTGGTGAGGACGGCGGGTTGGGCGAGATGCGGCCAGACGCGTTCGGGGTGCAGGAGCGCGTCGGTCGGTTGGAAGGCGGCCCACGGATCGGAGCCGGTCACGGCGTTGGCGAGATTGCCGAATAGCCAGGCCAGCGAGCCTCCCGCCATGCCGAGACCGGCGATGGCGATCAGGAGGTAGAGGAGGAGGTCGGTGCCGGTGGTGGTCGAGGGCGTGCTGGTGCGCGGAGATGGCAAGGCGGGATCCAGAGGGGTGCGGACCAACGGGTGGCGGCGGGGCAGTGGGTTGCTCTGGCGATCACGAGCGGGCTCCTGGCTGTTGTGGCGGTGAGCAGGGGAGTTGGACGGAGCGGCGGGGAGCGGTCAGCGAGACCGGCCGGGCCGGGGCGTGGTGGGTGGTGTGGCGGAGGGCTCTTCGGCGGCGGGCGCGGCTCCGGTGTGAGGGCGCGGGGCCGTCGCGTAGTAGTTGGCGACGCCTTCCTGCCAGCTCCGCTTCTGGGGCGGTCCGAGCCTCCGCGTCTGGTGGCCGGCGCCGCGCAAGTCCTCGGCGAGAGAGGTGAGCGTGGCAGCGGCGTCCTCGAAGAGGTGGGACAGGTCCCAGCCGTCATCGGTGTCGGCGACGTTGGCCTGCACGGCCGCGGCCTCGAAGAACTCGCCGAGGCGGACGAGGACGCCGTCGTCCGGGTCCACGACGTGCTCGATGAGGTCGGCCGCCTTCGCGTACGTCTCGGATCCGTTGAGCTGGTCGGTCAGGGAGAGGATCTGCTGCCCGTAGACGCGCGTGCCGAGGGGATCGGTGGGTGTGGTGATCCGGGTGACGTCCAGGCCGGGATCGAGTTCGACCTGGTAGCCGACCGCGGTGAGCATCCGGGCGGCATGGCTGGCCATCTGGTTCTCGCGCTCCTCGCCCATGTCCCAGGGCAGGCGGTACCAGAAGGAGAGCGGGGTGGTCTCGATGACGAAGCCGGCGCGCTTGAAGAGGGTGACGGCCAATTCGTCCCCGCCTTCGGCGGTGACGTTGCCGGTCGGCTCGCGGATGATGACGACATCGGGCGTGGTGGACATGGCGGCCTCCGCGGGCGGGTCAGAAGTGAGGGTTCTCGGTGGGCCGGTCGCCCCCGGTGGCGGCTGCCAGAAGCTCGGGCAGGTCGGCGGGGTCGGCGTCGCGCTGGTCCAGCCACCACCCGGCACGCGTCAGGGGCCGCGCGGTGTCCTCGATGGCTGCCCAATCCGCCTCGCTAGTGGTGCCTTCGAGCACCAGGGCGGTGTACGCCGCGGCCATGAGCTGGTGGCGGCAGCGGGTGCCCCAGGCGATGGCCCGGTCGGTGCCCTCCAGCGGAGGCATCCGATACCGCGTCGACCATTCCTCGGCCTCGGCCTGCTCGGCGACCCGCTTCTTCGCCAGCCACTCGGCCTTGGACTCGGTGTCCTCGCCCTGGGCGGCACGCCAGCAGTCAGAGCAGTCGCGCTCGGCGAGCCAACGGGCGTAGCCAGCACGCCGGTCGGCCGGACGGTCGGAGAGATCGGCCTGAGTGCTGTCTCCACAGGCATGGTTGATCGTCCAGATCTTCTTTACGGCCATGAGCAGGGCTCCTTGTGCGATCGAGAGGAAGGTCAGCGCGTACGACGAGGGCTGGACGGGGGGGCCGGTGAACGGGCTGCTTCGTCCGGGGAAGTGGGCTGGGCGGCGGGGCGGGTTGGGGAGGACGCGAGAGCGGCGCGGGCACGGGCGGTGTGCGTGACCGACGGGATTTCGTGCCGGGGGAGCAGCGGCACCTCGGACAGGGACGAGGCGTCGTCCGGCGTTATGTCCGGCATGACCGCCAGGTCGAGCTGGGCGGTGACGAGCTGGTCGCCGAGGAACGCGACGTGGTGGGCGATGGTGCGCAGGTGCTGGCCCAGCTCGCGGCCGTTGGCTGTGTCGAGCCGATCGCACCAGGCGGCGGTCGTGTCGATGAACTCCTCCAAGTCGCCGACGACGCCGTGGTGTTCGTCGAGGATCTGTTCCAGGACGTCGGCGGCATCGGCCGAGCGGCGCAGTTCGTGCAGTTCTCCGGTCAGGGCGGTCAGTGACTGTCCGGGCAGCGCCTGGCGTACGGGCACCCCGTCCGGCGTGGGAATCGGGGGCGGCAGCATGATGCGGGGGTCGGCGGCGACCGAGAGGCCGACGTCCTGGAACTCGCGGCTGGCGCGGGCCACGGCCCGCACCGCCGTGTTGTGCGGGGTGTCGCCGGGCAGCAGGTAGAGATCGAGGGCGCCGCTGTAGCGGAAGTGGTGCTTGCGCAGCACTTCGTCGAGGAACGGCCGGTCGTCCGCCACGGCGGCGACCACACCGAACTCCGGGTGGACACCGAAGGCGACGTCGGGCTCGAGTCGCAGTTTCATGCTGAAGACTTCCTTTGGGTTCGGATGACCTAGCGGGCGCGGACCGGCTGCCGGGCGGCCGGGGCCGGGCCGTAGGTGACGGTGACGTCGGGCCGCTGCGGCACCGCGGTGCCCGCGCGGGCCGGGGAGATGGCGGTGGCGGCCTGGGCCCGGCGCTCCCAGGTCGCGGGAGTCGGATCGGGACGTCCGTTGCCGCGGATGTAGGAGAACGCGTCGAACGCGAGGGCCGTGCTGTCCAACCGCGTCTCGACGTAGCGCAGATCGCCTTCGCCGTGCAGCAGCACGCCCTCACCTGTGCGCATGTCGGTGCCGACCGCGCGCACCGTGCCGTCGGGATCGCGGACCTGGTCGTGCACGACGATCCGGGCGGCCCGGATGTCGGCGGCGAGTGCGTGGGAAGCGGTGAAGACCGCCTCCTCGCCGCCGAGGCCCTCCTGGCCGGGGTTGTTCGAAGGCCCGTCGAAGAGGCTTCGGCCGGGGGTGGGCCGGGTGGCGGGTTTGAGGTCGTACGCGGCGTCGGAGGTGACGCTGTATCGCGCGGCGCGCAGCGACTGGACGGCCTGCTGCCCGCGCCGCGTCAGGTCGCGGTCCGGCTCGGTCAGGGCGTATATGCGGCTGTCGGCCAGCCGCTCGAAGCCGACCCGCCGCAGCATGTGATCGGCGACGTGGTTGGCGTGCGACATCGCGGCCACGACGCCGTACTGGGCGTGGTGGGCGACGGTGATGTGCGGGGGTATTTCCGCCACGAGAGGTGCACCTCACAGGTCGGGGCCATGCGGAGGACGAGGATGTGGCCCGAAGACGGATTTGGAGGGGCCGGGGAATCTGCGCTAGCGCGATCGGCGCACGCGGTCACGCGGGACGAGGCCGTGCGACGCCTCGGCGGTGGACACCGCCGCCGTCGCGACGCTCTGGCGGGTCGCGTGCGGGGACCGGGCACGGGCGGCCTGGACCTGCGCGGACTGCTGTGGCCTGTGCGGATGGCCGCGCAGGCCGCGCTCGGCTCGTGCCATCTCGACGAGCGCGCCGCTGTTCTCCATCCAGGTCAGGGAGTAGTGCCAGCCCTCGGCATTGCGCTCGACTACGGCCTTCGCGAGCGCGGCCTCGGCGCGAGGGCGATCCGGCAGCAGCGCACCGGTGACGGCTTCGAAGTCGGCCTGAACACGCGCGCCGCCCTCCAGGGCCTCACGCAGCACCCGAAGCCGGTACGGCCACCGCCCATCCGCACGATCCTCCGGATCCAGGAGCGGGAGCGTCTCCTCGGCGTGCGCGACCAGGGCAGGGCCGTGGTCGAGGAAGGGAGCGAACAGAGCCCACATCTCCGCATCCCGCTGCTGCTGGCGCAGGCCGTAGCGCTCGTCGAGGGGCCAGTGGTCGGCGTCGCACAGGCTGTCGGAGATCGCGTCCCACTCGGCAAGAGCCCGCTCACCGGCATCTACCGCCATGACGACCTGTTCAACGCGGGCCTCACGCACGGCCGCTTCGTAGCGGGGAAGCAGCCGGTCGGTCACCGCCGACGCCGCGCGCGCCGGGTCCGCGTCGACGACGATGCCGTTGGGTGCTTTCACCCGGTCCGCGACGTCACTGCCGTTCGGCTGCAAGGCGGCGACCAGAAACTCGCGTTTGCGCCGCGGTCGGTCGACGACGACCAACTCGCGACCGGCGTCGCTGGTCAGCACCGCGTCCCGGGACAGCGCGAACTGATCGAAGGCCCAGTGCACATGCCCGAGGTCCCAGACCCGCTGCGCGAGCGGGAACTGATCGGAGTACGCGGCGTGCTCCTGCGCGACGATGGCCCATGAGCCGGGCAGCCGGGCGGCGAGTCCCTCGGCGAACGCCACAAGGTCCGCGCGGTCGTTGGGCCTGCGGGCAGCGGAGGCGACCTGGCGCTCTGAGGCCGACGCGGTGAAACGAGATACGGGGAGGCTGCCACCGCGAGAGGTCGGTATCGGGTCAGCCATGACGGAGCACCGCTTCGTTGGGCGGCGGAGCCTGTCGGGCGTCGAGCCGCCGGGATTCGTCAAGGACACCGAACGGGCCTGTGGCCAGAGGGATATAGCGGTGAGAGGAGTTGGCCGCGATTGCGCGGATGTAGCGCTGGACGAGCCGATGCGCCACGCGGTGGATCGTGTACTGCTGAGGCATGAAGGCGGACTTCCTGGGAACGCTCGGGGCGGGAAGACTTGGGCGGCCGGGATGTGGTGCGGCCCCTGAACAGTGGGATTGATCAAGGACGAGTGATCGCCGCCATCCGGGCGTCCGTGTCGAACAACTCGCGCTCACGCGGATGAAGTAGATGCTGCGTAATGAACGACCGGCCTGCGACCTTCCACAGCCCACGCCCCTTGGTGAGAGCGGAGACGGCCTGGGTCTCGACGCCGGTGAGCCCCAACAAGGAGGCAGCAGAAGCGAGTTGGTCGGCTTCCTGGCGGTAGATGATCCGGGTGGAGCAGTCGGTGAGCAGGCCCTCGGCCAGGGCCCGGCCGCGGGAGCCGGCATCGCCTGCGGCGAGCAGGTCGCTGAGGCGGTGGATGACCATCAGGTTCGCGATGCCGAGGCCGCGGGAGAGCTTCCACTGGCTCTGCATCCGTTCCAGCAGGGCGACGTGACGCATGACGCGCCACGCCTCGTCGTAGATCACCCAGCGCCGGCCTCCGGCGGGATCGGCGAGCGCGGACTCCATCCAGGCGGAGGCGCAGGTCATGGCCAGGACGAGCGCGGTGTCGTCGCCCGCGCCGCCGAGGCGGGACAGGTCGATGGACAGCATCGGCGCGCTCGGGTCGAAGGCCACGGTGCTCGGCGCGTCGAACATCCCGGCCAGGTCGCCGTGGACGAGCCGGCGCAGTGCGTGGGCGAGGTCCTCGGCGGCATGCCCGAGACGGCCGGACAGCTCGCCGAGCGCCGCATCGAGCCGCTCGGGGGAACCGAGGACGTAGGCGACCTCGCCCAGCAGCGGAGTGGTGCCGCGGGCCTCGGCGTAGGCGACGACCTGGTCGAGTGCCACATCAAGGGCGGTGTGTTCCATGGGATGCAGCTCGCGCCCCAGGACGGTCTTCGCGAGCGAGCCGAGCAGCAGAAGGCGCCGCTTGCGGACCTCGCCGGTCCAGTCCTCCTCGCTGACGCCGTACGGCCGGGCGGGCGTGTCCAGGGGGTTCAGGCGTCCTGGCAGGCCGGGGCCGAGCGCGATGGTCTGGCCGCCCAGTTCCTGGGCGACGACGGTCCATTCGCCCTTCGGGTCGCAGGGCACGTAGATCCGGTATCCGAAGGCCACGGCGCGCACGGCGAGGGACTTGGCCAGGGCGGACTTGCCCATGCCGATGATCCCGGCCAGCAGGATGTTCGGATTGGTGAAGCCGTCGAGACGCCCGTAGAGGGCGAACGGGTCGTAGGTGAAGGCCGCTTCGGCGTGGACGTCACGGCCGATGTAGATCCCCTGCGCGCCCAGGCCGCCCTCCGCGAGAAAGGGGTAGGCCCCTGAGGCCGTAGCCGTCGTCATCCGGTGGGCGGGGAGCTCGAGACGGCCGCCGCGGGCGGAGGCAGCACCGGGACGGCCGGCGGCCGGGTAGGTGGCCCGCAGCTCGGGGTCGAGACCGGGCGCGGTCGGGCGGGCTTCTCGACGTACGGCGTGGCGGGCCTGGTCGCGAGCGGCGGCGAACTGATGGCGAGCGGCGCGTGCCGTGCGGCGGTCGCTCTTGCGCGGGACGAACAGCGGGCTGGCGCTGGCGCGGGTACGAGAGGGCATGCGGATGGTGCTCCTGGCGGTCAGTGGCGGGTGAGGCCGGTGAAGGGGTCGCGCAGATCGGCCGGGGTGTGATCACGGCGGACCCGGGTGGCGGTGGCCAGATGGCGCTGGCACACGGTGAGTTCGGGCGCCCCCTCGGGCAGCCGGGCCCGGCACGCCTCCCGGGTGGGGAGACGGCCGGAACTGGGGTGCGGGGAGGCGTGGAACGCGGCGTGGAGGTGCTCGGCTGCCTGCCACAGCCGGATCCTGCACGCGCGGAGGTGGTCGCCTTCTGCCCTGGCCACGGGGGTGGTGCGGGCGGTGTGGGCGTCGAGCAGTCCGTACAGCGCGACGATGTGGGCGTGCAGGGAGTCGAGTTCGGCACGGCCGGCGGCGATGGGGGCGACGGGCATGTTGATCGCCTGGTGGAAGTCGAGCGCGGCGGTGGCGAACGGGACGAAGTCCGGAGCCAGTTCGGGCAGGGGCTCGGTCGGCATGAGGGTGCCCTTCGGTAGAGCGCGAGAGGGTGGTGCGGGTGCGCTACGGGCGGGCGAGGGGCAGGGCGGCGTTGGTGAAGGCCTCGGCCTGCTGCCAGGTCAGGAGGCGCAGGTCGACGAGGGCGGCGACGGCGGCCGTCTCGATCGCCGCGCAGGCGGCGTTGAGTTGCTCGTCGGTGTCGGCGCTGACGGTGAGCAGGCCGGTGAGGGCGACGTCGGCGTGTCCGGCGATCAGCTGGCGCTCGCGCTGCTTGATGTCGGCGTACTCGACCGAGTCCTCCTCGGAGTCGACCTGCCCCTTGCGCTGCCGCTCGGCGGCGTCCGCGATCACGGTGGCCTTGCGGCGCTGGACGTCCTTGAGCGCGGAGTCCAGCCCCTTGGGCTCGTAGGTCAGCGAGAGCGTGCGGCGCACGCCGGAGGTGAACAGGAGCTGGTGCAGGAAGCCGGGTGAGGTTTCGATGCGGGGCCAGTTCTCGATCCAGAACGTGGCGTGGTGGGCCGAGTCGGTCTGGATCCGGTCGGCCTTCTCGATCAGGACGACGGGGCCGGCGGCAGCGGGCTCGGCCTGCGCGCGGCCCGAGGAGGACCACTGGTCCAGGGCGGCCGATGCCTTCGGGTCGTACGCGGTACGGATCACGGCGGCGATCTCGGCGGCGTCCAGCCAGCCGCTGGGGGTGAGACCGGAGTTGCGGGCGGCCTGGTCGAAGGTGGCGGTGAGCTGGGCCAGGACTGTGAAGCCGCCGGTGAGCCCGCCGCCGGCCTGGTTGATCAGGCGGCGGGCCTCTTTGAGATCGAGGGCGAGCGCGACGTACGCCTCGTGCGGGGCGGCGGCGGGGCCGGCGGCGGCCAGCAGGTCGTTGTAGATGGGCCCGGCGAGGTGGGTCGCCTCGTTGCCGTGCTCGTGCCAGTAGCGGTTGAGCGCGTCGCCGGAGTCGGGCACCGTGCGCTCCAGGACCTGGACCCGGGCGATGTGCCCGGTGCGCGCCAGGGCCGCCAGTGTGCGCCCCCAGCCTGCGACGTTGCTGGACTGGGTGGCCGGGTCGAGCAGGGCGAAGGCACGCGAGGAGACCTTCACGACAGCGGTGAGGGTGCCGTGGTGGGGATCGTGCACCGCGCCGAATCGGCCATGCGGGGAGGTGACCACCCGAAGGGACGCCGCGGTGCCCGGGAGATGGAGCAGGCCCTCGCGGCGCGGCCGGGTGGACGGCCGGGCCAGCCAGACCAGCTGACCCCGGAAGCGGCGCAGTGCGTACCGCGTGGCGATGGGAGCCCAGTCGGCGAGGGAGCGTCCGAGATGGCGGATGAAGACCGCCGCCAGGATTACCGCCCACAGCGGTATGAGCTTGAGCGCGCCGGTGACGCCGGCGGTGAGCAGCACCGCGAGCAGCAGCAGCCCGGTGAGGGTGACGACGATCAGCTGAGGCGCGGACAGGCCGAGCAGCACGCCGCGCCGTGAGCGATGCGGGAACTTCACGGTGGCCGGGCCATCGGGCTGAGAGGTGTCGGAAAGCATGGCGAAGCCGTCCTTGGAACGTGGAGAGCGAGAAAGAGGAGGGGAGGAAACGGTGCGGGCGGCGCGGGAGGCGACCTGCGCAGCCCGCACCGTCAGGCGAGGGCTACGAGCCCGATCCACCCGGTGGCTGGGGGTAGACCCACCGCTGCGGCGTGGCACCGCCCTGCGGCGAAGGCCCGCTCACCGCGCCCGGCCCACTGCGCCGGGGTGCCGGCGGATCCAGGTGCGTGACCTGCGGCTGTGCCACTGCCGCGCCCTGGGGTGTCGGCCCGGAGGAGACCGGTGCCGCGTCGGCCGCTGTCCCCTGACCCGGGCGCTGGATCAGCGGCTGACCCTGGTCACCATCGGTGGGAGGCCGCCGGATCAGTGCCCGGCCCTTGTCGCCGGTGGCGTTGGGGTCCTCGCCGAAGCGGAAGTGGGTCTGCTTCGGCTGGTCGTCCCCGGCCGATCCGCCGGTCGGGTCGATGCCGGAGGCGACACCGTTCGAATCCTGGCCCGGGACCTTCGAGGGGCCCTGCGGAGCCCGCATGCCGGTGCCGGCCTGCATCGCGAGCTGACCCGCGGTCTTCGCCGCGCCGGCAGCCACCGCGAGTCCGGCGACGCTGGTACGGTGCAGGTCGTCCTGGCCGCCGCCGTCGGCCGCCCAGTGCACGAACTTGTACGTGGCGTAGGGGCACAGCATCACCAGGACCATGACGACGATGCCCGCCATGGCGTCGGACAGGGCGGAAAGCCCGTGGGAGGCGTCGCTCTTGCCCATGGCCGAGACACCCAGGAGGAACACGATCGTCATCAGCAGCTTGCTGACGATCAGGGTCGCGGTCGCCTCGATCCAGCCGCGCCGCCAGCGCTTGGCGACTTCCCAGCCACCGCCCGCGCCGGCGAAGACCGCCAGCGTCACCAGGACCAGGATGCCGACCTTGCGGGCGACCATCACGCCCCAGTAGAGGAACGCGCCGATGGCACACCCCAGGCCGACCATGGCGGGGATGGTCCAGCCCAACGCGTACATCGGGCCTAGGTTGTTGACCTCGATGACGCGGCGGATCGCATCGTCGACCGAGCTGTTCGCCGCCTTGAACAGCCCGGCGGACAATGCGTCGACCACGGTCAGCGCGACGGTCGTGCAGGCGATGGCGGCGAACGCGAAGAAGACACCCGCCACCGTCCCGGTCACCGCCTGCGCGAGAGCGCGTTCGTCACGGCGCCAGGCGGCACGCATCAGCTGCAGACAGAACGTGCCGACGGTCAGGATCAGACCGATGGGCAGCAGCAGCTCGTAATTGTCGCGGAACCACTCGGCGTTGAGATCGACGGCCGTGGTCTTGTCGACGGCCGTCGAGGCGAGGTCCGCGGCGGACTGGGCCAGCTCGCCCATCGACTTGGCGATCCAGGCACCGATACCATCGGTGATCGCCTCGCCGGTCGAACCGACGACGCCGCCCACGGTGTTGCACACCGTGTCCATCAGGGGAAGGTCACATGCCCCCATGAGGGCACCTCCTTACGGGGATTGGGGGCGATCAGGGCGCGACGCTCGGCAGCACGCCGACCAGGGCGCAGGCCTTCTCGGGGCGGCACTGGACGGCGAGCGTCGTGGAGCGGGACTCCGCTCCAGCCCCGGAGCCCTTCCAGGCGATGGACTGCTTGCCGGTGACCGTGACGGCGTAGACGTACGCCTCGGTGATCGCGCCGGGGTCCTGGGCCAGGGCGGTCTTGAACGCCTGCGGGAAGTGGCCCTCCCCGACCTTCGCGGTCGCGTGCTGGCGGTTGTCGTGCATCCGCGACCACAGCACCGGGCTGGGCACCTGGTCGGAGACGGACTCCCAGTCGGCGTACTTCTTCTCGCCGGTCATCCACCGCTTGAGCCTGGCGACGTGCTCGGCCCGGGAGAAGGAGCGGGTGTCGTACGTCCACAGGACCTTGGTGGCCGCCTTCGCGAACTCGATCGGATCGCTCGTCCGGGGCGGCGACGCAACGGCCTCACCCTTGCCGTCGGCCGCCTCCGGCGAAGCCGCCCGCGGCGTGGACTTCGCAGGCGGGGAGGGCTTCGCCGAGGCAGGGCTCTCCGTGCGCGTCAGATACGCGAGGAGCCCGGCGGCGGCCAGCAGCACGGCCAGAACCAGGCCGCCCATCAGGGCACGCCGCAGGACCGAGGACGGAGCCCCGTACGTGCGCTCCTGAGTGGTGAGGGAACGTTTCTTCGGCATCAGTGGACCTGCGTCCCCATCGCCGAGAAGAACGCGACGATGCCGTTGGCCGCGCCGAGCAGCAGCGCGCACCCGGCGGCGATGACCGTGCCCTTCTTCCCGTTCGCCTCGGCCTGGTGGCCGCCGCTGTGGTGACCCCAGGCCCAGACGATGGCGGAGATCGCCAGGGCGCCGACCACCGCGACGATCCCGAAGAGGTTGATCGAGGAGACGACGTTCTTCAGCACGTCGAGGCCGGGGAGACCGCCCTCCTTCGGCGTGATGCCGGGGTTGTACGCCAGATACTGGGCGTGCTGCATGAGCTTCACTTGGAACTCCAGTGCGAATGTGGGCGCGCGAGGGCCCGAGAGGAGATGGAGCGGGGGAGGGGGAGAAGAAGCCGGTCAAACGACTCGGCGGGCGGCGACGATGTCTGCGCGCCAGTCGGCGAGGGTCGAGATCTTGACCACGTCGCCGGTGTGCGGGGCCTGCAGGATCAGCCCCTGGCCGATGAACATCCCGACGTGTTCCGGCACCTTGGCCGTGCCGCGGGTAAACAGGAGGTCACCCGGCTTGAGAGCATCGACGCTGACCGCCTTGCCCTCCCTGACCTGCGTGTACGTCGTCCGGGAAAGCGAGACACCGCCGGCCTTGTACGACGCCTGCATCAAAGACGAGCAGTCGCACCGGCCCATCGGGTCCTGGCCGTGCGGAGCGGAACACGAACCGCCCCACTGATACGGCGTACCGAGCTGACCAAGACCCCAACGGATCGCCGTACGCACCGACTTGGACGCAGTCGCCGGGATCTTGTAGCCCTCGGGAACGGACCCTGCGGGAATCGCGCCGAACGAGGAGCCGTCCTCGCCGATGCCGCATTCGGTAGCCGCCGAGGAGCCCGTCTGCTCGACCTCGCTGCTCGTGTCGCTGCTCGTGCCGGAACTCCCGTTCTGGCCCAGCGACTTGGCGATGGCCTTCTGAAGTGCCGTGGCCAGCGGCTCCCACTTCGCGTACGCATCGGGGAAACCGCTCTTCTGGACCGCCTGCGCGGCCTGGGTGATGGTCATCGACTGCCAGCCCGAGACCTTGAGAAGGGACTCGTAGAACTTCGTCGAGGCGTGCACCGGATCACGAACCTCCGCGGCCGTACCCCAGCCCTGGCTGGGACGCTGCTGGAAGAGGCCGAGCGAATCCCGATCGCCGTAATCCAGATTCCGCAGCCGCGACTCCTGCAGTGCTGTGGCCAGGGCAACGATCTGCCCCCTCGCCGGCACCTTCATCGCGACGCCGGTGGCCTGGATCGTCGCGGCGTTCGGTATCTGCTTCTCGGGTTCGTCCAGCCCCGAAACGGACACGGACTTCTTCCCGTGCCCCTTGAGGATCGACTCCACTTGCTTCGCAACCGCCGCGCTGTCCACAGCCTGCGCACCGTCCGCGGAACATGAGGCCTGGGCGCTGCTGGAACCAGCGACAGCGACGGCGACCGGTGCGATCAACAACGTCGGGCCGAGCGCCACGGCCCCCGCTATGGCAACGACCTTCTTCACGGGCGCTGCCCGAACGCCGAACGGCAGGACAGGGAATCTGGCCCCGGGGAGGGGCGCGCCTGGGCATGCTGCATCGACAGCTCCTTACTCGTAGGCAGCGCGGCGCAGGCGTTCTCGTCGAAAAGGCCACCGGCACCGCGCCGGATATGAATTCGCAATACCTGGGGGAGGCAGGGAAACCAGGGCCGGGAGCTGCTAACTCCCGGCCTCTGGACCCTTACTGGAAAGCGGCAATCAGCCGCGCTCGTAATCTCACTCGCCACATGGGGAGTCCCCTTCGCCGATTAGGAAGCCAGCCGGTGGGGTGTCAGAAACGCTGTCCCTTGGACGGAAGGGCACGCATCGACACAGCTGAGCAGGGGCGGAATCAGGTCCCGCCCTGCGAACACGGCGAGACTGTAGGGACGAAATCTGGCCGCACCAAACGGCCTGTGCCTCGGGCGGTTTCAGGGAGCTGAGCCGAGATCTACCTCATTGGGTGCGGCCGGAATTCGGCGTTAACCTCCAGCGCATTGCTCGCCACGGCTGCTGCTTTCGCAGTTCCGCGGAGCGACCGACGCCGGCGTGCGCAGCCCTCCGCGTGCGGAGAAACAGGCGCACGACCGCCTCCCTGAAAGAGAGAACCGCGCAATGCCATACACCCTGCACCGAGGCGACGCGCTGACCGCCCTTGCTGGCATCCCCGACAACAGCGTCGATGCCGTGATCACCGACCCGCCTTACAACAGCGGGGGCCGAACGAGCAGCGAGCGCACTGGCCGCTCTGCGCGCGCGAAGTACACCTCGGCCGACGCCGAGCACGACCTCGCCAACTTCCCCGGAGAGAACCGAGACCAGCGCTCGTACGGCTTCTGGCTCACCCTCCTGCTCACCGAGTCCTATCGCGCGACCGTCGAGTCCGGCACCGCGCTCGTCTTCACCGACTGGCGGCAGTTGCCGACGACAACGGACGCGATGCAGGCCGCCGGGTGGACCTGGCGAGGGATCGCGTCGTGGCACAAGCCGGTCTCTCGGCCGCAGAAGGGCCGACTCAAGCAGTCGTGCGAGTACATCGTGTGGGGGACCAAGGGGCCGGTCGATGCCAACCGGAACCCCGTCTACCTGCCCGGCCTCTACACAGCTAGCCAGCCGAGGAAGGGCCGCGTGCACATCACGCAGAAGCCCGTGGAAGTGATGCAGGAACTGGTGAAGATCTGCCCGCCGGGCGGAACGGTCCTTGACCCCTTCACCGGCTCCGGCACGACCGGCGTCGCCGCCTTGCGTGAAGGCCGCCAGTTCATAGGCGTCGAACTCTCCGCTCACTACGCCGACATCGCAGAAGCTCGCCTCCACAACGCCTTGACGCAAGACGACTTCGAACTCGCCGGACCTGAGGAGTGAGAGCCAGTAGGTCCTGTCAGCAAGGTCAGTACACAAGAAAGGGCGGTTGCGGTCACCCGGTTCGGGACCGCAACCGCCCTTGAGCACAAGGCGGATCAGGAGGTCTCGATACACCGCCAGAACAGACCACTCGCCCGGTCGAGATCCTCAAGCGTTCCAATCCGCACCTCGACGCCGTCCCGGATTCCGAGGCACCCCAGCCCGCGGACATCCCTTGAGAAGCCATCCTTCAACTCCACCGTGTCGGGGTCCAGCTTCAGGTTGACTACGAGAACCCGGTTGCGAGGCTGAACACGCACTGTGGCGACATTCTTGATCCGCCGGTACGCGATGTAGTGGAGCTGGGCCTCCCTCTGCACGTCACCGTAGGAGAGGAGGACCTCGTCGAGATCCGCATACAGGTTCTGTAGGCCTTGCGGGGATTCGGCGAGGTACTGCTGCACCGACTTTGCGGAGCCCGGTGCAGCGGAGCGAGGCATGGAGGCTCTTCCCCGAGAGGGAGGAGTAGCGCCAGCGACCGATGCGACGAGCTGGAGAGTGAGCACATCGTCGAACACGCGGTAGCCCACCAGGTCGATCCGGCGGCCGATCATCTCAACGGCGACGGTGTCGTGGTGCGTGAACGACCCGGCGATGCACACGATTCGGGGATTGTTCCAGTCGATCTCCTTGGCCGCCCTGGCGTCGTGTTTCTCCCTGACCAGGCTCTCGAATTCGTGGTGGTGATCGTGCAGCCACGACAGGTACGAGAGGGCTTGGGTGACGACGTTCTGGTCGCGCGAGCGCTTGTACTCCACGATCACTGGCGTCCCGCTCTCATCCAGACCGAGCGAGTCGATCCGACCCCGGTGACGACCGGTGCGGTACTCGGTTGCCAGGAAGCGGATGCCAAGCATCGCCTCCATGTTGGCCTCGATGAGCGTCTGCAACTCGCGCTCCACGCCCACGGACGCTCCGGGTATCTCGGTGGCCTGTCCGCCCTTCACCCTGAAGACCTTCAGGTTATTCACGTGTCTCCCTGACTCCACCTCGATCGCTGTCAACGAACAATCCAGGCCAGGAGGCATTTATTCCGGCGGAAGAAGTGGTCCCACCCTGTTGAATCCACCGACGGGGTGGCCGGCTGGGAACTTGCTGATGGCCCGCAGCGGTCGGATGCGACCGCTGGCCATGGTGAACCGGGGTGATGGCGCCGTTCGCTCACCGCGCCCTGCTGCCGACAGCAGCCTGCGCTCCCATTGGCCGAACGCCGTCGGAGCGGGGCGAGCGAGGGCGATTCCACCTTCGTCAGGGGGCGCAACATAGTCGAGGATCCCTGCCTCACCAAACCGGGGATTTTCAGGACCGTGGATGCCGTTCGCGTCGCCTTTCACGGGCAGCGCGGAACTGTCCATGTTCCTTGTGCTGCTCAGTGGAGCAGTGGCTGACCCGAGGGGTTCCGAGAGTGAGCGACAGGCCTTTGAAGGTGTATGTCTACCGGACGGGAAAGAATGGTGAGCGGCAGCTTGTGACTGTCGTTGTGTACTGATCGGAGACATCCTGATCAACGGGATGGACGCTTTTCACCGAGAGCCTGCCTGCCCGCCCGCTGAGGCAGGCCCCCGGTGCTTCGGTCGAAGTTGGCGTGCGCCAGATTGCGTCGCTACAACTTCTTCTTGAAGTAGTCGTCCTTCACGACCAACCGTTGCTTCACGTCGTCAGGGATCAGCAGGTCGCAGTGGTCCGAATGAACCAGGAACGTGATGCCGCCCCGTAGCAGGTCCTTCTCCATCTGGTCCGTGCCCATTTTGGTCCAGTGCTCGCGGTAGGTCACACCCATGGAGCGGTAGTGCCAACGATCCTGGGTACTCTCCGGATCGATGGTTTGCAGCTCCGCGCCCAGCTTCTGAAGGGCTTCCTCGGCCTGCTTCTGGATGAAGCCGCCAACGGCGAAGGCGCCGCCAGGCGCAAGGCCGTCCATATAGTGCTTGATTGATGCCTGTAGTTCCGTGACTCGGGCGAGGCTCTCAGCACCACGGGCGTACTCGCGGTGGATCACCTCGTAGTTGCCCAGCTGATCAAGCACCGTAGCGGCGAGCGCGCCGTACATTTCGTCAGGATCGAAGACCGGAGCGCCGCAAGGCTCCCTTGTGTACGACGAGCAGCGCAGCCTGGGATAGACGCGAGTTGACCCGTCCTTCCGTGCCTTCTTCGAGATGTGCTTGTACATGTTGGAGCCGCAGCTGCCGCACAGAATCACGCCCAGGAAGAGTGACAGCCTCTTTCCCTTGCTGTCCTTGCGCCCGTGCTTGGCGTTCCGCTTGAGGCGGTCCTGAAGCTGATCAAACTCATCGTCCGTGAAGATCGGCGGGGCGAGCCTGATCGGCTGGCCATCCGAGCCGTAGACGATGCGCGAGACCTCCTTGCTCTTGGCCTTGGGGGGCCGAATCACTCGCACACCCTTGAGGGCTGGATTCGTGAGGATCGAGGTGAGGTTCTTCGCGTACCACTTTCCGCCGTTGGGCGAGGAGATGCCCGCGCGGTTCACTATCTGCGTGATCTTGTACATGGATCGACCGCGCATGAGCATGTCGAAGATCCATCGCAGCACCCTCTTGCGAAAGGGGTGGGCGACGAGCTTCCGGCCGTCCGGTCCCTCCTCTGTGGTGTAACCGTAGACCGGCTTGCCGATCACCCACCGATCCGTAGTGCGCGCGTACTTCCACAGCGACTCCAGGCGGATGCCGGTGTTGGCGGCCTCGATGCGCGCCATGCCGGCGATCATCGTGACCATCATTTCGCCATAGGCGCTGTCGAGGTCGATCGGGTCCTTGTCCGCTGCCAGGATCTTGTCGTACTCCTTGCACCATTCGATCATCAGGTGCAGATCGGAGATGCGTCGGACGAAGCGGTCCAGCTTCCAGAAGAGAATCTGGTCGAACTCGGGAGCGCGGTTGTTGATCCAGTCGCCGAGTTCGGGGCGCTTCCACGGCGGAACCTTGGTTGCGGATACGTTCAGATCCCGGGCGACGCCGATTACGCGGCAGCCACGCATGAGGGCGAATCGGCGAAGATCCAGCTCTTGCCGTGCCGGAGATGTTGTCTCGTCCGTGAGAACCGATAGGCGGATGGAGAGAAGGGCGCGTGGAGCGTCGGCAGGGAGGAGCGACTCCCGCTGCCGCAGATCTTCCAGTTCCCGCAGCTCCGCTGCGGACCACTCGACGTCATGCACTGGCCAATCCTATCAATCGGGAAAATAGGGGTGGCTATGGGCGAGATGCTTCTATGTGACGTTATGTGACCGGTGTAATACACATGGATGTAGGTCCACATCCACACGCAGGACACACCCGCCTGGCGTCTACAGTCCGAGTGGCTCTGGCCCGACATCCACATGACCCCGGAGGAGGGCATGCGCGCCCACCTGGACCTCCAGGGCGGTCCGGGCGGAGTGATGCTGCCGATCCACTGGGGCACCTTCAACCTCGCCACCCACGCGTGGACCGACCCCGGCGAGGGCACCCTGGCCGCCGCGCGGGCCGTCGGGGCGCGGGCCGCGCTGCCCCGGCCCGGCGAGCCCTTCGAGCCCGGCGCCGAGGCGGTCCCGGGCGAGCCGTGGTGGCGCGAGGTGGCCCTCGCTCCGGCCGCCGGCTGGCAGCCTCTGATCGCCACGGTAACCAAGGCCAAAGCCGATACCGAGAGTGACGGAAGTCGGGGTGTCGTCGAGGGTGGAGGCGCGCCGGAGGCGGTCCCGGCGGGCTGACCGGAGGGCGGGACGTTCGACTGTGCGGGCCGGGGAGCGAAAAGCTCCCCGGCCCGCACAGTCGTTTCCGGATCACCTCTGACCAGGTCTGATCGGCTTCTTTTCGGGTTGCGTCCGGGGAGGTGCGGCTTTATCGGTCTGTCGTGCGAAGCCTCATACCAGAGCGGGACGCTCGCTGGGTGACTTTGTCAACTGCCCACCGCACCTGACACGTTGCCGACTACTGTGAGTGGCCGTCGGGCGACACCGGGCCGAAATCTTGGCTCTCCCGACCGACAGCCAGGCTCGACGGACCAGTACGAGGACACCGATGTCTCACCTCCGCGCACCCGCCGCACGCGCCGACCGCCGTGAGGGCGGGCGGCACGGGCGGCCGGTCGCCCGCCCCGCACCGGCGTCGGCCGAGACACACATACGGCCCCAGCTGCTGCGACTCGCCGTGCTCCCGCCGACCGCGGTCGCCCTCAGCGCCTGCGCGGTCGTCCTGTTCACCGTGCGCTCCACCGGAGTCCGGCCCGGTGTGACCCTGTGGGCGGTCCTGGCCGGTGCCGTCGCGGTGACCGGCGCCGGCATCGTGATCGCCGCCGTGGCCGCGGACCGCGCCGCCCGCTCGGTCAGCGACCGCGTCGCGGCCCTGCGCCGGGGCAGCGCGCGCGGTGAGGCCGAGCTGCGTGCCGTCGTCGAGGCGCTGCGGCGCGGCGAGGTCCCGCCCCGGCGTACCTCGCGCGGCGGACCGCCCGGCGACGCCGACGACTTCGAGCTGCTCGCCGCCGATCTGGCGCGGGCCCACGAGGGGGCCGTCACCGCCGTCGTCCAGGCCGCGCAGCTCTCCAGCCAGGCCGGCAGCGAGCAGAAGCTGGAGGTCTTCGTCAATCTCGCGCGGCGCCTTCAGTCCCTGGTGCACCGCGAGATCTCGATCCTCGACGAGCTGGAGAACGCGATCGAGGACCCCGACCTCCTCAAGGGCCTCTTCCATGTCGACCACCTCGCCACCCGCATCCGGCGGCACGCCGAGAACCTCGCCGTGCTCGGCGGGGCCGTCTCCCGGCGGCAGTGGAGCAACCCGGTCTCCATGACCGAGGTGCTGCGCTCCGCCATCGCCGAGGTCGAGCAGTACGCGCGGGTCAAGCTCGTCCCGCCCATCGACGGCGAACTGCGCGGTCACGCCGTCGCCGACGTCATCCACCTGCTCGCCGAACTCGTGGAGAACGCCACGGTGTTCTCCGCCCCGCACACCCAGGTGCTGCTGCGCGCCAACCTCGTCACCTCCGGGCTCGCCGTCGAGGTCGAGGACCGCGGCCTCGGCATGCCCGTCGAGGAGCAGAGCAGGATGAACGCCCTCCTCGCCGACCCCGACCAGGTCAATGTCGGCCGGCTGCTCGCCGACGGCCGCATCGGCCTGTTCGTGGTCTCCCAGCTCGCCCGGCGGCACGGCATCCGGGTCCGGCTCCAGAGCAACATCTACGGCGGCGTGCAGGCCGTCCTCGTGGTGCCGCAGGCGCTGCTGGGCTCCGCGCCCGGACTCCCCGGGGCGCAATCGCGAGGACCGGACACCGACGGCGCGGGCCTGCCCCTCGCGCCCGCCGCACCCCCCGCCCCGGCCGGCCCGGTACGGCCGCCCCTGCCGCCCGCCCCGCGGCACACCGCCGGGGCGGGCCTGCCGACGGGCTTCGCGCACCCGCAGGACGCATCGGAGGCGGGCGGCTCCCCGGTACGGTCCCCGGGACGGGACACCGACGGCGCCGGGCGGTCGTTCGGCCAGGCGCAGGCGCAGGCGCAGGCGCAGGCGCAGGGAGGTGCCGGGTCCCCCGGAACGTCGGGCGGCTCCCCGGAAGCACGGGGCCTCCCGGGCACGGGCCGGACCCCGTCCCCGTCCATGTCCCCGGCCCCGCCTCCGTCCAGGCCCCCGGCCCCGTCTCCCTCCCCGGCGCGGGACACGCCCGGCTCCGGGGCGCCGGTGGCCACCCCGTCCGCCCAGGGCCGCCCGAGCCGCTCCGGTCCCGCCCACGCCGCCGGGCAGGCCCCGCAGCGGCCGGGCGCGCCCGCGCCCCTGCCCGTCCGAGGCGCCCGTGCGGCCCGGCCCACCCCGGCCGAGGCCGTGCCCGGCATCAGGCCCGGCGACCGGCCCGTCGTCGAGGAGCACGCGGGCATCGCGCCCACCCCGCGCGTCGGCACGGTGCGCGGCACCATGGGCAAGCCCCAACTGCCCCGCCGCCGCGCCCAGGAGCACATCGTGCCCCAGCTGCGCGGCGGCCCGGCCCCGCGCCATGACTCCGAGCAGCCAGCCGGCCACGACCCCGGCCTGATGGCGGCCTTCCAGCGCGGCGTCGGCCTGGCCGAGGCCCAGCAGAGCATCGAGGCGGACGCCCTGAACCCGGCGGCCGCCGGTGGTGACACCCCGGGCGAGGGCGCCGAGGGAGGCCGGCTCGTGCCGCTCCCCACCGGCGCCGACGCCGAGGCACGACCCCCGCATCCGTCCCGCATACCGCAGGCACGGCCCGCGCCCGCCGCCGTACCGCCCGAGGCGTACGGCGCGCGGGACGGGCAGGACCTGCCCGGTCCCGAACGATCCACCGCCCGGCACGACGGGAGCGCACCCGCCGGATGAGCACGGTCACCCCCACCCCCAGCGCTCCCGCAGACCTTCGTACCCCCAAGGAGTCGATCCACCATGGCGAGCGACGCGCCGACCGGCCAGGTATCCGATCTCGACTGGCTGATGAGCGGCCTCGTGCAGCGCGTACCGCACACCCTGAGCGCGGTGCTGCTCTCCTGCGACGGGCTGGTGAAGTCGGTCCACGGCCTGGACCCCGACAGCGCCGACCACATGGCCGCCCTCGCCTCCGGTCTGTACTCCCTCGGCCGGAGCGCCGGCGTCCGGTTCGGTGACGGCGGGGACGTGCGGCAGGTCGTCGTCGAACTCGACTCGACCCTGCTGTTCGTCACCACCGCCGGCTCCGGCGCCTGTCTCGCGGTGCTCGCCGGCCGGGAGGCCGACGCGGCCGTGCTCGGCTACGAGATGTCGATGCTGGTCAAGAGCGTCCGGCCGTATCTCATGACCGCGCCCCGGCAGCACGCCGTCGAACCGTCGGTGATGGGGCCTTGAGCGTGGCGGCGGCCGGCGACGGTCCCTGGCTCGACGACGCGGCCGGGCGGCTGGTGCGCCCGTTCACGGTCAGCGGCGGCCGGACCAGGCCCAGCGTCGCCCTGGACCTGATGTCGCAGGTGATGGCCACCGGGGCGACCCCGCTCGGCTACCTCGGTCCCGAACACGCGACCGCGCTCCACCTGACCCGCGCTCCCGTCTCGGTGGCCGAGATCGCGGCCCATCTGAAGCTGCCGGCCGCGGTCACCAAGGTGCTGCTGTCGGACCTCCTCGACTGCGGGGCGCTGACCACCAAGCCCCCCGAGTTCCACCACAACCCCACCGACCGGGCCCTACTGGAGGCAGTGCTCGATGGACTACGACGACAGCTCTGAGTACGGCGCCCCCGACGGCGGCGGCTCGGATCCCTTTCCCACGGCGCTGAAGATCCTGGTCGCGGGCGGTTTCGGGGTCGGCAAGACGACCTTCGTCGGTGCCGTGAGCGAGATCGCGCCGCTCAGCACCGAGGAACTGCTCACCACGGTCAGTGCCGCGACCGACAACCTCGACGGCATCGAGAACAAGGTCGAGACGACCGTCGCCATGGACTTCGGCCGCATCACCCTCGATCCGAACCACGTCCTCTACCTGTTCGGCACACCCGGCCAGGAACGGTTCTGGTTCATGTGGGACGAACTGTCCGAGGGCGCCCTCGGCGCGGTCATCCTCGCCGACACCCGCCGCCTCGAGGAGTGCTTCGCGGCCGTCGACTTCTTCGAGGAACGCGGCCTCGCCTTCATCATCGCGATCAACGAGTTCGACGGCTCCCACCGCTACAAGCCCGAGGAGGTGCGCGCCGCCATCGACCTCGCCCCGGACGTCCCCGTCGTGCGCTGCGACGCCCGGATCTCCGCGTCCGGTGTCCAGACCCTGCTCACCCTCGTCAAACACCTCATCGCCCACGCACCGGCCGCACCCCAGCCGAGCCGCGGCGCCCACATGTGATCCCCGCAACCGACGCCCCGGAGCCGCATATGACGTACGTCCACAGCGACGGAACCCGGTCATGAGCTACGACCCGCCGCGTCCGGCCGGTCGTCTGCTGCTCACCCCGGAGGACAGGGAAGCTCCCGCCCGTGCCCGCAGGCTGCGCCGACTCGGCCTCGGGGCACAGCCGGAGCCCGCCCTGGACGCCTTCGCGGACCGCCTGGCCGAGGTGGCCTCGGCGCCGTACGCCATGGTCAACTTCCTCGACGAGGAACGGCAGTTCTTCGCCGGGCTGCACACCCCCGAGGGCGGCCGGGCCGCGCGCGGCGGCAAGCCCGAGGTGGGTCGCCGGCTGCCCCGCGACTACGGCTACTGTCCGCACGTCGTCGCGCGGCGCAAGGCGCTCGTGCTGGAGGACGTGGGGGACTACCCGCGCTTCGCGGGCAACCCCGTCGTCGACGAGTACGGCATCCGTTCCTACCTGGGCGCCCCGCTCATCGACACGAGCGGCATGGTGCTGGGCACCGTGTGCGTCGCCGACCTCACGCCCCGGCCCTGGGGGAAGGCCGGCCTGGAGACCATCAAGTCGACGGCCGCCGAGCTCGCCGGTCACCTTCAGCGACGGGAGACCGACGGGTTCCCGGCGCCGTGAGGCACGCCGGTCAGGGGGCCCGCCAGATGTTGTCGAAGGCCGCGTCCTCGATGGACCGCCGCTGCCGTACCGCCTCGAGTTCCGCCACCGCGTCGCCGACCGCGGCCAGGACCGTCACGACCGTGTCATCCGGGAGGTCCGGGAAGCCGTCGGCGGGCTCCTCGCGCAGACCCACGGCGGCGGCCAGCGCGGTGAGGACGGGCTCCTCCGCCGCCCAGCGCCCGGTGGCCCGGTCCCGGGCCGGCGAGTCGAGCGGCGCGGTCCCCGCGGACCGGAACGGGAGCCGCCCGCGGCGCGGCCGCCCCACCAGTCCCTCCGCCTCGAACCGGGCGGAATAGGCGGCGGCCAGCCCGCTGCCGCGACGCCACAGCCAGTCCTCGACCGACTCGTAGGGCGCCGCCCGTACGAGTGACGCCGCCGCCTCCGTCAGGAGATGGTCGTCCGACGCCGTCGCGGGGCCGGGCACGAGGAGATCGCCGTCGAGGGCGACCGCTCCCGTCCCGACGAGATCGATCACCTCGGCGCCCGCGAGGGCGAGCGACAGTTCGCCCTGCCCCACCGGGCGCACGGGCACCACGTCCATCGCGACGAGCATCAGGTCCCGTGCTGTGGTCATCGGACACTCCACGTCAGTCGGCCGGCCTTGCCAGGGTTGCGGTCCAGGGTGGCACGCCCCACCGTGGTGTGCGGGAAGCCGGTCCGGGCGAGCCGAGCCACCCGTGTGAAGCACAGCTGTGGCGGCGCTTAAGAAAAGCTCGATGGACCGGGCCGGGTGAAGTGCGGCAGATTGCTGGGCGAATCCACATGTCTTCCCGGATGCGGGGCCCTTCGGGCTGCTCGCGCCCGGGCCCTCACCACAGGAGCCGTAGCGTGAAGGCGCTGGTCAAGGAGAAGGCGGAGCCCGGGCTGTGGCTCGCGGACGTCCCCGAGCCGGCCGTGGGGCCCGGCGACGTGCTGATCAGGGTGCTGCGCACGGGTATCTGCGGCACCGACCTGCACATCCGGGCCTGGGACGGATGGGCCCAGCAGACGATCAGCACCCCGCTCGTCCTCGGGCACGAGTTCGTCGGCGAGGTCGTCGACACCGGGCGCGACGTCGCCGACATCCAGGCGGGGGACCTCGTCAGCGGCGAGGGGCACCTCGTCTGCGGCAAGTGCCGCAACTGTCTGGCCGGGCGCCGCCATCTGTGCCGGGCCACCGTCGGGCTCGGCGTCGGCCGCGACGGCGCGTTCGCGGAGTACGTCGCGCTGCCCGCGTCCAACGTGTGGGTGCACCGGGTGCCGGTGGACCTCGACATCGCCGCGATCTTCGACCCGTTCGGCAACGCCGTGCACACCGCGCTGTCCTTCCCGCTGGTCGGCGAGGACGTCCTGATCACCGGCGCCGGACCGATCGGGCTGATGGCCGCCGCCGTCGCCCGGCACGCGGGCGCCCGCAACGTCGTCGTCACCGATGTCAGCGAGGAGCGGCTCGAGCTGGCCCGCAAGATCGGGGCGAGTCTCGCGCTGAACGTGTCGCAGGCGTCCATCGCCGACGGACAGCGTGAGCTGGGGCTGCGCGAGGGCTTCGACATCGGTCTGGAGATGTCCGGCCGGCCCGCGGCGCTGCGCGACATGATCACCAACATGACCCACGGCGGCCGGATCGCGATGCTGGGACTGCCCGCCGAGGAGTTCCCCGTCGACTGGGCCCGGATCGTCACCTCGATGATCACCATCAAGGGCATCTACGGCCGTGAGATGTACGAGACCTGGTACGCGATGTCGGTGCTGCTGGAGGGCGGCCTCGACCTCGCCCCCGTGATCACCGGCCGGTACGGCCACCGCGACTTCGAGGCGGCCTTCGCCGACGCGGCGAGCGGCCGGGGCGGCAAGGTCATCCTCGACTGGACCGCGTAGGACACCCGCGATTCCCGCGTTCCTGCGGGGCCTGCGTCCTCGGTGTCCTCTCCTTCCGTGTTCTCCGCGTTTCCGCGTTTCCAAGGAGCTTCCTGATGTTCGACTCCGTGCGCGACGACCTGCGCACCACCCTCGACGAGATCCGCGCCGCCGGGCTGCACAAGCCCGAACGGGTCATCGGCAGCCCGCAGTCGGCCACGGTCGCCGTCACGGCGGGCGGGCGGCCCGGCGAGGTCCTCAACTTCTGCGCCAACAACTACCTCGGCCTGGCCGACCACCCCGAGGTCGTCGCCGCCGCCCACGAGGCCCTCGACCGCTGGGGCTACGGTATGGCGTCGGTGCGCTTCATCTGCGGCACGCAGGAGGTGCACAAGGAGCTGGAGGCCCGTCTCTCGGCCTTCCTCGGCCAGGAGGACACGATCCTGTACTCCTCCTGCTTCGACGCCAACGGCGGGGTCTTCGAGACGCTCCTCGGCCCCGAGGACGCGGTGATCTCCGACGCCCTCAACCACGCCTCGATCATCGACGGCATCCGGCTCTCCAAGGCCCGGCGCTTCCGCTACGCCAACCGTGATCTCGCGGACCTGGAGAAGCAGTTGAAGGACGCCTCCGACGCGCGGCGCCGGCTGGTCGTCACCGACGGCGTCTTCTCCATGGACGGCTATGTCGCCCCCCTCGCCGAGATCTGCGACCTCGCCGAGCGCTACGACGCCATGGTCATGGTCGACGACTCGCACGCGGTCGGCTTCGTCGGTCCCGGCGGCCGGGGCACGCCCGAGCTGCACGGCGTGATGGACCGCGTCGACATCATCACCGGCACCCTGGGCAAGGCGCTGGGCGGCGCGTCCGGCGGCTATGTGGCGGCCCGGGCGGAGATCGTCGCCCTGCTCCGCCAGCGCTCCCGTCCCTACCTCTTCTCCAACACCCTCGCACCGGTCATCGCCGCCGCCTCGCTGAAGGTCCTCGACCTGCTGGAGTCGGCCGACGACCTGCGTGTGCGGCTCGCCGAGAACACCGCGCTGTTCCGCCGCCGGATGACGGACGAGGGTTTCGACATCCTGCCCGGTGACCACGCCATCGCCCCCGTGATGATCGGCGACGCGGCGAAGGCGGGCCGGATGGCCGAGCTGCTCCTGGAACGCGGGGTGTACGTGATCGGCTTCTCGTACCCGGTGGTCCCGCAGGACCGGGCCCGCATCCGGGTCCAGCTGTCCGCCGCGCACTCCACGGCCGACGTCGACCGCGCGGTCGACGCGTTCGTCGCCGCGCGCGCGGAACTGGAGGCGGCTGCCTGAGCCGCGCGGGATCCGGGCGAGGCGGTCCCGTCCCGGGCCGGAGGTGTCCGGTCCCGGTCGGAGGTGCGCCGTCCGGCGCGGAAGTGATCCGGTCCGGGTCGGTAGTGATCCGGTCCTGGGTCGGAAGTGGTCCGGTCCCGGGCCGGAAGCCTTCGAGTCCCGGGACCGGAGGTTTTCCGGGGCGGCCCGGGGCGGTCCGGAGGACGCGGACATATTGCGATAATCGATCCATGATCGAAGCGCGGCGGCTCCACATCCTTCGTGCGGTGGCCGACCACCGCACGGTGACCGCGGCTGCCGCCGCGCTGTACCTCACCCCGTCCGCCGTCTCCCAGCAGCTGACGGCGTTGGAGCAGGAGACCGGCCACCGGCTGGTCGAGCGCGGCGCCAAGGGCGTACGGCTCACCCCGGCCGGCGAGATCCTGCTCGCCCACACCAACGCCGTCCTCGCCCAGCTGGAGCGTGCCGAGGCGGAACTGGCCGCCTACAGCTCCGGTGCGGCCGGCACGGTCACGGTCGCCGCCTTCGCGACGGGGATCGCCCTGGTCGTGGCGCCCGCGCTGGCCCGGCTCGCCGATACGGCCCCGGGGATCCGGATCCGCGTCCAGGACGCCGAGGGCGACGCCAGCCTGCCGATGGTGCTCGACCGGCAGGTCGACGTGGCGGTGGCCGTCGAGTACCGCGGGGCCCCGGCCGCCGACGATCCGAGGCTCGCCCACGTCTCGCTCTACGCCGAGCCCTTCGACGCGGTCGTCCCGGTCGGCCACCGGCTGGCCGACGCCCCCGAGGTGCCGCTCGCCGAACTGGCCAAGGACCCCTGGATCGGCCCCTACCCGGGCAACCCCTGCCATGACGTGGTCGTCCTGGCCTGCGAGAACGCCGGTTTCCAGCCTCGCCTGGAGCATTCCTCGGACGACTTCCGCGCGGTCGTCGCACTGGCCTCGGCCGACGCGGGCGTCGCGCTCGTCCCACGTTCGGCGCTGCGCGGGATGGACCTCACGGGGGTGGTCGTACGGCCCGTCGACGGGGTGGCCCCCACCCGCAGGGTCTTCGCGGCCGTCCGCCGGGGAGCGGAGGCGCATCCACTGATCCGGCCGGTGCTGGAGGCACTCGGCGAGGCCGCCCGGGTGTGAGCCTTCCGTAACCCCGTTGTCTCATTTCCGGGATAGCTTCCCGGATATGGGAAACGGAACACGTGGTGCGGGGACGGCGGCGCCGCCGGACCCCGTCGATGTGCGGATCGCCGGCCGGCTGGCCGCGCTGCGGGCCGAACGCGGTTGGTCGCTGGAGGAGTTGGCGGAACGCAGCGGGGTGAGCCGGTCCACCCTGTCGCGGGCCGAGCGGGCGGAGACCAGTGTGACCGCCGCACTGCTGAACCGTCTCTGCCATGTCTACGGGCGGACCATGTCCCGGCTGCTCGGCGAGGTGGAGGCGGAGCCCGCGCCGCTGGTGCGCGCCGACGAGCAGCTCGTCTGGGAGGACCGGGCCTCCGGATTCGTCCGGCGCTCCGTGTCGCCGCCGCACCCCGCGCTGCGCGGCGAACTGGTCGAGGGGCGGCTCGCGGTGGGCGCCGACATCGCCTACGACCGGCCGCCGGTGACCGGCCTGGAACAGCACATCTGGGTGCTGGAGGGCGCCCTGGAGGTGACGGCCGAGGACACCGGGCACCAGCTCCGTGCCGGGGACTGTCTGCGCCTGCGCGTGTGGGGCCCCACCCAGTTCCGGTGCGTGGGCGACGACGACGTGCGGTACGTGCTGGCGGTGGTGCTGCCATGACCGTCACCCGGCTCGACGCCCCCCGACTGCGCGCCCGCGCGGCGGAGTTGGCCGACCTGCTGATCGACACGGTGGACGACGGCGCCTCGGTCGGCTTTCTCGCCCCGCTCGACCGGGCGGCGGCCGAGGCCTGGTGGAGGGAGCGCGCGGAGGGCGTGGCCGCCGGGCGGCTCGCGGTCTGGACGGCGGCGGACGGGGACCGTGTCGTCGGCACCGTCGGTCTGGCCTTCGCCGACAAGCCCAACAGCCGCCACCGTGCCGAACTCGTCAAGCTGATGGTCCACCGGGACGCCCGCGGGAAGGGCCTCGGCCGCGCCCTCCTGGCCGCCGCCGAGGAGAGCGCCGCGGCGGCCGGTGTCACCCTGCTGCACCTGGACACCGAGACCGACAGCCCCGCCGAGCACCTGTACCGCACCGCCGGGTGGACCAGGGCCGGGGTGATCCCGGACTACGCGGCCGACCCGGCCGGGGTGCTGCGTCCCACCACCCTGTACTACAAGCACGTCGCCGTGGGGTGACTGTCAGTGGCAGCGGCTACGGTGCGGAGCATGCCGGACGCCGAAGACGTACGCCGTATCGCCCTGTCCCTGCCGGACACCACGGAGAAGATCTCCTGGAACATGCCCACCTTCCGGGTCGCGGGGAAGATGTTCGCCACGCTGCCCGAGGAGGAGACCTCCCTCGCCGTGCGCTGCCCCAAGGAGGAGCGCGACGAACTGGTGCTCGCCGAGCCCGGGAAGTTCTGGATCGCCGACCACGAGGCGCAGTTCGCCTGGGTGCGGGCCCGCCTCGCCGCCCTGGAGGACGAGGACGAGCTGCGCGACATCCTCGCCGACTCCTGGCGGCAGGCGGCGCCGCCGCGCCTGCTCGACGCGTACCCGGAACTCGGCGCGGGCCCGGGGGACTGACGGCGGCCGACGGCCCGGGCGCGGGAAACGGGTGCGCGACCATCGACCCGAGTGCGGTATGGTTTCCATGCGTGTTCGGCCAGGGGAAACCCCAGGTCAGACGGGCAACGGGACGTGGCGCAGCTTGGTAGCGCACTTGACTGGGGGTCAAGGGGTCGCAGGTTCAAATCCTGTCGTCCCGACCAGCTTCATCGCAGGTCGGAAGGTCGTTTCCACGAAATCGTGGAAGCGGCCTTCATCGTTTCCCGCCCGGCCACGACCGCTGTGAGCCGCCCGGCCACGACCGCTGTGAGTCGGCGGACCACCTGGCGATTCATCCACCGCGTCCGTCGCCCGCCGTCCTGACCGCCCCGCTCACCGAGGCGGGCGAGCCCCGGCCCGGCGCAGTCCCCGCAGCTCCTCGACCTTCGCCAGCCGGGCGAGACCGAGACAGACCAGGAGCAGCGTGAGGGAACCGGCCGCGAGCGCGGTCGCGGCCTCCGGGGTGCCGCCGCCCAGCGCGGCCGCGCACCAGGCGTCGACCGCCCAGCCCGCACCGGCGCCGAGCCCCGCCGCGCCCAGCAGCCTGCTGTACGTCCGCCGCAGCGCCCCGTCGTCCAGCCGCTCCTTGCCGCCCGCAGCCGTGTGAGTTCGAGGTTGTGGCCGGCGTGTTCGTCGGCGTCGTGACGGCGGCAGCCCCCGTACACCACGAGTGTGCGGGGGCTGCCGCCGCGGGCGGTGCCGGACGAGGGGCGACGGCCGGGTGGTACGGGTATCGGGCTCAGGAGGCGGAGAGGCCGACGTGTGCCAGGGCCTGTCGGAGCAGGAAGCCGTGTCCGCCCGGCATCTCGCTCTGCACCGCGAGCGAGGCGGCCTCCTGCGGGCTGAACCACACCAGGTCCAGCGCGTCCTGGCGGGGACGGCAGTCGCCGGTCACCGGCACGATGTAGGCCAGCGACACCGCGTGCTGACGCGGGTCGTGGTACGGGGTGACGCCCTGCGTGGGGAAGTACTCCGCCACCGTGAACGGCTGGAGCGAGGTCGGCACCCGGGGCAGTGCCACCGGGCCGAGGTCCTTCTCCAGGTGACGCAACAAGGCGTCCCGGACGCGCTCGTGGTGCAGGACCCGGCCGGAGACCAGGGTCCGGCTGACATTGCCGTCCGGCCCCATCCGCAGCAGCAGGCCGACGCTGGTGACTTCGCCGCTGTCGTCGACGCGCACGGGCACGGCCTCGACGTACAGGATCGGCATACGGGCGCGTGCCATCTCGAGCTCGTCGGAGCTCAGCCAACCCGGCGTGGTTTCGGTCAAGTCAGACATTGCTTGATCATACTTTCAGTGTCCGTCGGGAAGCCGGTAGACCCGGCGGGCGTTGTCGGCTCCGGCCCAGCGCGCCAGGCGCAGCGCGTCGGGCAGGCTCAGTTCGTCGGCGTCCACCCGGTCCTGGAGCAGTTCCCCCAGTCCCCTGCGGAACGCCAGCGCGCCGAGCCCGTAGAACTCCGCCACACCATAGGCGTCCGAGCTGTACAGCAGTTTGCGGAACGGTGTGATCTCCAGCGCCTCCTCCAGGACCGCCCGCGCTCGTGGCGGACCCACATGATGCAGGGTGAGCCCCACATCCAGGTAGACCTGCTCGAACACCGCGGCCAGATAGGCGGCCTGCCGCTGGTAGGGCCAGCAGTGCAGCAGCAGGACCGGGACGGTGCCCGCGGTCAGGTGCAGCCAGTCCGTGAGCAGGCTCGGATCCACCCGGTGCAGCCGGATGTCGTTGTCGCCGAAACCGGTGTGCAGCTGGAGCGGGAGCCCCAGGTCGACGGCCGTCCACAGCAGGTGCCGGACCAGTACCGGGTCCGCCAGCCGTCCGCCGGCCGTCAGCCAGCGCCGTGCGGCCCGGGTGACCTCGGCGTCCGGCGGCCGGGCCGGATCGAGGTCGAAACCCGTCCGGTAGGCGGCCACCGACTTGACCGCCACCACTCCCGGCCGCCGTACCGCGTCCAGGGCCGCCGCCCGGAACGCGTCGGAGTACCCGTCGGCCTCGACACCCCGCGTGACCACGGCCTCCGCGACGGCCTCCAGCCGGACGACCTCGTGGGCGACCGCCGGGCCCCCGGCCCCGGCCGCCGCGGCCAGCTCGGCGGGCGTGGTGATCCGGTGCGGGGCGAACCCGGTGTCGACGCAGAACACACCGGTCCGCGCGGCGCCGAGGAAGCGCCGGTTCACCTCCCGCGGGCCCAGTTCGGCGCGCCGGGCCAGATAGGCGTCGGCCGGGGCGTGCCGCTCCAGGTCGAGCAGCGGCGCGCAGTGGCGGCGCACGGCCACCCCGGCGGGCGTGTCGAAGGGCGAGACGCCGGGCCACCGGTCGCCCTCGGTGAGCAACGCCTCGAAGCCCGGCCGGTCCAGGGGGCCGGTGACGACGCCGTGGCAGTGATGGTCCACCAGTTCCAGCTCGGCGAGCGCCTCGTGGACCGGTCCGCCGGCCATGTCAGTACTTCCAGCGGTAGGCCGCGGCCACCCGCTCGTCGTCGAGCCCTTCGACGGCGTCGATCTCGCCCTGCCGTACGGCGCTCACGGCGTCGGCGAGGACCGGGCCGAGCGCGGCCCGCAGCACCTCGTCCCGGCGGAACGCGGCGAGGGCCTCGGCGAGCGAGGACGGCAGCCGGCGCACGCCCCGGGCGGCGGCCTCCCCGGCGCCGAGCCGTGCCGGGTCCCCGGTCGTCTCCTCGGGCAGGACGGCGCCCTCCGCGAGCCCGGCCAGCCCGGCGCCGATCACGCAGCCGAGCGCGAGGTACGGGTTGGCGGCCAGGTCGACCGGCTTGACCTCCAGGTTCGCCTGCTCCGCGCGCCGGCCCGCCGTCCCGCGCACCAGGCGCAGCGCACACTCGCGGGTCTCCAGACCCCAGGCGGTGAACACCCCGGCCCACTGGGACGGCTTGAGGCGCAGATGGCTCGCCGGGCTGGGCGCGGTCACCGCCGTGAGGGCCGGGAGGCGGGCCAGCACCCCGGCCGCGAACGCCTCCGCCTCGGGTGTCAGGCCGTGCCGCCGCGCGCCGCCCGCGTGCAGGTTCGTGCCGTCCCGCCAGGCGGAGAGATGGAGGTGCCCGCCGTTGCCGACCCCTTCCGCGACGACGGCGGGGGAGAAGGACACCCGCAGGCCGTGGCTCCGGGCCAGCGCGCGGATCGTCTGACGGACCAGGACGCTGCGGTCGGCCGCCGCGACCGGGTCGAGCGCGCCCACGGAGATCTCGAACTGCCCCGGCGCGTACTCCGGGTGGATCTGGTCGACGTCCACGCCCTGCGCCGCGCAGGCGGCCAGCAGCTCGGCGGTGTACGCGCTCAGCTCGACCTGCCGGGTCGCGCCGTACGCCGGTCCGGTGGCCGCCGGGACGAACTCGCCCGCGGGAGCCGAGTCCAGGCCGACCGTCCACTCGATCTCGACGGCCGCCTTGAAGGCGAGCCCGTGCTCGCGGGCCGCGTCCGCGACCACGCGGCGCAGAAAGGTGCGGGAGCAGCCGGGGTGCCGCTCCCCGTCCTGGGTGACGCGGTCGACCGGCGCCCAGGCCCACCCGGGCTGCCCGGCCAGCGCCACGAGCCGGTCGAGGTCCGGGTACAGCCTCAGGTCGCCGTCCGGGGAGCCCAGCACGTCGGTCGCGACGATGTGGTCGTTCGCCAGGAACGTGTCGAACACCGGTGACATGCCGACGCCCCAGGCCACCGCCGAGGCCAGCCCGGCCGTGGGGATCGTCTTGACCCGGCCGACGCCCGCCGTGTCGACGTAGGCCAGGACGATCCCGTGCACGCCTCTCGCCGCCAGCTCGCCGCCGAGCGCGCCGGCCCGCTCGACCTCTCCGGGACGCCCGCCGGGGACGGGATCGGCAAGGGTGGTCATACGTCCTCCACGGTCGGTACGTCCGGTGCGTGCCGTACGTCCGTCAGGGTTTCACGGCCACCGCTCCGTACTGCGGCACCACCGCGAGGGAGTCGGCCTCGCCGCGCCAGCGCGAGCAGGACACCAGGCCCGGCTCCAGCAGCTCCAGACCCTCGAAGAACGCGGCGATCTCCTTGCCGCCGCGGGCGGTGATCGGCGGGGTGGCGTTCTCGTTCCAGAACTTCATCGCCGGGATCTGGCCCTCGCCGCCCACCTCGCTGTCGTGGGTGGGGTGCGTGAGCACCAGGAAGCTGCCGGAGGGGACGTCGGCCATGACCTCGCGGACGATGTCCCGGGCCGCCTCGTAGTCCAGGACGAAGTTCAGGATGCCCAGCATCATCACCGCGACCGGGCGGTCGAAGTCCAGGGTGCCCGCCGCGCGTTCGAGGATCTGGGCCGGGTCGTGCACGTCGGCGTCGATGTAGTCGGTGACGCCCTCGGTGGTGCCGGTCAGCAGCGTACGGGCGTGTGCCAGCACGATGGGGTCGTTGTCGACGTACACGATCCGCGACGCGGGCGCGACGCGCTGCGCGATCTCGTGGGTGTTGTCGGCCGTCGGCAGTCCGGTGCCGATGTCGAGGAACTGCCGCACCCCGCGCTCCTCGGCGAGGAACCGCACCGCCTGTCCCAGGAACCAGCGGTCCGCGCGCGCGATCTCCCTGATGAGCGGGAACATCCCGGCGACGTGCTCGCCGACCCGCTGGTCGACCTCGTAGTTGTCCTTGCCGCCGATCCAGTAGTTCCACACCCGCGCGTTGTGCGCGACGCTGGTGTCCAGCCGTGCCGACCCGCTCACCCGAGAGCCCCTTCTCACGTCCTGCCCGTGTCACGGGCCTCCGTCCGCCATTGTGCCGCCGGATGATCACCGTTGTCCCCGGTAGGGTGAAAATCCGGTGATCCCGTACAGGAAGCAGGCCATGCCCTACTCGCACGCCCCCCGCCCGACCGCGTCCGCGTCCCCGGCGGGTCCCGTCGACATCCGGCTGGTCGTCACCGACATGGACGGCACGCTGCTCGACGACGACAAGAAGATCCCCGAGGGGCTGTGGGAGACCCTGGCGCGGCTGCGGGAGCGCGGGGTGCTGTTCACCCCGGCGAGCGGACGCCAGTACGCCACCCTGGCCGCGGAGTTCGCCGAGGTCGCCGACGGCATGGTGTTCATAGCGGAGAACGGCACGTACGTGGTCCGTGACGGGGAGGAGCTGAGCTCCGATCCGCTGGCGCCGGGTGTGGTCGCGCGGGTGATGGAGGCCGTGCGCGGGCTCACCGCCGACGGCGTCGACGTGGGCGCCGTCGTCTGCGGGAAGCGGTCCGCGTACGTCGAGCGGGCCGACGAGGCGTTCCTGGCCGAGGTGCGCCGCTACTACGTGCGGCACCGGGTCGTCGAGGACGTCACCGCCGTCGACGACGACATCATCAAGGTCGCCCTCTTCGACTTCGGGTCCGCCGAGCGGACCACCGCCCCGGCGCTCGCGCCCTTCGCGGGCACCCACCAGGTCGTAGTCTCCGGCGAGCACTGGGTCGACGTCATGAACCGCACCGCGAACAAGGGCGCCGCACTGCGCGCCCTCCAGCGGGAGCTGGGCATCACGCCCGCGCAGACGATGGTGTTCGGCGACTACCTCAACGACCTGGAGATGCTGGACGCCGCCGACTGGTCGTTCGCCATGGCCAACGCGCACCCGGAGGTCGTCCGCCGGGCCCGCCACCTCGCGCCCTCCAACAACGACAACGGGGTGCTGCGCACCGTCACACGCCTGCTGGACCTCTGAGGCCCGAGGCCTGCGGCCCGACGCCTTGAGCTTGGGGTCTGCGGCCTTGAGCCCTGGGTCCGCGGCCTGAGGCCTGAGGTCCGAGGCCGGAAGCGCCGAGGTCCGAGGTCCCGGGCGGGTCCGGCCTCCTCCGGACGGGAAGCCGCGGCCCGGTGGGAAGCCACGGCCACGATCGCGCCCGTCGGCTGCGGCCGGCCGGGCCGCTCTCCTAGGCTGCGCGGTATGACCGAACCGGCCGTCGTCGCCCGCCTCGCCCAGGACGTCACCTCGGGACTCGAACCCGGGCGGCTGGCGGATTTCTACCAGGACCTGCACCGCCACCCCGAGCTGTCCTTCCAGGAGCACCGCACCGCCGCGAAGCTGGCCCTGCGGCTGCGCGCGGCCGGGTTCGAGGTGACGGAGGGGGTGGCCCGCACCGGCGTCGTCGGGGTGCTCGTGAACGGCGACGGGCCGGTGGTGTGGCTGCGCGGCGACATGGACGCGCTGCCCGTGCGGGAGGCGACCGGGCTGCCGTACGCCTCGACCGTCGACGGGCTGATGCACGCCTGCGGCCACGATCTGCACGTCACCTGGCTCGGGGCGGCCGCCGAGTCGCTCGCCGCCGCCCGCGAGGCCTGGTCCGGGACGCTCGTCGTCGTCGGGCAGCCCGCGGAGGAGGCCGGCGGCGGAGCGGCGGCGATGGTCGCGGACGGCGTCCACACCCGATTCCCGCGCCCGGACGTGCTGTTCGGCCAGCACGCGGCACCGGGGCTCGCCGGTTTCTACCCGCACACGCCCGGCCTGACCCTGTCGGCCTCGGACGACGTCGACGTCGTCGTGCACGGGGTC
Organism: Streptomyces maremycinicus; assembly: GCF_001184025.1. Taxonomy (GTDB): domain Bacteria; phylum Actinomycetota; class Actinomycetes; order Streptomycetales; family Streptomycetaceae; genus Streptomyces; species Streptomyces maremycinicus. The sequence continues at coordinate 183,153 of NZ_BBYG01000010.1, forward strand.
GGCGGCCACGGTTCACGGCCCGAGTCGACGGTCGACCCGGTCGTCACGGCCGCGTACGTCGTGACCAGGCTCCAGACCGTGGTGGCGCGCGAGATCGCGGCCCGCGAGCCGGTGGTCCTGACGGTGGGGAGCTTCCACGCCGGGACGAGCTCCAACATCATCCCGGCCGAGGCGCGGCTCACGCTGAACGTGCGCACCCAGGACACCCGGGTGCGCGAGCGGGTTCTCGCCGCGATCGGACGGGTCGTCGAGGGGGAGTGCGCCGCCGCGGGCTGCCCCGTCCCGCCCGAGATCACGGTCCACCCCGGCTGCCCGAACACCGTCAACGACGCCGCCCTGGACGGGGAGATCGCCGCGGTGCACCGCGAACTCTTCGGTGAGCACACGGTGTTCGACTTCGGGCAGGCACTGGGCAGCGAGGACTTCTCGCTGCTCGCCCCGGCGGGCGTGCCGTACGACTTCTGGTATGTGACGTCGACCCCGGCGCCCCTGTGGGAGGCGGCGCCGGGGGAGGAGCTGCGGGAGAAGTTCGAGGGGGTGCCCGGGAACCACAGCCCGTTGTTCGCGCCGGACCTGTCCGTGCTGGTGCCGGGAGTGCGCACGCTGGTGTCGGCGGCGCTCTCCCGGCTCACCGGCTGAGTCCCGGGCGTCCCGCGCGGTACCTCAGGGCTTGAGCGGATCGTGGCCGATCGTCATCAGACGGTGGCGTCCGCGGGTGTCCCGGGCACTGGGCTCGTTCTCCGCGTCCGCCTGCTCCGCGACCGTGTCCACGACCCGGTACATCACGCGGACGTCGTCGTCGGTCAGGTCGGTCCGCCGTTTCTGGAGGATCGCCAGCACATGCTGCCCGGTGGGGGTCCCCGCCTCCTCGGGCAGCGGCTCGGCGTTCTCGTCGGCGTCGCGCACCCGCAGCCAGGCGGCCAGCTCCTGCGAGGTCATGTTCACCGCGCGATGGAAGTCCTCCCACAGCGCGTCGAGTTCGAGCGCGTCGGTCATGACGGTGCGTCGCTCCTTTCCTGGATCAGCTCTCGCGCGGCTTCTCGATCAGCTCTCGCGCGGCCAGTTCTCCGCCTCGAACATCCACCGCTGCTTCTCCAGCTCGGCGGTGATGCCGATCAGCAGGTCCTGGGTGACCGGATCCGCTTCCTCGGTCGCCGTGATCCGTTCCCGCAGCCGTGCGATCGCCGCGCCCAGCGTCTCCGCGATCAGCTGGACGACGTCCTCGTCGCGCAGCCAGCCGTCCTTCGGCGACGGCAGGGTGAACGCCGACGCGATCGTCTCCGGACGGCCGTCGGGCGGCAGGCCCAGCGCCGCGGCGCGCTCCGCCACCGTGTCCGAGAACGTACGGGCGGTCGAGACGACCTCGTCGAGCTGGAGGTGGATCGAGCGGAACCGGGGTCCGACGATGTTCCAGTGCGCCTGCTTCCCGATCAGGGACAGGCCCAGAAGGTCCACGAGGGTGGTCTGCAACGCGTCGAAGGTGACCTGGCGGGCCGGTTCGGGCAGGGGGCTCTTCACGACAGTCATGCGGTGCTCCTTGTCGTCGCGTCGTGTCTGGCGGTACGGAGCAGTTCCGCGCGTTCCTCCTCGCCGGTCCCGCCCCACACGCCCGAGGTCCGTCCGATCGCGAAGGCGTAGGACAGGCACTCGGAGCACACCGTGCAGCGGGCGCAGACGCGTTTCGCCGCCGCGACGTCGCGCAGGGCGGGTCCGCTCGTGCCCACGGGGAAGAACAACTCGGGGTCCTCGCCCACACAGGCGGCACTGCGCAACCACTCCATGCAGGCGCGGGTGCCCCGGTCACACCACCGCAAACAGCCGCAACCCGTTCCGCCCCGGCGGCCGTCTCAGGTGGCGGGCACACCGTCCAGGAAGCGGATCACGTCCGCGAACACCTCGGCGCGGTTCGTCTCGTGGAAGACCTCGTGCCGGGCTCCCGGGTAGATCCGCTCGGTCGGCGTACCGCCGCTCAGCCGCTCGACGCCGGTCCGGCTGCCGGGCAGCGGGACCAGCCGGTCGTCCTCCCCGTGCAGCCACAGCAGGGGCAGCGGGCCGATGTCGCCGCCCGCGGACACGGTCTCCAGGGTCCGCGCGAACGCCTCCAGCGTCGGCCGCTTCATCGGCCCGTGCCAGACCAGCTCGTCCGCCGCGTAGGCCGCGCCCACCGCGGGATCGCGGGAGAGGGCGGCGGGCGAGACGGGGAGGTCGGGGATCTCCGTGTGCGCCAGCAGCCGTCCGGGCAGCTCCCAGCCGCCGATCACCGGGCCGGACAGCACGAGCGCGGCGAGGGTGTCGCCGTACCGCTGGGCGTAGCGTGCCGCGATCAGGCCGCCCATGGAGTGCCCGATCACGATCGACGGGAGGCCCGGGTACGCCTCCCCGGCGAGCCCTGCCACGGCGCGCACATCGGTGACCACGTCCTCGAAGTCCTCGATCACCACGCGCTCGCCCGCCGATCTGCCGTGCCCCATGTGGTCGGGGGCGAAGACGGCCGCGCCGTGCCCGGTCAGGACGCCGGCGAGTTCCCCGTAGCGGCCGGCGTGCTCGCCGTAGCCGTGCACCAGCAGCACGACGCGGCGGGGGCGCGGCGGGGACCACTCGTGCACGGCGATCGTGCCGCGGGTCCCGGTCAGGACGTGCTCGGTCATCGCTCCTCCAGCTGCGCCGGCTCTGTCGGTGAAGGCTTCGGGGAATCTTCCCAGCGGTCGGGCCGGGGTCTATAGTCGAAAACTAGCAGTGCTAATCAAGGAGTCCTGACGTGCGTCCCGTCCACTTCGCGGCCGCCCGCCGCACCCCCGTCGGCCGACTGCGCGGAGCCCTGTCCTCCGTACGGCCCGACGACCTCGCCGCGACCGTCATCCGCGGTCTGATCGCCGAGGTGCCCGCGCTCGACCCGGCCCGGATCGACGACGTCTACTGGGGCGCCGCCAACCAGGCGGGCGAGGACAACCGCAATGTCGCCCGGATGGCCGCCCTGCTCGCCGGCCTCCCCGAGACCGTGCCGGGTGCCACCGTGAACCGGCTGTGCGCCTCCGGGCTCGAGGCCGTCACGACCGCGGCCCGTACGATCGCCGCGGGCGAGGCCGACATCGTGCTGGCCGGCGGCTCCGAGTCGATGAGCCGCGCCCCCTTCGTCCTGGCCCGCCCCGACGAGGCCCTCCCGCACCGCGTCGAGACCGTCGACACCCGGCTCGGCTGGCGCCTGGTCAACCCCGCCATGAAGGACCTGCACGGCGTGCTCGCCATGGGAGAGACCGCCGAGGAGGTCGCGGCCCGCTACGGCATCAGCCGCGAACGCCAGGACGAGTTCGCCCTGCGCAGCCACCGGCTGGCGGCGCTGGCCCGCAAGGACGGCCACTTCGACGACGAACTGCTGCCCGTGCGGCGCCCGGACGGCGTGGTCGTCGACGCCGACGAGGGCATCCGCGAGGACAGCTCACCGGAGAAGCTCGCCAAGCTGAAGCCCGTGTTCCGCGAGGGCGGCACGGTCACCGCCGGCAACGCCTCACCCATGAACGACGGCGCCGCCGGACTCCTCCTGGTCAGCGAGGAGGCGCTCGACGAACTGGGCCTGGAGTCCCTGGGCCGCTATGTCGCCGGCGCCTCCGCCGGTGTCCACCCCGACGTGATGGGCATCGGACCGGTCCCCGCCACCCGCAAGGCGCTGGCGCGCGTCGGCTGGAGCGTCGACGACGTCCAGGAGGCCGAGTTCAACGAGGCGTTCGCCGCCCAGGTGCTGGCCTGCGTCGACCAGCTCGGAATCGACCCGGACCTGGTCAACCCCAGCGGCGGCGCGATCGCCCTCGGCCACCCGCTGGGCGGCTCGGGCGCCCGGATCCTCACCACCCTCCTGCACCGTATGCGCCGCACCGGAGCCGAGCGCGGACTGGCCACGATGTGCGTCGGCGTCGGACAGGGCAGCGCGGTACTGGTCGAGCGCCGCTGACAGGCCGGAGGGCGGGAACAACCACCAGGCGAGACGGCCTTCTGGCCGTCCGGTAGGTGTGCGTAGCATCGGTCTCCGCATGAACACGATGAACTTGTGGCACATCACCGGCTGGGAGTTCGCGGCGCTGGCCCTCGCGGCCCTGCTGGTCGGCTTCTCCAAGACGGCCGTGAGCGGGGCCAACACGGTCAGCCTCGCGATCTTCGCGGCGATCCTGCCCGCACGTGCCTCCACCGGCGTCCTGCTGCCGATCCTGATCGCGGGCGACGTCCTCGCCGTCCTCACCTACCGGCGGCACGCCCACTGGCCCACGCTGTGGCGGCTGTTCCCGGCGGTCGCGGCCGGCGTGGTCTTCGGGACGGTGTTCCTGGTGTGGGCCGACGACGAGGTGATGCGCACCTCGATCGGGGCGATCCTGCTGCTGATGGCGGGCGTCACGGTGTGGCGCCGCCGCACGGCGGAGGCCGCCGACGAGCCCGACGCGGTGGTCACCCGGTCCGGCCGGTTCAAGGCCCGCTCCTACGGCGTCCTCGGCGGCTTCACCACCATGGTCGCCAACGCAGGCGGCCCGGTGATGTCGATGTACCTGCTCTCCGCCGGCTTCCGCAAACTCGGCTTCCTCGGCACCTCCGCGTTCTTCTTCCTGATCGTCAACGTCTCGAAGGTGCCGTTCAGCGCGGGCCTCGGACTCATCGACGGCAACTCGCTCCTGTTGGACGCGGCGCTCGTCGCGTTCGTCGTCCCCGGCGCGCTGCTCGGCAAGTGGGCCGTGCCCCGCATCGACCAGCGGCTCTTCGAACGACTGGTGATCGCGGCGACCGTGGTCGGCGGACTCCAACTCCTGCTGCGGTAGGGGCCGGCCGCACGCCCCCGGCCGGGCGGCCGCTCAGAGCGGCCGGTGCTCGTGGCAGAGGCTGCTCGGGGCAGACGCTGCTCAGGGCGCGACGACGCCCGCAGGTTCCGGTTCCCGCCGGTGGCGGGGCAGGCCCTCGTTGAGGTCCTCGACCAGGAGCCGCTTGGCGATCGTGTCCACCGCCGCCCGCAGGTCACCGCCCGCCGGGCGGCCGATGTCCTGGGCCACCCGCTCCTCCAGCCACTCGCCCCACGCGTGAGTGATCACCCCGGCCTCGCGCGTGCCCGCCTCCGTGTGGGACAGCAGGGAACCGTGGCGGGTCAGATAGCCCTCGTCGACCATGCGGTCGAACACCGGCAGCAGCACCTCCGGCGGCAGATGCCGGCGGGCGGCCACGAGCCCGAGACTGGTGTGGCCGACCATGCGGGTGAACAGCTCGACCTGCATCACCGCCCAGGCACCGGCCACGTCGAGCCGGGTGTCGGAGCTCTCGACGATCCGGCGCGCGGTGTCCGCGTCGGTACCGCCGATGATCTTCGCGACGGAGGCCTCCAGCACCCGCCGGGAGTCCGCCCCGGACGGCTGCCCGAACCCCTCGCCCATGTCGGTGGAGCTCATCCGCGCGCTGTCGCGCAGCTCGACCTGCTTCAGGAACAGGGCGACGACGAAACCGACGGCCGCGACCGGCACCGTCCACAGGAACACCGTCTGGATGGTGTCCGCGTAGGCGTGGACGATCGGGTCGGCGACGGCCGGGGGCAGCCGGTGCAGACCCTCCGGGCTGGTCGCCGCCGTGGTGATGGCCGCCGGGTCGACGCTGCCCGCCGCCGCCGTCGTGGCGGCCCCGATGCCCTCCTTCAGGTTCGGGGTGAGGGAGTTGGTGTACAGGGTGCCGAACACGGCCGTGCCGAAGGAACTGCCGAGCGTGCGGAAGAACGTGACCCCGGAGGTGGCGGTCCCCAGGTCGGCGTACTCGACGGTGTTCTGCACGGCGATCGTCAGCACCTGCATGGACAGGCCGATCCCGGTGCCGAGCACGAACATGTACAGCGATTCCAGCCACGCGCCCGTGCCGGGACCCATGAGGGACATCAGGTACAGCCCGACGCCCATCACCAGCGAGCCGACGATCGGGAAGAGGCGGTACCGCCCGGTCTTGCTCACCACGTTGCCGCTGAACACCGACGCGATGAGCAGACCGAGCACCATGGGCAGCGTGCGCACACCCGAGACCGTGGCCGAGTCGCCGTCGACGTACTGGAGATAGGTCGGCAGATAGGTCAGCGCGCCGAGCATCGCGAAGCCGACGATGAAGCTGAGGATCGAGCAGACGGAGAAGACCGGGTTGCCGAACAGCCGCATGGGAAGCATGGGTTGCCGCGCCCGCGTCTCGACCCGGCAGAAGAGGGCGAGGGCGACGGCGCCGCCCACGAACAGGCCGATGATGACGCCGGAATCCCACGCGTACTCGTTGCCGCCCCAACTCGTCGCCAGGATCAGCGCGCTCGCGCCGACCGCGACCAGCGCGATGCCCAGGTAGTCGATGACCGGCCGGACCGCCGACTTCACCACCGGGATGGTGCGGGCGGCCGCGAAGACGACGACGATCGCGATCGGCACGTTGACGTAGAACGCCCACCGCCAGGACAGATGGTCGGTGAACAGCCCGCCCAGCAGCGGTCCGATGACGGTGGCCACGCCGAACACGGCCCCGATCGCGCCCTGGTACTTGCCCCTCTCCCGCAGCGGGATGACGTCGGCGATCAGCGCCATCGCCGTCACCATCAGACCGCCCGCGCCGATGCCCTGCATGGCCCGCCAGGCGATCAGCAGCGACATGTTGGTCGCCAGGCCGCACAGGAACGACCCCGTGATGAACACGATCGCCGAGACCTGGAAGACCACCTTGCGGCCGAACAGGTCACCGAACTTGCCGACCAGCACGGTCGCGACGGTCTCCGCGAGGAGGTACGAGGTGACCACCCACGACATGTGCGCGGCCCCGCCGAGGTCCGACACGATCGTCGGCAGCGCGGTGCCCACGATCGTCTGGTCCAGCGCCGCCAGCAGCATCCCCAGCACGATCGTCCCGAAGACGATGTTGCGTCGGCGCGGGTCCAGGACGGGCGGCTGGGCGGCGGCCGGAGCGATTTCCTCGGAGACGGTCACGAGGTCACGATCACACCGGCACCCCCGCCGCGCACCCGGGGACGGGCCGCCCGGGGGGCGGCTACTCCCGCCCCGGGTTGCGGCGCAGCAGGTAGGTGTCCATGATCCAGCCCTTGCGCTCGCGCGCCTCGGCGCGCAGTCGCTCGATACGGGGACCGGCCTCGGCGATCGGACCCGAGACGAGGATCTCGTCCGGGGTGCCTATGTAGGCGCCCCAGTAGATGTCGACGTCCTCCCCGGCGTACTGCCGGAAGGTCTGGTGGGCGTCCAGCATCACCACCACGTCGTCCACCCCCTGCGGGAAGCCCTCGGCGAGCCGCCGGCCCGTCGTGATCTGCACCGGACGCGCCACCCGGTTCAGGCCCGTGCGGTGCCGGGCGACGAGCGCCGAGACACTGCTGATCCCGGGGACGACGTCGTACTCGAAGGCCACCGCGCCCCGGGCGAGCACCTCCTGGAGGATGCCCAGCGTGCTGTCGTACAGCGCCGGGTCGCCCCAGACCAGGAACGCGCCGCTCTCGTCCTCGCCGAGCTCCTCGGCGATCAGCCGCTCGTAGATCCCGGCGCGGGCGCTGCGCCAGTCCCCGACGGCGGGGGAGTAGGCCGCGCCGCCGGCCCCGCGGTCCCGCTCCGGATCCCGGGCCTCGACCACCCGGTAGCTCCCCGCCGGCAGGTGCGCGTCGAGCATGTCGTGGCGCAACCGCGTCAGGTCGCTCTTGACCTCGCCCTTGTCCAGGACGAAGAACACGTCCGTGCTCCGCAGCGCCCGGACCGCCTGGAGGGTCAGCTGGTCGGGGTCGCCCGCGCCGATACCGATGACATGAATCTTTCGCACGCCCCGAGTCTGCCGTACGCCACTGACAGTGACGGGGCCGGGTCAGCGCAGCCGGGGCGCCCGGGCCCGCGCGTCCACGGCGGCCCCGGTCCGCTCCACGGTGTCCGCGAGCTCCCGCGCCCACCGCGCCAGAGCGGCGAGGTCCATTCCGTGGGGCCGGTCCTGCCCGGCGTCGGCCGCCCACTCCCGCACCGCGCCGGCGCCGCGCCGCAGCAGCCGCGCCCCACCCGTGAGGTTCCCCCGGGCGGCGTGCGTCAGACCCACCGCGAGCTGCGCGAGCCCGCGCCACAGGGCGCGCTCCGACGCGGGGCCCGACTTCCAGGCGTCCTCGAAGACCTCGTGCGCGTGGAACGGCTTCCCGGCGTCCAGCAGGGTCTGCGCCTCGGCGACGGTCGCCTCCGGGGTGCGGACGACCCCCTCGGGCTGCCGCTCCACACCGGGCGTGCCGTACGGCAGGGGCCGGCCGAGCCCGTCCCGCGGCCGGGCGTTGCGCGCCCGCCCCTCGCCGTCCCGGTCCCGGGGGCCGGCGGGCCGGCCGCCGCTCGTACCTCCTGCGCTGTCCAAACGGTCCATGAGCCGATTGTCCCGCGTCCGGGCCCTCTTCGGCGCACCGCCCGGTGTGGGGTAAAGTGCTGTTCGCGCGATCACACGGCGAACACCGTGCGAGGCGCACCGGGACGTGGCGCAGCTTGGTAGCGCACTTGACTGGGGGTCAAGGGGTCGCAGGTTCAAATCCTGTCGTCCCGACCAGCTTCACGGCAGGTCGGAAGCCGCTTTCTCGTCATCGAGAGGGCGGCTTCGGTGCGTTCGGGGCACCTCCGCGGTGCCGCGGACCGCCCTCGCGGCCCACGAAGGCCCCGCCGACCGGGTCGCCCCGCGCGGGGCGACCCGGGAGTAACCGGGGAGGCTACGCTGGGATCATGCCGTCCAACCGCCGAACCGCCAGGCAGGCCGACCTGCTGGAACGCCTCGTCGCGCTGCTGACGGCGGAGGGCTTCTCCGACCTCACCCTGGACGATCTCGCCGAGCGGCTGCGCTGTTCCAAGACGACCCTGTACCAGCTCGCCCGCAGCAAGCAGGGGCTGGTCGTGGAGGCGGTCAAGCACTACTTCCGCGGGGCCACCGAGGCGGTCGAGAAGCGGGTGGCGCAGACCGTCGACCCCTCGGACCGCGTCCGCGCGTACCTGACCGCCGTGGCCGAACAACTGCGCCCGCTCTCGCGCCGGTTCCTCGACGACGTGGCGGACTTCCCGCCCGCCCGCGAGGTGTACGAGGCCAACACGCGGATGGCCGCGGAGCGGGTGCGCCGACTGATCGCCGAGGGCGTCTCGGACGGCGCCTTCCGCGAGGTGCACACCGCGTTCGTCGGTGAGGTCGCCGCGGCCACCATGCGCCAGATCCAGCAGGGCGAGCTCAAGACGCGTACGGGGCTGACCGACGCGGAGGCGTACGAACAGCTCGCGTCGCTCATCGTGCACGCCGTCTCCTCCTGACGCGGACCCTTTCCGACCGTGGCCGGATGCCGGGGGCCGCCCCACGGGCGTACTGTGAATGATACGTTAGTACGCACTCCAGTATCACTTCCAGTACTCACCGGTACTCCTACGTGGAGGTCACCATGCCTGCCACTCGTGCCCTGCCGACCGAGGAAGCCGTCGAGCTCATCCAGCTCACGCGCGTCCTCGCCGCCAAGGAGCTCGCCCCCCGGGTCGCCGACGCGGAGGCGGACGGGGCGTTCCCCCGGGACGTCTTCCGCACCCTCGGGCGCAGCGGCCTGCTCGGCCTGCCCTTCGCGGAGGAGGACGGCGGCGCGGCCCAGCCGTACGAGGTCTACCTCCAGGTCCTGGAGGAGGTCGCCGCGGTCTGGTCGAGCGTCGCGGTGGGCATCTCCGTGCACGCCCTGTCCTGCTTCCCGCTGGCCCGCTTCGGCACCGAGGAGCAGCGGCGCAAGTGGCTGCCGGAGATGCTGGCCGGTGAGCTGCTCGGCGCCTACTGCCTGTCCGAGCCGCACGCCGGCTCCGACCCGGCGGCCATGCTCACCCGGGCGGTCCGCGACGGCGACCACTATGTGCTCGACGGCACCAAGGCCTGGACCACGCACGGCGGTTACGCCGACTTCTACACGGTCATGGCCCGCACCTCCGACGACCGCGCGCGCGGTGTCTCCTGCTTCCTGATCCCGGCCGGCACCCCGGGGCTCAGCGCCGATCCGCCGGAGCGGAAGATGGGCCTGACGGGCTCGGCGACCGCGACCATGCGGCTGGAGAACGTCCGGGTGCCCGTCGAACGCCGGATCGGGGAGGAGGGGCAGGGGCTGAAGATCGCGCTCGCCTCCCTCGACTGCGGCCGTCTCGGCATCTCGGCCGTCGCCACCGGCCTCGCCCAGGGCGCCCTCGACCACGCGGTGCGCTACGCGCGGGAACGGGAGACCTTCGGCAAGCCGATCATCGAGCACCAGGGACTGGCGTTCGTGCTCGCCGACATGGGCGCCGCGATCGAGTCGGCGCGGGCCACCGCGCTGTCCGCCGCCCGGTTGAAGGATCTCGGCCTGCCCTTCACACGGGAGGCGTCGATCGCCAAACTCGTGGCCACGGACAACGCCATGAAGGTGACCACGGACGCCGTGCAGGTCCTCGGGGGGTACGGATACACCCGCGACTTCCCCGTGGAGCGCTATATGCGCGAGGCCAAGGTCATGCAGATCTTCGAAGGAACCAACCAGATCCAGCGCATGATCATCTCCCGTGCGCTGGACCGTGACGAGGGCGGTGTGCTCACCGTCCTCGGCAAGGAGTGATGATGCAGCTCGAGAACACCGCCGCCCTTGTCACCGGCGGTGCGTCCGGCCTCGGCGCGGCCACCGCGAAGGCGCTCGCCGAGGGCGGCGCCCGGGTCTTCGCCCTCGACCTCAAGGAGGGCATCGACAAGGCACCCGAGGTGCCCGGCGTGACGTACGTGCCCGCCGACGTCACCGACCCCGAGCAGGTCGGCGCCGCCGTCGCCACCGCGGCGGGCTCCGGTGTCCCGCTGCGCACGGTCGTCAACTGCGCCGGGATCGGCCCGTCCGCGCGGATCCTCGGCAGGAAGGGCGTCCACGACCTCGCCCTCTACGCCAAGGTGATCCAGATCAACCTGGTCGGCACCTTCAACGTGCTCGCGCTCGCCTCGGAGGCCATCGCCGCGACCGAGGCCGACGAGAACGGCCAGCGGGGTGTCATCGTCAACACCGCCTCCATCGCCGCGTACGACGGGCAGGTCGGCCAGGCCGCCTACGCGTCCTCCAAGGGCGGGGTCGTCGGCCTGACCCTGCCCGCGGCCCGCGATCTCGCGCAGTACGGGATCCGGGTGTGCACCATCGCCCCGGGTATCGTGGAGACGCCGATGCTGGCGACGGTGTCGGAGGAGTTCCGCGCCTCGCTCGCCGAGGGGGTGCCCTTCCCGCGCCGTCTGGCCCGGCCCGAGGAGTACGCCCGGCTGGCCCTGGCGATCGTCGACCACGACTACCTCAACGGCGAGACCATCCGCATGGACGGCGCGCTGCGGATGGCCCCGAGGTAGCTCCCCGGCGGTGTGCGGCGGTCCTCAGGACCTGACCAGCAACTGGAAGTCGAACGCGTAACGGGACGCACGGTAGATGTGCGTCCCGTACTCGACCGGACGGCCGGTGTCGTCGTACGCCGTGCGCCGCATGGTCAGCAGGGCCGCCCCCTCCTTCTCGGCGAGCAGACCGGCCTCCTGGGCGGTGGCGGAGCGGGCGCCGATGCTCTGGCGGGCGCTGTGCAGGGTGATGCCCGCCGTACGCAGCATCCGGTACAGGCCCGTCGACTCCAGACGTTCCGTGTCGAGGTCCAGGAGCGCCGGGGGCAGGTAGTTGCACAGGAACGCCACCGGCTGTCCGTGCGTGGCGCGCAGCCGTTCCAGGACGGTGACCTCGCTGCCCTCCGGGACGCCGAGCGCGGCGGCCACGTCGGCGGTCGCCGGCACGTGCTCGTTGCGCACGACCCGGGTGGTCGGTCCCTGTCCGGCCGCCTCCAGGTCGTCGTAGAGGCTGCTCAGTTCCAGCGGCCGCTTCACCTGGCTGTGCACGACCTGGGTGCCGACTCCCCGCCGCCGGACCAGGAGTCCCTTGTCGACCAGGGACTGGATGGCCTGGCGGACCGTCGGGCGGGACAGGCCGAGGCGGGTCGACAGGTCGATCTCGTTGCCCAGGAGGTTGCCGGGGGCGAGCGCTCCCTGTTCGATCGCCGCCTCCAACTGCTGGGCGAGCTGGTGGTAGAGCGGCACCGGACTGGTGCGGTCCAGGGCGAAGTGCAGCAGGTCGAGCGCGGAGCCGGGCGCGGCACGGGATCTGTCGCCGGTCTTCGCCATCGGGGCACCTCCTGGGGTCGGTGGGGCCGGTAGGGGTCGGCCGGGGCCGGAGGCCGGGGGTCGGCCGGACCGGACCGGACGGATCAGAGGGTCCCGGCCATGAGCGACAACTCCCGCCGGGCGGGGGCGAAACGGTCCGTTGCGGACGTGTCCGTCCGGGTGAGGGGTACGTCCGGTCGCAAGGGGTAGAGATCGATCCCGGTACGACCCATCGTGATCACGTCCAGTGGCGCGGCCGACTCGGCCATGTGCGACGCTCCTCACGGTGATCGGGGCCTGGCGTCTCCCAGGTGTAGGTCCCGGGGACGCGCATGTCAAGAGTTTGTACTTACATTCTGACCTGATTGTGAAATGATGTCTTAACAAAGTATTGACAGTGAGCCCGCCAAGGGATTGGATCCGGCATCAAGCAGCGCACGCCGGGCCCGGGACACCTGAACAGTCGCGGACCCGGCCCCATGGCCCCAATCTGAGGAGAAGCGGGCCCCGGATCCTCGCGATCGCCTTTCCCATCCCGTCGTTTTCTCCGTCGCACAGTGAGGTGCAGGAAAGATGGACAGCTCTTCCCCCTCCCGCTCGAGCAGAATCGCCCCGGTCGTGGCCCTGGCCGCGGCGGTGGCCCTGACCCTCGCAGGCTGCTCCAGCAGCTCCGGCGGCAAGAAGTCCGAGGAGAGCGCGGACGGCGCTTCCGCGGGCAAGGCGAGCACCCCGCAGATGACGGTCGCCCTGGTGACCCACCAGTCGCCCGGCGACACCTTCTGGGACATCGTCCGCAAGGGCGCCGAGGCGGCCGCCGCCAAGGACAACGTCAAGCTGGTCTACTCCGCCGACCCGAACGCCGGGAACCAGGCCAACCTGATCCAGAACGCGATCGACCAGAAGGTCGACGGCATCGCGGTCACCCTCGCCAAGCCCGACGCGCTGAAGGACGTCATAGCCAAGGCGAAGACCGCGAAGATACCCGTGGTCGGGCTCAACTCCGGTGTCAGCGAGTGGAAGAACCTCGGCCTGATGGAGTTCTTCGGCCAGGACGAGACCGTGGCCGGCGAGGCGCTCGGCAACCGGCTCAACTCCGAGGGCGCCAAGAAGGCCGTCTGCGTCATCCAGGAGCAGGGCAACATCGGCCTCACCCAGCGCTGCGCCGGTGTGAAGAATACGTTCTCGGGCACGACGGAGACCCTGTACGTCAACGGCACCGACATGCCGTCCGTGAAGTCGACGATCACCGCCAAGCTGAGCCAGGACAAGGCCATCGACTACGTCGTCACCCTGGGCGCCCCGTTCGCGCTGACGGCGGTGCAGTCGAAGGCCGACGCGAGCAGCAAGGCCAAGATCGCCACCTTCGACCTCAACAAGGACCTGACGAGCGCCATCGACCAGGGCACGATCGAGTTCGCCGTCGACCAGCAGCCGTACCTCCAGGGCTACCTGGCGATCGACTCGCTGTGGCTCTACAAGAACAACGGCAACTACATGGGCGGCGGCGAGCAGCCGGTGCTGACCGGTCCGGCCTTCGTGGACAAGACCAACGTCGACGCGGTCGCCTCGTTCGCCGCGAAGGGCACCCGGTGATGAGCATGACCCACCATGCCGAGCCGGCGGTGACCACACCGCCGGCCCCCGGCCGCAAGGAGAGTGACGGCCGGACCAAGCAACGCCCGCTGGCCCTCAGGCTGTTGGCGCGGCCCGAGGTGGGAGTGTTCCTCGGCGCGGTCGCGGTGTACGTGTTCTTCCTGATCGCGGCGCCGCCGGTGCGTGACGGCAGCTCGATGGCGAACATCCTGTACCAGTCGTCGACGATCGGGATCATGGCGCTGCCGGTGGCGCTGCTGATGATCGGCGGCGAGTTCGACCTCTCCGCCGGTGTCGCCGTCATCACCTCGGCGCTCACCGCGTCCATGCTCAGCTACCAACTCACCATGAACGTGTGGGTCGGTGTCGTCGTCGCCCTCCTGGTCTCCCTCGGGATCGGCTTCCTCAACGGCTGGATGGTGGTGAGGACCGGGCTGCCCAGCTTCCTGATCACACTGGGCACGTTCCTGATCCTCCAGGGCGTGAACCTCGCCGTCACCAAGCTGATCACCACCAACGTGGCCACCGACGACATCAGCGACATGGACGGCTTCGGGCAGGCCAAGAAGATCTTCGCCTCGTCCTTCGACGTGGGGGGCGTCCAGGTCAAGATCACCATCGTGTACTGGCTGGTCTTCGCGGCCCTCGCCACCTGGGTGCTGCTGCGCACGAAGTACGGCAACTGGGTGTTCGCGGTGGGCGGGAACAAGGAGAGCGCGCGGGCGGTGGGTGTGCCGGTGACGTTCACGAAGATCTCGCTGTTCATGCTGGTCGGCTTCGGTGCCTGGTTCGTGGGGATGCACCAGCTGTTCACGTTCAACACGGTGCAGTCCGGCGAGGGTGTGGGCCAGGAACTGATCTACATCTCGGCGGCCGTCATCGGCGGCTGTCTGCTGACCGGCGGCGCCGGTTCGGCGATCGGCCCGGTCTTCGGGGCGTTCATGTTCGGGATGGTGCAGCAGGGCATCGTCTACGCGGGCTGGAACCCCGACTGGTTCAAGGCCTTCCTCGGCGTCATGCTCCTGGGCGCCGTCCTGATCAATCTGTGGGTCCAGCGCACGGCCACCCGGAGGTGACCCGAATGACCACCGACGGAACCGGCACGCACGGCGCCATCCTCACGGACACCGTTCCCGAGGGCGGTGACAGTCCGCTCGTCGAACTGCGCAACGCGGGCAAGTCGTACGGCAACATCCGTGCCCTGCACGGGGTCGATCTCGTCGTCCGCCCGGGCCAGGTGACCTGTGTCCTGGGAGACAACGGCGCCGGCAAGTCGACACTCATCAAGATCGTCTCCGGTCTGCACCAGCACACCGAGGGCGAGTTCCTCGTCGACGGCCGCCCCGTGCGCTTCTCCACCCCGCGCGAGGCCCTCGACCAGGGCATCGCCACCGTCTACCAGGACCTCGCGACGGTCCCGCTGATGCCGGTGTGGCGCAACTTCTTCCTCGGCTCCGAACTCACCAAGGGACCCTGGCCCGTACGGCGGCTCGACATCGACACGATGAAGAGGACCGCCGACGACGAACTGCGCAACATGGGCATCGTCCTCGACGACCTCGAGCAGCCCATCGGCACCCTGTCCGGCGGCCAGCGCCAGTGCGTGGCCATCGCCCGCGCCGTCCACTTCGGCGCCCGCGTCCTCATTCTCGACGAGCCCACCGCCGCCCTGGGCGTCAAACAGTCAGGAGTCGTCCTCAAGTACATCGCCGCCGCCCGCGACCGCGGCCTCGGCGTCATCTTCATCACCCACAACCCCCACCACGCCTACATGGTCGGCGACCACTTCAGCGTCCTGCGCCTGGGAACCATGGAACTCTCCGCCTCCCGCGACCAGGTCAGCCTCGAGGAACTCACCAACCACATGGCCGGCGGCACCGAACTCGCCGCCCTCAAGCACGAACTGGCCCAGGTCCGCGGAGTCGACGTCGACGAACTCCCGGAGGAGAAGGACCTCACCGCGCCCGTGGCGAATCCCGCGCCCGGCCCCGCGACGGATCCCGTGGCGGGTCCAGGGGAGAAGACGCCCTGACGGGGTGAAGTTCCCGCGCTCCCGCGGGGCCTGGACCACGGGCCGGGTCACCAGGCGCGTCGCGCCGTCGCCGACAGGCGGCGGCGCGCCCGCGCTCGTATGGTGGGGGTGCTGGGCCGCATGCGGCCCGTGCCCTCTGGTGCGGCTGGGCCTGCGGCGGAAACCTCCTCATCCGGGAGCGAGCCCATGACACAGCCGAGCATCCGCATGCGCAGGGGGATCGTCGTAGCCGTAGCGGTGGGCGCGCTGGTGGTGCCGGCCGCCGCAGGGGCGGCGACGGCGCTCCCGTCCTCGGCCGCCACGGCCGCCGCCGGCACCGAGCCGCCCTCGCCGTCCTCGTCCGGGGACGGCGTCGTCGAACTCACCCCGGCCGTGCAGCAGCAGGTCGACCAGGCCGTCCAGCGCGTCATGAAGCAGGCGAACGTGCCCGGCGTGAGCGTCGGCATCTGGACACCGGGCAAAGGCCAGTACGTGAAGTCCTTCGGTGTCGCCGACAAGAGCACAGGCCGGAAGATGGATCCCGGCCTCTACATGCGCATCGGCAGCGAGACCAAGACCTTCACCGTCACCGCGGTCCTCCAGCTCGTCGACGAGGGGAAGATCGGCCTCGACGACACCATCGGCGAGTACATCGACGGAGTGCCGAACGGCGACAAGATCACCCTGCGTCAGCTGGCCGGCATGCGCAGCGGGCTGTTCAACTACTCGGCGGACGAGGACTTCTTCAAGGCGCTGACCTCCGACCCGCAGCGGCCGTTCACCCCGCAGCAGCTGCTCGACTACTCGTTCAAGCACCCCGTACTGTTCCCGCCGGGCGAGAAGTTCTACTACTGCAACACCAACCTCATCCTGCTCGGCCTGGTCGTCGAGCAGATGAGCGGTCAGCAGCTCAACGACTACATCCAGGACCACGTCCTGGACCCGGCGGGCCTGGACCACACCCTGTTCCCCACCGGGAACGAGTTCCCGACCCCGCACTCCCAGGGCTACACCGACCAGACCGCGACCGGGGCGGTCGCGGACACCGCCGACTGGAACCCGTCCTGGGGCTGGGCGGCCGGCGCGATGATCTCCCGGCTCGACGACCTGCGGGTCTGGGCGCGCACCGTGGCCACGGGTGTGCTGCCCGACGGTGAGCGGATGATCAGCCCCGCCACCCAGAAGCAGCGCCTGATCACCCCGCCCACCCCCATTCCGGGCGCCGGCTACGGGCTCGGCATCTTCAACGTGCAGGGCTGGATCGGCCACAACGGCTCGCTGCCCGGCTACGAGTCCCTCACCATCTACCTGCCGTCGGCGCGGGCGACCCTCGTCGTCGTGCTGAACACCGACATCAACTACCGGAACCAGGAGCCCAGCACCCTGTTCGGCGACGCGATCACCACGATCATCTCGCCGGACCACGTCTTCGACCTGCCGGCGGAACCAGCGGCGAGGTGAGGACGTTCAGACAGGTACGGAGTGTGTGCAGTCGTGGACGGGGAGGGTGAGATGCAGGAGGAAGAGCAGGCCGGCACCGAGGAGGCCCGGCGCCGGGCCCGGTTCGGCGCGCTGCCCGAGCGGACAAGGCCGCAGGACATGGTCGAGGAACGCCCGGCCACCCCGCGGGACCCGGCCCGGGACGCCTACGACCCGGACGAGTTCGCGATGCGCTACGGACTGTGAGCCGGTGAGGGCGGCCGGGGAGCATCTCCCCGGCCGCCCTCGTCCGGACGGTTCCGGTCCTTCGGCGGCCGGACGTTTCCGGTCCTACGGCTCAGGAGGCGCGGACCTCCGCGATCGTCACCGGCCGGTGCTCGTGCAGGGACAGCGTGCACGCCTCCGCGATCCAGCCCGCTTCCAGGGCGTCCTCGATCGTGCAGGGCGAGGTGCGGGTGCCGGCCACGACCTCGGTGAACGCGGTGAGTTCGGCGCGGTAGGCGGCGGCGAAGCGGTCCATGAAGAAGTCGTGCGGGGTACCGGCCGGGAAGGTCACGCCGGGCTCCACCGACCGCAGCGGCAGCTTGTCCTCCAGACCGACCGCGATCGAGTCCGTGAAGCCGTGGATCTCCATGCGGACGTCGTAGCCCCGGGCGTTGTGGCGGGAGTTGGAGACCACCGCGATCGTGCCGTCGTCGAGGGTGAGGATCGCGCCGGTGGTGTCGGCGTCGCCCGCCTCCTTGATGTAGTCGGCGCCCCGGTTCCCGCCCACCGCGTACACCTCCGTCACCTCGCGGCCGGTGACCCAGCGGATGATGTCGAAGTCGTGCACGGAGCAGTCCCGGAAGATGCCCCCGGAGGCGGCGACGTACGCGGCCGGCGGCGGGGCCGGGTCCAGCGTGGTCGAGCGGACCGTGTGCAGCGTGCCCAGCTCCCCGGCCGTCACCGCCGCCCGCGCGGCGACGAAACCCGCGTCGAAGCGGCGGTTGTAGCCGATCTGGATGGGGACGGCACTGCCCCGGACGGCCTCGAGCACCCGCACGCCCTCGCTCATGGTCTTCGCGACGGGCTTCTCGCAGAAGACCGGGATGCCCGCCTCGACGGCGGCCAGGATCAGGGCCGGGTGGGCGTCCGTCGCCGCCGCGACCACCACGCCGTCCACCCCGGCGGCCAGCACGGCCTCGGGGGAGTCCGCGACCTCGGCGCCGAACCGCTCGGCGGCGTTCTTGGCGGCCTCCGCGAAGGGATCGGCCACGACGAGCGACGAGACGGCGTCGAGTCCGGAGAGGGTCTCGGCGTGGAAGGCGCCGATGCGGCCGAGGCCTAGGATTCCGATGCGCATGCGCTCCGCTGCTTTCCTGGTCGTTTCGGTTGCTGTCTGCTGCTGTTGGTCGCTGTCCGACGCCGGGGCTGCGCCCCGGACCCCGATCGCCCTTCGGGCTCGTCCTCAAACGCCGGACGGGCTGGAACTGGTGAAAATGCTCGGCGGACGGGGGAGCATGCTCGCCGGACGGCTGAGACGAGGATGCTTGTCGAGGGGTTCAGTCGAGGCCGCCGAGTACGTTCTGGTCCCAGTCGATCACCGATCCGGTGACCACGCCCGAGCGCTCGGACAGCAGGAACACCACGAAGTCGGCGATCTCGTCCGGCTGGCCCAGTTTTCCCATCGGAAGTCGTGCGGCGGCCTGCTCGCGCCAGTCGTCACCGGCGCCGTGGAAGGCCTTCTGCGTCGTGTCCTCGCCCTCGGTGGCCGTCCAGCCGATGTTGAGACCGTTGATCCGGACCCGGTCGAAGCGGTGCGCGTGCGCCGCGTTGCGGGTCAGGCCGATCAGGCCGGCCTTTGCGGCGACGTACGGCGCGAGGAACGGCTGACCGCCGTGGGCCGAGGAGGTGATGATGTTGACGACCGTGCCGGGTGCCTCACGGGCCAGCATGTCCGCGACCGCCGCCTGCATCGAGAAGAACGGCGCCCTGAGGTTGATCGCGATGTGCTCGTCGAACAGCTCGGGCGTGGTGTCGAGCAGGGTGCCCCGGGAGGTCAGTCCCGCCGAGTTCACCAGGCAGTCGACGCGGCCGTACACGGCCACCGTCTCGGCCACCGCCCCCTTCGCCTGCCCGGCGTCGGAGAGGTCGGCCCGGACGAAGAGGGCCTTGCCGCCCGCGGCGGTCAGTTCCGCCACCAGCGCCTCGCCCGGCTCCGGCCGCCGCCCGGTGACGGCCACCAGGGCACCCTCGCGGACCGCGGCCCGCGCGACGGCCGCGCCGACGCCCTGGCTGCCGCCGTTGACGAGGACGACCTTGTCGTCGAGAAGTCCCATGGAGGGAGGTCCTTTCAGCTCGCGCGCCGTCGGGCGCCGGCCCGCAGCTCGTCCCGGAGGGCCTGCGGGGTCCACTCCTCGTGCAGAGCCCGCCGTACGACGTCCGCCTGCGCGGGCGGGGCGAGGCCGTCGACCGGCGGGTCGCTGTCGAGGTTGGTGGGGAAGGGGTAGCCCTCGGCGCTCGCGGCGACGACCCGCTCCAGCCAGTCCTCGCCCACCCCCTGCGCCCGGCGGTCCAGCAGCACGGGGTAGACCGCGTTCGCCACCGCCTCCCGGTCCACGGTCTCCATCGCGCGCCCGAAGGCGGAGGACACCTGGAGCAGATTGGCCATCCGGCGTACGCCGGTGGTGCGGTTGGTGCCGGCGGCGTGGAAGACGGCCGGGTTGAAGAACGCGGCGTCGCCCTTCGCCAGCGGCAGCTGGACGTGGTGCTCGGCGAAGTACTCCTGGAACTCGGGCCGCCGCCACGCCAGGTACCCCGGCTCGTACGTCTGCGAGTACGGCAGGTACAGCGTGGGCCCGGACTCCACGGGCATGTCGCACTGCGCGACGGCGCCCTGGAGCGTGAGCACGGGGGAGAGCCGGTGGACGTGCGCCGGGTAGGCGGCGGCCTTGTCGTCGGAGAG
The DNA here is from genome assembly GCF_001184025.1 of Streptomyces maremycinicus. Taxonomy (GTDB): domain Bacteria; phylum Actinomycetota; class Actinomycetes; order Streptomycetales; family Streptomycetaceae; genus Streptomyces; species Streptomyces maremycinicus. The sequence goes on from NZ_BBYG01000010.1 coordinate 203,291, forward strand.
GAAGCCGAGGTGGTAGTCGCGGTGCACGCTCTGTGCCGCGCCGCCCGGGTTGACCACGTTGACCTGGGACGTCATCTGGTAGCCCGGGCCGAGCCAGGCCCGCGAGACCAGCGCGAGGATGTCGTTGGCGTAGTAGTCGGCGAACGCCTCCGGGTCATGGAGGGCGGCCTTCTCCAGGGCGTTCCAGACGCGGTCGTTGGCGCCGGGCCTGGCGAAGTGGTCACCGGCGGTCGCGCCCGAGGCGTGCTGCTCGGCGATGAGCGCGTCGAAGACGGCGGTGGCCCGGTCGACGACCGCGGGGTCGGGGAAGGCGTCCCGGAAGACGACGACTCCGGGCCCGTCGCTCAGGGCCCGCACCAGCTCGGCGCGGACCGCGCGGTCCGGGCCGGGGGCGCGCAGGCGGTCACTGTCGTAGACCAGGACGTTCCCCTGCACCGCGGAGGCGTGCGGGAAGTCGGCGAGGTCGGTGGTGCGCTCGACCAGGGGGCGGAAGGCGTCGAGGTCGCAGTCCTGCTCGGTCAGCCAGGCGGGGCCTCGCACGGAGGTGAAGGACATCGTCGTCCCTTCGATGACTGTGGCGGCTGGGTGACCTGGGCGGCTCGGTGACAAGCGCGGCTCAGTCCTGCCATTGTTGTCATGACAAACCCGTCGAACAACCAGCAGGCGGCCATCAAAAACCCCTCAAGCAGACCCCTGGGAGCTTTCCGTGGGCCACCCCTTCCCCATCCGAGAGATCGCACGTCAGGCGGGTCTGAGCGAGGCGACCGTCGACCGGGTGCTGAATGCCAGGGGAGGGGTGCGGGAGTCCACCGTGCAGGAGGTCCGGCGGGCCATCGCCGATCTGGACCGGCAGCGCACCCAGGTCAGGCTCGTGGGGCGCACCTTCATGGTCGACATCGTGATGCGGGCGCCGGAACGATTCACCACCGCCGTGCGGGCCGCCCTGGAGGCCGAGCTGCCCTCCCTGCACCCGGCCGTCCTGCGCTCCCGCTTCCACTTCCGGGAGACCGGACCGGTGCAGGAGCAGGTCGCCACCCTCGACCGGATAGCCCGGCGCGGCTCACAGGGGGTGGTCCTCAAGGCGCCGGACGTCCCGGAGATCAACGCGGCCGTCGGCCGGCTGGTCGCCGCCGGGATCCCGGTCGTCACCCTGGTCACGGATCTGCCGGCCAGCGCCCGCCTCGCCTATGTCGGCATCGACGACCGGGCCGCCGGCGCCACCGCCGCCTACCTCATGGGCCAGTGGCTCGGGGACCGCCCCGGCAATGTGCTCACCAGCCTGAGCAGCGGCTTCTTCCGCAACGAGGAGGAGCGCGAGATGGGCTTCCGCAGCGTGATGCGGGCCCGCGACCCCGAGCGCACGCTGGTCGAGATCGCCGAGGGGCAGGGGCTGGACGTCACGCAGTACGAGCTCGTCCGGGCCGCGCTGGAACGCGACGCGGACATCCGCGCCGTCTACTCCATCGGCGGCGGCAACGACGCCACCCTGCGCGCCTTCGCCGACCTGGGCCGTGAGTGCGCCGTGTTCGTCGCGCACGACCTCGACCACGACAACACCCGGCTGCTGCGCGGCCACCGGCTGTCCGCCGTTCTCCACCACGACCTGCGCCACGACGTGCGCGAGGCCTGTCACGCCGTGATGCGGGCGCACGGAGCGCTGCCGCCTGCCGGGCCCTTGCTGCCGTCCGCGATCCAGGTGGTCACCCCGTACAACATGCCGCCCCGGGCGGCTGCCGGCTGATGCGGCCGCCACCCGGGGCGCGGGTCCCGCGGGCGGGTCAGCGCAGTGCCGCCGGCGTGGCCGCCGCGGGGGCGACGCGTGCCGCGCCGCGGCAGGCGCAGACGCCCACGGCCAGCAGCCAGTAGCTGAGGACGGCCCCGAGCAGGGCGGTCGTGCCCCAGCCGTTCGCCGCGTAGAAGAACGAGGGGTCGTTGCCGAAGAACAGCGACGGGACGAAGGCCAGGTTGATCGCGGCCAGGACGTAGGCCGAACGGCCGGTCCAGCGCGGCAGCAGACGCGCGCCGGTGACGGCCCGGCCCAGCGCGGTCAGGAAGAGCGCCAGCATCAGCTTGGAGATCGACCCGTAGAGGATGTAGGTGCCACTGACGTCGATGGTCGGGTCGATCGGACGGTCGGCGGCGATGACGGCACCGGCCTCGAGTCCCATCGAGACCAGGGTGACCGTGGCGTAGACGAGCCCCGTGGCGAAGGCCAGCGAGCCGGCCCACGTGTGGGCGGGGCTCACCCGGCCGACCAGTTCGCGGAACGCCGTCACGAACACGACCAGACTGGCCAGCGCGACGATCCCGATGAGCAGCCGGGACAGGACGTTGCCGTCCGGCGGCGGGCCGTCGTAGACGAAGTAGAGCGGCACCTGGACGATGAGCGCGACCGCGGCGACCAGGGCGGCGAGGCCGGTCAGGCGGCGGGCGATGACTTCGGACATGAGGGTCCCCCGAGTTCCCGGTACGGCGGATTCGGTGCCGGCGTCCGCGGGTCGTCCGTGGTCGCGTTCGCCGACCCCTGAAGCCTGCCGCTCCCGGGGCTCCCCGTCCCTGGGCCTGGGAACCGGATCGGGGGTGGTCCTGACGCCACCCCTACGGGTGCACATCCGGCCGGGTGCCGCGGGCCCTACGGGTGCACATCCGGCCGGGTGCCGCGGGCCCTACGGCCGCACGTCCACCCAGGTGCCGCTCGCCGCGGAGCGTGTCATCGCCTCCAGCACGGTCGCGCTGTGCACCGCGTCCGTGAGCGTCGCCCCGTACGGGGTGCCCTCGGCGATCGAGCGCAGGAAGCGGTAGGCCTCCACGACCTTCAGGTCGTCGTAGCCCATGGCGTTCGCCGCGCCCGGCTGGAAGGCTCCGAACTCGCCGTCGCCCGGGCCGACGTACACCGTGCTGACGGGCTGGTCCTGGTAGGTGGTGCCGCGGCTGACGCCCAGTTCGTTCATCCGCCGGAAGTCCCAGAACACGGCGCCCCGGGTGCCGTGCACCTCGAAGCCGTAGTTGTTCTGCTCGCCGACGGAGACCCGGCAGGCCTCCAGCACGCCCCGGGCGCCGGAGGCGAACCGCAGCAGGCAGTTGACGTAGTCCTCGTTCTCGACCGGGCCGAGTTCGCCGCCCACGGCGAGGCTGTGCCCCGCCGTCGCTCCCGTCGGCCGGGCCCGCTCGGGGACGAAGACCGCCGTGTCGGCCGTCAGGGACGTGATGTCACCGAGCAGGAAACGGGCCAGGTCGGCGCCGTGCGAGGCCAGGTCGCCCAGCACTCCGCTGCCGCCCCGCCCGCGCTCGTACCGCCAGGTGAGGGCGCCGTCGGGATGGGCCGCGTAGTCGCTGAAGAGACGGACGCGGACATGCGTGACCGTGCCGAGTTCACCCGAGGCGATCAGGTCGCGGGCCCTCTCCACGGCGGGCGCGTTGCGGTAGTTGAACCCGACCGCGCCCTGCACGCCCGCCGCGGCCACCGCGTCCGCCACCGCCCGGGCGTCCGCCGGCGCGAGCCCCACCGGCTTCTCGATCCAGAGGTGTTTGCCCGCCTCGGCCATCGCGACACCGATCTCGCGGTGCAGGAAGTTGGGCGCGGTGACGCTGACGGCCCGCACCCGCGGGTCGGCGGCCACCTCGCGCCAGTCCCGCGTCGCGGTGGCGAAGCCGAACTGCTCGGCGGCCTCGTCGGCCCGGCCGGGCACCTCCTCGGCGACCGTCACCAGCTCCGGACGCAGGGCCAGCCGCGGGTAGTGGTGCCGTACGCGCGCGTACGCCTGGGTGTGCACCCGGCCCATCCAGCCGAACCCGACGACGGCCACTCCCAGCCCGTCCACCATGGCAGTCACCACGACCCTTCCTTGGACCGCTCCATCAGCTGACCAGGCCACCCTGTGGGCCGTTTCCCCAGGGTGTCAAGGGACTCGAAGCCCTTTGACATCGGTTGCCGCACATGGAACGGTCCAATCATGAGACCACCCACCATCCGTGACGTCGCCGAGCGGGCCGGAGTGTCCAAGTCACTGGTCTCCCTGGTGCTGCGCGGCTCCGACCAGGTGCGGGCCGAGAAACGGGAGGCCGTCCTGCGGGCCGTGCGCGAGCTGGGCTACCGGCCCGACGCGGCCGCGCGCAGCCTCGGCGAGCGGCGAACCGCCACCGCCACCGGCTCCCCACCCGGCCCGGGCGGCGGGACCCCGCTGGTCGGCGTTCTGCTGCACGACCTGCGCAATCCCTGGTACGTGGACCTGCTGGACGGCCTCAACTCGCTGCTGCACGCGAGCGGCCTGCACATGCTGCTGGGCGACGCCCGGCTGCACCGGCGCGTCGGCCAGGACCCGGCCGGGCCCTTCCTCGACCTGAGGGCGGAGGGGCTGGTCGTGGTCGGCACGCTGCCCGACCCGGCCGCGCTGGAGACGGTCGCCGCCCGGATGCCGGTCGTCGTCGCGGCGGCCCGGGAGCCGGTGCCGGCCGGGGTGGACCTGGTGGCCGACGACGACGAGCACGGTGCCCGGCTGGCCACCGAGCACCTCGTCGGACTCGGTCACCGCCGCATCGCCCACCTGGCGGGCTACGGTGCCGTCGCCGACCTGCGCCGGCGAGGCTTCGAGGCCACCATGCGGGCGGCGGGACCCGATCGGGTGGCGCTGGTCGAGGCGGGGGACATGACCGAGGAGGGCGGCTACCGGGCCACGGTACGGCTGCTCGCCCGCCCCGACCGGCCCACGGCCGTCTTCGCCGTCAACGACATGACGGCGGTGGGGGTGCTGTCGGCGGCCGGGGAACTGGGCCTGCGCGTGCCGCACGACCTGTCCGTGGTCGGCTACGACAACACCGGCATCTCCCGGTTGCGTCATGTGTGGCTCACGACCGTGGACGGCGCCGGTCACGAGGTCGGCCGTCGCGCCGCGCGCTGTCTGCTCGACCGGCTGGAGGGGCCGGTCGGAGCGGGGCGGCTGCACCTGGCGCCGCCGGTCCTGGAGGTCCGGGGGACGACGGCGCGCCCGCCTTCGGTCACAGGGTGATCGCGTAGGCCTTCCGCAGGGTCTCGTGGACCGTCCAGGTCGTGCGGTCGCCCGCGCGCAGCACCGCCATGTCGCCGGGGCCGACCGTCAGCGTGGGACCGCCCTCGACCTCGATCGTCGCCGACCCGCTGATCACCACGAAAAGCTCGTCCGCCTCGGTGTCCGTGACGACGCCCGGGGTGATCTGCCAGATACCCCTGATCTGCCGGCCGTCCGCCGACTCCCACACCACCCTGCCCGTCACCTCGGGGGTGCCGGAGACGATCTGCCCCGGGTCGAGCGGCTCGGGTTCGAGGCCTGCGTCGGGGATGCGGACGACGAAGCTGTGGGACGGGGGGCCGTCGAGGCCGCTCTCGGTGCTCATGGGGCGACCCTAGCGAGGCCGTACCTCCGCCGGGCGTGGACACAGTGTGGGCTGTCCGCCCAGGTGGGAGGACACTTCGTCACGACTGGCGGCCCGTGCGGGGCGGGGTGATCGTGGAGCCCATGGCGGACGACACCGCGGCGGCGCCCGAGCCGCACCGGCACGACGCGAGGGAGGCGCTCCTCTTCGGCGGTGTCTACGGCGCGGTACTGGCGAGCTCGATGGTCGCCGCGCTCAGCCAGTACGGCCACACCTCGCGCGGCAGCCGCCGCTACGACGCCCTCTGGCTGCTGGTGACCGCCTTCGCCTCGGCGCTCGCGCACGGCTACGCCCACTACATCGCCGAGCGGGGCCCGCACCGCAGGGGTGACGCGCTGCGCTCGCTGGCCGAGGAGTGGCCCCTCGTGGCGGCCGTGCTGCCCACCGTGCTGATCCTGGCCGGCGCCGGCTGGGGCTGGTGGCCGACGGGCGGGGTGGAGCACGCCGCGTTCGCCCTGAACATCGCCCTGCTGTTCCTCCTCGGTCTGGTCACCGCCCGCTGGTCGCGCCGCCCGTGGGCCGTCGCGGTGCTGATCGGGGCGGTCGACGCGCTGCTCGGCGTGATCGTGGTCGTGGCGAACGCGTTGATCAAGTAACCCGCACGGTCCGCACCGGCCCGCACCGCCCGGCACGGTCCCGCTCCGCCCCGCATCGGCCCGCACCGCCCCACATCGGCCGGGATCGTCCCGCACCGCGGCCCGCGCCCTCCCCGTCCGGTGGGACCATGGCGCGGCGGACGTACGCGCGCAATACGGCGGACAAAATTGTTGACAATCTTGTTTCGCTAGATTTAGGTTCGACAGGCACTCACTCAGGGAGGGCAACCATGCCGAAAGAAGCCCGTCCGAGCACCGGGGAGCAGGCCAAACAGCATGCGCTCGCGCAGCTGCGGCAGGCGATCCTGCACGGCGAGATGGCACCGGCCCAGCGGCTGGTGGAGAACGAGCTCGCCGAGCAGTTCGGTGTGACGCGGGCCAGCATCCGCGCGGCGCTCATCGATCTGGAGTCCCAGGGACTCGTCGAACGGATCCGCAACCGCGGCTCGCGGGTGCGGGTGGTGACCGTGGACGAAGCGGTCGCCATCACCGAGTGCCGCATGGTCCTCGAAGGACTGTGCGCGGCGAAGGCGGCCGTCGCGGCCAGCGACGACCAGCTGATCGAGCTGACCGACCTCGGCGCGGCGATGTCCAAGGCGGTCGCCGACGGCGAGCCGGTCACCTACTCCGACCTCAACCACGAACTGCACGTCCGCATCCGGGAGTTCTCCGGCCAGCAGACCGCGCAGGAGCTGCTGGAGCGGCTCAACGCCCAACTGGTGCGCCACCGTTTCCAGTTGGCACTGAGGCCGGGCAGGCCGCAGCAATCCCTGAACGAGCACCTGACCATGATCGAAGCGATCCGGGCCAGGGACCCCCAGGCGGCCGAGACGGCCGTCCGCGCCCACCTCACCAGCGTGATCGAGGCGCTGCGCGACTGATCACGGCTGCGCGGGGCGGGCGCCCACCTGTCACCAAGGAGATCTGAGAATGACCCAGGCCAACGCGCCCGCCAGCCCACCACGATCCACCCTCGTCGTCACCGCGCACGCCGGCGACTTCGTGTGGCGGGCGGGCGGTGCCATCGCCCTGGCCGCCTCCCGCGGGGAGAAGGTCACCATCGCGTGCCTGACCTTCGGCGAGCGCGGTGAGTCCGCCAAGGCATGGCGCGAGGGCAGGAAGCTCGACGAGATCAAGGCGATACGCCGGGACGAGGCCGAGCGCGCCGCCGCCACCCTGGGCGCCGAGGTCCGCTTCTTCGACGCGGGCGACTACCCGCTCGTGGCCACCGCCGAGCTGACCGATCTGCTCGTCGCCGTCTACCGCGACACCCAGCCGGACGTGGTGCTCACCCACCCCACCGAGGACCCCTACAACGGCGACCACCCGGCCGCCAACCGTATGGCGCTGGAGGCCAGGGTCCTCGCCCAGGCCATCGGCTACCCGGGCGAGGGCGAGATCATCGGCGCTCCGCCGGTCTTCTACTTCGAGCCGCACCAGCCGGAGATGAGCGGTTTCAAGCCCGAGGTGCTGCTCGACATCACCGAGGTGTGGGAGACCAAGCGCAGGGCCATGGAGTGCCTCGGCGCCCAGCAGCACCTGTGGGACTACTACACGGACCTCGCCGTGCGCCGGGGTGTCCAGCTCAAGCGCAACGCCGGCCCGAACCTGGGCCTGGCGCACAAGACCATGGCCGAGGCGTACATGCGTCCCTACCCGCAGATCGCGAGGGAGCTGGCGTGAGCGGCGTGATCGTGACGAACCCGCCGAAGGCGGAGCTGAAGGACGTCGACGCGCTGGCCGGTTTCGGCGTGGCCACGGTCGGCGAGGCGATGGGCCGGACCGGGCTGCTGAGCCCGGAGATCCGCCCGATCCAGCAGGGCGTACGGGTCGCCGGCACCGCCGTGACCGTGCTCAGCTGGCCCGGCGACAACCTGATGATCCACGCGGCCGTCGAGCAGTGCGGCGAGGGCGACATCCTGGTCGTCACCACCACCTCCCCGTCCACCGACGGCATGTTCGGCGAGCTCTTCGCGACCGCGCTCCAGCGCCGCGGGGTGCGGGGCGTGATCACCAACGCGGGCATCCGCGACACCCAGGAGCTGCGGGACATGGGCTTCGCGGCCTGGTCGCGGGCGGTCTCCTCGCAGGGCACCGTGAAGGCCACCGGCGGCTCGGTCAACGTACCGATCGCCATCGACGGCCAGGTGATCCGGCCGGGCGACGTGATCCTCGCCGACGACGACGGTGTCGTGGTCGTCCCGCGGGAGCGGGCCCGCGCCACCGCGGCGGCGTCCGAGGCCCGCGAGGCCAAGGAGGCGCGCTCCCGTGCCGCCTTCCTCGACGGTGAACTCGGCCTGGACCGCTACGGGTTGAGGGAGACCCTGAAGCGGCTCGGTGTCGAGTACAAGACGTACGACGCGTACGCGGGGGAGTCGTCGTGACCTCCGTGCCCGAGGAACTGCCCTGTCTGCTGATGCGGGGCGGCACCTCCAAGGGCGCGTACTTCCTCGCCGACGACCTCCCCGCCGAACCGGCCCTGCGCGACGAGCTGTTGCTGCGGGTCATGGGCAGTCCGGACGCCCGTCAGATCGACGGCCTGGGCGGCGCGCACCCGCTCACCAGCAAGGTCGCCGTGGTGTCGGCGTCGGCCGACCCGCGCGCCGACGTCGACTACCTCTTCCTCCAGGTCGCCGTGGACCGGCCGGAGGTGAGCGACCGTCAGAACTGCGGCAACATCCTCGCCGGCGTCGGCCCGTTCGCCGTGGAGCGCGGACTCGTCGCCGCGGGGGAGGAGGAGACCACCGTCCGCATCCGCATGGTCAACTCCGACGACCACGCGACGGCGACCTTCCCGACGCCGGGCGGCCGCGTGGACTACACCGGCGCCGCCGAGATCTCCGGGGTGCCGGGGACGGCCGCGCCCGTGGTGATCGAGTTCCCGCCCCGCGCCGGCGCGCTGCTGCCCACCGGCAACGTCCGCGACGAGATCGACGGGGTGGCGGTGACCTGCGTGGACAACGGGATGCCGACGGTGCTGATCGCGGCCACCTCGCTCAAGGTCACCGGCTACGAACTGCCCCGGGACCTGGAGGAGGACGTCGCGCTCGCCGACCGCCTCCGGAAGATCCGACTGGCGGCGGGCCGGCTGATGGGCCTCGGTGACGTCTCGGAGACCACCGTGCCCAAGCTCACGCTGCTCGCCGCGCCCCGGGACGGCGGCACGGTCGCCACCCGCACCTTCATTCCGGTGCGCTGCCATCCCTCGATCGGGGTGCTCGGCGCGGCCGGTGTCGCCGCCGGCCTGCGGATCGAAGGCGGTGTGGGGGCGGACCTGGCAAGGATCGACGCCGGAAGTGACCGAATTCGCATAGAACATCCCACGGGATTCCTGGATATCGAAAGTAGCCTCGGGGCAACCCCCGACGGTCTGCCCCGCGCCCGACGCACCGCCGTGGTGCGCACGGCCCGAAAGATCTTCGACGGCACCGTCTTCCCCAGGTCCGCCGAGACGGCCCCCCTGCCCGCACGCTCCCCTGGAGGTCAACGATGACTCCGCCGCTCGGCGACATCGCCCACATCGGCCACGCCCAGCTCTTCACCCCGGACCTGGACGCCAGTGTCGGCTTCTTCACCGACTACCTGGGGCTCACGGTCAACGGGCAGGACGGCGACACGGTCCATCTGCGGACCTTCGACGACTACGAACACCACAGCCTGACGCTCACCGCCCGCGCGGAACCCGGCCTGGGCCGGCTGGCCCTGCGCACCTCCGGCGAGGAGGCCCTGCGGCGCCGGGTCGAGGCGATCGAGGCGGCGGGCGGCACCGGCCACTGGGTCGAGGACGAGCCCGGCCTCGGCAAGCTGTACGTCACCACCGACCCGGACGGCCACGAGCACGCCCTGTACTGGGAGAGCGAGTACTACCGGGCGCCCGACGAGCTGAAGCCGGCGCTGAAGAACCAGCCCCAGGCCAAACCCAACCGGGGCGTGGGCGTACGGCGCCTGGACCACATCAACTTCCTCGCCGCCGACGTGCTCGCCAACTCCGAGTTCCAGCAGAACCTGCTGGGTGCCCGCCCCACCGAACAGATCCGCCTCGACACGGGGACGGTCGCGGCGCGCTGGCTGACGTACACGAACAAGTCCTACGACGTCGTCTACACCTCGGACTGGACCGGCAGTTCCGGGCGGCTGCACCACATCGCGTTCGCGACGGACACCCGCGAGGACATCCTGCGCGCCGCCGATCTCGCGATCGACTCGGGCGTGTTCATCGAGACGGGCCCGCACAAGCACGCCATCCAGCAGACGTTCTTCCTGTACGTCTACGAGCCCGGCGGCAACCGCATCGAGCTGTGCAACCCGCTCACGCGCCTGGTGCTGGCCCCCGACTGGCCGCTGGTCACCTGGACCGAGGAGGAGCGCAAGAAGGGGCAGGCCTGGGGTCTGCGGACGATCGAGTCGTTCCACACGCACGGCACACCGCCCGTCGGCTGAGCCCGTTCCCCGGGTGTGCGCAGGGTGCCGGACCAGCGGTTCAGTGGATTGTCGATGAGATTGTTGACAAAAGTGTTGACTCTATCGGGGTCGATCCTTAGCGTCTTGCGCACACCGGGTCAGCCGCACGAGCCGCGCCGGCCCTCTTCACTCGTCCCCTCCAGGGCACGTCTCCTGGACGAGAGGAAAACAACGATGTCCTCCTCCCCCGCTCTGTCCGCCCGCGGCAGCAGACTGGCCCTCCTGGTCGTCGGTCTGTGCTGGCTGGCCGTGCTCTTCGACGGCCTCGACATGTTCATCTACGGCTCGGTGCTGCCGCACCTGCTGGAGACGAAGACCTTCGGCCTCACCCCGGACACGGCCGGCGACCTCGGCAGCTACGCCACCTTCGGCATGCTGGTCGGCGCCCTCACGGCGGGCACCGTCGCCGACCGGATCGGGCGCAAGAACCTGATGGTCGGCTGCGTGATCCTCTTCTCGCTGGCATCCGGCGTGTGCGCGATGGCGGGCAGCGTCGAGGTCTTCGGCCTCGGCCGGACCCTGGCGGGCGTCGGCCTCGGCGGCCTGCTGCCCACCGCGATCAGCATGGTCTCGGACTACGCCCCGCGCGGGCGCGGCGCCATCATCATCGGCCTGCTGATGACCGCCCACCACGCCGGCGGCATCCTCTCCGCCTACGTCGCGAAGTGGCTCGTCGACCCGGTCGGCTGGCGTGCCGCGTTCTGGGTGTGCGTGCTGCCGCTGCTCTTCGCCCCGGTGCTCGCCAGGCTGCTGCCCGAGTCGCTGAGCTTCCTCGTCGCCAAGGGCCGCACCGACGAGGCCCGCGAGCTGGCCACCCGCTACGACGTCGAACTGCCCGCCGAGAAGTCCGGCAAGCAGGGCGCGGCCGACCGCTGGAACGCGCTGAAGAACCTCTTCCGCGGTGGTGAGTGGACCCAGACCCTGCTGTACTGGCTGGCCTCCTTCGGCGGTCTGCTCCTCGTCTACGGCGTCGCCACCTGGCTGCCCACCCTGATGCGGGCCGAGGGTTACGAGCTGGGCTCGGCCCTGTCCTTCGTGGTCGTCTTCAACCTCGGCGGCATCGTGGGCATGCTCGTCGCCGGGCGCGCCGCCGACCGGTTCGGCGCCCCGCGCATCTCCGCGGTGTGGTTCGCGCTGACCGCCGCCGGCGTGTTCCTGCTCAGCGTCCACATGCCGATGACCCTGACGATGATCGTCGTCTTCTTCACCGGCGTCTTCCTCAACAGCGCCCAGACGATGATCTACGCCACGGTCTCCATCCGCTCGGACGCGGGCAACCGGGCCACCGCCGTCGGCTGGACCTCCGGCATGGGCCGTTTCGGCGCCGTCTTCGGCCCGTGGCTGGGCGGTCAGCTGCTCGCCTCGAACAACGGCGACTGGGGCTTCACCTCGTTCGCGATCGCCGGCCTGTCGTCGATGGTCTTCATCGGCATCGCGGCGCTGCGTACCTCCCGGCAGACTCCGCGCGAAGACGCCGACCAGCAACTGGTCGGCGCCCACTGACCGCGTCGTGACCACCGGGGGCAAGGACGGAGGCCGGCCGCCGCACCAGGGTGCGGCGGCCGGCCTCCGGCGCTCACGGCGATCCGCCCGGGGTGCGCCCGGGCGCGCGGGGCGTCACCCTCGACGTATGACCGAGGGCTGGGAGGTGCGACGGGCGGGCCCGGCCGACGCCACGCACCGGGTGCTGATGATTCCGGGTGCGCTGTGCACGACCGCGTTCTACGCGGATCTGATGGCCGAGCCGGCGATGGCGGGCCTCGGGACGATCGCGGCGACCCTGCCGGGGTTCGGCCGTACCGAGGAGCCCGAGGACGTGTCCGTCGAGCACTACGCCCGGCTGATGTCGGACTTCGCGGCCGAGGCCGGCTGCGACACGGTCGTGGGCCACAGCCTGGGCGCGAACGTGGCGATCGAGATGGCCGCGGCGGGCCTGTTCACGGGACCCGTGGTGCTGCTCTCGCCGACCTTCTCGCGAGGGGACGAGTCGAGGTCCCTGTCCGTGATCAACACGGTGGCGCGGGTGCCCGGGCTCGGCACGGCCGCCTGGGCGGCCATGCTGAAACTGCTGCCCCGGGCGATGGAGGACGAACTGCCGCCGCCGCGCGCGCAGGCGCTGGCGGCGGCGATGGCCGACAACGACCCGGCGGCCTGCCGCCGGATCCTGTGGCACCACTACGCCTATCTGGACCGGTACGCGTCGCTGGTCCCCAGGCTGTGCGAGGCCGGGGTCCCGGCCTGGGTGGTACGCGGGGACCACGACGAGGTCGGCCTGACCGACGCGGAGCGGCGGGGGCTGGAGGCCTGCCGGAACGTCCGGACGGTCACGGTGCCCGACGCGGGACACTTCGCGCTGGTGGAACAGCCCGCGCGGGTCGCCGCCGTCGTCCTGGAGGCGGTGACCGCGGCGGTGCGCTGAACGCGGTGCCCGGTCCCGTCGTCCTCAGTCGTCGGAGCCCATCTGGTCCTCCGCCGACAGGTGTTCCACCGTCCGGCCGGTCTCGGTGAACGTGCGCGTCACATGGCCCGAGGAGTACACCCACAGGATCCGCAGCGGGCGGTCGCCGATGTTGCGGAACAGGTGCGGGACGGGGGACGGCACGTACGTGGTGTCGTACTGCTCCAGCTTCGTCACCTCGCCGTCCACCCACACCTCCGCCTCACCCTCGAGGATCGTCACGTGCTCGTCGCAGTTGTGCGAGTGCAGCGGGGCCCCGGAGCCGACCGGATAGACACTCATCCCGCTGGTGATCCGGTTCTCCCCGTTCGCCGACGTCGTGGTGACGAGCGGGGTCGTGACGACCGCGCCGCCGCGGTCGAGGAGCGGGACGGACGCGGCCTTGATGATGGTGGTCATGTCGGACGACGTTAGGTCGCCGCCCGGTGAATGGGGGGCCTCCGGCATGCAGTTTTACGTTGCGCTCCGAGGTGGGTGAGCTTCTCGGACACGGCTGTACCTTCACCTGGCACCGCACGGATTCCCGACCCGTGCTCGTAATGCGCCGGAAAGAAAAGGCAGGTAAAGGCCGTGAGGCTCCCCGTTCTCGACGAAGAGGAAATGGATGCGCGGCAGCAGGAGCTGGCCGCGCGGATCGCCGGCCGCCGTGGCGCGGTGCGCGGTCCCTTCCGGGTCTGGCTGCACAGCCCGGAGATGTGCGAACGGGCCGAGTCGCTCGGCGCGTTCGCCCGGTTCGACTGCTCGCTGCCCAGGCACCTGCGCGAGCTGACCCTGCTGATGGCCGCCCGCAACTGGGACGCGCAGTACTCCTGGAACGCGCACGTGCACCAGGCCGTCGAGGCCGGCATCCCGGAGGCCGCCGTGCGGGCGATCGCCGAGAAGCGCGAGGCGGTCTTCGACAACGAGGCGGACCAGGCCTTCTACCGGTTCTGCCGGGAGATACTCGACGAGCACTTCGTCACCGACGCCACCTTCGCGGCGGCGCTGGAGCACTTCGGCTCCAAGGGTCTGGTGGACACCATCGGCGCGCTCGGCAACTTCACCATGCTCGGGATGTGCCTGAACACCTTCCAGGTGGACCTCCAGGCCGACAAGGAACCCCCCTTCCCCGACATCCGCGGCTACGGACGTGTGGCCCCCGAGGGCGACCGGCCATGACCGCCGTACTGCGCGCCCGGGGCGTCACCAAGAGCTTCGGCGGGGCGGCCGCCCTGAAAGGCGTCGACCTCGATCTGTACCCCGGCGAGGTGCACGCCCTGATGGGCATGAACGGCGCCGGCAAGTCGACCCTCGTGCAGGTGCTGTCCGGCGTCCACCAGGCCGACGCCGGCACGCTCGAGATCGACGGACAGGAGCAGCACGGGCTGAGCGTGCGCCGGGCACGCAGGCTCGGCATCTCCTCGGTGCCACAGCGCCGCGAACTGGCGATGGGCCTGAGTGTCGCCGAGAACATCCTGCTCGGCGACCTGCCCACCCGGGGGCGCGCCGTGCGGTGGAAGGCCGTCAGGGAAGAGGCCCGCACGGCCCTCGCCGCCCTCGGGATCGCCATCGACGTGGAGCGCGCCGCCGGTTCGCTCACCGTCGCCGAGCAGACCATGGTCGAGGTGGCCCGCGAGGTCCGGCGCGGCGGCCGGGTGCTGATCCTGGACGAACCGACCGCGTGTCTGAGCGCCAAGGACGCCGACCGGATCCGTGCCCTGGTGCGCACCCTGCGCGACGAGGGGGTCGCCGTCGTCTACATCTCGCACTACATCGACGAGGTCATGGCCGTCGCCGACCGCCTCACCGTCCTGCGGGACGGCGCCGTCGTGACGAGCGCGCCCGCCGCCGAGCTGGACGACGCCGCACTGGTGCGCGCCATGGTCGGCCGGGACGTCGTCTCCACCCGCCCCGAACGCCCCGCGCCGAAGGACGAAGTCGGCCTTTCCGTCAGGGGGTTGAGCCAGGGCCGGGCCATCAGGGACTTCACCGTCGAGGTGCGCAGGGGTGAGATCGTCGCCGTCCTCGGACCCGCCGGGGACGCCCAGTCCCGGCTGTTCGACCTGCTGTCCGGGCGGCAGCGCCCGGAGCGCGGCGAACTGCGCGTCGACGGCAGGGCCGTGCCCTTCGGCCGGGTCCCGGCCTCGCTCGCCAGCGGGCTGCGCTGTGTCACCGGCGACCGCCGTGCCCTGGGCCTGGTCCCCGGCATGTCGCTGGACGAGAACCTGATGCTCGCCGAGGACCGGTTCGCCCGCCGCCGCCTGCACCGGCGGGGTGGACTCGCCCGCCGGGCCGCTCCGCTGCGCCACAGCTACGGGGTGCGGGCGCTGGCCGGGAACCCGCCGGTGAGCGCGCTGTCGGGCGGCAACCAGCAGAAGGTGCTGCTCGGCAAGTGGCTGGAGACCTCACCGGCCGCGTGCTTCCTGGAGGACCCCACCAACGGCGTGGACATCGCGGCCATGGCCGACATCCACACCCTCCTCGACGACCTCGCCTCCCGGGGCGTACCCGTACTGCTCGCCTCCTCCTCCGCCGAGGAGGTCATGCGGCTCGCCGACCGGGTCGTCGTCGTGAGCGCCGGCCGCACCGTCGCCGAACACGACATCACCGCCATCACCCGCGACGAACTCGTCGCCACGGCCCTCGGAGGTCAACCGCAGTGAGCGTCAAGACACTTACCGATGCCCCCGGCGTCTCCGACCCGCCCGAGGAGCCCAGGTCCCGCTTCACCCCGGGCAGGGTGCGCGATCTCCCGCACGCCGGGCTGGTCGCCGTGCTCGTCCTCGTCGTGGTGTTCACCGCCGTGCAGAGCGAGACGTTCGCCACCGACCGCAACATCGTCAACATCCTCAGCCAGGTCAGCGTCAACGCGGTGCTGGCCGCCGGACTCACCCTGCTGATGACCGCGGGCGGCATGGACTTCTCGATGGGCAGCAACGTCGCCGTCACGGCCGCCGTGTCGGCGAAACTGCTCGCCGACGGCCGGCCCACCGGTTACGCCGTCGTCGTCGCGCTGCTGCTCGGCACCGCCATCGGACTCGTCAACGGGCTGGTGGTGACCTTCACCAAGGTGGCGCCGTTCGTCGTGACGCTGGCCTCTGCCACCCTGCTCGACGGCGTCGCACTGCTGGTCCACGACGGCTCCACCATCTCCATCGGCACCCGGATGTTCGCCCTCGGCAACGACAAGGTGCTCGGCGTGCCGTATCTGCTGATCGTGGCCGTGCTGGTGCTGATCGCGACGGCGCTCGTCATGCGGTTCACGGTGTTCGGCCGGGACGCCTTCGCCATCGGAGGCAACGAACACGTGGCCCGCCTCAGCGGCATCGACGTCACCGCCCGCAAGCTCACCCTGTACGGCCTGACCGGCACCCTGTCCGGACTCGCCGGCCTGATGCTGCTGTCCCGCCTCGGCTCCTCCAGCCCCGGCGGCACCGCCGGCCTCTCGCTCCAACTGGCCGTGGTCGCCGCGGTGGTGATCGGCGGCACCTCGCTGGCCGGCGGACACGGCACCGTCATCGGCACCGCCCTCGGCCTGGTGCTGCTCGGTGTGGTGGCCAACGCGCTGAACCTCCTGGACTTCTCCAGCAACTACCAGCCGGTCTCGGTCGGCGCGGTGCTGCTCGTCGCGGCCGTCGCCAACGAGATGCACAAGGCCCGCCAGGGCTCGGCCCGCCACTGACCTCCCTCCCGTCCATGCCTCCCGAAAGGCGTTTCACCATGAGACTCTCCGCCCGTTCGCGCAGGGCGCTGTTCGCCACCGTCACCGGCTCCACCCTGGTGCTGACCGGTTGCGGCAACGGCGACAGTGGCAGCGGCAGTTCCGACAGCGTCTCCCTCGGTTTCGTCAACGGTGGCGACACCAACTTCCACAGCTGTCTCCAGAAAGCCGTCGAGGGCCAGGCCAAGACCGCGGGAGCGAAGGTCTACACGGCCAACTCCCACCAGAACGCCGGGACCGAGCTGTCCAACATCGAGGACATGATCTCCCGCGACGTCAGCGCGCTGATCGTGCAGACGGTCAACGTCGACGCGCTCAAGGGCGACATCGCCAAGGCGAAGGCGTCCGGCATACCGATCTATCTGACCTCCGTGTCCACCAGCGACGCCGCGGACATCCTCGGCGCGGCGGTCGTCGACCTCAAGAAGGTCGGCAGCCTCGACGCGGGCTGGATCGCCCAGGACGCGGGCACCAAGAACGTGCAGGTCGGCATCGTGGCCGGGGCTCCCGGCGCGGCCTCGGACCTGCTGGTGGGCGGCTTCAAAGGCGCTCTGCCGGCCACGGCGAAGGTCGTCGCCAACCAGCCGGGCATGTTCAACCCGGCGAAGGCCCAGGACGTGGCGGAGAACATGATCCAGGCCAATCCCGACCTGGACTACGCGTTCGTCGCCAACGAGGAGATGGCCTTCGCCGTGCGCAAGGCGTTCGACGCGGCCGGCGCGAAGGACGTCAGGATCGTCACCGTGAACGGGACCGACGAGGGCCTGGCCGCGGTCAAGAGCGGCGCGTTCTCCGCCACCGTCTCGAACTCGGCGAAGACGATCGGCGAGACGGCCGTCAAGAACGCCGTCGGGCTCCTCGGAAAAGAAAAGGTTGACAAGATTGCCGACATTCCTCTTCTGTTGGTGACCAAGGACAACCTGAGCGAGGCACCCCAGTACTGCCCGAAGTGAGGGCCCCACCGGGAAGCGGTGCCTGCCGGCGCCCCGGTTGTTCCGAGCCGCAGGAATGCTCCCGTTCTCGACGCCGCGGGCGGGAGCCGCAATCGGAGGAAACATGGACCGCTTGCTGCTGATGCACAGTTTCGTCACTGTCGCTCAGGCCGGAAGCTTCAACGGAGCCGCGAAGAAACTGGGGTCCTCCGGGTCACTGGTGTCACGGCACGTGGCCGAACTGGAACGTCAGGTGGGGGTCCGCCTGGTCAACCGCACCGCCCGCTCGGTGAGCCTCACGGAGCCGGGCCTGAGGTACGCGGAATTCGCCGCCCGCATCCTCGAGGAGATCGACGCGCAGGACGCGGCACTCGCCGACTCGCACGACCGGGCCGAGGGCACCCTCAGCATCATCTGCCCGAAATGGATAGGCAGTCTGGACCTGGGTGACGCGATCGCCGCCTTTTCCGCGGCCCACCCGAAGATTCAGGTCCGATTCGAACTCGGCGGAATGTCCGACCGTACCTACGATTTCCTGGACAGCGGATTCGACGTCGCATTCCACACCCGCGACCTCCGCGATTCCAGCGTCCGCCTGAAGAAGATCTCCTCCCTGCCGTTCGTGCTGTGCGGCTCGGCGGACTACATCGAACGGCGGGGCGGCCTCGCGCATCCCAACGACATCGCGGGCCACGACTGCCTGGTGCACGTCAACGACCCGGTCTGGCGCATCGGCCACGGCCACGCGAGCACCCTGCACAAGATCCGCAACATCGCCTTCTCGTCCAACTCCTACCTCGCGCTCCAGAAGGCCGCCGTGCACGGCCGGGGCATCGCCCTGCTCCCGCAGCGCCCGGCCTACGACGACCTGGTCTCCGGCGCCCTGAAGGTGCTGCTGCCCGAACTCGCCGTACCGGACCGCCCGCTGTACGCCATCTACGGCCCGGGACAGGACACCCCGCGCAAGATCAGCGTGTTCCTGGACTTTCTCTCCGCGTGGTTCTCGCAGAACCCGATTCCCGCGATCCGGTAATCCCGACGGCACGCGCAAACAAGAGTTGCGCATCGGGTGGAGCCGGGGCCATTGAGGCCCCGGCCACCCCCTACCTACGCTCACCAGGCGACCCGGAAACGAGGAATGCATGGGAATCCAGAGAATCGAATCGGTCACCTACGGCATCGACGACCTCGACGCATGCGTCCGGTTCTTCGACGACTTCGGTCTGTTCCTGGTGGAGCGGAGCGAGGAACACGCCGTCTTCGAGACCCTCGCCGGGCAGACGCTCCACCTCGACACCGCCCCGAACCCGCTCCTGCCGCCGCCGGTGGAGGAGGGGCCCACCCTGCGCGAGGTCGTCTGGGGCGTCGACACCCCGGAGGAGCTGGCCCGGCTCGCCGAGGCGGCCGGCCGCCGGCGCGCGGTGCGCGAGAGCGCCGACGGTGTCCTGCACACCGTCGACCTCAGCGGCTTCGGCGTGGGCCTCACCCTCGCCCGGCCGAAGCCGGTCACCGTCACCCCCCGTCCCGCCAACGCGACGGGCGCCGTCCACCGCTGGAACACGGCACTGGAGCCGCTCACGCGCGCGTACCCGCTGCGCATGTGCCATGTGGCGCTGAACATCGCCAAGGCGGGCAAGGACGAGGCCGTCGCCTTCTACACCGACGTCCTCGGCTTCCGGCCGACCGACGTCGTCGAGCCGATGGGCGTCTTCATGCAGGCCCCGGGCGACGACGACCAGCACACCATGCTGCTCTGCCACCGCCCGGACCGGGTCGGCGTCAACCACATCGCCTACGAGGTGCCCGGTTTCGACGATGTCATCGAGGGCGGCAACCACATGATCGAGAAGGGCTGGCGGGAAGCCCGCCGGCTCGGCCGTCACACCGTCGGCTCGAACGTCTTCCGCTTCCTGCACGCCCCGTGCGGGGGCCGCGTCGAGTACGCCGCCGACATGGACCGCGTCGACGACACCTACGAGACCCGCGTCCACGAGACCACCCCGCCGCACCACATCTGGGCGCTGCGCACGAACCGCGACCAGGAGGCCGGCACCGCCTCCTGAGCCGTTCCGCCCCGCCGCGCGGCCCCGTCGATCCGCCCGCCTCATCGATCCCGCCTCATCGACTCTCCAGCCTGAGAGGGCACCCACCCATGACCACCGACCACGGCTACCCCGCCGTCCGCCTCCACATCGCGGGCGAGTGGTGCCAGGGCGGCACCGGACGTACCGCCCCGATCGTGAACCCGGCCACCGAAGAGGTGATCGGACACGTACCCCTGGCCGCCCCCGCCGACCTGGACCGCGCCCTCGAAGCCGCCGCGGCTGGCTTCAAGGTGTGGCGCGCGACGCCGGTCGCCGAACGCACCGCAGTCCTGCACGCCGCCGCCGACCTGCTGACCGGGCGCGCCGCCGAGATCGGCCGGATCATGACCCTGGAGCAGGGCAAACCGCTCGCCGAGGCGACCGGTGAGGCCCGCCGGGTGGCCGGCACCCTGCGCTGGCACGCCGACGACGCCCGCCGCGCCTACGGCCGGATCATCCCCGCCGAGCCCGGCACGCTCCTCACCGTCCGCCGTGAGCCGATCGGCCCGGTCGCCGCCTTCGTGCCGTGGAACTTCCCGGCGGGCGGCCCGATGCGCAAGATCTCCGCCGCGCTCGCCGCCGGCTGCTCGATCGTCGTCAAGGCCTCCGAGGAGACCCCGGCGACCGCCATGGAACTGGTGCGCTGCTTCACCGACGCGGGGCTCCCGGCCGGGGTGCTGAACCTCGTCTTCGGCGAGCCCGCCGAGGTCTCCGCCCACCTGATCGCCTCCCCGGTGGTCCGGCTGGTCGCCTTCACCGGCTCGGTGCCGGTCGGAAAGCTGCTGGCCGCGCAGGCCGGCCAGGTCATGAAGCCGTCGCTGATGGAACTCGGCGGCCATGCCCCGGTGATCGTCTGCGCGGACGCCGACCCGGTATCGGCCGCCCGCAAGGCCGCCCGGGCGAAGTTCGCCAACGCCGGCCAGGTCTGCACCTCGCCGAGCCGCTTCCTCGTCCACGAGAGCCTCGTGGACGAGTTCACCGCCGAGTTCGTGAAGGCCGCCGAGGCGGTGGTCGTCGGTGACGGACTCGAGCCGGGCACCACCATGGGTCCCCTGGCCAACGCACGCCGACTGGAGTCCCTGGAGCGGCTCACCGCCGACGCCGTCGCGCGCGGCGCCAAGGTCCTCACCGGCGGCGAGCGTGCAGACCGGCCGGGCTACTTCTTCGCGCCGACCGTCCTGACCGACGTCCCCGAGGACGCCGAGCTGCTGCACGAGGAACCGTTCGGACCGATCGCGCCGATCGTGCCGTTCGCCGACCTCGACGAGGCCCTCGCCGTCGCCAACGCGCTGCCGTACGGCCTCGCCGCCTACGGCTTCACCGACTCCGCCGCGACCGCCGAGAAGCTCTCCGCCGAACTGGAGGCCGGGATCCTCTCCCTGAACCACTGCGGCGGCTCCGTCCACGAGGCGCCCTCCGGCGGCGTCAAGGACAGCGGCTACGGCCGGGAGGGCGGGCCGGAGGCGCTGGACGCCTACCTGGTCACCAAGCGCGTCTCCCACCAGCTGGCGCCATGAGGTACGCACGGCTCGCGGTCGACGGACGGACGCGATGGGGCCGGGTGGGGGAGGCCGACGTGGAGCTGCTGTCCGGCTCCCCGCTGGCAGGCGATGCCGAGGTCGTCGGGACCGTCCGGCGGGACACGGCCGACTGGCTGCCGCCCGTCGTCCCGCCCGTGTTCTACGCGGTCGGCCTGAACTACCCCCGGCACATCGCGCACGCCGCCCGGCTCGGCAATCCGGCCGCCGTCACGCCGGACCGCCCGGAGGTCGGCTACCGCGCCAACAACGCCCTCACCGGCCACCGTTCACCCATCGTGAAGCCGGCCGGGGCCGAGGGACGGTTCGAGGCCGAACCCGAACTGGTCGCCGTCATCGGCCGTACGGTCCGGCACGCCTCCTACGAGGAGGCCCGCGGATCCGTCTTCGGCTGGACCATCGGCAACGACGTCAGCGCCCGCACCTGGCAGCACCAGGACCGCACCCTGTGGCGCAGCAAGAACAGCGACACCTTCAAGCCGATGGGCCCGTGGATCGAGACCGACGTCGACGCCCTGGCGCAGACCACCACCTTGCGGGTCAACGGCGCGGAGCGGGCCTCGTTCCCCACCGGAGACATGGTCTTCGACCCCTTCGACTA
This sequence comes from Streptomyces maremycinicus, assembly GCF_001184025.1. Classification (GTDB taxonomy): domain Bacteria; phylum Actinomycetota; class Actinomycetes; order Streptomycetales; family Streptomycetaceae; genus Streptomyces; species Streptomyces maremycinicus. The sequence goes on from NZ_BBYG01000010.1 coordinate 225,070, forward strand.
CATCGTCGAGATCACCCGGCACATCACCATGCGGCCCGGGGACGTGCTGTGGATGGGCGCCGAGTCGACCTGCGCGATCGAGCCCGGGGACACCGTGGAGATCGAGATCAGCGGTATCGGTGTGCTGTCCAACCCCGTTCACCTCGAAGGGAACCACCAGTCATGAGCGCGGAACCCCGCTACATCCACCACGTCAACTTCCCCACCACCGACCCCGACCGCACCGCCGCCTGGTACACGAAGGTCTTCGGCATGAAGCGGATCATGCCCAAGTCCAACACCCGGGTCGTGCTGATGACCCGCGGCAACTTCGACCTGCACTTCACCCCGGTCGAGGAGATGGAGCGCATGGCGCCCTATCACTTCGCCGTCGAGGTCGACGACTGGGACGACTTCCTGGCGCACCTCGGCGAGCTGGGCATCCGGCACACCCGGCCCATCCAACGCCCGGAGAACCAGTCGAAGTTCTGCTACATCCACGACCCCGACCACACCATGATCGAGATCGTGTACCACGCTAAGCGCCCCAGCTGATCACGCGCCCGACCGATCAACCCCGTTGAGGAGCTCCCTCCCATGCCTCTCGCCGACTCCGACGGCACCTCCCTCTACTACGAGCGCCACGGCAGCGGTCCGGCGATCCTGTTCGTGCACGGCAGCGGCGGCCACCACGCCGCCTGGTGGCAGCAGGTCGCCGCGCTGCGCGACGAGTTCACCGTGGTCACCCTCGACCTGCGCGGCTTCGGCAAGTCCGACTCGACCATGGCGGAGTTCGACGGCCAGGACTTTCCCGGTGACGTCGTCGCCGTCCTCGACCAGGAGGACCTGACCGACGTCATGCTGGTGGGGCAGTCCATCGGCTCCGTCGCCGCCCTGCGGGCCGGCCTGCTGCGCCCCGAACGCGTCTCCTGTGTCGTCCTCGGCCACTCGCTGGGCGGCATCAGCCATCCCGAACTGAAGGAACTGGCCGCCGCCGACCGCGCCGAGGCCGTCAGACTCCCCGTCATCGACCGGCTGCTGACCAAGACCTTCCAGCGCGAGCGGGCCGACCTCACCTTCCTGTTCCAGCAGATGGGCACCTTCAACGTCGCCAGGATGCAGGACCTGCGCAACCTCGACACCGACGGCCCCTCCCTGGAGGAGATCGAGGCCTCGGGCGTCCGGGTCGCCTTCCTCGCGGGCGAGAAGGACGCCGTACTGAGCGTCGAGACGGTGACCCGCGCCCACGAACTGCTGGCCGGCTCGCACCTGGAGATCGTCCCGGGCGCCCCGCACTCCATGTACTGGGAGACGCCCCAGGCCTACAACGAGGCCGTCGCCCGTCTGCGCCGCACCCTCACCGCACCGAAGGAAGCAGCATGAGCAGCCTGACCCTGGCCGCCGCCGAGGAGATCATCGAGGCCGCCACCCGGCGGGCCCGGGCCGTGGGAAAGGCGGTGAGCGTCGCCGTCGTGGACGCCGGCGGCTTCCCCATCGCCATCCGCCGCCCCGACGGGGCCCGCCCCCTCACCCCCGACATCGCCCGCGCCAAGGCGTACACAGCGGCCGTCATGCAGCGGCCCGGCGCGATGCTGAAGAAGTGGCAGGAGAGCCAGCCCGTCTTCTTCGCCCAGCTCTCCCAACTCCCCGGCGCGGCCATGCCGATCATGGCCACCGAGGGCAGCGTCACCATCAAGAAGGACGGCGAGATCATCGGCGGCCTCGGCATCGCCGGCGGCACCGCGGACGAGGACCAGACCATCGCCGACGAGGTGCTCGCCTCCCTCGGCTACGAGCTGGAGTTCGCCGCCTGGGGTGTCGCGGGCGGCCCCGCCGGGCCCGGAAAGGACGCGTGACCCATGGCGGACACGTTCAACTACCGCATCGACCACCACGGCAGCCTGGTCCGTCCCGCCGAACTGGTCGCCGCCCGCGCGGCCGGCGACCCGGAGGCCCGGGCGGCCGCCGAGCGGCGGGCGGTCGAGGATGCGGTCGTCCTCCAGCGCAGGCTCCGCTCGACCGTCGTCACCGACGGCGACTTCCCCCGCGAGGACTTCCGCGGCGCCGTCCTCGACGCCGTGACCGGTTTCCGCCGCACCGACGAGGTCGGTCCGGACGGCCTGGTCGGCTGGGTCGCCGAGTCCCTGCCCAAGGCGAACGGCCCGCTGCTCGCCGACTGGGCGGACCGGCTCACCGCGCTGACGGTGATCGCGCCCAAGGTCTCGCTGCCCTCCCCGGCCTACCTCGCCGCGACCACCTACCGCCCCGGCCTCGGGGTGGCCTCCGCACGCGAACTGGGCGAGGCCCTCGCGGAGATCGTCCAGGCGGAGATCGAGCTGCTGGTGTCGAGGGGAGTACGGCTGATCCAGCTCAACAACCCCTTGCTGCTGGGCCAGTTGGCGGTGGAGCCGGCCGACCCCGGGGCTCTGTCCTTCGAGGACGCGCTGGCCGTCGAGGCCCTCGCCGTACGCCTCGACGAACGCCCCGAGGGGGTACGGATCGGGGTTGCCCCCGGCCATGCCGCCCCCGCGGCGGTGGACCGGGCACGCGCCGAGCGGCTGTACGGCGCGGTACCCGCCGACCGCTGGATCCTGCCCCTCGACCAGGGCACCGGGGCCGAGCTGGACCTCGTCAGGGCGCTGCCGGAGGACCGGGACGTCTGCCTGGGCGTGGTCGACGCCACCGTGCCCCAACTCGAGGACATCGACACGGTGATGGCCCGCATCGACGCCGTCGGTGAGTTCAAGGACCTCGAGGACGCGGCCGTGTCGCCGTCCCGGGGCTTCGCCGACGTGGCGAGCCGTCCGCTGCTGACGGCGGAGGAACAGCGCAGGAAGATCGTGCTGGTCGAGACGGTCGCCCGCTACGTCTGGGGCAACGAGTTCTGACGGCGGAGGACCGGGGCCGGGCGACTCGCGCGAGTCGCCCGGCCCCGGTCTCACGGCGCACCGTCCGGTGGCGCCCGTTCCACGGTGTCCCGTCCCGGGACGCCTGTCCCACCGTGCCCGGCCGGGCGGCACCCGCCCCGCGCACCCTGGCGCTACAGCGCCTCGGCGAAGGTGACCGTCCGCTCCGTCAGCAGCGGCCACACGGTCGCCACGATCAGCTTCTCGAAGTGCTCGGCCGCCTTGTGCGCCTCGAACCCGGCCCGGTCGGCGTACCGCTCGTAGAGCAGGAAGCCGCCGGGCTGCCCCTCGACCGCGTGCACCTCGTACCCCTCGTTCGCCGGCTCGGCGCGGGTGTGCTCACGCACCTGGAGCAGCGCGGCGCGGACGGTGCTCTCGTCGGCGGGGGCGCAGCGGTAGTGGGCGACGACGGCGTAGGACATGTCCGGTTCTCCTCGGCGGGTCGGCGAAGGCCGCTGTCAGGCCTGCGGCCCGCCGATTCCAGCATGGATCAGGCCCGCGCCCACCCGCGCGCGGCGCAACCAATGCCTGCTGCCGCGGAGCTGGTGGCACCGCCCTGACGTGGTGTGTTGTCACAGTCCGCACCCTGGCCGACAAAGGAAGTGACCCGACATGCGTACCCTGGAGACCCTCGTGGGCGGGGAGTGGGTGGCGAGCGGCGACTGGATCGACGTCCTCGACCCCGCCGACGTCCGTACCCCCGTCGCCCGTGTCCCGGCCCTCACGGCCAAGGACGTGACCCGTGCCTACGACCACGCCGAGCGCGGGTTCGCGCTCTGGAAGCGCACCAGCCCCTTCGAGCGGGCCCGGATCTTCACCGACGCGGCCCGGCTGATCCGCGAACGGGTCGAGGAGATCGCCGCCGACGTGACGGCGGAGAACGGCAAGACCCTGACGGAGGCGACCGGCGAGACCCTCAAGGCCGCCGACTTCCTGGACTACTACGCCGGTCTCGCCCGCCAGGGCTACGGCACCCTCCTGCACGACGTACGGCCCCGGCACCGCACCCACACCCAGCGTGAGCCGATCGGCGTGATCCTGGTGATCAGCCCGTGGAACGACCCGCTGATCACGCCCGCCCGCAAGCTCGCCCCACTGCTCGCCACCGGCAACGCGGCCGTGTTCAAGCCGGCCACCGACACCCCGCTCTCCGGACTGCACCTCGCCCGCGCCCTGCACGACGCCGGACTGCCCGCGGGCGTGCTGAACGTGGTGACCGGCCGGACCGCCGAGATCGAGGAGGCGCTCCTCGACGACCCGCGGATCGTCGGCATCACCTTCACCGGCTCCAACGCCGTCGGCAACCGCATCCGACGCCGTCTCGCCGACCGCAACGTGCGCTTCCAGGGCGAGTTGGGCGGCAAGAACGCCTCGGTGGTGCTCGCGGACGCCGATCTCCCGGCCGCCGCGAAGGCCGTCGTCGCGGCCTCGTTCGGACAGGCCGGCCAGCGCTGCACGGCCACCAGCCGGGTGATCGTCGAGCGGCCGGTCCACGAGGAGTTCACCCGGCTGCTGATCGCCGAGGTCGAGCGGCTGACGGTCGGCCCGGGCAGCGACCCGGCGACCACGCTGTGCCCGCTGGCCGGCGTCAAGCAGCGCGACGGCGTCCTCGCCGACCTGGCCCGGGCCGTCGAGCAGGGCGCCACGGTCCTCACCGGAGGCGGGGCCGACACCGAGGGCGAGCGCGTCTTCGGCTGCTATGTGCGGCCGACCGTGCTCGGGGACGTCACCCCCGAGATGGCGATCTGGCGCGAGGAGGTCTTCGGGCCGGTCCTCGTCCTGCGCGTGGTCGACGGCTTCGACGCGGCCGTCGAGGCGGTCAACGACTCCGGCTTCGGTCTCGCCGCCGCAGTCTTCACCCGTGACCTGGCCCATGCCCTGCGCTTCGCCGACGAGGCCGAGTGCGGACAGGTCGCGGTCAACTCCACCACCACGGGCTGGGACGTCCATCTGCCCTTCGGCGGATTCCACGACTCCGGTACCGCCTACAAGGAGCAGGGCGAGGAAGTCCTGCGTTTCTCGACGCGCGTCAAGACTGTCGCTGTGCACTTCGGCGGCTGACGATCGGGAGCACTGACAACGAGAGAGAGGAGGTGTGCGATGGCTGACGAGACGATCGGCGTCGTCGGCGCCGGCATCGTGGGTCTGGCCACGGCCCGCGAGATCGCCCTGAGCCGGCCCGGCACCCGGGTGGTGGTCCTCGAGAAGGAGCGGGAGGTCTCGCTCCACCAGACCGGCCACAACTCGGGCGTCGTGCACGCGGGTATCTACTACGCGCCCGGCAGCCTCAAGGCCGAGCTGACGGTACGGGGTGTGGACCTGCTGCGTGCCTACTGCCAGGACCGCGGGCTGCCGTACCGCGAGATCGGCAAACTCGTCGTGGCGGTCCGCGAGGACGAGCTCGGCCGGATGAACGCCCTCTACGACCGGGCCAGGAACAACCATGTGCCCGACCTGCGGAAGGTCTCCCGCGAGGAGATCCGGGAGATCGAGCCGAACGCCGGTGGGGTCGCCGCCCTGTACTCCCCGCGCACCGCGATCACCGACTACCCGGCGATCGCCCGTGCCTTCGCCGACGACGTGATCGGCTCCGGGGGAGAGGTGCGCACGGGCTTCCCCGTCACCGGCATCACGCAGGTGCCCGGCGGCATCGAGGTGGCGTCCGGAGCGGAGCGGGTGCGGGTGGACCGGCTGATCCTGTGCGCGGGGCTGCACTCCGACGCCGTGGCGGGTCTCGCGCAGGACCGGCGCGAACCGCGGATCGTGCCGTTCCGGGGCGAGTACATGCTGCTCAGGCCGGAGAAGAGCGACCTGGTGCGGGGCCTGATCTACCCGGTGCCCGACCCCCGCTACCCGTTCCTGGGCGTCCACTTCACGCCCCGCGTCGACGGTTCGGTGGAGGTCGGCCCCAACGCGGTCCTGGCCCTGGCCAGGGAGGGGTACACCCGCACCCGGATCTCCCCGAGGGACCTGTTCGGGCTCGCCGCCTACCCCGGCGTCTGGAGGATGGCGGCCCAGCACTGGCGCACGGGCGTCAAGGAGTACCGCGGGTCGTTCTCGGCGAAGGCGTTCATGAAGGACGCCGCGCTGTACGTCCCGGGGGTCGGCGTCCAGGACGTCGTGCGCGGCGGGGCGGGCGTGCGGGCCCAGGCCCTGGACCGGGACGGCACCCTGGTGGACGACTTCCGCATCCACCGGGTGGGCCGGGTCACCGCCGTCCGCAACGCGCCCTCGCCGGCCGCCACGGCCTCCATGGCGATCGCCGAGCACATCGTCGAAGCCGTTTTCGACGGCGCTTCCGGCGCCGGCTGAGAAGCCCGGCGGGAAACGGGCCGCCGAAGCGGGCTGCCCCGACCGGTCGCCGGAACGGGTTCCCGGAGCAGGTGCGGAAACCGTTCTCGGCGACCGCTCGCGCAACCTGAAAGTGCCCTGCGAACAGCCCGCTTTCCCGCAACAACAGCTTGCGCTCCCAGGGGCTCCGCAAGGCCTTTCCGGCCCCCTAGCGTTCCCTCCGCAACGCCTCACCACGTGCCCCACCGAGAGAAAGAAGTACGGGACATGTTCGTCGTCGACACGCAGATCCACATCTGGCTGGAAGAGACCCCGGACCGCCCCTGGGTCCCCGGCGCCCGGGAGCGGATCCGCCTCAACGGCCACCGCGAGGACCCCTTCTCGTACGAGGAGGCCCTCGAGCTGATGGACGAGGCCGGCGTGAACCGGGCGCTGATCCTGCCGCCGTCCTGGGAGGGCGACCGCATCGACTACGCCCTGGAAGCCTGCGAGGCGCACCCGGACCGCTTCGGCATCATGGCCCGCATCCCGCAGAACAAGCCCGAAGAGGGCAAGGCCATGCTGAAGGACTTCGCGCAGAACCCGTACATCAAGGGCACGCGACTGACCTTCCACCGGCCGCAGGACCGCAACTGGATGATCGACGGCACCAACGACTGGTACTGGCCGGTCGCCGCCGAGCTCGGCATCCCCACCATGGTGCACGCCCCGATCTGGAAGCGTGAGCTGGGCGAGATCGCCGCCAAGCACCCCGAGCTGAAGATCATCATCGACCACATGGGCATCATGGCCCGCTGTGTCGACGACGCGATCGGCTACTGGGTCGCGGAGACCGCAGACCTCGCCGCCCACCCGAACATCTACGTCAAGGTGTCCGCGCTGCCCGGCTACTCGACGCAGCCGTTCCCGAACAACAACATCCAGAAGTACGTGCGCGAGATGGTCGACAAGATGGGCCCGCAACGCTGCTTCTACGGCACCGACATCACCCGGCTGCTGGGCCACGGCATCACCTACACCGACACCATCGAACAGTTCACCAAGCACTGGGACTTCACGCCCGAGGAGCTGGAGTGGATCATGGGCCGCGGTATCTCCGAGGTCCTGAACTGGCCGATCGAGGGCTGAGGAAGCACGAGAGATGACCGACCCCACCACCGCACCGGGCGCCGACGGCGGAGACGCTCTCGTCACCGCGTTCAACGCCGTCGGCGCCGACTACCTGTTCTGCTCCTCCGGGTCCGAGTGGGCCCCGGTATGGGAGTCCCTCGCCCGGCGCCACCGCGACGGACTGCCCTGCCCGCGGTATCTGGACCTCACCCACGAGACCGTCGCCGTGGGCATGGCCACCGGCTACGGCCTGGTCAGCCGACGGCCGCAGGGTGTGCTGCTGCACGCCGCCCCGGGCCTGCTCCAGGGCTCGATGGCCGTCCACGGGGCGCTGCTCGCCGGCGTCCCGATGGTGGTCAGCTCCTCGGAGTCGACCACCTACGGCGACGGCCCCGGACAGGATCCGGGCGGCCAGTGGTACCGGAACCTGTCCATCGTGGGCGGCCCGCACGGCGTCGCGGGCCCGTTCACCAAGTGGGCCACCGAGGCCGCCAGCGTCCACACCCTGCCCACCATGGTCACCCGGGCCGCCGAACTGGCCTGGCGGGCCCCGGCGGGCCCGGCCTACCTCAACGTCCCGCTGGAGATCCTCCTGGAGGACTGGGACGGCCGCGAGGCCAAGCCCGTCGTGCCGCCGGGCTCCACGCACAGCTCGCCCGACGAGGTCGACCGGGTCGCGCGGCTGATCCGCGAGGCGAGGAACCCGGTCGTCGTCACCGAGACGGCCGGCCGTGAGGCGGGCGGCTTCGAGGCCCTCGTCGCCTTCGCCGAAGCCTGGAACATCCCGGTCGTCGAGCCGGACTCGGCGGTGTGCGGCAACTTCCCGCGCACCCACCCGCTGCACGCGGGCAGCGACATCGGCCCGTGGATGGACGAGGCCGACCTCATCCTCCTCGTCAACTGCCGTGCCCCGTTCTACCCGCCGTCGCGCCGCCCCTCGACGGCACGGATCGTCGTCATCGACGAGGTGCCGCAGCGCCCGCACGTCGTCTACCAGGTGCTCTTCGCGGACCAGTACCTGGAGGGCAACGTCGCCAACACCCTGCGCCAGCTCGCCAAGCGGGCGAAGGACCTCGACGAGACCGCCGTCGCCGTACGGCGCACCGCGCAGGACGAGCGGTACGCCGCCGAGCGGGCCGCCGCCGCCGACGCCGAGACCCGGGCCGAGGCGCGGCAGCAGCGGGAGGGGGTCGACCCGGTGCTGGTCGCCGCCACGCTGCGCGAGGTGCTGGACGGTACGGAAGCGATCGTCGTCGACGAGACCATCACCCACAGCCGCGTCGTCAAGCGGCATCTGCGCACGGCAGGTCCCGACTCGTACTTCTACGTGCAGGGCGGCCTCGGGCAGGGCATCGCGGTCGCGCTCGGCGTGAAACTCGCCGCGCGGGAACGGCCGGTGGTCCTCACCATCGGCGACGGCGCGTTCACCTACAACCCGGTCGTCCCGTCGTACGACGCCAGCAGCTCCTACGAACTCCCGCTGCTCATCGTGGTGTTCAACAACCGTGTCTACAAGTCGATGAACCTCAACCACCGCAGGTTCTATCCCGACGGCGCGGCCGCCGAGACCGGCGAATGGCTCGGCACCGATCTGCACCGGCTGCCCCGACTGGCCGCCTTCGCCGAGCCGTTCGGCATGCACACCGAGACCGTCGACACCGCCCAGGCGCTCGGGCCCGCGCTCGAACGCGCCCTCAAGGCCGTGGAAGAGGGCACCACCGCCGTCGTCGACGTCCTCGTCACCCGCTGAACCAGGAGGCACCACCACCATGTCCACCCCACCCACGAAGATCCTGGTGCCCGCGGACGACCTGCGCGCCTTCTCCGCCGCCCTGCTGGAGAAGGGCGGCCTGAGCGCCGAACACGCCCGCACCACCGCCGACGTGTTCGTCTGGGCCGCGCTGCGCGGCGTCGACTCGCACGGCATCGCCCGCGTCCCCGCCTACCTGGATCTGCTGGAGAAGGGCGTCGCCAACGCCGACGCGCGGATCACGCTCGAGTCCGGCACGCCGGCCGCGGCGGTCCTGGACGCCGACCGGGCACCCGGCCCGGTGGCCCTCAGCGCGGCGGCCGACGAGGCCGTGACCAGGGCCAGGACGACCGGCATCGCCGCGGTGGGCGTCCGCCGCACGGTGCACACCGGCGCGATCGGCTACTACGTGTCGAGGATCGCCGAACAGGGCCTGGTCGGCATCGGCTTCGTCGCCGGGATGCCGAACATGGGTTACACCGGCGTCAAGGGGGCCGCGGTCGCCACCAGCCCGCTCGCCATCGCCGTCCCCACCGACGTGTCGTCGGCGCACGCGCCCCTCCTGCTGGACATGGCGACCGCCACCGTCGCCCTCGGCAGGATCCGGCAGGCGAAGGCGAGCGGCACCCCGCTGCCCGAGGGCGCCGCCGCCACCGAGGACGGCACCCCGACCACCGACCCGGCGAAGGCGGTCATGCCGCTGCCGCTCGGCGGGGCGAAGGGCTCCGGCATGTCCCTCGCCTTCGAGTTGCTGACCAGCGTGCTGGTGGGGGCGCCGATCTTCGCGGAGTTCCACTCGGACGACCCGGCCGGCCGCAAGCACCGTCAGAACGCCCTGCTCATCGCCGTCGACCCGGCCGCGTTCGGGGGCACGGACGCGTTCACGGCGTCCGTGGACGCCACGCTGGACACGCTCAAGGGCCTGCCGGCCGCGGACGGCGCACCGGGCGTGTTCTACCCCGGCGAGCGCAGTGCGGCCGTGGCCGCCGACCGCGCGGAAAAGGGCGTGCCGGTGGCGCCCAAGGTGTGGCGCGACCTGACGGAACGCGCCGGGAAGCTGGGCGTCGCCCTGCCGGAAGCCGCCGGCTAGGGACCGGCGGCCGTCCCGGGCGACGCCCGGGCAGGGGCGGGTGGCCGGGTCGCGCCGGTGCGGCGGCAGACCCCGTCGGCCACCCGCGCGGCGTCCGATGCGGCGGACGCCGCCCTCCCCCCGGTCCCTCGCCCCGACCCAAGCGGCACTCACGGACCCCCGGCCCCCTGCCCCGCACACCGGCCCGCGCCTGCCGGGCCCGCGCCTGCCGGGCCCGCGCACCGGCCCGCATCTCGGCCCACGCACCGGCCCGGGCGCACCGCCCCGCGCCTGCCGGGCCGCGCTCACCGGCCATCGCCCACCGGCCCGCCTCCAGCGGGCCGTTACTCGCGGCGGGCCACTATGCGGTAGGCGTTGGAGACGCGGAGGCGGTGGGAGAGCGGGCGTATCGCGAAGCGGTCGAGCAGGGTGCTCGCGATCAGTGCCGGGATCCCGGCGAGGAGCAGGGCCGCGCGCAGGGTGCGGCGGAGCGTGCCCGGCCGTTCGGGCAGCCATGGGGCGTCGTCGCGGGGCGCCGCGTGGTCCAGCGCGAGCCATACGGCGGCCAGCAGGTCGACCGGGTCGTGCGGCTCGGCGTGCTGCTCCGCCACCACCGTGAAGCCCAGCCGGGTGAGCCGCTCCCGCAGATTGGCCACCGGCACGAAGTGCAGATGCTGCGGCTGGAGCCAGGGCAGCCACCAGCGGCCCAGCAACCGCGCCCAGCGGCTCTCGGGGTCAGGCACCTCGATGAGGAGGTGACCACCGGGGCGGACCGTCTCGTGCGCGGCGCGCAGTTCACGGTCCGGGTCGGTGCTGTGCTCCAGGTAGTGGAACATGCTCACCACGTCGTACCGCCCGGCGAGCCCGGGCGCCAGCTCGGGGAACGCGCCCCGGTAGCCGCGCTCCACCCGGCCCTCGCGCGCGGCGAGTTCGACGCCGTCGGTGAAGTCCAGCCCGTCGAACGTCGTCGCGGGCAGCACCTCCCGCGCGACCGCGCAGAAGTGACCGTGCCCGGTGCCGACGTCCAGCCAGGTCTTCGGCGCCGGATCGTGCGGCAGCATCGACCCGGCCCGCCCCCGGTACATCCCGGTCCGGCCCCCGAAGGTGTCCCCGAGCTTCTTCTCACCGAGCCCGTCGTAGAAGTCCCGGTAGTAGAACTCCAGGCCCTCGGCGCTCAGCCGCGGGTTCTGGAAGATGTGCCCGCAGCCCCCGCAGCGGTCCAGGACGAAGCGGCCCGGCTTGTGCTGGAGCAGATCGGTGGTGCGCAGCCGGGTGGTCAGCTCCGCCGCGCCGCACCACGGGCAGGTGGTGCGGCGCGGCTCGAAGAACCGGTCCAGGCCCGCGGCGATGTCCGCCCGGTACGCGGGGCGCGCCGCTGCGATGCGCTCGGCCTGCGGTCTGCTCTCTTCGCTCATCCGAACTCCCCGGCCAGGTCCTCGAGATGGGCCGCGGCGGCGGACGGGCCGCCCGCGGCGCGGAACGCCGTACCGATCCTCGCGGCGGCGGCGCGGTGGCCGGGTCCGTCCAGCACGGCGTCGACCGCCGCGCCCAGCTGCCGCGGGGTGACCCGGCCGAACCGCACCCGCACCCCGGCGCCCGCGTCGGTGACCTGTCCGGCCACCACCGGCTGGTCGTCGCGGATCGGGGCCACGACCAGGGGAACCCCGTGCCAGAGGGCCTCGCACACGCTGTTGTGCCCGGCATGGCAGACCACCGCGCCGGATCCCCCCGCCAGCCTCTCCAGCAGGGCGAGTTGCGGCACCGACGGCAGGACCAGTACGTCCTTGTCGTGCCCCGGTGACCCCAGGGTGCCGCCCGGGTCGACGAGCACGCCCTGGACCCGGTCGGCCCGCTCCCGCAGCACCTCCCGGCAGACCCCGAGGAACCGTCCGCCGACATCGGTGTTCGCGGTGCCGAGCGTGACCAGCACGGTCGCCCGGCCGGCGTCCAGCCACTCCCAGGGGAAGCCGGCGGTGGACGGCCGGGCCGTGACCGACGGGCCCACCCAGCGGACCCCGGCGTGTCCGCCGCCCGCCAACTCCGGGGTGCTGAAGGCCAGGACGAGATGCGGCGAGAAGCGCGGGTCGGCGTCACCGGCCGGGTCGCCGATCGCGGCCCGCAGCCCGGCCAGCCGCCGGTCCAGCCACTCCCTGACCTTGGGCAGCCCGGCGAGCGGGTCGGTGAACTCGGCCGAGGTGGTGGCCGAGGTCGCCCACGGCAGGCCCAGCCGCTCCGCGACCAGCGCCCCGGCGAAGGCCTGCTGGTCGGCGACGACGACGTCCGGCCGGAACTCCTCGACGGCCGCCCGCACACCCGGCGCCATCGCCTCGGCGAGCGGCAGCAGGTACCACTCCCACAGGAACTTCAGCGCCTCCGGCCCGCGCAGGTCCGCGGGCCGCTCACCGGGCGGCGCCCCGCCGCAGGCGAACACCGGCCCGGCGCCGGGGCCCGTGAGCCTGCCGACCAGCTCCGGATCGGGGCACACCCAGGCCACCCCGTGGCCCCGTGCGGTGAGTTCGGCGGCGACACCGACGGACGGGTTGAGGTGACCCACCAACGGCGGTACGACGAACAGGAACCGGCTCACCCCGCCGCCTCCGCGGCCACCCGTCCGGCCTCCTCGACGAGGGACAGGATGTGCCCGCCGACCGTCCCGGAGGCCTCCACGAGGACCGAGTGCTCGTGCCCCGGGATCACCACCGTGCGGCAGTCCGGCAGCACCGACCGGAGCCAGGGCGCGAGCGCGGCCAGGTCGGAGTCGGCGCCGTACAGCCCGAGCACAGGACAGCGCACCGCGGCGAGCTGTCCCTCCGTCAGCACCCGGCTGGCCGGGATGTCCCGCCCGAGGGACGTCTCCCGCGCGAGCCGGGCCGCGCCCCTGGCCAGCCGGGCGGTGTTGCGGCCGCGGTGCGCGGTGATCCAGGCGATCGCGTCGGGCTCGTTGTGGGCGAGTTGGTTCACGACCCGGTCCAGGATCCCGCCGAGCTTCACCGCCCAGGCGGCGGTGGCCGGTTCGGACTCGACGAGGCTCACGCTCGCCGCCCGCCCGGGGTGCCGGGCCGCGTAGCCGAACGCGACCGTGCCGCCGTAGGAGTTGCCGACCAGATGCACCGGACCGGTCACCGCCAGCCTGTCCAGCAGCGCCTCCAGGTCGTCGATGTTGTCGTCCAGCGTGTAGCCCCCGGCCGGGCGCCCGCTGCGGCCGTGACCGCGCAGGTCGTACATGACGACGTCGAGGCCCGCGGCCGCGAACGCCGGGGCGACGGTGAAGTAGTAGCTGGCCAGGCTGTCGGTGAGCAGACCGTGCACCAGCACCACGGTGGCGGTGGCCGGTCGGCCCTGCCGGGGGCCGATCCGCTGTACGTGCAACCGGACGGAACCGGTGTCGACCATCGTCATGGCTCAGCTCGCCTCCGCGGCCTGCAGACTCGTCACGACGTACTCGACGAGCCGTCCGACGGTCAGCCCGATGATCTCGTCGAACTCCATGTCGGCCAGGAACTCCGCGAAGTTGACGCGCTCGCCGTACCGCTCCTGGAGCAGCCCGGCCAAGGTGACCAGGTCGATGCTCTCCAGCTCCAGGTCGCGGTTGAAGGTGGTCGCCATGCCGATCTCGACGTCGTCGAGGCCGTACTCGTCCCGGAGGAGCCGGGTGAGCATGCCGGTGAGATCGGCCAGCACGGACCACTCGTCGGCGGTGACGGGGGTGCGGGGGGTGGGGGGTGTCATCGGGCGTCGTACTCCTCAGCGGTCGGGTGGCCGGTCGTCCAGGCCACCACGTACGAACGGTCGGGCAGCCGGGGCGGGTTGGCGGCCGGCGCGCAGTACACGGTGTGAGCGCGCTCCAGGCGGCCGGCGACGGTCAGCCGGTCGCCGGCCGGGGCCGCGTCGAGCACCGTGAAGTCCCGCGGCCTGCCGTCGAATCCGGTGCCCTCCGCCTTGGCGACGGCCTCCTTCGCCGTCCAGAAGCGGGTGAACCACAGGGCCTCGGAGTCCGCGGCGCCCGCCGACAGGCGGCGCAGCAGCCGCAGCTCGTCCTCGGCCAGGGCGGCCGCGAAGGTCTGCGGGGTGCGGTCGGTCACCTCCTCGATGTCGATGCCCGGGCCGGGGCCCGGCGTGTGCGGCCGGACGATAGCGACGGCCGCCTCCGCGCAGTGCGCCAGCGAGACGTCCAGCGCGGGCAGCACACGGCCGTGCACGCCCGTGACGAGGGGCCGCCCGGCCTCGTCGTTGCGCACCCTCAGCTCGGCCGGGAAGACCGGGCCCTCGCCCTGGTCCCACAGCCACTGCCGTACCGCGTCCTTCACCGCGATCCGGCCCAGCAGCCACTGCCGGCGCCCGCGCGGCGCGTGCTCCGCGTACTGCGAACGCTCCGCGCAGCCCAGGGAGTTGCGCATGATGAGCTCGCGGGAGGCCAGGTCCGGCCACCGCTCGTGCAGCAGCTGCCAGCCGCCCGGACGGGTCTCGGACAGCGTGTGGCGGTCCGGGAAGCGCTCCACCGGCCGGGTCTTCGGGTCGTTGTCGAACCGGCGGTCCTGCCAGCCGTACAGCTCCGCCCGCACCGTGCCCCCGGCCGTCAGCTGGACGTCGGCCTCCAGGAAGGCGTCGGTGAGCGAGGTGATCCGCACCAGACAGCCCACCTCGGTCCCCGGCGCCGGATGCGGTCCGTGGAAGCGCATCTCCCGCATCCCCACCGGGAACACCACGGTCCGCTCGGTACGGGTCGCCATGATCCAGTAGCCGAGGATCTGGCCGACGTTGTCCAGCAGCGCGCCGGGTGCGGGCGGGGTGGTGATCACCCCGCGGATGTGCCGGTCGCCGATCGCGGTGAGTTCGGTGACGCCCTGGAACGCCGGGCCGTGGAACATCCAGCGTTCGTCGTAGAGCTGGGCGGCGGTGTGGTCCGGGGTGCGTTCGGCGCCGGGGCCGGTGGGCCAGGGGGCGGGCGGCGGCGGGTGGGCGGCGGCCAGTTCGACGGTGGCGCGGGCCCGGGGGCCGAAGGAGACGGCCAGCCGGCCCGGGCCCTCAGGTGTCACGGTCACCGGCACGTCGACGGCCGGGGTGGCGGTCAGCCATTCCTCGAACCGGGCGCCGTGCACGGCGACCGGCACCGTGCCCGGAGCCGCCTCCCGGGACGCGTCCACCGCCGCGTCCAGGATGTGCCGCACGATCGTCGTCGCGGGGACGACCGGCCACCGGTCGGCGACCTCGGGCCAGCCGGGCCGCTGCGGGAAGAAGCAGTGGTCCAGCAGGTAGGGCATGGTGTCGGGGGAGACATGGACGCTGGTGTGCCACGGGCCGGTGCGCGGCGCGGTCGCGGGCGCGCCGGCCCTCGCGGTCAGCAGCGCGGTCGCGGTGTCCGCCGTCTCGTGCAGCAGGGCGGACAGTTCGGCGGCCATCGGCGAACCCTCGGCGAGCGCGTCCAGCGGTGACGGCCCGCCAGGGCCTGCCGCGCGGGCGGGGGCGCGCAGCTCGGCCCGCAGCGCGGTCAGCCGCTGCGGCGCGAGGGACACCAGGGCGCCGCCCAGATCCAGCCGAACCGGCGGCCGTGCCGCCGCCCGCGGGGCCGCGGCCGTACCCCGGGAGGGCGCGGGCGTGAGGGCGGGCGCCACGGCGGCTCCCGCCGTCCACAGGGCGGTGGCCACCCGGCGGAGCTGGGCGAGGCCCGTGCGGTGGGGCGAGTTGGCGGCGACCACGAGGTGGTCCCGGGTGCCCAGGGTGTCCCCGACGAGCGAGCCGAGCCGGCCCGGGCCGACCTGGACGTACACCCGGTGTCCGGCCGCGTGCAGCGCCTCGGTCAGCTGCCGGAAACGGACGGGTTCCAGCAGATGGCGGACGAACAGGGACCGTATCCCCGCCTCGTCCCCGGGGAAGGGCGCGGCGGTCGTCCCGGACCAGACGGGGGTGTGCGGCGGACACAGCCGGAACCGGTCGGCGGCCTCCTTGATCGGGCCGAGGTGCGGTTCCAGCATCGGTGTGTGGAAGCCCGACCGGAACGGCAGCACCTGACCGAGGACGCCGCGGGCGCGGAAGGCCCGGACGAACTCCTCCACCGCCGCCTCGGGACCGCAGACCATCGACTGGCCGGGCGCGTTGTCGTGGGAGAGCACCAGGCCCGCCGCGGCCCCGCCCCCGTCCCGCAGGGCGGCCAGGACCCGTTCGGCGGACGCGCCGATCGCACCGAAGGCCAGCCCCGCGACCGACACCGTGTCCGGGTCGAAGTCCGCCATGAACGCGTCGACCTCGTCCCCGGAGTACAGCCCGGCCGTCGCCATCGCCGTCCACTCGCCCACGCTGTGCCCGGCGACCGCGTCGGGCACGATCCCGCAGCGCCGCAGCGCGGCGTCGAGCAGCCGGCCGACGGCGACCACCCCGAAACCGTGCCGGCCCACGTCACCGGTCCCGTCCCCGGCGACCGGCGGGGCGGGCAGGCCGAAGTGGGCGGCCACGTCGTCGACCCGCGGAGCGAAGTCGCCCTCCAGACCGGGGAACAGGAACGCGGTCCCGCCCCCGCCGGCGCCCAGCAGGGGACCGGGCCGGAACCAGACGTCACCACGGCCGTGCCAGGCACGCTCCTTGGCGACCGCGCGGCGGGCCAGCGCGAGCCGCTTCGCGGTCGGGTCGACGATGCCGAGACGGGCCGGTCCCGCGTCCGGGTGCGGATGCGAGGGGGCGAGCCCGGCGGCCCGTACGGTGTCGTCGGCGGCGTCCAGGAGGGCGGCGAGGCGCGCGGGCGAACCGGCGGCGAGCAGCAGCACCCGCTCGGGTTCGGTGACCGCCACGACCGGACGGGACGGCGCGCCCGCGCGTGACCCGTGGGCTCCCGGGGCCTCCTCCAGCACCACGTGCGCGTTGATCCCGCCGAACCCGAAGGCGTTCACGGCGGCCCGGCGCACGGGCTGCCGTTCGGTGCTCTCCCAGTCGGCGGCCTTCTCCAGGGTGCGGAACCGGGTGCGGGCCAGGGCGGGGTGCGGGTCGTCGCAGTGCAGCGTCGGGAGCAGTGTGCCGTGGTGGAGGGCGAGCGCGGCCTTGACCATGCCCGCCACCCCGGCGGCGGGCATGGTGTGCCCGATCATCGACTTGACCGAACCGAGCACGGCTTCACCGTCGCCGGGGCCGAACACCTCCGCGAGAGTGGCCAGTTCGGCCTCGTCGCCCGCCGGGGTGGCGGTGCCGTGCGCCTCCAGCAGACCGAGCGAACCGGGCTCGGCCGGGTCGAGCCCGGCGGCCCGCCACGCCTGCCGGACGGCCTGTGCCTGACCGCCCGGATCGGGGTTGACGAGCCCGGCGGCCCGGCCGTCACTGGCGACCCCGGTGCCCCTGATCACCGCGTAGATGCGGTCGCCGTCGCGCTCGGCGTCGGCCAGCCGCTTCAGGACGACGACGCCGGTGCCCTCGCCGATCAGGATGCCGTCGGCGTCCCGGTGGAAGGGACGGCTGCGCTGGCTGGGGGAGAGCGCGCGGAGCTGGGAGAAGACGCTCCACAGCGTGATGTCGTGGCAGTGGTGGACGCCTCCCGCGAGCATCAGGTCGCAGCGCCCTGAGCCGAGTTCGCCCACCGCCTGGTCCACGGCGACCAGCGAGGACGCGCAGGCCGCGTCCACGGTGTACGCGGGACCGCGCAGGTCCAGCCGGTTGGCGATCCGGGAGGCGGCGAGGTTGGGCACCAGGCCGATCGCCGACTCGGGGCTGTCCGGACCGAGCCGCTCGGTGAACGCCGCACGCACCCGGCCCAGTTGGTCGGCGTTCAGGTCGGGCAGCAACTCGCCCAGTGTGCGCACCAGTTGCCCGGCCGTCCGGACCCGCTGGTCGAGCCGGACCAGCCCGGGACCGAGGTAGCCGCCCCGGCCGAGGACGACACCGACCCGCCCTCGGTCGGGCAGGCGGTCCGGGCCGCCCGCGTCGTCCAGCGCGGCCGAGGCCACATGCAGCGCGATCAGCTGGTCCGGCTCGGTCCCGGCCACCGAGTGGGGCATGATCCCGAACCGGGTCACCTCCACCTCCGCCAGCGCGTCCACGAACCCGCCCCGGCGCGCGTACACCCGGTCCGCGACGGCCGGTCCGGACGCGGTGCCGGGCCGGTAGAACTCGGCGTCCCAGCGCCCCTCGGGCACCTCGCCGATCGCGTCCACGCCGTCCCGCAGGTTCCGCCAGTACGCGTCCAGGTCACCGGCGCCCGGCAGCAGGACCGCCATGCCGACGACGGCGACGGGCCGCTGACGTGCCGCCACGGTGGCCGTCACCAGCCCGGGGCGGTGTGGACGACGGCCGTGGCGGACTCCTCGCCCCAGGCCAGCTCCCGCAGCAGCGCCGCCGTCCCCTCCTCGGGATCGATCAGCCGGATGCCGCGCCGGGCGTACTCCCGGGCCAGCTCCACCCCCACCATGCCGGCGTGGCCGGCCGCGGGCGCCCACGGCCCCCAGTGCACGGTCAGCGCGCGGTGCCCGGTGCGGGCGGCGAAGGCGGCGCCGAGGGTCTCCAGCGCGTCGTTGGCGGCCGCGTAGTCCACCTGGCCCCGGTTGCCCAGGACGGCCGACACCGAGCCGAACAGCACGGTGAACACCGGTGCGGCGGAGAGCTCCTCCAGCGCGGTGAGCAGGGCGTCCGCGCCGGTCGCCTTGGTGCCGTAGACCCGCTGGAAGGACTCGGCGGTCTTCTCCGCGACGAGCCGGTCCTCGATCACCCCGGCCGCGTGCACCACGCCGTCCAGCCGGCCGTGCTCGGCGTGGATCTCCTTCACCGCCTGGAGCACCGCCCCGGGGTCCCGGAAGTCGACGCAGCGGTAGCGGGCCCGGCTGCCGAGCGCCGTGAGTTCGGCGAGCGTGGCGGCGATCTCCCGCTGGGCCAGCAGGAGTTCGGCGGCCCGGTTGATCTCCGCGGGCGTCGCCCCGCCGCGCGCGGCGAGCGCGGCCCGCAGCTCCGCCGGGGTGCGGGCGGCCGCGGTGTCCGGGGCCTCGGGGCCGTCCGGGGCGGGGGTCCGGCCGAGCAGCTCCAGCCGGCAACGGGCGGCACGGGCGAGCGCGGCGGCGCACTGCGCGGTGATACCCCGTCCCCCGCCCGCGAGCAGCACCACCGAGTCCCGGTCCAGGCCGAGCGCGGCCGCCTCGGCGGCGCCGTCCCCGGCCGGTCCGGCGCCGGTGCTGCCGAGCGCGCCGAGCGGCGCCTCCACCAGCTCGAAACCGTGCCGGCCGGCCGCCGTCCGCCACACCACCGGGGTGCGGTCCGGCGCGACGGCCTCCGCGACCACGGCGTCCGCGACGGCGGACGGCGAGGCGTCCCAGAGGTCCACGACCCGGGCGATCAGTTCCGGATACTCGCGGGCCACCGTCCGGAACAGACCGCGCAGTCCGGCGGTCCTGGCGTCGGGTGTCCCGCCGTCGGCGGACCGTACGGCCAGCAGCCGGCGCGGGCCGCGCGCCAGGGCCGCCTTCAGGACGGGAAACGCGTCCGGCAGGACGGCGCTGTCGTCGGGGCGGTCGAGGGCGCCGAGGTACAGCACGCCGTCCACCGGCCCGTCCGCCTCGGTCAGGAGGTGGTCCCGGGCCCGTACGGTGACCTCGGCGCCGTGGGACGCCAGCCGGGCGGCCACCTCGGGGGCCTCGCCCAGGAGGGTCCAGCGGGTGCCGGAGAGCGTGGTGGAGGGGGCGGCGGAAGCGTCGGTCCCGGCGTCGAGCAGGACCGGCCGCAGCACATGCCGCCGGGGCGGCTCGCCGGTCACCTCCCGCGCGGCCCGCACGGACGCCCCGGGCTGCGCGGCCCCCACCGTCGCGTCGGGCCCGGCGGTGGGAGCCGGGATCGGAGCGGGCTCGGTGGTGGCGGCGGGCTCGGTGATGGCGGCGGGCGGGGCGGGCGGGGTGGCCGACGATCCTCCCAGCCGGGCGGTCAGCCAGTCGGTGACCGCTGCGGCCGTACGCGCCTTCGCCAGTTCCTCCAGTTCGTCGTCGTCCATCGACGTGAGGTCCGCGCCGGCGCCGGAGCCCAGGCGCGCGGCCAGCTCGCCCGCGATCTCGGCCCGCTTGATGGAGTCGATGCTGAGGTCGGCCTCCAGGTCGAGGTCGGGCTCGATCATGTCGACGGGGTAGCCGGTGCGCTCACTGATGATCTCCAGGACGACCTGCCCCACGTCGACGGGCCCGGTCGCCCGCGACGCGCCGGGAGCCTCGGCGGGCTCCGCCGTGACGGCGGCCACCACCGGTTGCTCCGCGGGGAGTCGGGGCACCGCCGGGATCACCTGCGGCACCGCCGCCACGGGCGGAGCGGGCGATGCGCCGGGGGCGGCTCCGAAGTAGGTGAGCAGGACGTCCCGTTGGGCGGCGATCATCTCCCGGCTGGTGCGCAGGAACTCGGAGACGAGCGCGTCCCGGTCGGACGGGCTGCCGTGCGGGGGGTTCGTCGCCACAGTCGGCACAGTCCTCTCGAATGGTTCCACGACGCGTCGGGCCGGTGCGAGCGCACCGGGAAGGAGGGCGCCCGCGGCCGTGCGGACCAGCTGTCCGTCGACCGTCCAGCCGGGCCGCTTCGGGACGGGGGTCCGTACCGCGTCGACCGCGTCCCGGCCGCGCAGCAGCCACCCGGCACGCACCGGCAGGCCCGCGACGGCGAGTTGGGCCAGCGCGTCGAGCCAGTCGCCCAGACCACCGCCCGGGCGTGGCTCGCAGGCCACCGCGCGGTGCGGACGGTCACCGAGGATCTGCCCGACCAGCCGGGTCAGCACCGACCCGGGACCGGCCTCGACGAAGACCCGCGCGCCCGCCGCGTACATCGCCTCGATCTGCTCGGTGAAGGCGACCGGCGCGCCGATCTGGGCGGCGAGCCCGTCCCGTACCCCGTCCGCGTCGGCGGGGTAGGGCGCGGCCGTGCGGTTGGACCACACGGGGAACTCGGGCGCGTGCACCGGGCGGGCCGCGAGCGCCTCGGCGAACCGGTCGGCGGCACCGGCGACCAGCGGGCTGTGGAAGGCGCAGGCCACGGGGATCCGCTTGGCCCCGAGCCCGGCCCCGCGCAGCAGACGGACGGTCTCGGCGACGGCGTCCGAGGGTCCCGAGAGCACCGTCTGCTCGGGCGAGTTGCGGTTGGCGACGACCACGGAACCCGGCGCCCCCACCGCCGTGAGAACCCGCGCCACCTTCTCGGCCCCGGCCGAGACGGCCGCCATGGACCCGGGATCGGCACCCGCGGACGCGGGATCGGCACCGGCGGACGCGGCGGCCCCGGTGGAGTCGGCCGCGTCGGCCGTCGCGGCTCCCGCGCCCCCGGTCGGTCCCGCCGCACCTGCCGCCTCGAGGATCGCCGCCGCCCGTTCCGCGCTCAGGTCCAGCAGGGTCTCGGGGCTCAGCGCGCCGGCCGCGCAGAGGGCGACCAGCTCGCCGTAGCTGTGTCCGGCGGCCATGTCCGGCCGCACGCCGGCCGCGGTGAGCACGGCGTGCGCGGCGAGCCCGGCGACGCCGAGGGCGGGCTGCGCCACCCGGGTGTCGGTCAGCGCGGCCTGCTGACGGTCGCGTACCGCGTCGTCGAAGGCGGCCGGCGGGTACAGGGCGTCGGCGTGGGCGCGGCCGAGCTCCAGGTAGGGCCGCAGCTCGGGAAAGGTGACGAACAGGTCGGCGAGCATGCCGGTGCGCTGGCTGCCCTGGCCGGGAAAGAGGAACGCGGTCTTGGAGTCCCCGGGGCCGTCCTGCGGGACCTCCGGTCCGGCCCGGTGGATCCCGCGCGCCGGATCCTGCGCGGCCGGATCGGCCGACACCCGCCGCAACTTGCCGACCAGGTCGTCCACGTCCGTCGCGACGACCGCGACCTGCGCCGGATCACCGCTCGCGTCCGACCGCCGCGCGGCGCCGAGGGCCAGGTCCCGCAACCGCCAGGGCCGGCCCTCGGCCTCCGCGGCCGCGAGGAGTTCGTCCACCGCACGGCCGGCCGCGGCGGCGTCCCGGCCACGGAAGACGAACAGTTCGGCCGGCCAGGCGTCGGTGCCCCGCACCGGCGGCACACCGCGGGCGTGGGCGCGCAGCACCACATGGAAGTTGGTGCCGCCGAAGCCGAACGCGCTGACCCCGGCGACGCGTTCCCCGGCGGGCGCCGCCCAGGGCCGGGCCCGTGCGTGGAAGGCGAAGGGGCTGCTCGCCGGGTCCCAGGCCGCGTTGGGGGCCTCGACGTGCAGCGTGGGCGGCCGCACGCCCGTGTGCAGGGCCAGCAGTGTCTTGATCAGTCCCGCGAGTCCGGCGGCGCACTTGGTGTGCCCGATCTGCGACTTCACCGAGCCGATCGCACAGCCGCCCGGTGCCGCCCCGGCCTCGGTGAACACCTCGCTGAGGATGCGCAGTTCGGTGCGGTCGCCGACCACCGTCCCGGTGCCGTGCGCCTCCACGAGCCCGACCTCGGCCGGGGACACGCCCGCGTTGCGGTAGGCCCGTTCCAGGGCCGAGCGCTGACCCTCGGGCCTGGGGGCCGTCAGACCGAGCGAGCGGCCGTCGCTGGAGGAGCCGAGGCCCTTGATCACGCCGTAGATCCGGTCCCCGTCGCGCTCGGCGTCCGCCAGCCGTTTGAGGACGACGCAGGCCACGCCCTCGCCGAGCGCGATGCCGTCCGCCGAACCGTCGAAGGCGCGGGAGCGGCCGGTCGGGGACAGGGCGTGCACGGAGGAGAAGAGGACGTAGTCGTTGATGCCGTTGTGCAGGTCGGCGCCGCCGCAGAGCACCACGTCCGAGGTGCCGCCGACGAGTTCCTTGCAGGCGACGTCCACCGCCGCCAGCGAGGAGGCGCAGGCCGCGTCGACGGTGTAGTTGGCGCCGCCGAGGTCGAGCCGGTTGGCGATCCGCCCGGAGATGACGTTGGCGAGCATGCCGGGGAAGGAGTCCTCGGTGAGCCGCGGGAGCTGGTCGTCCAGTCCCGCCGGGACGCTGCCGTAGTACGAGGGGAGCACCGCCCTCAGCGTCGCCGCGTTCGACAGGTCGCTGCCGGCCTCCGCGCCGAACACCACCGAGGTGCGGGAGCGGTCGAACTCCCGCTCCCCCTCGCCGTATCCGGCGTCCTCCAGGGCCCGCCGGGCCGCCTCCAGGGACAGCAGCTGGACCGGCTCGACGCTGCCCAGCGAGGTGGGCGGGATGCCGTACCGCAGCGGGTCGAAGGGGATGCGGGGCAGGAAGCCGCCCCATTTCGAGGGCGTCGACCCGCCGTGGTGCACGGCCGGGTCCCAGCGGTCGGCCGGCACCTCGCCGACCGCGTCCACGCCCCCGACCACGTTCGCCCAGAAGGTGGGCAGGTCGGGCGCCTGCGGGAACATGCACGCCATGCCGACGACGGCGATGTCGAGCGGGGCCGGGGCGACCGGTTCCGGGACCTTGTCCTCCTGGCTCAACTCGGCCGCGCGCAGGGCGAGATGCTCGATCGCACCGGTCGTCACCGACGCGTGCAGCGCCGCGATCGTGGTGGTCGCCGAGCGCAGCACCGCCACCTCCCCGGCCATGAACATCCCCTCGGCGAGCTGGCGTTGCTCGTCGACGGGAGTGAGGGAGCCGTCGGTGTCCCGGGTCACGCCCTTGCTCGCGAGGCGCAGCCGGCCGACGTTGAGCCGTTCCAGGGCCTCCCAGATGTGCCGGTCCCCCGCACCCTCGGCCCGCAGCCGGGCCTCCTCGTCGCGGTAGCCGGCGGCGAACGGGCTCGGCACACAGCGGGTGGCGTGTCCCGGAGCCGACTCCAGGAGCGTGGTGCGCTCGGCGGCCATGACCTGCCGCTGGAAGAGCGGCCGGATGGCGCCGCGGGACACGGCCTCCTCGGTGAACAGGTACGCGGTGCCCATCAGCACGCCGACGGCCGCTCCGCGCGCGGTCAGCGGCGCGGCGAGGGCGGCGACCATCGCCGCCGACCGCTCGTCGTGCACTCCACCCGCGAAGAACACCTCCACGTCCTCGGCCCCGTGCACCGCCGACCAGTCCTCCAGGACGGCGAGTTGGCCCTCCCACAGCGGGAAGCTGCCACGCGGTCCGACGTGCCCGCCGCACTCCGAGCCCTCGAACACGAACCGGCGCGCCCCGGCCTCCAGGAACTGCCGCAGCAGCCCCGGCGACGGCACGTGCAGGAAGGTCCGGATGCCGTCCCGCTCCAGCGCCCGCGCCTGGGACGGCCGGCCGCCCGCGATGATCGCGTGCGTCGGCCGCAGCTCCCGTACCGCCTCCAGCTGCGCCGCGCGCACGTCCTCCGGTGCGAAGCCGAGCACGCCCACGCCCCAGGGCCGGCCGGCCACCGCGTCCCGGGTCTCGGCGAGCATCGTCCGGGCCCGCGCGCCGTCCGCCAACGCCAGGGCGAGGAAGGGCAGCGCGCCCTCGGCCGCCACCGCCGCGGCGAACGCGGGCCCGTCGCTCACCCTGGTCATCGGCCCCTGGGCGAGCGGGAGCCGGGTGCCCAGCGCCCGGCTCATGGGCGACCCGGCCCCGAGCGCCCGCACGGCCGTGTCGTCGCGCACGGCGTCCAGGACCGCGTCCCGCAGCGCCCGCAGGGTCCTGCGCACATCACCCCGGCGCTCGGCGAACCGCGCGGCGAGGAAGCCGTCCTGGCCCACCGGGAGCAGCCGGCCTCGGGGATCCCGTGCGCCCAGCAGCGCCGCCACCGTGTGCGGCTCCGCGCCCTCCACGAGCCGCGGGGCGTCCGGGCCCCGCCGCGGCAGGACCCGGTGGCCGGCCAGGACCACGGTCTCCGAGCCGTCCAGGGTGCGTAGTTGCGCGGCGGCGGGTTCGGGCAGCGCCGACTCGGCGAGCAGCGCGAGCTGGCTGTCCAGGACGACGCCCGCCGCGCCGCCGGCCACCGCGGCGGCGGCCGTGCGCGGGCCGATGCCGCCGCACGCCCACACCGGCGCGCTCACCTCGGGTGCGGCGAGGAGCTGCTGGAGCAGGACGAAGGTGCTCAGTTCGCCGATCCGGCCGCCGCTCTCGGCGCCGCGGGCGATCAGGCCGTGCGCCCCGGCGCGTAACGCGTCCCGCGCGCCCGCCAGGTCGGTGACCTCGACCAGCACGCGATAGCGCGCGGCGAGACCGGCGACGGACCAGGGCGTCTCGTCGCCCGCCGGGACCTTCGCGGTCCCGAGCGCCTCGGTGGTGAGGACGACGGTGTGCGGGCCGTCGGGCCCCAGCTCGGCAGGGGCGAGCCGGCAGTGTGGGCCGACCCGGACCCCGAAGCCGCCCGGCGCGTCGCGGCGCAGCCGGGACAGGGCCTCGCGGGCTCTTCGGTCACCGGATCCCAGGTCGAGGACGCCGAGCCCGCCGGCCCGGTCGATCGCCAGGGCGAGCCCGGCATCGGGTTCGCCGAAGGGAGTGATGCCGATGATCATGTCCTCGGAACGCACAGCAGACGTCATGATTCTCCGAATCAAGGGTGAGACTGCACGGTGGGGGGTTCGGGACAGCAATGGCGGCTCACCGGATTCCCGCGGGCAGAGATCCACCGCGGAACGCCGTTCTCTAGCGCGTGCTCGAAACGCGTTGAAAGGTAGTGCGGTTGTTACTCACTGGTCAACGTTCGAACGATCGGCCGGTAAACAGCCGCAGCGATTCGGTCAGTCGCGCGTGACGGGCCAGGGCGTAGGAAATCGGATGAATTCCTTTCGGTTCCGGCCCGGTTCACCCTCCACTCACACCCCGGAAACACGGCCGACCGCAGGAAATGGGTTCCTCTGGACCGCTTGTCCGAATCGCCACACGCATTCCCGGCGTCGGCCGGACGGCGGGGAAAATTCTGTGTGTCGGTCCTGGAGTGACGGGAAAGGTTTGTGCTTCCGACGGTGCGGGAGTCGTCCTGTGAGACGGTCTTGACGCCCGGGCGGCCGCCCGCGAAGACTGGCACGACCGCGGAGTCGAGCCGGTCCTCGGGAGGTCGTCGACCGGCTTGACTGCGTGGTCCTTCTCCTCCCGCAGGGGAGGCCGGGGCCGCTACACGCTGTAGCCCCCGTCCACGCCCAGGGCCTGCCCCGTGATGAAGCCGGCCCGGTCCGAGGCGAGGAAGGACACCGCCTCCGCGATGTCCGCCGCCTCCCCGAACCGGCGCAGCGGGATGTTCCGCCGGGTGACCGCGAGCGCCCCCTCGTCCAGTTCGCCCGACTCGATCAGCCGGCCCGCGATGCCGTCCGTGAGCATGCCGGGCGCGACACAGTTGACGCGGACCCCGTAGCGCCCCTCCTCGGCGGCCAGCGCGCGGGCGACCGCCTCGACCGCTCCCTTCGCCCCCGAGGACAGTCCGTCGCGCACCGGGAAGCGCCGGGTGGCGACGGTGGTGACCGCCACGATGCTGCCCCGGCTCCGGCGCAGGACGGGCAGCGCGGGATGCGCCAGATTGAAGAACGCCACCGCGTCCGCCTCGAGTTGGGCCCGGTACTCGCCCGGTGTCACCCGGCTCAGATGCCGCATCGGCACATGCGGACCGGCCGCGTACACGAGCGTGTGGATGCTTCCGTACGCCTCGGCCGTCGCGGTCACGGCCCGGGCCGTCGCCGCCTCGTCGGTCAGGTCCAGCCGGAGCGGTACGAGTCCCGCCGTGCCGTCGGCGAGCGCCTCGGCCGCCTCCCGCCGGGCCCGGTAGGTGAACACCACCGCGCTGCCGCGTGCCGCCAGTGTCCGTACGACCGCCGCGCCGATGCCGCCCGTTCCGCCCGCGACGAACGCCACCCCCCGCCGGCCGGAGAAGTCCTCCATGTCCCACCGTCCTCCCTGCCCCGGCGCCGTGGCGCCCCGGCCCGGCCGCACCGTCCCGGCCATGACGACGACACCTTCCTCGGGTACTCCAGCATGTAGCCGCATCCGCCGAAGAGTTGAAGACGTCTCGGTGCCCAGGATCCTGGCGGTGGCGGTGGCGGTGGCGGTGGCGGTGGCGGTGGCGGTGGCCCCGGCGCCGGGGCCGGGTCCGGTCCCGTGGCAGGGTGGCGGGGCGGCGGGACGGTCGGCGACGGGTCCGGGGGGAGGGGGCCCGGGGAGGGGGCCGGGGGAGCGAGCCGGGGAGCCGGAAGGCGCACGGGCGGGCGGAGCGGCGGAGACCTGCGGTGCCGAGGGCCGTTCGGGTCCGGAGGGACGGCGGCCGGAGTGTTGCCCCCGTCGCCGGTGTGAAGATCAGCCCATAGTGCCCATATGACCCGTACCCGTACGGCGCTGCTGTGCGCCGCCGCCCTCCTCGCCTCCACCGTCCAGACGGCGGCCGCGGCCACGGCCGACCCCGGTCACCACGACCGGGCCTGCGCCGCCACCCGGAACCCGCAGGGCCGGGCGCGCCAGGTCCTCGACCTCGTCCGCAAGGCCCGCGAGGAACTCGATCTCAAGGCCGCCCTGGTCAAGGTCACGATCGACGGGCACGAACTCGTCACCGGCGCGGTCGGCGAGTCCATGACCGACGTGCCCGCGACGCCCGCCATGCACTTCCGGACCGGCTCGGTCGGCATCGCCTTCATGGGCACCGTGCTGCTCCAACTCGTCGAGGAGGGCAAGGCGAAGCTCGACGACCCGGTCTCCCGCTGGCTGCCCGACCTGCCGCACGGCGACAGGATCACCCTGCGGATGCTCGGCGACTCGACCTCGGGCCTGCACGACTACGTCACCGACCCGGTCTTCCTGAAGAAGCTCTACGCCGACCCCTGGCAGCACTGGACCCCCGAGGAGGTCGTCGGGATCTCCCTCAGTCACCCCCTCTGGTACGAGCCGGGCACCAACTGGAGCTACTCGCACGCCAACTTCGTCCTCCTCGGGCGCGCCTTGGAGAAGATCTCCGGCACCCCCCTGGAACACCTCCTGCGGCAGCGTGTCATCAAGCCGCTCGACCTGCGCAACACCCGCAGCAACGACACCGCGGTCATCCCGCGGCCGGTGCTGCACGCGTACGACGAGGAGCGCGGCACCTACGAGGAGTCCACCTACTTCAACCCCTCCTGGACCACCGCGCCCGGGGCCGTCCTGACCCAGGACATCTGTGACCTGGCCCGCTCCGGACAGGGGATCGGCTCGGGTGAACTGCTCTCCAAGCGCTCCTTCCGCACCCAGCTGAACCCGGGCACGGTCGGTCTCGGACACGCCACGGCCACCTGTCCCGCCACGGTCTGCCTGCCGATGACCGAGGACTTCCACTTCGGTGTCGGCGTGGTCGTGGTGAACGGCTGGGTGGTGCAGAACCCGTCCTTCTTCGGCTACGCGGCCGTGATGGCGTACGAGCCGCACAAGCGGCTGTCCATCGCGGTGTCCACCACCGTGGGCGAGGACGCCCCGGCCGGCAACAACTCCCAGACGATCACCGAGCGGATCGCGAAGCTGCTCGACCCGGAGCACCCGCTGGCCCGCTGACCCGCCCGGTCACCGCCCGGCGCGCACCCCGTCCAGCGCGATGGCCAGGACGCGGTCGCGCTGGGCGTCGTCGGTGAAGGCCGTCGCGGTGATCCCGGCGACCAGGCGCAGCAGATCGCCGAACTCCATGTCGGTCCGGGCCGCCCCGGCCCGCTGGGCCCGCTCGAACAGCGGGCCGCCCGCCGCGTACAGCGAGTCACGGCAGGCCTGGAAGATCTCCGACTCGCCCTCCAGAGCCTCGCGCACCGCCCGCTTGGTGACCATGTAGCCGGCGAACCGTTCGAGCCAGGCGGTGACCGCCTCCCACGGGTCCAGGCCGGCGAACTCCACGGCCGACCGGCACAGCGCGTTGACCTCGTCCGCGTACACGCTCTCGAACAGTGACCGGCGCGTCGGGAAGTTCCGGTACAGCGTGCCGATGCCGACGCCCGCGCGCCGGGCGATGTCCTCCAGCGACGCCTCGGAGCCGTGCTCGGCGAAGGCCTCGCGCGCGGCGGTCAGCAGCGCGTCGTAGTTGCGGGCCGCGTCCTTACGGGCGGGGCGCTGGGCCGCGACGATCTCGCTGATGGGGAACTGCTGAGCCGGCACTGCTGCCTCCTGGGCGGGACTCGGTTGAACCGGAGGGGTACCTCCGCTACAGTGGAGGGGTGCCTCCACTTTAGCAGTCCGAGGCGTCTTCTCCTCTTTCCGGGTCTTTCCGAGAGGCTTGTCATGCCCCGCAAGTCCACCCGCCTCACCTTCGCGGTCCTCGCGACCGGTGCCGGCGTGTTCTCCATGCTCCAGTCGCTGATAGCGCCGGCCCTGCCGACCGTGCAGCACGCGCTGCACACCTCGCAGTCCACCGCGACCTGGGTGATGACCGCGTATCTGCTGTCCGCGTCCGTCTTCACGCCGATCCTCGGCCGGGTCGGCGACCTGATCGGCAAGAAGCGCACCCTCGTCGGGGTCCTGCTCGCCGTCCTGGCCGGCTGTCTGCTCGCCGCGCTCGCGCCGAACATCGGCGTCCTGATCCTCGCCCGGGTCGTCCAGGGCGTCGGCGGCGCCCTGTTCCCGCTCTCCTTCGGCATCATCAGGGACGAGTTCGACCCGTCCCGGGTGCCCGGCAGCATCAGCAACCTGTCCGCCGTGATCGCCGCAGGCGGTGGCGTCGGCATGGTCGCCGCCGGACCGATCGTCTCCGCGCTCGACTACCGCTGGCTGTTCTGGATCCCCGTCGCCATCGTCGCGGCCGCCACGCTGATCGCGCTGCGCTATGTGCCCGAGTCGCCCCACCGGGCGGCGGGCAGGGTCAGCTGGCTCGGGGCCGTGCTGCTGTCCGGCTGGCTGGTCGCCCTGCTGCTGCCGCTCAGCCAGGCCTCCGGCTGGGGCTGGGGCTCCGCCCGGGTGATCGGCCTGTTCGCCCTGGCCGTGGCGCTGTTCGCGCTGTGGCTGTTCACCGAGGCCCGCTCCCGCAGCCCGCTGATCGACCTGCGCATCATGCGGCTCCCGGCCGTCTGGACCACCAACCTCGCCGCCCTGCTGTTCGGCGCGGGCATGTACGCCATCTGGTCCTTCCTGCCCGGGTTCGTCCAGACCCCGGCCACGGCCGGGTACGGCTTCGGCGCGAGCGTCACCGCCTCCGGGCTCCTCATGCTGCCGATGCTGCTCGCGATGTTCGTCTCCGGTGTGCTCAGCGGCCGTCTCGAGCCCCGCGTGGGAGCCAAGGCGCTGCTCACGGCCGGTGCCGCGCTCGGTTCCCTCGCCCTGGGCTTCCTCGCCCTCTGGCACGACGAGCAGTGGCAGGTCGCTTTCGTGGCAGGCGTGTTCGGCCTCGGTATCGGCCTGGCCTTCGCCTCCATGGCCAACCTGATCGTCGGCAGCGTGCCCCCCGGGCAGACCGGCGCCGCCACCGGGATGAACGCCAACATCCGCACCATCGGCGGATCCATCGGGGCCGCCGTCACCAGTGTCCTGGTCACCGGCCGCCTCCAGCCGTCGGGCCTGCCCCACGAGTCCGGCTACACCCACGGATTCACCCTGCTCGCGGTGCTCTGCCTCGGCGCCGCCCTCGCCGCTCTGCTGGTCCCGGTCCGCCGCGCGAGCCGGCTGCCGCAGACGGCCGCCCACCAGGCGCCGACCGCCGCCCCCACCCCCGTACGGTAGGCTCTGTCCGCGCGTTCCCGCAGCTCACCGCCGCGGCAACGCCTCGGGACGTGGCGCAGCTTGGTAGCGCACTTGACTGGGGGTCAAGGGGTCGCAGGTTCAAATCCTGTCGTCCCGACTGCACGGAACCGGCAGGGCCGGAGGCCGTACCCGACGTCCGGGTACGGCCTCCGGCCCTGCTGTTCGCTGTCGGCCTCAGGACGCGAGGATCCTGCGCTTCTGCTCCTCGAACTCGGTCTCGGTGAGGACGCCCTGGGCCTTCAGCTCACCGAGTTGCTTCAACTGGTCGATCTTGCTGCTCATGTCGGCCGGCTGGGTGGGCGGGGGAGCGGCGGCCGGCGCCGGCGGTGCGGCCTGCTGATAGTCCTGCTGGGCCCAGCGCCCCTGCTGGCGGCGCGACACGCGGTTCGACACGGCGGTCGCGGTACCGGCCACTACGGCTGTGCGGGCGACCCCGCGGAGGAGACCTGGCACGGCGGTTTCCTTTCTCGCACCGGATACGTCCATTGGACCACCGTCGGATTTCTCTCGCATGTCGGTCGGACCCCGCGCTGAACTGCGTGAATATCGGTGTTCTGCCGGTTCGTGCTTCCCGTGGCAAGCTGAAATCCGGGCGATCGAACGGCCATCCGGCCGTGCCGAGATGCCTGTGCGAGATGTCTGTGCGAGACGCCTTGCGAGACGTCCGTGCGAGATCTATGTGGGAGGAGTCCCAGATGACCGCTACCGGTGTGCACCACGGACACGGAAGGGCGAGCGGCGGCGGAGCGTGGGTGACCGGCTGGACCGGCTTCGCCGGGGTCATGATGATTTTCGGCGGCCTGATGGCGATATTCCAGGGAATCGCCGCCATCGCCGAGGACGACGTCTTCGTCGTGACCCGCAATTACGCGTACAACTTCAACCTGACGAGCTGGGGCTGGATCCATCTCGTCCTCGGCGTTCTGGTCGCGCTCGCGGGCGCCGCTCTCTTCGGTGGCGCGGTGTGGGCGCGGGTCGTCGGTATCGCCGTCGCCGGTCTGTCGATGATCGCCAACTTCATGTGGCTGCCGTACCAGCCGGTCTGGGCCATCGTGATCATCGCCGTGGACGCCTTCGTCATCTGGGCGCTGTGCGTCGGAACGGGCCGGGAACCCCGCGCCGACTAGCCCCTTCGCGGCCCGTCCGGCCACCACTCCCGCCGGCCGCCCCGCGACCGGCGCCCCGACCCGGCGCACCCGTGCGACCGGCCCACCCATGCGACCGGCCCGCCTTGCGGCCGCGCCGTCCGACCGGCCCGCGCCTTCCGCGCGGGTCGGTCGGCGGTATTGGGCCGTTCGGCGTGGACGGGCACCCCGGGCGGCTGACAGGGGACGTGCCGCCGTGCCGTACCGGTCCCCGCGTGTTTTCGTTGTCGGGCGGATTCCTCTGCATATCCGCCGAATGTCCGCGCCGGTACGCACAGGGAGAGTCGAGTGGAAACCAGCGCCAGCGGCAGTGACGGTCACCGGCCTCTCGCCCCGCCGCTCCTCACCGGGCAGAAGGCGTTGGTGACGGGCGCGAATTCCGGCATCGGAAAGGCCACGGCGATCGGCCTGGGGCGGGCGGGCGCCGATGTGGTCGTGAACTACGTGGCGGGGCGGGAAGCCGCGCAGGACGTGGTGCGCGAGATCGAGGGATTCGGCGTCCGCGCCTACGCGCACGAGGCCGATGTGTCGCAGGAGGACCAGGTCGCCGACATGGTCTCCCGCATGGTCGAGGAGTTCGGGACCATCGACGTGATGGTCGCCAACGCGGGCCTCCAGCGCGACGCCCCCGTCACCGACATGACCATGGACCAGTGGCGCAAGGTACTGGACGTGAACCTGACCGGGCAGTTCCTGTGCGCACGCGAAGCCACCAAGGAGTTCCTGCGGCGCGGGGTCGTCCCGGAGGTCTCCCGGTCCGCCGGGAAGATCATCTGCATGAGTTCGGTCCACCAGATCATCCCCTGGGCGGGCCATGTGAACTACGCGTCGTCCAAGGGCGGGGTGCAGATGCTCATGGAGACCCTCGCGCAGGAACTCGCGCCGCACCGGATCCGGGTCAACGCCGTCGCCCCGGGCGCGATCCGCACGCCCATCAACCGCGACGCCTGGGACACCCCCGAGGCCGAGGCCGACCTGCTCCGGCTCATCCCCTACGACCGCGTCGGCGACCCGGACGACATCGCGAACGTGGTGGCCGCGCTGGCCTCCGACCTCTTCGACTACGTGGTGGGGACCACGCTCTACGTCGACGGCGGCATGACGCTGTTCCCCGGCTTCGCCACGGGCGGCTGAGACCCCGCACGGCTGAGCCCCCCACCCCCTCGAGCCATCCGGGACGAGCCACCGAGGACGATGTGAACAGCGCGATCGACCATCTGCTGGCGGACGCCCCCGCCCAACTGCTGCCGGCCCGGGAACTGATGGCCTTCACCCTGGCCTCCCACATCCTGCTCGTGCCCTTCGGCGTGGCCCTGCCCGCCATCACCCTCCTGATGCACTACCGCGGCCTGCGCAAGGGCGACGCCGTCGCGCTGCTGCTCGCACGGCGCTGGTCGGCGGTCATGGCCGTCCAGTTCGCCATCGGCATCGTGACCGGCACCGTCCTCTCCTTCGAACTGGGCCTGCTGTGGCCCGGGATGATGGGCCGGTGGGGCGATGTCTTCGGCCTCGGCTTCGGCGTCGAGGCCTGGGCGTTCTTCCTCGAGGCGATCCTCATCGCCCTCTACCTGTACGGCTGGCGCCGGCTCAGGCCGTGGACGCACTTCTGGCTCGGACTGCCGCTGCCGCTGGCCGCCCTGATGGGGGCCTTCGGCATCGTGGCCGCCAACTCCTGGATGAACACCCCGCGCGGCTTCACCCTCGACGCCTCCGGCAGCCCCGTGGACGTCGACGTGCGCAGGGCGATCTTCACGCCGATGTTCGGCCCGGAGTACTGGCACTTCGTGACCGGAGTGGTGCTGACCGCCGGCTACGTCGTCGCCGGGGTGTACGCGGTCGGCTGGCTGCGCGGCCGCCGGGACCGCTACCACCGGCTCGGCTTCACCGTGCCGTTCTCCGTCGCCGCGATCCTGACCCCCGTGCAGTTCGTGCTCGGTGACTCGATCGCGCGGTCCGTCTTCCACGAGCAGCCGGTGAAGTTCGCGGCCACCGAGATCGTCTGGAAGACCGACACCCATGTGCCGGAGTACGTCTTCGGGCGGCTGCATCCCGACGGGACGATCTCCGGCGGGATCAGGATCCCCCAACTGGACTCGATCCTCGCCGGTTTCAGCCCGGACACCAAGGTGACGGGCCTGTCCTCGGTCCCGGCGGGCGACCGCCCGACGGCGACCCAGGCGACCATCGCGCACTGGGCGTTCGACATCATGGTGACCATCGGCAGCCTGCTCGTCCTGCTCGCCCTCTGGTACGGCTGGTGCTGGCTCCGCCGCCGTGACCTGCCGAGGTCACCGTGGTTCTTCCGGTGCGCGGCGGTGGCCGGCGGCGCCTGTCTGCTGACCGTGGAGTGCGGCTGGATCACCACCGAGGTGGGCCGGCAGCCCTGGATCGTCTACCAGAACATGCGGGTCGCGGAGGCCGTGACGGACACCCGGGCCTCGACCCTGTGGACGATGCTCGGCATCGTGGTGGTCCTCTACGTCCTGGTGTTCGCCGCGTTCCTGACCGTCCTGCGGAGGATGAGCGCACGGTGGCGGCTCGCCGACGAGAGCGCTCCGACGGCGGCCGGCACCGCGGACGCAGCGGCCGCCGGGGACGTCGAGGGCGACACCCCCTACGGGCCCCGGCCGTTGTCCCCGACCGGCGGCGGGGACGGGGGACCGGCATGACCGAGGACGTCGTCGCCTGGGTGCTGCTGGCCGTGGTGGCCGCCTACGCCTGTGCCGGCGGCACGGACTACGGCGCCGGGTTCTGGGACCTGCTCGCCGGCGGCACCGAGCGGGGCAAGCGCCCCAGGTGGCTCATCGACCACGCCATGGCACCGGTGTGGGAGACCAACAACGTCTGGCTCATCTTCATCCTGGTCATCATGTGGACCGGCTTCCCGGTCCTGTTCCAGACGGTCTTCACGGCCATGTGGCTGCCGCTGGCGCTGGCGGCCGTGGGACTCGTCCTGCGCGGCGCCGGGTTCGCCCTGCGCAAGCCCACCCAGCGCCTCGCCGGACGCAGGGTCTACGGCGCCGCCTTCGCCGTCTCCTCGCTGCTGACGCCCTTCTTCCTCGGAGCGGCCGTCGGCGGGCTGGCCACGGGCCGGGTGGCTCCCGGCACGAAGGCGTCGGCCGACGCCTGGTCCAACGGCACCTCCGTGATCGCCGGGCTGCTGACCGTCGCCGCGACCGCCTTCCTCGGGGCGGTGTTCCTGACCGCCGACGCCCGCCGCTTCGACGCCGCCGACCTGGTCGGGTACTTCCGGCTGCGGGCCTGGTGCAGCCTGGGCGCCCTCGCCGTCCTGGCGGTCGTCGGCCTCGCCGTGACCGGCGACGACGCGCGCTACGTCCACGACCGGCTGACCGGCGGGATCGGTCTCACCCTCGTCCTGCTCGCGGTCGTCGGCGCGCTGGCCACCGCCGGGCTGCTGTACCGCACCGCCACGGGCTGGGCGAGGATCACCGCCGTCGGCAGCGTGGCCCTCGTCGTCGTGGCATGGGGGCTGGCCCAGCGGCCCTACCTCATCCCCACCTCGCTGACCGTCTCCGAGGCGGCCGGCGCGACGACGACACTGCGCTGGCTGCTGCTGGTCACGGCCATCGCCGTGGTGCTCGTCGGGCCGCCCCTCGTCCTGCTCTACCGGCTCGACACCGCCGGGGCCCTCCAGCCCCTCGCCGAGGCGGACCTGCGGCGGACGGCGGCCGGCCGGGAGCCCGAGAACACGTGACCGGTGGCGGGGAGACGGCCCCCGGAGAGCCGGTCCCGGTGGCCGGGCAGGGGCCGGCGGTCGTGCTGGTCCTCGGCGTGTCCGGTTCCGGGAAGACCACCGTCGGCACGGCGGTCGCCGAGCGGCTCGGCGTGACGTTCGTCGACGGCGACGACTTCCACAGCGCCGCGAACATCGCCAAGATGACCGCCGGCCACGCGCTGGACGACGCGGACCGCGCGCCCTGGCTGCGTGCCGTCGCCGACCGCATCCGGCACTCCGCCGAGGCCGGGGAGGGGCTGGTCGTCGCCTGCTCGGCCCTCAGACGGGCCTACCGCGACGCACTCCGTCCGGCCGCGGCAGGCAGGCTCTGGTGCCTCTTCCTCGCCCTGGACCGGGACACCGCACGGGACCGGGTGTCCCGGCGCACCGGTCACTTCATGCCCGCCCGGCTGGTCGACTCGCAGTTCGCGACGCTGGAGCCGCTGGCGCCGGACGAGCCGGGCCTGACCCTGGACGCCACGGCCGACCTTCCGGCCGCTCTGGCCCGGGTCCCGGCCGCCGTCGCCGCCTTCGAGCGGTCGACCGGCCGCTGACGGGCCGAGCGGTCCCCTGGCCGCCGACGGACCGACCCGTTCATTGGTCGCCGACGGACCGACCCGTTCATTGGTCGCCGACGGACCGACCCGTTCACCGGCCGCTGACGGGCCGAGCGGTCCCCTGGCCGCCGACGGACCGACCCGTTCACCGGCCGCTGACGGGCCGAGCGGTTCACCGGCCGCCGACGGGTCAGGCGCTCAGGAGTACCGCGATGTCTCCCGGCCGCGGCGCCGGACCGGCGGTACGGGTGACGGGAAGGAGCCGCCCGTCTCCCCGCACCAGGAACAGCAGCCGGTGTCCGGCCGGAACGCCGCCGTCGAGGCGGTACGTCACGACCCGTGCGCCCCCGGCGTGACGGCGCGCCAGTTCAGGGCCGGTCAGGTCCGGATCGAAGAGCACCTCGCCGCCCCCGTAGGGCGTGATGACGCCCTGGCTCCCGGCGGGCGGCCGCAGCCGGTGGACCGTGCCCTCGACGCTGCCCTCTAGGTGGGTGGCCGCCAGGGCGTTGAAGTCGTCCTCGCCGGTGAGGAGCAGGACCCCGGTGAGGCCCTCGAGTTCGGCGCCCTCGCCGGTGGCCGCGGCGAACAGCTCCCCGGGGGCGAGTTCGATCCCGGCCGCCCTGATGCTGTCCCGCTCCGTCTCGCGCCCCGCCCACATCACCACGTCCAGCCCGGCCGACCGCAGGGCCCGCCCCAGATCGACCACCCATGGATCGCCGCCCACGAGCAACGGCCGGGACCGCGCCGAGCGCACCACACCCAGCCGCCGGGCCACCGGTGCCGCGCTCAGTCCGTACAGGGTGACGGTGGCGACGATCACCACGAACGTGGCCGGCAGGATCTTCGCGGCGCCGCCGACGCCCTGCTCGACCAGCGTGGCCGAGAACGTCGAGGCGGTGGCCGCGGCCACGATCCCGCGCGGCGCCATCCAGCCGAGAAAACCGCGTTCCCCCGCCTTCAGATCGGTTCCCCATGCCGACACGGCCGCCACCAGGGGCCGGGCCACCAGCACCAGGAACGCCGCGAGCCCCAGCGCCGGCAGCAGCACGCCCCGCAGGGACTGGGGGCTGACCGTGGCCGAGATGGAGATGAACAGCAGCCCGATGACCAGATTCACCAGCGTCTCGAAGAACGGTCGCCGGGCGGCGGCGCCCCCACCGGGCAGGTTCGCCACCGCCAGCCCCATCAGGACGGCGGCGATGAGCCCCGTGTCGTCCCGGACGACATCGCAGGCGGC
This sequence comes from Streptomyces maremycinicus, assembly GCF_001184025.1. GTDB lineage: Bacteria > Actinomycetota > Actinomycetes > Streptomycetales > Streptomycetaceae > Streptomyces > Streptomyces maremycinicus. The sequence continues at coordinate 262,315 of NZ_BBYG01000010.1, forward strand.
GGCCACCCCGACCACCGCGGCGAGCTGCACCGTGGTGGCGAGCACCTCCCCGAGCCGCAGTGTGCGCAGCGCCACGGTCAGCACGGCCGCTCCGACGAGGCCTCCCGCCACCCCGACCGCCGTGCTGACGGCGAAGGCACCGACCCTGCTGCCGAAACCGTCGGGCCCGCCGGCCGTGACGGTGTGGAAGACCAGCGCGCCGAGGATGCCGCCCACGGGGTCGATCAGCGACCCCTCCCAGACCAGGATCCGCCGCAGTCGCTCCGTGGGGCGGACGAAGGCGAGCAGCGGGCCGACGACCGTGGGCCCGGACACGACGAGGATCGCCCCGAGCATGACCGCCGCGCCGTGTGACATGCCGAGCAGCGGCATGGCCACCAACGCCGCCGACGCGCCGGTGAACAGCGCGCCGAACCAGATCAGCCGCACCACGACCCGGCGCGTGTGGGCCCGGAAACTCCGCAGGTCCAGACCGAGTCCGGCGTCGTAGAGGATCACCGCGACGGCCAGCGAGACCAGCGGGGAGAAGGTGCTGCCGAGGAGCCGCTCGGGGTCGATGTCGTCGGTCAGCGCGCCCGCGGTGAATCCGACGGGCAGCAGCACGATCAGTGCGGGGACGCGCAGCCGGTAGGCCAGTACCTGGGAGCCGACAGCCAGCACGACGATCAGGCCGAGGCCCAGGAACACCTGGTCTTCTGTCACCGCGGCCGCATCGCTACGTCGTCGGCGGCCGCACGTCGTCCGTCTCGTCCAGCGCCGCCAGCACGGCCGGTACCGGGATCCGACCGGAGGCGACCAGCTGCGCGCCGCCGCGGCGCAGGGAGGTGGCGAAGGGCGCGGCCCACAGGTTCTCGTAGACGAGGATCGCCGCGGAGTTGCCGGGGCTCAGCGCGCTGCCGGCCTCCTCGATGTCGTCCTGGCCCAGCAGGCCGGAGGAGGCACCCTCGAAGACGGCCAGGTCCAGCACGCCGTCGCCGGTGAGGTCGGCGATCTCCAGGCCGACCACGGAGCCGTCCGCCTCCTTGCGGACGAACAGCAGATCGAGGATGCGCACGACGCCGCGGTCCACCAGGTCGACCAGCAGCGGAAAGCCCTCGCCGGTCATGCGGCTGCCGGGAAACTCCACGACGATGTAGTCGATCGGTCCCATTTCGACGAAATCTTCGCTCACGGCTTCACCCCTGGGTGGTCATGGCATTCGGCATCGCCCTGTCCTCGGGTCTCATTGCAGCATCGGACGGTGGCGGCCGCACTTCGGTGCGCCGCTCACCCGCGCCGCTCCCGCCCGGTCCGTCCGCGGGCCCGGCGACCCGGCGTGCGCGGGCCCGGGTCCTGCCGGAGGGTGAGGGCATGGGGACGACCGGCGAGCTGAGCGAGGCCGACTTCCGGCGCCTGTACCGGCGTCTGCGCGACACGTCCCCCGGCGGCACCGCCCGCCGGGGCGCCCTGGACACGATCACCGCGGACCACGTGCGCGCCGCCGTACGCGAGGTGCGGTCGGGGCGCACGGTGTCGCTCGCCGCCCCCGTGAACACCCGCACCGGGCCCGACGACGCCGAACCGGCCGAACACCGGCTCACCGCCCCCGCCGGCGGCCGACCCCGGCCGAGCGGCCTGGAGTTCGCCCGGGACCGCTTCGCGATGAACGTCCACGGCGATGTGGACAGCCACCTCGACGCCCTGTGCCACGTCGTCTACGACGGCACCCTGCACGGCGGTGTCCCGGCGGGTGAGGTGCTGTCGCCGGAGGGGGCGGCCGCCCTGTCCGTCGACCTCGCCCGCGACGGCATCGTCGGACGCGGCGTCCTCCTCGACATCCCCCGGCTGCACGGCGTGCGCTGGCTCGAACCCGGCGCGCGGGTGGGGGCCGACGAACTCGCCGCCGCCGAGGCCCGGCAGGGGGTCCGGGTCGGCCGCGGCGACATCCTGTTCGTACGGGTCGGCCACCGCCTGCGCCGCGAGGAACTCGGCCCCTGGGACGTGGCCGGCGCACGTGCCGGGCTCCATCCGACGGCAATGGAGTTCCTGGCCGAGCGGGAGGTGGCCGTCCTCGGCGGTGACGGCAACAACGACAGTGCGCCCAGCGCCGTCCGGGAGGTCGCGTTCCCGGTCCATGTGCTGGGCATCCACGGCATGGGTCTGCACCTGCTGGACTATCTGCGCTTCGAGGACCTCGTGCCGGTCTGCGCGGCGGAGGGCCGCTGGTCGTTCCTCTGTGTCGTCGCCCCGCTCCGGTTGCCCGCGGCCACCGGCTCTCCCGTCAACCCGCTGGCGATCCTGTGACACCGGCCGACCGGCCGACCGCTCGCGCCCAGGTAGGGGGCGGCGCCGTGTCCCGGCGCCCCGGTTCACCCGGCCGGCCCGACTCGCCGGGGCCATCGCCCGGAGATACGTTGGTGATCGGGCCGGGCGGCCCTTCCCCCGGCAGGACCGGCACAGGCTCCGAGGACGGTGTCCGGCATGACCGACGCGCAGTACTACGACGTCATCATCATCGGGACCGGTGCGGGCGGTGGCACCCTCGCCCATCGGCTGGCACCCACCGGCAAACGGATTCTCCTGCTGGAACGCGGCGGCTATCTCCCCCGTGAACGGGACAACTGGGACTCCACCGCGGTCTTCGTCAAGGGGAAGTACCGTGCACCGGAGTTCTGGTACGACAAGGACGGGAAGGAGTTCCCGCCCGAGGTCAACTACTACGTCGGAGGCAACACCAAGTTCTACGGCGCCGCGCTGTTCCGGCTGCGTCCCGAGGACTTCGGCGAACTCCGCCACCACGACGGCGTGTCCCCGGCCTGGCCGCTGAGCTACGAGGAACTCGAGCCCTACTACACGCGGGCCGAACACCTCTATCTCGTCCACGGCCGGCACGGCGAGGACCCCACCGAGGGCCCCACCAGCGCCCCGTACGCCCACCCGCCGGTCCGGCACGAGCCGCGTATCCAGCGGCTCAGCGACGACCTGGAGAAGCAGGGGCTGCATCCCTTCCACCTGCCGATCGGGGTGAACCTCACCCAGGACGACCGGGGCCGGGCCACCCACACCAGCGCCTGCATCCGCTGCGACCGCGTCGACGGATTCCCCTGTCCGGTCGGGGCCAAGTCCGACGCGCAGGTCATCTGTGTCGACCCGGCGCTCGAACACGCCAACGTCGAGATGGTCACCCACGCGGACGTACGGCGGCTGGAGACGGACGCGACCGGCCGCAGTGTCACCTCGGTCGTCGCCAGGGTGGGGGAGCCGGGCGACGGGGAGGCCGCGACCGTGGAGTTCCGCGCCGACATCGTGGTGGTCGCCTGTGGCGCCGTCAACTCCGCCGTCCTGCTCCTGCGTTCGGCCAACGACCGGCATCCGCGGGGCCTGGCCAACAGCTCGGACGTGGTGGGCCGGTACTACATGCGGCACAACAACCTGGCCCTGATGGCGGTGTCCAGGGAACCGAACGACACGAAGTTCCAGAAGACCCTGGCGCTGCACGACTGGTACCTGGGGTCCGACGACTGGGACTACCCCCTCGGCGGCATCCAGATGCTCGGCAAGTCGGACGCCGCGCAGATCCACGGCGAAGCGCCCCGCTGGGCCGGGGCGGTGGCCCCCGACATGCCGTTCGAGGTGCTCGCCCATCACGCGGTCGACTTCTGGCTGTGCGGCGAGGACCTGCCCGCCCCCGGCAACCGCGTCACCCTGGACCGGGACGGCGGCATCCACCTGGCCCTCGACGAGAAGAACAACGTCGCCGGACTGAACCGCCTGCGGCACCGGCTCCAGGGCATGCTCGGGAAGCTGGGCATGGAGGAACACCACCTCCTGTCGCACAGCATCTATCTGCACAAGGGCATGCCCATCGGCGCCACGGCGCACCAGGCGGGCACGGTCCGCTTCGGCGACGACCCCGCCGCCTCCGCTCTCGACGTCCACTGCAAGGCCCACGACCTGGACAATCTCTACGTCGTCGACACGAGCTTCTTCCCGAGCATCGGGGCGGTCAACCCGTCCCTGACGGCCATCGCCAACGCGCTGCGCGTCGGCGACCACCTCGCGGAGCGGCTGACCTGACACCGGCCGGTCCGGCCGGTGTCAGGTCAGTTCGGCCAGTTCTGCCGCCGACGGGGGTCTCGCGGTGGGCGGCACGGCGGCCGGCCGTCACCGGAACTCGTGGACCACCACGATCTCGCCGACGACATGGGCGTTGAACTCGTCCAGCTCCTCGGCCGGCACCCACAGTTCGAGGATCGTCCGGCCGCCCGCCTGCCGGACGGGGTACCTGCGCAGGAACGCGGAATCGACCTCGAACCGGGTGACGTAGCCGACGCCGTCGTGCTTGACGTTCCAGTCCCGCGCGATCCTGATGGCGTAGTCCTCGTCGAGGACCGGGTAGAAGATCGGCTGCTCGGGCAGCCGGGGCGGCCAGGCGCGGCTGCCGAGCGCACGCACCAGCTCCAGCTCCACGGGGCCGGTGGGGCGCCACAGGGTCGTGGTGGCTCGGGGGTGTCGCCTGGTCATGGATGCGCTCTCCGGGTACGGGGACCGCCGTCGCGGTCGGTTGCGGGCACCGACGCTATCGGCGGGACCGCGGCGCCGGCCACGGACTTTCGGGCCGCGTCCGCCGCCCTCGCACCCATTCCCGCCGCGTCCCTCCCCGGCCCCCGGGCCCCCCGGGACGTCCGCCGCGCCCCGCACGCGGACGTCCGTCAGGGCTCCCGTCGTCCGGCGCGAGCGACGACCTCGGTGAGGTAGCAGCGCAGCATCGCCTTCGCCTCGTCGAGCAGGTCGGTGTCGCCCCCCGGCGCCCGCCGGAAGGCCTCCTGGGCGAGGGCGTCGGCGGCGAGGATCGCGGCGTGGCAGGCCCTCGCGAGTGCCGCGTCGTCCGGGGCGACGCCCAGCGCGAGCAGCACCCGGCGGGTCCCGTCGGCCATGCGCCGCTTGTGCTCACGGTCCGCGGCCCGGGTCCGCTCGGTCAGCCCGCTGCCGAACCACAGGGCACGGAAGCCGTGTTCGGTGCGGTAGACGCCGGCGAACGTGTCGATGAGCACGCCCACCGGATCCTCCCACCGCTCCCGCGCCGCGGTGCCGGCCAGCTCGTCCATGACCTCTTCGAGACGGGCGAAGTAGCCCGCGGCGAGGGCGTCGATGATCGCGTCACGGTCGGGGAGGTACTGGTACAGCGAGCCGACCGACACCTTCGCCTCGGCCGCGACCCGCGTCGTGGTGAGCGCCTCGACGCCCTCGCCGACCAGGATGCGCTCGGCGGCCTCCAGCAGCAGGGCCAGCCGTGCCCTGCTGCGCGCCTGCCGCGGCGTGCGGCGCAGGGGGGTGCCGCCGTCGGGACCCGTGGTCGCGTGGACCAAGGAACTGCCTCCAAACCTGAACGTGACTTTGTTTCATGTTTACGCTACCTTCGCGCCCATGACCGCCTCAAGCTCGGCGCTGGGCCAGGAGCGGGCCGCCATCGCGGACGCGTGCCGGCGCCTGGGGGCCGAAGGCCTCCTCATCGGCACGGCCGGCAACGTGAGCGTACGCGTCGAGGACCGGGTCGCGATCACCGCGACCGGAGCGGTCCTCGCCGAACTCACCCCGGACCAGGTGACCGTGGTCGACCTCGCGGGTGAGGTCGTGGCGGGCGGCCTGCGGCCGACCTCGGAACTGGAGCTGCACCTCGGCGTCTACCGTCGCTACGGAAGCGGCGCGGTCGTCCACACCCATGCCCCGATGGCCACCGCGGTGTCCTGCGTGCTCGACGAACTGCCGTGCGTCCACTACCAGTTGCTCGCCCTCGGCGGCACGGTACGGGTCGCCCCCTACGCCACCTTCGGCACTCCCGAGCTGGCCGAGTCCGTGCTGACCGCGCTCGCCGGGCGCAGCGCCGCCCTGCTGGCGAACCACGGTGCGCTCACCCATGGGACGACCCTCGACAAGGCCGTCGAGAACGCCCTGCTCCTCGAATGGGCCTGCGGCGTCTACCAGCGCGCCGCCGCCATGGGCCGGCCCCGCGCTCTCGACGAACAGCAGCAACTCGCCGTGATCGAGGCGGCGATCGCCCGCGACTACGGCACCACCCACCCCGTGACACCCGCACAGGAACAGAGCCGATGACATCGCGCAAGCCGATGGAGCCGCGGAAGCCGATGAAGGGGGAAAGCCGATGAAGGTCTTCACCATGGGCGTGCACGTCCTGGACGTACTGGTGCGGCCGGTCCAGGAGATACCCGAGGGCCAGGGCGCGACGCTGGTCGACGACATCCGGATGACCGCCGCCGGGACCGCGGGCGGCACCGCCCTCACCCTCGCCAAGCTGGGCGCGCGGGTGCGCAGTGCCGGTGCCATCGGCTCCGACCCGACCGGCGATCTGCTCGTCCGGCTGCTGGAACGGGCGGGCATCGACACCGAGTTCCTCGCCCGCCGCACGGACACCGCCACCTCGGCGAGCGTGCTGCCGATCCGGCCCAACGGCGACCGCCCCTCACTGCACCTGCTGGGCGCCAACATCACCTACGGCCTCGACGACGTCCCCTGGGACGCCCTCGCCGAGGCCGAACATCTGCACCTGGGCGGCCCGGAGCTGATCGGCGTGGAGACCGCCACCCGCATCCTGTCGTTCGCCAGGGAACACGGCGTCGTCACCTCCGTGGACCTGCTCGCCCCCGGTGTGCTCGGCGGCTTCGAGCAGATCGAGGCGGCCCTGCCGTACATCGACCATCTGCTGCCCAACGAGGACCAGGTCCTCGGCTTCACCGGCGAGAGCGACCTGCTGACGGGTGCCCGCAAGCTTCTCGGCGCCGGCGCCGGGGTCGTCGCGGTCACGCGCGGCGGCGACGGCGCGCTCGTGGTGACCGCGGACGGCGCGGAACCGGTGCCCGCCTTCGTGGTCGACGTCGTCGACACCACCGGCTGCGGCGACGCGTTCTCGGCCGGCTATCTGCGGGGCGTGAGCCTGGGCCGTACGCCGGGTGACGCCGCCGTCCTCGGCAGCGCCGCCGCGGCCCTCGTGGCGCAGGGCCTCGGCAGCGACCACGGCGACTTCGACCTCGCGGCCGCCGACGCCTTCGCCGCGACGGCCAGGTCCCGCACCTGAGCGGAGGTCTCCCCGGCCGACCGGCCCGAGAGGCCGGCGGACCTCGCTTCCATGTTCACCCCACGGGTGATACGCCACGGGCACACGCGCGCGCCCGCGGGTACGGGCGCCGCCGACGGCGAAGGGGACTGGGCGATGAGTGAGGCTTCGGACACCGCGCTGCTGCTCGTGCGGGGCGTGCTCGGCGCGGTGATGCTGGCGCACGGCTGGAACCACTGGCGCGGCGGGGGCGGCATCTCCGGCACCGCCGACTGGTTCGGCGGGCTCGGACTCACCCGCCCGAGACTCCAGGCATGGCTCAGTGTCCTCACCGAACTCGGCGCCGGTGTACTGCTGCTGGCGGGCTTCCTCACCTCGCTGGCCTGCGCGGCGGTGCTGTCGGTGATGCTGGTGGCGGGCCTGCTCGCCCATCGCCGCAACGGCTTCTTCGTGTTCAAGGAGGGCTACGAGTACGTTCTCGTCCTGGGCGTCCTCGTGGTGGCGCTGGGGGCCTGGGGGCCGGGGGAGTACGCGGTGGACGAGGCCGCGGACATCGCGGTGACCGGCTGGACGGGCGCCGGTGTGGTGCTCGGGGTGGGCGTCGTCGCGACGGCCGGTCTGCTGGCCGTGTTCTGGCGCCCCGGGAGGGAGAGCTGAGGCGCTCGTCCCCGCACCGCACACCCGTCCCGGCACGCTCCGGGGTCACGTCGGTACTCACCTGGTGGACGCCCTCTTGACGGGGGCCCGGGGCGGATCGACACTCGATCCGGGAATCCTAGTGAACGGGTAGGGAAACGATGGGGCGACGGGAGCCGGCCACCGGCCGAGCGAGCCGCACGGTGTGGTCGTCACCTCTTCTCACCTCCCGCCGTCACATCGACCTGAAGCGCGTGTGCAGCGCCATCAGGTCCCAGGACTGAGCCGGGCCCCCGACCCGCGCCGAACCGCACCGGCGGTGTCCCACGGACGCGGCCGCACCCGGCACGCGCGGACGAGGTCCGCACCGCCCTCTTCGACGTCGCATCCGCCGCGCGCACGTCCCGTGTGCGTCCCGCCCCCGGGGAGAGTCATGTCCGTCACACCACTGGCCGCCCACCTGTCCACCCGCCCCGCCCCCGCCTTCCGGGGCCGCATCGGCCGCGACGCGCGCAGCGGCCACTACGCGGTGCCGCGCCGCTACCGCCTGCACCTGGACGCGGCCGACCCCGACTGTCTGCGCATCGCCGTCACCCACAGCCTGCTCGGCCTGGACAGGGCCTGCCCCGTCACGTTCCTGCCCCCGGTCCCGGACTGCCCCGACGGCGGCCACTCCGCGCTGCGTCCGCTGTACGACGCCAGCGCGCACCGGTACACCGGCCCCGCCCTGGCGCCGGTGCTCAGCGACGACTGGTCGGGCCGCATCGTCAGCAGCCACGGCCCCGACATCGCCCGCGACCTCGCCCGGCACTTCGGCGGCGGCCGGCCCGCCCTCTACCCGTGCGGCGCGGAGTCGCAGATCGAGGCCGTCGAGCGGATGTGCGCCCAGGGCATCGAGGAGGCCGCCCAGCGTGCCGGAGCGGCCGACGCCGAGCCGGCGGAGCGCACCGCAGCCCTCGAGACGCTGCTCGGCACGCTCGGGGTGCTGGAGCGGGGGCTCGGTGCCCACGAGTACCTGATCAGCGATCAGATCACGGCGGCGGACGTCGAGTTGTGGGTCGCACTGGTCCAACTCGACACCGTGCACCGCCATCACCTCGACGCGGCGGCCGTGCACCGCATCGCCGAGCATCCCGCGCTGTGGGCCTACGCCCGTCGCCTCGCCGCCCGTCCGGCCTTCGGCGCCCACCTCGACCTGGACGCCATCGCCCGTCGCCACCACGCCCGTTGCCAGGGCCTGGAGGCCGCGGGCGCCGCTGTCCAGATCCTGGACTGGGAGACCCACACGGCGGACTGTGCGACCGTCCGACCGCAGGTCAACCGGCCCTGACCCCGGTCCACCCATCGGACCACCGTTGACATTCGTTCGGACGACTGCCTAACTTACGGCCCAGAACGGTCATGAGCGTCAGCGACAAGCCCTGGCTGGCTGACCGGCAACCCTCGCTCCGCGGTGGGGTGCCCCAGGTGACGACCGGACCGACGTTTCGGCAATGACGTATCGGTAAGCGCGAGGGCCCCGCGGGGGCCGGAACAGAGACGGTGACGGACATGTACGCAGCTCTTCGGACGGCGACCCGCCGCCCCGCGGGCTGCGTACGGCCGTACCTCGACATCCTCGTCGCCAACCGCGCCGTCGACCTCCTGCGTGTGAACAGCGCACTGTGTACCGCACCGGGCCGCGCCCGCTGTCGGGGCTGAACGAACCCCTCACCCCGCAGTACCGCCTCCGCGTTCCTGACGAACACCGCCCGAGCGGTGTGCCGTTGTCCGCCCCACCCCGGTCTCCCGTACGCATCCGTGTGCCATGTCCTGTCCGCGCAGCGGTTCCCGCCGCCCCGCCGGAGCACGTCAGGCCACGCACGCCGTCCGCCGTGACCCGGGGTGTCCGACTCCCGCCGGAGCCCCTCATGAGTGAACCCCCAGGTGCCGTGACCCTCGTCGCGGACGCACCCGCCCTAGACGTCCCGCCCGAGAAGCTCACCGCTCAGCGCGTCCAGCCGCTGCGCAGGCCCGGCCGCTGGATCGCCACCGCCGTGGTCCTGGTCCTGGTGGCGCAGTTCACCCACGGGCTGATCTCCAACCCCTTCTACCAGTGGGACCGCTTCGGCTACTGGTTCCTGCGGCCGGTGATCCTCGACGGACTGCTGATCACCCTCGAAGTCGCCGCCTGGAGCGCGGTGTTGGGCCTGCTCGGCGGCATCCTGCTCGCCGTCGCCCGGCTCTCGAAGAGCCCGGTGCTGCGCGCGGTGAGCTGGACCTACGTATGGGCACTGCGCTCCATCCCGCTGATCGTGGTGCTGCTCTTCCTCTACAACTTCAGCGCCCTGTACCAGACCCTGAGCGTGGGCGTCCCGTTCGGTCCGGCGTTCTTCCGCTTCGACGAGTCCCGGCTGGCCACCGACATGGTGATCGCCGTCATCGGCCTCAGCCTCAACGAGGCGGCCTACGCCGCCGAAGTGGTCCGCGGCGGCATCCTCTCCGTCGACCAGGGCCAGCACGAGGCGGCCGCCGCGCTCGGCCTGCCCAAGCGCTACCAGTTCTGGAAGATCGTCTTCCCGCAGGCCCTGCGGTCGATCACGCCGAACTACGTCAACCAGCTGATCGGCCTGGTGAAGTCCACCTCGCTGGTGTTCTACGTGTCGCTGCTCGACCTGTTCGGCACCGCGCAGACCATGGGGGCCACCTACCCCGGCGACATCGTGCCGCTGCTGCTGGTCGTCACCGTCTGGTACCTGATCCTGACCAGCCTCGTCTCGGTCGTCCAGTTCTACGTCGAGCGGTACTACGCCCGGGGCGCCACGCGTTCCCTGCCGCCGACGCCGCTCCAGAAACTGCGGACCGGTCTCACCGACCTGCGGGCCCGCATCCGCCGGGAGGCCGCCGTATGACCACCGAGTCCGTACAGAGCGCCGGCACCGCCGACACCGCCGCGATCGTGCCCGCCGCCGTCGAGGTGCACGACGTGCACAAGTGGTACGGCGCGCACCGGGTCCTGGACGGGGTGAGCCTCACCGTGCGGCCCGGCGAGGTCACCGTGATCCTCGGCCCGTCCGGCTCCGGCAAGTCCACCCTGCTGCGGGTCATCAACCACCTGGAGAAGCCCGAGATCGGCTACGTCAGCGTCAACGGCGAGCCGATCGGCGTCCGCCGGCACGGCGACCGGCTGCGCGAGCTGAGCGAACGGGCCATCCTGACCCAGCGCGGCCGGATCGGCTTCGTCTTCCAGAACTTCAACCTCTTCCCGCACCTGACCGTGCTGGACAACGTCGCCGCCGCGCCCGTCGCCACCGGCAGACTCGCCAAGCCCGCCGCGCTGGAACTGGCCCGCGAACTCCTGGACCGGGTGGGCCTCGCCGACAAGGCCGGCGCCTACCCCCGGCAGCTGTCCGGCGGCCAGCAGCAGCGCGTCGCCATCGCCCGCGCCCTCGCGCTGCGTCCCGGCGTCATCCTCTTCGACGAACCCACCTCGGCCCTCGACCCCGAGCTCGTCGGCGAGGTGCTCGCCGTCATCAAGGACCTGGCGACCAGCGGCACCACGCTCGTCATCGTCACCCACGAGGTCGGCTTCGCCCGTGAGGTCGCCGACCGGGTCGTCTTCATCGACGGCGGGAAGATCGTCGAACAGGGCCCGCCCGGCGAGGTCCTGGACTCACCGCGGCACGAGCGCACGCGGGACTTCCTCAGCAAGGTGCTCTGACACCGAAGCGCCCACACGACTTCCCCCCACCCCCCCCACGCCACCCCCCCACGCCACACCCCCCCACGCCACACCCTCACCACCCCCTGAATCCCGAAGGAACGGCCATGCCTGCCCACTTCACCCGACGCAGCCTGATCCGCGGCATCACCGCGGCGACCGCGGTCGCCACTCTCGCCACCGGGCTCGCCGCCTGCGGTGGTGACAGCGAGGCCGCCACCACGACCGACAGCGCCGCCGCCGGCAGCGTGACGATCGGCCGGGTGTCCAACGGCGCCGCCGAGGAGACCGCCCTGAAGGTCTCCGAGGTCAAGTCCATCAGCGCCGAACTGCCCGCCGCGATCCGCAAGAGCGGCACGCTGAACATCGGGATCGGCGCCCTGCCCTCCGGCTTCGCCCCGCTGGCGTACGTCGGCGACGACCAGAAGACCCTCACGGGTGCCGAGCCCGACCTCGGCCGCCTGGTGGCCGCGGTCCTCGGCCTGAAGCCGGAGACGAAGAACTTCACCTGGGAGAACCTCTTCGTCGGCATCGACAGCGGCAAGGTCGACATCGGCTTCTCGAACATCACCGACACCGAGGAGCGCAAGAAGAAGTACGAGTTCGCCTCCTACCGCCAGGACAACCTCGGCTGGGAGGTCAAGAAGTCCAGCAAGTGGAACTTCGACGGCAACTACGAGAACCTCGCCGGACTGACCGTCAGCGTCGGATCGGGCACCAACCAGGAGAAGATCCTCCTGGAGTGGAAGAAGAAGCTGGAGTCCGAGGGCAAGAAGCTCACCGTCAAGTACTACCCGGACCGCAACGGCATCTACCTGGCGCTCGCCGGTGGCAAGATCGACGCGTACTTCGGCCCCAACCCCGGCATCGCCTACAACGTCTCCCAGACCGCGGGCACCGCCAACGCCACCCGCAACGCGGGCACCTTCTCCGGTGCCGGTGAGACGCTCCAGGGGCTGATCGCCGCCACCGCCAAGAAGGACAGCGGCCTCGCCGAGCCGGTCGCGGACGCGATCAACCACCTCATCGAGACCGGGGTGTACGCCAAGTGGCTGGCGGCCTACAACCTCTCCAACGAGGCCGTCGCCAAGTCCGAGATCAACCCGCCCGGACTTCCCCTGGACAACTCCTGATCCATCGTCACCACCGGTGTGACCCGCGCGGATTGAATCCGGCGCGACCGGCGCGACCGGCATGAAAGGCACGACCGGCGCGACCGGCATGACAGGCCCGACAGGAAGGGACTCCGCCTCCGTGACCACCCCGATCGACCTCCGCGGAGGCGGAGTACCGACCGTCACCCACCCGCACCCCCTCGACAACGCCGTCTGGGCCGCGCTCGACGGTCCGCACGCCCACCTCGCCGACCGCGTCGGACGCGCCGCCCGCTACCCGGCCGACATCTACGACTTCGCCGCCCTCGCCGACCCCGGGGACCCCGCGGCCTGGGCCGACCTGCTCACCCTCGTCGGCCCCGGAACGACCGTACGGGTCAAGCCCGTTCGACAGGTTCCCGACGGCTGGGAGCTCGTCGGCGGGGGAGAGGGCGTCCAGCTCGCCGCCACCGAGGCGTTCCGCACCGCACCCGACCCCGAGGCCGTACGCCTCGGCCCCGACGACGTGCCGGAGATCCTCGACCTGGTCGCCCGCACCCGCCCCGGTCCCTTCCTCCGGCGGACCATCGCCCTCGGCACCTACCTCGGCATCCGCCGCCGGGGCCGCCTGGTCGCGATGGCGGGCGAACGGCTGCGACCGCCCGGCTGGACCGAGATCAGCGCCGTCTGCACCGACCCCGACCAGCGCGGCCAGGGCCTTGCCACCCGGCTGATCCGAGCGGTGGGCGCCGGCATCCGCGAGCGCGGCGACACCCCGTTCCTGCACGCCGCCGCGCACAACGCCCCCGCGATCCGCCTGTACGAGTCCCTCGGCTTCACCCTGCGCCGCCGCTCGACCATCGTCTCGGTGCGCACACCGGGAACATCCGTCGAGGCCGGGGCGTTCTGAGTCATGACGAGATGTGTGAGGCGCCGTCCGGCGCCCGGAAAGAGGGAGGTACGGACGTGATCCACGTACGCCACGCCGTGCACCTCCACTCCCGGCCCCACATCGACCTTCAGCGCGTGGCCGGCGCGCTCTGTTGCTCCTGACCCTCCCCCAGCCGTCGGCCGGGGGGGGACCCCCGTCGCGCCGCGCCCGCACCCCGCCGTGTGCCCGCGCAGGCCCCGCGCGTGGGCCGGCGCATCCGTACGGACCTCCAGGAAGGCACCCTCTTGTCCGCGAGCCCCTCCTCCCCGCTGCACCTCGCCGTCGCTCTGGACGGCACCGGCTGGCATCCCGCCTCCTGGCGTGAGCCCGTCGCCCGACCCCGTGAGCTGTTCACCGCCGGATACTGGGCCGACCTGGTCGCCGAGGCCGAGCGCGGACTGCTCGACTTCGTGACGATCGAGGACGGCCTCGGCCCGCAGTCCTCCCACTTCCTCGACCCGGACGACCGCACCGACCAGGTGCGCGGCCGGCTCGACGCGGTCCTCGTCGCCTCCCGCGTCGCCCCGCTCACCCACCACATAGGCCTGGTGCCGACCGTGGTGGCCACGCACACCGAGCCGTTCCACCTCTCCAAGGCGATCGCCACCCTCGACTACGTGAGCACCGGCCGCGCCGGACTGCGTGTGCAGGTCACCGCCCGCCCCAGCGAGGCCGCCCACTTCGGCCGGCGCACGATCCCCCGGATCGAGGACTACCACGCCCCCGCCACCCAGGAGCTGGTGACCGAGCTGTTCGACGAGGCCGCCGACTACGTCGAGGTCGTGCGCCGCCTCTGGGACAGCTGGGAGGACGACGCGGAGATCCGGGACGTGGCGACGGGCCGTTTCGTCGACCGCGACAAGCTCCACTACATCGACTTCGAGGGCCGCCACTTCAGCGTCAAGGGGCCCTCCATCACCCCGCGCCCGCCGCAGGGCCAGCCCCTGGTCACCGCCCTCGCCCACGACACCGTCCCCTACCGCCTGCTGGCCCGCTCCACCGACGTCGGATACGTCACCCCGCACGACACCGGCCAGGCCCGTGCGATCATCGCCGAGGTCCGCGCCGAACAGGAGCGGGCCGGACGGGCCGCCGAGCCGCTGCATCTCTTCGCGGACCTGGTGGTCTTCCTGGACGACGAACCGGCCGAGGCCGCCGCCCGGCGCGACCGCCTCGACGCCCTGGCCGGCGAGGAGTACCGCAGCGACGCCCGCGTCTTCGCCGGCTCGCCCGCCCAACTCGCCGATCTGCTCCAGGACTTCCAGGCGTCCGGGCTGACCGGGTTCCGGCTGCGCCCCGCCGTCGCCGGCCACGACCTGCCCGCCATCACCCGCGGCCTCGTCCCCGAACTCCAGCGCCGCGGCGCCTTCCGCCGCGCCTACGAGGCCGACACCCTGCGCGGGCTGCTCGGCCTGCCCCGCCCCGCCAACCGCTACGCCGCCGTCTGAGCGGGAGGGAGACCCCACCATGAGCAAGCCCCAGAAGCAGATACACCTCGCCGCGCACTTCCCCGGCGTCAACAACACCACCGTGTGGAGCGACCCGCGGGCCGGCAGCCATATCGAGTTCAGCTCCTTCGCCCACTTCGCGCGGACCGCCGAACGCGCGAAGTTCGACTTCCTCTTCCTCGCCGAGGGGCTGCGCCTGCGCGAACAGGGCGGCAAGATCTACGACCTGGACGTGGTCGGCCGTCCCGACACCTTCACGATCCTCGCCGCCCTCGCCGCCGTCACCGAGCGACTCGGGCTGACCGGCACCATCAACTCCACCTTCAACGAGCCCTACGAGGTGGCCCGCCAGTTCGCCAGCCTCGACCACCTCTCCGACGGCCGCTCCGCGTGGAACGTCGTCACCTCCTGGGACGCCTTCACCGGCGAGAACTTCCGCCGTGGCGGCTACCTCCCGCAGGAGGAGCGCTACGCGCGCGCCAAGGAGTTCCTCGCCACCACCGGCGAGCTCTTCGACTCCTGGCAGGGCGACGAGATCGTCGCCGACCGGAGCACCGGCACCTTCCTCCAGGACGCCAAGGCCGGTGCCTTCGTCCACGAGGGCCGCCAGTTCGACATCCAGGGCCGGTTCAACGTCCCGCGCAGTCCCCAGGGCCGTCCGGTGATCTTCCAGGCCGGGGACTCCGACGAGGGCCGTGAGTTCGCGGCCTCGTCCGCCGACGCGATCTTCAGCCGGTACGCGGCCCTCGAATCCGGCCAGGCCTTCTACACCGACGTCAAGTCACGCCTCGCCAAGTACGGCCGACGCGCCGACCAGCTGCTGATCCTGCCGGCCGCGAGCTTCGTCCTGGGCGACACCGACGCCGAGGCCGCGGAGATCGCCAAGGAGGTGCGCCGCAGCCAGGTCAGCGGCGCCACCGCCCTCAAGCACCTGGAGTTCGTCTGGAACCGGGACCTGTCCGGCTACGACCCGGAAGGCCCCCTGCCCGACATCGACCCCGATCTCGGCGAGAACCACATCGCGCGCGGCCGCGCCCAGGTCCGCATGTACCGCGACCCGCTGGCCACGGCCCGCGAGTGGCGCGCGCTCGCGGAGGCCAACAACTGGTCGATCCGGGACCTGGTCATCGAGACCGGCAACCGGCAGAACTTCATCGGCTCCCCCGAGACCGTCGCCAACACGATCAACGAGTACGTGCAGGCCGACGCCGCCGACGGCTTCATCCTCGTCCCGCACATCACCCCCGGCGGCCTCGACGCGTTCGCCGACCAGGTCGTCCCGCTCCTTCAGGAACAGGGCGTCTTCCGCACCGAGTACGAGGGCACCACCCTCAGGGACCACCTCGGCCTCGCCCACCCGGACGAGACGGGCGGCACCGAGCGGGTCGCCTCGTGAAGTTCCTCGCCATCACCCTGATCGTGCACCGACCGGACCCGGTCACCGGCGTCCTCAAGCCGACCCGGGACCGCTTCCGCGAGGTGCTCGACAACGCCCTGCTCGCCGAGGAACTCGGCTTCGACGGCTTCGGCGTGGGGGAGCGGCACGAGCGGCCGTTCATCTCCTCCTCGCCACCGGTCGTGCTCAGCCACATCGCCGCCCTCACCCGCCGGATCCGCCTCTTCACCGCGGTGACGACGCTCAGCCTCCTCGACCCGGTCCGCGCCTACGAGGACTACGCCACCCTCGACCACCTCTCGGACGGCCGCCTGGAGCTGATCATCGGCAAGGGCAACGGCGCCGCCCAGCGCGAGCTGTTCCGGGTCACGCCCGACGACCAGTGGGAGCGCAACGCCGAGAGCTACGAGGTGTTCCGACAGATCTGGCGCCGGGACAAGGTCACCGCGGCCACCCGTTTCCGGCCGGAGCTGACGGACGCGGAGGTCTGGCCCCGGCCGTACCAGCGGCCCGTCCGGGTCTGGCACGGCAGCGCCACCAGCAAGGAGTCCGTCGACCTGGCCGCCCGCTACGGCGACCCGTTGTTCTCGGCGAACGTCACCCACCCCGTCGAGCCCTATGCCGAGCTGGTCCGGTACTACCGGGAGCGCTGGGAGCACTACGGTCACGACCCGGGCGCCCTGGCGGTGGGCGCCGGTTCGGCGGGACTGTACGTGGCGCGCACCTCCCAGGAGGCCGTCGAGGTCTACCGGCCGGTCTTCGAGAGCACGCTCGCGTTCCAGAGACAGGCCGGGCTGCCCGTCGTCTTCGAGACGCTGGAGGACTTCGTCGAACGCAGCTCCGCCCTGGTCGGCAGCCCGCAGCAGGTCATCGACAAGGTGCACCGCTACCACGAGCGGTTCGGCCACACCGTGCTGCACGTGCAGGCCGACGCGAGCGGCCTCACCGAGACCCGGCACCGCGACTCGCTGGAGCTGTTCCAGTCGGAGGTGGCGTCCGTGCTGCGCAAGGACCTGCCGGACCCCCCGTTCGCCTGGGGACCGGTGCTTCCCGCACCCGCTGCCTCCGAGGAGCCGGCCCATGTCTGACATCCCCCTCGGCGTGCTCGACCTGGTCCCGGTCTCCTCGGGTTCCACGGCCGCCGACGCCCTGCGCAACTCCATCGATCTGGCCCGGCACACCGAACGCCTCGGCTACGCCCGCTACTGGTTCGCCGAACACCATCTCAACCCCGGTGTCGCGGGCACCTCCCCGGCCGTCGTCCTGGCCCTGACCGCGGCCGCCACCTCCACCATCCGGCTGGGCTCCGGCGCCGTACAGCTCGGACACCGCACCGCCCTGTCCACGGTGGAGGAGTTCGGTCTGATCGACGCGCTGCACCCCGGCCGTCTCGACCTGGGCCTCGGGCGCTCGGGCGGGCGTCCGTCGGGGAACCGGACGGGCCCGCCGCCCACGACCGCCCCGGTCGTCGACGGCCGTGCCCCGAACGGTCTGCTGATCCCGCGCCCCTTCTCCTTCGAACGCCTCCTCGGCTCACCGCGGATCGCCCTCCAGCGCGGACTCCTCCTGCTGCCGGGCGCCACCTCGCAGGACTACGCCGAGCAGATCGACGACGTCCTTGCTCTGCTGGCCGGTACCTACCGCTCCCCGGAGGGCGTCGAGGCACATGTCGTGCCGGGCGAGGGCGCCGCCGTCGACGTGTGGATCCTGGGCAGCAGCGGCGGCCAGAGCGCCGAGGTCGCGGGCGCCCGGGGCCTGCGCTTCGCCGCGAACTACCACGTCAGCCCGGCGACCGTGCTGGAGGCGGTGGCCGGCTACCGCGCCGCCTTCAAGCCCTCCGCCTCCCTCGACGCGCCCTATGTCAGCGTCTCCGCCGACGTCGTCGTCGCCGAGGACGACGCCCGTGCCCGCGAACTCGCCACCGGCTACGGACCGTGGGTGCGCAGCATCCGCACCGCCGAGGGCGCGATCCCGTTCCCGACCCCGGACGAAGCACGCGCCCACGTCTGGACCGACGAGGACCGGGCGCTCGTCCAGGACCGGATCGACACCCAGTTCGTCGGTTCCCCGGCCCGCGTCGCCGACCACCTCGAACAGCTCCAGGAGGCCACCGGGGCCGACGAGCTGCTCGTCACCACCATCACCCACGACCACACGGACCGCGTCCGCTCCTACGAACTCCTCGCCGAGGAGTGGCGCCGCAGAGGCCACACCGGCCGGGTGAACTGACCCAGCGAAGTCTCCCCGGCGGACCACCCGTCCGAGCTCGCCCCGGCGCGGCCGACCCCACGGCCGCGCCGACGGCGGCGCCTCCGTCGCCTACCGCCGGGTGCCCACCCGGGCTCCTCGCCGCTCCACCCCGACGGCGTGGGCCACGACGTCCAGCAGTCGTGCGCCGTCGTCCCCGGCGAACCACTCGGCGTGCCCCACGCAGTACTCGTACGCCAGCCGGGTGTTCTCCGCGGACCGGGTGACACCGTGGAAGTAGCCCAGCTCGGACAGTGCGAACTCGGCGTGCACCAGCGGCAGCAGCTCGGGCAGCGCGGCCGATTCGGCGGGCGTCAGCGGGCGTACGGACCGGTAGCCGTCGATGAGCGCGGTCACGTCCTCCGCCCTGACCGGCCGGCCGGGACGCAGCCACTGCACGGTGTTGCGTTCGATCGCCGTGGCCAGGTCGTGCACGGCAGTGGTGCGGTCGCTCATGCCGAAGTCCAGGACGGTACGGACCTGTCCGTCGTCGCCCCACAGCAGGTTGGAGGCGTGCCAGTCGTTGTGGGTCCACAGGGGCTCCAGACCGGCCAGCCGCGGTGCGAGCCTCTCGTGCAGCGGCAGCAGCACCCGCCGGACGTCCTCACGCCAAGGGAACCGCCGCATCCCCGAGGCCAGTTGGGGCCGCTCCTCCAGGAACCGTTCCAGCGCGCCCCAGGCGTCCTGCGCGGCGAACACCGTGAACGAGGCGACGAGCGGCTGCACCCGACGCCGCGGCGCGTCGAACCCCCGTGCCGCCAGGTGGAGCCGGGCCAGCGCCTCGCCCGCCGCCGTGGCGTGCGCGCGGGAGCGGAAGGGCGACCAGGACAGCGCGTCCCGGTACAGGTCCTGCCCGGCGCCGGTCGAGTGCACCTCGTACGTCCACGTGCCGCGCGCCGCCGTGTGCAGCACCTCCACCACCGGCGCGCCGTGCTCCCGCAGATGCCGCAGGAAGGCGTGCTCCTCCGCCAGTCCCTCCGGGGAGCGCACACCGATGTGGTGCCGTTTCACGAACAGCCGCTGTCCGCCGCGTTCGACCACGGCCGCCGCCGACAGCGGGCGCGGGCTGCGCCACACCACCCGGGCGCCCGCCCCGACGACCTCCGTCACCTCGCCGTCGGTCAGCGGCGCCCAGTCGGGCTCGACCGGCTCGGTGCCCAGGCCGTGGGCCAGATGCGCACTCATCCCTCACCCACCCCCGCCCGCACCGCCGGTGTGCCGCGCAACGCCTCCAGGACCCGGCGCTCGGTGGCCGCGAACCCGGGCGCGGTGAAGTCCTCCACCCCGCGCGAGCGGTCCGGCGGCACCTGAACCCGGGCGACGACGGTGGCCGGGCGCGGGGACAGGACGTGCACGGTGTCCGCGAGCAGCACCGCCTCGCGGATGTCGTGGGTGACCAGCAGCACCGTCCACCGGTGGCGTTGCCACATCTGCGCCAGCCACAGCTGCATCTCGGTGCGGGTCAGCGAGTCCAGCGCCCCGAACGGCTCGTCCAGCAGCAGCACCGGACGTCCCAGGACGACTGTGCGCAGCAGCGCGGCCCGCTGCCGCATCCCGCCGCTGAGCTGCGAGGGATACGCCTTCTGGAAGCCGTCGAGCCCGAAGTCGGCGAACAGCGCGTCGGCCCGCGCCCGGGCCTCCTTCCTGCGCACCCCCTGCGCCTCCAGGCCGAGTGCGGTGTTGTCCAGCACGGTCCGCCACGGGAACAGCAGGTCCTTCTGCGGCATGTAGGCGACCTTGCCGGACGCCACCCCGGCCGGCTCGCCCTCCACCAGCACCCGGCCGGACGTCGGCCGGTCGAGCCCCGAGACGAGGTTGAACAGCGTGCTCTTGCCACTGCCGCTCGGGCCGATCACGGCCGCGAACTCGCCGGGCTCCACGACCAGTTCGAGATCCCGCAGGACCTCCAGCGAGCCGAAGGACTTGCCCACCCCCTCGATGAGCAGACTGCTCATGACCTCTCCTCCCGCTGCGCCCGCTCCCACGGCAGTACCAGCCGCTGAAGCAGACAGGCCGCCCCGAACAGCGCGATGCTCAGCGCCGCCGTCACGCCCACCGCCGCGAACACCAGGTCCGTGCGGAACGCGCTCTTCTGTGCCTGCATATAGATCCCGAGCCCGGCCTCCGCGCCCGCGTACTCCGCGAACACCGCGCCGACGACGGCGTAGGTGATGCTCACCCGCAGCCCGGCGAAGAAGTACGGCATCGCGCTCGGCACCCGCACCAGCCGGAACGTCCGCAGCCGGCCGGCCCCCAGCGAGCGCAGCAGCCGCATCGCCTCCCGGTCGGTCGCGGCGAACCCCGCGGCCAGGTTGGCGGCCAGCGGGAAGAACGTCGTCAGCGTCACCACCAGCATCTTCGGCAGCAGGCCGAAACCGAACCAGATGATGAGCAGGGGCGCCACGGCGACGATCGGGACGGTCTGCGAGGCGACCAGGAGCGGATACAGGCCCCGGCGGGCCGCCGCCGAGAAGTCCAGCAGCACGGCTACCAGCCAGGCCGCCGTGAACGACAGCGCGAAGCCGAGCAGGGTCTCCTGGAGCGTGGGCACGGTCTGCGCCCACAGGTCCGCGCGGCTGGCCCAGCCCTGCTCCACCACCCGCGCCGGTGACGGCAGCATCGTCGGATCGACGCCCGCGGCGGTCACGTACAGCTGCCAGCCGCCCACCACGACGGCCAGCACCAGCAACGGCGGCCACGACGACCGCAGCACCGACCTCACTCGGCGCTCCCGGCGTCCTTCGAGGCCGGCAGATAGGCGTTGGTGAAGAACGACGAGGCGTCCGGGGCCTCGGTCAGCTTGCGGCCGTTCGCGTCGCTGAGCAGCCCCGCCCGGTACTCGAAGTCGGCGAAGGCCTGCCAGCGTTCCTCGCTCTGGGTGCCGATCGTGCCGTCGGCGGCCCGGTAGTACTCCTCGGCGAGCAACTCCTCGCTCTTTCGGACCAGTTCCGTGTTGGTGAGCACGCTCTTGTTGGCGTCGACGAGGAGCCGCGCGGCCTGGTCGGGGTGGTCGGCCGCGTACCGGTACCCCTTGTCGACGGCGGCCAGGAACTTCTTCGCGAGCGCCGGGTTCTTCTTGAGGAACCGATCGGAGGACGCGAGCAGCGTCGAGTAGATCGCCGGGAAGCCGTAGTCGGAGAGCTGGAAGTTCTTCAGCGGCTTGCCGCTCAGTTCCGCCTCCAGTCCCTCCCAGGTCGGCATCGGCATCGCGAAGTCCGCCTTGCCCGCGTAGAGCGCCGCGTACGCCGAGGTGCTGAGGGTGACCTGCTTGAAGTCGCCCTCGCCGCCCGCGTTGCGGATCACCTTCTGGAGGAGCGGCTTCTCGTAGGGCGCGCCGAAACCGGCGTACGTCTCGCCGTCCAGGTCCTTGGGGGACGTGATGTCCGTGCGTCCTGCGCGCACCGCGATGGTGACGTTCGTCTTCTGGGTGACGGCGTAGACCGAGGTGATGTCCTGTCCGGCGGCGCGCGCCGTGGTGACACCTTCCTGGTAGGAGATCCCGAAGTCGGCCTGGTGGCTCGCGATCAGCGTCTCGGGCGCGGTCGAACCATAGGGCACGATCTTCAGATCGATGCCGGCCGCCTTGAACCAGCCCTTCTGCCGGGCGACATAGATGCCGGTGTGGTTGGTGTTCGGGGTCCAGTCCAGGGCGAGGGTGACGGTCGTGGTGCCGTCCTGGGCGGAGGCGTCGGCCGAGGGGTCCGCCGAGCAGCCGGTGGCGGCGAGGACGGCCGACGCGGCTATGACGGACAGGGCGGTACGGCGGTGCATGAGGGTTCCTTCGGGGGCGAGGGGAGGGCGGGGCGTCGGCGCGGTCACGCCCGACACAGCGCGCTGTCCACCCGCTTGAAGTCGACGGCCAGCCGCCGGGTCAGCCCCCGCGCCTGGCAGGACAGGACGCTCACGCGGTCACGGCCGGCAGCAGCGCGTTGGTGAAGGAGCGGTCCCAGTCCCGGTCGTGCGCGAGGGCGCCGTGCTCAGCGAGCCAGTGCGCGTACGGGCCGGTGCGCGTCGGGTCGATCACTCCCCAGCGGCCTTCCGGGTCCGTCCAGGTGGGCGCGACCAGGGCGAGGGAACGGGCTATCAGCGGGCGCGGGAAGTACGGGATGACCCCCTCCAGCAGCTCCAGCGTCCGCTCGGGGTCCTGCGCCGCCGCCGCGTAACCCCGGGCCGTGACGGCGAGGAAGTCCCTTACCAGGGACGGCTGTTCGGTCAGCAGGCGCTCGTGCGCGCCCA
Source organism: Streptomyces maremycinicus (assembly GCF_001184025.1). Lineage (GTDB taxonomy): Bacteria > Actinomycetota > Actinomycetes > Streptomycetales > Streptomycetaceae > Streptomyces > Streptomyces maremycinicus. The sequence goes on from NZ_BBYG01000010.1 coordinate 285,054, forward strand.
GCAGGTAGCTGTGGTAGCGGGGCGCCCCGATCTCGTCGACCGGCCAGGTCACGCGCCGCTCCTCGGGGAGGTCGCCGCGCAGCGCGTCCCAGGACCAGTAGGTGCCGAAGGTGGCGTCGGCCTCGCCGGCCTCGATGTCGTCGACGGTCAGTTCGCGTGTCCCCGCGTCGATCGTGACCACCGCGTCCGGGTCGCCGCCGTCGGCCGCCACCAGATGGCGGACCATGGCCAGGCCGCGCGGGGTCGGGTTCAGGGCGACGCGCCGGCCGGCGAGCTCACGGGGGCGGGTGATCCCGGTGGACGCGGTGGTCTGGATCGCCTCCAGGCCCCGGTGGTTGACGGCGGCCACGGCGATCAGCGGCTGGCCGTGCGCGGCCCGCCGGGCCAGCAGCCGGTTGGGCGGGAAGACACCGAAGTCCACCTCGCCGCGCGCCAGGTACTCCAGGGTGTCGCCGCGTCCCGGATCCTGGACCACGAGTTCCACGTCCAGCCCGGCCCGCGCGAACCACTGACGGGCACGGGCCACATAGAAACCGGCGGAATTGGGCCAGGGGTGGAAATAGTCGAGCATGACCCGGATGTGCGGCATGAGGGAACTCCGAAGGCGGCGCGCCTGAGCGCGGAAGAACGGCGAGGGGAGAGAGGGGGGAGCGTGCGGTGCGGGGCGGTGCGCGGTCAGACGGACCGGCGACAGCGGCAGCCGCGGCAGCCGTGCGGGCGACAACAACAGGAGCCGGACGCCGGGGTGGAGGCCACCGAAGGCTTCGGCTCTACTGCTGCGGACACGTGAACTCCTACGCGGGGCGCCGGGGCGCGTTTCGTGCGGTCGGCGTCCCCATGGGGACCGCGTTCGACGAACGGATCCCAGACGCCCTCTCAGCCCGTCCGGGGAGGGGCTCCCGCGTAGATGGCCGAAACCATAACGGCAGCCGACGGTCCTCGCGCAACCGTGATCCGAAATATGAGACGACGCTGATCAGTGGGCAAGACGCCCAGCTCACCGGCGTACCATCGGCCGCCATGACCACCTCCCCGCTGCCCGGCCCCCTCGTCGACGACACCTGGCTGGCCGCCCGGCTCGACGACCCCCGGCTGGTCGTCCTCGATGCCACGGTGCTGTTTCCCTCGCCCCGCCACGACGGTGACCATCGCTGTGCGAGCGGCCACGAGGGATGGCTGCGACGGCACCTCCCCGGGTCCCGGCACGCCGACCTGACCGGGGACTTCACCGATCCCGCCGCCTCCTGCCACTTCACGGCGCCGGGCCCCGAGGCGCTGGCCGGGGCCCTCGCCCGGGTCGGCGTGGGGGAGGGGAGCGCGGTGGTCGTGTACGACACCGGCGGCGGGATCTGGGCGGCCCGGCTGTGGTGGATGCTGCGGGCGATCTCGGTGCCGGCCGCCGTGCTCGACGGGGGCCTGGCGGCCTGGGAGTCCGCGGGACGGCCGCTCGCCTCCGGCGACGGCCCGGTGCCGGTTCCCGAGGTGACGCCCGTGACCCCGGTGCCGCGTCCCGGAGTGTGGACGGATGTCCACGAAGTGGAGGCAATCAGCCGTGGCGAGCGGCCCGGCACGCTGGTCTGCGCGCTGCCCGCGGGCGGCTTCGACGGCTCGGTCCCCACCCGGTACAGCCGCCGCGGACACATCCCCGGGAGCCGCAGTCTTCCCGGTCGCGAACTCCTGGACGCCGAAGGGCGCCTGCTGCCCGCGGCCGACCTCGCCGCGCGGGTCGGCGCCGGGCTCGACCCCACCGACACCCCGGTCGTCCTGTACTGCGGCGGCGGGGTCTCGGCCGCCGGGGTGGCCCTCGCCCTCACCCTCCTCGGGCGCGAGGACGTGTCCCTCTACGACGGTTCCCTGGAGGAGTGGTCGAAGGACCCGGCGCGACCGCTGGAGACGGGCGGCTCGGGAGGAACGAGCGGCTCGGGCGGCACGAGCGGCTCGGGCGGCGCGGGAGGCGCGGGAGGCGCGGACCGGTCCAGCCCGGGAGCGTGACCGACCCGCCGACGGGCTACGGCGCCCCGCTCGACGTACGGTCCGCGGTCCCCGCCCGGCCCCGCACCCGCCGCGCACCGGACGGAACGCGCGCCAGCGCCGCGCTCACCGGCAGGGCCGCCGCGAGCAGGCCCGCGCAGACCACCGTCGCGACCGCGAACGCCGTCCTCGGTGCGCCCTCCGCCCCGGCCGCACCCCGCAGGTAGATCCCGGACACCGCGCTGAGGCACACGGCCGCCGCGATCCGCTGGGTCATCTGGAGGATGCCGCCCGCCACCCCGGCCGCCTCGGCCGGGGCGTGCTGGAGGACACGCGCCTGGTTGGGCGACACGGTCAGGCCCCCCGCGGCCCCCGCGGCCACCTGGACCGCCGCCAGCACGAACGGCAGCGCGGCGAGCGGCAGTGTCACCGCCGCCAGCGCGCCGCCCAGCAGGGCGAGGACGCCCACGGCCAGACCGAGGGTCACGGTATGGGCGCCGATCCGCCGCACCACCCGCCAGGCGACCGCCGACGACACCCCCATCGCGACCGCCGAAGGGAGCGTCACGGCCGCCGTGGTGAGCGCCGGGAGACCGAGCCCGCTCTGGAGGAACAGCGTCAGCACCAGCCCGGCCGCCAGGGCCGAGCCGAAGTTCACCATCGCCACCCACGTGCCCAGCGTGTACGGCGCCGAACGGATCAGCGCCGGGTGCACCAGCGGCACCCGCCCGCGCCGGACCCGCCACCACTGGCCGAGGACCAGCGCGCCCGCCGCGACCAGCGCCGCCGCCACCCAGAGCGCGACCGCGCCGCCGCTGTCCGGCGTCCTGATGAACGGCAGCATCAGCGACAGCGTCAGTGCCGCCACGCACACCAGTCCCCACAGGTCGAGACGGCCGGGCGCCGCGACCCGCCGGGGCGGCGGCAGCCGACGGGCCGCCAGCCAGAGGGTGACCGCTCCGCACGGCGCGCTCAGCAGCAGACACAGCCGCCAGCCCGTCCCGGGACCGCACAGCGCGACCAGTGCCCCGCCGAGCGCCGGACCCAGCGCCGCCGCGACCCCGCCGGTGACCGCGTACAGGCCGAGGGCGCGGGCCCGGTCCAGGCCGTGGAAGACGTCCTGGAGGGTGCCGATCACCTGGGAGTTGACCAGTCCGGCGCCCGCCCCCTGCACCAGCCGGGCCACGACCACCGTGACCGGGTGACCGCCGGTGGCGGCGACCAGACCGCACAGGACGAACGTCGAGAGGCCGACGAGGAACAGGTGTTTGCGGCCGCGTACGTCACCCAGGCTGCCGCCCGGCACCAGGGCCAGTCCGAAGGCCAGCGAGTAGCCGGAGACGATCCACTGGACGTCCGTGGCCTCGGCGGACAGTGACTGGCGCAGCGCGGGCACGGCGATGTTGAGGACCGACTGGTCCAGCAGGGTCGTCGCCCCGGCCGCCAGACAGACCGTCAGTATCCGCCGGGCCGCGCGATCGTCTCCCGGAAGCATGCCGTCATGTTCACACCGGCCGGACGCTCCTGTCGCCGTCCCGGGCGGCCTGTTCGCATGATGGAAACACGCCGGTCGGACCGTCCTCGAGGACCCGCGAAGCGGGGACCGGGTGTGGCCGGGGACGCGCCTCCCTCCCCCGAAGGAGACGCGTCCCCGGCGCTTCCCCCGGCGCCGGACCGTGGGGTGCGGGCGGCCGCTCGGCTCACCAGCACATGACCGCCGTCTCGCCGGAACCCCAGCCCGAGTACAGGCGTACCCGGAGGAAGTAGCGGCGGTCCCTGACGAGCCGGACCCTGATCGAGGCGTTGTGCGCGGTGCCGCCGTCGTCCTGCCCGGCGAGGAAGCGCGGCTCCCCGTGCCGCTCCTCGAACACCACGACCATGGAGTCGCTCTCACCGAAGGTGGCGAAGGTGTACTCGCGGGTCTCACGCGGCTCGACGGTGAAGTCGACCTGTTCACCCGGCGCCAGCGACAGCGGCACCGAACGGAACGGAACCAGCGCCGGCGGCCGCGCGCTGCCGGGCGGCGGGTACCAGCCGAGGACGAACTCCTTGTCCAGCGGCGACAGTCCGCCGGACGGCTGCACACCCCCGCGGAACTGCTCCGGTTCCAGGATCAGGCCCGCCGAGAAGGGGTACTCCATGACGGACTGCGGGTCCCAGACCGACCCGTTCACCTCGGCCGGGTCCAGCTTGCGCAGGACGTTGAACCAGGTCCTGTCCCGGCTCCAGTGGTTGGGCGGGCCCGCGAGATCGGCGTACACGGCCTCGTCGTCCCAGTGCAGGCCGGCGAACGGGCTCTGGTGCTCGTGCTGCATGCCGAGCGCGTGTCCGATCTCGTGCAGGGCCGTCGCGCGCTCCCCGGGCGCGGTCAGGTCCCAGCCGAAGTTCATGGTGCGCTCGTTGAGACCGGCCGACAGCGCGTCCCGGCCCACCGCCGACCAGGAGCCGTCGCCCGGCTGGAACCCGATGCGCAGTTCCGCCTCTGAGCGGTCGGCGACCTCGGCGAAGGACACCCCGATGCCCAGCTCCCGCCACTCGCGGAAGCAGTCCCGCACGACCTCCCGCTGGTCCTCACCACCGACCCACGACACCCAGCGCGTCCCGCCGGAACCCGGCAGGGCGATGACCGAGCCGTCGTTGTCGCCGTCGAGGAAGCAATAGTGCAGCACCGTGCCGTTGACCCACATCCGCCGCCCGCTCATCAGCGCGCCGAGCCGCTCGACGGCCAGCCCCGGCGCGAACGCGGGGGCGGACTGCTGGGCGAGCGAGCAGTAACGGGCGGTCATGGGCACCAGGTTGCCGTGCGGGTCCGCCGGCCCGCCTGAGTCGGGGGCTACTCAAGTCGCCCTGTATCAGATGTGAGTACGCCGACTCTCCTTGAGGTGACGACGAGCGAACCGCAAGCCGGGACCCTGCGACTGCCGTGGCCGTTCACCGGCCGGGACGAGGAACTGGAAGTCGTCCGCCGCTCCTTGGCGGTGGGCAGGCCCGGAATCGTGATCAGCGGACCGGCGGGCTGCGGCCGCACCCGGCTGGCCATGGAGGCGATCCGGGGCACCGACTGCGCCAGGGTGGCCGGCACCCCGGGGACCGGCGACCTGCCGTTCGCCGCCTTCGCCCATCTGCTCCCCGAGGGTGTCACCCTGCACAGGGCGGTACAACTCCTCTCCGGGACGAAGCAGTTGCTGGTCGACGACGCGCACCTGCTCGACGACGCCTCCGCCGCCCTGCTCCACCAGCTGGCCGTGCGGGGCAGGACCCGTCTGCTCGTCCTGGTCACGGACGGGGCACGCCCGCCGGGCGCGGTCTCCCGGCTGTGGACCGGCGAACTGCTGCCCCGGCTCGTCCTGGAGCCCCTGCCCCGCGAGGAGACCGCCCACCTCGTCGGTGCGGGAGCCGGCGGCTGCCTCGACCCGCTCACCGTCAACCGCCTGCACCGGCTGTGCGCGGGCGACCTGCGTCTTCTGCGCGACCTGCTGGACGCGCTGCTCGAACAGGGCTCGCTGACCAGGGACGCGGACACCGACGAGCTGACCTGGCGCGGCCGCGTCCCGGTGACCCCGGCGCTGCGCGAACGCGCGGCCGCCGCGCTCGCCCGTGCCTGCCCCGACGAACGCGAGATCCTCGACCGGCTCGCCTTCGCCGAACCGCTGTCACCGCCGGCCGACACACTGGACCTGCGGATCCTCGAACGCCTGGAGGCGGACGGCCTCCTCGTGGTCGACGCCGACGCGGACGCGGACGCGGATATCGATGCCGACGCCGATCCGACCGTCCGGCTGGCCCACCCCCTGCACGGACCGGTCCTGCGCGCCGAGGCAGGCCGGTTGCGCGCGAGACGCCTCACCGGGCGACGACGCTCCACCGCGTCCGCCCTCCGGGCCGAGGCGGCCGGGCTGACCCGCCGCATCGAGCGGACCGACGTCCGGACTACGCCCACGCCCGTGGGGGACTGGCTCGTCGCCGAGGGGGAACCCGTACCGCCGTGGTACGCCGCCGTCCGCGCGCGGTTCTCACGGCTGCGGGGAGAACTGCGCGAGGCGGCGGCCTGGGCGAGGGAGGGCCTGGCGGCCGCGCCGCAGGACCACGCCTGCCGCACCGAACTCGCCCTGGCCGCTGCCCAGTCGGGCGAGACAGGCACCTCCGTCGACCTCCTCGCCGAGCACCCCGCCACCGCGGCCTGGCCCCCGGCCGCCCGCGGAGACCTCGACACGGCCTTACAGGCCGTCGAGGAGTCCGTCGCCGTCATCGGGGGTGGGAGTGCCCCCGGCCCCGGCCCTGGTGATCCCCACGCGGCCCACGACACCTACGCGGCCCCGGAGCCCCACGCGGCCCCCGCGCCCCACGGCCCCCACGCAGCCGACCCCTGGAGCGCCTATGACGCCGTTCGTCTCGGTGCTCCCCGGCACGCGGTGCGGGTGCTGCCCCTCGACGGCTGTCTCGCCCGGCATGCCCGGGCGCTGGCCCGGGGGGACGGGCCCGCGCTGGACAGGGTGGCCGCCGAACTGGAGGAGCGCGGGTTCCTGCTGTTCGCGGCCGAGGCGTACGCGCAGGCCGTACGCGTCCACCGGGACGCCGGAGCGGCCCGCACCGCCCGTACGCGCGCCGTGGCCCTGGCCCGGCGCTGCCAGGGCGCCCGCACCCCCGCGCTGTCCGGGTTGGTCCTGGGTGAACTCACCGCACGCCAGCGGCAGATCGTCACCCTCGCCGCGGCCGGTCTCAGCAACCGGCAGATCGCCGAACGCCTCACCCTGTCCGTGCGGACCGTCGGCAACCACCTCTACGGCGCCTACACCCGGCTCGGCGCCGGCGACCGCGACGCCCTTCCGTGGCTGCTCGAGCAGCCGGCCTGAACAGGCAGAGCCCGCCCCGGCTCACGCCGCGCCGAACGCCGTGAACGCCCACCCCGTCGCCTGGTGCAGCGCGTCGTCGGGCAGCGCGGCACGGGCGTCGCGCAGGGACTCGCCCAGCGAGAGGCCCGCGCTGATGCCCTTGTGCAGGGCCAGCATCAGCGGGACGACCGCCGCGTCGTTGACCGGGGCGCTGCTCGCCACCACACCCGCCGTGCCCAGCGGCAGCAACGCCGTGACCAGGCCCAGGAGTTCGTCCGCGCCGACGGAGGCCAACCGGGCGGTGTCGCAGCTGGACAGGATGATCCGGTACGGGCTGCGGGCGAGCCGCTCGAAGTCGTGGACGATCAGCGGCCCGTCCGCCATCCGCAGCGACGAGAACATCGGGCTGTCGCCGCGGAACACGCCGTGCGCGGCGATGTGCGCCAGGGCCGCGCCGTCCAACTCCTGGAGCACACGTGAGACATGGGCGTCGTCCTGCTCCAGCACGATGGGTCTGCCGTACCGCCCGGCGACCTCCGGCACCTCCGCCCCGCAGCTCGCCAGCCCCGGACCCCGCACGAGCACCTGCCGCCCGCCCGGCGGCGGTTCGGTCTCCCGCGCGCGCAACCAGCCGCTGGCCGACGGCGACACACTGACCACCCGTTCCCGCAGCGACGGCAGCAGCGCCCACGGCACCCGGTGCAGCCGGGCCGGCGGCACCACCACCAGCGGACCCGGACCCAGATGCCTCGCCGCCTCGCCGAGCAGCAGTTCCTCCAGCTTCCGCCCCGCCGCCTCCACCACCGGCAGCCGGCCCTCCGCGCCGGGGTGGGCCAGCCGCCGCAGCCCCGCCTGTACGTGCTCGGCCTCCCGCTCGGCCTCGGCCAGCAGCCCGCCCGCGAACCGGCGCACCCGGCCGCCCCCGCACAGCAGCACCTGGACCCGCCCGTCCAGTACGGCCAGTTCGACCAGCCGCCCGTCGCCGAGCCGCTCCAGCAGCCGGCCCGGGTCGAAGCGGTCCCCGCCGAACCGGTCGCCGCCGTAGGGCGTGACCCCGCGGATGTGCAGGGTCCGGGAACGGATCTCCCGCTCCAGGCGCCGCTGTTCCCGCTCGAGCGTCGGGACCGGCCGCCCGTCCATCCGGGCGGCCTCCGCGCGGGCGGCGATCACCCGGAAGGCGGTCAGCCCGCTCAGCAGCGCCGGATCGGCCGGTGGCCGGGTGGGCGGCGTGGACAGCGCCGTGGCCCGCCACCGCTCGCTCCACACCAGCAACCGCCGTGGCCCGCCCCGCTCCAGACTGACCTCCTGGGCCAGCGCGGCCAGCTCGGCGCCCTGCGCGGTGGCCCGGGCCCGCAGCTCCGAGGCGCCCAGCGTCGTCCGGTGGTCGTCGAGGACGTCCAGCCCGCGCCGGCAGGCCTCCAGCACGCCCCGGCCCGAACCGGTGGCCCGCGCCCACAGCGCCTGCGCCGCCCAGCCCGTCATCCGTGCCAGCGGCGGCCCGCTGCGCCGGCTGCGGGCCGCGATCTGGAGGTACCGTTCGGCGTCCGTGGTCCAGTTCAGGTCCAGCGCGATCCGGCCCGCCAGCAGCCAGGCCTCCGGTGCGGCCGGCGCCTGGAAGGCGGCCAGCCGTTCGGCGAGCCTGGCGGCGTCCGCGACCAGCCGCCCCGAGCCGCGTCCGGTGGCGACCCGCGCCTCGATCAGCACCAGTCGGGCATGGGTCTCCCACCAGGTGCGCCGCTGCCCCGCGAAGAGCCGTTCGGCCAGCGCCGCGCGCGCGATGGCCGTCCCCGGATCACCCGCGAGACGTGCCGCCCGCGCGGCCGTGAGCAGCAGCTCCGCCTTACGGGTGGACTGCCCGCCGATGCCGTCCAGCACCCCGGTCGCCGCGTCCGCCTCGGCCAGTGCCTCCGGCGCGAGACCGGCCGCCATCAGGACCTCGCAGCGGCGGATGTTGAGCATGAACGTCGGCGTGCCGAGCTTCGCGTACCGCTCCTCCGCCTCGTCGAGGAGCCGCAGCGCGGCCGGCACGTCCCCGGAGCGGAAGGCGGCCAGCCCGCGGCTCTCCACCGCGTCCGCCTTGTCGTGCTCCTGGCCGGTGGTCTCCCACAGCGCCTCGGCCGCGGTGAAATCCGCCTCCGCCCGGTCCACCGCCCCGAGGGCCAGATGCACGGTGGCGCGCAGGGTCAGCGCGCGCGCCGTCCAGATGACGTCGTCGGCCTGACGCAGCACGGGGATCGTCCGGCGTACGTCCTCCAGGGCCTCGCGGTGATGGCCGAGGACCCACAACGAGTAGGCCCGCCGGTACAGCACGCGCGCCCGGGTGTGGCCGCTGCCGCGCTCGACCCCCCGCTCGAAGGCGGCGAGGCCCTGCCGGGTGCGGCCCGCGTGCACCAGCGCCACGCCGAGCGTGCCGAGGACGTCCGCCTCCCGCTCGGCCGAGTCCGCGCGCGCCGCGAGGTCCCGGGCCCGTCGCAGATGATCCAGGGCGAGACGCATGTCGCCCCAGTCCCGCTGCCAGATGCCGATCACCTGGTGGGCGACCGAGGCGTGCAACGGCGTCGGATCGGTGCCCAGCACTCCCCGCGCCCGCGACAACGCGTCGCCCGGGGCGGCGAACACCATCGGCAGCAGTTCGAGAACCGAGTCGTTTCCCGCTGTCACTCCACGGATGGTAGTGCTCCGGCCTGTACGCCACACCGGTTCGGCACTGTATCCACCAGTAACAATTGGACGTCGTGTCAACGGACTCGGCGGCGAAAGGGGGCGCGCGGGCGCAACCGCACCACCCCGATCCGCCGTCGCACCACCTGTATCAGACGGCCGTCCCGCGGGTCTTGCTGTCGACCACCGGCACAGGGGAGGACACGCCATGGCACCACAGCGATTCCACGAGCAGTTCGACCACCTCCAACGTTCGCTGCCTGACGTCCCGTTGGCGATGGGGCCGGACGAATCCGCCGAGTTCATCTACGAGAAGGGCGTCGTCCTCGCACGCGACGGCGAGGAGGCCCGGGTCGTCGAGGACGCCGTCCGCTCGCACTTCACCGCGACCGAGGGCCTGGTCCCGGACCATGTGCGCCGGGCGGGCCCGGAGACCAACCGCTCGGGCATCACCCGCATCCGGGTCGGCGACCCCGAGGAGGGCGGCCGGGTGGGCGACCACACCGTCGCCGGGGCGCTGCGCGCGCTGCGGGAGACCGAGGGCCGGGCCGGGCGCCGCATGGTCAGCCGCAACCACCTGGTGTCGATCGCCGTCAACGCCTGCCCCGGCGACGAACCGGTGCCCGCCCCGCCCACCGCCCCGCCCAACCCCGGCGCGGTACCGGCCGTCGAGGGCGCGGACGCCGTCGGCGTGCTCGTCGTCGACACCGGCCTGACCCATGACTACCGCTCCTACCCGCTGCTGGCCCGCACCGAGGGCGACGCCCAGGTCCGGGAGACGGACGAGGACGGCATCCTCCAGCAGTACGTGGGCCACGGCACGTTCATCGCCGGACTCGTCGCGGCCGTCGCGCCGAACACCGACGTCACCGTGCGCGGCACCCTCAACGACGCCGGCGCGATCCTGGAGTCCGAGTTCGGCGAGCGGCTCTTCGACGCCGTGCAGGACGGCTGGCCCGACATCATCAGTCTCTCCGCGGGCACCTCCAACGGCCGGGTGGACGGGCTGCTCGGGGTGGCGGCGTTCATGGAGGAACTCCAGGCGCAGGGAACCCTGTTGGTCGCCGCCGCCGGCAACAACGGCAGCGCGTCCCACTTCTGGCCCGCCGCCTACGCCTCGCTGCCCGAGTACGCCGACGCGGTGCTGTCGGTGGGCGCGTTGCGCGGGGACGGCGCGTTCGGCGCCTGCTTCAGCAACCACGGCCCCTGGGTGAAGGTCTACGCCCCCGGCGAGCGGCTCACCAGCGCCCTCACCGGTTTCGACACCCCCGTCCCGTACGTCTACCAGCACTCCACCTACGAGACCTGCCGCTACGGTTCCACCTACTCCTGCACCTGCCGCTCCCCGCGCCACACCGGCGTGCTGAGCGAGGCGCAGGCGGTCGCGCCGGGCAAGCCGGACCAGGTGATGTTCGAGGGGCTGGCCTCCTGGAGCGGCACGTCCTTCGCGACGCCGCTGGTGGCCGGGCTGGTCGCGGCTCACATGACCGCGCGAGGGCTGACCGATCCCCGCGAGGCCGCACGCCGACTCCTCGCCGCCGGTTCCGAGTTCGCGGAGGTGCGGGGGACACGGGTGCCGGCACTGCTTCCGCCCACCTGGCAGCCGGCCGGGGTCGGTCCGGCGTGAGGGCGGCATGACGTCCGAGAGGGGCCCCGCCACGGCGTACGATGACAGGCCGTACACGAGGGGTGGGGCCGTGGACCGTACTGATGTCGGCGCGCTCGTCCAGTCCGCCGTCGACGGCGACACGGCGGCCTGGAAAGCGCTGGTGGACGGGCTGAGCCCCTTGGTGTGGTCGGTCGTGCGCGCACACCGGCTCTCCGACGCCGACGGGCACGAGGTGTACCAGACGGTATGGTTCCGCTTCGCCCAGCATCTCGGGCGGATCCGCGAGCCGCACAAGGCCGGTTCGTGGCTCGCGAGCACCGCGCGCAACGAGTGCCTGAAAGTGATCAAGAGCCTGAGGCGGCTCACCCCGACCGACGATCCGCTGCTGCTCGACCGGGCCAGCGAGGACCTGACTCCCGAGCAGTCGGTCCTCGACTCGGAGGAAGCCGCCGCGCAGAGCGAGCGGGTGCGCTTCCTGTGGCAGGAGTTCGAGGCGCTCGGCGAGCGCTGCCGGCAGCTGCTGCGGGTCCTGATCGCCTCGCCACCGCCCAGTTACCAGGAGGTGTCGGCCGCCCTGGGCATCGCCGTCGGCAGCATCGGTCCGATGCGCCAGCGATGTCTGCGCCGTCTGCGCGCCCGACTCGACGCACGGGGAGCTCTGTGAACGGCATGAACGGCAGGAACGGAAGGAACGGAACGAACGACGACGAGCCGGACGACTTCTTCGGTGAAGTCCCCTTCGTCGACGAGGAGTTCGACCACGACCGGCTGGAGGAGGAACTGCGCCAGGCCGCCGCCATCCTGGACCCGGTCCCCGCCGAGCTGCGGCGGGCCGCCATCGAGGCCTACACGCTGCACGACCTGGACGCGCGCATCGCGGAGCTGACCTTCGACTCACTGGTCGACGCCATCCCGGTGCGCGGAGCGGTGGACGTACCGCGGATGCTGACCTTCCACACCGGAGGACTGACGGTCGACGTCGAGGTGACCGACGAGGGGCTGATGGGTCAGCTGCTGCCGCCCCAGTCGGCCTCGATCGAGGTGCTGCGCGGCCCCGGGGCGGGCGCCTCGCTCACCGCCGACGACATGGGCCGGTTCGCCTGCGCCACCCCTCCGGGCGGCCCGTTCGCGCTGCGGCTGCGGACCGCCGCGGAGGTGGTCGTGACGGAGTGGCTGCGCGCCTGACCCCGTCACCCCGCCGATGTGACCGTCGGCGGCCGGCCGGCACGGTGGTCGGTCGGCGGGGGAGGGGGCGGCAGGGCGACGCGCTGTCCGCCTCGGTCCTGTCGTCCACCGACAGCGAAGGCGGGACCGACAGCGGCGGCGGCACCGACAGCGGCGGCGGCACCCGCCCCGCTGCCGCTCGGTGCGGGCCGGGGGTCAGCCGGACACGGCGTCCACGAGCGCCGCGAGCGCCGAGGCGAGGCGGGTGAGTCCCGGTCCGGCCGGTCCGCCCGGCTCGGTCATGTACGTGTCCCGCCGGATCTCCACCATCAGGGCGCTCACCCGCGGCTCCTTCCCGTAGTGCTCCAGGGGCACGTAGGTCCCGGCGAACGGGCTGTCGAGCCCGGTCTCCCCCACCGCCTCCCCGAACGCCCGCCGCGCGGCCGCGAGCAGCCCGGGCGGGGTGTGGAAGGCGTCGGTGCCGAGGCACACCGGCGGCCGCGGTCCCTCGCCGTGCAGTTCGTAGGGGAGCGGCTCGGTGGGGTAGGAGTGCACATCGACGATCACGGCCCGTCCGACCGCCGCGAGCCGTTCGGCGACGGCGTCGGTCATCGCCTGCGCGTACGGCCGGAACCAGCGTTCGACGAGCGGCCCGGGATCGGTCTCCCGCGGCCGGAGCACCTCGCGGTGCGTGGTCCGCGTGTACACCGCCCCCATACCGACGGCCCGCATCTCCTCGCGCTCGTCCGGGAACCGCTCCGGATCGACGACCAGCCGCGACAGCCGGTTCACGAACCGCCACGGCGTCACCTCCGCCAGCCGCGCCGCGGCCTCGGCGATCTCCGCGGTGTGCGCGTCGGTGATGTGGTCCAGCTCCCGCTCCAGCGCCCCGTCGTCCAGCACGATACCCGCCCGCACCTCGGCCGGTATCTCCCGCGCCGAGTGCGGCACATGGAGGATCACCGGCGAGCCGGCGGCACCGGGCAGGAAGGAGAACGGCGCTGCGGCAGGGGTCATGGGGCTGCTCCCGGAGGGTTGTCGGTGGCGTGCGCGTGATCAAGATGCCATATCGGCCCGTCCCGGCGACCGGTACGGCTCCGCCGACCTGAGGGCGGCCCCGCCGACACACGGCCGCCCCGGCCGGGAAGGACCCGGCCGGGGCGGAGGTGGGTGTTCCGGTGCGTCAGCCCAGGGAGGCCAGGGCCTCGTTCCAGGTGACCGACGGCCGCATGTACGCCGCCGCCTTCGCCGGGTCGGGCTGGTAGTAGCCGCCGATGTCGGCGGGCTTGCCCTGGACGGCGTTCAGCTCGTCGACGATGGTCTGCTCGTTCGCCGCGAGGGTCTCGGCGAGCGGGGCGAAGGCCTTCGCCAGGTCCGCGTCGTCGGTCTGCGCGGCCAGCTCCTGCGCCCAGTACAGGGACAGGAAGAAGTGGCTGCCGCGGTTGTCGATGCCGCCGACGCGACGGGTCGGGGACTTGTCCTCGTTCAGGAAGGTCGCCGTGGCGCGGTCGAGCGTGTCGGCGAGGACCTTGGCCCGGGTGTTGCCCGTGAACTCGGCGTACTGCTCGAAGGACGGCACGAGCGCGAAGAACTCGCCCAGGGAGTCCCAGCGCAGGTAGTTCTCCCGGACCAGCTGCTGGACGTGCTTCGGCGCGGAGCCGCCGGCGCCCGTCTCGAACAGACCGCCGCCCGCCATCAGCGGGACGACCGACAGCATCTTGGCGCTGGTGCCCAGCTCCAGGATCGGGAACAGGTCGGTCAGGTAGTCACGCAGGACGTTGCCGGTGACGGAGATGGTGTCCTCGCCGCGGCGGATGCGCTCCACCGACAGCTTGGTGGCCTCGACCGGCGCGAGGATCCGGATGTCCAGGCCCTCGGTGTCGTGCTCCGGCAGGTACGCGTTGACCTTGGCGATCAGGTTGGCGTCGTGGGCGCGGGTCTCGTCCAGCCAGAACACGGCCGGGCTGCCGGTGGCGCGGGCGCGGGTGACGGCGAGCTTCACCCAGTCCTTGATCGGCGCGTCCTTGGTCTGGCAGGCGCGGAAGATGTCGCCGGCGGACACCGTCTGCTCGATCAGCGCGTTGCCGGCCTGGTCGACGAGGCGGACCGTGCCGGTGGTCGGGATCTCGAAGGTCTTGTCGTGGCTGCCGTACTCCTCGGCCTTCTGCGCCATGAGGCCGACGTTCGGGACGGAGCCCATGGTCGACGGGTCGTAGGCGCCGTTGGCGCGGCAGTCGTCGAGCACGGCCTGGTAGACGCCGGCGTACGAGGAGTCCGGCAGCACCGCGAGGGTGTCGGCCTCCTGGCCGTCCGGGCCCCACATGTGGCCGGAGGTGCGGATCATGGCCGGCATCGAGGCGTCGACGATCACGTCGGACGGCACGTGCAGGTTGGTGATGCCCTTGTCGGAGTCGACCATGGCCAGCGCCGGGCCCTCGGCGAGCTCGGCGTCGAAGGAGGCCTTGATCTCGGCGCCCTCCGGCAGGGACTCCAGGCCCTTGTAGATGCCGCCCAGACCGTCGTTCGGGGTCAGGCCGGCCGCGGCGAGCGCCTGGCCGTACCGCGCGAAGGTCTTCGGGAAGAAGGCGCGCACCACGTGACCGAAGATGATCGGGTCGGAGACCTTCATCATCGTGGCCTTGAGGTGCACGGAGAACAGCACACCCTCGGCCTTGGCCCGGGCGATCTGGGCGGTGAGGAACTCGCGCAGCGGCGCGACGTGCAGGACGGAGGCGTCGACGACCTCGCCCTCGAGGACCGGTACCGACTCGCGCAGCACCTTGGTGGAGCCGTCGTCGCCGACCAGCTCGATCCGCAGGGAACCGGCCTCGGAGATCACGACCGACTTCTCGGTGGAGCGGAAGTCGTCCACGCCCATGGTGGCGACGTTGGTCTTGGACTCCGCGGACCAGGCGCCCATGCGGTGCGGGTGGGTCTTCGCGTAGTTCTTGACCGACGCGGGGGCGCGGCGGTCGGAGTTGCCCTCGCGCAGGACCGGGTTCACCGCGGAGCCCTTGACCTTGTCGTAGCGGGCCTGGATGTCCCGCTCCTCGTCGGTCTTCGGGTCGTCCGGGTAGGCCGGCAGCGCGTAGCCCTGCGCCTGGAGCTCGGCGATCGCGGCCTTGAGCTGCGGGATCGACGCCGAGATGTTCGGCAGCTTGATGATGTTGGCCTCGGGCGTCTTGGCCAGCTCACCGAGCTCGCTCAGCGCGTCCGGGATCCGCTGGTCCTCGGTCAGGTACTCCGGGAACACGGCGATGATCCGCCCGGCCAGCGAGATGTCCCGCGTCTGGACGGCGACACCCGCCTGCGAGGCGTACGCCTGGACCACCGGCAGGAAGGAATACGTCGCCAGGGCCGGGGCCTCGTCAGTGTGCGTATAGATGATGGTCGAGTCAGTCACCGGGTGCTCCGCTCCACGTCTGCAACATTGCTCGACATCAAGATATCTCGTGACCGGCGTCGGCTCGACAGGGGTCTCCTCACACCCTTCCCGGCACCCCGGGATGTCGGGGATGTTCCTCCCGGGCAACCGAAGCGGCCGTTCCCGTGGTCGGGGAGGTAGATCGTCGACCTCGTCCGGCGGCCGGACCGACTCCCGGCCGCCCCGGTGAAAGCGGACCATGAGATATCGCAGCAGAGTGACGGCCCCGGCGGCCGCGCTGATCGGCACGGCGGCAGTTCTGGCAGGAGGGCACACGGCGTACGCGGATCCGGCCGGCGGATCCGGTGACGCGCCGGGGTCCGAGACCCTCGGCGACCGCGTCTTCCCGGCGCTCGGCAACGACGGCTACCGCGTCGGCGCCTACCACCTCGACTTCTCCTACGACGCCTCGACCGCCCTGGTCGACGCCACGGCGACCCTGCAGCTGCGTACCACCCAGGCGCTCACCCGTCTCTCCCTCGACGCGCTGGGCCTGGACATACGCGCGGTCCGCGTGGAGGGCCGCGAGGCCGCCTTCGAACAGGTGGACGAGAAGCTCAGGATCACCCCCGCCCGCCCGCTGCCCGCCCGGGAGCGGGTCAGCGTGAGCGTGACCTATACGGCGGACCCGCGCCGGGCGCTCGCGCACACCGCGTGGGTCCCGACGGCGGACGGGTTCGCGATCTGTCCCCAGCCGGACTCGGCGCACACCGTCTTCCCGTGCAACGACCATCCGTCCGACAAGGCGGACTTCACCTTCCGCGTCACCGTCCCCGCCGCCCTGCGGGCCGTCGCGAGCGGCACGCTCGTGTGCACCGAGACCCTGTCCGGCGACCGGACCGCGTACACCTACCGCTCCCGTTCGCCGATCGCCACCGAGCTGGTGCAGATCGCCGTCGGCGACCTCGTGGTGAAGGAGCGCCCGGGACCGCACGGACTGCCGCTGCGCGACGTCGTCCCGGCCGCGCGCGCCGAGGCCCTGGAGCCCGCCCTCGCGCTCACCCCGGGCCTGGTCGAGTGGCTGGAGGCACGGCTGGGCGCCTACCCCTTCGAGACGTACGGCCTGCTGCCGTGCGACACCGACGACCCGAACGCCTTCGACTTCACCGGCCTGGAGACCCAGACCCTCACCCTGTACAAGCCGAACTACCTGCTCCAGGCGGAGCCGAAGATCGGCTCGCACATGATGCACGAGCTGGTCCACTCCTACTTCGGCAACAGCGTCAGCCCCGCCGACTGGGCCGACCTGTGGCTGAACGAGGGCCACGCCGACTTCTACGGACTGCTCTACCGCTACGAGCGGGGCTGGCCGGACTCGCTGGGCCTGACCAGCTTCGAGGCCCGGATGAAGGACACCTACGCGCGCGGCGACCAGTGGCGCAGGACGTCCGGCCCGGTCGCCGCGCCGAACGCGGTCAACCTGTTCGACAGCCAGCGCTACCTGGGCGGCGTCCTCGTCCTGTACGCGCTGCGGCAACTCATCGGCGAGGACGCCTTCCACGAGGTCGAGCGGGCCTTCCTGGCCCGCCACCGCGACTCCTCGGCGTCGACGGAGGACTACATCGCCGTCGCCTCGCACACGTGCGGGCAGGACGTGTCCGGCTTCCTGCGCGACTGGCTGTACGGCACGACGACACCGAGGATGCCCGGCCATCCGGACTGGACGGTCACCCCCGTGACGTCCCTGCTCACGGCCCCGCCCCGGCGGACGGGCGCGCGTCGGCACGAGAACTCGGCCACGCTCTGACCCGCCTGCCGGCGCCGTCGGCCGTCAGTCGTGCAGGGCGCTCATCCCGCCCTGCACGACGTCGCCGACGGTCCGCTGCTGCGGGATGACGACCGTGCCCGACTGGAGGGCCACCGTGCGGGCCGGAGCCGGGATCCGGATGCCCTCGTCGCGGTAGCGGCGGTGCAGCCGCTTGATGAACTCGTGCTTGATCCGGTACTGGTCGCTGAACTCGCCGACGCCCAGGATCACCGTGAACCCGATCCGCGAGTCGCCGAAGGTGTGGAAGCGGATGGCGGGTTCGTGGTCCGGGAGGGCGCCGTCCACGCCCGTCATGACCTCCGCGATGACCTCCGAGGTCACCCGCTCCACGTGCTCCAGATCGCTGTCGTAGGCCACCCCGACCTGCACCAGGATCGTCAACTGCTGCTCGGGACGCATGTAGTTGGTCATGTTCGTCTTGGCGAGCTGCCCGTTGGGGATGACGACGAGGTTGTTGGACAGGGCGCGCACGGTCGTCTGACGCCAGTTGATGTCCTCGACATAGCCCTCCTCGCCGCTGCTCAGCTTGATGTAGTCGCCGGGCTGGACGGTCTTGGAGGCCAGGATGTGGATACCCGCGAACAGGTTCGCGAGGGTGTCCTGAAGGGCCAGCGCGACGGCCAGACCGCCCACCCCCAGGGCGGTGAGCAGCGGGGCTATGGAGATGCCCAGCGTCTGGAGCACCACCAGGAAACCGATCGCCAGGACCAGGATCCGGGTGATGTTCACGAAGATCGTGGCCGACCCGGCGACACCGGAGCGGGAGGAGGTCACGGACTGCACCAGCCCGGCGACGACCCGCGCCGCCGACACGGTGGCCACGAAGATCAGCAGGACCGTCAGGCCCTGGTTGACGGTGTGCTGGACGGCCTTGGTCAGCGGCAGCACCGCGGCCGCGGCCGCCGCGCCGGCGGCGATCATCGACCACGGCACCACCGTGCGCAGCGCGTCCACGACGACGTCGTCGCCGCTCCACCGGGTGCGCTTGGCGTGCTTCGCCAGCCAGCGCAGCAGCGTACGGGACAGGAAGGCGGCCAACAGGCCGGCGGCCAGGGCGATTCCGGCGACGGCGCCGTCGTCCAGGGTCAGGGCGCGGTTCACCGGTCACCTCCGGGAAGTCGATCCGCGGCACGCGGGGCCGCCGACGGCCGGATGTGAAGTCTCGTCACGATGTCACCTGTTCGGTTCCGGGATGTGCGGTCGCGCCCGCCGTTCGCGCGGCGGGCGCGACCGCTCATCCTGCCGTATCCGGCAAAGGAGTTCGTACCCGAGGATCCGGTCGCGCAGGGCCCCGAGGCGCCGAGACACCCGAGGCACGTCCTGAGGCACCGAAGGCACTGGGACACCCGTGGCACCGGAGACACCTGAGGTACCTGGGGCGCCCGAAGGCACCGCGCGGGCGCCTCAGATGACCTTCATCCGGACCAGCGCGCCGAGCGTCAGCGCCCCCGGCACCAGCGGCAGCCACACCGTGATGATCCGGTAGCCGAGGACCACGGCCGTGGCCACCGCGACCGGGCCGCCCGCCGCCACCAGCGCCACGATCAGCGCGGCCTCCACCGAGCCGATCCCGCCCGGCGTCGGGACCAGCGCGACCGCCACCGTCGCCGCCAGATACGCCACCGCCATGTGTGCCACCGGCACCGGCAGCCCCAACGCCCGTCCCGTCGCGGCCAGACCGGCCGCCTGGAGCACCGGGAACGCCAGCGAACCGCCCCACAGGGCCAGCGCCCGGGACGGACGGGAGTGCACCGAGCGCGCCTCACCGAGCGCCGTGCGCAGGAAGGAGCACACCGCCGCCCGCAGCCGCCGGACGAGAGCGAGCACGCCGGCCACCACCAGCACCGCCGCGCCGAGCGCGCCCAGCAGCGGGCCGAGCGCCACGTCGGGCAGCAGGGAGCCGAGCCGCAGCGCGTCGGGGAAGACGAGCAGCAGCACGGCCAGCAGGCCCACCCGGGCCACGCCCTCCGCCAGCACGTACAGCGCGAGGGCCGCCGAGGAGCGGGCCAGGGGCACCCCGCACACGGTCATGAACCGCAGGTTGACGGCGCTCGCGCCGAGCCCCGTCGGCAGCAGGTGGTTGGCCGCGCCCGCCGCGAACTGCGTGGCCAGCAGCCGCCGTCCGGGCAGCCGCTCCACCACCGCGCCCTGCCGGGTGACGGCCGCCGCCACCCAGGTCAGACAGGTGGCGCCGAGCGCCGCCAGCAGCCAGGGCCACTGCGCCCTCCGCAACTGGGCGAAGCCCTCGGCGAGCACCGACCGGTGCCGCACCGCGACCACGGCGACGAGCACGAGGGGAAGCAGGCACAGGATCCGGCGCACCGGCACACGCCGGGCCGGTCTGCGCGGGGGAACGGGAACGGGAACGGGGACGGGGACGGGGACAAGGGGAACGGGAACCGCTGTCACACTCGGAGAGGTTCTCCGCACGGCGCCAACTGCGGGTTGCGGAAGCGGGGACGGAACATTACGTACGGTCATCGGGTGCGTCGTCCGATCCCTTGTGGTCGAGGATGCGCGTCGAGGATGCGCGGAGAAGGTTGACCTCAAGGTTGCTTGAGGTCCTACGGTCGCTCCCATGAGCATGGAGAGCACCGCCTGGACGCAGCTTTACAGCGTCATGAACGCCCAGCAGGAACGCCGCCCCTTCGATCGGGTGACCTTGCGCCGCATCGGCGCGTTCGCCCGCCCGCACCGCCGCCGCATCGCCGTGTTCGTCCTGCTGGGAGTGCTGACCGCGCTGCTGGCCGTCGCGACCCCCGTCCTCGCCGGGCGGGTCGTCGACGCGATCGTGTCGCACGGCGACGCGGACGCGGTCGTCCGCCTGTCGCTGCTCATCGCCGTCATCGCGGTGCTGGAGGCGGCGCTCGGCATCCTGGGCAGGAGGCTTTCGGCGACGCTGGGGGAGGGGCTCATCCTGGATCTGCGCACGGCCGTGTTCGATCATGTGCAGCGGATGCCGGTCGCGTTCTTCACACGTACTCGTACGGGAGCGCTCGTCTCCCGACTCAACAACGACGTCATCGGCGCCCAGCGCGCCTTCAGCAACACCCTCTCCGGAGTGGTCTCCAACCTGGTCACCCTGGTACTGACGCTCGCCGTCATGCTCACCCTGTCCTGGCAGGTCACCCTGCTCGCGCTGGCCCTGCTGCCGGTGTTCGTGCTGCCGGCCCGGCGGATGGGCAGCCGGATGGCGGGCATGCAGCGCGAGGCGGCCGCGCTCAACGCGGCGATGGGCACCCGCATGACCGAGCGCTTCTCCGCGCCCGGCGCCACGCTCGTGAAGCTGTTCGGCCGGCCCGAGGAGGAGTCCGCGGAGTTCGCGTCCCGCGCCGCCCACGTGCGCGACATCGGCGTCCGTACGGCCACCGCCCAGTCGGTGTTCATCACCGCCCTGACCCTCGTCTCCGCCCTGGCCCTCGCCCTCGTCTACGGCCTCGGCGGCCACCTCGCGCTGAACGGCACCCTCGAACCGGGCGCCGTCGTCGCCCTCGCCCTGCTGCTGACCCGCCTGTACGCCCCGCTGACCTCCCTGGCCGGCGCCCGGGTGGAGGTGATGAGCGCGCTGGTCAGCTTCGAGCGGGTCTTCGAGGTGCTCGACCTGAAGCCGCTCATCGAGGAGAAGCCGGACGCCCGCGAGGTGCCGCCGGGTCCCGTCTCCGTCGAGTTCGACGACGTCCGCTTCGGCTATCCGTCCGCCGACAAGGTCTCCCTGGCCTCCCTGGAGGAGGTCGCCTCACTCGACTCCCGCGGCGGCGCCGAGGTCCTGCACGGCGTCTCCTTCCGCGCCGAGCCCGGGCAGACCGTGGCCCTCGTCGGCTCCTCCGGCGCCGGGAAGTCGACCGTGGCCCAGCTGCTGCCGCGCCTGTACGACGTCGACGCGGGCGCCGTCCGGATCGGCGGGGTCGACGTCCGCGACCTGAGCGCGGGCTCGCTGCGGGCCACCCTCGGCATGGTCACCCAGGACGGCCACCTCTTCCACGAGAGCGTCCGCGCGAACCTCCTGCTGGCCCGTCCCGGGGCCACCGAGGACGACCTGTGGGACGCCCTGCGCCGCTCCCGCCTCGACGACCTCGTCCGGTCCCTCCCGGACGGCCTCGACACGGTCGTCGGGGAACGCGGATACCGCCTCTCCGGCGGTGAGCGCCAGCGGATGACCATCGCCCGGCTGCTGCTGGCCCGCCAGCGCGTCGTCATCCTCGACGAGGCCACCGCCCACCTCGACAACACGTCCGAGGCGGCCGTCCAGGAGGCTCTCGCCGAGGCCCTCGCGGAGCGTACGGCGGTCGTGATCGCCCACCGGCTGTCGACCGTGCGCGCCGCCGACCTGATCCTCGTCGTCGAATCCGGCCGGATCGTGGAGCGCGGCACCCACGAGGAGCTCCTGGCCTCCGGCGGCCGGTACGCCGAGCTGCACCGGACCCAGTTCGACCAGCCGGGCCTGACGGAGGCGGCGGCGCGCTGAGGCGGTTCGCGCGCCGGACGACGCCGCGGCGGGTCAGCGACGAGATGCGGCGAGGCGAGAAGCGGCGAGGCGAGGAGCGCGGGGGCGGCGAGCGGAGGGGCGAGGAGCGGAGAGGCGGGGGCCGCGGCCGGGGGAGGGGGCGCGCAGGCCGACGGCCCGCGCCCCGCGTCGCGCGCCGAGGGTCAGCCCTTGGCGAGCAGATCCGCCGGGTAGGCGCCGGCGGCGAGCGCGGTACGGACGAAGCCGGTGCCCAGCTCGGTCAGCCGGGCCACGCCCTCCGCGCCGAGGTGTGCGTACGGGGCGCGGTCCAGGCGGTCCGTCTCCCGCTCGATGTCCTGGCGCAGCGTGCGGCCCTGCTCGGTCAGCTCCCCGTCCTCGTCGAGCAGGCCGCGCTCGCGGAGCCGGCCGACGGCCGCGTCCCAGTCCTCCCGGCTCCAGCCGCGGGTGCCGCGCACCCACTTCGGCGACATGCCCTTGCCGGTCGCCGTGTGGGTCACCATGGCCTCCAGACCGTCGAGCCCCGCGCCCATCAGCACGGCGAGGTGTCCGTCGCCCCGGTGCTCGCGCAGCAGGGTGGCCGCGTGCCAGTACGCCAGGTGCGGCTCCTCGGGGACCGGCAGGTCGGCGTGGGCCGAGTACAGGGGCCGGGCGCCGCGCGAGCAGGCCTCGGTGGCACGCAGGGCGAGCCGCGCGGCCTCCGCCATCTCCGCGGAGTCGATCACGTCCGCGCCCAGCTGGCGGCGCAGCGTCGTGTCGACGGCACGCGTGCGGGCCGCCAGCACCTGTGCGGGCGAGGCCGTCTCCCAGACCGCGGGCACGTAACGGGCGACCAGCGTGTGCTTGTAGTTGTAGAAGGTCGCCGTCACCGCGCCGGCCCCGACCGGCCCGAGCGCCGCGGCCCGCACGGCGAAGTTGACGGCCCGCGGATCGGTGACGCCGAGCGCGGCCAGTTCCCGGCCCACGTCGGGCGAGAAGTAGTGCGTCGCGTGCAGCGAGTTGAGGGTGCTGTGACAGTGGCGGCCCGCGCGCGGGTCCGGAGCGACGGTGGTCATGACGGGCACGGTACCGACCGGTCGGTAACTTCGCCAGGCCGGTACCGCGCCGGTCACGCGGCAGACGTGGGGCGGCGCACACCGCGCCGGTCACGCGGCAGACGTGGGGCGGCGCACACCGCGCCGGTCACGCGGCAGACGTGGGGCGGCGCACACCGAGCCGGTCACGCGGCAGACGTGGGGCGGCGCACACCGAGCCGGACGCCGCTACGGCACACGGGACGGCGCCGCCGTGTCCCGGCCGCGCGGACCGGCGAGTTCCGCGGCGAACTGCGCCCCGGTCAGCAGGGCGAGGTTGGACAGCCACAGCCAGACGAGGAAGACGACGACGCCCGCGAGCGAGCCGTAGAGCCTGCTGTAGGCGCTCAGGCCCGAGGCGTACCAGGCGAAGCCCGCGGAGACCGCGAGCCACAGCGCGGCCGCCAGCGCGCCGCCGGGCAGACTGCGCCCGCGCAGGCGGGCCGGGGCCGGACCGGTGTGGAAGACGACCACGACCAGGAGGGCGACCAGGCACAGCAGCACCGGCCAGCGCAGCACGCTCCAGGCCCAGGTCGCGGTGGCGTCCACACCGACGACCCGGCCCGCCGCCTCGGCCAGCGGACCGGTGAGCAACAGGACGAGGGAGCCGGCGAGGAGCAGTCCCAGCAGGGCCAGCGCGGTCAGCAGGATGCGGGGTGCCTTGCGCCAGGGTGAGCGCCGGTCCTCGGTCCGGTGCATGTGGTGCAGGGCACGGCGGAAGACGGCGAGATAGCTGGAGGCCGACCACATCGCGCTCGTCGCCCCGGCCACCAGCAGCGGCCAGGCCCCCCGGTCGGCACCCAGCGCACGGGACAGCACGGCGTGCAGGTCGGCGCCGGACTCGGCCGGGGCGTACATCGTGACGTGGGTGACGAATTCCTCCGCCGTGTCCGGGCTGATCAGCCCGAACGCGAGGACGGTGACCATCATCGCCGGGAGCACGGCCAGGATCGCGTAGTACGTCAGCGCCGCGGCGTAGTCCGTGATGTCGTCGTTCCACAGGGACGCCGGCGTACGCCGCAGCGCCGGCCACCAGGCGGCGGGCACCCGGGACCGCCGGACGGCGCGCCGTGCGGCGCCGGTGCAGGGGTCAGCGGACACGGCACCTCCCGTGCGGCCGGAACCCGCGCGGCGGGCGGGTGCGCGCGGCGTACGGCCCGGCCGTGCCCTCGGCCGGGCCGGCGATCATCCCTGCGAACGGTGTGCTCATGTCCCTGCACCTCTCCCCCGGATCCGCTCGCGCACACTCGGCGCCGAGCGGTTTGTCGCCCGGAGTCGCCGACGGCTGCGGGCCCGGGGCGGGCGGCGCCTCAGGAATCTGCGGGACGGATGATCTGCCATTCCTGGTCGTCGGTGTTGGAGCAGGTGAAGAGCGTGAGGTGTTCTCCGTTGCCGCCGGTGCTGTATCCGGCGACGTCCAGACAGGCGTTGTTGCTGGCGTAGTTACGGATCCAGTAGGTGCCGTCGTCCTGTTTGTCGAGCCACCACAGCTGGTTGTCGGCCGTCGTCCCGGCGCAGGCGTACTCCAGGATCGGTGACCTGATGGGCTTGGCGCCGTAGTCCGGAAGATCCACGCACAACTGGTCGTGGACGTTGCGGATCTGGAAGAGGGCCGAGCCGCCGGGGCCCAGCTTCGCGTACTTCACCTCCAGGTTCCACCGCTGGACGCCGGAGGGGTTCTCGTCGCAGGTGGCCTGCACCACCCGGCCCGCCGAGTCGGTGTCGGCGGCGGCGGGGAGGGCCGCGCACATCTTGGTGGTCGGGTTGCGCAGCATGACGTCCGACGCGGGCAGCACGCTCGGGGTCTTCTTCCTGGCCGGTGGGGACGCCGCGCCGCCGCCCGCGCCGTTCTGCGCCGAGGGCGACGCGGCGGGCTCGGCCGGCGCCGCGGCAGGCGCCGACACGGCGGGCGCCGAAGGGGGCGCCTGCGGGGCTGAGGGGGAGGGCGCCAAAGTGCTGACGGCGGCCTCCTGAAGCTCCCGGGCGCTGCTGGTGACCGTGGGCCGGTAGGCGAACCACAGCATCACGAAGGCGATCGTGAGCGCCAGGAGGATCCCGAACAGCGGGGTGAGCCAGCCGGGCAGGAAACTCCGCTGCACATAGGTGCCGTCGACGGTGAGCGGGGTCACCCCCGACCGCTTCACCGCGAGGGTGTACGTCCGCTCCTGCCGGGACCCGAACCAGATGATCCGGCGGGGCTTGAGCGTCGTCTGCACGAACGCGGCACGGCCGGGCTCGATCTGGAAGCTGCCGGGCTGGATCTCGTACGACAGGTGGTCACCGTGGTCGCTGCCGCTCAGTGACCCGGTCACCTTCGTGTTGCCGAGGTTGTCCACGGCCAGCTTCGGCCGTCCCCGGAACCGGCCCTTCACCGTCGGCGGCACGAGTTCGGCCCGCACCTCCGTGAAGGGCGCGATCGTCAGATTCCCCTCCGGAACGGCGGTCGACTCCGGATGCTCGGTCGGGATGATCCGGATCGCGTACGGGTTCGGGCCGGCTGTCGCGTCGGGCGTGCGCGGCGGCGCGAAGGTCAGCTCCACCGTCCCCGTCGTCCCCGGGTACAGCCGCAGGGAGACCGGCTCCACCGTGATCCAGGGCGAGAGGTCACCGACGGGCTCGAAGCGGTACTCGTCGACCACGTCACCGGTGTTGCGCAGCCGTAGCCGCACGGTCGTACGGCCACCGGGTTCCACGGTGGCCGAGGAGGGTTCGAGGGATGTCCACATACTCACCACTCGACGCTACGGGGGCGGACGGCGCCCGTCAGGAGCCGTCGGGGCAGGCCGAGCTGCCCCGACGGGCACCGCTTGTTCCGTGCGCACCCGGGTGGGAGGGCCGGTGTCAGCAGTACAGGTTGCCGCCCGGCGACACGCCCAGGATCGAGCTGAAGCGGTTGTAGGCGTCCACGCGGCTCTGCACCTGCGCCGGGTTCCTGCCGTCGCACTCCAGGGAGCCGTTGATGGAGCGGATGGTCTGGCCGAAGCCGGCCTGGCCGACCATGGCGTTGTGCGGAGTCATGGTCCCGGGGCCGGACTGGGTGTTCCAGTACCACAGGCCCGTCTTCCAGGCCACGGCGGCGTCGTTCTGCACCAGCCAGGGGTTGTTGAGCAGGTCGATGCCGAGCGCGTCACCCGCGGCCTTGTAGTTGAAGTTCCACGACAGCTGGATCGGGCCGCGCCCGTAGTAGGCGGCCTGGCCGGCCGGGCAGCCGTACGACTGACCCCAGTCGCAGTAGTGGGGGTAGTTCGCGGTGTTCTGCTCGACGATGTGGACGAGACCGCCGGTCTCGTGATGGACGTTGGCGAGGAAGGCCGCGGCCTCCTGCTTCTTCACCGTGTCGCTGCCGGTGGTGGCGAAGCCGGGGTAGGCGCTCAGCGCTGCGGTCAGGCCGCTGTACGTGTAGAAGCCGTTCCGGCCCGGGAACATCTGGTTGAACTGCGCCTCGGTGACGACGAATCCGGAGGGGGTGCCGCCCCCACCGCTCGCGGGCGCGTTCCACTTCTGGTTCGCGCCGCCCGAGCAGGTCCAGATCTGGAGCCGGGTGCCGTTGGCGCTGTTGTTGCCGGTCACGTCCAGGCACTTGTTCGCGGCCGGGTTGACGATGTCCCTCGCACCGCTGACCACCCATTGCTGGTTGGTGCCGCCGGAGCAGTCCCACAGCTGAACTGCCGAGCCGTCCGCGGTGCCGCGGTCGACGACGTCCAGACACTTGCCGAGCGCGCGCAGTGTGCCGTCACCCGGGTTGGACCAGATCTGTGCGCCTGTTCCGTTGCAGTCGTAGAGCTGTACGGCGGTGCCGTTGGCGCTCGCGGCGCCCGCGACGTCGACGCACTTGCCGGCGAGCCCGGAGATCGAGCCGTCGGCGGCCCGGGCGGGCGCCGCGGTGAACAGGGCGGTGAGGACCGCGCAGAGCGCGGTGAAGACCGCGAACCTGCCGAGGAAACGGGGTCCGTGCATGGTGGGGGACGCTCCTTGGATGTAGGGGGTGGACGGCCGTCCCCCGAGCGCGGGGAGACCGTCGGTGGAGCCGGTGTACTCAGGGGGCAGGGGCAGGGGCGGGGGCAGTTGCCCGGATCAGGGCATGCGGGGAGGCAGCCCCGGGTGGGGTCGTGGGGTGAGGAGCAACCGAGGAGGCGTTCACCTCGTGAGCGGTGGACGCGTCACACGGGGCGATGCTGAGCCGTGAACCTAAAGGTCTGGACCTTTTTCGTCAAGTGGTGAAGTAAGAGGTGAAGTAAGTGGTGGGAAAAGCGAGTTGCGGGCTCCCGGCCGGGCCCTGTCCGCCCGCGGGGCCCGGCGGCGTCCCCGGCGGGTGCCGCACAGGCTTGTGCCGTCGCTCAACTCGGCACATGGTCGGTACGAGCCCCGCGGCACCTGCCGATCGCTGTGTGCACGCCGACCCGCCCGCTGCCGCACCTCCGTCATCACCCGCGCCCACGGCCGGCCCCCCGCAGCGAAGAACGGCTCGGTCGCACGCGGCTCGCCGACCTTCCTGCCGCGGGAGGGACCACCGCCGGCGGCGATGCTCGTGGAGAGCCTCGTTGCGCCGGCCGGCAACCGTGTCGTCCCCGGGGCGGAGCGCTTCGCCGGAGCCCTTCAGGCGCACACCGCGCGGGCGGCAGCGGACGTGCGCGAGCACAGGAACCCGGACTGGGGGGCGTGGGGGAAGCGTTCCACACAAGAGGGAGGGCGCCGCCGGGGACCACAGCCCGGTCCTGCGGCGCGAGGCGGAACTGCGAAGACGGGCCTTGGAAGGGCTGAAGGGCTGGCGGCGGGCCGCACCGGCGCCCCTCGAACGGGACGTCGGCTCCGCTCGCGAGGAGCAGCGGGTGCGGTCGGCCGCGGCGGCGGAAGGCGGCGGCTCGGAACCCGCGCACCGGGGCGGGCGACCAAGTCGGCCACGGGGAGCGCCGTGCCTCCTGGTGCGGCAGAGCCCTCGCCCGGCGTCCGGCGCCGCCACACGTACGCCGCTGCCGCCGTCATGAGGCTTCAGCCCAGCCAGGGTGCTGCGGTGGTGATGCCGTTTCAGCGGTGGGGCGGTCAGTCGTCCCGGCCGAGTCGCTCGAGTGCCTCCTGCGTCTCGCGCGACGTCAGACCCCTGGGGCGGACCGGGCCTGCCGTGCCCGGACGTGTGCCTCTGCCGGGCGGCACGTGCCTACCCGGTCGAGGTGCGGCAGCCGTCGCACCGGGGAGCCTCCCGCACGGGCCCGCGAACAGGCCGGCGGCCGCAGCCGCTGGACGGGGTGCCGCCACTCGCGGACACCTGCTGAGCGTCCGCCGTCCGTCCTGGCGGGCCGGAGCGCGGGCAATCGCCGTTGGTTCGGATGAGACCGGGGCTGCGGGCGATCGCCCGCAGCCCCGGCCGGTGGACGGGCGGAGCGCCTCCTGTTCCCCCGGGCCGACCGGGGGAACAGGAGGACGGCGGCTACCTGCCCCTTACCGCTTGTGGCCGTTCCCGTGTCCGTTCGGATGCAGGACCACCTTGGTCCAGCCCTCGTCACGGGCGTCGAAGTGCTCGTAGGCGGTGGGGGCCTCGTCCAGGCTGAGTTCGTGGGAGACGACGAAGCTCGGCTTTGCCTTCTCACCGGCGATCAGATCCCGCAGCGCCCGGTTGTACCTCTTCACCGGTGCCTGCCCGGTGCCCATGCGCTGGCCCTTGAACCACATCATGCCGAAGTCGATCGGGACCTTGCCCTGCGCCTCCAGCTCCCCCTGGGCCTCCGCGCCGCCCGGGTCCTGCGGCAGGAACACGCCCACCACACCGATGTCGCCCGTGAACCTGACCGAGTCGATCAGCCCGTTGAGCGTGAGGCTGGCGTCCTCGTGTCCCTCGGGATCGTGCGCCTGATAGCCGACGCACTCACAGCCGTTGTCGGCGCCCAGGCCGAGGGTGGCCTCCTTGACGACCTCCGCCGGGTTCTGCTCGGCGGTGTTGATCGGGATGGCCCCGATCTCCTCCGCCTTGCGCAGCCGGTCGGGCTGGTGGTCCGCCACCCAGACGCGTCCGGCGCCCTTGAGGAGGGCGGAATAGGTCGCCATCAGCCCGACGGGACCGGCGCCGAGAACGATCGTCTGGTCACCCGGTTTGACGTGGGCCATCTCGGTGGCGTGATAGCCGGTGGGGAAGATGTCGGCGAGCATCACGTAGTCGGTCTGCCGCTCGGCGGCGTCCTCACCCAGCCGCAGCGCGTTGAAGTCGCCGTAGGGCACGCGCAGCAGTTCCGCCTGGCCACCCTGATACGGGCCCATGTCGGCGAATCCGTAGGCGGCTCCGGCAAGGGCCGGTTCCGGCTGCATGGTCAGGCAGTAGTTGGTCAGACCCCGCTCGCACTGCTTGCAGAAACCGCAGGCGATGTTGAAGGGCAGGACCACATACTCGCCGACCTGGACCTTGCGGACCGCCGAGCCGACCTCCACGACCTGGCCCATGTTCTCGTGGCCCAGGGTGCGGCCGGACTCGAACGAGGTACGGCCCTCGTACATGTGCAGGTCCGAACCGCAGATGTTGGTAGTGGTGATCTTGACTATGATGTCGCAGGGATGTTCGATCTTCGCGTCCGGTACGTCCTTCACCGTGACCGTTCGCGGACCTTCATAGACCGCTGCCTTCATGATGACTTCTCTCGGTGCCGCGGCGTCACCGCGGCACGGCGCTGATGGAGACGGCGTACCGAGCCGGACTCCCGGAGTCGGTGCGACGGGGTCCGTGACCCGGCCATGCCTCCGGTGGGGCCGCTCACCCGATCCAGGTGAACGGAGGTGCCGCCGCCGGCTTGGCGGACGGAGCTTCGGGGCTCCGGCGGCGGTGCCGTCCGGGTCCCCGCCGGTCCCCGACGCGAAACGACCACGCACCGATCGATCAGCAAGGTCTTCGCGGGCGGACGGTCATCGGCCACCCATCACCGACGGATCCCCGACTCAGGTCACCACCTGGTCACCGTCGTCGTCCTGGAGCATGTGGCGGCGTTCCTGTTCCCGCTTGGAGTAGGCGGCTGCCCGGATGGCCTCGTCGCTCTCCAAGCCCGAGCCCAGCGCACCGCCCACCGTGGCGACGGAAGCCACGAACCAGGACAGCGTCCAGTACTCCGCAGCACGGAGCGGGGTTCCTGTCGTGTAGGCGAACACGTGGCCGTTGAGGATGAACAGGGCCCACACCCAGTTGATGACGATCAAACCCACGTAGCAGACGAGCACCCCGATACCCACCGTCAGGACCGTCGAGGCGTTGTAGAGCCTCGCCCTCTGGCGCGCCTCCCGCGATGCCTCCGCCGATCGATGCCACAGCTGCGCGTCCACGATCAGCCAACCGATCATGAGTGCGACCGACCCGACCGTGGCGATCACGAGGCGCGGCACGCTCAGGGACTCGGCCAGGCTCCAGATGGTGGAGTTCACGGTGGCGACGGCTCCTGTGGCGAGGGCGGCCGCCAGGGCCTTCGACAGGCCCGGCACCAAGCGCCACGGCCGGTTGGCGCGGACCATACCGACGAGCACCCTCAGGTAACCGCGCGGCCCGCTGACGACGTACCGCAGATCAGCGGTCTCCTCCGCACCGACCTGGGTCGGGTGAATAGGCGCGAAGCGACTGACGAAGGGAGCCAGCGACGGCTGACTCGGCGGAGGTCCCTCCGCCCGGGAGGCCCGCGAACCCGCCAGACTGAGCACGGCTACCTCCACGGCCCGCCGGGCCCTCGTCTGGAGCCGCATGCCCCCCAGTGTGGGAAGCGACAGCAGCGCGAAGCCGTGTTCGTGACTCAGATCCACCACGAGCTTGTGCCCGTGTGAGTGCAGCGGAAGGTCGGTGAGGGCCACGACGATGTCCCAGTTCTGCGCACTTCCACGCTCCAGGATCCGGCGCATCAAGGTGGGCAGGTCCTCGGTCCCCGCGGTGAAGGGCTCACTGACCACCTCGACCTCGAACCGTCGCCCCTGGCCGGATCTGTCGGCGAGCCGAGCAGGAAGCAGCCGGGCCATGCGCTGCGCGATCTCCGTCGGCGCATCCGGATCCGCCAGGAGAGCCACGACCGTAACGCCCTGAGACGACACCCGCATGACTCCTTATCGTCGGCTGCCCTCGCATCGCCCGTTCCTACAGGATGCGCCCCGAGCCGTTGCGTACGCCGCCTGACACGCTGGCCCGCGCCGGCGGGTGCCGGCGGTACGGTCAGGTCGCTGCGCGCCTTCCGTGCGAGGCCGCTCGACGAGTACCCCGGGAAGGGTGGTCTCCGGCAGCGACGCCACCTGGTCGGCATCCGCCGACAGCGGAGTGTGCGCCGCCCGAGGCCGTGCGGTCCGACCGCTCCCGACCCGCTCGCGCAAGGGTTCCGATGACGCGATCAGCCGGGGCCGCCCAGCACGATCTTCCACACTCGGGTCGCCACCTGGAGGTTCAGCCGGTCCTCGACGTTCGCGAGGTCGTTGCCGCTGATGTCGCGGATGCGCTGGAGCCGATAGCGCAGCGTGCTGCGGTGGATGGTGAGGGATTCCGCGGTCTCGTCGTAGTTGCCGCCACAGTCGAAGTACCGGGACAGGGTCTCCACCATGGCGGTGTGGTGCCGGGAGTCGTAGTCGATGAGCTGCCCGAGCCACTCCTGGACGAACGTCTCCAGTTCCCGGTGGTCGTTGCCCGGTCCCAGGATCCGGTAGAGGCCCAGCTCGTCGAAGAACGTCGTGCCGTGGCGCTCGCGGGAGTGACGCCGTACTTCCATGGCGCGCCGCGCCTCCTGGTAGCGGTGGGGGATGTCGGCCGGGGAGTCGCCAGGGGCGCTCACGCCGATCGTCCCGGACCGTGTCCCGGTCTCCCGGGCGATCGCCTCGTACAACGCGCTGGCGTGCGGCCTGTCGTCGGCGACCAGGACCACGTGGTCGGAACGTCGGGTCAGCAGCGAGCGCATGCCCATGGCAGAGGCCGCCCGTCCCACGGTCTGCGCGAAGGAGTCGTCCGCGGTCCGCTCCGGCCACTGCACCACGACGATGTAGTGGCTGCGGCGCAGGTCGTGTCCGACTGCCTCGGACCGGGCGTAGGCGCTCACCTCGTCCGTCCCCGCCAGTAGGTCGTCGACCAGCTCACGGTGCAGCCTCAGTTCCACTTCGGCCAGATCGCGCTGGTGCGTCAGCTCCGGGGCGAGCGACGCGGCGGCCTGCTCCAGCGCGAGCACGGTGTGCTCGTCGGCCTCGCCCCGGGCATCGACCACGGCCAGCACGCCCAGGATCTCGCCGTGCGGGCGGACCAGGGCGGTCAGCCGGTCCTTCACCCGCACCGGTCCGGCGTGACGGGCGACGGCGTGCAGCATGTCGTCCTGGCGCACGGGGTCCGGATCGGGATAGGGGTCGGGCCGGGTGGGACCGCTCCAGGACCGCAGCCGACCGAAGCGGTCCTCGACCAGCGCGGGGAGTCCGGTGAGTCTGTGCAGTGCACGGGTGACGGCTTCCTCGCCTCCGCTCGAGGCAGCGACGTCGGCCATGAGCGCGTGCACGGCCCGTTGGTACCCCAGCTCCGCCACGACCGAGATCAGCTGCCGCTGGAGGGCTGTGCGTTCGTCCCTCAGCCGGTGCAGCTCCAGCGCGTCCTCACGTCGGCGGTGGTGTGCGAAGGCGACCGTCAAGGCGGCAGCGGTGTGCCGGACGATCGTGGCGAGCAGGGTCCGCTCGGCCTCGGACGGCCGGGAGAGGGACGTCACCACGAGGTAGCCGTGGAGTCCCTCGCGTCCGCGCAGCCCCAGAGCCCGGCCCCAGGGTCTGCCGGGTACGGTCACCGGGCCGTCCCGCCCTGCCAGGTCCCGCACCCTCCGGCCCACGGCCGAGGCAGGTGCCTGTCCGTTCCTCGGGCTGGGGATCAGGTCGCCGCCCACCTGGAGGTAGCCGGCCTCGGCGCGGTACGGCCCCGCGGCGGCGATGTGGTCCATGGCCAGTCGCAGGATCTCGTCTTCGTCCGGGGTCTCGAACAGGGTTCGGGAGAGCGCCACCAGCTCGCGGAGGGCGTGGTCGGCCGGGGTGGGGACGGGTGGGCGGGGCCGCGAGAGAGCGGCCGTGGAGTGCCGCCGGGCGCCCCGTGGGGGGCTGCCCTCCCCGTCGGAACGGCGGTAGTACACGCTGTGCGTCCGGCTGTGGGCCATGGGATCACTCCGTTCTCCCCGAGTCCTCGGGGAGGCGAGTGGTATGCCGCGTACCCGCTCCCGGCCGGCCTACCCGGGATGTTCGCCATCTTTCTCTCGTCCTCGTGGGGCGACGTGGCCCGTGCATTCCCGACCCGCCAGGCGCAGGCGTGGAGTCACCCGGTTCGTCACCCTGGGGAGTGTTCGAGACCCTCCGTGCGCACGGCGTGAAACCGGCGGAGGTCCCACCTCTACGTGAACGAACGTGATCCGCGGAGTCGGCGCAGGCGCCGTACCGGGAGGAGTTCCCCATGGCCAAGGCAGTGGGCATCGACCTGGGCACCACCAACTCGGTGATCGCCGTGTGGGAGGGCGGCGAGCCGTCCGTCGTGCCCAACAGCGAGGGCAACCGCACGACACCGTCCGTGGTGGCCTTCACCGACACCGGGGAACGGCTGGTGGGCCAGCTGGCCCGGCGCCAGGCGATCCTCAACCCCAAGGGCACCATCTACTCGGCCAAGCGGTTCATCGGCCGGCACTTCGACGAGATCTCCGAAGAGGCCAGGGCGGTGGCGTACGACGTCGTCGAGGGCGACGGCGGGGCCGCCCGCTTCAAGGTGCGCGACAAGCTGTACGCGCCTGAGGAGATCAGCGCACAGGTGCTGCGCAAACTCGCCGACGACGCCTCCAAGCAGCTGGGGGAGCGGGTCACGGAGGCGGTCATCACGGTGCCCGCCTACTTCAACGACGCCCAGCGCACCGCCACCAAGGACGCCGGACGGATCGCCGGCCTCGAGGTGCTGCGGATCATCAACGAGCCGACGGCGGCAGCCCTCGCGTACGGCATGGACAAGAAGGAGCACGAGACCGTACTCGTCTTCGACCTGGGCGGCGGCACCTTCGACGTGAGCATCCTCGACGTCGGCGACGGCGTGGTGGAGGTGCGCTCCACCGCCGGTGACAGCCACCTGGGGGGCGACGACTTCGACCGGCGTCTGGTGGATCATCTCGCGGACGACTTCCAGAAGGAGAACGGCATCGACCTGCGCAAGGACCCGCAGGCGCTCCAGCGACTGTTCGAGGCGGCGGAGAAGGCCAAGACCGAGCTCAGTTCGGTGACGCAGACGCAGGTCAACCTGCCGTTCGTCACCGCCGACGCCTCGGGCCCCAAGCACCTCACCGACTCGATCATGCGGTCCACGTTCGAGCAGCTCACCGGTGATCTGGTGGAGCGCTGCCTGGGACCGGTGCAGCAGGCGATGGCCGACGCCAAGGTCGGCGAAGGCGACATCGACGAGGTCATCCTCGTCGGTGGTTCGACCCGCATCCCCGCTGTCCAGACCCTGGTCCGCCGGCTGACCGGCGGCAAGGAACCCAACATGAGCGTCAATCCCGACGAGGTCGTGGCCCTGGGCGCCGCGATCCAGGCCGGCGTGCTCAAGGGCGAGGTCAAGGACGTGCTGTTGCTCGACGTCACCCCCCTGTCGCTGGGCCTGGAGACGCGCGGCGGGGTGATGACGAAGATCATCGAGCGGAACACCACCATCCCGGTGCGCCGCAGCGAGACCTTCTCCACCGCCGAGGACAACCAGCCGGCCGTCGATGTGGTGGTCCTCCAGGGCGAGCGCGAGCGGGCAGCCGACAACCGGGTGCTGGGACGGTTCCAGCTCACCGACATCCGGCCGGCGCCGCGGGGCGAACCGCAGATCGAGGTCACCTTCGACATCGACGCCAACGGCATCCTCAACGTCAAGGCCCGCGACCGGGACACCGGCAAGGAACAGGGCATCACCATCAGCGAGAGCTCCAACCTGGACCGCAGCGAGGTCGAACGCATGGTCCAGGAGGCCGAGAGCAACCGGGGCCAGGACCAGGCACTCCGCGAGGCCGTCGACGCCCGCAACGAACTCGACGCCGTCGCGTACCAGGTCGAGAAGCGTCTCGCCGAACTGGGCGACGCGGCGCCCGCACACGAGAAGGCGCGCGCCGAGATGCTCGTGTCCGACGCCCGCGCGGCGGTCAAGGAGGAGGCGGGCGTGGAGCGTGTGCGGCCCCTGACCTCCGAACTCCAGCAGGTGCTGGCGGGGCTGACGGCACATCAGGGCACAGGTGTCACGGACGAGGGTCCCGGCCAGGACGCCGCAGGCGGTCCCACGAGTGGCGGTGGCGATGACGACGACGTCATCGACGCCGAGTTCGACAAGAGCTGAGGCGCGTCATGCCCACCCACCCCCAGGAACCCGACCGGGCCGCGTCGGATCCGGTCGTACCGGTCCCGGAAGGCGCCGGACGCCCTCCGCGCGAGGATCTGCCCCGACCGGGCCCGCCCCGGTCCGAAGCGGGGAACGGCGAACCGGGACCCGACGCCGCCGGCCCCGCGCGGGCCGAGGACGAGTACACGACCGCGATCCGGGAACTGGAGGACCGCTGGCGGCGCGCACTCGCCGACCTCGACAACCTTCGCAAGCGTCACGCCAGGGAACTGGAGCGCGAACGCGCGGTGGAGCGGTCCCGTACGGCGGCCGCCTTCCTGCCCGTCCTCGACAACCTCGAACTCGCCCTGACCCACGCGGGGGCCGATCCGGGCGCGGTCGTGGAGGGCATCCGGGCCGTACGCGACCAGGCGGTGAACGTCCTCGAACTGCTCGGCTACCCGCGGCATGCGGAGACCGGCGTCGCCTTCGACCCGGCCCGGCACGAGGTGGTCGGTGTCGTGCAGGACCCCGACGCCCCACCGGGCACGGTCGTCCAGGTGCTGCGCGCCGGTTACGGGGACGGAGAGCGGCAGCTCAGGCCCGCCGCCGTGACGGTCGCGAAACGGGAGTGACCGGTCATGGCACGGGACTTCTACGAGGTGCTGGGCGTGTCGCGGACCGCGAGCCAGGACGAGATCCAGCAGGCATATCGCAAACTCGCCCGCAGGCACCACCCCGACGTCAACAAGGATCCCGGGGCGGAAGAGCGCTTCAAGGACCTCAACGAGGCGTACAGCGTCCTGTCCGACCCCAAGACCCGAGCCCGCTACGACCGCTTCGGCGAGGATTTCCGCAAGATCCCGGAGGACTTCGACGAACGGGCCGCGGCGGGAGCGGGCGGCGGCTTCCGCGGTCGGAGGACCGCAGGCGGTGGCGGTCCCCGTGTCCGGTACGCCACCGGCTTCGGCGACGACTTCGGCGCGGAGGGCATCGACATCGAGGACCTGTTCGGCTCCATGTTCGGAGCCGGTGCCGCCCGAGGCGGCGTCCCCGGAGCGGACCAGGAGGCCGAACTGCCGCTCACCGTCGAGGAGGCGTACCGAGGCGGCCGTCGCACCGTCACGCTCGCCGGTCCCACCGGGCAGCCGCGGCGGTACGAGGTCGACGTGCCGCCGGGCGTCACCGACGGTCAGCGCATACGGCTGGCGGGTGAGGGAGGCCAGGGCAGTGGTGACGCCGCCGCGGGCGACCTGTACCTGCGGGTGCGTGTCCAGCCCCACCCACGGTTCCGGCTGGACGGCCGTGACGTGCACGTCCAGGTCCCGGTCACTCCCTGGGAAGCGGCCCTGGGCGCGACCGTACCGGTGCCCACCCCCGGCGGTGGCACGGCCAAGGTCACGGTGCCCGCGGGCTCGTCCAGCGGACGGCGGCTGCGGCTGCGCGGCGAGGGCATGCCGAACCCGCGGGGCGCGGACGGCGACCTGTACGCCGAACTCCGCGTCATGGTGCCGCCCACCCTCGGCGACCGGGAGCGCGAACTGTTCGAGGAGCTTGCCGCCACTTCCCCGTTCGACCCCAGGAGGACGTGATGAACGACCGATCCGCGGGAGCGGCAGGTGTCGGCCGGGCCGGCGTGGGCGCCCGGCCGGCTCGGACGGGCGCCGACCTCACCGCCTCGACGGCTGTCCGGTACGCGCTCGTGCCCGTCCCCAGGCTCTCCCTGGCCGCCGTGGCCCTT
This sequence comes from Streptomyces maremycinicus, assembly GCF_001184025.1. Taxonomy (GTDB): domain Bacteria; phylum Actinomycetota; class Actinomycetes; order Streptomycetales; family Streptomycetaceae; genus Streptomyces; species Streptomyces maremycinicus. The sequence goes on from NZ_BBYG01000010.1 coordinate 322,045, forward strand.
CGCTCGGGCCTCCACCCCGACCTGATCCGTCGGTTCGTCGCCCTCGGCCTGGTCGACGCGGAACGCGACGCCGCTGGGCGCCTGCTGTTCGATCCCACGGCCCCGGCGGTCCTCGCCCGCATCCAGCGGCTGCGCACCGGACTCTGTCTCAACTACGCATCCATCGGCCTGGTGCTCGACCTGCTCGACCGCATCAGCCTGCTCGAAGCCGCCCTGCGCGGCCGCGGCACGAGGAGTGAAACACCCCCATGGACATGAACCGTCTCACTCAGAAGTCCCAGGAAGCCCTCCAGGAGGCCCAGACCGCGGCCGTCGGCATGGGGCACACCGAAGTCGACGGGGAACACCTGCTGCTCGCACTTCTCGATCAGGAGGACGGACTGATCCCGCGGTTGCTGCAACAGGCCGGCGCCGAGCCGCAGGAACTGCGCGCCGCCGTGGGCGAGGAACTCTCCCGCCGCCCCAAGGTCACCGGCCCCGGCGCGGCACCCGGCCAGGTCTTCGTCACCCAGCGCCTGTCCCGCCTGCTCGACGCCGCCGAACGAGAGGCCAAACGCCTCAAGGACGAGTACGTGTCCGTGGAGCACCTCCTGCTCGCGCTGGCAGAGGAGAGTTCCGCGACCGCCGCCGGGCGACTGCTCAAGAAGGCCGGCATCACCAGGGACTCGTTCCTGAGCGCGCTCACCCAGGTCCGCGGCAACCAGCGCGTCACCTCCGCCAACCCCGAAGTGGCCTACGAGGCTCTGGAGAAGTACGGCCGCGACCTGGTCCTCGAGGCTCGGTCCGGGCGGCTGGACCCGGTCATCGGCCGGGACGCGGAGATCCGCCGCGTCACCCAGATCCTCAGCCGCAAGACCAAGAACAACCCCGTCCTCATCGGCGACCCCGGCGTCGGCAAGACCGCCATCGTCGAGGGCCTGGCCCAGCGCATCGTTCGCGGCGACGTCCCCGAGGGCCTGCGCGACAAGACGGTGTTCGCCCTCGACATGGGGTCCCTGGTCGCCGGCGCCAAGTACCGCGGCGAGTTCGAGGAACGCCTCAAGGCCGTGCTCAGCGAGGTCATGGCCGCCCAGGGACGGATCCTGCTCTTCGTCGACGAGTTGCACACGGTCGTCGGCGCGGGCGCCGCCGAGGGGGCCATGGACGCGGGCAACATGCTCAAGCCGATGCTCGCCCGCGGCGAACTCCACATGATCGGCGCCACCACCCTCGACGAGTACCGCAAGCACATAGAGAAGGACGCCGCCCTCGAACGCCGCTTCCAGCAGGTCCGGGTCGACGAGCCGAGCGTGGAGGACACCATCTCCATCCTGCGCGGACTGCGTGAACGCCTGGAGGTCTTCCACGGCGTGAAGATCCAGGACACCTCGCTGGTCGCCGCGGCGACGCTCTCCCACCGCTACATCACCGACCGTTTCCTGCCCGACAAGGCCATCGACCTCGTCGACGAGGCATGTGCCCGGCTGCGTACGGAGATCGACTCCATGCCCGCCGAACTCGACGAGATCACCCGCCGGGTGACCCGCCTGGAGATCGAGGACGCGGCCCTGTCCAAGGAGACCGATCCCGCGAGCAAGGCCCGTCTGGGGGAGCTGCGCAGGGAACTGGCCGACCTGCGCGGCGAGGCCGACGCCAAACGCGCCCAGTGGGAGGCCGAACGGCAGGCGATCCGCCGCGTGCAGGAACTGCGCCAGGAACTGGAGCAGGTCCGCCACGAGGCGGAGGAGGCCGAACGCGTCTACGACCTCAACCGCGCCGCCGAACTCCGCTACGGCCGGCTCCAGGACCTGGAGCGCCGACTCGCCGCGGAGGAGGAGCAACTGGCCGCCAAACAAGGGCAGAACCGGCTGCTGCGCGAGGTCGTCACCGAGGAGGAGATCGCCGAGATCGTCGCGGCCTGGACCGGCATCCCCGTTGCCCGCCTCCAAGAGGGCGAACGCGAGAAACTGCTGCGTCTCGACGAGATCCTGCGCGAGCGCGTCATCGGCCAGGACGAAGCCGTCAAGCTCGTCACCGACGCCATCATCCGCGCCCGCTCCGGCATCCGCGACCCTCGACGCCCCATCGGTTCGTTCATCTTCCTCGGCCCCACCGGCGTCGGGAAGACCGAGCTGGCCAAGACCGTCGCCCGGACTCTGTTCGACTCCGAGGAGAACATGGTCCGCCTCGACATGAGCGAGTACCAGGAGCGGCACACCGTCAGCCGGCTCATGGGCGCACCGCCCGGATACGTCGGCTACGAGGAAGGCGGCCAGCTCACCGAGGCCGTACGCCGCAAGCCGTACTCGGTCGTGCTGTTCGACGAGATCGAGAAGGCGCACACCGATGTCTTCAACACCCTGCTCCAGATCCTCGACGACGGCCGCATCACCGATGCCCAGGGCCGCACCGTCGACTTCCGCAACACCGTGATCATCATGACGTCCAACATCGGCTCCGAGCACCTCCTCGACGGCGCCACCGCCGAAGGTGAGATCAAGCCCGACGCCCGCGCCCTGGTGATGGGCGAGCTGCGCGGGCACTTCCGCCCGGAGTTCCTCAACCGCGTCGACGACATCGTGCTGTTCAAACCGCTCGGCGAGCAGCAGATCGAGCGGATCGTGGAGTTGCAGTTCGACGAACTGCGGACGCGGCTCGCCGAACGCCGCATCACCGTCGAACTCACTCCCGCCGCACGGGAGGTGATCGCCCATCAGGGCTACGACCCGGTGTACGGGGCCCGGCCGCTGCGCCGCTACATCTCCCACGAGGTCGAGACGCTGGTCGGACGCGCCCTGCTGCGCGGCGACGTCCAGGACGGCGCGACGGTCCGCGTCGACGCCGAACACGGAGAGCTGGTGGTCACCTACGACCGGCCCGAGGACGTGAAGGGAGCGCGGGCGGCATGAGCACGATGCGGGCGACGACCGTCGGTTGTCCGAACTGCGGGCGCACCAACCGGGTGCCCGCGGCCGCGGAGGGCCGACCCCGGTGCGGCCATTGCAAGCAGCCCCTGCCGTGGATGGTGGACGCGGGCGACGACGACTTCACCGAGGTCGCCGAGCGGGCCGACGTCCCCGTCGTGGTCGACCTGTGGGCCACCTGGTGCGGCCCCTGTCGCATGGTGAGCCCCGCGCTGGAGAAGGTGGCCACCGATCTCGCAGGCCGCATCAAACTCGTCAAGGTCGACGTCGACCGGAACCCGCGGCTCTCACAGCGTTTCGACGTCCAGGCGGTACCGACACTGCTCGTCCTCGACCGGGGCGAGACGGTCGCCCGGCAGGCGGGGGCGGCGCCCGCCCCCGCTCTGCGTCGGTGGGTGGAACAATCGATCACGGCCCGGGAAAGGTGATCCGGATGACCCTGCACGCAGACCCCCACCTCGCGCTTGTCCGGCCGGTCCAGCCACTGACCCCGCAAGGGTGTCAGGAGTGTCTGCTGCTCGGCTCCCCGTGGGTCCACCTGAGGCTCTGCCTGACCTGCGGGCACGTCGGCTGCTGTGACTCCTCGCCCAACAAGCACGCGCGCAGGCACGCGGCTGCCGACGCCCATCCGATCGTGCAGTCGTTCCAGCCCGGCGAGGACTGGCGCTGGTGCTACGTCCACGAGGCGTTCGTCTGATGTCCGGCGACCAGTGGCCGCCGGGCGTGGGACCGGTGCCGGAGGAAGCGGACGAGGCCGTCCTCCGGGAGAGCCCGGACGTCTACGGGGCGTATCCGCGCCTCACGGAGGACCAGACGGCGCGTCTGGCGGAGCACGGGCGACGCCGGAGCATGGCTCCGCACGACGTGCTGATCCAGGAGGGGGAGCGCTGCGAGACGTTCTACGTCGTCCTCAGCGGCACCGTCGCCGTCGTCGAGGACTACGGCACTCCCGAGGAACACGTGCTGCGCGTGCACGGCCCCGGTCGCTTCATCGGCGAACTCGGGCTCCTGCACGGACAGGTGGCCTTCTACACCGCTGTCGCCAGGGAGCCGGGCGAGGTCCTCGTCGTCTCCCTGGACCAGTTGCGCCACCTGGTGTCCCAGGACTCCGCCCTCGGGGACCTCGTGCTGCGCGCCTGTCTGGGCCGTCGCGCGCTGCTCGTCGGACAGGGCGCCGGCTTCCGCATCATCGGCTCGCGCTACTCGCCCGACACCCGGCGGCTGCGCGAGTTCGCCGTCCGCAACCGGCTGCCGCACCGCTGGATCGACCTGGAGACCGACGAGGAGGCCGAGGAACTGCTCCGCCGCTTCGGCGTCGGCCCGGAGGAGACACCGCTCGTCATCTGGCGGGACACCACCCTGCTGCGCAACCCCGGCAACGCGGAACTGGCCCGGCTCATCGGCCTGCCGTCACTGCCCGCCGGGAACCGTCACGGCGACGTCCTCATCCTCGGCTCCGGACCCGCCGGCCTCGCTGCCGCGGTGTACGCCGCCTCCGAGGGCCTGAGCACCACCGTGGTGGAGGCGATGGCCACCGGCGGCCAGGCAGGCACGTCGTCCCGCATCGAGAATCTGCTCGGTTTCCCCGCCGGCATCTCCGGCGCCGAACTCACCGAACGCGCCGTGCTCCAGGCCGACAAGTTCGGGGCCGGGATCAGCATTCCGGCGGAGGCGACCGGTCTCCGCCCCCAGGACGAGGACCATTATGTGGTGGCGTTCGCCGACGGCAGCGAGATCGCCGCCCGCGCCGTCATCCTGGCCACGGGTGCCCGCTACCGTCGGCTCCAGGTGCCCGGCATCGAACGCCTGGAGGGAACGAGCGTCCACTACTCGGCGACCGTCTACGAGGCCCAGCAGTGCCGCACCGAACCGGTTGCCGTCGTCGGCGGAGGCAACTCGGCGGGCCAGGCGGTGCTGTTCCTCGCCGGGTACGCGCCGAAGGTGCACCTGCTGGTCCGGGGCCCCAGCCTCGAGGCCAACATGTCCCGCTATCTGGTCGACCAGGTCGAGCGCCATCCGCGGGTGGAGGTCATGCTGCACACCGAGGTCACCGAGGTCGTCGGCCGGGAGGTGCTGGAGGAGCTCGACGTGGTCGACAACCGCACGGGCGGGCACCGCCGGCTCGCGGTACGGGGCCTGTTCGTCTTCACCGGCGCCGACCCCCATACCGAGTGGCTCGCCGACACCATCGCCCTCGACTCCCGCGGCTTCGTCCTCACCGGCACGGAAGCCCGGGAAGCGTGCGCCCACCCCGAGACGTGGCAGGGCCGCGGGCGCTCGTGCATGACCCTGGAGACCAGCCTGCCCGGGGTCTTCGCGGCAGGGGACGTCCGCAGCGGCTCGGTGAAGCGGGTGGCCTCGGCGGCCGGTGAGGGCGCGATGGCCATCCACTTCGTGCACCGGCACCTGGGGCACTCGGCCGCACCCGGCACCACGGGCACGTCCGCTGCCGCGGGCGGCTCGGACGTCTCCGCACGCCTACGTCACAAGGAGTCCGCATGGCTCGCATGACGCCCGCGGAGGAGGAGACCACGAGAATGCTCGCGGCACCGGACGAGTGGGCAACGGGTCGGTGTGACTCCTCGAACACCTGCCGGCGGCTGACCTGGCAGGCGCGACGAGGTAGCCTCCGAAGACCGCCCTTGACCTGCAACGGCAGGCAGGGAGCAGACGATCCGGGAGCTTCCTCATGCTGCGCACCATGTTCAAGTCCAAGATCCACCGCGCCACCGTCACCCAGGCCGACCTGCACTACGTGGGATCGGTGACCATCGACGCGGACCTGCTCGACGCCGCCGACCTGCTGCCGGGGGAGCTCGTCCACATCGTCGACATCACCAACGGGGCGCGGCTCGAGACCTACGTCATCGAGGGCGAGCGCGGCTCGGGGGTCGTCGGGATCAACGGGGCCGCCGCCCATCTCGTGCACCCCGGTGATCTGGTGATCATCATCAGTTACGCTCAGGTGACCGACGCCGAGGCGCGGGCGCTGGAGCCGCGGGTGGTGCACGTGGACCGCGACAACCGGATCGTGGCCCTCGGAGCGGACCCCTCGGAGCCGGTACCGGGCTCCGACCAGGAGCGCAGCCCGCAGGCGGTGTCGGTCTGACCGCAGCAGTCACCGCACGCATCGCACCGGGAGTGCCCATGAGCGACATCGAGATCCGCGACGACCGGGCGGCGGGCCGCCTCGAGGCACTCGGTGACGGCGGTGAAGTCGTGGGCCGCATCGAGTACTTCGTCCTCGACTCGCCCGCGCCCGCCCTGGTGCCGGTGCACACCGTCGTCGAGCCGGCCCACGAGGGCAAGGGCATCGCCGGGTCGCTGGCCCTGGAGCTGTACGCCGCCTCCCGGCGCGAGGGCATCCCCGTGGCGCCGCTCTGCCCGTACGTCGTGAAGTGGGCCGAGCGGCACCCCGACGAGGCTCCGGCCGCCGACCCCGAGCTGCTGCGCGCCGCCAAGGACTGGCTGCGCGCCCACCCGGGCCGTTTCTGACCGGGTTCCGACCGGGCCGGGCGCGGCATCCCGTCGCGGGGCACGGGGCACCGGGGACTGGGACGGGCCGGGTGACGCCACCCGGGTGAGTGGCCGCGGCCGCCCCGGGTACGCGGGGGATGAGTCCAGAGCCAAGCCTCACATCTGGCCGGAGGACACCATGACCAACCCGTACGCCGACCCCGTCCACCCCGACCCCGTGCAACCCGATCCGGTTCGGCCCGGACCGCCGCCCGGACCCGTTCCGGGCCCGCCGGAGCCGTTCCCCAGCCCGGTGCCTCCTCCCGAGCCGCCGCCGGGCCCGGACCCTACGCCGCCGCCTCCGCGGCCGGTACCGCCCCCGGATCCCACCCCGTCACCGTCCCCCGTCCCGCCGGGGCCGGAGCCGGTCCCCGATCCGGAACCGGGGCCACCCCTCAGCTGACGGGACCGGTCGGCGGGACCGGCCGACAGCGGCACGGTGGGCGGCGGGAGACCGCCGCCCACCGTGCCGCCCTCGAAGTGGGCTACGCCCGCGTCTCCGAGCGGTCGCCGCCCCAGAGGGTGTGGAACGCGCCCTCGCGGTCCACCCTGCGGTACGTGTGCGCCCCGAAGAAGTCCCGCTGCCCCTGCGTGAGCGCCGCCGGCAGCCGCTCCGCGCGCAACGCGTCGTAGTACGCGAGCGCCGCCGCGAAGCCGGGCGTCGGTACGCCCTGGAGGGTCGCGGACACCAGCACCTCGCGCCACGGGTCCTGCGCCGCCGCGATCTCGGACGCGAACGTCTCGTCGGACAGCAGGCTCGGCAGGTCGGCCCGGTGGTCGTACGCGGCGCGGATCCGGTCGAGGAAGGCCGCGCGGATGATGCAGCCACCGCGCCAGATCGCGGAGACGGCGCCGAGGTCGATGTCCCAGCCGTACTCCTCGCTGCCCGCGGCGATCTCGTGGAAGCCCTGCGTGTACGACACGATCTTCGAGGCGTACAGCGCCTGCTCCACCCGGTCGGCGAAGGCCTGCGCCTCCGCCTTGCCCAGCGCGGACGCCTTCGGTCCGGCCAGGCCGCGCGAGGCCTCGCGCAGCTTCGCGTGGCCCGACAGCGACCGGGCGAAGACGGCCTCCGCGATGCCCGACACCGGGACGCCGAGGTCGAGGGCGATCTGGACCGTCCAGCGGCCGGTGCCCTTCTGCTCGGCCTGGTCGACCACCACGTCGACGAAGGGCCGTCCCGTCGCCGCGTCCACGTGGGACAGCACCTCGGCGGTGATCTCGATCAGGTAGGAGTCGAGGCGGCCGGTGTTCCAGGTGCGGAAGATGTCCGCGATCTGCGCGGGCTCGTACCCGGCGACATCGCGCAGCAACTGGTAGGCCTCGCCGATCAGTTGCATGTCGGCGTACTCGATGCCGTTGTGGACCATCTTCACGAAGTGACCGGCGCCGTCCGGGCCGATGTGCGTGACGCAGGGCGCCCCGTCCGCCGCCTTCGCCGAGATCTTCTCCAGCATCGGGCCCAGCGATTCGTACGACTGCGGCGAGCCGCCCGGCATGATGCTCGGGCCGTGCAGCGCGCCCTCCTCGCCTCCGGAGATGCCCGCGCCGACGAAGTGGATGTCCTGCTCGCGCAGTTCGCGTTCCCGGCGGCGGGTGTCGGCGAAGTGCGCGTTGCCCCCGTCGATGATCATGTCGCCGGGTTCGAGCAGCGGCGCGAACTCCCGGATCACCGCGTCGGTCGGCTCACCGGCCTTCACCATGATGACCAGGCGGCGGGGCCGCTCCAGCGCCGCCACGAACTCCTTGGCGGTCTCGGCGCCGACGAACTCGCCCTCGTGGCCGAACTCCTCGACCAGGGCGTGGGTGCGTGCCGCCGTGCGGTTGTGCAGCGCGACCGTGTAGCCGTTGCGTGCGAAGTTGCGGGCGAGATTGCGGCCCATGACCGCGAGTCCCGTGACGCCGATCTGAGCTGTTGTGGTCATACGGTTGGCTCCTCCGGGGGTGTGCCCCTGCATGCGGTCGGTGTCGTCCTCGGGACCATCTTGACGCGTTGCGCCCCCGGAATCCCGCCCGGGGCGTCCGGCGTCCGCCCGCGCGTCGGACCGGCCGGTTGTCGCCTTGTCATGGCCTGTTCGCCGCCCTTACTTTTGCCCCTCCTGACGCATGTCGAGAGGGATCTCCATGGCCGTACGCGGCCGGCACCGCCGGTATCAGCCGAACAGGATCAACCGGGCCTCACTCACCGTCACGGCGGGTGGTGCCGGCATGGCACTGCCGCTGATCGGCACCGGTGCAGCTCAAGCGGCCGACGTGGAGACCTGGGACAAGGTCGCCGCGTGTGAGTCGACCAACGACTGGAACATCGACTCGGGCAACGGCTACTACGGCGGACTCCAGTTCACCCAGTCCACCTGGGAGGCGTACGGCGGAACGCGGTACGCGCCCCGAGCGGATCTGGCCACCAAGGACCAGCAGATAGCCGTGGCCGAGAAGGTGCTGGACGGGCAGGGGCCCGGCGCCTGGCCCGTCTGCTCGGTGCGGGCCGGACTGAGCCGGGGCGGCGACACCCCCGACATCCACCCGAACGGCACCTCGGCGAAGTCGGGCAAGCCGTCGTCGGCCGAGGCTTCCAAGGCGTCCCAGCGGTCCCGGTCGTCCACGTCGTCCGGCGCGGCCCCCAGGACGTCCAAGACCTCGCTCGACGACGTCCGGCCGCAGAGCACACCGCAGTCCCGGGCCGGCACCGCGCAGATGTACACCGTGGTGCGCGGCGACACCCTCTCCGGCATCGCGGACACCGAGGAGGTCAAGGGCGGCTGGCAGGGGTTGTACGCGGCCAACCGGACGACCATCGGCGCCGACCCCGACCTGATCCTGCCGGGCCAGCGGCTCAGCCTGGACGGCCGGACGGGCGCCGCGACCGAGCCCCCGGCCGGCAGACCCCGGACGGAGAAGCCGAAGACCTCCCCGGGCACCAAGGCGGGCAAGCCGGCCGCGAGCACCAGGACCAAGGACACCGGCTACAAGGCGTCGACCGGCCATTCGGTCGTGTCGCCGGTCAGCGCCTCCACCGGAACGCCGTACCACGCGACGGGCTCGTCGTGGTCGAAGGGCTACCACACCGGTGTCGACTTCCCCGTGCCCACCGGCACCACCGTCAAGTCGGTCAAGGCGGGCGAGGTGGTGAGCGCGGGCTGGGCCGGTTCCTTCGGCTACCAGGTGATCGTCCGGCACGCCGACGGCCGCTACTCGCAGTACGCCCACCTGTCGGCGATCTCCGTGCGGGACGGGCAGTCGGTGAGCGGCGGGCAGCGCATCGGCCGGTCCGGCTCCACCGGCAACAGCACGGGCCCGCATCTGCACTTCGAGGTGCGGACCGGGCCCGGTTTCGGGACGGACGTCGACCCGGTGGCGTACCTCCGGGCCGGCGGCGTCAGGATTTGACACGCTCCCGATGCCGGTCGACGACCGGCATCGGGACGTACAGACCTCCGTACAGCGGGGTGTAGAACGACGCGGGCACGTCCCCGCCGGGCGGGTCCTCCTCGTAGCCGTCCTCGTCGTCGACGACCGTGGTCGGGGTCAGGATGAACCGCTCCGTCGGCACGTCCGCCGGCCGGGAAGCGGCGAGGGCCGCTTCGGCGAGCCGCAGGTCCTCCAGTGCCGCTTCCGCCGACCGCAGGTCCTCCGGGAGCGGCGCGCCCGGCTGCCCCGGGAACCGGATCCCGCCCGTCGCGCCGTCGGTCTCCCCGCTCTCCGGGACCTTGGCCGGGACCTCCGCCGGGCCGCCGTCCGCCGCGGTCCGCGCGACCGGTAGAGCAGCCGCCGCCGTCTCGGGCCGAGCGCCCTGAAGACGCTCCGTCGTGAGGAGGATGAGTCCGCCCGCCGCCACCACACCGCAGCCCAGGGCGAGCACGGTGCCCGTGGTGCCGTGGCGGAAGGTCTCGCCGAACATCGTGATGCCGACGGCGGCCGCCACCACGGGGTTGACCACCGTCAGCGTGGCCAGCGGGGCCGCGAGGCCCGCGCCCCGGTAGGAGGCCTGCGACAGCAGCATGCCGGCCGTGGCCAGCACTCCGATCACGGCCAGGGACGGGACGTCGGCCGTCGAGACGCCGCCGGTCCAGTCGACCGCCACGGTCTTGGTGAACACCGACGACATGCCGAACGCGATGCCCGACGCGGTCGCCAGCAGCATGCTGCGGACGGCCGGGTGCCGGTGCGCGGCCCGTCCGGCCACCATCAGGGCCACGACCGCGCCCGCGGTCACCACGGCCACGCTGACCCGCTGCGGGGTGCTCAGCGACTGTGCGTCGGACGCCCCCACCAGGGACAGCAGACCCGCGAGACCGACCGTCGCCATGATCGCGCCCCGCCAGGCCGTCGCCCCGGCCCTGCGGCCGACGAACAGCGCGGCCATGGGCAGCGCGAACACGATGGTCAGCGCGCCCAGCGGCTGCACCAGACTGAGAGGACCGTAGGCGAGCGCCACCACGTGCAGGAGTCCGCCGAGACCGTTCAGCGCCACCGCGGCCCACCAGCCCGGACGGCGCAGCGGGGCGTATTCCTCGTCGGGCGAGGACAGCGCGACCTGCTCCTGCACGATCGCCCCGGCCGCGTACGCGACAGCGGAGACGAGCGACAGGACCACGGACAACGCGAGGGCGCTCATGAGCTGCTCCTCTGCGTGAGGCGGGGGCGTGCGGCCCGGCGCGGCGAACGGTCGGCTCTCATAACCAACACGATGCCTTGTCGATCTGTTCCCGTCGTCGTACCTAAGCACGCAATAAGTCCTACTACCGATGGAGTACGGACGGCCCGCTGTCCTCCCTCAGGCGGGTGACGGCCCAGGGATCCCCCTGAGCGCCACCCCTACCGCCCTTGGTACTACTGCACTTCGTGGACCTCGACCCCGATCTCGCCGCCCTGCGCCCGCTCGGCCCCTTCTTCGCCCTGCGCACCCCGTCGTCGGACGACCCGGGGGAGCGCGCCGCTGCGCTGCCCACCCTCGCCCGGGCCTACCGCGGGACCCCCGGGAGCGGGCCGCCGGACGCGCACGCGGACCCGCTGGCCTTCCGGGTGCGCAAGGTGACCCGGGCCCTGCGCGCCCCCGAGGACCGGATCGGGGCCTCGGTGGCGCAGCAGGGTCTCGCGGCCCGGCTCTGGTCGGTGGCGCTGGGCTGCGCGGTCCTGTACGGCGGCGTCCCCGACCTCGCGCCGGAGCTGCTGCGCTGGGACCCGGACGGCACCGCCCCGGACGACCTGTGGCTGACCGAGGTGCGGGCCCGCCCCGGGGACGCGGCGACCCTGGCCGCTACGGTCCTCGACGGCCACCTCGAACCGCTCTGCGCGGCGCTGCGCGCCCGCGGTCCGGTCGCGCCGGGCCTGCTGCGCGGCAACTCCGCATCGGCGCTGGCCGGGGCCGCCCGTCAGCTGGAGCTGTGGGCCCGTGGGCACGGCCGTCCCGACGCCGGCGCACGCGCGCGTGTCCTCACCGCCGAGCTGTTCACCCACCCCCTGCTCGCGGCCACCGGGACCCTCACCGGCACCGCCTTCCGCCGCCGCAGCTGCTGCCTGTACTACCGGGTGCCCGGCGGGGGCGTCTGCGGCGACTGTTGCTTCGCACGAGCCCCGCGCTCTTCCCCACGCGCCCCGTCTGGGTGACCATGAAGGGAGCCGGTCGCTGCGTGAGACATGGGGGGGTTCCGGGTGCGAGTGGGACTGCTGACCCGGGAGTATCCCCCGGACGTGTACGGCGGCGCGGGGGTCCATGTCGAGTTCCTCGCCCGCGAGTTGAGGCGGCTGGTCGACCTCGACGTGCACTGCTGGGGCGAGGGCCGCGCCGACGGGATCCAGCGGCATCGCCCCTGGTCCGCGCTGGACGGCGCCAACGACGCGCTGCGCACCTTCTCCGTGGACCTCGCCATGGCGGCCGCCCTCGAAGGCCGCGAGCTGGTCCACTCGCACACCTGGTACGCCAACCTCGCCGGTCACCTCGCCAAGGAGCTGTACGGCGTCCCGCACGTGGTGACCGCGCACTCGCTGGAGCCCCTGCGGCCCTGGAAGGCCGAGCAGCTCGGCGGGGGTTACGCCCTGTCGAGCTGGGCCGAACGGACCGCGGTGGAGGCGGCGGACGCGGTCGTCGCCGTCTCGGGCGCGATGCGCGAGGACATCCTGGCCTGCTACCCGTCGCTCGACCCGGAACGGGTGCACGTCGTGCACAACGGCATCGACACCGCCCTCTACCGGCCCGACCACGGCACCGACGCCCTCACCCGGGCCGGCCTCGACCCCGACCGCCCGTTCGTCCTGTTCGTCGGCCGCATCACCCGGCAGAAGGGCGTGCCCCATCTGCTGCGCGCCGTCCGGGACATCGACCCCGCGGCGCAGGTCGTGCTCTGCGCGGGAGCGCCCGACACCCCCGAGATCGACCAGGAGTTCCGCGACCTCTTCGCGGAGCTGAGCCGGGCCCGGGACGGTGTGCACTGGATCCCGAAGATGCTGCCGCGCCCCGAGGTGATCCAACTCCTGACGCACGCGGCCGTGTTCGTCTGCCCGTCGGTGTACGAACCGCTCGGCATCGTCAACCTGGAGGCGATGGCCTGCGGCACTCCCGTGGTGGCCTCCCGGATCGGCGGGATCCCGGAGGTCGTCGAGGACGGGGTGACCGGGACGCTCGTGGACGTGGACGACGATTTCGAGGCCGGTCTCGCGCGGGCGCTGGACGCGGTCCTCGGCGACCCGGCGGCCGGCCGGCGGATGGGTGAGGCCGGACGGACGCGCGCGACGGGGGAGTTCGGCTGGGACGCGGTGGCCCGGCGTACGGTGCGGCTGTACGAGGAGATCGTCAAACAGGCTTAGTTCCCCCGGTCGGGGGCAACCATGGTGTCAACCAGGGTGAGGGGAGCGGCCATGCGTCGTGGTGGGCCTTCGGTGCTCGGCATCGTACTAGCGGGCGGTGAGGGCAAGCGGCTGATGCCGCTCACGGCCGACCGCGCCAAACCGGCGGTCACCTTCGGAGGCACGTACCGGCTCGTCGACTTCGTGCTGTCCAACCTGGTCAACGCCGACATCCTGCGCATCTGCGTGCTGACGCAGTACAAGTCGCACTCGCTGGACCGGCACATCACCACCACCTGGCGGATGTCGAGCCTGCTCGGCAACTACGTCACCCCGGTGCCGGCCCAGCAGCGGCTCGGGCCGCGCTGGTACCTGGGCAGCGCCGACGCCATCCTCCAGTCGCTGAACCTGATCTACGACGAGCGGCCGGAGTACGTGGCCGTGTTCGGCGCCGACCACGTCTACCGCATGGATCCGCGCCAGATGCTCGCCCAGCACATCGACAGCGGCGCGGGCGTGACCGTGGCCGGGATCCGGGTCCCGCGTGGCGAGTCCTCCTCCTTCGGGGTGATCACCCCGGGCTCGGACGGGCTGACGGTCGAGCGCTTCCTGGAGAAGCCGGCCGACCCGCCCGGGCTCGCCGACGACCCGGAGTGCGTGTTCGCGTCGATGGGCAACTACATCTTCACCACCAAGGCGCTCATCGAGGCGCTCCAGCGGGACGCCGAGGACGAGAGCTCGGTCCACGACATGGGCGGCTCGATCCTGCCCCAGCTCACCGCGCGCGGCGAGGCCCAGCTGTACGACTTCCACGAGAACCACGTGCCCGGCGAGACCACCCGCGACCAGGGGTACTGGCGGGACGTCGGGACGCTCGACGCGTACTACGACGCCCATATGGACCTGATCGCCGAGCGCCCGGCCTTCAACCTGTACAACCGCAGCTGGCCGATCTACACCCACTCGGGTCAGCTCTCCCCGGCGCGTTTCAACGCGGGCGGCATCGCCGGCGAGTCGATCATCAGTGCGGGCTGCCTGATCCGCGGACAGGTCACCCGCTCGGTGCTGTCGCCGGGTGTGGTGGTCGACCCGGGAGCGGTCGTGCAGGGCTCGATCCTGCACGACAACGTGCACATCGGACGGGGTGCGGTGGTGCGCGGGGCGGTCCTCGACAAGAACGTGGAGGTCCCTCCGGGTGCGACCATCGGCGTGAACCCGGAGCGGGACGCGGAGCTGTACACGGTCTCCAAGAGCGGCGTGATAGCCCTGGGAAAGGGCCAGCGGGTGTCCTGAACTTAATGCGCTGTTAACTGTGTGTAGCTTGATCGTACTTGACCGTAATCGCCCGGGCGCGCTTGACTGATTGCCTCCACTCTGAGCCGACGCGAGGCAAGCCCTTGACTGCTGACGATCTGCTGGCCCCCCTCGACCTGGCGTTCTGGAACCTCGAGTCGGCCGAGCACCCCATGCACCTGGGGGCGCTCGGCGTCTTCACGGCGCAGTCGCCCACCGCGGGCGCCCATGCCGCAGACCTGCTCGCGGCCCGGGCCGCGGGCGTCCCCGGACTCCGGATGCGGATCCGCGACGTATGGCGGCCGTTCGACCGCTCGGAACCGTTCGACCTGCGCCGGTCGCTCGCCTTCGGCGGCGCGACCCGGGAGGCGGACCCGGACTTCGACCCCCTGCACCACGTGTCGCTGCACGCGCCCACCGCCGACTTCCAGGCCGCGGCCGGGCGGCTCATGGAACGCCCGCTGTTGCGCGGCCGCCCGCCCTGGGAGGCCCATGTCCTGCCCCACACGGACGGCGACCGCTTCGCCGTGCTCTTCAAGTTCCACCACGCGCTCGCCGACGGACTGCGCGCCCTGACCCTGGCCGCGGCGGTCCTGGACCCCATGGACCTGCCCGCCCCCCGGCCCCGCCCCGCCGCACCGGCCCGCGGAGCCCTCCCCGACGTGCGCAGACTGCCCGGCCTGCTGCGCGGCGCCGTCGCCGACGTGGGCCGCGCCCTCGACATCGGCGCCTCCGTCGCCGTGCACACCCTGGGCATGCGCCCGACGCCCGCCCTCAGCGCCGCGTCCACCGGCACCCGCCGCACCGCCGGCGTCGTCATCGACCTCGACGACGTGCACCGGATCCGCAAGGTCGCCGGCGGCACCGTCAACGACGTGCTGATCGCGGTCGTCGCCGGGGCCCTGCGCCGCTGGCTCGACGAGCGCGGCGACGGCAGCGAGGGTGTCGTGCCGCGCGCGCTCATCCCGGTGTCCAAGCGCCGGCCGCGCACCGCCCACCCCCAGGGCAACCGGCTCTCGGGGTACCTGATGCGGCTGCCCGTCGACGACCCCGACCCGCTGCGCCGCCTCGACACGGTCCGCGCCGCCATGGACCGCAACAAGGACGCGGGTCCCGGCCGGGGCGCCGGCGCGGTCGCCCTGCTCGCCGACCACGTCCCGGCCCTCGGTCACCGCCTCGGCGGCCCGCTGGTCGGCCAGGCCGCCCGGCTCTGGTTCGACATCCTCGTCACCAGCGTGCCCCTGCCCAGCCTCGGCCTGAAGCTCGGCGGGAACCCGGTGACCGAGGTCTTCCCGTACGCCCCGCTCGCCCGGGGCCAGGCCCTCGCGGTCGCCGTCTCCACCTACCGCGGCCGGATCCACTACGGTCTGGTCGCCGACGCGGAGGCGGTCCCCGACCTCGACCGGTTCGCGCGGGCCCTGACCGCCGAGGTGGAGACGCTCATCACGGCCTGCGGCTCTTGACGGGAACGGGTTTGGAGGAGCGGCCCGGCGCTCCGTAAAATTCGTCCTTCGAGAGCGGACTCGGTCGGAGCGCCGCACGGGTGATCAGGGAAGCGGCAGCGCGATGACGGTGACAGAGGACGGCT
Organism: Streptomyces maremycinicus; assembly: GCF_001184025.1. GTDB lineage: Bacteria > Actinomycetota > Actinomycetes > Streptomycetales > Streptomycetaceae > Streptomyces > Streptomyces maremycinicus. The sequence continues at coordinate 338,128 of NZ_BBYG01000010.1, forward strand.
CGACGGCGGTCACGGAGGAGGTCGTGGACGAGGTCGTGTACGGCCCCGGCATCGACCCGGAGCGGCTCGCCGTCTGCCTCGCCGTGCTGGACGAACTCGACAAGCTGGACGTCGACCACCCCGACGCGATCGCCGTGCGCCGGGCCACCGCGGGTGTCTACCGCACCGTGAAGCAGCGCCGCCGCCAGGACCGCCGGGCCGCCAAGACCGCCCACGACAAGGCGGTCACCGAGGCCACCGCGACCGGCTCCGCCCAGCGCATCGACGACGAGACCGAGGGCATCCTGCCGTCGTCGGTCACCGAGGAGGGCCGGATCGCCGGGATACTCCAGCGCCCGCGCTCCTGCTACACCTGCAAGACCCGGTACGTCGAGGTCGACTACTTCTACCACCAGCTCTGCCCGAGCTGTGCGGCCGAGAACCGCGCCCGCCGCGACGCCCGCGCCGACCTCACCGGCAAGCGCGCGCTGCTCACCGGTGGCCGCGCCAAGATCGGCATGTACATCGCGCTGCGGCTGCTGCGGGACGGTGCCCACACCACGATCACGACGCGCTTCCCCAAGGACGCCATCCGCCGCTTCAAGGCCATGGACGACTCGGGCGACTGGATGCACCGCCTGGAGGTCGTCGGCATCGACCTGCGCGACCCGGCGCAGGCCGTGGCTCTCGCCGACCGGGTCGCCGAGGCGGGTCCGCTGGACATCCTCGTCAACAACGCGACGCAGACCGTACGCCGGCTGCCCTCCGCCTACGCCGCCCTGGTGGGCGGCGAGAGCGCCCCGCTGCCCGCCGGTGAGCTGCCCGCCCACCACGTGATCGGCGCCTTCAACTCCGGCGCGGTGGACGGCCTCGCCGCGCTGCCGCCGGGCACCAGCGGCCTGGACGCGCAGCAGGTCGCCGACCTCGCCCTGGTCGCGGGCAACGCCAGCGTCGCCCGCCACCTCGACGGCACCGCCATCGACGCGGGCGGTCTGGTCCCCGACGTCGTCGACTCCAACACCTGGGTGCAGACCATCGAGCAGATCTCCCCGGTGGAGCTCCTCGAGACCCAGCTGTGCAACTACACGGCGCCGTTCATCCTGATCAGCAAGCTCCGTCCGGCCATGGCCGACGCGGCCCGCAAGGCGGCGAGCGGGCGCGCGTACGTCGTCAACGTCTCGGCGATGGAGGGCGTATTCGGCCGCGGCTACAAGGGCGCCGGCCACCCCAACACCAACGCCGCCAAGGCCGCGATGAACATGGTGACGCGCACCAGCGGCCAGGAGATGTTCCAGACCGACGGCATCCTCATGACCTCGGTCGACACCGGCTGGATCACCGACGAGCGCCCGCACTACGACAAGCTGCGCCTCGCCGAGGAGGGCTTCCACGCCCCGCTCGACCTGGTCGACGGCGCGGCCCGGGTCTACGACCCGATCGTGCGCGGCGAGCAGGGCGAGGATCTGTACGGCGTCTTCCTGAAGGACTACGCGCCCGGCAAGTGGTAGGCCGGTCGGCGCCGCCGGCCCGGGCGGGCCGCGGGGAGCTGATCGCGCCGTTCCCCGCGCCCCTCAGGGCGTGACGCGGGCCCGGCTCACCCGTGTGCCGCCGTCCACCAGCAGGTCCGCGCCGGTGATCCACCGCGCCTCGTCGGAGCACAGCCAGAGCACCGCCCGGGCCACGTCCGCCGGTTCGCCGATCCGGCCCAGCGGCAGGGCGGCCGCCACCTCCGCTTCTCCCGGCTCCCAGACGAACCGCGCCATCTCGGTGCGCACCAGGCCCGGGGAGACGGAGTTCACCCGTACCCCCGGGCCCAGTTCGCCCGCGAGCTGCCGGGTGAGATGGAGCAGGGCCGCCTTGCTGGTGCCGTAGGCGCCGACGCCGGGTCCGACATGTCCCGCGCCCTCGGTGCACACGTTGACGACCACCCCGCCGTGCTCACGCATCCAGCCCCGCCACGCGCACTGCGCCAGCCGCAGCGGAGCCTCGACGTTCACCGTGAACGCCTCCCGCCAGGCGCCGGGGTCGGCGTCCATGAGCGGCCCGTAGGGCTGGTTGGTCGCCGCGTTGTTGACCAGCACGTCCAGCCGTCCGAACGTCTCCAGGCAGAGCTGCGTCAGCCGCCGGGCATGCGCGGGGTCCCCGACGTCGCCGGCCAGCCCGACGCCGTCCAGTTCCGCGGCCGTGCGGCGCACCCGGTCGGGGTCCCGCGCGCTGACGCACACCCGTGCCCCGGCGTCGGCGAGACCCCGGGCCACGGCCCGGCCGATCCCGCGCGTGGCCCCCGTGACGACGGCGGCCCTGCCCCGCAATCCGTACGACGACGTCATCGGCGTACGGTCTCATGACGGGCCGTCAGTCGACAGCCCCGAGGCGGGAGTTCCGTGCCGCGACCAGTTCCAGCACCGTGCGCCAGTCCTCCAGCACACCGGCGTCGAATCCGGCCGCCCGGCCGTCCTCGTCGGCCTGGCGCAGGCTGAGCAGGTCGTCGTCGGTGGTGGGCTCGCGCCAGGGATGCAGCTGGACGAGGCGGGCGACCCGGTTGCCGAGCAGGGGCCGTACGGCGTCGGCGGCCCGCTCCGGCCGGCCGGGGGCGTCGATGGGGCACAGCAGGTGACCGATGGGGTGGACGAGCCCGGTGAGCTGGAGCTCCTTGTCGGCGGGGCGGCCGCGGCGCAGCAGGGCCGCCGTCCGGAGCGCGTGGTCGTGCAGGTCGACGCCCGGCGCGCCGCGGTCCGGGGTGTCCCGCACGCCCCGGCAGGCGTACAGCAGGTCCATCAGCTCCTCGACGCCGCGCAGCTCCATGCGTCAGTCCTTCCGCGAGACCGCCGTTGCCGGACGCCAGCAGACCATGGCCTGCTTGCGGCCGGACGAACGGCACTTGAACTGCGCGACGAACTCCTGGACGAATGCGCAGCCTCCCTGGCCCGCCACGCCCAGCAATATCCCCCGGACGGGTGAACCCAGAAGGTGTATCAGAGTGGAAAAGGGTTGAATTCACCTGCGGTGACATACGGGTGACTTGCCATGGTTACCCCAAATTTTCAGCCCTATCGAGCGGCCATCCGCTCATTTGGTTAATGTGTAGCGGACGGACAGCAGTACGGAGTGCCACCCACACCCACGGTCCGTCATGGGACAGGCCGCTTCACAACGGCCAGCCCTCCAAGAAGTTGCCGGCGCCACCGCGTCCTCGACCGACTTGAGCCAGCCCCGAGGGAGCGTCAGGCGCCGGACCGCAGACTGGCCGGCACGCCCCGAGGGTGACCCGACACATAAGGAGTGCGCGGTGACACCGGAGAAGACGAATCGCGAGCAACGCCCCAAGGAACGCCCGGAGCGGGCCGGCCGCCGGCCCGGCGAGATCGGCAGCCTCGACGTGTGGGCCCGCTCCGCCCCCATCCGCCTGGCGGGCTACGAGGAGGACCTCGCCGAGCCCCACATCCTGCCCAGCGTGGACTGACCCGCTCGCGGTCGCCCGGCCTGGGGGTGCGCTCCGCACGCCCATGCCGGGCCCGACCTTCCGCTCAGTCGAGCGGAGCCGTCCGTCGCCACGGACGCAGACCCTCCAACTGCTCCGCCAGCCGCAGCAGTACACCCTCCCGCCCCGGCAGGCTCACCAGCTGGACCGCCGTGGGCGCACCGGACGGCAGCGTGCCGAACGGGACCGCCATGGCGGGCCAGCCGGTCAGGTTCCACGGCGGCGTCAGCGGCGAGTAGTTCGTGTTCACCAGGACGTTGCGCAGCCAGCCCCGCTCGTGCCACGGCACCGACTTCGGTGACCGCCTCGCCAGCGCCGGCGTGAGCAGCACGTCGTACTCCGCGAAGAACGGCTCGAGGCGCCGGCGCAGCGAGTCCCGCGCCGAACCGCCGCTCACCCCGGACAGGAAGCGCCGGCCGACCGCCGCGTGCACCCGGGTGCGCCGGGTCAGCAGCCGTGGGTCGAGGCCCGCGGCGTCCACGGCCGTGCCCGCCGTCCAGTGCGCGAGCGAGGTGACGCCCAACGACAGCGGATACGGCGGCTCGGCCCGTTCGACATGGTGCCCCGCCCGGACCAGCACCCCGGCCGCGTCCCGCGCGGCGCCCGTGTACGGCCCGCTCACCGTGACCCCGGCCAGCGGGCTGCGCACGGAGACGCCGATCCTCAGCGCCCCGGGCTCCCCGGCCGCCGCGATCTCGGTGTCCGCCAGGACCGTCAGCATCAGCCGGGCGTCCTCGACGGTCGTCGCCAGTGGACCGTTCTCCGACATCCCGAACCAGTCGCCCTCGCCGATCCCGGCCGGCACCACCCCGTGGCCCGGCTTGATGGTGACCAGACCGCAGTTGGCCGCCGGGATGCGCAGCGAGCCCATGCCGTCGTTGCCGAGGGCGATCGGCACCAGGCCCGCGGCGACCGCGGCCGCGCTGCCGCCCGACGAGCCGCCCGCCGTGCGCGAGATGTCCCACGGGTTCCGGGCGGTGCCGTGCACGCCCTCAGTGGTGCCGAAGACGCACAGTTCCGGCACGTTGGTCAGGCCCACGACCACCGCGCCGGCCGCCCGCAGCCGGGCCACCGTGACATGGTCGGCCTCGGCCGGGGTGTCCGGTGTCGCGGCCGACCCGACCCGGGTCGACTCGCCCCGCACGCCGAGGTTGTCCTTGACCGCCACCGGCACCCCGGCCAGCGGCAGTTCCGCCAGATCGCCCCGGGAGCCCAGCTCGTCGGCCTCCGCCAGGGCCGCCCGGGCGCGCACCGTGCGGAACGCGCCGATCCGGCCGTCCAGGCGCTCGATCCGCGCGAGATGCTCCGCCACCACCTCGCGCGGCGTGACCTCCTTGGCGCGTACGGCGGCGGCGATCTCGACTGCGGTCCGGCCGACCCAGCTGGTCACAGGCAGCTCCCTCGGTGGTGTGCGTGCACTACTGGCGAGTACGTAGGAGAACTCTGCCCCGCCGGAACCCCCGCGTCGAGAGGCGGTCCTGGCTCGGGGAGCCCCGCGTGGCTCAGTGCTCCGGGGGTGGCTCGGGCGCCCGGCGTGGCTCAGTGCTCCGAAGGGTGGCTCGGGCGCCCGCCGTGGCTCAGGGGCCCACCTGTCCCCGGAGCCACTCCTCCACCTCGCCGACGTGGGCGGCCGCCGCCGACCGGGCGGCCTCCGGGTCGCGGGCGGCCAGCGCGCGGTGGATCGCGGCGTGTTCGCGGCGGGTCCGGGCGAAGGCGCCCTCCTCCTGGTAGCCGCGCCGGACCCGGGCCCGGAAGGTGCGGGAGGACAGGCCCTCCAGGATCGCCGCCATCGTCTCGTTGCCCGCGGCCCGCGCGATCACCCGGTGGAACTCCAGATCGTGCGCGAGGATCTCCTCCGGGTCGTCCGTCGCGTTCATCGCCGCCAGATGACCTTCCACGGCGGCCAGCTCCTCCGGCGTGATACGGGCGGCGGCCAGCGCGGTGGCCGTCGACTCCAGGATCCGCCGCACCTGGAGCAGTTCGACCAGCCGCGGACCCCGGGACAGGTCGGCCACCACCCCGAACGTCTCCAGCAGGTCCCCGGCGTTCAGCGCGGTGACGTAGATGCCGGAACCGTGCCGGGCCTCCAGTACCCCCAGCACCGTGAGCGCCCGGATCGCCTCGCGTATCGAGCTGCGGGAGATGCCCAGCTCGGCCGCGAGATCGCGCTCGGTCGGCAGCCGCTGGCCGGGCTCCAGCGAACCGTCCGTGATCATCGCCTTGATCCGTTCGATGGCGCGTTGCGTCACCGTGCCCTTCGGGGCGGCGGTCCCGTCCCGCGGGATGTCCTCCACGTGGCCTCTCCTGTCGCCGGTGCGCCGAGGTCCTCGTCGACGTGAGCCCGAGATGGTCTGGAGGTGGTCGGACCACTTGGGCGAGTAACCCTCGAAAAGCTACCCGGGGGGTGTTGTGGAGCGGAAGTGGTCTGATAAATATTCGGCACGTATCCCGCCGGCGACTTCCGGGCCGCCGACCTCGATCCGGAAGGAGAAGGCGGCGTGAGCGACTTCGAAGGGCTGACGGCCCTGGTGACGGGGGGCGGCTCCGGCATCGGCCGGGCCGCGGCCGAGCTCCTTGCCGAGCGCGGCGCCCGGGTCGCGGTACTGGACCTGGACCCCTCGGGCGTGGACCGGCCCCTTCTCGGATACCGCGCCGACGTCACCGACGACGCCTCCGTGCGTACGGCGGTCGCGGCCGCCGTCGCCGACCTCGGCGGGCTGGACATCCTGGTCAACAACGCGGGCGTCGGCGCGCAGGGCACGGTCGAGGACAACGACGACGCCGCATGGCACAGCGTCTTCGACGTCAACGTCGTCGGCATGGTCCGTACGGCCCGCGCCGCGCTGCCCCAGCTGAGGCGTTCCGCGCACGCGGCGATCGTCAACACCTGCTCCATCGCCGCCACCGCCGGCCTGCCGCAGCGCGCGCTCTACAGCGCGACCAAGGGCGCGGTGTACTCGCTCACCCTGGCCATGGCCGCCGACCACGTACGCGAGGGCATCCGCGTCAACTGCGTGAACCCCGGTACCGCGGACACCCCGTGGGTCGGCCGGCTGCTCGACGCGGCCGACGACCCGGTCGCCGAGCGCGCAGCCCTGGAGGCCCGTCAGCCCACCGGCCGGCTGGTCGGCGCCGACGAGGTCGCGGGCGCCATCGCCTACCTGGCGAGCCCCCTGTCCGGCGCCACCACCGGCACCTCGCTCGCCGTCGACGGCGGGATGCAGGGCCTGCGGCTTCGGCCGGCGGGCCGGTGAACACGCTCGGGCGCGGCGGAGTCCCGGTCAGTCCGCTCGCCTTCGGCGCCGCCGCCATCGGCAACCTGTTCACCGAGGTCGGCGAGGAGCAGGCGCACGAGGCGGTGGCCGCCGCCTGGCAGCAGGGCATCCGTTACTTCGACACGGCGCCGCACTACGGTCTCGGTCTCTCCGAACGCCGTCTCGGCGCGGCCCTGCGCGAGTACCCCCGGTCGCGGTACACGGTCTCGACCAAGGTCGGCCGCCGTCTGGAGGCCACGGACCGGGGCGGCGACGACCTGGCCGACGGCTTCGCCGTCCCCGCCACGCACCGCCGCGTATGGGACTTCAGCGCCGACGGTGTCCGGCGCACGCTGGAGGCCAGCCTGGAACGGCTCGGCCTCGACCGGGTGGACGTCGTCTACCTCCACGATCCCGACGACCACGCCGAACAGGCCTTCCGCGAGGGCTACCCGGCACTGGAGGAACTGCGTGCGCAGGGCGTCGTCGGGGCGATCGGCGCCGGGATGAACCAGGCGGAGATGCTCACGCGCTTCGTCCGGGACACGGATGTCGACGTGGTCCTGTGCGCGGGCCGGTACACGCTGCTCGACCAGCGGGCCGGGGCCGGGCTGCTGCCCGCGGCCGTCGAACGGGGGGTGTCGGTGGTCGTCGGCGGCGCCTTCAACTCCGGTCTGCTGGCCGACCCCCGGCCCGGCGCCACCTTCGACTACGCGCGGGCGCCCGCCGGACCGCTGGACCGTGCCCTGCGGATGAAGGGGATCGCCGACCGGCACGGCATCACCCTGCGCGCCGCCGCCCTGGCGTTCAGCGCCGCCCACCCGGCCGTTGTCAGCGTCCTGGTCGGCGCCCGCTCGGCCGCCGAGGTGCGGGACTGCGCCGAACAGTTCGCGGTTCCCGTCCCCGCCGCCTTCTGGCAGGAGCTGCGGGACACGGGCCTGCTTCCCCCGCAGGAGCCGTCATGAGGGTCGCCCTGCACACCAGGGTCCGCGCCGACCGGATCGCCGCGTACGAGGCCGCGCACCAGGAGGCGCCGGGGGAGCTGACGGACGCCATCCGCGCCGCCGGTGCCTCCTCCTGGAGGATCGGGCGGTGGGGGTCCCCCCGCGCGAGCGGAGCCGAGGATGGGGGAGGAACCGATCTGTTCCACGTCCTGGAGTGCGAGGACCACGCACGGCTCCTCGCCGAGCTGGAGAGGCTTCCCGTCAACGTGGTGTGGCAGGCACGGATGGCCGAGCTGCTCGACGTGGTGCACGACTGCTCCGACGAGGGCGCGGACGCCGGTCTGCCCGTCGTCCGGGAGCTGCCGTGACCGTCGACGCGCACCACCACGTCTGGGACCTGTCGGTACGGGACCAGGACTGGATCGCCGAAGGCAGCCCGCTGCGGCGGGACTTCACCGTCGAGGACCTGGCCCCGCAGGCCCGCGCGGCCGGAGTCGACCGTACGGTCCTCGTCCAGACGGTCACCGTGGCGCAGGAGACCCCGGAGTTCCTCGCCCTCGCGGAGGCGCACGAACTGATCGCGGGTGTCGTCGGCTGGACCGACCTCACCCGCCCGGACGTCGCCGACGAACTGGCCCGGCTGCGGGAGCTTCCCGGCGGCCGGTACCTCAAGGGCATCCGTCACCAGGTCCAGGGCGAACCGGACCCGCGCTGGCTGCTGCGGGCGGACGTGCGGCGCGGGCTCACCGCCCTCGCCGACGCCGGACTCGTCCACGACCTGGTGGTGCTGCCCCAGCAGCTTCCGGCCTGTGCCGAGGCGGCCGCCGCCCTGCCCGGACTCACCTTCGTCCTCGACCACCTGGGCAAGCCGCCGATCGCCTCCGCCGCGCTGGAACCGTGGGCGTCCCGGGTGCGGGCCCTCGCGGCGCTGCCCAACACGGTCTGCAAGCTCTCCGGCATGGTCACCGAGGCCGACCCCGCGTCCTGGACCGCCGACGACCTGCGCCCGTACTCGGACACGGTGCTCGAGGCCTTCGGCCCGGACCGGCTGATGTTCGGCTCGGACTGGCCGGTGTGCACACCCACCGCCTCCTACGGTGAAGTCCTGGACATCGCACGGCGGTTGACCGACCCGTCCACGCACACCGAGATCTTCGGCACCACCGCCGTGCGGGTCTACGGCCTCTGAGCCGTCCCCGCCAGCCGGGTCGGCGGCAGATACTCCCGCACGTAGGTCCGATGCCAGTACGCGCCCGTCTCCCGCAGCTCCCGCCAGGTGGTGCAGCGGTAGCGGAAGAGGCGGGCGCGGATGTGGCGCGGGGGCTCGTCGGGCGGGAACGGGGAGCGGCGCAGCAGCTTCAGCGTGTCGCGGTCGTTCTCCAGCAGCCGTTCCACCAGGGCGGCGAACCACGTCCCGGCGTAGGCGGGGGAGAGCGCCGCGAACCACATCATCCAGTCCAGGCGCAGGTGGTACGGGGCGAACTGGCGCGGCCAGTGCCGGGGATCGCCGGGCTTGCCCCGGAACTCGTACTCCCGCCAGTCGGAGCCCTCGCGCGGCACGTCGTCGAGCGTGCCCTCGATGACCACCTCGTAGCGGATCCGGCTCACGCTGCCGAACGCGCCGTAGGTGTTGACCAGATGCAGCGGATCGAAGGAGCGGTTCATCACCTGGCGGCGGGAGAGCATGTTGACCACCGGGCGGTAGCCGAGGAACAGCAGCAGCGCGGCCGCGGCGAGCACCACGACCTCGTACCAGAGCGGTGTGGCGGGCGCCGCCCGCCGGCCGGCGGGCAGTTCGAGCGCGGACACGGCCAGGACGACGGTGATCCAGTTCAGCCAGGCGAAGTTGCCCGACAGCACCAGCCACAGCTGGGTCGCGATCATCAGACAGGCGGCCGCCGTCGCGATCGGTTGCGGGGCGAACAGCAGGAACGGCACGACGAGTTGGGTGACGTGGTTGGCGGCCGCCTCGACGCGGTGCAGCGGTTTCGGCAGATGGTGGAAGAACCAGCTCAGCGGGCCGGGCATCGGCTGCGTCTCGTGGTGGTGATAGAGACACGTCAGCTTCCGCCAGCAGGCGTCGCCCCGCATCTTGATCAGACCCGCGCCGAACTCGACCCGGAACAGGATCCAGCGCATCAGGAAGAGCACCAGGACCGGCGGGGCCACCTCGTCGTTGCCGAGGAACACCGCGAGGAAGCCGGTCTCCAGCAGCAGGGACTCCCAGCCGAATCCGTACCAGGTCTGACCCACGTTGACGATCGACAGATACAGCGCCCACGGCACCAGCCACAGGGCCATCGCCGCTCCCAGGGGCAGCAGACCGTCCAGACCGGCGAGCAGCGCCGCCGAGACCGCGCAGCCGGTCCAGGCGCAGCCCGCGAACAGGCGGTCGGAGTAACGCAGATGGAACAGGCTCGGCGCCCGCCGGAAGGGCACTCGCTCGACGAAGCGGGGTACCGGCAGCATGCCGCGCTCGCCCAGCAGCGCCCGGAACTGCAAGGCGGCCGTCAGGAACGCGACCAGGTAGACGCCGGCCAGGGCCCGCTGGAAGACCAGGCGGCTCAGCCAGTACTCGGGTGCGGTGAACCACTCCACGGCCGTGTGCTCCTTGTCTCCGGTCGGGTCCCGTCACCGTGCGTGGTCGCGTGCTCCGGTTGCGTGACCCTGTCGGGTCAAGCAGACAATAGTGGTCGAATCACCTCCGGGTGAGACCGAGACGATGCGGGAGAACGTGGTGCGACTACCCATAGCCACCCTCCTCTCCACCTGCGCGCTCTCGGCGGCGCTCCTCGTCGCCGGACGCGGTGGGGCGGGGGAGAAGATCACGATGCCGGACGCGGAGAGCGTCGTCCCGGCGGCCGAGGGACGCGTTGTCTCCGGCGACCCCTTCACCGGCCTCTTCGCCGACGCGTCCGCGGCCGACCCGGACGCCGCCCCCTCCTCCGCGGGTGCGGGCTCCGACTCCGACCCCGGTTCCGACTCGGGCTCCGACGCCGGTCCCGGCGGGGTGTTCGGCCCGGACGAGGGCCTCGGCTCCGACGAGGGCCCGGGATCCGACCTCGACCGGGGTGTCGATCCCCAGGAGATCGGCCCCGAGACCGTCCCGGAGATCCCCGACCTGCCCGACGGCGGCGGGCTGATCCCCGACGGGCCCGACGAGTCCGAGGCGCAGGACCCGTCCGGCAGCATCTTCGGCAGCCCCCTCGACGTCCGTCCGGGCTGACGGTGGCCCCCGGGCCCGCGCTCCCCGGTCGAGGAATCGGGCAAATCCTGGCATGGTGGCCCCATGGTTGATCGGGGAGCGAGCGCCCTGTCCCTCCCGGACGACTGGCCCGCCCACCCGGATCCGATCCTGGCGCTCAACCGCATGGGCAGCTTCGACTGGGACCTGGACTCGGGGCAGTTCCACATGGACGCCCGGGCCCACGAGATCTTCGACCTGCGACCCGACGAATACGACGGCGACCCCGTGACCCTCGCCGTCCGGGTCCCGCCGGCCGAGGGCATCCGCCTGGACGGGCTGGTGGCCCAGGCCATCAAGGACGGCAGCGAGAACTACGGCGCCTACTTCCGCATGCGGCTCCGCGACGGCACCCTGCGCTGGACGCACACCCAGGGCTACATCCGGCGCGACCGGACCGGACGGCCGCGCCGCATCGTCGGCATCGTGCGGGACGCGACCGACGAACTCAGCGATCTCGCCTCCCGCCGCGAGGAGGCCGCCCTGGACGACGCGCGCCGCGAACAGACCAACGTCGTCCAGCTCACCACGGCGGCCCTGGCGCACGCCCGCACCGTGCACGACGTCATCGACGTCCTCAAGGACACCCACGGCCTCACCCACCTCGGCGCGACCAGTCTCGTCATGGGGCTGGTCGAGGCCGGCCGCATCCGGCTGATCGCCGAGGGGCCGGAGGGCAGCTTCGTGCCCGGCACGCTGGTCACCCGCATCGACGAGCCGTACCCGATGAGCGAGGTCGTGCGCACCCTCACCCCGCGCTTCATCGAGTCGCCGGAGGAGTTCGCCGGCGACTACCCCATCCTGTGGCCGCACCTCACCGACCTGAGGATCACCGCGGCGGCCTATCTGCCGCTCATCGTGCAGGCCCGCCCGATCGGCGCGATGGGGCTGCTCTACAGCGACCGGCAGGGCTTCACCCAGGAGGACCGCAACATCCTCGTCGCCCTCGGCAGCAGCATCGCGCAGAGCCTCCAGCGCGCCATGTTCTACGAGCAGGAGAAGGACATCGCGCAGGGCCTCCAGCAGGCCATGCTGCCGCGCACCATCCCCAGCGTGCCCGGCGCCGACGTCGCCGTCCGCTACCGCGCCGCCACCATCGGCGGCTCCCTGGGCCGGGACATCGGCGGCGACTGGTACGACCTGATCCCGTTGCCCGGCGGCCGCGTGGGCGCCGTCATCGGCGACGTCCAGGGCCACGACACGCACGCCGCCGCCGTCATGGGCCAGCTGCGCATCGTCCTGAAGGCCTACGCGGCCGAGGGCCACACCCCGGCCACCGTGATGGCCCGCGCCTCGGTCTTCCTGCACGAGCTCGACACCGACCGCTTCGCCACCTGCCTGTACGCGGAGGCCGACCTCTCCACCGGCGTCGTCCAGGTGGTCCGCGCCGGGCACATCGACCCCCTGCTGCGCGATCCCGACGGGACCTGCCGGCGGGTCCCGGTGCCCGGCGGGCTGCCGCTCGGTCTGTCCGCCGAGTTCGGCAGCCTCGAGTACCCGGTCGGCACCCTGGAGCTGGACCCCGGCCACACGCTGCTGCTGTGCACCGACGGACTGGTCGAGCAGCCCGGCGCGGATCTCGACGACGGCATGCGGGCCCTCACCGACCTGATCGCCGCGGGCCCCGAGGACGTCCGGAAACTGGCCGACCAGCTCATCGAGGTCGCCGAGGAACGCGGCGGGGACGACGACGTGGCGCTGCTCCTGCTGCGCCGGCGCGACCCCGACAGCCCCCAGGCCGGGAACCGTCTCCAGCAGCATGTGGCTCCCGGCGACCCGGATGACCTCAGCGAGGCCCGGCACATGATCCGCGCGGCCGTCCGCGCCTGGGGCGCCCGGGAGCGCTCCGACGAGGTCGAACTGGTCGCCGACGAACTGATCACCAACGCGCTCATGCACACCGAGGGCGCGGCGATCGTCACCCTGCGGGTGCTGACCGGCACCGACCAGCGGCTGCGGGTGGAGGTGGAGGACTCCTCCAGTGCCCTGCCGCGCCGCCGTGAGGCGGGCGAGTCGGGGGTCTCCGGACGGGGTCTGCTGCTGGTGGACCTGCTCACCGACGTGTGGGGAGTGGAGGCGCGGGGCGGCGGCAAATGTGTGTGGTGCGAGTTCGTGGTGCCGGAGCGGACCTGAGGACCCGGGTTGCGGATGGCACCCTGGACGTATGCCGGAACTCCCCGAGGTCGAAGCGCTCAAGGACTTCCTGACCGAGAATCTCGTCGGCCACGAGATCGTCCGTGTGCTGCCCGTCGCGATCAGTGTGCTGAAGACGTACGACCCGCCCGTCACCGCCCTCGAGGGCCGGGAGGTGACCGCCGTGCACCGGCACGGCAAGTTCCTCGACCTGGCGACCGGTGACGGCCCGCACCTCGTCACGCATCTCGCCCGTGCGGGCTGGCTGCACTGGAGGGACAGGCTCCCGGACGGTCCGCCCCGGCCCGGCAAGGGGCCGCTGGCCCTGCGGGTCGCCCTGGAGACGGGGGAGGGCTTCGACCTGACGGAGGCCGGCACCCAGAAGCGGCTCGCGGTGTACGTCGTCCCCGACCCGCGGCAGGTACCCGGCGTCGCCCGGCTCGGCCCCGACCCGCTCGCCGCCGAGTTCGACGAGGCCCGCTTCGCCGCGCTCCTCGCCGGTGAGCGGCGGCAGCTGAAGGGCGCCCTGCGCGACCAGAGCCTGATCGCGGGCGTCGGCAACGCCTACAGCGACGAGATCCTGCACGTGGCGAGGATGTCCCCGTTCAAGCTGGCGGCCGGCCTGACGCCGGAGGAGACCCACACCCTCTACGAGGCCCTGCGCGCCACGCTGACGGAGGCGGTCGAGCGCTCGCGGGGCCTGGCCGCGGGACGTCTGAAGGCCGAGAAGAAGAGCGGCCTGCGCGTCCACGGCCGCACCGGCGAACCCTGCCCGGTCTGCGGCGACACCATCAGGGAGGTCTCCTTCAGCGACTCCTCGCTCCAGTACTGCCCGACCTGCCAGACCGGCGGCAGGCCCCTGGCGGACCGGAGGATGTCCAGACTGCTGAAGTAGTCCCGGGTCACCCCCGTGTCGTGTCCGGGACCCCGTTACCCTGACATCGGTCGGAGTGACCTGAACTCACTCCGGCGGGGCGTCAGTGGGTGTCGAGCGTCACCAGGTGCTCGCCGGCGGACGTGCGCAGCTCGTAGCGGACGATCTCGTCAGGGTGCCAGGCCGCGGCGCCCTGCATGGTGTTGGGGCGGGCGTCGTGCCGGGGGACGTTCCAGCTGGTGACCGTCTGCTCGGAGCCGTCGAGGCCGACGGCGATCAGGCGGCAGGAGCGGGGGCCCGCCCCGTCCTTGACCTCGAGCTCCACGTGGCTGCCCCACGCCTCGTTCTCCGTGGTGACCCGTGCCCACACCCCGGACTTCTCGTCCGTCGCGGTGAGCCGTACGGCGCTCTCGCCCTCGGCGGCGGCGCCGCCCGCCAGCAACGCGATCACGGGGCCCGCCAGGGCGACCACCACCGAGGCGGCCAGGGCGTACAGCACCCGTCGGCGCACGGCCCGGTGCCGGGTGGCGACCTCGGCGAGCAGCCGGTCCAGCAGCTGCGGGCCGGGCCCGGCGAAGGGGTGCACGGCGCGCGGGGTGGCGCGCCGGTAGAGCATCATCTGCCGTGTGGTGGGGCCGAACTCGGTGACCTGCGCCGCACACTGAGGACACTCCATGAGGTGGTCCTCGAAGCGGAAGGCTTCCGCTTCGTCCAGCACGCCGAGCGCGTACGCGCCGACGTCGCGATGCCTTTCCAGGGACCTCATGCCGAAACCTCGTGCCTTTGAGTGCCAGTGGGGTTACTCCTTGCTCCCACCGGTACGCACCCGACCGGCGAATCACTCAAGCCACGTACCGAATCGTGACCCAGATGTTCGGAGCGGACCGGCCCGCGGATTGGTGTGAATCTAAAAAAGATGAATCGCGAGGTGGCCGAGGGGCAGGCCGAGCTGCCAGGCGGGTGTCCAGACCTTGGGTCCGTCGTCCTCGCCGACCACCGGCGCACCGCCGGGAACCGCGTTGAGATCGGGAGCGAGCAGCTCCGTCTCCTCCAGCCAGCGCCAGGCCGCGGCCGCCAGGTCGAGATCGGGAGCAGGTGCCTGCGACTTGACCGCCTCGGCCTTCAGTTGAGACATACGTACGCCGACCCAGTCCTGCCACGGCTGGTCGTACGCCGTGAGCGAAAGCCAGGTCTCGAGCTGAGTGACGACCCGGATGCCGGGGAGCTCGCCGTCGGTGTCGGACAGGAAGATGGTGAGCGCCAGGGCGTCGCGCCCGGCGCGGAACTCGAAGGACGTCGGCGGCATCAGATCGCCGGTCCGCAGCAGTTCGTCGGCGATGTACTCGGCGTACAACCAGGCCATGGGGACGGTCAGTTCACCGCCGCCGGTGCCGTCCGTGCTCTGGTGACCTCTGTGCAGCATCCCTTCCTGCCTTCCTCCGGTGCTTTCGCTCGCCCGTTTGCCGGGACGCTGGGGACCCGGTCACCGGGCCCCGTCCGGAACACGGATAAGGACACCCGATTACTCCAAGGGGGTCCTCGGCAAGGCGCTTTACGGAGGCTTGACCCAGTCGTGGGTTTCAGTGCAGGTCGGCCGCGTATCCCGGAAGCACCCGGCGCAGGGCGCGCAGCGCGTAGTACGCGCGGGACTTCACGGTACCGGGCGGAATTCCGAGGGTCGCGGCGGCCTCCGCCACACTGGCCCCCTGGAAATACACCAGCACCAGAACTTCACGGTGCTCCGGCGTGAGTGTCTTCACAGCCTCGCGCACATCGAGGGTGGCGGCCGCCCGCTCGGCGTGGTCCGCGCAGACGGGCGCGTTCTCCAGTACCGCGTCCCCGACCTCGGCGGGCCGCGCCTGCCGGGCCCGGCGCGCGTCGATCGCGAGCCGCCGGCCGACGGTGAGCAGCCAGGGCCGGACGGAGTCGAAGGTGTCGGCGCGCAGGGCCTCGGGATGCTGCCAGGCGCGGACCAGTGTCTCCTGGACGAGGTCCTCGGCGCGCTGCCGGTCGCCGTCGCACAGCCTCAGCAGCAGCGCGAAGAGCGGCCGGCCGTGCTCGCGCTGGAGTGCGGCGAGCTCGTGCTCGGCGGTCGTCGTCCGGGCGTTGAGGGTGGTTCCGGCGGTCATGGGCGTATGGCACCGCAGTGCGCCGGTTCGGGACAGGGCACGCACACGGATCTGCGGCGGACGGTCGATCGCGTCGACGAACGGTTCGACGAACGGTCCGGGCTACGCCGATCGCGGGCATCGCCGTCGGCCGGAGGGAGTGCCGGGGCGGGCGGCCGCCTCTCATGGATTAGTACTGATACATGGGTAAATATGACAATTCAGGGGAAGTGGGGTGACCCGGTGATCGCCCGCAGACACCAGGTGGCCCTGGTCCTGACGGCCGTCCTCGCCTCGGCCGCCGCCTGCCAGGCCCGCGAGCACGGCCCGGCCGAGCGGCCCGGCCGCCCGGCACCGGCCGCCGCCCGCGGCTTCACGCTCGTCGCCTCCGGCGACATCCTCCCGCACACCACCGTCATCGAACGGGCCGGCTTCGACGCCGGAGGCGCCGGCCACGACTTCCGCCCGATGCTCGCGGGCGTCAAACCCGTCGTCTCCCGCGCCGATCTGGCGCTGTGTCACATGGAGACCGTGTACGGCGAGAACGGCGTCTACACCGGCTACCCGGACTTCAAGTCCCCGCCCGAGATCGCCACGGCGCTCGCCGCCACCGGCTACGACGGCTGCTCCACCGCCTCCAACCACAGCCTCGACGACGGCGCCGCCGGAGTGCGGCGCACCCTCGACGCGCTCGACGGCGCCGGCGTTCGGCACGCGGGCACCGCCCGCTCCGAGGCGGAGGGCAACTCCGTCACCCTGCTGCGCGCCGGCCCGGCGAAGGTCGCCCACCTCGCCTACACCTACGACACCAACGGCCACCCCGTCCCGCCGGGGCAGCCCTGGACCGTCAACCTCCTCGACGAGAACCGGATCCTCGCCGACGCCAAGGCCGCCCGGAAGGCGGGCGCCGACGTGGTCGTCGTCTCCGTGCACTGGGGCACCGAATGGCAGGACGCCCCGGACGACCGTCAGCTCACCCTCGCCCGCACCCTCACCGCCTCCCGCACCGGCGGCCGCCCCGACATCGATCTGATCCTCGGGACCCACGCGCACGTCCCCCAGGCCTACGAGAAGGTGAACGGCACCTGGGTCGTCTACGGCATGGGCGACCAGATCGCGGGCGAGATGTTCAACCACCAGGGCGTGCGGGACCCGCGCGGCAACCAGTCCACCGTCGCCCGCTTCACCTTCGCGCCGCCCGCCAGGGCCGGAGGCCGCTGGGAGGTGCGCAGGGCCGAGTTCGTACCGCAGCTGTTCGACATCGACGCCGGCCGGGTGGTGGACCTCGACGAGGCCCTCGCGGCGGGCGCGGACGTCGAGGGGGTGCGCGACCGGATCAGGGCCGTCGTCCTCGGCCGGGGCGCGGCGAAGGACGGGCTGGTGATGGGCAGGTGAGCCGGATGTAGAGGCGCACGGGGTGGCCGGGGGCTACGGCACGACCGTCACCGGCCACCGCCCCGCCTTCACCAGCCGCACCGCCACGGACCCCACGATCCGGTGACCGGCCGATTCGGAGGCTCCCACCACCACCGCGTCGGCCTTCAGCTGGTCCGCCGCCTTCGCCAGGCCGCCGTAGGGGTCGCCGTGGAAGGTGTGGAACTCCCAGCGCACGTCGAATATCCCCCGGGTGCGCTCGGTGGCCTCCCGGATCTGCGCCACCAGGTCCTGGGCGATCTCGTCGGTGGTCTCCGCGACCGGCACCCCGAGCGCCGCGCCCGCCGCCAGGAGCGGCTGCACGTACACCACGGCGAGCAGCGCGTGCTGCCGACGGGCCAGTCCGCCGGCGTACGCCGCGGCCCGTAGGGAGGAGTCGGAGCCGTCGACCCCGACCAGGATGACCTTGGGTCCGTCCGTGCCCCGCTCGAACTGGTGCCCGGGCTGCTGCGAGTGCTGTTCCGTCACGGGCCAGAGGCTATCGGAAGCCGCAGGTCCGGCCGGTGCGCGGGCCGCTCGACGGGCGGTAAGGGCCGGGTGTTCCTAGAGTCGGAGCATGAGCGCCACCGTGCGGACCGCCACGGCCGAGAAGACTCCGGCCCGGTCACGGCGGCCCGCCGGCCGTCTGCTCGCCCGGGTGCCCGAAGGCTTCGCGGCCTTCTTCGGCGCCCTCGGCCTGCTCTGCGTCCTGCTGGCGCTGATCCCGCCGCTGCGCCGCCTGCTGCGCCCCGTCGTGCGCTTCCTGGACCTGCTGATCGTCCCGGTCAGCGCCAACCTCGCCTACGCCGTCTTCCTCTTCCTGCTGGCCGCCGCCACCGCCGCCCGCAAGAAGGTCGCCTGGTGGCTGGTCGTCGTCTACCTGGGCCTGCTCGTCCTCACCGACGCCCTCGGCGTGGCCGTCGGCCTGTACGCGCAGTCCGTCCCGTCCCTCGTGGTGTGCGCGCTCGCGCTGGCCCTCCTGGTCGTCGCCCGCGGGCAGTTCTACGCCGCCTCCCGCCGCGCCGCGGTCCGGCGGGCGCTCGCCGTGCTGCTCGTCGGGCTGGTCCTGGCCGTCCTCGTCGGCTGGGGCCTGGTGGAGCTGTTCCCGGGCACGCTGCCGCCGAGTCAGCGTCCGGGCTGGGCCGCCAACCGGGTCCTCGGCGGTCTGGTCTCCGCCGGCTCCTTCGACGGCCGCCCGCCCCGCTTCCTCTTCTTCCTGCTCGGCCTCTTCGGCGCCCTCGCCCTGCTGAACGCCGCGGCCACCCTCTTCCGCTCCCAGCGGATGGAGGCGGCCCTGCACGGCGACGAGGAATCCCGAATCCGTGCCCTGCTGGGGGCCTACGGAGACCAGGACTCCCTCGGCTACTTCGCCACCCGGCGCGACAAGGCCGTCGTCTTCTCACCCAGCGGCAAGGCCGCCGTCACCTACCGCGTGGAAGCCGGTGTCTGCCTCGCCGGCGGCGACCCCGTCGGCGACCGCGAGGCCTGGCCGCACGCCATCGCCGCCTGGCTGGACGCCGCCCGCCTGCACGCCTGGGCACCCGCGGTGATGGGCGCCTCCGAGGACGGCGCGAAGGCCTTCGCCCGCGCCGGACTCGGCGCCCTCCAGCTCGGTGACGAGGCGATCCTGCCGGTCGCCTCCTTCGACCTCGGCGGCCGCGAGATGCGGGTCACCCGGCAGGCCGTGAACCGGGTGCGCCGCACCGGCGCCACCTGCCGGGTCCGCCGCCACCGCACCCTCACCGAACAGGAGATGGAGGAGGTCGTCGGCCGCGCCGACGCCTGGCGCGACACCGAGACCGAACGCGGCTTCTCCATGGCCCTGGACCGCCTCGGCGACCCCGCCGACGGCGACTGCCTCCTCGTGGAGGCGCTGGACGACCACGGCCGCCTCCTCGCCCTGCTCTCCTTCGTCCCCTGGGGCCGGGACGGCATCTCCCTGGACCTCATGCGCCGCGACCGCTCCGCCCCCAACGGCGTCATGGAGTTCATGGTCGCCGACCTGTGCGCCGCCGCCCCGAAGCTCGGCGTGCGCCGGATCTCCCTCAACTTCGCCGTCTTCCGCTCGGCCTTCGAGGAGGGCGCCCGCATCGGCGCCGGACCGGTCCTGCGGCTGTGGCGCCGGCTGCTGCTGTTCTTCTCCAAGTGGTGGCAGCTGGAGGCGCTCTACCGCTCCAACGCCAAGTACCACCCCGAGTGGTACCCCCGCTTCCTGTGCTACGCCGACGCCGGCTCCCTCGCCCGGGTGGGCCTCGCCTCCGGGATCGCCGAGGGCTTCGTCTCCGTGCCCTCGCTGCGCAAGCTGTGGGGCAACCGGAACGCGAAGGGCGGGCCGCGCCCCGCCACCACCGAGGGCCTGCCGCCCCTGGCGGCGCTCGGCCTCGACGGAGGGGACGAGGCCGGGGACGGCGGCCCGGACGCGGGCCTGCCCGAGCAGGTCCGCGTCCGGCACCGCACGCTCGACCGGCTGCGCGCCGAGGGCGTCGACCCCTACCCGGTGGGCGTCCCCCCGCGCACCCACGCCCTCGCCCGGATCCGTCCGGGGGAGACGGTCACCGTCGCCGGCCGGATCATGCGGGTTCGCGACTTCGGCGGCATCGTCTTCGTGACCCTGCGCGACTGGTCGGGCGACCACCAACTCGCCCTCACCCGCGAAACCCTCGGCACCTTCCGGTCCGACACCGATCTCGGCGACCACATCGTCGTCACGGGCACGGCCGGGACGAGCGACAAGGGCGAGCCCACCGTCTTCGTCACCTCCTGGCAGCTCACCGCCAAGTGCCTGCGCCCCCTGCCCGACAAACGCCACGGCCTCACCGACCCCGAGGCCAAGGTCCGCATGCGCTACCTCGACCTGGTCGCGAGCCCCGCCGCCCGCGATGTCGTCCGGGCCCGCTCGCACGCCGTGCAGGCGCTGCGCCAGGGGCTGTTGGAGCGCGGCTACCTCGAGGTCGAGACCCCGATGCTCCAGCGGATCCACGGCGGCGCCAACGCCCGCCCCTTCACCACCCACATCAACGCCTACGACCTCGACCTCTATCTGCGCATCGCCCCCGAGCTGTACCTCAAGCGGCTGTGCGTCGGCGGCCTGGAGAAGGTCTTCGAGATGGGCCGCACCTTCCGCAACGAGGGCGTCTCGTACAAGCACAACCCCGAGTTCACCATGCTGGAGGCCTACCAGGCGTACGCCGACTACGACGTGATGCTCGACCTGGTCCGCGAGCTGATCCAGGGCGCCGCCACGGCCGCCTTCGGCTCGCCGGTCGCCCGCAAGGACGGACGGGAGTACGACATCTCGGGGGAGTGGCCCGTCCGCACGGTGCACGGCGCGATCTCCGAGGCGCTCGGCGAGCCGGTCGACGCCGGCACCCCGCTGGCCGTCCTGCTCCGGCACTGCGACCGGGCGGGGGTCCCGTACACACCGGACGACGGCCCGGGCGACGTCGTCCTGGAGATGTACGAACGCCTGGTCGAGGAGAGGACCCAACTCCCCACCTTCTACAAGGACTTCCCCACCGACGTCTCCCCGCTCACCCGGCAGCACCGCACCGACCCGCGGCTCGCCGAGCGCTGGGACCTCGTCGCCTTCGGCACCGAACTGGGCACCGCCTACTCCGAGTTGACCGACCCCGTGGAACAGCGCCGCCGGCTCACCGAACAGTCCCTGCTCGCCGCCGGCGGAGACCCCGAGGCGATGGAACTCGACGAGGACTTCCTCGACGCCCTGGAGTACGCGATGCCCCCAACCGGCGGCCTCGGCATCGGCGTCGACCGCCTGGTCATGTTCCTGACCGGCCGCACGATCCGCGAGACCCTGCCGTTCCCGCTGGTACGACACCGCTGACCCGGGCCCCTTCGGCCGTCCGGAGCGGCCGGGACTGCGCCGGCCGGGTGGATTCGTGCCGCCAGTCCGGTGCCGGTGTGGTGCGTCGGGGGCCCGCCGGGCGACTGATGACTGCATGAAGAAGGATCAGTTGTTCACGCGGCGCCGGGCGTTGCTCGCCGGCGCCGCCGCCGTCGGAGCGGCCGGCACGGCCGGAGTGTTCCTGTGGGGCGAGGACGGCAAGCCGGTCCGGGCCGCCGCCCCCGCCGCGGGCGCCCCGGCGCGGAGCCTGCCGCTGAAGCCCTCCGCCTACCGCCTCCAGCCGCTGACCGGCTACGGCCCCCCGCGCGCCGCCCCCGGCCGCACCCCCGTGCGCCACGAACCGCTGCTGAGGATGACCGGCAGCGGCCGCACCATGGTGCTGACCTTCGACGACGGACCCGACCCCCGCTACACCCCGGGCATCCTCGACACGCTGGCCCACTACGACGTGCGCGCGATGTTCTTCGTGTGCGGGGAGATGGCCGCCGACAACCAGGACCTGCTGGCCCGGATGGCCGACGAGGGCCATGTCGTCGGCAACCACACCTGGTCCCACCCGCTGCTGACCGGCCTCACCCGCCGTCAGATCCGCTCCGAGATGTCCCGCACCAGCGACGTCATCGAGGAGGGATACGGCGAGCCGCCCCGCTGGTTCCGCGCCCCCTACGGCGCCTGGAACCGGGCCGCCTTCCAACTGGGCGCCGAACTGGGCATGGAACCGCTCGCCTGGACGGTCGACACCCTCGACTGGACCGCCCCCGCCGCCGGCACCATCGTCGAGCGGGTGGAGAAGGGCGCCGCCCCCGGTGTCGTCGTGCTCTCGCACGACGCCGGGGGCGACCGCTCGCAGAGCGTGCGCGCACTGCGCAGCTATCTGCCGCAACTGCTGGACTCCGGTTACCACATCACCGTCCCGCACCGGCGGTACACCTGACGCGAGCCCCCCGCCCGCCCGGTCGGGAACCGCTCAGCGGACCTCGGCCAGGCGGGCGAAGGCGACGACGTTCCCGTCGTACCCGTTCGCCTTGGAGAAACCGCCGCCGCAGGTGATGACCCGCAATTCGGGAGAGCCCTTCGAGGCGTACACGCGGTCGCCGGGGAAATTGTTCTTCTCGAACACCTCGATGCCGTAGATCTCGAAGACCGCCGTTTTTCCGTCTCCTCGCGCCACCTCGACGCGGTTGCCCTTCTTCAGGGCCCCGAGACCGTAGAACACGGCGGGTCCCAGCTTGTTGTCGACATGGCCGACGACGACCGCGGTCCCCTTCTCGCCGGGCGAGACGCCACCGGTGAACCAGCCGGCCAGGTTCGGGTCCTCCGGCGGCGGCGCGCCGACCCAGCCGTCCGCGTCCAGGCCCACCGACGTGACCGGCGCGTCCACCTGGATGGCGGGGATCCGGACCCGGACCGGCAGGGCGTACGGCAGCGCTGCCGGGGCCCGGCCGAGGACACCCGCGCTGCGGCTGTCCGCGGCCGCCGCCGAGGCGGGCTGCGGCGGGCCGATGTCGAACTCCCCGGACCCGTTCCGGATGAGCGCGAGACCGGTCAGCAGAACAAGCGCTATCACGCCCCACGGGGCGCGCTTCCGCCGCCGCTCCTCTTCTTCCGCCGCCTCGGACAGCTCGTACGCAGACATTCGCCATCCCCTTTCGACGCGGCCGTCACCGCGTCCCTTCGCGCATACGAGAACGCTAAGTCCCCGGGCGGCAACCGGCGACGGGGCGGCGGCGAACGGGTGGCCCCGCCGCCTTTCGGTGCGCCATCCGAGTTGCCGACGGAAGGAAATTTCTGACGGTCCGTGACCTGCGGCAATATCCGATTGTGTGCATTTCCCTCGGCGTGTCCTCTCACCAGGACGGACCATTCCCGAAATGCGGGCGCGTGCACGGCATCTGAGGGTCGGTCCGGGAGGTGCTTTCTCGCCGACATACCGGGGACGGGCCCCGGGGCGCCTTCCGCGGAGGAACACATGCGCATCACTCGTCTTCTGGCGGCCTCGGCGGTCTCGGCCGCCGCGGTCGCCTCTCTCGGCTTCACCGCCCCGGCCGCCGTCGCCCGCGACGGCATGAACGCCAACCCGAGCAACATCGTGGCCCTGCCCGCCGTCATCGCCCGCGGCGGCCAGATGACCGTCACCGTCGACGGCTGCCCCGGCGGCGGCACCATGACCTCGGCGGCGTTCCCGCAGACCAACCTGACGCCCATCAACGGGGCCAACCAGACGGCCAAGGGCACCGCGACCATCAACGAGAACGCCCGGCCGGGCACCTACGACATCACCGTCAACTGCTCCGGCCGGACCCTGACCCGCCCGGCGGCCTTCACCGTCATCGGCGGTGTCCGCGGCGGTCTCGGCGGCAGCACCACCACGGGCGCCAGCCCGACCGACATGGCCATCGGCGGCGGTCTCGTCACGGCGGCCCTGGTCGGGGGCGGTCTGTTCTGGATGCGCCGCCGCGCCGAGCGCCGCGCCTGAGGCCCGCCCGGGGAGACCGCACGTCGCACGTGACACAGGCCTTCGCCCCGGTCCCGTCCGGACCGGGGCGAAGGCCTGCGCATGGCGGAGCCGGCCGGCGGTGCGCCGTCAGCCCTCCTCACCGGCGCGGCGGCGCGAGTACCAGTACGCGGCACCGACCGAGCCGGCGATCAACGCGGCGCCCAGCCCGATCTCCCGCAGGTCGAACCCGGCGACGGTGCCGCCCTCACCGGCGTGCACGCCGCGCGGGACCGGATAGGGCACCGGCGTCGGATCGACGGGCCGGCCACCGGAGATCGTCAGCTCCTTGACGGCGCTGATGCCGCCGCAGGCGAACGTCACCCGGTACGAGGCGCCCGGCCGGGCGTCCCAGTCGACCCTGGCCACCGCGGAGGAGGAACCCCGGGGGATGACGACCGCGTCGAACACGCCCGAGGAGACCGTCACGGAGCTTCGGCAGCCACTGAGGTTGCGGTCCACCTGGAGGGTGACCTGTCCGCCCGCGGCGACCGTCGAGGGCAGTACGCCGTAGCCGTTGGACATGACGTAGTGGTTGTCGTCGTCGCTCGCGACGGCCGACGGTGCGGAGAAGGTCAGGGCGGTGACGCCGAGCAGTGCGGCCGAAGCGACGCGTATCGCGCGCATGGTGGATCCTCCGGTCCCCGAGGAGCAGCTGCGGACCTTTTTCCGCTTGCGCCAAAAATGCACCTCGATGACCGAAACGCTAGGAACATGTGTGCGCTCCCGCGATCGCAGTCGTACGAATGGGGCACGGGGGTGGGCCGCCCAGGGGACAGCGTTCCCGCAACCGGGGGACGGCGACGGCGTGGCGGCCGTCCCCCGGCGCGGGCCCGTGAGGTGAGCGGACGTCAGCCCTTGACGGCCGGGAACAGATGGAGGAACGGTTCCGCCGACGCGGTGATGCCCCGGCTGTAGGGCGCGTCGAAGTCCCAGATGAGGAAGAGCAGGAAGGCGATCAGTGCGGAGAACAGCCCGGCCAGCACCAGCTCCCGGGTGGTCCGCCGGATCTGGAGCGCGAAGACCATGCCGATGGTGATGGCGGCTCCGGTCAGCAGCCCGAACCACACCACACCCGGCATGGTCGCCCCGGTCGACTCGGCGCGGGCGTTGCGGGCCTGGTCCGCGGCGGCCATCTGGTCGAGCAGCGGCTGGTAGGCCTGTGCCTGGAAGTCGGACGCCGGTTCGTAGTCGGTGACGTCCACCCGGATCCGCTGGAGGAGTTCGTCCCCGCGCCGCGTCACCTCGCCGTCGTCCGCCATCTTCTGCCACTCGGTGGTGACGACGTGTCCGACATAGGCGTTGACATCCTCCCGAATACGGTCACGGGCGTCGGCCGGGTAGACGCGTACCCGCTCCGAGATCTCGTGCAGCGCCTGCGCCTCCGCCTGGACGTGGTCCTGCGCGACACTGCGCGCCTCCCAGACACCGGCGATGGCCAGGCCCAGGACGATGGCGTACACCACGCCGATCCACATCGTCATGTACTCGATGACGTCCGGGGTCTCGGAGGGGTCCTCGTCCTCCGGCGCTCTGCGGTGCCGCAGGAGGGTGATCACGACCACCACCGCGCAGGCGGCGAGCATCGCGAGGGTGAGAACAAGCCATTCCGGCAAGAGAAGCCTCCAGGATCGGCGCTAGCGCGGCCGCAGCGCGGCGACGGCGATCACCGCGGGCACGGTGATCAGCAGGACGTAGGTGACCGGCGACTGGCCGCGGCGGACGGGCCGTTGCTTCGGCGAGGCGTGGTACGCCGGGTAGCTCACCGGGGTCACGGACGGGCGGGGCGTGGGCGTGGGCGCGGGCTTCGGCGCGGGCCTCGGTGCCGGCGGGGGCGTGGGGGCGGGAGTCTGCCGGGGGAGCGGGGCCACGGGACGGGGCGGCGCGGGCGCGTGCGGTCGCGGACGCGGCTTCGGCGCCGGCGGCCTCGGCTCGGGCGGCGGTGGCGGCGGCTCCGGGGTCGGCGTGGGACTGGGAGTGGGGGTGGGGCTCGGCGGCGGCTCGGGCGGCGGCTTCGGTTTCGGCGGCGTGGGGGTCGGGGCGGGCGGCGGCTTCGGTTCCTGGCACACCGGGGGAGTCGGCCACGCGTGGCTCCCCGCGACCGCCACCGCCTCGGTGCCGTCCGGGCCGGTCGAGGCGTACGCGCACGCGTCGGCCGCGGCCACCCCGGCCGGGACGGCCGCGAGGATCCAGGCCGCGGTCACCAGGGCCAGTGCCCTGGTGACGAGGGCGGATCGGGTCGGTTCGGGTCCATGCACGACGGAGATCATGCGGCGTCCCGCGGCGGCACACGCCGACGCCCGGGGGGATTGCCCCGAACGGGGGAAGTTCGCGTCCGCGGGTTTGCCGGGCGGTGCGTTCGCGCATCCGGCACGCCGTGCGCCTGTGCGATCCGGAGGACCACGCGGGCCGGTGTCACAGGTCGCGGAAAGAATTTCGTGCCGGGTTTGAACACAACGACCGTCACCGCGCGTACTCAGTGCCGTGCGGCGGCGCAGCAGGGCGTGGCAAGCACCTTGTGACGATCGGGGAGTTGTTGACGATGAAGACCACCTGGCGGAGCGCCTCACTTGCGGCGAGTGCTGTGGCCGTGCTGGCGCTGACGACGGCGTGCGGTTCTGAGAGCGGCACGTCGTCGAGCCAGAACGTCGGGGCCACGGCTCCGGCCGGTGGCATCGCGGGCGTCGGCGTGGGCACCGGCGTCGGCAGTGGCGTCGGCTCCAGCGCCAGCGCCGGGACGACCGGCGGAGCGGGCGCACAGGGCGCCGGCGAGCTGGCCGTCACCGCGAACGGTGAACTCGGCAAGATCCTCACCGACGGCGCGGGCAAGACCCTCTACCGCTTCGACGCGGACACCGCGGAACCCCCGAAGTCGAACTGTGACGGCGACTGCGCGACCGCCTGGCCGCCGGTCGCCGCCGATGACATCTCCGCGGGCGACGGCATCGACAAGTCGCTGCTCGGCGAGGTCACCCGGACCGACGGCACCAAGCAGCTGACCGTCGCCGGCTGGCCCGCCTACTACTACGCCAAGGACGCCAAGGCCGGTGACACCACCGGTCAGGGCGTGGGCAACAAGTGGTTCGCGCTCACCCCCGAGGGCAAGAAGGCCAAGGCCTCCGGCTCGTCGTCCGAGTCCGGCACCGTGCAGGCCGGGCTGTCCGTCCGCAAGGACGCCAACCTCGGTGAGATCGTCGTCGACAAGAACGGTATGACGGTCTACCGCTTCCTGAAGGACAAGGCCTGGCCCGAGCCGGTGTCGAACTGCAACGGCGCCTGCCTCGAGAAGTGGCCGGCCGTCGCGCCCGTCGCCTTCGACGAGACCGAGGGCATCCAGGAGAAGGGCTACATGAACTTCACCCGGTCCGACGGCACCAAGCAGCAGACCATCAACTGCTCGCCGATCTACACCTTCTCCGGTGACAAGTCGCCCGGCGACGTCAACGGCCAGGGCGTGGGCGGCACATGGTACGCCGTCGCGCCGAACGGAAAGCTGGTCGGAGCGCCGGAGCAGTAGAGATCACCTCCCCAGGGCTGATCCCGCAGCTGCCCCATCGCGCACGACCGTTGGTCCGCCCCCTCCGCGCCGCACGGAGGGGGCGGACCGTTGTGCGTGTACGGTCCGTCCGGTCCGTCCGGTCGGCCCGGTGGGCCGGGTCCGTTCCGCGGGCCCGCGGTGCTTGTCCGGGCGCCGCTTCCTGTGCGTAGACTTTCGCCGCCCCGCGGACCGGCCCGGAACCATCCGGAACTCTCCGGAACGTCCCGGGCACCACGAGCAGCCCTCCGGGGGACGTCGATTCGGCACGTGCCGCTGGCAGTGACCGGGAACGGACGGTCAATTTCCGTTTCTGCTCGCCCCTTTGGCGGGCGATCAGTAGCCTCAGCTCGAACACCGGATCGCCTACGCCTTGGAGATTCAGATGGAGAGACCCGCCTGGGCCCCTCGGAGCATCGACATCTCGGTGCCCAGCGTCTCGCGGATCTACGACCACTACCTGGGCGGCTCGCACAACTTCGAGGTCGACCGGGAAGCGGCCCGCAAGGCCATGGAGTTCATGCCGGGACTTCCGAAGATCAGCCAGGCGAACCGGGCGTTCATGCGCCGCGCCGTGCGGTACGCGGTCGGCGAGGGCGTCGACCAGTTCCTCGACATCGGCTCCGGCATCCCCACCTTCGGCAACGTGCACGAGGTCGCCCAGGCGATGAGCCCCGGGGCCCGCGTGGTCTACGTCGACCACGACCCGGTGGCCGTCGCGCACAGCGAGGCGGTGCTCGCCGGCAACGACGACGCCGATGTCGTGGCCGCCGATCTGCGCAAGCCGCGGGAGATCCTGAGCAGCCCGCAGGTGTCCCGACTGCTCGACCTGGACCGGCCGGTGGCGCTGCTGCTCGTCGCCGTACTGCACTTCGTGGAGGACGCGGACGACCCGTTCGCGGCGGTGGCCGAACTCACCGCCGCGCTCGCGCCCGGCAGTCTGCTCGTGCTCACCCATGCCTCGTACGAGGGAATCCCACTGCCACCGGAGCGGGCCGGAGGCGCGGTGGACGTGTACAAGGACATCCGCAATCCGCTGACCATGCGCTCGCGTGACGAGATCGCGCGGTTCTTCGAGGGGTACGACATGGTGGAACCCGGACTGGTGCCGATGCCGCACTGGCGGCCGGACACGGGGCCGGAGGACGAGGACCCCTGGGCCCTCTCCGGTTTCGCCGGCGTGGGGCGTACGGCGTGACCGCCGAGCCGGACGGGCCGGAGGACAGACTGCGGCGGTTCGCGACGATCTGGAGCCGGGCCGTGTTCCCGGTGACCTCGACGTCGCTGACCCGGTCCGAGCTGGAGGAGCAACTCCTGCCGCTGGCACGCAGGTTGCGTGAGGCACTGCTGGCCCGCGCCTTGGACGCCGACACGGGCAGGGCGGTCGGCGCCGCCCTCGTCGACGCGCACTGCACCGACCCCGAGGCGCTCAGCCGCTCCCTCGACTGCGTCGACGCCTATCTGGTGCTCTACTGCGGCGAGGACGGCCCCCGGGAGGATCTGCGGGCCCGCGCCTCCAGGCTCCAGCACGCCATGGCGGCGGGCTACGCGCAGGCGCTGCGCGAGCGCACGCTCGCCGAGCAGGAGGCCATCGCCCAGGCCGCGTTGCGGGCCCAGGGCGTGGTCGCGCAGGCCCTGCACGCGAGCGAGGCCCGCTTCCGGGCGGTCTTCGAGGGGGCCGCGATAGGAATCGGCATCGCCGACCTCGAAGGCAACGTCCTCCAGGTCAACGGGGCCCTGCTGCGCATGTTCGGCGGCTCCGAGCAGACCCTGCGCGGCCGCCGGGTCCAGGACCTGACCCATCCCGAGGACGCCCCCCAGACCTGGAAGCTGTACGACGAGCTGGTGCGCGGCGAACGGGAGCACTACCACACGGAGAAGGCCTTCAGTCGCCCCGACGGAACGGTCCTGTGGACCAACCTGACGGTCTCCCTGCTGCGTGACGCGGACGGCGCACCGCAGTACTCGCTGGCCCTGATGGAGGACACCACCGAGCGCCGGCTCCTGAACCTGCGGCTGCGCTACGAGGCCACCCACGACGCGCTCACCGGCCTGCCCAACCGCACCCTGTTCTTCGAACGCCTGGAGAAGGCGCTCGGCGCCGGGGCGGGGCAGCGCTTCGGGCTGTGCTACCTCGACCTGGACGGCTTCAAGACCATCAACGACAGTCTCGGGCACGCCGCCGGCGACCGGTTGCTCGTCGAGGTCGCCGACCGGCTCCAGTCCTGCGCGACCGCGCCCGGTGAGATGGTCGCGCGCCTCGGCGGCGACGAGTTCGTGGCATTGACCACCGGCCCCGACACCCGCCGTGAGGTCGACGAACTGGCCGGGCGCATCATGAACGCCCTGATCGCACCGGTGCGCATCGACGGCCGGGAACTGACCGTGCGCGGCAGCATCGGCATCGTCGAGGGCCCGGCGGGGGAACGCAGCGCGGCGGAGGTGCTGCGCAGCGCCGACATCACCATGTACCGCGCCAAGTCGGCGGGCGGCAACCGCTTCGAGCTCGCCGACCCGGAGGCCGACGCCCGCGCCATCACCCGCCACGGGCTGACCACCGCGCTCCCCGCGGCCCTCGACCGCGGCGAGTTCTTCATCGAGTACCAGCCGCTCGTCCACCTCGGTGACGGCAGTGTGCGCGGCGCGGAGGCCCTGGTGCGCTGGCTGCACCCGCAGCACGGGGTGCTCGGACCGGACCGGTTCATCCCGCTCGCCGAGCACACCGGGCTGATCGTGCCGCTGGGCCGCTGGGTCCTGGAGGAGTCGGTCCGGCAGGCCGGCGAGTGGCGGGAGCGGGCCGGTGACACGGATCCCCTCCGGATCAACGTCAACCTCTCCCCGTGCCAGCTCACCCATCCCGGTCTGGTGCAGGACACCGTCGACATCCTGGAACGCGCGGGTGTCGCACCGGAGGCCCTGTGCCTGGAGGTGACGGAGTCGGCGTTGATCGGCGCCGACGACGACCTGCTCAAACCGCTGCGGCGGCTCGCCGAGATGGGCGTCGACATCGCCCTGGACGACTTCGGCACCGGCTACTCCAACCTGGCCAACCTGCGGCGCCTCCCGGTGAGCGTGCTCAAGCTGGACCGCTCCTTCACCCAGGGCATGCAGCAGTTCCCGGCGGACCCCGTCGACCTCAAGATCGTCGAGGGGATCGTCTCGCTCGCCCACAGCCTGGACCTCGCGGTCACGGTGGAGGGCGTGGAGACCGGGGCGCAGGCCGAGCAGCTGCGGATACTGGGCTGCGACACGGCCCAGGGCTGGTACTACGCCCGCCCGGGCCCGCCGGACCGGCTCCACGAGCTGGCCCTGGTGGACGCGACGGGGTGACCGGACGACCCGTTCGCGGGGGCGCGGGGGTCACCCACGAGGAGGGCGGGTGACCCCGGAGAACGAGGACACGCACGAAGCCGCCCACCGCGCCGGGCGCGACGGCATGAGTGACGCCGCGGACGACGCCGGGCGGGGCGGTGTGGACGAGGCGATCGCCGGTGAGCTGGCCCTGATGGACCCCGCCGTGCGCGTCTCCCGCGCCCTCTTCGAGCGGCTGCTCGACCCGGAGTTCGTCGAGGTCGGCTCCTCGGGCCGCCGCTACACCTACGAGGACATGCTGGCCCGGCTGCCCGAACACCCCGGCAGCTCGCAGGCAGGGCCCCGCTACCGGCCGTCGGCGATCAAGGGCGTCCTGCTGGCGCCCGGGTTGGTCCACCTCACCTACGAGACGGACTTCGACGGCCGGCGCGCCCGGCGCAGCTCGCTGTGGCGCAGGCGGAGCGCGGAGACGGGCTGGCGGATGTACCACCACCAGGGCACCCCGGTCCCGCCGGAAGCCGTGTAGCCGTTGCCTCGTCGCCCCGTACTTCCACAACCCCGCAGCTCCGCAGCCCCATGGCCCCGCAGCCCCGCAACCCCGTGGCCGCTCGGCCGGCAGGCCCGCAGCGCTGTAGCCCCGGAGCCGTCGGCCTGGCAGGCCCGCAACCGAACGGCCGCACGGCCGCTCGGCGCTAGCCCGCCTCGCGTTCCCTGGCGTCCTCGGCCACCGAGACGGCCGCCCGGACCAGCGCCGCCGTCGCCGTGGAGCGGGACTGCTGGGGCCAGGCCACGGCCAGCATGGCGGGCGGCGCGTCCAGGACCGGGCGGTAGACGACGCCCGGCCGGGGATAGCGGTCGGCCACCGACGCCGGCAGCAGGGCGACGACCTCGCCCAGGCCCACCAGGGCGAGGAGCTGGGCGAGGTCATGGCCCCTGCCGCGCACCTCGTCGATGTAGGCGTGCACCTCGTCCGGGCGCAGCCCCAGGTCGGCCAGGCGCAGCGCGGTCCGGCCGGCCAGCGGATGCCCCACGGCGAGGGCGGCCACCCTCGACTCGGCGGCCAGGTCCTCCGTGTCGAGGCCGGTGCGGTCGTACGGCTCGTGGACCAGGGCGACATCGGCCTCGCCCCGGCGCAGCAGCAGGGGCTGCTCGTGCCAGGCGCACAGCCGGACGGTGACCGGCAGGGCCGCGGGGTCGGCCGCGTACCGGGCGAGCATCCCCTCCAGCAACCCGGCGTCCCCGTCGGCCTTCACCGCCAGCACCAGCTTCGGCTCGGGGGCGGCGGCCCGCCGGGCCCGGCGCCCGGCGGCCTCCAGGGCCGCGAGCGCGAACCGGGCCTCCACCAGCAGGACTTCGCCCGCCGGGGTCAGCTCCACGCGGTGCGTGTTCCGCTCGAACAGGACGGCCCCCAGCTCATTCTCCAGCTGTCGGACGGCGCGGGACAGCGGCGGCGACGAGATGCCCAGCCGCTCGGCGGCGCGGGCGAAGTTGAGCTCCTCGGCGACGGCCACGAAGTAGCGCAGCGGGCGGGACTCCATGGGCGGCCCTCCGATCGGTATTGCTCTGAGGGTAACAACCGCGAGCCGATCGATCCTTCAGTTACCGCGCGCGGGGCAGCAGGCTCGACGGCATACCGATCACCGCGACATCTGGAGCAGTTCATGATCGTCATCACCACTCCGACCGGCCAGATCGGCCGTGAGGTCCTGGCCCGTGTGCTCGACGCCGACGACGGCGCGACACCGGTCCGGGTGATCGTCCGTGACCCCGCCCGGCTCTCCCCGGAGGTCCGGGGACGCGTCGAGGCGGTCCAGGGGTCCCACGCCGACCCCGCCGTCCTGAAGGAGGCGTGCGAGGGCGCCGACCGGATCTTCTGGCTGGTGCCCCCGACGCCCGGGGCCGCCAGTGTCGAGGGCCACTTCCGCACGTTCACCGAGCCGCTGTGCGAGGTGGTCGGCGGCCGGGGCGTCGAGCGGGTGGTGTCCGTCTCTACCCTGGGCCGGGGCGTCGCCGAGCACGCCGGACCGATCTCGGCCTCACTGGCCATGGACGAGGCGATCGCCGCAACGGGTGTGCACTACCGGGCGCTGTGTCCGCCGTCCCTGATGGAGAACCTGCTGCGTCAGACGGCCTCGATCCGGGCCGAGGGTGTCTGGTCGGAGGCGCTCGAGCGGGACCGTGTGGTGCGCACCTGCGCCGTCCGGGACGTCGCCGCCGAGGCGGCCCGGCTGCTGCTGGACGGCTCCTGGACCGGGTACGAGGACGTTCCGCTGGTGGGCCCGGACGCCCTCACCCCCGAGGACATGGCCGGGGTCGTCTCCGAGGTGCTGGAGCGGCCCGTCCGGCTCCGGCAGATCACCGTCGGCGAGCTGAGGACGCGGCTGACGGGCTTCGGTGCCTCCGAAGCCTGGGCGCGGGGGGTGGCCGACATGGTCCACGCCCAGAACACCCAGGGCTTCTACGGCGTCACCCGTCCCAGCACCCCCGACACCGCGCCCACGAGCTTCCGCCGATGGTGCGAGGAGGTACTGAAGCCGGCCGTCCACGGCTAGGCCACCCCCGCCACGGTCTCCGCGTGCCGCCTCCGCCGCGGCCCCCGCCGGCCGGCCGCGCCCCCGCTCCTGCCCCTCGCCCCCGCCCCGCCCCCCGTTCAGCGTTCCAGGAGCATGCGTTGGAGTTCGCGGGCGGCGCGGGGTGGGGCTACGTCGCTGCGGTGGGCCAGGGCGATCGCGCGGTGCAGGCCGGGGCGGGCCAGGGGGGTGACCCGCAGGCCCCGGCCCGAGCGGGCGGCCACCATGCGGGGGACGACGGCCACGCCCAGCCCGGCCCGTACGAAACCGAGCACCGCGTCCATCTCCCCGCCCTCCACCGCGAAGTCCGGCTCGAACCCCTCGGCCCGGCAGGCGGCCACGGTCAGTTCCCGCAGGTCGTAGCCGTGCCGGAACATCACCATGCGTTCGCCCTCCAGGTCGGCGATGCGCACGGTACGCCGTCCCTCGCCCGGCTTGGCGGCCTCCGGGGAGGACACCACCACCAGGTCCTCGCGCAGCAGCTCCACCGTCGTCAGGGCCGGGGACGGGGTGGGCAGCGGCAGCACGACCAGGGCGAGGTCGAGGGCGCCGCGGGCCAGCTCCCGGACCAGGTCGTGCGAGCCGCCCTCCTCGATCAGCAGCCGGATGCCCGGATAGCGGTCGTGGAAGGCGCGCAGCACGTCCGGCAGCAGTCCCGTGCACAGACTCGGCGTGGCCCCGAGCCGCACCCGCCCGCTGCGCAGCTGCACCAGCTCCTGCACCTCGTAGCGCGCGGTCTCCGTGTCCGCGAGGATCCGCCGCGCCAGCGGCAGCAGCGCCTCGCCCGCGTCGGTGAGGGTGATGTTCCCGCGCGCCCGCAGGAACAGATCCGCCCCCAACTCCCGCTCCAGCGCCTTGATCTGCTGCGAGAGAGAGGGCTGCGCCACGTGCACGAGCTCGGCGGCCCGGGTGAAGTGCCGGGTCTCGGCGACCGCCACGAAGTACTGGAGCTGCTGGAACTGCATGCCCCCAGCCTACGTCGGCGATAGTCGGAGCCTATGGAATCGAGGCGGACCATGTCTTGGACCGATGGGGTGGTCCGGCCCTAGCGTCTTGACCCATGGCTCTGGCAACGCGGACGGACCGACGGCCGTCCATGGCGCGCACCGTCTGGGACTCCTCCGTCGGCAAGAAGACGGTGATGGCCGTCAGCGGCATGATCATGCTGCTGTACCTGGTCGTCCACGTCATCGGCAATCTGAAGATCTTCTTCGGTGCGGAGGAGTTCAATCACTACGCCCACTGGCTGCGGGTGGTGGGCGAACCGTTCATGCACTACGGATGGACGCTCTGGCTCGTGCGCGTCGCGCTGATCGTCGCGGTGATCGCCCACGGCGTCTCCGCGTACCAGCTCAGCCGCCGCGACATCAAGGCGCGGCCCAGCAAGTACGTACACAGGAAGCCGCGGGCGAGCTACGCCACCCGCACCATGCGCTGGGGCGGCATCATCCTGGCCCTGTTCATCGTGTGGCACCTGCTGGACCTGACGACCGGCACCGTGCACAGCGGCGGCTTCCAGGAGGGCCACCCGTACCAGAACGTCGTGGACACCTTCTCCACCTGGTACGGGAACGTCATCTACATCGTGGCGATGCTCGCCGTCGGCCTGCACGTCCGGCACGGCTTCTGGAGCGCCGCCCAGACCCTCGGCGTCGGCAGCCGTACCCGCGACCGCGCCCTCAAGATCTTCGCCGACGTCCTCGCGCTGCTGCTCACGGCCGGCTTCCTCGCCGTCCCCGTGGGCGTCATGACCGGAGTGGTGAGCTGAACATGACTGCCTTCTCCGCCTACGCGGACTACGAGACCGGTGAGCCGGTCGTCGACACCAAGGCCCCTTCCGGCCCCGTCGCCGAGCGCTGGGACAAGCGCCGCTTCGAGGCCAGGCTGGTCAACCCGGCCAACCGGCGCAAGCACACGGTGATCGTCGTGGGCACCGGCCTCGCGGGCGGCTCGGCCGGCGCCACCCTCGCCGAACAGGGCTACCACGTCGTCCAGTTCTGCTACCAGGACTCCCCGCGCCGCGCCCACTCCATCGCCGCCCAGGGCGGCATCAACGCGGCGAAGAACTACCGCAACGACGGCGACTCCGTCCACCGCCTGTTCTACGACACCGTCAAGGGCGGCGACTTCCGGGCGCGGGAGTCCAACGTGCACCGGCTCGCGCAGATCTCGGTCGAGATCATCGACCAGTGCGTGGCCCAGGGCGTGCCCTTCGCGCGGGAGTACGGCGGGCTGCTCGACACACGGTCGTTCGGCGGCGTGCAGGTCTCGCGGACCTTCTACGCCCGCGGCCAGACGGGCCAGCAGCTCCTGCTCGGCGCCTACCAGGCCCTCAGCAGGCAGATCGCCGCCGGCAACATCGAGATGCACCCGCGCACCGAGATGCTCGACCTGATCGTCGTGGACGGCCGGGCGCGCGGGATCGTGGCCCGGGACCTGATCACCGGGAAGATCGACACCTACTTCGCGGACGCCGTCGTCCTGGCGAGCGGCGGTTACGGAAACGTCTTCTACCTGTCGACCAACGCCATGAACTCCAACGCCACGGCGATCTGGCGGGCGCACCGGCGGGGCGCGTACTTCGCGAACCCCTGTTTCACACAGATCCACCCCACCTGCATCCCGCGCACCGGCGACCACCAGTCGAAGCTGACGCTGATGAGCGAGTCGCTGCGCAACGACGGCCGGATCTGGGTGCCGAAGGCCAAGGGCGACGACCGTCCGCCGAACCGGATCCCCGAGGGCGAGCGCGACTACTACCTGGAGCGCATCTACCCCTCCTTCGGCAACCTGGTCCCGCGGGACATCGCCTCCCGGGCCGCCAAGAACGTCTGCGACGAGGGAAGGGGCGTCGGCCCCGGCGGACAGGGCGTGTACCTCGACTTCGCCGACGCCATCGCCCGCATGGGCCGCAAGGCCGTCGAGGCCAAGTACGGCAACCTCTTCGACATGTACCAGCGGATCACCGACGAGGATCCGTACGAGGTCCCGATGCGGATCTACCCGGCGGTGCACTACACGATGGGCGGGTTGTGGGTCGACTACGACCTCCAGACCACCGTCCCCGGCCTGTTCGCGATCGGCGAGGCCAACTTCTCCGACCACGGCGCCAACCGGCTCGGCGCCTCCGCGCTGATGCAGGGGCTGGCCGACGGGTACTTCGTCCTGCCGGCCACCATCAACGACTACCTCGCCCGCAACCCGCACCAGGGTGAGGTGACCCTCGAACACCCCGTTGTGCAGGAGGTGCTGGCGGAGACCCAGGACCGCCTCGATCTGTTGCTCTCGGTCGACGGGGACCGTACCCCGGACTCCTTCCACCGCGAGGTCGGCGAACTCATGTGGGAGTTCTGCGGCATGGCCCGCACCGACGCCGGTCTGCGCAAGGCCCTGAGCCGCATCCCGCAGATCCGTGAGGAGTTCTGGCGGCGCATCAAGGTGCCCGGCACCGGCGAGGAGTTCAACCAGTCCCTGGAGAAGGCCAACCGCGTCGTCGACTACCTGGAGCTCGCCGAGCTGATGTGCCTCGACGCGCTGCACCGCGCCGAGTCCTGCGGCGGCCACTTCCGCGAGGAGTCGCAGACCCCGGACGGCGAGGCGGCCCGCAGGGACGAGGAGTTCGCCTACGCGGCCGCCTGGGAGTTCACCGGGACGGGCGAGGCCCCGGCCCTGCACCGGGAAGACCTGGTCTTCGAGTACGTCCACCCCACCCAGCGGAGCTACGCATGAGGCTCAACCTGCGCGTCTGGCGGCAGAAGAACGCGGACGCCGACGGCGCCATGTCCACGTACGAGGTGGACGGCATCTCGCCCGACATGTCCTTCCTGGAGATGCTCGACACCCTCAACGAAGAGCTCATCCTGCGCGGCGACGACCCGGTCGCCTTCGACCACGACTGCCGCGAGGGCATCTGCGGCGCGTGCTCGCTCGTCATCAACGGCGACGCGCACGGGCCGGAGCGCACCACCACCTGCCAACTGCACATGCGGTCCTTCCGGGACGGCGACACGATCGACGTCGAGCCGTGGCGGGCCGCCGCCTTCCCGGTCGTCAAGGACCTGGTGGTCGACCGCAGCGCCTTCGACCGGATCATCCAGGCCGGCGGCTATGTCACCGCCCCGACCGGAGCCGCCCCCGAGGCCCACGCGACGCCGGTGCCCAAGCCCGACGCCGACTTCGCCTTCGAGCACGCCGAGTGCATCGGCTGCGGGGCGTGCGTGGCCGCCTGTCCGAACGGCGCGGCGATGCTGTTCACCTCCGCCAAGGTCAACCACCTCAACGTGCTGCCGCAGGGCGCGCCCGAGCGGGAGACCCGGGTGCTGGACATGGTGGCGCAGATGGACGAGGAGGGCTTCGGCGGCTGCACGCTGGCGGGCGAGTGCGCCACCGCCTGCCCGAAGGGCATCCCGCTGGTGTCCATCACCGGCATGAACAAGGAGTGGCTGCGGGCCACCCGGAAGATCACGAAGCGGTAGCGCCGCAGGGCGCGGCAGGTCGCGCGGTACACCCGTGCCCCTGGGGGCGGGAGCACCCCGGCGACCGCTTCGAGCAGAGACGTTCGCCGACCGGGTGCGGACGGGCGGGGCCGGGAGTGGTGCTCATCCCCGGCCCCGTCTCGCGTCCGGCGCCGCGCGGAGCGTCCGGCATTCAGCAGCCGCACATCCACGGGTCCCGTGCCGGTCACGCCGAGGCCAGCCGGGCGCGGAAGAAAGCAGGTGCGGATTCCCCGTGCACCGTCCCCATGCTTCTTCCCCCCGGCGCAGGAGACCTCCATGACCGCCATGCCCGTCGCACCCTCCGCTCCCGCCGTCCCGCCCGGCGGTTCCGGCTATCTCGTCTCACTCGCCCGCGACCAGGACGACGTCCGGGCCGCGCAGCGACTGCGCCACCAGGTCTTCGCCGGCGAACTCGGCGCCCGGCTCGACGGTCCGGAACCGGGCCTGGACACGGACGCCTTCGACGCGTACTGCGACCACCTGCTCATCCGGGACGACGCCACCGGCGACGTCGTCGGCACCTACCGGCTGCTGCCGCCCGAGCGGGCCGCCGTCGCCGGACGGCTCTACTCCGAGGGCGAGTTCGACCTCCGCCCGCTCGACGCGATCCGGTCCGGCCTGGTCGAGGTCGGCCGCTCCTGCGTGCACCCCGACCACCGCGACGGGGCCGTCATCGGGCTCATCTGGGCCGGTATAGCCCGCTACATGGTGGACCGCGGCCACGAGTGGCTGGCCGGCTGCTGCTCGGTCCCGCTGGCCGACGGCGGCGCGCTGGCGACGGCCACCTGGGACCGGGTGCGCGAGAAGAACCTCGCCCCGCCGCAGTACCGGGTACGGCCGCTGCGGCCCTGGACCCCGAACGACACCGCCCCGGCCGCCCGCACCGAACTGCCGGCCCTGCTGCGCGGCTACCTCCGCCTCGGCGCCTGGGTGTGCGGCGAGCCCGCCCACGACCCCGACTTCGGCGTCGCGGATCTGTACGTGCTGCTGCCGATGAGCCGGGTCAACCCCCGCTACCTGCGGCACTTCCTCTCCCTCGTCCCGGCCTGATGAGCGTCTGGCTGCCCAGCGCGCCCTGCACCCCGCGGGCGTGCGTCGAGGCGACGGCGTCCCTCACCGCGGTCCCGCGGGCCGTGCTGCGGCTCACCGCGGTGGTCGTGCTGGTCCTGGTCGGGGTGGCGCTGGCGCCGGTCGGCGGGTGGTTCCCGTCCCGCGTGGTGCGCGGGTGGAGCCGCAGCGTGGTGCGGGCCGCCGGGGTGCGGGTCCGGGTGACCGGCGCGACCGTGCCCACCGGCACCGGGCTGCTGCTGGTCGCGAACCACATCTCCTGGCTGGACATCCCGCTGCTGGCCGGCGTCCGCCCGGCCAGGATGCTCGCCAAGGCCGAGATCCGCGGCTGGCCGGTGGCGGGCACGCTGGTCGCGCGCGGCGGTGTCCTGTTCATCGACCGCGACCGGCTGCGGGCCCTGCCCTCGACGGTCGCCGTGATCGCCGACACCCTGCGCGCCGGGCGGGCCGTCGCGGTGTTCCCGGAGGGGAGCACCTGGTGCGGCCGCGCCCAGGGACACTTCCGCCGGGCGGTGTTCCAGGCCGCGCTGGACGCCCGGGTGCCGGTGCAGCCGGTGCGCATCCGCTACCGGGACCGGGCGGGAGCGGCCAGCACCGTGGCCGCGTTCGTCGGCGACGACCCGCTGCTCGCCTCGCTGTGGCGGGTGGTGTCGGCGCGGGGTCTGGTGGCGGAGGTCGAGGTCCTGCCCACCCTCGCGCCGGGCAGCCACCCCGACCGAGGGGCACTGGCCGCGGCCGCCGCCGCCCGGGTGCTGGGCGGGACGCACGAGCCCCGGACCGTCGCCGCCTTCGGCCGCCACGGCTGCCCGCCCGGACCGGCGGACCACCGTCCCGGCCCCCGCGAGGTGCCGCGGGCCGACCGGAACCGGGGGAGCCGGGGGAGCCGCCGGGACCGGGAGCCGGAGGAATCGCGTGCAACCCTGGGTACGTCGGCCGGCCGGGATGGGATCATGGCGCGTCCCGACCTCTGAGGGGAGCACGCGTGAGCGGAGGCCCGGCCCGCCGGACGGCACTCGTGACGGGAGGCAGTGGTTTCGTGGCCGCCCATCTCGTACAGCAGCTCCTGGAGCGCGGCTACCACGTGCACGCCACCGTGCGCGGGACGGCGAACGAGGCCAAGCGCCGGCCGTTGCGCGCCCTGGGGGACGCCTGCCCCGGCCGCCTCGACCTCTTCGAGGCGGACCTGCTGACGGCGGGCTCCTTCGACGAGGCCATGAAGGGCTGCGCGGTGGTCTTCCACGTGGCCTCGCCGTTCCTGATGCCGGAGAAGATCAAGGACGGCCGACGGGACGTGGTGGAACCTGCCCTGACCGGCACGCGCAACGTCCTGGCGTCGATCGAGCGCACCGAGGCCGTGGAACGCCTCGTTCTCACCTCCACGGTGGGGGCGATCTTCGGCGACTACACCGACGTACGGCAGATGGCCGACCGGACCTTGTCGGAGAAGTACTTCAACACCACCAGCACCGTGGAGAACAACCCGTACCACTACGCCAAGACGGTCGCCGAGAAGGCCGCCTGGGAGGCGGCGGCCGCCCAGAGCCGCTGGCGCATGGTCTCCGTCAACCCGGGCCTGGTCCTCGGCCCCTCCCTCACCCCCGGCTCGGACTCGGGCAGCCTGTTCCTGCTGGACGAACTCTTCAAGGGCTACTTCTTCTACGGCGCCCCGGACTTCAGTTTCACCACGGCCGACGTACGCGATGTCGCGGCGGCCCACATCGCGGCGGCCGAACACCCCGAAGCGCACGGCCGCTACATCGTCGCGGCACCGGAGATGACCTCCTTCCGCGAGATGGCGCGGATCCTGCTGCGGCACGACCCCCGGAACCTGCGGCTGCCCCGCACGGCCCTCCCGCACTGGCCGGTCAGGATCCTCGGCCCGGCCTTCGGCCTCTCCCAGGAGTACATCCGCAACCACCTCGGCATCCGCTTCCGCGTCGACAACCGCAGAAGCACCGAGGAACTGGGCCTCACCTACCGGCCGATCGAGGAGACCCTGCTCGACCACCACCGGGCCTGGCGGGAGCAGCGCCGCCAGGGCCGCTAGGACTTGCCCCGGCCGCGCGGGCCCAGTGCCCGGCGCAGGTACGGTGCCGTAGTGCTGTCCTGGGCCGCCGCCACCTCCTCGGGGGTCCCCGTCGCCACGATCCGTCCGCCCGCGTCGCCGCCGCCGGGCCCGAGGTCGATCACCCGGTCGGCGCCCGCGACCACGGACATGTCGTGCTCGACGACGATCACGGTGTGCCCGGCGTCGACCAGGCCGTGCAGCTGCCGCATGAGGACCTCGACGTCGGCAGGGTGCAGGCCGGCCGTCGGTTCGTCGAGGAGGTAGAGCGTGTGGCCGCGCCGGCCGCGCTGCAACTCGGCCGCCAGCTTGATGCGCTGGGCCTCACCGCCGGAGAGTTCCGTCGCCGGCTGGCCGAGCCGCAGATAGCCGAGGCCGACGTCGAGGAGGGTGGCCAGACTGCGCGCGACGGCGGGGACGTCGGAGAAGAAGTCCGCCGCCGCCTCCACCGTCAGGTCCAGCACCTGCGCGATGTCGCGGCCCCGGTAGGTCACTTCGAGGGTCCCGGGGTTGTAGCGGGCCCCGCCGCAGTCCGGACAGGGCGCGTACGTGCTCGGCAGGAAGAGGAGTTCGACGCTCACGAAACCCTCGCCCTGGCAGGTCGCGCAGCGCCCCCCGGCCACGTTGAAGGAGAACCGGCCGACGCCGTACTTCCGGGCGCGGGCCGCGTCCGTCGCCGCGAAGACCTTGCGGACCACGTCGAACAGGCCTGTGTATGTCGCCAGGTTGGACCGCGGGGTGCGGCCGATCGGCTTCTGGTCGACCGCGACCAGCCGGCCCACGCCGGGCAGGTCCTGCGTGATCTCCCCGACGAGCGTCGACTTACCGGAACCCGAGACGCCCGTCACGGCCGTGAACACGCCGAGCCCGAACTCCGCGGTCACCCCGCGCAGGTTGTGCCGGGTCACCGGACCGACCGTCAACCGGCCCCGGGCGGCCCGGACCTCACGCGCGGGCAGCGCGGAACGGCCGAACAGGAAGCGTGCCGTCGCCGACCCGGGGACCGACGCCAGGTCCGCCACCGGGCCGCTGTGCAGCACCCGCCCGCCGTGCTCACCCGCCCGGGGACCCACGTCCACCAGCCAGTCGGCGGCGCGCATCACGTCCAGCCGGTGTTCCACCACGAACACCGAGTTGCCCGCCGCCTTGAGCCGCTCCAGCACCGTGAGCAGCGCCTCCGTGTCCGCCGGATGCAGTCCCGCCGACGGCTCGTCGAGCACGTACACCACGCCGAACAGCCCGGAGCGCAACTGGGTCGCGATCCGCAGCCGCTGGAGCTCACCCGCCGACAGGGTCGGGGTGGCGCGGTCCAGACCGAGATAGCCGAGGCCGAGTTCGAGGACGGGCGCGATCCGGGCGCGGAGGTCCTCGGTGAGGACGCCGGCCGTCCCGGACCTTCCCTCGAGCAGCAGGGCCAGTTCCGCCAGGGGCAGCGCGGCCAGTTCCGCGATCGTCCGGCCCGCGAAGGTCACGGCGAGGGATTCCGGGCGCAGCCGGCCGCCGCCGCACGCCGGGCAGGGGGCGGCCGTCAGGAAGCGTTCCGCCCTGGCCCGCAGGGTCTGGCTCCTGGAGTCCGCGAAGGTCTTCATCACATAGCGATGGGCGCTCATGTAGGTGCCCTGGTAAGGGCGTTGGATGCGGTCCGCGTCCCGGACCGGGTGGACCGTCACCACCGGCTGCTCGTCCGTGAACAGGATCCACTCCCGCTGCTCGGCGGGCAGGTCGCGCCAGGGCACGTCGACGTCGTGGCCGAGCGTGTCGAGGATGTCCCGCAGGTTCTTGCCCTGCCAGGCGCCCGGCCAGGCGGCGATCGCGCCCTCGCGGACGGACAGCGACGGGTCCGGTACCAGCGACTCCTCGGTGGTGCGGTGGACCTCGCCGAGGCCGTGGCACTCGGGACACGCCCCGGCCGCCGTGTTGGGTGAGAAGGCGTCCGAGTCGAGGCGCTCCGCGCCCGGCGGGTAGTCGCCCGCCCGGGAGAAGAGCATCCGCAGCGAGTTCGACAGGTTGGTGACCGTGCCCACCGAGGAGCGTGAGGTGGGTGCCGAGCGTCGCTGCTGGAGCGAGACCGCCGGGGGCAGCCCGGTGATCTCCCCGACCTTCGGCGCACCGACCTGGTGGATCAGCCGCCGGGCGTACGGCGCGACCGACTCGAAGTAGCGGCGCTGGGCCTCCGCGTAGATCGTCCCGAACGCCAGCGACGACTTCCCCGAGCCGGACACCCCCGTGAACACGGCCACCACGTCGCGCGGGACGTCGACGTCCACGCCCCGGAGATTGTGCTCGCGGGCTCCCCGGACCCGGACGTACCCGTCCCTCGTGGACGGCTCGTCACCGTGCGGCTCGGGAAGGCTCGGCATGGGGGAACTCCGTACGGGTCTTCGACTGCGCGGCCGGCTGCCACCGGCGCGGACAAACCCCGCAATTCTACGCGCGCCCCGCCCACCACCCGCCGAGCCGCCCCGGGTGAGCCTCCCCGGGTGAGCCGCCCTCGGAGACAGGCGCCCGGTGACCCGTCGCCCCGAGCCCCGGCGCCCGGTCACCCGTCGCCCCGAGCCCCGGCGCCCGGTGACCCGGGCGGTGGGCGTGGTCAGCCGTCGCCGCGTTCCGCGGCCACGATCTCGGCGAGCCGCCGGTAGGAGTCCAGCAGCGCGGACCGGTCGTAGGTGCTGGTGGTGACCAGGACCTCCTGCGCCCCCGTCTCCTTCAGCACCGTCTCCAGCTCGTCCGCCACCTGCTCCTCGGTGCCCGCGAGGTGGCCGGTGAGGCCGGCTTCGTAGAAGCCGCGTTCCTTCGGGGTCATCGCGCGGCGCTCGGCCTCCTCGGCGGGCGGCAGCGGGGGGAAGGTGCCGTGGGTGCGGGAGTACGCCATCGACCAGGCCTCCGGGACCAGGAGCCGCCGTGCCTCCTCGGGCGTACCGGCCACCGCGATCGTCCCGGAGACGACCACATAGGGCTCCGAGGCCCAGCGGGAGGGCCGGAACAGGGCCCGGTAGCGGTCGATCCCGCGCCGCATCCGCTCGCGGTCGCGGAGGTCGCCGATGACCATCGGCAGCCCCGCGCGGGCGGCGATCTCCGCACCCTCGCCCATGGCGAGGACGAACGGCGGCACGGTCAGCCCCTCCGAGGGGCGTGCGCGCACCCCCGTGGGCGAGCCGCCGAGGAACCAGCCGAGCAGTTCACCGAGCTGCCCCGCGAAGTCCTCCGCGTCGTCCTTGTCCCGGCCGAGCGCCCTGCGCACGCCGTCCGTGAAGCCCACCGAGCGGCCCAGGCCCATGTCGACGCGGCCCGGGAAGAGCGACTCCAGGACGCCGAACTGCTCGGCCACGACCAGGGGACGGTGGTTGGGCAGCATCACGCCGCCGGTGCCGACCCGGATCCGCTCCGTCGCGCCGGCCACCGCCGCCGCCAGCACGGTGGGCGCCGATCCGGCGACCCCGGGCACGCCGTGGTGCTCCGAGACCCAGAACCGGTGGTAGCCCAGCGCCTCCGCCTCCCGCGCCAGCCGCACGGTGTCGCGCAGCGCCTCGGCGCCGGTGTGCCCCTCACGCGTGCGCGAGCGGTCGAGGACGGAGAAGCGGGCCGAGGCGATCACGGAGCTCATACAGGGTTCAACACCCCGCGGCCCGCTGGATTCCCCG
Organism: Streptomyces maremycinicus; assembly: GCF_001184025.1. Lineage (GTDB taxonomy): Bacteria > Actinomycetota > Actinomycetes > Streptomycetales > Streptomycetaceae > Streptomyces > Streptomyces maremycinicus. The sequence continues at coordinate 382,604 of NZ_BBYG01000010.1, forward strand.
CCCGGCGCGATGCCCCGACCCGCGCCGCCAGGGGTGCCGGCGCGGGTCGGCCTTCGGGCGGCGGCGGACCGTGCCGGTGCGCCGCGGGCGGTGGCCACGGCGCGGCTGTCGCCGTCGACGCCGGCGAGGGCGGTCGCGGCGGCGTCGTCGGGCGCCGGGCCGGAGCGGGCGGACGCCGTCGACGGCGACCGGGCGACCGGGCGACCGGGCGACCGGGACGAGCGTGAACGGGCGACCGGGAAGAGCTCGCCCCCGCTGGGCGCGGCGGTGCCGGGTGCCCGCCGCGGGACGTCCTTCGCTCGGGGCGGGTGTCTAGGGTGGACGGGTGACCGACACCAGCAAACGGCCCGTCGCCGTCTTCGACCTGGACAACACCCTCGCCGACACGGCCCACCGGCAGCGCTTCCTGGAGCGCAGTCCGCGCGACTGGGACGCGTTCTTCGCGGCCGCGCCGCAGGACCCGCCGATCCCGGAGGGCGTCGCGATGGTGCTGGCCCGCGCCGAGGAGTGCGAGGTCGTCTACCTCACCGGCCGGCCCGAGCGCTGCCGGCGCGACACCCTGGAGTGGCTCGCCGCGCAGGGGCTGCCGGAGGGCCGCGTCCACATGCGGCGCAACGACGACCGCAGGCCCGCCCGGCGCACCAAGCTGGAGACGCTCCGCCGGCTGGCCCGCGACCGGGAGGTGCGGGTCCTGGTGGACGACGACGAACTGGTGTGCGCCGACGCCCGGCGGGCCGGCTTCACCGTCGTCCTGGCGCGCTGGACGGCCCCCTCGGGCACGCTGCGGCAGGCACAGGAGGGCGAGGGGCGCACCTGAGGGTCCGCCGGGCCCGAGAGCCGGCCCCCGGGGCGGGGAGGGGCGGAGGGGTGAAGGGTGTCCGGCCGTCAGCCGGACTCGTCCAGCCGGAAGCCGACCTTGAGGCCCACCTGCCAGTGCGCGATGTCGCCGTTCTCGATCTGCCCGCGCACCTGCGTCACCTCGAACCAGTCCAGGTTGCGCAGGGTCTGCGAGGCGCGGGTGATGCCGTTGCGGATGGCGTCGTCGACTCCGTCCGGCGAGGTGCCGACGATCTCCGTGACCCGGTAGGTGTGGTTCGACATCAGGGTGCTCCTCTCGGCCGTGACGGCCTCGTCACGTGTGTCACGCGTCACTCCACCGTGCCCCAAGCTGCGGCGGAGCGCGAGGCGTCGGACCGGACGGACCGCCTCCGCCCAATCCCCCTTGACCCCTCGCATTGGTCCATACCAAAATCCGGGGCACCCGTACGAGCCCTCGCTCGTCCCCCACGTCGGGCCCCCAGCCCTGTCCACCAGACAGAACAGGACCCCCGTGCGACGTCGCCTCCTCGCCCTTCTCTGCGTGTCCGCCTCCCTCCTGACCGCCTGTGGGGTGGTGCCGGGCACGGGGGGACCGGATGCCCGGACGGTCACGGTGTGGCTGATGAAGGACAGCGCGTCGCAGGAGTTCCTGGACCGGTTCACCGAGGACTTCGAACACGACCACCCGGACCTCGACCTCGACATCCGTATCCAGGAATGGACCGGGATCGGCGGCAAGGTGGAGGCCGCGCTGGAGGCCGAGGACGGGAAGGGGCCGGACGTCATCGAGGTCGGCAACACCCAGGTCCCGCAGTACGTCGACGGGCACGGACTGCTCGACCTGACCCTGGAGTCCGCCGCGAAGTGGGGCCGGGAGGACTGGCTGCCCGGTCTCGCCGAACCGGGACAGCGGCGCTTCCACCAGTACGGGATCCCCTGGTACGCCGCGAACCGGGTCGTGATCTACCGCAAGGACCTCTTCGAACAGGCCGGCATCACCGCTCCGCCCGCCACCCGCGCCGAGTGGCTGGCCGCCACCGAGAAGCTGAACTCGGGCGGGAACCAGGGCATTTACCTGGCCGGACAGGACTGGTACACACTCGCCGGGTTCATCTGGGACGAGGGCGGCGACCTGGCCACCGAGGAGGGGGGCCGCTGGAAGGGTGCCCTGGACTCCCGGGCCGCCCTGCGCGGCATGGACTTCTACCGGCGGCTCCAGTCCCTCGGCGGCGGCCCGGTGGCGGCGGACGAGGAACACCCGCCCCAGGCAGGGGTGTTCGCCGCCGGCAAGGTGGCGCAGATCGTGGCCGTGCCCGGACTGGCCCGGGCCGTGGTGCAGCAGAATCCCGGTCTGGAGGACGAGCTGGGCTTCTTCCCCGTGCCGGGCAAGAGCGCGGGCAGGCCCGGCGCGGTCTTCACCGGCGGCTCCGACCTCGTCGTCCCGCGCAACACCGACGTCCGGGAGGGCGCGATCGCGGTGGTCGCCGCGCTGACCGGCGCGGAGTGGGACACCGAACTGGCCCGCACCATGAACTACGTGCCGAACAAGGCGAAGCTGGCGAAGTCCGTCGCCGGTGAGGAGGGGGTCGCGGCGATGGCGGCGGGGGCCGCGCAGGGCCGCGCGACCCCCAGCACACCCGAGTGGGCCGTCGTCGAGGCGGACAACCCGATCAAGGACTACATGACGAAGGTGCTCACCGGCGCCGACCCGGCGACCGAGGCCCGCCGCGCCGCCCGCCGGATCACGGAGGCGCTGACGGTGAACTTCTGACGACCGCGCCCGCCCGGTTCCCGCTCGGTGCCCGGTCGCCCGAGGTCCGCCCGCCCGGCGCCCGCCGCCGACGAGCGGACCGCGGCGGTTGCTCGGCAGGCGGCCCCGGGCGGGCGGACCTCAGCGGGCGGTGTTCAGCGGGCAGTGCTCAGCGACAGCGCGAAGCGGCCCGCGCCGTCCGTCCACCAGTGACTCAACTCCATTCCGGCGGCGGCCAGTTCGGTGCGCACTCCCTCCTCCCGGAACTTCGCCGACACCTCGGTGCGCAGTTCCTCGCCGTCCTCGAAGTCGACGGCGAGGTCGAGCGCGGGAATCTTCACGGTCTGCGCCGTGAGGGAGCGCAGCCGCATCTCGATCCACTCGTTGCCCGCGTCCCACAGGGCGACGTGCTCGAAGGCGTCCGGGTCGAAGTCGGCTCCCAGTTCCCGGTTGACCACGGTCAGGACGTTCTTGTCGAACGCGGCCGTCACACCGGCCGCGTCGTCGTAGGCCCGCACCAACACGCGCTCGTCCTTGACCAGGTCGGTGCCCAGCAGCAGCGCGTCGCCCGGCGCGAGCAGCGCGCGCACCGACGCGAGGAACTCCCGGCGCTCGTCCGGCAGGAGGTTGCCGATCGTGCCGCCGAGGAAGGCGACCAGGCGCGGCCCCGGGGTGTCGGGCAGGGCCAGCACCGCCGTGAAGTCGGCGATGAGGGCGTGCACGTCCAGCCCCGGCCGCTCCGCGATCAGGGCCTGCCCGGCCTGGGTGAGGGCGCTCTCGCTGACGTCGACGGGCACGTACGTGTCCAGGCCGGTCAGCGCGTCGATCAGATAGCGGGTCTTCTCCGAGGAGCCCGAGCCGAGTTCGACGAGCGTGCGGGCACGGGCCGCCGCGGCGATCTCACCGGCCCGGTCCACGAGGATCTCGCGCTCGGCGCGCGTCGGGTAGTACTCGGGCAGTTCGGTGATCCGCTCGAACAGCTCGCTGCCGTGCGCGTCGTAGAACCACTTCGGCGGCAGCGTCTTCGGGGTGCCGGTGAGGCCGTGCCGGACGTCGGCGCGCAGGGCGGCGTCCGTGGCGTCCTCGGGGAGGGTGCGGGTGATGCGGAACGGGCTCACGTGCCGGTCTCCTCGGTCGGTGCGGGTGCCGTGTCGGTGCTCGGTTCCTTGAGCGGGGTGAGCAGGACGTCGGCGCGGCTCGCCGCGAGCAGGGTGCGGTCGGGGACCTCCTGCCAGCGCGGATCGTCGTCGTACGGTTCGGAGGCCACGACCGTGCGCGGGCCGGGCCCGGCCAGGTACCAGAGGGTGTCGCCCCAGGCGGTGGCGGTGATGGACTCCCCGTCGGTGAGGAGCAGGTTGAGGCGCGAGCCGGGCGCCGCCGCGGCGACCTCGAGCACCGTGTCCGCCATCGCCTGGCTCCCCGTGTCGCCGGCGCGCAGCCGGGCGAGGACCAGCGCCCAGACGAACGCGGAGTCGTTGCGCGCCTCCATCGACAGCAGGTCCGCGGCGGGCAGCGAACCGGTCAGCGACTCCAGTGAGCCCGGCCAGCCCGCGACCGCCCCGTTGTGGCTGAACAGCCAGGTACCGGCCGCGTAGGGCGCCGCCGCGGCCTCCGCGTCGGCGCCGGCCAGCGTCGCGTCCCGTACGGCGGCCAGCAGCGCCCGGCTGCGGACGACCCGGGCGAGGTCGGCGAAGGACAGGTCCGCCCAGATCGGCCCGGCCCGGCGGTAGCGGGCCGGTACCGGGTCCCCCTCGGCGTACCAGCCCACCCCGAAACCATCGGCGTTGACCGTCCCGTACCGCTGCCGCCGGGGTGCCCACGACTGGCGGTACAGACCGTGCGGGGGCTCCACGAGGAGCCGGCCGAGCGGCTCCCCGGACCCCAGGTAGGCGAGGTGACGGCACATCAGAGGGCCGCCGGGCGTGCGGTGCGGAACCCGGAGAAGATCTGCCGCCTGATCGGGTAGTCCCAGTTGCGGAACGTTCCCCGGCAGGCGACCGGGTCCACCGCGAACGAGCCGCCGCGCAGCACCTTGTACTCGGGGCCGAAGAACACCTCCGAGTACTCCTTGTACGGGAACATGCGGAAGCCCGGGTAGGGGAGGAAGTCGCTGGACGTCCATTCCCACACGTCGCCGATCAGCTGCCGCACCCCGAGCGGCGACGCGCCGGCCGGATAGCTGCCCGCCGGGGCCGGCCGCAGGTGGCGCTGGCCCAGGTTGGCGTGTTCGGGGGTGGGGTCGGCGTCGCCCCACGGGTAGCGCGTCGAGCCGCCGGTCGCGGGGTCGAAGCGGGCCGCCTTCTCCCACTCCGCCTCGGTGGGCAGCCGGCGTCCGGCCCAGCGGGCGTAGGCGTCGGCCTCGTACCAGCACACGTGCAGCACCGGCTCGTCCGGCGGCACGACCTCGGTGACGCCGAAGCGGCGGCGCAGCCACTGGTTGCCGTCCCGGTGCCAGAACAGCGGCGCGTGGACGCCGGTGCGGCGGATGTGGGACCAGCCCTCCTTCGTCCACCAGCGTTCCTCGTCGTAGCCGCCGTCCTCGATGAACCGCTGGTACGCGCCGTTCGTCACCGGGGTGGTGTCGATGTGGAAGGCGGCCACCTCGCGCCGGTGCGCCGGCCGTTCGTTGTCGAGCGCCCAGGGTTCGCCGGAGGTGCCCATGGTGAACGGACCGCCGGGCACGAGGACTTCGGCGGGGCCGGTGAACAGCGGCACCGGGTCCGGGTCGGGCGCGGTGAGGGCCTGCGGACCGGTCCGCAGCTGATGGGTGATCAGCATCGTCTCGTCGTGCTGCTGTTCGTGCTGCGCGATCATCCCGAAGGCGAATCCCGCCTCCGTCAGCCGGGTGCCGCCGAAGTCGGCGGACTCCAGCAGGTCCATCACCCGGCCGCGCACCTCCGCCGCGTACCGGCGGGCCTCGACCGGCGGCAGCAGCGGCAGGGTGGGCCGTTCGGCGCGCGAGTGCTCGAACGCGTCGTACAGGCCGTCGATCTCGGGGCGCATCGCCTCACGGCCGGCCACCGCGCGCAGCAGCCACAGCTCCTCCTGGTTGCCGATGTGCGCGAGGTCCCACACCAGGGGGGACATCAGCGGCGAGTGCTGGGCGGTGAGGTCGGGCTCCTCGACGCAGCTCGTCAGGAGCGTGGTGCGCTCCCGGGCCGTGGTGAGGGAGGCGAGGACCCGGGCGCGGAGCGTCTCGGCGTCCGGTGCGGGGCCGCCGTCCGGGCGGGGAACGGTGTCCAGGGCCGGCCCGGTGTCCAGGGCGGGGTCGGTCATGTGCGGAGGTCCTTCCCGTACGCGCGGGTGTCCGTGCCGCGCAGGCGGTCGAGCAGGTCGTCGGCGGGGGTACGTCCCTCGAGCACGTACCGCTCCAGGTAGTCCGACACGGCGGCCGTGATCCCCTCGGTGGCGCCGATGCGGGGCAGGGCCCGCAGGGCCGTGGTGAAGGCGGCGACGGCGGCCTCGTGCAGCTCCGGGTCGGTCAGGCCGTAGCGGGCCGCGTCGATCCACAGGGGATTGTGCGGGGCGGGCAGCGGCCGGGCCCGCTCGGCCAGCGGCTTCACCGCGCGGTAGACGCTCTCGGCGGCCTCCGGGTCGTCGAACAGCGCCGTCGTCACGGCGAGCGGCACGATCCAGCCGTCGTCGCCGGGTTGCGCGTCGATCATGCGCAGCTCCAGGTGGCCGCGTGGTCTGACCGGCGGGAACAGCGTGGTGAGGTGGTAGTCGAGGTCCTCCCTGGTGGGCGGTGAGGCCGACCGGGTCCACTGCCGGAACGTGAGCCGGTCGGGCACCTCCCACGGACCGCCGTCGCGCCGCACGCACATCACCGGCGCGTCCAGCACGTGCCGGGCCCAGGCCGCGCGCGGATCGCCGTTCAGGGCGGGGCCGCCCGCGCGGCCGGCGCCTATCTCCGTCCACAGCAGCTGCCGGGTGGAGCGCCAGCCGGTGGGGGCTCCACCGATCAGCGGGGAGTTGGCGAAGGCCGCCACCAGCACGGCGCCCAGCGTGTGGGACAGCCACCAGCGCCGCCCGTGCCCCAGGGGGCCGGGCTCCTCGTGTCCGGCGTCCAGGCAGACCTGCACGGAGGCCGAGGAGCACATCATGGCGCGGCCGGCCGGGCCGGTGCGGTCGAGGCAGGCCTCCATGGCGTCGTAGCGGGGCTCGTGGAGGAACCGTCGGGGTGTGCGCCAGGGGTCCGTGCCGTTGCCGGAGAGTGCGAGACCCTGCTCGGCCAGGACCGCGCGGACGGCGGTCAGATCGGCGGAGACGGTGCCCACGCACTCCATCAGGGAGGCCGCGGGCGGCGAGCTCAGTTCCAGCTGACCGCCGGGTTCGACGGTGAGCGGTGAGCTCAGGGGCAGGGTGCGCAGTGCGGCGTAGGCCGCTTCGAGTCGTTCGGGCGGTACGGGGAGCCGCGGTTCGCGCAGCTCGTGGACGAGCCATTCCACTTCGACCCCGACGGTGCGGGGCGGTCCGGTCTTGAAACAGATGCCCCTGACCAGGGCCTCCACCTCGGCTTCGGTGAGGGCGCTGCGGGACGGGGTCTCGTCGGTACAGTCGCTGACTGAGTCGGACATGTCGGGATCCTCCTGAGATTCCACCATGCCACCGGTCCGGCCTCGGTGCGGCCGGACAGGCATCGCTCGTCTTACCCAAAACCCTCGAACGCGTTCGCACAAGGGTGCACAGCACGACATTCGGGACCGAGTTCAAGCTGTTTTCCAGGCGTTCCCCACCGGTCCGCGGTGTGTTCCCGCCCGGGGAAACCCTGTTGCACGCGATGTCCAGGATCGCTCACGATGCGTGTATGAGCACGACGGGGGAGCCGGGCGGGGCCCGGGAGGCCGCGCGGCGCACGGCCATGGCGTCCACGGGGGTGGCGCCATGAGCGCGCGGCTGCGCGGTATCGCGCGGGAGACGGAGGAGATCGTCGCGGCGGGGCGCTATCGCGCGTCCGACGGGCGCGAGGTGTCCCTCTCCGCGGCGATCGGGGCCGCCCGGGCGGGCACCCGGATCGCGGGTCCGGGACCGGTGGGGAAACCGGCGGGACCGGCCGTGGACCGCGCGGCGCCCGCCCCCGGTGACACACGCGTCGAGGTGACGGGCGAGAGCAGCCTGGAGGCGGCCCGCCGGCTCGTCGGCGCCGGCCCGGTCGCCGTGCTGAACTTCGCCTCCGCCCGCAATCCCGGCGGCGGCTATCTCAACGGGGCCCAGGCGCAGGAGGAGGCCCTGTGCCGGGCCTCCGCGCTGTACACCTGCCTGCTCGAGGCCCGGGAGTTCTACGACCATCACCGCGCCCACCGTGACCCGTTCTACACGGACCGCGTCATCCACTCACCGGCCGTGCCCGTCTTCCGTGACGACCGGGGCCGACTGCTCGACGAGCCCTACGGCGCCGGTTTCCTGACCGCCGCGGCCCCGAACGCGGGCGTGGTGCTGCGCAGCGCCCCGGAGCGCGCGGCCGAGCTGCCGGGCGCGCTGGCCGTCCGGGCCGAGCGGGTCCTGGAGACGGCCGCCGCGCACGGCTACCGGCGGCTGGTGCTGGGCGCGTGGGGCTGCGGGGTGTTCCGCAACGACCCCGCGCAGGTGGCGGGGGCGTTCCGGGCGCAGCTGGGCCCCGGAGGGCGGTTCGAGCGGACGTTCGAGCAGGTGGTGTTCGGCGTGCTGGACCGGACGCCGGGCCACGCGGTGCGGAGCGTCTTCGAGAAGGTGTTCGACCGCAGGGGTGCTCAGGTCCAGCCGTAGCGCTCGTGCAGACGGTGCCGGACCAGGTTGAACCGCATCCGGTCCAGTGCGCAGGCCTCACGGCGCATGCCGTCCTCGTGCAGCCGCAGGACGCGGTCGACGTCCACCCAGGAGTCCCGTCCCGAGCGGTCCCAGGGCCCGCTGCCGATCGGCACCCACTCGCGGTCCCCGTCGTGCCGCTTGCTCGACAGCTGTACGGCGAGGAAGGTCCCGCCGCTCTCCCGGGCGACGACGAGGACGGGACGGTCCTTGCCCCGGCCGTCGTTCTCCTCGAAGGGCACCCAGGTCCACACGATCTCGCCGGGGTCCGGGTCGCCGTCGTGCGCGGGGGAGTACTCGGTGCGCACCCGGCCGACCTCGCGGGGGTCGGCCTCGGTGGTGGCGGAGGGGCCGGAGCGGCCCGGGACGTCTTCATCGGTAAACGCGGTCACGGGGGCACCCTAAGCGGTGCCCCCGTGACCACGTCGTCAGCGGGTCACTTCTCCTCGACCGGCACGTGCTGCGACAGCGGGTTCGCCACCCCGTTGACGGGGGAAGCCCCGGTCGCCGCATGCCCGTTCTGGTTCATCGAGGAGAGCAGCTGACGGGCCAGCCCCAGCCCCGTGCCGCCCATGGTGAGCGCCTTGGCCAACATGTCGGCCACCCCGTCGGCGCCGTTGAGCACCACCATGTTGTCGACATTGCCGAAGGCGGACGCGCCCGCCTGCACGATCTCCGGCCACTTCTCAGCGAGTTGCTGGGCGACCACGGCCTCCTGGTTCTCGGCGAGGGCCGCGGCCCTGGCCTTGATGGCGTCGGCCTCGGCGAGCCCCTGGGCCCGGTTGGCCTCGGCCTTCGCGAGACCCTTCGCCTGTGTGGCGGCGGCCTCCGCCTCACCGGTGGAGCGGGTCTCCGTCGCCTTGGCCTCGGCCGCCGAGATCCGGGCGTCGCGCTCGGCCTCGGCCAGCGTCCGCTTCTCGTACGCCTTGGCGTCGGCCGGCTTGCGGACATCGGCCTGGAGCTGCTGCTCGCGCCGCTGCGCCTCGAGTTCGGCGACCCGCGTCTCCTGGACCACCACCTCCTGGCGGGCGGCGGCGTCGGCGAGCGGCCCGGCCTGCCGCGCCTTGGCGTTGGCCTTGTCCTGCTCGGCCTGGTACCCGGCCTTGAGGATCTCGCTGTCCCGGGTGGCCTCCGCCATCCGCCCGAACGCCAACTGCTCGGCCTCGGTGGCGAGCCGGTCGGCCTCGGCCTGCGCGATGCGCGCGTCCCGCCGTACGGCCGCCAGGTGCGGGGCGGACAGGTTCTTGATGTATCCGGTCGGGTCCTCGATCTCGTGGATCTGGAGCGAGTCCACGATCAGTCCCAGCTTCTCCATCTCCGTGCCGCACGCGGCACGGGCCTGGCCGGTCAGCTTCTCCCGGTCGCGGATCATGTCCTCGACCGTCAACCCGCCGACGATGGCCCGCAGATGACCGGCGAACACGGTGTGCACGCGCTCCGCCATCAGCTTCTGCTGGTCGAGGAAGCGGCGGGCCGCGTTGGCGATCGACACGAAGTCGTCGCCCACCTTGAAGATGACCACGCCCCGCACCTTCAGCGGGATCCCCTGGTGGGTCACGCAGTCGACGTGCAGTTCCGTCTGGTTGAGGTCGAGCGAGAGCTTGCGCACCGCCTGCATCCCGGGCGTCACGAGGGTGCCCCGCCCGGTGACGATGCGGAACCCCATTCCCTCCTCGAGGCCCTCCAGCTTGTGCTTGGAACCGGAGATGATGAGCGCCTCGTTGGGTTCCGCGACGCGCCACATCAGTTTGAACGCACCGATCAGGACGAGGACGGCACCGACTGCCGCCCCGACGATGAGACCGACTTCCATGGGTATGCACTCCCCCGGTGCAGGGTGCCCTCGGGGCACCGGACGTAACGGGAGTGTGTGCTCGCGCGCGAGCCGTGTACAGACGCGGCCGAACCCCTGTTGCCCGCTTGGTACATACGGCACACCACGGGCACGCGCCGCCTCAACCTCCGTACATGGCCGAGACGTAGACCGTCCGTGGCGGGAGGTACTCCACCACCGTGACCATCGTCCCCCGCTCGATGCGTTCGGTACCCGTGGCGGCGTAGGCGAGGAAGTGCTCGGCGCCTCCGCGCACCCGGACGATCACCTCGCCGACGAGCCCGGGCCCGACCGTTCCGGTGACCCGCCCCATGAGCCCGACCATCGCCGTATCGTCCATGGTCACAGGGTAGGGGCGGAACGCCCCCGCGCCGCACGGCTTTCCGAGGTGATCGGCTCCGGCGGCCACCTCTCGTGCCAGCGCAGCTCCGTCTCCAGTTGCGCGGCGAGCGAGATCAGCAGCGGCTCGCTGTTCGCCGGGCCGAGCAGCTGCGCGCCGACCGGCAGCCCGCCGGGCGTGAAGCCGGCCGGCACGTTGACGCCGGGCCAGCCCAGCACGTTCCACGGCCAGGCGTAGGGACAGGCGGCGATCATCGCGCGGTCGGTGGCGAATCCGCCGAGGTCCAGCATGGCCCCGATGCGGGGCGGGGGAGCGGCCGTCGTCGGCGCGAGGACGACGTCGTACGTGTCGAAGAAGCCGCCGATCCGCCGGTGCAGAACGGCCTCCGCGCGCCGGGCCGCCCGCAGCGGGGCCCCGCCGAGCAGCCGCCCCAGTCGGGCGGCGCCCAGGGTGCGCCGGTCGAGCAGCGCGGGGAAGGGAGCCTCGGCGACCCGCTCTGCGATGCCCGCGGTCGCCCGGGGCACGAAGGTGAGACCGATCTGCCCGTACGGCGGGTCGGCCTCCTCGACGACGTGCCCGAGGCCCGCCAGCGTCTCGGCGAGTCCGAGGACCCGGGCGCGCACCTCGGGGCGCAACCGGGCCGGTACGGCGGTGAACGGCGGCTTCAGCGACAGCGCGATCCGCAGCCGGCCCGGGTCACGGCCCGCCGCCGCCGAGGCGTCGACGGCCGGCGGCCGGTGCGGGTCGTGCGCGTGGTTGCCGCTGGCCGCGTCGAGCAGCAGCGCCGCGTCCCCGACCGTACGGGCCAGCGTGCCGTTGACCGTGATGCCGTGGAAGGACTCCCCGCGCGGCCAGGTGGAGACCCGGCCGCGCTGCGGCTTGATACCGACCAGATGCGTCCAGGAGGCGGGGATGCGCACCGAGCCCGCGCCGTCCGAGCCGAGCGCGGCGGGCACCAGGCCGGCGGCGACCGCGGCCGCCGAACCGCCGGAGGAGCCGCCCGGGGTGTGCTCGGTGCTCCACGGGTTGCGGGTGGCGCCGAAGGCCGGGCCCTCGGTGAAGGGCCACTGGCCCAGCTCGCAGGTGTTGGTCTTGCCGACGATCACGGCCCCGGCCGCCCGCAGCCGCCGTACCGCCTCGCCGTCCTCGGTGACCGCGGGGTGCACACCCTGGCAGCCGAAGGCGGTCGGCTCGCCCGCCACGTCCATGTCGTCCTTGACGGCGACCGGCACTCCCAGCAGGGGCCGCCGGCCCCCGGTGGCCAACTCCCGGTCGGCGGCGTCCGCTTCGGCGAGCGCGGCCTCGGCCCGCACGATCCGGAAGGCGTTGAGGGTGCCCTGGGCGGCCTCGATGCGGGCGAGCGTCCGCTCGACGAGTTCTCGGGAGGACACCTCGCCCTCGGCCAGTGCGCGGGCGGTGGCCGTCAGGCCTGCGGCTCGGTCGGGTGTCATGCGGGGCACCTCCGGGACGACGATGTCTACCGCACGGTAACGTCTGGCGGCCCGGCGGTGGAACGGCACGCGGACGGGGGCGGCCCGGCTGTCCGCCGAAGGGCGGCGGCGCGCCCCGTACGGACGTCCCACGGGCATCCGTCCGTTCCTGCGCAAAGGATTGACGTGTTCCTGCCGCACCCCTACCTTCTGATCGACTTTCCGAACTATGTTCGGAATATCGAACCGATGGATGTGCCTTGAGCCGTAGGAGAGCCGCCATGACGCCCCGTCCCCCCGCCCCGTCCCGCCGTGCCCTGCTGCGCGCGATGGCCGTCCTGCCCGCCACGGCGCTCGTGCTCGGCGAGGCCCCCGGCCTGCTCGGCACGGCCCTGGCCGCCGCACCGGCCGCGGGATCGGCCACCCGCTACACGATCGTGCCGTTCCTCAACAGCGACGACGCGACGGTGAACGTCTACCAGTCCGACGACGCCACCGACTTCCGGCTGGTGCAGTCCTCCGCCTACACCCCGCCCGCCAACCGCATCCGCGACGCGAGCATCCTCAAGCACACCAACGGCTACTACTACATCGCCTACACGACCCACACCTGGCAGGACGTCAGCACCACCATCGGCTTCGCCCGCAGCTCCGACCGGGTCAACTGGACGTTCCTGTACGACTACACGCTCCCTATCGCCGATCTCTCGCGGGCCTGGGCGCCGGAGTGGTTCGTCGACAGCGACGGCAGCGTCAACGTCCTCGTGTCCTGCTCGGTGACCAGCGACGAGTGGATCTTCACCCCGTATCTGCTGAAGGCCGCCAACTCCGCGCTCACCGCCTGGAGCGCGCCGGTCGCGCTGTCCGGGATCGGCGCGAACCACATCGACACCTTCATCGTGAAGACCGGCTCGACCTACCACGCGTTCACGAAGAACGAGACGACGAAGTACATCGAGTACGGCACCGCGTCGAGCCTGGCCGGCCCCTACACGATCACCAGGACCGGTGACTGGGCGGGCTGGGGCAGCTACCGCGAGGGCCCGTCCGTCATCCAGCTCGACAACGGCGCCTGGCGGATCTTCTTCGACGGCTACGGCGACGGCAACTACTACTGGAGCGACAGCTACGACTCCTTCGCCACCTGGAGCGCGCCCAAGGCGCTGCCCGGCATCTCCGGCACGGCACGCCACTTCACGGTCATCAAGGAGACCGTGACCGGCGGCCCGGCCCTCACGAAGAACGCCACCCGCTCCTTCCGGTCCGCCAACTACACCACCCGCTACTGGCAGGAGCAGTCCGCGCTGCTCAACCTGCCCGTGGTGACCGGCTCCAGCACCACCGCCGAGAAGCAGGCGTCCACCTTCACCGTCGTGGCCGGTCTCGCCGACGCGAACGCGTACTCCTTCCGCGACGCGGCCGGCAACTACCTGCGCCACTACTCCTTCCGGGGCCGCTTCGACGCCAACGACGGCACGGCGTCCTTCGCGAGGGACGCCACCTTCATCGCCCGGACGGGCTCGGCGAGCGGTTCGGTCCGCTTCGAGTCGTACAACTACCCCGGCTACTACCTGCGCCACTACAACTACCAGCTGCGGGTGGAACAGCCGGACGGCACCGACCTGTTCCGCCAGGACAGCTCCTTCGTGGCGGCCACCCCCTGGGCCTGAGCACGCCCGCCCCGTGACGCGGTGAACCGGGCCGGGACGACGGGGCCCCGGCCCGGTGGCCTACCGGTACCGCCTCACCGGTGGTGCGGCGACGTCAGGTAGTGCTGCCGGAGCAGCTCCTTGCCGTAGTCGTTGCCGTTGGGGGTGCGGATGACGGAATGGACGTGCTTCTGGGTCGCGCCGCTGCCCTGGGTGGCGCCGTACGCGCCCGCGAGCGGGCCGGGGGCCTGGCAGTCGACCTCGATCCAGACGACGGGGCTGTGCACGCGCACGTAGAAGGCGTCGTCGTCACCGGTGCCGCCCGCCCAGGTGACGTAGGTGTCGTCGAGGTGCGCGCGCACCTCGGCCAGCGCCGCCTTCGCCACATCGGCCTTGGCGCGCCCGGTGAAGGCCCGCACGATGCCGAGCAGTTCGGTCCGCTGGGCGGCGGTGAGCGCGTTGCCGCGGATGCCGGTGTACGCCTGCACCACGTTGTCGGAGAACGCGCCCGCTGTCATCGACTCGTCGGACTTGGTGGACGACTCGATGGCGACCGCCCGCTGCGCCGCGCTGAGGGAGTTGATGAAGGCGAGGCCGGCGACGACCTCCTCGTGGCAGACGGTCACCGTCTCGCCGTCGATCTCCATCGAGGTCGGCTCCGAGCCCCAGAAGCAGGGGCTCATCACGACCTGGTCGCCGAGGACGAAGTAGTTGACGACCAGATGGTGGCCGTCGAACTGGAAGCCCCAGGGTTCGGTCGCCGACGGGGTGCCCAGCACGGTCCAGTAGTAGGCGTCCTCGTTGAAGGAGTTCGTGTTGCCGATGGCCTCGCCGGCCGCCTGGTTGATCCGCCGGATCTTCTCGGTGGTCTCCAGGCCGTCGGCGCTGAGCGCGGACTTCAGCAGCGCCGTTCCCAGGGCCTTCTGGGCGTCGCTCAGGTCGGCGAGGGACACGCCCTGGCGCGCGTAGGAGTCGACGTTGCTCCACAGCCGCCACTCGGTGGAGTGGACCGTGAACTGCGTCGAGGTCCGCTGGGTGTCGGTGAGCCCGGCCAGGAAGGCGTTCGCGGCGGCGATCACCGGGGCGGTCCTCACCCCCGTGGAGTGGATCGTGAACAGGTCGTCGATCCGCTTGCCGTCGGTGGTGAGGCCGAAGAAGTCCTCGGTGATCGTCTGGTTGCCGGGACCGCCGGCACCGCCGCCCGGACCCCCGCCGGGCGCGCCGCTCGGCACCGCGCTCGGGTCGGCGGAGGCGGTGGCGGTGGCGGTGGCGGTCGCGTCGTCCGCCAGCGCGGCCCAGGCCCCGGCCCCGCCCATGGTCGCGACAGCCGTGGCACCACTGGCGAAGAAGACCTTGCGCATGAACGTGCGGCGGCTCGCGTGAGCACGGCGGCCTTCCTCGGACCGGTTCTCGTGGGCCGTCGGTTCGCCGGAGTCGAGCTCGGTCATCGTCGCTGATTCCCTTCGTCAGGGGCACGTTCCCGCTGAACGGCCGCCGACCGATCACTGTGGAGGAGCCGGCTGAGGCAGACCTGAAGCGGCCGGCGAAGGACCGCCGGAAGCGGCCTGCGCGGGGCGTCCGCACGCGCCCTGAACTGCGGTTGTGTGAGCGCGCTTAGAGTTGCTGGGAAGTCGGGACGGCGGACCGTCCGGACGTCGGGAGCGTCACCGAGAACTCGGTTCGCCCCGGTTCGCTCCGCACGTCGATCCGGCCGCCGTGCGCCTCGGTGAGGGCCGCCGCGATGGCCAGGCCCAGGCCCGTGCCGCCCTCCGCGCCGTGCGTGCGGGAGCGGGAGCCGTCGGCCCGGGTGAACCGCTCGAAGACGGTGGGAAGCAGCTCGGGCGGGATGCCCGGCCCGTCGTCCCGCACCCGGATCACACACCGGCCGGCGCCGATCCCCGCCTCCGGCGCCCCCGGGGCCTCCACGACGACGGTGACCTTGGTGCCGGCCGGTGTGTGCGCCCGGGCGTTGGCCAGCAGGTTGGCCACCACCTGATGGAGCCGGGACGGGTCGGCGACGACCGTCACGGGCCCGGCGAGGCGCAGCGCGAGCTGCCAGTCGTGCTCGCCCCCCGCGGCCCGCGCGTCCCAGACGGCCTCCGCGACCAGCGTCGCGAGGTCCACCTCGGTCCACTGGAGCGGCCGTCCCTCGTCGAGCCGGGCGAGCAGCAGCAGATCCTCCACCAGGCCGGTCATCCGGGCCGACTGGGCGGAGACCCGGTGCCAGGCCAGCTCCGGCGCGATCGTCCGGCTGCCGCCGGTCATGTACTCGGCGTACCCCGCGATCGAGGCGAGCGGGGTACGCAGCTCATGGCCGGCGTCGGCGAGGAACCGGCGCATCCGTTCCTCGGTGCGGCGACGCTCGGCGAGCGAGGACTCGACGTGGTCGATCAGCTGGTTGAGCACGAGCCCGACCTGGCCGGCCTCGGTGCCGGGGTCGGTGTCCCGCGCCGCGACCCGGGCGAGGACGGCGACCTCGCCGCGGTCGAGCGGCACCCGGGCGACCTCGGCGGCGATGGCCGCGACCCGGCCCAGCGGGCGCAGCTGCCGGCGTATGACGACGGCGGAGACACCGGCCGCGGCGGCCAGTCCGAGGCCGCCGATCACCGTCTCGACCACCACCAGACGGTCGATCACCTGCTGCACGTCGGCCATCGGGAGCCCGGCCAGGACGGGTACCCCGTCGCCGCCGATCGCGGTCACCCGGTAGGTGCCGAGGCCGGGGACCGCGCGGGTGTGCAGCGACCCGTCAGCGGTGATCCCCTTCAGGGCGGCGCGCTGGGTGCCGGTGAGGGCCCGCTGACGGCCGTCCTCGGTCACCACTTCGGCGGCGATGACCTCCCCGTCGGCGAACCGGGCCGCCAGGGTGCCGGCCGGCTGTCCGCGTTCGTTGAGGAACCCCAGGTCCGTCGCGCCGCCGGTCCGTCGCTCCAGCCCGCCCTGGCTGCGCTCGGCGGCGTCGGTGACGCGCTGGTCCAGTGCCCCGAGCAGATGGACGCGTTGGACGAGTACGGTGCTGAGCGCCATGGCCGCGCCCACGGCGACCAGGGTCACGGAGACGAAGAGCACGAGGCGCGCGCGCAGGGAGCGGCGGCCCAGACCCGTGCCGGACCGGCCCGCTCCGCGCCGCCGCCCGGGCAGGACCCTCATGCCCACTCGTCCGCGGCCCTGATCGCGTACCCCGCGCCGCGCACGGTTCGGATCATCGGCGCCCGCCCCTTGTCGATCTTGGCGCGCAGTCCGTAGATGTAGACCTCGACCAGATTCCCCTCGCCGTCGAAGGACGCGTTCCAGACGTGGTCGAGGATCTGGGCCTTGCTGAGCACCTGGTGCGGATGGCTCATGAGGAACCGGAGCAGGTCGAACTCCTTGGCGGTCAGCGTGACCGGTGCTCCGCCGCGCCGCACCTCGCGGGTGCTCTCGGCCAGCACGAGATCGCCCAGCACCCGCACGGGGCTCCGGTCGGCGCTCTCGCCGGGACCGGTCCTGCGCAGCAGACCGCGTAGCCGCAGCATGACCTCTTCCAGCGAGAACGGCTTGGTCACGTAGTCGTCCGCGCCGGCCGACAGCCCGTCGAGCCGGTGCTCCAGGGCGTCCCGCGCGGTGAGCATCAGCACGGGCAGCCGGCTGTTCTCGCCGCGCAGCCTGCGCAGCACCTCGACCCCGTCGACGTCGGGCAGCATGCCGTCGAGGACGACGACGTGCGGGGCGCAGTCCCGCGCGATCCGCAGCGCGCCGCGTCCGTCGGCCGCCGAGAAGGACTTCCAGCCCGCCTCGGTCACGGCCGCGGACAGCAGCTCGGTGAGCTCGGGCTCGTCGTCGACTATCAGCACGCGAACCGTGCCCGCACGGGTACCGGGGACGCCAGACATGGCTCGACCCTCTCTCCGTCCGCCATGAGGAGCGTGTGCGCGAGCTGAGCGCGCGCCATGGGACGGACGACCCCCCCGCCGCCGGCCCGGACGCCGGGCTCAGTGACGCGGTGAGCGGCGGACGGTCAGTACGGCGACGTCGTCGTGCCGGCGGTCGTACCCGGCGTACGCGCGGGCGTCCTCGTGCAGGGCCGCGGGCAGCTCGGTGGGGGAGAGGCCGAGGTGCTTCATCAGACGCTCGTCGACCGGGTAGAACGTGCCGTCGGGGGCGCGGGTCTCGGTCAGACCGTCGGTGGTGAGCACCAGCGTGGAACCGGCCGGGAACGCGAACCACCCGACCGTCGTGGGTTCGGCGGCCAGTTCGGCGAGCCCGAGCGGGACGCCGGTGTCCACCGCCGGGGTGGTGACGGCGCCGTCGTGCACCAACCGGGGCGGGATGTGGCCGCAGTTGACGGCCTGTGCCTCCGTTCCCGCGTCGACGCCGATGATGAGCGCGGTGACGAACCGCTCGTCTTCACCGGTCTGTTCGGCGTAGGAGTTGTGCCGGACGACGGCTGCGTCCAGGGTGTCGACGAGCGCGGTGAGCGTGGGCTCGCGGTGGGCCGCCTCCCGGAAGGCGCCGATGACGGCGAACGCCGCGCCCACGGCGGCCAGCCCCTTGCCCTGCACGTCCCCGATCAGCACCCGTGTGCCGAACGGCGAGGCGACGACGTCGTAGATGTCACCGCCGACCAGCCGGTCCTCCTGCACGGGTTCGTAGACGCCGTTGACCAGCACCTCGTCGGTGAGCAGGGGCAGCGGGTGCAGGATGTGCCGCTGCATGGCGGCGGCGGTGGACCGCAGCCGCAGCATCGCGCGCTCGCGCGCGATGCGCCGGTGGCAGGCGTAGACGGAGGCGGCGCCCAGGGCGAGGGTGAGCAGCACCAGCAGCGCGCGGTCGAGCCACCGGCCGTTGTCGTCGGCCCGCACGAGCAGGGTGAGGGTGACGAACAGCGTGGTCCACGCGGCGACGAACTTCGTCTGCTGGACGGTGCACAGCGCGGAGGCCGTGCCCGGCAGGAAGACCAGCAGCCCGAGGAGCCACACCTCGGATTCGGACAGGACCCCGAGCACCTCCACCAGGACCGTCACCGACAGCACCCCGACGACCGTCTCCGCGTTGCCCGGGGGCTCGATGGCCTCGAGGGTGTCGGCGGGACGCGTCCGACGGGGACCGGTCATGGGAACTCCCGCGCAGTGGTGATCTCTCTGTACTTTAGTCGCGCGCCGACCGCGTCACCTGAACGCCCACCGGCGGGCGGTCACGGGCGTCCCGTCACGGGTCCGCGGTCACGGGTCCGCGGTCACGGGTCCGCGGTCACGGGCGGGGCCAGGGGCGGCCGCCGATGGCCTCGATGCCGTAGTTGAAGCGCCGCAGATAGCCCGCGAAGGCGGCGATGTCCTCGTCCGGCCAGTCGGTCATCACCTGGTCCAGGATGTCCACGATCCCCTCGCGCTCCGAGTCCAGCAGGCGGGTGCCCTCGTCGGTGAGCCGGAACTTGCGGGCCATCCCGCCCTCCGGGTCGGGGATCCGCTCGACGAGCCCCGACCGCATCGCCGCCGCGGTCTGCCGGTTCAGGGTGGACGCGTCCAGGCCGAAGGCGTCGCTGAGTTCCCCGATCGACATGGGTCCCTGGACCCGGATCCGGCTCAGCAGGATGTACGCGCTGCGCTCCATGAGGCTGTTCTTGCGGCGGCCGCCCCGCTGGTTCAGGAACGTGTGGCGGCTGAGCAGCATCTGCTCGTACTCGACCTCGTGCGTCGGCGTCTCCATGTGCGCGACCTCCTGCTTCCGTGCGCCCGCTCCATCCTGGCACATGGGTGTGCACGGGCCACGGCATGTGCTTGATACATACGACATGTACGATGCACATCCTTCGAGTCCTACGCGCAGATCCTTTCCGCGGACCTTCACCGCACATCCCAAGTCGAGGAGTCCCCATGGGCGCCCCCGCTCTCCAACCCACGGCCCGCCCGGGCGCCGTGATCGCCACGCTGGCCTTCGCCGGCACCACCGCGGCGATCATGCAGACACTGGTCACCCCGCTCATCGCCGAGCTGCCGCAGATCCTGGACACCTCGTCCTCGAACGCGGCCTGGGTGATCACGGTCACCCTGCTGGTGGCCGCCGTGTGCGTGCCGGTCGTCGGCCGCCTCGGCGACCTGCTCGGCAAGCGCCGGATGCTGCTCGCCTGTTCCGTGCCGCTGATCGTGGGCTCGGTGGTGTGCGCGTTCGCCTCCGACGTCGTCACGATGATCGTGGGGCGCGGCCTCCAGGGCATGGGCATGGGCATGGTGCCGCTCGGTATCGCGCTGCTGCGGGACGTCGTCCCGGCCGAGAAGCTCAGTGGCTCCATCGCGCTGGTCAGCGCCTCGATGGGCATCGGCGGCGCGATCGGCCTGCCGCTGGCCGCCGCCGTCGCCCAGTACGCGAACTGGCGCGTGCTGTTCTGGGGCTCGGCCGCCCTGGCCGCCGTCGTCGCGGTCCTGATCTTCACCCTCGTCCCGGACGTGCCCGCCGGGGCCAAGGGCCAGCGCTTCGACCTGCCCGGCGCGATCGGCCTCGGCGTCGGCCTGGTCTCGCTGCTCCTCGCGGTCTCCAAGGGCGCCGACTGGGGCTGGGCCTCGGGCACCACCCTCGGTCTGTTCGCCGCCGCCGTCGTGGCCCTCGCGGGCTGGGGCGTGTGGGAGGTGCGCACCACCGACCCGCTGATCGACCTGCGCACCACGGCCCGGCCCCGGGTGCTCCTCACCAACCTCGCCTCGGTCTTCATCGGCTTCGGCATGTACGCGAGCATGCTGGTGATGCCGCAGCTGCTCCAGTTCCCGGAGGCCACCGGCTACGGCCTCGGCCAGTCGATGCTCGCCGCCGGTCTGTGGATGGCCCCCGGCGGCCTGATGATGATGCTGATCTCCCCGCTGGGCGGGAAGCTCACCAACGCCCGCGGTCCGAAGTTCACGCTGGTCTGCGGCGCGCTGGTGCTGGCCGCCGGATACTTCGTCTCGCTGGCCCTGATGGGTTCCGCCTGGGGCGTCATGGTGGTCACGCTCATCACCAGCGGCGGTGTGGGCCTCGCCTACGGCGCGATGCCCGCCCTGATCATGAGCTCGGTCCCGCTCACCGAGACCGCCGCCGCCAACGGCTTCAACACGCTCATGCGGTCGCTCGGCACCTCGATCGGCTCCGCCGTCATCGGCGTGATCCTCTCCCAGATGACCACGACCATGGGCGGCCACACCTTCGCCTCCGAGGACGGCTTCCGCACCGCGCTGCTGGTCGGCGGCGGGCTCGCCCTGATCTCCGCGGCCATCGCCGCCGTCATTCCGGCCGCCCGCGCGGCGGCGCCCGGCGAGGACGCGACCGGCCGGGCCGAAGTGCCCGAGCAGGCCAAGGTCTGACCCACCGGAGGGGGCGACCGCGCCGGTCGCCCCCTCCGTACCGCACCGCTTCCGCCAGGACCGCACCGCTTCGCCAGGACCGCACCGCTTCCGCCAGGTCCCTCCCCGAGGCGTGCCGTCGCGGCCGGAGCCTCGCGCGGAGGCCTACGGGCGCGCCAGCCGCCGCATCGTCAGCGCCAGGTGCAGCCGCAACCGGCCCTGGGGCGTGCGCACCGGCCACCCCAGCAGCTGCTCGGCGTGGGCCAGCCGGTCCTGGAGGGTCGAGTGATGCACGTGCGCCTCGGCCGCCGCCGATCGCAGACTCGCGGTGGCGGTGACGGCGTGCAGGGTGGTGAGCAGCCAGGGGGCGTCGGCGGCCGCCGTCTCCACGGCCAGGACGTCCGCCGGGGGTGCCGCCCCCGGCCTGACGAGGTCGGCCAGCAGCGCGATGCCGCCCAGTTCGTCGGCGTGCACGACCCGCGGGCCCGGGTCCTGCGCGGTGCCGTCCGCGGCGAAGCGGAGCGCGGTGCGGGCCGCTGCCCAGGAGTGCGGCAGGTCCGGCACGGGCACGGCGGGCCCGACCCCCACCCGGCCGGCCGGCACCGCGTCCCGGGCGTCCGCGGGCAGCACGCGCGGCCTGCCGTCGGGCGTGGCGAGCGCGCGGGCCGGGGCGGCGGGGTCCAGGCCGAGGCGGCGGGCCGCGTGCAGCCGGGCCGGTCCGGCGGCCGTGGCGTCGAGGAGCGTCTCGACCAGCGCCGGGTCGTCCAGCGGCGCCCGCCCGCGGGTGCGGTCGAGCACGACGCGGGCCGCGCCGGCCGCCCGTTCCAGGATCACGGCGTCCACGACGCTGGGCAGCGCGGCGGCGCGTTCCAGCCACAGCGCGGGTGGCCCCCCGGGCGTCAGCGGGGTGCACGGCCAGTCCGGTTCCGGTGGCAGCTCCGTGTCGCGGCGCGTGCCGTCGGGCTCCACCCGGACCCGTACCCGCCGGTCGGCGTCGACGAGCCGCGCGGGCACCCCGGCGAGCACCGCGGCCCCGCGCACCAGCGCCTCCACCCCGGCCCGGGCCTCGGCCAGCCGGTCGAAGTAGGCGATGACCCGCACGGCGGCACCGGCGTCGGGGTCCAGTGCGGTCAGGCGCCCGGCCAGCTCTTTCATACGGCCATGATGCGCCAACGGGACGTCGGCGAGGAGGGGTGCCGTGTTCGTCCGCGGGCCTGACCTCTCCGTTTGCTCAACGGCGTGATTAGTCACTTTCTTGAGTATGATGAGGGGACGGGGAGGAAAGGCGGACGACTCATGGCCGGCGCTGCTTACTCGCGCTACGTCGCCCTGGGCGACAGTCAGACGGAAGGACTGGGCGACGGGGACGACACCGTCGGCCTGCGCGGTTTCGCCGACCGGTTCGCCGAGCGCCTCGCGGCCCTCGACCCCGGGGTCCGGTACGCCAATCTGGCCGTACGAGGGCATACCGCCGGCCAGGTCCGCGCCGGACAGCTGGGGCCCGCCCTGGCGCTGCGCCCCGACCTGGCCACCGTCGTCGCCGGGGTCAACGACCTGCTGCGGCCCCGGTACGACGCCGCGGAGGTGGCCGGGCACCTGGAGGAGATGTTCGCCGCGCTCACCGGGGCGGGAGCCCGCGTGGTGACCCTGACCTTCCCCGACGTCGGGAAGATCGTTCCCCTCGCCCGGCCCATCAGGTCACGGGTGTTCGACCTCAACACCCGGATCCGCGCCGCGGCCGCCCGTCACGGGGTCGCGGTCGCCGAGACCGGCCGGCAGGCCGTCACCACCGACCCCCGGCTGTGGACGGCGGACCGGCTCCACGCCTGCGCCCTCGGCCACGAACGGATCGCCGCGGCCCTCGCCCACGCGGTCGACCTGCCCGGAAGCGACGACGGGTGGACGCTCCCCCTCCCGCCGCAGCGGGTTGCCACGGGCCGGCGGGCCGTGGCGGCCGAACTCCGCTGGGCGGCCGCCTACCTCGGCCCCTGGCTGGGACGCAGGCTGCGCGGTCGCTCCTCCGGCGACGGCCGCACCGCCAAGCGCCCCCGGCTCCTCCCCGTGAGCGCGCCGAGCGCCCCGCCCGGACCCGAGACCGACAGCGGTCGGCGGCAGTCGTCAGGGGGACGGCCATGAGCCGCCGGCCGGCCGGAGCGCACACCGCGGGTGTCGTGCCCGCCGGCCACGGATGCCGCCCCGGCGACCGGGTCGGCACCCGCCCTCTCCTCTGACCGCAGGCGTCATTCGGCGAGCAGCCTCCGCAGCCAGTCCAGGTGGGCCGCGCGGGCCGACCTGGACAGCGCGGCCTGCGGTGCGAAGCCGTCGAAGCCGTGGAAACCGCCCGGCCAGACATGCAGTTCCGCCACCCCGCCGGCCTGCCAGATCCGGGAGGCGTAGGCGACCACCTCGTCCCGGAAGGTCTCGGCGGACCCCACGTCGAGAAAGGCCGACGGCAGCCCGGACAGGTCCTCGGCGCGGGCGGGCGCCGCGTAAGGGGAGACGTCCGGGCCGCCGCGCCGCTCGCCGAGCAGCGCCGTCCACCCGGTCTCGTTGGCCGTGCGGTCCCAGACGCCGAGGCCCGCCATCTGGTGGCTGGAGGGCGTGTCGTTACGGTCGTCCAGCATCGGGCACAGCAGCAACTGGCCGAGCGGCCGGGGCCCTCGACGGTCGCGCAGCAGCAGGGCGAGGGCGGCAGCGAGGCCGCCGCCCGCGCTGGCCCCGGCGAGCACGATCCGCCCGGGGTCCGCGCCGAGTTCCGCGGCGTGCTCCGCCGTCCACAGCAGACCGGCGTAGACGTCCTCGACCGGCGCCGGATGCGGGTGCTCGGGCGCCAGCCGGTACTCCACGGACACCACGACCATGTCCAGTTCCCGCGCCCGGTCCAGGGCCGTGTCCACGCCGACCCGGTTGTTGCCGAGGATCATGCCGCCGCCGTGCACGTGATAGACGACCGGACGCGGGCGCTCCGGAGCAGGTGACGTGGGCCGGCAGATCAGCAGGGAGATGTCCGGGCAGCCCGGCGGGCCCGGCACCTCGCGGTCCTCGACCTCGAAGGCCCCGTCCAGGGTCAGGTCCAGTTCTGCCAGCAGGGCGATCCCGGGCCCCTGGCGGACGGTCTCGATGTCCTCGGCGGCGAGTCCCGGCTGGATCATCTCCCGGAGCAGCTCCAGGGCGGCGCCGAGTTCGGGGTCGAAGGGCGGCGGTGCGGATGTCATTTGTCTCCTCACGAGGAGCGCGGTCGCGCGGCGGCTCGTGCCGCCCATGATCGGCGCCCGCACCGCCTTCCCGGCCACCGCCGTCCGGCGGGAGCTGACCGCCGTACGGCGGGTGACGGCCACTTCCCGCTCCGCGGCCCGCGGGGGCACGACCTCCGATGCCGGGCGTGACGCCCGCGAACGGTTCCACCGGCGGCGCGGGACCGCGCTACGGCGCTGCGGCGGGGGACGGCGCCACCGGGTGGGACTGCGCTACGGCGCTGCGGCGCTATGGGGTGGGCGCGGCGTCCGCGCGCATCAGTACGCAGTCGAACTCGATCACCCGCCCCGTGGTGGCCTCACGCGTCACGGGGTACATGCCGGTGATGCCGAACCCGGCGGCCTCGTACACCGCGACGGCCTCGCCCATGCCGGGACTGCCCTCGTAGAGCTTCAGCACCGCGACCTCGGACTGCATCCCGACGAACTCCGCGATCCGCTCCCCGGCGCCGGCGAACACCTCCAGGTCGTAGCCCTGGGTGTCCATCTTCAGGTAGGGCCGCGGATCGGCGAGGCCGTCCAGCGCCTCGGTCATGACCTCGTCCAGCCGGCGGACGTGGATCTCCTCGGTGTCGGCCTTCGCGAACCTGCTGTAGCGGCCCTTGCCGTAGTCGCTGGCCGGCAGCAGGGAGTTCATCGTCTTCCAGCCGACGTGGATCTCGGCCGTCGCCTCCGCGCGGCCCAGTCCGCACCGGTACACCTGCCAGTCGGGGTCGTCCGCCGCGGCCTTCTCGAGCCGGGCGAACGTCTCCGAGGTGGGTTCGAAGGACACGATCCGGCCGGTGTAGCCGAGCCCGCGCAGCCGCCTGGCGTACTGGCCGCTGTTGGCGCCGACGTCGAAGACGCAGTTCACGCCGTAGAGCTCCAGCATCGCGGTCACGTGCCGGGTGCAGAGGTACTCGGCGGCCGCCAGCTGGAGTGCGCGTTCGTCCCGGGCGCCCGCGCTCTCCATCAGGAGCAGGGCGCCGGTGTCGCCCAGCCGCACGGCGGCGCCCGCGGCGGCCTCGGACCGGGCCGCGTCCCGGGTCCGGCGCACCACCCACGTGTCCCTGTCCGCGCCGGTCAGCCGGTACGCGCCGACGCGCCGGGAGACCACCGCCGTCCCCGGCCAGAGGTCGGTCACCTGGACGCCGATCCGGGGCATCAGGCCGAGCAGTCGTCGAGAGAGGGTGCGCATCCGTCCAGCCCTATCAGACGCCGCCGGAGGCGGTCCGGGAGTTGAACGACATTCGCCGATCCGATTGCCGGACGAGGAAGCGGACGGACCGGTCCGTGGCGGCCGGTGTCCCTCGACTTCACGGGCCGGGGCCGCCGTGCGTCGGACCCCGTGCGCTGGACCCCGTGGACCGCCCCCGTGATCCGTCCACCGGAGCCCGTACGGCGGGGCGGGGGTACGGCGACAGGGGCCCGGAAACCGCTCCGGACCCCTGTCTCGCCGTGTCGTGCCGCTTCAGGCGGTCACGCGGTCAGGCCGCCGCGACCTCGCCCGCGTGGCCGTGCAGACGGGCCACGACCTCGGTCAGCTGGGCGGCGACCTCGGCGTCGTCGACCGGGTGGGTCTCGGCGAAGCGGGTCAGCGAGCCCGGGATGGAGAGCTTGAGGTCCTCGATGACCCGGCCGCCGGCGATGCCCACGGCCTTGCGGGCCTCGTCCTGCGCCCACACGCCGCCGAACTGGCCGAACGCGGTGCCGACCACGGCGACGGGCTTGCCGCCGAAGGCGCCCGCGCCGTACGGGCGGGACAGCCAGTCGATGGCGTTCTTCAGCACGGCCGGGATGGTGCCGTTGTACTCGGGGGAGAAGAGCAGGAAGGCGTCGGCGGCCTGGGCGGCGGCGCGCAGCTTGGCGGCGGCGGCCGGGACGCTGCCTTCGACGTCGAGGTCCTCGTTGTAGAAGGGGATCTCGGCGAGGCCCTCGAAGAGGTCGACGTCGGCGCCCTCGGGAGCGACCTTGACGGCCGCCTCGGCGAGCTGGCGGTTGGTCGAACCGGCGCGAAGGCTGCCGACGAGCGCGAGGATGCGGACAGACATGGGTACTCCCAGAGGCTGAAACATTGCTGTTACGAATCCGGACCGAGGTCCGTTTAATGTTCTAGCATCCTAACCGGACCACGGTCCAGTTTCATTCCCGATGCTTTACGCTGAGTTCATGTCCGCCGTTCTGCCTCCCTGTCCGGAGTCCGAGGAGAGCCTGACCGAGCCCGAGCTGCTGCACCTGGGCCCGGCGGGCGACGAGCCGTGCCTGCGCGCCGACGCGGCCCGGAACCGGGCCCGGCTGCTGGACGCGGCCGCCCGGCTGATCGCCGAGCACGGCGCGGCCGGGGTCACGATGGAGGCGGTGGCGAGCGCGGCCAACGTGGGCAAGGGCACGGTGTTCCGGCGCTTCGGCGACCGCACCGGGCTGCTGACCGCCCTCCTGGACCACTCGGAGCGCAACTTCCAGGCCGCGTTCCTGAGCGGCCCCCCGCCGCTGGGGCCGGGCGCGGAGCCCGTGGAGCGCCTGCGGGCGTTCGGTGTCGCCATGCTCCGGCGGGCCGTGGACGAACTGGACCTCCAGCTGGCGGCCGAGCCCGGACCGGACCGCCGGTACTCCGTGCCCCCGCGGCGGGTCCATCACAGTCATCTCGTGCTGCTGCTGCGCCAGGCGCTGCCCGACGCGGACGTCGAACTGCTGGCCCACACGCTGATGGGGTATCTCAACCCGGTCCTGGTGCACCACCTCACCCGGCAGTGCGGTATGCCGGCGGCGCGTCTGGAGGCCGGCTGGGGCGAACTCGTCGACCGGGTGACCAGCGGCGTGCCGAGCGTGCCGCCGCCGGTCACGGCCGCGCGGTGAAGAGGTCGACGACGGCCCGCGGGGCGTCCTCGGCGAACAGGGCCGTCGCGCTGCGGGCCGAGTCGGCGGCGGCCGCCGCGCTGCGCGGGAACAGCTTCTCCTCGTAGGCGGCCAGCGCGGCCTCACGCCCGCCCGGGTGCGCCGCCAGGGCCAGCCCCAGTTCGGCGCCGTCCAGCATCGCGAGGTTGGCGCCCTCGCCCGCGAACGGTGACATCAGATGGGCGGCGTCGCCGAGCAGGGTGACCCCGGGGACGCGGTCCCAGCGGTGGCCGACCGGCAGGGCGTGGATCAGGCGCGGCACCAGTGGTCCGTCGGCGTCGGCGACCAGTGCCCGCAGGCTCTTGTCCCAGTCCGCGAAGTGCTCCAGGACGCGCTCCTTGGCCACCTCGGTGTCGCCGAAGTCGATGCCGTCCGCCCACCCCTCGGCGACCCGCAGCGCGGTGTAGACGTGCAGGCCGCCGTCGGGTTCGCGGTGCGCGAGGAACCCCTTGCCGGCCCCGAGCGCGAGCAGGAACCCGCCGCCGACCACCGCGGCGCTCACCGGATGGCGTACGTCCGCGTCCGGCAGGTCCGTCTCCACGAAGGACACGCCCGTGTAGGCGGGCCGGGCGGCGGAGAGCAGCGGTCGGATCCGGGACCAGGCTCCGTCGGCGCCGACCAGCAGGTCCGTGGTGAAGGCGGAGCCGTCCTCCAGGCGCACCTCGTGCCGCCCCTCGCCCAGGGCCCGCGCGCCGGTGACCTTCGCGCCCCAGCGGACCGTGCCCTCGGGCAGCGAGTGCAGCAGCAGGTCGCGCAGGGCGCCCCGGTCGACCTCGGGGCGCCCGCCGGTCCCGTCGTCGGCGTCCTCGAAGCGGACCACCGCGTCCCGGTCGAGGACCCGGGTGGCCTGGCCGCCGGGCATCACCAGGCGTCGGAACCCGTCGTGCAGGCCGGCGGCGCGCAGCGCCTCCTGGCCGGAGTCCAGATGAATGTCGAGCAGACCGCCCTGGGTGCGGGCGGTGGGGGAGGCGTCCAGGTCGAAGACGGCCGCCTTGATGCCGCGCACGTGCAGGACGCGGGCGAGGGTGAGGCCGCCGAGTCCGGCGCCGATGATCGCTACGGGGTGATGCACGGTTCCTCCTGTGGTGGTCATTCGGGTACGGCGGTCCGCTCGATGCCGCTGATCAGCGCCTGGAATCCCCAGGAGACGCGGGCCTCGGGCGGGCCGGAGAGCAGCGGGCCGGCCAGACCCGCGAGGTGCGGACGGTCGTCCTCCGACGCCTCGCGGACCGCCTGCCGCAGGGCGTCCCAGTCCTCCTGGGAGGCCTCGTCGGTGTGTTCGGCGGCCGTCGCGGTGGCGTGCTGGAGCAGCAGGTCCACGCCCCAGGCGGCCTGTGCGGGGGGCACCCGGCCCTCGTCGAGCAGGGCCAGCAGGGTCTCGATCAGGTCCAGGTAGTGCGGGCCGCTGGGCCGGGCGGTGAGCGCGGAGCGGGCGAGGTCCGGGTAGGCGAAGAGCATCGCGGTGTACGCGGTGAGCACCGCCTCCAGCCGCTCGCGCCAGTCGCCCTCGTCCGGCGCGGGGCCGACCGTCCCCAGGAGTTCGTCGAGCACGGCCGCGTGCAGCTCCGCCGTGTTGCGGACGTACACGTACAAAGAGGCCGGGCCGGTGTCGAGTTCCTCGGCCAGGCGCCGCATGGTGAGCTTCCGCAGGCCTTCGGCGCGCAGCACCCTGAGGGCGGCGGCCACGATGCCCTCCCTGGTCAGAGCGGGCTTGGCCGGGCGCTCGCGGCGGCTGCGCGGAGTATCGGGGCGTGCTGTCATGCCTCCACTGTAACGAACATGTTCGTCGCGAACAAGTACGTCACGAACATGTTCGTTGACGGCTCATCGGATTTCGGCGTCCCCCGCCCGGAAGGTCGCTCACAGCTTCTGCCAAGATGCCGTACGTCATGGTGCAGATACCGAACCCGCCCGCGCCGACGATGCCGCCGGCGCCGCGCCCCGTGCCCACGAGCGCCGACGTCGCCCGCCTGGCCGGCGTCTCGCGCGCGACCGTCTCCTACGTCCTGAACAACGCCAGTGCCGTACGCATCAGCGAGCCCACCCGTCGCCGCGTGCACGCGGCCGCCAAGGAACTCGGCTATGTGCCGCACGCGGCCGCCCGCACCCTGCGGGCCGGCCACAGCCGCATGGTCCTGATGCCCACCCTGCCCGTCCCGGCGGGCCCCCTCTACTCCCAGTTCGTGCACGACTTCCAGGGGGCGCTGAGCCGCCTCGACTACACCGTCGTCCAGTACGGCGCCACCGGTCTGCGCGGTGACGACGCGGCCCGGGCCTGGGCCGAACTGCGGCCCGTGGCCGTGCTGGTGCCCAGCCCCGGCGTCGGCCCGGAGGGGGTCGCGGTGCTGAAGCGGTCCGGGGCCCGGGCCGTGGTCACCCTCGGGCCCGAGGCGGTCGAGGGAGCCCGTGCCCTGCTCCTCGACCACGCCGACGTCGGCCGCAGCGCCGCGACCCATCTGTACGCCCGCGGCCGCCGCCGGATCGGGGTGGTCGTCCCGGCCGAGCGCGGTATGGAGATGTTCTCCGCGCCCCGTCTGGCCGGCGCCCGCGAGGCGCTGCACGACACGGACGCCACCGTCACCGAGCTGTCCCTGGCGTACACGGAGGAGGCCGCGGCCGCCCTCGCCGCCCGCTGGTCCGCCCTCGGCCTCGACGCCGTCTTCGCCTACAACGACGAGTACGCCATGCTGCTGATACGCGCCCTCCAGGACGCGGGCGTACGCGTCCCCGAGGACGTCGCCGTCATCGGTGCGGACGACCTGATGCTCGGCCGGCTGCTGCGGCCCCGGCTCAGCACCGTGCGGATCGCGCTGCCCTCCGGCCGTGACCTCGCCTCGCTGGTCGACCGGGCGGTGCGCAGCCCCGCGGCCCTGCCCGAGCCGCACGAGCCGTTCGGGGCCACCGTGGTGCAGCGCGACTCCAGCTGAACTACGGTCGCAGGGGAGGCGTGCCATGCGTGCGACGGTCGGCATCATCGGCGGCGGCCCCGCGGGGCTGCTGCTCGCCCGGCTGCTGCACCGCGCGGGCGTCGACTGCGTGGTCCTGGAGAGCAGGACCCGGCGGTACGTGGAGCGGCGCCAGCGGGCCGGAATGCTGGAGCAGGGCACGGTCGACGCCCTGCGCGAAGCGGGGGCCGCCGGCCGGCTCGACCCCGAGGGCCTGGTGCACCACGGCATCGAGCTGCGTTTCGACCGCGAACGCCACCATCTCGACTTCCCCGTCCTCACGGGCGGCCGCACGGTCACGATCTACGCCCAGACGGAGATCGTCAAGGATCTCGTCGCCCTCCAACTCGCCGACGGGCCGCCCCTGTTGTTCGAGGCACAGGCCCTCGGTGTGGAGAAACCGCTGAGCGGGTCGCCCGTCGTGCGGTTCCTGCACGAGGGCCGCGAACGGACCCTGTCCTGCGACTGGGTGGTCGGCTGCGACGGCTCGCACGGCGTCGCCCGCGCGGCCTTCCCGGCCGCCGCGGGCCGCACGTACACCCACGAGTACCCGTACTCCTGGCTCGGCGTGCTCGCCGAAGTGCCGCCCTCCTGCGAGGAGTTGATCTATGCGCGCCACGAACGCGGCTTCGCCCTGCACAGCATGCGCTCGCCGTGGATCTCCCGGCTCTACCTCCAGGTCCCCAACGGCACCGACCTGGGGGAGTGGCCCGACGACCGGATCTGGGACGAACTCGCCGCCCGCTTCGTCGTCGACGCCGACTGGACGCTGTGCCGCGGCCCGATCATCAGCAGGTCCGTCACGCCGATGCGCAGCCTCGTGCACGAGCCGATGCGGCACGGCCGGCTGCTGCTCGCCGGGGACGCCGCCCACATCGTCCCGCCGACCGGCGCCAAGGGGCTCAACCTCGCCGTGTCGGACGTACGGCTGCTCGCCGGCGCCTTCGCCGAACTGCACGCCACCGGGTCCACGAGGCTGCTGGACGGGTACTCGGAACTCTGTCTGCGACGTGTGTGGCAGGCGACCCGCTTTTCCGACGACATGACTAGGATGTTGCACGCTCAACCAGATGGAGACGCGTTCGACCACCGGATGCAGCTCGCCCGGCTGCGCCGGATCACCGCATCCCGCCACGCCGCCGCCGAACTGGCGGCCAACTACACGGGACTTCCCCTCCCGCTGTGAGGAGCCGCGAGTCCCGCGGGTCACCGATCGGAGAGCCTTCATGCCGCTGCTCGACCCCAAGAACTGGCAGTCCCGCCCCTTGTCGGGTCCCCGGTACACCGTCACCGAGCCCGCCACCGGCGACCCGCTGGGCACCGTCGACCTGGCGGGCGCCGCGGACGTGGGCCCCGCCGCCGAGGCGGCCCGTGCCGCGCAGACCGAGTGGGCGCGGCTCCCTCACTTCGTGCGCGCCGGCGTGCTGCGCAAGGCCGGTGACCTGTTCACCGCACACGCCGACGAACTGCGCGACTGGATCGTCCGCGAGTCCGGATCCATCCCCGGCAAGGCCGACTTCGAGCTGCACGTCGCCGCCCAGGAGTGCTACGAGGCCGCCGCGCTCGCCTCCCGCCCGGCCGGACAGGTCCTGCCCAGCGAGGCGCCCCGGCTGTCGTACACCCGGCGGGTGCCCGTCGGCGTGGTGGGTGTGATCTCCCCGTTCAACGCCCCGCTGATCCTGTCGATCCGGTCCGTCGCGCCCGCCCTCGCGCTCGGCAACGCGGTGGTCCTCAAGCCGGACCCGCGCACGGCGGTGTGCGGGGGACTGGCCCTGGCGGCGGTCTTCGCCGAGGCGGGCCTGCCCGAGAACCTGCTGCACATCCTCCCGGGCGGCGCGGACACCGGCGCGGCCCTGGTCGCCGACCCGCTCGTGCCGGTGATCTCCTTCACCGGCTCCACCGGAGCCGGCCGGGCGGTCGGCGAGGCCGCGGGCCGCCACCTCAAGCGGGCCCACCTGGAACTCGGCGGCAACTCCGCCCTGATCGTGCTCGAGGACGCCGACCTGGACGCGGTGATCTCCACGGCGGCCTGGGGCTCCTTCTTCCACCAGGGCCAGATCTGCATGACCACCGGCCGCCACCTGGTCCACGCCTCCCTCTACGAGGAGTACGTGGAGCGGCTCGCGGCGAAGGCCGACGCCCTCGCCGTCGGCGACCCGCACCGCGCCCAGGTCCACCTCGGCCCGCTCATCGACGACGGCCAGCTCGCCAAGGTGCACGGCCTGGTGGAGGCCAGCACCGCGGCCGGCGCCAAGCTCGCCGCGGGCGGCAGGCACGAGGAGCTGTTCTACCGGCCGACCGTCCTCGCGGGCGTCGACGACGACACACCCGCCTACGCGGAGGAGGTCTTCGGCCCCGTCGCACCCGTACGCGCCTTCGCCACCCCGGACGAGGCGGCGGCGCTGGCCGCGCGCAGCCCCTACGGCCTCTCGCTCGGCATCGTCACCCGGGACGCGGCCCGCGGTCTCGACCTCGCCGAACGCGTCCCGACCGGCATCGTGCACATCAACGACCAGACCGTGAACGACGAGGCCGTCGCGCCCTTCGGCGGGGTCGCCGCCTCCGGCACCGGCGCCCGTTTCGGCGGCGAGGCCAACCTCGAGGCATTCACCGACGTGCGCTGGACGACGGTCCGCGCGGACGTGGCGCCGTACCCGTTCTGAGGACCCCCGCTCCGGCGACTCCCCGCTCCGGCGACTCCCGCTCCGGCGACTCCCGCTCCGGGGACCCCCGCTCCGGGAGTCCGGTCCGGGGGCTCCTCGACTACTCGCCCTGGGCGGCCGGGGTGCCGTCGGCCCCCGCCGCCGCCTTGGCCTGCTCCTCCTCGATCGACTTGCGCACCTCGTCCATGTCCAGCTCGCGCGCCTGTCCGATGACGTCCGTGAGGGCGGCCTCGGGCAGGGCGCCCGGCTGGGCGAACACGGCGACCCGGTCGCGCACGATCATCAGCGTCGGGATCGACTGGATGCCGAAGGCCGCGGCCAGCTCCGGCTGCGCCTCCGTGTCCACCTTGCCGAACACCAGGTCCGGGTTCTCCTGCGCGGCCTTGTCGTAGACCGGGGCGAACTGACGGCACGGGCCGCACCAGGACGCCCAGAAGTCGATCAGGACGAAGTCGTTGTCGGTGACCGTCTGGTCGAAGTTCTCCTTGGTGAGCTCCACGGTGCTGCTCATGGCGTGATTCCCTCTTCCCGGTACTTCCTGCCAGGGTCCCCTGACATGGGGTGAAGCCGTCCTCGACAACGCGGCCGGCCCGACACGTATTCCGCGCCCCTACCCGTGTGGCCACCCCGCACACCACCCACCAGACTGACCCCATGACGGAAACGGAAACCAACCTGTACGACGTGGTTGTGCTCGGAGCCGGGCCCGTGGGGGAGAACGTCGCCGACCGCACCCGTGCGGCCGGCCTCACCACCGCGGTCGTGGAGAGCGAACTGGTCGGCGGCGAGTGCTCGTACTGGGCCTGTATGCCCAGCAAGGCCCTGCTGCGCCCGGTGATAGCCCGCGCGGACGCCCGCAGACTGCCCGGCCTGCGCCGAGCGGTGCAGGGTCCGCTGGACACCGAGGCGGTCCTCGCCCGCCGCAACTGGTTCACCGGCGACTGGACGGACGACGGCCAGGTCGACTGGATCAAGAGCATCGGCGCGGACCTGTACCGCGGCCACGGACGGCTGACCGGCCCGCGCACGGTCACGGTGGGGGACAAGGTGCTGACCGCCCGGCACGCGGTCGTCGTCGCCACCGGGACCCGGGCGGCGCTGCCCGACCTGCCGGGCCTCGCCGAGGTCAGGCCCTGGACGAGCAGGGAGGCCACCAGCGCCCAGTCCGCGCCCGGCCGGCTCGTCGTGGTCGGCGGCGGAGTCGTCGCCACCGAGATGGCCACCGCCTGGCAGGCCCTGGGCTCCCGGGTCACGCTCCTCGTGCGGGGCAAGGGCCTGCTGGACCGGATGGAGCCGTTCGCCGGCGAACTGGTCGCCGCGGCGCTCACCGAGGCCGGCGCCGATGTCCGCACGGGCACCTCGGTGGCGTCGGTGACCCGCACCGACGGCACCGTCGTGGTCGTCACCGACACCGGTGAGCGCATCGAGGCCGACGAGATCCTCTTCGCCGTCGGCCGCGCCCCGCGCACCGACGACATCGGCCTGGACACGGTCGGCCTGGCACCCGGCTCCTGGCTCACCGTCGACGACAGCCTGCGGGTCACCGGCACCGACTGGCTCTACGGGGTGGGCGACGTCAACCACCGCGCCCTCCTCACCCACCAGGGCAAGTACCAGGCCCGGATCGCGGGCGCCGCCATCGCCGCCCGCGCGGCCGGCACCGACCTGCCGGAGAACGACCCGTGGAGCGCCCACGCCGCCACGGCCGACCACGCGTCCGTCCCCCAGGTCGTCTTCACCGACCCGGAGGCGGCAGCCGTCGGCCTCTCGCTCGCCGAGGCGGAACAGGCCGGACACCGGGTGCGGGCCGTCGACGTCGACATGTCGTCGGTGGCCGGAGCGGGTCTGTACGCCGAGGGCTACCAGGGCCGCGCCCGGATGGTCGTCGACCTGGAGCAGGAGATCCTGCGCGGCGTCACCTTCGTCGGCCCGGGGGTCGGGGAGCTGATCCACTCGGCGACCGTCGCGGTCGCCGGCCAGGTCCCGCTTGCCCGGCTGTGGCACGCCGTCCCGTCCTACCCGACGCTCAGCGAGGTGTGGCTGCGGCTGCTGGAGGCCTACCGGGACAACTGACGCGATGCGACCGACGGGGCCCGCCGCCTAGGGCAGTTCGAACCCCAGCGCCCTCGCGGCGGCGTCCGCCGTCGGCTGCGCCCAGCGTTCGAGGACGGCCTCATTGGCCGAGAGCGAGCGCGGTTCGGCCCGGTCGAGGTAGAGCAGCCCGTCGAGGTGGTCCGTCTCGTGCTGGACGATACGGGCGGGCCAGCCGGCGAACACCTCGTCCAGCGGCCGGCCGTGCTCGTCCGCGCCCGTGAGCCGCACCTCGGCGTGCCGGGCCACCACCGCCTGGTAGCCCGGCACGCTCAGGCAGCCCTCGAAGAAGGCGGCACGCGCGGAACCGACCGGCTCGTAGGCCGGGTTGACCAGGACCCGGAACGGCTGGGGCACCCGGCCGCGGGCCAGCCGCACCTCCTCCGGCACCGGCGCCGGGTCCTCGACGACCGCGATCCGCAGGTCCACCCCGACCTGCGGGGCCGCCAGGCCGACACCCGGCGCCGCGCGCATGGTGACGCGCAATGCCTCGACGAACCGGGCCAGCAGAGCGGGGTCGAGCTGGCCCTCGTAGCGCGGGGTGCCCGCCCGCAGGACCGGGTCCCCGGCAGCGACGATCGGCAACGGGCCGCCGGGGGCGAGGAGTTCCTCGATCCGGTCGGCAAGGGGCGCGCGGGGACTGGGAGATGCCATCGGGCCAGCATGCCATGACCGCACGCTCTGTGACGCGCGTCACTTGAAGTGACGGGAACTCGATGCCGTCCGTCACCGACTACTGGTGCGTCACGGCTGGAAAACGTCCCCCGGGCCGCTGTCCCCGACCCACTCCTCCTGCCTCCGGAGAAGCCCCACCATGTCCACCGCTCCCTCGACCACCACGGACGAGGCCCCGCACACCGCGGCGCCCGCGCCCGAGTCCCGCGGTCCCTGGGCCCCGCTGCGCCCGCTGATACTGCGTCTGCACTTCTACGCCGGCGTGTTCGTGGCGCCGTTCCTGCTGGTCGCCGCCGCGACCGGATTCCTGTACGCCGGCGCGTTCCAGGCCGAGAAGCTGCTGTACTCCCATGAGTTGACCGTGCCGGTCGGCGACCGTCCGCTGTCGATCTCCGAGCAGGTGGACGCGGCCCGCACGGCCTACCCCGAGGGCACGGTCTCGGCCGTCCGCCCCTCCCCGCAGGACGACGCCACCACCCGGGTGATGCTGTCCGGCGTCAAGGGCGTCGACGCCACCCACACCCTCGCGGTGTTCGTCGACCCGTACACGGGCACCGTGCGCGGCGCCCTGGAGCAGTACGGCTCCACCGGCGCGCTGCCCCTGCGCACCTGGATCGACGAGTTCCACCGCGATCTGCACCTCGGCGAGAACGGCCGCCTCTACAGCGAACTCGCCGCCAGCTGGCTGTGGGTGATCGCGGGCGGCGGTCTGGTGCTCTGGTTCTCCCGGCGACGCGCCCTGCGCAAGGTCCGCGGCACCACCGGACGGCGCCGCACCCTGGGCCTGCACGGCACCGTCGGCGTCTGGGCCGCCGTCGGCTTCCTCTTCCTGTCCGTGACCGGGCTGACCTGGTCCACCTACGCGGGCGCCAACATCGACGTCCTGCGCACCTCGCTGGGCCAGGCCACCCCGTCGGTCTCCGCGGCCGCGGGCGGCGGCGAGCACGCCGGTCACGGGACGGCCGCGGGCGCGGGCGGGGACGCCGGGGACGGCGTCGGCCTCGACGAGATCCTCGCCGCCGCGCGGGCCGAGGGGCTGGGCGACCCGGTCGAGATCGTCCCGCCCGCGGACGCCTCCTCCGCGTACGTGGTCAAGCAGGTGCAGCGCGGCTGGCCCGAGAAGCAGGACGCGGTGGCGATCGACCCGGCCACCGGCGAGGTCACCGACGTGCTGCGGTTCGACGACTTCCCGCTGCTCGCCAAGCTGACCCGCTGGGGCATCGACCTCCACACCGGCGTGCTGTTCGGCCTGGTCAACCAGCTCGCGCTGATGGCTCTCGCGGGTTCCCTGATCCTGCTGATCGTGTGGGGATACCGGATGTGGTGGCAGCGCGGCCGGGGTTCCGCCTTCGGCCGGCCGATCCCGCGCGGTGCCTGGGCGCAGGTCCCGCCGTACGTCCTCGTCCCGCTGATGGCGGGCATCGCCGTGATCGCCTACTTCGTTCCCCTCCTCGGCGTACCGCTCGCCGGCTTCCTGGTCGTGGACGTCGTCCTCGGCGAGATCGCGCACCGGCGGGGGCGGCGGACGGCCGTCTGAGCGGTCCCGCGCCGGACCCGTACCGGTCCCGCGCCGGACCCGTACCGGTCCCGCGCGGAAGCGGCCCGGCGGTGGAGGTCACCGCCGGGCCGCGCGTCGTCCCATCGCTGCGGGCTCAGGCCTCGGGGAAGTCCCCGGCCAGCGCCGAGGCGAGCCGCAGATGCGGTCCCGCCTCGATGTGCCGCCCCTGTCGCTCCAGGGTGCGGCCCAGCATCAGCCGGGCATAGTGCTCCACCGGGTCCCGCTCGACGATCAACCGCAACTCGTTCTCCGCGCGCAGCAGTTGGGCCGAGTGGTAGTAGGCGCGGGCCAGCAGGAGCCGCGGTCCGGTCTGCTCCGGC
The DNA here is from genome assembly GCF_001184025.1 of Streptomyces maremycinicus. Classification (GTDB taxonomy): domain Bacteria; phylum Actinomycetota; class Actinomycetes; order Streptomycetales; family Streptomycetaceae; genus Streptomyces; species Streptomyces maremycinicus. The sequence continues at coordinate 419,879 of NZ_BBYG01000010.1, forward strand.
ACCTCCTCGACCAGCCCGACCAGCACCCGCGCGGCGGCGGCGTACTCCTTCGCGGCGAAGAACAGCCGCGCCCGCTCCCACCGCTCGGCCGGCGTTCCGTGGGCGTAGTAGGCGGTGTTGTCGGTCGTCTCGTATGTCGTGTCCACTCGTGCCTCCTTCGAGGCCGACAACCGGGTGTGGTGGTTGAATATTCCACTAACCGGGAGGCGCTACCCGGCCGGTGCCTCCGTGGCCGGGCCGTCGCCCGCCGAGGTGGGGTCGAGCGGCACGTCGAGCAGGAGGGACAGTTCGGCGGTGAGGGTGCGGGTGCGCGGGCTCTTCAGTCCTCCGAGCGGTTCCAGGAGCTGGTCCAGCAGTCCCCGGACCACCTTGACGGCCCGCCGTGTCACGTCCTGCCCCCGCTCGGTCAGGGCGAGCTGCACGGCGCGCGGGTCGCGGGGGTCCCGGGTGCGCTCGATCAGGCCGGCGGTCTCCAGGGCGCGCGCCAGCTTGGAGACGTAGAGCGGCTCGAGGCCGGTGTGGTCGGCGAGGCGGCGCTGGCTGGGCCGTTCGCCGGCGTGCTGCATCCCGTACAGCGAGGCGACCAGGGAGTACTGGGCGTGGGTGAGGCCGAGCGGGGCCACCGCCCGGTCCACGGCGACGCGCCACTTCGTCGACAGCCGCCACACCAGAAAACCGGGCGTCGCCCCTTCGGAACCCCTGCGCTCGATCATGGGCGATAGATTACATGGCTACTATGTCCGAGGCTTCTCATGGTGTCTCACGGCTTCCGGCGACTTCCGGCGGCGGGGCCGCCACCTGAGCGAAAGAGGGGGAAGTGCCCGTGCACGGAGTGCCGTTGACCGAGCGGGTCATCGAGGTGGTGCGCCGCGATCCGGCCGCGAGCGCGCTGCCGTACCTGCTGCCCTACCTGAACGTGCCCTGGGTGGAAGGGGGCGTCCCCAGGCCGATGGCCGAGGACGCGCTCGAGCGGGCCGCGTTCCCGTCCGGGCGCCCCCTGTCGCCGAGCCTGCGTGCCTGGCTGGCCTACGACACCGGCCTGCTGGAGCGGCACGGATGGTTCACCCCGGACGGCGCCTTCGCGCCACGGCCGCTCGACCGGCTGGTCGGGGACGAGATGGGCGCCTTCTGGGGCGAGATGTTCGGGTGGCTGTCGGGACGCTTCTCCGAGTGCTTCCTCCTGCCCGGCGGATCGGACTCGCGACGGATCCTGGCCGTCACCGAACCGGACGGGGAGGGCGAGTACCCGGTGCTCGCCCTCGACCTGGACGACATGCCGTACCTCGGACTCATGTACCCGGGCTTCGACGTCTACCTCGCCGACACGGCGGGCCTCGTCGCCCACGCGGACGAGGAGCGCGGCTACACCGCCCTGTTCGGCGACGGGACCTACGGGCCCCGGCTGCGCGGCCACGCGGCCCGGTGCTTCGCGGGGGAGGAGTGCGTGGAGTTCCCCTTCGAGTCCGCCCGGGTGTACGCCGAACTCGGCCCCGAGCCGGGACGGGCCGACACCGGGGACGGCGCCCGGGACGGGGTCTGACCCGCGTCGCCGCGTAGGACACGGAAACCCGGCGGGGCCGACGATCCCGCGAGTCGCGCCGCCGACCCGTCGCGCGTCGCGCGTCGACGGCTCCGGCTCAGGCCTCGGGCGGGGCGGTGGCGAACTCCCTCGCCAGATGGCCGGTGTCCAGTCGCAGCCGCAACGCGTTCCGGCGGCGCGCCGAGGCGAGGGCGGCCTGGAGGGGGGACGGGGGCACCGCCAGGACCGGGCAGACGGCGTGGGCCAGGCAGTAGCGGCCGGTCGACGGCCACAACGCGCGGTGCAGCAGGCCGCGCCGTCCGGCGCCGAGCACGAGGAGGTCGTCCTCCCGGTCGGCGGTCCCGACCAGTGCCGGACCGGGGGTGCCGCGTGCGACGAGGGCCCGGGTGGGCACCCCGTGACCGCCCCCGCCGAAGACCTCGCGCAGGGCGTCGCGCAGCCTCTCGCGCGCCAGCCGCTCCCAGTCCTCGGCCAGCACGGCCGCGGACGTCGACCTGCGGACGGCGAACTCGCCGCCCGGCGGCTCCCAGACCAGCACCGGCCAGAGCTCGGCTCCCCGGTGCCGTGCCTCGTCGGCGGCCCGGCCCAGGGCGGTGAGACTCCCCGGTGAGCCGCTCACCCCCACGACGACACGGGGGGCCGGGGACGGGCGGGACTCGGGCATCGCATCCTCCGTTCTGCGCGCGCCGGCCGGTCCGTCCGGGCGGCGACCACGCGCACGACCGCTTCCGTCCCGCCTACCCCGGGAGGCCCCGAACAGCCCGGGGGCCGGGGAAGGACGGCGCGCGTCCTTCCCCGGCCGGGGCGTACCTGCCGTCAGGACGGGGAGAGTTCCTCGCGGACCGTGCGGGCGGCGGCCACCAGGTTCTCCAGCGAGGCCCGGGTCTCGGGCCAGCCGCGGGTCTTCAGGCCGCAGTCGGGGTTGACCCAGAGGCGCTCGGCGGGAATGGCCCGCAGGCCGGTGCGCAGCAGTGCGGCGGCCTCCTCGGCGCTCGGGACACGGGGCGAGTGGATGTCGTAGACGCCCGGTCCGGCCTCACGCGGGTAGCCGTGGGCGGCGAGCTCACGGGCGACCTGCATGTGGGAGCGGGCGGCTTCGAGGCTGATGACGTCGGCGTCGAGGTCGTCGATGGCCTGGACGACGTCCCCGAACTCGGCGTAGCACATGTGGGTGTGGATCTGGGTGTCCGCACGCACGCCGCTCGTGCTGAGGCGGAACGCCTCGGTGGCCCAGGCCAGGTAGGCCGGACGGTCGGCGGCCCGCAGCGGCAGGGTCTCGCGCAGCGCGGGCTCGTCCACCTGGATCACCGAGGTCCCGGCCCTCTCCAGGTCGTCGACCTCGTCGCGCAGGGCGAGGGCGACCTGTCGGGCCGTGTCGCCGAGGGCCTGGTCGTCGCGGACGAAGGACCAGGCGAGCATGGTGACCGGCCCGGTGAGCATGCCCTTGACCGGCCGCGCGGTGAGGGACTGGGCATACGTCGTCCAGCGCACGGTCATCGGTCCGGGGCGGGAGACGTCGCCGGCCAGGATCGGCGGGCGGACGTGACGGGTGCCGTAGGACTGCACCCAGCCGTGTTCCGTGGCCAGGTACCCGGTGAGCTGCTCGGCGAAGTACTGGACCATGTCGTTGCGTTCGGGCTCGCCGTGCACGAGGACGTCCAGGCCGGCCTTCTCCTGGAAGGAGACCACCTCCTGGATCTCGGCCCTGACGCGCTCCTCGTAGCCGGCGGTGTCGACGCGGCCGGTGCGCAGGTCGGCGCGGGCGGTGCGCAGTTCGCCGGTCTGCGGGAAGGAGCCGATGGTGGTGGTCGGCAGGAGGGGCAGGCCGAGGCGGGCCCGCTGGGCGGCGGCCCGCTCGGCGTAGGGCCCGCAGCGGCGGGCGTCGGCTTCCCGGACGGCGGCGGCGCGGGCACGGACGACCGGGTCGCGGGTGATCGGTGAGTTCGCCCGGGCGGTCAGGTCGGCGCGGTTCGCGGCCAGTCGGCCCGTGATCGCGTCGGTGCCGAGGGCCAGACCCCGGGCGAGGGTGACGACTTCGGCGGTCTTCTGGCGCGCGAAGGCCAGCCAGCGCCGGATCCCCGGCTCGATGTCCCGCTCCGGGGCCGTGTCGAGCGGCACGTGGAGCAGGGAGCAGGAGGCCGCCACGTCGACCCGGCCGGCCAGCCCGAGCAGGGTGCCGAGGGTGGCCAGGGAGGCCTCCAGGTCGTTGATCCAGACGTTGCGGCCGTCGACGACACCGGCGACCAGCCGCTTGCCGGGCAGGCCGCCCGCGGCCGCGAGGTCGCCGAGGTTGGCGGCCGCGGCGCCGGTGAAGTCCAGGGCGAGTCCGTCGACCGGAGCCTTGGCCAAGACCGGCAGGGCCTCGCCGAGCCGGTCGAAGTAGGAGGCGACCAGGAGCCTGGGACGGTCGGACAGGGCGCCGAGAGCCCGGTACGCGCGGGCGGCGGCGTCCAGTTCGGCCGCGGTGCGGTCCTGGACGAGGGCGGGCTCGTCCAGCTGTACCCACCCGGCGCCGGCCGCGCGCAGGTCGGCGAGGACCTCGGCGTACACCGGCAGCAACCGGTCCAGCAGGGTGAGCGGCTCGAAGTCCGCGGGCGCCCCCGGGGCGGGCTTGGCGAGCAGCAGGTAGGTGACCGGGCCGACCAGCACCGGGCGGGCGCTCAGCCCGAGGGCGAGGGCCTCCCCGAGTTCGGCGACCTGCTTGGCCGGATCGGCCGTGAACTCGGTGTCCGGGCCCAACTCGGGCACCAGATAGTGGTAGTTGGTGTCGAACCACTTGGTCATCTCGAGCGGTGCGACGTCCTGGTCGCCGCGCGCCATGGCGAAGTAGCCGTCGAGGGGGTCGGCGGCCACGGCGGCACGGTGCCGGCCGGGGATCGCGCCGACCATGACACTGGTGTCCAGGACGTGGTCGTAGTACGAGAAGTCGCCGGTCGGGACCTCGTCGAGCCCGGCGTCGGCGAGCTGCCGCCAGTTGGCGGCACGCAGTTCGGCGGCGGTCGTCCGGAGGGCGTCGGCGGTGACCCGGCCCTTCCAGTACCCCTCGACGGCCTTCTTCAGTTCCCGGTTCGGGCCCTGCCGGGGGTAGCCGTACACGGTGGCCCGTGCCGCCGGGGCCGCGGACTTCGCTGTCACGGAAATCTCCTTCGCGAGATATCTCCCTGGGGTCCCGGGACGGGACGCGAGCGCGAAGGGTGACGAACCGGACGGGCCCGATCTCGCGCCTCATGGCGCGGTCGCCCGACCGATCTGTACGCCGACCCGCCCACGAGGTCACCGGGACATCCGCGCACGAGTGGGTCGCACGCGGGCAACGGGCAGGTCTTCGGACTCACGGGCACGTCTCACCGTACGGAATGCGTACGAGACACCTACTGGCCGTCGCTTCCCAGACCCTGTTCGTGGGTCCAGTGCGTATGACGGCGGTCGTTCCCGCTCACCGCTGCGGGGCAGTCCCGGATTCCCACCGGGTTCCCTCTTACGACGCGTCCCGCCTGGCGGACGGGGCGAACCAGCTGCGCCCACCACCCTACGGGTTGTCGCTCCGCGCCGCGGGAAGGGTCGAGCATCCGTCGAGCGATGCGGCACCGGCCACCGGCCCCGTCGGGCTCGAGATCCACGCCCGCGCAGCGGCAGCAGCGCGCACCACGGGCCGACCGCGGCGGTGGACCGCGCAAGCGGACACGGCCCGGGACCCGCGCCTCCGTGGTATGCGGGGCGCGATCGCGGGTACCTGCGCACGTGAACGGGGGAGCGAGGGCGAGGCACGTGGAATCCGATGCCGAAGGTGACGGCAGTGCGGGACGGGACGGGTACCTGATGCGCTCCGGGTACGTCCTGGACGCGGACGACGGCTGCATCGCGGACGCCCGCCACCACGCCGTCGCCTTCCTCGGCCAGGCCCATGCCCACCGTCGGCTGCCGGAGCCCGCACGCGCGCGCGACCTCACCCAGCTCGTGGTCAGCGAACTGGTCACCAACGCCCGCAAGTACGCCCCCGGCCCCGTTCTGGTGGAACTGCGCCTCACCGCCCGTGCGGTGGAGGTCGTCGTGTGGGACAGCGACCCCACTGTTCCCGTGGCACGGGCCGGCGATCCGGGCAGGGTCGGCCAGCACGGTCTGGAGATCGTCAAGGCGGTCACCGAGGACCTCTTCATCGAGCAGGAGCCGGCCGGCAAGCGCGTCACCGCGCGCATCGCCCTGAGGGAGACGACCCGCGAGGCCCCCACCCGGGCGTGACGCGTCGTACTCCGGCGGGCGTCACCGGATGCGGTGCGTCTCCCAGAAGGGGCGCAGGTCGACGTCCGTCAGGGACTGGGCGGCCTTCTTGAAGGCCGCGGTGCTGGAGACGCCGTACCAGTGGTCCCGGACGTACCGGTGCAGCAGACGGGCCATGGTGTCGGCGCCGAGGGTGCGTTCCAGGTCGGCCAGGGCGCAGGGGCCGGCCGTGTAGAGGAGGTGGTACTCGCCGCGGTGCCGCGACCAGTAGGCCATCGAGGCGGTCAGCGCGGTCTCGTCGTCGGGCCACTGGACGTCCGACCAGCAGCCGTCGGTCTCCCAGCCGTAGAAGCGGGCGTTGGCGTACTGGGCGAAACTCTCGTCCAGCCACGGCGAGCCGTACTCGTCGTTGCCGACGACGCCGTACCACCACTGGTGCGCCACCTCGTGGACGACGGCGCCGCCCTCCTCGGTGGTGCCGAGCAGGACGAGGCCCGGGTACTCCATGCCGCCGCCGAACCCCGCGGTCATCACGAGGTCGATCTCGCCGTACGGATAGCGGCCGAACTCCCGGCCGAACCGGTCGATCGCGGCGACGGCGTCCGCGCGGTTGAGCCGCACGCCCGCGTCAGGGGTGTCGGCCGCCCAGTACGACCTCACCCGCACACCTCCGGGCGTGGTCTGCGTCGCCGTACGGAACGGGCCCGCGGCCCACGCGAAGTCCCGCACCCGCTCCGCGACGCTGACGGTGACCGTACGGCCGGGGCTCCCGGGGACGGCCCGGGTACGACCCGTCGCGGGCACCTCCAGGGCCGACGGGTGGTCGAGACGTACGTGGAAGTCGCCGGTCAGGGCGTAGAAGCTCTCGCCGAGCGCCACATACGGGTCGAGGTGCCATCCCCGCGCGTCGTGCACGGCGAGCACCGGCAGCGCGTTGCCGAGGAAGCGGTGGGCGCCCTCCCGGCCGAAACGGGCGTTGCGGTCGGGGACGGTGAGGGAGACGTCGAAGGAGACGGACGTCCGCTCGCCGCGCCCGAGCGGTTCCGGCAGGTCGATGCGCAGTGCCGTGCAGTCCACGTCGAGCGGCCCCGGTGCGCCACCGGTCACGCGCGACACGACGACGGGGGAGGGCGCTGCGGGCGTGCCGCACTTGTCCTCGCCGTTTCCCCACAGCCGCAGGTACACCTCGCGCAGGGGCCGATCGGACGCGTTGCGGAACGACACCCGCTGCCGACCGCTCCAGTGGCCGCCGTCGGCGTCGGAGCGCAGGGCCACGTCGTAGCGAGGGCGATCCGGCGTCGCCGCGCCCCCGGACATCCCGGCCCCGGACATCCCGGCCCCGGAGGTCGTCGCACCGGCCTCGTTCACTCCGGCGCCGAGGGCCGCGAGCAGCACGAGCAGGACGAGCGACACGACGGACAGACGGCGGCCGGGCCCGGACGGCCCCACGGCTGACGGCGACATGCCAGCCGATACTGCCACAACCCAACGCCCGGAGAGCCTGCTCGGGGCGTCCCCGGCGCGGCCGGTCTCCTCCGTCACGCGCCGGGGGCGTCCGGTCGGACCCGACGGACGCCGGCCTCGACGATGCCCGCCTCGTAGGCGAACACCACTGCCTGGGCGCGGCTGCGCAGATCCAGTTTGGTCATCACCCGGTGCAGGTGCGTCTTGACCGTGGATTCGCTGACCCGCATGCGCTCGGCGATCTCCTCGTTGGCGAGGCCCTCGGCGACGAATTCGAGCACCTCGACCTCGCGGCCCGTGAGCATGCCCGTCGCGTCGGCGCCGGTCCCGGTCCCCGGCCACTGCCGTCGGCCGACGTGCCGCTCGACGAGCCGCCGGACGTGGGCGGGAGCCACCAGCAGGTCCGCCGAGAGGGTCGCCGTGACCGCGCTGAGAAGCTGCTGCGGCGGCATGTCCTTCAGCAGGAAGCCGCTGCATCCGGCGCGCAGGGCCGCGTAGACGAACTCGTCGTCGTCGAAGGTGGTGAGGACGACGATGCGCGGAGCCGGGTCGAGGCCGAGGGCGAGAATGCGCTCCGCGGCCGCGAGCCCGCTGAGCCGGGGCATCTTGATGTCCATCAGGATCAGATCCGGGTGGTGCTCACGTGCCGCGGCGACGGCCTCCACACCGTCCGACGCCTCCACGACCGGGCCGAGTCCTTCCACCGTGCGCAGCAGCGTGACGATGCCGGAGCGGATGAGGTGCTGATCGTCCACGACCAGGATGCGGGCCACAGCGCTCCTCGCAGATGCTCACGTCACGGATCGGCCGCCGCCGCGGTCCTGGCCCAGGGGAAGACTGAGCCGCACCCGGAACCCGCCCTCCGGGCGGGAACCGGCTGTCAGCGAGCCGTGCCAAATCTTGGCCCGTTCCCGCATGCCGATCAAGCCGTGTCCGGACCCGTCGGAAGATGTGGCCGAAAGCGGCCCGCCCCGGTCGAGGACGGTCACTCTCAGTTCGTCGTCCAGGTAGTGGACGGCCACCTCGGCGGTGGCCGACCCGGAGTGTTTCACCACGTTGGTGAGGGCCTCCTGGACGACGCGGTAGGCACACAGTTCCACTCCTGGATGCAGCGGCCTGCGCTCCCCCGAGAACCGGACCTCGACATGCAGGCCGGCCGCCTCCAGCCGCTCGGCGAGCGCGGGAATGCGGTCGACGCCGGCCAGCAGATCGTCGGGGACCGGGTCGGCCGGGTTCTCGGGACCGGACGTGTCGCCGAGATCGTAGGTGCGCAGTACGACGAGGAGCCGGCGCAGCTCCTCCAACGACTCCCGTCCGGCCGCGGCGGCGGTGCCGAGTGCCTCGCGGGCGGAGGGAGGGTCACTGAAGAACACGTACTCGGCCAGCCCGGTCTGCAAGGTGACGATCGTCATGTGCTGCGAGATCGTGTCGTGCAGCTCCCGCGCGATGCGGAAGCGCTCGTCCAGGACGGCCCGGCGGGCTTCCTGGCGCTGCTGCCGGTCGAGCAGGGCCGTCAGCCGCCGCAACTCGGCGTTGCGGTCGGCGAGACGGCGCTGGGTGAGCCCGACGGTGCAGGCGACGGCCGGCACGATCAGGGCCTGCACGGCCACGACCGGCCAGGGCAGCCGGCCGCACACCCCGCTGAGCGCGATGACCGCCGTGAGCAACCCGGTGCCGCACGCGATGCGGCCGCGTCCTTCCCGGGCCGCGACGGAGATGAACGCCACCGCCGGGACCCAGAAGTTGAGCGAGGGCTGGTATCCCAGCAGCAGATATCCGGCGAAGCCCGCCGTCGTGGTCACGAGCACGCCGAACGGCAGGTTCTCTCGCAGGGCGAGCGCCAGGGCGATCAGCAGGGTGAGCAGATACGCCCACAGGTCGAACGGCCGCCAGGCCGACGGATGGTAGAACGCCCCGGCCAGACAGCCGGCGAGGGCGAAACCGGCGGCGAGGGCGATGTTGGCCGGGCGCGGGCGGAACGCCTCCGTCGCGGGCATCCGGACATGGTAGACGAAGCCTCTCAACCGACCCGCCTCCTACGAGAGTCACGGACCGAGTCAGGAGGACCGGGTCAGGAGGACATGATGAAGTCCAGGGCGAAGCCGGAAGCGGTCGTCCAGTAGGTGACGCGGGCGCCGTCGTCGAACGCCACCTCGCGGGGCAGGCCGACGTCGATCGGACCACTCCCGTCGCTGCCGAGCTCACGGCCGTGGAGCAGCAGGGTGATCGTGTCCGTCTCGTACTGGTCCATCGGGACACCGGAGGCGAGCAGCGCGGCGTACGCCTCGTCGCCCGGAGCGAGGGTGACGGGCCCGGCCTTCGGGTCGCTGTCCTCGTACACGTCGATCGGGTAGCGGGCCTCGGCGTACGGACCGAGGAACAGGTGCGGGTAGTGGTGGACGGCGCACTTCTTGTCGCCGGTGTTGGTGACGGTGATGAGGAGATGCTTGGGGACCTCGCCCGCCCCGTCCTCGAGCGTGGTGCCGAACGAGAGGTCCGCCGCGGCGCAGGCCGGAGCGGCGGCGGCACCGCTGCCGCCGCCGCTCCCGCCGCCGGTGGCGCCCCCCGATCCGTCGCCACCGGTGCCCGAACCGCCGCTCGGCGTCGCCGGACCCGATGCCCCGGGCGTGCCGGAGCCCGTCGCACCCGGCTGCGCCGGGCCGGTCGCGCTCGGCCGGTCCGAGGCGGTGGAGTCGGCGCCGTCCGCCTCGCCCGGCTCGCACCCCGCGGACACGAGCATCGCGCCGACCGCCGCGGCCCCCACGGCACAGGACTTCCAGCGGTCGGGCCTCTTGGACGTCCTACGGTTCTCGCGGACAGAGATGTTCATGGTGTTCCCCCGTGGTCGGCCGTTCCCGGCCGCTCTCGACTCCCGATGCGCCGGCAGGTCGTCCCGGCGCTACCGAGGCTAGGAGAGCGAGGGTGCCGACGGCGTCCGGCGGAGAGCCGGATGCTCCGTCGACTTCCGGTGCGGTGGACCTCCCCGGCGTAGACCTCTGCCCGACACCGGGGTCAACCTCCGGTGGAAGCGGGCGTGGTGCCTCCACCTCTGGTGCGGGCCGTACCGGGCTGCCCCGGCCGTCGTCAGGCGGGGTAGGGAACGGCCTCGCGAGCGGTCCGCAACGCCCCGGCCCACCAGGAGAGCTGGTCGAGCAGCGTCTTGGCGTACCCGGCGACCTGGGGGTCCAGCGGCCGGCCGTCCTGCCACGCCGTGTAGTAGTTCGGAAAGGCCAGGCCGTCGCGGACGGTCACCGCGTGCAACTCGGTCAGCACGTTCTCCAGATGCAGTACCGCGTGCCGGCCGCCCGCCGCTCCGCCGTAGCTGACGAAGGCGACGGGCTTGGCCGTCCACTGGGTGAAGTGCCAGTCGACGGCCGCCTTCAAGGAGGCGGGGTAGCTGTGGTTGTACTCCGGCGTGACCACGATGAACGCGTCGGCACGCTCCAGCGCCGACGTCAGCGCCGCCATCCCGGCCGGACGGGGATAGTCGTCACCGGCGTACTTCGGGGAGGCCGCGGGCAGGGCGAGCGGGATGTCGATCCCGGCCAGATCGACGACCTCCACGTCGAAACCGCCGTGCAGACGCGCCTGTTCGGCGACCCACGAGGCGACGACCGGGCCGAACCGTCCCTCCCGGACGCTTCCCACGATGATCACCAGCTTGTGCTTGTCGTTGTTCATGCCCACCACGATCGGGCCGCACCGCGGCCGCAGCCAGACCGTGCCCAGGCTGGCCCCCACAGGGCCACGCTGAGCGCCGCGCCCTCGGCGGTGGGCGCCCTATCCTCCTTGCATGGGCACGCCGTTGGGAGATTTCGTCCGGGCCAAGCGCGACAGCATCCAGCCGCGGTCGCTGGGGCTGCCCGATCGTGGCCGCCGCCGGTCACCGGGGCTTCGGCGGCTGGATCTGGCCGCGCGAGCCGGCATCAGCGTCGAATACCTGACCCGCATCGAGCAGGGCCGCGACCGCCGTCCCTCGTTGGCGGTCATCCACGCGCTGGCCGACGCTCTCAGCCTCTCTCCCTCGGAACGCGACCATCTGCGCTACCTCGCGAAGATCACCGGTGGCGAATGCACCGCGCACTCCCAGCCCGTACCGCCGACCCGGCAGGTGCGGCCGTCGGTCCTCGAGACGCTGCGCCTCCTCGAACCGGGCATCGCCGTGGTCACCAACCGGCTGGGCGACATCCTGGCGCACACCGGTGCGTACGAGGCGGTGACCGGCGCGTCCGGACTGCTCGACGGCGACCACCCGAACCTCACCCGCTACGTCTTCACCGACCCGCGCGCCCGCACCTTCTTCACCGACTGGGACGACATCGCCGACGAGCAGGCGTTCGACCTGTGGCTCGGGCCGTCCGTCGAGAACTCCGAGTGGCTGACCGCGCAGCTCGCGGCCGCCGCCGGACCCGAGTTCACCCGCCGCCGCAACCGCCATGTGGTGCCACCCCGTGGCGTCCTCCGGCTCCAGCACCCCGCCGGACCCGAGATCCGGCTGCGCCGCGAGACACTCGAACTCCCCTCGGACGCCCAGCAACTCGTCGTCCTCCTGCCCGCGGACGAGGAGACGGCCCAGGCCGTCGACCGGCTCCGCCGCCGACCGCACGGCCGGCTCCGCGCCATCTCGTGACCGGTGGACGCCCGGGCCGCCGGGGCAGTTCCGGAGAGGGTGGGCCCTGGGCTGTGCGAGGCCGCGGCACGAGGTGAGGCGATATCCCGGCGAACCGGGGTAGCCGCCAGACACACGGCGGTCGGACGCCCATCCCGCAAGGAGAACCATGCTCGCACTCACCTCCCGTCGTCTGCGCGGCACCGCCCGTCGGGTATTCGGCTGGCAGCAACTGCGTCCGGCCCAACTGAGCGCGATGAAGGCCGTGATGAAAGGGCGTGACGTACTCGCCGTCATGCCGACCGGTGCGGGCAAGTCCGCGGTGTACCAGGTGCCCGCGGTCCTGCTGGGCGGCCCGGTCGTGGTCGTCTCGCCGCTGATCGCGCTTCAGCGCGACCAGATGCAGAGCCTGCTCGGATCCGGCGCGCTGCGTGCCGCCGCCATCAACTCCGCGCAGCGCCGGAGCGACAACGAGACGGCATGGGCCCGCATCAGCGCCTCTTCGGTCGACGTGGTCTTCCTCGCTCCCGAGCAGCTCGCCAAGCCGGAGGTCACGGACCGGCTCGCCGCCGTCCGGCCCAGGTTGCTGGTGGTGGACGAGGCACACTGTGTGTCGTCCTGGGGACACGATTTCCGGCCGGACTACCTGCGGTTGCGCCAAGCACGCGAGCGGCTCGGCAACCCGCCGGTTCTCGCCCTGACCGCGAACGCGGCCGCCCCGGTACGCCGGGACATCGCCGAACGGCTCGGCATGCACGACCCGGTGGAGACAGTGGCCGGCTTCGACCGTCCCAACATCGACCTGAACGTGTCGACCTTTCAGGACGCGGCCGCCAAGGAGCGGTTCGTCGTGGAACGGGCGGCCGTCGAGGAGAAGCCCGGAATCGTGTACGCGGGGACGCGGCGGGCGGCGGACAGCTACGCCGAGCAGTTGAGCGACCTGGGACTCTCCGCCGAGAGCTACCACGCGGGCCGGTCCGCCGCCGAACGCGAGCGGATCCACGACCGGTTCAGCTCCGGTGAACTCGACGTGGTCGTGGCGACCTCGGCGTTCGGGATGGGCATCGACAAGGCGGACGTACGGTTCGTGCTGCACGCCTCCGTTCCCGGTTCGCTCGACGCCTACTACCAGGAGATCGGCCGCGCCGGCCGCGACGGGGCACCGGCCAGGGCGATCCTCGCCTACCGCCCACAGGATCTCGGACTGCAACGCTTCTTCGCCGCCGGCGCTCCCGACGCCGACGCGCTGCGGCGCGTCGCCCAGCGGCTGCGCGACGAGGAGGGCCCCTTGGGCGCGACCCGGCTCCGCGCGGACTGCGATCTCGGCGCGACGGCCCTGTCCGCCGTGCTGAACCTCCTGGAGGAGGCCGGGGCGGTCCGCACCGGACGGAACGGCAGCCGCTTCACCGGCGCGGTCCGCACCGACGGCGCCTCCGCGGACGACGAGATCGACGCCGCCGTCCGGAGCGCCCTCGCCGTGCACGCCACCCACCGCAAACTCGAGCAGTCCCGGGTCGACATGATGCGCGGGTACGCCGAGACGACCGACTGCCGTCGGCGGTTCCTCCTCGGCTATTTCGGCGAGTCCGTCCCCGTCCCGTGCGGGGCGTGCGGCAACTGCACGGGCCCGGTGTCCGAGTTCGCGGCCGGGCCCGGGCGCGAGCGGTCCCGGACCGCCGGACGGCCGCACAAGGCGGCCGCGCGGCAGCGCCGGTGGACCCGGGCCGGTGCACGCGCGGGCGCCATGGCGGCTGCCGGCCGGACGACGCAGACCGTCGCACGGCCCGCCGCGGACGATCACGCCTATCTGCCGGGCGTCCGTGTGCGCCACGACCGGTGGGGTGAGGGCGAGGTCATGAGCGAGGGCGACGGCAAGATCACCATCTTGTTCGAGTCGGTCGGCTATCGCACCCTGTCGCTGGCCGTGGTCACGGACAAGCAGTTGCTCGCCGCGCTGCCCGACTCACCCCGCTGACGCCGGACCCGCGGGTCCGGCGCCCGGAGATGCCACCCCGCCCGTCGCCCCGCCCCTCGCCGCGCCGTCGGCCGCGGTCGGAGGACGAGGCGCTCCGAACCCGCAGCCCGGGGGTCAGCGCACGCGCCCCCGCGGCTTCAGCGGGGTCGGCGGCAGTTCCGGGGCGCGCAGGGGTGCTCCGTCGTAGCCCTTGACCTCGCCGAAGCGGGTACCCGTGGTCCAGTCCTCGCGGGCCTGGGTGATCTCCTCCTGGGACCGGCCGACGAAGTTCCACCACATGACGAGCTCCTCCTCGAACGGCTCGCCGCCGAGGAGCATCAGGGCCGCGTCGGACTCGGCCCGCAGGGGCAGTTCGGTGCGGCCGCAGCCGAGGTAGAGCATCGAGCCGGGCAGCACGGGCACGCCGTCCACGTGCGCCTCGCCGGACATCGACAGCACGCCGTACTCGAAGTCGGGGTCCAGCGGCAGCCGGACGTCCGTGCCCCGGGCCAGCGCCAGGTCGGCGCCGACCAGGGGGGTGTACGTCGTGCCGGGGGAGGTGGAGCCGTCGAGGGTGCCGAGGAGCACGGTGGCGGTGAGACCGGGGGCGGCGACCGTGGGCAGCTCGGCGTGGTGCTCGAAGTGGGGGTCGGTGTGCCGGTGGGCGTCCGGCAGCGCGACCCACAGCTGGGCGCCGTGCAGGAACCGGGCGTGCGAGCGCGGGCTCTCCTCGGAGTGGCTGATCGCCCGCCCCGAGGTCATCAGACCGAGTTCCCTGGGCCGGATGGTCTGGAGGCTGCCGGTCGAATCGCGGTGCAGCACCTCGCCCTTGTGCAGCCAGCTGACGGTCTGGAGCCCCATGTGCGGATGCGGCGGGACCTGCATGCCGGGCTCGTCGGCGATGTCGTCGGGGCCGTAGTGGTCGACGAACGCCCAGGCGCCGATCATGCGCCGGCCGAGGTTGGGCAGCAGCCGGCGCACCTCGGTGGACCCGCCGAGCTTCACATGCCGAGGGCTCAGCAGTTCGCGCACGGGTTCGGCGACGACGAATCCACGGCCGCCGCACAGACTGGGTACGGGGGCGCGGTCAAGGTTGCTCATGCGGTCAACCTAGCGGTCGGGTGCGGCGTCGCGCACACGGAGCGGCACCGGGTCGGCGTGCCCGTCGGCGGCGGATCAGTCGGCCAGGGTCGCGGCGAGGTCCGAGGTGGCCCGCACGATGTCGGTGTCCTGCTCGGCGAGCAGGTGACGCAGGACGTCGCGCTGCGCGCGGACGGCGTGCCGGGCGGCGCGTTCCCATGCCACGTAGTTGTCGGGGTGGTGCAGCAGCTTGGGGTACGCGACGGCGGTGGTCTCCCACTGCCGGGTGTCGGCGATGCTCTTCAGCAGGCGCAGGATCTCCGCGCGGCAGGTGACCTGGGGGAGCCGGACCAGTTCCCAGAGGAAGGGCACCGTGGCGGCCGTCGCCTCGTCGACGACGAAGCCGAACTGGCAGATCCGGCGGCGCAGTTGCCCGAGCGCCGAGTCGGCGCTGTCGGCGTCGCCGCGGGCGAGGGTGGTGAGCAGGAGGGGGATGCCCGCCGCGGAGCCGGTGGAGTCCTTGATCTCGGGCCACGGTATGTGTCCCAGGTCCTCGAGCGGTGCGGGTCTCTTGGTGGCAGTCATGTCAGGTGTGGGATACCGGGTCGGGGTCGGGGCAGGGACGGGTCGGCAGCATCGCCCAGACGGTCTTGCCCACGGGGGCGCGCCTGGTCCAGCCCCAGTGGTCGGAGAGGGCCTCGACGATGTGCAGTCCGCGGCCGTGTTCCAGCAGGGCGTCCGCGGTGCGCGCGTGGACGGGCAGGCTGTCGCTCGGGTCGGTGACCGCGCACACCAGGTGCGCCCGGCGCAGGGTGAGCCGGAGGCGTACCGGGAACTCGTCGGTCGAGGCGTGCGGGAGGGCGTGCAGGACGGCGTTGGCCGCCAGTTCGGTGACGACGGTGAGCGCGTCGTCGGTACAGCGCTCCAGGGACCAGCAGTCCAGGGTGCGCTGGGTGAACTCCCGTGCCTGGGCGAACCCCTCCCGGCTGCCCCTGAGGTACAGGGCGGCTGTTCTGGGGGAGTCGCGGACGAAGACGGACTCGTGGCTCCGGATATGCGCAGGTGATGACACGGGGCATCTCCCTGAGGCGGCGTCAGGACAACGGGTTGGAACTGCGGTTGACGGCATGGCTATTATCCACGCTGACGAGGTCCTCGTGCAATTTCACGAGAAATTGCGCGTACGAAGCGAGGAGAGTGCAGTGTCGTCAGTGTCGAACGGAGTACGGGCGAGTTCGCTGGGCGTCCGCTGGATCAAGAGCAGTCACAGCAACGCCGAGGGCAACTGTGTCGAGGTCGCGGCCCTGGACGGGGGTGGTGTCGCACTGCGCAACTCCCGTGATCCCGACGGCCCGGCGCTCGTGTACACGCCGGCCGAGGTCGCCGCGTTCGTGGCCGGGGCGAAGGGCGGGGAGTTCGACCACCTGGTCCGATAGGGCTCGGTTGAGGCCCAATTCCCCTGCCGCGTGCGGTCGGAGGGCATCGGGTGCGATACTGCGGTCTGTCGTCTGCCGGTCCACGGGGAGTCAGGATGTCCGTCGAGTCACCTCGAGTGTCCCGCCTCGAACCGTATCTGAACCGGGCCGAGCCTGCCCCGACCTTGCTGAAAATGCTGGTCGGCGTGCAGCTGACGGGTATCCGGGAGGATGCCGGCCTCTCCCAGGACCAGGCGGCGCGGGCCGTCGGGTTCAGCCCGGCGAAGCTGTCACGCATCGAGGCGGGCAAGGGCCGCAAGCCGCCCGTCGAGGCGGACGTCCGCAAGCTGCTGTCGCTGTACGGGACGGACGACCACGAGGCCTCCGTGCTGCTCCGGCTGCTGCGGCAGGCGGGTGAGCCGGGCTGGTGGCAGCGCTACGACAAGCGGCTCATGCCCGAGTGGTTCGACCGGCTGGTCGGTCTCCAGGAGGCGGCCACCGCGATCCGTACCTTCGAGATCCAGTACGTGCCGGGCCTGCTCCAGACCCCCGCGTACGCGCGCGCCGTCGTCGAGCGCGGGCTGCCCTCGGCCACGCCCCGGGAGGTCGAGCGGCGGGTGGAGCTGCGGACCCGGCGCACCGAACTGCTGCGGCGGCCGGACGCCCCGCAGGTGTGGGCCGTCCTCGACGAGTCGGTGCTGCTGCGGGTGCTGGGCGGCACCGAGGTGATGCGCGAGCAGCTCGACCACCTCGTGGAGCTGGCGCAGCAGCCCCATGTCACCGTCCAGGTCGTGCCGTTGGACGTGACGCACGCCTCCGCGCCGGCCATACCGGTCACCTACCTGCGGTTCGGCGGCGTCGATCTGCCCGACGTCGTCTATCTGGAGCAGATCAGGAGCGCGACCTTCCTGGAGGACCGGGACGAGACGGAGGAGTACCGGGTCGCGCTGGACCGGCTCGCGGACGAGGCTCTCGACCCGCGTGCCTCCATGGCGCTGCTGAAGAAGACGGCGCGGCAGCGCTACGCCGCCGCTCCCTGAACCGACGCGGCTCAGCCGAGGCGGCTCAGCCGACGCGGGCGACCCCGCCGAACTCGATCCACTCCTGCGTGAGCTGGCGGGGCACGACCTCGGTGTCGGGCCGCCAGGTGGAGACCTCCACCAGTCCCGGGTCGAGGATCTGCGTGCCCTCGAAGAACGCGGCGACGTCCGCCTCCTGACGGACCCGGCCCCAGTGGCCCTGGGTGGCCTTGTCCATGAAGTCGGTGACGAACTCCCTGACCTTCGGGTCCTCGCTGACCAGCTGACACATCACCAGGAAGCTGCCCGGTGCCAGGCGTTCGGTCACCCGGCGGACCACGGCCTGCGGGCCGTCGGTGTCGCTGTCCGGGATGCAGTGGAAGACCGAGTTGAACAGCACGGCCACCGGCTGTGAGAAGTCGATCAGGCGCCGGGTGTCCTCGTGCGCGAAGATCGCCTGGGTCTCCCGCATGTCGGCGTGGATGACGGCGGTCCGGTCGTCCTGCTCCAGCAGCGCCCGGCCGTGCACCAGCACCATGGGGTCGTTGTCGACGTAGACGACGTGCGCGGTCGGGTCGACGCGCTGGGCGACCTGGTGCACGTTGTCCTGGGTGGGCAGGCCGGAGCCGTGGTCCAGGAACTGCCGGATCCCGAACTCCTGGGTCAGGGTCCTGACCACCCGCTGGAGGAAGCGGCGGTTGTTCAGCGCGAGGGCGCGGGTGCTCGGGACGACCTTGTCGAGCTCCTCGCAGGCCGCGCGGTCGGCCGCGTAGTTGTCCTTGCCGCCCAGGTAGTGGTCGTACATGCGGGCGGCTGTGGGGACGGCCGCATCGATCGACGTGGACAGCTGCTTGCCAGGCTGCATCTCTTCCCCCGGAAGGCCTCCGTGCCACGGACTGGCGCGGTCGACAACACATCCTAGGGAAGCGGCAATTGGCGACACCACCCCTTGATCGACGGTTCCCCTGAAGGTGTCCGCCCGCGGCGTCCGAATCTGGACTGCTGGTCCAGCTCCTGGACGTATGGTCTAATCATGGTCATGATGTCCCAGGAGAGCGAGCAGGACGTGATCCTGCGTGCGCTCACCCCCGTCGTCGACGGCATCGCGGCCACGTTCGGGCCGGTGTGCGAGGTGGTGCTGCACGACTACCGGCGGCCGGACCGGTCCGTCGTCGCCGTGGCCGGATCGGTGACGGGCCGCACGGTCGGCGGGGCGATGAGCGAGATCGGCATGCGGGTCCTCGCCCGCGGCGACGACGCCGCCGACGAACTGAACTACGTCACCCGCACCGGCGCCGGGCGGCTGGTGAAGTCGTCCACGATGGTGCTGCGCGACTCCACCGGCTCGGTCTTCGGCGCGCTGTGCGTCAACGTGGACGTCACCGAGGTGGACCGGGCGCGGGGTCTGCTGGCGGCGCTCGCGGGGGCGGCCGGCGGCGCGGCCGAGGTGCCGGTGACCACCTTCGGTGACGACATCGACTCCGTCGTGGACGCCCTGCTCGACGATCGTCTGCGGCACCAGGGCCAGACCTGGGCCGGCCTGGACCGGGCGCGGCGCCTGACGCTGTTCCGCGGCCTGGACGAACGCGGTGTGTTCGCGGTGCGCCGCGCGATCGAGCAGGTCGCCGCCCGCCTCGGCATCTCCCGGGCCTCCGCGTACAGCTACCTCTCCCAGGCCCGAGCCACCCACCCGACCGGAGCCGACCGCGCCGAGGACACCGGCGACCCCGCCGCCACTGTCGGCACCGGCGGTACCGGCGGCACCGGAAGTACCGCGAGCACCGACGACAACCCCGAGGGAGCACATCCGTGACGACCACACCTCCGCCGATCACTCTCGACGACGTGCGCGACGCGGCCGCCCGGCTCAAGGGCGTCGCGCACCGCACGCCGGTGCTCCGCTCCCGCACCCTGGACGCGCTGGTCGGCGCCGAGGTGCTGCTGAAGTGCGAGAACTTCCAGCGTGTCGGCGCCTTCAAGTTCCGAGGGGCCTACAACGCCGCCTCCCGGCTGGCCCCGGAGCAGCTGGCCCGGGGCATCGCCGCGTACTCCTCCGGCAACCACGCCCAGGCCGTCGCCCTGGCCGCGCGGGAACTCGGCACCACCGCCGTGATCGTCATGCCCGAGGACGCGCCCCGCTCCAAGCGGGCGGCGACGCGGGGCTACGGCGCCGAGATCGTGACCTACGACCGGTACACCGGCGACCGGGTGGCCATCGCCGAGGCGCTGGCCGCCGACCGGGGCCTGGCGCTGATCCCGCCCTACGAGCACCCGCACGTCATGGCCGGCCAGGGCACCGCCGCGCTCGAACTCCTCGAGGAGGCGGGCGAACTGGACGCCCTGCTGGTGCCGGTCGGGGGCGGCGGACTGATCGCCGGCAGCGCGACCGCGGTCAAGGGGCTGCGACCGGCCACCCGGGTCGTCGGGGTCGAACCGGAGGCCGGGGACGACACGAAGCGGTCGCTGGAGGCGGGCCGGCGGGTCGAGATCCCGGTGCCGCGCACCATCGCCGACGGCCAGGCCCTGCACACACCCGGCGAGCTGACCTTCTCGGTGAACCGGCGGCTCGTGGACGAGATCGCCCTGGTCGGCGACGACGAGATCCGCGCGGCCATGCGGTTCGCCTTCGAACGCCTGAAGATCGTCGTGGAGCCGAGCGGCGCCACCCCGCTCGCCGCCCTGCTCGCCGGGCGGGCCGGCGCCCTGCCCCGGCGGGTCGGGGTGATCATCTCCGGCGGCAACGTGGACACCGCACGCTTCGCCGAACTGTGCGGCGGTGGCTGAGCGGTCCCTACCACCGATTGGCGGGCCCCGCGAGAGGGGCGGAGGATGGAGGAGAGGGGCTCGGCCCCCGACCGGCGACGCCCAGGGCCGCCGGGGAGACCGGCCCCGGCCGTGGTCAGGCGCGGCCGGAAGGAGGAGCGTCATGATGGAAGTGAAGGCGCTCGAGAAGCCGGACGAACGACGTGATTTCCCCAGAGGGCACCTCGAGGCCGTCCATATGACGGGGCTCGACTTCGCCGTGGCGACCTTCGAACCGGGCTGGCGCTGGTCCGAGTCGCTCGCGTCCCTCGCGGGCACCCCCACCTGCCAGATCCACCACAACGGCTATGTGGTCCAGGGCCGTATGCACATCACCATGGACGAGGGCGGCGAGGGCGAACTCGGCCCCGGCGACGTCTTCGTGGTGTCGCCCGGACATGACGCCTGGGTCGTTGGCGACGAGCAGTGCGTGGTCTACGACTTCGCCGGGGCGATGGCCAAGGACTACGCGAAGGCGCAGTAGGACAGCGGCGGCCGGATACCGCTAGACCGGGAGCAACCGGCTCACCAGGAGGCCGAGTTGGTGGGCGTTGCGGCACTCGTGCATCGCGACCGCCCCGGCGTACTCGGGTGCGGCCGAGTCGCCGGTGCCCCACAGGGAGCGCGGCTCCGGGTTCAGCCAGTGCACGTGCCGGGCCTGCCCGGCGATCCGCCGGAGCGCGGCCAGGTTCGGGTCGCTCATGTTCGTCCGCGCGTCGCCGAGCAGGAACACCGTGGTGCGCGGGCCGACCGCCGCACCGTACCGCTCGACGAACTCGCCCAGGGCGACGCCGTAGTCGCTGCTGCCGTGGTAGCCGGTCAGGGTCGCCTCGGCCCGGATGCGGGCGCCGAGGCCCTCCGGGTCCGCCGCGCCGTGTTCGAGGAGGCCGGTCACCTCGTCGATCCGGTTGACGAAGGCGAACACCCGGACCTTGCTGAACTGGTCGTGCAGCGCCTGCACCAGCAGCATCGTGAAGTCGGAGAAGCCGGACACCGATCCCGACACATCGCACAGCAGCACCAGTTCGGGCCGGGCCGGACGCCGGCGGCGCAGCACCGGCCGCATCGGCACCCCGCCCGTCGAGAGCGAGCCGCGCAGGGTGCGCCGCAGGTCGATGGTGCCCCGGGCGGCCCGGCGGCGGCGCGCGGCCATCCGGGTCGCGAGCTTGCGGGCCAACGGCTGAACCGTCCGCCGCAGTTCGGCCAGCCGGTCCTTCCCGGCGTACAGGAAGTCGACCCGGTCGGCGGTCGGCGCCACCGCCCGCCGGGCGATCTCGTCGCGTCCCCGCCGCTCCGCCACCCGGCGCCGCGCCTCCCCGGCAACCAGCGAGCGGAAGGACTCGATGCGCCGCCGGATCTCGTCCTCGAGGAGCCGGTCGGCGAATCCGGCGTCACCGCCGCGGGCCCGGAGATCCTCCCGCACCCGCGCGAGCAGCGTCTGCGGGCGCAGCCGTTCCAGTGTCTGGTACGACGACCAGCCGTCCGCGCCCGGTGAACTCCCGTACCCGCCCAGCCCGTCGACCGCCTCGATCGCCAGCCGGGCCAGCATCGCCGCGTCGTCGTCGGCGAGCGCGGCGGCCAGCCGGTCGCGCAGGTCGTCACGGTCGCCGGGCTCGCCCGCGGGGGCGCCGACTCCGTGCGGGAAGTAGAGATCGAAGACGGTGTCGAACACCCGTCGCTGGTCCGGGGAGTGCAGCAGGGTGGCGGCCAGCCCCTCGCGCAGCAGATCACGGTCCGCGAACCCCAGGGCCGCCGCCGCCTCGGCGGCGTCCACCGTCTCGCCGGTGCCGACGCGCAGGCCGTGCGCGCGCAGCGCGGCGACGAGGCCGACCAGACGGTCTGCGGCCTCGGCGCTCACACGGCGTCCAGATCGAGCTTCGCACCGGCCTTGAGGATGTCGTCCTGGTGCTTGAGGATCACACCCAGGCTGTCGCGCACGACGTTCTCGTCGAGGGCGGTGGCGCCGAGCGCGAGCAGGGTGCGCGCCCAGTCGATGGTCTCGGCGACGGAGGGCGCCTTGCGCAGGTCCATCGCGCGCAGCGCGCCGATCACCCGGACCACCGACTCGGCCAGCGCGGCCTCGATCCCGGGCACCTTCAGCCGGACGATCCGCCGCTCCAGCTCCTCCTCGGGGAAGTCGATGTGCAGGAACAGGCACCGGCGGCGCAGCGCCTCCGACAGCTCGCGGCTCGCGTTGGAGGTGAGCACCACGAACGGGCGGCGGGAGGCGGTGATCGTGCCGAGTTCGGGGACGGTGACCTGGAAGTCGCTGAGCACTTCGAGGAGCAGTCCCTCGACCTCGACGTCGGCCTTGTCGGTCTCGTCGATCAGCAGGACCGTCGGCTCGTCACCGCGGATGGCGGCCAGCAGCGGCCGGGGGAGGAGGAACTCCTCGCTGAAGATGTCCGTGCGGGTCTCGTCCCAGGTCTCGTCCCGGCCCGCGCTGATGCGCAGCAACTGCTTGGCGTGGTTCCACTCGTACAGCGCACGGGACTCGTCGACGCCCTCGTAGCACTGGAGCCGCACCAGCCGGGCGCCCGCCACCTGGGCCACGGCCTTGGCGAGTTCCGTCTTGCCGACGCCGGCGGGCCCCTCCACGAGCAGCGGCTTGCCGAGCCGGTCGGCGAGGAAGACGGTCGTGGCGACGGCGGGGGAGGCCAGGTAGCCGCTCTCGGCGAGCCGGGCGCGGACATCGTCGACGGACGTGAACAACGGGGCCTCCCGGGCGTTCGATCGTGGGCGGTGCTCGATCCGTCCACTATCTAAGCGCTTGTTCACCTCGCTTGTCGATGTTGCCGGTGTGGCCGACGGCGGCGGGGGCGTCAGGGGCGCCGGGGTTGTCGGTGGCTCCCGGTACGTTGCGCCCATGGGTGTGTATCTCGTGGACGTGAGTGCGGACGACTGGTCGACGGCGGGGGAGGAGGGCCACGGAGAGGTGGCCACCGCCCTGAACACCGAGCTGGCGCGGCGCGGCCTGCCGCCGTTCGCCCCGGAGGGCGGCGGGGCCCCGGGCCGGTTCGAGGAGAAGCTGAGCCCGCCGATGGACGGCTTCGACGCGCTGTGCCGGGAGCGGCTGACCCCCCAGGAGCGGCACGCCCTCCTCGACTGGTCGGTGCTGGTCCCGTTCGCCCTGGACGAGGCCGTCCCGCTGCCCGTCGGCTCCGCCTACACGGACGAGACGCTGGTCGTCGCGGCGCCGTACGTCCTCGCGCTCGCCGAGCGGCTGGCCGGGGCCCTCGGTCTGCCGCTGGACCTCGTACCGGCGAGACCCGGCAACCTCGAACTGACCTTCTGGTTCCTGGAAGGCGAGGCGGAGGAGGCCGCCGCCACCCGGCCGGGCCCCTGGGCCGAGGACCTGGCCACGGCGTTCTACACCGCGCTCTACCTGCGCGCCGCCCAGCACTCGCTTCGGCACGGCCGCCCGATGACCTACTGCTGAGGTCACCGGAGCGCGGCCGCGCCGCGCCGCGCCCCCTGCGGGAAGGTGCCCGGCGCATGCCCCAGAACGCGTTCCACCCGGGGGCAGGGACTCCTGGGGAGCTCAGCCGACCAGGATCACCTCGAGGGTGCGCGGGCCGTGCACTCCCTCCACCCGGTCCAGCTCGATGTCACTGGTCGCCGAAGGACCCGAGATCCATGTCAACGGGCGGGCGGGATCGAGGCGTTCGAGGGCCTGCGGCACGGACGACACCACCTGCTCGGGGACGCGCACCACACAGATGTGGTGGTCCGGGACCAGGGTGATCCGGCGCCGCCCCTGGTCGGGGCCGCCGTCCAGCACGATCGTCCCGGTCTCGGCGACCGCCACCGCGCACGCCGTGACCACACTGTCCACCCGGTCGAGTTCGTGCGCGCCGCTCTCCACCCGGTCCGCCACCCGCGCGACCTCCGTCTCGGTCAGCCACGCCTCGTCGAGACCGGGCGGCACCAGCACGGTCGCCGCCTTCCGCTCCGCGAGCAACCGGGCCAGCAGGGACGGCAGTTCGTCGGCACCGCAACGGTGCACGAGGGCGCGGTAGTCCGCCAGGTTCTCCGCCAGCAGCGCGACCGTCTCCTCGGCGCTCCGGGCACCGTGCTCGCGCAGATAGTCGCGCGCGACGGCTTCCTCGTACGGGGGCTCGTCCCGCGGTACGTCGGCCAGCGCGCGCCGCACCCGGCCCAGGATCCTTTCCCTGCTGCTCATTTCGCCGTCCCCTCGTCGCCGGTCCCGCCGTTCGTACGCTGCCACCAGTCGCGGAACGGCTCCGCGGGCACCACCGGCAGATCCCGCGTGCCGCTCCACGCCCTGCCGGGGCCGGGCAGCGTACGCGGATGGAGCCGACGGGTCCGGGACGCCAGCCGCTGACCGGCGCGCAGCGCGCCGGGCCGGCCGAAGGCCCAGCGCGCCGCCCGCATCGCGGCCCGCTCGGCGCCGTGGCCCTTGGCCGGCTTGAGCACCACCTTGTTGCCCTCGCGGGTGACCGGGCCGCCCTGGACGACCCGCTCCCGCAGGTGCACCAGTACCTCCGGGATGTCGATGGCCACCGGGCACACCTCGTAGCAGGCGCCGCACAGCGACGAGGCGTACGGCAGCGAGGCGTCGATCTCGCTCCCGGTACCGCGCAGCTGGGGGCTGAGGATCGCGCCGATCGGGCCCGGATAGACCGAGCCGTAGGCATGGCCGCCGGCCCGCTCGTACACCGGGCACACGTTCAGACAGGCGGAGCAGCGGATGCAGCGCAGGGCCTGCCGGCCGACCTCGTCCGCGAGGGTGTCGGTGCGGCCGTTGTCCAGCAGCACCAGATGGAAGGTCCGGGGACCGTCGCCGTCCGTCGTGCCCGTCCAGGTCGACGTGTACGGGTTCATGCGCTCGGCCGTCGAGGACCGGGGCAGGGTCTGGAGGAAGACCTCCAGGTCCCGCCAGGTCGGAACGATCTTCTCGATGCCGACGACGGAGATCAGCGTCTCGGGCAGGGTCAGGCACATCCGCCCGTTGCCCTCGGACTCCACGACCACCAGGGTGCCGGTCTCGGCGACCATGAAGTTGGCGCCGGAGACGCCGACCTTGGCGCGCAGGAACTTCTCGCGCAGATGCAGACGTGCGGCGTCGGCGAGTTCGGCGGGGGTGTCGGTCAGCCCCTCGGGGGCGGGGCGGCCCCACTCGCTCATCTCGCGGGCGAAGATGTCCCGGATCTCCCCCCGGTTGCGGTGGATCGCGGGGACCAGGATGTGCGAAGGCCGGTCCTTGCCCAACTGCACGATGAGCTCGGCGAGGTCGGTCTCGTAGGCGCGGATGCCCTCCGCCTCCAGCGCCTCGTTGAGCCCGATCTCCTGCGTGGCCATCGACTTGACCTTGACGACCTCCGACTCGCCGGTCTCCTTGACCAGGTCGGCCACGATCCGGTTGGCCTCGTCGGCGTCGGCGGCCCAGTGCACGACGCCGCCCGCCGCCGTCACCGACTCCTCCAACTGCACGAGATAGCGGTCGAGATGACGCAGCGTGTGGTCCTTGATCCGCTTGCCCGCCTCCCGCAGCTCCGCCCAGTCGGACACCTCGGCCACGGCGGCCGCCCGCTTGGCGCGGATGGTGTGCGTGGCGTGCCGCAGGTTGGCGCGCAGGGTCTGGTTGCCGACCGCCTCGTGCGCGGCCTTCGGGAAGGCCGGCATTCCTACGAACGTCCCGCTCATACGGCCGGGTCCTCCTCCGTGCTCGCCAGGATCTCCGCGATGTGCACGGGCCGCATGGCCGTCTCCAGTCGGGTCATGGTCCCGCCGATGTGCATCAGGCAGGAGTTGTCCGCCGCGCACAGCACCTCGGCGCCCGTCGACTCGGCGTTGCGCACCTTGTCGGCGCCCATCGCCGCCGAGACGTCGGCGTTCTTCAGCGCGAAGGTCCCGCCGAAGCCGCAGCACTCGTCGGCCCCCGGCAGCTCCACCAGTTCCAGCCCCCCGACCGCCTGGAGCAGCCGCCGGGGCCGCTCGCCGAGACCCAGTCCCCGCAGCCCGTGACAGGTCGGGTGGTACGTCACCGTGTGCGGGTAGTACGCGCCGACGTCCGTCACCCCGAGCACGTCCACCAGGAACTCGGTGAGCTCGTAGGTCTTCGGGACCACCGGCGCCAGGGTGGCCGCGAGGGTGTCCCCGCGCCCCTCGGCCCGAGCCCGCTCGCCCATCCGTGGATACAGCTCCCGGACCATCGCCCCGCAGGACCCGGAGGGCGTCACGATCGCCTCGTACTCCCCGAAGACATCGGAGAAATGCCGGGCGAGCGGCTCGGCCTCATGGCGGTAGCCGGTGTTGTAGTGGGCCTGGCCGCAGCAGGTCTGGGCCATCGGGAAGTCGACCTCTACCCCCAGCCTGGTCAGGAGTTTCACCACAGCGCGGCCGGTGTCGGGATAGAGCGTGTCGTTGACACAGGTCAGGAACAGTGCGACACGCATCGCGGCTCCTTGGGGGTAGGTCATCGGATGAGTGCAGACTAGTCCGGTGCGGGGGCCCGGGGGAGACCCCGGCTCACCGCGTGGCGAGCCGGGCCTCCGCCTCGCGCCACCGCCCGGCGTCGCCCCGCGGCGTGTAGCGCGTCAGGGGCTGCGTACGGGCGAGCAGCCGGCGCAGATCGGCACGGTCGCCGACCAGTTGGTGCGTCCGTGCCTGGACGAGCACGTTGCCGAGGGCGGCGGCCTCCGTCGGACCGGCCACCACCGGCAGCCCGCAGGCGTCGGCGGTGAGCTGGCACAGCAGCGCGTTACGGGTGCCGCCCCCGACGATGTGGACGACGTCCACGGGGTGGTCGGCGAGCCGCTGGGCCTCCTCGACGGCCCGCCGGTGGGCGAGGGCGAGCGAGTCGAGGATGCACCGAGTGATCTCCGCCGGCGAGACGGGCACCGGCTGTCCGGACGCGCGGCACGCCTCGGCGATCCGTTCCGGCATCCGCCCGGGCGCCAGGAAGGCGGCGTCCCCGGCGTCCACCACCGAGCGCAGCGCCGGCACGGCGGCAGCCTCCCGCAGCAGCCCGCCCAGATCCGGGTCGCCCCAGGCCCGCAGGCACTCCTGGAGGAGCCAGAGCCCCATGATGTTGCGCAGGTAGCGGACCGTGCCGTCGAGACCGAGCTCGTTGGTGAAGTTGGCGGCCCGGCTCTCCTCGGTGAGCACGGGCGCCGTCAGCTCCAGGCCGGCCAGCGACCAGGTGCCGGTGCAGATGTAGGCGAACCGCTCGCCGGTCGCCGGGACGGCGGCCACCGCGGAGGCGGTGTCGTGCGAGCCGACCGTCGTCACCGGCACGGGCCCGGTCAGGCCCGTCTCCTCCAGCACCTGCGCCCGCAGCAGCCCCGCCGGATCGCCGGGCCGCCGCAGCGGCGCGAACAGCTCCAGGTCGATGCCCAGCCGGGAGGCCACGTCGTACGACCAGTCGCCCGTCGCGGGATCGATCAGCTGGGTGGTGGAGGCGTTGGTGAGTTCCGTGCCCTGCTCGCCCGTCAGCCAGTAGGACAGCAGGTCCGGGATGAGCAACAGGCGCCGGGCGTGCTCCAGCTGGCGTGTGCCGCGGGCCGCCGTCAGCTGGTACAGGGTGTTGAAGGGCGCGTACTGGAGGCCGGTGGCCGCGTACAGCTCGGCCGCCGGCACGGTCGCCCACACCTTCTCGGCGACGCCCTCGGTGCGGGCGTCCCGGTAGTGCACCGGGTTGCCGAGCAGCGCCGAGTCGGCGTCGAGCAGGCCGTAGTCCACGGCCCAGCTGTCGATGCCGACCGAGTCCACCTGACCGGCCGACCGCAGCCCGGCGAGCACCCCCGCGTACAGGGACAGCACGTCCCAGCGCAGCCCCTCGGGAACCCGGACCGGCCGGTTGGGGAAGCGGTGTGCCTCCACCAGTTCCAGTGAGTCCGGGCCCACCCGGCCGACCATGACGCGCCCGCTCGACGCGCCGAGGTCGACCGCCGCGTACGACCGCACGGCCGTCACCGGAGGAACGCGGCCGCCACACCCGCGTCGACGGGGACGTGCAGTCCGGTGGTGTGGGTGAGTTCGCCGCCGGTGAGCGCGAACACCGCGTTTGCGACGTGGTCCGGCAGCACCTCACGCTTGAGGATGGTCCGCTGGGCGTAGAACTCGCCGAGCTTCTCCTCCTCGATGCCGTAGGTCGCGGCCCGCTGGGCGCCCCAGCCGCCCGCGAAGATGCCCGACCCGCGCACCACGCCGTCCGGGTTGACACCGTTGACGCGGATGCCGTGCTCGCCCAGCTCGGCCGCCAGCAGCCGGACCTGATGGGCCTGGTCGGCCTTGGTGGCGGAGTAGGCGATGTTGTTCGGGCCGGCGAAGACGGCGTTCTTCGACGCGATGTAGACGATGTCGCCGCCCAGCTCCTGCGCGATCATCACCCGCGCCGCCTCACGCGAGACGAGGAACGAACCGCGGGCCATGATGTCGTGCTGGAGGTCCCAGTCGCGGGCCGACGTCTCCAGCAGCGGCTTGGAGATCGAGATCCCGGCGTTGTTGACGACGAGGTCGACCCCGCCGAAGGCGAGCGCCGCGGCCCGGAAGGCGCCGGCGATCTGCTCCTCGGAGGTCACGTCGACGGTGACGGCGACGGCCCTGTCGGGGCCGCCGAGCTCCTCGGCGACGGCGGCCGCGTTCTCGGCGTTCAGATCGGCGACGACGACGCACGCGCCCTCGGCCGCCAGCCGGTGCGCGATGGCCTTGCCGATCCCGCTGCCGGCACCGGTGACCAGGGCCACCCGGGTGGCCAGCGGCTTCGGCGCGGGCATCCGCTGGAGCTTGGCCTCCTCCAGGGCCCAGTACTCGATGCGGAACTTCTCCGCCTCCTCGATCGGCGCGTACGAGGACACCGCCTCCGCGCCGCGCATCACGTTGATCGCGTTGACGTAGAACTCGCCGGCGACGCGCGCGGTCTGCTTGTCCTTGCCGAAGGAGAACATGCCCACGCCCGGGACCAGCACGATCGCCGGGTCGGCGCCGCGCATCGCGGGCGAGTCGGCGTCGGCGTGCCGGCCGTAGTAGGCGGCGTACTCCTCGCGGTACTCGGCGTGCAGCTCCTTCAGCCGCGCGACCGCGTCCTCGACCGCGACGGTGGGCGGCAGGTCCAGGACCAGCGGCCGCACCTTGGTGCGCAGGAAGTGGTCCGGGCAGGAGGTGCCGAGCGCGGCGAGCCGCGGGTGCTCGGCCCGCGCCACGAAGTCGAGCACGGGGTCGGAGTCCGTGAAGTGCCCCACCTGGGGGCGGTCCTGGGAGGCGATGGCCCGCACGTACGGCGCGAGCGCGGCGGCCCGCTCCCGGCGCTCGTCCTCGGGCAGCGCCGCGTAGCCCTCGAGGACCGGCCCGAACGGATCGGCCTTCCCCTTCTCCGCGAGGAAGGTCTCGGCGGTCCGGATGATGTGCAGCGAGTTGCGCTCGCACTCCTCGGAGGTGTCGCCCCAGGCGGTGATGCCGTGGCCGCCGAGGACACAGCCGATCGCCTGCGGGTTCGCGGCCTTCACGGCGGCGATGTCCAGCCCCAGCTGGAAGCCCGGCCGCCGCCAGGGCACCCACACCACGCTGTCACCGAAGCACTCGGCGGTCAGCTTCTCCCCGTCGGCCGCGCAGGCGAGCGCGATCCCGGAGTCCGGGTGCAGGTGATCGACGTGGGCCGCGTCGACGAGTCCGTGCATGGCGGTGTCGATCGAGGGCGCCGCTCCGCCCTTGCCGTGCAGGCAGTAGTCGAACGCGGCGACCATCTCGTCCTCGCGCTCGACGCCCGGGTACACGCCCTTCAGCGCCCGCAGCCGGTCCAGCCGCAGCACGGCCAGGCCCGCCCCGGTGAGTGTCCCGAGGTCCCCACCGGACCCCTTCACCCACATCAGCTCGACGTCCCCGCCGGTCACGGGGTCGGTGTCGGTGCCCTTGGCGGAGGTGTTGCCGCCGGCGTAGTTGGTGTTGCGCGGATCGGCGCCGAGCCGATGGGACCGACCGAGCAGAGCGGCGGCTTCGGGGTGGGTGGTCATGCGGATTCCTTACTTCTCGAACGCGGATGAGGGGGGTGTCCGAAGGGGCGCGGGGCGGTGTCGCGTCGCGGCTCCCGCCGCGCGGGCGCGACCGGCCACGACGGGCCCGCGGTCCGCGGCGGACGGGTGACGGCGGACGCTTATGCGCCCCACCCCGCCTGCTCCCCGCCGACCCGCGAGGCAACGATCTTCTCGGCGTACCCGGACGCCCGGTACGCGGCCATGGGGTCGGGGTCCAGCCCCGACTCCTCCCGCACCTCACGCAGCAGCGGACGCACGTCCGTGTTGTACGCGTCCATCACCACCGCGTTCGCCTCCAGCACGTCGCCGGACGCCTGCGCGGCGGCCAGCGCCGACCGGTCGACCAGCAGCGCCTTCGCGGTGGCCTCCTGCACGTTCATCACGGACCGGATGATCGCCGGGATCTTCGCCTCGATGTTGTGGCACTGGTCGAGCATGAACGCCACATCGGACGTGAACCCACCGCCGCGCACCACCTCGTACATGATCCGGAACAGCTGGAACGGGTCGGCGGCACCGACCATGAGGTCGTCGTCCGCGTAGAACCGCGAGTTGAAGTCGAACCCGCCGAGCTTCCCCTCGCGCAGCAGCGTGGCGACGATGAACTCGATGTTGGTGCCGGGCGCGTGGTGCCCGGTGTCCACCACGACCTGCGCCTTCGGGCCGAGCTTGAGGCAGTGCGCGTAGGCCGTGCCCCAGTCCGGCACGTCCGTGGAGTAGAAGGCGGGCTCGAAGAACTTGTACTCCAGCAGCATCCGCTGCCCGTCCCCGAGCCGCTCGTACACCGCGGAGAGGCCCTCGGCGAGCCGGTCCTGCCGCTCCCGGAGGTCGTCCTGGCCGGGGTAGTTCGTGCCGTCGGCGAACCACAGCTTCAGGTCGGCCGAGCCCGTCGCGTCCATGATGTCGACGCACTCGAGCAGATGATCGAGCGCCTTGCGCCGCACCGCCGCTTCCGGGTGGCAGATGCTGCCCAGCTTGTAGGCGTCGTCCTGGAAGGTGTTGGAGTTGATCGCCCCCAGCTTCACGCCGCGGTCCTCGGCATGTTTCGCAAGTGCGGAGTAGTCCTCCACCTTGTCCCACGGGATGTGCAGGGCCACCGTCGGGGCGGCGCCGGTGAAGCGGTGCACCTGCGCCGCGTCGTCCAGCTTCTCCTGCGGGGTGCGCGGTACGCCGTCCTGGGCGAACACCTTGAAACGGGTGCCTGAGTTCCCGTACGCCCACGACGGCGTCTCGACGGCCTGGGTCTTCAGCGCGGCCTTCACCGCGGCGAGGTCGGTCACTTCGGGCTCCTGTGACATCGGTCCGGAACAACTCCCGGATGAAACGATTCAGTAGGGGAAGCTATGAGGCTCCGAGAAGAGTGTCAAGCCCTCCGGCCTGCTTCGTTCTCCGTGACCGGCGCGTGACCTTCGGCTATCGAAAACTTTTCGAGACGTACCCATTGACGTGACATGGCCGGGATGTCTAACGTCCCGGCAATCCAGTTGAAACCTTTCACGACGCTGTGAGGGCCTGTCCCAGGCGTCGTCGAGGAGCCATTTATGACTCACCCGTCCGACGCGGGACCGGCCCCGGTGCTGGCGTTGAAGGACGTGACCAAGTCCTTCGGCGCCGTTCGCGCCCTGCGGGGCGTCTCCCTGGAACTGTTCCCCGGCGAGGTGCACGCCCTCGCCGGCGAGAACGGCGCGGGCAAGTCCACGCTCATCAAGACCCTCGCGGGAGTGCACCGGGCCGACGCGGGCCGGGTGCTGCTCGACGGTGAACCCGTCGTCTTCCACGGCCCCGGCGACGCCCGCGACGCCGGTATCGCCGTGATCTACCAGGAGCCCACGCTCTTCCCCGACCTGTCGATCGCCGAGAACATCTTCATGGGCCGCCAGCCCCGGCGCGCACTCGGCCGCATCGACCACAAGGCCACCCACGCGGCCACCGCCGACCTGATGCGGCGCCTGGGCGTCGAACTCGACCCCGACCGCCCGGCGCGCGGCCTGTCCATCGCGGACCAGCAGATCGTGGAGATCGCCAAGGCGCTCTCCTTCGACGCCCGCGTCCTGATCATGGACGAGCCGACCGCCGCCCTCACCGGCAGCGAGGTCGCCCGGCTGTTCGGCGTCGTGCGCACCCTGCGGGAACAGGGCGCGGCGGTGCTGTTCATCTCGCACCGGCTGGAGGAGATCTTCCAGATCTGCCAGCGGGTGACCACCCTGCGCGACGGTGCCTGGATCGCCAGCGAGCCACTGGCGGACATGACCGAGGACGACCTGGTCCGCCGGATGGTCGGCCGCGACCTCGACGAGCTCTACCCCAAGCAGGACGTGACCCCGGGCGAGGTCGCCCTCAGCGTCCGCCGGCTGACCCGGGAGGGAGTCTTCACCGACGTCTCCTTCGAGGTACGGCGCGGCGAGATCGTCGGACTCGCCGGACTCGTCGGCGCCGGACGCACCGAGGTCGCCCGGGCCGTCTTCGGCATCGACCGCTGGGACGCCGGCGAGGTGGAGGTCCAGGGCCGCCGGCTGACGAACGGCGCCCCCTCCACCGCGATGGCGGCCGGCCTGGCGCTGGTCCCCGAGGACCGGCGGGCCCAGGGCCTGGTGATGGACATGTCCATCGAGCGCAACATCGGCCTGACCGGCCTGCGGACGACCGTGAAGGCCGGCCTGATGGACCGTGGCGCCGAACGCAGCCGCTCCCTCGACTGGGCGGTCAAGCTCCAGGTCAAGTACGCCCGGATCGCCGACACCGTCAACACGCTGTCCGGCGGCAACCAGCAGAAGGTCGTCCTCGCCAAGTGGCTGGCCACCGGCCCCAAGGTGCTCATCGTCGACGAGCCGACCCGCGGCATCGACGTCGGCACCAAGGCCGAGGTGCACCGGCTGCTCAGCGAGCTGGCCGCCGACGGGGTCGCCGTCCTGATGATCTCCTCCGACCTGCCCGAGATCCTCGGCATGGCCGACCGCGTGCTGGTGATGCACGAGGGCAGGCTCGCCGCCGAGATCCCCCGTACCGAAGCCACCGAGGAAACCGTGATGGCCGCAGCCACCGGGAGGGCAGCCGCATGACGGTGACCACCTCCCCCGAGGCCCCCGTCGCCGAGGTGCCCAAGTCCAGCGGCACCCGGCTGGTCGACCGCGTCTTCAAGATGCGCGAACTCGCCATCCTGGTCGTCTTCCTGGTGATGATCGCCGTCACCCAGGCCGGCAACAGCGAGTTCCTGTCCGAGCAGGGCATCAAGGACCTGCTGCTGAACGCGACCATCCTGGTGCTGGTCGCCACCGGTCAGTCCCTGGTCGTCATCACCCGCAACGTCGACCTGTCGGTCGGCTCCACCCTCGGCATCAGCGCCTTCGCCGCCGGCACGTACCTGCAAGGCGGCGGCAACCCGGTGATCGCGATCGTGCTGGCGGTCCTGCTGGGCGTCGGCTTCGGGCTCCTCAACGGCCTGCTGGTCAGCCTCGGTCAGGTGCCCGCCCTGGTCGTCACCCTGGGCACGCTGTACATCATCCGCGGTATCGACTCCATCTGGGTCGGCTCCCGCCAGATCACCGCCGCCGACCTGCCCGACTCCTTCGTCGACTTCGGCTCCGGCGGAGTGTCCGCGGTGCCGTGGCTGGCGCTCATCGCGCTCGCCGTCCTCGTCGCCACCGCGTACTACCTCAAGCACTTCGGCAGCGGCCGCGAGCTGTACGCGCTCGGCTCCAACCCGGAGGCCGCCCGGCTGGCCGGCATCCCGGTCCGCAAGCGGATCCTCGCCGCGTACACCTTCTGCGGCGCTCTCGCCGGCCTCGCCGGGGCGATGTACCTGGCCCGGTTCGGCAACGTCGACTCCGGGACCGGCAACGGCTACGAACTCACCGTCGTCAGCGCGGTCGTGGTCGGCGGCGTCGTCTTCACCGGTGGCTCCGGCAGCGTCTACGGCGCGGCCCTCGGCGCCCTGCTGCTCACCTCCATCAACAGCGTCCTGCCCGCGCTCGGCGTCAGCTCGGTCTGGGTGCTCGCCATCAACGGCGTGCTCCTGCTGCTGGCCATCGCGGTCGACCGGATCGTCGCCCTGCGGGTGGCGGCCGCGCTGAAGAAGAAGTCGGCGGCGGCCCGGACCGGCGCCACCCCCGCCTCCGCCAAGCCCACCGTCAAGAAGGGAGACGCCGGCCATGCCTGAGTCGCTCACCCGCGCCGTCCGCTGGGACACGGTCGTCGGCGCCCTCCTGATCGTCCTGCTGCTGTTCTCGTTCTCCTTCGTGGACGGCTTCGGCAACGCCCTCAACCTGTCGTTCCTCATCGGCAACACGCTGCCCATCGCGCTCATCGCGCTGCCGATGACCCTGCTGGTCGTCTCCGGCGAGATCGACCTGTCCGTCGCCTCCACCGCCGGACTGTCCGGCGCGGTGATGGGCGCCCTGTGGAACCAGGGCCTCACCATCGAGGCGATCATCCCGATCTGCCTGCTCCTCGGTGTGGTGTGCGGGCTGGTCAACGGTCTGCTCGTGACCCGCCTCGGGCTCCCCTCGCTCGCCGTCACCATCGGCACCATGGCCGCCTACCGGGGCATCGCGCAGATCGTGCTCGGCTCCGACGCGGTCACCGACTTCCCCACCCAGTACCTGGACTTCGCGGCCGGCCGGCTGGGGGACACCTTCCTCCCGCAGGCCTTCCTGCCCTTCGTCGTCCTGCTCGCGATCGCCGTGGTCGTGCTGCACGCCACCCCGTTCGGCCGCTCGCTGTTCGCGATCGGCGCCAGCGAGGAGGCCGCCCGGTTCGCCGGCATCCGGGTCCGGCGGCACAAGCTGATCCTGTTCACGGTGACCGGCCTGATGGCCTCCCTCACCGGCATCTTCTGGGCCCTGCACTACGCCAGCGCCCGCTACGACAACGCCACCGGCCTCGAACTCTCCGTCATCGCGGCCGTCCTGCTCGGCGGTATCGACTTCGACGGCGGCAAGGGCACGCTCGGCGGTGCCGTCGCGGGAGTCTTCCTGCTCGGCGCCGCGCAGAACGTCATGAGCCTCCAGGACGTCTCCGCCCAGTCGCAGATCGTCGTCACCGGCGTCCTGCTCGTCGTCTCCGTGCTCGGCCCCCGGGTCGCACGGCAGATCTCCGTCGCACGGGCGGGCCGTAGAGCCACGGCCCCGACTCCGACGGCTTAACCCCGCTTCGCTCACCTCGTAAAGGAACCCCGTGATGCGCAAGTCATCCCTCCGTCGTGCCTGTGCGGCCCTGGCCGCCGTCTCCTCCCTCGCGCTCGCCGCCACCGCCTGCGGCGGCACGACCAAGGAGGACGTGAAGAACGAGAGCACCGGCGCCGCGGCCTCCGCCGGCAAGGCCGACCCGAACGCGGCCACCAAGAAGGGCCTGACCGTCGGCTTCCTGCCCAAGCAGGTCAACAACCCCTACTTCACCACCTCCGACAAGGGCGGCGAGGCGGCTCTGAAGGAGCTGGGCTCCAGCTACAAGGAGGTCGGCACCAACAGCGGCACCGACACCTCCGGACAGGTCTCCTACGTCAACACGCTGACGCAGCAGCAGGTCGACGCGATCGCCGTGTCCGCCCAGGACCCGGGCGCCCTGTGCACCGCGCTCAAGCAGGCCATGAAGAACGACATCAAGGTCGTCACCTACGACTCGGACACCAACCCCGACTGCCGCAACGCCTTCGTCTCGCAGGCGTCCGCGGAGGACCTGGGCCGTACCGAGGTTCAGCTGCTCGCCGAACAGATCGGCTACAAGGGCGAGATCGCGATCCTGTCCGCCGCGCAGACGGCGACGAACCAGAACACCTGGATCGACTTCATGAAGGACGAACTGAAGGACGCCAAGTACAAGGACATCAAGCTCGTCAAGGTCGCGTACGGCGACGACGACGCCCAGAAGTCCTTCCAGCAGACCCAGGGCCTGCTCCAGGAATACCCGAACCTGAAGGGGATCATCTCCCCGACCACCGTCGGCATCAAGGCGGCGGCCCAGTACCTGTCGGGCTCCAAGTACAAGGGCAAGGTCAAGCTGACCGGCCTCGGCACGCCGAACGACATGCGCACCTACGTCAAGAACGGCACCGTCGACGCCTTCGAGCTGTGGGACCCGGCGAAGCTCGGCGCGCTGGCCGCGCAGACGTCGGTGGCGCTGGTCTCGGGCCAGATCACGGGCGCGGAGGGCGAGACCTTCAAGGCCGGCGGCACCACCTACACCATCGGCAAGGACGGCGTGATCAGCCTCGGCAAGCCGACCGTGTTCGACGCCAAGAACATCGACCAGTTCAACTTCTAGTCCCCGGTAGCTTCGACTCCCCGCACAGGAGCGGTACTTCATGCAGCGTGTCTGTTTCCTTCTCAAGGTCCGGCAGAACCGGCTCGCCGAGTACCGCGAACGCCATGCCGCCGTGTGGCCGGAGATGCTCGACGCTCTCTCGGCCACCGGCTGGCACAACTACTCCCTCTTCCTGAGAGACGACGGCCTGCTCGTCGGCTATCTGGAGACCGAGGACTTCGCCGCCGCCCAGGCCGGCATGGAGGCCACCGGCGTCAACGCCCGCTGGCAGGCGGAGATGGCGCCGTTCTTCGAGTCGCTCGACGGGGCCCGGCCCGACGAGGCGATGAAGCCCCTCACCGAGGTCTTCCACCTCGCCTGACACCCCCCGCCCCGGCCCCGTCCCCGCCCCGGCCCCGTCCCCGCCCCGTCCGGTCCCCGCCCCCTCCTCTCCGCTCCCCGTCCCCTCCGTCCCCCTCTCCCTCCGTTTCCCGCTCTCGCAGACGATGGAGTCCTCCGAGATGAGACGACGCACCCTGCTGGCCGGCGCCCTCCTGGGCGCCACGGCGTCCCCCGCCCTCGCCGCCGGCACCGCCCGCGCGGCCGCCCCCGGCCCCTCGGTCACCAGGAAGGCCACCGGCCGACTCGACGCCGCGGCCGTCTTCTTCGTGTCCTACGACGGCCTGGTCAACAACAACTCGTTCCAGAAGAACGGCCTGTTGACCTACAAGGGCCACCAGTACGCCGCCTGGTACACCTCCACCAGGTACGCGGTCGTCGCCCGGCGCGTCCTCGGCGGCACCACCTGGTCCACCGTCACCCTCGCGCACCGTCTCAAGGCCGACGACTCGCACAACGTCATCTCCATGGGCGTCTCGAAGACCGACGGCCGTCTGCATCTCACCATGGACTCCCACAGCGACGGCTTCTTCTACGTGAAGTCGGTGGCCGGACTCCTGGACGACCCGGCGGGCACCTCCTGGACGTCGTCCGTCTTCGGCGCCGTACAGACCACCCTCGACGGCCTCGCGCTCACCGACCGGTTCACCTACCCGCAGTTCATCGCCACCCCCGAGGGCCGACTCCAGCTCAGCTACCGGGTCGGCGTCTCCGGCGACGGCCGCAACGCCCTCGCGGAGTACGACGGTTCGGCCTGGACGAACCTCGGCGAGTGGTCCGGCTCCACCGGCACCTACACCAGCGAGCACGGCACCTCGACGGTCCGCAGCATGTATCTGCACGGCATCGACT
The DNA here is from genome assembly GCF_001184025.1 of Streptomyces maremycinicus. Classification (GTDB taxonomy): domain Bacteria; phylum Actinomycetota; class Actinomycetes; order Streptomycetales; family Streptomycetaceae; genus Streptomyces; species Streptomyces maremycinicus. The sequence continues at coordinate 457,463 of NZ_BBYG01000010.1, forward strand.
ACGACGTCAACGGCCGGCTGCACGCGTTCTTCACCTGGCGTGAGCAGAACGGCGCGGTGATGTGCTCCGGCGGCGGCATCACCAACCACGACACCGGTTACGTCCACTCCGCCGACCGGGGTCGCACCTGGCGCAACGACGCGGGCGCCGTCGTCGGCACCACGGGCGGCTCCGACAAGGTCGCCGTCACGGACGCCGGACTCGTGGTGGACGCGCTCGGCCCCGACCACTCCCTGATGAACCAGGAGAGCCAGGCCACCGACTCCACCGGCCTCCCGCACGCGATCATCAGCTACGTGCCCGGCCGCTTCGGCCAGTGCACCACCGACTACGTCCGCGACCGCACGGCGGACGGCCGCGCCTTCCATCTGCGCAAGAACTCCTCCGGGAGCTGGCAGAAGACGGAGATACCCGTGGTCCTCGGCTCCAGCCAGCGCACCAAGCTGGTCCTGGACAAGTACGACAACGCGTACGCGATCTTCCCCTTCGGCCGGATAGCCGGGGCCTCCAAGGCCTCCGGCCACACGGACTGGAGGGTGCTCTTCGACGGCAGCGGCCTCAACGCCTTCGGCGAGGTCGTGATCGACGAACTGCGCGTCAAGGCCGACAACACCCTGTCGATCATGTATCAGGAGAAGTCGAGCGGGACGACCCCCTCGGCGCTCCACGTCGTCGACTTCGCACTGCCCGCATGACCCGCATCCGACCCGTATCCGTACTCGGAAAGGGGTGCGGCGGGGTGACGGTAATGTGAAGGCCGTCCCGCCGTATCCCGTTCACCTGGAGGTCCCCGCCTGATGGCCCAGCCGGTGGGAATCAAGGACGTCGCCCGTGCCGCCGGAGTATCCGTCGGCACGGTCTCGAACGTCATCAACCGCCCGGACACCGTCGCCACCGAGACCCGGGCGCGCGTGCTGTCGGCGATAGACCGGCTCGGCTACGTGCGCAGCGAGTCCGCCCGGCAGCTGCGCGCGGGACGCAGCCGGATCATGGGGCTGCTCGTCCTCGACATGGGCAACCCGTTCTTCGTGGACGTCGCCCGCGGTGCCGAGCGGGCCGCCCGTGACGCCGGGCTCGGTGTGATGGTCTGCAACAGCGCCGAGAGCGCCGGCGAGGAGGCCGAGTACCTGTCGCTCTTCGCCGAGCAGCGGGTGCGGGGCGTGCTGCTCACCCCGGCCGACGCGACCGGCCGCAACATCGCCTCGTTCCGCCGCCACGGCATCCCCTTCGTCCTCGTCGACCGGGTCTCCGAGGGCACCACCGAGTGCTCGGTGTCCGTGGACGACGTGGCGGGCGGCGCGCTCGCCGTACGGCATCTGGTGGACGCCGGACACCGCTCGATCGCCTACGTCAGCGGTCCGCCCGGCTTCACCCAGGTCCGCGACCGCCGTACCGGAGCCCTGAACGCGCTCGCCGAGGCGGGCCTCGGCCCGGAGTGCCTGCGCGAGCTGCCCACCGAGCGGCTCGACGTGGCCGCCGGGCGGGACGCGGGCGCCCGTCTGCTGGGCCTCGGCGACCGCCGCCCGACCGCCGTGTTCTGCGCCAACGACCTGCTCGCCCTCGGCGTGCTCCAGGCGATGTACGCGGCGGGGGTGAAGGTCCCGGAGGATCTGGCCATCGTCGGCTACGACGACATCGAGTTCGCGGCCGCCGCGGCCGTCCCCCTCACATCGGTCCGGCAGCCCGCCGTCACCATGGGCGCCCTGGCCGCCGAGATGCTGCTGGAGGAGACCGAGGCGCAGGCGGCGGGGACGGGAGGGGCGGGCGCCGCCCGGCACGAACACCGGCGGGTGGTGCTCCAGCCGGAGCTGGTGGTGCGCAGGTCCAGCCTCTCGTCGCGCTGAGCGGCGGTCCGGCGGCCGAGCCGGGCGCGCCGAGCGGCGGTCCACCGGCCGGGTCGGCGTGCCGAGCGGCGGTCCAGCGGCCGAGCCCGGCGTGCCGAGCGGCGGTCCAGCGGCCGAGCCCGGCGCGCCGAGCGGAGATCCAGCGGCTGAGCGGCCGTTCAGTAACGGTGCTGAGTGCCCGTTCAGTAGCTGTTCATGATCCCCCGGGCTCCTGTACCGCCCGGACATGTGCTGAACTGGGACGCGGCCCTTACACCGATCGTCCCGGGAGCCTCCGTTGTCCGTCAGCTACCGCCAGCCCGGCGTGGTCCTCACCGACCGACGCTTCACCGTGCCCCTCGACCACGCCGACCCGCGGGGGGAGACGATCGGGCTCTACGCCCGCGAGGTCGTCGCGAGCGAGAAGGCGGACCAGGACCTGCCGTGGCTGCTCTACCTCCAGGGCGGCCCCGGCTTCGGCGCCAACCGCTTCATCGGCCGGCCGGCCTGGCTCGGGCGCGCGCTGAAGGAGTTCCGCGTCCTGCTCCTCGACCAGCGGGGCACCGGCCACTCCACCCCGGCCAACCGGCAGACCCTCCCGCTGCGCGGCGGTCCGGCCGAACAGGCCGACTATCTGACGCACTTCCGCGCCGACTCGATCGTCCGCGACTGCGAGCTGATCCGGCGTGAGATCACCGGCGGCGCCCCCTGGACCGTCCTCGGCCAGAGCTTCGGCGGCTTCTGCACGCTCACCTATCTCTCCCTCGCCCCCGAGGGTCTCGCCGCCGCCCTGATCACCGGCGGTCTGCCCGCGCTCGACGCGCACGCCGACGACGTGTACCGCGCCGCCTACCCGCGCATGGAGCGCAAGGTCGCCGCGCACTACGCCCGTTACCCGCAGGACGTCGAACGCGTCCGCCGTATCGCCGACCACCTCCTCCACCACGAGGTGACCCTCCCGAACGGCCACCGGCTCACCGTCGAGGCCTTCCAGACGCTCGGCATCCTGCTCGGCGGCGGCGAGGGCAGCCACCGCCTGCACCACCTCCTCGAAGAGGCCTTCGTCCCCACCCCGGACGGCCCTGCGCTGTCCGACGCCTTCCAGGAGGAGATGCAGAACCACCTCTCCTTCGCCGGACACCCTCTCTACGCCCTCGTCCACGAGGCGGTCTACGGCCAGGACAGCCGGCCCACCGCCTGGGCCGCCGAACGGGTGCGCGCAGAGTTCCCGCAGTTCGACGCGGCCAAGACGCTCACCGGCGACGGGCCGCTGCTGCTCACCGGCGAGACCATCCACCCCTGGATGTTCGACACCGACCCCGCGCTGCGCCCGCTGCGCGAGACCGCCGAACTCCTCGCCGCCCGTACCGACTGGCCGCCCCTGTACGACGCGGCGCGCCTCGCCGCCAACGAGGTCCCGGTCGCGGCGGCGGTCTACCACGACGACCTGTACGTCGACACCGCGCACTCCCTCGACACCGCCCGTGCCGTCCGCGGCCTGCGCACCTGGGTCACCGACGAGTTCGAACACGACGGCGTCCGGGCCGGCGGCCCCCGGGTCCTGGACCGGCTGCTGGCTCTCGTCCGTGACGAGGTGTGACGGGTTCGTCACGCGTTAGTCTGCGGGCATGACCGAGCCGACGACCACCCAACTCCAGCCCATGCCCGACGACTGGCGGCGCGCCCTGGCCGTGGTGGCGCATCCGGACGACCTCGAATACGGGTGCTCCGCCGCCGTCGCCGCCTGGACCGACGCCGGCCGCGAGGTCGCCTATGTGCTGGCGACCCGGGGCGAGGCGGGCATCGACACCCTCGCGCCCGCCGAGTGCGGTCCGCTGCGCGAGCGGGAGCAGCGGGCCAGTGCGGCCGTGGTGGGGGTGTCGACGGTCGAGTTCCTGGACCACCGGGACGGCGTCGTCGAGTACGGGCCCGCCCTGCGGCGCGACATCGCCGCCGCTGTCCGCCGCCACCGCCCCGAACTGGTGATCACCCTCAACCACCGCGACACCTGGGGCGGGGTCGCCTGGAACACCCCCGACCATGTCGCGGTCGGCCGCGCCACCCTGGACGCGGCCGGGGACGCCGGGAACCGCTGGATCTTCCCGGAACTCGCCGAACAGGGCCTGGAGCCCTGGAACGGCGTGCGCTGGGTCGCGGTCGCCGGCTCCGCGACGCGCACCCACGCCGTGGACGCCTCGGCGGGACTTGAACGGGCGGTCGGCTCGCTGCTCGAACACCGCGCCTACATCGGGGCGCTGACCGACGAGGAACCGGAAAGCTACGTACGGGGCTTCCTGACCGGGGTGGCGAAGTCGGTGGGCGAACGGTTCGGCGGCCGCCCGGCGGTCGCGTTCGAGCTGTTCGCCCGATAATCGGGCAGGTCGGCCCGTATCCCGTGCGTAGGCTGTGCGGCATGCGAGACGAGACGGCGGACCGGACCACACTGCGCGGCGACTGCGAGAACTGCTTCGGCCTGTGTTGCGTGGCCCTGCCCTTCGCCCGCTCCGCGGACTTCGCGATCGACAAGCCCGCGGGCCGGGAGTGCCCCAACCTGGGCGCGGACCATCGCTGCGGGATCCACGCGCGGCTGCGGCAGAGCGGCTTCACCGGCTGCACGGTCTACGACTGCTTCGGCGCCGGCCAGAAGGTCTCGCAGCTCACCTTCGGCGGCCGGGACCGCCGTACCGCCCCGCCCGGGGAGGCCCGCCTCATGTCCGAGGTGTTCCCGGTCGTCCGGCAGCTCCACGAACTCCTCTGGTATCTCACCGAGGCGCTCGGCCTGCCCGCCGCCCACCCGGTCCACGACGATCTGCGCCGGGCCCTGGCGAAGACCGAGGACCTCACCCGGCTGGCCCCGGCGGAGCTGGTCGGCCTGGACGTCCCGGCGCACCGCCAGGACGTCAACGTGCTGCTGCTGAAGACCAGCGAACTGGTCCGGGCCGGTGTCCGGGGGCGCAGGAAGGAGCGCCGGGGCGCCGATCTGATGGGCGCCCGGCTCCGGGGCGCCGACCTGCGGGGCGCGAACCTTCGCGGCGCCTGTCTGATCGCCGCCGACCTCACCGGCGCCGATCTGCGCGGGGCGGATCTGATCGGCGCGGACCTGCGCGACACCGGCCTCGCCGACGCCGATCTGACCGGCGCGTTCTTCCTGACCCAGCCGCAGCTGAACGCGGCCCGGGGGAGCGCGGCCACCAGGCTGCCCGAGTCAGTCACCCGCCCCGCGCACTGGACAGCGCGGCCCTGAGGGCGCCGTCGCCGGGCCCTCCCGGTCGGCCGGCCCGCCGGACGGCGCCGGTGTCCCGGTCGGCGCGGACGTCCGGGTGCGCCGCTCCAGGTGCATCCGCAGCCCCTCCGGCATCAGGGTCAGCCGCTCCGTGACCCGCAGTCGGTACGCCGGGTCCGGCCGCAGCTCGTAGCGGCGCAGCAGCAGCCCGAGCACCAGTGTGGCCTCGTGCAGCGCGAACTGCCGTCCGATGCAGGCCCGCGCCCCGGTGCCGAACGGCTTGAAGGTGTGCGGGGGACGGGCGCGTACGGCCGCCGCGTCGAAGCGGTCGGGGTCGAACCGGTCGGCGTCCGGCCCCCACGCCTCGGGATCGCGGTGCAGCATGGCCGTCAGGATCAGCGCCCAGGCGCCCCGCCGCATCGGGTGCTCCCCGCCCAGCACGGTGTCCACCCGGGCCTCGCGCGCGAACGCGGGCGCCGTCGGCCACAGCCGCAGCGCCTCGTCGAGGACCCGGCGGACGTAACGCAGCTTCGCGACCTGCTCGTACCCGGGCACGGCCGCGTCCCCCCACACCCGGTCCACCTCGGCTCGGGCGCGGGCGGCGATCCCGGGGTTGAGGGAGAGGTAGTGCAGGGCGAAGGAGAGCGCGCCCGAGGTGGTCTCGTGGCCGGCGACCAGAAAGGTGACGACCTGGCGGCGTACGTTCTGCGCCGACAGCCGCTCACCCGTGTCCGGGTGGGCCGTCTCGAGCATCCGGTCGAGCAGGTCGCCGTCCCCGCCGCCGCCGGCGCGGCGCTCCCGCACGAGCTCGTCGACCGTGTGGTTCAGATGGGCGATGTCGGCCTCGTTACGGCGCGTGGCCCGCCGCAGCAGGGCGGGGGAGGGCACGGTGTTGAGGCGCTGCGCGTAGGTGAGGGTGCCCACCATCGCCGTCACGAAGGGGTGCGGCCGGTCCCGTTCGAAGGACGCGAAGTCGTGGCCGAAGCCGGTGCGGGCGATCGTCTCCAGGGTCAGTTTGGTCATGTCGCCGGGCACGTCCACGGCCCGGCCCGCGGCCAGTTCGCGGTCCCAGTGGCCGGTGAGCCGCTCCGCCACGTCCAGCATCATCGGGTGGTAGGCCGCCATCGCCTCCCGGCTGAACCCCGGAGCCAGGACGTCGTGCGCCAGCTGCCAGTTCGGCTCGTGGTTGTACGCCGTGAACAGGGCGTCCCCGACGACGGGCCGCAGATTGGCGATGCCCAGCCCCACATGCTTGGCGAACCGTGTCTCGTCCGCCATGTCGGCGGCCAGCGCGGAGCCCCAGACGAACACGAACTCCCGGTTGAACGCCTTGCGGCGGAAGATCGGCCCCAGTTGCCCGGCGTACCGCAGTGAGTCCTGGAGGGGGGTGCGGCGGCTCGCGCCCAGCACGTCGCCGAGCAGGGGGAGCCGGCGCGGGGGGTGCGGGATGCGCTCCAGCTCGGGCCAGCCCAGCTCCGCGCTGCGGAACCCCTTCGGCAGTGCGCCCCCGGCCGCGGGCCCCGCCGCGGCCGGTCCACCCGGCCTTGCCGCAGTCCCCGGCGCCCGCGCGGTGCCCGTCGTCCCCGTCGTCTCCGCCATGACGCGATCTCCCTCGATGCAGCGGCAGGTTGAGCGTGTTGTACGTGGGTTCAACAGCGGCCTCAGTCTGCTGCCGCTGTTGAACCGGCGTCAAGTAGAGTGCGGGGATGGCCGCGAACCAGGGGGAGCGCACCCGGCGCCGACTCAGCACCGAGGAGCGCAGGGAGCAGCTGCTGTCGGTCGGCGCGCGACTGTTCTCGGAGAGCCCGTACGACGACGTGTGGATCGAGCAGGTCGCCGAGATCGCCGGGGTCTCCCGCGGGCTGCTGTACCACTACTTCCCCACCAAGCGGGACTTCTTCGCGGCGGTCGTGGAGCGCGAGAGCGAGCGGATGCTGCGGATGACGGCGGCGGTTCCCGGCGCCCCGGTCCGTGAACAGCTGACCTCCGGCCTCGACGCCTATCTGGCGTACGTGGCGGCCCACGCCCATGGCTACCGGGCCTTCCACCGGGCCGACGCCTCCGGTGACCAGGCGGTGCGCCGGGTCTACCGGCGGGCGCTCGCGGCCCAGGAGCGGCAGATCCTGGCCGCGCTCGGCGCCGACCCGGAGTTCGGCCCGGTCTTCGAGGAGCGCCCCGATGTACGGCTGGCCGTGCGCGGCTGGCTGGCGTTCACGACGGCGGTCTGCCTGGAGTGGCTGCGGGGGTCGGACCTGTCGCGGGAGCAGGTGGGGGAGTTGTGCGCGCGGGCGCTGCTGGGGGTCATCGCGGGCCCGGCGTGACCGGCGCGGGGCCGTCGAGGCCCCACCCCCGAGGTCCGGCGGTCGAGACGCGGGTCCCGCGCGTCGCTGTCCTGGTTGGCGAACACCCGGATCTCCGATAGGTTAGGCAAGGCTTACCTAAGGAGGTTTTGGGATGGGTGACAGCCAAAGCTGGGCGGCCGTGCCTGCCGCTGCCGAGCGGGCCCGTTCGGTACTCGCGGCATCGTGGTCCTGCGCGGTGACCGCCGACGGAGGGCGCGAGGAGTTCGTCGGCGCGCACGCCGTCGACGAGGACGGCCGGGTGATCCTGCACGTGCCCGAGGACAGCGCCCTGCTCACGGCCGCGATCTTCGCGCCCCGCGGCGAGCCGTCCGCCGTGCTGGAGTTCGCGGACGTGGCACCCGTGCCCGTGCGGGGGCGGATCCGCGCCCGGCTCTGGCTGGCCGGCTGGTTCCGCCCCGAGGACGGTCATCTCGCCTTCCACGCCACCCGCATCGTGCTCAAGGAGCCCAGCGGCGCGGTCGTCGTCGACCTCGAGGAGTTCGCCGCCGCCGGGCCCGATCCGCTGGCCACCGCCGAGGCGCATCTGCTCACCCATCTCGCCGACGCCCATCCCGACGCGGTCGAGCGGCTCACCCGGCTCGTCCGGCCGGACAGCCTGCACGGTGCCGTCCGTGTCCAGCCGCTCGCCGTCGACCGGCACGGGCTGACCCTGCGCGTCGAGCGCGCCCGCGCCCACGGCGACGTACGCCTGCCCTTCCACGCGCCCGCCGACGACGTCGGCCAGCTCACCGAGCGCATGCACGTCCTGCTCACCCAGGCGGCGGCCGCCTCCTGCCCCCGCGCCCTACAGCGGCAGCGCGCAGACGGCGACGGGTGACGCGAACGGCTCGCCCGCGAGCCGCAGCCCGCCGTCGGCACCGTCCACCCGGAAGACGCTGACCGTGCCGGAGCGCTGGTTGGCGGCGAACAGCAGGCCGCCGTCCGGCGACAGGGCGATCTGCCGGGGGAAGTCGCCCTCCACCGGCACCGTGCCGAGCAGCCGCAGCCGGGCCCCGTCAGCCTCCACCGCGTAGCGGGCGAGGGTGTTGTCCCCGCGGTTGGCGAGGAAGGCGTGAGCGCCGTCCGGGGTGACCGCCAGTTGCGCCGGATAGTTGGTGGCCGCCCTGGAGCCCGTGGACTGCGGCCTCCCGATCGTCAGCCGGCCGCTCGACGGCTCGTACGCGCACACCGAGACCGTGTCGTCCGCCTCGTCGGCGAGATAGGCGTACCGGCCGCCGGGATGGAAGGTGAGATGGCGCGGACCGGCGCCCGCCCGGGTGTGCGCCTGCGCGACCTCCGTGAGCGTCCCGGCCCGCTCGTCCAGGCGGTAGCTGTACACCGTGTCCGTGCCGAAGTCGACGGCGAGCACATGGCCGCCGTCCGGAGCCGTGATGAACTGGTGTGCGTGCGGCCCCTGTTGGCCCGACCGGGGCGCCGGGCGGCGGTGCGTCACCCGGTCGGTGCGTTCACCGAGCGCCCCCGAGGCCTCGATCGGGTGGACCGTCACACTGCCCGAGCCGTAGTCGGCGCTCAGCAGCCACCGTCCGCCCGGATGGACCGACACATGGCAGGTGTGCGTCCCGCCCGTGGTCCGGCTGCCCAGCACCTTCTCGTCGGACAGCCGCACGGCGGTCACGGCGCCCCGCTCCCGTTCGTCCGCCGCGTACAGCGTCGTGCCGTCCGGGTGCACCGCGAGATACGACGGGTCCGGGACGCCGGTGATCGTGCCCCGGCCGGTGACGCGCCCCGAGACGGGGTCGTACGAGGCGACCTCGATGCCCTTCCCGCCGCCCTCGGCGGACGTGTAGGTGCCGAGGTAGAGGGGGCGCGGACCGGTGGCACCGCGCGAGGCCTCCGGTGCGGGCGCCGCCGACGACGCAGGCCGGCCGGGCGACGCGGCCCCCGAGGAGTCCCGGGCCGCGGCCGGCTCACCCTCGTCGCCGCAGCCGGTGAGGGCCGACGCGACGGCCGCGCCCCCGAGCACCCCGACGAAGCGGCGTCTGCTCCAGCCTCCGCCGGGTTCCCGGCCCGGCCCGGGCCGGGGGGATCCCCGGTGCGCCGCTTCCGTCCCACTGCCCATGCCCGCACCTCAGGTCGTCGTACGCCTCCGCCGTGACAGCCACCTTGACCCGGACCCGTCGTCGAACGCAAAAGCGGACCTCCGACGGGGACCCGCCCCGGCCGACGACCTCGGAGGGTCCCCCGCCGGTCCGCAGCGGCGCTGCCGGCCACGGGCCCACGGCGGTGCCGGTCACGGGTCCGCTGCCGGCCACGAGCCCCCGGTCACGGGCCACCGCGCGGGTTCCCCGCCGGTCACGGGCCGACGGTGGTGCCGGTCACGAGCCCCCTGTCGGTCACGGGCCCGTTCCCGGCCACGGGCCACCACACGGGCCCCTGCCGGTCACGGCCCGCCGTCCGGCGGGTACTCCCTGCCGGGCCCGCACGCCGGCCCGGCCCGGGGCCGGGTCAGGAGGAGCGCCGCCCGAATCCCGTCCGCTTCCGCCACAGCTCGTCCTGCACGCCCAGGCGCTCGCGCAGCCGGGACAGCCGTGGCATCCGGACCCGCTGGTCCCGGCTGTTGCGGTCCAGTTCCTCCAGGAGCCGACGGGTGCGGTGCTCGGTGTCCAGCTCGTCGATGATGCGGGTGGCCTCGGTCAGCAGCGCGCCGTGCAGCTGCCACTGGCGGGCGTCGTGCTGGAGCTGCTCCAGCAGCAACTGGGCGAGTTTGTCGCGGGTGGCCGCGGCCTGCCGCAGCTCGGCGGTGAGCCGCTCCTCGGCCGCGTCCGCGTTGAGGCTGACACTCGTGGTCACCAGCACCGCGAAGCTGACCACCGCGTCGGCGATCTCGGACAGCAGCCGCTCCACCACCTCGCCGGTCCCGGCCGGGAACAGCGGCTGCGGCTCGCGCTCCTTGGCGAGATCGGTGAGGGTCCGGGCGAGCACCCGCAGGACGACCGTGCAGATCTCCAGCGTGTCCAGACCGGTGCGCAGCACCACCCGGTGCAGCAGCCCCTCCCGCACGCGCGGATTGAACCGGAGGCTGTCCTCGGCCTGCCGCAGCGCCGCGTCCACCTCGACGATGTCGTGGTCCAGCCGGCGCGCCTCGTGCAGCCGGGCCGCCGCCTGTTCCACCGCGGTCCGGCCGGCGGCCTCCTCGCCGATGCGGAGCATCAGCCGGCGCAGCCGACGGGCCAGCCCGTCGATCGACTCGCCCGCCTCCTCCACCCACACCGGTGGCGGCAGCAGCAGATTGCAGCTCAGCCCGACGAACGCGCCGATCAGCGTCTCGACCACCCGCGCCCACGCCGTGTCCCCGACCGTGGTCACGCCCAGCACCAGCATGGCGCTGATCGCCACTTCGGGGACGTACTCGTCGACCCGCACCAGATGCCCCACCCCCAGCGAGGCGACGATCAGCAGTGCGAGGCTCCACCAGGTCAGACCGACCAGGAGGCTGAAGGCGATGGCCACGAGCACACCGGCGACCACCGCGTTCACCCGGCGGATCCCGTTGGTGAGCGTCGCGTACAGGGTGACCTGGACGACGAGCAGAGCGGTGAGCGGTGCGGTGAGGGGCAGCGCCTCGGGGCTCAGGCGCAGGGCGATGACATAGGCGATCGTCGCCGCGGTGGCGGACCGCAGTGCCTGGACGACGACGGGTTCCCGGTGGCGCTGTACCAATCGCACGAGCGGTGCCGCTCGTTCACGTACTTCTTGCATCGACAGTCCAGTTCCCCTTCCCCCGCGGCCTCGAACGTCTCTTCATCACCTCGCGACACGCGGAGTACGACAGGATGGGTCGATCGGCCCTATTGCGGACCGTATCTGTCCGCGAGCGAGCCTAGGTTGTTCCCATGAGCCGGGGAAGTGACCGGGCGGGCGGAACGGAGGGGGATCTCCATGGCGGACGAGGCAGCCGGGGCGGAAGCGGCGGGCACGGCGGACGGGGCCGTCGGGGCCGACGGGAGCGTCAGGGCCGTCGGGGCCGACAGGGTGGGTGCGCCGGACATCGAGGTCCTCGCGGGCGCGCACGCCTACCTGCGGGAAGTGGTCGCGGCGGTCGGCGACGAGCAGTGGGGCGCGGCGACGCCGTGCGACGGGTGGACGGTACGCCAGGTGCTCAACCACGCCCGTATCGACCAGCAGGGCTACGGCCTCGCCCTCACCGGCGGCCGACCCGACAGCGACCCGTTCCACCCGGCCGACGCGCTGGACGGCGACCCGGCGGCCGAGCTGGCGAAGGTACTGGACGCGGTGGCCGGGGCGTACGCCGGGCTGCCCGCGGACACGGAGGAGGTGCCGACGCCGCTGGGCCCGCTGCCGCTGTCCCTCGCCGTCGGCGCCGCCGCGATGGACGCCGCCGTGCACGCCTGGGACATCGCCGTGGCCACCGGCCAGGACCGTCCCCTGCCGGCCGGGACGGCCGCGGGGATCGCACCGGCGGCGGAACACCTCGTGGACCACCTGCGCGACGCGTACCAGGTCTTCGCCCCGGCCCGGGAGACCCCGGACGCCCACGACCGGTCGGCGACGCTGCTGGCCTTCCTCGGCCGCGACCCGCACTGGTCCCCGCCCGCGACCTGAGGGGAGACGGCGGCACGCGCGCGGCCCGTGGCCCTTCGCCCGGCCTCCGCGCCGCCCGCCGACGCGTCCGTCGTGGAGCCCGTCTCGGCCCGGGAGTCCGCACCGGGGCCGCCGTCGGCTCGCCGTACCGCTCCCCGGCTTCCGGGGGCGGTTTCGCGGACGGCGCCGGGCGGCGGGGAGGGGTTCCGTACCCTGTACCGGGACCGTACGTCCGGCGCCGACGACACGGCCGCCGAGACGTGGCCGGCGGGGCGGATCGCGGAGGGCCGGCACGCGGACAGGACGTCCGCGCGGCCGGGTGACCGGCGGGAGGGAACGGGGCGGGATGACGGATTCCTGGGCACGTGCGCGGAGCGTCCTGGAGACGGCGGGCCTCCCGCCCGGCCTGCTGGCCCACGTGGGGCCGCTCGGCGGCGGCACGTACAACACCGTGGAGGAGCTCCGCCTGACGGACGGCGGCCACTACGTGCTGAAGGTCGCCCCCACGGCGCCGGGCCTGAGCCACGAGATCCGACTGCTGTCCGCGGAGGCCGAGTTCTGCCGCGGGGCGGCCCGGGCCGAAGTGCCGGCGCCGCGGGCCGTGGCCCTCGACGAACAGTGGCTGCTGATGACGGTGTGCCCGGGAGCCCCCTGGGACGGCTGCCTCGATCCCTGCGAACAGGCCGGACTGCGCGCCGAGTTGGGCGCTCTCATGGCCCGGCTGCACCGGGTCGCCGGGCCCGGCTTCGGTTACCCTTCCGGCGCCTTGGGGCCGCTCGCCGCCGACTGGCGCACGGCGTTCACGGCGATGTTCGACGCCGTCCTCGCCGATGCCCGCCGCTACGGAGCCTGGCTGCCCCGCCCCGTCGACGAGGTGGCCGCCGTCGCCCGGGGCGCGTACGACGCCCTCGACGAGGTGACCGTCGCTCGTCTCGTCCACTTCGACCTGTGGCCCGGCAACATCCTGGTCGACCGGAGCGGCGGGACGCCCCGGATCGGCGGCCTCATCGACGGCGAGCGCATGTTCTGGGGCGACCCGCTCGCGGACTTCGTCTCGACCGCCCTGCTCGGGGACATCGAGAGGGACGCGCCCTTCCTGGAGGGTTATCGCGGCGCCGGAGGGCACGCCGTGTTCGACGGGTCCGCCCGGCCGCGTCTCGCCCTGTACCGGGCCTACCTCTACCTGATCATGCTCGTCGAGACGGTCCCGCGGGCGTACGGCGCGGAGCACGACCGCTGGCTGCGCGAGGCGGTCGCCCCGGAGCTGCTGGCGGCACTGGACGGGATCGCCTCGGCGGACGTCTCTTAGCTCACATCGTGAACTAAGGGTTGGAGGAAAGTCGCGTGGCGCCGCGCGCAAGGGTATGTTGCAGGTCGGGCAGGGTGCGAAGGGGAGCGACATGACGGGGCGGAACGGGCGCACGGTACGCGACCTGAGGCGGGCCAACCGTACGGCCGTGCTCAAGCGGCTCTACTTCGACGGCCCCCTCAGCCGCTTCGAACTCGGCCCGAGCACCGGTCTGAGCTCCGGCTCGGTCAGCAATGTCGTCGCCGACCTGGTCGCCGACGGACTGGTCGAGGAGGCCGGCAGCGTCGACTCCGACGGCGGTCGCCCCCGCATCCTGCTGCGGGTCGTCCCCGCCAGCGGGCACATGATCGGCGTGGACGTCGGCGAGACCCGGGTGCGGATCGAGCTGTTCGACCTGACCCTCACCGAACTCGCCCGGGTGGAAAGGCCGTTGGAGCAGCGACGGTACGAGGTCGACGGAATCGTCGGACACATCCGGGACGGCGTCGCCGAGGTCCTCGAAGCCGCCGGCATCGCCCCGGAACAGCTGCTCGGGGTCGGTATCGGTGTCCCCGGCATCATCGAGCACACCCCGGAACGGGGCGCCGTCGTGCACGGCCAGACGATCGGCTGGGACGCCGTCCCGCTGGAGGCGCTGCTGCGCGAGGGCTCCCTGCTGCCGGAGAGCGTGCCGTACTTCATCGACAACGGCGCCAAGACCCTCGGCCAGGCCGAGATGTGGTTCGGCGGCGGACGCGGTGCGCACAACGCGGTCGTCGTCCTGTTCGGCTCGGGTGTGGGCGCCTGTCTCGTCACGCCCGAGGTGGAGCACGGCCGTGCCGTCGAGTGGGGGCATCTGACCGTACGGGTGCGGGGCCGTCGCTGCCGGTGCGGCGCCCTCGGCTGCCTGGAGGCGTACGCGGGTGCCGAGGCCCTGCTGGAACGCTGGCGCGAGCACGGGGGCCGGCCGCCGCAGGGCGCGGACGAGGAGAGCGCGCTGACGGCCATGCTGGGCGCCGCCTATCCCCAGGACGGCGCGCGGGTCCCCGACCCCGTGGCGCTCGAGGTGCTGGAGGAGACTGCCGAGTATCTGGGCGCGGGCCTCTCCGACCTGATCAACCTCTTCCAGCCCGAACGCATCCTCATCGGCGGCTGGGCCGGACTCCAGCTCGGCGCCCGCTTCCTGCCCGCCGTCCGCCGCCACGCGACCGCGTACGCGTTGCGCCACCCCGCGCAGAAGGTCACCGTCGAGCTGGGGCGGCTCGGCCCCGACGCGGTCACCGTCGGCGCGGCGATCCTCCCGCTCGCCGACTTCTTCGCCCGTGGCGGCCGACGCCCCGAGCCCGTCCCCGTCGGCCCGGCCCCCGCCTGGCGCACCGTCCTGGAGGACCGCGCACCGCGCTGACCCCTCGCCGCCGCCCGCTGCCCCCGGCCCACCCGACCGGCCCCGCCGCGTTTCGTCGATCTCCGGGGAGGTACTCGCCTGCTCGGCCGGGCGATCGGCGCCCGGCGACGTCGTGCGCGCCCGGCGCCGCGACGGTGAAGGGAGGACGTCGTGGCCGTGCAGCGCCCCGAGAGCCCCGGTGGGAACGGCACACCCATCCCACGCGACCTGCCGGACCAGCAGGCCGACGGGGGAGAGGACCCCTGGGACATCGGCGACCCCGAGCAAGCCGCCGACGCCGGCGGATCGAGCGGATCCGGTGAGGCGGGGGAGTCCGGAGAGGACGGGGAGAGCGCTCCCGACGTTCCCGACACCGACGAGGCGGGTACCGGCCGGCAGGGCGCGGCGCAAGCGGGCCGCGGCCAGAGCGACCACCCCGTGCCCGACGAGCCGTCCGCCTGAGGAGCGCCTCATGGGTACGGTCGGCAACCCCTCGTCCCCCGGGCCGGGTTCGGCTCCTGCCACGGCCGTCCGGCCGTCGAGGCACCCTCGTCTGCGGCCGCCCTCGCCCACGACCTGGGCCGCCCCGACCGCTTCGTGAACATGCTGCCCGTGTCCAAGCCGGCCTCGCCGATGAGCGGGGGCTCGTGGCGGCCGTCGGTCTGCGGCCGGCGGCGGGCGCGGTCGCCTTCGCCGCGCTGAGAGGCCGGTTGCCGCGACTCGGGGGCGCGGCAACCGGGACCGCCGCGGTCCCGGGCCCGCCGGTCGCCACCCGCACCGGGGTGCGGGCGGCGGACACCGCCGTACCCGCCTGACACGGCGCCCACCGGGATCTGCCCTGAGTGTTCGCGGTGTCGGCCACGGTCACGGCCTCGGGTATGGCCCTGGTGGTCGCCCGGCCCACGAGAACACGCCCGCGCGCCGTGCCGCCGCCCTGGCCGCGCCCGCCGACGCGGCGCCGCCGTCACCTGCGGGCTGTACGCGGCGCCGCCGTCACTTGCGGCCCTCTCCTGGCCGGCCCCGCCTGCACCCGCTTCGGGGTGTTCACGGCCGGGATCGCCTCGGCCCGGGACCTGAAGTACACCGTGGTCCCGCGACGCGAGCGGCAACGGCGACAGGGGCGGCGACACCCCGTCGAAGGCGGGCGGCCCGGCGGAACGGCCTGACCGGCCCGGCGCCCGACGGCTGACGGCCGCCCGACGGCCGACGGTCGGGCCCACCGGCCTTCCCGGCCACGGTGGGCGGCCCGGTCGGGCGGGCGCGGGCGCCATGTGCTCAGCCCACCTTGCGCCCCCGCATCGGCTCCGTGGCCTCGCCCTCGCCGGCCCGCAGGCCCAGCAGGAACTCCTCCAGCACCTCCGGCGCCGTGTGCTGCGGATGCCAGCCCAGCTCGACCCGGGCCCGCGTGCAGTCCATCAGGGGGAGCCTGAGCACGGCGTCGAAGAGGTGCGGCGAGGCCGGGAGCAGGCGCAGGCCCCAGGCCGCGGCGATCGCCGAACGGGCCGCCGTCCGGGGCAGGCGCACCGGGCGCGCGCCGAACATCTTGCCCAGCAGTTCCGCGTCGAGAGCCGGCTCGGCGGCCAGGTTGAAGGGGCCGCGCACCTCGGTACGCAGCGCCAGCCGGTACGCCACGGCGGCGTCGTCGGTGTGCAGCGCCTGCACGCGCAGACCCCGGACGTCCGGCAGGAAGGGCAGCCGCTCGGGGCGGGCGACCGGGCCGGGCAGGAACCGGCCGCCGAAGATGCGCCGCTGCTCGCTCGCCGATTCCCGCTTGAACAGGAACGCCGGCCGCATCCGCACGACCCGGGTCCGGGGATGGTCGCGCTCGAAGGTGTCCAGGGTGCGCTCCAGGTAGGCCTTCTCCCGGCAGTAGGCGGCGTCCGGCCAGCCGTGCGTCGGCCAGGACTCGTCCACCGCGTGCTCCTTCGGCCCCGGCGAGTACGCGCCCACCGAGGACGCGTGCACCAGGACGGGCACCTGCGCGGCGGCCACCGCCTCGAAGACCCGGATGCTGCCCAGGACGTTCGTCCGCCAGGTCGCCGCCGGATCGTGGGTGGGCTGGAACGCCCAGGCCAGATGGATGACCGCGTCCGCGCCGGCGAAGGCCGCAGCGAGACCGGCCTGCTCCGAGGCAAGGTCGACGGCCGTCCACTCGGTCTTGCGCGGCGACAGGTCCGGGATCCGCCGGGCCAGGCCGCGTACCGAGGCGACGTCCGGGTCCTCCGACAGCAGCCGCACCACGCTCGTGCCGACATTGCCGGTGGCGCCCGTGACGACCACGTTGCTGCCCGTTGCGCTGCTCACCGTCGGCTCCTCTCGCCGGTCCTCGCAGGGACCCGCCGAGTACCCGGCCCCGCCCGGCGCACGCGGGACGTCCCCGACCCGCCGCCCTGGGCCGGGAAGTCGCCGCGCGAGGGCGTTCCCGCCGGTCAGGCCGGCCGACAGGGCCCTGGGCGAAGCCGAGTGCTCCGGGTCGAGCGGCCCGGCCGCCGGGCAGGGGCGTCGCGGACAGGGGAAAGCCCCGACCGGACGGGGGAATCACGGTCGGGGCGGTCTGAAGGTGTGGGCGCGGACGGCGGTCGCCTCTCGGCGAAAGGCTCCACAGGGCTTCAGCCGGACGATCGTCCCTGTGGGCAAAAGGTGAGGCCCGGGGACACTGTCCCGTCCGCACCCACGAATGGTTCAACGGCGAACCTCCTGGGCGTGTTCCCGGGCCGGCGGCCACGAGCGGTGACGTGTGTCACCCCTTCCGGGTGCCGCCCTCCGCGAGGTCACGCGCGACGGCGTCCCTCAGGCCAGCGGGCTGTCCGACAGCGACGCCAGGAGCTCGGCGGGATCGGCGTACACCGCTTCCGCCCCCGCCTCCAGCAGGTCGGCGCGGGGGATGCCACCGCACAGGACGCCCACGCAGCGCACCCCGGCGCGGCGGCCGGCCCGCATGTCCCACACGGTGTCGCCGACGAACACCGCTCGCTCGGCGGGCGCCCCGACCAGCTCCAGGGCGTGCTCCACGGGTTCCGGAGCGGGCTTGCCCTCCTCGACGTCGTCCGAGCTCGCGGTCGCGGCGATGACGTCGTCGGCGTCGATGGCACGGCGCAGGGCGGACAGCTCCTCCCCGCTCGCGGAGGTGGCGAGCACGACCGTCCAGCCGTCGTCGTGCAGCCTGCGCAGCAGCGGACCCGCGTCCCGAAGCGTCGGGAGCCGGTCGAAGTACTGCCCGTAGAGGGCCTTGTGGGCGGCGCTGATCCCGGCGTCCTGGTCCTTGTCGCGGTCGTCGCCGAGCAGGTGGGCGACGAGATCGCCGGACCCCAGCCCGACCGCCCGGTGCACGGCGTGCATCGGGACCCGGTGGCCCGCCTGCCGGAAGGCCTCCCACCAGGTGGTGACATGGAGGTGGTTGGTGTCGACCAGGGTGCCGTCGACGTCGAACACGGCAGCGCGTGTCATCGGGGTCCTTTCGCTCGAGATCTCCGGGTGCCACCTCAGGCACCCGCCACGCCCGCCGGTACCCGTCCCTCCCGCGTCCAGGCCAGCAGGTCCGCCATCGGCCAGGTGGTCACGATCCGTTCCGCCGGCACCTCGCACTCCTCGGCCCGCGCGCAGCCCAGGATCTGCCAGTCCAGCTGGCCGGGCGCGTGCGCGTCGGTGTCGACCGAGAACAGCACGCCGGCCGCCACGGCCCGGCCCAGCAGCCGGCGTGGCGGATCGAGCCGCTCGGGCCGGCTGTTGATCTCGACGGCCGTACCGGACTCGGCGCACGCGGCGAACACCGCGTCCGCGTCGAACTCCGACTCCGGCCGTCCCCGGCCGGTCACCAGCCGCCCGGTGCAGTGGCCGAGGATGTCGGCGTGCGGGTCGCGCACGGCGTTCACCATGCGGCGGGTCATGGCGCGGGACTCCATGCGCAGCTTGGAGTGCACGGACACGACCACCACGTCCAGCCGCTCCAGCAGCTCCGGCTCCTGGTCCAGCGAGCCGTCGTCGAGGATGTCGCACTCGATGCCGGTCAGCAGCCGGAACGGCGCCCAGGTCGCGTTGAGCTCCTCGACCACGTCGAGCTGCCGGCGCAGCCGCTCGGGCGAGAGCCCGCGGGCCACCGTGAGACGCGGTGAGTGGTCGGTCAGCACGGCCCACTCATGGCCGAGCGCGGCCGCCGCACGGCCCATCTCCTCGATGGGGCTGCCGCCGTCCGACCAGTCGGAGTGCAGATGGCAGTCCCCGCGGACCAGCTCCCGCAACCGTTCGCCGGCGCCGTCCGTGAGTGGCTTGCCCGCCTCGCCCTCCAGCTCGGTCAGGTAGGACGGCGTCTCCCCTGCGAGCGCCTCGCGTGCCACCTGGGCGGTCTTCGGACCCACGCCCTTCAGTGACTCCAGGGTCCCGGCCCCGGCGCGCTCGCGGACCTCCGCCTCCGGCAGGCGGGCCAGCACCCGGGCCGCCGTGCGGAAGGCCTTCACCCGGTAGGTCGGCGCCAGCGACCGCTCCAGCAGGAAGGCGATCCGGTCCAGGGCTTCGACGGGCTCCATCGCCACCTCCTGGCTCCAGAGTTCCCCACCCGTGCGCGGATCGCACCAGGAAATCGGACCATTCGTCACGACAGGTTCCGCTCTACCCTCTATGTCATGAGCGAAATCGCGAGCCTTCGTATCTCCCACCCGCGGATCATGGTGCTCGGGGTGCAGCCGGGCCCCGCGCCGTTCCGCATCGTGGAAATCGACTCCGAGGTGGTCGGCGAGGCGAGGGACGTGACCGACGTCCTCGAGATCGCCGCCTCGTTCGGCATCACCGTGCACGACCTCGACGACCCCGACGTGGTGCGCTGGGTGGGCGGGGACCGGTACACCTGGAGGCCGCGCTGACGACGGCGGTCCCCGCCCCGCCGACGGTCAGGCCCTCTCCCGGGCGGCCCGCCGCAGGTGCCGTTCCCGTGCGTGCACCGCACGGCTCATCCGGCGGCCGATGAGCAGGTAACCGATCAGGGCGCCCGTGGTGTTGAGGATGACGTCGTCGATGTCGAAGGCGCGTCCGGTGACCACCGCGCCCTGGGCGAACTCCACCATCAGCATGACGGTCGCGGTCAGCAGCAGCACGCGCAGCACCCCGCGGGCCCGGGGCGCGACCACCGGCACCAGGACGCCGAAGGGCACGCCGAGCAGGATGTTGCCGCCGATCTGCTTCACCGCGTCGCGGAGTTCGGGCTGGTCGAGGTAGGCGCGCAGGGAGTCGCCCGGATGCAGGTTGGAGTGCACCAGCGCCGCGGAGGCGGGTGACGGCTCCAGGGTGAGCCGGGCGAGCACGACGGCGAACGCCACCATGAACACGAAGGCGCACAGCATCGCCAGCAGCCGGAGCGGAAGCGGCAACGGCCGGCGCTCGGCGCGCGCCGCCTTCTTGGCCGGGCCGGACGTCGCGTCGGGCTTCGGGGCCGACCTACGCCCGGGCCGCCACCTCGACCTCGGCTCGGACACCGGATCGGGCTCCGGCGCGGAGCTCGCCTTCGCGCCGGATTTCGCGCGCGGCCCGAAGGGGAACCCGCGCTTCGGGCCCGACTTCCCGGCCCCGTTCCCGGGCGGGGCCGGCTCCTCGGTCCGGCCGGCGCGTGGGCGGAACACGGCGAGCGGACGTAGGGCTGTACGGGCCATTCGGTCCTCCAGTCTTCAACTTCCTTGCGTGGTAGGGCGGTTACCCCCGAACGCCCGAGGAATGCGGCCCGTCTCACCGCGGTTCCCTTCACCGCGGTCCCCTTCACCGCAGACCCGGCGGGACGGGCGGGGGCGGCAGGTCAGGCGTGGTACGTGACCTTGACCTCCGTGAAGCCGAGGGAGCGCAGCAGTCCCTGGAGCATGTCGGTGGTGTTGGTCTCGGCGCGTGCGATCAGCTCGCTCTCCTTCGCGGCCTCGCCGATGTGCTTGACGGCCAGCTTCTGCACGGCCTGCTCACCGCTCGGGTTGTCCGAGAAGAGGTCGCCGAGGCGGTCGAACAGCCCGCGCTGCTTGGAGACCGCGTAGGAGCGGTCCGGGTCGAGCGCCGGCTTGCCGAGCAGGGCGTGCGGCAGCCGGAGGGTGGCCGAGGTGCGGTCCTCGTCGACCGTCACGTCCTGGTCGCCGACCTTGCCGAGGTCGACGTAGGCGTCCACGGTGCCCGCCCCGACGTACAGGGTGCGGGTGCCGCGGATCGCGTCGGGGAGGTACTTGGCGTCCTTCTCCAGGTCGACGACGACCTGGAAGTTGCCGGAGGCGGCGTCGTAACGGCTCATGTCCTGGATGGATTCCAGCAGGGCGGGGCCCGAGCGGTCGTGGGTCTCGGTGCCGAAGAAGTCGCGCAGCCCCGGCAGCAGGCTCAGCCGGATCCCGGCGAACATCACGACGAGTACGACCACGACGGCGGTGAGCACCTTGGCCCAGCCGGGCATGCGCCGGGGGAGGCGTGTGGCGGGCTTCTCGGGCTTGATGTCGGTCGTCATACGACGGCCCTCCTTCCTCCTGTCCGGATGCCCGCCAATTTCCCGGTCAGACCGCGCTGTTGACAACCTGTGACAGTGCGGGACGGCAGGACGGGCCGCCGGGGCCCCGGGGCCGCGCCCGGCCCGTCGGCCCGTTCGTCGGCGTGCCGGGGCGAGCACCCCCGCCCTCCCGGCCGGTGCCGTCCCGGTCGCGCGGTCCCGATCGCCCGGCTCAGGCCGGTGTGGTGGTGGCCGCTCCACCCGGTTGGCCGCTTCGGGCCCTCCGGGGCCCGGCGGCCGGACACGGGCGGATTCCCGGGGGCCCGAGGGGCTGCGAGTGACTCCGAGTGACCGGGCGGGACTCCCGTGCACTCCTGAGGGTGGGCAAAACGGACCCGGTCCGTAGCATGAGAACTCCGCGCCCCAGCCGGACATGATCAGCGAGGAGCCGATCGTGCGAGACATCTCCGTGTTCAGCGGCAGTGCCCATCCCGAGCTGGCCGCCGAGGTCTGTGCCCACCTCGGCGTGCCCCTGAGCCCCACCCGCCTCAGCAGGTTCGCCAACGACTGCCTGGAGGTCCAGCTCCAGGCGAACTGCCGGGAGCGGGACGTCTTCCTGGTCCAGCCCCTGGTCCGGCCCGTGCAGGAGCACCTCGTCGAGCTGCTGCTGATGTGCGACGCGGCCCGCGGCGCCTCGGCGGGCCGGATCACCGTCGTCATGCCGCACTACTCCTACGCCCGCTCCGACAAGAAGGACGCGCCCCGCATCTCCCTGGGCGGACGCCTGGTGGCGGATCTGATGGCGGCGGCCGGCGTCCACCGTGTCCTCGCCATGACCCTGCACTCGCCCCAGGTGCACGGCTTCTTCTCGATGCCCGTCGACCATCTGCACGCCCACCGGGAACTGGCCGCCCACTTCCGCCGCTACGACCTCAGCCGCACCACCGTGGTCTCGCCCGACCTGGGCAACGCCAAGGAGGCCGCCGCCTTCGCCCGGATGATCGGCGCCCAGGTGGCGGCCGGCGCCAAGCAGCGTTACGCCGACGACCGGGTCAGTATCAGCGCCGTGATCGGCGAGGTGGCCGGGCGGGACGTCATCGTCCTCGACGACGAGATCGCCAAGGGCAGCACGGTCCTGGAACTGCTCGACCGGCTCAGGGAGTTGGAGCCCCATACGATACGGGTGGCGTGCACGCACGGCCTGTTCGCGGCCGGGGCGCTGAAGCGGCTGAGCGAGCAGCCCGACGTGCTGGAGATCGTGTGCACCAACACCGTGCCGGTGCCCGCCGAGGAGCACACGGACAAGCTGCGGATCCTGTCCATCGCGCCGGCCCTCGCGGAAGCGGTGCGCCGTATTCACAACGGTGAGTCGGTCAGCGCCCTGTTCGACGCGGCGCGCGGCCGGTAGCCGGGGCCGGGGAGCGCGGTGACGGGCGGGAGCGGGTACGGACGTGAGCGGGTGGGGGCGGGAGCGGGTACGGACGCGAGCGGGTGGGGGCGGGAGCGGGTGGGGGCGAGGGCGGGAGCGGGGTGGGGGCGGGTGCGCTTCGAGCGCCGTCATAACGTCCCGGAGGTGGCCTCGGGCTGTTCCAGGGCCGCGTCCAGCGTCGTGGCCGGCGGCAGCAGCCGGTACAGACCGGTGGCCCGCAGGATCCGCAGGGTGAGCCGATGGGTGCAGACGAGGTGCAGATGTCCGCCGCGGCCGAGGACGCGGCCGCGCGCCCGGTACAGCAGGCGCAGCCCGGAGCAGTCGAAGAACTCGATCCGGCTGAGGTCGATCACGACCCGGGGCGCCTCGCCCTCCGTCGCGTCGTCGAGGTGCGGGGCGATCTCGGTGGCGGCGACGATGTCGATCTCGCCGCGGAACTCCAGCACCGTGTACCCCCGGTCCTCGCGGATGCGCAGATGCGGGGTGTCCGCCGCGGGTTCCTCCAGCACGACGACATCGCCTCCAACCCGCTCCACCGGTCGGGAGCCTCCAACGGCCGGGGAGCAGACAGCTGTTCCCCGCCCCAGCAAGTTACCCCCGATCGAGTGAATTCCAGCATGTTCGATTGACATATGTCTTCGAAATGCAACCGACAGTGCCGGAGTTTTTTCTCGCCGTGAGCGAAGGGGCGTACGCCGGGTCGTGAAGGGGTGCGTCGGGTGTGACGACGGGGCGTGCCGCGCTTCGGCGGTGAGGTCGCCCTCGCCGTCGAAGGGCCGCCGGTCGGCAGGCGGGCCGTCGGGCTCACCCTCGGTGACAGCGGGATCCGGGCCTCCCTCCAGGCCCTGGTCGGGCCGGTCGAGGAGGGCGGCCGGCTCCCGCTGCACCGCCTGATCGGCACCCGTCCGTCCGCGGACGTCGAGCAGGCGGTACGGGGTATGACCGAGGGCGGGACCGGCGAGCCCGCGCCGATCCTCCGAGGCTTCGTCAGCCGACCGTCAGGACGAGCTTCCCGGTCGTCCGGCCGGTGTCGCCGAGCGTGTGCGCCTCGGCGACCTCGGCCAGCGGGAACGTCCCCGCGATCGTGGCGCGCAGCTTCCCGGCCTCGACCAGCTCGGCGATCGTCCGCATCCCCGCCCGGTCGGCGTCCACCAGCATCCGCATCGCCCGGACACCGAGCCGCCCGGCCTCCTCGTAGAACTCCCCGGAGCCCACCGGCAGGATCGACACCACGATCCCGCCGGGCCGCAGCACGCGCAGCGACCGCACGGAGGTGTCCCCGCCCAGCGTGTCGAGGACCACGTCGACGTCCTTCACGGCCTCGGTGACGTCGGTCTCCCGGTAGTCGATCACCTCGTCGACGCCGAGCTCCCGCAGGAAGTCGTGCTTGCCCGCGCTCGCCGTGCCGATCACATACGCGCCGCGCGCCTTGGCGATCTGCACGGCGACATGGCCCACGCCGCCCGCGGCCGCGTGGATCAGTACCCGCTGCCCGGGCTCGAGGCCGGCGTTCTCCACCAGCGCCTGCCAGGCGGTGAGCGAGACCAGCGGCAGGGCCGCCGCCTGGACGTGGTCGATCCCGGCCGGCTTGTGCCACAGGGCGCGGACCGGGGCGATGGCGTACTCGGCGTGCGAGCCGTGGCCGTAGGGGTACGGCAGCATGCCGAAGACCTCGTCGCCGGGGGCGAAGGTCGCCACGCCGATGCCGACCGCCTCGACGGTCCCGGAGAGGTCCCAGCCCAGGACGAACGGCGGCTCGCCCAGGAACCCGCCCGTCTGGCGGTGCTTCCAGTCGGTCGGGTTGACGCCGGCGGCGCGCACCCGGACCAGTACCTCGTTCGGACGCGGCGCGGGCCGCTCCACTTCCGTTTCCCTCAGGACCTCGGGACCGCCGAGGACGTTCTGGCCGATGACGCGCATGGTGTTCACAGTGCTCATGGTGAACCAGCCTGCCGGGCCGGGCGCGTCCGGGAAATGGCAAGATTGCCAAGCTTCGATAAGATCGTGCCATGCAGGCACACCAGCGCAAGCACCGGGTGGTCGTCCTCGCCCTCGACGGCGTCTACCCCTTCGAACTCGGCATGCCCAGCCGGATCCTCGGCGCGGCCGACGGCCACTACGAGACCCTGACCTGCTCGGTCGACGGTCTGCCGGTGCAGACCAACGCCGACTTCACGATCGGCGTGCAGCACGGCCCCGAGGTGCTGGCCACGGCCGACACGGTCGTCGTCGCCCCGGTGGCCTCCGCCTGGCTCACCGCCGAGCTGCCGGACGGGGTCGCCGGGGCGCTCGCCCTGATCCGTCCCGACGCGCGCATCGTCTCCATCTGCACGGCCGCGTTCGTCCTCGCCGCCGCCGGACTCCTCTACGGCCGCCGGGCCACCACCCACTGGCAGGTCGCCGAGGCGTTCCGCCGGATGTACCCGCGGGTCGACCTCGACCCGGACGTCCTGTTCGTCGACGACGGCCGCGTGCTGACCTCGGCGGGCGCCGCCTCCGGGGTCGACATCTGCCTGCACCTCGTCCGCAAGGACCACGGCAGCGAACTCGCCAACAAGGTGGCCCGCCGGTGTGTGGTCCCGCCGTTCCGCGACGGCGGCCAGGCCCAGTACATCGAACAGCCCGTGCCCCCGGCCGGCCCGGCGAGCACGGCGGCCACCCGCGCCTGGGCCCTGGAACGCCTCGACGAGCCCCTCGCCCTGGCCGACCTGGCCGCGCACGCCCGGATGAGCCCGCGCACGTTCGCCCGCCGCTTCCAGGGAGAGGTCGGCATCAGCCCCGGCCGCTGGCTGATCCAGCAGCGCGTGGTGCACGCCCGGCACCTGCTGGAGGCCAGCGACCTCTCCGTCGACCAGATCGCCGGCCGGGTCGGCTTCGCCACCGGCGCCTCGCTGCGCCAGCACCTGCACGCGGCCATCGGCGTGTCCCCCCAGGCGTACCGCAGGACCTTCCAGCCCGCCCGCTGAACGTTGTGGACCGCTGCGGCGTCGTAGCGGCAGGATCGTTTCGGGGAATGGGGGCTGATGTGCGCGGAAGGCTCGTCATGGTGACGGCGGTACTGGTGGCTGCCGTGGGTTGCGGTGCCGGGGGAGAAGGGGGCGAAGGGGACCTGGTCATCGACCACGACCCCGCGGCGACCCCGTACAGCGGCCCGCTCCTCCTCGCGACCGAGGAGACGGACGAGGACACCCCGCAGGCCCTGCTGCTCGCCTCCGGCGCCGCGGGCCGGGCGCTGGAGTGCGACGGGGAGATCTCCTGGGGCGGCGGACCGGACGGCTGGAGCGAGCGCGACGGCGGTGACACGCCGGAGGCGGGGCTGCGGCTCTGGTTCGACCTGTTCGAGCCGACCGGACCGCGTTCCGGCTTCCGGGCCGAGCGCGAGGAGACGGACCGGGTGCTGTACTCCTACGACGTGGACGGCCGGACGAAGATCGCGGTCGTCGTCGCCCGGGACCAGAAGGGGCGGCCGGGCTGGGGTCCCGAGACCCACGCCACCTGCGATCCGGCCGAACTCCCCGCGAGCGTCACCGACTCCGGCACACCGGAGATCTGGACCGACCGGCACGGGGAGCGGGTCGCGACCACGACCCTGAGCAGCTACCCCGGTGCCGAGCACTGCGACTGGCAGACGGCGCACTTCCTGGGGACGGGCCGGGGCGCGGAGTACCGGCAGTACGTCCGCGACCCCGAGGGCGTGATCGACGAGGACCTGCTGACCTCGCCGTACGACGGCGACGTCACCCTGCCCGCCGACGCCCACGACACCGGGTACCGCCACGGCGACCGGCGGCTGTGGCTGACGGACGACGCCTCGACGGCGTACGTGCGCACCTCCGACGGGGTCGAGGCCTGGCCCCTGGCGAAGGAGACGGTGGCCTGCATGTGACCGCCCGTCAGCGGCTCGCGTGCAACGCGACCAGCAACTGCCACACCTGGTCGGCGATCTCGCCGGGCGTGCCGTCGAGATCGCCGTGCAGCCAGTCCGCCAGCACTCCCGCGAAGGTCGCGGCCACGGCCGAGGCGACCAGGGGGGCGTCGGCGGCACCCGCCCGCTCCCGCTCCCGCAGGCTGTAGGCCCGCAGATCCCGGTGCAGCACGCGGCCGAGCGGTCCGCCGCCGCCCGGCGCCAGCAGCGTGCGGTACAGCGCGGCGTGCGGGGTCAGTGAACCGAAGAACTCCGGCAGGGCGGCCGGCGCGCGCACCGGGTCGGGCCGCCCCCGCCAGGCGTGCAACGCCTCCACCGCCTCACGCACGACGTCCGCGCAGGCGTCGACCGCGAGCGCCTCCAGGTCGGGATAGTGCACGTAGAAGGTGGCCCGGCCGACCCCGGCCCGCCGCACCAGCGCGGCGACGCCGACCTCCTCCAGGGGCCGCTCGGCGCACTCCGCGAGCAGTGCGGAACGCAGCCTCGCCCGGGTGCGGGCCGCGCGCGGGTCCTCGGGCTCGCCGCGGGTCACCGCGCGATCAGGACGGCGGCCAGGGCGAGCGCGCCGGGCAGGGCCTGGGCGACCAGGATCCGCCGGTTCGCGGTCGCCGCGCCGTACACGCCGGCCACGATCACACAGGAGAGGAAGAACACCTGCGCCCGGAACCCGGTCGGGTCGGCCGCGATGAGCCCCCACACCAGGCCCGCCGAGAGGAAGCCGTTGTAGAGACCCTGGTTGGCGGCCAGCGCGGCGGTGCGCCGCGCCATCTCGGCGTCCAGGCCGTGGAACGACAGCCCCGGCTTCTTCTGCCACAGGAACATCTCCAGCACCAGGATGTAGAGATGCAGCGCGGCCACCAGCGCGACCAGCACGTTCGCCAGGATTTCCATGGTCCCCCTCAGCTTGTTGGACAGGTGTCCACTATAACGGGACACCTGTCCAGGAAGTCCAGCCGCCGGAGGGGACTCCCGGCCTCCGGCGCGCGACCCTCCGCGCGAAACCGGAGGCGACGGCCACACTGGAACCATGACGCCAGCACCCGCCCGCCCCGCGAAGCAGCGCAAGCTCGACACCCTCCACCGGCTCGAACACGACGTCGACGCGTGGGTCGCCACGGCCGCCGAGAGCGGTGCGGCCCCGTATCTGGTCCCGCTCTCCTTCGTCTGGGACGGCGCGACCCTCCTGTTCGCGACGCCCGCCACCAGCCCCACCGGCCGCAACCTGCTGGCCACCGGCGTCGCCCGGATCGCCGTCGGTCCGACCCAGGACGTGGTGATGATCGAGGGCACCGCCGTGGCCGTGCCGCCGCTCGAACTGCCGGAGGAGGACGCCGAGATCTTCGCCGGCAAGACCGGGTTCGACCCGCGCGAACTGGCCGCGCCCTACCTGTACTTCCGCGTCCTCCCCGGCCGGATCCAGGCCTGGCGGACGGCCGACGAGATCCAGGGGCGGGAGCTGATGCGGGACGGCGCGTGGCTGGTGGCCGACTGAAACCGGGGTATCCGCAAGGTCCGGGGGCGAGTCCCGCTCCCGGACCTCGCGGAGGAGACGACGACATGACATTGGTGAAAGCGGGCGTCGTGGTGCTCGACTGTGCCGAGCCCGAGAAGCTCGCCGAGTTCTACAAGGAACTGCTGGACGCCGACGAGATCGTCGCGTCCGCCAACCGCATCGAGATCAAGGGCGCCGACGGGACCCGGCTGGCCTTCCGGCGCGATGTGAACGCGACCCCGCCGAGCTGGCCCCGCCCCGAGAACTCCTTTCAGGCCCACCTGGACTTCCTGGTCGACGACCTCGACGAGGTCGAACGCAGGGTCGTCGGCCTGGGTGGCCGCCCCCTGGAGACCAAGGGTGCCCCCGGCCCGCACGAGGAGCGCGGCTACTCCGACCCGTCAGGCCACTCCTTCACCATCCGCCTCGAGCCGTCCACGGCACCGAAGCAGGGCTGACACGGCTGACACCGGGCCGCGGCCAGCGGGACGCGCCCGGCGGCGCCCCGGCGGAGCCCGCGGGGGGCGCCGCCGGGGCGCCGCGGGGCGCGGCCGGTCCCGGCCGGGCCGCTCAGTCCCGGCCCCCCTTGTCCTGGGCCGGCCACACGCCCGTGGACCGCTCGATCGCCTTCGCGCCGGTGCGGTCGGCGGCGCTGCGGACGGCCGCGAAGATGGCGCCCTGGACCGCCGCGGCCAGCAGGATCTCGCCCCAGCCGCGATCCCGGTCCAGGGCGTCCGGGGCGTCGTCCTCGTGCCGGATGGCCTTCCACGCCTTGCGGAACGCGACTCCCGCCAGGGCGCCGCTCGCCCAGCCGAGCACGAATCCCACGGGCTTGTACGCGAGGGGGAGCTTCTTCTTCTTGACCACGTGCGTCTCACTCCTTCTTCCGGTGTGCTGTCTTCGGGTGTGCTGTCCTGCGGTGTGCTGTGTGTGGACGCGGGTCTCAGGGTCGTCCCCGCGCCGGAACCTCCTCGTCGGGACGGACCGGATCGGGCGGTGTCCCGGTGCCGAACGGACTGCCGCCGAGTTCCTCACGGTGGTGGGCGGCGTTCCAGCCGGTCAGGTCCGGGCCGACGGGGACGATCCGGGTCGGGTTGATGCCGGTGTGCACCTGGTAGTAGTGCCGCTTGATGTGGTCGAAGTCGACGGTGTCGCCGAACCCGGGCGTCTGGAAGAGATCCCGCGCGTACGCCCACAGGACCGGATTCTCCGTCAGCTTCCAGCGGTTGCACTTGAAGTGGCCGTGATAGACGGCGTCGAAACGTACCAGTGTGGTGAACAGCCGGATGTCCGCCTCGGTGATCGTGTCCCCCACCAGGTAGCGCTGCCGGGCCAGCCGGGACGCCAGCAGCTCCAGCCGCCGGAACACCCCCGCGCACGCCTGCTCGTACTCGTCCTGCCCGCTGGCGAAACCCGCCCGGTACACCCCGTTGTTGAGGTCCTCGTAGACGTCGGCCATGACCGAGTCGATCTCGTCGCGCAGCGGTTCGGGGTAGAGGTCGGGGGCGCCGGCGCGATGCAGGGCCGTCCACTCGGTGGCGAGGTCCAGGGTCAGCTGCTGGTAGTCGTTCGTCACCAGCTCGCCGCTGGGCACGTCCACGAGCGCGGGCACGCTGACGCCGTCCCCGTGGCCGGGCTCGCGGCGGTCGTACGCCTCGGCCAGGTAGCGGATGCCGAGCACGGGGTCGCGGCCGTCCGGGTCGAGGGTGAAGCGCCAGCTGCGGTCGTCCTGGACCGGGTCGGCGATCGCCATCGACAGCGCCTCCTCCAGACCCAGCAGACGCCGGGAGATCACCGCCCGGCTCGCCCACGGACAGGCACGGCTGACCACCAGGCGGTAGCGGCCCGCCGTCACCGGCCAGCCGTCCCGGGCGTCCGCGGTGACGCGGTCGGTGAAGTGGCTCTTGGACCGCCGGAACGCCTTGTGGCCGTACGCGCTGTTGCCGTCGCCCCCGTCGCTCATGGTTCCTCCCGCTGGTGTCGCGTGCTCCCGGACCGTCCTGTTCCCGTGGGTGCCCTGCTCAACGCGTTCCCCGATTTCCGCCGACGGCACGGTATGAGCTCGATGCGCCTGGGCAGTCGGCGAACGTGACAGGGACATCTTCAGAGCGCCACACCGCATCGACCGCCGCACCGACCGCTGGACGGACCGCCGGGACGGACACCGCAACGAGCCCCACGAGGGCGGCCGAGGAGAAGGCGCCGGAGGGAGGAGAAGGCTCCCCCTCGTCGAACGCCGACCGGAAGACCCGCGTCACCGTCCTGGTGGCGCTCGCCGCCAACCTGGTGATCGCCGTGGCCAAGGCCGTGGGCGGTCTGTTCGCGGGCTCGCCCGCACTGCTGTCGGAGGCGGCGCACTCCGTGGCCGACAGCCTCAACGAGGTCTTCCTCCTCGCCGCGCTGCGCCGCAGCAGGCGTCCGGCCGACGCACGGCACCCCTTCGGCTACGGCAAGGAACGCTTCTTCTGGTCGCTGCTGGCCGCCGTGGGGATCTTCGTCATGGGCGGCTGCTTCTCCTTCTTCCAGGGCGTCGAGGCGCTCCGGTCGGGCGTCGACGAGACGCTCACCGGCTATGTGGCCGGGCTGATCGTGCTCGGCGTCGCCTTCCTCGCCGAGGGCGCCTCCCTGCTGCGGGCCCTGCACCAGGTGCGCAAGCAGGGCGGCGGGGCCGCCGCGCTGCGCGATCCGGCCCTGCGCACGGTCGTCGCCGAGGACGGCACCGCCGTGCTCGGCGTCACCCTGGCCGCGATCGGCATGTTCCTGCACATGGTGACCGGGCAGGTCGTGTGGGAGGCCTCCGCCTCCCTGGCGATCGGCGCGCTGCTCGTCTACGTGGCCTACCGGCTCGGACGCGAGGCCCGTGACCAGCTCATCGGCGAGGCGGCCGACCCGGAGACCGGGGCCCGGATCCGCGCGGTGCTCGACGCCCAGCCCGAGATCGACAGCGTGGAAGCGCTGTTCACGATGAAGATGGGACTCGACGCGGCCCTGGTGGCGGCCCGCGTCGACCTCGTGCCGGGTCTGGACAGCGAGCGGGTCGAGGAGATCGCCGTGCGCATCAAGCGCTCGATCGCGGCGACGGTGCCCGAGGCGGACCAGATCTTCCTCGATGTGACCGACCGCGGGGCGGGCGAGACAGCGGAAAGCCCCGCCGCGACGGGGGAGCGCGGCGGGGCCTGACTGTCGGGTGCCCGGTGGGGGCACCGTCATGCGTATCCGCGACAGATTTTTCTACGAAACGCTCGAGGATTCCTCGAATACCGCTGGAACCCTCCCCGGAGCGGCGCCTTCCGCGCCCGCGCCGAGAGTGCCGTCTCAGCTCCCGGCGGCGGGCTCCGCGACGAACACCGGGATCTGCCGGTCCGTCTTCTTCTGGTAGTCGGCGTACTGCGGGAACGCGGCGACGGCCCGCTCCCACCACTCGGCCTTCTCCGCGCCGGTGACCTCACGGGCCGTCATGTCCTGCTTCAGGGTCCCGTCCTGGAGCTCCACCTGGGGCTCGGCCTTGACGTTGTGGTACCAGACCGGGTGCTTCGGCGCACCGCCCAGCGAGGCGACCAGAGCGTAGCGGCCGTCGTGCTCGACCCGCATCAACGGCGTCTTGCGCAGCTTCCCGCTCTTCGCGCCCCGGGTCGTCAGCAGGATGACGGGCAGTCCCGTGTCGAGCAGCGTCGTCCCCTCGGTGCCGCCGGAGCGCTCGTACCGCTCGACCTGCTCGCGCACCCACTGCGTCGGGCTGGCTTCGTACTCGCCTTCGAGAGGCATGGCATCTCTCCCCTTCGTCATCTTCGTCATCGCGCCGTGTCGCGAGCGTCCCGTACGTCCGACTCGCAACCCGCTTCAACAACCACGGCCGCGGGATTCATCCGCCCGGGGTGCCGCCTACGTCACCATCCGTACGGCGAGCACCGTCATCACCGCGCACGACACGAGCGCCGTCACCAGCCGCCCGCGGTGGCCGGTCAGCGCACGGCCCAGCAGCGCGCCGCCGCCGGCCAGCGAGACCTGCCAGCTCGCCGACGCCAGGAAGGCCGCCAGCGCGAACACACCCTGTTCCAGGGGCCGTTCTGAGCCGGTGCCATCGGTGCCGAGCACCAGGGCGGTGAAGTAGATCACGGTCGTCGGGTTGAGGACGGTGATGCCGAACAGGCTCAGAAAGGCGCGGCTCGGGCTCGGCGGAGGCGGGACGGACCGGGTGCTGAGCCGCCGGGCCCGGTACTGCCGTACCGCCGCCACCGCGCCGCGCGCGGCCAGCGCCAGCAGGACCAGCGCCGAGGCCCAGCGCAGCGGCGTCAGGACCGGCCGCAGGACCGCGGCGACGGCGGAGCCCCCGACGGTGGCGACCAGGGCGTAGCAGCCGTCCGCGAGGGCGACGCCGAGCGCGGCACACACACCGGTGCGCAGGGAGGTGCGGGCGGTGAGGGAGACCAGGTAGGTCGCGACCGCGCCGACGGGTACGGCGATGCCGTAGCCCGCGACCAGGCCCGCGACGAGCGCGGCCGTCACGGTCGCGCGGTATCGGACCTCCGGGGACGGCCGGGCTGCTGTCGGCCGCACGCCGCAGGAGCGGGAGCGGGCGTCAGCGGCAGCGGGGCGTCGAAAGTGGACATGGCCGGATCCTGCGGGTGAGGACCCGCCGACGGCAACCGGTTTTCCCGCGGCCGCCCCGGCAGCGGTCCTTCGGAGCGAATGGTTCCGGCCGAATCGCCCCATTGGTCGATCTGGCCGAACTCCGCGTCGCCCCATAGATGCCCGGGGCATCTAATGAAGATCGGCATGACGCACCCTTCGTCTGCGAGGTCACCCATGACGGACACGACGGACACGACGAACCGGACGAGCGCGACGTACACCACCGGCACGACGGACACCGGCGACGCGACGTACCCGACGGGCCTGGCGGGCCTGGCGGGTGCGGGGCGCGGTCCGGCTCCCGTCGCCTATCCCCAGGACCGCACCTGCCCCTACCAGCCGCCCGCCGCCTACGACTCCCTGCGCGACTCCCGTCCACTGGCCCGCGTCACCCTCTACGACGGCCGGGCCGTCTGGCTGGTCACCGGGCACGAGACGGCCCGCGACCTGCTCGCCGACCCCCGTCTGTCGACCGACCGCACCCGCCCCGGCTATCCGGCGACCTCGCCCCGCTTCACGGCGCTGCGCGACCGCCGGTCGGCCCTGCTGAACGTCGACGACCCCGAGCACCACGCCCAGCGCCGGCTGCTGGTGGCGAGCTTCACCCTCAAACGCGCCACCGCCCTGCGCCCGGCCATCCGGCGGATCATCGACGAGCGCATCGACGCGATGCTCGCGCAGGGACCGCCGGCCGAACTCGTCAACGCCTTCGCGCTGCCCGTGCCGTCCACGGTGATCTGTGAACTGCTCGGCGTCCCGTACGCCGACCACGAGTTCTTCGAGGCGCAGTCGCGGCTGCTGCTGCGCAGCCGGGTGCCGGAGGAGGTGCGTGCGGCGCGCGACCGGCTCGACGCCTACCTCGGCGCGCTGATCGACCGGAAGCTGGCGGCGCCGTCCGGTGACGGTGTCCTCGACGCCCTGGTCCACGAGCAGGTGCGCGAGGGCACGGTGGACCGGGAGGAGGCGATCGCCCTGGCCACGATCCTGCTGGTCGCGGGCCACGAGACGACCGCCAACATGATCTCGCTGGGCACCTACACCCTGCTGCGGCACCCCGAGCGGCTGGCCGAGCTGCGCGCCGAACCCTCGCGGCTGCCGGCGGCCGTCGAGGAGCTGATGCGGCTGCTGTCCATCGCGGACGGGCTGCTGCGGCTGGCCACCGAGGACATCGAGGTGGCCGGGACGACGATCCGGGCGGGGGAGGGCGTGGTCTTCGCGACCTCGGTCATCAACCGGGACGCGGCCGCCTACCCCGCGCCGGACACCCTCGACTGGCACCGCTCCGCGCGCCACCACGTGGCGTTCGGCTTCGGCATCCACCAGTGTCTCGGCCAGAACCTGGCCCGCGCGGAGCTGGAGATCGCCCTCGGCACGATCTTCGAGCGGCTCCCCGGCCTGCGGTTGGCCGTGCCCGCCGACGAGGTCCGCTGGAAGCCCGGCGACACCATCCAGGGGATGCTGGAACTCCCCGTGACCTGGTAGGGGGCCTCCATGACGGACATTCACATCGACACGGGCGTCTGTATCGGCGCAGGCCAGTGCGCGCTGGCCGCCCCGGGCGTCTTCACCCAGGACGACGACGGCTTCAGCGCCCTTCTGCCGGGCCGGGAGGACGGCGGCGGTGACCCGATGGTCCGGGAGGCCGCGCGGGCCTGCCCGGTCGGCGCGATCCAGGTGTCCACGACGGCCGGATGAGTTCACCGCCCTCGCGGTCGACCCGGTCCCGGGCCTCCGTCACGCACGGCTGACCCGCGGCCCGAGGAGCGGCGCTCAGCCCAGCAGCAGCCGCGCCGCCTCGCGGGCCTCGGCCGCCGGGGCGGTGCCGCCGTCGATCCCGGCGGTCACCATCGCGCCCTCCGCCAGCAGGAACAGCGGCCCGGTGAGCGCGTCGGGCAGCCCCGCGTCGGCCACGAGCGCGCCGAGGTACTCCCGGAACGCCCGTTTGTGCGAGCGCACTTGACCCGCCACCCGCTCCGAGGTCGCACCCAGTTCGCCGTACGCGTTGATCCAGGCGCAGCCGTGGAAGTCCGGCTCGCCGAACCACTGCGCCAGCCAGTCGAACACGGCCAGGATCCGCTCCCGGGGGTCTTCCCGCCGGGCGACGGACTGCGCGAGCAGCCCGCGCCAGCGCACGTCGCGCCGCTCGAGGTAGGCCTCCACCAACTGCTCCTTGGCCGGGAACAGTTGGTACAGGCGCTTGAGCGACACCCCCGAGGCGCCCCGGAGGTCGTCCATCCCGACGGCCTGCACGCCGCGTGCGTAGAACAGCTTCTCGGCGGCGTCGAGCGCCTGCTCACGGGCCGTTGCGCTGTCCATGGGCGACCACCGTTCCTCGGTATTCCTGGCTCCTTGACGGGAGAACGTGCGTTCTCTACTTTAGCAGTCACGCCGGAGAACGCCCGTTCTCCGACGCTCGTCGTCATCTCTTCCCCTCTCGTCCCAGAAGAGCAGGAGCCGTCATGTCGGAAGCCCGCCCACCCCTGCCGCCCTTCACCCGGGAGACCGCGGCCCGCAAGGTCCAGGCCGCGGAGGACGCCTGGAACACCCGTGACCCGCACAAGGTCGCCCTCGCCTACTCCGAGGACTCGGTCTGGCGCAACCGGGACACCTTCCTCACCGGCCGTGCCGCGATCGTCGAGTTCCTCACCGCCAAGTGGGCCCGTGAGCACGACTACGCGCTCCGCAAGGACCTCTGGGCCCACGACGGCCACCGCATCGCCGTCCGCTTCCAGTACGAGTCGCGCGACGCCACCGGGCAGTGCCGGCGCAGCTACGGCAACGAACTGTGGGAGTTCGACGAGCGCGGACTGATGACCCGCCGCGAGGCGAGCATCGACGACGTACCGATCGACGAGGCGGACCGCCGGATCCACGGGCCGCGCCCCGAGGCCGAACGCGGGCTGTCCTTCCCGCTTGAGTAGGGTGCGCGGGTGACCGCTCAGGACGAACAGCCGCCCTTTCTCTACGTCGTCGTCTGCGCCGCCGGGATCGCCGCCGATGTCGGCGAACTGATCACCGCCGCCCAGGAACGGGAGTGGCACGTGGGCGTCATCGCGACGCCGCACGCCATGAACGGCTTCTTCGACACCGCGGCCGTCGAGGCGCAGACCGGGCGCCCGATCCGCACCGCCTGGCGGCGCCCCGGCGACCCGCGGCCGTTCCCCGACCCCGACGCGCTCGTCGTCGCCCCGGCCACCTTCAACACCATCAACAAGTGGGCCGCGGGCATCGCCGACACCCTCGCCCTGGGCACCCTGTGCGAGGCCGTCGGGCTGGGCATCCCGCTGGCGGTGCTGCCCTGTGTGAACGAGACCCTCGCGGGCCATCCCGCCTACCAGGACAGTCTGATACGGCTGCGGGACGCGGGCGTCCGGTTCGGGTACCCGTACGACGGCGCCCCGGGCGAGGCGTTCGGCTGGGAGCGGGCGCTGGACCTGATCGAATGAGCCCCTGACGCGGCGCCCGCCCGCCGCGTGAGGGGCGCTGCCGCCGGGAGCGCGAGCCGTCAGGGGCGCGGGGAACCACGCGACCGGCCACGACGGACCCGCGACCGGCCACGACGGACCCGCGGACGAACAACGACGGACGGGCGGTCGGAGAACGGAGAACCCGCGGGGCGCTAGTGCGGGCCCCGGGGCGCGAATTCGGTACCGCAGGGACCCGCTCCCTCGCTGACCGCCAGCGGCACCCGCGCACCGCTCATGGAGAGCGTCCGGTAGTACCGGCCGATCCGCCGCGCCGACCGTCCGGTGTAGTGCCCGATGAACGACCGCCGGAAGCGGTCCGCGCTGCGGTTGGGGCCCGACCCGTGCACCAGGCTGCCGTTGAAGAACAGCACGTCGCCCGGCGCCATGTCGACGGGCACCGCGGCGAGCCCGGGCGGCGGCGGCACGTACTCGCGCGCGAACGACACCTCCGCGTCCGCCTCCTCCGGGCAGAACAGCCCCGTCCGGTGGGTGCCGGGCACGACCTCCAGCCCGCCGTTGTCCCGGTCGATCACGTCACAGGCCAGCCAGGCCGCCACGCAGGTGCCCGGTTCGACCCGCAGATAGAAGTTGTCCTGGTGCAGCGCCTGGCCCCGGGCGCCCGGCGGCTTGAAATAGAACATGCTCTGCGCCGCCAGCACCTCCTCGCCGAGCAGCGTCTCCAGCACCTCGCGCAGCCGCGCGTCCAGCAGCACCTGCCGGGCGAGGGGGCTGATCTCGTGCGGGTGCATCACCCTCGGGTACACGTGCAGCGGGTCGGTGGCGCCGGGGCGCGGCTCGAAGTGCCCGGGTACCGGACCGGCCGCGTGCAACCGCGTGAACCCCGCGCACAGCCGGTCGACCTCGTCGCGGCCGAACAGCCCGCGTACGACGGTGAAGCCGTCCTCCCGGTACTGCCGCAGCCCCGCCGGGGTCAGCACGGGTGTGCCGGCGGCGCCGGTGTCAGTGACGGTCATACTTTCCCTCCTCGTTCCACTGGCCTCGACCCGCAACGCTAGGCCGACGCGCCCCCCGGGAGGATGCCCATGCGTGCTGACGACCTGCCCAGGACTGCCGCCGGGCCCGCGGATCCGTCCCCGCCGCCCGGTCACGTGGTGGTCGCTCATTTCGACGAGGGGGCGGGGTACGGCGTCAACCGGCCTCAGGGGTCGGACAGTTGGCTGATCACCTGGACGACGGGCGGGCGCGGCAGACTGCGGCAGGGCGGGAGCGAGGCAGGGGCGGGCGCGGGCGACCTGGTGGTGCTCGCGCCGGGCGTCCCGCACGCCTACGCCGTCGAACCGGGCGCCCGGCACTGGCGGTTCTGGTGGGCCCACTGCCAGGCCCGGCCCTCGTGGACACCCTGGCTCCGCCCGTACGCCACCGGCGACGGGCCGGACGGCCTGTACGCCGTCGGACCCGTCCCGGCCGCCCTGCACACGCGGATGGAGGGAACCTGGCGGCGGTTGCACGCCGACGCCCGCTGGACCGGCGCCGAAACGCCGGCCGGTGACCTGGGCATCGTCGTGGCACGGGGCTCCGCGGCCCGCGAACTCGCCCTGTGCGGACTGGAGGAGGCCGTTCTGCTGGCAGCCGCCTCGGCCCGGCCTCCCGCCGCCCCGCCCGGCCTGGACGACCGGGTGCGCCGGGCGCAGGCGCGGATGGCGGCGGATCCCGGCGCCGCGCACACCGTCCGCTCGCTCGCCGCGGAGGTCGCGCTGTCGCCCTCGCGCTTCGCGCATCTCTTCACGGAGCAGGTCGGCCACTCCCCGATGCGGGCGCTGCTCGAGACACGACTGCGCCACGCCGCCCGGTTGTTGGAGGGCACCGATCTGTCGGTGGAACGGGTGGCGTCGGCCTCGGGCTTCGCGAGCGCGTTCCACTTCAGCCGCGTCTTCCGCGCCCGGCACGGCGCACCGCCGGGCGCGTACCGGGACGGAATGCGTCCGGAAATTACCGTCCTGAAAGGCACGTCGAAAGAGGCACCAAAAGGGACACCCATACAGTGACCACCCCACAGGTGTTCCGCCATTGACGTTCCGTCAAAGCCATTCGGTCCGAACCGCAATGCACGAAACCGCGGGATCCCTTGTTCCGCCTGGTCCGGCTGTGCGAAGGTGAGGCCTGTCGGCGCACGGACAACGATTTCCCGGTGCGCACGAGACACCTCCCGTTCACACCCCCCACGCTTCAAAAGAGCGGTACCCCCCGCGGACGTTCGAGGTGCCGAACCCTGTGCGAGTCGATCCCGCTTCCTGGGCGGGGTCGCATACCCGATGGTATGGACTTTATGCCGCATGCCCCCGGAAGGAATGCAGATCGTGAATGACGCAGGCCTGTCGAATTCCCCTTCGGCGCGCCGCTTCGACGCGACGGACGAACAGTTGAGCTCCGAACTGAAGAAGTGGACGGGGGCGTCCCCCGCACTGCATCCCGTCGGTGAGCTGCTGGACCGCCATTGGGCGGCCGCCTTCGCCTACGCGCGGCTGTGCACCGACGGCGAACGCGCGGCGGGCATGCTCACCACGGCCGCCTTCACCCGGCTTTTCGGTGAGAGCCTGCGGCAGAACGGGCCGACCGCCGCGTGGCGCCCGCATCTGCTGGTGACCGTGCGCCGCATCGCCGGTGAATGGGACGCCGACGGCCGCCGTGACCTGCTGCACCCGGCGCTGCGCGCCGAGGGCGAGGACGGCGACCGCGCCGCCGCTCGGCTGCTTCCGCCGCTCAACCGGCGCATCCTGTCCCGTGCGTTCCAGCGGCTGCCCCAGTCCGCGCGCTGCCTGCTCTGGCACATCGAGGTCGAGGCCGAGCCCCTGGCGGTACCGGCCGGACTGCTCGGCCTCGAGGAGGAGGGCGCGCGGGTCGAACTGCGCCGGGCCCGCGAGCGGCTGCGCGAGGAGTGCCTCCAGGTGCACCGCGAACTCGCCACCGACGACGAGTGCCACCGCTACGACCGGCTGCTGGACGTCACCTGCCGACGCGGCGGCGCCGACCTCGACCCCGATCTGCGCGGTCATCTGGAGCGGTGCCGGCACTGTCTGCACACCGCCGACCAGCTGCGCCAGTTCGAGGGTCTGCTCGGCGCCGCCCTGGCCGAGGGCATCCTGGGCTGGGCCGCGGCGGCCTACGTGGAGGTCAGGGTGGCCGGCGACGGCGAACCCGTCGGGACCCCTGCCGAGGAGCCGCGGAGCTACGCGGGCGAGGCCTTCACCGACGGGACCCCCGCCGCTGCCGCCGCCCCCGCCGCGCCCGGCGGCCCGGCCGGAGCGGGCCCGGGCTCCCGCCGTGCCGGGCTGCGCCGCGGGGCGCTCGCCCGTATCGGATCACGGGTCGGCGCCGCCGCCCGCCCCGCCGGCCGTGCCGCCGCCCGTCCCGGGTCCGGTGCCGCGTCCGGTGCCGACGCCCGGCCGGGCGGGAGCCGTTCGGCCCAGAAGGCCGCCCGCCGTGCCCGCCGCCGCAACCTCGCCGCCGCCGTGCTGACCGTCAGCGGGCTGGTCGTGCTGCCGCTCGTGGTGTGGGCCGCCCTCGACGACGGCGAAGCGACGGCGCCCACCGCCGCCGCCGGGACGGCGAGGACCCCGGCCCCCGGGACGGACACGGCCACCTCCGACCCGTCCTGGGTCGACGTCGGTGAGGACGCCCAGGGCACCCTGCGCGGCCGTCTGCACAACGCGGCCTCCGGGCTGTGCATCGCCATCGTCGGCACCAAGGCCGTCAGCGGCGCCGAGACCGGACTCGCCGCCTGCTCCGCCGTGGCCGGCCAGCAGTGGTCGTACGAGCCGGACGGCCTGGTGCGCAGCGCCGCCGACGCCGATCTGTGCCTCGACTCCCACCTGGGGTTCTCGGTGCGGCTGGCCCCGTGCGCGGGCGCCTCCCAGCCCGACCCCAGGAACGTCCGCTACGACTTCACGCTCCAGGGCACGCTCGTCCCGCGCTCGGGCCAGAACCTCGCGCTGGCGCCCGCCGCCACCGACGGATCGGGTGCGCTCGTCCTGAAGAACCGGGTGGACAGCGCCGCCCAGCGCTGGGTGATCGACACCTCGCAGCCCGACCCGCAGATGCAGTTCGTCAACTGGGGCGCCGACAGCACCGCCTCGGACGCGCCGGCGGCGACCCCGACCCCGCGGGCCGCGAAGTCCCCGGCGGCCACGCCGACGCCGTCCGCCACGCAGGCCACCACGAGTCCGACCGGCTCCTCCTCGGCCTCGGACAGCGCGTCCTGCCCGTACGGCACGGACGACTACTGCTCGTGGGGCGGCGGGTCGGACGCGTCCGGCGGTGCGGGACACGGCTACGGCGGCGGGGGGTACGGCTCGGGCTCCTGGGACGGCGGCGCGCGCCGCTGACCCGAGCGGTCAGACGCCGACCACCTGGAGCGAGGCCCACAGTGCCACGACGGCCGGGACCAGCGCGGCCGGCACCGTGAGCAGCCCCAGCCGGGTGAACTCCCCGAGCCCGACCCGTTCCTTCCGCGCCTGCACCACACGCCGCCACAGCAGCGTCGCCAGCGATCCGGCGTAGGTGAGGTTGGGGCCGATGTTCACCCCGAGCAGCACGGCGAGCACCGCCCCGGTCCCGGCCGGGACGGCGAGCGGCACCAGGACCAGCACCGCGGGCAGGTTGTTGATCAGATTGGCCAGGACGGCGGCCAGCGCGGCGACGGCGAGCAGGGCGAGCAGGCCCGACCGGTCGGGCAGCACGTTCCCCAGCGCGTCGGCGAGCCCGTTGTCGACGACCGCGCGCACCACGACGCCGAGCGCCAGCACGAACGCCAGGAACCCCGGCGCGGCGGCCCGCACCACGGCGACCGGTGTCACCCGCCGCCGCAGCAGCGCGCGTCCGGCCATGACCAGGGCACCGGCGAACGCGGCCCAGGCCGGTTCGATCCCGACGGCCGACGCCACCACGAAACCGACGAGGGTGCAGGCGACGGTGACCAGCGCGAACAGCGGCAGCTCGGGCGCCGGACCGTCGTCGGCCGCGAGCTCGGCGGCGGGCAGGTCGTCGGCGAAGAAGCGCCGGAAGACCAGGTACTCGGCGCCGATCGCGACCACCCAGGGCAGCGCCATCAGGGCGGCGAACCGGGTGAAGCTCAGCCCGCTCGCCTCGAACGCCAGCAGGTTGGTGAGGTTGGAGACCGGCAGCAGCAGCGAAGCGGTGTTCGACAGGTGCGCGCACGCGTAGACGTGCGGCCTGGCCCGCACACCCATCCGGGCGGCGGTGGCGAACACCACCGGCGTCAGCAGCACCACGGTCGCGTCCAGACTGAGCACGGCGGTGATCACCGAGGCCAGACCGAACACGGCGACCAGCAGGCGCCGGGGGCTGCCCGCCGACCGCCGGGCCATCCACGCCCCGCAGGCCGTGAAGAGGCCCTCGACGTCGCACAGGTGCGCCAGCACCAGTACGGCCGCGAGAAAGCCGACGACCGGTCCGAGCCGTTCGGCCTCCGCCAGCGCGTGCTCCGGCGAGACCGCCCCCAGGGCGATCACCAGCGCGGCGGCGGGAACGGCGACGAGTGCCTCGGACCGTCCTGCGGGGCGCAGCACGGCCCATCCCAGGGCGGCGGCGAGCAGGACGACGGACAGTGTCTCGGCGAGCGGCGTGCTGATGTGGATCTCCGGAAACGGGGTGCGGTGGTGCCCGCCCATCTGACTGGTCCGGGTGCCCGTCCATGAAAACACGTGCGGGTAAAGCGCCCGCCAAGTGACCGGGAGGCCGCCTCACTCCTCGTCGAGCAGGCTCAGCTCCGCCCAGATGGTCTTGCCCTCGGGGGTGTGCCGGCTGCCCCAGCGCTGGGTGAGCTGGGCGACCAGCAGCAGGCCGCGGCCGCCCTCGTCCCAGGTCTTCGCCCGGCGCAGATGCGGGGCGGTGTGGCTGGTGTCGGACACCTCGCAGATCAGCGTGGTCGCGTCGTGGATCAGCCGGAGCCGGATGGGGTGGGAACCGTAGCGGATGGCGTTGGTGACCAGTTCGCTCACCACCAGCTCGGTGGTGAAGGACGCCTCGCTCAGTTCCCAGCGGGCGAGCTGGTCGACCGCTTGTCTGCGGATGGGCGCGACCAGCGAGGGGTCGGCGGGGATGTCCCAGGTCGCGACCTGGGAGGCGGGCAGGCCCCGGGTGCGCGCGAGCAGCAGGGCCACGTCGTCGGCGGCGCCGCCGGGCGGGAGCAGGGCGTGCAGGATACGGTCGCAGGTCTCGTCCAGCGAGTCCGCGTACGCGGCCAGCGTCTCGCTCAGCAGCCGCAGACCGGCGTCCACGTCGCGCTCGCGGGACTCGATCAGGCCGTCGGTGTAGAAGGCGAGCACCGAGCCCTCGGCGAGCTCCAGCTCGGCCGACTCGAACGGCAGTCCGCCCAGGCCCAGCGCGGGTCCGGCGGGCAGCTCGACCCGCCGGGCCGGGCCGTTCGGCCGCAGCACCACGGGCGGGGGGTGGCCCGCCCGGGCCATCGTGCAGCGTCGCGACACGGGGTCGTACACCGCGTACAGACAGCTGGCGCCGACCTCGCCGGGGCTGCCCTCGCCGCCCGCCTCCTCCGACAG
This sequence comes from Streptomyces maremycinicus, assembly GCF_001184025.1. Classification (GTDB taxonomy): domain Bacteria; phylum Actinomycetota; class Actinomycetes; order Streptomycetales; family Streptomycetaceae; genus Streptomyces; species Streptomyces maremycinicus. The sequence continues at coordinate 500,009 of NZ_BBYG01000010.1, forward strand.
CCGGACGACCAGGTCGTCCAGGTGCGTGAGCAGCTCGTCGGGGGCGAGGTCGATGTCGGCGAGCGTGCGTACGGCGGTGCGCAGCCTGCCCATGGTGGCCGAGGCCTGGACGCCGTGCCCGATGACGTCCCCGACGACCATGGCGACGCGCATCCCGGACAGCGGGATCACGTCGAACCAGTCGCCGCCGACCCCGGCACGGGCGGCCGGCAGATAGCGGGAGGAGGCGTCGACGGCTGCGGTGCGCGGCAGGGTGCGCGGCAGCAGACTGCGCTGGAGGGCGAGGGCCGTCTCGCGTTCGCGGGAGAACCGGCGGGCGTTGTCGATGCAGACGGCGGCCCGGGCCGTGATCTCCTCGGCCAGCAGGACGTCGTCCGGGGTGAAGGGGTCCGGCCGGTGGAACCGGGTGAGGACGGCGACGCCGAGCGTCATACCGCGTGCCTGGATCGGCACGGACATCGTGGAGTGGATGTCCAGCTCCCGCACCCGGGCGCCGCGCGCGGGGTCCCAGGCGAGCCAGGCGTCCAGACCGCCGTCCGCCAGGGTGCCGATGATGGTGTGCCCCGCGACCAGGGAGTCGGCCTGCGGCGACCCGGTCGGGTACCGCTGTACCTCGCCGGGCTTGGCGATCGCCTCCGGGCTGCCGACGTTCACCGAGTGGTGCGCGGCGCGCCGCAGTCCCACCGGCGGGCTGAACCGGCTCGGCAGCTCCCCGCCGTCCTGCGGGTCGAGCAGGTCGACGCTGACGAAGTCGGCGAGCGCGGGCACGCAGACCTCCGCCAGCTCCTGGGCCGTCCGGATGACGTCGAGGGTGCTGCCGATGCGCACGCTGGCCTCGTTGACCAGCTGGAGCCGCTCGCGGGCGAGGTAGTTCTCGGTGAAGTCGTGCGCGGACAGACACACGCCGCGGATCCGGCCCTCACCGTCGGTGACGGGCGCCATCCGGGCCAGCCAGGCGTGCGCCCGTGACTCGCCGCCGGTGCGCGTGTACGTCTGCACCTCGTGCGGCCGCCCGCTGGTGAGCACCCGCAGCATGGCCTGTTCGAGCTCCGTGCTCTGCGGCCCGCCGCCTATCTCGGCGAGCCGCAGCCCCCGGATGCGTTCCTCGGGCAGCCCGATGACCTCACGCATCGCGTCGTTGATGCGGCGCAGCCGCAGCCGTTCGTCGTAGACGGCCACGGCGCAGGGGGACTGGACCAGCCCCGCCGCGGCGAGGAGGGTCTCCGAGGAGCCGGGCCCGGCTCCCGTCAGCGGGGTGACGACGAGCCAGCGCGCCGGTTCACCGGTGTCGGCGGGGACGCGGTGGGCGAGCAGCCACACCTGGACGGGGCGGCCGTCGCGATGGCGCAAAGTGACCGTTCCGTCCCAGCGCGCGCCGGTGAAGTCGGGGGTCCCGTCGGCCACCAGTTCCGCGGCGGGCCGGCCCAGCACGTCGGCCGGGGACCAGCCCAACAGGACCCGGGCGCCCTCGTTCCACCCGATGAGCGCGCCCGACTCGTCGACGACGGCCCGGGCCGTCGCGGCCTCGTCGAACGGATACTCCGGGCTCATCTCGGCACTCCATCGCGGACACTCACAGTGAACAGGTACGTCACTTCCGTTCCAGCCTAGTGTGTCCCGCTCCGATGCGGACAGGAACCCCCGCAGCTCGGCTGAACAGCGAGTTCCCGCCGGGGTCAAGGGCCAAAACCGGCCGGTCCTGCCATCGGGACCGGGCGGCCGCTGCCGGGCCCCTTGACGGGCAGGAGCGGCCCGTCGTCAGATTCTGTTTGTTCACGATCAGTTGTGAGTACTTCTGGTTCCTGATGAGGGAGAGCCGACCATGACGGTCACTCGCAGATCGGTCCTTCTCGCGTCCGCGGCCGCTCCGGCCGCCGGAGCGCTTTGCGGCACACCGGCGGCGCGCGCCGCCGCGGACGCCGTGCGCGCCTCCGGCCGCCGGACGGTCGCGCTGCGCGACGGCTGGCGCTTCGCGCTGGTGAACCCGGGCGGGATCACCGACCCGACCGGGCGGTACGCGGACGCCGCCGAGCCCGGCCGCGACGACTCGACCTGGCGCGCGGTGTCGGTTCCGCACGACTGGAGCGACACCGGCGAGAACCGCACCCCGGGCAGGCGGGCCACCTCCTCGTACGACAACAACCTCGCCTCCTGGACCGTGAGCGGCGAGTAGGGGCTCAAGCAGGACCGCGACCGGAAGTGGTTCACGGGTCAGTTCCTGTGGTCCGGCATCGACTACATCGGCGAGCCCACCCCGTACGACGTCTTCCCGGTGCAGGCGTCCTTCTTCGGCGCGGTCGACGCGGCCGGGTTCCCGAAGGGCATGTACCGCCTCTTCCGGAGCCGGTGGACCGGCGAACCGATGGTCCATCTGCTGCCGATGACCTGGAACCACGAGAGGGGCGACACGGTCGAGGTGTGGGCCTGCTCCAACGCCGACACCGTGGAGCTGTACCTCGACGGAACGTCCCTGGGCGTCCGGAGGTTCGACACCAAGAGGACCGTCGACGGCCGCACCTACCTGGAGACCACCGAGGCCACCGGCGACGACAAGACCTTCACCACCGGTCCCTACCGCGGCAGTCACACCAGTCCGAAGGGCAGCGCGGGCAAGCCGCACCTGACCTCTCCTTCGAGGTGAGCGGCGGCTCGCTGACAGGACTCGACAACGGGCGGCAGGAGAGCGCCGAGCGCCACCAGGCCACCACCCGCACCGCGTTCCACGGCAAGGCCCTCGCCATCGTGCGTTCCGGCACCGGGGCCGGGACCCTGAAGGTGACCGCCTGCGGGGACGGTCTGCGCCGGGGCACCGCCACCGTGCGCACCACACCCGTCCGCGCGAAGGCGACCACCCTGGCCGCCGCCTTCGCTCCCGACCTCCCGGCGCCGGTGAACCACCCCTCTGCGGACGCCAGTTACTCCGGTCGACCGGACACCCTGCCCGCGGCCCTGTTGGACGGCGACGGCAACCGGCTGGTCCAACGCCTTCCTCAAGGCGGCCACCGCCCTGCTGCCCGCCTTCGGCGCCGCCCGGCCGCGGGACTGGGTCAGCGTGGACTACGGGCGCACCCGGGACTTCGACCGGGTCGAGGTGTACTTCACCGTCGACGCCACGCACAGTCTGCCCGCGGCGGTCGAGGCGGAGATCTGGGACGGCGAACGCCATGTGCCGGTCACCGGGGCGACCGTGGACCGGGCCACGGCCTCGGACACGCCGACGGCTCTCACCTTCGACCCGGTCCGCGGCTCCGCGCTGCGGCTGACCCCGACCAGCGCCGCGCCCGGCACGGCCCGAGGAGCTATCCGCATCACCAGGCCGGAGGCCTGAGCCCGTGAGCCCGTGAGCCCGTGAGTCCCAGAGCCCGCGAGCCCCCGATCCCCGACGGCCCGGCCGGCGCGGTTCAGCCCGCGTCGGCCGGTTCGAAGGTCACCTTCGCCGTGTCCACCGTGCCCGCGCGGCGCCCGGGCGCGCTCTGCCACGACCAGTACAGGTTGGTGTGAGCCATCACCTGTTCCGGTGCGGGCGCGCCGTACTTGCTCAGGTCCTCCGTGGTGTGCGCGTCGCCGACCAGTGTCACGTCGTACCCCCGCACGAAGGCGCCGTGCAGGGTCGAGCGGACGCACGCGTCGGTCTGCGCCCCGGTGACGACGACGCGGCCCACCCCGCGCTGCGCGAGCACCGACTCCAGCTCGGTGTCCTCGAAGGAGTCCTGGTAGTTCTTGTGGACGAGGGGCTCCGCCTCGAGCCGGACCAGTTCCTCGACGTACTCCCAGTCCTCGCTGCCCCGTTCGAGGTCGTCGTCGGAGTGCTGCACCCAGACGACCGGCACGTCCTGCGCGCGGGCCGCGTCGATCAGGGTGCCGATGTTCGCGATCACCTCCGCACGCCGGGGCGCGCCCGCCACCACGCCCTTCTGGACGTCGATCACGAGCAGGGCGGTGTTCGGCCGGCCGGGCAGGGTGGTCATGGAGACCTCCGCTTCTCATTCGTCGCAGGCATCGCAGGCATCGCAGGCGTCGCAGGTGTTGTCGGCGTGAGCGATGCTCGGACGGCCCACAGTAGGACGCACCACTGACAACGGCACCGAAGCCATCTCGTCCGGACCGTTGACGGGGTGTCATGACTGCAACAAACATGTCCTGCGACCCCGCTCTGGGAGCGCTCCCACGCGATGGCACCCGGATCCCGTACGGAGCGTCCCGCACTCCCCGAGGAGCCTGGACGTGAAACGACGCAGAACCACCCTGTTGTCCCTCGCGGCCCTGCTGGGCGCGGCGCTCACCGCGCTGCCCGCCCAGCAGGCCGGTGCCGAAGAGGTCGAGCAGGTGCGGAACGGCGGTTTCGACACGACCGCCGACCCCTGGTGGACCAGCAACGTCACCGCCGGTCTCAGCGACGGCCGGCTGTGCGCGGACGTGCCCGGCGGCACCGTCAACCGCTGGGACGCCGCCGTCGGACAGGACGCCGTCACCCTGGTGAAGGGGTCGTCGTACCGGTTCTCGTTCAGCGCCTCCGGTGTGCCCGAGGGGCACGTGGTGCGGGCGATCGTGGGCCTCGGTGTCTCCCCGTACGACACCTGGTACGAGGCGAGCCCGGTGCTGAGCGAGACGGGTGACGCCTATACGTACACGTTCACCTCGCCGGTCGACAGCGCCCAGGGGCAGGTGGCCTTCCAGGTCGGCGGGAGCGCCGATCCCTGGCGGTTCTGCCTGGACGACGTGTCGCTGCTGGGCGGGGTGCCGCCGGAGGTGTACCAGCCGGACACCGGGCCGCGGGTGCGCGTCAACCAGGTCGCCTATCTGCCCGCCGGCCCGAAGAACGCCACGCTGGTCACCGATGCCGCCGCGAAGCTGCCCTGGCGGCTGCGGAACGGCGCGGGGGCGACGGTCGCGCACGGCTGGACCGTGCCGCGCGGCCTCGACGTCTCGTCCGGACAGCGCGTCCACTCCATCGACTTCGGCGGCTACCGCACGCGCGGGACGGGCTTCACGCTGGTCGCCGACGGCGAGACCAGCCGTCCCTTCGACATCGGCACGGCCGACTACGACCGGCTGCGCCTGGACGCGGTGAAGTACTACTACACGCAGCGCAGCGGCATCGCGATCCGGGACGACCTGCGGCCCGGCTACGGGAGGGCGGCCGGTCATGTGAACGCGGCCCCCAACCAGGGCGACTCCGCGGTGCCCTGCCGGAGCGGGGTGTGCGACTACACGCTCGACGTCACCGGCGGCTGGTACGACGCGGGGGACCACGGCAAGTACGTCGTCAACGGCGGCATCGCCACCTGGGAGCTGCTGAGCACCTACGAACGCTCCCTGCTCGCCCGCACCGGCGACCCGGCCGCCCTCGGCGACGGGACGCTCGCCCTACCGGAGAGCGGCAACAACGTGCCGGACATCCTCGACGAGGCCCGCTGGGAGCTGGACTTCCTGCTGAGGATGCAGGTGCCGGACGGGCAGCCGCTCGCCGGCATGGCCCACCACAAGATCCACGACGCGCAGTGGACCGGGCTGCCGCTGCTGCCGGGCGACGATCCACAGAAGCGCGAACTGCATCCGCCGACCACCACGGCGACGCTCAACCTGGCCGCGACGGCCGCCCAGGCGGCCCGCCTGTACCGGCCCTACGACAAGGCCTTCGCGGCGAAGGCGCTGACGGCCGCGCGCAAGGCCTTCGCGGCGGCCCTCGCGCATCCGGACGTGTACGCCGACCCGAACGACGGCATCGGCGGCGGCGCCTACAACGACGACGACGCGACCGACGAGTTCTACTGGGCGGCCGCCGAGCTGTATCTCAGCACGGGGGAGAAGCAGTTCGCCGACCGGGTGCTGAACTCCCCGGCGCACACGGCGGACATCTTCGTCCCCAACGGCTTCGACTGGTCCCGTACGGCCGCCGCCGGCCGCCTCGACCTCGCGACCGTTCCCAGCGCGCTGCCCGGACGCGACAAGGTCCGCGGGTCGGTCGTGCGGGGCGCCGACAGCTATCTCGCCACGCTGGCCGGACAGCCGTACGGCATGCCCTACGCCCCCGAGGGCAACCGGTACGACTGGGGTTCCAGCCACCAGGTCCTCAACAACGCCGTGGTCATCGCCACGGCCTACGACCTCACCGGCGCCTCGAAGTACCGGTCCGGAGCCGTCCAGAGCATGGACTACGTGCTCGGGCGCAACGCGCTCAACCAGTCGTACGTCACCGGCTACGGCGAGGTGAACTCCCATCGCCAGCACAGCCGCTGGTACGCGCGCCAGCTGGACCCGAACCTGCCGGACCCGCCGCGGGGCACCCTGTCCGGCGGCCCGAACTCGAGCATCCAGGACCCCTACGCGCAGAGCAAGCTCCAGGGCTGTGTGGGCCAGTTCTGCTACATCGACGACATCCAGTCCTGGTCCACGAACGAGACCGCGATCAACTGGAACGCGGCGCTGGCCCGGCTGGCCTCCTTCGTGGCGGATCAGGGATAGAGCCTGATCAATGAGAGACCCGCTCTGATCGGGAGCGTGCAGGATCGAACACCCTCCGGTACCGCGCGGTCATCAGTTTGACCTGGGGATATTTACGAGTAAGTACCCGCGCGGTACCGTGAAGGACATGCCAGCCCTCAATGTGGAATTCAGCGATCGCGAGCTGGAGGACCTGCGGCAGATCGCCAAGGAACGCGGTACGTCGATGAAGGCACTCGTGCGGGAGGCGGCCGCCGCCGACATCGCGCGGCACCGGGCGCTCCAGGAAGGCGCGGAGGCCTTCCGCAGGTTCTTCGCCTCGCACGCCGACGAGTTCGCCGCCGCCTTTCCCGAGGACGAACGCTCCGTGCGGGGCGAGGGGCGGGTCGCCTGACCGATGACCTCCGTCATCCACATCGACGTGCCCTGGCTGCTCCAGCGCCATGAAGAGGTTCTGCCGGAACAGCCCACCGTCAACGACTTCTCGGCGCTGGTCGCCGCGGTCGCCCGGCACCGGGTCGATCCGCCCAAGCTCGGCGTGGACTCCGACCCGGCCTGGCGGGCCGCCGCGCTGCTGCACACGCTGACCCTGCTCAAGCCCCTGCCCTCGGCCAACGCCCGCTTCGCCTGCGCGACGGCGGTGGCGTACATGTTCACCAGCGGGGTCGGTATCGATCCGCCGTACGGCGCGCTCGTCGACCTCGCCCGCGATCTGCTCGACGGCAAGACGGACGTCTACGGCGCGGCGGACCGGTTGCGGTCCTGGCAGATATAGGCAGGAGCAAAGTGTCCCGGGGCCGCCGGCCGAGGGCGGGAGGAGCAAGGCCGGCGGCCGTTTCGCGCAGGAGAGCCGCCGTCCTGCGCGGGGCCTCCGAGGAAGTGGCCGATTCCAGCCAACTGCGCGGGCCGCTGTGCCGGGAGCGTGCGCGGCGCCCCACCGTGTGCGCGTGTTTCACACGGGGCGCAAGGGCGGATTTCGGCCGAGCCCGCGAAGGCCGTGAAAAGGCGCGATGCCTGGTGGGAGCGGTCCCGCTTATCGACTTTCCATCAACAAGGCGCAGCTTCAGCGCTCGCCTTGTTGTGCGTGACTCAGTTGTGCAAAGGTGAACCGCCCGTGCGGGGGGTCATGACCACATCCCCCGCGTTCGTCGGCGGAGGCGAATTCACGCTCCCGGCCGCACCGGACAGGTACGTACCAAAGGAATGTGCTCAGTGCCCACCCCTCAGCCTCCTCGTCCGCCCTATCCTCCGCAGGGCGGGGGCCCCGGAGAATCCGACGAGTCGCTCGCCGCGGGAATACGCGGCGGAGCGGACAACGAGGTCGCCCAGTCCACCGCTCTGCTGATCGCCCGGCACTGGCGGCCGGTGCACGAGTACGCGGTCATCTGCCTCGCCTCCTCCGGGAGCGTCGCGTCCATGATCACCGCGTCCGCCTTCCACCAGGTCCTCGACAGGTTGAAGCTGGGGGAGCCGGGGACCGCGCTGCGCCCCCGACTGCTGGTGACCGTACGGGACATGGCGCGGCTGTGGTCCGCCGACGAGGAGCTGTCCGGCGTGCTGCCGGTGCTGCGCAAGCCGGCCGGCGCGCGGGGGATGCGGGCCGCCAAGTCCATGACCCCGGACAACCGGGTGCTGGCGGAACGTTCGTTCCAGGGCCTGCCCGCCGTCGCCCGCTGCGTCCTGTGGCACGTGGAGGTCGAGGCCGAACCGGTCACCGTCGCCGCCGGTCTGCTCGGGATGGACACCGACACGGTCTCGGGCGTCCTGGAGCAGGCCCGGGACAAGCTGCGGGAGGGCGTCGTCCGGGCCCACCGGGAACTCGCGCCGAGCAAGGACTGCCGCTTCTACAACCGGCTCCTCGACGTGCCGATCCGCCGCGGCGGCGACCTTCTGCCGGACGTGCGCAAGCACATGGACGAGTGCCGCTACTGCCGGGCCGCCGCCGAACAGCTCGGTCACTTCGAGAGCGGCCTCGGCGTGCTGCTCGCCGAGGCGGTGCTCGGCTGGGGGGCCCGCCGCTACCACGACACCCGCCCCGGTCGCGCCAAGCAGCAGACCGTACGGCTCAAGGGCTCCGCACGCCACGGCGGCCGTGGCGGCCGGGGCACCCGTGGCACCCGGGGCCGAGGCGGCAATCTGCTCGCGCGCATCCCCTCGCCCCGTCGGCGGTCGTCCGGGGAGACGCGCTCGCCGCGCGCGCTGTTCACCGGCGTCGGACTGGCCTCGGCGGGTCTGCTGACCACCCTGCTCGCCGCCGGCATGTGGTCGGACGACGGCGGCGCCGACCCGGCCGCCTCCACCAGCGGCAGCGTCCCCGGCATCGACTCGCAGGCCGCCACCGCCTCGCCGACCTCCCCGGGCACCGCCCAACTGCCCACCGCGCCACGGCAGACCACGCTGCGCAACGCCGCCGCCGACCTCTGCCTGGACGTGCGGGGCGAGGCGCGGGCCGGCTCCGCCCTCGAACTGGCGGACTGCTCCTCCGACGCGACCCAGCAGTGGTCCTACGACGACGACGGGCAGTTGCGCAGCGTGGCCGGGCCCGGCCTGTGCGTGGACTCCCACGCGGACGCCGGGGTGGTCATCCTCGGCGCGTGCGTGGACGCCACCGACGCCCGCGGGGACGACGTCCGCTACGACCTCACCGTGCAGGGCGAGTTGCTGCCCCGTTGGGACGACACGCTCGCCCTCTCCCCGGCGGGTGAGGCGCCGGGCGCGGACGTGGTCGTCAAGGTCCGCGACCACTCCACCGGTCAGCGCTGGCTCACCGGCACCGCCTCCGCCACCCCCGGTTCCCTCGCGGTCACCGGCACGGACGCGCCCCCGTCGGCCCAGCCGGTCGACCTGGCGGACGGCACCGCCTGAGGGACGAAGGGCCCGGGCCCCGGACCGGGACCGGGACCGGCACCGCGGAGGCCGGCTCGTACGGCTCCCGCCGCGCCCGTCAGCCGGCGTCCTCGACGAGGTCGGCCGGACCCACGGTCGCCGGGCCGGCGTGGCCGGACAGCGCGAGGGTGAGGTCGAACTCCGCGAGCAGACAACGGATCACGTGCTCGACGCCCGGCTGCCCGTCCAGACCGAGGCCGTAGGCGTAGGGTCGGCCCAGCAGCACCGCCCGCGCGCCGAGGGCCAGCGCCTTGAAGACGTCGTCGCCGGTGCGCACCCCGCTGTCGAACAGCACCGTCAGCCGGTCGCCGACGGCCTGTGCCACCCGGGGCAGCGCGTCGGCGGCCGCGACCGAGCCGGCGACCTGCCGGCCCCCGTGGTTGGAGACCACCACGCCGTCCATGCCCGCGTCGGCGGCCAGCCGGGCGTCGTCGGGGTGCAGCACACCCTTGAGGACGATCGGCCCGTCCCAGTTCTCCCGCAGGAACGCCAGGTCCGGCCAGGTCTTGCCGGGGTCCGCGAACAGGCTGACGAAGTGCAGGACGGCCGCGTTCGGGTCCTCGTGCACCGGCTTGGCCAGGCCCGCCAGGAACGCCGGGTCGGTGAAGTAGTTGGCGGTGCCCACGCCGTGCAGGAACGGCAGATAGGCCTGGTCGAGATCGCGGGGCCGCCACGCCAGCAGCGGGGTGTCCAGGGTGACGACGAGCACCGTGAAGCCGCTCTCCCGGGCCCGCCGCAGGAAGCTGCGGGTCACCTCGCGGTCCTTGGACCAGTACAGCTGGAACCAGCGCTCGGCGTCCCCCATCGCCTCGGCCACCTGCTCGATCGGTGTGCTGGACGCCGACGACAGGATGAACGGCACCCCCTGCGCGGCCGCCGCCCGGGCCGCCGCGGACTCCGCCTCCGGATGCATGATCGACAGCACCCCGACGGGCGCGAGCGCGAGCGGCGCGGGCAGGGCCCGGCCCAGCACCTCGACCGACAGGTCCCGCTCGTGCACGTCCCGCAGCATGCGCGGCACGATCCGGCGGCGCTCCAGGGCCGCGCGGTTCGCCCGCGCCGTGCTGCCGTCCCCCGCGCTGCCCGCCACATAGCCCACCGGCCCGGGCCCGAGGCGCTGTTCGGTGAGCTCCTCGAGCCGGGTCAGGTCGGTGGGCAGCCGGGGGACCGCGCCCGTCATCCCGTTGAGATAGATCTCGTACTGGAAGTCCGCCCAGTGCTTCGCCATCCGTACGTCCCGCCTCTCGCCGTCCCGTGGTCGGCCGTCGTCGTCGCACGGCGACCATACCGGCGGGTCGGTGGCGGTGGTCAGGCGGTGGTCGGGCCGTGGTCAGACGGTTCGGTCGACGGCCGGCCCGGACGCTGCGGCGACGGGTTCGCCGGCCTCCGTGCCCGGTCCGGTGATCGGCGGCACCGGCACCTCCACGGTCCTGGCCAGCCGCGCCCCCTCGGGCCCGTACACCGCCCGGGGTTCCGGGAACAGCCGCAGCAACGCCAGGTAGAGCAGGGCGGCTACGGCCAGGGACAGCGGCAGGCCGATGTCGACGCCGTTCGCCAGATCACCCAGCGGCCCGACGAACTGGCCCGGGATGTCGGTGAACAGCACACCGAGCAGCGCCGACACCCACCAGGCGGTCATACCGCGCCAGTTCCAGCCGTGCGCGAACCAGTAACGCCCGCCCCGCTGGCGGCGGTTGAAGACCTGGAGGGCGTCGGGGTCGTACCAGCCGCGCCGGGTGAAGAATCCCAGCATCATCACGACCATCCACGGCGTCGTGCACGTGATGATCATCGTGGCGAAGGTGGAGATGGACTGGACGAGGTCCAGCGCGAACCGGCCGACGAAGATGAACACGATCGACAGCAGGCCGACCAGCACGGTCGCCCGCACCCGCGACAGCCGCGGGAACACCGACGAGAAGTCCAGGCCGGTGCCGTAGAGCGAGGTCGTGCCCGTGGACATCCCGCCGATCAGGGCGAGCAGACAGACCGGCAGGAAGAACCAGCTCGGTGAGATCGCGAGCAGCCCGCCCACGAAGTCGGGAGCGGCCGGGTCGACGTACTCGGGGGCCTTCGACGCGATGATGCTCGCGGTCGCGAGGCCGAAGACGAACGGCAGCAGGGTCGCGACCTGCGACAGGAACGCGGCGCCGATCACCTTGCGGCGCGGGGTCGTTGCCGGGATGTAGCGCGACCAGTCGCCGAGGAACGCCCCGAACGACACCGGGTTGGACAGCACGATCAGCGCCGCGCCGATGAACGACGGCCAGAACAGCGCGTCGGTCGCCGGGTCGGCGGAGTCCGTGAAGACGCCCGCGTACGAGGCGTCGAAATCACCGGCGAAGGCGATCGCGCCGAGCAGGAACAGCACGGTGGCGGAGGCGACCGCGACCTTGTTGACGAACAGCATGAACCGGAAGCCGTACACGCAGACCGCGAGCACCAGTCCGGCGAACAGCGCGTAGGCGACGGCGTACGTCAGATCGCCGCGGGGGAGGCCGAAGAGGCGGTGCGCGCCGCCGACCAGGGCGTCGCCTGAGCTCCACACCGAGATGGAGAAGAACGCGATCGCCGTCAGCAGGGAGAGGAACGAGCCGACGACCCGGCCGTGCACGCCGAGGTGCGCGGAGGAGGAGACGGCGTTGTTGGTGCCGTTGACCGGCCCGAACACGGCCATCGGGCACAGGATCAGCGCGCCCACGACGACCCCGAGGAGGGTCGCGGCGAGGCCCTGCCAGAACGACAGTCCGAAGAGGATCGGGAAGGCGCCGAGCACGCAGGTGGAGAAGGTGTTCGCGCCGCCGAAGGCGAGCCGGAACAGGTCGAGGGGGGTCGCGGTGCGTTCGGCGTCGGGGATGCGGTCGACACCGTGGGCCTCGACCTCGGTGAGGGACGGGGCAGAGGCGGACGGCGCGGATCCGGGGGACGGCGGGGTCAAGGGAGCTCCAGCAACAGGCGGTCGACGGTGGAGCGCGGGGTGGCGCGGCACGGTGAACGGCCGTCCCGTCGCGGGGTGGGCGACGCGGGCGGGTGCCGTCACTGATCGGGGTCTGCCGAACGTACGGCGTGGGGGATGACCCCGGCCAGAGGACGAATCATCCTTCTTTCGCGTCGGGAGTGGACGAATCCGCCACGTCCGCGCCGCCGGTACCCGAATCGGTGCCGGTGCCGGTGCCGGTGCCGGTGCCGTCGCTGGAGCCCGTGCCGGGATCGGAGTCTTCGCCGGGATCCGAGTCCGTGCCGGGATCCGTGCCGGGGCCGGGGTGGGTGTCCGCGTCCGGGCCCTGGGCCCGCACGCGCTGGACCTGTTCGAGGGAGTCGCGCAGCTCGGTGAGCCAGTCGTCGGTGTGCCGCTGGACCAGCCGGACGCACCAGGCGAGCGCGTCGCTGCGGCTGCGGGCCACGCCCCCGGCGATCAGGGTGTCGAGGACCTGGCGTTCGGGCTGCCGCAGCCGGGTCATGACGGGCGCGGCCACGTGCGTGAACAGCGCGCGCTCCCCGTCGCACACCACACCCCAGGACACCTTGCGCCGGAACCGGTGCTCCGCGTCCCGGGCCACGGCGATCCGGGTGTCCCGGGTGCGCTCGCGGAACTCCTGGATCCGGGCGGTGACCGCCGCCTCCCGCTCGGCGGCCGAGGCGTCCCCGGCCGGCTTGGGCGCGGGGATGCGGCCGATCACGGTGATCTCCTCGCGGTCGACCGTCACCTCGGCCGGCTCCTCGAAGAGGTCGTCGGGCAGGCGGCCCGCGAACCAGCCCCTCAGCTTCTCTTTCTGCTCGTTCGTAATCATGTAATGACCATTACTCCGCAGGTACATGAACACAAGGGGTCGAGAACAAGTCCGCCGAGAGCGGAACGCGGGGGTGTGCGGAGGCATTCGGGAGCCGTGGCGGAATGTTTCAGGCCTATTAACGAAGCTATGGAAACCGGTCACCGAGTCGATCGAAGGGATCATGAAGCGCTTGCTTCCGGCGTTGGAACGTTCGAATTCCGTAACTTCTCGCCACTGATTCAATACGCAAGGTTACTGAAACCCATGGGGTCGATGTGAGTTTCGGCGGCGGACTCGGCAGACTCGCGCTCGCCGCGTTCGACACCGACCGAGCCGGACCGGCACACCCCCGAACCGAGCGGAAGGATGCACACAATGCGGAACACCGCGCGCTGGGCAGCGACCCTGGGCCTCACGGCCGCCACCGTCTGCGGATCCCTCACCGGATCCGCGCTCGCCGCCCCGGCCGCAGCGCCGACCTCCCTCTACGCCCCGTCGGCCCTCGTGCTGACCGTGGGCCACGGAGAAAGCGCGGCCACCGTCGACGCGGCCCGGGCCGTCACCCTGAACTGCGCTCCGACGCCCTCCGGCACCCACCCCGCCGCCGCCCTCGCCTGCGCCGAACTGCGCGCCGCCGGCGGCGATCTCGACGCCCTGGCGGGTCCGGGCGACGCCGTCTGCACGCGGCAGTACGACCCGGTGGTCGTCACCGTCGACGGTGTATGGCGGGGCAAGCGCGTCGCCTTCGAGCGCACCTTCTCCAACGAGTGCGTGAAGAACGCTGCCGGGAGCAGCCTCTTCGCGTTCTGAGACCGGGGTCGCGTGGTCCCCGTGGACGCCGAGAGAGGCTCGTGAAGTGGGGAGTGCGAGCCCTGACACGGGAGCAGCGTGATCCCTTACCCGGAGGCCGGCGGGCAGTGTGGGGCTGCCCGTCGGCCTCCGGTGTGTTCCTCGCACCCCGGTGCGGACGGCGGCCACCGGGAGCGGTCTAGGACCGCTCCCGGTGGCTGGTGTCGCACCAGGGGTAGCGGCGGCTGCGCCGGCAGGTGCACAGCGCGACCCGGAAGCGGTCGGAGGTGACCGTGCTGCCGTCCTCCAGTTCCACCTCGACCGGCCCCTCGACGAGCAGGGGACCCCGGCGCTGGACGCTGATCCGACAGGGCCTGTCAGCAGGGGAGTTCGGCACGGACGACCACCAGCTCCTCGTTCTCGTCGTCGGCGGTCAGCAGGCCCCGCTCCCGCAGCCAGTCCCTGCGCTCGCGCAGGACCGGGCCGAACGGGATGCGGCTGCGTCGCGTCACGGAGGCCTTGAGGCCGGACGCGCGCAGGACGGTCAGCGTGCTCGCGGGATCGCTGAGCGCGGAGTGGACCATCAGCAGCACGCCGCCGGGCCGCAGCAGCGGGGGAGCCTCGGCGCAGATCCGGTCGAGCAGGAGCCTGCCGTCACCGCCCGCGTCCCAGGCCCGGGCCGTGCCGCGGCCCGCGCGGACACCGCCCGGCGCGGGCACGTACGGCGGGTTGGACAGGATCAGGTCGAAGGACTGTCCGCGCACCGGGCCGAAGAGATTGCCCCGGTGCACCCGCACCGGCAGCCGTTCCCGCCAGGCGTTGAGGCGGGCGGAGTACACCGCGCGCCAGGACACGTCGACGGCCGTGACCCGGGTGCCGCGCCGCGCGGCCTCCAGCGCCAGCGCGCCGGTGCCGGTTCCCACGTCCAGGACGTCGGCGCCCGGCAGCAACGTTTCTTCGGACAGCGCCCCGGCCAGCAGGGCGGTGTCCTCCTGGGGGGCGTACACGCCCGGGAGTACGAGAGGGTTCACCGTGACCAAGTACCCCGACATTCACGAAATATGGGATTTTTCGCGATCGGGGAGGGGAGTGCGCAGGGAGGTCTCCCCCGCGCGCCAGGCGGCGAGCAGACGGGCCGCGAGGCGGTCCTCCAGGTACCCGGTGGCGTCGAGGCCGAAGGTGATGTCGGGGGCCAGGTGGGGTTCCTCGTCCAGCAGACCGCCGATGACGTCGTGGCGCACCACCTGCTCGTGCACGGCGTCGGCCTCGACGTGCTCGTCGTAGAAGTGCTCGGCGGCGGGACCCGCGGCCACGCGGCGCATCGCCTGCGCGAGCCGCCGCGAACCGGGCGAGGACGTGATCTCGACCGCCGCGAAGTGGCCCACGAGGGCGCCCCTGAGGGAGCGGTGCAGGCCGAAGAGGGACATCAGGTTGACGGTGGCCAGCGTCTCGGCGCACCCGGCGTCCAGGTAGCGGCCATAGGTGGTGTCCAGGTCCAGGTCCGTCATCAGGTCCGCGAACAGCCGCGCGTGGACGCGCTCGGGGCGACCGCCACCCCACTCGTCGAACTCGACCGCGGCCATGGCGGCCTTGGCCCGGCCCCACAGCCGCGGCAGGACCCAGGCGTGCGGGTCCGCCTCCTTGAGGTGGTACAGGGAGCGCTGGACCGCGTACTCGCGCACCTGCCACAACTCACCCTCGGCCGCGAGGAAATGACTGACGCCCGTGCCCTCGACGGGCTCGACGAGCAGCTCGGCGAGCCCGTCCTCGACGGAGTCGTGGAGCGGTGTGTCCTCGCGCAGGGCGGTGAGGAACCGGTGCTCCAGCGCGGCCCGCACCCGCAGCAGATCGGGGTCCCACTCCCGCTCCGGGGCCACACCCGCGAAACCGCGGTAGTGCAGCTCGTAGCAGAGGTACAGCGCCAGCTGGAGATCGTCGCCGTACGCGGACGCGGCGGCGACCGTTCGCGCCGCCGGAAGCGCGTCGGAGCCCGCGAGATATCCGCGGACGGCCGCGGACACCGGGCCACGGGCGGCCGGCAGCTGTGGTCCATGGGGGTCGTGTGCCATGCGCGCCGGGTACCCCCGGAACACCGGACCACCCACCCGAACACCGGACCACCTGCCCGAACACGGGATCACCGGCCTGGACGTGGGGCCACAGGCCCGGACGCGGGGCCACCGGCCTCGGCTCGGGTACGAGCGCCGTCACCCACTCGGCCCGCCCCCGGCCCACTCGGCCCGCCCCCGGCCCACTCGGCCCGCCCCCGGCCCACTCGGCCCGCCCCCGGCCCACTCGCCCCGCCCCCGGCTTCCCGGCCCGGGCGGTGGTCTCGGTGTGGCGTGGGTGACTTTCCGGCGGGTGCGGGGCGGGGCCGGTCGGGGTTCGGGTCGGTCAGGGGCCCTGCTGGGCGAGGCGTAGGGGTACCGGGTCCGGCGGGGCCTCTTCCGCCTCGTCGTCGGTGAGGCGGGTGGCTTCGGCCCACCAGGCCGGGCCGTCCTCCATGTGCCGCAGCATGACGCCCTCGCGGATCGCCCACGGGCAGACGGTGACCGAGGTCAGTCCGGTGAGCTTCATCGCCGTGTGCCCGATCACCGCGCCCGCCAGGCTCTGCGCGGCGCGCGGCGCGGAGATACCGGGCAGCCGGGCGCGCTCGGAGGCGGGCAGGGCGGCCAGGGTGGAGACGGCCTCGCGCAGGTCGCGGCGGCGCAGGGTGCGGTCCATGAACGGACCGTGCCGCCCGGGGGCGGCCCCGCACAACCGGCCGAGCTGCTGGAAGGTGCGGGAGGTGGCGACCGCCGTACGCGGCCCCTCCCAGCGGACCCGGGCGGCCACGTCCCTGAGCTGGTGGCGGATCCGGCGCCGGGCCGCCCGGAGCGCCTCCGGCGACGGCGGGCCGTGGTCGGCGAAGAATTCGTGGGTGAGCCGGCCCGCCCCGAGGGGCAGCGAGGCGACGAAGTCCGGCAGCCGGCCCCGGCCGAAGGCCACCTCGAAGGAGCCGCCGCCGATGTCCAGCAGGGCGAGCGGACCGCAGCGCCAGCCCATCCAGCGGCGGGCCCCGAGGAACGTCAGCTCGGCCTCCACCTCACCCGGCAGCGTGCACAGCGCGACACCGGTGCGGGCCCGGACCGTGCGCAGCACCTCGCGCCGGTTGGGCGCCGAGCGCACCACGGCGGTCGCGAAGGCCAGCGGTCCCGCCGCGCCCCACCGGTCCGCCGTCCTGGCCGCCGCTGCGACCGCCCGGACGAGTTGTTCCACGGATGCTTCCGGGAGCGGGTCACCGGGCGCGACCTGCTCGGAGAGTCTCAGTCGCCACTTGGCGGTGTGGACCGGCAGCGGGACTCCTCCCGCCGCGTCCGCCACCACCAGCCGCACGGTGTTCGACCCCACGTCCAGCACGCTTATTCTCATGGACCGCGAGTACCCAGGGCTAAACCTGCGGGCGCCCCGTCTCCACAGGTCTGCCACGGATCCTGGCCGACGCGGATCCGGGCCGGGACGCGGATCCGGGCCGACACACAGAGGGGCCGCCGTCCTTCGCGGACGGCGGCCCCTCTCCCTGGTGCGGGTCCTGCGGAGGGTCCGTCACATGTGGACCACCGGGGCCGCGTCGGCGTCCTGCTGCGGAACCCCGCGGCGGAAGAGCAGGAACGCGATGACCGCGCCCGCCGCGAAGAAGACGGCCGACCACCAGAACGCGGTGGTGTAGCTCTCGATGGTCGCCTGGGCCTGGACCAGCTTGTCCGCCGGGTTCTTGCCCACCAGGAAGTCGGCGGCGGCGCTCGCGGCCAGCGTGTTCAGCAGCGCCGTACCGATCGAACCGCCCACCTGCTGCATGGCGTTGACCGTGGCGGAGGCCACGCCCGCGTCCTCGGCGGCGACCCCGCCGGTCGCCATCTGCATGGCGGGCGGCATGACCAGACCGAGGCCGATACCGGTGATGACCAGCTGCGGCAGCACCGCGCTGACGTAGTGGGAGCCGACGCCGATCCCGGTCAGCCAGGCCATGCCCACCGCGGCGATCGCGAAGCCCAGCGGGATGACCGCCTTCGGGCCGAGCCGGGGCACCAGGGCCGTGGTGCCGATCTGCGCCGCCACCATGAGCGCGCCGACCATCGGCAGGAACGCCACACCCGTCTTCGTCGGGCTGAAGCCCAGGTTCAGCTGGAGGTAGTAGGTGAGGAAGAGGAACACGCCGAACATGCCGGCGCCGGAGATCAGCACGGCCAGGAACGAGGCCGCCCGGTTGCGGTCGAGGAGGATGCGCAGCGGCAGCAGCGGGTGCGCGGCCCGGGTCTGCCACCAGGTGAAGGCCGCCAGCAGCGCCCCGCCCGCGAGCAGGAAGCCCCAGGTCTGCGGCGATTCCCAGTCGTGGGTCTCCGCGTTGGAGAAGCCGTACACCAGGGAGAAAAGACCGGCGGCGACCAGGACCGTACCCGGCACGTCCAGCTTGGAGTTCTCCGCGTCGCGGTGGTTGGACAGCAGCAGCCAGCCGCCCGCGAAGGCGACGACGGCGATGGCCACGTTGACGTAGAGCGTCCAGCGCCAGTCGAGCGCGTCGGTCAGGATGCCGCCGAGCAGCAGGCCCACCGCGCCGCCCGCGCCGGCGATGGCGCCGTAGACGCTGAACGCCTTGGCGCGCTCCTTGGCGTCGGTGAACGTGGTGTTGAGCAGCGAGAGGGCGGCGGGCGCGAGGAGCGCGCCGAAGGCGCCCTGCAGTGCGCGTGCGGTGACCAGCATCTCGAAGTTGGTCGCGGCGCCGCCGAGCGCGGAGACGGCGGCGAAGCCGACGACCCCGATCAGGAAGGCCGTCTTCCGGCCGAAGAGGTCGGCTATCCGGCCGCCGAGCAGCAGCAGGGAGGCGAACGCCAGCGCGTACGCGGTGACGATCCACTGCCGGTTGCCGTCGGAGAAGCCGAGGTCGGCCTGGGCGGAGGGGAGGGCGATGTTCACGATGGTGGCGTCCAGCACCACCATCAGCTGGGCCAGGGCGACGACCGCGAGGATCCACCACTTCTTGGCGGATGCTGCGGACGGCCCCTGGTCGGCGCCCGTGCGGGGGCCGTCCGTCAAGGTCTTCGAGGACATGGGGAACCACTCCAGGGACGTACGTGAGGGCAAAGAAAACGTAAACGAAACGGTTTCGTACACATCGAGGCTAGACCAGTTTCAGCGAAACGGCAAAGTTTCGTTAGTGAGGTGCCCGGAGGTGTGTCCGAGAGGGCGTCCGCAGCGGCGCCGGGGGAGTGGCCGAGGGGGCCCAGGGTGCCCGCAGGAATGCCCACGGGGGTGCCCTCAGGGATGCGCACGAGGTGCCCGCAGGAATGCCCCGGGTCCCCGGCCGTCTCCGGAACCGCCGGAGCGAGGCGCTAGGCCAGCTGCCGTCGCACCAGTTCGTGCAGGCGTCCGCCGGTGTCCGCGAGCAGCTGGGCGGGCGGGCCCTGCTGGGCGATCTTGCCGTCTTCCATCACCACGACCCGGTCGGCGTCCATCACCGTCGACAGGCGGTGCGCGATGACGACCCGGGTGGCGTTGAGCTTGCGGGTGCTCTCGATGACCGTGCGCTGGGTCTCGTTGTCGAGGGCGCTGGTCGCCTCGTCGAAGAACAGGATGCGGGGCCGGCGGATCAGCGCCTGGGCGATCATCAGCCGCTGGCGCTGGCCGCCCGAGACCGACCCGCTGCCCGAGACGATCGTGTGCAGCCCCATCGGCATGCGCCTGATGTCCTCGGCGAGACCGGCGAGCTCCGCGGCCGCCATCGCCTCCTCCGGCGTGTAGGCCTCGGTGCCGCAGATGACGTCCAGCAGGGAACCGGTGAACGGCTGGGCGTGCTGGAGCACCACCCCGCACTGCCGGCGCACCGCCGACCGGTCCAGCGCCGCCAGGTCCTGCCCGTCGTACAGCACGCTGCCCGAGACCGGTCTGTCGAAGCCGATGAGCAGCCTGAGCAGGGTCGACTTCCCGCACCCGCTCGGGCCGACGATCGCCACGAACTCGCCCGGCCGCACCTCGAAGGAGACGTCGTCGAGGACGAGGGGACCGTCGTCGGAGTAGCGGAAGGACAGCCGGCGGGCCTCGAGCGCGCCGGTCAGCGGGCCGGGGCGGGTGTTCGCCGTGCGGACCTCCGGCGTCGCCTCCAGCACCGGCCGGATCTCCTCGAACAGCGGCAGCGCGGCCACCGCCGAGACGAAGGCGCCGGTCAGCGAGGTCACCGAGGTGAGCAGCATCGTCATGGACGTGTTGAAGGTGAGGAAGTCCGCCGCCGACAGCGCGCCCCGGGCCGGACCCGCCAGCAGCATGAACATCAGCAGGGAACACAGCGGCAGATACACCGAGCCCAGCACCGTGTTGAGGTTCTTGATCCGGCCGAGGCGCTGCTGGAGCTCCCGGCTGCGCGCGAACTGCGCAGCCCAGGCCGCGTAGGCGTAGTTCTCGGCGGCCGCCACCCGCAGCTTCGGCAGCCCCCGCAGGGTCTGGAAGGCCTGGTTGTTGAGCTTGTTGGAGAGCACCACGAGCCGCCGCTGCCAGCGCACCTGCCACAGCCCGAGTGCCAGGAACACGGACCCGATGACGACGAGCGTGCCGATCGCGGCGAGCGCCATCGGCACGCTGTACCAGAGCAGCAGCCCCAGGTTCATCGCCCCGACGGTGACGGACTGCGCGACCGAGGGGCCGAGTCCCGCCAGCAGCCTGCGGATCGCGCTGATGCCCATGGCGGCACTCGCCAGCTCGCCCGTGGAACGCTCGGCGAAGAACTTCGTCGGCAGCCTGAGCAGCCGGTCCCACACCGCCGGCTGGAGCGTCGCCTCGATCCGCCCCTCCAGGCGCAGCACGGTCAGGTTCTGGAGCAGCATGAACGCCGCGGCCACCACGCCGCTGACCATCACCGCCAGACACACCTGCACGATCAGCCCTTCCTGGGCCCTCGGCACGTACTCGCCCAGCACCTTGCCGGTCGCGATCGGCACCAGCGCCCCGATCACCACCGTCACCAGCCCGCTGAGCAGCAGGTTCGTCAGATCCCCCGTTGTGCCCCGCATGCTGAACCGCAGCAGGCCGAGGGGGCCGAGGCCCTGTTCCGGCAACGGACGGTAGAACATGACCGCCCGCGGCTCGAACTCCGCCGCGTTGGCCTTCTCGACCGGGGTCTCGCGCCCCGTCGCGGGATGCACGGCGACATAACCGCCGCGCCGCCACAGCAGCGCGACCGGCGCCCCGGACAGGGCCCGGTGTCCGACCAGCGGCCCCACGTCGTCCCGCCACCACCGGCCGTCCAGACGTACGGCCCGGGCGCGCACCCGCGAGGCGAGGGCGACCCGTTCCACCGGGTCCAGCCGGTCGCTGTCGGAGCCGGTGCCCGTTCGCGAGGGTTCGGCGAGGGTGATCCCGGCGGCCCGGGCGACGAGCCGGCACGCCGCGTAGGTGGCGTCGGCGTCGGCCGCCGTGGCGCGCCGGTCCGTGCCCCTGCCGTCGCGCTCGCCCCGGCCGCTCCTGCCGATCGACGCGAGCAGCGTGCGGTCGGCCTGGGCGCGGACCGCCTCACCGGCCTTGATCCCGGCGGCCGTGCGCGTCTCGTGGGTGTGCTCCAGCTGCTCGATCCAGCGGTCCAGCGTGGTCAGCAGCCGGTACTGCTGGTCGACCATGCTCTGCCATACCGCGGGGTCCATCAGCAGGTCGGCGGCCGCCTCCGCGCCGTACAGCGAGCCGTACTGCACGCTGCCCGGCGGCACCTGCATCCAGAAGACGTCGTCGTCGTCCCCCGTGCTCGAACGAACGCGCACGGGGGCGCCCCCGTCCTCCGCCGCCCGCTCGGTGGCCATCGGCGCCTGGAAGAGGATCGACAGACCGCGGCCCACACCGAGCGCCAGCGCGTACTCCAGCGGGCTCGAGGTCGGCGGCACGTACTCCGGGTTGCCGTACTCGTCGTAGGACCAGGTCTGGGTGTTCGCGGGCTGGTACAGCTCCCGCAGTCCGACGCGGTGCACGACGCAGTCGCGCGACGGACGGGCGAGGAGCGTGTGACGGGGCCCGGCGACCGGGCCGAGCAGCAGGGCGCCCGCCTCCAGCCGGCCCAAGTGATGCCAGTGGCCCTGCTGTTCGGCGTCCACCGCGAACAGGTCCAGCGCGCCGGACGCGACCAGCCACAGCACCTGGGGGCCCTCCAGATCGAGCCGGCCCGACCCGGCGCAGTCGATCCGGGTGCCCAGCTGCCCCAGCGCGGTGAGGACGACATCGCCCTCGGATACGGCGGTCATCTCATCGCTCCCTGACCAGCGCCGCGTACGGTCCGCCGCGCGCCACCAGTTCCTCGTGCCGCCCGCGCTCCACGACGGTGCCGTGCTGGAGCACGACGATCTCGTCGCTGTCGCGCACCGTGCTCAGCCGGTGGGCGATCACCACGCACGCGCAGCCGCGTCGGCGCAGGTTGTCCATCACGACCTGCTCGGTCTCCGCGTCCAGCGCGCTGGTCACCTCGTCCAGCACCAGGATGCTGGGCCGGCGCACCAACGCCCGCGCGATCTCCAGGCGTTGACGCTGACCGCCGGAGAAGTTGCGGCCGTCCTGCTCCACCCTGCTGTGGATGCCGCCGGGCCGCCGCAGGATCATGTCGTGCAACGCCGCGTCCCGGAGCGCGTCGACGACGGCCTCGTCCGGGATCGAGGGGTCCCACAGCGCCACGTTGTCGCGCACCGAACCCTCGAAGAGGAACACCTCCTGGTCGACGAAGGACACCGAGGAGGCCAGCGCCCCGCGCGGAATGTCCTCCAGCCGCTGCCCGTCCACCCTGATCACGCCCTCCCAGGGCGTGTACAGACCCGAGATCAGCCGGGACACCGTCGACTTCCCGCTGCCCGAGCCGCCGACCAGCGCCACCTGCTGCCCCGGTCCGACGGTCAGGTCGAAGCCGGTCAGCAGCGGTTTGTCCAGCGGGCTGTAACCGAAGGTGATGTTCTCCAGCTCGACATGACCGTGCAGCCGGCGCGTGGAGTCGGCGCCGGAGCGGCGGTCGTAGAGCGGGTCGGCGCGGAAGTTCTCCACGTCCTTCAGCCGTGCCACGTCCGCCGCGAAGTCCTGGATCCGGCCCGCGACCCCGTTGAGGCGGGTCAGCGGGGCGGTGAAACGGGTGACCAGAGCCTGGAAGGCGACCAGCAGGCCCACCGAGATGTGGCCCTCGATCGCCCGCATGCCGCCGATCCACAGGATCAGCGCGCTGTTGAGCGTCGCGAGCGTCGGCGCGACCACGCCCAGCCAGGCGCTCGGCACCCCGAGCCGCTGCTGCTCCTCCAGCGTGGTGGCGTGCTGCCCGGCCCACTTGCGGAAGTACCCCTCCTCGCCGCCGGTCGCCTTCATCGTCTCGATCAACTGAAGGCCGGTGTAAGCCGTGTTGGTGAGCCGGGCGTTGTCCGCGCGCAGCTTCGCCGTGCGGGTCGCGCGCATCCGGACGACGATCCGCATCGCGACGATGTTCAGCAGCGCCACCCCGATCCCGACGAACGTCAGCTGCGGGTCGTAGGTGTAGAGGAGGACCGCGTACAGGACGACGACGATCGCGTCCACGCCCGCCGAAGCCAGGTCGCGGGCCAGCGTCTCGGCGACCGCGTCGTTCGACTGGAGCCGCTGGACCAGGTCGGCCGGGCTGCGCTGGGAGAAGAAGGTGACCGGCAGGCGCAGCAGATGGCGCAGGAAGCGGGCGCTGGACAGGGTCGAGGAGATGATCCGGCCGTGATGCAGATTGGCCTGCTGGAGCCAGGTCAGGGCCATGGTGAGGGCCACGCACGTGCCCATCGACACGAACAGCACGCTCAGCAGCGAGGTCTGCTGCCCGATCAGGAACATGTCGATGTAGGTCCGGCTGAGCGCCGGCACGGCCGCGCCCACCAGGACCAGCAGCAGGCTCGCCAGCACGGCCGCCGGCAAGGTGCCCGCGGTGCCCCGCAGCCGGGCCGGCATCGCGCCCAGCACCCCCGGTCTGCGTCCGCCCCGCTCGAACCCCTCGCCTGGCTCCAGCACCAGCACGACACCGGTGAAGCTGCCGTCGAAGTCCTCGATCGGCACGAAACGCCGGCCCTTGCCGGGGTCGTTGATGTACACGCCCCGGCGGCCGAGTCGACGGCCGAGACCCTCGTAGACGACGTAGTGGTTGAACTCCCAGAAGAGGATCGCGGGCGACCGCACCCCGGCGAGGGCCGTCAGGTCCATCTGCATGCCCTTGGCCGTGAGGCCGTAACCGCGGGCCGCCTTCAGCAGGTTGCTCGCCCGTGAGCCGTCCCGGGACACACCGCAGGCGATGCGCAGTTCCTCCAGCGGGATGTGCCGGCCGTAGTGCCCGAGGACCATGGCGAGCGAGGCCGCCCCGCACTCCACGGCCTCCATCTGGAGCACGGTGGGCGTGCGGACGGTCTTCGACCCGCTGCGGGGGACCGTGCGCCGGGGCGGTGCGGCACGCCGCCGGGTCCGCGGCTGCTCGGAGGTGGTCACGGGAGCAGCCAATCGACGGGACGCTGGTCGGCCAGCCGGATCGAACCGGTGGCCATGGTCATGGAGGTGAGGGCGTACGGCGGCCCGTCCGCGGAGGACCACGCGTAGCCGCTCTTCGTGGCCGAGGACCTGTCCAGCCGGACCAGGACCGCCACCGGGCGGCCGTCCTTCGTGAACTGCTCGCCCAGCTGGCTGTCACCGAGGAAGGCGGCGATCGCCTGCGCCGACTGGGCGGCGCGGTCCACCGACTTCACGTGCCCGCGCAGCACGCCGAACTCCTGTGCGGGCACGGTCTGTACGGTGAGGTCGACGGCGGCGCCCGACGCGACGGAGGCGGCGTTCTCGGCGGGGACGTACACCGTGGCGTAGAGCGGGTCGTCGGCCCCGGCGACCTTCTCCACCGCGGCGACGTTCGCGCCGGTGGAGATGATCTGCCCAATGGTGGCGGCGAGTGCGGTGATCCGGCCCGCGGCCACCGTCCGCACCACGGCGTCACCCTCCGCCGTACGCACCTTCAGCACGGGTGAGCCGGCGGGCAGCCGTTCGCCCTCCTTCGCCAGGACCGCGAGGACCTGGCCCGCGGCGGGGCTCTGGAGAATGTAGCTGCCCTCTCCGTGGGTGAGGACGGCGGGCGCGCTCACCGTGGAGGCGACCGAACCGGTCACCGCCCACACGGACGCGGCGGCCATGACGGCCACGGTCACGGACAGCACCAGCCAGCCCTGGGGGCGCGCGAAACGCACCGGCAGGTCGAGTTCCTCCGGCGACTGGAGCTTGGCTAGGGCCTGTTGGCGGAACTGCACGGGCCTACCTCGGGAGTTTCAGGACGCCGACGAGTCCCGGAGCCGGGTGACGGCTCCGGGACTCAAAGGGTCACGAAGGGTGCGATCAGAGACCGGCGACCAGGTTGGTGACCGGGGCCGTGTTCAGGCCGGTGACACCCTCGACCGTGCCGACGACCGTGTTGACCAGGCCGGAGACCGGGGCCACGCCGTCCACCAGGCCGGTGACGGTGCCGACGGCGTTCAGGGACAGACCGCCGGAGACGTTGTCCAGCTCGGCGTCGGAGATCTCGACGGTCTCAACCTGGGGGGTGGAGTTCATGGTGGAACTTCCCTTCACATGGATAGCTCATCAGGGGGGAGCGGCCCCCTCTGGGGACAGACGACGGCCGCGAGCACGGGCACCGGGCACCCGTTTCCGGGAGACCGCGGTGACCCTGCGGTGCGATGGATCAAAGCAGGTCCGCGGTCGGGGCAGCCAATCAATCACCGCGTTCACCTGGGTACTTGTGTCACCGGCGTGGGAAACGGTGCGCGCGCGCCCACCACTTGTCGGCGACTTCTTCACAGCACGGGCGGGATCCGCGCGGACGCACGCCCGGCGCCGGCGTGGCGAATCCGACACTCCCGCCCCAAAGGCGTGGCGGGCGCCCGGCGGTTGTGCAGAACCCCTGCGCGCGGTGACCCGCTTGGGCATTCGATGTGCAGATTCTCGGAAGTGGGGATTCGGCCCATGAGCATGCACGGAAAGTCACGGTGCGGATGCGTGGAGTGTCGGTCCGGGAAGGGCCGGTCGGCGTCGCACATAGCGGACGCACAGATCCGCAACCGCTTTCGGGGGCCGCGCTTCACCGGTACCGCTCGGTTCAGGACATCCGAATCGGTCACCGCCCGCGGGAACGAAGTCGGCCGGCGTTCCGTCTTCCCTTTTCCGGGGTCCCGCGGACGGCCGGTACGCCGGGCGCGGAAGCCCGGGCCGCGGCCGCCGCCGACAGCGTCCCCGGCAACCCTCCGCCCGCCCGCGCCGACGGCCTTGACCAGGGAGGACGCCGAACCGGCGGGGCCCGCGGGCCACTTCGGCGAACCGGCCGGGAGAGGGGGCCCGGGGCGCCGGGGCGACCGAAGGGATCCGGTCGGCTCCGGCGGCCGTCGTCGCCCTGTGGGCGATCGTTCCCGGGGGCGCGAGGTCGGAGTCCGGTCATGGCCGATTCACGTTTGAGCAAAGGACGTTGGCAAACGCGATTGAACGCACCCCTCGACCCCTGCGTACTCATGGCCAACCAGGCGCCGCTGTACGGAGCTGCCGGACCCCGGCAGCCAGACCCCGTCCCCCAGGAGGTCGAGTTTTTTGAGTCACAAGCGAGTTACGAAGCGCAAGGCCATCATCGCCGCGGGCGGTGTGGCCGCGCTCGGAGCGGCAGCCATCCTGCTTCCCCAGGCCAACGCCTCCCAGGACGGCGGTTCCGACAACGCCGCCACGGTGAAGACGCTCAAGGCGGGCGACGCCTCGGACCTCGCCGCACAGCTCGAGAAGCTGCTCGGTGACGCCTTCGCCGGCTCGTACTACGACAACGAGGGCAAGCAGCTCGTCGTCAACGTCATCAACGTCGAGGGCGATGACATCGACATCGACGGCGACGAGAACCAGGTCATCGTGCAGGCCGAGAAGGCGGGCGCCAAGATCCGCCAGGTCGACAACAGCACCGCCGAACTCGAGGCGGCCGCCCGGACGCTGAAGAAGGAGGCGACCGTCCCGGGCACCGCCTGGGCCGTCGACCCCAGGACGAACAAGATCCTCGTCACCGCCGACTCCACGGTCACCGGCACCAAGTGGGACCAGATCGAGTCGACCGTCAAGACCCTCGGCGCCGGCATGGCGACGATCCAGAAGTCGGCCGGCACCTTCACCACGAAGGTCGCCGGAGGCGACGCGATATTCGGCGGCGGGGCACGCTGCTCCCTCGGCTTCAACGTGACGGCGGGCGACGGCTCCCCGGCCTTCCTGACGGCCGGTCACTGCGGGGTCGCGGCCGAGCAGTGGTCCGACTCCGAGGACGGCGAGCCGATCGCCACCGTCGACCAGGCGACCTTCCCCGGGGACGGCGACTTCGCGCTCGTGAAGTACGACGACCCCGCCACCGTCGCGGCGAGCGAGGTCAACCTCGGCGACCAGACGCTCGCGATCACCGAGGCCGCCGAGGCGACGGTCGGCACCCAGGTCTTCCGGATGGGCAGCACCACCGGTCTCAACGACGGCCAGGTCCTCGCCCTCGACGCCACCGTGAACTACCCCGAGGGCACCGTCACGGGCCTCATCCAGACGGACGTCTGCGCCGAGCCCGGCGACAGCGGCGGCTCGCTCTTCACCCAGGAGGGCCAGGCGATCGGCCTGACCTCGGGCGGCAGCGGCGACTGCACCGTCGGCGGCGAGACCTTCTTCCAGCCGGTGACCACCGCGCTCGAGGCGGTCGGCGCGACCCTCGGCGACGGCGGCATCGGCGCCGGTGACGCGGTCGGCGGCGAGGAAGCCGGCGCGGGTGCGGTGGACGAGAACGGTGACGGCGTCGACGACAACACCGGCGAGGCCATCGTCGGCGGCGGCGAAGAGGCCGGCGCGGGTGCGGTGGACGAGAACGGTGACGGCGTCGACGACAACACCGGCGAGGCCATCGTCGGCGGCGGCGAGGAAGCCGGCGCGGGTGCGGTGGACGAGAACGGTGACGGCGTCGACGACAACACCGGCGAGGCCGTCGGGGGCGGCGGCGCGGACGAGAACGCCAATGGCCACGACCAGGGCAATGGCGCCGAGGACGGCGCGGGTGTGACCGAGTCGCACTGACCCGGCATCAGCTGAACGGTCCGACCCTCCGGCGGGGGTCGGACCGTTCGTCCGTGCCCGGCGGCGGCCCTCAGGCGTCCCCCCGCGCCCGCAGCAACAGCAGCGCCACGTCGTCCATCCGCTCGTCCGCCGCGGCGTAGGGTCCCACCAGTTCGTCGGCCAGCTCGGCCAGCGGACGGTCCCCGGCCTCGCCGAGCCGCCGCCCCAGGTCGGCGATCGCGTCCTCGATGTCGACGTCCGGCGTCTCGATGAGGCCGTCGGTGTAGAGGGCGAGGACACAGCCCTCGGTCAGCTCCACCTCCGTCGTCGGGTAGGTCGCCGAGCCGTCGATGCCCAGCAGCGGACCGCCCGCGAGGTCGAGGACCCGTACCCGGCCGTCCGCCCGGCGCAGCAGTGGCGGGGGATGCCCGGCCCGGGCCATGACGGCCCGCCCCCGGGCCGGATCCAGCCGCAGGTACAGACAGCTCGCGAACAGCTCGGAGCCCAGGTCGATCAGCAGCCGGTTGGTGCTGCGCATGACCTCCGCCGGCTCCTGCCCGACCGTCGTGTACGCGCGGACGGCGGTGCGGATCTGCCCCATCAGCCCGGCCGCGGTCACGTTGTGCCCCTGCACGTCCCCGATCACGGCCGCCGCCTGCGGATGCGAGGGCACCAGGTCGTAGAAGTCCCCGCCGATCTCCATGCCCCGCGTGGCGGGCAGATAGCGGGCCGTCGCCTCGATGCCGGGCAGCGACGGCAGCGAGTGCGGCAGCAGCGCCGCCTGAAGCCCGTGCGCCAGCTGGTGCTTGACGTCGTAGAGCAGGGCGCGGTCCAGGGCCTGCGCGATCAGCCCGGCGAGGCTGGTCAGCACCGCACGCTCGTGCGTGGAGAACGCGTGCGGTTCGGCGTAGGCCAGCACACAGGCTCCCACCGGGCGGCCGGAGGCGATCAACGGCAGGAAGGCCCAGGCGGCGAAGCCGTCCGGGGTCGAGCGCCGGGCCGGGTACAGGCGCTCCAGGTGCTGCCGGGAGTCGAAGAACGCCGGGACGCCGTGGGCGACCGCGTGCGCGCCCGGCGTCGGGGAGGACATCGGCGTCCG
This sequence comes from Streptomyces maremycinicus, assembly GCF_001184025.1. Classification (GTDB taxonomy): domain Bacteria; phylum Actinomycetota; class Actinomycetes; order Streptomycetales; family Streptomycetaceae; genus Streptomyces; species Streptomyces maremycinicus. Next base: position 529,079 of record NZ_BBYG01000010.1, read on the forward strand.
GTCGAACCGCTCCACGACCCGCGGGTCGGGGTAGCCGTGGTGCCCGAGCACGTGCAGCCGACCGCCCCGGGTGCCGAGCAGCGCCAGCGCCTGACTGCCCACCGCCGGCGCGATCTCGTCCGCCACCAGTCCCACCACGTCCTGCACGCTCACCGTCTCGGTGAGTGCCCCGGCCATGCTCAGCGCCTGGGACATCGACACCAGCCGGGTCGGTGCGTCGCCCGAGCGGGGATCGGACGGGCTCATCTCCGACACCGCCCGGGCCCGGCTGATCCGCACACTGATCCCGGTGGTGCTCGGATACAGCCGGAGGGACAGCCACTGCGAGGGCGGGCGCAGCGCCACGAACGAGGTGGCCTCCTGGCTGAGCAGCGCGGCCCGGTAGCGCTCCTCGTACAGAGGATCGTTCAGCCAGGGGACTGCCGCCCACAACTGTGAACCCAACAGCCCGCTCACCGGGACGCCGAGCAGCTCGGCCGCCGCCTCGTTCGCGAAGCCGACCCGTCCGCTCAGATCCAGGGAGCACATCCCGTACGGCAGCCGCGCCACCATCCGGGCCGCCTCGAGCGTGCCGAGCGTGTCGGAGACGCCGCCGAGCGGGCCCGCGTCCAGCACATCGGACTCGGCCCGCACCTGGCGGTTGTTCGACGCGGCGCGCTCCAGGCGCACCGCGAGCCGCTCGCAGGCCGACGTCAGCTCCTGGCGCTCCCGGTCGGACAGCTCCGGCGGGTGCGAGCCGGGCCAGGTCACGTAGACCGCGCCGTACACCCGGGACGCGGTCGCCACCGGCAGCGCCGCCAGCGCGAAGGGATACGGCAGGACGACGGCGATCCGCGGATACCGTCGGGCCATCTCCTCCTCCCCGCCCACCCACACCAGCCGCCGCTCGCGCACCGCCTCGGCGACCGGGATCGGCGCGCTCAGGCCCACCCGCTCCCAGGGCGCCGCGAAGGACCGGGGCAGCCCCGCCATCACCGCCATCTCCAGCAGCGGCTCGTCGCCCGGCCGCAGATACACGGCACCCGAGTGCGCCCCGACGGCGTCCATCATCGACGTCAGCGACAGCGAGAGCAGCGGTCGGCCGACCGGCGCCCATTCGGTCGCAGGTGCCTGACCGGACGACTTCTGCCCGTCCGACACGGCGACCACCTCCTCGCCCGGCGCCGCGCGCGAGCCTCAGGGTCCAAATCTGCCCCCTGGCGGCCCGGTGCGCACGGCGAGCGACGCGCCCGCGGCGGGCCGCCGCCCTACCCCGTCGGGTCATCCTCATGCCCCCTCGGCCGAAGCGCGCGACGGCGTACGGGCGCCCCGCGTGCGCCCCCGCGCATCCCGATGGCCGGATCCTCGCGCTGAGATACGGTCCCGGAGCCGAAGAATGGGCACGCGTTCCACACCATGTTCAACACCACGGACAACACCACGGACAACAGCACGGACCGGTGTACGGCGAAGGCTGAAGGGGCGGCAGTGATCCGGGTTCTACTGGTGCACGACGCATGTCTGGTCAGATCGGTCCTCGCGCAGTGGCTCTCCCGGGAACCCGATCTCCGGGTGGAGGACGTCCCCTGGCGCGGCGCGGCCGTCCGCGTCGGGGCGGTGCGCCCGGACGTGTGCGCGGCGGATCTCGACTCCTCCGACGCCTACGGTCTGCCGCCACTGGGGGAGTTATGCCCGCGGGGCGGTGGCCCGGTGCCGCCCCGCCTGCTGGTGCTCGCCAGCGCGAACCGGCCGGGCCTGCTGAAACGGGCGCTGGAGGCGGGGGCGCTCGGTTACGTCGACAAGGAGGGCTCACCGGAGCAACTGCTGCGCGGCATCCGGCGGGTCGCCCGAGGGGAACGTTTCGTCAATGACTCGCTGGGCTTCGGCTTCCTCAAGGCCGCGGAGATGCCGCTGACCGGCCGGGAGCTGAGCGTGCTGACCCTCGCCGCGGAGGGGGCCTCCATCGCGGAGATCGCCGGGAACCTGCATCTGTCCCACGGGACCGTGCGCAACTACATGGCTGCCATCACCCGCAAGACCGGCGCCCGCAACCGGGTCGACGCCATCCGCATCTCCCAGGGGCAGGGCTGGCTGTGAGCCGCGCCCCGTTTCCCGGGCCCCTTCCTCTCTCCCCGCATCCCAGCCGCCGACGAGATCGCGGTACAGGGGGGAGCGGCGCTCCACCTCGTCGTGGGTCCCGTACGTGGTCCGCGGCCCGTCCATGACCAGCACCCGGTCGGCGCGCCTGGCCGAGCTGATGCGGTGGGCGACGACGACCAGGGTGCCGCCCGTCCGGGCGGCGAAGGCGCGCTCGGCGCGGGCCTCCGCCTCCTGGTCCAGGTGACTGGTCGCCTCGTCCAGCAGAGCGAGCGGGGCGTGCGACAGATAGGCGCGGGTGAGGGCGATCAGCTGGCGCTCGCCGGCCGACAGCGCCCCGGGGTCCACCCTCGCCGCCGGTCCGCCCAGCGCGTCGAGCAGCGCGGTCAGCCCGACCGCCTCGGCCGCGGCGAGCAGCTCCTCCTCCGGCACGGGGTCCGGCCGCAGGTGGGTGAGATTCTCCGCGAGGGTGTCGCTGAACACGTACGCCTCCTGCGGGATGAGCACGCGCCGGGCGGCCGCCTCGCCGCTCGGCACCGGCCGCCCGCAGACGCGTACCGTGCCGCGCACCGGTTCCAGCAGCCCCGCGACCAGCCCGGTCAGCGTGGACTTCCCGATTCCGCTCGGCCCTACGACGGCCAGATGCGCCCCGACGGGCAGGGTGAGCGTGAGGTCGTCGACGACGGGCGCGGAAGCGGGACCGTAGGCGAAGGTGAGGGAGGTCAGTGCGAGCGCGGGGTGTTCGCCGGTGGGGGTACGGCCGGGCGGCGAGGGGTGACCGGCGGACGGGGACTGGTCGGCGTATGCGCGGTGGCCCATGGATGAGGGGTGGCCGACCGGCGGGAAGTGACCGGCGGACGGGGACTTGTCGGCGGACGGCGACCGGCCGGGGGGCGGGCGGTGGTCGGCCGGCGGGGACTGGTCGGTGGACGAGGGATGGCTGGCGGACGGGGACGGGTCGGGGGACGAGGGGTGGCCGGGGGGCGGGCGGTGGTCGGCCGGCGGGAGGGGGGTGCCGGACGAGCGGGGGGTGGCGGACGAGCGGTTCGGTGTTTCGCGTGGCGGGGGCAGGGCCGGGCCGGTGTTTTCCGGCCGCCGCGTGGTGGGCGGCCGCTGGGGCCCGGTGCGCCGGTGCTGCGGGGCTGCCGTCCGGGTCTCGCCGTCGGCCGGGAGGTCCGGGGTCTCGCCGGGCGGTGCCAGCCGCCGCAGGACGACCGTCAGCCGGGAGCCGCTCGTGCCGAGGCCGTGGACCAGCGCGGTCAGGGCCGGGAGCAGGGACTGGGTGACATAGGCGAGGGCGCCGACCAGCGCGCCGGGGGTCACGCCGTGGCCAAGGAGCCAGGGGGCGCAGGCCAGCAGCAGGACCAGCGGCAGATGGCCGCCGAGCGCCAGACACGCCACGCGGGCCACGCCCCAGTGGGCCAGGGCGCGGGCGGCCCGCAGCTCGGCGTCGACGAGCGGGCCGGTGTCCCGGGTGATCCGGTCCTCCGCGCCCGCCGCCGTGATGTCGCGGAGCCCGGGGACGACGACGCCCAGGTGCCCCGCCAGGGCCTCGTCGGCGGCGAGGAACGCCTCCTGCCGCCGGGCCAGCGGACGCAGGGTCACCGCGAACAGGCCCACGCCGGCGGCGAGCGGCGGCACGACCACCAGCAGGAGCCGCGGCGCGAGGGCCGTCAGGCCGAAGAGCGCGCCGGCGGACGTGAACACGAACGAGCGCGACACCATCACCAGGCCCGCGAAGCTGTCCCGCGCGATCTCCACCTGCTGGGTGAGCCCGGACAGCGCACCGCCGTCCGCCTCCCGCACCCCCCGCCGCACCACGCGGGTGACCAGCCGGTCCCGCAGCGGTTCCACCAGCGCGGCGACCGCCCCGTAGACCCGGCCGGTCCCGTAGGCGCCCACGAGCACGCCGAGCCCCGCCACCGCCAGCCACCACAGCCCCACCGCGGACCGCCCGGCCAGGAACCCGTCGTCCAGCGCGCGCGCCAGGGCGTAGCCGAGCAGGAAGGTCTGCCCGGTCTCCAGCACCGACCAGCCCGCGAGCCGCAGAACGGCCCGCCGTCGTTCCCCCAGGAAGCGGAGCCCCCTGGCCCCGAGCCCTCCCCTGCCGCCCGCCCGGCTCACCGCCACCCCTCCGGCCCGGCCCCGGCCTCAGTTGGCGCCCCGGCCCCGGTTTCGGTCCGCGTAGCGGCCCTGGTTCCGGCCTCGGCTTCGGTCCGCGCCCCGGGGCCGGCCCCGGTCCCGGCTTCGGTCCGCGCACCGCTCCCGGCCCCGGCCTCGGTCCGCGCACCGCTCCCGGCCCCGGTCCCGGCCTCAGTTACCGCCCCGGCCCCGGCCCCGGCCTCCGCCCGTGCCCCGCCCCCGGCGGTCGTGCCGAATACCGCGCGGTATTCGGGCCGGCGCCACAGTTGTGCATGTGGTCCCACCGCGCGCACCCGGCCGGCGTCCAGCCAGGCCACCGTGTCGGCGCGGGCGGCCGTGGAGGCGCGGTGGGCGACCACGAGACGGGTGGCCGTCGTGCGGCCGAACACGGACCGGGTGACCTGGCGTTCGGTGATCGTGTCGAGGCTGGAGAGGGCGTCGTCGAGGATGAGCAGCCGGCCGCCGTGGGCGAACGCGCGGGCCAGGCCGAGACGCTGGGCCTCGCCGCCGGAGTGCGGGGCCTGCGCGCAGGGTGTGGCGTAGCCGTGCGGCAGGCGGCGGACGAAGTCGTCGGCGCAGGCGGCGCGGGCGGCTTCCCGGACCCGATCCGGGGAGGCCCTGCCGAGCGAGACGGTGTCCTCGATCGTCGTGCCCAGCAGGGCCGGGCGGTCGAAGGCCTGGGCGATCGCGGCCCGCAGTTCGGCCCGGGGGAGATCGCGCAGTGGCACGCCGTCCAGCAGGACCTCGCCGGCGTCCGGATCGGCGAGCCGCCCCGCCAGCGCGGCCAGCAGTGACTTGCCGGTGCCGGAGCGGCCCACGAGAGCCAGGGTCGTCCCGCCCGGTACGACCAGGTCGACGCCGTCCAGCACCGTACGGCCGCCGCGACGGGCGGTCACGCCCCGCAGCTCGAGCCGGCCCGGGCCCTCCCGCGGCAGGCGGCGGTCGCCGTGGCGGGGGGCCGGTTCGCTCAGGACCTCGCCGAGGCGGGCGCCCGCCGTCCGGGCCCTGACCAGGCCGGAGAGCTGTCCGACCAGGACGCCTACGCCGGTGGCGAGGACCGCGTAGCGGGACGCGGCGAGGACGTCGCCCGGCGACAGCCGGTGCCGGGTGAGCAGCAGCCCCGCCACGGCGACGACCCCGAGGTGCAGCAACGGCGCCACCGCGGTCGCCTGCGCCGCGGCCCGGCCCTGGACCCGCCACATGCGGCGGCCCGCCCGGGACAGCTCGGGCAGCGGCCGCAGGACGCGCGCGCTGTCGCGGGCCGCGGTGCCCGCCGCGCGGATCGTGCGGGCCCCGCCGACCGCCTCGGTGAGCGCGGACGCGATCCGCCCCTGTGCCCGCTGGTACTCCGCGACGCACGCCGAGGTGTCCCGGGCGAGGGCCCGCAGCAACAGGGTCAGGACCGGCGCACCGGTCAGGAAGACGGCCGCCAGCCACGGGTCGACGACGGCCAGCGCGGCCACCGCGCCGACGGGCCCGGCGAGCGCGGCGAGCAGCGCGGCGCGGGTGCCGGGCGCCGTACCGGCCTGGGCGGCGTTGCCGACGACCCGGGCGACGAGGTCCCCGGAGCCGAAGCGGGCCGTGGCGCGCGGGCCCACGGCCAGGACGTGCCCGGTGATCCGCCGGCGCAGGAAGGCGGTGGTGCGGGCGTCGAGCGTGCCGCCGAGGACGGTCTCGCACGCGTCGAGCAGGGTCAGCAGCAGGGTGAGGGCCGCGCAGCACAGCACCCAGCGGGTCGCGGGGGAGTGGGTGAGCAGCAGATCCAGGGCCCGGCCGAGGGCCGCGGGCAGCAGCAGCGCGGCCCCGGTCGACGCCACGCTCACCAGAGCCAGCCCCACGCAGCGCGCTCCGCTGTGCCGGGTGGCCGCGCCGAGCAGCGCACCGGTCGTCCGGTCCATGGTCGTCCGGTCCATGGTCGTCCGGTCCATCGGCATCCTGCTCCCGCGCTTCCTCGGAGGTGTCGGAGGTGTCGGAGGTGTCGCAGTCCTGGCGGACGGCCCCGGGCGGCCCCCTCCCCTGGGGAGCGGACCGCCCGGAGCGTTCAGCGTGTCGTGTGCGTTCCGCGGGTCAGAGACAGAGCAGAACGCTGGCCGCGCTGACGCAGGACAGCAGGCTCACGGTGCTGTTGGCGCCGCTGGTGTGCTCGTCGGATTCCATCGTCTGAAGGTCGAGCAGGGCCATGGTGTGTCCTCTCATCGATTCATCGGTGAAATGTCACGTCCCGTGGGGACGGGTTGCGTCACGACTCCGTCGGGTTGTGGCGGAGCCGCGTCATGAGGGCCGCCGCGGCGGCGGGAGGAACGGCAGGTGCGCGGTGGCACCCGAGCCGTCCGGGTCGAGCGCACCGGCGAGGGCCAGCAGACAGCCCGCCGTCCCGGTGCCGAGGTCCATGGAGAGCCGCATCATCTGGTGCCCGGGGAAGGCGAGCTGGCCCTGGTAGGGCATCGCGAACCAGCCGAGGCCGGCGATCTGCTCGGCGAGCCGGGCCGGGGTCGCGCCGGGCGTGGTGGTGCGGGCGAGGTGCAGGATCATCCCGGCGCGGCCCTGGAAGAGACCTGGCTGCGCGTAGAAGCGTGAGGTGGCCGCGATGAGGATGCCGGCGCGGGCCCGCGCGAACTCCCCGGCCGAGCCCTCGGCGTGGGCCGCGTGGTCGTCGAGGACCGCTCCCACCCCCACGCTGCCGTCCCCGAGGTAGGGCAGGGTCCGCCACCCCTCGTCGACCTCCAGCGCACCGCCCTCGCGCTCCTCGCAGGCCGCGAGGTCCCGGCGCAGGGCGATGCCTGCCGCCTCCAGCAAGCGGCGGTCGCCGGTCTCCTCGTACTGCCGGAGCAGGAACAGCGCGGGTCCGCTCGCGCCCCGCAGCAGCCCGGCGCGGCGCCGCCGGGGCGGGTCCGGCACCGGTTCGGCGAGCCGTCGCACGACGATGTCGGCGGCCTCGGCGGCGCGCTCGCGCAGCTCCGGCTCCCCCGTCCGGCGCGCCAGGCCGCCGAGGACGAGCCCCAGTCCGGCCAGCCCGCCGTGCAGGTCCGAGGAGAGGTTCTGCCACCGCTCGCGCAGGATGCCGTCGACCAGATCCAGCGCCCGCTGCCGGTGGCCCAGCAGGTCCAGCACGTGGGCCACGCCCGCGAGGCCGTCGTACAGGCCGAGCGGAGTGCCCGTCGGGGCCGGGGCGGTGTGGTCGAGGAGCCAGCGCTCGCCGTCCTCGTGGCGTTCGGCGCCGGTGACCGCCAGCGCGTACAGCACACCGGCCGCGCCGTGCGCCAGCCCGAGTCCGCCGCCGTCGGAGAACTGGGCGACGTCCCCGGGGAAGAGCCGGTCGTCGCGCTCCGGCGTCGCCGACGCGAGGATCGCCTTGACCATCGAGTCACGGCTGTGCGGCCAGTCACCGGGCTCCACCCGGAAGGCCGGCGCCGACGGCACCCGGCCCGCGGCCGACGGCACCGGGCCCGCGGCCGACGGCCCCCGGCCCGCGGCCGACGGCCCCCGGCCCGCGGTCCGCACCGGCGCGCCGGACGCGCCGTCGTCCCGGTCGCCCACGTCCACCCGGACGTCACGGGTGATCTCCGCGACCGCCCCGTCCAGGAACTCCGCGGGGACGTCCGGGAACTGCTCGGCGATCACCTCGGCCAGATGGGCCGCCTTGCCCCGGTCGACCACGAACAACGTGGTGACCGGCAGGAACAGGGCCAGCCGCAGGCAGGCCAGCGCGTACCGGTCCACGTCGGCGCCCCGCCGGTCGGGAGGCGCGAAGAAGCCGGGGTGTGCCACGACCTGGCGGCCGTTCTCGCCGACCGGGGCCGCCGCCTCGAAGTCGATCAGGTACACCGACTCCTCGTCCGGCGCGACCATGATGTTGAAGACGTGCAGGTCGTTGAAGACGATGCCGCGCGCGTGCATCTTCCCCACCGCCCGTTCCACCGCCCCGTGGATCCGGACCGCCCACGCCGTGTACGCGGCGACCTCCACCGGATCGGGATCGGGGGAGAGCAGGGGGTGCCGCTCGGCGAAGAAGGAGTTGAGCGGACGTCCCTCGACGAGGTCCATGACCAGGAAGCGGTGGTCGCCGAGGGTGAACCAGTCCCGTACCTCGGGCACCACGCCGGTCCCGGCCACCGCCTCCAGGGCCCGCTTCTCCCGCTCCAGCCGGGTGATCGCGTCGGCCCCGTCCGAGGCCAGCCCCGCGTGCGGCCGGCCCTCCTTGAGGACGACCCTGCGCCCGTCCCGGGTGTCGGTGCCCGCGTAGACCCCGCCGCCGTTGGAGAAGTGCAGCGCCTTCTCGATGCGGTAGGGCAGCTCGCCCACCGTCGTCGTGTTGCGGGCCGCCAGGTGCGGCTCCAGGAACGGGGGCAGCGTCACCCACTCCGGCACCTGGAAGGAGGGCGCCCGCCGGTCCGGGACCAGGGCTCCGGAGCCGTCGCGCACGGCCGGCACCAGCGAGCCCCGGTCGTCGACGACGTAACGGCGCGCGAACGCCCCGTAGCGGACGTAGAGGGGGCCTTCGGACCAGCGCAGATCGGTCAGGATGTACGGGCCCTCGAAGCCCTCCAGCAGGGCGCCGAGCTCGCTCAGCACGGTGTGCAGCTGCTCCTCGTCGGACGGGTAGACGGTGACGAACTTGCCGCTGGTGTCGCGGCCCGCGTACTTGGTGTTGCGCAGGTGCAGCAGGTGCGGGCCCGGTACGAACTTGAAGGGCACACGGCGCGGCACGCAGTAGTCCCACACGATCGCCGCGATCCGTTCCGCGTTCGCCCGGGTGGCCGAGGCGTGGATCTTCCAGCCCTGGGCGGGACCCGGCGCCGGGGAGCCGTCGGCGGCGAGCGGTGTCAGGGTCAGCCAGTCGCCGGTGCGCGCCGAGGTCCAGCCCTCGGGGACCGGGCGGCGCGCCGTGTCGAACAGCGGCGCGGGCCCGTCGCCGGTCAGCCGGTCGGGCGTCTCGTAGAAGTGCGCGTCCGCCAACGCGTACACCTCGTACCGCTTGTCCATGCGTCCCCTTCCGTGGCGACGGCTCAGTGGCCCGGCCAAGAGACTCGCAAGCCGACGGGGGCCGTGCACAGTCACGCCTGTCACGAGAACCCTGTGCGGAACGCATGCGTAAAGACATGTTCGGTCCGTTTCGAGCACGGCCGGCGGGCGCTACCCCCGACCGCCTCCACGAAACACCCGGCCGCCCCCCGCGAAACCGCCGCAGGGGCTGCGCCGGGGCACCTTTGGCGCTGTAATGGCGGACGTGGTCAGTGAGGGTGCCGCGGAGCGCAGAACGGGGCCCCTGTGTGTCGAAATCGCGCTCAAGACGATCACGGCCGATCCCGCCTCGCCCGAACGGTTGAGGCGCACGCTCGAACTGGCACTCGTCTTCGCGGGCGCGGTCCTCGCGGCGGCCTACACATCGGGCGCCGAAGCGGACTCGCTGCGGCTGGTCGCGTCGGCCGGCGTCCCGAGGACCCTGTACGGACTGCGCGAGAGCTATCCGCTCGACGGCCACTCGCCGCCCGCCGCCGCCCACCGCGCAGGACGGCCGGTGTGGCTGGGCCCGGCGGAGCTCGCCGACTGCGCACAGGCCCCGCGGCTGCCCGCCCGGGACCTCCACCTGGCCGTGCTGCCCGTGCCCGGCACCACCGGCGGGTGTCTGCTCGCGCTGAGCGAGCGCCCCGGCGGCTTCGGCGCCGACGAGCGGGCCTGTCTGGAACTCCTCGCCGAGGCGGTCGTCCTTCCCGCCCCGGTCCTCCCCGCTCCCGCCCTCCCCGCCGACGGGGAGGAACTTCGCCCCCACGCCTTCAGCCTGGCCATGGACAGCGGCCGGGTCGAGGCCGGCGACGCGCTCCTGGAACTGTTCGGGATGAACCGGGACCGCTTCGACGGCCGGGTGGAGACACTGCTCGGGCTCACCGTCCCCGAGGACCTGCCCTCGCTGATGTCCGTCGTCGAGGCCGACCACATGTCGATCGGCGAGCGCGAACTGGAGTTCCGCGTCCTCCAGCCCGACGGGCCGCCGCGGTGGCTCAGGCTCCGCGGCCGGCTGCTGCCCGGGGACGGGAGGCCAGCACGGCTCGTCGGCACCGTCACCGACGCCTCCACCCTGCGCGGCGAGGTCAACGATGTCGCCCGCGTCCAGCGACTGGCCGCCGCGCTCGCCACCGCGGGCACCGTCGGCGACGTAGGACAGGCCGTCATCGCCGCCCTGCGCACCCCGCTGCGGGCCGACCGGATCGCGCTCGCCGAGCTGGAGAACGACCGGCTCGTGGTCACCGTCCTCGACCCTCCCGAACCCGAGTCCTGGCCACAGCTGTGGCAGCTGGAGTGGCGCGCCGAGTGGCCCGACGCGCCCGTGCGCGCCATGCCCACCCTCGCCGCCGCCCTGCGGGAGGGCCGCGCCCGGATCTGGCCCGCCGGGACGGCGCTGGAACCGGCCCTCGCCGAGGTCGGCCCCGGCGGTCTCGCCGTCCTGCCGCTGTCCGCCGGGGGACGCATGGCCGGCGCCTGCCTGATCGGCTGGGACGAGCCGCACGACTTCGGCCCGGACGAACGCGCCCTGCTCACCGCCTCCGCGGGCCTGGTCGGCCAGGCCCTGAGCCGTGCCCGCGCCTTCGACGCCGAGCACGAACTCGTCGGCATGCTCCAGCGCCAGCTGCTCCCGCGCCGCCTGCCGGAACTCCCCGGCGCCGTGGCCGTCGCCCGCTATCTGCCGGCCACCGCGGGACTGGAGCTGGGCGGCGACTGGTACGACGTCATCCCGCTGTCCGACCACCACGTCGCCCTGGTCATCGGCGACGTGCAGGGACACAGCGCGGGCGCCGCCACCCTCATGGGCCAGATGCGCACCGCGCTGCGCGCCTACGCGGCCGAGGGCCACCCGCCGGACGTCGTGGTCTCGCACGCCAACCGGCTCCTGATGGAACTGGAGACCGACCTCTTCGTCACCTGCTGCTATGTCGACGTCGACATGGAGGAGGGCACCGCCTGGTGCGTCCGGGCCGGACACCCGCCACCCGTCCTGCGGTACCCGGACGGCTCCACCGAGATCGCCGAGACGGACGGCGGCCCGCCGCTCGGCGTGGTGACCCGGGCCGAGTTCCCGATGACCCCGCTGCGCCTGCTGCCCGGCACCGTCGTCGCGCTGACCACGGACGGGCTCGTGGAGTCCGCCGACCTGGACATCGACACCGGACTGGACCGCCTCGCCCACGAACTGGCCGTGTCCGACCCCGCCCATCTGGGCCCCGTCGCCGACGCCCTGCTCGGCAGCGCGCACCGCGGCGACGACGTCGCCCTGCTCCTCATGCGCTACGACGGCATGGCCGTCAAACCCCTCCGCGAGGGCTGGACGGTGTGGCGGGTGCCCGAAGCGGCCCGGCAGGCCCGCCGCTTCACCCGGCGCACCCTGCGCTCCTGGGGCGTGCCCGCGGAGGCCATGGACACCGCCCTGCTCGTCGTCTCCGAACTGGTGACCAACGCCCTGGTGCACACCGACGGCCGGGTGCGTCTCGACCTCGTCCTGATCGGCCGCCGGCTGCGCGTCGCGGTGACCGACGCCTCGCCCCGCACCCCCGTCAAGCCGACCAGCCTGGGCTGGGAGGCCACCGGCGGCCGGGGCATCCTCCTGGTCGAGGCCACGTCCGACTCCTGGGGGACGGTACCGGTCAGCGGCGGCAAGCAGGTGTGGAGCGAACTGGCGCTGGACCACTGAACCACCCGGTCGCCACGTGTCCCGCACCGGTAAGGGGGTACCCGCCGCCCATGGACACCTTCGCCTCCGTCACCCTCGCGGCATCCGGAAAGTCCGTGCTGGCCACCGTCGCCTTCATCGTCGTCGGGATCGCTCTCGTCGGCGGTCTGATCTGGGCCTTCCGCCTCGGCATCAAGGTCCGTGAACGTGAGCCCGCGCCGCCGAAGCCGCACGAACAGCCCCGCAGGCCCGGCTCCGGCCCGGCCCACGAGACCCGCAGGGCCCGCGAGCCCAACGAGATGCCGGTGGCGACGGACGAGAGCGAACGCCTCACCCCGCACGAGCTGCGGCCCACCGGCAGCCGGGACAGCGCCGACCAGCGCCGCCCCCGCTGGGACGAGGGCTCCGGCGGCTCGTTCGGCAGCGGCGGCCAGGGTGCCCCCTGATCCGGGGAGAACCTCGCGACCGAGAGCGGTCGCCGGGCGGGAGTCCGGTGACCCGGAAGGGTGTGGAACCGTCGTGACCGCGCACATCGAACACGAACCGGCGGACCGCCGGGCCGAGACCGGCTGGGCGAGGGCCCGCCGGCTGCGCCGTGGACAGGCGGCGCCCCGTACCTGCCTGGCGGCCGTCGCCGCACCCGGCGGTGCGGCCGGGATGCAGTCCGGCCCCGAATGGAACATTGTCAGGGGTGAGGACTGACCGGCGCACGCTGCGCACAGGCGGAACGGATCGGTCGCTGCCGGGCGACCGGGGCTGGAGCGAGGCTCATGAAGGCTCTTGTGCTGTCCGGCGGGGCGGGGACACGCCTTCGGCCGATCACCCACACGTCGGCCAAACAGCTCGTCCCGGTCGCCAACAAGGCCGTGCTCTTCTACGGCCTGGAGTCCATCGCCGCCGCCGGCGTCACCGAGGTCGGCGTGATCGTCGGTGACACCGCGCAGGAGATCCGGGAGGCCGTCGGCGACGGCTCCCGGTTCGGCCTCGACATCACCTACATCCCGCAGGACAGACCTCTCGGCCTCGCCCACGCGGTGATCGTCGCCCGGGACTTCCTCGGCGACGACGACTTCGTGATGTACCTGGGCGACAACTTCATCGTCGGCGGCATCACCGACCTCGTCGACGAGTTCCGCAGGACCCGGCCCGACGCCCAGATCCTGCTCACCCGGGTCCCCGACCCCCGCGCCTTCGGCGTCGCCGAACTCGACGCCGCCGGGCAGGTCGTGGGCCTGGAGGAGAAGCCCCCGCACCCCAAGAGCGACCTCGCCCTGGTCGGCGTGTACCTCTTCACGCCCGCGATCCACGACGCCGTACGCGCCATCGGACCCTCCCGGCGCGGCGAGCTGGAGATCACCGACGCCGTCCAGCGGCTCATCGACACGGGCGCCCGGGTGCGCTCCACGATCATCAAGGGCTACTGGAAGGACACCGGCAACGTCGTCGACATGCTGGAGGTCAACCGGACCGTGCTGGAGGGCGTCGAGCGCCGTATCGACGGCGAGGTCGACGAGACCTCCGAGACGGTCGGCCGGGTCGTCGTGGAGGCCGGCGCCCGGGTGGTGAACTCACGCCTGGTCGGGCCCGTCGTCCTCGGCGCGGGCAGCGAGGTCCGCGACTCCTACGTCGGCCCCTTCACCTCCGTCGGCGAGAACTGCCGGATCACCGACAGCGAGCTGGAGTTCTCCATCGTGCTGCGCGACTCCTCCATCGAAGGGGTGGGCCGCATCGAGAACTCCCTGATCGGCCGGCACGTCGAGGTCACCCCGGCGACCGGCGTGTCCAGCGCCCACCGGCTGGTCCTCGGCGACCACAGCAAGGTACAGATCCACACATGAACCTCCTCGTCACCGGGGCCGCCGGATTCATCGGCTCCACGTACGTGCGCGGCCTGCTGGCCCGCGACCCCGCCGTGCGGGTCACCGTCCTGGACAAGCTCACCTACGCGGGCAGCCGCACCAACCTGCCCGCCGGACACCCCCGGCTCGACTTCGAGCACGGCGACATCTGCGACGCCGGCCTCGTCGACAAACTGACGGCCGCCGCCGACCAGATCGTCCACTTCGCCGCCGAGTCCCACGTCGACCGCTCCATCGACGGCGCCGGAGCGTTCGTCCGCACCAACGTCCTCGGTACCCAGACGCTGCTGGACGCGGCCCTGCGGCACGGCGTCGGGCCGTTCGTGCACGTCTCCACCGACGAGGTCTACGGCTCCATCGAGACCGGCGCCTGGACCGAGGACCACCCGCTGCGCCCCAACTCCCCCTACGCCGCCTCGAAGGCGTCCGCCGACCTGATCGCCCTCTCCTACCACCGCACCCACGGCCTGGACGTCCGCGTCACCCGCTGCTCCAACAACTACGGCCCGCACCAGTTCCCCGAGAAGCTGATCCCGCTGTTCGTCACCAACCTCCTGGACGGCGACCAGGTCCCCCTCTACGGCGACGGGCGCAACGTCCGGGACTGGCTGCACGTCGAGGACCACTGCGAGGCCGTCGACCTGGTCCGGACGAAGGGCCGCCCCGGCGAGGTCCACAACATCGGCGGCGGCACCCAGCTGAGCAACCGCGAGCTGACCGGGCTGCTCCTCGACGCCTGCGGGGCCGGCTGGGACCGGGTCAGGCACGTCGAGGACCGCAAGGGCCACGACCTGCGCTACTGCGTCGACTGGACGAAGGCCCGCACCGAGCTCGGCTACCGGCCCCGCCACGACTTCGCCGCCGGTCTCGCCGAGACGGTCGCCTGGTACCGGGACCACCGCGAGTGGTGGGAACCCCTGAAACGGCGGGTGCGCACCCCGTGAGATGGCTGGTGACCGGCGCGGGCGGGATGCTCGGCCAGGACACGGTGGCGGAACTGACCCGGCGCGGCGAGGACGTGACCGGCCTCGACCGCAGCGCCCTGGACATCACCCGGCCCGGGTCCGTGGCCCGGGCGTTCGCCGCGCACCGGCCCGACCTGGTGGTGAACTGCGCCGCCTGGACGGCCGTCGACGACGCCGAGACCGACGAGGCCCGCGCGCTGCTGGTCAACGGCGAGGGCCCCCGGCTGCTGGCCGCCGCCTGCGCCGCGCACGGCGCGCGACTCGTCCACGTCTCCACGGACTACGTCTTCGACGGCGCGGCGCGCGCCCCCTACCGGGAGGACCATCCGCCGGCCCCCCGCACCGCCTACGGCCGCACCAAGCTCGCCGGTGAGCTGGCCGTCCGCGCCGCGCTCCCCGACACCGCCGTGATCGTGCGCACCGCCTGGCTCTACGGCGTCCACGGCCGCAGCTTCGTCCGGACGATGCTGGACCTGGAGGCCCGCCGCGACACCCTCGACGTCGTCGACGACCAGCGCGGCCAGCCCACCTGGAGCGTAGACGTCGCCGCCCGCGTCGCCGATCTGGGACCGAGGGTCGGCCCCGGCGGCGCGACGGGCGTCTTCCACGCCACCGCGGCCGGCGAGGCCACCTGGTACGACCTGGCCCGCGAGGTGTTCCGGTGCGTCGGCGCCGACCCTGACCGGGTGCGCCCCACCACCTCCGACGCCTTTCCCCGGCCCGCGCCCCGGCCGGCCTGCACCGTCCTCGGGCACGGCCGGTGGCGGGAGGCGGGCCTGGCGCCGCCGCGCGACTGGCGCGCCGCGCTGAGGCAGGCCCTGCCCCTGATCCGCACAGCGTCCCCGGACACGGTGTCCCCGAAGGAGTCCCCACGTGAAACGCCATGAGTTCCTGCGGGAACTGCACAAGGTGACCGCCAACCGCAACTACCTGGAGATCGGCGTCAACGACGGCCGCAGTCTGCGGCTGTCCCGGGTGCCCAGCATCGCCGTCGACCCCGCGTTCAAGGTCACCTCGGAGATCCGCTGCGACGTCCACCTGGTGAAGGCCACCAGCGACGACTTCTTCGCGCGCCGCGACCCCCTCGCCCATCTCAAGGGCAGCCGTCACCCGCTGCGCAACCTCGCCCGGGGCCGCCACCCCCTCGGCCACTGGCGGCGCGCCACCCTCGACCTGTCCTTCATCGACGGCATGCACCTGTTCGAGTACGCGCTGCGCGACTTCATCAACATCGAGAAGCACTCCGACTGGTCGAGCGTGATCGTCTTCGACGACATGCTGCCCCGCGGCGTCGACGAGGCCGCCCGCGACCGGCACACCACCGCCTGGACCGGCGACGTCTTCAAGCTCGTCGAGATCCTGTCCCGCTACCGCCCCGACCTGGTGGCCGTCCCCGTGGACACCCGGCCGACCGGACAGCTCGTCGTCTTCGGCGCGGACCCGCGCAACCCCGTGCTGCGGGAGAAGTACCACGAGATCGTCGCCGAGTTCGACGTGCCGGACCCCCAGAAGGTGCCCGAGACGATCCTGGAACGGGTGCGGGCGGTGCGGCCCGAGACCCTGCTGCGGGCGGGCTTCTGGAAGCCCCTGGTACGGGCCCGCAACCGGGGTCTCGACCGTTCCCGGGGCTGGGAGCCGCTGCGCGGCGCCGTGGAGCGGGCGGCGGTCAGCCGCTGAGCCTCAGCTCCCGGTAGCGCTCCCGGCAGGCGGCGTACGACGGGAGCAGCCCCGACGCCCGCGCGCCCGCCAACGACGGGGCCCGCGCGTCCTTCTCCGACAGCACCGGCTCCGGGCCGCGCGGCCAGTCGATGCCCAGCGCCGGGTCCAGCGGGTGCACCCCGTGCTCGTGGTCGGGCGCGTACCCGGTCGAGCAGAGGTAGACCACGGTGGCCTCGTCGGTCAGGGCGAGGAAGGGGTGCCCGAGGCCCTCGGCGAGGAACACCGCGTGCCGGGTGTCGTCGTCCAGCCGGACCGCCTCCCACCGCCCGAACAGCGGGGAGCCCACGCGCAGGTCGACGACCACGTCGAGCACCGCCCCGCGGACACAGGTGACGTACTTGGCCTGCCCCGGCGGCACGTCCGAGAAATGGACCCCGCGCAGCACACCCCGTCGGGAGACGGAGCAGTTGGCCTGTGCGAGCTCCAGGCCGTAGCCGGTGGCCGCGCGGAACTCCGGTGTCCGGTACCACTCGTGGAAGCTGCCCCGCCCGTCGGGGAAGACCTTGGGCTCGATCACCCAGGCCCCTTCGATGTCCAGTGGCCGCACGGCGTCACCTCCTGCGGGGCGTGATGCTCTGGAGTGCCCGGTACAGCGCCCTGCGCACCCGGCGGGCCAGCCGTCGCGCACCGGCGGGCTGGGGCGCCGGCACCACGAGGACGCCGTCCGCCGCGATGTGCAGGGCGAACGGCAGCGGGTGGAAGCGCGCCCCGTCCGCGTCCGGGGTGAGGCACACCGTCGCCAGCCAGGTCCCGCCCAGCAGATCGCCGACCGGCAGGAGGGCCGCGAGCCGCCCGCCCGGCGACAGTGTCCCGACGACCTCGCGGGAGCCGCCGGACTTCGCCCCCGTCAGCCGCAGCAGCACATCGGCGGCCTCGGGCACGTGCAGCGGCAGGACCACCTGGAGCCGGTCCTCCACGACGGCGACGTCCCCGGCCGCCACACGGCCGAGGCCCAGCCGCTCGCCCGCGTGTCCGACGTCCAGCGCGAGGCTCGCGTACCGGTCGGTCCAGTACGGCAGCACCACGCGCCCCGCGACCACCGCGGCGGGCGGGACGGGACGGCCGTGGCGGGGCGCCGGCCCCAGGCGCAGTTCCTTGGTCCAACCGCCGAGGCCGACCCGCACGTACACGTCCCACAGTCCCTCGCCGGCCGGCCCGCCGCTCAGTGCGGTGGCGGGGTCGATGGTGGCGGTCGCCCGCAGGACGAGCCGCACCTGGCTGCCGTCGCCGCCGGCCGGCACCGTCTCCCGGACCACGTCCACCGGCTGGAAGTACTGGGCGGAGCTGGCCCGCTCCCGCAGCAGCAGGTCGGGCACGGCCCGGTCGAACCGCCCCACGGTGTCCGTGCCCAGCCACCGGACCGCCTCGGCCACGTCCCGCGGCGGCCACTGCGGGGAGCCCCCGGCGGACGGGAAGGTCATCGGCCCGCCGTCGTGCGTCAGCTCGGCGGCGAAGGCGATCCGCAGCACGCCGCCCTGCCAGGTGACGTCCTCCGGATCGACGGCGAGGGCGACGCCCGCCTCCCACTCCGCGAACGCGACGACGTCCTCGTAACGCGCGTCGGCGGCCAGCGCGGCCACGACCCGCTGGGTGGGCTGGAGCGGCGCCGCGACACCCGGTCCGAACCGCTCGACGACGACCGCGTGGATCTCCTCGAACAGCTCCCTGCGGTAGTCCTCGGGCAGGCCGAGGAAGCGTTTGCCGCGCAGCCGTTCGACCATCTCGACGCGCAGCCACCGCCGGAACAGCTTGTCGCGCAGCGGGCCCGGCTCGGTGTACCGCTCGACGACGTCGAGGGCCTCCCGGAGGTTCTTGAAGTACCCCGCCGGGTCGAACCGCCGGAAACCCGCGTTCCCGGCGTCGTCGCGTCTGACGTGGTAGTAGCAGACGTAGTCGCTCAGCACCGAGACGTTGTCCGCGCGCAGATAGGCCTCGGTGACGAAGACGTGGTCCTCCAGGCGCCGCCGCCCCTCGGGGAAGCGCAGGCCGGTGCGGTCCAGGAAGGCCCGGCGGATCATCTTGTGCGGGGTGAGGCTGTCGATCAGCGGCGCGTTCTCGACGGTGGCGTGCGGGCGGTTGACCCGGAACAGCTCCACCGGCACCCCGCGCCCCTTGCCGGCCATCTTGCCGACGACGACGTCGGCGTCGTTGGCGACCCCGTAGGCGTACATCCGCTCCAGAGCCTCGTCACCCAGGTGGTCGTCGTTGTCGACGAACATGACGTACTCGCCCCGGGCGGCGTCGATGCCGACGTTGCGCGGCTTGCCCGCCCAGCCGGAGTTCTCCTGGTGGACGACCCGGACCCGGGGGTCCTCGGCGGCGACGGCGTCCAGACGGGCCGGGGTGTCGTCGGTGGAGCCGTCGTCGACGAAGATCACCTCGTACGCGTCCGGCGGGAGCGACTGTCTCAGCAGGGAGGCGAGACACTCCTCGATGTAGGGACCGGGGTTGTAGACGGGGACGATGACGCTGACCTTGACCGGCATCGGGCTCCTGGCCCCCTCGCTGGATCGCTCTGCCGTGCTGGATCGCGCTGCCGTGCGCGGGACGGAGGGTGCGCGTGGCCCGATGCTAACCCCGCCGCCGACGCCCCACCTGTCCGGATCGTCCCGAGTCGCGTGCGGGAATCTCGTACGCTGGTGCCGTGCGCCTGCTGATCATGTCCGACACCCACCTCCCCAAGCGTGCCAAGGCGCTGCCCGCCCCGCTGCTCGACGAGATCCCGCGCGCGGACGTGGTGATCCACGCCGGGGACTGGGTCGACACGGACACGCTGGACCTGCTGGAGAGCCGCAGCCGCCGGCTCGTCGGGGTGTACGGCAACAACGACGGGCCGGGTCTGCGCGCCCGGCTGCCCGAGGTCGCCTTCGCCGAACTGGGCGGCCTGCGCTTCGGGGTCGTCCACGAGACGGGCCCCGCCCAGGGCCGCGAGGCCCGCTGCGCCGCCCGCTTCCCCGAACTGGACGTCCTGGTCTTCGGGCACAGCCACATCCCCTGGGACACCACCGCCCCCGGCGGACCGCGCCTGCTCAACCCGGGATCCCCGACCGACCGGCGGCGTCAGCCGTACTGCACCTACCTGACCGCCACCGCCGCCGACGGCAGGCTCACGGACCTCGTCCTGCACCGGCTGCCCCCGCGCCGATGACACAGAACCGGGCCGCGCCCGGCCGAGACGGTCGGGGGCGGCCCGGAACTTGCGAGTGTGCGTTGATTCAACGGACCTCCTTCCTTCGTCGGACGAAGGACAGAGGACATGCATGCCTGTCCGTTATGTGCGCGTACCCCGTTCGGGCGAGCCTCACACATCCCTCACGGAAAACGGAAAACCGGGACGGAAGGCGGCCGGCCCGTCTCACCGCGCGCGGTGGATGGCCCCGGCCGTCGCGGTCAGCGGAGCCCCGCTGCCACCCCAGCGCAGCGCGACGATCTCGGCGGCCACCGACACGGCGACCTCCTCGGGCGTCCGGGCCGCCAGGTCCAGCCCGACCGGTGAGCGCAGCCGGGCCAGCTCGGCCTCGGTGAGTCCGGCCCGGACGAGCCGCGCCCGGCGCTCGTCGTGGGTGCGGCGGCTGCCCATCGCCCCGATGTACGCGGCCGGCCGGCGCAGCGCCACCTCCAGCAGCGGCACGTCGAACTTCGGGTCGTGGGTCAGCACGCAGACGGCGGTGCGGTCGTCGGTGTCCGTGCCGCGCAGATAGCGGTGCGGCCAGTCCACGACGACCTCGACGCCCGGCGGGAAGCGCTTCGGGGTGGCGAAGACCGGCCGGGCGTCGCACACCGTGACGCGGTAGCCCAGGAAGGCGCCGATCCGGGCCACGGCGGCCGCGTAGTCGATCGCGCCGAACACCAGCATGCGCGGCGGCGGCGCGAAGGAGTGCAGGAACACCGCGACGGCGTCCTCGCGGCGCTGCCCGCGCGGCCCGTAGTGCCGCATGCCGGTGACGCCGAGCGCGAGCTCGCCGCGCGCGTCGGCCGTCACGGCGGCGTCCAGGCCCTCCGTGCCCAGCGTGCCGGAGGTCCGGTCAGCCCGGACGGCGAGGGTCGCTCCGCGCGGCGCGGGGCCGTCGGTGACCGTGGCCACCGTCACCGGCTCGCCCGCGGCGACGGACTCCGCGACGGCGCCGAACGACGGGTCGAGGCCGGGTGTGACCGGACGGACCAGCAGCGTGATCTCGCCGCCGCAGGTCAGCCCCACGGCGAAGGCGTCCTCGTCGCTGTAGCCGAAGGTCTCGAGCCGGGCCGTCCCGTCCGCCACGACCTCCCGGGCCAGCTCGAACACGGCGCCCTCCACACAGCCCCCGGACACGCTGCCCACGACCTCGTCGTCCGGCCCCACGGCCATCGCCGCGCCCGGGTCGCGCGGCGCGCTGCGGCTGACGGCGACCACGGTGGCGAGCCCGAACGGCGCACCGGCCGCGTACCACCGGTCCAGCACCGGGAGAATCTCGCGCACGATCGGTTCCCTTCCGGCCGCGACGGCCGCGTCGGCCGTCTCCCTGAACGGTAGTCCGCAGCCGCTCCACCCGCCGGTCCGCACCGCGCGGGGCTCCTGCGGTACGGGCGACCTGATCGCCAACTGGGTTGACAGGGAACGAACTTACTCGTGGGTCAGAAGGTATTGACGGTGTCCGGAAATCACCGGACTGTAGTGAACATGCCGAATATCCGGGCTCGTCTGCTCGCTGTTCTGGTGGTCCTCTGCGGACTCTGTGGCTTCCTGACGACGGCGGGCTCCCCGACCGCCGGCGCGGCCACGCTCCCCGACTCCCTCTCCTTCGACGGCACGGCGCTCACCGTCTCGGGCGGCCGCTTCGTCGACGCCACCGGCCGTGAGGTCGTACTGCGCGGCTACAACGTCTCCGGCGAGACCAAGCTCGCGGAGAACAAGGGCCTGCCCTTCGCCTCCGTCGCCGACGCCAGGAAGTCCGCCACGGCCCTGCGCGCCCTCGGCGGCGGCAACTCCGTCCGCTTCCTGCTCTCCTGGGCCTACGCCGAACCGGTGCGCGGCCAGGTCGACACCGCCTACCTGGCCGCCGCCACCGCGCAACTGGGCGCCTTCCTGGACGCGGGCATCCGGGTCTACCCCGATTTCCACCAGGACCTCTACTCCCGCCACCTGTTCCACTCCGGCAGCTGGTACACGGGCGACGGCGCTCCCGCGTGGGCGGTGGCTCTCGGCGGCTATCCGACCGAGTCCTGCGGCATCTGCTTCCTCTGGGGCCAGAACATCACCCAGAACGGCGCCGTGAAGGCCGCCCAGTACGACTTCTGGCACAACAACCACGGCCTCCAGGACTCCTTCCTGGCCACCGCCCAGAAGGTCATGGCGTACCTCAGGGCGAACCTCACCACCGAGCAGTTCACCGGCGTCCTGGGCTTCGACCCCTACAACGAGCCGTACGCCGGCACCTATGACTCCGGCCAGACCAGCCGCACCTGGGAACGCGACCTGCTGTGGCCGTTCTACGTGAAGTTCCGGGCCCGGATGGACGCGGCCGGCTGGACCGACAAGCCCGCCCTCGTCGAACCGAACCTCTTCTGGAACGGCAACGTCAGCAAGGAGGAGGGCGGCCTCCTCGACGCGGGCACGCTCGGCTCCCGCTACGTCTACAACACCCACTTCTACGACCAGAAGGCCATCTCCGGCGTCCTGATGTGGGGCAACGCGGCGGACGGCCAGTACGTGACGGACTTCGGCACCGTCCGCGACCGTGCCTCGGCGACCGGGACGACGGCGATCGTCAGCGAGTTCGGCCACCCTCTGAACGGCACCACCGCCGGCAAGGCCCCGAGCGTCCTGAAGGCGATGTACCAGGCCCTCGACTCCCGGGTGAAGGGGGCGAACTGGTGGACCACCCCGGCTACGTCCGGGCCGGTCCTCTCCGGTTCCCAGTGGCAGTGGGACATCTACAACGGCCGCCACCACGAGCTGATGAACGGCAACCCGGACAAGGTGCTCACGACCGGCGACGCCTGGAACGACGAGGACCTCTCCGCCGTGCGCCTGGACGACAGCGGCACGGTGACCCTCCGCCAGGACACCCGGCTGCTCGACCGGATCTACCCGAGCGCCACCTCCGGCACGACCGTCGCCTTCACCTACGAGGACCGCTCCCGCGACGGCTCCACCACGCTCACCTGGAACCCGGTTCCCGGCACCCTGCCCAGCACGAGACAGCTCGTCGGCTCCGGCCAGTACGGTCTGCTGGTGTGGCGCTCGAACGGCGGCACGGCACCCACCGAACTGCATCTGCCGGCCTCTTTCCCCACCGCCACGACGACGGTCGTCTCCGACCTCGGCACGGTGTACGCGCCGCCCGCGTACACGACCACCACGAAGATCGCCGCGGCCGCCGAACCGGGCGGCACGGGCAGCCGGCGCCTGCTGCTGAGCGCGCCGGACTCGGGCGCCGTGCACTACGCCCTGGTCGCCAACGGGTCGACCGCGCCCTCCGCGACCCTGCTGGCCGCCGCCCGCACCGAACTGTCCGCGTGGGTGACCCAGAAGGTCGGGTAGCCCCGCACGGCACCGCAGCGCCACGGCACGGAGACGGGGCGGGCGGCGGACCACCGCCACCCGCCCCGGTCCCGTGGGGCCCCTCCCGTGAGGGCCCCCTCCCGTGAGGATGCTGTCCCGCGAGGATGTCGTCCCGCGGGGATGCCTTCCCGTGAGGGCCCGTCAGTTCGCGTTCGGCCCCGTCCAGTTCGCTGCGACATGGCCGATCCGGACCCGCTGCGGATGGTCGCCGACCGGCACCGACACGACCTTCCGCCCGGTGGCGAAGTCGATCGCCGTGACCTGGTCGGCGCCGCTCTCGGAGATCACGCAGCTCCTGCCGTCGCCACTGACCGTGGCCCAGTAGGGCTTGGAGGCGGTGACCAGCGGGCCCTCCTGGAGGGTGGCGCGGTCGACGACCGTCGCGTAGTCGTCCATCGTGCCCGCCACGCACAGCTTGGCGCCGTCGGGGCTCATCGAGATGCCGTGATGGCGCGAGTCGTTGACGAAGGTGGTGCGGTCGTCGCTGGTCGCCGGGTTCTTCGGCAGCGTCTTGGTCCGCGTGATGCGGTCCGTGGCGAGGTCGTACTCGAAGAACCCGTTGAAGAACGAGACCTGGAAGTACAGCTTGGACTCGTCCGGTGCGAAGACCGCCGGGCGCACCGCGTCCGAGTAGTCGGTCAGACCGATCGCGTTCAGCCGCTGCCGCATGTCGATGATCTTGACCTGCTGAAACGTGGTCGCGTCGACGACGGTGATGCGCCGGTCGCCCTTGGTGAAGTCCTGCCACGGGGCGTCCTGCGAGGTGTTCACGTCCCCGATCGACATGTTGTAGAGGTACTTGCCGTCCTTGGTGAAGATGTTCTCGTGCGGCTTGTCGCCGGTCTTGAACGAGCCCAGCTGCTTGCCGGTGACGATGTTCAGGACGTGCACGGTGTTCGAGATCGACGCGGAGACCGCGACCCGGGTGCCGTCGGGCGAGACGGCCATGTGGTCGGAGCGGTAACCGGACACCGGGAAGCGCCAGTTGATGTTCCCGGTGGCCAGGTCGATGGAGACGACATCGGCGAAGCTGGGCCGGGAGACGACCACCGAGGCGCCGTCCGGCGTGGTGTACATGTCGTCGACGAACTGGTCGTGTCCCTCGCCGACGCCGTTGCGGATGGCCTGGAAGTAGATCCACTTGATCGGGTCGGCGTTGATCTCCGCCATCCGGGCGCTCTTGTCGGGGATCACGTTGATGCGGCCGACCTCGGAGAAGTCGCCGCTGGACTTGATGACGTCCGCGGTGCCCTCCCAGTTGTTGCCGACGAAGAGCACCTCGCGCAGAGCGGCGGCGGTCGAGGGGTCGGGTACGGCGGTGGCGGCGCCGGTCACAGCGGTGGCGGCGGACGCCGGGGCGGTGACGGTCAGTGCGAGGGCGGCGGCTACGGAGCAAAGGTGCCTGGATCTGAAGGCAGGCATAACTGCTCTCTCCTCTGGGGGCGGAGGGTGTGGGGGGTGGGCGGAAGAGGTCCGCCCAATCTGAACACGCGAGCATTCAGACTGTGCTTACTGGAAAGTAAGGAAGGGGGCCCCTTCGCCACAAGACCCCGTACACGACAAAATCGGAGGTGGGGGAGCAGGGAACGGCGAGGGAGGGGCAGTGGCGGGCAGGCTCAGGGCGCCGACCGGCCGCTACGGCGGAAAGTCCGCCGAGCAGCGGCAGGTCGAACGGCGCGGGAGATTCCTGGACGCGGCGCTGCGGTTGTTCGGGGGTGTCCCCGGCTACCGCGGCACCACGGTCGCGTCGCTGAGCGAGGCGGCCGGCCTGTCGACCCGTCAGTTCTACGAGGAGTTCCGCACCCTGGAGGACGTCCTGGCGGCGCTGCACCTCCAGGTCAACGACCGGGCCGAGGAAGCGGTCCTGGCCGCCTTCGGCGCCGCCCAGGACCTGCCGCTCGTCGAGCGGGTCACCGCGATCTTCCGCGCCTACGCGGCCGATGTGACCTCCGATCCGCGCCGCATCAGGATCACCTTCGTGGAGATCGTCGGCGTCAGCCCCCGGCTGGAGGAACAACGCCTGGCCCGCCGCGCCCGCTGGGTCGACCTCATCTGCGCCGAGGCGTCCGCCGCGGCGGCCCGCGGCGAAGCGGCCCCCCGCGACTACCGCCTGGCGGCGACGGCCTTCATCGGCAGCGTCAACGGCCTCCTGCACGACTGGAGCGCCGGCTGGGTGGACGCGACCCTGGACGAGGTGGTCGACGAACTGGTCCGCCAACTCCTGGGCATCCTGCGACCGCAGGGGTGGACGCGGTAACCGTCCTGAACGGCACCGGGGACTACATGGGGGGCTGGGCGAGTTGCAGGACGACGAGGACCGGGAACTGCTGGCGGCCGGTCTGGACGACGATGGGGAGCGGGCGGCCTACGCACGGGCCCTGAAGCAGAGCCTGACGGGCAAACAGGCTCCGTCCTTGCTGGACCGGCGCCCCGGCGCGTTCCGGCCGGATGTCCTGCGGGCGATGCGCATGGAGGAGAACGTCGCCCGAGTACGGCGTGCGCCGCCGTACCAGGAGGCCGCGGTGCGCTACGAGGCCGCGCGCGACAGGCGGGACGAGGCCGAGAACCGCATCGCACTGTTGCTGCCCCGGATGACCTGGGACGTGCCGTTGGCCGTGGCCGCTCTGTCGCCGACGGCCCCGGTCGTTCTGTGGGCGACCGGGAGCGGCTGGTGGCCTGCCGGCCTCTGCGTCGTGCTGACCGCCCTGGGAGGGGCCCTGTGGCGACCGGAGTCACGCGGTCGGGTGCGGGCCCTCGTCGCGTTCGTCCTCGTGCTGACGGCGAGAGCCGGATGGGTGCGGGCGGTGCGGCGCCGGACCGTCGAACTCACCGAGGCAGCGGCGCGGGACGCCATGCCTCCGGTGGTGCGGAGCGTGCTGTCGGAACTCCTCGGCGATGATCCCGACTGTCTGCTCGTCGCGACGGAGTACGAGGGGATCAGAGACCACCGTGACCAACGGTTCGTGGTCGACAACCAGGCCATGGAGGAGATCCACCGGAAGCTCGACGCCCTGGTCGACGGGACCATCGCCGTGTGCGGACCGCGCGGTTCCGGGAAGTCGACCCTGCTCGCCACCTGCGGCGGCACAGGCGACCTGAAGGTCTCCGTGCAGGCCCCCGCCTCCTACGCGCCTCTGGAGTTCCTCACCTCGCTCTTCGTCGTCCTGTGCGAGACCTACCTGACGGACCACGGGTACGGGTTTCCCGAGTTCCGCCGCCTCAGCCCGCTGCGCACCGCGCTGCGCAGGCTCGGCGCGGCCGTACGGGCGCTCGCTCGAAGCTTCCTGGTCGGCCTGCTGGCCCTCGGGCTGTTCCTGGTGGGTCTCTTCGCCGCCGCGCACGGCTTCGTCGAGCAGGGCGTCGGGGCCCTGGAACGAGCCGGCGACGACACCGCGGAGCGGCTGCGGGACGCTCTGGTGGCCGTCCTGGAAGGCAGACGACCGTGGTCTGCGCTGACGGCCGTCGTTCTCGGCTTCCTGGTCTGGAAGTACGTCAGACGGTGGCGGTTCGGCGGCTTCACCGGCGTCCTGCGCCAGGTGTTCCTGGTTCCGGCCGGCCGGTTGCTGATGGTGCTGGGGCTGGTGACGGTGTGGTCGCCGAGGCCGGTGATCGCCTGGTTCGAGGAGTGGCGACACGACGAACCGGCCGTCTACTACGTCACGATGACCGTCGTCTGGGTGCTCTCCTTCATCGCCGTCTGGCTGGTGGTCACGCCCTTCTGGGACTATGTGCGCGGGACCACCGCGCGGGCCGCGGCCCTGGTCTTCGTCCTCGGGTTCGCAGCGGTCTTCGTCGACGACCGGATGCGGCATGCGTCCTTCGGATGGGACCTGTCGCAGCGAGTGGCACTGATCTCCCTCGGCGCCGTCATGATCAGGGCTTCCCGATGGAGGCGCGGAAAGCGGGAGCCGACTCTGGCCAGACGGTGCCGGGACCACCTCTACCGGCTCCAGACGGTCCAGAGCGTGACGTACGGCGCGAGCGGGGCCCCGGCAGGTGGGCTGCTCAGCCTGGGATCCACCTACGGCACCTCGTTCACCGCGTCCCCCCTCACCCTGCCCGAACTCGTCCAGCAGTTGAGGCGCACACTCGCCGAGGTGGCCGGCGAACTGCGGCCGCAGAAACGGCGCCTGGTGGTCACCATCGACGAGATCGACCGACTCGGGTCCACGGCCAAGGCGCTGGAGTTCCTCGGAGAGATCAAGGCCATCCTGGGTGTCACCGGTGTGCACTTCCTGATCTCGGTGTCGGAGGACGTGGGGGCGGCTTTCGTCCGGCGGGGACTGCCCGGACGCGATGTCGCGGACAGTACGTTCGACGACGTCGTCCATGTGCGGCCGTGCTCGCTGGAGGAGTCGAAGCGGATACTGGGCCAGCGTGCCGCCCAATTCTCGGAGCCGTTCGTGGCGCTCGCCCACGCCCTGTCCGGCGGGGTGCCGCGGGACCTGATCCGGTACTCCCGCGAGATGGTGTCGCTGCACAAGAGCACGGGGGACGTCGAACTGCGGAACATCGCCGCCTGGCTTGTCATCCGCGCGATGCGGGAGACGGTGGACGCCTTCAGGGCCGGGGCGAAGGACGGCGTCCTGCCCACCCGGAGCACGGACGTGGTCTTCGGGGCGACCAGGCGGCTGGCGGAGTTCCTGCACGCCGACTGTCTGTGCGAACTCGACCGGATGCGAGGGTACATCGGCCGTTTCGCGCGGTGGGAGGACATTCCCGGCGGCGCCGAACTGCGGGCGGACCTGCCCGCCGACGCCCTGGAGCGTCTGGAGGAAGCCGCCGCCTACGCCTATTTCTGCGTCACCCTCCTCGACGTGTTCGCGGCGCCGGGATTCGAGCGCCGCCGTACTCAGGCGCATGTGCACAGGCCGGACGGAAGCCTCGAGCGGCTGGCGGTCGTGCGGGGGGAACTCTCCCTCTCGCCGCACAGTGCTCGTCGGCTCCTCGACGACACCAGGGCGGCCTGGGGGCTGCCGCCCGTGCCTGCTCCCGACCTGCCGGAGATCGTCGAGACCGTGCGCAGGTCCTGCCCGCACCACGCCGACTGAGGCTGCCGGTCAGCGCTCTCCCAGCCGGCCGACCGCAGCCACCACCTGCGCCGTTCCGTCCTCCGCACGTACCCGCTCGCCCAACTCGGCCGCGCAGCGGGCGAATTCCGGCTCCCCGGTGACCCGCAGGAGGGCGGCGGTCAGTGTGGCCGTCGTCAGGTGGCGCAGTGGCACCGTGTGCGGGGCCACGCCGAGGCCGACCAGGCGGTTCGCCCAGAAGGTCTCGTCGAACTGGATCGGTACCGGGACCGCGGGCACCCCCGCGCGCAGGCCCGCCGCCGTCGTCCCCGCACCGCAGTGATGGACCACCGCGGCCGTCCGGGGGAACAGCAGGGCGTGCGGGACCTCGTCGACGGTCAGCATGTCGTCGCCGTCGGCGGCGAGGCCCGCCCAGCCGCGCTGGATCACCCCGCGCAGCCCCGCCCGCCGTAGCGCCCGGACGATCTCGCCGCTCAGCCGCCGCGGGTCGGGCACGGTGGCGCTGCCCAGTCCGACGAAGACCGGCGGCGGTCCCGCTTCGAGGAACTCCCGCAGGGCGGGCGGCAGTCGGGTCTCCCGGTCGTACGGCCACCAGTAGCCGGTGACGTCCAGCTCCGCCCGCCAGTCGCGGGGCCGGGGCACCACCAGAGGGCTGAAACCGTGCAGGACCGGCCAGCCGCGCCGGGTCCGGCCCCGCAGGCCGGTGCCGCGACGGCGCGGGGCGGGCAGTCCGAGCCGGGCCCGTACGGCCGGCACGACCGGGGCGAAGACCTGCTCGACGGCCGCCTCGACCCCGTGCCCGGCGAGCCGGTTGCCGACCGCTCCCCATGAGCCGCCACCCAGCACCGGCGGGGCGAACTCCCTGGTGGGGGCGACGGGTTGGAGGTAGAGGCCGAGGCTCGGCAGGGACAGTCCCGTGGCGATGGTGTGCCCCAGCGGCGCCACCGAGGCGGAGAGCAGCAGGACGTCGCTCTCGTGCGCGGCGGCCAGCAGGTCGTCGGTCATCCGCCCGACCAGTGACCGTGCCATCCGGGTCACCCGCAGCAGTTTGCCCGGGCCGGTGGTGCTGCGGTGCAGTCCCCGGCCCCGCTCGGACTCCAGTTCCGCCCGCGGGTCCACCGGCAGCGCGTGGAAGCCCACCCCGGAGCCCGCGACGAGCGGCGCGAACCGCGCGTGGGTGACCAGGGTGACCTCGTGTCCGGCCCGCACCAGCCCGTGGCCCAGTCCCGTGAAGGGGGCCACGTCACCCCGTGAGCCCGCTGTCATGATCGCCACTCGCACGACGGACAGTATGGGGGCGGGGCGGCCGGCCCGCGGTGAACGACCCTGCGAAAGCAGCCACTTCGAGTGCGGGAGCGGCCACGTCACTTCTGTCGCAGCCGTTGACTTCACTCCCCGGCGGTTCTACTTTCGGCGCGCAACGCGTTCGGTTAGCCGACCCATGTTCGATATTTCGAAGCTGGAGCCGCCGTATGTATCCCCCACCCCCCACGCACCCGCTCCGACGCCGGAGAGCCGCCGCCGCCCGGTTCCTCGCCCTGCTGCTGACCGTGACCGCCGCCCTGCTGTTCGCCCAGCCGGGGCCGGCCCGGGCCGCGACCTCGCGGCAGATCGCCGTGCCCACCGCCCCGATGGGCTGGGCCTCCTGGAACAGCTTCGCCGCGAAGATCGACCACGACGTCATCAAGAAGCAGGTCGACGCGTTCGTCGCCGCGGGCCTGCCGGCGGCCGGGTACCGGTACATCAACATCGACGAGGGCTGGTGGCAGGGCACCCGCGACAGCGCGGGCGACATCACCGTCGACGAGTCCGAGTGGCCCGGCGGCATGAGCGCCATCGCCGACTACATCCACAGCAAGGGCCTGAAGGCCGGGATCTACACGGACGCCGGCAAAGACGGCTGCGGCTACTACTACCCGACCGGCCGGCCCGCCGCCCCCGGCAGCGGCAGCGAGGGCCACTACGACCAGGACATGCTCCGGTTCTCGCAGTGGGGCTTCGACTTCGTGAAGGTCGACTGGTGCGGCGGTGACGCCGAGGGCCTCGACGCGGCGACGGCGTACACCGCGATCAGCGCCGCCGTCACGAAGGCGACGGCCGCCACCGGACGCCCGCTCACCCTCTCGATCTGCAACTGGGGCTACCAGAACACCTGGAACTGGGCCCCCGGGCTCGCCCCGATGTTCCGGACCAGCACCGACATCGTCTACTACGGCAACAACCCCTCGATGACGAACCTGCTGTCCAACTTCGACCAGGGCCTGCACCCCACCGCCCAGCACACCGGGTACTACAACGACCCGGACATGCTGATGGTCGGCATGACCGGCTTCACCGCCGCCCAGAACCGCACCCACATGAACCTGTGGGCCGTCTCCGGCGCCCCGCTCCTCGCCGGCAACGACCTGACCACGATGACGACCGAGACGGCGAACATCCTCAAGAACCCCGAGGTCATCGCCGTCGACCAGGACACCCGCGGCCTCCAGGGCGTCAAGGTCGCCGAGGACACCACCGGGGCGCAGGTGTACGGCAAGGTCCTCGCCGGCAGCGGCAAGCGCGCCGTCGTCCTGCTCAACCGCACCTCCTCCGCCCAGAACATCACCGTCCGCTGGGCCGACCTGGGGCTGACCGGCGCCTCCGCCACCGTCCGTGACCTGTGGGCGCGCGCCGACGTCGGCACGTACGCCACGGGCTACACGACGAGCGTCCCGGCGGGCGGCTCGGTCATGCTCACCGTCACCGGCGGCACCGAGGCCTCGGGCAGCACGTACACCGGTACGTCGGGCTTCTCCGGCGTGGTCGCGGGGAACACCGGCCCGAAGGTCGTCGACGTCGCCTACACCAACACGGCCTCCACCGCCCGCACCGCGACGCTGAAGGTCAACGGCCAGACCTCGACGACCGTCTCGTTCCCGCCGACCGGCTCCGCGCAGGGCACGATCAGCCTCCAGGTCGCCCTGTCGAAGGGCTCCTCCAACACGCTCGTCTTCACCGGCGCGCCGACCCTCGCCGACATCACGGTCAGACCCCTGCCCGGCGCGAACGGGGCGCTCGTCGTCGGCAAGCAGTCCGGCCGCTGCCTGGACCTGTTCGACAGCACGATCACCAACGGCACCCAGGCCGAGCTGTGGGACTGCAACGGCGGCTCCAACCAGGCCTGGACGTACACCTCCCGCAAGGAACTCGTGGTGTACGGGAACAAGTGCCTGGACGCCTACGGCCTCGGCACCACCAACGGCACGAAGGTCGTCATCTGGGACTGCAACGGCCAGAACAACCAGAAGTGGAACGTGAACGCCGACGGCACGATCACCAACGTCAACGCCGGGCTGTGCCTCGACGCCAACGGCGCGGGCACGGCCAACCGCACCCCGATCGTGCTCTGGACCTGCGGCACCGCCGACAACCAGAGGTGGACGCTGACCTGACCCCGCCTCCGCGTGCCCATGAGCGACCGTGGCCGGCGGCAGGCGGGGGCGAGGGGTACGGCTCAGCGATGCCGGCCGTAGCGGGTGCGCACGGCACGCGGTGCCGGCGGACGGGGGAGGGACCGCATCGCGCGCAGCGCTGTCCGCAGCAGCGCGACGGACACCAGCCCGCCCGCCGCTGCGGCCGGTACCGTCGGCGCCGTCCGGGGCGGCCGTGACCGCCCGCGCGCCGCCCGCACCGAGAAGGTCCAGGTCAGCCGAGAAGTGACCTGGACCCCTGCGGTCTTCCTCCCTACTCGTCCCATGCCTGGATCATGGTCTGCTCGACGATCTTGCCGTCCCGCAACGTGATCATCGACTCGGCGAGCACCTGCACGCCGTCCGCGTACCGGCACGACTCGCTGAAGGCGGCGCGGTCGCCCTGGACGATGCACTCCTCGAGCTTGTGGGTCATGTCCCGGCTGTAGACGTCCTCCAGCATCCGGCCGATCTCGTCGCGGCCGTGCAGCACTTTGGGTCGGCTGGGCTGGGTGTTGTGGTCGATGACGCGTATCTCGGCGTCGTCGGCGTAGAGCGACAGCAACGTCGTCGCGCTGTCGCCCTCCACGCCTCGGCGCAGGGTCTCGGTGTCGAAGGCGGAGCCTGCCGCGGTGCCCATGGTGACCTCCTCCGAGGGCCGCGGCCGAGGGGAGGACGGCCGCCTGAACCCTCACCTTCGAGACTCCTCCGGCGCGCCGGGCTCGGCAAACGCAGCCTGTGCCGTCCGCCTGTCGGGTGAGCACCGCCGCCCACCCGTGTCCGCCGGGGTGCCGACGGCGTTGGTCGGACATGATCTCCACTCGACGCATCGCCGCAATCGCCGCTCTGGCCGCCGGGGTCACTGGCCTCGCGGCGCCCCTGGCGAGCGCGGCCGAAGCCCCGGCCGGCGGCAAAATCAATCCGATGACCGCGCTGGACTCGCTCGCCGCGAGCCAGATCCCGGAGGAGTACCGGGCCGACCTCCCGCCGGTCTCCCGGCAGCTGGGTGAGCTCAACAAGGTCAGCGAGCTCGAGAAGTTGAACGAACTGCACCAGGTCACCGACCTTGTCGCTCCGGTGACCGGGCTGCTGCCCGCGATCGGCTGAGCGTCTCGCCTCGTCCCCGTGGGGGCCGTCCGGAGGACCGGACGGCCCCCACGCACGTGCGGCGCGGTTCAGTCGACCGTCGCCAGGAACTGCGTGGCCGCCAGCTCCGCGTAGAGCGGGTCACCCGCCACCAGCTCACGGTGCGTCCCCACCGCACGGACCCGGCCCGCGTCCATGACGACGATCCGGTCGGCCATCGTGACCGTCGACAGCCGGTGCGCGACGACGAGGACGGTGGTCGTCCGGGCGACGTCGGCGACGGTGTCGCGCAACGCCGCCTCGTTCACCGCGTCCAGTTGGGAGGTCGCCTCGTCCAGCAGCAGGAGCCTCGGACTGCGCAGCAGCGCGCGGGCGATGGCCACCCGCTGCCGCTCCCCGCCGGACAGCTTCGTCCCGCGATGTCCCACCAGGGTGTCCAGCCCCTGCGGCAGCCGTTCGACCAGGCCCTCCAGCCGGGTCGTCTTCAGCACGCCGCGCACCGTGTCGTCGTCCGCCGAAGGGTTCCCCAGCAGCAGGTTGTCGCGCAGCGAACCCGACAGCACGGGGGCGTCCTGCTCGACGTAGCCGATGGAGGAGCGCAGCCCGGACAGGTCCCAGTCCGCGAGGTCGCGCCCGTCGAGGGCGATCACGCCGGACTCCGGGTCGTAGAACCGCTCGACGAGCGAGAACACCGTGGTCTTGCCCGCGCCCGAAGGACCGACGAACGCGGTCATGCCCCGGGCCGGCACGCTGAAGGTGACCCCGTGGTGGACGTACGGCAGGTCGTCGGCGTACCGGAAGCGGACGTCGGCGAAGTCCAGCGAGGCCGGTCCGGTGGCCGGCGAGGGCAGCGGCCCGGGCCGGGACACCGGCTCGGCGGGCAGCCCCAGGGCCTCCTGGATGCGGCTCAGGGCCGCCGAGCCCGTCTGGTACTGGGTGATCGCGCCGACGACCTGCTGGATCGGCGACATGAGGTAGAAGACGTAGAGCAGGAACGCCACCAGCGTGCCGATCTCGATGGCGCCCGTCGCGACCCGCGCCCCGCCCACCGCGAGGACGGTGATGAAGGCCGTCTGCATCGCCAGGCCGGCCGTGTTGCCCGCGGCCGCCGACCACTTGGCGGCGCGCACGCTCTGCCGCCAGGACTCCTCGGCCGCCGCGTGCAGCGTGGCCTCCTCGCGGTGCTCGGCGCCCGACGCCTTCACCGTGCGCAGCGCGCCGAGCACCCGCTCCAGCGAGGCCCCCATCACACCGACCGCGTCCTGCGCCCGGCGGCTCGCCCGGTTGATCCGCGGCACGATCACGCCCAGCACCGTGCCCGCACAGACGATCACGGCCAGCGTGACCCCCAGCAGCACGGGATCGACCACGCCCATCATCACGACCGTGGCGGCCAGCGTGAGCCCGCCGGTGCCGAGGCCCACCAGCGGGGCGGTGGTGACCTCGCGCAGCAGCGTCGTGTCGGAGGTGATGCGGGCCATGAGATCGCCGGGCTCGCTCCGGTCGACGGCCGTGATCTTCAGCCGCAGCAGATACGAGGACAACGCCCGCCGCGCGCCGAGCACCACCGACTCCGCGGTACGCCGCAGCACGAACGAACCCAGCGCGCCCACCGCCGAGTTGGCGACGACCAGTGCCGTCAGGGCGAGCAACGCGCCTGATATCGAACGGTCGTGACCCAGGTCGTCGATCAACTTCCTTGCCACCAGAGGCAGCAGCAGCCCGGTGGCGCCGGTGACCAGCGACAGCGCGGCACCCGCCAGCAGGGACCGGCGATGGGGCCGTACGTAGTCGAGCAACAGCCGCCACGGGGGCCGGCCGCCGGCGGTCTCTGCGATGGACACGGGACTCCTCGGGAGGTCGGGTGGCAGGCCTCAGGCTACGTCGGCCGCCCGGGGGTACGGCCACGAAGGGCGTGTTCAGGGCGCCCGCCGGCCCTGCCGCCCGTGCCCTTACCGATCAGTCACGCGTAGGGTCGGCAGCGGGACGGACGACCGCCGACGAAAGGGGCAGCACCATGCCGCAGGAAGTGCGCGCAGTGATCGCGCCGGGGAAGAACGAGCCGGTACGGGTGGAGACGATCGTGATCCCCGACCCCGGTCCCGGCGAGGCCGTGGTGCAGGTGCAGGCCTGCGGGGTCTGCCACACCGACCTGCACTACAAGCAGGGCGGGATCAACGACGAGTTCCCCTTCCTGCTCGGTCACGAGGCGGCGGGCGTGGTGGAGTCGGTCGGCGAGGGCGTCACCGACGTCGCCCCCGGTGATTTCGTGATCCTGAACTGGCGTGCGGTGTGCGGGCACTGCCGGGCGTGTCTGCGCGGCAGGCCGTGGTACTGCTTCGACACCCACAACGCCCAGCAGCGGATGACCCTGACCGACGGCACCGAGCTGTCGCCGGCGCTGGGCATCGGGGCGTTCGCGGAGAAGACCCTGGTGGCGGCCGGGCAGTGCACGAAGGTCGACGCGTCGGTGTCGGCGTCGGTGGCGGGGCTGCTGGGCTGCGGGGTGATGGCCGGCATCGGCGCGGCGATCAACACCGGAAACGTCGGCCGCGGCGACACGGTCGCGGTGATCGGCTGCGGCGGGGTCGGCGACGCGGCGATCGCCGGGTCGAACCTGGCCGGCGCCGCGAAGATCATCGCCGTCGACATCGACGACCGCAAGCTCGAGACCGCCAGGAAGATGGGCGCCACGCACACGGTCAACTCCAAGGAGACCGACCCCGTCGAGGCGATCCGTGAGCTGACCGGCGGCTTCGGCGCGGACGTGGTGATCGAGGCCGTCGGCCGCCCGGAGACCTACAAGCAGGCCTTCTACGCCCGTGACCTGGCCGGCACGGTCGTCCTGGTGGGGGTGCCGACGCCGGAGATGAAGCTCGAGCTGCCGCTGCTGGACGTCTTCGGGCGGGGCGGGGCGCTGAAGTCGTCCTGGTACGGCGACTGCCTGCCCTCGCGCGACTTCCCGATGCTGATCGACCTCCATCTCCAGGGCCGCCTGGACCTCGGGGCGTTCGTCACCGAGACCATCGGACTCGACGAGGTGGAGCAGGCGTTCGAGCGGATGCATCACGGGGACGTCCTGCGCTCGGTGGTGGTGCTGTGATGGCCGCGCGCATCGAACGCCTCGTCACCTCCGGCCAGTTCAGCCTCGACGGCGGCACCTGGGACGTCGACAACAACGTGTGGATCGTGGGCGACGACCACGAGGCGATCGTCATCGACGCCGCACACGACGCCGAAGCCGTTCTGGCCGCCGTGGGCGACCGCCGGCTGACGGCCATCGTGTGCACCCACGCCCACAACGACCACGTCTCCGCCGCGCCGGCCCTCGCCGACGCGACCGGCGCCACGATCTGGCTGCACCCCGACGACCTGCCGCTGTGGAAGCTCACCCACCCGGACCGTGAGCCCGACGCCCATCTGGCCGACGGCCAGGTCATCGAGGCCGCGGGCACCGACCTGACCGTCCTGCACACCCCGGGGCACGCGCCCGGCGCGGTCTGTCTCCACGACCCCGGCCTCGGGGTGATCTTCACCGGCGACACCCTCTTCCAGGGCGGACCGGGCGCCACCGGCCGCTCCTGGTCCCACTTCCCGACGATCATCAGCTCCATCAGGGACCGGCTGCTCGCCCTGCCGCCCGAGACGAAGGTGCTGACCGGTCACGGCGACGCGACCACCATCGGAGCGGAGGCACCGCACCTGGAGGAGTGGATCGCCCGCGGGCACTGAGGCCGCGGACCGCGCCCGACCGGGTGACCCGGCGGACGAAAGACGACAGGAGATGTCCGGCTTCCGCGCGATCCTCGTCGAGGTCGTCGATCCTCGAGGACGACATCGACACGACACGCGGGAGGTCGGACATGTCCGGTCCACTGGAAGGCAAGGTCG
The DNA here is from genome assembly GCF_001184025.1 of Streptomyces maremycinicus. GTDB lineage: Bacteria > Actinomycetota > Actinomycetes > Streptomycetales > Streptomycetaceae > Streptomyces > Streptomyces maremycinicus. The sequence continues at coordinate 565,500 of NZ_BBYG01000010.1, forward strand.
CCCTGGTCGCCGGGGCGACCCGGGGCGCGGGACGCGGTATCGCCGTGGAGCTGGGGGCGGCCGGCGCCACCGTCTACGTGACGGGACGCACCACCCGCGCCCGGCGCTCCGAGTCCGACCGCCCCGAGACGATCGAGGACACCGCCGACCTGGTCACCGAGGCGGGCGGCCACGGCATCGCGGTGCCCACCGACCACCTCGACCCCGCCCAGGTACGCGCCCTCGTCGACCGCGTCGCGGACGAGCGGGACCGCCTCGACGTCCTCGTCAACGACATCTGGGGCGCCGAGCACCTCTTCGCCTGGGACACGCCGGTCTGGGAGCACGACCTGGACGACGGGCTCCGGCTGCTGCGGCTCGCCGTCGAGACCCACGCGATCACCAGCCACCACGCGCTGCCGCTGCTGCTGCGCCGGCCCGGCGGACTGGTCGTCGAGATGACCGACGGCACCACCGAGTACAACCGCGACACCTACCGCGTGAACTTCTTCTACGACCTCGCCAAGACCTCCGTCCTGCGGATGGCCTTCGCCCTCGGCCACGAACTCGGCCCGCGCGGCGCCACCGCCGTGGCGCTCACCCCCGGCTGGCTGCGGTCGGAGCTGATGCTCGAGACGTTCGGCGTACGCGAGGACAACTGGCGGGACGCCCTGGAGCGGGTGCCGCACTTCGCCATCTCGGAGACACCCCGCTACGTCGGCCGGGCGGTCGCCGCCCTGGCCGCCGACCCCGACGTGGCCCGCTTCAACGGACAGTCCCTCTCCAGTGGCGGCCTCGCCCCCGTGTACGGCTTCACCGACCTCGACGGCAGCCGCCCGGACGCCTGGCGCTACATGGTCGAGGTGCAGGACCCCGGGAAGGCGGCGGACACCACCGGCTACCGCTGAGGACTCAGGCGTCGGAGAGCGGACCGGTCGGCCAGCGCGCCGGGTGCCCCGGCGGCAGGGCGAGATCCTCGCGCACGGCGGCGTAGTACCCCTCGCGGCCGGCCCGCTGCCGCTCCAGCAGCTCCTGCCAGGCCCGCGGATCGTGCGTCCCCTCACGCATGAACCGCTCCATCTCCATCACCGTGGTCACCCACACCCGGGCCCGGTCCACCACCTCCCGGCTGCCCAGCATGATCAGCGCCTCGCCGGCCGGGTCGCGTCCGTCGGTCGCCTCCGCGAGCAGCGGCTCGGCCTGCGCCGGGGACAAGGGGTGCGGGTGCGGGTCGTTGCCGAGGTGGGAGGCGACGCGGTAGGTCAGGTTCACCGACTTCTTCAGGGCCCGCGCGTAGTCGCCGTACACGCTCAGCCGCCGCTCCTCCCACCGGGCCGCCGTCTCGCGCCGGAACCTGGCCCCGTCGCTGCGCACGATCGCCAGGTACGAGCCGAGGGCGCCGATCACGACACCGAGGAGAGCGGGGAGTTGCTGGAGGAACGCGGTCATCTCCGCACGGGCTCCGTCCTGTTGACGTGGTGGAGGCGCTAGACCGCCCGTGCAGATCCTTTCACCTCACCGCCCGGAGTGCGTCGGCCGGCGTGCGACGGGCACGGTGACGGTCAGCCGGGAAGTGCCGCGGTGAGCGCCTTCAGCACCCGCTCCCCGTCCGCCCGCGAGGTACGCCAGTTGCTGAACGCCGCCCGCAGCGCCGGCACCCCGCCGTACACCGTCGGCGTCAGGAACGCCTCCCCGGACGCGGCCACGGCGTGAGCGAGCGCGCCGACCCGCTCCTGCGTCGGGTCGTCGGCGAGGGTGAAGCAGACGACGTTCAGCCGGACCGGCGCCAGCAGCCGCAGCCCGTCCAGCGCGGCGACACCCTCGCCGAGCCGGGTCGCGAGGTCCACGTTGCGCTCGACGATCTCGCGGTGCCCGGCCCGCCCGTAGGCCACCAGCGAGAACCAGGCCGGCAGCGCCCGCAGCCGCCGTGAGTTCTCCGGCGTGAGATGGACGAAGTCCGGTTCGCCGGTGGGCAGTCCGAGATACGGCGAGGCGTTGTGGAAGACCCGTACCTGGAGGTCACGGCGGCGGGTGAACTGGACGGCGGCGTCGTACGGCACGTTGAGCCACTTGTGCAGGTCCACGCAGACCGAGTCGGCCGCGTCGAGCCCGTCCACGAGGTGCGCGTACGCGGGGGAGAGGGCGGCGAAGCCGCCGAAGGCCGCGTCCACGTGCAGCCAGAAGCCGTACCGCTCCTTCAGGACCGCGATCGCCCGCAGATCGTCGAAGTCGACGGTGTTGACGGTGCCCGCGTTGGCCACCACGATCGCCGGCCGCCCGTCCAGCGCGGCCAGCGCCGCCTCGAGCGCGTCGACGTCGACGGCCTCCCCGCCCTCCCGCACCGGCACCTGGCGCAGCCGGTCGCGGCCGATGCCCAGCACCGAGAGCGCCTTGGTGACACTGGAGTGCGGACTGCCCGAGAGCACCTCCACGGGCCCCAGCGCGGCCGCGCCCTCCCGGGACACGTCCACGCCCAGCCGCTCGCCCAGCCACTCACGGGCGACGGCGAGCCCGACGGTGTTCGAGACCGTCGCGCCCGTCACGAACGCCCCGCTGTGCGCCTCGCCCAGCCCGAACAGCTCACGCAGCCAGGCCACCGTCTCCCGTTCCAGCGCCGCCGCCCACGAGCCGCCCGCCCCGGAGACGTTCTGGTCGTACGCGCCGGTCAGCCAGTCACCGGCGACCGACGCGGGCGTCGCCCCGCCGGTGACGAAGCCGAGGTAGCGCGGCCCGGCCGAGCCGGAGAAGCCGGGTGCCCAGTGCTCGGCGAACCGTGTGAGCGCGCCCTCGGCGCCGGCCCCCTCGTCGGGCAGGGACGCCCGGTCGGGCGCCCGGTCGAGGCGGACGACCGGCCGCTCGGCCAGGCCGCTCACCTCACGGACGGCGAAGTCGCGGGCGGACTGGAGGAGCTCGGGAAGCCGGGAGAGATCGTCGGCGAGATGGCGATGCATGAGGGAAACCTAGGGCGGGGACACCGGTCTGCGCCCGATCCAATCCACGGGAACTGGACCGCGGACGGGCGCGACGATCCCGGAGGAATCAGATGTAAGGGGGTGTACCGGGTGAACCGTACGGACAGGAAGTTCACCGTTCTGTCACAGCCGGGACCGGCCTACAACCGTCGCCCCCCTGGAGCTGTCTAGGAGGGAGAGATCGCCACTGATGTGCCAGGGAGAGGGCAGCCATGGGGGACATACGCAGACGAGGAGCCGTCGTGCTCGGGCTCACCGGCCTGGTCGCGCCGTTGACGCTGGCGCTGGGCGCCGGCCCGGCGCAGGCCGCGAGCTGTACGACGCAGGCCGGGCCGTACCAGAAGCAGGTCGAGAAGTTCCTCGGCCGGCCCGTGGACGGCAAGCAGTCGACCACCGACTGCAAGGCCATCCGTGCCTTCCAGACCAAGCACGGCATCACGCCGAACATCGGCTACGCCGGGCCCGTCACCTGGGGCGTGATGGACCTCATGAACAAGCAGAAGGCGGTCGGCAAGACCCCCAACAAGGCCGGCAAGTGCCCGACCAACAAGGGCCGTATCGCCTGCGTCAACCTGACGCTCCAGATCAGCTGGATCCAGGACGGCAGCAAGCTCGTCTACGGTCCCGTGCCGGTGCGTACCGGCCGCAACGGGTACGAGACCCGTACCGGTCTGAAGAAGATCTACTGGCGGAACATCGACCATGTGTCGAGCATCTACAACGTGCCGATGCCCTACAGCCAGTTCTTCGACGGTGGTCAGGCCTTCCACTCGGTCGGCGTCAGCATGTGGAACCCGCCGGGCTCCCACGGCTGCGTCAACATGACCACCACGGCGGCCAAGAAGTACTGGTCGCTGCTGAAGAACGGCGACGACGTCTTCGTGTACGGCCGCAAGCCGGGCACCTGAGCCCTCCCGGGTCGCTGAAGTGGCGCGGACGCCCGGCCGGTCCGGGCGTCCTGCCCCGGCGCGTCCCCGAAGTCCGGGATCCGGAGCCCTCCTGGGCGCGGGGGACGGGTGAACTGTGCCCCGGGGACGGACCGATGGACGTGACCAGTGACACGTCCGTTATGTCCGGTTCGTTGGTGATGACTCACGCGGTCTTCACGTCCGAAGCCGTAAGCTTCACGGCATGTCCACCACTGTTGAATCCCTCTCCGAGCGATCGGCCGCGGAGGTCAACGAGGAGATCCGGGCCCTGTGGCTCCGGTCGGGCGGGACACTGAGCGTCGAGCAGCGTGCGGAATACCAGCGGCTCGTCCTGGAGTGGGCCGCCGCTCCGTCCTCCGTCGAAGCGGCCTGACAACGACCCGGCCGCGGGGCCGCCCGACAGCGGCGCCCCGCACCGGGCACCTTCCCCCAGCCGACACACCTCGGTCGTCACCCCCGTCACACCCCCCGGCCGTCACCCCCATGTCGCCGAGTAGTACCGCTGGTATGCCTTGCGGTCCTGCTCGGCGCGGATGTACCGGGTCGCGACCAGGGCGACCATGCTGCCCGCGATGACCAGCAGACCGGGACCGATGTTCTTGGGGTCGGTCAGCCGGGCGGCGAGCGTCTCGCTGACCGCCGTACCCGTCACGGGCGTGGTCGTGCCCGGCGAGGCCGCGCCCGGGGAGAGCCCCGCCTGGGTGGAGGAGGCGGACGGCGCCGGGTCGGCGGACGCCGTGGACGCGCCGGCGTTGTCGGAGGGTGCGGCCACGATCAGCTGGACGCCGAGCTGCGCCAGCGCCCTGGTCACCGGCTGGAAGAACGTCGTCCCCCCGGTGGTGCAGTCGCCGCTGCCGCCGGAGGTGATGCCGAGGGCGATGCCGTCGGAGAACATCGGGCCGCCGCTGTCGCCCGGTTCGGCGCACACGTTCGTCTCGATGAGCCCGCTGACACTGCCCTCCGGATAGTTCACCGTCGCGTCGAGACCGGTGACCTCGCCGTCGCGCAGCCCGCTGGTGCTGCCGCTGCGGAAGACCCGCTGGCCGACGGCCGCGTCCCCGGTGCCGGTGATCCGCACCCCGTTGCCGTCGCCGATGGCCACCACGTCGGCGCCCGCGCCGGCCTTGCCGCTCGCGTACTGCACCAGCGAGAAGTCGCCGCCGGGGAAGCTGGAGTTCACCGTCCGGCCCACCTGCTGCTTGGCCTGGTTGTCCGCGAACCAGGTGGAGCCGGTCGGCCCGCAGTGCCCGGCGGTGAGGATGAAGTCGTTCGTGCCGTTGGTCACGTTGAATCCGGCCGAGCAGCGTCCGCCGGTCGACAGGATCGGCTGGGCGCCGTTGATCCGGGTGGTGAACTCGCCGCTGGTGCGCTCCATCCGGACGAAGCTGCCGATGCCGGCGGCCGTCTCCGTCAGCTGTGACCAGTCGCCGGCCGACACGGTGCTGTCCGCCCGCACGACGACCTGGTTCGTCCGGTAGTCCATCACCCAGGCGGTGCCGGGCACCCTGGGCGCCGAACGCAAGTCGGCCGCAGCCGACTTGAGCTCGTTCATGCTGTGCGCCACGATCTTGGCCTCGGCGCCCGCCGCCCGGACGGTGTCGGCCGACTCCTCGTCGGTGACGGCGACGACCGGCTTCCCGTCGGCACCGAGCCAGGTGCCCGCCGTGCGCGAGGTGCCGAGCTGCTCGACGAGGGCCGCTCCCGGATTGGTGACGACGGACTCCGCCGCGCTGCGCGGCCCCGCGGCCGTACCGCCCGGCTCGCTCGCCATGGCCGCCTGGGTGACCATGGCCCCTCCCAGGAGGAGTCCGCCGACTGCCGCCAGCCGTGACACCCGCCGGACGGTCCGTCGTCGTACATGCCTCATGTCTTGGCTCCCGAAACCCCGAACGCACGGCCTCAACACCGCGGGGCGCTCCGGTCGTTGAGTGCCCTCACCTCCATACGTGCGAGGACCGCGCAGCGTTCAGCGCGCGGACGATCACCTCGGCGCCGGGCCGGGGGAGCGTCGACCGGCAACCTGAACGGGCGAGTCGAGCTGCGCGGGCCGTCGGTCCGACGCGGTCGCCGGACCGAGCCGTGCCCAGCTGCGCTCGTCGCCCCACACGGCCGCCGCACCGGTGTAGGGGCGCAGCAGCGCGGTCAGCGCCGGGTCGCCGCGGCCGTTGAGTTCGTCGGAGGCGATCCGGCGGGCGATGCCGGCCAGGAAGTCGGCGAGCTGCACCCGCGCGTCGTCCCGCGAGACGACGAGCCGGAATCCGGCCAGCCGGATGCCCCGTATCCGGGCCGCGCCCTCGATCCAGGCGATCCGCTCCGGGGTGAGCATGTTCTGCCGGTCGTGCGCGAGCCGGACCGGACGCCCGCCGGCGCTCCAGTGGGCGGCCGTGTGCAGGATCGAGGGCAGCAGGGGGTTGAGGACCGGGGTCAGTACGAACGGCCCGTCCTGGATCCCGGCCCGGTAGGCGAGCGCGCGGGAGCGTTCCTCCGCGAGCCGTGCGAGGGTCTCGGCCACCGCCGTCCCCGGATACCGCAGCCGCAGTTCCTCGAGTGTGCGGAAGAAGTGCTCGACGGGCTCGTCCGACGCACCTTCGTGGCGCACCCACAGCAATTGGTTGGCCGCCTCCAGGAATCGCCGCCATTCCTCCTCGGTGAACGTCCGCCGCCCCTGCCGGAACAGCGGAACGGCCGCCCCGGGGTCGCCGAGCAGCAGGTCGGCCGCCCGGTCCACGACGAAGAAGGACTTCTCGACGAGGTGCACATGGGCGTGCCCGTACAGCGGGCCCGACGCCGAGAGCAGCCATTCCAGAACCGCCCGGTGTTTCTCCCGCAGCAGATGGTTCGCCTTGTACTCCTCGGCGGGCGAACGGATGCGGTTCCTGATCTCCTGCACATGTCCGGCGGCGGAATCGGCGGACAGCAGCACACTCGCGTGCGCGAACACGTCCGTGTTGCCGCCGGTGAGGTTCTCGCCGTCCGAACCCGATTCGTCGCAGGCGATCTCCGGTACGACGCCGCCGGCCTCCGCCACGACTGTCCCGTTCACGTGATCCCAGGTCACACCACAGCCCCCTATCTTGTGCCCCATGACCAGCATCCCGCACGAGACGCCCGGTGAGCCGAACCCTTTACAGGCCCTCACGCTCGACCGGCTCCGATGTCGTACGAGCATGAAGTGGCGCACGTACCCCGCGGACGTCCTTCCGCTGTGGGTCGCCGAGATGGACGTGCCCCTCGCCGAACCGGTCGTCGACGCGGTGACGCGGGCCCTGGCCCTCGGCGACACCGGCTATCCGGCCGGCACGGCCTACGCAGAGGCGCTGGCCCTGTTCGCCGCGAAGCGGTGGGGCTGGGACGGGCTCGCGGTCGAGCGGACGGCGATCGTGCCCGACGTGATGATGGGCGTCGTCGAGATGCTGAAGCTGGTGACGGGACCCGGCGATCCGGTGGTCGTCAATTCGCCCGTGTACCCGCCGTTCTTCCCGTTCGTGGAGCACCTGGACCGGCGGATCGCCGAGGCGCCCCTCGGTGACGACGACAGGCTCGACCTCGGCGTACTGGAGGACACCTACCGGCGCGCCGTCACCGGGGGCGGCCGCGTCGCGCACCTGCTGTGCAGCCCGCACAACCCGACCGGCACCGTCCACACCGCGCGGGAACTGGCCGCCGTGGCCGCGCTGGCCCGGCGGTACGGCGTCCGCGTGGTCGTCGACGAGATCCACGCGCCGCTCGTCCTCCCGGAGGCCGGGTTCGTGCCCTACCTCGCCGTCCCCGGCGCGGAGAACGCACTGTCGCTGATGTCGGCCTCCAAGGGGTGGAATCTGGCCGGGCTCAAGGCGGCCCTGGCCGTGGCGGGCCCCGAGGCGGCGGCCGACCTGGCCCGTCTGCCCGAGGAGGTGTCCCACGGGCCGAGCCATGTGGGGGTGCTCGCGCACACGGCCGCCCTGCTCGACGGCACGCGCTGGCTGGACGCCCTGCTGGCCGGACTCGCCGACAACCGCCGACTGCTGACCGCCCTGCTGGCCGAGCACCTGCCGGGCGTGGCCTACAGGCCCGGAGAGGCCACCTATCTCGCGTGGCTCGACTGCCGGGCGCTGGGCCTCGGCGACGATCCGGCCGCGGTGTTCCTGGAACGGGGGCGGGTGGCCCTCAGCCGCGGGCTCGACTTCGGCACGGGCGGGGCCGGGCACGTCCGTCTGAACATCGCCACCTCGCCGGAGGTCCTCACCGAGGGGGTGCGACGGATGGCGGCCGCCCTGCGCCGAACCGCCGGTCCCACGAGCTGAAACCGCCGAGGTACGGGAACGGTCCGGTGCCTAGACTGCGGGGATGGCTGACAACGCGCTCGACCGGCTGGCGTCGGGCAAGTACCTGCTGATCACCAGCTACCGCAAGAACGGAACAGGAGTGGCCACTCCCGTGTGGGTGGTGCGGGACGGGGACGCGCTCGGGGCCTGGTCGGCCGCCGACGCGTGGAAGGTGAAGCGGATCCGGGCCCGCGGCGACGTGCTGGTCGGGCCCTGCGACGTCCGCGGCAACCCGACCGGCGAGCAGATCCCGGCCACCGCCGAGATCTGCGACGCGCAGACCACCGCCCGCTACCGCACCCTGCTCGCCCGCAAGTACGGCGTCGTGGGCCGCCTCACCCTGCTCGGCAGCAGGCTGCGCCGGGGTCTGGACGGGACCGTCGGGATCCGCGTCACGCTGTGAGCGCGACGACGGAGCGGCAGGGACCCGGAACCGCACGGTTCCGGGCCCCTTTCGCACGGCGCGAGCGCGCTACGGCGCGTCCACGACCGTCCCCGTCAGCACCGGACGGTCCGGCAGCGGCTCGGCGCTGTCGTCGGTCAGCGCGAGACGCATCGACTCGGCCGGCTCGGCCACCTGGTCCCGCACCGTGGGCACGGTGAAGTCGGCGACGGTGGTCCCGGCCGGGATGTTCAGCCAGACCCACAGGTTCGCGTCCGACAGCGGACGCTCCGGGTCGGGCACATCACCCGAGTAGTCCGCGAGCCACCGCGGGTCCACGTCCTTGGTGGACAGCTCGGCGCCGTCGGTGACGGGCAGGACCCGGACCGGCTGCCAGAAGTTCACGTCGGCGGTCTCGGACAGGGTGATCCGCCAGCTCAGCGACTCGCCCTCGGTCACCCGGTCCGCGACCGGGGTCAGGGACACCTCCGGCGCCGCGTCGTCGTTGCGCACCGTGACCCCGCCCCGGTAGGAGCCGACGACCGCGCCGCGCACGGCCTTCACCAGGAGGTCCTGGGTCACGTCGTAGCCGAAGCGGGTGTCGCCCTTCACCTCGACCGGCACGTCGATCGGGGTGCTGCCGGGCCGGACCGAGACCAGCTTCTCCGTGGCCTCGGAGGTCTCCGGGTCGACGACATAGAAGCGCACCCGGCCGCTGCCGTGGCCGGACACCTGGACCGGGACGTGATAGGTGCGGGTGCCGGAGTCGCCCTCGTCGGCCGTGATCCGGCCGATGTCGACGCGCGGCAGCGCCGCCGCGCGCACCGAGGGTGTGCCGGGGGCCCAGCCCCAGGCGTCCATGAACCACGCCTGCCCGGAGCCCGAACGCGGTGTCAGCGCAAGTGACCTGACGTGCCCGAGGTCGAGGCCGGCACGGGTGGCGGCGGACAACGGGACCCGCAGCTCGCGGGCCCAGTACGAGGCGGTGCGGTCGGAGCCCGGTAGGCCGTCGGCCGTGACCCGGCCGAGCGTGGCGCGGCGGCCGGCCGTGTCGGCGACGGACACGTCCAGCTCGGTGCCGGTGGTGTTCGGCGGCACGAAGACCCGCAGTGCCAGGCTCTCGGCTCCGGCGAGGGAGACGGGAGCCAGGGACGCGATGCTCGTCGGCGTGCCCGGCGCGGACCACTTCAGCGCGACCGCGCTCTTGCCGGAGTCCTTCTCCACGTCCCACCAGCCGAAGTGCGGTGACCTACCGGTGGCCTCGGCGTCCAGACACGCCCTGGCCGGATCGGGGTCCGCCCAGCACACCCGGCCGCCGCTCACCTCGACTCCGCCGTCGGGCACGAAGCCGCCCGTGCGGCGGGCGCCGACCGCGTGGGTCAGCACCCGGGCCGGGTCGGCGGAGGGCGCGCGCCGGCCGGTGCCGTCGAGCAGCGGGCGCGCCCGGTCGTCACCGGCGACGAACAGCCGGGCCGCGGCGGCGATGTAGGTCGCGCCGGCCCGGTGCTGCTGGTCGGCGGTCAGCCGGGTGGGGGCACCGGTGGAGCAGACCGGGTCGGGCTGCTGCGCCTCCGGGTCCTCCCAGAAGTCGTCGAAGGAAGGAGCCACGGCCTTGCCCGGCGTCCACTCGGTGTTGAAGAAGTTGTGGTTGGCGCCGACCATGTAGACCGCGCTGTGCAGGGCCGCGCCGGTGCTGATGCCCCGGGTCCCGTCGAGGTAGGTCTCGCCCTCGAGGTCGGAGACGTCGCCGTCGCAGCCCGGCAGGATCGTCGCGGACGGCACGTCGGCGACCGGATTCTGGCCGAAGACGGTCGGTCCGACGAGAACGGTTCCGCGGATCTTCCAGCGGACCGGACCCCGGTAGCCGTCCTGCGCGGCGGGCGGCGGGTACAGGCTGTCCAGGGCGGCGCGGTTGACGCCCTCGCCGCCCCGCGAGTGGCCGACGAGCAGGACCCGGGAGAGGTCGGCCTTCGTCGCGGAGGGCACCGACGCCGGGGCGTGGCCCGGGTGCGCGGCCCAGTCGGCCCACCTGGCCAGGTGCTGACGCACCAGCGAGGAGCGGGCCTGCGCACCGCCGTCCTCGGCCTCCCCGTCCTGCCCGTTGATGCCGTTCGCGGACACCGACACGGTGACGTAGCCCTGCGAGGCGAGGAGCTGCTGGTCCTGGAGGTAGCCGCGGTGGCTGGGGATCGGCTTCATGCCGGCCGGGCAGGGCCAGGAGATGTCGAACTCCTCGCTGCCCGGCCGGTAGCAGGTGGTGTGCCGGCCGTGCAGGAACAGTGCGAGCGGCCGCTTGCCGACGGCGCCCTTCGGTGCCACCACGACCGCGCGCATCTCCACCGGTCGGGCGAAGCCCGGCAGCGTCACCGGCGCGAGGTCGTACTCGCCGCTGACCGTGCGGTACGCGCCCGGCCTGCCGGGGTCGACGGAGTTGGCGGGGGCGGGGGCAGGAGCCTGGGCCTGGGCCGAGGGCTGCTCGCGGGGGAGGGAACGCCGCCCACCGGGGGCGGAGTCGGCGGCGGGCACGTCCAGTCGGCGTCCGCCGGCCAGCACGCGCAGGTCCTTCAGGGGGGTGTCGCCGACGCCGTCGAGGGAGAGCCGGAAGGTGTGCCCGTCCTTCCCCGTCGTCGGCAGGCCGAGCAGTCGGTCGCCGGCGCGGAACTCCACGCGGGCGTCACCGAGGGGCACCGGTGTGGCCGACCGCCACACCAGCTCACGTGCGGTGCCCTCGCCGCCGACCTGCCACCCCTGGGGCAGGCCGCTGTCGGCGACGGCGGTCGACGGTCTCGTCTCGGACGGTTGTCGGGCATGTGCCAGTCCCGGTGTTCCCGCCAGGGCCGCGAGCGCGGCCACGGCGGTGACACCTATTCGCCGGGCACGGATCAAGGTCCACTCCTCAACACTCGGAGCGCGGGGGCCCCGTCCGTATCGGGAGCCCCTCGCGCCCCGGAGGAGGCGAGAGCACCGCTGTGGGTTGCCTGTGTCCGGGAACCCGGTCGGCCGAGCGCAAAGAACCGGACAGCGGCAACCCGCTGTCCGGTCTCGCCGGCCCCGATCCGAGCGCGCGAAGTGCCGGCGTCAGTGCCGTTCCGGTGCTAGTGCCAGGCCCGGTACGGCTCGTCGAGGAGCTGGAACACGGGCTCGCCGCGCACCGGGTCCTTGACCGTCGACAGCCGGACGCGGTCGCCGCTGTGGATACCGATGAGCGGGCCCATCACCCGGCCGCGGACGACGAACCCCTCGGACATCTCGACCAAGGACACGTTGCGGGCGGCCGGGGTGTTGCGGTTCACCACCGTGGCGTGGCGCACCGTGCCGGTGCCCTCGCTGCGTTCCGTGCGCAGGTCGCTGCCCTGACACACCGGGCACAGCAGGCGGTGGTACATGGCGGTGCCGCACCAGGTGCAGCGCTGGAAGAGGATGGTGTCGCCGTCGGTGCTCGCGCGGTCGAGGACGCCCGCCGCGGAGCCGGCGGCCTGCTGAACGGCGTTTCCTGAGTAGTGGTACACGCGGGTCAACTCCCTGCACTCGGCCGGAATCCACGTGCTCGGCTCGCCCGTGCACGCACGTGCCCGGTCAGCCGTGCCACCGTGCACGCCCACAGAGTATGGCACTCAGTGCCACTCGTAAAGGCACTGCGTACCCGCAATCTTGAGGGGGTTCGGCGCGGGTTCGGCGGGGGTTCGACGCAGGGCCGGGGCGGGGTCGGTGGGCCTCTCGGCACGGGTGCCGAGCGGGGTCAGTCCCGTCCGAGGGTCGTCTCGATCTCCTGCACCACGCGCCACAGCGGTGCCCCGCGCCGGGCGACCACCACGACGACGTCCTCCGGCGGCCCGTCGGCGGGCGGCGCGGGGAGCGCCGGGAACGCGGGGCGGGCCGTGGGCGCCGGGTCCGTCGGGGATGTGCCGAAGGCCGACCGCACGTACCCGAGCGCGTGGTCCACGGTCGACCCGGCGTCGCCCTCGCCGTCCGAACGCAGCCAGGAGCGCAGCGCGTTGTTGTGGGCGGCGACCACCGCGGCCGCGATCACGTCGGCGTGCAGGTTGCCGTCCGGCCGGCCGGTGAAGCGGCCCCGGAGGTACGCGGCGAGGGCGCGCTCGTAGCGCCAGACGACCGAGAGCTCGTACGCCCGCAGCCCGGGCACCTGCTTGGTGAGCCGGTAGCGCTGCACGGAGAAGGACGGGTTCTCGGCGTACATCAGCAACACGAGCCGGGCGGCGTCACAGACGCGTCGCACCGGCTCGTGTTCCTCGCCGCTCGCCGCCAGGAAGGCCGTCATGTCCGCGAGGCACCGCTCGTGGTCGGGGAAGACCACGTCCTCCTTGGAGGGGAAGTAGCGGAAGAAGGACCGCCGCCCGACGCCCGCCAGCGCCACGATGTCGTCGACGGTGGTCTGTTCGTAACCCCGTTCCAGGAACAGCCGGAAGGCCGCCGCGACCAGGGCGTCCCGCATGGGCGGTTTGGCCTCCGCCTTGTGAGTGGCGCTCATGGACGCGAACGTAACATCTGAGCGGCACGGATGGCACTCAGTTCCCTCCGCCGGGGAACCGAGTGCCCGGGTATCGGGGTCCCGGTACCGGAGGTCCGGCACCGAGGTCCCGGTGTCACATGCGCTCGGCCGCCTCGACCACGTTGGTCAGCAGCATCGCCCGCGTCATCGGCCCGACCCCGCCGACGGGCGGCGAGAAGGAACCGGCGACGCCGCTCACGTCGGGGTGGACGTCGCCGAGGATGCCCTCGACCGTGCGCGTCAGGCCGACGGACAGCACCGTCGCGCCCGGCTTGATCCAGTCGGGCCGGACCAGATGGGCCACTCCGGCCGCGGCCACCACCACGTCCGCCTCCCGGGCGTGCGCGGCCGTGTCCTGGGTGGCCTCGTGGCACAGGGTCACCGTGGCGTGCTCGGTGCTGCGGGTCAGCATCAGACCCAGCGGCCTGCCCACGGTGACACCGCAGCCGATGACGCAGAACTGCTGGCCCGTGATCTCCACCCGGTTGCGCCGCAGCAGGTCGATGATGCCGCGCGGGGTGCAGGGCAGCGGGGCCGGTATGCCCAGCACCAGCCGGCCGAGGTTCGTCGGGTGGAGTCCGTCGGCGTCCTTGACCGGGTCGATCAGCTCCAGCACGGCGTGGGTGTCGATATGGGCCGGGAGCGGCAGCTGCACGATGAAGCCGGTGCACGCCGGGTCGGCGTTGAGCCGCAGCACGGCGGCCTCGACGTCGGCCTGCGCGGCGTCGGCGGGCAGTTCCACGCGGATCGAGGCGATGCCGACCTGGGCGCAGTCGCGGTGCTTGCCGCCGACGTAGGAGCGGCTGCCCGCGTCGTCGCCGACGAGGATCGTGCCCAGCCCCGGATGGATGCCCCGCTCCTTCAGCGCCTGGACGCGGAGGGCGAGTTCGTTCTTGATGTCGGCCGCGGCGGCCTTGCCGTCGAGCAGCGTTGCGGTGGTCACGGGAGTCGACGAGCCCTTCGGGAGAAAAACGACGGTCCTGTCATCGTACGGCCCGCCCGCCCGCCGCCCCTCGCGAGTCCCGCCGCCCCCGGGGAGCCCCGCCACCCCTCCCGAGTCCCGCCGCCACCGGGAGACCCGTGGGCCGCGGCGGCACCCCCGGCCGTGGCGGTACCGCTCCGGGACCGGCCGCGCACACCGTCTGACGTAACCTTTCCGCACCCTTCGACCCGTCATCAGGAGACCGCATGTCCGCCGCCCGCCCCCGTCTGCTCTACGTCACGGACCTGGCCTACCCGGCCCGAGGGCGCCGCTACTGCGACGAGGACGTCCTTCTCACGTCCCGGCTGCGCGCGGACTTCGACCTGGCTTTGTGCCACCCGCTGGACGCGGCCGCCCTGATGGAGTCCTTCGACGGCGTCGTCGTCCGCAACAGCGGCCCGGTCCTGGGCTACCGCAAGGAGTACGAGGCCTTCCGGGAGCGCGCGCTCCACGACGGCGTACGCGTCTACAACCCGCTCACCGGCCGCGCCGACATGGCGGGCAAGCAGTACCTCGTCGACCTGAGCGCCGCGGGCTACCCCGTCATCCCCACCGTCGACCGCACCGAGGACCTGGGCCGGCTGCCCGAGTCCGACCGGTACGTCGTCAAGCCCAAGCTCGGCGCCGACTCCATAGGCCTGCGGATCCTGCCGCCGGACGAGCTCCCCGCCCTGGCCGACGGCTCGGTCCTGGTCCAGCCCCGCGTCGACTTCGTGTACGAGGTCTCCTTCACCTACATCGACCACGACTTCCAGTACGCCCTGTACGCGCCGCACCCCGACCGCCGCTGGCAGCTGGAGCCCTACCGGCCCACCGTGCGGGACCTGGAGTTCGCCCGGCGCTTCATCGACTGGAACGGCCTCGCGCACGGCATCCAGCGCGTCGACGCCTGCCGGACCCCCGACGGCGAACTGCTGCTGGTCGAGCTGGAGGACCTCAACCCCTACCTGTCCCTCGACGCCCTGGACGAGGCCGGACAGGACGCCTTCGTCGCCGCGACGACCCGCTCCCTGCACCGCTTCCTCGCCGGCTGAACCCGCCCGCCCGTCCGCCCGTATCTCTCCGGGGGGACCCACGGGAGGGAGACGAGCGTGCCGACACCGGAGGAACCGGGAAAGCCGCACGAACGCCCGGTCCTGGAACCCATCCGGGTCCTGCGACCGCGCAACACGGACGCCCTCGCGGAACTGTTCCGCGAGATGACCGAGCTGACCCAGGACCCCGACGCCTACGAGGCGATACCCCTGCGGCCCGAGCCGGCCGAGGAGGAGGCGCCGACGGAGGAACTCCCGCCGCTGGACCGCGACGAGGCGACCACCGTCGGCGCGCCGGCCATGCCGAGGCCACGCGGCGGCCGGGACTGGCGCACCGAGGGCGTCGACCGGGACCGGCGCACCGGGAGCGGCGACCGGGACGGGGCGAACCGGCGCGGCACCCGGGCCGGGGCGAGCCAGCGAGGCACCCGGGACGGGGCAGGCGGGAGCGGCGAGACCCGGGTCCTGCCCGGCGGCAGCGGGCCCGGCAGGCGCGCGGACGCGGCGCGGGGGCGGGCCGGAGCAGGCGCCGTCCAGGGGACGGACGCTGCCCGAGGCCGCAGGCGTGCGCCCTCCGGCGCGCGGGTGCGCCGGGGCGCCATCGCCGTCGGCGTGTGCGCCGCAGCGCTCGCCGGTTTCGCCGGCGCGCTGCTGCTGCCCGGCCGGGGCGGCGAGGCGGCCGCGCGGACACCCCCGCCGACGGCGGCCGCTCCGACCCCGGCCGCCACCGCGACCGGGTCCGTCGACCCCGACGGCGCCGGCACGCTGCGCGAGGGGGACAGCGGCGCCGAGGTGACCGACCTCCAACAGCGCCTGCTGCGCATCCCGGACGTCTACGACGACGGCCCCACCGACGGCCGTTACGGCACCGTCCTCACCGAGGCCGTGGCGCGCTTCCAGCTCTGGTACGGCATCCGAGGCGACGAGAGCGGCGTCTACGGCGACGACACCCGGCGCGATCTGGAGGCCCGCACGGCCTCGATGGGGGGATGACCGGGTAAACGCCTCGGAAACCCGCCACGGCGGGCGGGGCGGCGCGTGCCACCATGGACGGCGGGTCGGCGCGCGGTCGGCACCCCGACCCGTCGAGCCGAAAGCCGTCCGCATGAACGTGTCCCGCATCCCGGGCCTGGTGCTGCCCGTCGTGTTCCTGCTGGCCGTCGCCGTCGGGGCGCTCTGGTACTGGCGGCACCGCGACGACTGAGCCGTCCGGCCCTCCGGCCGTCCTACCGCTCGGCGTCCGGCGGCACCTGGATGTCGAGCACGCACACGTCGTCGCGTCCGTCGGGTTCCAGCGTCGCGCCGAGCAGTCGGTCCAGCGCCGCGGGGGCGTCCCCGGCCCGGTGGGCGGCGGCTGCTGCCAGCCGTTCGAGACCGCGGTCGACGCTCTCCAGGGGCCGCTCCACCAGGCCGTCGGTGTAGAGCAGCACCTGGTCACCGGGCTCCAGGACGACCTCCGCCGCCTCGTAGCGGGGCGTGTCCGTCGCGCCGAGCAGTATCCCGAAGGGACGGTCGAGATAGCGGGCCTCACCGGCGCGCACCAGCAGCGGTGGGGGGTGGCCGGCCTGCGCCCACTCCAGTCGCCGTTCGCGCGGGCTGTAGCGGGCCAGCACCATGGTCGCCGAGCCGTGCGGATCGCGGGAGTGCAGCAGCAGGGCGTTGAGGCGGCTGAGGGCTCCGGTCAGCGACGAACCGGTGATGACCATGCCCTTGGCGGTGAACCGCAGCAGGGCCATCGACGCCACGGCGCCCATGCCGTGCCCGGCCACGTCACCCACCACGAACAGGGCGTCGCCGTCGGGCAGTTCGATGGCGCTGAACCAGTCGCCGCCGACGCTGAGACCCGACTGCGCGGGCAGGTAGGCGATGTCCACGCGGAGTCCGGCCAGCCGGACGGGCTGCTTCGGCAGGGGCAGCAGCGCGTCCTGGAGCCGGGCGGCCACCAGGCGTTCGGCCTCGAGCACGCCGTGCTGGGTGAGCATGGCCCGCTCGCTCGCCACGAGAGCGAGTTCGGCGCTGCGCTGCGCGGTGAGGTCCTGCACGAAGCCGTGCACCTCGACGGGTGTGCCCTGGGCGTCCGAGACGGCCTCGGCGACCACCCGCAGATGCCGGACCCCGGCCCGGGTGAGGACCCGGAACGGCACGTCGCACGGCCGCCCGTGCCGTACCAGTTCCCCGACGGCGCGGGCGAGCGTCGGTACGTCCTCGGGGGAGGCCATGCGGGGCAGCCCCTGGAGCGGGACGACGCCCTGGGCCGCGTCCCGCTCGAAGATGCTGAAGACCTGGGAGGACCAGGTCCCCTCGCCCGTCTCCAGGTTCCAGGTGACCCAGCCGAGGTTGCCGAGGCGCTGCACGTCCGCAAGCCGCTGCTCCTGCCGGTCGGACGGATCGTGCCGCACCCAGCTGAGCACCAGTCCGTCGCCCAGCCGCACCACCCGGGCCGAACAGGTGGCCAGTTCGCTCACCCCGGACACCATCTGCTGCCGGGCGAACGGCTCGCTCTCGTACGGCCGGTCACCGGCCAGCGCCTGGAGACAGCCCTCCCACAGCGGATCGTGGGCGACCTCAGGCCAGCACTCCAGGAAGCGCAGCCCGACCAGCTCACGCCCGCTGCGGCCGACGGCGTCGGAGGTCACGCTGGTCGCGGCGTCGACCCGGAAGTCCTCGACGTCACCCGACGCGGAGCGCAGCGGGGCGAGCAGCACCGCCGCGACGGGCAGCCGGTCCAGCACCGTCTGCAAGGCGTCGGCGGCCCCGCCGGCGGACGGGCCCGGCCGGGTGCCGAACGAGCGCAGGGGGCCCGCGCACAACTGGGCGACGGCCAGCAGGTGTTCGCGCACCGGGGGCGCGAAGGCGCCCTCGCGGTGGCGCAGGATCCCGATCACGACCTCGGCCGACGCGCCGGTCACCACCGGCAGCCAGGCCCGGGACGGCCACCGTTCGGGCGGGTCCCCGATCAGCTGGTACCGCCTGCCGTCCTCCTGGATGTCCTCCAGCCAGCGGGGCTGCCCGGTGACGAGGGCGTCCAGGGCGGCGATCCCGCTGACCGGCGGCACCCGGCTCCACTGGTCGGCCAGCGTCTTGTCGATGCCGGCGTGCCCGGTGAGCTCCAGCCCGCCGCCCGGCCGCCGGGCGAAGATCATCACCGCGCCGGCGCCCACGTCGGGGGCGAGCCGGTCCAGGAGGCACCGGGCGAGATCGTGCGGGGTGCCGACGCGGACGAGGGCGCGGCTCAGGCGGCCGAGGGCGGCGGCGTCGATCTCGTCGTGGGCCGGCTCCGGTGCGGTGATGCGCGCGGGCGCGTCGGCCGGGGCCGGGCACTCGGGGCCGTGGGGCGGTGCGGAGAGCGTGCCGAGGCTGATCCAGCACTCCTCGAGCAGCGTCCGCTGTCCGGTTTTGGCGCGTCGCTGGAGCTCCTCGTGCGCTGCGTCCGGCGAGCAGCCGAGCTGTGCCATCACCACGCCCTTGGCGCGTTCCAGCACGGCGGTGGTGGCCGCTCGGTCCTGGAGCCGGTCCAGCTCCGCGCGCTGACGCGCCACCACCCGGGTGAGTGCCGTCACGTCGGGCATGTCACCGGACTGCGTGGGGTCGCTCGTCACACCTTGAGCATGGCACATCGGGGTGACTTCGATCCGGGTCTTGCGGCAACGCTCCCGCCAGGCGTGATACCCGTCCGGGCGGCACGGGCGGATCTTCCGTTCAGCGTCCGGAGGTCTGCTCGGCCAGTGCCTCGGTGACCGCCCGGACGCTGCGGGCGATGTGCTGGAGCTGCATGACCTCGGCCGCGTACATCTTGATCGTGTGTTCGATGACCGATTCGGGCAGGCCGAGCCGGGGCAGGTCGGCGCGGGCGGTCTGGAGGGCGGTGCGGGCCACCCGGACCTCGTTCTGGACCTGGATCTGCGCGTGCCGGGCGAGCAGGACCGGGTGGCGCAGCAGCGCCGGGTAGCTCGCGTAGCGCGCGGGAACCAGCTCGCGCAGCCACTTGGCCGCCGAGCGCTCCCAGTCGTAGCTGCCGGGAGTCTTGACCTGGCACGGCCAGTCCGAGCTGATGCGCGTCGTCGTCAGGGTCATGATCATCGCTTCCGGTGTTGGCGTCGTGACGGTGGTCCGACGGTTCGGGGCGGCCCCGGCCCAGGGGAAGGCCGGGGCCGCCACGGGCGCTCGCGCAAGCGATGCCCCGAACGCCCTGGGCGCCGACGCGGGTAGGGGACGGCGGCTTCGGGCGCTCGTACATGAGCCCTTGCGGGCGGATGCGGCCGTGAGCAGTATTTATATATGCCGACTGCTTTGCAAGGCGTATGAAAACATTCATGCGCGATTTGCCCGCAATGATCCCTCTGTGCATTTCCGGGGGAGGGGGGTGGTCTGGCGGAGCCGGTCACTCACGCAGGAAGAACTGGTGCTGCTCGGCGATCTGCTCGTACTCCTCGAGCCTCGCCTGGGTGCGTTCGGGGCCCGCGTCGGTCATGGCCTGGAGCAGCGCCGCGGCCATCACGCCGGGGGCGGCGTAGGAGTCGAAGACCAGGCGGGAACCGGTGCCGGTGGCGAAGGTGGCGTCGGCCTCGTCGGCCACCGGCCCCAGCGCCAGGTCGGTGATCAGCGCGACCTTGAGACCGGCGCTGCGCGCGACCCGTACGGCGGTCAGGGTCTCGTGTGCGTGCCGGGGCATCGAGAACGCCAGCACCCAGGTCCCGCCCGCCTCCCGGGACTGGAGGAGCGCGTCGTAGGCGACGCTGCCTCCCCGGGTGACCAGCCGTACGTCCGGGTGGACCCGGCGGGCGGCGTAGGCGAAGTACTCGGCGAGCGAGACGGAGATCCGCAGCCCCAGGATGGTCAGCGGTGTCGACTGCGAGAGCTTGCGGCCCACGTCGATGACCCGGTCCGGGTCGGCGAAGTCGCGCCGCAGGTTCTCCAGGTTCTCGATCTCCGCCTCGACCGCCGCCTGGAGTTCGTTGCTCCGGTTCACCTCGGCCGCGGCCGGACCGCCGGCCAGGGCGCCCAGCGCGATCGACTGGAGCCTCTCCCGGAGCGCGGGATACCCGCTGAAACCGACCGCCGCGGCGAACCGGGTCACCGAGGGCTGGCTGACCCCGACCCGGTCCGCGAGGTCGGTGATCGACAGGAACGCCGCCTCGGTGATGTGCTCGATCAGATACTGGGCGATGCGCCGTTGCCCCGGGGACAGATGGGGTCCGTCGAAGAGCGCCCTGAGCCGGGAGGTCGGGGACACCTCCGTCTCCGGACCGGTTCTGCCCGAGGTGATCGCGGATGCCTGTGCGCGTGCCTGTTGCGGCGATGGCACCGGTGCGCCTCCTTTGTCTTCCACGGGCTCAACATACTTCAGGCGCCGCGTCGGACAGGGTCGGCGAAGGCGCCCCTCGCGCACCCGGTGATCACGGCTTACCGCCGGTACAGCCGGCGAACCGTGCGCGACGACGTCGGAGGAGCAGGCGTGCGGGGCGAGCGCGGCCAGTGCGGGTTGAGGCGTCCCCGGTGCTCTTGGCGGCAGCCGGCCGCCGCGGCGACGTACACAAGCTCGTCGATGGTCGGTGTCGGCCGTACGGCGGTGGTGGCTGTCGTGTCGGTCGTCAGGGTCGGCGGGACGGCCGCCGGGAGCGGGTCGAGTGGCCGTCGGCGGGCTGGTGGTCGGTGTCGGCCGTACGGCGGTGGTGGCTGTCGTGTCGGTCGTCAGGGTCGGCGGGATGGCCGCCGGGAGCGGGTCGAGTGGCCGTCGGCGGGCTGGTGGTCGGCGTCTGCCGTACGGCGGTGGTGGCTGTCGTGTCGGTCGTCAGGGTCGGCGGGACGGCCGCCGGGGCCGGGACGAGTGGCGTCGGCGGGCCGGTCGGGCGGCTACCCGCAGGTCCCCCGGCCGGGCCAGGCCCCCCGGCCGGGCCGCGGCGGGGGTCGTCTTCAGGGCCGGGTGCGCTTCGGTCGCCCTCGTCCGTCCCGCGGTGACACCGGCCGGGCGGTGGCCGGAGCCGGTGCGCGGCCGCCTCGGGGGCTCGCTCCGCACCGGCTCCCGCCGCGAGAGGTGCTACCGCTTCAGGAGTCGTACCGACAGACCGTCCGCCGTGTACACGGGTACGGCGCGCAGCCGGTCGGAGTCCAGTTCGACCCGGTCGAACCGGCCGCGCAGCGCCGCGGCGGCGATCACGGGGACGGTCGTCCCCGCGACCGGCGGCCGGTCGGCGTCCAGGCGCAGCGACAGCACGGCGCCCCGGTCCAGCCGGACCCGCCCGGACACCGTGAGGGCGGGACCGTGATGCCCGCGCAACGTCAGGTCCACGGTCGCGCCGGACTCCTGGGCCCACCCGCCCCGCACCCGCACCGGGGCGCCCGCGCGCAGGGTGCCGCCGGTCAGCCGCACATCGCCGTGGCCGAGCGCGTCGGCGTGTCCGGCGACGAGCACGCCGTCCGCCAGCACGGTGCCGCCGCGGTAGCGGTTGTGGCCGGTCAGCGTGAGCGTGCCCGAGCCGCGCTTGGTCAGCCCGCCCTCGCCGTCGATGTCGTGACGCCAGACGTCGGCCGCGTCGAAGCCGCCCTTCGCCGCGTCCAGCGTGACCGTGACGTCGGAGTCGAAGGCGCCGTACCCGTCCGCCGCCGCGAACAGGTTCAGCCGGCCCCACTGCTCGAAGCCGTCCAGCAGCACGTACCCGGAGGGCAGCGCGGTCGTGCGCAGCACCTCGCGGCGCTGGGCTGCGCTCAGGTACGGCAGCCGGGTCTCCAGCAGCACCTCGGCGCCCTTGGGGACGGTGAGCGGTGTCCTGCGGCCCTGGCGTTCGAGGACATAGGTCAGCCGGGGCTGGTTGGCGCGGGCGTTGGCCTCCCGGTCGGCGTACGCGTCCGAGGCGTCGGAGTGCGCGTAGGCGGCCAGGGTGTCGGCCGTGGTGCCGGTCCTCTCGGTGAAGTAGGCCAGCGCCTGGGCGCGCGCGGCCGCCTTGAGATCGGCGTTGGCCGGGTCGGCGAGCGCGGCGGCGGCCAGCGCGGTGGCCATGATGCGGCCGCCGAGGACGTCCACGGTGGAGTGCATGCCCGAGACGATCCGGGTGTGGCTGAGTTCGAGGGCGCGGGTCACCAGCTCCTGGAACCGCTCCGGCACGGCGTACGCGAACGCCAGCGACGCCAGGTGGAAGGCGTTGGTGTGCCCGCTGGGGAAGCCGCCGTCGTCGGTCGCGGAGGTGCCGCGCTGACGCAGCAGCTGCGGGACGACGACCACCTTCGAGTCGTACACCGGGTAGCCGAGGGCGTCGGTCCTCCCGGTGTCGACGACCTCGCTGTTCTCGTTCATGCGCCACGGACGCGGGTACTGGAAGGCGTACTTGCCCGGGTTGCCGGAGGCGAACGGGCCGCGCACGGTGTCGACGAGCCTGGCGACCTGGCCGAGGTCGGAGGCGTAGGAGCCGGCGCCGACGGCGGAACCGGCGGGCGCGTCCGCGGGCACGGCGTCGCTGATCGTGGTGGCGGGCGTGGTGTCCGGCGCGCCGGTGATCGACGTGACGGCCTTGGCGCCGGCCTTGTAGAGGTCCGCCAGGGGGCCCAGTCCGGCGATCATCGCGTAGCTCTGGTGCTGACGGTCGTACACGAACGCCTGCCGGCCCGCTGCCTCCGTGCGGGAGCGGGTGACCGCGATGCAGTAGCGCATGTTGGCGCGCAGTATCTCGGGCCGCAGCGCGGTGCCGGTGTTCCAGGCGGCGCCGGTCTTCCACACCTTGGCGAAGCCGCCCAGGATCCGCACCACGGCGTTGGTCTCGGGCGTGAGGTTGGTGAGGACGTTCGTCTTGTAGTCGTCGACGAACGGCAGCGCGCTCGTGGCGGCCTCGGCGTCGGCGGCGCCCAGCCAGGAGACGAGCGTCGGAGCGGCCAGCAGCGCCGCCGAACCACCGAGGGAGGCTTTCAGGAAGCGCCTTCTGTTCGGTGCGGGGGAGGTGGACGGCCCGGCGGGTGACGGCATGCGGGTGCCTCTTTCGGGTTCGTCGGCCGTGCGGCCGGGGAGGACGTGCGGGGTCCGTACGGGATACCTGCTGAGATACGTGCGGCTGAGATACGTGCGGGGTACGTCGAGCGGGTGCGGCCCGTCCGTCCTGTGACGACGGGTGGGCCGGAAGACGCCTGCGAGCGAAGATCTACGGCCGGGTCGTGTCGCTTCCGCGATGACCGGGCGGCCGGTGCGTGTCCCGCGGGTGAACGGGGAGCCCGCGCCTCACAGGAGCGAGCGCGCCAGCGCGACCGCGCCCTCGACCGGCGGCACGGTGAGCGGCCGCGCCCGCGCCCCCGGCACCGCCTCGGCGAGTCCGGCGGTGAACGCCGCGTAGAGCGCCGGCTGGCCGAGCACCGTACCGCCCGCCACGACGACGTCGTCGACCGCGACACCGCGTGCGGCGAGGCGGGCCACCAGCGCGGCGAGCGCCGCACCGGCCTCGGCGATCACGGAGTCGGCGAGCGCGCAGCCGTCGGCCGCCGCCGAGAAGACCGCGGGGGCGTGCCGGCCCCACTCGGCGGATACGTCCGAGGCGGCCTCCAGGGCCGCGCCGAGCGCCGGAACCTCGGGCACGCCGAGAGCGGCGAGGAGACGCCGGGCCAGGGCGCCGGGCTCCGCACCGCGGTCGTGGGCCGCCCACACCGCCCGGGCCGCCTCGCGGACCAGACCGGCGGCGCCGCCCTCGTCGCCGAGGACCGCGCCCCAGCCGCCCACCTGGACGGGGTCGCCGCCGGGCAGCCGGCCCACCGCCACCGAGCCGGTGCCGGCCACGAGGCCGACGCCCCGGTCCAGTCCGGCGGCGGGAACGAGCAGTTCGGCGTCGCCCACCACGCGCGTGGGCACACCGAGGGAGAGTTCCAGGGCGTCGCGGATCTCCGCGCACTGGCGGGGTGTCTCGCAGGCGTGCGCGCCCACGGCGAAGGCGGCGGGGCGGGTGTCACCGGGCAGCGTCTCGCGGACGAGCCCGGTGAGCCAGCGTGCGGCGGCGGCCGGGTCGTGCGGCCGCCAGCCGGTGCTGGCGCGGACGTGGTCGATCACGGTGACGCCGCCCGCGAGGGCGCGGAGGCGGGTCTTGGTGCCGCCTACGTCGACGCCGACCACGAGGGCGGCCGAAGGGGGAGAGTCCTGCACGGATCCTCTTTCGTCGTTGCTGCGTCGAGCTGCGACGGCGGGCGAACCGTGTCTGAGGGATTGCGGATCGGTGAACTAGGGAAGCCCCGGGACGGGCTTCTGACGAGCACGGCAGGCGAGTACCGTGAAGTTCGTTAGGAAGTTAACTAACGAAGTACAGTGCGTCAAGAGCAATCGCGCACTCGACCGTCCAGGCTCCCGTACGGGCCGCCGCGGGACGGGAACGCGCGACGTCGGAGCATCCCATCGCCGCAGCCCGCCGAGTTGATCGGCCCGGGCGCGCGGCCCTGTACCCGTGTGGGGGAAACTGTGGAACTCGACGTGGCGGAAGCCCCCCGCCTGACCGAGAGCGCGAGTGCCGTGTTCGCCGTGCTGGCCCGGGCGGGCAGCGCGACCCGGCCGCAGCTGGCGAGCCTGGCGGGCCTGTCCAAGCCGACGGTGTCCTCCGCCGTCGCCGAACTGGAGAGTGCCCGGTTGGCCGCGCACTCCGGCACCGCCTCCGGGAGCACCGGGCGCTCGGCGGCCGTGTACGGCCTGGGACCCGCCGCCGGCGCCGTGCTCGCCGTCGACCTCGGCCCCGCCCTCACCCGGGTCCGCGGCTGCGCCCTCGACGGCACCCCCCTGGCCGAGGCCACCGCCTCGCGCGAGGACGCCGCCGACGCCGTGCGCGAGGCGCTCACCGCGCTGCCCGGCGGGGTCCCGCTGCGCTCCATCGTGGTCGCCGTCGGTGATGTCGCCGCTCGCGACCTGCGGGGCAGCGGTATGCGTCCCGCGACCGCCAAAGCCGGCCCGGTCTTCGACGCCATGGCCGTCGCGCTGCCGCCGGGGGTGCCGGTCCACCTGGAGAACAACGTCAACTGCGCCGCGCTCGCGGAGCTGCACGAGGGCGCCGCGGTCGGCCGGCACACCTTCGGCTATCTGCGGATCGGCGTGGGTATCGGCCTCGGCATCGTCGTCGGCGGCTCGGTGCTGCGCGGCTCGAACGGCGCCGCCGGAGAGCTCGCCCGGCTGCCCTACCCCTGGGACGACGGCCGTGAGCCGCGCCGGGAGGCCCTGGAGGAGTACATCGGCGCACGGTCCCTGCTGCGCCGTGCCGCGGCGGCCTGGCAGGCCGCCGACGGACCCTGCCCGCGGACCACCGAGCGGCTCTTCGCACTGGCGGGGGAGGGCCGTGCCCCGGCCCGCGCCGTCGTCGACCGCCATGCCGCGGACGTGGGCCGGCTGGCCGCCGCCGTGACCGCCGTGCTGGACCCGGGCCTGATCGTGCTGGGCGGCAGCACGGGCGCGGATCCGCGGCTCCTGCCCGGTGTGCGGGCCGAGCTGGCACGGCTGAGCTGGCCCACCGAGGTGGTCAGCAGCACCGTCGGGGACACCGGCACCGTCGCCGGTGCCGCGCGGCTCGCGGTCGCCCGGGGAGTCCAAACCGTGACCGAGGCCGCGCGGGCCAAGGATTGACGGCCCGCGACTCGGTCTGCCAATGTCCGGACAAGCGCTTTCTAAGTCGGTCGGGACGCCGGCTTGGGTTGAGCATCCCGCCTGTACGCGAAGTACGGCAGCCGCACGAGGGCGCGCTTGTGCGACGACGGCCCTCGGGGCCGGGGATCCCACCCGTCGAGGCGATACGGCCGGGCGAGGCCGACGCCGTCGGAAAGCGAACCCTCCTGCAAAATGCACCCGTGCCGCATCGGTCGGCGCCGTGCTCCGTCCCCTACGACGAAAAAAAAGGGATCGAAGATGACCACTGTGGGTGTGCGGCGCTCCAGCCGACTCGGCCGCGGCGGCATACGCCGCCTTGTTCCCCTCGCTGCCGGGGCCGTGGCAGGCGCCCTGCTGCTCTCCGCCTGCGGGTCGGGTTCCGACTCGGGCGGGACCTCCAAGTCGCTGACGTTCTGGATCTCCACGGTTCCGGGGCAGGACGCGGGCTGGAAGAAGATGGTCGCGCAGTACAAGAAGGAAACCGGCGTCAGCGTCAAGCTCGTCAACATCCCCTACGACGGCTACACGACGAAGCTGCACAACGCCGCGCAGGCGAACTCCCTGCCCGACGTGGCGGCCGTGCCGGCGCTGGACCCGATCTGGTCGAGCAAGCTGATCGACCTCAGCTCCATCGCCAACAACAAGACCAACAAGATCAACGCCAACTTCCTCGCCAAGGACTCGTCCGGGAAGGTGCTGTCCATCCCCTCGGACGTCACCGCGTCCGGCCTGTTCATCAACAAGACGCTGTTCGAGAAGGCCGGCGTCGCCGTCCCCGCCTCGCCCCAGAACACCTGGACCTGGACCGACTTCATCAAGGCGGCGGACACGGTGCGGGAGAAGACCGGCGCCAAGTACTCCCTGACCTTCGACCAGTCGCCGTCCCGGCTGCGCGCCATGGTGTACGAGATGGGCGGGCAGTACGTCCACGCGGACTCCTCCGGCAAGTTCTCGGTGGACGCGGCGACGAAGAAGGCCGTGAACACCTTCGTCGGGTGGAACGACGACAAGACCATGCCTAAGTCGGTGTGGACCAGCGGCGCCGACCCGTCGGCCATGTTCCAGAGCGGTGACGTCGTCGCCTACTGGTCCGGCGTGTGGCAGGTGCCCGCCTTCGCGGAGAGCATCAAGAAGTTCGAGTGGGCGAGCGTGCCGACTCCCGCCCAGCCGGTGCAGGCCAGCGATGTCAACAGCGGCGGCATGACGGTCGGCTTCAACAACAACGGCGACGCGGCCGCCGCCGCGACGAAGTTCCTGTCCTGGCTGTACGAGCCGGCCCACTACCAGGCGCTGTGCGAGGCGTCCGGGTTCCTGCCGGTCGAGAGCGGTCTGGACCCGAAGTACCCCTTCACCTCCGAGGCGGCGCAGGCGGCGTTCAAGCTCTACAACGAGTCGATCCCGCTCTACGCCCCGATCTCCGGCTACTTCAACAGCGCGCAGACCAACTGGGTGCTGAAGGGCAAGAGCCTCACCGAGGACCCGACCAAGACGGAACTCGGCAAGGCGATCAACGGCCAGCAGTCGGCCGACAAGGCCCTGGAGAACATCGTGGCCGGCTACAACCAGCAGGTCGGCGGCTGATCGCAGGACCGGGGGCCGGGCGGCGGGAACGAGACACCGCCGCCCGGCCCGGGCGCCCACCCAGTGTCGGGCTCATGGCCTGAGCCCACAGCAATCCCTTCCACCAGCACGGAGTCAGGAAGATGACAAAACGCGCCTCGGACGTGTCCGCGAGCCCGCCCAGGAGACGCAGCAAGTACACCCTTGCGCCGCTCGTCCTCATCGCGGCCAACGTCGTGCTCTTCTCGCTGTTCTTCGTCTGGCCTGCGGTGATCGGGCTCGTCTACTCCTTCACGAACTACACGGGCGTGGGGGCGTTCCGGTTCGTCGGCCTGGACAACTACCAGAACCTGTTCGGCGACTCCATCTTCTACGACGCGCTGGGCCGGACCCTGCTGTACGCCGTCCTCGTCGTTCCGCTCAACTTCGCGCTCTCGCTGCTCATCGCCAACCTGGTGGTCAGCAAGCAGGCCAAGGGCGCGACGGTCGCCCGGGTCGTCTTCTTCATCCCCTGGCTCATCTCGCCCATCGTCGTGGGTGTCCTGTGGCGGTGGCTGTTCGGTGAGAACTTCGGACTGATCAACTACGTCATCGAACAGCTCGGCGGAGACCCGATCGCCTGGCAGTCGAACGCGGACCTGTCGCTGGGCGTGGTCGTGATGGCGGGCGCCTGGTGGGGAACGGCCTTCTCGATGCTGCTGTTCATCGCGGCGATCAAGAACGTGCCCACCTCGTACTACGAGGCGGCCTCGCTCGACGGCGCCGGCCCCTGGCGCCAGTTCGTCAGCATCACCCTGCCGAGCATCGCGCCCACGTCCTTCATCGTCATCCTGCTCAACACGATCAACGCGATGAAGGAATACCCGCTCTTCCTCGCCCTCAACAACGGCGGACCGGGCACGTCGAACAACCTGCTCGTCCAGTACATCTACCAGACCGGCTTCAAAACGGGCCAGATCGGCTACGCGAGCGCCGCGTCGTTCGTGCTCATGCTCATCCTGATGGCCGTCGCGATCATCCAGCTGATCGTCAACCGGCGGATGGAGAACCGATGACCACCACAGAGGCGCCGCGCAAGATCGACGCCGATTCCGCACGGGCCCTCCCCGGGAAGCGGTCCCGCAGAGCGAGCCGCGGCAGCCTCCGCGGGGCGGTGTCCGCGACCACCCTGCTGTGGATCCTGGCGGCTCTCTACGGGCTCCCGGTGCTGTGGTTCGTCCTCAGCTCCTTCAAACCGGCCGGCGACCTGTTCTCCCTCCCGCTGACGGTGCTGCCGCACAACCCCACTTTGTCGGGTTACGAAGCGGCGTGGGACAGCGCCAACTTCTCGCAGTACTTCGTCAACACGGCCCTGGTGTGCGTCGTCACGACGGTCCTCACGGTGGGGGCCAGCTGCTGCACCGGCTACGCGCTGGCCAAGTACGACAACAAGTGGCTCAAGTTCTTCTTCCTCTGCATCCTGGCCACCACGATGCTGCCGTCCGAGGTCATGCTCGCCCCGGAGTTCCTGGTCGTCCGCGACCTCGGCCTCTACAACTCGTTCGGCGGCATCATCCTCCCGGCCGTGCTCACCGCGACCGGATGCTTCATGTTCCGCCAGTTCTTCCTGACGGTCCCCGACGAACTCGTCGAGGCCGCCCGCATCGACGGCGCCCGCGAACTGTCGATCTTCCTGCGGATCATGGTGCCGATCTCCCGGCCCATCATGCTGACGCTCGCCATCCTGTCGTTCCAGTGGCGCTGGAACGACTACATCTGGCCGCTGCTGATGCTCAACGACCCCGACAAGTTCACCGTGCAGATCGGCATCCAGAGCCTCGTCGGTGCGCAGAACATCAACTGGTCGGTGCTGCTCGGCGGATCGGTCATCTCCATGATCCCGCTGATCGCCGTCTTCCTGGTGTTCCAGCGGTACGTCATGAGCGCCGACATCAACGCCGGACTGAAGGACTGACCTTGCCCAGCCCGCTCGACCACGGTTTCGGCCGCGCGGTGGCCCGCGCGGCCGACCGGGCGGCCGTCCCGCTGGCGGCCGTCCCGGACGTGGAACCCGTCGGTGTGACCCACCGCGTCCTGGCCCGCCGGGTGAAGACCCTGGTCGCGGCGTACCGTTGCCGGGACTCGGCACTGCACGGCAGCGCGGCCGCCGTCGCCGCCGCGCTGACCCACCTGCGTGCCCTGCGCGCCGTGCAGACGGCCTCCGGCCTCTTCGCGGGCGGCGACAACGTGCAGTCACCGCCGGACTCCGCCTTCACCGTCAACGACGTGTGCGACGCGCACGTCCTCGCCGCCGGCGCGGGACCGGAACTGCGCGAGGTCACGGCCGCGCTCGCCGGGATCGCCCGCGCCGCCGCCGGTCCTCTCCTGACCGGCGGGGCGCACACCCCGAACCACCGCTGGGAGCTGTGCGCGGCGCTGGCCCGGCTGCACCGGTCGTTCCCGGACGCACGGCTCCTCGACCGCGTCGGGGAGTGGCTCGCCGAGGGCGTCGACATCGACGCGGAGGGCCTGTACTCGGAACGCAGCGCCGTCTACGCGAGCCATGTGTCCAACCCGTCGCTGCTGCTGCTGGCCGACGTGCTCGGCCGCGCCGACCTCCAGGACGCCGTCGAACGCCATCTCGCCACGACCCTGGACCTCATCAGGCCGGACCGCACGGTGGAGACCGTCCACTCGCGACGGCAGGACCAGAACCACCCGTTCCCGCTGGCGCCCTACCTGCCGCACTACCGGCTGCTCGCGATCCGCACCGGCCGGGGCGACTTCGCCCGGGCGGCACTGCTGGCGGCCGCCGACGGCATCGAGGACTGCGACCTGCTCGCCCAGACCCTCCTGACCCCGGACCTGTGCCGCCTCCTGCCGGCCCCGGAGCCGGAGACCCTGCCGCGCGAGCGGTACCTCACCACCGCGCGCCTCGCCCGGCACGCCTCCGCCACCGCGCACACCGTGGTGTACGGCGGCTCCGACGTGCCGGGGCACCGGCGCGTCCGCTCGGGCCTCGCGTGCAACCCCACCTTCCTGCGCCTGTTCGCCGGCGACGCCGTCCTCGACGCGGTCCGCCTCTCACGGGGGTTCTTCGACCTCGGCCCGTTCCGCGCCGCCGAGATGCGACGGCTCGCCGCCCACCGATACCGGCTCACCGAGACCGTCACGGCCGCCTACTACCAGCCGCTCCCGAAGGAACGCAGACGGGACGACGGCGCCTACCGGCTGGTGGACGAGGGACGCTTCTCGGCCGCGATGGCCTTCCCCGACCGGCCTCGCGACGAGATCTCCCACACGACCCGCGTCGACGTGGACCTGCGGGACGACGGTGCCGACCTGCGGATCGACATCAGCGGACCACCGGTGCCCTGGGCCCTCGAACTGACCTTCCGGCCGGGCGGCTCGTTCGAGGGCGCCGTACCGATCGGCGACGGACGCCGGTGCCTGACGACCGGCCCGACGACCTATCGGGTCGGCTACGACGAGATCCGGGTCGAGGCCCACGTCGAGGCGGGCGAACCCCTGGCCGGTCCGGACCGGAGCGACGTCCTGCGCTACGACCCGGGGCAGGACCACACCGTGGTGGGCGGCACCGACGCCACGACCGGGAACCGCGTCCACCTCGGCGGACTCGGCCCGCACACCCTGACCCTCGCACTGCGCGCCCGCCGGCCCGCACCCGCCGTGTGACTCCGACACCCACGCCATGGCCATCTCCGGCATGAAGGGCTGATCCCCGTGCACCTCCCGTCCCCTCCCGTGTACCTCC
The DNA here is from genome assembly GCF_001184025.1 of Streptomyces maremycinicus. Taxonomy (GTDB): domain Bacteria; phylum Actinomycetota; class Actinomycetes; order Streptomycetales; family Streptomycetaceae; genus Streptomyces; species Streptomyces maremycinicus. The sequence goes on from NZ_BBYG01000010.1 coordinate 596,494, forward strand.
TCCACCAGCGCGGCCCGCTGCACGACCTGCCCGACACCCCGCAGGCGTACGACGCCGTCCTCGCCGACGTCAGCGAGCAGGCGCTGCGCCGCCTGACCCCGCAGGGCAGCCTGGAGCACCCCGACTGTGTCGACGACATCGGCGACACCTCGCTCGGCATCACCTCCCTGCTGGCCCTGGCCTGGCGGCGCACCGAGGACCCGCGGCTGCCGGAGGCGGTACGCCGCAGCCTCGCCTTCCACCTGCGCGAGCGGGTCTACCGGGACGACAACCCGGGCTACCCGAACCTTCGGGTGCGCGAATCCGGACTCCCCTACGCGCGCTACACCCTGGCACCCGGCGCGCACCCCGTCGGCGACTGGCCGAGCACGGTCTGGGCGCTGCTCCAGGCCGTGAACGTCCTCGACCTGGCCGACGGCCCGGTGCCGGACGACCAGCGCGCCGAACTCCTCGACGTGGCACGCGGCTACTGGAGCTGGCTGACCGAGGCGACCTTCTTCAACCCCCAGGAGGCCGGCAACCAGGCGATCGGCTGCGTGGTCGGCGGCCTGATGCTGGCCCGCCACCTCCCGCCGGAGGAGGGCGAGCCGGTCCGCGCCCGGGCCCTCGCGCTGTACCGCGACGAGATCCGCGCCCACCGGGTCCGCGACCGGGGCGCCCTGCTGCCCCCCGAGCACGGCGGCGCCTACGACAACAACTACGGCCCGATCTCCCTCTCCTTCCTCGCCCAGGCCCACCGGATCAGCGGCGAGGAGGTCTTCGCCGAGGACGGGGAGGCGCTCGCCCGCTACCTCGACGCCCGGCTCACCGTCGGCGGCTTCGACAACGGCGGCCCCCGCTACAGCGAGCAGCACTCCGCCTTCGAGTCCGTACTGGGCCTGCGCTACTTCGGCGCCCGGATCGGCGCCGACCTGGGCCGCTACCGGGGCGACAGCCGCTGGGCCCGGCACGCCGTCAAGGCGGACGGCGGCGTCGACGGCCACTTCGCGTGGATGCTGGTCTGGCAGATCCAGGACGCCACCCGCTGGCACCGCGAGCCGTCCACCGGCTCCGCACGGCACCAGCTGCGCTCCGGCACGGTCTCGGTGGCCTTCGACGACCGGATGACCCCGGCGGTCGTCGAGGCGGCCGGGACCTACTACCTGCCCGCCGCCGTCGACCGCCAGCACGGCTTCGGCCCCGTCACCGACGGCTTCCTGCTGTGCCGGCCGATGGGCGAGGTCCGGGTCCGCGACGCCCGGGCCGGGGGCCTGACGGCCAAGCTGGTCACCAAGCCGGTCGTCGGCCGCGACCACGTCCTGCGCAGCGTGCGCTCCCTGTACGTCACCGACGGCACCGTCCTGTGGACGACGGTCGCCGTGGAGCGCCTCGACGGCACGCCGTACCTGCTGGCCGGCCTGCCGTACGCCGAGGACGACGGCGACCGGGTCCGGCGCACCGCGCACGGCGCCGTCTCCTCGCCGGGCGGCCTGCGCCTCACGCACCCCGAGGCCGAGGGCGCCGAGCACTTCGACGCGCGCGCCGGACTCACCCAGCAGGAGGCCGCCTTCGCGCTCGCCGCCGATCCGCGCGGCTACGGCAACCCCGACGAGGGCTGGCGCCACCTGGTCAGCTCGACGGCCCTGGAGGCGGGACCGCTCCCGGACGCGCCGGACGACCTGCACGTGTTCGCGGTGTGCCACGGCACCGAGGAGCCGCTGAGCGTCGCGGTCGAGTGGGCCGCGGAGGGCCTGACCGTGCGGACGGACGCCTTCACCGCCGTCCTCGGCCCGGACGACGAGCACGCCGAGCCGACGCTGACGCTGCGCGCCGCCGTCAGGGGCTGAGCGTCATCCGAGGGGTGCCGCGCACCGCGTACGCGGGCAGCCGGGCGTCGTGCAGGAACGCGGGGGACAGGGACAGTCCGAACCGCCGCTCCACGACGCCGAGGCTGCGCCGGTAGCCCGTGCGGTGGTCCTCGTCCTCCGGCGGGAGGAAGGTGTTCCCGTCACGGGACAGGATGCCCGCGGCGATCAGGTCGGGCAGCAGCAGATCCGGCTCCGCGCCCCACCGCCACACTTCCTCGCGCAGCCCGTAGCCGGTGACGAACACGCCGTCGCGCGCGTAGTGGACGTCGGCGGGCGGGTGCTCCTGGGGCGGCACGTACCGCACGACCTCCACGCCGCCGCGCGACATCTCCGCCAGCAGGTCCCCGCCGGTCGAGTCCCCGTACTCCAGGGCGAACGACCATTCCCCGGAGCTGCCGACCCGGACCACGCCGTCCCCGTCCTCGGCCGGCCGCCACTGCGTGATCCCGAGCCGCCACACCTCGGCGTCGGTGATCGGCTCGGTGGCCCCGCCCGGGTCGGCGCCCATGCGGCGGGCCAGCTCCTCGGGGGAGATCCCGCGCGCGAACACGACGCTGGACATCCAGCCGTCCAGATCCACCAGCCACACGATTCCGTCGGTCATGGGCTCGAAGCTAACCCGCGGCACCGACAACGCCCCCGGACGGCCGGGGCGGCACGGGCAGCGGCACGACCAGATCGGCGCGGTCCCTCGTCGTCGCCACCAGTTCGGCGTTGCGCTCGTCACTGCGCCGCACCCACTCCACCGCCTCCTCGTGGCCCTTGCCGAACCGCTCGTGCCGGGCGATCAGCCGGCGGACGCGCTCGTCCTCGTCGGACTCGCAGAACCACACCTCGTCCAGCGCGTCCCGGACCCGCGCCCACGCCCCCGTGCCGAGCAGGAGGTAGTTGCCCTCCGTGACGACCAGGCGGGCCGTCGGCGGAACCGGCACGGCCCCCGCGAGCGGCTGCTCCAGCTCCCGCTCGAAGCCCGGCGCGTACACCGGGTCCGCGCCGTCCGTCTCCTCCCGCAGCCGCCGCAGCAGGGCCGCGTACCCCGCCGCGTCGAAGGTGTCGGGCGCACCCTTGCGGTGCCGTCGGCCGAGGCGGTCGAGTTCGACGTCGGCGAGATGGAAGCCGTCCATCGGCACGTGCGCGACCCAGGGGTCCCCGGCGCCGTTCAGCTCGCGCACCAGGCCCTCGGCGAGCGTCGTCTTGCCCGCGCCCGGACTGCCCGCGATCCCGAGGAGTACGCGCCGGCCGCCGTCCCCGGCGAGAACACGGGCCCGGACCAGCAGATCGTCGAAAGTGAGCACACAGCAGAGTGTCGCAGTCTCTGGAAGGAGACCCCACGGAGATCCGCGACGAAAGGAGGCCGACCGTGTCCGACGACGAGCGGCAGATCCGCACCCTGATCACCCGCTGGGCCGACGCCGTCCACCGGGGCGACCTCGACACCGTCCTCGACCAGCACGCCGAGGACCTGGTGATGTACGACGTGCCCGCGCCCCACGAGGGAATCCGGGGCCTCGCCGCCTACCGCGCGACCTGGCCGCCCTTCTTCGTCTGGCAGGCGCAGGGCGCCCGCTTCGACATCGACACCCTCGACGTCACCGCGGGTCACGACGTCGCCTACGCCCACGCGCTGCTGCGCTGCGGCACGCCCGAGGAGCTCGCCGAGTGTCCGAGCCTGCGGCTGCGGCTCACCTTCGGGCTGCGCAAGGAGCACGGCCGCTGGCTCATCGCCCACGAACACCACTCCTTCCCGCACGACTGACCGCGTGTGGCGCGCGACACACCCGCGAGAGACCCCGGTGAGAGACCCGATGTGGGGGAACGAGGGCCCTATGACGTCGACGCTCGGTCTCCCCGCAACGATCCAGGCCTGTCTCTTCGACCTCGACGGGGTCGTCACCCGAACGGCCGTGGTGCACGCGGCCGCCTGGAAGGAGACCTTCGACGCGTTCCTGTACGCGCGCGGGGACGACGACTTCCGCCCGTTCGACGAGACCCACGACTACGGCGAGTACGTCGACGGCCGCCCCCGCGCCGACGGCGTCCGCACCTTCCTCGCCTCCCGGGGCATCGAACTGCCCGAGGGCGAACCGGGTGACCCGCCCGACGCGCGGACCGTCCACGGGCTGGGCAACCGCAAGAACGAACTGCTCCTGGAGAAGATCCGCACCCAGGGCGTCGAGCCGTACGACGGCACCCTGCGCTACATCGCGGCGGCCCGCGCGCGCGGCCTGCGGACGGCGATCGTCTCCTCCAGCGCCAACACCCGCGACGTGCTGCGTTCGATCGACGCCGAGGACCTCTTCGAGGTGCGGATCGACGGCGTCGTGGCGGCCGAGCGGGATCTGCCGGGCAAGCCGCGCCCCGACACGTTCCTGGCCGCCGCCCGCGATCTCGGCGTCGAGCCGTCGCGGGCGGCCGTCTTCGAGGACGCGCTGGCCGGGATGGACGCGGGCCGCGCCGGGAACTTCGGGTACGTCGTCGGTGTCGACCGGGTCGGGCAGACCGACGCGCTCTACACGCACGGCGCGGACATCGTGGTGAAGGACCTCGCGGACCTCGCCGACCTCGCGGGTGGCGTCGAGGGCGACCGGGGGGAGCGGCAGTGATCACGGACCGGTCCTACACGGTCGAGCCCTGGTGCGTACGCGAGACGCGGCTCGACCTCGACGTCCTGGCCCAGAGCGAGTCCGTCTTCGCACTCTCCAACGGGCACGTCGGCTGGCGCGGCAATCTGGACGAGGGCGAGCCGCACGGGCTGCCCGGCGCCTACCTCAACGGTGTGCACGAACTTCACCCGCTGCCCTACGCCGAGGCGGGCTACGGCTACCCGGAGTCCGGGCAGACCGTCATCAACGTCACCAACGGCAAGATCCTTCGGCTGCTGGTCGACGACGAGCCGTTCGACCTGCGCTACGGGCGGCTCGTCACCCACGAGCGGGTGCTCGACCTGCGCCGGGGCGTCCTCGAACGGACCTGTGAGTGGACCTCGCCCGCCGGGTCCACGGTCCGGGTGCGCTCGACCCGGCTGGTCTCGCTCACCCAGCGGGCCGTGGCCGCCGTCGCCTACGAGGTGGAGGCCGTCGGCAGCAGCTCCCGGGTGGTGATCCAGTCCGAGCTGGTCACCAACGAGAGCCTGCCCGACCCGAACGGCGACCCGCGTGCGGCCCGGGCCCTGAAGTCACCGCTGGAGCCGGAGGAGGACGTGGCCGTCGGCCGTCGGCTGCGGCTCGTCCACCGCACCAAGCGCAGCGGGCTGCGGGTGGCGGTCGCCGCCGACCACGAGGTCACCGGCCCCGAGCGGACCACCGTCGACAGCGAGAGCAACGTCGACGTCGCCCGGCTGACCGTCACCTCCGTGCTGGAGCCCGGCGAGACGCTGCGGGTGGAGAAGCTCGTCGCGCACGGCTGGTCGGGCGCCCGCTCCCGGCCCGCGATGAGCGACCAGGTCGAGGCGGCCCTCGCGGCGGCCGGGCACAGCGGCTGGGCGGGTCTGCTGGAGGACCAGCGCGCCTACCTCGACGACTTCTGGTCTCGCGCGGACGTCGAGGTCGACGGTGACGAGGAGATCCAGCAGGCCGTCCGCTTCGCGCTCTTCCACGTGCTCCAGGCCGGTGCCCGCGCCGAGCAACGCGCCATCCCCGCCAAGGGGCTGACCGGGTCCGGCTACGACGGCCACGCCTTCTGGGACACCGAGACCTTCGTGCTGCCCCTGCTCACCTACACCGCGCCCGGCGCCGTCGCCGAGGCCCTGCGCTGGCGGCAGAACACCCTGCCCGCCGCCCGCGAACGGGCCGTCCAACTCGGCCTGCGCGGCGCCGCGTTCCCCTGGCGGACGATCGAGGGTTCGGAAGGGTCGGCGTACTGGCCGGCCGGAACCGCCGCCTTCCATGTCAACGCCGACATCGCCGACGCCGTGGTCCGCTACGTCACCGCGACCGGGGACCGGGACTTCGAAGCGGCCACCGGTGTCGAACTGCTGGTGGAGACCGCCCGGCTGTGGCGCTCGCTCGGCCACCACGACGCGCACGGCACCTTCCACATCGACGGCGTCACCGGGCCCGACGAGTACAGCGCGGTCGCCGACGACAACACCTACACCAACCTCATGGCCCGGGCGAACCTCCTCGCCGCCGCCGACGTCGTCGCACGGCACCCGGGCGAGGCAGCCCGGCTCGGCGTGGACGCGGAGGAGAGCGCGGCCTGGCGCGACGCGGCCGAAGCGGTGCACCTGCCCTACAACCACGAACTCGGCGTGCACGAACAGCACGCGGGCTTCACCCGCTACCAGCAGTGGGACTTCGCCGGCACCCGGCCCGACCAGTACCCCCTGCTGCTCAACTTCCCGTACTTCGACCTCTATCGCAAACAGGTCGTCAAGCAGGCCGACCTGGTGCTGGCGATGTACACCTGCGCCGACCACTTCGACGAGGAGCAGATCGCCCGCAACTTCGCCTACTACGAGCCCCTGACCGTCCGCGACTCCTCCCTCTCGGCGTGCAGCCAGGCGGTGATCGCCGCCCAGTCGGGCCATCTGGAGCTGGCCTACGACTACACGACCGAGGCCGCGCTGATGGACCTGGCCGACCTGGAGCACAACACGCGCGACGGGCTGCACATCGCGTCCCTGGCGGGCACCTGGATGGCCCTGGTCGCCGGGTTCGGCGGGCTGCGCGGTGACCGCGAGGGCCTGCGGTTCGCGCCCCGGCTGCCGGAGCGGTTCAGCCGTCTCGCCTTCAGCGTCCAACTCCTCGGCCGCCGCCTGCGGGTGGAGATAGGCCCGGACAAGGCCACGTACACCCTGCTGTCCGGCTCGCCCCTGACGATCCAGCACCACGGCGCCCCCGTGCTGGTGAACGGCGACGGACCCGTGGTGCGCGCCCTGCCGCCCGTGCCGGACCGGCCGACACCCCGGCAGCCCCCGCATCGCGGGCCGAACACCCGCTGAGCCGCCGGCCCGGTGTCCGGCGGTGTGTTTCCCGGCCGCCGGGTGCTGGTAGGTAGGGGAGGAGTCGGAGGCGGCGAGGGGGAACGGCATGGCGCAGAGTGGGCACGAGGGACGGCTCGCGGACGAGTTCTTCACGGCGGGCGGCTCGTCGTTCGGCGAGTTCCTGGCGGCGCACCGTCCCGAACTGCTGCCGACGCGTGGCCCGTTCGCCGACGGTGTGCGGGGCGGGGCGGACGGCTTCCCGCACGGTACGACGGTGCTGGCCCTCGTCTACCGCGACGGTGTGCTCATCGCCGGCGACCGCCGGGCCACGATGGGCAACCTCATCGCGCAGCGCGACCTGGAGAAGGTGCACCCGGCCGACGAGCACACCGCCGTCGCCTTCGCCGGCACCGTCGGCCTCGCCGTGGACATGGTGAAGCTGTACCAGGTCGAGCTCGCGCACTTCGAGAAGGTCGAGGGCATCCCCATGACCCTCGGCGCGAAGGCCCGCAGACTGGCCACGATGATCCGGCAGAACCTCGGCCAGGCCATGCAGGGCCTCGCCGTCGTCCCCCTCCTCGCGGGCTACGACACGGCCGCCGCCCCGGGGGCCGGGGGCCGCATCTTCAGCTTCGACGTGGCGGGCGGCCTCTACGAGAAGACGCCCTTCCACGCCGAGGGCTCCGGATCCCCCTACGCCCGCGGGGCGTTGAAGAAGCTGTACCGCGCCGGTATGTCCCGGCGCGAGGCGGCGCTGGCCGCGCTCCAGGCGCTGTTCGACGCGGCCGACGACGACTCCGCGACCGGCGGCCCCGACATCGGCCGTCGGATCTTCCCGATCGTCTCGGTCATCACCGAGGAGGGCTTCGAGCGGCTGTCCGCGGCGGAGACGGAGCGGCTCAGCCACGAGATGGTCGAACAGCGCCGGGACAGGCCGGACGGCCCCCACGCCACCGAACCACCCGCGTCGTAGCCGTAGCCGTAGCCTGCCGTCGGGGGTGTCGACGCCGAGTCGACGAGATCTGGGACCGGCCGCTCCGGGGCCGTGCGGCGGGGGAGGGGCGGGCTCAGGCGCGTACGCCGTGTTCCTTGCGGCGTCTGGTGATCTGCTGGACCGGGTCGCCGGTGTACGACCAGGGAGTGCGGGTCGCCCGGTGGCCGAGGATCCGCAGCAGGGGCGCCGCCACCTCCGCGGCCCCCGCCCAGCACGCGGCGTGCGCGAGGTAGTTGACGTCACGCAGCTCGCCCGGGGCGACGGCGTCCTCCTTGCGGCCGGTGATCCAGCGCTCCCAGGTGCGGCGCACGTCGCCGACGGCGCCGTCGTTGGTCCAGTGCTGGCCGAGGCCCACCGCGCCGGAGCGCTCGTGCGAGGTGTCGAGGGCGTGGCGGAACTCCTCCACGCGCGCGTACTGCACCAGCACCGGCAGCGGACAGCCGGGCGGGGCCGAGCCGGCCGCGTCACGGGCGAAGTCGTACATCAGCCCGTGCGAGCCGTGCCAGCGGGCGGAGTAGTAGTGCAGCACCTGGAGGTGGCCCTCCATGCTGTACGGATCCCGCTGGTACAACTCGTCCCACCAGCGGGCCAGTTCCTGTCGCCGTACCCCGGCCGGATAGAGGCGGGCGACCGAGATCAGCGAGGTCCAGGGTGTCGGGTCGTCCGGGCAGGCCTCGGCGGCGGCCAGACACGCCAGCACCGCGCCGTCTGTCCGGCTCTGGTCGATCGGCACGCCGCGGCCCGCGGCGATCGCCAGGTTGAACGCCCGGGCGGTCTCCGTGGCCGCCCGCAGCACCAGCGCGTCGGCACTGTGCGGTTCGGCGGCCAGCCAGGTCTCCACGGTCGAACTGCCCGCGCAGGCCTGCGCCAGCAGCCGGACCCGGTGGCCGCGGGCGAGCCGGTCGGGGCCGGTGGCGCGCAGCAGGTCCCGCGGGCCCTGCCAGCGGCCGATGACGATGTCGTGCCGGGTGGCGGAGAGGGGAGCGTCCCCGCAGTCGGGGTCGAAGTCGGGAGCGAAACGGTCGCGAGCCATCAGGTCCCCTCTCAGAAGTCGGTGGAGAGGCCCTCGTGGCCGCCGGAGCGCGTGGTCGGGCGCCCCTCGGGCACGTAGTCGGCCTCGACGGTGCGTGCGGCGTCCAGCCGTGCGGGCCGGTAGTAGTCGCTGCCCTTCCGCCAGTACCAGAGCATCGGCACCAGTCCCGCGGCGAGCCCGCCGATGCCGATCGCGACCGCCGCGGGGGCCAGCTCACCGAGCGACTCCACGAAGATCCAGAACATGAACACGGCGCCGAACAGCGGCCACAGACCGCCGAGGACGAAGTCGGAGGGGGACCTCAGCAGCGTCCTGCGGTACGCGACGACCGCCGCCAGGCCCGCGAGACCGTAGTAGACGGCGATCTGGAGGCCGATCGCCGAGATGGCGTCGGCGAGGATGTCGCCCACCGAGCCCAGGGCGTTGGAGGCCACGAACAGCACCAGCGCCACCACGCCCACCACCACGACGGCCACCCAGGGCGTGTTCCAGGTGCGGTGCACCCGGCCCAGCGCGGACGGCATCGTACGGTCGCGGCCCATCGCGAACAGCGAGCGCGTGACCTGGATCAGGGTCGTCTCCAGGGTGGCCACGGTGGACAGCAGCACGGCCACGACCAGCATCTTGCCGCCCCAGCCGGGCCACACCTCCTCGCCGAGCGCCGCCAGCACGTTCGCGCCCTCGTCCTGGACGCGCCGCGAGCCGAGGACGACGTTCACCGCGATGGTGAAGACCTCGAAGAGGAGGAAGACGATGCCGACCCCGATCAGCCCCGCCAGGCCCGTCGTACGGCGGCTGTCGCGCGTCTCCTCACTGAGGTTGCTGCTCACGTCCCAGCCCCAGTAGTAGAACGCGGCGACCAGCGCGCCCGACGCGAAGCCGGACACCCCGTCGAAATGGCCGAACCCGAGCCAGGACCGGTCGAAGGACAGCGCGTTGTCCGTGTGGAAGACGGCGAGCACCGCGAACAGGGCCAGGATCGCCAGCTCCACACCGGACATGACGAGCTGTGCGCGCACGGTGAGCCGGGCCCCGCCCAGCACCACCGCCAGCATCACCAGGAACCAGGCGGCGCCGACGACCGTCGACAGCACCGTGCTGTCGGCGAGGCCCTCGTCGAACAGGGCGAGCGTCATCGACCCGGCCGGCAGGGAGCCCGCCACCATGAAGATGGTCGCCGAGATCACCAGCGCCCAGCCGCTGAGGAAGCCGAGGAAGGGGTGCAGCGTGCGTCCCACCCAGGAGTAGCTCGCCCCCGCGTTGACGTCGATCCGGCTGAGCCGGCTGAAGGCCAGCGCGATGCCCAGCATCGGTATCGCGCAGTACAGCAGCGCCGCCGGCCCGGCCAGACCCACGGCGCCGGTCAGGACGGCCGTGGTGGCGGCGATGGAGTAGGCCGGCGCGCTGCCGGCGACCGCCATCACCACCGTGTCGAAGGTGCCCAGTACGTTCGCCTGGAGGCCTCTTCCGGTGCGGTTGCTCATGGTCGCGCTGCTTTCCGTCGTGCGCGCCGCCCGGGCGGGGACGACCCGGCGGCGTAGGGGGGTGAGGGGTGAGGCGCCGCCGCGTGTCGCGAGGGGGTGACCTCGGGGCGTCGGCGGGGCGGGGCGCGGAGGGGACCGTCCCAGCACTGTGTTCACGGGCGGTCACACCGAGTGTGCGAGTGACTATAGCCCCACCGATTGAGCTTTCAAGATTGACGGACGGGTAAGTTCCGCTCCCGCTCGTGCGGGTGGCATGTGCCGCGATTGGAGCGGCCCGCACGGGAAACGCGGACGGGGAGAACGACAGCCCCCGAAGGCGAAGGAGCAACCCATGGGTACGGAGTCCGGGGCGAGGGGCGACGACGTCTACCAGCCCACCGGGACGAACGAGGAGCAGCAGGACGCCGCCCCGCTCGACCTCCAGGACGCCGTCGGCGAACGCACCTACGACGACGCCCTCGACGAGGGCTGGTCCCCGCCCGAGAAGCCGCTCGGCGTGACCAGGTACGGCACCACCGCGGCCGAACAGCACGACGGCGAAAGCCTCGACCAGCGCCTCGCCCAGGAGGTCCCGGACGTCGCGGAACCGGCCGGTGACGGCGTCGGCGACCTGCCCGGCGGCGAGGGCGAACCCGTCGACGCCGAGGTCGGTGACCGGCGCGCGGGCCGGCTCGTCGCCCCCGACGAGGGCGCCCACCCCGAGGCCACCAAGGAGGAGATCGCCCGGGACGTGGGCATCGACGGCGGAGCGGCGGGCGCCGAGGAGGCCGCCGTCCACATCGTGGAGGAATGAGCGGCCCGGCGCGCGCCCGTCGGCCGGTCGCGCGCCTGCCGGCCGCCCGCCCGCCCGTCAGTCACCGATGCGGTCCAACTGCCGTAGCCGGTTGGTGGCGTCGAGAGCGGCGACCTTGTACGACTCCGCCAGCGTCGGGTAGTTGAATACCGCGTCGACCAGGTAGTCGACGGTCCCGCCGCAGCCCATCACCGACTGCCCGATGTGGATCAGCTCGGTCGCCCCGGTGCCGAAGCAGTGCACCCCGAGCAGTTTCCGGTCCCCGGGCGAGACCAGCAGTTTCAGCATGCCGTGGGCGTCACCGATGATCTGCCCGCGGGCCAGTTCGCGGTAGCGGGCTATGCCGACCTCGAACGGCACGCTGTCCTCGGTGAGTTGGTCCTCCGTCCGGCCCACGAAGCTGATCTCCGGGATCGTGTAGATGCCGATCGGCTGGAGATGGTGCATCTGCCCGACGGGCTCTCCGCACGCGTGGTAGGCGGCCGCCCGGCCCTGCTCCATCGCCGTGGCCGCGAGCGCCGGGAAACCGATCACGTCCCCCACCGCGTAGATGTGCGGGACCGGCGTGCGGTAGTGCTCGTCGACCTCGATCCGGCCGCGCCGGTCCGCCGCCAGCCCGGCCTTGTCCAGATCCAGTTCGTCGGTCAGGCCCTGCCGCCCGGCCGAGTACATCACCGCGTCGGCCGGGATCTTCTTGCCGCTCTCCAGCACGGTCAGCGCACCCCGCGCGTGCCGTTCCACGGCCGCGACGGTCTCCCCGAAACGGAACGTCACCGCCAGGTCCCGCAGGTGGTACTTGAGCGACTCGATGACCTCGACGTCGCACATGTCGAGCATCCCGGCCCGCTTCTCCACCACCGTGACCCTGCTGCCGAGCGCGGCGAACATGGACGCGTACTCCATGCCGATCACACCCGCCCCGACGATCACCATGGACTGCGGGACGCGCTCGATCGTCAGGACGTTGTCGGAGTCGAGGATGGTCCGCCCGTCGAACTCCACACTGTCCGGCCGGGCCGGCCGCGTCCCGGTGGCGATCACGACGTGCTCGGCGCTGATCAGCCGCTCGTTCCCGGTGATCTCCCGCAGACAGACGGTGTGGTCGTCGACGAACCGGCCGGTGCCGGCGAACAGGGCGACGTGGTTGCGGGACAGCTGACTGCGGATGACATCGATCTCCCGCCCGACCACGTGCTCGGTACGGGCGGTCAGATCGGCGACGGTGATGTTCTCCTTGAGGCGGTAGCTCTGTCCGTACAGGTCCCGTTGGGTGAGACCGGTGAGGTAGAGCACCGCCTCGCGCAGGGTCTTGGAGGGAATGGTGCCGGTGTGGAGGGAGACCCCGCCGACCATGTCGGGGCGGTCGACGACGGCGACCCGGCGGCCCAGTTTGGCCGCGGCGATGGCGGCCTTCTGGCCGCCGGGACCTGATCCGAGGACGAGCATGTCGAAGTCGGGCATCCTCGGGAGTCTGGCAGCCGCGGGGCCCGCCGCGAAAGGGTGAGCCCCGATTGCCCCGAATGACTAGGGCAGCAGCTTCTCGATCGCGGTGGGTCCCTCCTCGGCGAGCTTGCGCCTGGCCCACTCGAGATTGCGCGGGGTGAGGTCCCGGCCGGTGACGAGGACCATGTCCTCGGGCGACACCTCGGTGCCGGTACGCGTGTGGAGCAGGTTGTCCGGGGTGGCGCGGTCCGGGGAGGGCTGGGCGGCGCCGGGTTCTGACGTCGGCATGATGTCTGCTCCTCGCGTCCGAAGGGAGGCTTCGGCCCGGTGCGGTCATCGGGTCCACTAACACCATTCATCCTGGAGCCGCAGCCTGCAATCCCGATCAGCTCCGGCCCGAGATGCCGGGAAGATCCACCCGGCGTCTAATGGCCCCATGGCTCCCACCACCGCCGGGAAACCGCACCGCGGGGGACTGCGCAGGCTCGGTGCCTGGTGCGCCCGTCACTTCCTGATCGTCATCGTCGCCTGGGTCGTGGCCGTCGTGGCCCTCCAGGCGGTCAACCGCTCCGTCGGCGGGACCTACGAGGACAACTTCCAGCTGCCGGGCGTGCAGTCCACGGACGGCCTGGACGTGCTCAAGGCGCACGACCCGCAGGCCGGCGGCTACAGCAGCCAGATCGTCCTGCACGACGACCAGCCCGTGACCACGCTGAGCTCCCAGCTGTCCACCGCCGTCGGCGACCTCCAGAAGCTCCCCCACGTGCTCACGGCCGTGAACCCGCTCTCCGTGACCTCGTCGAAGGTCGGCCCGGTCTCCGGCGACGGAAAGACCGCGTACGTCACCGTCCGCTTCGACGTACAGCCCTCCACCCTCGGCGACGACTACCTGGACGGCGTCGACAAGGCCGTCCAGCCGCTGCGGGCGGCCGGTGCCGACGTCGAGTACGGCGGATCGCTCGGCGAACTGGCCCGCCCCGCCCCGAACGACCGGATCAGCGAGCTCATCGGCTTCGCGGTCGCCATCGTCGTCCTGCTCGTCGGCTTCGGCAGTGTCATCGCGGCCGGACTGCCCCTGGTCACCGCCCTGATCAGCGTGGTCGGAGGGCTCGCCTGCCTCGGGCTGCTGGCCGCCGCCTTCACCTTCGCGACCGTCTCGCCGACCCTCGCCACCATGATCGGACTGGGCGTCGGCATCGACTACGCCCTCTTCCTCACCACCCGGCACCGGCAGAACCTCATGGACGGCGCCGACCCCGCCGAGGCCGCCGGACACGCCAACGCCACCAGCGGGCGGGCCGTGCTGGTGTCCGGCACCACCGTGATCATCGCGCTGGCCGGCCTGTACGCGTCCGGGGTGTCCTTCATCGGCAAACTCGGACTCGCCGCCGCCGTCACCGTCGTCACCGCCGTCATCGGCGCCCTCACCCTCGTGCCCGCCCTCCTCGGGCTCATCGGCAGACGCATCGACCGCTACCACGTCCGGAAACCGGTCGCCGAGACCGACGCCGAACCGGGCGCCACCCCGCACGGCACCTGGCACCGCTACGCCAGACGCGTCGAACGCAGGCCCTGGGAGTACCTGGGCGCCGGAGTCGCCGTCATCGCGATCCTCGCCATCCCGGTCTTCTCCATCCAGCTCGGCCACATCGGCGACGGCGCCGACCCGACCTCGTTCACCGACCGGCGGGCCTACGACCTGATGACCGACGCCTTCGGGCCCGGCTCCAACGGTCCCCTCACCGTCGTCATCGACCAGAGCGACGTCCCGTCCGACAAACGCTCCGACCTCTCCGCCCAGGCGCAGAAGACACTGGGCGCGGTGCCCGGCGCGGCCACGGTCACCCCCCTGACCCCCACCAGCGACGGCGACGTGCTGCTCGCGACCGTCTACTCCCAGCAGGCCCCGCAGGACGCGAGCACCACCGCCCTGACCAACCGGCTCGTCGACGACACCCTCCCCGACGCGGTCTCCGGGTACGACGCCAAGGGCTATGTCACCGGCACCACGGCCGCCCAGGTCGACTTCCGCGACATCGTCGCCAGCCGGCTGCCCCTGATCATCGGCGTGGTCGTCCTGCTCGCCTTCCTGATCATCCTCGCGGTGTTCCGCGGCCTCCTCGTCGCGGTCAAGGCCGCCGTCCTCAACGTCCTGTCGATCACCGCCTCGTACGGCGTGGTCGTCGCCGTCTTCCAATGGGGCTGGGGCGGGCCCGCGCTGGGCGTCCACGGCGACGTGCCCATCGAGAGCTATGTGCCGATGATGATGTTCGCGATCATCTTCGGCCTCAGCATGGACTACGAGATCTTCCTGCTGTCCCGGGTGCACGAGGCATGGATGCGCACCGGCGACGCCAAGGACTCGGTCGCCCACGCCCTGGAGATCACCGCCCGGGTCATCACCTGCGCGGCCCTGATCATGGTGAGCGTGTTCTCGGCGTTCATCATCAGCGACAACATCGTCGTCAAGATGCTGGGCCTCGGCCTCGCCGTCAGCGTGCTCATCGACGCCACCGTGGTACGGCTGCTCATGGTGCCCGCCGTCATGACCCTGCTGGGGGCGCGCGCCTGGTGGACCCCGCACTGGCTGGACCGGATCCTGCCGCACATCGACGCCGAGGGCGACGCGGAGACCCTCAGCGGTCCGCCGGACCCACCGGCGCGAGAGCGAGCATCGTGACGTCGTCTCGGACGGCGGGACAGTGCCGCCGGACGTCCCGCCACACCCGCTCGGTCGTCGTCGCGGGGTCGGCGCCGGCGGCGAGCGCGGGCAGCCGGTCGAGCAGGGGGTAGAAGACTCCGGCGGCGTCCCTGGCCTCCGAGACGCCGTCGGAGGCCAGGAAGAGACGGTCGCCGGGGAGCAGCCGCACCACCCGGGCCGTGAGCGGGGCGCCCTCCGGGAGACCCAGCCCCAGGGGAGTCCACGGGACGACGTCCAGCTCGGTGGCGGTGTCCCCGCGCAGCAGCACCGGCGGGGGATGCCCGCAGACGACCACGCGCACGGCGTCCGCGTCCGGCGTGAACTCCAGCAGGACCGCCGTCGCGAACAGCTCGGCGTGCGTGACCCGCGCCGAGTCCACGGTCAGCCGCCGGTCGAGGCGGGCGGCCACCCGCGCCAGGTCGGGCTGGTCCAGCACCGCCTCCCGGAACGCCCCCAGGAGCGAGGCCACCGTCGCCACCGCCGCCAGCCCGTGCCCCTGGACGTCGCCCAGCACCGCCCGCACCCCGTAGGCGCTCGTGCGGACGTCGAAGAAGTCACCGCCGACCAGCGTCCCGCGCTGCGCCGCCCGGTACAGACCCGCGCAGCGCACCGCACCCACCCGCTCCGGGACCGGCGGCACGACGGCGTTCTGCGCGGCCTCGGCGATCGTGCGCTCGGTGTCCAGCTGGGCGTCCCTCCGACGCCGGACGAACGCCACGAACACGCTCAGCACCGCGACGAAGGACACCGTCAGCACATCGGTCCGGCCCGGCCGGTCGAGCTGGAGCGCCGGCAGGTCGAGCATCACGACCACGACCGCGCCGAGCAGCGCGGTCGCCGCAGGACCGTACGACAGCACCGCCAGCGGCGGGATCGCGCCCAGCATGAACCCGATGTCCAGCGGCTCGGGGCTGGCCAGCGTGGCGGCGCACACGCCCGCGACCAGGAGGAGCGGCAGCGCCCGCACCCAGCGCGGCGGCGGCGCGCCCCGCAGCCAGCTCCGCCGTTCCCCGTCGAGTTGTCGTCCCACATCCCCACGCTCCACCGTGGCCGAGGCGGGCGCACGCCGAAAAACCGGTGGACGCGATCAAGGAGCACCCCCTAGCGTGTGAGCGCACGCCCGGACACCCACGGAAGGAGGCGAGCGCCATGCGAACCGCAGACATCCCGCGCTCCCGCTCCGTGACCCCGGCGTGCCGCGTCTGACCCCCGTCCGACGCCCCCGGGAGCGCACCACGCCGTACGCGACCCGGAGGAATCCGTGACCGATCTGGTCATCCGCGCTCTCGACGAGAGCGACGTCCATCTGTTCGACACCCTGCCCGACCCGCTGCGCGCCGCCGACGCCTTCGGCAGGATCGATTACCGGCCCGACTGGAAGCGGGTCGCCCTGCGGGACGGCCGGGTCGTCGCCCGCGCCGTCTGGTGGGGCGGGCCCGAGGACGGCGAACCGCTCGTCGTGGAGTGGTTCGACTTCGCCGACGGCGAGGAGGAGGCCGCGGCCGAACTCCTGCGCACCGCTCCGTGGCAGGTCGGCCTGGAACTCGTCATGCCGGGCGGCTGGCGCGAGGACCCCGTCATGCGGGCCGCCTCCGAGGCCCGGCACGCCGCCGCGCGCGCGGCCGGCCACACCCCGCTGGTGGAACGCTTCGTGTACCGGTGGACCCCGGAGTGCGGGCTGCCCGACCGTCCCGGCCGCCTGCGTTTCGCCCCGGAACCGGACGACGCGGTGTTCTTCGACGCCCTGCGCCGCATCCACTCCGACACCCTCGACGCCCACGCCCGCAAGGCCATCGCGGCGGGCGGCCTCGACCAGGCCGCCCAGGAGGAGATCGACTTCTTCCGCTGGTGCCCCTCCCCGCGCGAGTGGTGGCAGGTCGCCCGCACCCCGGCAGGAGAACTGGCCGGGATCCACATCCCGGCCCACAACCCCTCGGGGCCCTGCGTCGGCTTCATCGGCGTGCTGCCCGAGCATCGCGGTCACGGCTTCGCCTACGACCTGCTCGCCGAGTGCACCCACTATCTCGTCGAGCGGGGCGCCGAGTTCATCGCCGCCGCCACCGACCAGGGGAACCTCCCGATGGCGGCGCACTTCGCGAAGGCCGGCTATCCGATCGTGCGGGAGCGGGTGAACTTCGAGGTGCGCTGACGGCCCGGCGGAGCCCGTGGGACACCACCCGCCAGGTCGTGTCCCGCGGGCTCCGCTGTCGGTGGGTCAGCGTGCGCCGCCCGCCAGCAGTGCCTCGGCGTCGGCCAGGATCCGCGTGACGCGCAGGCCGAACGCGGCGTCGCAGGCGTGCGGTCGGCCGTCCCGGGCCGACGCGAGCAGCGCGTCGGCGGCCCGGGTGAGGGCGTCGGCGGCGTCGCCGCCCTCGTGGGGGAGCCGGGTCACCCCGGCCGTCCCGCGCAGTTCCACGCCCGCGCCCGTCGCCGCCGGCGGGGCGGTCAGGCTGAGCGTCAGGGTGCTGGAGGCGCCGTCCACATGGTCCAGGACCACATGGACGGTGTCGCGGGGACCGCGGGCCGCGGCCGACACCCGGCGGACGTCGCCGAGGACCGGCAGCAGCACGGACAGCGCGTGCGGACCGACGTCCCACAGCGCGCCCTTCTCACCGCGCCAGGGCGTGGCGAAGGGGTGGTCGCCCGTCCCGTGGAACACATCGCCCAGCCACTGCGCGTGTCCCGTGAACCATCCCCCGGCCTGCGCCTGTTCGGCGATCCAGGCACCGGCCTCGGGCAGGAAACGGGTGGTGAAGAAGACGACCGAGGCGACCCCGGTCTCCTCGACGGCCCGGACCACGGCCCGCGCTCCCGCAACCGTCGCGGCGACGGGCTTGTCGAGCAGGAGATGACAGCCGGCCGCGGCGGCCCGCACCGCGAGCGGCGCCTGGACGTCCGGGGGAAGCGCGACGGCCACCGCGTCCACCTCCGTGAGGAGGGTGTCCACCTCGTCGTAGGCCCGTGTCCCGTGCCGGTCGGCGAGTTCCTTCGCCGCCTCCGGGCGCCGGCCCCAGACGCCGACGAAGTCGAGCGCGCCGTGCGCTTCCAGGACGGGGGCGTGGACCATCCGCGCCCAGGGGCCGGTGCCGAGCAGACCGATACGCATACCGCTGACTCTCCCTGATGCCGACCGACGTGACGCCATGACCGAGGGGTGGGGGGGATGACGTCCTCACTCCGCCCGCGAGCCTCGCACACCGGCGCCTTCCGGGACACCCCGGTGGGTGCCCGCGGGGCCGGTCAGGCCGCCCGGGCCTCCGCCGAGCCGGAGTCGTCCGCCATCGGGCCGGCGGCGGGGGTACCCCGGACCAGGCGGAGATGGCGCCGGCGCCCGGCATGGCGCCGCTTGGCCGGGACCGGCGTGAGCAGGCGGTCCTCGACCCGGTCCATGACCGCCATCAGCACGGACAGCAGGGGCAGCAACAGCACGGCGACCCAGAGCACGGTTCTCTCCTCGGCAGACGACGCCATGCCGGGTGCTCCGGATCGCGCCGATGATGCCTGCCGGGCACGGGTCAGGTTTCCGGCGGCGCGGCGAAACCGGTCAGCAGGGCGTCCGCCCGGTCCAGACCGCTCTCGGCGGAGATCTCCCGCACCGTCTGCGCGGACCGGACGGTGGCGAAGGTGACCCGCCCGGCCTCGAGCCGGTAGCCGTACACGGCGGGCCTGGGCAGGCTGTTGTACGACCAGTGCGCCGAGAAGTAGTACCCGCCGGTGTCGTGCAGGACCACCAGGTCGCCCTCGGCGAGCGCGGGCAGCGGCCGGTCGTGCGCCACGACGTCTCCGGCGAAGCAGAGCGGCCCGGCGACGTCCTGCCGGACGAGGGGCGTCCGTTTGGGCGTGCCGTCCGGGCCGTACGCGGACACCCGCAGCGGCCAGGCGTCCGGCATGAAGACCGTGCGGGTGGCGATGTGCCCGCCCGCGTGGGTGAGCGCGACCCGGCGTCCACCGGCGTCCTTCACGTACTCGACGAGAGCCGCCGTGAAGCCGTTCTTCGCGATCAGGGAGCGGCCGAACTCGGTGACCACCTGGTAGCCGCCGTCCAGCAGCGCCGGTTCGGCGGCGTCGAGCGCGGCCACGTACTGCGCGTAGGTCGGCGTGACCGTGTCGTCGGCGAAGTTCACCGGCAGCCCGCCGCCCAGGTCGAGGCTGGTGACCTGGCGGCGGCCGACGGACGCGTTGATCTCCTCGGCGAGCCGGTGGATCGCCGCGAGGCCCTCCGCGATCAGCGGAAGGGGGCAGCCCTGCGAACCCACGTGCGCGTGCAGCCGGGTCAGCCACGGCCGCCGCGCGAAGGCCTCGACGACGCGGGTGCGGGCCCCCGGATCACGCAGGGCCACCCCGAACTTGGAGTGCGCGGTCGCCGTGCTCATCGCGCCGATCGACCCGCCCCCCACCTGCGGATTGACCCGCACCCCGAGCACCGAGGCGCAGCCCGGCGGGCGCAGGGCGTCGATCCGTTCCAGCTCGTCGAGGTTGTCCGCGTTGAGCGCGACGCCCAGGGCGAGGGCCTCCCGGATCTCGCTGCGGGTCTTCGCCGGGGAGTCCAGCACGATGCGCGCCGGGGCGAACCCCGCGTCCAGCGCCAGTCGCAGCTCGCCGCGGCTCGCCACCTCGCAGCCCATGCCGGTCTCGGCGAGCAGCCTCAGCACGGGCACCAGGGCACAGGCCTTGGCGGCGAAGGTGTGCAGGACCTCCGGCACCCGCGCGAACGCCGCGTGCAGGCCGGCGACACTGTCGCGCACCCCCCGCACGTCGACGAACCCGGCCAGCGGGCGGTCCTCGCCGAGCAGCCCGTCCGCGACGGCCTGCCGGACGGCGAGGGCCACGGGGGAGTCGTCGGCTCGCGGGTCGGTCGGTGCGTCGGTCGCTGCGTCGGTCGGTGCGTCGGTCCGGGGGCCGGTCCGCGGGTCGGTCGGTTCGGCGGACGGCTGGTTCTCGGCGGGGAGCAGCACGTGCTCGTCTCCTTCGGACGCGGAAGGTGTCACGCGGGTCGGGTGACACCTCCAGACTCCTCCCGCGTCGGCCCCACGTCCTCGGGACCGGCCCGAGGACGAGCGGAACCTCCGTCTCCGCGGACGAGCGATCCCGGGCGCCGGAGCATGCGGGCGAGCGGGCAACGCGGGCGCGTCGACAGGCGGGCAGACGGGCGGGCAGGCGGGCGGGCAACGCGGGCGCGTCGACAGGCGGGCAGGCAGGCGGGCGGGCAAGCGGGCGCGGGAGCGCGGGGGCGCCGTCTCCCGGTCTTCTCCGGTGAAAGGCCGCGAGACCGGTGACATCGCCGATCCCCCCGCACCGGTCCGGCCCCGACAGTGGCACCGCCAGTCCAGCGGCGGCGCCTCTCGCGGCCCGCCCGACCGAGAGGACGACTCCTCGTGCAGCTTCACATGCGCACCGGTGCGGCCCACCGCGCCTCCACCGGCTCCCCCCACCGCAGCTCCGCCCGACCCCGGCAGGGACAGCTCGTCCGGCTCGCCACGGCGGTCGCCGCCGTGCTCGGCCTCACCACGCTCAGCGGCCCCGGCGCGCACGCGGCGGACAACCCCTACGAGCGGGGTCCGGCGCCGACCACCGCGAGCATCGAGGCGCTGCGCGGCCCGTACGCGGTGTCCCAGACCACCGTCTCCTCGCTCGTCGCGACCGGCTTCGGCGGCGGCACGATCTACTACCCGACCAGCACCGCCGACGGCACCTTCGGCGCGATCGCCGTCGCGCCCGGCTACACCGCCACCCAGTCCTCCCTCGCCTGGCTGGGCCCGCGGCTGGCGTCCCAGGGCTTCGTCGTCTTCACCATCGACACGCTCACCACGCTGGACCAGCCCGACTCCCGCGGCCGTCAGCTGCTCGCGGCCCTGGACCACCTCACCCAGGTCAGCTCCGTGCGCACCCGTGTCGACAGCAGCCGCCTCGGCGTCATGGGCCACTCGATGGGCGGCGGTGGCAGCCTGGAGGCCGCCAAGGCTCGGCCCTCGCTCCAGGCCGCGATCCCGCTGACGCCGTGGAACCTCGACAAGAGCTGGCCCGAGATCACCACACCCACGCTGATCGTCGGCTCCGACGGCGACACGGTCGCCCCGGTCGGCACCCACGCGGAGCCGTTCTACTCCAGCCTGCCGTCCTCCCTGGACCGCGCCTACCTGGAGCTGAACAACGCCACCCACTTCACCCCGAACTCGTCGAACACGACGATCGCGAAGTACGGCATCTCGTGGCTGAAGCGCTTCATCGACAACGACACGCGCTACGAGCAGTTCCTGTGCCCGCTCCCGCGGCCCAGCACGACGATCGACGAGTACCGGGGCAACTGCCCGCACACGTCCTGATACGACGTGAGGAGAACGGGGCCGCAGCCGCAGCCGCAGTTGTTGGTGCTGCTGCCGTCGCCGTCGCCGTCGTCGCTGTGCGGGTGCACGCGACGCGGCGGCGGCCGTTGGGATCCGGCACAAGGTGTGTCACGGCCGTCGCGCGAGAACCCACTGGTGGCGGGTGCGGAACGGCCCGCGGCGGCGTCGTCGCCGAACCGGTCGGACGGCTTCCGCCGCCCGTTACCCGTACGTAACGTCACGGGAATGAGCGGACAGACGACCGACGGCGGCGGTGTGCGGGTGGTGACCGGTGAACCCGGCTGCGGCCGCACGGCGTTCCTGGCCCGCGCCGCCCGCTCGTGCCCGGCCGCGTACGTGGTCGGTGTGCGGGCCGACCCGGTGGCCTCGGCCGTACCCCTAGGGGGTCTGCGCGCCCTGCTGCGTGCCCTCGGCGCGCCGGTGGGGCCGTGGGCCGCCTCCGGCCCGCCCTGGGTGGTGCTCGTCGACGCCCTGCGGGCCGCGTCCGGCGGCAGACCGATGCTGGTGTGCGTCGACGACGCGCATCTGTGGGACGCCCCCACCCGCGCCGTGCTGGGCCGCACCGCCGACCACCTGCGCGGCGGCCGGGTGAGCGTGCTGCTGAGCGTCTCCGGACACCGGCCGGTCGACCGGGAGTTCGCCGCGCTGCCGGTGGTGCGCGTCGACCCGCTCTCCCCGGCGGAGGCGGCCACGCTCCTGGACGAGGCGACGGGCGGGGCCCTCGACCGGGCGGTGCGCGACGACCTGGTGGACGCGGCCGCGGGCAGCCCGGCGCTGCTGCTGGGGATGGTCCGGCGGCTGTCGCCCGGCCAGATCCGCGGTCACCGCGAGCTGCCCGGGCCGCCGGTCGACGCCGAGCTGCTGACCGGGCTCGCCGGCCCCTTCCTGACCGGGTTCACACCGGCGCAGGAGGACCTGCTGCTGACGGTCGCGGCGGCCGTCCGGGACACGGACCACACCGAGGGCACCCGGGTCGGACTGACGCTCGTCCGGCGGGCGGTGGAGCTGCTGCGGGGGACGCGTCCCGGCGCGCGGTCCGCGTACTCCTTCGACCCGCTGCCCGAGCTGCTCGTCCGGGCCGACGGCGAGGTCGGGTTCCACAGCGATCTGCTGCGCCGCGCGGTGTACGCGGGCGCGCGGCCCGAGCGGCGTCGGGCCGCACACCGCGCGCTGGCCCGGGCCCTGGCGGAGACGGGGGCCGGCGATCTGCCCGTGCTGCTGCACCGGGCCCGCTCCGCGACCGTGCCCCCGAGCGGGACGGCGACCGGACTGGCGGCGGCGGCCGACGACCGGACGCATCCCCGGAGCCTGCGGTGCGCGGCCTACACCCACGCCGCCGATCTGAGCGAGGACGGCACCCGGCGCGCGGAGTGGTACACGGCCGCGGCCGAGCAGGCCCTGCTGGACGGTCGCACGCACCGGGCCCTGCGGCTGCTCGACCGGGCCCGGGACAGCGCGGTGCCCACGGCACTGCGCGGTCGCGTCGAACTGGTTCGCGGTACGACGGTCCTGTACGACGGCGCCGTCGACGAGGCCAGAGCGTCCCTGCTCCTGGCGGCACGCCTGCTCGCCGAGTCGTCCCCACGCCGGTCCCAGGCGGCCCTGCTGGCCGCGGTCGACGCCGCCTGGACAGCGGGCGACCCCCAGGGCTGCCTACAAGCCCTGACCACGGCCGACCCCCTCCAGCCCCCGGCCCCGGCCCCGGTTCAGGTCCCGGCCTCCGCCCCGGCCCCGGCCCCGGTTCAGGTCCCGGCCTCCGCCCCGGCCCCGGCCCCGGTTCAGGTCCCGGCCTCCGCCCCGGCCCCGGCCCCGGTTCAGGTCCCGGCCTCCGCCCCGGCCCCGGCCCCGGTTCAGGTCCCGGCCTCGGCCCGGGCCCGGGCCCAAGCCCCGACCCATGCCCCCGCCTCGGCCCCGGGCCGACTCCCGGTTCCGGATGCGCGGGTTGCCGCCAGGCAGCAGGCCGGGGTCCGTTCGGCGGACCGGCCGGGGGACCGGGGTGACGAGCCGGGCGGTCGGCCCGGGACGGACACCGGGGAAGACGCGCAGGCCCCGGACACTCGTTCCGTCCGGCAACTCGGTGACCCTCGCCCCCCGGACGCTTCGGCGGGGCCGCCCGGCGTCCAGGGTGGGGCGGTGGGGGGTGTGGGGCACGGTGTCGGGTTGCTCGGCTACCGGGCCGGTCTTCGGGCTCTGCTCGAGGGGGAGTTCACGCAGGCGGCGGGGCCGCTGCGGCGGCTGGTCGTGGACGCGGAGGCCGCGGGCGCGGCCGGGACCGAGGAACCGGACACCGCGCTGCGCGCGGCAGCCGCCGCCCTGCTGCTGGGCGATCTCGCGGCCGCCCGCCGCGCCGGGGCGCGGGCCCTGGCCGCCGCGGGCACCCCCGGGACCGCCGCGACCCTCGCGCGGGCCCGGGAGTACCTCGCCTACGCGGAGCTGCGCGCCGGGCGGCACGCGCTGGCCAGGACCCACGCGGAGGAGGGGCTGCGGGCCGCGCACCGGACGGGGCAGCGCAACACGGCCGCCCACCACCACGCGGTACTCGCCCTCGCCGCGTCGATCGAGGGCACTCCCGAGGAGGTCGCCGCCCACGCGGACACCGCGCTGGCCACCGCCCGGCAGCACGGCCTCGTGCAGGCCGCGACGCTGGCGGAGTGGGCGACGGCACGGGCCGACCTGGCCGGCGGGCGCCCCCGGGAGGCCGCGGACCGCCTCGGGCCACTCGTCCGCCCGGGGCCGCGCAGAGGGCACTTCGCGGTGTGGATGCTCGCCGTACCGTGTTTCGTGGAGGCCGCCGCATCGACCGGACGGGCCGACGACGGCGTCACCGAGGTCTCCGAGGTCGTCGAGGAGTTCGCCCGGTGGGCCGGGTTCGGCGCCGACCCGCAGGCCCCCGCCCAGCTGACGCGCTGCCGGGCGCTGCTGGCCCCCGCGGACCGGGCCGACAGCCTGTACCGTCACGCGCTCGACCTGCACGACGCGGCCGGCGGCGGCGACTTCGAACGCGCCCGCACCGAGCTGCTGCACGGCAAGTGGCTGCGCAGGCGTCGCCGGCTGAGCGAGGCCCGCGACCGACTCGGCGCCGCCCTCGTCGGCTTCGAACGTTGCGGCGCGCGTGTCTGGGCGGACCAGGCCCGGGCCGAACTACGGGCGGGCGGCGTGGCGCAGAGCGGCGGAGGGCGAGCGCCAGGGCTGGGCCTGGGGCTCGACGGACTCACCCCGCAGCAGCTGCGGATCGCCCGGCGCGTGGCCGAGGGCGCCACCAACCGGGAGGTGGCGCTGACCCTCTCCGTCAGCACCCGAACCGTGGACTACCACCTGCGGAAGGTCTTCGCGGCGCTGGGCGTGCGTTCCCGCGTCGAACTGGTGCGCATGGTCGAGAAGGCCGGACAGGAGGGTTGACCGGAGAGAAAACAATGCTGCACACCCCTAGGGACCGACCGGACGGTATGCCATCCTTCGTGGCAGGACGAGTCGGACGGTTGAACACTGCCCCGGGGGAGGACCGCGATGCATCAGGCCCTACGGTCACGGACCGTGTTCCGTCCCGCGCCCGGTGCGCCGGCCGCCCCCGGGCCCCGGCCGCACCCGCCGCACGTGCGGTCGCTGATCGACGCCGACGCCCTCCGGGTCCTGCACCGTGCCGCACGGGCGCTCCTGGCGGATCTGCCCGATCTCACCGACCGGCTGGTGGCCGCGCTCCAGGACCAGGAGCCCGCCTACCGCGCGGCCGTGACGAGCGATCCCGCCGCCACCTGGCAGGAGGTGCACCGCTCGCTGCGGCACAGCGTGTCCTCGCTCATCGACCCGAGGGGCAACCGGGACGCGGCCCGCCGCTGCTCGTGGAAGATCGGCGCGACCCGCGCGGAACAGGGTCTTCCGCTGGACGCCCTGCTGCACGCGTTCCGGCTGGGCGGGTCCCTGGTGTGGCAGGGGCTCATCGAGGAGACCTGCCGCACGGCCCCCGAGGACGTGCGGCTGCTCGTGCACATCGCCGCCGACGTGTGGAACTTCGTCGACGAGCACTGCACGCTCGTCGCGGACGCCTACCGGCAGGTCGAACGCCAGCTCGCCTGGCGGCGCGAGAACCGGCTGCGGGTCCTGGCCGGAGCCCTGCTCGACGGGGCCAGCCGGATCGCGGACCTGCCCGAGACCGCCCAGGCGCTGGACCTCCCCGAGGAGGGCCGGTACGTCGTCGTGGCGGTGACGGCCGGCTGCCCCTCCGACGCCGCCGGGGCGCGGGCCGCCCACAGCCGGGGCCGACGCGCCTACTGGCACACGGGGGTGGAGGTGGACTACGGGATCGTCCTCCTGGGCGAGGGCGAGAACGGGATCGAGGACGGCGGCGACGCCGGGAGCGGGTGCGGCGGGAACGAGGGCGGGGCCGGGACCAGGGCCGGGAGCCGCGAGGCCGGCTCACCGTCCGCCGTGTCGTCCGCCCTGCCGTCCGCCGTCCCGTCGGCCTCGGGCAGCGCGCGGACCGGCGTCAGCACGGCGGTGTCGGGACTGGCCGCGGTCGGCGACGCCCGTCGCCTCGCGGACATCGCGCTGGGCATGTGCCCGCGCGCCGGTGGCACCGTCCGGCTGACCGAGCACCTCCCGGCCGCGCTGGTGGTCTCGGCGCCCGACCTGGGTGCGGCGCTGGTCGAGCGGGTGCTCGGACCGCTGAGCGGTCTGGAACCCGCCGACGAGGCCGTGCTGCTCGACACCCTGGCCACCTGGCTGGCCTGTGACGGCTCCGCCCAGCGGGCGGGGGAGCGGCTGTACTGCCACCGCAACACCGTCCTCAACCGGCTGCGCCGCTACGAGCAGTTGACGGGCCGTTCGCTGTCCCGGCCGGCCGATCTGGTGGAGATCAGCCTCGCCCTGACGGCGCGGGGCCTGCGCACCCGCTGATCACGGGCCCTCGGCGTTATGCCGTCACAGGGGTGTGATGCCCGGAATCACCGATCAGTCGGCCATGTGTGACCCGTGCGCCTCGTCCGCCTTGTGAGATGGGTCTGGGTCGTCCCGGATGCCTGTGCGAGGATCGTTTTCGGTCACCCCTGGTGGATCGATGTCTTCACACTTCTGACACAAATTTCACGCTTTCACCAGGTGAGTTATAGTCACCGTCCAAGCATCAACTATTTGGGGGGCGCTCGGACCAGGTGGGGGCTTGGTCCGGTCGGCGTGTGCCTGGCATCGTCTGCGCACCCCGCAGCGGTCTCGTGGGGGATGGGTAAGTGGAACATTGGCTGGATGACGCCCAACCTGAAGGTTCGGACGTTGCATCCGGGCCCGACGGCTCCGTCTTCGCCGGGCGCCGAACCGGCGTGCAGGCGAGAGCGGTACGAGCCGGGAGCTTCTGGGAGACCGCGGAGGAACCCGGTTCCGCGCGCACCGAGGCGACCGCCCCCCTGCCGGCCGGCACCGCGGTGTACCCCGCCTTCACGGACGCCGGTGCGGCGGAACCTCTCCACGATCCCCTTCACGAGCCTCTTCGTGATCCCCTCCGTGACGCCGTCCGTGAACCCGTCCGCGACTCCTTCCGGGGCGCGGACGAGCTGACGGTGCAACTCGCGGGCGTCGACCCGGCGTCCACGACCGCTGCCCCCGGCCACCGGCTCGAACCCCAGGACGGCACCAGCACGCCCGTGTTCGTCGACGAGTCGGGCCGCCGCAGCCGCCGGTTGCGGCTGCTCGGCGTGGCCGTCGGCGTCGCCTGCGCCGTGTACGCCCTCGTCATCGTCGCCACCCTCATGTCCGGCAACTCCAGCGCACCCTGGCTGCCCCTGCCGGGTCTGGGCGGCGACACGCCCGCCGAGCAGGTCGAGACCTCGTCCGGGCCCTCGGCCTCGGCGAGCCCCTCGGGCTCCGACAGCGGCGCCCCGAACGCCGGCTCGTCGGACGCCGCGCAGTCGGCGTCGTCCACCGGCGTTGACGCCACCGCCGCGCCCGGCGCCACCGCGAGCGCGGGTCGGCCGGCGGCGTCCGCGCTGCCGGAGGCGTCCACCGGGGCGACTCCCGTGAACCCCACCGCCTCGGCGCCCGCGGCCAGTCCCGCCGCGTCGGAGTCCGCCGTCGCCTCGCCCGAGGCGAGCCAGCCCGACAGCGGCGTGAGCCCGTCGCCGAGCGTCGTCGACGACACCGGCACGACGGGCGAGGTCGTCGGCGAGGCGAACTCGGTGTCCACCGGCTGACCTCTCCTCCGCCGAGCCCCGCTCGGCCCAGCCCCGTTCAGCTCGCCCGCTCAGCCCCGCTCGACCCTGCCCAGCCCCGCTCGGCACCGCTCACCCCACCTCGGTTCCCTCCGGTCCCATCCGGTCCCCTTTCTGGAGCACACCTTCCGATGGCATTCCCCGCCCGCCGTCGCAGGGCCGCAGCCGCGGCCCGTGACAGTGCCGTCCGGCGCCGCCGCGTACCGATGCGTCTGATGCTGCCCAGCCTCGTACTGGTCGCCATGATGGCGATGCTGATGGTGCGCGGCTACGTCCACAGCGAGATCCTCGCCGACCACCGCGTCCAGCCCGAGGCGTCCGCCGACAAGGTGCCCGAGGAGATCCTGGACGGCGGCCCGGTCATCGACAGCCGGGGCGGCCGCAGCACCAGCCGCGAGGTGCCCGACCACCGGCTGGTCCTGACCTTCGACGACGGCCCCGACCCGGTCTGGACCCCCAAGGTCCTGGACGTGCTCAAGAAGCACCACGCGCACGCCGTCTTCTTCGTCACCGGCACCATGGCCTCCCGCTACCCGGACCTCGTCCGGCGAATGGTGGACGAGGGGCACGAGGTCGGCCTGCACACCTTCAACCACCCCGACCTCTCCTACCAGTCGAAGAAACGTATCTCCTGGGAGTTGTCGCAGAACCAGCTCGCGCTGGCCGGCGCGGCGGGCATCCGCACCTCGCTGTTCCGTCCGCCGTACTCCTCCTTCGCCGACGCGATGGACGACAAGTCCTGGCCGGTCACCGAGTACATCGGCTCACTCGGCTACCTGACCGTCGTCAACAACACCGACAGCGAGGACTGGAAGAAGCCCGGCGTCGAGGAGATCGTCAGGCGCGCCACGCCCCAGGGCGGCAAGGGCGCGATCGTCCTGATGCACGACTCCGGCGGCGACCGCCACCAGACGGTCCAGGCGCTGGACCGGTTCCTGCCCGAGCTGAAGTCCCGCGGCTACGAGTTCGAGAACCTCACCGAGGCCCTAGGCGCGCCCAGCGCCCACACCCCGGTCACCGGTCTCGATCTGTGGAAGGGCAAGGCGTGGATCTTCCTCGTCGGCGCCGCGGAGAACGTCACCGGGGTCCTGATGGTCGGCCTCTCGGTCATCGGCGTCCTGGTCATCAGCCGGTTCGTGCTCATGCTGCTGCTGTCCGCCCTGCACGCCCGCCGGGTGCGCAAGCCCGGATTCCACTGGGGCCCGCCCGTCACCGAACCGGTGTCGGTGCTGGTCCCGGCGTACAACGAGGCCAAGTGCATCGAGAACACCGTCCGGTCGCTGATGGCGAGTGAGCACCCCATCGAGGTGCTCGTCATCGACGACGGTTCCTCCGACGGCACCGCGCGGATCGTGGAGGCCCTGGGCCTGCCGAACGTCCGGGTCGTCCGCCAGCTCAACGCGGGCAAGCCGGCCGCCCTCAACCGGGGCATCGCCAACGCCCGGTACGACCTCATCGTGATGATGGACGGCGACACGGTCTTCGAGCCGTCCACCGTCCGCGAACTGGTGCAGCCCTTCGGCGACCCGAAGGTCGGCGCCGTGGCCGGCAACGCCAAGGTCGGCAACCGCGACTCGCTGATCGGCGCCTGGCAGCACATCGAGTACGTGATGGGCTTCAACCTCGACCGCCGGATGTACGACGTCCTGGGCTGCATGCCCACCATCCCCGGAGCCGTCGGCGCCTTCCGCCGCTCGGCCCTCGAGCGCGTCGGCGGCATGAGCGACGACACGCTCGCCGAGGACACCGACATCACCATGGCCATGCACCGCGACAACTGGAAGGTGGTCTACGCCGAGAAGGCCCGCGCCTGGACGGAGGCCCCGGAGTCCGTGCAGCAGCTGTGGTCCCAGCGCTACCGCTGGTCCTACGGCACCATGCAGGCGATCTGGAAGCACCGCCGGGCGGTCTTCGAGCGCGGCCCGTCCGGCCGGTTCGGCCGCGTGGGCCTGCCGTTCGTGTCGCTGTTCATGGTCCTGGCCCCGCTGCTGGCCCCGCTCATCGACGTCTTCCTCCTGTACGGAGTCGTCTTCGGCCCCACCCAGAAGACGATCGTGGCCTGGCTGGGCGTCCTCGCCGTCCAGGCCGTGTGCGCGGCCTACGCCTTCCGGCTCGACCGCGAACGCATGATCCACCTGATCTCGCTGCCCCTCCAGCAGATCCTCTACCGCCAGCTCATGTACGTCGTGCTGCTCCAGTCCTGGATCACCGCGCTCACCGGCGGCCGGCTGCGCTGGCAGAAGCTGCGGCGCACCGGCGCCGTCGAGGCGCCCGGCGGCCCGGTGCCGCGTCAGCGCACCGGCAGCACCAACGACCGGAGGCCTGTCGCATGACCCAGGGTTACCCGACCGGGACGAACACGGGCCCCGATCGGACGCCGGCCTTCGGCGTCCCCCGGCAGCGGACCGCCCGGACCCTCCCGGAACCACCCGCCGCGGACGAGGCCGGGAGCACGGAGGCCGCGGCCCCGAAGAGGCCGGGACGCGACCGCTACCTCGACCTGCTGCGCACGATCGCCCTGGTCCGGGTGGTCGTCTACCACCTGTTCGGCTGGGCCTGGCTCACCGTGCTGTTCCCGTCCATGGGTGTCATGTTCGCCCTGGCCGGCTCGCTGATGGCACGCTCGCTGAAGCGTCCGCCCCTGGGCGTGATCCGGGACCGCGTCCGGCGACTGCTGCCGCCGCTGTGGCTGTTCGGCGCGGCCGCCCTGACGCTGATGTTCGTGGGCGGCTGGAACCCGCTGGACGACCCCGACCACGGCGGCACCCTGGGCGTCGTCGAACTGCTCAACTACGTCGTCCCGCTCGGCGCGCCCCCGTTCCCCTGGGACATCGGCTCCAAGTCCGGCCTGCTGGAGAACACCTGGGCGGTCCAGGCGGCGGGTGTCCTCTGGTACCTGCGGGCGTACCTGTGGTTCGTCCTCGCCTCGCCGCTGCTGCTGTGGGCGTTCCGCCGGGCGCCCTGGGTCACGCTGTTCGCGCCGCTGGCGCTGACGGCGGTCGTGGGCACGGGCGTGGTGTCCATACCCGGCGAGACCGGCAACGCGGTCAGCGACTTCGCCGTCTACGGCAGCTGCTGGGTGCTGGGCTTCGCCCATCAGGAGGGCGTGCTCGCGCGCATACCCCGCTACGCGGCGGTCTCCGGCTCGGCGCTCGTCATGGCCTTCGGCCTGTGGTGGGCCTCGGGGCACCTGGGACCGGACGGCTGGGACCTCAACGACATTCCGCTGGCCCAGGCGGCCTGGTCCTTCGGGTTCGTGGTGATCCTGCTCCAGTACTCGCCCTCGTGGCACGAACTCCCGCCCCGGCTGGCCCGCTGGGACTGGCTGATCACGCTCTCCAACAACCGCGCCGTCACGATCTACCTGTGGCACAACCTGCTGATCATGGCCACCGTCCCGATCATCGACCTGGCCTACCGGCTCCCCTTCATGGAGAACGGGAGCGCCACGGACTTCCTCGACTCCACGTACATGCTGTGGATGTTCCTGCTGGTCTGGCCCCTCATCGGGGTGATGATCCTCGCGACCGGCTGGATCGAGGACATCGCGGCGAAGCGGAAGCCCCGCCTCTGGCCCGACGGCCGCCGCGCGAACAAGGCGCGACGCGCGAAACACTGACCGCCGGCCGACGATCACGGGTGCCACCGCGTCACGCGGTGGCACCCGTTCCGCTTCCGGCGTCCAGGCCGGCGGCACCTCGTGTCTCCCGCGTCACCTCCCGCACCGCAGGACACCCCCGTCCCTCCCCGACGGGCACCACCGGCCCGCCCGCCTGGGCACCGGCACAACCCCGCCGACCTCCCGTTGGGGCGGCGCAGCGACCCCGCCTCCGCGCCTGTACCGCCCCTCCTCCGTCGTGTTGTCGTGAGCTCCCCTTCCCCAGAAACTCCGTGCCCGCCGGTACGGAACCGAGGAGCCGCGATGCCCGGAGTACCCCCGCAGGAGCGGCCCGCGCTGCACGTCGAGGGTCTCGACGTGACGTACGGGCGGGCCTTGTCAGCCCTGCGCTCCGTGTCCCTGACCGTCCCGCACGGCGCGGTCGTGGCGCTGCTGGGCGCCAACGGCGCCGGCAAGTCCACGCTGCTGCGGGCGGTGTCGGGCACCCTGCGCCTGCACCGCGGCACCGTCACGGCCGGCCTCGTCCGCTACGGCGACACCGTCCTGGACGGCCGCGACCCGGTGGCCGCGGTGCGGGCAGGCGTCGTCCAGGTCCCGGAGGGCCGCCGGGTCTTCGCCGGGCTGACCGTGGAGGAGAACCTGCGCACCGGAGGCCTCGGCCTCGGCCGACGGGCACCCGAGCAGGTCCGGGAGGCCCGCGACCGCGTGTACACGCTGTTCCCGGTACTCGCCGAGCGCGGCCGGCAGGCGGCCGGACTGCTGTCCGGCGGAGAGCAGCAGATGCTGGCCATCGGCCGGGCCCTGATGGCGGCACCGCGGCTGCTCCTCCTCGACGAGCCGTCCCTCGGTCTGGCCCCGCGCATGGTGTTCCGGATCGCCGAGGTGATCCGGGAGATCAACGCGCAGGGCACGGCCGTCCTGCTGGTCGAGCAGAACGCGGGCATGGCGCTGTCCCTCGCCGACCACGCCTACGTCCTGGAAGTGGGCGAGGTCCGGCTGTCCGGTCCTGCCGACGACCTCGCGCGCACGGACGCGGTACGGCGCCTCTACCTCGGTGACGACGCGGGCGACCAGGGGGCCGCGTGAGCCTGCGCCCCACCACCGGCACCACCCCCGGCCGGCTCCCGGCGGCACCCCCGCCACTGCGGGTCCGGGACGTGACCGTGCGCTTCGCCGGCCTGACGGCCCTCGACGAGGTGTCGTTCACCGTCGCCCCGGGTTCCGTGCACGCCCTGATCGGCCCCAACGGCGCGGGGAAGTCCACCTGCTTCAACGTCCTGTCGGGCCTGTACCGCCCGTCGTCCGGGCAGGTCCTGCTCGGCGACGAGACACTGACCGGACGCGCGCCGCACCGGATCGCCGCCCTCGGCGTGGCCCGCACCTTCCAGAACATCGTCACCACCGAGGGCACCGTCGCCGACAACCTCATGGTCGGCCGGCACGTCCTGTCCCGCGCGGGCTTCGCCTCGACCGCCCTGCGCCTGCCCCGGGCGGTGCGCGAACAGCGGGCCCACCTCGCGCGGGCCCGGGAGATCGCCGAACTCACCGGACTGGCCGCCCGCTTCGACACACCCGTGGCCCTGCTGTCGTACGGCGACCGCAAGCGGGTGGAGCTCGCCCGGGCGCTCTGTCTCGAGCCGCGCGTCCTGCTGCTCGACGAGCCCGTGGCCGGCATGAACGGCGCCGAACGCGCCCGTACGGCCGAGGTGATCGACACCGTCCGCGCTGAACTCGGCCTGTCCGTGCTGCTGGTGGAGCACGACATGGGCCTGGTGATGCGCCTCGCCGACGAGGTCACCGTGCTCGACTTCGGCCGGCGCATCGCCCATGGCACCCCCGACGAGGTCCGCCGCCACCCCGAGGTGCTGCGCGCCTACCTCGGCACGCCCGGCGAGGACGCGCCGGGCGAGGACGTCCCCGGCGAGGACACTCCCGCGCGGGACGCGGGCACGCGGGGCACCACCGCACAGGGCACCACCGCACAGGGCACCACCGCTCAGGGCACCACCGCACAGGGCACCGCCCTCGAAGAGGCAACCGACTCCGAAGGGGACCCCGTATGACCGCCTTCCTCGACAGCATCCTCACCGGGCTCGCGCTCGGCGCGGTCTACGCGCTGGTCGCGCTGGGCTTCGTCGTGATCTTCAAGGCGTCGGGCGTGCTCAACTTCGCCCATGGCTCGCTGCTGCTGTTCGGCGGCTACCTCGTCGCCGTCCTCCACGACGACCTCGGCTTCGCCGGCGCCCTCGCGGTGGCCGTCCTGGCGACCGCCGCGCTCGCCGGAGCCCTCGACCGGCTGCTGCTCCAGCGCGGCGACCCCGACCCGCAGGCCGCCCATGTGCAGACCATCGTCACCATCGGCGTGGACATCGTGCTGCTCACCGACCTCTCCCGGCGCATCGGCGGCGATCTGCTGACCCTCGGCGACCCGTGGGGCGATTCGGTGACCCGCCTGGGCTCCGTGACCGTCGCGGACAGCCGGCTCGCCGCGATCGCCGTCTCCGCGCTCGCCATCGGCGCCGTCTTCGCCCTGTTCCGTCACACCTCCTGGGGCCTCTCCCTGCGGGCCGCCGCGGAGGACACGGAAGCGGCCGCGCTGATGGGCGTACGGCTGAGCCGGGTGCGCATGCTCGCCTGGTGCCTGGCCGGGGCCCTGGCCGCCCTGGCCGCCGTGTTCCTCGCCGCGTTCCCGGCCCCCGGGCTGGAACGGACCACTGGCCAGATCGCCCTCAAGGCCTTCCCGGCCGCGATCCTCGGCGGTCTGACCTCCCCGCCCGGCGCCCTGGCGGGCAGCCTGCTGATCGGCCTGACCGAGGCGCTGGCGGCCGGCTACCAGTCCGAACTGCACGTGCTGGGCGAAGGGTTCGGCGACGTCGCCCCCTACGCCGTCATGGTGGCCGTCCTGCTGGTGCGGCCCACCGGACTGTTCGGCGCGAAGGGAGCGGCTCGTGTCTGAGCGGATCCCCAAGGGGGCCGTCGTGCTCCTGGCCGCGCTCCTGCTGTGCGCGCCGCCCTTCTACCTGGACGCCTTCTGGCTGCGCATCGGTCTGTTCTCGATGGCCGCCGCCATCGGCGCCGTCGGCCTCGGCCTGCTCACCGGCACCGCCGGCCAGCTCTCCCTGGGCCACGCCTTCTTCCTCGCCGTGGGCGCCTACGGCTACACCTGGCTGGCCGGAGAACCCGGCCCGGGCCTGCCGACCGGGCTCGCCGCCCTCCTCGCCGTGCTGCTCGCCGGGGCGGCCGGCGGACTGTTCAGTCCCGTCGCCGGGCGGGTGCGCGGCATCTACCTGGGCGTCGCCACCCTCGCCCTGGTCTTCCTGGGCCACCACGTGCTCCTCACCGCCGACTCCGTCACCGGCGGGTTCAACGGCCGCTCCGTGCCCCCGCTGAGCATCGGCGGGTTCTCCTTCACCGACGACGACCCGGGACTCGTCCTGCTCGGCGTGCCGTTCGGCGCCGAGGAACGGCTGTGGTTCCTCGGCCTCGCCCTGCTGGCCGGCACCTGGTGGACCGCCCGCGGCCTGCTGCGCGGACGACCCGGGCGCGCCCTGGCGGCCCTGCGCGACAGCGAGACGGCGGCCGCGGTGATGGGCGTCGACATCGCCCGCCACCGCTCGGCGGCCTTCGTGGTGTCGTCGATGTACGCCGGCCTCGCCGGGGTACTGCTCGCGCTGGCCTTCCGCCGGGTCGTCCCCGACTACTTCGGCCTGGCCCTCTCGGTCGACTACCTCGCGATGATCGTGATCGGCGGCCTCGGCTCGGTGGCCGGAGCCGCCGCGGGCGCCGTCTTCGTCACCGCGCTGCCCCTGCTGATGACCCGTTACGCCGACCAGCTGCCGCTGGTGACCGCCCCCGGCACCACCGACGGCGGAGTGGGCCCGACCGAGGCGGCCCGCTACCTCTACGGCGCGGCGATCGTCCTCATCCTGCTGTACGCCCCCGACGGACTGCGCGGCCTCGTCCGCCGCGTCCGCACCCGTCTGCGCCCCGCCCCGCCGGCCCCGGCGCCCGCGACCCGTCCATCCGCCTCCGCCCTCCGAACCAAGGAGCCCACCCCGTGAACCGCACGCACCACAGACACCGCGTCCCCGGAACCCTTCTCGCCGCCGCGCTCGCGGCCCTGCTCGTCGCGGCCACCGGATGCAGCTCCAAGGCGGACGGCGACAGCGGCTCCGACAGCGCCGACGGCGTCAAGTCCGGCCCGGGGGTGACCGAGAAGACCATCAGGCTCGGTGCCCTCACCGACCTGACCGGCCCCTACGCCACCCTCGGCAAGAGCATCGTGCAGGCCCAGCAGATGTGGGCCGACGAGACCAACGCGGCCGGCGGCATCTGCGACCGCAAGGTCGAGATCGTCGTCAAGGACCACGGCTACGACGTGCAGAAGGCGGTCACCGCCTACGCCGACCTCTCCCCGGACGTCGTCGCGCTGCCGCAGGTCATCGGCTCCCCCGTCGTCGCGGCCCTCCTCGACGACATCGAGAGCGACCACCTGCTCACCTTCCCGCAGGCCTGGGCCGCCTCCCTGCTCGGCAAGGACTCCGTCCAGGTCATGGGCACCACCTACGACGTCGACATGATCACGGCCGTCGACTTCCTCACCCGTACCAAGGGCCTCGCCAAGGGCGACTCCATCGGCCATGTCTACTTCGAGGGCGACTACGGCGCCAACGCCCTGGAGGGCTCGACCTGGGCGGCCGAGAAGGCCGGACTGAAGATCGTCCCGCAGAAGATCAAGGCGACGGACACGGACCTGACCGCCCAGGTGTCGGCGTTGAGCAAGGCGGGCGTGAAGGCCGTCCTGATCAGCGCGGGCCCGGCCCAGACGGCCTCCCTGGTCGGCGTCGCCGCCTCCCGCGGACTGAAGGTGCCCGTCGTCAGCAGCGCGCCCGGCTTCGCGCCCCAGCTGCTGAAGACGCCCGCGGCGCCGGCCCTGCTGGGCCTGCTGAACGTGGTCAGCGCGGCGCCCGCCGTCAGCGCGGACCTGCCCGGTGTGCAGAAGATGGTGGCCGCGTACGGGAAGAAGTACCCGTCCTCCCCGGTGGACTCCGGGGTGCTGTCCGGATACAACGCGGCCCAACTGCTGGGCGCCGACCTCAAGAAGGCCTGCGCGGCCGGCAGCCTCGCCCGGGAGGACGTGGTGAAGGCGCACCGTGCGCAGAAGAGCGTCGACACCGGACTCGGCTCCCCGCAGAACTTCTCCGACGTGTCCCGCCCCGCCTCCCTGTCGACCTACGTGCTCAAGCCGGACGCGAAGGCGGTCGGCGGCCTGGTGGGAGTGGAGGACGCGCACGAGGCGCCGGGGGTGACGGAGTACCTGGCGGGCCGCTCCTGACCCGCACCGCGCCGATTCAGCGGCCGTGCTGCTGAATGCGTTCGCTTATCTCCATTGGACCCGCGGGTGACGGCGGGGTCAGGCTGGAGGACGTCCGGTGCACCGCGATCACCTCCCGGTGCACCGGACTTCGCCCTGCCCGCCCGCATCCGAGAAGAGGTCGCGAGCCCATGCGGACCCGACGTATCGGTGACCTGGACATCAGCGCGATCGGCCTGGGCGCCATGCCCATGTCGATCGAAGGACGACCCGACGAGGCCCGGTCCCTCGCCACGATCCACGCCGCGCTGGACGCGGGCGTCACCCTGATCGACACCGCGGACGCCTACCACCTGCACGCCGACGAGGTCGGCCACAACGAGACCCTCATCGCCAAGGCCCTCGCCGGCCACGCCCGGGGACGCGACGTCCTGGTCGCCACCAAGGGCGGCCATCTGCGCCCCGGCGACGGGAGCTGGACCCTGGACGGCAGCCCCGCCCACCTCAAGGCGGCCTGCGAGGCGTCGCTGCGCCGGCTCGGCGTGGACGCCATCGGGCTCTACCAGTTCCACCGCCCCGACCCGCGGATCCCCTACGAGGACTCCGTCGGGGCCCTACGCGAGCTGCTGGACGAGGGCAAGATCCGCGCCGCCGGCATCTCCAACGCGAACCCCGAGCAGATCACGCTGGCGAACGACATCCTCGGCGGACGCCTGACCGCCGTGCAGAACCAGTTCTCCCCGGCCTTCCGCTCCAGCGAGCCCGAACTGCGGCTGTGCGACGAGCTCGGCATCGCCTTCCTGCCGTGGAGCCCGCTCGGCGGCATCTCCCGCGCCCGCGAACTCGGCTCCTCCTACGCGCCGTTCGCCCATGTCGCCGAGGCGCACGGGGTCAGCCCGCAACGGGTGTGCCTCGCGTGGATGCTCGCCCTGTCCCCGGTCGTGGTGCCCATCCCCGGCGCGAGCCGGCCGGAGACGATCCTCGACTCCCTCGCCGCGACCGAGCTCGTCCTCACCGCGGAGGAACTCGCCGAGCTGGACGCCGCCGTCTGACACGACCACCGGGAGGACCGCCGTCCATGGCGTCGTCGTACGAAAGACCGCTCGACCACCGTTACCGGGGCGAGCACCCGATCCGCACCCTCGCCTACCTGCTGCGCGCCGACCGGCGCAGCCTCGTCGCCGCGGTCTTCGTCTTCACCGTCAAACACAGCCCGGTGTGGCTGCTGCCGCTGATCACCGCGTCCCTCATCGACACCGTGGTCCAGCACCAGCCGATCGCCAGGCTCTGGACCAGCACCGGC
Source organism: Streptomyces maremycinicus (assembly GCF_001184025.1). Taxonomy (GTDB): domain Bacteria; phylum Actinomycetota; class Actinomycetes; order Streptomycetales; family Streptomycetaceae; genus Streptomyces; species Streptomyces maremycinicus. The sequence continues at coordinate 634,490 of NZ_BBYG01000010.1, forward strand.
GTCATCCTGTTCATCCTGCTGGTCAACTACCCCCTGCACCTGCTCTACGTCCGGCTGCTCTACGGCAGCGTCCGCCGCATGGGCACCACCCTGCGGTCCGCGCTGTGCACCCGCATGCAGCAGCTGTCCATCGGCTACCACTCCCGGGTCAGCGCCGGCGTGCTCCAGGCCAAGGTGGTGCGGGACGTGGAGACCGTGGAGCAGATGGTGCAGCAGACCGCCGAACAGGGGCTCGGCGCACTGACCGTGCTCACCGGCGGACTCGTCATCATCGCCGTGCGCACCCCCGAGTTCGTGCCCGTCTTCCTCGTCGTGGTACCCGTCGCCGCCGTCCTCGTGGACCGCCTCAGAGCCCGGCTGCGCACCCACAACGAGGACTTCCGGCACGAGGTGGAGACGCTCTCCTCACGCGTCACCGAGATGACCCGCCTCATCCCGGTCACCCGTGCCCACGGGCTCGAGGGCAAGGCGCTGCGCCGCATGGACGGCACCCTGAGCCGGCTCCTCACCTCCGGGATGCGCCTGGACCTGCTCAACGGCCGCTTCGGCTCGCTGGCCTGGGTGCTGCTCAACGTGATCGGCGTGCTCGTGCTCACCGGCGCCGCGCTCATCTCGTACTACGGCGTCTGGGGAGTCACCGCCGGTGACGTCGTCATGCTGAGCGCCTTCCTTACCACCCTCACCAACTCCACCACCACCCTCACCGGGCTGGCCCCGGTCATCACCAAGGGCCTGGAGTCGGTGCGTTCGGTCGGCGAGGTCCTCCAGGCGCCCGAACTGGAGGACAACGAGGGCAAGTCCGAACTCACCGCGCTGCACGGCTCCGTGACCTTCGAGGACGTCGGCTACGCGTACGACAGCGGCAGCCCGGCGGTACGCGACTTCACCCTCGCCGTCACACCGGGGGAGACGGTCGCCCTGGTAGGGGCCTCCGGCGCGGGCAAGTCCACGGTGCTCAGCCTCGTGATCGGCTTCATCCGGCCGACCTCCGGCCGGGTGCTGCTCGACGGCACCGACATGAACACGCTCGACCTGCGCACCTACCGGCGGTTCGTGTCGGTGGTGCCGCAGGAGTCGATCCTCTTCGACGGCACGATCCGCGAGAACGTCGCCTACGGCATGGAGGACGAGGCCGACGAGGAGACGGTACGCACGGCCCTGCGCGACGCCAACGCGCTGGAGTTCGTCGAACGGCTCCCGGACGGGCTGAACACCCTCGTCGGCGAGCGCGGGGCCCGGCTGTCGGGCGGCCAGAAGCAGCGGCTGGCCATCGCCCGCGCCCTGATCCGGGACCCCAAGGTGCTGGTCCTGGACGAGGCGACGTCCGCGCTCGACACCCGTTCCGAGGCGCTCGTCCAGCAGGCCCTCGCCCGGCTGCTGCGGGGCCGCACCACCTTCGTGGTGGCGCACCGGCTGTCCACCGTGCGCGGCGCGGACCGGATCGTGGTGATGGGGGAGGGGCGGATCCTGGAGACCGGCACGCACGACGAACTCCTGCGCCGGGGCGGGGCGTACACGGAGCTGCACAGCGGGCAGGTCGCCTGAGGGCGGATGGCCGGATCATGACCCCGGCGGGTGACATTCCCGCTCGGCGTGCATGATTCGCCCAGGTCCGGGCACACGCAGCGCAAACAGGAGAGAGGGGCGCTCGTGATCGTTCCGGACCCGAAGGTCGCCAGGACGTTGCTGACCCGGTACGCGACGCTGAGGATCGCTCAGGCGGAGTGGGACAGGCCGCAGACGGCTCGTGAACTGAAGGACGTGACGTACACCTTGTGCGTGCTGATGGGCACGTCGGACGTCCGCGAGGCGGTCGCCGCGGCGGACGCCCTGCTCGAGTCCGCGGCGGCCGTGCCGGCGCGCGACCCGGACAGCGGACTGTCCCTGGCCGTCTGAGGGCGGCCCCGCGCCGTACCCGGCGCGGCGGTGCGCCCGGCGGCGCCCGCCGTGCCCGGACGTCTCACGAGGCGGTGGAACCGCACCTGTCGGCCTGCCGGGCGGCGCGCTCCGGGGACGGCCCGGCCAGCCACTGCGCGATGGTGCGCGCGATCGGCTGCCCGGTGTCCACCTCCACGAAGCCGAACTGGCCCGACTGGTTGCACTCCAGGAACCACCAGGTGCCGTCCGCGTCCTCCGCGAAGTCGAATGCCCCGTAGGCCAGTTCAGCCTCCCGCAGATATCTCAGCACGGCTTCGGCCAGGCGCGGCGGGACGTCGACGGGACGCCACGGCGTGGTCGAGGGCGAGTAGCGCACGTCGACCACGTCGGGGTCGCCGCCGGGGGCCGTCTCCTTGCGGGCGGCCAGGATGCGGTCGCCGACCGCGGTCAGCCGTATGTCGGCCCGTTTGGCCACCCGGCGCTGGAGCAGCGTCGGACCGTAGGCGACGGCGGCGAAGTCCGCGCCCGGCGGGACCCGGGTGGTGGGCACGGCGCGGGGCGGGTCCTGCGGATGGGCTCCGGACACCGGCTTGACCACCAGGTCCGGATAGCGGTCCGCGAACTCGCGGGCCGCCTGCGGGAACGTGGTGACGATCGTGGCCGGCACGGGCAGCCCGCTGAGCTGCGCGAGCCGTAGCTGCCACGGCTTGTGCCGGGCGCGCTGGGACGCGTCCGGGTGGTTCATCCAGCGTGCCCCGGTGCCGCGGAGCATGCCGTACAGCGCCTGTGAGGCCTCCTCCGTGAGCCACGCGGACGGCTGGGCCGCCCGGGCCGCGGCCGCGCCGGGCCGCCGGACCCACACCGACCGCAGCCCCTCGAGGCTCACCAGCCGTCCGGCGGACGACAGGTGGCCCCGGAAGGTACCGTGCACGAACTCGCCGGAGAGCGCGACGGAGTGGGTCAGGTCGGCCGGGTCCAGCCGGACGACGGGGACGCCCGCGGCGTTCAGGTGCACGACCACCATGTCCGCCGTGACGTCCTCTTCACAGGTAAGGATGAGCACGGTCATTTTCGTCGGCCCGTGTTCAGTCGTCGAAGTGGGTCTTGGAGCCCGCCGTGGAGGTCGTGGTCCCGAGTTCTCTCAGCAGCGCGTGGTCGCGGGCGGCGATCCGGCCGTCGAGAGTGACGTTCAACTGCATTCCGGGGTCATAGGCGTACGGAGTGCTGAACTCCAACTCGGCCGCAGGGCGTGCGTAGTTGAGCGTGAACGGTTGCATCGTCTCTCCCTCGTCGGTACTGCCTCGATCAAGCGGTGCCGCTGTGCGACGTCACTCGGGCCCGCTGCTTGGTGCTGGATAGGTGCGTCCTTCAGTCACTTATACGAATCGAACGGGTGGTTGGTTTCCTTACTCTCCGTGATCATCGCGGGGTTGGGCACCGAACAGGGCGCGGAGCAGGGGAGATCGGGTCGAGCAGGGGTGAAAACCTCTTCCCGGACGGTCAGTCGGGGAGGCGTGCGGGGTAACCGGGAGTACGGCGCAGGGAACGCAGAGCCAGCAGGAGGACGCCGATGTCGTCGAGGTAGACGGGGTCCGGCAGTACGTCGGTGGGCAGCACGAAGTACAGGACCGCGCCCCAGAACACCCAGCGCGGCCCGGTGGGGAGTCCGGCTCGTCTCAGGCCCCGGCGGGCGCGGACCAGGCGCACGAACAGGACGGCGGCCAGGGCGAACACGGCCGCGGCCGCCAGTGCCGCGACGACGACGAGCGTGGTTGGCGCATCCACGGGCCCTCCCATATGGTCCGTCGCGCGGCGTCTGCTCTTACTCGGTTTCCCCGCTTTCGGTCTCCGGATGCCCGATTCCGGCGGGATTACCGCATCGGACGCGGCTCACACGACTGCCGCGTCCGAGTGGCGCGGTGCGCGGGACGGCCCCTGTAATGGGCAGGGTCACGTCGCGTGTCGCATCTCGGGGGTGCAGGGGCGACCGCACCCTCCAGAGAGAGCTCAGCATGATCACCCGCTCCACACGGTCCCTCACGGACCGTTCCGTTCCACCCCTCCCCGACGCCTCCGCCACCATCGCACCGCCACCGGTCCCACCGGCACCACCCGTCGTCCCCGACCACGGGCCCGACGTCGGCCCGCCGAGCGGGTCCGGCCCCGGAGCCGCGTCCGGATCCGCCGCGGAATCCGCCGAACCGGCCGCGGAAACCGCCGGATCCGCCGCCGCGTCCGGCTATCCCGACCCTGTCGACGGTCTCCTCCACGCGGCGGCGGCCGGCCGGTCGCTGGAGGACGTCGCCCGGCTCATCACCCTGCTCGAACAGTCCGAGGGGGCGTGGACGCGGCGGCCGGCGTGCTGCGGGTGGTCGGCACCGACCGGCCCCTGGAGGACGTGCCGCGACTGGTGGCCGTGCTGTCCCGGCCGCCGCACCACACGGAGCACGCCCGTCATATGATCCGCGCCGCGGCCGAGAGCCGCTCCGTCGAGGAGGTCACCCGGCTCATGGCGCTGCTGTACCGCGCGCCGCTCGAGCCGCACTGCGGCGAGGAGGCGGTCCGGACCGCGGCCACCCACCGGCCGGTCGAGGAGGTCGTGGAGCTCGTCGAGCGACTCGCCCGGGACCGGGCAGGGCTGGTGGCGCCCCTGCCGTCCGTCCCGCAGGGGGAGGCGGCGCCCGCGCCGTCCCTCACCGACCCGGCCGGCACCGGACTCCCGACCGCCCCACCGCCACCGGCCCGTGCGCAAGCACAGGCGCAGGCACCGGCGCGGGAAGCGCAGGCGGACCGGCCGGGCGGCGCGATCGTGCCGTGGACGGCGTGGGCCACCGTCGTGGCGCTGGCCCTGTGCGCCGCCGCGTACGTCCCCGTGCACCATGACGGTGTCGCCCCCGGCGTCCTGGCGGCCGCCCTCGCGTCGGCCGCGATCTGCCTCCTGCTGGCCCTGCTGCTGGTCCGCGGGCCCACACGGACGCTGCTCGTGGCGGCCGTCCTGGTGCCGGCGGTGCCGGCCGCCGCCCGGCTGCTCGCCGGGCGCGTCGGGACCGGCGCGCTGTCCGGGATCACGGAGGTGACCCTCGCGCCGGCCTGGCTCGCCCTGCCGGCGGCCGCGGCCGCCGCGCTGACGGCGCTCCTCGCGCTTCTCGTGAGCCTGTCGCGCGGACGGCGGACGCCCCTGGCACCGAGCACCCCGGACCGACGTCCGCCCACCGGCGGCTAGTCAGCCGGTCGGCACCGGCGGCTAGTCAGCCGGTCGGCACCGGCGGCCAGTCAGCCGGTCGGCCGGTCGGCCCGTGCCGGGTGCTGAGGGGCCTCCAGCAGGCCCGTCAGCACCCGGTCGGGGGTGAGCGGCAGTTCGCGGAAGCGGACGCCCGTGGCGTGGTGCACGGCGTTGCCGATGGCGGCCGGCGTGCCCACGATGCCGATCTCACCGATCCCCTTGCCGCCCACGGGGTTGAGATGCGGATCGTGCTCGTCGATCCAGTGCGCCTCGATGTCCGGCACATCGGCGTGCGCGGGCACGTGGTAGGCCGCGAGGTCCGACTCGGTGAAGTCACCGGAGGCGGTGTCCAGGGTGCTGCCCTCGGTCAGCGCCATGCCCAGGCCCATCGTCATCCCGCCGACGAACTGGGAGCGCGCGGTACGGGGGTTGAGGATGCGGCCCGCCGCGTACACCCCGAGCAGTCGGCGCACCCGCACCTCGCCGGTCACCGTGTCCACGGAGACCTCCGCGAAGTGCGCCCCGAACGCGTGGCGCGCGAAGGGACTTTCGGCGTCGGCCGTCCCCTTGGTGTCGGCGCGCGCCTCCAACCCCTCCTCGGGCAACCGGCCCTGACGTTCCGCCAGCCGCGCGGCGAGCGCCGTGCAGGCCTCGTGGACCGCCCAGCCCCAGGAGGCGGTGCCGGCGGAATCGCCCGCCAGCGGGGCCGGCGGCAGATCACTGTTGCCCACCCGGATCCCCACCCGCTCCAGGGGCACCTCCAGGGCGTCCGCGGCGATCTGCGCGAGGACCGTACGGGCACCGGTGCCGATGTCCGCGGCGTTCACCTCGACGAGGAAGGACCCGTCCGGCAGGGCACGCGCCGCGGCCCGCGAGGGACGCGCCTGAACCGGGTAGGTGGCGGCGGCCACGCCCGTCCCGAACAGCAGTGGTCCGGCGGGGTGCGTCCGGGGGCGGGGGTCCCGTGCGGACCAGCCGAACCGGCGGGCGCCCTCGCGCAGGCACTCGACGAGGTGCCGGCTGCTGAACGGCTTGCCGCTGTCCGGCTCGGTGTCCGGTTCGTTGCGGATGCGCAGCTCGACCGGGTCGATCCCGAGCGCCCCGGCCAGCTCGTCCATCGCCGACTCCAGGGCGTACATGCCCGGCGCCTCGCCGGGCGCCCGCATCCAGGACGGCGTCGGCACGTCCAGCCGGACCACGCGGTGCAGGCTGCGCAGGTTCGGGGCGGCGTACATGATGCGGGACGGGATCGCCGCGTACTCGACGAACTCCTTGATCCGGGACGAGTACGTGGTCACCTCGTGCACCAGCGAGGTCAGCCGGCCGTCGGAGTCGGCGCCCAGCCGCAGCCGGTGCAGGGTGGTCGCCCGGTGGCCGACGGAGGTGGGCAGCATCCGGCGGGGGAAGACCACGGTGACCGGGCGTCCGGTGTGCCAGGTGGCCATCGCGGCGAGCACCACGTCCGGCCGGGGTGTGCCCTTGGACCCGAAGCCGCCGCCGACATGTTCGGCGACGACCGTGATCCGCTCGTTCGACAGCCCGAACATCGTGCTGAGCGCGGCGCGCACGGCCGTGGTGCCCTGGCTGGAGGCGTGCACCGTGAGCCGTTCGCCGTCCCAGTGCGCGGTGCTGGCGTGCGGCTCCATGGGGTGGTTGTGCAGGGGCGGCACCCGGTAGCCGGCGTCGATCCGCACCGCCGCGTCGGCGAACGCGCCGTCGGGGTCGCCCAGTTCCCGCAGGCCCGGGAAGGTCCCGCTGACCTTCTCGGGGACGTACGCCCGCGGGTGCGCGGCGGTGAGCGTGACGTCGTGTGCCTCCTCGGCGCAGGTGACCCGTACGGCGGCGGCGCCGGCCCGGGCCGCCTCCGGGCTGTCGGCCACCACCAGGGCCACGAACCAGCCCCGGTTCGGCACCTCGGGGTCCTGGAGCACGGACAGGGTGGCGTCGTCCGCCGGGGCGAGCCGGGGCGCGTTGCGGTAGGTGAGCACGGTGACGACACCGGGCAGTGCCAGCGCCGCGGTGTCGTCGACGTCGGTCACCCGGCCCCGCACGATCGCCGCCGGGACGGGGCGGGCGAACAGCCGCCCGGGAAGGGGCTGTTCGGCGGCGTAACGGGCGGTCCCGGTGACTTTCTCCCGGCCCTCCCTGCGCTCGGCGGGAGCGCCGACGGCGGTCATGAGTCCTCCTCGTGCGGTACGGGCCCGTCCGGCACGAGCCGCGTCAGGACGTCGACGGCGAGGTTGCGGGCCAGCGGCACCTTGTACGCGTTGTCACGCAGCGGCCGGGCCTCGGACAGCTCCAGGTCGGCGGCGCGTTCGAAGGCGGCCGGGGTGGGAGCGGCGCCGAGCAGCGCCTCCTCGGCCCGCCTGGCCCGCCACGGGCGGTGGGCCAGCGCCCCGAAGGCGATCCCCACCCGTGCGACGACACCGTCGGCCACCTCCAGGACCACGGCGACGGAGGCCAGCGCGAAGGCGTACGAGGCCCGGTCGCGCGCCTTGCGGTAAGCGGACGGCAGCCCGGCCGTGGCGGCCGGCAGCACGACGGCGGTGACGATCTCGCCGGGTTCGATCACGGTGTCCCGCTCGGGTTCCTCCCCGGGCAGCCGGTGGAACCCGGCCGCCGCCACCCGGCGTACGCCCGCCGTGCCGTACAGCTCGACCTCGGCGTCCAGCGCGGCCAGGGCCACGGCAAGGTCCGAGGGGTGGGTGGCGATGCAGTGCTCGGAGTGCCCGAGTACGGCGTGGTCGCGGTGCACGCCCTCCCGGGCGGCGCAGCCGTTGCCCGGCTCCCGTTTGTTGCACGGCTTGGAGACGTCCTGGAAGTAGGGGCAGCGGGTGCGCTGGAGCAGGTTCCCGCCGGTCGTCGCGGCGTTGCGCAGCTGGCCGGAGGCGCCCGCGAGCACCGCCTGGGAGAGCGCCGGGTAGCGGTCCCGTACGAGGGGGTGCGCCGCGAGGTCGCTGTTGCGCACGAGGGCCCCGATCCGCAGCGACCCGTCCGGCAGCTCGGTCACCTCGGCCAGCGGGAGCCGGGTGACGTCGACGAGGGCGGTCGGCCGTTCCACACCGAGTTTCATCAGGTCGACGAGGTTGGTGCCGCCGCCCAGATAGCGTGCGCCCGGGTGGGCGGCGAAGGCCTCGGCGGCCTCCGCGAGAGAGCCGGCCCGTACGTAGGCGAAGGTGTCCACCGGATCACGTCCTCTGGTTGCACCGGTCGTGGCCTCGGGCCGCCGGCCCCGTCATGTGCTGCCCGTCCCGGTCACGTCCTGGACCGCGTCGACGATGCGCGGATACGCGCCGCAGCGGCAGAGATTGCCGCTGAGCCGCTCGCGGATCTCGTCCCGGTCCAGCGCGACGGGCCGCCCGGAAGGCGCCCCGGGGTCCGTGACGTGCGAGGGGTGGCCGGACTCCGCCTCGGCGAGCGCGCCCAGCGCCGAGCAGATCTGGCCGGGTGTGCAGTACCCGCACTGGAAGGCGTCGCGATCGAGGAAGGCCCGCTGGAGCGGGTGCGGATCCTCGCCGTCGCCGGACAGGCCCTCGACGGTGGTGACGTCGCTGCCGTCCAGGGCGACGGCGAGCAGCAGACAGCTGTTGACGCGCCGCCCGTCGACGAGGACGGTGCAGGCGCCGCACTGACCGTGGTCGCAGCCCTTCTTCGCTCCGGTGAGGTCCAGATCCTCGCGCAGCACGTCCAGCAGCACGCGCCGGTGGTCGACGGTGAGGGTGTGCGGCTTGCCGTTGACGCGCAGTGTCGTCTCGGATCGGTGGGGCGCCGACCGGGGGCCGTGCTCACTGCCCATGTCCTGGTCCCTTCCGGGGCGGTCCGTGGTGCGGTGGTGCGGTGGTGCCGTGGAGACCGCGTATCCACCGTGGCGCGTCTGACACGTCCTGGTACGAGGTAATTCGCCCGAGGTTCCCGTTCACCACCACCGGTGGAGCCGGCCGACCGGTCACTCGCCGACCTGACACCCGTCCACCAGGCAGTCGTCCGCTTGACACCCGTCCGCCTGACACCCGTCCGCCTGACACCCGTCCGCCGGGCACCCGCCCACCAGGTCCATCGGTCGGTCGCCACCAGGTCTATCGGTCGGTCGCCCCGGGTTCGTCGCCGCCGGTGGCACCCGGGGCGCGGTTCTGCCCCGGCACCTCGGCCCGGGCCGGGGGAGCGGCCGACGCCACCGGGCGCAGGCTCTTGGTCGTCTCCTTGAACCGCTCCAGGGTCCGGCCCAGCTGCTGGAACGGCGAACCGCTCTTCCTGGCGGGCGCCTGCCGGGGTTCCCCGGCCTCGGCGGCCGCCTCCCGGTACGCGGCCAGTGCCTCGTGCGCGTGCTCGGCGGCCTCCCGGTACAGGTCCCGGGACTCCGTCATCGCCTCCAGCGCCTCCTTGTACATCACCACCAGCTTGCGTTCCCGCGCGAGCTCCTCCGCCGGGGTCAGCAGCTGCCACTCCTCCCGCAGCGCGGTGAGCGCGGCGTCGGCCCCCTCCGGCAGCGGCCTGGGCAGCTCCGCGAAGCGCCGCACCGCGTCCAGCAGCTCGGTGGGGTGCGTGCCGTCCAGGAACACGCTGCGCACCGAGTAGTCGGCGGCGTCGTAATCGGCCGGGGCGGGGGCGCCGGGCAGCACCAGTGCCCCGCCGCGCGGTACCTCCACCCCGGACTCCTTGAGGGCCCAGTTCACGGTGCGCAGCTGGTGCGGGGCCGCGCGGTGCTCGACGACCCGGTGGTGCAGGCCGGGCGGCAGCAGCGGGACCAGCGACCGCCGGCCCCGCTCGTCGGGCGTCATGGCCTCGTGCACGACGAGGTGGACGGTCCAGGTGTCCCGCAGGGCGGCCCGGAGCGCGCGCCGCAGCTCCTTGTCGTCCGCCGGGAGCGGGTTGGCGGCGAGGAAGCGCTCACCGGTGACGGTCTCGTTGCCCCACGGGGTGTCCGCATCCCAGGACCAGAACATCGCGGCCGGTGAGGGCCAGCGCTGGTCCCACGGCCGCTCCGCCTCCGCCGTCAGCGTCCACTCCTGGCCCTGGCCCGACCACTCGGCGAGCCGCAGCCGGGCGCGGACGGTCACCTCCTCCGCGACGAGCCACCGGGCCTCGAAGGCCGTCTCCCCCTCGGGAGTGTCGGTGTCGGGCAGCTCGCTGAAGTCCTGGACGGTCTCGGCGTCCTTGAGTGCCTGAAGGTGTGTGCGCAGGACGTCCGGGGCGGTGGGGCCGGTGTGACGGCCACGGGTCTGCCACACCGTGGAGGGCGTCGTGGGCGGAACGGTCGCGGAGATGAGGATGATTCCATTCGTGAGGGCGGTGACGACGTGGCGACGACGTGCGAAGGCCAGTATCGCTCGCCGCGGGGGGTGCGCGATCAAGCGGGTCGGTGGCGCGGGCGCCCGGAGACGCCCTCGCCGGGGTGTGCCTTCCCCGGCGCGCCACAGGTCACGCGTCCCGATTCCGGCCCGTGAGTCCGCGGCCTGTGCGGTGGCCGGGGCGGCGGCACGGGCGGGCGCTGTACGGCGGCACGGGCGGGTGCGGGCGGGGGGCTGTGCGGGGCCGTGCCGAGATCGTCGGTGCCGTGGTCCGCGCGGGGGTGTGCGTCCCTCGTACGGGGTGTGTGCCGTTCACCACGGCCGGGGCCCCCGCACTCGTGGGCCCGGCGGGCTCCCGGCCCCGAGAATCGGGCCGGTGGACAGGGCTCGCCCACCATCCGCGTAGGGGCGAGCCCTGTCCGCGTGCCCGGGCCGCGACCGGCCCCGGACGCCCGGTGACCGACCGGGTCCGCCCTCGCCACGGGGGCCGGGCTTCCTCGGCGGGCACGGCATGGAGAAGATCGTCCATGACCCGTGCGTCCAGTAGAACCTGGAAGGAAGCGACGAGATCATGCGCGTCATCGTGGCCCGCGGCCTGACGGAGGCATCCGGATGAACGACATCGAGGAGCCCGTCCTGCTGCACACCACCGGCCGAGCCGCCCACATCACGCTGAACCGACCCAGGGCGATCAACGCCCTGAATCACACGATGGTGCGGCGGATCGACGCCGCGCTGACGGCCTGGGAGCGCGACCCGGCCGTCGGGACCGTGGTCCTCTCCGGCGCGGGGGAGCGCGGCCTGTGCGCCGGCGGTGACATCCGCGCCGTCCACGACGACGCCCGCGACGGGGACGGCACCGCCGCGGCCGCCTTCTGGCGCGACGAGTACCACCTCAACGCGCGCATCGCCCGCTACCCCAAGCCCTACGTCGCCCTGATGGACGGCATCGTGATGGGCGGCGGCGTCGGTGTCTCCGCACACGGCGGTGTCCGGGTCGTCACCGAGCGGTCGCGGATCGCGATGCCCGAGACCGGCATCGGCTTCGTGCCGGACGTCGGCGGCACCCACCTGCTCGCCCGTGCCCCCGGCGAACTGGGCACCCATCTCGCCCTGACGGGAGCGCAGATCGGCGCCGCCGACGCCGTGGCGTGCGGGCTCGCCGACCACTACGTACCCTCCGCCTCCCTCCGGCAGTTGGCCGACGACCTCGCCGGCCGGCCCGTGCGGGAAGCCCTGGACCGTCACGTACGGCCGCTGCCGGAGGGCGAGTTGGCCGGCCGGCGGGCGTGGATCGACGCCTGCTACGCGGCCGACACCGTCGAGGAGATCGTCCGGCGGCTGTCCGACCACGGTGACCCGGCGGCGAAGGAGACCGCGGAGATCCTCCTGACCAGGTCACCCACCGCGCTCAAGGTCACGCTCGCCGCCCTGCGCCGGGCCCGGCGGATCGGCTCGCTGGAGCGGGTGCTGGAACAGGAGTACCGCGTCTCCTGCGCGGCCCTGTCCACGGCCGACCTGGTCGAGGGCATCCGCGCCCAGGTCATCGACAAGGACCGCGACCCCCGTTGGTCGCCGGCCACCCTCGCCGAGGTGACGGCGGCCGACGTGGAGCGCTTCTTCGCCCCGCTCGGCGAGCGTGAACTCGCGCTGGCCGGCCCCGGCATGACCCTCTGAGGGCTCCGCCGGGCGCGGCCGGCACGGTGATCGGGGCCACCTGGCCGGGGAGAGGGGAATCACGCCAGGCGGGGCGGTATTGGCCAGGGACCCGCCGCGCGGTACCGTCGCTCTGATATCGACGACGGCGAGACGGAAGCCGGTGAGAATCCGGCACGGTCGCGCCACTGTGGACGGTGTACCCCCGAGGGGCGCACCGCGAGTCAGACCCGTGGCCGTCGTCATGTGCACCACCGAGATGGGACGCGAACTCCCAGAGGAGGTCTTGCCATGGCGCAGCATGTCGCCCAGCCGACTACCGATACGCCCGTCGTACCCGCCAAGTTGCCGCTGAAGGACATCGCCCCCTGGGCGGTCTTCTTCGGTGTCCTGATGCTGGTCCTGCTGTACTTCGTCGGCGCGGAACAGGGCGCGACCGCCGTGGTCTCCGGCGAGGACGTCCACGAGTGGGTGCACGACGCCCGCCACCTGCTCGGCTTCCCCTGCCACTGACCGAGGGGAACCCCAGCACACCCATGAACTCCGCAACGGTGCGAAACCTGCTCGTGCGGGGCATGCTCGCCGGCCTCGGTGCCGGCGTGCTCGCCCTGATCGTCGCCTATTTCCTCGGTGAGCCGAACGTCGACAGCGCGATCGGCTTCGAGGAGTCCCATGCCGCCGGTCACGAGCACCACGAGGTGGAACTCGTCTCCCGCGGCCTCCAGTCCACGGCCGGTCTCGCCACCGGCGTGCTGATCTACGGGGTGGCCTTCGGCGGCATCGCCGCCCTCGCCTTCTGCTTCGCCCTCGGCCGGGTGGGCCGCTTCGGCCCCCGGGCCACGGCCCTGCTGCTGTCGGGGACCGCCCTGCTCGCCGTGTACGTCGTCCCCTTCCTGAAGTACCCGGCGAACCCGCCCGCGGTCGGCGACGCGGACACCATCGGCAAGCGCACCACCCTGTACTTCCTGATGATGGTGCTCGGTGTACTGCTCGCGGTCGCCGCGGTGATCCTCGGCAAGCGGCTCGCCCCGCGGCTGGGCACCTGGAACGCGACCGTCGCGGCCGTCCTCGGCTTCGTGCTCGCCGTCGGGGTGGCCTACGCGTTCCTGCCCGCCGTCAACGAGGTGCCGGGCGACTTCCCGGCCGCTCTGCTGTGGCGGTTCCGGCTGTCCGCCCTCGCCATGCAGGTCACGCTCTGGGCAGGCTTCGGCCTGGTCTTCGGCGAACTGGCCGAACGGCTCCTGCACCCCCGGCCCGCCGCCGTGAGCGCGGGCACCGCGGTGGCCGCCCCACGGTGACCCGACCGGCACGACGACCCGACGAGAGGGCCCGCGGAACCGTCCGGGGGCCCTCTCGCGTGTCCGGGCCGACGCCCGATCGGCAACCGGAGCCCCGCGCGAGGACGGTGGCCAGGGCACCGGCCGCCCCGCACCGCCGGAACCCGAGGACCTGGTCGCCGATACGATCAAGCCCGCTGCCACGGCCCGCGTTCCGCTCGCGGGCACCGGCCGAACCCCCCGGGAGGGACTGTGATCGCCGTCGTCGGTGCCGGACTCATGGGCGCGGCCACCGCCTGGCAACTGGCCCGCAGGGGCCACGAGGTCACGCTCGTCGAGGCGTACGACGTCGGCCACCGGCACGGCAGCTCGCACGGCAGCTCACGGATCTTCCGGCGGGCGTACCCCGACCCCTTCTACGTACGGCTGACCGGACAGGCCCACGAGCAGTGGCGCGAGCTGGAGGACGACAGCTCGACCCCCTTGTTGCGCACGACCGGTGGGCTCGACATGGGCGAGCACTACGACCCGAAGGTGATCGCCGACCTCCTGGGCGCGGCCGGAGTGCCCCACGAGATCCTCGGACCGGAGGCCGCCGCGGAGCGCTGGCCGTACATCCGCGTCACCGGCCCGGTGCTCCACCACCCGGACGCGGGCGTGGTCGACGCCGACGAGACCGTCCGGGCGTGCGTACGGCGGGCGGTCGACCACGGAGCGCGGTTGATCACCGGCACCCGCGTCACCGGCATCGACGTCCGCGGGAGCGGGAAGACGCGCCTGCACACCGACGGGGGCCACGAGATCGTCGCCGACACCGTGGTGATCGCGGCCGGCGCCTGGCTGCCCGAGCTGGAACTGCCCTTCGCCCTGCCGCCGTTGGCGGTGACCCAGCAGCAGGTCTTCCACTTCCGCCAGCGGGATCCGTCCGTCGGCTGGCCGACCCTGATCTGGGACGGGGCGCTGCACCTCTACGGCCTGCCGTCCGGCAGCGACGGCGGTCCGCTCCCCGCCGTCAAGGTCGCCGAGCACGACCGCGGCACCCCGGCCACCGCCCGCACCCGCAGCGGGATCGTCGACCCGTCGTCGCGGACGCGGGTGAGCGGCTTCGTGCGCGACCGACTCCCGGGCCTCGAGCCCGACCCGGTCGCCGAGGCGACCTGCCTCTACACCACGACCCCGGACGAGGACTTCGTCCTGGACCGCCACGGCCCCTTCGTCGTCGTCTCCCCGTGCTCCGGGCACGGCGCGAAGTTCGCCCCCGTCATCGGGGCGATGGCCGCCGACCTGGCCACCGGTCGCGCCGAGCCGCATCCCCGCTTCCGCCTCGGACGCACGGCATAGGATCACCGGCATGCCACTGCGACCGGTTCAGCTGAACATCAAGGCGCTCGACGCCGCCGCGGTCGGCCGGTTCTGGGCGCGGGCGCTCGGCTGGAGTGCCTGGAGCCCCGGTGTGACCACCTACGTCGGCCCGCCCGGCGACCTCGTCTGGCCGGACCCGGTCGTCGTCGGCGTCGACGTCGTTCCCGTCCCCGAACCCAAGACAGCGACGAAGAACCGGGTACACCTCGACCTCGCCACCACCTCGGCGGCCCACCGGGCGGAGCTGGTCGCGCGCCTGAAGTCGCTCGGCGCGACACCCGCCGACGTGGGACAGGGCGAGGTGCCGTGGACGGTCCTCGCCGACCCGGAGGGCAACGAGTTCTGTGTGCTGGAACCCCGGGAGGTCTACCGGGACACCGGGCCGATCGCCGCGCTGGTGGTCGACTGCGCGGACCCGCGGGCCATGGCCCGGTTCTGGGGCGGCGCGACGGACTGGATCGTGCACGACGTGACCGACGACCACGCGTCGTTGCGCTCCGCCCGGGGCGGCGGGCCGTATCTCGAGTTCCTGCGCACGCCCGGCGTCAAGACCGTGCCGGACCGCCTCCATCTCGACCTGCTGCCCTACCCCGGCGACGACCGGGCGGCGGAGGTGGACCGGCTGCGCGCCCTGGGCGCCACCGACCTCGACCTCGGCCAGGGCGAGGTGCCGTGGACGTGCCTGGCCGACCCGGAGGGGCACGAGTTCTGCGTCCTCGCCCTGCCCTGACGCGGAGCCTCCCTCCGACGGCGCCGGCCGCCCGGCCGGCCGTCACGTGCCCGGGGACGTGCTCAGGACCGGGGGCGGAATTGTTCAGGCCTCTCACGTGCTGTTGTATCCACAGAAGCTGGGACGTCGAGGTGTGCGAGCGAGCGGCGCACGTGGCCGAGACGAGAGATACGGAAGGTGCTGAGATGGCAGCGCAGACGCAGAGGGCCGTGCTGGCGGGCGGATGCTTCTGGGGGATGCAGGACTTGATCCGCAAGCTCCCGGGCGTGACGGCGACCCGGGTCGGATACTCCGGCGGTGACGTCCCGAACGCGACGTACCGCAACCACGGCACCCACGCGGAGGCCATCGAGATCCTCTTCGACCCCGAGAAGACCGACTTCCGCACGATCCTGGAGTTCTTCTTCCAGATCCACGACCCGAGCACCAAGAACCGTCAGGGCAACGACATCGGCCTCAGCTACCGCTCGGCGATCTACTACGTGGACGACGAGCAGAAGCGGATCGCCGAGGACACCATCGCGGACGTGGACGCCTCCGGCCTGTGGCCGGGCAAGGCCGTCACCGAGGTCGAGCCGGTCGGCCCGTTCTGGGAGGCCGAGCCGGAGCACCAGGACTACCTGGAGCGCTACCCCGAGGGCTACACCTGCCACTTCCCGCGCCCGGGATGGCGGCTCCCCGCCCGCACCCAGGGCTGACCCCCCGGGGCTGACCACCGCGCGCCGAGGCCCGGGGCCGCGTTCCCGGGCCTCGGCGCTGCCGCGAGCGGTGGCTTCCGGGTGTCCGGCAGGGGCTACCTTTCGGGTCCGGAAGGGCAGGAACGAGGAAGCTCCGGGGCACCCGGGCGGTGGCCGACGGGCAGGGTGCGGGCGGCGCGCGGGCGCTCAGCCCGGCCGGCGCGCGGGCGCTCAGCCCGGCCGGCTCCGCCCCGGATCCGGCGCCCGGAACAGGGCGACGGCCCCGCGCCCTTCTCCCGTCGCCGTGCGGGTGTCCACCGGTTTCGCGGGGTCCGAGCGGATCTCACGGCGGGGCGGTGGCGCGGGAACGCTCCGCCCGGTCCAACCTTCCCCCGGCGTACAGGAGTTGGCGAGGAACACGAAGGGTGAACCCGTCCGGCATACTTGCGGGCGCGGAACACCGTGCCCACCGGCACGCAAGCCAAGGCCCAGCGCGCGCTTCGAGCGCTGACGCACACTCCCGGGGAACAGTCGCCATGGACAACCTTCAGCCTTCGGACCCGACATCCATCGGCGGCTATCCGTTGCTCGGCCGGCTCGGCGCGGGCGGCATGGGGCAGGTGTTCCTGTCCCGTACGGGTTCGGGCCGACTGCTCGCCCTGAAGACGATCCGCGACGATCTCAGCTCCGAACCGGGGTTCGAGGAGCGGTTCGCCCGCGAGATACGCAACAGCGACCGCGTCCGTTCTCCGTGGACCGTGACCGTCGTGGACTACAGCGCCCCCGGCCGGCGTCCGCAGTGGCTGGCCACCGAGTACGTGCCCGCGCCGTCGCTCGCCGAATGGGTCGCGGCCCACGGCCCGCTGCCGCACGCGGCGCTGCTCTCGCTCGCCGCCGAGCTGTGCGGCGCCCTGCACGCCGTGCATCAGGCCGGCCTGGCACACCGGGACGTCAAGCCCGGGAACGTCCTGCTGGCAGGCGACCGGCCACGGCTGATCGACTTCGGTGTCGCACGGGCCGCCGACGACAGCCGGCACACCCGTCTCGGCGTCTCCGTCGGATCTCCCGGCTACCTCGCGCCGGACCAGGCCGTCGGCAGTGTCGCCGCCGAACCCGCCGACATGTTCTCGCTGGCCGCCACCCTCGTGTACGCCGCGACCGGACGCGGCCCGTTCTCGCGCGCGGGGGAGGAGATCCCGGCGGCCACCCTGCTGTACCGGGTGGTGCACGAGGAGCCCGACCTCTCGGGCGTCCCCCCGGAGCTGGTGCCACTGCTCACCGCGTGTCTGGCCAAGGAGCCGGCCGAGCGGCCGACGGCGGCCCTGCTGGCCGCTTGGCTGGAGGAGAGGGGCGGCAGGACCGGGCGTTGGCCCGAGGAGTGCCCCACGGTCCTGGCCGGAGAGCTGACCGACACCGAGCAGTCGGCGCGCACCCTGGTCGACCTCGCACAGCACGACACCCTGGCCTCCGCCGACCGGCCGGCGACCCCGCCGACGAGGTCCGACACCCTCCTCGCCGCCCCGGCGGAGCCAGGCCGGCGTCTTCGGCCCGCCTGGCTGCTGACCGCGGCCCTCGCGGCGGTCACGGTCGTGGTGGCGGTGGTGGCCGCCGTCCACTTCGGTACGCAGCGTTCGTCGGCCGACTCGTCGCCCTCCGCGTCGGGGCGGACGTCCGGCTCGGCCGCCGCCTCCGAGACGGCGGGGAGGACGCCGTCCGCCGCGGAGTCCCAGCAGACCCGGGAGCCCCTGGGGCCCCAGGACCCGCAGGAGCCCCAGGGCGAGGACACGACACCCAAGGTCGTCCAGGCCCCGCTCGAACTGGCCACCGGGGAGTCCGTGGGGACCACGACCCGGAGTCTGGTCATCCAGGAGGACGGCAACTTCGTCGTCTACGACCAGGACCGCAAGGCGCGCTGGGCCGCGAAGACCAGCGGCGAGGGCAACTCGGCCCGCTTCCAGGCGGACGGCAACCTGGTCGTCTACAACAGCGGCGGGCGGCCCGTGTGGGCCTCGCGGACCTACGGCCACCCGGGAGCGGTCCTCGTGTTCGAGGCCGACGGAAACGTGGTGATCAAGTCCGGCGACACGGTGCTGTGGTCGGCGGGATCGGCGGGCTGACGCGCCGCCGCGGCCGCAGCCCTGCTCCACCCCCGCCCGCCCGGCGCCATCCGCCCGCGCACACCGTCCCCCGGCGCGCGGGGCTCTCCCTGGCTCAGGGCGGCCCCGGGCGGGGCTCTCCCCGGCTCGGGGTTCGCGCCCGCCTCGCGCTGCTCGACGGCTTCGCGGCGGAGGCCGGACGCGGTCGAGGGCGTCCGGCGCGCGCGAGGGAAGCCGGCGCCGGATCGCGGCCGCGTCCGCGTCCGCGGTCAGGTCGCCCGGTTCCGGCGGGGCGGCCGGTCCCCGTCACCTGGTCCGGTGTTCGCTCGCCTCCGGCTGTTCCAGGTGGGAGGCGAGAACGGCGGCCTGGACCCGGCGCTGCACGCCCAGCTTGGCCAGCAGCCGGGAGATGTGGTTCTTGACGGTCTTCTCGGACAGGTAGAGCCTCTTGCCGATCTCACGGTTGGTCAGGCCGTCGCCGATCAGGGCCAGGATGTCCCGCTCGCGCGGCGACAGGCTCGCAAGCTCGGACGGCACGGCCGGGGTCTCGGCCGGGTCGGCCCGCAGCGAGCGCATCAGGCGGGCCGTGGTCGCGGGATCCAGCATCGACTGGCCCGAGGCCACCGTGCGGACCGCCGACACGAGGTCGGAGCCCTTGATCTGCTTGAGGACGTAGCCGGAGGCACCGGCCATGATCGCGTCGAGCAGGGCCTCCTCGTCGTCGAACGAGGTCAGCATCAGACAGGCCAGCTCCGGCATCCGGCTGCGCAGCTCCCGGCAGACGGAGATGCCGTCACCGTCCGGCAGGCGTACGTCGAGGACGGCGACGTCGGGGCGCAGGGCGGGGCCCCGGGCGAGCGCGTGGTCCACGGTGCCTGCGTCGCCGATCACCGAGATGTCGGGTTCGGCGTCGAGCAGGTCCGTCAGGCCGCGCCGGACGACCTCGTGGTCGTCCAGCAGGAACACCCGGATCGGGTTCTGCTCGGTGAAGGCGCGTTGTTCCGGCATGGTGGCGACCCCTCGTTCCCCGGTGGAGGACAGGCTGCGGGCTGTCCATCACGCCGATCATCACGCGCTCGGACCGGTTGCACCAGGGCCGACCGGCCCCATTCTCACGGAGGCGCCGCCGGGACCGGGGACCGGGCGGGTCGCGCGCCGTCCCGGGCGGTTCAGGCGGACTCGACGTGCTCGGTGACGTCCGTGGGCGCGTCGGTCGGCTCCGCGCGCCGGATGAGTTCGAATTCCACGTCGACGACCCCTTCCACCGCGCGGACCAGCCGGGCCGCCACCGGCACCAGGGAGGTGTCCCGGACGTGGCCGGCGAGCTTCACCACGCCGTCGCGCACGTCGGTGCGTACGTTCGCGGTCGGCGCCGGGAACAGGTAGGACACGACCTCGCGCCGCACCTCCTCGGCGATCTCCTCGTCGGTGCGCAGGAAGACCTTGAGCAGGTCGGCACGGCTGACCACGCCTTCGAGCAGCCCCACGGCATCGACGACGGGGAGCCGCTTCACCTTCGCCCGGGCCATGGTCCGGGCGGCGTGGGCGAGCGTGGTGTCCGGGTGGACGGTCAGCGCGGGGGAGGTCATGAGCTCCCGCGCGGTCACGGCGCCGGCCTTCGCGAGGTCGGACAGACGGCGCAGCTGCGTGTACCGGTCGGGGTCGCTGTCGCGGAACTCCTCCTTCGGCAGCAGGTCCGCCTCGGAGACGACGCCGATGACACGGCCCTCGCCCTCGACGACGGGCAGGGCGCTGACCTTCCAGTCCTGCATCAGCCGCACGATCTCCTTGAACGTCGCCCCGCCGCCGACCGCGGCGACCGTGTGGGTCATGACATCGCTGACGATGTGTGGGGTGCCGTGCATGACCATCCTCCGTTGTCCGTTCCTGTGACGGGTGCTTGCCGCGGTGCCGGGGTGCTCGGGTCAGACGGTGCTGCCGGCGCCGTACGGGGCATACAGGTCCAGGAGCCGGGTCCTGGCCGCGTGGAGACGGTGGGCGAGGACCTCGCCGACCCAGCGGGCGACGTCGTTGCCCAGTGCAGGGTCGTCCTCGCACATGGACCGGACGGCCGTGGCGTCGAACTCGTAGGCCCGCACCGGTGTGCTCGCCTCGGCGCCCAGATGCCAGACGTGAGGGGTGAAGAGCCAGGACCAGCCCACCAGTTGGTTGTGCCCGAGACTCTCGATGACAGCCGCCCGGCGGCCCGGCACGTGCATGTCGAGCTCGATGCTGCCGGTGCGGATGATCCAGAACCGGTCGGCCCGCCCGCCTTCCTCGAACAGGCGCGTGCCCTGGGGGACGGACACCTCCCGGGCGATGCCCATGAGCCTCCGGCGGTGTTCGGCGGACAGGGCGCGCAGCATGCTGGGGTTGGGCGTGAGGGGAGCGTTCATGGTGTGCCTCCGCTGCGGGGAGTACGGGCTTCCAAGGCCAGCGTGGGCCGTGTCCCCGGGGCGGACCATGGGCCACCTGGTCCATTGAGCGCGCCGTACGGCACCGGGAGGGCTTTTCGGGTGCTGCGGTGAGAGCCGTCCCGCGCGGCAGGACGGGCACCGGGGTGGTGCCGTGCGGGACGGGCGAGGTCACCGCCGGCGCGGTGGCACGGACGACGAGTGATCGTCTTCTCTCCTGATCGCCGGGCCTTCCTTCCGGCCGAGGCCCGGATGCCGACGGAAGCCCGGTCGACCGCTACGGCCTGGACGGCCTCGAAGTCACCGACGACGTATTCTCCTCACCCGCGTCGATCGTCTTCGACCAGCCCGAGAACCGGCTGCACACCATCAAGGCCGTACTCGTCGCCACTCTGGAGGACCGAAGCCACGCCCCCAGATCGGTCTGCTCGCCGTGGAGAGCGCAAGCGACCCCGCCTTCACCGCCCCCTACCCGCTCCATCGGAGGGCTTCGCGGGCATCGGGGCCCTGGACGCGGCGAACGAGATCGTGCACGACCGGTCCGGCACCCTGGTCCGCCCGGAGCTCGCCGCCGGCTGACGGCCGCCGGGAAGGCGGGGGAAGGCGCGGGGAGCCACCGGGCCGTCCGGCCCCGCGCACGGGGCCGGACGGCCCGCCCGTGGGCGCTGTCCGGCACTCCCCGTGACGATCACGGACGACGAGCATCGAAGTGCACCGACACGTACCGAGGAGAGGAACGGCGATGACCGCAACCGTGACGGCCGGCGACCGGGCCACCGTGGCCTGGCGAGGCTTCGCCGGGACCCGCTGGCGCGAGCTGATCGACGTGCGCGACTTCATCCAGGCCAACTACACCCCGTACGAGGGCGACGCGTCCTTCCTGACCGGCCCCACGGACCGCACCCGGGCCGTCTGGGAGAAGGTCGGATCGCTGTTCCCCGAGGAGCGTGCGCGCGGCATCCTCGACGTGGACCCCGCGACGCCGTCGACGATCACCTCGCACGCGCCCGGCTGGATCGACCGGGACCGCGAACTGATCGTCGGCCTCCAGACGGACGCCCCGCTCAAGCGCGCGATCATGCCCAACGGCGGTCTGCGCATGGTGCAGAACGGCCTCGAGGCGTACGGCTACGAGGCCGATCCGTTCGTGACGAAGGTCTTCGGGACCTACCGCAAGACCCACAACGACGGTGTCTTCGACGCCTACACGCCCGCGATGCGCACCGCGCGCAAGGTCGGCATCATCACCGGACTGCCCGACGCCTACGGCCGCGGCCGGATCATCGGCGACTACCGGCGCGTCGCCCTCTACGGCACCGACCGGCTGATCGAGGCCAAGCGGGCGGAGAAGGCCCTGCTGGACGGCCGGCCGTCGAGCGAGCACGTGATCCGCGACCGGGAGGAACTCGCCGAGCAGATCAAGGCGCTGGGCGAGCTGACCCGGATGGCGGCGACCTACGGCTGCGACGTCTCCCGGCCCGCGGGTACCGCGCACGAGGCCGTGCAGTGGCTCTACCTCGGCTACCTCGCCGCCGTGAAGGAACAGAACGGCGCCGCCATGTCGCTGGGCCGCACGTCGACCTTCCTCGACGTCTACCTCCAGCGGGACCTCGACGCGGGGACCCTCGACGAGTCACGGGCCCAGGAACTGATCGACGACTTCGTGATCAAGCTGCGGATCGTCCGCTTCCTGCGCACCCCCGAGTACGACGCGCTGTTCTCCGGCGACCCGACCTGGGTGACCGAGTCCATCGGGGGCGTCGGCGCCGACGGCCGCACGCTGGTCACCCGCACCTCCTTCCGCTTCCTGCGGACCCTCTACAACCTCGGCCCCGCCCCCGAACCCAACCTCACCGTGCTGTGGTCCCCGCGGCTGCCCGCCGGCTTCAAGACGTTCTGCGCCCAGGTCTCCATCGACACCAGCGCCGTCCAGTACGAGTCCGACGAACTGATCCGCCCCCGCAACGGCGACGACACCGCGATCGCCTGCTGCGTGTCCGCCATGGCGGTGGGCAAGGAGATGCAGTTCTTCGGCGCGCGCGTCAACCTGGCCAAGGCGCTGCTCTACGCCGTCAACGGCGGCCGGGACGAGATGACGGGTGACCAGGTCACCCCCGCGACGCCCGCGCTGACGGGGGAGTACCTGGACTTCGACGAGCTGTCGGCGGCCTACGACCGGGTCCTGGACTGGCTGGCGGAGACCTACGTCGACACCCTCAACGTCATCCACCACATGCACGACAAGTACGCGTACGAGCGCCTCGAGATGGCGCTGCACGACCACCCCGTGCACCGGTTCATGGCCTGCGGCGTCGCGGGGCTCTCCGTCGCCGCCGACAGCCTGTCCGCCGTCAGGTTCGCCCGGGTGAAGGTCGTCCGGGACGCCACCGGGCTGGCCGTCGACTTCCTGACCGAGGGCGAGTTCCCGGCGTACGGCAACAACGACGACCGCGCCGACTCCCTCGCCGTCGGCCTGGTGGAGTCCTTCATGGCGAAGGTCCGCAGGCACCCCACGTACCGGGACGCCGAGCACACCCAGTCGGTGCTGACCATCACTTCGAACGTCGTCTACGGCAAGCACACCGGCAACACCCCCGACGGGCGCCGGGCCGGACAGCCCTTCGCGCCGGGCGCCAACCCGATGAACGGCCGTGACCGGCACGGCGTGGCCGCCTCCGCCCTCTCGGTCGCCAAGCTGCCCTACGAGCAGGCCCGCGACGGCATCTCGCTGACCACCACCATCACTCCCGAGGGGCTGGGACACGCCCCGGCGGAGCGGGCCGGGAACCTGGTGGGCATCCTCGACGCCTATATGACGTCCGGCGGTTTCCACATGAACGTCAACGTGCTGGACCGGGAGGTGCTGGAGGACGCCATGGAGCACCCCGAGAAGTACCCGGAGCTGACCATCCGGGTCTCCGGATACGCGGTCAACTTCGTCCGCCTGAACCGCGAGCAGCAGCTCGACGTGATCAGC
Source organism: Streptomyces maremycinicus (assembly GCF_001184025.1). Classification (GTDB taxonomy): domain Bacteria; phylum Actinomycetota; class Actinomycetes; order Streptomycetales; family Streptomycetaceae; genus Streptomyces; species Streptomyces maremycinicus. Next base: position 658,068 of record NZ_BBYG01000010.1, read on the forward strand.
CGCACCTTCCACGGAACGCTGTGAGAGCCATGACGGGACCGACGACCGGGCGGATCCACTCCTGGGACCTGTCCACCGGAGTGGACGGCCCCGGGACCCGGTTCGTCCTGTTCGTCAGCGGTTGCCCCCTGCGCTGCCTGTACTGCGCCAACCCCGACACCTGGCACATGCGCGACGGCCGGGAGACGACGGTGGACGAGGTGATGGCGGAGATCGAGAAGTACCGGGCCTTCGTCACCACCGCCGGCGGCGGGGTGACGATCACCGGGGGCGAGCCACTGCTCCAGCCGGCCTTCACGGGCGAGGTCCTGCGCCGGTGCCGGGAAGCCGGTCTGCACACCGCCCTGGACACCTCCGGCTTCCTCGGCGCCCGTGCCTCCGACGAGCTGCTCGCCGACACCGACCTGGTCCTGCTGGACATCAAGGCCTTCGACATCGGCGCCTACCGGAGACTGACCGGCGGCCGCCTCGCCCCCACACTCGGCTTCGCGACCCGCCTCGACCGCCTCGGCGTCCCGATGTGGATCCGCTACGTGCTGGTGCCCGGCCGGACCGACGATCCGGCGGCCGTGGACGGCCTGGCCGACTTCGTCGCGGGGCTGGGCAGGGTCGAGCGGGTCGACGTGCTGCCCTTCCACAAGCTCGGGGCCCCGAAGTACGAGGCCCTCGGCATCCCCTTCCCGCTGCGCGACACCCCGGTGCCCGACCCGGCCCTGACCCGGAGCGTCCGCGAGCGCTTCAGGGAGCGGGGGGTGCCCGCCTACTGACGCGCCGACTGACGCGCCTACTGACGTTGGAGCCACGCGCGGTAGGCGGCCACGGCGGTGGGCAGCGTGGGGAAGATCCGCTCCCCGCCGACCGTGTCCGCGAGGCCGTACGCGACCAGGTCGTCCATCAGGTCCTGCTTCGCCCGCGCGAGGCAGAACACGATGCCGCGGCCGGTCAGTTCACGGCGCAGCTCGTCGACCGCGTCGAGGGCGGTGATGTCGACCTCGACATTGGCCTCGGCGTTGAGGACGAACCAGCGGACGGGACCGGTCTGTTCGTCGACGGCGGCCAGGGCGCGGCGCCGGAAGTCCTCCGCGTTGGCGAAGAACAGGGGCGAGTCGTAGCGGTAGACCAGGAGCCCCGGGATCGTCCTGGCCTGCGGGTAGTCGTCGATGTCGTGCATGCCGGCCACGCCGGGGACCAGGCCCTCCACGGCGTCGTGCGGCCGCGCCACCCGGGTCAGCAGCTCGGCCACCGACAGGCCGACGGCCACGATCACCCCGTACAGGATGTCGAGAGCGAGCACACCGCCGAGGCAGCCGAGCGCGAGGAGCAGTTCCCTGCGGCGGAAGGAGGCGAGCCGCCGGAAACCGGCGAGGTCGATCATGCGGACCGCCGCGTAGACGACGAGCGCGCCGAGCACCGCGGACGGAGTCCGGCTCAGCAGCGGACTGAGGAAGAGCAGCACGGCGAGCACCACCGCCCCGGCCACCAGAGAGTACGCCTGGCTGCGGGCGCCGGCCGAGGAGGCGAGGGCGGTACGGCTGGCACTGCTGCTCACGGGGAAGCCGGCCAGCGCCCCGGCGCCGAGGTTGGCCGCGCCCAGGGCCAGGAACTCCTGGTCGGCGTCGAGCCGGGGGCCTTCGTCCTCGTGGGCGGCGAACGCCCGCGCGGTCAGGATGAAGTCGGTGTAGCCGACCAGCAGGACGCCCAGCGCGGGGAGCGCGAGGTGCGGCACCGCGCCCAGATCCGGGACGGACAGGCTCGGCAGACCGGCCGGAACCTCGCCGATCACCCGGAGGCCGTGTGCGCCGTCGAGGTCCAGGACGACCACGGCGGCGGTGCCGAGGACGAACGCGACCAGCGGACCGGGCACGGCCGGGGCGTGACGGGCCGTCACGAGGAGGAACACGAGGACGACGGCGGAGAAGAGGACGGTCGTCGGGTCCGCCTCGGGCAGGTGGACGAGGAAGGACCACACCTGGGGGAAGAACTCCGCGCCCGTCGTCGGCACCCCGGTGAGCTCGGGCAGCTGATCCACCATCATGATGAGCGCCACGCCGGTGAGATAGCCGATCAGGACGGGGCGGGACAGCAGATCCGCGAGGAATCCCAGCCGCACCGCCCGGGCGACCAGACAGAGCAGCCCGACCGTCACGGCGAGAGCCGCCGCCAGCGACGCGTAGCGCCCGGCGTCCCCGGCCGCCAGCGGCGCGACCACGGCGGCCGTCATGAGGGCGGTCGTGGACTCGGGGCCGACCGACAGCAGCCGCGAGGAACCGAAGACCGCGTACAGCCCGAGGGCCGGGAGGATCGCCCACAGCCCGGTGACCGGCGGCAGCCCGGCCACGCCCGCGTAGGCCATGACCTGCGGCACCAGGTAGGCGGCCACGGTCATCCCGGCGAGCAGATCACCGGTGAGCCACGCGCGCCGGTAGCCCAGGAGCGCGACGAGACCGGGCACCAGCCGGCCCCACCGCGGGACCTGTCTGCCGGACGCCTTGGACATGTGCCGCCTTCCGTCGTCTGCCCTCATGATCCACCGGCCGCGCGAGCCGCAGCCGGAGCGCGCGTGCCCGGCGTGCCACGCCCGGCCCAACGGCCTTGCGGAACGGGGCCGTTCGGCCCTGGGGACGCGGACCTTCGGCATCCGTCGCCGAGCGTCGCCCGCGGCCAGAGTAAGGGGTGTCAGGCACCGACCCGATCATCCCCGAAGGGAACCACGACCATGGCCGTGCACGAGCACCCGCACCGGAGCTCCGGATTCCACCTGCCGTCGCTGCGCAGGAACCGGACCGCCTCCGCATCCGAGTCGGCCGTGTCGGCGGACACCGGCACGCACACCGCGCGGGTCTACGCCTTCGCCTCCCTGCGCCTGCTCACGGCGTTCGTCTTCCTGTGGGCGTTCCTCGACAAGACCTTCGGCTTCGGCTACGCCACCCCGTCCGGCAAGGGCTGGCTCGACGGCGGTTCGCCGACAAAGGGATTCCTCGGTTCCGTCGCCGTCGGACCGATGGAGTCCACCTTCCACTCCTGGGCCGGCGACCCGTGGGCGGACTGGCTGTTCATGCTCGGTCTGCTGGGGATCGGCCTCGCCCTGGTCGCGGGGGTCGCGCTGCGGTTCGCCGCCGTCGCCGGGACCGTGATGATGGCGCTGATGTGGATCGCCGAGTGGCCGCCGGCAAAGCACCTTTCGGACGGCTCGCCGAGCATGTCGACGAACCCCTTCGTCGACTACCACCTGATCTACGCCGTGGCCCTGATCGTGCTGGCCGCCGCCGCCGCGGGCGACACCCTCGGCGCGGGCCGGCTCTGGGCCAGGCTGCCGTTCGTCCGCGACCACAGCTGGCTGCGCTGAAGACCGACCGCGCGGTGGGCCCGGCGCCCGGCCCACCGCGCCGAGCCGTGCGGGGGGGTCGGTCGGCCCCTATCCGGGACCAGTGGCCCCTGCACGAGGAACCGCCCGAAGACGACTCTGGAATCGGATTTCTCGCCCCAGGAGGTGGAGATCATGCTCCGCACGATCGCCGTAGGCCTCGACGGCTCCCAGGAGAGCCGGGCCGCCGCGGAATGGGCGGCTCGCGAAGCGAAGCTGCGCGGCCTGCCGTTGAAGATCGTCCATGTCTGGGAGCCGGTGCCCGAGCCCATGGCGCAGGCGCCGCTGCTCGGCGCCGAGACCCATCAGCACTGGACCGAGCGGATCCCGCGGGAAGCCGCGGAGGGGGTCCGGCTGCGCCACCCGGGCGTCGAGGTGAGCACCGAGCAGGTCTCCGGCTACCCGGGCAACGCGCTGGCCGAGGCGGCGAAGAGCGCCGAACTGCTCGTCCTGGGCTCGCGCGGCCTCGGCGGGATCGGCGGGTTCATGGTCGGCTCGGTCGGCCTCTCCGTCCTCGCGCACGCCGACCGCCCCGTCGTGATGGTGCGGGCGCTGGAAGCGGCCTCCGACGAGCACGAGCCGGACCCGGCAGGAATTCCCTCCGCCGCGACGCCCTTCCTGCCGGTGGTCCTCGGACTCGACGTCGACCACCCGGACGACACGCTGATCGAGTTCGCCTTCGACGCCGCCGAGCGGCGCGCGACCTCGCTGCGGGTCGTCCACGGCTGGAACCCGCCGCCGTACTACGCCTATGGCACGCCCGCGAACCCCGCGCTGCACGAGGCGCTGGCCCTCGGCGACGCCGAGGCGCTGGCCGAGGTGCTGCGGCCTTGGCGGAAGAGGTTCCCGGAGGTGCGGGTCGTCGAGGAGTCCCGCTACGGCAGCGCGGCCGTGCACGTCGTGGACGCCGCCCGCCGGGCTTCCCTCGTCGTCGTGGGCCGGCGTATCCGCCGCAGCCCGTTCGGCGCCCACATCGGGCACGTCACGCACGCCGTCCTGCACCACTCCACCGCGCCGGTGGCCGTCGTCCCCCACGACTGACCCACCCTCGGTCCCCCCATCACTCCCGATCCCCCGATCACCCGCGAGGAGAAGAGAACCATGAAGGCAGCGGTCGTACGAGCGTTCGGTGAGCCCCTGGTCATCGAGGAGCGCTCCGACCCGGAGCCCGGTCCCGGCCAGGTCCGCGTCCGGGTGGAGGCGTCCGGACTGTGCCACACCGACATCCACGCGGCCCACGGCGACTGGCCGGTGAAGCCGACCCCGCCGTTCGTTCCCGGGCACGAGGGCGTCGGCCTGGTGGAGGCGCTCGGCGAAGGCGTCACCCACCTCGCCCTAGGACAGCGGGTCGCCGTGCCCTGGCTGGGCAAGGCGTGCGGGCGGTGCGAGCACTGCCTGTCCGGCTGGGAGACGCTCTGCGAGCAGCAGATCAACACCGGCTACGGCTGCGACGGCGGGTACGCCGAGAAGATGCTCGCCTGGGCCGACTTCGCCCAGCCCGTGCCCGACGGCATCAGCGCCCTGGAGGCCGCCCCCCTGACCTGCGCGGGCGTCACCACGTACAAGGCGCTCAAAGTCGCCGGGGTCCGGCCCGCCCAGCTCGTCGCGATCTCCGGGATCGGCGGACTCGGTCATCTCGCCGTGCAGTACGCGAAGATCGCCGGCGCCACGGTGGCCGCGATCGACGTCACCGACGAGAAGCTCCGGCTGGCCGCCGAACTCGGCGCGGACATCGTCGTCGACGCCCGCAAGGAGAACGTCGGCGAGGTGCTCAAACGGCACGGCGGCGCCCACGCGGCCCTCGCGCTCGCGGTGGACGACGCGGCCTTCGAGGCCGTCAACGCCGGGCTGCGGCGCGGCGGCAAGCTGGTCATGGTGGCGCTGCCGGCGCACGGCACGGTCCGGGTGCCCGTCTTCGACACCGTCCTGAACGGCACCTCGGTGATCGGCTCGATCGTCGGCACGCGGCAGGACCTCGCCGAGGTCTTCCGGCTGCACGCGGCCGGCCGCACCGAGGTCGTCTACGAGGCCCGTCCCCTCGCCTCCGTCAACGACTCCATCGACGAGGTGCTGCGCGGCGAGGTCAAGGCCCGGATCGTGTTCGACCTCGGTGCGGGACGGTGAGCACGATGAACCTACCGATCGTGGCCGGTGTGGACGGCTCGGAGCCGAGTCTTCGGGCCGTCGACTGGGCCGCCGACGAGTGCGCCCTGCGCGGGGCGCCGCTGCGGCTGGTGTACGCCTCCCTCTGGGAGCGGTACGAGGGCGAGTCCCTGGCCGCGGACGTCGGCAGGCCGTCCGAGCAGGTGACGGCCGAGCACATCGTGCGGACCGCCGCGCGGCGGGCCCGGGCACGCCGCCCGGAGGTCGAGGTGTCCACCGACGTGGTGCCCGAGGAGCCCGAGTACGCCCTGGTCCACGAGGGACGCGACGCCGCCGCCCTGGTGGTCGGCACCCGGGGGCGCAGCGGCCTCGTCGAGATGCTGCTCGGGTCGGTCAGCCTGACTGTCGCCGCCCACGCGGCCTGCCCGGTGATCGTGCTGCGCGGCAGCAACGACAACCGGGTGAGCGCCGCGACGCCCGGCCGGATCGTCGTGGGGATCGGAGGGAAGGGGGCGGACTCCGCCGCCGTGCGCTTCGCCGTCCGGGAGGCGCGGCTGCGCCAGGCGACCCTGGACGCCGTACGGGCCTGGCGGTGCCCCGCGCACGAGAGCACCGACCACCCTCTGCTCGCCGGAGAACCCGCCCGCCTGCACGAACAGCACGCTGTCGAGGCCCTCGACGAGGCGCTGAAGGACGTGCCCGCGGAGCTGGACCTGCGCCGGCGGACGGTCGAGGGCCCCGCCCGGCATGTCCTGTCGGCCGCCTCGCGGGAGGCGGACCTGCTGGTGGTCGGGGCCCGGCGCACCCCGGGACACCTGGGGCTCCAGCTCGGGCGCGTCGCCCACGGGGTCCTGCACCACGCGGCCTGCGCCGTCGCGGTCGTGCCCGAGCGGGCGTGACAGCGGTGGCCGGCCGCTCAGAGGAGGCTCGCCGCGTGGTCGGGGACGTAGGTCTGAAGATCCCGCGGCGGGCGCTGATAGCCGGTCGACGGCGGCCGCTCGGGGAGTTCCAGCACCGGCGGCGGCACCTCGCGGTACGGGACGGAGGACAGCAGGTGGGCGATCATGTTCAGCCGTGCCCGGCGCTTGTCGTCGCTCTCCACCACGTACCAGGGCGCCTCGGAGATGTCGGTGTGCACCAGCATCTCGTCCTTGGCGCGGGAGTAGGCCTCCCAGTGGGTGATCGACTCCAGGTCCATCGGCGAGAGCTTCCAGCGCCGCAGCGGATCCTCCAGGCGGCGCCGGAAACGCTCCTGCTGCTCGGTGTCGCTCACCGAGAACCAGTACTTGCGCAGCAGGACCCCGGCCTCGACCAGCATGCGTTCGAAGATCGGGCACTGGCGGAGGAACAGCTGGTGCTCCTCCTTCGTGCAGAAACCCATCACGTGCTCGACCCCGGCCCGGTTGTACCAGGACCGGTCGAACAGCACGATCTCCCCGGCCGCCGGCAGATGCTCCACGTACCGCTGGAAGTACCACTGGGTGCGCTCGCGCTCGGTCGGCTTCGGGAGCGCCGCGATCCGGGCCACGCGCGGGTTGAGGTGTTCGGCGACCCGCTTGATCGTCCCGCCCTTGCCCGCCGCGTCCCGTCCCTCGAAGACCACCACCAGCCGGGTGCCCGACGCCCGCACCCACTCCTGCAACTTCACCAACTCGGTCTGCTGGCGCAGCAGTTCCTTCTCGTAGGCCTTGCGCGGCAGCCCCGCCGCCTTCTTGTCGGCCATGCCGCCTCCACCGCCCGATGACTTCCGGAGTCCCTCATGCCCAAGGTCGAACACCAGGACGCCACCGTACTTTCCGACGACGAGCTGCGCACCCTGGACGCGCACTGGCGGGCCGCCGATTACCTGGCCGCCGGACAGATCTACCTGATGGCCAACCCGCTGCTGTCCGAGCCCCTGCGCCCCGAGCACATCAAGCCCCGGCTGCTCGGCCACTGGGGCACCTCGCCCGGCCTCAACCTCGTGTACACACACCTCAACCGGGTGATCAAGGCCCGCGGGATCGACGCCCTGTGCGTGTGGGGTCCCGGTCACGGGGGACCGTCGATCCTGGCCAACTCCTGGCTGGAGGGCAGCTACAGCGAGACCTACCCGGACGTGCCGAGGGACGCGGCGGGCATGGCACGGCTCTTCCGGCAGTTCTCCTTCCCGGGCGGTGTGCCCAGCCATGTCGCCCCGGAGACGCCCGGCTCGATCCACGAGGGCGGTGAACTCGGTTATTCGCTCTCGCACGCGTACGGCGCCGCCTTCGACAACCCGGACCTGCTGGTCGCCTGTGTGATCGGCGACGGCGAGGCGGAGACGGGTCCGCTCGCCGCCGCCTGGCACTCCGACAAGTTCCTCGACCCGGTGCACGACGGCGCGGTCCTGCCGATCCTGCACCTCAACGGCTACAAGATCGCCAACCCGACGGTGCTCTCCCGCATCCCGGAGGCCGAACTCGACGAGCTGCTGCGCGGCTACGGCCACGACCCGATCCACGTGAGCGGGGACGACCCGGCCCAGGTGCACCGGGCCATGGCGGCGGCGATGGACGACGCCCTGGACCGCATCGCCGTGATGCAGCGGACCGCCCGCGAGGACGGCGTCACCGAGCGCGTGCACTGGCCCATGATCGTGCTGCGCACGCCGAAGGGCTGGACCGGCCCCGCGGAAGTGGACGGCGAACCCGTCGAGGGCACCTGGCGCGCCCACCAGGTGCCGCTGGCCGGCGTCCGCGAGAACCCCGAGCACCTCCGTCAGCTGGAGGCCTGGCTGCGCTCGTACAAACCCGGGGAGCTCTTCGGCGCCGACGGGCGGCCCGTCGCCGACGTCCTCGCCTGCGTCCCCGACGGCGCCCGGCGGCTCGGCGCCACCCCGCACGCCAACGGCGGCCTGCTCGTCCGGGACCTGCCCGTACCGCCGCTCGACGACTTCGCCGTGCCCGTCGACAAGCCGGGCACCACCCTGCACGAGCCGACCCGCGTCCTCGGCGACCTCCTGGCCCGGGTGATGAAGGACACCGGCGGACGTCGGGACTTCCGGCTCGTCGGCCCGGACGAGACCGCCTCCAACCGGCTCCAGGCCGTCTTCGACGTCAGCGGAAAGGCGTGGCAGGCCGGACACCTTCCGGTCGACGAACACCTCGAACACCACGGCCGGGTGATGGAGATCCTCTCCGAACACACCTGCCAGGGCTGGCTGGAGGGCTATCTGCTGACCGGCCGTCATGGTCTGTTCTCCTGCTACGAGGCCTTCGTGCACATCGTCGACTCGATGGTCAACCAGCACATCAAGTGGCTCAAGACCTCGAGGGAGCTGGCCTGGCGCGCGCCCATAGCCTCCCTCAACTATCTGCTCACCTCGCACGTCTGGCGCCAGGACCACAACGGCTTCTCCCACCAGGACCCCGGCTTCGTCGACCACGTCCTCAACAAGAGCCCCGAGGTCGTGCGGGTCTATCTGCCACCGGACGCCAACACCCTGCTCTCGGTGGCGGACCACGTGCTGCGCAGCCGCGACTACGTCAACGTGATCGTGGCCGGGAAACAGCCCTGCTTCGACTGGCTGAGCATGGATCAGGCCCGTGCCCACTGCGCGCGCGGTGCGGGCGTCTGGGAGTGGGCCGGCACCGAGAACGGCACCGGCGAGCCCGACGTGGTCCTCGCCTGCGCGGGCGACGTTCCCACTCAGGAGGTGCTGGCCGCCGCCCAGTTGCTCCGCAGGCACCTGCCGGACCTCGCCGTCCGCGTGGTGAACGTCGTCGACATGACCCGGCTGCTGCCGGGTGAGGAACACCCGCACGGGATGAGCGACTTCGAGTACGACGGCCTGTTCACCACGGACAAGCCGGTGATCTTCGCCTACCACGGCTATCCGTGGCTGATCCACCGGCTCGCCTACCGCCGCACCGGCCACAAGAACCTGCACGTGCGCGGCTACAAGGAGTCCGGTACGACGACCACGCCGTTCGACATGGTCGTGCGCAACGACCTCGACCGCTACCGCCTCGTCATGGACGTCATCGACCGCGTACCCC
>NZ_BBYG01000011.1:0-83211 GCF_001184025.1 Streptomyces maremycinicus
GAGCTCGTAACACGATCTTGTAACCTCGAAGAGAAAGCACGGATGCTCACTGCTCCGGGTCAGACCAAGTCGCCACAAGTGCTCGCAGATCTGGAAAGCGGGGACCGGAGACTGTCTCCTGGGTGGGTTCACCGTTGAGCCAGCACACTTGCTCGGGGGCGCCGTCGCCAGTATCGAACAGGCAGCACACCCCGCCGCTGTCGGCGGTGAGGTCGGTGAACGCCTTCCTGACGTTGGCCGAGCGCGCGAACAAGCGGCTCATCCCCGACGTCGCTGCCCAGCACTCCACCGACGCGTAGCCAGGGTGCAGGAGGGATTCGAACCGGACCATGGCGTAGATGTACCCGATCTGGATGCGCCCGTCCGCCTCGGGGCCAGGTCCACCCGTCTGCGCATACTCGAGCAGTGCATCATCGACGTCGAACATGAGGGATGTGTCGAGCTCGAGCGCACTGCTCGTGGAGCAATCGACCGGATCGCTCTCGAAGTGGGACGTGAATGGGAGGACGAGCCGGTCACCGCCGGGCAGGGTGACATCAAGCGGCGGCACGGCTCGGGCCGGTCGCGCCAGCTCGGCTAGATTGGCCAATGCCCTGGCGACATTCCGAGGCCGCAGATAGATGTCGTAGCCGTAGGTCAGCCCCACATTTCCCCCTGTCTCAGATCGAACCGAACCCTCTCACGCCCCGGCCCTTGGGCGCTTGTCGGTTTATGGCTCGCACCCCGTTCATGAGTGGTTCCTCTTGAGGCGCCGCCAGCAGATCAGGCTGCAGGCCAACGAGAGGAAGGCGTTGTGGAGTTCGAGGCGCCGTTCCCATCGGACGGCGAGGCGTTTGAACTGGTGGAGCAAGGCGAAGGTCTGCTCGACGACATAGCGGAGCTTGCCCAGTCCTTGGATGTTCGGCGCACCCTTGCGGGAGATCACCGGCACGATCCGCCGTTGACGTAGTTCACGACGGACGGTCCGGGAGTCGTACGCCTTGTCGCCCAGCAGGGCGTCGGGGCGTCGGCGGGGATGGCCCGGACGTCCGGCGACGGGCGGAATGCCGTCGACAAGGGCGAGGGTCTGGGTGATGTCATTGACGTTTGCCGCAGTGGTGATCACCTTGAGCGGGGTACCCTTCCCGTCGCAGATCAGGTGGTGCTTGCTGCCTGTCTTGCGCCGGTCGACTGGCGACGGGCCGGTCGCGGGTCCCCCCTTTTTGCGCGAACGTGGGAGCCATCCACGCACGCGCGGGACCAGTCGAGCTCGCCGACTGCGTTCAGTTTCGCGAGCAGGATGCGGTGCAACTGGTCGAAGACCCCTGTCTGCTGCCAGCGATCCAGACGCCGCCAGCAGGTCTGTCCGGATCCGAACCCCAGCTCAAGGGGCAAGAGTTGCCAGGCGATGTCCTGGTGCAGGACGTACAGGATGCCCTGCAGGCACAGCCGGTCCGGCACCGGTTTCGGCCCCGGCGACCGCTCGGGCCAGGGCGGCAGCAACGGTTCGATCAGCGCCCACAAGTCGTCGTCCACGATCCACGGCCGATTCGTCACACCCACCCGAACGCTCAGATCATCACAACAGTCACGCCCGATCAGGGCACTTCAACAAGATCCTGTTACGAGCTCTATGCACGAGCGGACCGACGCGATGGTTCTGGCCGTCACAGATCCTCTCTACCGAGAAGTGGTGGAGCCCTTGCCCGCTGGTGTACTTCCAGCCGTATTCGACGAGATCATCGTTGACGGTAAAAACGGGCCCATGGTGGCGTGGAGGACGGCTCCGATGGCAACAGACGCCTACGGATGGGCAGAAGAACGGTCTTCATAGCCCGCTACTGGGATCATGAACGGGGCGCGGGGCCCACACCGGAGGCCCCCTGTCCGTGGCTCGCCCACCAAGTCGCAGCGTGCCGCTATAGAGAAGCGCCGCGCTGACACAAACGACCTAAAGCTCGCCGGCGTCGACTGGGTCACCATCGGCCGCAAGCTCGCCGCCACCCTCCCTCAACAGCGATCGCTCGCCTATCCGCTGGCCGAGTCTGCGCGATGACGATGGTGGGCACTTCAGGGGACTCCGTGTCGGGCTCAGTGCGTGCATGCTCCCGCCGTTCAGCAGCAATGCCCGGCTGTCGTTGATGGAGCTCCCTGAAAGCGGCCACCCCCTGCTCGGAGAAGGGCCAGGAGCGGTAGGTGCGGCCGGCCTTCCGATGAGCGTGCGCGCTGTACAGCCGGAATCTGGCATCCATCGGGTCCATGCGGGAGATCCGCGAAGGCGGCGTTCCCCGCCCTGGCGTCCCGGATTTGTGCGGCGTGCCGGAGTAGGGATGCTGTCAACGAGTGGCGAACCAACCGACAAATAGCCTGCCAGTAACTCTTGGATCGAAGGCGCTTGGTCCCGTCGGTCGGTCGCCGAGTACCTCACCAGGACCGCATCCGAAAGCTCAACCACCGAATGCGCCGTTGCAGAACATTGAATCGTTGGCCAGGCTTCGGTAGGTGACGCCCATCCAACTGTTGGGGCGGTTGATGAGCGAGCTGGTCGCGCCTGCGAGTAGGTGAGCGCGGACGGCGTCTGCCCCGCCGGAGATCAGGAGCGTGTGGAGCTGGTCTCGGATTTCACCGATGAATCTGTTGGCTTGGAGGGCGTAGGTCTTCCGGAGTCCGAACAGTTTGAAATGGTTCCGGGCGCGAGCGGTCAAGACCTGGTCCCAGTTGGGTGGAGCAGAGACGAAGAACTCCAGGCGGACGAAACTGTCCTCGTGGACAACCCTGGCGGCGAGCCACCCTTGCCCGTCGATGTGATCCAGGTATGGATGGAGGGGGAGCTCCTCGATCGCGCTGGCTCTCTTGTCAGCTTTCGCCTTATTGCAGTCCGAGCAGGCTGGTATGAGGTTGAGGGGGTCTACGCAAAGCGCCGGGTAGCTGCTCTTGGGCATGAAGTGGTCTAGCTGGCTGACAGTCCCGTGGCCGCACAGGGGGCATCGCTCGTGTTCTGGGGCGCTCATCAGCTCGTTGTAGATCGGGCGTCCGGGGCCGCTGACCATGCCGTTCTGGTAGATCCAGCTGACGGCCTTCTCCTCCTCGCCCATGCCAGGGATCTGGAACTTCTCAGGGGCGAGGGTGTGCAGGGTTTGGTCGGCGGCTGCGGTTCGGAAGTCCTCCCCGGCCGCTTCGACGGCGTCGGCGGCTGCGGTCAAGCGGCTGCGTCGCTTTTGGGCCCCCATTTCCTTGGTGAGGGAGATGCAGATCTCGTAGCTGGCGCGGGCGCCGTGACGGGGCGGGCGCAGAGGCCACATCAGATGTCCTCGCCTGCGGCTTTGTCCGCCAGGAGGATCCGGACCAGCCCCTTGGCCTCTCCGCCGAGCTGCCCGCCGAACCGGGCCAGGACTTCCGGGTAGGTGTCCAGTTCCCGTACGGCTGCCAGGATCTCTGCGTGGAAGCCGGAGTCTTTGACCTCCAACCCGAATATCTCGTGGGTGAGCACGCCGACGTTCTCGCCGAAGGTCTCGATCTCGGGGCGCTCTACCCGACGCCCGATCTTCCACACACAGGAGCGGGGTACTTCCTGGAGGACGACGGGAGAGTGCGTGGCCACTACCGCGACCGCGTTGCGTTCGGTCAGCAGGTTGGAGAGTGCCTTGATGAAGGAGGCGAGCAGCGGCGGGTGTAGGTGTCCTTCCGGCTCGTCGAGAAGGACGAGTGTCTGCTGGGTGACAAGCTCGGTCAGCCGGGTGATGGTGAGCAGTACGAGGGCGTGGCCGGAGCTGAGCTCCTTGAAGATGGCTATGGGTTTGTCGGGGTTCACGAGGTCTGGAGGGGCGGCCATGTGGACCTCGTGGTTGCGCAGGTGGCGTGCGAACTCGTGGATGGGTGATTCCGCGAAGACGGGGTCGTGCTTGAGCATCTCGAGAATGCGGCGCCATCTGTGGGCCCAGCCAGCTCGTGCGATGTTCTCCACGCTGGCGGCGAATTCGGAAGCCAGTTCGTCGCGCCCCTTGGGGCGCCCGTCGCTAGCGGTCAGCAGCCCCACGTATTCGTGCCTGGCCGGGTAAGGGGACGTTATGGCGACGGTGGTGACGGGATCGAAGGCGCTGAAGGATACGGAGACGACGGTGGCGAACGGGTTGTCGCTCGCGGCCTGTGCCGGATCGTGGTCGATGTGGCCAGCACCCGATTCCGGGCGATCGGCGTTGACTACGGCTTGGGCGACGCCGCGGAGAAGGGTGGTTTTACCAACTCCGTTGCGGCCGATTAGGACGTGCACGTTGCTCGGCGGCGCTGAGGCTGGGTCGACTTCGAAGCGCAGCAGCGTAGGCAGGCGGGAAGCGTGTGCCGGTGTGACATAGCCGAAGCTGTATTTCGTGAGTCGGTCGCCACCGCTGGCGATATGCCTGTACTGGCGCTGCAACGTCTGCTCGTCGACTGAGCGGAGAAGCGAAGTTCGCGTCACATCGTGGCGCCATGCGCTGTTGGCGATCCGGATATCGAAGGCGATGTCGCACAATGCCGTGAGTAGCGCCTGGCGCTTTGCCGGCCCCAGGGCGCGGATGTTGTCGTAGTAGGTGTCGTCCTGGCCCACCGAGAAGAACACGGTGGGGTCGAGGTCGGCCAGTTCCCCTTCGGAGAGTGGATGGCCACCGGGCTCCTGGTCGGCGCAGCCGATCTTGACGCGCCCAAGTAGTTGAGGCGAGGAGTCGTACGTCTCTCTGAAGAAGAGGTCGTAGCTCGTACGGAACCCGAAGTCATCCCAGTCGTTCGGAAGGAGAATCGCTCCGGCTGGGCTGGTGAATGCCTCGGGGCGGTTGGTCATGTGGCCGACGTGGATGCGCACGGGGTCCTCCGGGGGTGGGGTCGGCGCCTCGGCCGCATTCCCCCAAACTTTATCCGCCCCCGACAACAGAGTGACCTGGAACAGACCAGCACACCATGCACCTAGACCTTGGTGCCGAGCCGACTCCCCGCCAGCCGGAACCGAAGGCCGTCGCGGACTGACCGCAACTTTGCTCAGCACGTGGGTTGGTTCGTCGTTCGCTAACAGCACTCCGATTAGCAGGGCGTTGGGCAAACGCGTGGGCGCTCAGCTGGATCCACTGACACTTGCGTCGGCTCCTGGACGAGGACGCCTCGAGGAGCCCGGACGCCTGCTCTCCCGTCGGCCTGACAGTTGCCTGGGGGGATTGATCACTCGCCTTTCGGCCGGATGGAGGCTTGCAGACCGAGCGGGATCAGCTCAGCATTTGACTTCGCCGCGTCCGCTTAACCAGCGGAGGGTTGGGCGGGGGCGGCTGACGAGCCCGTGCCGCGCTTGGTCACTCGGGGTGGCCTTGCTGGTCCGGTGGCGGAACAGGCAGTGGCCAGTACGCCATGTCTCGCTTGCCGTCCAGCGCTTCGAGTAGGACGTGCTCGTCCAGGGACGGGGTGGGCGGGCCGCCTCGAGGGCGGTCCATGACGGTGCGCCCGTGGTTGGCCATGATGTACTTGGCGCAGTCCTCAAGGAGGGCGACGGCCCACTCGCGTGCCTCGCGGCCCGTACGGTCGGCGCTCAGGCGCCATGTGCGCGTGTATCCCTGAAGGCAGAAGTCGGGGTCGACGAGCAGCAGCCCTTTCTTGACGGCGCTGGCGCGGGGGTTGAGCGGCCAGATGCCGAAGGGCACCACGGTGTCGGTGTCGAAGAGCCGTGTCAGGAGACGGTCCAGGCTTGCGGCCATAGCGATGGCGCACGGCTCGTCGAAGAAGCGGCGCTGGGCCAGGCCGGTGAAGTGCTCGAATTCATCGTGGAGCCCGTCGGGCAGCACGGTGTCCGCGTCGGCGGACGGGATGGGAGCTTCGGCCAGGGACGGGGTGCTGGCGAAAAAGACGTCAGGATCCGCGTCGGCGAGGCGTGCGCGGTCCTGGTCGGTGAGGGGGCGAGGGGCGCGGGGGCGGATGTTGCCGAAGGGGGCGAACCAGGCGCGGGGGCCTAGGTCTCCGGTGCCGGCTTGTTGGCTTACAGGGTGGTCGGGGTCGGCGGCGATGTCGGCGAGGGCCTGGTCGTAGTGGAGCAGGACGTCTTCGTCCTGCAGGAAGGCTTCCCGCCAGCGATCGAAGGCGCGGTGGCGGACGGTGAATCGGTCGCCGGTCGGCAGGCCCACGGTGTGGGCGTATCAGCGAGGTCAAGCTCGCCTTTCACTGGCGGAACTGCCCTGAGGCGTTCCAGGACCAGGTACGACTCGCGGCATGGACCATGATCAATGGGGTGCTGCGGCCGACATTCCTGATGGCCCGCAGCACCGGGATCCGAAGCCGGCTCAGTGTTCAAGGCACACACGCGACGGTGTCCGAGTGGATGCGCCTGGCCCGATGGCTCGTCGAACGCGGCATACGCACCCTGGGCAAGTGCGACAGCCAGGTGCTGCACGAGTACGGTCTGCACATCCGTGACCTCTGTCTCGGCCGGGAGCGAATCCGAGCCATACTCACTGCGCTGACGCGGCTCTGGGCGTTCGACGAGCTCAGCGCACAGCCCGCAGGGATCGGGCGCCCGCCCTGGGACGAGTCCGGGGCCGATGACTACCTGCCCGCGGCCACCGGGGCGGGGAGAACACCACCGAGGTCCTGGCCGAGCAGACCATGGGACCGCTGCTGGTCTGGGCGATCCGGATGGGCGACGACTTCTCCGACGACATCCTGGCGGCCTGGGACGAGAGACAGCGGCTGGTCACCGCAGCACGCACCAACCCATGCCGCTGATCACGGCCAAGGCGCCGCTGCCAACCACGGCCGTCCACGGCGCTGTCAGCCTGGCCCGGTACTACGTCGGCGGCCTGACCGGCGCCTCCAAAGGCCACATCCAGGCGTTCGTCCGCCGTCATGGGCTGAGGGAGCTGGCGCCGCAGTATCCGGGGCCGTGTCCGATGGACTCCCCGGTGACCGGCCGGATTGCCGGCCAGCCCTGGCGGGAGGTGATGGACTTCAACGAGACTCTCGCGCTTATGCGGCACCTGGGCACCGCCTGCTTCATCGTGATCGCCTACCTGACCGGAATGCGGCCCGGCGAGGTCCTCGGCCTGCCACCGGCTGCTGCCCTGATCCCGAACCCGGCCTCAACGGCACGCTCGGACGGCACCTGATGCGCGGCAACGAATACAAGACAGCGATCGACGAGGACGGCAACCACCGTGCCGCAGGCGTCGAGCGCGAGGTCCCCTGGGTCGCCATCGCCCCGGTCGTCCATGCGGTCCACGTCCTTGAACGCATCGTTCCCGACGGACACCTGCTGTTCGACCACAACGCTCACCACCTGGGCCAGTCCGCCCGGGACACAGGCTCGCTCAAACCCGAGGGCGTGCGAGTCCGGATCGAGGCGTTCATCGACTGGGTCAACCAGGAAACCGCCCGCCATCAGACCGGCGAAGCCATTGCGCCAGACCCGCACGGGCGGGATCGGCGTTAGCCGATTCCGCCGGTCGTTGGCCTGGCACATCGCCCGCCGTCCCGGCGGGTTGGTCGCCCTCGCCATCCAATACGGGCATCTACGGACGGCCTTTGTCACCGAGGGGTACGCGTCCCGCAGCCGGGACGGCATCCATGAACTCATCGACATCGAGACCGTCCGCGCGGTCGCCGACACTGTCGCCGACCTCCACGACGACCTCGAAGCCGGCGCGGGAGTCTCCGGTCCCGCCGCACGACGCGCGATCAAGGCCGCTGCCCAGGCGCCCCGGTTCGCCGGAACGGTCATCACCGCCACCACCGCCCGGCGGCTGCTTACCAACGAGGACGCCCTGCTCCATGACAACCCGCATGCTCTCCTGCTCTGCCATTATCGGCGCGAGCAGGCCCTCTGCCACCGCGGCATCGAGCGGGATACCCCCTGCCTCGACCATTGCGTCGCTGGCTGCGGCAATGTCGTCCGCACCGACCAGCACGCTGCTGAACTGCGCGGCCGCGCGGACACCTTGGACAAGCGCGCCGCATACCTTCCCCAGCCGCTGGCCGAACGGCTCCGGCCGAACGCCGCTCGGCTGCGGGCCCTCGCCGACCAGCACGACCAGACGCGCATCACCCTTGAGAAGGACACCGCGTGAGCCCCGCCCTTGACGAACGCGCCCGCATCCGGGCGGCGATGGACCGCATCCTGTCCGGCGAGCCTGCGCACTCCACCGGCGCACTCACCATCGTCGCTCTCGCCCAGGAAGCCGGCGTCCCCAGAAATGCGCTGACCCAGCGGCACCTGGACCTGAAGAACGAGTTCTACGAGCACGTCCGCCAGCGCGGGGCCATGCCCGACACCGAGGCCCGCCTGCGGGCCACAATCACCAAGCTCAAGAAGACGATCGCCAACAAGAACAAGGAACTGGAACAGCTCCGCGCGGACGTACCCGCGCTCGTCCGGACCGTCAACCAGCTCACGCTGGAAAACCAGCAACTCCGCGAGGTCCTGCAAGGCGACCAGGCGAACGTCGTCCCGTTTGTTCGGCCGCCGCAGACCTGAGAGGAGCCCCGAAGCCAGTGGGGTGTAGCCCACGGGGTGCCCACTCAACTATCCACGCACGCAACTGAGGATGTGATGACGTTCGAGCCTGTACATCTCCCACTGCACTGCGCTTGTCTTCAGAGCTGCATGCGGGATTTCGCGCACGTCAGCATCGCCTCACCGCAGGACTCCTGCGCCTTAGGCGGACTTCCGGAGTGTGGCTATCAGGTACCGCAACCGCACTCGGCTTCGCGGAAAGGCACGGAATTAATCCTCAGCGATTGCGCCTTCGATCACAGACAAGGGGAGCCCGGTATAGGAGGAAACGTCTACGACGTCAAAAATTCCAGCATCCTGAGCTGCGGCGAGCGCGTCTCTATCATGGTGACGTGGGTCTATCCCAAGGTCCCAGCGGGCATAAATGCTCCCGCCAGTCCGTACCGAGGCCATTTTGGCGTTCCAACTGTTGGCTGGAATAATCCGCTCTGCTGTCGCCGCCCATTCAATCAGGGCCTCTGTTCCATCAGCAAAAATGGGTGGCGTCTCGAAGACGGTCCATGGTTGTGCAGCAGGGGCGCCTACCCCGACCTTCCGGTCGGACTCAGTCAGCAATCCGGGGCCGCAGAGCAGGTGACGGATCAGGTGGGCGTCGGGGCTATGAGGGAGTAGACGCAGAAGTCGGTCCGCGATGACGGACGACCATTCTTCCCGGTTTCTGTTCTCGAGCTCACATTTATAATAGTTCACATGCTCGAATGCAAAGCCGTAGGCGCCGATAAGGGCGAGCATCGGGTTTTCGATTTTGCCATTTAGTAGTGATCGCTCCTCGCTGCGAGTCAGTACTATCCGACCTTCAGCCAGTCCGTTGAGTGCGGCTTCGACGTGGCTGTAGTACCACGCCGCCTTCGGGGAAAATCCTTTCTCAAGCGGCACCATGGTGATAAGGCTCTGCTCGAGTTCTACATCGCCGCCAGAACCGTCAAGGGCTTCTTCCTCCGGCCCCCAGGGGACGAAGAGCTGTGTCTGCCAGCCCTCCTCCACGAAGACCGCCTGTCCACGCAAGCCGAGATCTGGAACCTGATGAGTAAGCAGGTAGGTTCCCGGAGGTAGTGCGACAGAGAGCGCACAGAAGCCCTCGTCCAGGTCAAAGACTCCATCCTCGGCAACGCTTGCGATGGGCCGTCGGTCCAGGGTCTCAACGGCGAGTACTGGTGGCAGGCTACGGTGAGATCCATCAGTTCGAATGAAGACGAAGAGCCTGCCGGATCCGTGCTTTCCCCAGTTCAGATGGACGTTTCGGCTCTCATGCACTGCGGCGGCCTCGTGGCTCTCGCGGTGCGTTCGCACGCCAGGCAGGGGCGCAGGCGAGTCCAAGATGGGAGCTAGATCCTTCAGATGAACCCGCCCGGACGACGGAAGCGTGACGAGGCGCTCGTCGACTGCCCCGGGCACCCGAGCCTCTACACGGTAGATTCCACGAGGAAGGCGCACCGAGAGTGTGTGGGTGCCGGCAGCCACCTCTTGCATCAACGAGTCGAGCACCCTGAGCTCAGTGAACTCGTGCCTTCCCTCAACGATCAACCGTGTCATCCGCGGTTCCCTCCCAGGTCAAGGTCATAGGAGGAGTTGCGGTCGTGGCCAGGTAGCAAATCGATGGGCGTCGAAACCCCAGTCGGCTCAACCTTGATCGTGTAGAGGCCCATCGTCAGGTCCAGCGCAACCTGCGTTTGACCCGGGGCGGTCGCTTGCATCCCCACAGTGTCGCCGTGTTCGTCGGACACCACAATGCGAGTCGCACCGACCGGCAGCGTGACGTTCACCTCCCGTCGCCACGGCTCAACGTCCGTAGCCAGGATGAGGTGCTGCCTCTCACCTTGAGTATCACCCGTGTAACATTGCCGAATCTTCTCGCTCTTCGTCAGCACCACGAGCCTTCTTTGGATATATGATCCAAGTCCCGCGCTCGTGATCATCCGGCTTTTGGTTGCTGCCGCTCCTTCCAACCCTTCCAACAGCGCCTGGGTGAACAAGCCGCGACGCAAGGACCAATGCATACTGCGTTCGTAGGCTGCCTGCCTGAAACCCGCTGCGTACATCACCACCTGGGTGAGTCCTTGAACGTCTCCCTCGGCATCATCGCTGGTCCAGTCTGGTCCGTGACCGATGATTCGGCTGTCGTATTTTCGACAGCAATCAAAGAGGTACATCTGCTCCGGGAACATACGCCGGGCCAATGCGTTGCGGTACTCCGTAGCGTTCACCGCGCGGTTCAGATTTTGCCTGTTCGCATCGGCCATAATGAGCGCGAGATGATTCCGCTCCCGCGAGCAACCGTGCCCCGCGAAGTAGACGTACAATCTGCGAACGTGCCTCCCGGGGCGTTCCAATGCCTGAGCCTCGGCGCGTGCAAAGATTTCGTCGAACCCTGCATTGATTTCTTCCCGAACGGGGCGCTCATGCTCTAGCCCCAGACTTTCTATAACTTTGACGTTTTCCGATGGTAGACCCCCTCGCTCCTTCAGCCACTCCGCTACTCGACGCGCATCGTTGATCGGACCTAGCAAGGACTTCAGATGCGGGTAATGTGCTATTCCGATGACCAGCGCATAGTCCTGATCCTGAGTCACTGTGCCCACCCCGCTGACAACTTTCGATAAGTCTCAGGGAGGTTCCAATACTCGCTGTGCGCCGCAGGGAATGGTGCACCAGTATCGAGTATGATGTCGTTGACTAGTGCGAACATAGGAGCAGCCAGGAAGCTTAATGTGTCATCCGGATCGTAGATATTGAGCCAGGCACCCACGCGCGCCGGAGAGTTCAACTGTTCACCCGTCACCTGTTCAGTTCCCTGATGTAGTGCGCCAAGCTCAGCAAACAGCCCGACTTGGCTACCCACAGTGCCGAGAAACTCTACGTCCCTCCCCGCCCCCATGCAGTACTCGAAGGCGATCACACCTCCCAGGCTATGGCCGATGATTGCCAATGGGCCATCGTTGCCCGCGTCGCGCACCGCGGCATCGACCCGCTCCAGGATTTGGGTTCTATTGCGAAACCATGCCAGGACGTCGCCCAGAAACAACGACAATCCCGGCATTATGCGATTTCGTAATCCCGCCCGGAACGCGAACGTCAACGACTCGGACGCCAGACCTTTGGCGAGTTCCTTGAACATCCCTCGTTCACCGCCGAGTTGGTCATCCTCGCGCAGTGCGGTTTCAACAAGGTCAACTGCTTGGTTCCATCGGAATCCACCTGCCAGCAAATCACCTGCCACAGTCTCCTGGTAGAGCCAAGCCGTGATGGCACGCGCTACCGGCGGGCACAGGTCATCTATGTCCAATACGCGATCCGCGCGCTTTGCCTCACCAAATATGGCATGGACGATGGCGCCGACTCGCTCGTGATCAAGTGGCGGGTAAGGGCCGGAGACTGATGGAGCTAGGCTCGCGACTCGGCTGCTGAATGCCACCTCCGCCTCGTCGAACCTCTGGTTTCGCTGTTCAACGCCTTCGGGTACTGGGAGGAAGCCAGCGGCGTCTTCCCCGAAGTCCTCGGCGTCCCGCAATCCCGCCAACTCAGCCAGCGGGGCCTCCAGTAGCGCAGTAAGCAGACCCACCGCCGAGTCCGCTGGCACCTCCGATTCCAGCTCGCGAGCTCCTGCTGCGAAGCCAGGAATGGTTGCACCCGTGTACGACTCGGATCTGCCCAGGTCGCCCCAATAGCATGGTTTCACAGGCTGGTAAGCGGTAGTTGAAGCAGCAGCGAAGCCCTTCTCAACCTCACCGAGCAGGCCATCGAAACGTTTCCGGCGAACGGTTATGCCGTGAATGAAGAGGATTGGCATCGGTGTCCCTCCTACCATAGGAGAGCAGGGATCGCATCTGCTGGTCGCAAGATCTATCGACCACACTCACTACATTCTATGAACCGCTTGAGGATTCCGCGCGGGCTGTGGCTGGCGGTCAGCTGCGCGACAGTGACGGGGCCGTAGAGGAGCGCGACCAGGGTGCCAAGTGCGATGGGTAGTCAGCGCCGCAGGATGCCGAGTTCGGGAAGACGCTCAACCGGTTCGGACTCCGCGGATCTTCCAGCCGCACCGGGGTCTGTTTCGACAACGCCATGGCGGAGTCGTTCTTCGGTGCCCTTAAAGAACGAGCGTGCCACACCGTGCAGACCCGGGCCCCTGCACGCCTAATTGCGCTGGCGCAACGCCAACGCCCGCCACCGCGACGTCCTGGCCGCCGAACGCAAAGAGCGCGTCCGCGCCTGGCCGCTGGCCAGTCCTTCCTACTGCAGGCCACCGGTCGCAGCAGACCCGACTCTGCACCGCGAGTGCTTGCCCTTGCCAGAGACAGCCAGATGTCGACACGCTGACTTGACAGGGAAGTTCGCCCAGGTCCATTCCTCGTCCATGGCCTTCTGGAGCCGAGGGGTGATCTCGACGGTGATGCCTTCGGCGGTCAGGTGCTTGGCTGCGTCCTGGGCCCAGTGGGGCTCCTCGTGGTCGATGCGGACCAGGACCAGGACGTTGTCGGCGACGACGGTCCAGTCGGCGGCCTCCAGGCCCAGGTGGGCGATGTGGGCCTGGGCGCCGGTCAGGACGGCGGTCACGGCGCTGGGATGGGTGGGGTGGGGGTCGAGGTGGACGCGGGCGTCGATGGGGAGTGTGGTGGTCACGTTGAGGTGGTCGTCTCTTCGTCCGGTGGCCGGGTCTTCGGGTCCGGCCACCGGCGTGTGCGGGGTGCTATCGGGTTGCTCGCGCGGCGCGGGCGATGTGGGCGGCCGTGGTGGTCGGCGGTCCGGCGCGAGTGGTGGGCGCGGGCCGCGGTCGCTGCCGCGAGACCGTTCCGGTGGCGTGCTGCCAGCGGGTGCGGACGGCGCCGATGTCGGCGAGGGATCGGCGGGCGCCGGCGACGAGCTGGAACGGGGTGTTCGCCGGGTCGCCGGCGTACGCCTCGATGCGCCGGCCGGTGTGATCGGCGGTGGCCAGGAGGGAGCGCTGCAGGGCGCGCTCGCCCCAGTGCTCCACGGAACCGGCCGGTTCGGCCAGCAGGCGGAGCACCTCGCCCGGTTCGCTTCCGTCGTCGAGCAGGCCGCGCTGTTGGGCCTCCCACAGGACGGTGACGGGGTCGACGGGCTCGCGGCGGCGGGCCAGGGAGGTCAGGCACTGCCACAGGCCGGCGTGCAAGGGCAGGGTGAGGTCGTCGGGGAGCAGCCACCGGACGGACTCGATATCGGAGGGGTGGGCGGTGGCGGTTGCGAGCAGCAGCCGCTCCTCCTCGACTGCCTCGATGTAGTCGGGCGGGATGGCTGGCGGCGCTGCGGGGGTGCGGGGCAGGACGCAGGCGCGCGGTGGGAACCGGCTCGCGATGTCGTCCACGACCGCGGCGAGCGCGTCGGCCTCGGCGAGCACCGTCTGGACGGGGTGTGGGAGGGAGGCATCGTGGACGGTCTGGACGAGGCGTTCGGCTGCCGTCTGCAGGCGGCAGCGGGCGTGTTCGGCCTCGACCATCCGTGCGTAGGCCGGTGCGTGGCGGGGCCAGGGGCAGACCTGGATGAGGGTGTGCAGGTAGGAGGCGGTCAGTCCGCGCGCCTGCTCGCGCCCTGTGGCGAGCACCTGGTCGAGCCACTTGGTGTTCTTGGCGTGCTCGGCCGGGTCGGGCGGGGGCAGGGTGCTGATCGCTGCGTACAAGGCGGAGTGTGCGGCAGTGGAGAACGAGTTGCCGGCGATGCCGGTCACGTCGGCGAGACGGTGCGGATCGAGGAGGAGGGCGCCGAGGAGGGCCTGCTCGACGTAGTGCACGGGCGGCGGCGGATGCGTGTCGGGCAGGTCGTCGAGGTCGCCGTCCTCGTCAGGTTCGGGGGTGCGGGGCATCAGGCGGTGAGGGTGAAGTCGTTGGGGTCGAGGGTGACGCCGAGGTGCGGGGCGAGGAGGTGGCCGGCGAGCAACGGCGGTACGGCGTTGCCGATCTGGGAGAACTGCTGGCCTTTGTTGCCGGCCCAGGGGTAGTCGGCGGGGAAGGTCTGCAGGAGGCCGGCCTCGCGGGCGGTGATCCGGATCGGCTCCGGCACTGCCGCCGTGTCCGTGTCGTCCGTCGGTGCGAGGGGCGGTGCGGCGACCCAGGTGCACTCGTTCGCCCGGTGACCGAAGAACAGCGTGCCTGCCGGCTCGGACAGCGGACGGATGGTGGCGTTGGCCTGGTTGTTGCTGCGCAGGGACCAGGACCAGCGGTGCGCCTCGGCGGTGAACGTCGGCGCCGGGGCGGTGGCGGTCCGGTTCTCGCGGGTGCCGTGCCGGGCGGCCCATCCGGCTCCTTCGCGGCGGGACTGCAGGACCACAGCCTCCGGTCGCGGCATCCAGGTGCCGCGCTCCCGGGCGTCGGAGAGCGTCTTGCGGGAGCCTGAAGGGAACGGTTCGGGCCCGCCGCCAGGTCCGCCGCCCGCGCAGACGGTAGGCACAGGTCGGTCGGTGGCGCCCCAGCCGAGCGCCTCTGCCATCGACACCCATCGGTCACGGCCCGGCCCGAACAGGCTCTCCGGCTCCGCGGTCTGGGCATGCGTGGGTGGTGGGGGCTGGGCGGTGCGGACGCGGGAGGCGAGCAGGATGGCCCGCCGCCTGGTTTGCGGTACGCCGAAGTTGGCGGCGTTGAGGATCCCGTACCAGACCGAGAACCCCCATCCGCGCAGCACGGAGGCGTACTGCTTCCACAGCGGCAGGACGTCCGGCACTTCTTCCATGGCGACCCAGTCGGGCTCGCCGACGGTGTTGAGGGCGTGGAGGTAGCGCATGGGCTCGGCGGCCAGCAGCGAGCGTTCGTCCCGGCAGGCGGTCAGCAGCTTCTCGCGGGTGTCGCGTCCGGCGGCGAGGTCCGCCACTGCCTGGTGCACGAGCGGCTGGTCCAGCAGGCCGAGGCGCTTGCCGGCCATGGACCATGCCTGGCAGGGCGGGCTCGCGATGAGCCCGGCGGTCTTGCCGAGGAAGGGCCAGACGGGATACAGCGCCACGTCGGTGCGAATGGTCAGCTGCCCTGCCGCCGCACGGGTCTTGCAGGCCCACTCATCCCATTCGAGACCCACGTCCCGTGCGCCGAGGACGTTAAGCGAGTGGCTCCATCCGCCCGGTCCTGCAAACAGGTCCAGGATGGTCAAGAGGCCAGCCCGAAGTCGTCCTGTGCCGGCTCGACTTCACCGCGGCAGGCCCACGGGGAGCAGCCGTCGGCGACTCCTTGCTCCAGCTCCTGAAGGTCAAGTCTGCTCTCGGTGAGTTCTTCCTGCATCGCTGCCCATTCGGCGGCGGTGACGTGATCGATGGGGGCTTCGCTGAGAGGCACGCGGGAGCGGTGGAGAAACGCCTCGCCAAGCAGACGGTTGCCGGTGGCGTTCGCGCGGGCATTTCCCTTGCGGATGGCCGCGTCGAACTCCACCACGTCCTCCCATTCCCCCGGAGAGTTGTCGCGGATGTTGCGCCATTGGGCGTTTCCGTGGAACGGGCAACCGAGGCAGCTCGATTTCGGGGTGTCTGCCAGGCCGAGCGACGCCAGGTAGCGGAAGCAGTCGGACCGTGACCAGCCCATGTCGATGAGCGGGTGCCGGTTGCGCATGTACTTGACGTCGGCGTCCTTGGCCCGGTGGAATTCGTCGGTGGAGATGCCGACCCACTGCTCGACGAAGACGCCCTTGGGGATGCGTGTGGGATAGGGGTAGCCGAGTAGTTCCCGGACCTTCTTCTTGATCGGCTTAATCTTATATTCCCCGGTACATTGCCGCCTGGTCATACCCGGCTTTCCGTCCTTGTTCAGGACGTAGAGTGGCATTGATGCAAACCTGTGGTCGGGGTCCAGAGCATCGTTGCGTATGTTTCCGGACGATACGCGGAGAACGGGTATGCCTGCGGGTCTGGCTATTTCTTGCTCCAGCCGGTCGAGATGGGAATAAACGGCTCTCGGTTCCCAGCCTGTGTCGGCGAAAATTGCGTAGTCGACCTTCGGGAGTATGTCGTGGGCGGAGAGGGCGAGCATGGCGCTGGACTGGATACCGGCGCCTAGTGAAATTGCCCGGAAGGCGGGGAGTTCGGAAATGATCGGTCCTGGGGGTGAGGAGGGTGGGGGCTCGGTTCGGCGGCGAGGCGGGCGATGCGGTCGCTGATGAGTGCGGGGTGGCGGATGGGCAGCGCGTGCGTGGTGCGGGGGAGGATCTCCAGGCGAGCGGCAGGGAGTTGGGCGGCCAGTTGCTTGGTGTGGGCTGCGGGGATGTGCCGGTCGTCCGCTCCGGCCATCAGCAGCAGCCGCTCGCCGAACTGGTTGAGCACGGTGGCGTCGCGCGGCTGGTAGCGGCGCAGGCACTGCCACAGGTCGGCGAGATCGCGGGTGTGGGTGTGGCGGATGCCGTGTCGGCACCGAGGTGGCCCGTCGGCCGGCCAGTCGGGGTGGGGCGCGAGGCTGTAGGGGTGTGTGGTGGGCAGCTGTCGCCGCAGGATGTCCGCCGTGCGGGGCGCCCGCGTGCAGGTCAGGGCGGCGAGGCTGCGTCCGGCGGCCAGCAGCCAGGCGCGCGGGTCACGTCCGGGCAGCACGGTCGCACCGCGTGCGGTGGGCGACAGCAGCACCATGCCCCGGATGCGGGCCTGGTGTTGGGGGTGCAGGGCGGAGAGTTCCTGCAGGACGAGGGCGCCCAGGGAATGGCCGGCGAGCACGAGCGGCTCGGCGGGGACGATGTGGGTCAGGATCTGGTGCAGGTCGTCGGCGAGCTGCCGGATCGTCAGCGGTGCCTGGCCGCGCGGGGTGTGACCGTGCGCGCGCTGGTCGTAGCGCACGACGCTCAGGCCCAGGCCGGTCAGGTGCCGGGCGTGGACGCGCCACAGGTCCGCGGTGACGGACGCGCCGTGCACCAGCACGACCGTCGCGCCGCCGGGACGCGGGCGCGCAGGGGTGTCGCGGTAGGCGGACAGGCGCGTGCCGTCCGCGGCGGAGACCGACAACACCGCGGTGGCAGAAGGCGGGTTGCCCACAGGTAGGACTTCCAAAAGGGGGGATCAGTAGGGGGCAGCCGTTCGCCGTCCGGGCCGGGTGGTGGAACTGGCCGTTCGGCACCTCACTGCGCTTGCCGCCGTCCTGGGGCGGGCGGATATCGGGAGGCGACCCCCAGCGGCCGGGCGGGAAAGTCAGCGGCGTGATCGTGTGGGGTTGGCAAGGCGCGGGTGCGCTGGCGTTCGGGCCACGGGTACAGCGCTGACCGATGACCGGGCGGCGGCGCGGGCAGCAGGTCGCGGGTGATGCCGGTGGCGACGTAGTGGCACCCGGTCGCACTCAGGTCGAGCTGGTGGGCGGCGTCAGCGAGGTAGCCGGTCATCTTCGGGAGGGCCTCGGCGTGGCGAGCGGTGCGCACCGACGCTTCGTCCGCCGGATAGCCGGGGAACGGCGCCCCTTCATAGGGGTTGGCGTGCAGCGCGCTGGCGAGGTCGTTGCCGGCCAGGGAGGAGGCGACCACGACCGAGGCCAGGCACTCCAGGTTCGCGCGGCTGCCGGCGACGCTGGTGCACGTGCTGGAGTCGAGCGCGCCCAGGCGGACGAGGACGGTGGCCGTCAGGTCCTGGGTCATGAGCAGAAGCGGGCTGATCTGGCGCAGCGCGTCGGTGCCGGGGGTGTAGGAGACGTCCCGAACGCGAGCGTGCAGGGCCTCGAAGTCGCGCGCCAAACTGCGGAGTTGTTGTGCGAGTTCTGCCAGGTCGAGCAGGGGCATGGGGTGGTGTGGCTCCGGAGGGTCGGTCAGCGGCTGAGGGTGGCCGTCGTCGCGGGGGCGTGCGCGGGTGTCGCGCCGGGTGGCCTGGCGGTGACCGGGCGGCTGATGGCGGCGGCCAGGTCGGTGATGCCGGCGGCGGTGAGACGGACTCGGTCTTGAAGCGGTCCGCCCGCGTAGGCGGAGGACGCGGAGTTCGGGACGCGCTCGGCCAGAGCGTTCGCCTCCAACGACCGCAGGGTGCCAATGAGTACGCGCTCGTCGCGGTAGTGCACGTACTGCCGTCCCAGGGAGCGGGTGGCCACGACGTGCCCGCAGGCGATCTCCCACAGGGCGGTGCGCTGCGTGGCGGTCAGCTGGTGGTCTGGAGCATCGGTGGTGCTCCAGCGTCGGCGTCGGATTTCGTGGGCGATGCTGTCGGCGCAGCTCATGGCGGCTTCGGGGGCCAGGGCGGTCAGGGTGCGCGCCATGGGAAGACGGTGGTCCGTGGAGGCGCTGCTCAGGAAGGCGAGCTGCTGGAGACGGACCACCGCGTCCGACAGCTCGTGACTTTCGTAGAGGCGTTCGTTGGTGGCTGCTTTGATGGCGGTGCGGGTCGCGGAGGCGAGTCGCTGGGCAGAGGCGACGTGGGCGTCGGGTTGGGATTGCGATCCGGCTCGCAAGAGGCGGTCGAGCGTGTCGTTGTGCTGCACGTACTGGTCTGCGAGCAGCATGAGCCGTTCAACCGGCGTCGGTGGCGGGGACACTTCAAAGAGAGGCCATCGGCGGGCGGTGTCGTCATGCGCGGCGCCGGATAGCCGGGGCGGGCAACGAGGCTGGGGTGGGTGCGCTCGCAGCAGCGGAGGTCCGCGGTACCTCCAGCGCGGTGCGGGCTGCTGCCAGTGCCCGCCTGGCGTCGTCGAGGTGGATCCGCAGGCGGCTGTGGTGGTCCAGCGAGTCGAGCTGTTGCTGGAGCGTGTCCTGCGCCGTGGTGGTGAGGGTGATGAGCGGGGCGAGGGCCTGGGTGTAGTGGGCGATGGCCCGCCCGACGTGGCCGGCGCTCGCGCCGAGGATCTCGGCGGGCGGGAAATCGGCGATGTACGGGGCCAGCTGGTATTCGACGTCGGCGGCCATGCCGGCGGCGAGGTGGCACAGCAGGCCGATGTGCCGCGCGGCGTTGAACAGGCCGGTGCCGTCCACGGTGATGTAGTGGTCGCGGATGTCGGCGGTCACGGCGTCTACGGCCTGGCGCGGGGACATCTCGTCGAGGTCGGCGGGTTCGTAAGTGTGCAGGGCATCTCCAGACATGTGTGTCAGGGGGCTTGCCACAGGAAGCGGGCGATGTCGTCGGTGCCGTGGCTGGCCCGAGGCCGGGAGGGGGTGTGCCATCCGGCCCGGGGCGGGCGGCCGGCGATCAGGCCCCATCCCGCGCCGCGCAGGGACGCGCCGCTAACGCCCGACTGGGCAAAGGTGATCAGGCGCTGGTAACCGAGGGCTTTCGCCGCGCGCCACGATGCTCCGTACAGCACCGAGTTGGCGTTGCGTGCGCCGTCGCTGGCGGTCCGGGTGACTTCGAGGGTGGCGCCGTCATCAAGGTGGCGGGCAACCGGCCGACCGACGATGGCCACGGCGCGCAGCGTGCCGGTCTCCTCGATGCTCCGACGGTGAAGATCTGACCTGCGGGCGGCGGATGGTGGCGGTGCCAGGCGCGCACGAAGTCCTTCGCCTCACGTGAGCGCACCGGCACCAGGTGCAGCCGGGCGGCGCTCACACGGCCTTCCCGAAGTCGGACTGCGTCGGCGCGTGCTTCGCCACGGCGCGGGCGGTGATCGCCTTGGACGCGCGGGCCGACGCTGCGGACAGCTCATCCGCCCCGGGCCCCAGGTACCACGGGCGCAGGTCCAGCATGGCGGCCCTCATGCCGGTGGCGAAGCAGAGCGCGGTGCCCTTGGGGAGTGCGCGGATGGCGTCGGCGGGCAGGATTCGTTCCTGCCGCATGCTGACCGAGGTCGACTTGCCGGACTCCGAGTGCGAGGTGGAGGTCGTCTCGACGTCGTGGTCGCCGATCAAACGGCTGAGCTTGTCCGCGAAGTCCGGGTCGTCGATCCCGGAGCCGATGACCTTGACGGTCGAGGCGGACCACATGGCGTCCATTCCGGCGTCCGACCACACTTTCTGGCCCTGGCGGTAGGACTGCAGGATGGTGATCGGGATGATGCCGCGCGACCCGAGGTGCGAGTACAGGTCCGGCAAGTCGCTGATCTTGCAGACGTTGGCGGCCTCGTCGAGGATCGCGAGCATGGGCGGGTCGAGCCGTCCGCCGGCGCGTTCGGCCTGCGCGGTCGCGGCCCGCATCACCGAGTCCGCGCACGCTGCGATCAGCGCCGAGGCGCCGCCACCACCGTCCTTGCTGAGCAGGAAGAGCGTGTCGGTGGAGGTCACGAACGCGGACGGCTTGAACTCAGCGGTGCCCTTCTGCGGGGTGACCCAGGCGGCGATCTCGCTGTTCAGCAGCGCGGCGGCGTACTGGCGGGCGGTCTCGTAGATGCCGTCCCTCGTTTCCGGCGGTCCCTCCACCGTGCCCTTGAGCTGGGCGGCGACGGCGGCGAATTGGTGGTCGCGGAGGATGTCGAGCGGGGTGCGGTCGGCGGGGAAGGCCAGCCACTGCATGACGTCGGTGATCGGCCGCTCGTCAAGGGCCGCGGCGAGGAAGAGCTGGGCGAGGATGTTGGATCCGGCCTTGGACCAGAAGTCGCCCTGCTGGCTCGCGTCCACGGAGGCGGCGAGGAAGTGGCCGGCCAACCGCCCGGCTCCGTCCAGGGTTTTGGCGTCCGCCAAGGGGTTCCACCACATCTCGCGTGCGGCGTGCGCGATCTGCTGCGGGTCCATCGACCACACCTGTCCGACGCGGGCGCGGGCGTCGTAGGTCGCGGTGAAGGCGTCGCCGGCGGCTTTGTTCGAGGTCAGCAGGACCGGGCCGGGCGCGGCGAGAATGGAGGGGATCGCGAGGCTGGTGGTCTTGCCCGAGCGGGGCGCCATGATGGCGACCGCCACGTCCTCGTAGCCCATGCGCACCTCGTGCTTGGTGCCCTGCAGGTTGCCGAGCAGGATGCCGGTGTCGCGGGCCTCGATGTGCTTGGCGTGCTTCAGGCTCGGGCGCAGAGAGCGGGCCTTGTCGGTGATCGCCTTGGCCATCAGCGGTTCGATGTCCCGGGCCTTGGCCATGCCGGCGATCTTTTTCTTCCGGCCGCCGCTGCGGTTCTTGTGCCGGGCCCACAGGACGCCCACCGCAATGGCGAGGGCCAGGAGCAGGACAACAGGGACGACGCGGGCACCGATCAGCAGGGACGTCTCTCCCGCTTTGGGCCACAGCTGATCGGGGTGGAGCAGGGCGCTGGTCGGCTGGTAGGGGGCCCAGTCGGCGCCGGTGAGGTAGGCGGTGACGTTGCCGGACAGCCAGGCGAGGTGGGCGAGGGGGACGACGACGGCGAGGACGCCGATCAGGAGGCGCAGGACGAGGTCGTACCCGTCCGTGTTGCTGTTGGAGGAGGAAGGGGGCAAGGGCTACGTGCTTCCGGGCGGGGACGGGCGGTGGGATCAGCGGCTGCGGTGGTTCTTGGCCGGCGGCTGTCGCGAGGGGATCGGACTCGTCGGCGAGGTGGCGTGCCAGGCAGCGAGGGAGTGGACGCGTTCTTCCAGCGCCCCGGCCACGTACACGGCGAGCACGTCCGTGGTCCTACGGGTGACGACGTTCGGGTCGCGGGTCGGGAGACTGCGCCCGCTGTCGATGCGCGGTACGGGCTTCGGATCGGCGAGCGCAGCGGTGAACGCGGCGACCATGTACGCAGGAATGTGCGCGCCGAAGCGGGCCTGCCACACTGGCCGGTCCGGGCCGAGTGTGGCGGTGAAGAACCAGGCGCCCGGTTCCTCCGCGTTGCCCAGCCGCTGGACGTACGCGGTGCCGTCGGGCGACACGAGGCTGTTGTCCGCGGAGGCGGGTGACCAGCCGATCTGTTGGAGCGGCTCGTACGGATCGGACGGTGTGCTCGCGGTTGCGGCCGGATCGGTGAGGGCGTCGGTAACGGCGGCGATCAGTTCGACCGGGGTGAGGGCACCGAAACTCGCGTACCACGCTGGCCGGTCCGGCTCCGCAGCGTGGTGAAGGGTCCACCACTGGCCGTCGGGTTCGGGCTCCAGGCGCAGGAGGGCTTTCCGGTCGGGGCTGGAGAGCAGGACGCGCGCCATCAGGGGGTCGTTGCCGTGGCCCCAGCCGCAGGCGCGGTGGAGAGGGACGGTGATCCAGGCGGGGTCACCGCCATCGGCCAGGTGGCGCGGGGCGATGGAGTCGACCTCGACAGTCTCGGGAGCCAGGGGCATGGTCACCTCCGTGCCGGGGTTCGCCGGTCGGCCGCGGGAGCCGGCGATGGTGCAGGCGCCAGAGGTGAGGGGGCGCTGCGGGCAGCGGCGTTGATCTCGCGGAGTGTCTTGCCATGGGTGGCCCAGTCGTCGAGGTAGCTCCACGATTCGGCGTGGTACTCGGCGAGGGCGTCGTCGAAGGCCGTGGTGCCGGGCTTAGCGGTGGCGGGAAGTGCGTCTCGAGTTTCCAGCCACTGCTCGTGCAGCTGCTCGAGCCGGTCGAGGGCGGCGTGCAGGACACCCAACTGGTAGACCCAGCGGCTCTGTACGGTACCTTCCGGCAGGCGGCCCAGTTGCGTCTCCGCTGTGGCCAGCAGGTGACGGGCCCCGTAGCGGAGCGATTCGAACGCCTCGGCGGTGTCGGCGTCGCGCCGGCTCGCGCGTAGGCCATAGGCGTGGTCGTCGTAGGGCCATCCGTCGAGGTCGGTGTGCTCGTCGGAGTAGGCGTCCCAGGCGTCGAGGATCTTCTTGCTGTCGCTTACGTAGCGGTCGAGGTGGCGCAGGAAGTCGCGGTGTGCGCGGTGATCGGCGGAAATGGGGAGGGGTCCTGTCGGTTCAGCGGCGGGCGGCAGGCTGTGCGGTGTGGGCCTTCGCCGGGGTCGGTGCGGGTCTCGTCTGCTGTCGGCGGGTGGAGCGTGCCCGGGCGCGGAGCGAATCGATACGCGCGGTGTGCGCGTCGACCACCTGCTGCGGGCGCAGCGGGCTGGGCTCCTGCACGGCGCTGTAGTGGCCGGTGCGGTCGTACATGCCGCGTTGGAGCGGGCTTCGGTCGACCAGCGCGGTGAGGAACGATCCGACGAGGTGGGCGGGGGTGCGCTCGTCGAGGTAGGCGTGCCAGATACGCGGGCCGGGGAACTGGTCGTAGCCGGGCTCGCGGGTTTCGACATGCCAGGACGGCCGGTCGCTGAATTCGCTCAGCGGGCGCAGTTCGATGTGGCACATGGAGTCCGGCGAGTATGCCGTGACGCCTGAGTCGCGGTGCCACCCCGCCGAAGTCACCGCCTGCCACGGGTCCGGCTGCTGTGGCGGCGGGGCGACGAGGGCGTCGGTGAACCCGGTGAGGACCTCGGCGGGCACGAGTTCGCCGAACTCGGCGTACCAGCCCGGCTCGGTGTCGGTGGGCTCGGCCCGCAGCCGCCACCACGCGGAGGTGGCGGACTGCGGGTCGAACTGGAGGCGGTGGCGAAGGTCGGGGCTGCGCAGCACCATCTCGGCGCTCAAACGGGTCGGAGACGGCGCTCCATCCGGCGACGGCCAGGCCGTGGGTGACGTGGCGGGCATCCCC
This sequence comes from Streptomyces maremycinicus, assembly GCF_001184025.1. Taxonomy (GTDB): domain Bacteria; phylum Actinomycetota; class Actinomycetes; order Streptomycetales; family Streptomycetaceae; genus Streptomyces; species Streptomyces maremycinicus. Next base: position 23,853 of record NZ_BBYG01000011.1, read on the forward strand.
GGGGCCGGCGAGGTGGCGGGGGCTGGTGTCGAAGGGGATCTGCCTGGCGTGCTTGTCGGCGAACGCGGCGAGCTGTCGTTCGCTCAGGGGCACCGGGCGTCTCCCGGCTCACTCGCGGCGGTGCTGCCGTACAGGTCCCGGAGGTCGTCCAGGACGTAGTGGAGGGTGTGCTGGTCGGCCTGCTCCCACGCGGCCGTGCGCAGTTCGGTGATCAGAAGGTCGACCTGTGCGGTGCGCGGCGTGTCCGGGTGTTCCTGCAGGGTGCGGGCGAGGGCGCGCAGAGTGTCGGCGAGTTGGACGGGCAGGCCCGTGTATTCGTCGAGGAGGGGCTCTACGAGGGCGAGGGCTCTCACGGGGTCAGGGTTCTCGCGCAGGTAGTCGGTGAGTTCCGACAGGGTTTCGGTCGCGGTGTGGATGGTGTCCGGGGTGAGTGCGGGCATCGGGCTCCTCGGGACGGGTGCGGCGGGTCAGCGGCGGGTCCGGGCGCCGCCGGCCGGGGTATGGGTACGGGCGGTGGTGCGTGGCCGTGTGCTTCGGGCGCTGTTGCGGGCCCAGGTGGCGGCGCGGGCGGCCGTGATCCGGGCCTGTTGCCACGCGCTGAGCTGGGAGGGCGTGACGGAGACCGACCAGGTGCGGATCTGTGCGTTGTGAGGGACGCGCCCGCGCGGGCGCATCACGGGATCGGGATTGGCGAGTTCGGCCGAGAGGGCTTGTACCAGGTGCATCGGGGTGTTGGGCGTGAAGTTGGCCGTCCAGCCGTTGCCCTGCTGGTCCTTCGCTCCGGTCCACCACATCGCCGTGCCGTCGGGGCTGTGGTGGTACTGCATCCACGCGGTGCCGTCGGGGCTGGTCGCCGTGTAGTGCTCGCCCTCCAAGCGCGTGTGCCAGTTCTGCTCCTGCAGGGGCGCCCAGACGTTGGGGGCGTGGGCGGAGCGGGGGCGGGTGAGGGCGTCGGTCATACCGGCGACGATCTCCACCGGCGTCTGCCGGCCCAGGTTCGCCGCCCATGCGCCGTTCAGGCCGTCCGCTTGGCCGTGGATGGTCCACCCGCCGGGCAGGATGTAGGGGTCGTAGGCGACACGGACGGTGCGGTCGGGGCTCTCCATGAGTAGCGGGCCGCCCGTCTTGGACTTGTCCCGCCAGCCCGAGGCGCGCAGGAACTCCGAGACGTGCCGGACGTCGCCGCCGCCGGCGAGGGCGCGGGGCTGGACGAGGTAGTGCTGCTCGGCCTGCTCGCCTGGCCCCCAGCCCTGCCATTGCTTCTTCTTCACCGGTGCCGCCGGACGACGAGCGGTGCGGGGGCCGGGGGCTTCGCCGCGGTGGTGGCTGGCTGGGTGCCGACGTGCTGCAGGGTGTCCTTGTGTTCGTCCAGGTCGAGGGTGATGTCGTGCAGTTCGTTCGAGGCGCGGCCCAGAGCGAGCCACACCTCCGCGGGGAGTGCGCCTCGTTCGGCCTGGTCCTTGGCGAACACGCTTCCGGTGGCGACGAGGTGGGTGATGCCGCCGAGGACTCCGGTGTCCGGGTCGAGGACGCGGGCGATGACCTGCGCGGCCTGGGGCGGGGGAAGCTGCGAGAGGTGGTCGGCGAGCTGGCCGAGCTGGCGGGTGATCTCGTCGGCCAGTCTCACCGGGTAGGGGGCGGGGTGGGACATGCTCCTCCGGGGCGGTGAACGGTCAGTGGTGGTGCCGGTGGCCGACGCGCTGGGTCTCGGCGAGGACGGCCTCCGGGCGGGCGCCGGCCAGCGGGGTGGTGCGGTCGGGGCCGGTCGGGATGCAGGCGCGCAGGTAGCGGCGGAACAGGGCTGTCGCGAGTCGGGGTTGGAGCCGGTTGCTGATGGGTGGGGGTGTGCGGGCTGCTACGGGTTTCTCCGGGGATCGAGCGGGGCGGTGGGCGGCCCCGGCGGGGTGCCGGGGCCGCCCACGCGGTCTTACGGGGTGCGCCGGGACGGTGCGGGCCGCGAGGGGGAGCCGGCCGTTGCCGGATGCTGCGCGGCGAGGCGGGCTACACGGGTGCGGGCGTCATGCACAGCTTGCCGGTAGGCGGCTTCGTCGAAGACCTCGGGCACGCAGTTGACCTCGGCCCCGGCCAAGAGCAGGGCGGGGATGGCGCGGGTCGCCAGGCGCTTCTGCTCGTCGGCACCGAGTCGTTCGGGCACGGTGTGCCAGATGTACAGCGGCGCGCCCGTGGGGTGTTCGTGGCGTTCGAGGCCGAGCTGTTCCAGCAGGTCGTTGAGCTGGGCGGGGGCGCCGGTGGGGGTGTCGGCGGGGATGGTAGTCGTCAGGGCCTTGATGTAGATCTCGACGTCCGTGCCGTATCCGTCGGCCAGGTTGGCCATGTGTTTCTCTCCGGGGTCAACGGTGGCGGGAGGCCGAGGGCTGTGTGGTGCTCGGCGGCGGTGTGGGGGCCGCCGGTTGCGGAGCGCGTGCGGCGTGGTTGCGGGCGTGGAGGATCACGCACGCGGCCTGGCTCATGGAGTTCGCGGTGTCCCTGAGCCGAGCGAGGGGTTCGGGTTCCTCGCCGGGGGCAGCCCCCTGGAGGGCACTGGCGGCGATCCAGGCCCGGACGACCACTTCCCTGGTAAGGGGCAGCAGCCCGTTGACCGGGGCAGCGATCTCGGTCAGCACCTCGGCCACCGCACTGCTGGTCTTGGCGGCAGAGACCCGCTCGGCGAGCTGGGTGAGGAAGCGCAGGGCCGCGTTGTGTTCGCTGTCCGGTGTGGCCAGCGCGTTCAGGGCGGGGTCGAGGTGGACGCTGTGACCGGCGGAAAGCAGGGCGTGCGAGGCAGCGGTCGCCTTCAGGCGCTGGTGCTCGACGGGCAGGCCGTGGGGAAGCCGGTGGTAGTCCCTGCTCGGTCCGGGAGCGGAAAGGAAGCCGCCGGTTCGCTGGAGAATGTAAGCCGCCTTCTCGGTGCCGCCGATGGCGACGACCAGGCCGGTGCGGGGGTCCTTGGTGATGGTGATGTACTCCAGCACCCAGAACTCGGGCTCCGTCTGCTTCATCGAGCCCTGGTGGCCGGCGCACGACTGCCGGCCGGGGAGGGCGGCATGGAGGCTGGGGTGGAGCTGGGCGCGGTTCGGCCTGCGGGGTGCTGGAGGGCGGTGCCGATGCCGAGCGCGTCGAGTTGCGGGCCGATCTCGCGCAGGGCGCGCGCCTGCGCTCTGGTGTCGTCGTTGTTGAGGCGGTAGATGCCGCTCTGCGGGTCCTGGACGAAGCCGTGGGCGACGAGGATCGCGCCGGCACGGTCGTCGACGGGGGCGGTGGCGACGCTGCCGTCCGGCTGCCAGGTCAGGACGACCCGGTCCGGCTGGGAGGGCTGGATGCCGCCCAGGGCGTTGTGCCGGACCCGGGCGAGGGCGCTGTCGTAGCGGGCGAGCAGGTCGCCGGCTATCTGCTCGGCGCCCAGGAACGGGTCGTCCGCGAGGGCGATGCCGTTGGGCTCGGGGACGGCGCGAAATGCTTCGTCGGGCAGGGCGAGGGGGGCGACGGCGGCGATGAGGAATCCGTCGCGTTCGTCGTGCCGGTCCAGAAGGACGAGTTGGGCGCCGTCGGGGCGGCTCAGGACGGCTGCGTGCCGAAGCGGGTGCTCGGCGAGGGACGCGGCGACCAGGTCCAGGTCCCAGATGCGGTCGGCGAGTTCGGTGAGGTCGTCCTTGGCGTCGGCAGGGAGGTGAGTGCTGGTCCAGGTGTCGGGGAGTTCGCCGGCGAGGACGTCGGCGTACGAGGCGAGGCGCTCGGAGGTGTCGTAGTCGTGCATGGTGTCCTTGGGCGAGGTGGGGGTCAGCGGCGCAGTCCGGCGGCCACCGGGTGCGGCGGGCCGGGGAGCGTGCGCGGCGGGGGCGGGCAGGCGCACACGGCGGAGCGTTCGCGTTCGTTGGCGGTGACCTCCCCGGTGCAGTTGATGCGGCCCGGGTGTGGGGCGTGCCGGTCGGCGAGGGCGTTGCGGGTGTGGGCGAGGCCGGTGCGGATGATGTGGAGGTGCTCGTCGACGAGGTAGCGCAGCCGCCGGGCGGTGTAGGGGTCGGCCGCCTGGCCGAGCCCGTCGTGGAAGTCGGCGGTGGCGGTGAGTACTTCCTCCAGCGCGGCGAGGATGCCGTCGTGGGCGGCGGTCAGCTCGGTCAGCGCGTCGGCCGCCTCGTCCGTGGTGGTGGCGTTGCGCAGGCGCTCGGCGAGGTGAGCGACGGAGGAGCCCAGCGGCAGGTAACTGGCTGGTCGGGCGTCGGTGTCGAAGTCCGGGGCGCAGTCGACGTGTTATCCGGCGGCCCGCAGGCGGGCGACGGCGTCGGTGGCGAGACGGGACTCCTCGTCTTCGGCGAGGCCGGTGGGGACGCGGTGGTAGGTCTCGTGGAGGCGGACGACGGCGACGAAACCCGCACGCTGGAGAATGCTGTGTGCCTCGGAGTCACCGCCGCGGGCGAGGAGTTCGTCGGAGTGCGGGTCGCGGCGGATGTCCAGGAAGCGGCCGGTACGGGGCAAGGAGACGTTTCTCCTACGGTGATCGGTGGGCGGTGTGCCGGACGGCGGGCAGTGCGGCGGCGACCCGGGGCTGGACCAGACGTGCGGCGGTGCTGTCCAGGTCCTGCTGGATGGCATGGAGACGGCGGGCGATCAGCTCCAGGCGGTGGGCCGTGTCGGTGCCGCTGGCTCCGGGCTGGCGGGCGATCCGGTGCGCGGTGTGCTCGACCAGTCCGCGGACCGTTGCCAGCGGGCCGGCGTGCTCGTCGGCCAGCTGGGCCAGGACGCTCGCGAGCTGGGCCGATGCCGTGGGCGCGGTACGGATGGCGGGCTGCGTCGTGGGCCCGGCGCGGAGGGGGATCAGGTGGAGGTCCTGCTCGATGCGGCGCGCCTCGTCCGCAAGGCGCCGCAGGATGTCTGCGGGCGGGGCGTGCCACGCGCCGTCGAGGTGGATCAGGTTGGCGATCAGGTCGAGGCGTCCGGGCTGGGCCTGAACGGCGATCCACCGGCAGCCGTGCTCCTTGCCGGGAATCTCGATACCGGCGGCTCGCGCGAGCCGGTGAGCGACCTCGGCCCACTCGGGGCCGGTCAGCTCCCGGTCGTCCGGATGGAGCCGGACGTCGATGTGGAGGATCGCCCGCCGGTCGTCGTCCGGGCTGGCGGCGAACGGTTGCTCCAGGTAAGGGACTTCGAGGTGCTCGGCCCACTGGACGGATGTCCAGGTCTTCTGTTCGTCGTCCAGGGTGTAGTAATCCAGGCCCGGCCAGTGGGCGACGATGGTGTGCTCGGTCAGGCCCTCGTTCGGGGAGACTGGCCGCCGCAGTGCCTCGGCGAGTGGGTCGTGCGGATTGTGGGTCCGCTCGTTGAGGCGGGGGATCACCGGCCGCTCCGGATGTCGGCGATGTGCACGAGCTGGCCCAGGGCGGTGGTGGTGTACCAGCCGCAGTCGATCAGCTCGTCGCGGCCGGAGAACCGCGCAAGGAGGGCGTCCTCCATGGCCCGCAGGTAGATCAGGCAGTCCGGGCAGTGGCGCGAGAGGTGCACGAGGTAGCGGGGGTGGGCGGTGACGTAGGACTGGGCTCCACCGGTCGCGTCACGCAACCGCCAGCCGTCCTCGTCGGTCGGGGTGTGCCAGGACGGGGCGACGACGCGCATCGCGTCTCCCCACAGTTCCCAGCCGGCCACCCCCTTCAGGACGACGACGGTGTCACCGGTCTGGAAGTGCTCGTGTGTGATGTCCCGGTCGGGGGTGAGCGGGTCGGGCGTGGGAGCGAAGGCCGAAGTGGGCGGGGGCTGGGACATGGGTTCCTTCCACGCGATCGGTGGCGGGGTGGGAGGAACAATGGTCCGGAGAAACGCCGGTTTGGCTAACCGGCGTTTCCCGGCTATGTTCCCCCGCCGTTAGCGGAACGGGTTCTCCGTCCCGCGGTCCGCCTCGGTGGCTGCGTTGAGCAGTTCGAGCACGTCGGTGCCCTCGGCGTCGCGCTGGTCGATCCACCATCCGGCGGCGGTGATGGAGCGGGCCTTCTCCTCCAGCTCCGCCCAGTCCGCCTCGTCCCAACTCCCCTCCACCACCAGTGCGGTGTGCGCGGCCGTCATCAGCTGGTGGCGGGAGCGCTCGCCCCAGTCCAGGGCCTTGGCCGGGCCCTCCAGCGGCGGCATGTCGAACTGCCTTGCCCACGCGACGGCAGCCTCCTGCTCGGCGGCGCGCTTGGCCGCGAGCCACTCCTCCTTGGACTCCGTGTCGGCGTCGCGCGATGCCTTCCAGCAGTCGGAGCAGTCCTTAGCCGTGAGCCAACGGGCGAATCCGGCCCGCTTGTCGGCAGGACGACCGGACAGGTCATGAACCACCTGGTGGGAGCAGGCGTGCTGCACGGTCCAGTGCGTACTCACCCCCGGGGAATTCCGTTTGATGGGCGTTACGTTCGAGGTCGGGCTGTTGGTCTGGGGCTTCAAATCGAGTGCCTTTCGTTGGCGGTTGGGGTGGTGGCCTGCGTCGTTGGTGAGGGTCGTGCATCAGATGCACGATTCATGCGGCGGACGGAGGTGGTCTGGAGTGCTTGGCGGTGGTCTCGGGGACGCTTCCGCTTTCTGCGTCGTCTCAGCGTGTCCTGCGGATGGCGTCTGTGGCCGCCGTGGCGATGGCGACGGGAGCGCTGGAGGGCTGGGGCAGGTGCAGCAAGGTGGTCCCCGGCAAGTGGTGGGACTTGGCGGTGAGGGTGAGTTGGAGTACGGCGCAGCCGGCGGTCGTGAGCTGCTTGACGCGGGTGACGGCAGAAGCGGTTTCGTCGCTGCCGTACCGGGCGTCGGTGACGATCACGAGGAGGCGGCCGGCGCCGGGGCGGCTGAGTTCGAGGCCATGGTCGAGTGCGTCGATGGCGTCGCCGAGGTTGTGGTGGCCGCCGGTGGCATCGAACGTCGTCACGCGCTCTGGTGCTCGGTGGGTGGGTCGGGTCAATGCGGTCAGGTGCCTGTCATAGGCGATGGTGGCGGTCAGGGAGTCGGGGTCGGTCAGGGCTGCTGCGCGTGCCACGATCCAGGCAGCGGACGCGACGGGCGCGCAGGCAGCACGCATGGAGCCGGACACGTCGACGGCGATACCCACACGCAGCGGCGGGGTGGGGGAGTTCCGGCGGCGGGTGTGGGTGAACGGTTCCGCGGTGGGGACCGACCCGGCCGCGCGCTGAGCGTCGCGGGCGAGGGCCGCGCGCATGTTGAGGCGGCCGGGCGGGGTGGGGCTGGTGGTCCGCTCCTCGGTCCGCTCGCGGTAGGCGGCGGCACGCAGGGCGCGGCTCAGGCGCGCGGCGGCACTCTGCTCAGCGGCGGTGGGCCTGCGGGTGCCGGTGACCGGGTTGCCGTAGGGCGCCGGTGTGCCGTCGGGGGTGACGGTGGTGCCACGGGCGTTGAAGACCGACTTGGCGGTGGCGGCGGCTTTGCGCCGCTGGCCGGCCCGCTGGGCGCGGTCCTGAGCCTGCGCCTTGGACTGCGCGGCCATGGCGTTGGTCGCCGCGGCCTGTGCCGCGAGGTCGGCGGCGTCGGTGGCTGCCGTGCTGTCCATGACGACCCCCACGGCGCCGGACAGCAGATCGGTGAGGTTCTCCGGCACGGGCAGGGCGGGGGCCGCGGTGTCCAGAGCGTCGCACCATTTTTGAGCGTGCGCGAGCATGGTCGTGGCGTCGTGGTCGGCGCACTGGTGGGCTGCGGTCCAGATACGGGTGAGTGTGGCCAGCAGGTCTGCGCCCAGCACCTTTTCGCACAGATCGGCGACGGCCTGGGTCTCGCCGGCGTCCAGGATGCCGACGTCACGGCGGCCGAGGACCAGGGCCGCCACGGCGGCGGCGTGCTCGATGCCCTGGAGGGTGGGGTGGGCGATATCGGGCACGACCAGGGTTCGGGCACTGGTGCGCAGGTACGTGCGGTCCGTGGGCCGCGTGATCAGGTGTGCGCCTTCGACACGGCTCTCCTCCAGCAGGAGCGCGGCCTCGACGACACGGGGGTTCGCTCCGGGAGGCGCCGTCCAGTCGGAGTGGGCCGCGTGCGCGGCCTCGTGGACGAACACTCCCCAGGCGGCGGGATACCGCTCCTCGTCTCCCACGATCCGCGGATGGATCTCGTAGGGCTGGAGCGGGGCGAACAGGCCGGCGTCGAACTCGACCTCGCCCAGCGTGGGGAAGAACGCGGCCGGTGCGCCGCTGCGCGTGCCGGGGCGGCAGGTGACGAGGAGGTCCTGGCGGCCGGAGAGGGCGACCAGCCGATCGCCGAGTTCGGCTCCCACCCGCAGCCACAAGTGCGGGGAGGAACGGGGTTGCGCGGGCGGGGCGCCGTCGTCATCCCAGCGCGCGAGGTCGGCGTCGTCGTCCCGCGTGGTGGCGGGGGACTGGACGTGGCGGTGGGCGCTCATCGCGAGCGGCCCCGGTGCGCGGAGCCGATGCTCGGGGGCTGCCGGACGGCCGAGGCAGGGAGCTGCTTGCCGAGGGTGAGGGGAGCGACCTCCTTGACGCCAACCGCCTTGATGACGGCGTCGGCGACGGCGTCGCGATCCTCCACAGGAGCGATGCCGACCAGGTTCGCGAGCGCGGCTTTGGTGCCGAGGACGGCCTCGGTCTTCTGGTAGCTGAGCAGTTCCCGCAGTTGGGGGGCCCAGCCCAGCTCGCCGAGTTCGACTTGGCGGGAGAGGTGTCGGGCGACCCGGACCACCCGGGCATCGATCCGCAGCGCCAGGGCGAGGTCATAGTCCGTGCCGATCTGGATCTGCACGCTGAACCGGCTCGCGAGCGCCTCCGTCAACACCGCCCCGTGGACGCCGGGATTGTGGCCCGCCACCACGTAGAAGCCCGGCTCGGCCTTGATGGTCTCGCCCTTGTGGGCCTTGACCTGGATCTGCCGGCGCCCGTCCATCGCGGGATACAGCGCCGCCAGGACCTTCGGTGAAATCAAGGTGGCATCGTCGATCAGCAGGGCGCGGCCCTCGGTCATCGCGGTGACCAGCGGACCGTACTGGAAGACGTAGCCTCCCGCGTCGTCCTGTGTGTACTCGCCGATCAGGTCGCCGACCGTGGTGTCGCCGTCACCGGCGACGGTGAGCAGGTCCGGGAACGCCGCCTCGACCAGACTCGTCTTGCCGGTGCCCGGAGGGCCGTAGAGCAGCACCGGCACGTCGGCGTCGCGCAGACGGTTCAGCGCCTCGACGTCGGGCAGATCGGCCAGCTCCCGGGGGTGGTAGAGCTGGCCCCCCGCGCGGCGGATCGGGCCGGTCTGTCTGGGCGTGGCTGCTGCGGGAGTGGTGCGGGCCGTGGCCGGCTGGGCGCGGGGAGAGTGGGTGCCTGGTGGGCTGATCACAGCGGTCTGCGCGGCTGCGGCGGTTTTCGCGTTCGCGCGGAACTTCGGTTGTCCGGTCCCGCTTTGGTCGGCCTCGCCGCGTCGCACCAGGGTGAGGGCGGCGTTACGGACGGCGCCGTGGGAGTGGCCCAGCTGCCTGGCCATGTCCCCGATGGTGAGCGTGTCCGCCGGCCGGTCGGCCAGCAACCGGGCCACCTTGGCCCGTAGTTCGCCGCCCTTGGTGCGCGCTGGACTGGTAGGCGGTCCGGGTGTGGTCAAACGAGGATCCTTCAACAGGTGCGGGTGCGGGTGCGGGTGCGGGTGCGGGTGCGGGCGGGGTGGGCGATGCGCTGGAGAGGCTGACCGCTCTCGGAGCGGATCACGGACTGTGCCGACATCGGCGACCGGGCCAACCGGGGCGTACCGTCGGCGCTCACCGGCCGACCGAGGGCTCGGTCCAGGGGCACCCGATGGCCGGCGACGAGCAGCTCGCCGGCTGCCGAGCAGGCCCGAGCGTCCGCTCCGTATCGGGTTCCGTCGCTCTGCAGGCGCAGCCTGGCGTCTCTTCGAAGCCGGCCTGGAGCAGGATCCGCCGGGCGGCGGCGTTGTAGCCGGTGGTGGTGATCTCGCCGGTGATGGTGTGCCGGATGGTCATGAACGGCTCTGCTGGTGCTTCGGGCAAGGCGGGTCTCCTATCGGTGGTGGCGGGCGGGCGTGATGGCGCGGGGCGGCGGCGTGGGTGGTGCGGTGTCCACGGCCGGACGCGGGCGGACGCGCAGCACGGGGGTGCGGTGCGGCGGCAGGACGGCGACGGTCGCGCCGAGGTCCTCGGCTGCCTCCTCGACTTCGCGGGTGAGGAACTCGATCTGCCGGCCCAGCGCCGAGAGGCGGGCGGCGATCTGGCGGCCCTGCACGGTCTCCAGCGCGCTGGCGAACTGGCTGCTTGTTTCCAGGAGTTCCTGGAGACGGACCATCGGGCCCGGGGTGTAGCCGCGCTGGACGGCGCCGAGGAGAGCTTCGGAGGCGTCTCCTGCGGTCTGGCCTTCGACGACGTCGCGGATGAGTTCCTGCAGCGACACCTCCGGGACCGGCGCCGGGCGGTTGAACCGGGAGACGTCCGCGCGCAGCACGCCAGGCGGGACCGGGGTGGGCAGTGCTTTTCCTGCCTCGTATTCGTGGGCGTAGTGTCCGATCACCTGCCAGCCCGGTGCGTCCGGGTCGCCTCGCAGCGCGACCAGCGTCGAGTCATCGTTCTCGATGAGGTGGGCGAGGGTGATCGGCTGCCCGTCGGCGGCGTACCACGACTCGGTCAGCTCCAGCTCGCCTCGCTTCTGCGCGGCCTGGGCCCTCTCGGTCCACATCCCCTGTTCTTCGTCGGTCAGCGGGGCTTTGTGGTGGTGGTGCTTGTTCTGGTCGGCGAGGTCGCTGGCGATGAAGCTGTGATCCGCCCAGGCGGCGAGGTGCGGCCATAGGGCCGAGTTCTGTGCGCGTTCGGCCGGGGAGCCGGGGGCGGCCGGCCGGTCGAGGGCCCGGCGGATCTCGGCGGCGGAGGCGGCCAGGCCGTCCAGCACGGCCCGCCACCCGGCAAGGTGCCGGGCGGGTGGCAGCTCGTCGAGCGCACGGCGGGCGGCGTCGAGCAGAGTGTCGGTGTGCGGGGCGAGGTGTGTGGTGAACGCCTCCACCGCCGCCCTGTTGCGGTGGGCTCGTGCGGCTGCCGCGGCGCCTGCGTGGACGGTGCGACCGTAGCGGTCGCATGTCATGTCGAGCGCGACCTCGCTCTCGCGGTCGATGACCGCCATCCGCAGCCGGAAGTTGCGTGCACCGTCCGTGAGTTCCGGTGTCACCGGGACGGAGCCGTCCGGGGTCGGATTCCTCGCGGGCGTCATCGGGACCGTCCACTGCCCGAGGCCGTCAGGTGGACGGTCGGTGCGTAGGTGGGCTTCGGCGGGATCGGTCGGGCCGAGGGCGGGGAGGTGGTGGGCGGTGTGGCGCGCTGCGTCGTTCGGCCGGCTGCTGCTTGGGCGAGACGGCTGCGGCGCTCCTGGAGCCCGTTCGGCCCGTCCGGGCGTGGTGGCCCGGCGGTGAGGGACGGGTCGGGGCGAATGTCGGCCTGCACGCTGTAGCCGAGGCTGCGCAGGTCGTGGACGGCTTGGCGGGTACGGCGCAGCCCATCGCGTTCCGGCTCGGTGAGCCGGTAGAGGCCCGGCGAAAAGGGGACGGGCTCGAACTGCTCGCGGACGAGGAACCACTCGGCCAGGTGAGGGGTGAAGCTCGGTGCAGCGGTGGCGACGAAACCGTGTTCGGGATGGGCACGGAAGCGGAAGTGGTCGGACAGAGAAGGATCCCTTCTTACTGCTGGTCAGCGGCGAGGGGACGGCGGATGGGTCGTGGTACGCCGGGCTGGTTTCAAGGGGGCGGGGCCACCGGGGAGGGCTGGGCGAACGTCGGGGCCGGGCATGCTGTCGCTTCCGTCGTCCCGTTTGGTGAATCCGGCCTGGTCCAAGGCGGTGTTGGCCCACTGCTACTGCTTGGGCGATGGCGGCCAGGGCGGCGGCGCGGCTGTAGGCGAGCCGGATCTCGGCAAGAGGGTTCGGGGCATCCCGGGGTCTGCTGGTGTCGTTCAGTGGCGGTTCGGCTGCCGTGACTGGGCGGCGGCAGCTGGCTGGGTTAGTGGGCCGGTCGTGCGCGGTGTGGACGGCCCAGACGGTGCTGGGGTGGAGGTCGATCGCAGGGCGGCGGCGGTGTGGCGCAGGCGTGCGCGGGCCGCGACGTACTTCTCGGCCGTCATGATCCGCAGGACTTCGGGGTCGTTGCGCAGGGGCGAGTGGGCGAGATCCTCCACGGCCTCGCGCTGGAAGCCGGTCGTGGCGTAGGTCAGGGCTTCGGCGAGTGTGTCCAGAACTCGCGTGATACCGGCGGCGGCCCGGGCGAGCTGGACCAGGGCGGCGCGTTCGGGCAGGTAGACCGTCTGCGGTGTGGTGAACCGTTCCTGCGCGTGTTCGATGGTGTGCTGCAGATGGTGGGCCAGCACGCCGATGTCGTCGGTGAGCGTGATCAGGTCGACGGCGTCGGGGCCGGTGGGGAATGAGGCGGCCAGTTCCTCCAGACGCCTGGCCAGGTAGTCGAATGTGGCCGGAGTGACGGAGGAAGACATCAGACCACCCCGGCCGCAGCGCTTGTCTCCCGGGCGCGGAAAGCGGCTCGCAGGCTGCCTCCGTAGTTCCACGCATGGCGCCGAGCCTCCGGCTCCAGGACGTCATAGGCGTCCTGGCGGGTCATCTGGCCAGGGTGTTTGCGGTACCGGTAGACCGGCAGGGGAAGCAGGATCCCGGGGGCGAGGCTGGTGACGCCGAGGGCGGCGCAGTAGTCCTCGCCCTGGACGAGCCCGCCCATCGGAGCGGCGCGCACCAGGTCGGTGCGGGCGAGGATCGTGGTCGGCCCGATGGGGATGGTGGCCGCCGGTGACTTCCAGTACATCCACACGTCGCCGGCCTCGTGCCGGCCGGGCGGGGCGGGGCATCGCCACAGGGTGGTCGAGCCGTGGTGCAGGTCCTCGCTCCATCCCGCGCACCAGCCGACTCCCGTCGATTCCAGGATGTTCAGCCGTACGGACGTGGCGTCGTCGGTGAACTCATCATCGTCATCTGCCCAGTTGGTGTACCGGGTGCGGACATGGGCGAGGGCCAGGTTCCGGGCGCAGGCTGCGCCGACCGGGCGAGGCAGAGCAAGCGTGCGGACGCGGGAGTCCTGCGCGAGCGGGTCGGGCAGGCGGTCCGACGAGGCGCCGTCGAGCGCGATCACGGCCTCCCACGGCACGGACTGCCGGGTGAGGCTGGCGTGCATGGCGGTCAGGTAGTCGAGCCGGTCTTCGCGCAGGCGGCTGGCGATGACGACGGTGATCAGGGGCGGGGTGTGCGGGGGCAGGGGAGGCTCCGGGAAGTGAGAGTGAACTAGCGGCGCGTGGTGGGACGCGGGGCGTGGGCCTTCGCCGGGGATGCAGCGGGAGCGCCTGGGGGCGGCGTGCTGCGCGATGCCCGGATAACCGGTGCGGGGTCGAGGGAGGACCAGGCTGCCGGGTGGTCGTTGAAGGCGGTGCGCGGGTCGGTGGCCCAGTCCACGACCGGGCCGATGTCCTCGTGGAGGAGGCTGATCACCTCGATGCCCTCCTTGTGCAGGATGTACCCCCACTGCATGTCCTGCTCGTCTGCGGTCTCGTCGGTGACCGACATGCGCCGCGGCGGGGAGCCGTCCGGGGTGATCAGGTGGTCGAGGTTGCGGCTGGGCCACTGCTCGCCGCCGGTCAGCGCGGCCACGAGTGAGGGCGGGGTGCCGTCGAGGAGATCGGTGCCCAGCTCGTCCCAGCCGACGGCGACGTCGTCGATGAGGTGACGGGACATGGCTTCCACGTCGCGGCCGAACTTGTACTGGTAGGCGGCCAGGAGCAGCGGCAGGTGGTGGCTGGGTACGCCGTCGAGCTGGACGTGGATGCCGCTGTATCCCGTACCGGTGGTGGGGCGGGCGATGAAGGAACGTGTGGACAGGGAGTTCTCCGGATCGAGCAAGGAAGCGGGGACGTCGGGAGGCCATCAGGGGAGCGCGGCCCGTCAGGGGTGGTGCGTTTACACGCGGTCCGGTCAGGAGGCGACCGGGGGGCCGGAGGCGTCGGTGCGGGCGCAGGTATAACCGATCAGTCGGGACTGTTCGGCCTTCGCGGGGACGATGGCGGCGTCGTTGCACACGAACGTGTACGTGATGGAGGTGCGGGGCACGTCGTGGAGCCAGGCCCGGTCGTCCTTGCCGGGGTTGATCTGCAGGCCGGAGTGCGCGACGGCGTCGGTCTGGGTGTGCGTGTGGGAGAAGAGGATCAACGCGCCGCCGTCGGTGGTCCTGAGGGCGTAGGCGTCCGTGTAGCGGTTGGCGGCGCCGGCGAAGACGGTGGTGCCCTGGTTCCCGTAGCGGGTGCCGGTCTTGTCGTGGACCTCGATCTGCCGCTTGCTTGCCTTGGTCGGTGCGAAGACCTTCGTCCCGGTGATCGTGCCTCCGGTGGCGAAGTTGTCGAGCACGGCTGCGCGTAGCAGGTCGGCGTCCGCTGCCAGCTGCTTGTTGCCGGCGGCGGGAACGGCCGTCGCGTACCCGTCCCGGTCGAGGGCGATGTCCGGCAGCTTCTGGCTGTCCAGGTCGACGACAAAGACCATCTCCCAGCGCTTGTGCTGGGGGCGTTCGGCGAACACTGCCAGACGCGAGGGTGCCTTGCCCTTCTGATCCGAGAGCGCGGCGGCGAACCAGCGGTCCTGCCCCGCTTCCAGGCGCGGGATGTACAGCTCGGCGTATGCCGAGTCGTAGGACCACGGCTTGTACGGCTTGCGGTCCGCTGCGGGAAGCCCTTCGGTCTCGGTGTAGTCCGAGATGGACATCGCGTACAGCGGGCCGTCCTCGACCGTGTCGAGCAGGCGCCGGTCGCGGTCGGTGTTGGCCTCGTTGTTGATCTTGGAGTAGTGGGAGATCTGGGCGAGGGCCTCCTTCTTCGTCAGTGCCGGCTCGGCGGTCGGGGTGGGGGAGGCGCTGCTGCGGGTGGCCCTGGCTGTGGTGTCGGCGTCCGGGCTGCCGGAAGTGGCGCAGGCGGACGCGGTCAGCGCGACGGATACGGCAGGGAGCAGGAGGGCGGTGCGGCGTGCGGAGGTGTGCAGGGGAATCAGGAGGCTCCGGGAAATAGCGGGTTAGCGGGTACGGGATGCGGTGGAGGATGCGGTCGGCGGGGACGGCGCGGTCACGGCCGGTGTCGCTCGGGTGTCGGCGGCGGCACGTAGTTGCTTCGCGGCGCGGGCGAGGCAGGTGCGGCTTTCACAGAGCCGGTCCACGAGACCCGGGTACGTGGAGGCGATCGCCCGGGTGCGGGTGGGACCAGGTGCTTGGTGGGTGAGGTCGGCGAGGAGGCCGAGGTGGTGCACGGCCGAGCCGAGGGCGGCGAGGGCGGCGCTGGTGGGCTCGGCCGCTTGGGCGAGCGCGAGCGTGGTGCGGCGGTGGGTGGCCGTGACGCGGGTCGGGTAGCGGGCGGCGGCCCGGTGGCGGAAGGCGCTCTCGCCGACGAGGTAGGTCAGCAGGCTGGCCAGGTGGCGGACTTCGTCGTCCAGGATCTCGCTCAGGGCGGGGTCCGGTTGGATCTGGTCGGGGAGCGGGAGGTGGTCGGCCACGGTGTTGAGCCGGTCGGCCACGTCGTGCAGCAGCATCCGCTGGTCAGGATCGGACAGCGGGAACTCCAGGAGGGGTGGGGGCGTCTACCGCCGTGCTGAGGACGGCGTGCCCGCGGTCGGCTGTATGCCGGGCGCTGCTGTGGGCGGGCGGGTCGGTGGGCCCTCGGAGGCGGACAGATCGGTGCGGGACGCGGTCATGGGTTCCTGAGGCGCCGGGCGGCCTGGCGGTAGCGGGGCAGGAGCCGCCGGGAGACCGTGTGCGCGGCGCGGACTGCCTCGGCGGGGACTGCGATCGCGTGCGGGGCGTTGTCGTCGCCGAAGTAGTCGTGGGTGATGCCGTGCAGGGACAGCGCGCCGACGAGGACCTGCCCGCGGTGCAGCGGGCGGTCGATCACGACGAGCTCAAGGCGGCTGGGGCCGGTGAGGATCGCGGCGCGGGGAACGCGGAATTGCATCCAGGCACTGGCCAAAGACGCGTTGTCCCACAGGTCGTCGAAGAAGTCGAGCTGGCTGTCCGGATCGGCGAAGTCGGTGATGCAGGAAACCCATTCGCCGGGCAGACGGTGACACAGGCCATGGGCGAGGGACTCCAGATCGCTGCCGGAGGTGGCGATGCGGACGGCCTCACGCTGTGCACGGCGGTACTCCCGTTGCTGGTTGTCGCGCCACAGTTCTTCGACGCGCTTGCCCGCAGCGGGAGAACCGGCGTCCGCGAAGATGCGGGGCAGGTGGTATTCCACGCCGATGCCTTGTCGGTCGGCATCGGCGAGGAACCGCGTGAGGCGGGCCGGAACGTCGTGGTCGTACCTGTCGTGGAGCAGGATGGAGCCGAAGACGCCGCGTGGGCGCCAGAAGCCGTGGTCGGTAAGGAGGGTGTGGGCTGCCGCGGGGGCGTCGTTGCTGGTGAGGGCGATGACACCGATCTGGTCGTGATCGCCGAGGCTAATGGCGGGCATGGGCTTGTCTGCAGGTCCGTCAGTGTCGAACAACGCCAGGCTCGTGCGAGTGGAGTTGATGTCGGACGACGAGGCTCCGGCCGGTGACCCGCCATCGTCCGGGACGTGGCCGGTGTGGTCGAGCAGTTCGAGGGGCTCGGAGGTACTGCGCAGTTCGAGGTGCTGCTGCTGCGACCGGTGCGGCGTCGATTGTTCAGCGGGTTCTGGCACGGGGACCTCGTGGTGTCGGGAGGGCGGGGGCTACATCGCTTGTCGCCGTGGGCGGGTATTTCTTCGATCTCATGGCAGCCTCGTGACCTGGCAGTACCCGTCGTCGGAGGTCTGCTCGCGCAGGCGGAGCCGTCGACGGAGCGTCGGGGGCGGCGAAGGGGTGTGTGCCACCGACGAGAGAGGGGCGGCCATCGAGTTCGTCGAGCCAGCTCAGAAGTTTGGGCAGGTTCTTGTCGGGCCCGAACGCGAGGTAGGTGCCGTCGGCACTGTCGCAGCCGAACCACTCGGCTATTCCCAGCCTGATCCGGGAGTTGACGCGGCCCATGTGCACGCCTTTGCCGCGGGCCTTCGCCTCGCGGGCCAGCCGTTCGGCGACGGGGCCGAGTTTCCACTCGGTCGATCCGGCCAGGAACAGGACGTCGAAGTCGTCCCAGGGCAGCAGCCCGGGTGCATCGCAGCCGTCCTGGGCCGCGTAGGCCGCGGGCACGCCGAGTTCGCGGATGCGGGCCAGCCACGGCAGGGACTCGGTGAGGGTGCCGGCGGCGTCGAACGGCTGGTCCGGGGCGAGCGCCCACAGGCAGCGATCCGGCCCGTACCGTTCAACGGTCCGGTGCAGCCAGGCGAACCATGCTTGGGCTCCGGGCCAGTAGCGGCCCTTGCCGTCGCTGCCGAACTTGGAGTTGTCACAGGCATACAGCGCACCCTCGGGGATCCGACTGCCTTGCGCCGGGGTGGTCATACAGCCGATGCGTCCGGCGCTCATCGCGGCCCGAATCTCAGGCCCCGAGGGAGTGCCGAGATAGCGCACCGTGGACCTCCCCGGAGGCGACGCCGACCGCCGTCCGGGCCACCTGCTGGCCGGGCGGAAGTCCACGAAGTGGGGCTCGCGGCTGGTGGACCTCGTCATCCCGGGAAGGCGGCACGTTCCTGGTCTGTGAGCTGGGCGAGGGCGCAGTGAGCGTCGGGTGTGCCTGGTTCACCGTGTGCGGCCGGGCACGGGGGTGGTCGCCGTCGGTGGCCCCGGGCTCGGGCCCGGAGGGAGACCGGCCCGGGTGGTCCGGCGCGCGGGGGCCAGGGCACGCATGCGGTCGACAGCGGTGTGCAGGTCCTCGCCGAGACTGCGCAGGGTGGCCGCCGCGTCCTGAAGGTCGTAGTGGAGGTCGAATCCGTCGTCCTGCTCGGATTCCTTGGCCTTTTCCGCGGCTGCTTCGAAGAACTCGCCGAGCCGTTCCAGCAGGCCGCTGGTGGGGTCCAGGATCTGGTGCAGCAGGGCGGCGGCGTCCGCAGGTGACTCGGTGGCGTTGAGCCGGTCGGTGAGAGCGAGGAGTACGTCGCCGTAGACGAAGGCGCGGTCCGCGTTGCCGGAGACGTCCGCGGGCTCGGGGGTGCGGAGCGCCGGCTCGGCGGCGGACACGGGCGTACGGGCGGTGGGCGAGGAGGGAGTTGGCAGCTGCCCGAGCTGCGCGAGGCGATGGTCGATCGCCTCGATCAGGGGCTGGACGCTGCCGCCCTGCCGGGCTTCGGGCCGCTGGGGTGCACCGGGGTCGTCGCAGGGCGCCGAGCCGTAGAGGACCTCGAACAGCGACGGGTCGTCGGGGTGCTCGTGGGTCGCGATCCAGCCCTCCGGATTTCCCGGCGGGCGGTCGGAGGGGGGCTCCTGCGGCGGACCGATGATCAGGTGACTGCCGTCGGGGAGGGATACGCGCACGATGTAGGCGCTGAGGCCGAACTCGATGTCGCACTCCAGCCCGCGCTCTCGCAGTGGCGTGGTGATGTGCGCGTGGCGGCGCCACAACTCCTGCCACCACGAGGTGTCCACGTTGCGGTGGTCGGGAAGCGGTGCGAGCGCAGCCGCGCTGCGGGCCTCTGGAGTGTTCTCCTGGTCAGCGGCCACGGTTCCTCCTGCGGGAGGCCGGCGCGTGGTGGGACGGAGGTGTCCGGCGTGCGGGGTCGGCTTCGGGCTTCGGCACGGGAGCGAAATCGAGTTCGTAGTCGTCGTAGGCGGCGATCAGGTCGTGTTCCATCTGGGCTTCGCGTTCGGCGACTTGTGCCATGAGGTCGTCGTGCTCGGCCTGGCACTGCTGGTAGTCGGCCCATTCGGCGTCGCTGAAGTGGGCGGGGCGGTTCAGAGGACTCCTTGAAAGGGGGTGGGGGCGGTCCCGGATCAGCGGTGGCGACCGCCCGGTTTGGGCGGCGGTACCGGGCTCTGGCGGTGGGAGGGCGTGAGGAAGAAGGGGTGGAAGTCGAGGTGGTCGGTGAGTTCCTGCACTGCGTTACCGAGCGCCTGTGCCGCGCGCCGCAGACAGGCACGCGCCGTCGCGTGTTCGACGACCATGCGGTTGTCACGGAGGTAGCTGTCGTTCTCGCTGTGCGGCCGGGGCGGTGAGAGCGCGGTCTGTGCGGTCTCGGCGAAGTGCGGTATGGCCTGGCTCGACAGGGTGACCGCCGACGCCAGATGAGCGAGGACGGCGCTGCCGGCACGGTTCGTACTGGAGGTGGTCCGGGCGAAGTCCGCGGTCAGCTGGACGACATCACGGGCGAGCGTCTGTGCGCCGGTGGCGTGCTGGAGAAGCGCGGTGTAGGACGGCGAGGCCGGGACGCGACCGGTGTCGTCCAGCAGCTCCCACTGCTCGAACGCGCCGGAGAGTTTGCCCCTCACGGCGTTGAGCGCGTCGATGAGGTGGAGCGTGGTGGCGCGCGGGATCAGTTCACGCCGGATATCAGGTTTCATGAGTCTTTTGCGGCTTTTGTATGCATGCGGGCGTCGGTGTCGAAGAGCGCCAGCTCGTATGCGTGCAGGAGGTGCTGCACGATGAAAGATCGTCCGGCGACTTTCCACAGGCCACGCCCTCGGTTGAGGTGGGCGATGGCGTCCATTTCGACGGAGGTCAGGCCGAGAAGCGAGGCCGCGGCATGGAGTTGGTCGGTCTCCTGACGGTAGATGATGCGGGTGCTGCAGTCGGCGAGGAGGCCCTCGGCCAAGGCCCGGCCCTGTGATCCGGCGTCGCCGGCGGTGAGCAGGTCAGACAGCCGGTGGATCACCATGAGGTTGGCGATGCCGAGGCCGCGGCTGAGCTTCCACTGGGCCTGCATGCGCTGCAGCAGGCCGACGTGCCGCATCAATCGCCACGCCTCGTCGTACACGATCCAGCGCCGGCCGCCGGACGGGTCGGAGAGGACGGATTCCATCCAGGCGGAGGCGCAGGTCATCGCCAGGACGAGGGCGGTGTCGTCGCCGGAGCCGCCGAGCCGGGAGAGGTCGATGGTGAGCATCGGTGCGTTCGGGTCGAAGGCGACGGTGGAGGGGGCGTCGAACATGCCGGCCAGGTCACCGTGGACGAGGCGTCGCATGGCGTGGGCCAGGTCGCGTGCGGCGTCGCCGAGTTGGCCCGACATCACCCCGGCGGCCTCGTCGAGCGCACTGGGGTTGTTGAGGGTGGCGGCGACATCGCCGAGCAGCGGGGTGCGGCCGGTGGCGGCGGCGCGGGTGACGACGGCGTCCAGGGCGACGTCCAGGGCGGTGTGCTCCATGGGCATCAGGTCCCGGCCCAGGACCGTCCGGGCCAGGGAGCCGAGCAGGAGCAGGCGCCGTTTGCGGATCTCGCCGACCCAGTCGTCCTCGGAGACGCTCTGCGGGCGCGGGGCCGCGTCCAGGGGGTTCAGCCGTCCGGGCAGTCCGGGGCCGAGAGCGACGGACCGGCCGCCGAGGGCTTGGGCCACCGGCGTCCATTCGCCCTTCGGGTCGCACGGGACGTAGACGCGGTATCCGAAGGCCACCGAACGCAGCGCGAAGGACTTGGCGAGTGCGCTCTTGCCCTGGCCGATGACCCCGGCGAGCAGGAGGTTGGGGTTGGTGAATCCCTCGACCTTGCCGTACAGCGCGAACGGATCGAAGACGAAGGACGCTTCCGCGTGTACGTCGCGGCCGATGTAGATGCCCTCCGCGCCGAGTCCGCCTTCGGCCAGGAAGGGATAGGCGCCAGCCGCGACCGCGGTGGTCATGCGGTGGGCGGGCAGCTTCAGCCGGTTGTGACGCGCGGAGGCTGGTCCGGGACGTCCGTTCGGTGGGTAGAGCGCGGTGGGCATCTCGTGGGCGGCGGACGTGCTCTCGCTCTGGTGGGCACTGGCTTTAGCGCGGGCCTTGGCGGTGGCCTCGGCGAGCTGGCGACGGGCGGCCTTGCGGCTGGCACGGTCCGTGCCGTGGGGGGTGAAGAGCGGGCTGGCGGAGGCGCGGCGGGCGCGGCGGGCGGGCCGGTGGTTCATAGAGGGCCCTCGTTTCTGCGGGTAGTGCTCATCGCACGCAGGCTGTGGTGTGCGGGCGGAGGTCGGTGGGGGTGGTCTTGCGGCGGATGCTGTGTCCGGCGGCGAGGTGGCGCTGGCAGATCGTGAGTAAGGGCGGTCCCTCGGGCAGCCGCTCTGGATGGCATGCGCTCGTCTCGGCTTCTGCTGAGGTGTTGTTGGGCAGCAGGTGGAAGGCGGAGTGGACCTCGCTGGTGGCCTGCCAGAGGCGGGTGTGCGCGGTGGCGAGGCGGCGGCCGGCGGCGGGGTGCGCAGGCCGGGTGTTTTCGGCGAGCCGGTCCAGGAGCTGGTGCAGGGCGGTGAGGTGGGCGTGCAGCACGTCAAGGTGCACGCGGTCCGCCGGCCGGGGCGGATTCGCGTCCGACGGTGCCAGGGCCCGGGTGTGGTGGCGGACTCCGGCGCTCGCGGCGCGAAGGTAGGGGTGCGCGTCGTCCGGACGCGTGGGAGTGGTCAAAGGTGGTGGTCCTTCCTGCCGGGAGGCAGGGGCGGTGACGGATGATCGAAGAGCGGCGGGCGCCACGGCGCTGACCGGCGGGGACGGGCCCGGCTCACAGGGCGGTCCGGGCGAGCGGGAGCGCGGTGAGGGCGAAGGCGTCCGGCTGCTGGTAGTTGAGCCGTCGCAGATCGACCCCGGAGGTGACGGCGTGGGTCTCGACCTGTGCGCAGGCGGCGTCCAGGAGGGCGTCGGTCTCGGCGGTGACGGTGACCAGGCCGGTGAGGGCCACGTCGGCATGTCCGGCGATGAGCTGGCGCTCACGCTGCTTGACGTCGGCGTACTCGACGGAGTCTTCCTCGCTGTCGACCTGTCCCCGGCGGGCCCGTTCGTTGGCGTCGGCGATGATCGCCGCTTTCTTCCGCTGGACGTCTCGCAGCGCGGACTCGAGTCCCTGCGGCACGTATATAAGGGAGAGGCTGCGCCGCACGCCGGCCGTGAACATGATCCCGTGCAGGAACCCGGCCCCCATCTCCGTCCTCGGCCAGTTCTCCACCCAGTACGTCGCGTGCCGTGCGCTGTCGGTGGCGAGCCGGTCGTACTCCTCGAACTGGACGACGGGCCCTGCGGCTGCGGGATCGGCCTCGGCGCGGCCGGTCTCGGACCACTGCTGGAGGGCGGCGAGCGCCTTTGGGTCGTAGGCGGTGCGGATAACGGCGGCGATCTCCCGCGCGCTCAGCCACCCGGTGACCTGGAGCCCGGCGTTACGGGCGGCCTGGGCGATGGACGCGGTGGTCTGCTCCATGACAGTGAACGCCCCGGGCAGCCCTCCGCCGGCCTGGTTGATCAGGCGCCGGGCGGCCTTGAGGTCGAGGGAGATGGCGAGGTAGGTCTCGTGCGGGGCGGCGGCGGGGCCGGCCGAGGCGACCAGCTCGGAGTAGATCTGCCCGGCCACCGGGGTCTGGGGCTGTCCGTTGTGGGTCCAGTGGCGGGTGAGGGTGTCGCCCGAGTCGGGGACAGTGCGTTCCAGCACCTGGACGGTGGCGACGTGCCCGGTGCGGGCGATGCCCGCCAGCGCGCGGCCCCAGCTGCTCACGTTGTGGTTCTGGGTGGCGGGGTCGAGGAGGGCGAAGGCGCGGCTGCTCACGCGGGCGATGGCGGTCAGGGTCTGCTGTTGCGGGTCATGCACGGCCGCGGCGCCGTTGGCGGAGTCGCCGGGGGTGACCACCTTGAGGGAGGCGGTGGTGCCGGGCAGGTGGAGGATGCCGTCCTGCCGGGGCCGGGTGACGGGCCGGGCGAGCCAGAGGGTCTGGCCGGTACGGCGGCGGTGCGCGTAGCGGGCGACGATCGGCGCCCAGTCGATGAGGGAGCGGCCGTGTCGGCGGATCGCGACGAGCGCACCGGATGCCGCCCACAGCGGGGCCAGGGCGACGGCGCCGAGCAGTCCGGTGGAGACCACCGTCATCAGCAGGAGCGCCAGTGTGCAGGAAGTGAGGACGAGTTGGGGCAAGGAGAGGCCGAGGAGGATGCCGCGGCGGGACCGGTGCGGGAACTTCACCGTGACCGGGGCGACGGAGAGATCAGTCAAAGGGGCGGGTCCTGGAGACGCGGGGGAACCCGGGGGCGGGAGGTGCAGCGCACGTCCCGCCCCCGGCGGACGGGCAGGGGATCAGAGGCCGGTCGGCGGCGGAGGTGAGGCCGACCCGCTGGACGTGGCGTTCTGTGAGCCGGAGGGAGGGGGTGCGCCCTGCGGCGGCGCGGTGGTGGTCGGCGGCGCGGACTGCCATCCGCCGCCCTGGCCGGAGGCGGCGTTCGCTCCGGACCCGCCCGGCCCTGGGCTGCCGCCCACGTGGCCGCTGGTGTCGTCGGACACGCTCGTCGGTGCAGGCTGGACGGCTTTCTCCAGACCGGACTTGACCGCGTCGCCACCGGGCGAGATGCCCGTTCCGCCGTCCTGCGAACCTTCCTTGCCCTCTCCGCCGCCGGTCGGGTTGGTGGCGACGTCGCCGGGGAAACCGCCACCGCCAGCGGCGTCGGGGCCCTGTGGTGCGGCGCCTGCTCCGGCTGCAGCGCCACCGGTTCCGGCAGTGGCCGCAGCCGCGGCGGCCTTACGGGCGGCGTTCTCGGCATGCGCCTTGGCGATCTGCGCTCCGGCGCCACCGGCACGGTGGATGGACTCGCCGTCGGTCCCGTCGGCAGCCCAATGTACGAACTTGAAGACGGCGTACGGGCACAGCAGCACCAGGATCATGATCACGATGCCGGACATGACGTCGGCCAGAGCGGCGATGCCGTCCTTGGCCTCGGTTTTGCCCATGGCTGCGATGCCGAGGACGAAGATCACGGTCATCAGGAGCTTGGAGACGACGAGCGTGGCGGTGGCCTCGATCCAGCCCTTGCGCCAGCGCCGCGCGACCTCCCAGCCGCCGCCGGCGGACGCGAAGACGGCCAGCGTGACCATGACGAGGATGCCGACCTTGCGGACCATCATCACGCACCAGTAGAGGAAGGAACCGACGGCGGCACCAAGGCCGGCGACAACCGCAACGAGCCAGCCCATCCCGGACAGGCCCGCGATCTGGTTGACCTTCACGATGCGTCGCACGGCCGACTCGATGTTCAGGTGGGCGGTCTTGAACAGGCCGTCGCTGATGGCATCGACCACTTCGACGGCGACCGTGGTGAAGGCGATAGCGCAGAAGGCGAACAGGACGCCGCTCATGGTGCCGGTGAACGCTTGTGCCAGGGCTTGTCCGTCGCGTCGGACGGCGGCCCGGACCAGCTGTGCGCAGAAGGTGGCGACCAGCAGGACCAGGCCCAGCGGCAGCAGCATCTCGTAGTTGTCGACGAACCACGACGCGTTGAGGTCGACCTTCGTGGTGGTGTTGACGGCCTCGGCCGCCAGATCGGCTGCGGCGGCGGCCAGTTCACCGGCGGACTTCGCCATCCAGTCACCGATGGCCTTGCCGGGGTCCGAGGCGAAATCGACTGCGTCGCCGACGGCGCACAGCTTGTCTGCCAGGGGGAAATCACAGAAACCCAACGGGAGTTACTCGTCCTTTCGTATCTCAGGCGCGGGTCACTGCGTGACGCTCGGTGCGATGGCGGCCAGGGTGCAGCCGTGATTCGGGCGGCACTGGACGGCGAGGGTCACGGCCCGTTCCTCGGCCCCTCCGCCGCCCTTCTTCCAGGCGATCTGCTGCGTGCCGTTGACGGTGACGACGTAGATGTACGCCTCGGTGATCGCGGACGGGTCGTCGGCCAGCGCCTGCTTGAACGCTGAGGGGTAGTGGCCCTCGGTGACGCTGGCAGTGGCGTGCTGGTCCTGGTCGGCTATCCGCGACCACAGCAACGGATCGGGCACTTGGCCGGAGACAGAGGCCCAGTCGGCGTACTTGGTCTCCGTGGTCATCCAGGCGCGCATGCCGGCGAGTTGCTGGGCGCGGCTGGTGTCGCGGGTGTCGTAGGACCACAGCATCTGGGCCGCCGCCTTGGCGTAGGCGACCGGTTCGGCGATCTGCGGAGGCTGGGACACCGACCCGGATCCGGAGGAAGGCTTGGGGGCGGCCTCGGAGGAGGACGGGCTGCCACTCGGGGCGGGCGCGGCGGTGTCCGGGGCCGGGTGGCCGTTGCCTCCGCCAGTCAGCAGGGCGACGATCCCGGCGATGGCGAGCAGGACTGCGACGGCGGAGGCGACGATCACGATGCGCCGGCTGGCCGGCCAGCCATTGCCATACGAGGACAGGGAGGGGAGTCGTTTCTTCATCAGTGCACCTGCGACCCGAGGGTCGAGAAGAACGCGACGATGCCGTTCGCGGCGCCCAGGCCCAGGGCGGCGCCCGCGGCCACGACCGCGCCCTTCTTCCCGTTGGCCTCGGCCTGGTGACCGCCCGTGTGGTGTCCCCAAGCCCACACACCGAGCGATACAGCGAGGGCGCCGACGACGGCGATGATGCCGAACAGGTTGATCGAGTTGACGACGTTCTTCAGCACGCTCAGGCCGGGCAGGCCACCGCCCGACGGCGTGATGCCGGGATCGTAGGCCAGGTACTGCACGGTTTCGAGTAGGGGCAAGGAGGCTCCTTGGGCACGCCGAAATTCGGCGCGCGGGAATCACAGAAGGAAAGGGAGGAACGAGGCAGCGCCTCGTAGAAAGGGAGGGCAGACACCGTGGAGGCACGGGCTGGCCCGGGCGGCGTCCGCGAAGAGACGGCATCGCTCGCACGAGGACGCAGCAGATGCCGCGCCGAGGCTGCGGACCGAGCCGGTGCTCCCAGCGAAGGCGCGTTGACTCAGGGGCCGAACCGGCTGTGGGAGACCCCTACTTCGGGATCGGCGGCTTCGGAGCGGGGTTGGTCTTGTACGGGTTCGCGCAGTTGTAGATCATGTAACCGCGGCCGATTTTCTTGCCGTCCGACTTCCGGGTGACGGTGCCGCGCGTGTACCAGGTCTTCTCGGCCTTCTTGTAGACCCACTGGTCGTAGACGACCTTGTCGTGCCTGTAGCCGATGCCCAAGACCGTGGACGTCTTCGACGGTGCCTTGCGCACCTTGACCGCACTGCAGCTGATGGTGGTGGTGCCGGTGTCGTACGCCTGTGCCGTGGAGGCGGTGGCCAGGCCGCCGGCGGCGACGGCCAGGCCCACAGAGGCTGCCGCGAGGGCACGCTGGGCGCGGTGGCGGGATACCAAGAAGATGCTCCGTACTGATTAGGGGAATCTCGGTCAGATATGGTGCGCCGGGGCCCCTTGCGCCCCGGCCGGTGTCACAGGACGCGGCGGGCGGCGAGAATTGTCCAGTCCTTGATCGGAGTGATCCGGACCGGCTTGGTGGTGCGCGGCGCTTCGATCACCAGGCCCTCGCCCATGTACATGCCGACGTGCTCAGGGCGGGCGGCACTGCCGCGGCTGAAGATCAGGTCGCCGGGCTTGAGTTGGGCTGGCGAGACCGCCTTGCCCTCGTTGACCTGCGTGTACGTGGTGCGGGTGAGCGTGACGCCTGCATGTGCGTACGCCTGCTGCATCAGGCTGGAGCAGTCGCAGCGGCCCATCGGGTCGGGGCCGTGAGCGTTGGTGCAGGTGCCGCCCCACTGGTAGAGCGTGCCGAGCTGGTGCATCGCCCACTCGATGGCCGTGCGCGCCTTCGGATCGGCGTCCTTCGGGATCGCGTAGCCCTTCGGAACGCTTCCCTCGGGGATACGGCCGAAGCCGGAACCGTCCTGGCCCGGAGCACAGCCGCTCGTGCCGGTCGATGCTTGCTCGCCCTGGTCTGCGTCCTTGCTGTCCGCGTCGGTGCCGCCGCCCGGGAAGGTCTTGGCGATGGCATCCTGCAGCGCGGTGGCCAGGCTCTCCCACTGCGCATACGCGTCGGGGTAGGCGGATCTCTGCACGGCTTGGGCGGCCTGGGCGACGGTCATCTGCTGCCAGCCACTCACCTTGAGCAAGTGCTTGTAGAACTGCTCGGAGGCGTAGACCGGATCGCGGATCTGCTGGGCACTGCCCCAGCCCTGGGAGGGGCGCTGCTGGAACAGGCCGAGCGAGTCCCGGTCCCCGTAGCCCAGGTTGCGCAGCCGGCTCTCCTGCATCGCGGTGGCGAGCGCGATGATCTGTCCCTTCCTGGGGACGTCGAGGGAGAGGCCGGCGGCCACGATCGTCGCCGCGTTGGGGACTTGTTCGGCGGGCAGTTCCAGGCCCTCGACGTGGACGTTCTTGCCGGACGCGCCGTTGAGGATCTTGGTGACCTGCTCAGCGACCTTGCCTGTGTCGATGTCGGTGAGGCAGCTGCTGAAGGAGCTGCTGCTCTGCACGGCGTCGGCGGAGGAGGCCAGCATCATGCCGGTGCCGGCGATCAGGATTGGGGAGAGGAAGACGACGCCGATGCCGGCGGCGAGCGCCTTCAACCGGAGCGGATCGCTCGCCGGTCAGGGCTTTCGGGCGTGGGTGGGTGGCGAGACGTCATGAGCGTGTCCTTCGGGGTGCAGTGTCCGGCCGTGCCGCGTGCGCGAGGCGTGATGGGAAGGGCGCGGCGGCCGGGGTGGGCGATCAAGGCGGGCCGGTGTGGGCGAGTTGCCGCTCGCTCCGCGTGGCCGGGCGGTGAGCTAGGTGTGCTGGGGCAAGGGGGTACCTCCGGGAGGTGGGGCATGGAAGTAGCCAGCGGCGGTGTGCGCCGGGCGGTTCAAAAACAGTAGGCCCAGATCGGCGGTTGACCAAAAAGCTGGCGTGAGGTATCGGAATCCGGCACCTCACGCCAGCTTTTTGGTCGTCGGCGTTTTCGCCTCTACAGTTTTTGGACTCCCCCCTCGCCTTCCTCGTTCTGCGGCCCTGGGCTTCTGCATGCCCACTTCCGGCCCGCGAGGATTTCTGTGCGAGGCGGTGAGTCCTCTCCGCGACTCTGCACCCGAATAGGGGTTCCTCTTTGCCTTTTTCCCTGCACCAGGGCGACGCCCTCAATGTTCTCGCCGGCCTTCCGGGCGGCTGCGTCGACTCCGTCATTACCGATCCGCCGTACAACTCGGGCGGTAGGACCGCGAAGGAGCGCACCACCCGCTCCGCGAAGCAGAAGTACACCTCCGCCGACGCCCAGCACACCCTGCCGGACTTCACCGGCGAGAACATGGACCAGCGCAGCTACGGGTTCTGGCTGACGCAGATCATGACCGAAGCCCACCGCCTCACCAAGACCGGCGGGACCGCGCTGCTGTTCACCGACTGGCGTCAACTCCCGATCACGACGGATGCGATCCAGGCTGCCGGGTGGCTGTGGCGCGGGGTACTGGCCTGGCACAAGCCGCAGACACGGCCCCAGAAGGGCCGGTTCACCCAGAACTGTGAATTCATCGTCTGGGCCAGCAAGGGGGCGATCGACGGCTCCCGGAACCCCGTCTATCTGCCCGGCATGTACTCGGCCTCGCAGCCCTCGGGGGCGAAGCGTCAGCACATCACGCAGAAGCCCGTCGAGGTGATGCGCGAGCTGGTCAAGATCAGTCCTGAGGGCGGCACTGTGCTCGACTTCTGTGCCGGCTCCGGCTCCACGGGGGTGGCCGCTCTGCTGGAAGGCAGGGACTTCATCGGCGTGGAGAAGACCGAGCACTACGCGGCGATCGCGGCTGACCGGCTCACCGAGACGATCCGCGAAACCCTCACGCAAGACGACGTGGTTCTCACCGACTGAGCCGCGAGCGCGCTTCCCGTCAAGGCGACCGGCGCCCTAGTAGGGCTTGGTCAGGTCCGTATCGGTGTGGGTATGTCGCGGTGGCAGGTGGGGCAGGCGCCGGCCCAGGCGGCGAGAAGTGTCTGGAGTTCTCGGACGACTTGGTAGAGGCTCAGACCTGCGCCGCGTCTTTTGGGTCTCGTGCCAGTCGTTGCAGGGTGCAGAAGGCGTGGGCGGCCGAGACGAGGGTGACGTGGTGGTGCCAGCCGCTCCAGGTGCGGCCTTCGAAGTGGGCCAGGCCCAGGGCCTGTTTCATCTCGCGGTAGTCGTGTTCGATGCACCAGCGGAGCTTGACCAGCCGGACCAGGGTCGCCAGCGGCATGCCGGAGGGCAGGCTGGAGAGCCAGAACTGCACGGGTTCGGGTTCGGTGGCCGGCCATTCGGCCAGCAGCCAGCGTTCGGGCAGTTCAGGACCGTCGGTGGCCTGGCGGACGCCGCGTCCGGCCGGGCGGATGCGCAGAGCCACGAACCGCGAGTAGAAGCGTTTGAAGCCGCTGATTCCTCTGCCCGGGCGGGAGCCTTCTCGCCAGGACACCGGCCTCGCGGCCGTCCTTCCGGCCGCGATGACCAGGTCTTTCATGGTCTGTGCAGGCTCGGGATACTGCATCTGCGGTGGCCGGCCGGTTCCCGCGTAGGCGGGCTGGACGGGCCGGGCGTCGGCCGGGTGGGCGGTGTGGCGGGAGGAAATGCCCACCGCGTAGGGCAGGTTGCGTTCTTCCAGGCCGTGGCGGAAGGCGGCGGCGTCCCCGTATCCGGCGTCCGCGACGACCAGCGGGACGTCGATGCCCCACGACCGGGTCTCGTCGATCATGTCCAGGGCCAGCTGCCACTTCTCCACATGCCCCACCCGGTCGGGGATGCCGCAGCGG
The DNA here is from genome assembly GCF_001184025.1 of Streptomyces maremycinicus. Taxonomy (GTDB): domain Bacteria; phylum Actinomycetota; class Actinomycetes; order Streptomycetales; family Streptomycetaceae; genus Streptomyces; species Streptomyces maremycinicus. Next base: position 53,289 of record NZ_BBYG01000011.1, read on the forward strand.
TCACGGCGGGCGACCTTGACCGCGTCCGCCTCCGGCGAGTCGGGATCCCACGAAGCCGGCAGGAACAGCCGCCAGTTCACCGCCGCCGAGGCATGATCCCGGGCCAGGTGCAGCGACACCCCCACCTGGCATTTGGTGACCTTGCCCGCGGTGCCGGTGTACTGCCGCGACACACACGCCGAGGCGTCCCCGTCCTTCAAGAAGCCGGTGTCATCGACGATCAATGCCTCCGCCCCGATCGCCTCGTGCATCCGCCAGGCCAGCCGGGCCCGCACATGCGCCGGATCCCACGGGCTGGAGGTGATGAAGTGCGCCAGCGCCTGACGGTTGCCGTCCTCACCGAGGCGGGCCGCCATCGGCTCCACCGACTTGCGCCGCCCGTCCAGAAGCAATCCGCGCACATACGCCTGCCCCCACCGCCGCTGATCCGCACGGAAGAACCCGTCGAACAACTCCGCCGCGAACGCCTCCAGGTCCTCCCGGACCCCGGCCATCTCCTCAGGTGTCACACCACCCCAACGACACCCGCACACCAACAGACACGCCACTCACGAGTGAAGCTGACCAAGCCCTACTAGTGGCAATCCGGCGAAGTGGACTTGTCACCCGTCAGCGGTCCGAGCATTGCCGCTTCCGTCTTCCTTACATTCCGCGTCTCGTAGGAGGCCCAACTTCTTCATGCCCGAACCCATAAAACCCCCTGACGATGGGGAGTTGGAGCCGGTACGCATTCCCGATCCACAGCTGGAAGGAATCGAGGCGAGCGTCCGACGGCTTATGGAGCAGTCGGCGCAACAGGCGCAGCAACTCGACCACCTCGCGTCCGCCCCGGAGCCGAGCGGATCGCCGTTCGCCGCGTTCGGCATGCCGGGGCTCGGCGGGCCGCTTGCCGCCGGTCCGCCGGAGCCCCGCCCGATCCTGGAACTCGACGGGGAGGAACGCGAAGACGAACTCGACGCCTTGTCGGACTGGATCGACGACTTCTTCCTCCCGGTTTACGGGGCGGAGGTCACCACCGCAGCGCCCTGGTGCCTGCAGTGGCAGGAGCACGATGATGTCGTGGCCTGGCTCCACGCCCTGTGGCTCGCCTACCAGCAGCACAAGGACCCCGAAGCCGGATTGAGCGGCCTGTTCGTGTGGCACCGGGACTTCCTCACCCACGCCCTTGCGGCCGTCCGCGCACCGGGCGGGCCGCTGTCGGCCTGCATGACCTCTCCCGACCGGCCCGCGCACCGTCTTCTGCCTGGCCCGCCGCCGTCCGCGCGCACGGAGACGGCGGCCACGGCGGAAGCCGACGGGCCTGCAGAGCCGACGTCATGACCGCGGGACAGGGACAGCCCGCCTTCGGACTGAGCTTCGACCCCCGCGCGCTGACCGATCTCCTCCAAGCCCCCAGCGATATCCGCGACCTCACCCTCGCCTACCTGCAGGAAGTTGTGAACGCGCAGCGCTTCGGACTGCGCCTCGACGGTGACCTGGAGGGCTACCGCAAGCTGTTCGTGGACTCGCGCAAGGACTGGCGCGTCGTCTACGGCGTCCGCCCGGCGCCCGCGGAGTCCGCGCATCCGAAGGAGATCCACGTCGTCGCGGTCCGGCCGCGTGCGGGCAACGACGTCTACGACGAGGTCGGCCGCCGCCTGGGGATGACTCGCCGGCCGCTGAGCGCCCGCACCCACGCGGCCCGCTCCCGCTCCCCGCAGCTGACCACCCGCACCCCCGCGCCCCGGCCCGGTCCACCGCCCACCGCACTGCCGGGTCTGCCCCGTCCCGCACACAACCCCGCGCATCACCACACCCGCTGAACGCACGGAGCCTCGCCTATGCCCCCTGAACCCGCGCCGACACCAGCCCGGCGTGCGGTCTCCCCGCTCGACCACCGCCTCGAAGCCGCCACTGGCCACGACATCGACACCCTGTGGGCCTACCGAGACCGCGGCATCCTCGACGAGCCACACGCCCACCTGGTCGACCAGCACCGCGAGCTGGCCAAGACCCAGACCGGCGTCACCTTCTACCTCCGCCTCCTCAACCGCCTTTCCAGCGGCGAGTTCGACGTCGATGGCGCCCTGTTCACGCGCATCGACCGCACCGTGGACCAGCTGGAGGAGGCCGCCGAAGCGCGGGACGCCGCCGCCGGGAAGGTACTCGCCGTCCTGGAGCCCATCGAGGCCGCCGCAGCGGCCCCGGCGCCCAGCGCGCAGCAGCTTTCGACGGACGACCAGGCCGCGCTGCTCGCCATCGCCGGCGGCGCCAAGCTCTACGAACACCTGCTGACCGGCCGGATATCCGTCACCGCCGCCTCCGGCACCCGCATCCCACACGCCAAGCTGCAGCGACTGGAGGACGCCGGCCTGGTCGTACGGGATACCGGCCACCCCGTGCACGCCGGCCAGCCGGTCGCACTCACCGACGCCGGACGCGCCGCGCTGTTCGCCGCCCGGCGGACCCCAACGACACGGGCACCCACGCTCCCGGCTCGCCCCGGCACATCGCCGTCCACGCCGGTGCAGCGGCGCTGAACTCCACCGAAAGGCCCTTGTTGCCCCCTACCGAACCGGCGCCGGCCCGGAAGCCCATCCCTCAAGTCGACTTCGAGCTGGACGACTTCGATGCCGACGAGGAGATGTACCTCGACTTCTACCGCCAGGTCGCCGTCCACGAGGACATGCTCGTCCCCCTCGCCGCACACCACACCCCCAGCGGCGCGCACAGCTACTACGTCCTCTTCGACCGCACCGCCACCTGGGGACACCCTGGTATGCCGCAGCTGCTTGCCGTGCATCTGCAACGGGACCGAGAGAAGCGGACGTTCACCTTCGAGCAGGCCGGCGTGCCGCTGCCCGCGATGGCGCAGTCCTGGCTCGTCCACCGTGGCTGCCCGCAGGACGCCATCGGCCTCGACCCCGAGCTGGGGCCACCGCCGGCGGACGAGGCGACTCGTGCGCTGGAGCGACGCCTTGCGGGCGACGGCGATCACTACGCCATGGGCTACTCCTACACCTGCGACGACCCGGACGACATGGTCACTGTCGTTGCACTGCGCGCCCTGGATGAACGAGCGCCCAGCCCGTTTCGCGTCGTGGTCGAGGAGGTCGACACCGACGCGTGGACGCACACCCTGCGCGAGGGCGGCTTCGACACGGTGGGCGAGGCCCTGCAGTGGTGCGACGACCGGCTTACCGGCGAGGCCGGCCCCCTGCCGCCGGTCCGCCCGGCAGCGGCAGTCAGCCGCCCGGCCGTCCTGCCGAAGGCCCCTGCTCCGCGCCCGCCTAGCCGCTCGCGCTAAACGCCGGAGCCCACGGGCGCGGCGCAACATAGCCGACGATCGCCGGTTAGCCAAACCGGCGATTCTCAGGACTCTTATACAGCCGCCGGGACAACTCCCGCGGCGCCATGCCACGCAATCCCTATGCCTTCACGGAGGTTTCTTCCGCATGCGCTCCACTCGAATTGCCATATCCGCGGCGATGCTCGGCACGCTCGCCCTGCCGGTGCTCTGCGCCACCACCGTCAGTGCGGCACCCGCCGCGGTATCTGCGGCCTTCGCGAGCAGCTGTTCGTCCCTGCCGCCGCTGCCGTACAAGGTCCACGCGTCGGCTGTGACCATCCGGTCCAAGGCCACCACGAAGTCCACCGCGCTCGGCGTGCTTTACAAGAGCCACAAGTTCACCGTGCACAAGAAGAGCGGCAACTGGCTCTACATCACGGACAGGTCGACCGGCGTCAAGGGCTGGGTCTCCGGCACCTACGTGTACCGCGACACCCGCATGTGCCTGGACTGACAGGCATTCAGCAGGAAAGCGACTGGGCCGCCGGGCACGGACGCCCCTCACATTCCCCCAGGCATCGGCCCTTCCAGAACAGGAGTTTTCCTTTTGTCCGACGGTATATCCGATGACGCTGAGGATGTCGTGGGCGTGCTCACCGAACGGATCGAAGCGCACTTCGCCATGGGCATGGACCAGCTGAAGGCCGCGGTCGTCGCCGCGCCGACCGCGAACCCTGAGGCCACCGACGTCGTCAAGTGGCACGGCCTTCTCGTCCAGGCGCAGTCCGTGCTCGACCGCGCGGAGGACGACCTCCTCGCCGCGCTGGAAACCCAGCCCAGCGAGGTCGACGACCCGACGCTGGGACTCGCCCACTGCGTGAACGCGGCCGTGACCACACGCGACGGCCGGGCCCTGGTCGTGCGGTGGCTCCTCGACCCGGACGCTCCGGGGAAGAAGGACCTCGCCGCCGAACGCCTTGCCCGTCTGCGCCCCCGAACCGGGCCGGCGGTACACACCAGCGCTCCCCACCGACCCGCGGGCACACCCGCGTCGGCGTGGCGGGCGGGAAGGCCCGTCCGATGAGCCGGGACAAGGCAAGCACCATGGACGGCGACCTGCAGAAGGTCTTCGGGAACCCGGTTCCCGAACTGTGCGAGGCGGCTGTCGGCCACGATGCCTCGCCCGCCCTCGCCCGTGCCCTGGAACTGCGCTCCTTCCTGGCTCTGACCGAGGAACAGGTCGCGCGCGTCCGCGACCGCGTGCACGCGGACATGGATCCGGACCGCGACATGGGCGAACTGTCAGCGGACAAGCTCCGCTTCGACGCGCAGTGGCTGGAGGCGGCGCTCGATGCCCGCGACGGCTACCGCGCAGCCCTCGGCGAGCTGCTGCGCACCATGCCTGCGCCCGACCAGCGGGCCCGCCCCGTCCGCACGGCACAACTCAAGATCACCGCACCCCTGCCCCCGTCCGCCGCCCCGACACCCCCGCGTGCCGGGGCGGCCCGGGCCCGCCGACCGTGAAAGCTCCCGCTTGTCTCACCTCACGTCCACCGAGGTAGCCGGTCGGATCGAGGACCTGTACGGCGCGCCGCTCGCCGACCTTGAAGCCCGCGCCAAGGACCAGCCGCCCGGCATGCTCTCCGCCCTGCTCGGCATGCACGACGACCTCGCCCTCGCCGAGCGCAGTATCGATGTCCACCGCGACCACCTCGCCCAGCTCATCCACCCCGAGCGGCAGATCGGCCGGCACGAGGTCTCTCACCTTCTTGATGGCTCCCGCCGGCTCGCCGAGGCAGTCGCAGTCCGCGACGTCCAGGCCAAGTCGGTCGCCGCGGTTCTGCAGAGCCTGGCCCGCGTCCCGGCCCCGGCGCCGTCCCCGACGACTGCTTCGCCGCCCGTTCCGGCTCCACCTCTGCCGGCCCAGAGCACGGCTTACAGCCGCTGATCCGCTGGCGATTCCCTTTACTTACTCAGGAGTTCCTCCCCTTGGCCATCACCGCTCTGCCCCCCGACACCGACGCCGACATCGCCCGGGTCAGTGAGGCCCTCGCCATGATCACCCCGCGCTGGAATGTGAGGATCCTGCTGGCACTCTCCGGTCCGCCGCTGCGCTACAGCGAGCTGGCGGCCAAGGTGTCCTGGCTGCAGAACGGCCAGCTCCACCCCAAGCTCAAGGCGCTGTGCGACGCCGGGCTCGTCGAGCGCACCGAACACACCGCACGGCATGTGACCTACGGCCACACCGAGCGTGGTGCTGCCCTGCTGCCGGTCTTGCCGTTGATCGTCACCTGGGCCGAGGAGCATCTGGAGAAGGCGGACCGTCCGTTGCCCGCGATCGAGCAGATCGAGGACAGCCTCACCCTGCTCACCCGGCGGCACGCCGCCGCCCTCCTGTGGGTGCTCAAGTCCCGCGAGGAGGTCAGCGGGCGGGCCCTGGCTCGGATCGTGATGCCCAGCAGCGACTGGACCAACGTGTACCCGCCGCTGCGGCAGCTGGTCGCCGACGGGCTGGTCGACACCGAGGGCCTCGGCCGGCCCTACCGGCTGTCCGCGGCGGGCGATGGCCTGGGCCCCGTTCTGGGCGCCCTGTCCGCATGGTGTGCCGGACAGCCCCTCAGCCAGGCGGCCCAGCACCCGGTCTGGGGGCACCCGCAGGCGAAGCCCGCGCCGAGGCCGTGGGTCAGCAGCCAGTCCCGGCTGGCCCCCGCGGCGCTCCCGCAGGCCCGGACGGGTGAGTTCTCTCCGGCGTGGCACAACCGCGATCTCTTCTCCCACGCCTCGCCCGCCCGCCCGAAGGCGGCCATCCAGGCGGGAGGTCCGCGCCGATGACCACCCTCTTCACCCCTGCCGAAGTACGCCACGCTGTCGAGCTGCTGGCGTCGCGCTCCTTGATCCGACTGGTCACCGAGATCGACGACAACGGGGCGATACCACCGCGGCGGCTGGCCGCTACCCTTCCCGACCTCTCCTCGCACCAACTACGCCGCGCTACTGAAACGGCTCACGCCCACGGTCTCGTCCGCGTTGCGCCCGGCGCCGGTCTGGAACTCACCGAGCAGGGTTCGGAGTTGGCCGACCTGTACGACGCGGCTGCGCGCTGGGCTCGACGCCACGCCTTGCCGGCACCGGTTTGCGAGTTCAGCAGTCGCGTCCGCCACGTCCTCGACCGCCTGGCGCGCTCGCTCGCGACCGAGCGCGCCGACGGCCTCCCGCGGCCGTTCGCCGAGCGACTGCCCAGCGACGAGGCCGAAGGGGACCTTGTTCGCCCCCGAACCCTCCTGATCCAGTGGCTGGCCCGCGATCCCCAGATCACCCGGGTGTCCGAGCCCGAGCCGGCCGCGTGAGCACAGCGGCTGCACCCCCGCGTGGACGCCACAGCGCCGGGCTGATGCGCAGCATCTACCTGCCGCGCACGGCGGACGCCCTCGCGTTCGCGATGTCCACCTACGGCATCCCGCTGCTGGTCCTGGCCACCACGCGCTCCCCCGCGCTGACGGGCGCCGCGTTCGCCCTGGAGTGGATCCCGCGGCTGGCGGCGTTCGGGTGGGCCGGATCCATCGTCGACCGGCGCGGGGCGGCCGTCGTCTTCCACCTCGCCTCCCTGGGGCGCGCGCTGGCCCTCGCCGCTGGCGCGGTCCTGCTCCACTGCCACCCGTCCGGCACCGTGGCGACCGCAACGGTGATGGTGCTGGCGGCGACGACCGGCGTGCTCACCGAGTTCAGTTACATCGCGGCCGAAACCGCGGGCGCCGCCGCCGGCCGACGGGCAGGAAAGCGGGCCCACCGCGTCCAGGCGGCCCTGCTCGGCATCGACCAGACCGCGACCCTGGCCGGCCCCGCCCTCGCCGGAGTGCTCCTGCTCGCCGGGCCGCCGACGATGCTCGCGGTGATCACGGTGCTCTCACTTCTCGCCGCGATGCTCGCCCTGCGCACACCCCCCTCACCCGTTGCCCCGTCCCGCGCGCCGAAGGGACAACCCGGCGCCGGACTCCTCACCGGGTGGCGCACCATCCGCTCGCTTCCGGCGCTCGGCTGGCTGGTGACCGGGCTGACCCTGTCCAACCTGGCCACCGGACTCCTTCAAGCGGCCGGTCCGGTAATCGTTGTCAAGCACTTCGGGCAGTCCACCACGGCCGTCGGCCTGGTCTGGTCCGCAGCCGCCGCAGCGACGCTCCTCAGCGTCACGCTCTGCCGCTTCGCGCTCGACCGGCGGGGCCTGTGGCCGGTCGGCGCCGTCTGCGCAGCCCTCGCCTCGCTCGCCTGCCTCGCCGCCGCCCAGGCCCCCGACTACCTGTCCTACCTAATCCTGGTCGCGGTCCTCATGGCGGCCGACGGCGGCATGACGGTGGTCCTGCGCACCTTGCGCTCCCGCCTGATCCCCCCGGAGAAGTTCGCCAGCACCCTGTCGGCGACCATCCTCGTCCTCCTGCTGCCCTTCCCCGTCGCCGGCGTACTCACCGCGCTCACCCCGCCCGACGCGCTGGGCCACGTCATCACCGTCTGCGCCGGCCTGCAGGCCCTCGGCCTGCTGTACGCGTTCGCCCGCCTGCGCACCGATCCCGCCCTGCGCACCTGACCCTGCCGCGCTTTCCCCAGCCTGTGGAGAACCTCATGCCCACCACGATCCTCGGGACGAACCGCGCGAGCGGTCGCACCATCACCGAACAGTTCCACGCCTTCGACGCACACAATCCGCACGTCTACCGCGCTCTGGAACGCATGGCCTCCCGCCGCCTGGCCGCCGGCGCCACACGGGTCAGTTTGAAGGACCTCTTCGAAGACCTGCGCCGCCAACTCCCGTACGGCGTCGCCGGGCTGAACAACAACTTCACCGCCCTCTACGCCCGCCGCCTGATCGACGACCACCCCCACTGGGCCAGCGTGTTCGAGCTGCGCCGCCGCCGCGCCGCCTGAGGCACCCCGTTCCCTTCCCTCGTCCTGCCGCCTACCGACTCGGAGAACCCCTTCTTGTCCGCTCGCCCCCTCGTACTCGTCGTCTCTCCGGGCGATGAGGCGGATCGCGGCTACTGCCTTGAGCAGGTGGCCGCCGCGTACGACATCGTCCTGCTGACGGGCGCCGAGCCATCGTGGGAGAAGCCGCACATCGTCGACCACGCCGTCGCCGATCTGCACCACACCACCGCGCTCCTCTCCGCCGGCCGGGCTCTGGCGGAACGACACGACCTTGCCGGCGTCGTCACCTGGGACGAATGGAACCTCGTCCCCACCGCCCGCCTCGCCCGCGCGCTCGGTCTGGCCGCGAACTCCGTCCAGGTGATGCGGGCCTGCCGCAACAAGGCCACCGCCCGCACGTTGTTCGCCCGCCACGGAGTGCCGTCGGCCGCGTCGATCAAGGCCCGGACCCTGCGGGAGGCTGAACTGGCGACGAGGACCCTCGGCTTCCCCGCCGTCATCAAGCCCGCTGCAGCGGCCGGCAGCATCGGCGTGATTCGCATCGACCGGCCCGAAGAACTGCCCGCAGCCTTCGAGTTCGCCTCGGCCGGCGCACACCGCAGCCGCGAGGACAACGGCGTCCTGGTCGAGGAGTACCTCGACGGACCGGAGGTCTCCGTCGAATGCGTCACCCACCGCGGCACCACCACCGCCGTCGCCGTGACCCGCAAGCGCCTGGGCCCCGCCCCCTACTTCGACGAGACCGGCCACACTGTCGACGCCGCCGATCCGCTCCTTGCCACGGTGGCAACGGCCGCTGGCGCTGCCATCGCGGCCCTGGGAATCACCGACGGCGTGCAGCACGTCGAGATGCGCCTGGTCGGCGGCCAGCCCCGGCTGATCGAGGTCAACGCACGCCTGGGCGGCGACATGATCGGCCACCTCGTCCACCTGGCCACCGGCGTCGACCTCGCCCGGGCCGCCGCCGATATCGCCTGCGGATATACCCCTGACCTGACGCCCGCCCGCCATCAGGGGGCGGCGATCCGCTTCGTCTACCCCGCCTACTCCGGCACCCTCACCGCCCGCCGCCTGACGGCACACGTCGGGGGAGTGGAGCGCGTGCGCTTTCAGCGACAGGCCGGCGACCCGCTCGTACTGCCGCAGGACGGCGGCGATCTGTACACCGCCCGCATCGGCTTCCTGATCACCACAGGGCCGTCCGCCGCTATCGCCGAAGCCCGCGCCCAGGAGGCGTACCGCAACCTCGACATCCAGGTCGCCCCGCTCCCGCCGACGGCCCCAACTACCGGGCAGGGCGCCGCGTGAGGCAGACCGCAGTACCCGAGCTGGTGTGCAGCCGACGCTTGCTGACCGGGTACTTCGCCGGACTGGGTGTGGTGATGGCCGTCTTCGGCGCGCGTATGCCCGCCGTTCAGAACGCCGCCGAGGTGACTACCGCCGGGCTTGCCCTGGTCCTGTTGGCCGCCGCCCTCGGCATGGTCACCGGACTCCAGGCGGGTGGACGCCTCGCCCGCCCGGCCCGACTGCCCGCGCTGCTGACCGGCGGTGCTATAGCGCTCGCCGCCGGTCTTGCCGTCCTCGGGCTCTGCTCCAGTCTGGACAGCCTCCTGGCAGCGGCGTTCGCCTTCGGCATCGCGCACGGCGTCCTCGATGTCGCAGCAAATGCCGCAGCGGTCCGATGCCAGGACGCCCACGGCCGCCCCATCATGGGCCGGCTGCACGCCAGTTACAGCCTCGGCGCCCTCCTCGGCGCCGCACTCGCCGCCACCACCGCCCACACCTCACACACCGTTCTGTTCGCCGCAGTGGCAGCCGGAGCCGCTGCTGCGGCCGGCGCGACCACGCGACTCACCCGCACCGTCGCCAGCCCCGCACTCGAGCCCGTCCACCACGGTGCTGCACCGGGCCCGCACGAGCAGAGGAGGTTGTCCCGTCGCCGATTGTGGCTGCTCGGCGCGCTTGCTGCCGCCACGCTGCTGGGCGAAGGAGCCGCTGCCGACTGGGCCTCGGTCCACCTGCACCACCTCGGCGCGACGGCCGCGACGAGCGCCGCGGCGTACGGCTGCTACAGCGCCGCCATGGCCGCAGGCCGTCTCGCCGGAGACCGGCTCACCGCCCGCTTCGGCGCGGACACCGTCGTGCGCACCGGCGCCGCGTTGGCCGCGCTCGGCCTCGCCACCGGATTGGCCGGTTCCACCACCGCCTCTGCCCTGTTCGGATGGACGGCCTTCGGCCTGGGCCTGTCCGTCACCATCCCCAGTCTGATCACCGCCGCCGGCACCGGCGGACCCCGCGCGGTCGCCACCGTCGCGGTCACCGGTTATGTCGGCCTTCTTGCCGGTCCCGCCCTCGTCGGCGCTCTCACCACCGTCACCGCACTGCCGCACGCGCTGCTGCTGCCCGCCCTCCTCGCCGCAAGCGTCGCCGTGCTCGCACCCAAAGCCTTGGAGAAAACGACCCCTTGACCCGCACCTCCGCCTCCCCGAGCGGCGTGGACGCCCTGATCCTCGACTACAACGGAGTCCTCGGCCTCCAGCCCAGCACCGCCATGTGGACCCGTCTCGCCGACCTGGCCGAGTGGCCCGACCAGCATCTCCCCTCGTTCCAGGACGCCTTCTGGGCTCCCCGCAACGCCTACGACGCAGGGGAACTGAGCGATCTGGCCTACTGGGCCAAGGTCCTCGGACACCACCCCGGCCCACGGTGGCTGCGCACCCTGCGGGCCGCCGACACCGCTATGTGGACCCGAACCGACCCGCGCGTCCTCGATGTCCTGTACCGCGCCCGGGCCGCGGAGCTGCCGATGGTGCTGCTCTCCAACGCCCCGGCCCACCTCAGCGACGTCCTGGACGCCACCGTCTGGCGGCGCGAGCTGATGGACGACGCCTTGTACTCCGCCCGCCTGGGCCTGTGCAAGCCCGACCCGGCCGTGTACGAACACGCCCTGGCCGCCACCGGCGTCGCCGAGCCAGCACGCGTGCTGTTCGTCGACGACCGCGAGGACAACTGCCGGGCCGCCGCTCAGCTGGGCCTGCGCACCCTCCACTACACCGGCCAACCCGCCCACCTGGAACGACAGTTGCTGCCCACCCTCGCGGTCGGCACCGCTTCCTGACCGCGCACCGCGCCGCTCACCTCCCGGCCCAACCCTCAGGACTTTCGTGCCCGACACAGAAGAGATCGACGGCGACGTCTACGTCTCCCCCCGCTACCTCGCCGCCAGCACCTCCACCGGAGACCCGGCTCTGGAACCGCTGCTCGCGCTCGGCTTCGACCTGCGTCACGACGACCTCGGCAACGCATACGTCACCGCGCCCGACCACCGCGTCCGACTCGGCTATCTGCCCGAGGGAGACGACGACGGGCTGTGGCGCATCAACGCCTACAAGGACTCGTTCGGCCCGCCGGAGTGGGGCGTCTGTTTCAACGACCGCGTCCCCACCGAGTTCGTCCGCGCCTTTACCACCGCTCTCGCCGAGGCGTACGTGCGTGGCCCAGAGGCGTACCTCGCCCGGCCGGTCGCCGGGGGCGACGAGCACGATCCCTTTCTGGCTGTCGTGCCCGTGCTGAAACAGGGCTGGGAGATCGACCGCCCGCGCTGGGGCGTCTTCGCGGTCCAGTCCCCTGACGGGCTGGCCGGCCTGGAGTTCACCACCGGCGACCTCGATCCGGAAACCGAGCTGACCACACGCGACACCCGGTGGCAGATGTGGGCGGGCAAGTCCATCGACCGGCCCGCCTGGTACGCCACGGCCAGCACCGACACGCCCGTCGCCCTGCTCACCGCCGTCACCGAGTGCGTCGCCGATCCGGCTCCCCTGCCCCGGTGGCGGGAGGAGACCTTCAGCTACATCAAGGGCATGGCCCAGCTCACCCCGATCCTTCCGCCCGGACCGCAGGCACCCACCCCGCTCGACGTGCGGCGGGCCGCCGCATCCCGCCGCCCGGCCGTGCTCCCCGCGGCCAGCGTCCCGCGCTGGAGCACCACCAGCCGACCGGCCCTGCCCGGTCCACGCCGATAGGACCAGCCCGACCCGACCGGAGACCCCTCTTGTCCCTGCAGGCCCCCGAGTTCTTCGCCGAACTGTGCCTCCCCTTCCACGACAGCACGGTCGTGGGCAACACGTACTTCGCCGCCCCCGTCCCCGGCGCACCGCTGCGGCTGCGGATCGACTTCACGCGCACCATCCACGCGGACACCTACGGCGGCCTACGCCTGGCGGTCGTCCATCTGGACCGCGGCGAGATCGACGCCGTCGCCCTCAGCTTCCTCGACCACGGCACCTTCCACCGCCGCGACGAAGTGACCAACACCCGGCCGAACACCAAGCAGCACGGCACCTTCGACACGTACCACCGCCCCGGCCTGCCCCCGTGGGAGGGAGCCGTCACCACCGGACTGCGCGACGCCGTCGAGCAGTACACCGCCGTCTTCTTCCCCGGCGCCTGGACCGCTTCCGCGCCGAGCCGCGCCGCAGCCCGGACCGCGCCCACGTCTCCCGCCGTGCCGGTCACCCGCAGCGGCACCCGCGCCCGCTGAGCCGCGCCCCCACCGCCAGCCCGGTGTCCCGCACTCTTCCAGCAGGAGCCCTGCCCGTGATGCGCCACCCCTTTGAAAACCTCGACCCCGCCCAGAGCGTGCAGGTCCTTCCCCGCCACCTCACCGGGCCCGGCGAGGTCGACCCGCGTACCGCATGGGCCTTCCCCTACGACGAGGGCTGGCCGTTCGCCCAGACCGACGACGGCACGGCCGCGGCGTTCAGCCCGTGCCTGCGACTGCAGACCGCCTACGAACCCCAGTCCGACCAGCGCGGCCAGGGCACGTGGACCGTCAGTGCGCACCGGGCCCCGTTCACGCCACCGGCCTGGCGGATCACCTTCGACGCCGCCACCCCCGTCGAGCTGCTGCACGACGTCCACACCGAACTGCTCGACCTCTACCTTGAAGACCGGCACAGCGACCACGATCGGCTGTTGAAGGACGAGACGGCACCGCACGAGGCGTACGTGCCGCTGCTCACCCGCGGGTGGAGCCACGACGTCAAGACCGACGGCACACAGACGTTCCTCACCCCGGAGGGACTCGGCGGCCTACGCCACCGCTACGCCATCAGCGGCTCCAGCGGGCCGGCCTGGCGGGCCTGGGGCGGATACCCCAGCGAGCCGCACTGGACGGCACGCTTCTCGTTCGGCACGCCCACCACGCTCGTCGCGGCCTTCACCGCCTCGCTGATCTCCACCGAGCCACTGCACCGCACCGTCCAGGACGTCCCCGTCCACACCTGCCGCGCCCTCTACATCGCCACCACGACGCCCAAGCAGCCTCACGGCAGCACACCTGTCGCCCCGCCACCTCCCGCCCCAGTTGCTGGCCGAACCCGCTGACCTTCCCCACCCTCTGATCCAAGGAGTCCTCCCCTCGTGCACGCACGCTTTGTCCGATCCGCCGCCGTCGCCGTCGCGGTGACCGGAACCCTCACCTGGGCGCCGGCCGCGAGCGCCCAGCCCTCCGAACCGACCCCCTCGGCGTCCGCCGAGACACCGGCCCCGGACGCGGGCAGCGTCGAGATCACCACCAAGGACACGGCCGGGGACGCGCTCCCCAGCGCCGCGTTCCTTCTGCTCGACTCCGCCGGCCAAGAAGCCGGACGCGGCAAGACCGACGCACAGGGGAAGCTGACCTTCTCCGCCCTCGGCCGGGCGTCTACCGCCTCAAAGAAATCTCCAGCGGCAGCAGCCTTCACGACACCGCCGATGACCAAGACGTCATCGTCACCCCGGGCAACGCCACCCGGCTCACGATCGTCGACCCGTTCAAGGCCGCCTCGGTCCTGCTGAAGGGCAAGGACGACAAGACCGGCAAGCTGCTGGCCGGATCCACGGTCAACATCGGCAGCGGCGACAAGACCATCCTGACGCTGACCACCGGCGCCGACGGAACGGCCAGCGGCCAGCTGCCCATCAACTCCCGTACCGGCACGGACTTCTGGGTCAAGCAGGTGAAGGCACCTGCCGGCTACAACATCTACAAGCCCTCGAAGGCGTTCAAGGCCAAGCCGGGCGATCCCGTGACCGTGACCGTCACCAACGCCAAGACCGCCACCACCCCGCCGCCCGCGGAGAAGGCGACAGACAAGCCCAGCGAGAAGCCGAGCGACAAGTCCTCCCCGGACAAGCCCGGCAAGGACGAGGACACCCCGGCGCCGTCTGCCTCGGGTACTCCGACCTCCAACGAGACCGCCTCGCCCGCTCCCTCCGGCTCGCTCGCGCACACCGGCGCCGACGCCACCCCGTGGCTGATCGGCGGCGCCGGAGTCCTGATCGTCGCCGACGCACGGACAACTCCACCGACGACGGCTCCTCCGCGAGCTGACCCACCCACGGCCCTCCGCAAGGCCCCTGGAATGCACCCACTGATTCCGGGGGCTTTGTCATGGGCGCGGGTCCGATGCGAACGGAGGCGGGGCGCCGCCCGCCGCACACGCGTGACCCTTGCGTAGAGCAACGCCGAACCGTGAAGGCCCGTACGGATATTCGCCTTCAAGAGTGGACTCGCCACCGCGTGGGGGTCGGCCGGTGTCGAACGCCAGCGCGATGTCGCCTGGGTGCGGCACACTGCCGCCGGTATCAGCTTTCCCGTACCAAAGGAGCCGTCCCTGTGGCCGAGCGAATCGTCGTCCCCGACCTGTGGACTGGGCGTTGCCAGTGTGGCGATCACGCCTACGAGGCGTCCGGCATCCCGGACGATCCCCACACGTGCTCGTGCGAGCACTGCACGCGCCTGTCCGGTTCTCCCGCGATGGCCTGGGTCGGTTTCCACAGGGACGCCCTGAAGTGGACGGGCCCGGCAGGAGAGCCGGCCTACTTCTCCACTTGGCCGACTCTTCACCGAGGATCCTGCCAGCGCTGCCACACCCAGCTCACCTCTGTCGCGGACGGCTCGGACATGATCATGGTGACGATCTTCAGCCTCACCCGCAGCGCCGAACTGGCCCCGGTCGGACACAGCTACCGCGAGGCGGCGGCGCCCTGGATGACCATCACGCTCGCGCCCGACCCGCGACCCGGCACGTGACGGTCGGCAGCTAGCCTCCACGCATGACTCACGCGCTCATGGGATTGGCGGATCTGATAACCGACCCCCACGACTGTGACCACCACTCATGCCGACATACCGCCGTGCTGTGGTTCGAACCCTGCGCCGGCCCCGATGACGGCCGCCGCTTCTACGCGTGAGATGGTCACGCGGGGCCGTTCACCCGGAGCGTGGCTTTCGCGTCGGCCGCAGGCGGAAAGGTCGTCTGAGAGCGGCTTTCCCTGCTCCCCGCCCTACTGTGGAAGGGCAACGATCTCTCCTGGGAGCACAACGAGTGACAGCGTCAATGGAGCGGCTCTGCGACTGGGTCGTCAATAAGGACAAGGTCTGGGTGCACGGCGACCGGATCACCGACGGCCACGTCGCTCTCGACATGCGCCTCACCCCAGAGCTCGACCCTGAAGAGGTCGGCAGGGACGGGCAGTGGGTCCTCCGCAAAGCGCAGCCCTCGCGCTGGGTGGCTGAGCAGCACCCCGACCTCTCAGACGTCATTCCGGACCTGGCCGACGGCGCGGACTGGAGCGAGGTCGTCTGGTCGGCCTGGGTGACCCGCGGTCTGCGTATCGGCGCGCTACGGGGCGCCGCGGTGGCAGTGGACCACGGATGGCTCTCTCGCCTCCAACCCGGCTATGGGATCGAGGGGGCTCCCGGACACGCGTTCCTGCGGATCGTGACCAAGAACCCCGAGCCGTCGCTGCTGTCGGGCGGTGCCGCGCACCGAACAGTGGTCGGTGTCGTGATGCCCACGCCCATCGAGGGTTCGAATGCGGTCCTTGAAGCCATCGTGCAGGACCAGAACGTCTAGGTTTGCCGGGTGAGCAAGCGGCCTCAGCTTCCAGGCGATCCCTCCGACCTGCACCTGCGCATCACCTACGACGACGAACCTGGGACACCCCGCAGGCCGACACGCTGGAGCGATGGAACGTGTCCGTCCCCCACCGCCGGCGTGTGCACAACGGAGGCCAGGGGCCGACGGCCACGAGCAGCTGCGTCACCGGGGAGTGCCCCGCGTGCACGGTCGAGGACGCCACCGTGGGGTCGATGACGTTCTACCGGGTCCACCTCGACCGCGGCCGGAATGCGTTCCGGGCGATGGAAGAGGAATCCGAGGAGCTGTACGAAACCGCCCAAGTGCTCCTCGATCCCGAGACGGGCTTCTTCACCAGCGAGGTCAGCGAGCTGCTGGAGTACGTAGGCTCCGCGCTGCTCATCATGGACCGGGTGACGCTGGATCCCCCGTGGCGCGGGCACGGACTGGCGGCCGTACTCGGCTGCGAGGTGATCCACCGGCTCATGGCTGGCTGCCGGGCCATCGCCTGCTCACCCGGCATCACCGACCTCAGCAGCCAGCGTCTGACAGACCAGGCCGAGTGGAACCGCGTGAACACCAAGATCACCCAGGGATGGCAGAGCCTCGGATTCCGTCTCTACCGCGACAACGTCTATCTCCTCTCGCCCGCCTCGCAGGACCTGGAAGAACAGCGCGGCGCCCTTCGAGGGCGGCTCGCGGAACTCGGTGCCTCCTGGCGGAAGGGCACAGCTTGACCGGCCTCGCCACCACGAGAGGCGGGCACGCAGGTGCCGGACTAGGCGCGGGCTGGGGGCAGGCCATAGCGGCTGACGGCCAGGTACGTCTCCGGCGTCGCCGATTCGAGGAGACCCTCGTCGCCCTCCAGGTCGAGTTCCGGCTCCTGGGGACGGCGCAACAGGTCACTCCAGTTGCTCGCCCCACCCCGCTCGTAGGCGTCACGGAGTAGAGGACGCAGCCGTGGGCGGGCTTCCTCCTGCTGTTCGCGGAAGATGCGCCGCTGGGTGAGCCGCTGTTCTTCCTGAGCTTCGTCGCTGAGTTCCTGGTCGGCGGGAGGCTGGTCCTCGGCGCGCAGTCCTGGGGTGCGCCGGGCGATGGCGAGGTCTTCCTCGTGGAGGCGCTCGCAGGCGGCGAACAGCTTCCGGGACATGCCGAGGTGGACCTCAGTTCCGGGGATGCGGCAGCTCAGGAAGTCGTCGAGGCCCATGGAGCGGACACCGGCGCGCAGGGTCTGCTGCTCCGCGCCGGTCGCTGCTCCGCGAGCGTCGGCCCGCATGGCGAGAGTGAGGTCATCGCCTTCCAGGGGCGTGGTCAGCCCGGAGCGGCGGTGACGGGAAGCGCGGTCGGCGGGAACGGGCACGGTGCGCAACTGTGAGGCGGGAGCCGAGCGCAGCGCCAGGTAGGCGAGCATCTGGGCGCGGGCCGCGCCGATGAGCGCGTCGTCGCTGTCGCCGAGCTGGTCTTCCAGGTTGCCCGGGCCCGCCGCCTCGTCGGCGGTGTCAGAGCCGTCGGGGGCGAGCGGGGGCTGGCCGGGGTGTAGGTTGTGGTCGATGGTCAGGAAGAGGTCGTCACCGGGCCGTACGGACGCCCCGACCAGGACGGTGCGGTGCGCGTACGCGCCGAGGACCTTGCTGCCGGCCGCCAGCTGCGCCCACCCCTTGCGGAGCGTGCCGACACCCACGTCGCCGCCCTTGGCCTCGATCAGCCAGTAGAGCTCCTCCGCCTCGTGGTGCCCCCACAGGTCGGGCAGCGTCCTCTTCGGATCCTTGAACGTCTTGTGCAGAGCCGGGACGGGGCCACCGAGTTCGAGGTGCTCGGTCTGGCCGAGGCCCAGCAGCGAGCGGCAGGCCCACTCGGTCATCGTCATGCCCAGCCGGTAGCCAGCGGCATTCTTCGCGCTGAGCTCGGTACCGTGCGCGTATACCGGGTTCCAAGTCAGGCGCTGGCCCTTCGCGCCCGGTACGGGATGCCGGGGCTTCACGGGGTGCGCGCCGAGGTAGGCGTACAGAGGGGAGACCCGGGCGACGAGTTCCCCGTGTGCGTAGCGCGGCTGGTTCTGCAGGTGCGGGGTGACGTCGCGGCCGACTTCGGTGGCCGCCTTGATGATCTCCCGCCAGGTGGTGGTCGGCGCGTACCAGCCGTCGGCTGCCGGGAATCCGTCCGATCCGGTCCACGCCTTGTGCTTGGCCGTCCGCCACTGCCTCCGGGGCTTATCTGCGGGCCCGTTGCGAAACAGGACTGGTATATCGAAGCTGTCGGCGTAGGCCAGCGGCGGCTCGTCGGGGACGTGTGCGGGGATCATGCGGATCACTCTGGCACGGCTCAGGATCCTTCCTGACGCGGGGCGGTGGGCCGCCGATCTGCTTGACTCCCGTCGGCATGGAGCATTCACGGCCGTGCCGAAGGCGACTGGCGTTGTTGGCCTCTCCACCCGTCTCCTCGCGTTGCACTGCTCACGGTCGGTCGGGCCAGAACATTGACAAGGGGAGCCGGACGGAGGGCAGCTGTACGGCCTGGATTGGTCCGAGAGCGGCTGCAGCAGCGCGAAGGGCTTGGTCGTAGGAGCCGGAGCCAAGGACTTCAGCAGAACAGGCAGGACAATTGCCAGGGTGGCGGGCATGACCGGCGCTGCGATCTTTGGAGCCTCGGACGTGCGCGAAGGCGTCGTCGGGAAAGTCGGCTCGCACGGCATGCCAGACTCCGAGGCGCTCGTCCTCGGGTAGCCCGGCCGCTACCGCCGGGCGCATGGGCGGCAGCAGGCGTCCCTGGTCTTGGACGAGAAACACCCGGTCGGTGAAGCCGACGCTGTCCCCCTCGGGACGCTCCTGCTCCAGCCACGCCCGGGCCTCCTCGCGGGTGCCCGGCCCCCACAGATAATCCGTCGGGAACCGCGTGGTCTCGTAGCGGGTGTCGAACTCCGCCCAGTGAGCATCGTCCCAGCGGCTGCCCGGTACGAAGGGGATGGCGCGCACCACGACGTGCTGGTACTCGTCGTCCTGATCTTCCAAGGGACCGGGGACGGTGAGAGCGTTGGCGGGCTCCATCCGAGCCCGCCCGGAACCGTTCCAGCTCAGCACGGCGACCTCCCGGCGCAGAGGTGCCGGGTACAGGCGCCCACCCGGAGTGGCTTGCCCCCACAGCTGGTTGATCAGTTCCGCCAGATCCCGCACCGTTCGGGCCGCCTCGACGGGGGTGTCGACATGGTGGCCCGAGGGATGGGCAACGTAGTTACGCAGTCTGGCCAACGCCTCCTCGACCGAGCGGCTACGCCGCCCGCGGAGCAGACCCGCCGTACGCGCCCACAGGCGGAGCCCGTGCAGCATCCCGTTGAACTCGATGGCCTGGTTGGTGACGACCAGCTTCGCACGTTGTCGCGTCATCCTGTCTGCACGCTTCTTGACGTCGTCGTACGACGAGACGGTGTAGGAGACGTCCGGGGCCTGGGGGACGCGGAAGGTGATGGTGCCGGCGCACCATTCCAAGAAGCGGTCTCGCAACGCCTGCTCGTAGATGAGGAGCGCCTGGTCGCCGACGATGGTGTACACGTCGTAGCACAGCACGCCGTAGGCGAAGACGGTGCGCAGCCGCTCGAAGGAGTCGCGTGTTCCGGCCGCGACACCCGCCGTCAGGTCGCAGTCGGCGATCTGACGCTGCTGGAACTCCGCAGCGTCCTCGGGCTTCATACGGCCGCCGAGCCCGTAGGGATTGAACGCCAGCGACAGATCATCCGCAGCGCGCAACTCCTCAAGCGACCGGATCTCCATGTACTTCTCCTCACGATGGGAAACGGGCCAGCATGCACCTACAGGCCCCCGGTCGGCCACCCCTTTCTTTGGGGTGACTTGGTGAGGTCGACGCGAAGTGACTCGGAACGGCAGTTGACCTTGGACAACGAAGCGCCAATCGCTCTGTCACCACGGATATGTACGAAGCGGCCCTCTCCGCGGCGCGCATCGCGGACCCGCACGCTGCCCTCACCGATGCCTCCGCCCACATTCGCGCCATCACCGGGCCCTGCCCGGTCTAGGGTGTCGCCTCATGACGCTGCTGATCGTGGGTGGGTCCGGGTTCCTGGGCACCGAGCTGGTCCGGCAAGCATTATCGGCGGGGCGCCCGACGGCCGCGACCTATACGACCAGGCCCGGCAGTGCTCCGGGGGTTACTTGGCGCAGCCTCGACCTGCGGGATCCAGGGAGCGTGGAAGCGGTCGTGGCCGAGGTGAACCCTCGCGTCATCGTCAATGCATCGAGCGGCGGGGCCGACTGGGCAGTCACAGCCGAGGGACCCGTCCGCCTCGCCATCGCCGCGGCGAAGGCCGGAAGCAGAATGATCCAGGTCTCCACCGATGCTGTCTTCTCCGGCAAGAGCCACGTTCCCTACGACGAACACTGCAGGCCCGACCCCATCACCCCGTACGGAGCGGCGAAGGCCGCCGCGGAAACGGTGCTTCTGCTCCATCCGGACGCAGCCGTGGCCCGCACCTCGCTGATCATCGGCGACGGACAGTCCGAGCACGAACGCACCGTCCACGAACTGGCCACCGGCACCCGCGAAGGCGTCCTCTTCACAGATGACTTCCGATGCCCGGTCCACGCGAGCGATCTGGCCGCAGCGCTCCTCGAACTCGCGTCGGGCGACACGACCGGCGTCCACCACCTCGGCGGGAACCAGGCTCTCAGCCGGCACGAACTGGGCGTGCTCATCGCCCGACGCGACGGACTCGACGCATCGCGACTGGCCACCGGTCTACGGGCCGACAGCACCCTTCCCGGGCCCCTCGAAATCCGCCTCGACAGCCGCTCAACACAGCGCAAGCTGCGCACCACGCTGCGCGGTGCGCACCAGTTCCTCGTCCCCACGGCCTGAGAGGCCGATGGCATGCCGTCGGCCCTCCTTCGTTTCGTGGTTCTGGGCACGCCGGATGCGGCACGACTCGGTTCGATAGCAAAGCGACTGGGTTCGATGTCACCGGACAGCAGTTTGTCCGCCGACATCGAACCCAGTCCGTGGAGTTCCTTGCCATCCAACGCAGTCGTCGCAGGTCATGGCGTTGGTGAGTGGGGACAGCCCTCATCAACGCCCTTGCCAATCAAGTTAGTGCCGCATCAAGCAACGTTCGCCCCGGTGATGTGTCGCCAGGTTGCTCCGCTGGGCGACATCGGACGGCCAGAATGCTCGCGTGGCTGAACGAGTACGGATTCGGGAGATCGATGACGACGAGGGCAGGCGGTTGCTGCGGATCATCCGCAGAGGCACCGGTTCCGTGGTGACCTGGCGGCGGGCCCAGATGGTGCTGTTATCGGCGCAGGGCATGCCCGTGGCGAAGATCGCCGAAGTGACGTTCACCAGCCCGGACCGGATCCGGGACGTGATCCACAACTTCAACACCGACGGCTTCGACTCGCTCTACCCGAAGTACAAAGGCGGCCGGCCCAAGACCTTCAACCTTCCCGAACGCCGGGAGATCAAGAAGATCGCCAAGTCGAAGCCGGCCGAGCACGGCCTGCCGTTCTCGACCTGGAGCCTGGCCAAGCTGGCCGACTTCCTGGTCGCCGAGGGGGTGGTCGACGACATCAGCCACGAGGGACTACGCCTCCTGCTCCGCGAGGAGGGCGTCTCGTTTCAACGCATAAAGACCTGGAAGACCTCCCGCGACCCTGACTACGCGGCCAAGAAGGCCCGGGTCGAGCATCTCTACGCGATTGCCGACGGCGAGGTCATACCCGAGGAGGGCGAGCCCGAAGTCGTGTTCTGCATGGATGAGTTCGGGCCACTCAACCTCCAGCCCCACCCCGGGCGACGATGGGCAGAGCGCGGCGGACGGCACAAGGATCCGCACCGGGAGCCGAGGCCCCGCCGACGGGCGACCTACACCCGCCCACACGGAGTCAGGCACCTCTTCGCCGCATACGACCTGGGCAAGGACAAGCTCTACGGCCACATCAAGCCGAGGAAGAACCGCACAAGGTTCCTGGAGTTCTGCCGCTACCTGCGCAGCCTCTACCCGCCCCAGATCCGTATCGCGATCGTGCTCGACAACTTCTCCCCGCACCTGACCACGAAGAAGGACACCCGGGTCGGCGACTGGGCCGCCGCCAGCAACGTCGAGTTCGCCTACGCGCCGACGAACAGTTCCTGGCTGAACCGCATCGAAGCCCAGTTCACCGCCCTGCGCTACTTCGCACTCGACGGCACCGACCACGCCAGCCACAAGGAGCAGGGGAGCATGATCCGCCGATACATCATCTGGCGGAACAAGCACGCGGCCGACGAACGCCTACGCGAGATCGTGAACAAGGCGAACGTTGCTTGATGCGGCATTAGTCGCCGCAGGTCAGCGCGGGGCGGACGACTGGATTCGCTGTCCAAGGACACAGTTCGCCGGGGGCAGACAGGAAAGATCGCGGAAAGACTGGCCAACGTGCGTGAGGACATGTCAACGTAGACGACCTTGCAAGAAACGCCAGGTCAGAGAGGTGATTGCCCGTGACCGTAGGGCCCGTGGGCTCCGGTTTCGCTACCACCGTTGAAGCCCTGCGGCTGCGTGAGTGGCAGCTCGGACCCGGCCAGCCCACGCTCGTGATGGACCAGTTCTCCGCAGAGGACTTCCACCTGATTGTTGACGACCGCGCGGACGTGCACGTCAGCTCGAAGGACGGCCGCTTCTACCTCGGTTGGTTCCCGCTCGGCCGTCCCGGCACGGACGGCGAGGGATGGAAGATCGCTGTGTCCGGCACGGCCAAGGCGCGTGGCTACCACCTGTCGTTCGACATCGAGACGCCGGCCGACATCGTCGCCGCCGCCGTGGCGCGCGTGCTGGAGACCTCACGTCGTGTACGACAGCCAAGCGCCCACGAGTAGTTCTCGCTCGGGCGGCTGGTCAGCTGTCGGGCCCCGCTCTTTTCACCGCTCACCCCAGGAGGCTGTTCGTGACGACCCCGGAGATGACCGTCGGTGATCTCATCGACTTGCTGTCCGCCTGCGACCGGGATGCTCCGGTCCGCCAGGCTATGAACCCCTTCTTTCCGATGGCGCACCGCCTGGCGCAGGTCGTGCAGTCCGTGGACGAGACCGGCCGGACCGTCGTCTACCTCGCCGAGGGGCGGGACGCGCACGCACAGCTCGGCCATCTGCCGCCGGAGGTCGCCACCGCCCTGACGTGGCAGGGCCCCGTCCAGGCACCCCCGCGTCGCCCCCGCCGCCGTGCCGGCGGCAACTAGATTCGCACCGACCCCTTGGAGGCGCCCCTGTACCCCGATTTCCCGCCCGACCCGTCCATTCTGCCCGGCGGCCAGCCCGCGTTCTGGGTGGGCCCCCGGCATCTGGCCGGTGACGACGGGTGCCTCTACGACGGTGTTGCCGACACGCTGTCCGGTCTGGGCTGGACGAGCCTGACGATTGTCCGCGGACGTCATGAGCCGGACGAGGCACCGGAGGACCGCCAGGTCCTGCGCAGCACCGTTCTGCACATCAGCTCCGACACTCTCCGATGGGCGCAGTGGAGCCTGGCGGACGAGCCGTTCCACCTGGGAGATCTGCCGATCGCCTGGCAGATCTCTGCCCGCGCGGACGCCAGCAGCCCGCTTGCGGCGTGGTCGTGCTACTTCACCACCGGCGTCCCCGGCGAGGCTGTGGCCGACCTCCTCGTCGCGCTCGATGCCCGCGATCAGCCCGCCGTGCCGTTCGCCGGACCCGAACTGGTCCTCGACGCCGTAGCCGCACACGGCTGGCTCCGCGACATCGACCAGCCCGACGCGGCAGCGACGGACCCGACGTTCACCTCGCACATCAGCCTCGGCGAGGTTCCGCCCCTCATCCAGGACGCCGACCCGCGCGCCCTGACGACCGAGGCCGATGAGGCGGGGCCGGCCGGTTGGCAGGCATGGGCCGAGCCCGCGCTCGGTGCCCCCTGCCTGTGGGCGGCCTCCTTCGGGGCCAGCGCCCCGCACGACCTCGTGGCAGCATTCGCCGCCTCCCTCAGTTCGACCGCACCGGTCCTGCGCCGGGTCCTGCCCGAGGCCACCCGGGAGCGACTGCTGCGGGCGCCGGCCCAGTGATCGACGGCGCCCCTCAGCCAGATGGAAGAAGCCCGGTTCCCGAACAGGGGCCGGGCTTCTGGCATTTCCTCCGGAGGCTCGGGCGAGCCATCGAGTCGGAGGACGGCGACCGGGGCGACGAGTACAGGGTGTCGGCGCCCGGCACCGGTGATCGTCTCCGGCCCCAAGGCGGGGGAGCGGAATGAAGTGGGCGTCTGCTCGGTGTATTGAAGCGGATCGGGTGATGTCGGTTGATTGCCTGACAGGCAGCGGCTGGGTCCGATAGATGTGTGCACATGGACGACTCCACGCCCGGGGAACCCACTCCCGCAGACGGCGAGCCCGCGCCCTCCGACGAGAAGTCGAAGAGCTGGTACGCGAAGCACAAGCCGAAGATCCGCGTCATTGGCGGCGTGACTCTGACCGTAAGTCTGGCCGTGGTCGCTTACCTCGCAAGGCAGGGCTCCACAAGGCATGAGGTCGAGGACATCACGGATTACGAACCGGCCTCCGACGATGAAGCTACGGAGCAGCCTCGCCAGTCCTCCCCTGACCCTGACCGCGACCCCTTCCTCCGAAGGCTCCCTCCCGGTCAGCACGCCAGCGAAGAGGCCAAGGAGAGGTACAGGGAGTTGACGGGGAACGAACTTCCTGACGGTTACACCGTGGTTCGCCGCTGGATGTACGGAACCGCAGCCTGACCACCGCACTGATGGTGTCCGTCAAAGCGGAACAACCTCAGCACAGCACTGCTGCCCCTGACCGCCCTGGTCGGGGGCAGCAGTGTGTCGGGGCCGGTCAGCTGGCTGCCGTGGCCTTGGTGAGGGCCTTGTCGAGGTGGCGGTCGACGAGGGCCGGGGAGCCGGAGACGGTCAGCAGCAGGCTGCCGTCGCGGATCGCGGTCTGCTTGACCACGGTGCTCCGTCCGCCGGCGGAGAACGTCAGGAGCTGGCTCCACTGCTCGTCACCGAGGCCGTCGGGCGCGGGCAGCTTCTGCGAAGCGATGTCGATCGGGGTGCCGCCCGCGACGACCTGGTAGGTAGGGCATCCGGTCATGGCGTCGAAGATCCGGCCGATGCCGTCGGAGAGCTTGATCGCGCTGTCGCTGTACAGCTCCTCCGAGAACTCCGAGGAGCTGCCGCCGTAGGTGAAGGCCGTCTTCGCTTTGCGGGGGAAGGTGAGCGTGGCGCCGGTGGCCGCGTCGCCGCCCAGTTCGCTCAGGGCCGGGCAGCCGATGACGGTGACGTCGTCGTGCTGGGCGGGGCGCTCCGGCTTGCGCAGGTAGCCGCTGCCGAGGTCGCGCTGGTCGAGCAGGCGCGTCTCCAGCGCGGCCGACGTCAGCGGAGCAGCCTGGGTTGTGTCGGCCGGCGACCCGGTACGGGCGGAGGCGGCGGTGTCGTGGTTGGCGCCGGTGGTGTCGGTGGAGCAGGCGGACACGGTGAGGAGGGCGGCGGTGATGCCGAGGACGGTGGTGGCGACGCGAACGCGCATGACGGAACTGACCCCTTGGTGCTGGACGACGGGTGGTCAGTGCGGGCCCGCGGGCCCGGTGGGGTCGTAGGAGTGGGGGTCAGTGCCCGAGGTGGCGCAGGCAGTCCTCGAACGTGGCGTGCGTCGCGTCCGCCGGTCCGCGGTTGCGGTTGAACCAGGCGGTGTCGAGGCGGGTTTCCTGCTGTGGGTGGCCGACCCGGCAACGCAGCCAGATCTGATCGCGGGTGGAGAGGATGAGCCAGTTCCGGTACGCGCCGCACTCGGAGCAGGCGACCATCTCACCGTCGAGGACGAGCGGCTGCTTCCACGGCATTATGGTGCCGTCGACCTGGTCGTGGCTGGGTACCCGCAACTCCGGCGGAAGGAAGTCGTCCACCACCGCGGTCGGCTCGATGTGTTCCGGCTCGGCCGGCGGCACCCCGATCTCGGGCGGGACCTGGTTCTGCAGCCGTGCCGACAGCTCGAAGAATCGGCGCTGTTCCTCGCTGGGCTCCTTGGCCCGGCGGCGTATTCGGTGAAACACCCTGGCGTCCTCCTGTGCCTCGTCCTGCTCGCTTCATGATCGTGCCTTACGCCCCTGGCGGTTTCAATTCACAAAGTCCACAGTCGTCTTCGGGCAGGTCATCAGGCGTTTTCCGCCTCCTGGGGTGCGGATGACGAGTGGGCACGGCGCTTGTCTCCGAGCGGATGAGTGATGTCCCCTCGGCGTGCCCGACCACGTCACGTCGACTTCGACCGCCCAACTTCGCGTCGCTACTGGCTCGAGGCGCCGCACCTGTGCCCTTGCGTTCCTCCGGAGTGTGCGCAGCGCCCGTGACCCACAATGCGGGCCTGAATGCCTCCGGGGTCCGCTGTGGCGTACGGCCATGCTGTGGGTCGCGAGCGGTGCGGTGGCCGTACGCCTGCTCCTGGCCGTGCGCTGAGGCTGCACCCCGGCCAGCAGGGCTCACCGGGTCTTCCCCGATGTCTCCTCCCCGCTGCGGCGGCGGCCCGCGGAAGTCTGGGGGGCCGTCCTGCGCAGTGCGGACTGGACCCCAGCGGTGCCGCTCTCGGACAGGGGCGAGGCGTCGGCGGGCAGATCGGCCGTCCGCCGCATCCGCCACACCAGCACGTCGCTCACCGACTCCGCGCTGTCGAGTTCACGACGCCCGACCGCGGCGGACAGAAGAGCGGCCGGATCGTGGCCGGCGGCTTCGGCTTCCGCGATGGTCGCGGCCAGGGCGTACCAGCCGGGCTCGGCGAGGACCCGCTCGGCGAGCCCCGGCAGCGCCTCGCGCAGCAGCACGGTCTGCCGCCGGAGCACCGGCCGGCTCAGACGTCGACCTCGCTGGTAGAGCACGCCGAGCGGCTGGGCGGCGGCAGCCTGGTAGGCGGTGCGCAGGTGCCCGGCCGCCTGGGCGGCGGCTTCGGCCTGCTGGGCATGGCCCTTGCTCGCGTGCCAGTGGGCGGCGGCGGTGATGAGGAAGAACAGCATGTCGATCGCCATCGCGGTGGTGGCACCGTCCTCACCGCGGCCGAGTGGGGGCCCTCCGTGGACGAGGTCGCGGGCGGCCTGCCGCAGCGCGCGGTCATGCCCGCGTACGGCGCGTACGTGGGAGCGGGAGGCCCGCTCGAACGCTGTTGCGGCGTCTCGCAGTTCGCGGCGGGTGTGCGCGGCGGAGGTCTTCGCGAGCGCATCCAGGACCTCGCCGGCGGCGGCGATGTGGGCGGCGGCGACCGCGTCGTCGCCGTGCTCGACGATGAGCACGGCCTGCCACGCGGCCGATGCCGTCCCGCGGCGGGCGGAGGCCGGGGCGCCGGGCCCCGTAGGGACCGTGTCCTCCTGCCGTGGAGTCGGATCGGTTCCGGTGTCGCCGGACCAGCGCTCCCGGATGCGGGGCAGCGACAGATCGGGGGCCAGGCGCGCGCCGGGGTAGAACACCGGCTCGCCGTCCTTGTTCAGGTCGTCGGGCAGAGCGACCTTGTATCCGAGGAGGTCTCCGGAGGGCGCGGCGCGCTTACGGATCAGGAGGCCGGCGGCGGCGAGCCGGTCGAAGAACTCCTCGTCGCTTCTCGCACCGGATACCGCGCGCCGTACCGTCTCGCGCAACTCCTCGCGGGCGGTGCGCTCTCGACCCTGGCGTTCGGCCTTGTGGCGTTCTGCGCTGGTGGGCCGCTGGGCGGCGGTGCCGTCGCCGGGGGCGACCTGGTGGAGGCCGAGTTCCTTCTCGATGAGGCGGCACTCGGCCTGGGCGCGTTTGCCGGAGCGGAAGTCGTCGGGGCGGCTGCCGTCCTCGCACACCACGGTGGCGACGATGTGGATGTGGTCGTCTGCGTGTCGTACGGCTGCCCAGCGGCAGCCGGGCTGCCCGCCGCCGGGGTCGATGCCGGTGGCGGCCACGATCCGCCGGGCGATCTCACCCCATTCCTCGTCGGACAGGATCCGGTCGTCCGCCGTCGCGCGCACGGAGGTGTGCCAGACGTGCTTGGCCGGGCGGGCATGCTTCGGCAGGGCCATAACGGGCTGGTCCAGGAGCTGCTGCAGGTCTTCGAGGGTGGCATTCGGGTCGCGGCCAGGGTCGGGGGCCATCCCGTCGAAGGAGGCCACGAGGTGGGGGTCGGTGTGGTCCTCGTACTGGCCCGTGTCGTAGAGGTACTTGAGGAGGCCGAAAGTCCGTGATCCGGCGTTGTTGACGCTGGGGATCATGCGCCGTGGCGTTCGATCAGGCGTGTTGCGGCTACATGCGCGGTGTCGGCGGCCCGCCGTACGGCGGCGACGGCCGCATCGAGCTGGGGAGCGTCCGCGCCGGAGTTGAGTGCCTTGACCGCCTGGTTGAGGTTGCTGCCGGCCCAGCCGAGCCGACGCCGGCTGTCGAACAGGGCTGTGATCACTTCGCGTTCGTCGGCTATCTCGGCGCTGGTTCGGTCGAGGTCGCGGGCTGCGGCGAGCGCGGCGCGGGCGAGGAAGCCGGCGACGGACAGGTTGCATCGGGCGGCGGCGGACTTGATCAGCGCGAACTCTTCTTCGTTGAAACGAGTGTTGGGCTGGTGCAGGCGCTTCGTGGCGCGCGGCTGACGCGGACGCTGACGAGCGCGCACAGCGCGCTCGCGGTGGCTGCGGCGCTCGGTCGGCTTCTTCTCCTGTCCCGGCTTCGATCCGCCCTCGGTCGAAGCCTCCTGGACCTGCGCCCCCCGGTGCAGGTCAACCTCGTCCCCCTTGGGGGCGGGGTTGGCGGAAGCTACGCTTCCGCCCCAACTTGCTCGCCCCGAGACCGAGTTGGAGTCGCGATCAGGTTCCGGGGCGGTGCCGTTTTGGGTGGGGTTCGTCATCGGATTTCGGGCCTCATGGTTCGGGTGCGGTGCTGGATGGTCGCGGCCAGCGCGACGAGATCGGCCGGTCCCAGGAGGACGCGGCCGGGTCCGTCGGAGTGGTCCTGGACGAGTCACTGGCCGGTCGGCGTGAGGACGGCGGCGTGCAGGAGCCGCTGGCGGACCAGCACGTCCGCCCAGGCGCTGGCCTCGGCGGAGGTGGGCTCGGAAGGGCGAGGGGGACGCGAAATCACTAGGTGTCTCCCGGAGCGGAGCGGGACGGTGGCCCGGCGTGGAGCCAGGCCACCCTTTGCGGATAGGGGCACTGAGCTGGGGATTTGTCGGTTCAGCCGCACTCGGGGCAGCTCCCGACGTGGCTGTTGAGCGCCCGGGCCATCCGTTGCTTCGTCGAGGCAGCCTGCTTTGCGCTGGACTTCGCCGCCGGCCTGCCCTCGTGCCGCTTGGAGTGGGCGAGCATGAAGCCGATCTCCCGCTCGTACTCCGCGCGGACGGTGTTGAACTGGTGGCAGGTCCTCATCGGGCGGAGCTCCTTGTCTTCGTGGTGTCGTCGCTCCGCAGTTCCTGGAGGACGAGGCTTAGCCGGTCGTTCCGGCCGCCCCTCAGGCCCTCGCGGCGGAGGATCTCCCGCAACTGGACCCGGGTGACGGACTCGTTGCCGTCCCGTGCGAGCAGGGCGGGGACGTGGGGGCGGACCTGCTGGACGAGCTGGTCCACCGACTGATCCGGCTCGCGTGGCGGGCGCTGTGTCTGCGGGGTGCGGGACCGGCCGCGCTTCCCCTTGTTCTTCGTCCTGGTCTTCGTGGTCGTCTTTCGCCGGAGGGCGACCTTCGGTCCCCGGTCCCCGGTGGGTTCGGTCCCCGTGTCGGTGTCGGTCGGTCCCCGGTCCCCGGTGGGTTCGGTCCCCGTGTCGGTGTCGGTCGGTCCCCGGTCCCCGGTGGGTTCGGTCCCCGTGTCGGTGTCGGTCGGTCCCCGGTCCCCGGTGGGTTCGGTCCCCG
>NZ_BBYG01000011.1:83573-608287 GCF_001184025.1 Streptomyces maremycinicus
ACTCGGCGGCGGTCGGTCCCTGACGCAAATCAGGGCCCTGAGCGGGCACTTCTCGCGTCAGATGCTCGGTCCCTCCGCTCCGGGCGTCCCCCTCCGAGGCTTCCGGATTCACGGGGCCAGTCCCCGCGACCGTGCCTTCTTCTGGGGTCTCGGTCCCCGCGTCTGTCGATGTCCTCGAGTCCGCAATCTCGGGGACCGGTCCCCTCGGTCGTGTGCCCCCGACCGACTCGTCGGGACCGTGGGGACCGGCTCCGGGGACCGTCGCCTTCGTGGCCGACTGCGAGGGGACCGTGGCCGGCGTTGCGGTGCTCTGTACCGGGGACCAGGGCGAGGGCAGCGGGACGGTAGCGAGCGCGAGTGCGTGCCGGCGGGCGGCGAGCTGGTCGAGCAGGTTCGCCCGCTGGAGGGAGTCGGTGCCGACCGAGGCCCTGCCGACCGCCTTCGACAGTCGCCGCGTGAGCCGCCGGCCGCGCCAGCTCCGCTGCTGCTCGGGTGTGCGCTCGGCGAGGCGGGCGGCGAGGGCGACCGCGCGTGCAGTGGCCCGGTCCCGGGTGATCTGCGCGGCGTCGCGGTCTCGCGCGGCGATGCCGAGGCGGGATAGGAGACGCTCGCGTGCTTCCCGGCCCAGGACGGCGATCAGTCCGTGGGAGCCGGCGCCCGGGGTGCGCAGGCGCAGCTCGATCCCCATCGCGAGGTGCCACAGCGTTGCCGCGAGGACCGGCCCGACGAAGGCGCGGACTGTGCCGCCGATGGGGCCGCTCTCGGCGTAGGCGGGGATCACCTGCACTCCAGTGATCACCCAGACCAGGGTGCCGGGCAGACCTGGAGCACCCTGAGTGGCCAGGTTCTGGCGTGCCATCAGCGCGGTCGCGAAGAGCGCCAGCTCGGCCGCGGCGAACATGCCGGCCCGCTCGGCGGTGCCGGCCATGTCGAGGAAGTCGGCCGCGAAGCGCCATGAGGTGTCGGCGCTGTATGCGGTGCAGCCCAGGGCGGCAAGGGCAGCGACCTTGACCGCCGGCCCGCTGAGACGTTTCTGCGTCCGCATAGCCCGACGCCGGATTGTCCAGGCGACCACTACCAGCACGAGGGCGGCGGCCACGCCGGCGGCGAGGAGGAGAGGGAGGTCCGGAGTGGCGCTGAGGGCCAGGACGGGGTGGGTCATGCGGCCTTTCCGAGAGAGGCGTGCGCCGGAGTCGACGCTGCCGCCCGGGCTACCGACTGCTGTGTGCCGCGTGCAGCGAGCGCGGGATTACCTGCTGCCGGGGTGGTCTTCTTCCGCTTCTTCTTGGGTCGCGGCACGCCGTAGGTGCGGTCGCGGTCGAAGACCTTGTTGGCGGCCTGCCGGAGCAGGTCTCGGGCGTGCTTGTGGCTGATCTGCAGGGCGGCGGCGACCCGGTCGGGACGCCAGCCGCGCACGTAGGCGTGGTCGATGACGACCTGCCGCTCGGCCTCAGTCAGGTGCACGTCGCGCCCCTGGAAGAAGGCGATCACGCGCCGGTAGTCGAGGCGCTGGGGCAGCCCGTCGTGCAAGGGACGCCGCTCGGCTTCGGTGAGGCCGCCCCAGATGCCCTCCTTGAGGACGTTCTCCAAGGCGAAGTCAAGGCAGTCGCGGCGTACCGGGCACCAGCCGCACAGTTCCTTCGCCTCGGCGATGGCTTCGTGGTCCCGGGGGAGCGGGAAAAACATGGCGTCGGCGTCCTCGACGTCCATGCCGTGGCACGCTCCGCGGGTGTGCCAGCTGGTGTCTGCGATGCCGCGCAGGCCGGTGGCCGGCGCATCGTGGGTGGTGATGTGGCGCAAGGCGATCTCCGATGTGCTGCCGCGTCGGCCGGCCGGGGCGGTGCTCGGCGGGCGCGGCGTCGGGTGCCTGCTGCGGGCGCATGGGCGTGCGCCGCAGCCGGGGCGGGGGCGGTGATGTTGGGTGGGGGTGCTTCGGACGGGATGCACGGGCCGGATGCGCCGGTCAGGCCATGGCGCTCTGCTGGACCTGCTCGTTCTGCTGGGCCTGCTGGGCGGCGGCCAGGTCGAGGCGGCCGGGGTGCGGGGTGGCACGCGGAGCGGTTGCGCGTACTCCGTCGTCCGGGCCGATCCGCCGGCGGCGACAGGGTTCGCCGGGCTGGGCCCTGCACCAGTCGCAGCGCACGCTCAGGGCGTCGGGCTGACCCTGGGCGATGGCCGCCTCGCGCGCTGCCCGCGCGGGCCGGTAGGGGGCGAGGGCGGCTCGGGCAGCAGGCGGGATGCAAGAGCCGATCTCACGCAGCATTGCTTCCAGCCTCGGGTCGGTTCCGTCGCGACCACTGGTGATCGCCCGAGCCTGTGCCGGCTCCGCGATGCCGGCGGCGACGGCGCGCCGGGTGCCCACCAGCTCGGCGGTCCATGCGGCTTGGTCGTCCGGATCGGCGGATGGTGTCGGGTCGGAGTGCCGGGCCAGACGGTCGCGACGGTAGCTTTCCCAGGGCCGGGCCACGTCCGCGGGCAGGATCTGGTACGGCGAGGTACGGATGTGCTGGCGGGCGGCGACGCGAGCGTCCCAGCCGTGCGGGGTTGCCATCGGCACGTCGCCGAGCAGCTCGTGCCACTGGGCGAGCTGGTCGCGGGCCTCGCCCTGATCGGTGCGGATAGTGCGGGGGTCGAGTCGGCCGATGTAGGCCAGCAGGGCGGCGATTTCGCGGCGGTCCACGGTCAGCCCTCCGTTCCGGTCGGCTCGTCGAGGGCGGCGAGAAGGGCGGCGGTATGGGCCTCGGCCCGGGTCATCCCGCCTGGCGCCGAGGAGCCCTTACCCGGCACGGCGTAGAGGTTCGGGCGACCCGGGGCGTGCTCCCGGGCAACCCAGGAGCGCCAGTCGGCAGCCCAGGCATCCACCGGCCTCGGCTTGAAGGCGGCGCGGTGGGCCCGCCACTTCGCGTCGGCTGCCTGCAGGCCCTGCTCGCCGAGGCGGTCGAGGTGCCCCTGCTCGCGGGCCCAGGTGTGGGTGGCAGGGTCGACCTGCCACTCGGCAGCTGAGAGGACGGCAGCACCACCACTGCTGTACCTACGGTTCAAATCCGGTTCACTACGGTTCTGTGTGCCGGTTTCCGGTACACCGGGGTGCTGGTTTCCGGTACGTCGGGGTGCCGGTTTCCGTCGCGCCCTGCCGGTTTCCGGCACTGCCGGTTTCCGGGCCCTCGCGGTGGATTCCGGCACCTCACGCGGGCGGATTCCGCACCGCCGCAGGGCCGAGATCCGGAGCACCGGGGCGGCCTCGGGCCCCTCCTTCGACGCGTGGTCGTCGTCCTCCGCGGCGGTCTCTGCCACGGCCTTGGCGGCGAGGGGCAGGCGGTAGACGGTGCTGCGCTGCGGGCCGGTGAGGTCGTCGAGCTGCTCCAGCTCACCGGCGTCGACCAGGCGATCGATGGCCTCGCGCACAGTGGAGACGGAGGCGCGGGTGCGCTTGGCCAGGCTGGACAGCGAGGCCCAGGAGACGCACTGCTCGTCGGCCACCCGGTCGGCGATCGACAGAAGGACCAGGCGCGCGGTGCCCCGGCTGGAGCTGTGTTCCCAAACCCACTCGCGGGCTTCGCTGCTCATCGGCCGCTCCCGGAGAACGGGCGGGGCCGGCGGCCTGCCGGGGCCGGGATGGTGTCGTCCGGCTCGGGGCGCTGAGGCGCCGAGGCGGAGGTGGCTGCCGCGCAGGCCAGATGGAAGGGCCTTTTGCGCAGGGCAGGAGGCATGCGATACTTCCCTTTGCAGTGTTGCCATGCTGACGCGCCCCTTGGAAGGACTCAGCGTGGTGATGATGGGCAATCTCCGCCCTTGCCGGGGCGGGTATGCCGCTTAGCGTTCGGCGTCCGCGAGTTACCGCTCTCGGGCGCCGTCGCTGTATGGGGGACCTTCTCGGTCCGTGCTCGCGTGCTCCTCACGTCCGTCGTTGCGGGCGGGTTGCTCGGGGACGACGAACATACGCACGGACCCGTGTCAAGATCCAGACTTGGTTCTTAATCTCTGTACTGGTTGCGGAGAGTAACGGTGCGATGTGTCGCCGGAACCGCCTGTACTGCCCGGCATGAGCCGCCCTCCGGCGTCGGAGGGCACCGTTACCGCGGCTACCCTGAACGTCGAGAGCATGTCATTGTGTCCGAATTGAGGCGGGTGTCTGATATTTCCCGCGGCGGGAATGCGATGCGG
The DNA here is from genome assembly GCF_001184025.1 of Streptomyces maremycinicus. Taxonomy (GTDB): domain Bacteria; phylum Actinomycetota; class Actinomycetes; order Streptomycetales; family Streptomycetaceae; genus Streptomyces; species Streptomyces maremycinicus. The sequence goes on from NZ_BBYG01000011.1 coordinate 87,738, forward strand.
ATGAGGTGTTTCCACTGTCGCCTCCGCGCTTTCCGGTCGAAAATCAAAGCCTGCTGGGCCAGACGTGACATGTATTGCCGGGTGAATGTGGCTCGCGCCACTTCGCTCGGCGGGCTCCCGTCGCTCGAAACGGACAGGTCGACCCAAAAGGGCGGCGTGCGCCACACGTAAACGTGCTGGTGGGGAAGAACTTTCCATACGCGGGATCGGCCCGTCAACTCGTGTTTATCGCGAGGTAGAGTGGTCGAAGTGATTGCGAAGCTCACCGGGAAAGGATCATGAAAGTGTCGATCGAAGGTCAGGTGAACCCCAAGGGGCTCATGGACCGCCTAAACCGCCTGTTCGACACGGTGCACCCGCCCGATCGCGGCCCGTTCAGCAACGCTGAAGTGGCCGAACTGATGGAGAAGCGGGGGCTGGGCAAGCTGTCGGCCCAGTATCTGTGGCTCCTGCGGACGGGGCAGCGGGATAATCCGACGAAGCGTCATCTCGAAGCGCTGGCAGGCTTTTTCGGAGTGGATCCTGCCTATTGGTTCGACGATGTTGTCGCTGAAAAGACTGTGCAGGAACTCGAGTTGCTCGCGCTGCTTCGCGACGCGAAGATCAAGAACGTTCTTCTTCGACTCTCCGACGTCTCTGCGGATGGAAAGGACGCCATCCTGGGGATCGTCGAGGGTGTACGAAAGTCTGAGGGGTTGCCGCCCTCAACTGGCGTGTAAATCGGTCTCAGTTCAGTAAGTGATCAAGGAAAAGCAATGTGGCCTGCACGTAGGCGGAGGGGGCCCGACCTCCTGGCGGAGCTGAAGCTCCCGCACGTCACCAATATCCGCGACCTCAGCGACGAGGTCTCTCGCCGCACCGGACGGACGGTGGTCTTGGAGCCCCGGGAGCAGGCGCCCTCGGTGTGCGGGGCATGTGCCGTCACTGAGAGTGTCGTCCATGTGTTCTACGACCCACGGACCAGCTCCCTGCATCAAGACCACATCATCGCCCACGAGTTCAGCCACCTCCTGCTCGGCCACCACGAAAACCGACCGGTGTCCGCGCTGACTCCGGCCTTCATCACCAGCGTGGACCCGGCCACCGTGCAGATGATGCTGGGGCGCACCAAGTACGACGAGGACGAGGAGCGGGACACCGAACTCCTCGCCTCGCTGCTCCAGCACCGCATCATCGACCGGTGGCTGCGCAGCGACGAGTCCTCCGGGGACGAAGTTCAGGACCGGGTCACGCACACGCTTCTGCGTCGACGGGAGGCCCGGTCGTGAAGGACCTGCTCCATCCGATCAGCCTCGTCGTCGCCACGCTCGGCTTCCTCTGCCTCCTGCGGGACGTGCTGACCCGCCGCCGAGACCCCGCCTCCACCGCGCTGGCCGCCGTCTTCCTACTGTCAGGACTGTCGTTCCTGTTCTCCATCACTCCGATGTGGAACTATCTCGACCGCGTGCTCGGCACCGTCAACCTCTCCGTGCCCCTTGCGCAAGGCTGCGTCGTCGCGCTGCTGGCCTGCCAACAGGTGGTCCTCACCTACTGGGGATCCCCGCCCGAGGTCGCCCGCCAGCAAAGTCGCCGGTGGCTCGGGGCCGGCCTCGCGGTGATCGCAGGGCTGCTGGTGCTGTTCGCCCTGCTGACGCCCAGCGCGCCGCATCCGATCAACTTCACGCTGTACTACGCGCACGACGACTGGTACGCCGCGTACCTCACCCTCTACGTCACGGCCTACACCGTCGGAGAGCTGTTCCTCGCCCGCGCCTGCTGGCGCTTGGCCCGCCGCAGCACCCGTGGCTCCGTCCGCCTGGGCCTGCGCATCGTCGCCCTCGGGGCCACCGTCACCCTCGGATACAGCGCCGTCCGCATCGGCGACGTGATCGCCGGCGCCTTCGACACCTCACTCGCTGAGTGGGAGGACTTCGCCTGGACCTGTGGCGATGTCGGCGCCATGCTCACCCTCATCGGCTGGCTCGTGCCCACCATCAGCGACCAAGCGCAGAGCGTCCAGTACCGGATCAAGCAGTACCGCAGTTACTACGGCCTGCGCCCCCTGTGGCTGGTGTTCTACAGCGAAGCGCCCGAGATCGAGCTGCCGATCGACCGAGTCGACCCTGCCCAAAGACGCCGCTTCCGCCGCATCTCGATCCGGCTCTACCGCCGAGCAGTCGAAATCCGGGACGGCCGGTTCGTGATCCGCCAGTACCTAGATGCCGCAGTACGCGAGGCCAGCGAAGCCCACCACCGGGCCCGAGGGCTTCACGGCCAGGAGCTGTCGGCAGCCGTCACAGCCGACCAGATCCTCGCCGGAATAGCCGCAAGGGCCGAAGGCGCCCGCCCGGCGCCCGACCAGCTCACCGAATTTGCCGACTCCGAACGCCAGACCAGCCGGCCCATGGACGACATCGACGCTCTCCTCGATGTCGCTCGCCACTTGCTTCACCAGCCCGCCCGAGCCCCCCACCTTGAGCGAGTCTCCGGATGACGACCGATCTCACCCACCAACCGGCCCACATCCAGCTCCAGGCCCTGGACCGTCGCGAGATCTCCAGCCGAGAGCTGCTCGACCTCCACCTCGACCGGATCGACGCCAGCCACGTCAACGCCGTCATCACCCGCGACGACGAGGCGGCCCGGGCCGCCGCACTAGCGGCAGATGAACGCCGCGCCCGCAACGAGAAGAAGGGAACCCTCGACGGCCTTCCCCTCACGATCAAGGACAGCTTCGAGACGGCCGGCTTGCGCACCACTAGCGGCTCCGAGGACCTGGCGGATCACGTTCCCGCACGGGACGCTGACGCGGTCGCCCGGCTTCGTTCTCAAGGCGCCGTGATCATGGGCAAGACCAACACCCCGGCGTACTGCCAGGACCTGCACACGGACAACAGCCTGTTCGGGTCCACGCTCAACCCACACGACCTCAAGCGCACCGCCGGCGGTTCCTCCGGCGGCCCCGCCGCCGCAGTCGCCGCCCACCTGACCCCCGCCGACCTCGGCAGCGACCTCGCCGGCTCACTTCGGCTTCCGGCTCACTACTGCGGCGTTTACGGCCTGCGCCCCACGCTCGGCCTCATCCCGGCCCGCGGCCACATCCCCCGCCCGCCCGGATGGATTACCAGCAGTGACATGGTCACCCCCGGCCCCCTGGCACGCCACCCCCGCGACCTCGACCTGCTCCTCGACGCGCTGACGACGCCATCACCCGCAGAGAACAGCCCCTGGCGCGTCAATCTGCCCACCGAGCGTCGTGCAGTCGGCCAGCTCCGCGTGGCGGTGTGGGCCCAGGATGCACGCTGCCCCGTCGACCGCGAAACTGCCGATGCCATCGCCTCTGTTGAGCAGGCACTGGCCTCCGCCGGAGCGGACGTCCGCCGCACAGTGGGGCCGGTCGGCTTCGCCGACTCCCTCCGCCTCTTCGAGCAGCTCCTCCACGGCACCGCGACGGCCGCCACCGACGACGCAGCGGGCGCGGTCGAACTTGCAGCAGCGCGTGACCTGCACGAAGACGACGCGAGCCCACGGGCCACCTTCCTCCGCCACCGGACCCAGACACACCGCGTATGGCTCCGCGCCGACGAGGAGCGCCTCCGGCTCCAGCAGACGTGGCACCAGTTCTTCGCCGACAGTGAGTACGACGTCCTTATTACGCCCGCCGCTCCCACTGCGGCGATCCCGGCCGGGAGCCGCTCTCTCACGGTCGACGGCGTCGAACGGAGCTTCTTCGACCAAACCGGCTGGGCCAACCTCACCAGCCATGTCGGTCTGCCCAGCCTGGTTATGCCTCATGCGCACAGCGCCGACGGCCTCCCAATCGGTGTGCAGCTCATAGGGCCGGCCTATTCGGACCGGATCTTGCTCGCGTTGGCCGAGCGCCAGCCCTGGCTCTAGTCCAGCTGGAAACGAAGGTGAACGTCGTCCGCCCATTGCCCTGTCTCGGCGTCGCCCTCCTCCCACCGTCCTGCGTCATAGATCAGCGTCCGCGGCCCGAGCAGGACTCGTGGGAACAGGGACCGGCTCGGCACCCGGGGAAGCACCTCGATGGTGTCCACCCGGAAGGCGGGCACCTTGAATCCGCACAGATCACCATCATGGAACAGCACGGATCCGTGGCCGGAGAACCAGGCGACGAGGCTGGAGTGGGCCAGGTTGCAGACAACGGGGACGCTAATGGTCCCGGACGCGGTGTCGCAGTCCTCCTCCTCCACCTCCGGCGCCGCCAGGAGGAGTCCCCGGGGGATCGGCTGGGCCTGCGGGTCGGCTGCCGCGCCGAGGAACATCAGAGAGTTCCGGGATTCCGAGCTGGCCATGTCTTTGACCATGACAGGCACGGCGTCCCAGCCGGCCAGGCTTTTGGCATCGCGGTAGGCCGCCGCGCACTGGGCCAGATCGCCCAAACTCTTGAAGTACGTCACATCGAGAGGCGGTCCGTCGCGGTCGTCGAAACTGAAAACTGACTCGGGGTGGCAGGTAGTGAGAAAGCCAAGCAGGTCCGGATGGTCGCCAAGGAGAGCGTCGCTGTCCGGGTCGGCGAGCGCCCGCATCAGGTGCACGTACTGACCGTCCTTCTCGACCCGGGCGGAAACTGTCAGGGCGAAGCCCGCAGGGTAGACGTAACCGAAGTGGTGCTCGTTGGCGGTGCGCAGCACCGGCAGTTCCGCGGACACGGAAGTGGTTTGGACCCGCACTCTGGTGGGATGGTCCATGACGAAACCGGCCAGCAGATACGGCTGGGGCAGGTGCGCCAGGCCCCCCATGACCTTGCCGCTCAGCGCGAGTTTGCGCATCCTCCGGTCACGTCGCACCGGTTCACCAAAGGTGGCCAGGTAGAGCGCCTCCTGCTCAGCAGGTGTTCCTTGCTCGAACCACGCGTACAGGTCCAGGGATGTGATGAGGGTTGCCTGGCTGTCGGCATCGCGGTGGATCTGGATCTGGACTGGTCCGGTGATCGGTTCGGCAATCTTCCGGGCAGCGTCGGCCCGCACCTGCTCAAGGTAGCCGGGGGCGCTTACCTCCCTGATCGCGTCCCGGATCTCCGCCACGGGCCGCATGTCCTTGGGGGTGAAGTGCGTGGATTTCTTGGCGGACGCCAGGAATTGGGACAGTTCCACGATGAAGGCGGCGTCCATCAGCCGGAAATAGACGGCCGCGGACTTCGGCCCGTTCAGCTTCACCAGGGCGAGACCGGTCGGGAACTGGGCTGCCAGCAGGCACCCGGCATCCGCCCGGTTCAGCCGGATCCGCCCGTCGTCCCGATCCGTCGCGCGGACGCTGAAGCCGACGAAAACTCCGGCTACCGGTCCGGTCCCGCCGAAGTCCGCGGCCAGGTCCGGCTGGCACAGGAAGTCGAACCCGAAGTCGTGTTCGACCTTGTTGGGGATGATGAAGTTCTCCTGGCAGGAGAGCCGGAACCGGTCCTCTCCGATCGCCCCGATGCGCTGGGCGGCGTTGCGTTTTTTCGGCACGGTCCCCCGGTTCGCACGTTTCTCTCAGGCGGGCCGGGTGCGCCTCCTGCTCCCACTGCCGCATCTGCCGCTCGTTCCTCATTATCGCAGCCGCACCGGGTCGCCCGCACAGGTATCTGGTCACCGCTACGTGGCACTCGCGGGAATCTCCCTACCGGAGGCGCGGCACCTACGTCGTGTCGCGGGAGGGCATCGGTGGCGGCTCTCGTGCCAGCGCCGCCTACTTGGCTGGGGCGAAGGCAGTGAAGTGCGCCGGTGGGTGGTCGATGGGCAGGTCGGGCCGCCAGGACGTGAGGATCTGGGCGCTGCATACGAACAGGCCGTCGGGGAGCTGATCGAGCGGGTGCCATGCCCAGTCGCCGACGTTCTCGTCCGGTTGCGTGGCCGGCTGCCCTTGCCAGGCGTGGACGAGCGCGCCGACGGTGACCCGCAGGACATCTTCGACGTGGTCGACGAGCGCACCCAGGAGCCCCACGTTGGCGGTCCAAGCGACCAGACCGGTCTCTTCGGCGAGTTCGCGGACGACCGCGTCCTCGAAGGATTCCCCGGCCTCTACGCTGCCGCCAGGCAGTTCGAGGGTGCCGCGGCGGTGTCGGCCCAGCAGGATGCCCTGCTCGCTGAGCAGGATCGCGCCGACGCCGACGGCCGCATGGGTGGCGGGCGCTCGGGTGCTACGGGGCCGGCTGGAGATGCGCGCCGGCCGGTCGGGAAGGCGCCGGGCGCGGATGAGCTGCTGGATGACCGTGGCGCTCTCGTCGGGGTGTGGGTATAGGTCGATGGCTTCGACGCGGAAGCCGTACTCGGTGAGCAGGTCCTCCCACAGCTGCGGTGCCAGGACCCACATCTGAGTCGGCAGGGGCGGGTCGTCGCGCAACAGGATCGTCTGCTCGCGCGGCGCCAATTCCGTGGATGGACCGCTGCCGTGCAGGTCGGTGTGCAGGAGCGAGAGGATCAGCGGGGCGCCGGGGCGCAGGCCGTCGCGCAGTGCCGGCAGCGAGCGGTGCGGGTCGATGAAGGCGAGCGTCCCGATCGCGTACGCGGCGTCGAACGGCTCGGCTCCGGCCAGGTACTCGGTCACGTCCGCTTGGACGAACTCCACGCCGTCTACGTCCGCGTGGGCGCCGACGGCACGTTCATGCTGGGTCGGGGACAGCTCGATGCCGGTGACGCGCGCTCCGTGCGCCTGAGCGAGATGGACGGCGTGGTGGCCGGCTCCGGAGCCGATGTCCAGGACGCGGCGGCCGGTGACGTGGCCGAGGACTTCTGCTCCCGGTCCGATCCCTTCCCAGGGCGTCCAGCCGAGCCGTTCGGGGACGGGCGGGGTGTAGGCACGGGCCAGTTGGCGCTGGCCGTAGATCTGCCAGGCCCGGGTGTTGGCGTCCTCGGCGGGCACAGTTGCCTCCTGGTGAGCGGTCGTTCAGGGTCAGGTGTGCGTGATCAAGTAGGCGGGGCCCTCGCCGCGCCGGGCTCGTTCGATGGCGTCGAGGCGGGCGAAGGCGCGCGGCGCCATAAGCCTCTGCCAGGTCGCGAGGTCGTGGACGGCCCACATGTCGTGTTCCGCGGGATCGAGCCGGATACGGCCGAGCTGCTCGGCGGTTAGCCGCCCTCCGTCGAAGATGAGCCCCATCTTGTTCAGCGGCAGCCGGGGCCCGGCGTGCAGGAAGTGCGTCAGGAGCAGGATCGGTGCGTTGAGGGCGAGTTCGAGTCCGGTCTCCTCGACCGCCTCCCGCCGGGCGGTCTGCAGCGGATCCTCGCCTGGGGCGTCCAGGTTGCCGCCCGGGAACTGCCAGAGTCTCGAGCCGTAGACCGAGCGGAGCTGGACCGGCCGGTCATGCTCGTCGCGGATGTACAGGCAGCCGTACACCGTGTGGTGGGGGACGGTCTGCGCGTACTCCTCGGCCGTCATCGGCATGGGGCGGCCGGGCCGGGCAGGGCGGTGGTCGAAAGCGAGGGCGAGAACGCCGAGGGCTTCCTTGGCCAGCGGGTAGATGCCGCGGAGGTTGGCGAGCAGCTCGCTGGGCGGCCCGGCCGGGTCGATGCGCGCGGCGTCCTCCGAGCGGAGCAGGTCCTCGAAGGAGGGGTACGGGGTGATCCGCTGCACGAGGACGTCGAGTTCCCGCCCGGTATCCCGGTCGTGGAAGACGACCGTGTCGCCGACGCTGATGTCGCGCTTGTGCGGGGTGGCCACCCTTACTTCGATCGTCTTGCGCCCTGCTTCCACTTGGCGGTAGTACCGCCCGAGCAGGTGCATGTGGTGCTCGTGTGGTTCGTCTCCGGCCGACGGGCTCGGGACGGCTGGGAGCGCCTGCTGGGTGTCGTCAGGCATACATGCCTCCGTTCGATGCTTTCCGACCGTCGCGGTCGTCGGATCGCGACGGCCATGGAGCGGTGGCCGCGCTCCTGTGTCTCTGGATCGGAGTGGGCGGCGAGGAAGTGGACGAGTCCGCTGACGCGCTAAGGCAGTTCGATCGGTCCGTAGCGCGCATGCGGCTCCTGCCGCATCAGCGCGTCGTACCGGTCCGCTACCGAGAAGTGCCAGAACTCGGTCCCATAGTTCGTAAAACCCGCGCCCTCCATGGCGTTGAGCAGCAGCGTGCGATGGTGGCGCGCCTGATCGCTGAGGTTCGGAGCGTGCGTGAAGCAGGCGCCGCCGCTCTCCTCCGGGGAGGCATTGACACGGGTGCCGAGATCGAGTTCGTGGCCGTCCTGGTCGACGAGGGTCGCGTCCACGGCCGCGCCCGCGGAGTGGGGCGCGATCTCCGGTGGTGACACGTACCGGCTGGCGGCGTGATGCAGCTGCTCAATTGTCCAGCCGGGCTGAGCAGCGGTCAGCTCGTTCCGGTACTCGGTGAAGTAGCGCTGCTGGAGGGAAAGCGGCCGGTAGCCCTCGATGAACAGCAGGTCGGTGCCGGCGGGCAGGAGCGAGCGGGCGTGCTGCAGCCGGGACAGGACGCCCTCGCGGACGTGGGCGAACGCGCCCAGCGAATCCTGCTTGCGGGGATCGACACGGAACTCGTGGTCACGGACGTCGACGAGCGGCTCCTCGCATTCGCGCACCGGGATCGCGGCGACCTGCGGATCGGACATCAACACCAGAGGGTTCATCGAGTCTCCCTGTGACAGCTTGCACTGCGGTGGCGGGTCGGAGGAGGCAGAAGCCAGATCCGTTTCGCGCACGATTTGCGCGACGGTGTCCTGCAGCGTGCTGTCGGCCGGGATCACGGTCTCGAGGTCGCCGGGCAGGAGATCCATCTCGCGGTACCAGGAAGTGAGGTGGCTGTCGGTGACCTGCGCCAGGTACGCGGCGTCCGCCTTCGACGCGTGCCGGACCAACGTCGCCTCCAGCGGCACGTCCAGGTAGTAGCAGCGGGAGACGCCGCGGTGGTCACGGACCAGAGACGTGATCATGTGGCTGTAGCGGTCGGCGTACAGGATCCCTTCGAGCACCACGTGAAAGCCGGCGTTCAGTGCTTCGCGTGCGATCCTGCCCAGCAGGGCGATGTTGGCGCCGCGCGCGGTGTCGTGTTCCCTGAGCACGTTTCGGCGGATCACGTCCTGGCCCACGATCGCGACACCGCGGCCGTGGTGATCTCGCAGTCCCTGGGCCACGCTTGACTTGCCTGACGCCGAGTTGCCGCGGATCACCACGAGGCGGGTGTCCTCACGTCCAGCCGCAGTCGACACGCGACGGTGTGCGCGGTTCGTTGTGCCGGTCATGCGGGCCAGCCCGTCTCGCTGTACAGCTCCCCGTTCTGGATCTTTCCGATGGCCATCCGGGTGTAGGAGACGAGGTCGTCGGGGAGCGCGGCAGGGTCCCAGAATTTCCACTCGGTGCACTTGTCCGGCTCGCGCAGCTCCGGCTCGCCGCTCCAGGCGCGGGCGCGGAAGAACAGGCCCATGCGGGGCCGGTCTCCGGGCTGGTCGATGTGGTGGACGACGTGGATGAGTTCGACGTCCTGGCGCTCGATGCGTAGGCCAGCTTCCTCCCGTGCCTCCCGGATCAGGCAGGCGATGGCGTTCTCCTGCTCGCAATGGCCGGCCAGGGCGTGCCAGGTGGACGGCGCGAACTTGGAGTTGGGGTGGCGCAGCCCGAGCAGCACCGTCCCGTCGGGGCGCTCCAGGTAGAGGTGGACGCCGATGACGTTAAGGACCGTGCCGTTCGGCGAAGCCGGGCGACGCTCCTCGGGCGAGGGGAGCCCGCTCTGCGGCGTGGTGCTGGCTGGGCGGCTGGCGGCGTGGCGCCGTACGAGGTCGCTCGTGGTGTCGGCGATACGGAGGCGGTGGAGGTCGTCCGGGGCGAACCAGGCCAGCATCACCCCTTCCGTCAGGCGGAGTTCGCGGGGATCGCCGTTCCAGCGGCCCGCGTAGATGGCGATGGGCACGACCGCGCCGGCGTCATCGGAGGCGTACTCGGTGCCGAATAGGGTCAGATCGCCGATATCGAGGCCGGCTTCCTCGGCCAGTTCGCGCCGCACCGTGTGTTCCAGGGTGGCGTCCTGGGACTCTCGGCCGCCGCCCAGCAGGGACCACATGCCCGGCTCCCAAATCTCGCCAGGAAGGTAGTCGCGCAGGTGGAGCAGGTACTCGCCGCGGTCGTTGTAGATCAGTGCGGAGGCGTTGGCCGTCTCCGGTTCGACCAGGAGCGGGAGCTTGAGGAGCTTTTCGCGCAGGGAAGGGGAGGCCGCCCTGTCCACGGGCCGCCACTCGATGCCGCCGATCTCCTCTTCCTGCAGCATCACCTCCACCTCGTTCGCGGTGTGCAGGCGGAAGAGGAACCGGAGGTCGAAGTGCTGGTGGCCGGGTTCGTCTTTGCCCGGGTTGGCGTCGATGTCGTGGATGTTGATGTCGAGTGGCACCGTCTCGTAGCCGGGCCACGGCGTGACGGCCTGGGGCGGGATCCCGGTCTCCTCGTGCAGCTTCCGCAGCGCCGCTGCTGCCAGGGACTGGTCGGTGGGCTCGGTGTGTCCGCCAGGGGCGAGGACCTTCCCGCTCGCCAGGTGCAGCACGTGCAGGACGCGGCCGAGTGGGTCGATGACGATTGCGCCGCAGGTGACGTGTCCGGTGAACGTGGAGCGGCTTGCGATCTCGTCGCCGGTCCGGTTGAGGGCATCCAGTAGTCCGCCGAGCTGCTTGCGCTCGTGAGGGTGGCGAGCGAGGTAAGCATCGACGGTGGTGCGGATGTGATCGTGCGACAACGGCATGGGGGCTACCTCAGAGGGCGTGGAGCGGGAGGAGTCGAGGTGGGGGTGGGCGGGTCGGGTCAGCTCAGCCGCATCCCCTCCGCCGGGATCTCCTCGACGGCGGCGGTGCGAGCGATGGGCAGCCCCCACCACTTGCGTGCCGTCTCCGCCGCGAGCTGGGCTTGCCGCGCTCCCGGCGGGCCCCATCCCAGCAGCGCGGCTGCCTGGGCGGGCGTGGCGAGCAGGCGGGCGAAGGGGTGGCCGGTGGCGGGGTCGACGGCCGCCGGGCCGATGGCGGTGACCCGGACGGCCAGGCGGAGCCTTGCGTTGGGTCCCACGCCGCCGTAGACCTCGCCCGTCTCGTCCAGCACCCAGCCCAGTCGCACCGGATCGGCCAGGGTGAGCTGGGCCTCCTCGGCAGCTTCGCGGTACAGGGTGTCCTCGGGAGTCGCGTCGGTCGTCTCCACGGTGCCGCCGGGCAGGATCGGCAGTGCGCCCCGCGGGCCGGGGTCGGCCACGACGACGACCCGGCCGTCGGGGACGAAGCACCACGCCCAGGCTTGCTGCACGGGCAGCCGCTCGGGCACGGGACCGCGGTGAAGAGGGCTGTCCCACAAGGGCCGGTAGCGGACGTGGACGTCATGGCGGTCCAGCGCCGGGACGTCGAGGATGTGCCGGCCGTCGGCGAGGTGAGCGGTCGCGGTGTTCCCGAGCCGGGCACGGTAGGCGGCAAGCATGATCTGCCCGTCCACCGGGCGCAGCCTCTGCACCGCGTCCCGGGTCTCCAGGAAGGCGTGCGCGGACAGCTCCTCGCGCGGCAGGCGGATCGCCTCCACTTGGTCGGGGGTGAGGGTTCCCCCGTCGAAGACGAACCGGACCTCGCCAGGGCAGGGAGTGCCGGGCTGCAGGTCGCGGTGGTGCGGGGAGAGGGAGTGGACGGCGAGCACGGCTGACAGGGGCAGATCCAGGCCCAGTTCCTCGGTGATCTCGCGCCGGCAGGTGAGGTGCGGGTGCTCGCCGGCTTCGGCCACGCCCCCGGGCAGCAGCCACGACTCGTCCTTGCGGTAGGTGGGGTGCACCAGCAGGACCCGTCCGACCTCGTCGGTGATGATCGCGGCGGCCCCGATCCACGCCGCATGCCGGGACGCGGTGTACTGCGCCGCCGGCGCAGCGGCACGCGGTGTGACGTGATCCGAAGGGGAGACGGGAGAGGGCACGTATCTCTGCCTTTCGCGATGGTGGACGGGCGAGCGTGCAGCACGGAGGAGCAAGCGGTGGCCAGGAGGCACCGCCGTTCATCCGGCGTCGCAGCTCCCAGGGCTGGTGGGGCGGGCAGCGCTGCCGGGCACGATCGGCCAGTCCACGGTGATGCGGGTGTGCTTCTTGGCGAACACGTGCGGTTCGTGGTCCGTGCCTGCCGGGACGGGGTCAGCTGCAGGGCGGGCGGTGATGAGGGGGCAGCGGGCGCCGCGGTGGTTGAGCTGCCAGTGCTGGACCTGCTCGGCCATTTCTTGCGCGGAACCGTGTCCTTGGTCGCCGTAGCCGTGGACGACGAACTCGTACCGGCCCTTGCCGTCGTCCCCGTCGCCGATGCGCTCGGTGGCCAGCCGGGCGAGGGAGCCCCCGCGCACGATCGCGGCGGCGGGCCAGTGCCTCGGCGGCGGGTTGAGGACCTTGTTGTCGCCCTCGGAGTCGGCCTCCAGGCGGCAGAAGCCAGGCAGGGCACCGGCGAGGTAGAGGGTGAGGGCGTCGAAGGGTTCCTGTCCGCCGACAGTGACGTTGGTGCGGGTGACGGTCGGCTCGCGGGTGAGGGCGGGGGTGAGCTGGTCGACGGGCAGCGGGGTGCCGTCTTCCCAAGACAGGTGGACGCCGGTGCCGGGGACGGTGCGGCGGTTCGTGTTCCAGGCGCCGTCGCCCTGCATGGCGACAAAGCCGCAGATGATGAGCGGCTCGTCGCTGTGCAGGGCCCCCTCCTCCCTGGTGAATCCGATGGCCCAGTGGTAGCCGTGCAGACGCAGCGGTGCCACGAGACGGCCGCCCTCGGCCAGGGCGTCGATCCAGGGCAGGTCCCAGGTGTCGACGGTGACCACGATGGCGTCGAAGCCGCCGTCCGGAACCACACCGGCGGGCAGGTGCTCGGCGTCCGCGGTGACCACGCTCACGTGGTCGTATCCGGCCTGGGGCAGGAAGCGAAGGGCCCTGTCAGTGACGGCGGGGTCGATGTCGAGGGTGGTTGCGTGACCGGTCGGACCAACGAGTTGGGCGAGGAGGGCGGCGTTGTAGCCACCGGAGCCGATCTCCAGAACGCGGTGGCCGACTTGGATGCGGGCGGCTTCGAGCATCTCGGCCTGCAGCCACGGCGCGGAAATGGAGCTGGTGACCCGGCCGTCGTCGCTGTGTCGAGTCGGGACGATGTCGTTGGCGTACGCAGCGGGGAGGGGGATCTCGGGGGCAAAGGCGTGCCGGGGCACGGTGCGGAAGGCGCGCTCGACTGCGGCGGAGCGGATGTGGCTGCCGGCGCGGAGCTGCTCGACGAGCTGGTGGCGAAGCTCGCTCGCGTCGCTGACTTCAGTAGCCGGCGAAGTCGTCACGGCATTCCTTCCGGGTTGATCGGGCGGTTGGAACGTGGTGCGAAGGGAGCATCAGGAGCGGGCCGGTGTCTCTGCTCCCGCAGACCGGTGGCCCTTGCGCGGGCCCGGTGATCACGGGGTGTCCCCGCTCATCCGGCGCTGCAGCTCCCACAGGGTCCGGAACAGCCCTGGCTGCTGGGTGAGCTGGGCGTAGGTGCCCTCCTGGACGATCCGCCCTTCGTTCAACACCACGATCCGGTCGGCGACGGCCACGTTGGTGAGGCGGTGCGTGATCAGCAGGATGGCGCGGTCCTTGGCCAGTTCGCGCAGGCCGGCGAAGATCCGGTGCTCTGCGCGGGCGTCGAGGGCGGCCGTGGGTTCATCCATCACCAGCAGCGCCGCCTGCCGGTGGAACGCGCGAGTGAGGACCAGGCGCTGCCACTGCCCGCCGGAGAGCTGCTGTCCGCCGAACCACTCGCTGGTCAGGAGGGTGTTCAGGCCGGAGCGGAGGCCCGGCAGCATCTCCGCGGCGCCGGACGCCTCGCAGGCGGCTAGCAGGGCCGCGTCGCTGGTGTCGCCCTGCCCGAACGTGATGTTGTCGCGCATCGTCAGCGGCAGGTACGTGAACTTCTGCGGGACCAGCGCGACGTGCTCCCACGACCCCCACGGGTGCAGGTCCGCGGTGGAGGCGTGGTCCCAGGCCACGTCGCCCTCGGTGGGCAGCAGCAGTCCGCACAGCAGGCGCGAGAGGGTTGTCTTGCCGGAGCCGTTCTCCCCGACGAGCGCCACGATCTCCCCGCGTCGCACGTGCAGGGAGACGTTGCTCAGGCTGTCCTTGGGGGCGCCGTCGTAGCGGTAGGTGACGTCGCGGACCTCGAAGCGCTCCGGGGCCGTGGTCACGGGCGCGGTGCCGCGGGAGTCGGTCATGGCCTGGCCGTGGGCGTTGTCGAGGAAGTTCTGCCAGTCCTGTACGTACCAGCCGGTGCGCACCAGGCGGGCCCCGCCGTTGATGATGCCGCGCACTGAGCCGGTGGCGGTCTGGAGAGCGAATACGGCGCCGCCGCCGGCCGCCAGGCTCATCCGCCCGGAGGCCAGGAGCCACAGCAGTGCCGCCCACACCGCGGTCGAGGCGATCCCGCCGGCCACTGCTCCGGCCAGTCCCATCCAGGCACCGGTGTTCGCGGCTTGGCGTTCGGCGGCGTTGACCGAGGCGGCCAGCCGCCGATACCGGCCGATCAGGAAAGGGCCGGCCAGGCAGGCGCGCATCTCCTCACTGGACTCCTGATAGGCCATGTGCCAGCGCAGCTTGCCCAGCATCCGGCGCCGCCCGGAGGTCTCCAGCCCGGCGAGGTAGATCACGCGGGCAGAGCGGACGTAGGCGGCGGCCTGCGGCAGGCAGGCGAGGAAGAGCAGGGGAAGGAGCAGGGGGTGCAGGACGGTCAGGACGGTGGCGCCTGCCGCGAGCGTGGCGGTGGCCGCGAGGACGTCCTGCGCTTCTTCGACGAGGTCGGGGGTGACCTGGGCGCCGCGGTCGGCGATGTCGTAGGCGTCGTTGTAGCCGGGCTTGTTGTTGGCGGCCAATTCCGCGCCGAGCGCGGCCTCGATCATCGTCAGCTCCGCTGCCCGGCCGAGCACTGGGCGCAGACGGCCGGTCAGCCAGACGACGGTGATGCCCAGCAGGGTGCGCAGGCCGGTGGCGGCGGCGATCACGGCCAGCTGCGGGGCGGCGTCCCACAGCCGCTCGGTGATGTCGCCCGAGGAGATCAGCGCGGTGATCGTGCCCGTGACGGCCAGGAGGCTGAGGGCAGCGAGGAGGCCGGTCCCGATCTGGCACACCAGCAGGCCGATGGTCGCGCCGCGGTCCACGCGCCAGGCCATCTGCACCGAGCGCCGCACGAGCGAGGGAAGGCGCCGCGCCATGGTGCGGGAGGTCAGCAGGGAGCCGGCCTGGAGCCTCGACTCGTCGCGGTAGAGGTATTCCTCCTCTCGAACACCGGCCTCCTGCGGTTCGTCGTCCGGCGCGGTCTTCTTGGGCGGTTGCGGCGGCTGGTCCTGCGTAATGGCCGAGGTCATCGTTCCCCCTAGGACGGTCGCTGCGGCAGAGTCGTGAGGTCTAACGACACGGCTGCGATATCGAACACACGTCATTCGGTCGTGCTGGGGAGCCCGCTATTTCCTGCGTCAGGGAACCCCGCGGGCGCGGGATCCCTGGTCTGGCTTGGAGCGGCTGCGGGCAGGAAATGGCCGAAACGCCGACACCGCCAAACAGCGTGGGCAGCACGGGGGCATCCCGGGTCGTCCCCTCCTAGCTGGGATCTGGTTCGGCCTGCAGCAGCCTTTCCAGTTCTGTCTCGGCGTGGCCGACCGCGCCCGTCAGAGCCTCATGGTGGTGGGCGGACAGGACGCCGGATCCCAGTCCGGCCGCGGCGATCACCGCGTTGAGCGCGTCTGTCGCCCCGTCGTCCAGGGCGGACGCGGCGACGGGGTGGTGCAGTGCGTCTCGTGCGGCGTAGGCGTCGAGTCGGGCGACGCTGACGAGGGAGTCGAGTATGGGGGCGGCATGTCGTCCGGTGCGGTCCAGTTCCAGGGCTGACAGGCCCGTCCGGGTCTGGAAGGCGGCAGTCGGCGGATCGGGGTGGGCAAGGAGCTGGACGGCCTCATCAAGGGTGCGGTCGAGGTCGGGTTCAGGGACGGGGGTGTCTACGGGCCGGCAGTGGGCGTGCAGGAGGAGGGCGATGGCTCCCTCCCAAGGCTCCGTGGGCTGGGTGGTGTCGATCAGGTCGCGGGCCTGTTGGTCCAAGCCCTGTTCCATCAGGGCCATGATCTTGATCTGGCGGCCGTCGAGGAGCCGGTTGCCGATGCCGCGGTGCTGGGTCATGGCGTCGGCGGCCTCGGCCCACCGGCCGATGCAGGCGAGGGCACGGGCGCCGTCCACGAGGAGGGTGACGTACAGCTCCTGGCACACCGCGCGGTGATCCTCGTCCGTGCCGGTCAGGGTCGAGAGGTCGACGGTGCGGCCATCGATCTCGGTCTTCTCCCGCTGCCGCGCGGCGCGGTTGAGGCGGACCAGCAGGTCGTAGGCGGCCTCGCCCTGGCCGTCCCGGGTCAGCAGCCGGGAGAGGTTGACCATCGGCATCAGCGACATGACTGCGATCGGTCCACTCAGGCGTCCGGCGTCGGCGAAGACCTGGTGCTGGCGCCAGCACAAGTCGGCGGCCACGTCGGGCAGGCCGACGTCGGAGGCGATGAGCGCGGCGTAGTTGAGGACCCCGCAGGCGCGGGCCACCAGGTCGTGGTGGCTCGCACCTGCGGGCGCGACGGTCAGCCCGGTGAGGTGGTTGATGCGCTCCTCCAAGGGGAGCGCGGGCGCCTTGGTGCGGCGGACCAGGGGGATGCGGCTGGCTATCGCGGGGATCATCGGCTCAGCCCTTGCGCGCCCAGTCGATGACGAGTCGGCTGTAGGGCTTGTCGACGAGGAAGCGGGCGTCGTCCGCCGTCAGCCGGTCACGCGAGTCCGCGACGGCCATCCGGAAGCCCGGCTCGGGGGCATCGTTGCCGCCGGTCGCATCCCAGGCGCGGATCTCGCTCACGACGCGCTCGGCGAGGTCGACGCTGCCCTCGCCGTGGCCGATCACGCCGACTTCCCAGTACCGGCCCTGCTCGTCCTCGCCCTCCCGGATGGTCAGGTATGCCAACGATCCGCCGTCGAGGGCGGCCATGGAGCCCCACCCGAAGTGCGGGGTGAACCCGGGGCGCTGGCCCGGCAGCCGGGACAGGCCGTTGGGCAGCACGCAGGCCAGGTACAGGTACAGCCACTCCCACGCCGAGCCCTGCCGGAACTTCACCCCGGTGTAGAGCTTGGTCTGCTGCTGGTCGAGGACGGAGCGCAGCGCGTCGCGGTCCACGTCCTGCTCGCTGAACGTCTCCAGGCGCACGTTGCCCTCGCCTGCCATCGGCACGAGGGTGTACACGTCGTCGCAGACGCCCTTGCGCAGCGGGATGAAGGTGGCCATCTCGCAGGAGACGGTCTTCCACGTGTCGCCGTCGCGTTCGAAGGCGAAGGATCGGGAAATGCTGCCGCGGATGCGCATCGGCAGGACCAGGCGCCCGCCGGGGGCGAGCTGGTCGAGGATCTTCACGGGTACGTCGCCGGCGCCGACAGTGAAGATGATCCGGTCGTAGGGGGCGTGCTCGGGCAGCCCGGCCGCGCCGTCGGCCATCACCGCGGTGGCATTGTCGACGCCGGCCTCGGCGAGGTGCTTGCTCGCGCCGGAGACGAGGTCCTGGTCGACGTCGAGGGTCCACACCTGCCCGCCGGGGGAGACGATCTTGCCTAGGAGGGCGGCGTTGTAGCCGGTGGCGGCTCCAGCCTCCAGGACCTTGTGACCGGGCTGAGCGCCGAGCTGTTCGAGCTGGGTGGCGACGATGGACGGCGCGGAGATGCAGGAGATCATCTCCCCGTGCTCGTCGTGCTTGATCGGGACGGCGTCCTCCTTGTACGCGCTCTCCAGGTCGACGCCGGGCAGGAAGGCGTGCCGGTCGGTGGTGCGGAAGGCGTCGATGGCCGCCTTGCTGCGCAGGTGGCCGCTGTCGACGAGCCGCTGGGCGAGGGCTTCGCGCAGCTGGTTGGGGTCGGTTACGGGTGTCACGATGGTCTCCATTCGAGGGAGGCTAGGGTCCGCTGAGGCGGACTTGGGGGTAGACACGTCAGCTCCTTCTCCGGTGGAGAAGGCGACGTGACGGCCGAGCCACGCGGTGGCTGCCTGCGCGTCGGCAGGCACGCCCGCACGGTTGAACGCGAAGATCGCGTGATGGGCGATGACGGCCCGGATTCCGCGTATCAGTCGGCCGTCTGCGGCGAGGCGGCGCAGGCGGCGGCCGGCGTCCTCGAACTCGGCGACGCGCTCGACCCAGCCCGCTTCCGCCTCTGGGCGCAGGGCCGCGTCCGCGTTCATCAGCCGCCGCATCGCGGAGACGGCTCTGTCCAGTGCGGGCCCCTGGGGCGGGGTGACGGGGGGCCGCAGGGCGGCCCACCGGGCCCATACGTCTCCGGCTTCGAACGGGTCCAGCCCTGCCTCGCGGATCATGGCGGACAGCAGCATCACGCTGCGTTCGCGGGCGCCGGGGGTGCCGGTCTCGGCGAGCGCGGCCGGGCTGTCGGCGCAGAACACGTCGTGCGCGACCTCCATGCCCTCGGGGCCGCCGAAGGCGTGCGTCTCCGGCTCGTAGATCCCGCCCACCCAGCCGGTGATCACGCGGTCGGCGACGAGCTGGTCCAGCAAGTCGGCGACGGGCTGTTCGGTACGCAGGCGCACGCCGGCGTCCTTGCGCAGGAAGTGGAAGCGGCGCCCGGCCAGCGCGGTCGCCAGGGCCCGGGCGGCGTCCGCGTGCGGGTCGGGAAAGGCCACGGAGGCGTGCCACCAGGACGTGTCCGGGGGGACGGGCAGGTTCTCTTCGTCGAGGGTCATGAGGGGGGAACTCCTTGCGAGACGGCGGGGTGGGGTCAGGTGAGCAGGAGGACGCGGGTCCAACCGGTGTCGTCGGTGGCCTTCAGGGCAAGTTGGGCCCCGGCGCGGCCTTCCATGAATCCGGGTTTGGGCAGGTGCTCCCAGTCGGCGCCCAGCTGTCGGTGCAGGTCTTGGATGATCGGGGTGAAGCGTTCGGGGCTGGTGCTGTCGGCGGCGACCGCGCGGGTGAGAGTCAGCAGCCCGGCCCAGCCGTGGCAGAGCGACGAGTCGGTGATCCGGGCGAGCCGCAGCGGGTCGGTCAGGATCGCCTCGACGGTGTCTTCGGCCGCTTGGCGCCGTACAGGGTCGCCGAGGGCAAGCGCGGCGAGCTGCTGGGCGCGGGCGATGCCGGGCTGGCCGTAGCACCAGGACTGGCGGGCCGGCTCCGCTGCGGGCGGCTGGTCGGCGTCCAGGTGGGCTGCGGTGGACCAGTAGTGGTCGCCGTGCCGGTCGAGCCAGGTTGCGAACGTGCCGACGGCCTCCTCCTGGCCGGGGACGCTGACTCCGGCGCGCAGGGCGAGGGAGAGCACGGCCAGGGGCCCCGCGATGCCGTGGGCCATGCCGTTGTTGCCGTGTCCGCCTGCCATGTCCTTCCCGTCGGGGCCGACCGGCGACCACCACCCGGGCAGGATCCTGCCGTCACTGCGGGCGGGGTGTGCGAGCGCGACGAGGCAAGCGAGCACGTCGGGCAGCCGGGGCGCGATCGGGCGGCGGGACAGCAGCAGTGCGGCGAGCCCGGTCATGCCGCGGATGAGGTCCCATTCGGCGAGGTGGGGCAGCGTGCCTGCCTCCTGCCGGCGGTGGGCGGCGGCGAGCCGGGCGTCCACGACGCGGTCGACGGCCGCGCGGACGTCGTTTGCGGCCCCGTGGGCGCGGTCCAGGATGAACTCCAGGGCGGGTGCGCCGTGGAAGAGGCTGGCGTTGCTGCCGGTGCTGACGCCCCGGACGGTGGCCTGGGCGAGGTGGCGGCGGGCGGTGGACAGGTCACGGCGCTCGATGTCGAGCAGCGCCATCCCTAGGGCGCCCTCGGACAGGTCCTGCGTACGGGGCACGGTCGTCGTGGTCATGAGCGCCTGGCCAGGGGGACGACGATGCTGTGGGCTCGGCCGCCGATCCACCCGTCGGCGTCCGGCGGGGGCGCGTCGTGCAGGGTGGCGATGCCGAGTGGGCTGGCGTCCAGGTGCGCGCGCAGGAGGTCCAGGTCGACGTCGCGGGTGAGGTCGAGGGGCAGCTGCTGGTCGTCTTCGGCGAGCAGGACCCGATCCGGCACGCGGAACCGGGCACGCCAGGCATGGAGTTGGTCCGCCCACTGCTGGAGTGGGGCGGTGCGGGCAGGCAGCGTACGGCTGCGGATCTTCCACCGGGCGGTGGTGAGGATGGTGCGACGGTAGGTGAGGGCCGGGGTGAAGGGCAGGGTCCAGGCGGCGCCCCAGTCGAACCAGGTCACCTGCGGGGACGCGGCCCGGCTGATCTCGCCGAGGAAGCGGGCCATCGGCGGGGTGTAGTTGTTCCACAGGAAGTTGATGGCGGTGGGGGCCAGCAGCTCCAGCGGCTTGCCCGTCGCGGACTCCACCAGCTGGGGGCGGCCGTCCGCGACGGTGACCGCCAGGTCGCGTGGGAAGAGCACGTGCGGTTCGGGACGGCGGAATTCGCCGACGCTGACGATCCGGGGCAGGGCCTGTGGCGCGCGGGTGAGCAGGTCGGCCGGCACCCGCCCGGCGTGGAAGGAGAGCTGCGCGAGTTCCGCCTCCGGATCGACGGTGGGCAAGTTCGCGTACGCCGTCTCGGTGCCGGGCAGGAGGTGCCAGAACCGACCGGTCATCGATCCGGCTGAGCGGGAGACGGTCAGAACGTGCAGCCGGAAGTCGCCTCGGTCCAAGGCCGGAAGACAGGAGGCGTGGACCTGTGCGGCCAGTTCGAGGTGGGGTGCCAGGGCCTGGGGCTTGTCGCCGGCCGCTGCTTCCAGTTCCCCGATCATCGCCCCGGTCAGCGCGACAGTGCGGCTGCCTTCGGCGGCTGCGGTGCCGGCCAGCTCCAGCAGCAGGCGGTCGCGCCGGGACATCGGCCGGGGCGGTTCGCTCGCCGTGACGAACCCTGCCGGGAAGCCCACGCCCCGGTCGGGGTCAGTCACCGCTTCCACTGGCACCGCGGTGTTCTCGCCGTAGCGCTCGGAGAACTGCTCGATCCACCGGCGCCAGGTCGGTGTCCCGTTCGGATGGGTGACCAGGCGGGCCAGGACGGTGGCCGCGGTCTCCGATTCGGTCAGCACCTGCTTGGGCAGCCGCACGTCGGCGTCCAGCCGCAGGTCGCACGCTGTCCGCAGGCCGGCTGCCTGGGTGTGCGTTGCAGGCGGTAAGACATCGGTGGGGTCGGCGATGGTGGCGGGAGCACGCAGGGAGGAGCGCAGCAGCCGCACCCGCAGCAGTTCACCCAGCAGCCGGTCGCGCGCCGTGTCGCTCACGGCGGGGAACTCCGCGGCCAGTTTGTCGGACAACTGGCGGTACCTGATCGGCGATCGCGCGAGGTCGAGTACGAGACGCAGCGCGGGGCTGAGGGCGAGGCGGAACTCGGCATCGCCCTCGGACGGTACGTGGATGTGCTGGTCGCGCTGTCGGATCAGGGTGTTGACGCAGACCTCGGCGTCGGCCATGCGCGCAGCGTCGCTCTCCCAGGCACTGAGTATCTCTGCGAGCCCCACCGGGTCGGGGCGGGTGACCGCCTGATGCTTGTCACCGAAGCGCACGGACGTGGCCTGGGCGAAGCCGAGCGGGGCGACGCCGGCGAACAGGCCGTAGGGGGTGGAGCGGCGGGCGTAGCGGATCGCGTAGCGGGCGGTGGCCAGCGCCGCCCGGCGCATCCGGCGCACCTTCGGTGTGCGACCGTCGATGATGGCCTGCACCTGGTCCGCCAGGTGTGGGCTCGCCTGCGACACGGTCCGGCGGAAGTCGGTGTCGGACCACACCGTGCTCAGCCACACGCGCCACTCCTCCACGGGCGCCGTGGTCGCCGGCCAGGGCGGCATGGCGGGCTCGGTCGTGTGCACCGCGGCGCGCAGCATGGCCTGCCCCGCGCCCTCATACAGGCTGGACCGGTGCCGTGTCATCAGCGCTCTCCTCATCTTCTGCGTGGCGGGCGGGGCGGGGCGGGCCGGACGGGGAGAGCCCCGTCCGGCCCGCGTTGCCGGGGTGTCCCGGCTTACGAGGTGGTGCAGGCGCTGGGGCAGGAGCTGCCGCAGGTGTCGCCCGTGCTGCACATCAGGACCGTCTCGGTCGCCGGCGTGCCCTCGATGAAGGTGATGTCGAGTCCGAACGGGTCGGTCTCGTCGGTGGTTGCCAGGTCCGACTGCACGGGGGCGGTCGGCCTCTCCGTCTGAACGGCGGTCATGCTTGCCTCCTAGTGGCGATGGGTGGTGCGGGATCCCGGGACCCGGTCGGGGCCCGGAGCTTGGTGCCAGACGGTGGCGGGCGAAGGCGTCGCCTGGTCCAGGACGTCTGGGAGTCGATGGGCCCCGTGCCGTCAGGCTGCTACGGGCTGCGCTTCCTGGTGGGCCTTCGCGGCCTGGTTCAGGACCTTGGTGAAGTGCTCGGCGCGTTCGTCGCCCTCGGCCTCCTGGGCGCGGAGGTCTCCGAAACGGGCCCAGTAGCGCCGGCAGACGTCGCTGTTCATGAGCATCGAGGCGTAGAAGGGCAGTTGTCCGTCGCGGACGAAGCCCAGGCGGTCGCGCAGGCTCAGGGTGCAGATCTGCTGGTTGGCATGGAGCAGCTGCATGTACTCCTCGACGTCCACGTCCTCGGGCGCCCAGAGCTTGGCGAGGTCGGCGTTGGTGGACATCTGCGCCAGCCAGTCGAGCTGGTTGCGGGCGACGACCGCCTCGTTGCGCTCGGCCTGGTGCCGCGCGTCCTGCCTGAGCCGGGCGGCTCCGACCACCGCGGTGGTGACGGAGACGGCAGCACCGGCAGCGAGGACGGCGGTGGTGAGCTTCATCTGTCAACGATCCTTTCGCAGAGCGGAGTTGCGGCCGGGAGGCCGACTGGTGGAGAACCTGGGGTTCCGCTGCTTCACGCGGCCCCCGCGAGGACGACGGTCGGGCCTTCATCGGCAGAGTCATGCGCGGTGTACCGGCGGCGCACCGCCTTCAGAGCGACAGCGATCGGCGGCAGACCCACGGTGGCCCTGCGTGCGTCGACTGACTCCGGCTCGCGCAGCGGGCACAGCTCGATGCCGTCGGCGCACAGCAGGAGCTGGGTGCCGTACTCCTGGTCGCGCCCGCTGGTGATGAGGGCGCGATCGTGCAGGTGCGCCCAGTGCTGGACCAGCGCGTCGCCGGCCTGGACCGCACGTCCCAGCAGGGTGGTGGCGGCACGCTGAAAGTCGGGTTCGTCGTCGCTGTGCAGGCGATGCTCCACGCGGCACGGGCCGCGTCGGGGCCGACGAGGCGGTGGCCGGGCCAGTCGTGGTCGGCCAGGATGCGGCGCAGCACCTTGGTGTTGACGTGGTCGGTGTGCCGGCCCTGTCCGAGTTGGACGGCGTCGAGCTGGTCGCGCACGCGCTTGGCCCGGTGCGTGGCCGATTCCGTGGCGCGGGCGATCAGCTCGCGGGCGAGGTCGGGCCGCTGCGGTTCGTCAGTTGTCACGCGTTGCTCCGATCATCCGGAGCCGGCTGAGGCGCGTGGACCTGGCAGCTGATCAGCGCGCGGAGCCCGGCGCGGTGCTCGGCGGGGAGTTCGAGGCGGGCGACTCGATCGCCGTCGCGTCCGGGGCCGGATCCGCACACGTCCCAGCCGTTGTCGGTGAGCCGACGCAGGAGGGCAGCGAGGGGTTCGGCTTCGAGAGTGTGGCGGGCCAGCGTCTCGGCCCGTACGACGTGGAGGTCGAGTCGGGCGGCGAAGTCGGACGCCCACAGGGTGATCAGGCGGGTGATGTCGTCGGACTGGCCAGGCAGGGTGTGGACGCTGTGGAGGAAGAGGCAGGGCCTCTGGCCCCATCCGAGGTCAGGGTCGCGCTCAGGGATCGCGCAGGCCAGCAGCCTCCCGTCCTCGAACATCCCGGCGGACGCGGTCTGCGCCTCGCGGAACTGCGCGGGAACGTCGCCGCGGGCGGGTACGGGCAGGCCGTGCATTGTGAGCCAGCGCTGGCGGTCCTGGACGAGGGCGGCGGCTTCGTCGCGCTCGGCCGCGGTGCGCAGCATGCGCATCTCGTAGATGGCGGCCGACTGCATGTGCGGGAACGGCACCGGGGCGGAGCGGTCCTCGCTGGCCGTGGGGGCCGTGGGGCGGGTCACCGGGTTGCCCCGCTTCGCTTTCCCTGGGCGGCTTGGTTGGCCGGCAGCAGCTGCCAGCTGTGCGCCAGCACCACCAGTTCGGTGGTGTCCTTTGCGCCCGTGTCGGCGAGGAGTTGGTCGAGCGCGGCGCGTAGGTCGGCCGGGGCGAGGCCGGCGGCGAGGGCGATGTCGAGGGGCACAGTGTGTTCGGTGGCGGCCTTGAGCAGGCTGATCTGCTCGGGGCTGAGATCCGGAGCGGACCGCTGCGGTGTCGGGGCGGTGATCTGGCCGAAGTCGAGGAGTCGGTGGGCAACGACGGCGAGGGAGCAGCGTTCGGGACAGGCCAGCTTCCAGCGCACGGTGCGCAGCGTGGAGTAAACGGTGTTCGGCTTGAGCTGGGTGGCGGCTGCGATCTCGCGGGCGTCCAGGCCCTTGATCACGTGCTGGGCGATGCGCCGTTCGGACGGGGTGAGGGGCTGTGTTGGGGCGAGGGTGGTCATGGCAAGGGTTCCTCGTTGAGGGCCGGTCAGTCGGTCGTCGTGGGGCGCAGCAGGACGGGGACGCTGGCGTGTCCGTTGCTGATGAGGCTCGGTAGGCGCTGCAGCTCCTCACGCTTGGTGGCGAGCTGGGCGTGGGGGAAGCGCTCGAAGAACAGGCGCAGAGCCGTGGCGACTTCGAGGCGGGCCAACGGGGCGCCGAGGCAGAAGTGGACGCCGTGCCCGAAAGCGAGGTGCTCCTTGCTGATCCGGGTGGCGTCGAACTGGTCGGCGTCCTGGTGCAGCCTGGGGTGCCGGTTGGCGGCGGCGTAGGAGGCGAGGACGGCGTCGCCGGACCGGATGGTCCGCCCGTCGGGGAGCGGGATGTCGGTGAGGGCATAGCGCAGGGGCAGGTGCTTGACCGCGGGCTCGTGCCGCAGGGTCTCCTCGACGATGTCCTGCCAGGTGCACCGTCCGTCCCGGACGTGGGCGAGCTGCTGCGGGTCGGACAGCAGGCTGGTGAGAGCCTGGTCGATGACGTTGACTGTGGTCTCGTACCCGGCGCTGATCATTAGCAGGAGCGTGTCGCGCAGTTCGGCGTCGCTGAGGGCGGAGCCGTCGCCTTCCTCATCACGGGTGGCGATCAGCAGCGAGGTCATGTCCTCGCCGGGCGTGGTCCGCTTGGTAGCGATGAGGGCGTCCAGCAGGCCGTAGAGGGCGGCGGTGTTGGCCGCCTGTTCCTCGGCGGTGAGGTGGGTGGCGAACACGTTGTCGACCACAGTGCGGAACTCGGCGCGCTGGTCGCCGGGGACGCCCATGAGCTGTCCGATGACGGCGATCGGCAGCGGGTAGGCGAGGTGCTCGCGGAGGTCGGCACTTTCTCCGGCCGGGCGGTCGTCGAGGTCGTCGAGCAGCCCGGTGACCAGAGTCTCGATGTCGGCCTGGAGGGCGGCGGTGCGGCGGGCGGAGAGGGCGGGGGCGACCATGCGGCGCAGGCGGCTGTGGTCCGCGCCGTAGGCGGTGAACATGTTCTCCACCGCAATCCACAGGGCCAGCGGCCAGGTGGGGACGGTCTCGGCGAAGGCCGGCCAATGGGCGCGGCCGTCCTTGGAGACGTCCTTGCAGGTGAGCAGCTGCTTGAGGAAGACCGGGTCGGAGACGGACCAGGCGCGCACGCCGAGGATATCCACCAGCGTGGCGGGGCCGCGCTCGCGCAGGGCCTGGTGTTCGGCGTCCGGGTCGCTGCCGGTGGGGTCGAGGACCAGTATCTGTTGCTCGGGCACGTCAGGGGTCTCTTTCAGCTGGTGGGGAAGGTGACCGGCAGGGTCACCAGGGAGCGGTGGAAGGGGCCGGGGCGCCAGGTGAGGTCCTCGCGGTGGGTGGCGAGGTCCATCTCGGGCAGGGCGTCGAGGATGTGGAGGATGGCGGTCTCGGCGATGAGATAGGCGTGTGAGCTGGCCGGGCAGCTGTGCGGTCCGGCGCCCCAGGCGAGGTGAGCGCGATTGCCCAGCGGCGCGCGCCCGCCGAGGTCGGGGTCGTTGTTGCAGGCGGCGTAGCTGATGACCACCGGCTCGTCGGCAGGGAGCAGGTAGCCGCCGACGTCAGCGGGCCGGGGCGGGTAACTCATGGAGAAGTTCGCGAGCGGCGGGTCGCGGTACAGGACCGTGTCCAGGGCTTCGCGGACGGAGGCGTCGCCTGCATGCAGGTCCCCGGAGAAATCCGGGTTGCTGAGCATCTCCAGGAGCGTGTTGGTGATCAGGTTGGTCAGCGGTTCGATGCCCGCGCCGTAGAGGGTGATGAGCTGCTGGCCCATCTCGATGTCGTTCAGCCGCGCGACGTGGACGAGGAGCCTGCTAGTCACGTCGTCGCCGGGCTGCGCGCGGCGCAGGCCGACGAGGTCGGTGACGGCCTGGGCGAGGATCTGGTTGCCGATGGAGGCGTTGACCCCGTCGAAGATCTTGGACATGCCGTCCGCGATCCGCCGCCCGATCTCGTCGGGGCAGCCGAGCAGGTGGCTGAGCGTTTTGAAGGCGAGCGGCCAGGCGTACTGGGCCAGCAGGTCGGCTTTCCCCTCGGCAGCGAATGCGCTGATGGTCTGGGTGGCTACCTGCTCGACGTGATCGCGCAGCGCGTGCTGGTCGACAGCCTGGAGCGCGGCGGTGTTGGCGGCGCGGTAGCGGGCGTGCTCGGCGCCGGCGGAGCGCAGGGCGTTGGGCCGGTACTCCATCATCGGCCGGATGGGGCAGGTGTCCGGGACGGTGGTCTGCCACCGGCGCGGGTCGGCGGGGAAGCGCTGCGGGTCACCGAGGATACGGCGGGCCGCCTCGTAGCCGACGACCAGCGTGGCGGGCACGCCGGGCGCCAGGTCCACCGGCACCAGGGGCCCGAACTGCTCGCGCATACGCCGGTAGAAGGCGTGCGGGTCTTGGGCGAAGTCCGGCTCGTACAGAGAGATGCGAGGAGGCGCGGTGCTCACGGTCGGGGCTCCAGACGTGCGAGGTATTCGGTGAGCTGGATCAGGGCCTGCATGCACGACGCCCGCTCGCGGGCGTCGCACACGGTCAGCGGGGTGTGTCCCTCCAAGGCGAGCGCCTCGTGGATCTCGGCGAGTGGGTAGCGGGGTGCGCCGTCGAACTGGTTGACCGCGACCGCGTACGGCACTTCGGCCTCTTCGAGGAGGGTGAGGATCTCGTGGGAAGAGTCCAGGCCGCGGGGGTCGACCAGGACCAGGGCGCCGAGGGCGCCGACGATCAGCTCCTCCCACAGGAACCGGAACCGAGCCTGGCCCGGGGTGCCGAACAGGTACAGCACCAGGTCGTCGCCGAGGTGCTTGCGTCCGAAGTCGACACCGACGGTGGTGGTGGACTTCTCCGGCGTGCGGGCCAGGTCGTCGACCAGAGCGCTAGCCCGGGTGATGGTCTCTTCCATGTGTACGGGCGGCACTTCGGAGACGCTGCCGACGAAGGTGGTCTTGCCCACGCCGAAGGCTCCGGCGACCACGATCTTCGCGGTCGCCGTCACTGTCGGCGCGACGAACCGGTCAGGCGTGAGCGCGGAGGCCATGAAGGACCCTTTCGATCAGTGAGGCGGGCGGGCGTTCGTCTCCGTGGCCTTGGGCGAGGGTCATCAGTCCGAGTCCGATGAGGTCGGCGACGAGGATGCGGGTGGTCGAGGGCGGCAGGGCGAGTTCGGAGGCGATCTCGGCGACGGCCAGACCGCCGCCGTGGGAACTGGCGAACAGAGCCAGCAAGCGGCGTCCGTCGGCATGGAGTCCGGGGTGGGTGCCGGTCGCGGCGAAGACCACGCTCTCCAGGCGCACGTCCGTGTTGGGGCGGGTACGTCCGCCCGTGCGGACGTAGGGCCTGACCAGGTCGGGATCCTGCCGCGGCCTGCTCATGCCGGCGGTGCTTCCACGCCGGTGGTCACCCGGGTCTTGACGCCCAACTGTTCGCCGACGCTTCCCGCCAGCCGCAGGGCGGCCTCGCTGATCACGCCGATGTCGACGTTGGGGCTGCTGGTGCGAACGGCGAGCATCGTGTTCTCCCCGGCCGGGATGAGCAGGGAGATGTGGTCGACCGACTCCATGACGAACTGGCGCACGCCCCCGCCGCTGGTCTCGTGGTCGTAGGCCCGCGACGCTGCCCACAGCGTCGAGGTGATGGCGGCGATCTTCTCCGCCTGCTCCTGCGGGAGACGGGGCGTGTAGTCCGGGCTCATGCCGTCGGCCGCGACGAGCACGGCGTACTCCACTCCGTCGGTCTCCTCCAGGCGCTCCAAGAGCCAACCGATGTTCTTCTCGCTCATGCCTCGTGTCCTTGCTCGTCAGGGGTCGGGGAGGGGACGGCGTCGAATTCGGCGCGTGCCGCTTGGGTGCCGCGGGCCCAGGAGGCGATCACGCTTGCGCGTCCCGGCTCCGCGTTGACCGGGCGGCGGGCGGGAGCAGGTGCCGGCGTGCCGCGCCGGTTGCGCCGTGTCAACCCGCTGGCTGTCGTCCCGGCAGCGGCCGACGCATCGAGGCGCTCCTCTGCCGGCGGGTGTGCCGGCACGGCGACGGGCCGCGGTCTTCGCGCGGGCGGGGCCAGTGCCAGGCGGCTCTCCGGTACGGGGGCGAGCGCGCCCTGCGGGATGCTGTGCACCGCGGGTGCGGACGCGGCCTCGGCCACGGTAGTGAGGAGGTCCTCGGGCAGGGTGAGGAGCGCGCGGGTGCCCAGCAGCGCGTTCGGGGCCTGGACGTCGACCCGGAAGCCGTAGGCGCGAGCGAGAGCGGCGGCGACCCGGAAACCGGTCTTGGGCTGGGCGCCGAGCCGTGTGATGTCATCGGTGCGCTGGCCGGTGAGGACGTCCCGTGCCTCGTCGAGCTGCTCCGGCGTCATCTGCAGGCCGCTGTCGTCCACGATGACGGTGACCCCGTGGTGGCCCTGCTCGAAGGAGACGTGGACGCGGGACTGCGGCGGGGAGAACCGCAGCGCGTTGTCCAGTAAGAGGGCGAGGGTGTGCACCACGGGCCCAACGACACGGGTCTTCACCGCGAGGGACAGCTCCTGCGGTGCCACGCGCTGGTAGTCCTCGACGTAGCCCATCGCAGCCCGCACCACATCGGTCAGGGTCGTGGTGGTCCAGTGCCGGGTCAGCTTGCCGCCGGCCAGCACGGTCCAGCCCTGCGCGACCAGCAGCGTCTGCTGGACGGTGCGGTCGATCCCGGTCAGCGTCTCGAAGGCGGCGTCGTCCTGGTGCGCCCGGACCCCCTCGCTGACCCTGCGGCTGGTCCGGGCGGCCATTCCCACCAGCGCCGAAGACACGCTGCGCACCGCGGCCTGGGTTGACCGCACGGCGTTCGCCTGCACGCGTGCGATCTCCAGTTGCGCGTCGGTGTGCGCACGGCGCAGCTCCTCCGCCCCGCGCGTCTTGACCTGTTCGATCTCCTGGTGCGCGGCGTACTGGATGTCACGGACGATGGCCTGGGCGAGGCCGGCGGTGGCCTTGACCGCGAGCTCCAGCCGCTCGCCGACGGCGGTGCCGGCCAGCTCCGGCACCAGAACAGGCGGAGCGGCCCGGCCGCCGACCTTGTGGATCTGCGGCAGCACCTCGTGGACCAGCCGGTCCAGAGCCTGCTCGGTGGCCTGCTGCTCGCGGGCCAGGAGAAGTGCCTGCTGTCGTGCCGCGAGCCAGCGGCGACGGGTGACCCAGACCGCGGCCACGGCGACGACGGCCCCGATGGCGAACAGGACGAGCGCGGTGATGGCGAGTGTGTTCATCAGGCACTCGCCGCCACGAGAACGTCCGCCTCCGCCGCAGGCGCAACCGCGCCGAGCTGTTGCAGCAGGAGCGCGGATCCGATGACCCCGATGTGGCTGTACGCCTGCGGGAAGTTGCCCAGCTGCCGCCGGCTGGTGGGGTCGTACTCCTCGGCGAGCAGGCCGAGGTCGGTACGCAGGGCCAGCAGCCTGCTGAACAGGGCATGGGCTTCGTCCAGACGGCCGGTCAGGGCGAGCGCGTCGACCATCATGAACGAGCAGAGGAGGAAGGTCCCCTCGTTACCGGTCAGGCCGTCGATCCCGGTGCGCTTCCCGGCGGTCCGGTACCGGTGCACGAAGCCCTCGGGGGTGGACAGATCCCGGCGCACCGCTTCCACCGTTCCGACCACGCGCGGGTCGTCCGGCGGCAGGAAGCCCACCCGGGGGATCAGCAGCAGCGCGGCATCAACCTCCTGCGATCCGTACGACTGGGTGAACGTGTTGCGCTCGGCGTCGAAGCCGCGCGTGCACACATCGTGGTGGATGGCCTCGCGCAGCTCGATCAACGCGAACAGGTCGGCTTCCATGGCGCCGGCCTCGACCAGGCGGATGGTGCGGTCGACGGCCACCCAGGTCATGATCTTGGAGTGGACGAAGTGCCGCCGCTCTCCCCGGACTTCCCAGATCCCCTCGTCCGGCATCTGCCACCGCTCGGCCATGTGCTCAACGAGCCGCTGGTGGAGGACCGCGGTGTCCCCGCACGGGGCGACGCCGCTCTCCTGCGCGAGGTAGAGGGTCTCGATCACGTAGCCGTAGACGTCGAGCTGCACCTGGTCGGCCGCGCCGTTGCCGATCCGGACCGGCGCGGAGTTCTCGTATCCGGGCAGCCATCCCAACTCCCGCTCCGACAGGTCCCGCTGGCCGGTGATGCCGTACATGATCTGCAGGTTCTCCGGATCGCCGGCCACCGCCCGCAGGAGCCACCGGCGGAAGGAGTCGGCCTCCTGGCGGAAGCCGGACCCGAGCAGTGCGGCCAGGGTGGTGGAGGCGTCGCGCAGCCAGGTGTAGCGGTAGTCCCAGTTCCGTTCGCCGCCAAGTTCCTCCGGCAGCGACGTGGTCGGCGCGGCGACGATGCCCCCGCTGGGCGCGTACGTCATCGCCTTCAAGATGATGAGCGAGCGGAGGACAGCGTCGCGGTAGGGCCCGGTGTAGGTGCACTGACTCGCCCAGTTCTCCCAGAACGCCAGGGTCGCGCCGAGCGCGGTTGCGGGCTCCGGGATGTCGGGCGGGCAGCCGTGGGACGGGCTCCAGCTCAGCACGAAGGCCACGCGGTCGCCGGCGGCGACCGTGAAGGAACCAACGATTGCCCCGTCCTTCTCCCGCTGCTCGGTGGCCGTGTCCAGCCACAGCGCGTCCTCGCCGCCCTCGGCCACCATGCGCCCGCCTACCTCATGGACCCACGGACTGATGCGGCCGTAGCCCGGGCGGGCGCGCAGCGCGGACACCATGGACACCTGGCCGGCCGTGCCTTCCACGATCCGGATCACCTGCGGCGCTCCGTTGCGCGGCGGCATGAAGTCGGTGACCGTCACGCTGCCGGAGGAGGTCGTCCACGCCGTCTCCAGTACGAGGGACTCGCCGACATAGCAGCGCTCGGCGCTTGCTGCGGCGCCCTCCTGGTAGGCGGCGGCGGGGGCTATGCGCCATGCCCCGTGCTTCTCCGAACCGAGCAGGGCCGCGAACGGGGCCGGCGAGTCGAAGCGGGGCAGGCACAGCCAGTCGATCGAGCCGTCATCGCAGACGTGGGCGCTGGTCTGCATGTCGCCGATCAGGCCGTACTGCTCGATGCGCGGAAGCCGTTTCATCGTATGGATCTCCGTGAGCCCCGCGGGGCCGGGGTGGTATCGGGGCCGCCGCAGCGGCCGGGAACGGTGGGCAGAAGGCAGGTCGGTGGTCACCGGGGTGACGGGGGAGCGTTGCCGGGCGGCGGCAGGTCCTCGACGACTAGTGCAGGGCCGACCGCTTGCTCGCCGCGAAGCACCAGCCAGGCTGTAGGGCCCGAGGGCCAGAACGATGACGACGGCACCGGTCACCCTCATGTCCGCGGCACCGAAGCGGCGAAGACCAGGCAGGCCAGGGCGAAGGCGAAGACGGCACCGCGCAGCACGTTGACCGTGGGCCTCCGCCAACGCCGCCTGCCCTTCCCGCTGATCGGCTCGGGACCGCCGGGTTCCACATGTGCCATCAGCTCCTTGGTGGCCTCTGCGAGCCTGACCAGGTACACCCGGCTCGGCACGTAGCCCTCGGGGACGCTGTCAGAGGAGAGGCGCTGCGCGCGCAGCAGTACGGGAATCCCTGGAGCGGTCCGTGCGCCCAACTGGGCAACGTGGCCGCGCAGAAGGCGAACGAGGCCCTCCACTTCGGCAGCGCTCTCGGGCAGTGGCGAATCCTCGCCCAGCACCAGAGTCACCGTCTCCAACGCGGCCACCATGTGATCGCGCTCCGGCGCCGACGCCTCAGTGACGGGCGCTCGCCGCCCGCGCTCTCGCACGGGCTGGCTGCCGTCTCGGTGAGGATCCGGCGAAAGGCGCATGACGCAACTCCTGTTCGGATTAAGCCAAAGTGACCCGAGAGCGCCGGTCGGAGCCGACGGCTGGCGTGCGAAGTGAGTGATCTGGCAGCTACGTTGAGCGAACCGTGAATCCCGTCCGAGGGGTATGCCTGTGCGGCTGGGAAGGCCGTCAAAGGCGTCAAAGATCATTTCGGAACCGAGGGGCAGTCCATGGCCCGTGAACGCAACGTCGCCCTTGCCGCACTCTTGCGCGAAGCAGGCTGGTCCCAGCCGCAGGCAGCCGCCGCTGTTGCCCGCGTGGCCGCGGAGTGTGGAGTGCGTGAGCTGGAGGCGATCTCCCGCTCGCACATCGCTATGTGGGTCCAGGGCACGAAGCCGAGTGGCAGAGCGCCGCATATCCTGCGCGAGACGCTGTCCCGCAGGCTCGGCCGCTGCCTCTCTCTGGCCGACCTCGGGCTGGAAGAAGAGCCGACAGGCACGACCGACACCGGATCCGACTGGAGCGTCGACCCTCTGACCGCACTGGCCGAGTTGGGAAGCGACGACCTCGACATGCACCGACGCAAGCTGCTGGCCACCGCCGCCTACTCCGCAGCCGGCCTCGCCCTGCCCACCAACTTGTGGTGGGCAGCCGCCCCCGCTGCAGCGGCGAATCGCCGACCGGCCTCCTCGCGCCCGGTGACCCAGGCCGACGTCGACGACGTCCGCGACCTCACGGTTTACTACTCCGCGCGCGACCAGCAGCGGGGCGGCGCATCCGGCCGCAAAGCCCTCGCCAGCCACCTGCTCGACGAGGCGGTGCCGCTGCTCGGCGGCCGATTTCGTACAGATCAGCTCCGCCGCGACACGTACTCCGCAGTCGCGGAGATGACGTACCTCGCCGGCTGGATGGCCTTCGACGCCAGCGAACACCGAACCGCCCAGCGCTACCTCACCATCGCCGCCCGGATCGCGGCGGAAGCCGGAGACGGCCCACTCGGCGGCCACGTCTTGCGCGCCCTCGCCCACCAGGCCGTGGACCTCGGGCACCCACGCAGGGCGCTCGCTCTGGCCGACGCTTCGATGTCCCGCGACCGCTACGGTCAGGCCAGCCATCGTGAGAAGGCGCTGCTGGCGATCGTCCACGCTCGCGCACTCGCGGCCGACGGTGACCGAGCCGGCACCCTCGCGGCCATCAGCCGCGCAGAGCAAGACCTCGCCCGCGCCGACGCCAACGAAGCGCCCGCCCGCGTCGGCTTCTTCCAGGAAGCCTCCCTCGCCCACGAGACGGCCTGTGCTCTGCGCGACATGGGCCAGCCTCGGGATGCGGAGGTCCACTTCAAGCGCAGCGTGGCCACGCGCCGACGCCAGCAGTTCGCCCGTACCCACAGCGTGACGCTCGGCTACCTTGGCGCCGTCCAAGTCCAACAGGGACGCCTCGACGAGGCATGCGCAACCTGGAACGAAGCCCTCGACGCCATGGCCGGTATTCAGTCCGGGCGAGCCCGCGACGTCATCGTCCGCATGCAGAGCGACCTCTCGCCCGTCCGGCAACGCGGTGGTCGCCACGTCGCCGAACTGGACCATCGCGCGCGAGGCATGTTGCGAGCCATAGGCTGACCACAGAACCGTTTCGCGGCGCCGACCGGAGGCCGCCGCACACGCTACGCCCAGGGAGAGGAACGAGCGCTGATGCCGACCTACGAGGTCAAGTCGATCGCAACGGTCGTCGGCGGCCACACCCGCGTACAGGACGACTATCAAGGCGGGGTCGAATCGATCATCCGGCTCGACGAGACGTACCCCCTCGAAACCCTGCGAGGAATCGAGCAGTTCTCCCATCTGACCGTGACCTGGCGCTTCCATCTGGCCCGACCCGAAGACGTGCAGCTTCACGCACGCAGTCCAAGGGGAAACCAGAACTGGCCGGCGACCGGTACGTTCGTCCACCGCAACCACCGGCGCCCTAACCAACTGGCGGTCAGTTACCCGCGGTTGCTCAAGGTCGAAGGCAGGGACCTCCTGGTCGCTGATCTCGACGCCGTCGACGGGACGCCCGTGATCGACCTGGCTCCGTACTTCGAACAGATGGGGCCTCAGGGCCCGATCCGTCAGCCTGCATGGCCTGGCGAGATGCTTGAACCGAACTACTGGGCGAAGGCAAGTGAACGGCCCTCGGAGCGTCCTCTGTAGGGGAAGTGACTGAGCTACCCGACTCGTCAACCGAATTGCCGGGAACCAGTTGGAAGTCTGGCTCAACCCGCAGCCCTCGCGCACCGGAACTCACACCACGTTTCCTTGCCGCTGCTCTCCCACGCGTCTGAGATCGCCTCGACAAGCCGGATCCCGCGACCGGATTCACCGTCGGGTCCGGCTTCCTTGAGTACAGCTGGGGCCAGATTGTGATCGGTGACCGAGACGCGCACCACGTCGACGGCCACCGTGATCCGGAGCATGACTTCTCCCTCACCGTGAACCACGGCGTTGGTGACCAGCTCCGAGACGGCCAGTACGACGACCCCCGCCACCGACTCCGAAACACGGCACTGCCGCAGGAACGCCCCCGCTGCCTGCCGCATTTCCCCAACTTTCGCGAGATCAGGGAGAAAGGCCGCCTGACAGCCATGGGATGCCGCCGGTAAGCCTGCCCTCGCGGATGTGCTGTGCCGGTCTTCGTGAACCGACCTCGCGCATGACACGTCTGCCACGTCGGCAAAGCTACGGATGCCCCCGTCACGCGGGGTCTCCTCTTGGAGCCTGGTCATGGGGGCTATCGCACCGCGTGGCGACGCTGTCGACCAGGGGAATCCGGAGGGGGAAAATTCTGTCAAGGGGGAAAGTGGGAGGGGGGAATTGAGGCCATGATTGGATTCCGCCCACCAACAGAGGTCACACTCATGCCAGATCCGTTCGCCGACCTACTCCTCCGGCTCCGGCAGGAGGCGGGCAGGACGCAGGAGGAGCAGGCAGACGCGATCAACGCTGTCTCCGGCCGGGACACCATGACCCGCCGAGAGATCAGCCGCTATGAGAACTTCGAGAACGTCCCTACCAATCACACAATCGCCCACATCGCGGCGGCCTGCGGTGTGCCCTTCGAGGAGCTACAGCGGGAGGCCAAGGCTGCCCGCGCTCGGAAGAGAAAGGGGCATGCCAATGCAGAGGAGGTCCAGGACGCCGTGAAGCGTCGCACGCTGCTGGGGGGCGCCGCTGCCGGCGTGAGTGCGGCTGCCGAGCCCTGGGGGCGCCTCGCCTTCGCCCTCAATAAGGGGTCCAAGATCGATTCGCCCTCTGCCGTCGCGCTCATCGACCGGGCCGCTGAACTACACGTCCAGGAACTCAATCTCAGCGCCCGGCGGCTACAAAGCACGGTCGAGTCGCATCTTGACGCGATCACCGCGGCTCTGCCTCGTGCCGGCGAGCACGAGCGGGCTCTCACTATCGCCGCCGGAGAAACCGCCGCCCTGGCCGGTTGGGTGGCCTGGGACCTGGGTGAGCACGACAAAGCCGACGCCTACTACAAGGTCACGTCGCAGTGCGCGACGACCGCCGGGCACCCTCCGCTCCGAGCCCTGGCCCTGACCTACAGCAGCTACGGCGCCTCGACGCCGAAGGCGAAGCTGGAGTTCCTTTCCCAGGCGGCCAGCGATGTGCGAGGCCACGGCAACGCTACTGCTGCCGCCTGGGTCCTCGGCAGGCACGCCGAAGAGGCTGCGGCGGCCGGCGACGAGATGGGGGCGCTTCGGGCGTTGGAGCGAGCGCGCTTCGCCTACGACTTCGCGGATCACACCAGCGAGCAGGCGTGGGTCCGGTTCGTGACCCCGTACCGCATGGACTCGCTGGCCCTCTCTGTATACGGGCGGTTGGGGCGTCCCGAACTCAGCGCTACAGCAGACACCGCAGTCGACCGACTCGGAGACGAACTCCCAGACGGAGGCGTCGTGGTCCTTGGCGATCTCGCTTCGGCCCTGCTGCGTGGAGGTGACATCGACCAAGGGGTCTACGTGTCACGCCAGTTTGCCGCAGCGGCACAGGCCAAGCCGAACACGATGGGCAAGGAGCGCGCGTCGACAATCGCAGCGTCGCTCCCCGATAGAGAACAGGACCTTGCCGTTTACCTGCGGCAGTTCGCCTCCTGAGCCTCCTTGCGCCGACACAGGGCCATACTCAGGACGCGAACGCCGTCATAGTCCCGTCGCTTCTCAGTCCTGTGCCGTCTCCTCAATAACCCAGGACAAATACGCCTCCGACCCACCGGCCACTGGCAGAGTGATCCACTGGGGGATGTCGTACGGGTGCTTCTCGTGCAGCCACGCTTCCAGTGCCGGGAGGCGGTCCGTCGTGGTCATGTACGAGATCCGCCACTCCTGCGCCGTCTCAACCTTATTCTTCCACCAGTAGAAAGCGGTGATCGGCGCATCGATGTGGACGCCCGCTGCCAGCTTGCTCTCGACAGCGCCCCAGGCCAGCGCCTTCGCCTGCTCCTCGTTGTCGCTGGTCGTCTGCGCGATCACAATATCGTTGGCCATGCAACTACCTCTCTGGCTCGGATACCGCGACCCTACCCAGCCGCCAAGCGCACGCCGAAAGCCGGTCGCAACCGGTGAAGGAGGGGAACTACACACCGGCCCGGATCAGACAGACGGCAGCGGGTCATCTGGGCGGCGCGTCGCTCCGACACCACGGTGAAGGTCCTCTCGTCAACGAAGTTGGCCAGCCCGAGGAGCTGTCGGATTCATTTGATGCGGTGCGCCACATAGGCCACGATCGCCAGTTAGTCAAACCGGCGATTGTGATGACCATTGAGGGTGTTCGTAGCGGCTGTGCTTGGCGGTGGAGCCGTTACGGGATGCAGCCGGTAGTGCCGGAAGATGCAAGGAGGTAATGAGCGGTCCCGCCTGCGGCTTCCCTGATTTTGCAGCGCCGGTTTCCTCAAAGTAGCGGTACCTACGTCGGGTTTGCGCAAGGGCTTCACCTGATGAGCCGATCCGCGATACCCCCTGGCCTTTCACCCTGGCGTGGCGGGCCCGTCTTGCTTGCTGACTCCGTGTCTATTCGCAATTGCGGGGCGGCGTCATGTCAGTAGCGGTTCGGCCTGGGCAAAAGCTGACGGTCGATGAGGTCTGTGTCGAGCTGCAGGTCTCCCGGTCGACCGCCGAATGCGACACGCCGACCCCAAGTCCTCCCTACTTCAAGGTTCTGATGCAGGCCGCCGCTGTCTCAGCTCTCCGGAACTGTGGCCCTTGGCCGGGATCCTGGTGCCATTTGACTCTCCTCAGTCAGCTACGCGGACCCCCAGGAATTGGCTGGGTCGGCCTGACCAGGTGATCGACAGCTGCTCGCGGGCGCGGGTCGCGGAGACGAAGAGCAGCGACTGTTCGCGGCGGAGGTCTGCGGCGTGCTGGAGGCGGTCCTCGTGCTCCGGGGTGATGGCGCTGGGCAGCGGCATGTGCTGGGCGCCGGCCCCGACGATGGCGACTGCGCGGTACTCGAGTCCCTTGATGCGGTGCATCGTCATGACGTGGACGCCTTCGTCGGGGTCGGGGACGCGATAGTCCTCGACCTTCACTGCGGCTAGCTTGGCGTCACGTAGTGCCTGAACAGCGCTGTCGGCGGTCGCGTGGGTTCGGGCTACGACCGAGATCTCGTGGGGCTTGATCCCTTCCTGCTGCCAACTGTCGATGCGCTTAGCCAAAGCTGTCAGTTCTTCGGAGGGAGTGCGGTAGCCGGTGGTTTCAGGTCTGGCCCCCGCCAGGACGGAGCGGTATCCGCGGAGCTGTTCCGGGTTCCCGTCGAGGTCGTCGAACTTGGAGTCGCCGAGCAGGTTCAGCGATGCCGAGAGGATCTGACGGGTGGTGCGGTAGTTGAGGGTCAGCCGCTTGGAGCGGCCACGGATCTTGATGCCGTGGGCGCTCAGGGACGTCCGGTTGTCGTAGATCCGCTGGTGCGCGTCGCCGACGATGAACAGGTCGTCGTTTCCGTCGGGGACCAGCGCGCGCAGCAGTTTCCAGTGGGCGGCGTGCAGGTCCTGTGCCTCGTCCACGACGATGTGCCGGTACGGCCGTTCTTCGTCGGACCAGCCGGAGGCGATCCGGGCTGCCTGAACGGCGAGCTGGGTGACGCCGGCGGCCTTCTCGCGGTCGAGCCTGCGCTCGAATTCCTCGACGAGGGACCAGACTTGGGCGCGTTCGGGGCGGTTGAGGCGCCGGCCGCGCCCGGCGCGGCTGGCGGCGAAGTACTGGTCGCGGCTGCGGATGTCCTGGGCCAGGATGACCTGCTTCCACTCGGCGTCGAGGAATCGGCCGTCGAAGCGGGGCGTCTGCTGTTCCTGGGCGAGATCGATCCAGCGGTTGAGGATCTCGCTGTCCTTGAGTCTGCTGGGCGCTTCCGCGCCGAAGGTCTCCTTCACCGTGCCGTAGGCGACCTTGTCGATGTTCCGGACGTCGACCTTGGCCAGCAGTTGGGCGCCGCCGAGGTCCTTGAGCATGGACTTGAGCAGGTTGGCGAGGTTGGTGGTGAAGGTGGTGAGCAGGATGGCCTGGCCGGCGGGCAGACGTTCGGCGAGGGCCTTGACGCGGTGCAGGGCCACGACGGTCTTGCCTGTTCCGGGGCCGCCGGTGACGCGGACAGAGCCCTTGTAGGGGGTCTTGCGCTCGGCCAGCGCTCGCTGTGCCGGGTGCAGGAAGATCCGCCAGGCAGACAGGGGCTCGGTGAGAATGCGTCCGAACTCGGCGAAGTCGCCAGTGACGACGAAGGCTTCCTTGGTGGCGGGGCGTTCGATCGCGGCCTCGTAGTCCTGGGTGTCGACTTCCTCGTCGGTGGCCGCGAGTGAACTGACCTGTTCCCAGACCTCGTCGACGGACATGCCGTCGGCGAGGCACAGGATCACGTCGCGAGCCAGCTTGGGCAGGGTCTCGACAATGCCCAGGACCGCGTCCTCGCTGTGGATCTCGCGGAGCGCCGGAATGATGGACGTGTGGACGCCCAGTCGTTCGAAGTCGGCGTCGGAGACACTTGCGAACAGCGACGGGGTGTCGGGGGTGGTGTCGGCGGGCTTCTGCTGTCCGCTGAGCGTGCCGTAAAGGCTGCCGAGATTGATCAGCTCGATGCCGCCGCTGACCTTGTTGATGTCGAAGAGGATGTTCGCGGCGAAGTCGTACGCGTCGTCGTGGGGCAGCACTGCGACCAGGTAGTAGATGCGGTCGGCGTAGTGCATGAGCACGGCCCGGTAGTTGTCGGTGACGCGTGCCGTACGGACCCTCTTGTCCTTGGCGCCCTTCGGCGGCTTCAGGTTGAGGCCGTTGGAGTCCGGGTCGCGCTGCATCTTCATGATGAACTGCAGCACCTGCGGCTGGACGGAGCCGTCCAGCGCGTCGTAGGACTTCCCGAAGACGTCCGCCATGATCACCTTGGCGCCGGACATCAGTTCCCCTCCAACTTCTTGATGAGCTCATTCATATTCACGGCGCCGGCCTGCGCGACATACCAGCCGTCGCGCGCGAAGAAGGCGTCTCGCCGCTCGTCCAGGTCGATGAAGATGGCGACCTTCGCGTCCGGCCAGGCGAGTTCGGCCTGCATCGCCTGGTCTCCATGCTCGAAGCCGACTTCCGGGACGTCGATGCGTCCGCTGCGAGCTTCCTCGACGAGAGCGAGCAGGACGTCTTCGACCTGGGACGAGGCCCATTCGATCGCCTCGGTCCATGCCTGCGGCAGCGGCTGCGGGACTCCTGCTTCCGTGGGCAGCGCGCTGGTCAGCAGGGCCACGGTGTGAGGATCGACCTGATCGCTGGTGGAGACCGCGACCTGGTGGAGGGATCGGGGGAGTTCGTCGCTGCCGGCGGGCTGCAGGAACTGCAGCAGGTTCGACCAGCGCAGCCAGTCTGTCCAGCGGTCCTTGTGTTCGTCGCCTGTGATGGCTTCGGGCCGGTCGTCGAGCACGGTCAGTGCGGACCATGCCCGCATGTCCGGTTGCTTGCTGCGCGGCTCAGGACGGCGGTCGAGCAGGCCGATGATCCGCGTCTGGCCCGTGGTGCGGGCGTCGAATGCGACCGCCTCCGCGGCTGAGGCCGATGCCGAGACGGGCAGGCTCGCGCCGCGCAGTACGTCGGGGAGCGCCCGTCCGATCTCTTCGCGGTCCACGGGCTGTGGGTGCGTCGCCGCCCCGAAGCCGCCCAGCAGGCCGGCTGCCCGTCGCGCCCATTTGGCCCGGTCGGGGTCGGCGAGGAACTCCAGCAGGGTCTCCACCGGATTGCGCAGGACCGGGTCGAGGGTGTCGTCGGGGCGGGCCTGGCCGACCAGGCTTTGGTGGATCTGGCGAGCGAGCTGGAGTGCGGTATCCGTGTGAAGCGGCCTGGTAAGGGCACGGACCTGCTGCCTTTCCACGGCGCTGCCGACGCTTGCTGCCCACGCCATGACGTCGTCCCAGGTCAGCTGCCACACCAGCACCCCGTCCGCCCGGAGGGCCGCCCGTTTGGCAGCGTCGTCGGCGATTCGGTTGACCTTCTCGCTCGCGTGGAAGGCGAAACCGTCGAGGAAGACCGCGACGCGTTCCGCCCGGCCGTCGGTCCGCTCCAGGAGGAAGTCCGGTTCGCTGGGCACGGCGGTGTTCATCCGCACGTGGTCCCGCATGCGCCAGCGCGTGGCCCCGTCACTGCGGGTGAATCGGAGTTCGTGCTCGACTCCGCCCTGGCCGGCCTTGGCGGCAACTGATCCGTCCTCCTCCTCTCGGCGACCCCAGGTGATGAGGGTGCGGACGAACCGGTCCTCCAGCTCGCTGTCGACGAGCTGGTCGATGCGTACGCCGGAAAGCGTGTCGACGGGCTCGACCGCCCAGTCCTTGAGGATCTCGTCCAGGAGTTCCTTCGCGATGCGCAGCGAGACGTGCGGGTGTTCGCTGCTGGATACGAAGGGCAGCAGGCAGCGGTGGCAGGGGGTGCGCTGCTCCTCCTTCTGGCAGGGGCAGTCCCGCAGCGCTGTCTGCGCGAGTGTCAGGACGCGGTGCAGCACTGCGGCGTCCGCGAGGTGTTCCAGGTAGCCGGTGCCGCCGGGCATCGAGTCGTGCAGGACGAGGAACCGCCGCCGTAGTTCCTGGCTGTCGCCGGGCATGCTGTCGGTGACCACACGGATGTGGTCGGGAGCGCCACCGAAGTGCTTGGTGATGCCCAGGAGCAGGGCCGCCTTGAAGGAGATGAGGCGGTCGTTGAGGTCCATCGTGGAGACGGGCAGCAGGATGCGCAGCGCCTGGGTGGTGAGCTCGTGGGCGAGTAGCAGCTTCTCCGTCGGCTCGTGGGTCACGCCGTCGTCGCGGTGTGAGCACCAGTACGCATGGCGGGTGCCCACGCGCTGGGCCGAGGGGTCCCATGCCTGCGGGTGGGCGCCTCGCACACCTCCGCATTCGAGGCACGTCTCGAAGCCGGAGACCTGGACGTCTTCACCGCGGATCGCGTGCGTGGAGCCGGGTGCAGCTGCCGGACCGAGGTTGATTGTGCGGATCGTCGCGACGCGGGCGAACTCTACGCCGAAGGGCAGGCCGCTGCCGGTGCGGCGCCATGCCCTCAGTCCTTGCGGCTGGTCCTTGTCGATGTCGACGAGCGTGACCACGTCGAACTGTTTGCGCTCCCGCTCGTCCCGCTCGTCGGTCAGCCGGGCGTCTTCGCGCCGCTCGCGGGCGAGGACCCGCTCGGGCACCAGCACCTTGTGTACGGCTCCAGGGTCGGCGATCTGAGGTGCCTTGCAGCGCGGGCAGGCGGTGATGTCGAGCCCGGTCTCCTCTGTGGCCACGAATCCGCATTCAGGGCAGAACCGCCACAGGGCGTACGCGTTCTCGCCGCCGCCGACACCGGTGCCCAGGTCCACGGTGCTGACGATGAACTTGTAGCCGTCGCTGTGGAAGATGTTGCCGGGGGCGAGTTCGGTGAGCGCGAGCCGGGAGCCGCGGCCGTAGTCGGTCGAGCTCTCGTCGAATTCCCCGTCGCTGTCCTTCCACCACAAGGTGGCGTCGAGGACAGTCGCGTCGTCGTGCAGGGTGTAGTTGGGCAGCAGGCCCAGCCGCACCAGGGCGTTGATCGAGTTCTCCGAGACGAGAGAGTCCCGGCGTTTGCGTACGGTCCGCTGCTCGGCGAAGAGCTGGCGTCGCTGCTTGTCGCGTTCCGGATCGCCCGAAGCGGTCGACAGCGCGTCGAAGGCCCGGCCGATCTGCCGCATCCGCGAGCGCAGGGCGGCCACCCGCTTGTTCCACGCGGTGGCCGCAGCCCCGACGGCCTCCTCCAGGCCCTGGGCGGCGAAGTACTGGACACCCTGGACCGCGGCCGGAGCCATCGCGGGGAACAGCGCGATGAACGTGGCAGACAACTGATCATGGCGGGCGCCGGCGACGTCGAGGAAGCGCCTGAACCAGCCGTCCTCGGCCAGGCCATGACCGAAGAGCTCACCGATGCGTGGCGGCATCGGGTGCTCGGGGATCGCCGTGCCTTCCCACAGGCTCCGATCCGCGGCCCGGTCGAAGAGGAAGGCCAGGTACTGGCGGCGCAGGATCTCTGAGGCATCCAGGTAGCAGTCCGGCGGGATGATCCTGCCCGCCAGCATCTGCTCCGGGACGTGCAGGTAGTAGTGGCTTCGGGCGCCTCGCGGTACGAAGGTGACGGTGAGCGAATTGCCGGTGCTGCGGCCCGCACGGCCGATGCGCTGCGCATAGTTGGCCGGTGCCGGCGGCATTGAGGCCAGAAGCACTGCCGACAAGTCACCAATATCGATACCGAGTTCAAGGGTGGGCGTGCAGGTGAGAACGTTCGGATCGAATGCCGAGGCACGGTTCTTGAAGGCCGCTTCGACCCGCTCACGCCGCTCGCGGCTGAGCGCGCCGGTGTGCTCGGCGGTCAGCACATCGCCCGGACGGTCGATGGTGTATAGGTGCCGGTAGTAATCGGCGGTGTAGTCGCGGTCATCCTCCACGAAGTGGCCCGAGCAGCGGAACCGCAGGCACGCGGTGCCCAGCCAGTCCACACGGCGGCTCGGCGGCACAGTCTGCCGCCAGGTGCAGGTGTCACAGCGCACCCCGCACGCGTTCACGCCGTCCTCACTGCCCGGTGCGGCAGTGTCGTCGATGCGGTGTATGAGGACGTTGCGGGGCTTGAGCGCGTAGACAAGTGCGCCGCCCTCGGCGTGGTACGTGGCCAGGATCTCGCGCTGGGCGAGGAGTTTCATCGCGAGCTCGGCCACCGCGCGCGCCTCGCGCCGGTCGCAGCCCAGCGCCCGGTGGCCCCAGTCCGCGAACCAGGTGCTGTCGCGGGACAGGGAGTCGAAGCCGGTGGTGCGGGTGCCGCCCGATACCGGGAATGCGGGGGCCGCGAGGCCCCTGGGGAAGGCGGGCATGCCGGTGGGACGGCCGCCCCAAATCGGCCAGCGCCGCGCGCCGGCCTGCCGGATGTATTCCTGCAGCCAGGGGTGGTACAGCGCCCCTCGCAGGCGCAGTCGCTCGGCCAGCCCGCGCAGGAATACCGCGTACGCGCCGTCGTCCGGCGGCAGGGAAATCTGGCCGGGCAGGCGCTGGTGCCGCTCCCGTAGTTCGGCGCAGAGCGCGGGCAGATCCTTGAGGTCGACCTCTGCGGCAGCGGTTCGGGTCAGCTCCAGCGTGCGGCCCAGGCGGGAGCGCAGACCGAACTCGAGGAGTGTCTGGAA
The DNA here is from genome assembly GCF_001184025.1 of Streptomyces maremycinicus. GTDB lineage: Bacteria > Actinomycetota > Actinomycetes > Streptomycetales > Streptomycetaceae > Streptomyces > Streptomyces maremycinicus. Next base: position 131,641 of record NZ_BBYG01000011.1, read on the forward strand.
GACCATGCGGCTCTGCAGCATGGCCGCGCCGGCATCGCTGAAGTCCTCTGATTCGTCGAGGAGGGTGAGGATGTCCGGGTTCTCGCGCAGGTCGGGCGGGACAATGGAGGCGAGTTCGCTGCGCTTGCCCGCGCCTGCGGCCATAACGACAGCTTCGGCGGCGTCAGCTGCGAGATCATGTACAGCGACAGGCTGGCCTGGGGTGAGGTGCTTGCTCAGCAGGCCGCGGAAGGTGAAGCCGAAGCTGCGGTTGGCGATGAACGCGGCGCGGTGGGTGGCGTCCTGCACCGAGTCGGTGAACACGAGCAGCTTCCGCTCGTTCCCCGCGAGTCCCCGGTCGGAGAAGAGCTGCGTGGTGGTCACCGAGGCGAGCGTGGCTGTGCCGGCGCCCAGGAAGCGCATGCCGTCGTCGAGACCACACGAGGGGCACTCCTCGTCAGGGGCCACGGGCAGCGGTCCATGAGGCGTGATGACCGCGACCGTGTCAGCGGTCGGGTTGGTCGTCAGCCGTTCATTTTCGGCGTGCAGGTGCAGTACGGGGTACTCGTCTGGGCGGGCCCGCAGCATCCAGCGCACGGCCCGCTTCTTCTGCGCGGAAGCCTGGTAGATCTCCAGGGTGTTGGTCTTGAGCTGCTGCCACTCCAGTTCCGTGGACAGCGCCGCCCAGCCAGACCGCCCGCAATGCCGGCAGTACACGGCAGGAAGGTGCCGCCGATAGGGCGGCCCCACAGGGCGACGCGAGGCATCGGTCCGCTCACCGATCTCCCCGGCGCTGTCGACCTCCGTCGGCTGGTAGATGGCGAGGTTGGCGGGGTTCGGCCGGGAGTCGCCGGTCGGTCCGTCGTCGTCGTACCAGCGGAAGTGCGGCTCGGAGGTCGCCGCACGGATGACCCGGCGGACCTCGCGCACCCACAGCTGGGCCTCAACCCGCAGGAACGGACCGGGCTTTCCCGTCACCAGGTGAGGGGTACGGGCGTGCGAGATCAGCGCGAGGATCCGCGCGAAGGCGAGCTCGACAAGCCGAGGGTCGCTGCGCGCGGCCTCATCCCAGGCCGGTCCGCCACCGCGCTGGGCGAACTCGCGGGCGATGTCAGGGATGGTGACGGGGTTGCTCCCGGCGACGTCGAGGATCGCCTTGACCAGGATGTGCTGCTTGAGCTTGGCGCCGATCTGCACCGGATCACTGAGGGGTTGGCCGAGCATGAGCCGGGCCAGGTCCGCGAGGGCCGACTCGTCGTCTAGGGGGTCGGGCAACTCCGCCAGAGCCGCAGGGGCCGGCGAGGGGAGCAGGAAGTCGGGGTCGGTGACCACCTCTCCAGGCAACAGCCGATTCTCGCCGATGATCGCGGCATCGGAGAACGGCGTCCCGAAGACCTTTTCCGCGAACTCACGCAGCAGCTCACGATCGGACCGCTCAGGCCCATCCAGGGCCAGGGACGAGGAGCCGCTGGGCATTCCCCCGCCGAGCGTCGCCGATGTTGCCACGGGCGTGATGTCGCCGAGGGGACGTCCCTCACGGGCTGCCCCGGTGGCCGCGCCGAGGCGGCGCAACAGCATCGCCACGTCGGTGCCCTGGGCGCCGTCGTAGGTGTGGAACTCGTCGAGGACGACGAAGGCAAGGGAGTCCGTTTTCCATAGCGGGGCATCCGGAATGCGCTGGAGCAGGAGGTCCAGCATCTTGTAGTTGGTGAGCAGGATGTCCGGCGGGTCGGCACGGATCGCGTCCCGATCGGTGATCAGGTGCTTGATGGTGGGATCGCCGGCGAGGGACGTCGCGCCGGTGTCGCGGCCGTAGGAGCCAGGCTCGTTCTCGTCCTCTTCCGACGCCGAACGGGGGCCAGAGGCACCGCCGATGTAGATGCCGGCGGTGACGTCCTTCAGCGCCGCCTCGGTACCGAGGAAGTCATCGATACGGCGGGCCTGGTCATCGGCCAGGGCGTTCATCGGGTACAGCAGCAGTGCCTTGACACCCCGCTGTCCCGCGGCGCGAGCACGAGCGCAGTGGTCCATGATCGGCACGAGGAACGACTCGGTCTTACCGGAGCCGGTACCGGTGGTGACAATGGTCGGCTCCGGCTGATGCCCCGCTTTCGAGGACAGCCGCCGCCAGGCTGCGGCCTGGTGTGTGTATGGCGTGAAGTCTTTGGGGCTCCAGTCGAGGGCGGCCTCCCAGCCGGAGGCTGCCTCCCGGAAGGGGGTGCGCACACGCAGATACGGCCCACGGAACAGCCGGCTCTCCGGCCGCTCCAGGAACGCATCGAGCTCATCGCGCACATCGTCGTCGGCGAGCGCGAAACTCGTCGTCAGGTAGGTGGCGAGGGCACGGCGAAGGTCCTCGGCGACCAGAGAGGGCAGCATGACGGCGTCTTACCTGCTTTCTGCCGGAACGCCGGCGAGCACCTGATCGGCTTCGGTCGCGCCGAGGAGGTTGCCGTGATCCCCGTGCTCGGCCGCGTACGCGGCATAGTCGCCGTACTCGCCAGCGAGTAGCCGTGCGGTGAAGTCCGAGTGAGCCCTGGTCATTTCGGCCTCTCGGTCAGGCTTCACCCAGCCCTCAGGAACCTCGGGAGTCGGGTCGCCGACACGAGCAGCCTTCACCCACGCCTTGACGTAAGCCGCCTCCTCGGGGGTCTGCCGGACGCCTACGTTGTGGGTGGCTGCCCCGATCTTGTGGCCGTCTGAGGCATAGAACGCCTCCCATTCATACTTGCCCAGCACGGAGAACTGCGAGCGATACATCGCACACAGCTGTTCAGCACTCAGACCGAGCATCACGGCCGCTAGAGCGTCGATCTCCACTAGTGCCATCCGGCGGTCGTACTCGGTACGCAGTGGGGTAGCCATGGACCATGCATCGCCGACCTGCTGGAGCGCCGGGCGGGAAGAGGCGGGATCGGTCCAGCGGTCCTGCAGCCAAGCTGGGTCGTAAAGGTCTTCCCACAAAGTGGCATAGTCGCGCGTCAGGCAATTGAGGCGGAGGGTGCGTACGAGGAGGGGGGTGACCAGGGGGTGGGAGAGGGGAGTGGGGAAGCTTCGGGCCAGCTCGATGTTGACCTTGGTGGAGCCGGAGACCTTGACTAGATAGTCGAAGGCGAGTGAGGCCCAGAGGCCGGCCACAATACCTGTGCCACGGTTTGAGGAGAGTGCAAGCGTGTGAACGTTGTCCACATGAGTCGGACCGGGGGGCAACAGAGCAGGCTTTAGCGAGCGCTCATTATTCGACGTGGTCATTCTTCGCCAGGCAACCCGGTAGAAGTCCCCCGAGGGTACTCCATTCCAGGTCCGCCGTGCCGCGGCGAAATCTCCCTCCGAGCACACCCGCGAGTAATTGGTGCGAGGCACCAGCCTCTCCGGAAGCTGTTCCAGATCCCATTCGGTGTAGTCCTTGTTGGACTTGCAGCCGGGGTTCGGTTGCTTAGAGAAAGGAGTAGCGACCGAGAAATGAGGGCCCTGCAGCACGGCCTCGCCCCAGGACGTTGGGACGGCACTACGCCACTCGATAATCCCCTTCTCCTTGGCGCCCTTCTCGTGAAGTTCCGGAGACCACCAGTACTTGTGGTCGTGAAGCCGTTCAGGGAAGCCCGCGAGGATCCGCAGTGCCTGGTTGTCCTCATCAGTCACGGGGCGAAGTACCCTGGCGTGCTCGGGCGGGGTGCCCGGCTCGTCAATGACGGCGGCCCAGCTGGCAAGGATCTCCCGGTCCACTGGGACGATCCGGTTCCGGTGGGGGCGCAGGTCCCAGCCGCCCTCAGGGAACTGAATTCCGGGCAGCGGCCCTTCACCGCGGTGGGTGAAAGATCCATCCACCGTCGAGGGGTGCACGGCGCGGGCGATCTGCAGGAAGCCGATCTCACGCGGTGGACCGTAGACGCTCACCCCGAAGGGCTTGTTGTTGTCGACGTCCTCAAAGAGCAGGATGTTGTTGCCGTATTGGAAGTGCCGCCTGAGCCTGGCGTAGGTTGCGGCGCGGAAGATCCCGCCCTTGGGTACGGAGAAGTGGTTCTCCTCGTGGATCAGGGCCGCTGTTCCGGTGGGGCTCAGGTTGCGCCAGGACCGCTCCATGAAGTTCAAGTAGAGGTTGGTCTGCATTCCCGTGAGCACCGGGTGATTGACTGGCGAGCCCAGGTGCGTGTCGATGCCAGCCCAGGAGGAGACGTCGGCGAGGTATGCCCGCAGTGCATCGGGGTCGGCCAGCGCCGCCGCTCTACGTTCTGCCTTGACGTCCTCGGACGCCTGCTTCTCCAGGCCGAACCAGGCGTCGTGCTCCGCCACCGCGAGGTGGTCCTTCCATTCGGACTTCAGCCACGGTGGGTTCCCCACCTGCAGGTCGAAGCCGCCCCGGGAAAAGACATGGGCGAACTCGAGTTCCCAGTGGAAGAAGCCCTCCCGCCTACTGATCGCATCGATCTCGCTGAGCCAGGGGAAACGCAGGGCGATCGCTGGCATCTCAGCGCACTGGCTCATTAGCCGGTCGTTGGAGTCGTCTACGGCGAGCTGATCGAAGTCGCCGGTGTCGCCGAAGAGGCCGAAGAGGTCGTCATGCCCTGCGGCGCTGGCCCTCTTGACACCCTTTGCCTTGGCCGCTTTCGCTTTGGCCGGCGGCACACCAAGGAGAGCCTCGCAGAAGTCCAGCCATTCGCCCAGGTCTGGGGGCTCAGGGGTGTCGTTCTGGCCCACCGGCCAGAACCAAAGGGCGCACCAGGCGTCCATGACCAGCTTCAGTCGGCCCAGCGGGGCTCCGGGTTCCTTGAGAGCTGCCTCGATCCGCTCCCGTGAGACTGCTCCCGAGGATCGGGGCAGTGGCCGGTCCTGCTCCACCTCCCACACGGCGATGTCGCGGCGGATCTCCCGCTCGGAGACGACGAGCCGCCGCCTGGCCAGCCCCCATAGGCGCTCGACCCTGACGGCCAAGGCCAGCAGCCGCTTGCCCTGAGCCGTGCTCGGGGCGGAGGCTGCTCGCTTACGCCACTCGGCGAGCTGATCCCGGTCTTCCTTGGCCAGCTCCTTTGCCTCGTCTGCGTCGGCGACCGCCCCCCAGCCCTTGGCGGGGAGCAGAAAGTGATGGATCTCCTCGCCTTCCTTAAAGACGCCTTCCTCCGCGCCTTCCCGCAAAGGGCGGTCGACTGGTACTGCGGTCAGCCACGCCTTCTTCTTCAGCGCCTCGGCCGGGTACACCGCCCTGCGCGCGCCGATAAGCGAATTACCGCGCCGCAGGTGGAGACCGAACCAGGGGGCCTTGAGGCCCTCGTGCATCGCGTTAAGCCACAGCGACACCTCGGCCAGCTCGACTGCGGTGTGGTTGAGGTCCACGCCGTAGCAGTTGTGGAGGGCCAGGTAAGCCTTGACCTTCTGCAGTTCTGCCTCGTATCGGTCCGGAGGCAGTTGCATGTCCTGGCCGCGCTCGGCCGACAGCTCATCCATCCGGCGACGCAGGTATCCGGCCGCGAGCTGGTTGATGGCCTCGTTGAGGAACGCTCCGGACCCGAGTGCTGGCTCACAGACCACCAGCTCCAGGATGTCACGCGCCTTCGTCGTCTCGCCGTCCTGGTCGAGCAGTTCGGCCAGGGCGTGCTTGACTGTGCTGCGGGTGAGCACCTCGGGGGTGTAGTACGAGGCGGAGCGCTGCCGCTCGCGGCCGGAGAGGCGGTAGACGAAGGAGCCCTTCTTGTGCTCGACCCGCCTGGGTACGCCGGTGATCTCGTCGGGGCGCTTGACGAAGACCTCGTCGTCGTAGTTGTCGGCCTCCCTCTGGGGGACGACCCATGTGCCGGCCAGTCCGTCCGAGTCTGGCTTGGCTACCTCGTACAGGTCCTCGGTGGCGAAGAATCCGGTGTACGACATCAGGCCCTCGTACACCGCGCCAAGTTGGTTGATGCCGAGCTGGGCGTAGGAGATGAAGCCCTTGCCGACGCCGTGGCTGAGCATGAGGCGGTTGAGGACTCGCCACAGCACCTTGTTGCGCAACCGGGTGTCAATGCGCTGGCCGTCGATGCGCACCGATCCGATCAGCGGCGTGGCATTTGCGTGGAACAGATCACTGCGCAGGGACTCGAAGCGGATGCCGTCCGCGTCCAGCCCGGTGCCGCTCGGCTTCTCCTCTTCCAACGCGCGGTGACCCTGGTCAACGAGGCGGAAGAGCAGGTCGAGCGACTGGTGAAAGTGGAAGCCGTCCTGGGCCTCGTCCGGGAGGTCATAGGAGACCAGGTCACCGAGTCGGCCGAGTCCGTAGCCGTCTTGGTAGGCGTCATCCTTGCTGGGCAGGATGCCCAGTTCCGGTCGGGCCTCCGCGTACAGGAGGAACAGAATGCGGTAGAGGTAGCGCAGTGACTCCTGTGAGAGGCGGTTGGCGAGTTCGGTGCTGTCGCCGAGTTCGGCGGGGTCTGCTTCCTGGTCGTGGATCCGGTCCAGGATCTCCTGGGCGATCAGTTCGATGGACTGCCGCAGGCCCTCGCGCAGTTCCTTGGAGACCCCGACGGCGTGCTTGCGGCCCTTATCGACGAGGTTGTCCAGGAATCCGGCAGCGCCGCCTTGCGTCAGCAGGGACTCCGCGCCGAACAGGGCGGAGACGGCTTCCAGTTCGCCGCCGTCGGCGGCCAGGTTGCGGTCGAGCGCGGCGTCGATGCTGACGCCCAGGAAGCGGCCCTCGTGCCACGCGGTGCGGTCGGCGAGCAGCACGGCACCGCCGGCGAGCAGCAGTACGAACCTGGGGGCGTAGGCATCCTCGCTGCCGAAGAGGAAGGTGACGGCGTCCGCTGCGCTGGTGATCTCGTTCTTGCCGTCGAGGGCGATGGGGGCGAGCAGCTCCGCGCCACCGTCTTCGATGTCGGAGGCGACGAGTTCGGCGTCCGTGCTCCAGCTGACGTCCAGCGCGACCAGCTCGACGCCCCCGGGACCCTTCACCGCGAGGGCGACGGGGACTTCGCGGGGCTTGTCGCTGTGCATGACCTCGAAGACGCCCCGCCGGATCCTGGTGTGGGTGTCGTCCTCGCGCTCTGGCGACTCGTCTCCACGGTGGACGTAGGCGAGCGCGGCGAGCAGAGCGTCATTGAGCTTGCACAGCTCGGATCCGCCGAAGTCCTCCTTCTCGGTGAGGCGGACCTTGGCCTTGAAATAGTCGCGGCTCAGGTTCCGCATGCCGGAGCGGGATGTGGGCTGTCCGGCCCGGTCCGCTGCTGTCCAGCGCTTGCGCAGGTCAGTGAGGTCCTTGGCGAAGAGTTCGGCGAGGTAGTGGGCGGAGATGTACTCACCGCGGTTGATGATCGCTTCGAATGCCACGGTGGTCACGCACCCTTCTGTTCACCGGTTGCGGCGGGGGCAAGGACCCCGATCACGCGGATCATCGAGTCGCCCTGGGTGGCGAGCTGCTCGATCAGCTGCTCGACCTCTATGGCGGTCGTTTTCACTCGCTGTTCCTCGTGCTCGCGACGGATACCGAGAGTGAGCTGCTCGAAGGTCGACTCGCTCGCCCTGCGCCAGGCCGCCAGGCGCTTCTCGTAGTCGGCCAGTTGCTCGATCAGTGGTTCTTCCTGGCTGCTACGCAGTCCGAGCAGGTGCTGCCGTGTGGCCTCGACCGCGCTCGGCACCAGGGCGCGCAGGGCATCGATGTCCCCGGCGAAGGGCCGATTGAGCATTTTCGGCTTCACGCCGGCGCGCTCCAGGACACCGACCAGATCGTCGTTAAACACGGGGTTGCCGTGTTCGAGTCCGGTCACGCAGGACCAGGCGAGGACTGTCGGGTGGCCCTTCGCGTTGGAGTACATGCCCTGCATCAGAAACACCGGTCCGGGGACGTTGGCCGTGATGATGGGCGCGGCGTTGCGGGTGAGCCGGACCAGGACCTTGTCGGTGAGCCACTCCACCACCGGGTGCTGGTCGGTGAGGTAACTGACGTCGGGCCAGCCGGAGGTCTCGCGCCGCTCCTGCTTCGTGATCGCGCCCTTGGTCCTTTCGCCGCTGCGCTCGCGGGCGCGGTCCAGGCGCTGCTGAGCGAAGCCGGCGTCGAAAGTGACCCTGAGCCTGTCCAGCACTCCGCGCTCGTCCAGATAGGTCTGCGGGAGGACGAGGAGGCGTCGCTGCAGTTCGCGGTCCGGTGCGAAAGAGAGCATCTCCGGGTAGTCCTTGTCCCACGCCTTCCCGATCTTCTCCTCGGGGTTGCCGTAGACCTCGTCGAGTGCCTCCTCGACGAAGGCCCGTGTCGAGGCGAACAGCTGTGGTACGCGGTAGTGGGCTCCCGACCCGTCGACGGTGTGGTGGGCCATGAAGAGGTTGAAGGGATCGACCGGCTGTGCGGGGACAATCTCGTCGAACATCTTTCCGGCCGCGAGTCCCGCCTTGATCGCGTTCTCCTCCGCCTCCTCGTCGCGCAGGCCGAGGATGGAGGCGGCCTCACCCAGGGTGCGGTGGACCTCGTCCTCGCGCTCCAGCAGCCGTCGGGAGACCAGTCGGTCCGCGGAGGGCACATCGGGGTCCTCATCTTGGCGGACCAGCAGCAAAGCGCGGACCTCTGGGGACGTCTGCTGGCCGTACCGGTCGATACGGCCATTGCGCTGCTCAATGGTGATCAGCGACCAGGGAAGGTCGTAGTGGATCATCTGATGGCACTGGCGATGCAGGTTGACGCCCTCGGATGCGATGTCACCCGTGAGCAGGACACGCAGCTCGCTGTCCGCCAGACCGAAGTCCTTCACAGTCCGCTGCTGCTCGTCGTCGGGCCGGCCACCGTGCAGCTGGCGGATCGCCCCGCGTCCCATCTCCTGGCTCACCTCGAAGCCCAGCTCACCGGGCAGGGCGTCATGGAGCATCTGCAAGGTGGCCCGGCGCTCGGAGAAGACGACGACGCGTTTGTCGGCCCCCGGCCCGACCCTCATGCCCTTCAGCTCGTCGACCAGGCGGCGGAACTTCGCCGCATCCTTCACCGTGGCCTCGCTGACGAGCGCACCGAGCCGTGTCAGCGCCGAGCGCTCCGCGGCCCGCTGCGCACCCTTCTCCGGGTGCTTCTGCACGTCCTCGTCGATGCGCTCGATCCGGTTCTCCACCGTCTCGGCCAACGCCTTGTGCGAGGAGAGGAAGGCTTTCAGGAGCGTGTACGGGAACAGTCGGGCGCCCTTGCCGCTCACCGGAGCCGGCTGGCCTTCTCCCGGGTTGATCCAGACGTCGTACAGCTCCTCGAAGATCTTCTGTTCAATGGGGTTCGCGACGCAGTCGAAGGCTACGGGCGGCTTGCGGGTGGCCCACTTGTGGCCGATCTCCGCCGAGACGTCGGAGGACATCTTGTGCCGACGGACGTAAAGGTGATCGAGCTGGGTCTCGTCGTAGTCGCTGGTGTCGGGGATGGCGGTCGGGTCCAGCAGGCTCAGCAGCTCACCGAACGACTCGCGCTGACCGTTGTGGGGTGTGGCGCTGGCCAGGATCAGGGCGTCGGTCCTCGGGGCGAGCAGGCCCGCGAGCCGGTTGTTCTTGGTCCCGGTGTTGATCAGTTTGTGTGACTCGTCGATGACGACAGCGTCCCAGGCAACCTGCATGAGGTGGCTGCGCCAGCGGTCGGAGCGCAGCGTGTCGATGGAGATGATCGCGCGCTTGTAGTACGAGAAGGGGTTGCGGCCGGCCGGGATGTTCTGCCGGATGCGTTCGATACCGGTCGAGTCCAGGCGTACGAGGGGAATCGCGAAACGCGTCCACAGTTCGTGCTGGAACTGCTCCAGGATGTGCTTGGGCGTGACGACGAGGATGCGCTCGCCTCGGCCCCGGCGGATGAGTTCCGACAGCAGCAGCCCGATCTCCAGGGTCTTGCCCAGTCCGACCGCGTCGGCGATGAGCAGCCTCGGGCGTAGGCCGCGCAGGGCCGCCCTGGCGGGCTCGCGCTGGTAGGCGAGGTCGTCGGCGAGGTGGGTGCCGACCGTGGCGAGCCGCTGCTCGGACAGAGGAAGTGGGGTCTTGCGGATCAGCGCGTCGATGAACAGCCGGGAGCGGCGGCACTCTGGGGAGTCGTCGACGACGAGGTCGGTGTCCTCGGGCCGAAGGGGGGTGACCTGGTCCAGGGATTCGTGGGCGAAGAAGACGGCCCGCTGGTCGCGTACGAGCGGGGAGATACCGCGGACGTCCAGGCGCGTGCCGTCGTGCGAGGTTTCGGAAACCTCGACGACCAGCCAGTCCTCGTCCCGTGCACGGACCTGCATGCCCGCGGCGAATTTGGCTGTGCCTGCGGCGCTGGTCACCGGGCCCTCTCCTTCGATCACTGTTGAACCGCCTCGTCGTGTTTCTACTGCCTGTCCCGCTGTGCGCTCGGCGGAATCAGCCGCCGAAGTCGGACCGCCGGTCGCGGATCTTTCCGCGCCAGCGGTCAGCCCACGGCGCGCCCCCGCCGCTGGACGCACCTGCGGCGGCAGGTTCCGCAGGCTGCGCCTCGTCCCTTGGTTCCGGTGCCGCCGGCGCCTCCTGAGCCGGTGCTGGTTCAGGAGGCGCCGGCGGCACCGGAGGTGCCCCTTCCACCTGCAGCACGTCCGTGAGGAACGCACCCGGCAGCGGGGGGTACCGCGGACCACTGACCGGTACAGCGTGTTCCAGTAGCCGGTCCATGGCCGCCTCCAGCACACTGTGGGCAGTGGGCCGGTCCTCCGGAGCGTAGGACAAGGCACTGACAACCAGTTTTCGCAGGCTCTCAGGCAAGCCTGAAAGATCGGGCTCGACGTCCAGCATCCGCTGTACCGGAAGATCGGCGTAGAACGGGGGGTGCCCAGTCGCCGCATGCACCAGCGTCGCGCCCAGGCTGTACACGTCCGCGGCCTCGCTCGCCTTGCGGGAGTCCATGGCCTGCTCCGGAGCCATGTACACGAGAGTGCCGACCGGTGAATCGCCGGAGGTGAGCCCGGTCGCACCTCCGACATGGCAGACGCCGAAGTCGATCACCCGAGTGCCCTGCGTGGTGACCAGCACGTTGCTGGGCTTCAGATCGCGGTGTAGTAACCGGACAGAGTGGATGTGTATCAGTGCATCGGACAGACTCGCGGCCAGCCACCACGCCCCCAGCTCACTCACTGCGCCGTGCTGGTTCAGCAGTCCCTCGAGCGAGGGCGCGTGGACGTACTCGGTGGCGATCCAGGGCTGCTCCGCGTCAGGGTCGGCGTCCACGAGCGCTGCGGTGTGGAATCCACCGACACGTCGGATCGCCTCCAGTTCCTGAGCGAACCGCTGACGGAAGTACGGCTGGTCCGCCAGCGCCGGTTTGATGACCTTGATCGCCACCGGGCGGGGGCTGCGGTATCCGAGGTAGACGACGCCCATCGCACCCTGGCCGAGACGCTGGGTCAGCCGGAAGCCCGCGATCTCTCGGGGGTCCTTCTCCCGCAGCGGCTCGAACACCATCGCCCCCCGTTCCGCGACCGGCCAGTGAAGACGAAATGCGCCGGACGCGATGCGTCACACGTCAACAACGCTGAGGCTATCAGTGGCACGAGCTGCATCTTGTGCCTCGCTGGATCTTCTCCGTGACTCATATGACCAATCGGCCGGGTGGGTGTACGGGCTCCATCGGATGTCGATCCAGCTGAGCCAGACCCAGCAGGGCGGGAAGCTGAGGAAGGCGCCGATGACTCTGGCCCTCTCTCCTCTTCTCTTCGGGGAGCATCGAGCACGGTTGGATTATCGATGGCTCGTACGACACCCTCAGCGTTGCGCCCCTCGAACAGCGGCCGGTTTCTGCTACGCCTCCGCGCTGGGCACGCACAGCATCCCTGCCGCCGTCGAGCCGTGGGCGGTCCTGCACAGGAGTATCCCCCTCTGCAGCAGCGTGGCGTGAGCTTGCTTGTCCTAAAAGCCGAAGCGGCTGCCTCTGTCGCCGGCCTCCCGCCAGAGCCCGACCGGTAGCCCGCTGCCCTGGCAACGGCTGGACGCGCCAGAGTGACGGTCATGCTGTCGACCTGGAGACGCCCGCGGTCTCCCGACGGACTCAAGGGAGCCAGGTGGCGTCACCGGCTAGCTGATTGCGGTTGGTGGCCTCCTGCGCGATACGGCGGCCCGACATCAGTACGTCATGAGTTTCCTGTCTCTGGGTGGGTGCAAGCCAGGCCGCGAGGGTGTGGGCGCGTTCCTCGGAGAGCGGCTGGCCTGGGGTGGGAGTGTGGCTCAGGAGTAGGTCGTACAACGCGGTGGCGGGTTCGACCGGGGGCAGCCCGATCTGGGTGGCCGTTACGGAGGCGCGGGCGGGGATGGACAGTCCTTCTGCGTCGAGGTCGCCGTAGTAGAGAATCCGCTGGATTCCTCGGATTTCTTTGGCGGTTTCGATGGAGGCTTCGAAGGCCCGTCCGGAGCCGAAGGCTACGGCTCTGGTACGCCCGGGGTTCGGGGTGAGTAGGTCGCGGAGTGTCGCGTAGGTATCGCTGTTCTCGGCGACGAGGAGGGTGTCGCCGTCGCCGAGTTGTCGGAAGGCGAGTGGCGGTGGTTCGCGGTAGGTACCGAGCTGTTCCAGGGTGAGGCGGCCGGGGGCGAAGAGCGCACCGGAGATGAGCGCGTCGAGGCGCTTCTCGTCCTGGAAAATCTCGTATGAGCGTTCACGCAGGGAGATCGGCGCGCGAAGTTCCAGGCGGTTGCTGGTGTCGCGAAACCACCGGTTGATGAGAGCTACGACTTCGTGATGGGCGGTGGTGAGGCGCGCGGTGTGGGCCCAGTCGAGTTCGGGGCGGTAGGAGCGTCGTGTGGCGGCAGGGGCGGCCTTGGGCGGGGTGACTGCGGGCAGCCGGATGTGTTCGGGCAGGGCGGGGCGGCCGGCGTCCCATTTGCCTGCCTGGCCGTGGGGGAGGCGGAGGACGTCGGCATCGGAGAGTTCTTCGAGCAGGGTGGCCAGTGCGGTGCGGGAGTTGTCGCTGCGTGCGGCGCCGGGCAGTGCGGTGGTGAAGGCTTCCATCACGGTGGCGCGCGGCAGCGTGGCCCGCTCGGCGCGGGCGTGGAGCGCGGCGCTGAGGCGGGCAGCGCCAGGCGAGAGGTGGGGCGGCTGCTCGGGGGTGGGCGCTGTCATCGGTCCGTCTCTCCCTTGGCGTACAGGCGTGCGGAGCTGAGGTACCCGGTCGGTTCGGGGGCGTGGGTGTCTGGGGCGGTTCGCGGGCCAGGGATGAGGGCGTTGCGGGTTTGGTCGTCGAGACGGATCCGGGCGAGGCCGGTGCGGGCTTCGGCGTCGTTGCGCAGCTGGATGGTGGCGGGGAAGCGGGCGGTGACGGTTTCGTCGCTCAGGCCGGTGGTGTAGATGAGCTGGATTCCGAGGGCTGCGGCCATCTGCGTCTGGATGTCGACGAGGTAGGGGGCGTTGGCGCGGCCGATGGGGTTGTCCAGGAGGAGCAGTCCGCCGTGGCGGGTGCGGCTGCGGGGGCCGGGGGAGGTGCGCAGCGCGGCGAGCGCGCAGTACAGCAGGATCGCTCCGGTCAGTTCCTGGCCGCCGGAGAAGATCTTGCCCATCTTCTCTACCGGTACGCGGTCCACGCGTTGGGTGGCGTTGGGTTTCATGACCTCGGCGGTGAAGCGGGGAACGGCTGCGTGCAGGCAACGCATGACGACCTCGGTGCCTTTGAGCTTGCGGGTGCGCGGGTTGGCGGTGAGGGTGTCGATGGTTTCGCGCATCTGGGCGGCGAGCATGGCGGGGTCGGGCTTCTTGTAGCGGATGGTGAGGAAGCGCTGTCCGGCCCAGGGGGTGGGGCCGTCGGGGAAGACGGAGAAGCGGCTTGCCTGGTCGACCTGCTGGAGGAGTTCGGTGACGTAGCCGCTGAGCTGGGACGCGAGGGCCTCACGAGCTTTGGTCATGCCTTCGAGCTGGGTTGTCAGGGCTGCGGCGGCGCGGCGCAGTGCGGTGGTCCACTCACGGGCCGCTTCGGGGATGTATCGCCTGTCCAGAGCGGACATCTGAGTGCGCAAGGGGATGTCGAGTTGCTCGAAGGTGACGTCTGCGATCTGGTCCTTGAGGTTGGACACGCTCGCTTCGACCCGGCGCTCGGTGTCGGTGAGTTTGCGTTGGGCGCCTTCATAGCGGGCCATCGCCTGCTGCACGGCCGGCTCGGCCGCATCGGCGGTGCCTTGATAGGCGTCCGGTGCGGTATGGACGCCAAGGTGTTCGATCGTGGTGCCCAAGCGCGCCAAGACATTGCCGAAGGCATCGAGTTCGCGGGTGTGCTGGCTCTGCTGCCTGCGGGCCGCGTTGTACTGCTCGTTGGTGCGGCGCTCGGCTTCCTTGGCCTGGGCCTGTGCGTCTTCGGCGCGTGCGGTCAGGTCGCGGGCCTCTTCGAGGGTGTGCGGGGTCCACCGCTCGGTGTCCTGGGCACTGAGGTTTCCAGCTGGGCCGGTGAGAGTGTGGTGTCGTTCTTTGAGTCGGCTCTCCTTGTCGCGTAGCCGCTGCAGCTGCTCTTGGAGACTGTTGATCTGCTGGGTCAGGCCGCGCTCTACGGCGTCTCGGTGGACCTCATCCGCGGCGGCAGGGGTGCGGCTGTGCCTTTTGGCGAGGGGCTTGATCCGGTCGGGGACCTGCGCCCACTCCTCCTGGCAGGCGCGCAGGGTGTTTTCTGCGTCTGTGGCGCGCTGGCGCTGGTCTTCTCCGATGTCCACACTGCGCAGGTCGTCCAGGGCCTGTTCGTAGCGGTACTGGAGTGCGGCGAGCGCTTCGGGGGGCGTGCCCTCGGCTTGTTGAGCCTGCTCTGCCTCGGGCGTCGCGGTGATCTTCTTGCGCGCCTGGGCATGACTCCGGGCCAGCTGGGTGGCGGCTTCCACGGCCCGGGTCATGCGCGTGATGTCGTCGTGGGCCGCCTCTTCTTTCTCGTCTAATGCTTCGAGTTCGCGTCGGCGCTGCTGGGCTTCTTCCTCCAGGACGGCGATCCGGTCGCGTGCCTGGCCGGCCTTGTTCTCCGCCTCTGCGAGCCGATGCAGGTCATGGGCGGTGCCGGTGGCCTTGCGGTGGGCTGAGTCCTGCTCCTTGCAGGCCCCTTCGGCAGCGGCGACGGCGTCGTCGAGTTGTTCGGCACGGGTGCGCGCGGCGTCAAGGCTGACTTGGGCTGCCTCCGCCGCCTCTTGGAGCTCCTGGAGCTGTTCGAGCCGGACCGGTACGGGCACGGAGCCGGTTTCGTGCAGCCAGTTCGCGATCTTGTTGTCCAGATCGCGGGTGAGGGCGAGGCGTTCCTCAAGCTCCGCCAATGCCTGGGCGGAGGCCGCCAGGCGTGCTTCGACTCTGGCGCGTTCCACTGCGGCGGCCTGCTCGTCGTGCAGGGCCGGCGTCGGCTCGGGCACCGTCCGGCCGCTCACGTCGGGTGCGGGCGTCAGCATCCGCTCTCCGGTCCCCACCGCGATGGCCGCAGCGGGCAGGGGACGGGTGCGCTCCAGATGACGCTGCGCCGCTTCCAGCGCCGGGGGGCCGCCGCTCACGATGATGCCGCCGACCAGGTCCGGGTGGGCGGTGATGACGCTGTGGTGGTCGTCTGCGGGGACGTTGTCACGCAGCCACTGCCAGCCCGGTACGGCGTCGGTGCCGTGGGCCGTGAGCTCGGCGCACAGGGAGCGGACCTCTTTGGTGGCGGGCAGGAGGCCGTCACTGATGTCCAGGGCGGCGAGCAGTTCTTCATCCGCGCTGTGCTCGTGCTGGGTCCGCCGCAGTGTCCTGTCCAGAGCGGTGCTCCGGCGCTCGGCCAGGTTCTGCAGTGCGGTGCAGTGGTCGGCGAGCCAGGCCAGGGCATCGCCGTCTTGGAGGTGCTCGGGGCTGAGCTCGAGTAGTTCCGCGGTCAGCGCGTGGCGGCGTACGGTCTCGGCGCGGTTGCGCAGCCGGGTGATGGCTGCTTCGGCTTCCTTGGCCGCTCGGCGGTCGTCGAGAGCCTGCTGCTGGACGTCGGGCAGCCGCTGGTATGCCTGGGTGCGGCGGGTGCGGGCAAGGTCCTGTTCCTGCTCCGCTTCCTCAAGCAGGCGGCCGTGGTGATCTGCTTCGGCGTCCATCCGTGCCGAGGCGTCCGCGGCGCTCTCGTCGGTCTTCACCTGCTCCTGCTCACGGGCAGTGTGCAGCTGCTGCTCGAAGTCCTGCACCTGGCGGCGGAGCAGGCGCTGTTCTCCCTCAGCCGTGCCGGCGTGCGTGTGGAGCGAGTTGCTGCGCTCACGCCACTGCTGGATGCTGCCGCGAGTCTCGACGATCTTCTTGTTCACATCGTCGGCCTCGGTGCGTGCCTGCGACTCGGCTGCCGCGTAGCGTGCCCGCAGTGCTGCCGCGGCTGTGTCACGTGCCTGTACATACGGGGCAGCGGCCTGTTCGGCCTGCGAGAGGGCCTGCTGCATACGGCTGTGGTGATCCTGGGCTGCCGCGTGACGGAGGGCGACGGGGACGCTGCGCCAGCCCGCCAGGCTGTCCTGCAGCTCCTGGGTTTCCCCGGCCACTCTTTTCTGTTCCGCGGCTGCTTCGCGCAGCTCGATACCGCAAGAAGCCCATCGCACATGCGCCACTCGCGCATTGGCGACGTCCAGGTCCTGCTTGGCTGCTTCATGGTCGCGGTATGCGGTGTTGACCGTGCCGGTGGTTGTCTGCGCGGCGGCAATGAGGATCTGATGCCGGCGCATCAGCCCTGACGCGAGGGTGACCAGGCCGGATTTGGCCTGGGCGGTCTCCCGCTGCTGGTCGGTGTGCTCCTGGTGCCGGTCGGCGACCTGGGAGCAGATCTGCTCCATGGCCAGGGCGAACTGCCGCTCCTTGCCTAGCTTCTCGCGCTGGTCGTGCGCGCTCGCATAGGTCGCGAAGGCGTCGCCGAGTTTTGCGTACTTGTCGTCGTCGTTGGCCTTCTCCAGCAGCCACTGGACGAACGCTCCGGCGCTGGAGGTGGTGAACGCTTCGGCCGCGCCGCTCTCGGTGGCGTTCATCTTGCGCTGGACATCGAAGAGGCCGGGCTCAAGTCCCAGGCTGTCTTGGTGTTTTTCCCACTTCTCCTGCACCTCCAGGATCTGCAGTTCCAACGCTTCTACCGTGCTCTGCAGTTCGCGCAGCTCGGTGCAGTAGTGGTCGAAGGGCAGCCAGTGCCCGTCGCGGTGGAAGGGAAGGGCGTCGGCGCTCAGGGCAGCGCTCGGGTGGAAGCTGTAGAAGCGGCGCTTTATGCCGTCGCCCTCGGGAGCGAGGACTTGCGCCGTGACCAGGAGCCTGCCGGTGCGGGCATCGGCCCATTCCAGGACAATGTGGGAGGGCTGGGCCAGGGAGACCACGAAGTTTCGCAGCACCTCCAGGTCCTGGTGGCGGCGCGGGATCGTGGTGCAGGTGATGCCGGTCAGCAGCACGCCTTTGCCGCCGCCGTTTTGGAGCATGACCAGGCTGGCCGGTGAGGGCCGCTGCGTGACGTGCCCGGCCACCGGCACCAGGGAGGCCGCCTGTACCGGTGCGCCCACTGCGGAGAAGTCCAGGTCCACGTTCTCGTAGCGGGCATCGCGCGGCCCGAAATTACGCAGCAGGATGCGGTTCAACTCGTACATGAAGAGGGGTCCTTGTGTCGCGGAGGCGTCAGAGGTCAGAGGGGAGGGGCGGAGTCCGGCAGCATGCCGGTGTCTGCACTGTCGGTGTGTTCCGCAGCGCCGGGCGGGGGCGTCGCGTCGTGGTGCGCCAGGGCCGCTACTCCCAGGGCGGCCAGTTCCTGGAGCATGTCCTGGGCTGCCTGGTCACGGATGTGCAGCCGGTACTGGACGTTGGTGGCGTACGTGCCGCCGCCTTCCTCACTGGTCCCCCGGACGAACCCGCGCTGCTCGAGGTGTGTGAACGCCTTCTTGACCAGCGCGTAGGTTGCCGAGAGCGGTGTTCTGTCCTTGTCCGTTCGGCCGGTGGGGTTGCGGCGCAGATAGGTCCGCCACAGTCCCTCTAACCCGGGGCTGCCCGCCGGTGGGTTGGTGTCCTCGCCGGCGGCTGCGGCCCGGCGTTCCAGGACGGCTGCATAGGCCCGGACGTCCTCGTCGACTTTATGCACCGAGATGCGGGCGACGTGCTCGTCG
The DNA here is from genome assembly GCF_001184025.1 of Streptomyces maremycinicus. Taxonomy (GTDB): domain Bacteria; phylum Actinomycetota; class Actinomycetes; order Streptomycetales; family Streptomycetaceae; genus Streptomyces; species Streptomyces maremycinicus. The sequence goes on from NZ_BBYG01000011.1 coordinate 149,611, forward strand.
TCGTCCATGTCTTCGGGACGGGGGAAGGCCCGCGAGGCGATGGCCAGGTGGGCGAGCAGATAGAGCGGCCTGTGCTCCGTCTGCGGCACGAGGTCGGCGACGGAGACGGCGAAGTCCGTCTCGGGTGTGGTTGCCAGGATCAGACCGGCCTGCGGGTGCGCTTCTTGGGCGGTCAGGTCAAAGCCCTGTGCGACCTTCCGCACCAGCTGGGCGAAGTCCGGCTCCGCGTCGAATCGCCGTACGAGCCGGGCGTACTCGCCGGAGCGGGCCGGGGACTTGCCGCGGGTCATGGCCAAGGCCACCATCCGGGCAGCCGCGGCAACGTCGTCGTACTGCGTCATGCACTCGGCTCCAGATCTTCGCTCGTGCTCCGGGCGCCAGACCCTGGCGCGTCAGGCGGCTGCGCGCCAGGGCCCGTATTCACGCCGTCGCCCAACGGCTCGCCCCTGGTCGGCATCAGCAGGAAGTCGCTGCCACCGAAGGCCAGGTCGTCCAGAGAGGTCCCGTCATCAACAGCGATGACGGCTTCCTCCCCGCGCAGCAGCTCGGCGACGGGGACATGCCTAAACCGGTGCGCCGTCTTCATGGCCAGCAAATGGTCGGTGTCATCGTCAGGCCCTCTGTCCTCTCCCCACTGGCGGGCGTGTTCAAGTAACTGCGACAGCCTGATGCCCTGCCCGGGGATGGACGCAAGCAGTCTGTCCACCGCGGCGTGCTGCGCCTCATCGAACCGTGGCAGATCGGGCACCTCCGCCCGGTCCTCCAGGGCGTGTACCTCGACCAGCTCGACATCGTCCTGCTCCGGCATACGCATCAGGGCCTCGAAGTAGTCCGGCAGGTACATCACCCGCGGCCGGACCGGGCCGAGCACCCCGCGCACGAACGCCTCCAACGGCCGCTGGCTGTCCTCGATGCTCAGCTCCAGAGCCGGCTCCAGGAGCTGGCTGCGCAAGTGGACCCGCGCATGGACCACGGGAGCCACGAAGATCTGCCGGTCCTGCTGGTGCCGGAACTCAGGCACCACCTTGAGCAGCATGTCGATCAGCATCGAGTGCCGCTGCAGGCAGTCCCCGATCAGCGCATCCAGCGACTCCAGCTGCTGCCGCTTGTGCTCCTCCTCGGTGACCTCAAGCAGCTGGGCCACCTGCTGCTTCATCTGACTCTCCACCCGGGACCTGTCCTGGACATGGTCCTGGGCTTCTTTCAGGGGCCCCTCAAGGTCTGCTTCCCAGTCGATGGTGCGCACGTTCCGCTTCATCTCCTCCATGCGGTCGAGCAGTTCCTTGGCATACCGCAGGCTCTGCAGATGGGCGGTGCGGGCGGCCTGCCACGCCTCGCTGATCCGCGCACGCTTGAGCAGTGCTTCCAGCTTGGCCTCTGCCGCGATCTGCTCGGAAGCGATGTCCACGTCGACCGCGTGGACGAGCACCGTGATGGCCGCATCAGTAACTGTCAGCGCCGCTTGCCCGGCCTCGTCCGGCACGTCCTTGAGGATCTGGAACGGGAAGTCCTTGACCACGAAGCCGTCGGCCGTCACGCTGCCGATGTCGTGCGAGAAACACCGGTCATGCTTCTCGGTATTGATCAGCCGCTCCACCACCCAGCGGGCGACCTCCCGGTACTCGCCTCCGGGTCGGCCGGGCATCTGGAGCGCGGCAGACTCAGCCGCCTCCTCCACGACAACTTCCTGTCGCACTGCCGACCGTGTCCCTATCCGCAGCGTCACGCAGTCAATGGCTGTCAGCGCGACTTCGGCCAGTCGGTAGCCCTCCCAGCCCCGTTCCCGCTTCACCGGACTGTCGTCAAGCGCCAGCAGCGGCCGTACCACCGCCAGCGCTTTCATCCGCGACGTAATGCTCTCGTACGCCGCAGACGAGTCGCCAAAGAACACCGGGCATCCTCCCAACGCTGCTCATCCGACAGGGAATTCACGCTAGAGCACGGCACTGACAATGCATCAGAAAACGAACACACAGGCGATTTCTGGCGGTCGGTTGCATCCACCGGCCTTGTTTCCGGTGGACCGCATTGCGGTACCTCGACGCTCTCTCGCCTTGGGCCCTGTGCGTACGTGCAGGGCGCCACCGTTGTCCCGTAGCAACTCGCGGCGATGTCTTTGCATGGGCGTCTTCCGGCTCAGCGCATAACCTCCGTGACGAGGCGTGCACCGGTCTGTGGGTGAACACGTTCAAGCCAGCCCCGGGAGTCGGTGGGGCCTGACCTGCCCCTCTTCCACCCCAAGCCGACACCCGGGACTGAAGAGAAGTCCGCGCTTTCCCACCGCCAGATGGCCAGCGCGGACGACATGCAACGATCCGCAGAAGCCCCGGTTTCGCTAACCGGGGATCACCTGCTACCTATCGCGCTGCGCAGTGCCGCCGTGACCGAATGAGCGGGCTGACCGTTCGGCGGCAACTACGCCCTCGCCGCTGAGGCCGTCCGCAGGCTCTGTGATGGGGGCGCTGGCACTCTCCTCAGCGCCAGATGGCTGGCGGCAGGTCCGGGTGATGCTGCACCTGCTGCCCGCGTTCTCGCTCACAGCAGACGAGAAAGAGCCCCAATGGACTGGAACCTTGCCCGGGACCATGTCAACGTACAACGTCCCGTAAAAAGACCAGGTCAGTGTAGGGATGCTGGCCTCCGGGGCGTCCGGCAGCAGGCTGGTCGCCACGGCAGCCCGTACCCGCGTCCAACTCGGTCTTGCCGCCGAGGCCACCCCAAGGAGGCCCACCTGTCGAATCCCGCTCTCCGGTCCGCCCGCTTCAATGCCCCCATCCTCTTGGCGCTCGGCGCCCTGAACGCGTGGACCGCACAGCAGCGTCACGATTACGGCGCCTTCTCCACGGCACTGTGCCTCTGCGGCTGTACGGCCGGGCTGTTCGGCGAGGACCTGGTGCAACCCGGCTACCGCCGTGATCGAGTGGTCCTCGCGCACGTCGCGACGCACCCCGGAGCCGCAACCCGGCAAGTTGCCCGAGCCGTTGGTGCTTCCGAACGCGTCGTGGCCCGCAACCTCGACCGGCTCACTGACGATGGGCTCCTGGTGCTCGTCATGGGCGGCGAGCCCCCCGTCTCCGGTCGTACCCGGCTGGCTTCCTGAGCTTCGTCCGCTGGGAGCAGCCCGTGAACCTCCCTATGCGGGCGCGCAACATAGCCGACGATCGCCGGTTAGCCAAACCGGCGATCGTCCGGAGTATTGATGCCGTTCGCACCGGCTGCTTGGCGGTGGACCTGGAGCGGACAGCTCCTTCCCGGTGCCCAGGTGTCGTCTAGCGCCTGTTCAGTGCGCAGGGCCAGATCCCGGAAACCAAGAAAGGCACGAAACGCACCCAACGGCCAGCCACCTCACCACAGGCTGCCCCGGATTCTGCACCACTCGTAAGGAACCACACAGGACCTCCCATGACTGCTCGCCTGCTACCCGTTCCCTCCACCGCACCGGACGCGCCTGGCGCTGTTGGTAAAGCGTTCCTGAATGTCAGGGACGCAGCCGAGTACCTCGGCCTGTCGCCCCAGACCCTGTACGTCTGGCGGCACCGGCGCCAAGGACCGCCCAGCTTCCGCATGGGCCAACGCGGCCGCGTCATGTACCGGCTGCAAGCGCTCGAAGCCTGGGTCCAGGAACAGGAACAGGCCGACTCGCGCTCCAACGCGGCTCTGAGCCCACTGACTGCTGCACCTCAGCATCGATCCGGCTATACGACAAGCGCTTGACTGCGCTGTTTCAACCCCTTTCGACAAGGAGCCTCACCTGGCCGGCTACATAGAAGATCGCTGGATCAAGAAGAAGAAGGACCCGGTAACGGGGAAAAGAGAGAAGACCGCTCGCTACGGCAAGGGGAAGCGATACAAGGTCGCCGGCATACCCGGGGTCCGGGACCGTTCCTTCGACACACTGGAGGACGCCAAGGCGTGGCTTCGTCGGGCAGCCACCGACGAAGAACGCGGCGAGTTCGTGGACCCGCGCGATGGATCCATCGCGCTGGCCGACTACATCGCGTTGCACTGGGCGCCGGGCAGAGGGGGTGTTCCGAAGACCCAGGACAACCAGGAGCGGAGAGCGCGCCTTCACATTATTCCGCATCTGGGCGAGCTGCCGCTCAGGAACATCACGGCGGCCGAACTCCGCACGTACATCTCCACGTTGGAGGAGACAGTCTCCTCGGTCGACTACCGGCGAGGCATCTTGTCCGAGCTGTCCAGCATTCTGGAGGCGGCAGTCGACGACAAGCGGCTCCCCAGGAACCCCATGCACGCGAAGTCCGTACGGTGGCCGAAGGCGTCGAAGGAGCGACGCGAAGCGTGGTCGCTGGAGAGGGCACTGCATGTCCGGGATGTGATCAGCTCCCGGCACCGGATATCCGTCGTACTCGGACTCGGGTGCGGACTTCGGCAGGGTGAGGTCTTTGGACTGAGCCCCGAGGACATCGACTATGCGCGAGGCGTCCTCCATGTCCGTCGCCAAGTTCAGGCCATCAAGGGGAAGCTGTACTTTGCCCTGCCGAAGGGGGCGAAGACACGCACCGTTGACATGCCCTTCTCCGTGGCGGAGGAGTTGAAGCGTTACGTCGAGGCGTTCCCGCCAGTGGAGGTCGAGCTTCCGTGGGGGAAGCCGGAGGCGGACAAGCAGCGGAGGAAGTTCTCCCTCCTGCTCACCACGCGATACGGCAATGCCGTGGCGGTGAACACGTGGAACACCTACACCTGGAAGCCGACGTTGGCCAAGGCTGGCATCATTCCGCCGCGCGCGAAGGGCGCGAAGGACTGGCAGTGGGAGGCGGCGCCGAAGGACGGCTTCCACGTGCTGCGCCACACCTACGCCTCGATCATGCTGGAGGCCGGGGAGTCCGTGGTGACGCTGGCGCGATGGCTCGGGCACTCGTCCCCGGCTGTCACGCTTGGTTACTATGCTCACTTCATGCCAGAGGCCGGGAGCAAGGGCCGCACCGCCATTGACGGACTGCTGGGGAGACAGGGAGACGAGGATGCCAGTCGAAACTCCCCAGATTCTCCCCAGGGCTGATCGGGGAGTTTCCTCGGATCGCACCTCGTTGGAGCGTGCCGTGGAAAGTAAGGCAAACGAGCCGAGGGGTCTTGGGAAGTGCTGAGAGAGGTCACTGCGACCCGCTACATCGAACCCCTGCGCTCCGGCGGCTCCGTCCCCGGCATCGTCGAGGCCGACGACCTCGGCACCTACGTCGTGAAGTTCACGGGCTCCGCGCAGGGCCGCAAGGCGCTCGTCGCCGAGGTGATCGTCGGCGAGCTGGCACGCGCGCTCGGGCTGCGCTTCCCCGAGCTGGTGCTGGTCCGCTTCGACCCGGCGATCGCGGAGCACGAACCGCACCAGGAGGTCCGGGACCTGCACACCGCGAGCGCGGGGATCAACCTCGGGATGGACTTCCTGCCGGGTGCGGCGGACTTCACCCCGGAGGTCGCCGAGGCCTTCCCGGTGGACCCGCTGGAGGCCGGGAGGATCGTCTGGCTGGACGCTCTCACCGTGAACGTCGACCGTACGGTACACAGCTCCAACCTGATGGTCTGGCCGACGTCCGGTACCGTCCCGCCCCGGCTGTGGCTCATCGACCACGGCGCCGCCCTCGTCTTCCACCACCGCTGGGACGGCGCCGACCCCGCGCGGCGCTACGACTTCCGCCATCACGCCCTCGGCCGCTGCGCCCCGGACACCCGGGCGGCCGACGCCGAGCTCGCGCCCCGGGTGACCGAGGAGCTGCTGCGCCGGATCGTGGCGGAGGTGCCCGACGCCTGGCTGGCCGGCGAAGCGGGGTTCGCGGACCCGGACGCGGTCCGGGAGGCGTACGTGCGCTACCTCCACGCGCGGGTACGGGCCTCCGCGGCCTGGCTGCCCACCGACTTCCCCGCCCCGGAGGAGCTCGCCGCCGACGACGCCCGGCGCGCGGCGAGGACACGTCAAGGACGGCCGGACTGGCTGAAGCGGGTCCCGGACCTGCACGGCAAGCCGGCCGCGGAACAGGATTGGTCGGTGCACCTCGGATGAGCGCTTCGAGTGACGCGAGCGGGCGGGTCGAGATCGAGTACTGCACCCAGTGCCGTTGGCTGCCGCGCGCGGCCTGGCTGGCGCAGGAGCTGCTCACCACGTTCGAGGCCGAGCTGTCGGAGCTCGCCCTGAAGCCCGGCAAGGGCGGGGTCTTCGTCGTCCGGGTCGACGACGAGGTGGTCTGGGACCGCCGCGACCAGGGATTCCCCGAACCGACCGCGGTGAAGAAGCTCGTACGCGACCGAGTGGCCCCGGGGAAGTCCCTGGGCCACTCGGACAGGTGAGCGTTCCGGCTCGTGCGGGCGTTCAGCCCTTGAGCTGCTCGTACGCCGGCAGGGTGAGGAAGTCCGCGTAGTCCTCGTCGAGGGCGACCGTCAGCAGCAGGTCGTGCGCCTGCTGCCAGTGCCCGGCCGCGAAGTCCTCCTCGCCGATCTCCGCGCGCACGGCGGCCAGTTCGGCGGCGGCGACCTCGCGGGCCAGCTCGGGCGTGACCTTCACCGTGTCGCCGTCCCGCTCGAACTCCACCCCCGCGTTGATCCACTGCCAGATCTGCGAGCGGGAGATCTCGGCGGTGGCCGCGTCCTCCATCAGGTTGAAGATGGCGACCGCGCCCAGGCCGCGCAGCCAGGCCTCGATGTAACGGATGCCGACCTGCACGGCGTTGACCAGCCCCGGGTACGTCGGCCTGGCCTCCAGCGAGTCGACGGCGATCAGGTCGGCCGCCTTGACGTCGACGTCCTCGCGCAGCCGGTCCTTCTGGTTCGGCCGGTCGCCGAGCACGGCGTCGAAGGAGGCCATGGCGATCGGCACCAGGTCCGGGTGGGCCACCCACGACCCGTCGAAACCGTCGTTCGCCTCGCGGTCCTTGTCCGCCTTGACCTTCTCGAAGGCGACCTTGTTGACCTCCTCGTCGCGGCGGGACGGGATGAAGGCCGCCATGCCGCCGATGGCGTGCGCGCCGCGCTTGTGGCAGGTACGCAAGAGGAGTTCGGTGTACGCCCGCATGAACGGGGCGGTCATCGTCACCGCGTTGCGGTCCGGGAGGACGAACCTGGCGCCGCCGTCCCGGAAGTTCTTGACGATGGAGAACAGGTAGTCCCAGCGGCCCGCGTTCAACCCGGAGGCATGGTCGCGGAGTTCGTACAGGATCTCCTCCATCTCGTACGCGGCCGTGATCGTCTCGATGAGGACGGTGGCGCGGACGGTGCCCTGCGGGATGCCGAGCTGGTCCTGCGCGAAGACGAACACCTCGTTCCAGAGGCGGGCCTCCAGGTGCGACTCGGTCTTCGGGAGGTAGAAGTACGGGCCCTTGCCGAGGTCGAGCAGCCGCTGGGCGTTGTGGAAGAAGTAGAGGCCGAAGTCGACGAGCGCGCCGGGGACCTGGCGGCCGTCCGCGTCCACGAGGTGACGCTCGTTCAGGTGCCAGCCGCGCGGGCGCATGACGACGGTGGCGAGCTCGCCCTCGTCCTTCAGGGCGTACGACTTGCCCGACGCCGGGTCCGTGAAGTCGATCCTGCGGGTGTAGGCGTCGGCCAGGTTGAGCTGACCGAGGACGACGTTCTCCCAGGTCGGGGCCGAGGCGTCCTCGAAGTCCGCGAGCCAGACCCGGGCGCCCGAGTTGAGGGCGTTGATGGTCATCTTGCGGTCGGTCGGGCCGGTGATCTCGACCCGGCGGTCGTCCAGGGCCGCGGGGGCGGGGGCCACCCGCCAGGAGTCGTCCGCGCGGATCGCGGCGGTCTCCGGCAGGAAGTCCAGGGTGGAGGTGCGGGCGATCTCGGCGCGGCGTTCCGCGCGCCGGGCGAGGAGCTCGTCACGGCGCGGGGTGAACCGCCGGTGCAGCTCGGCCACGAAGGCGAGTGCCGCCTCGGTGAGGACCTCCTCCTGCCGGGGCAGGGGCTCGGCGTCGACGATGGCCAGCGGGGACGGCGCTGGTGCGGACATGAGCGGTCACTTCCTTCAGCGGTGGCACCGGGTGCCAGTCGAACCGGGAACGGCGGGCGGGGCCCCTGACGGGCCGAGTCCTTCTGAACAGTGGATACTAGTTTCCTCATCGTGGAACTTCAATGATTTGTTGATGTCGAGATTCTCCGCGTCGAGGCAAGGTGGCGCTCAGTGCCAGGCCTCTCACTCAAGGTGCTCGAGATCCTCGGGGGTGTCGATGTCGAAGGGCCGCGCCACGTCCCCGCACTCGACGCGCGTGATCACCTCCTCGTGCTCCTTCAGATAGACGCGTGCCCCCCGGTCACCGGTGGCGGTCGCCGCGACTCCCGCCCAGTGGGCGGACCCGAACAGGACAGGATGGCCGCGCACGCCGTCGTAGGCGGCGCAGACGAGCGAGGACTCGTCCTCGTACCCGGCCAGCACCCGCGCCACGGCCCGGGGCCCGATGCCGGGCTGATCGACGAGGAGGACCAGCGCGGCGCGCGCCCCCGTCCCGGCGAGCGAACCGAGCCCGGCCCGCAGTGACGTCCCCATGCCCAGCTCCCACTCCGGGTTCGAGACCAGCACGCACCCGTCCAGCCGTGCCCGCTCCCGTACGGTGTCGGCGGCGGCCCCGAGCACCACGTGCACCCGTGCGCAGCCCGCCGCGCGCAGTACCCCCACCGCGTGTTCGACGAGCGGCCGCCCCCGGTGTTCGAGCAGTGCCTTGGGGCGTCCGCCGAGCCGGCGCCCGCCGCCCGCCGCGAGGAGCAGGCCGGTCACCTGGTCCGCCGCCCGGTCTTCTGTCAGCGTCATGCGTCCTGCATACCTGACGCGGCGTCGGCCGGGCGGTGTCGCGGGGCTGAATTTCGGTCCGCGCAGTGGCGCACGCCGCATCGGGTGGCGTTTACTGACCCGCGCGTCCTTCGGTGCCCGCCGGTGCCGCGGGGGCTGCGGGGCGGAGGGGCGCGCACGCGCGCCCGGTACGACGCGCGGGGGGAGAGCTGTGTTGCGGAGCTTGAGGCAGAGGGCAGTGACCGGCAGCTACGAGGATCCGAGGGTGGCGCAACTGCGGACCGCGGTGTCCCGGCTGCGCCGCGAACTCGCCACGTACCCGGTCGAGTTCCCGGACCGTGCGATCGCCGAGGACGAACTCGCCGCGCTGGCCGCGATGGTGACCCACGGCATCCCCGAAGTCCCCCGGTTACGCCGCTCCTTGCTGCTCGTCGCGGGCGCGATCGGCTCGGTGAGTGCCCTGACCCGAAGCCTGTCGGAGGTGCGCCACGCCGTGGAACGCTTCGGGGAGACGCCCCGCCGTTGACCTAGACGGCCGGACCGGAGGTCGTCAGTGCCTGTGACAGGTCCACCGCGACCTGCCGCAGTACCGGCACGATCCCCTCCGTGGCCTGCTCCGTGACGCGGCCCGCCGGGCCGGAGATGGAGATGGCCGCGGGGGTGGGGGAGTCGGGCACCGGCACCGCCAGGCAGCGCACGCCGATCTCCTGCTCGTTGTCGTCGACCGCGTAGCCGGCCTGCCGCACGTCCGCGAGGGCCGCGAGGAAACCGTCGGGGGTGGTGATCGTCCTGTCCGTGGCGGCGGGCATGCCGGTGCGGGCGAGCAGCGCGCGCACCTCGTCGTCCGGGAAGCCCGCGAGCAGCGCCTTGCCGACGCCGGTGGAGTGCGGCAGCACGCGGCGGCCGACCTCGGTGAACATCCGCATCGAGTGCTTGGACGGCACCTGCGCCACGTACACGATCTCGTCGCCGTCGAGCAGCGCCATGTTGGCCGTCTCGCCGGTCTCCTCGACCAGGCGGGCCAGGTAGGGGCGGGCCCAGGTGCCCAGCAGGCGGGCCGCGGACTCGCCCAGCCGGATCAGCCGGGGGCCCAGCGCGTAGCGCCGGTTGGGCTGCTGGCGGACGTAACCGCAGACCACCAGGGTGCGCATCAGGCGGTGGATGGTGGGCAGCGGCAGCCCGCTGCTCGCGGAGAGCTCGCTCAGGCCGACCTCGCCGCCCGCGTCCGCCATCCGCTCGAGGAGATCGAAGGCGCGCTCGAGGGACTGGACCCCGCCGCTGGCGGACTTGGCGGAGTCGGTGGTGCTGGCGCTGGACGTCGGCACGGCGCGTTCCTTTCGAAACTGGCGGAAGGGCTGAAGCCTACCCGGCGGTCGGTTGACTCCTTGCTTGCGCGTGATTAGATTTTGCTTGCCGGAATAGTAATTCCATTATGTGGAAACGTCCAGAGGGTCGAGGGCGGGTGCAAGCTGGGGGAGTGTGCCCTTGACGGCATGGAGGCGGGAGGGAAGACTCCTTCAACAGAACGTTGAATTCCGTTACGTGGAAGTTTCTCCGGCGTAACCGGAAGAGAACGGAAGAGAGGGGTCCGGGTGTCCGAGGCCGAACTGCTCCTGCGCTCGACGCGCGTCATCACTCCGGAAGGGTCACGGCCCGCCACGGTCGCGGTCGCCGCCGGCCGGATCACGGCGGTCCTGCCGTACGACGCCCCCGTCCCCGGGACGGCCCGGCTGGAGGACTTCGGCGACGACGTCCTGCTGCCCGGCCTGGTCGACACGCATGTGCACGTCAACGATCCGGGCCGCACCCACTGGGAGGGCTTCTGGACCGCCACCCGCGCGGCGGCGGCCGGCGGCATCACCACCCTCGTCGACATGCCCCTCAACTCCCTCCCGCCGACCACCACGGTCGACCACCTCCGCGTCAAGCGGGAGGTCGCCGCCGACAAGGCGCACATCGACGTCGGCTTCTGGGGCGGCGCCCTGCCCGACAACGTCAAGGACCTGCGCCCGCTGCACGAGTCCGGCGTCTTCGGCTTCAAGGCGTTCCTCTCCCCGTCGGGCGTGGAGGAGTTCCCGCACCTCGACCAGGACCGCCTCGCCCGCTCCCTCGCCGAGATCGCCGGATTCGACGGCCTGCTGATCGTGCACGCCGAGGACCCGCACCACCTCGACGCCGCCCCGCAGCGCGGCGGCCCCAGATACGCGGACTTCCTGGCCAGCCGCCCGCGAGACGCCGAGGACACCGCCGTCGCGAACCTTGTCGCACAGGCGAAACGCCTCCACGCGCGCGTGCACGTGCTGCACCTCTCCTCCGCCGACGCGCTGCCGCTGATCGCCGCCGCCAAGGCGGAGGGCGTCCGGGTCACGGCCGAGACCTGCCCGCACTACCTGACCCTGACCGCCGAGGAAGTCCCCGACGGCGCCAGCGAGTTCAAGTGCTGCCCGCCCATCCGCGAGTCCGCCAACCAGGACCTGCTCTGGCAGGCACTCGCCGACGGCACCATCGACTGCGTGGTCACCGACCACTCCCCGTCCACGGCCGACCTCAAGACCGACGACTTCGCGACGGCGTGGGGCGGCATCTCGGGCCTTCAGCTGAGCCTCGCGGCCGTGTGGACGCAGGCCCGCCGACGCGGCCACGGCCTGGAGGACGTCGTCCGGTGGATGTCCACCCGTACCGCCGCCCTCGCCGGCCTCCCGCAGAAGGGCGCGATCGAAGTCGGCCGCGACGCCGACTTCGCCGTCCTCGCCCCCGACGAGACCTTCACCGTCGACCCGGCGGCACTCCAGCACCGCAACCGCGTCACGGCGTACGCCGGGAAGACCCTGTACGGCGTCGTGCGGTCCACCTGGCTGCGGGGCGAACGCATCGTCTCGGACGGCGAGTTCACCGAGCCCAAGGGCCGCCTCCTCACCCGCACTCCCTGAGCCGAAGGACCACCCGACCCTGCCCTCTTCCCCTTCTTCCCCTTCCCCCGCACCGGCCGACTCCCGAAAGGCAGACCTGATCACCGTGACGGCGATAGAGAGCTTCACCGGCGACGCGAACCCGTACGGCGGCGGTGACCCGTACGCGGACTACCGCACCGCCGACTTCCCCTTCACCCGGTACGCCGACCTCGCCGACCGGCGGCTCGGAGCGGGAGTCGTCGCCGCCAACGACGAGTTCTTCGCCCAGCGCGAGAACCTGCTGGTGCCCGGCCCCGCCGAGTTCGACCCGGAGCACTTCGGGCACAAGGGGAAGGTCATGGACGGCTGGGAGACCCGCCGCCGCCGCGGCGCCTCCGCCGACCACCCGTGGCCGACCGCCGAGGACCACGACTGGGCGCTCGTCCGCCTCGGCGCGCCGGGGGTGATCCGGGGCATCGTCGTCGACACGGCGCACTTCCGCGGCAACTACCCGCAGGCGGTGTCGGTCGAGGGCGCCTCGGTGCCGGGCTCGCCGTCCGCCGAGGAACTCCTCGGCGACGAGGTGAAGTGGACGACGCTGGTTGCGCGGACCCCGGTCGGCGGTCACGCGGCGAACGGTTTCGCCGTCTCGGTGGAGCAGTGCTTCACCCACCTGCGGGTCAACCAGCACCCCGACGGCGGCATCGCCCGTCTGCGCGTGCACGGGGAGGTCGTGCCCGACCCCGAGTGGCTGACCGTGCTCGGCACCTTCGACGTCGTCGCCCTGGAGAACGGCGGCGTCGCCGAGGACGCCTCCAACCTCTTCTACTCCCCGGCGAGCAATACCATCCAGCCCGGCCGCTCCCGCAAGATGGACGACGGCTGGGAGACCCGCCGCCGCCGCGACCGGGGCCACGACTGGATCCGCTACCGCCTGGCCGCGCAGGCGCGGATCCGCGCCCTGGAGATCGACACGGCGTACCTGAAGGGCAACAGCGCCGGCTGGGCCTCGGTGTCGGTCAGGGACGGCGAGAGCGGCGAGTGGACCGAGATCCTCCCGCGCACCCGCCTCCAGCCCGACACCAACCACCGCTTCGTCCTGCCGTCCCCGGCGGTCGGCACGCACGCGCGCGTGGACATCTACCCCGACGGCGGCATCTCCCGCCTGCGGCTGTTCGGCTCCCTCACGGAAGCGGGCACCGCGGCCCTGACGGCCCGCCACCAGGAACTCGGCGGCTGACCCACGAGCCGGGGCCGATCCGGACGCCGAGCCCGACGCGGATCGCCGGTCCGGGCCGGGCCAGGGGGCCGGGCCGGCGCGGATCGGGGTGACTATGCCGCGTGGCCGCCGTCCACGGCGAACTCCGCCCCCGTGACGTACGCGGCTCCCGCCAGGTGGGCGACCGTGGCGGCCACCTCCTGCGCCGTGCCGAAGCGGCCCAGGGCCGTCAGCGTCGCCTGACCGGCCGCGTAGGGGCCGTCCGCCGGGTTCATGTCCGTGTCGATCGGGCCGGGGTGGACGAGGTTCGCGGTGATCCCGCGCGGGCCCAGTTCCCGGGCGAGGGCCTTGGTCAGACCGATCAGGGCCGACTTGCTCATCGTGTACAGGGTCCCGCCGGGTCCGGGCACCCGCTGGCTCATACAGGTGCCGACGGTGATGATCCGCCCGCCGTCGGTCATCCGCCCCGCGGCGGCCTGCGAGGCCAGGAACACCCCGCGCACGTTCACCGCGAGCACCCGGTCCACGTCGGCGAGGCCGAGCCCCTCCAGGGGCCCGAGGACGCCGATGCCCGCGTTGTTCACCAGCACGTCGAGGCCGCCCAGCGCCCCGGCCGTACGGTCCACCGCCCCGGCCGCCTCCCCGGGGTCCGCCGAGTCCGCGCGCAGGGCCACCGCCCGCCGTCCCAGCGCCTCCACGGCCGCCACGACCTCGTGTGCCGCGTCCTTGCCGTTCACGTAGGTCACGGCCACGTCCGCGCCCTCCCGGGCGAGCCGCAGCGCCGTGGCCGCTCCGATGCCCCGGCTGCCGCCGGTCACCAGGGCCACCTTGCCGTGGAGAGCCATGCCGTCCGCGTCGGTCCTGCTGTACTTGTCGGTCCTGTTGTTCCTGCCGGTCGTCGTCATGGCTCCATCCCAGCGGGCGGCGCCCCCGCGCGCTGGCGGCGAACGGACGTCGATCTCGCCGGGCGTCGGCCGGGACCGTGCGGGCCGAGGCGGAGCGGAACTCTTTCCTCCGCCTCCCTCGTTCTCCCCTTGTGACCCTTCAGCAAGAAATCGTCGGCAACGCCATGCAGATGGCGGTCGTCAATCTGTCCCCCGGCCAGACCGTGTACTGCGAGGCCGGAAAGTTCCTGTTCAAGACGGTCAACGTGACCATGGAGACCCGCCTGGGCGGCCCGTCCGGCGGCAGCGGCGGGCAACCGCAGGGAAGCCCCTCGGGCGGCGGCATGGGCGGCATGCTGCGCCAGGCCATGGGCACGGCCATGCAGGTCGGCCAGCGCGCGCTGGCCGGCGAATCGCTGGCGTTCCAGTACTTCACCGCCCAGGGCGGCGAGGGCACGGTCGGCTTCGCGGGCGTGCTCCCGGGCGAGATGCGCGCCCTGGAACTGGACGGCACGCGCGCGTGGTTCGCCGAGAAGGACGCGTTCGTGGCCGCCGAGTCCACCGTCGAGTTCGGCATCGCCTTCCAGGGCGGCCGCACCGGCATGAAGGGCGGTGAGGGGTTCGTCCTGGAGAAGTTCACCGGCCGCGGCACGGTGATCATCGCGGGGGCCGGCAACTTCATCGACCTCGACCCGGCCGATTTCGGAGGGCGTATCGAGGTCGACACCGGCTGCGTGGTCGCCTTCGAGGAGGGCATCCGGTACGGCGTCCAGCGCGTCGGCGGCCTCAACCGCCAGGGGGTCATGAACGCCGTGTTCGGCGGCGAGGGCCTGTCCCTGGCCACCCTGGAGGGCAGCGGCCGCGTCATCCTCCAGTCCCTCACGATCGAGAGCCTCGCCAACGCCCTGCGGAAGGCCCAGGGCGGCGACAAGCAGGGACCGACCGGCGGACTGTTCTCGACAAACGCGGGCTGAACCGGGCCCGGACCGCACGGCGGCGGCGCCGGGTGACTCCCGGCGGCCCGGCCGGACGTGCCTCGCCCCGCGGCCTGGAGACGTGGGGGGTCCGCGGGGCGAGGGTCTGCGGTTCGGTCGGGCGGACGGTGTCGGTCAGCAGCCGTAGTTGATCAGGTTGAAGGTGACGTAGTGGTCCGCCGTGTAGTAGTCCTCGGCGGACTTCTTCCCGGTCACGATCCGGCGCGCTCCGCGCGTCGAGGAGCCCGGGGTCTTCACCGTGTACTCGTGGTAGTAGCCGGACGTCTGGCTGGGCAGGACGCCTTCCCGGTTCTGGAAGACGGCCCCGTCCTGCGAGTACGGGAACGGCCCGCCCGCGTCGATCAGGTCGAGCGTGTCGTACGCCTGGGCCGGCAGCTTCGTGTAGCAGACGCTGCCGACCGCGGCGTGGGCCGTGGTGGCGGAGACGGTGCCGCCGACGAGGAGAGCGGACAGGACGGCCGCCGAGGTGACGGTACGAGTGATCCGTGGGGGGAATCTCATGGCCTCATGATGACGCGCGTAGACAGTGTCATGTCAATGACAAGACGAAGGAATTTGCCTTCGGGCCCGAGAAGTTTTCACGGCGTTAACCGGTGTCCGGCCACCTCCCCTCAGCCCGCCTTCCGGCTCTCCGCGGCGGCGAACAGGGCGAACGCCAGCACGATCAGCGCGACACTCGCGTACACCTCGTAGCCGTCGAGGAGGGCGAGGCGCTGCACGAGACCCACGTGCCAGCGGGTGAACTCGTGCAGCAGGCCCAGGACGCCCTGCACCAGGGCGATGAAACCGAGTACTCCCAGCAGTTCCCTCATGTCCGCGACTCTCGTCCCGCGGATCCCCCGCGTGCCATCGGCCGCCGGGCGGTACGGGTGGGCCGGAAGGCTGCGGACCGTCGGTCCGGCCGGGCCGAAAGTAGAGGGCGTCGCGACCTGGGTCTGTGCTTCCCCGCCATCGGCAGGGGATACGTCCGAGGGGAGGTGCCGTGGCCCCGTGCTGCGTAGATTTGTCGACCATGAGGGCGGACGACAGCACGGTAGCGGCGGCACCCGGGATCACGGGGCGCCGATGGCTGCTGCCGTCGGCCGTCGTCGCGGAACTCGACCTGGACGCCGGGCTCCCCGGCCGGCAGCGCCGGCGCACCGCGCGCGACTGGGTCGTCGACTTCCTCTGCTTCCTGGTGGCCGTGGGCATCGGCGTGACGGTCGCGGACTCCTTCCCCGGCGAACGGGAACTCCCCGAGATCGTCGCCGCGGCCGACCAGCTCCTGGGCGCCCTCGCCTGCGCTGCGGTCTGGCTGCGCCGCCGGTGGCCGCTCGGCCTGGCGATCGCGATGGTTCCCCTCGGCTTCCTGTCGACCACCTCGGCCGGCGCCTGCACGGTCGCCCTCTTCACCCTCGCCGTGCACCGGCCGTTCCGGTACGTGGCCTGGGTGGGCGGCGTCCAGCTGGCCCTGATCCCGCTGCTGTCCTGGGTCCGTCCCGACCCCACTCTCGCGTACGGGCCGGCGGTGGCGTGGAGCCTGCTGTTCACCGTCACCGTCATCGGCTGGGGCATGTTCGTCCGGTCCAAGCGGCAGCTGATGGTGAGCCTGCGCGACCGTGCGCGACGTGCCGAGACGGAGGCCCGGCTGCGCGCCGAGCAGGCGCAGCGGCTGGCCCGTGAGGCCATCGCCCGGGAGATGCACGACGTGCTCGCGCACCGGCTGACCCTGCTCAGCGTGCACGCGGGCGCGCTGGAGTTCCGTCCGGACGCGCCCCGCGAGGAGGTGGCGCGGGCGGCCGGCGTCATCCGCGAGAGCGCCCACGAGGCCCTCCAGGACCTGCGGGAGATCATCGGCGTCCTGCGGGCCGGCGAACCCGACGACGGCGGCCGCCCCCAGCCGACGCTGGCCGCGCTGGACACCCTGGTCGCCGAGTCCCGCGAGGCCGGTATGAAGGTCACCCTCGACCAGCGCGTCACCGACGCCGGAGCCGTCCCCGCCTCCGTCGGCCGCACCGCCTACCGCATCGCCCAGGAGTGCCTCACCAACGCCCGCAAGCACGCCCCGGGCGCGGAGGTCGCGGTCACGGTCTCCGGCGGTCCCGGTGAGGGTCTCGGCGTGACCGTGCGCAATCCGGCCCCCGAGGGCGACGTACCGCCCGTTCCCGGCTCCGGGCAGGGCCTCATCGGCCTGACCGAACGGGCCACCCTGACCGGGGGGCGGCTCGAGCACGGCACGCGCGGGGACGGGGCCTTCGAGGTGCGGGCCTGGCTGCCGTGGCCGGCGGCGCCCTGACGGGGCCGGGCCGGGCGGTCCCCGGCTTGCCCGTTCGCCGCGAACCGTGGACCCGCCCGCCCGCAACCGTGATTACGTGAGGGCCATGACTGCGATCAGACTCCTCCTCGTCGACGACGATCCCCTGGTGCGGGCCGGTCTGGCTTTCATGCTGGGGGGCGCCGACGACATCGAGATCGTCGGTGAGGCCGCCGACGGGAGCGAGGTCGAGGGGCTCGTGGAACGCGCCCGCCCCGACGTGGTGCTGATGGACATCCGGATGCCGGCCGTCGACGGCATCACCGCCACGGAACGGTTGCGCGGACGCGAGGACGCCCCGCAGGTCGTGGTGCTCACCACCTTCCACGCCGACGAACAGGTGCTGCGCGCGCTGCGCGCGGGTGCCGCCGGGTTCGTCCTCAAGGACACCCCGCCCGCCGAGATCCTCGACGCCGTGCGCCGGGTGGCGGCCGGTGACCCCGTCCTGTCGCCCGCGGTCACCCGGCAGCTGATGGACCACGCGGCCGGTACCGCGGCCGACACACGGCGTGCGCACGCGCGCGTGCGACTCGCCGCCCTGGGCGAGCGGGAACGCGAGGTGGCCGTCGCGGTCGGCCGGGGACTGTCCAACGCGGACATCGCGGCCGCCCTGTTCATGAGCGTCGCCACCGTCAAGGCCCACGTCTCCCGGGTCCTCGCCAAGCTCGGCCTCAACAACCGGGTGCAGATCGCCCTGCTGGCCTACGACGCGGGGCTCCTGGAGGAAGAGGCGGACGACGCCGGGTGACGAGCCGCGACGCCCGGCGGTCCGGGGGGCGCCGGACGTTCACGAGCGGACCGGCGTCCCGTTCCTCCCCGGACGCTTCCTCACCGGGCAGTCCCACCCGCCCCGACGAGCCTGATGCGCGGCCGCCTGTGCCCCGGTGGCACGGCGGCCGGTCCCGGTCAGCCCGTGCCGGCCGTCGCCGGGATCTCCGCGAGCCACACCGCTCTGCGATCGCGTCGGGACACCTCGCAGGCCTCGGCGATCCGCAGGGCCTCGAGCGCCTCGCGGCCGCCGCAGGGGTTGGCCCGCTCGCCGCGCACCACGTCCACGAAGGCGTTCAGCTCCGCCGTGTACGCGGGCTCGAACCGCTCCAGGAACCCCGTCCACGGTTTGTCGGCGGCCGGGGGACCGGTGGGTTCGGTGGACGCGATCGGGGTGCGGTCGTCCAGACCCACCACGATCTGGTCGAGCTCCCCGGCCAGTTCCATGCGGACGTCGTAGCCCGCCCCGTTCAGCCGCGTCGCCGTCGCCGTGGCCAGGGTGCCGTCCTCCAGGGTGAGGACCGCGGCCGCCGTGTCCACGTCCCCCGCCTCGCGGAACATCGCGGGCCCGGCGTCGGAGCCGGCGGCGTACACCTCCGTCACCTCGCGGCCGGTCACCCAGCGCAGACAGTCGAAGTCGTGCAGGAGCGCGTCCCGGTAGATCCCGCCGGACACCGGCAGCCAGGCGGCCGGCGGCGCCGACCGGTCGGACGTCAGCGCCCGCACGGTGTGCAGCCGCCCGAGCCGCCCCGAGGCGACCGCCTCGCGCGCCCCGGTGTACCCCGCGTCGAAGCGGCGCTGGAAGCCCATGTGAAGGATCGTTCCGGCGTTCTCCACCTCGGCTATCGCCTGTAAGGTCCCCGCCAGATCGAGGGCGATCGGCTTCTCGCAGAAGACCGGGAGCCCGGACCTTGCTGCCCGACCGATCAGTTCGGCGTGGGCCGAGGTGGCCGTCGTGATCACCACGGCGTCCACGCCCCAGCGGAAGATCTCGTCCACCCCGGGAGCGGCCGTCTCGCCGAGCCGGTGCGCGAGCTCCTGGGCCCGCGCGTGGTCCGCGTCCGTCAGGATCAGGGATCCGACCTCGCGGTGACGGCTGAGTGTGTTCGCATGAATGGTGCCTATGCGGCCCGTCCCGATGACCCCGATGCGCATGAAACCAAAGTGACGTCGCAGGCCGGGCGCTGTCAATGCGTATGTCCGGACAACCGAACTACACAACTTCCCGTCAACCGGTCGCGGAGCTACGCTCGGGCCGTGCCGAAACCAGAAGTGGACCCGACCGTGCAGCTAGAACTACGTGTGGACCGAAGTTCTCCGGTGCCGTTGTACTTCCAGCTCGCCCAGCAGCTGGAGGCCGCGATCGAGCACGGATCGCTCACCCCGGGCAGCCTGCTGGGCAACGAGATCGAGCTCGCCGCGCGGCTCGGTCTGTCCCGGCCGACCGTCCGCCAGGCGATCCAGTCGCTGGTCGACAAGGGTCTCCTGGTCCGGCGCAGGGGCGTGGGGACGCAGGTCGTGCACAGCCAGGTCAAGCGCCCCCTGGAGCTCAGCAGTCTCTACGACGACCTGGAGGCCGCAGGTCAGCGGCCCGCGACGACCGTGCTGGTCAACACCGTGGTCCCGGCGTCCGCCGAGGTCGCCGCCGCGCTCGCGGTGGCCGAGGGCAGTGACGTGCACCGGGTGGAGCGGCTGCGCCTGGCGCACGGGGAGCCGATGGCCTACCTGTGCAACCACCTGCCCTCCGGCCTGCTGGACCTGAACACCGACCAGCTCCAGGCCACCGGCCTGTACCGGCTGATGCGGGCCGCCGGGATCACTCTGCACAGCGCCCGCCAGTCCATCGGCGCCCGCGCCGCCACCACCGCCGAGGCCGAGCGGCTCGCCGAGGAGGAGGGCGCCCCGCTCCTGACGATGCAGCGCACGACCTTCGACGACACCGGCCGGGCGGTGGAGTTCGGCGACCACATCTACCGGCCGACCCGCTACTCCTTCGAGTTCCAACTGCTGGTACGCCCCTGATTCGCCTCTCGCGAGCCCCACGCGTGCTCCTCGTGAGCCCCACGCGATCCGGCGGCGGGACCAGCCGCGCGGCCGGCCGCGCCGGTCGTATTGTCCTGACAATGTGACCGGATATCCGGACAAGGTGACGGACGAGCGGACCCGCGGCCCCGGTCCCGTCCGCTCACCGGCGGTCACGACGGCACGGTCGGCCCGGCGGTCGGCGGGCTCCACCCGCGTCCCGGGCACGAGGCGTCGCGCCCGGGTACCACCGGGCCGGCGCGAGCGGCCACGACGCGCCCGGGGACCGCACAGGCCGCCCGTCCGCGCCACCGCCCCGCTCGGCACCCGGTGGGAGGGTGAGGCAGAATCGGCGGCGATGAGCACCTACGGCAACTTCACCGCCCCCATCGGCTCCCGCCGCGCCCCCGCACTCCGCACCGTGGGCACGAGGGAGCGCCGGTCGCACCTCACCGCGCCCCGCGTGCCGACCGTCGGCATCGACATCGGGGGCACCAAGGTGATGGCGGGCGTCGTCGACGCCGACGGCAACATCCTGGAGAAGGTCCGCACGGAGACTCCGGACAAGTCCAAGAGCCCGAAGGTCGTGGAGGACACGATCGTCGAGCTGGTGCTCGACCTGTCCGACCGCCACGACGTGCACGCGGTCGGCGTCGGCGCGGCGGGGTGGGTGGACGCGGACCGCAACCGCGTCCTGTTCGCGCCCCACCTGTCCTGGCGCAACGAGCCGCTGCGCGACCGCCTCTCCGGCCGGCTCGCGGTTCCCGTCCTGGTCGACAACGACGCCAACACCGCCGCCTGGGCGGAGTGGCGCTTCGGCGCGGGCCGCGGCGAGGACCACCTCGTCATGATCACCCTCGGTACCGGCATCGGCGGCGCGATCCTCGAGGACGGCCAGGTCAAGCGCGGCAAGTACGGCGTCGCCGGCGAGTTCGGCCATATGCAGGTCGTGCCCGGCGGCCACCGCTGCCCG
The DNA here is from genome assembly GCF_001184025.1 of Streptomyces maremycinicus. Lineage (GTDB taxonomy): Bacteria > Actinomycetota > Actinomycetes > Streptomycetales > Streptomycetaceae > Streptomyces > Streptomyces maremycinicus. The sequence continues at coordinate 170,387 of NZ_BBYG01000011.1, forward strand.
TGCGGCAACCGCGGCTGCTGGGAGCAGTACAGCTCGGGCAACGCGCTGGTCCGGGAGGCCCGTGAACTGGCCGCCGCCGACTCCCCGGTGGCGTACGGGATCATCGAGCACGTCAAGGGCAACATCGGCGACATCACCGGCCCGATGATCACCGAGCTGGCCCGTGACGGCGACGCCATGTGCATCGAACTGCTCCAGGACATCGGCCAGTGGCTCGGCGTCGGCATCGCCAACCTGGCCGCCGCCCTCGACCCGTCCTGCTTCGTCATCGGCGGTGGTGTCTCGGCCGCCGACGACCTGCTCATCAGCCCCGCGCGGGACGCGTTCAAGCGCCAGCTCACCGGGCGCGGCTACCGCCCCGAGGCGCGTATCGTCCGCGCCCAGCTGGGCCCCGAGGCCGGTATGGTCGGCGCGGCCGACCTGGCCCGCCTGGTCGCCCGGCGCTTCCGGCGCGCCAAGCGCCGCCGCGTGGAGCGCTACGAGCGCTTCGAACGGTTCACCGAGGCGGCCCGCCGTACCCAGGACACCCAGGACACGGCATGACCGCCGCGCCGCCCCGCACCACCCAGGACATCGCATGACCCCCGTACCGCCCCGCACGACCCGGGACACCGCATGACAGCATCGCTGCCCCACCAGGCCGCGGCCCCCGACGAGCCGGACCGCCCGCCGGAGGACCGCCGTCACGTGATCCGCCGCAGGGCGCTCACCCTGCTGATCATCGTGCTGCTCATCGGTGTCCCGGCCGGCTACCTGGTGATCTCCGCCAACCAGAGCCGCGACAGCGGCAAGGACAAGGAGGCGAAGTACTCGGCGACCGGCCTGACCGAGGGCTGGCCGTCGAAGGTGCAGCGCCGCCTGTACCAGGTGCCGATCCCGCACCCGTCGAACCAGGTCGCCTACTACGAGACGAACAACTGGAAGACCAGCCGTCTCTACGCGCAGTTCCAGACCACGCAGGTCGGACTCGACCAGTTCCTGGCCGAGATCGGTGTCAGCCGCGCCGACCTGAAGAAGGGCGACATCACCATCAGCGCCCGCGACCAGGAGGTCACGGGCTGGAAGTTCTCGGGTCCCGGCTCGCGTCCCGGGGACGACTTCGGCATCGTCCACGCGCAGAAGAACCCCATGCCGACGCTGGACGTCGTGGTGAACACCGGCAACGCGGTCTACCCCTTCGTCTACGTGGTCTCCCGCACGGTTCCCTGACCGGCCCCGCCCCGGCCGGGACGGGGTGACCGGCCGTCCGCCGGGACCGATTGTCAGACCCCGCCCGTAGAGTCGAAGACGACTGATCCGGTATGCGGGCGGGAGGTGGACACAAGGCATGAGCGTCATGGCCGACGGCACGGCCGCGGCGGAGCCCGGCACCGGCACCGGCGCCGACACCGTCTCCGTGCGGCTCGCCGCCGTCTTCCTGCCCGCGCCCCTCCCGCGCGAGGGCCGCGTCGCCTTCTGGGACCCGGCCGACGGCCCGCTGCCCACCGCGCCGGACGCGGAGCGCACGGAGCTGACCGTCGTCCGGCGCCGTGGCTCCGCCATCAGCCGCGCCCGCATCCCCGCCCTGTCCCTGCCGCTCGACAAGGCGCTCCCGCTGCTCGTGCGGGCCCGCCGCGACCCAGCCGCCCACCCCGCGACCGCCTGCTGGGGCGCGGCCGCGCTGCACGCGCTGCGGCTCACCGCCCGGGGCCGCCTGCTGCCCGGCCTGACACCCGGGGGACACGACGCCTGGCGGGCGGGCCCGCTCGAACCGGAGGACATCGCCCATCTCCGCGCGGTCGCCGCCGCGCTCCCGCACGAGGGCCACGCGGTGCCCCTGCCCGGCACCGGGCCGCTCCGGCTGCCCCGGCCCGAGGCCCTGATGCGGTCCTTCCTGGACGCCGTGGCGGACACCCTGCCCCGTACGCCGGCCGCTCCGCACGCGTGCGGGAAGCCCTTCGCGGACCGCCGGCCGCAGCGGCTGCCCGGCGCGCACGACTGGGCCGCGGAGGTCGCCGCCGGCATGGACGCGGGCGTGCGGATCTCGCTCCGCCTCGACCTGTCCGCGTACGACATGTTCGACCGGCCCGACGACGGCGAGGGCACGCGCCGGGCGGGCGCCGCGATCGTGCAGGTGCACAGCCTCGCCGACCCGACCCTGATGACCGACGCGGCGGCCCTGTGGGCGGGCGAGGCCGACGCCGCCTTCGGGGCACGCGCCCGCGTGGACGCCGCCCTCGCCGTACGGCGCGCGGCCCGCGTCTGGCCGCCGCTCGCCCGGCTCGCCGAGCAGGACGCGCCCGACGTCCTGGCCCTGTCCGAGGACGAGCTGAGCGACCTGCTCGGGGTGGCCGCCACCCGGCTGGCGGGGGCCGGGGTAGCCGTGCACTGGCCGAGGGACCTGGCGCAGGACCTCAGCGCGAGCGCGGTGATCAGGACCGCGCCCGGCTCGGCGACCGACGGCACCGGCTTCTTCGAGAGCGAGGAACTGCTCCAGTTCCGCTGGCAGCTGGCGCTCGGCGGCGACCCGCTCAGCGAGGCCGAGATGGACACCCTGGCGGAGGCCCACCGCCCGGTGGTCCGGCTCCGTGACCAGTGGGTCCTGGTCGACCCGGCGCTCGTACGCAAGGCCCGCAAACGCGAACTCGGCCTGCTGGACCCGGTCGACGCCCTGTCCGCCGCCCTCAGCGGCACCGCGGAGGTCGACGGCGAGAGCGTCGAGGCGGTTCCGGTCGGCGCCCTGGCCGCCCTGCGCGACCGCCTCACCACCGGTGTGCTCCCCGCCGATCCGCCCGCCGGCCTGCACGCCACCCTGCGCGACTACCAGTTGCGCGGCCTGGCCTGGCTCGACCTCATGACCTCCCTCGGTCTCGGCGGCTGCCTCGCCGACGACATGGGCCTCGGCAAGACGATCACCGTCATCGCCCTGCATCTGCGGCGGGCCCGCACCGAACCGACCCTGGTGGTCTGCCCGGCCTCCCTGCTGGGCAACTGGCAGCGCGAGATCCACCGCTTCGCGCCCGGAGTCCCGGTCCGCCGCTTCCACGGCCCCGACCGCAGCCTCGCGGACCTCGGCGGCGGCTTCGTCCTCACCACGTACGGCACGATGCGTTCGGCCGCCACCACCCTGGCCGGGCAGCCCTGGGGCATGGTCGTCGCGGACGAGGCCCAGCACGTGAAGAACCCCTACTCGGCCACCGCGAAGGCACTGCGGACGATCCCCACCCCGGCGCGCGTGGCCCTGACCGGCACCCCCGTCGAGAACAACCTCTCCGAGCTCTGGGCCCTGCTGGACTGGACGACACCCGGGCTCCTCGGCCCCCTGAAGTCCTTCCGCGCCCGGCACGCGCGCGCTGTCGAGAACGGCGAGGACGACCAGGCGGTGGAGCGCCTGGCCCGGCTGGTCCGTCCGTTCCTCCTGCGCCGCAAGAAGTCGGACCCGGGCATCGTGCCCGAGCTGCCGCCCAAGACCGAGACCGACCACCCGGTCCCGCTCACCCGCGAACAGGCCGCGCTGTACGAGGCGGTGGTACGCGAGTCCCTGCTGGCCATCGAGACGGCGGACGGCATCGCCCGGCGCGGGCTGGTGCTCAAGCTGCTGGGCGCGCTCAAGCAGATCTGCGACCACCCGGCCCTGTACCTCAAGCAGGAGTCCGCCTCCGTCGGTGACGCCCTGGCCGCCCGCTCCGGCAAGCTCGCCCTGCTGGACGAGCTGCTGGACACCCTGCTCGCCGAGGACGGCTCGGCCCTCGTCTTCACCCAGTACGTCGGCATGGCCCGGCTGATCGCCGCGCACCTCGCCGCCCGCGCGGTCCCCGTCGACCTGCTGCACGGCGGCACGCCGATCCCCGAGCGGGAGCGGATGGTCGACCGCTTCCAGGCCGGCACGACGCCGGTCCTCGTCCTCTCCCTGAAGGCCGCCGGCACCGGACTCAACCTCACGCGTGCGGGCCATGTCGTCCACTTCGACCGCTGGTGGAACCCGGCGGTGGAGGAACAGGCCACCGACCGCGCCTACCGCATCGGCCAGACCCAGCCGGTCCAGGTGCACCGTCTCATCACCGAGGGCACGGTCGAGGACCGCATCGCCGAGATGCTCCAGGCGAAGCGCGCCCTGGCCGACGCGATCCTCGGCTCCGGCGAGTCGGCGCTCACCGAACTCACGGACCGTGAACTGTCCGACCTGGTCAGGCTGCGGAGGGAGGCGTGATGGGCGAGACGGAGAAGGCCGACACCCCCGCCGTCCCGGCCGCGGACCCACGGGAGCGGTCCGCCCCCGGCCCGGCCGACGAGGCCCGCCGAGCGCTGCGCGCGGCCCGGAAGCGCGCGAAGGACCAGCAGCCGCCACCCGACCCTGCCCCCGAGCCCCCGGCGACCCCCGAGCCCCCGGCGGGTTCGGCCCCCGGGGAAGCCGCCCCGGCCGACGACGTCGACCCCGCCGTGGCCGCCGTCCCACGGACGGAAGTTCCGTCGGCGGAAGCCGAGCGGCCGGAGCGGCCGGAGCGGCCGGTGGAGGCCCCGCGGGCGGAGTTCTCGGCGGGGGATCCCCCGGCTGCCGATGTGCCGTCGGCCGGTAGCGGCTCGCGGCCCGGGGACATCGCCAGGGAGGCCCTGCGGGCCGCTCGGGCGCAGGCACGGCAGAGCGAGAGCGCGGCCGGGAACCGGCCGCGGGCGGGCCGCGGTGCCGCGCGCGGTGACGGCGGCGCCCGTCCCCGCACCGCCGCACGCGCCACCGACGCCCGTGCCGCCGAAACCCGGCGCCATCCCGCCCCGCGTGATCCGGTGGCCGCCGAACGCGCGCGTGCCGTAAGGGAGTTGCTCGCGGGTGCCTTCCAGATGCCGTCGGCGGAGACGGTGGAGCCGGCCGATCCCGAGGATGAGACCGGGGGCTCAGTGGGCAACGCGGCAGCGAGCGGGGCAAGTTCCTTCGCGGGCGCGCCCTCGGCGACTCCCGCCTGGAACGCGCCCTCGGCGACTCCCGCCGGGAACGCGCCCTCCGTGGATCGCCCCGGAAGCGCACCCTCCGCGACTCCCCCCGGGAGCGCACCTTCCGGAAGTCCCAAGGGGAGCGGGGCCTCCCCGCCTCCCGATGCGGCCCGTGCCCCGGTCCGTTCCATGGCCGCTCCCGCACGGGACGGTGACCACCGGCGTACGTTCCCCGCCTTCCCGCCGCGCGCCGGCGAGGCCTTCGCCGGGACCTGGTGGGGCAACGCCTGGGTCACCGCGCTGGAAGAGGGCGCCCTCGACGCCAAACGCCTGGCCCGCGGCCGCGGTTACGCGGAGCAGGGGAACGTGGACGCCATCACCGTGACCCCCGGGCTCGTCCTGGCGTACGTGCAGGGCAGCCGACCCCGCCCCTACCGCGTGCAGGTGCGGCTGCGCACCCTCGGTGCCGAGGACTGGGAGCGTTTCCTGGAGGCGGCCGTCGAACGCCCCGGGCACATCGCCGCGCTGCTCGACAAGGAGATGCCCGAGTCCCTCGCCGAGTGCGGGGTGCCGCTGCTGCCCGGCCCCGGCGACCTCGAGCCGCAGTGCAGTTGCCCCGACCGCGGCCACCCCTGCAAGCACGCGGCCGCCCTCTGCTACCAGACCGCGCGGCTGCTCGACGCCGACCCGTTCGTGCTGCTCCTGCTGCGCGGCCGGGGCGAACGCGAAGTGCTGGACGCGCTGTCCCGCCGGAACGCCACCCGAGCGGCCCGCGCCGCCCAGGAGCAGGAACCGGAACCCCTGCCGGGCGTACGGGCCGCCGAAGCCCTCGCCGACCGCCGGCTCCCGCCGCTGCCCGCCCCGCTGCCCGTGCCCCCGCACCCGGAGCAGCCCCCGGCCTACCCCTCCGTGCCCGACGGTCCCGACTCCTTCGCGCTGGACCACCTCGCGACCGACGCGGCCGCCCGCGCCCACGCCCTGCTGACCACCGGCCAGGACGAGATCGGCGGGCTGACCCTCTGGCGGGACGCCGTACGGCTCGCCGCGTCCCGGCCCGGTTCCGGGCTCACCGTCACCACCCGCGCCCTCTACGCCGCGCTCGCCTCGGCCGCCGGCCGCACCCCGGTCGAACTGGCACGCGCGGTGGCGGCCTGGCGGCAGGGCGGGCCGGACGGCCTCACGGTCCTGGAGGAGACCTGGGACCCGCCGGCCGGCCGCTTCGACCGGGCCCGGCCGCTGCTCCTCGCCGCCGACCTCCCGGCCTTCCGTCCGCGCCACAACCACCTCACCCACCCCCGCGGCCACGTCCAACTCCGCTTCGGACGCGACGGGTTGTGGTACGCGTACGAGTCCGAACCGGGCGACGAGGACTGGTGGCCCCGCGGCACCCCCGACCCGGACCCGGTGGGTGCGCTGACCGGCCTGGGCGGCTCCGACGAGCTCTGAGGCGCCCGCCCGCCCCGACCCGCGCCCGCGCCCGCCCTGACCCGCGCCCGCCCTGACCCGCGCCCGCGCCCGCCCTGACCCGCGCCCGCCCGCCCTGACCCGCGCCCGCGCCCGCCCTGACCCGCGCCCGCGCCCGCGCCCACCCCGACCCGCGCCCGCCCCGATCGGCGCGCGGGGCGCCCGGGCCCCGATCGGCGCGCGGGGCGCGGGGCGCCCGGCGGAGTCCGGCACGGGCCGTCGGCGTCCGCGCCCCTCCGGCCGCCCGACTCGCCCGAACCGCTCCCCACTTCCGCGCCCGCCTCGTACGATGGCGCCCGTGACTCTCGACGACCACCGCCCCGCCCCGCGGTACCGCGCGCTGCTCTCGCGCGGCTGTTGTTGATCCTCACCTCACCCCTCACCGCCCTCCTGCCGTGGACGCGCCGCGCCTTCTGACGCCCTGATCGCGTCCCGGTCCAGGCATCCCGCGTACGGAAAGGCAGGCCCATGCCCACGTCTCCCACGCCCGAATCCGCCTACGACCGCCGCAGACTGCGCCAGTGGCTGGCCGGCGAGGCCCGCGCCGACGGTGTCTCCCGGCGCGATCTGCTGCGCCTCGTCGCCGCCGCCGGGCTCGCCACCGCCGCGGCCCCGGCGTTCGCCGCGACGGCCGCCGCGGCGACGTCCCCCGGTATCGTCAAGGCGCTCCCCGACGACCGGTTCACGGTCCGGGGCACCAACGCCGAGACCAAGTTCGCCTCCCTGGCCGGCACCGGCTACCACACGCCCGTCGACCACTTCTTCGTCCGCAACCACACCTCCACGCCCGTGCTCGACGCCGACGAGTGGGCCCTCACCGTCCACGGCGACGGCCTCACCCACGGCAGCCCCGTCGAGTTCACCCTCGCCGACCTGAAGAGGCTCCCCTCGGTCACCCGCACGGCGTTCGTGGAGTGCGCGGGCAACGGCCGCAGCTTCTTCACCTCCCAGCAGGGCCAGACGGTCAGCGGCACGGCGTGGACGCTGGGCGCGATCGGCACCGCGCGCTGGCGCGGCGTCCGCCTCGCCGACGTCCTGCGCCGGGCGGGGCTCTCCCGGCACGCCGTCGACGTCCTGCCCCGCGGCCTCGACGCCGACTACGTCACCGCCGACGGCACCGACCTCGGCCGGGTCCGTCGCCCCCTGCCGGTGTCCAAGGCGCTCGACGACGTCCTCCTCGCCTACGAGATGAACGGCGAACCGCTGCCGTACGACCACGGCTTCCCCGTACGCGTCCTGGTGCCGAACTGGATCGGTATCGCCTCGATCAAGTGGGTCGGGGACATCGAGGTGTCCGCGCAGCCCCTCTACTCGCCCTGGAACACGGACTTCTACCGGCTGTTCGGCAGCGCCCACCCCGAAGGCGGCAGCGCCCCGCTGACCCGGCAGACCGTCAAGAGCGCCTGGGAGCTGCCCTGGGACGCGAGCCTGGAAGCGGGCGCCGTGCACCGGCTGACCGGACGCTCCTGGTCCGGCGCCGGAGCGGTCGTCCGCGTCGACGTCAGCACCGACGGGGGGACCCGCTGGCGGCGTGCCCGGCTGCACGACGCCCCGCGCCGCGCGGGCTGGGTCCGCTGGTCCACCGACTGGCGCCCGTCGGCTCCGGGCGGGTACACCCTGCTGGCCCGGGCCACCGACAGCACCGGCCGCACCCAGCCCGACACGACCGTCCCGAACACCCAGGGCTATCTGTTCGACGCCGTGGTCCGGCACCCCGTCCGGGCGGTGTGAGGGGAACGCGCGTACGACGGACGGGCGTCGGCCCGGGGCTCGCCCCGGGCCGCGCGGGGTCCGTCTGTACGATGCACGCGCATCGCGCCGCACGGGCCGTCCGGCGCGGGCGGGTGAAGGCCCGGTACAGAGGATCTTCGCGGGGCTGCCACAACCGGGGACGGCTTGTACGGGGTTCCGACCCAAGCGCGTGAGAAATTGTGAGATGTGGGAGCGTGAGTCGGGTGAGCGAGAGTACGACCAACACCCTGCAATACCGTTTCGACGGGCCGGAGGACGCCCCTGTCCTGATCCTGGGCCCCTCCCTGGGCACGACATGGCACATGTGGGACCGTCAGGTCCCCGAGCTGGCCCAGCAGTGGCGGATCTTCCGTTACGACCTGCCCGGCCACGGTGGCGCCCCGGCCTACCCGGTCGGGTCGGTCTCCGACCTCGCCGGGCGGCTGCTCGCCACCCTCGACGGGCTCGGCGTCCAGCGCTTCGGCTACGCGGGCTGCGCGTTCGGCGGCGCGGTCGGCGTGGAGCTGGCACTGCGGCACCCGGAGCGGGTCGCCTCGCTCGCGCTGATCGCGGCCTCGCCGCGGTTCGGCACGGCCGACGAGTTCCGGCAGCGGGGCGTGATAGTGCGCACGAACGGCCTCGACCCCATCGCCCGCAGCTCGCCCGACCGCTGGTTCACCAGCGGGTTCGCCGCCGCGCAGCCCGCGATCACCGAGTGGGCCGTGCAGATGGTGCGCACCACCGACCCCGGCTGCTACATAGCGGCCTGTGAGGCGCTCGCGGCCTTCGACGTGCGGGCCGAGATCGGCCTCGTCGGGGTGCCGACGCTGGTCCTCGTCGGCTCGGACGACCAGGTCACCGGCCCCGCCGAGGCGCGCACCCTGGTGGCCGGCATCCCGGACGCCCGGCTGGCCGTCGTACCCGGAGCCTCGCACCTGGTCCCGGTGGAGCAGCCCGCGGCCGTGACCGACCTGCTGGTCCGGCACTTCTCCACCGCCTGGCAGCCCGCCTACGACTCCGGCACCGGGCAGACCGCCGTGCCGGGCATTCCCGTCCGAGCGGTCGTGACCGTGCCCCAGCAGCCTCCGCAGCCGGTGGCCATCGCGGAGATCGCACCCGCTCCCGTCCTCGAACCGGTGCAGGTCATGGGCCGCCCCGATCCGTACGACGCGGGGCTGAAGGTGCGCCGGGAGGTCCTCGGGGACGCCCATGTCGACCGGGCGCTGTCGCAGGCCGACGACTTCTCGGGGGACTTCCAGGAGTTCATCACCCGCTATGCCTGGGGTGAGATCTGGGACCGGCCCGGCCTCGACCGGCGCTCCCGCTCCTGTGTCACGCTCACCGCGCTGGTCGCGGGAGGTCACCTGGACGAGCTCGCCTTCCACATCCGCGCCGCGCTGCGCAACGGCCTCACCCCGGACGAGATCAAGGAGGTGCTGCTCCAGGCGGCCGTCTACTGCGGCGTTCCCGCGGCGAACAGCGCGTTCAAGGTGGCCCAGCAGGTCATCCGGGAGGAGACCACGCCCACCGAGTGAGCCGTCCACCGCACGCGGGGGCAGGATGGGTCCCATGACGGCTCTGACACTCACCAAGAAGTCGCACGCGTGTGTGCGCCTGGAGAAGGACGGGCGCACACTCGTCCTCGACCCCGGCGGGTTCAGCGAGGTGGACGCAGCGGTCGGCGCGGACGCGATCCTGGTCACGCACGAGCACCCCGACCACTTCGACGAGCGGCGGCTGCGGGCGGCCCTGGAGGCCGACCCGGCCGTCGGGATCTGGACCCTGAGGTCCGTCGCGGAGAAGCTCGCCGCCGCGTTCCCCGGCCGGGTGCACACGATCGGGCACGGTGACAGGTTCACGGCCGCCGGATTCGACGTCCAGGTCCACGGCGAGCTGCACGCGGTCATCCACCCCGACCTCCCGCGCGTCACCAACGTCGGCTTCCTCGTCGACGAGGGCCGCGTCTTCCACCCGGGAGACGCGCTCACCGTCCCCGACCACCCGGTGGAGACCCTGCTGGCCCCGGTCCAGGCCCCCTGGAACAAGATCTCCGAGGTCATCGAGTACGTGCGCGAGGTCCGGCCGCGGCGCGTCTACGACATCCACGACGCGCTCCTCACCGACCTCGCCCGGCCGATCTACGACACGCACCTGGGCAACCTGGGCGGCGCCGAGCACGGCCGGCTGGCGCCGGGGACGTCCGCGGAGGTCTGAGGGACGGCGTTGTCGGACCCTCCGGGTAGGTTGTGAGGCATGCGTATCGCGACCTGGAACGTGAACTCGATCACCGCCCGCCTGCCGAGGCTGCTGGCCTGGCTGGAGAGCAGCGGCACCGACGTGCTGTGCCTCCAGGAGGCCAAGGTCGCCGAGGCGCAGTTCCCGCTCGACCAGCTGCGCGAGCTGGGCTACGAGGCGGCGGTGCACGCCACGGGCCGGTGGAACGGCGTGGCGGTGATCTCCCGGGTGGGTCTGGCGGACGTCGTCAAGGGCCTGCCCGGCGACCCGGGCTACGACGGGGCGCCGGAGCCCCGCGCCATCGCGGCGACCTGCGGCCCGGTCCGCGTCTGGTCGGTGTACGTGCCGAACGGCCGCGAGGTCGACCACCCGCACTACGCGTACAAGCTCCAGTGGTTCGAAGCCCTCAAGGCCGCCGTCGCGGGCGACGCGGCGGGTGGCCGCCCCTTCGCGGTGCTGGGCGACTACAACGTGGCACCGACCGACGACGACGTGTTCGACGTGGCCGCCTTCGAGGGCCTCACCCATGTCACCCCGGCCGAGCGCGCCGCCCTGGCGTCCCTGCGCGAGGCCGGCCTGTCGGACGTCGTCCCGCGTCCCCTGAAGTACGACCACCCGTTCACGTACTGGGACTACCGCCAGCTGGCGTTCCCCAAGAACCGCGGCATGCGCATCGACCTGGTGTACGGCAACGAGCCGTTCGCCAAGGCCGTCAAGGACTCCTACGTCGACCGTGAGGAACGCAAGGGCAAGGGTGCCTCGGATCATGCTCCGGTGGTCGTCGACCTCGACGTGTAGCGGGAGCCGGGGCCCGTCCGCCGGTGCCCCGGGCCCGCCCGGGGCGGGGGTCCGGGCGTCGGCGGATGCCAGCGCGCCTGTGGTGCGCACGCCGGTGCGAATGTCACGCTGGGCTTATGAACATCCCTTTCCTGGGCAACAGGAGCAAGAAGTACCGCGCGGCGGTGCTGGCCGAGGACCCCGAGGGGATCGCCGAACTCCTCTCCGAGTGTGAACTGTTGCGTTCCCAGGCGGCCCGGGAGGGGATCGGACTCGACGACACGGCCGCCTCGTTGGAGGCACTGGACCAGCTTCCGCCGCGTTGGCGGGAGGACGAGGAGACCCTGCCGTGGTTCGGCCATGACGCCGGTCTCTACCTGGGGACGGTCGTCGTGCGCACGGTGCCCGGTGCCGTCTGGGTGATCTGGCCCGGCGGGGAACCGGCCGTCCGGCTGGCGTCCGGCCGGGAGGTCGACGTGGTCACCGCGGGGCGTGAGTGGGCCGCGACCGGCACCCCCGAACTGTCCCAGCTCTACGCGGAGGTGGCCGAGAACTGAGCACGGCGCGTAAATACGGCTAATGACTGAAAAGTGCGTGTCGTGCTCCAACTGCGGCCCCGTGTGGATAGTTTGCGGCGACCACGACACAGCTGAGAGTGAGTAGGGCTGCGCATGGCCGTCGATCCGTTGATCGAGCTGCGTGACGTCAACAAGTACTTCGGGGATCTGCATGTCCTCCAGGACGTCAACCTCACCGTCGGCAGGGGGGAGGTGGTCGTGGTGATCGGCCCTTCGGGGTCTGGGAAGTCGACACTGTGCCGCGCGATCAACCGGCTGGAGCCCATCCAGTCCGGCTCGATCACCCTCGACGGACAGCCGCTGCCGGAAGAGGGGAAGGCGCTGGCGGGGCTGCGGTCCGAGGTCGGCATGGTCTTCCAGTCCTTCAACCTGTTCGCCCACCGGACGGTCCTCCAGAACATCACGCTGGGCCAGGTGAAGGTCCGCAAGCGCAAGAAGGACGAGGCCGACCGGCGCTCCCGTGAACTGCTCGACCGGGTGGGCCTCGCCGACCAGGCCGACAAGTTCCCCGCACAGCTCTCCGGAGGCCAGCAGCAGCGCGTGGCCATCGCCCGCGCCCTCGCCATGGACCCCAAGGCGCTCCTGTTCGACGAGCCCACCTCCGCCCTCGACCCCGAGATGATCAACGAGGTCCTGGAGGTCATGCAGCAGCTCGCCCAGGAGGGCATGACCATGGTCGTCGTCACCCACGAGATGGGCTTCGCCCGCTCGGCCGCCAACCGTGTGGTCTTCATGGCCGACGGCCGCATCGTCGAGGACCGCACCCCCGAGGAGTTCTTCACCTCCCCGCGCAGCGACCGGGCCAAGGACTTCCTCTCCAAGATCCTCAAGCACTGAGCGACGGCGCCGGCCCCGGAGCCCACCTGCCCCGGCGGCGGCCGGAGATCACTGCTCGCGCAGCGGAACCGACACGTACGACGGGTCGTCCGCCGGCGAGGAGAAGGTCAGCCGCGCGCCGGACGGGTTGTGCTCGACGTACAGCGGGTCGACGGTGTCGACGACCAGGGCGAGCCGGTGCCCCGCCGGGACGTCGTAGGCCGTGGAGAACAGGTCCAGGTCGAGACCGAACGACTCGCCCGGCGTCCGTCCGTGGAAGGTGTACGGCGCGTCGGTGACCAGTTTGCCCAGGCCGAGCGGCCCCACGTCGTAGAGGTAGGCGACGAGGGTGCCGCTCTCCGCCGTCGGGGTGACGGTGGTGTGCAGCTTCGCGGTGCCGCGCACCCGCTGTGCGGTGGGGTACTTCGCGGACTGCCACACGGCGGCCCAGCGGCGGGGGAGCAGGGGGATCGCGGCCACCGGGGGCAGCTTCGCCACCTGGTCGAGGATGCTGGACAGGAAGACGGTCCCGCCGTCCGCGCCCGAGTCCACGCCGGTGTGGATCGTGGGGGAGCCGGCGAGGGCGAACCTCCGCCGGTCCGCGGCCACCGACTTCCAGTCCGGATATCCCTCGTAGCCGCCGGTGGAACGGGACTTGAGGCGGACCGGCTGTTCGCGGTCGACGCCGTTGTCCTCGCCCTTGAGGTAGTGGTCGAACCACCGCTCGGTGTCGGTCCACACGTCGTTGGGCAGCCCGAACAGACCGGTGAGCTCGGCGGTGGCGTGGTCTCCGGGGCGCAGCTCCAGCCGCTTGTGGCCGGTCAGCCGCTCGTAGAAGGCGGCGGACTGGTTGGGCGGGAAGATCGTGTCGCCCCAGGCGCCGGCCAGCATGACCGCCGCGCCGTTGCGGTTGAGCTGGTCGGCGTAGGTGATGGGGGAACGTTTCTGCCCCCAGGCGAGGATGTCCTTCTCCTTCGACAGGTCGGAGGAGTAGAACGCCGAGAAGACCTCCTGGGACTCGGCGCTCCGGCGGCCGGTGACCATGCCCACCGTGTCCAGTACGGCGGCGGCCTGGACGTGCTGGGTGCGGCCGGAGTAGATCGAGTCGATCAGGTCGCCCCAGCCGCTGAGCGAGGCGACGGCCTTGACGCGCGGGTCGTGGGCGGCGGCCAGCAGGCTGATCCCGGCGCCGTACGAGACGCCCGCCATACCGATGTGCTCCGGGTCGGCGGGGGTGTTCGCGAGGGCCCAGTCGACGACCTCGGCGGCGTCGGCTACGTCGTGCGGACCGGCCACGTCGATCTCGCCGCCGGACTGCCAGAAGCCGCGCACGTTGTAACTGAGCACGACGTAACCGGAGTCGGCGAGCCGTCGCGCCCGGGCGAGGTACTCGATCTGCGGGAAGCCCCAGCTGGTCGGCAGCACGATCAGCGGGTGGCGGGTGCCGTCGGCGCCGGCGGGGGTGACCACGTTGGCCTTGAGGACCGTACCGCCGTCCCCGGCGATGTCGACGTAGCGGACGCCGCCGGTGGCCGCCTGCGCGGCGGGCGCCAGGCCCAGGACCCCGCCGGCGACCAGGGTCGCGGAGACGGCGCCCATGGCGGTCGTGCGAAGGGCCATGCGGTGCGTTCGTCCCACGGGTCACTCCTCCTGGCTGCGCCGTCGCAAAGTGACCTGACGGTAACCGCCGCGCCCTACCGGGAGTAACCCGCCGGTAAGTTACGTGGCGGTAACAATAGTTGACTCCGGAAGGGGAGCCTGTGCCGCCCGGGTCACGTCGTCGACCAGTTCGACCACATCGGGGCCGTAGGCCTGGGAGTTGACGACCTTCAGGAGCAGCACGAAGGAGCCGTTGCCGTGCTTGCGGGCCAGCCGCTCGTGGTTGCGGACCAGATAGCGGGTGGCGGCCTGGTTGTTGATCGCGCGCTGTCCGCAGAACAGGAACACCGGCCGTGCCTCGCGCCGCCGTCCCGCGGTCAGCCGGGCCAGCAGGACGAACTCGGTGACACCCGGTTCCATGCGGTAGTGCTCGCTGCCGATCTGGAACGCCAGCCGGTCGGGGCCCGGTTCACGGTCGGTGTTGACGCGCACCCCGGGCAGCATGGCCTGGATGTGGGCCGCCATCCGCCGGTTCGACCCCGGGCCGCCGACGCAGAACTCCGTCCGCTCGCCGAAACCCTGCCGGGCCACGTCCTGGGTGACCACCTCCGTTCCCGCGCCGCAGTCCTTGATGAGCGCGGCGAGTTCCAGGAGCGCGAACACGTCGTGCCGGTGCACCGCGAGGTCGGGGCTGCCCGCGTCGCGGTTCACCACGAGCAGGCACTCCGAGTTCTCGGGCAGCCCGAAGAAGGCCTGCTTGCGCCGGAGCCTGCGCTTCCACAGGTAGGTGCGGGTCAGCCAGCCGAGCGCGGCACTGATGCCGGCCGCGACCACACCCAGGACGATGTTGCGCACGTCGTCGTTCATGGGCGCGCATGCTAGCGGGCGAGCACGGTCGGGGCGTACCCGTGTTCGAGGTGTGGCAGTCGTATGACAGTGCCCGGAAGGAGGCTGTCGGGGCCCCGGGAATCTGGTTACGCTGCGCGGACTGTCCTGGACTGGAGGTACGGATGCGTCGCCCTGTCGCGCGGAAACTGTCGGTCCTGGCGGTCTCGGCCGCCGTGGTCACGGTGGGGGCCGCGGCGCCACCCGCCGCCGAGAGAGCCGCTGTTGCGAAGGTCCCGGTGGCGGTCGGCTACGGCGGCGCGGTCGCCAGCGTCGACGCGGACGCCTCCGCGGCCGGCATCGAGGTGCTGCGCGAGGGGGGCAACGCCGTCGACGCGGCCGTGGCCACCGCCGCAGCCCTCGGCGTCACCGAGCCCTACTCCTCCGGCATCGGCGGAGGAGGCTACTTCGTCTACTACGACGCCAAGTCCCGGGCCGTGCACACCATCGACGGCCGGGAGACCGCCCCGTTGACCGCGGACTCCGGGCTCTTCCTGGAGAACGGCAAGCCGCTCGCCTTCGCGGACGCCGTCAGCAGCGGCCTGGGCGTCGGCACGCCGGGCACGCCCGCCACCTGGGCGACCGCGCTGAAGGAGTGGGGCAGCGAACGGCTCGGCACGGTCCTGAAGCCCGCCCAGCGCATCGCCCGCGACGGCTTCACCGTCGACGAGACCTTCCGCAGCCAGACCGCCGCCAACGAGACCCGCTTCCGCTACTTCCCCGACACGGCGAAGCTGTTCCTGCCCGGAGGACAACTCCCCGTAGTGGGCTCGACGTTCAAGAACCCCGACCTCGCCCGCACCTACGCGCAGCTGGCCCGCGAGGGCGTCGGCGCGATCTACCGCGGTGACCTCGGCGAGGACATCGTCGCGACGGTCGACAAACCGCCCGTGGACCCGGCCTCGGGCTGGAACGCCCGGCCCGGCGAGCTGTCCGCCAAGGATCTCGCGGCCTACCGGGCCAAGCTCCAGGCGCCCACGAAGACCTCGTACCGGGGCCTGGGCGTCTACTCCATCGCGCCCTCGTCCTCGGGCGGCACGACGGTCGGCGAGGCCCTCAACATCCTGGAGAAGACCGACCTTTCGAAGGCGAGCGAGGTCCAGTACCTGCACCGGTTCATCGAGGCCAGCCGGATCTCCTTCGCCGACCGCGGGCGCTGGGTCGGCGACCCCGCCTTCGAGGACGTCCCCACGAAGCAGTTGCTGTCGCAGAAGTACGCCGACTCCCGCGCCTGCCTCATCAAGGACGACGCGGTCCTCACCAGCCCGGTGGCGCCCGGCGACCCGCGTCACCCGGCCGCCTGCGGCACGGGCGGCACCGCGGCGCCGACGACGTACGAGGGAGAGAACACCACGCACCTCACCGTCGCCGACAAGTGGGGCAACGTGGTCTCCTACACCCTCACCATCGAGCAGACCGGCGGCAGCGGCATCACCGTCCCCGGCCGCGGCTTCCTCCTCAACAACGAGCTGACGGACTTCTCCTTCGCCCCCGCCAGCCCGGCCGTGCACGACCCGAACCTGCCCGGCCCGGGCAAGCGGCCGCGGTCGTCGATCTCGCCGACGATCGTGCTCGACCGGCACGGCAAGCCGGTGGTGGCCCTGGGGTCGCCCGGCGGCGCGACCATCATCACCACCGTGCTCCAGACCCTGACCGGGTTCCTCGACCGCGGGCTGCCGCTCGTCGACGCGATCGCCGCCCCGCGCGCGAGCCAACGCAACGCCGCGCAGACGGAGTTGGAGCCCGCCCTCTACGACGACACCAGCCCCGGCGGTCTGCGGGCCCGGCTGGAGGCCATCGGGCACTCCTTCAAGCTCAACCCCGAGATCGGCGCCGCGACCGCCGTGCAGCGCCTGCCGGACGGCAAGTGGCTGGCCGCCGCCGAAACTGTGCGGCGCGGCGGCGGCTCGGCCCAGGTGGTGCGTCCGGCGCCCTGACGCCGTCCGGTCACACGGCCGGGGTCAGAGTTCGGGGGCGGGTGGTTCGCCGGTGTTCGCGCGGAAGGCGAGCCGCCCGTCCTCGACGTCCACGGTGACCCGGTCGCCCTCCTCGACCCGCCCGTCGAGCAGCAGCCTGGACAACTGGTTGTCGACCTCGCGCTGGATCGTGCGGCGCAGCGGACGGGCGCCGTACTCGGGCTGGTAGCCGCGCTCTGCCAGCCAGTCGACGGCCGCGTCGGTGAACTCGGCCGTGATGCCCTGGGCCTGCACCAGCCGCCGCGTCCGCTCCAGCAACAGGTCGGTGATCTGCCGCAGTTGCTCGCTCGTGAGCTGCCGGAACACGACGATCTCGTCGATCCGGTTGAGGAACTCCGGCCGGAAGTGCTCGCGCAGCGGCCGCAGGATCTGCTCGCGCCGCGCCTCCTCGTCGGCGTCCGCGCCACCCGAGCCGAAGCCGATGCCGGCGCCTCGCCGGGTGATCGCCTCCGAACCCAGGTTGCTGGTCATCACGATCACCGTGTTGGTGAAGTCGACCGTGCGCCCCTGGGAGTCGGTGAGCCGGCCGTCGTCGAGGACCTGGAGCAGGATGTTGAAGACGTCCGGGTGGGCCTTCTCCACCTCGTCGAGCAGGAGCAGAGAGTACGGGTGCCGGCGGACGGTCTCCGTCAGCTGCCCGGCCTCCTCGTGGCCGACATAGCCGGGCGGGGCGCCGACCAGACGGCTCACGGTGTGCCGCTCCTGGTACTCGCTCATGTCGAGCCGGACCATGCGCTCCTCGCTGCCGAACAGCGACTCGGCGAGCGCGCGGGCCAGTTCGGTCTTGCCGACACCGGTCGGACCGAGGAAGAGGAAGCTGCCGATGGGCCGGTCCGGGCTGGCGAGCCCCGCGCGCGAGCGCAGCACCGCGTCCGCGACCACCCGTACGGCCTCCTCCTGGCCGACGACCCGCTCGTGCAGATGCTCCTCCAGGGCGAGCAGCCGGTCCTTCTCCTCCTGGGTCAGGCTGGCCACCGGGATACCGGTCTGCCGGGACACCACCTCGGCGATCGCCTCCGCGGTGACCTCCAGATGCCGGCCCTCGTCGGAGGTGACCTCACCGGTCGCCTCCTCGATGCGCCGCCTCAACTCGACGATGCGGTCCCGCAGCCGGGTGGCCTGCTCGTACTGTTCGTCCGCGACCGCCTGGTCCTTGTCCCGGGTCAGTTCCTCGGCCTCGCGCTCCATGGCCCGCACGTCCGAGCCCTTGGTGCGGGCACCGAGCCGCACCCGGGCGCCGGCCTGGTCGATCAGGTCGATCGCCTTGTCGGGCAGGCGGCGGTCGGTGAGGTAGCGGTCGGACATCTCGACGGCCGCGACGAGCGCCTCGTCGGTGTAACGGACCTGGTGGTGGGCCTCGTAGCGGTCGCGCAGCCCGCGCAGGATCTCCAGCGCGTCCGCGACCGACGGCTCCGGGACGAGGATCGGCTGGAACCGGCGGGCGAGCGCCGCGTCCTTCTCGATCCGCCGGTACTCCTCCAGCGTCGTCGCGCCCACGATGTGCAGCTCGCCCCGGGCGAGGGCCGGCTTGAGGATGTTGCCCGCGTCCATCGACCCGCTCTCGCCACCGCCGCCCGCGCCGACGACGGTGTGCAGTTCGTCGATGAAGACGATCAGCTGGTCGGAGTGGCCGCGGATCTCGTCGACGATGTTGTTCAGCCGCTCCTCGAAGTCGCCGCGGTAGCGGGTGCCGGCGACCACACCGGTCAGGTCCAGGGCGACCACGCGCCGCGCGACCAGCACGTCCGGCACGTCTCCGTCCGAGATCCGCTGGGCGAGCCCCTCCACGATGGCGGTCTTGCCGACGCCCGCGTCGCCGATGAGCACCGGGTTGTTCTTGCCGCGCCGGGAGAGCACCTCGATGGTCTGCTCTATCTCGTCGTCGCGGCCGATCACCGGGTCGATCCGGCCCTGCCGGGCCAGCTCGGTGAGATCCGTGCCGTACTTGTCCAGGGTGGGCGTCCCGGTGGGCCGCTGCCGGTCGCCGGGGCGGGGGGCCTGCGCGGCGTCCGGCGGGTCCGGCGGCAGGCTCGAGGCGGCGAAGCGGGCCGCGTTGAGGATGTGCCCGGCCGCGGAGTCCGGGTTCGAGGCGAGGGCGCTGAGCACGTGCTCCGGGCCGATGTAGCCGTCCCCGCGCGACCGGGCCAGGTCGTGCGCGTCCAGCAGGGCGCGTTTCGCGGCAGGGGTCAGCGACAGCGAGGTGGGCGGGGGCGCCTCGCCCGGCGGGTGCTGGACCGGGCCCGAGCGCTCGTCGATCTCCGACGCCAGGGACTCGGGGTCGGCGCCGGCCCGGCTGAGCAGCGTACGGGTCGGCTCCGCGCCGAGGGCCGCGCGCAGGAGGTGCTCGGTGTCCAGGTCGCGGCTGCCGTGCTCGGCCGCGTACTGGGCCGCGCCGCGCACGAGCTCCCGCGCGGGCCGGCTGAGGAGCTGGCCGATGTTGATCTGCCGGGGGCCGGGGCGGGGCCCGCCGAAGAAGCGGGCCAGGAACTCGCCGAAGGGGTCGCCGTACCCCTCCGGGCTGGAGAAGCCGCTGGTCATGGCGTTCCGTTCGATCGACTGGCGCTGCCGGTGCGGCGGCTGCCCTGTCCGTGCCGGGCTACACCACGATGGCACGATCCGCAGGGCGCGGCATGTCCTGGAGCACACCACCGCGCTACCGCCCGGGTATGCCGTCGCGCCGGTGCGCTGCCGTGCCGACGTGTCGGCGGGGCGCCGTGCCGCGGTGCCGGTGTGCTGCCGTGCTGAGGTGTTGGCGGGCGCCGTGCCGCGGTGCCGGTGTGCTGCCGTGCCACCGCGCTGGGATGCCGTCGTGCCACGGTGCTGCCGTGCCGCCGTCACGGTCCTACCGTGCTGCTGTGCCGCCGTCACGGTGCCGCCGCGCCGCCGTCCTGCCGTCACGGTGCCGGTGTGCTGCCGCGCCACTGCGCCGGTATGCCGCCGTGCCGCGGTGCCGCGGTGCCGCCGTGCCGCCGTGCCGCCGTCACGGTGCCGGTGTGCTGTCGCCGTGTCGCCGTGCCGCCGTGCTGCCGCGCCGCCGTCACGGTGCCGGTGTGCTGTCGCCGTGTCGCCGTGCTGCCGTGCCGCCGTCACGGTCCTACCGTGCTGCTGTGCCGCCGTCACGGTGCTGCCGTGCCGCCGTGCCGCCGTGCTGCCGTCCCGGTGCCGGTGTGCTGTCGCCGTGTCGCTGTGCCGCGGTGCTGCCGTGTCGGCGGGCCGCCCATGCCGGGGTGCCGCCCGTGCCGCCGCCCCGTGAATGCCGGTGCGCCGCGCGTGCCGCGCGGGTCGGCCGTGTGGGCCGGGGGCGTCCGCGGGCCCCGCCCCGCGGGGCGGAACGGTGCTGCCGGCGCTCGGTGAGGATCCTCGGGTCGCTGTCCGTGATCGCCACCGTGTGCTCCGCGTACGCGGCCCGGGAACCGTCGTTCGTGCGCAGCGTCCAGCCGTCGGGGCCTCGTGGAGCCGTCCTTGCCGCTCGCGATCAGCATCGGCTCGGTCGCGAGGGCCATGTCGTGGCGCAGCCGGGCGGCCCTCGAGGGGACCCCCGGGTCCTCGTGCGTCCGGCGGCCGATGCCATGGCCCCGAGGCCGTCCGGGATGCCGTGGCCCCCGCCTCCCGGCACACCTGCGCCAATTACTGTACCGGTATTAGAATGGCACCCATGGTGCGCACCCCCCTCACCCCCGAAGAGCGCGAGCGCGGCGAACGGCTCGGCCGGCTGCTGCGCGAGGCCCGCGGCGGCCGGAGCATGGCCGACATCGCGACGCACGCCGGCATCTCCGCCGAGACCCTCCGCAAGATCGAGACCGGCCGCGCCCCCACCCCGGCCTTCTTCACGGTCGCCGCGCTCGCCCGGGTGCTCGGCCTGTCGATGGACGAGCTGGCGGGGCTGTGCGTGCCCGCCCCCGCGTGACACCCTGGGGCCGCTGTCCCTGCTCGGTCGGGATCACGGGCGCGCGTCGTCGCGTCGGTTTCGAAAACTGGCTGTAGCCGCGCTGTAACACGGTTGGTGTTCTCTACGAACCGGAGTGTTCCGGTCGGGGCGGGAGTCGAGCGATGGCTGTGGATCAACTCCCGGGCAGAGTGCGGGAGTTCGCGAGCTACCTGAACGGACTGCTGTCGCGCCTCGATCAGGGCGCCGGCTGGTGCGCGGTGTTCTGGCAACGTGACCCCGACGGCATGCAGGCCTGCCTCGACGGGCGTGAGGTGCCCCCCTGGGACGTGGTGGACGCGGTGCTCCAGGACCTCGCCGCCGAGTACGGGGCCGAGGTCGCCGCGCGGCAGGCGGAACAGGTCCGGCCGCTGCACGCCGCCGCCCTCGCCGCCCACGACGCCCGGCCCGGTGGACGTGACGCCCTCGGGGACCGGCTCGACGTGATGCTCCGCGAACAGCGGTACGCCGCCGAACGGCTGGCGGACCTGAGGCGCAGGCTCCCGGCCGCGACCACCCACGAGCAGGCCGAAGCCATCCGCCTCGACCTCGCCTGGGCCCAGGACGACCATGAACGGGCCACCGCGCGGTGCGCCGAACTCCGCCACCGGATGGCGGAGTCGGACCGGATCCCGACGACCGGCGCGGGCCCCGGACCCGCCCGGCACACCGAGGCCGACGCCAGGCAGGCCACGCACGACGCCCCTGCCGGGTACGACACTCCTGCCGAGTACGACGCCCCTGCCGCGCACGGCGCTCCTTCCGGATACGAAGCGCCTGCCGCCTACGAAGCACCTGCCGGATACGGCGCCTCCGGTGGGTATGCCGCCGCCGAGCCCTCGGCCGACGCGCACGACTCCGAGGCGGCGGTCGGGGCGTACGAGTCCTGGGCGCCGGCGGCCGATGCCCCCGCCCCCCGGCCGGTTCCCGTCGAGGACGCCCCCGCGCCTGCCCCCGCCTCCGTGCCCAAGCAGCGCAAGCGCCGCCGCGGCAGCGCCCGGTTCGCGGGGATGGCCGAGGACGAGGACACCGCCTCCGCCGTCGTCCCGTCCGTCGCCGAACCGCCGGCACCCGTGCCCGCCACGGCAGGGCGCCGCACCCCGCGCGGTGCCCGCTTCGCCGGGGCCGCCGAGGAGAAGGCCGAGCGGCGGCCCGAAGCGCGGCGTGAGCCGCTGGACCCCGAGGCCCGGCGGGAGACCGTCGAGACGGTCGAACGGCTGGTGAGCCTGCGCGGCGAGGGCCGCAGCGGCGAGGCGCACGCCCTGCTCGTCGAGCTCGCCTACTGGCCGGCCGCCCGCATCCCGCTGCTCGCGGCCGAGCTCCAGCGCGCCGGGCTCACCGCCGACTGGACCACCCTGCTCTGGGAGGCCGCCTCCCTCCCCGCAGACCGGCTCGTCGCCGCGGCCGACGCGCTGGCCGCCGTCGGGCGCACGGCCGACGGCGAGCAGATCCTGCGCCAGGGTGTCGCCCGCCCGGCCCCCGAGATAGGCCGGGCGGTACTCGGCCTGGTCGAGGAGGGCCGGCTGCGCGAGGTCCGCGCGCTGCTCGACGCCTACGTCCGGGTCCGCACGCCCGAGGAGGCCGCGCGCAGCGTCGCCCCGGCGCCGGAGACCCTCGTCCCCCTCGTGCTGGAGGCCGCGCGCAGCGTCTCGGAGGAGCGCCACTGGGACCTGGTGCACGCCCTCCGGGTGGCCGGCTTCACCGCCTGACCCTGGCCGCCTCCTTACGCCGTACGCCCGGCGACTCACCCACCGGAGTGTGAAACGCGATCGACTCGGCGGGTTAACGACGATGGTCTTGGCAAGCCCGTCCCGGAGGCTTACGTTCGTCCCTCTACGACCTTCGTCTACGGGCGTAGAGGCTCTGACGTCCCGTCGAAGGAGCAGCTCATGGCCAACGTCGTTCGTGCCGCACTGGTCCAGGCCACCTGGACCGGCGACACCGAGTCCATGGTGGCGAAACACGAGGAGCACGCCCGCGAGGCGGCCCGCCGGGGCGCGAAGATCATCGGGTTCCAGGAGGTCTTCAACGCTCCCTACTTCTGTCAGGTCCAGGAGCCGGAGCACTACCGCTGGGCCGAGCCGGTGCCCGACGGGCCGACCGTGCGCCGTATGCAGGAGCTCGCGCGCGAGACGGGCATGGTCGTCGTCGTACCGGTCTTCGAGATCGAGCAGTCCGGTTTCTACTACAACACCGCCGCCGTGATCGACGCCGACGGCTCGTACCTCGGCAAGTACCGCAAGCACCACATCCCGCAGGTGAAGGGCTTCTGGGAGAAGTACTACTTCAAGCCCGGGAACATCGGCTGGCCCGTCTTCGACACGGCCGTCGGCAAGGTCGGCGTCTACATCTGCTACGACCGGCACTTCCCGGAGGGCTGGCGGCAACTCGGCCTCAACGGGGCACAGTTGGTCTACAACCCGTCCGCCACCCACCGCGGCCTCTCCGCCCACCTCTGGCAGCTGGAGCAGCCCGCGGCCGCGGTCGCCAACGAGTACTTCGTCGCCGCGATCAACCGGGTGGGCGTCGAGGAGTACGGGGACAACGACTTCTACGGGACGTCGTACTTCGTCGACCCGCGCGGAAAGTTCGTCGGCGAGGTCGCGAGCGACAAGGACGAGGAACTCGTGGTCCGCGACCTCGACTTCGACCTGGTCGAGGAGGTCCGGCAGCAGTGGGCCTTCTACCGCGACCGCCGACCCGACGCCTACGACGGGCTGGTGCAGCCGTGAGCGACCTCCACGCCCGCCACCGCCGCGTCCTGCCGGACTGGCTCGCCCTCTACTACGACGATCCGCTGGAGATCACCCACGGTGAGGGCCGGCACGTCTGGGACTCCGACGGGAACAAGTACCTCGACTTCTTCGGCGGCATCCTCACCACCATGACGGCGCACGCGCTGCCCGAGGTCACCAAGGCGGTGAGCGAGCAGGCCGGGCGGATCATCCACTCCTCGACCCTCTACCTCAACCGGGCCATGGTCGACCTCGCCGAGCGTATCGCGCACGTCAGCGGCATCCCCGACGCCCGGGTCTTCTTCACCACCTCGGGCACCGAGGCCAACGACACCGCGCTGCTGCTCGCCACCACCCACCGGCGCAGCAACACCGTCCTCGCGATGCGCAACAGCTACCACGGCCGTTCCTTCAGCGCGGTCGGCATCACCGGCAACCGCGGCTGGTCGCCGACCTCGCTGTCCCCGCTCCAGACGCTCTACGTCCACGGCGGGGTACGCGGACGCGGCCCGTTCGCCGGGCTCGGCGACGCCGAGTTCATCGAGGCCTGCGTCGAGGACCTGAAGGACCTGCTCGGCCACACCCGCCCGCCCGCGGCCCTGATCGCCGAACCGATCCAGGGGGTAGGCGGGTTCACCTCGCCGCCGGACGGTCTGTACGCGGCGTTCCGTGACGTGCTGAACGCCCACGGGATCCTGTGGATCGCCGACGAGGTGCAGACAGGCTGGGGCCGTACCGGAGAGCACTTCTGGGGCTGGCAGGCGCACGGCCGCAGCGGACCGCCGGACATCGTCACCTTCGCCAAGGGCATCGGCAACGGTATGTCCATCGGCGGTGTCATCGCCCGCGCCGAGATCATGAACTGCCTGGACGCCAACAGCATCTCCACCTTCGGCGGCACCCAGGTCACCATGGCTGCGGGCCTCGCCAACCTCTCCTACCTGCTGGAACACGACCTCCAAGGCAACGCCCGGCGGGTCGGCGGCCTGCTCATCGAGCGGCTGCGGGCCGTCGCCGCCCAGGATCCGGGGGTCCGTGAGGTGCGCGGGCGCGGACTGATGATCGGCGTCGAGCTGACGAAGCCCGGCACCGATCTGGCGGACCCGCAGCGGGCGGCCGCCGTGCTGGAGGCGGCCCGCGCCGAGGGCTTGCTGATCGGCAAGGGCGGAGGGCACGACACCAGCGCCCTGCGGATCGCGCCGCCGCTGTCCCTGACCGTGGCGGAGGCCGAGGAGGGCGCCGCGATCCTCGAACGCGCCCTGAGGAGCACGCAGTAGCGCGGGCCTGAGCACCTGAGCAAGGGAACACGACGCCATGACCATCACCCTGGAGCCCTGGGGGCCCGTAGAGCCCCTGGAACCCGCTCTGTCGGTCCGTCAGGTCCTGGCCCTGGAAAGGGTGCTGGCCGGGGAGCCCGAGGTGGTGGCCGGCGCGGGCCAGCTCGACCGCCCGGTGCGCTGGGTGCACGTCGCCGAGGCCGCGGACGTCGGCGTGATGCTCAGCGGCGGCGAGATGGTCCTCACCACCGGAGTGCTGCTCGCCGGTGACGAGAACGCGCAGACCGAGTACATCCAGTCCCTGCACCGCGCGGAGGCCGCCGCCGTCGTGCTGGGACTGGGCCGGGCGTTCCCCTCGCCACCGGACGTCATGCGGCGCGCGGCCGAGCGGTGCGGGCTGCCGATGGTCGTCCTCCACCGCCCTTTCCCCTTCGCCGAGTTGACGGAGGAGGTCCAGTCCCGGCTGGTCCGGCGCAAGTTCGCCGCCGTCAGCCTGTCGGAGGCCGTGCGGACCGCGCTCACCGCGCTGATCACCGCGGGCGCCCCGCTCCAGCTGCTGCTCGACGAGATCGCCCAGCACGCCGCCTGTCCCGTCGTCGTCACCAACCTCGCCCACCGGGTGCTGGCGACGGCGGGGGAGCGGTCGGCGGTCGACGACGTGCTGCGGGACTGGGAGCGCATCGCCCGCCAGGCCGGCGGCACCGAGGGCGACGGCTGGATCCGCGCGGAGCTGGGCGGACGCGGCGAGCGGTGGGGGCAGATCATGCTCTGCGGCCACCGCGGCGACACCGCCGGCGGCCGGCTCCTCGCCGACCGGGCCGCCGAGGCCCTCGTCCTGCACCGCATGCTCGGCGGGACCTCCGCCCACACCTGGGAGGAGCAGTCCGCGCAGAGCCTGCTCACCGACCTGGTCTCCGGTGTCGTGCCGGCCCGGCAGCTGCTGCCCCGGGCCCGGGCGGCCGGGCTCCCCGTCAACCGGCGCACCTTCGTCCCGCTGGTCGTCCGTGCCGGGGATCCCGCCCAACTGGAGCGCATGCTGCGCCTGCTGGGGATGACCGGGCTGGTCGCCGAGCTCGCCGACGGGGCCACCGCCGTGCTGCTCAGCCTGGCCCGCGACCAGGACGCCGAGGCGCTCACCGCGCACTTCGCCGCCCGGCTGCGGACCGAGTCGGGGGAGAGCCGCACCGTCGTCGCGGCGGCCGCCCCACGCATCGTCTGGGACGACGTGTCCGCCGGGCTGCGCGAGGCCCAGCATGTCGCGGACGCCGTGGCCGACTCCTCGGCGGCCCTCGACCTCCCGCCCGTCGTCCGCCTCAAGGACGTCCATCTGCGCGGCCTGGTAAGGCTGTTGCGGGACGACCCGCATGTGCAGTCCTTCGCCGAGCGGGAGCTGGACGGGCTGCTGTGCGCGGCCGGGGACGACCTCCTCGCCGTCCTGCGGACCTACCTGGCCACCGGCCGCAACAAGTCCCGCACCGCCCAGCTCCACCACGTCTCCCGGCCCGCGCTGTACCGCCGGCTGGAGGCGATAGAGGGCCGGCTGGGGGTGGACCTCGACGACTTCGAACAGGCCGCCTCGGTGCACATCGCGCTGCTCGCGCACGACGCGCAGCAGAGCTGACGGCGGACGTCGGGCAACACCTCAGAAACATGGAACGACCAGGGAAAACGGTGGTGAAACATGGGTCCGCGAAGACGTGACACGGTGGCACGCCGGACGCCCGCAGGCGTGACACCGTGCAACTCAAAGCGGGCTCCGCGGCTTCCTAGGCTCCTCGTACACCGAGCGACCGGAGGTCCCGATGAGCAGAGTGATCCGCGCCGCCGTCTTCCAGACGGCCTGGACCGGCGACAAGGAATCGATGATCCAGGTCCACGAGCAGGCGGTCCGCGACGCGGCCGCGCAGGGTGCTCAGGTCCTGTGTTTCCAGGAGCTGTTCTACGGACCGTACTTCTGCCAGGTCCAGGACCCGCAGTTCTACGAGTACGCCGAGCAGATCCCGGACGGCCCGATCGTGAAGCGTTTCCAGGCGCTCGCCAGGGAGCACGGCATCGTCCTGGTGCTGCCGATGTACGAGGAGGAGCAGCCCGGCGTCCTCTACAACACCGCCGCCGTGATCGACGCGGACGGCTCGTACCTCGGCAAGTACCGCAAGCACCACATCCCGCAGGTCAAGGGTTTCTGGGAGAAGTTCTACTTCCGGCCCGGGAACGTGGGCTGGCCCGTCTTCGAGACGGCCGTCGGCAAGGTGGGCGTCTACATCTGCTACGACCGCCACTTCCCGGAGGGCTGGCGCGCGCTGGGTCTGGAGGGCGCCGAGATCGTGTTCAACCCCTCGGCGACCTCGCGTGGCCTGTCCGCCTACCTGTGGCAGCTGGAGCAGCCGGCGGCGGCCGTCGCCAACGAGTACTTCGTCGGCGCGATCAACCGGGTCGGCGTCGAGGAACTCGGCGACAACGACTTCTACGGGACCTCGTACTTCGTGGACCCGGAGGCCCAGTTCGTCGGCGAGGTGGCGAGCGACAAGGAGACCGAACTCGTCGTCCGCGACCTCGACATGGCCAAGCTGCGCGAGGTCCGCGACCGCTGGCAGTTCTACCGGGACCGCCGCCCGGAGGCCTACGGCCCGCTGACCGCACCGTAGGACCCGAGGCCCCCGCGTCCCGGTCGGGGGCGCGGGGCAGCGTCCGTGTGCGGCTCCGCCGCGGGACGCGACCGGCCTCGAACGACCCGTACGTCACGACCACAACCCAGCGGAGCGTCCACGCATGAGCACCCGTACCGTCATCCGCGGCGGCCTCGTCGTCACCGCGTCCGACGAGATCCACGCCGACGTCCTGATCGAGGACGGCCGTATCGCCGCCCTCGCCGCCTCCGCGACCCCGGCCGCCGAGGCCTGGACCGCCGAGCGGGTCATCGACGCCACCGGGAAGTACGTGATCCCGGGCGGGGTCGACGTCCACACCCACATGGAGCTGCCGTTCGGCGGCACCTCCGCCTCCGACACCTTCGAGACCGGCACCCGGGCGGCCGCCTGGGGCGGCACGACGACGATCGTCGACTTCGCCGTGCAGAGCGTCGGACGCAGTCTGCGCGACGGGCTGGACGCCTGGCACGCGAAGGCCGAGGGCAACTGCGCCATCGACTACGGCTTCCACATGATCGTCTCCGACGTGAACCAGGACACGCTGAAGGAGATGGACCTGCTGGTGGAGGAGGGCGTCACCTCCTTCAAGCAGTTCATGGCGTATCCCGGCGTCTTCTACAGCGACGACGGCCAGATCCTGCGCGCGATGCAGCGCTCCGCCGAGAACGGCGGACTGATCATGATGCACGCGGAGAACGGCATCGCCATCGACGTCCTGGTCGAGCAGGCGCTGGCCCGCGGCGAGACCGATCCGCGGTACCACGGCGAGGTCCGCAAGGCCCTCCTCGAGGCCGAGGCCACCCACCGCGCCATCAAACTCGCCCAGGTCGCCGGCGCTCCGCTGTACGTGGTGCACGTATCGGCGATGGAAGCGGTCGCGGAACTGGCCCGGGCGCGCGACGAGGGGCTGAACGTCTTCGGTGAGACCTGTCCGCAGTACCTGTTCCTGTCGACGGACAACCTCGCCGAGCCCGGCTTCGAGGGCTCGAAGTACGTGTGCTCGACGCCGCTGCGGCCCAAGGAGCACCAGGCCAAGCTCTGGCAGGGCCTGCGGACCAACGACCTCCAGGTCGTCTCCACCGACCACTGCCCCTTCTGCTTCGTGGGTCAGAAGGAGCTCGGCCGGGGCGACTTCTCGAAGATCCCCAACGGTCTGCCGGGGGTCGAGAACCGGATGGACCTGCTGCACCAGGCCGTCGTCGACGGGCACATCAGCCGCCGTCGCTGGATCGAGATCGCCTGCGCCACTCCGGCCCGCATGTTCGGCATGTACCCGAAGAAGGGCACCATCGCCCCGGGCGCCGACGCCGACGTGGTGATCTACGACCCGCACGCCGAGCAGGTCGTCTCCGCCGAGACGCACCACATGAACGTCGACTACTCGGCGTACGAGGGCAAGCGGCTCACCGGCCGCGTCGAGACGGTCCTGTCGCGGGGCGAACTCGTCATCACCGAGCGGGAGTACACCGGACACGCCGGTCACGGCGTCTACACCCCGCGCTCCACCTGCCAGTACCTCAACTAGGAGCAGCGCTCATGGACTTCGGACTCGTCCTGCAAACCGACCCGCCGGCCTCGAAGGTCGTCGAGCTGATGAAGCGTGCCGAGGACAACGGCTTCACGTACGGCTGGACCTTCGACTCCGCCGTGCTCTGGCAGGAACCGTTCGTGATCTACAGCCAGATCCTGGCGAACACCAGCAGGCTGACGGTGGGCCCGATGGTGACCAACCCGGGCACCCGCACCTGGGAGGTCACCGCCTCCACCTTCGCCACCCTCAACGACATGTTCGGCAACCGCACGGTGTGCGGCATCGGACGCGGCGACTCCGCGATGCGCGTCGCGGGCCGCGCCCCCAACACCCTCGCCCGGATCAGCGCCGCCATGAAGGTCATCAGGGCACTCGGCTCGGGCCAGGAGGCGGACCTCGGCGGCACGGTCGTCAAGTTCCCGTGGATCAGGGAGGACGCTCGACTCCCCGTCTGGATGGCCGCGTACGGCCCCAAGGCGCTGAAGATGACCGGCGAGGAGGCCGACGGCTTCATCCTCCAGCTGGCCGACCTCTACCTCACCGAGTACATGGTGAAGGCCGTCAAGGACGCCGCCGTCGCCGCCGGCCGCAACCCCGCCGAGGTGAAGATCTGCGTCGCCGCCCCGGCGTACGTCACCGAGGACGACTCGCCCGAGGCGCTCGCCCACGCGCGTGAGCAGTGCCGCTGGTTCGGCGGGATGGTCGGCAACCACGTCGCCGACCTGGTGTCCAAGTACGGCGAGCACTCCGCGGCCGTACCGGACGAACTGACCGACTACATCAAGTCCCGCGAGGGGTACGACTACTCGCACCACGGGCGCGCCGACAACCCCGACACCGCGTTCGTGCCGGACGAGATCGTCGACCGGTTCTGCCTCGTCGGACCGGTCGAGAAGCACATCGAGAAGCTCCAGGCACTGCGTGAGCTGGGCGTCGACCAGTTCGCCGTCTACGACATGCACGACGCCCGGGAGGCCACCATCGACGCCTACGGGGCGCGGGTCATCCCGGCCCTCAACGGCTGACCGCTCGACTCCCCGACCCCCCACTCCAGTTCTCCCCTCCTCCGGCACCCGGAGGAGGGGGCCGGAGATCCCGCACGGCCTTTCCGGATCCGCCCCTCGTTTGATTGGCCTGCCCATGACCGACACCGCTCCCACGGCCATACCGCCGACCTCACAAGTCACCCTCGCCGACGGCCGGGTGGAGATCGCCCCTGGTTCGCCGCAGCCCAGCGGCCCCTACGCCAACGAGGACCTTCTCCCGGTCCCTGTGGAGAAGCGCACCTGGACGACGTACAACTTCTCCGCGCTGTGGGTCGGCATGGCCCACAACACGGCGTCGTGGACGCTCGCCTCCGGTCTGATCGCCGTCGGCATGGACTGGAAGCAGGCGGTGCTCACCATCGCCCTGGCCAACGTCATCGTGCTGGTCCCGATGCTGCTCACCGGGCACGCGGGACCGAAGTACGGGATCCCCTTCCCGGTCTTCGCCCGCGCCTCGTTCGGGATCCGCGGCGCCAACCTGCCGGCCGTCGTACGGGCGTTGGTGGCCTGCGGATGGTTCGGCATCCAGACCTGGATCGGCGGCGAGGCGATCTACTTCCTGGCCGGGAAACTGATCGGCAACGGCTGGAGCGAGGCCGGGGAGATCGGCGGCTACGCCTGGACCATGTGGCTGTCGTTCGCGATCTTCTGGGCGATCCAGGTCGCGATCATCTACCGGGGCATGGAGACGATCCGCCGCTTCGAGAACTGGGCGGCGCCCTTCGTCCTGGTC
Source organism: Streptomyces maremycinicus (assembly GCF_001184025.1). GTDB lineage: Bacteria > Actinomycetota > Actinomycetes > Streptomycetales > Streptomycetaceae > Streptomyces > Streptomyces maremycinicus. The sequence goes on from NZ_BBYG01000011.1 coordinate 201,248, forward strand.
GGCGCGCTGGTGATGCTGATCTGGATGAGCGACAAGGCAGGCGGTTTCGGCCCGTTGCTCGACCAGCCGTCCAAGCTCGGCTGGGGCGGCGACTTCTGGAAGCTTTTCTGGCCGTCCCTGATGGGCATGATCGGCTTCTGGTCCACGCTGTCGCTGAACATCCCGGACTTCACCCGGTACGGAAAGTCGCAGAAGGCGCAGACCTGGGGTCAGGCGCTCGGCCTGCCGACCACCATGACCCTGTTCGCGCTGCTGTCGGTGATGGTCACCTCCGGTTCGCAGGCGGTGTACGGCGAGACGATCTGGGATCCGGTACAGCTCGCCGCCAAGACCGACAACGTCTTCGGTCTGCTGTTCGCGCTGGTGACCGTGCTGGTGGCGACCCTGTCCGTGAACGTCGCGGCCAATCTGGTCTCGCCGGCCTTCGACTTCTCCAACATCGCGCCCCGGAGGATCAGTTTCCGCACCGGCGCCCTCGCCACCTGTGTCCTCGGCGTGCTGATCTTCCCGTGGAAGCTGTACTCCGACCCGCAGGGCTACATCTTCACCTGGCTCGGTCTGGTCGGCGGTCTGCTGGGCACGGTCGCCGGCATCCTCATCGCCGACTACTGGATCCTGCGCCGCGGCAAGCTCGACCTGACCGATCTGTACCGTACGGGCGGCCGTTACTGGTACGACGGCGGCTGGAACTGGCGGGCCGTGGTGGCCTTCGCGACCGGCGGAGTGCTCGCGGTCGGCGGCGCCAGCTTCAAGCCGCTGATCGACGGGCGGCCGATCCCGGCGCTGGAATCCCTCGCCGACTACGGCTGGGCGGTCGGGCTCGGCACCTCGATGGCGCTGTACCTGGCCCTGATGCTGCTGCTGCCTCCGCGACAGGAACAGCACGCCGTCTGACGGACGACGCGAGACGGCCGGAGGAGCGACCAGGCTCCTCCGGCCGTTCCCGTCGCAAGTCGCAAGTCGCAAGTCGCAAGTCGCAAGTCACAGGCGACAAGTCAAAGGGTCACGGTCGCCGCGCGAGCCGCGGCGGCCGCTCTCAGGCCTGCTTGCCGTTGAGCAGCGCGGCCACGACTTCCTTCGCGGCCTTGATCGCACCCTTGTTGATCTCGTCGGTGCTGGGTGCCTTCTTCGTCTCGAAGTCGCTGCCGTTGTAGTTGACGATCACCAGCGCGTTGGACACCCGGGCGAGGACGACACCCTCACGGGTCTGCTGCTTGTCCTCGGTGGTGAGGTTCACCACCGAATAGGCCTCGTCACCGAGTCCGGGGACCGCCCCGCCGCCGCTCTTCTCGCCCGTCCGCTCCTTGTACGAGGTCTTCGCCGCGTCGTCCGACTCCGTGATCTCGAAGGAGACGTCGAGCCATCGGTAGTCGTAGCCCTTGAGCGCGTTCCAGGAGCAGGTGCGGCGCAGATCGGAGTCCGTGGACGGGATCTCCTTGCCGGCCGTCTTGGCGCCCGGCACGAGCCCGGTGACCGTCTTCGCGGCGATGCTGGTGCACGGGGCGGGGGCCGCGGCGTACGTCTTCGACACGGCCGTGGAGGAGGGGCCGGCCGTCTTCTCGGACTGGGTCTTCCGCGTGTCCTTGGCCGCGGTGTCCTGCTTTTCGGTGAGCGGGCCGGACGACATCGCCCAGCCCGCGCAGGCGAGCACGACCACGGGGGTCAGGCGCGCGGTGAGGGCGAGCGGCAGTGGGAGTGAGCGCACGGCGCACTTTCGTGGGGGACGGTGCGGACGGAGTCCGCGGAGCGGACAGTGGACGCCAGTGTCACACGACTCCCTGTGGGGCGGAAGTGTGAACTCGCTCCGTGGCGGCACGGTGACGAAGGGGCCCTGCCCAACCGGGACATCACCGCTCTTCGTGAGACATCCGGGATCGAGGGATCAAGGGATCGGGGGACTGCTCGGGGGCGGTGTGGGGCGGTGTGGGGCGGTGTGGCGCGGCGGGCGGGTGCGTACGATCCCGGGAGCGGCCGCAGCGCAGTGAGGAGCCCCCGTGTTCACCACCCGCCCCACCCTCCAAGGCACCTTCGGCATGGTGTCGTCCACCCACTGGCTGGCCTCGCAGTCGGCGATGGCCGTCCTGGAGAGCGGCGGCAACGCCTACGACGCGGCCGTGGCCGGTGCCTTCGTGCTGCACGTCGTCGAACCGCATCTCAACGGGCCCGCGGGGGAGGTGCCCATTCTGCTCGCCCCGGCCGGCGGCGAGGTGCGCGTGCTGTGCGGACAGGGCGTGGCGCCGGCGGGCGCGACGGTCGACCACTACCGGTCACTCGGCCTGGACCTCGTACCCGGCACCGGACCGCTGGCCGCGGCGGTGCCCGGCGCGTTCGACGCCTGGATGCTGCTCCTGCGCGACCACGGCACCCGGTCCCTCGACGAGGTGCTGAAGTACGCCATCGGGTACGCCGAACACGGGCACGCGCCCGTGGAGAACGTCGGCGCGACCGTCCGGACCGTACGGGAGCTCTTCGAGACGGAGTGGACCACGTCGGCGGAGGTGTACCTGCCGGACGGGAAGGAGCCGCGCCCCGGCGCGCTGTGGCGCAACCCCGCCCTCGCCGCCACCTGGAAGCGGCTGCTCGCCGAGACCGCCGGGGCGGGCGACCGCGAGGCGCGGATCGAGGCCGCGCGGGAGGTGTGGCGTACCGGGTTCGTCGCCGAGGCCCTGGTCCGGCAGGCCGCCCGGCCCACCCTGGACACCAGCGGGCGGCGGCATACCGGCACGCTCACGGCCGCCGATCTGGCCGGCTGGTCCGCGTCCTACGAGGCGCCGGCCACGTACGACTGGAACGGCTGGACGGTGTGCAAGGCCGGCCCCTGGAGCCAGGGCCCGGCCCTCCTCCAGCAGCTCGCCCTGCTCCCGCCCGAACTGCCCGCGTACGGCTCCGCCGAGTACGTCCATCTCCTGATCGAGGGCTGCAAGCTCGCCATGGCCGACCGCGAGGCCTGGTACGGCGACGCGGCCGAGGTCCCGCTGGGCGAGCTGCTCGGCACCGGATACAACGCGGACCGGCGGCGGCTGATCGGCGACAAGGCGTCGTACGAGCTGCGGCCCGGCAGCCCCGGCGGGCGCACCCCGCGGCTGAGCACGCACGCGTACGTGGTCGCCGACGACGACCCGGCCTTCGACCCGCTGGGCGCGGGCGAGCCGACGGTCGCCCGCAGCGCCACGGCCCCCGCGCCGGGCGAGCCGGAGGTCGGCGCCCTGGGGGACACCCGCGGGGACACCTGCCATCTCGACGTCGTGGACCGCTGGGGCAACATGGTCGCCGCCACACCCAGCGGCGGCTGGCTCCAGTCCAACCCGGTCGTTCCCGAGCTGGGCTTCCCGCTCGGCACCCGGCTCCAGATGACCTGGCTGGAGGAGGGACTGCCGAACTCGCTGACGCCCGGCCGTCGCCCCCGGACCACCCTCACCCCCTCGATCGCGCTGCGCGGCGGGGTGCCGGTGCTGGCGTTCGGCACCCCCGGAGGCGACCAGCAGGACCAGTGGCAGCTGCACTTCCTGCTGGCCGTCGCGCTGCGCGCGCGGGTGCGCGGGGGTCTCGACCTCCAGGGCGCGATCGACGCCCCGAACTGGCACAACGACGCCTTCCCCGGCTCCTTCTACCCGCGCGGCATGCGGCCGGGCAGCGTCACCGTGGAGTCGCGCATGCCGGCCCGCGTGGTGGAGGAACTGCGGCGACGCGGCCACGACGTGACCCTCGGCGATCCGTGGTCCGAGGGACGGCTGTGCGCGGTGGCCCGCGACCCGGAGACCGGGATCCTGCTCGCCGCCGCGAACCCGCGCGGTATGCAGGGATACGCGGTGGGCCGCTGACAGGGGCCCGGCACGGATGTGGGGGCGGGCGCCGCACAGGGGCGGGGCGGGCGCCGCACGGGTGCGGGGTGCGTGCCGTCCGGGGGCGGGGCGGGCGCCGTACGGGTGCGGGGTGCGTGCCGTACGGGGGCGGGGCGGGCGCCGCACGGGTGCGGGGTGCGTGCCGTCCGGGTGCGAGGTGGGTCATCCACGGCGGGAGCGGGCCAGGGACTGCGGACGCGCGTGAACGGAGGAACGCGTTCCTGTTCTTCATCCCGATTCCACCCGGGATGCACCGGGCGGGCGGGGATTGTCAGTGGGACGTGCTCTCATGGAGACATGATCGAAGACACGGAAACCATCGACGAGTTTCTTGCCCGCCACTCGGCCGACGTGGAGGAGGCGGTCCGCAAGGCCGCCGCGGCCGAGATCATGCCCCGCTTCCGGCAGCTCGGCGCGCACGAGATCGACCAGAAGAGCGGACCGCACGACCTGGTGACGGACGCCGACCGCAACGCGGAGCTGTATCTCACCCAGGCCCTCGGCGCCCTCCTGCCGGGCTCGGTCGTCGTCGGCGAGGAGGCCGTGCACGCCAACCCGGCCACGTACGAGGCGATACAGGGTGACGCACCGGTCTGGATCGTCGACCCGGTCGACGGAACCCGCCAGTTCGTGCACGGGGACGACGGCTTCTGCACCCTGGTCGCGCTCGTCCGGCACGGGGTCCTGCTCGCCTCCTGGACCTACGCCCCGGCCCGCGACCAGCTGGCCACGGCCGTCCGAGGCGGCGGCGCCTTCCTGGACGGCGTGCGGCTGTTCGCCGGCCCGCCCGAGCCGGGCCGCGACCTCGTGGTGGCCACCTCCCACCCCGACTACACGACCGACGAGCAGAAGGGTGCCCTGCTGGGGCTGTGGACGGACGGGGTCGCGCCGCGCGCTTGCGGATCGGCGGGCCTCGAGTATCTCGCCATAGCCCGGGGCGAGTTGGACGCCACGGCGTTCTCCTGGGAGGCGGCCTGGGACCACGCGGCCGGACTGCTGCTGGTCGAGGAGGCGGGCGGCGCCCATCTCACGCTCGACGGCCGTCCGTTCCGGGTCAGGGGCGGCAACTCCCTTCCCTTCACGGCCGCCCGGGACGCGGCGACGGCCCGGCGCGTGCGGGGAATCCTGTCGGGGGCGGGGCCCGACCCCAGGTGAGACGGACCGGGTAGGCGCCCGTCCGGTTCCGGTGAGCCGACGGGACCGGAGCCACTCCGGCCGGGCGCGAGCGAGCCCCTGCCGCGCCGGGAGACCCTGGGCGGTGCCCGGCCCGCGTCCGGCCTGTGCGGCCGCATCCGGCATCCGCCGAGGGTCGTCCGGCGGACGCCCCGACAGGTGCTCCGGTGGAGGCGTCCGGACAGGTCCCGGTGGAGGCGTCCGGACAGGTCCCGGTGGAGGCGTCCGGACAGGTCCCGGTGGAAGCCTTCGGGGAGGTTCCGGGGGCCCCGCGCCGCGGGTGCTGTCGTACCCCCGGCATATCCTGATCGCGGGGGCCACCGGTCTACGGAGGTCACCGGCTGACGAAGGGGTCGCGAAGTGCCGTCGATGCTCGATGCGGTCGTGGTGGGAGCGGGGCCCAACGGGCTGACCGCGGCGGTGGAGCTGGCCAGGCGCGGCTTCTCCGTGGCGCTCTTCGAGGCGCGCGACACCGTGGGCGGGGGAGCCCGCACCGAGGAGCTGACCCTGCCGGGCTTCCACCACGACCCGTGCTCGGCCGCGCACCCCCTCGGCATCAACTCACCCGCGTTCCGCGCGCTGCCCCTGGAGCGCTACGGCCTGGAGTGGCTGAACGCCGACCTGCCCATGGCCCACCCCTTCCTCGACGGCAGCGCGGCGGTGCTGTCGAGGTCCGTCGCCGAGACGGCCGCCTCCTTCGGACCGCGCGACGCGGGCACCTACCGCCGGCTGGTGGCGCCCTTCCTGCCCAAGTGGGACACCCTGGCCCGCGACTTCATGTCCCTGCCGCTGACCGCGCTCCCGCGCGACCCGGTCACCCTGGCCCGTTTCGGCCTCGTCGGCCTGCCCCCGTCCAGCCGGCTCATCCGCCGCTTCCGCGACGAGCGGGCCAGGACCCTCTTCGCCGGACTCGTCGGACACGTCATGGCCCCGCTGAGCGGCTTCGCCACCAGCGCCGTCGGCCTGGTCTTCGCCCTCGCCGCGCACGCCCGCGGCTGGCCGGTGGCCCGCGGCGGCTCCCAGTCCATCTCGGACGCCCTCGCCGCCTACCTCGAGGATCTCGGCGGCAGCATCCACACCGACTACGAGGTCAAGCGGCTCGACGACCTGCCCCCGGCGCGCGCCTACGTCTTCGACACCTCGCCCACCGCGCTCGGCCGGATCGCCGGCTTCGGCAACTACTACGAGGGATACCGGTACGGCCCCGGCGTCTTCAAGATCGACTACGCGCTCGACGGACCGGTGCCGTGGACCGCGAAGGAGGCCCGCGCCGCCGGCACCGTGCAGATCGGCGCGGACAGCGCGGAGATCGGCACCGCCCTCAGAGCGGTCTCCCGGGAGGGCCGGGCACCCGACCGGCCCTTCATGATCACGGTGCAGCCGAGCGTCGTCGACCCCACCCGCGCCCCTGCCGGAAAGCACGTCTTCTGGGCCTACGGCCATGTGCCGAGCGGCTGGACCGGCGACCTCACCGACGCCATGGAACGCCAACTGGAGCGCTTCGCCCCGGGGTTCCGCGACCGGGTCATCGCGCGGGCGACTGCCGGCCCCGCCGAACTCGCCGCCCGCAACGCCAACTACGTGGGCGGGGACATCGCCTCCGGAGCGGTCTCCGGGCTCCAGATCCTGCTGCGGCCCAAGCTGACGCCGTTCCCGTACGCCACTCCGCACCCCGCCGTCTTCATCTGCTCGTCGGCCACCCCGCCCGGCCCGGGCGTGCACGGGATGTCGGGCCACAACGCGGCGAAGGCCGTGTGGCGCAGACTGCGGCAACAAGGGTGAGCAGGTCGCGGCAGCAAGGGTGAGCAGGTCGCGGCACAGAGGCGACCGGTCGTCCGGTCCGGTTGGTATACACGCAGGCATGACCACGATCACGCTCGTCCAGGGCGACATCACCCGGCAGTCCGTGGACGCCATCGTCAACGCGGCCAACTCCTCACTGCTCGGCGGCGGAGGTGTCGACGGCGCCGTCCACCGCCGGGGCGGCCCCGAGATCCTCGCCGACTGCCGTCGGCTGCGCGCCTCGCACTACGGCAAGGGCCTGCCCACCGGCCGGGCGGTCGCCACGACCGCGGGCGAGCTGGACGCGCGCTGGGTGATCCACACCGTGGGCCCCGTGTACAGCGCCACCGAGGACCGGTCGGAGCTGCTGGCCTCGTGTTTCAGGGAGTCGCTGCGGGTCGCGGACGAGGTCGGCGCCCGTACCGTCGCCTTCCCGGCGGTCTCCGCGGGCATCTACGGCTGGCCGATGGACGACGCCGCCCGGATCGCCGTGGAGACGGTCCGGGCCACGCCGACGGACGTCCAGGAGGTCAGGTTCGTCCTCTTCGACGAGCAGGCCTACGAAGCCTTCGCCCGGCAGACCGGCTGACGGCCCCGCCCGGTCCGCCCCGCCCGGTCCGCCCCGCTCGCCCTGCCGCCTCGTCCGCCTCGCCGGTTCGGCCGCCCGCTGGACAGGCCGCGTGGGTGACGCCGGACGGGTCACCCACGCGACCGGTGGACAGGGCGGCCGGTGGACAGGGAGCGAGCGTCGGGCCGGGGTCAGCCCTCGATGCGGTGGGTCGTCCAGAACGACGTCAGGTCCGTGGTCGTGGCGGCCTGGGCGGCCGCCTTGAACTCGGCCGTGGTCGAGACGCCGTACCAGTGCGAAGCGGCGTAGTCCTTCAGCAGCTTGGCCATCGCGGTGTCACCGATGAGTCTGCGCAGGTCGTGCAGGGCGCACTTGCCGTAGCCGTAGACGACGGTGGAGTACCGGGAGGAGTGGGTGTCCCAGTAGGCCATCGAGTTGGTGATCTTCTCCGCCGACGAGGCCCACGAGACGCTGCTCCAGCAGCTGGTCCCCGTCTTGCCGAGCGCCAGGTCCGTGGCGTAGTCGGTGAACGACTCGTCCAGCCAGGGGCTGTTGTACTCGTCGTCGCCGACGATCCCGTACCACCACTGGTGGCCGATCTCATGGGTCAGGGCCGTGGTGCTGACCAGGTCGAGGACGAAGCCGGGATACTCCATGCCGCCGAACCAGAAGTTGTTGTCGATGACGGCGTCCAACTCGCCGTACGGGTAGGCGCCGAAGCGGGAGGAATGCGCGTCGACGGCGGTCTTGGCGGTGGTGAGCATCGACTGGGCGTTGGCCGAGCTGATGCCGGTGACGGAGTAGACGTTGATCGGGGTCCCGGCGGTCGAGGTGCCGGAGATCTTGCTGAACGGGCCGGCCGCCCACGCGAAGTCACGGACCTTGGTGGCGGTGGCCGTGGTGACGGTGCGGCCGCTCGTGCCCGCGACGTCGACCGAGGCGCCGGTGGCCGGCACCAGGAGGGTGGTCGGATGGTCGAGGGTCACCCTGAAGTCCGCGGCGAGCGAGTAGAAGGACTCGCCGTTGTTCGTGTACGGGTCCAGGTGCCAGCCCGCGCCGTCCTTCACCGCCAGCAGGGGCAGGGCGTTGCCGATGAAGCTGAACGCCCCGTCGTAGCCGAACCGGTCGGCGCCGCTGGGCACGGTGATGCCCAGGTCGAAGCCGATCGTGGCGCTCTGCCCCTGGGTCAGGGGACTGGCGAGGGTGATCTGGAGGGCGGTGCAGCCCACCGACAGGGCTCCCGCGGTGCCACCGGTGACGTTGCCGACCGCGATCGGCATCGATGTGCAGGTGCCGTGGTAGTTGTCCCACAGCCGCAGGTACACCTCGCTGAGCGCGGTCGCCGAGGCGTTGGTGAAGGTCGCGCTCTCGTGACCGGTCCAGACCGTGCCGGCCGTGTTGCTGGTCAGACTGACGGTGTACGAGGGTGCCGCCGGGGTGCGGGTGGCGTCGGCGGGCGGAGCGGTGTCACCGGAGGTGGTGAGCGCGAGGTCGTCGAGGACGAAGCTCGACCGGAGGCTGGAGTCCTCGGTGCCGGTGAAGGCGAGGCTCACGGTCTGACCCGCGAACGCCGACACGTCGAACGACTTCTGGACGTAGCCGGTGTTCTTGTCGAGGTTCGAGTACGTGGCCAGCGTCGTCGTGCCGATCTTGGCCGTCAGTTTGTCGTAGGCGGTGGACGAGGTCGTCTCGGCCGTGTCGATGTGCAGCCAGAACGTGAGGGTGGCGGCGGCACACCCGGACGGGATCGTGAGGCTCTGCGAGAGCGTGTCGGTGTGGGTGCTGCCGACGCCGCCCAGCCAGGCGAACGCGGTGCCGCCGTGGGCGCTCTGGCCGGTGCGGCTGGTGATCACGGTGGTCGAGGACTGGGTCCACGGCGAGACGCCGCTCTCGAAGCCGCCGTTGGTGATCACCTGCGCCGGGGTGCAGGCGTCGGCCGCGGAGGTGACGGCGGCGTCGGTGGCGGTGGCGGTGGCGGTGGCGCTCACGGGTGTTGCGGCAGCGGGCGTGGCGGCAGCGGAAGTGGCGGGGAGCGAGACGGCGGCCAGCGCGGCGAGGGTGAGTGCGCTCGAGGCGAAGGCCTTGCGGGGGGTGGGTCTCACACGTGGCTCCTTTGCGGCGGCCGGGTTTCCGGCCTGCTCGGTGGCTGTCCCCGACGGCATGGGTGTGCCGGAGGGCGGTGCGCGACGGCTGCCGGAAGCCTGACAGATTTGACGCGGCCATGCCATCAGGGGCGGGTAAAGGGTCCACCCCGGAACCGGACGCAACGCCCCCGCTCAGAGCGCTGGAGCTCTTCGGGTGCGGGCTCTCGGGGCGGGCCTTCCTGTGGCGGGGTCGAGGTGCCGTCGGGTGAACGGTGAGGGGGCGCGTGGTGGCTCCCGTGGCGGAGTGCGGAGTGCGGAGTGCGGAGTGCGGAGTGCGGAGGGCGGTGGATGGAGGCGAGGGCGACGGTCAGGGCGAGGGCGATGGCGTGGGTGGGGGCGAGGGTGAGAGCCAGGGCGACGGCGGGGGTGAGGGTAGGGCGGGGCGTGGCGGCGCCAGGTGTCGGCGACAGCGAGACGCTCGTTCATGTATATGAACTACGGAGTCGCGATGCGAGGTGCCCGTGCGGGAAGTCCGCAGCCCTCCGTTGCTGTGTTCCGGCACTCCCGGGAGTCCGGGTCGGGCGGCATCGGGAGGCTGTCTGGTCGATCGGTGTTCACATACTTGTCAGCCGGTAGTGGCCGCCCTATCCTCACGGGGAGAAAGCGCTTTCCAGGCACCTGTTGACCGTGCCGGTGGAGGCGGCCCGCGGTATCGGCCGTGGGGCAGTCCGTGGGCCGCAACCGATCCGGCGCCCGGCTGATCAGGGCCGACCGCACCGAAATGCCGACGCGCCAGGCCGCCGGGATGCGCTCCGGGGCGCGGACGCATCGCGCTCGTCGCCGTGGCCGCGGCGGCCAGTCACCCGCACCAGGGGTCGGTCGGGCCTCCGTGGCCCCCGTCGGCCCGGTCGCCCCGCGTCCGGAGGCGTCCCCCGCACCACATCGGCTCCGCCCGCACCACATCGGCTCCGCTCGCACCACCTCGGCATCACCGTTGCGTCCCTTCCGCCCCGTCCCTTCCGTTCCGTCGCGCGAACGGCGTCCGCGGCGGCGGGCCGGGGCCCGCTTCGGCATACGCATGGCATGAACATGGCATGGGTGCGCGATCCCGGCCGTCCCGGATCCGGGCACGGACCGGCGCGTCACCCCGGTACGCGATCACGAAAGACGAGGCAAGGATGAGAAAGCCAGTCGCTCTGCGACTCTCCGCGGCACTCGGCACGCTGGCCCTGGCGGCGGCGACAGGCGTGGTCCTGTCCATGCCCACCGCGTCGGCGGCCGCCGCCGGCGCGACCGGGTTCGCCACTCAGAACGGCGGCACCACGGGCGGCGCCGGCGGGACGACGGTCAAGGCCACGACGGGCACCCAGATCCACCAGGCCCTGTGCGGCCGGGCCGCCACCAGCACCCCGATCACCATCCAGGTCGAGGGGACCATCACGGTCGCCAACACCGCGAAGGTGTCGGGCACCGGGTGCAACACCGCCGCCGGCGTGATCGAGCTGAAGGGCATCAGCAACGTCACCCTCGTCGGCGTCGGCGGCGGGGCGGTGTTCGACCAGATCGGCATCCACATCCGTCAGTCCAGCAACATCATCGTCCAGAACGTGACCGTCCAGAACGTGAAGAAGTCCGGCTCGCCCACCTCCAACGGCGGCGACGCCATCGGCATGGAGTCGGACGTGCACAACGTCTGGGTCGACCACGCCACGCTGATCGCCTCGGGCGGTGAGTCGGAGGGCTACGACGGCCTGTTCGACATGAAGGACGGCACCCAGTACGTGACCCTGTCCTACAGCATCCTGCGCAACTCCGGCCGCGGCGGTCTCGTCGGCTCCAGCGACAGCGACCTCGCCAACGGACCGGTCACCTTCCACCACAACCGCTACGAGAACATCGACTCCCGTACGCCCCTGCTGCGCGGCGCCACCGCCCACATCTACAACAACTACTACGTCAGCCTGAACGAGTCGGGCATCAACCCCCGGGCCGGCGGCAAGGCCAAGGTCGACAACAACTACTTCAAGGACTCCAAGGACGTCCTCGGCACCTTCTACACCGACCTGCCCGGGTACTGGCAGGTCAGCGGCAACATCTTCGACAACGTGACCTGGTCGGAGCCGGGCGAGGACAACAACCCCGCCGGGCCGAACCCGACGTCGAACACGACCGTCGGCATCCCCTACTCCTACACTCTCGACGCCGCGTCCTGCGTGCCGTCGATCGTGACCGCGACGGCGGGCGCCAACAACGGCCTGAAGGTGTCGGACGGCAACTGCGCGGCGACGACGCCCACCGCGACCGCCACCTCGACTCCCACGCAGACGGCCACCGCCACCGCCACGCCGACGGCCACCGCGACCTCGACGCCCAGCGGGACCAACCTGAGCATCGGCGCCGACTCCGACGGTTCCAGCAAGGCCTCCGGCACCAGCTACGGCAACGTCCGCGACGGTGACACGGGCACCTACTGGTCGCCGAGCGGGTCGACCGGCTCCATCTCGATCAAGTGGGGCTCGGCGACCACCATCTCCAAGATCAACATCAGGGAGGCGTCCGGTGCCACCGGGAACATCGGTTCCTGGCGGGTGCTCAACGCCGACACCGGGGCGCAGCTGACCTCGGGCAGCGGAGCGGGCACCATCTCCTTCGCGTCCACCTCCCTGAAGAAGGTCACCTTCGAGATCACGGGCTCCAGCGCCACGCCGAAGATCGCCGAGTTCGAGACCTACGCCTAGAGCTGTCGGACGCGTGACGGGAACGGCTGCGACCGTTCCTGCCCGCGAGCAACGCCGATACGGGCGGGTGACGCGTGCCGTCACCCGCCCGTATCGGCGTCGCTCGTCGTCCGTCGTCCGACACCTGTCGCCTGTCGCCCGGGCAGGCTGTCCTCCCGCGGGGCGGCGGCCCGCTCACATCCGTCCGCCCCTCGGTGTGCGCCGGGCTTAACTCCTGGTGGCCGGTCCGGGAGACACCTGCGTAATGCACGCTTCGTACCGTCACAGAGGCTTGCAGAGGCTCTCACCAGGCCGATCGTCAGACGGAAAGGGGCGCCCGTGGCCGCGTTGGACCCGCGGACCGACAGCGCGACCACGACGAAGGTGCGCACGGTCTGCTCGTACTGCGGTGTGGGCTGCGGAATGCTCCTCGACATCGGCCTCGGTCCGGACGGGCGCCGTACGGTCCTGAAGGCGTCCGGCGACAAGCGGCACCCCGCGAACTTCGGCCGGCTGTGCACCAAGGGTGCGACCACCGCCGACATGCTCGCCGCGCCCGGCCGGCTCACCAGCGCGCTCGTCCGCCCGGATCGCGGCGCGGAACCGGAGCCCGCCCCGGTGGACGCGGCGATCGCCGAGACGGGACGGCGGCTGCGGGCGATCGTCGACGAGCACGGCCCCGACGCGGTGGCCCTCTATGTGTCCGGCCAGATGAGTCTCGAAGCGCAGTACCTGGCCAACAAGCTGGCCAAGGGCTATCTCCGCACCAACCAGATCGAGTCCAACTCCCGGCTCTGCATGGCCAGCGCCGGAACCGGTTACAAGCTCTCCCTCGGCGCCGACGGCCCGCCCGGATCGTACGAGGACCTCGACAAGGCGGACGTCTTCCTCGTCATCGGGTCCAACATGGCCGACTGCCACCCGATCCTGTTCCTGCGGATGATGGACCGGGTGAAGGCGGGCGCCAAGCTGATCGTCGTCGATCCGCGGCGCACCGCCACCGCCGCGAAGGCCGACCTGTTCCTCCAGGTCGCGCCCGGTACCGACCTCGCCCTGCTCAACGGCCTGCTGCACCTCCTGCACGAGAACGGCCACACCGATCCCGACTTCGTCGCCGCGCACACCGAGGGCTGGGAGGCCATGCCGGAGTTCCTCGCCGACTACGCGCCCGCGACGGTCGCCGAGATCACCGGCATACCGGAGGACGACCTCCGTGCGGCGGCCCGGCTGATCGGCGAGGCGGGGGAGTGGACCAGCTGCTGGACCATGGGCCTCAACCAGTCCACGCACGGCACCTGGAACACCAACGCGCTCATCAACCTCCACCTCGCCACCGGCAGGATCTGCCGCCCGGGCAGCGGCCCGTTCTCCCTCACCGGTCAGCCCAACGCGATGGGCGGCCGGGAGATGGGTTACATGGGCCCCGGGCTGCCCGGCCAGCGCTCCGTGCTCGTCGAGGGCGACCGTGCCTTCGTCGAGGAGCTGTGGGGACTCGCGCCGGGCACGATCAGGGCCGACGGCGTGGGCAAGGGCACGGTCGAGATGTTCCGGAGGATGGCCGAGGGCGACATCAAGGCCTGCTGGATCATCTGCACCAACCCGGTCGCCTCCGTCGCCAACCGCAGGACGGTCATCGAGGGACTGGAGGCCGCCGAGTTCGTCGTCGCGCAGGACGTGTTCGCCGAAACCGAGACGAACGCCTACGCCGACGTCGTCCTGCCGGGCGCGCTGTGGACCGAGACCGAGGGCGTGCTCATCAACAGCGAACGCAACCTCACCCTGGCCCGGCCCGCCGCCGACCCGCCGGGTGAGGCCATGGCGGACTGGCGGCTCATCGCGGCCGTCGCCCGCGCCATGGGGTACGAAGACGGTTTCGCCTACGACACCGCCGAGCAGGTCTTCGAGGAGATCAAGCGCGCCCACAACGCGCAGACCGGCTACGACCTGCGCGGAGTGACCTACGACCGGCTGCGTGCCACCCCCGTCCAGTGGCCGGCGGCCACCGCCGACGGTCCTGACCGCAACCCGATCCGCTACGTGAACGACGACGGTTCGCTCACCTTTCCCACGGCGTCGGGCCGCGCGGTGTTCCACCCGCGTCCGCATGTCCCGCCCGCCGAGATGCCGGACGACGACTACCCGTTCTTCCTGAACACCGGCCGCCTCCAGCACCAGTGGCACACCCTGACGAAGACCGCGAGGGTGGCCAAGCTCAACAAGCTGGATCCCGGCCCGTTCGTGGAGGTGCACCCGCAGGACGCGGCCGCGCTCGGCGTGGCGGACGGCGACTCCGTAGAGGTCGCCTCGCGGCGCGGCCGTGCCGTGCTGCCGGCCGTGGTCACCGACCGCGTGCTGCCCGGCTCCTGTTTCGCGCCGTTCCACTGGAACGACCTGTTCGGCGAGTACCTCAGCGTCAACGCGGTCACCAGCGACGCCGTCGACCCGCTGTCCTTCCAGCCCGAGCTGAAGGTGTGCGCGGTCGCCCTGACGAAGGTGTCGACACCGGTCAGCGTGCAGCCGCCCGTCACACAGACCCCGGCACCGGAGACCCCGGCCTCGCAGACCCCGGCCCCGGCGGTTCCGTCCGTGGGCGGGCCGGGCACCGGCTCCCCGCTGCCGGACGGGCCCGGTGCCGCCCTCGTGCCGACCGCCGTCCTGCCGTCCGCGGCCGAGGTCTTCGGTCTGCGCCCCGCCCCGCCGCCGGTCCTGACCGAGCGGGAGCGGCAGTATCTGGTCGGTTTCCTCGCCGGGATCCCGGCCGGCGCCCCGGGCGTACCCGTGCTGCCGGCGGACGCGCCCTTCAGCCCCGAGCACGCGCTGTGGGTCAACGGCACCCTCGCCGGCATGTACTCCCGCACCACGGCCACGACGGCGGCCGCACCCCCGCAGGTCCCGGCGCGCCGGGTGGTGATCCTGTGGGCCTCGCAGACCGGCAACGCCGAGGACTTCGCCTCCACCACCGCCGAGCGGCTCACCGCGGGCGGTCACCTGGCGTCCCTCGTCGCCATGGACGAGGCCGACCCCGCCGCACTGCCCTCGGACGCCGACCTGCTGCTGATCACCAGCACCTTCGGCGACGGCGACGCCCCCGACAACGGCGCCGGGTTCTGGGACGGCCTCGCCGCGCTGGACACCGGCCGCCTGGAGGGCCACCGGTACGCCGTCCTCGCCTTCGGGGACTCCTCGTACGACGACTTCTGCGGGCACGGCCGCCGGCTGGACCGTCGGCTGGACGAACTCGGCGCGGTCCGGCTGGCTCCCCGCACCGACTGCGAACCGGACTACGAGACGGAGGCGCAGGCCTGGCTGGACCAGGTGACCACCGCGCTTCAGGAGGCCGCGGAGCCGATGCCCGCGGCCCCGGCCGGGCTCCCGGTCGCTCCGGGTCCCGCCACCGCTCACGCACCGGCAACCCGTAGCGAAACCCTCGCCGCCGGGGGAACGGTGTCGGTCGCGCAAGCCGTCTCCGTCACGGAAACCGTCTCCGCCGCCACCGTGACGAAGGCCCGCGTCGCGCCGCGCTCCAAGCGCCCCGCGCCGGTCACCGCGCGTCTGACCGGCAACCGTCCGCTGAGCCTGCCGGGCTCCGGCAAGGAGGTCCGCCGCTTCACCTTCGACACCCGCGACAGCGAGACCCCGCTCGTCTACGAGGCGGGCGACGCCCTCGGGGTGCGCCCCCTCAACTCCCCGGAGACGGTGGCGGAGTGGCTGGGCGTCACCGGGCTGGACCCGCACACGCCCGTGCGGGTGAACGGCGTCGGCGAGGTCGCTCTCGGTGAGGCCTTCCTGCGCCATCTCGACATCACCCGGATCACCCCGGCCCTGCTGCGCTTCACCGCCGACCGCACGCGTGACCCGCGGGAACTGCGCAAGCTGCTGCGTCCCGACAACAAGGGCGAGCTGGCGAAGTGGTCCTGGGGCCGCCAGGCCGTCGACGTGGTCGCCGAGTTCGGCGTCCGCGCCGACCCGCAGGAGTGGGCCGAGCTGCTGGGACGGCTCCAGCCGCGGCTGTACTCCATCTCGTCCAGCCCGCTGACCGACCCCCACCTCGTCTCGCTCACCGTCTCGGTCGTGCGGTACGAGAACCTGGCCGGCCGCCCCCGGCAGGGCGTCTGCTCGCCCTTCCTGGCCGACGCCGCGCCCGGCGCCGAGGTCGCCGTCCATGTGCAGCGCAGCCCGCACTTCCGGCCGCCGGCCGACCCGGCCACCCCGATGGTGATGGTCGGCCCCGGCACCGGCGTGGCACCGTTCCTCGGCTTCCTGGAGGAGCGCCGGGCCCGTGGGCACCGGGCTCCCAACTGGCTGTTCTTCGGTGAGCAACACCGGGCGACGGACTTCTACTACGAGCAGGAGCTGGCCGCCCTGCGGGACGACGGGACCCTGGCCCGGCTGGACACCGCCTTCTCGCGCGACCAGCGGGCCAAGGTCTACGTCCAGGACCGGATCCGCGAGCACGGCTCGCACCTGTGGTCGTGGCTCCAGGACGGCGCCCACTTCTACGTCTGCGGGGACGCCTCGCGGATGGCCAAGGACGTCGACCTGGCCCTGCGCGACGTCGCGGTCCTGCACGGCGGCCTGAGCGAGCCGGAGGCGGTGGCCCATGTGAAGCAGCTCGCCTCCGACAAGCGGTATGTGCGGGACGTCTACTGACGGGAGTCACCAAAAGAACCCGTGGGAAGGGGCGGGCGCCAAGTGGCGTTGCGCCGAAGTGAGTTGATATTCGGCCATCGCGGCGCGTCTATGTTCGTTTTTTCAACAGGAGTGGACAAGATCTGACGCACCCTCCGTCCGTGCGAAGGCGCACGGGTCGCCCCGAGGAAGGTCGTGGTCATGTCGCACCCGCACGTGTCGTCCATGGACCGGCCGGACCGCCCCCAGCGGGTGGAGCCGGACCACCCCCGGCGGACGGTCGTCAGCCGTCGTCGTCTGCTCGAAGGGTCGGCCGCCGTCCTCGGCGCGCTCGCCCTGTCCGCTCCGTCCACCGCCCGAACGGCCGTCGCGGCGGACGGCACCCCGGAGTGGAACGGCGCCATCGACGTCTTCCGGCTCGGCACCGAAGCCCCGCACACCACCCTCATGCCGTACGCGGATCTCGACCAGGCGCTCGCCGCCGACCGCACCCGCTCGCCCTACCGGCTCAGCCTGGACGGCACCTGGAAGTTCGCCCACGCCGACCGTCCCGACGACCGGGACCCCGACTTCCACCGCACCGACGTCGACGACAGCGGCTGGGACACCATCCCGGTCCCCGCCGCCTGGCAGTTGCACGGCTACGACCGTCCGATCTACATCAACATCACCTACCCGTGGTGGGGCGCCAACGGACTGGGGGAGGAGGCGCAGCCGCCGGCCGCGCCCACCCGCTACAACCCCGTGGGGCAGTACCGCCGCACCTTCACGGTCCCGCGCGACTGGGCGGGACGGCGGACGTTCCTGCACTTCGAGGGGGTCAAGTCCGCCCACTACGTATGGATCAACGGCGAGTTGGTCGGGTACCACGAGGATTCCTACGACCCCGCCGAGTACGACATCACCCCGCACCTCGAGCCCGGCACCAACCAGATCGCGGTGGAGGTCTACCGCTACTCGGACGGCGACTGGCTTGAGGACCAGGACATGATCCGGCTGAGCGGCATCTTCCGCTCGGTCTACCTGTACTCCACACCGGCCGTGCACCTGCGTGACTTCAGGCTGGACACCCCACTCAGCGACGACCACAGGGCGGCCGAGCTGTCGGTCACCGCGAGCGTGCGGGACTACGGCGGACAGGGCGCCGGACGGTACTCCGTCGAGACCTGGCTGTACGACGCGAGCGGGCACCCGGTGTGGCCCCGGCCCCTCCAGCAGACCCTGACGCTCGGCGCCGGGGAGGAGACGGCCGTACGGGCCGCGAAGGCCGTGCCCGCGCCCCGCCTGTGGTCGGCCGAACACCCGTACCTCTACACGGCCGTGCTGCGCCTGCGCGACCCGTCCGGAAAGGTGATCGAAACCCTCTCCCACCGTGTGGGCCTGCGCGAGTTCGCGCTCGAGGACGGCCTGATGCGCATCAACGGCAAGCCGGTCTCCTTGCGGGGCACCAACCGGCACGAGATGCACCCGGCCCGGGGTTCCGCCCTCACCCGTGCCGACCTCGTCGAGGACATCGGGATCATCAAGCGGCTGAACATCAACACCGTCCGCACCTCGCACTACCCCAACAACCCGCAATGGCTGGAACTCGCCGACGAGTACGGCCTGTACCTCGTGGACGAGACCAACCTCGAGACCCACGGCATCCGGGGCGAGTACCCCGGCGACCACGCCGAGTGGACCAGGGCCTGCGTGGCCCGCGCCCAGAACATGGTCCACCGGGACAAGAACCACGCCTCGGTCGTCATCTGGTCCCTCGGCAACGAGGCCGGCGGCGGCACCACCTTCAACGCCATGCACGACTGGATCCGCTCCTACGACACCACCCGCGTCATCCAGTACGAGGGCGACGACCGCCCGGGGATCAGCGACATCCGCTCCGAGATGTACGACACGCCCGCCCGCGTCCGGGCACGGGCCGAGGACACGAGCGACACCCGGCCGTACGTGATGATCGAGTACTCCCACGCGATGGGGAACTCCAGCGGGAACTTCAAGAAGTACTGGGACCTGATCCGCCGTCACGACGTGCTCCAGGGCGGCTGGATCTGGGACTTCGCCGACCAGGCCCTCGACTGGCCCACGCCCGTCCGCAAGCTGTTCACCGAAGCCGGGCCCGCCGCGATCGAGGGCGAACTCATCGCCTCCGGCGGCGGCTTCACCCGCGACGAGGGAATCTCGGGCGGAACCGTCTTCGCGCGGGACGCGTCCTTGGACCTCACCGGCTCGCTCACGCTGGAGGCCTGGATCACCCCGCACGTGACCGGCTACCACCAGCCGATCCTCGCCAAGGGCGACACCCAGTACGCCCTGAAGCAGACCGGCGGGACCCTCGAGTTCTTCATCTACGGCAGCGGTCAGTGGATCACCGCGAGCTGGGCCCTGCCGTCCGACTGGACCGGCACCGAGCACCGGGTCGCGGGCGTCTTCGACGCGGCCGCCGGCACGCTGACCCTCTACGTCGACGGCACGGTCCGGGCGACCCGCACCACCACGGTGCGCCCCGGCGTCAACACCGCGCCGCTGTCCCTGGCCACCGACGTCGACAACCCGACCCGGGAGTTCAGCGGCACCGTCCGGCGGGCCCGCGTGTACGCCCGGGCGCTGAGCGCGGCCGAACTGGCCTCCGATGACCGGGGGCCCGGTGACGACGGCGTACGGTTCTGGTTCGACGCCGCCACCGTCGGCCTCACCGAGAAGCGCCCCCGCGAGAAGACGTTCCGGGCCTACGGCGGCGACTGGGGCGACAACCCCAACGACGGGGCCTTCTCCGGAGACGGCATCGTGACCGCCGACCGCGGGGCGACCGGAAAGTCCGCCGAGGTCAAGCGGATCTACCAGGCCGTCGGTGCCGCACCGGCCGCCGGTGAACTGCTCGCGCCTGGCGGGGCGGTCACCCTCACCAACGAGTACCTCTTCACCGACCTCCGTGAATTCGACGGCCGTTGGGAGCTCGTACGGGACGGGGAGGTGGTCCGGCGCGGAAAGCTGAGCCGCGCCCAGCTGGCGGTGGCGCCGCTGTCGAGCGAGGACGTCGTCGTGCCCTTCGAGCTGCCGGACCGCCCCGCGCCGGGCGCCGAGTACTTCCTCCAGCTGTCGTTCACCACCAGGGAGGCGACGAAGTGGGCGAAGGCCGGCTTCGAGGTGGCGCGCCACCAGCTCGCCGTCGACGCCGGGAGCCCCGCGGTCACGCCCGTACCGCTGGCCGGCGTGCCCGCGCTCAGCCACCGGGACGAAGCCGGATCGGTCACCGTCGAGGGCCGGGACTTCTCGGTCACCGTCGACAGGGAGACCGGCGTCATCACCTCCTACGAGGCGGGCGGCACCCCGCTGATCTCCTCCGGACCCGCCCCCAACTTCTGGCGCGCCCCCACCGACAACGACCGGGGGAACGGACAGCACACCCGCAACCAGACCTGGCGGGACGCCGGCGCGCGGCGCGAGGTGACCGAGGTGAAGGTGCGGGCGCTGCGCGACCGGGCCGTCGAGATCAGGGTCGCCGGCACGCTGCCCACCACGACCGCATCGACGTACACCACCACCTACACCGTTTTCGGAAACGGTGAGATCAAGGTCGACAACACCCTGCACCCGGGCGCCGCCTCCCTGCCGTACATCCCGGAGATCGGCACGCTGCTGTTCCTCCCCGCCCGCCTGGAGACACTGCACTACTACGGCCGCGGCCCCGAGGAGAACCACTGGGACCGCAACGACGCCACCGACGTGGGCCTCTACTCCGGCACGGTCGGCGGGCAGTGGACCTCCTATCTGCGGCCCCAGGAGAACGGCAACAGGACCGACGTCCGCTGGGTCGCGCTCACCGACGGCGACGGCGGCGGCCTGCTGGTCTCCGGCGAGCCGCTGCTGGAGTTCAACGCCTCGCACTTCACCCCCGAGGACCTGTCCGTCGGCGCCCGCCACGACTACCAGCTCACCCCTCGCGAGGAGGTCGTCCTGCGGGTGAACCACCGGCAGATGGGGGTCGGCGGTGACAACAGCTGGGGCGCGCACACGCACGACGAGTACAAACTGTTCGCCGACCGCGACTACGCCTACACCTACCGGCTCCGGCCGTTGACCGACGTCGACCGGGCGACGGCCGCTTCACGGCGCCCGACCGCGACCTCCGGGTGAGGGCCGCTTCACGGCGCCCTACCGCGACCTCCGGGTGACCGCTTCCGCGGTCTCCACCGCGCCCGGCGGGGCGGCTCGGGCGCGGCAGTGATCGATCACTCACACATTCTTCCCCTCGGCGCGAGAGAATCGGGAGCGGCAGCACGCATCACCCGTAGCGCACTCCACGGCGCACTCCACGGAAAAGGAAACGAATCCATGACCGAGCAGGACGAACGCTTCGACGTCGTGGTCCTGGGCGCCGGTCCGGGCGGCTACGTCGCCGCGGTCCGGGCCGCCCAGTTGGGCAAGCGCGTCGCCGTCGTCGAGGAGAAGTACTGGGGCGGCGTCTGCCTCAACGTGGGCTGCATCCCCACCAAGGCCCTCCTGCGCAACGCCGAACTCGCCCACATCTTCACCCGTGAGGCGAAGACCTTCGGCATCAAGGTCAACGGGCAGGTCTCCTTCGACTACGGGGAGGCGTACCGCCGCAGCCGCAAGGTGGCCGACGGCCGGGTCAAGGGCGTCCACTACCTGATGAAGAAGAACAAGATCACCGAGTTCGACGGCCGCGGCGAGTTCGTCGACGACCACACCCTCCGGGTGACCGGCTACGACGGGGAGACCCGCACCCTCGGGTTCGACCACTGCGTCATCGCCACCGGCGCCACCCCCAGGCTGCTCCCCGGCACCCGCCGGACCGCCCGTGTGGTGACGTACGAGGAGCAGATCCTCGCCGACGACCTTCCGCAGTCGATCGTCATCGCGGGCGCCGGCGCCATCGGCATCGAGTTCGCGTACGTCCTGCACAACTACGGCGTGAAGGTCACGGTCGTCGAGTTCCTGGACCGGGTCGCGCCCCTGGAGGACGCCGAGGTCTCCGCCGAGCTGGCCAAGCAGTACCGGAAGCTGGGCATCGACGTGCTCACCTCCACCCGGGTGGAGTCCATCGACGAGTCCGGTCCCCGGGTACGCGTCACGGTCACCGGCAAGGACGGCGCCCAGCAGGTCCTGGAGACCGACAAGGTGCTCCAGGCGATCGGCTTCGCCCCCAACGTCACCGGCTACGGCCTGGAGAACACGGGTGTGCGGGTCACCGAGCGCGGCGCGATCGACGTCGACGGCCGCTGCCGTACCTCCGTCCCGCACATCTACGCCATCGGCGACGTGACCGCGAAGCTCATGCTCGCGCACGCCGCCGAGGCGATGGGCGTCATCGCCGCCGAGACCCTCGCCGACGCGGAGACCATGGAGCTGGACTACGCCATGATCCCGCGCGCCACCTACTGCCAGCCCCAGGTCGCCAGCTTCGGCTACACCGAGGCGCAGGCACGGGAGAAGGGTTACGACGTCAAGGTGGCGAAGTTCCCCTTCACCGCGAACGGCAAGTCGCACGGCCTCGGCGACACCACCGGTTTCGTGAAGCTGATCAGCGACGCCAGGTACGGCGAGCTGATCGGCGGTCATCTGATCGGCCCCGACGTCACCGAACTGCTTCCCGAGCTGACCCTCGCCCAGCAGTGGGACCTCACCGTCCACGAGGTCGCCCGTAACGTCCACGCCCACCCGACGCTGGGCGAGGCCGTCAAGGAGGCGGTCCACGGCCTGGCCGGACACATGATCAACATGTAGCGGCCCGCCGAGCGGTCCGGGCTCTTCTGTCGCCCCGGGCTCTGCGCGGACGCGGGGTCGTTCACCCGAACGACCCCGCCCCGCTCGCCGCCGCCGTACGGCCGGGATGTGCTGGCATCCACCGGACCGACCCCGGGCCGGACCGACCGACGGCGAGGGAGCCTGCCATGCCGGAAAGCGGTGTCCCCGCCGACGCGGAGCTGGAGGCGCTCAGGGCCCGCATCGCGGCTCTGGAGGAGGAGCGCACCCGTCCTCCCGCCCACCACCGGGTCCGCTCGGTCTTCGCGGTCCTCCTCATCGTCCTCGGCTGTGTCCTGGTCCCGCTGGGCCTGGTGGCGGCCTGGACCTCGAGCATCGTGGGCGACACCGACCGCTATGTCGCCACCGTCCGTCCGCTGGCCTCCGACAAGGACATCCAGAACGCGGCCGCCACCCGCGTCACGGACGCGCTGATGGACCGCATCGACCTCACCGCCCTCCTCCAGGACGCGGCCCCGGCCCAGCGCCCCCTGCTGGAGAAGGCCCTCGGCAGGCTCGGCCCCTCGCTCGAGAGCGCCGTGCGCAGCTTCGTGCACGACAAGGCGCAGGCGGTCGTGGCCTCCGACGCCTTCGAGCGGATCTGGGTCGACGCCAACCGCCGGATCCACAGTTCCGTCGAGAAGGCCCTGACCGGCCGGGGCGGCGGCGCGGTGAAGATCGAGAACGACACGGTGAAGGTCGACCTCGCCCCCGTCGTCGAGCAGGTCAAGCAGCGGCTGGTCGACTCCGGGATGACCATCGCCGGGAAGATCCCGGAGATCCACACCGACTTCACGGTCGTCGAGTCCGAGGACATCGGCAAGGTCAAGACCTACTTCCGGATGCTCGAACTGATCGGCTTCTGGCTCCCGGTCATCGCGGTCCTGCTGGTGGCGGGGGGCGTCCTGCTCTCGACGCACCGCCGCCGGGTCCTGATCGTCGCCGCACTGTGCTTCGCCTTCGCCGCGCTCCTCCTGGGCGTCGCCCTGTCCGTCTTCCGGGTCGTCTACCTGGACGCCCTCCCGGCCGGTGTCTCCCAGGCGGCCGCCGGGTCCGTGTACGACACGCTCATCCGTTTCCTGCGCACCTCCGTGCGCTCGGTGGTGGCCCTCGGCGTGGTGATCGCCATCGCCGCCTGGCTCACGGGGCCCTGGCGTCAGGCCGCCCTGGTGCGGCGGCTCTGGCACTCGGGCATCGGCGCGGTGCGCGGCACCGCCGACCACGCCGGACTGCGCACCGGTCCCGTCGGCCCGTTCGTCGACCGCTACCGCACCTGGATCACCTGGATCCTGGCCGCGGGAGCCGTCCTGGCCTTTCTCCTGTGGCCGTATCCGACCGGCTGGGTCGTGATCGGCCTCGCCCTCGCGCTGCTCTTCGCGCTCGGCATCGTCGACTTCCTCGCGACCCGGCCCCACCGAAAGGACAGCCCCGCATGAGCTCGCACTCGCCGACCGGAGAGCCGCACGGTGAGATCGGCACCGCCTGGTCCACGCCACGCGGCGGTGGCCCCTCCGGGCCCGGCGCGCACGACCGCCCGGCCGACGGTGTCGTCTTCGCCGGCGTCCTGCTGCTGTGCGGCGGCGTGCTCGCCGTTCTCCAGGGCATCGCGGCCATCGCCGAGGACGACATCTACGCCCGCGTCGGCTCGTACGCCTACGAACTCGACCTCACCGGCTGGGGCTGGATCCACCTCGTCCTCGGCGTCGTCGCGGCGGTCACCGGCGCGGCCCTGCTCAAGGGCGTGGCCCGGGCGCGCTTCGCGGGCATCTTCCTCGCCGCGCTGAGCCTGGTCACCCAGTTCCTGTTCCTGCCCTACGAGCCGCTCTGGTCGGTCGTCGTCATGGCGATCGACGTGTTCGTGATCTGGTCGCTGGCGACGTGGCAGGAGCGGGGGACGGGCTGAGGACCCGGACGAAGGCTTCCGGGTACCCGCGCGGGAGCCGGCCGAGGGGCGGGTCGCGCGAGGTCGATGTCGGATTCTCGCCAGCGCCGGGCCGGTGACCGGCCCATGCTGGACGCATGCAGAACGGGATGTACACCGATCGGGAGCGCTGTCTGCGCGCCGTGCAGTCCAAGGACGCGCGGTTCGACGGCTGGTTCTTCACGGCCGTCCTGACCACCGGCATCTACTGCCGGCCCAGCTGCCCCGTCGTCCCGCCCAAGCCGCAGAACATGGTCTTCCACCCGAGCGCCGCCGCCTGTCAGCAGGCCGGTTTCCGCGCCTGCAAGCGCTGCCGGCCCGACACGACACCGGGCTCCCCGGAGTGGAACCGGCGCGCCGACCTGGTCGCCCGCGCGATGCGGTTGATCGCCGACGGCGTCGTCGACCGGGAAGGCGTGCCCGGACTCGCGGCCCGCCTCGGCTACAGCACCCGCCAGGTCGAACGCCAGCTCCTCGCCGAACTCGGCGCGGGACCGCTCGCGCTGGCCCGTGCGCAGCGCGCCCAGACCGCCCGGCTGCTCATCGAGACCACCGAACTCCCCATGGCGCAAGCCGCGTTCGCATCGGGCTTCGCCTCCATCCGCACCTTCAACGACACCGTCCGCGAGGTCTTCGCGCTCTCCCCGAGCGAACTGCGGGCCCGCGTCCCGCGGAAGAACCCCGCCGCCCGCCCGGCGACGCCCGGCACGCTCGCCCTGCGCCTGCCCTTCCGCGCCCCGCTCAACCCCGACAACCTCTTCGGCCATCTCGCCGCGACCGGCGTCCCGGGCGTCGAGGAATGGCGGGACGGCGCGTTCCGGCGCACGCTGCGGCTGCCGTACGGACACGGCATCGTGGCCCTCACCCCGAACGCCGACCACATCGGCTGCCGCCTCACCCTCAGCGACCTGCGCGACCTCACCGTCGCGATCAGCCGCTGCCGTCGCATGCTCGACCTGGACGCCGACCCGGTCGCCATCGACGATCAGCTGCGCACGGATCCGCTGCTCGCCCCCCTGGTGGACAAGGCGCCCGGCCGCCGGGTGCCCCGTACGGTCGACGAGGCGGAGTTCGCGGTCCGGGCCGTGCTGGGCCAGCAGGTCTCCACGGCGGCCGCCCGCACCCACGCGGCCCGTCTGGTCACCGCGCACGGCGACCCCGTCGACGACCCCGAGGGCGGCCTCACCCATCTCTTCCCGACCGCCGAGGCGCTCGCCGCCGTCGACCCCGGCACCCTGGCGATGCCCCGCACCCGCCGCACCACCTTCACCACCCTCGTCGGACAACTCGCCGACGGGACACTGCACTTGGGGGTGGAGAGCGACTGGCCGAAGGCGCGCGCCCTGCTGCTCGCGCTGCCCGGCTTCGGACCCTGGACGGTCGACGTCATCGCGATGCGCGCCCTGGGCGACCCCGACGCCTTCCTCGCCACCGACCTCGGCATCCGGCGCGCCGCGAAGGAGCTGGGCCTGCCCTCCACGCCGGCGGCGCTCACCGCCCGCGCGGCGGGCTGGCGCCCCTGGCGGGCGTACGCCGTCCAGTACCTCTGGGCCACCGACAGCCACCCGATCAACTTCCTGCCCGTGTAAGGAATCTCCGTGAAACAGCACACGATCGTCGACAGCCCGTACGGCCCTCTCACGCTCGTCGCCGACGACGGCGTCCTGTGCGGCCTGTACATGACCGACCAGCGCCACCGCCCGCCCGAGGAGAGTTTCGGCCCGCGCGACGCCACCCCCTTCGGCGAGGCGGAGGAACAGCTGGAGGCGTACTTCGCGGGCGGGTCCAAGGACTTCGGCGTCGAACTCCGCCTGCACGGAACCCCGTTCCAGCGCTCCGTCTGGGCGGAACTGCGGAAGATCCCGTACGGCGAGACCCGCACCTACGGCGAACTCGCCGAAGCCCTCGGCAATCCGGCGGCCTCCCGCGCGGTGGGCCTCGCCAACGGCAGGAACCCCATCGGCATCATCGTGCCCTGCCACCGTGTGATCGGGGCCGGCGGCGGTCTCACCGGCTACGGCGGCGGCCTGGACCGCAAGCGGCGGCTGCTGGCCTTCGAGAGCGGCAACGCCCCCGCGGACGCGACCCTGTTCACGCTCGAGGCGTGAGGACCCGGGGGCGGTCGACGGACCGCTCCCGCCATACATGACCTCTGCATGACCTGCGCCTGGGAGGGTCTGGGAGGGTCTGGGAGGGTCTCGGAGGGCCTTTGCCGGGCGGGGCCCACCGTTCGTCCGACCTTCACCCGGGCCAGGTACGGGACTTCCGGGTTCGCGGCGCCGCCCCTCCCCCCCCCGCACGTCCGTCGCCTCCGTCCGGAGGACAGTCATGGCCGCCGTCGAGACTCCCCGGCGCAACCGACGGCTCAGCCGCGTGCCGGGCGGTCCCGTGCCTCGGTCAGCCGTAGCGTGCGCCGTGCCAGCTCGCTGATCCGGGCGCCGTCGAAGCCGAACACGGCGCTGCGCACGGTGTCCTCCAGCGGCTCCGTCCACTGCGGCGGGATCGCCGAGGCGCCGGTCAGCACACCGGCCACCGAACCGGCCGTCGCGCCGTTGGAGTCGGTGTCCAGGCCGCCGCGCACGGTGAGCGTGACGGTCCGGGTGAAGTCGCCGTCGCCGTAGAGCAGTCCGGCGGTGAGGACGGCGGCGTTCGGGACGGTGTGGATCCAGCCCAGGCCCGCCGTCTCCTCGCTCACCGCGGTGAGCGTGTCCTCCCAGGTCATGCGGGTGTCGTGGAGGGAGGCGACCCGGCGCACGGTGCGGGCGAGCCGACTGCTCGCCGGGACGACGGCCAGCGCCTCGTCCAGCGCGTGGCGCACCGTCGGCGCGGTGAACGCCGCCGCGATCAGCGCCGCCGCGAACATCGCGCCGTACACGCCGTTGCCGGTGTGCGAGAGCACCGCGTCCCGGCGGGCGAGGCCGGCGGCGCGGCGGGGGAGGCCCGGGCAGGTCCAGCCGTAGATGTCGGCGCGGATCAGGGCGCCGATCCACTCCTGGTACGGGTTGTCGTAGGTCGCCGTCAGCGGGGGCTTCAGCCCGGCCGTGAGGTTGCGGTAGGCGGCCCGCTCGGCGGTGAACGTCTGGAGACAGGGCAGCCGCAGCAGCCACAGGTCGCCGACCTGCTCGGTACTGAAGCCGAAGCCGTGGGTCTCCAGGAGGTCCAGACCGAGGATCGCGTAGTCGACGTCGTCGTCGCGGCAACTGCCGTGGATGCGGCCGCGCACACACGCCCGCCACTCCGGGCGCAGCCGCAGGCCGTCCTCCTCGGTGGCCGGCTCCGGCAGGTAGTCGGTGAGCGGCAGGGCGGCGGCCCGCCGCAGATAGCGGTCGATGCGCTCGCGCGTCCACAGATCGCCCTGCTCGACCGGTTTGCCGAGCATGTTGCCCGCGATCCGGCCCAGCCAGCCCCCGAGGACGCGGTCGGCGAGCTCCGGCTCGCCGCCCACAGGGGTCATGCGTCCGGTCTACCCGATCCGGCGGCCGCGCGCGAGGGCGTCGACGGCCGCACAGCCGTCGCTCGGGGTTGTTCCAGGGTCCGGGCACCGCATGACGGCGGGGGCTGCTTCCGGTTAAGGTCGCAGCGGCGCGACTGGCCCTGACGTGCGCGGGGCCCGGAGAGCAAGGGGATGCAAGGTGACGGACGCTCCAGCGCGGGGCACCCGAAGGGTGCTCGTGGCCGCGGACAAGTTCAAGGGCTCACTGACGGCCGTGGAGGTCGCCGAGCGGGTGACGGCGGGCCTGCGCCGGGCGGTGGCGGACATCGAGGTGGAGTCCCTCCCCGTCGCCGACGGCGGTGACGGGACCGTCGCCGCGGCGGTCGCGGCGGGCTTCGAGCGCCGGGAGGTACGGGTCGCCGGGCCGCTCGGGCAGGAGGTGACCGCCGCGTTCGCGGTGCGCGGTGACACCGCGGTCGTGGAGATGGCGGAGGCGAGCGGCCTCCAGCGGCTCCCGGCCGGCGTCTTCGCGCCCCTGACGGCGTCGACGTACGGCTCCGGCGAGCTGCTGCGGGCGGCGCTGGACGCGGGGGTGCGGACGATCGTGTTCGGGGTCGGCGGCAGCGCCACCACGGACGGCGGCGCGGGCATGCTGTCCGCGCTCGGCGCGCGGTTCCTCGGCGAGGACGGCGAACCGGTGGCCCCGGGCGGCGGCGGTCTGGCGGAGCTGGCCCGTGCCGACCTGTCGGCGCTGGATCCCCGGCTGTCCTCCGTGGAACTGGTGCTGGCGAGCGACGTCGACAATCCGCTGACCGGCCCCAAGGGCGCACCGGCGGTGTACGGCCCGCAGAAGGGCGCCTCGCCGGACGACGTCGAGACGCTGGACGCGGCGCTCGCGCACTACGCGAAGGTGCTGGAGACGGAGCTCGGGCCGAAGGCGGCGGAGTACGCCGCGGCTCCCGGCGCGGGCGCCGCGGGCGGCATCGGCTACGGGGCGCTGCTCATCGGCGCCCGGTTCCGCGCCGGCATCGAGGTCATGCTCGACGTGCTGGGCTTCGCGCCGGCCCTCGAGCGGGCCGAGCTGGTGATCACCGGTGAGGGCTCGCTGGACGAGCAGACCCTGCACGGCAAGGCTCCCGCGGGCGTCGCCGCGGCAGCCCGGGCGGCCGGCAAGGACGTCGTCGCCGTCTGCGGCCGCCTCGCCCTGCCGCCGGCGGCGCTGGGCCGGGCCGGCATCCGCCGCGCGTATCCGCTGACGGACGCCGAGCCGGACCTCGCCCGGTGCATCTCGGAGGCCGGGCCGATCCTGGAGCGGGTGGCCGAACAGATCGGCCGCGACTTCCTGAGCTGAGCGAGGGCTGCGGCAGGGTGCTACGGCAGGGGGGCTACGGCAAGGGGATCAGCTCGCCGTCGGTCTCCCTGAAGTAGCTGCCGTTGGCGAGGTCCTCCACCTCGCCGTGCTTGAACCACTGCTTCGAGAAGTGGTGGACGGTCTTCGAGGTCGTCTCCCAGACCAGCGAATGACCCGCGCCGGCCAGGCAGAACATCAGCGTCCTCGGTCCCTTGACGGCGTCGTACAGGGCCGGCACGGAGAAACGCAGGTTGTCCGGGAAGGTGGCGGGACTGTTCGCCGTCCGGTCCAGTTCCCCGTAGGCGATGAGGACGGGAACCCGCTTGCCGAGCACCCGTGTGCCGGCCGGGTTCTCGTACCCCGCCGTCTGGCTGTTCCAGCCCCACGAGTACGTGTTCCGGTACCGCAGGACACCCTCGTACACGCCCGGTGCCTCCTCATGGCCCCACTTGACGGTGAGGGCGTCGTCCTGCACGCACGCGTCCCAGGCGCGCTCGTCGATGCCGGGCTCCCACAGGGCGGGGGTGCTCGCCAGCGAGGCCTTGAACCCGGTCTTTCCGGCGACGTGCATCGGGAAGCCGAACTGGTTGGCCGGCGTGGACACGGGCAGCGTCGATACACCGGGGGGCCGTCCGAAGGGGTCGGCGGGGTTCCCCGACCAGCGTCCCTTGGGCGGGAACACCGGGGCGAGCAGGAACAGGCTCTCGACGTTCTCGGGATGGCGGAGCGTGTAGGGGCCCATGACGAGCGCGGCCGCGGACCAGCCGACGAAACGGATCGGCTTGTCCAGGCCGGGCACGGCCCTGATGTACTTGACCACCGTTTCGAGCTCCGCCGCCTCGCTCTCCGAATTGCCCAGCTCGTGCGGGTACGGGGGCAGGCTCGCGCAGGGTTCCGGGAGCGGATTGGGGACGAGGACCGCTTGTTGCTGCGCCGGGTTGGCGTTGCACGGCTCGTCCATCACCTTGGGGCGCGTCGACCGGCCGGACCCCTGGAGATCCATGACGAAGACGTCGTAGCCGTCCTGCGCGAGTTCCTGGGCCCAGCTGTACCGGGTGGCGTGCCCGTTCGGCACCGGGGCCAGGTCGAACCCCGCCAGTGCCGGGACGCTTCTGCCGTGCAGCATCAGGACCGGCTTGCGCGGGTTGCCGCCGTGGGTGCCGTCGTACTCCCGGACGGCGAGCAGCACCGCGTCGCCGAAGTTGGCGGGGATCTTCGAGATGTGCGGTACGAGATGTTCCTTGAGGACGAGTGAGGGCATGACCATCTCCCGATGGGTGCAAAGGGGGCATTTCTCGTACAATCCCCCCTCCTCTACCGTCCTCCTCTTCCTCACGCTCTGCAACCGCGCGCTGATCGCCGGTAGTTGACGGAGCAAGGTCGTACGACGGACGTCCTTGAACGCGAAACGGGCGTGGCCCGGACCTCGAAGGTCCGGGCCACGCCCGTCGAGCGGTGCAGCGAGGTCAGGGCAGCTGTGCCGCTCGTGCCTCGCGCCGGTTGTCACGGAAGTTGTTCACCCGGCGGGCCGTGGCGAACAGCGGGATGACCGCGCCCATGACGAGCTGAAGCGCGCAGCCGGTCTGGAGCAGGAGCTGACCGCTCGGGGCGTCGAACGCCCAGGCCGCCAGCAGGCCCATCGACAGCACGATCCAGGCGAGCATCGCGCCGGCCAGGCGGCCCCGCGGCTTCGGGTACTCGACCCGGCTCACCATCAGCCAGGCGGTGCCGATGATCGCCATGAGCGTGGCGACGAACGGCAGCTCGAGGAGCACGATCGAGACGACCGTCAGCGCGCCGAACGGCGACGGCATGCCCTGGAAGGTGCCGTCCTTGACGGTGACGCACGAGAATCTCGCGAGCCTCAGCACCACCGCGAGCAGCACCACGATCGCGCCGACCGCCGCCACCCGCTGGTGGGCGTCGTCCGCGACCATGCCGTAGACCAGGACGAAGTACGCCGGGGCCAGACCGAAGCTGATCAGGTCCGAGAGGTTGTCCAGTTCCGCGCCCATCGGGGAGGAACGGAGCTTGCGTGCGACCAGGCCGTCGAACAGGTCGAAGACCGCCGCGCACAGCATCAGGATGACCGCCGTGGCCGCGCTGTGGCGGGCCATGCCGGATTCCTGGCTGCCGGTGAGGTGCGGGATCAGGATGCCGGTGGTGGTGAAGTACACCGCCATGAATCCGCACGTCGCGTTGCCGAGGGTGAGCGTGTCCGCTATCGACAGGCGCAGAGAGAGGGGCATCTCCTCCTCGTCGTCCACCTCGTCGGCCTCGGGCACCCAGCCCGCCTGGGTCTCCGGGTCAATCACGGTCAATGCGAGTCACCCCTGCCACGGTCTTCTGCCCCACCTCGACCGCGACGTCCACGCCCTCGGGGAGGTAGATGTCGACACGCGAACCGAAGCGGATCAGGCCGATCCGCTCGCCCTGCTCGACCTTCGTGCCCTCGGGGAGATAGGGGACGATGCGGCGGGCGACGGCTCCGGCGATCTGGATCATCTCGATGTCACCGAGCTCGGTGTCGAAGTGCCAGACGACGCGCTCGTTGTTCTCGCTCTCCTTGTTGAACGCCGGCACGAACCCGCCCGGGATGTGCTCGACCGACGTCACGGTGCCGGCCAGCGGCGCGCGGTTGACGTGGACGTTGAGCGGGCTCATGAAGATCGCGACCCGGGTGCGCCCGTCCTTCCACGGCATGATGCTCTGCACCACACCGTCGGCGGGGGAGATGACCCGGCCCGAGGCGATCTCGCGCTCGGGGTCGCGGAAGAACCACAGCATGCCCGCCGCGAGAGCGGTGGCGGGCACGGCGACGGCCTTGGCGGCACCCGAGCGGCGGGCGCGCAGCAGGCTGACGGCTGCGGTGGCGACGGTCGGCAGAAGCCACGGCGATGCTCCGCGCGCGAGGCGTGCGCCTACCAGGCTGTCGCGGTGTGCAGAGGTTTGGCTGTGGGGCATGGATGACCTTCGTAGCGGATGATGCCGCGCTTCGACGGGGGGACGGCGGCTTTCCGCGATCGTAGCGGTTCGGGGCCACAACTGGGTAAGCAAGGAAACCGAGTCGACGGCAGGGGGAAGGTGACGGGGTGTGATCTTCTTCTCGAAGAAAACACCCCCAACCCGGACAATCAGCCCTGGAACCGGTATTCCTCGAGCAGCCTGCGCCCGATGATCATTTTCTGGATTTCTGCGGTGCCTTCACCGATCAGCAGCATCGGGGCCTCACGGTAGAGGCGCTCGATCTCGTACTCCTTGGAGAAGCCGTAGCCTCCGTGGATGCGGAAGGCGTCCTCCACGACCTCCTTGCAGTACTCGGAGGCGAGGTACTTCGCCATCCCTGCCTCAAGGTCGTTTCGTTCCCCAGAGTCCTTTTTGCGTGCGGCGTTCACCATCATGGCATGAGCGGCCTCGACCTTGGTAGCCATCTCGGCCAGCTTGAACTGGATAGCCTGGTGCTGGGCGATCGGCTTGCCGAACGTGTGGCGCTGCTGGGCGTACGACACGCCCAGCTCGAAGGCACGCTGGGCGACGCCGCAACCACGGGCGGCGACATTGACGCGGCCCACCTCGACGCCGTCCATCATTTGGTAAAAACCTCGGCCGGTGACCCCGCCGAGCACACGATCCGCGGGAAGACGCAGGCCGTCCATGATGAGCTCGGTGGTGTCGACCCCCTTGTAGCCCATCTTGTCGATCTTGCCCGGGATGGTCAGACCGGGGCGGACCTCACCGAAGCCGGGTTCCTTCTCGATCAGGAAGGTCGTCATCGACTTGTGCGGCTTGGCGGCCGCCTCTTCGGGGGAGTGTCCTTCGTCACTTCGGACCAGAACGGCCACCAGCGACGACGTACCACCGTTCGTCAGCCACATCTTCTGGCCGTTGAGGACGTACTCGTCACCGTCCTTCACCGCCTTCGACGTGATCGCGGACACGTCCGAGCCGAGCGCCGGCTCCGACATGGAGAAGGCGCCGCGGATGTCGCCGGCCGCCATCCTCGGCAGGTAGTGGTCCTTCTGCTCCTGCGTGCCGTGCTGCTTGAGCATGTACGCCACGATGAAGTGCGTGTTGATGATGCCGGAGACCGACATCCAGCCGCGGGCGATCTCCTCGACGCACAGGGCGTACGTCAGGAGCGACTCGCCCAGACCGCCGTACTCCTCGGGGATCATCAGACCGAACAGGCCCAACTCCTTGAGGCCGTCGACGATCTGCTGCGGGTACTCGTCGCGGTGTTCCAGCCCGGTCGCGACCGGGATGATCTCCTTGTCCACGAAATCGCGGACGGTGGAGAGGATCTCCTGCTGGATGTCGGTCAGACCGGCGGTCTGGGCGAGGCGCGCCATGGCTACTTCTCCGTCTTTTCCGAAGGGTCGTTCAGCTCCGGGCGGCCCGGCTGCTCGCCGCCGCGCTCCTTGATGTACGTCTCGGTCGGCACCATGACCTTGCGGCGGAACACGCAGACCAGCGTGCCGTCCTGCTTGTAGCCCTTGGTCTCGACGTGGACGATCCCGCGGTCGTTCTTCGACTTCGACGGCCACTTGTCGAGCACGGTCGTCTGCCCGTAGACCGTGTCCCCGTGGAATGTCGGCGCCACGTGCTTCAGCGACTCGATCTCCAGGTTGGCGATCGCCTTGCCGGAGACGTCCGGGACCGACATGCCGAGCAGCAGCGAGTAGATGTAGTTCCCGACCACCACGTTCTTGCCGAAGTCCGTCGTCTTCTCGGCGTAGTTCGTGTCCATGTGGAGCGGGTGGTGGTTCATGGTGAGGAGACAGAACAGGTGGTCGTCGTACTCCGTGACCGTCTTGCCCGGCCAGTGCTTGTACGTCGCCCCGACCTCGAACTCCTCGTAGGTGCGTCCGAACTGCATGGTCAGGCCTCCGGGATCTCGAACTTGCCGGTGCGCTGCATGCCGGCGGCGCGTCCCTTGCCGGAGATGACCAGCGCCATCTTGCGGCTGGCCTCGTCGATCATCTCGTCGCCGAGCATCGCGGAGCCCTTCTTGCCGCCCGCCTCGGACGTGTAGTAGTCGTACGCGTCCAGGATCAGCTCGGCGTGGTCGTAGTCCTCCTGCGACGGCGAGAAGATCTCGTTGGACGCCTCGACCTGACCCGGGTGGAGCACCCACTTGCCGTCGAAGCCGAGCGCGGCGGCGCGTCCGGCGACCTCGCGGTAGCCGTCGACGTTGCGGATCTGGAGGTAGGGGCCGTCGATCGCCTGGAGGTCGTTGGCGCGGGCGGCCATCAGGATCTTCATCAGGATGTAGTGGTAGGCGTCCGCCGGGTAGCCCGGCGGCTGCTCGCCCACGACCAGCGACTTCATGTTGATCGACGCCATGAAGTCGGCCGGGCCGAAGATGATCGTCTCGATGCGCGGGGAGGCCTGCGCGATCTCGTTGACGTTGTTGAGCCCCTGCGCGTTCTCGATCTGCGCCTCGATGCCGATGCGGCCGACCTCGAAGCCCATGGTCTTCTCGATCTGCGTCAGGAGCAGGTCCAGCGCGACGATCTGCTGGGCGTTCTGCACCTTCGGCAGCATGATGCAGTCGAGGTTGGGGCCGGCCCCCTCGACCACCGTCACGACGTCGCGGTACGTCCACTCGGTCGTCCAGTCGTTGACCCGGACCACCCTCGTCTTGCCCGTCCAGTCGCCCTCGTTGAGGAACTTGACGATGGTGTGCCGCGCCTCGGGCTTGGCGAGCGGCGCGCACGCGTCCTCGAGGTCGAGGAACACCTGGTCCGCCGGGAGGCCCTGCGCCTTCTCGAGGAAGCGGGGGTTGCTGCCCGGGACCGCGAGACACGAGCGGCGGGGACGCAGACGGTTGACGGTCATGCGGGGACCTCCAGGGGGTCGAGCTTGTTCGCTTTCCGGATCTCGTCGACGATGCGGCCGATGATTCCGGTGATGTCGAAGTCCTTCGGGGTGAAGACCGCGGCCACGCCGGCAGCCCTGAGCTGTTCGGCGTCTCCATTCGGGATGATGCCACCGGCGATCACCGGGATGTCTGTGGCACCGGCCACACGCAGCCGTTCGAGGACGTCCGGCACCAGCTGGGCGTGCGAGCCGGAGAGGATGGACAGGCCGACGGCGTGCACGTCCTCCTCCAGCGCGGCGTCCACGATCTGCTCGGGCGTCAGCCGGATGCCCTGGTAGACGACCTCGAAGCCGGCGTCCCGCGCGCGGACGGCGATCTGCTCGGCGCCGTTGGAGTGCCCGTCCAGGCCCGGCTTGCCGACCAGGAAGCGCAGCTTGCCGACGCCCATGTCCTTCGCGGTCGCGTCGACCCGGCGGCGGACGTCGGCCATGGCCGAGCCCTCCTCGGCCGGGACCGCCACCGGCGCCGACGAGACACCGGTCGGGGCGCGGAACTCGCCGAACACCTCACGCAGCGCCCCGGCCCACTCGCCGGTCGTGACCCCGGCGCGGGCGCACTCCAGGGTGGCCTCCATGAGGTTGGCGGTGCCCTTGGCCGCCTCCTTCAGCTTCTCCAGCGCCTTGCACGGGCGCGGGTGGTTGAAGGGCGGCTGGTAGCGGGTGTCGCGCCAGTTCTCCAGGGAGGCGACGACCCGTGCCTCGACCGCCGGGTCGACTGTCTGGATGGCCGTGTCGAGGTCCGCGGTGAGCGGGTTGGGCTCGGTCGTCTCGAAGATGTTGACGCCGATGATCTTCTCCTGGCCGGATTCGATCCGGCCCCGGCGCTCGGCGTGCGAGGAGACGAGCTGCGACTTCAGGTAGCCGGACTCGACGGCGGCCATCGCGCCGCCCATCTCCTGGATCCGCTCGATCTCCGTGAGCGAGTCCTCGACCAGCTCGGCGACCTTCGCCTCGATGACGTGCGAGCCCTCGAAGATGTCCTCGTACTCCAGCAGGTCGCTCTCGTGGGCGAGCACCTGCTGGATGCGCAGCGACCACTGCTGGTCCCAGGGGCGGGGCAGGCCGAGGGCCTCGTTCCAGGCGGGGAGCTGCACGGCACGCGCGCGTGCGTCCTTGGACAGCGTCACGGCGAGCATCTCGAGGACGATCCGCTGGACGTTGTTCTCCGGCTGCGCCTCCGTCAGGCCCAGGGAGTTGACCTGGACGCCGTAGCGGAAGCGGCGCTGCTTGGCGTTCTCGATGCCGTAGCGCTCGCGGGTGATCCGGTCCCAGATGCGGCCGAAGGCGCGCATCTTGCACATCTCCTCGACGAAGCGGACACCCGCGTTGACGAAGAAGGAGATCCGGGCGACGACCTCGCCGAACTTCTCGGCCGGCACCTGTCCGGAGTCACGGACGGCGTCCAGCACCGCGATCGCCGTGGACATCGCGTACGCGATCTCCTGGACCGGGGTGGCCCCGGCCTCCTGAAGGTGGTAGCTGCATATGTTGATCGGGTTCCACTTCGGCATGTGGGACACCGTGTACGCGATCATGTCCGTCGTGAGGCGGAGGCTCGGCCCCGGCGGGAACACGTGCGTGCCCCGGGACAGGTACTCCTTGACGATGTCGTTCTGGGTCGTGCCCTGGAGCAGGGTGACGTCCGCGCCCTGCTCCTCGGCGACGACCTGATAGAGCGCCAGCAGCCACATGGCGGTGGCGTTGATCGTCATCGAGGTGTTCATCTGCTCCAGGGGGATGTCCTGGAACAGCCTGCGCATGTCACCGAGATGGGCCACCGGCACGCCGACCCTGCCGACCTCGCCGCGGGCGAGGACATGGTCGGAGTCGTAGCCGGTCTGGGTGGGCAGGTCGAACGCGACCGACAGACCCGTCTGGCCCTTGGCGAGGTTGCGCCGGTACAGCTCGTTGGACGCCTCGGCCGTGGAGTGACCGGCGTACGTGCGCATGAGCCACGGCCGGTCCTTCTGACGCTCAGTCATCTATGACCTCGGGTGTCTCAGATGTTGCGGAAGCGGTTGATGGCGTCGATGTGCTGGGCGCGCTTCTCCTCGTCGCGCACGCCCAGCCCCTCCTCGGGAGCCAGCGCGAGGACGCCGACCTTGCCCTGGTGGAGGTTGCGGTGCACGTCGTAGGCGGCCTGGCCGGTCTCCTCCAGGGAGTAGACCTTCGACAGCGTCGGGTGGATCTTGCCCTTCGCGATCAGCCGGTTGGCCTCCCAGGCCTCGCGGTAGTTGGCGAAGTGCGAGCCGATGATCCGCTTCAGGGACATCCACAGGTAGCGGTTGTCGTACTCGTGCATGTAGCCCGAGGTCGAGGCGCAGGTGGTGATGGTGCCGCCCTTGCGGGTGACGTAGACCGAGGCGCCGAAGGTCTCACGACCCGGGTGCTCGAAGACGATGTCGATGTCCTCGCCGCCGGTGAACTCGCGGATGCGCTTGCCGAAGCGCTTCCACTCCTTCGGGTCCTGGGTCCGCTCGTCCTTCCAGAACCGGTAGCCCTCGGCGTTGCGGTCGATGACCGCCTCGGCGCCCATGGCCCGGCAGATGTCGGCCTTCTCGGGGGAGGAGACGACACAGATCGGGTTGGCGCCGCCGGCCAGCGCGAACTGCGTGGCGTAGCTGCCCAGTCCGCCGCTGGCGCCCCAGATCAGGACGTTGTCGCCCTGCTTCATGCCGGCGCCGTTGCGGGACACCAGCTGCCGGTAGGCGGTGGAGTTGACGAGGCCGGGGGCCGCCGCCTCCTCCCACGACAGGTGGTCCGGCTTGGGCATCAGCTGGTTGGACTTGACCAGGGCGATCTCCGCGAGGCCGCCGAAGTTCGTCTCGAAGCCCCAGATGCGCTGCTCGGGGTCGAGCATCGTGTCGTTGTGGCCGTCCGAAGACTCCAGTTCGACGGACAGACAGTGCGCGACGACCTCGTCGCCCGGCCTCCAGGCGTTGACGCCCGGGCCGGTGCGCAGGACCACGCCCGCCAGGTCGGAACCGATGACGTGGTACGGCAGGTCGTGCCGCTTGGTGAGCTCGCTGAGCCTG
The DNA here is from genome assembly GCF_001184025.1 of Streptomyces maremycinicus. GTDB lineage: Bacteria > Actinomycetota > Actinomycetes > Streptomycetales > Streptomycetaceae > Streptomyces > Streptomyces maremycinicus. The sequence continues at coordinate 239,426 of NZ_BBYG01000011.1, forward strand.
CCGTAGCGCTCCAGGAAGGAGAACGTCGACACGGGCTCGAAGATCGAGGTCCACACGGAGTTGTAGTTGACCGAGGAGGCCATGACGGCCACCAGGGCCTCGCCCGGGCCCAGCTCGGGCAGGGCCACCTCGTCCAGGTGGAGGGACTTGCGGGGGTCCTTGTCGCGGCTCTCGAGCCCGGTGAACATCTCCGCCTCGTCCTTGTGCACGGTGATCGCGCGGTAGGACTCGGGGAGCGGCAGAGCGGCGAAGTCGTCCGGCGTCGAGTCCGGCGACTGGATCGCGTCCAGGATCTTCTGCATGGTCACGGTGTTGCCTCCGGCGGTGAGCGCCCTGAGGGCGGGGCGCTGAGGGTTACGTCGGTGCTGCTGAGGGTCGGGTCGAACGTGCCGTCGGTTCGGCGGATGTGCTGTTCGGCAGCGCTTTGTGGCGCGGGAGGTTGCCTGTGACGCAGGCGTCCGGGCGCGCAAGCCGAGTGGTTTGCGGGGACAGCCGGCGTACGAAAGGTCTCTGCACGCCGGCCGCCCGGACACCTTCAACGTATGACACCGCGTGTCACCCCGCAAGGCACTGAGTGCCAGAACTTGGTCTCAGATGAAATCTTTACGTAACAAATGAGCGATGATCGATCGAACGGGCCCTGAAATCCGCGCGAAAAGGTGCTCTGACATGCCAAAACGGCCACCCGGTGGGGTGGCCGTCGTCACAGCGTGGAGGGGATTCCGAGGAGAGCTCAGCGCTCCTTGAGGGCCTGCTCGATGGTGCGCATGACCTCGTCCAGCGAGGCGTCGGTGCGGGCGACCGTCACCAGGACCTCGCCCTGCGCGGAGACCGCCGCGGGGAGGTGCTGCGGGGCGCCGGCGCTGTTGCGGCCGGCTCCGATGCCCGTCCCGAACGTCTTGCGCACGATCGCGAAGGCGTGGTCGAGCTGGGTCTCCACGTCGCCCTGACCGTCGGCCCTGAGCCAGCGCCGCAGGACGTGGTTGTGGGCGGTGACCACGGCGGACGCGGCCACCTCGGCGAGCAGCGGATCGTCGTTGGCGTCGTCGTCGTGGGCGTGCTCGTCGAAGTGGCCGAGGAGGTAGCGGGTGAAGAGGCGCTCGTAGCGGGCCACCGACGCGATCTCCGCCTCGCGCAGGGTGGGCACCTCGCGGGTCAGCTTGTAGCGGGCGACCGAGATCTCCGGCCGGGCCGCGTACATCTTCATGACCTCCTTGATGCCGCGGCACACGGTGTCGAGCGGATGCTCGTGCGCCGGGGCCGCGTTGAGCACGGCCTCCGCCCGGATCAGGGTGTCGTCGTGGTCGGGGAAGATCGCCTCTTCCTTGGACCGGAAGTGACGGAAGAAGGTGCGGCGGGCGACTCCGGCCGCTGCCGCGATCTCGTCGACGGTGGTCGCCTCGTACCCCTTGGTCGCGAACAGCTCCATCGCCGCGGCCGCCAGTTCGCGGCGCATCTTGAGCCGCTGGGCTGCCGCGCGGCTGCCCGCGGCGCTCTCCGGCGCATCGGGCGTGGCGGGTGTACGTGAGGACCTGGCGGGCTGGGGCATGACCCGAACGTACTGCATGTGCGCAGCTCGGTGCGCGTGTCCGGGGTTTCCCCCGCCCTCGGGGGGCGGGGGAAACCCCGGGACGGGGTCGAGCAGCCCGCCCCAGTCCTCGTCCGCGTGCAGCCGTTCGCCGGTCCCGTCAGCGGCGGGCATATTCGCGGAAGCCGCGGCCGGTCTTGCGGCCGAGGCAGCCCGCGGCCACCAGGTGCTCCAGGAGCGGCGCCGGGGCCAGCCCCGGGTCCCGGAACTCGCGGTGCAGCACCTTCTCGATCGCCAGCGAGACGTCCAGTCCGACGACGTCCAGCAGCTCGAAGGGGCCCATCGGGTAGCCGCCGCCCAGCTTCATCGCCGCGTCGATGTCGTCGAGGGAGGCGTAGTGCTCCTGCACCATCTTGATCGCGTTGTTGAGGTACGGGAACAGCAGCGCGTTCACGATGAAGCCCGCGCGGTCCCCGCAGTCCACCGCGTGCTTCTTGATCTTTCCGCACACCTCGCGGACCGTCGCGTGGACGTCCTCGGCGGTCAGCACCGTACGGACGACCTCGACCAGCTTCATCGCGGGCGCCGGGTTGAAGAAGTGCATCCCGATCACGTCCTGCGGGCGCGAGGTGGCGCGGGCGCAGGCGACGACCGGCAGCGAGGAGGTCGTCGTGGCGAGGACCGCGCCGGGCTTGCACACCTTGTCCAGCGTCGCGAACAGCTGCTGCTTGATCTCCAGGTCCTCGGCGATCGCCTCGAGCGCCAGGTCGACGTCGGCGAAGGCGTCGTAGGAGCCGGCCGGGGTGACCCGGTCCAGGATCTGGGCGGCGGCCTCCGCGGTCAGCCGGCCCTTGTCGACCGAGCGGGCGAGCGACTTGCCGATCCGGGCCTTGGCGGTCTGCGCCTTCTCCTCGCTGCGGGCGGCCAGGACGACGTCGTAGCCGGCCTTGGCGAAGACCTCGGCGATACCGGAGGCCATGGTGCCGGAACCGGCCACGCCGACCGAACGGACCGTACGGCCCGGTGCCGCGCCGGCGCCGGACAGGGGCGTCAGCGCGTCCGGGACGACCGTCGCGCCGCCCGGCGCGTCGTAGGTGTAGAAGCCGCGGCCCGACTTGCGGCCGGTCAGGCCCGCCTCGCTGAGCTGCTTGAGGATCGGCGCGGGGGCGTGCAGGCGGTCGTGGGACTCGGCGTACATGGCCTCCAGGACCGTACGGGCGGTGTCCACGCCGATCAGGTCGAGCAGGGCGAGCGGGCCCATCGGCAGTCCGCAGCCCAGCCGCATCGCGGCGTCGATGTCCTCCCGCGAGGCGTACCGGGCCTCGTACATCGCCGCGGCCTGGTTGAGGTAGCCGAACAGCAGGCCGTCGGCGACGAAGCCCGGACGGTCGCCGACCGCGACCGGCTCCTTGCCGAGGTCCAGGGCGAGGTTGGTGACGGCGGTGACCGCGGTGGGCGCGGTCAGCACCGAGGAGACCACCTCGACCAGCTTCATGGCCGGCGCCGGGTTGAAGAAGTGCAGGCCCAGCACGCGCTCCGGACGCGCCGACTCGGCGGCGAGCCGGGTCACGGAGAGCGCGTTGGTGCCGGTGGCGAGGATGGTCTCGGGCCGCACCAGCCCGTCCAGCTCCCGGAAGATCTGCTGCTTGATCTCGTACGACTCCGGAGCCACCTCGATGACGAGGTCGGCCTCGGCCGCCGTGCGCAGGTCGGTGGAGACGCGGACGCGGGCCAGGACCGCCGTGCGCTCCTGCTCGGTGAGCCGGCCGCGCTGCACGGCGCGGGCGGTGGAGGCCTCCACGGCGGCGAGGGACCGCGCGGCCTGGGCCTCGCTGATGTCGACGCCGATCACCTCGCGTCCGGCCTTCGCCAGGACCTCGGTGATGCCGGTGCCCATGGTGCCGAGGCCGATGACGGCGATCGTCTGGAGCGGGGACAGAGGGATGTCGGACAGGGGAGCGGCCATCGCGGGACTCCAGAAATGAGGTGACGACTGGGAACGCGCCCGGGTGCGCCGGACGGCCTCACGGAAGCCTGGGCGCACCGGGTGCGGAGAAGGAGTTGCGGGTGTTGCCGGGCTGACGAGCGCACACGCCCGGTGCCGTCGCCGAGGGCGCGCACACGCCCGGAGCGAACGGCGGATCCGACCGGCCCTGTCCCGTGGCCGGGTCGTACAGCGGTACCTGTGGCACCGAACCGACTTCTCGCGGCGACTGCGTCACCAGGCCACCACGAGGAGGTGAGGCGAGTGGGTAACTCGCTCGTATGAGCTTAACCAGTGGGTAACGAGCGCGCCAGCCCTCGGCGGTGTGACCTGTCCCTCTCGAACGCCCCTTCCCGCGCGGCGGGCCGTGTGCCCGGTTCGCGTCACCGCGCCGAACCCGGCCCCCTACGCTCGGAACATGGACGAAGAGTTGCGATCACTCACGGAGCGCTTACGGCGCGAGTCCGGCGGGACGGCGGTGTACGAACGGTTGGCGCGCACCGCGGACCACGACGAACTGGCGGGCGTGCTCACCGAGTCGGGGCAGCCCCTCTGGGCCCGCGAACTGGCCGCGTTCCGGCTGGGATGCGCCGGCGACCGGCGCGCCTTCGAGGCGCTCGTCCTGCTGCTCAACCACCGCGACCCGCCGCGCTGCGCCTCCGCCGCCCACGCACTGGCCCGGCTCGACGATCCCCGCACCGCCCGGGCCGCGGCCGCCCTGGCCACCAATGAACTGCGCGTCGCCTACGCCCTGCACCCGGTCCGGCTGCTGGTGGACCTGCGCGCACCCGAGTCGGTGCCCGCGCTGATCACGACCCTGCGGCGGCGTCTGAGCCCGCACGACCCCTACCGCCGGGTGGCCCTCGCCTGTGTGGAGGGCCTGGGCGCGCTGGCCGACGACCGCGCGCGACCGGTACTCACCGACGCCCTGGCCCACCCGGCCCTGGCGGAGGCGGCCGTACACGCGCTGGCGCGCATCCCCGGGCAGCGCTGAGCACCGTCGGACCACGGACGGACAAGGGAGGCGCCCCTCCTTGTCCGTCCGTGGTCCGTTTGCTGGGGAAGCCGGGCACTTGTCGCCCATTAGTTCGAGATTCGAATATCTTCGCGATGGGAAGATCGCCTTCCGGCCGGACTAGAGGGCCGGCGCGCCCGTCGGGCTGCTGCCGAAGTGACCGCGGACGAGCCGGACCAGTCCGGCTGTGGAGGGTGATAGGCGTGACCAGCACTCAACTCCCTGACGAGATATCGCTCCTGAGCCCGCCTCAGGACGCGACCACGACCTTCGGGCAGTTCCTGGAGGAGAAGTGGTCAGCGGTCTGCCGGGGCCTGGGGACGGACGCAGAGGAGACGGAGAGTGTGCTCCGGGACCTGCGGGAGGCGCTCCACCCGTGGGGCGGGCGGCCCATGGGAACGCGTTGTGATCCGCCGTCGTTCGTCTCGGCCGACGGCTTCCCCGCCGAACTCTCCGTCAGCTGGAAGGCCGGCCGGCCCGAGGTCCGCGTGCTGTTCGAGTCGCTCGGCTCCGACGGCACCCCCCTCGGCTGCCAGGAGGCGGGCCGCAAGCTGACCCGGAGACTCGGCGGCAGACCCGGGACGGACATCACGCGCTGCCTGAGTGTCGAGGACCTGTTCCTCACGTCCGACCCCGATCGCTACCGCGCCACCATCTGGCACTCGCTGGCCTGGCGGCCGGGGGAGCGGCCTCACTACAAGGTCTACCTCAACCCGCAGGTGCACGGCCTGGACCGCGCGTACGAGGTCATGGCGCACGCCATGCACCGGCTGGGCCTGGCGCAGGCCTGGGAACCGGTGGCGCGGCGCAGCGAGGAACTGGAGCGCCGCGGGCACGAGTTGGAGCTCATGGCCCTCGATCTGGACGGCGGGGGCGCCTCCCGGGTGAAGGTCTACTTCCGGCACCGCCCCATGCCGATGGAGGAACTGGACACCGTGGCCGCCATGGCGCACCGCCACGACCCGGTCCGGGCGGCCCGCGCGGCCGCCGTCATCTACGGGCGGGACACTGGCGTCGTGCGCAACGAGCCGATGACCTGCCTGGCGTTCCGGGAGGGCGTGTCCGGCCCCGAGGAGGCCAACGTCTACCTGAGGCTGCCCGACAACACCCGCTCCGACGCCGAGGCGTCCGTACGCGTGGCCCGGCTCATGGAGCTGGAGGGGATCGACCCGGGCCCGCACGCCGAGATCCTGCGGCAGTTGACGGCGGAGCAGCCGAAGGACGCGCGGCAGGTACAGGAGTTGTGCAGCTACCGGACGATCTCGCCGGACCGGCCGGCGGACATCGGTCTGTACCTGCGGTTCCCCGCGTACGCCGACCCCGTGCTCTGAGACCGGACCACGGACGACGGCCCTCCACAGCCCCTCCGGTACCCACGGGCGGGCTCCGCCGGCGGGGGCCGGCCGGGGGCTATCGGGGTGACCCGTCGGCGGCTTCAGTCGGCCAGCACCGCGTAGGCCTCGATCTCCATCAGGAAGTCCGGGTGGACCAGGGCGGCGACCTGCACGGCCGAGGCGGCCGGGAGGCGGTCGTCGGGTATGTGGGCGGCACGGGCCGTGCGGATCGCGGGCATGTGGGCCATGTCCGTCACGAAATAGGTGAGTTTGACGACGTCGTCGAAGGTCGCGCCGGCCGCGGCGAGGCAGCGGCGCAGGTTCTCGAAGACCTGGCGGGCCTGGGCCTGCGGGTCGCCCTCGCCGACCAGCCTGCGCTGCTCGTCGAGCGGAAGCTGACCGGAGACGGCCACGAAACGGCCGGTGCCCATGACGACGTGGGAGTACTGGGCCGCGGCGGCGACCCCGTCGGGGGCGGTGATCCTGGTCGGTTCGCTCATGCGTCCATGGTGGACCACGGGTCTGACAACGCCCCCGGGGGGCCTGCGGTCACCGCTCAGCCACGGAACCCCAGCAGCCCGTGCAGCGTCGAGCCGTGGCCGGTGGGTGCCGCCGCCTTCGGCGCCGACGGCTTCGGGTCGGGCTGCGCCGCGCACACCGCGTCGACCCCGCCGGACCCGCGCGGCACCGTGCCGTCGGTCAGGTAGGCCGCCAGGTGCTTGTCCAGGCAGGTGTTCCCGCTCAGCGTGACACCGTGGTTCTGGCCGCCCTCCTCGACGACGAGGCTCGAGCCGCGCAGCAGCGCGTGGACCGTCGCACCGCCCTCGTACGGCGTGGCAGCGTCCTCCGTCGCCTGGAACAGCAGGGCCGGCGGGAGCTTGCCGTTGGTGAGGTCCACCGGACCCACGGACCCCGTCGGCCAGAACGCGCACGGTGCGTTGTACCAGGCGTTGTTCCAGGTCATGAAGGGCGCCTTCACGTACGTCGCCCAGTTGTCCGCGCGCCACTCGTCCCAGTCGCGCGGCCAGAAGGCGTCGCGGCACTGCACCGACGAGTAGATGCTGTAGCCGTTGTCCCCCGCGGAGTCGACGGCGGCGAAGTTCTCGTACGCCTCGACCAGCGGGCCGGTGTCCTTGCGGTTCACGTACGCCGCGAACGCCTCGGCGAGGCGGGGCCAGTAGCCGTTGTAGTAGCCGCCGGGCAGGAACGTGTCCTCCAGCTCCGAGGCGCCCACCTTGCCGCCGGCCGGCTTCTCGGCGAGCGCCGCCCGCATCGCGTACCACGCGGTCTCCACCCGCTCCGGATCGGTCCCCAGTGCGTACGTCTTGTCGTACTTGGCGATCCAGGCCATCAGGGCGCGGTGCCGGTCGTTGAAGGCCAGGTCCTGGGTGAGGTTGTCCTCGTACCAGACGCCCGTGGGATCGACGATCGAGTCCAGGACCAGCCGCCGCACCCGCTGCGGGTAGAGCTTGGCGTACACCGCGCCGAGGTAGGTGCCGTAGGAGTAGCCGAAGTAGTTCAGCCGCGGCGCGCCGACCGCGGCCCGGATCGCGTCCATGTCCCGTACGGCGCTGACCGTGTCGATGTACGGCAGCACGCGCGCGTACTTCTTGGCGCAGGCCGCCGCGAAGGACCGGGCGCGGGCGATGTTCGCGTCCTCGATCGCCTCGGTGCTCGGCACCGAGTCCGGGCGGACGGCGGCGAAGTGGCCGGGCGCGCAGTCCAGCGCGGGCGTGCTCCTGCCGACCCCGCGCGGGTCGAAGCCGATGACGTCGTACTGGGCCGACACCGCCTTCGGCAGCGCCGAGGCGACGAACCCGGCGAGGCTCAGCCCCCCGCCGCCGGGACCGCCCGGGTTGACCAGCAGCGGTCCCTGGTACGTCTTCGCGGTGTGCGGGACGCGGGACAGCGCCAGCGTGATCTGCTCGCCGCCCGGCCGCTCGTGGTCGAGCGGCACCTTCAGGGACGCGCACTGGAGCTTCGGCTGCGCGGTGGTGCCGCAGCCCTTCCAGGCGAGCGCCGCGCGGGCGGACTCCCCGGCCGGCGAGGGGGTCGCGGCGGGCGAGGGGGTCGCGGCGGCGGGCGCGGCCGTGACCGTCCCGGCCAGGACGACGGCGACAGCGCACAGCACGGCTGCGCGGTGGTTCATGGAGTGCTCCCGAGGCGACGGAGGGGCCGAGGACGGCCGGACCGCACACGTCACGGCCCTTGCCGCATCGTCCCGGGAAGGGCGTCCCGAGGAACCTGTTCCGCTGTCGATTGACCCGTTCGGGTCGCCGGATGCGCTCGAACGCGCTCAGATCAGCGAGAGCTGGGTCGGGCCCGACCCGGCCGGCTCCGCCACCGCCTCCGTCCCCGGCCCGGGCCGCGGGATCCGGCGGGGCATCCCCGCGCGCGTGGGGCCGATCCCGTACTCCTCGGCCAACTCGTGGACCTGACGGGTGATCCGCCGCTGGTACCACTTGGGGGCGTAGGCGCCGTCCGCGTACAGCCGCTCGTACCGGCGCACCAGACCGGGGTGGTGCTGTCCGAGCCACGCCATGAACCACTCGCGGGCGCCGGGGCGCAGATGCAACGCGAGCGGGGTGACGGAGGTGGCTCCGGAGGCGGCGACGGCTCGCACGGTGGCGCGCAGCTGGGCCGGCTCGTCGCCGAGGAAGGGGATCACCGGGGCCATCAGCACCCCGCAGCCGATCCCGTGGTCGGTGAGGGTCCGTACGACGTCCAGACGCCGCTCGGGGGCCGGCGTGCCCGGTTCCACGGTGCGCCACAGCTCGGTGTCGATGAAGCCGACGGAGACCGAGACGCCGACGTCGGTCACCTCGGCGGCCTCCCGCAACAGGTCGAGGTCGCGCAGGATCAGGGTGCCCTTGGTCAGGATCGAGAAGGGGTTCGCCCGGTCGCGCAGGGCGGACAGGATGCCCGGCATCAGCCGGTAGCGGCCCTCTGCGCGCTGGTAGCAGTCGACGTTCGTGCCCATCGCGACGTGCTCGCCGTGCCAGCGGGGCGAGGCCAACTGGCGGCGCAGCAGGTCCGGCGCGTTCACCTTGACGACGATCTGGGTGTCGAAGCCGGTCCCGGTGTCGAGGTCGAGATAGCTGTGCGTCTTGCGGGCGAAGCAGTACACGCACGCGTGTGTGCAGCCCCGGTAGGGGTTCACCGTCCACTCGAACGGCATCCGGGAGGCGCCCGGCACCCGGTTGAGGATCGAGCGGGCCCGGATCTCGTGGAAGGTGATGCCGGCGAACTCGGGCGTGTCGAACGTCCTGGTCGTGACCGCGTCCGCGGCGAACAGCGCGGCGTCGGCCGGCCGGTCGTGACGGGTCTCCACGGTGAGGTTGTCCCAGCGCATGACGCCTCCTCGGTAGCACTGCCCCCACAATAGAACATGTGTTCCCATGATCGTGCGGAAGACCTTTCGGAGGCCCTTTTCGACCGCCCCGCGATCGCTTCCGGGACCCCGATTTGGGCGGCCGTGGACCGGGGTGGTTGGCTTGCCCCGAACCTGAGGAACCCCGAACAACCCTGAGCAACACGGACCTGGAGGAACCCCCATGGCGCAGGTCGAGGCCACCACCGAGCGGGTCGTCGCCGCGGACCCGGAGAAGGTGTTCGACACCATCGCCGACTACAGCGGCGCGCGCGGGAAGCTGCTGCCCGAGCACTTCAGCGAGTACGAGGTGCGCGAGGGCGGCGACGGCGAGGGCACCGTCGTCCACTGGAAGCTCCAGGCCACCAGCAAGCGCGTGCGGGACTGCCTCCTGGAGGTCACCGAGCCGACCGACGGCGAGCTCGTCGAGAAGGACCGCAACTCCTCGATGGTCACCGTCTGGCGGGTCACCCCGGCGGGCGAGGGCAGGTCCCGCGTCGTCGTCACCACCACCTGGAACGGAGCCGGCGGCATCGGCGGCTTCTTCGAGAGGACCTTCGCGCCCAAGGGCCTCAACCGGATCTACGAGCTGATCCTGGCCAATCTCGCCACCGAGGTCGAGAAGTAGAGCAACGCCCGTGCGCTCCGCGCGCGTTGACTCACTTCACCGGTTCGAGTGGTTCTCTCTTGTGACCGGGATGGCGCCGTAACTCGTCGCGCTTGCTCGTAGTTGTCGCTTTACGCGGGAATTGCGGGGCAGGCGCGACGAGGGAGCGGTACATGGGCGGGACCACGCCGGCACAGGACGAGCCGGTCACGGCACCTGCCCCGGAGGACCGGCCGCCCGCGCCGGCCGGACCGGCGCGACCGGAGCGCCGCCGGGTGCGACTGGTCTTCTTCTCGCTGATGCTCGCCCTGCTCCTCGCGGCCCTGGAGCAGATGATCGTCGCCACCGCCCTGCCGAGGATCGTCGGTGAACTGCACGGCCTGGACCGGATGTCCTGGGCGATCACCGCCTATCTGCTCACCGCCACGGTCGGACTGCCGATCTACGGCAAACTCGGTGACCTCCTCGGCCGCAAGGGCGTCTTCCAGTTCGCGATCGTCGTCTTCGTCATCGGCTCCGCGCTCGCCGGGCGGGCCCGCACCATGGATCAGCTGATCGCCTTCCGCGCGGTCCAGGGCGTCGGCGCGGGCGGCCTCATGATCGGGGTGCAGGCGATCATCGCGGACATCGTCCCGCCCCGGCAGCGCGGCCGGTTCATGGGCCTCATCGGCGCCGCCTTCGGCCTCGCCTCGGTCGCCGGACCCCTGCTCGGCGGCTACTTCACGGACCATCTGTCCTGGCGCTGGTGCTTCTACATCAACGTCCCCTTCGGCCTGCTCACCCTCGCCGTCGTCACCGTCGTGCTGAAGCTGCCGAAGCCGACGGCCAGGCCCCGGTTCGACGTCCTCGGCGCCCTGTTGCTCGCCGCCGCCTCCATTTGCCTCGTCCTGCTGACCAGTTGGGGCGGCACCCGGCACGCCTGGGACTCCGGCGTCATCCTCGGCCTCGGCGCGGGAGCGGCCGCCGCCGCCGCCCTGTTCCTCGCCGTGGAGCGCGCCGCCGCCGAACCCCTCATCCCGCTACGGCTGTTCAGGGACTCCGTCTTCAACGTCAGCGCCCTGGTCGGCCTGGTGATCGGCGTCGCGCTGTTCGGCGCCGCGAGCTATCTGCCGACCTTCCTCCAGATGGTCGACGGGGCCACCGCCACCGAGTCCGGGCTGCTGATGCTGCCCATGATGGGCGGCATCGTCGGCGCCTCGGTCCTCTCCGGGCAGCTCATCACGCACACCGGCCGCTACAAGGCCTATCCCGTGCTCGGCAGCGGCCTCGCCGCCCTCGGCATGTGGCTGCTGTCCCGGCTCGAGGCCGACACGCCCCGGCTCCAGTACAGCCTCTGGATGGCCGTCCTCGGCGCCGGCATCGGGCTGGTGATGCCGGTCCTGGTCCTCGCCGTGCAGAACTCGGTGCGCCCGGCCGACCTCGGCACCGCCACCAGCGCCAACAACTACTTCCGGCAGATCGGCGGCAGCGTCGGCGCAGCGGTCTTCGGCACGCTCTTCGCCGACCGGCTCACCGACGCCCTGCGCACCCGCCTGCCCGCCGGCACGGGCGCCGGCCTGCCGGACCCCGAGTCCCTCACGCCGCAGCTCGTCCACGCCCTGCCCCCGCAGCTGCGCGATCCCTATATCCGCGCCTACGCCGACGCCATGCCGAGGATCTTCCTGTATCTCGTGCCGGTGCTGGTCCTCGGCCTGCTCGTCGCCTTCTTCCTCGAGGAGAAACCGCTGGTCTCCCAGACCGCCGCCACAGCGGAACCCGTGCTGGGGGACCCGGCGGCCACACAGCCCTTCACACCGCACGCGCCGCCCACCGCGGGCACCCCCGTCCGCGGCACGGTGCGGCACCCGGACGGCGGTGCGGTGCCCCGCGCGGCGCTCACGCTCATCGACGTGGGCGGACAGCAGATCGGCCGGGACGCGAGCGGTGACGACGGACGGTTCGCGCTGACCGCGCCCGGCTCCGGGACCTACGTCCTGATCGCCGCGGCCGGCGGCCACCAGCCGCGGGCCGTCCCCGTCACCGTCGCGGAGCGCCCCGTCGAACTGGACGTGGTCCTCGGCGGCGCCGGACGTCTCGCCGGGAACGTGCTGAGCGCCGACGGCTCCCCGGTCCGGGACGCCACCGTCACCCTGACCGACATCCACGGCGAGGTGGTCGCCGGTACCCGCAGCGGCCGCGACGGCGGTTACCTCATCCCCGAACTCGTCGCCGGGGAGTACACCCTCGCCGCCGGCGCGCCCGCCTTCCGCCCGGCCGCCGTTCCGGTCGGCGTCCAGGCCGCCCGGGAGACCCGCCAGGACATCGAACTCGCCGGCGGCGCCCTGCTGCGCGGCACGGTCCGGGCCACCGGCGGGCGGCCCGTCGAGGACGCGCGCGTGACCCTCCTGGACGCGGCGGGCAACGTCGTGGACACCCTCACCACGGGGCCCGACGGCACCTTCCGCTTCGTCGACCGGTCCAGCGGCGAGTACACCGTCATCGCCGCCGGTTACCCGCCGGTCGCCACCGTGCTCCAAGTGGCCGGCGGCGGGCGCACGGAACGCGACCTCCAGCTCGGTCACGAGGACTGACACCGCCCGGAGCGGACGCCCGGACGTGCGGCGTACCCCGGCGCGCCCGGCTGAAACCAATTCCAGGATTGCCGCACATGCCGACCGACGTGCGCCGTACGGTGGTGACGGCGGGACAGATCTTGCACAGCTCTGGGGAGAGAGGGCCTGGGCCATGGACCGTGGCATCGAGAGGGACGTACCTCCCCGCCGCGGAGCAGGCGGCGGCGCGGCCGGGACGGTGCGCGACGCGCCGGGGGCGTCCCCTCACCCGGAGGGCGGGGAAGAGGCCGACGACGCCGGGCGCGTCCCGCTGGCCGTGGTCGTGGTGGACCGCGAGGGGCTCGTCTCGCACTGGAGCACCGGCGCGCGCCGGCTCTTCGGCGTCGTCAAGGAGGAGGCGCTCGGCCGGCCCGCGATCGACCTGCTCCCCGTCTCCGGCGCGCTCCCCGAACCCGACGACGATCTTCCGGACGGCGGCTACGGCGGCTACGGCGGCTACGGCGGCTATGGGGACCACGCGGCCTACGACGGGCTCGGGCCCGGCCTCGACTCCTCCCTCGACCGGGGTCTGGGCTACCCGGCCGCCGGGCGGGCCCGGCTGACCGTGCCGGGGCAGGACCGCGACCGCGGCCGGGTCGACGTGCTGTGGTGGGCGTACCCGCTGGTCGGGCCGGGCGCGGAACGGCTGCTGGTGCTGGCGGCGGACGCGGCGGGACTGCACCGGGACGACCCGGCGGACCCGCTGGCCGTCGAACGCATCGCGCCCGCCTTCGCCCTGCACACCGACTTCCCCGGCGCCGCGGAACTCGCCCGACGGCTGCCCGAGATCCTGCCCAGCATGAGCGTCGGCGAAAGCGCCCGCATCGTCGCCCAGATCCTCGAACTCGGCTACCCGGTCCTGGAGTTCAGTCAGAACGACCGGGTGCCCGTGACCCCCGACTGGGGGGTCGCCCGGCGCGTGGAGCGCAGAGCGCGCCGTGAGCGGGCGGCCCGCGCCGCCGCCGACGGGGCTCCCTTACCGCAGGACCCGGCCGACGAGGGCGAGGACCTCGAGTACGTCGCCGTCCGCGAGCGGCTGGAGTTCCTCAACGAGGTCAGCGCGAAGATCGGCACATCCCTCGACCTCTCCCGCACCATCGTCGAGGTCAGCAAGGCCGTCGTCCCGCGCTTCACCGACGTCGCCGGCACCTATCTGCGGGAACAGGTCGTCGCCGGGGAGGGATTCCCCGACGGCGTGCCGGACACGACGACCATGTGGCACCGGGTCGCCCTCGAACACACCGACGAACCCGGCCGCTGGGACGACGTCGTACCCGTCGGCGAGGCCATGCCGTTCCCCGCGCACACCCCGTTCTTCCAGTGCATGACGACCGGACAGCCCGTCCTCGTGCCCCGGATCAGCGAGCAACTGGGCCACGCCATCGCCTCGCAGTTCGACAAACGGGACATCCGGCCCCTGATCACCGGCCGTTCCATGCTGGTCGTCCCGCTGAAGGCCCGTGACGTCGTCCTCGGCTTCATGATCCTGCTGCGCCACCCCGAGCGCGCCCTCTTCAACGACATGGACCGGGCCACCGGTGCCGAACTCGCCGCCCGTGCGGGCCTGGTGCTCGACAACGCGCGCATGTACACCTACCAGGAGAGCGTCGCCGAGACCCTCCAGGACAGCATGCTGCCGCACATCCCGCCACGCATGGCGGGCTGTGACATCGCCACCCGCTATCTGCCCGGCACGCTGCTCGGACGGGTCGGCGGCGACTGGTTCGACTCGGTGAAGCTGCCCGGCGCGCGCACCGCCCTCGTCGTCGGCGACGTGATGGGACACGGACTCAACTCGGCCGCCATGATGGGCCAGTTGCGCACGGCGGTGCAGACCATGGCCGCCCTCGACCTGCCGCCCTCCCAACTCCTGCGCAATCTCGACGACCTGGCGCAACGGCTGGGCGACACCTACCTCGCGACCTGTCTGTACGCCGTCTACGATCCGATCGAGGGCGAGCTGCACCTCGCCAACGCCGGTCACATCCCGCCCGTGCTGGTGCGTGCCGTCGACGGCCGCAGCGAGCTCCTGGACCTGCCCACCGGAGCGCCCGTCGGGGTCGGCGGGGTGCCCTTCGAGGCGGTACGCGTGCGGGTGGAGCCCGGGGACCGGCTGGTGATGTGCACCGACGGGCTGGTCGAGGTGCGCGGCGAGGACATCGGCGTGGGGCTCGCGACCCTCTGCGAGTCCGCCGCCCACCCGGCCGCCTCCATGGACGACGCCTGCGACACCATCATCCGCGCCCTCAACACCCGCGGCGGCCGCAAGGACGACGTCGCCCTGCTGATGGCACGTCTCAACGGCATCGAGCCGGACGACGTCGCCGAATGGCGCTTCCCGCTCGACCCGGCGGAGGTCGGCCGGGCCCGCACGGTGGTCCGCGAACACCTGCACGACTGGGGCCTGGCCGGGCTCGCCGACGCCGCCGAGCTGATGGTGAGCGAGCTCGTCACCAACGCCCTGCTGCACTCCCGCCGGAGCCCCGTGGCCCTGCGTCTCGTCCGCGGCGACACGCTGCTGTGCGAGGTCGAGGACGACGACCACGAACTGCCGACCCTGCTGAGCGCGGGACCCGGCGACGAGGCCGGGCGAGGACTGCGCGTGGTGAGCGCGCTGGCCCGCGAGTGGGGCACCAGCCGTACGGCCGCGGGAAAGACCGTGTGGTTCGAACTGACGCTGCCAGGCCGGGCCGCGGGGCGCTGAGCGGGCCGGCCGGGGTGCGCCGGACGGCGGACGGACCTCGAACGCGGCGTGAAGGAACGGCCTCCGCGCTTGTCGCGCCGACCAGGGAGCGATAGACCGTACTCGCCCGTCACTCACGACGGATCGGCCTTGCGTCCTGGGGAGTTGTGCATGAGCGTGACGAGTCGGTA
Organism: Streptomyces maremycinicus; assembly: GCF_001184025.1. GTDB lineage: Bacteria > Actinomycetota > Actinomycetes > Streptomycetales > Streptomycetaceae > Streptomyces > Streptomyces maremycinicus. The sequence continues at coordinate 254,729 of NZ_BBYG01000011.1, forward strand.
CCGGGAGGCGTGGGAGGGATTCTGGCGCGAGGCTCCGGAGGAACCGGGCGAGGTGTTCTGGGACGCGGATCCCAAGGTGACCGCCGCCCTCCACCTGGCCCTCTTCGAACCCCATCTCGCCGACCCGGGGCTGGCGTTGGTGGACGTCGGCTGCGGCAACGGCACCCAGACCCGGTACTTCGCCGACCGCTTCCCGCACGTCGTCGGCGCCGACCTGTCCGCCGCGGCCCTCGACCACGCCCGCCGTGCCGACCGCGCAGGACAGGCGACGTACCGGCTGCTGGACGCGGCCGAGAAGGGCGCGGCCGGGACGCTGCACGCCGAACTCGGCGACGCCAACGTCTACATGAGGGGCGTCCTGCACCAGTGCGCACCCGACGACCGGCAGCCGCTGGTCGACGGGCTCGCCACGCTGCTGGGCGAACGCGGCCGGCTCTTCCTCGTCGAACTGTCGGAGGCCGCCCGTCCCGTCCTCGGCGGACTGGCCCAGAGCCCGGACGGTCCGCCGCCGAAACTCGCGCCGGTCTTCCGGCACGGCCTCACCCCCGGCGAAGTGGCCGACGACGCGGTGCCCGCCTATCTGGGCAGCGCCGGACTCACCGTGCTGGCCTCCGGCGAACTTCCGCTCGTCACCACCGAGTTCACGGCCGACGGCACCCGGATCGAACTGCCCTCGAAGTGGCACGTGGCCGCCCGCGTCGGGTGACCGCTGTCACATCGAAAGGGGCTCCCGGGGCGGTCACACTTGCGCGCGGCGGCGTGTCAGGGGGGTGAAGGAACGCCGACCAACCCCTCGAGGAGCCGCTGAGATGATCATCGAGCAGAGCACCGCGTACGTCGTCGTCACCGTCGTCGGAGCCGTCATGGCGGGCTTCTCGGCCGCCTCGATCCTGCTCGGCGCCGAGTGGACGGTGAAGCCGCTGGCCGACTACGGAGTGCCGCGTTCGTGGTGGCCGTGGCTCGGCGCCGCCAAGGCCGCGGGCGCGGCCGGTCTGCTCGTCGGACTGTTCGTGCCCGTGATCGGTGTGCTCGCCGCGATCGGACTGGTCCTGTACTTCCTCGGCGCCGCCGGCACCGTGCTGCGCGCCCGCTGGTTCGCCCATCTGCCGTTCCCGCTGGTCTACGCGGCCCCGGCGGTGGCCTCGCTGGTGCTGGCCTTCTGAGCGGGGGCAGCGGGGCAGCGGGTGAGGGACGGGCGGGGGCCGACCAGGAGACCGGGCCGGCCCCCGCCCGTTCGTCAGCCGCCGTCAGTCGTCGGCGGCCACGGCTCCCGCGGCCCCCGCGCCGACGGTGTCGAGCACCGCCACCTCGATGGCGTCCAGCCGCTCGCGGTCCGCCACCACGTCGATCCCGGTGATCCCGCCCTCGCTGATCGTGAACAGCAGGACCAGCCGCAGCCTGCCGTGCGGCGCCATCGCGAGGCCGACCCGGCCGTCGAGCAGGGCGAGGCCGGTGAACCGGGCCCGGCCGGTCGCCGCCATCGCGCCCTCCGCCACGGGCCGGGCACCGGTGACCGTGACGGGCTCCGGCGTCGGCACGACGAAGCGGTCGGCGGTCAGGACCACGTCCGGGTGCAGCAGGGCGAGCAGCGCCTCGAAGTCGCCGCCCCTCGTCGCGGCCAGGAACGCGTCGGCGACCCGGCGTTGCCTGGCCCGGTCGGCCACGGTGCCGGGAGCGGCGGGGGCATCCGGCGCGCCGCCCCGGACGCGGCGTCGGGCCCGGCTGGCCAGTTGCCGTGTCGTGGCCGGGGTCCGCTCGATCATCGGGGCGATGGCGTCGAAGGGCACGGCGAACAGGTCGTGCAGCACGAACGCCAGCCGCTCGGCCGGGGTGAGCGTGTCCAGCACCACCAGCAGCGCCACCCCGACCGAGTCGGCGAGCACCGCCTCTTCCTCGGGGTCGCCGCCCGCCGCCGCGGCGACCGCGGGCTCGGCCACCCGGGCGTCGAGCGAAACCTCGGGGCGTGTTCCGCGGGCGCGGAGCATGTTCAGGCACACCCGGCCCAGGACCGTGGTCAGCCACCCGCTGAGGTTCTCCACGTCACCGACGTCCGCCCGGGCCGCCCTGAGCCATGTCTCCTGCACGGCGTCCTCCGCCTCGCCGAGCGAGCCGAGCATGCGATAGGCGACGGCCCGCAGACGAGGCCGGTCGGCCTCGAAGCGTTCCGGTGGCAGGGCGGTGTGCGTGGTCATGGCCGGGTCCCCGTTCGTGGCACTGCGGTGAAGGCGTGGGTCCCCACATCACCACACGGGCGCGGTCGGCCGCATCGGCGTCCCTCGCCCGAAGGGGTCTTCACGGGCGGGCCGTTGCGCGACAGCCCGGACAGCCCGGACACCCGGACTGCCAGGGCGATCGGTGCGGTCGCGGCGGTCGGGGGAGTCGCTCCCCGGAAAACCCGAGCGTGTCCCGCTAGGCTCGGATCTCCGTAGAGGACGGGGGCCGGACGTGAAGATCCTCATCAGCGCCGACATGGAGGGCGCCACCGGTGTCACCTGGCCGGCCGACGTCCTGCCGGGGACGCCGGAGTGGCAGCGCTGCCGGTCGATGTTCACCTCGGACGTCAACGCCGCCGTGCTCGGCTTCTTCGACGGCGGGGCGGACGAGGTCCTGGTCAACGAGGCCCACTGGACCATGCGCAACCTGCTGCTCGAACAGCTCGACGAGCGGGTGGAGATGCTCACCGGCCGGCACAAGTCCCTCTCCATGGTGGAGGGCGTCCAGCACGGGGACGTGGACGGCATCGCGTTCGTCGGATACCACGCGGGCGCCGGCATGGAGGGCGTCCTCGCCCACACCTACCTGGCCAACTCCCTCACCGGCGTCTGGCTGAACGGCGAACGGGCCAGCGAGGGCCTGCTCAACGCGCGGGTGGTCGCCGAGTACGGCGTACCGGTCGTCCTCGTCACCGGTGACGACGTGGCCTGTGAGGACGCGCTCGGGTACGCGCCGGAGGCGTTGAAGGTCGCGGTCAAGGACCACGTGTCGCGGTACGCGGCCGTGTGCCGTACCCCGGCCCGCACGGCCGCCGACATCCGCGCGGCGGCGAAGGAGGCAGTGCAGCTGGCGGTCCGTCAGGAGCCGGTCGACGAGGGTCCGTTCACGGTGGCGGTGGAGTTCGACGCCGAGCACCTCGCGATGGCGGCCACCGTCGTGCCCGGCGTCGCCCGGACCGGTGAGCGCAGGATCGCGTACACCAGCGGCACCATGTACGAGGGCATCCGTACCTTCAAGGCGGTCACGACGATCGTGTCGGCCGCGATCGAGGAGCAGTATGGCTGACGCGCGGGCGCGGGACGAGGTCGTCCGGTTCACCTCCGATCTCATCCGTATCGACACCACCAACCGGGGCGGTGGCGACTGCCGGGAACGGCCCGCCGCCGAGTACACCGCCGCACTCCTCGCCGAGGCGGGCATCGAGCCGGTACTCCTCGAACGCACCCCGGGGCGTACCAACGTCGTCGGCCGGATCGAGGGCACCGACCCGGCCGCGGACGCGCTGCTCGTCCACGGTCACCTGGACGTGGTCCCGGCGGAAGCCGCCGACTGGAGCGTCCACCCCTTCTCCGGCGAGGTGCGGGACGGGGTCGTGTGGGGGCGCGGCGCCGTCGACATGAAGAACATGGACGCGATGATCCTGGCGGTGCTGCGGGCCTGGGCCCGGCAGGGCGTCCGGCCCCGGCGCGACCTCGTCGTCGCCTTCACCGCCGACGAGGAGGCCAGCGCCGAGGACGGCTCCGGGTTCCTCGCCGACCGGCATCCGGGGCTGTTCGAGGGCTGCACCGAGGCCATCGGCGAATCGGGGGCGTTCACCTTCCACGACGGCGCCGGGCGGGAGATCTACCCCATCGCGGCGGGCGAGCGCGGCACCGGCTGGGTCAGGCTCACCGCGCGCGGGCGCGCCGGACACGGCTCCAAGGTCAACCGGGAGAACGCGGTGACCCGCCTGGCCGCCGCCGTCACGCGCATCGGCGAGCACCGGTGGCCCCTGCGGCTGACCCCGACGGTCCGTGCCGCCCTCACCGAACTGGCCGCGCTGTACGGCGTCGACGCCGACCTCCACGACGTGGACGCGCTGCTGGCGAAGCTCGGCCCGGCGGCCGCCCTGGTGGAGGCGACCGTCCGCAACAGCGCCAACCCGACCATGCTGGGAGCCGGTTACAAGGTAAACGTGATCCCCGGGGAGGCGGTGGCGCACGTGGACGGCCGCTACCTCCCGGGCGGCGAGGACGAGTTCGTCGCCACCCTCGACCGGCTCACCGGCCCCGACGTCGAGTGGGAGTTCGAGCACCGCGAAGTGGCGCTCCAGGCACCGGTGGACGCCCCGATCTACGACCGGATGCGTGCCGCCGTCGAGGAGTTCGCGCCCGAGGGGTACGTGGTGCCGTACTGCATGTCCGGCGGTACGGACGCCAAGCAGTTCTCGCGGCTCGGCATCACCGGATACGGCTTCGCCCCGCTGAAGCTCCCGGAAGGTTTCGACCACCAGGCGCTCTTCCACGGCGTCGACGAGCGGGTGCCGGTCGAGGCGCTGCACTTCGGCGTCCGGGTGCTCGACCGGTTCCTGCGGACCGCCTAGGAGAACGGGGAGAACGTGCAGGTCCTGCCGTACGGTTCCTGGCCCTCGCCCATCGACGCGGCCCTCGCGGCCGCGCACGACGGGCGCCCCGAGTACGTCGGCTGGGTCGGCGACGAGGTGTGGTGGACCGCGCCCAGGCCGGCCGAGCACGGCCGCCGCACCCTCGTCCGGCGCCGGCCCGACGGTACGGAGGAGTCCGTACTGCCGGCGCCCTGGAACGTCCGCAGCCGGGTCGTCGAGTACGGCGGACAGCCCTGGGCCGGAGTCGTGCACGAGGGCCGGATCCTGGTGGTCTTCGTGCACTTCGCCGATCAGCGGCTGTATGTGTACGAGCCCGGGTCGGCGTCCGGGGGCGGCCCGCGCCCGCTCACCCCCGTCTCGTCCGTGGGAGGCGGACTGCGCTGGGTGGAGCCGCAGTTGCTGACGGCGCGCGGGGAGGTGTGGTGCGTGCTAGAGGAGTTCACGGGCGAGGGGCCGACCGACGTGCGCCGGGTGCTCGCCGCGGTGCCGCTGGACGGCTCGGCCGCCGACGACCGGGCCGCCGTGCGTGAACTCACCGACGGGCGGCACCGGTTCGTCACCGGCGCGCGTCTCTCGTCCGACGGGCGCCGGGCCGCCTGGCTGGCCTGGGACCATCCCCGGATGCCGTGGGAGGGCACGGAGGTGGTCGTCGCCGACGTCGCGCGGGACGGCACCCTGAGCGGCGCCCGGGTGGTGGCCGGCGGCCCGGGGGAGTCGATCGCGCAGGTCGACTGGATGCCGGTGACGGCGTACGGGCCGAGGTCGCCGGACCACGGCCGACGGTCCGCGGGCGACGGGGAGCGGTCCGCGGAGGACGGACGGCAGCCCGCGGCGGACCGCCTGCTGTACACGAGCGACCGCGGCGGCTGGTGGAACCTGTACCGCGACCACCGGCCCGTCTGCCCCCGCGAGGAGGAGTTCGGCGGCGCCCTGTGGAAGCTGGGGCAGCGCTGGTTCGCGCCGCTGGAGAGCGGCCTCGTCGCCGTCGTCCACGGCCGGGGGGCCACCGTGCTCGGGATCCTCGACCCGGAGACCGGCGAGCTGGTCGACGCGGCCGGACCGTGGACGGAGTTCGCGCCCACCCTCGCGGTGCAGGGCGACCGTGTCGTCGCCGTCGCGGCCAGTCCGCGCAGCGCGTACGAAGTGGTGGAGCTGGACGCCAGCACCGGCCGGGCCCGGGTGATCGGGGCCGCGCACGACGACGCGGTGGACCCGGCCCACTACCCCGAGCCCCGCATCCGCACGTTCACCGGCCCCGACGGGCGGGACGTCCACGCCCACGTCTATCCGCCGCACCACCCCGGACACGTCGCGCCCGGCCACGAACTGCCGCCCTACGTCGTGTGGGCGCACGGCGGGCCCACCGACCGCGCCCCGCTCGTGCTGGATCTGGAGATCGCCTACTTCACCTCCCGGGGCATCGGGGTCGTCGAGGTCGACTACGGCGGCTCGACCGGGTACGGGCGGGAGTACCGGGAGCGGCTGCGCGAGCAGTGGGGCGTGGTCGACGTCGAGGACTGCGCGGCCGTCGCCCTGGCGCTCGCCGACGAGGGCACCGCCGACCGCGGGCGGCTGGCCGTCCGGGGCGGCAGCGCGGGCGGTTGGACCGCCGCGGTCTCGCTGGCCGCCACCGACGTCTACGCCTGCGGCACGATCCGCTACCCCGTGCTGGACCTGGTGGGCTGGGCGACGGGGGAGACCCACGACTTCGAGTCGCGCTACCCGGACAGTCTCGTCGGGCCGCTCGCGCAGGTGCCCGCCCGCTACGCGGAACGCTCGCCGATCGAGCACGCGGACCGGATCACCGTGCCGTTCCTGCTCCTCCAGGGGCTGGACGACGTGATCTGTCCGCCCGCCCAGTGCGAGCGGTTCCTGGCCCGGCTGGCCGGACGGCCGGTCCCGCACGCGTACCTGGCGTTCGAGGGGGAGGGACACGGGTTCCGGCAGGCGGCAACGACGGTGCGCGCCCTGGAGGCCGAGCTGTCGCTGTACGCTCAGGTGTTCGGGCTGTGCCCGCCCGGAATCCCCAGGTTGGAGCTTGTGCGGTGAAGGAACTCGTGCGGCCGTCCCGGCTCGCCCCCGGCGCCCGGGTCGCGGTCGTCGCGCCCAGCGGACCGGTGGCGGAGGACCGGCTGGAGGCCGGCCTCGACCTGCTGCGCGGCTGGGACCTCGACCCGGTGGTCGCCCCGCACGCACTGGACCGGGACGACCGGCTGCCGTACCTCGCGGGCACCGACGCCGACCGGGCCGCCGACCTCCAGCGGGCCTGGTGCGATCCGGGCGTCGACGCCGTGCTGTGCGCACGCGGCGGCTACGGCGCCCAGCGGATCGTCGACCTGCTCGACTGGGACGCCATGCGGGCGGCCGGACCGAAGGTGTTCGTCGGCTTCAGCGACAGCACCACCCTGCACGAGGCGTTCGCCCTGCGGCTGGGCCTGGTCACGCTGTACGGGCCCGCGGCCGCGGGCATCGACTTCATCAAGAGCGCCCGGGGGCAGGAGCACCTCAGGGCCACCCTGTTCGCCCCGGATACCGTCCGCACGCTCGCCTCCGCAGGTACGGCCATCGCGCCGGGCCGGGCGCGGGGCGTCACCCTGGGCGGCTGCCTGGCCCTGCTGGCCACCGGCCACGGCACCCCGCACACCCGGGCGGGTGCCCGCGGCGGGCTGCTGCTGATGGAGGACGTGGGCGAGCGGCCGTACAGCGTCGACCGGGCCCTGACGCAACTCCTGCGCACCGGCTGGCTGGACGGCGTCGAGGGGGTGGCGCTCGGCTCCTGGGACCGCTGCGGCCCCTACGAGGAGCTGCGCCCGGTGCTCGTGGACCGGCTCGGCGGCCTCGGCGTCCCCGTCGTCGAGGAGCTCGGGTTCGGTCACTGCGAGGGGGCGCTGACCGTGCCCTTCGGCGTGTCCGCCGTGCTCGACGCGGACGAGGGCACCCTGACCCTCGACGCTCCCGCCCTGCGCTGATCCGGGGAGCGCCTCACCCGGAGGGCGCGTCTCGCCGTGCGGGCGAGCGGCGCAGGGACCAGGCTGGTGGCATGAGCCCGAAGACCTCCAGGAGCAGGAACGAGGCTCTGACACCGGGCCGGATCGTCGTCCTGGCGCTCGCCGTCCTCACCCTGGTCTTCATCTTCCAGAACACCAGCCCCACGGAGATCCGGCTGCTGGTCCCCGAGGTGACGGTGCCGCTGTGGACGGCGCTCCTCGCGATGTGGATCATCGGCGCCCTGTGCGGAGCCTCCTTCGCGTACTTCAGGAAACGCCGCAAGTGACCTCGTCGTAGGCTGTGCCGATGCCGCACACCGCATCCCGATACCTCGCCGAGGGCCCCCGCGTGGGCATACGCCACTTCACCCACGAGGACGGGCCGGAGTTCACCGCCCGCGCGCGGGAGAGCAAGGACCTGCACCACCCGTGGCTGTTCCCGCCGCTCACCGCGGACGCGTACACGGCCTACGCGGGCCGGCTGATCGAGGACCCGTCGAAGGCCGGCTTCCTCGTGTGCACCCTGGAGGACGGGGCGGTCGCCGGGTTCGTCAACATCAACAACATCGTCGAGGGCGGCTTCCAGTGCGGAGCCCTCGGCTACGGGGCCTTCGCGCACGCGGCCGGGCGCGGGCTGATGCGCGAGGCGCTCGACCTCGTGATGGACCACGCGTTCGGTCCGATGCGGCTGCACCGGCTGGAGATCAACGCGCAGCCCGGCAATGTCGCCTCGATCGCCCTCGCCCGTGGCTGCGGCTTCCGCAAGGAGGGGTTCTCCCCGAAGATGATCTACATGGACGGAGCCTGGCGGGACCACGAGCGGTGGGCGATCACCGTCGAGATGCGGACTTGTAGTTGATCTTCATCGTGTCGAGGTCGGTGACCGTCGACCGCAGCCCGGTGAAGCCGTGGCCGAGTTCGCGCAGCGTCGCCTCGGCGCGCTCCTCGGCGAGCGCGCCCGCCATCTCCTCGCCGTCCGCCGCGTCCGACACCACCACGTACCGCATCGAGAAGTGCTTCAGCGGAGACGGCTCGTACGACAGCGTGCCCTCCTCGGTGAACCGCATACTCGTCAGACCGTGGTCGGCGGCCTCGGCGAGGAGGCGGGACCGGCTCTCGTCGGTGAGGCCGTCCCAGGTGCCTCGGACGATCACCCGGTAGGTGTGCTGCTCGCTCACTGCCGCTCCTTCGCGCCTGTCGTCGAACGCCCGACTCTACGTCCGCGACGACCCGCCGCCCACGGAATTTCCCCGCGCCCGGCGCCTCACGATCCGCGCCGGTCGACGTACTCGTACACCGTGCCGTCCGGGTGCCGGGCGATCAGGTTGCGGCCCACCGGGGTCGGTACCGGACCGGCGATGACATCCGCGCCCAGCGCGGTGAGGGTCCGGTGGGCCTCCTCCACGTCCGCTACCGCGATCGTCGCGGCCACCTTGCGCAGCAGCTCCAGTTCGGCCGGGGGCCCGCTCATCAGCAGGAAGCAGCCGACCGCGGCCACTTGTACCCCGCCCCGCTCGAAGCGGAGCGCGCCGGTGCCCGCCAGCCGCTCGTAGAAGGAGACCGAGCTCTCCAGATCGTCGACACAGACACGCAGTGTGGCTCCCAGAATGTCCATGCGGACGAGCCTAGTTGGGACGACCCCGGCGAGGTGATCCCTTCACCCGATCCCCGCCCGCTCCCCGCTCCCGCCCGCTCCCCGACGCTCCGGCGGGCGCGTCCACGGAGTTAAGCGTCGATGACAGCGGGTACCCGAGGCCCATGGAGCGCATGGATCACCTGGAGCATCTGGACAAGCATCTGGTCGACGAGCTGGCGCAGGTGGCGCGCGAGACGATCCGCGAGGAACTGCGCGAGCAGACCCGCAAGCAGCGCCGTACGGCCATGATGTACGCGGCGTCCGGCGCCGTCGCCCTCTACGCGGGCGCGGCCGTCGCCCTCGCGGTGGGGCTCGCCCTCGACATCGGCCTGCCGGACTGGGCCGCGGCACTCATCACCGCCGCGATCCTCGCCGCCGTGGCGTACCTGCTGCGCGGCGCCGCCAGGCCGCACGCCTCGTCCCCGGCCGCGGCAGGCGTCGGGACCGCGCCGGACGCGGGCCCCGGCCGGGTCGTCGGCGGCACCCCGCCGGCCGCACCGCCCGGCGGTACCGGCCTGCCCTACCCGCCGATGCCGCCGACCGCGCCCGGCGCCCAGGTGCCGGAGCCGGGCGGCGCACCGCGCGCCGACGACATCGACCCCGAGCGGCCGCACCGGCTCTGACGCGCGGTGCACCGCGGCCGAAGCGACGCGCCCGCGTCACGTGTTCGGCATCCGGGCGGCCCCGCGGCACCTGCTGCCGCGGGGCCGCCCGGCGTCTGCGGGCGTTCCCGGCCTCCCCCCGCGGCCGTCGCGTTCCGGACACCGGCGGCCCGGAGGGGACACCGGCGCAACGTTTGGGGGCTCCTGCCTGGGGGACGCGGAAACCTCCGTACGCACACCGCCCGCACCCCTTCGGAGGCCCACCTTGAGGCGTCCCCGCATCGTGATCGTCGGAGCCGGCTTCGCCGGCTACCGGGCGGCCCGCACCCTCGCGCGGGCGGCCAGGGGCCGGGCCGACATCACACTGCTCAACCCGACCGACTACTTCCTGTACGTGCCCCTGCTGCCCCAGGTGGCGGCGGGCATCCTCGAGCCGCGCCGGGTCACCGTCTCCCTGTCGGGCACCCTGCGTGAGGTGCGGCCGGTGCTCGGCGAGGCCGCGGACATCGACCTCGACGCGCGCACCGTCCACTACACCAACCCCGAGGGCGACCGGGGCACCCTCGATTACGACCGGCTCGTGCTCGCCGCCGGCAGCGTCAACAAGCTGCTGCCCGTTCCCGGCGTCGCCGAGCACGCACACGGTTTCCGCGGTCTGCCCGAAGCCCTCTACCTGCGCGATCACCTCACCCGGCAGGTGGAGTTGGCCGCCTCGGGCGCCGATGCGGCGGAACGCACGGCGCGTTGCACCTTCGTCGTCGTCGGCGCGGGCTACACCGGCACCGAAGTCGCCGCACAGGGCCAGCTGTTGACCGACGCCCTGGTCCGCGCGCACCCCCTGCGCCAGGGCATGCGGCCGCGCTGGCTGCTGCTCGACGTCGCGTCGCGCGTCCTGCCCGAGCTGGACGAACGGCTCTCCCGCACCGCCGACCGGGTGCTGCGCGAACGGGGCGTCGAGGTGCGGACGGGGACCTCGGTCAAGGAGGCGACCCGCGAGGGAGTCCTGCTGACCGACGGCGAGTTCGTCGGCACCCGCACCCTGGCCTGGTGTGTGGGCGTCCGGCCCGATCCGCTGGCCGAGGGGCTCGGGCTGCCCATGGAACGCGGTCGGCTGCTCGTCGAACCGACCCTTCAGGTGCCGGGCAGGCCCGAGGTGTTCGCGTGCGGCGACGCGGCCGCCGTGCCGGATCTGGAGCGGCCCGGGGAGTACACGCCGATGACCGCGCAGCACGCGTGGCGGCAGGGCAAGGTGGCCGGGCGCAATGTCGCCGCCTCGCTCGTCGAGGGCGGCGGTGCGGCAGGTCTGCGGCCCTACCGACACAAGGACCTGGGGTTCGTCGTGGACCTGGGCGGGGTGCAGGCCGCGGCCAATCCGCTCGGCGTCCATCTCTCCGGCCCCGCGGCCGGCGCGGTGACCCGCGGCTACCATCTCGCCGCCATGCCCGGCAACCGCGTGCGGGTCGCCGCCGACTGGCTGCTGGACGCCGTACTCCCGCGTCAGGAGGTCCAGTTGGGGCTGGTGCGGTCCTGGTCGGTGCCGCTGGACACGGCGTCGCCGGAACTGGCGCGGGCACCCGGGGACATCGCACGCGAACGCTCGGCATCCGGCCCCGGCGCGGCCACCGCGGCGGACGTGCACGGCACGGACGGCGCGGACGGCCCGAGCACGCACGGCTCGAAGCCGAGCACGGACGGCCCGAGCACGGACGGCTCGAACCCGACCACGGACGGCTCGACCACACACGGCTCGACCACGCACGGCACGACCACACACGTCACGACCACACACGTCACGACCACGGACGACAGGAACGAGGCGAACGACATGAAGGACGGGAACGAAGTGAACGAGGCGAACGACGCGAAGAAGGCGGCCGGCGGGTCCGGCGAGCACCACCCCTCCCCGGAGGACGGCTCCCAGTCGATCACCTCGCCGACCCCCGAGGTGGGACAGCATTCGGGCGGCGGGAGCGGGGCCCGGGTGGGCCAGTCGTCGCCGGAGGAGGGCTCCCAGTCGATCGACTCGCCGACCCCCGAGGTGGGCCGGCACAGCACCGGGCCGGCGCGGAAGCCGTCCGGCCGGGACGGGGCGGGGAACGAGCCCGACTCCGGCGACGACAGCGCGGAAGGAGACCGGTAGCCCGATGGACACCGCCGAACTCATCGAACTCGGCCAGCAGTTGCGGGTCGACAGCGTACGCGCCGCCGCGGCTGCGGGGTCCGGGCATCCGACGTCCTCGATGTCGGCCGCGGACCTGATGGCCGTCCTGCTCGCGAACCACTTCCGGTACGACTTCGACCGGCCGGCGCACCCGGGCAACGACCGCTTCGTCCTCTCGAAGGGCCATGCCTCCCCGCTGCTGTACTCCGCCTACAAGGCCGCCGGAGCCATCGACGACGAGGAGCTGCTGACCTTCCGCGCGCTCGGCAGCCGGCTCGAGGGGCACCCGACGCCGCAGCGGCTGCCGTGGGTCGAGACGGCCACCGGCTCGCTCGGCCAGGGGCTCCCGGTGGGCGTCGGCATCGCGCTGGCCGGCAAGCGGCTGGACCGCGTCGGCTACCGCGTGTGGGTGCTGTGCGGCGACAGCGAGATCGCCGAGGGTTCGGTGTGGGAGGCCGCCGAGCACGCGGGCCACGAACACCTCGACAACCTCACGGTGGTCGTCGACGTCAACCGGCTCGGCCAGCGCGGCCCCACCCGGCACGGCCACGACCTCGACGCCTACGCCCGCCGCTTCCAGGCCTTCGGCTGGCACACGATAGAGATCGACGGGCACGACGTGGACGCCGTCGACCGCGCCTACGGCGAGGCCGCCTCCACCCTGGGGCAGCCCACCGCGATCCTCGCCCGCACCCTCAAGGGCAAGGGCGTCCGCTCCGTCGAGGACCGCGAGGGCATGCACGGCAAGCCGCTGCCCGACGCCGACGAGGCGGTCGCGGAACTGGGCGGCGTCCGTGACCTGCGGGTCCGGGTGCGCGAGCCGGCCGACGCCCGCATGCTGCACTCCGTCCCCACCGGGCCCCTCGTGCTGCCCCGCTGGGAGGGAGAGGACCGCGAGAAGGGTGTGGCGACCCGTGACGCCTACGGCAAGGCCCTCGCGGCGCTCGGCACTGCCCGCGAGGACGTGGTCGCCCTCGACGGCGAGGTGAGCGACTCCACCCGCGCCGAGGCCTTCGCCAAGGAGCACCCCGACCGGTTCTTCGAGTGCTACATCGCCGAACAGCAGCTCGTCGCCGCGGCGGTCGGTCTCTCGACGCGCGGCTGGGTGCCGTACGCCTCCACGTTCGCCGCCTTCCTGACCCGCGCCCACGACTTCGTGCGGATGGCCGCGGTCAGCGGGGCCGGGATCAACCTCGTCGGCTCGCACGCCGGGGTCGCCATCGGACAGGACGGGCCCTCGCAGATGGGTCTGGAGGACCTGGCGATGTTCCGGGCCGTGCACGGCTCGACCGTGCTCTATCCCTGCGACCCCCACCAGACCGCGCGGCTGGTCGCCACCATGGCCGGCCTGGACGGTGTCCGCTATCTGCGCACCTCACGCGGCGCCGACCCGGTGCTCTACGGGCCGGACGAGGAGTTCCCCGTCGGCGGCAGCAAGGTGCTGCGCTCCTCGGACCGTGACCGGCTCACGATCGTCGCGGCCGGCGTCACCGTGCACGAGGCGCTGAAGGCCGCCGAGGCGCTCGAAGGCGAGGGCATCGCGGTCCGGGTCGTCGACCTCTACTCGGTCAAGCCGGTCGACCGGGCGACGCTGCGGCAGGCGGCCGAGGAGACCGGTCTGCTGCTGAGCGTGGAGGACCACCACGAGCAGGGCGGTCTCGGGGACGCGGTCCTCGACGCCTTCCTCGACGGGCGGCCGGTGCCCCGGCTGGTGCGGCTCGCCGTCCGGACGATGCCCGGCTCGGCGAGCCCGGCCGAGCAGCTGCACGCGGCGGGCATCGACGCCGAGTCGATCGCCGCGTCCGCCCGGCTGCTGGTGGAGCAGGCGATCGCGCCGTGAGCGGTGACGACGTACGCAAGGTGCGGGTGGGCCGGCGCAGCGTCGAGGTCCACCGGCCGGACAAGGTGCTCTTCCCGGGCGGCGAGGACGCGAAGCAGTACACCAAGGGCGACCTCGTCGCCTACTACCGGTCGGTCGCCGCCTTCATGGTGCCGCAGCTGCGTGGTCGTCCGCTGATGCTGGAACGGCATCCGGACGGGATCGAAGGCCCCCGCTTCATGCAGAAGAACACCCCCGAGCACTACCCGGAGTGGATCACGCGGGCCGAGGTGGCCAAGGAGGACGGCACCGTCCGCCACACCGTCTGCGACGACTCCGCCACCCTCGCCTACCTCGCCGACCAGGCCTGTCTCACCCCGCACCGCTGGCTCTCCCGGGTCGGCCGGGTCGACCGTCCGGACCTGATGGTCTTCGACCTCGACCCGGCCGACGGCTCCCCTTTCGCCGCCGTCCGGGAGGCCGCCGAACAGCTCGGCGAGCTCCTCGACCAGCTGCGGCTGCCCTCGGCCCTGATGACGACGGGCTCCCGCGGACTGCACGTCGTCGTCCCGGTCGACGGGCGCGACGACTTCGACGCGGTGCGCGGCTTCGCCCGGGACGCCGCCGAGCTGCTCGTCGCGGAGCACCCCGACCGGCTGACCACGGCCGCCCGCAAGAAGGACCGCGGCGACCGGCTCTACCTGGACGTCCAGCGCAACGGCTACGCGCAGACGGCCGTCGCCCCCTTCGCGGTGCGCGCGCTGCCCGGGGCGCCGGTCGCCATGCCCGTCAGCTGGGAGCAGCTTGGCGATCCGGAGCTCGGTCCGCGCCGCTGGACCATCGCCGACGCGGCCGAGCAGGCCCACACCCGTCCCTGGTCGGCGCTGCCGGGCCGCGGACGCGCCCTGGGCCCCGCCAGGCGCCGGCTCGACGCACTCCGTGCCTCGTGAAGGTTTGGCCAAGAGCCTTCGGGCCACCCGGAAGAAGAGGTGGCCATGGTGAACACAAAAGACACATCAGAGTCACATGCATCACGCGAACCACATAAGACTTCACAAAGAACCCAGAAGCCCCAGAGACCCCAGAGAACAAAGAGAACACAGAGTCCGGAGCGTGCCCGGACCACGACGAACAGGGAAGGCAAGGACGACGTGGCGGAGGACCGGCCGAGCCCCATGGAGGTGCTGCGCGAGGCGCGCGCCCAGCTCACGGAGCTGACGGGCATGACCGCCGAGAGCGTCTCCTCCTTCGAGCAGACGGAGGACGGCTGGTCCCTGGACGTCGAGGTCCTGGAGCTCGCCCGCGTGCCCGACACGATGAGCCTGATGGCGAGCTACCAGGTGGATCTCGATCCCCAGGGGCAGCTCACCGGCTACCGGCGCGTTCGCCGCTACGAGCGGGGGCGCTCCGACTCCCATCGGCCGGGCGGCCGCTAGGCCGTCGGCCCGCATTCGTTCCCGATCATCCACACAGAAGGAGGAGCGGTCGACATGACCGTTGTCCCGGCACAACAGTCCGGTGGTGGAGGCGGCTCCAGCGGCCTCTACGACGTGCTGGAGCTCGTCCTCGACAGGGGTCTCGTCATCGACGCGTTCATACGGGTCTCCCTGGTCGGAATCGAGATCCTGAAGATCGACGTACGGGTCGTTGTGGCCAGCGTGGACACCTATCTGCGCTTCGCCGAGGCGTGCAACCGACTGGACCTGGAGGCGGGGCCGCGCAAGAGCCCGGGCCTGCCCGACCTGGTCGGCGAGATCACCGAGTCCGGCGCGCGCGGCAAGTCCAAGGGCGCGCTCTCCGGCGCCGCGGAGACCATCTCCGGCGCCTTCAAGCAGGCCCGTGACGAGGGCTCCTCCAAGGAGGAGGAGCGGGAACCCCGGCCGCGGACGCGCAAGAGCACCACCGCGCGCCGTAAGGAGGAGCAGGAGTGAGCACCTACGTGTACGGCATCGTCGCGAGTTCGCACGCGGACCTTCCGGACGGGCTGTCCGGTGTCGGCGACCCCGCCCTGCCGGTGCGCGTCCTGAAGGAGGGCACCCTGGCGGCGATCGTCAGCGACGCCCCCGAGGGACTGCGGCCCAAACGCAGGGAGCTGCTCGCCCACCAGACCGTGCTCGCCGAGGCGGGTGCCGACGGCTGCGTGCTGCCCATGCGGTTCGGCAGTGTCGCGCCCGACGACAGTTCGGTCACCGGGGTCCTCGCCGAGCGCGCCGAGCACTACGAGGAGCGCCTGCGGGCCCTCGAGGGCAAGGTCGAGTACAACATCAAGGCCTCGCACGTCGAAGAGGCGGTCCTGCACCAGGTGATGGCGGACAGCCCCGAACTGCGTGGCCTCGCGGAGTCCAACCGGCAGGCGGGCGGCGGCAGTTACGAGCAGAAGATCCAGCTCGGCGAGATGGTCGCCGCCGCGGTCAAGGCCAAGGAGGCCGAGGACGCGGCCGACGTGCAGCAGAGCCTCACGCCGCTGGCCTCGGCCACCAGCGTGGGCCCCGAGTCCACGGGCTGGCTGGTCAACGTCTCGTTCCTGGTGGAGCGCGACGCGGCGGCCGGCTTCCTGGAGGCCGCGGAGGAGCTGCGGGTGGGCCGTCCGCACCTCGAACTGCGGGTCAACGGGCCGCTGCCGCCGTACAGCTTCGTCGAGCCCGGCCCGGCCGCGACGGCGGACGCCGGGACGGAGTAGGCAGGTGCGCCATGGGACTCATCTCAGAGGTGCTGCTGCTGCCGTTCGCCCCGGTGCGCGGCAGCGGCTGGGTGATCGAACAGGTGGTCAAGGAGGCCGAGCGGATCTACTACGACCCCGCCACGGTCAGAGCCGAACTCGCCCGTCTGGAGCAGCGGTTGGACGCCGGCGAGATCACTGAGGAGGAGTTCGACGAGGAGGAGGACGTACTCCTCGACCGGCTGGAGAGCGCTACGCGCAGAAGCGCGGGAACGGACGACGGGTGGACAGGATGAACCGGACGGCAGTGGGACTCGCGGTCGGGGCCGGATATCTCCTCGGGCGCACCAAGAAACTGAAACTGGCGCTGGCCGTCGGTTCCTTCGTGGCCGGCAAGAAGCTGAACCTGACCCCCAAGGGCATCGCGGACCTGGTCTCCCAGCAACTGCGGGACAACCCGCAGTTCAAGGAGATCGGGGACCAGCTGCGCCAGGATCTGCGCGGGGTCGGCAAGGCCGCTTCCGGCGCCATGGTCGAGCGCCAGATCGACGCGCTCGCGGACCGGCTGCACGGCCGCACGGCCGAGGTGCGCGACCAGCTCGAGGGCGTCGTGCCCGGCGGCCGGGAGGACGACGAGGCGGACGAAGAGGCGGACGACGAGTACGACGACGAGCCTCAGGACGCCGACGAGGACGAGGAGCCGGAGGGCTCCGAGAACGACGAGGACGAGGCCGAAGAGGCCGACGAGGACGAGGCCGAAGAGGCCGACGAGGACGAGGCCGACGAGGACGAGGCCGACGAGGACGAAGCGGACGAGGACGAAGAGGGCGAGGAGGAGCCGCCGAGGAAGACGGCCAAGAAGGCGCCCGCCAAGAAGGCGCCCGCGAAGAAGGCGCCCGCGAAGAAGACGGCCAAGAAGGCCCCCGCGAAGAAGGCGCCCGCCAAGAAGGCTCCGGCCCGCGCCACCGCCGCGAAGAAGACCGCGTCGACCCGTAAGACGGGCGCGAGGACCGCATCGAGGGCTGCCTCGGGTACCGGCACCCGGGCCCGGCGGCCGAAGGGAGGCGACGACCGATGACCGAGACCCTCGGATCGGCCAAGTCCGCGACCTCCGCGGCCGGCAAGTCGGCGGGCGGCGGCAACCCGCTCTCCGGAGTCGCCAACAGCGAGGCCGCCGACCGGCTGAAGGCAGAGGTGCAGGAGTACCTCGCCGCGCAGGCCACCCGCCTGCTGACCGGCGTCGGGCACAAGCTCGGGGACACCACCGCCAAGCTGAACGACATCGCCGAGGGCAACAGCCCCGGCTTCGCCAAGCTCGCCCTCGAAGGCGGCCGCAAGGTCGCCGAGGGCAAGGGACCGCTGCGCACCGCGATGGAGCTCGGCGGCTCGCGGATCAAGGACAAGGTGACCGGGGCGTTCAAGAACCTCGGTGGCAAGGGCGGCAAGGGCAAGAAGAGCGCCGGCAAGAAGCCGACCGTGATCATGGAGACGATCGACGTCGGCGTGCCGCTGCGCACCGCCTACGACCAGTGGACGCAGTACCAGGACTTCAGCACCTTCGCCAAGGGCGTCAAGAGCGCGAACCGCGCCGACGACACCACCAGCGACTGGCAGGCGAAGGTCTTCTGGTCCAACCGGAGCTGGAAGGCGAAGACCACCGAACAGGTGCCGGACGACCGGATCGCCTGGACCTCGGAGGGCGCCAAGGGCACCACGAAGGGTGTCGTCTCCTTCCATGAGCTCGCCCCGAGCCTCACCCGGATCCTGCTGGTCATCGAGTACTACCCGACGGGTCTGTTCGAGAAGACCGGCAACATCTGGCGCGCCCAGGGCCGCCGGGCCCGCCTCGACCTGAAGAACTACGCCCGCTTCATCACCATCAAGGGGGAGGCGCAGGACAGCTGGCGCGGTGAGATCCGCGACGGCGAGGTCGTCAAGTCCCACGAGGACGCGGTGGCCGAGGAGGACGAGGAGAACGACGAGAACGGCGAGCCCGAGGAGAACGGCGAGCCGGAGGAGGGCGCCGAGGCGCGGGATGCCGAGGACGGCGGCCGGGAGGACGATGAGGAGGAGTACGAGGACGAGGAGGACGGCCCGTACGCCGAGGACGAGCCCGAGGACGAGGAAGCCGAGCCCGAGGGCGAGTACGAGGACGAGGAAGAGGAAGAGGAGGAGGGCGAGCCCGAGGCGGCCGAGGACGAGTACGACGAGTACGAGGAGGAGCCCGAGGAGGAGCCCCAGGCCGAGGACACCCGCCGCGGCAGGGGGAGGAGCCGGCGATGAGCATGCCGAGCCGGATGCCGGAGCCGTACGGCCAGGGCGGCGGCGCCAACCTGGCCGACATCCTGGAACGTGTCCTGGACAAGGGCATCGTCATCGCGGGCGACATCCGGATCAACCTGCTCGACATCGAACTGCTCACCATCAAGCTCCGTCTGATCGTCGCCTCGGTCGACAAGGCCAAGGAGATGGGCATCGACTGGTGGGAGGACGACCCGGCCCTGTCCTCCGGCGCCCGCCGCAACGAACTCGCGCGTGAGAACGCCGAGTTGCGTGAACGGCTGGCCCGGCTGGAGGAACTGGAGCTGGGTCGTGCCCCGGAGAAGAGCCGGGCCCTGAAGGAGGGGCGCGCCTCGAAGGAGAGCCGCGCCCCCGAGGACGTCCGAGAGGAGTCACCATGACCGGACTGCGGTACGTGTACGCCGTCTGTCACCCCCTTGGCGCGCCCCTCCAGGCCGACCTGTCGGGGGTGGCGGGCGATCCGCCCAGACTGCTCACCCACCGCGGCCTGATCGCCGTGGTCAGCCATGTGCCGGAGCGGGACTTCGCCGAGGAGCCGCTCCGGCGCCGTCTGGAGGACCTGGACTGGCTGACGGAGACCGCCCGTGCCCATCAGCAGGTGATCGACGCCCTCACGGCCGTCACCACACCGCTGCCGCTCCGGCTCGCCACGGTGTTCCGGGACGACAGCGGCGTCCGCGTGATGATGGAGGAGCGCGAGGAGGACTTCCGGCGCGTCCTGGAACGCCTCGCCGGGCGGGTGGAGTGGGGCGTGAAGGTGTATGTCGAGCCCGAGGCGCAGGAGCCCGAGGCGGCGGTGACGAAGCCCGCCTCGGGCCGGGACTACCTGATGCAGCGGCGCAGGAAGGCCCAGGCCCAGGACGACACCTGGCAGCGTGCCGAGCGGTTCGCCGGAAGTCTCCACGAGACGCTGTCGGCGCACGCCGAGGATTCCCGGCTCCACCCGCCGCAGAACTCCGCCCTGTCCAAGGCGTCCGGACAGAATGTGCTCAACGCCGCCTATCTCGTCCCCCGCGCGGATTCCGAGGAATTCGTGGAAATGGTGGACCGCACCAAGGGGGAGGAATCCGGAATGCGAGTGGAACTCACGGGACCGTGGGCTGCCTATTCTTTCGTGGAATCCGCCGGTGAGCCGGGGGAGGGCGCATGACCGTGGTGGAGCGCCGCGAGGTCGCCCTCGTCGACCTGCTCGACCGGCTGCTGGCCGGCGGGGTCGTCATCACGGGGGACATCACCCTGCGCATCGCGGACGTCGACCTGGTCCGCATCGATCTCAACGCGCTGATCAGCTCGGTCAACGAGCAGGTGCCGTCGCCCTGGGGGGAGTCGCTGTGACCGAACGCCGCAAGCATCTCGACCTCGAGCCCGACACGGTCGAGCGCGATCTGGTGAAACTCGTTCTGACCGTCGTGGAGTTGCTGCGCCAGCTGATGGAACGGCAGGCGCTGCGCCGCTTCGACACGGGCGACCTGAACGAGGAGCAGGAGGAGCGGATCGGGCTCACGCTGATGCTGCTCGACGACCGCATGGGCGAGTTGCGGGACCGCTACGGACTGCGGCCCGAGGACCTGAATCTGGACCTCGGGCCGTTGGGGCCGCTGCTTCCCCGGGAGTGAGTCGCTCACGCCCGGGGGAAGCGGGTGGTGCTTCGCCGCCTTCGGTTCACCACCTGTACCAGCGGCCCCTGCCTCCCGCGGACGTGGTCCCGCGAGCCAGGAAGCCGAGCAGCCAGAGAACGAGAACCGCGAGCGCGATCCACCAGAGCAACTTCACCGCGAATCCGGCACCGAAGAGAATCAGCACCAGCAGCAGAACCAGCAGAACGGGAACCATAGTGTCAACCTCCTGCAATGCGTGTTTCCCGC
Organism: Streptomyces maremycinicus; assembly: GCF_001184025.1. Taxonomy (GTDB): domain Bacteria; phylum Actinomycetota; class Actinomycetes; order Streptomycetales; family Streptomycetaceae; genus Streptomyces; species Streptomyces maremycinicus. The sequence goes on from NZ_BBYG01000011.1 coordinate 275,356, forward strand.
ATTGCAGGAATCATTCTCGTTTCCTTTACGGAACGTCCCCGAACCGCCCGCGGATCAGGTGGCCATTCAGGTGGCCTTGCGGCACAGGATCTCCGCGTGCAGGACGGCGAACCAGCCGTCCTCCCGCCGCCCCCACTCCCGCCAGGCCTCCGCCACGGCGCGCAGTTCCTCCGCCGTGGCGTGGCCGCCCCGGGTGGCGCGCTCCGCGTACGCGGAGGCCACGGTCCGGTCGGCCCACAGGCCGCTCCACCAGGCCCGCTCCTCGGGCGTGCTGAACGTCCAGGTGGCGGAGGTGGCCGTGATGTCCGTGAATCCGGCGCTCAGCGCCCAGGACTTCAGCCGGCGTCCCGCGTCCGGCTCGCCGCCGTTGGCCCGGGCCACCCGCCGGTACAGGTCCAGCCAGCCGTCCATCCCGGACGAGGCGGGGTACCAGGTCATCGCCGCGTAGTCCGAGTCGCGGACGGCGACGTAGCCGCCCGGCTTCGTCACCCGCAGCATCTCGCGCAACGCCTGCACCGGGTCGCCCACGTGCTGGAGCACCTGGTGGGCGTGGACGACGCAGAACGTGTCGTCCGGGTGGTCCAGGGCGTGGACGTCGGCCACCGCGAAGTCGGTGTTGGTCAGGCCCCGCTCGGCGGCCGTGGCCCGCGCCTGCTCCAGGATCCCCGGCGCGTGGTCGACGCCGGTGACGTGTCCGTCGGGGACCAGGGCGGCCAGGTCGGCGGTGATGGTGCCCGGGCCGCAGCCGATGTCCAGGATCCTCATGTGCGGCTTCAGTGAACCGAGCAGGTAGGCCGCCGAGTTGGCGGCGGTCCGCCAGGTGTGCGAGCGCAGCACCGACTCGTGGTGTCCGTGCGTGTAGACGGCCGTCTCCTGTGCTTTCGACATGGCTCTACCCCTTCTCGACGAACCGGGTCCCCGGTTCCCACACCGTACGCCGATGCTCGGATGCTGAGACCATTCGTCTTGCCATGTGAACTGACGCCAAGTCAGTCGAGGCTCGCCCGCTCGCCCTTCGTGCCCTCGACGTCCGTGCCCTCGACGTCCACGCCTTCGAGCTCCATGGCCTCGACCTCCGTGCCGTCGTGCCGCGGCTCCGGGTGGCGTCGCCGCCGCAGCCGCGAGACGTGCCGGACGGCGAACGCGGCGCCCACGCCCAGCGCCGCGCCCGCGAGCACGTCGCTCGGGAAGTGGACGCCCGTGTACACCCGGGACATCGCCACCGAGAACGCGACCGGCGCCACCACCGCGCCCCACTCCGGCGACTCCAGGGCGACCCCGGCCGCGAAGGCCGCCGCCGACGCGGCGTGACCGGAGGGGAAGGAGGTGGTGATCGGCTGCCGCTTCAGCCGCCGCCCCCGCGGCACCGCGTCCAGCACGGGCCGGGACCGGCGCACCGAGCGCTTTCCGAGGGTGTTGATGGTGAGGGAGGCCAGGCCGAGGGAGGTCAGCCCGCGCACGGCGGCGCGGCGGGCCCGGGGCGTGCCGGACGCGGCGAGGACGGCCGCCGTCGCGAACCAGAGCAGGCCGTGGTTCGCGCTGCGGCTCAGTCGCGGCAGGACCGGCTCGGCGGCCGGCCAGTGCCGCTCGGCGGCGAACGCGAACACCTGGTCGTCGAGGGCGAGGAACGCATCGCGCAGGCCGTGCCGGCCGGGCTTGAGGACGGTGAGATCGACGTCGGACATCATCCGCTGCGGGTACCCTGAAGTGGCCGTTTCCTGCGCGGGGCGGCTGTCGAGACCGGAGGGTCACCGCATGCGCCTGCTGCTCGTCCGCCACGGCCAGACCCCCACGAACGTGGAGTACCTGCTCGACACGGCCGTGCCCGGCCCCGGCCTCACCGCACTCGGCGCACAGCAGGCCGCCGCGCTGCCGCGGGCCCTCGCCGACGAGGACATCGAAGCCCTCTATGTCTCCACCCTCCTGCGCACCCGGCTCACCGCCGCCCCGCTGGCCGAGGCGCGCGGTCTGGAGATCCTCGTCCGCGACGGCATCCGGGAGATCTCCGCGGGCGACCTGGAGATGGTGTCCGGCAACTCGGAGCGCGGCGAGCTCTACATGCGCACGGTGTTCGCCTGGGCGGCGGGCGACGTCGGGCTGCGCATGCCGGGCGGCGAGAGCGGCTCCGAGTTCCTGGCGCGGTACGACGCAGTGATCGCCGAGGCCGCGGCGAGCGGGGCGGGCACCGTCGCGATGGTCAGCCACGGCGCCGCGATCCGCGCCTGGGCGGCCACCCGCGCCGACAACGTCGACATTCCCTTCGCCGCGGCGAACCGCCTCGCCAACACCGGCACCGTCGTCCTCGAAGGCTCCCCGGCCGACGGCTGGAAGGCCCTGTCCTGGGCGGGCGCGACGGTCGCGCCGGCGGGCGAGGGCGGCCCGGCGGGACAGCCGGTGCCGGGCGCCGGCGGCTGACGGGCGACGGTCCGCCTCCCCGGCCGGGCCGCGCATAACGGTTTGCCGCATCCCGTGGACGGCCCGCAGAATGCGTCCTCATGGGACACCTGGAAGCCGCGCACCTCGAGTACTACCTCCCCGACGGGAGGGCGTTGCTCGGCGACGTGTCCTTCCGGGTGGGTGAAGGGGCCGTGGTGGCGCTGGTCGGACCCAACGGCGCCGGCAAGACGACCCTGCTGCGGCTGATCTCGGGCGAGCTGAAACCGCACGGCGGCACCGTCACCGTGTCCGGCGGTCTCGGGGTGATGCGCCAGTTCGTGGGCTCCGTGCGGGACGAGACGACCGTCCGCGACCTGCTGGTGTCCGTGGCCCAGCCCCGTATCCGCGAGGCTGCGCGGGCCGTCGACGAGGCGGAGCACGCGATCATGGCCGTCGACGACGAGGCCGCGCAGCTCCAGTACGCGCAGGCCCTCTCCGACTGGGCCGAGGTGCGCGGGTACGAGGCCGAGACCCTGTGGGACATGTGCACCACGGCCGCGCTCGGCGTCCCCTACGACAAGGCCCAGTTCCGCCTCGTGCGCACCCTCTCCGGCGGTGAGCAGAAGCGGCTGGTGCTGGAGGCGCTGCTGCGCGGCACCGACGAGGTGCTGCTGCTCGACGAGCCGGACAACTACCTCGACGTGCCCGGCAAGCGGTGGCTGGAGGAGCGGCTGAAGGAGACCCGCAAGACGGTCCTGTTCGTCTCCCACGACCGCGAACTCCTCTCCCGTGCCGCCGAGAAGATCGTCTCCGTCGAGCCCGGCCCGGCCGGAGCCGACGCCTGGGTGCACGGCGGCGGCTTCGCCACCTATCACGAGGCCCGCCGCGAACGCTTCGCCCGCTTCGAGGAGCTGCGCCGCCGCTGGGACGAGAAGCACGCCCAGCTGAAGAAGCTGGTCCTGAGCCTGCGTCAGGCGGCCTCCATCAGCCATGAGCTGGCCTCCCGCTACGCGGCGGCCCAGACCAGGCTGCGCAAGTTCGAGGAGGCCGGCCCGCCGCCGGAGCCGCCCCGCGAGCAGGACATCACGATGCGCCTCAAGGGCGGCCGCACCGGCGTGCGCGCGGTCACCTGCAAGGGACTCGAGCTGACCGGTCTGATGCAGCCCTTCGACCTGGAGGTCTTCTACGGCGAGCGGGTCGCCGTCCTCGGCTCCAACGGCTCGGGCAAGTCGCACTTCCTGCGGCTGCTGGCCGGCGACACCGTGGCGCACACGGGGGAGTGGAAGCTCGGCGCGCGCGTGGTGCCCGGACACTTCGCGCAGACCCACGCCCATCCGGAGCTGCTCGGCCGCACCCTCCTGGACATCCTGTGGAGCGAGCACTCCCAGGACCGGGGCGCGGCCATGTCCCGGCTGCGCCGCTATGAGCTGACCCAGCAGGCCGAACAGAGCTTCGACCGGCTGTCCGGCGGCCAGCAGGCCCGGTTCCAGATCCTGCTGCTGGAACTGCAAGGAGTCACGGCGCTGCTCCTCGACGAGCCCACCGACAACCTCGACCTGGAGTCCGCCGAAGCCCTCCAGGAGGGCCTGGAGGCCTTCGAGGGCACGGTCCTCGCCGTCACCCACGACCGCTGGTTCGCCCGCTCCTTCGACCGTTACCTGGTCTTCGGCAGCGACGGCCGGATCCGGGAGACCGCCGAGCCGGTGTGGGACGAGCGGCGCGTGGAGCGGGCCAGGTAGGCGGGGGCCGGGCGGGGCGGGCCCGCGCGGCGGCCCGGGGGCCCGCCGACCCGAATGTTCGTACAGTGGATGCGGAGACGTGCTCACGGGTGGGACACCCGAACCGCACGGACGACACGACGAGCGGGGCATGACCATGACCGGAGTCGACCCGGACCGGCTGGACGACCAGCAGCTGATGAAAGAGCTGGAGACGATCCACCGCACGCGCCACGACACCCTGCTGTACGGCTCGAACGACGCCCTGCGCGCCCACAACGGCCGCATGGCCCAGCTGGAGGGCGAGTACCTGCGCCGCAACCCGCGCCGCTTCGTCTCGCCCGGCCGCACCCGGGACGGGGCGAGGGAACGGGCCGTGGAAGCCGGCCGAGCCCGCTCGCGCCAGACCCCGGCCGGCAGCCGGACGGGCGCGGAGGGCGCCCCGGCGCAGACTCCGGTCGGCGGGGCCGAGACCCCGGTCGGCAAGTGGGGCCCGGGAACGGCGAGCGGCCCCGGCGGGGCCTGAGCCCACCGGAGCCACCCGACCGCACAGCGCGCGCGGCCCGGCCGCCGGACGACCCGCGCGGCCGGGCCGTCGACCGATGCCGACCGCCGACGGCCCGCCGCCGGTGCCCCGCGGTCAGCCCGCCTGCTGTGCGAACACCTCCAGGAACGCCCCGCTGAAGGCCTTCAGGTCGTCCGGCTTGCGGCTCGTGACCAGCTTGTTCGGCCCGTGGTCGCAGATCTTGACCTGCTCGTCGACCCAGGTGGCGCCCGCGTTGCGCAGATCCGTCCGCAGGCTGGGCCACGAGGTCAGCACCCGGCCCCGTACGACGTCCGCCTCGATGAGGGTCCAGGGGGCGTGGCAGATCGCGGCGACCGGGCGGCCCTGCTCGAAGAAGTCCTTGACGAACGCCACGGCCTTGTCGTCGCCACGCAGGAAGTCGGGGTTCGCGACGCCGCCCGGCAGGACCAGCCCGCCGAACGACTCCGCGGACGCGTCACCGACCACCTCGTCGACCCGGAAGGTGTCCGCCTTGTCGAGATGGTTGAACGCCTGGATCTCGCCGGCCTCGGTCGACACCAGGACGGGCTCGTGGCCCGCGTCCGCCGCCGCCTGCCAGGGATCGGTGAGCTCGACCTGCTCGACGCCTTCGGGCGCCGCCAGAAACGCGATGCGCATGGGGTTCAACGTCCTTTCCGTGTCCTCGCGGTGTCTGTCGTTGCTGCGGTGCCCGCCGTCACCGGCCGCGGCCCACCAGGGCCTCGGCCAGTTCCTGGACGTTGGTGTACCGGTCCTTGCCCGGCAGCTGCCGTACCGCGTCCACCAGCGCGTCCGGCGCGTTCTTGCGGCGCAGGCCCACGGCGAGCGCGCCCGCGCCAGCGGGGAAGGAACTCCGTCCCAGGGTCCGCGCCAGCTCCAGCCGCACGGTCTCCAGCGTCGCCCGGGAGCTGCCGGGCACCACCGGCCCGCCCCAGAGCTCGGGGTCGTCCTCGGCCGACGGTTCGGGGTCGTGCCACTCCTCCACCCGCGTGGGGTGTCCGGACCTCAGCAGACCCTGCAATTCGTGCTTCATCTCGTCGTCCCGGTGCACGCTCAGCCGGTCGCTGCCTCGCTGCATGTCTCTCCCTCCAGGACCTTCCTCAGGTCGTTCCTCGGATCCTTCTTCGGGTCCTTCTCGGTCGGTGCGCACCGCGTACCCGAGGACAGGAGGCCGACACGGGGTCGCTCCGGTTCACCGCATCCGAGGTGGACGGGGCGGCGGTGGATCCGCGGCTACCGGCCGTCGCGCAGGTCCGCCCGGTAGCGGCCGGGCGTCTGACCGACGACCTCGGAGAAGGCGTCGATGAAGCTGGACGGATTGGACCAGCCGCAGGCCACCGCGGTCTCGGTGACGGACATGCCGTCGCTGAGACGGGCCAGGGCCTGATGGATGCGCAGGACGGTGCGCCAGCGGTGGAAACTCATGCTCAGTTCCGTGCGGAACAGCCGGCTCAGCGTGCGCTCGCTCGCCCCCACCGCGCGGCCCAGCTCCGCCAGGGTGGCCGGCCGGGCGGGATCCTCGTGCAGCAGCGCGGTCGCGGCGCGCAGCCGGTCGTCACGGCCCTCGGGCAGGTGCAGGGACTGCTCGGCGGCGTCCGCGAGTTCGTCCACGACCACGGCGAGCAGCCGCCCGTGCGCGCCGGGCCGTCTCTCCGGACCGTCGGTCAGGGCCAGCAGGGCCTCCCGCAGGAGCGGGCTGACCGCGTAGACGCTGGGGTGACGCACGAGCCCGCCGCACTGTTCGAGCGGGACGACGACGAGGCGCACGTCGGTCCGGCCGTAGAAGCGGTGGGAGTGGGCGAAGCGCGGCGGCGTCCAGGTGACCCGGTTGGCCGGGGCGACCCAGGTCCCGCGTTCCGTCGCGGTGGCCAGGGCGCCGGCGGCGGCGTACACGAGCTGCCCGTGAGCATGCGAGTGAGGGTCGAGCCGGTAGCCGTGCGGCAGCCACGCGCCCCCTCGCAGGATCGGCTCGTCCCGCTCGGTGGACGTCGGCGAGGGCTGACGGGTTTCCGGCATCGGGCGTCAGTTTACCGACCATGTCGAACGACCGAGCGCGACAGAAGGGCTGGTCCGCTGTCCGCCGCAACCGCGCGTCGGCCGTTCGGCAAGGCCGGGCTACTTCTCCTGCCGCCCCGGCAGGAACTCCTGCACCTTCGCCATGAAGCCCTGCCTGATCATGGAGCCACCGTCCGCGTCGCCCTTGAGGGCCGAGGCGACCGTGGCCTCGATCTGCTCCCAGGTGGCGTGCGGCGGTACCGGCGGCACGGCCGGATCGGTGAGGAACTCGACGACCGCCGGTCCGTCCGCCTCCAGGGCCGTACGCCAGCCGCGTTCGACGTCCTCCGGCGTCTCCACCCGCACTCCGGTCAGCCCCAGGGAGCGGGCGAACGCCGCGTACGACACGTCGGGCAGCTCCTGCGAGGGCAGGAACGACGGGGCGCCGCCCATCGCGCGCATCTCCCACGTCACCTGGTTGAGGTCGCGGTTGTTCCACACCGCGACCACCAGCCGCGGGTCCGACCAGCGGTCCCGGTACTTGGCGGCCGTGATCAGCTCGGCGAGTCCGTTCATCTGCATCGCCCCGTCCCCGACCAGCGCGATCACCGGCCGGTCCGGATGGGCGAACTTCGCGCCGATCGCGTACGGCACACCGCAGCCCATCGTCGCCAGCGTGCCGGAGAGGGAGCCGCGCATGCCGTCGCGCAGCGTGAGGTGGCGGGCGTACCAGTTCGCCACCGAGCCCGAGTCCGAGGTGACGATCGCGTCGGGCGGAAGCAGCGGGGACAGCGCGCGGGCCACGTACTCCGGGTTGATCGGGTCCGCCGACACCCGTGCCCGCCGGTCCAGCACGTCGTCCCAGCGCCGGACGTTGTCACAGACGGTGTCGAACCACTCCCGGCCGCGTTCCTCGCCCCTGATCATGGGGATCAGCCGGCGCAGGGTCTCCCGCGCGTCGCCGACGAGGTTCACCTCGTACGGGTAGCGCATCCCGATCATGTGCGGATCGATGTCGATCTGCACGCCCCGGGCCTTGCCGAACTCCGGCAGGAACTGCGAGTAGGGGAAGGACGAGCCGATCGTCAGCAGGGTGTCGCAGTCACGCATGAGTTCGTAGGACGGGCGGGTGCCGAGCAGGCCGATCGAGCCGGTGACATACGGCAGTTCGTCGCTCAGGGCGTCCTTGCCGAGCAGCGCCTTCGCGACGCCGGCGCCGAGCAGCTCGGCGATCCGCTCGACCTCGCCGCGGGCCCCGGCGGCGCCCTGACCGACCAGGATCGCCACCTTGTCGCCCGAGTTGAGGAGATCGGCGGCCCGGCTCAGGGCCTCCTCCGACGGGATCGTCGTCCCGGCGCTCAGATCGAGACTGGACGGCACCATCTTGAACTCGTGGGTGGGCGCCGCGTAGGTGAGCTCCTGCACGTCCCCGGGGATGATGACCGCGGTCGGGCAGCGGCGGGCGTACGCGGTGCGGATCGCCCGGTCCAGGACGTTCGGCAACTGCTCGGGCACCGTCACCGTCTCGACGAACTCCGAGGCGACGTCCTTGAACAGGGTGTGCAGGTCCACCTCCTGCTGGTACGAGCCGCCCATCGCCGAACGGTGCGTCTGGCCGACGATCGCGAGGACCGGCACATGGTCGAGCTTCGCGTCGTACAGACCGTTGAGCAGATGGATCGCACCGGGCCCCGAGGTCGCCACGCACACCCCGAGGCGGCCGCTGAACTTGGCGTAGCCGACCGCCTGGAACGCGGACATCTCCTCGTGCCGCGACTGCACGAAACGGGGCTCGTCCCCGGCCCGGCCCCAGGCGGCGAGCAGGCCGTTGATGCCGTCGCCGGGATAGCCGAAGACCTGCTCCACCCCCCACTCCCGCAGCCGCTGAAGGACATGGTCGGAGACCTTGACGCTCATGGAAGTGACCTCCTGGGCAGGGGACATGGACACGATGTGAAGGTCGTGTTCCGTTCCGTGTGACCCCAGGGGCCGCCGGAAAACCTGGGCGGGTGTTTGGCGGGGGGAGTCCGGGGCAGGCGCGCCACAGTGCTTCGGACCGGAGGCACGTCCGTGAGAGGCCGCGACTTCGCGTCCCCCGGCAGCCCGGTCGGGCCGCTGTCGCGCTTCCCCGGTGACCGGCCAACCCAGAGCACTTCCGAGGGAGTTGCCACACCCCATGCCGAACAGAGCGAACGCGAAGCGCCGACCGCACGACGACGCCCCCGACACCGCCGACGCCTTCCGCCGGCTGGCCACCCTGCCCCCCGGCCCCCGACGCGACACGCTCCGCTCCGAGATCGTCGAGGCCTGGCTGCCCATGGCCGACCGTCTGGCCGGCCGCTTCCGCAGCCGCGGCGAGGCCTTCGACGACCTGCGTCAGGTCGCCGCTCTCGGCCTGGTCAAGGCCGTCGACCGCTACGACCCCGAACTCGGGAACGCGTTCGAGAGCTACGCCGTCCCCACCATCACCGGTGAGATCAAGCGGCACTTCCGCGACCACATGTGGACCCTGCACGTGCCGCGCCGCGTCCAGGAACTGCGCAACCGGGTGCGCTTCGCCGACCAGGACCTGTCCCAGACCGTCTCCGGACGGCGGCCCACCGTCGCCGAGATCGCCGAGCACGCGCAGCTCAGCGAGGAGGACGTACGCATCGGGATGGGGGCGCTGGAGAGCTTCACAGCGCTGTCGCTGGACGCGGACCTGCCGGGCGCCGAGGACGGCTACTCGCTCAGCGACGTACTGGGCGCGGTGGACCCGGCGCTGGGCACGGTCGTCGACCGGGAGGCCGTCAGGACCCGCCTCGCCGCGCTGCCCGAGCGCGAGCGGGCGATCTTGTACATGAGGTTCTTCGAGGACATGACACAGAGCCGGATCGCGGACCGGCTGGGCATCTCGCAGATGCATGTGTCCCGGCTGATCAACCGATGCTGCAACCGCCTGCGCGAACAGGTCCTGAACGACCCGGCGTGACAGCGAGACGCGACCGGCGCCCGCCGGAGCCCGCCGAGCCTGTCGGCGCCGGCCCGAGCCCGCGGGCACTCACCGGTCCCCGTAGCCGTCGCGGCCCGTCGGGGTCCGTCCAAGCCCGCCGGACCCCGTCGAGGCCCGCCGTACACAGCCGCTGTCGGGGCCCGTCGGGGCTCATCGGGGGCTTTCGGAGCCCATCGGCGCTCGCCGGGAGCGTGGCGGGGCTCCCCGGGGCCCGTTGCCGCAGTACGCCGGGCCCGTCGGCGCGCGCCGAGCGGGTCGGTGTTCGCCGAAATCCGGCGTCGTCGGGTGGTGCCGAAGTCCGGCGGAGGCGGGGTGGTCGTGGTCACCCGGTCGGGGGTTCGTGTCTGCCCATGGGCTGCGAAAGGCGTCCGAATGGCGTCCGGCCGCGCGCGGCCGGCCGGTCCTCGGGCTCTGATGGCTGTGGGCGGCAACGCCCCGTCCGCAGCCGTCGGCCGAAGGAACCGTCCCATGCGTCGCACCGCCCATCTCCTCTCCGCCCTCGCCATGGCCGGCGCCGCCCTGGTCGCCGTCGGAACGACCGCGTCCGCGGACCCGGCGGCGGAGGTCAGCCCGGGCAGCGTCGCCCCGGGCGGCAGCGTCACCGTGTCCGTCTCCTGCGGGCCGCTCGGCGCGACCGCGCCCGAGAGCCTCGACGCCACCTCGCAGGCCTTCGCCGAGGGCACCGTCGAACTGAGCAAGGTCCCCGGCGCCGACGGCGCGCAGACCGGGACCGCCTACCGTGGCACCGCCCGTGTCGCGCCCGCCGACGACCTCCAGGTGAGCCCGGACGCGGTCGGTCCCGACGCCGCCTGGACCGTCGACGGCACCTGTCCCGCGGCGCCCGGCGGACAGGGCAAGCCGTGGAGCGCGACCCTGGACGTCGCGCGCGGCACACCGCCGCCGTGCGGGTCGGCGTCCGCCGCGTCCTGTGCCCCCGCCCGGCCGTGTCCGCCGGCGCTGGACCCCGCCACGGCCGGCGGCGACGCCTGCCGCACCGTCCGGCCCTGCTCCCCGCCCGAGCCCCGCGCCGCCGAGCCCCACGCCGCCGAGCCCCACGCCGCCGCGCCCCTGGAGGAGGACTGCGCCCCCGCCACCGTCGGGCACGGGGTTCAGGCCGGTGAGGGCGGCGCCTTCACCGACTCCGTCCCCGCACTCGCCGCCGGTGGCCTGCTGATCGCCGGCGCGCTCGGCGCGGCGGTGCACCGGCTGCGCCGCCGGGACCCCGAGGGCAGGGTCTGACCGGCCGAGAGCCGGCCCGGCCCGCGTTGTGACCGGCGCAACGCGTGGGGCGGCCATGGGGTGAGGTCCCACGGGGTACTCAGAGCGCAGGGGCACGATCGGCCTCGTACGGGCATGCGGCCCCGCGGGGCGACCGGTCCCCGCACGGGACGGGCCACCCCACCCGACCCACGACGACGTCCGACGGCCGGGTACGGCACAGCCCCGGACCCGGCACCCACCGGGCACCGAAGCCGGGCGGGACACCCGGAGCGGCAGGCACCGGGACCGGGCAGACACCGGGACCGTCGGGGATCAGGGCCGGACAGGGCGGCAAGGACGGACTGCGCGGAGGACGACATGCGGCGGACGGCAGCGGAGGACCACGGGCCCGTCCGCTACGGCCCGCCGCTCCCCTCGGACGGCCTGCCGGTGCTGCCGGAACTCGTCTCGGTGCTCGCCCGGGCCGCGGGCCGCGCCGAGGCCGAGCCGGTGGGCGGCGGCCCCGCGCTGCTGGACGCCGCCCGCGGCTACTGGGAGCGGCGCGGGACCCCCGCCGAGCCCGGACGGATCGTGGCCGGGCCCGGCGCGCCCGCCCTGCTGCTCGCGCTGACCGCAGCCCTGGGCGGCGACGTCCTGGTGCCCCGGCCCTGCGCCGCCTGGTGGGCGCCGTACGCCCGCCTGCTGGGCAGGCCCGTCTTCCATGTGCCGACGCCCGCCGAGTGCGGGGGCGTCCCGGACCCCTACGCCCTGCTGGAGACCGTGCGCCGGGTGCGCGCCGAGGGCGGCGACCCGCGGCTGCTGGTGCTGTCCGTCGCCGACGACCCCACCGCGACCGTGGCGCCGCCCGAGGTGCTGCACGAGGCGGTGGAGGCCGCCGCGGGCGAGGGCCTGCACCTGGTCAGCGACGAGACCTGGCGCGACACGCTGCACACCCCGCAGGACACCGTGCTGGTCAGCCCGTCCGAGATGCTTCCGGAACAGGTCACCGTCGTCAGCGACCTCGCCGGCGCGCTGCTGCCGACCGGCTGGCCCGCGGCCGTCGCCCGCTTCCCCGCCTCGGCCACCGGGGAAGGCCTGCACGCGCGGGTGCTCGACGTCCTCACCGCGCTGGGCGCGCGCGTGGCCGCTCCGGTCGCCGCCGCGGCCGGGTACGCCCTGACCGAGCCCGAGCCGGTCACCGCGCGCGTCGCCGCCGCCGTACGCCTGCACGCGCGCGTGGCGGACGCCGTGCACGCCACCGTGGTCGCCGCGGGCGGCCTCGCCCTGCCTCCCCGGGCCGGCCGCCACCTGTACGCCGATCTCGGCCCGCTGCGCACCGCGCTCGCGGCGCACGGCGTCGGCGACGCCCAGGACCTGGAGGACTTCCTCTCCGCCCGGCTCCGGATGCCCGCGCCGGGCGGGCACCGCTTCGGCGACGAACTCGGGGCCCTGCGCGTCCGGCTGTCCACCGGCATGCTGCTGGACGGTACGGACGCGCAGCGCACGGAAGCCCTCACCTCACCCACACCGTTGGAACTGCCACACGTGCAACGCGCGTTGATGCTCTTGAGGTCGGTCTTCGACGATCTCCGTGACGACGCTCAGCGATGGGAGCCTCCTCGATGACGCAGCAGTCCGAGTCGACCACCACCAGCACGGTGACCACCGAGGACGCCGGTGCCCCGACCCCCCTGTCCCCGCTCGCGCCCCCCGCCCCGCCGCTCGCCGAGCCCCGCCCGATCGGGGAGCGCCGCGTGTGGCCGCGCACCTTCCACGACCGGCTCACCTCACCCCTGCCCGGCCTCAAGGCCCTCGCCCGGTTCGCCCGCGAGGGTTCCGTACGCCCCGGCAGGGACGGCCTCGCCGACATTCCCCGGCTCCCCTTCGCACCCGCCCCGCTGCCCCGGGCGGACACCCGTACCGTCGCCGTCTCCTGGGCGGGGCACGCCAGTTGGGTGATCGGCGTCGGCGGTCTCACCGTCCTGACCGACCCCGTGTGGTCCCGCCGCATCCTCGGCACCCCGGCCCGGATCACCCCGGTGGGCGTGCCCTGGGAGGCGCTCCCGCGCGTCGACGCCGTCGTCATCAGCCACAACCACTACGACCATCTCGACGCCCCCACGCTGCGCCGCCTCCCGCGCGACACGCCGGTGTTCGTGCCGGCCGGGCTCGGACGCTGGTTCCTGCGCCGCCGGTTCACCCGGGTCACCGAGCTGGACTGGTGGGAGGCGGCCGAACTCTCAGGTGTCCGCTTCGACTTCGTGCCGTCCCACCACTGGTCCAAGCGCTCCCTCACCGACACCTGTCACTCCCTCTGGGGCGGCTGGGTGCTCACCGCGCCCGACGGACGGCGCGTCTACTTCGCCGGGGACACCGGCTACGGCCACTGGTTCTCCCGGATCGGACAGCGCTACCCCGGCATCGACCTCGCCCTGCTGCCCATCGGCGCGTACGACCCCCGCTGGTGGCTCAGCGACGTCCACTGCGACCCGGAGGAGGCGGTCCGCGCCGCCCTCGACCTCGGGGCGCGCCGTATGGCCCCGATGCACTGGGGCACGTTCGTGCTGTCCGCGGAGCCCGTTCTGGAACCCCTCACACGCGTGCGGGCGGCCTGGGAGAAGGCGGGGCTGGAGCGCGACGACCTGTGGGACCTGCCGGTGGGAGGCGCCAGGGTCCTCGAGTAGCCCCGCCACGGGCCCGGCCGCCGCCCCGCTCGGCCTACGCGGTCCTGGCCCCCCGGACCCGGCGCCACAGGCTCGGGGCCGCTCCGACCACCACGGTCAGCGCGACCGCGGCGACCACGCCCTCCCAGGGCTCGGGGAACAGCGAGCCGCCGAGTATCCCGATCAGCTGGTAGGTCGCCGCCCAGGCCAGACAGGCCGGGAGATTGCCCCGCGCGAAACGGCGCAGCGGCCACTTCGCCATCAGACAGGCCAGCATCACCGGTATCCGGCCCGCCGGCACCAGCCGGGACAGCACCAGGACGGCCGTGGCGTGACGGGCGAGCTTGTCCTGCGCCTGCTCCAGCCGTTCCTCGGGCGCCCGCGAGCGGATCGCCTCCAGCCAGCGCGAGCCGTTCTTCGACCGCATCCCGCGCCGGCCCAGCCAGTACAGCGCCGCGTCACCGCAGAACGCCGCGAGCGACGCCGTCACGAACACCATCAACAGGGCGAACGGCACCGTCTGATGGACGGCGACCGCCGCCGCCGTACTCACCAGCGCCCCCGTCGGCACCACCGGCACCAGCGCCCCGATCAGCACCAGCAGGAACAACGACGGATAACCGAGGGCCTGTTGGGTGGCCTCCGTCGGCACGACCGTCACGGTCGCGGCGAGCCACCATTTCACCGCGGGACTCCCGGGCGCACGCTCTGCCCGTGCGCGAGCCGGTGGACCGCCACTCCCGGCGCGCGCTCCGCCGCGATCCGGACGAACTCCTCGCCGGGCGCATGGAATTCATGGGGGCGCACGGCGTCCATGCCGATCGGCCAGTACGTGCCGTAGTGCACCGGGACCGCGGTGCGCGGCGCCAGCCGGACCAGTGCCTCGGCCGCGCGCCCCGCGTCCAGGTGCCCCTCGCCGAGATACGGCCCCCAGCCGCCCACCGGCAGCAGTGCCACGTCGACCGGTCCGACCTGCTCGGCCATGTCGTCGAACAGGCCGGTGTCCCCGGCGAAGTACGTCCGGGCCTCGCCCTCGACGACGTACCCGAGCGCGGGGGAGTGGTGCCGCCCGACCGGCAGCCGCCGCCCGTCGTGGTGCGCGGGCACGGCCCGTATCCGCACGTCGCCCACGGTGACCTCGTCCCCCGGCGCCATCTCGCTCAACCGCAGATGCCGCAGCCGGCGCAGCCCGGGCACGGCGCGCGGCGCGCCCCGGGGCACCAGCAGGCGCGTGCCCGGCGCAAGGCGCGCCAGCGAGGGCACGTGCAGATGGTCGGCGTGCAGGTGGGAGACGAGCGCCACGTCCGCGCTCCAGGCGTCGGGCGGGGGCAGCGCGCCCCGGCGGCGGCGCAGATGTGCGAGACGGCGCGCGAACAGGGGGTCGGTGAGCACACGTACGTCCGAATCCTCGACCGTACAGGTGGCGTGCCCCCACCACGTGATCTCCACCGCCACCTCTTTGCCTCCTTCGCGCGACTCCCCCGAAGCCTACGGGCAGGAGTAGGGTCGGCGGCGAAACCCGGAGGTGAGGGGGGACGCCATGGGACCGGTGCGGGTCATGCGGGTCACGGCGATCGCGAGTCTGACGCCGCTCGAGGAACTGGACGCCGATCCCTTCCTGGTGGACTCCCGCAGCCAGCACGCCATGTGCGCGCGGTGGGCCGCCGAGCGCGGCTATGTGGTCGGCCGGGAACTGCTGGTCCGCGGGCTGCGCGCCGACCACTGCGTGCTGTGGGACGGGATCCGGGCGGGCGTCGACCTGTTCGTCGCGCCCAGCCGCCGAGTGCTGGAGAGCGCGCTGAGTTCCGTGGAGGAGTTCTCCGCGGAGTGCGCGCGGCGCGGTGTGCGGGTGGAGACGGTCGGCAGCGCCGAGCCCGCCTACGACGCCCAGATGAAGGCCCGGGTGCACCGGAGGCTGTCGATGCCGACGGCCGGCTACGACGGGCGATAGCCGCGGAGTGCCTGCCGGCGCCGTATGACAGGGTGGAGGCGGCCCCCGGGTGTCGGGGCCGGAACGTGAGGTGTACGGGGCGTGCGAGGGGTGCGGTGGCGGCGTGCCGCCAGTCAGGCCGGCCGGAGCGCGGCGGTGTGGATCGTCTCCACGCTCACCATGCTGGCGCTCGCCGGGATCCTGCCCGACTTCCGGCTCCAGTCCCCCGGAGGCGACAGCGCCACCACCATCGCCAGGACCGCCGCCGTCGGAGCGGGGGCGTTCGGACTGCTGTCGGCCCTGGCCTGGCCGCTGCTGGTGCGCCTGCTGCTGCTCGTCCCGGCGCTGGTCCTCGGCCTGCTGGTGTTCTTCCTCAACGGCTCGCTGCTGCTGCTCGCCCTGCGGCTGAACCCCTCCGGGCAGAGCGAGGCCGCTCCGGAGACCGCCGTGATCGTCGCCGCCGTGATGTCCGCGGTCGCCTCCGCGACGGGCGGCGCCCTGGCCGTACGCGACGACGAGGCCTACCGCCGCCGCCTGTACCGGCTCGCCGACCGCCGCCGAAGAGACGGCGCCGCCTGTCCCGCCACCCCCGGCACCGTCTTCCTCCAACTCGACGGCGTCGGCCACGACGTGCTGGCCGCGGCGGTGCGCAAGGGGCTGATGCCGACGGTCGCCCGATGGCTGGGCGGCGACCCGGGGCAGGGCCGTGCGCCCGGCCGCACGGGAACCGGCGCCCCCCGCCCCACCCACCGGCTCACCGCCTGGCACACCGACTGGTCCAGCCAGACCGGCGCCAGCCAGCTCGGCATCCTGCACGGCAGCAACCACGACGTGCCCGCCTTCCGCTGGTACGAGAAGGACACCGGGGAGGTGATGGTCTGCAACCGCCCCACCAGCGCCGCCGAACTCCAGCGCCGCGCGGTCGAGCACACCGGTGACGGCGGCCTGCTGTCCGCCGACGGCGCGAGCCGCGGCAACCTCTTCGGCGGCGGCGCCGACGAGCAGGCCCTCGTGCTGTCCATCGCCACCCGCCGGCGCAGCCGGGAGACCCGGTCCCGGGCCGGCTACTTCGCCTACTTCTCCGACCCGGCCAACGCCGTGCGCACCGCGCTGTCGTTCGTCGCCGAGGTCGGCCGCGAGACCGGCCAGTCCCTCCGCGCCCGGCTGCGCAAGGAGCGCCCACGCGTCGGACGCGGCGGCCTCTACCCGCTGGTCCGCGCCTTCGCGACGGTCGTCGAACGCGATGTCGTGGTGGCCGCGGTGATGGGCGACATGCTCGCCGGCCGCACCGCCGTCTACGCCGACCTGGTGGCGTACGACGAGGTCGCGCACCACTCCGGGCCGCTCGGCCGGGACACCGAGCAGGTCCTCGGCCGCCTCGACCGCGCCCTCGCGCTCATCGAGAACGTCGCCGAGCACGCGCCCCGCCCGTACCGGATCGTCGTGCTGTCCGACCACGGCCAGAGCCCCGGCGAGACGTTCCGCGCCCGCTACGGCCTCACCCTCGGCGACCTGGTGCGGGCCGGCTGCGGGCTGCCCGTGTCGCGCAAGGCCGAACGCACCCACAGCGGCGCCGAGGCCCGGGCGGCCGTCCGCGCGGCGCTGCGCCGGCCCGTCGAGCAGACCGGCGGACGCCGGCGCCCGGTCGGCCGGCGCTCGGAACCGATCGTGCTGGCCTCGGGCAACCTCGGCCTGATCTCCTTCCCGGACGTGCCGCACCGGATGAGCAAGGAGGAGATCGACGCCCGCCACCCCGCCCTGCTCACCACCCTCGCCAACCACCCCGGCATCGGCTTCCTCCTGGTGCGCAGCGAGGAGCACGGCGGGGTCGTCCTCGGCGCGTACGGCGCGGAGATACCGCTCGACCGACTCGACCGGACGCCCGGCCCGCTGGCCGCCTTCGGGCCCGGCGCCGCGGACGCCGTGCGGCGCACCCACTCCTTCCCGCACACCGCCGACATCATGGTCAACTCCTTCCACGACCCGGCCGACGGCGAGGTCCTCGCCTTCGAGGAGCAGATCGGCTCCCACGGCGGCCTCGGTGGCGCCCAGTCCAGACCGTTCCTGCTGTCCCCGCTCGCGCTGTCCGCACCCGTCGCGGAGGACGAGGAGCTGACCGGCGCGGAGCAGGTGCACCGCGTGCTGCGCCGCTGGCTGCGCGAGACCGACGGCCCCCAGGTGCCGCTCGACAGAGCGCCGGAGGAGCGCGCCGCCTGAAATTGGGCTGCGCCCGGGGAGCCGTACGCACACACTGTCGGTACCGGTCCGGTCGTCTCCGGATCCCGCGCACTCGCGCCCCTTCCGCGTCCCTCGAGGAGCCCCTGCCTTGCAGGCTGCCGTCACCGTCACGCCTTCCCGTGTCCCCGAACTGCTCCTCGGCCTCGCCACCGTGCGGCCGGTGTTCCTCTGGGGCGCCCCCGGCATCGGAAAGTCCTCCCTGGTCAGGGAGTTCGCCGAGTCGCTGGGGCTGGAGTGCGTGAGCCTGCTCGGTACCCAGCTCGCGCCGGAGGACCTGATCGGCGTACCCCAGATCCGCGACGGCCGGTCGGTCTTCTGCCCGCCCGAGGCCATCGCCCGGGACGAGCCCTACTGCCTGTTCCTGGACGAGTTGAACGCGGCCACGCCCGATGTGCAGAAGGCGTTCTACTCCCTCATCCTCGACCGGCGGATCGGCACCTACGAGCTCCCCGAGGGCTCGATCGTCATCGGAGCCGGGAACCGGGCCACGGACAACGCGCTCGCCCGGCCCATCGCCTCCGCGCTCGTCAACCGCCTCACCCATGTCCATCTGGAGGCCTCCGCGAAGGACTGGCTGACATGGGCCGCGGGCAACGGCATCCACCCGTGGATCCTCGACCACCTCACCGATCGGCCCGACCACCTGTGGTCCAAGCCGCCGAAGACCGAGGAGCCGTTCTCCACCCCCCGCTCCTGGCACATGCTCTCCGACGCGCTGCACTCCTTCGGGCCCGACCTCGACGAGGACACCCTCACGGTGCTGGCGCACGGCACGCTGACGCCCGCGCACGCCACCGCCTTCCGCGGCTACGTCAAGATCGTCCGCAGCCGGTACGGCATCGAGGCCATCCTCAAGGGCGAGGCCCCCTGGCCGCGCGGGGTCGAGGACCGCGACCTCCTCTACTACCTCGCCGACTCGTTCCGGGGCCGCCTGGTCAAGGAACTCCCCGCCGTCCGCGAGCACATGTCGACGAAGGGCCGGCAGACCGCGTACCGCGCCAAGTCGCTGCTGGTACAGCTCGCCGAGATCTCCGTCGAGGTCGCCCAGACCGTCATCGCCTCCGACGCCGACGGCAACCCGGTGCTGCCCGCCTGGTTCCTGGTCGAGGCGGCCCGGGACATGCCCCGCCTGGTGGAGGCGCGCCGGTGAGACGGGAGGACCGCGACAAGAAGAAGCGCGACCTCGCGGCGGAGGCGTTCGAGTCGGGAAGGGTGGCGCTGCGCGGCAACCCGGCGCTGGCCGCCGTCGACTTCGACCTCTGCCGCCGCGAGGAGTGCACCATGGCTCCCCGCGACGGACTCGTCCGCGCCGACTCCAACGGCACCCTGCACGCCCACCCCACCCGGATCGCCGATCCCGCCCACTGGGCCTGGTCCCTCGCGCACGCCGCCCTCCACCTCGCCTTCGGACACCTCCCGGCGTCGGCGAACGAGCGTGACCAGCCCGACCGGTACGACCTCGCCGCGCGCTGCACGGTCGTCAACCGCTTTCTGCTCGCCTTCCCCGTCGGCCGCGCCCCCGACGGGCTGCCGTCGTCCTACCCGGGCGGCGACGAGGAGCAGATCGCCGACCGCTGGCGGCGCACCGGGATCCCGGCCGCCTACGAACACTGCGGCACCGCGGGGACGGCCGCCGACCAGGTGCTCGTGCGGTGGACCTGGTCCGGGCAGCCGATGCCGGACTGGCCGCTGGCCTTCGCCACCGCCCTGACCCGCACCGTGTCCGCCGCGATGGACATGGCGGGCGGCCGCCGCGAGTCCCTCACCGGCGAGGTGACCGTCCGCCGCCCCTGGGAACGCGCGCTGAGCTGGTTCGTCTCGTCCTACCCGCTGCTGGGCGGCCTCGCGGCAGGCATCAGGCTGGTCGCCGACGCCGAACTCGCCCGCGCCCACGGCATCTCGATCGCCGCGGTGAACGCGGAGGCGGGCGAGATCTACATCAACCCGCTTCGCCGCTACGACGACGAGGAGTGGCGGTTCGTCCTCGCCCACGAGATGCTGCACGCCGCCCTGCGCCACGGCGACCGCTGCGGCACCCGCGACCCCTATCTCTTCAACGTCGCCTGCGACTACGTCATCAACGGCTGGCTGCGCGAGATGCAGATCGGCACCATGCCCGAAGGGCTCCTGTACGACGCCGAGCTGGCGGGCCTGTCCGCCGAGGAGGTCTACGACCGCATCACGGTGGACCTGCGCCGGATGCGGCGACTGGCGACGCTGCGCGGCAAGGGCCTCGGCGACATCCTGGGCGCCCCGCTCGGCCCGCCCCACGACTACGTCGACCTCGACGGCTTCTACCGGCGCGGCCTCGCCCAGGGCCTCGAACTGCACCAGCGGCAGGAACGCGGCTTCCTGCCCGGCGGGTTGGTCGAGGAGATCCGCGCCCTCAGTCACCCGCCGCTGCCCTGGGACGCGCGACTGGCGCGCTGGTTCGACGAGTTCGTGCCCCGCCCCGAGTCGGTGCGCAGCTACGCCCGGCCCGCCCGCCGGCAGGCGTCCACGCCGGACATCCCGCGCGCCGGTCGGTACCGCCCGCCCGAGGAGATCGCCCGCTGCACCTTCGGCGTCGTCCTGGACACCTCCGGCTCCATGGACCGCACCCTGCTCGGCAAGGCGCTCGGCGCCATCGCCTCGTACGCCGAGGCCCGCGACGTCCCGGCCGCCCGGGTCGTGTTCTGCGACGCGGCCGCGCACGACGCGGGCTATCTGCCGGTCACCGAGATCGCCGGCCGGGTCCGGGTGCACGGCCGCGGCGGCACGGTCCTCCAGCCCGGCATCGACCTGCTGCACCGCGCCGACGACTTCCCGCCCGGTGCGCCGCTGCTCGTCATCACCGACGGCTGGTGCGACGTGCTGCGGGTACGGCGCGAGCACGCGTACCTGATCCCGCAGGGTCGCCGGCTGCCGTTCACCGCGAAGGGGCCGGTGTTCCGGGTGCGGTGAACGGCTCGCCGTACCGGGCGCGTCACCGGCGGGCCCGGTGGCCGGAGCGGACCCTCCCGAAGTCGTTCGTCAGCCGGACCGCGGGACCGCCGAAGCCCCCACGGGGAGTCGGTGTCCGCTGGGTGGATCGACGCCGGGTGTGATCGGATGGGTGCCAGGCATCCGTCAACGGAACCGCCCGCTGTCTCCACCATCACAGTTCGAAAGGATTCGTCGTGGCAACCACGCGCTCCGCACACACCGTCTGGGAAGGCAACCTGCTCGAGGGCAACGGGGTCGTGACCTTCGACTCCTCCGGCATCGGTCAGCAGCCGGTGTCGTGGCCCTCGCGCGCCGAGCAGGCGAACGGCAAGACCAGCCCGGAGGAGCTCATCGCCGCCGCCCACTCCAGCTGCTTCTCGATGGCGCTGTCGCACGGCCTGGCCGGTGCCGGTACGCCGCCCACCAAACTCGTCACCTCCGCGGACGTCACCTTCCAGCCGGGCGAGGGCATCACCGGCATCCACCTGACCGTGGAGGGCACCGTCCCCGGCCTCGACGACGACGCGTTCGCCGCCGCGGCCGAGGACGCCAAGAAGAACTGCCCGGTCAGCCAGGCCCTCACCGGCACGACCATCACCCTGTCGGCCAAGCTCGCCTGAGTCCGCCGCACCGGGTGCGGGGCGCGGGAGCCGCACGAGGCCCCCGCGCCCCGTCGTGCCGTCGGGCCCCGCCGGGCGGGGCCCGACCGCTCAGACGAGTCCGGCCAGGCCCCTGATCGCGGACTGCGCCCACTCCTGCGCCCCGACCGCCGTCCCGGCCGCGAGTCCGGTGGCGACGGGTGCCAGGGCCCCCTTGAGCATGGTCACCGAGCGGCGGAGCCGGCCCGGCTCGGGCGGCTCCGGGCCGGTGATCTCGGCGAGGACCTCCTGGGCGGCGCTCTCGGCGTCCTCGCGCTCCTGGGCGCCGAGACCGGCCGCGGGCAGCTGCCGGAGCAGCTCGGACACCAGCGTCGCGAGTGCCTCATGTCCCGCCGCGACCGGGCCGTTGAGCTGCTGGTTCTGGGTGGCCGTCTCGTTGTTCCAGGCGAACTGGGAGTTCGACACGCCTCCTTGGAACACCGGACCGTCGTAGTGGTGCACCTGCTGAGGGTCGTTCATCGGCCGACTCCGTCCTGATCGCTGTCGTTGCTGTGCCCGGTCTGCTGCTGGATGACGTGGGTGTTGTTCCACGCCAACTGGGCGCTGTGGACGGCCTCGACGAAGACCGGCCCGTGGTAGTGGTTGACGATCGTCGGCGGCGGGGCGGGCTCCGTGATCTCGCTGACCGGCAGCGCCGTCCGGAGTCCCACCAGCCTGACGCGGCCGTTGTGCTGCACGGCCACCGCCGTCGTGCCGGTCACGGCACAGTCCGCCAGCCGGCCGCCGCACGCGTCGTCGCAGCGCAGGCCGGTGGCCGCGCAGTCCTCGAAACGGCTGTCGGCGACGTCCAGATACGCGGAACCCGTCCCGCACAGGCCGTACGACTCCGCGCCGGTGACGGTGAGGTTCCGCGCGACGAGCCGCGCCGTGCCGAACGCCAGGGCGCCACCGGTGCTCACGGCCGAGACCCCGCTGTCGTGCACGTGCAGTTGGGCCTCCTCGCCCGCGCCGAACCCCAGCAGGCCGCGCTCCGCAGACACGCCCCTCAGCGTCACCCGGGACTGCCCGACGGCGGCCACGGCGGCCATGTCGAAGTCGAGGATCCGCGCGTCGGTGAGCGCGGCCGTCGTCCCGCCGTTGCCCCGCGTCTCCAGGCCGAACGGGCAGCGCTCGACGCGGACCTGCGCGAACTCGGCCTTGCTCTCGTCCCAGACCCGCAGCGCGACGCCGGTCAGGTCGCGCACGTCCACGCGGGTGAAGCGGCCTCGGGCCTTGTCGGTGACGGCGATGCCGACATTGCCCGCCGAGACGCGGCAGCCGGTCACCTGCGGGGCGCCGCCCCGGGTCGACAGCACCCCGACGTTTCCCGCGCCGGTGATCTCGCAGTCCTCGAAGGTGCCGCGGCCCGAGTCCTGGACGTGGATGCCGGTGTCGCGGCAGTCGGCGAACACACAGCCGCGCACCACCGGGTCGGCGCCGCTCGCCACCAGGATCCCGTTCTCGGCGTCGGTGACGCGGGTGTCCCGCACCGAGCCCCGGGACTGCTCGATGAAGGCGAGGCCCGCCAGGTGCGTGGCGACGACCGTGCACCCCTCGACGGTCAGTTCCGCCCGGCTGTCCGCCATGACGGCCGCCTGCTCGGCGCCGGTGACCTCGCACCCGACGAGGTGGGCCCAGGCGTCGCTGACGCGTACGCCGTGGATCCGGCTGCCGTCGAACCGGCTGTCCCGGACCAGCACCCGGGCGTTCTCGATCACCGCGACCGCGTTGTCGGCGGCGGCGGTGAACCGGCACCGCTCGACCAGCCCGGTGGCACCGGCGAAGACGGTCCGGCCGTACCGGAGATCGCTGTCGGTGAGCGTCATGGACGTGCCCGGCCGGGCGTGCGCGCAGACCCCGTCGTGCGCCCGGACCGCCACCCGGTCGAGGGCGAGGGTGCCCGCCCGGCAGTCGACGACACCGGCCTCGGCGTCCCGGCCGACCAGCACCAGACCGCGGACCATGATCGACCCCGAGGCGTCGAGCACGGTGCCGCGCGGAACGCTCACCGTCACGGAGCCGGCGTCACCCAGCGCGACGAGTTCGATCTCGCCCCGGACGGCCAGCCGTTCCGCGTAGTGGCCGGGGATGATCTCCACCCGGGCGGCGCGGCCCCGCGCGGTCGCGGCGCGCAGCGCGGACCCGATGTCGGGATGGGTGCCACGACCGCCCCGCGGCGCGACCACGTACCTCTTGACCATGCCCGCTTCCCCCGCAGCGCCCGCCCGTGACGCACCGTCGGCTCCCGGTCACCGATGCTACCGGAGGGGGCGGTGGCGCCGGGGGTGCGGGCGCGGGCCTTCACCCGACCCCCACCGGCCCGGAACGCGCGTCCGGTACCGGCTCAGGGCTTGCGGGCGACCCCCGCGTACACCGGCACGATGCCCTCCGCCTGGACCGCCACGTCCTCCGGTTCCGGGCGCCAGCCGGAGACCGGGATGACGCCCGGACCGAGCAGCTCCAGGCCCTCGAAGAAGCGGGCGAACTCCGCCAGGGAACGCGGGTGGAAAGGGGTTCCGCTGCGCCGGAAGCTCTCCGCGGCCTGCTCGATGGCCGCCGGGTTCAGGTCCGGGGTGACCTGGGAGAGGATCAGCCAACTGCCCGGCGCGAGCGCGGCGACGTACTTCTTCAGCAGGCCGTGCACGTCGTCGCCCGCCGGATCGTCGTCCAGGTAGTGCGTGAGCGCCACCAGCGACAGCGCGACCGGCCGCGTGAGGTCCAGGGTCTCGGCGGCCCGGTGCAGCAGGGTGTCGAGGTCACGGACGTCGGCGTGCGCGTACCGGGTGGAGCCCTCGGCCGAACCGTGCAGCAGTGCCTCCGCGTGGCGCAGCACGATCGGGTCGTTGTCGGCGTACACGACCCTGGACTCCGGGGCCACGCCCTGCGCCACCTGGTGCAGGTTGGGCTGGGTGGGGATGCCGGTGCCGATGTCGAGGAACTGGCGTATCCCGGCCTCGGCGGCCGCGCGGACGGCCCGCTGCATGAACCGGCGGTTCGCTCGCGCACCGCGCAGCACCGTGCCGTCCACGGCGAGGATCCTGCGGGCCAGTTCCTCGTCCACGGGGTAGTTGTCCTTGCCGCCCAGCCACCAGTCGTAGACCCGGGCCGGGTGCGGCCTGCTGGTGTCGATGCGGGCGGGGGCCCGCTCGGGCTCGGATCCGGTCATGCGGGTCTCGCCTCCAGGAGAGTCAGGAGCCAGGGGTCGGGAATCGGTAAGCGCCCGTCAGGGACCCGGACGGGGCCCGGGGCGGCGCGGCGCCTCACAGGGCCGCGCGGGCGTCCCGCAGGATCTTCTTGGTGTGCTGCGCGGACGCGGCGTGCGTCGTCATGTGGTCGAGGACCTCCAGGTGCGCGGAGACCTCCGTGCGGTCGTCGAGGTACAGCGCGCCGGTCAGGTACTCCGTGACGACCATGTCGGGCAGTTCGGGCTCGGCGAAACGGAACAGGGAGAACGGCGCCGACGTCCCCGGATGCGGGCCGGCCGCGAACTCGGAGACCTGCAAGGTGATCCGGTCGCGCTCGGCGAACTCCATGAGCCGGTCGAGCTGTTGGGACATCACGGTGGCGTCCACGCTGACCGGACGGCGCAGCACCGTCTCGTCCATCACCACCCACAGATGGGGCGGGTCGGCGGCCTCCAGCAGCCGCTGGCGGGCGAGGCGCAGCGCCACGTGCCGTTCGATCGACTCCGGGGTCGTCTGCCCGACGGTCCCGGCCTCCAGCACGGCGCGTGCGTAGGCCTCCGTCTGGAGCAGCCCGGGCACGAAGTGCGGCTCGTACGAGCGGATCAGCCGGGCCGCGCCCTCCAGGCTCACGTACAGGCTGAACCACTCCGGCAGCACGTCGTGGTAGCGCTGCCACCAACCGGGCCGGTTGGCCTCCTCGGTGAGCGAGACGAACGCCTCGGCCTCCTCGGCACCGACGCCGTACGTCTCCAGCAGCACCTGCACATAAGGGACTTTCAGTGCGACGTCGGCCGTCTCCATGCGCCGTACGGTCGCCGGGGCCACGCGCAGCGCGCGGGCCGCCTCCTCGCGTCCGAGGCCTGCCGCCTCCCGCAACTCCTGAAGCCGCCTGCCCAGGACCACCTGGCCCACCGTGGGTGCGGGCCGTCGCTCACTCACCCCACGTCTCCCCTACGCGTCGAGGTACGCGGGTCAGTGTGGCACGTCCGGGCGTCGCTCTCACAGGAACGGAGTCGAACGTTCATCTGGATCCGTGGCCGGGCGCCGTCAGCCGACCAGCGAGTGGAGGTACTTGACCGTGGCCGGATCCGCCGGGAGGAACGTCTCGACGGCCAGCTCGGCGACCGTCACGTCCATGGGGGTGTTGAAGGTGGAGACGGACGAGATGAACGAGAGCACCCGTCCCCCGTGCTCGATCCGCATCGGCAGCGCGAAGGGCGGCACGGGCTCCTCCGGCTCGTCCGCCAGGTGCCCCCCTGCCGTCGCCGGCCCGCGCTCCGCCACCGGGTAGGCGACGACCTCCTCGTACAGCTCCCGCAGCGGCGCCGAGCGGTACAGCGCGATCTGCCGCTCCATCTGCGCGAGCAGATGACCGCGCCACTCACGCAGGTTGCGGATGCGCGGTGCGAGACCCCGCGGGTGCAGGGTGAGACGCATCGCGTTGAGCGGGGGCGTGAGCAACGACTCCGGGACGCCGTCCAGCAGCATGGTGATCCCGCGGTTGGCCGCCACCACGTCGTACCGCGCGTCCAACACCAGTGCCGGATACGGCTCGTAGCCCTGGAGCAGCCGCTCCAGGCCGGCGCGCAGCGCGTCCAGCGCCGGATCGTCCAGCGGGGTCTGCGGGTAGTGCGGGGCGTAACCGGCCGCCAGCAGCAGCGCGTTGCGCTCACGCACCGGCACGTCGAGGTGCTCGGCGAGCCGCAGCACCATCTCCTCGCTGGGCCGGGAACGGCCGGTCTCGACGAAACTGATGTGCCGGGCCGAGGAGTCCGCGCGCAGGGCCAGCTCCAGCTGGCTCAGCCGCCGCCGCTCCCGCCAGGCCCGCAGCAGCGGGCCGACGCCCCGGTCATCAGGTGCGGCGGAGGCGGCGTGCGCACCCGCCGGGACAATGGTCATACGGAAGACCGTAGTTGAGGAGCACGCCGGTGAACGACCGGCTGAAGTCCCGCGAGTCGACGACGGTGTTCCGAGCCCGGGTGCGGGGCCGTCCGCTCGGCTGGGCGCTCGGTGACACCCTCGGCCGCGCGGTCGAGTCGTCCTCCCTCGACTCCCTCGACCAGATCCGCGCGGCCCACGGGCCGGGTACGTGGCGTCCGGGCCGGCCCGGACGGACGGGCGTCGCCGGGGGCGCGGTGGGCGTGAGCCGGCGCTCGGCGAGCAGCCGGCCCCGCGACCCTGTCGACCGGACCCGACCGCTGCCGGACCCGACCGCTGCCGGGTCCCGAGCCGGCGTCCGTACGCCTGGCGCACCGGGGCGGTCTGCGCCCCCTCGATCCCTCCGCGACCGGGCCGGGTGGCGGCTCTTCGGCCAGGGCCGTCAGGGCGCTCCTGTGGCACGCTGGACAGGTACGCGACATCAGGAAGGGAGCCGTGCCATGGCCGTCGAACCGCTGTCGCAGAAGGAGATCGAGGACCGGCTGTCCGAGCTGCCCGGCTGGTCCCTGGACGGCGACCGCCTCACCCGCGCCTACCGCCTCGACTCCCATTTCGCCGCGGCCTCCCTGGTCGTCCATGTCGCGCGGATCCAGGACGAGCTCGATCACCATTCGGAGCTCACCCTCGGCTACCACTCGGTCTCCCTCGCCGTGAACACCCACAGCGCGGGCGGCGCCGTCACCGAGCTGGACGTCGAACTCGCACGACGGGTGGAGGCCGTGGCACCCGCGCACGGAGCGCGCTGACGCCGGCGACGGGCGGTTCGGCGTGAGGTGGGACGGCGGGGCAGGTGGGACCGGTGCGGCCCGGTCCGGGACGGTCCGGGCATGGCGCGGCGGTGACGGTACGGGCGAGGCGCGGCGGTGAGGGAACGGGGGCGCGGGTGCTGGACTACGACGAGGAAGCCGACCGCTACGACGCCTGGCGCGGCGGTGAGCCCCGGGCGGCGGCCGCCGCGGAGGGTGTCCTCGGCCTCGTACCGACGCGGGCGCGCAGCCTGCTGGACGTGGCCTGCGGCACGGGCATCGTCACCCGGCGCCTCGCGGCCGGACGGCCCGGCCTGCGGGTGACGGGCGTGGACCTGGCGCCCGCCATGGTCCGGCATGCCGCCGCCCGGCTGCCCGGAGCGGTCGTCCTCGCCGACGGCCGCCGACTCCCCTTCCGGGACGAGGAGTTCGACGCCGTCAGCAGCGTCTGGCTGCTGCACCTCGTCGAGGACGCCACCGACGCGCGGCGGATCGTCGCGGAGTGCGCGCGGGTGCTGCGGCCCGGCGGCGTGTACATCACCACCGTCGACAAGGGCGCCTCCCACAACGTGGGCAGCGACATCGATGTCGTGCTGTCCGCCCGCCCGCGGCGGCCGGCCTCCGACACCGCGGCGCAGGTGGCGTCGTACGCCGTCGGAGCCGGCCTGGTCCCGGCCGGGCAGGCCGGCTTCGACGGGCGGGGGCAGGGCCGCAGCCCGCGCCGCGCCATCACGGACCTGCGACGCGGCTGGTTCGTCACCCTGCCGCCCGGTCACCCCCTGGCCGACGAGTTCGCCGCCCGGCTCGCCGCCCTGCCCGACCAGGACCGGCCCCGCCCGGACCCCGCGTTCACGCTGAGTGCGTTCCGCAAACCGGTTCCCGGCCCGCTCCAGGACGCGTGAAGTCCATGACCCAGGTGGTCAGCCGGGTCTCCCCGCCGCAGCCTCGGCGTCCGCCCCCTCGCCCCGAGGTGCGGCATGTCGATCCCGTCGACGTTCGCGGCCCCGTCGAACAGCGGCCGGCACCGGGTCGTGGAGGCGAACTCCTCCCGGTCGCTCCCCGGGTCGAGGAACTCGGTGCGCCGGCGGTGGCGGACCTCGCACCCGCCGTGCAGGAAGTCGAAGTCGTGCCGGCCGCTCATGAGCGGACTCCGGTCGTTCCTGCGGGCAGGGAATCGGTGAGGTAGGCGTCGAGGTCCGGTACCTCGGGGGCGCGGGGGGTGAGTATGTGCCGTACCCACGCGTTGCGTTCGTGCAGGATCGGCGGCAGTTCCCAGACGCAGCCGATCCAGGGCCGGTCGGTCGCGGTCGTGACGAAACGGCTCGGGTCGTCGTCCGGACAGTCGAGCACCGGCTGGCCGGCGGCCGCTCCCCGGAAGTGCAGGACGTTGTCCCACACCCAGCTGTACGCGTTGAGGTAGGCGCCGTCGTCGTCGCCCCGGTGCAGCACGACGAAGCCGGCGGGCGGCGTCCCGTCGGGCGCCGGCAGCAGCTCGGGAAGGATCGCGTACGCCGCCCGCTCCACCTCGGGCGCGATGCCCGCCGGGTCGGAGGTGACGTGGTAGCGCTTGATCCACCGCCCCGCCACCTCGATCGGCGGGAGCACGGTCAGCTGCTTCTCCGCGAAGGGAGGGGCGGTGGAGGGAGCGGGAGGACGCGGATCCTGGGAGACGGAGGTCATGGGCAGGACGCTAGGCCCGCTTCACTGACATCCTGTGTCAGTGAAGTCCAGCCGACTCGTCTCGATCCTGTTGCTGCTCCAGACCCGGGGCCGGATGACCGCCGCCCAGCTGGCGGAGGAGCTGGAGGTGTCGGTGCGCACCGTCTACCGGGACGTGGAGGCACTGGGCGCGGCGGGCGTCCCGCTGTACGGCGACGCCGGTCACGCCGGGGGGTACCGCCTGCTCGACGGCTACCGCACCCGCCTGACCGGACTGACGGCCGACGAGGCGGAGGCCCTCTTCCTGGCCGGTGCCCCCGGTCCCGCCGCCCAGCTGGGTCTCGGCCAGGTCCTGGCCGCCGCGCAGCTGAAGGTCCGCGCCGCGTTGCCGCCGGAACTGCGGGCGCACGCGGACCGGATCAGCGGCCGCTTCCACCTGGACGCGCCCGGCTGGTACACGGACGCGGGAACGGACGGGACGCGGTATCTGGCGGCCGTCGCCGACGCGGTGTGGAACAGCAGGACGCTGCGCATCGGATACCGGCGCTGGCGTGAGCCCACCGACGTCGAACGCCGGATCGAGCCCTACGGCCTGGTCCTGAAGGCGGGCCGCTGGTACGTCGTGGCAGGCCCCGGCCCGCGCACGTTCCGGGTCGACCAGATCCTCCGGCTCACCGCCTGCGACGAGGTGTTCACCCGGCCGGACGGCTTCGACCTGGCCGCCCACTGGACGGCGTACCAGCAGGGATTCCACGAGCGGCTGTACCGGGACCGGGTGGAGGCGGTGGTCCGGCTGGCACCGGGGGTGACCCTCGCCCGTGCGGTGCGACTCGACGGTCCCGCCGGGGCGGACGGCTGGACGGTGGCCAGGATCCCCATCGAGTCCGTCGAGCACGCCCACGCCGAATTCCTGCGCCTGGGCGCGGACATCGAGGTGCTCGGCCCGCCCGAACTGCGCGAGCGGATCGCGCGGACGGTGACGGAACTGGCCGCGGTGTACGGCAACTCGCCCTTCCCCGGCGGCAACTGAGAGGCGGAACCCATCCGCCCCTCCCGGGAGGTACGCCCCGTGCAGCACCCGCACCCGCACTCCCTTTCTTCCCCGCGTTCCCCGTCACTGCCACCGTCCCCTCCGCACGCGGATCGCTCGCCCCGCCGGCGCCGCGGACGCTGGGCCGTCCTGTCGGCGCTGGTCGCCACCACGGCCCTGGTCGGCGCCGGGCTGACCAGGGCCGGCGCCGGAACCGCCGAGGCGGCCACGGCCCGCCAGGTGGAGGCCCTCGACCGGGGTGTCGTCAGCGTGCACACCGACAGCGGCAACCTGGTCAGCTGGCGCTGGCTCGGCACCGACCCCGACGGCGTCTCCTTCAACGTCTACCGGGCCGGCACCAAGGTCAACGCGTCCCCGGTCACCGGCTCCACGAACTACTTCCACTCCGGCGCCCCGGCGCAGGCCGACTACACCGTCCGCGCGATCGTGAACGGCGTCGAGCAGGCCGACTCCGTCCACGCGATCCAGTTCCGCACCGGCTACAAGGACGTCCCCGTCACCCCGCCGGCCGGCGGCACGACCCCCGACGGTGTCGCCTACACCTACGAGGCCAACGACGCCTCGGTCGGTGACCTGGACGGCGACGGCGCCCTGGACATCGTCCTGAAGTGGCAGCCCACCAACGCCAAGGACAACTCCCAGTCGGGCTACACCGGCAACACGGTCGTGGACGGCGTGAAGCTCGACGGCACCCGCCTGTGGCGCGTCGACCTCGGCCGCAACATCCGCTCGGGCGCCCACTACACACAGTTCCAGGTCTACGACTACGACGGCGACGGCAAGGCCGAGATCGCCATGAAGACGGCCGACGGGACGGTGGACGGCACGGGCACGGTGATCGGCAGTTCCTCCGCCGACTACCGCAACTCCAGCGGCTATGTGCTGTCCGGCCCCGAGTACCTGACCATGTTCAACGGGCAGACCGGCAGGGCGATGAGTTCCGTCGACTACGTCCCGGCCCGCGGCACGGTCTCCTCCTGGGGCGACTCCTACGGCAACCGCGTCGACCGGTTCCTCGCGGGAACCGCCTACCTGGACGGTGCCCGGCCCTCGCTGATCATGGCCCGCGGTTACTACACGCGTTCTGTCATCGCGGCCTGGGACTGGCGCAACGGCGCCTTCACCCGCCGCTGGACCTTCGACACCAGCTCCTCCACCAACACCGGCAAGGGCTACGACGGCCAGGGCTCGCACAGTCTCTCCGTCGGGGACGTGGACGGCGACGGCAAGGACGAGATCGTCTACGGCGCGATGGCCGTCGACGACAACGGGAACGGCCTGTGGACCACGAAGACGGGACACGGCGACGCCCAGCACCTCGGCGACCTCGATCCCTCGCACGCCGGCCTCGAGTACTTCAAGGTCTCGGAGTCGACCGGCCAGCCCGCCGAGCTGTACATCCACCCGGCGAACGGCACCGTCGCCTGGAAGCTGGCCGCCTGCTGCGACAACGGCCGCGGGGTCGCCGGCGACATCTGGGCGGGCAACGACGGTGCCGAGGTCTGGTCGGCCTCCGACACCTCGATCCGGGACGAGGCAGGCGCGACGAAGGGCCGGGAACCGTCCTCCGTCAACTTCCTCTCCTGGTGGGACGCCGACCCCGTCCGTGAGCTCCTCGACGCCACCCACATCGACAAGTACGGCACGTCCTCGGACACCCGCCTGCTGACCGGCTCGGGCGTCCACTCCAACAACGGCACCAAGGCCACCCCGTCGCTGTCCGGCGACATCCTCGGCGACTGGCGCGAGGAGGTCGTCTGGCCGACCAGCGACAACACGGCCCTGCGTATCTACTCCACGCCGTACGAGACCACGACACGGATCACGACCCTGCTCCACGACACGATGTACCGCACCGGCCTGGCCTGGCAGAACACCGCCTACAACCAGCCGCCGCACCCGAGTTACTTCCTCGGCAACGGCATGCCGACCGCACCCCGCCCGGCGGTCTACACGCCCTGAGCGCGCGAAGGGTGCGCGTCCCGGACCGGTCCCCGGGACGCGCACCCGCCGCGGCGGCGGTCAGTTCACCGCGCAGCTCTGTTCACCCAGCTTGAACGCCGTCGGTTTCGTGTTCGTGCCCGTCCAGTTGCCCGTGAAGCCGAAGCTCACGGACGAACCGGCCGCCACATCGGCGTTCCAGCCCACGTTCCTCGCCGCCACCGCCGGACCCGACTGGGTGTGGACCGCGTTCCACAGCTGGCCGATGGTCTGGCCGTTCGGGAAGGTCCAGCCGAGGCTCCAGCCGGACCAGGCGCTCGTGCCGGTGTTGGCGAGTTCGACGTCCGCCTGGAAACCGCCCGACCACTGGTTGGTGACGGTGTACGTCACCGCGCAGGCACCGGTCGGCGTGGGGTCGGTCGGATCGGTGGGATCCGTGCCCCCGCCGCCGGTGTCGGAGATGTCGCCGTAGACGACGCCCCGGCCGTTCGTCGAGACGTAGACCCGCCCGTACACCCTCGGGTCACCCGTGATCGCCCCGCCCGTCCAACCCCACTGGTGGGCGTCGTCGTTGATCCGGGTCCAGGTCGCGCCCTTGTCCGTCGAGCGGAAGATGCCCCGGACACCGGCGATCTTCGCGCTGGTGTAGAGGGTCTGGTACGACGCGCCCGTCGCGGCCTTGCCGAACCCGATCGTGTCGGCCTGCTCGACCCCCGACAGCTTGGTGAAGGTCGCGCCGGAGTCCGTGGAGTGCCACAGACCGTACGCTCCGTCGCTCGCCCCGCCCGCCAGCCAGACATCGCCCTTCGTGCCCGGCAACGCCTTGAACCGCACGCTGTCCCCGCCGGGCAGACCGGCCGCCGCGGACCCGGTGAAGGTCGCGCCGCCGTCCGAACTCACATAGAACTTGCCCGACTTGAAGCCGTAGAAGGTCTTTGGGTCGACCCGGTCGGACTCGACGATCGCCCCGGCCGGGATTCCGCTCGACGCCTGCCACGAGGTGCCGAAACCGGTGGTGTACTGCACTCCGGCGCCCGCCGGGCTCCAGACGAAGCGGCTGCCGTCCGCCGCCGCGGCGACCGTCCCGCCCCCGCTGACTCCCGAAGGGTCCGTCCCCGCGAACCAGTTGGCGCCGTTGTCCGTCGAGAACGCCACATGCGGCCCCGAGTCCAGATCGCCGACGCGGACCACGGTGTTCGGGTTCGTCTCGGCGTAGTCCAGGCTCGTCGTCGAGGTGAAGTTCGGGGAGGTGAACATCATCGACGGCACCTTCGTCAGGTCCGTGTGGCGGAAGCCGCCGACGTCGCCCAGCGCGCTGAGCAACGGCGCGCCGGACGGCGGGGAGGCGATGTCCAGGACCGCCGTCTCCTCCAGCCCCTGCACCATCGGCTTGATGGTGAACCGGCCCTCGCTGTCCCAGTCGGCCAGGTTCTCCGTGCCGTAGATCGTCGCGCCCGTGCCGTACATCATGCGGCTGGAGTTGAACGGGTCGATCTCCAACGCCTCCGTCATCCAACCGAGTTTGGGCGTCTGCTCCGGCGGCGAGGGGTTGGCGCCCCAGGTCAGCCACGGCGACGACGAGACGTCCATCGTGTACCGGTTCGCACGGTCGGGGTACGAGGTGTAGTCCCACGCCTTGGTCCAGGTGCCGCCGCTGTCCGTCGAGCGGAAGATCTGGGTGTCCGGCCACCAGGAACTGTAGGCGGTGGCCATGACGGTACCGGGCTTCTGCCGGTCGACGGTCAGCCCGCTGAAGCCGTAGTACGAGTCGGCCTCCGCCACCGGACTGATGTCCGTCCAGGTCCCGGTCGCCGTCGCGTACCGCCACAGCCGGCCCTTGCCGCCGTCGTACGGCCCGCCCTTGTCGCTGTAGGCGAGGAACAGGTGACCGTTGACGGTGTCCAGCACGCCCTTGTGCGCCAGGTATCCCGTCGGCTGCCCGGCCAGCCGTGTCCAGGTCGCGCCCGCGTCGGTCGACCGGTACACCGCGTTGTCCTTGTCCGCCACGCCGACGTAGATCGTCTTCGTCGCGGTGCCGGACGTCCCCGTGGACTCGTCGAAGGTGACCCAGACGATGCCCTGGTTGTCGCTGGCGTACCCGCTGGTGTCGGTCGGATCCTGCTGGTAGTTGCCGACGTTGGGGAAGTTCGTCACCTGCGACCAGGTGACGCCCGAGTCCGTCGACCGCCACAGGCCCTTGCCGCTCGGCGCGCCCAGATACAGCACGCTGTTCCTGTTCGGGTCGACCGCCAGGCGCTCGCCCATGCCGCGGCCGGGCATGTTGCCGCCCAGCTTGTAGGGCAGGTCCGTCTTCTGCCAGCTGGCGCCCCGGTCGGCGGAGCGCAGCACGGCCCCGTTGCCCGGGTCCCAGCTGTTGGTGTAGGTGCCGACCGCCGCGTACACCCTGTTCGGATCGACGGAGTCGGAGGCCAGGCTCACCACGCCGGTGTGCCCCCAGTCGTCCCAGCCGACCGAGTCCAGCAGCGGGGTCCAGGTCTTGCTCGACTCCTGCCAGCGGTACGCGCCGCCGATGTCGGTGCGCGCGTAGGCGAGGTTCTTCTCCTTGCGGTTGAAGACGATGCCGGGCACGAAGCCGCCGCCGTCGATCCTGGCGTTCCTCCAGGTGTACGACTCTGCGGCCGGTGCCGTCCGCGGGCTGCCGTCCGCGGCCAGTACGGGCGGGCTTCCCGCGACGAGGCCGGCGGCGAGCGCGAGAACGGCCGTGAGGATACGGGTTCTTCGCACGGTGGGGGTCCTTCCGTGAAGAGGAGCGCGCGAGGGCCGGGCGGTCCCCTGTGCGGGTGGGGACCGCCCGGCCGGGTGGCCTCGTCGTCCGGTGACGAGGCCGCGTACGCGGAGCCTTCGAGCACGCCGACGGGGGGGGTGGGGCCACCCCGCGCCCCCGGCCCGAAGGGGCGACCGGGGGCGGGGGTACTGCGGGCCGGTCACTTCCGGCCCGCAGCCGAACCCCGCCCTGCCCGCGGCGCGCTCGGCGGGGGACTATTCGAGAAGCTCCGCGTACGAGCCCATGGCCAGGGCGATGTCCGCCTGGGCCCAGAAGCGGTGGTACGTGAACACGGGCGCGGCTCCGCCCGCGAGATAGCTCTCGATCTTCGACCAGGCCGGGTCGTTCTTGTAGAAGGACCGCAGGGAGGCGAAGGTCGAGGAGGAGTTGATCGTGTCGCCGTTCGGCATCTTGCCGCTGAAGGTGCCGGGGACGTACACGCCGTCGTCGAAGCGGTTGTAGTCGGCGCGGGTCTCCGGCACCGCGATGCCGAGGGCGTCCTGGTTGTTGGCCCACATCCCGTCCAGGAGGGCCTTCGCGGTCGTCTTCGCCTCCGTGTCACCGGACCTGGCGGCGTAGTACGTCAGGGTCTTGGCGTACGCGGCGGCCACCCCGACGTCATTGGTGTAGTCGGCGACCGTGACGTGAAGTCCCGTGTTCGCGCCGGGGCTCGTCGCGTTCCAGGTGTCCGGCTGCCCCGACCACTGGAGCGTGGAGGGGATCAGGAAGCTGCCGTCCGGGTTGATCGTGGTCTTGGACAGCGCCCAGTCGACCCACTTGTCGAGAACCGCCTTGGCGCTCGCGTTCCCGGTCTGCTGGTAGTACTCGGCGACCCGCTCCATCGACCACGCCTGGAAGCCGAACCACTGGTTGGACGGCGGGTCGTGGTAGACGGGCTGCTGGTCGTAGTACATGCCGTAGAAGGTCGACGTCCCGGTCGGCGGCGTCGCGTAGCGGCCCGCCCAGCTGTTCGTCGCCCCGCCCGCGATGGCGCCCTCGCTGGACTGGAGCCAGCGGTAGAACTCCAGCTGCCGGGTCAGGGACTTCGCCCAGTCCGCCTGGCCCGTCGCCGACTTGGGCTTCAGGTCCGCGTAGCTGCTGAGCGCGTAGGCGGCCAGCGGGTTCTGGTAGCCGCCGTGGGTGTGACTGGATCCGATGCGCCAGGCCCAGCCGGCGCTGGTGTCCGTGGCGCCGCCCCAGGCGTAGTACCAGGACAGCAGGTAGTGCGAGGCGTCCTTGCCGGTGCCGGCCGCGCAGGCGGTCGGTCCGACGCAGTTGCCGATCTTCTTGAAGTACTTGTCGTACATCGCGTAGCGGAGGTAGTCACCCATCTTCGCGGCCTTGCCGACGGTCGCGGAGACGTCACCGCCCTTGCCCTGCGCCTCGGCCCAGATGTCCGCCCAGTACGCGGCCTGCACGGCTCGCGCGTCGGCGTCCGGGGCGTTGGTGAACTTCCACTGCTTGGCGTAGGAGGCGTCACCGGTGAACAGGTCGAGATATCCGTTCGTGCCGCCGTACTTGAAGGCGTCGCAGGTCGGCTGCGGCACCGTCTCCCACACCGACTCCTGCGCGCCGCGCTGGAAGGTGTTGATGTACGACGGGCCGGTGTCCGTCGGACCCGCCTCGCACTTGCCGGGCGAGTTGCCGTAGCCGTAGGTGTTGTCGACGTCCTGGAGCCAGTGCATGCCGTAGACGTCGTCCGTGCCGTACGCGGTCTTCAGTTCACCGGCTATGGGATCCGGTCCCACCGAGACACCGGTGTCCAGTTTCGCCGGGTACTCGTTCGGGGTGTCCAGCTCGGGTGCGTACGTCGCCGGTTTGGAGGCGTTGTAGAACGAGTTGGTCGGCTGGTCGGCGTGGGTGGGGATCATGTACTTCTCCATGATGTCCCAGGCGCCGTTGAACTTGGTCCAGTCGCCGGTGATCTTCCCGTACATCGCCTGGAGCCAGAGCAGGTAGCTGTAGGCCTCGGAGGTGGTCTCGTGCCCCTGGTCCGGAGCCTCGACGATCAATGTCTCGACCGAGTGGTACGGGATCCCCTCGGGGGAGAAGTAACCGTTCGCCGGGTTGGTGATCTTGCCGTAGAGGTCGAGGAACCGGGCGTCGTACGCCTTGGTGCCCGCGATCTCGGTGGCCGTGACCGAGGCCTTGGCGTGTCCGGTGGCCGTCGACTCGAAGGTCGCGGCGCCCGTGCCGGAGGCGTCGGCCGTGATGGTCACGTTCTGGGCGGCGCTCCAGTTCGACGGTGTGAAGGTGAGGCTCGCGCCGCCCGTCACCGTCAGGCCCGTGTTGCCGGCGGTGCGGGCGGTCGTGACGGTCACATTGGCCGAGGGCTGGGTCGACAGCTTCAGCGAGTAGGTGCCCGTCCTGCCCTGCTGCACGGCGAGCTGGTTGGTGGAGGCGACGACGGCCGGTCCCGAGGCGACCGTGATGCCGACCGGGGTCGACGACGCCGACGCGCCCAGGCTGTCGTACGCCTTGGCGACCAGAGAATGACTGCCCACGGACAAGCCGGTGGCGGACAGGGTGTACGGCGAGCTCGTGTCCGTGCCCAGCAGGGTCGTGTCGTCATAGAACTCGATCTTGCTGATGGTCGCGCCGTCGGCCGCCGCCGCGGTCGCCGCCAGCGGGACCGGGTTCCCCTGCGTGTAGACCGCGCCCGCGGTCGGGCTGGTCAGCACCGCGACGGGCGGCTGGTGGGCGCCGGCGCAGGTGGTGCCGTTGACCGCGAAGCTCGTCGGCGCGGCGTTCGTGCCGCTGTAGGTGAACTGCGCGCCCGTGCCGACCGCGGCACCGGCGGCGATCGTCCCGTTGTACGAGGCGTTGTTCACCGTGATCTGCTGACCGGACTGCGACCAGTTGCCGTTCCATCCGTTCGTCAGCTTCTGGTTGCCGGCGTAGGAATACGTCAGGGCCCAGCCGCTGATCGGGTCGGTGCCCCGGTTGGTGAGGGTCAGATCCGCGGTGAACCCGGAACCCCAGTCATTGGTCTTGTAGTCGACGCTGCACTGAAGTGCGGCTGCCTGAGCGGGAGTTGTGCTCGTACTCAGCATGGCGAGGGGGAGCGCGAGGGCCGCCAGGGCGGCGGTCCACAGGCGCCGCGCCCCGCGGCGTCTGCGTGAGGGATCCATGGTGCTGGTTCCTCCTTGCGGCTCGGAGAGGTGGGGGAGGAGCAACAAGCCTTGAACCAGTGGGAGCGCTCCCATAGTGGGGACGGGGGTCGGAGCGGTCAAGGTGCTTGAAGAGTCGAAAAGATTCGACGGCCGATGTTGAGGGAAAGTCAGTGACGCCTCTGTTCTTTGCCGACACTTGGCGCTAGCTTCGAGGCACCAGTGGGAGCGGTTCCATCAGTCGACGCGTCCTTTCACGACGCGCCTGAGCTGCAAGGAGTCGCTCATGCGACACCCCCCGCGTTCAGTACTTTTAGCCGTCGCCGGTACGGTCGCCCTCGTTGCGGGCGCCCTGACACCGGTCGTCACGGCGCAGGGAGCCGTGCCCGTGTGCACGGTCGAGTACTCGGTCACCGGCCAATGGGACGCCGGCTTTCAGGGCGCCGTGAAGATCACCAACAACGCGGCGGCTCTGACCGGTTGGAACCTCACCTTCGACTTCGCCGACGGCCAGGAGATCACTCAGGGCTGGAGCGCGAAGTGGTCCCAGTCCGGCACCACCGTCACCGCCGCGAACGAGAGCTGGAACGGCTCCCTGGGCACCGGCGCGAGCGTCAGCGCGGGCTTCATCGCCGCCACCGCCGCGAAGGCGAACACCGTACCGGTGGCGTTCGAGCTCAACGGCACGAGGTGCAACGCGGCCACCGAACCGACTCCCACGCCCACACCCACCACGCCACCCACGACGGAACCGCCGGACACCGGTGACGAGCCCCCCGCGCTGCACGTCTCGGGCAACCGGCTCGTGGACGCCGACGGCGACACCCGCCGGCTGCTCGGAGTGAACCGCTCCGGCGGCGAGTTCATGTGCGTCCAGGGACGCGGCATCTGGGACGGCCCGGTGGACGACGCCGCCGTCCGGGCGATCGCCGACTGGCACGTCGACACCGTGCGCATCCCGCTCAACGAGGAGTGCTGGCTGGGCCTTTCGAACATCGACTCCGCCTACGGCGGCACCCGCTACGTCGACGCGGTCAAGGACCTGGTGGCCCGCGTCGAGGCGCACGGCATGACGCCCGTCGTCGAACTGCACTGGAGCCAAGGTCAGTACACCGGCAATTCGGCGGGCTGCTCGGACGTGCACGCCAGTTGCCAGAAGCCGATGCCCGACATGCAGTACAGCCCGTCGTTCTGGACCTCGGTCGCCAACACCTTCAAGAACGACCGGGCCGTCGTGTTCGACCTGTTCAACGAGCCCTACCCGGACCGCGCCACCTCCACGACCACCCAGGCGTGGCAGTGCTGGCGGGACGGCGGGACCTGTCCCGGCATCGGGTACGAGGTCGCCGGTATGCAGGATCTCGTCGACTCGGTACGGGCGACCGGCGCCAGGAACGTGATCCTGGCCGGCGGCCTCGCGTACTCCAACGACCTGAGTCAGTGGCTGACGTACAGGCCCACCGACCCGACCGGCAATCTCGCCGCCGCGTACCACGTCTACAACTTCAACTCCTGTGCGAACGAGAGCTGCTGGAACTCCACCCTCGCCCCCGTCGCGGCTCAGGTGCCGCTGGTGGCGGGGGAGATCGGGGAGAACACCTGCTCGCACGGGTTCGTCGATCGGGTCATGAAGTGGTTCGACGACCGCGGTCTGTCGTACCTGGGCTGGACCTGGAACACCTGGGACTGCTCCACCGGCCCTTCCCTGATCTCCGGCTACGACGGCACGCCCACGGCGTACGGCGCCGGCCTGCGCGACCATCTGCGCGCACTCGACGGACAGGCGTCGGCGGACCGGTCCACGTGACCGGCGCCTCCGACCGAACCGCCCGTCCGATCCGCTGAACCGACCGCCGAACCGATCCGCCGGGTCGGTCCGGCGGGGGCCGGAACACGGCCCGGTCGGCCGCAACCCGCGGTCCGACAGCACCACCGAGGAAACGGACACCACCCGCAACCGAGAAGGAACCCGCACTCATGAGCCGTAGCAGAACAGCGGTACTCGCCGCGCTGGCGCTGGTCGCCGGCGCCTCCGGGACGGCGCTCGCGGTCGTACCCGGCGATCCGGGCCTCGCCGCCATCCCGTGCAGCGTCGACTACAAGGTGCAGAACGACTGGGGAACCGGCTTCACCGCCGCCGTCACCGTCACCAACAACTCGACCGCGAAGTCGAGTTGGGCGGTGAAGTGGGCGTACGCAGGTACCCAGAAGGTCACCAACGGGTGGAACGCGAAGATCACCCAGTCCGGCACGGCCGTCACCGCCGCCAACGAGACCTACAACGGGACACTGGCGACCGGCGGTTCGGTCAGCTTCGGGTTCCAGGGCACCTACAGCGGCACCAACGCGATCCCCACCGCGTTCACCCTCGACGGCGTGACCTGCAACGTCGACAGCGGTACCGGCACCCCGACCGATCCCGGTACCCCGACCGACCCCGGCACCCCGTCCACCAAGGTCGACAACCCCTACGTCGGCGCCAAGGTGTACGTGAACCCCGAATGGTCGGCGAAGGCCGCCGCCGAGACGGGCGGCAGCCGCATCTCCAACCAGCCGACCGGCGTCTGGCTCGACCGTATCGCCGCCATCAACGGGGTGAACGGCGGCATGGGGCTGCGCGCCCACCTGGACGCCGCCCTCGCCCAGAAGGGCAGCGGGGAGGAGGTCGTCCAGCTGGTCGTCTACGACCTTCCCGGACGTGACTGTGCCGCCCTCGCCTCCAACGGCGAGCTCGGCCCGACGGAGATCGACAAGTACAAGACGCAGTTCATCGACCCGATCGCGACGATCCTCTCCGACAGCAAGTACGCCTCGCTGCGGATCGTCACCACGATCGAGATCGACTCGCTGCCCAACCTGGTCACCAACACGGGCAGCCGGCCCACCGCCACCGCGGCCTGCGACACCATGAAGGCCAACGGCAACTACGTGAAGGGCGTCGGCTACGCGCTGGACAAGCTGGGCGCGATCCCCAACGTCTACAACTACATCGACGCCGGTCACCACGGCTGGCTCGGCTGGGACGACAACTTCGCCCCCTCCGCCGCGCTCTTCTACCAGGCGGCCACCTCCGAGGGCGCGACCGTCGACGACGTGCACGGCTTCATCACCAACACGGCTAACTACAGCGCCCTGAAGGAGAACAACTTCACCGTCAACGACACCGTGGCCGGCAAGTCGGTCCGCGAGTCCAAGTGGGTGGACTGGAACCGCTACGTCGACGAGCAGTCGTACGCCCAGGCCTTCCGCAACCAGCTCGTCACCGCGGGCTTCCGGTCGAACATCGGCATGCTGATCGACACCTCCCGCAACGGCTGGGGAGGCACCGCGCGGCCCACCGGACCGGGCGCCACGACCAGCGTGGACACCTACGTCGACGGCGGCCGCTACGACCGTCGTATCCACATCGGCAACTGGTGCAACCAGTCCGGCGCCGGCCTCGGCGAGCGCCCGCAGGCGGCTCCCGCCGCCGGGATCGACGCGTACGTGTGGATGAAGCCGCCGGGTGAGTCCGACGGTTCCAGCTCCGCCATCGCGAACGACGAGGGCAAGGGCTTCGACCGGATGTGCGACCCGACGTAC
Organism: Streptomyces maremycinicus; assembly: GCF_001184025.1. Taxonomy (GTDB): domain Bacteria; phylum Actinomycetota; class Actinomycetes; order Streptomycetales; family Streptomycetaceae; genus Streptomyces; species Streptomyces maremycinicus. The sequence continues at coordinate 316,611 of NZ_BBYG01000011.1, forward strand.
ACGGGCAACGCGCGCAACGGCAACAACCTGTCGGGTGCCCTGGCGAACGCGCCGCTGTCCGGACACTGGTTCTCGGCCCAGTTCCAGCAGCTGATGCAGAACGCGTACCCGCCGCTGTAGGCCGTGCCGGGGCCGCACCGGCCCCGACGGCCGCGCACATCACCGGCCAGCAGTTCCCGTCCGGTCGCTCCCGCCCACCGGGAGCGGCCGGACAGGCGCGATCCGGCTTGCCGCGGGCAGCCCGTTCTTTTGCCGCACCGGCAACAAAGGTGGCCCCGGACCGGAGCGTCGGCGCACGCTGACGGCACACCGGACGAGAGGCTGACACCATGGCGCACCACCCGCACGAGTCCCACGGCGACCAGCCCTCCCCGGGCCCGGGCCGCACCCCCGGTCCCGCCGATGGCCACGGGCAGGACCACGGCCACCGCCATGGTCACGGCCACGACACCGACATCGACTGGGCCGAGATGGCCCCGCACCTCGAAGCCCAGGCCGAACTGTTCACGCCCCTGTACGAGCGGGCCCTGTCCTGGCTGGGGAAGGAGGTGACCGAGCCGGGGCTGATCGTGGACGTGGGCAGCGGACCCGGTGTCGTCGCCTGTCTGTTCGCCGAGATCTTCTCCGGCGCGCGGGTCACGGCGGTCGACGGTTCCGCGCCCCTGCTGGAGCGGGCGCGGCAGCGAGCCGACCGGCTCGGACACGGTGACCGCTTCGACACCCTGGCCGGTGAACTCCCTCATGTGCTGGCCGAGTTGGACTATCCGGCCGATCTGCTGTGGGCCGGCCGCAGCCTGCACCACCTGGGCGATCAGCGCGCGGCCCTGGCCGCCTTCGCGGAACGCCTCGCACCGGGCGGCACACTGGCGATCATGGAGGGCGGTCTGCCGCCCCGGTTCCTGCCGCGCGACCTCGGCTTCGGGCGGCCCGGCCTGGAGGCGCGGCTCGACGTGCTTCAGGAGGAGTGGTTCGCGCGGATGAGGGCCGACCTGCCCGGCTCGGTCGGCGAGACCGAGGACTGGGCGGGGCTGCTCGGCGCGGCCGGTCTGCGGCACGTCCGCACCCGCAGCTTCCTGCTCGATCTGCCCGCGCCCGCCTCCGACCGGGCGCGCGCCTACATCGCCGCGTCCCTCTCCCGGCTGCGGGACGTCTTCGGTGACACCCTCGGCGACGACGACCGCGCCGTGCTGGACCGGCTGCTCGACCCGGGGGACGCGGCGGGCGTGCACCGCAGGGCGGACGTGTTCGTGCTCGCGGCGCACACCGTGCACACGGCGGTGAAGCCGGTCCGGTAGCCGGCTCGGGTCCGGGTCGGCGTGCCGGGGCTTGACTTGGAGAGCGCTCCAAGTGGTGGACTGCGTGCCGCGCGACGTACGGCGAGCGGCGGCCATGGATGCCGTGTGCGGTGGGGGACGCGGCCGGCGTCACGCGGACCACGCGCGGATCCGACGCTTTGGGGGACACATCATGAACAACGTATCGGGCACCTCGGATGCTCCGGTCGCACTGATCACCGGCGGCGGCAGCGGCATCGGAGCCGCGGTCGCGCGGCAGTTGCTGGACGCCGGGTACCGGGTCACGGTCACCGGCCGCGGCGAGGAGCGGCTGCGCGGCTTCGCCGCGGAACTCGGGGAGCCGAAGGGGCTGTTGACGGTCGTCGGGAACGCGGCCGACTACGACAGCGTGCGGTCGGCGGTCGCCCGTACGCTCGAGGAGTTCGGCCGGCTGGACACCGTCGTCGCCAACGCGGGGACCGCCACCCACGACTCGGTGGCGGAGGGTGACCCGGCCGGGTGGACCGACATGGTCCTGACGAACGTGCTCGGCCCCGCGCTGCTCGTCCGGGCGTCGATCGACGCGCTGCGGGAGACCCGGGGACGGATCGTGCTGATCGGCAGTGTCGCCGGGTTCGTGCCCACCCCGGGCAACATCTACGGGGCCACCAAGTGGGCGGTGACCGGTCTCGCGGAGAACACCCGCCGCCAGGTCACCGAGTGGGGCGTCGGCGTCACACTGATCGCCCCCGGCCGGGTGGAGACCCCGTTCTGGGACGGCTACGGGAGCCTGCCGCCCGGGCACCTGCTGACCGCCGACCAGATCGCCGACTCCGTCGTCTGGGCCGTGGGACAGCCGGCGGGCGTCGACATCAACACCGTCGTCGTACGGCCGGTCGGGCAGCCCAACTGACGAGCCCGCCGACGCGGCGAGGGCGCCCCCCGACCGGGGGCGCCCTCGCCGCGTACGGGGGAGACTCAGCCGACGTCGAACGTCGCCGGGTCCGGACCGATGCGCCGGTCCTCGTTGAGGGCGCTGATCGCCGCCAGGTCCTCGGTGTCCAGGCTGAAGTCGAACACGTCGATGTTCTCCTTGATCCGCGACGGCGTCACGGACTTCGGGATCACGACGTTGCCGAGCTGGAGGTGCCAGCGCAGCACGACCTGGGCCGGGGTGCGGTTGTGCTTCTGGGCGATGGCCACGACCGCCGGGACCTCGAGCAGGCCCTTGCCCTGGCCGAGCGGGGACCAGGCCTCGGTGGCGATGCCCTGCTCCGCGTGGAACGCGCGGGAGGCGTGCTGCTGGAGGTGCGGGTGCAGCTCGATCTGGTTGACGGCCGGGACGACCGACGTCTCGCCGATCAGCCGCTCCAGGTGCTCCGGCAGGAAGTTCGACACGCCGATGGCCCGCACCCGGCCGTCGGCGAGGAGCTTCTCGAACGCCTTGTACGTGTCCACGTAGCTGTCGCGCGAGGGCAGCGGCCAGTGGATCAGGTACAGGTCCAGGTAGTCCAGGCCGAGCTTGTCCAGCGAGGTGTCGAACGCGCGGAGCGTCGATTCGTACCCCTGGTCGCTGTTCCAGAGCTTGGTGGTGACGAAGATGTCCTTGCGGGGCACGCCGGAGGAGGTGATGGCCTTGCCGGTGCCCTCCTCGTTGCCGTAGATCGCCGCTGTGTCGATGCTGCGGTACCCGGCCTCCAGCGCGGTGGAGACCGCCTGCTCCGCCTCGTCGTCCGGCACCTGCCAGACCCCGAAGCCCAGCTGGGGCATCTCCACGCCGTTGTTGAGGATGATCGGGGGGACCTTGCTGCTCACGAGCTCTTGATCCTTCGGTTGTCCGTCAGAGTGGTACTCCCATCGTCAACGATCACGGCGAGTGATGCATTCCTGACCCCCGAATTCGAGCCCTACGAGCGGTACAGCGCGTCGACCTCGTTCGCGTAGGCGTTCTCGATCGCCTTGCGCTTCAGCTTCAGCGACGGGGTGAGCAGCCCGTGCTCCTCCGTGAAGGGCTGGGCGAGGATGCGGAAGGTGCGGATCGACTCGGCCTTCGAGACCAGCGTGTTGGCCGCCACGACGGACCGGCGCACCTCCGCCTCCAGATCCGGGTCGCTGACCAGCTCGAACGCCGTCAGCTGCGGTTTGTTGCGCATCTGGAGCCAGTGCTCGACCGCCTCCTGGTCCAGGGTGACCAGGGCGGCCACGAACGGACGGTCGTTGCCGACGACGATGCACTGGTTGACCAGCGGATGATCTCGCACCCGCTCCTCCAGCAGCCCCGGCGAGACGCTCTTGCCGCCGGAGGTCACCAGGATCTCCTTCTTGCGGCCGGTGATGGTGAGGTAACCGTCCTCGTCGAGCGACCCCAGGTCACCGGTGGCCAGCCAGCCGTCGTGCAGGGTCTCGTCGGTGGCCTTGGGATTGTTGAGATAACCCTGGAACACGTTCGCGCCGCGCAGCCAGATCTCGCCGTCGTCCGCGATGTGCACGGTCATGCCGGGGATGGCCTGGCCGACCGTGCCGTACCTGGTGCGGCCGGGCGGGTTGGCGGTCGCGGCCGCCGTCGTCTCGGTCAGACCGTAGCCCTCGTAGATCTGCACCCCCGCGCCCGCGAAGAACAGGCCGAGCTTGCGGTCCATGGCCGAGCCGCCGGACATGGCGTGCCGGACCCGGCCGCCCATCGCCGCGCGCACCTTGGAGTAGACGAGCTTGTCGAACAACTGGTGCTGCATCCGCAGACCCGCGGACGGGCCGGGCCCGATGCCCCACGCCTTCGCCTCGACCGCCTCGGCGTAGTTCACCGCCACGTCGACGGCCTTCTCGAACGGCCCCGACTTGCCCTCCCGCTCCGCCTTGCGGCGGGCGGCGTTGAAGACCTTCTCGAAGATGTACGGCACGGCCAGGAAGAAGGAGGGTCTGAAGGCGGCCAGGTCGGGGAGGAGGGCGGCCGCGTGCAGCTGGGGCTGGTGGCCGAAGCGGACCTTGCCGCGGATCGCGGCGATCTGCACCATCCGCCCGAAGACGTGCGCCAGCGGCAGGAACAGCAGCGTCGCCGCCTCGTCGCCCTTCCTGGAGTGGAAGACCGGCTCCCACCGCTCGATGACGGTGTCCGCCTCGAACATGAAGTTGCCGTGCGAGATGACACAGCCCTTGGGCCGGCCCGTGGTCCCCGAGGTGTAGATGACCGTCGCGGTCGAGTCGGGGGTGACCGCCTCCCGGTGCCGGTGCACCACCTCGTCCTCGATGGCGGCGCCGGCGTCGTAGAGCTCCTGCACACAGCCCGAGTCCAGCTGCCACAGCTGCCGCAGCCGGGGCAGGCGGTCGATGACGGTGGCGATCGTCATCGCGTGGTCCTCGTGCTCGACGATCGCGGCCGTGCACTCGCTGTCGTAGAGCATCCAGAAGCACTGCTCGGCCGAGGAGGTCGAGTAGACCGGCACCACCTGGGCGCCGATCGTCCACAGGGCGAAGTCGAAGAGGGTCCACTCGTAGCGGGTGCGGGACATGATCGCGACGCGGTCGCCGAAGCGGATGCCCTGCGCGAGGAGCCCCTTGGCCAGGGCGAGGACCTCGTCGCGGAACTCGCCGGCGGTCACGTCCCGCCACTCGCCCCCCTCGTCCTTGCGGCCGAGGGCGACGTAGTGCGGGTCCTCCTGGGCGTGCCGGAACACGACGTCGGCCAGACCGCCCACCGGCGGCGCCGACGCCAACGGAGGGTTGGTGAACTCGCGCAAACCCGCACCCCGCTTCTCATGGCCGCACAGCGCCGTGAAAGCTACCCCACCCGACGGCGGTAGGGGAGGGGGGCGGAAATCGCGCGCCGCGCTCGTCCGCGCTGGTCAGTGCCGGAAAATGGGCTCACATGGGGAAGGGTCGGACACGAAACTGACGGAAGAGTAAGTTTCGGCACCGTAATCTCCACCGAATCTGCCCGTACCGCTTACTCCGCCCGCCCCTCGCGGCCCGTCCCCCGCCGCGCCGCCCCCTCGGCCCGCGCGCCCGGGGCCGTGGGAGCGGGCGCCGTCACGGCCGGGGGGCCGCCGCTCGCTCCGACGGCACGCTCGCGTCCGTTTCCGCCGTCGCGGCCGACGCCGCGCGCGGGGTCCTGACGAGGACGAGGACGAGCGCGGCGGCGGCCACGCCCGCGCAGCCCGCCGTCACCAGTGCCGCGTCGAGTCCGGAGGCGAACGCGGACCGCAGCGTGTGCTCGGAGAACGTGCCCCGCAGCGCACCGGCACCCCCGCCCGCCAGCGCGTGCGACGCGTCGTGCGGGAGGGTGCCGGTCATCCTGGAGGTCACCACGGTGCCGAAGACCGCGACGCCGAGCGCGTACCCGAGCTGCCGCACGGTGTTCACGGCTCCGCCCGCCATCCCGGCCCGCGCCGGTTCCACGGCGGCCAGCGCGGCCCCCGCCACGGTGGGCGCGACGAACCCGGTTCCCGTGCCCACCAGCACGAACCCGGGCACCAGCGCCGTCCAGTCCGAACCGGCACCGAGCACGGCCTGGCAGAAACAGCCCGCGCCGATCAGCAGGAGACCGCCGCCGATGGTCCACCGGGCGGGAACACCGTGCAACCGCTTGCCCACCACGACCGCCGTGATCATGGCCGCCACAGTCATCGGCAGCAGCGTGAGGCCCCCGCGCACCGGGCTCATCCCCAGCAGCGTCTGCATCCAGATGGACAGGTACGGCGTCACCCCGAACGCCACGCCGTTGAAGGCGAGCGCCCCGATCATCACTCCCACGAACGCGGGCCGGCGCAGCAGCGACAGGTCGAGCAGCGGATGGGCCGCCCGGCGTTCCGCCAGTACGAAGCACACCAGCGCGAGCGCGGCGAGCCCGAACGAGACGAGCGTCGCCGACGCCGTCCAGCCGTCCTCACCGGCCCGTACGACGGCGTACGCGGTGCCGCCCGCGAAGACCGCGAAGGCCGCCGTGCCCGCCCAGTCGACCCGCATCCCGCGCGGCCCCCTGGACTCGGGCACCGCCTTCAGCGTCAGCCACACCGCGACCAGACTCACCGGCAGGTTCACGTAGAAGATCCATCGCCAGCCGGGCCCCTCGGCCAGCAGCCCGCCCAGCACCGGCCCGACCGCCGCGGCCGCGCCGCTCACCGCGCCCCACACCCCTAGCGCGGCCGACCGCTGGCGGCCCTGGTAGACCGAGCCGAGCAGCGGAAGCGTCGTCGCCAGCATCGCCGCCGCGCCCACCCCCTGGAGGGCCCGGGCGGCGACGAGGGTGTCCGGCCCGCTCGCCAGCCCGCACAGCAGCGACGCCGTCGCGAACACCACCACCCCCACCACGTGCACCCGGCGGCGCCCCAGGATGTCGGCCGTGGCCCCGGCCCCCAGCAGCAGCGCGGCCAGCGCGAGCGCGTACCCGTCGACCACCCATTGCAGATCGCTCAGCGAGGCGCCCAGCGCCCGCGCCATGTCCGGCAGCGCGACGATCACGATCGTCACGTCCAGCAACAACATGAACGTGCCCAGGCACACCGCTGTCAGCGGCCCCCATGTGCGCATGTCCCACTCCTCGGTCATCTCCTCCGCCACGGATGCGCGGCACTCCGTACGATGGACGAGCCACGGCCGATCACCGCCGTATCCGGTGTCCTGTCGGCGGAATCCGACGAGGAAGGCTCACTGGGGATGGAATTCGACACCCACGGCAGGATGGACGCACTCGATCTCCAACTGCTCTCGGCGCTGGAGGTGGACGGCCGGGCCTCCTTCAGCAGGCTCGGCGAGGTCCTGGGCGTCTCGGACCAGACGGTCGCGCGCCGCTACCGCCGGCTGCGCGACGAGGCCGCCCTGCGGATCGTCGCCGTCCGGGACGCCGAACGCCTCGGGCAGGACCAGTGGATGCTGCGGCTGCGCTGTGCTCCCGACAGCGCCACGGTCATCGCCGACGCGCTCGCCAAACGTCCCGACACCAACTGGATCGGCCTGGGCTCCGGCGGCACCGAGATCGTCTGCATGACCCGGCCCCGCCATCCCGGCGATCACGACGACCTGCTGCTCGGCAAGCTCCCGCGCACCCCGAGCGTCGTGGAGATCCGCGCCCAGCAGCTCCTCCACCGCTTCTACGGCGGGCCCACCGGCTGGCTGCGGAAGTTCGGCGCACTGGACGACGAGCAGATCGCCGCCCTCACCCCGCGCCACGACGTGATCCCCACGCCCGGGCCGGCCCGTATCGAGCCCGAGGACGAGCCGCTGCTCGCCGTCCTGGAGCGTGACGGCCGTGCCACCTACCCGGAGCTCCGGCGCGCCACCGGCCGCTCCGAGTCCGCCGTCAGACGCCGCCTGGCGGCGCTGTTCGCCTCGGGCGCCGTCTACATCGACGTCGAGTACCACTCCGAGCACCTCGGCCACCCTCTCGCCGCCGTCCTGTGGATCACCACGGCGCCCTCCGCCCTGCACGCGGTCGGTGAGGCGCTCGCCACCCACGACGAGATCGCCTTCGCCTCGGCCACGGCCGGCCCCTCCCACATCGTCGTCACCGCGGTGGTCCGGGACACGGCGGGCCTCTACGCCTACCTCAGCGGGCCGCTGGGGCGCCTGGACGGCGTGCAGCACGTGGAGGCGACCCCGTTCATGCGGCGGGTGAAGCAGCTGACGTACCAGCAGGCCGGGCGGTAGGAGCAGGTCCGGCGGTAGGAGCGGTACGAGCGCTGGGCGAGGTGCGGTCGGCGTGGGGCGGTGGCCGGGCAGGCCGGTCAGCGGGTGCCGGCGCGCGGTGGGTCGGGCCGTCGGCCGGGTCCCGCCGCCCGTCGGTGCAGTCGGTCGCCGCCCGCCAGGACGGCCGCCGCCAGCGCGTCCGCGGCGCCCTGGGCCGAAGGCCGTCGGCGGCCGTGCACGAGCACGAAGTCGACCCGGCCCAGTTCCGGCAGTCCGGCCCGTTCCGGGATGCGCACCAGACCCGGTGGGATCAGGCCCCGTGAATGGGCCATCACGCCGAGTCCGGCCCGGGCCGCCGCGATGAGGCCGTTGAGGCTCCCGCTCGTGCAGACGATCCGCCAGGCCCGGCCCTGCCGCTCCAGCGCCTCCAGGGCCAGGGCGCGGGTGATGCCCGGAGGGGGGAACACGATCAGCGGCACCGGGCGGTCGGCGTCCAGGCGCAGCCGCTCCGCGCCGATCCACACGAGCCCGTCGTGCCACACCAGCTCCCCGACGGGGTCCTCGGGGCGCCTCTTGGCCAGGACCAGGTCCAGCTTCCCGGCGGCGAGCCGCTCGTGCAGGGTGCCCGACAGCTCCACGGTCAGTTCGAGGTCGACCTCGGGATGGTCGTAGCGGAAGCCCTCCAGGATCTCCGGCAGCCGGGTCAGCACGAAGTCCTCGGAGGCGCCGAAGCGCAGCCGGCCGCCCAGCCGGGTGCCGGTGAAGAACGCCGAAGCCTGCTCGTGGACGTCCAGGATCCGGCGGGCGAACCCGAGCATGGCCTCGCCGTCCTCCGTCAGCTCCACGGAGTGCGTGTCCCGGGTGAACAGCGCCCGCCCCGTCGCGTCCTCGAGACGTCGCACGTGCTGGCTGACCGTGGACTGCCGCAGCCCGAGCCGTCGCGCGGCCTGCGTGAAGCTCAGGGTCTGGGCGACGGCGAGGAAGGTACGCAGATGGGAGGGCTCGTACACGCCCGCCACAGTAGTCTCTCCGGCGTCGGTCATCACCTTTCGTGATGACAGTGAGAGCGGTATACCGGATTCCCGATCACGGGACGGAGGAGGACGATGGGGAGGGGCTCTCCGAGCCCGGACGCACGCCCATCGAACCGCACGTGGAGCACCGTGAAACGCCTGAGCTGGCCGAGTCGGATGCCGGTCGACCCCTACATCCTGCTGTTGCTCGGCACCGTCGGGTTCGCGGCGCTGCTCCCGGCCCGGGGCGTCGGCGCCGAGGTCGCCTCGGGCGCTTCCACGGCCGCGATCGCCTTCCTCTTCTTCCTCTACGGCGCCCGGCTGTCCACCCGGGAGGCACTGGACGGCCTGAAGCACTGGCGGCTCCACGCGACCGTGCTGGCCTGCACCTTCCTGGTCTTTCCGCTGCTGGGGCTGGCCGCGCGCGGTCTGGTCCCGGTGTTCCTCACCCAACCCCTCTACCAGGGGCTGCTCTTCCTCACCCTGGTCCCGTCGACCATCCAGTCGTCGATCGCCTTCACCTCCATCGCCCGGGGCAACGTGCCCGCCGCGATCTGCGCCGGTTCCTTCTCGTCGCTGGTCGGCATCGTCGTCACCCCGCTGCTCGCGGCCGCACTGCTCGGCGGCAGCGGCGGCGGCTTCTCCCCGGACTCGCTGGTCGAGATCGTGGTGCAACTGCTCGTCCCGTTCGTCGCGGGACAGTTGCTGCGCCGGTGGATCGGCGGGTTCGTCGCCCGGCACAAGAAGGTGCTCGGGCTCGTCGACCGGGGCTCGATCCTGCTGGTCGTCTACACGGCGTTCAGCGAGGGCATGGTGCAGGGCATCTGGCACCAGGTCAGCGTCGTACGGCTGGGCGGGCTGCTCCTGGTCGAGGCCGTTCTGCTCGCCGTGATGCTCGCCCTGACCTGGTACGGCGCCAAGGCGCTGCGGTTCGGCCGCGAGGATCGCATCGCCATCCAGTTCGCGGGCTCCAAGAAGTCCCTCGCCTCCGGGCTGCCGATGGCGAGCGTCCTGTTCGGCGCGCATGCCTCCCTGGCGGTGCTGCCGCTGATGCTCTTCCACCAGATGCAGCTGATGGTGTGCGCGGTGATCGCCAAACGCCGTGCGAGGGACCCGCTGGAGGGGCCGCGGGAATCCGCCGACGAGAGGGCGGCGGCCGCGGCGTGAGACCTCGCGGGGCGCTGCGGGGAGGCCGCCCGGGAGGCGGACGGCGCGTACCGCGCCGCCGCTCCCGCCGCGATCCGGCGCCGACCGCGACCGGGCTCATCAGCTTGTTGAACCGAATTCCGGTACGCAGGGCTGACGGCGGATAACGTTCCGTCATGACCGCAGCTCTCCCACTCGTCCCGGCGCGCAGCGCCCTCGTCCTCGTCGATCTGATGGACCGCATCGTCGCGCTGCCCCTGGAGCCCCACAAGGGGACCGAAGTACTGTCCGCCGCCGAGGAGTTGGCCGCGGCGTTCCGCTCGGCCGGCGCGCTCGTCGTCCTCGTCCGCGTCGAACGGCCCGGCGTCACCGAGCAGCCGCCCGGCAGCGGCCTGGTCCAAGGGTTGTACCGGGACGGCGACTTGGAGATCGTCAAGCGGACGATCGGCGCCTTCCACGGGACCGGCCTGGACGACCGCCTCCGCGAACACGGTGTGACGACCCTCGTGTTCGGCGGCATCGCCACCAACCTGGGCGTCGAGTCCACCGCCCGCGCCGCCGGTGACCTCGGCTACGACCTGGTGTTCGTCGAGGACGCGATGTCCGCCCTCACCGGCGCCGAACACGAGGCGTCGGTCAAGCTGGACTTCCCCCGGCTGGGGACCGTGGCGCGCGCGGCCGACGTGCGGTTCACGAGCGGCTGAGGCGGGGCCCCCGCGGCGCAGGGGGCGCTCCCCGCCGTTCGGGGCCCCGCCGCCGTGCCGCGGGGAACCGGGTCAGCCCTGGGCGGCCGCGGTCCGCAGGGTGATGCGGTCCTCACCCGCGTACACGTTCATGGAACTGCCCCGCAGGAAACCCACCAGGGTCAGCCCGGACTCCGCGGCCAGGTCCACGGCCAGGGAGGAGGGCGCCGAGACCGCCGCGAGCACCGGGATGCCCGCCATCACGGCCTTCTGCGCCAGCTCGAACGAGGCCCGGCCCGACACCAGCAGGATCGTCCGTGACAGGGGCAGCTCCCCGTTCTGGAGGGCGCGGCCGACCAGCTTGTCGACCGCGTTGTGCCGTCCCACGTCCTCCCGCACGTCCAGCAGCTCGCCGTCCTCGGAGAACAGGGCCGCCGCGTGGAGGCCCCCGGTCCGGTCGAAGACCCGCTGGGCCGCGCGGAGCCGGTCGGGGAGGCTCGCGAGCAGTTCGGGTGCGATCCGGAGCGGGGGAGTGTCGGCGATGGGCCAGCGGGCCGTCGTCCGGACCGCGTCCAGGCTCGCCTTGCCGCACAGCCCGCAGGACGAGGTGGTGTAGACGTTCCGCTCGAGGGTGATGTCGGGCATCGTGACGCCGGGGGCCGTGCGGACGTCCACCACGTTGTAGGTGTTGGACCCGTCGGCGGTCGCGCCGGCGCAGTAGACGATGTTCAGCAGATCGGACGCGGCGGCCAGGACGCCTTCGCTGACCAGGAAGCCGGCCGCGAGCGGGAAGTCGTCACCGGGGGTGCGCATGGTGATGGCCAGCGGCTTGCCGTTGAGCCGGATCTCCAGGGGTTCCTCGGCGACCAGGGTGTCCGGCCGGGCGGAGACCACCCCGTCGCTGATGCGGACCACCTTGCGTCGTTCGGTGACTCGTCCCATGTCGTGATCAGCCCCGGTTCTGTACGTGCTGGTAGCCGAAGCGGCCCTTGATGCAGAGATTCCCGTGGGTCACGGGGTTGTCGTGCGGTGAGGTCACCTTCACGATCTCATTGTCCTGCACATGGAGCGTCAGGTTGCAGCCCACCCCGCAGTAGGCGCAGACGGTGGTGGTCTGTTTCTGTGCTGATTCGTCCCAGTTCCCGGCCGCGCGCCGGTCGTACTCGGACTTGAACGACAACGCTCCGGTCGGGCACACCTCGATGCAGTTGCCGCAGTACACGCACGCCGAGTCGGTCAGCGGCGCGTCGTGCTCGACGGCGATCCGGGCGTCGAAACCACGCCCCGCCACGGAGATCGCGAAGGTGTTCTGCCACTGGTCACCGCAGGCGTCCACGCACTTGTAGCAGAGGATGCACTTGTCGTAGTCGCGCACGTACAGATCATTGTCGATCTTGGGTTCCTCGTTCAGCCGGGCCGCGGCGGGACCGAAACGATCCGGCTTCGCGTCGTACTCCTTGATCCATTCCGCAACCATTGGTGTCGTGGACAGGTCGACCGAGGACGCCAGCAGCTCGAGCACGATCTTGCGGCTGTGCCGGGCGCGCTCGGTGTCGGTACGGACCTCCATGCCCGGCTCGGCCCGGCGCGAGCAGGCCGGCACCAGGGTCCGGGAGCCCTCCACCTCCACGACGCAGACCCGGCAGGCGTTCTTCGGAGTGAGCGTGTCCCCCTGGCACAGGGTCGGGACGTCCTTCCCGGCGGCCCGGCAGCCGTCGAGGACCGTCGATCCCTCGGGCACCCTGGCCTCCTGCCCGTCGATCGTGAACTCCACCAGCCGGCGCGGCACTCCCAGCGGTATCGCGGTCATACGGCGGCTCCTGTGCGGACGGTCGCGGTCATTCGTACGCCCCCAGACGGTCGATGGCGGATTCCACGGCGTTCCACGCGGTCTGGCCCAGGCCGCAGATCGAGGCGTCGCGCATCGCCCGCCCGACCTCGCGCAGCAGGACGATGTCGCCGGCGGCGTCGGCGCCGGTGCGTTCCGCGATCCGGTGCAGCGCCTCCTCCTGCCGTACGGTCCCGACCCGGCAGGGCACGCACTGACCACACGACTCGTCCCGGAAGAACTCGGCGATGCGCACCAGCAGCCGGGGTATCGGGACGCTGTCGTCGAAGGCCATCACGACCCCCGAGCCGAGCGTGGTGCCCGCCTCCCGGGTGCCCTCGAAGGTCAGCGGGATGTCCAGCTCGTCGGGCCGTACGAAGCCGCCGGCCGCGCCGCCGAGCAGTACGGCCCGCAGGTTCTCGCGGACCCCGGCCAGGGCGAGGAGTTCGCCCAGCGTCGCGCCGAAGGGCAGTTCGTACACGCCGGGGCGCTCGACCGTGCCCGACACGCAGAACAGCTTGGGGCCGGTGGACCCGGCCGTGCCGATCGCCGCGTAGGCCGGAGCGCCCAGGGCGAGGATCGGCAGCACGTTGACGAGCGTCTCGACGTTGTTCTCGACCGTCGGCTTGCCGAACAGGCCCTTCTCCACGGGGAACGGCGGCTTCGAGCGGGGCTCGCCCCGATATCCCTCGAGGGAGTTGAACAGGGCCGTCTCCTCGCCGCAGATGTACGCGCCGGCGCCCCGCCGGATCTCGATGTCGAAGGCGTAGCCCTGGCCGAGGATGTCGTCGCCGAGCAGACCGCGAGCGCGTGCGCGGTCGACCGCGTGCCGCATACGGCGCAGGGCGCGCGGATACTCGCCGCGCAGGTACAGGTACCCCTGGTGCGCGCCGACCGCGTACCCCGCGATCGTCATCGCCTCCACCAGCGCGTACGGGTCGCCCTCCATGAGTACGCGGTCCTTGAAGGTGCCGGGCTCGGACTCGTCGGCGTTGCACACCAGGTAGTGCGGGCGGTCCGGCCGGGACGCCGTGGCCTGCCACTTGCGGCCGGTGGGGAAGGCGGCGCCGCCGCGACCGAGCAGGCCGGAGTCGGTGACCTCGCGGATCACCTCGGCGGGCCCGAGCGCGAAGGCGCGGCGCAGGGCCGTGTAGCCGCCGTGGGCCCGGTAGTCGTCGAGCGACGACGGATCCACCACACCGATCCGGTTCAGCAGGATCAGCGACGGGTCGCCCGCCTGCGGCACCGCGTCCGCTGCGGGCCGCTCCCCGGGCGCCGAGTCGGGGGCGCTCGCGGCCTGTACCGCCGCCTCGACACCGGCGGGCGCCGACACCGCCGTACGCACCGGATCACCCGCCCTGACCGCGAGCGCGGCCGGAGCGCGCTCGCACAGGCCGAGGCACGGCGCGCGCTCGACGGACACCCCGCTGCCGGGCCCCAGGCGCGCCTCGATCCCCGAGCACAGCGCGGAGGCTCCGGCGGCGGCGCAGGCGAGGTCGGTGCACACATGGAGGACGGTGGCCGGCCGGGGCGCGACCGAGAACATCGCGTAGAAGGTGGCGACGCCGTACGCCTCCGCCGGGGGCACGGTCAGGCGGCGGCACAGGTAGCCGAGGGCGCCCGCGCTGATCCAGCCGATCCGGTCGTTGATCGCGTGCAGCCCCGGCAGCAGCAGGTCGCGGCGGTCGCGGGCCCGGTGTCCGCCGCGCGCCCACCGCAGGTCCGCGTCGGAACGGTCGGCGCCCTCCCAGGAGGACTCCGGCGGCCCCAACAGCGCGTCCACGGCCGCTCGTTCGTCGTCCGTCGGCTTGCTGTCGCCGAAGTGCAGGTCCACGACATCACCTCACGTAGGCCGGGGCCGGGAGCTTCTCGATCCTGATCGCCGACGCCTTGAACTCCGCCGTCCCCGCGATCGGGCAGTTCGCCTCGATCGTCAGCTGGTTGGTGTCCACCTCGTCGGGAAAGTGCATGGTCATGAAGGCGAGCCCGGGCCGCAGCGCGGTGTCGATCCACACCGGCGCGACCACGGATCCGCGCCGGGAACTCACCCGGACCTCCTCGCCGACCACGACCCCGTAGTGCTCCGCGTCCTCAGGGCACAGCTCGACGAACTCGCCGCGCCGCAACGGGGAGGCGAAACTCCCGCTCTGCACACCGGTGTTGTAGGAGTCCAGGCGCCGACCGGTCGTCAGCCGGATCGGGTACTCCTCGTCCGTGAGGTCGACCGGCGGATCGTGCCGCACCAGCCCGAACGGCGCTCGCCTGCCCCGCCGTTCCGGGTCCCGTTCCCACAACCTGCCGTGCAGATGCGCGGGTTCGAGGCCCTCGGTGCTCGGGCACGGCCACTGGATGCCCTGATGCCTCTCCAGCCGGTCGTAGGTCATCCCGTAGTGGTCCGGGGACACCGACCTGAGCTCGTTCCAGACGGCCTCGGCGTCCGCGTACTTCCACCCGTGACCGAGCCGTGTGGCCAGGTCGCAGAGGATGTCGATGTCCTCGCGCGCCTCGCCGGGCGGCGTCACCGCGCGCCGCACCCGTTGCACCCGCCGCTCGCTGTTGGTGGTGGTGCCGTCGGTCTCCGCCCAGCCGGCCGTCGCGGGCAGCACCACGTCCGCCAGTTCGGCGGTCCTGGTGAGGAAGATGTCCTGCACGACGAGGAAGTCGAGGGACCGCAGCCGGCGGACGGCCTGCTCGCTGTCCGCCTCCGACTGCGCCGGGTTCTCGCCGATGCAGTAGACCGCCTTCAGCGAGCCCTCCTCCATCGCCTCGAACATCTCCGTGAGGTTCAAGCCGTAGTGCGGCTGGATGACGGTGTCCCAGGCCGACTCGAACTTCAGCCGGGCGGCGGGGTCGAGGATGTCCTGGAACCCGGGGAGACGGTTGGGGATCGCCCCCATGTCGCCACCGCCCTGCACGTTGTTCTGCCCGCGCAGGGGCTGGAGGCCGGAGCCGTAGCGGCCGACGTGTCCGGTCAGCAGCGAGAGGTTGATGAGCGCGCGGACGTTGTCCGTGCCGTTGTGGTGCTCGGTGATGCCGAGGGTCCAGCACAGCTGGGCCCGCTCGGCGCGGGCGTAGGCGTGCGCCAACTCCCTGATGGCGGCGGCCGGTACGCCCGTCACCTTCTCCGCGAGCGACAGCGTCCAGGGCTCCACGAGCGCCCGGTACGCCTCGAAGTCGCTGGTCGCGCGCTCCACGAACGCCTCGTTGGCGAGTCCCGCGTGGATGATCTCGCGGCCGATGGCGTGCGCCATCGGGATGTCGGTGCCGACGTTCAGGCCGAGCCAGCCGTCCGCCCACTCGGCGGTGGACGTCCGCCGCGGGTCGACCGCGTACATCCGGGCGCCGTTCCTGACGCCCTTCAGCACGTGCTGGAAGAAGATCGGATGCGCGAAACGCGCGTTGGACCCCCACATCACGATGACGTCGGTGTGCTCGATCTCCTCGTACGACGACGTCCCGCCGCCCGAGCCGAAGGCGGCCGACAGACCGGCGACGCTCGGCGCGTGGCAGGTCCGGTTGCACGAGTCGACGTTGTTGGTGCCCATCACGACCCGGGCGAACTTCTGCGCCACGTAGTTCATCTCGTTGGTCGCGCGGGCGCAGGAGAACATGCCGAACGCGCCGCGGTGGCGCCGCAGGCCCCGCGCGGTGCGCTCCAGCGCGTCCTCCCAACTCGTCTCGCGGAACGGCTCGTCACGGGAGTCCCTGACGAGCGGCCGGGTGAGCCGGGTGTAGGTCTTCGGGGTCCGGTCGCGTTTCGTCATGCGTGCTCTCCGGCGTTCATGCTTCGCTCTCCGGCGTTCGTGCTTCGCTCTACGGCGTTCATGCGGCGCTCCTCAGCGTTCACGCGGCGCTCCTCAGCGCGAGCAGGTCCGAGATGGCGTGCACGGTGCGCAGGGTGGGCACGTCCACGCCGGTGATCCCCGCCAGTTCGACGACGGCCGCCAGCAGGACGTCGAGTTCGAGCGGCTTGCCGCGCTCCAGGTCCTGGAGCGTGGAGGTGCGGTGGTCGCCGACCTTCTCCGCGCCGGCGAGCCGGCGCTCGATGGAGACGCCCACCTCGCAGCCCAGGGCCTCGGCGACCGCGAGCGTCTCGCGCATCATCGTCTCGATGACCTGGCGGGTCCCGCCGTGCAGGCACATCTGCCGCATGGTGGCCCGGGCCAGCGCGCTGATCGGATTGAAGGAGATGTTGCCCAGCAGCTTGAGCCAGATGTCGTTGCGCAGGCCCGGTTCCACCGGGCACTTCAGCCCGCCGGCCCGCATGGCCTCGCTGAAGGCCTGACACCGGGGCGAGACACCGCGGTCGGGCTCACCGACCGAGAACCGGGTCCCCTCCAAGTGGCGTACGACGCCGGGTCCTTCGAGCTCGGTGGCCGCGTAGACCACGCAGCCGACGGCCCGTTCGGGGGCGAGGACCGCACTGACCGCGCCGTCCGGGTCCACACTCTCGACGCGCAGTCCGTCGTAGGGGCCGCCGTGGCGGTGGAAGTACCACCAGGGGATGCCGTTCTGGGCGGCGACCACCGCGGTGGAGTCGTGCAGCAGCGGCTCGATCAGCGGCCCGCACGCCGCGTACGAGTTGGCCTTGAGGCCCAGGAAGACGAAGTCGACCGGGCCGATCTCGCCCGGGTCGTCGGTGGCGTGGGCGCGGGCGGTGAAGTCGCCGCGCGGACTGAGCACCCGCACCCCGTGCCGCCTCATGGCCGCGAGATGCGGTCCACGGGCGACGAGATGCACGTTGGCGCCGGCGCGGTGCAGCGCCGCACCGACGTAGGCGCCGATCGCACCGGCGCCGAGGACTGCGACTTTCATTGCGAGGGAGCTCCGTTCGGTCGAGGGTACCGAGGAACTGTCGAATCCTGTCGACGAAATATTGTCTACAGTATGGAGGTTGGGGCGGCAAGGGTTCGCGCAGCGTCCGGGACGGCTCCGTTGGTCCCGGGGGGGGCGAGAGGTGCGACCCCGGCTCCGGCAGTGGTTTCGGGCGGGGTGCCGGCAAGGGTGGGAAACGGCGTCGGCGACGGTCCCTCGGACGCCCTCGGGAGCGGCACGGTGAGCGGTGGTGGAAACCGGTCGGTCCGACCGTTCGTCGCAGCCTGGATACCGTTCACCGCATACGGTCGACGCGCCGCCTTCTCAACGCCCGCGCCGGTTCCTACCGTTCAGGACTCATGAGTCCCCCTGTCGCACCGGCCGGTTGGAGCCGCTGGCTCGTCCCTCCGGCCGCCCTCTCGGTCCATCTCTCCATCGGCCAGGCCTACGCGTGGTCCGTGTTCAAGCCACCGCTCGAATCCGCGCTCGGCCTCAGCGGCACCCAGAGCGCGCTGCCGTTCCAGCTCGCCATCGTCATGCTCGGTCTGTCCGCGGCCTTCGGCGGCACGCTGGTCGAGCGCAACGGGCCGCGCTGGGCGATGACCGTCGCCCTGGTCTGCTTCTCCTCCGGCTTCCTGGTCTCCGCGCTCGGCGCCGCCACCGAGCAGTACTGGCTGATCGTCCTCGGCTACGGCTTCGTCGGCGGGATCGGCCTCGGCATCGGCTACATCTCGCCCGTCTCCACCTTGATCAAATGGTTCCCGGACCGGCCCGGCATGGCCACCGGCATCGCCATCATGGGCTTCGGCGGCGGCGCGCTCATCGCCTCGCCCTGGTCCGCCCAGATGCTGGAGTCGTTCGGATCGGACAGCTCCGGGACAGCCCTCGCGTTCCTCGTGCACGGGCTCGCGTACGCCGTCTTCATGACGCTGGGTGTCCTGCTGGTCCGGGTGCCGCGCGGCGCGCGGCCGGTCGCGGGCGGCCCCAGTGCCGTCGAGGGCGTGCAGGTCTCGGCGAGCAGCGCGGTGCGCACTCCGCAGTTCTGGTGCCTGTGGGTCGTGCTCTGCATGAACGTGACCGCGGGGATCGGCATCCTGGAGAAGGCCGCCCCGATGATCAAGGACTTCTTCGCCGACACCGACACCCCGGTCTCGGTGTCCGCGGCCGCCGGCTTCGTCGCTCTGCTGTCCGCGGCGAACATGGCGGGCCGGATCGGCTGGTCGTCGACCTCGGACCTGATCGGACGCAAGAACATCTACCGGGTGTACCTGGGCGTCGGCGCCCTGATGTACGCCCTCATCGCGCTGATCGGCGACTCGTCGAAACCCCTGTTCGTGCTGTGCGCGCTGGTGATCCTCTCCTTCTACGGCGGCGGCTTCGCGACGATCCCCGCCTACCTCAAGGACCTCTTCGGCGCCTACCAGGTCGGCGCGATCCACGGGCGGCTGCTCACCGCCTGGTCCACCGCCGGCGTGCTCGGCCCGCTGATCGTGAACTGGATCGCCGACCGGCAGGAGGACGCCGGGAAGCACGGCTCGTCCCTGTACACGCTGTCCCTGTTCATCATGATCGGGCTGCTGGCCGTCGGCTTCGTCGCCAACGAACTCGTCCGGCCCGTCCACGCCCGTCACCACCACGTCCCCGCCCAGAGGGAGGCCGCCGATGTCGAACGACAGCAGCCCGAGTCCGCAGCCTGACCGAAGGCCGTTGATCGCCTTCGCCTGGCTGTGGGTGGGGGCACCGCTCGTCTACGGGCTGTACGAGCTGGTACGGAAGGCGACGCAGTTGTTCACCGGGTGACCGGGGAGCGGTGTGCCGCGGGGGGCGGGTGAGCGGCGGGTGGGTGTTCGGCGGTTGCCCGGGCGTCCGAGGGCTGTGGGGAAGCCGACAACCCCGGCACCGGTTTCCTGTCGCTTCACGCGCCCTCGTACCCGTGAGTCACTGATCAGACTGGTGGATCCCGCTACCCAGGCAACGAGGGGACCCCCCATGAACGGCTCGCGCATCGCCGCCGTCGGCCACTACCAGCCCGCCAAGGTGCTCACCAACGAGGATCTGGCGGGCCTGGTCGACACCAGTGACGAGTGGATCAGGAGCCGGGTGGGCATCCGCACGCGCCACATCGCCGGCCCCGACGAGCCCGTGGACGAGCTGGCCGGGCACGCCGCCGCCAAGGCGCTCGCGGCGGCCGGCCTCGCGCCGAGTGACATCGACCTGGTGCTGGTGGCGACCTCCACGGCCGTCGACCGCTCGCCGAACATGGCGGCCCGGGTCGCCGCCCGCCTGGGCATTCCGCGGCCGGCCGCGATGGACGTCAACGTCGTCTGCGCCGGTTTCACCCACGCGCTGGCCACCGCCGACCACACCGTCCGCGCGGGCGCCGCGACCCGTGCCCTGGTCATCGGCGCCGACAAGATGTCCGAGGTGACCGACTGGAGCGACCGCACGACCTGTGTGCTCGTGGGCGACGGAGCGGGTGCCGCGGTGGTCGAGGCCTGTCCCGACGGGACCGAGCCCGGCATCTCGCCGGTCCTGTGGGGCTCGCTGCCCGAGATGGGGCACGCGGTGCGTATCGAGGGGCAGCCGGCGCGGTTCGCGCAGGAGGGACAGAGCGTCTACCGCTGGGCCACCACCCAGTTGCCGCCGCTGGCCCGGCAGGCCTGTGAGCGGGCGGGACTCACCCCCGCGGACCTCGCCGCCGTCGTCCTGCACCAGGCGAACCTGCGCATCATCGAACCCCTCGCGCAGAAGATCGGCGCCGTCAACGCGGTGGTCGCGCGTGACGTCACCGAATCGGGCAACACCTCCGCCGCCAGCATCCCGCTCGCCTTCTCCAAGCTGGTCGAGCAGGGCGCCGTCTCCACGGGGGACCCGGTACTGCTGTTCGGCTTCGGCGGCAATCTGTCGTACGCGGGGCAGGTCGTGCGCTGCCCGTGAGCCGGGGCGGGACGCGGTCGCCGGGGAAGACCCGCGGGAGGGGCGCGGGCGCAGTGTGACGCGATCGACCGTGCCCGGCACTGGCTCCTGTGCGCCGTAGACTGTAGACGAAAGACAATCGATACTCGGCTGTGGACGGCCGACCGGCCGCGGACGGCCGGGACGTCAATCGACATGCGGCTTTCCGGCTTCAGTGTCCGGTGTTGCCCAGGAGGGGGACCGACCGATGTTGTCGACAGGACTGCCGCAGGGCGCGGTGCCCAAGCTCGAACGCCCCGGCCCGCTGCGCGACCGCGTCTACGAGGCCCTGCTCGAACTCATCACCACCCGCGCCCTCCAGCCCGGCCAGCACCTCGTCGAGAGTGAGCTCGCCGCACATCTCGGTGTCTCGCGGCAGCCGGTGCGCGAGGCGCTCCAGCGGCTCAACACCGAAGGCTGGGTGGATCTCAGGCCCGCCCAGGGCGCGTTCGTGCACGAGCCGACCGAGGAGGAGGCGGATCAACTCCTCACCGTGCGCACACTGTTGGAGGCGGAGGCAGCCCGGCTCGCCGCGGCGCACGCGGACCAGGCCGGTATCCAGGCCCTGGAGGAGATCCTGGCCCAGGGCATGCTGGCCGTGGCCGGCGACGACGTGGACGCGGCGGTCGCCCTGAACGCCCGCTTCCACACGAAGGTCATCGAGCTCGCCGGCAACGCGGTACTGGCCGAACTCGCGGCGCAGGTGGACCGCCGGGTGCGCTGGTACTACACGCCGATCGCCCGGCAGCGCGGCCACCAGTCCTGGATCGAGCACCGCGACCTGATCGCGGCGATCGCCGCCCACGACGAGCAGTCGGCCACCCGGCTGATGCGTGAGCACACCGAGCACACCCGGCGCTCGTACCACGACCGTCCCACGTCCTGAGCGCCCTCGGAGCACGCGTCCCACCGGCTTTGGCCGGTCCCGGGTGCGTCGACACCCTCCTTTGTCCTGTGAGTGGAGAAAGTTGACGGCAATCCCTGCACAGCTTCTTCCCAGGTTCGGCAGGCGCTGCTACGTTCCCTTCGAAAGCCCGACACTGGTGGCCGAACTGAGGCGGGGAGGGGTTCGTGAGACGTATGACGGCACGACCCGCGAACGCCCATCAGGCCCGTCTGCTCAAGCTGTTGCGGGACGGCGGCCCCAACTCCCGTGCGCAACTGGGTGATCAGGTCGACCTGTCGCGGTCCAAGCTGGCCGTGGAGGTGGACCGGCTCCTGGAGACCGGGCTGGTCGTGGCCGACGGACTCGCCGCCTCGCGCGGTGGCCGCCGGTCCCACAACGTCCGGCTCCACCCCGGGCTGCGGTTCCTCGGCGTCGACATCGGCGCGACCTCGGTCGACGTCGCCGTCACCAACGCCGAGCTGGAGACCCTCGGCCACCTCAACCAGCCCCTCGACGTCCGTGAGGGTCCGGTCGCGGTGTTCGAGCAAGTCCTTTCCATGGCCGCGAAGTTGAGGGCGACGGGACTCGCCGAGGGCTTCGACGGCGCCGGCATCGGCGTGCCCGGGCCGGTTCGCTTCCCCGAAGGCGTGCCGGTGGCGCCGCCGATCATGCCCGGCTGGGACGGCTTCCCCGTGCGGGAGGCGCTCAGCCAGGAGCTGGGCTGCCCGGTGATGGTCGACAACGACGTGAACCTCATGGCGATGGGGGAGCAGCACGCGGGTGTCGCCCGCACCGTCGCCGACTTCCTCTGCGTCAAGATCGGCACCGGGATCGGCTGCGGCATCGTCGTCGGCGGCCATGTCTACCGCGGCACGACCGGCAGCGCGGGCGACATCGGGCACATCCAGGCCGTGCCCGACGGCCGTCCGTGCGCCTGCGGCAACCGGGGCTGCCTGGAGGCCTACTTCAGCGGCGCGGCCCTGGCCCGGGACGCGCTGGACGCGGCCCAGCAGGGCCTGTCGGCGGAACTCGCCGCCCGGCTGGCGGCGCACGGCGGCCTCACCGCCGTCGATGTCGCCGCCGCGGCGGCCGCGGGGGACGCCACCTGCCTGGAGATGATCCGCGAGGGCGGCAACCGTGTCGGCCAGGTCATCGCCGGACTCGTCTCGTTCTTCAACCCCGGCCTGGTGGTGATCGGCGGTGGGGTGACCGGCCTCGGCCACACCCTGCTCGCCGCGATCCGCACCCAGGTGTACCGCCAGTCGTTGCCCCTGGCGACCGGCAACCTGCCGATCGTCCTCGGGGAGTTGGGCCCCGCCGCCGGTGTCATCGGCGCGGCCCGGCTGATCAGCGACCATCTGTTCTCACCCGCGTAGACCGCAACCCCGAACAGTCTCACCAGCACAGCGTGTCGCTCCGCCCTGCCCGGTCGCGTCCCGACCGGCCCGGACCTCACCGGCTCCGTCCGGTACCGCTCAGCTCCGCCCCGCACCGATGTGGCCCGTCACCATCCGCTACACCCCGCTCCGCGCCGCTCTGCCCTGCTCTGCCCTGCTCTGCCTGAGAACAACGATTCGTTCTGCCCTGACTCCGGCCCGCACGTCCGCCGAGGGGAACCCACATGGCAACAGAACCACCCCTGCTCAGCATGTCCGGCATCACCAAGTCCTTCCCCGGAGTCCGGGCACTGGACGGCGTTGACCTCGCCGTCCAGGCCGGTGAGGTGCACTGCCTGCTCGGCCAGAACGGCGCCGGGAAGTCCACCCTCATCAAGGTGCTGGCCGGCGCCCACCAGCCCGACGACGGCGTCATCCGCTGGCAGGGCGACCCCGTCACCCTGCGCTCCCCGATCGCCGCCATGCGCCTCGGTATCGCGACCATCTACCAGGAACTCGACCTGGTGGAGCACCTGTCGGTGGCGGAGAACGTCCACCTGGGACACGAACCCACGGTCGCCGGATTCGTCGTACGGGGCAGGGCGGCGCGCGCTTCGACGGGCGCTCTGCTGAGACGCCTGGGCCATGCCGAGATCGAACCGGCCCGGCTGGTGGGGGAGTTGTCGGCGGCGCAGCAGCAGATCGTCTCCATGGCGCGGGCGCTCTCCCACGACGTACGGCTCATCGTGATGGACGAACCGTCCGCCGCACTCGACCCCGACGAGGTGGACAACCTGTTCCGCATCGTCGGCGACCTGACCGCCGACGGCGTGGCCGTCGTGTACATCTCGCACCGGCTGGAGGAGATCCGCCGCATCGGCGACCGCGTGACCGTGCTGAAGGACGGCCGCGCTGTGGCGGGCGGGCTTCCGGCGAAGGCGACGCCTACCCGCGAGGTCGTCGCGCTGATGACGGGGCGCAACGTCGAGTACGTCTTCCCCGCGCGGCCCTCGGACGGGGCCGCGGCGCCGGGCGGCGCCGGGGGCACCGGCGCGGGCGACGCCGGGGACGCCGTCGGGCCGCCGGTGCTGGAGGTGCGCGGGCTGGCCCGGGACGGCGAGTTCGCGCCCCTCGACCTGAGCGTGCGGCCCGGAGAGATCGTCGGCCTCGCCGGACTGGTCGGCTCGGGGCGCTCGGAGATCCTGGAGACGATCTACGGAGCCAGGAAGCCGACTGCGGGTGAAGTCCTTGTCGAGGGGCGCGCGTTGCGCCCCGGCAGCGTGCGCGCCGCGGTACGGGCCGGGCTCGGGCTCGCCCCCGAGGAACGCAAGGCGCAGGCCCTGCTGATGCTGGAGTCCGTCACCCGCAACGTCTCCGTCTCCTCCATGTCCCGCTTCTCGCGCGGGGGGTGGATCGACCGACGGGCGGAACGGGGGGCGGCGCGGGCCGCGACGCGTGAACTGTCGCTGCGCCCCGACAATCCGTCCGTGCCGGTGCGCACGCTGTCCGGTGGCAACCAGCAGAAGGCCGTCCTGGCCCGCTGGCTGCTGCGGGGCTGCCGGGTCCTGCTCCTCGACGAACCGACGCGCGGCGTCGACGTCGGTGCCCGCGCCGAACTGTACGCGGTCGTCCGCCGACTGGCCGACGAGGGCCTCGCCGTGCTGCTGGTCTCCAGCGAGGTGCCCGAGGTGCTCGGCCTCGCCGACCGCGTGCTGGTACTGCGCGAAGGCCGCGTCGTGCACACGGCCCCCGCCCGCGAGCTGGACGAACACCGCGTACTCGATCTCGTCATGGAAGGAAGCCCGGCGTCATGACGCAGCCCGTCTCCCCACCGCGGGACAGCACCGACAAGGTGCCGCAGATCCCGCTCCCCGCCTGGCGCACCGTGCTGGCCCGCGCCGACGTCCGCACCCTCTCCCTGGTCGGCGTGCTCGCCGCCCTCATCGTGATCGGCGGACTCACCAGACCGGACGAGTTCCTCGACACCCGCAATCTCCAGCTCGTCCTCACCCAGGCGTCCGTGATCGGCGTCGTCACCGTCGGCATGACCTTCGTCATCACCTCCGGGGGCATCGACCTCTCGGTCGGCGCGATCGTCGCGCTGGCATCGGTGTGGGCGACCACCGTCGCCACCCAGGAATACGGCTTCGCGGGCATCCTCTTCACCGCGATGATCGTCGGAGTGGGCTGCGGCCTGGTCAACGGTCTGCTCATCGCGTACGGCGGGATGGTGCCGTTCATCGCGACGCTCGCCATGCTGGCCTCCGCCCGCGGACTGGCCCTCCAGATCACGGACGGCCGGACACAGATCGTGACCGTCGACGGCGTCCTCGACCTGGGCGAGCGCGACGCCTATGTGCTCGGTGTACCGCCGCTCGTGATCGTCTTCGCCATCGTCACGGTCATCGGCTGGCTGGTGCTGAACCGCACCACGTTCGGTCGCCGCACGGTGGCCGTCGGCGGCAACGCGGAGGCCGCCCGGCTCGCCGGCATCGACGTACGCCGCCAGCGGCTCTATCTCTACCTGCTGTCCGGGCTGTGCTGCGGCATCGCCGCGTTCCTGCTGATCATCCTGTCCGGCTCGGGACAGAACACCAACGGCAACCTCTACGAACTCGACGCCATCGCGGCCGCGATCATCGGCGGCACGCTGCTCACCGGGGGGCGCGGCACCATCACCGGCTCCGTGCTCGGCGTCCTGATCTTCACCACGATCACCAACATCTTCGCCCTGAACAACCTGCAGAGCGACGTCCAGCAGATCGCCAAGGGCGCGATCATCGTCGCCGCCGTGCTGGTCCAGCGCCGTACCGCGAGCACGACCTGAGGAAAGGGTTCACCGTCATGCCAGAGCCGACACCGTTCACGAACCGCTTCACCAGTCGCAGAGGAATGCTCTTCGGGGCCGCCGCCGTCTCTGCCGGAACCCTCCTCGTGGGGTGCACCAGCAATGACTCCAAGGACGAGGAACCGGCCGCGAACGACCAGCCGGCCGCCGACGACAAGCCCGGCAAGCAGGTCACCATCGGCTTCGCCGGACCGCAGGCCGACCACGGCTGGCTCAACGCCATCAACGACAACGCCAAGAGCCGCGCGAAGAAGTACTCCGACGTGACGCTGGAGATCACCGAGGGTTCGAACGACACCGCCCAGCAGATCGGCCAGATCGAGACCCTGATCAACAAGAAGGTCGACGTCCTGGTGGTGCTGCCCGCCGACGGCAAGGCCCTCACCCAGGTCGGTCTGAAGGCGATGCGCGCGGGCATCCCCGTCGTCAACCTCGACCGGATCTTCAACACGCCTCAGGCGTACCGGTGTTGGGTCGGCGGTGACAACTACGGGATGGGGCTCAACGCCGGGCACTACATCGGGGAGAAGCTCAAGGGGAAGTCCGACGCCCGCGTGATCGAGCTGGCCGGTCTGGACAACCTGGAGCTCACCAAGCAGCGCACCCAGGGCTTCGACGACGCCCTGAAGAACTACCCCAACATCAAGAAGGTCGCCCGCCAGGCCGCCGAGTTCACGGTCGAGTCGGGGCAGGCCAAGATGGCGCAACTGCTCCAGGCGCAGCCCGAGTTCGACGCGCTGTGGAACCACGACGACGACCAGGGCGTGGGGGCGCTGCGCGCCATCGAGCAGGCCGGACGGGACGGCTTCCTGATGGTCGGCGGCGCGGGCGCGCTCGCGGCCTTCCAGGCGATCAAGCAGGACAACGGTGTCCTGAAGGCGACCGTCCTCTACCCGCCGACCATGGCGGCCTCCGCGATCGACCTCGCCCGGGCGCTCGGCCAGGGCAAGGGCGTCGGCGGGCTCGCCGAGTTCGAGATCCCCGCCTCGATCACCCTCTACTCGGCGGTCGTCGACAAGACCAACGTCGACCAGTACATGTCCACCGGCTTCAAGTAGGACGGGACCGGCCCGCTCAGGGGGACGCCCGCCCGCCACCGGCCGCAGGCCGGAGGCCCGGGGACGCCCGCCCGCCACCGGGCCCGGCCGGAGACCGGAAGGCCGGAGGCCACGGGCTGCCCGGCCGCGGCATGCGGTCTGCGGCACGCGGCATACGGCACGAGCTGTGTGGTGGGTGGATGCGATGTGCGGCGTGCGACGTGCGGCGTCGCGCGAGAGGCCGGACCTCGACGTGGCGAGGCTGCCTGCCGGCCCGGGCAAGCCCCGACGGAGCCGCGACCGACCCCGGACCCGCCCGCGGGACGGGAACAGCCCGTCCGGCGGCACCAGCTCCCCCTGGGGATCCGCCGGACGGCCCGGGCCCTCGGACCCGACGGCGTCCCACCCCCCACCGTGCCACGACGACGAGGAGGACAACCGTATGGAACAGCCGCAGCAGTCAGCAGGGCCGGAGGCCGGCAAGCAGCCGCTCCGGGTGGGGATGGTCGGTTACGCGTTCATGGGTGCCGCCCACTCCCAGGGCTGGCGCACCGCGGGGCGAGTCTTCGATCTTCCCCGCCGTCCGGTCCTCGCCGTGATCTGCGGCCGCGACCCCTCCGCCGTGCGGGCGGCGGCGGACCGGCACGGCTGGGCGGCGACCGAGACCGACTGGCGTGCTCTGATCGCCCGGGACGACGTCGACCTCGTCGACATCTGCACCCCCGGCGACTCCCACGCCGAGATCGCCGTGGCGGCGCTGGCCGCCGGCAAGCACGTCCTGTGCGAGAAGCCCCTCGCGAACACCGTCGAGGAGGCCGAGGCCATGGCCCGCGCCGCCGAAGCCGCGCACACCCGGGGTCAGTTGGCGATGGTCGGCTTCAACTACCGGCGCGTCCCGGCCACCGCACTGGCCCGGCGGATGGTCGCCGAGGGCCGGTTGGGCACCCTGCGGCACGTCCGCGTGACATACCTCCAGGACTGGCTGGTCGACCGCGAGTTCCCGCTGACCTGGCGGCTGCGCAAGGAGCTGGCCGGCTCCGGCTCGCTCGGCGACCTGGGCGCGCACATCGTCGACCTCGCCCAGCACCTGGCGGGGGAACGGCTCGCGGGAGTCTCCGCGATCACCGAGACCTTCGTACGGGAGCGTCCGCTGCCCGAGGGCCCGACGAGCGGCCTGAGCGCGGCCTCCGCCGGCGGGACCGGCACGGTCACCGTGGACGACGCCGCCCTGTTCACGGGCCGCTTCACCTCCGGCGCGCTCGCCTCCTTCGAGGCGACCCGGTTCGCCACCGGGCGCAAGAACGCGCTGCGGCTCGAACTCAACGGTGAGCGCGGCTCGTTGGCCTTCGACCTTGAGCGCCTCAACGAACTCTGGTACCACGACGCCACCGAACCGGGCACCCACGCGGGCTTCCGCCGCATCCTCGTCACCGAACCCGACCACCCGTACCTGAACGCCTGGTGGCCGCCGGGCCATGGGCTCGGCTACGAGCACACCTTCGTCCACCAGGTCCGCGATCTGGTGCACGCCGTCGCCGACGGCAGCCGCCCCGAACCGTCCTTCGCCGACGGACTGCAAGTCCAGCGTGTGCTGGCGGCGGTCGAGGAGAGCGCCGAGAAGAACTCCGTCTACACCCCGATTGCGGACTGAGGACCGAGGAGGGCCTGGAGCATGCCGCGTACGTTCACACTCTTCACCGGCCAGTGGGCCGATCTCCCCCTGGAGGAGGTCTGCCGACTCGCCCGCGACTTCGGCTACGACGGTCTGGAACTCGCCTGCTGGGGCGATCATTTCGAGGTCGACAAGGCGCTCACGGACCCCGGATACGTGGAGTCCCGTCACCAACTCCTCGACAAGTACGGCCTGAAGTGCTGGGCCATCTCCAACCACCTCGTCGGGCAGGCGGTCTGCGACGCCATCATCGACGAGCGCCATCAGGCCATCCTGCCCGCCCGTATCTGGGGCGACGGCGAACCGGAGGGCGTCCGGCGGCGCGCCGCCGCCGAGATCGCCGACACCGCCAGGGCCGCCGCCGCCTTCGGCGTGGACACGGTGATCGGCTTCACCGGCTCCGCCATCTGGCATCTGGTCGCCATGTTCCCGCCCGCGCCCGAGTCGATGATCGAGCGGGGCTACGAGGACTTCGCCGAGCGCTGGAACCCGATCCTCGACGTCTTCGACGCGCAGGGCGTGCGGTTCGCGCACGAGGTCCACCCCAGCGAGATCGCCTACGACTACTGGACGACCGTACGCACCCTGGAGGCGGTCGACCGCCGACCGGCCTTCGGCCTCAACTTCGACCCGAGCCATTTCGTGTGGCAGGACCTCGACCCCGTCGGCTTCCTGTGGGACTTCCGCGACCGCGTCTACCACGTGGACTGCAAGGAGGCCCGCAAGCGTCTGGACGGCCGCAACGGACGCCTCGGCTCCCATCTGCCCTGGGGCGACCCGCGACGCGGCTGGGACTTCGTCTCGGCGGGCCACGGCGACGTCCCCTGGGAGGACGTGTTCCGCATGCTGCGCTCCATCGACTACCGGGGCCCGATCTCCGTCGAGTGGGAGGACGCCGGAATGGACCGGCTCCAGGGCGCCCCGGAGGCCCTGACCCGGCTGCGGGCCTTCGACTTCGAGCCGCCGTCCGCGTCCTTCGACGCGGCCTTCGGCAACTGATCCGGCCGAGAGCGAGCCGAGGCGACCGAGCCCCCCACAGGCTCACCTGACCGACCGTCCGCCACCGGGATGACGGCGCATCCCGGCATTCGCACCCGCCCGTACAACCAGCCCCACTCTGGAGGCATTCGTGCACGGGAACGACCCCACCACCGGTACCCGCAGAGCACAGAACCACAGAGAACAGACGCACAGAGCACAGACGCACGGAGAGCAGGCGCACGGATTCCGGACCCGCAGGCGGCGCCCGTCCCTGCGCAGAGCCGTCGCCCTCCTGAGCGGCGCCCTGCTGGCCGGCGCGTCGCTCACCCTCGCCGCACCCCAGGCCGGCGCAGCCGTCGCCGGCCCGGCGGTCGCGGCCGAGGACTTCCAGCAGGTCACCCTCGCCAAGGGCGAGGCCGAGGTCGGCGAGCCGATGTCGCTTGCGGTACTGCCCGACCGTTCCGTCCTGCACACCTCACGCGACGGTGAACTCCGGCTGACCGACGCGGCCGGCAACACGCGACTGGCCGGCAAACTCGACGTCTACTCCCACGACGAGGAAGGCCTCCAAGGCATCGGAGTGGACCCGCAGTTCGCGGCCAACCGCTTCATCTACCTCTACTACGCACCGCCGTTGAACACCCCGGCGGGTGACGCCCCGGAGACCGGAACGGCGGCCGACTTCGCTCCCTTCGACGGGGTCAACCGGCTCTCCCGCTTCACGCTCGGCACGGACGGGACGCTCGACGTCGCGAGCGAGACGAAGATCCTCGACGTACCCGCCTCGCGCGGCCTGTGCTGTCACGTCGGCGGCGACATCGACTTCGACGCGGCGGGGAACCTCTACCTGTCCACCGGCGACGACAGCAACCCCTTCCAGTCGGACGGCTTCACGCCCATCGACGACCGCGACAACCGCAACCCCGCCTTCGACGCCCGCCGCTCCAGCGGGAACACCAACGACCTGCGCGGCAAGATCCTGCGCATCAAGGTGAATGCCGACGGCTCGTACACCGTCCCGGACGGCAACCTGTTCGCGCCCGGCACGGACCGGACACGGCCCGAGATCTACGCGATGGGTTTCCGCAACCCCTTCCGCTTCAGCGTCGACAAGTCCACCGGCGTCCTCTACGTCGGCGACTACGGCCCCGATGCCGGCGCGGCGGACCCGGCCCGGGGACCGGCCGGGCAGGTCGAGTTCGCACGTGTCACCGGCCCCGGGAACTTCGGATGGCCCTTCTGCACGGGCGACAACGACCCCTACGTCGCCTACGACTTCGCGACGGGCGTGTCCGGCGCCCCCTTCGACTGCGCCGCCCCGAGGAACACCTCGCCGCACAACACCGGCCTGACCGACCTGCCCCCGGCCCAGCCCGCCTGGATCCCGTACGACGGCCCGTCGGTACCCGAGTTCGGCGACGGATCCGAATCCCCGATGGGTGGCCCCGTCTACCACTACGACGCCGCGCTCGACTCGCCGGTGAAGTTCCCGGAGGCGTACGACGGCGACTTCTTCGCCGGTGAGTTCGGCCGGCGCTGGATCAAGCGCATCACCGCCGACGCCGACGGCGCCGTGCAGTCGATCAACGCCGTCCCGTGGACCGGCACCCAGGTGATGGACATGGCGTTCGGGCCCGACGGCGCGTTGTACGTCCTCGACTACGGCACCGCCTGGTTCGGCGGCGACGAGCACTCCGGCCTCTACCGCATCGAGAACGCCACCGACGGCCACTCCCCGGTCGCCCAGGCCGCGGCCGACCGCACCTCGGGCCAGGCGCCCCTGACGGTACGGTTCACCTCCGCGGGGACCACCGACCAGGACGGCGACGCCCTCAGCTACGCCTGGGACTTCGGTGACGGCGGCACCTCCACCGCGGCCGACCCCACCCACAAGTACAAGAGGAACGGCACGTACACCGCGACCCTGACCGCCGAGGACGGCTCCGGCCGAACCGGCAGCGCGAGCGTGCGGATCGTGGTGGGGAACACGGCGCCGAAGGTGGTGCTGGAAACCCCCAAGGACGGCCAGCTGTTCGGCTTCGGTGACGCGATCCCGTTCAAGGTGAAGGTCACCGACCCGGAGGACGGCAAGGCGATCGACTGCTCCAAGGTCGAGGTCACCTTCGTCCTCGGCCACGACAGCCACGGCCACCCGGTGACGTCGGCGAACGGTTGCACCGGCACCCTCCAGACCAGCGCCGACGGCGGCCACGACGAGGACGCCAACATCTTCGGAGTCCTCGACGCCGAGTACACCGACGGCGGAGGCGGCGGCCAGGCCCCGCTCACCTCGCACGACCAGAACGTCCTCCAGCCCCGCCACCGGCAGGCCGAGCACTTCGGCGCCTCGTCCGGCGTCACGGTCATCACCAAGGACGTCGCCCACGGCGGCAGAACGGTCGGCGACATCGACAACGGCGACTGGATCTCCTTCACGCCCTACGTCCTCGGCAACGCCCAGAAGATCACCGCCCGTGTCTCCTCGGGCGGCGCGGGCGGAACGCTGGAGATCCGCGCCGGCTCACCGACCGGCACCCTGCTCGGCAAGGCCACCGTCCCGGTGACCGGCGGCTGGGAGACCTTCCAGGACGTCAGCGCCGACCTGTCCCGCGCCCCGCGCGGCACCACCACGCTCCACCTCGTCTTCAAGGGCGGCCCCGGAGCCCTCTTCGACGTGGACGACTTCACCTTCACCACCGGCTGAGAGGAGGGCACGTGATGCACACGACCCGCCGCACGGCGACCGTCGTCATGGGCGCGACACTGCTCCTCGGCTCGCTCTCGGGACCTGCCGCCGCGCACCCCGCGGACAGCGGGACGAAGGGCAGCGGGAAGGCCGAGATCGGGCGAGCCGCGGTCGGGAAGGCCGAGAGCCCGAAACGGGTGCTGGTCTTCTCCAGGACGGCCGGATTCCGGCACGACTCGATCCCGGACGGCGTCACCGCGGTGCGGGAGCTCGGCGCAACGGACGGCTTCGAGGTGGACGCCACCGAGGACGCGGGCGCGTTCACGCCGAAGAACCTGAGGCGCTATGCCGCCGTCGTCTTCCTGTCGACGACCGGCGACGTCCTGGACGCCGCCCAGCAGACCGCCTTCGAGGGGTACGTCCGGCACGGCGGCGGTTACGTCGGCATCCACGCGGCCGCCGACACCGAGTACGACTGGGAGTTCTACGGCGGCCTCGTCGGCGCATGGTTCCAGTCGCACCCCGCCATCCAGTCCGCGACGGTCGACGTCGAGGACCGGGCCCACCCGGCGACCTCGGGACTCGCCGGCACCTGGAACCGCACCGACGAGTGGTACAACTACCGCTCCAACCCGCGCGAGCGGGCCCGAGTCCTGGCCTCGCTCGACGAGCGGTCGTACACGGGCGGCACCATGAACGGCGACCATCCGATCGCCTGGTGCCAGAACTACCAGGGCGGCCGCGCCTTCTACACCGGCGGCGGCCACACGAAGGAGTCCTACGCCGACCCCGCGTTCCGCGCACATCTGCTGGGCGGGATCCGGTACGCGCTCGCCGATGTACGGGCCGACTGCCGACCGGAGAACGGATACCGTCCGCTCTTCGACGGCACGTCCCTGGACGGCTGGCGACAGGCCGGCCCCGGCTCCTTCACCCTGTCCGACGACGGCACGCTCACGTCGTCGGGCGGAATGGGGATGCTCTGGTACGCCGGTCGCAGCTTCGGGGCGTACTCCCTGAAGCTCGACTGGAGGACCACGGCCGCCGGTCCCGGCGACCCCGGCGACGACAACTCCGGTGTGTTCGTGGGCTTCCCGCCGTCGGACGATCCCTGGTCCGCCGTCGACAACGGCTACGAGATCCAGATCGACGCCACCGACGTACCCGAGAAGACCACCGGCTCGGTCTACGGCTTCCGGTCCGCCGACCTGAAGAAGAGGGACCGGGCGCTGAACCCGCCGGGGGAGTGGAACACCTACGAGATCCGGGTGGAGGGCGAACGTCTGCGCGTCTGGCTCAACGGCGTGCAGATCAACGACTTCACCAACACGGACCCGGCGCGGAGTCTGCGCGACGGACACCTCGGCCTCCAGAACCACGGAGCCGACGACCAGGTGTCCTTCCGTGACGTCCGGATCAAGGAACTGCCCGTCCAGGGCGACTGAACGGCGGCGGGCGGGGGACGCCGGACCCCCGCCCGTCGTCCCCACCCCGACCGGTCACCCTCTCGGCCGGGTCGTCACCCCTCCCGCCTCGGTCCCCGGGGTCCGCGCACGACAAGGAGGCTGCCCATGTCCGCGTCCCCTTCCCGTCCCCCGCGCGTCGGCGTCTGGCTGATCGGAGCCCGCGGTTCCGTGGCCACCACGGTCGTCGCGGGGTGCGCCGCCGTCACGGCCGGACTGCACCCGCCGACCGGCCTGGTGACCCAGACGCCCGTGTTCGCCGGCAGCGGTCTGCCGCCCTTGTCCTCCCTCGTCTTCGGCGGACACGACACCACCGCCTGCCCCCTGCCCAAACGCGCCGAGCAACTCGCGGCCGGCGGGGTTCTCCCGGCGGGACTTCCCGCAGCCGTCGAAGCCGAACTCACCGCCGCCGACAGGGAGATCAGGCCCGGGGGACCTGTCCCGGGAGACACCCGCAGCGAGGAGCGGCTG
Organism: Streptomyces maremycinicus; assembly: GCF_001184025.1. Lineage (GTDB taxonomy): Bacteria > Actinomycetota > Actinomycetes > Streptomycetales > Streptomycetaceae > Streptomyces > Streptomyces maremycinicus. The sequence goes on from NZ_BBYG01000011.1 coordinate 350,363, forward strand.
GTCGGCGACTTCGCCGCGGACATACGCGACTTCGTACGGCGGTGCGGCCTCGTGCGCGCGGTGGTGGTGAACGTGGCCTCGACCGAACCGGCGGCCACCGGCTCCGCGCTGCCGCCGAGCTCCCTCTACGCGGCCGCGGCCCTGCGGGCGGGCTGCCCGTACGTGAACTTCACACCGTCCACCGGACTGCACCACCCCGCGCTGCTGCCCGTCGCGGAGTCCAGCGGGCTGCCGTACGCCGGCCGGGACGGCAAGACCGGGCAGACCCTGCTGCGTTCCGTCCTGGGCCCGATGTTCGCCCAGCGGTCGCTGGCCGTGCGGGCCTGGTCCGGCACCAACCTCCTGGGCGGCGGTGACGGGGCCGCCCTGGCCGACCCGGCCGCCGCCGAGGCGAAGAACGCGGGCAAGGAACGCGTCCTCGCCGACACCCTCGGCACCACCCCCGAGGGCCGGACGCACATCGACGACGTCCCGGCACTGGGGGACTGGAAGACCGCCTGGGACCACGTCGCCTTCGACGGCTTCCTGGGCACCCGCATGATCCTCCAGACCATCTGGCAGGGCTGCGACTCCGCCCTCGCGGCACCCCTGATCCTCGACCTGGCACGCCTCGCCGCCCGGGCCCACGAGGCCGGTCTGTCCGGCCCGCTCGGCGAACTCGCCTTCTTCTTCAAGGACCCCGTGGGCGACGCGCCGTCGGCCCTGGCCGAGCAGCACACGCGTCTGGAGGGGTTCGCCCGCCGCCTGAGGGACGCCGGGAGGAGAACCGGCGCCGCGGACGCGGCCCAGGAAGAGGAACGGGAGACCTCCGGGGTACGGCGCGCGCGTGCGACGAGCTCGGGCGAGGAGACGGGATGAGCGGGAACGGTGGGGTGCGCGAGGTCCCGGGGCGGGCGGCCGCGGTGACCCCCGTGCCGAGCCCGTACGCGGCTCAGGAGACCGGTGCGTCGGACGGACTGAGGGGCGTGGCGGACGGGCCGAGGGGCGTGGCGGACGGATCGAAGGGCGTGGCGGACGGATCGAAGGGCGTGGCGGACGCTGCCTCGGAGGGGAAGCGTGCCCGCGCCCGCCTCCGGGCCTGGGCCGAACTGCTGCGGCTGCCCGCTCTGTTCACGGTCCCCGGCGACGCGCTTGCGGGAGCCACCGCGCTCGCCGCACGCCCCGACCGCCGGACCCTGCTCGCCATCGGTTCCTCCCTCTGTCTGTACGAGGCCGGCATGGTGCTCAACGACTGGGCGGACCGCGCGGAGGACGCCGCCGAACGCCCCCACCGTCCGCTCCCCTCAGGCCGCGTGAGCCCGACCGCGGCCTTCACCGCGGCCTGCGGCCTCACCGCCGCCGGTCTCGCCCTGGCCACCCGGGCGGGCCGCCCGGCCCTCGCGGTCGCGGCTCCCCTCGCGGCCACCGTCTGGTCCTACGACCTGGCCCTGAAGCACACGCCCGCGGGCCCGATCGCCATGTCCGCCGCCCGTGGCCTGGACCTCCTCCTCGGCGCCGCGGCCGGCGCGGGACGCGTACGCCCGGCCCTCCCCTCCGCCGCGCTCCTGGCCACCCACACCCTCGCGGTCACGACCCTGTCCCGCCAGGAGACCCGCGAGGGCACGCCGACGGCCGCCCTGGCAGCGCTGGCCACGACCGGCGTACTGACCCTGACCTGCGTGGTGCGGAGTCGCCGGACCCCCTGCCCACCACCGAACCACCGATCCCCTGACGGCCGGACACGACCCGCTCGTCCAGCGAGGCCGGGGCAGGGGGCGGGGTCGTGGCCGGGGTCGGGACCGGGCCGGCAGCCGGGACGGGGGTCGGGGTGGCAGCCGGGACCGGAGTCGGGGTGGCAACCGGGGACGGCCATGGAGCGGCAGCCCGGCCCGGGGCGGCACCCGCAGGCAGGGGCAGGGGCAGGGGCAGGCACCGCGTACCGTTCGCCCGCGCCGCTGGCTGCCGCGCTCGCCGTCGCCTACGCCACCACCACGACCCGCGCCTACCTGCACGCCTCGCTCAACCCGTCCCCTCCCCTCACCCAGCAGGCCGTCGGGGCCGGTATCCGGGCCACCATTCCCCTCCAGGCCGCTCTCATCGCCCGCTCCGGATCGACCGCGACGGCCACCGCCACCGCCCTGCTCACCGCCGCGCTGGCACCGGTCGCCCGCAGACTCGCGAGGCGGGTGAGCATCACATGAACCTCGGACGCACGAGCCCCGACAGCGGCCCCGGCCTTGCTTCCGGCCTCGGCTCCCGCCCCGGCCACGGCCCTGACGGCGATCCCGACAGGGGGCCCTACGGCGGCCCCGGCCTTGCCTCCGGCCTCGGCTGCCGCCCCGACCACGGCCCCGGCCTTTCCTCCCGCCACGGCTCCGGTCCCGGCTCCGGTCCCGGCCCTGACCGCGACCCCGGCGGCGGGCCCTACGGCGGCCCCGGCCTTGCCTCCGGCCTCGGCTCCCGCCCCGGCCACGGCCCTGACGGCGATCCCGACAGCGGCCCCGTCGACCGGGCCCCGGTCTCGATCACTCCGTACCCGTCCGCGCCGACACCCCAGCGCTTCCCGACCTCGCCGCCCCTGTCCCTGGTCCCGACCTCTCCCTCGCCCTCTGCCCCGCCCTCGCCCCCGCCCCCGCTCCGCTTCGGCTACGGCACCAACGGCCTCGCCGATCTCCGCCTGGACGACGCCCTCGCCCTGCTCGCCGACCTCGGCTACGACGGCGTCGGACTGACGCTCGACCACATGCACCTCGACCCGTTCGCCCCCGACCTCGCCGCCCGCGTCCGGCACCTCACCCACCGACTGGACGCCCTCGGGCTGGACGTCACCGTGGAGACCGGCGCCCGCTATGTCCTGGACGCGCGCCGCAAGCACGGGCCGTCCCTCCTGGACCCGGAGCCGCACGATCGCGCCCGCCGCGTCGACCTGCTGCTGCGCGCCGTCCGGATCGCCGGTGACCTCGGTGCGCACGCCGTCCACTGCTTCAGCGGGACCCTCCCGCCGGGCACGGCGACGGAGACCGCGTGGCAACGCCTCGCCGAGACGCTCGCCCCCGTCCTGGACGCCGCCGCGTCCGCCGGTGTGCCCCTCGCCATCGAACCCGAACCCGGTCACCTCCTGGCGACCCTCGCCGACTTCCACCGGCTCCGCCGAGCCCTGGACGACCCGGCGTCCCTCGGCCTCACGCTCGACATCGGTCACTGCCAGTGCCTCGAACCGCTCCCACCGGCCGACTGCGTACGCGCGGCGGCCCCCTGGCTGCGCCATGTCCAGATCGAGGACATGCGCCGCGATGTCCACGAACACCTTCCCTTCGGGGACGGCGAGATCGACTTCCCGCCCGTCCTCGCCGCTCTCGCCGACACCGGCTACCGAGGGCTGACGGTGGTCGAGCTGCCCCGCCACTCCCACGCCGGTCCGCACCAGGCCGAAGTCTCCCTCCCCTTCCTCCGCGCGGCGGCGCCCGATCGAGGCACCGTCATCGCCTCCGCCGGTTCGACCACCGACCCTCCCGACCCGCAACGGGTCCCTGCCGTCACCCCCCTCCCGAGCCGTCCGTCCCGGGCGGCGGACCCGCCCCTCGCGCCACCCGGCGAGCCCTCCGCCACCCCGGAAGGGAGCACCCGATGACCCACCCGTACGCCGCCCCGGCGACCCCGGAGGCGGACCACGCGGGCACCACCCCGGCCCGCACGCCCCTCGACGCCCTGCACAGCCACCTCGACTCCCGTCTCGACGCGGCCGCCCGCGGCTGGCTCGGCCGGGCGCTGGAGGAGGCCGCCGCTCATCCGGGCACCCATGGCCCCATCTCGGTGTGGGAGCTGCGCCTGGCCGAGGCCGGACGCCGTTGCGGCAGCCGTCACGCCGACGCCGCCCGCGTGCTCATCCTCCGCGCGGCCCGCGCCGACCCGGCCTCCCTGGCCCGGGTGTACTTCCAGGGCACCGCCGAAGAGCGTCGCGCGGTCCTGCACGCGCTGCCCCATCTCGTGCCCGGACCCGACGCCCTCCCACTGGTCGAGGACGCCCTGCGCACCCATGACACCTGGCTCCTCGCGGCAGCCGTCGGCCCCTATGCCGCCCGTCACCTCGACCCGCACGCCTGGCGTCACGCCGTTCTCAAGTGCCTCTTCGCCGGAGTGCCCGTCGACGCGGTGGCCGGCCTCGAACAGCGCGCCCGCGACGATGCCGAACTCGCCCGCATGCTCGGCGACTACGCCACCGAACGCACCGCCGCGGGCCGCCCCGTACCCCACGATCTGCGACGCGTCCTGGCTCTAGCCGCCCCCACGACCGAGGCCGCCCCCACAGCCGGGGCCACCCCCTCGGCCGCGGACGACCCCACAGCCGAGGCCGACCGGACCTCTGCGGCCGAGGCCGATCGGACCTCTGCGGCCGAGGCCGATCGGACCTCTGCGGCCGAGGCCGATCGGACCTCTGCGGCCGAACCGGTTGCTCCGGCCGAACCGGTGGCTCCGGTCGATCCGACTGCTCCGGCCTCGGCGGACCCGGGCCCGCCCACCCCCGATCCCTCCCGCACGGACCTTCCCGGCTCGGGCAGTCCCCACCGCCCGGCCGACCCCCACGGCAAGGAGTCCTGATGCGCATCTTCGACCCCCACATCCATATGACCTCGCGCACCACCGACGACTACGAGGCGATGCACGCCGCCGGTGTCCGCGCCGTCGTCGAGCCGTCCTTCTGGCTGGGACAGCCCCGCACCTCGGCCGTCTCCTTCCTCGACTACTTCGACTCCCTTCTCGGCTGGGAACCCTTCCGGGCCGCGCAGTACGGCATCGCCCATCACTGCGCGCTCGCCCTCAATCCGAAGGAGGCCAACGACCCGCGCTGCGCCGCCGTCCTGGAGGAACTGCCGCGCTATCTCGTCAAGGACCACGTCGTGGCCGTCGGGGAGATCGGCTACGACTCGATGACGCCGGCCGAGGACACCGCCCTGGCCGCCCAGCTCCAGCTGGCCGCCGACCACGACCTGCCGGCCCTGGTGCACACCCCGCACCGCGACAAACTCGCGGGGCTGCGCCGCACGCTCGACGTCGTCCGTGAATCCGGCCTGCCGACGGACCGGGTCCTGCTCGACCACCTCAACGAGACCACCGTGAAGGAGGCGAAGGACGCCGACTGCTGGCTGGGCTTCTCCGTCTACCCCGACACCAAGATGGACGAGACCCGCATGATCGGGATCCTCCGCCTGTACGGACCGGACAAGGTCCTCGTGAACTCCGCCGCGGACTGGGGCAGGAGCGACCCGCTGAAGACCCGGAGGGTCGCCGATCTGATGCTCGCGGAGGGCTTCACCGAGGACGACGTCGATCTCGTCCTGTGGCGCAACCCCGTCGCCTTCTACGGCCTCAGCGGCCGCCTCGCCCTCGACGTGAGGGCGCCCGAGCTCACCCACGAGGGCAACTCCATCCTGCGCGGCGGGGAGTGAGCGATGCGCTTCCGTCACCCCGACGGCACCACCGTGCACCTCGCCTACTGCACCAACGTCCACCCCGCCGAAAGCCTCGACGGAGTCCTCGCACAACTGCGTGACCACTGCGAACCCGTCCGGCGCCGCCTCGGCCGCGACCGGCTCGGTGTCGGGCTGTGGCTCGCCAGGGACGCCGCCCGCGCCCTCGACACCGACCCGTCGGCCCTGCGCGGCCTGCGCACCGCACTCGACCGGCGGGGCCTGGAGGTCGTGACCCTCAACGGCTTCCCGTACGAGGGTTTCGGCTCCGACGAGGTCAAGTACCGCGTGTACAAGCCCGACTGGGCCGACGGCGAACGCCTGGAACACACCACCGCGCTGGCCCGCGTCCTCGCCGGGCTCCTCCCCGACGACGTCACCGAGGGCACCGTGTCCACCCTGCCGCTGGGTTGGCGCACCGCGTGGGACGAGGCACGCGACGCGACCGCCAACGCGGCCCTGCGCACCCTCGCCGAGCGCCTGGACGCGCTGGAGGAGCTGACCGGGCGCTCCGTCCGGGTAGGTCTGGAACCGGAACCCGGCTGCGTCGTCGAGACCACCGCCGACGCCCTCGCCCCGCTCGCGGTCGTCGGCCACCCCCGTATCGGTGTCTGTGTGGACACCTGCCATCTCGCCACCTCCTTCGAAGACCCGCACTCGGCTCTGGACGCGCTCGCCGCGGCGCGCGTCCCCGTCGTCAAATCCCAGCTGTCGGCCGCCCTGCACGCCGAACACCCCCGTGTCCCCGCCGTCCGTGAAGCCCTCACGGCGTTCGACGAACCCCGCTTCCTGCACCAGACCCGCACGCTCACCGCCACCGGCCTGCACGGCACCGACGATCTCGGCGAGGCACTCACCGGCACCGCTCTGCCCGACACCGGGCCCTGGCGCGCCCACTTCCACGTCCCGCTGCACGCGGCCCCCGCCGCGCCCCTCACCTCCACGCTTCCCGTGCTCAAAGCCGCGCTGACCCGCCTGGTCGGCGGTCCGCATCCGCTGACCCGTCACCTCGAGGTCGAGACCTACACCTGGCAGGCCCTCCCGCCCGCACTGCGGCCCCGGGTCCGCGCCCAGCTCGCCGACGGCATCGCCGCCGAACTGGCCCTGGCACGCGACCTCCTGACCGACCTCGGCCTCAAGGAGCTCCCATGAGCAGCCCGGTCCCCGGCGTCACGGGGCCGCAGGACCGTCCCGGACCCCGCGCCCACGTCCGTTCCCCTGTCCCCGCCCCCACGGAGCCCGTTCCTCTGCTCGTCCTCGACGTCGTCGGTCTCACCCCCCGTCTGCTCGATCACATGCCCCATCTCAAGACCCTCGCCCAGCGTGGTTCGCAGGCGGCGCTGGGGACGGTGTTGCCGGCCGTGACCTGTGCGGCGCAGTCCACGTTCCTGACGGGGACGCTTCCGGCGGAGCACGGGATCGTCGGCAACGGCTGGTACTTCCGTGAGCTGGGTGACGTGCTGTTGTGGCGTCAGCACAACGGTCTGGTGGCCGGGGACAAGCTGTGGGACGCCGCCCGGCGGGCGTATCCCGGTTACACGGTCGCCAACATCTGCTGGTGGTACGCCATGGGCGCCGACACCGACTACACGGTCACCCCCCGTCCGGTGTACTACGCCGACGGCCGCAAGGAGCCCGACTGTTACACCCGGCCCCCGGCCCTGCACGACGAACTCACCGAGAAGCTCGGCACGTTCCCCCTCTTCCACTTCTGGGGGCCGGGCGCGGACCTGGTGTCCAGCCGCTGGATCATCGACGCCACCCGCCACATCCTGCGCACCCGCAGCCCCCACCTCGCCCTGTGCTACCTCCCTCACCTGGATTACGACCTCCAGCGCTTCGGCCCCGACGACCCCCGCTCACTCCGGGCGGCCGCCGACCTGGACGCGGCCATGGCCCCCCTCCTGGCCGACGCCCGGACGCAAGGCCGCACCGTCGTCGCCCTGTCCGAGTACGGCATCACCCCGGTGAGCCGGCCCGTCGACATCAACCGTGTCCTGCGCCGGGCGGGTCTGCTCGACGTGCACACCCAGGACGGCATGGAGTACCTCGACCCGATGGCGTCCCGAGCCTTCGCGGTCGCCGACCACCAGCTCGCCCACGTCTACGTACGGCGTCCCGAGGACCTGCCCCGGGTGCGGGAGGTGCTCGAAGCGCTGTCCGGCGTCGGTGAACTCCTCGACGACGAGGGGAAGAAGCGGCACGGCCTCGACCACCCGCGCTCCGGTGAACTCGTCGCCGTGGCGGAGCCGGACGCCTGGTTCACGTACTACTACTGGCTCGACGACGCCCGCGCACCCGACTTCGCACAGCTGGTGGAGATCCACCGCAAACCCGGCTACGACCCGGCCGAGCTGTTCATGGACCCCCTCGACCCCTATGTGAAGGTCAAGGCGGCCGGCGCGCTGGCCCGCAAGAAGCTCGGCATGCGCTACCGCATGGTGGTGGTGCCTCTCGATCCGTCACCTGTTCGAGGCAGCCACGGCCGCCTCCCCGTGAGCGACGACGACGGTCCGCTCCTCATCTGCTCCACCCCCCGTTCGCTCGGCGACCGCGTCGCGGCCACCGACGTGAAAGCACTGCTGCTCCGACTGGCCGGTCTGTGCTGACTGATTGCCGACCGGTCACAAGTGAAGCACTCACCACTGACAACGCCTTCCGATCCCGAGGAGTTCCAGACATGAGCCGCATCTCCGACATCGACCCCGAACTCACCCACCGCCTGACCAGACGAGGCATGCTCGGCGTCGCCGCGGGCGCCACCGCGGCCGCGCTGCTGGGGGCCGCCGCCTCACCGGCGGGCGCCGCACCCGCCGCCGGCCCCTCCGCCGCCGGGCGCGGCCGTCCCGTCCTGCCTCCCGGCCGGCTCGGCATCCAGCTCTACAGCCTGCGCGACAAGGTCTCCACGCTGGGCTTCGCCCCCGTCTTCGCCGAGTTGCGGAAATACGGCTACGACGAGGTCGAGTTCGCCGGCTACACCCAGGGTTCCGCGGGCCCCATCACGCTCGCCGGGCTCAAGAGGCTGGCGCGCGACCACGGTCTGACACCGATCGGCAGCCACGTCGGCTACTACTCAAGTGACCCGAACGCCTACACCTTCGCCCAGAACCTCACCAAGGTCCTGGACGACGCCCAGGCCCTCGGACTCAAGCACATCGGCACGGCTTCCGGCCCGTTCCGCTACGGCTCCACCGTCGACGCGTGGAAGCGCGCGGCCGAGGAGTTCAACACGTACGGAGCCGCCGCGCGGGCCCGCGGCATGAAGTTCTACCAGCACAACCACTCCGACGAGTTCGGCTTCGCGACCGACAACCCCAAGGTCCGTCTCTACGACGTCCTGCTCGCCGAGACCGACCCCGACCTGGTGTTCCTGGAGATGGACATCTTCTGGGCGTACGCCGGCCAGTTCCGCTTCTCCAAGCGGCCCGACGGCAGCGCGGCGCCCTTCGAGCCACTGGACTACGTACTGCGGCAGCCGCATCGCTATCCGCTCTTCCATGTGAAGGACGGAGTCAGCGACCCGTCGAACGAGTTCGGGTACCGGATGACCGACGTCGGGGACGGGGACATCGACTACCAGCGGTTCATCTCCGCGGTCACCCGGCTGCGCGGAGAGCGTCTGGCCCACCACTGGCAGGCCGAGCACGACAACCCGGTCGAGTCGTTCGCCTTCGCGCGGAAGTCGAGCGCGCACCTGCACGCGTTGCGCGAGAAGTGCTGAGCACCCGGCGCACCCCGCGCTGAGCGGACGCACGCGCGTGTGGAGGCCCACCCCGGCGGACGACGGGGTGGGCCTCCACACGCGCGTGCACCGTCGGCCCACGACACCACGGCCGAAGCGGCCCCACGCCGTCGGGTCAGGTTGTTTCCTCACCGAGCGGTTGCGGGTTGGGGACGATACGACGCGTGGACGCGGGACTGCCGGGTGACTTCAGGAACAGCGCCAGTACCGCGGAGGCGAGCCCGATGCAGCCCGCCAGGACGAACGCGCCCTCGTAGTCCCACGCGCCGACCACGATCGAGCCGACTCCGGAACCCACGAGGCCCGAGATGAGCTTGGAGCTGTACACCATGCCGTAGTTGCTGGCGTTGTTGTTCTCACCGAAGTAGTCCGCGGTCATCGCGGCGAACAGCGGGAAGATCGCGCCGCCGCCGAAGCCCGAGACCATGGAGCAGAACAGGAAGAACGGCATGCTGCCCATCTGGCCGGAGACCAGCACACCGAACTGTGCGGTACCGAGCACGAGACAGACGATGATCAGGGTGTGGCGCCGTCCGTAGCGGTCGGAGATCCACCCGATGATGCCGCGCCCGGTGCCGTTGACGATCGCCTTCAGGGACATCGCCGTGGCCACGATCCCCCCGGCGAAGCCCATGTCCTTGCCGAACGGCACCTGGAAGGCGATACCGAAGATGTTGATCCCGGCGGTGCACAGCAGACAGAACCACATCATCCACAGGACGGGGGTACGCGCGGCCTCCTTGGGGGTGTACTGCTTCATCGCCGGCGGGTTCTTCTGGAGCGCCCGGCGGATCTTCGGGTCGTCGGTGAGCCTGAGCGGGTCGACGTGCGCCGGCCACCAGTTCTTCGGCGGGTCCTTGAAGAACCAGCCCGCGCAGGCCACGACGGTGCAGCACACGAGGCCCACCGCCACCAGCACGCCCTTGTAGTTGCTCAGGTCCATGTACGAGGTGAACAGGAACACGAAGGGCACGGAGCCGTAGGCGAAACCGCCGTTGACCATGCCGGTCTTGCCGCCCTTGCGCTCCGGGTACCACTTGCCGACCATGTTCACGCAGGTCGCGTAGACGAGGCCGGCGCCGATGCCGCTGCACATGCCGAAGCCGAGGTAGGCGACGGTGACGTGCGGCGCGTACGCGAGGGACAGGTAGCCCAGGAGCGTGCCCAGCGCGCCGAGCATCATCGCGTACCGCGCGGGCAGCCTGCCGCTCTCCCGCAGCTGCCCGGCCGGGAAGGCCACGGCCGCCTGGAAGAACACCCAGACGCCCATCAGCCAGAAGATGTGCCCACTGCTCCACAGGTGGGCGTCGTGCAGTGTGTCCTCGGCCGACGTGAACGCGTACTCCGAGGAGCTGATGCCCAGCATGCCCATCCAGGGAAAGAGCACCATGGTCCAGCGTGGTCGCCCCATGATGTCCCGGTCGCTCTCGCCGATCCGGTACACACGGCCGTTGCGGTCGGTCACCTCCCGGTAGGGGAGGGACGGGGAGTAGTCGGTGGTTGTCATCGCTCAGCACCCCTTGCGTCGAAAGTTCTGGCCAGCGCCCCCTGTCCAATGCCTTTCGTGTGCGCTCGGGTCCCGGGGCCGGCCGACGCGCACCGTCGGCCGGCCCCGCGCCGGGGTCACGTCATGAACCGCCCCCCAACAGCCCCGCCGCGCGCGCCCACCGGTACTTGGCGCCGAGCACCGCCACCGGCTGCTCGGTCGTGTACGGGTAGGCCACGACGCCCCGCTCGTAGAGGTACTGGCAGGCCTCCTCGACCTCCACGTCACCCGCGAGCGATGCCACGACCGGCTTCTCCACGCCGCGTTCGCGGAACTCGCGCACCACGCGCGCGGTGAGCTCCGCGAAGACCATCGGGGGAGTGACGATCGTGTGCCAGTAACCGAGTACCAGCGCGTGGATGCGCGGGTCCTCGAGTCCCAGCCGGACGGTCGCCTCGTACGTCGACGGCGGCTCGCCCCCGGTGATGTCGACCGGGTTGCCCGCCGCCCCGAAGGGCGGGATGAACGCGCGGAACGCGGTGTCCAGGTCCGGCGGGATGTCCATCAGGGTGAGACCGTTGTCGGTCACGGCGTCCGACAGCAGCACCCCGCTGCCGCCCGCGCCCGTGATGATCACGATGTTGTCGCCCTTGGGGGTGGGCAGCACCGGCAGCCCGCGCGCGTACTCCAGCATGTCGTTCAGGCCCGGCGCCCTGATGACGCCCGCCTGCCGCAGGATGTCGTCGTAGACGGCGTCGTCGCCCGCGAGCGCCCCGGTGTGCGAGCCGGCCGCCCGCGCGCCCGCCGCCGTACGGCCCGCCTTGAGGACGACGACCGGCTTCCTCCGTACGGTCGCCCGGGCGGCCTCGACGAAGGCGCGGCCGTCCTTGAGGTCCTCCAGGTGCATCGCGATGCAGTCGGTGTGCGGGTCCTCGCCGAACCAGGTGAGCAGGTCGTCCTCGTCCAGGTCCGACTTGTTGCCGAGCCCGACGATCGCCGACACGCCCGTCTTCGTGGTCCGCGCGAAACCCAGGATGGCCATCCCGATGCCACCGGACTGCGAGGTCAGCGCGACTCCGCCCTTGACGTCGTACGGGGTGCAGAACGTCGCGCACAGGTCCTGCCAGGTCGAGTAGTAGCCGTAGATGTTCGGTCCGAGCAGCCGGACGCCGTAGCGCTCGCCGATGGCCACGATCTCGTCCTGGAGGGCGTGTTCGCCGGTCTCCGCGAAGCCGGAGGGGATCAGCACCGCGTTGGGGATGCCTTTGCGTCCCACCTCTTCCAGGGCCGAGGCCACGAACTTGGCCGGGATCGCGAAGACCGCCACATCCACCTCTCCGGGAACGTCGGTGACACTCTTGTACGCCTTACGGCCCAAGATGTCATCGGCCCGGGGATTCACCGGATGGATGTCCCCGGCGAAACCGCCGTCGACGAGGTTGCGCATCACCGAATTGCCGATCTTGCCCTGCTCGTTGGAGGCACCGATCACGGCGACGGAACGCGGCTGCATCAGCCGGCGCATCGAGGTGAGGATCTCCGCGCGCGTGTGGTGCCGGCGCTCCTTGACCGGTGTGTCGGACAGGATCACGCGGATGTCCGCGGCCGTCGCGCCCCCGGCCGTGGCGATCACCGGGTTGAGGTCCACCTCGGCGATCTCGGGGAAGTCCGTGACGAGCTCGGACACCCGGCGGATCTGCTCGGCGACCGCCCACCGGTCCACCCCGGCCTGACCGCGCACACCGCGCAGGATCTCCGCCGCCCGGATCGAGTCCAGCATGGACAGCGCCTCGTCGGCGTCCACCGGGGCCAGCCGGAAGGTGATGTCCTTGAGCACCTCGACGAGCACCCCGCCGAGCCCGAACGCCACGATCTTGCCGAACGTCGGATCGGTGACCGCCCCGACGATGACCTCCTGGCCCTTCGGCAGCAGCTCCTGGATCTGCACGCCCTCGACCCGGGCGTCCGCGTCGTAAGCGCGCGCGTTCCCGACGATCCGGTGGAACGCCGCCCGAACGTCCGAGGCGCCCTCCACCCCGACGACCACTCCGCCGGCGTCGGTCTTGTGCAGGATGTCCGGCGAGACGATCTTCATCACCACGGGACCCCCGAAGCGCGCCGCGTAGGCGACGGCCTCCTCGACGTCCCTCGCCAGCTCCTCGCCCGGTACGGCGATCCCGTACGCGTCGGCGATCACCTTGCCCTCGGGCGCGGTCAGCGCGGTCCGCCCGTCGGCCCGCACCGCGTCCAGCAGCGCGCGCACCCGGGGCGTCCGGTCCTCGGCCATCACGTCAGATCACCCCGTTCGACTCGAGCAGGCGCAGCTCCTCGTCCCCGAGGCCGAGTTCGCCGACGTACACCTCTGCGTTGTGCTCGCCGAGCAGGGGTGAGGCGGTCACCTCGACGGGGGAGTCGGAGAGCTTGAGGGGGCTGCCCACGGTCACGAACTCGCCGCGCCGCGGGTGCGGCACGCGGACCACCATCTCGTTGGCGACCAGCGACTCGTCCTCGATGATCTCCTTGGTGGACAGGATCGGCCCGCACGGGATGTTGTGGGCGTTGAGCCGCTCCAGCACCTCCCACTTGGGCAGCGTCGAGGACCACTCCTCGATCAGCTGGAACATCTTGCCGAGTTTGGGCAGCCGGGCCTCGGGCGTCGCCCACTCGGGGTCGCCGGCCAGCTCGGGCCGGCCGATCAGCTCACTGAGCGGCTGCCAGCCGACGGGCTGCACGATGACGTACACGTAGTCGTTGGGTCCGCCCGGCGCGCACTTGACCGCCCAGCCCGGCTGGCCGCCGCCGGACGCGTTTCCGGACCGGGGAACCTCGTCGCCGAAGTCGTCGTTGGGATATTCGGCGAGCGGTCCGTGTGCCAGGCGTTGCTGGTCCCGCAGCTTCACCCGGCACAGGTTGAGCACGGCGTGCTGCATGGCCACGTTGACCCGCTGCCCACGCCCGGTGCTCTCGCGCTGGTACAGCGCCGCGAGGATCCCCGCCACGGCGTGCACACCCGTCCCCGAGTCCCCGATCTGGGCCCCCGTCGCCAGCGGCGGCCCGTCCTCGAAGCCGGTGGTCGACATCGACCCGCCCATGGCCTGCGCGACGACCTCGTACGCCTTGAAGCCGGTGTACGGGCCCTCCCCGAACCCCTTGATGGAGGCATAGACGATCCGCGGATTGATCTCCCGGATGCGGTCCCAGGTGAACCCCATACGGTCGACCGCGCCCGGGCCGAAGTTCTCGACCATGACGTCGGAGCGCCGGATCAGCTCGGTGAGGATCTCCTTGCCGCGTTGGGTCTTGGTGTTGAGGGTGATGCTCCGCTTGTTGCAGTTGAGCATCGTGAAGTAGAGGGAGTCGACGTCCGGGAGGTCGCGCAGCTGCTTGCGCGTGATGTCACCCGAGGGCGCCTCCAGTTTGACGACGTCCGCGCCGAGCCAGGCGAGCAGCTGGGTCGCGGACGGGCCCGACTGGACGTGCGTCATGTCGAGGACGCGAATGCCTTCGAGAGCCTTGCCGGCCGTTCCTGTCATGGGGGTCATCGGGGGCACCTCACTTGTACATCGTCTGGTTCATCGTTCCGGGGGCGTACGCGTCGGGGTCCACCCAGACGTTGATCAGCGAGGGCTTCCCGGACTCCCGCGCCCGCCGCAGCGCGGGCCCGATGTCGGCGGGGTCGCGCACCTCCTCGCCGTGACCGCCCAGCATCTGGGCGAACTTGTCGTAGTGGACGTCGCCGAGGGTGTTGCCGACCCGCTCGCGCTCGGGGCCGTACTTGGCGGCCTGGCCGTAACGGATCTGGTTCATGGAGGAGTTGTTGCCGACGATGCCGACGAAGGGGAGGTCGTAGCGCACGAGGGTCTCGAAGTCCCAGCCGGTGAGCGAGAACGCGCCGTCGCCGAAGAGGGCGACCACCTCCTTGTCGGGCCGTGCCTGCTTGGCCGCCAGCACGAAGGGGACGCCGACGCCGAGCGTGCCCAGCGGACCCGGGTCCATCCAGTGGCCCGGCGACTTGGGCTGCACGACCTGACCGGAGAAGGTGACGATGTCGCCGCCGTCGCCGATGTAGATCGAGTCCTCGGTGAGGAAGTCGTTGATCTCGCTGACCAGCCGATAGGGATGGATGGGGGAGGCGTCCGACCGCAGGTGCGGCAGCCGCTTGTCGAGGGCGCTCTGCTCCGCCGCGCGCAGCTCGTCGAGCCACTCCTTGCGCCGGGACGCACCTCCGTCGAGGCGCCCGGAAGCGGCCTCGGTCACCGACTTCAGCACCAGTCCGGCGTCGCCGACGATCCCGAGGTCGATGTCGCGGTTCTTGCCGACGGTGCGGTAGTCGAGGTCGATCTGGACGACCGTCGCGTCCGGCGAGAGCCGCTTGCCGTATCCCATCCGGAAGTCGAAGGGCGTCCCGACGATCACGATGACGTCGGCGCCCGAGAAGGCGTAGCGGCGGGACAGCTGGAAGTGGTGCGGGTCGCCGGGGGGCAGGGTGCCGCGGCCGGCGCCGTTCATGTAGGCGGGGATGTTCAGGGTGCGCACCAGCTCGATGGCGGCTTCGGTACCCCGGGTCGTCCACACCTGGCTGCCCAGCAGGATCGCGGGCTTCTCGGCGTGCACGAGCAGGTCGGCGAGCTTCTCGATCGCCTCGGGGTCGCCTGCCGAGCGGGTCGAGGCGCGGTAGGCGCCGGGCTTCGGCACCCGGGCCTTCGCCACCGGCACCCTGGCGTCGAGGACATCGCGCGGGATCTCCAGGAAGGCGGGGCCGGGCGCGCCGTGGTAGCACTCGCGGAACGCCATCGACACCATGTCCGCGGCGCGCGCCGTGTCCGGTACGGCCGCGGCGAACTTGGTGATCGGCGTCATCATGTCGACGTGCGGCAGGTCCTGGAGCGACCCCATCTTGTGCTGGGTGAGCGCGCCCTGACCGCCGATCAGCAGCATCGGGGACTCCGCGCGGAAGGCGTTGGCGACCCCGGTGACGGCGTCGGTGGTGCCGGGTCCCGCCGTGACGACGGCGCAGCCGGGCTTGCCGGTGATGCGCGCGTAGCCGTCGGCGGCGTGGGCGGCGACCTGTTCGTGGCGTACGTCGACGACTTCTATGCCCTCGTCGACGCAGCCGTCGTAGATGTCGATGATGTGGCCGCCGCACAGGGTGTAGATGCGGTCGACCCCCTCTGCCTTGAGCGCCTTGGCAACGAGATGACCACCGGAGATCACGTCCTGGGTGTCGTCGGGCATGGCGAAGTCCTGTCCCTTCGTAGGGGGTCGGAAGGCTCTCGCGGTACATTGCATACAGTCGACGAATACTGTATGAAGCTTGTTATCCCGCATCCGGTGGGTGGTGTCCAGGGGGCGTGCGGCACTTTCGGTCATCGGAGTCCGGCCGCCTCGCGACGGCTCGGCGGACTCCGGATTCGACTTCACAGACGGGATCCGAGATGGACCTGTACGAACACCAGGCAAGGGAACTTTTCGCGGAACACGGCATCCTGGTCCCCAGGGCCGAGGTGACCGACTCGCCCGAGGAAGCGCGCGAGATCGCCCGCAGGCTCGGTGGGCGAGTGGTGGTGAAGGCCCAGGTGAAGACGGGCGGCCGGGGCAAGGCGGGCGGCGTCCGGTTCGCCGCCGATCCGGCCGCGGCCGAACTGACGGCCCGGCAGATCCTCGGCATGGTCATCAAGGGACACCCGGTCGGCACCGTGATGCTGGCCCGGCCCGTCGACATCGAGACGGAGTTCTACGTCTCCTACGTGCTGGACCGCGCGGCCGGCCGCTTCCTCGCGATCGCCTCCGCCGAGGGAGGCACGGAGATCGAGGAGGTCGCCGCCGCCCGTCCCGCGGCGGTCGCCCGCATCCCCGTCGACCCGGCGCAGGGCGTCACCTCGGCGAAGGCCGGCGAGATCGCCGCGGCGGCCGGACTGCCCGCGCAGACCGCGGACGTACTCGTCCGGCTGTGGCAGGTGCTGATCCGGGAGGATGCCCTCCTCGTCGAGGTCAACCCGCTCGTCCGCACCCGGCAGGGGCAGATCCTCGCCCTCGACGGGAAGGTCACCCTCGACGACAACGCATCCTTCCGCCAGTCCCGTTGGGGTGCGGAGAGCACGGAGCACGGGGACCCGCTGGAGGCGGCGGCCGCGGCCAAGGGCCTCAACTACGTGAAACTGGACGGCGAGGTTGGCATCATCGGCAACGGCGCCGGACTCGTCATGTCGACCCTCGACGTCGTCGCGGGCTGCGGCGCCCGCCCGGCCAACTTCCTCGACATCGGCGGCGGCGCCTCCGCCGAGATCATGGCCGACGGCCTGTCGGTCGTCCTCTCCGACCCCGCCGTGCGATCGGTCCTCGTCAACGTCTTCGGAGGCATCACCGCGTGCGACGCGGTCGCCGACGGCATCGTGCGCGCCCTGGACACCGTACGGCTGACCAAACCGCTCGTCGTCCGGCTGGACGGCAACAACGCGGCCCGGGGGCGGGAGATCCTCGACGCCCGCCGGCATCCGCTGGTCCAGCAGGCCACCACCATGGACGGCGCCGCCCGCCGTGCCGCCGAACTCGCCACCGCAGTCTGAGGAGACGACGCCATGGCCATTTACCTCACCAAGGAGAGCAGGGTCCTCGTCCAGGGCATGACGGGCGCCGAGGGAATGAAACACACCCGGCGCATGCTCGCGGCCGGCACGAACATCGTCGGCGGCGTCAATCCCCGCAAGGCGGGCCGGACCGTCGACTTCGACGTCCCCCAGAGCCCGAACGGCCTGAGCGGCGCGCCCGTGCCGGTGCCGGTGCCGGTCTTCGGATCGGTCGCCGACGGGATGCGGGAGACCGGCGCCGACGTCACGGTCGTCTTCGTGCCGCCGGCCTTCACCGCGGCCGCCGTCGTCGAGGCGGCCGACGCCGGGATCGGACTCGCCGTCGTCATCACCGAAGGCGTCCCGGTCCACGACTCCGTCGCCTTCGTCACCCACGCCGCGGCACGCGGAACACGCGTCATCGGCCCCAACTGCCCCGGCCTGATCACCCCCGGCCAGTCCGACGCGGGCATCATCCCGGCCGACATCACCGAGCCCGGCCGTATCGGTCTGGTCTCCAAGTCCGGCACGCTCACCTACCAACTCATGTACGAGCTCCGGGACATCGGCTTCTCGACCTGCGTCGGCATCGGCGGTGACCCGGTCGTCGGCACCAGCCACATCGACTGTCTGGCCGCCTTCGAGGAGGACCCCGACACCGATCTCGTCGTCCTCATCGGCGAGATCGGCGGTGACGCGGAGGAACGCGCGGCCGCCTACATCCGCGACCACGTCACCAAACCCGTCGTCGGCTACATCGCCGGCTTCACCGCGCCCGAGGGCAAGACCATGGGGCACGCGGGAGCGATCGTCTCCGGCTCCACCGGGACGGCGCAGGCGAAGAAGGAGGCGCTGGAGGCCGCGGGGGTGCGGGTGGGCGCCACACCGGCCGAGACGGCGCGCCTCGCGCTCGCCGTGCTGGACGAAGGGCCCTGACCCGAGGCACCCGCCCGACGACGCGTGACGTCCCATCACCTGGTGGAGTCACCGCGACCCGTCGGCGACTCCACGACCCGCACCACCCCGCCCCCGACCGTGCACCGAGAGCGGAGCCCACATGCCGACCACCCTCACCCTCAAATCCGGCACGTCCTGGCCCGACACCTGGCGGCGGTGCCTCGCCGTCGCCCCCGAGGCCTTCCGGGACGACCGTGTCCTCAACCTCTGGAACGCCACCTGGCGGGCCGACGGCCGGACGCTGCCCGCCACCAGCCCGGTCGACGGCAGCCCGATCGCCGGACCGCCCCGCCTGGACGGGGTCACCGCCCACCGGGCCGTCCGCGCCGGGCTGGACCAGCACCACGCCTGGCGGCACGTTCCGCTCGGGGAACGGCGGGCCCGG
This sequence comes from Streptomyces maremycinicus, assembly GCF_001184025.1. Taxonomy (GTDB): domain Bacteria; phylum Actinomycetota; class Actinomycetes; order Streptomycetales; family Streptomycetaceae; genus Streptomyces; species Streptomyces maremycinicus. Next base: position 368,946 of record NZ_BBYG01000011.1, read on the forward strand.
ATCGCCGCCACCCTCGACGCCCTCGCCGAACACCGCGAACTCCTCGCCCTCCTCCTCGTCTGGGAGATCGGCAAGCCCTGGCGGCTCGCGCAGGCCGATGTCGACCGGGCCGTCGACGGCGTGCGCTGGTACGTCGACGGCATCGAACCCATGCTGGAGGGACGGGCGCCGCTCGACGGTCCGGTGTCCAACATCGCGAGCTGGAACTACCCGATGAGCGTGCTCGTTCACGCACTGCTGGTACAGGCACTGGCAGGCAACGCGGTCATCGCCAAGACCCCGACCGACGGCGGCGTCGCCTGTCTGACGCTGGCCTGTGCGCTCGCCGCGCGGGAGGGTGTCCCGGTCACCCTCCTCAGCGGCAGCGGGGGCGAGCTGTCCCCGGCACTGGTCCGCGCGCCCGAGATCGGCTGCGTCTCCTTCGTCGGCGGCCGCGACACCGGCGCCGCGGTGGCCACCGCCGTCGCCGACCTCGGCAAACGGCACGTCCTCGAACAAGAAGGACTCAACACCTGGGGCATCTGGAACTACTCGGACTGGGACACCCTCTCCGCCGTCGTGCCCAGGCTCTTCGACTACGGCAAACAACGGTGCACGGCGTACCCGCGATTCGTCGTCCAGCGCGCCCTGTTCGACGAGTTCCTGGCGGCCTACCTCCCGGCGGTGCGCACCCTGACCGTCGGGCACCCGCTGGCCGTCGAGAAGCGTGACGACCCGTACCCCCGGCTGGACTTCGGACCGGTGATCAACGCGGCCAAGGCGAAGGAACTGCACGACCAGATCGCCGAGGCCATCGACCGGGGCGCGGTCCCGCTGCACCGCGGCAGGCCGGCCGACGCCCGCTTCCTGCCCGGCCAGGACACCTCGGCGTACGTCCAGCCGGTCACACTCCTCGGGCCGCCGCCGTCCTCGCCGCTGCACCACGCGGAGCCGTTCGGCCCGGTCGACACCATCGTCCTGGTCGACACCGAGGCGGAGCTGCTGGCCGCCATGAACGCGTCCAACGGCGCACTCGTCGCCACGCTGTCCACGGACGACCGGAGCACCTACGACCGACTGGCACCGCAGATCCGCGCGTTCAAGGTCGGCCACGGCACGGCCCGCTCCCGCGGCGACCGCGACGAGCTCTTCGGCGGTTTCGGCGCGTCCTGGCGGGGCGCGTTCGTCGGCGGGGAGCTGCTGGTGCGCGCGGTGACGCTGGGACCGACGGGGGAGCGGCTGCCCGGCAACTTCCCGGACTACCAGCTGATGCCCTGACCCCGCCCGGGCCGGGCCCGCCCGGGCCGGAGCCCCCCTGCGGGACGGACCCTTTACGGGACTGGCCCTGCACGGGACGGGCTCCATCCGGGACGGCCGTCGCCGGATCGGTGCGGATCGCTACCCTCGGTGCATGGTGAGTGACCGAGAAGCGCCGGCCGGGCCCGTGGAGGACCGGCTCGGCCACCTCCTCCGGCGTGCCCAGGCCAAGCTGGCCAGAAAGTCCGCGGAGGCGCTCGTTCCGTACGGCGTGGACGACCGCGAGCTGGCCGTCCTGGCCGTGCTCGCCGATGAGGAAACGTGGTCGCAGGCCGAGGCCGCGGGACGGCTCGGTGTGGATCGCACCACGATGGTGGCACTCGTCGACGGACTGGAGGACCACGGCCTGGTGGAGCGGCGGCGCAGCCCCCGGGACCGCCGCCGGAACCTCGTCCGGCTCACGGACGCGGGCCTGGTCTGTCTGGAGCGGGCCGAGGCGGCACGCCGGGCCGCGGAGCGCCGCTTCCTCGCCCCGTTGGACGAGCAGACGGCGGCCGCGCTGCTGCGGGCGCTGCGGCTGCTCGTCGCCGAGGAGCCGGCGGTGAGGTGATCGGCCGGTCACCCGGTGTGAGGGGGCCCGGCGGCGGCCCCGTGACCCGTGCGGCCAGCGGATATGCAGGTGAGAGGCACTCCGAAAGCTTGGTATTGTTGTCCCTGTCGCCGCGGGGAGACCTCGCGCAGTGGCAACACCTGGTCCGGGTGGCGGAATGGCAGACGCGCTAGCTTGAGGTGCTAGTGCCCTTTATCGGGCGTGGGGGTTCAAGTCCCCCCTCGGACACTCTCACCCTCCGTATCGAGCGGTTCCCGCTCGGTGAGCAGTCAATAGCCCGCATTCGGCGTTCCGCCGGGTGCGGGTTTTGCTGTTTCCGTATCCATTGCCTCCGGAATGTCGCGGAAGCCCGTTTATCGGTTGTCCTGTCGGAGTGTCCGGCATCCCCTTCACAAGCGCACTTCCCGGCCACTTCGGCGTTGCCCGCCGGAACCGCTGACGAACCGTCAATGTTCACCTCAGTAGACATATTGACGGTCTGTGACTCCATCTTGTGGTGATACGATCACGCTCGCTTGTAGAGCGGGCGGATGGGTGCAAGACGACATCTCCGACTACGGGGACAGTCCGGGCGGTCACCCGTCGATGCGGGCGGTCTGCCGGTCCACCCGCGTTGACGGGAATTCAGCAACTGGCCGTCAGTCGCCTGAAGAGAGTCTTATGACGCATTACATACAGAACCCGGTACTCTGGGCTCTCCTCGTGGCCGTACTCGTCGCAGTCGCCCTCATTGTTCGCCAGCGTAGGGCGGCGCGTGCCTTGAGGCAGGAGATCGCGGGGCTAAGGTCCCACTACTCCGCGTTGGAAAACGAGTACGCGCAATCCGTCGAGGCAGCTCAGGAACAAGCCGAAGAGGCTACGAAAACGGTCCTCAAGTCCGCGATGCGGACTCTTCAGGGCCTCGCCGCGGAACAGCAGTTGATTGTCTCCCGGCTTCAGAACAAATATGGCGAGTCGGTTATCCTCCAGGACCTTCTGGAGATCGACCACACGAACTCGCAGTTCGGTCGGCGGGCCCAGTCCATCGCCGTTCTCTGCGACGGCTGGCTGGGACGCGCCCGTGATGTCGCGTCCGTGTACGACGTGGTACGCAGCGCGCAGGGCAGAGTCCGCCATTACCGGCGGGTGGAAATTCTTTCGCAGGTCGACTTCGGTATCACGAGCCGTGCGGTCGAACCGGTCGCACTGGCGCTCGCCGAACTGCTCGACAACGCGACGAGCTATTCCAGCCCGGACACCGTCGTCGAGATCAACATCCGTACGGTGCCCAAGGGTATTTGCATCGTCGTCGACGACGCCGGTGTCGGTATGAACGACGAAGAGCGCGCCCGAGCCGACAAACTCCTGTCGAGCCAGCGGGTCTCCGGTGTTTCCGCGCTCGGCAATCCGCCGCAGTTCGGCTTCGCGGTGATCGGTGTGCTCAGCGAGCGCTTCGGCTTCGAGGTGTCGGTGGACTCCACCTCCCCCTACGGAGGCGTCCGGGCGGTCCTGCTCCTGCCGCACGACCTGCTCACCAACGCGCCCGAGCAGAAGGAGCCGGCTCCGGTCGTTCCCGCTGCCGCCGCCCCCGCCACCGCCCGCGGCGGCCCCGAGGGCGCGCTCTCCACCAGCACCACCGCCGACGGCCTGCCGAAGCGGCGTCGCAAGCGGCCCATGGCCATCGTGCCCGGCAGCGCGTCCGCGTCCACTCCCGCCCGCTCGGGCGCCGAGACCGCGGCGATCATGGGCGCCTTCCAACGGGGTACCCAGTCGGGCCGGGCCACGCCTGCGAATCCCGCGGAAAAGTCGAGCAGCACCCGTGGTGCTGGCAGCGAAGGGCATGAGATCTCGTGAATGACGATCTGTCATGGATGCTTGACAGTGCCTTGGAGATACCCGGGGCCCTGCACGCAGTCCTCATCTCCGCGGACGGCCTGCTGATGGCGCGGACGCAGGACTTCGACAAGGACGACGCGGACCGGGTGGCCGCCGCGATGAGCGGTGTGCAGTCGCTCAGCCGCTCGCTCGCGTTCTTCTGCGAGGACCCGCAGATGCGGTGGCGGCAGACGCTGGTCGAGTTCGACGGGGGATGGGTCTTCCTGATCTCCGCCGGTGAGGGCGCCTACCTCGGAGTCTCGGCCTCGCCGGACGTCGACATGGCGGACATCAGCTTCCGGATGCAGCAGCTCGTCGGTCAGCTCGGCAAGGCCCTGACGACCCCGCCGCGCGAGAACCTCGGCGCGCGGTCATGAACGGTTTCGGCGAACTGGAGCCGCAGACGCCGGAGTTAGTGCGTCCGTACGTCATCACCAAGGGACGCGGGCTGCCCGACGAAGGACAGCTCTCGCTCATCACCCTGGTCACGGCGGCCGCCGATCACGAGCAGCGGCCGACCCGGCTGTCCCCCGAGGAACAGAACCTGCTGGACCTGTGCTCGGCCGGTTACCTCTCGGTCGCCGAGATCGCCGGGCACACCCAACTGCCCCTGGGCGTGGTGAAGATCCTCCTCGCCGCCCTCACCGAGGGCGGCTACCTCATCACCCGGGCGCCGGTGCAGAGAGCTCCTCTCGCCGACCGGGACATCCTGGAGGAGGTGCTGAATGGTCTCAGGGCCAAGTTTGGATGAGCAGGCCTACGTCCGCGAGGGGGCCACGCAGACGGCGGTGAAGATCCTCGTCGTGGGTCACTTCGCGGTCGGCAAGACCACGTTCATCGGGGCGATCTCCGAGATCGAGCCGCTGACCACCGAAGAGACGATGACGCGGGCGGCCGAGTCGGTCGACGACCTCAAGGGGGTCCAGGGCAAGACGACCACCACGGTCGCCATGGACTTCGGCCGTCTGACCATCAGCGACCGGGTCGTGCTCTATCTGTTCGGAACGCCGGGCCAGCAGCGTTTCGTCCAGATGTGGGAGGACATGGCGCGCGGCGCCCTCGGCGCCCTGGTGCTCGTGGACCCCGAGCGGCTCGCGGACTCCTTCGCCGTGATCGACCTGATCGAGCAGTACGGACTCGACTACGCCATCGCCGTCAACCACTTCGACGGCGCCCCCCTGAGGGACGAGATGGCCCTGCGCGACGCACTGGACCTGCTCGAGGACACCCCCGTCGTCACCTGTGACGCGCGAGACGAGCGGTCGTCGGCCGACGCGCTGATCACCCTCGTCCGCCACCTCCAGGACCGTGCACACTAGGAGAGACATGGACCAACCCACCGCACCCGTGCCCCCGCCCGGGTGCCCGGCGCACGAGGCCGGCGGCAGAGTGCCCCTGTACGGACCGGAGTTCGCAGCCGACCCGCAGGCCTACTACACCTACCTGCGGCACTACGGGCCCACCGCACCCGTGGAGATCACCCCCGGTGTCGAGGCCACGCTCGTCACCGACTACGCCAGCGCCCTCCAACTCCTCCAGGACTCCGGTTCCTTCCGCAAGGACGCGCGCCGTTGGCGGGACTTCAACGAGGGCCGGATCGCCCCCGACAGTCCCGTCCTGCCCGTGCTCGCCCACCGGCCCAACTGTATGTACACCGACGGTGCCGAGCATCTGCGACTGCGCCAGTCCATCACGGACAGCATGTCGCGCGTCGACCCGATGCAGCTGAGCCAGAGCGTCGAGCGGATCTCGGACTTCCTCATCTCCCAGTTCTCCGAACGGGGTTCGGCCGACCTGATCGGCTCCTACGCCAAGCAGCTCCCGCTGTTCGTGTTCAACGAGCTGTTCGGCTGCACCGCCGACATCGGCGACCGCGTCTTCTTCGGCATCTCCGGCATGTTCGACGGCGTCAACGCCGACAAGGCCATCGCGGTGCTGTTCCAGGCCGTCGGCGAGCTGGTCGCCCTCAAGCGGCGCAAGCCCGGCGAGGACGTCACCTCGTGGCTGATGCAGCATCACACGGGACTCAGCGACGAGGAGATGCTGCACCAGGTCGCCCTGCTGCTCGGCGCGGGCGCCGAGGCGCTGGTCAACCTCATCGGCAACACCCTGCACCGGCTGCTCACCGACGACCGGTACGCCCATGAGGGCGGGCTGATCGACGAGGCGATGGACGACACGCTGTGGGAGAACCCGCCCATGACGAACTTCGCCGCCCACTACCCGGTCGCCGACATGGAGTTCGCCGGTCAGAAGATCACCGCCGGTGACCTGATGCTGGTCAGCATCGCCGCCGCCAACACCGGTCCCGTGCTGTCGGCGGCCCGCAAGGCCGGCAGCAACCGGGCGCATCTCGCCTGGAGTGCCGGCCCGCACGCCTGCCCCTCGAAGGAACCCGCCCGGCAGATCGCCGTGTCGGCCATCGAGAACCTCCTGAACCGGCTGCCCGACGTCCGGCTCAGCGTGCCCGAGGACAGCCTGACCTGGCGGCCGGGACCCTTCAGCCGTGGTCTCGTCACGCTCCCCGCGCGGTTCACCCCGGCCAAGCCGGTGAGCCGGCCGGCCCGGAAGACCGCCGCCCCCACCCCGGTGCCCGAGAGTGGGACAGCGCCCCGCCAGGCCGAACAGACCGGCGTGTGGAGCAAGTTCCTCACCTGGCTGACCAAGTAGGGGATGCGCCCGGTTCACAGCCCGGAACGCCGGACACCCGCCCTCCGGGGCGGGTGTCCGGCGTTCCGGGCCCGTACCCCACGTGGGACGGGTCGCTGACGCGGCGACCGCCACCTTGGACCGTCGGCCACCGAGGCCACCGAGGCCACCGAGGCCACAGCGATCGCTGATCGCCGGGACCGGCGCTTCCTGCCCGCCACGCGTCATTCGCCGCGCAGTTGCTCCAGGTACGGCGCCACGTCGACCTGGATCGACGCGCCTTCCCGCTGCCCGTACTGACCGGCGATCCCGCTCAGATACGCCGCGATCTCCTTGCGCATGACCTCCGTTTCCGGCAGCACCGCCTCGCCGGTGACGATCCGCGTCACCCAGTGCGCCTGGGCCTCCACCATCCGGGTGATCGAGCCGACCGGGCGGACCAGACCGACGAAGAAGAGGCCGGCACGGTCGGGGGCGACGACCCGCTTGTAGAGCTCGACCGTGCCCTGCGGTCCCAGCGGGCTGCCGGGCCGGAGGAAGGGGAAACTCATCTGGAAACCGGTGCAGTACACGATCGCGTCGGCTTGCGTCGACGTGCCGTCGGTGAAGGAGACCCGGCGGCCGTCGAGTGCGTCGATCGCGGGTCTCGGCGTGACCGCGCCGTGGCGGATACGGCTGAGGATCTCGTCGGAGATGGTGATCGCCGACGAGAAGATCGGGTGATCCGGTTCGGGCAGACCGTAGTCACCGAGCTTGCCGCGGGCCACCAGCAGCGCCTGCTCGACGAAACGGCGCTGCTCGGCCAGGGACATACTGATCCACCACGGCGCGTCGGCGATCGTGTCGAGGGCCATGCCGAACAACTGCTTGGGCACGATGTGCAGCCCTCGACGCACCGAGAGGACCGTCTCGTCCGCGTACCGGGAAAGGTCTGCGGCGATGTCCACCGCCGAGGCGCCGAGCCCCACCACGACGACGCGCTGCCCGGTGTAGTCGCTGCCGTCGCGATAGTCGAACGAATGCTGAATCGTTCCTGTGAACGTCTCGGCACCCCTCGGCAGGGCGGGCATCGACGGCTGCGAGTTGTGTCCGGAGGCGACGATCACGTGGGTGAAGCGCCGGGACGACGGCGTGCCGTCGGCATCCCGGCTGACGACCGTCCACCCGCCGTCGGCCTCCTGGCGCACGGACTCCACCGTCGTCCGCAGCTCGATGTGGTCCAGCACGTCGGCCCACTCGGCGAACGAGCGCAGATAGGCCGCTATCTGGCTGTGCCGGGGGTAGAGCGGGTAGGAGGCGGGCATCGGATAGGCGGAGTAACCCGTGAGCTGCTTGGCGGTGTTGAGATGCAGTGACAGATAGCCGGGACCGCGCTCACCCGCCTGTGGCTGGCGCCAGATCCCGCCGACGTCGCTCGCCTGCTCCAGACAGACGAAGTCGACACCGGCCGTCTTCAGGGCGTGTGCCGTCGCCAGCCCCGACAGGCCGGCACCGATCAGACACAGACGCACGGATTCCCCCACAGGTGAGACAGCATCTTTTCGCGCACGGGCAGGTCACTGCCCACCTGGCGTTCCCTTCACTCTTCGCTCACCAGCGACGAGGATCACAGCGAGCGGCGAGCGGCGAGCGGCGAGCGGCGAGGCTCGGCCGGGTGCCGGGTGCCGGGTGCCGGGTGCCGGGTGCCGGGTGCCGGGTGCCGGGGAGAAGGGGAGCGACGGGGGAGACGTGGGTTGTTCACTCCTGGGCGGATGCCCACAGTCCCCGTACATGCCCGAGATGCCGTGTCATGACCTCGCGTACGGCCCGCTCGTCCCGCGCCAGCAGTGCGTCCAGGAGCTCCAGGTGCTCCTCGGCGGAGGCCAGCAGCCGGCCCGAGGTGGCCAGTGCGGTGAGGCCGTAGAGACGGGCCCGGCCGCGCAGCCCGCGCACCACCTCGACGAGGTGGGAGTTGCCGGCGAGTGCGAGCAGGCCCAGGTGGAAGCGGGTGTCGGCCTCGACGTAGGCGATGAGATCGCCCGCGACCGCTGCGGCGACGATCTCACGGGCGGCCGGTCGCAGCGCCTCCAGCGACACCGGGTCTGCGGTCGTCGTCAGTGCCACCACGGTGGGGATCTCGATGAGCGCGCGGACGTGGGTGTACTCGTCGAGCTGGCGGTCGGAGACCTCGGTGACCCGGAACCCCTTGTTCGGTACCGCGTCCACCAAGCCCTCCTTGGCGAGGTCCAGCATCGCCTCGCGCACCGGGGTCGCCGACACACCGAAGCGGGCGGCCAGGCCCGGAGCCGAGTACACCTCCCCGGGCAGCAGTTCACCCGCGATCAGCGCGGCCCGCAGAGCATCGGCCACCCGCTCGCGGTAGCTGCTCCGCCGGCCGCCCAGTGAAGGAAGGGAGGGCACGGCGGCTGCCGGGCTGCTGTCGTGCGGGGCGGCCATGAGGATCTCCTGGAACAGGTGCCGTAGAAGGGGCGGTGCCATGTCACGTACTGCGCTGGATCAGTCTTGCTGTGCGCGGTCAGTATCCACCGCTCCGCCGGCCGTCGCGGTGGGTGTCACAGTACGAACCCCGCCGGGAACGGGTCCGTCGGGTCCAGCAGGTACTGGGCCGTCCCCGTGATCCAGGCGCGGCCGGTGAAGCTGGGCAGGACCGCCGGGCGGCCGGCGACTTCGGTCGTGCCGAGGAGCCGGCCCGTGAAGCGGGTGCCGATGAAGGACTCGTTGACGAACTCGGTGTGCAGCGGCAGTTCGCCCCGTGCGTGCAACTGTGCCATGCGGGCGCTCGTCCCCGTACCGCAGGGCGAGCGGTCGAACCAGCCGGGGTGGATGACCATCGCGTGCCGGGAACGACGGGCGGTGGCCCCGGGCGCGTACAGGTGGACGTGGTGGCAGCCGCGGATGGACGGGTCCTCGGGATGCACCGGCTCCCGCTCGGAGTCGATCACCTCCATGAGTGACAGACCGGCGCGCAGGATGTCGTCCTTGCGAGCGCGGTCGAAGGGCAGGCCGAACTCCTCCAGCGGCAGGATCGCGTAGAAGTTGCCGCCGTACGCCAGGTCGTACGTCACCGTACGGCCGTCGGGCAGCGTCGCCGTGCGATCCAGCGCGACCGCGAAGGAGGGGACGTTGCGCAGGGTCACGGACGTGGCCGTGCCGTCCTCGACCGCCACTTCGGCGACGACGGGCCCGGCCGGCGTGTCCAGCCGGATGGTGGTGACCGGTTCGACGACCTCGACCATGCCCGTCTCGACCAGCACCGTCGCCACGCCGATCGTGCCGTGCCCGCACATCGGCAGATAGCCCGAGACCTCGATGTAGAGGACGCCCCAGTCGCAGTCCGGCCGGGTGGACGGCTGGAGGATCGCGCCGCTCATGGCGGAGTGCCCCCGTGGCTCGTTCATCAGCAACTGCTTGATCTCGTCGCGGTGTTCACGGAAATGGAGCCGCCGCTCGTTCATCGTCGCGCCGGGGACGGTGCCGATCCCGCCGGTGATCACCCGGGTGGGCATGCCCTCGGTGTGCGAGTCGACGGCGTGCAGGACGAGCTTGCTGCGCACGAAGTCCCCTGTTCTCTCGGGAGGTCGAGTGGTTCGGGCGGTTACGAAAGACCGGCCGCGACGGCCTTCTCGGTCGCCGCGCGGACGGCCGCCTCGTGCTCCGGCAGCAGCGGCACCCGCGGCGGGCGGCAGGCCCCGCCGTGGCGCCCCACGATGTCCATCGAGAGTTTGATCGCCTGGACGAACTCGACCCGCGAGTCCCAGCGCAGCAGCGGGTGCAGCTGACGGTAGAGGGGGAGCGCGGTGGCGAGGTCACCGGCGACGGCCGCCCGGTACAGCTCCACCGAGGACTTCGGCAGCGCGTTGGGGTACCCGGCCACCCAGCCCCGGGCACCGGCCACCGCCAGTTCCAGCAGTACGTCGTCGGCGCCGATCAGCAGATCGAGATCCGGGGCCAGTTCGGCGATCCGGTAGGCGCGGCGGACGTCGCCCGAGAACTCCTTGACGGCCTGGACATGGCCCTCGCCGTGCAGGCGCGCCAGCAGTTCGGGGACGAGGTCGACCTTGGTGTCGATCGGGTTGTTGTACGCCACGACCGGCAGGCCCGCCGCGGCCACCTCCGCGTAATGGGCCACTACGGCACGCTCGTCCGCCCGGTAGGCGTTGGGCGGGAGCAGCATCACCGCGGCGCAGCCCGCCTCGGCCGCCTGCTCGGTCCAGCGGCGGGCCTCCGCCGAGCCGTACGCGGCGACGCCCGGCATCACCCGCTCCCCGCCGACGGCGGCCACCGCGGTCTCCACCACCCGGGCGCGCTCCTCGGGCGTGAGCACCTGGTACTCGCCGAGCGAGCCGTTGGGCACGACGCCGTCACAGCCGTTCGCCACCAGCCAGGCGCAGTGTGCGGCGTACCGCTCGTGGTCGACGGAGAGGTCGTCGCGCAGCGGCAGCGCGGTGGCGACGTGGACGCCCCGCCAGGGGCGGTGCGGTGAGGTCCCGGGAACGGGCGGAGACGCGGGGGCGGTGGCGCGGGCGGCGGCGAGAGCCATGCGGCGATTCCCTTCCTGCGTGGCATGTGACATATCACTGTGCGTTCGGTGCGTTCGGTGCGTTCGGTGCGTTCGGTGGGGTCGGTGGGGTCGGTGGGGTCGGTGGGGCCGTCGGGTCGACCGGCTCGGTCGGGTCGGCCGCCAGCACCCCGAGGGGCACCGGGCGGGCCAGCAGTCGTCGGGCCGGAGCGAGGGCGCAGCCCGCGAGCCCCGCCACGCCGGGCTCGCACACGCGGCCCTGGCACCAGCCCATCCCGGCCCGGGTCAGCAGCTTCACGGTGCGCAGGTCACCCGCGCCGAGCGTGCCGACGGCCTCGCGGACGGCGCCGGCGGTGACCTCCTCGCAGCGGCACACGACCGTCTCGTCGGTGACCTGCTCGGTCCATCGGGCGGGCCGGGCGGCGTACGCGGCATCCAATGCCGTGAAGAAGGACCGCAGCCGGGTACGGGCCCGCGCGGCCGGAGCCCATGCGCGGGGGTCGGGGACGGCGCCCGTCAGCCGTGCCGCCGCCGCCCGTCCGGCGATGTGACCCTCGGCGAGCGAGAGCGTCGAGCCGCCGATCCCCGTGGTCTCGCCGGCGGCCCACACGCCGGGGACGTCGGTGCGCTGTTCGTCGTCGACGCACACGGCCGTTCCGTCGAGGCGGCAGCCGAGACCCTCCGCGAGGTCGGTGTGCGGCAGCAGGCCGTGCCCCACGGCGAGGGTGTCGCAGGCGATACGTCGTGCCGTGCCGGGCGCCGGGCGGCCCGCGGAGTCCAGTGCGGCGACGGTGACGGACTCCAGCCGCCCGGTACCGAGCGCCTCGACCACCACCTGACGCGACATCAACGGCACCCGGTACAAAGTGAGTCGAGCCGCGTACCCGGCCCCCTCGACGAGCTTCGCGGACGCTGCGACCCAACTCCGCGCGTGACGTACGAAGTCCCGCGGACCGGCCGACTCGACCAGGGCGGCGACCCGGGCGCCCGCGGCCGCGAGACCGGTGGCCACGGGAAGCAGCAGCGGCCCCGTACCGGCCACGACCGCCGTACGGCCGGGCAGTACGAGCCCGCCCTTCAGCAGCGCCTGGGCGCCGCCCGCGGTGACCACGCCGGGCAGGGTCCAGCCGGGGAACGGCAGGACCTTCTCGTAGCCGCCGGTCGCCAGCAGCACCCCGTGGGCGCGGATCGCGACGGACTCCTCCTGCTCGGACCCGATGAGCGCGTGGACGGTGAACCCGCCCGATTCCCGCTCCACACACCACACATGATGCTCACTCAGGTGCGTGACCCGGTCGGCGGCGAGATGAGTGTCGAGCGTGGCCCGCAGCCGCCGCCAGGTGCGCCACTGGTGATGGAGGGCCTGGGGGCGCCGGGCGCCGAGTCCTCGCGCGGGCTGCCGGTAGAACTGTCCGCCCGCCTCGGCGGCCGAGTCGATCAGCACCACGCGCACACCATCGGCGGCGGCCGCGACGGCGGCGGCGAGGCCGGCCGGGCCCGCGCCGATCACCGCCAGCACCGGCCGGTGCTCAGTCATGGCGGCCCGCCTTCCCGCGCCGCGCCTCGTCGTCGCCCGTCTCCCCTCGGCCCGTCTCCCCTTGACCCGTCTCCTCGCGGCCCGTCTGCCTCTGGCCCGTCGCCTCGTCGTCCGTCACCTCCTGGCCCGTTTCCTCGCGGCCCGTTCCGAACTGCGTACGGATGTCCGCGCCCGGCACCGCCGCCACCAGGCAGGCCCGTAGGCCGGGGCGGCCGTCCACGGTCACCAGACAGTCGAAGCACACGCCGATCCCGCAGAAGACCCCGCGCGTACGCCCCTCGAACCGCGTGGTGCGCCAGGCCGTGACGCCGGACGCCCACAGCGCGGCGGCGACCGTCTGACCGGGCAGGGCCTCGATCACCCGGCCGTCGAAGGTGACGGTGAACGGGGCGCCGGGCCGGGCCCGGGTCAGCTTCAGGGGATCCAAGGCGCGGCCTCCTCGGGGAAGCGGTCGGGGCGGAACGGGGTCAGGTCCAGTTCCGGGTCCCGGCCGGTGAGCGTCTGCGCGATCAGGTGACCGGTGCCGGTCGCCAGCCCGATGCCCGCGCCCTCGTGCCCGCAGGCGTGGAACAGACCGGGCACCCGCGGGTCCGGCCCGACGGCGGGCAGACGGTCGGGCAGACAGGGGCGGAAGCCGAGGTAGGCGCGCATCGCCCGTACGTGTTCCAGGAACGGGAACAGGCGCGTCGCGCCCGCAGCCAGCGCGCGGACGACCGGCAGCGAGAAGGACCGGTCGAAGCCGACCCGTTCACGGCTCGCGCCGATCAGCACGGGCCCGGCGGCGGTGCCCTCGACGACCGGCGAGGTCTTCAGGGCGGCCGAGTCGCTCGCCACGTCGTCCACGTAGTCGGCGGTGTACACCTTGTGCCGCACCCGGCGCGGCAGCGGCTCGGTGACCAGGACGAAGCCGCGGCGGGGGAGCACGGGCAGCCGGACCCCGGCCAGCGCGGCGACCTCGGCCCCCCAGGTCCCGGCCGCGTTCACCACGGCCGGCGCCAGGATGTCGCCCCGGTCGGTCCGTACGCCGCGCACGGCACCGGCGGTGTCGCGCAGTACCCGGGTCACCGTGCGGCCGGTCTCCAGACGCGCGCCCGAGGCCCGTACGAGGTGGGCCGCTGCCAGGGTGGGCATCACCTGGGCGTCCTGCGGGTAGAGCACGCCGCCCGCGAGACCGTCCGCCAGGTGGGGCTCCAGTTCGTGGAGTTGATCCGCCGGGACCCGGACCGTCGTCACCCCGGCCGTGCGCTGCGCGGCCGCCAGGTCGGTGAGGGCGGTGAGCGACGCGGGGGTGGAGGCGACGACCAGGCCGCCCTTGGGCTCGTACTCGACGGCCGTGCCCAGCTCCTGGGCCAACTCGCCCCACAGGGTGGCGGACTTGAGGGCCAGTCGGAGCTCGGGTCCGGGTTCCTTGTCGGACACCAGGAGATTGCCCTCGCCCGCGCCGGTCGTACCGCCGGCCAGCGGGCCCCGGTCGACCAGGATCACGTCCAGTCCGGCACGGGCCGCGTACAGCGCGCAGGCGGCGCCCACCATGCCGGCGCCGACGACCACTACGTCACCGCTCGGTCGCTTGGTCACGGCAGTAATATGTCACATGGTCCCGAGGCGAGGAAGAAGGCCGAGACCAGGGGAGACCCGCTCGGCGGGGCCGCGGGCTCAGTCGAACTCGCTGGGCTCCGCTGCCGGGGAGCGGCCTTCCAGCACGTCCTTGAGGCGAGTGGTGCCGTGGCTGACCGCGTCCTCGGTGCTGTCGTGGTCCGCGCCGTCCGAACCGCCGTTGGTGACCGTGATCGCGTCGTCCCCCACCCGTACGACGGCGACGTCCATGGTGAGGGTCACCGGGGTGCCGCCCGAGGGGCCCGCGACCGTCACGGTCAGGCCCTGCCGGGTGTCGCCCTCCTTGGGCAGGGAGGCCTCGACGACCTGCACGGTGCGGGTGGATCCGTCGGAGCCGACCGCGTTGAACTGGTCGCACGCGGTCGGCAGCGACTTCAGCCAGTCGAACGACTGGTCCAGGCCGGCCGGCTGGTAGGCGGCGACCTGGTACAGCAGCCGGGAGTTGCCCTCGGTGAAGCCGGTGAGCGCCGACGGGCCGGGTGGGGGCCCCAGGAGGTCCTCGTCGTAGAGCCCGTCCAGCAGGCGCTGGCAGTCCGCCGCCTGTGTCTTGCCGGTGAGGAACTGGGCGGCGTCGACCGTGCCGATGAGCATCCGGTTCCGCCAGCTGGCCGCGGTTTTCACCTGCGTCCAGTTGTCCTCGAGGTCTCCCTCGGTGATCAGCGCCGTCCGGGCGCCGGCCGAGGTCAGCGGCGTGACGGTGGCGGAGGGGGTGGCGGTGCGGGTACCGGCGGCCGAGGAGGCGGCACTCGATGCGGTCGACGCGCTGTCGTCCCCGTCGTCGGAGCAGGCGGCCGTGGCGAGCAGAGTCCCGACGGCCAGGGCGAGGCCCAGCGCCCGGGTCGGACGGCCGGGACGCGCCGGCCCTGCCGGTCCGGGCGGTCCGGCGGGACGGGACGGGGTGGACGGACGGGACGACTGGCGAGGACTGGTCACGAATACCTCCTGAGGACGGTTCGGGGACGGGGCGGGACGGGGCCGGTCCCCGCGCGGGCGCGCCCCGGGGCGGGTTCCCGAGGGTTTCCTCTCGTCGACCTGGGTGCTTGCCGGGCACCCTGTGGGCTCTGCTGGTGCTGCGTCTGCCCCTACACGGCACCACCGGCCGGGCCGCGCGACCAGCGCACTGATCCGTACGGGTGAAGTCGGTGGGCCGGGCGGGGCAAGGGGGCGGGCGCCCGGGGAAGGGGCTGTCCGGGCGGAAAATGCCGGGTGGTCCGGGCCTGGTCCGGGGCATCATGGCGGTCCTGCCGCCCGGCCGCCGGGGGCGGGTGATCATCATCGGGGAACGACCGGGGGCACCTGTGACCGTCACCAACATCCTGCTGTCCGGAATCGTCGGCTCGACCGCCTACGGGCTCGCCCACGAGGGCTCCGACGTGGACCGCCTCGGCATGTTCGCCGCCCCCACCGAGGACCTGCACGGCCTGCACCGGCCGAAGGAGTCGCACGTCAGCACGGCACCCGACCGCACCCTGCACGAGGCCGCCAAGTGGTGCAGGCTCGCCCTCGGCGGCAACCCGACCGTGATGGAACTCGTCTGGCTGCCCGACGAGTTGTACGAGGTGCGCACACCGCTCGGTGAGGAACTCATCGCCCTGCGCGAGACGCTGCTCGGAGCCCGCCGGGTCCGGGACGCCTATCTCGGCTACGCCACACAGCAGTTCCGCAAACTGCGGAACCGCAGCGAGGGCCCGCTCGCCGCGGAGACCCGCAAGCGGACCGCGAAGCACGCCCGTCACCTCAAGCGACTGTGCACCCAGGGCTACGAGCTGTACGCCACCGGGCGGTTGACGATCCGGGTCGACGATCCGGCGAGCTACCACGCGTTCGGTGACCAGGTCGCCGCCGACCCCGAAGCCGCGCTGCCGCTGCTGCGCGGCTTCGAGGAGGCGTTCGCCGAGACGCGCAGCGTGCTGCCCGAACAGCCCGACGACACGGCGGCCGACGCGTGGCTGCGTCGGGTGCGCGGGCAGTTCTACCCGGCGCCGGGGACCACGCCCGGGTGACCGACGGACCCGCTCCCGCCACCCCGGGCGACGGACCGCCCGGGGTGGCCGCGCGGGCGGGTGCGGCCCCCGGGTACGGGAGGTCGCGACAAATCGCGTGCGGCGGGGGCCTGTTCGGCCCTACACTCGCCAGAACCGAGCGCCGCCCACCACACGGGCAGCGCGGTACCGAGACGAACGAGGGGGGCCCGGCCATGCGTGACCACACCGCTGCTGTCGCTCCCCGATCCCGCTACGAGGTGATCCTCGTGTCTCCGTCCGTCCGGTGCTCGCTGCGCGGCTCGCACCGGATGGCCTGACGAACCCCTCCGCACCCTGATGCTCCGCTGACATGCCGTTCCTGACGGCGCATCAGCGCATCGGTGCATCCGGTGCATCCGGTGCATCGGCGCATCAATGCGTCGGCACGCCGACCACGTGTCCCGGTGTTCGTCCGGAAATCGCGCCGCCCGTTCTCGGAAACACCCCGAAAGGCCAGGGGCCGTGCGCAACCACCTCGACCGTCATCTCTCCGCCGTCCGCAACCTGGGCATCCTCGCCCACGTCGACGCGGGCAAGACCACCGTCACGGAGCGGATCCTGTACGCCACCGGGACCACGCACAAGCGCGGCGAGGTTCACGACGGCACGACCGTCACCGACTTCGACCCCCAGGAGCGCGACCGTGGCATCACCATCTTCGCCGCCGCCGTCAGCTGCGACTGGGACGGTCACCGCGTCAACCTGATCGACACCCCGGGCCATGTCGACTTCGCCGACGAGGTGGAGCGCTCCCTGCGGGTGCTCGACGGCGCGGTGGCGGTGTTCGACGCCGTGGCGGGCGTGGAACCGCAGAGCGAGTCCGTGTGGCGGCAGGCCGACCGGCACGGCGTACCGAGGATCGCGTTCGTCAACAAGCTCGACCGGGTGGGCGCGGACCTCGACGCCGCGGTGGCGTCGATCCGCGAGCGGCTGCACCCCCTCCCGCTGGTCGTGCAACTGCCCATCGGCACGGAGGACGGCTTCACCGGCGTCGTCGATCTGCTGCGCATGCGGGCGCTGACCTGGAGCGACGGCGCCGGCACAGCCGTCGAGGACGTGGTGCCGGAGGATCTTCGCGAGGAAGCGCTGCGTCGGCGCCGGCTGCTGGAGGAGGCCGTGGCGGAGCGGCACCCGGCCGCCCTGGAGGAGTTCTGCGACCGGGAGACACTCTCGGCCGAGACCCTCTCCGGTGCCCTGCGCGAGCTGACCCGCACCGGGGACGGGCTGGTCGTGCTGTGCGGCTCGGCCTACCGCAACCGCGGTATCGAGCCGCTGCTCGACGCCGTCGTCGCCTATCTGCCGTCGCCTTCGGACGTACCGCCGGTGTGCGGGACGGCCGTCGGCGCCGAGGGTGCGCGGGACGCCGCGGTCGAACAGCGGCCCGCCGACCCCGCCGCACCGTTCGCGGCGCTCGCGTTCAAGGTCGTCGCGACCCCCACGGGCCGGCTCACCTGTCTGCGGGTGTACTCGGGCACGATCGAGAAGGGAGACACGGTATGGGAGTCGGGCGCGCGCCGTACCGAGCGCGTCGGCCGGATCCTGCGGATGCAGGCCGACCGGCACGCACCGCTGGAGCGCGCGGTCGCCGGCGACATCGTGGCCGTGATCGGGCTGAAGTCGGCCCGAGCGGGTTCGACGCTGAGCGCGCCGGGGGCGCCGGTCGTTCTCGAACCGCCCGGGGTCGCCGACCCGGTCGTCTCCGTGGCGGTCGAGGCGCGGGTGAGCGGCGACGCCGACCGGCTGGCCCCGGCTCTCGCCCGGCTGGCCGAGGAGGACCCCTCGCTGGTCGTGCGGACCGACCCGGAGACCGGTCAGACGGTGCTGTCGGGCATGGGTGAACTGCACCTGGAGGTGGCGGTGGAGAAGATCCGCCGCAGCCTCGGCCTGGAGGTCAACGTGGGCCGCCCGAGGGTGACGTACCGCGAGACGGTCGCCCGCGGGGTGTCCGGGGTCGTCCACCGGCATGTGAAACAGGACGGTGGGGCCGGACAGTTCGCGCACATCGTGCTCGATGTCGAGCCGCTCGACGCGGACGTGACGGGAGAGGCCGCCGAGACCGGTTTCACGTTCCGGTCGACCGTCGTCGGCGGGCGGGTGCCGCAGGAGTACGTCCGCGCGGTCGAGGCCGGCTGCCGGGACGCCCTGGCCGAGGGGCCGGTGGGCGGCCACCCGGTCACCGGGCTGCGGGTCACCCTGACCGACGGGGCGACCCATGTGAAGGACTCCTCCGAGGCGGCCTTCCGCACGGCCGGCCGGTTCGGGCTGCGCGAAGCCCTGCGCGGCTGCGCGATGCTCGTGCTGGAACCGGTCGTCGAGGTGACGGTCACCGTTCCCGAGGACGCCGTCGGCGGGGTCCTCGGCGATCTGGCCGCGCGGCGCGGACGGGTCACCGACTCGGCCGTGCGCGGCGGTTCGGCGGTGGTCACGGCCACCGTCCCGCTGGCCGAACTGTTCGGCTACGCGACCAGGCTGCGCAGCCGGACCCAGGGCAGGGGAACCTTCTCGGCCCGGCCGACGGGGTACGCCCCGGCGCCCGCGGCGGCGGTGGCGGCGACGACGCGGTAGGCCCAGGCCTGCTTCGGGACCGTAGGTGCCGCGGGTCGCCTGTCGGTCCCGTGCCACGAACACCTGGTGTTCGTGGCACGGGACCGCGGGCTCGTCCCGCCCCCGCGGAGCGTGCGGCACCGCCGCGTTCCCGTAGGACCTTCGCCGAGGAGGCAGGCGGGGCAGGCCGGACGCACCGGTCAGGTCGGCCGGATCGATCAGGCCGGACGGACCGGTCAGGCCGGCCGGATCGGTTAGGCCGGCCGGATCAGCGGATCAGCGGATCTGCGGATCAGCGGGACGGCCGATCTGCGGATCGGCCGATCAGGGGTACGACACCACGGTCGACGGCACCGTCGAGGTACCGGAGGTCGGTGCCCCGAGGTCGTTGATGACGTGCTCGTACTGGCCTTGACCGCCCAGGGAGACCACCAGCAGGTCGTGGAACTTCACCCCCGGCACGTTCGGGGCCGCGAAGCCGTGGTGCTGGACGATCGTCGGATCGACGTTGTAGTAGCAGTAACTGCCCAGCCCCCATCCCTCGTGCGCGGTGACGTGGGCGCCGACCTTGTAGGCGGCGTAACCCTTCACCGAGCCGTTCTGGATCGCCGCCTGGTTCGGGGCGTCGTAGGCCTTCTCGTTCTGGAAGAAGATCGTGCGACCGCGTTGGCCGTTCCACTGCACGTCGTACTTGTTGAAGTGCTCCACGAACAGGCCGGTGGCCAGCACGTCATGGCCGTTGACGACGACGCCGTAGTCGGCCCGGTTGGTCTCCCAGCCGACGCCCTCGCGTGTGGTCGGCGCGCCAGACCCAGGTGTGGTCGACGATCGTGTGCCGGTTGTTGACGACCATGCTGGTGGTGGCCTTGCCGGGGCCCGCGCCGCCGATCCGGACGAAGACGTCCTGCACGGTGGTGGGGTCGGCGGAGTGGTCGCGCGACGCGCCGGTCGGACCGATCTCCAGCAGGACACGGGAGTTGACCGGTCCGGCGTCGACGAGGAAGCCCGCCAGCCGGACTCCGTCGACGTCCGCCACCTTCAGAGCGGTGACGCCGTTGTCCGGTATCAGGGTGGCGTAGCCCAGACCCAGCACGACGGTGCCGGCGCGGTTCACCTGGATCGGCCGGTCGAGGTGGTAGATCCCGGGCGTCAGCAGCAGGTTCAGGCCCTGTGCGAGTGCCTGGTTGAGCGTGGCGGCGGAGACGCCCGGTTTGGCGACGTAGAACTGCGTCAGTGGCAGTGAGCTGCCGCGTGGTGTGCCGTTGCCCCAGGTGACACCACGTGCGTCGGTGCGCTTGGCGGGCAGGAAGACACGGAAGGCGCCGGTGCCGTCGACGTACAGGAACGGCTTCTCCCGGGAGACCGGGGTGGTGGCCAGCGTGGTGTACGGCGGGTCGGGAAAACTCTGTGCCGGGGCGCCCTCCACCCCCGAGAACACCATGTTCCACACGCCGTTGAGCCAGCTGCCGATGGCGCTGTCCCGGGTGTACCACTGCTGCTGGGAGTACGGGCCGATCTCGCCGTCGATCCGGCTGTCCGCGATGTAGCCGCCGCTGGCCCAACCGTAGCCTGACGGGGCCAGGTTGAGGCCGCCGCGGATGTGCATGCGGCGGAAGGGTGCCGCCTGGGCGACCGCCCACCGGTTGGTGCCGCTGACCGGGACCAGCGCGAGGTTCTCCGCCGAACGCCAGAAGTTCTGGGTGGCGTTGCCGCCGAACCAGCCCGCGTCGACGGTCACGTCCCCGTTGATGGTCGTGTCGTCGGGGGAGAGGCCGAGGCCGGCGATCGAGGTGTAGAAGCCGAGCTGGGCGTTGAGGCCGTGGTAGGTGCCGGGCCGGAACAGCAACGCGTAGCGTCCGGTGCCGAACTGGGCCGCCTCCTGCTGCCGGAACACCCCGTCCAGCCGGGCCTGGATGTCCGGGGTCGACGGGTCGAAGACGAGGACGTTCGGGCCGAGGTCGCCTCCGCCCGGCAGGGCCTTCACCCGCTTTCCGCGCGGTGCGGCCGAGGCCGGCCCGGCGGCGAGTCCGGCGAGGGCCGGGACCGTCGCGGCTGTGGCGGCAGCGGCGGCGAGGACTGTTCTGCGGCGCACGGCGGGCGTCTCCGGCGACGGAGTGTGGGGCATGGGCGGCTCTCCTCGGTCCAGGCCGGTCGAAGTGAACGGCTGATTTAAGGAAGTGAACGGTCGCTGACGTGAGAGCGCTCTCTCAGCGCTGAATGCTTCAACTACCCGAACACGTGCGTCAAGTAGTGGGGACAGAGTTCCCCAGACTGTGCCGGAACACTTGACGCAGCCCTCTTCCAAGGTTTAACTCACGTCCTAAATTAAGCCCTGATGACACCGGGAGCCGACCCATGAGCACCATCCGAGCCGCCGCCGCAGGCGCCGTCGTCATGTCACTCGCCCTCGCGGCCACGGCCTGTGGCGGTGGCACCTCGACGGACGGCGAAGGATCCAACAAGTCGCCGAAGACCCTGACGTACTGGGCCTCGAACCAGGGCGCGAGCATCGAGGTGGACAAGAAGGTCCTCCAGCCGGAACTCGACAAGTTCGAGAAGGAGACCGGGATCAAGGTCAAGCTGGAGGTCGTCCCCTGGTCGGACCTGCTCAACCGGATCCTCACGGCGACCACGTCCGGCCAGGGCCCCGACGTCCTCAACATCGGCAACACCTGGTCGGCCTCTCTCCAGGCCACCGGCGCGCTGCTGCCCTGGGACCAGGCGAACTTCGCGAAGATCGGCGGCAGAGACCGCTTCGTCGACTCCGCGCTCGGCTCGACCGGAGCGCAGGGCAAGGATCCGGCCGCGGTGCCGCTGTACTCGATGGCGTACGCCCTCTACTACAACAAGCAGATCTTCGCCGACGCCGGCATAGCCCAGCCGCCCGCCACCTGGGCCGAGCTGGTGGCCGACGGCAAGAAGATCCAGGCGAAGGGCAAGCAGGTCCTGGGCGCCGAGGGCGCGAACGTCTCGGAGAACGTCCACCACGTCTTCGTCTTCGCCAAGCAGCACGGCGCCGACTTCTTCACCGCCGACGGAAAGCCCGACTTCACCTCCGACGGCGCGGTCTCGGCGGTCAAGCAGTACGTCGACCTGATGGCGAAGGACAAGGCCATTCCGCAGGGCAACGCCGAGTACGCGCAGAACCAGTCCGTGAGCGACTTCGCCAAGGGCAAGACGGCGATGCTGCTGTGGCAGAGCGCGTCGGCCAACCTCAAGTCCCAGGGCATGAGCGAGGACAAGTACGG
The DNA here is from genome assembly GCF_001184025.1 of Streptomyces maremycinicus. GTDB lineage: Bacteria > Actinomycetota > Actinomycetes > Streptomycetales > Streptomycetaceae > Streptomyces > Streptomyces maremycinicus. The sequence continues at coordinate 390,784 of NZ_BBYG01000011.1, forward strand.
CATCGCCCCGGTCCCCGTGCAGTCGGGCACCCCCGGTACCGGCACCCAGGTCAACTCGATGGTCGCGGGCATCAACCTGGCGGTCTTCAAGAACACCGACAACCTCGACGGCGCCACGCAGTTCGTGAAGTTCATGACCGGCGACGAGGAGCAGAAGATCCTCAACAAGGCGTACAGCACCATCCCGCCGGTCGCCTCGGCCCAGACGGACCCCGGATTCAACTCCGCCGCGAACGCCGTCCTGAAGGACACGCTGGCCAAGAGCGCCGCCGCGCTGCCCCAGGTCGCCGACGAGTCCCAGTTCGAGACGGTGATCGGTACGGCCGTCAAGGAACTGTTCGCCGACGCGGCGGCCGGCCGTGCGGTGACCACCGAGTCGGTGAAGGCCAAGCTCGCCAAGGCCCAGCAGCAGATGCCGACGAAGTGAGCCGGACGAAGTGAGCCAGATGACCACCACAGCCGAGGTCGAAAAGCCTCGGACCGACGCTGGATCCGAGCCGGCCCCGCGCCCGCGCCCCGGCCGGATCCGCCGCATCGGACTGCCCTACCTGCTGCTCCTGCCCGCCCTGGTTCTCGAACTCCTCGTCCACCTGGTGCCGATGGTGATCGGCATCGTGATGAGCTTCAAGGAGCTCACCCAGTTCTACATCCGTGACTGGGGCACCGCGCCCTGGTCCGGCCTCGACAACTACAAGGTGTCGGTGGACTTCGACGCCCCGGTCGGCGAGGCCCTGCTGCACTCCTTCCTCGTCACCATCGGCTTCACCCTGCTCTCGGTGGGCCTGTGCTGGCTCATCGGCACCGCGGCGGCGATCTTCATGCAGGACACCTTCCGCGGCCGCGGGCTGCTGAGGGCGCTGTTCCTGGTGCCGTACGCCCTGCCGGTCTACGCGGCGGTGATCACCTGGGTCTTCATGTTCCAGCACGACAACGGCCTGGTGAACCATGTGCTGCACGACCAGCTGCACCTCACCGACAAGCCCTCCTTCTGGCTGATCGGCGACAACAGTTTCTACGCGTTGCTCACCGTGTCGGTGTGGAAGGGCTGGCCCTTCGCCTTCCTCATCGTGATGGCCGGCCTCCAGAACATCCCCGGCGAGCTGTACGAGGCGGCCGCACTGGACGGCGCGGGCAGGTGGCAGCAGATCCGCCGCATCACCCTTCCGTCCCTGGGCGCGGTCAACCAGGTCCTGCTCCTGGTCCTGTTCCTGTGGACCTTCAACGACTTCAACACGCCGTTCGTCCTGTTCGGCAGGGCCGCCCCGGAGGCCGCGGACCTCATCTCGGTCCACATCTACCAAGCCTCCTTCGTGACCTGGAACTTCGGCACGGGTTCGGCGATGTCGGTCCTGCTGCTGCTCTTCCTGCTGGCCGTGACGGGTGTCTACCTGGCCGTCACCTCGCGCGGACGGAGGGCCTCACATGCGCGCTGACTCACCCATGGCACCACCGCGTTCCTTCCTCTGGTCCCGGCGGATCTTCCTCACCCTGCTCACCGGCTTCGTGCTGTTGCCGGTGTACGTGATGGTCTCCAGCTCCCTGAAACCGCTCGCCGACGTCACGGGCAAGTTCCGCTGGCTGCCCAGCGGCCTGACGATCCGCCCGTACATCGACATCTGGTCGACGGTCCCGCTCGCGAGGTACTTCGTGAACTCGCTGGTCGTGGCGGGCGCGGCGACGGTCTGCTCGGTGGTGATCGCCGTGTTCAGCGCCTACGCGGTGAGCCGTTACGACTTCCGTGGGAAACGGGTCTTCACGGTGACGGTGCTGTCGACACAGATGTTCCCCGGCATCCTCTTCCTGCTGCCGCTGTTCCTGCTCTACGTCAACATCGGCAACGCCACCGGGATCGCCCTGTTCGGCTCGCGCGGCGGTCTGATCCTGACGTATCTGACCTTCTCCCTCCCGTTCTCCATCTGGATGCTGATCGGGTACTTCGACTCGGTGCCGCGCGATCTCGACGAGGCGGCGCTGGTGGACGGCTGCGGTCCGCTCGGCGCGCTCTTCCGGATCGTCGTACCGGCCGCGATCCCCGGCATCGTGGCGGTCGCCGTCTACGCCTTCATGACCGCCTGGGGCGAGGTGTTGTTCGCCTCCGTCATGACCAACGACACCACCCGCACGCTCGCCGTCGGCCTTCAGGGTTACTCCACCCTCAACGACGTCTACTGGAACCAGATCATGGCCGCCTCGCTGGTCGTCAGCGTGCCGGTGGTGGCCGGCTTCCTGCTGCTCCAGCGCTATCTCGTCGCCGGGCTGACGGCCGGAGCCGTGAAGTGAACAACCACCCCGATTCCGAGAGGACTTCAGTGACCATCGACTTTGCCGCCCTGCCGCAGGACTTTCTGTGGGGGACCGCCACCTCGGCGTACCAGATCGAGGGAGCCGTGGCGGAGGACGGCCGTTCGCCGTCGATCTGGGACACCTTCTCGCACACTCCCGGAAAGATCGCGGGCGACGACCACGGTGACGTCGCCTGCGACCACTACCACCGCTGGCGTGAGGACATCGGCCTGATGGGCCGACTGGGCGCCAATGCCTACCGGTTGTCCGTCTCCTGGCCCCGTGTGATGCCGGGCGGCGACGGTCCGGTGAACGCCAAGGGCCTCGACTTCTACGACAAGTTGATCGACGGTCTGCTGGAGGCGGGCATCACCCCGTCCGTCACCCTCTACCACTGGGACCTTCCGCAGGTGCTCCAGGACCGCGGCGGCTGGCCCGAGCGGGAGACCGCGGAGCACTTCGCCGCGTACGCGTCGGTCGTCGCCGAGCGGCTGGGCGACCGCGTCAGCCACTGGGCCACCTTGAACGAACCCCTGTGCTCGGCCTGGATCGGCCACCTCGAAGGCAAGATGGCCCCCGGCTTCACGGACCTGACGGCGGCCGTCCGCGCCTCCTACCACCTGCTCCTCGGCCACGGACTCGGCGTCCAGGCCATCCGGGCGGCCGCCCCGCGCGCCGAGATCGGCATCGTCAACAACCTCTCCACCGTGTACCCCGCCACCGACCGCCCCGAGGACGTCGCCGCCGCCCTCCGCATGGACGGGCACACCAACCGCTGGTGGCTCGACCCGGTGCACGGCCGGGGTTTCCCTTCCGACATGCGCGAGGTCTACGGCGTCGAACTCCCCGAGCAGCCTGGCGACTTGACGACGATCGCCGCACCGCTGGACTGGCTGGGCCTGAACTACTACTTCCCCGCCACGGTGAGCGACGACCCCGACGGGCCTGCCCCGCACGCCCGTTCCGTCCGCCGGGAGGGTGTCCCGCGCACCGGGATGGACTGGGAGGTCGACCCGAGCGGCATCGAGACCCTGCTGCTGCGTCTGACCGAGGAGTACGGCGCGCGGCGGCTGTACGTCACGGAGAACGGTTCCGCCTACCCGGACACGGTCCGCCCCGACGGCACCGTCGACGACCCCGAGCGCCAGGCCTACCTGACCGGCCACCTCGCCGCCTGCGCCTCCGCCGCCCGTAAGGGCGCCCCGCTGGCGGGCTACTTCGCCTGGTCCCTGCTGGACAACTTCGAGTGGGCGTACGGCTACGACAAGCGCTTCGGCCTCGTCCACGTCGACTACCGCACCCAGGCCCGCACGATCAAGGGCACCGGACACCACTACGCGGAGATCATCCGCCGGCACCGGGAAGGGGTGGTGAAGGCCGCCTGAGGGCGCGGGGCAAGGCGGGCGCGGGTGCGGGAGCGCGTGCCCGCCACGCCCCACCGCTCTGAATGTCATGAGCACGACACACTCGGCATTCTCGTTCATCCTTCCTCCACCGAGGAGAGCCGCATGTCACCACGCACCGCACGCACTCCCCGTACCCTCCTGACCGCCCTCGCCGCGCTGACCCTTCTGGGCGCCGGGCCGGCCCTCGTCGCACCGGACGCGGCCGCGGCGCCCACCGCCGCGGCAGCCGCCTGGGACACCGACCGTGCCGCGGCCGCCTACGCGGCCGCCCCGGCCGCCGTCACGGCCTCCGGCAGCGAGAACGGCGGAACCGCCCCCGGCCTCGCCTTCGACGGCAACGCCGCCACCCGCTGGTCCAGCAACTTCGCCGACGACGCCTGGATCCGGCTCGACCTCGGCACCACCCTCCGCGTCGACCGGGTCGTCCTCGACTGGGAAGCCGCCTACGGCAAGCGCTATGTCCTGGAGGTGTCGAAGAACGGCACCGACTGGACGCCCTTCTACACGGAGACCGCCGGCACCGGGGGCACGGTCACCGCGCACACGTATCCCCAGGAGGTGACGGGCCGCTACCTGCGCCTGCGCGGCCTGGAGCGGGCCACGCCGTACGGCTACTCGCTCTACTCCTTCAAGGTCTACGGCGGCGAGCCCGCCCCCGCGGCCACCGTGCGCTCCAACCTCGCCCTGAACCACCCGGCGTACACGAACTACTACCAGCACGCGGGCAACTCACCGGCGTTCATCACCGACGGCGGCCACCCCGCCAACCTCAAGGACGACGCCACCCGTTGGTCGAGCGACTGGAACGCGGACCGCTGGGTCGCCGTCGACCTCGGCGCGACCTCGACGATCGACACGGTCGACCTGTACTGGGAAGCGGCCTACGCCGTCGACTACCAACTCCAGGTCTCCGACGACAACCGCACCTGGCGCACCGTGTACCAGCCGTCGGCCGCCGAGGTCGCCGCGCGCAGGGCCGACGTGAAGTCCCCTGCCGATGCGGTCGGCGTGCACGACAGCGTGCGCCTTCCCCGACCGGCGTCCGGGCGTTACGTCCGCATGCTCGGCAAGGAACGCCGTTCCTTCTACAACCCGGCGCCCGCCACCGCCCAGTTCGGCTACTCCCTCTACGAGTTCGAGGTCTGGGGCACCGGCGGCAGCGCCTCCGCCGCCTACCCCGCGCTCCCCGGCGAGCAACAGGGCACCTACCGCACGACGTTCTTCGACGACTTCACCACCGCATCCCTCGACCGCTCCAAGTGGCGGGTGGTACGCACCGGAACCGAGATGGGCTCCGTCAACGGCGAGGCGCAGGCGTACGTGGACTCGACCGACACGGTCCGCACCGAGAACGGCGCCCTGGTCCTGCGGGCCAGGTACTGCAAGGCCTGCACCCAGGCCGGCGGCGGCACCTACGACTTCACCTCGGGCCGGGTGGACACCAACACCAGGTTCGACTTCACCTACGGCCGGGTCAGCGCCCGCATGAAGCTGCCCGTCGGCGACGGATTCTGGCCCGCCTTCTGGCTGCTGGGCAGCAACGTCGACGACCCCACCGTGTCCTGGCCGGCCTCCGGCGAGACCGACATCATGGAGAACATCGGCTACGCCGACTGGACCAGCTCCGCCCTGCACGGCCCCGGCTACTCCGCCGACGGCAACATCGGCGCCCGCCAGACCTACCCGAACGGCGGCCGCGCCGACGCCTGGCACACGTACGCGGTCGAGTGGACGCCGACCGGCATGCGCTTCTACGTCGACGACCGCCTCGTCCAGGAGACGACCCGCAACAAGCTGGAGTCCACCCGCGGCCAGTGGGTCTACGGCCACAACCAGTACGTGATCCTCAACCTCGCCCTCGGCGGCGCCTACCCGGCTGGCTGGAACCAGGTAACGACCCCGTACTGGGGCCTGCCACAGTCCAGCGTGGACCGGATCGCCGGCGGGGGAGTGCAGGCGGAGGTGGACTGGGTGCGGGTGGAACAGAAGGCGTGAGGCGCCGTGGTCCGCCCGGGGAGCGGACCACGGCCGGTCGTCCGTCCGCAACGCGGACGACCTGGTCCCACAACCCCTTTGTCCCCTCTCGGTGATCCGGTATTAAAGTGGCTCCGCCGATGAGGGGGGCTTCGTCGAACCGCCGTCACCCCGCCCGCACGGGCGGGGTGACGACCGGTCACCGGCGCACCCAGGACCCCCGCGGTCGGACACGCCGCGCAGGCCCGATCAGTGGCCACAGGGCGTGGGACATCAGGGGGGTACATGAGTCAGCACCGCGGTCTCCGTCGGCCGAGGCGGCCTGCCGGGCAGTCGTTCCACGCACCGGAGGGCCGACCGTGCCGGTGAACATCCCCGAACGCGTGGGCCCCTACCGGCCGGTCCGGCACCTCGGCACCGGAGGCATGGGCGCGGTCTACTACGCGACCGACCCCGACGGCGGAGCACCCCTCGCCGTCAAGGTCCTGCACCAGGACTTCGCCGCCGATCCGGCGCACCGGGCGCGCTTCCGCCGCGAGACCGCCATGCTCCGCAAGGTCACCGGCCCCTATCTCGTCCCGCTCGTCGCCGCCGACCCCGACGCTCCGCTGCCCTGGCTGGCGACCGCCTACGTCCACGGCAACACCCTCCACCAGCATGTCCGGGACACCGGTCCGCTGCGCTCGGACAATCTCCTGACCTTCGCGGCGGCGGTCGCCCACGCGCTCGCCTGCATCCATGACGCCGGGGTCGCCCACCGCGACCTGAAGCCGACGAACGTGCTCCTCGCCGCCGACGGCCCACGCGTCGTCGATTTCGGCATCGCCCACCACCTCGACGCCACCGCGATCACCGCGACCTCGGTGACGACCGGCACCCCCGGCTGGATGGCTCCGGAGCAGCTCACCGACGGCACGACCCTGCCGGCCTGCGACATCTTCGCCTGGGGGCTGCTCGTCGCGTACGCCGCGGCCGCGGTCCACCCCTTCGGCGCCCCCACGGGGATCACGCACCGCATCGTCAGTGCCGAGCCTTCGCTCCAGGGGGTGCCCGACGTCCTGCTGCCGCTGGTCCGCGACGCCCTGCGCAAGGCGCCCGGGAAGCGCCCGAGCGCGGCGGAGATCGCCGAACGGGCCGCGGCCGCGTACGGGCCGACGGGCACCGCGGTCTTCCCGACCATGTCCTACACCCGGCCACTGGAACACGGTGCTGGTGCTGGTGCCGGTGCGGTTCCCGGTCCCGGGCGGAGTGAAGCAGAAGCCCAAGCCGAAGCCCACGGCACCGTGTCGCTGGAGCGTGCGTCGTGGGACGTTCCTCTTCCCGTCGAAGACCATTCCGATGAGGGGGCAGTCGGAGCGGCACCCGCCGATCCGCCCGCGGCCTCGGAGGAGCCCCCGCCTTCACGGACGTCGGGAGAGCCGACGTCCCAGGCCACGGCGCAGAAGGAACGGGCAGTTCCCCCCGCGCCGCCCGCACCTCCAGCGCCACCGGTACCTCCCGTACCGCCGGTTCCCGCAGCGCCCGTTCCCGTATCGCCGCCGTCCTCGGAGGCCTCACCCGGCAAGCGTCGAACGCGACGCCGGGTTGTCGTCGGCGCCGTGGCGGCCACCGTGGTCCTGGGCGCAGGCGGTATGGCGGTCGGCTTGATGGCGGGCGACGACGAGACCAGGACGCCCGCACGGGACATCGCCGCCAGTACGACGGCCGGGTCGGAGGCGGCGACGCCGAGCCAGGACGCGACGACAGCCGCTCCCTCCGTGGACGGGTCGCCCAACGCGGACGAGGTCGTCGCCGAGCAGGAGGAGGAACAGGAGCCGGAACCGGTGGCCGTGTTCGGGGGCCTGCGCGTCACCGTCCCCGCGGGCTCGGAACTGGAGTACCGGTCGGGCGACGCGGACGCGGATTCCGAAGCCGTCTGGGACACCCCGCAGGAACCGACCGTCGCGACCGGCGCCGACTTCTCGCTTCAGGGTGACCCCGACACCGGTGTGCGGGTCCTGTACTCCCCGGAGCTGACCCTCGACGAGATCCGGGAGGGCCAGTCGGGCACCGGTGCCATGTGGTCCACCGCGAGCGAGGACGGCATGACCACCACGGACGAGTCGGTGATCTCCGTGAAGGACGGGCCGCTGACCGACATCGGCGGCAAGAAGGCCAGGAGCTGGACCTTCGGCACCGACGTGCTGCCCGACTACGACGGCTCGCGCAAGGACAGCCACCGCGTGTGGTGGCTGTCCTCCAGCAGGTACCTCCTCTACACCTACGGGAACCACGACAAGACCACCGACGCGATGGTGGACGCGTTGATCAAGGGGATCGGCTTCGAGGCCACGAAGATGCCGCGCGACTGCGCCGACGCCGTCGTGGCCCTGGACAAGGCAGCGGCCGACGGTGAGCCGGCGGACGACCACGGCGCTCTCGCCAACTGCCAGGGTGCCGCGGTGTACGGCGCCGAGCAGTTGGACCCGGGCACGGTGGACACCGAGGGCGAGGCCGCCTGCGTCGCCCTGGCCGTGGCCTACGGCGGCTACGGAGGCGCCGACTTCACCTACGACGAGGCCAAGGCGTACAAGGAACTGCGCCCGTGGTGCGACGTCCCCGGCGCCGTCAGGAACCCGCGCCTGCCGCACTACTGACGGTCGCACGCACGAGTTCGTCAGCAGGGAAAGCCTCGTTCACGCGTTCGGGTGGTGCTGCGGAGAGCGGGCACGCGGCCGGACCTCGGGCCGTTGTGCGGGTGACGGGATCTTCCCGGCAAGACGACCACGGGGGTGGACGTGAGCTTGAGTTTCCAGCGCAACGCCGACGGCACGACGACCGGGCGCAACACGGACAGCGGCTTCACCATCACCTCGGCGGACGAGGAGGAGGTGCGGCGTCTGGTGCACGAGGACGCGGGGTGCGAGTACACGCCGCCGCCTCAGGCGCCTCCACCGGGCTTCCAGCGGTTCGTCCTGGTGCACGACGTGTTCGACGAGGGCGGCTTCGGGGACGAGCGGTACGAGGGTCTGCGCACCCGCCCGCCCCGTGGCTGTGAACCGGTCGACCGGGACTGCTTCGCCCTGGAGTGTGTGCGGCCCGGGTCGACACTCCTGGGTGCCGTGTCCGACACCATCGCGGAGATCCGCCGCGAGCACGGGGTGGTGATGAACAGCCTCGGCGTCGAGAAGCCCGACGAGTGCTCCGGGAGCGACCCGGACGGATACGACGCGCGGACAGTGGCCCATCTGCTGCTGACGGCCGCCCATCGCGCCGCGCTCCTCGGGTACGGGCGCAAGGACCTGGTGCGTCTGCTCGACGCGACGGGCGTCCGGTAGGCCGGGGGCCCCGGGAGGGGAGAGAGTGGGGGTGAGGGCTGGAGGAGGGCCGAGGGCAGCCGGCCGCCCCGCGTGACCGGGTGATGCGACCGGCTGTCCGTATCCCTTCGGCTGCCCGGTCCTGGGGCGGACCGAGTTCCGACAGGACCTAGCAGTCCCGCAGTTCCGCCGACTGGTTCAGTACCTGAGCCCGCGTCGAGGTGAAGCGCGTGTAGGTCTCGCCGCCCCGGTCTCCCGGGCGGAAGGCCGCCACCCGGTGGCAGTTCTGGAAGGCCAGGGTCACCTCGAAGTGGCGTTCCAGGCTGCCGCGGATGGCGTCGCTGGCCAGGGCCCGCAGGAGCTGGCCGCGCTCCTGCTCGGAGGCGGGAGGCGTCTGGTTGTCGGTGAACAGGTCGGCACCGGAGTGCAGTTCGGAGGCGAGGGACGCGATGAGGTCGTAGGCGTAGGGGAGGGAGGTCCGGATCGTGTCCACGAAGTCCTGCTCGCGGATGTCACCGGCTTCGGCCTCGGCGAGGAGCTTCGGGGAGACGTCGAGAGACATGGGTGTCCTGTTCTGGTGGAGGGTGGAGGGCGGAGGGCGGAGGCTGGGGGGAGGGTGGGGGCTGGGGAAGTGGGGGAGTGAGAGGTGGGCCGTGCCCGGGGCGGCGTGCGCGGGGGCCGTGCAGGTCAGTGAAGTGACGCCGGGCCGGGGACGAACTCCGGGTCCACCTGGGCGGCCAGGTCCTGGCCCGTCGCCGCGTCCGCCCAGGCGCGGGCGTTGCGGAGGTGGAACTCCACGGCGTGGCGGTGCAGGAGCGGCCAGTTCTTCTCGCGGGCGTCGACCGTCTCGCGCAGAAGGTCGAGTGCGTGGCGGTTGACGTCCTCCAACTCGCCGCGCGGTGCGCCCCGTTCGGCCGAGCGGACCCATGGGGAGACGACGAGGTGGGTGAGGAGGTCGTCCCCGACCTCCTCCTTGAGGAAGAGCAGATCGTCCTCGCCGGTCACCTTGTTGCCGACCACGGCGAGCGGGATGCCGAACTCGCGGGCGTGGTCGCGGTACTGGCGGTAGACGGAGACGCCCTTGCGGGTGGGTTCGGCCACCAGGAACGTCATGTCGAAGCGGGTGAACAGGCCGGAGGCGAAGGCGTCCGCGCCGGCCGTCATGTCCATCACCAGGTACTCGCCGGGGCCGTCCACCAGGTGGCTCAGATAGAGCTCCACCGCGCCCAGCTTGGAGTGGTAGCAGGCGACCCCCAGGTCGCTCTCGTCGAACTCGCCCGTCACCATCAACGGCACTCCACCGACCCGCTGGACGTGACGCGTGTGCAGTGCGTCGTTGCCCAGCAGGCGCAGCAGCCGGGAGCCGCGGCCCGGTGGGGTCGTCTTGACCATCGCCTCGCGGGAGGTGACGCGCGGGTTGCTGCCGCGCAGCAGGTCCTTGATGTCGCCCAGATGCGCGGCCAGGGGCGGGGCCGTGAAGGGCGCCGGGCCCGCCGCGGGGTCCAGGGCCTCGGCCAGATGCTGGTTGATGTCGCCGTCCACCGCCAGCACCGGTGCGCCCGATCGTGCCAACTGCCGGGCGAACAGGGCGGACAGGGTCGTCTTTCCGCTGCCGCCCTTCCCCACGAACGCGACGCGCATCACAGCACCCCCTTGTTGAAAATGAATGTCATGTGGCTAGATTTAGAGGCGCGTCGCGATCTCTGTCAAATCCGGGAGTGGTGGTTAAGTGATCAACCTTGCTGGCTTAATGCATATGATGTGCAAGTGCATGAGTACCGCATCAGGGCCGCCGGCCCCGAGGACCTCGACGGCGCCCGAGCCGTCATGCTCGACACCGTGTACCGCGATTTCGGTACCGGCTACGTGCCCCGCTGGCACGGCGACATCATCGATCCGGCCGCCGCCTACCTCGCCCCGGCCCGCCACGCCCTGCTGGTCGCGCTCGCCGGCGAGGACGGCGAGGGCGGGGAGGTCGTCGCCACCGCGGCTCTGGACTCGCGGGGCCCCGCGCATCCGCCGAACCCGCGCCATGTCGCCGAGCGCTACCCCTCCGGCACGACCGCGCAACTGCGTCGTGTCTACGTCCGCCGGGAGCACCGGCGGCGTGGTCTCGCCCGGCGGCTGGTCACCGAACTCCTCGCCTTCGCGGTGGCGGACGGCGGCTATCGGTCCGTCTACCTGCACACGGACCCTGCCGTGGAGGGGGCCGAGGGATTCTGGCGGTCGCTCGGCACCGTGGTGCACGACGAGCGGGACCGACTGACCGGCGGCCAGGGCATCGTGCACTTCGACGTGCCTCTCCGCGTGCCCGTCCCCGTGTCCCCTTCGTCCTGCGCACCCTCCGGTTCTTCCTCGTCCTCCGGTTCCTCCGGTTCCTCCGGGACCTCCGCGCGTTCGGCGCGCCCCGACCCTCCCTCCGCTCGCCCTCGTCCCACAGGCCGGTAACTCCATGCGCTTCCTCCGCCGTCTCCGCCCTCTTCGCCGTCCCCGTCCTCCTCGGTTTCTCGCCGCGTTCCTCCTCACCCCGCTGCTCGCCGGCTGTTTCGCCTCCTCCGGGGGCGACGACGGTGCGGGCTCCGGTGCCGACGACGGCTCCCGGTTGCGCGTCGCCCTGGCGTTCCCGCCCGCCGAGAACCTCTCTCCGCACGGCGCCGACGCGACGATCCTCAGCCGTCTGGGGGTCACCGAGGGGCTGACCGCCCTCGACGCCAATGGCACCGCCGCCCCGGCACTCGCCGCGTCCTGGCGACGCGAGGACGACCGCACCTGGCTGTTCACCCTGCGCGAGGCCGTGTTCCAGGACGGCTCGGACGTCACGCCCGCCGCCGTCGCCGCCTCCCTCACGCGTGCCACCGAGGCCGAGCCACCCCCGGCCGCGCTCTCCGGGGTCACCCTCACGGCGAAGGCGGCGGGCGGAACCGGCGTCCGGGTCACGACCGCGGCGCCCGACCCGGTGCTGCCGCTGCGCCTGTCCAGCCCCGGACTCGGCGTCCTCGCCCCGAAGGCCTACGGGAAGAAGGGCGCCGTCGACCCGGTCGGTACCGCCACCGGTCCCTTCGCGCTCACCGAGGTCACCGGCGCCACCGCCGCCGCTCTCGACCGGTTCGACGACTACTGGGGCGGCCGGGCCCAGGCCTCCGGTGTCGACGTGCGCTTCATCGCCGACGGCACCGCCCGCGCCAACGCCCTGCGCACCGGACAGGTGGACCTCGCCGAGGCGATACCCGTCGCCCAGGCGGCCACCCTCGCCGGGGACACCCGCCGGGAGACCGCCACGACCCGCACCACCAGCCTGCTGCTCAACGCGAAGTCCGGCGTCTTCAAGGATCCCGCCCTGCGGGCCGCCGCACGCGCGGCCGTCGACACCTCCGTCCTCGCCCAGGGTGTCTACGAGGGGCACGCGGACGCCGGTGCGGGGCTCTACGGTCCGGCCGTCACCTGGGCCGAGGGCAAGCGCGTCCAGCCGGCCGGGCGAGCGAAGGCCGGCAGCCCCGGCGGCGCCTCGCTCACCCTCGCCACCTACGACAACCGGCCCGAACTCCCCGAGGTCGCACAGGTGCTGAAGCAGCAGCTGGAGAAGGCCGGTTTCAAGGTGAAGCTGGAGGTGCGGGAGTACTCGAGGCTGGAGAGCGACGCGCTCGCGGGGAGGTTCGACGCCTTCGTCGGCGCCCGCAACAGCCTCCTCGACACCGGCGACCCCGTCTCCGTCCTGGCCGGCGACTTCACCTGCGACGGCGGCTACAACCTCGCCCTGTTGTGCGACAAGGCCGTCGACAGGGCGGTCGCGGCGGCGCAGACGGTGGCCGACACCGGCGAGCGGCAGGACGCCGTCCTTGCCGCGGAGGCCGCGATCCTCCGTACGGACGCCGTCGTCCCGCTCGTCCACCAGCGCGTCATCACCGGGGTCGCCGCCGGGGTCGGCGGTGCGCTGCTCGATCCGTACGAGCGCACGCTCGTCGGCGCCGGGACCCGGCGCTGACGGCATGAGGAGCAGGATGGGCGCGCTGCTGTGGCGTGCCGCGCTGGCCGCGATCCTGGTGTGCGGCATCGGACTGCTGCCCTGGCTGTCGCGCACCGACCCGGCACTGACCGTGCTGAAGGCGCGGTCCGCCGACCGGGACGCGACGCCCGAGGTGCTCGCCGCCATCCGCGCGCAACTCGGCCTGCAAGAGGGCCCGTTGCGCCTGCTCGGGCACTGGCTCGCGGGACTGCCGCGCGGGGACGCCGGACGGTCGTGGATCTCCGGTGCCGACGTTCTGCCCGGCGTCCTCGAGGCTCTCGGCGCGTCACTGCTGCTGATGCTGGTGGCCCTGGCTGCCGCCCTGGTCACCGCCGCCGGTGTGTGCGCCCGGACGCTGTACCTCGGTGCGCGGCGACGCCTGGAGGGCCGACCCGCGGGCGGTTCCGGGTCCGCGGTGCTGGCGGCGCTGCCCGAGTTCCTGACCGCGTCCGTGCTCGCCACCGTCGTCGGGGTGCAGTGGGGGTGGCTGCCCGCTCTCGGCTGGTACGGCCCGCAGTGGACGGTGCTGCCCGCGCTCGCCCTGGGCCTGCCCGCAGGGGCGGTGCTCGGGCGCCTGCTCGACGACCGGCTGCCGGCCGCCTTCGCCGAGCCCTGGGCGCTGGCCGCGGCCGCGCGCGGACTGCCCGGCCGGAGCATCGCCCGCAAGGCGCTGCGCCGCTGTGTGCCCGGACTGCTGCCCAACCTCGGCCTGTTCGTCGTGGGGCTGACCGGCGGGTCCGTCGCCGTGGAGCAGATATTCGACATCCCGGGGCTCGGCCGGACCACGCTCCAGGCGGCGATCGCACAGGACCTGCCGGTCCTCCAGGCCGGCACCCTCGTTCTGGTGGCCCTCGCGGCCGCCGTCACCGGGGCCACTCGGCTCGCCGCCCGGCGGCTCATCGGTCCCGCGCTGCGCGACGGCGCGTTGCACACGCTCCACCGGCCGTCGCCGCCGGCCCGCGGGATCCTGCCGCTCGCGTACGGGCTCGTGCTGTCGGTCGTCCTTCTCCTCGGGCTGCCGCGCGATCCGCTCGCCCTCGACACCGCGTCCCGTCTCCGGCCTCCCTCCACCGCCCACCCGTTCGGCACGGACGCGCTCGGCCGCGACGTCCTCGCCCGGGTCGCGCACGGAGCCCTGGACACGCTGCTGCTCGCCCTCGCCATCAGCGCGATCGCCCTGACGGCCGGGGTGCTGCTCGGACTGCTGCCCCGGTTGTCAGGGCCGCTCGTCGACACGGTGAACGCCGTACCGCCCGTGCTCGCCGCGCTGCTCGTCGCCGCCGTCTGGGGCAGCGGGCCCACGACGCCCGTGTTCGCCGTGGCCGTGGTGGCCTGGGCGCCGCTCGCCGCGCACACCTCCGCGCTGCTGCGGCAGGAGCGGGCCACCCTCCATCTGACCGCCACTCGTGCCCTCGGCGCGGGACCCGGGTATCTGCTGAGGAGCGAGCTGCTGCCCGCCGTCCTCCCGCCCGTCGCCCGGCACGCCCTGCTGCGGCTGCCCGGCGTCGCGCTCGCCCTGGCCTCGCTCGGCTTCCTCGGTCTGGGCGCCCAGCCGCCGTCCCCGGAGTGGGGCCTGCTCCTCGCCGAGAACCAGCCCTACGCCGAACGCGCCCCCTGGGCGGTGCTCGCCCCCGCGACCGTCCTCGCCGTCCTCGGCGCACTGGCGGTGACCGCGGCCGGCGGGGTGCGACGACCGGGGCCACGGCCCTGGCCGCGGTCCCGGCGAACTCGTAGGGCAGACCCCGACGCCGGCGAACCGCCCGCTGTCCGCGCCGAGTTGGTGGACGCCGGATGACGGGGACCCGCCTCTCCCGGCCCCGCGGCGCGCGGGGGGCGCCGCCGCTCTCGCCGTTGCTGCGGCTGCTGATCCTCACCCAACTCGCCTTCAACATCGGCTTCTTCGCCGTTCTGCCATTCCTCGCCGAGCATCTGGGCGACGCGGTCGGCATGGCGGGCTGGCTGGTCGGGTTCGTGCTGGGGCTGCGGACCTTCAGCCAGCAAGGGCTGTTCGTGGTCGGCGGGGTGCTCGTCGACCGGTACGGCGTCCGGCCCGTGGTGCTCGCCGGGTGCGCGCTGCGCATCGCCGGGTTCGGCTGGCTCGGTCACGCCGGGCAGACCTGGACGGTCGTCGGGGCGGTGTTGCTGATCGGGTTCGCGGCCGCGCTGTTCTCCCCCGCCGTCGAGTCCGAGGTGGCCCGGCAGGCCGTCGCGCACGAGGAGTCGGGAGGCGGGCCGCGCACCCGGGTGCTCGCCCTGTTCACCGTCGCCGGGCAGGCCGGGGCGTTCGTCGGGCCGCTGCTCGGCGCGCTGCTCCTCACCGTCGACTTCCGCGCGGTGTGTCTGGCCGGAGCCGGTGTCTTCGTCCTCGTCCTCGCCTCTCACGCCTGGCTGCTCCCTCAGCACATCCCCGGCCGCGCCCGGGTCCGAGTACGCGGCGGTGTCCGACCGCTGCTCCGCAACCGCCGCTTCCTCGCCCTGTGCTGTGCCTACGGCGCCTACCTCCTCGCCTACAACCAGCTCTACCTCGCCCTGCCCGCAGAGGTGGAACGGGCGGCCGCCTCGCAGGCACCGCTGGCGTGGCTGTTCGCCCTGTCGTCGCTGCTGGTCGTGACCGCCCAGCTGCCGGTCACCCGGTGGGCGGGGGAGCGGATCGACCTGCGCCGCTCGATGGCGGCCGGGCTCGCGCTGATCGCGGCGGGGTTCGCCGTCGTGGCCGCCGCCCTGCCCGCCGGACGGACCGGAACGGCCGGGCTGCTGCCCGCGGCCGGCTTCGTCCTGCTGCTCACGCTCGGTCAGATGCTCGTCGTCCCGGCCGCCCGCGCCTGGGTGCCCGACCTTGCCGAGGAGGGCCGGCTCGGCCTGTACACCGGGGCGCTGTCCTCGGTCTCCGGGCTGATCGTGCTGGTCGGCAGCGCGGTCACCGGCACCCTCCTGGACGCCGGTCTGCCCCCGGCCGTCCCCTGGCTCCTGCTGGCCGCCGTCCCGGCCGCGGCGGTGGCGCTTCTCCCTCGGAGAACGTGAACGCGGGAGCGGCGCTCGACGTATCCGTCGAGCGTGGGAGGATCCCTCACCATGAGTGCGTCCCCGGCCGTCCGGAGTCTGCGCGCCGCGGTGTTCGCCGCGGTGTGCGTGCTGCTGGCCGCCGCCGGGCACGGGCTCGCCACGGGTGACACGCCGCCGCCGTGGGCGGACGCCGCCGGATTCCTGGCCGTCTTCGCCGCCGGTTGGCTGCTCGGCGCCCGGGAACGTGGGCTGCCGGGGATCGGCGCGGCGACGCTGGCCACCCAGGCCGGCCTGCACGTCGCCTTCGACGCGGCCCGTTCGCGCGGGGCCGCGCGGACGATGCCCGCGCCGCCCATGACGTCCGCCCACGGGACGCGCACCCACGGAACGCAAGCCCACGTGACGCAAGCCCACGGGACGCACGCGCACGGCGTGTACGTGAACGGTGTGCGCGTACACGCGGCGCAGGCGCACCCTCACACCGTCACCGCCATGACCTCGCAGGGCCACACCGTCGCGGCCATGACCCCGCACGGCCACACCGTCACCGCCATGACCCCGCACGTCCACACCCTCACGGCCATGACCGCGCACGCGACCGTGGCCCATCTGCTCGCCGCGCTCGCCGCCTCCTGGTGGCTGCGGCGCGGAGAGGCCGCCCTGTGGTCGCTGCTGCGCTGGGCGGTCGCCTTCCTGCCGGGCCTCGCGGCCTGGTGGCGGGGGACCCCCGTCCCGCGGCCCGTCCCCTCGTCGCAGGCCGCCGCCTCGGCCGCCGTCCCGCCCCGACAGCGGCTGCTGCGCCACGCGGTGAGCCGTCGCGGACCGCCCGCCCCGATCCCGTACGCGATCTGACCCCGAGCCGGCCCCGAGCCGGGCCTCCTTCTTCCGGTACGGAGATCACCCCCTCATGCCCACCGTCAAGCCTTCTCCCGACCCCACCCCGCACCGCGCCCCGCACCCCACCCCGCACCGCGCCCTGCGCCGGGCCGGTCTCGGCACCGTGCTGGCCGCCGCCGCGGTCCTCGCCGCCGCCGGTGCCGCCTCCGCGCACGTGACCGTGCACCCCGAGAGCTATGCCGAGGGCGCCACCGACGGCGTCCTGAGTTTCCGGGTCCCCGACGAGGAGGACACCGCGAGCACCACCGAGGTCCAGGTCTTCCTGCCCACCGACCACCCCGTGCTCGGGGTGCTGGTCCATCCGCAGGACGGCTGGACCGCGAAGGTGACGACCACGAAGCTCAAGACGCCCGTCAGGACCGACGACGGCACGATCACCGAGGCCGTCTCCGAGATCACCTGGACCGGCGGGAAGATCGGCGTGGGCCAGTACGAGGACTTCGACGTCGCCTTCGGTCAACTGCCCGACGACGCCGGTCGGCTGGTCTTCAAGACTCTCCAGACCTACTCCGACGGCAAGATCGTCCGCTGGATCGAGGAGGCCCGGGCGGGCGCGGACGAACCGGAGAACCCGGCGCCGGTGCTGACGCTGACGGCGGCTCCGGCAGCCCCGGCGGACGGCAAGAACAGCGAGAGCGGCGCGGAGCGGGTCGGCGCCGCCGACGCCGGTGACTCCACCGCCCGCGGACTGGGCGTCGCGGGGCTGGTCGTCGGTGTGCTGGGTCTCGCGGCGGCCGCCTTCGCCGTCGTACGGACGCGGTCGGCGCGGCCGTAGCAGGCGGGGAGTGCGTGCGGTCGGCGCGGCGCCGGCACGCGGGGAGCCCATGAAGCAGGGCCCGGACCGGTCTCACGGTCCGGGCCCTGCCCCATGGGAGAGGAGAGCACGGGAGGGGAGAGTCCTGGGCGAGGGGAGCTACACGAGCTCCAGCACCTTCGGCGCCGGAGCCTGCGCGGCGGTCCGCGAGGTCCGCCGCAGCCACAGCACGTCCCGGCCGAAGGACCACACCAGGGAGCCGAGTGCCAGCAGGACGACGGCGAAGTTGCCCGCGTACGGCAGCAGGTCCGCGCCCGCCAGCAGCAGCAGCACGCCCTGGAGCGCGGCGACCGTCTTGCGGGCGGTGCTCGGCGGGAGCGGGGCGTTGAGCCAGGGGGCGACACGGGCCGCCGCGACGAACACGTAGCGCATGCCGCCGATCAGGAGGACCCAGGGGCCCAGCGCCATCGAGACGTACACGCTGAGCACCAGGATCAGGAACGCGTCGACCTCCATGTCGAAGCGCGCGCCCAGCGCCGTCGAGGTGCCGGTGCGGCGGGCGACCTTGCCGTCGACGCCGTCGAGGATCAGGGCCACGGCCGTCAGACCGACCAGCAGGGTCACCGGCGGCGTGCTCTCGAAGGAGTCCGCGACCAGCGCGGTCACCCCGCCGACCAGGGTCGCCCGCCCGAGCGTGACCCGGTTGGCCGGGCCGAACGAGCGCAGACTGGAGCGGTGCAGGGCGCGGGAGAGCACCGCCCAGGTGGCGATGGCGAAGACGAGACCGGTCACCCAGCCCGCCGGCCCCAGGCCGATCGCCGAGCCGAGCAGAGCCAGCAACAGGATCTGAACGCCCGCTCCCACAGCGGTCTCCTGCTGGACCAGCCTTGCGTCGTAAGTGTTGTTCAGGGCCACCGCACATTCCTCCGGCCAGATGACAAAGATGATCAGTGCCGCGTACTGTGCGCGGACTGTGCACACCTCGGTACGTGGGCCGGTTGCCGATCGTTCAGGAGGATGCCGATGTCTGTCACCGCTCGTGCGTTCTGGGTCAGCTCTCCGGGTACGGGAGAGATCCGCGAGGTCGTCGTTCCCGACCCGGCCGAGGACGAGGTGCTGGTGCGCTCGTCGTGGTCCGGTGTGAGCCGTGGCACGGAGACCCTCGTCTTCCGCGGCGGGGTGCCCGAGAGCCAGCACGCGGCGATGCGGGCGCCGTTCCAGGAGGGCGACTTCCCGGCGCCCGTGAAGTACGGCTACCTCAACGTCGGGGTGGTGGAGAAGGGGCCAGCGGCGCTGGTCGGGCGCACGGTCTTCTGCCTCTACCCGCACCAGACGCGGTACGTCGTCCCGGCCTCGGCCGTGACGGTCGTACCGGACTCGGTGCCCGCGGCGCGGGCCGTCCTCGCCGGCACCGTCGAGACCGCCGTCAACGCGCTGTGGGACGCCGCGCCGCTGGTCGGGGACCGGATCGCGGTGGTCGGCGGCGGCATGGTCGGCTGCTCGGTGGCCGCGCTGCTCGCCCGCTTCCCCGGCGTCCGCGTGCAGGTGGTGGACGCCGACCCGGCGCGGGCGAAGGTCGCCGAGGCCCTCGGGGTCGACTTCGCCCTCCCCGAGGACGCCCGCGACGGGCTCGACCTCGTCGTGCACGCCAGCGCCACCGAACAGGGCCTCGCCCGTTCCCTGGAGCTGTTGTCCGCCGAAGGCACCGTCATCGAACTCAGCTGGTACGGCGACCAGAAGGTCTCCCTCCCGCTCGGCGAGGACTTCCACTCCCGGCGGCTGGTCATCCGCAGCAGCCAGGTCGGCACCGTCTCCCCGGGCGGCCGCGCCGGCCGCACGTACGCCGACCGGCTCGCGCTCGCCCTGGAGCTGCTGGCCGACCCGGCGCTCGACGCCCTCGTCACCGGAGACAGCGCTTTCGAGGAGCTGCCGGAGGTGATGCCGAAGCTCGCGAGCGGCGAGATTCCGGCCCTGTGCCACCGCGTCAGGTACGAACAGGAGCGCCTGACCTGAGAAAAGAGTGAGATCGGGCTGAACAAGGGGAAGCGAAGGTCCGTACTACACGGCATCCCCCGGGCGGCCAACGGCCGGGGGAGCAGAGGCGCCGCACCTGGAGGGTCGTCCGTTGTTCAGTGTCACCGTCCGCGATCACATCATGATCGCCCACAGCTTCCGCGGCGAGGTCTTCGGACCCGCGCAGCGCCTGCACGGAGCGACGTTCCTCGTGGACGCCACTTTCCGCCGCGAGCAGCTGGACGACGACAACATCGTCGTCGACATCGGGCTGGCCACGCAGGAACTGGGAGCGGTGGTCAGCGAGCTGAACTACCGCAACCTCGACAACGAGCCCGACTTCGCGGGGGTCAACACCTCGACCGAGTTCCTGGCCAAGGTCATCGCCGACCGGCTCGCGGAGCGGATCCACAAGGGCGCGCTCGGTGAGGGCGCCCGGGGTATCGCCGCCATCGCCGTCAGCCTGCACGAATCACATGTCGCCTGGGCGAGTTACGAGCGTGCCCTGTGACCGACGTGACCCTGGAGAAGGCCGCCGTGCCCACGGCCCCGCTCGCGTACGTGCCCGCGCAGGCAGCGCTTCCCAAGATCGGGGGGATCATCCCCATGTCCCTGCGCTCCGTGCAGTTCGTGATGCCGGGCGGGGTCGACGACCCCAGGAACCCGAGCGGCGGCAACGCCTACGACCGGCGTCTGTGCCTGGACCTGCCCGGCTTCGGCTGGCAGGTGCACAAGCATCAGGTGGCCGGTTCCTGGCCCCGTCCGGAGGCGGCGGCCGGCGCGGAACTGGCGCGGACGCTGCGGGAGTTCCCCGACGGCACGGTCGTCCTCATCGACGGGCTCGTGGCCTGCGGGGTCCCGGAGATCATCGTCCCCGAGGCGGAGCGGCTGCGGCTCGCCGTCCTCGTCCACCTTCCGCTGGGTGACGAGCGGGGTCTCGCGCCCGAGGTGGCGGCCGAACTCGACGCCAAGGAGCGGGAGGTGCTGCGGGCCGTGCCCGCGGTGATCGCCACCAGCGACTGGGCGGTCCGCCGGCTCGTCTCCCACCACGGGCTCGCCCCCGAACGGGTCCATGTCGCCGCCCCCGGCGCCGACATCGCCCCCCTCGCCTCCGGCACCGACGGCGTCTCGCGGCTGCTGTGCGTGGCCGCCGTCACCCCGCGCAAGGGGCAGCACCGGCTGGTGGAGGCGCTGGCCGCGGCGCGGGACCTGCCGTGGAGCTGCGTGTGCGTGGGCGGCCTCGGGCAGGACCCGGAGTACGTCGCCCATCTGCGCGGCCTGATCGCCGAGTACGGCCTCCAGGACCGGCTGGAGCTGGCGGGACCGAAGACCGGCGCCGACCTCGACGCCGCCTACGCCTCCGCCGACCTGATGGTCCTCACCTCCTACGCGGAGACGTACGGCATGGCCGTCACCGAGGCGCTCGCCCGCGGCATCCCCGTCCTCGCGACGGACGTCGGCGGGCTGCCCGAGGCGGTCGGCCGCGCCCCCGACGGCGGTGTCCCCGGCATCCTCGTCCCGCCGGAGGACCCGGCCGCCCTCGCGGTCGAGCTGCGCGGCTGGTTCGGCGAGGCCGACGTACGACGTCGTCTCAAGGCCGCCGCGCGCGGCCGCCGGGCGGCCCTGAACGGCTGGGCGACGACCGCCCAGAGCCTGGCCGGTGTCCTCGGCCGGCTTCCCAGCGAACCCCGGAGGGCGGCATGAGGAAGACGACGGCGACCCCGGCCGACGTGGCACGACGCGTGGGCGGTATCCCGGCACAGCCGGTCCGGAAGGAAGCTGGTCAGGTGATGGAGTCCCCGATCCCCGGCGGTGCCACGGAGACCGGTACGGGTTCCGGTGCCGGCGACGAGGTGCCCGGCGTGATCGCCGGCGCCGGGCCGGTGAGCGCGGCCGGTGAGCGCCCCACCGTGCGGCTGCGGGACGCCGGGCCGGACGAGCAGCCCCGCTACGCCCCCGAATGGCTGGAGCTGCGCGAGCCCGCCGACGCCGCCGCCCGGTCGATGGAGCTGCTGGACCCGCTGCGGATCCGGCTCGCCAACCTGCCCGGACGCGGCGGTCTCGCCATCCACGACCTCGGCTGCGGCACCGGCTCGATGGGCCGCTGGCTGGCCCCGCGCCTGGACGGCGGCCAGCACTGGATCCTGCACGACCGTGACCCCTACCTCCTGCATTTCGCGGCCGTCGCCTCGCCCCGGGCCGCCGCCGACGGCAGCCGGGTCACCGTCGAGACCCGGCGCGGCGACGTCGCCCGCCTCACCCCGGACGCCCTGCTCGGCGCCTCGCTGGTCACCGCGTCCGCGCTGCTGGACGTCCTCACCCGCGAGGAGATCGAGACGCTCGCCGCCGCCTGCGCGGGGGCGGGCTGCCCGGCGCTGCTGACCCTGTCGGTCGCCGGACGCGTCGAACTCAGCGCGCCGGACCCGCTGGACGACGAGATCGCCGCCGCCTTCAACGACCACCAGCGGCGCGGCGGGATGCTCGGCCCCGACGCGGTGGCCGTGGCCTGCGAGGCGTTCGCCGCCCACGGCGCGACCGTCAAGGTGCACCCGAGTCCGTGGCGGCTCGGCCCCGAGCACGTGGGCCTCACCGCCCAGTGGCTGCGCGGCTGGGTCGGCGCGGCGGTGGAGGAGCGCCCCGCGCTGGCGGAGCGCGCCGAGGCCTACCTGGCCGCCCGGCTGGCGGCCTGCGCGGCCGGTGAACTGCACGTCACCGTCCACCACAGCGACCTGCTGGCACTGGCCCGGCCGACGGGCGGGGCGGCCTGATGAGCGCGGAGACGGTGAGCCCCCGGGTGACGGCCGCGCCGCCGGCCGGGTGGTCCGCACCAGGCCGGGCGGAGGGAGCCGGGGTGGTCGCTCGCCGGCCCCCGCGCGGCCCCTCCGCGGCCCGCACCGGCGCCGCCGTGTCCGAGGCACGTATCGGCGTCATCGTGACCGGGCCGCGGGCACGCGGGACCTCCCGGCTGCGTGCCCTGCTCGGCAGCCGGGCCCTGCGCACGCACTTCGGTACGGTCGCCGGACTCGTCATCATGGGCGTACTGCTGTGGCGGCTGGGCACCGGCGTCTTCATGGACGGACTGCGCCGGATCGACGTGCCGACACTGCTGGTGGGGCTCGGGATCGGCGCCGTCACCACGGTGTTCAGCGCCTGGCGGTGGGCGCTGGTGGCCCGCGGGCTGCGTATCCGGCTGCCGCTCGGCCCGGCCGTCGCCGACTACTACCGCTCCCTGTTCCTCAACGCGGCGCTGCCCGGCGGCATCCTCGGCGACGTGCACCGCGCGGTACGGCACGGGCAGAGCGCAGGTGACGTCGGACGTGGGGTGCGGGCCGTGGTCCTGGAGCGCACCGCGGGCCAACTCGTACTGGCCGTCGCAGGTGTGACGATTCTGCTGACCCTGCCCTCCCCGGTCGCGCAGGACGTACGGCACATCGCCCCGCTGGTCCTGCTGGCCGGCCTGGGCGCTCTCGCCGTCGTCCTCGCCGTCCGGATGAACGCCTCGGCCCCGCGGCGCGGCGGCCGGCTGCGGGCGGGGCTGGCCGAGGCGCGCGAGGGACTGCTGTCGCGGCGCAACGGGCCCGGCGTCGCCGTGTCCTCGGCGGTCGTCCTGGCCGGGCACCTCGGGATGTTCGTCGTGGCCGCGCGGGTCGCGGGCTCCGGCGCCTCCGTCCTCGAACTGCTGCCGATCGCCGTCCTCGCGCTGCTCGCCATGGGCCTGCCGCTGAACGTCGGTGGCTGGGGCCCCCGCGAGGGCGTCACCGCCTGGGCGTTCGGCGCCGCCGGGCTGGGCGCGAGCACCGGCCTCGCGGTCGCCGTCGTGTACGGCGTGCTCAGCTTCGTGGCGGCGCTGCCGGGGGCGGTCGTGCTGGTCGCCCGCTGGTACGCGGGGCTGCGGGCCGGGGCCGTCGAGGAGAGCGGACCCGGGCCCGACGAGCGGCGTCACGACGACGTCGCGGCACCCGCTGCGAAGTCGTCACCGGCGTCGGACTCGCCCGTCGTGGCGGTTCGGGTCCCGGTGCCCGAAGCCGTCGGAGTTCCCCTGGTGAGCAAGGAGAAATACGCGCCGAAGGAATCCGCCAGGCTCGCCAGGAGTTCCTTCCCCTTTTCCGCGGACCCCAGGGAAGGACGGCCGATGACGCCCGAATCGGTATAGGCGGACATTCCCAGCGTGAGCAGATGACGGCGGTCGTCCGCGACGAGATCGGCCGACTCATAACCGGGCCGGACGAGTTCGGGGTGGGCGTGCAACAGGATCGAGGTCTCGATCTCCCCGGCGTGCATGTCGGTGAGCAGCGAGGTCGCCACCCCGGACCGCTCCAGCGCCGCCTCCCAGTCCTCCGGGGCCGGGAAGAGCGCCATCCGCTCACCCGCGGCGGAGGACTCCTGGACGACGTTGCCCAGGACGTAGTTCCCTCCGTGTCCGTTGACCAGCACCAAGGCCTCGACGCCCGAGCGGCGCAGCGACGCCGCTATGTCCCGTACCACCGCGTGAAGGGTCACGGAGGAGATGCTGACGGTTCCCGGCCAGTCCGCGTGCTCGTGCGAGCAGGCGATGGTCACCGGCGGGAGGAGGTGCACCGGGTACGCCCCGGCGATCTCCCGGGCGATGGCGCACGCGACCAGTGTGTCGGTGGCCAACGGCAGGTACGGTCCGTGCTGTTCAAAGCTTCCGACGGGCAGGACCGCCACCTGTGTCGAGACGCCGGCCCCCCGGGTCCGTACGTCCTCGGACGTGTCCGTCGGCACCATTCCGTACGCCGCCGACCGTATTTCCGAACCACTCATTTCTTCCCGGCCCTTCGTCTCTGCTTAGGAACCAGATCATGACAGAAAAAATTGGCGTACTCGGCACGAAGACCCCGCAGCGCACCGGTGTGGAACGCGTGGTGAATGCACCCCTCCCCACCGTGTACGGGAAATTCCAGGCGGTGGGTTACATGGACCACGACCGCGGTGACGAGCAGGTCGCTCTGGTCTACGGCGAGATCGGCACCGAGGACGTGCTGACCCGGCTCCACTCGGAGTGCCTGACCGGCGACGCGTTCGGCTCCCAGCACTGCGAGTGCGGCGACCAGCTGGCGTCCGCCCTGCGGGCGGTCGTCGCCGAGGGCCGCGGCGTGGTCGTCTACCTGCGCGGACACGAGGGCCGGGGCATCGGGCTGCTCGGCAAGCTGCGGGCGATGGCGCTCCAGGCGGAGGGCCTGGACACCGTCGAGGCGAACGTCGCGCTGGGCTTCCCGGTCGACGCCCGCGACT
The DNA here is from genome assembly GCF_001184025.1 of Streptomyces maremycinicus. Lineage (GTDB taxonomy): Bacteria > Actinomycetota > Actinomycetes > Streptomycetales > Streptomycetaceae > Streptomyces > Streptomyces maremycinicus. The sequence continues at coordinate 415,669 of NZ_BBYG01000011.1, forward strand.
ACAAGGTGGCCGCGGACATCCTGCGCGACCTGGGCGTCGACTCGGTCCGCCTGATGTCCAACAACCCGCGCAAGCGCGAGGCGCTGGTGGACAACGGCATCAGGGTCGCCGAAGAGGTCCCGCTGCTGATCGAGCCGTGCGAGAACAACATCACCTATCTGCGCACCAAGCGGGAGCGCCTGGACCACCGGCTGCCCCACCTGGACGCGGTGGCGCACTGGTCCTGACCGCGCGTGGAACCGCCGCCCGGACGGGTAGGGATCACGGCGGCCATGGCGTACGACAGCCCCGGCCCGGCGTACGGGCCGGTGCCGCCGTGACAAGGAGCCGCTCGGGTGAACACGCATGCCTCGGTAGTCGTCATCGGCGGCGGGGTGATGGGCACGAGCATCGCCTACCACCTCGCCGCCGCCGGCGTCCGTGACGTCCTGCTGGTGGAGCGCGACGAACTGGCCGCGGGCTCGACCTCGAAAGCCGCCGGCGGGGTGCGCGCCCAGTTCTCCGACGAGCTGAACATCCAGCTCGGGGCGCGCAGCCTGGAGAGCTTCGGGCGGTTCGAGGAGGAGACCGGGTACGACATCGGGCTGCACCGCGTCGGCTACCTCTTCCTGCTGTCCACGCCCGAGGAGGTCGCCTCCTTCGAGGCGGGCGTACGGCTCCAGAACGCGCTCGGGGTGCCCAGCCGCATGATCGACCCGGCCGAGGCGCGGCGCCTGTCCCCGCTGATCCGCACCGACGGGTTACTCGCGGCCGCGTTCTCGCCCGACGACGGGCACTGCACCCCGGAGGCCGTCGTCCACGGGTACGCGGCCGCCGCCCGCCGGCACGGGGCGCGCATCCTGCGGCACACCGCGGTCACCGGCATCGAACGGCGGGGCGCCACGATCACCGCCGTGCGGACCACCCTCGGCCGCGTCGCCACCGACACCGTCGTGTGCGCGGCCGGCGCCTGGTCCCGGGCCGTCGGCGCGATGGCCGGCGTGGAGCTTCCGGTGCAGCCGCTGCGCCGCCAGATCGCGGTCACCGAAGCGGTCCCCGGCCTGCCGCCGGACCTCCCCATGACCATCGACTTCACCAGCAGTCTCTACTTCCACGGCGAGGGCCCCGGGCTGCTGGTCGGCATGTCCGACCCGGACGAGCGGCCTGGCTTCGCCACCGACACCCACGACCGGTGGATCCCCCGCCTCGCCGCGGCCATGGAGCGCCGCGCCCCCGCCCTGCTCGACCTGCGCCGCACGGGCGGCTGGGCCGGGCTGTACGAGGTCACCCCGGACCACAACGCGCTGATCGGCGAGGCGTCCTCGGTATCCCGCTTCCTGTACGCGACGGGCTTTTCCGGCCATGGTTTCCTCCAGGGGCCGGCCGTCGGCGAGGTCGTCCGCGACCTGTGTCTCGGCCGCGTACCCTTCGTGGACGTCACCCCCCTGAGCGCCGACCGTTTCGCGGCCGACGCCCCGCGTCCGGAGGCCAACCGCGTATGACCGAACTGCACCTGTGGCTGCGGCACGAGACCCGCGTCACCGAACGGCGCACCCCGGTCGTCCCCGACGACGCCCGCCGTCTCGTCGAGGCCGGTGTGGAACTGACCGTCGAGGACTCCCCGCAGCGCGTCTTCGCGACGCGGGAGTACGAGTCCGCGGGCGCCCGGACCGTCCCCGCGGGCTCATGGATCTCCGCGCCCCCCGAGGCCGTCGTCCTCGGCCTGAAGGAACTCCCGGACGAGCCGGCCCGACTGCGCCACCGGCACATCTTCTTCGGGCACGCCTACAAGCAGCAGCCGGGCGCCGTCGACCTGTTGCGCCGGTTCGCCGCCGGGGGAGGGGCGCTCCTGGACCTGGAGTACCTGGTCGACGACGACGGCCGCCGGCTCGCCGCCTTCGGCTTCTGGGCCGGCTACCTGGGCGCGGCCCTGGCGGTCCTCCAGCACCGCGGCCAGCTCACCGCCCCCCTGCGCCCCACCGACAAGGCCGAGTTGGACGAGACGCTCCGTCCGGCCCCCGGTGACGAGGAGTTCACCGCCCTGGTCGTCGGCGCCCTGGGCCGCAGCGGCCGGGGAGCGCGGGCCGCGTTCACCACGGCCAGGACCGAGCCCACCGCCTGGGACCTGGCGGAGACCGCCGACCTGGACCGCCCCGCCCTGCTCGCCCACGACGTGCTGGTCAACTGCGTCCTCGCCACCACCCCGGTACCGCCGTTCGTCCGCGAGGAGGACCTCGACGACCCGGCCCGCCGGCTGCGCACCCTCTCCGACGTCACCTGCGACGTGGGCTCGCCCCTCAACGTCCTGCCGGTGTACGACCGCACCACCGAGTGGACGGACCCGGTGCGCAGGCTGCGCAAGGAGCCCCCGCTCGATCTGATCGCCATCGACAACCTGCCGTCCCTGCTGCCGCGCGAGTCCAGCGCCGACTTCTCGGCGGACCTGACGCCCCGGCTGCTGGACTTCGGCGACAGCGGAGCGTGGGGCCGCTGCCTGGACCGCTTCCGTCGAGCCTCCCGCGAACTCGGCCTGACGGAAGAGGAGGCCGGCCGTGGCTGACCTGGTCGCGGCGACCGGCACCGTCCACTGGGTCGGTGCCGGGCTCTCCACGGGCAGCGGCCTGGCCCAGCTGTGCGAGCACACCGACGGCGTACGGCTGTGGCACCGCACGGCGGAGCGGGCGGCCGAGGCCCTCGGCCGGCTGGGGCTGACCGGACGCGCCGAGCCGCTCGCCTACACCCTCGAGGCGCTCACGGACCGACTGGCGCCCGGGGACGTCGTGGTGTCGATGCTCCCCGCGTCCGAGCATCCGGCGCTGCTCGCGGCGTGCGTGGCCCGGCGGGCCCACTTCGCGTGCTCCAGCTATGTCTCCGACGCGGTGCTGGAGCAGGTCCTCCCGGCCCGAGCGGCCGGGATCGTCGTGCTCACCGAGGCGGGGCTCGACCCGGGCATCGACCACCTCTTCGCGCACAGCCTGGTGGCGCGGGCCCGCCGGGCGATCGGTGACGACACGGCCGCCACGTACCGCCTCACCTCGTACTGCGGAGGCGTCCCGGCAGTCCCCGATGACTTCAGGTACCGCTTCAGCTGGGCACCCCTGGGTGTCCTCAACGCCCTGCGCTCGCCCGCGCGTCACATCGAGGACGGCATCGAGACCGAGGTCGGCCGACCCTGGGAGGCCACCCGGGAGCACCGCGTCGACGGCGAGACCTTCGAGGTCTATCCCAACCGCGACAGCGTTCCGTTCATCGAGCAGTACGAGCTGCCGCGGGCCTGGACACCGCTGACCTTCGTCCGCGGCACGCTGCGCCTGGACGGCTGGCTGCGGGCGTGGGGCCCGGTCTTCGAGCGGCTGAGGACGGGCGACGACGCCTCGATCGCCGCGCTGGCCGAGGAGTTGGCGGCCACCTACCCGACCACGGACACCGACCGCGACCGTGTGGTCCTCGCCGTGTCGCTGGACGTGCGGGTGCCCGGCAGCGGGCCGGGCGACACCGGTGACACGGGTGACCGGGCCGGTGAGGTCGGCAACGACAGGGTGTGGTCCGGGAGTTACCTCCTGGACCTGGTGGGCGACGAGGAGGAGAGCGCGATGGCCCGCTGTGTGTCCCGGCCGCTCGCCCTCGGCGTCCGGCACATCCTGGACGGCTCCCTGGCACCAGGGCTGAGCCGGGCGGCCGAGACGGCGTCCCGCTCCGAGGAATGGCTGCGTGAACTCGCCGACCAGGGAATCGGGTTCACGCTGCGGGTGCGGGGCTGACGGGCTGTTCAGTCGGTGACCGCCTCGTGGACCAGCCGCTTGAGTTCGGGGTAGAGCTTCAGGGACCTCTTCGGCCTCAGCTGGGTCAGGAACTGCACGCTCAGATCGCGGCTCGGGTCGACCCAGAAGGTCGTGGTGGCGACGCCGCTCCAGCCGTAGGTGCCGAGCCCCGCGGGCGCCTGGGTACGGCCCGGGTCGGTCACCACCGAGACCCCGAGGCCGAAGCCGACACCGTCGTTGCCGGGTTCGTCGTGGGCCGGACGGCTGCCGAAGGTTCGCAGGTCGGCACCGCCGGGGAGGTGGTTGCGGGTCATCAGGTCGACCGTCTCGGCCTTGAGCAGCCGCACACCGTCCAGCCGGCCACGCCGGCGCAGCAGCTCGCTGAACCGGTGGACGTCGTACGCGGTCGCGACCATCCCGCCGCTGCCCGACAGGAACCGTGGCCGGCCGGACAGCGGCAGGCCCGGGATCGGCTCGATGCCGCCGTCGTCGGCGTCTCCGTACAACTCGGCCAGCCGGCCCGCCTGTTCGTCCGTGACCTGGAAGCCGGCGTCCGGCATGCCGAGCGGGCGGAAGATCCGCTCGGCGATGAACTCGTCCAGCGGCCGGCCGGAGACGACCTCGATGATCCGGCCCAGGACGTTGGTGGCCACCGAGTAGTTCCACTGGGTGCCCGGCTCGAACTGGAGCGGCAGCCGCGCGTACGCCTCCACCGTCGCGGCCAGGTCGGAGCCCGGCAGCACCGCCGACTCCAGACCGGCCTCGCGGTACAGGGCGTCGACCGGATGACAGTGGTAGAAGGCGAAGGTCAGGCCCGCGGTGTGGGTCATCAGATGCCTGACCAACAGCGGCTGCTCGGCCGGGCGGGTGGTGAGGCCGGCGCCCGAGCCGCCCGTGTACACCCGCTGCTCGGCGAAGGCCGGAAGGTGGTCGGCGACCGGGTCGTCGAGGCCCAGCCGGCCCTCCTCGACCAGTATCAGCGCGGCGACCGAGGTGACCGGCTTGGTCATCGAGTAGATCCGGTAGAGGGTGTCGGCCTCGACGGGCAGCCCGGCGGCGAGGTCGCGGCGGCCGTGCGCGGTGAGGTGGGCGACCCGGCCGCCGCGCGCGACGGCCACCAGGAACCCGGGCAGGCGCCCCTCGTCGACGAAGTCGGCGAGACGCTGGTCGAGCCGGTCCAGCGCCTTCGCGTCCAGCCCGACCTCGCTCGGGTCGACCTCTTGCCGCAGCAGTGCCATGGTTTTCCTCCGGTGCGCTCGTACAAGGTGCGGTCCCGGCCTACCCCGCCCGGACGACCTCAGACCTCATGGTCGCGCAGGGAACGCGTGTGCGGACCCCTTTCGACGCCATGATCGGTGTGCGTTGCGTCGCTTCCACCAGCCCGGGTACCCGGCGCGGGGGCGGGCGGAACGGATCGCGAACCGCCCGGCAGCGCCCGGCAGACCGGAAGCGCCGTCGCGGCCACGAACGCCAGCACGACCAGGGGCGAGCGCGTCGCGCCGAGGTCCATGAGCACGGTCGCCGAAGCCACGCCGAGCACCGGCCCGACGTTCATGGCGGTCTGCTGGAGTCCGCCCGCCACCCCGGCGGCCTCCGGCGGGGCCTGGCGTACGACGACATGGGTCGCCGCGACCATCACGGTGCCGAACCCGGCGCCCACCAGCGCGAACCCCGCGCAGAGAGCGGTCGGCGCCGAGGCGCGGGCCAGGACGAGGAGACCGGTGGCGAGGACGACCATCGCTCCCGCGACCGTGGTGCGGGCGCCGGACCGGCGCAGCAGGACCGCGGAGGCGGGCGCGGCGGCCACCAGCAGCGCGGCCAGCGGGAGGCTGAGCAGCGCGCTGCGCAGCGGGGTCAGCCCCAGGTCGTCCTGGAGTAGGTAGACGCAGGTCAGCAGCCCGCCGTTGAGGGCGGCCGACGCGATGACGAGCACGCCGAGCGCCCCGCCCACCGCCCGGGATCGCACGACCTCCGGCGGCAGCAGCGGAGAGGCCGTCCGGCGCTCGTGCCGCACGAAGGCGGCCCCGGACAGCAGGGCGACGGGGGCCGACCACGTCACTCCGGGGAGGCCGACGAGGGTGTGCACGAGGCAGGCCAGCGCCACCGCGAGCAGCAGGGCGCCGGGCAGGTCGAGCGGGACGCCGGTGGTCGGCCGGTCCCGGCCGTCCTGACGGGCCCGGGGGGCGAGGGCGAGCAGGCCGAACAGCAGCGCCGGCACGATGTTGAGGAGGAACACGGCCCGCCAGCCGAACCCGGTGGCCAGCGCGCCGCCCACCACCGGCCCGGCCGCGGCGGCCACCCCGATGGACGCGGTGCGCACGGCGATCGGCGTCCGCAGCCGCTCGGGCGGGTACGCGGCCCGCAGCATGCCCAGCGTGGCCGGCTGCAACAGCGCTCCGAACACCCCCTGCACGATCCGCAGCCCGATCACCCAGCCGATGTCCGGCGCCACCGCGATGCCCGCCGAGGCGGCGCCGAAGCCGAGCATGCCGAGGGCGAAGGTGCGCCGGTGTCCGTAGCGGTCCCCGAGGCGTCCGGCGAAGACCAACAGGCCCGCCACCGCCACGAGATACCCGGTACTGGTCCACTGCACCTGGCTGAAGGAGGCGCCCAGGTCGTGGCGCAGGGTGGGCTGCGCGACGGTGAGCACGGTCCCGTCCAGGGCGACCACCATGGCACCGGCCACACTGCTCGCCAGGGTCAGCGGCAGGGAGGGGCGGGAAGGCTTCACCGGGCGGCCTCCGGCCCGAGATGCGCGTCCAGGGCGGTCCGCAGCAGGGGTGCGAAGTCATCGGTCCCCGTGGCGAGCTGGAGGCTTCCCCAGCGCCAGAGCTGGGCGATGCCGTGCAGGTTCGCCCACAGCGCGCCCGCGACCGACCGGGCGTCACCGCCGGGCCGGACCCGGCCGACCAGGTCCACCAGGACGCCGAACAGGGGCAGGCTGGTGTCCCGCAGTCGCAAGTGACCGCTCTCCAGCAGATCGTGCCGGAACATCAGCTCGTACATCCCGGGGTTGTCCAGCGCGAACTCCAGGTAGGAGCGCGCCAGCTCGGTCAGCTGATCGCGCGGCCCGGCGTCACCCGCGCCGAGGGTCCTCGTCACCCGGGCGCCCAGCTGGGCGAAGCCGCGGTGCGCGATGGCCGACAACAGCTCCAGATGGGTGGGGAAGTGGCGGCGCGGCGCACCGTGCGAGACGCCGGCCCGGCGTGCGATCTCCCGCAGGGTGAGCGCTCCGGCACCCTCCCGGGAGACCAGGTCCACGCCGACGTCGACCAGGCGGGTCCGCAGATCGGGGTCCGGCGTATCGGCGTCCTGTCCATCGGCGTCCTGCTCATCGGCGTCCGGTAGATCGGCGGCCGGTGGATCGAGGGCCGGCAGATCGGCGTCCGGCTTTTCTGGGTCGCTCATAGACACTGTCTACCAGGATCGCGTAGACAGTGTCTACTCACGAGGACGGCGGGTCGAGGCGGGGAGGTGAAGCGGGGAGGTGGGGAGGGAATGCGCGCCGGGGCGCCGCGGGTTGTGCCGACATGACTCAGGAATCGACGCAGAACGCGCTGCTCGCACTGCTCTCCGAGGTCCGTGGCGGGGTACTGGTCACCCTCAAGCGCGACGGCCGCCCCCAGTTGTCGAACGTCGTGCACCGCTACTACCCGGACGACGGCGTCATCCGGGTCTCGATCACGGACGACCGCGCCAAGACCCGCAACCTGCGGCGCGACCCCCGGGCCTCGTACCACGTCACGGACTCCGACCGCCGCGCCTACGCGGTCGCCGAGGGCACCGCCGACCTCTCACCGGTCGCGACGGACCCCTACGACGCCACCGTCGAGGAACTGGTCCGCCTCTACCGCGACCTCGCGGGCGAGCATCCCGACTGGGACGACTACCGCGCCGCCATGGTCCGCGACCGCCGCCTGGTGCTGCGGCTGCGGGTGGAGCGGGCGTACGGCATTCCGAAGGGCGCCAACGACGGTTAGCCGGTGCGCCCGTGGCCGCCGTCGCTCCGGGCCTCCAGGGCGTGCAGCACGGCGACCATGTCCGCGCTCGCGTGCCCCAGGGCCACGGTCTCCTCGAACAGGGCGTGGCAGGTGTCGAGGAGCGGGGAGGCCAGCCCCGACGCGCGTGCCGCGTCGGCGATGAGGCGGTTGTTCTTCAGGACGTCGAGCGCGGCGGCCTGCACCGCGAAGTCGCCCGCCAGCAGCTTGGGCGCCTTCATCCGCGAGACCCCGCTCGCCAGTGGTCCGGCGGCCACCACGTCCAGGAACAGCCGCCGGTCCAGCCCCTGCCGTTCTGCGAAGTGGAACGCCTCGGTGAGGCCGGTCACCTGCGTGATCAGGAACAGGTTCACCGCGAGCTTCATCAGCAGCGCGCCGGGCGCCGGACCGCAGCGGAACGTCTCGTGGCACATCGGGGCGAGCAGCGGCCGTACGGTGTCCACCGCCGCCTCCTCGCCGGCCAGCATCGCCACCAGCCGGCCCTGCTCGGCCGGGACCCGCGAGCCGGACACGGGCGCCTCGACGTACCGGCCGCCCGCCGCGCGCACGTCACGCTCCAGCGCGCGCGAGTGGTCGGGCGAGGTCGTGCCCATGGTGACGACCACGCGGCCGGTCACCCGCCCGCCGAATTCCGGGGTGCCGCGGCCGAGGACGGCGTCGACGGCGGACCCGTCGGCCAGCATGAGGATCACGACCTCGGCGCGCGCGAACACCTCCGCCGGGTCCGCCGCGACCTCGGCGCCGGCCGCGCGCAGCGTCTCGGCGGAGGCCGCCGTACGGTTCCACACCACCAGGGGCGTCCCGGCGCGGGCCAGCCGCAACGCCATGGGGCGGCCCATCACGCCCAGACCGATGAATCCGACCCGCACGGCCGCCGCCTTTCCCAGGGGACTATGACAGCGGTCATAGTAGCGAGTGCTATGACGACGGTCATAGGCTTCCGGGCCACAGGACGCAACGTGTGCCACGCCCGGAGGAGGCCGACCATGCCGGTGCCCGAACGCGGACCCCGCGAGCGGATGGTCTTCAGCGCCGCCCAGCTCATCCGCCGCGGTGGAGTCGGTGCGACGGGCATGCGGGAGGTCGCCCTCCACGCCGGCGCGCCCCGGGGCTCGCTCCAGCACTACTTCCCCGGCGGCAAGCAGCAGCTCGTCGACGAGGCCCTGGCCTGGGCGGGCCGCTACGCCGGCCGGCGCGTCGCCCGGTTCCTGGACGAGTCTGCGAAGGCCGGCGAGCCCACACCCGCCGGACTCTTCGCCGCGATGGTGCGCCAGTGGACGGACGAGTACACGGCCTCCGGGTTCGCGGCGGGCTGCCCCGTCGCCGCCGCGACCGTCGACTGCGCGGCCTCCGGCGACTCCACGCGGGAGGCGGCGGCGGCCGCGTTCGCCACCTGGACCGGCCCGGTCGCCGAGGCCCTGACCGGCCTGGGCGTTCCCGCCGCCCGGGCCGGCTCGCTCGCCACCCTCATGATCAGCGCCCTGGAGGGAGCGATCCTGATCGCCAGGGCCGAACGGGACGTACGGGCCCTGACGACGGTCGCCACGGAACTGGCCCCGCTGCTGGACGCGGCCGTCGCGACGGCCGCCCCTCGGGAGTGAAGGGCGCGCCACCCCGGCGTGCTCCACCCGCGCCGCCCCGGCGCGCTCCACCCCGGCCCGCCCCGCCCCGCCCCGGTCCGTCCGGGCTCAAGGGGTGGCGCGGTCACCGGGGGGTGCCGGTCCGGCTTCCCGGGGCGGTCCGACGGGCCCGGGATCAGGCGGACACCGTCTCCGGCTGTGACGCCTTGCGCGTCTCCCGCTCGCCCAGCTGCTCCGTCGGGATCTTCGCCGTCTCCCGGGCCGACAGCACCGCGATCACCGGCGGGACGCACAGCGCCGCCGTGAAGAGGGCCACCGAGGACCAGTCGTCGCCGTCCGGGCCCGCGATCTGCGCGGCGAAGGTGACCGCGAAACCGGCCACGGCGAAGCCGATCTGGGTGCCGATCGCCATGCCGGACAGGCGGACGCGGGTCGAGAACATCTCGCCGTAGAAGGAGGGCCACACGCCGTTCGCGGCGCTGTAGACCACGCCGAAGGCGGCGATGCCCAGCAGCAGGATCAGCGGATAGGAGCCGGTGGAGATAGCCCACAGGTAGGCGAACATCATGATCGCGCTGCCGGCCGCGCCGATCAGGTAGACCGGACGGCGGCCGATGCGGTCGGAGAGCGTGGCCCAGGCCGGGATGGCCACCAGCGCGACCACGTTGGCCAGCGCGCCCACCCACAGCATGGAGGTGCGGCTCATCCCGACCGAGTCGCTGGTCGCGTACGCCAGCGCCCACACGGTGAAGATGGTGCTGACCGACGCGACGAGCGCGCCCGCGACCACCCGCAGCACGTCCGCCCAGTGGTCGCGCAGCAGGACCGCCAGCGGCAGCTTGACGACCTCACCGCTGGCCTGCTGGGCGGCGAAGGCCGGGGTCTCCTCCAGCTTGCGGCGGATGACGTAGCCGACGACGGCGACCGCGATGCTCAGCCAGAACGGGACCCGCCAGCCCCAGGACAGCAACTGCTGCTCGGGGAGGGCCGCGATCGGGATGAAGACGAGCGTGGCGAGCAACTGGCCGCCCTGGGTGCCGCTGAGGGTGAAACTGGTGAAGAAGCCCCGTCGTTGCGACGGCGCGTGTTCCAGCGTCATGGAGTTGGCGCTGGCCTGCTCGCCGGCCGCGGAGATGCCCTGGAGGACGCGGCAGAGCACCAGCAGGACGGGCGCGAGGGTGCCGACCTGCGCACGGGTGGGCAGGCAGCCGATGAGGAACGTCGAGACGCCCATCAGGATGAGCGTGAAGACCATGATCTTCTTGCGGCCCACGCGGTCGCCGAAGTGGCCGAGGAAGAGCGCGCCGACGGGCCGGGCCGCGTAGGCGACACCGAAGGTGGCCAGCGACAGCAGGGTCGCGGTGGCCGGGTCGGACTCGTCGAAGAAGACCTTCGGGAAGATCAGTGCTGCCGCGCTGCCGTAGATGAAGAAGTCGTAGTACTCCAGAGCACTGCCGATCCAGGCCGCCGTGGCGGCTTTCTTCGGCTGGCCGGGAGGTGCGGCGGGGACGGACACGGCGTGCTCCTTCGAGGGAACTCCAACGTACGTGGAGTGAGGCAAGGGGAGTAGGGCCGGTTCCCTGGGGTGCGGGGCGGCTGCGCCGGGTGCGTGCCCGGCTAATTAACCCACTGGGTAGTTAGTAGCGGATGGCTACGGATGTTGCGCCGATGTTTCTCCGCTGTCAATAGGGGGCGCCGAGGGAACTTCCCGCGGAAGCGTCCCGTCGTTCCCCGCGGATCACCCGGCCCGGCCGCCGCCCGACCGCCACCCGGCCGCCGCCGCTCGACGGGTGGCGCCCGCCGACCGCGTCGGTCCGCCGCGTCAGTCCGCCGTGCGTTCCGCCGTCAGGTAGGCGATCACCATGTCGCCGAGCATGGTGCGGTAGTGCTCCCGCTGGGCCGGGTCGACCAGGTCGCGGCCGAACAGGGCGCCGAACGTGTGCCGGTTGGCGACCCGGAAGAAGCAGAACGAGCTGATCATCGCGTGCAGGTCCACGGCGTCGACGTCGGCCGTGAACAGGCCGGACTCCCGCCCCGAGGCCAGGATGCGGCCGATCACGTCGAGCGCGGGGGAGCCGATCCGCCCGAGCTTCTCGGAGCCGGCGATGTGCTCGGCCTCGTGGATGTTCTCGATGCTCACCAGCCGGATGAAGTCCGGGTGCTGCTCATGGTGGTCGAAGGTCAGCTCCGCGAGTCGGCGGATGGCCGCGACCGGGTCGAGGTGCTCGACGTCGAGCTCCTGCTCGGCCTCGCGGATCACGCCGTACGCCCGCTCCAGGACGGCGGTGAAGAGCTGCTCCTTGCCGCCGAAGTAGTAGTAGATCATCCGCTTCGTGGTGCTGGTGCGGGCCGCGATGTCGTCGACCCGGGCTCCGGCGTAGCCGACCCGGGCGAATTCCAGGGTCGCCACGTCGAGGATCTCGGCCCGGGTCCGGGCGGCGTCGCGCATGCGCCCGTTGCCATGGGGTCGTGCCGGTTCGTCGACGCTGGTCATCCAGGTTCCTTCGGGCGGCGTGGGTGCAGTGTCGAGATTCTAGAAGCCCGCCCCCGTCCCGTGACGCGACAGGGCTTCCCTCGGACCCCGCCCCGGTGTTATGACTAACTCACCAGTTCGTACGCTAACCAGGATCCGTCGACCGATCAGGAGGTCCTCGTGGCCGTCGTTCTCAAGGACTCGTATCTCGTCGGGCTGATCGGCTCCGGTATCGGCCCGTCGCTCAGCCCGGCGCTGCACGAGCGGGAGGCCGGCCGGCAGGGGCTGCGGTACGTCTACCGGCTCATCGACATCGACGTGCTGGGGGTCGGGCCCGAGGCCGTGGGTGATCTGGTGCGCGCCGCCCGTGACCTCGGCTTCGACGGGCTCAACATCACGCACCCGTGCAAGCAGCTGGTCATCCCGCACCTCGACGGTCTCGCCCCGCAGGCCGAGGCGCTCGGCGCGGTCAACACCGTGGTCTTCGAGGACGGCCGTGCCGTCGGCCACAACACCGATGTCACCGGTTTCGCCGCCTCCTTCGCGCGCGGTCTGCCGGACGTCGCGCTGGAGCGGGTGGTGCAGCTGGGCGCCGGAGGCGCGGGCGCGGCCGTCGCGCACGCCACCCTCACGCTGGGGGCCGGGCAGGTCACCGTCGTGGACGCGGTCGTCGAACGGGCCGCGGAGCTCGCCGGTTCCCTCGACCGGCACTTCGGGCCCGGCCGGGCCGAGGCCGCGGGACCGGACCGGCTGGCCGATCTGCTGGCACGGGCCGACGGCGTCGTGCACGCCACCCCCACCGGCATGGCCGCCCACCCCGGACTGCCCTTCCCGGCCGGGCTGCTGCGTCCCGACCTGTGGGTCGCGGAGGTCGTCTACCGTCCGCTGGAGACCGAGCTGCTGCGCACCGCGCGCGCGGTCGGCTGCGCGACTCTCGACGGCGGCGGCATGGCCGTCTTCCAGGCCGTGGACGCCTTCCGCCTGTTCACCGGCCGGGAGCCGGACAGCGTCGCCATGCTGGCCGACTTCGCGGAGATGGCCCGTGGCGCGGACCACCCGGCCGGCCACACCGTATGACAGCCCACGGCCCCCTTCCCCGGACGGCCGCGGCCGCGCCGTACGGCAGCCGTGGCTCACGCCGTATGACAGCCGCGGGTCGTTCGTGGTCGGTCGTGTCGCCCGGGTGGCACGGCCGCGGGATTTCACGCCCCGCGCCCCGCAGGGGACGCGGGCCAGCCTTCGAAGGAGCATGACCGTGCGTACCTCGATAGCCACCGTCTCCCTCAGCGGATCCCTCACCGAGAAGCTCACGGCCGCGGCCCGGGCCGGGTTCGACGGTGTGGAGATCTTCGAGAACGACCTGCTCACGAGCCCCCTCACCCCGGAGGAGATCCGCGCCCGCTGCGCCGATCTCGGCCTCGGCATCGAGCTCTACCAGCCGATGCGGGACATCGAGGCGGTGCCGGCCGAGGTGTTCGCCCGCAATCTGCGCCGCGCCCGGCACAAGTTCGCGCTGATGGAGCGGCTCGGCGCGGACACCGTCCTGGTCTGCTCCAGCGTCTCCCCGCTCGCGACCGACGACGACGGACTCGCCGCCGGTCAGCTGAGCGAGCTCGCCGATCTGGCGCGGGACTTCGGCATCCGTGTCGCCTACGAGGCGCTCGCCTGGGGGCGGCACGTGAGCACCTGGGACCATGCCTGGCGCATCGTCGAGGCGGCCGGCCACCCCGCGCTCGGCACCTGCCTGGACAGCTTCCACATCCTGTCCCGGAGCTCCGGTCCGAAGGGTCTCGAAGGCATCGAGGACATCCCCGGCGAGAAGATCTTCTTCCTCCAGCTGGCCGACGCGCCGCTGCTCGGCATGGACGTCCTCCAGTGGAGCCGCCACCACCGCTGCTTCCCCGGGCAGGGCGGCTTCGACATCGCCGGGCTGGTGAAGCACGTGCTGCGCACCGGTTATGACGGACCGCTCTCGCTCGAGGTCTTCAACGACGTCTTCCGGCAGGCCGAGGCGGGCCCGACCGCCGTGGACGCCCGCCGCTCCCTGCTGATCCTCCAGGAGGAGGCCGGCATCCGGGCCCTGCCCGCGCCCGCCTCGCCCACCGGGGTCGCCTTCGCCGAACTGGTCACCCACGACGCCGAACCCGTCGCGGCCCTCCTCACCGGCCTGGGCTTCGTCCGTACCGCCCGGCACCGCGGCAAGCCGGTCGAGCTGTGGGAGCAGGGCGAGGCCCGTGTCCTGGTCAACACCGGTCCGGCGGCCCGGCGTGACGGCACCACCCTGACCGCGATCGGCCTTGAGTCACCGGACCCGGCGGCCGCCGCCCGCCGGGCCGAGGCACTGCTCGCCCCCGTCCTGCCCCGCCGGCGCGCCGCCGAGGACGCCCCGCTCGACGCCGTCGCGGCCCCCGACGGCACGGAGCTCTTCCTGTGCGCGACGAACCGGCCCGGACTGCCCGACTGGCGTGCCGACTTCGTGGACGTGCCGCACACCCCCGCCGCCCCGGCGGCCCCGCACGCCCCGGTCGGCGTCCGCATCGACCATGTGGCGCTCACCCAGCCCTGGCACCAGTTCGACGAGGCGGTCCTCTTCCACCGCGGTGTCCTCGGCCTGGACGCCCAGGAGAGCGTCGACGTCGCCGACCCCTACGGGCTGCTGCGCAGCCGCGCCGTGACCAACGCCGACGGCAGCGTCAGGTTCCCGCTCACCGTCGGCGCGGCCCCCGGTGACGACACCGCGCAGGCCCGGCACATCGCGCTGGCCACCGCCGACGTGGTCGCCGCGGCCCGCCGCTTCACCGAGGCCGGTGGACGCCTGCTGCCCGTCCCGGCGAACTACTACGACGACCTCGAGGCCCGCTTCGAGTTCGCCGAAGGGGAGCTGGAGACCTACCGCGAGCTAGGCATCCTCTACGACCGGGACGCGCACGGCGTCTTCCGGCACTGCTACACGCACACCGTCGGCCGGGTCTTCTTCGAACTCGTGCAGCGCGACGGCGGCTACCGGGGCTACGGCGCCGTCAACGCGCCGGTGCGGCTGGCCGCCCAGCACACCGCGCGCTGACCGCGCGCCGACCTACTGCCGGCTGACCGTCCGGGTCACACCGGCGACGACCGTCGTGGCCAGGATCCACCCGGTCACGATGAGGACGTACGACAACGACCGGTACCAGCCGGTCGGCGCGAACGCGCTCTCCTGACCGAAGGAGATCACGGGCAGCAGCAGGTCGAGGGTGTAGAAGACCGGGTCGAACTCGGGCGCCTCACCGGCCTTGAGCGGGGGCGGGTGGTGCCCGGCGTACGCGATCGAGCCGACGGCCAGCAGGGACAGCAGCCAGACGGCCGCGCGCAGCGGGCGGAACCCGTAGCCGACGGCCGCGTCCTGGAGGTGGCCCCACGCCCGGCCGTACCAGGGCAGGGTGCCGCGATGGCGGCGCTGCTTGGCCAGTTGCACCACCCGCGCGGACCGGTCGTCGCCGGTACGGCGGTAGGCGGCCGTGAGCTGCTCGTAGGCGTGCGGGTCGAACGCGCCGTCGTCGCGCTCCAGCATCGGCAGCCGGCGCTCGGCGGGCTCGTGCGGGGTCAGGAAGGTGTAGGTGAGATCGAGCAGCCGCACCTGGTCGGGCAGCATCTCCGGCTCCAGCTGGAGCTGGCCCACCTCGGCGCGCCGCAGATTGAGCCGGCCCTCGATCGGCGGGCCCTCGCGCAGCCAGAGTTCCCCCAGGACACAGCTGCTGGCCCGCAGCGCGGTGTCGCCCGGGTTGGACAGGGAGGTCCGCAGCAGATCCACCCGGCCCGGGACGCGGGAGCCCCGCAGATCGATCCGGCCGTGTGCGCGCAGCCGCCGGCCCAGCAGGTTGGCCCCCACGTCGAGGGACTCCGCGGTCAGCACCTGGGCGCCGGGGTTGCTCAGTTCGGCGTCCTCCAGGTCGATCGAGCCGGTGACCGAGGCTCCGTCGAGCCGGATCAGGCCCTGGGTGCGCAGACCGCGGGCGCAGAGGTCGTCGTCGATGGAGACCTGGTTGAGCTGGAGGGCGGGCTGCGCGGGGTCCGTCGTGGCGACCTCCGCCCCGTCGAGGTACAGCGCGCCCGAGATCTGCGCCCTGCTGAGGTGCACGGGGCCGCCGATCCGGCAGCGGGTCAGCCGCAGGCCCCCGTCGATCCGGGTGTGCGACGCGTCCAGGCCGGGCAGCTCGGAGTCGCGCAGGCTGACGTAGCCGAGCTGGGCGCCGACCAGTCGCGGGGCCTCGTCGAAGCGGCAGTGGGCCAGCCGGATCATGCTGTCGACGACCGCGTACCGCAGGTCGAGGAGTCCGGTGATCCGCGCCCCGGCCACCTTGAGGGCGGCTATCTCCCCGGGCTCGCGGGGGCCGTTGAGGAGCAGTGCCCGCAACACCGCCGCCCGGACGGCGCGTTCGGGGCCGTTCGCCTCCCCCTGGCCCCGGAAGTCGACGGTCGTCCCCGTGGCGAAGGCCCGCCGGAGTCGCTGTTCGGCCGGTGTCAGATCGTTGATCTCCATCAGCCGCGACTCTGGCGGGCCCTGCCGAGCGGTGTCAACCGGCTACGCCCGGGTGTTCCATTCGGCGATCACGGGTCGCCCGTGCTCCGTGGACAGCCGGCTCAGGGTGCCCGTGGCCAGCTGGAACAACCGCCCCTCGGCGGGCGGCAGTCCGAGCCGACGGGCCGTCAGCACCCGGAGGAAATGGGCATGGGCGACGAGGACGACGTCACCGTCGTCGCCCGCCAGCGCCGAGTCCACCCGGGCCAGCACCCGGTCGGCACGCCGCCCGATCTCCTCGGGCGACTCGCCGGGACGACCGTCCGGGCCGGGCGGCACACCGTCGGTCCACAGGTCCCAGCCGGGCCGGGTGCGGTGGATGTCGGCGGTGGTGACGCCCTCGTAGCCGCCGTAGTCCCACTCCCGAAGATCGGGTTCGGTCCCGGCAACGGCGAGGCCGGCGAGTTCGGCGGTGCGTATCGCCCGGTGCAGCGGGCTGGTCAGGGCGAGCGAGAGGGTCCGGCCGGAGAGGAGCGGAGCGAGCGACTTGGCCTGTTCCTCACCGTGTCCGGTGAGGGGCAGGTCGGTGAAGCTGGTGTGCTGCCCCGACACGCTCCACTCCGTCTCCCCGTGGCGGACCAGCAGCAGATCCCCCACGGCCGGGCCTACTTCTTCGCCGATTCGACGGCGTGGCCGCCGAACTGGTTGCGCAGCGCCGCGATCATCTTCATCTGCGGCGAGTCCTCCTGGCGGGAGGCGAACCGGGCGAACAGGGACGCGGTGATGGCGGGCAGCGGCACGGCGTTGTCGATGGCGGCCTCGACCGTCCAGCGGCCCTCGCCGGAGTCCTCCGCGTAACCGCGCAGCCTGTCGAGGTGCACGTCCTCGTCGAGGGCGTTGACGGCCAGGTCGAGCAGCCAGGACCGGATGACGGTCCCCTCCTGCCAGGAGCGGAAGACCTCGCGCACGTTCTCCACGGAGTCGACCTTCTCCAGCAGCTCCCAGCCCTCGGCGTAGGCCTGCATCATGGCGTACTCGATGCCGTTGTGGACCATCTTCGAGAAGTGACCGGCGCCGACCTTGCCCGCGTGGACGAAGCCGTACGGGCCCTCCGGCTTGAGCGCGTCGAAGACCGGCTGCACCTTGGCGACATGCGCGACGTCGCCGCCGACCATCAGGGCATAGCCGTTCTGGAGGCCCCAGACGCCGCCGGACACACCCGCGTCGACGAAGCCGATGCCCTTGGCGCCGAGCTCCTTGGCGTGCTTCTCGTCGTCCGTCCAACGGGAGTTGCCGCCGTCGACGACGGTGTCGCCGCTCTCGAGCAGGTCGCCGAGCTCGTCGATGACGGACTGGGTGGCCTCGCCGGCCGGGACCATCACCCAGACGACGCGCGGCGCTTCGAGCTTCTCGACGAGTTCGGCGAGATCGCTGACGTCGGAGACCTCGGGGTTGCGGTCGTAGCCGATGACGGTGTGGCCGGCGCGGCGGATGCGCTCGCGCATGTTGCCGCCCATCTTGCCCAGACCGATCAGGCCCAGCTGGATCGATGTCATGTCAGTTCACTACTTCCTGAGTTCGCGGTAGGCGGCGACGAGAGCGGCGGTGGAGGGGTCGAGGCCGGGGACCTCGGCGCCCTCGGTGAGGGCGGGTTCGACGCGCTTGGCGAGGACCTTGCCGAGCTCCACGCCCCACTGGTCGAAGGAGTCGATGTTCCACACGGCGCCCTGCACGAACACCTTGTGCTCGTACAGCGCGACGAGCTGGCCGATCACCGACGGGGTCAGCTCGGGGCTGAGGATCGTGGTGGTGGGGTGGTTGCCCTGGAAGGTGCGGTGCGCCACCTGCTCCTCGGGCACCTCTTCCGCCCGGACCTCGTCGGCGGTCTTGCCGAAGGCGAGCGCCTGTCCCTGCGCGAACAGGTTGGCCATCAACAGGTCGTGCTGGGACTTGAGTTCATCGCTCAGCTCGTCGAGCGGACGGGCGAAGCCGATCAGGTCGGCCGGGATCAGCTTCGTGCCCTGGTGGATCAACTGGTAGTAGGCGTGCTGACCGTTGGTGCCCGGAGTGCCCCACACCACCGGACCGGTCTGCCACCGCACGGGGTGCCCCTCGCGGTCCACCGACTTGCCGTTCGACTCCATGTCGAGCTGCTGGAGGTAGGCGGTGAACTTCGAGAGGTAGTGGCTGTAGGGGAGCACGGCGTGCGACTGCGCGTCGAAGAAGTTGCCGTACCAGATGCCCAGCAGGCCAAGGATCAAAGGGGCGTTGGACTCGGCGGGGGCGGTGCGGAAGTGGTCGTCGACGATCCTGAACCCGTCCAGCAGTTCGCGGAACCGTGCCGGGCCGATGGCGATCATCAGCGACAGGCCGATCGCCGAGTCGAAGGAGTAGCGGCCGCCGACCCAGTCCCAGAACTCGAACATGTTGGCCGTGTCGATGCCGAAATCGGCGACCTTCTCGGCGTTCGTCGACAGCGCGACGAAGTGCCGCGCCACTGCCTTCTCCTCGCCGCCCAGCCCGGCCAGCAGCCAGGAGCGGGCCGAGGTGGCGTTGGTGATCGTCTCGATCGTGGTGAAGGTCTTGGAGGCGACGATGAACAGCGTCTCGGCCGGGTCCAGGTCGCGGACCGCCTCGTGGAGGTCGGCGCCGTCGACGTTGGAGACGAACCGGAAGGTCAGCGAGCGGTCCGTGTACGCCCGCAGTGCCTCGTAGGCCATCGCGGGGCCCAGGTCGGAGCCGCCGATGCCGATGTTGACGACGTTCCTGATCCGCTTGCCGGTGTGGCCCGTCCACTCACCGGAGCGCACGCGCTCGGCGAAGCCGCTCATGCGGCCGAGGACGGCGTGGACCTCGGGGACGACGTTCTTCCCGTCGACCTCCACGACGGTCCCGGTGGGGGCCCGCAGCGCGGTGTGCAGGACGGCGCGGTCCTCGGTGATGTTGATCTTCTCGCCGCGGAACATGGCGTCGCGCAGCCCGAACACGTCGGTGGCGGCGGCGAGTTCGCGCAGCAGGGCGAGCGTCTCGTCGGTGACCAGGTTCTTGGAGAAGTCGATGCGCAGGTCCCCGACGCGCACCACGTAGCGCTCCGCGCGCTCCGGGTCCGTCGCGAACAGCTCCCGCAGATGGGTCTGCCACCGGGCGCGGTGGTCCTTCAGCGCGGTCCACTCGGGCCGCTGGTCGAGCCGGGGGGTGTCAGACATGGGAAGGGGTCTCCTTGGTGCCCTCGCCGCGCAGGGCGACGGCGTACATCTCGTCCGCGTCGAGGCGCCTGAGCTCCTCGGCGATGAGTTCGGAGGTGGCCCGGACCTTCAGCGCGAGGGTGCGCGAGGGCTGGCCGGGCAGGGTGAGCGTGGCGAGCGGACCCTCGGGGCGGTCGATGACGATCTCGCCGTTCGCGGTGCCGAGGCGGACGGCGGTGACGACGGGCCCGGCGGTCACCACCCGGTCGACGACGACGTTCAGCCGGGCCTCCAGCCAGCGCGCGAGGAGCTCGGCGCTGGGGTTGTCGGCCTCGCTCTCCACGGCCGCCGAGACGATCGGCACCTGTGCCTGGTCCAGGGCCGCCGCGAGCATCGAGCGCCACGGGGTGAGCCTGGTCCAGGCCAGGTCGGTGTCGCCGGGCGCGTAGGACTTCACGCGCGCCTCCAGGGCCGTCAGGGGCCGCTCGACGGCGTACATGTCGGTGATCCTGCGCTGCGCGAGGGCGCCCAGCGGGTCCTTGGCGGGGTTCATCGGCGCGTCCACCGGCCACCACACGACGACCGGCGCGTCCGGGAGCAGGAGCGGCAGGACGACGGAGTCGGCGTGGTCGGAGACCTCGCCGTACGTCCGCAGGATGACCGTCTCGCCGGTGCCCGCGTCCGCGCCCACCCGGACCTCGGCGTCGAGGCGGGCGTTGGTGCGGTCGCGCGGGCTGCGGGCGTGCCGCTTGATGACGACCAGGGTGCGCGAGGGGTGCTCGTGCGAGGCCTCCTCGGCCGCCTTGATCGCGTCGTAGGCGTTCTCCTCGTCCGTGACGATGACCATCGTCAGGACCATGCCCACGGCCGGTGTGCCGATGGCGCGGCGACCCTTCACCAGCGCCTTGTTGATCTTGCTTGCCGTGGTGTCGGTCAGGTCGATCTTCATGGCCTGCGCCAGCTCCGTCCGTCTCGTGCGAGCATCTCGTCGGCTTCCTCGGGTCCCCAGCTGCCCGAGGCGTACTGCGCCGGCTTGCCGTGCCGTGCCCAGTACTCCTCGATCGGGTCGAGGATCTTCCAGGACTCTTCCACTTCCTGGTGGCGGGGGAACAGGTTGGCGTCCCCGAGCAGCACATCCAGGATGAGGCGCTCGTAGGCCTCCGGGCTGGACTCGGTGAAGGACTCGCCGTAGGCGAAGTCCATCGTGACGTCCCGGATCTCCATCGAGGTGCCCGGAACCTTGGAGCCGAACCGCACCGTGATGCCCTCGTCCGGCTGGACGCGGATGACGATCGCGTTCGCGCCGAGTTCCTCGGTGGCGGTGGAGTCGAAGGGGGAGTGCGGGGCGCGCTGGAAGACGACCGCGATCTCGGTGACGCGGCGGCCGAGGCGCTTGCCGGTGCGCAGGTAGAACGGCACGCCCGCCCAGCGGCGGTTGTCGACGTTCAGCTTCACGGCGGCGTAGGTGTCCGTCGTGGAGGCCGGGTCGATGCCGTCCTCCTCCAGGTAGCCCCTCACCTTCTCGCCGCCCTGCCAGGCGCTCGCGTACTGCCCGCGCACGGTGTGCTTGCCCAGCTCCTCGGGCAGCTTCACCGCCCTGAGCACCTTGAGCTTCTCGGTGAGCAGCGCGTCGGCGTCGAAGGAGGCCGGCTCCTCCATGGCCGTGAGGGCCATGAGCTGGAGCAGGTGGTTCTGGATGACGTCACGGGCGGCGCCGATGCCGTCGTAGTAGCCGGCCCGGCCGCCGATGCCGATGTCCTCGGCCATGGTGATCTGCACGTGGTCCACGTACGACCGGTTCCAGATCGGTTCGAACATGGTGTTGGCGAAGCGCAGGGCCAGGATGTTCTGGACGGTCTCCTTGCCCAGGTAGTGGTCGATGCGGAACACCTGGTCCGGCTCGAACACGTCGTGCACGACCGCGTTCAGGTCCTGCGCGCTGGCCAGGTCGTGGCCGAAGGGCTTCTCGATGACGGCCCGTCGCCAGGACCCCTGCCGCCCCTTCGCCAGCCCGTGCTTCTTGAGCTGCTCGACGACCTTGGGGAAGAACTTCGGCGGTACGGAGAGGTAGAAGGCGAAGTTGCCGCCCGTGCCGCGCGAGGCGTCCAGCTCCTCGACGGCGTTCCGCAGCTGCTTGAACGCCGTGTCGTCGTCGAAGTCGCCGGGGACGAACCGCATGCCCTCGGCGAGCTGCTGCCAGACCTCCTCGCGGAACGGCGTCCGGGAGTGCTCGCGCACCGCGTCGTGGACGACCTGCGCGAAGTCCTGGTCCTCCCAGTCGCGGCGGGCGAAGCCGACGAGCGAGAAGCCCGGCGGGAGCAGACCGCGGTTGGCGAGGTCGTAGACCGCCGGCATCAGCTTCTTGCGGGACAGGTCGCCGGTCACGCCGAAGATGACGAGGCCGGAGGGCCCCGCGATACGGGGCAGGCGCCGGTCGCGGGCGTCCCGCAGGGGGTTCTCCCAGGCCGCGCCGAGACTGCTGCTGCTCATTCCGCGTCAACTCCCTTGCTCATCAGCGACTTCGTGACCGCGTCCAGAAGGTCCTGCCACGCCACCGCGAACTTGGCGACACCCTCTTCCTCCAACCGGGTGACGACCTCGTCGTAGGAGATGCCGAGCGCCTCGACGGCGGCGAGGTCGGCACGCGCCTGGGCGTAGCCGCCGGTGACGGTGTCACCGGTGATGACGCCGTGGTCGGCGGTGGCGTCCAGAGTGGCCTCGGGCATGGTGTTGACCGTGCCCGGTGCGACCAGGTCGTCCACGTACAGCGTGTCCTTGTACGCAGGATCCTTCACTCCGGTGGATGCCCACAGCGGGCGCTGCCGGTTCGCCCCGGCCCCGGCGAGCGCGGTCCAGCGGTCGCCCGCGAAGACCTCCTCGTACGCCTGGTAGGCCAGCCGCGCGTTGGCCAGCGCCGCCCTTCCCTTCAGGGCGCGGGCCGCGTCGGTGCCCAGCGCGGTCAGCCGCTTGTCGATCTCGGAGTCGACGCGGGAGACGAAGAAGGAGGCCACCGAGTGGATCGTGGAGAGGTCGAGGCCCCTGGCGGCGGCCTGCTCCAGGCCCGCCAGGTAGGCGTCGATGACCTCGCGGTAGCGCTCCAGCGAGAAGATCAGCGTGACGTTGACGCTGATGCCGAGACCGATGACCTCGGTGATCGCCGGCAGACCGGCCCGGGTCGCCGGGATCTTGATCATGACGTTGGGGCGGTCGACGAGCCAGGCGAGCTGCTTGGCCTCGGCGACGGTGGCGGCGGTGTGATGGGCCAGACGGGGGTCGACCTCGATGGAGACCCGGCCGTCCCGGCCTCCCGTCGCCGTGTACACGGGACGCAGGATGTCGGCCGCGGCCCGCACATCGGCCGTCGTCATCATCCGTACGGCCTCGTCGACCGTGACACCCCGCACCGCCAGGTCGGCGAGCTGCTCCTCGTACCCCTCGCCGGAACCGATCGCGGCCTGGAAGATGGACGGGTTGGTGGTGACGCCGACGACGTTCTTCGTGGCGACGAGTCCGGCGAGGTTGCCGGAGGCGATCCGCTTGCGCGACAGGTCGTCCAGCCAGATGGAGACGCCCTCGTCGGACAGGCGGTCCAGTGCTCCCGCGGTCGCGGTTGCTTCGGTCACTTCGATCATCTTCTTTCTGGCGGTCGGATCAACCACGCGCGGCAAGGAGGGATTCCCGGGCCGCGGCGGCCACGTTCTCGGCGGTGAAGCCGTACTCGGCGAACAGGGTCTTCGCGTCGGCGGAGGCGCCGAAGTGCTCCAGGGAGACGATGCGTCCCGCGTCCCCCACGAACCGGTACCAGGTCAGGCCGATGCCCGCCTCGACGGCGACGCGGGCCTTCACGGACGGCGGCAGGACGCGGTCGCGGTACTCGCGCGGCTGCTCGTCGAACCACTCCACGGACGGCATCGACACCACCCGGACGCCGATTCCCTCGGCCTCGAGCGTCTCGCGCGCGGCGACGGCCAGCTGCACCTCGGAGCCGGTGGCGATCAGGACGACGTCGGGCGTCGCGGTGGAGGACTCCGCCAGGACGTAACCGCCCTTCGCCGCGTCCGGGTTCGGCGCGTACGTCGGCACGCCCTGACGGGTGAGGGCCAGACCGTGCGGGGCGGGCCGGGTGGCGTGCCGCCGCAGTACCTCGGCCCAGGCGATCGCCGTCTCGTTGGCGTCGGCCGGGCGGACCACGTTCAGGCCCGGGATCGCGCGCAGCGAGGCCAGGTGCTCCACCGGCTGGTGGGTCGGGCCGTCCTCACCGAGGCCGACCGAGTCGTGCGTCCACACGTAGGTCACGGGCAGCTGCATCAGCGCCGACATCCGCACGGCGTTGCGCATGTAGTCCGAGAACACCAGGAAGGTGCCGCCGTAGATGCGGGTGTTGCCGTGCAGGGCGATGCCGTTCATCTCGGCGGCCATCGAGAACTCGCGGATACCGAAGTGGACCGTACGGCCGTACGGGCTCGCCCCGGGCAGCGGGTTGCCCTCGGGGAGGAACGAGGACGTCTTGTCGATCGTGGTGTTGTTGGAACCGGCCAGGTCGGCGGAGCCGCCCCACAGCTCGGGCAGGACCGCCCCGAGCGACTGGAGCACCTTGCCGGAGGCGGCGCGGGTGGCGACCGGCTTGCCGGGCTCGAACACCGGCAGCGCGTCCTCCCAGCCCTCGGGCAGCTGACCGGCGAGGACCCGGTCGAACAGCTGGGCGCGCGCGGGATCGGCACCGCGCCACTTCTCCAGCTGCTTGTCCCAGGCCGCGTGGGCCTCGGCGCCCCGGTCGAGGGCGGCCCGGGTGTGCGCGAGGACCTCGTCGGAGACCTCGAAGCTGCGCTCGGGGTCGAAGCCGAGGAGACGCTTGGTGGCGGCGACCTCCTCCGAGCCGAGCGCCGAGCCGTGGGAGGCCTCGGTGTTCCGGGCGTTCGGGGCCGGCCAGGCGATGATCGTGCGCAGCGAGATGATCGAGGGGCGCCCGGTCTCGGCCTGTGCCGCCTTCAGGGCCGCGTACAGGGCGGGGACGTCGACGTCGCCGTCCTCGGTGGGCTCCACGCGCCGGGTGTGCCAGCCGTAGGCCTCGTAGCGCTTCAGCACGTCCTCGGAGAAGGCGGTGGCGGTGTCGCCCTCGATGGAGATGTGGTTGTCGTCGTAGACGAGGACGAGGTTGCCGAGCTTCTGGTGGCCGGCGAGGGACGAGGCCTCGGCGGAGACACCCTCCTCCAGGTCGCCGTCGGAGACGATGCCCCAGACGGTGTGGTCGAACGGCGACTCGCCGCGCGGGGCGTCCGGGTCGAACAGGCCGCGCTCGAAGCGGGCGGCCATCGCCATGCCGACGGCGTTCGCGACGCCCTGGCCGAGCGGACCGGTGGTCGTCTCGACGCCGGCGGTGTGCCCGTACTCGGGATGGCCGGGCGTCTTCGAGCCGTGCGTACGGAAGCTCTTGAGGTCCGCCAGCTCCAGCTCGTAGCCGGAGAGGAAGAGCTGGGTGTAGAGGGTCAGCGAGGTGTGGCCGGGGGACAGGACGAAGCGGTCACGGCCCGTCCACTCGGGGTCCGCCGGGTCGTGTCGCATCACCTTCTGAAAGATCGTGTAGGCGACCGGCGCCAGGCTCATGGCGGTTCCGGGGTGGCCGTTGCCCACCTGCTGCACGGCATCCGCCGCCAGTAGACGTGCGGTGTCGATGGCACGCCGGTCAAGTTCGGTCCACTCGAAGTTGTTCGGTGTCTGCGTGCTCATCTTCAAGAAATCCTCGATAGGAGGGGGTCAGCTGCTCTGATGTGTTCAAACCTAAAAGTCTGACTTTTAGGGGGGAAGGTCTCCCTGTGTCAGCCTGTGGTGAAAGTGGGACACCCGCGGGCGACAGATGAGCCCGCCGGGCGGCAATCGGGCGGCATGAGACGGACATGGTGGACACACATACCCAAGACGGCGCCGGTGAGGGCATCAGAACCTTCCCCTTTCCCGTCGAACTCAGCGTCGGCGGCGTCGGCATGCAGGTGGGCCCCATGGGCGCGGGCCGCACCTGGCACACCGACGCGCCGCTGGACCGTGTGCACCGCATCGACTTCCACGTGGTGATGCTCTTCGACGACGGCCCCGTCCGCCACATGATCGACTTCGCCGAGCACCAGGCGGCGGCCGGCGACGTGCTGTGGATCCGGCCGGGCCAGGTCCACCGTTTCTCGAAGTCGAGCGAGTACCGCGGAACGGTGCTGACCATGCAGCCCGGCTTTCTGCCGCGCGCCACCGTCGAGGCGGCGGGGCTGTACCGCTACGACCTGCCTCCGCTGCTGCGCCCGGACGCGCGGCAGCTCGCGGGCCTGCGCGCGGCGCTGACGTATCTGCGCGGGGAGTACGACGACGGCGGTGCCGAGGGCACGCTGCCGCTGAGTCTGCACACGGCGGTGCTGCGGCACTCGCTCACCGCGTTCCTGCTCCGGCTGGCGCACCTCGCGGCGAGCAGCGCGGAGGCGGCGCGCGGCCGGGCCGACACCACGTTCACCCTCTTCCGGGACGCCGTGGAACGGGACTTCGCCACCAACCACAGCGTCAGCGCCTACGCCGACGCGCTCGGCTACTCCCGCCGCACTCTCGTGCGCGCGGTACGCGCCGCCACCGGCGAGACGCCCAAGGGCTTCATCGACAAGCGGGTCGTCCTGGAGGCGAAGCGGCTGCTCGCCCACACGGACCTGCCGATCGGCCGGGTGGGGGCGGCGGTGGGCTTCCCCGATCCGGCCAACTTCTCCAAGTTCTTCCAACTGCACACGGGAAACACCCCGGTGGCCTTCCGCGCGGAACTGCGCTGAGGCGACCGGGGTGCGCTCGGACCGACCGGGAGGGCGTCGCGCGCGGTGCCGGGAGCCGGCCCGTGCGGGAGGGCCGGCCGCCCGGTGCCGTGCGGCCTGCGGTCAGTGCCTGAAGGTGAACCAGTTGACGTTCACGAAGTCGGCCGGCTGGCCGCTGGTGAAGGTCAGATAGACGTCGTGGGTGCCGGTGACCGAGCTGATGTTCGCCGGGACCGTCCGCCACGACTGCCAGCCACCGGTGTTGGCCACCGCGAAGCTGCCGACGGGCGTCGCCGTACGGCTGTCGAGGCGTACCTCGACCAGGCCGCTGACCCCGCCGGCCGCGCCGCTCGCGACCCGTGCGCTGAACTGGGTCGCCGCCGCCGAACCGAAGGTGACGCCCTTGTAGAGCGCGTAGTCGCCGTTCGCGAGGGCGCCGATGTTCTGGCCGCCGCCGGTGTCCGTGGTCGTCTCGGTGATCGTGCCGGAGTTGCTGTCGTACGACTCGGCCTGGATCGTGCCGTAGGCGTCACGGCTGCCGGACGGCGGGGGCGTGGTACCGCTCCCACCGCCCGCGGCCTGGAGCACCTGCACGTAGTCCACGACCATCGGGTGACCGGGCTGGGTGTCGCCGTCCAGACCGCCGCCGAAGGCGTCCGGGAAGCCGCCGCCCATCGCGACGTTCAGGATCACGAAGTAGCCGTGGTTCGTGGCGTTGGTCCAGGTCGTCGCGTCGACCTGGTTCGCGGTGACGGTGTGGTAGTTGACCCCGTCGACGTAGAAGCGGATCGCCTCCGGGGACGCCGAGCGGTCCCACTCCATCGCGTACGTGTGGAAGCCGGACTGGCAGGTCGTGTTGGGACACGCGACCGAGTTGCCGATGCCGGTGGTCTCGTTGCACGGGCCGCCCGGGTTGGTGCCGCAGTGCATCGTCGACCAGACCTTGTTCAGGCCCTGGACGTTCTCCATGATGTCCAGCTCGCCGACCCCGGGCCAGTTCTGGTAGTTGCCGCGGTAGGGCGCGCCGAGTGCCCAGAAGGCGGGCCAGTAGCCCTCGGCGGCGGTGCCGGTCACGTTCGGCATCTGGATGCGGGCCTCCACCCGCAGCTTGCCGCCGGACGGGGGCTGGAAGTCGGTGCGGTTGGTCTCGATGCGGCCCGAGGTCCAGCGGCCCGCGGAGTCGCGCAGCGGCGTGATGCGCAGGTTGCCGTTGCCGTCGAGCGAGACGTTGGCGGTGCTGTTGGTCATCGTCTCGACCTCGCCGGTGCCCCAGTTGGCGGGCCCGCCCGGGTACGAGGTCCCGGTGCTGTACTGCCAGTTGGAGGTGTTCACCCCGGTGCCCGCCGCACCGGTGAAGTCGTCGAGGAAGACCTGCGTCCAGCCGGTCGGGGGCGTGGGCGCGGAGGCGTTCGCGGGCAGGGTGACGGCCGCCGCGGCGGCGGCGGCCAGACCGAGGGTGCTGAGCACGGCGACGAGCGCGCGTCGCCGTCTGGGTATGCCGGAGGTTGCGCTCATGGGAGGGATGCCTCTCGGGTACGGAGTGATGGGCGCGGGTGTCTTCGAAAGCCTTTGAGAGCGCTCTCAAAGTGGGCCCAATGTGCTCTCCGACCCGAGGGCCGTCAAGACTTAAAGCAAGGAAAGTCCTTTCAGGGCAAGGAAGTTCACGGCTTGAACCACGCAAACGTGTTAAAGCGCGCTGCCCGACTTCCAGTCGTCCCAGGAGAGGTTCCAGCCGTTGAGGCCGTTGGCCGCGGCGACGGTCCTCTCGCCCGAGTTCTTGACGACCACCACGTCGCCGAGCATCGAACTCGCGTAGAACTCGTAGCCCGCGACGGAGTCGTCGTCCGCCCCCTTGGCGTCGTGCAGACCGATACAGCCGTGGCTGGTGTTCCGGCTGCCGAAGATCGAGGCCGAGGCCCAGTAGTTGCCGTGGATGAAGGTGCCCGAGGTGGTCAGCCGCTGGGCATGCGGGACGTCGGAGATGTCGTACTCGTCGCCGAGGCCGACCGTGGAGGACTCCATCCGGGTCTCCTTGAACCGCTCGCTGATCACCATGATCCCGGACCAGGTCGTGTGGTCGGAATCGCCGCCGGAGACCGGGTAGGTGGCCAGGGTGGCGCCGTCCCGCTCGACCACCATCTTCTTGGCGGCCAGGTCCACGGTGCTGATCTGCGCGCGGCCGATGTGGAACGTGACGTCCTTCGACTGCGTGCCGTACACGTCGTCCGCTCCCTCGACGTCCTTCAGCCGCAGACCGAGGCTGATCGTCGTCCCGGCCGCCCAGTACGTCCGCGGGCGGAAGTCCAGCCGGGTGTCGCTGAACCAGTGCCCGACGATCTCCACGGGCGGCTCGGCGGTCACCGTGATCGCCTTCTCCACGGCGGCCCTGTCGGACACGGCGTGCGAGAAGTTGATCGAGACCGGCATGCCCACGCCGGAGGTGGAGTTCGCCTCGGGGGTGAAGTAGCCGACGAAGGTCTCGCCCGGCGACCTGGTGGTGAAGGTGGCCGTCTGCGCGGCGGCGCCTTCGGCCTGGGCGGTCACGGTGTACTTCGTGCCGGAGTAGGGGTCGGCCGAGGACGTCCACGTGGTCGCGCTCTCGTCGAGGGAGCCCGCGAGCGTCGAGCCGTCGTTGCCCGTCACCTTCACCGAGGCGAGTGTGCCGTCGGTCACGGTGACCTCGACGGGGCTGGTGAAGGCCGCCTTCTTGGTCCCGTCGGCGGGGGTGACCGAGATCACCGGCTGCCGGGCGGCCGGCGAGGCCTTCGTGACGGCGGCCGGCGAGGTCCCGGTCCCGGCCGCCGGGTTCTCCGAGGCGTCCGCCGATCCGGAGCCGCACCCGGTCAGCGCGACGGCCGGGACGGCCCCGAGCACGCCCAGGATCCCGCGCCGGGACCAGCCCCGCGGCTGTTGTTCGGACCGGTTCGATATGTGCGAGACGCCCACGGCACGCCTTCCTGAGTTGTCCACCTTTGCGCGTGCATCCTGCGCCTCGGAGATGGGGCGACCCTTTGAATCCCCGGGTCGAAACCTGAGATTCCTGTGAGGACCGCCTGAGCGGCGCCGCGGAGCCGCCGGGCCGGTGGCCTAGGACAGCGGGTGGTCGTAGCGGATGAACCCGTTGAACGACGCCACCTTGTCGTACAGGGCGCGGGCGGTGCCGTTGCCCTCCTGGGCGGTCCGGTACAGCCGGGCGGCGCCACGCTCCCGCGCCGCCCGCGCCACGCGCCCGATCAGCGCCCGGACCGCCCCCCGGCCACGCGCCGCCTCGGCCACGTAGAGGTCCTGGAGCTAGCAGCTGTCCGCCGTCCAGACCGTGGCGTGGAACAGGTAGTGGGCGATGCCCACCAGTTGCCCGTCCGCCCGGGCGCCCAGGGCGTGCACCTCGCCGCCGCCCTGGAGGCGGCCCCACATTGCCTCGTACCCCTCGTCGGGCACCTCCGTGCGGTAGAACCTCTTGTAGCCGCGCGCCAGCACTTCCCAGGCGGCGCGGTCCTGCGGACCCAGTGGGCCGATCTCCGTCATGGTGGGGCATTCTCGCCCGGGACCCCCGCGTCGCCCACCGGGTTCCGCCCCGCGCGGACCACCACCCGTGCCCGGCCCGCGGGTTCAGCCGGTCCCGCCGTCCGGCCGCCAGCCCAGGGCCCGGGAGATCCCGCGCGCCGCGAGGCGTACGGCCGGTGCCAGCACCGGTACCTGCGCGTCGGCGTACGGGACGACGACCGACACGGCGGCCGTCACCGCGCCGTCCGCTCCGCGCACCGGAGCCGCCACCGACAGGGCGTCGTCGGTGACCTGACGGCTGCTCACCGCGACTCCCGACCGCCGGACTTCGGCCAGCACCCGGCGCAACCGCACCGGGTCGGTGATGGTGTGGGCGGTGCAGGCGGCCAACGGCCCGGCGCAGTAGGCGTCCTGGAGTCCGGCGTCGCCGTGCGCCAGCAGCGCCAGCCCCACGCCGGTGACGTGCAGCGGCCAGCGGGCGCCCACCCGGATGTGCACCCCGACGGCCGAACGCCCCGACAGCCACTCGGTGTAGACGACCTCGGACCCGTCCCGCACCGCCAACTGCACGTTTTCGTGCGTGGCTTCGTACAGGTCCTCCAGGTACGGCAGCGCCACCTGGCGCAGCGCGAGTCCGCGCGGCGCCAGCGCCGCGATCTCCCACAGCCGCAGCCCCACGTGGTACACGCCGGACGGGTCCCGTTCCAGGGCGCCCCACTCGGTCAGCGCGCTGACCAGCCGGTGCGCGGTGGTGAGGGTCAGACCGGCGCGGCGGCTGATGTCGGTCAGGGACAGCGCGGGGTGCGTGTGGTCGAACGCGGCGAGCACGGCCAGCAGCCGGCCGGGCGCGGAGCGGGCGGTCCCGGCGAGAGCGCCCTGGTCCATCGGGTCCTCCTCACGTCATCAGGTGAGCCCGTCCTCGGCGATCCGCCGCAGCAGGGTGTGCAGTGTCTCGCGTTCGGCCGGGTCGAGGGGGGCCAGCAGGTCGTTGGTCACGCGCAGGCCGGCCTCGTCGGTGCCGCGCAGGAACGCGCGGCCGTCCTCCGTGAGGACGACGATCCGGCTGCGGCGGTCGTCGGGCGCCGGGCGGCGCTCGGCGAAGCCCAGCTTCTCCAGGTCGTCGACCAGGCCGACGATCGCGCTGGGGTCGTAGCCGAGCCGTGCGCTCAGCTCCCGCTGGAGGGCGCCCTCCGCGGTGGCGAGGAAGCGCAGCACCGCGTAGTGGCGCAGCCGCACCCCCGACTCCTGGAGGAACGTGTTGAACAACTGACCCGAGCGCAGGCCCAGGCGGTACAGCAGGTAACCGGTGTCCGCGTGCAGCCCGCGCATCCACGGCTCGTCCGCGTCGATCGGGGCGGCGTTGCTTGCAGTGTCCTGGCGGGCGATGGCGGGCTCCCTGGGTTCGGTCCCCTTCCGGGGGTGGTGCTGCGTACAGATTCCAGCATGACGCACGCGTAGGACGACAACAACTATTGACGATAACAATTATTGCTCTTAGCTTCGATCTCGTCGTCGTGCTCCCCGCGACACGACGCAGCACCTCCTGCGAACCCATGTGAAGGGACACCGTCGTGCCCAGCATCGATCTCACCGGCAAGGTCGCCGTCGTCACCGGCAGCGGCCGGGGCCTCGGCCTCGCCTATGCCCATGCCCTGGCCGCCCGCGGCGCGTCCGTGGTCGTCAACGACGTCGACGAGGCCGTGGCCGAGCAGGCCGTGAAGTCCCTCGTCGAGGCCGGTGGCACGGCGGTCGCCGAGGTGGTCCCGGTCGGTACGACACAGGCCGCCGACCGGCTGGTGGACCGTGCCGTGCGGGAGTTCGGCCGGCTCGACATCCTGGTCACCAACGCGGGCATCCTGCGCGACAAGGTGCTGTGGAAGATGACCGACGACGACTTCGACGCGGTGATCGCCACCCATCTCAGGGGCACCTTCACCTGCGCCCGGGCCGCCGCCGTACGGATGCGCGAGCAGGGCGAGGGCGGCACGCTGATCCTCGTCGGCTCGCCGGCCGGGCAGCGGGGCAACTTCGGCCAGACGAACTACGCGGCCGCCAAGGCCGGCATCGCCGCCTTCGCCCGCACCTGGTCCATGGAACTGGGCCGCGCGGGCATCACCGTGAACGCGATCGTCCCCGTCGCCGCGACCGCGATGACCGAGACCATCCCGGCCTTCGCCCCGTACGTCGAGGCCCTGAAGAACGGCGAGCCGTTCCCGGACTTCCTGCGCAAGGGCGAGGGCTTCGGCACCCCCGAGGACTGCGCGGCCCTGGTGCCCTTCCTGGCCTCCGAGGCCGCCCGGGGCATCACCGGCCAGGCCATCGGCATCGGCGGTGACAAGCTGGCACTCTGGTCGCATCCGCAGGAGATCCGCGCGGCCTACGCCGACGGCGGCTGGACGCCCGAGACCCTGGCCGACGCCTTCACCACCTCGGTCTGTGCCGAGCTCCAGACGGTCGGCATCCCGGCCCCCACGTTCCCGGAGGCGTGATGAGCCCCGCCACGACCCCCGCCATGAAGGTCGACGACCTGGTCGCGATCGACGTCCACACCCACGCGGAGGTGTCCTCCGAGGGGCACTCCTCGCTGGGCGACGACCTGCACGACGCGTCCTCCGCCTACTTCAAGGTCCAGGGCGAGCGGAAGCCCACCCTGGAGGAGACGGCCCGCTACTACCGTGAGCGGAAGATGGCCGCGGTGATCTTCACGGTGGACGCCGAGTCCGCGACCGGCACGGCGCCGGTCCCGAACGAGGAGGTCGCCGAGGCCGCCGCCGCCAACGCCGACGTCCTCATCCCGTTCGCCTCCATCGACCCCTTCCGGGGGCGGGCGGGCGTGAAGCAGGCCAGGCGTCTGGTCGAGGAGTGCGGGGTGAAGGGCTTCAAGTTCCACCCCAGCATCCAGGGCTTCTTCCCCGACGACCGCTCGGTGGCCTACGGCCTGTACGAGGTGATCGAGGAGACGGGGACCATCGCCCTGTTCCACACCGGTCAGACGGGCATCGGCGCCGGAGTGCCGGGCGGCGGGGGGATCAGGCTCAAGTACTCGAACCCGCTGCACGTGGACGACGTGGCCGCGGACTTCCCGCACCTCAAGATCATCCTGGCCCATCCGTCCTTCCCCTGGCAGGACGAGGCTCTCGCGGTCGCCACCCACAAGCCGGGCGTGCACATCGACCTGTCCGGCTGGTCGCCGAAGTACTTCCCGCCGCAGCTGGTGCAGTACGCCAACACGCTGCTCAAGGACAAGGTCCTCTTCGGCTCCGACTTCCCCGTCCTCACCCCCGACCGCTGGCTCGCCGACTTCGACAAGCTGACGATCAAGGACGAGGTGAGGCCGAAGATCCTCAAGGAGAACGCCGCCCGTCTGCTCGGGCTGACCACACCGTAAGGGGCGTGGAAGATGCGCAACGAGGGACTGGGGTCGTGGCCCGCCCGCCGGGCCCGCAAGACCCCGCACCGCACCGCCCTGGTCCACGGCGAGCGGGCGACGGACTACCGCACGCTCCACACCCGCACCACGCGCCTGGCCCACGCCCTGCGCGCCCGGGGCGTGCGGCGCGGCGACCGCATCGCCTACCTCGGCCCCAACCACCCGTCCTACCTGGAGACCCTGTTCGCCGCCGGCACCCTCGGCGCGGTGTTCGTCCCCCTCAACACCCGTCTCGCCGGCCCCGAGATCGCGTACCAGCTCGCCGACTCCGGCGCCAAGGCCCTCGTCTACGGTCCCTCGCACGCGGGCCTGGTCGCCGGACTGCCCGGGAACACGGACGTCCGGATCTACCTCGAGGTCGGCGCCGAGTACGAGGAGGAGCTCGCCGCCGCCTCCGAGGAGCCGATCGACACCCCGGTCACTCCCGACGACACCTGCATCATCATGTACACCTCGGGCACGACCGGCCGCCCCAAGGGGGCCATGCTCACGCACGGCAACCTCACCTGGAACGCGCTCAACGTCCTCGTCGACACCGATCTGACCGCCGACGAACGCGCCCTGGTCTGCGCGCCGCTGTTCCACACGGCCGGCCTGAACATGCTGACGCTGCCGGTGCTCCTCAAGGGCGGCCGCTGCGTCCTGGTCGAGGCCTTCGACCCGGAGGCCACCTTCGGCCTGATCGAGCGGCACCGGATCACCTTCATGTTCGGCGTGCCGACGATGTTCGAGCAGGTGGCCCGGCACCCGCGCTGGGCGGACGCGGATCTGTCCAGTCTGCGGATCCTGACCTGCGGCGGCTCGCCGGTGTCCACCCCGCTGATCGCCGCCTACCAAAAGCGCGGGCTCACCTTCCTCCAGGGCTACGGGATGACCGAGGCGTCCCCCGGCACGCTGTTCCTGGACGCCGAGCACGCCGTCAGCAAGGCGGGCTCGGCCGGCGTCCCGCACTTCTTCAGCGACGTACGCGTCCTGCGGCCCGACCTCACCCCCGTGGAGGTCGGCGAGACGGGCGAGGTCGTCGTCCGCGGTCCGCACGTCATGCCCGGCTACTGGGGGCTGCCCGAGGAGACGGCCGCCTCCTTCGCCGACGGCTGGTTCCGCAGCGGGGACGCGGCCCGGGTCGACGAGGACGGTTACGTCCACATCGTCGACCGGATCAAGGACATGATCATCTCAGGTGGGGAGAACATCTACCCGGCCGAGATCGAGGACCTCCTCCTCGCCCACCCCGACATCGCGGAGTGCGCGGTCATCGGCGTGTCCGACGACAAGTGGGGCGAGGTCCCGCGCGCGGTCGTGGTGCCCCGCGAGGGCGCCTGGCTCGACCCCGACGAGGTGCTGGCCTCGCTGTCCGGGCGGCTCGCCAAGTACAAGATCCCCAAGTCGGTGGTGGTGGCGGACGAACTCCCGCGCACCGCCTCCGGGAAGCTCCTGAAGTCCCGGGTGCGCTCCCGCTTCGGCACCGGAACCTGAACGACTTCCCCGTGCACCCGTGCACCCGTGCACCCTCTGAACCCTGTGAACTCTCCTGTGAGGAACGGCATATGAGCATCACCGTCAACGGTCTCGACGAGCTGAAGAAGCTGGCAGGGAGCGACCTGGGCACCAGCGAGTGGATCGAGGTCACCCAGGAGCGCGTCGACACGTTCGCCGACGCGACCGGGGACCACCAGTGGATCCACGTCGACCCCGAGCGGGCGGCCGCCGGGCCCTTCGGAGCGCCGATCGCCCACGGCTACCTCACGCTCTCCCTGTTCATCCCGCTCTTCACCGAGCTGCTGGACGTCCAGGGCGTCACGACGAAGGTCAACTACGGGCTGAACAAGGTGCGTT
This sequence comes from Streptomyces maremycinicus, assembly GCF_001184025.1. GTDB lineage: Bacteria > Actinomycetota > Actinomycetes > Streptomycetales > Streptomycetaceae > Streptomyces > Streptomyces maremycinicus. Next base: position 450,689 of record NZ_BBYG01000011.1, read on the forward strand.
TCCCCTCGCCGGTCAAGGTCGGCTCGCGGATCCGCCTGGTGGGCAGGCTGACCGAGGTCGAGGACGTGCCGGGCGGGGTGCAGATCACCGTGGACGGCACGATCGAGATCGAGGGCGGCGCGAAGCCCGCGGCCGTGCTCCAGAGCCTGTCACGCTTCTACGCGTGAGACTCCGCGAAGACCACGCCGTCAGGCTCGGCGAAGGCGGCGCCGTGGGGCTCGTAGGGCTCGGCGACGGCAGCGCCTGCGGGGCTTGACGTGCTGGGAACCGCGGGACCGCTGTCGGCGGTCGCGCGGTTCCCCACGTCCCTTCAGGGCCGCGTCAGCCGACGACGTCCACGAAGATCGGGTTCGAGTAGAACCACGTGTCGGCCCACGGATCGCCGTCGCCCGGCTCGTGCGGGACCGGGCCGTGTGGATCCACGGAAGCACCCAGGTAACCCGTTCCGTTGCGGTTGCCGTCGCTGCCCCGCAGCCGGAGGTAGCAGGACTCGTCGCCCACCGTGACCGGGACGCGCAGGGTGTAGGTCCCCTCGCGGCCGCTCACGTCCGTCGTGCGGACGACCTTCGTGTCGGGCGCCCGCCAGGTGTCGCGGTCGGACACCGCGCCGCGCACCGCGCCCCGGATCACGTCCACATGCGCCAACCGCGGCAGGATTCCCCGGGGGTTGGGACGGGAGGCGCTGGTGACCGTGATCTCCAGGGTGAGCTTCTCGCCCTTGCGCACCCGCAGCCGGCCGCCGAGGGTGACGCCCCGCCCGGTGCCGTGCTCCCGCCGCAGCCGGACCTCCAGGCCGTCGAGCAGATGCCCGTGGTCCAGCCAGACCCGGCCCTCGCGCAGACCCGTCATCACCGCGCGGTACCCGTAGCGGGTCACCCCGACGTGGGTCCGGCTGAACTGCCCCGGCCAGAAGTCGCTGCCGGGCTGCGCGGTGCCGGTGTTCACCGGGTCGGGCAGCCTACCGGTGTCGTCGAAGCTCTGCCCGGCGGGCCAGTCGCCGTTCTTCCAGGTGTCGAAGACGGTCCGGTGGTTGTCGGAGTTGGTGGTGACCGAGAACAGCCGGCCCTCGGCCAGCATCGAGTCCCACAGGCCGCCCACGGTCGCGGTGGCCCAGTCGAAGCCGCCGTAGGTGAGGTAGGCGTCCGCCGGGTAGTCCGCCCAGGACTGGGCGGACGGCTTGTTCTCGTACTCGCCGCGCACGGACGTGGCACCGCGCAGGCCGGGGATCGCCGCGCCCTGGGCGCCCGGCGCGCCCTCCATGCCGACGACGATCTCGGGCGCCGCGTCCCGCCAGTTGCGCAGCTCGTGCGGGGAGTCGATGCCGAGGCGCAGCGGGTGGTTGGCGAAGACCAGGACGTCGTCGACGTACCCGCTGCGACGCTGTTCGGCCAGCCATCGGACGGCCTTGACGGCGTGCGCCTCGTTGCGGGCGGTGTCGGCCGCGCCCGCGGCGCCCTCGGTGTAGCCGAGCAGCTTGCCGTCGTAGGCCAGCTCGAACCGCGTGAGCAGGTCGGTCTCGTGCGGGCCGGGGGCGGCGAACACCGTGCAGTGCTCGGCGGCCGGGATGTACCACTCCAGGCCCTGGAAGATGAGCTGGCGCGGGTTCGCGGCGCGGGCCTTCAGGATCTCCCGGTGTTCGAGCGCGGCGCCGCGGGAGGCGTGCCCGAAGTTGGAGTGCTCGTTGAACACCATCCAGTCGAGGCCGTACCGGGCGGCGGCCCTGGCCTGCTGGGAGAAGGTGTACTTGGCGTCGTGGCTGTAGACGGAGTGGACGTGGTGGTCGCCCACCAGGTAGGCGAGACGCGGGTCCTCGCCGCCGTGGCCCCGGCCGTCGGCGGCTACGGCCGGGGTGGCCGCACCGCCCAGGGCGAACGCGGCGCCGAAGAGGCCCACGCGGCGCAGAAGCCCGCGCCTCGACACGCCCTGGGCGTCGAGGGCGGCGGGCGGGACGGACGGATCGGCCCAGGCGGGCAGTTGCTGCTCGGTCACGGAGATCCTCGTGCGGAAGGTCAGTGGTTCAGGAAGGAGGTGACGGGCAGCGCCCGCGCGACGATCCGGACGTCGCCGAGGCGGCCGTGCAGGATCTGGTCGATCCGTCCGCCGTACTCGTAGCCGCCGAGCAGCCACGGCAGCCCGACGGACGTGATGCCTACGGACACCGCCGTGGGGTTGCGCACCACCGGGCAGCCCTCGACGTACAGCGTGGTGTGCCTGCCGTCGTTGACGACCGCGAGGTGCCACCAGGTCTCCAGCGGGGTCTCCTGGCCCCAGTTGGTGGCGATGCCCTGCTGGTTCAGCGGACGCACCGCCCACTGCGGTTCCCGGTCATCGGACAGGGAGAGGGTGGCGAGCGGCTCGTCGGGGTCGTCGCCGGTCCTGCCCGCGGCGCCGCCCGTGCCGGTCCGGCTGACCAGTCCCGACCAGGCGTGGTGCGCGGGGTCCCAGTCGGCGGGGAGCCGGTAGAACGCCTCGATGGTGTAACCGTCGCGGAAAGTAGCCGAGTTGAGCGGGGCGCCGTCGACCGTGCGCAGGTAGGCGCCCTTCAGCGGTGACCTGTACCCCCGGAACTCCAGGCTGCCGTGCCCGGGTTGGTCCGGGTGGTGGTCGGACGACCAGGTCAGGGTGCCGCCGCCCACCGTGACGAGGGCGAGGTCGTTTCCGCGTCCGGACAGGTCGCGGACGGTGCCGTCGACCGCCGTGCCGTCTTCGTGGCCGTCGAAGCGCCAGTAGGCGACCGTGTCGCGCACCAGCACCTTCGACGGGGGGCGGGCGGCACGCGCGGGCACCGGGTCGAAACCCGCGAAGCGCTCGGCGAAGTCGATGTCGACCGTGAACCGGTCGGCGTCGCCGCTGAGTTCGATCTCCTGTCGCTCCAGCTCGTTGAGCCCCGCGGCGGCCCGGCCGAGGATCCACGGGGAGACCGTCTCCACGTCGATGACGTTCCGGTCGAGGTCGAAGCGGTAGAGGCGGATCATCGCAGCGCCGCCGAAGTATCGATTCTGATAGTTCGTCAGATGCAGTTGGACGTCATGTCCGGCCGCGTTCCGGCGGGTCGCCCGGCCGGCGGGCCAGTAGTGCCCGTTCAGGGTGAGGAAGATCTGGTCGTGGCCCTCGATCAGCCGCTCCCACAGTCGGCCGCCGTACGCCGACAGGGTGTCGTCCCCGGCGACCAGCTCGTGCGTGGTCAGAACGACCGGGGTCCTCGGGTGCCGGGCGAGGACACCCGCCGCCCAGGCGTACCCCTGCTCCGACAGCCGCCAGTCCAGCGCGAGCACCATCCACGCCCGGCCGCCCGCCCGGAACAGGTGGAAGGTGTTGTAACCGTCGGGTGAGGCTCCGCCGAAGGTGGGCTTGCCCCTGAAACGCCGCGGACCGAAGGCGTCAAGGTACGGGGTCGGGCCGCGCTGGTCGGTCGTCGACGACTTCACGTCGTGGTTGCCGGCCAGCACGCTGTACCCGACGCCGTGCCGGTCGAGCAGCCCGAACGCCTCACCGATCGCGGTGACTTCGTCCTTCGCCCCGTTCTGGGTGAGGTCGCCCAGGTGGGACAGGAACACGAGGTTCTCGTGCCGGCCTCGATCGAGGAGGTAGCGCAGGGACGCCTCGACCGGCGCCCCGTCGATGCTCGGGCCGTCGAAGAGGTACTGCGTGTCGGGCATGACGGCGAGCGTGAAACGGCGGCTGCCGGGATCCGGGCGCCAGGCGGCGGACGCCTCGGTGGCGGCCGCCTCCGCCGTGGCCGGCAGCGCGAGAGCGGCCGTGGCGGCCGCGCCGAGCAGCGCGGTCGCCCGGAGGAAACCGCGCCTCCCGGCGCCGGCCGGCGCGGCCTCGCCCGGGTCGGGGGCATGCGAAGTGCACACGTGTGCTCCGTGGGTGAGCCCGTTGCCGAGAACGGGGGTTCAAAGGACGCGCAGGGTCCAGCTCCAGCGGTGGACACCCGGTGCGACCAGGTAGGAGGGGAAGGTGTCGGGGCCGCACGACGCCGTGCCGAGGCCGCGGTGCGCCGCGTCGAGGTGCACCACACAGCCCTCGCGCGGGACGAGTTCGTCGTGGTGGGTGACGGCCGTCAGATCCTCGGCGCGGTACCGCGTGACGGAGACCTGGCGCGGCTCGTCCAGCGTGACGGACAGGCCCGTGGCGTCCGGCGCGGAGAGCGTGAAGCGCCGTACACCGTGCCGGCCACCGCTCTCCTGCGGGCGCAGGTACGGGGTGAACAACGCGTCGACCGGGGCGTGGTGATGGCCGACCGGCGCACCCGCGCTCCGGTCCGGGTACGACTCCCAGGGGCCCTGTCCGAACCAGTCCAGCCGGTCCGGGCCCGCCACCGTCTCGAAGACCGAGCCGACGCGCGCCACGTCGTCGAACTCCTCGGGCAGCTCGGCCTGTTCGTCGATCCGGATGCCGCCCTCCACCGGGGTGAAGACCTGCCGGTGCCGGACGACGCCGGTGGTGCCGGCGTACTCGGCCAGCACGGTGACCCCGTCACCCTCCTGGTGCACGGACACCAGCCTGCGCACGAGGGCGTCCAGGCCCCATGTCCGCCAGCGCAGCGCCATGCCGCCCAGCTCGTCGTTGTCGGTGGGCGCCCGCCACAGCGACAGGACGGGCGCGGAGGTCAGCAGGGGGTGGACGAGGAGGCCGTCGGCGTCGATCTCGACACGGCCGGGACCCACCGGGTCCTCGACCGGCACCGGCGCCCGCAGTCGCACCTGCGGCGTACAGACCTCGGTGCCGCGAGCGGCCCACGGCCCGTCCTGTGCCGTGGTCACCCGCAGGGTCAGCCACGCCTCGCCGCCGTCGTCCGGCACCGTGAACGGCAGCGGCACCACGGCCGTACCGCCGGGCGCCAGGTCGGGCAGCTCGGCCGGCGCGGTGAGCCGGGTGCCGTCGGCGAGTGCCAGTTCCCACTCGCCCGCGAGCCACTCCAGGCCGCGGAAGTGCTGGTGGTTGGAGACCGTCGCCCCGTCCGGCCCGGCGGCCTGGAGCCGTACCGGCGCGGAGAGTTCCCGGTGCTCGTACATCACCGGCTTCGGGGTGCGGTCCGGGAAGACGACGCCGTCCGCGATGAACGCGCCGTCGTGGTCCTTCTCGCCGAAGTCGCCGCCGTACGCCCAGCGGTGGCCGGGCGCGGTGACAGCGTTGTCATAGAGTCCGGCGCCCCCGGGCCCGACCGGTTTTCCGTCGTTCACACGCTGGAGGATGCCGTGGTCCCAGAACTCCCAGATGAACCCGCCCTGAAGACCCGGGGTGGCCTCGATGGCGGCCCAGTGGTCGGCCAGCGTGCCGTTGCTGTTGCCCATCGCGTGGGAGTACTCGCACTGGATGAGCGGCTTGGTCTGCTGCCCGGACAGCGCGTGCGCCACGCAGTCCTCCAGGGGCGCGTACATCGGGCAGGCGATGTCGGAGGCCACCTCCGGGTCGGCCCAGCCGGTCTTGGCGGCCCCCTCGTACTGAAGCGGCCGGGTCGGGTCGTGCCGGCGCACCCAGCCCGCGGCGGCGTCGTGGTTGGCGCCGTAGTCCGACTCGTTGCCCAGCGACCAGATGATGACCGACGGGTGGTTCTTGTCCCGCAGCACCATCCGCGAGACCCGGTCGACGAAGGCGTTCAGATAACGCGGGTCGTCGGCGATCTCGTGCGCGTGGTCGTGGGACTCGATGTCCGCCTCGTCGACGACGTAGAAGCCGAGTTCGTCGGCGAGGTCGTACAGCGTGGGGTCGTTCGGGTAGTGGGCGGTACGGATCGCGTTGAAGCCGAACCGCTTCAGCAGCACCAGGTCGGCGCGCATGTCGTCGTACGACACGGTCCGCCCCGTCAGGGGGTGGAAGTCGTGCCGGTTCACCCCGCGGATGAACACCCGCTCGCCGTTGACCAGCAGATCCCGGCCGACGATGGTCACGTCGCGGAAGCCGATCCGGTGGCGGGAGGCGTCGGCGACGCTGCCGTCGGCGCGGTGCAGCCGGACCGTCAGGCCGTACAGCTCGGGCGTCTCGGCCGTCCAGGTGCGCACCTCGGGCACCCGCGCGCGCAGCCGTGCCTCGCCGAGGAAGGCGGACACGCGCTCCTCCTCGGTGTTGGCGAGGTCGAACTCCGCGTCCTGCGCCAGCGGAAGCCCGTCCAGTTCCCCGCTGACGTACCAGCCCGCGGGCAGTGCCCCGGCCGAGTTCCGCACCTGGCAGTCGACCCGCAGTTCGCCGTCCCGCGCGGCCCGCACGGTCACGTCCGCCAGTCGCAGCGGGTCGGTCGCGTAGAGCAGGACCGAGCGGGTGATCCCGGCATGCCACCAGTGGTCCTGGTCCTCGATGTGCGAGGCGTCCGACCACTTGACGACCGTCAGCCGCAGCACGGAACGGCCACCCGGGCGCACCACGCCCGACAGATCGAACTCGGCCGCCAGATGCGAGTCCTTGGAGATGCCGACCGGCCGCCCGTCCACATGCACCAGCAGCACGCTCTCGGCGGCCCCGACCTGGAGCACGACGCGGCGCCCGGCCCACTCGGCGGGGACGTCGATCTCCCGCTCGTACACACCCGTCGGATTGTCGGCGGGCGACAGCGGCGGGAACTCCGCGAACGGCATGCGGATGTTCAGGTACTGCGGCAGGTCGTCGGCGCCCTCGATGGTCTGCATGGTCCACACGCCGGGCACGGCCGCCCTCGACCAGGCACCGTCGACCGGCGCGTCCGGAGCGGGCAGCAACCGGAAACGCCAGTCGCCGTCCAGGGAGTGTGCTCCGGAGCGCCGGTCGACGGCGTTCATGGGCAGCCGTCCCCACGAGGTCACCTCGGGTGCCTCCCAGGGGCGGAGCGTCAGCAGCGGATCCGTCACTTGATCGCTCCCTTCGCGAGGTCGCCGATCATCTGGCGGGCGCCGATCGCGAACACGATCAGCAAGGGTAGGAGGGCGAGCAGTGCGCCGGTCATGACCATTCCGTAATCCGTCGTTCCGTGAGTGCCGTTGAGCTGTGACAGCGCGACCTGGAGGGTCACGTTGTCCGGGTCGGTGAGGGCGATCAGGGGCCAGGCGTAGTCGTTCCACTGGCCCATGAAGGTGAAGATACCCAGGAACGCCAGGCCGGGCCGCACCACGGGGAGGGCTACGTGCCAGTACTGGCGCAGGAAGTTCGCGCCGTCGATGCGGGAGGCGTCGAGGAGTTCGTCGTGGATCGCGCCCTTCATGTACTGGCGCATCCAGAAGATTCCGAACGCGTTGGCGGCGGCCGGCACGATCAGGGCGGTCATCGAGCCGATCCAGCCGAGCTTCGCCATGATGACGAACTGGGGGATCGCCTGGAGCTGCGCCGGGACCATGAAGATGAACATGAGCAGGACGAACAGCAGCCGCTTGCCCGGAAAAGCGAACTTGGCGAAGACGAAGGCGGCCAGCGAGTCGAAGAACAGGACCAGGAAGGTCACCGAACACGCCACCAGCAGCGAGTTGAACATCGATCCGAAGAAATCGACGGTGTCGAAGAGGCTGCGGACGTTCTCCGCGAAGTGCGTGCCCGGCAGCAGTTTCGGCGGGTAGGAGAAGATCTCCGACGACGTGTGCGTCGACATGATCACGGCCCAGTAGAACGGGAAGGCCGAGAGCAGGACACCGGCGACCAGGGCGGCGTGCAGCCCGATGCCCCTGCGACGGGAACCGTCGATCCCCTTGGTGCGCCGTGTTTCGTGGGTGGATGCCATGGTGTGCGGGCCTCCCTATTCTTCGCCCCGGCGCTGCACCAGCCGCCAGTTGATGATCGAGAAGAGGACGACGACGAGGAAGATGCCCCACGCCACGGCCGCGCCGTAGCCGAAGTCGTTGTTGTCGAAGGTCTGCTGGAAGAAGTAGAGGACCATCGTCCGGCCGGCGTGGCCCGGGCCACCCGAGAACGTCGAGTCGTTCGAGGTGTTCTGGAGCAGGACCTGGGGTTCGGAGAAACTCTGGAGACCGGTGACCGTGGAGACGACGAGCGCGAACAGCAGTACCGGCCGCATCATCGGCAGCGTGATCCGGAAGAAGGTCTGCACCGGGCCGGCGCCGTCCATGCGCGCCGCCTCGTACAGCTCGCCCGGGACGGTCTGGAGGCCGGCGAGGAAGATGATCGCGTTGTAGCCGGTCCACTGCCAGGTCATCAGCGTCGCGATGGCGATCTTGATGCCCCAGGGGGTGTTCAGCCAGGCGATCTGGTCGAAGCCGATGGCCTGGAGGAACGCGTTCACCAGACCGAAGTTGGTGGAGAACACCGAGCCGAAGATGATCGCGATCGCCACGACGGAGGTGACGTTCGGCAGGAAGTAGGCGACGCGGTAGAGGTTCTTGAAACGGACCGCCGAGTTGAGCATCACCGCCGTCACCATCGCCAGGAAGATCATGGGGAAGGTGGCCATCGCCCAGATGACGATCGTGGTCCCGATCGAGCTCCAGAACTCGGAGTCGGTCACCAGGTACTGGTACTGCGACAGCCCCGCCCACTCCATCGAGCCGAGGCCGTCCCAGCGGTGGAAGGACAGGTAGAGCGAGAAGCCGACGGGGACGAGGCCGAAGCAGAGGAAGAGCAGGTAGAACGGGGAGATCGCGGCGTAGAGGTGCCAGTACTTCCTGAAGCCGGTCCGGGGCCGGGCGACGTGGACCTCCGCCACGACCGCCGGGGGCTTCTCCACTGCGGGGAGGGTGGCCATCAGTAGCTCACCCCCAGGTGCTTCGCGATGCGTCGGCACTTGCTCATGGCATCACTCCAGGCCTGCTCCGGGTCCTTGCCGAGGACGCCGACGTTCTTGATCTCGTCCTTGACGGGCTGCCCGAGCGCGACGTCGAACGGGCTGTTGTAGGCGACCACGATCTTCTGCGCGGCCGGACCGAAGACGTCCATCGTGACCTGGCCGCCGAAGAACTCGTCCGGCTCGCGCACCTGCTTCAGGCCGTACGAGGCGGGCGTCGAGGGAAAGAGCCCCGCGTCCACGAACCCCTGCGCCTGGTTCTCCGCGTCGAGCATCCAGCTGATGATCCGGAACGCCCGCTCGGGCTCCCGGCAGGCCTTGGTGACCGACAGGAAGGAGCCGCCGTTGTTGGACGGCCGGACGGGCATGTCGGCCACCCGCCATCGGCCCTTGGTCCTGGGCACGCCGTTCTTGAGGTCGCCGGTGGCCCAGGAGGCGCCCAGCTGGCTCGGCAGCTTGCCGTCCTCGACCGCCGACAGCTGGTCCGGGGTGCCGGTGACCAGGTTGGACACGATCTTGCGCTGCTTGGCCTCCACGGCGAGCGCCCAGGCGTGGCGCACATGCTCCTGGTCGCCGATGAAGTGCCGGTCCTTGTCGACGTACCGCGCGCTGCCCTGCTGGACCACGTTCTCGAAGACGCTGTTGATGTCGGTGAGCAGGAAGGTCCCCGGGATCCGCTGCCGCAGCCGCTCGCCCGCCGCGAAGAACTTCTCCCAGGTGTCGAGTTCCCTCGACACGTCGGCGGGCTCGAAGGGCAGGCCCGCCTCGCGGAAGACGGCGTACTGGTAGAAGTGCGCCACCGGCCCGCAGTCGATCGGGAAGCCGACCATCCGGCCGTCGTCCGCGATGCCCTGCTCCCACTTCCAGGGCAGGTACCGCGACTCGTACTTCCGCGCGCCGAGGGTGCGCAGGTCCACGAACTGGTCGGCGTTGGGCAGGTAGGACGCCATGTCCTCGCCCTTCAGGCCCGCGATGTCGGGTATGTGGGCGCGGCCGGCCATCGTGGTGATCAGCTTCGACCGGTAGTAGCCGCCGATCTTGATGGCCTGGAGGTCGACCGAGCTGTCGTAGCGGGCCCGGGCGTTCTTGACGACCGTGTCGCCCAGGCCTCCGTCCCAGTACCACAGGACCATGTTCCGGCCGGTCGAACCGGTCGGAACGGCACAGCCGGACGCCAGGCCGCCGAGCGCCGTGGCGGCCGAACCGGCCAGGCCCGCACGGAGCAGGCCTCTACGTGAGAGCGGCACGGCTCCCACCGCCTTTCGGATCTGTTCGCGTCTTCGCAGACGGGGTGCACTTCGAGGGGCATGGGTGGGGTCGACTTCCGGACACGGACACGGGCACGGGCTCGGTCAGGGCCGTGGGGCGGGCGGAGTGACCGGCGCGTACCGCACGGGCGGACCCACGTCCGCCGGGATGCGGTCGGCGAGGAAGGCGTACGCCCGCCTGAGATCGGGGTCGCGCAGCGAGCGCCACCAGCGGTCGACGCCGTACCAGCCGGGGGCGGCCAGCGCTCCGCCGTGGTGCTGTACGGAGAGGCCGGCGGCGAGGACGGCGAACCGCAGCCGTTCCACCAGCGGCCAGCCGCCGAGCGAGGCCGCCACGAAGCTCGCGCCGAACACGTCACCGGCGCCCGTCGCGTCCAGGACATCGATGTCAAGAGCCGGGACCTCGGCGTACTCCCCGCTTTCCTGGTCGACCGCGATGGCCCCGTCGGCGCCGCGGGTGACCACGGCCACCGGCACCAGCTCGGCCAGCGTGCCCAGCGCGGCGAGCGCGCTGTCGGTACGGGTGTACGCCATCGCCTCGGCCTCGTTGGGCAGGAAGGCGTGGCACAGGGCGAGCTGGTCGAGCAGGTCGGTGGACCACCGCTGGGTGGGGTCCCAGCCGACGTCGGCGTAGATGTGGGTGCCGTTCGCGGCCGCCTCGGCGAGCCAGGCGCGCGGTTCGGCCTCGAGGTGTACGAGGGCCGTGCGCGCCTCGGGCGGGTTGCCCATCAGCTCGTCCTGCGAGTACGGCGGCTCCTGGCCGTGGGTGACGAGGGCCCGGTCGTGACCGTGCGCGAGGGCGACGGTGACCGGCGTGTGCCAGCCGTCCGCCACCCGGGACAGGGCGAGGTCGACCCCCTCCTGACCGGCCAGGACCTGGTGACAGTGGGCGCCGTAGAAGTCGTCGCCGAAGACCGTGGCCAGCGAGGTCCGCAGGCCGAGGCGGGACGCGGCCACCGCGAGGTTGGCGATGCCGCCGGGGCCGCAGCCCATGCCGGCCGTCCAGATCTCCTCGCCCGGCGTCGGCGGTCTGCCGAGCCCCGTGAGGACGAGGTCGTAGAAGAGCAGCCCGGTGAGCAGTACCTCGGGCCGGTCGTCGTCCACCGCACATCCTCCTCGCCGGGGGAGCTCGTCCCGTCGGGGGAGCTCGTCAGATCTCTTCAATTCAGTGACCGGAATCGTGCGCCCATCGGCGACTTTGGTCAATACCTCAGCAGAAGTGAGCATGGATTTGATTGAAGATGACGAGTAGTGTGCACGCCGTGCTGGCAGAACGACGACATCAACTCATCCTGCGGGCCCTGCGCTCCGGTGGTCCCGCGGCCGTGACCGATCTCTCCGAACAGCTGGGTGTGAGCCCTGCCACGATCCGGCGTGACCTGGTGAAACTGGAGGAGGACGGCCTGCTCACCCGGGTGCACGGCGGAGCCGTCGCGGAGGAGGGCGACCAGCCCTTCGCCGAGGTCGCCGAGGTGCGGGTGGGCGAGAAGGACGCCATAGCGGCCCACGCGGCGGCCATGGTCGCCGACGGCCAGTCGGTCCTCCTCGACATCGGCACCACCGCCTACCGCCTGGCCCGGCAACTGCACGGCCGCCGGCTGACGGTCATCACCAGCAACCTCGTGGTCTACGAGGAGCTCGCCGACGACGAGGGCATCGAGCTGGTCCTGCTCGGCGGCATGGTCCGCCGTGAGTACCGCTCCCTGGTCGGGTTCCTCACCGAGGACAATCTGCGCCAGTTGCACGCCGACTGGGTGTTCCTCGGGACCAGTGGAGTGCGCCCGGGCGGGCAGGTGATGGACACGACGGTGGTCGAGGTGCCGGTGAAGCGGGCCATGATCAAGGCCGGTGACAAGGTCGTCCTGCTCGCCGACTCGGAGAAGTTCCCGGGTACGGGCATGGCGAAGGTCTGCGGTCCCGAGGACCTGGACGTGGTGGTGACGAACACGCCGGTCGATCCGGCGACCCGGTCCTCCTTCGAGGAGGCGGGCGTCGAGGTGGTCGTGGCAGGAAAGGTGCAAGCGTGAAACTCACGATTCTGGGCGGCGGCGGGTTCCGGGTGCCGCTGGTGTACGGGGCGCTGCTGACGGACCGCGCCGAGGGCCGGGTCACGGAAGTGGTCCTGCACGATCTGGACGACAGCCGGCTCCACGCGGTCGCCCGTGTCCTGGACGAGCAGGCGGCCGCCGTCCCCGACGCGCCCCGGGTGACCGCCACCACCGACCTCGACGAGGCCCTGCGCGGCGCCGACTTCGTCTTCTCCGCGATCCGCGTCGGCGGTCTCGAGGGCCGCGCGAACGACGAGCGGGTGGCCCTGGCCGAGGGCGTCCTCGGCCAGGAGACGGTCGGCGCGGGAGGCATCGCCTACGGCCTGCGGACGGTCCCCGTCGCCGTCGACATCGCCCGCCGGGTGGCCCGGCTGGCGCCCGACGCCTGGGTCATCAACTTCACCAACCCGGCGGGCCTGGTCACCGAGGCCATGTCCCGTCACCTCGGCGACCGGGTGATCGGCATCTGCGACTCGCCGGTCGGGCTCGGCCGCCGGATCGCCCGGGTGCTCGGCGCGGACCCGAAGGAGGCGTGGATCGACTACGTCGGTCTCAACCACCTCGGCTGGGTCCGCGGGCTGCGGGTCGCCGGCCGCGACGAACTCCCGCGGCTGCTCGCCGACGCCGACCTGCTCGGTTCCTTCGAGGAGGGCAAGCTGTTCGGCGTCGACTGGCTGCGGTCCCTGGGCGCGATCCCCAACGAGTACCTGCACTACTACTACTTCAACCGGGAGGCCGTACGGGCCTACCAGCAGGTCGAGAAGACCCGCGGCGCCTTCCTGGCCGACCAGCAGGCCCGCTTCTACGAGGAGATGAAGCGCCCCGACGCCGCGGCCCTGACCGCCTGGGACCGCACCCGCGCCGAGCGCGAGGCCACCTACATGGCCGAGAACCGGGAGACCGCCGGCGCGGGCGAGCGCGACGCCGACGACCTCTCCGGCGGCTACGAGAAGGTGGCCCTCGCCCTGATGCGGGCCATCGCCCGGGATGAGCGCACCACCCTGATCCTCAACGTCCGCAACCAGGGCACCCTCTCGGTGCTCGACGCGGACGCCGTCATCGAGGTGCCCTGCCTCGTCGACGCCAACGGCGCCCATCCGGTGGCCGTGGCCCCGCTTCCCGACCACGCCACCGGGCTGGTCTGCGCGGTGAAGGGCGTCGAGCGCGAGGTGCTGGCCGCCGCCGAGTCCGGCTCCCGGACGACGGCCGTGAAGGCGTTCGCGCTGCATCCGCTGGTCGACTCGGTGAACGTGGCCCGCAAGCTGGTCGAGGGCTACACCGACGTCCATCCCGGGCTGGCGTACCTTAGGTGAGCACCCGGAGGGAAAGCGCTTTCCCCGCTTCCTTCCGGATCCGCTCGTCCCCCGGCTGCCCCAGGCCTCCCCGCACCTCGTGGTCCCTCTCTGGAGATTCCCCATGCATGACGAACGCCGCCGCATCGAGGAGCGCGTCGAGCGCGTCCACCACCAGCGCGTCAAGCCCGCGATCTACGCGGCCCGCGTCCCCTTCGAGGTCGAGGCCTGGCAGGCGCCGGGGGAGCCCGTCCCCTTCGCGGAGGCCGCGGCCGCCGTCTACGAGCCCTTCGCGATGGACACCCCGTGGGGTCCGCCCTGGGGCACCACCTGGTTCCGGATGCGCGGACAGGTGCCCGCCGAGTGGGCCGGCCGGCGCGTCGAGGCCGTCATCGACCTCGGCTTCGTGGGCGACTGGCCCGGCAACCAGGCCGAGGCCCTCGTCCACCTCGCCGACGGGACGCCGCTGAAGGCGGTCAACCCGCTCAACCAGTACGTGCCGATCGGCAACCCGGCGACGGGCGGGGAGACCATCGACTACCTGGTCGAGGCGGCCTCCAACCCCGACATCCTGGCCAACGACTTCGCGGGCCCGACCCCGCTGGGCGATGTGTTCACGGCGGGCGACCGCCCCCTGTACACCTTCCGCCACGCCGACATCGCCGTCCTCGACGAGGAGGTCTGGCACCTGGACCTCGACCTCCAGGTGCTGCGCGAACTGATGGTCCACCTCGGCGAGCACGAGCCGCGCCGGCACGAGATCATGCACGCCCTGGACCGCGCGATGGACGCCCTCGACCTCGACGACGTCTCCGGCAGCGCCGCGGCCGTCCGCGAGGTCCTCGCGCCGGTGCTGGCCAGCCCCGCCCACGCCAGCGCCCACACCATCTCCGGCGTCGGTCACGCGCACATCGACTCCGCCTGGCTGTGGCCGATCCGTGAGACGAAGCGGAAGACCTCCCGCACCTTCTCCAACGTCACCTCGCTCGCCGAGGAGTACGACGACTTCATCTTCGCCTGCTCGCAGGCCCAGCAGTACGAGTGGGTGCGCGACAACTACCCGCAGGTGTGGGCGCGCATCCAGGAGTCGGTGAAGAAGGGGCAGTGGGCCCCGGTCGGCGGCATGTGGGTCGAGTCCGACGGCAACCTGCCCGGCGGCGAGGCCATCGCCCGCCAGCTCGTGCACGGCAAGCGCTTCTTCATCGAGCACTTCGGCATCGAGACCAAGGGCGTCTGGCTGCCGGACTCCTTCGGCTACAACGCCGCCTACCCGCAGCTCGCCAAGCTCGCCGGGAACGACTGGTTCCTCACCCAGAAGATCTCCTGGAACCAGACGAACAAGTTCCCCCACCACACCTTCTGGTGGGAGGGCATCGACGGCACCCGCATCTTCACGCACTTCCCGCCGGTCGACACCTACAACGCGCGGTTCAGCGGCGAGGAGATGGACCGCGCGGTGCGCAACTACTCCGAGAAGGGCGGCGGTACGCGTTCGCTCGCCCCCTTCGGCTGGGGCGACGGCGGTGGCGGCCCCACCCGCGAGATCATGGAACGGGCGCGCCGGCTGGCCGACCTGGAGGGCTCCCCGAAGGTCGTCGTCGAGCACCCCGACACCTTCTTCGCCAAGGCCCGCGCGGAGTACCAGGACGCCCCCGTATGGGTCGGCGAGCTCTACCTGGAGCTGCACCGGGCCACCTACACCACCCAGGCCCGCACCAAGCAGGGCAACCGCCGCAGTGAACACAAGCTGCGCGAGGCGGAGCTGTGGGCCACGACGGCCGCCCTGCACGCGCCGGGCTACGCCTACCCGTACGCGAAGCTCGACCGGCTCTGGAAGACGGTGCTGCTGCACCAGTTCCACGACATCCTGCCGGGCTCCTCGATCGCCTGGGTGCACCGCGAGGCCGAAGCCGAGTACGCCCGGGTCGCCGGGGAACTGGAGGTGCTGACGGCCGAGGCGGTCGCCGCACTGGGCGGCGGGCGGCAGGACGGCGGGCGGCAGGGCGGCTCGCTCCGGGTGTTCAACACCAGCCCCTACCCGCGTGCCGAGGTGGTCCGCACGCCCGAGGGCGCCCCGGCGTACGTCGAGGTGCCCGCGAGCGGCAGCGCGCCACTGACCGGCGCCGAACCCCCGCGGCCGGTGACGGTCTCCGGGCGGGTCCTCGACAACGGGCTGGTCCGCGTCGAGGTCGCGGAGGACGGCACGCTGTCGTCCGTCCGCGATCTGCGGGCGGACCGGGAGGTCCTCGCCGACCGGGGCAACCTGCTGCGTCTGCACACCGACCTCCCGAACTACTGGGACGCCTGGGACATCGACAAGCACTACCAGAACCGGTTCACCGACCTGCTGGAGCCCGACGCGGTGACCGTCGTCGAGGAGGACCCGCTCGTCGGCGCGATCCGCGTCACGCGCTCCTTCGGCAAGGGCTCCACGATCACCCAGACCATCACACTGCGCGCCGGCAGCCCCCGCGTCGACTTCGAGACCGACATCGACTGGCACGAGGCGGAGAAGATCCTGAAGGCGGCCTTCCCGGTGGACATCCGGGCGCCGCACTCCTCCGCCGAGATCCAGTTCGGCCACATCCAGCGCCCCACCCACACCAACACCAGCTGGGAGGCGGCCCGGTTCGAGGTCTCCGGCCACCGCTGGGTGCACATCGGCGAGCCCGGCTACGGCGTCGCGGTCATCAACGACTCCACCTACGGCCACGACGTCTCCCGCACGGTCCGCGAGGACGGCGGCACGACCACCACCGTCCGCCTCAGCCTGGTGCGCGCCCCGCGGATCCCGGACCCCGAGGCGGACCAGGGCCGGCACCGCTTCAGTTACGCGCTGCTGCCCGGCGCGAGCATCGAGGACGCCGTCGCCGAGGGCTACTCCCTCAATCTGCCGCTGCGCGTGGCCGACGCGGCGGACACCGTCCCCGAGCCCGTCGTCTCGGTGGACGGCGCCGGAGTCACCGTGGAGGCCGTGAAGCTCGCCGACGACGAGTCCGGGGACGTCGTCGTCCGGCTCTACGAGTCCCGCGGCGGCCGCGCCACCGGCATCCTGCGCACGGGTTTCCCGCTCGCCACGGCCCAGGTGACCGACCTGCTGGAACGGCCGCTGGAGACCGCGGCCGTCGGCGAGGACGGCACGGTCGCCGTCGCGCTGCGCCCGTTCCAGATCCTGACGCTCCGTCTGGAGCGCGCCGCGACCGGCCGCTAGCGGCGGCCCCGGGGCGGGCGCGCTGCCCGATGCGCGCCCGCCCTCGCCCTGAAGTGCCCTGCTCTGCGGAGGAGAGACCGTTCGTGCCCATGCAACCCTGGTTCACCGACGCCAAGTTGGGGATATTCGTCCACTGGGGCATCTACGCCGTCGACGGCGTGCAGGAGTCCTGGTCGTTCTACGACGACATCGTGCCCCACGACCGGTACATGTCCCAGCTCGACCGCTTCACCGGCGCCCGATACGACCCGCGGGCCTGGGCCGACCTGTTCGCCCGCGCCGGTGCCGGGTACGCCGTCCTCACCAGCCGCCACCACGACGGCGTCGCCCTGTGGGACACCGCGTACGGGGACCTCCATCTGGGCCGCGACTACCTCACCGGCTACGCCGAGGCCCTGCGCGAGAAGGGCCTCAAGGTCGGGCTGTACTACTCGCACTCCGACTGGAGCCACCCGGACTACGCCACCACGCGCAAGCCGGGCCGACCGCCGGAGCAGGAGGACAACCGCTACTCCGAGTGCTCCGCCGAGGACGAGGACCTGGCGGCCTGGGAGCGGTTCCTCGCCTACCGGGACGGTCAGATACGGGAGTTGGCCTCCCGCTACCGGCCGGACCTCATGTGGTTCGACGGTGAGTGGGACCGCAGCGAGGAGCAGTGGCGTATCAGGGAACTCGCCGCGCTGATCCGCTCGTACTGCCCGGACGTCGTCTTCAACGCCCGCATGCTCAGCGAGGGCGACTACGCCACCCCCGAACAGGGGGCACCCATCGAACCCCCGGCCGGGCCCTGGGAGTTGTGCCTCACCATCAACGACTCGTGGGGCTACCGGCACCACGACCAGCACCACAAGTCGCTCGCCCAGCTGATCCGCTGCTTCGCCGAGACCATCGGCGGCGGGGGCAACCTGCTGCTGGACGTGGGCCCGATGGAGGACGGCACCATCCCGCAGCCGCAGGTCGAGCGCCTCGAAGGCCTGGGGGAGTGGATCCGCAAGCACGCGGAGGCCGTGTACGGGACGGTGCGGGGGCTCCCGGCGGGGCACCACTACGGGCCCAGCACCCTCTCCGCCGACGGCCGCACCCTGTACCTCACCCTGTTCGACATCCCGCGTGCCGAGATCGGGGTCCGGGGGCTGGTCACCCCGGTCCGCAGGGTCACCGTGCTGGGCACCGGGACGGAACTCGGCCACCGTGTCGTCGGCGGACTGCACGAGGCGGTCGGTGTGCTGTGGATCGACCCGCCGGCCGGCTCCGACCTGGACCCGCACGCCACCGTCCTCGCCCTGGAACTGGACGGCGAACTCGAGCTGTACCGGGGGTCGGGACGCTTCTGAGACACGGTCACCCCGCGCCCCGCCGGGGGCCGGTGGGGGATCGGGTGAGCCGGGGCGGCCGTTCGGCCGGCGCAGCACAGCGGTTCGGGCCGGCCGGCCGCTCCCCGTGACAGCGGCCGACCGACCCGATCCCCCGTACCGCCGGGAATCCCCCGTCGATTCCCGGCACTTCCCCCGTTGATCCCTGTGCTTCCCCCTGGAGCCCCGTGCTTCCCCGGTTGCTCCCCCGTGGGGCCCTTCACTCTTAAGAGCGAGACCCCCGGCTCCTGATACACCCTGCACGGAAAAAGTCCCCCGGACCGCGGTCCGGGGGACTCCCGCTCGTGTTCCGGGACGCTCAGCCGGTGAAGCCGGCCGTGATCGAGGTGAACTGCCAGGTGCTCTGGCTGATGCCGGAGCAGTTGCTCACCACGCCACCGCCCGGGCAGGGCCGGTCGCGGTTGACGGCCCAGTAGGCGAGCCGGGCGATGTGATGGCTGTTGGCCCAGTCACGGATCTGGGTCCAGATCGCCGGGGTGGTGTTCTCCTGCTGGTCCGACAGGCCGTTCATGCCGGAGATGCCGATATGGGCGTAGGCGGTCGCGTCGTCCCAGCCGAAGGTCGACTTCAGCTTGTTCTTGAGCCCCTCCGTCGCGTTCACGGTGTTGCCGTACATGTCCGAACCGCCGCCGAAGTCGAACGGCATGATGGTGAAGACGTCGATGTCGGCGCCGAGCGACTTGGCCTGCTCGATGAGACGGTTGCCGTAGTAGGTCGGCCCGGTCGTGGACGTCCCGAAGGTGACGATGGTCTTCAGGCCGGGGTTGTTGGCCTTGACCGTCTTCAGGGCGGTGAGGATCCGCGCCTGCACGGCCTCGTTCTCGAACTCGTCCGTGTTCTCGATGTCCATGTCGATCGCCTTGAGGGAGTAGGCGTCGATCACCTTCTGGAGCGCGCCCGCCAGCGCGCTCGCCGAGGAGCAGTTGGCGCCGAGCTTGCTGCCCTGCCAGCCGCCGAACGAGGGGACGATGTCGCCGCCCGCGGAGCGGACCTGGTTGATGACGCTCTGGTCGACCCCGCCGGTCAGCGGCCGGCTGCTGTCCCACATCGGGTTGCACCCGCCGCCGTCCAGCATGAACGCCATCGTGAACCACTTGATGCCGGTCGAGTTCATCACCGTCGACACCGCCGGCGGGTCGCCCCAGCCCTCGAACAGGTAGGGGGCGGCCTGCTTGAAGCCGGTCCCGCCCCCGCCGCCCGCGTTCGTCGTGACGCTCACGGGGTTGGAGGCCCCGGAGGTGTTCCCGGCCGCGTCGCGGGCCCGCACGGTGAAGGTGTACGCGGTGCTCGCGGACAGCCCGCTGACCGTCGCGGACGTACCGGAGACGGTGAGCACCCGGGCGGACCCGCTGTACACGTCGTAGCCCGTGACGCCGACGTTGTCGGAAGAGGCGTTCCACGACAGCGACACGCTGGAGGACGTCTTGCCGGTCGAGGTCAGCCCGCCGGGCGTGGTCGGCGCCTGGGTGTCCGAGCCGCCTCCGCCGCCGGGTCCGTCCAGGCTGATGTCGTCCGCGTAGTAGGTGCCCTGGGCGTACCAGCCGTGCGTGTAGATCGTGGCGCTGGTCTGCGAGGCCCCGGTGGTGAAGGACACCGACAGCAGGCTGTACGCCGACGGCGACGACGTCCAGGTGGAGGCGCCGCCGTCGACACCGAGGTAGACGTAGGAGCCGCGCACCCAGCCGGTCAGCGCGTACGTGGTGTTCGGTTGGACGGCGACGCTCTGGCTGCACTTGGCGATGTCGCTCGAACTCACCGCTCCCGCGAGGGCCTTGGAGCCGCCATGGGTGGGGGAGGAGACGACGGAGCCGAGGTTGCCGGTGCAGGACCAGGGCGAGAGGGAGCCCGACTCGAGGCCGGGGTTGGTGAGGATGTTGGCCGCCTGGGCGGTGCCCGGCAGGGCCACGGCCCCGGCGAGGGCGAGACCGGCGGTGCCGAGCAGGGCGAGGAACCGACGCCAGGGGCGTCCGAGGGGTCTGGTGCGCACGCGATCTCCCTGAAGGAATGGGGGTGTTCGGGAGTGCAGGGGACTGCAAGGAGGTGCGCAACAAAGTTGGTATGGACCAATCCGCCTGTCAAGGCGGGAGACGGAATTGGTCCATACCGGTGAGGGAACGAGGGGGAACTAGAGCGGCAGCGCCTGCGCGGCGCCCGCCGTGGGCACCTCGACGGGATCGGCGGGCGCGGGCACGGCCGGCAGCAGCGGCTCGGCGCTCTCCTCCACCCGCTGGTGCGGCAGCGTGACCGCGCGCAGCGGACGCGGACCCGACACCACGGTGTAGTCCTGCCCCAGGAACGGCGGCACGATCTCGCCCGGGTCCTCGCCGAGCGCCAACTGCACCGCCGCCCAAGGGGCGTTGACGCCGCACAGCGAGAGCTGGTGAAGTCCGCCGGCCGGCCGGGTGTTGACGTCCATGAGGACGGGCCGGTCGCCGAACATCCGGAACTGGATGTTGGACAGGTAGTGCAGGCCGAACCCCTCGGCGATCAGCCGGGCGGGCTCCAGCCACTGCTCGTGCAGGGTGAAGCCCCGGCGGCGGCCGTTCTTCGTCCGGCCGATGGCCATCCGCAGGATGTTGTCCGGGCCGGTGAGGCAGTCCACGGAGACCTCCGGCTGCTCCAGGCGCGGCATGACCAGCCAGTCGATCTGCTCCTCGCCCTGCTCCGCGGCCCGCGTCAGCGCGTCGACGACCATGTCGAGCTGGACGTACGGGGTCGGGAAGCCGCTGAGGTGCATCAGCGAGAAGGGGGTGCGGGTGATCACCCGGAAGCCCACCCCGCCCGCGCCGGAGGCCGGCTTGAAGCACGCCCGGTGCCCGGCCTCCTCCAACTCCTCGACGGCCGCGACGAGTTCGTCCGCCGTCCGGACCCGGAACCACGGCGGCACGGGCACGCCGATCGCCTTGACGGCCTCGTACGCGATCACCTTGTCGTGGAAGACGGCGACGGCCTCCGGCGGCGGCGCGAGCAGGGCGGTGCCGACCGCGTCGAAGTCGGCCCGGTGCGCCACGACGGCCGCCTGGTGCAGCCGGGGCACGAACACGTCGATGCCGCGGCGCTTGCACTGCGCGAGGGCGTACTCGACGTACGCGGCCGGGGAGAGCCCCTCCGGCTCCAGCTCGGCGGTGTCGGCGGCGGCCAGCACGGGGGAGTCGGCGTCACCGTGCGTGGCGTGGATCTCGACCGCGCGGTCGCTGGGATTTCGTCGCAGCTGATCCGTGAAGAACACGTTCTCCGCGTACGTGCGGTTGAGCCAGACGCGTACGCGAGAGACCATGCAGGCCGCCTTTCACGGTTCGCGGGCAGGGCAAAGCGAGCCCGGCCCGGGCAGGGGGATTGGAGGGTCACCAAACCGCCCTGCGGAAGGGTCGTCCATGGCGGTGGTGTTGGGGCGATCATACGGCTTCCCGGGGGTGCGGCGTGCAACGCCCGTGTTACGGATTTTCCGATCTTGTTCACGTGAGGCGCGAGTTCGGGTAGGGGGGCGCGCTCCCGGTGCAGGTGGGGCCGGGTCCCCTTGTGGCGGGGGCCCCGGACCGACCTTGTACCGGACGCGTGAATGTGTTCTCGTGGTGACACCGGTGTAGTCGTGAGGATGCGGAGCGTGGGCTCGTGAGCGGGGGCGGAACGTGACGTCGACGGCGGGCGGCGCCGGACGGCTGCTGGCCGTCAGCGATCTGCACATCGGATATCCGGAGAACCGCGCGCTGGTCGAGGCGATGGTCCCGGAGACGGACGAGGACTGGTTGCTGGTCGCCGGTGACGTCTCGGAGAACGTGGCGGACATCCGCTGGGCCCTGAAGACCCTCGCCGGCCGGTTCCGCAGGGTCGTCTGGACCCCCGGCAACCACGAGCTGTGGACGCATCCCAGCGACCCGGTCACCCTGCGCGGGGTCGCCCGCTACGAGCACCTCGTCGAGGTCTGCCGCGACCTCGGGGTCACCACGCCCGAGGACCCCTACCCGGTCTGGGAGGGCCCCGGCGGCCCGGTGGCCGTCGCGCCGCTGTTCCTGCTGTACGACTACTCGTTCCTCCCGGCGGGCTGTGCCACCAAGGAGGAGGGGCTGGCCTACGCCCAGGGCACCGGCATCGTGTGCAACGACGAGTACCTGCTGCATCCCGACCCGTATCCCAGCCGCGAGGCCTGGTGCCGGGCCCGGGTCGCCGAGACCGAACGGCGGCTGGCCGAGATCCCCGACGGCCTGCCCGTCGTCCCCGTCAACCACTATCCCCTGCACCGGCACCCGATGGACGTGCTGTGGCACCCCGAGTTCGCCATGTGGTGCGGCACCGGGCTGACGGCGGACTGGCACCGCAGGTTCCGGATCGAGACCATGGTGTACGGCCATCTGCACATCCCGCGGACCACCTGGCACGAGGGCGTCCGCTTCGAGGAGGTGTCGGTGGGCTACCCCCGCGAATGGCGCAAGCGGGCCCAGCCGCCGGGGCGGCTGCGCCGCATCCTGCCGGGAGAGGCCGGGGCCCGGTGATCGAGGAGCTTTTGCCGGAGTCGGTCGTGGCGGTCGAGGCCTTCGGCGAGGAGGGCGTCCGCGAGTTCGGGAGCGCGCCGCTGTTCCCGCAGGAGGAGGCGCTGGTGGCGCGGGCGGTCGCCAAGCGCCGCCGTGAGTTCACCGTCGTACGCTCCTGCGCCCGGCGCGCCATGGAGAAGCTCGGCGTGCCCGCGCAGCCCGTGCTGCCCGGTGAGCGCGGCGCCCCGCAGTGGCCGGACGGGCTGACGGGCAGCATGACCCACTGCGCGGGCTACTGCGCGGCCGCCCTGGTCCGGGCCGCCGACCTGGCCTCTCTCGGTATCGACGCCGAACCCCACGAGCCGCTTCCCGAGGGCGTCCTGGCCGCCATCGCCCTGCCGGCCGAGGCGGAGCGGCTCGGCCGGCTGGCCCAGGCCCGTCCCGAGGTGCACTGGGACCGGCTGCTGTTCAGTGCCAAGGAGTCCGTCTACAAGGCGTGGTTCCCGCTCACCCGCAAGTGGCTGGACTTCAGCGAGGCGGACATCGAGCTCACCCCGGCCTCCGCCCCCGTCCCGCCTTCCGCCCCCGTTCCGGCGTCCGCCCCCGTTCCGCCTTCCGCCCCCGTTCCGTCCTCCGCCTCCCTTCCGGCCGCCGCCTTCGCGACCGGTCCCGCCGACGGCTCGTACGGTGTCTTCCGCGCCCGGCTGCTCGTCCCCGGGCCGGTGGTCGGCGGCCACCGGCTCGGTCACTTCGACGGCCGCTGGAGCGTGCGGCGAGGGCTGGTGGCCACGGCGGTCACCGTGCACCACACCTGAGGCGGCGGGCCGCCCCCGGGGATCACCGGCCCGGGTACCAGGTGTGCAGGAGCCGGAAGAACTCCTCCTCGTTGCCCGCCAGTCCCGCCGCGGCCAGGGCCTGTTCGGCCTCGGCCAGGACGGCCGGCGGCACCACCGGGGGCAGCCGGTCCTGCGGCGCACCGGAGGCGCCCGCGTCCTCGCCGCCGTCCTCGTCGCCGAAGGCGGCACGGACGGTGTGCAGCAGCCGCAGGTAGGCCTGGACGGCGGTGCGCTCGCGGTCGGTCAGTACGGCAGTGGGCATCGGTCGGCTCTCCCCGTGTCGGCGTCGTGTCCCCCGCGCCCGACGGCGCGTACGCCCCCATACGGCGGCGCACCCCCCAGCTTGCCGCCCACCACTGACAATCCGGTCCGACCCGGCCTCCGTTCGCCCGCTTAGCGGAGCTGAAACCTCCTGGAAATCCCCTGGTGGAAAGGGGTTCTACGCTGGGGAGAAGGGCTTTCGGCGGCTCGCCGGGGCCACGGGTACAGGAGGCGAGCAGGTGGTCGATGTCCCGCAGCGGCGCCCGTCGCGCGCCACCAGGCTGCGCCCGGTCGGCGACGCCGAACTGGAGCTGCGCCACCGGGTCGTGCACGGTTACCGGCGTGCCTTCCGCATGGCCGGGGAAGGTCCCGCGCTGGTCCTCGTCCACGGTATCGGCGACTCCTCGCGGACCTGGACCGAGCTGATCCCCGACCTGGCCCGCACCCACACGGTCATCGCCCCGGACCTTCTCGGCCACGGGGCCTCGGACAAGCCCCGCGCCGACTACTCGGTGGCCGCGTACGCCAACGGGCTGCGCGATCTGCTCAGCGCGCTCGGCATCGAGTCGGCGACCCTGGTCGGGCATTCGCTGGGCGGGGGGGTGGCGATGCAGTTCGCGTACCAGTTCCCCGAGCGCACCGAACGGCTGATCCTCGTCAGCGCGGGCGGCGTCGGCCGCGAGGTCAACCCGGCCCTGCGGCTGGTCTCGCTGCCGGGCGCCCATCTGGCGCTGTCCGCGCTGCGATTGCCGGGCGCACGCTTCCAGGTCGGTCTCGCCGTCGGTCTGATGAGGCTGCTGGACACCGATCTCGGCCAGGACGCCCCCGATCTGCTCCACCTCGTCGACGCCCTGCCGGACGCGACCGCGCGCAACGCCTTCATCCGTACCCTGCGTGCGGTCGTCGACTGGCGTGGCCAGGTCGTGACCATGCTCGACCGCTGCTATCTGACGGCCGGCCTGCCGACGATGCTGCTGTGGGGCGACCGGGACAGCGTGGTGCCCGTGCGGCACGCGTACGGCGCCCACGAGGCGATGCCCGGCAGCCGGCTGGAGATCTTCGAGGGGGCCGGTCACTTCCCGTTCCACAGCGACCCCGCCCGGTTCCGCGCCCTCGTCGAGGAGTTCACCCGCACCACGGCCCCGGCCGACTGGAGCCGTGACCACTGGCGCCGGCTCCTTCGCGAGGGCAGGCCCGGAACGGGGACGACGGGTCCGCCGGACGGCACGGAACGGGACCGGCGCGAGGCGAGCGAGCGCAGCGCGACCTGACGGCCGTCCGCGACAGCCGACAGGGCATCCGCCGGGGGCAGCCGCCCGCGACAGCCGTCCGGGTGCTCCGCCGGCCGGGCGGTGCTACGGCCCCAGGTAGCCCAGCGACGCCTCGATGCGCCCGGCCAGATGGTCCCGCTGGCCCCGTTCCCGCGGCGACGAACCCGGGAGCCAGGTACGGCACTTGCTGGCGAGCAGCAGGCCGAAGCTCTCGGCCTCCCGCTCGTCGGTGAGGTCGAAACGCGTGCGCGCGGCGACGCTGCGCACCGTCGCCCGGAGATCCGCCCCGTCGCTGAGTAAACGGGCCGCCACCGCGGCACCCTCGACGTGGTGCCCGCAGTGACCCGCCTTCATGTGCCACAGCTCATGGCCCAGGATCACCAACTGGTGCTCCGGTGCGGTGCGTTCCTCGACGACCACGAGGTCCTGGTCGGCCATGTCGAGCCACAGACCGCTGGCGGTGTCGGCCGGGAAGGGGGCCATGCGGAAGTGCACCGGGCGGCCCCGCCGTCTGCTCATCCCGTCGCACAGGGCGGTGTACAGGTCGGCCGGCACGGCGGGGGCCGGCAGGCTCAGTTCCGCGACCAACTCGCCGCTGAGGCGGCGCATTTCCCTGGCGATGCTCACAGTTCTCCCCCGGATCACGACTCGGGCCGCTTCACGCTCTCCAGGAGCATGTCCAGCCACTCGGCGACCTTGTCGCGGTGCTGGTCGGTGGGCAGCTGGGCGGCCCGCCAGGCGATCCCGCGCACGCCGTGGTCTTGCAGCAGCCGCTCGAGCGGATCCTCGGCGGCCGCGGCGGCCTCCCGGGCGGCGAGCTTCTGGAGCAGCTCCTGCTCGATGTGCTGGAGGGCTCCCGCGAGCGCCTCCGGGTCCTCGGCCGTGAGGAAGCCCGCGTGCACCCGGAAGAAGCGCTGGAGGGCGTCGCAGTGCTCCATGGTGGGCCGCCGGTCGCCGTTGATGAGGGCGCCCGCCTGCTGGCGCGACATACCGGCGCCGTCGGCGATCTCCTGCTGCGTGTACTTACGGCCGTTCGGCTTGAGCCGGGTGCGGCGCAGCAGGTCCAGCCGCTGCAAGAAGCGGGCCTGCACATCGGGCTCACCGGCGGGCCGGCCGCTCAGCAGGGCCTTGACCACCGACTCCGGGACACCGGAGGCGACGGACAGCCGCCCGGTGCCGAAGACCTCCGCGTGCGGCACGCCGAGCCGGTCGGCGAGCGCGGCGACCCGGGCGACGACGGCCGACATCAGCACCGTCGCCGCGGCGCCCGGAACCTCGAAGCCATCCTCCGCCACCGACAGGTCTCCTAGGTCTCTCACGTCCCTCTCACAGGCACACGATCACCAGAACGGACGGTCGCCGTGAACTGCGTGGAGAGTAGCCCGTCTTTCGAACTCACATCCAGGTCTCGCCACAACTGTGGCCAATTTCAGCCGTCAACCAGCACGGAATGCCACGATAGTTGACACCGATCGCGTCGGGGCAGCAGGATCGGGGCGCCGCGTGAAGGCCGCATAGGCAAGAGGGGTGACCTCCCGATGGCATATCAGGCAGGTGGGCAGCGGTCCGTACCGCGGCCCGTCCCCGAGAGTCTTGAGGCCCAGGCGTATCTGCACGACTACGCCGCATACCTGGAGGCCGTCCCCTTCCCGTCCGTCGTCCTCGACCACCGCTGGGACGTCGTTCTCTCCAACGACGCTTTCGCGTCACTTTTCCGGGAGGTGGGCCCGCATCCCACGGCCCTGCCCGGCGACAACTTCCTGCGTTTCGTCCTCTTCCATCCCGACGCCCCCTCGGTCCTCGGGGACCACGAGGCCGGCTGGTGCCTGCCGATGCTCGCCCGCTTCGCCGCCGCCGTGGAGCGGCACGCCCACGACCACGGGCTCCAGGCGATCCGCCGCGAGATCGCCCAGGACCCGATCATGGAGGCCGCCTACCGCCACGGGCTGCCGCACTGGATCCGCGCGGTCGGCGAGGAGGCCGTCGAGCACGACGGGGCGGTCCGGCCCCTGCTGCACCCCGACCCGCGCTGGGGCGCCACGGAGTGCCGC
The DNA here is from genome assembly GCF_001184025.1 of Streptomyces maremycinicus. Classification (GTDB taxonomy): domain Bacteria; phylum Actinomycetota; class Actinomycetes; order Streptomycetales; family Streptomycetaceae; genus Streptomyces; species Streptomyces maremycinicus. Next base: position 477,473 of record NZ_BBYG01000011.1, read on the forward strand.
ATCGTCTGCGACACCCCCAGGACCCTGCACGACATGGGGTACACCCGGCTGACGATGGTGCTGCGCGCCACCCGCCCGACCCCGCTGCCCCGCAGGACGCGCGCCGCGCGCCGTACCGCGAGCCACCTCAGCGTGGTCCCGGCACCCGAGGTCTGACCGGGCACCGTCGGCGTTCAGGTCGCCGACGGCGCCCGGGTCGGCACCGCGCGCGGAATCACGCCGGCGGCGCGTCCGACTTCGTGAGGCGGTCCACCGGGGTGTCGCGCTTCGCCGCCTGGATCTGCTCGTACACCCGGGTGCGCAGTTCCGCGAAGCGCGGCGCCACCCGCGTGTGCAACTGGTCGCGCTCCGGCGGGAGGTCGACCGTCAGCTGCTCCCGGACGACCGTCGGGGAGGCGGACAGGACGACGACCCGCTCGCCGAGGTAGACGGCCTCGTCGATGTCGTGGGTGACGAACAGGATGGTGATCCCGCGCTCCCGCCACAGACCCCGGACCAGGTCCTCCAGATCGGCGCGGGTCTGCGCGTCCACCGCGGCGAACGGCTCGTCCATCAGCAGCACCCGGGGCTCGTAGGCGAGCGCGCGGGCGATCGCCACCCGCTGCTGCATCCCGCCCGACAGCTGCCACGGGTACGCGGAGAGCGCGTCCTCCAGGCCGACCGAACGCAGGGCGTCCGCGACCAGTTCGCGTCGTAGGCCCTTGGGCAACCTCTTCTGTTTCAGCGGGAGTTCGACGTTCTCGCCGACCCGCATCCACGGGAACAGGCTGCGTCCGTACTCCTGGAAGACGAACGCCATGTCCGGCGGCGGCCCGGTCACCCTGCGCCCCTCCAGGAGCACTTCGCCCGAGGTCGGGGTGAGCAGTCCGGCCATGCACTTCAGCAGGGTCGTCTTGCCGCAGCCCGACGGGCCGACGAGGCAGACGAGTTCACCGGCCTCGACGGTGAAGGTGAGGTCGCGCACCGCCTCCACCCGGCGCCCTGACCCCTCGTAGACCTTCCGCAGGCCGGACACTGCAAGACGCGGGTGCATGGAACGCCCTTTCGCGAGGGTCACGGGGACCGCCGGGTGGATGCGCGCAGACCGTGGTACCAGCCGAGCACCCGGCGCTCCACGATCCGGAAGAGCACCGACAGGACGAAGCCCAGGAGACCGAGCACCAGGATCCCGGTCCACATGTCGGGTATGGCGAAACCGCGCTGGAACTGCACGATGGTGAAGCCGAGCCCGTTGCTCGCGGCGAACATCTCGCTGATGACCATCAGGATGATGCCGATCGACAGCGCCTGGCGCAGCCCCGCGAAGATCTGCGGGCTCGCCGACGGCAGCACCACGTCGCGCAACCGGGCGACGCCCGTGATGCCGTAGGACCGCGCCGTCTCCGCCATCACCGGGTCCACCGCCCGCACGCCCTCGACCGTGTTGAGCAGCACCGGCCACACACAGCCGCTCGCGATGACGACGACCTTCATGGTGTCGCCGATGCCCGCGAACAGCATGATGACCGGCACCAGGACGGGCGGCGGCACCGCCCGCAGGAACTCCAGGACCGGCTCGCACACCGCCCGCACCCGCCGGTGGGAGCCGATGACCGTGCCCAGCGCCACACCGACGACGGCCGCCGTCGCGTACCCGCCGAGCAGCCGCAGCACGCTCGGCCGGACGTCGGTGCGCAGCCGCTCCGCGGTCCACACGTCGGGGAAGGCCTTCAGGATCGTGCGCAGCGGCGGCCAGTACACGTTCGTACTGCCGTCGGACGCCACCCACCACACGGTGACCAGCACGGCCGGCAGGGCGAGCGTGAAGAGCATCCGCAGCAGCACGCGCCGCCAGGCCGCCGCACCCGTTCGGGCGGGGGAGTACCGGCTCACACCGCCACCTCCCCGCGCACCGACTGGTGCCAGGCCAGCGCGTGCCGCTCCACCGTCCGGGCGCCCACGTTGATCAGCAGCCCCAGCACTCCGGTGACGACGATCAGGGCGTACATCTCGGGCACCGCCTGCGAGGTCTGCGCGACGGCGATGCGCGCGCCCAACCCCGGTGCTCCGATGACCAGTTCGGCGGTGATGACGAGGATCAGCGCGACGGCCGCCGCGAGCCGCACGCCGGTCATGACGTACGGCAGCGCGGTCGGCCACAGGACGTGCCGCACTCGCGCCCAGGCGCCGAGTCCGTAGGAGCGGGCCGTCTCCTCGGCGACCGGGTCGACGTCCTGGACGCCGTACAGGACCTGGATCAGGATCTGCCAGAACGAGGCGTAGACGACCAGCAACAGGACCGAGCGCAGTTCGGTGCCGTAGAGCAGCACGGCGAGGGGGATCAGGGCGACGGACGGGATCGGGCGCAGGAACTCGATGGTCGAGGAGGTCGCCTCGCGGAGGTAGGGGACGACCGAGACGAGCACACCGGCCACGACCCCGGCGCCCACCGCGATCGCCAGACCCAGGGCCCAGCCGGTGAGGGTGTCGCCGAGCGCCGTCCAGAAGGCGGAGTCGGCGAGTTCGTCGCCCAGCGCGCCGGCGATGCGGCTGGTCGGCGGGAAGTAGGCCTCCTTGACCAGCCCGAGCCGCGGCACCGCCTCGCCCAGGCCGAGGAAGGCCGCGAGTCCGGCGGCGCCGAGTGCGAGGTTCGTGCCTCTCACGGCAGCAGCTTCTCCAGGTCCGGGGTCGACTTGAAGAGCTTGTCCTGTTCGCCCAGCTTCTCCAGCGCCTCGATCGACGCACGGTCGGCCTCGGCGGGCCACTTGGGCAGCGTCACCTGTGCGAGCACCGACGTCGGGATCTTGGTGTAGGTGGTGACGATCTGGCGGACCTCGTCCGGGTGCGCGTCGGCGTAGGCGAGCGACTCCGCGGTGGCGTCCTGGAACTTCTTCACCACCTCCGGGTTCTTCTGCGCGTACTGCGTCGAGGTGAAGTACATGGCGACGGTGAGGTTCGGGGCCACGTCCACCAGCGGCGAGGCGATCTCCACCCCGCCCTGGCTCTTGACGGTCGCCAGCGCCGGTTCGACGACCATCGCCGCGTCGATCTGCCCGCCGTCCAGCGCGGCGGGCATCTGGTCGAAGGCCAGCTCGACGAACTTCACCTTGTCCGGGTCGCCGCCCGCCTTGCGCACCGACTCGCGCACGGCGGTCTCGTTGATGTTCTTCAGGGTGTTGATGGCGACCTTCTTGCCCTCCAGGTCCTTCGCGGACTTGAGCGGGCTGCCCTTCTTCACGGTGATCGCCCCGAAGTCCTTGCCCTGTACGCCCGTCGAGGCGATGCCGTTCGAAACGGCCTGCACGGGAACGTTGTTGGACTGCGCGACCATCAGGGAGGTCATGTTGCTGAAGCCGAACTGGAACTGGCCGCTGACGACTCCGGGAACGATCGCCGCGCCGCCCTGCGCGGTGGTGATCGAGAGCTTCAGGCCGTGCTTGGCGTAGAAACCCTGTTTCACGCCCAGATAGACGGGCGCCACGTCGACGATGGGGATGAGTCCGAGTTCGACGGTCGTGGTGCCCCCGGACGACGAACTCCCGGTGGACGTACCGGAGTCGTCGGACGAGCCACAGGCCGCCGTGGCGAGCAGGATGGTGCCGGTCGCGAGACCGGCGAACAGACGACGCAAGGCTCCTCCTGTGCAGACAACGGTGTTCCGACAGGCTGTGCGCACACCGCACAGTAGTGCTCAATTGGCGTACAGGGAACGTAGAGCCCGCCGTCCGACGGGGTCAATGCGTTTGGCTGACGAAATTGTTGACAGTTGGGAGGGTGGTATGTCCACCACGGCCCGAGCACCGCACTTCGTGAGGTCCTTCGAGCGGGGTCTCGCGGTGATCCGCTCCTTCGACGCGGAGCACCCCGCGCGCACCCTCAGCGACGTCGCCCGCGCCTGCGGGCTGACCCGGGCGGCGGCCCGGCGCCTGTTGCTCACCCTCGCGGATCTCGGCTACGTCCACAGCGACGGCCGGCTCTTCCGGCTCACCCCGCGGGTGCTGGAACTCGGCTACGCCTACCTGGCCGGGCTCACCCTTCCGCAGGTCGCCGAGCCGCATCTGGAACACCTCGTCGCACAGGTGAGGGAGTCCTCCTCGCTGTGCGTCCTGGACGGTGACGACATCGTCTACGTCGCCCGGGTGCCGACCACCCGCATCATGTCGGCCGTCATCACCGTCGGCACCCGCTTCCCCGCGCACGTCACCTCGGTGGGCCGGGTGATGCTCGCCGACCTGGCGGACGACGAGCTCGAACTCCGGCTGAACCGGGCGGAACTGCGCGCGCTCACCGCGCGGACGCTGGTCGGGCCGGAGGAGCTGCGGGCGGAACTGGCGCGGGTGCGGCGGCAGGGATACGCCCTCGTCGACCAGGAACTGGAGGAGGGGCTGCGGTCGGTGGGCGCCCCGGTGCGCGGCCGCGACGGCACGGTGGTCGCCGCCGTCAACATCGCCGTCCACGCCGGCCGCACCTCGGTGGCCGCCGTCCGCCGGGACTTGCTGCCACCGCTGCTGGCGGCCGTGGCGCGGATCGAGGCCGACCTGCGGATCACCGACCCGACGGGAGGCGCCGCCGCCCGGGCCACGGGTCCGGTCACAGGTCCAGGACGAGCTTCCTCCCCCGGCACCGGGACACGCAGATCATCATCGTCTCCCCGGCCTCCCGCTCCTGCGGACTGAGGACGCAGTCCCGGTGCTCCGGCGTGCCCTCCAGCACGTCGGTCTCACAGGTGCCGCAGGTGCCCTCCGTGCAGGAGTAGAGGACCTCGACCCCCGCCGCCCGTACGGTGTCCAGCACGGAGACCCCCGCCGCGACGGTCAGTGTCCGCCCGCTCCGCGCCAGCTCGACCTCGAACTCGCCCTCCTCGCCCGCCGGTTCATCACGCGCCTGGAACCGCTCGACCCGGAGCACATCGGCCGGACAGCGCTCCTGCACGGCGTCGAGCAGCGGAGTCGGACCGCAGCAGTAGACGAGGGTGCCCTCCGGCAGCGCGTCGAGCACGGAACCGAGGTCGAGCAGACCCGTCTCGTCCTGCGGCGCGACGGTGACCCGGTCCCCGTACCGCGCCAACTCCCCGGCGAACGCCATGGAACCGCGGGTCCGGCCGCCGTAGAGCAGGCTCCACTCGGCGCCCGCCGCCTCGGCCGCCGCCAGCATCGGCAGGATGGGGGTGATCCCGATGCCGCCCGCGACGAAGCGGTAGCCGGCCGCCGGACGCAGCGCGAAGTGGTTGCGCGGGCCCCGCACCCGCACCTTGTCGCCCGGCCTCAACTGTTCGTGCACATGCGCGGATCCGCCTCGCCCGGCCGGCTCGCGCAGCACCGCGATCCGCCAGGCGCGGCGGTCCGCGGGATCACCGCACAGCGAGTACGGGCGCTCCAGCCCCGGGCCGAGGACGAGGTCCACATGGGCACCCGGCTCCCAGGCCGGGAGCGGCTCGCCCAGCGGGTGGCGCAGAGTGAGGGCGAGCACCCCTTCGGCGGCGAACTCGCGTACTTCGACGACCAGTTCGGTCTCGTACACGCTCATGAGCCGTTCCCTCGCGGCCGGTGTCCTTCGGGGTGGCCGAGCATCCACTCCCACATCTCGACCGGGTCCTGCGTGGTGTGTTCGGCGCCGCAGTGACAGGTTCCGTGCAGCACGTCGGTGCCCGGCAGCCAGTCGACGCGGTAGATCTCGCCGGTCGGGCCGGTGCTCACAGGACCCGCTCCACGGGCTTGTCGCCCTCGGCCACCAGCCGGGCGAGGATACGGCGCGCGGCCAGACCGCCGGTGTCGATGTTGATGCTCAGCTCCTGGTAGCCGGTGCGTTCCGAACCGAGCGTGCGCTGAAGGAGGTTGAGAGCGTCGACGTCCTGCATGACCACCGTGTGGTTGTTGCCGCGCAGGAACTCGGTGACCTCCTCGTCGTCCGTCGCCCAGTCCCGCGAGACCATCCAGAAGTCGTACACCTCGCCGTCCGCGGAGGGTGTGATCGCGTACGTGATCTCGGTGTGGAAGCCGTTCGGGTCACCGCCGTCCGCCTCGGGCAGGACACCCACCGGAGCGATCCGGCTGTGCAGCAGATACAGACAGGGCGCGTGGTACTCGATGTCCTGCCAGCGGGTGATGCGGCCCTCGATGCCCGTCGAACGGGCGTAGAACGGGGGGCACTCGGCGTCGTCCATGTGCCGGCTGACCCGCACGATCCCCGCGCCCTCGTCGACCTCGGTGGTGATCGGCGTCTCGGCTACCTCGGGCGTGCCGATGTAACCGCCGTGCAGATACGTCTCGTGGGAGAGGTCCAGGAGGTTGTCGACGAGCAGCCCGTAGTCCGCGTCGATGGGCTCCATGCCCCGGACGGTGGTCCAGCCGGGGGCGTCGAGATGCCGGGCGCGCGGGATCGTCCGCCGGTCGGCGAGCGCCGGGTCGCCGATCCACACCCACACCAGCGAGTCCAGCTCGACGACCGGGTAGGCGGTGACCCGGGCGGTGCGCGGGATCCGTTTCTGTCCCGGCACGTACACACAGGCGCCGGTCGAGTCGTAGGTGAAGCCGTGGTAGCCGCACACGATGCGGTCGCCGTCCAGCCGGCTCTCCGACAGCGGGAAGCGGCGGTGCACGCAGCGGTCGTGCAGGGCGACGGGCGTCCCGTCCTCCTCGGTCCGGTAGAACACGAGCGGCTCACCCAGAATCGTCCGGCCGAGCAACTCCTCCCGCCCGACCTCTGCGGCGTAGGCGGCGACGTACCACTGGTTCCTGGCGAATGCGGTGGTGTGCGGCATCGTTGCGGCTCCCGTCTCTGCTGGTGTCCGCATCGTCGGGGCGGGCGTCACGGGGCCGCAACACGGCTTCCGCCTCACGGAAGGGCGTCGTCGAAGAGCGCACGCGTCCCCCTGCCCGTTCACCCCCAGATGGGACCGGTCGCCCGAACGTTCGCACCGGGCGGTTTTGCCGTTCCGGAGTTCACGGCCGCGAATCTCGTCGACCATGGACGGGACATGATCGTGAACTCGTACCCCCTCGGCGGGCCTTGCCGTCGGTCCGTCGACGGCAAGGCCCGGCGAGGGGTGTTACCCGCCCTGGGCCTGGCGGTGACCGCGACGGCCCTGGCCGCCGCCGGCTACCACCTGGTCTTCGCGCGTTCGATCTCCTTCGCCGCCTGCCTGTTGGTGGTGCCGATCCTGTTCGCGAGTGCGCTGCCGCGGTCCCGGGCGGCCGGGTCGGACGCCCTGCTGCCCGACCTCTGCGCCATGATCCTGGCGCAGGCCGTGGCCTGCTGCTGGTTCGCTGTCGCCGCCTCCGGGCCGGGGGGCACGGGCGGGCCGCTCCACGGCGGCGAGGGCGGCGCGGTCCATCTGGCGATGACCCTGGTCACGGTGTGCGCGCTGCGCGCCGTGGCGCGTTCCCGGTCCCGGCTGTCCGCCACGGTCCAGGCGGGTCCGCGCGCCTTCTTCCACCGCCTGCGCGCTCTGCTGCGCCCGCGGAGGCGCACGGACCTGGACGTCGGCCCGGGCCGGTTCCGCGCAGCCCGCGCCGACGACGACGAGCACGGCCCGGAGGTGCTGCTCACCGGCGCGGTCGGCCGCCGAGGCCCTCCCCTGAGCTGACGTCCCGTCACAGGTACGTCCCGACAAGCACGCTGGAGAACGCCTCGGCGCCCCATGCCCGAGCCGTCGCACGCCTCGAACGCCCGCCGGACGACTCGTCCTGCCGCGAAACCAGGACTCAGGACCTCTCATGACGACTCCACGTATCGACATCGTGCACGCCGGTGACCTCGCGCCGAGCGACCTCGCCCGCTGGAACGAACTACGGCACGCCGCGACCGGCGCCACCGCCAACCCCTTCATGAGCGCCGAGTTCACCCGGGCCGTCGGCCGCGTACGCCGTGACGCCCGCGTGGCGGTACTGCGCCGCAAGCGGCAGGCCGTCGGCTACTTCCCCTACCAACGGGGCCGGTGGGGCCACGGCCGCGCGGTCGGTCTGGGGGTGTCCGACTGCCAGGGTGCCGTCCTGCATCCCGACGACGCGCGCCTCGACCCGCGCCACCTCATGCGTGCCTGCTCCCTGAACGCCTGGGAGTTCAACCATCTCGAAGGCGGGCAGGACCTGTTCCTGCCGTACGCGACGGGCCGGTTCGCGTCTCCCGTCGTCGATCTCGCACAGGGCTACGCCGCGTACGAAACCCACCTGCGCGCCCACTCGCGGAGCCTGCTGAAATCGACCCGGGCCCAGGAGCGCCGCCTGGCCCGGCACCTCGGCCCGCTGCGCTTCGTCCACGACGAGCGCCACCCGGCGGCGCTGAGGACCCTTGTCGGCTGGAAGTCGGCCCACTACCGCCGCACCGGTCGCCGTGACCCGTTCGAGCAGCGGTGGATCGCCGGCCTGGTGCGCCTGCTGGCCGACACCACCGCACCGGACTGCTCGGGCGTCCTCTCGGTGCTCTACGCCGCCGACCGTCCCGTAGCCGCCCACTTCGGTCTGCGCTCCCGCACGGTCCTGTCCTGCTGGTTCCCCTCCTACGACCGCGACCTCGCCACCTTCTCGCCCGGCCGGATCCTCTACCTGCGCATGATCGAGGCCGCCGCCGCTTCCGGCATTCGGCTGGTCGACTTCGGCCGGGGCGAGGCCGCCTACAAGAACGCCTTCAAGACGGGTGACCTCACGGTCCACGAAGGCGCCCTGCGCACGGTCGGTCCGGGTGCCGCGCTGCACTGGCTCCGGCACGAGCCGCTCCGGGCGGCTCATCGGCTGGTGCGCGAACACCCGGCCCTGAAGAGCGCAGCCGTACGCACCCTCGGTGTCGTGGGGGCGGTGCGGAGCTCCGGGTAGAGCGGACGACCGGCCCGGCAGGCGGGAGGGCAGGCGCACGGGCGGACGGGGGGACGGGCGGACGGGGGACGGGCGCACGGGCGCACGGGCGGACGGGCGGCAGGGTGACCGGGGAGGTGTCGGGCCCTTCGCCGCGCGAGGTCGGCGGATGCCGGAGACGGCGAGAGAACTCCCGCTCGTCCGGTCGTGATGCCCTGTCGATCATGACGAACCTGCCCCTGAGGACGGCCGGGCGGCGCGCCGGGGTGACCTGCGAGGCATGGGTGAGGGGCGACCGTGCACAAGTGAGGTGCATATGTCGTAGGCACGGATATGCGGCGACGAGACTTTGATCATGAGCAGGACCGTGCGGGGTGCCCGCACCGGGCTCACCGATCGACGCGCGTTCCGGACTGCCTTCGGGGCGAACCGGATGCGTCGGCGCAGACACGCACCACCGAGCAACAAGAAGGGCCGCCCCCCGTGAACAGACCGCCGTTCTCTCCCGCTGCCGCTCTGTCGGCCAGACAGGGTCTCGGGATATCGCCTCAGCAGGTGGCGGAGCAGCTGAACGCGTGCGGAGTTCCCGCCGACGTCTCCCTCGTCCACGCGTGGGAGAGCGGCGAGCACCGCCCCGCCGAGCACGAACTGATCGCCCTCGCGGACGTCCTCTGGTGCCGGACCACGGACCTGATGGGGATCGAGGAACCGCGAACGCTGGGGGAGCACCGGCTGGCGCGGCAGTTCACCACGGACAGGCTTGCCCGGTCCATCGGAATGGACCCGGCCCAGTACGAGCAGGCCGAGCAGCGAGACCTCTGGGCCGGTGACGAGCGCCAGACGGCCGCGCTGCTGCGGCTGCTGAACCTCACCCCGCTCCAACTGGCCAGGGTCGTCGAGCGGCCCGGTCCGTCCCGGCCGGAACTCTCGACGCCGCCGAAGCCGACCCTGCGGCGCGTGCGGTCACGTTGAGAACCGCCTGACGTCTCGCCGTGCGGCGGGAGGCGGGGCGGTCGTCGGCCGCTCGCGTTCCCGGAAGCGGGGGTGCCGAACGGGAGGCTCGATCGCGGGCCGATGGGCGCCCGCCCGCATCGTCATGCCGGAAGCGCGGCCGGCGCGTCCCCTTCAGACGCCGGTCGTGCCGGTGGTGCCGATACCGAGGGCGCCGGCGCCGGTGCTGTGGCTTTGGCCAGGATGCCCTCCACACCGTGCAGGAACGTCTCGCAGATCGGCGCCGGGTCGGAGAGGCAGCCGGCCGCCATGGCGCCGTCCCGGAGCATGACGAAGTGCCGGCCCGCCGCGTCGGCCGGAGTGTGGCCGGCGTCTTCCAGCAACTCCGTGGCGGTCTCCAGGAACCACTGCCGATGGGCCAGTACGGCCTGGTGGACGGGGTGTGCGGAGTCGGGATACTCGGCTGCCGCGTTCAGGAAGGCGCAGCCGCGGAACCCGGAGGACCGGATGCCTTCGGCGACGAAGCGGCTCACGGCCCGGACCGTGTCGGCTGCCGACAGGCCTTGTGCCCGGATCGCGGCCACCTGCCCCCGGATGCCCTGATCGGCCTGCTGGAGGTAGGCGAGGATCAGTTCGTCCTTGCCCTTGAAGTGCCGGTACAGGGTGGCGCGAGTGACCTGCGCGTCCGCGATGATCCGGTCCACGCCGACCGAGTGGATCCCTTCGGCGTAGAAGATCCGGGTCGCCGTGCCGAGCAGTCGCTCCCGCGCCTCGGATCTGCCTCTGCCTTCTGCCTCCGCGCTCATGGTGCCGACGATAGCAGCCGATGAGGGAGAACGTTCGGTCTTGACAGGGGAGGTGCTGCCGCTTTTGATGAGGGAAGACCGAACGTTCTCCCTCATCTTCTCCTTCCCCTTCCCTTCTCCCTCTCCCGTCCATGCCCGGCGCTTGCCGGGACCGGTGGCTCGCCCGACGAGGGCCGTACCGCAGCCGCACAGGCCGGTGCCCTCCGGCCCGGCCGGTCCCGTGGCAAGCGCCCATCGCCGAAAGGACCCGCCATGGGATCCTCCGTCTCCGCCCCCGTCGCCGCCTCCGTGAGCGGCACCGCAGCACTGCGCCGTCTCTACTTCCTGCGCTTCGCGTTCGCCGCGGTATGGGCCGTCCTCCTGTTCACCGCCACCGACGAACTGAACCCCCTGAGCACGACCTTGCTGGTGATCTACCCCGTGTTCGATGTGGCGTGTGCGGTGGTCGACCTGAGGTCCGCCAAAACGGACCGCCGATCAGTGCGCGGTCTCCAGGTGAATGTCGCGCTCAGTGCCCTCGCCGCCGCAGGTCTCGCCGCCGCCGCCACCTCGGGCGTCCCGGCCGTCCTGCGGGTCTGGGGCTCCTGGGCCGTCACTGCCGGACTCGTCCAACTCGTCGTCGCCGTCCATCGGCGCGGCATGGCAGGGCAGTGGCCGATGATCGCCAGTGGCGCCATCTCCACTCTCGCCGGAACCTCGTTCGTGATCCAGGCCGGCAAGGCCGACGCCTCCTTGAGCGGCCTGGGCGGCTATGCCTTCCTGGGCGGGGTCTTCTTCCTCGTCTCCGCACTCCGCCTCGCGCGAGCCGACAAGATGGCCGGCCTTGTCTCTTGACGCATCGGCGGCGCGAACGGCACGCGGAACTCGCACCAGGGGCCGCGTGCCGAGCCGTACGGCAGGCCGTTCCCCCGGCGTCGGCAGGGGGGTGGCTCGCCCGCCGTCCGTGCCGCTACCGGATCCGGCGTCACAGGGGGCCCGGTCGTCGCCCGGTGCGGTGGACCGGCGGTACTCCTCGACCATCGTGCCCCGTGCGGCTGCCGTCGTGGAGCTGTCCTGCTGTTACTCACTTTCGGGTGATGGCCTTGGTCGATCCGCCGCGGCGAGTCCGGTCGGGGTGGGCCTCCGGCCCGCGTTCGCAAGGGAATCGCGCCTGGCGACTCGTCAACTTCGTGCACAAGCCGCATACATGGAGGTTACAGTCGAGCATCACGGCAATGTGGACAACAGGTAACGCAGGCTGCGTTTTCGCTCCATTCCCCTCCGTGGTGGACATGCTGGGGACGCGGCTGTCCGGCCGCCACCGCACACCGCACCAGCCCTCGCGCCGGCCATGACACCTACACCGGGCCGGGGTGGGTGCCGCACCGTCAGGGGGACTTCTTGTCCGCTTCTGCTTCCTTCACCGCTCGCCGTTCGGCCGCTGCCGCGCTCGTGGCCGCCGCTCTGGTCTCGGTGGCGGCGCTGCCGGCCGCGGCGGCCGACCACGCCCGCCCGCATCGGGCGCGGGTGGAGATCTCGACCGTCCAGCACGGCTCCCCGGGGCGCGACGACCGCTCCAACCGCTCGCTGAACAGGGAACGGGCACAGCTGACCAACCCCACCCGCCACACGGTCGACCTGGACGGCTGGACCCTGAGCGACGAAGACGGTCACTCCTACACGTTCCACCACTACCGCCTGGCCCCGCAGTCCTCGGTCCGCGTCCACACCGGCAAGGGACGCGACACCCGCGGCGACCTCTACCAGAACCGCCGCGCCTACGTGTGGGACGACGACCGCGACACCGTCACCCTGCGCGACAGCCGAGGCCGCACCGTCGACGACTACTCCTGGGGCCACCGCCGCGGCGGCCGCCGCTGACCCACCCGGGTCAGGTCGTGCGGGCCGCGCGCCGAGGACGAGTGCCCTTCGGCCGTGTCCGGTTCGGCGGGCACGTGGCGCGTCGGGCCGCCGGGTGTGCCGCGTCGGGCCGCCGCATGTGCAGGAGTTACCCGCCCGGCCCGCGATCGCCCGGGCGGGTACAACCATTTGGCGAAGCCGCACGTCTTCGTCGGTGATCGCACTGACGAGGAGACCATCATCACCGCCATACGAAAGACCTTGACCGCCACCGCAGTTGTCGGCGCCGTCCTGGTGGGTTCGGCCGCCTGTGGCACCGTGGAGCAGCTGACCGCGGGCAAGAGGCTCGACGAGGCCTTCGACAAGCTCGCGAGCGAGAAGTCGATCTCCTTCGAGCTCGATCTGGACACGGACGCCCAGAGCCTGAAGGCCCTGGACGCCTCGATGGATCCGGAGCCCGGCGAGGAGATGACGGACGAGGTCGCCGATCTGCTGAGCGGCGCGAAGATCAGTGTCACGGTCCAGTCGAAGAAGCCGATCGGGGAGTCCGGGGAGAAGGACTACGTCGGCATGGCGATGAAGATCAGCACCGAGGACGGCGATCTCACCGAGTACCGGGTCATCGGCGACTACGCCTACATCCGCTCCGATGTGAACGCCCTCGGCAAGGCCATGGGCTTTCCCGTGCCCTCGACGAAGGACCTTCCCCCGGAGGCGGGCGGGCTCAAGAAGGTACTCGAGGGAGAGTGGGTGAAGATCAACACCAAGGAGATGGAGAAGACCACCGCCGAGATGGGCGCGGAGCCGGGCGCGGCGCCCGAGCCGGAGCCCACCCTCGACGCCGAGGCGCAGAAGCAACTGCTGGAGGCGCTGCGCGAGACCGTCGCCCGCGAGGTCGCCTTCAAGACCGCCGGTGACGAGGACGGCGCCGAGCACATCACCGCCACCGCTCCGTTCCGCACGCTCGTCACCGAGTTCCTCGGCGAGATCCGTCCGCTCGCGAAGAGCCTCCCGCCGGGCATGGAACTGCCCACGGACAAGGACCTCAAGGACGCCCCGAACGCCAAGGTCACAGCCGACTTCACCCTCGACGACGGTGAGTTGACCGAGGTCTCCGTCGATCTCGCGAAGCTGGCCGAGAACGCGAAGGTGAAGAAGCTCGGGCTCGTGGTGCGGATGAGCGAGGGGCACAAGCCCGCGGCCCCGGCCGGCGCCACCGAGCTGGACATGGAGGAGATCCTGGGCGGGTTCGGCGCCGCGATGATGGATGACGAGGCCTTCCTCGGGGACGAGGAGTTCCCCGAGGACGGGGCTCTCCTCGACGACTCCGCGCTCCTCGAGGGCGCGGCCTAGCCACGCGCCACGGCACGTGGGTAGATCCGTTGCGAAGCGGCGTACGGATTGGTCCGGAAGGAGAATTCCTTCGATCGGATGAGCGACCAATCCGTGCCGCGTCCAGGCCCGGATTCCCCATGTGACAGACGACGGGAAGAACAGGCGGACTCCGCGGAGCGGGACGCGGCCGGCGCTCGGTGCGCTCAGCGGTGTCCTCGCGGGATGCGCCGCCCTCGCCGTCGCCGAACTGGCGGCGGGCCGGGTGCGTCCGCAGGCCGGTCCGGTGGTCGCGGTCGGTGGTGCCGCGATCGACCGGACGCCCGCGGCGGTGAAAGCCTGGGCGATCCGGAATTTCGGCACCGACGACAAACTCGTCCTCCAGCTCGGGATCCTCGCCGTACTCGCCCTGTTCGCCCTCGCCCTGGGTGCTCTCGCACCGCGGTACCGGCGGAGCGGGTCCGCCGGGGTGCTCCTGCTCGGCGCAGTCGGAGCGGCCGCGGCGATCGGCCGGCCGGATTCCACGGGGCTCACGGACGCGCTGCCCTCCGCCGTGGGCGGGGTCGCCGGAGCCTTCCTCCTGTACTTCCTGGCCGGCCGTCTCGCGTTGCGTGCGCCCGCACCGGGCGGCGCGGGAGGCACGGAGGGCGCGGCGTTCCCGGGACCGGAGTGGGACCGGCGGGGGTTCGTGCTCGCGGCGAGCGCGGCCGCGGTCGCGTCCGCCGGGGCCGGAGTGCTCGGCCGCGTGCTGAACGCGACGAGCGGCCGTGACGCGGTCGCCTCCCGCGAGGATCTCGTCCTGCCCGCCCCGGACTCGCCCGCTCCGGCGGTGCCCCGGGCCGCGCAGGTGCGGATCCCCGGGATCAGCTCCTTCACGACGCCGAACCAGGACTTCTACCGTGTGGACACCGCCCTGGTCGTGCCCAAGGTCGACGCGACCGCCTGGCGGCTGCGCGTCCACGGCCGAGGGGTCGTCCGTCCGGTCACGCTGTCCTTCGACGATCTGCTGCGGCGGGATCTGATCGAGCGTGACATCACCCTGACCTGTGTGTCGAACGAGGTCGGCGGCCCGTACGTGGGCAACGCCCGCTGGCTCGGCGTGCGCCTGGCCGATCTGCTGACCGAGTGCGGGGTCCGGCCTCCCTCCGCGGGAGGACCCGCCGATCAGCTGGTGGCCCGGTCGGTGGACGGCATGACGCTCGGCAGCCCGGTCGAGGACGTCATGGACGGCCGCGACGCCCTGCTCGCCGTGGGGATGAACGGCGAACCGCTGCCCTTCGCGCACGGCTTCCCGGTCCGCATGGTGGTGCCCGGCCTCTACGGCTACGTCTCCGCGTGCAAGTGGATCGAGGACATCGAACTCACCACGTTCGACGCCTACGACCCCTACTGGGTGAAACGCGACTGGGCCCGCAGGGCGCCGGTCAAGACCCAGTCCCGCATCGACACGCCCAAACCCTTCGCCCGCCCCGGAGCCGGCACCGTCATGGTCGCGGGGGTGGCCTGGGCCCAGCACCGCGGTATCGACAAGGTCGAGGTCCGCGTCGACGACGGCCCCTGGCAGCCGGCCCGCCTCGCGGCCGAGGACTCCCGTGACACCTGGCGCCAGTGGTCCTTCCCCTGGCAGGCGACCAGGGGCGGCCACACCCTCACCGTGCGCGCTACCGACCGCACCGGCGCGGTGCAGACCGAAGAACGCGCCCGCACGGTGCCCGACGGCGCCAGCGGCCGGCACTCCGTCGTGGTCACCGTCGACTGACCCCCGACCCCTCAGACCCCCAGCCAGACCCCAGACCCCAGACCCACGTCACCTTCCCTCCACCCATTTCCCCACGGATTTCCGCCCCCCCGAGGAACGCAGCGCTCGCTGCGGCAACCAACAGGAGAAACCCCATGAACACCCGTATCCGCCGTGTCGCCATGACCGTGACCGCCGCCGCCCTTCTGCCGCTCGCGCTGAGCGCCTGCTCGGACGACGGCAGCGGGACGAGCGGCGCGGACTCCTCCGCGAAGACCGCGGCGTCGGCCACCGCCTCCGACGACGGCATGGCCGGCGCCGGCAGCACCGCCGCCTCGGACGAGCCGTTCGGACCTGCCTGTTCGTCGGTGCCCGCGAGCGGCGCCGGCTCCTTCGACGGGATGGCCCAGGACCCGGTGGCCACCGCGGCGTCCAACAACCCGGCCCTGTCCACGCTGGTGACGGCGGTGAAGAAGGCAGGCCTGGTCGACACCCTCAACAACGCCCAGAACATCACCGTGTTCGCCCCGACCAACGACGCATTCGCCAAGATCCCCAAGGCCACCCTGGACAAGGTCCTCAACGACAAGGCCCAGCTGACGAAGATCCTCACCTACCACGTGGTGGGTCAGCAGCTCACCCCGAAGGACCTGGAGAACGGCTCCTTCACCACGCTGGAGAAGTCCGAGCTGACGACCTCGGGCTCGGGCGAGTCCTACACCGTGAACGACTCCGCCAAGGTGGTCTGCGGGAACGTCAAGACCGCCAATGCCCACGTCTACATCATCGACACCGTCCTGATGCCCACCGGCTGACGGCACATCGGACGCCGGGCACCGCACCGCCGGTGCCCGGCGCCCGGCGTCCGGCGCCCGGCGTCCCGGGGGGGCTGAATGGCTGGCACGGAGGCGACAGGGCCGGTCCGGGTGTCACACCATCGAGGAGAAGCAGGTCGCGGGGCGGCACCGGGTGTGCCGCGCACGGCGGCCACCCCCTGGTGACCGAGACCGTCCGGAGGCGGATGTGACAGTGAACCGGCTGGGCCTGGTCGTGCACGGCGGACGTCCGGAGGCCGTGGCGGCGGCGGACCTCGTCCGCGCGTGGTGCGCGGAACACGCCGTGGCCTGCGCGGACATCGACGTGTGGCACGACGGCGGGCGGCGCGGCGCCCGCGAGGAGGTCGAGGCCGCGGGCCACCCCGACCTCGTGGTGACCCTGGGCGGCGACGGCACCTTTCTGCGCGGCGCCCGGCTGGCCGCCGCCAACGACGCCCTGGTCCTGGGGGTCGACCTGGGCCGGGTCGGCTTTCTGACGGAGGTGTCGGCGGCCGGGGTGCGTTCGGCCCTGGACGCGGTGCGGGAGGGCCGGTTCGAGGTCGACAGCCGGATGCTGCTGGCGCTGCGGGCCTCGCGCCGGCTGGAGGTTCCGGCGGGCATGGAATCGCTCATCGAGTACGGCCGTGGGCCGCTCCTGCCCCCTCCGCAGGTACGGCCCGACTGCGAGGTCGACAAGGACTGGGGCATCCCGCTGGACGTCACCGCGCTCAACGACATCGTGGTGGAGAAGCTGGTCAGGGACCGCCAGGTGTCGGTCGGGGTCTATGTCTCCGGGCGGCTCCTGGCCTCCTACTCGGCCGACGCGCTGCTCGTCGCCACGCCGACCGGCTCGACCGCCTACAGCTTCGCCGCGGGCGGGCCCGTCGTCTCGCCCCGGGCGGAGGCCCTCGTCTTCACACCGGTGGCCCCGCACATGGCCTTCGACCGTTCCGTCGTCACCGCCCCCGACGAACCCGTCGGACTGCGTCTGCTGGAGCGTTCGGGAACGGCAGCCGTCAGCATCGACGGCCAGTTGCGCGGTGTGCTCGACCCGGGAGAATGGATCGGCGTGTACGCCGCCCCGCGCCGCCTGCGGGCCGTCCGGCTGGGCCCGATGGACTTCTACGGACGGCTGCGCGAGCGGATGAACCTGACCGACGCCCCGGCAGCCGTCGCGGACGGTTCCCCCGCCCCGCTCTGGTCCTTCACGACGCCACCACCCGGCGACCTCGCCCATCTGTCCCTGCCGACGGCCCCGGACCGTGCCTGACCGGGCAGCCGCGCCCCGGCCCCTTCGCCGCGACGCGGGACGGGGATTCCTCAGGGGACGCGTGACGCCGCCGTGCGGGCCAGGGACAGCGTGCGGGAGCGGGAGGGCGCCGTGGGACTGCCCGCCTCGCTGAGGACGACCAGGGTCTTGCCCACGACCACCAGGACCAGGGTCTCCTGGACGGTGAAGGTCTCGCTGGTCGCGGTGACCGTGGCGTGCCACGACGCGTCGCCGATGCCCGCCGCGCCGTGCGCCACCACCCGCTCGGTGCCGGTCATGCCGTCGCTCCAGCCGATGGCGAACTCGGCGCAGCCGGACAGCACGGCCGCCGCCTGCTGGAGGTCCTGCCGCGCACCCGAGCCCGGCAGCGCGCGCACCACCTCCTGGAGGAACGGACCGCTCTGGCTCTGGGCGAAGGTGGCCCTGGCCTCGACCGCGCCGGCACGGGTACTGCGGTAGGACTCCAGCGCGTTGAGCGTGCTGACGCACTCGGGGCGGTCCGAGCGGGTGGGGGGATCGTTGCGCAGGTCGGTCCGTACGTAACCGGCGGGGAGCTGGCCCGTCGTCAGCAGCGCGGACGACAGCCGGGCGGCGGTGGGCAGCTCGGGGCCGGCCTGGGTGCCCCCTCCGGAAGACGAGCGGCCACCTGATCCCGACCCCGACCCCGACCCTGTGCCCGAGCCGCCGCCGCTTCCGCTTCCGCCGGATCCCGTGCTCCCTCCGCTTCCGCCTCCCGCGCCGCCGGTCCCCGACGCGCCGGAACCTCCCGTACGGCCCGTCCTCCCCGAACCGCTCGCGCTCTTCGAGGGGGAAGGGGAGCCGGACGAGGCCTTCGTGGAGGCTGAGGCGGAGGCGGAGGCGGACGGGGAGCCGGAGGGGGCCGGGGCCCCGGTGGCCGGCGACGACAGCGACGGATCGACGGGGACGACGGTGTCCGCCCGGTCGGTGGCGTGGCCGCACGCGGTGAGCGCCGTGGCCAGGAGCGCGGCCGTGACCGGCACGGTGGTGAACCGGTGTCGGCGGGCGGTGGTCGTGGTGGTGGTCGGCCGGCTCATGCGTGCCTCCTCGGAGAGCGGGTGGACCGTCGGGTGCGGGAGCGCGCGGGCTCAGCGGTGGTAGCGGAAGTACAGGTCGCAGCGCAGGAGCGAGGCGACCAGCGCCTCGGAGTCCACCGGACCTGCGGGGTCGCGCAGCAGTACGGCGGAGGCGGCGCTGAAGACGGTGTCGTCGAGGCCGCCGAGCAGTGCGGCCGTGTCGAGCCGGCGGCGCGGGTCGGTCCAGACGACCGTTCCGCCGAGGTTCAGCGCACGGCACACGAGCCCGGTGTCCGCCCGCAGCCGCGCGGTGCGCTCCTCCTCGGGCGGGAGGACGGGGAGATCCTCCAGGGGCACGATCTCGTCACCGGTGGTGGCCGCCGACCCGGGCCGGACGGTGACCGAGGCCGGGGGACCGGAGGACCGGGCGGCCGATGCCGTCGGCGCCTGCCCGAAGTCGCCGCCGACCGTGGCCCACCCGGCCCCGGCCGCGACGACGACCCCGGCGAACGCGAGCACGGCCACCGGCCGGAACCGGCGGGCGACGCTCCCCCGCGCGGCCCGCCGCCTCGCCGCGGCGAGAGGAACCAGCGCCCCGACGACGGCCACCAGAACCCCCGTCACCCACCAGGGTGTGGCGATCACGCTCCACCGGATGTCCGGGGCGGCACGGGCCGCGACCAGGCGGGCGAAGAGGAACCAGCTGCCCAGCGGCACGGCGACCAGGACTCCGGAGAGGACGACGGCCGCCGCGCACGCGGGTGCCGAGCGCGGACCGCTGACCGCGGCCCCGGCGGCCCGGGCGAGAGAGGTGGTCCAGGTGGCGAACAGCGCCCCGCCGATCACCAGGGCCGCCGTCAGGGCGAGCACCTGGGCGAGGGGAGCGTGCACGAGGGAGAGCGCCGTGGCCAGTCCGTCCGCCGTGCCCGTGTCGCGCACCCAGTCGCCCGCGGCCCGCCCGGACAGCTGGCTGCCCACGAGCACGCCGAGACCCAACGCGGCCCCCGCCCGTGCCGGACGGCGGCCCGACGCGTCCCGGTGTCCCACCGCGACGGCCCGCCACCAGGCCACGACCACCACCCCGGCGACCGCCCAGCCGGTCAGCAACCCCGTGATGTGGTAGGCGAGTCGGGCTCGCGTCGGCATCAGGGAAGCCACCAGCAGCGTCAGTTCGGTGAAGAGCAGCCCCGCGGCCAGTCCGGTGGCCAGGCATTCGGTCGCCGTGACGCCCCAGGAGCGCGCCGGGTCCGCGAGCACGTCGAGGCGGGCTCTGGAGGTCGGATGGCTGGCGAGGCCCGCGGCCCGCAGCACCCGTCGGCGGCGGCTCGGCGGCTGGTCGGAGGCGACATGCTCGGCGGTGGCGCCCAGCGGCGCGCGCGGATCCGCCTCCGCCGCGAGATCGGCGTCGTGCTCCCGCACCCGAAGGACCGCGCACAGGGTGAGCAGCATGATCACCAGGACGACCGGCATCCGCGCCAGCAGACCCGCGGTGAGCTGACCGGGGTCCAGCAGCAGGGCCGCGCCGACCGGCAGGGTGACCCCCGCGAGCAGGATCCACCAGGCGGCGACGGCGAGCCGTACCCGACCCACGTCCCGCAGGCGCAGATGGGCCAGTTCGTGGCGGAACACGGCCTCCACCTGACGGTCGGGCAGGTTGAAGACATTCGAGTCGGCCACGATCCACGGCTCGCGCCGGGTGCCGGAGGCGCGGGCGCCGACCCCGACCCGCCGCCCGCGCACCCACAGCGTCGGCCGGGGCCCTCCCGGAGCGCCGTCCCCGTCGGGCAGTACGGCGGCCAGCCTCGCGGAGAGCGACGAGCGGTCGGGCTCCGCCGCCCACCGCCACAGGCTCAGCCGGCGGCCGGCGGCCCGGCCGAGCAGGGCGAGGGCGAGCAGCGCGAGCGGCCCGCACAGCACGACCGCCGACTGCGCCAGCCGGACGTCGTTGACGCAGCCCGTGAAACGGTCGAGGACCCGGTCGGGCGGGCCCCCCGCGGCGGGCAGACAGGCGAGCTGGGCGCCCGGCCAGTTGCCCTGTCCCAGGACCAGCCACCACCACGTCGCGAACGAGGCGCCCGCGCACGCGACGAGGACCAGCAGCACCAGCCGGGTGGTCGTCGGCAGCGGCAGCGGGCTGGAGACGAGCGCGCGAGCGGTGTCCCGTCGGACGGCGGCGGACCTGGCGGCGCCCGGCGCACCGCTCACGACGGCGGTGTGCGCGCGGGTGCCTGGACCTCACCCGCTTCCTCGCGGACGGCGGCCGGACCGGCTTCCTCGTGCCCGGCGACCGCACCCGACTCCCCGTTGGCGGCCGACGGACCGTCTGCCTCGTGCGAGTCCGCCGCCGGTCCGGGCGCGGGCTCCGCCGGCGGACGTACCACGGCCACGACGACGAGATGGGCGCACGCCGCGGCCTGCGCGGGTGACAGCCGGACGGCCCGGCCCTGGGCCAGCGCCCAGGCGGTGAGTTCCTGTGGCGTCACCCCGGCGAGCTCGGGGAGGGCGGAGGTCAGCGCCGTACGCCGCTCGTCGGTCGCGGCGCCGCGCGCCCGCCGTCGCCGCCACCACCGCCCGAGTCGGCTGCCGCCCGCCCGGATGCGTCCGGAGGCGAGGTCGGCGAGGATCTGCGAGACCACCGCCACGAGCACCGGCAGCAGGACGGCCGTCTGGACGCCGTCGCCCAGCGGGTCCCCGGCCGGACGGTGCAGGGGCTGCGGGGGATAGGGCCGGGCGGCATAGGCCCGGCAGGTCTCGTCGAGCTTCTCCAGTTCGGCCGGTGCGAGGCCGCGGACCACTTCACGCAGGACGTCCTGCCCCGTGCGCTGGTGCATGAATTCCTCCCGTAAGGACGGACCGGTGCTGCGCGTACGAGTCCTGTGGCGGTGTCCCGTCCGCCGTCGGGTCAGCCGCGTCCGTGGCGCCGGCGCCGGGTCGCGGCGAGGGCGGCCCCGGCGGCGACCACGAGAGCGGCCGTGCCGGCGGCGGCCAGTGCGGGGCTCCCGCTGTCCGCCAGCCGCCCCCCGCTCGTTCCGCCGGACAGCGCCTGCGGCCCCGGCGGCACCGGTACGGCGGACAGTGACGGTTCACCGGACGAGCCGGGCGGGCCGGACGGAAACGCGGTCGCGGAAGCAGAGGCGGAGGCGGAGAGGGAAGGGGAAGCGGAGGGGGAGGCCGGACCGCCGGTACCTCCGCTCGCACTCGCACTGCCGGACGACGACGGAGATCCCGTGGCCGGCGGCCGTGCGACGACGGCGTAGGACGCCTTGCCGTCCATCAGGGCCACCGGGTCGATCAGCGGGCTGGGCTGGATGAGGCCCTGTGCCACGAACTGGACGGTGTTCGCGGTCGGCACCTGGGCGGCGAGCGCGATGCGCAGGCCGATCCGGGCGGTGCCGTTCGCCGGCAGCGAGCCCACGGACGGCAGACCCGCGTCCGTGCTGAGGAAGCCGGTGAGCGCGGTCTGGCCCGGCGTCAGCTCCACCGCCCGCCACACGGCCGCGGCCGCGTCGAACCACTCCACGGTGACCTGCTGCGGCGTCAGCGGTGTGGCGGGCGGAGCGAGCCGGATACCCACGGAGACGATGAAGCTGTCCGTGATGTCCGTGTCCAGCGTGTTGTGGAACAGGGCGTCGACGGCCAGCGGGGCCCCGCCGGGTGTCAACTGTCCTGTTGCTGGGGCGAGTTCGACATACGGTGCGACCGGGTCGGCGGCCTGGGCCGGTGCCGCGGAGAACAACGGCAGCACCAGGAACGCGGCACAGCTGAGCAGGGTGGTGAAAAACGCGCTACGGCGCACGACGACCAGCTCCCCCCGGCGCGCGCCCCCAGCGCGCTTCCTGGCGTGATACCGGAAAGTTTAAAGGATTAAGTACCCATAGCGATAGGCTCGTTATATTCGGTCGTAAATGAACAGAAGTTGTCCTTTTTCGCTACTGAGGCGAGAGGGGCGGTCGGGCCCCGGGTCGGCCGTCCCCGAGCCGGTCGGCCGCCCCCGAGCCGGTCGGCCGCCCCCGAGCCGGTCGGCCGTCCCCGTGCCGGTCGGCCGGAAGCCGCCGAGGGAACCCTCGCGGAGGCCCTTGGGGATCTCTTGGCCTGTCGCACCCCCCTCGTACCGTCGACTTTCACGCTGACGTCATCCGACCCTTCCCTGACGTTCGGTGCCCTTGGAACACTCCTTGCGCGCGCATTGCGTCAAGAACCGGCAGGCGCAGCCCCTTCCGTACGAGAGGTGCCTCACCCATGCCCGAAGTCAACCGGCGCCGATTCCTCCAACTCGCGGGCGCCACAACGGCGTTCACCGCTCTCTCCGGCAGCATCGAGCGTGCCGCCGCGCTGCCCGCGAACCACCGCACGGGGTCGATCGAGGACGTCGAGCACATCGTGGTCCTGATGCAGGAGAACCGATCCTTCGACCACTACTTCGGCACAGTGCGGGGGGTCAGAGGCTTCGGCGACCCCCGCCCGGTCACCCTCCCGAACGGCAAGTCGGTCTGGCACCAGGCGGACGGCGCCGGCAAGGACGTGCTCCCCTTCCACCCGGACGCCGACGATCTGGGCCTCGCCTTCCTCCAGGATCTCCCGCACGGCTGGAACGACGGCCACGCCGCCTTCGACAACGGCAAGTACGACAAGTGGGTGCCCGCCAAGAGCGCCACGACGATGGCGTACCTGACCCGCGAGGACATCCCCTTCCACTACGCGCTCGCCGACACCTTCACCGTCTGCGACGCCTACCACTGCTCGTTCATCGGCTCCACCGACCCCAACCGCTACTACCTGTGGACCGGACACACCGGCAACGACGGCAGGGGCGGCGGCCCGGTCCTCGGCAACGACGAGGTCGGCTACAACTGGACGACGTACCCCGAACGCCTCGAGCGGGCCGGGGTCTCCTGGAAGATCTACCAGGACATCGGTGACGGCCTGGACGCGCAGGGCAGCTGGGGCTGGATCCAGGACGCCTACCGCGGCAACTACGGCGACAACTCGCTGCTCTACTTCAAGCAGTACCAGAACGCCGGGCCCGGCGACCCGCTGTACGACAAGGCGCGCACCGGCACCGACGCCCGTACCGGCGAGGGCTACTTCGAGCGGTTGAAGGCGGACGTCAAGGGCGGCAAGCTGCCGCAGATCTCCTGGATCGTCGCCCCGGAGGCCTTCACCGAGCACCCCAACTGGCCCGCGAACTACGGCGCCTGGTACGTCGCCCAGGTTCTCGACGCGCTGACCTCCGACCCGAAGGTGTGGGCGAAGACGGCCCTGTTCGTCACCTACGACGAGAACGACGGCTTCTTCGACCACCTGCTCCCGCCGTTCCCGCCGGCCTCCCCGGCGCAGGGCCGCTCGACGGTCGACGTGGGCCTCGACGTCTTCCCGGGCGACAGCGGCCACGCCGCCGGCCCCTACGGACTCGGCCAGCGGGTGCCGATGCTCGTCATATCGCCCTGGAGCAAGGGCGGTTACGTCTGCTCCGAGACGCTGGACCACACCTCGGTCATCCGGTTCATGGAGCGCCGCTTCGGCGTCCACGAGCCGAACATCTCGCCGTGGCGGCGCGCCGTGTGCGGTGACCTGACCTCCGCGTTCGACTTCTCCCGCCCGGACACCCGGCCGGTCGTCCTGCCGGACACCGACGGCTACGAGCCCCCGGACAAGGGCCGCCACCCCGACTACGTGCCCACCCCGCCGGCCGTGCCCGTCCTGCCGAAGCAGGAGCGCGGCTCGCGGCCCACCCGCCCGCTCGGGTACGCGCCCGCCGTGCACGGCGCGGTGGACCCGACCGCGGGCACCCTCACCCTCACCTTCGCCTCCGGGGCCAGGGCAGGCGCCGCCTTCCTGGTCACCTCCGGCAACCGCGCCGACGGGCCGTGGAGCTACACCACCGGGGCCGGCGCGACCGTCTCCGACACCTGGAACTCGGCGTACTCGGGCGGCGCGCACGACCTCACCGTGCACGGCCCGAACGGATTCCTGCGCGCCTTCAGGGGAGCCGGCAAGGCGGCCGGGCCCGAGGTGACCGTCCGGCACGTCGACGCCGGGCTCGAACTGACCTTCACCCACCGGGGCTACGGCACGGTGGAGCTGAGGCTGACCGACGGCTACGGCGGCCGGCCCACGACCGTCAGGCTGCGGCCCGGCGGATCGCTGAAGCGCACCCTGGACCTGCGGGCGAGCCACCGGTGGTACGACCTCACCGTCACGTCGAGCGCCGACCCGGCGTTCCTCAGGCGGTTCGCCGGGCACGTCGAGAACGGCCGACCCGGGGTGAGCGACCCGGCGATCGTCACGGAGTGACCCGCTGGCGCCGGGGGCACGGCAAATGGGTGATGGGCACCGGATCGTGGGGGCTGGTCAGGTCCCTGCGGGCTCGGGGTAATGTGCCCCGGTGACCACGCATTCGAACACACCTTCAGGCTGGTACCCGGACCCGCACGGGGCGGCCCAGACCTTGCGTTACTGGGACGGCGCCCGGTGGACCGAGCACACCCACGAGGACGGCAAGGGCCAGGCCGCGCCGCAGGTGCCCCACCAGGCGGGGCCGGACCAGCGCGTCCAGCGCCAGGTGCAGCAGCAGGCCGGGGTCGCGGCGGGCGGCCCCGGCGGCGGCACCCTGTTCAGCGAACCGGTGCTGGTGGTGAACCAGAAGGCCAAGCTGATCGAGCTGACCAACGAGTACAAGGTCATGGACCAGCAGGGCGGTCAGCTCGGCTCGGTCGTCCAGGTCGGCCAGAGCGCGCTGCGCAAGATCCTCCGCTTCGTCGTCAGCATCGACCAGTACCTGACGCACAAGCTGGAGATCCGCGACGTCCACGGGCAGCCGGTGCTGCTGCTGACGCGTCCGGCGAAGTTCCTCAAGTCGCGGGTGGTCGTGACGCGCCCCGACGGGCAGCCGGTCGGCGAGATCGTGCAGCAGAACGTCTTCGGGAAGATCAACTTCGCCATCAACGCGGACGGCCGCCAGATCGGCGCGATCAAGGCGGAGAACTGGCGGGCCTGGAACTTCGCGATCGTCGACCACGCCGACAACGAGGTCGCCCGGATCACCAAGACCTGGGAAGGCCTCGCCAAGACGATGTTCACCACGGCGGACAACTACGTCCTCCAGATCCACTACCAGCTGCCCGAGCCGCTGCTGAGCCTGGTCGTCGCCACGGCCCTGACCGTGGACACCGCGCTCAAGCAGGACGCGCGCGGTCTGGGCTGACGCCCGCCGTGCCCGGGTGACACCCCGCGGGGTGTCACCCTGCCGGAGCTAGAGCGGGGTGAGGTGCTCCGGTCCGGTCGCGGGCCGGGGCAGCAGTGCCGGTTCGGCCGACGCCGTCCGCGCACTCAGCGCCAGCACCACCGCCACGGGATGGTCGTCCTCGTCCTCGACGGCACCGGGCTCCGGCGCGGCCCGGGACAGCAGCACCACGCCCCACCCGGCGACGCCCGCTCCCGCCAGCGCCAGGAGCACACCCGCCGCCCCGCCCTGGAGGCGTTCGCCCAGGAGCGCGAGGCCGATCGCCGCTGCGGCCACCGGGTTCGCCAGGGTCACCATCGCCAGCGGCGCGCCGAGCCCGCCTCGGTATGCGGTCTGCGACAGCAGCAGCCCGGCCGTCGCGAAGGCCGCGACCAGCAGCGCCACCCCGATCACCTGCACGCTGAGCAGCGGGCCGGAACGGTCCGTCGCGGCCACCGTCACGGTCTGGGTGAGGGCCGAGGCGACCCCCGACGCGAAGCCGGACGCGGTCGCGTGCCGCAGTCCCGGCTTGGCGCCGCGCCGGGCCAGCAGCCCGATGAGCGCCGCGGTCGCGCCCGCCACCGCCACCGCCTCCGGCACGCTCAGGACGTCCTCGGGAGCCGGGCCGGACGCGGTGACCAGGATGGCGGCCAGGCCGGCCAGGGTGAAGGCGGTGCCCCGCCACTCGGCCGCGCTGACCCGGCGCCCCGCGACCCGCGCGCCCATCGGCACCGCCGCGACCAGGGTGAGCGCGCCGAGCGGCTGCACCACGGTCAGCGGTCCGTACTTGAGGGCGACCACGTGCAGCAGCGCGGCGGCGGCGTTCAGCCCGACCGAGCACCACCAGGAGCCGTTGCCGAGCAGGCGCAGCAGGCCCGTGCCGGGGTGCCGGGAGGCCAGCCTCTCCTGGGCGACGGCGGCGGCCGCGTAGGCGACGGCCGAGAAGAGGGACAGGACGACGGCGACCAGGGTGGCGTTCACCGGCCCGCCCCCACGAGGATCCGGTCCTCGGCCGGGGCGGGGGCGGTCGTACCGCGTCCCGCCGTCGTGGCCGTGCGCCGGGGGGCGTGGATCAGCGCGAGCGCGAGGCCGAGCAGCGCGCCCGCCGCGATCGCGTCGAGCCAGTAGTGGTTCGCCGTGCCCACGATCACCAGCAGGGTCAGCAGCGGATGCAGCAGCCACAGCCACCGCCACCGCGACCGGGTGGCGACGATCAGGCCGATCGCGACCATCAGGGCCCAGCCGAAGTGCAGCGAGGGCATCGCCGCGAACTGGTTCGACAGGTGGTCCGTCCGCGGCGGGCCGTACACCGAGGGCCCGTACACGTGCGCCGTGTCGACGAGTCCCGTCGCCGCCAGCATCCGCGGCGGGGCGAGCGGCAGGGCGAGGTGCAGCACCAGGGCGGCGGCGGTGACCGCGGCCAGCACCCGGCGGGCCCACACGTAGTGGGCCGGGCGCCGCAGGTAGAGCCAGACCAGGAACGCCAGGGTGGCGGGGAAGTGCACGGTCGCGTAGTAGGTGTTCGCGACCTCGACCAGGGTGTCGCCGTGCAGCAGCAGGGCCTGGACGGAGCCTTCCCCGGGGAGCCGGAGCAAGCGTTCGACGTGCCACACGTCATGGGCGTTGCGGAAGGCCTCGCCGGTGTGGCCGGCGGCCAGCTGCCGGCCGAGCTTGTAGACGAGGAAGAGCCCCGCGACCAGCAGGAGCTCTCGGACTATGGGCGGCCGCGCCGGCGTGACCGGCTCCGCTTCCCCAGGCTCGGTGCGGGCATTCATCCCCCGGCCCCTTCACTGACGGTGGTGCGTGTGGGTGGTGCATGTGGGTGGCGCGTGCGGGTGGTGCTGCCGTGCGCGTGACTCGTGCATACACCATCGATACTATGTCGTACCGATACGCCAGTGTACCGATACGTCGGCGTACCGGTACACTGGCGTATCGATGGTGTGCGCCACACTGGACAGAGAATCCCGCGGCCGCCTCGAGACAGGCCGAAGGAACGGAAGAGAAGCGAGGGGAACGGCAGATGATGTCGCAGGCAGCGGACGGACCCGAGTCGGTCGCCGCCACGAGCCGCTCCAAGCTCACGCCCGAGCGTGAGCAGGAGTTCTTCGACGCCGTCCTCGACCAGGTCCGTGAATGCGGGTACGAAGCCGTCACCATGGAGGGCATCGCCGCCAGCACCCGGTGCAGCAAGTCCACGCTCTACCGGCAGTGGAAGACCAAGCCCCAGTTCGTCGTGGCCGCCCTGCGCTCGCGCCGTCAGGCCCGGCTCACCGGCATCGACACCGGCTCGCTCGCCGAGGACCTGCGCGAGGCCGCGCGGGCGACCGGCCGCTGGTCCACGAACGACACCAAACTGCTCCAGGCCCTCGGCCACGCCGTCACCGGCGACCAGGACCTCGCGCTGGCGCTGCGGGAGGCGATCGTCGCCCCCGAGATCGAGGCGCTGCGTGAGATCCTGCGGCGCGGGGTCGAACGCGGCGAGGTCGCCCGCGACCACCCGGCGCTGGAGTACATCCCGGCGCAGATGTTCGGCGTGATCCGCGCCCGTCCCGTCGTGGACGGGCAGTACGCCGACCAGGAGTACCTGGTCCGCTTCGTGGAGGCCGCCGTGCTGCCGGCCCTCGGCCTCACCTAGGGAAGACCGGCACAGAAACAAGACCGGCACACAGCTCAGCACCTGACTCAGGCCGCCGTCCACGGGATGACTGGACGGTGACCTGTCTCGCGCCGCACCGTGGGGACGGGGGCGGCGCGCACCACCCGGCCGGGTGGGGCCCCCTTGAGCGGAGGGGCGCCCCATCCGGCCGACCGTGTCACCGGCCCGTCAGGGGGCGGCTCAGACGTCCTGGCCGCTGCCGCCGCCCGTCGACACCTTGATGCCCTGGGTGATGGTGTCGATGACCGACACGCTCTGGTCCGCGTCGACGCCGAAGCGCAGCACCACCAGCCGCTTGGTGTCCGCGGGCGCCGGGAACGCCAGCGACTCGACATAGCCGTCCGCGCCCTTGCTCGTGACGGCCTTCCAGCGCACCAGGTAGCCCTTCTGCCCGGCCACCGTCACCGCCTTCGAGGCGAGCACCTCGTGCGAGGTGATCGCGCCGTAGGTCGTGCCGCCGTAGGACTCCTCGGCGTTGGCCGCGATGTCCGCCTTCGCGACCGCCTCGGCGGTCTCGCCCTTGGTCTCCAGCACCTCCACGGGCGCCGAGTACACGCCCCCCTTGGTGCAGGTCTTGGAGGTGTCGCCGGGGCACTTGTAGGAGGAGTCGGAGGTCAGCTGCGCGCCCACGCTCAGCTCCTGGCCGGTCCAGCCCTTCGGGATGGGGATGCTGATCCCGTTGAGCGCGTCGGTCACCGCACCGCTCTTGATCTTCGGCGCCTCGGACTCCTCCGGCGAGGGAGAGGCCCCGCCCGAACCCCCGGAGCCCCCCGGACCGCCGGAGCCGCCGGAGTCGCCGAACGGCCCGCCCTGGCCGCCGTTGCCGTCCTGGCCGCCCGTGCCTCCGGGTCCGCCCTGACCGCCCGGCCCCTGGGCCGTGCCGCCGCCGCCCGAGCCGTCGTCGCCGGACAGCGCGTACACGCCGACCCCGATGGCGGCCAGGACCGCGACGGCCGCGGCGACGGCTATCCCCGTCCGCAGCCCGCGCCGCGGGCCCTTGTCCGCCGGCGCCGCGGGATATCCCGGATACCCCGGATACCCCGGATACCCGGGGTGGGCCGGGTACGACCCGTCCGCCGGGGTCTGCGCCGGCGGACCCCATACGGCGGCCGAGCCCGCGGCGCGGGTCTGGTCCGTCCATGCCTTGCCGTCCCACCAGCGTTCGGTGGCGGGACCGTCACTTGTCTGCCCCGGATCGGGATACCACCCGGGAGGAGTCACCTGCGTCATGCCCCCACCGTATGAGGCATCGGTGAAAGCCGGATGAGAGGGAGGGCACTCCGTTGAAATACCTTCCCGGCGCCCCGCCGCCCGGCTGGCGTGAATTCGACGTCAATTCGGTGCCCGTCACTCGCCGTTGACGCCGGGGGACCGCTTCCGCAGGCCCGCCGGGGCGCCCCGGACCGTCGCGTGTCACCCGTGGAGGCGGGACCTGCCCGGACCGCCCTCCGCGCGGGCCCCCGGAAGGCTACGCTCGACGTCGGTACGTCGTTCGGGCGACTTGGGGAGGTAGCGGGATGACGGAGGTCAGGCCGACGGCGGCCGCGTCGGCTTCCCTGTGGGAGCGCGAGCGGGAGGTCGCCGCCATCGCCGAGGCGGTGGAGACACTCCGCGCCGACCGTTCCTCGTCGGGTCACCTGCTGGTCCTCAGGGGCGAGGCGGGCTTCGGCAAGACCGCCCTGTTGGCCGAGACACGCCGTATCGCCGAGAGCCGCGGCTGCGCGGTCTGGTCGGCCCGCGGCGGCGAGACCCTGCGGTCCGTCCCCTTCAACGTGGTACGGCAGCTGCTTCAGCCCGCCCTGCTGTCCCTGCACCCGGAGGAGGCCCGCGAGTACCTCGGCGACTGGTACGACATCGCCGGCCCCGCTCTCGGCATATTGGAACCCGGCGAGGGCCACGCCGACCCGCAGGGCGTGTGCGACGGCCTCGTCGCCGCCGTGACCCGGCTGGCCCGGCGCGACTACCCGCTCGTCCTGCTGATCGACGACGCGCACTGGGCCGACCAGGAGACCCTGCGCTGGCTCGTCGCGTTCGTCGAGCGCCTCGACGAACTCTCCGTCCTGGTCGTCGTGGCCCGCAGGCCCGGCGAGGTCAAGGGTGACGCCGCCCGCCACCTCGACGCCATCGGCACGGCCGCGGGCCGTGCCGTCACCAGCCTCAGCGCCCTGACCCCGACCGCGGTCGCCGGCCTCACCCGCGCCACCCTCGGTCCGCACGCCGACGCCGCGTTCTGCCGCGAGGTCTGGGCCGTCACCGACGGCAACCCGTACGAGACCGTCGAACTCCTCGCCAAGGTCCGCGACAGCGAACTGGAGGCGAGCGAGTCCTCGGCGGGTGAACTGCGTGCCCTGAACCGCGCGGCCCGTGGCGGCGGCCTCGTCGACCGCCTGGAGAAACTGGGCGTCGACGCCACCAAGTTCGCCATGGCCGCCGCGATCCTCGGCGCCGACATCTCCGTCGACCAGGCCGCCCTGCTCGCCGGACTCGGCCGCGACGACGCGGCGCGCTGCGCCGAACTGCTGCGCAACGCCCGCATCCTGACCGAGCCCGTCCCCGGGGCCGTCCCGGCCGGCGACGGCGATCTGGAGTTCGTCCACCCGCTGATCGCCTCCGCCGTCTACGACTCCATCCCCGGAGGCCTGCGCACCGCGATGCACGGCATCGCCGCCCAGGTCGTCACCGACGCGGGCAAGGGCCTCGCGGCCGCCTCCCGGCACCTGCTCCAGGTCCACGCGGAAGGCGACGAGGAACTCGTCGAACAGCTGCGGGAGGCCGCCCGCGAACACCTCGCCGTCGGCGCCCCCGACGCGGCCCGCCGCTGTCTGGAACGGGCCCTGAGCGAACCGCCCGCCCCCGAGGTCCACGCGCACGTCCTCTACGAACTGGGCTGCGCCACCCTGCTCACCGCCCCCGCCAGAACCATCGACCACCTGCGCACCGCGCTCGGCATGCCGGGACTCGACGGCCCCGAGCGCGTCGACGCCGTGTACCGCCTCTCCCAGGCCCTCCTGCACAACGACCAGTTGGAGGAGGCCGTCCGCACCGTCGAGGCGGAGGCCGCCCGGCACGCTCCCGGACCCGCGCGGCTGCGGCTCCAGGCGGTGCAGTTCATGTGGGAGGGCGTGCACGCCGGGGAGGCGACCACACCGCGCCGCTCCGAGAGACTCGCCGATCTCGCCGCGACCTGTACCGGCCGGGACAACGCCGAGCGCGCCCTGCTCATCCTGCGCGGCTTCGACGCCATGACCCACGGTGAGAACGCCGAGGAGGTCGCCGAGTTCTGCGACCGCGCCCTCGTCAACGGCGGCCTCGCCCCCGGGCTCGGCTGGACCGACCAGGAGTGGGGCATCGAACTGCTGATGATGCTGGCCAGCTCCTACGCCTACACCGACCGGCTCGACCGCGCCGACGCCCTCTTCAACGAGGCCCTGCGCGCTTACACCTCCGCGGGCTGGAGCGGCGGCCATCTCGCCCTGGCCCACGCCTACCTCGGACTGGGCCTGCGCCGTCGGGGCCGTCTGAAGGAGGCGGAGGAGTCCCTCAGGGAATCCCTGCGGGTCGCCGAACGCGTCGGTCGCGGCCTGCCCCTGTACTGGTCGGCCACCTGCAACCTCGTCGACACGCTGCTGGCCCGTGGCCATGTCGCCGAGGCCTGGGAGACCGCCGAGCAGTACGGATTCGCCCCGCCCTACCCGTCGACGATCGTCCTGCCCGACCCGCGCTCGGTGCGCGGCCGGCTGCTGCTGGCCGTCGGCCGGGTCAAGGACGGCGTGAACGAGCTGGAGGCCGCCGAGAAGGCGGCCGCCGTGCGCGGCCACCTCAACCCGGTGATGGTCCCCTGGGCCGTCGAACTCGCCCGGGCGCTGGCCACCGAGGACCCGGCCCGGGCGAACCGGCTCGTCTCCGAGGCCCGTCGGCAGGCCGAGCGCTTCGGCACCGACACCGCGATCGGGGAGGCCCTGCGTTGCGCCGCCGCCCTGGAGACCGGCCAGCGCGCGGTCCGGCTGGCCCAGCAGGCCGTCACCTTCCTGGAGTCCTCGCCCTGCCAGTACGAGCACGCGGCGGCCCGCGTCGAGTACGGCATCCTCGCCCGCTCGGTCTCCGAACTCAGCCGGGGCCTGTCCCTGGCACGCTCCTGCGGAGCGGACGGGCTGGTCGACCAGGCCCAACAGGCCCTGCGCGGCCTCGGCGCACCCCAAGTGGGCCTGGTTCCCGGCCAGACCAGAAGATAGCCGCGACCGGGCCACCGGCAAAGATGACATCGGGGGCCGCTCCCCGATGGACGTGCCGCCCGGTCTCGACGGACCGGTGACAGGGCCTCGGCGGGCCCTCCGCACGGGCCTCAGTGGGTTGCCGCCCGGCCTCGGTGGACTGCGGCCGGTCCCCGGCGGGTCGGCGGCCGGGCCTCGGCGGACCTACTGCCAAAGCCCGGGCGGGCCTGCTGCCCGGGGTTCGCCGGCCCCGTCCCGGCCTCGACGGACCCGCCACCCGGTCTCGCACCGGTGGCTCGCGGCTGACCAGTGGCCGGGCCGAGGAGGCAGCCGCCCGGGTCGTGCGCCGTCGCCCCGTGTGCCTGACGCGTCCTGCCGACAGGGCAGCCGCGTGGATGGTGCGCCGCGGCTCGTGTGCCCGTCGGTTCCGGCGTGAGGGTGACATCGGGTCAGCCGGTTTCGTGTTCCTCCTCGGCCAGCACTCGCTGGGCCGTCGCGAAGGCCGAGTTCGCCGCCGGGACGCCGCAGTAGACGGCCGTCTGGAGCAGCACGGCGCCGATCTCCTGCGGGGTGAGCCCGTTGCGGCGGGCCGCTCGTACATGCATGGCCAGCTCGTCGTGGTGGCCGTGGGCCACCAGCGCGGTCAGCGTGACCATGCTGCGCTCGCGGCGGCTGAGCGTCGGGTCGGTCCAGATCTCGCCCCAGGCGTAGCGGGAGATGAAGTCCTGGTAGCGCGCGGTGAACGCGTTCTGCCGGGCCTGCGCACGGTCCACGTGCGCGTCCCCGAGCACCTCCCGGCGCACCTCCATGCCCCGCTCGGCCAGGCCGTCCAGGTGGGCGCGCAGCACGGTCAGGACGGCCTCGGGGCACTCGGCGGGCGCGAGATGCGAGGCGCCCGGGAGTTCGACCAGGGTGGCGCCCGGCACCGCGTCCGCGATCTCCCGCAGATGCGCCGGCGGCGTCGCCGGGTCCTGCCGCCCGGCGATCAGCAGGGTCCGCACGCCGATCTCCGGCAGCCGCTCCCGCAGATCGAACGCGGCCAGCGCGTCACAACACGCCGCGTAGGCCTCCGGGTCGGCGTCGCGGTGGTCGGCGACCAGCCCCGGCACGGTGAACCCGGGGGTGAACCAACGGGCGTTCGCGCCCTCGGCGAGCCCGGCGAGTCCCTCGCGGCGCACCAGCGCGGCCCGCTCCTGCCACGGCCCGGCCCCGTTGAAGTGGGCCGACGAGCAGATGACCGCCAGCGCCGACACCCGCTCCGGGTGGTGCAGCGCCAGATGCAGACCCACCGCGCCGCCCAGGGACACGCCCGCGTACGCGAACCGCTCCAGGCCGAGCGAGTCGGCGAGCGCCAGCACCAGGTCCGCGAGATCACCCACGGTGGCGCCGGGGCCGATGAGGTCGGCCGCCGAGCCCCCGTGCCCGGGCAGATCCCAGCGGATCACCCGGTGCGTGACGGACAGTTCCGGCGCGACCTTGTCCCACAGGGCGTACGACGTGCCCAGCGAGGGGCCGAGCAGCAGCGGGGGAGCGGTGGTCGGTCCCTCGGCACGGTGGTTGAGCAGCTTCTCGGTCAACGTCGCTCCAGCGCACGGTCGGTGAGGCTTCCGGCGGAGCCGGTGTAGCGGGCGGGGTCGGTGAGATCGTCGAGGTCGACGTCCTTCAAGCCGGGTTCCTCGGCGAGGAGTTCACCCAGCGGACGGCCCTCGGCGTAGGTGCGCCGGGCGAGTTCGGTCAGCAGCTCCTTGGCCCGGCCGCGGCCGAGCACCGCCGACAGCGCCGCGGACAGCCGCTCGGAGACGATCAGTCCGTGGGTGAGGCCGAGGTGTGCCCGCATCGCGTCGGCGTCCACCCGGAGCCCCCCGGTCAGTTCGGCCGCGTCCCGGGCGGCCCCGCCCGCCACTCGCAGCAGCTCCCTGAGCGGCTCCCACTCGGCGTGCCACGCCCCCGCCGGCCGCTCGTCCTGCGCCGCCAGCGATCCGTACAGCGTGGCCGCGAGCTGCGGAGCACGCCGGGCGGCGGCCGCGATCAACGTGGACCGCACGGGGTTCGCCTTGTGCGGCATGGCCGAGGAACCGCCGCCGCTGCCCTCCGCCACCTCGGCGATCTCGGTGCGCGCGAGGGTCAGGACGTCCGTCGCGACCTTCCCCAGCGCGCCCGCCGCGAAGGCCAGACAGCCGGCCAGGTCGGCGATCGGCGTGCGCAGGGTGTGCCACGGCAACAGCGGTGCCCGCAGCCCGAGTTCATCGGCGAAGGCACCGGGCAAGGCGGTCGCGTCGGTGGCTCCGTACGCCGTGAAGGCCGCCAGCGTCCCGGCCGCGCCGCCGAGTTGGGCCGGCAGCGAGTCCCGTACGGCTGTCACCCGGTCCCGCGCGTCGAGCACCAGCGACCGCCAGCCGGCCGCCTTCAGCCCGAAGGTCGTCGGCACGGCGTGCTGGGTGAGGGTGCGGCCCGGCATCGGTGTGTCGCGGTGCTCGGCGGCCAGCCGGGCCAGCGCCCGCTGGACGCGGTCGAGGTCGGCCAGCAGGAGACCGAGGGTACGGACCGCGACCAGCATCGTCGCCGTGTCCATGATGTCCTGGCTGGTCGCGCCCCGGTGGACGTACGGCCCGTACTCCTCACCGGCCGCCTTCGTGAGATCCGCGACCAGCGGGATCACCGGGTTTCCGCCCGCGCGCGCCCGCTCGGCCAGGGAGCGCACGTCGAACCCGCCGTCGTCGGCCGCCGAGGTGACGGCCGCGCCGGCGCCTCGCGGAGCCAGCCCCAGAGCCTCCTGGGCGCGGGTCAGCGCCGCCTCCGCGTCGAGCAGCGCCCGCAGATAGGCC
Source organism: Streptomyces maremycinicus (assembly GCF_001184025.1). Lineage (GTDB taxonomy): Bacteria > Actinomycetota > Actinomycetes > Streptomycetales > Streptomycetaceae > Streptomyces > Streptomyces maremycinicus. The sequence continues at coordinate 512,943 of NZ_BBYG01000011.1, forward strand.
CTGTCGTCGGTCGCGGCTGCGGCGGGGGAGCCGGTCCACCCGGGGGCGAGCAGACCGGCGTCGTGGTGAGCAGTTGTCACTGGAACTCCAGGAAGACCGTCTCGCCTTCGCCCTGAAGGCGGATGTCGAAACGGTAGGTCCCCAGCTCGCCCCGCGTGGCGATGAGCGTGTCGCGCCGCGCCGGGTCCACCCGCGCCAGCAGCGGGTCGGCGGTCAGCGCGGCCTCGTCGTCCGGCAGGTAGATCCGGGTGAACAGATGCACCAGCAGCCCGCGGGCGAACACGCAGACACTCAGGTACGGGGCGCTGTGTCCGCGCGCGCCGGGCCGCAGCGTCCGCGCCGACCAGTGGCCGTTCGCGTCCGTCTGGATGCGGCCCCAGCCGGTGAACTCGACGCCGTTGCGGCCGAGGAAACCACCGCTGGACGGGTCCCGCCGCATCGAGCCGTCCACCCGCGGCAGATTGCCCTCTGGGTCCGCGCCCCACAGCTCCAGGAACGCGTCCGGCAACGGGTTGCCCTCCCCGTCGTACACATGGCCCTGGAGCGCGATCGTGTCCGGGTGGCCGAGCGGGGCGATGTCACCGCCGCCGGGGAACGGCAGCGCGTGGCCGTAGAACGGGCCGACCGTGTGCGACGGAGTGGGCAGGACGCTCTCCGGGCGGCTCGTGTCGATCTTCGTCATGGCAGCTCAGCGTCCTTCTTCGATCCAGGTGGCGTGCGGCCCGTCGAGCACGATGTCCCAGTGGTAGCCCATCGAGAACTCCGGCACCGACAGGCTGTGGTCGTACGTGGCGACCAGCCGCTGCCGGGCCGCGTCGTCCGTCACCGACTGGATGATCGGGTCGTACGGGAACAGCGGGTCGCTCGGGAAGTACATCTGTGTCACCAGCCGCTGCGTGAACGCCGAGCCGAACAGCGAGAAGTGGATGTGGGCCGGTCGCCAGGCGTTGACGTGCTGACGCCAGGGGTAGGGGCCCGGCTGCACGGTGGTGAAACGGTAGAAACCGCTGTCGTCTGTGAGCGTGCGGCCGACGCCCGTGAAGTTCGGGTCCAGCGGCGCGTCGTGCTGCTCGCGCTGGTGGGCGTAGCGGCCCGCCGAGTTGGCCTGCCAGATCTCGACCAGCTGACCGCGCACCGGCCGGCCGTCACGGTCCAGCAGCCGGCCGGAAACGGTGATCCGCTCACCGATCGGCTCGCCGTTGTGCTGCCGGGTGAGGTCGTTGTCGATCTCGGTGATGTCCCGCTCGCCGAAGGCGGGGGAGGCCAGCTCCACCAGTTCCGGGTCCTTGCTGACGTCGATGGCGACCGGCGGCTGTTTCGGGTGGCGCAGGACGGAGGACCGGTACGGCGCGTAGTCGCGGCGCGGCTGGTGCTCGACGGGCGCGCCGTCGGCGAGCCGCTTCTCGTACGCGGCGTGCTCGGCCGCGATCTCCTGGTCGATGTCGGCTTGCGTGAGAGTCATGACGGTTCCCGGGTTTCTTAACGTTCGAGGACGAGGGCGAGGCCCTGGCCCACACCGATGCAGAGGGTGGCGACCCCGACGCCGCCGCCCCGACGGGCGAGCTGGTGGGCGACCGTGCCGGCCAGCCGGGCACCGGAGGCGCCGAGCGGGTGGCCGAGGGCGATCGCGCCGCCCTGCGGGTTGAGGACCGCCGGGTCGAACTCGGGCCACTCGGCCACACAGCCCAGCACCTGGGCCGCGAAGGCCTCGTTCAGTTCGAGCACCGACAGATCGGCGAAGCCCTTGCCCGCCTTGGCGAGCGCGCGGTTGACCGCCTCGACGGGGGCGAGCCCGAAGTACTGCGGGTCGATCGCGGACACGCCGGTGGCACTCACCCGGGCGAGCGGCTCACGTCCGGTCGCCCTCAACCCGTCCTCGTCCACCAGCAGCAGGGCCGCGGCGCCGTCGTTCAGCGGCGAGGCGTTGCCCGCCGTCACGGTGCCGTCCTCGGTCCGGAACGACGGCCGGAGCTTGGCCATCGCCTCCAGCGAGGCGTCCGGCCGGACGCATTCGTCGGCGCCGAACACGACCGGATCGCCCTTGCGCCGGGGGATCGACACCGGCGCGAGCTCGGCGTCGAACAGGCCGGCCTCCTGGGCCGCCGCGGCCTTGCGGTGGCTGGCGAGGGCGAACTCGTCCTGTTGCTCGCGGCCGATCTTGTGCTTGTCGGCGATCAGTTCGGCCGACTCGCCCAGCGGGATCGTCCACTGCGGGTCCATCCGCGGGTTGACCATCCGCCAGCCCAGCGTCGTCGAGTACAGCTCGGTGTGCCCGGCGGGGAACGCCCGGTCCGACTTCGGCAGCACGTACGGCGCGCGGGTCATCGACTCCACACCGCCCGCCACGGCGACGGAGGCGTCGCCGACCGCGATCGCCCGGGCCGCCTGGACGACCGCCTCCAGCCCGGAGGCGCACAGCCGGTTGACGGTGACACCGGGCACGGAGGTGGGCAGGCCCGCGAGCAGCGCGCCCATCCGGGCGACGTTGCGGTTCTCCTCACCGGCTCCGTTGGCGTTGCCGAAGTACACGTCCTCGATCCGGGACGGGTCCAACGCGGGTGTACGGGCCAGCAGTTCACGGATGGCGTGGGCGGCGAGGTCGTCCGGCCGCACCGAGGCGAGCGCGCCGTTGTAGCGGCCGATCGGGGTACGGACCGCGTCGACGACGTACACGGTCTTCAGCGTGTTGCCGGTGTCGCTCATGACGGGAACTCCTCGGCGATGCGGACCTTGGCGGCGGTCTTCTTCACGATCTCCTCCGCGGTGACGCCCGGCGCGGTCTCCACCAGCACCAGACCCTCCTCGGTGACGTCCAGGACGCCCAGGTCGGTGATGATCCGGTTCACGCAGGCCTTCCCGGTCAGCGGCAGCGCGCAGTCCGTGAGGATCTTGGGGCTGCCGTCCTTGGCGGTGTGGGTCATCACGACGATGACCGTGCGGGCGCCGTGCACCAGGTCCATCGCCCCGCCGATCCCGGTGATCAGCTTGCCGGGGATCGCCCAGTTCGCCAGGTCGCCGCGCTCGGAGACCTGCATCGCGCCGAGCACGGCGACGTCGATGTGCCCGCCGCGGATCATGCCGAAGGACAGCGCCGAGTCGAAGAAGGACGCGCCCGGCAGGACCGTCACGGTCTCCTTGCCGGCGTTGATCAGGTCCGGGTCGACGGCGTCGTCGGTGGGGTAGGGGCCGGTGCCCAGGATGCCGTTCTCGCTCTCCAGCACCACCTCGACGTCCGCCGGGAGGTAGTTGGGGATGAGGGTCGGCAGGCCGATGCCGAGATTGACGTACTGGCCGTCCTCCAGCTCGCGCGCGGCGCGGGCCGCCATCTCCTCGCGTGTCCAGGCCATCACTCGCTCACCGTTCCCTCGGTCACGGGCGCGGAGACCGTCCGCCGCTCGATCCTCTTGTCCGCCGCCTGCCCCGGGGTCAGCGCGAGCACCCGCTGCACGAAGATGCCCGGCACGTGGACCGCGTCCGGGTCGATCTCGCCGGGCTCGACGAGCTCCTCGACCTCGGCGATCGTGATCCGCCCGGCCATCGCGGACAGCGGGTTGAAGTTGCGGGCGGACCTGTTGAACACCAGGTTGCCGTGCCGGTCCCCCTTCGCCGCCCTGACCAGCGCGAAGTCCGTACGGATGGCGTGCTCTAGGACGTACTCCACGCCGTCGAACTCCCGGACCTCCTTCGGCGGTGACGCCAGGGCGACGCCGCCCTCACCGTCGTACCGCCACGGCAGTCCGCCGTCGGCGACCTGGGTGCCCACGCCCGCGGGGGTGTAGAAGGCGGGGATCCCGGCGCCGCCGGCCCGCAGCCGCTCGGCCAGCGTGCCCTGCGGGATCATCTCGACCTCGAGCTCACCGGACAGGTACTGGCGGGCGAACTCCTTGTTCGCACCGATGTAGGAACCGGTCACCCGGGCGATCCGCCCGGCGGCGAGCAGGACCGCGAGGCCCGACTCCATCGCGCCGCAGTTGTTGGAGACGACCGACAGTCCGGCGACGCCCCGCTCGTACAGAGCCTGGATGAGCACGTTCGGTACGCCGCTCAGTCCGAATCCGCCCACTGCCACAGACGCGCCGTCCGGCACGTCGGCCACCGCCTCCAGGGCCGTGGCGACCACCTTGTCCATCCGTGAAGCCCCATCTCTTCCGCGCGCCCCCGGCCGTCAATTAATCAGGGCACTGATTATTTCTCCGAGGTTTCACACACGCTGCCACCGTGGAGTGGAGCAGTCAAGACCCCAGGCCGGAGGTCTGACGAGGGTCACTCGGCCACAAGACGTGGCTCATCAGGCGGGGTATCGTTCAGTGCACCGATGAAATCAGACGGCGACATCTCACGCTGAGGAGCGCACATGGCCGCGGTGGATCTCACCAGCCACCCCGGGCACCTGGCCCGGCGGCTCCAGCAGGCGCACTACCTGCTGTGGAACACGATGGTCTCCGAGGAGATCACCTCGCCGCAGTTCGCGGTCCTCAACGCGCTCGTGGCCGAGCCGGGCCTCGACCAGCGCACGGTGGGGGAGCGGGTGGGGCTCGACCGTTCCACCATCGCCGAGGTGATCAGCCGGCTCATCCGCCGGGGCCTGCTCGACAAGGTCCGCGACCCCCAGGACGGGCGCCGCTTCCTGCTGGGCCTCACCGACGAAGGGCTGCGCACCCACCGCAGGCTGACCGTGCGCACGGCCCGGATGAACCAGGTCTTCCTGTCTCCCCTCTCGGCCGCGGAGCAGACCCTGTTCCTCGAGCTCATCCAGCGTGTCTCGGACGCGGCGGAGGGCCTGCGCAACCCCGGGGAACCGCTGGTCGCGCCGTCCTGAACGCGACACCGGCCCCCGGGTGCGCGGAGCCGCGCGGCGCGCCGCGTCAGGGTGCCTGGGCGAACACCACCCACACCTGACCCTGGGCGAAGGCGACCGGGGAGCCGTCGGCGGTCGTGAAGTCCGTGCCGGACGTGGCCGTCGCCCGCTTCCAGTTCACCTCGTGGACCCGCCCGTCACGCAGCACCCGCGCCGTTCCCGAGCCCACCGTCTCGGTGTACGGCGTGTTGTTGCCCAGGAAGTCGTGGAAGCCCGACGCGCGCACCTTCACGTACTGCACGACCACCGTGGCCGGGGCCACCCGCCGCCCGTCGGTCGTCACGGTCGGCGCGCCGTCCGTCGAGACCAGCCACCGGGCCCGGCTCGCGGACCAGGTGAAGGTGAAGCGCGCCGCCGGGTAGCGCACGGTGAGCGAGGGCAGCGCCGTACCGCCGGCGGGCGCGGCGCCGTAGCGGAACCCGGTGGTCAGCGCGGCGGCGCCCGGCGCGGCGGGCAGCAGGCGGCCCGGGCGCACGTAGAGGTTGTGCGGCGCGGCCCGGTCGGTGCCCCGGTAGTAGGCCCCGTCCCCGTCCGCGTCCTCGGGGGTGACGGCGTCCAGCGGCGCCCGGTCGATCAGCGGCAGCAGCTTGCCCTGCGCGCCGGAGAACGCCAGCACCGGACGCCGGAACTGGCGCAGCAACTCCAGATCCGACTCCCGGGCGCTGCGCACGGGACCGACGGCCTTCGGCAACGTGGTCGCGTACACGGCCATCAGCCGGCTCAGCCCGCCCTCGACCTGTTCGACGTAGACGACGTCCGCGGCGTCGAGACCGGTCTGCGGCCGGGCCCCCGGGGCGTTGTCGATCTTCACGGCGAGCGGGGAGGCGGCGACGGCGCTCGGGCTGGTGCTGCCGCTCGGGTCCGGCTGCCGCGAGGCGCTCCGGCTGTCGTCGCCTCTCGACGGCTCGCGGCTCGTCGTACAGCCCGCCGCGAGGGTGATCGCCAGCAGGACGGCCGACAGGGCCGCGACGAGGCCTTCCAGGTGTCTTCGGTGTCCGGCACGTCCTGGACGTATCGCGCCTGTCATGGCCACCCCCGTTTCGTGTCTCGATTGTGCGCTCATCCGTTCGAGAGTGGCTATGCGTGGCTCTGTGCGGGCTGTGCGGGCTGTGCGGGCTGTGCGGGCTGTGCGGGCTGTGCCGGCCGGGGTGGCGTGGTTCGGGGCCGGGGCGTCGGGTACCCGGGCCGCAGCCAGGAACCGGTACCCCCGGACCAGCCGGGACGGGCCGGTCGGCGGAGGGAGCGCGGTGCGATGAAGGCAGTGACCTGGCAGGGCAAGCGGGACGTCAGGGTGGACACGGTTCCCGACCCGACGATCCAGGAACCGACGGACGCCGTCATCCGCATCACGTCCAGCGGTCTGTGCGGCTCCGACCTCCACCTGTACGAGGTGCTCACCCCGTTCATGACCCCGGGCGACATCCTCGGCCACGAGCCCATGGGCATCGTCGAGGAGGTCGGTGCCGCGGTACCCGATCTGCGGGCGGGCGACCGGGTCGTGGTGCCCTTCCAGATCGCCTGCGGCAACTGCTGGATGTGCCTGAACGCGCTGCCCACCCAGTGCGAGACGACCCAGGTCACCGGCGAGGGAATGGGTGCCGCGCTGTTCGGCTACACCCGCCTGTACGGGGCGGTGCCCGGTGCCCAGGCCGAGTATCTGCGCGTACCGCAGGCCCAGTTCGGCCCCATCAAGGTGCCGGAGGGGCCGCCCGACGACCGCTTCGTCTACCTCTCCGACGTGCTGCCCACCGCCTGGCAGGCGGTCGCCTACGCCGACATCCCCGAGGGCGGCACCGTCGCGGTGCTCGGCCTCGGCCCCATCGGTGACATGGCCTGCCGCATCGCCCAGGTACGCGGCGCGGGCCGGGTGTTCGGTGTGGACCTGGTCGGCGACCGGCTGCGCCGGGCCCGCGCGCGCGGCGTGGAGACGTACGACCTGCGCAGTTTCGACACCGAGAAGGAGCTCGTCGCCGCGATCCGCGACGAGACCGACGGCCGCGGCCCCGACGCGGTGATCGACGCCGTCGGCACCGAGGCGCACGGCAGCGCGGCCGCTCGCATGATCCAGAACGCCGCCGCCATGCTGCCTCGCAAACTGAGCGGCCCGCTCGCGGAACGCTTCAGCGTCGACCGGCTCGCCGCCCTGCACACCGCCATCGAGCTGGTGCGCCGCGGCGGCACCCTCTCCCTCGTCGGTGTCTACGGCGGTATGGCCGACCCGCTGCCGATGCTCACCATGTTCGACAAGCAGCTCCAGATCCGCATGGGGCAGGCCAACGTACGCCGCTGGAGCGACGAGATCATGCCGTACCTCACCGACGAGGACCCGCTCGGCGTCGACGACTTCGCCACCCACCGCGTGCCGCTGTCGGACGCCCCGCACGCCTACGAGATGTTCCAGCACAAGCAGGACGGCGCGGTGAAGATCCTGATGACGCCGTGACGGACGAGCGCGCGGGAACCCGCCCGCCTCCGCCTACGCCCCCACCTACGCCTCAGGCTCCGTGGGGCGGCGTGGGCGGTGCGGCGGGCGGCCTCACGGGCGGGGCCCCGAGGATCTCCGCCAGGTCGTAGCGCACCGGTTCCTCCAGTTGCGCGTACGTGCAGCTGGTCGCGGTGCGGTCGGGGCGCCAGCGGCGGAAGCGGGCGGTGTGCCGGAACCGTGCCCCGTTCTCCATGTGGTCGTACGCCACCTCGATCACCCGCTCGGGCCGCAGCGGCACCCAGGACAGGTCCTTCTTGCCCGACCAGCGGCTCGGCGCCCCGGGCAGCCGCGCCGTCTCGTGCGCGGCCTCCTCGGCCCAGGCCGCCCACGGATGACCCGCCGCGTCCTCCATGCGCAACGGCTCCAGCTCCTCGATCAGCTCCGCCCGGCGTTTCATGGCGAACGCGGCCGACACGCCGACGTGCTGGAGGACGCCCCTGTCGTCGTACAGGCCCAGCAGCAGGGAGCCCACCACCGGCCCGCTCTTGTGGAAGCGGTATCCCGCGACGACGACGTCCGCGGTGCGCTCGTGCTTGACCTTGAACATGGCGCGCTCGTCCTGGCGGTAGCGCAGGGTGAGCGGTTTGGCGATCACGCCGTCAAGTCCCGCGCCCTCGTACTCCTCGAACCACCGCTGTGCCACCTCGGCGTCGGTCGTCGCCGGTGCCAGGTGCACCGGCGCCGTCACTTCGGCGAGCGCCCCGGTCAGCAGCTCACGCCGGTCGCTCAGCGGCACGTCCAGGAGCGCCCGGTCCTCGAGCGCCAGCAGGTCGAAGGCGACGAACGACGCCGGGGTCCGTTCGGCGAGGGTGCGCACCCGGGACTGCGCCGGGTGGATGCGCTCGGTGAGGGCGTCGAAGTCGAGCCGGCCCTCCCGGGCGATCACGATCTCCCCGTCCAGCACGCACCGGAGCGGCAACCGCTCCCGCAACGCCTCCACCAGCTCCGGGAAATACCTGGTCAACGGTTTGCCGGTGCGGCTGCCCAACTCGATCTCGGCACCGTCGCGGAACACGATCGCCCGGAAACCGTCCCACTTCGCCTCGTACTGCATGCCCGGCGGGATCGCCGCCACCGACTTGGCGAGCATCGGTTTCACGGGCGGCATCACGGGCAGATCCATGCTCCGATTCTGCGCGAGGGCGGCGGGTACCGCCCGGTGTGCGGGCCGTCCGGTGTGCAGGTCGTGCGACGGGTGGGCCGTGCGATGCCTGGGTCGTGCGGGCGCTGCGATGCGTGGGCCGTCCGGGGTGCGGGGGCCGCCGCGAGCTGATGCGAGGTCGCGGAGGTGTGTCTACCGTGGCTCGCATGGGCGATGCGGTGGAACTGGAAGTGGCCGGGCGCACGGTACGGCTGTCCAGCCCGGACAAGGTGTTCTTCCCGGAGCGCGGTTTCACCAAGCTGGACCTCGCCCGCTACTACCAGGCGGTCGCCCCCGGCATCCTGCGCGCCCTGCGCAACCGCCCCACCACCCTGGAGCGCTACCCGGACGGCGTCACCGGCGAGTCCTTCTTCCAGAAGCGGGCGCCGAAGAACATGCCCGACTGGATCCCGACCGCTCACATCACCTTCCCCAGCGGACGCAGCGCCGACGAGATGTGCCCGACCGAGGAGGCCGCCGTCCTGTGGGCCGCCCAGTACGGCACCCTCACCTTCCATCCCTGGCCCGTGCGCCGCGACGACGTCGACCGCCCCGACGAGCTGCGCATCGACCTCGACCCGCAGCCCGGCACCGACTACGACGACGCGGTCCACGCCGCCCATGAACTGCGGTCCGTGTTGGAGGAGTTCGGCGGTCTGCGCGGATGGCCCAAGACCTCGGGCGGCCGCGGTCTGCACGTCTTCGTGCCGATCGAACCCCGCTGGACCTTCACCCAGGTCCGGCGTGCCGCCATCGCCGTCGGCCGGGAGATGGAACGGCGGCTGCCGGAGCGGGTGACCATCAAGTGGTGGAAGGAGGAGCGGGGCGAGCGCATCTTCATCGACTACAACCAGACCGCCCGCGACCGCACCATCGCCTCCGCCTACTCCGTGCGTCCCCGTCCGCACGCGCCCGTCTCTGCGCCGCTGCGCTGGGAGGAGGTCGGCGACGCGCACCCCGGCGACTTCGACCTCGCGACCATGCCGGCCCGGTACGCCGAACTCGGCGACGTGCACGCCGACATGGACGACCACGCGTTCTCCCTGGAGCCCCTCCTCGAACTGGCCCGCCGCGACGAACACGACCACGGCCTGGGGGACCTGCCGTATCCGCCGGAGTACCCGAAGATGCCCGGCGAGCCGAAGCGCGTGCAGCCGAGCCGGGCACGGCACGAGGACGCCCCGGGCGGACCCGGGGCGTCCTAGCCGGCCCGGACCACCCGGACCGCTCCGCTCAGAGTTCCTTGACGCGGATGTCCCGGTACGAGACGACGTCCGTCGTGCCGTGCACCTGGAGCCCGAGGTAGCCGGAGGCGAAACGCCGTCCGTCGGTGCCCGGGTCGTCCGCGCGCGGCGGGGAGAACTCCTGGCCGCCGGTGTTGTCGAACTCGTTGATCAGCACACCGTTGCGGTAGACCGAGTAGTGCTGGTCGACCACCCTGATCTCGTAGTCGTTCCAGGTCCCCTTCTGGGTGACGCCGGCGCCGGCGAGTCCCACCCGGTCGAAGCCGTACACCGACCCGGTCTTGTACATGTCCCCGTCCGGCCGGTCCAATACCTGTATCTCGTGTCCGTACTTGATCGCGACCCACTCCGGTCGCGGCTCCTCGGCATGGTCGTGGACCCACGGGAAGCGCACGAAGACACCGGAGTTGGCGTTGCCCGTGCCCGGTGCGTCGTCACGCCACTGGAGCTTCAGCGAGAAGTCGCCGTACTTGCGCTCGGGGAACCACAGCATGCCCAGGCCCTCTCGGGTGGTGCCGCTGGTGATCGACCCGTCGGTGTTCCGCGTGAACGAACCACCTCCCACCTGCTGCCACTTGGCGAACGACTCCGCGCTGCCGTCGAGGATCGTGCGGTAGCCCTCGGTCTGGCCGGGCTTGCCGATCCCGGACTCCCGTGCGGCCTCCTGGACTGCGTCGTACTCACGCCCGTCCACCACCCCTTCGGCGAACAGCGCGTCGAGGACGGTCTTCACGTGCTTGAGGAACAGCGCGTGGGACGTCCACTCCTTCTCGTCCTCGATCAACTCGTTGACGCGGCACCGCTTGTTCGTCAGCCGGTTCGGCACCCCCGAGTCGACCGTGCCCACGATGACCGTCAACCGCTCGTCGTATTCCGGGCAGTTGGGGGCCGGGACCGGACTGGACACCACCGTGAAGGTCACGGTGCGCGCGGTGGAGGTGTTGCCCGCCTTGTCGGTGGCACGGTAGGCGAGGCTGTGCGGACCGGCGCGGTCGACCACCACGGGGACGGTGTAGGCGATGTAGGGGCCGGCGTCGAGCGAGTACTCGATCCGTTCGACACCCGTCCCGTGCTCGTCCGTCGCGCTGACGGTCACCCTGGCGTTGCCGACGTAGGCTCCGGCGGAGTTCCTGGTGCCGTCGACCGTCACGCCGGTCACCGGGGGTGTGGTGTCCTGCGGGGTCGCCGCGACCACGGTGAACCGGACGTCCTTCTCGGCGGACACGTTGCCCGCCTTGTCGGTGGCCCGGTACCGCACGGTGTGGGTGCCGACCTGATGCACCATGACGGGCGCCGTGTACGGCTGCCAGGCCCCGGAGCCGACCGCGTACTCGACGGTGTTGACGCCGGATCCGGTGTCGGAGGCCGACACGGTGACGGTCGCCATGTCGATGTACGTGCCGTCGGGGCTCCGCTCGCCGCTCACGGTCCCCGAGGTGTCCGGGGGAGTCGTGTCGTCGGAGGGCGGCGCGACGACCGTGAAGGCGACGCTCTTCTCCGCGGAGACGTTTCCGGCCTTGTCGAACGCCCGGTAACGGATCTGGTGGCTGCCGACCTGGTCGACGACGACCGGCGCGGTGTACGGGATCCAGTCACCCGAGGCGCCGACCGCGTACTGGACGGCGTCGACCCCCGACCCGCCGTCGTCGGTCGCCGCGATCGCGACACTCGCCGAGCCGACGTACTCGCCCCGCGCGTTCTGTGTGCCGGTGACCCGCGCCGTCGTCCCGGGCGCAGTGGTGTCCTCGCCGCCGCCCTCGGTCACCACCAGGATGCCCTGCATCTGGCCGTGGCCGGGGATGGTGCAGTGGTAGAAGTAGCGCCCCGGGGTCAGGGTGACCTCGGCGGTGTGCCGCCCGCCCGTGTCGTCGTTCGGGTTGGCCAGGATGTTCAGCGCGACGTCGTCGTTGAACTCGGGGTCGCTGGTCGCGAACGTCAACGTGTGCGGCATGCCCATGGTGTTGCCGGTCGCCACACTGTTCTCGAAGACGATCGTCGCCTGGCCCGCAACCGCGGTCGTCGGCGCCGCACCGTACTGGGTGATGTCGTCACCGGCGGTCCAGGTGAGCACCTGGGCGGCGGCCTCCGGTTCGGTCCGTGCCGTGCTGGGCGCCGCCTGAAGCCCGAGGGTCATCAGCACGGCGGCCAACAGGGCCGTGAAGATTCTCCGTTGTCGTGGCTGCCGTGTCACCGCGTCCCCCTCGCCAGCCGGTCGGCGGCCGGCGTCGGACCGCCGCCCTGGTAAGTGACCCTCCACAGAGCCGACTTGGCGTCCGAGGTGAAGAAGCCGCGGCCGTAGTCGAGGACGTACAGGGCGCCGTCCGGACCGAACTTCCAGTCCATGAGGTTCTTGATGCCGTCGTTGCCGACCGGCACGATCTTCTTCAGCGACTCCGAGTGGACCGGCAGACCGCCCGATGCCTGGGTCCTCGGGTCCATGACCACCGCGTTGCGCGGCTGATCGGCGTCGTAGAAGTCGCCGACGAACCACTTGCCGTCCCAGTACGCGGGCCACCTGACCGCGCTCGAACCGGCCGCGTCGTAGCGGTAGAGCGGGCCGTTCATCGCCGCCTGGCCGCCGCCCTTGAGCCACGGCAGCCGGTAGGTCGCCTGGTCCTGCCGATAGGAGGGGACACCGGCCGCGTCGCGCGGGTAGTCGGGTGCGCCGCCCTGGGGCGAGTACCAGATGTTGTTGCCGGTGACCGGCGGCAGGTTGACCAGGCCGTCGTTGTTCGGCGACTCGTTCTTCGGGTGGTCGCAGTCGTACCAGCCGAGCGGCTGTGACGGATCCGGCAGGTTGCGGTCCCGGTAGGGCTGCTTGTCGCCCATGCAGTACGGCCAGCCCCGGTTGCCCGCCTGGGTGATGACGGCGAACGTGTCGTACTTCGCCGGGCCCCAGGTGGGCGACGGCTCGCCCGCGTCCGGGCCCACCCAGCCCGCGTACAGGATGTCGGTGGCGGGGTCCACGGAGATGCGCGCCGGGTTGCGGACGCCCATCACATAGATCTCGCCGCGGGTCTTGCCGCCACCCTCGTCGGTCTCCCGGCCCGTGAACAGGTTCCCCGAAGGCAGGGTGTACGTGCCGTCGGGCTCCGGGTGGATGCGCAGGATCTTGCCGTTGAGGTTGTGGGTGTTCCCGGCCGTGCGGCGCGCGTCGGCGAAGGAGACGCCCTTGAAGTTCGGCTGCGGGTTGTTGCCGGAGTAACCGCCGCTGAAACCACTGGAGTTGTTGTCACCGGTGGCGATGTAGAGGTTGCCCTTCGAGTCCCAGGCGAGACCCCCGCCCGCGTGACAGCAACTGTGCACCTGCACCGGCCACTTGAGCAGTACCTTCTCGCTGCCCAGGTCGAGCCGGTTCGTCGCGAGGTCGAGCGTGAAGCGGGAGACGCGCCGCTCGGCCGTCCGGGTGTCACGGTCGACGCCCGAGTGCGGCGTGTAGTGCAGGTACACCCAGCCGTTCTGCTCGAAGCGCGGGTCGAGTTCGATGCCGAGGAGACCTTCCTCGACCTTGACGAGCTCGTCGCCGCCGCCCTTGTCGCCGAAGACGGTCAGTTCCCCGGCCAGCGTGACCTTCTTGGTCGCCGGGTCGTAGACGTGGATCTGGCCCTTGCCCTTGCCCACGTCCGGGTTGTTCCAGTCGGTGATCACCGGCCGGGAGGAGTCGGCGCCGCCCCGGCCGATGTAGAGAACCCGGCCGTCGGGTGCGGTGACCAGACCGTGCGGTTCACCGATCTGGTCGTTCTGGCCGGGCTGGTTGGCCGGGGTCAGGCGTTCGGCCTTGTAGTTGCCGGTGATGGTCGCCTTGCAGTCGGCCCGCACCAGCCGGGACGTCCAGAGCAGCGCGCCGCGCAGATGCGTACGGAAGTCCGCCTCGTCGTAGGACGAGACCGTGCCGCCCATGCCGGTGTAGAAGGAGCGGCCGCCGTCGTAGTCGCGACACCAGCTCACCGGGTGGTCGGCGCCGTTGGCGCTCGCGCCCGGCCGGTACGTGGACTCGCGCACCCGGGCGACGGTGTGCACCGTGCCGGTCGGGTTCTTCACCCAGTTCGGCCACACGTCGGGGCGCTTCCACTCCAGCGGCAGCGTTCCGGTGGCCGGATGCCGCCGGTCGCCGACCTCGACCGTGGCCCGCTGTACGGCCGTCGGGCTCGACGCGGCCGGACGGGCACCGATCAGTTGGGTGAACCAGTCCGAGTAGGGCTCCGCCCGGGCCGCGTCGTGGATGCCGACGAACCCGCCGCCGGCCTCCATGTAGGCCTCCAGGCCGGCTTCCTGTTCCGGGTCGAGGACGTCGCCGCCTCCGGTCAGGAACACGACGGCGTTGTAGGTGCCCAGTTCGGTCGCGCTGGTGAAGACCGAGGCGTCGTCCGTGGCCTCGACCTCGAAGCGTTGCTCCGCCGGTCCCGACAGGCCGATCCGCTCGATGGCCTCGATCCCGGCGTTGACGACCGGCGACTCCTCTCCGGCCGCGGCCGACCCGTGGAAGATCAGCACCCGTACATCCGCGCCGCCCGGCGGCGACTTGATGGACATCGTTGTCGGGAGTGGCTCGGGCGCCGGGCGCGCCTCCGCGGCCGGCGCGGTCAGCAGGCCGGCGACAAGCGTGGCGCACGCCACGGCGGTCACCCGGACCCGTCTTCTCGTACTCGATCCTCGTAAGTGCATGGGCACCTCCTCGGTCACAGCGACAGCGCCAAGGAAGCTAGACCCCATGTGCCTGACTCGCCAATAGCTATGACCGCAATGGCACGAACTTTGTCCTGGGTGTGGAGAAACTGCGGAACGGCCGGTACCGTCTCACAGGTTCATCACAGGCTCGTCTTCTTCATCGTCGCAAATTCCGTACCAGGGTGGGGAGTTCGGCATGGACAGACGCGGGTTCAACCGCCGGGTGCTGCTGGGCGGTGCCGCCGCCGCGACATCGTTGTCCTTGGGGCCGAGGGCGGTGAGCGCCGACGGACCGGCCAGGACCGCGCCGGCGGGAGGAGCGGTCAGACACCTCAAGCTGTACGCGGAGAAGCTCGCCGACGGACAACTCGGCTACGGCTTCGAGAAGGGGAAGGCGACCGTCCCCGGACCGCTGATCGAACTCAACGAGGGCGACACCGTCCACATCGAGGTGGAGAACACCCTGGACGTGGCCGCGAGTCTGCACGTCCACGGCCTGGACTACGAAGTGTCCAGCGACGGCACGAAGTTGAACCGGAGCGACATCGAGCCCGGCGCTACCCGTACCTACACCTGGCGCACCCACGCCCCCGGTCGCCGCGCCGACGGCACCTGGCGGGCGGGCAGCGCGGGCTACTGGCACTACCACGACCACGTCGTGGGAACGGAACACGGCACCGGTGGCATCCGCAAAGGGCTGTACGGGCCGGTGATCGTGCGGCGCAAGGGCGACATCCTTCCCGACGCCACCCACACGATCGTCTTCAACGACATGACGATCAACAACAGGCCCGCCCACTCGGGCCACCAGGGCCCAGACTTCGAGGCGACGGTCGGTGACCGGGTCGAGTTCGTGATGATCACGCACGGCGAGTACTACCACACCTTCCACATGCACGGTCACCGCTGGGCCGACAACCGCACGGGGCTGCTCACCGGACCCGACGACCCCAGCCAGGTCGTCGACAACAAGATCGTGGGCCCGGCCGACTCCTTCGGCTTCCAGGTGATCGCGGGGGAGGGGGTGGGCGCGGGCGCCTGGATGTACCACTGCCATGTACAGAGCCACTCCGACATGGGCATGGTCGGTCTGTTCCTGGTGAGGAAGCCCGACGGCACGATCCCGGGATACGAACCGCACGATCCGCACGCGTCGCACGGGACCCCTGCTCCGGACGGGCCCCCTGTTCCGGACGGGACCGGCACCGCGCACGAACACTGAGGGACGCGGGCCGGAGAGCGCTCTCACCCGGGACGTCTCCCGGAGTTATCCTGAGCCGCAGCCGGCCAGGAGGAGCCCCGAAGTGACCGAGACAGCGTCGCGTCCCACGCTGGAGGCCGTGGCCGCACGGGCCGGGGTCTCCCGGGCGACCGTGTCACGCGTCGTCAACGGCGGGGACGGCGTCCGCGAGCCGCTCGTCGAGCGGGTGCGCCGGGCCGTGGAGGAGCTCGGCTACGTCCCCAACCAGGCGGCACGCAGCCTGGTGACGAAGCGGCACGACGCGGTCGCCGTGGTCATCGCCGAACCGGAGACCCGGGTCTTCGCCGACCCCTTCTTCGCCCTCCAGCTCCGCGGTATCAGCAAGGAACTGACGTCCCACGACAACCAGTTGGTGCTGCTGCTCACCGAGGGCCGGGACGATCACGCCCGGGTCGCCCGCTACCTCGCCGGCGGCCATGTCGACGGCGCCCTGGTCTTCTCGCTCCACCTCGACGACCCGCTCCCCGGGCTGATCCAGGGCGCCGGTGTCCCCACCGTGTTCGGCGGCCGTCCCGGCTGGAGCGACGGCACCCGGGACGTGGTCTACGTCGACAGCGACAACCGCGGCGGTGCCCGCGCGGCCGTGCGCCTGCTGGCCGGGCTCGGCCGCACCCGCATCGCGCACATCACCGGACCCCTCGACCAGACCTCCGCGGCCGACCGGCTCGACGGGTACCGGGAGGTCATGGGCGTGCACGACCCGCGGCTCGTCGTCGAGAGCGACTTCACCCCCGGCGGCGCCGAGCGGGCCATGCGCGAACTCCTCGACCGCCGCCCCGACCTGGACGCCGTGTTCGCCGCCAACGACCTCGCCGCCTCGGGAGCCCTGCGCGTCCTGCGGGAACGCGGGCGCCGGGTGCCCGAGGACGTCGCCGTGGTCGGCTTCGACGACATGCTCCCGGTCGCCGAACAGAGCGATCCGCCGCTGACCACGGTCCGTCAGGACATCGAGGAGATGGGCCGGATCATGGCCCGGCTGCTGCTGCGCCGCCTCGACCGGAGCGTCGCCGACGAGGGGCCGGGCGGAGTGGTCCTGCCGACGACGCTGGTGCGCCGCGCCTCGGCCTGACCGGGCCCGCCACCCGGCCCACCGCCGTCCCCGCCCGGCCCACCGCCGTCCCCGCCCCGCTCACCGCCGTCCCTGTCCCGTATATCGCCGTCGGCCCAGCCCGGCTCCCCACCTGCGCAGCCCGGCCCGTTACCCGCGTCGCCCCGCGGGACCGCCTCACATCTCCTGGGGGACGCTCTTGATCACGGCGAAGCGTGCTCCGTAGGGGTCGGCCAGCTTGGCGATACGGCCGACGCCCTCGACGTCCGTCGCGGGCATCCGCACCCTGCCGCCGAGCTTCTCCGCCTCGGCCACGACCGCGTCCGTGTCGGCGACCTCGAAGTACGGCAGCCAGTACGCGCCGGACTCGGCCTCCGTCGGGTCGTCGGCCAGCGGCACGATCCCGCCGAACATCGCCTCCTCCCCGGCGTCGGCCGGGTTGACGCAGGTGTACGTGCCGCCGGGGAAGGCGGCGGCGGAGGTCTCCAGGCCCAGGGTGGCGTTGTAGAAGGCGGCCGCAGCGGCGACGTCCGGCGTGTACAGCTCGACCCAGCACAGCGCGCCGGGTTCGTTCGCCACGTCCACGCCCGTGGTCCGGCCCGGTTGCCAGAGGCCGAACGACACGCCCGCCTGGTCGGCGAGGACCGCCATCGTGCCCTGGCCCATCACGTCCATCGGCGCGAAGAGCATCCTGCCGTGCTTGCGCTCGGCCGTCTCTGCCGTGGCCTGGGCGTCCGATGTCCGGAAGTAGACCGTCCACGACGGCGGGCCCTGCTCGGGTCCGGTCTGCATGCCGCCCGCCACGGTCCTGCCGTCCAGCTGGAAGAAGCCGTAGCCGCCGGCGTCGGGCCCGGCCGACCGGAACCGCCAGTCGAAGAGGGCGCCGTAGAAGGAGGTGGCGCCGTCGATGTCGGACGTGCCGACGTCGATCCAGTTCGGAGCGCCGTCGACGAAACGGGTGGTGAGCATCGTGCCCTCCTCGAAGGGGTCCCGGCCTCTGCACTGCCGAGTCTCGCACCGCCCACCGACAATCGCTGCCGGGACACCGCCACCGGCGTTCCGGGACCCTGCCGGACACGCCGCGCGCCGCCGTGCGCAAGGGGGTGCGGCAGGAGCATCATCGAGCGGCCGGGGGCCTTGGAACGCGGCGTATATCCGGCGTTGATCGAACGTTTTTCGCCGCCGGGCACGATCCAGGCCATGTATACCGACACGATTCCGACACCCGACCTCGGCTGGCAGCGTGAGGCACTGTGCGCGCAGACCGGGGCCGAGTTCTTCTTCCCCGAGCCCGGCAGTTCGGTACGGGAGGCGAAGCGCATCTGCGGCATGTGCGAGATGCGTTCCGCCTGCCTCGAGTACGCCCTGGCCAACGACGAGCGCTTCGGCGTCTGGGGCGGCATGTCCGAGAAGGAGCGTCTGAGCCTTCGGCGCGTCCCGCGCTGAAGCGCCCCTGCACGGCGACCCCGAATTCGAATGACCGCGTCGCGGGGGTGCGGTTAGGATCCGGGAGCGTGTCCGGACGTAGCGCGGAGGCAGGCGCGGCGCCTTGCTCAGGCGCGTCAAGCCGGTTCGCATCCGGTCGTCCGGAAACGTGCGCGGTCCCGTAGAGCAGAGGCAGACTCGCCACCTTCTCAGGGTGGATACGCCGGTTCGAATCCGGTCGGGACCACAGGACGAGGAGCAGGGCACGCGGAGCACGGTGCGGGACGGCGCGGGGCGGGGCGGCGACGGATGGACGAGCACAACGAGGGGGCGGCGTCGGGCCCGTCGGTCACCGAGGCGGAACTGGCCGCCTTCCATGACGTCGTGGGCAGGCTCCGGGCGCTGCCCGTCGACGATCCCGTACGGCTGCGGGCCGAGCAGGTCGCCGCGTCCTTCGCGCGGGACGGACGGCTGCGGCGGCGCAAGGAGCGGGGCGCCGAGGTGGCGGCCGCCGACGCGGCGGCGATGGCCGGGACGGCGACCGGCGCCCTGGACCGCCGCGAGGACGCGCCCCTGTCGGCCGCCGGGCGCGGTGGGCGGTTCCAGCGGCCACGCTCCTGCTATGTGTGCAAGTCGCCCTATCGCGAGGTCGACACCTTCTACCACCGGCTCTGCCCCGCCTGCGCCGCCGACAACGCGGCCCGCCGCTCGCTGAGCACCGATCTGCGCGGGCGCCGGGTCCTGCTCACCGGCGGCCGGGTGAAGATCGGCTTCCAGCTGGCGCTGATGATGCTGAGGGACGGGGCGCGGATCGTCGTCACTTCTCGCTTCCCGCACGACACGGTCCGCCGTTTCCGTGCCGCGCCCGGCAGCGCGCGGTGGCTGGACCGGCTCACCGTCGTCGCCGTCGATCTGCGCGACCCGCGCCAGGTGCTGGGCCTGTGCGAGGAGTTGCGGCGGGAGGGCGAACCGCTCGACATCCTCGTCAACAACGCGGCGCAGACCGTGCGCCGTCCGCCGCACTCCTACGCCCTGCTGGCCGCCGGGGAACCCGACGCGCTGCCCGAAGGGACGCGGCGGGCGCCCGGATTCACCCCGATGCGGATGCTGGAGGGACTCGGCGGCTCGCTCTCCGCGCTGCCCGCCGCCCTGCGCGAGGCCGACGAGGCCGGACTGCTGCCCGACCCGTCCCCGGAGAACTCCTGGTCGGCCCGGCTCGGCGCGCTCGACCCGGCCGAGGTGCTGGAGACCCAGCTCGTCAACGCCCTCGCTCCGGCGCTGCTGTGCGACCGGCTGCTGCCGCTGCTGCTGGCCTCGCCCAGCCCACGCCGCTACGTGGTCAACGTGACGGCCGTCGAGGGCCGGTTCGCGGTGCGCAACAAGATGCCGGGGCATCCGCACACCAACATGGCCAAGGCCGCCCTCAACATGCTCACCCGCACCAGCGCGGCCGCGCTCGCCGAGCAGGGCGTGCACATGTGCGCCGTCGACACCGGCTGGATCACGGACGAGAACCCCGCGCCGAAGAAGGCCCGGATGGCGGGCGCGGGCTTCCGTACCCCGCTGGACATCGTGGACGGCGCGGCCCGGGTGTACGACCCGATCGTGCGTGGCGAAGCCGGCCACCCGGTGTCGGGAGTGTTCCTCAAGGACTACCGGGAGGCCCCGTGGTGAGCGAGGACGACGCGACGGCACCGGCACCGGGGTCTGTGTCGGGACCGGTACCGGCGGGCTTCGCCGGGGTGCCCCGTGTGACGCCCCGCCCCCTCGCCGATCTCGCCCCGCTGCTCGACTGGCTGCGGGCCGGACGCCCGGCGGCGGAGCGGCTGGACTTCGCGTCGGGCACCGCGCTGCCCGACGGGCGGCTCGACCTGTGCAAGCAGGGCCTGGGGGCCGAGGGCGCGGCCCTGGTCGCCGGCGCGCTGGCCGACGGGCCCTCGCCCGTACGGCATCTGCTCCTCGGCACCGACGCCCTCGGGGACGACGGCGCCGCCACCGTGGCCGGTGCGGACGCGCCGGTCGAGACGCTCTACCTCGGGTGCAACGGCATCACCGCGGGCGGCGCCTGCCGTATCGCCGACCAGCTGCGCGCCTCGCCGCAGGTGCTCACGGGGGTGTGGCTCAAGCGCAATCCGCTGGGCCGCGGCGGTGGCCGGGCGGCGGCCGAACTCCTCGACTCGGCACGGACGTTGCGCACGCTCGACCTGGTGCAGACCGGCCTCGACGCGGCGGGCGTCGCGGTGCTCGCCGACGCGCTGCTGGCCGCCGACGACGCCGGACGGCGGGTCGAGCGGCTGTTCGTCGGCGGCAACCCCCTGGGGGAGGCGGGCGCCGGGGCGCTCGCGGCCGTGGTCGCCGCCGGGGCGATCGGTGAACTGTACGTGTCCGCCGCCCGGTTGGGCGACGCGGGCGCCCTCCGGCTCGCCGACGGCCTCGAGCGGGCGCCGTACGGACGGCTCACCCGGCTGTCGGTGGCCAGCAACGGCATCGGCCCCTCCGCCGCCGCCCGACTGGTCGGCGCTGTCACCGTCGCCGGTGTCACCCTGCTGGACCTCGGCCGGGTCCGGGCGGCGGCCGTGCTCGGCGCGGCGGACAACCGGCTGGACCTGACGGCGGCCGAGTCCATCGGGCGGACGCTGGCGGCCGGTGAGCACCGCCTGGCCCACCTCGTCCTGCGCCACACGGGCCTGCGCAGCCGGGAGGCCCACCGCATCCTCGACCACGCGCCCCGCGCGGTCACCGCCACCCGTTTCGTCCTGGGGCAGGGCGTCGCCACCACCGTCAAGCGCCGCCTGGCGGCTCTCAGCGCCGGTGTCCCGGCCCCGGCCGTGCCACCCGACGTGGCGGCCGTCCGCAGCGTGCACCGCACGGCGGCAGCGGAGGCACCGGCACCGGCACCGGCACCGGAGGCGCGGGAGATCCTGGAGGCCCCCGCGGGGGAGTGACGTCCGTCCGCCGCCCCGCCGATTCGCTCGGCGCATCAGCCCCGGGAACACCCCCGCGCGAACCTCCGCCGAGGCACTAGGCTCCGGGGCAAGGGCGGGGTCGTAGCGCAGAGGCAGTCGCACCGGTCTCCAGAACCGGGTCACGCTGGTTCGAATCCAGCCGCCCCGCCCCCTCCGACACCCGCCCCCTCCGACACCGGCCCCCTCCGACACCGGCCTCCGTCGACACCGGCCTCCGTCGGCACCGGCCCCTCTCGGCACCAGCCCCCCTCGGTACCGGTCGATACCCGCTTGCCCCGCCACCCCCGGTCCGCCGCGGCGCGCGAACGGCCCGCACCGGGGAGTCGCATCCCGGTGCGGGCCGTCGAAGTGCTCGGTGGGGGCAGGTCAGCCGGCCTGCCGCGCCGCCATCCGGGCCTTGCGCGTCGCCAGCTTCTCGTCGAACTTCGAGGCCTCGGAGTCGAGGCCGCCCATGTACAGGCCGATCTCCTCCTGCGCCTTCTGTCCCTCCGGGCCGAGACCGTCGATCTCCATGACCTTCAGGAAGCGCAGCACGGGCTGGATGACGTCGTCGTGGTGGATGCGCAGGTTGTAGACCTCGCCGATCGCCATCTGCGCGGCGAACCGCTCGAAGCCGGGCATGCCGTGGCCGGGCATGCGGAAGTTGACGAGGACGTCCCGCACGGCCTGCATGGTGAGGTCGGGGGCCAGCTCGAAGGCGGCCTTCAGGAGGTTGCGGTAGAAGACCATGTGGAGGTTCTCGTCGGTCGCGATACGCGCCAGCATGCGGTCGCAGACCGGGTCGCCCGACTGGTGGCCGGTGTTGCGGTGCGAGACGCGGGTCGCCAGCTCCTGGAAGGCGACGTAGGCCACCGAGTGCAGCATCGAGTGCCGGTTGTCCGACTCGAAGCCCTCGCTCATGTGGGCCATGCGGAACTGCTCCAGCTTGTCCGGGTCCACCGCGCGCGAGGCGAGCAGGTAGTCGCGCATCACGATGCCGTGCCGGCCCTCCTCGGCCGTCCAGCGGTGCACCCAGGTGCCCCAGGCGCCGTCCCGGCCGAAGAGGGAGGCGATCTCGTGGTGGTAGCTGGGCAGGTTGTCCTCGGTCAGCAGGTTCACGACGAGCGCGATCCGGCCGATCTCGGTGACCTTGGACTGACCCTTCTCCCAGGCCTCGCCGTCCTCGAAGAAGCCGGGGAAGTTGCGGCCGTCGCTCCACGGCACATACTCGTGGGGCATCCAGTCCTTGGTCACCTTGAGGTGCCGGTTGAGTTCGTTCTCGACCACTTCCTCGAGCGCGTACAGCAGCTTGGCGTCGGTCCAGACGGCGGGGCTGCCGAGGTGAGGGGAGGCGATCGTCACGAGTACTCCAGGGGACGTAAATCGGAGTGGAACAATCCGGCGAGCGGAGCCGGAACTTACGGGATCGTAGGCTACGTATCCGTAGGTTACGAAGTCGTAGGTTAAGAACTGCGTAAAGATCGCTGATCAGCCGTGTTGCGTCGGATAATTCGGGGCATGCCGAACAGCCCCGGGAACCGCAGGTCCCAGGGCTGAACGGGTGAGAGGATCAGGCGCTCAGGCGTACAGCCCACGCAGTCGCACCGAGAGGCATGTCACACATCCCTCGAGTTTCTCGAACTCGCCGATGTCGACGACGACGGGCTCGTGACCGAGATCGGCGAGCAGGTCCGCCGTCTTCGGAGCGGCGGCCGAGATGAGCACCTGCGGGCCGCCGAGCAGCACCACGTGCGAGCCGGCCTCCTCGGGCACCGACAGGAAGCGCGGGAACAGCGACGGCCGGTCCACCTTGGGGATGTGACCGATCACCGTGCCGTCCGGCAGCGCCGTGACCGCCGACTTCAGGTGCAGCACCTTGCTCACCGGTACCGCCACGACCCGCGCGCCCAGCGGTTCGAAGGCGGCGCGCACCTGCTGGACGCCGGCCGCGTTGGTACGACCGCCCCGGCCGACGTAGATCGTGTCGCCGACCTTGAGCACGTCACCGCCGTCCAGGGTGCCCGGGTCCCAGATCCAGTTCACCGAGCAGCCCAGGCGGGCCACGGCCTCCTCGACGCCCAGGGTCTCGTCGCGCCGGGACTCGGCGCCGGAGCGCGCGATCAGGGCGACGTTCTTGTACATCACCACCGTGTCCTCGACGAAGACGGAGTCCGGGCAGTCGTCGGCCGGATCGACCTCGACGGTCTCCCAGCCGTGCGTCCGCAGGGCCTCGGCGTACGCCTCCCACTGCTCCAGGGCGAGCTCCACGTCGACCTTCTCCCGCTCGACGTGCGTGACCAGGCCTTCGGCCAGGCGCGGGCTGGGGCGGCGGATGAGGGCCTTCTTGCTGGGCACGTCCAGGTCTCCGAATCGGGTGGCACAACCGGCGCCTCGGGCGCGGCGCCGGTCAGCCATCATGCAGCGCGGGACCACCAGGACAAAACCCCGCAGTAACAATGTGCCCCACCTGAGACCGAGCGAGGCGGACCTACGCCGGGTCCGCCAGTTCCGCCGCCGTCGTCTCCCGCAGCTTTCCGTCGAGCAGCAGCCACCGGGTGATGCCGATGGACTCCAGGAACGGCAGGTCGTGGCTGGCCACGATCAGCGCGCCCTCGTAGGACTCCAGGGCCGTGGTCAGCTGGCGCACGCTGGCCATGTCGAGGTTGTTGGTCGGCTCGTCCAGCAGGAGCAGCTGGGGCGCGGGCTCGGCCAGCATCAGCGCCGCCAGGCTCGCCCGGAAGCGTTCCCCGCCGGACAGCGTCGCCGCCTTCTGGTCGGCGCGGGCACCCCGGAACAGGAAGCGGGCCAGCCGGGCCCGGATCCGGTTGTTGGTGGCGCCCGGCGCGAACCGGGCCACGTTCTCGGCGACCGTGCGCTCGCCGTCGAGGATGTCGAGGCGCTGGGGCAGGAAGCGCAGCGGCACGTGCGCGTGCGCCTCGCCCGCCTCCGGCGCCAGCTCCCCGGCGATGGTGCGCAGCAGCGTCGTCTTGCCCGCGCCGTTGCGTCCGACGAGCGCGATCCGCTCGGGACCGCGCAGGTCGAGACCGCCGTCCACGCGCGCGCCGTACGCGAGCCGGAGGTCCTGGAGCAGCAGCACCTCCCGCCCCGGCGGTACGGCCGTGAACGGCAGATCGACGCGGATCTCGTCGTCGTCGCGTACCGCCTCCACCGCGTCGTCGAGCCGGTCCTTGGCCTCGGCGAGCTTCTCCTCGTGCATGATCCGGTGCTTGCCCGCCGACTCCTGGGCCGCGCGCTTGCGCGCCCCCATGACGATCTTCGGCTCGCGCTTGCTGTCCCACATCTTCTGCCCGTACCGCTTGCGGCGGGCCAGTTTGACCTGGGCGTCGGTCAGTTCGCGCTTCTGCTTGCGCAGATCGGCCTCCGCGACGCGCACCATGCGCTCGGCGGCCTCCTGTTCGGTGGCCAGGGCCTCCTCGTACGCCGAGAAGTTGCCGCCGTACCAGGTCACCTCACCGGCGCGCAGGTCGGCGATCTGGTCGACGAGGTCGAGCAGCTCCCGGTCGTGGCTGACCACGACCAGGACGCCCGGCCACGAGGCGACGGCCGCGTACAGCCGCCGCCGGGCGTACAGGTCGAGGTTGTTGGTCGGCTCGTCCAGCAGCAGGACGTCCGGCCGGCGCAGCAGCAGCGCGGCCAGCCGCAGCAGGACCGACTCGCCGCCCGACACCTCGCCGATGGTGCGGTCGAGGTCGATGTGGCCGAGCCCGAGCTCGCCGAGGGTGGCCAGCGCGCGTTCCTCGACGTCCCAGTCGTCGCCGACGGTCTCGAAGTGCCCCTCGGAGGCGTCCCCGGCCTCGATGGCGTGCAGCGCGGCCCGCTGCGCGGCGATGCCGAGCGCCGCGTCGACCTTCAGCGTGGTGTCGAGGGTGACGTTCTGCGGGAGGTGTCCGATGTCGCCGGCGACGCGCACCGTGCCGTCGAGCGGGGCGAGTTCCCCGGCGATCAGTTTCAGCAGGGTCGACTTGCCGGAGCCGTTGACGCCGACGAGTCCGGTCCGGCCGGGGCCGAAGGCGATGTCGAGACCGTCGAAGACGGGGGTGCCGTCCGGCCAGGAGAAGGCGAGGGAGGTGCAGGTGATGGAATGAGTCAAAGCGGGCCTCGTGGGTGCGTGTGCGGTCAGGGACGACACGTGTCGAGACACCGGAAAGCGGCGACCACCGCGGCAGCGGGGAGCGCGGAGACATGCAGGAGGTCCTGCTCCGCCAGGACGGCTCAAGGCCGAGGTCGCACGCGGCACACACACCCCGAGGGTGCGGCGCGGTGTCTCAAGACCTCAGACGAGCAACGTCCTTCTCCGATCAGCGGCAACAGAACCGTTCTACACGGTAGGAAGGCCCGTGACGGCTGTCAACGCATTAACGGGCGTCCCGCATCAGCTCCACCAGGTCGTGGTCGAGGTCGAGCTGCCGGTGCTCCGTGCCGACGGGCACCAGCTCGCTCGTGGCGTGCAGGAAGCCGAGGATCTGCTCCGTGTGGACGTGCACGACGGCGGTGCCCTCGGGCGCGTGGAACTCCAGCACGGTGCGGCCGTACCCGTAGGGCCGCACCCGGACGTCGCCGTGGCCCTCGGCGTCGTGCAGGCCCGCGGCGAGCAGCTCACGGGCGAAGGTCCAGCAGACCTCGACGCCCTCGAGGGTGGCCGGAGCCGGGAAGGTCATGCGGACCGCGAAGGGGTCCTGCCGGTCGTAGGACAAGGTCGCGGGGATGTTCTGCATCCGAGGCGCGGCGGCGACCAGGCGCGCCTCTACGGACTGCTCGATGACGGTGGACAACGCCTTGCTCCCTCGTGACGGCGGGACGATCTTCCGGGCGGTGCGTCCGGACACTGGAAGAGACGCCGGAACCGGCCGATCCGTGCACACCCTTTCCGAGTGACCTCGGTCACCGTCATTCATGCACACGAGTGACTCACCTCTCCTCCCGTGTCCCGGCTGGCGGTTGAGGCGATCGCGGGCATCTGGACGCCACCGAAAGCCGTGGGCTAGCTTCGCCCGCCATGAGGCGCTTGGGGAAGACGCGACGCACGGTTCGGACAGCACGCGTGAGCGGCCGGGTGGTGGCGGCGGCCTGTGGGGCGGCACTGGCCCTCCTGACCGCGCTGCCCGCCCAGGCCGGCACCCCGGGGCCCCGGACGCCGCACTGGGACCTCAAGGAGACCGGTACGGCCGCCGTACGGTTCCGGGGCCTGGCGGCGGTCGACCGGCACACCGCCTGGGTGTCCGGCACCGCGGGCACCGTCCTGCGCACCACCGACGGCGGCGGGAGCTGGCGGGACGTCTCGCCGCCCGGTGCCGCCGACCTCCAGTTCCGGGACATCGAGGCGTTCGACGCGCGCCACGCCGTGGTGCTCGCCATCGGCGAGGGCGAGGCGTCCCGCGTGTACCGCACCGAGGACGGCGGGACGACCTGGACGGAGTCCTTCCGCAACACCGACGCCCACGCCTTCTACGACTGCCTGACCTTCTTCGACCGCCGGCACGGCCTCGCCATGAGCGACCCGGTCGACGGGAAGTTCCGCATCCTGTCGACCGGCGACGGCGGCCGCTCCTGGAAGGTGCTGCCGAACGCGGGCATGCCGGCCGCCCTGGACGGCGAGGCGGGGTTCGCGGCCAGTGGCCAGTGTCTGGTCGCCTCCGGGCCGAGGGACGTCTGGCTGGCCACCGGCGGGGCCGCACGCGCGCGGGTGCTGCACTCGTCCGACCGCGGACTGACGTGGACGGCCGCCGACACCCCGGTCCCGGCGGGGGATCCCGCGCGCGGTGTCTTCGCGGTGGCCTTCCGCGACCGCACCCACGGTCTCGCCGTCGGCGGCGACTACCGCGCCGACCAGCCCTCCCCGCGGGCGGCCGCCGCGACCGGCGACGCGGGCCGCACCTGGCGGCCGGCCGCCACGGCGCCGCCCGCCTACCGCTCAGGCGTCGCCTGGCTGCCGCACAGCCGCTCCGCCGCCCTCGCCGTCGGCCCCACCGGCACCGACCTGACCACCGACGCGGGCCGCACCTGGCGCACCCTCGACACGGGCTCCTACGACACCGTGGACTGCACCCCCGATCACGCCTGCTGGGCCGCCGGCGAACAGGGGCGGGTGGCCCGGCTGGAGAGCTGATCCGCACCCGGGGGACCCGAGGGCCTCCGACTCCGCCGCCGCCTCCCCCTCCGCGTCCGACGTCCGCGCCGGAACACGATCGCGGGCCGGTCCCCGGGGGCCGTACGCTCGACCCCACGATGACGACCGTAGACATTCCGGCGGGCTGGCCCGCGACCGAGGAAGCGGCCCGCGCCGTCCAGGACGAGCTGCGCGACCGGGTGGTGCTCGACGAACCGGGGCCGCCGCCCGGGACGGGCCGGGTGACGGGTGTCGACGTCGCCTACGACGACGAGCGGGACATCGTCGCGGCGGCGGCCGTGGTGCTGGACGCGGCGACCCTCGAAGTCGTCGCCGAGGCCACCGCCGTCGGCCGGATCTCCTTCCCGTACGTGCCGGGGCTGCTCGCCTTCCGCGAGATCCCCACCGTGCTCGCCGCCCTGGAGGCGCTGCCCAGGCCACCCGGCCTGGTCGTCTGCGACGGCTACGGCCTGGCCCATCCGCGCCGCTTCGGGCTCGCCAGCCACCTGGGCGTCCTCACCGGCCTGCCCACGATCGGCGTCGCCAAGAACCCCTTCACCTTCACGTACGACGACCCCGGCGCCCCGCGCGGCTCGGCGTCCCCGCTGCTGGCGGGCGAGGACGAGGTGGGGCGGGCGCTGCGCACCCGGGCGGGGGTGAAGCCGGTCTTCGTGTCCGTGGGCCACCGCGTCACGCTGGACGACGCCTGCGCCCACACCCTCGCCCTCACCCCCCGGTTCCGCCTCCCGGAAACCACCCGGAGGGCGGACGCGCTGTGCCGGGGCGCCCTTCAGGAGGCGATCGCCCGCCACTGATCGCCCGCCACCGACCGCACCGATGCCACGCACTCCGCCCGCCCGAGTACGCGGCCTCATCGCGCCGTCCGGGCACGTCGTCCGGGCACGTCGTCCGGGCACGTCGTCCGAGTACGCCGTCTGAGTACGCCGTCTGAGTACGCGTACGGATGTGCGCCCCGCCCCCGCCTCGGCAGGCTGGGCCCATGACCACGCACCGTGCCTCGAAGCCCCTCGCCGACCCCGACCGGCCCGTCGAGCGTGCCGTGAACGCCGCGCTGATCCTCGCCGTGCTGGCGGGTGTCGGCTGGATCGGCGGCATGATCTACACGCTGGTGCAGTGGCCGGTCTGAGGCCGCGGACCCGGCCCGCCGACGGTCAGCGGCGCGCCGCGACGCGGAAGCCGACACCCGCCCGGGTCAACCGCCCGGTCAGTGCCTCGCCCATGGCCGCAGCCGTCGTCACCTGTCCCGCGGTCGGCGGGAGGTCGTCGCAGGCCAGGGCCAGTGCCGCCTCGGCGAACATCTTCGCCGTCTCGTCGTAGCCGGGGTCGCCGCCCGCCACCTCGGTGTACACCCGCCGACCGCCGCCCTCGCCGACGAACCGCACCGAGAACCAGCTCCGCGCCCGCTTCTGCGCGCTGGGGCCCTCTCCCGGCTTGAGCCGGTCGGACAGCCAGCGCCGGGCCGGCGGGAGCTGGGCCGCCGCGGCGAGCGTGCCGACCGCCGCGACCCCGCCCACGGCGACGGGCAGCCGCCGTACGGCCGCGTAGTGCCGGTAGCGGAAGTCGGGCCCGTAGCGCGGCAGCGCCCTCGCCGACCGCAGCACGATCTGCGGGTCGATGGTCGGCAACGGCAGCGCCCAGGCGCCCACCTCCGGGGCGAACCGGGGGGCGCCCACCGGCGCGGCGGCCCGACGGCCCATCAGCCGCGGTTCGTGCCGGCCGCGCTCCCGTGCGGCGGCCAGCATCTGCCGGCCGCGCGCGAACTGGCCCAGCGCCGAGGCGAAGGTGCCGCCCGAGAAGGCGGCGTCCACGGAGACGAAGCCGTCGACGGTCAGCGGCACGTCCTCGGGAAGCTGCCGGACGGTGAAGAACACGCCGAGGTCGTGCGGGACGGAGTCGAAACCGCACGCGTGGAGCAGCCGCGCACCCGTCTCCCGCGCGCGTGCGTCGTGCCGTACGTACATCAGGTCCACGAACTCCGGTTCGCCGGTGAGGTCGAGGTAGTCGGCGCCGGTGTCCGCGCAGGCCGCCACGAGTTCCTCGCCGTACGACACGTACGGACCCACCGTCGTGGCCACCACGCGCGCGTGCTCGGCGAGGGCGCGCAGGGACGCCGGGTCCGAGACGTCGGCGCGCAGCACCCCGACCTTCTCGCCGAGCCGTTCGCGCAGCCGCTCCAGTTTCTCCTCGCTCCGGCCGGCGACTGCCCAGCTCAGGTCGTCGGGCGCGTGCGCGGCGAGGTACTCCGCGGTGAGCGTGCCCACGAAGCCGGTGGCCCCGAAGAGCACGATGTCGTACGGGCGGTCCGCCCTTTTCAGCCTGCTCATGACATCCCTTCGTCGTCGTGCAGCCCGCGCCGCTGACGGTGGCTGAGGCTAGCGTGGGGAGTGCGGAGGCCGGCGGCAGGTGCCCCTAAAGTGTCTAAGCGCTTGCTCGCTCACCTCTTGTGCCCACTGGAACACGTTCTTAGCATCACTGGTGTTACATCGGTTGTGTCACAGCGAGGGGGCTGGATGACGACGGCACGGACGGCCGGGCACGGCCCGCTGACGGGCGTGCGCGTGGTGGAGCTCGCCGGGATCGGCCCCGGCCCCTTCGCGGGCATGCTGCTGGCCGACCTGGGCGCCGATGTCGTCCGGGTGGACCGCCCGGGAGGCTCGGCGCTGGCCATCGACCCCGCCCACGACATCACCAACCGCAACAAGCGCTCGGTGATCGTCGACCTGAAGGCGCCGGACGGCCCCGCGCGCGTGCTGGACCTCGCCGCCCGCGCCGACGTGCTCATCGAGGGCAACCGCCCGGGCGTCGCCGAGCGGCTCGGCGTCGGCCCCGGGGACTGCCACGCCCGCAACCCCCGTCTGGTCTACGGCCGGATGACCGGCTGGGGCCAGGACGGCCCGCTCGCCGACCGCGCGGGACACGACGTCTCCTACATCGCCGTCACCGGCGCCCTCGGCATGATCGGGGACCCGGACCGGCCGCCGCCCGTCCCGGCCAACCTGCTGGGGGACTACGCGGGAGGCTCCCTCTACCTCGTCGTCGGTGTCCTCGCGGCCCTGCACCACGCGCGCGTGAGCGGCACCGGCCAGGTCGTCGACGCGGCCATCGTCGACGGCACCGCGCACCTCTCCGCGATGATCCACGGCATGCTCTCGGCCGGCGGCTGGCAGGACCGGCGTGCCGCCAACCTGCTCGACGGCGGCTGCCCGTACTACGGCACCTACGAGACCGCCGACGGCGGGTACATGGCCGTCGGCGCCCTGGAACCGCAGTTCTACGACACCTTCGTGGACCTCCTCGGCCTCGAGGACCTCCGCGACGCCCGCAAGGACTGGACGCGCTGGGGGGAGCTGCGCGAGGCCGTCGCCGCCCGCTTCAGGTCCCGCACCCGGCAGGAGTGGACGGCCCGTTTCGAGGGCTCCGACGCGTGCGTGGCGCCCGTGCTGTCGCTGCGCGAGGCCCCGCGCCACCCGCATCTCGCGGCCCGCGGCACCTTCACCGACCACGGGGGCATCACCCAGCCGGCCCCGGCGCCCCGTTTCTCCGCGACCCCCACGGCCGTCCGCACCGGCCCCGCGCGACCCGGCGCCGACACGCGCGAGGTGGCCCGCGACTGGGACGTACCGGAGCTGGCGGCGGACCGCGCGCAGACGCCCGCCGGGCCCCCGGCGGACATCTCCGCGGACGCGAAGGCGGACGCGGACGCGCACCCCACCGAATCGGTCACCGCGGGCACCGCCGCCACGAACGGCGCGGTGCCCGACGCGACGACCCCCGTGACGGACCTCCCGCACCAGGGCGACTGACCCCGCCCCGAACGGCCCACCCTCCCGAAAGGCTTATCAGTGAGCACCGAAGCGTACGTGTACGACGCGATCCGCACCCCGCGCGGGCGGGGCAAGGCCAACGGCGGCCTGCACGGCACGAAGCCCATCGATCTCGTCGTCGGCCTCATCCACGAGCTGCGCAGCCGCTTCCCCGGCCTCGACCCGGCCGCCATCGACGACATCGTGCTCGGTGTCGTCGGCCCCGTGGGCGACCAGGGCTCCGACATCGCGCGCATCGCC
Source organism: Streptomyces maremycinicus (assembly GCF_001184025.1). GTDB lineage: Bacteria > Actinomycetota > Actinomycetes > Streptomycetales > Streptomycetaceae > Streptomyces > Streptomyces maremycinicus. The sequence goes on from NZ_BBYG01000011.1 coordinate 544,230, forward strand.
GCGATCGCGGCCGGCCTGCCGGACACCGTGGCGGGCGTGCAGGAGAACCGCTTCTGCGCCTCCGGCCTCGAAGCCGTCAACCTGGCCGCGATGAAGGTCCGCTCGGGCTGGGAGGACCTCGTCCTGGCGGGCGGGGTGGAGTCGATGTCCCGGGTGCCGATGGCCTCGGACGGCGGCGCCTGGTTCAACGACCCCATGACCAACCTGTCGGTCGACTTCGTGCCGCAGGGCATCGGCGCCGACCTCATCGCCACCGTCGAGGGCTTCTCCCGCCGCGATGTCGACGAGTACGCGGCCCTGTCGCAGGAGCGGGCGGCGACGGCCTGGAAGGAGGGCCGCTTCGACCGTTCCGTGGTGCCGGTGAAGGACCGCAGCGGTCTCGTCGTCCTCGACCACGACGAACACCCGCGCCCCGGCACCACCGCCGACTCGCTCGGCAAGCTGAAGCCGTCCTTCGCCGACATCGGCGAGCTGGGCGGCTTCGACGCGGTGGCGCTCCAGAAGTACCACTGGGTGGAGAAGATCGACCACGTCCACCACGCGGGCAACTCCTCCGGCATCGTCGACGGCGCCTCCCTGGTCGCGATCGGCTCCAAGGAGGTCGGCGAACGGTACGGCCTCACCCCCCGCGCGCGGATCGTCGCCGCGGCGGTCTCCGGCTCCGAGCCGACGATCATGCTCACCGGCCCCGCGCCCGCCACCCGCAAGGCCCTCGCCAAGGCCGGCCTGACCATCGACGACATCGACCTCGTCGAGATCAACGAAGCGTTCGCGGCCGTCGTCCTGCGGTTCGTCAAGGACATGGGCCTGTCCCTGGACAAGGTCAACGTCAACGGCGGCGCCATCGCCCTCGGCCACCCGCTCGGCGCCACCGGCGCGATGATCCTCGGCTCGCTCGTCGACGAACTGGAGCGCCAGGACAAGCGCTACGGCCTCGCCACCCTCTGCGTCGGCGGCGGCATGGGCATCGCCACCGTCGTCGAGCGCGTCTGACCACCCCAGCGGAACCCACAGACTTCTACGGAGACCCCGTCATGACACAGAGCACCACCATCCGCTGGGAACAGGACCGCACCGGCCTCGTCACCCTCGTCCTCGACGACCCCGACCAGTCCGCGAACACCATGAACGCGGCCTTCCGCGCCTCCCTCGCCGCGGTCACCGACCGCCTGGAGGCCGAGAAGGACTCCATCCGGGGCATCATCCTCACCTCGGCGAAGAAGACCTTCTTCGCCGGTGGCGACCTGCGCGACCTCATCCGCGTCACTCCCGGGACGGCCCAGGAACTGCTGGACGGCGGACTGGAGATCAAGCGCCACCTCCGCCGCATCGAGACCCTCGGCAAGCCGGTCGTCGCCGCCCTGAACGGCGCGGCCCTCGGCGGCGGCTACGAACTCGCCCTCGCCTGCCACCACCGCGTCGCCCTGGACGCGCCCGGCTCGAAGATCGGCTGCCCCGAGGTCACCCTCGGCCTGCTGCCCGGCGGCGGCGGTGTCGTGCGCACGGTGCGGCTGCTGGGGATCGCCGACGCCCTCCTCAAGGTCCTCCTCAAGGGCACCCAGTACAGCCCGCGGCGAGCCCTGGAGAACGGCCTGGTCGACGAGGTCGCCGACACGCCCGAGGACCTGCTCGCCAAGGCCCGCGCCTTCATCGACGCGAACCCCGAGTCGCAGCAGCCCTGGGACCGGCCGGGCTACCGCATCCCCGGCGGCACCCCGTCGAACCCCCGATTCGCCGCCAACCTGCCCGCCTTCCCCGCCAGCCTGCGCAAGGAGACCAACGGCGCCCCCTACCCGGCGCCGCGCAACATCCTCGCCGCGGCCGTCGAGGGCGCCCAGGTCGACTTCGAGACCGCGCAGGTCATCGAGGCCCGCTACTTCGTCGAACTGGCCGCGGGACAGACGTCGAAGAACATGATCCAGGCGTTCTTCTTCGACCTCCAGGCCGTCAACTCCGGCGTCAGCCGTCCCCAGGGCATCGCCCCCCGCCAGGTCCGCAAGGTGGCCGTCCTGGGCGCCGGGATGATGGGCGCGGGCATCGCCTACTCGTGCGCCCGCGCGGGCATCGACGTCGTCCTCAAGGACGTCTCCCTGGAGGCCGCCCTCAAGGGCAGGGCCTACTCCGAGAAGCTGTGCGCCAAGGCCGTCTCGCGGGGCCGTACGACCCAGGAGAAGGCGGACGCGCTGCTCGCCCGCATCACGCCCACCGCCGACCCGCAGGACCTGACCGGCTGTGACGCGGTGATCGAGGCCGTCTTCGAGGACACCTCCCTCAAGCACAAGGTGTTCCAGGAGATCGAGCAGATCGTCGCCCCCGACGCGCTGCTGTGCTCCAACACCTCCACCCTGCCGATCACCGCCCTGGCCGAAGGCGTCGAGCGCCAGGACGACTTCATCGGGCTGCACTTCTTCTCGCCCGTCGACAAGATGCCGCTCGTCGAGATCATCAAGGGCGAGCGCACCGGCGACGAGGCCCTCGCGCGCGCCTTCGACCTGGTCCGGCAGATCCAGAAGACGCCGATCGTCGTCAACGACTCGCGCGGCTTCTTCACCTCCCGGGTGATCGGTCACTTCATCAACGAGGGCGTCGCCATGGTCGGCGAGGGCATCGAGCCCGCCTCCGTGGAGCAGGCGGCCGCCCAGGCGGGCTACCCGGCCAAGGTCCTGTCCCTCATGGACGAACTCACGCTCACCCTCCCGCGCAAGATCCGCAACGAGTCGCGACGGGCCGTGGAGGAGGCGGGCGGCGTCTGGCCCGGCCACCCCGCCGAAGCCGTCATCGACCGCATGGTCGACGAGTTCGGCCGCCCCGGCCGCAGCGGCGGAGCCGGTTTCTACGAGTACGGCGAGGACGGCAGGCGGGCCGGGCTGTGGCCGGGCCTGCGCGAGCACTTCACGCGCGCGGACGCCCGGATCCCCTTCCGGGACATGCAGGAGCGCATGCTCTTCGCCGAGGCCCTCGACACCGTCAAGCTCCTCGAGGAGGGGGTGCTGACGTCCGTCGCGGACGCCAACATCGGCTCCCTCTTCGGCATCGGCTTCCCCGGCTGGACCGGCGGCGTCCTCCAGTACATCAACGGCTACGAGGGGGGCCCCGGGCAGGGCACCGGGCTCCCCGCGTTCGTGGCCCGCGCGCGTGAGCTCGCCGAGCGCTACGGCGACCGGTTCACCCCGCCCGCGCTGCTGGTGGCGAAGGCGGAGCGGGGGGAGACCTTCACGGACGGGCGCTGAGCCGAAGGACCGTCACGGGGAGCCGTCCGCCGACGGCTCCCCGAGCCACTCCCGCAGCTCCTCCGTCAGGGACCGCTGGAAGGCCGTCAGGAGCGCCTGCACGACCAGGGGCTGCATGTGCGCCGACAGCGACCGCACGGCCCGCGCGTCCCGCTCCGTCATCTCCTCGCGCAGCAGCCGCGACAGCTCGTGGGCCGCGGCGCGCGCGTGGTCCAGGAGGACCGTCCGCGCGGCGATGATCGCCTCCGGCGACAGCGGCACGTCGAGGAGCCGCACACCCAGCCGCAGCAGTCCCGCGTCGACCCGGTACGCGTCCGTGCCGGCCGGGGCGTCGGCGTCGGCCTCCAGCACGCCCATCGCGGCGAGCCGGTCCACGTCCTGTGCGCCGAGCGCCCGCCCGGCGCGCCGCTGGAGCTCCTCGCGCGGCACGGTCTCCACGGCGTCGGGCGCCCACGAGGCCACCACGGCGCGGTGCACGGCGAGGTCGTGGGCGTCGAGCCCGGGGGGCAGCCGCTCCAGATAGCGTTCGATCGCCGCCAGCGTCAGCCCCTGCCGGCGCAGCTCCTCGATCAGCGCCAGACGCGCCAGGTGCCCGGGGCCGTAGTGCCCCACCCGGCGCGGACCGATGACCGGCGGGGGCAGCAGTCCCTTGGTGCCGTAGAAGCGCACCGTCCGTACCGTGACCCCCGCGCGGGCGGCCAGCTCGTCGACCGTGAGGGCCGGCTCCTCGGTCTCGATCGTCATGTGCAGCAGTATCGCTGTCACACCACTGCTGTGAAACCGGTCGTCCCCTGGTGGGCACCGTGTGAGAAGCGACGCGCTGTGACATGGACCACCGCATGATCGTCGGTGCCCCTGGGAAGGTGCTGCCCTGGTCTGTGCCCCTACCCGGGAGCCGCGGGCCACGACCGTACGGACACCCGGGCCCACCCCGCCCGGGCGCACCAGAGAGTGGAACCACCCGTGAGCAAGGACAGCGTGCGCACGGCCGAAGTCGCCGCCCACCCCCAGGCGGCCGCGACACCCGCGGACGCGGGCGACGCCGGCTACAGCAAGGACCTCAAGCACCGCCACGTCAACATGATCGCCATCGGCGGCGCCATCGGCACCGGCCTCTTCCTGGGCGCCGGAGGACGCCTGCACAACGCCGGCCCGGCCCTCGCGCTCGCCTACCTCGTGTGCGGCGTCTTCGCCTTCTTCGTGGTCCGCGCCCTCGGCGAGCTGGTCCTCTACCGGCCCTCCTCCGGCTCCTTCGTGTCCTACGCGCGCGAGTTCCTCGGCGAGAAGGGCGCCTATGCCGCCGGGTGGATGTACTTCCTGAACTGGTCGACGACCGGCATCGCCGACATCACCGCGATCGCGCTGTACACGCACTACTGGAGCGCGTTCACGAGCATCCCCCAATGGGTGCTCGCGCTCATCGCCCTGGCGGTCGTGCTGGCCGTGAACCTGATCTCGGTGAAGATCTTCGGCGAGATGGAGTTCTGGTTCTCGATCGTCAAGGTCGCCACCCTGGTGGCCTTCATGTGCGTCGGCATCTTCCTCCTCGCGACCCGCCACCCGGTGGGCGGCGAGACGCCCGGCCCGGGCGTGATCACGGACCACGGCGGTCTCCTCCCGCACGGCATGATGCCCGTCGTCCTCGTCATGCAGGGCGTGATCTTCGCGTACGCCGCGCTGGAGCTGGTCGGCGTCGCCGCGGGCGAGACCTCCGAGCCGGAGAAGGTCGTCCCGCGCGCGGTGAACTCGATCATGTGGCGCGTCGGTCTCTTCTACGTGGGCTCCGTCGTCCTGCTGGCGCTGCTGCTGCCCGGCGCGGCCTACTCGGCCGACGAGAGCCCCTTCGTGACCGTCCTGTCGAAGATCGGCGTCCCGGGCGCCGGTGACGTGATGAACCTGGTGGTCCTCACGGCCGCCATGTCCTCCCTGAACTCCGGTCTGTACTCCACCGGCCGCATCCTGCGCTCCATGGCCACGGCGGGCTCGGCCCCGAAGTTCACCGCCCGGATGAACCGCAGCCAGGTCCCCTACGGCGGCATCCTGCTGACCTGCGGGGTCTGTGTGCTCGGTGTCGGGCTGAACTTCCTCATGCCCAGCCAGGCGTTCGAGATCGTGCTGAACATCGCCTCCCTGGGCATCATCAGCACCTGGGTGATCATCATGATCTGTCACCTGGTCTTCGTCCGCCGCGCCAAGGCGGGCCTGGTCACCCGTCCCGCCTTCCGGCTCCCCGGCAGCCCGGTCACGGAGATCGTCACGATCGTCTTCCTGGTCGCCGTCCTCGGCCTGATGGGCAACGACCCGGAGGTCGGCCGCAAGACCCTCCTGCTGATCCCGGTGATCGCGGCCGCCCTGGTCGGCGGCTGGTACGCGGTCCGCAGCAGGGTGTCCAGGACGGTGGACGCCGAACCGACCGACCTGTCCGGGCCCGCGGAGTAGGACGGGGCAAAGGGCGGAGGGGCGGGTCCCAAGTGCCCGAGGGGCGAGACGGGGCCCGCACGGCCCGCGGGGCGCCGTGCCCCGGATAGGCTGCGGTCCGGCCGGGGCCGGTCGGTCCGGGTCGAACCGCTCGTCACCGCGCGGCCGGGCGGGGTGTCGCGGTCACGGTGCACGACCACGGGGAGGGGCAGCGCGGATGCGTGCCGACATCGAGAACACGAACACCGAGCGGGCCGGGCAGACCGACGGCATCGACGTCCTGGTCCTGGGCGGCGCGGGCGTGGACACCATCGTGTACGTACCGGAGCTGCCGCTCCCGTACGCCGACAGCTACATGATCGACAGCGGGATCCGCCCCCGCGCCGGACAGACCGGGGACTTCGTCGCCCTGGGCCTCGCCGCCCTCGGACTGCGCACCCACCACCTGGACTTCCTGGGCGACGACCCCGAGGGGGACCTGGTCCGCGCCCTGCACCGGGACAAGGGCATCGCCCTCACCGCGCTGCCGCAGCCCGCCGGGACCAAGCGGGCGGTCAACCTGGTCGGCCCGGACGGGCGGCGGCTGTCGCTGTACGACAACAGCCGCGGGCGCCCGGACGACCGCTTCCCCGAGGACACCCTGCGGACCCTGGCCGCCGCGAGCCGTCACACGCACGTGTCCATCACCCACCCGGGTGCCGAGGCCCTGCCCGTACTGCGCGAGGCGGGGGCCGTCCTCTCCACGGACCTGCACAACTGGGACGGCGAGAACCCCTACCACGAGGCCTTCGCCTACGCGGCGGACGTCGTCTTCGTCTCCGTGACCGCCCTGACCGACCCGGAGACCACCATGCGGCGCATCGCCGAGCGGGGCCGGGCCGAGGTGGTCGTCGCCACGGCCGGCGCCAAGGGCGCGTACCTGCTCACCGACGGCGAGCTGACCCACGTCCCGGCCGCCGCCCCGCCCGGCCCGGTCGTCGACTCCAACGGCGCGGGGGACGCCTTCGCGTCGGCCTTCCTCTTCGGCCGTCTCGCCGGGGAGCCGCCGCTGCGGTGCGCCGAGTACGGCGCGCTGGCCGGGGCGTACGCCTGCACGGTGCCGGCCACGGAGAGCGCCGCCCTGTCGCGCGACGCGCTCCTGGCCGGGGCGGCGCCCACCGGGCGGTAGCACCGGCCCGCGCCGGAGCCGGCCGCCTGCCCGTGCCCCGGGCGACCGACCGGGCTTCGGCGCCGGTCCGGCGCCGACGCACCTCAGTGCCGGTGCACGTCGTTCGTCGCCGCGATGCTCCTCCAGGACTTCGGCTGCGCGGGAGCGGCCGACGCCTTCGCGATCGCGGCCGTCCGCGCCGCGGGCGCGGCCGGCTTGGCCGGCTGGAACAGCCAGGTGTCGAACAGGGAGCCCAGTTCCTTCCCGGAGATCCGCTCGGCGTACTCCCGGAAGTCGGCGATGCTCGCGTTGCCGTACGCGTGCTGCTTCGGCCAGCCCTTCAGGACGGCGAAGAAGGCCTCGTCGCCGATCTCGTTGCGCAGCGCCTGCACCGCCAGCGCGCCCCGGTCGTAGACGGCGATGTCGAACTGGTTCTCCGCACCGGGGTCACCGGGCCGCACCGTCCAGAACGCGTCGTCGGCCGGGTGCGAGGCGTACGTGTAGTCCGCGAGCTCCTGCGCGGTCCCCTCGCCCTCGTGCTCGGACCACAGCCACTGCGCGTACCGGGCGAAACCCTCGTTGAGCCAGATGTCCTTCCATCCGGCCACGGACACGAAGTCGCCGTACCACTGGTGCGCCAGCTCGTGCACCACCACGGAGACGTTGGAGCCGTTCGCGAACTGCCGGGGGCTGTAGAAGGGCCGGGTCTGCGTCTCCAGCGCGTAACCCGTGTTCGTGTTCGGCACGTACCCGCCGAGCGCGTCGAAGGGGTACGGCCCGAAGTACCCGCTGAGCCAGTCGGCGATCTCCCCGGTCCGCTCGACGCTCGCCCTCGCGGCACCGGCGTTGTCGCCCAGATCCTTGCTCCAGGCGTTCACGACCGGGATGCCGCTCTCGGTCGTCCCGGTCGCGATGTCGAACTTCCCGACGGCGAGGGTGGCCAGATAGGTGGCCTGGGGCTTGCTGGAACGCCAGTTGTAGCGGGTCCAGCCCAGTCGTGAACTCGTCGACTGGAGAGTCCCGTTGGAGATGGCCTGCGTGCCGTCGGGCACCAGTACCGACACGTCGTACGTGGCCTTGTCGAGCGGGTGGTCGTTGCTGGGGAACCACCACCAGGCCGCCTCGGGCTCGTTGGCGCCCACCCCGCCGTCCGCCGTGCGGTGCCAACTGGTGAAGCCGTAGGCCTTCTCCGAGGAAGGGACACCGCGGTACCGCACCACGACCGTGACCGCCGCGCCCTTCGCCAGCGGCGTCTTCGGCGTGATCTCCAGCTCGTGCTCGCCCGAGGTAGTGAACGCCGCCACCGCGCCGTTGACCCGTACCTCGCTCACGTCGAGCAGGAAGTCCAGGTCGAACCGGGACAGCTCCTGCGTGGTCCTCGCCAGGATCGTCGCCGTGCCCTCCAACTCGTCCGTCGCCGGCTGGTACTTCAGCCGCAGGTCGTAGTGGGAGACGTCGTATCCGCCGTTGCCGTACGCCGGGTAGTAGGGGTCGCCGATGCCCGGGGCGCCGGGGGAGGCGCTAGCGGCCGATGCCGGGATCGCCAGCAGTACGGACGCGGCGGCGAGTGCGCCCGGAGCGATGATTCTGCGGTGCACGAAAGCTCCAAGTCGTAGAGTCACGTGGTCGGTTCGGAGCCTATTGACTCCCTGTGTCCCAGGGCCTGCCCACCGCCACCCCTGTCACACGATCGCCATTCGGCCGTCACGGTCCGACCGTGCACAGGGGCGTGTTCCGGCCACAGCGGACCCACAGCTGCCCTCTTCTGTACGGGAGTTGACGCGGGTACCGTCCCGCGCATGTCGACACGCATGCGCTTCACGATCTGGAGACCGCTCGCGACCGCCGCCATCACCCTCCTGGTGGCCGCCTTCCTCACCCCGACCGCGGCCCACGGCGCCCCGCGCGAGAGCCGGCCCGTGTACTCCTACGAGAACGCCGTCCGCGAGTCCGTCTGGGTGGACACCGGACTCGACGGCGACAGCGACGGCAGGACGGACCGCGTCGCCGTCGACATCGTCCGCCCCCGCGAGCCCGCCGCACAGGGCCGCAGGGTGCCCGTCATCATGGACGCCAGCCCCTACTACTCCTGCTGCGGCCGCGGCAACGAGAGCCAGCGCAAGACGTACGACGCCGCCGGGAACGTCGTGCAGATGCCGCTGTTCTACGACAACTACTTCGTGCCCCGCGGCTATGCCTTCGTCGGCGTCGACCTCGCCGGCACCAACCGCTCCGACGGCTGCGTCGACGTCGGCGGACCCTCCGACATCCGGTCCGCCAAGGCCGTCGTCGACTGGCTGAACGGCCGCGCGAGGGCGTACACCACCCGCACCGGCACCACGACCGCCCAGGCGGACTGGACCAACGGCAGAACCGGCATGATCGGCAAGAGCTGGGACGGCACCATAGCCAACGGCGTCGCCGCCACCGGCGTGAAGGGCCTGGAAACCATCGTCCCGATCGCCGCCATCTCCTCCTGGTACGACTACTACTTCGCCCAGGGCGCCCCTCTCTACGACTCCGGACCCGACTGGCTCTCCGACTACGTCGACAGCCCCGAGGCGCGCGCCAGGTGCGCCGCCGTCCAGCGGCGACTCGTCGACGAGGCCCCGCGCACCGGCGACCTGACGTCGCTGTGGAGCGAGCGCGACTACGTCGCGGACGCGCGCAAGGTCAGGGCGAGCGTCTTCCTCGTCCACGGCCTCCAGGACCTCAACGTCCGCACCAAGCACCTCGGCCCGTGGTGGGACGCCCTCGCGAAGAACGGCGTCGAGCGCAAGATCTGGCTCTCCCAGACCGGCCACGTCGACCCCTTCGACTTCCGCCGCGCCGCCTGGGTGGACACCCTGCACCGCTGGTTCGACCACGAACTCCTCGGCTACGACAACGGCATCGACCGCGAGCCGATGGCCGACATCGAACGCCACCCCGACCAGTGGGCCACCTCCGCCGTCTGGCCGCCGCACGGCACCCGCACCGCCACCCTGCGCCCCTCCACCGGTGACGAGCCCGGCGTCGGCACCCTCGGCCTGCGCAGGGGCACGGGTACCGCCACCTTCACCGACGACCCACGGCTGAGCGAGACCGAGTGGGCCGAGCAGATCGACACCCCTTCCTCCGCCAAGGCCGGATTCGTCACCGGTGCCCTCACCCGTGACCTGCGCCTGTCCGGCTCCTCCCAGGTCACCGTCACCGCCACGCCCACCACCGCGACGGCCCATCTGAGCGCCGTCCTCGTCGACGTCGGCCCCGACACCATCCGCGACTACGCGGCGAGCGGCGAGGGCGTCACCACCCTCACCGACCGCACCTGCTGGGGTGCTAGCACGACGGGCGACAGCGCCTGCTTCAAGGAGACGGCGGCGCGGACCGTGGACGTCGGCCGGACGGTCGTCAGCCGGGGCTGGGCCGACCTCGGCACCTACGCCGACCCCGGCAAGGGCGTCCCGCTCACCCCGGGCCGGGCGTACACCCTCACCCTCGACCTGGCGGCCACCGACCATGTCGTCCCGGCCGGTCACCGGCTCGCACTGATCGTCGCCGGCACCGACCGGGACCTCATCGACCCGCCGGCCGACACCCCCACCGTCACCCTGGACCTGTCCCGGACCTCGGCCCGGGTCCCGTTCGTCGGCGGCGCGGACGCCTTCGCCCGTGCCACGTCGGGATCGGCGGTGGTCGGCCCGGGCACCCGGTCCCCGGACGGTGCGGGAACCCCGTACCGCGCCCACCGGATCCCGTAACCGGGGCGCGTACACAGCCGCCGGGTCAGGAGGCGGCCGGGAGCACCAGTCCGGCCGCCTCCTCCGCACAGCCCCAGGCCACCGTCACGCCCGCCCCGCCGTGCCCGTAGTGGTGCACCACGGTCCGTCCGTCCGGCAGCTCCGCCCGCTCCAGCCGGACCGCCGCCCGGACGGGCCGCAGCCCGACCCGGTGCTCCAGGATCCGGGCCCCGGCGACCTCCGGCCGCAGGGCCGCGCAGCGCCGCACGATCGCCTCGGCCACCTTCGGATCCGGCTCCAGCGACCACACGTCGTCCTGCGCCGTACCGCCCAGCAGCAGCCGTCCGCCGTGCGGGAACAGGTAGGCGATCTCGCCGTCCGGGCCGGTGGAGACGAGCCAGGTGTCGACGCCGGGGTTCTCCACGACGACGAGCTGACCCCGAACGGGCCGCACCGAGGGGTCCGCCGCCAGCCGTCCGGCGTCCAGCCCCGTGCAGTTGACCACCACCGGCGCCTCGGCCTGCGCCAGGTCGGTCACCGTGCGCTCCTCGACCGTGCCGCCCGCCCGCAGCAGCCGCCGGCGGAGCCAGGGCAGATAGGCCGACATGTCGATCAGCGGCAGCCGGGCCCGGACACCGGTGCCCACGCCGTACTCGCGCGCCGTCGTCCGGCGCAGCCCGGCCAGCCGGTCGGCCGCCCAGCCCTCGACCTCGTCCAGGTCCGTCTCGCCGAGTATCCCCTCGACCAGGCGCACGCCCGTCTCCCCGGGCCGCCCGGCGAGCTCCTCGTAGATCTCCAGCGAGCGCAGCGCCCACGCCCGCGCCGACGCGATCGGCTCGATGTGGTACGGCCACCACAGGGCGCCGGCCACCGCGGACGTCGTCCGCTCGACCGGATCGCGGGTCCAGACCCGGACGCGCAGGCCGCGCTCGGCGAGCACGACGGCCGTCGCCAGCCCGATGACCCCGCCGCCGACCACGATCACATCGCCGTTTCGTCGCGTGTCCACGCCCGGACGGTAACGGACCGCGTCGCCGTACGGCGAGATCGCGGGGGAACCGGCGCGAGCGCACCCGCGGACGCCCACTAGGATCTACGACCTGATGACTGCCACCCTCGTCGCCAAGAACCTCGCCGCCGGCCACGGCGACCGCTCCCTCTTCTCCGGGCTCGACCTCGTCGTCGCCCCCGGTGACGTGATCGGGCTGGTCGGTGCCAACGGCGCGGGCAAGTCCACCCTGCTCCAGCTGCTCGCCGGGCTCACCCCGCCCGAGCAGGGCGAACGCAGGCTCTCCCCGCCGACCGCGACCGTCGGCCATCTGCCCCAGGAACCCGAGCGCCGTCCCGGCGAGAGCGTGCGGGAGTTCCTCGCCCGCCGCACCGGCGTCGCCGAGGCGCAGCGCACCATGGACGAGGCCACCCAGGCCCTGGTCGACGGGGCGCCCGGCGCCGACGACGCCTACGCGACGAGCCTGGAGCGCTGGCTCGACCTCGGCGGCGCCGACCTCGACGAGCGCGCCGAGGACGTCACCGACTCGCTCGGCCTCGGAGTCGGCCTCGACCAGCCGATGACCTCCCTGTCCGGCGGGCAGGCCGCCCGCGCGGGCCTCGCCTCCCTGCTCCTGTCCCGCTACGACGTCTTCCTCCTCGACGAGCCGACCAACGACCTCGACCTCGACGGTCTGGAGCGCCTGGAACGCTTCGTGAAGGGTCTGCGCGCCGGGACCGTCGTCGTCAGCCACGACCGCGAGTTCCTCACCCGCACGGTCACCAAGGTCCTCGAACTCGACCTCGCCCAGCAGCAGATCAACCTCTACGGCGGCGGCTACGACGCCTACCTGGAGGAGCGGGACGTGGCCCGTCGGCACGCCCGCGAGGACTTCGAGGAGTACGCCGACAAGAAGGCGGCCCTCCAGGACCGCGCGCAGACCCAGCGCTCCTGGATGGACAAGGGCGTGAAGAACGCGCGCCGCAAGGCGGGCAACGACAACGACAAGATCGGCCGCAAGTTCCGCAGCGAGGCCAGCGAGAAGCAGGCCGCGAAGGCCCGGCAGACCCAGCGCATGATCGAGCGCCTGGAGACCGTCGAGGAGCCGCGCAAGGAGTGGGAGCTGCGCATGGAGATCGCGTCCGCGCCGCGCTCCGGCGCCGTGGTCGCCACCCTGCGCGAGGCCGAGGTACGGCGGGGCGGCTTCACCTTCGGGCCGGTGACCCTCCAGATCGACTGGGCCGACCGGGTCGCGGTGACCGGCGCGAACGGCGCGGGCAAGTCGACCCTGCTCGGCGCGCTGCTCGGGCGGGTCCCGCTGGACGCCGGACAGGCCACCCTCGGCTCGGGCGTCCTGGTCGGCGAGGTCGACCAGGCCCGGCAGCTGTTCCACGGATCCGAGTCCCTGCTGGACGCGTTCCGCGCGGCCGTGCCCGACACCGAACCGGCCGACGTACGCACCCTGCTGGCCAAGTTCGGCCTGAAGTCGGACCATGTGACGCGTGCGGCGGCGAGCCTGTCACCCGGCGAACGCACCCGCGCCGCCCTCGCGCTGCTCCAGGGGCGGGGCGTCAACCTCCTCGTCCTCGACGAGCCGACGAACCACCTGGACCTCCCGGCGATCGAGCAGCTGGAAGCGGCCCTCGACGCCTACGAGGGCACGCTGCTCCTGGTCACCCACGACCGGCGCATGCTGGACGCGGTCCATGTCACGCGCCGCCTGGAGGTCGCCGCGGGCAAGGTGACCGAGCGCTAGACCGGCCCCCGGTCGCTCCCGCCTCGCCCTGTCTGCTCGCCGGCCCGGCAGCGCCGTCCGGACGTACCCACGGACGGCGCTGCCGGGGCCCGGCAGCGCCGGGCCCCGGTGGAGTGTGCCGCCGTCAGCGCCGGCCCTTCTTGGGGTCGACGAGGCCCGCCCGGCGCAGTGCGTCGGCCATGGCGCTGTTTCCCGGCGGGGGAGTCTGGCGCGAACCGCCGCCTCCGCCCCCGCCGGAGCCTCCGCCGCGCTGCCCGCCCTGCTGCCGCTGCTGCGGCGGACGCCCGCCGCCGCGCTGGGGCCGGCCTCCGCCGGAGGACGGGCCCTGACCGCCCTGCGGGGCCGCCTCGTCGTCCAGCCGGAGCGTCAGCGAGATCCGCTTGCGCGGGATGTCGACGTCGAGGACCTTCACCTTGACGATGTCACCGGGCTTGACGACGTCCCTGGGGTCCTTGACGAACGTCTTCGACAGGGCGGACACATGCGCCAGGCCGTCCTGGTGGACGCCGACGTCGATGAACGCCCCGAAGGCCGCCACGTTCGTCACGACACCCTCCAGGACCATCCCGGAGGACAGGTCGGAGATCTTCTCCACCCCCTCCTTGAAGGTGGCCGTCCTGAAGGCGGGCCGCGGGTCACGCCCGGGCTTCTCCAGCTCCCTGAGGATGTCCGTGACGGTCGGCAGACCGAACGTCTCGTCCACGAAGTCCGTCGGCCGCAGCGAGCGCAGCACGCCCGTGTTGCCGATGAGGGACGCCACCTCCTGGCCGGAGCTCTTCACCATGCGCCGCACCACCGGGTACGCCTCCGGGTGCACGCTGGAGGAGTCCAGCGGGTCGCTGCCGCCGCGGATGCGCAGGAAGCCCGCGCACTGCTCGTACGCCTTCGGGCCGAGCCGGGCCACCTTCTTCAGCTCGGAACGGGAGGTGAAGGGCCCGTTGGCATCCCGGTGCGCCACGATGTTCTCGGCGAGTCCGGTGGAGATGCCCGACACCCGGGACAGGAGCCGCGCCGAGGCCGTGTTGACGTCCACGCCCACGCCGTTCACACAGTCCTCCACCACCGCGTCCAGCGAACGCGACAGCTTCACCTCGGACAGGTCGTGCTGGTACTGGCCGACGCCGATCGACTTGGGGTCGATCTTCACCAGCTCGGCGAGCGGGTCCTGGAGCCGGCGGGCGATCGACACGGCGCCGCGCAGCGACACGTCCATGTCGGGCAGCTCCTGGGAGGCGAAGGCGGAGGCCGAGTACACGGAGGCGCCCGCCTCGGACACCATCACCTTGGTGAGCTTCAACTCCGGGTGCTTGGTGATGAGTTCACCGGCGAGCTTGTCGGTCTCCCGGGACGCCGTGCCGTTGCCGATGGCGATCAGGTCGACCGCGTGCTCCTTCGAGAGCCGCGCGAGCTTGGCGATCGCCTCGTCCCACCTGTTCGCCGGGACGTGCGGGTGGATCACGTCCGTGGCGACGACCTTGCCGGTCGCGTCCACCACGGCGACCTTCACGCCCGTACGGAAGCCGGGGTCCAGGCCCAGCGTCGCGCGCGTGCCGGCCGGGGCGGCGAGCAGCAGGTCACGGAGGTTGGCGGCGAAGACGTCGACCGCCTCGTCCTCGGCGGCCGTCCGCAGCCGCAGCCGCAGGTCGATGCCGAGGTGCACCAGGAGCCGGGTGCGCCAGGCCCAGCGGACCGTGTCCGTCAGCCACTTGTCGCCCGGGCGGCCGCGGTCGGCGATGCCGAAGCGGCTCGCCACGATCCCCTCGTACGACGAGGGGCCGGGCTGCTCCGAGGGCTCCTCCGGCTCCAGGACGAGGTCGAGGACCTCCTCCTTCTCGCCGCGCAGCATCGCCAGCACGCGGTGCGAGGGCAGGGCCGTGAACGGCTCGGCGAAGTCGAAGTAGTCGGCGAACTTCGCGCCCGCCTCCTCCTTGCCCTCGCGCACCTTGGCGGCCAGCCGCCCGCGCTTCCACATGCGCTCGCGCAGCTCCCCGATCAGATCGGCGTCCTCCGAGAACCGCTCGGTGAGGATCGCCCGCGCGCCGTCCAGCGCGGCCTGCGGATCGGCGACGCCCTTGTCGGCGTCGACGAACGCGGCGGCCGCCGCGAGCGGATCGACCGTCGGGTCGCCGAGCAGCCCCTCGGCGAGCGGCTCGAGGCCCGCCTCGCGCGCGATCTGCGCCTTGGTGCGCCGCTTGGGCTTGAACGGCAGGTAGATGTCCTCCAGCCGTGCCTTGGTCTCGGCGCCGAGGATCTGCGCGCGCAGCGCGTCGGTGAGCTTGCCCTGCTCGCCCACCGACTCCAGGATCGCCGTCCGCCGCTCCTCCAGCTCCCGCAGGTAGCGCAACCGCTCCTCGATCGTGCGCAGCTGCGCGTCGTCGAGCATCTCGGTCGCTTCCTTGCGGTAGCGGGCGATGAAAGGCACCGTCGAGCCGCCGTCGAGCAGCTCCACGGCGGCCTTCACCTGCCGCTGCCGTACGCCGAGTTCCTCGGCGATCCTGCCTTCGATGGACCCTGATTCGATGGACCCGGGTGTCGTCACGATCCCGTACCGCCTTCTCCACTGAGGTTGCGCGGCAATTGTGGCAGGTGACACCGACACCCGGGGATCAGGGCGCGGCCGTCAGGCCCTGCGGCTCCTGGTGGACCCCGACGCCCCGCCGAAGAGCCGGGCCAGCGCCCGGAAAGGCAGCGTCACCACGGTGGCGACGGCGCCACCGATCTGCCGCAGCACGTCTGCGATCGCACGGAACACGAGATTCCCCTTTCGTCCCTCGTCCCCCGGCCGCTCCGGCCGGGATGTTCCTGGTACCTCGGGATCGCCGGATCATGCCGACGGATCATGGCCGGAAAGGTGGGGAACCCGTCATTGCCGCCCCGCGAACCGCCCGCGAACAATCGTCCCCATGGCGCAGCGCACCGTTCCCACCGTCCTCATCGTGCTCTTCGACGGAGTCCAGAGCCTCGACGTGACCGGCCCCCTGGAGGTCTTCGCGGGTGCCGAACTGCACACCCCGGGCACCTACCGGATCCGCACGGCATCCCTGGACGGCGCTCCCGTGCGCACCTCCAGCGGGCTGACCCTGGTACCGGACGAGGCCCTCACGCGCGCGGGCGACCCGCACACCCTGCTCGTCCCCGGCGGCCGGGGCACCCGCGGCGCGGACACCGCGCCGCTCACGGACTGGCTGCGCGTCAACGCCCCGCGCGCGGAGCGCCTCGTCTCGGTCTGCACCGGCGCGACCCTGCTCGCCGCCGCGGGTCTGCTCGACGGCCGCCGGGCGACGACCCACTGGGCGTACTGCGACCGGCTCGCCCGCGACCACCCGGCCGTGGAGGTCGACCCCGACCCGATCTTCGTCCGGGACGGGCACGTCCACACCTCGGCAGGCGTCACCTCCGGCATCGACCTGGCCCTCGCGCTGGTCGAGGAGGACCTCGGCCGCGACGCGGCGCTGACGATCGCCCGCCACCTGGTGGTCTTCCTGCGCCGGCCCGGGAACCAGGCCCAGTTCAGCGTGCAGCTGGCCGCCCAGACGGCCGAGCGGGCACCCCTGCGGGAGGTCCAGCAGTGGATCACCGAGCATCCCGCCGCCGACCTGAGCGTCGAGTCGCTCGCCGCCCGCGCCCTGCTCTCCCCGCGGCACTTCGCCCGCGCCTTCCGCGAGGAGACCGGCGTGACACCGGGCCGCTATGTCGACCGGGTCCGGCTGGAGCACGCCCGCCGCCTGCTGGAGGACACGGCGGACGGTGTCGAGGAGGTCTCCCGCGCGAGCGGCTACGGCACCCCCGAGGCCATGCGGCGCGCCTTCGTCAAGGCGCTCGGCACGCCCCCGGGGGAGTACCGCCGACGGTTCCGCCCCGCGCCCGCCCACTGAAACCCCGTCCACCGGAACCCCGTCCACCGAAACACCGCGCATCGAAGCCCCGTGAGTCCAGTGAGAGGACCCCATGCAGATCGCCGTCGTCGTCTACGACCGTTTCACCGCCCTCGACGCCGTGGGCCCCTACGAGATGCTCTCCCGTGCCCCGGGCGCGGAGACCGTCTTCGTGGCCGAGGAGAGGGGGCCCGTCCGTACCGAGACCGGCTTCCTGGCCGTCACCGCCGACCGGGCGCTGTCCGAGGTCCCCGCGCCCGACGTCGTGATCGTCTCCGGAGGGCCCGGCCAGAGCGCGCTGATGGACCACGAGCCCCTGCTCGACTGGCTCCGGGCCGCCGACGCCACCAGCACCTGGACGACCTCGGTGTGCTCCGGATCCCTGCTGCTGGCCGCCGCGGGCCTCCTCGAAGGCCGCCGGGCCACCTCGCACTGGCTGGCCCTCCAGCAGCTCGAGGCGTTCGGGGCCGAGCCGACCGGCGAACGCGTCGTCTTCGACGGCAAGTACGTCACCGCGGCCGGCGTCTCCTCCGGCATCGACATGGGACTCGCCCTGCTCGGCCGGATCGCGGGCGACGACCATGCCCGGGCCGTCCAGCTGGCCACGGAGTACGACCCGCGACCGCCCTACGACGCGGGCGCCCCGCACAAGGCGCCGGCCCACCTGGTGGAGAAGCTGCGGGCCCGCAGCCGGTTCATCCTGACGTAGTCCAGGTGAAGCGCGGCTCCCTGCGCTCCAGGAACGCGGCGACGCCCTCCGCGGTGTCGCCGCTGCCGCGCGCCTGAGCGCTCCAGTGGGCGTCCCGGTCCGTGCGGCCGTTCGCGAACTCCTTCGCGGCGGCCTGGGTCAGCCGGGAGCGGGAGACCAGCACCCGGGTGAACTCCGCGACCCGCTCGTCGAGTCCGTCGACGGGCAGCACCTCGTCGACGAGCCCCGTGCGCAGCGCCCGCTCGGTGTCGATCAACTCGCCGGAGAACAAGAGGTACTTGGCGGTGGCCGGACCCACCAGGGAGACCAGGCGCCGGGTGGCGGAGGACGGATAGACGATGCCGAGCCTGGCCGGCGTCACCCCGAACTGCGCGCCCTCCTCGGCGAACCGCAGGTCGCATGCCGCGGCGAGCTGGGCGCCACCCCCGACGCAGTGCCCGCGGATCGCGGCCAGCGTCGGCTTCGGGAACGCCGCCAGGGCCTCCTCGGCCCGCACCGCCAGCTCCTGCGCCTCCTCCGGCGATCTCCGGAGCGTGGAGATGTCGGCCCCCGCGCAGAAGGTGCCGCCCGCGCCGGTCAGCACCAGCACCCGCACCGCCGGGTCGGCGGCCAGCGTGTCGAGCAACGGGGGCAGCGCCGCCCACATCGCGGCCGTCATGGCGTTGCGCTTGGCCGGGTGGTGCAGGACGACGGTGGCGACCTCGTCGGTGACGCCGTACAGCAGATCGGGCTCCATGCTCCGGATGCTAACCACCGGCCCGTCCGCATGATCGGCGCCGCAGGTGTGAGAGGCGCGACACCGGTGACAAAGGGAGGCGAAGCGCTCCGAAGGGGAGCGAGGACCGTCGATGGGGAGGAACGGGCCGCCGAACCCGTACAACCCGAAGAGTGCGCGAAGTCGGCGCGGAGGGAACGGAAACGGTCCCGCGGTCGACTTCCTCGTCCGGGGCCGGTCGGAAACGTTCGATAACTGCTGACTTCTGTTCAGTCATCCGGAGGGGAGTGCCTCGGTACCAACACTTCACGTGTGGTGACAATCGAGCGCGAGGGTGGCGACCGGACGATGGACGATCAAGGGCGGGGGCCCGACCCGCGCCCGACGGGGGCCCCGGGCGAACTCTCCGAAGCCGCCGGGGAAGCCGTGCCCCGGCCGCTGCCCTACGAAGGGGTCTGGCGCTTCACCGCGTCCGCCGTGGACGCCTCCGTCCCGCAGGCGCGGCACGCCGTGCGGGACCTGCTGTACCGCCAGGGGGTGCCGGTCTCCGACGACCTGGCCCAGGGCCTCCTGCTGATCGTCTCCGAGCTGGTCACCAACGCCGTCCGGCACGCGGCGGTGCTGTCGCCGGTGCTCGCCGTGGAGGTGGCGGTCGGGGCCGAGTGGGTGCGGGTGTCGGTGGAGGACAACCATCCCTACCGCCCGACCGCCCTGGAGGCCGACCACGGCCGTACGGGCGGCCGGGGGCTGTTGCTGGTACGGGAGATCACCCGGGAGGCGGGCGGGGTCTGCGACGTCGAGCACACGGCGGGCGGCGGCAAGGTGATCTGGGCCGCCCTGCCGCTCAAGCCCGCGCGGGTGCCCTGAGGGTCACCAGCCGGCCGACGGCCCCGTCAGCTCCCTGACCGCGGGGCGCGCCGCGTCCAGCACGGTCATGAACCAGGAGGAGAAGGTGCCCCCGGCGTGCCGCTCGGCCAGCTCGGCGGGTGTCACGAAGGCCGTGTCGCCGACCTCCTCCGGGTCCGGCCGCGGCGGGGACTGCACCAGCCCGACGAAGAGGTGGTTGTACTCCTGTTCCACCAGGCCCGACTCCGGGTCCGGGTGGTTGTAGCGGACGGTGCCCGCCTCGGCGAGCAGGGTCGGGGAGACCCCCAGCTCCTCGAAGGTGCGCCGCGCGGCCGCCGCGAACGGCGCCTCCCCGGGGTAGGGGTGACCGCAGCAGGTGTTGGACCACACGCCGGGGGAGTGGTACTTGCCGAGCGCCCGCTGCTGGAGCAGCAGCCGGCCCCGCTCGTCGAAGAGGAACACGGAGAAGGCGCGGTGCAGCTGTCCCGGCGGCTGATGGGCGGCCAGCTTCTCCGCGGTGCCGATCGTGACGCCGTTCTCGTCGACCAGCTCCAGCAAGATCGCGTCCGCGGTGCCGTTCGACGACGTGTGTGTCGCGGTGGCAGGTGTGATCGGCATACCCATCCTTAGCATCGGTCCTCGCGTCCCCAGTCTGCCGTACGCGTCCGGCACTCCCGGCACTTCACGCGAAAGCGCGCATGTCCCGCACGCGGCAAGGGGGCCCGGTAGGTGATCTTGCCCGGCGCCGACTCCGGGGAACCGTCCGGAACGTCTGTGCGGATCGGGGGCGCGGACCAGGGGCGCGGACCAGGGGCGCGGATCACGCCGTGCGGCCCGGTCGGCGCCCGCTCAGTGGCAGAGCCGCGCCTCGTGCTCCGCGTGCCCGCTCGGCTCCAGCTGGAAGGTGCAGTGCTCCACGTCGAAGTGGTCGCCCAGGCAGCCCTGGAGCTCGTGCAGCATCTTCTCGTGGCCGATCGCGCTCAGCGCGTCCGAGCGCACCACCACGTGCGCCGACAGCACCGGCATCCCGGAGGTGATGGTCCACGCGTGCAGATCGTGGACGTCCTCCACCCCGTCGAGGGCGAGGATGTGTGAGCGCACCTCCGCCATGTCGACGTCCTTGGGAGCCGACTCCAGCAGTACGTCGAGCGTCTCGCGCAGGAGTTTCAGGGTGCGCGGCACGATCATCAGACCGATGGCTAGGGAGGCGACCGGGTCGGCGGCCTGCCAGCCGGTGGTCAGGATCACCACCGCCGAGATCAGTACGGCCACCGAACCCAGGGCGTCCGCCGCCACCTCCAGGAACGCCCCGCGCACGTTCAGGCTCTCGGACTGGCCACGGATCAGCAGCGACATCGAGACCATGTTCGCGACCAGGCCGAACGCGCCGAACCAGATCATCAGCCCGCCCTCGGTGGCGGCGGGGGTGAAGAACCGCTGGACCGCCTCGTACAGGACGTAGCCGCCCACCCCGAGCAGCAGCAGACAGTTGGCGAGGGCGGCCAGGATCTCGGCGCGGGCCAGCCCGAAGGTGCGGGTCTGACTCGGCGGCCGGTTCGCGAAGTGGATGGCGAGCAGCGCCATGCCCAGACCCAGCGCGTCCGTCGCCATGTGCGCGGAGTCCGCGATCAGCGCCAGGGAGTCCGCGAGCAGTCCGCCGACGATCTCGACGACCATGACGGCGAGCGTGATCGACAGGGCGACGCGCAGTCTGCCCCGGTACGCCGCCGCGGCCGTACCCGTGGTCGGCACATGCGTGTGCGTATGACCGTGGTCGTGCCCAGCCCCCATGGAAGCAGCCCTTCTGTGGTCCGTCGTGGGCCCTGGCGTTCTGCCCCGCGATCACAGTGAACTACGGGTGGGGGGTATCCGGCAACGCGGCACTGAACACCGTTGTCATGTGCCCTGACCTGCGGAAACGAAGCGCAGGTCAATGGCCGCCCCCGTCTCAGGTCAATGGCCCCCCGTCTGCCGTCCCCTATCGGTCCCCTGTCGGCACCCGTCGTCCGGCGTGGCTCCCGGCGCCGAACGGGCGGCCCGCGGCCCGGGCAGCCGGCCTCGACACCGATGAGCACACCACGTCCACGGAAACCCCGTGCGACCCCGTGCCGCCGTGCTGTCGGGCCCATGCCGAACCGGCCCGTACCGGCCACTCCTGCGCATGTCACCCCATGTCGAAGCATGCCGACCGCCGGGCGCGACCCGGCGCGGTGGGCAATGTCCCGGATGTCGGCTCCTGGGGGCGCGGTTTGTCGCCCGGGCCGCCGATCACCGATGATGATCTCGGCAAAGGCCGGTTCAAGCCGGGCTCGGGCCGTGCTGCCGGACCGCGTCGATCGTGCCTGAACGGGCGGTGAACACGGCGTTCCCGGCATCCGATAGCCTCTGCCGACATGCCGCCCGCCTGGCGCGGCCACCGGTGAAGTCGCCGGTGCGGCCAAGGGGCGCCTCCACCGTGTACATGACCGGCGTGAACGCGCCGGACCCAGGGAGTGAGTTCGGTTGTCGACCGCCATCCTCACCGGCTCGCCGGTCCCCGGATCGTCGATCGAGGGCGATCTGCGGTCCCTCGGCTTCGACGTCCGGACCGCCTCCGACGCCGGTGACACCGAGGCCCTCCTCGCCGCCGTCCCCGGTGACCAGCGCGTCGCCGTCGTGGACGCCCGCTTCGTGGGTCACGAGCACGCGCTCCGGCTCGGCCTCACCGACCCCCGCTTCCCGCTCGGCGCGATTCCGGGCGCGGTGACCGCGCAGCCGGCCGGCCGCCAGGCCCTGACCCGCGCGATGGCCCGGGAGAACTCGGCGGGCTCCGGCACCGGGCACGGCAGCGCCAACGCCCGGGTGAAGTCGGGCGTGGACGTCGACAGCGTCGACGGCCTCGCCGACCGGGTCGTCGCCGCCCTGGACGCCGACGGCGTCGAGGTGCACCGCCCCGAGCTGGGCAGTCTGGTCGCGGAGGTCCCCGCCGACCCGCAGGCCCGCAACGAGGCACGACAGGCCGTCGCCGCCGTCGACGACGAGGCCGTCCGTCTGAAGTCGGCCGTGAAGGCCCGTGACGGCTTCTTCACCACGTACTGCGTCAGCCCGTACTCGCGCTACATCGCCCGCTGGTGCGCCCGCCGCGGCCTCACCCCGAACCAGGTCACCACCGCCTCGCTGATCACCGCGCTGATCGCGGCGGCCTGCGCGGCCACCGGCACCCGGGGCGGGTTCGTCGCGGCCGGCGTCCTGCTGATCGCGTCCTTCGTCCTGGACTGCACCGACGGCCAGCTCGCCCGCTACTCCCTTCAGTACTCCACGCTCGGCGCCTGGCTCGACGCCACCTTCGACCGGGCCAAGGAGTACGCCTACTACGCGGGCCTCGCACTCGGCGCGGCCCGGGGCGGCGACGACGTGTGGGCCCTCGCGCTGGGCGCGATGGTCCTCCAGACCTGCCGGCACGTCGTGGACTTCTCCTTCAACGAGGCCAACCACGACGCCACCGCCAACACCAGCCCCACCGCCGCCCTCTCCGACAAGCTCGACAGCGTCGGCTGGACGGTCTGGGTGCGGCGGATGATAGTCCTGCCCATCGGCGAACGATGGGCCATGATCGCCGTTCTCACCGCTGCCACCACCCCCCGCATCACCTTCTACGCGCTGCTCATCGGCTGCGCGTTCGCGGCCACCTACACCACGGCGGGCCGGGTCCTGCGCTCGCTGACCCGCAAGGCCAGGCGGACCGACCGGGCGGCGCAGGCACTGGCGGACCTCGCGGACAGCGGCCCGCTCGCCGAACTGCTGGCCCGCAGGCTCCCGGCCGGCATCCGCATCCCGGCCCCCTTCAGCGCCGCCGTCGGCGTCGTCCTGCTGGTGCTCGCGGCCTGGATCGACGGCCCCGGCTTCTCGCTCCTGGTGGCCGCCGTCGTGTACGTCCTGGCGTCCGCGGACGCCGTCTCCGCCCCGCTCAAGGGCACCCTCGACTGGCTGGTCCCGCCGCTCTTCCGGGCCGGCGAGTACTGCGCGATCCTCGTCCTCGCGGCCCGGGCCGATGTGAACGGAGCGCTTCCGGCGGCTTTCGGGCTGGTGGCCGCCGTCGCCTACCATCACTACGACACGGTGTACCGCATCCGCGGCAACGCCGGATCGCCGCCGGCCTGGCTGGTGCGCGCCATCGGGGGGCAGGACGGGCGCACGCTGCTCGTCGCCGTGCTCGCCGTGCTGCTCACCGCTTCGCAGTTCACGGTCGCGCTCACGGTCCTCGCCGTGGTCGTCGCCGCGGTGGTGCTCGTCGAGAGCATCCGCTTCTGGGTCGCCGCCCACCGGGCAGGCGCCCCGTCCGTACACGATGAAGGAGAACCCGCATGATCGGCCTCGTGCTGGCGGCCGGCGCCGGACGGCGTCTGCGCCCCTACACCGACAGCCTGCCCAAGGCGCTGGTGCCGGTGGGGCCCGCGGGCATAGAGGGCGAGCCCACGGTCCTGGACCTGACGCTCGGCAACTTCGCCGAGATCGGTCTGACCGAGGTCGCGGTCATCGTCGGCTACCGCAAGGAGGCCGTGTACGAGCGCAAGGCGGCGCTGGAGGCGAAGTACGGCCTCGAGCTCACCCTCATCGACAACGACAAGGCCGAGGAGTGGAACAACGCCTACTCGCTGTGGTGCGGCCGTGACGCCCTCAAGGACGGCGTGATCCTCGCCAACGGCGACACCGTCCACCCGGTCTCCGTCGAGCGGACGCTGCTCGCCGCCCGCGGCGAGGGCAAGAAGATCATCCTCGCGCTCGACACCGTGAAGTCCCTCGCGGACGAGGAGATGAAGGTCGTCGTCGACCCCGGCAAGGGCATGACGAAGATCACCAAGCTGATGGACCCGGCCGAGGCCACCGGTGAGTACATCGGCGTCACCCTCATCGAGGGCGACGCCGCCCCCGAGCTGGCCGACGCGCTCAAGGCCGTGTGGGAGACCGACCCGCAGCAGTTCTACGAGCACGGGTACCAGGAACTGGTGAACCGGGGCTTCCGCATCGACGTGGCGCCGATCGGTGACGTCAAGTGGGTCGAGATCGACAATCACGACGATCTCGCCCGTGGACGGGAGATCGCGTGCCAGTACTGACCCGGCTGATCCCCTCACCGGTCGTCGTGGACATCCGCCCGGGTGCCCTCGACGACCTGGTCGGGGTCCTCGCCGACGAGCGCATCTCGCACTCGGGCAAGCTCGCGATCGCCGTCAGCGGCGGCTCGGGCGCCCGGCTGCGCGAGCGCCTCACCCCCGCCCTGCCCGGCGCCACCTGGTACGAGGTCGGCGGCGGGACCCTCGACGACGCCGTGCGGCTGGCCACCGACATAAGGGCCGGCCACTTCGACGCGGTCGTCGGCCTGGGCGGCGGCAAGATCATCGACTGCGCCAAGTTCGCCGCGGCACGCGTGGGCCTCCCGCTCGTCGCCGTACCGACGAACCTCGCGCACGACGGCCTGTGCTCCCCGGTCGCCACCCTCGACAACGACGCGGGCCGCGGCTCCTACGGGGTGCCGACCCCGATCGCCGTCGTGATCGATCTGGACGTCATCCGCGAGGCCCCGGTCCGCTTCGTGCGGGCCGGCATCGGTGACGCCGTCTCCAACATCTCGGCCATCGCGGACTGGGAGCTCGCCCACCGGATCAAGGGCGAGAAGATCGACGGCCTCGCCGCCGCGATCGCCCGCCAGGCCGGCGAGGCGGTGCTGCGCCACCCCGGCGGCATCGGGGACACCGACTTCCTCCAGGTGCTGGCCGAGGCGCTGGTGCTGAGCGGCATCGCGATGTCGGTGTCGGGCGACTCCCGCCCGTCCTCCGGCGCCTGCCACGAGATCAACCACGCCTTCGACCTGCTCTTCCCCAAGCGCGCGGCCGCCCACGGCGAGCAGTGCGGACTCGGCGCGGCCTTCGCGATGTACCTGCGCGGAGCGCACGAGGAGTCGGCCTACATGGCCCAGGTGCTGCGCCGGCACGGACTTCCGGTGCTGCCGCAGGAGATCGGCTTCACGGTGGACGAGTTCGTCCGTGCCG
This sequence comes from Streptomyces maremycinicus, assembly GCF_001184025.1. GTDB lineage: Bacteria > Actinomycetota > Actinomycetes > Streptomycetales > Streptomycetaceae > Streptomyces > Streptomyces maremycinicus. Next base: position 569,665 of record NZ_BBYG01000011.1, read on the forward strand.
TGGAGTTCGCTCCCGAGACCCGTCCCGGCCGTTACACGATCCTCGAACACCTCGACCTCAAGACCGAACAGATCAAGGACATCTACGCCGACTATGTCAAGGCCATCGGTAGCTGAACTCAGACCGGTCGTCCACCCTCCGGGGGTGAAGGACCGGCGCAGCGGTGAGCACTGGATGGGGCGCCTCTACATGCGTGAGGTGTCCCTGCGGGTCGACCGCTACCTGGTCAACACCAGGGTCACACCCAACCAGCTCACGTACCTGATGACCGTCTTCGGCGTGCTCGCCGCCCCGGCCCTGCTGGTGCCGGGGATCACGGGCGCCGTGCTCGGCGTGGTGTGCGTCCAGATGTACCTGCTGCTGGACTGCGTGGACGGCGAGATCGCCCGCTGGAAGAAGCAGTACTCGCTCGGCGGGGTCTATCTGGACCGGGTCGGGGCGTATCTCACCGACGCCGCCGTCCTGGTCGGCTTCGGCCTGCGCGCCGCCGACCCGTGGGGCGCCGGCCGGATCGACTGGCTCTGGGCCTTCCTCGGCACGCTGGCCGCGCTCGGCGCGATCCTGATCAAGGCCGAGACCGACCTGGTCGGCGTCGCCCGGCACCAGGGCGGTCTGCCGCCGGTCAAGGAGTCGGCGTCCGAACCGCGCTCCTCCGGGATGGCGCTCGCCCGCCGCGCCGCCTCGGCGCTCCAGTTCCACCGGCTGATCCTCGGCATCGAGGCGTCCCTGCTGATCCTGGTCCTGGCGGTCGCCGACCAGGTGCGCGGCGACCTGTTCTTCTCCCGGCTCGGCGTGGCCGTGCTGGCCGGCATCGCGCTGCTCCAGACCCTGCTGCACCTGGTGTCCATCCTCGCGTCGAGCAGGCTGAAGTGAGCGCGCCCCAGAAGGTCGGCGCGGTCGTCATCACCATGGGCAACCGCCCCGACGAGCTGAGGGCCCTGCTGGACTCGATCGCCAAGCAGGACGGCGACCGGGTCGAGGTGGTCGTGGTCGGCAACGGCTCGCCCGTCCCGGACGTCCCTGACGGCGTGCGGACGATCGAGCTGCCCGAGAACCTCGGCATCCCCGGCGGCCGCAACGTCGGCATCGAGGCCTTCGGCCCCAGCGGCCGGGACGTCGACATCCTGCTGTTCCTGGACGACGACGGCCTGCTGGCCCACCACGACACGGCCGAGCTGTGCCGTCGGGCCTTCGACGCCGACCCGAAGCTGGGCATCGTCAGCTTCCGGATCGCCGACCCGCAGACCGGTGTCACCCAGCGCCGCCACGTACCGCGGCTGCGCGCCTCCGACCCGATGCGCTCCTCCCGGGTCACCACGTTCCTCGGGGGCGCCAACGCCGTGCGCACCCAGGTCTTCGCGGAGGTGGGCGGACTCCCCGACGAGTTCTTCTACGCCCACGAGGAGACCGACCTGGCATGGCGGGCCCTCGACGCGGGCTGGATGATCGACTACCGGTCCGACATGGTGCTGTACCACCCGACGACCGCGCCCTCGCGGCACGCGGTGTACCACCGCATGGTCGCCCGCAACCGGGTCTGGCTGGCCCGGCGCAACCTTCCCGCTCCGCTGGTCCCCGTCTATCTCGGGGTCTGGCTGCTGCTCACCCTGGCGCGCCGCCCCTCGGGGTCCGCGCTGAAGGCGTGGTTCGGCGGTTTCCGGGAAGGCTGGAGCACCCCGTGCGGACCTCGTAGGCCCATGAAGTGGCGTACGGTGTGGCGGCTGACCCGACTGGGCCGGCCCCCGGTGATCTGACAAGCTCGTCCCTGAGGGCACCCCGGGCCGTACCGCGGGCCCCCCGGCTCATGCCGGCCTCGTCAAGGCTGCGCATCCCGAAGACGAAAGTTTCCTACCTGTGAGTGAGACAACGCATGACGTCGGAGTCGTGGTGACCGCGCCTCCGTCGCCCGACGAGGGACTCACGGCGGCACAGCTGGCCGCCAAGTACGGGCTGGCCGTGAGCGGCGCCCGGCCTGCGCTGCGGGAGTACGTCCGGCAGCTCTGGGGGCGCCGGCACTTCATCATGGCGTTCTCCCGGGCGAAACTGGCCTCCCAGTACAGCCAGGCCAAGCTCGGCCAGCTGTGGCAGGTGGCCACGCCGCTGCTGAACGCGGCCGTGTACTTCATGATCTTCGGCCTGCTGCTCGACGCCGGCCGGGGGATGTCTAAGGAGGTGTACATCCCCTTCCTCGTCACGGGCGTCTTCGTGTTCACCTTCACGCAGAGCTCGGTGATGACCGGCGTACGGGCGATCTCGGGCAACCTCGGCCTGGTGCGCGCCCTGCACTTCCCGCGCGCCTCGCTGCCGATCTCGTTCGCCCTCCAGCAGCTCCAGCAACTGCTGTACTCGATGCTGGTGCTGTTCCTGGTCGTGATCGGCTTCGGCAGCTACCCGGACGCCTCCTGGGCGCTGATCGTCCCGGTGCTCGTCCTCCAGTTCTGCTTCAACTCCGGCCTGGCGCTGATCTTCGCCCGGGCCGGCGCGAAGACCCCGGACCTGGCGCAGCTGATGCCGTTCGTGATGCGGACGTGGATGTACGCCTCCGGCGTGATGTTCTCCATCCCCGTCTTCCTCGCGGACAAGCCGCAGTGGGTGGCCAACATCCTCCAGTGGAACCCGGCCGCCATCTACATGGACCTGATGCGCTTCGCGCTCATCGAGGAGTACGGCGCCGAGAACCTGCCGGCGCACGTCTGGGCGGTCGCCGGCGGCTGGGCCGCGCTCGTCGCGCTCGGCGGCTTCGTGTACTTCTGGCAGGCGGAGGAGAGGTACGGCCGTGGTTGAGCCGCTTCCGGGACAACGGATCCCGACCGTCATCGCCGACGAGGTCCACATCGTCTACCGCGTCAACGGCGCCAAGTCCGGCAAGGGCAGCGCCACCGCGGCGCTCAGCCGCATCGTCAAGCGCGGCCGCGGCGCGGGCGAGGAACGCGGGGTGCGCAAGGTGCACGCCGTGCGCGGTGTCTCCTTCGTCGCGCACCGCGGCGAGGCCGTCGGCCTGATCGGCTCCAACGGCTCCGGCAAGTCCACGCTGCTGCGCGCCATCGCGGGTCTGCTGCCGCCGGAGAGCGGCAAGGTCTACACCGACGGCCAGCCCTCGCTGCTCGGCGTCAACGCGGCCCTGATGAACGACCTCACCGGCGAGCGCAACGTCACCCTCGGCGGGCTCGCGATGGGCATGTCCCGCGAGCAGATCAAGGAGCGCTACCAGGAGATCGTCGACTTCTCCGGCATCAACGAGAAGGGCGACTTCATCACCCTGCCGATGCGCACCTACTCCTCCGGTATGCAGGCCCGGCTGCGGTTCTCCATCGCCGCCGCCAAGGACCACGACGTCCTGATGATCGACGAGGCCCTGGCCACCGGTGACGCGAAGTTCCGGGGGCGCTCCGAGGAGCGCATCCGGGAGCTGCGCGAGCACGCCGGCACGGTGTTCCTGGTGAGCCACAGCAACAAGTCGATCAGGGACACCTGCGACCGCGTGCTGTGGCTGGAACGCGGCGAACTGCGGCTGGACGGCCCGACCGAAGAGGTCATGCGGGAGTACGAGAAGTTCTCGGGCAAGTAGCGAGATTCGGCCAGGGCCCCGCCGGAACTGTCCGGCGGGGCCCTGCGTCTGCAAAGGAAACGTCAACTCCGGCTCAGCCCAGGAATCTTGACGCCAATCGGTGTGTTGTTGTGATGTCCCGGACACCCCCGCGAACCGTGTCGCGTTGTACAACGTAAGCTGGACCGGCCCCCGAATCGCGCCAAGTGGGGCGAAAACGCACGGTGCCCGCCGCCGGGGTCGCTGGGCGGGCGGCTGGGCGGCGTGTCCGAAATAGTGTGTATTGGGTCAGCAGTGTAGAACGGGAGATGTGACGGCGATGGCTACGGAAACTCCCCAGACCGACGCAGGCCGTGCCGTCCCGGCCCCGGGCGGCCGGCGATGACGGCGTCCGCAGCGCCGCGCACGGGCGACCCGGAGCGCGGCACCCTCGACAAGGCCGCGGACGAGAACTTTCCGGTGGCCCCCTTCTTCCTGCCCAGGGCCTGGCGCGACGACCTGATGGCCGTGTACGGCTTCGCCCGGCTCGTCGACGACATCGGTGACGGCGACCTCGCCCCCGGCGGCGAGGACGCCCGGCTGCTCGGCGTGTCGGCCACCGCCGCCGAGGACCGCCTCACCTTGCTGGACGCCTTCGAGGCGGACCTGCGCCGCGTCTTCGACGGCTCCGACGGCCCGCCCCGGCACCCCCTGCTGCGCCGGCTCCAACCGACCGTGCGCCGCCGCTCGCTCGGCCCGGAGCCCTTCCTCGGCCTGATCGCCGCCAACCGCCAGGACCAGCTCGTCACCCGCTACGAGACCTACGACGACCTGCTCGCCTACTGCGAGCTGTCCGCCAATCCGGTGGGCCGGCTCGTCCTCGCCGTCACCGGCGCCGCCACCCCCGAACGGATCCGCCGCTCCGACGCGATCTGCACCGCCCTCCAGATCGTCGAGCACCTCCAGGACGTGGCCGAGGACCTCGGCCGCGACCGGGTCTACCTGCCCGCGGCGGACATGAAGCGCTTTCACGTCAAGGAATCGGATCTGGCCATGAGCACCGCGGGCGCGTCGGTGCGCGCGCTGGTCGCGTACGAGGCGGAACGCGCCCGCGATCTGCTGAATGAAGGCGCCCCCCTGGTGGGTAGCGTTCACGGCAGGCTGAGGCTGCTGCTCGCGGGTTTCGTGGCGGGGGGAAGGGCGGCGATCAAGGCGATCGCCGCCGCCGAGTACGACGTCCTTCCCGGCCCGCCCAAGCCCGGCAGGCTCCGGCTGCTGCGCGAGGTGGGCGTGACCCTGCGAGGAGAGGGGTGATCCGGGCCGTGGAGTCGTCACCGCAGGTGTCCGCGCCGGTACTCGCCGCCTACGGCTACTGCGAGACCGTCACCGGACAGCAGGCGCGCAACTTCGCGTACGGCATCCGGCTGCTGCCCACGTCCAAGCGCCGTGCGATGTCGGCGCTGTACGCCTTCTCGCGCCGCGTCGACGACATCGGCGACGGCGTGCTGGAGGACGAGGTCAAGACCGCCAGGCTCGAGGAGACCCGGGCGCTGCTGGCCCGGGTGCGCGCGGGCGAGGTCGAGGAGGACGACACCGACCCCGTCGCGGTCGCCCTGGCGCACACGGCACGGGTCTTCCCCATCCCGCTGCGCGGCCTGGACGAGCTGATCGACGGCGTGCTGATGGACGTGCGCGGCGAGGCCTACGAGACCTGGGACGACCTGAAGGTCTACTGCCGCTGTGTGGCGGGCGCCATCGGGCGGCTCTCGCTCGGCGTGTTCGGCACCGAACCGGGGGCGCGCGGCGCCGAGCGCGCGCCCGAGTACGCCGACACGCTCGGGCTCGCGCTCCAGCTCACGAACATCCTCAGAGACATCCGCGAGGACGCCGAGGGCGGCCGCACCTATCTGCCCGCCGACGACCTCGCGAAGTTCGGCTGCTCGGCCGGGTTCGACGGGCCGAAGCCGCCTGAGGGCTCCGACTTCGCGGGCCTCGTGCACTTCGAGGTGCGGCGGGCCCGCGCCCTCTTCGCCGAGGGCTACCGCCTGCTTCCCCTGCTCGACCGGCGCAGCGGGGCCTGTGTCGCCGCCATGGCGGGCATCTACCGCCGCCTCCTCGACCGCATCGAGCGCGACCCCGAGGCCGTGCTGCGCGGCCGGGTCTCGCTGCCCGGCCGTGAGAAGGCCTATGTGGCCGTACGCGGGCTGTCGGGTCTGGACGCCCGCCATGTGTCGCGACGGACCGTCAGGAGGCACCCCTGATGGAGGCGACCGGTGACAAAGTGGGCCAAGGTGATTCCACCGGCGAAAAGCGGCACGCAACCCTCCGGTGCGGCGCGGCGTCCCTGACTGCGACGGCCAGCGGTGCAGAGTTCACACACCATGGCCGGTCCGCACGGGAGGGCGCAGGATGAACGACGAGCAACTCGCGGACGCCTCGGAAGCGTCCGGCCTCTCAGGGCGTACCGCCGTCGTCGTCGGGGGAGGACTCGCCGGGGTGACCAGCGCGCTCGCGCTCGCCGACGCGGGCGTGCGCGTCACCCTGCTCGAGGGCCGGCCCCGGCTCGGCGGCCTCGCCTTCTCCTTCCGGCGCGGCGAACTGACCGTGGACAACGGACAGCACGTCTACCTGCGCTGCTGCACCGCCTACCGCTGGTTCCTCGAGCGCATCGAGGGCAGCGCGCTGGCGCCGTTGCAGGAACGTCTCGACGTGCCCGTCGTCGACGTGGCCAGGCCCGAGGGACGACGGCTCGGCAGACTGCGGCGCGACCCGCTGCCCGTCCCCCTGCACCTGGGGCGCAGCCTCGCCACGTATCCGCATCTCTCGCTCGCCGAGCGCGCCGGGGTCGGCCGTGCCGCGCTCGCCCTCAAGGGGCTCGACCTCGCCGATCCACGGCTGGACGCACAGGACTTCGGCAGCTGGCTGACCGCGCACGGCCAGTCGGCACGCGCCGTCGAGGCCCTCTGGGACCTGGTGGGCGTCGCCACCCTCAACGCGGTCGCGGGCGACTGTTCGCTCGGACTCGCCGCGATGGTGTTCAAGACCGGTCTGCTGTCCGAGCCGGGCGCCGCCGACATCGGCTGGGCGCACGTCCCGCTGGGCGACCTGCACGACCGGCTCGCCCGCAAGGCGCTCGACTCCGCGGGCGTGCGCACCGAGGTCCGCACCCGCGTCACCTCCCTCCGTCCGGACGGCAACGGGACGTGGAGCGTCCAGGTTCCCGGCGAGACGCTCCGCGCGGACACGGTCGTCCTCGCCGTACCCCAGCGCGAGGCGTACGACCTGCTCCCGGACGGAGCGCTGGACCACGCCGAGCGGCTGCTGGAGATCGGCACCGCCCCCATCCTCAACGTGCACGTGGTCTACGACCGCAAGGTGCTCGACACCCCCTTCCTCGCGGCGCTGGGCACGCCCGTGCAGTGGGTCTTCGACCGCACCGCCGCCTCCGGACTGCGCGACGGCCAGTACCTCGCCCTGTCCCAGTCCGCGGCCCACGACGAGATCGACGCACCCGTCGCCGCGCTGCGCGAGCGCTATCTGCCCGAACTCCAGCGGCTGCTGCCCGGCACGCGCGGCGCCGGGGTACGGGACTTCTTCGTGACCCGGGAGCGCACGGCGACGTTCGCCCCCGCCCCCGGCGTCGGGCGCCTTCGGCCCGGCGCCCGTACCAAAGCCCCCGGCCTGTACCTGGCCGGAGCGTGGACCGCCACAGGGTGGCCCGCGACCATGGAGAGTGCGGTCCGCAGCGGCGTGAGCGCGGCGGACGCCGCGCTGAGCGCCCTGGGCCGGCCCCGCCCCCGCCACCTCTTCGAGTTCGAGGAGGCGGCCTGATGCTCGATCAGCACGGCTCGGCACACCCCCGCACCCTCTCCGGCACCGCAACAAGAGGAGAAACAGTGCCCACTGTGCCCCCGGCCACGCCGGCCGCTCGGAGGACCGCGGTGGACGTGACCGCGCTCCTGGAGCGCGGCCGCACCCTGGCCACACCGGTGCTGCGGGCGGCCGTCGACCGTCTGGCACCGCCCATGGACACGGTCGCCGCCTACCACTTCGGCTGGATCGACGCCCAGGGCAACCCGACCGACGGCGACGGCGGCAAGGCCGTGCGTCCCGCCCTCGCGGTGCTCTCCGCCGAGGTCACCGGCGCCGCTCCCGAGGTCGGCGTCCCCGGCGCGGTCGCCGTCGAACTGGTCCACAACTTCTCGCTCCTGCACGACGACCTGATGGACGGCGACGAGCAGCGCAGGCACCGCGACACCGTCTGGAAGGTGCACGGCCCCGCCCAGGCCATCCTGGTCGGCGACGCCCTGTTCGCCCTCGCGGGTGAGATCCTCCTCGAACTCGGCACGGCCGAGGCGGCCCGCGCGACCCACCGCATGACCGTGGCCACCCGGGCCCTCATCGACGGCCAGGCCCAGGACATCTCCTACGAGCACCGCGACCGGGTCAGCGTCGAGGAGTGCCTGGAGATGGAGGGCAACAAGACCGGTGCGCTGCTGGCCTGCGCCAGTTCCATCGGCGCCGTGCTCGGCGGGGCGGACCGGCACACCGCCGACGCCCTGGAGAAGTACGGCTACCACCTCGGCCTCGCCTTCCAGGCCGTGGACGACCTGCTGGGCATCTGGGGCGACCCGGAGGCCACCGGCAAGCAGACCTGGAGCGACCTGCGCCAGCGCAAGAAGTCCCTGCCCGTGGTGGCGGCGCTCGCGGCGGACGGGTCCGCCTCCGAGCGGCTCGGGGAGATCCTCGCCGCCGACGCCAAGAGCAGCGACTTCGACACCTTCTCCGAGGGGGAGTTCGCGGCCCGCGCCGCCCTGATCGAGGAGGCCGGCGGCCGTGACTGGACCGCCGGGGAGGCCCGCCGCCAGCACGCCGTCGCCCTGGAGGCCCTGAACGCCGTGGACATGCCCGAACAGGTGCGGGAGAGCTTCACGGCGCTCGCCGACTTCGTCGTCGTACGAAAGAGATGATCCCTATCGGTCGAATAGCCCTCGCGTAGTCGCCGGCCGGTGTGCGAGGAGAGAGCACCGGCCGACGGCGGACCCACAGCAGACGCAACGCCATGCACACTGCACGAAGGGGAAGCCATGACAGCGACGACCGACGGAAGCACCGGGGCCCTGCCGCCCCGCGCTGCCGCGGCCAGCGAAACCGACATCACCATCCCCGTGGCGGCCGGGGTACAAGAAGCCGCCGCGAGCGCCGTGCAACGCGCCATCGACCACCTGCTCGCCCAGCAGGACGCCGAGGGCTGGTGGAAGGGCGACCTCGAGACCAACGTCACCATGGACGCCGAGGACCTGCTGCTCCGTCAGTTCCTCGGCATCCGGGACGAAGCCACGACCCGGGCCGCCGCGCTCTTCGTCCGCGGCGAGCAGCGCGAGGACGGCACCTGGGCCACCTTCTACGGCGGACCGCCCGACCTCTCCGCCACCGTCGAGGCGTACGTCGCGCTGCGGCTGGCTGGCGACGCTCCCGAGGCACCCCACATGCGCCGGGCCTCCGAGTGGATCCGCGAGCAGGGGGGCATCGCCGCCGCCCGGGTCTTCACCCGGATCTGGCTGGCCCTCTTCGGCTGGTGGAAGTGGGAGGACCTGCCCGAACTCCCGCCGGAGCTCCTGTTCTTCCCCAAGTGGTTCCCGCTGAGCATCTACAACTTCGGCTGCTGGGCCCGGCAGACGATCGTGCCGCTCACCGTCGTGTCGGCGAAGCGCCCGGTGCGCCCGGCGCCGTTCCCGCTCGACGAGCTGCACACCGACCCCGCCGACCCCAACCCGGCCAGGCCGCTCGCCCCGGTGAACACCTGGGACGGGCTCTTCCAGCGGCTCGACAAGGTGGTGCGCGGCTACCGGTCGGTCGCGGTGCGCCGGCTGCGCGGGGCGGCCCTGAACTCCGCCGCCCGCTGGATCGTCGAACGGCAGGAGAACGACGGCGCCTGGGGCGGCATCCAGCCGCCGGCCGTGTACTCGATGATCGCCCTGCACCTGCTCGGCTACGACCTCCGGCACCCGGTGATGCGGGCGGGTCTGGAGTCGCTGGATCGCTACGCCGTGTGGCGCGAGGACGGCGCGCGGATGATCGAGGCCTGTCAGTCACCGGTGTGGGACACCTGTCTGGCGACCATCGCGCTGGCCGACGCGGGACTGCCCGCCGACCACCCGCAACTGGTCAAGGCCGCTGACTGGATGCTCGGCGAGCAGGTCGTCCGGCCGGGCGACTGGTCGGTGAGCAGACCCCAACTCCCGCCGGGTGGCTGGGCGTTCGAGTTCCACAACGACAACTACCCGGACATCGACGACACCGCCGAGGTCGTCCTCGCGCTGCGCCGGGTCAAGCACCACGACCCGGAGCGGATGGACCGGGCCATCGCGCGCGGGGTGCGCTGGAACCTCGGGATGCAGTCGAAGAACGGAGGCTGGGGAGCCTTCGACGTCGACAACACCAGCCCGTTCCCCAACCGGATGCCCTTCTGCGACTTCGGCGAGGTCATCGACCCGCCGTCCGCCGACGTCACCGCGCACGTGGTCGAGATGCTGGCGATCGAAGGGCTCTCGCACGACCCGCGCACCCGGCGCGGCATCGAGTGGCTGCTGGCCGAACAGGAGCCGGACGGCTCGTGGTTCGGACGCTGGGGCGTCAACTACGTCTACGGCACCGGGTCGGTGGTGCCCGCGCTCACCGCGGCGGGCATGCCCGCGCAGCACCCCGCGATCCGACGGGCGGTCGCCTGGCTGGAGCGGGTGCAGAACGACGACGGCGGCTGGGGCGAGGACCTGCGCTCCTATCAGGACGCCACCCGCTGGAGCGGCCGGGGCGCCTCGACGGCCTCCCAGACGGCCTGGGCGCTGATGGCGCTGCTGGCGGCCGGGGAGAGGGGCTCCGAGGCCGTCGAGCGGGGCGTCACCTGGCTGGCCCGGACCCAGCGGGAGGACGGCTCCTGGGACGAGCCCTACTTCACCGGCACCGGCTTCCCCTGGGACTTCTCGATCAACTACCACCTCTACCGGCAGGTCTTCCCGCTGACCGCGCTCGGCCGGTACGTCCACGGAGAGCCGTTCGGCCAGCAGCCCGCCACGCACGCGGCTTCCACCGAGGCCAAGGGGGGCTGATGAGCACACAGCCCGTCCCGTCCCCGCTGCTGATCGCCTGCGCCCTCGGCATCGAGCACCTCGCCCTGCGCATGGGCGACCGCGGCGGAGCCGACGGGCCGGTCACCGTCCTGCGGACGGGCATGGGACCCAGGGCGGCGGAGCGCTCCGTCACCCGCGTTCTCGCCGACCCGGTTTTCGCCGGGGCGGCCGTACTGGCCACCGGCTTCTGTGCCGGTCTCGCACCCGGGATGCACCCCGGTGATCTGGTCGTCGCCGAGGAGACCCGCGATCCGCGCGGCAGTGTCCCCTGCGTCGGCACCGAACTGCTCGTCAAGGAACTCGCCCGCACCCTGCCCGGGCGCACCGTCCACACCGGTCCGCTCACCGGCTCCGATCACGTCGTTCGCGGTCACGAGCGGGCCGACCTGCTGGCGACCGGCGCGATCGCCCTCGACATGGAGTCGGCGGCGACGCTGCTGAGCGCCGTGCGCACCGAGCCGCGCCCGGTTGCGGCCGTCCGGGTGGTCGTGGACGCTCCTGAACATGAACTCGTCCGGATCGGCACGGTGCGCGGTGGAATATCGGCTTTCCGCGTTCTTCGCTCGGTCCTGCCTGCTTTTTTCGAATGGCACCGTAATGTTCTGCTCCCCCGGAGGTGAGCCACATGGCCATGCCGCTGCGCCAGTCCATCAAGGTCGCTACATACCTGGCCGAACAGAAGCTCCGCAAGCGGGACAAGTTCCCGCTCATCGTCGAGCTGGAACCCCTCTTCGCCTGCAACCTCAAGTGCGAGGGCTGCGGCAAGATCCAGCATCCGGCGGGAGTGCTCAAGCAGCGCATGCCGGTCGCCCAGGCCGTGGGCGCGGTGCTGGAGTCCGGTGCGCCGATGGTGTCCATCGCGGGCGGAGAGCCCCTGATGCACCCTCAGATCGATGAGATCGTGCGGCAGTTGGTGGCCAAGAGGAAGTACGTCTTCCTCTGCACCAACGCCATGCTGCTGCGCAAGAAGCTGGAGAAGTTCACCCCCTCTCCCTACTTCGCCTTCGCCGTGCACATCGACGGACTGCGGGAGCGGCACGACGAGTCGGTGGCCAAGGAGGGTGTGTTCGACGAGGCCGTGGCGGCCATCAAGGAGGCCAAGCGGCGCGGCTTCCGGGTGACCACCAACTCGACCTTCTTCAACACCGACACCCCGCAGACCGTCATCGAGGTGCTCAACTACCTCAACGACGACCTCAAGGTCGACGAGATGATGATCTCGCCTGCCTACGCCTACGAGAAGGCTCCCGACCAGGAGCACTTCCTCGGCGTGGAGCAGACCCGCGAGCTGTTCAAGAAGGCCTTCTCGGGCGGCAACCGGCGCCGCTGGCGGCTCAACCACTCACCCCTGTTCCTCGACTTCCTCGAGGGCAAGGCCGACTTCCCGTGCACGGCGTGGGCGATCCCCAACTACTCGCTCTTCGGCTGGCAGCGGCCCTGCTACCTGATGAGCGACGGGTACGTGCCGACGTACCGCGAGCTGATCGAGGAGACGGACTGGGACAAGTACGGCCGGGGCAAGGACCCGCGCTGCGCCAACTGCATGGCGCACTGCGGCTACGAGCCGACCGCCGTCCTCGCCACGATGGGTTCGCTGAAGGAGTCCCTGCGCGCCATGCGCGAGACCGTCAACGGAAACCGGGCGTGACGGCATGACCGCCGTCTCCCTGGGCGTTCCCGGGATGCCGGTCCGGCCGGTGGCGTCGCGACGCGAGTCGCGGCTGATCCAGGTCGGACCGGTGGCGGTCGGGGGCGGGGCCCCGGTGTCGGTGCAGTCGATGACGACCACGCGTACCTCCGACATCGGCGCCACCCTCCAGCAGATCGCGGAGCTGACCGCCTCCGGCTGCCAGATCGTGCGGGTGGCCTGCCCCACCCAGGACGACGCGGACGCACTGGCGACGATCGCCCGCAAGTCGCAGATCCCGGTGATCGCCGACATCCACTTCCAGCCGAAGTACGTGTTCGCCGCCATCGAGGCGGGCTGCGCGGCGGTCCGGGTGAACCCGGGCAACATCAAGCAGTTCGACGACAAGGTCAAGGAGATCGCCGCGGCGGCGAAGGAGCACGGCACGCCGATCCGTATCGGCGTCAACGCCGGCTCGCTGGACCGCCGTCTGCTCCAGAAGTACGGCAGGGCGACCCCCGAGGCGCTCGTCGAGTCCGCGCTGTGGGAGGCCTCCCTCTTCGAGGAGCACGGCTTCCGGGACATCAAGATCTCGGTCAAGCACAACGACCCGGTGGTCATGATCGAGGCGTACCGGCAGCTCGCCGCGCAGAGCGACTACCCGCTGCACCTCGGTGTCACCGAGGCGGGCCCGGCGTTCCAGGGCACGATCAAGTCGGCGGTCGCCTTCGGCGCCCTGCTCTCCCAGGGCATCGGCGACACGATCAGGGTGTCGCTGAGCGCGCCGCCCGCCGAGGAGGTGAAGGTCGGCATCCAGATCCTGGAGTCGCTGAACCTCCGGCAGCGGCGACTGGAGATCGTCTCCTGCCCGTCCTGCGGCCGCGCCCAGGTCGACGTGTACAAGCTGGCCGAAGAGGTCACGGCGGGCCTCACGGGCATGGAGGTCCCGTTGCGCGTGGCCGTCATGGGATGTGTGGTCAACGGCCCCGGCGAGGCGCGGGAGGCGGATCTGGGGGTCGCCTCCGGCAACGGCAAGGGGCAGATCTTCGTGAAGGGCGAGGTCATCAAGACCGTCCCCGAGTCGAAGATCGTGGAGACCCTCATCGAGGAGGCGATGAAGATCGCCGAGCAGATGGAACAGGACGGCGTCGCGGCGGGGGAGCCGGCCGTCACCGTGAGCTGAACAGCACGGACCGAAGGGGGCCCGACGTGACGATCCTGGAGAACATCCGGCAACCACGCGACCTGAAGGCGCTGTCCGAGGCGGAACTCGGTGAACTGTCCGAAGAGATCAGGGAGTTCCTGGTGCACGCGGTCGCCAGGACCGGCGGACACCTGGGACCCAACCTGGGCGTGGTCGAACTGACCGTCGCGCTCCACCGGGTCTTCGAGTCGCCGGTCGACCGCGTCCTGTGGGACACCGGCCACCAGAGCTATGTGCACAAGCTTCTGACCGGCCGTCAGGACTTCTCCAAACTGCGCGGCAAGGGCGGCCTGTCCGGTTACCCCTCCCGCGAGGAGTCCGAGCACGACATCATCGAGAACAGCCACGCCTCCACCGCCCTCGGCTGGGCCGACGGCCTCGCCAAGGCCCGTCAGGTGCAGGGCGAGAAGGGCCATGTGGTCGCCGTCATCGGCGACGGCGCGCTCACCGGCGGCATGGCCTGGGAGGCGCTGAACAACATCGCGGCCGCCAAGGACCGGCCGCTGATCATCGTCGTCAACGACAACGAGCGCTCGTACGCGCCGACCATCGGCGGGCTCGCCAACCACCTGGCCACCCTGCGCACGACCGACGGCTACGAGAAGGTGCTGGCCTGGGGGAAGGACGTACTGCTGCGCACCCCGGTGGTCGGCCACACGGTCTACGAGTCGCTGCACGGGGCGAAGAAGGGCTTCAAGGACGCCTTCGCGCCGCAGGGCATGTTCGAGGACCTCGGCCTGAAGTACGTCGGTCCCATCGACGGGCACGACATCAAGGCCGTCGAGTCCGCGCTGCGGCGGGCCAAGCGCTTCCACGGACCGGTCCTGGTGCACTGCCTGACCGAGAAGGGCCGCGGCTACGAGCCCGCCCTCGCGCACGAGGAGGACCACTTCCACACCGTCGGCGCGATGGACCCCCTCACCTGCGTGCCGCTCACGCCCGCGGGCGGGCCGTCCTGGACGTCCGTCTTCGGCGACGAGATCGTGCGGATCGGCGAGGAACGCGACGACGTGGTGGCGATCACCGCGGCGATGCTGCATCCGGTGGGGCTCGCGCGGTTCGCCGAACGCTTCCCGGACCGGGTGTGGGACGTCGGCATCGCCGAGCAGCACGCGGCCGTGAGCGCGGCCGGGATGGCGACCGGGGGCCTGCACCCCGTCGTCGCCGTCTACGCCACCTTCCTCAACCGGGCCTTCGACCAACTGCTGATGGACGTCGCCCTGCACCGCTGCGGGGTCACGTTCGTGCTGGACCGGGCCGGTGTCACCGGCGTGGACGGGGCGTCCCACAACGGCATGTGGGACATGTCCGTGCTCCAGGTCGTCCCCGGACTGCGCATCGCGGCCCCCCGCGACGCCGAGCAGCTGCGCGCACAGCTGCGGGAGGCGGTCGCGGTGGACGACGCGCCGACCCTGGTCCGCTTCCCGAAGGAGTCGGTCGGACCGCAGGTGCCGGCCGTCGGCCGGGTGGGCGGCATGGACGTGCTGCACCGCGCCGACGGCGCGGAGGTGCTGCTGGTGGCCGTCGGCGTCATGGCGCCGGTGTGTCTCCAGGCCGCCGAGCTGCTCGAGGCCAGGGGCGTCGCCTGCACGGTCGTCGATCCCCGGTGGGTGAAACCCGTCGATCAGGCCCTGCCCGGCCTCGCCGCCGAGCACCGGCTGGTGGCCGTCGTCGAGGACAACAGCCGTGCCGCAGGCGTCGGCTCGGCGGTGGCGCTGGCCCTGGGCGACGCCGAGGTCGACGTGCCCGTACGGCGGTTCGGGATCCCGGAGCAGTTCCTCGCGCACGCCAAGCGCGGCGAGGTGCTCGCCGACATCGGCCTCACCCCCGTCGAGGTGGCCGGCCGGATCAGCGCGAGCCTGGCCGCCCGGGACGTCCGGTCGGCCGGCTCCGCGCAGTCCGGCCCAGTCAAGGAGAAAGCTGAATGACCACGGAGTTCGACCTCGGCGCCCTCCTCGCCGAGCGCGGAGCCGAGCGCTACGAGCTGCACGGCAGATACCTCAACCACCAGCTGCCGCGCATGCTGCACACCATCGGCTTCGACAAGGTCTACGAGCGCGGCGAGGGCGCGTACTTCTGGGACGCGGAGGGGAACGACTACCTGGACATGCTCGCCGGGTTCGGGGTGATGGGCCTGGGCCGGCACCACCCCGTCGTCCGCAGGGCGCTGCACGACGTCCTCGACGCCCAGCTCGCCGACCTGACCCGCTTCGACTGCCAGCCGCTGCCCGGGCTGCTGGCCGAGAAGCTGCTCGCCCACAGCCCGCACCTGGACCGGGTGTTCTTCGGCAACAGCGGCACCGAGGCGGTGGAGACGGCGCTGAAGTTCGCCCGGTACGCCACCGGCAGGCCGCGGGTCCTGTACTGCGACCACGCCTTCCACGGGCTCACCACGGGCTCGCTGTCGGTGAACGGCGAGTCGGGGTTCCGGGACGGGTTCGCGCCCCTGCTGGCCGACACCGCGGTCCCGCTCGGCGATCTCGACGCACTCGCCGCCGAGCTGCGCAAGAAGGACGTCGCCGCCCTGATCGTCGAGCCGATCCAGGGCAAGGGGGTGTACGAGGCGCCGCCCGGCTGGCTGCGCGGGGCACAGGAGCTGTTGCACCGGCACAAGGCGCTGCTGATCGCCGACGAGGTGCAGACGGGCCTCGGCCGGACCGGCGACTTCTACGCCTACCAGCACGAGGACGGCGTGGAGCCGGACCTGGTGTGCGTGGCCAAGGCGCTGTCCGGGGGCTATGTGCCGGTCGGCGCCACGCTCGGCAAGGACTGGATCTTCAAGAAGGTCTACTCGTCGATGGACCGGGTGCTGGTGCACTCGGCGAGCTTCGGGTCCAACGCGCAGGCCATGGCGGCCGGGCTCGCGGTGCTGTCCGTGCTGGAGAACGAGCAGATCGTGGCCAACGCGCGGGCCACCGGCGATCTGCTCAGGTCACGGCTGGCGGCCCTGGTCGACAAGTACGAGCTGCTGGCCGACGTCCGCGGCCGGGGTCTGATGATCGGCATCGAGTTCGGCAGGCCCAGGTCGCTGAAGCTGCGCGGCCGCTGGGCCATGCTCCAGGCGGCCCGCAAGGGACTCTTCGCGCAGATGGTCGTGGTACCGCTGCTCCAGCGGCACCGGATCCTCACCCAGGTCTCCGGCGATCACCTCGAGGTGATCAAGCTGATCCCGCCGCTGATCATCGGTGAGCGGGAGGTGGACCGGTTCGTCGACGCCTTCACCGCCGTGATGGACGACGCGCACAGCGGCGGCGGGCTGATGTGGGACTTCGGCAGGACGCTGGTGAAGCAGGCGGTGGCCAACCGCTGAGCGGGCGGGAGCGGGCCGTCCGGTTCTCCGGCGGTGCCGCCCCGGTCTGCGCCGCGTCCGTCCGTCCGGGCCTTCGGCGCGTACGGTCGGCGGGCTTCCGGGCGGTGTCGCGTGGTCGTCCGGCCGGTGTCGCGTGGGCTTCCGAGCGTTTTTGCCTCTGAGGCAAGAAATTTGCCGCAGAGGCAATTCCGGCGTGCAATGGAACCATGAACTCGCCCGAGTCCGAGGACCCGGCCGAAGAGGCCAGGGCTCTCCCCGCAGTCGCCCCGCAGCTGCGCGCCCTGCGCCGCCGGGCCGCCCTCACCCTGGAGGCCGCGGCCCGCGCCGCCGGGCTGTCGCCCGCCCACCTCTCCCGTCTGGAGACCGGACAGCGCCAGCCCTCGCTGCCGATGCTGCTCGCGCTCGCCCGCGTCTACGGTACGACGGTCTCCGAACTGCTCGGCGAGACGTCCGCCGACCGGGACGCCGTCGTCCGAGCCGCGGACATGGAGCCGACCCGCGCGGGCGGCTGGACCTACTGGCAGGCGGGCGCCTCCGGGCGCGGGATGCAGGCCCTGCGCGTCCATGTGCCGTACGGCTCCCAGGGAGACGTGGTGCGCGTGCATCCCGGGGAGGAGTGGCTGCACGTCCTGCGCGGACGTCTGCGGCTGCGCCTCGGGGACACCACCGAGCTGCTCGGGCCCGGTGACAGCGCGCACTTCGACTCGCTGACCCCGCACCGCATCGCGGCCCGGGACGACGACGGGGTCGACCTGCTCTTCGTCCACACCCTGCTCCAGAGCCCCACGGCGACGCTGTGCCTGGGCCCGACCCCCTCGGACATCGGAGAGACGCCATGAAGGACATCGAGGAGAAGTTCCCCCGCACCCTCTGGATCCGGCTGATCATCTACATCGCGGTGGGACACGTCTTCGCGGCGTTCCTCTGGCTGCTGTTCGAGGTCGGGGCCAACCAGTAGGGCGCCCTGGCCGTCGCCACCAGCGGGGCGGGGTGTCAGTCGAGCAGCCGGTCCCGCAGGCGCTCGCGGGTCACGGGGGACAGCCCGAGCCCCTGCTCCAGGTAGGCGTCCACGCCGCCCCAGGTCTCCTCGATGGTCTCGAAGGCCGCCGCGAGGTACTCCGCGCGCGCGTCGAAGAGGGGGCTGAGCAGCTCCATGACCTCGGGGGAGTAGGCCTCGGCGGAGCCGGCGCTGCGGCGCACCCGGTAGCGGCGGTGCTTGGCGTTGGACTCCAGATAGTCGGCGAGGATCGCCTCGCGCTCCACGCCCAGGGCGAGCAGTGTCACCGCGATGGACAGGCCCGCGCGGTCCTTGCCCGCCGCGCAGTGCATCAGGGCCGGGACGCTGTCCTCGGCGAGGGAGTGCAGCACCTGCGCGTGCTCGGCCGTCCGTTCCCTGATGATCGAGCGGTAGGACGCGATCATGCGGCCGGCTGCCTTGCCGTCGCCGAGGATCCCGCGCAGCTGGTCGATATCGCCGTCGCGGACCATCTTCCAGAACTCGGAGCCGTCCGCCGGGTCCGACAGCGGCAGGTTCACGTTGCGCACGCCCGGCAGCTCGACGTCCGGGCCCTCCAGCTTCTGGTCCGCGGCGTTGCGGAAGTCGAAGACCGTGTGCAGGCCCAGGGCGGAGAGGAACGCGGCGTCCTCGTCGGTCGCGTGCGCGAGATGGCCGCTGCGGAACAGCACGCCGTGCCGCACCCGTCGGCCGTCCGCGGTCGGCAGACCGCCCACATCCCGGAAGTTGCGGACGCCGGCCAGCTCGGGCTCGGTCGACGGGATCTGCTGCGTCACGGGGCCTGCCTCCCTGTCGGTCCCGCGGGCGCGGCTCGTGTGGCCGACGGGACATCTCCTCGACGATACGACATGGATTCCCCGGGCAACGGGTTGTCCACAGGGCGGTACCGCGGACGTCTGCCCAGGTGAAGAGTGTCCACGGAAAGTTGCCCGGCGGGCCGACCGCATTCGATGATGTTGGCGCTTGATCGCACCTGTTCGAATTAGTGGGGGTTTGATGCCCGAGATCGCCGACAACGGCCGCACCTGGATCCTTTCGGGGCCCACGAGCAGCTACGCCCTCCACCTCACCGAGGCCGACGAGCTGATCCACCTGCACTGGGGCCCGGGCATCGCGCTCGCGGACGCCGAGGCGCTCGCCGCCCTCCCGCTGTCGGAGCGCGGGGCGTCCTTCGAGTCGCCGCTCGACGGCCGCGAGGAGTACCCGGTCGAGGGTGGCCCCCGCTTCGTGCGGCCCGCCCTGTCCGTGCGCACCGACGAGCGGCGCGGTACCGAGTGGTCCTACCAGGACTTCGAGGCCGACGGCGACGAGCTGCGGCTGCGCTTCCGGGACGCCGGCCTGGCCGTCACCCTCCACTACCGGATGCGGGGCGATGTCGTCGAGCGCTGGACGACCCTGCGCAACGAGGGCGAGCGGCCGCTGGAGCTGCTCCGCGCCGACTCCGCGACCTGGACCCTGCCCGAGCGGGACGACTGGCGGCTGTCGCAGCTGCACGGCCGTTGGGCCGCCGAGTCCCGGCTCACCCGGTCCCCGCTCACCTACGGCGAGAAGGTCATCGGCAGCCGCCGCGGCCACACCGGGCACCAGCACCTGCCGTGGGTCGCCCTGGACACCGACGCGACCGAGGAGCGCGGCGAGGTCTACGGCTGCGCCCTCGGCTGGTCGGGCTCCTGGCGGATCGCCGTCGCCCAACTCCCCGACGCGCGCGTGCAGATCACCGGGGGCGCCGGATACGACGACTCCGGTCTGCTGCTGCTGGCCGCGGGGGAGTCCTTCACCACGCCCGTCTTCGCCGGCCTGTGGAGCGACGCCGGCTTCGGCGGGGCGAGCCGCACCTGGCACGCCTACCAGCGCGCCTACGTCGTCCCGGACGCCGAACAGGACCGGCCGGTGCTGTTCAACTCCTGGGAGGCCACCTACTTCGACATCTCCGAGGAGCAGCAGGCCACGCTCGCCCGGCGGGCCGCGGCGATCGGCGTGGAGCTCTTCGTCGTCGACGACGGCTGGTTCGGGGCGCGCACCGGCGACCACGCCGGGCTCGGCGACTGGGGGCCCAACCCGGATCGCTTCCCGAACGGCCTGAAGCCCCTGGCCGACACGGTCCACGACCTCGGCATGCAGTTCGGCATCTGGGTCGAGCCCGAGATGGTCAACCCGGACAGCGATCTGTACCGCGCCCACCCCGACTGGGTGCAGTTCCAATCAGGACGAAAGCGGACGGAGTTCCGCAATCAACTCGTACTGAACCTCGCCCGCGAGGACGTCCAGGAGTACCTCTGGGAGCACCTCCACGGGCTCCTGTCCAGCGCGCCCGTGGACTATGTGAAGTGGGACTTCAACCGCTGCTTCACCGACGCCGGCTGGCCGGACGACCCCTACCCGCAGCGCCTCTGGGTCGACCACGTCCGGGCCCTGTACGCGCTCCTGGACCGGCTGCGGGCGGCCCATCCCCAGGTCGCCTTCGAGTCCTGCTCCGGCGGTGGCGGTCGCATCGACCTCGGGATCATCAGCCGCACCGACCAGGTGTGGACCTCCGACAACACCGATCCGCTCGACCGGCTGGACATCCAGCACGGCTTCAGCCAGATCCATCCCGCCCGGGTCATGGCCGCATGGGTCACCGACAGTCCCAACACCCAGCTCAACGGCCGGGTCAGCTCGCTGCGCTTCCGGTTCGTCAGCGCCATGGCCGGTGTGCTCGGCGTCGGCGGAGACCTCTCCGAGTGGAGTGACGAGGAGCTCGCCGAGGCGCGCCGTTGGGTGGACCTCTACAAGGAGATCCGGCCTCTGGTGCAGCAGGGCGATCTCTACCGGCTGCGCCCCCCGGCGGCGGGATCGAGCGCCGTCCAGTACGTGCGCGGCGACGAGAGCGTCGTCCTCGCCTGGCTCCAGGCGCAGCGGTTCGGTGAGCCCGTACCGGCGCTGCGGCTGCGCGGGCTCGACCCCGCGGCATCGTACGAATGCCGCGAAACGGGCGAAGTGTATCGCGGGGCGGTGCTGCTGCACCACGGACTGCGCCTGGGGCTTCGAGGTGACCTTGATGCGACGGTTATCCGACTGCGTCGTATCTGAGGTTTCTGTCCGAATTGGCTCCTTAGTTCCAACTCGCTCTGGAATAAAGGAACCTGGAAAGCCGTCACGTGAGCAGCGTCATATCCGTGACCGTATGTCGCCCGTCATGTTCACGTAATTCGCATGCTTTTCCAGGGGGCTTGCCGGTGCGCGGGCTCTTCGGTTCACGGAGTGTGACCGGGGATTCTCACAGCGGATCAAGAGAAAGGTGTGAACAGCGCAACCTCTGCTTGTCCCTGTGCGTCCTGGTCGCTTACGTTCCACACCAATCCGGACGGACGCCGAATCCTGCCACCGCCCGGAATCCGCACACTCACCCGTATCTGGCAGGAGCGGGGGACCCACAGGCAGAACCGCCTGTTCCGGTCTCCGGAACAGGCTTTGGGGTAAAGCCGCGCCTCGGCGCGGCCGGGCATCTCCAGTCCGCACCCGACAGCTCACCTCGCAGGCGCCGGAGAGGAATTCGCCATGCCCGCGAAGGGTAAGCACCGCCGTCCGAAGACCCAGCGCTTCGCTCGTTCCATCGCCGTCGCCGGAACGGGTGGCGCAGCGCTCGCCCTTCCGCTCATCGGTGCCGCCGGCGCCCACGCGGCCCCCGGCCAGTCCGTCGCGCAGTCCGCCTCCCAGGCCGCTCCGGAAAAGGCCGTGCAGGCCGTTCCGGTGGCGCGGAAGGCGGCCGCCGCCACCACGGCCACGTCCTACACCGTGCGCTCCGGCGACTATCTGTCGAAGATCGCCGACGAGCAGAACGTCAGCGGCGGCTGGCGGAAGCTGTACCAGGACAACCGGCAGGCCGTCGGCAGTGATCCGTCGCTGATCCACCCCGGGCTGAAGCTCTCGATCGGCAAGAAGGCCGCGACCGGCGACACCGGTTCGTCGTCCGGCTCGAAGTCCGGTTCATCCTCTTCTTCCCCTTCGTCCTCCGCGTCGAAGTCGAAGGCGTCCAAGTCGTCGTCCTCGTCGTCCTCTTCGTCCGGTTCGTCCTCCTCGAAGACGGTCACCCAGGCCGCCGAGAGCGACAGCGGTACCTCCAGCGGTTACACGCTGCCGGTGGCGGGCGCGACCGTCGGAACCGCGTACCACACGGCCGGCAGCATGTGGTCCAGCGGCTACCACACGGGTACCGACTTCGTCGTCCCGACCGGCACGACCCTCAAGGCCGTGGGCGCGGGCACCGTCGTCTCCGCGGGCTGGGGCGGCGCCTACGGCAACCAGGTCGTCATCAAGCTCGCCGACGGCTACTACGCCCAGTACGCCCACCTGTCCCAGCTCTCCGTCTCGGCCGGCCAGGCCGTGACCGCGGGCCAGCAGGTCGGCCTCTCCGGGGCGACCGGCAACGTGACCGGCCCGCACCTGCACTTCGAGATCCGCACCACGCCGGACTACGGCTCCGACGTGGACCCGATCGCCTACCTCCGCGCACACGGCGTCTCGGTCGGCTGACCCCACCGACCCCGACGACCTCTCGCCTGACACGCTGCCGAAGGCCGGACCCCGATCCCCGGGTCCGGCCTTCGGCATGTCCGCACGCGGGCGCCCGGAAGCCGCAGGGCGGGGAGATGTGCGATCGGAAGTCGGCGGGGCGGGGGAGGGGTGCCCTCGGGTCGCGTCGGACCGTGTCGGACTTTGCGCGTTCATGATCGTTCTATTGCGTTCTTGTGGCAGCCCTTCCTGCCCCGTCGACAGGCGGGACAGGGTGGGGACACAGTGATCTCCGTCAGCGAGCAAGCGCTTTCTACCGCTCTCCGGAGGTCCTGTGTCCGGCGTCGACCGACGCATCGTCATCAAGGGTGCCGCGACCGCGGCCGCCGTCACCGCCGTGGCCCTGCTGGCCGGGTTCACCCCCGTGCCCGCCGGGCACACCACCGAGACCCCGCGCCGGATCGTCGAGAACCTCGACCGCGGCCTGGTCGCCACCCCGTCCGGCGCGGGGACCTTCCTCAGCTGGCGGCTGCTCGGCACCGAATACGCGCGGTACGGCGACGCCATCGCCTTCAACGTCTACAAGAACGGCCACCGCCTCAACCGGGAGCCGGTGCGGAGATCGACGACCTACCAGGACGACACCCGGGGCACGGGGACCTACACCGTCCGGGCCGTGGTCGACGGGCATGAGCGGAGGCCGAGTCCGGCGGCCCTGCGCTTCACCGACGGCTACGCCGAGATCCCGCTGGCCGCCGCCGACGGCTACACCGTGCAGCACGCCTGGCCGGGCGACCTCGACGGCGACGGACGCTACGAACTCGTCGTCAGCCGGCTCTCCGGGACCCGGGACCGGCCCGACCTGCTGGAGGCCTACACGCTCACCGGCGAGCGGCTGTGGCGGGTCGATCTCGGCCCCGGCTCCTACACCCAGGTCGGCGGGAACGGCGCCAACGACCCGGCGCCCGCCGCGATCAGCGGTTCCACGGCGATCGGCGGCTACCGCAACGACGACAACGTCACCGTCTACGACCTCGACTCCGACGGCCGCGCCGAGGTGCTCGCGCACACCGCCGCCGGGACCACCTTCGCCGACGGCGCACAGGTCACCGCCGACTCGCCCGCGAACCAGTTCGTGTCGGTGATCGATGGCGCGAGGGGTACCGAACGGACCCGGCAACCCGTCCCCGACGACCTCACGGCCGACGGCCCCTCCGGCGGCCACTTCGGCGTCGCCTACCTCGACGGCGTGCATCCCAGCCTGGTCACCAAGCTGGTCACCCGGGTCGGCGCCAGACGCGGCTCGTTCCGGGTCCTGTTCCAGACCTGGGACTTCGACGGCACCGATCTCACCCGCCGTTGGAAGCACCTCGTGGACCCGACGACCGGCGCGACCAGCTTCCACCAGATCCGCACCGTCGACGTCGACGGCGACGGCAGGGACGAGATCGCCGACGGCAACTACGTCGTGAACAGCGACGGCACGCTGCGCTACGTCGTCGACGGGGCCATCCACGGCGACCGCTTCGACATCGCCGACCTCGACCCCGACCGGCCCGGCCTGGAGGGCTTCGCCATCCAGCAGTCCGAGCTGGGCATCGTGTCCGCCTTCCCCTGGTACTACTACGACGCCGACACCGGCGAGCGGCTGGTGACCGGCTCGCACCCGACGAGCCCGGTGAGCGACGCCGACCTCGACACCGGCCGCGGGAACGCCGCGGACATCGACCCGAATCACCGCGGCTACGAGTACTGGACCTCCACCGCCGACGTCACCCGGCCCGGCGCGGGCGTCTTCAACGTCCGGGACGGCAAGGTCTCCACCACCACCCCCAGCGTCAACTTCCGTATCTGGTGGGACGGTGACAAGGCGTCAGAACTGCTCGACTTCACCCGTGTCGAGAAGTGGGACCCGGCTACCGAGAGCAGCGCCACGGTCTTCGACCCGGCCGGCGTCGTCTCCGGCGCCCGCAACGCCACCCCGTTCTACGGCGACCTCCTCGGCGACTGGCGCGAGGAGATCCTCGCCGAGACCGCCGACCACACCGCCCTGCGCCTCTACACCAGCACCGTGCCGACCGGCACCCGCGTCTACACGCTCGCCCAGAACCCCGCGTACCGCCTCGGCTGGACCGTCCGCGGCTACCTCCAGTCCACGTACACCGACTACTACCTCGGCACCGAGACCCGCCGCGTTCCCGAGCCGCACCTGACCACCCCCGCCCACTGAAGGAGCCGACCATCATGACGACCACCCGCAGGGCGTTCGGAGCCCTCGCCGCCGGCGCCGCGCTGGCCGCCCTCGCCCCCGCGACCGCCGCGAGCGCCGGGCCCCGCCACCGCCGCCTGATCGCCCACGACGACTTCCGCCAGGGCCTGCGCCAGTGGGCCGTCGAACTGGAGAAGGGCGGGACGGTCACCGCCTCCCGCGGGACCCTGGAGGTCGACGTGCCCGCCGGGGCCACGATCTGGTTCAAGCGGCCGCTCCAGGGGCCGTACGTCATCGAGTACACCGCCACGCCCGTCTCCGCGGGCGGGGTCAACGACCGCGTCTCCGACCTCAACAACTTCTGGAACGCCGTCGACGTCCGCTCCCCGGAGAACCTCTTCGCCACCCCGCGCGGCGGAGCCCTCGCCGAGTACGACTACCTCAAGACGTACTACGTCGGCTACGGCGCCAACACCAACACCACGACCAGGCTGCGGCGCTACGTCGGCGAGCCGGGCGTCCGTCCGCTGATCTTCGACTACACCGAGCCGCTGCTGGTCGCGAACGAGCCGAACCACGTCCGTATCGTCTCCGACGGCTCTACGGTCCGCTGGTGGAACAACGGCCGGCTCGTCTTCGACCACAGCGACCCGGAGCCGTACACCGGCGGGCACTTCGCCTTCCGCACCACCTGGAGCCATTTCCGGATCAACGACTTCCGTGCCTGGTCCCTTATTCCCTGATTGGCAAACTCTTTAAGGGTGTCTTATCTCACCGCCCGTCAACCCCTTCCTACGATCGCGTAGGTCACATTCGAAGGTGAATGATGAACTGCTGTGGCAGACGATTCGAAGAGTGACGACAGATCAGTGATCAGGTCGTACGTGGCGGTGGGGGACAGCTTCACCGAGGGCGTCGGCGACCCGGGCCCCGACGGGGCGTTCGTCGGCTGGGCGGACCGCTTCGCGGTACTCCTCGCCGACCGGCGCCCCGAGGGCGACTTCGACTACACCAACCTCGCGGTCCGCGGGAAGCTTCTCGACCAGATCGTGGAGGACCAGCTCCCCAGGGCGGTGGAACTCGCCCCGGACCTGGTCTCCTTCTGTGCGGGCGGCAACGACATCCTTCGGCCCGGTACCGACCCGGACGAGGTCGCCGAGCGCTTCGAGCGCGCGATCTCGGCCCTGAGCGCAGCGGCCGGCACCGTCATGGTGACGACCGGCTTCGACACCCGTGGCGTCCCCGTGCTCAAACATCTGCGCGGCAAGATCGCCACCTACAACGGGCACGTCCGTGCCGTGGCCGACCGCTACGGCTGCCCGGTCCTCGACCTGTGGTCCCTGAAGTCCATCCAGGACCGCAGGGCCTGGGACGGCGACCGGCTCCACCTCTCCCCGGAGGGGCACACGCGCGTGGCGCTGCGCGGGGGCCAGGTGCTCGGCCTCGAGGTACCGGCCGACCCGGAGCAGCCGTGGCCGCTGCTCCCGCCGCGCGGCACCCTGGACGTGCGGCGCGACGACGTCCACTGGGCGCGCGAGTACCTGGTGCCGTGGATCGGACGCAGGCTGCGCGGGCAGTCCTCCGGCGACCATGTGACCGCCAAGGGCACGCTGTCGCCGGACGACATCAGGATGCGGATCGCGGCCGTGGCCTGAACCCCGTCCGCACGCTCCACCAGTGAGGTGATCGTACGGGAGTGGTGTCCGGGCGGGGCCGGGCCCGGGTGCTGGGATGACCGCACCCGCGCCCGGCGCCGTCCGGGCACCGCCCGACACCTCCGAGGACCGGTCCCGTATGCCCTTCCCCCGTACGCCCGTCGCCGCGGCCCTCGTCTCGTTGCTCGCCCTGGGGGTCACCGCACTCACCGCGCCCACGGCCGGCGCGCTGCCCGACCACCCGGCGGCGGCCCGTCCACTCGCGCCGGACAGCCCCGCCACCGTCACGGTGACCGGGGAGGGCAGCGCGAGCGCACCGCCCGACCTCGCGGTCGTCGGGGCCGGTGTGGAGACCTCCGCAAAGACCTCGCAGTCCGCCCTGGACGCGCAGAACAAGGCGGCCGCCGCGCTGCTGGCCGCCGTCCGCGCCCAGGGCGTCGCCGACCGGGACATCCGGACGGAGCGCGTCTCCCTCGACGCCGTCTACGACCACACGGGCGGCACCGCCCGTCTGACGGGCTACCAGGCCGCGCAGTCGTTCTCCGTGAAGGTGCGGGAGGTGGCGAAGGTCGGCGCGGTCGTGCAGGCGGTCACCGACGCCACCGGTGACGCCGGGCGGATCGGCTTCGTGGCCTTCGACGTCGCCGACCCCGCCCCGCTGCGGTCCGGTGCGCGCGAGGCCGCGCACGCCGACGCCCGCACCAAGGCCGAGCAGTACGCCCGCCTCAGCGGCCGTCGCCTCGGCCGGCTCGTCTCGCTCAGCGAGGACGCCTCCAGCTCCCCGCGCCCGGCGCCCTCGGCCGCGGACACCCCCGGCGCCGGCCTCGGCGGAGTGCCGGTCGCCCCCGGCGAGATCCGCGCGACGGCGACGGTGACGGCGGTGTACGAACTGGACTGACGCGTCGCCGAAGCGGGCAGTCGGGCCGACGGGTCAGCAGGCCGGCGAACCGGCGGGTCAGCCGGGCGGTGGTCCAGTGGGGTCGGGGGCGAGGCACCCGGCGTCGTCGGCCGCCGAGCACTTCGGGGCCGCTCCCGGCGGGGGTGCGGGTCGCGCCCGGTGAGATGCGTACGACAGCCGCAGCCGCAGCCGCAGCCGCAGCCGCAGCCGCAGCGATTGCGATTGCGACTGCGACTCGGCGGCGACCGGCGATCGGTGACGCTGATGTACGGGCCGGGCCGGGTGAGGCACGAGCCGTACCGAGCGTCGGCTGGAAGGGGGCACCGGTCCGGCGGGTGCCGGGTCGGTGCGGGAGCCGGCCGGGCGGTGGAGCCGTCAGCGCTCCTGGGCGCTCGACGTCCCGGGGACCAGTCCGAGTTCCCGGGCCAGCGCCTCGTCGACCCACTCCTGGGCCCGGGTCCGGGACACCGTGCCCGCGTAGGACGTCAGTTGTACGGCCAGTCCGTCGAGCAGGGCCGTCAGGCGCAGGGCCGTGCCGGCCGGGTCCGGGCAGCGGAACTCGCCCGCGGCCACGCCCTCGGCTATCACCTCGGCGAGCGCCGCCTTCCACTTGCGGTCGAGATCGCGCGCGACCTCCCGCAACGCGGGCTCGCGCAGCGACACGGCCCAGCCCTCGATCCACAGCCGCCAGCCCTTGGCCTGACCCGTGGGCGCGTACCAGCGCACCGCCGACCGCAGCCGGCGCAGCGCGGTCGTACGGCGGCCGACCAGCTTGCGCAGCCGTGCCAGGTCTCCCTCCGCCGCGTAGGCGAACGCGTCGGCGACGAGCCTCTCCTTCGTCGAGAAGTGGTAGAGCACCAGCGCGTTGCTCACGCCGAGCGACGCGGCCACGTCGGCGATCCTGACCGCCGCCACGCCCCGCGCCTCGATCTGCTCGATGGCCGCCCGCAGCAGCTCCTCGCGCCGCTCGGCCACACTCAACCGGACCCTCACCACGCCGTCACCCTAATCCGTCGGCGTCGGCGCCGCCGGACCGGTCCGCGGCGGCGGACGCTCAGGGAGCGGGCCGGTAGCGCCCGAAGCGTTCGGCGATCACCGGCAGCCGCTGCTCGGCGATCGCGTGCGCGGCGGCCCGGGGCGTCGTGCCGTCCGCCTCGGCGCGGGCCAGCACCAGTTCCACCAGGGCGCGCATCGAACGGCGGGTGTACGCGAAGGCCTCCGCCGGGTCCGCGCCGATGTCACCGAACAGCGTCCACCACCACCAGGCGTTCGTACCGGAGTTGACGACGACGTCCGGCAGGACGCGCACCCCGCGCGCGTGCAGCAGCCGCTCCGCCTCGGGCAGGACGGGCATGTTGGCGGCCTCGGCGATCCACCGGGCGCCGATCCGCTCCTGCTCCTCGACCCCGATGGCGTACGACACGGCGGCCGGCACCAGCACCTCGGCCGCCACCGACAGCCAGGCGTCGCCCGGCAGTTCCAGGTCTCCGGGGCGCAGTGCGGCGCGGTCCACGGTGCCGTGGGCGTCCCGCGCGGCGAGCAGCGCCTCCACGTCGAGGCCGGCCGGGTGGGCGATCGTTCCCTTGACGTCGGCGACGGCCACGACCGTCAGCCCCGCGCGCGCGAGGAAGCGCGCGGTGGCCCCGCCCATGGTGCCGAACCCCTGCACGGCGACCCGCGTCCCCGCGTGCGGCACCCCGGCCCGGTCCAGGGCGGTGAGCACGGACTCGGCGACCCCGCAGCCGCCGACCAGCTCGTCCAGGCCGATGCCGTCCACCTCGACGGCGAAGGCCGCGGCCAGCCGCTCGCGGGCGGTGCCCTCGTCCTCCAGCAGCGGGTAGACCGCCTGCACGGACGACACCAGCCCCGCCTCGGCGGCCGCCCGGTCCACCAGATCCTGGGTGAGCCCCAGGTCCTCGCCGGTGGTCCAGCAGCTCTCCAGGTACGGCCGGACCGCCCGCAGGTAGCGCACCAGCAGCCCGTACGCCTCCGGATCGCGGGGATCGCAGTCGATGCCGCCCTTGGCCCCGCCCAGGGGGACGTAGCGCGCCTCGGGGTCGTAGTGCAGTGCCTCCTTGAGGCTCATGCCGCGGGCGAGTCCGGTCACCTCCTCCAGGGTGCAGCCCGCCCGCATCCGCAGTCCGCCGCTGCACACCCCGCGCACGAGCCGGTCGACGACGAGGTGGCCCTGCCGCCCGGTGACGTGGTCGGTCCAGGTGAGCGACAGGAAGGGGGTGGTCATACGGACTCCTCGACCGGCGGACCGGTACGGCCGAAACGGTGGGTACTGAACAGTGGGTCAGTATCGGAACGCGGGTACGCGGTGTCAAAGCAGGTTCGCGGAGGAACGCGGGTACGCGCAGGAATGACCGGGGTGACCGGGGCGTTGTCGGAGCGGGCGACCATAATGGAATGCCTCAGCGACTCCCTGGAGGTACCGTGTCCGGTTTCCGTTCCCTGAGCTCCGGGCTCCGCGCTCTACAGCCCGCGGCCTTCGGCGCGGATCCGAGCGGTGAGCGCCTGGCGCGCATCCGCAGATCGCCCCACTTCAAGGACGGGGTCTTCCAGAACCCCGGCGGCACGGCGCGGACCCGCCCTTCGGGCTCCGCGCTCGACTTCGCCAAGGTCTTCTTCGACAAGGAGCAGCGGCCCCGCCGCGCCCCCTCGGGCGCCGTCCCGGTGCACCCCACCACCCTCGCCGACCTCGCCGAGCCGCCGGCCACCGGGCTGCGGCTGACCTGGATGGGCCACTCCAGCGTGCTCGCGGAGATCGACGGACAGCGGGTCCTGTTCGACCCCGTCTGGGGCGAGCGCTGCTCGCCGTTCGCCTTCGCGGGGCCCAAGCGGCTGCACCCGGTGCCGCTGCCGCTGGCCGCGCTGGGCCCGGTCGACGTCGTCGTCATCTCGCACGACCACTACGACCATCTGGACCTGCCCACGATCAAGGCGCTCGCGGACACCGACACCCTGTTCGCCGTGCCGCTCGGGGTCGGCGCCCACCTCGAACACTGGGGCGTGTCCGCCGACCGGCTGCGCGAGCTGGACTGGCACGAGGCGACGAAGGTCGGCGGACTCACCCTGACCGCCACCCCCGCCCGGCACTTCTGCGGCCGCGGTCTGCGCAACACCCAGCACACCCTGTGGGCCTCCTGGGTGGTCGCGGGCGAGGAGCACCGGATCTACCACAGCGGCGACACGGGCTACTTCGACGGCTTCAAGGACATCGGCGCGCAGCACGGTCCGTTCGACGCGACGATGATCCAGATCGGGGCGTACTCCGACTTCTGGCCCAAGAACCACACGGATTCTACGCCGGTGCCGGGTGCGTGGCCGGACATTCACATGAGCCCTGTGCAGGGCGTTCAATCGCACCTTGACCTGCAGCAAGGCGAGCCTAGCGGTGTGCTGCTGCCGATCCACTGGGGGACCTTCAACCTGGCGTTCCATCCGTGGGCCGAGCCCGGTGAGTGGACCAAGGCGGCTGCGGATGGGGTGGGGCAGGCGGTTGCGCTTCCTGTTCCGGGGCAGCCGTTCGAGCCGGCCGGGGTGCTGCCGGTCGAGCCGTGGTGGCGGGGTGTGGGGTACGTGCCCGACCACGAGTGGCCCGTCCCCGCGCTCGCGTCGAAGACGACTCGTGAAGATCTCGATCTGGTGGGCGAGGTCTGATCATGGACGAGCTGAGGTGCGTGACCGATGCCTCGGCGGCTATGTCGGAGGCTGAGCGGAATCAGGCGTTTCGATCCATCGATGGGCCCGGACGTCGGCAGGCAGAGGAGAAGACGTGGGAGTACCGGCCGCTGCCTTTGATGCACCGTAGAGGGGTGACCGTTCGGGTGAAGGTGACTGGCGTATAGCGTCAGCGATACTTCGGCCCGACGCTGAACTGGTTCCGATGGCGCATTACGCGGAGCGCGTTGCCATCCTTGAACCAACTGCGAACGGCTCCTGACGGTGTGAATGGGATTTCTATTCATACCCCTTCCAGCTCCGCAGCCCGTGACGACATGTGCGGTTGTGGAGGAGGCAACGGGTTTTCTATCCAGCCTGGGCCTGTCGCCCGGACGGCGCATCTCTACCGGTACTTCGTTGAACTCGTCGGTAGGTGGGGTTGACGGCTGAGCGGGGCGGTTGTGCAGCGGTGGGGTGTCGAGTTTCGGGGGCGAGGATCACGGGCGAGCAGTGCGAGCTTGGTAGAGCCTCCCATGGCAAAAAGGCCCGTCTCGGACGCAGCAGAGACGTTTGGTGCCGGGTGCGCACCCGCAGAAACGAGCTCGGCAAGAGCCGGGAACGCCTTGCCGACCACAGCGGTATGGCACCGGACGTTCATCGGGCAGATCGAACGCCG
This sequence comes from Streptomyces maremycinicus, assembly GCF_001184025.1. GTDB lineage: Bacteria > Actinomycetota > Actinomycetes > Streptomycetales > Streptomycetaceae > Streptomyces > Streptomyces maremycinicus. The sequence goes on from NZ_BBYG01000011.1 coordinate 601,078, forward strand.
GCAGCGCAACGTGAGCCTGCACAACATCCTGAGGCCAGCCGAGGCGCTCGGCGTGAACGCGGCGGAGTTGGTGCGGGGGGGCTTCAGTGGGGCCGAGGACAGTAGAGACTGAGGGCGACATGAAGAACAGAGTGGACTGGACGGACGAGCGGCTTGGATCCAATATCTACGAAGACATGGTCTCCGTCCTTATCAGTCGTCTTCATCCGCAAGCCCAGCGCATCGATGGAGCGGGGGGAGACAAGGGACGTGACGTCCAGGTATCGCTCCTTACGGGCCTGGAAATCTTCGAGCTCAAGAGCTTTACCGGGCGCCTTGATGAAAGGTCCGGCAGGAGGCGGCAAGTTTCCGAGTCGCTCAAAAACGCGGCCAAGCACAACCCTGTGGCTTGGCACCTAGTGGTACCCATTAATCACACCGATGGCGAACTCGCGTGGTTCAATGAATTGGCTGCCAAGTACTCCTTCCCGTGCGCTTGGCGCGGGAAGGATTGGCTTGACAGTCAGATGGCCTCCCACCCGGAGCTCCCGCGTTACTACCTAGAAGGCAGCAACGACGAGATCGTTAGCATGATGCGGGAGATCAACCAAGAGCAGGCCGCCCTCACCCGAGGTGTTACTGATCTAGTAGATCGTGTACGCGCGCTCAAGGACCGCCTCAACTCGCTCGATCCGCACTACGAATTTAGCTTTAGTGTCCAGCCCAACGGCTCCGTCAACGTCACAACACATCCTCGATACCCGGGTGCCGAGAAGGATCGCCCCATTCAGATCGGTGGCGCGTTTAGCTTCCCCAGCACTGAGGACGGAAAGAAGGCTGCACAGGCGCTTCAGGACAGCTTCGACTATGGGACGGCCACTGTTGTTCCGAGCGAGTTCGTGAAGAAATTTTCCATCGATGCACCTGCCGAGTTTGGCGGAAACTTTGATGGTGGTGAACTGCGCATCGGTGGTGCCATTGACAATACTCCGCTGGCAGACGCACGATTCGCCCTCCGTATTCGAGATACTCAAGGGACTATTAAGGCTCATCTCCCACTCGAAGCCAAGGAACGGACAGCAGGTAGGAGAGGAATCGAGTTGAAGCTTGAAGACCTTGGTGGGGTTGCAAAGGTTGTGACGCGGTTCGACGTGACTGCCCATCAAGCCAAAGTCACATACGCGTTCCAGATGCCCGATCGCAGCTTGCCGTGTATCCTGTTGCCGGTCGTTCGCTTTCTAGCAGAAGCGAAAGAGGGCCGTGGTGCAACCTTGGTACTTAATGGCAAGGAAATTGGTCCACCAATGGATCTGCCTGCCTCGAATCCAAGTGTCGATGAGTCACTCAAACTTCTTCGTGTCCTTGACGACATTCAGCGCATCAGTGGTGTGTACTTTCCGATTCCTCAAGACCTGACCGATGAAGAATTCAAGTCAATCAAAGAAGCCCACCGTTACCTAAGCGGCGAGACAATTGTCTTGCAGTGGGACTACGTTTCTTTCACGATCCCGCGAACAAGTTTGGAGAGCCCCGAGTTTCAGCAGCTCCAGCAGGGTGACATCGTCCCCAATATTGTTCTAAGAAATGACCTAGTCCTTCGCTTGGGTGAAGATTCCTACAGCCTGGGATTTCTCAACCGGACGTACGCCTCGGCAAAGCTAGAGTCTCTGACCGATGTTACCGATGACTCCGGCGCCGAAGATACAGTTACTGTGAAAATCGTGCCGGGTGATGACATGTCTGTATCAGTCTGTCTGGCCGAGTAGACGCGCTACACAACCGCAAAATCGAAATTCGATGTCCCAGCACCACAGCGAGAGCCCGGCCCCAACCGCTCTTCACAAAGAGCCGTCCTGCTCTCGGTCATGTTCCTGCCGTCCGTCTGTGTACTTTCGCACCCAAGATGCCAGCGGGGTCCGGAACGCCAATAGCGCTGTCAGAGCGACGGCTGCACCGCCCCATGCGATGAGCGAGGTCCTAGCGGACTCAATCCGATGCGACCAGGTGTCACTGACCGAGAGACCCGTCGGCGACGGCGCTTCGGAACGCGGTCCAGGCATGGATCCAGGAGCGTCCGGGCTGCCCGGACACGCATCCGGGCAGCTCAGCCCAGGTCCCCCAGCCTGGCGTCTGGACAGCAGTGTGGACACCGGCGGCGAGTCGAGGCTCAGAGTTCTGCCCGAATCTGCCGCATCCGCCCCACTGCATCCCCGCGACACGGGATGATGCGCCCAACAGCACCCTCGGGGGGACCCATGAGTACCCGCACCGCATCCACTGCTCTCGCAGCCGCGCTCACCGCCGGCCTGCTACTCGGTGCCTGCTCGAGCAGTGATAGCACCGACGGCGAGGCGAAGGCCGACACCCCCAAACCTGCAGAGACTGTCACAGCCACCGCAACCAAGCTGCTGAGTGAGGAAGAAATCAGCCAGCAGTGCACCGACGCCGTCGCCGACGCCGCTCCCGGATGGAACGACTGGAACTTGGATTTCGCGGGCTACAAGGACAACCCTCAGGTGCCCGAGGTGTGCAAGGGGCTCGACACCCTTGCGTTCAGCGATGCATACGTAGAGGGCTTGGACGTTGCGGCTGCATGCGATACGCCCGCCGCCCTACCGGGCAGGTGCTGACGATCCTAGCCCCCTGAACCCAGGCGGCATGTTCCACGCATTCTCGCCGAGGCCGCCTCTGACGCTCCTGGACGTCACCACGTGGAATCGGACAAGATCAATTCACGCAATGACCCTGGAGCGGGTACGCGCGCTTGTCACTCGCCGATGTCGACTCCGTATCCGCGTGCGAGTGCGTCCAGGGAGTGGTCGTAGCCTTGGCCGACGGCGCGTAGGCGCCAGACCGTGCCTCTCCGATAGATCTCCGCTAGCAGCATGGTGCGTTCGGTGGTGGCGGCGTCCGTGGCGGCGTTTGCGCTCCGGGCTCAATCAAACGCCAGGACATCCTCGTGCGGGACATCGAGGGTCCAGTACGCGTAGCGGGCGCCGAGAAGTTCCAGCAGAGCCGGGAAGTTTGGTGTCTGGCGGTGGGATTCCAGCCCGAGACTCTGCAGTGTGGACAGAGTGCTGGTGGCGAGGGCCTGCTTCAGAGCGGCCGGTGTGAAGGCGTCATCGGGCGGTGCCGGATCGTCTTCGGTTTCTGGCCGTCGCAGCGTTGCCGCCCTGCAGATGATGTCCTGCGGATTCGCCGCGGGATCAATGGTCATCTCCAGCGATAGCCGGTAGTTGATCACGATGTTGAGCACCGCGGTAAGGAGGTGCCAATCGCGCCAGCCGTCGTCTCGCAGCGCGAGGGAGGTGGCGCGAAATGACGCGGATGCGGTCAGTCTTTTCATGGTGTACCGCACGATGGGAAAGGCTTCGTATCGGCGCCGTACCGCCTCGATGGCACTCGCCTCGTCATACCCGGGGCCGGGCGCGTGCGGCAGGTCCAGAGCCGGGTGGGCTGCTGCACGGAAGGGAGGAACGTCCTCAGGCGGAGTGGGGCGGAGGCTTGAAAGTTGGCGGTAGTGATCGTCTGGCAGCAGGTCGGCGAGTTCGTCGTAGGCCCGGCCAGCAATGAGTTTGTGGTTGAGTCCCCGCTCGAATGCTGTTTGCACCTTCTGTATGAACTGCTCCTCGGGCAAGAGCGATTCGGCCATGAGGATAGCCATGAGCGGCGCAGCCAGGTCGGCAAGGTACTCCCCGCCGTGCGCATCCGTCTCCTCGTTCCAGGGGGCGAGGTATACCCGCCACCGACTGACGTGGTTGTCCGGGAGCTGCTCGGGCTCTGGTGCCCGGGCGTCGAGTTGCACGTCAATGTGGACGTGGGCCGGCTGCAGCAGCGGATCGAGAAGGACCAGCTCAGCGATCAGGATTTGCGCCGCGGCGACGAACCGTTCGCAGGCCAGCACCGCGTGCCGCGTGTTCTCGCACTCCGCCTGCCAGGTCGGGCCCCCGGCCGCCCAGTGGTAGACGCGCCGTGGCCCCTCATCGGCGAAGAGCCGGCCGCAGCCGCTGCGCATGGCCATCTGCAACCATTCGGCTTCACTGCGTGCAGGCGCGTCGAAGTCTTCGAGATGAGCATCGATGAGAGCATGCAGCCCGGTCCGCGCATGCACGTCCGCCAGGACCGGGACGAGGTGGGGACGGATCTGCCGGGCGGCCAGCAGGGCCATGCCGCTATCGACCACCACGGCCTGGAAGTCGTCGTGCTCCTCCTCGTTCCAGGGGTCATCCACGTACTGGCCCTGAGCAGTGATGGCGTACTCCGACAGCGCGGCTGAGGTCAACAGGTTGCCGGCCTGGTAGTCGCAGTCGGAGGACCGCAGCAGTCCCTGGGCGATGAACGGGGCCAGTGTGGGGTCTTGGGAACTTCCTGCCGCGACGCACACGGCGAGGGCACACTGCTTGGCGGCCAGCGGCAAATGGAGGAGGCTGTAGAGTCTGCCCGCCATGAGCAGTGCCTGCAGCGCCCAGGGCAGGGTGTCGCCGAACCACGTGCTGACCTTCATGGTATGGACTTCCCCAAGCGCTTCGAGGGGGCGCTCGATCCGAAGGAATTGCAGGGCCCGGTTGCGGCTCTTGCGGGCGCGGGCGATGCCACCTTCTGTCCGTTCGACGGCCTCGTCGAGTGCCTGGCGCACCTGCGGATAGGCCGGGTGCGCGGCCAGCAGCGGGGCCGTCAGATCGAAGGCGTCGGCGATGGATGCCACAGGGAAGGTCTGCGCCTCGGGCAGCAAGTCGCACAATTGCTGCAGGTGCACCATGGCTTGAGGCAGATCGGCCACGGTGAGCCGGTTCGGATCAAGAGGGCCGATGTCCTCGGATGTCAGATAGCGCGGCGCCGGCTCTGCCCGATCCGCAGCCAGCTCGGGCCGGTAGTCCGCTGGCTGGTCGGCCGGGCGGATCCGCAACGCCGCATGCGCGGCCAGGGCGTGCAGCCTGGCCCGGCGGTTGACCGGCGGATCCTCCTCCAGGAGGGTTCGGATACGCGCGGTGAGCAAGGCCGTCCAGCGTTCTAGGTCTTGTGCCGTGAGTGCGGTGGCGTGTCCGGTCCAGGCCCCGTAGACGTAGGTCAGCAGCATCTCGGCGTCGTGTAGCAGTCCCATGTCGCTGCTGCTGAGTGCCTGATCGAAGAAGTCTCGTACCAGGGCGTCTGCGGGAGTGAGGTCGCCCAGACCGCGCAGGTGGGCCACGGCGATTTCGTACTGCAGTCTCGGTCGTACGCTGTCGGGGTCGGCGACCTGCAGCACGCGGCGAGCCCAGTCGAGCCAGTCCGCGAGGTCGGCGCGCGCCCCGGCGTTGAAGGTGGCATGCCGAAGGGTCCGTCGCAGTTGGGCGAACTCGCCCAGCCGACCGGTGAATTCCTCCTGTTCACGCCAGCGGGTGCGGGCCTGCAGGTACCACTCGGGGTGGGCCTCCGTGCTGTCGGGCGCAGGGGCGAACTCGCTGGGGACCTGCAGGTATGTCTCGGTGAGATGGAACAGGTCTGGTTCTGCGAGCTCTTGGGCCAGCCACAGGCTGTCGAAGATGTCCACGCTCACCTGGAAGTTGGTGCGGGCCTGGTCTTGCAGGTTGTGGCGGGTGCTGACGGGCACCGGGGCCACGGTGAAGTAGGCGATCCGGTGCACGGGGGTGCCGGTGGAGCAGATGGAGGCAATGTCATTGCGGATCTTGCCGGCAACGTTGCTGCGCTGGATCGTGCAGGCCAGCACGATTGTCTCGTTCGAGGCGAGCCGCGCGAAGGCCGACGCCTCGGGGGCCTTGCTGCGCAGGCAAGTGAAGTAGCTTTCCGCGTCGCGGCCTTGGTCTCCGCCCGTGCTCACCGGTCCGGTGGCTGGCAGGAGATTGCTCGCGATCCTACGCCGGGCCACGGCGAGGGACAGTGTCTCGAAGTCGTGGTGGGCGTTGCGCTCCCCCAGTGTGTCCAGGCCGAAGCGGATGAACTGCTGCAGTTGCGACGCGGTCGCCACGGAAGGGTCCTCCTCGCTGCTCTGCGCCGGCGGGCGCAGCGGTTCGGCCATGGTGTGTCTGCCTGCACCACACCCTGCCGGGGCGATGTTGTGTGGTGGGCGCAAGCGCAGTACTGGGCCGGGGTTCCGATCGAGACGCTGGGCACGCCCTGATGTCGGTCTGTCGGCGAAGACAGGATCTGGTCAGCGGACGCTCTCGATGATCTTCATGAGGCGGGCGACGGAACGTTTATCGTGGCCGCGCGCCACCATGTGTCCCACGACGATGTCCGCATCGATGTCGTCCTGCCGCAGCAGGCCCTCCAGGATGTAGGCACTGCGGTCGGCGCCGAAGCCTCTCGTCCACCCGTTGTTGCCGTAGCCGTGGATCCGTTCAAGTTCTTGGCGCTGTTCGGGGCTGCGGGTATCGGCGGTTACTGCTCCGGTCGTCAGGTCCACGGCCTGAACCTCCATCGCCCACCCGATCAGGGGCGCGGTGAGGCTTTCCACCACTGCCAGAGCGCTGTTGCGGGCGTATGAGGCCGCAAGGTCCATGTCGCCGTAGTCCGGCACATAGGCCAGGACAGGCCGCTGCCTGAACTGCGCGCCGTGGCCCCGGCTCGTCGTAGCCTCGTAGGTGCGAGCGAACTGCCTGATCACGTCCGGGCCTGACTGCCACTGCTGCTGGGTCGGCGTCACCAACAGGGGCTGGCCCCCCAGAACATGGGCCTGCTTCAGCAGCCAAGCCGCCGCCGATTCCGCAGCCTCGTCCCAACTCCGCTCGGGGTCGTTATCAGGCACCCATGCTGAGGTGTAGGTCACCATCGTCATTCCTCGACCGTAACGCCAGGCACTGACATTCACCTTCGGCGGGAGCATCCCTGGGCTTCATCTCGCCCGGCCGCTGCCGCGACAGACGCAGAGTTGCCCGTCGTCCTTGACGTCCACGCGTCGAACGGCACATAATACCGCTCCCTTGTGCTCCGAACACCCGCGCCTCGTACGCGGTGACCAACCGATCGGACCGTGGCCGCACGCCCGCGCGATCGAGGCCGCACCACCCCCGGATCTCAAGTCGACCACCGACGTCAACTTCAACGACGCCCAGCTGAATGGGTGACAGACCAGCAGCACTAGGACGAGTCCATCGTCCGAGCCCGGCTCGAAGTTTTGGGGAGATAGCTCGCTCCGGAGCGGAACAGCCTTTGGCCGGCGGGTTGTGAGCGACTGCCGTGGTCCTGGTGTGCTGGTCATGGTTGAGAGCGCCACCAATGGTCAACTCCCGCT
>NZ_BBYG01000012.1 GCF_001184025.1 Streptomyces maremycinicus
TCGCTTTCGCGTTTCCCTTTCCGGCGTTTCCGACTCTATCAGATCCTTTCGGGCCTGATTCCCAGTCAGCGGGGGTTTGTCTTCCCGGCCGTTGGGCCGTTCCGACGTCCCAAACCTTAGCGGATCCGCTCGGCAGTTCCTAATCGGGCTGCCGACCCCAAATCGAATTGAATTCGGGCACGCCGAATTCGATCCCGTTGGGAGATCGTGCTGGTGGTTTGTGGTGCCGCTACTGCGGCGGAGGTGCTGTCGAAGAACCGTTACGGCTCCCCGGCAACCCGAAGAACTTTACGGACCCTGGAGGGGTGTGTCAACCACCCCTGTCAAGATCTTTTAGACCGTCCAGAGGTGGACGGCTCAGTCGAGGTCGGTGAGCCGGCCGCCGGCGTCCGGCTGAGCGTGCTCCACCCGGCGCAGGAGCCTGGTCAGCACCTCGCCCAGGACCGTGCGCTCGTCCGGGGAGAGGTCCTGGAGGAGGTCCTCCTCGAAGACCGTCGCCATGCGCATCGCCTCCAGCCACTTCTCGCGACCCTCGGGCGTCAGCTCGACGATCACGCGTACGCGATTGGACTCGTCCCGCTCCCGGGTCACCAGTCCCTCGGCGAACATGCGGTCGATGCGGTGGGTCATGGCGGCCGGCGTGAGGCCGAGGCGCTTGGCCAGGTCGCTGGGTCCCAGGCGATAGGGAGCCCCGGAGAGGACCAGGGCCTTGAGGACCTCCCACTCGGCGCTGCTGATGCCGAGGTCCGCGGTCTGACGGCCGTAGGCGACGTTCATCCGGCGGTTGAGGCGGGAGAGCGCCGAGACGATCTTCTCGACCTGGGGGTCGAGGTCCTGGAACTCGCGCTGATAGGCCGCGATCTGCTCTTCGAGGGTCGGCTCGCCGCCGCTGCCGGTGCCGACCGTGCCGGGGGTGTCGCCCATGAGCGCCAGTATCGCACGAGGTCGTTCGCGTTGAAGTTCTTGGAGGTGTACAGTTTAGCTTCTAACTTTAGCTTCGAAGTCTTCGGCACTAAGTACTGAGGCAGCGGAAGTACCGATGCTGCTCCGGCTCCACCTGCCGACGACGACCATCTGAGAGAGGTGAACGTGACCAGGGCGAGGGGCGCAGCGATGCGCCGGATCCACGTGGGCAACGCACTCAGCGCGTTCGGGCTCGGCTTCACCGTCCCCTACCTGTACGTCTATGTGGCGCAGGTGCGGGGACTGGGGGCCATGACGGCGGGGCTGGTCCTCGCCGTCTTCGCCGTGGCCGCGCTGATCGTGCTGCCGTTCGCCGGCCGGGCGATCGTGCGGCGCGGTCCACTGCCGGTCCTGCTCGCCGCCCTGGTCACCGCCGCACTGGGCGCGCTGAGCCTGGGACTCGCGGGCAACGCCACCGCCGTGCTGGCCGCCGCGGCCGGGCTCGGTGCCGGGCAGGCCGTGATGCAGCCGGCGCTGGCGACGATGATCGTGGACTGCTCGAGCACGGAGACCCGGTCGCGGGCGTTCGCGACACAGTTCTTCCTCCAGAACCTCGGGCTCGGCGTGGGTGGGCTGATCGGCGGGCATCTCGTCGACACCTCGCGCGTGTCCTCGTTCACGCTGCTGTTCGCCATCGAGGCGGCGATGTTCCTGCTGCTGGCCGTGGTGATGGCGACCGTGCGACTGCCGCACGCGCCGCGGGTCGGGGACGCCCCGCAGTCCGCCGGGGGCAGCTGGAAGTCGTTGCTCGGCAACCGGGCCATGGTGCAGCTGTGCGTGCTGGGCTTCGTGCTGTTCTTCGCCTGCTACGGACAGTTCGAGTCGGGCCTGAGCGCGTACGGGGTCGAGGCCGCCGGGATCTCGACGTCCGCGCTCGGGACCGCGCTCGCCGCCAACACGGCGATGATCGTGGTCGCGCAGTTCGCCGTGCTGAAGTTCGTCGAGCGGCAGAAGCGGTCCCGGGTGATCGCGGCCGTGGGGCTGCTCTGGGCCGTCGCGTGGGTCGTCGCCGGGTACGCCGGGCTCGGCCACGGCAGCCGGGAGATGGCGACGGCCGCGTTCGTGTCGACGTACGCGCTGTTCGGATTGGGTGAGGCGATGTTGTCGCCGACGATCGCGCCGCTGGTGGCCGATCTGGCGCCGGCCGGCCTGGCGGGGCAGTACAACTCGGCGTTCGCCCTGGTGAAGCAGCTCGCGCTGGCCGTCGGGCCGGCGGTGGGCGGGCCGATGGGGGCGTCGTTGCACGCGCCGTACATCGTGACGTTCCTGCTGTTCTCGCTGGGGATCACCTACCTGGCGCTGCGGCTGGGGCGGCAGCTGACCGCCGTCCAGGATCAGCCGTGGCTGGCCCGGAAGCGGGTGGTCGCCCGGGGTGGCGCGGTGCCGGAGCCGGTGGCCGCCGAGGCGTGAGGCGGGTGGAGGCGGTCGTCGTCCGAAAGGGCGGCGGCCGCCTTCGCCGTTCCCGAGGGCGGGCGGCCATGGCCCGGCCGAGGCGCGCTTCCCGGTCCTGGGGCTGTCAGTGCGCGGGCTTGGGCAGGACGAACTCGCACCACACCGCTTTGCCGCCGCCCGGCGTGCGGCGGCTGCCCCAGTGGGAGGCGATCGTGGCGACGATGGCGATGCCTCGGCCCGACTCGTCGCCCGGTTCGGCGCGGCGGCGGCGCGGGAGGTGGTCGTCGCCGTCGGTGACCTCGATGATCAGACGGCGGTCGGTGCGGCGCAGGCGCAGGCGCATGGGCGGGGTGCCGTGCTGGAGGGAGTTGGCGACGAGTTCGCTGGCGGCGAGGACGCCGAGGTCGTGCAGGTCGGGCGGGAAGCGCCAGCTGGTCAGGACGCCGGAGGCGAAGGCACGCGCGCGTGGGGCGGCCTCGACGCCGCCGAGGAGCTCCAGGGCGGCGTTGCGGAACAGTTCGCCGTCGGGGCCGGTGCGGGCCGGGTGCTGGAGGACCAGGACGGCGACGTCGTCGTCGTGGTCGGCGGTGACGCCGGCCGAGCGGACGAGGCGGTCGCAGACGACCTGGGGGGTGCCGGTGGCGCCGGACAGGGCGCGTTCCAGGGAGGCGATGCCTTCGTCGAGGTCTTCGTCCCGGCGCTCGACGAGGCCGTCCGTGTAGAGGACGGCGGTCGAGCCGGGGCCGAGGGGGATCGAGCCGGAGGCGTGCATCCAGCCGCCGGTGCCCAGGGGCGGGCCGGTGGGTTCGTCGGCGCGCAGGACGGTGCCTTGGTCGTCGCGGACCAGGATGGGCAGGTGGCCGGCGGAGGCGTACACCAGCCGGCCCTCGTTCGGGTCGTGGATGGCGTACACGCAGGTGGCGATCTGGTTGGCGTCGATCTCCGTGGCGAGGCCGTCGAGGAGCTGGAGGATCTCGTGCGGGGGCAGGTCGAGGCGGGCGTACGCGCGGACGGCGGTGCGGAGCTGGCCCATGACGGCCGCCGCGCGGACGCCTCGGCCCATGACGTCGCCGATGACGAGGGCGGTGCGGCCGCCGCCGAGGGTGATGACGTCGTACCAGTCGCCGCCGACGGCGGCCTCGGTGCCGCCGGGCTGGTAGGTGGCGGCGATGCGCAGGTCGTCGGGTTCTTCGAGCTCCTGGGGCAGCAGGGAGCGCTGGAGGGTGACGGCGGTCTCGCGCTGGCGGCGTTCACTGGTTCTGAGGCGTTCGGCGGCCTCGGCGTGGTCGGTGACGTCGGTGGCGAAGATCAGGACGGTGCCCTTGCCGTTGTCCTCGGCGGCCGGGGTGCAGGTGAAGGTGTAGGAGCGGCCGTCGGGTGCCTTGCGGGACTTCAGGGTGCGGGGCTTGCCGCTGCGCAGGGCCTGGTCGAGCAGGGGCAGGAGGCCGAGGTCGCGGAGTTCGGGGAGGGCCTTGGCGGCGGGTTCCCCGCAGGCGCGGGCGCCGAAGGCCGCCGCGTAGGCGTCGTTGACGTAGGCGAGGCGGTGGTCGGGGCCGTGGACGAGGGCGACGAGGGCCGGTACTCGGTCGAGGACCTCACGGACCGGGAGTTCGTCGACGGCGGGCACCGGGGACGGCTCGTCGGTGAGCCGTTCGGCGCGGGCCGCGGGTACGGAGCCTTCACTCCGCCGGTCCGGGGTGGGGACCGGGTGCTCGGCTCGCGCGGCGGCGCGGCGCTGCGTTCCGGGGAGCCGGGCGCTCCAGCGCGTGAAGTTCACGAATCCTTGCCTCGTGTAGTCGTCGGCGGCCCGGCTCCGGGCCCGGCCTGGGCTGCGGGGACCGCGCGGCGGTGGCCGCACATTGTTACAGCACCCGGGGTGTGGAGCACGTGGAACGGCCTCGTGGGTCGGGGGGCGGGTGGTGACCCGCCGGGAAGGGTTCGGGAGGGACTGGAGCAGGGAGCAGTCTGGCAGTGCGGCCGCCGTCCGGGCCGACATTCGTCAGACGTGGGGGCGGTCGGTGGAGTTCCTGGAACCGGTCACGACGACCCCTTCGGGTCGCCGGAAGACTCGTCAGAAGGCTTTCCACCGGCAGCGAGTTCGAACTCCGCGCGGGGATGTTCGAGGGATCCCAGGGAAACGATCTCGCGTTTGAAGAGCCCGGAGAGGGTCCATTCGGCGAGCACGCGTGCCTTGCGGTTGAAGGTGGGCACGCGGCTGAGGTGGTACGCCCGGTGCATGAACCAGGCCGGGTAGCCCTGGAGCTTGCGCCCGTAGACGTACGCGACGCCCTGGTGGAGGCCCAGCGAGGCGACCGAGCCGACGTAGGTGTGGGAGTACGGCCGGAGGGGTTCGCCGCGCAGTGAGCGCACGATGTTGTCGCCGAGGACCTTGGCCTGGCGTACGGCGTGCTGGGCGTTCGGGGCGGTCTCCTTGCCGGGCTCGCCGGCCGTCACGTCGGGGACGGCCGCGGCGTCTCCGGCCGCCCACGCGTGCGTGACGCCGTCGATCGTCAGCTCGGGGGTGCATTTCAGCCGACCTCGCGCGTTCAGCGGGAGATCGGTGGCGGCGAGGAGCGGGTGGGGTTTCACCCCGGCGGTCCACACGACCGTACGGGTCGGGAAGCGGGCGCCGTCGCTGAGGACGGCGATGCGGTCGGCGCAGGACTCCAGGCGGGTCTCCAGCCGTACGTCGATGTTGCGGCGGCGCAGTTCGCTGACCGTGTAGCGGCCCATGTCGGCGCCGACCTCCGGCAGGATCCGGTCGGAGGCCTCGACCAGGATCCACCTCATGTCCTGGGGCTTGACGTTGTGGTAGTAGCGCGTGGTGTAGCGGGCCATGTCCTCCAGCTCGCCGAGTGCCTCCACGCCCGCGTAGCCGCCGCCGACGAAGACGAAGGTGAGGGCCGCGTCGCGGATCGCGGGGTCGCGGGTGGAGGAGGCGATGTCCATCTGTTCGATGACGTGGTTGCGCAGCCCGATGGCCTCCTCGACGGTCTTGAAGCCGATGGCGTGGTCGGCCAGGCCGGGGATGGGCAGCGTGCGGGAGACGGAACCGGGCGCGAGGACGAGTTCGTCGTACGTCAGCTGCCGGGGGCCGGTGCCCTCCTCGTCGGTGGCGAGGGTGGTGAGGGTGGCGCTGCGCTCGGCGTGGTCGACGGCGGTGACCTCGCCGACCACGACCCGGCAGTGCGGCAGGACGCGGCGCAGGGGCACGACGACGTGCCGGGGGGAGATGGAGCCCGCGGCGGCCTCGGGGAGGAAGGGCTGGTAGGTCATGTACGGGTCGGGGGTGACGACCGTGATCTCGGCCTCGCCCCTGCCGAGTTCCTGTTTGAGCTTCTGCTGGAGCCGCAGGGCCGTGTACATCCCGACGTAGCCGCCGCCGACAACGAGAATGCGCGCACGTTCCTTCACCGTCCCATGACGCACCGGCCGCCGGAGTTTGTCCACAGCCCCGACAATTTGTGTGACCGCGAGTCGCGTGTGCGCAGGGTTGGCCGAAACATCGGAGTGCGGGGCAGGAGTGCAGGTCAGCGGCTGTGCGCCGGGGTGCGGGAAGGGGTGCAATCGGGACGTATACGGCCCGTACTCCGATCGGGGGGCGCTCCGTGCGGAACCTGCCCCTTCTGAATTGACTCCCTCTCAACTATGTTCGTGTGTCGACGGGGTGTCAGGGGGAAGTGCTCTGCGGGTCTGCGACGGGCGGACCCGGGAAGCCGTCCCCTGTGTTCCACGCCCCCGACTTTCTATGGCGGGGAGAGTCTCCGGGGGGAGACGTCATTACCGGGGGAACATTCATGCACACTCACAACTCGCATTGGTCGTCCACGTCGGCTCTTTCACCAGGCGGCGCGGTCGGGGCGGCGGTGAGCGACGGACGCGGCGAGAGCCCGCGGACGGCACCGCTGCGTGTGGACGCACAGCGCAATCTCGAGCACGTACTGCGGGCGGCACGCGAGGTCTTCGGCGAGCTGGGTTACGGCGCGCCGATGGAGGACGTGGCGCGGCGCGCGCGGGTCGGGGTCGGCACGGTCTACCGGCGCTTCCCGAGCAAGGACGTCCTGGTGCGGCGGATCGCCGAGGAGGAGACGTCCCGGCTGACCGAGCAGGCGCGGGCGGCGCTCGGCCAGGAGGACGAGCCGTGGTCGGCGCTGTCGCGCTTCCTGCGGACGTCGGTGGCGTCGGGCGCGGGGCGGCTGCTGCCGCCGCAGGTGCTGCGGGTCGGCGTCGCGGAGGACGGCGGCGAGGGTGTGCCGGCCGACGAGGCGCGGGTGCCGCAGCAGCGGACCCAGTCCGGCGGCGAACTGCGGCTCGTCGCGGGAGACGGCACGACGGCGGCTGTCGACGACTCCGGGGCCGCGGCGCTGCTCGAGGTGGTGGGGCTGCTGGTGGATCGGGCGCGGGAGGCGGGCGAACTGCGCACCGACGTGTCGGTGTCGGACGTGCTGCTGGTCATCGCGACGGCGGCGCCCTCGCTGCCGGATCCGGCTCAGCAGGCGGCGGCTTCGGCGCGGCTGCTGGACATCCTGCTGGAGGGTCTGCGGTCGCGTCCCTCTGCGTGAGGACCGGACCGGCGGGTCGGCGGACCGGCCGTGCCGGTCGTCGGCCCGGCGGGTCAGCGGCCCGGCGGTGTCGGTCGGCCGTCGCGGGCGGATGGCCGTCGCGGGCGGGTGGCCGTCGCGGGCGGGTGGCGGCTTGCGGATGGGTGGCTCGAAAGGGTGACGGTGGGGCGGGGGTCCGCGTGGCCCTCCCCCTCGTCCGACATGCCGGATATGCACGACATTCCGGCCGCGCGGCCCAACTGCTGCCCTCGGCACGACAGTTGAACCTTCCCCGTACGGGTGAAAGCTAGTACTGGATTGCGTCAGGTCCCCACGGACGAGTGGACGGTGCGTCCGGCGGGGTTCTGAACAAAAGCCAATATGGCACCCTGACCCGGTGGTCAGGACTGGTTCGGCCGGCGGTGGGGGCTTTCCGCGATGAGTGTTGACGGTGGGGACGAGTCGTTCGGTCCGTCCGGTGGCGGTGACACGGAGGCCGACTACCCGGCCTCTCCTCAGGTGCCGAGTCAGGGTGGACGTACGGGCGGACCCCTCGGCGGTCCGGCAGTCGGCCGCCCCGGCGACCCCGCGGCCCGCACACCGGACCGTCCACCGGCCCGCCCGCTTCCCGGCGACCCGTCCGAGGGCGGCGTTCCGGCCCAGCGCGAGCGACGCGCCGAGGGCGTCCTGCCGCCGCGCAACCCGCCGGCCGCCGACTCCGACCTGATCGGCCGGATGCGTGCGGGCGACGACACGGCGTACGAGGAGCTGTACCGGCGTCACGCCGACGCCGTACGCCGTTACGCCCGCACCTGCTGCCGCGACACGCACACCGCGGACGACCTCACCGCCGAGGTCTTCGCCCGCATGCTCCAGGCGGTGCGCGGCGGTTCGGGACCCGAGTACGCCGTCCGCGCCTACCTCCTCACCTGCGTCCGGCGGGTGGCGGCCGGCTGGACGCAGTCGGCGAAGCGGGAACAACTCGTCGACGACTTCGCGGTGTTCGCCGCGCAGTCCGCCCGCTCCTCGGAGGTGGCCGACGACGCCACCTCGGAACTGGGCGCCGACGTACGCGCGATGCACGTGGCCGAGCAGTCCATGGCCATGCAGGCCTTCCGGTCGCTGCCGGAGCGCTGGCAGGCGGTGCTGTGGCACACCGAGGTCGAGGACGAGTCCCCGAGCGAGGTCGCCATGCTGTTCGGCCTCGACGCCAACGGCACCCGTGTGCTCGCCAGCCGCGCCCGTGAGGGCCTCAAGCAGGCCTACCTCCAGGCCCATGTCAGCGCCACCCTCACCAGTGACGAGGAGTGCGCCGGCTACGCCGACCAGCTCGGCACCTACGCCCGCCGCAGGCTGCGCACCCGCGCCGAACGGGGGCTGCGCAAGCACCTGGAGGAGTGCGCCAGGTGCCGGCTGGCCGCCCTCCAGATCGAGGAGGTCGCCGGCAGCATCCCCGCAGTCGTGCCGGTCGCGGTCATCGGCTGGTTCGGCGCCGCCGGGTACGCCAAGGCGGTGGCGCTCATCGCCGGCGGCGCGGGGGCGGGGGCGGCAGGCGCCGCGGGGGCGGCCGCCGCGGCGAGCGGTTCCTCGAGCGGTGCGGGCGCCGGTGGCGGAGCGCTGGCCTCGGAGGGGCTGGGCGCCCCGGTGAAGGCCGGGATCGCGGCCGGTGTGGTCGCGGTGGCGGCCACCGCGGTGGCCCTCGCGCTCGTCGGCCACGGCGGTCCCGCGAAGGAGCCCGAGGCCCGGCCCCCGGCGTCGGTGCCGGCACCGGTCGCGCGGCCCGAGGAGCCGACCGCCGCGCCGACCCCGACGCGGGAGCAGGAGCCGGAGCCCCCGGCGATCGTCCCGGCGGCCGCCCCGACACCGGCCGGCACCCCCGAGGCGACGCCCGCTGCGTCGCCGACCCCCACACCCAGCCCGACGCCTCCTCCCGAGTCCGCTCCGACGCCCGCTCCGGCCCCGACGCCCACGCCCACACCCACTCCGGCGCCCACGCCGCCGCCCGCGCCCGCCGTCTATCCGCTCAACGGGCTGCCCTTCGACGTCAGCGGTGACGGAACCGGACCCGAGATCCGGCTCGGCGGCAGCAGCTGGGTCTGGCAGCGGTACGGGCTGTCCATCGCGGACCAGCGCTACGAGCGCGGGGTGACCGTGCACGGCGACTCCTCCGTCACCGTCGACCTCAACCGGTCGTGCACCGCCTACGACGCGCTCGTCGGAGTGGACGACCTGACACTGAAACTCGGCAAGGTCTCCTTCGCGGTCTACGCCGACGGGCGCCGGGTCTGGGCCTCCGGGGTGATCAAGGGGGGCGATCCGGCCGTGCCCGTCCATGTGGATCTCGCCGGCCGCACCACCGTGCGTCTGGTGGCCGAGCCGCACAACGGCCTCGACTCGGTGGCGCTCGCCGACTGGGTGGACTCCGGGTTCACCTGCTCGTAGCCGCCCGCACGGGTGCGGCGGGCGGCCCGGCCGGGTGGGCGCGCACACCTTCCACGAGCTCGTGCAGGGCGTCGGACACCGTCAGGGGGGTGCCCAGGGCACGCTCGGCCGCGTACCGCTCGGCGCCCAGGGCGTCGCGGGCCGCGGCCGAGGTCAGCTCGGCCCGGGTGCCCTGCGGCGCGGGACGCGGGAGGGGGCCACGCAGGACGTCGGCCGCCGCGAGGAGCCGGGTCGCGCGCGGGTGGTCGCCGAGCCGGCCGAGCAGATCCGCCGCGTCGTCCAGGATCGACGAGGTGACCGCCTCGGCGCACTGGTCGGCCACCGCCTGGCGCAGCGTGTCGGCGAGCATCGGCAGACCGTGCTCCGGGCCGGACTCGGCGGCGGTGAGTTCCGCGTCGAGCATGTTCAGCCCCGCCGTGAACTGCGGTGGCGGGGTGCCCGCCGCGGCCGCCGCCTTGACCTCCTCGCAGAGCACACGCGCGCGGACCACGTCGTCCTCGTTCAGCGCGATGTGGGCGCGCAGCAGGAGGACGAACGCCCGGACGTCCGGCACCCCGTACCGGTCGGCGGCGTCGTCGGCCTCGTCCAGCGTGGCCAGCGCGCCCTCGACGTCACCCGAGCGGTAGGCGATCTCCGCGAGCCGGGCGACGAGGAACGGCGACTCGGCGTACGCGCCGACCTCGTAGGCCAGGCGCAGCGCCTCGCGGTACTCCCGCTCCGCCTCCGCGAAACGGCCGCGTGCCATCTCCGCCTCGCCGGCCGCGCCGCACACCTGGGCCCGCATCCAGCGGTCGCCGACGCGCAGACTGAGCACCCGCAGCTCCGCCAGGTCGTCGTCCACTCCGCGCAGTCCGCCGGGCGAGTCGACGACCATGTGGGTGCGGAACATCAGGGCGCAGCCCAGCTCCCAGTCGCCGCCGTGGACACGGCAGTTGGCGACGGCCCGGTCCAGGACCTCCCGGACGTCCACCATGTCCCGCACCTGGAAGGCCGTCAGCGGCCAGAGCAGGCCGGGCATCCGGGCCGCCCGCGGGCCGCCCGGCTCGTAGTCGGCGCGCATCCGGGCCAGGTACTCCTGGTGGCGCGGGTCCGCCGCCCGTTCCTTCGGCTCGGCCTCCGACAGCAGGAACATGTTCAGCATCCGCAGGTTCATCCGCTGGGCGTGCCGGGGGTGGGCGGCCTCCGTGGCGGCGGGCGTGGCGAGCAGGGCGTCGACGGGATCGAGGGCGGCCATCCGGGCGGTGAGGTCGTCGGGGAGGTCGTCGGAGCGATCCTCGGAGAGGGTGAACGGCGCTCCGGGCGCGGGTTCCCCGAGGGTGTCCAGCACGGCGCCGAGGCGCAGCGTGCGGTCGCTCCATTCGGCGCCCTCGTGGCGGTAGTTGCGCAGCCACCAGAACCAGCCCATGGTGAGGCAGAGGGCGGTGGCCTCCTCCTCGTCGCCCGCGGTGAGCGCGCGCTGGAGGGCCACGCGGATATTGTCCAGTTCGCTCTCCAGCCGGTCGATCCAGGGGAGTTGACCGGCGGAGCGCAGCAGCGGGTCGGCCCGCTCGACGAGTGCGCGCACCCACGCGCGGTGGCGCCTTCGGGCCGCCGCCCGGGACCGGGGGAGTTCGGCGGCGCGTTCGGAGGCGTACTCGTGGATCGTCTCCAGCATGCGGTAGCGCATGCCGCCCCCGTCGCCCCGCTCGTACGGCGCGGCCACGACCAGGGACTTGTCGACGAGCGCGCCGACGAGGTCCGCGACCGGGCCGGTGCACACGGCTTCCGCCGCCTCCAGGTCCCAGCCGCCCGCGAACACGGACAGCTCGCGCAGCAGGGTGCGCTCCGCCTCGTCGAGCAGATCCCACGACCAGTCGACGACGGCACGCAGGGTCTGCTGGCGGGGCAGGACGGTGCGGCTGCCCGAGGTGAGGAGGCGGAAACGGTCGTCGAGGCGGTCGGCGATCTGGCGCGGGGTCAGCAACCGGAGCCGGGCGGCGGCCAGTTCGATGGCGAGCGGCAGTCCGTCCAGCCGCCGGCAGATCTCCGCGATCGCCTCCTCGTCCCGCAGGGCGGCCGCCGCGTCGGGGCGGACGGCGGTCGCGCGCTCGGTGAAGAGGCGGCGCGCCTGGTCGGGGAGGAGGGGCTCGACCGGGCGGACCGACTCACCGGGGACGCCCAGGGGTTCACGGCTGGTGGCGAGGATCGTGAGCCCGGGGCAGCGGGTGAGGAGGGTCTCGGCGAGGGCGGCGGCCGCGCCGATGACGTGTTCGCAGTTGTCAAGGATCAGGAGCTGGCTGCGCGGGGCGCAGTACTCGACGAGCAGGGCGACCGGGTCGTCCTGCGGGGCCGCCAGTTCGGTGGCCATCAGCACGGTCTCGCGCAGACCGAGGGCACTGACCACCGCGCCCGGCACCGCCTCCGGCCGGTCGAGCGGCGCCAGCTCGGCCAGCCACGCCTGGGGCAGCCCGGCGGCGGCTTCCTCGGCGAGACGGGTCTTCCCGGAGCCGCCCGGTCCGGTGAGCGTGACGAGGCGGGCCCTGTGCAATTCGGAACGGATGGCGGCGAGCTCGGGTTCCCGGCCCACGAAAGAGGTAAGTCGCGGACGGAGGTTGCCGGTGCGTTCGGGGAGGGGGAGTCGGAGCGGGGCGCGGGGCGTCGTCGTCGGCGCGTCCCGTGCGGGGCCGCCGTGGGTGGAAGGGGCGCCGGGGCCGGAAGGGACGCCGGGGTCCGAAGGGGCTTCAGGGGCCGGTCCCGGGTGGTCGAGGAGTTCGGCGTACAGGGCGCGCAGGTGCGGCCCCGGGTCCGTGCCGAGGCCGTCGGCGAGGGTGCGGCGGGCAGTCTCGTACGCGGCGAGGGCTTCGGCCGCGCGGCCGGTGTCGCGCAGGGCGCGGATGAGCAGGGCGTGCAGCGGCTCGTCGTACGGGTGCGCCGCGGTCAGTTCCGTCAGACGCGGTACGGCTTCGCGGGCGCGGCCGAGCAGGAGGTCCGCCTCGGCGCGGGCGCGGGCGGCCTCCAGCCGGAGGGCCTCGGGGCGGGTGGCCGCCGTGCGGTCGGGGAGGTCGGCGAGGGCGGGACCGCGCCACAGGGCGAGGGCGTCGTCCAGGGTGCGGGCGGCGGTGGGCGCGTCACCGCGCCGCAGCGCTGCGTCGCCCTGGCGGACGAGTCGTTCGAAGACGAAGAGGTCGACGTCGTCCTCGGTCGCGGCGAGGCGGTACCCGCCCGGGGCGGAGATGACGCTGTCCCTGCCGACGGCGCGGCGCAGGCGGCCGATCAGGGCCTGGAGGGCTGCGGGGGCGTCCTGCGGCGGGGCCTCGGCCCACACCTCCTCGATGAGGGTCTCCGGGTCGGTGAGCCGGCCGGGGCGGAGGGCAAGGGCCGCGAGGAGGGCGCGCAGCCGCGGGCCGGGGACGGATACGAGGGTGCCCTGGTCGTCCGCTGTCTGGGTGACGCCCAGAATTCTGTACCGCACCCGCTCATTGTCACCGGGGGTGAGGCGCGGGGCACGGGGTTTGTGGGCGGTGGGCGTCTCGGCGGTGAACGTCTCGACCGTGCGCCTCTCGACCGTGCGCCTCTCGACCGTGGGCGTCCCGGCCGTGAGCGTCCCGGCCGTGAGCGTCCCGGCCGTGAGCGTCCCGCCTGCCGCGCCCTCCCTGGCGCGCCCTCCCGAGGAGATCGCCCCCGCTCCCCCGGGAGAACGGCTCACCCTCCCGGGAGAACCGCTCACCCTCCGGAGGAGACCGCCCGTCTCTGGGGCGCGATGCCCGCCGGTACCGCACGCGCGCGTGCCGGTGTGCCGGTCCAGCAGGTGCCCCTGCGGGAGAGCAGGCGGCGGAGCCAGAGCTCCAGGGAGACCAGGTCGGCCAGACCGTCCAGGGGCAGGGGTTCACCCGCCGCCGCGGCGCGCAGTGCCTTGCGGACCACGCGCGCCTCGATCAGGCCCGCCTCCGCGAGCAGGGGCGCCTCGAAGAGGGTGAGCAGGGGGTCCATGGCCATGCGCAGGCCCGCCCTGGCCGCCGCGGTGGCGGACGCCTGGGAGGGGGCGCCCCAGCCGGGCGGGAGGTCGGTGACACCGGCGCCCTTCAGGACGGTGCGCAGGATCGCGGCACGCGCCCCCGGTTGCACGCGCAGGGTCTCGGGGAGCGCGCGGCACGCGCGCACGACCTGGTTGTCCAGGAACGGCGCGTGCAGTCGCTGGGAGCGGATCTCGGCGGCCTGTTCCAGGACGCGCAGGTCCATCGCGTGCCGGGCGAGGGCCGCGCGGGCCCGGTAGTCGCCCGGACGCTGGCCGGGGCCCACGCCGGTGCGGTGCGCCGCCCCTTGGAGGCGAACCGATACTTCAGCCAGTGCCTCCCCGGTCAGCCAGCGCGCGGCGGGCCCCGCGCCACCCCAGGTGAGGGCCGCGAGGGACGCGCCGACGGCGCCTGCGGAGTCGTCGACGCCGAAGCTGCGGTGCAGCAGGCGTTCGGCCAGTCCCTCCACGCCCGCGCGGTAGGGCGTACGGGCCAGCCGACGGGCCGCGCCGTACACGCGCGCGGGGACGAGCACCGAGCCGTCGGCCTTCGTCAGCGCCGCCACGGGCCGCACCAGGTGGCGGCGTTTGCGGTCCATCAGCAGGTCCGCGAGGCGGGCCGGGTGGGCGTCCAGCACCTGCCGGGCGCCGTAGCCCGTGAAGTGGTCCGCGCTGCCCGCGGCGAGGCGCGCCCGGTGCCGGGCGGCCGTGACCAGGCTCGGGCCGGGTTCGTCGGTCAGCGGGCCGTCCAGGTCGGCGTAGGGCAGCGCCTCCTCGCCGCCGGCCACCACGATGTGATGCAGGCGGGGGTTGGCCGCGAGGGTGCCGGCCCGTTCCAGCTCGGCCTCGCGCCCGCCGACGGCCAGGTCGTTGAAGGTGACGGCCAGCAGCCGCTCCCCCGCCCCCGTGCCGTGCCCCAGCAGTGTGCCCGGCATGCCGGGCAGGCCCGCCGCGAGGAGCGCCAGCGTGCCGGAGGCCGGGCCGCCGGAAAGGTCGGCGCCGATGCCCGGGACGGGCATCCCGCGCGCGGCACGCCGTTCCGCGGGTCCCATGCCGGGCACGGGTCCGGGATCGATGTCGGGGACGTGCCGGGGCGCGGCCA
This sequence comes from Streptomyces maremycinicus, assembly GCF_001184025.1. Taxonomy (GTDB): domain Bacteria; phylum Actinomycetota; class Actinomycetes; order Streptomycetales; family Streptomycetaceae; genus Streptomyces; species Streptomyces maremycinicus. Next base: position 14,432 of record NZ_BBYG01000012.1, read on the forward strand.
GTCGTGCGCGTACCGCCTCGATGAGCGCGTCGCGCACCGCGCCGACCGCGCTGTCCGGGTCGGCGGGGGCCGCCGCCACGGCGAGCGAGGCGACCGGCTCGTAGCCGGCGACCTCACGGGCCCCGGCGCGAAGGATCAGCGCGTGCCCCGGCGGAATGCGGTGCACGCCGTCGTACGGGGTGGAGTCGTGCAGGGCGGCCGGTACGTCGGGGGCGGCCAGGAGCGCCGCCAGGTGCCCGAAGTCGAGGTTGGCCTCGATGAGGTCGGCCAGCGGCAGCGCGGCCGTCGCGTACGCCGTGCCGCCGGCCCAGGGCGTGTGGAACACCGGGCGCGCGCCCGCCAGATCGCCGCAGACGGTGATGCGCCGGCCGACCTGGACGATCGCCGTGTAGCTGCCCGGCCAGGCCGTCAGATGCCGAAGTGCCCCTCCGCGCGCGGCGAACAGTCCGACGCGCAGCTGTTCGTCGGTCGCGCCGCAGGTGCCGAGGACCGCGACCCTGGTCTGGGCGTCGGCCTTGACCACGCGCACCTCGTCGGGGCGCCAGTCGCCGACGGCCCACAGCGGATCGGGGTCGCCCCACAGGAGTTGGGAGCCGACCGGGTGCAGGGTCTCGCCGTCGTGGCCGACCCGCCCTCCGTACGCCGCGTCGTCCTGACGGCTGTCGTACGTGACGGCTCCGCCCAGCGCGCCCGCGGCGGTGCTGCTCCATCCCACCAACCACCGCATGGACGCCTCCACAGGCTGTGGACAACCGAGTGCACCGGACGAACGGTTCACATGCTGCCACGAAGAACGCGCCGTAGAAGGAGGCGGCGCCGCTCGCGATCCGGGGACTGTGCCCGTGTCAACGCGTCGGCGGTGCCCGGGGAGTCGATGCGTACCCCCGGGTCTGCGACGTGAATGCGCCCCCGGTACGCTCCCCCAAGACGCCCTGCGCGCCCTCGATTTGCGTGGTGGGAGGCGTTGTCCCCCGCAGAACAGAGGGTCGATTTTCGGCCAAATCCCCGTTGCGCGCCGCGCGTCGAGATCGTCCCGCGCAGGCTTCGCACACGCTCCGTACACACGCGCGTGCCCCATCGAGGCCCGCGCCGGCCCGGGAGACGGACGCCGTCTCCCGGACCGTTCCGCCGCCCGCGGGGATGAAGGCGGCGGTGTCCCCCAGCCCACTGGATCCAGTACAGCGGGCCGACCCACGCACGGCCCATGGAACCGCTCCCGTGGTGGCCGGAGAAGAGCGCACGGCCGGGCGCACGGCCACACAGCGGGAGCACGACGCGACGGTCCGTACCTGCGGACCGACTTTCGTACGGACCACAATCCCGCCAACCGGAAGAATGCCCCTTAACGCTTGGGATGCGGCGAACTACGCTGGGTTTACGAATGCCGCATGGTTATGCCAGCGCGGCAGCCGTCTGTGTCGAGGGGTGGCGCAATGTCCAGGGAGCAACGCGGGCCGAACGAAAAACTCGGCGCCGTTCTCGCCCTCGCGGGAATCAGCAACGCAGGACTCGCGCGACGCGTCAACGATCTTGGCGCTCAACGCGGGTTGACTCTTCGCTACGACAAGACGTCCGTGGCGCGCTGGGTGTCGAAGGGCATGGTGCCGCAGGGCGCCGCGCCCCACCTCATCGCGGCCGCCATCGGCCAGAAGCTCGGCCGTCCGGTGCCGCTCCACGAGATCGGCCTGGCGGACGCCGATCCGGCGCCGGAGGTGGGCCTCGCCTTCCCCAGGGACGTCAACCAGGCCGTGCGCTCGGCCACGGAGCTCTACCGACTCGACCTCGCCGGCCGCCGGGCCGGTACCGGGGGCATCTGGCAGTCGCTGGCCGGCTCGTTCGCGGTAAGCGCGTACGCGACACCCGCCTCACGGTGGCTGATAACCCCGGCCGACAGTTCGGTGGCACGTGACGTACACCTCGTGGAGGAGTCCGGCGCGCCGCTCAAAGTCGGCCACAGCGATGTGCAGAAGCTGCGGGAGGCCGCCGAGGACGCCAGGCGCTGGGACTCCAAGTACGGCGGCGGCGACTGGCGTTCGTCCATGGTGCCGGAGTGCCTGCGGGTGGAGGCGGCTCCGCTGCTGCTCGGCTCGTACTCCGACGAGGTCGGCCGGGCCCTGTTCGGGGCGAGCGCCGAACTGACCCGGCTGGCGGGGTGGATGGCCTTCGACACCGGTCAGCAGGAGGCCGCCCAGCGCTACTACATCCAGGCGCTGCGGCTGGCCCGCGCGGCGGCCGACGTCCCGCTCGGGGGCTACGTCCTGGCCTCCATGTCCCTCCAGGCCACGTACCGCGGTTTCGGCGACGAGGGCGTCGATCTCGCGCAGGCGGCCCTGGAGCGCAACCGGGGGCTGGCCACGGCCCGCACGATGAGCTTCTTCCGGCTCGTCGAGGCACGCGCACACGCCCGCGCGGGGGACGCGCAGGCCGCAGGGGCGGCGCTGAAGGCCGCCGAGGGCTGGCTGGAGCGGTCCCGTGAGGGCGACCACGACCCGTCGTGGCTCGGCTTCTACTCCTACGACCGTTTCGCCGCCGACGCCGCCGAGTGCTACCGCGACCTGAAGGCGCCGCGTCAGGTGCGCAGGTTCACCGAGCAGGCGCTGTCGAAGCCGACGGAGGAGTTCGTCCGGTCGCACGGGCTGCGGCTCGTCGTCTCGGCGGTCGCCGAACTGGAGTCGGGCAACCTCGACGCGGCCTGCGCGCAGGGAGTGCGGGCCGTGGAGGTGGCCGGGCGGATCTCCTCGGCCCGCACCACGGAGTACGTCAAGGATCTCCTGCACCGGCTGGAGCCCTACGGCGACGAACCCCGGGTGGTGGAACTGCGCGAGCGGGCCCGGCCCCTGCTGATGACCCCGGCGTAGGGCGGGGCGGCACGGCGGAGGGGCGCTGGGCGGTCCCAGCGGCCGGTTCCAGCAGTCGGTACCAGCGGCCGGTCCAACGGTCGGTCCCAGCGGGGCAGGCCTGCCGCCTGCCCGGGTTTGAAGGCACTGTCAGTGGCGCAGTGCACTATCGAAGCCGGGAGGTGGTGCACGTGTCGAAGATCGCTTACGACTGTGATGTGCTCGTGGTCGGCGGCGGCATCGTCGGGCTGTCCACGGCGTACGCGATCACGCGCGCCGCGCCGGGTACGCGGGTGACGGTGCTGGAGAAGGAGCCCGGGGTGGCCCGGCACCAGACGGGGCGCAACAGCGGGGTCGTCCACAGCGGGATCTACTACCGGCCGGGGTCGCTGAAGGCGCGGTACGCGGTACGGGGCGCCGCGGAGATGACGAAGTTCTGCGCCGAGTACGGCATCGCGCACTCCGTCACCGGCAAGCTGATCGTCGCCACGGACCGGGCGGAGCTGCCCCGGCTGCACGCGCTGGTGCAGCGCGGCCGGGAGAACGGGATCCCGGTCCGGGAACTGGGTGCCGCCCAGATCGCGGAGTACGAGCCCGAGGTCCGAGGACTCGCCGCGATACGCGTACGCACGACGGGGATCTGCGACTACACGGCCGTCGCCCGGCAGCTGGGCCAGGCCTCCGGGGCCGAGATCCGGTACGGCGCGCGGGCCGTGCGGATCGACCGGCGGCCGGAGCGCGGGGTGGCCGTGCTCACCGCGCGCGGAGACGTCGTACGGGGGCGGGTGCTGGTGAACTGCGCCGGGCTGTACTCCGACGAGGTCGCCCGGCTGACGGGGGACGAGCCCGAGGTGCGGATCGTGCCGTTCCGGGGCGAGTACTACGAACTGGCACGGCCGGAGCTGGTGCGCGGGCTGGTGTATCCGGTGCCCGACCCGGCGTTCCCGTTCCTCGGCGTCCATCTGACCAGGGGGATCGACGGGGGCGTGCACGTCGGCCCCAACGCGGTGCCGGCGCTGGCCCGGGAGGGGTACGGCTGGGGTGTCGTACGGCCGCGCGAGGCGATGGCGACGGCGGCCTGGCCCGGGGTGTGGCGGATGGGCCGGCGGCACTGGCGGTACGGGATCGGGGAGCTGCGGCGGTCGGTGTCCAAGGGCGCCTTCGTGGACGCGGTGCGCCGGCTGCTCCCGGCGGTGGAGGAGGACGACCTGGTGCGGGCGACGGCCGGGGTGCGGGCGCAGGCGGTGCTGCGGGACGGCTCCCTCGTGGACGACTTCCTGATCCGGGAGGGGTCACGGGCGGTCCATGTGCTGAACGCGCCCTCACCGGCGGCCACCGCCTCCCTGCCGATCGGGCGGGAGGTGGCCCGCCGGGCCCTGGGAGCGCTGACCGAGACATGAGCGGTCCGCTGCCGCGCTCCGGTCCGCCGGCGGCCGGGCGCCGGGCTCCCGGACGCGGCCGGCACCTGGAACCGACCCGTAAAATCGACCTCACTGTGTCTGATTCCGTGAGCACCCCCGAAGTCCCCCAGCCCTTTCCCGGTGGCGAGCACCACCCGGGCGAGTCCGTTCGGCACACCCGGGCCAAGGGGGAGCCCCGGTTCCCCGACGGGCCCAAGGCCGATCCCGCCGGGTCGCACTTCGAGCGGCGGATCCGGAGCTTCCAGCCCCGGCGCAGCCGGGTGACGGCCGGGCAGGCGGACGCGTTGCAGCGGCTGTGGGCCAAGTGGGGGCTCGACATCGACGGGCACCCTGTCGACCTCGCCGAGCTGTTCGGCGACGACCGTCCCGTCGTGCTGGAGATCGGCTTCGGCATGGGCGAGGCGACCGCGCAGATGGCGGCCGCCGACCCGGACACCGGCATCCTCGCGGTGGACGTGCACACCCCCGGCCAGGGGAACCTGCTCAACCTCGCGGACCGCACCGGGCTGACCAACGTCCGGGTGGCCAACGGCGACGCGATCATCCTGCTGCGCGAGATGCTGCCGGCGGACTCGCTCGACGGGCTGCGCGTCTACTTCCCCGACCCCTGGCCGAAGAAGCGGCACCACAAGCGGCGTCTCATCCAGCCCGAGTTCCTCGACCTGGCCGCGACGCGGCTGAGACCGGGCGCGACCGTGCACTGCGCCACGGACTGGGAGCCGTACGCCGAGCAGATGCTCAAGGTGCTGACCGCGCACCCCGACTTCGAGAACACCGTGGCGGACGGCGGGTTCGCGCCCCGGCCCGAGTTCCGGCCGCTGACCCGTTTCGAGGGACAGGGGCTGGACAAGGGTCACGTCGTGAACGATCTGCTCTTCCGTCGCGTACAGCATCGCGTCCGGCCCGGGGACCGCTGACCGTCCTCGGCTCACCGCCCTCCCCACCACAGTCCTCTCCCTCGTTAGGGTCGATGCCGTGGCCATGAGTCCTCCGTTTCCGCCCTGTCCGCCGCATCCCGGCGGCGCACCCGAGGACGGTGTGCTCCGGCACGCTCACTGGTGGCAGGGCAAGAGGGTGCGGTACGGGGCGCTGATCACCCTGCTCGCCCTGTCCGGCCTGGTCATCCTGGCGCTGGTGCGCGAACAGACCGGTACGGAGGGGTTCCTGGTCGGGCTGGGGCTGGCGGTGCTGCCCGTGCCGCTGCTGGTGGCCGCCTTCCGATGGCTGGACCGGGTCGAGCCGGGGCCCTGGCGGAACCTGGTCTTCGCCTTCGCCTGGGGGGCCTGCGCTGCGGCGCTGATAGCCATCATCGCCAACAGCTTCGCGACCAGATGGATAGCCACCGCGACCGCCGACCCGTCCGGCGCGGACACCCTCGGGGCGACCGTCATAGCGCCGGTCGTCGAGGAGTCCGCGAAGGCCGCCGCCGTCCTGCTGGTGTTCCTCTTCCGCAGGCGGGACTTCACCGGGATCGTCGACGGCGTGGTCATAGCCGGGGTCACCGCCACCGGCTTCGCCTTCACCGAGAACATCCTCTACCTCGGCACCGCCTTCGGCACCGACCAGCTCACGGGGGACACCGGCATCGCCTCCGTCACCGCCGCGACCTTCTTCGTGCGCGTGATCATGTCGCCGTTCGCGCACCCCCTGTTCACCGTCCTGACCGGCATCGGCTTCGGCGTCGCCGCGCTCTCCGGGGAGCGCCGGCACCTGCGGCGCGTGCTGCTCCCGCTGGGCGGACTGCTCCTCGCGATGGGCATGCACGCCCTGTGGAACGGCTCCTCCTCGTTCGGCGAGTTCGGCTTCTTCGCGGTGTACGCGGCGTTCATGGTGCCCGCGTTCGGGCTGCTGACCTGGCTGGTGGTGTGGACACGGCAACGCGAGCTGCGCACCGTCCGTGAGGAGCTGCCCGCCTACGCGGCCGCCGGCTGGCTCACCCCCGCCGAGCCGTTCGCGCTCGGCTCCATGCGGGCCCGGCGGCTGGCCCGGGAGTACGCCGGGCGCCACCTGGGCAAACCGGCGGCGCGGGAGGTGGCGCGGTACGAGGCCTACGCGACGTCTCTCGCGTTCCTGCGGCACCGCGGCGGACGGGGGCGGGCCGGTGCCGACTTCCTCCCGCGCGAGCGGGAGTTGCTCAACGAACTGTGGAGGCGGAAGGACATCGCCCGGCCCGCGCTGGACCACGCGGCGCGGCTGGCGGCCCCGCCGGTACGGGTGATCGGGCCGCCCTGGCCGGTGTACGGGGTGTACGGGTACGGGGCCGGTCCCGGCCCGTATGCGGCCCCGGCCCACGGGCAGATCCCAGGGCCTGGGCCCGGGCAGATGCCGGGGCCGGGTCAGGGGCAGCCCCATGCCCCCGGGTTTCCGCACCCGGCGGGCCCGGCGTACGGGAACCCGGCGTACGGCTCCCCCGCAGGTCCGGCGTACGGCTCCCCCGCAGGTCCGGCGTACGGCTCCCCCACGGGTCCGGCGTACGGGTACGGCTACGGGTACCCCGCACCGCACGCCGCCGACCCCGGCCCGTACCCCACCCAGTACCCCGCGCAACACCCGCACCAGTAGCCCGGACGGACCGGCCCGGACGTACCGCAGGACGGGAACCGACCCCAAGCAGGTCGGAGCAGGCCGGGCCGCACCGGACGGGGACCGACCCCAAGCAGGTCAGATCAGAGCAGGCCGGAGCAGGTCAGATCAGAACGGGCCGGGCCGGATCAGGCCGAGGCCCGGGTCAGCCGGGAGATCTCCTCCGCCGTCAGCTCCAGCCGCGCCACCTCCAGCAGCGCCGGCAACTGCTCGACCGTCCGCGCGGAGGCGATCGGCGCGGCCACCGTCGGCTGCGCGGCGAGCCACGCCAGGGCGACCGTCGGGATCTGCGCGTCATGGGCCTGGGCGATCTCGTCCAGGGCGGCGAGGACGTTCCGGCCCCGCTCGGTGTCGAGGTGCTTGGCGGCACCGGCGGCCCGCGCGCTCGCGACGGTCGTACCGGGCCGGTACTTGCCGGTGAGGAAGCCGGCGGCCAGCGCGTAGTACGGGACCGCGGCGAGGCCGAAGCGGGCGGCGACGTCCTGGAGGGCGCCCTCGTAGGTGCCGCGGGAGACCAGGTTGTAGTGGGGCTGGAGGGCGACGTACCGGGCCAGGCCCTCGCGGTCGGAGAACTCCAGGGACTCCTGGAGGCGCTCGGGCGAGATGTTGGAGGCGGCGATGTTGCGCACCTTGCCCGCCCTCACCAGTTCGTCGAGCGCGCCGACGATCTCCTCGACGGGCACCTCGGGCTTGTCGAAGTGCGTGTAGTAGAGGTCGATGTGGTCGGTGCCCAGACGGCGGAGCGAGGCGTCGGCGGCGGCCTTGATGTTGTCGGCGGACAGACCGCGGAACCCGGGGTGCTGGCTCACCTTGGTGGCGATCACGAGGTCGTCGCGGTTGCCCCGGGCCTTCACCCACCTGCCGATGATCGTCTCGGACTCACCGCCGCTGTTGCCCTCGGCCCACGCCGAGTAGGAGTCGGCGGTGTCGACGAAGTTGCCGCCCGCGGCCGTGTAGGCGTCGAGTACGGCGAAGGAGGCCGTCTCGTCGGCGGTCCAGCCGAACACGTTGCCGCCGAGGGCGAGCGGGAAGACCTCGAGGTCGGAGGAGCCGAGGTTGCGAAGAGGAGTCATGTTCCGTCTCAACGGGCACGGACGGCCGGCCCATTCCGGGCGGGCACGAAGAACATGTGAACAGCACCGATCACCAGCACAGCCCCGACGCGGAGGGCGTCAGGGCTGCGGGGTGGACCGACGTGCCAGAACGAACCCGCCGGGACGGACGGACGTGCCAGGACGGCACGTGCAAGGACGAGCCTGTCAGGACGGACGTGCCGGGACGGACGTGCCGGGAGGACGACTCAGGGGTTGAGGCCCTTGTCGCGGAGCCAGGCGCCCGGGTCGATGCCGTCGGCGCTGCCGCCCGGGTGGACCTCGAGGTGGAGGTGGGCACCGGTGACGTTCCCGGTCGCGCCCACCCGGCCGATCACATCGCCGGTGGCGACCTTCTGGCCGACACTGACGCTGATCGACGACTGGTGGCAGAACCACACCTCGGTGCCGTCGTCCAGGGTCAGGATGGTGCGGTAGCCGTAGGAGCCGGCCCAGCCCGCCTCGGTGATGGTGCCGCTGTGGACGGCCTTGATGAGCGTGCCCGTCGGCGCGGCGAAGTCGAGACCCGTGTGGTAGCCGGAGGACCAGAGCGAACCGGCCTGACCGAAGGTCGAGGTGATGGTGTACGAGGAGGTCGGCAGCGTGTACTGCTTCGCCAGCTCGGCCAGGCGCGCTGCCTCGGCCTTCGCGGCGGCCTCCTCCGCGGCCTTCTTCTTCGCGGCGGCGGCCTTGGCCTCCGCCTCCTTCTCGGCCTGGGCGGCGGCGTCGGCCTCGGCCTTGGCCGCGGCGGCGAGGGCCTTGACCTCGACCTGGGACTGCTGCGACTCGGCCTGCGCCATGATCCGGCTGCGCAGTGCCTCGCCGGCGTCGGCGGCGCTCTCCTCGGTGTCCAGGGCGGCCTCGGAGCCGAAGCTGGCGAGGGCGGGCGCGGCTTCCGGGGCGGGCTCGTCGTCGGAGATGAGCGAACCCACGTTGGGCAGGTCCGGCATCGAGATGGAGACCGGGGCCTTGCCGGTGTTGGCGCTGGCCATGCCGCCCGCGCTGACGGCGGCTATGACACCGACCCCGAGAACGGTGGAGCTGCGGGCGAATCCGCCGCCGCGCTGCTTGGCGACGCGGTGCTTGCCGCGTACCGGGCGAGTGGACTCCGCGGTGGGGTTCCACTCCTCCCAAGGACCCTCGTCGGTGCGGTAGCCGCCGTAGCCGAAGGTCTCGGTGGACCGCTGGCTGGGCGCGTACGGGGCCTCGGGGGCAGGCGGGTTGGACGCCACGCGGGCGCACTCCTTTCCTTCCGTCGCCTACCGGGTTAGCTGACGGGTTCGGAGCGGGAAGGTCTCCTACGCGCGTATACCGGTCGTGACTCTGCGAGTTCACGACGGCTTCCTTGCGATTCACCCCATGGTGGTGGTTCCCCGGTTCCCTTGCGGGATTCGGCACGTGCCGCACGGAGCCGACTCTGGTGCCGGCTGGGACGACCGCGCTGCGTTATCGAACGTTAATAGACCCGGGGGTGGGTTTCCAAGCTGTTCCCCTTGATCAACAACATTTCCGGCCTGGACTTTTGGGCTACCGGCGGTGAAAAACGGGCGAGTTGACCGCGGCTCGCCATGCCCAGGAAACACTTCATCAGTCACAGGACTTTTGATGGTGACTCAGTCGTTATGCGCAGGGCTGCCGTCCGGTCACCAGGAGTGACACGGGAAAAAGGAATGACCGACGGAAACACCGAAGGCCGGAACCCTTTCGGATTCCGGCCTTCGGACCATCAGTAGCGGGGACAGGATTTGAACCTGCGACCTCTGGGTTATGAGCCCAGCGAGCTACCGAGCTGCTCCACCCCGCGGCGATGAACACAACTGTACGCCATCAGCGGGGCGGAAAGCACATCGGCTGATCCGCGGGACCCCTGCGACCTCAGAGGAGGTGGTGGTTCGGCTCCTTCGCGCGCTCCTCGTACTCCGGGAGGAGGAGGACGTCCACCCCCCGGGCCGCGAGCAGACCCGTTCCGTCCGCCTCGGTGACGAAGGTGTCCGGCTCGCGCCAGGCCGTGACCACCCGGCCCACCCCCGCGTCGAGGATGAGGCGGGCGCAGGGCGCCGGGCGGGAGGAGCGGCGGGCGCACGGCTCGAGGCTGCTGTAGACGGTGGCCGTGGGCAGCCGGGGATCGGCGGGGTCGAGCTTCGCGAGGGCGGCCTCCTCGGCGTGCACGACCGGGTCGCCCGCCTCACGGGAGTGACCGCGGGCCAGCTCCGTGCCGTCGGCGGCGACGATCACGGCACCGACGCTGAAGGCGGTGTCCGAGGGCGGACAGTCGGCCGCGAGGGCGCAGGCGAGGGCCAGCCAGTGCCGGTCGGCGGCGGTGGGCAGCGGTCCGGCGCCGGGGGCGGTGGGCTCGTAGCGGTTCAGGACGACGTCCTCGATGCGCCGGGACTCCACCAGGCGCAGGCGTCCGCCCTGGTAGCCGCCGGGCCCGAAGAGGCGGGGCGCGGCCGGGTCGCCCACGAAGAGCGGTGCGAGGACGAGCTGGAGCTCGTCGGCGAGGCCCTGCCGGAGCAGCTGGGTGTGGACGGTGCCGCCGCCCTCGACCATGAGCCGTCGCACACCCCGCACGTCGTGGAGGTGTTCGAGGAGGCGGCGCCAGTCCAGTTCGGGGCCGAGCGCGACGGCGTCCGCGGCGATGCCCAGCGCGCGGACACGGTCGGCGCCCTTGTCCGTCGTGTACACGACCTTCTCGCCGCCCGTGTGCCAGAAGTTCGCCGCCGGGTCCAGGTCGCCGGAGCCGCTCACGGTGACCTTGAGCGGGTACGCCGGCTGCCCGGCGGCCTCGCGGGCGGCGCGGCGCTCGGGCGAGTTCACCAGGAGCCGGGGGTTGTCGGCGCGGATCGTGCCCGCGCCGATGAGGATGGCGTCGACGGAGGCCCGGACCTCGTCGACCCGGTCGAAGTCGGCGCGGCTGGAGAGGAGCAGGCGCTCGGGCGTGGTGTCGTCCAGGTAGCCGTCGAGGGAGACGGCGGCGGACAGCAGGACGTACGGGTACGGCATCGGCGCGGCTCTCCCTGGGATGACGGGCAGGGCTTGGTTCAAGTTTGAAACAAACTTACACTGGGGGTATGACGACTCGCTGGCTCACCCCCGAGGAGCAACGCGCCTGGCGCGCGTACGTTGCCGGCTACCTCCTCCTCGAGGACGCGATCGACCGGCAGCTCCAGCAGGAGGCCGGCATGCCCCACCTGTACTACTCCATCCTCGCCAACCTCTCCGACATCCCGGAGCGGCGGCTGCGGATGACCGACCTCGCGGAACGGCTGAAGATCACCCGCAGCCGGCTGACCTACGCGGTGTCCCGGCTGGAGAAGGACGGGCTGGTGCGGCGCGAGGACTGCCGCTGGGACAAGCGCGGCAGCGTGGCGGTCCTCACGGACGAGGGCATGACGGTGCTGGAGAACGTGGCGCCCGGGCATGTCGAGACGGTCCGCGCGGGCCTGTTCGACCGGCTCACCCCTGAACAGGTGGGACAGCTGGAGGAGATCTTCACGCAGATCGCACGCGGATTCCAGGAGAAGGACGGCGGCGAGACGGCCCCCGAGGACCTCCCGTGGCGCCGACGCTCCTCACCCTGCTCCGGAACCCCCTGACCGCGGAGTCGGCGGTCCCGTGAGCGCGACCTCCCGCACGTGAGCCCGGCCTCGTGGGGGGCACCACAAACCAGTTGCTTCAAATTTAAAGCATGGGGTAGGGTCTCGCTTCGCTGGATCTGCTTCAAATCTGAAGCACAGGGCGGCCCGGTGCCGCCCTGTCACCGTCCTCCGGACCCGGGAGACCGCATGCCCGACACCCCCGCCGCCACCCCGCGCGCCCGCGTCCGGGTACCGCTGCGCTTCCCCGACGGCTACTCCGTCGACGCCGAACTGGTCACCTTCCACGGACTCACCGACGGCCAGGAGCACATCGCCGTCGTCCTCGGCGAGCCCGCGCCCGGTGCCACCCCCCTGGTCCGGCTGCACTCCGAGTGCCTGACCGGTGACGTCTTCGGCTCCGCCCGCTGCGACTGCGGGCCGCAGCTGCGCGAGGCGGTCGAGCGCATAGCCGTCACGGGCGGTGTCCTGCTCTACCTCCGCCAGGAGGGCCGCGGCATCGGCCTCTACAACAAGCTCGACGCGTACGCCCTCCAGGACCAGGGCCTGGACACCTACGAGGCGAACGCCGCGCTCGGGCTGCCCGAGGACGACCGGGACTACACGGCCGCCGCCCAGATGCTGCGCGCGCTGGGGATCACGAGCCTGGACCTGCTGTCCAACAACCCCGACAAGGCCGGCCAGTTGCGCGACCTGGGCATCGATGTCCGGGACCGTGTCCCGACGGGCGTCTTCACGACCCCGCACAATGTGCGCTACCTGCGCGCCAAGGTCCTCCAGACCCAGCACACGCTGCCGCTGGCCGACCTCACCGGGCTCCACGCGGGCTGACCGCCGACGGTCCGAACGGGCCGTCCAGCGCCGCCCATTGGAGCAGCATGATGGTCTTGGCGTCCGCGATCGCGCCGGTGCGGACGAGATCGAGGGCCTCGGTGAAGGGGAGTTCGACGACGGCGATGTCCTCGCCCTCGGCCGCCACGCCCGCCGTGTCGGTTCCGGGGGCGGAGGCGTCGTAGGGGGCGGCGAAGAAACCGAGCCGCTCGGTGACCGACCCGGGGCTCATGAAGGCGTCGAAGACATGCTCGACGTCGTGCACCGCCCGGCCGGTCTCCTCGGCCGCCTCGCGGCGGATCGCCTCGCGCGGGTCGTCGCCGTCCAGGAGTCCGGCGGCGGCCTCCAGCAGCATGCCGTCCGGATGCCCGTTGACGTACGCGGGCAGCCGGAACTGCCGGGTGAGCAGGACCGTACGGCGGTCGGGGTCGTAGAGGAGGATCGTGGCCCCGTCGCCCCGGTCGTACGTCTCGCGCTGCTCGCGGCTCCAGTGGCCGTCGCTGTGCCGGTAGTCGAAGGTGGTGCGGCGCAGCACGGACCAGTCGCAGGCGAGGACCTCGACGTCGAGGACACGGACCCGGTCGTTGCCGGTGAGGTCGCGACCGTGGCGGTCGAGTCCGGTACGGCCGCGGGGGTCCGGGACGTCGATCCCGGGGGTGCCGGGTGCGGGCCGGGCCGGCCCGCCACGGGAGCCGTTCGCGGGGGTGGGCGAGGTGTCTACGTGCTCGGTCATCGGTGCCCTTCGAGGTGGGTGACAGCGGGGCCGGCGGCGCGGGCGTCGGGGGTGCGAGGGTCGGCGGCGTCGGCGGCGTCGGCGGCGCGGACGTCGGGGGTGCGGGGGGCGGCGGCGCGGGCGCCGGGGACGTCGGCGAGGGCGGCGTAGACCGGCTTGCCCTGGGCGCGGGCCTGCTCGGTCATCCGGTCCGCGCCCTGCGAAGGACCGCCGATGCGCAGCACGGCGTCGCAGCGTGCCAGCAGGCGCTCGGCGACGGGGTGGAAGAGCTCGTCGAAGAGCGGATCACCGGGGGCGGCGCCGCCCGCCGCCTCCAGCAGGGGCAGTGCGAGCGCCTCCCCGGTGACGGGCAGGTGCCCGGCACGGAACAGCACGAGGGCGACCTCGTTCATGGCCCGCACATTCTCCGCGAGCTTCGCGGGGTCGTCGCCGGTGCCCGCACGGTACGGGCCGGCGACCAGGATCATCAGCGGATGCATCAGCGGTCTCCTCAGTGGTTCCACGGGGTCTGCCGGGGCGCGTTCAGGCCAGCCGGGTCTCGACGCCGGCCTCACGCAGGGCGTCCAGGGTCTGCGGGCCACCGGGATGGGTGGCCGGGTCAGCCGCGGCGGCGTCGGTCACGAAGGCGTCCACGGCGTCGAGCGGGGCGACCTGGCTGAAGGCGCGCACGCCCAGCTTGGTCGCGTCGGCGACGGCGACCGTGCGGGCCGCCTGGCCGAGCCCCACCTGCTTGACGGCCGCGTCGTCGAGGGAGAACTCCGACCAGCCGTGCTCGGCGTGCACCCCGCCGATCGACATCACGAACACGTCGAACGCCAGGGACTCGAGGGTGCGCAGCGCCAGCGGTCCGACGAGGGACCGCTCACCCGGGCGGGACCTGCCGCCGACGACCAGCAGATCGATGCCGGGCCGGTCGGCCAGCCGCACCGCCGCCTGGAGACTGAGCACGGCGACCGTCAACGGGCCCCGCGCGGCGAGGTGTTCCGCCACGTGCACGGTCGTGGTCCCGGCGTCCAGCAGCACCCGGGAGCCCGGCTCGACGAGCCCGGCGACGGCCGCGCCGAGCCGGTCCTTCGTCGCCGCCTGCCAGGCCTGCCGGGCCTCGAAGCCACCGCCCTCCGCACGCGGCCGGCCGGCGACGGCCCCGCCGTGCACCCGCCGCACCAGCCCCTGCCGCTCCAGCACGTCCAGATCCCGGCGCACGGTCATCTCCGACACCCCGAGCCGCTGGGCGAGCTCGGCCACGGAGACCCGCCCCTGCGCCTGCCCCTGGCCCTGCCCCGGTTCACGCTCCTGGTCCTGGCCGTGCCCCTGCACGAGGCGGAGGGTCAGGTCGAGACGGTCTGCGACATCCATGACAGCATTTCTACCATACGGATGTTCAAGTGAACATGAAGATGTTCAAGTCCCGACCGAACGGGCCATATCTGCTCTGGCGAGAACAGAATTACCTACACCCGCAGCCGAGCTATGACCCTCGGGCCGCCCATCGTCACGAGTCGAGGCATAGAATGCGATCTCATGCCGAAGCCTGACGAGCTGATCGTTGACATCGCCGCCCTTGTGGAGTCCGGGCAGAGCAATCTCATGCCCCTGACCGTGGTCACCGGTGGTGCTGTCATCACCGGTCGACTGGCCACCGAAGCCATGTGGAGGCAGCGGGTGTCGGAGGTGCTGACGAACTCCGCCCAGCTGGGCGAGTTCTCCGCCGTCTTCGACAGTCCCGCGAAGAAGGACGGGCCACCGACACATCTGCACTTCCACGTCGCCCGGATCCTCCAAGGGACGGTGGGGATCCCGGAGACCGGCGGGATGTACCGCGTCGCGATCGAGGACGTCAGCGCCTGGACCATCGGGGACTTCAGCTACTCCGACCATTGACGCCCGGAACGGAAACGGCGCCCGGACCGACCGAAGTCGGCCCGGGCGCCGCGGCGTCGCGCTGGGTGAGCGGCAGCACGATGTCGCACTCGGCGAGGAGCCGCTCGCGCGAGCGCAGGCCCGCCACGAGTGGTCGCAGCGCGTCGTCGGCGACGCCGAACCGTTCGCCGTAGCCGTGTTCGAGGAAAATCCGCTCGCGTACGTCCGGGGCGATCCGGTCGAGGTGGCGCGGGTGCAGCCGGAGGCGGAACTCGTCCTCCTTGCGGGAGGAGTACTCCGAGTCGTTCGAGCCATCCCGATCTGCGGCAGAGGTGACGAGGCCAGCGCCACGCGTTGGGACGGTGGCGTGTGACGGGCCTGGCACGCGCGACGCCCAGCAGTGGTCCCTCTCATGGGCGTCGTTCCGGCACCGTTTAGGGCACGGTCGGCGGCTCGGAGATGAGGAGGGCGCATGCCCGACACCGGTGAGAACTCCCGCGCGGACGAACAGGTGAACTGCACTCGGCTCGAGGGCGAAGCGGCCGGGATGTTCACGGAGTTACAGCGCGCCGACACCAAGGCGACGGCCTTGTGCGGCCTGATCGGTGGCCTGCTGGCGGTCGACGCAATGGCGCTGTCCGCAGTCTCCGAATCCCCGCGGATGCCCGTGGCCGCCTTGGTGGGGGCCGCTGTCCTTCTAGGCGTGGCGCTCATGATGACGATGGTGGCCATCCGTCCCGCTCTACCACCGGGCGGCAGGCTTCGGGCGTTCGTGTGTTCCGTGGCGCACTCCGGTCCGCCGGAGACCGCCGAGCGGAATCCTGCGGCGCTGGAAGCAGACCGGCATCTGCTGCTGCAGGCAGAGCGGCTCGCGTTGTTCACGACGCTGGCCCAACGAAAGTTCCGGATCCTCAGGTGGGCCGTGGACGTCACCGCGGCTGCGCTCACGATGGCAGGAACAGGACTGTTGATCCTGTACATCACCATTTGAGACCATGAGTGAGTGACGGTCATCACAAAAGGGGGCGAGGATGTACCGGTCGCATGTCTCGGTCATCGGTCAGGGCCTGTGGTCACAGTTATGCGATCTGGCTCCGGTCCACGTGCGGCCGGCGAGGAGCGTGCTGCTGCGGCAGGGTGATCCCGGTACGCATGTCGTCCTGCTTGCTGCCGGCTCAGCCCTGGTGACGCTGACGGGATTCCAGGGGGAACAGTCACTGCTGGCGGTGCGCGGCGCGGGTGAGATCTTCGGCGAACTGGCGGTCTTGGACGACCACCCGCGTACCGCGTCGGTGACGGCCGCCGAGGTCTGCCGGGTGCATATCGTTCCCGCGCCGGTCTTCCTGACCTTCGTCGACCGTCACGGGCTGCTGGGACCCTTGCTGCGTCACGCCATCGCGCGAGTCCGCGAAGCGGAGACGGCCCTCTTGGAGATGGCCACCGCGCCGGTGCCGGTGCGACTGGCTTCGGCGCTGGGCCGTTTGCTCCCGACAGCCTCGGCTACGGATACCGAATACGTCGTGCCGCTGACACAGGCGGAGCTGTCCCGGATGATCGGCGCGTCCCGCAACGCCGTCGGGTCGGCTCTTCGGCCATGGCGCTTGCGGGGGTGGCTCGACACAGAGGCCACCGGCGGGCTCCTCGTACGGGACATCGCAGCGATCCGGTCCCACGCGTACGCCCAGCAGTGACGCATGACACCTGGGGGGTGCCCACCAGTGGGTATCCCCACCATCCGAGGCCGACGAGCATCGCGGTCACGCACATCCCCACACCTTGTTCTCGTGCCGGAAAGGCGACTGAGCCATGCCTTCTCTTCTCCCGCAGGACGCCGCCGACGTGCCGCCGGAGCAGGTGCTCCTGGTCGTCGACATGAAGGGGTACAGCCAGATCCCCGAAGCACAGATGGCGTCCACCCGGGAAGACCTCGACGCCATCCTCTCCACCGTGTTCGAACAGAGCGGTATCGGGCGCGCCTCGACGTTGGAGAACACGGTGAAGGACCGCGGCGACGGAGCCATCTTCGTGCTCCCCGCGCGGCATGCGGCCCGTCTGGTCGATCCCTTCCTCGACAACCTCCGCCGGGCGCTGGACCGTCACGAGCGAAACCGACTGAGCGGTCTGCCAGAACTTCGGCTGCGCGCGAGCGTGCATGTCGGCCCGCTGGAGCCACCAGCACACCGCGGTGACGCGGCCAACGACGCCTGCCGGCTCGTCGACAGCGAACCGGCGTACCAGGCCATGAAGGCGGCCACCGATCACGGTCTTCCGCTGGCCGCCGTGGTCTCGGACCCGGTGTTCCGCCGGGCCGTCCGTGCGGGCCGCACCCCGGTACTCCAACCGCGCCACTTCCTGCGGGCCACTGCCCGGGTCGAGGGCAAGCCGGAATTCGAGGAGGGGTGCTGGATCTTCGTGCCGGGACTGGTCCCGGCAGTGATCAGCCCTTATCTCACCGACCACACCACGGCTGAGCCCGGGCCACGAGACCGCACACCACAGCGCACCGCGACAAATGCCGGGCCCGACGAACCCGCGACCACGGTGCGTCTGAGGGGCAGGGCCAGCGGAAAAGCCCGGCTCATCCAGGTCGGCCACGACTACACCGTCGGTCCGGAACATCCATGGACCGAAGAGCCGTCGGAGTGAGCAGGAGGAAATGGCTCTGCGGCTCCTGCGAGGCACGCCCGCCCGTCCCGCACGGGCAGCATCCCCGGGTAGCATTTGTCCATTATCGGGTATTGGGGAACCTGGGGCTGCCATGAATCCAGTGGTGACGTCGACCGGAACCGCGCTGTGCACGCGACGGAAATCGATGCGCGGCCAGGCGCGGTGCGACATCCGTGTGGACCGTCCTTGACAGAGTTCGATCGCCCTCTTCACAGCCTTGTCGCGTACGCCTATGAAGCTGCGACCGTCTACCAGGCCGCGCACGACCTGAACGTCCAACAGGTCGGTCCCCCCTGGCGGGTCAACACGTTGCGGCTGAAGAACCGTATGTCTGTCTCGCCCGCCGCGAAGGGCCGTCAGCAGCCGAGCAAGCTCCTGCGCACACGCGACGAGGTGGTGGACTTCTCCGGGCGGGCCGACGAGGAAGAGGAGTTCACGGTCTGGCGCGACTCCGACGAGGCCGTGCTCATACGGCTCCTGCATGCGCCCGGCGGCGAGGGCAAAACCCGCTTCGCCCGGCATCTCGGCCGGACTTGGGGCAGAAAGGGCTGGGTCGCACTGGACGCTCAGCACACGAAGACCCCGGGGCAGGATACGGGTGGCATGCCCAGGGTCACCGAGGGCGCCAAAGGCGTGCTGATCATCGTCGACTACGCGGAGCGGTGGCCCGAGGACGATCTGGTGGGATTCGTCCGCGAGTCCCGGAGGCTCTGGAAGCTGCCGCTTCGCATTCTGCTGCTCTCACGTCCGGCCGGCGTCTGGTGGGAGCAGGTCGAGTACCTTCTCGACAAGGAACTCGAGTTGGACGCGGAAGCGATTCGGCTGGCTCCGCTGGGCACGCGGGCGGAGGAACGGGAGCGCGCGTTCTTCGCGGCTCGTGACGCGTTCGCCGAACGGCTCAAGGTCTCCGATCCAGAAGCGATCGGTCCACCCGAGAGGCTCCTCTCCGACGACGCCTACTCCATGATCCTCACGATCCACATGGCCGCGCTCGCGGCGGTCGACGCATCCCACCGGGGGACTTCGGCTCCCGTGGATCCGGCACGGCTGTCCTCCTACCTCCTGAGGCGGGAGCGGGACCACTGGCGGAACCTTGAACGCGGCAAGCGGATCCAGACCGATGCCTCGACACTGGAATGCGCGGTCTACGCGGCCTCACTGTGCGGTCCCATGCGGCAGCGGGAAGCCGATGGGGTCGCAGTCGTCATGGGCATCGCAAGCAATCGCGAGCGAGCCCGCGGCGTAATCCAGGACCACGCCTTCTGCTATCCGCCTCCGCCCGCGCTCAGAAAGACGGACAGCGTCCTGGAGGCCCTGCAACCCGACCGGTTGGCCGAGGACTTCGTCGCCCTGAGCTTGCCGGGCCATGACGGGGAGTTCACGCCGCAGCCCTGGGCCGCCGAGGCCACGAACAAGTTGCTGAACTCGACCTGGAAGGAGATCGACCGAAGCGTTCGCGGGGCGCTCACCACCCTGATAGAGATGGCGACCCGGTGGCGACATATTTCGGTGGACTATCTCTCGCCGTTGCTCACGTCCCGCCCCAGGATCGTGCTGGAGTGCGGGAACGCCTCCTTGGCCACGCTGGCCGACAACCCGCACATCGGGATCGAAACACTGCGGGCCGTGGCCGCCGTGCTGCGCGGCCGCGAAATACCAGGACTCGGTACAGGTGCGGCCGCGATCCTCAGCCAGGTCATCAAGGCCCAGCAGCAGGAAGTGGACGACCCTGCGGAGAAGGCGGCCCTTTGCCACGAACTCACCGCCGTCTACCAGTTCGCCGGTCTGTTCGACCAGGCTGCCGGCGCCGCTCGCGACGAGGTCGCGCTCCTGCGTCCTCTCGCCGAGGCGGAGCCGGAGGACTACCGCTCCGCATTGGCCGACGCGCTGTTCAGCCTGTGCGCCGCTCTGACCGAGCAGGGCAATCACGAGGAGGCTGCGGCATTCGGGACGGAGGCGCTGAACGTCAGGAGAGGATCGCTGCCGCTCCACGGCGGCATCTCGCCCGACAGCGACCCGGACGACCGCAACAGGACCGGGCCGAGACCGGTCGCGGGCCCCTTCGGAACGGCGCTCGCCTCCTCTTTGGTGCACCACGCGGAATGGCTCTTCTACGAAAAGGGCGACCCTCGGGCCCTCGCGATCTGCGGCGAGGCGGTGAGCCTGTTACGGCGGGTGACCGAACGGAGCCCGAACCGCCGTGCCTGCCTGGCCCGCGCGCTTCAAACCCAGACCGGCATCCACCTGCGTACGGCGGACCTGGGGGCGGCCCTGCGAACGGCGGCGCAGAGCGTCTCGGCATCCCGCGATCTCTTCGCCGAGCGGAACTCCGTCCACCGCGCGGAACGCCTCGTGCGTGCCCTCGCTCTCATGAGCACGGTGCAGGTGAAAGCCGGGCAGACACGCGCCGCCATCGGCTCGGCGAACGAAGCTGTGTCGCTCGCACGGCGGGTAGTGGCCTCGGACGAGAAGCGGACTGCTCTGCTGGCGCACGCGCTCTCCATCCTGGGGGAGTGCATGGCGTACCAAGCTCCTACCCAAGCTGTGGCCGTATCGTCCGAGGCACTCCGTATGAACCGGAGCCTTGCCAGGAAGGACCCTCGGCATCGCGCAGCGTTGGCGGTCTCCCTGGCGAAGCACGCGACTGTCCTCCTCAAGTGCGGGAAGGCGGACTCCGCTCGCCCCCTGACCCTGGAGAGCGTGTCCCTGACAGAGGCCGACGCGAACGCGGACGCCACGGCTCCGGTGGACGCGAGCGTGTTGGCACTCACCCTCGGGGCTCTGGCCGACGCCCTCAAAATCTCCGGGGACCACGGCGAGGCGCTCACGGCGGCGCGGAAGGCGGCGAAAGCGACCGAGGAACTCGCACAACGCCTCCCGTGGTACGCGTCAGACCTCGCGGAACACCAAGGCAGGGTGGCCGACATCCTCCTCTCGAAGGGTGAGCTGAGGGGTTCCGAGGAGATGGCCCGGCTCGCGCTGCGAACCTATGCGCACTTCCGGCAGACCTACGGTCCCCTGCCCTGGCTGGACGTCCGCCTGACGATCTCGTGTGCGCGCTCCCTGGTCTTATCAGGCAACCTGAAAGCGTCTGCGAGGAGTATCAGAAGGATCGAGGCGACGCTGCGCGAGGTCGGGGCGACAGACGGAGAGGACACGGCGCCCTTTCTCACCCTCGTGGCCCTGCATCAATGGGCGGCGAACCATCGGGAGGAAGCGGCAGCGAGTGCCCGCGATGCCGTCATCCTCTTCCGGGCCCGGATCATCGAGAGGCCCGGGGTGAAACTGGAATTGGTCACGGCCTTGGAACTGCACGGGACGATGGCCGTGGAACAGGGGCGGATGGAGGTCGGCTTGCTGGACCTCCAGGAAGCGAACACCCTGCTGAAGGAGCTTCGGAGGGACAGCCCGGGCAATTCCTTCCTGGTTCCCTTTCAGGTCCGTTGCCTGACCAGTCTCGGATTGGCTTACCACCTGCTGGAGCGTGACGAGGAGGCACGGTCGGCCACAAAGGAGGCCGTCTCCCTCGTCCCGGAGGGTTACTTGCCGGCGATGGCCCTTGAGACCGCGGTGGACGCTCACATCACCTTCGCGCGCATTCGTCTGGAAAGCGGGGAACGTCTGCCGGACGCCGTCCAAGTGGCCCGAACGGCCTTCAAACTGTGCGCAGCCGCAGGTTCGGCCGGCCTCCTGGACCAGGCGGCGGAACTCAGGTACCTGTTGAGTGAGTTGACGGGCAGCGCGACTGGCGCCTAGCGAGTCGCCGGCACCCCGCCAGCGGCGAGGCGCACGGAAGGAGTGGATCCACCAGGAGGTCAGCTCCCCCGGCCAGCTCATTGCCGCGGTCGGCGACGACGGCGGCGGTGACGGCCTCGTCGGGCTCGTCCCGGATGGGCTGTCGCCCAGGCGCAGCGCGGCGGGGCTGAGGTCGGCCTCGCCAAGACGCGCGGCGGTGACCGGCCGGTCCCCTCGACGTTCTCGTGCTCCGCCGGGTGCCGTCCGCCCTGGCGCTGACACCTTGAATCAGCAGGCGAGGCATTCCCTCAGCCTGGTGGGCCGCGCTGGCGGAACCCGCACCTTCCGTCTCCCCCGCGACAGCATCGTCGTGGTTCTGCTCCAAGAAAGCGCGAGGCGGCGTTCCCCCCGAAAACGATGCAGCGCCTGACCCGGCCGAAGCCGACTCAGGCGCTGCATCGCAGGTCAGAGAGGTTAGCCCTCCCTCACCGCCGGTAGGCCCTGTGGGACTCGAACCCACAACCAATGGATTAAAAGTCCACTGCTCTGCCAATTGAGCTAAGGGCCCAGGCGATGTTGCCTCCCCGAGCATAGCCGGACGTGGCCGTGTCTCCGATCGGGTATCGGAGACACGGGCGCGCCGGGCGATGCGAAGCGCTCGGGATCGGGCCCTGGATCGGTCACAACTCCGGCAGTTCGGCCGGTGTCCCCGCCCGGGCCGCCTCGCGGGCGATGGTCCGCTCGTGGGTGGGATCGAGGAACCAGTGGCGGGCGGAGACCTGCCACCACGCCCCCGCGAACCCCAGCACGACGAGGACGGCGACCGGGGCGTAGTTGAAGGTCTCCCAGGTGACCGGGGAGACCTGGGGGAGCATGAACAGGACGGTGATGACGGCCACCCACGCCACCGACACCACGCCGATCGCCTTCGACCAGCGGCCCAGGTGCCACGGCCCCCGCGCGAAGGCGTCGCCCTTGCGGACGCGCAGCAGGGTCGGGATGACGTACGCGATGTAGAGGCCGATGACGGCGATCGAGGTGACGGCCGCGTACGCGGTCACGTTGATCAGGTACGGCAGGCCCAGCACCAGCGCGCCGCCGGCCGCCAGCCAGACCGCCGCGACGGGCGTGCGGGTGCGCGGGCTGACCGTGTGCCAGAGGTGCGAGTACGGCAGCGCGCCGTCCCGCGAGAAGGCGTAGATCATGCGGCTGTTGGCGGTCACCGACGCCATCCCGCAGAACAGCTGGGCGCCGATCACCACGAGCAGCAGCAGCTTGCCGGCGGTCGCGCCGAGCGCGTCGAGCAGGATCTGGGCGGGCGGCGCGCCGGTCGGGGAGGCGAGCGCGGCGTCGTAGGACTGGATGGCGTAGGTGAAGCCGAGCAGGAGCACGAAGCCCGCGATCCACGAGGTCCAGATGGACCGCACGATGCCCTTGGGGCCGGCCGTCGAGGCGTCGTGCGTCTCCTCGGTCATGTGGGCGGAGGCGTCGTACCCGGTGAAGGTGTACTGGGCCATCAGCAGGCCGAGCAGGACGACGTAGAAGCCGCTGCCCCAGCCGGTGTTGTTGACGAACTCGCCGAACACGAAGGACGTCGACTGATGCCTGTCGGGGACGAAGGCCAGCGCCCCGACGATGACGCCCACGCCCAGCACGTGCCACCACACGCTCACGCTGTTGAGCAGGGCGACGATCCGCACCCCGAAGGTGTTCAGCAGGCCGTGCAGGACCAGGATCCCGGCGAAGAGCAGGACCGTCCGGCCGGGTGTCACCTCGAAGTCGAACTGGAGGTTCAGATAGGCGCCGAGGAAGGACGCGGCCCCGAAGTCGATGCCGGCCGTCACGGCCACCTGGCCCAGCACGTTGAACCAGCCCGTGAACCAGGCCCAGGCCGCCGCCGATCGCGAGGGCGCCAGCCGGTGCGCCCAGAAGTACAGGCCCGCCGAGGTCGGGTACGCCGAGCAGATCTCGGCCATGGACAGGCCGACGAAGAGGGTCATCAGCCCGACGACCACCCAGCCCCAGGTGATCACCGCCGGCCCGCCCGTGTTCATGCCGAACAGGTACAGCGTCAGACAGCCCGACAGGACCGAGATGATGGTGAAGGAGACCGCGTAGTTGGAGAACGCCGACATGCGGCGGGCGAGGACCTGGGTGTAACCGAGTTCGGCCAGCAGCTCTTCGTCCGAGAGTTTCCCGGGAGCCGACTGACCCGCTGTGCCGTCATCTGTCATGCCCCCAGCAATTCCCCTGCCGGGAGCATGACACACGTCACAATGTGGCTAGAAAATGCCGTTGCGGCGGATCGTGCGAGGTTGCCGCAGACGCGAGAACGCCGTGGCCCCCCACCGGTGTTCGGTGGGGGGCCACGGCGTTCACTCAGCTGAGCCGACGTCAGCCGTTACGCTTCCAGCGCGGCTTGTCGTCGCGGCGGCCGGTCGTGCCCGAGCCGGTGCCACGGTGGTCGTCACGGCGGCCGAACGGGCGGTCGTGGCCGCCGGAGC
This sequence comes from Streptomyces maremycinicus, assembly GCF_001184025.1. Lineage (GTDB taxonomy): Bacteria > Actinomycetota > Actinomycetes > Streptomycetales > Streptomycetaceae > Streptomyces > Streptomyces maremycinicus. Next base: position 38,290 of record NZ_BBYG01000012.1, read on the forward strand.
GGAAGCCCGGACGGTCGTCGCGGCGGTCACGGTTGAACGGACGGTCGCTGCCCCGGTGGGTGGACGGACGCTCGTCACGACGGTCGCGGTTGAAGCCGCCCGACTGACGGTCGTCGCGGTTGAAGCCGCCCGAGGGACGGTCGTCACGGCGGAAACCGCCGGAGGGACGCTCGTCACGACGGTCACGGTTGAAACCGCCCGAGGGACGGTCGTCACGGCGGAAGCCACCGGAGGGACGCTCGTCACGACGGTCGTCGCGGCGGAAACCGCCCGCGGGGCGGTCGTCACGACGCTCGAAGGAACGGCCACCGCGGTCGTCACGGCGGTCGCGGTTGAAGCCACCCGACTGACGGTCGTCACGACGCTCGAAGGAACGGCCGCCCCGGTCGTCACGGCGGTCGTCACGGCGGAAACCGCCGCGGTCGCCGTCACGACGGTCACGGCTGAAGCCGCCCGAGGGACGGTCGTCACGGTTGAAGCCGCCACGGTCGTTGTCGCGACGCTCGAAGGAACGGCCACCACGGTCGTCGCGACGGTCGTCACGGCGCTCGTAGTTGCCCCGCTCGTCACGACGCTGACGCGGCTGCTCGTACGCGGGCTGCTCGGCGGCCGCGGCCTCGGCCGGAGCCTCCGCCACGGCGTTCTGCTCGACGACGGCCTCGGCGGCCGCGACGACGGCCGCCTCCGGGTCCTCGCCACGCTCACGCGCCACGCGGGCCACCAGACGGTCGGCCTCCTCGCGCAGCTCGGTCGCACGCCGCTGCGCGCGCTCCAGCTCCTTGGTGAGCTCGGAGACCTCACGCTCGGCCTGCTGCGCGGCGTTGCCCGCGGACTCGGCCTGGACCTCCGTCATCGAGCGGGCACCGGTGATCTCGGCGACCTCCGGCTCGAAGGCGGCGCCGCCCTGGATGATGTGACGCCCGGCGTCGACGCCCGCGTCCTCCATCAGACGGAAGATCTGACGGCGCTGGTGCGGCAGCGAGAGGGAGACGACCGTGCCGGTACGGCCGGCCCGCGCGGTGCGGCCGGCGCGGTGCAGGTAGTCCTTGTGGTCACCGGCCGGGTCCACGTTGAGCACCAGGTCGATGCCGTCGACGTGGATACCGCGGGCGGCGACGTCGGTCGCGACGAGCGCGTTGACGTAACCGTCCTTGAAGTCGGCCAGCGTGCGGGTCCGCGCGCCCTGGGTCATGCCGCCGTGCAGCGCGTCCGCCTTCACACCGGAGTCGCGCAGCTGCTCGGCGATACGGTCGGCGCCGAGCTGGGTGCGGACGAAGATGATGGTGCGGCCCTTGCGGGAGGCGATCGCGGCGGTGACCGGCGCCTTGTCCTTGGGCTTCACGATCAGGATGTGGTGCGACATGGTCGTGACGTTGCCCTGGGCGCTGTCGACCTCGTGCGTGACGGGGTTGCTCAGGTAGCGCTTGACCAGCGTGGAGATCTCGTTCTCCATCGTGGCGGAGAACAGCATCCGCTGGCCGCCGCCGGGGATCTGGTCGAGCAGCTCGGTGACCTCGGGCAGGAAGCCCAGGTCCGACATCTGGTCGGCCTCGTCGAGGACGGCGATCTGCACGTTCTCGAGGGAGCAGGCGCCGCGGTTGATGATGTCGCGCAGCCGGCCCGGGGTGGCGACGAGGACGTCGACGCCGCGCTCGAGGGCGTAGATCTGGTTGCTCATCGACGTACCGCCGCAGACGACCTTCATCTTCAGGCCGAGGACGTCGCCGTAGGGCTGGAGCGCGTCCGCGACCTGCATCGCCAGCTCACGCGTCGGCGTGAGGATGACGGCGCGCGGCTTGCGCTTCTCGGTGTGCCCGCCGGCCAGCGTGGCCAGGGTGGGCAGACCGAAGGAGAGGGTCTTGCCGGAGCCGGTGCGGCCGCGGCCGAGGATGTCCTTGCCGGCCAGGGCGTCCGGGATGGTCGCGGCCTGGATCGGGAAGGGGCTGGTCACGCCGTTCTGCGCGAGCTTGCGCACGACGCCCTCGGGGAGGCCGAGGTCGGCGAAGGTGAGTTCGGGGGTCTCGGGCGCCTCGGGGGTCTCGTCGGCCGCCTGGACTGCTGCTGCCTCGAGGGCCTCAGCGGTCTCGACGGTCTCGGTGACCTCGATCGCCTCGAGGGTGATCGGCTCGTCGTTGTTCTCGGGCACGACGGAGTGATCAGTACTGGAAATGGACATGCGAATGCGAAACCTTCCGGAGTCTCAAGTCGGCACGCGCCCGTCAACTCCGTGTTCGCATTGCACTACGACCGCCTCTATGCGGTCAGCCACGGCAAGGGAGAGTACGCGCCACACGGCGCGCTCTGCGGTGGCGCCGGGCAAATGGGATCAAACGATCTACCACTATAAGCACCCTGGCCACCGAAGGCAAACCGGGCCTCATCACCGCAGCTCAGCGGCCATCCCGGCGGCCGTCCCGGCACCGCTCGCCTAGGCGGGCGTGCCCGCCTCCGGCGCCGGCTCCCGGTCCACCAGCTGCGCCGCCGCCCCGCCCTCGCCCTCGTGCGCCGAGGACGACGGTTCGGCGACCGTCGGCTCCGGCGTGGGCGACGGCGGCTCCGGCGTGGGCGCGGGCGGCTCCGGGTCCGGCGAGCGCGTGGGCGCGGGCGGCTGCGCCCCGGTCGGCGTCGGCACCCCGGGCTGCTCGCTCGTCCCCGGCCGCACCGCCCCCGCCGAGGCCGGCGCGCTCCGGCCCGCCGACGGCGCGGCCGGGGCGGACGCCGAGGCGCCCGCCTCGCCCTTGCCGCCCTTCCCGTGCCCGTGCTTGCCGTCGCCGCCCGCGGCGTCCCACCCGAAGCCGCCCCCCGCGCCCGCCGAGACCCCGCCCGGGGCCTCACCGCCCCGGTGCCCCGCCGAGTGCGACGGCTCGGCCCGGCCGTCCTCGTCGTGCCCCACGCTCATGCAGCCGGCGGCGGCGGCGACGGCCAGGGCCGTCGCGGCCAGACGAACGGGTACGTACAAGGGGCGCACGGGGCCACCTCCGGGGCAGGCGTAAGGAGTCGAAGTGTCCAACTCCCGGCGCCCGCAAGAAGACACGCGCCGACGCGCGCCCCTGTGCCGTACGGCTCAGCCGTAGCCGAGGGCGTGCAGCCGCGCGTCTCAGCCGTAGCCGAGGGCGTGCAGCCGCGCGTCGTCGATGCCGAAGTGGTGGGCGATCTCGTGCACCACCGTGACCTCCGTCTCCTCGACGACCTCCTCCCGCGTCGCGCACATCCGCAGCGTAGGCCCCCGGTAGATCGTGATCCGGTCCGGCAGCACACCGGCGTACCACTCGCCGCGGTCGGTCAGCGGGGTCCCCTCGTACAGCCCGAGCAGCTCGGGATCGTCCGCCGTCGGCTCGTCCTCGACGAACACCGCGACGTTGTCCATCAGCCGCGTCAACTCCGGCGGAATCCGGTCCAGCGCCTCGGCGACCAGTTCCTCGAACTCCTCGCGCGTCATCTCCAGCACAGGCCCATTGTCCGGTACGAGGCGGTCGGGGGGAGGTCACGAACCGTCCGCATACCAGCGCCCGGACCGGGGCATAGGGCACCAATGGTCCGCGCCCGTCTCCCCACCGCAGTCCTGAAGCGCCGCAAGCCCGCCCGGAGCGGTGACCCGGTCCCCGAACTCGCCGCCCGACCCAACCCCTGGATCCGCGCTCTCGGCCTGACCGCCGTGGTCCTCATCGGCGCCTGGCTCGGCCTGCTGATCGTCGGGGACGTCCGCGTGTCGGTCGGTCCCATGAACACGACGATGACGCTGCGCCCGTCGGTCACCGGCGGCACGAAGATCAACATCTCTCCGCTCGGCGCGCTCAGCCTGGACAGCCACATCGCCCCGGTCCGCCTCGACGTGAACGTGGACCAGCTCGACCCCGAGCGCTCCCAGGCCCTCGTCGACCACCCCGAACGTCTCTCCGGCCTCCAGGACGAGGTCGCGCGTGACATCGAGCACGGCACCCTCGACCTCGCGCTCCGCTCCTGCGTCGCCGTGGTCTCCGGCGCCACGGCGCTCGGCCTCGCCGTCTACCGCCGCCCCCGCCGCGCCCTCGCCGCCGGCGGTCTCGCCCTGACCCTGCTGGGCGCGTCGGGCGCGACCGCGTACGCCACCTGGAACCCCGACTCGGTGCTGGAGCCCCGGTTCTCCGGCCTGCTGTCCTCCGCGCCCTCGCTCGTCGGCAACGCGCGCAGCATCGTCACCGAGTTCGACGTCTACCAGCGGGAGCTCGCCCGCCTGGTCACCAACGTGACCAAGCTCTACGACGTCACCTCCACGCTCCCCGCCTTCCAGCCCGACCCGACGACGGTCCGCGTCCTGCACGTGTCCGACATCCACCTGAACCCGGCGAGCTGGAAGATCATCGCCTCGCTCGTGGAGCAGTACAAGGTCGATGTGATCGTCGACTCCGGCGACACGATGGACCACGGGTCGGCGGCCGAGAACGGCTTCCTGGACCCCATCGCCACCCTGGGCGCGCCGTACGTCTGGGTCAGGGGCAACCACGACTCGCTCGTCACCCAGCGCTACCTGGAGGGCATGAAGAACGTGCACGTCCTCGACGACGGCCGCGCGGTCACGCTCGCCGGGCTGCGCTTCGCGGGCATCGGCGACCCCCAGTTCACCCCCGACCGCTCCTCCGCGCCGGGCGCCGAGGAGTCCCAGGAGGCGGCGGGCGCCCGGCTGGCCCAGGCCCTGCGCATCCAACGGGACGCCGGTACCCCGGCGGACGTGGCCATCGCCCACGAGCCCTCCGCCGCCCGGGGCACGGACGGCGAGGTGCCCCTGGTGCTGGCCGGCCATCTCCACCACGAGGACACCGAGGTCATGAAGAAGGGCACCCGGCTGCGGGTCGAGGGCTCGACCGGCGGCAGCGGCCTGCGTGCCGTGGAAGGCAAGTACCCGGACCCCATCGAGGCGTCGATCCTCTACTTCGACCGCGACACCCGCCGCCTCCAGGCCTGGGACGAGATCAAGCTCGGCGGCCTGGGTCTGACGACGGCCGAGGTCAGCCGCCACCTCCCGAAGGAGAACCTGCCCGGAGCCGTCCCGTCCCCGAGCCCTTCCCCGACGCCCTCCCCCAGCCCGCCGCTGAGCCCCTCCGTCAACCCGTCCGCCAACCCGTCCGTCAGCCGCTCCGGAAGCCCCTCCGGGGCGGCCCCGTAAACCGTTTTGGCGATACCCCCCGCCATCCCATATGCTCATGACGTCCCCGACGCGCTGAGAAGCGCCCAGGCGGGCCGATAGCCCTCATCGTCTAGCGGCCTAGGACGCCGCCCTTTCAAGGCGGTAGCACGGGTTCGAATCCCGTTGGGGGCACGCAACACCGTGTGCGACACTGTCGTACACAACAGCTTGGTCCTGTGGAGCAGTTTGGAGTGCTCGCCACCCTGTCAAGGTGGAGGCCGCGGGTTCAAATCCCGTCAGGACCGCTGAGGTTTCACGTGAAACCTCGTGGCTGGGTAGCTCAGTTGGTACGAGCGATCGCCTGAAAAGCGATAGGTCGCCGGTTCGACCCCGGCCCCAGCCACAAGAACGAAAACCCCCTCCGGGTGACCGGAGGGGGTTTTCGTCGCTGTGCGCGGGACGCGGCGGCGCCAAAAGCACTCGCCCGTTCTTTCGCCAAGATGAGATCCTGGATCGCGTATGTCTACGCACCCCACTCCCAGCGCCTCCGTTCCGGGCACCCCCGCCCTCGGCGACCTCGCCCCCCGCCTGACCGAGCTGTCCCTGCGCGACGCGCACCGGCTCGGGCGCAGGCTCGAAGGCGCGCGCAAGATCCGCAAGCCGGAGGCCCGTGCCGCCGTCCTCGCCGAGATCGAGGCGGAGGTCGCCCAGGTCGAGGAGCGGATGGTCCGGCGGCGCGGCCGGGTGCCCGCCGTCTCGTACCCCGAGCAGCTCCCGGTCAGCCAGAAGAAGGACGAGATCGCGGCCGCCATCCGTGATCACCAGGTCGTCATCGTCGCCGGTGAGACAGGTTCCGGCAAGACCACCCAGATCCCCAAGATCTGTCTCGAGCTGGGGCGTGGCGTCCGCGGCATGATCGGGCACACCCAGCCCCGCCGGATCGCCGCCCGCACGGTGGCCGAGCGGGTCGCGGAGGAACTCGGCACGCCCCTGGGCGAGGCCGTCGGCTGGAAGGTGCGGTTCACCGACCAGGTGAACCCGGACGCCACCTTCGTGAAGCTGATGACGGACGGCATCCTCCTCGCGGAGATCCAGACCGACCGTGAGCTGCGCGCGTACGACACGATCATCATCGACGAGGCCCACGAGCGGTCCCTCAACATCGACTTCCTGCTGGGCTACCTCGCCCAGCTGCTGCCCCGCCGCCCGGACCTCAAGGTCGTCATCACCTCGGCGACCATCGACCCGGAGCGGTTCTCCCGGCACTTCGGCGAGGCCCCGATCGTCGAGGTCAGCGGGCGGACGTATCCGGTGGAGGTCCGTTACCGGCCGCTCCTCGAAGAGGACTCCGAGGACTCCGACCGCGACCAGATCACCGCGATCACCGACGCCGTCGAGGAGCTGATGGGCGAGGGGAAGGGCGACATCCTCGTCTTCCTCTCCGGTGAACGGGAGATCCGCGACACCGCCGACGCGCTGGACAAGAAGAAGTACCGCTTCACGGAGGTCCTGCCCCTGTACGCCCGGCTCTCGCACGCCGAGCAGCACCGGGTCTTCCAACAGCACACCGGCCGCAGGATCGTTCTGGCGACGAACGTGGCCGAGACCTCCCTGACCGTCCCCGGCATCAAGTACGTCATCGACCCCGGCTTCGCCCGGATCAGCCGCTACAGCCACCGCACCAAGGTCCAGCGGCTGCCCATCGAGCCGATCTCGCAGGCCAGCGCCAACCAGCGCAAGGGCCGTTGCGGCCGGACCAGCGACGGCATCTGCATCCGGCTCTACGACGAGGACGACTTCCTCGCCCGGCCGGAGTTCACCGACGCGGAGATCCTCCGTACGAACCTGGCGAGCGTCATCCTCCAGATGACCGCGGCGGGCCTCGGCGACATCGAGAAGTTCCCCTTCATCGATCCGCCGGACCACCGCAACATCCGCGACGGCGTCCAGCTGCTCCAGGAGCTGAACGCGCTGGACCCGTCCGAGAAGGACCCTCGCCGGCGGCTCACCCAGACCGGCCGCAAGCTGGCCCAGCTGCCCGTCGACCCCCGCCTCGCCCGCATGGTCCTGGAGGCCGACAAGAACGGCTGTGTGCGCGAGGTCATGGTGATAGCCGCCGCGCTGTCCATCCAGGACCCGCGTGAGCGCCCCGCCGACAAGCAGACCCAGGCCGACCAGCAGCACGCCCGCTTCAAGGACGAGACCAGCGACTTCCTCGCCTATCTCAACCTGTGGCGGTACGTCCGCGAGCAGCAGAAGGAACGGGGTTCCTCCTCCTTCCGGCGTATGTGCAAGCAGGAGTACCTGAACTTCCTGCGCATCCGTGAGTGGCAGGACATCTACACACAGCTCCGCACGGTCGCCAAGCAGATGGGCATCCATCTGAACGAGGAGGACGCGCCCGAGCAGAGCGTCCATGTCTCGCTCCTCGCCGGCCTGCTGTCGCACATCGGCATGAAGGACGTGAAGGACGGCAACAAGAACGAGTACCTGGGTGCGCGGAGCGCCAAGTTCGCGATCTTCCCCGGCTCGGCCCTGTTCAAGAAGCAGCCGCGTTTCGTGATGTCCGCCGAGCTGGTCGAGACGAGCCGCCTGTGGGCCCGGGTCAACGCGAGGATCGAGCCGGAGTGGGTCGAGCCGCTCGCCGGCCACCTGCTGAAGCGGACGTACAGCGAACCGCGCTGGGAGAAGGACCAGGCGGCCGTCATGGCCGACGAGAAGGTCACGCTCTACGGCGTCCCGATCATCGCACAGCGCAAGGTCAACTACGGCCGGATCGACCCGGAGACCTCCCGCGACCTGTTCATCCGCAACGCGCTGGTCGAGGGCGACTGGCGCACGCACCACAAGTTCTTCGCCGACAACCGCCGGCTCCTCAGCGAGGTCGAGGAGCTGGAGCACCGCGCCCGGCGCCGGGACATCGTGGTGGACGACGAGACGCTGTTCGACTTCTACGACCAGCGGGTGCCCGAACACGTCGTGTCCGGCGCGCACTTCGACTCCTGGTGGAAGCACAAGCGGCACGAGACGCCCGACTACCTGGACTTCGAGCGGGAGATGCTCATCCGGGAGTCGGCCGAGGCGGTCACCAAGGCCGACTATCCGGACTCCTGGCGGCAGGGTCAGCTGAAGTTCCGGGTCACCTACCAGTTCGAACCGGGCGCGGACGCGGACGGCGTGACCGTCCACATCCCGCTCCAGGTCCTCAACCAGGTCACGGACGAGGGCTTCGACTGGCAGATCCCGGGTCTGCGGGAGGAGGTCGTCACGGAGCTGATCCGTTCCCTCCCCAAGCCGATCCGCCGGCACTACGTACCGGCGCCGAACTTCGCGAAGCGCTTCCTGGACCGGGCGGTGCCCCTCCAGGAGCCGCTCACGGCGACCATGGCGCGTGAGCTGAAGCGCATGGTCGGCGTCCCGTTCGAGGCCGACGACTTCGACTGGTCGCGGCTCCCCGACCATCTGAGGATCACCTTCCGGATCGTCGACGAGCGGCGCCGCAACCTGGCCGAGGACAAGGACCTCGAAGCCCTGAAGCTCCGGCTGAAACCGAAGGCGAGACAGGCCATCTCACAGGCGGCCGCGGCCATCGCCGAACGGCAGGGCGGCGAGTCCCTGGAGCGTTCGGGCCTGACGGACTGGACGATCGGCTCGCTGGCCCGCGTCTTCGAGACCCGCCGCGCGGGCCAGCCGGTGAAGGCCTACCCGGCGCTCGTCGACGACGGGGACACCGTGTCCGTACGCCTCTTCGACACGGAGGCGGAGCAGGCGGAGGCGATGTGGAAGGGCACCCGCCGGCTGATCCTGCGTTCCATCCCGGTCAACCCGGCAAAGTTCGCATCCGAGAAGCTGACGAACGCCCAGAAGCTCGCGCTGTCCGCGAATCCGCACGGTTCGATCCAGGCGCTGTTCGACGACTGCGCGATGGCGGCGGCCGACCGGCTGATCGCCGACTTCGGCGGTCCGGCCTGGGACGAGGAGTCCTACCGCAAGCTCTACGACAAGGTGCGCGCCGAGATCGTCGACACGACGGTGCGGACGGTCGGACAGGTGCAGCAGGTCCTGGCCGCCTGGCAGGCCTGTGAGCGCCGTCTGAAGGGCGTACGCAGCCCCGTGCTGCTCGCGAACCTGGCGGACGTGCGCGAACAGCTGGACGCCCTGGTGAAGCCCGGCTTCGTGACCTGGGCGGGGCTGCGCCGGCTGCCCGACCTCATGCGCTACCTGGTGGCCGCCGACCGGCGTCTCCAGCAGATGCCGACCGGCGTCCAGCGGGACACCAGCCGCATGGAGAAGGTCCACGAGATGCAGGACGAGTACGCGTGGCTGCTGGAGCAGCTGCCGCAGGGCCGGCCGGTCCCCCGGCAGGTCCTGGACATCCGGTGGATGATCGAGGAGCTCCGGGTCAGCTATTTCGCCCACGCGCTGGGCACCGCGTACCCCGTCTCCGACAAGCGGATCGTGAAGGCGATCGACGCGATGGCGCCGTGACGGCTCCCGTACGGAGGGTGAGTTCGACCGGCGGGCTCACCCTCCTGTACAGTCCTTCTCGCAGCACAGCGCAACATCAAGTGCCGCAAAGCCTGGTCCTGTGGAGCAGTTTGGAGTGCTCGCCACCCTGTCAAGGTGGAGGCCGCGGGTTCAAATCCCGTCAGGACCGCAGTGAAAGAGTGAACAGAGAGCCCGGATCCCAGGATCCGGGCTCTCTGCGTTGTCCGCCGTTCTCTTGACGCCGTCACTTTCCGCCGGTACCCCAGAAGCCAGGGCCCGTTCCCGCGTGGCCCCGACGGAGGTGGGGCATGGCGGCATCGGTCAGGCACGAGACGCGGGCACTGCTTCGCGCGCACCTGTCGGCCGCGACCCCTTACCGGCATCTGACCCGTCACTGTCCGATCTGCCACCGCTTGCTGCGGCTGGCGATGGACGGCGCCCCACGGGGCTCCCAGGCCCCTGAGGAGGCCGTGGAGGGCGAGATCCCCCCGCCCGCGTGATCGGCGCCCCCGTGGGCGCCCGGAGCGTCCACGCGCGCGCCAACGGCCTTGCCCGCGTGGGGCGCTGGGGCGCGAACTCCCCTCTAGCGCACATGAGTCAGGGGCAACAAGACTCCTGTCATGTGACGGGTGTCACGGCATGAGTTTTGAAAACCCGGGTTCTTACTGCACTCCTACAACTGGTCAATTTTATATGTGCAATTGCACCACTCCGGAGGATGCCCCCCGGAACCCTCCCAGAGCCTCCTCAGACTCCGACAAGGACGCTCACAGAGCCACCTGATACAACCGGTGGAGCACCCCCGAGCGGTCGCAAGCACACAAAAAAGATCGCGCTGGACCCGGCGGAGTCCAGCGCGATCGACGACGTTCCGTGTGGGCGAGGGGCCTGTTGGGGCAGGACCCACGTCGCTTGTAGCTAGGTTTCGGGCGTCCGAACAGGTTGGGGGACCTGACGTGTTGCCCGGTTATTCACTTGTCAGGCCTCGCTGCGCTGCTGCGGGATACCCGCAAGCAGTGCGCGGACCTCGGCCTCGCGATAACGGCGATGTCCGCCGAGCGTACGAATCGATGTGAGCTTGCCGGCCTTCGCCCACCGCGTGACCGTCTTGGGGTCGACGCGGAACATGGTGGCGACCTCAGCCGGGGTCAGCAGCGGCTCAGCATCAGGGGTGCGAGCGGTCATGAGCGGCCTCCTCGGGAGAACCGAACCTTCTCGGTTCTTTCCTCTAAATTCTGCACCTTGACCCGCGTTGCCCGAAATGGCGGACGCGAGTCGAGTCGGTTATAGGACGAACGGCTTGTCCTCGGCACTACAACTACACCATCCGTCCAGCCGCGTCGGCCAAACCGATGGAATTGCCCCCCAGGTGTTCATCGGCGACGGAAGCCGATGGACCATGCCATAGCGGACAGTCACGCCACTGTGACGATCAGTCACAGGGCGATCAGGAGGCATCAGACCCCCCAAAGCGCTGCAATGCTGAGATTTCCCCCCACAGTGGAGCATAAGCAGGCGGACGGAGCCCTCCCCGGACTCCTTGTCCTATTTTGGCACGAGGAGGGGCAAGCGACGCAAGGGCCGTGTACGTGCGTTCCATCACCCTTGCGACATAAGCCCGGATCGGGACCTACGTCCCGTCAGTTCCGTGAAGTGCGGTTGACCGTACGCTGTTCCCCTGCTTCACGGCCGTGACGTACGTCACTACTGAAAGCGCTGTCGCGTCTGTCACACCGTCAGTTCACAGCGAGGGCACCGGGTCGGCGGCGCGAGGAACCCCCCGGCGGCATCAGGAGGCCGCGGCGGGCGTCAGTTCGCCGAGCGCCGCTCCCGGACCGACCGCCACCGCTCCACGAGCCGTCCGTACGCCGCGCCCGCCGCCGCGCCGTCCCCGATCCGCAGCGCCTCGATGCCCTCGGCCACGTCCTTCGCCGAGTGGTCGTCCTCCAGATCACCGGCCGGCAGCACATGCACCAGACCGCCGTAATCCAGTTCCACCAGCGAACGCGGGTGGAACTCCTCGAGCCAGCGCCCCACGTCCACGAGACCGTCGATGAGCGGCCCCTCGTCCATGGCGTCCTTCAGCGTCCGCAACGAGCGGGCCACCCGGCGCCGGGCCTGCACCATCGGTGTGCGGTAGCGCAGCACGGGGGCGACCTCCGCGGTCCCCTTCTCGTACTCCCGCTCCTCGTCGGAGACGAGCACGAACCAGTTGAGCGGCACCTGCCAGACGGCCGATCGGATCCACGGGCGGGCGTCGGGGTTGCGTTCCAGCCACCGCTCGTGGTCCTTGGCCGCCTCCAGGCGCACCACCTCGGGCAGCGCCGCGTCCAGGACCGTCCGGGGCAGCTCGTCGGAGGGTTCCGCGAGGGCCAGCCAGCCGCGCAGCCGGGTACGCCACGGGCAGACGCAGAGCACCCCGTCCACCTGGGCCAGGAAGGCGTCACCGCTCTCGTGCACGGGCACCGCGACCGGCGGGGTGGGCAGCAGGTCGGCCAGCGAGCGGCGCAGCTCCTCCTGGTAGGAGGGGAGCTCGGGACGCCCGGCGTAGCGCGCCCAGTGGCTGCGCTCGGGCTCGGGGAAGGCGGCCAGCGGCTCGTACACGCGCAGATAGACCGCGTACGGAACGACCACCGAGGACACCTTGGGCACGCCTGCTCCCTCCCCCTTCGGCCGACCGGGAAACCCTGCGAATCGTCCCACGGCGGTACTCCGGGAGAAGGTGATCCCCCACACTGTGGGATCGGCGGGCCACGCAGGCTCTACTCTCAGTCCACAGGCCCCGCCACCCTTACGGTGCCTGTGTCCCGATCGTCGCTCGATACCCGGGAGTCACCACAGTGACCGACGTTTCCGGCGCACCTGCTGATGTACTGCACACCCTGTTCCACTCGGACCAGGGCGGTCATGAGCAAGTCGTGCTCTGCCAGGACCGCGCCAGCGGCCTCAAGGCCGTCATCGCCCTCCACTCCACCGCTCTGGGCCCCGCCCTCGGCGGTACCCGCTTCTACCCGTACGCGACCGAGGCGGAGGCCGTCGGCGACGCGCTGAACCTCGCGCGCGGGATGTCGTACAAGAACGCCATGGCCGGTCTGGACCACGGCGGCGGCAAGGCCGTGATCATCGGTGATCCCGACACGATCAAGACCGAGGCGCTGCTGCTCGCGTACGGCCGTTTCGTGGCCTCGCTCGGCGGCCGGTACGTGACCGCCTGCGACGTCGGCACCTATGTCGCCGACATGGACGTCGTGGCGCGCGAGTGCCGCTGGACGACCGGGCGCTCGCCGGAGAACGGCGGGGCGGGCGACTCGTCCGTGCTGACCGCCTTCGGCGTCTACCAGGGCATGCGCGCCTCCGCGCAGCACCTGTGGGGCGATCCGTCGCTGCGGGGCCGCACGGTCGGCATCGCGGGCGTCGGCAAGGTCGGCCACCACCTGGTGGAGCACCTGCTGGCGGAGGGCGCCCGGGTCGTGATCACGGACGTGCGCCAGGAGGCCGTGCGGCGGATCGCCGAGAAGCACCCCTCGGTGGGCGTGGTCGCCGACACCCGGCACCTGATCGAGGTCGACGGGCTCGACATCTACGCGCCCTGCGCGCTCGGCGGTGCGCTGAGCGACGACTCCGTGCCGGTGCTGACGGCGAAGATCGTCTGTGGCGCGGCCAACAACCAGCTCGCCCACCCGGGCGTGGAGAAGGACCTCGCCGACCGCGGGATCCTCTACGCACCCGACTACGTGGTGAACGCCGGCGGGGTCATCCAGGTCGCCGACGAGCTGCACGGCTTCGACTTCGAGCGGTGCAAGGCGAAGGCCGCGAAGATCTTCGACACCACGCTCGCCATCTTCGCGCGTGCGAAGACGGACGGGATTCCGCCGGCCGCCGCGGCCGACCGGATCGCCGAGCAGCGGATGCACGAAGCCGCTCAGGCGCGCGGCTGGTGACCTTGGCGTAGGGCCCCGCGGAGGCCCGTCCGCGGGTTTCGGCGGTACCGCCGGGTGGAAAGTTGGAGAGAACTCTCACTCTTCCCGGCGGGTCGGCCGCCGATAAGTGGTTAAAATCGCCACTGACCAGCGAGGACGGGGCGACCGAAAGGTGCTGCGCACACGCGCGTGCTACGGGCGACGTACCGTACGGGCGTGGGCTCAGGTACCGTGGGAGCCCTACGACGGGCTCTCCATGGAGGGACCGTCCTGGATCATGAACGCGTGTCAACCTGGGGCCGTCGAGCCCCGTCGTTGAGGGGGTCGAGCCATGGGGCGCGGCCGGGCCAAGGCCAAGCAAGCGAAGGTCGCCCGCCAGCTGAAGTACAACAGCGGCGGGACAGATCTCTCACGCCTGGCCGAAGAGCTGGGCGCATCGCCATCGAATATTCCGCCGAATGGTGAGCCATTCGAGGACGATGACGATGACGATGAGCAGGACGACGACCCGTACGCACGGTACGCCGAGCTGTACGGGGACGACGACGAGGATGACGGCGAGGATTCCTCGCAACACCGTCGCGGCGCTTGACCTTGTACTGAGCACCCGCCCGGTCGGCGACTTCGGTCACCGACCGGGTCTTGTGCTGCCTACGCGGTCACGGGCCCGCCCGGAGGCAGGCCCGCCCGGTCATCGGCCGGCGTAGTCCCCGACGAGCTCCGCGCCCGTCGGGTGCTCGCCGCGTTCGGTGATCTCGCCGGCGACCCACGCCTCCACGCCGCGGTCGGCCAGCGTCGCCAGGGCCACGTCCGTGGACTCCTCGGGGACGATCGCCATCATGCCGACACCCATGTTCAGGGTCTTCTCCAGCTCCAGGCGCTCGACGGAGCCGGTCCGGCCGACCAGGTCGAAGATCGGGGCCGGGGTCCAGCTGGAGCGGTCCACGACGGCGTGCAGCCCGTCCGGGATCACCCGGGCCAGGTTGGCCGCGAGGCCGCCGCCGGTGATGTGCGAGAAGGCGTGGACGTCCGTGGTGCGGGTGAGCGCCAGACAGTCCAGCGAGTAGATCTTGGTGGGCTCCAGGAGCTCCTCGCCGAGGGTGCGGCCGAGCTCGTCGATCCGCGCCTCCAGGGACAGCCCGGCCTGCTTCAGCAGGACGTGCCGGACCAGGGAGTACCCGTTCGAGTGAAGGCCGGAGGCCGCCATGGCGATCACGGTGTCACCCGTGCGGATACGATCCGGGCCGAGCAGCCGGTCGGCCTCCACGACGCCCGTACCGGCGCCGGCCACGTCGAAGTCGTCCTCGCCCAGCAGACCCGGGTGTTCGGCCGTCTCGCCGCCGACCAGGGCGCAGCCGGCCAGCACACAGCCCTCGGCGATGCCCTTGACGATGGCGGCGACCCGCTCGGGGTGGACCTTGCCGACGCAGATGTAGTCGGTCATGAACAGCGGTTCGGCGCCGCACACCACGATGTCGTCCATGACCATGGCGACCAGGTCGTGGCCGATGGTGTCGTACACGCCGAGCTGACGCGCGACGTCGACCTTGGTGCCGACACCGTCCGTGGCGGAGGCGAGGAGCGGACGCTCGAAGCGCTTGAGGGCGGAGGCGTCGAAGAGGCCGGCGAAGCCGCCGAGGCCGCCGAGGACCTCGGGGCGCTGCGTCTTCTTCACCCACTCCTTCATCAGCTCCACGGCGCGGTCGCCCGCCTCGATGTCGACTCCGGCGGCCGCGTAGGACGCACCGGCGGAACCGCCCGGCGCCGGAGGGGACTGATCAGACACAGAAGACATTGCCTGGGATCTTTCGGGTTGGTGAAACGGGGCTCTGCGGCGCTACGGGCGACGGATGGCGTCAGCCGCCGCCGTGGCTGCGGGTCCCGCGGCCAGCTCGGTCTCCAGGAGCTGCTTACCGAGCAGCTCGGGGTCCGGGAGCTCCATCGGGTACTCGCCGTCGAAGCAGGCGCGGCAGAGGTTCGGCTTGGCGATGGTGGTCGCCTCGATCATGCCGTCGATGGAGATGTAGGAGAGGGAGTCGGCGCCCAGGGAGGTGCCGATCTCGTCGATGGTCATGCCGTTGGCGATCAGCTCCGCGCGCGTGGCGAAGTCGATGCCGAAGAAGCAGGGCCACTTCACGGGCGGCGAGGAGATCCGGATGTGGACCTCGGCCGCGCCCGCCTCGCGGAGCATGCGGACCAGGGCCCGCTGGGTGTTGCCGCGCACGATCGAGTCGTCGACGACGACCAGCCGCTTGCCCTTGATGACTTCCTTCAGCGGGTTCAGCTTGAGCCGGATACCGAGCTGGCGGATGGTCTGCGAGGGCTGGATGAACGTCCGGCCGACGTACGCGTTCTTCACGAGACCCGCGCCGAAGGGGATGCCGGAGGCCTCCGCGTAGCCGATGGCCGCCGGGGTGCCGGATTCCGGGGTCGCTATCACCAGGTCGGCGTCGACCGGCGCTTCCTTGGCCAGCTTGCGGCCCATCTCCACGCGGGAGAGGTACACGTTCCGGCCGGCGATGTCGGTGTCCGGGCGGGCGAGGTAGACGTACTCGAAGACACAGCCCTTGGGCTTCGCTTCCGCGAACCGGGAGGTCCGCAGTCCGTTCTCGTCGATGGCGATGAACTCGCCGGGCTCGATCTCACGGACGTAGGCGGCGCCGCAGATGTCCAGGGCGGCGGACTCGGAGGCCACCACCCAGCCGCGCTCCAGACGGCCGAGGACCAGCGGGCGGATGCCCTGCGGGTCACGGCCGGCGTAAAGGGTGTGCTCGTCCATGAAGACGAGCGAGAAGGCGCCCTTGACCTGGGGAAGGACCTGGTGGGCCGCCTCCTCGATGGTCAGCGGCTTGCCGTCCTCGTCGACCTGGGCCGCGAGCAGCGCGGTGAGCAGGTCGGTGTCGTTGGTCGCCGCGACGCGCGGGCTGCGGCCCTCCTGCTTGGGCAGGTCGGCGACCATCTCGGCGAGCTGGGCGGTGTTGACGAGGTTGCCGTTGTGACCGAGCGCGATCGAGCCGTGCGCGGTGGCACGGAACGTCGGCTGGGCGTTCTCCCACACGGAGGCGCCGGTGGTCGAGTAGCGGGCGTGTCCGACCGCGATATGACCCTGGAGCGAACCGAGCGAGGTCTCGTCGAAGACCTGGGACACGAGGCCCATGTCCTTGAAGACGAGGATCTGGGAGCCGTTGCTGACCGCGATCCCCGCGGATTCCTGACCCCGATGCTGGAGGGCGTAGAGCCCGAAGTAAGTGAGCTTGGCGACCTCTTCACCGGGAGCCCAGACCCCGAAGACGCCGCAAGCGTCCTGGGGGCCTTTCTCGCCGGGGAGCAGATCATGACTGAGTCGACCGTCACCACGTGGCACGCCACCGAGTGTAGGCGAGATCGACCACTGGTCCGAATTGGGGATACTCACCGGTAACTCGATCTTGCGTCGGCCGCCCTCCCCATGATCGACTCATTTTCGCAGGTCAATGGCCGGATATGGTGATCCATCCGCCGGTCGGGCGGGCCCCCGGGGGGACCGCCCCGGGGCCCGTTCCGCGGGGGCGAGTGAGGTGTCGCACACCGTCGGGGCCGACGGGCACGCTCCGGTCGGGCCGGGGAGCCGCCCGCGGGTCATTTCCTGCTCAGCAGGACCCGATCGCCGTCGGCCGTGGCGAGCGTCAGCGTGCTGCCGTCGACCTCGGTGCTGAGGGCGCCCTCGGCGAGGGTGCCGGCCAGTGTGCGCTCGAAGCTCATCGGCTGAGCCGCGCAGGCCATCCTGGTCGACCTGGCATCGCTGAAGCGGACGCTGTCGCCCTCGACGGCCGCCTTGGCGGTGAAGTTGTTGCAGCCGTAACTGCCCGCCGCCTTGCCGTCCCGGATCTCGACGTGCGCGCCGGTCGGGGCCCGGTGGGTGGTGCCGTCCACCGTGACGCTGTCGACGGTCCAGCGGACCCCGGTGACGGGCTGCTCGGCGCTCACCGCCCCGCTGCCGGGCTGCTCGCCGTCCGCCTTCTCGCTGCCGCAGGCCGCGGCGAGCGGGATCAGCAGGACGGCCGCCGTCAGCGTCAGGCGCCGCCGGTACGGGTGCGTGGGGCTGTGCCTCTGCCGGTACATGCCGCTTCGACGGGACGGGTGGGGCGATCGGTTCCACCCGGGGTCGGATTCAGGACAGCTTTCGGGCCGGGTTTCAGGACATGAGAGGCAGCAGCGCGGCGAGGTCGGCCCGCTCGCCGCTCGCCGCGACCTTCGCCCCGTCCACGGCGTCCGACCAGCTCACCCGGCCGGTCGCCAGCCGGATCCAGGTCAGCGGGTCGGTCTCGACGACGTTGGGCGGGGTGCCCCGGGTGTGCCGGGGGCCCTCGACGCACTGCACGACGGCGTACGGCGGGATCCGCACCTCCGTCGCGCCGCCGGGAGCCCGGGCGGCCAGGGCGTCGGCGAGCAGCCGGGTGGCGGCGGCGAGCGCCTGACGGTCGTACGGGATGTCCGGGCCGGGAAGGGCGGCGTTCAGGTCGTCGGTGTGGACGACGAGTTCGACGGTCCGGGTGACCAGGTAGTCGGCGAGGGTCATCGCGCCGGTGCGGGCCGCGAGGAGCCGGTCGCCGGGGGCGCCGGCGAGATCCTCGGCGAAGCGCTCCTCGGTGCGGGCGAACAGGGCGTCCAGGTCGGGATGCGCGGCGGCGAGTTCCCGGGTGCCGTCACAGATGTCGGCGGCCCGCCGCGCGGTGGCGAACGGCCACTCCAGGAGGGTCAGTTCCGCCTTCGGCGGCTCGTCCCGGTCGAGGTTGCGGCTGACGGTCGCCACCGCCATGGTCACGTGCGCGGCCAGGTCCCGTACGGTCCAGCCCGCCAGCCGCGTGGGCAGCGCGAGCTCCTCGGGGCCGAGACCGGCGACGGCCCGCCGCACGTTCCCGAACTGCGCGGTGACGGCGGCGCGGATCTTGGCGGGGTCGTAGGCGCGGGGGCGTTTCCTGGCCGGGGGCATGGCGGTGAGCCTAGTGGGCGCCTCTGACACCGGGACCGGTCCGTCCGGCGGGTCCGGCCGCGCCCCCCGGGGTCACACCGAAGGCCCCGCCCGTGGAGACGGGCGGCGCCCCCCGGGGTCACACCGAAGGCCCCGCCCGTGGAGACGGGCGGCGCCCCCCGGGGTCACACCGAAGGCCCCGCCCGTGGAGACGGGCGGGGCCTTCGGCGTCGTACGGGTGCCGCGGGTGCCTACGCGAGCAGCGCCGGGATGGTCTCCTCGTGGGCCGTGCGCAGCTCCTCCAGGGACAGCTCGAACTCGCCCTGGAGCTCGACCGTGTCACCGTCGACGACACCGATGCGGGTGACGGGCAGGCCGCGCGCCCCGCACATGTCGTTGAAGCGGAGCTCCTCGGAGCGCGGGACGGCCACCACGGCACGGCCCGCCGACTCGGAGAAGAGGAACGTGAAGGCGTCCAGCCCGTCCGGTACGACCAGCCGCGCGCCCTTGCCGCCGAGCAGCGCCGACTCGACGACCGCCTGGATCAGACCGCCGTCGGACAGGTCGTGCGCGGCGTCGATCATGCCGTCGCGGGAGGCGGAGATCAGGATCTCGCCGAGCAGCCGCTCCCGCTCCAGGTCGACCTTCGGGGGCAGACCGCCGAGGTGGTCGTGGACGACCTGGGACCAGGCCGAGCCGCCGAACTCCTCACGCGTGTCGCCGAGGAGGTAGAGCAGCTGGCCCTCCTCCTGGAAGGCGACGGGCGTGCGGCGCGCGACGTCGTCGATCACACCGAGCACGGCCACCACCGGGGTCGGGTGGATGGCCACGTCGCCCGTCTGGTTGTAGAGCGAGACGTTGCCGCCGGTCACCGGGGTGCCCAGCTGCTGGCAGGCGTCCGCCAGACCGCGGATGGCCTCCGCGAACTGCCACATGACCGCCGGGTCCTCGGGCGAGCCGAAGTTCAGGCAGTCGGACACGGCGAGCGGCTTGGCGCCGGTCGTCGCCACGTTGCGGTAGGCCTCGGAGAGGGCCAGCTGCGCGCCCGCGTACGGGTCGAGCTTGGCGTACCGGCCGTTGCCGTCGGTCGCGATGGCGACGCCGAGGCCGGTCTCCTCGTCGATCCGGATCATGCCGGAGTCCTCGGGCTGCGCGAGGACGGTGTTGCCCTGCACGAAGTGGTCGTACTGCGAGGTGATCCACTTCTTGGACGCCTGGTTGGGCGAGGCGACCAGCCTGAGCACCTGGTCCTTGAGCTCGGCGCCGGTGGTGGGCCGGGGCAGCGCGTTGGCGTCGTCCGCCTGGAGCGCGTCCTGCCACTCGGGGCGGGCGTAGGGGCGCTCGTAGACCGGGCCGTCGTGGGCGACCGTGCGCGGGTCGACGTCGACGATCTTGCCGCCGTGCCAGAAGATCTCCAGCCGGTCGCCGTCGGTCACCTCGCCGATGACGGTCGCGATGACGTCCCACTTGTCGCAGATCTCCAGGAACCGGTCGACCTTCGACGGCTCGACGACCGCGCACATGCGTTCCTGCGACTCGCTCATGAGGATTTCCTCGGGCGAGAGCGTGGAGTCGCGCAGCGGTACGTCGTCCAGCGTCACGCGCATGCCGCCGGAGCCGTTGGAGGCGAGCTCCGAGGTGGCGCAGGACAGACCGGCCGCGCCGAGGTCCTGGATGCCGACGACGAGCTTCTCCCGGAAGGCCTCCAGGGTGCACTCGATGAGGAGCTTCTCCTGGAACGGGTCGCCGACCTGGACGGCCGGGCGCTTCGACGGCTTGGCGTCGTCGAAGGTCTCGGAGGCGAGGATCGACGCGCCGCCGATGCCGTCGCCGCCGGTCCTGGCCCCGTAGAGGATGACCTTGTTGCCGGCGCCGGAGGCCTTCGCGAGATGGATGTCCTCGTGTCGCATCACGCCGATGGCACCGGCGTTGACCAGCGGGTTGCCCTGGTAGCAGGCGTCGAAGACGACCTCGCCGCCGATGTTGGGCAGGCCCAGGCAGTTGCCGTAGCCGCCGATGCCGGCCACGACGCCCGGCAGGACGCGCTTGGTGTCGGGGTGGTCGGCCGCGCCGAAGCGCAGCGGGTCCACGACCGCGACCGGACGCGCGCCCATCGCGATGATGTCGCGGACGATGCCGCCCACGCCGGTGGCCGCGCCCTGGTAGGGCTCGACGTACGAGGGGTGGTTGTGCGACTCGACCTTGAAGGTGACCGCGTAGCCCTGGCCTACGTCCACGACGCCCGCGTTCTCGCCGATGCCGACGAGCAGCGCGTCCGACTGGGGGGCCTTCTCACCGAACTGGCGGAGGTGGACCTTGGAGGACTTGTACGAGCAGTGCTCGGACCACATGACGGAGTACATGGCGAGCTCGGCGCCGGTGGGCCGGCGGCCGAGGATCTCCACTACGCGCTCGTACTCGTCCTTCTTCAGACCGAGTTCGGCCCAGGGCAGCTCGACGTCGGGGGTCCCGGCCGCGTGCTCGACCGTGTCCAGAGGCGTCCGGCTCATGCGTTGACCAGCTTCTTGAGGATCGAGGTGAAGAACGGGAGGCCGTCGGTGCGGCCGGACCCGACGAGGGGTTCGACGGCGTGCTCCGGGTGCGGCATGAGGCCCACGACGTTGCCGGCCTCGTTGGTGATGCCGGCGATGTCACGGAGGCTGCCGTTGGGGTTGACGTCCAGGTAGCGGAAGACCACCCGGCCCTCGGCCTCGAGCTTGTCGAGGGTGTGCTCGTCGGCGACGTACCGGCCGTCCATGTTCTTCAGCGGGATGTGGATCTCCTGGCCCGCCTCGTAGTCGGCGGTCCAGGCGGTGTCCGCGTTCTCCACCCGCAGCTTCTGGTCGCGGCAGATGAAGTGGAGGTGGTCGTTGCCGAGCATCCCGCCGGGAAGCAGGTGGGCCTCCGTGAGGATCTGGAAGCCGTTGCAGATACCGAGGACCGGGAGCCCGGCCTTCGCCTGCTCGATGACGGTCTCCATCACCGGCGAGAAGCGGGAGATGGCTCCGGCGCGCAGATAGTCGCCGTAGGAGAAACCGCCGGGGAGCACCACGGCGTCCACCTGATGGAGGTTCTTGTCCTTGTGCCAGAGAGCGACGGGTTCGGCGCCGGCGAGCCGGATCGCGCGCTGAGTGTCCCGGTCGTCGAGGCTGCCCGGGAAAGTGACGACGCCAATACGAGCGGTCACTTCGCGGCTCCCGCGACTGCTTCTTCCGACTCGACCTTGACGGTGAAGTCCTCGATCACGGTGTTCGCGAGGAAGGATTCCGCAAGATCGTGGATGCGGGCGAGGGCGGCCTCGTCGACCGGCCCGTCAACTTCCAGTTCGAATCGCTTTCCCTGACGTACGTCGGAGATGCCTTCGAAACCCAGCCGCGGCAGTGCGCGCTGCACCGCCTGGCCCTGGGGGTCGAGGATCTCCGGCTTGAGCATGACGTCGACTACGACGCGTGCCACTGGCACTCCCGGTGGTGTGGTGCTGAGCAGGTGCCTGCGGGTGTCTCCAACAGGTGTCTTCAGACTACCCGTACAAAATTTCTACGCGGGTAGAGTTGTAGGAAACTACGTGAGCGCCATCACGATCAGGTATCGGACCAGTGCCTACGCGAAAATTTCAGGGAAAGATCCGGGGTGCGCCGACGTTCCCTATTGCCCTGGGACACGCGGGCAGATTTAGTCGAGCTTCACATTGCAATGCCGGGCACTGTACAAATGAATTGGCAATAGCCGATACTTTGCCCCATAACAGGCGGACAGTCGACATCTCCGTGACGTCTTGGCACGTCATCGCAGAGCTGTCGCACGAAGGGACCGATATTCGTGGCGCAGAAGGTCGTGGTCACTCTCTTTGACGACATCGACGGCTCGGAAGCGGCGGAAACGATCGCCTTCGGACTCGACGGCAAGTCGTACGAGATCGACCTGAATGAAGCCAATGCCAAGAAACTGCGTAAGGCTCTCGCGCCCTACGTGGACGCCGGCCGCAAGCGGTCGAGGTCCGGCAAGGCGTACAAGCAGACGGAGGTCGCCCCCGACCCCGCGGCCGTCCGGGCCTGGGCCCAGGCCAACAAGCTGGAGGTGCCGGCGCGCGGCCGCATCCCCAAGAAGGTCTACGAGGCGTTCGCCGACGCGCAGTGAGCCGCAGTCGTCGGCCTGCCCCCGCGAGCGCGGGCCGACGGCCGGTCACGGGCCCCTCGCACATACCGACTTGCGCTGCACCCCTCCTGGTCAGCTAGAGTCTGGAGCACGCCGAGGGGCGAGGCCGAAAAGCCCAGCTCACGGAGTACACGCGGGTGTAGTTCAGTAGTAGAACATCCCCCTTCCAGGGGGAAGGCGCAGTGTGCGATCCCTGTCACCCGCTCTGTATCACCTGTCTGACCACCCTGGTGGATCAGGTAGGGTGGTGCTCGCGCCGATCGGTGAAAGCCGGTCGGAGGCAATGCGGACGTAGCTCAGTTGGTAGAGCGCAACCTTGCCAAGGTTGAGGTCGCGAGTTCGAGCCTCGTCGTCCGCTCAGGAAAAAGACCCCGGTCCTCTGGACCGGGGTCTTTTCGTGCGCTCTGCTCATCTGCCCCGCTCGCGTGCTCTGCGCGGGTGCCGTGCTTGTGCGTCCGGCTCGTGTGTCCCGCGCGATACGAGTGGCCGTCTGACATTTGTCATACGGAGTGATGACACCTCGCACTGCTGCCGGCCTCCGCCCGCGGGGAGGCTTGGGGCATGGACACGAATGAACACGTGATCGAGGTCACCGACCTCCGGCGTGTGTACGGGGGCGGGTTCGAAGCGGTGCGTGGGATCTCCTTCCACGTCGGCCGCGGTGAGATCTTCGCGCTGCTCGGCACCAACGGCGCCGGAAAGACCTCGACGGTCGAGTTGCTGGAAGGGCTCGAGCGCCCCGACGGCGGGCGGATCAGCGTGCTGGGCCACGATCCCCACACCGAGCGGGCCGCCGTCCGGCCGCGCACCGGCGTGATGCTCCAGGAGGGCGGCTTCCCCTCCGAACTGACCGTCGCCGAGACCGCGCGCATGTGGGCGGGCTGCGTGAGCGGCGCCCGCCCGGTCGGGGAGGCGCTGGCACTGGTCGGACTCGCCGGACGGGCCCATGTCCGGGTCAAGCAGCTGTCCGGCGGTGAACGGCGGCGCCTCGACCTGGCCCTCGCGGTCCTCGGCGAACCCGAGGTGCTCTTCCTCGACGAACCGACGACCGGCCTGGACGCCGAGGGACGCCGGGACACCTGGGACCTCGTGCGCGCACTGCGCGACGCCGGTACGACGGTGCTGCTGACCACGCACTACCTGGAGGAGGCGGAGAACCTCGCCGACCGGCTGGCCATCCTGCACCAGGGCCGGATCGCGGCCGCCGGGACACCCGCCGAGGTGACCGGCGCCCAGCCGTCCCGGATCACCTTCGAACTGCCCGAGGGCTACTTCGTCGGCGACCTGCCTCCGCTGGGCGAACTCGGGGTGTGCGGTCACGAGGTGGACGGGCGCGTCGTACGGCTGCGGACCGGGGAACTCCAGCGGGCGGCCACCGGTCTGCTGGTGTGGGCCGAGCGGGCCCAGGTGACGCTGCGGAGGCTGGACGTGCGGTCGGCCTCGCTGGAGGAGGCGTTCCTGGGGATCGCCCGGGAGGCGTCGAAGAGCGACGAGACCGAGGAGGTCACGGCATGAGCGGAGTCACGGTGAAGGACTCGGCCACCCGTGCCGGCACCCGCCCGGTCACGACGCCCGCGAGCCGGATGGCCGCCCTCGCACGGGCCGAACTGACGCTGCTCGGGCGGAGCAGGAGCACGCTCATCGCGGCCGTGTTCATTCCGCTGGTGCTGCCGGTGTGCCTGGCGTCGGTGGTCGACGACATGGACGTGGAGGACGTCGGGCTCAGCGTCGGTCTGGTGCTGCTGCCCGCCGCGATCGGCTTCTCGCTGCTGTTCGGGGTGTACTCGGCGCTGGCGGCCATCTACACGGCCCGGCGGGAGGAACTGGTCCTCAAGCGACTGCGTACCGGTGAGCTGCGGGACGCGGAGATCCTCGGCGGGGCGGCGCTGCCCGTTGTAGCCACGGGGCTGGTGCAGTCCCTGGTGCTGGTGGCCGGCAGCACGGTCCTGCTCGACGTACCGGCCCCGAGGGCGCCCCATCTCGCGGTCCTGGGGCTGCTGTCGGGCCTGGTGATGTGCGCGGCGCTCGCGGCCGTCACGGCGGCCGTGACGCGGACCGTGGAGAGCGCTCAGGTCACCACCATGCCCATGGTGCTCCTGTCGATGATGGGTTCCGGCGTGACCGTCCCCCTGGAGATGCTGCCCGACCGGCTCGCCGCCGTCTGCGAACTGCTGCCGCTGTCCTCGGTGATCATCCTGATCCGCGGCGGCTGGACCGGAGACCTGTCGGCGTACGAGGCCCTGGGCGCCCTGGCGACCGCACTGGCCTGGACCGTGGTGGCGGTGTTTGCTGTACGGCGGTGGTTCCGTTGGGAGCCCCGGCGCTGACGTACGCGCGGCGCCGGGAGTACGGGGAGACGGGGGGCGTGCGGATGCGCAGGCCGTGGGGCTGGTGGCGGCGGAAGAGCACGCCCGCGAAGGTCGAGACCTACACGCGGTGGTCGTTCCACTTCTTCGCCGTGGCCGAGTTCATGGCGGTGGGGCTGCCGTTCACCGGCGGGCTGCGGACCGGCACGGGGTGGTGGCTGCCGGCGATGACGGTCGGGCACTGCGTCCTGAGCGCGGTGACGGCGTCACGGGCGCTGGACTGGACGCGCGGGCGCCGGCCACAGCCGGTCCGGCTGCTGTGGGCCCTGGCCGCGGCCACCGCGGTCGTCGCCGTCACCGCGATCGGGATCGCGGAGCACGGGCCGGACCACGAGGGCGTCGACACCGCCGCGGGCGGGGTCTTCGGGGTCGTCCTGGTCTTCGGGGCCGGCTTCACCGCGCTCGGCGTGCGCAGACGGCGACGGGTGTTCGCGGTCGTCGCCGGCTTCGCGCTGGGCGCCGGGCTCATGGCGTTCCCGGTCGGACTGCCCGGCCCGGCCACGGTCATGACGATGACCGCCGTGTTCCTCGGCGGCGGATTCCTCGCCTTCACCTCCATCTTCTCCGTCTGGCTGCTCGACGCCGTCTACCGGCTCGACGAGGCCCGCGACACCCGGGCCCGACTCGCCGTCGCCGAGGAGCGGCTGCGGTTCGGACGGGATCTGCACGACGTGATGGGCCGGAACCTGGCGGTGATCGCCCTGAAGAGCGAGCTGGCCGTGCAACTGGCCCGACGGGGACGACCCGACGCCGTGGAGGAGATGATCGAGGTGCAGCGCATCGCGCAGGAGTCGCAGCGCGAGGTGCGCGCCGTCGTCCGCGGATACCGCGAGGCCGACCTGGGCGTCGAACTCGCGGGCGCGCAGGGGGTGCTGAAGGCGGCGGGGATCGCGTGCGCGGTGAGCGGGGAGGCCGGCGGGCTGTCCGCCGAGGTGCAGTCCGCGCTCGCCTGGGTGGTGCGCGAGACCACCACCAACGTCCTCCGGCACGGAAACGCCGGCCGGTGCTCGGTGGCGCTGCACAGGACGGAAGACCACGTGGTGCTGACGGTGGAGAACGACGGCGCGGGGCCCACCGGCGCCGGCGGCGGTTCGGGACTCGCCGGGCTGCGGGAACGGTTGCGGGGCGTCGAGGGCACGCTGGAGGCGGGGTTCGTCGGGACCGGTGTCTTCCGGGTCGTCGCCGAGGTCCCGCTGAGCGGGAAGGCTGCTGTGAGAGAGGTCGCTTCATGACCGTGCGGGTACTGCTCGCCGACGACGAACATCTGATCCGGGGTGCGCTGGCCGCGCTGCTCTCCCTGGAGGACGACCTGCTGATCGTCGCCGAGGCGGCCACCGGACCGGAGGCGCTGGCGATGGCGCTGGCGCACCGGCCCGACGTCGCCGTCCTGGATCTGCGGATGCCGGGCACCGACGGTGTGAACGTCGCCACATCCCTGCGCACCGAACTGCCCGGCTGCCAGGCACTGATCGTCACCAGCCACGGCAGGCCGGGGCATCTCAAGCGGGCGCTCGCGGCGGGTGTGCGGGGATTCGTCCCGAAGACGGTGAGCGCGCAGCGGCTCGCGGAGATCATCCGTACCGTGCACGCCGGGAACCGTTACGTCGACCCGGAGTTGGCCGCCGACGCGATCGCCGCCGGGGACTCGCCGCTCACCACGCGGGAGACGGAGGTCCTCGAACTCGCCGCCGACGGGGCGCCGGTCGCGGAGATCGCCGAGCGGGCCGCGCTGTCCCAGGGGACCGTACGGAACTATCTGTCCTCGGCCGTCTCCAAACTCGGGGCGGAGAACCGGCATGCGGCGGTGCGGCTCGCCCGGGAGCGGGGTTGGGTATAGTTGGCCTCGCGCCACGGCACCTTCACCACGGCGCAGTGCGGACGTAGCTCAGTTGGTAGAGCGCAACCTTGCCAAGGTTGAGGTCGCGAGTTCGAGCCTCGTCGTCCGCTCCATCGCGAAAGGCCCCGGTCATCGACCGGGGCCTTTCGCGTCAGGCCCAGCTGACGCCGGTCAGGCGCTCGTAGGCCTCGACGTACTTCGCGCGGGTCGCGTCCACGATGTGCTGCGGCAGCGGCGGCGGGGGCTGCTCGCTCGCCCGGTCCCAGCCGGACTCGGCCGAGGTCAGCCAGTCGCGCACGAACTGCTTGTCGTACGAGGGCTGCGCGCGGCCGGGCCGCCACTGGTCGGCGGGCCAGAAGCGGGACGAGTCGGGCGTGAGGACCTCGTCGGCGATGACCAGGTCCTCGCCCTCGAAGCCGAACTCGAACTTGGTGTCGGCGAGGATGATGCCCCGGTCGCGGGCGATGTCGCGGGCGCGGCCGTAGACGGCGAGGGTCGCCTGGCGGAGCTCGGCGGCGGTGTCGGCGCCGACCTGCCGGGCGACCTCCTCGTAGGAGACGTTCTCGTCGTGGTCGCCGACGGCGGCCTTGGTGGCCGGGGTGAAGATCGGCGCGGGGAGTTCGCTGCCGTCGACCAGACCCTCGGGGAGGGCGAGGCCGCAGACCGTGCGGGACTCCTTGTACTCGGCGAGGCCCGAGCCGGTGAGGTAGCCGCGGGCCACGCACTCGACGGGGACCATCCGCAGCGACTTGCAGACCAGGGTGCGGCCGGCCCAGTCGGCGGGGGCGCCCGCGGGCAGTTCGGTGCTCAGGACATGGTTCGGGACCAGGTCGCGGAGCTGGTCGAACCACCAGAGGGAGAGCTGGGTGAGGACCCGGCCCTTGTCGGGGATCTCGGTCGGCAGCACCCAGTCGAAGGCGGAGGTGCGGTCGCTGGCGACCATCACGAGGTCGCCCGCCTCGTTCTGGTACAGGTCGCGCACCTTGCCGGTGTGCAGATGCACCAGGCCCGGCACCTCAAGGGGCTCGGGCTTTTCTACGAATCCGGACACGGTTCCTCCCCGTGGTTCTGTCCTGGTGGGTCGATTGTCCCGTACATCGGGATCGACCTCGGACAGCGGGTGGCGCGAGCGGGCGGCCGGGCGTCAGCCGCGTTTGCAGATGCGGTCCAGGAGGTTGGCCGTGGCGCGCTGGACGCGGGGGTCCACATGGCCGGGGCGGTCCAGGGCCGGGGACCAGGCGAAGGTGCCGGAGGCGAAGACCAGGGCGCCCGAGGGGGCCCGGTAGAGGGAGGTCTCCTGATGGCGGAGAACGCCCTCGCTGTCGGCGTACGGGGAGTGGGCGAGGAGTATGCGGTCCTCGTGGGGCGGGAGGGGGGTGCGCGGGAAGTAACGGTCCGCCTCGCCCGCGACCAGGTCCTCGATGGCGTCGCCGTCGCCCGCGCCGGTCGCCTCCCACAGCCAGTGGCCGGCGTTGCGGACGATCAGCGGATGCGGCTCGGGCACCCGGCCCGCGTACTGGATGCCGACCAACTGCTGTTCGGCGCGGTCGATCTCGCGCCAGAGGACGGGCCTGCCGGGGCCCTTGCGCTTGCGGCAGGTCAGCAGCCGGCTGGGCACGCCCGAGGGGGAGGGACCCAGCTCCACCTGCCAGTAGACGGAGTTGGCGGACAGGAACACCAGTGAGGTGCCGCTGTCGCGAGCGACCTCCACGGTGCGGCGCATGCTCGTCGACCAGTACTCGTCGTGGCCGGGGAAGACCAGGCCGCGGTAGCGGGTGGGGTCGATGTGACCGGCGTGCAGGTCGCGGGCGTCGGCGTAGGCGAGGTCGTAGCCGTAGCGCTCGGCCCAGCGGATGAAGTCGTAGGCGTGGCCCACGTGGAGGGGCAGGCCGGCACCGGCGTACGGGCGGTCGAAGGAGACCGTGGTCGCGGCGTCGGCCTCGCCGAGGAGCCGGCCCTCGTCGTCCCACGCGTGGTAGAGGCTGGCGCCGCTGCGGCCGTCCTCGGGGTAGAGGTTGTAGGCCTGCCAGGTGACGTCGGGGAGCAGCAGGAGCAGGTCGGCGGGGCGCTGGTCGCGGACCGTGAAGGGGACGTGGGAGCGGTAGCCGTCGGCGGTGGTGAGGACGGCCACGTACGCGCCGACGTTCCAGTAGGACGGGACCTGGAGGCGCCAGGAGAGCCACCAGTGGTGGCAGGAGACCGTACGGTCGGCGGTCAGCGGCGGGGGCTGGACGATGCCGGAGAGGCGCGGGCTGGTGGTGATCTTGGCGGCGCCGTCACCGTCGTAGTGACCTATGCGGTAGACGTCGACGCTGAATTCCTGGGGCGGGTCGACCGTGATGTGGAAGTCGACGGCGTCACCGGGGGCCACCGCGCCGGTGGAGACGAAGCCCTTGATCTGGCGGTGCACGTCGTCGGCCGAGCGGGGGCCGCCCGCCGAGGAGGCACGGGGGGCCGGGATGCGGGCGGCGCCCTCGACGGGGGCCGCGTCCACGTACCAGGGGACGACCTGACCGGTGTCGTCGAAGTACGTCTCGCTGCCGCGCAGCCAGGGGACGGGGCCCTGTCCGAAGGGGTCCGTCACCGCATGGGCCAGTGCTCCCGACTCCCATCGGCGGATGTGTTCCGGTCCTGGTCCGGGTCCCATGGTGCTCCCCTCCCTTGTGCCCCCGTGCTGCCTGGTGCGTACGTCCTACGTGACCGCCCTGCGGGTTGTCCTATGTCGTGAGCCCATGCCACGGGCCCGATCGGTCCCAGCACATCACATAACGCGCGCAGGCAGTCACTATTCGTTGCGAATTGGCCGAAAGTGGAATATAGAGCTCCGTTAGGGCTGGGGCGGCGGGGTCCCGGGGGTCGCCCGGGGCGGGCCGACCGGGGGCGGGGTCCCGGGGGCGGGCGGCGCGGTCGGCGCGGACGTGGTCGGTGCTCAGGCCCGCTCAGCCGAGCCGCACCGGCTTCTCCGGGCGTATGCCGAGCTCCACCAGCCAGGTGCGCAGGGGGACCGCGTCGCCGTCCTCGACGAGGCTGAGCACCCGGGGGGCCAGGTCGGCCACGCGCTCGCCGTCGACCAGGAGGGTCGGGCCGTCGAGCCAGTCGAGCCCCGGCACGGCGCCGACGGTGTCCATCGCGGCGCAGCAGACCATCGCCGTGACGTGATCGGCCAGGAGTTCGCGGTCGGTGCGGGGCGGCTGGAGGGGGCACAGGGGGAGCGCGTCCTCGTCCCACAGGGCCATGTCGGGGCCCTGTCCGGGCGCGGGGGGACCGGCGGGCGTGGGAGGCGCGACCGAGGCGGCCGCGGCTTCCTCCCGCCCCACCTCGGCCCCGAGCCCCGCGGCGAGGGCCGCGCTGCGGGGGTTCGGAGGCAGGGGCTCCTCGTCGTCGTCGGGGAAGTAGGGCTCGGGGACGGCGTCCAGGACGGCGTCGGGGACCGGGGCGGGGGTCGGCGCCCGGCCGGTGCCCTTCGCGGGGTCCGGGTTCGAGTCCGGGCGCGGGGTCGGAGTCCGGGTCGGGGTCGCGTTCGGGTCCTCGTGGGGACCCGGACCCAGGTCCTGACCCAGCTCGGGGCTCGGGACCGGCTCGGGGCTCGGGACCGGCTCGGGGCTCGGGACCGGCTCGGGGCTCGCGTGCGGGTCCTCGTCGGGACCCGGACCGCCCGTGTCCCGACCCAGGTCGCCAAGCGGGACGAACTCCGGGCTCGGTTCCCGATCGGGGCGCGGGTCCGGGTCAGCGGGACCGGGGTCGCGTTCGCGGTCGCGGTTCGAAGCCGGGTCAGGACTCGGGCCCCGTCCGGGTCTCCCGTCGGACTCGCTCACACCCGTGGAGCCGCTGGCACCCGTGGAGCCGGTGACGCCCGTGGGACCGCTGGCGGTCGTCGGGGCGGTCGCGGCCGTGGAACCGGTCATGCCCGTGGAGCCGCTGGCGGTCGTCGGGGCGGTCGCGGCCGTCGGGCCCGGCGACTGGGTCGGAGGGGCCGGGTGGGGGGCGTCCGTCTCGTCGGGGTGGTCTGTCGGTCTGTCGGTCAGGTGGTCCAGGACCCGGGCCAGGGTCGGGCCGCTGTGGCCGCCGGGGTGGGGGCCGGAGTCGGCCGTGCCGGTCGGGTCGTAGGTGCGGCGGACACCGAGGAGGTCGAGGACCCGGTGGAGCCGGGCCGCGTCGGTGCGCCACTTGCGGTCGACGACCTCGTCCGGGTAGTCCTCCCAGGCCACCGGCGACCAGTCCGGGCCGGGGTCCGCGGGACCGCCGTGGAAGAGGCGGGCGGCGAGCAGCGAGGCGGCCTCGTCGATCGTGCCGGGCTCCTCGAGCAGGTCGCAGGCGGGGCGCTCACCGAGGCGGGAGGCGAACCCGTCGGCCAGCCGGTCGCGCCGGGACAGCTCGGTGAGGGCGGCGACGACGCCCGCGTCCAGCCGGGAGGGCCAGCGGCCCATCCGCCAGGCCGGCAGCGCCACCCGTGTCAGCAGCCGGTCCCAGCCCGCGTACGCCAGGCCCACCTGCTCCTGGGCGACGATCCGCAGTCCGTAGTCCACAGCCTGTGCACGCTCGGAGGCCGCGGCGGCGACGCCGCGCTCCATCTCGCCCGCGTGGATCTGACAGCCCCGCAGCATCAGGCGGGCGACCCAGCCGATGCCCGCGCAGGCCGGGCGCAGCACGGGATACCGGCCGCCCCGGTAGGCGCAGACGGCCACCGCGGCGTCCAGCCCGCGCACGAAGCGCCGGGCCGCGGCTATGTCGGGCTGCGCCGAGGGGCCCGTACCGGCGACGACCGGGGCCAGCACGGCCCGCAGCTCGCCGACCCGCATCCACCACAGGAAGGGCGAGCCGATGACGAGGACGGGCGCCGCCGCCGTACGACGGTGGCGGCCGTGCGAGCCGCCCGGGCCGGCTATCTCGTCACCGCCGCGGGACGGGGCCGGGCCGTGGGCCGGGTGGGTGCGGTCCTCCAGCCAGCTGTCGCAGTCCGGGGTGAGCGCTATCGCGGAGGGCGCGGGGACGTCGAGACGGTCGGCGAGGTCGCGGACCAGCCGGTACAGGTCGGGGGCCGCCTCCTCGGCGACGGCGACCGTGGGGCTGACCGCGGGACGCGCGCGGGCGACGACCAGGCCGATGACACCGGCGGCCAGCAGGACGATCAGCGCGACGACGGACACGGCCCAGCGGGCGGCGTCCCACCCCGGGCCCACGAAGTGCCCGGTGGAACGGCCCGCCAGCAGGATCACCGCGGCGGCCGCGGGCAGCAGCGCGACGGCGAGCGCCCGGCTGCGGATGCGCAGCACCGCCAGTGCCCGGGCCCGCGCGGCCTGCGCGCCCATCTCGACTCCCGTACCGGTCACGACCGGACCTCACCCCCTCCCTACGGTCCTGTTTCCCCCGGCTGTCTTCGCAGTGGTCACTCCCCCACTGTGGCACCGACCACTGACATCGCAATGCCGGTGGGCCAAGTGCCGGAACGAGTACCGGAATGCTTGCGCCGCACCCTAGTTGGCGCTCCGGCCCACGTCAGCCGGATGGCTCAGCGCTCACACGATGGAATGGCTTTGGGGAAAGGTGGATGACGGTGGGCAACGATCAGGCCCCGGGTTCCACGGCTCCTCCGTGTGGAGTTCCGTGGTGCCCCGGGGCCTGAGAGATCCGCGTCGCCGCCTGCCTAGGCGCCCGCCGCCGCCTTCGCGGCGATGTCCGTGCGGTGCTGCGAGCCGTCGAGTCCGATGCGCCCGAGCGCCCGGTACGCGCGCTCGCGGGCCTCGGTGAGGTCGGTTCCCGTCGCGGTGACGGACAGGACGCGCCCGCCGGCACTGACGACGGTGTCGCGGTCGTCAGCGGCGTACTTCGTCCCGGCGTGCAGGACGTACGCGTGCGGGGCGTCCTCGGCGGCCACCTCGGCGAGGCCGGTGATCGGGTCGCCGGTGCGCGGGGTGCCGGGGTAGTTGTGCGAGGCGATGACGACGGTCACGGCCGCGTCGTCGCTCCAGCGCAGGGCCGGCAGATCGGCGAGGTCGCCGGTGGCGGCCGCCTTCAGGACGCCGGCCAGCGGGGTCTTCAGCCGGGCCAGGACGACCTGCGTCTCGGGGTCGCCGAAACGGGCGTTGAACTCGATGACCCGGACTCCGCGGCCGGTGATCGCGAGGCCCGCGTAGAGCAGTCCGGAGAACGGGGTGCCGCGGTGGCGCAGCTCGTCGACGGTGGGCTGGAGGACGGTCTCAAGGACCTCCTCCACCAGCTTGGGGTCGGCCCAGGGCAGCGGCGAGTAGGCACCCATGCCGCCCGTGTTGGGGCCCTCGTCGCCGTCGAACGCGCGCTTGAAGTCCTGGGCGGGCTGGAGCGGGAGGACGCTCACCCCGTCGGTGATCGCGAAGAGGGAGACCTCCGGGCCGTCGAGGAACTCCTCGATGACGACGCGCTCACAGCCGGCCGCGTGCGCCGCGGCGGCCTCCAGGTCGTCGGTGACGACGACGCCCTTGCCGGCGGCCAGACCGTCGTCCTTGACGACGTACGGCGCCCCGAAGGCGTCGAGGGCCTCGGCGACCTCTTCGGGCGTGGTGCAGACGTACGAGCGGGCGGTCGGCACGCCGGCTGCGGCCATCACGTCCTTGGCGAACGCCTTGGAGCCCTCGAGCTGCGCGGCCTCCTTGGAGGGGCCGAACACCGGGATACCCGCCTCGCGCACGGCGTCGGCGACCCCGGCGACCAGCGGGGCCTCCGGGCCCACGACGACCAGCTCGGCGCCGAGCGCGACGGCGAGGGCGGACACGGCCTCGCCGTCCATGGCGTCGACCTGGTGCAGCTCGGCCACCTCGGCGATGCCGGCGTTGCCGGGGGCGCAGTGCAGCGCGGTGACGGCGGGGTCGAGGGACAGTGAGCGGCACAGGGCGTGTTCGCGGGCGCCGCTGCCGATGACGAGGACGTTCACGGGGGTCAGCCTAACGGGCGGGGGCGGGGGCGGTTTGTGCGGGCTTCCGAGAGCCGGGAGGGGGCGCGGTGGTGCGTTCCTCCAAAGGCCGGCCGCTCCTACTCGTTGGTGAACTCCTCCACGACCGTCGCTCCGAGCTCGCGAACGATCAGTTCGTAGCCGGAGAGGGCCGACTCGTTGAGGTCGGGGTCGTCGTCCTCGGGGGTGTCGTCCTCGGGGGCCACCGGTTCCGGGGCGGGCGGACGGGACGGCGCGGGGGCGGGCGCCGTGTGGGCGGCCGCCGACGGCGACGCGTGCTGGACAGGGGCGGGCGCGGCGGGTGCCTGCGGAGCGGACCCGGCCGACGGGGCCGGCGCGCCGTAGCCGCCGGGGTTGCTGTGACCACCGGGGCTGCCGTACCCGCCCGGCGCACCGCCACCACCGCCGCCGAAGCCACCGCCGGGCGGGGGTCCGGAGCCGCCGGACGGGTCGACGACCGCGTCGATCTTCCACTGGACGCTGAACTGTTCGGCCAGCGCCTGCCGCAGCACGTCCTCGCTGCCGCTGCTGGTGAAGTTGTCGCGCGCGCCGGCGTTGACGAAGCCGAGCTGGAGGGTGGTGCCGTCGAAGCCCGCCACATGGGCGTTCTGGCTGAGCAGGATCCAGGTGAAGCGACGGCGGTTCTTGACCGCCTCCAGGATGTTCGGCCAGAGCACGCGGGGGTCGATGCCGCCCGAGGGAGGCGCGTACCCGACCGCCTCGGGGCCGGGCGCGGGTGCGGCCGCCGGGGCCGGGGGTCCGGCCGGGGCGGCGGGCGCGGAGGCGGGGGTCGCCGGAGCCGGGGGCCTGCCGCCGCCGCCCGCGGGCGCGGCGGTGGGCCAGCCGCCGGGGCGGCGTCCGCTGCCCGCCGCGGTGGCGGTGGGCCAGGCGCCGGGGGCCGGCTGGGTGGGAGCCCGGTGGCCCGCGCCCGGCGCCTCCTCCACCGGAGGGGCGGAGGACGCGACGGGGGCGGGAGCCGGAGGGGCGGAGGGAGCCGGGGCGGGGGCCGGTGGGGCGGCCGGAGGCTGGACCGGCGCGGCCGCGGCGGGCTCGGCCGGTCGGCCGGGTGCCTGACCGGGACCGGGACCCTGCCCCGGACCCGGACCCCGTACCGCGGCGCGGGCGGCCGCCGCCCCGCCGCCGGGCGGGATCGGCGCGCCCCCGGCCATCGGGGCGCCGCCGTGCGCCTCGGGCCCGGGGACGTACCCCATCGCCGGCATCGCGGGCGCTCCGGGCGCCGCGCCCTGGACCGCGCCGCCCGGCGAGAAGTTCACGCCGCGCTCGATGCGGTCGAGGCGGGCCATGACGGAGCGTTCGTCGCCGTAGGCGGCGGGCAGCATCACGCGCGCGCAGATCAGCTCCAGCTGGAGACGGGGCGAGGTGGCGCCCCGCATCTCGGTGAGCCCCTCGTTGACCAGGTCGGCGGCGCGGCTCAGCTCGGCGGCGCCGAAGACACCGGCCTGGGCCTGCATGCGCTCGATCACGTCGGCGGGGGCGTCGATGAGGCCCTTGTCGGCCGCGTCCGGGACGGCGGCGAGGATGACGAGGTCCCGCAGGCGCTCCAGCAGGTCGGCGACGAAGCGGCGGGGGTCGTTGCCGCCCTCGATGATCCGGTCGACCACCTCGAAGGCGGCGGCGCCGTCACCGGTGGCGAAGGCCTCGACGACGGAGTCGAGCAGCGAGCTGTCGGTGTAGCCGAGCAGGGAGGTGGCCATGGCGTATGTCACACCGGCGTCGCTCGCGCCGGCGAGCAGCTGGTCCATGACGGACATGGAGTCACGCACGGAACCCGCGCCGGAGCGCACGACGAGCGGCAGCACCCCCTCCTCGACGGGGATGGCCTCCTGCCCGCAGACCTGACCGAGGTAGTCGCGCAGGGTCCCGGGCGGCACCAGCCGGAACGGGTAGTGGTGGGTCCGCGACCGGATGGTCCCGATGACCTTCTCGGGCTCGGTGGTCGCGAAGATGAACTTCAGATGCTCCGGCGGCTCCTCGACGACCTTGAGCAGGGCGTTGAAGCCGGCCGGCGTGACCATGTGGGCCTCGTCGATGATGTAGATCTTGTAGCGGCTGCGGGCGGGCCCGAAGAAGGCCTTCTCGCGCAGGTCACGGGCGTCGTCCACACCGCCGTGCGAGGCCGCGTCGATCTCGATGACGTCGATGGAACCCGGGCCGTTCCTGGCGAGGTCCTTGCACGACTCGCACTCCCCGCACGGCGTCGGGGTGGGCCCCTGCTCGCAGTTCAGGCACCGGGCCAGGATGCGCGCGCTGGTGGTCTTCCCGCACCCACGCGGCCCGCTGAACAGGTACGCGTGATTGACCCGGTTGTTCCGCAGCGCCTGCTGCAAGGGGCCGGTGACATGCTCCTGCCCGATGACCTCGGCGAACGACTCCGGGCGATAGCGGCGGTACAGCGCGAGAGACGACACGCATACGAGGTTATAGGCGACCACCGACATCGAGTCCCGCGCGGAACGGGCGCCCGGCCCCCACCGGCGAACGCAAGCGCCCCCCACGCACCCGCCAGAGCCGACCTACCCTTGCTGCCTTCCGGCCCTGGGGGAGTTCAGTCAGATAGCGCCGCGTGAGGGGCTGCGCACAGGCTACAGGATCTGAGCGGGGGGAACGAGTTCGCGAGCACTCCTCAACGTCTTGTATTGTTTGCCGCGGAGGATTCGCCTAGTGGCCTAGGGCGCACGCTTGGAAAGCGTGTTGGGGGCAACCCCTCACGAGTTCGAATCTCGTATCCTCCGCCAGTGCCTCACCGGGCACGAAGTCGAAGGGCCCCACCGCGAGGTGGGGCCCTTCGACGTTGCGCCGCACGTTCCGCGCCCCGCTTCCCGTCGCACCCCCCAGGTTTCCGCCCCGGCCGGGCGAGGGGGGCTTCCGAAGGTAACGGTCTGTGGTGGGGTCCCCTGGGGGCTTGTGGGGGCCTGCCGACGAAGTGCCAGGTCAGAGGCGCGCGGTCGGCCGCGTACCGGGCGGAGCGGTGATCGCCGTGCGGGCCTGTGACGAACGGGGGAGAAAGACGACCGCTCCGAGCGGCGCATGCAGGCCCATACTGGAGTCAATGACAAAGCCATCGGCACCGAAGCGTTACTTGCCCACCAGCCCCTTCAAGGCCCCGGCCGCGCCGTCCCCCAAGCACTTCGAGGTGGGCGACCAGGTCACGCACGACATGTACGGCCTCGGTCGCGTGATCGGCATCGAGGACGGAATCGCGGCACTCGTGGATTTCGGTTCGGCGCAAATGCGGATCCTGAGCCCGTACACCAAGATGAGCAAGCTGTAGGACCGCTGTGCCCGGTCACGGCACGCCAGGGCCGTCCACGGCCCTGTAACGAATGGGAGACCTCTCATCGACCCGACCTCGCTGTTCTCCGCTCCGGAAGGGGCGACTCGCTATGCCACCGCGGCATCGCCGCCTCCGACGACCAACCCCTTCCAGGCCCCGGACTTCGGGGAGGACGAGATCTTCCTGATCGAGGATGCGCAGGCGTCCCTCTCGGGTACGGGTGTGGATCGACGCCGGGCGAGCTAGCTCCGGCCGCCACGGACCGGTCCGGTCCCGCGCGTGCCGAAGGGCCCCACAGACGACGGTGGGGCCCTTCGACATGTGCGCCGCCTACGGGCGGGACCGCTCGGCCAGCAGGGCCAGCTCGTCCAGGAACGCCTCCGCCAGCAGGCCCGCGTCCCGGCCGCCCGAGTTGGTGGCGACGCTCAGCGTGTGACCCTCGGCGCAACCCCCCAGCGCGAAGGTGACCGTGTCGGCCGGCGGCACCATGGGGACGATGGTGAGGTGGCGCAGCGGCCGCCCGGCCAGGGTCCGGCCCTGCTCGCGCAGATGGACGTAGGAGCAGGCCGCCGGCGCGTACGCGGGGGCGAAGATCGTCCCGCCGGCCAGCGCCAGGGTCGCTCCGGGGACCGCCGCGAGGGTGCCCTCGACCAGCTTCTCGGCGGTGCGCCGGGGCCGGGTGACGGTGGTCAGCAGGCCGGTGCACGCGCTCAGGCGGGCCGCCGGGTCGGCGAGCGTCACCGGCGCGGGGACCCGGACGTTGGCGAACGCGTTGCCGAGGAACTCACCGCAGTCGTCCGGCCGTTCGTCGACCGGGACCGACAGCCACACCTGCCTCGGCTCCGGCACCCGGCCACCGCCGTCGGACACCGGTCCCGAGGAGGCGGCGGCATCGGGCTCCGCGGCCGACAGACAGCCGCGCAGGACACCGGAGACGGTCGCCAGGAACACCTCGTTGGTGGTCGCCGGGCGGCCGGGACCGGCCGCTCCCACC
Source organism: Streptomyces maremycinicus (assembly GCF_001184025.1). Classification (GTDB taxonomy): domain Bacteria; phylum Actinomycetota; class Actinomycetes; order Streptomycetales; family Streptomycetaceae; genus Streptomyces; species Streptomyces maremycinicus. Next base: position 76,325 of record NZ_BBYG01000012.1, read on the forward strand.
GGGACGGCCGCGCGCGCGGCCCGCAGGACGTCGGCGCGCAGCCGTACGACGGTGTACGCGGGCTCGCGCGGGCCCCGGTGCGGCAGGGGCACCGCGCGGCCCGTGGTGAGCAGCCCCGGACGGACGGCCCCCGCCGGGCCCGGGGCGACCGTCCGCCGCCGGGGGCCGGGCACCGCCAGGGACGCGGCCCCGTCCAGCGGCCGGCCGTCGTCGAAGAGGGCGCGCAGCAGGGTCGTCAGGGAACGGCCGTCGAGCAGGCTGTGGTGCATCCGGAACAGCAGGGAGAACTCCCCCTGCGTCGCCCCGCGCAGCAGGTGGAGGCTCCAGGGCGGCCGGCCGGCCGGGAACGGGGTGTGGAACCACTGCCGGACCGCGTCCCGCAGGGTGAGGTCCGCGCTGTCGATCTGCTGGGCCAGGTCGTGGCCGTCCCGCCGCTCCCAGCGGTGCCGGCCGGTCCACCGGGCGAGACCGGTCCGGGCACCGCCGGGAGCGACCAGGGTCTGGGTGAGCCGGGGCAGCGCCTTCCAGCGTTCCTCCACCAGCCCCCGCAGTTCGTCCAGCGGCAAAGGGGCGCCCGCGAGGTCCAGGGCGATCCCGGCGTTGGGCGGGCCGAACGGCCAGCGGGCCATCCCCTCTTCCATCAAGGGCAGATGCGATCCGGGCATGAGACTGCTCCTGTCATGGGCCGTCCGTGTCGTGGGCCGGTCCTGTCGTGGGCCGGCGGCTGGGGGACGACGTCCTGTACCCCCAACGGCCGATCGGACCGGCGGTCACGTCCGCGGCGTCACCGGCCGTCTCGCCAGGTACCTCTCAGGTGTTCCGCAGGTGTCAACGCGCGGTCGTTCAGGCTCCCTGATGGGGTGACACTGCCGCAGGTTTGCGGTCGGGAGCGGTGTCGGTGCGCCTTTAATCGGGACTCCGCGTCCGCCGTTCGGGCGCCTCGTCCCCGAATCCCCCGCCCCGGCGCCCGTGCCGGACAGGAGTTGTGTGTCGTGCCTGGTACTCATCCGAATCCCGCGCACATCCCCGCGCACGTCCCTGCCCGCTTCCCCGCCCACATCGCCGTGTTCAACGTTCCGATGCACGGACATGTGAACCCGACCCTGGGGGTCGTCGAGGAGCTCGTCCGGCGCGGCCACCGGGTCAGTTACGCCGTCCCCGAGGACTTCGTGCACCAGGTGAAGGCGGCCGGGGCGGAGCCCGTGCTCTACCCGGACGCGGGGGACGGCTCGGACGCCCCGGAGGACATGGGCGAGGGCTTCGCGCGGGTCGTCGAGGTGGCGCTGGCGGCCCTGCCCGCGCTGAGCCGGGCCTTCGGCAAGGACCGACCGGACCTGGTGCTGTGCGACATCTACGCCTTCGCGGGCCTGCTGCTGGGGGCCCGGTGGCAGGTGCCGACCGTCGTGGCCTCGCCCACCCACCTCGCCTACGACGGCATCGTCCCCGAGTTCTTCGGCGTGCCCGGCCTGCCGCAGCTGCCGGGTTTCGGGCGTCTGGCGGCGGCCTTCGCCGACCACGGGATCGAACCGGCGCGGATCCAGGACCTCGTGCGGCCCGAACACGCCGTCGCGTTCTTCCCCCGGGCCTTCCAGCGCAGGGCCGACACCGTCGCGGCGCGGCGCGTGGCGTACGTCGGACCGGCGCTCGGGGACCGCTCCTACCAGGGTTCCTGGCAGCCGCCGCGGCCCGATCTGCCCGTCCTGCTGGTCTCGCTGGGCTCCCAGTTCACCCGGCGGCCGGAGTTCTACCGGTCGTGCGTCGAGGCGTTCGCCGAGCTGCCCTGGCATGTGGTCATGTCCGTCGGCGCCGTCCCGCGGGACGGACTCGGACCGCTGCCGGACACCGTCGAGGTCCATCCCCACGTGCCCCAGCTGGCCGTGCTCGCCCAGGCGGACGCCTTCGTCACCCACGCCGGGATGGGCGGCACGATGGAGGCCCTGCACTACGGCGTCCCGCTGGTGGCCGTCCCGCAGATGGCCGAGCAGCGGGTCAACGCCGCGCAGATCGAACGCCTCCGGCTGGGCGTCCACCTGCCGCGCGAGAGCGTCACCCCCGAGGCGCTGCGCGAGGCCGTCCTGCGGGTCTCGTCCGACCGGGACATCCGCGCGGGTGTGTCCGCCATGCGCCGGGAGATCGCGGCGGCGGGCGGGGCGGGAGCCGCGGCCGACCTGATCGAGCGGGCCCTGTAGACCCGCGGTTCCGCAGCCGCCGCAGCCGCAGTTCCGTTGCCCCCGTGATCCCCGCGGCCCGGCACCCGTAGCCCGGCCGGCCAGGGGGCCGGGGGCCCTGTTCCGATGTTCCGAGGAGTGACCGTGACCCTGACCCACGCCCTGGCGTCCGACATCCGCCGCACCGGCACCGGGCGCCCGCCCCTGGAGGTGCCGGACTCCCGGCCGCACCTCTATCTCCGCCAGGTACGCATGAGCGACCTGGACTCCATGAACCATGTGAACAACGTCCGGCTGCTGGAGATGATCCAGGACGCCCACATGGACATGTTCTATCTGCGGCCCGGACTGCCCGGGCAGGAGATCCGCCCGAGGTTCGTCTACGCCCGCCACGAACTCGACTACACGGAACCCCTCGTCCTCCAGCCGGAGCCGGTGACCATCACCACCACCATCGGTGATCTGCGCCGCTCGACCTTCCGCGTCACCAGCCGGGTCACCCGCGACGCCCAGGTGTTCTGCACCTGTGTGAGCACGGCCGTCGCCTACGACCCGGACGCCCGGTGCTCCCGTCGGCTCGAGGAGGAGGAACGTGCCCTCGCGGCCCGGCACGCCACTCCCGACCCCGCGGGCTGACCGGCCGCCCCCGCGCGGGACACGCGGGCGGCCGCTGTCTCAGCGCCCGATCTCGACCGGCTTCGACTCGCTCATCTGGTCGGTGTCCGACACCCGTACGGTCACCTTCATCTCCCAGGTGCCGGGCAGCGGCAGGTTGACCGTGTCGGCGGCCCAGTAGCCGCCCCGGTCGGTGACCTTGGCGTCGAGCGGGCCGATGTCCTGGCCGGGCAGGCTGAAGGAGACGCGCAGCTCGGGAATGCTCACGAAACCGCCGTCGGGGCCGTAGACCACGGCCTGGAGGCCGTTGTCGCCGACCTGGCCGGGATCGAGGGTGACCTGCACCTTGCCGCTGACGCCGCGGACACCGGGCGCGCCGGAGCCGACGGTGAACGGGACGGTGGTCACGGAGGCCACCGGCAGTCCGGCGGTCTGTGCCGCGGTCGCCGCCTCGGCCGCCGCCCGTCCCGGCAGGGTGCCCGTCAGGACGGTCGTGAAGACGAGGACCACCACGGAGACGACGACCTCGGCCAGCACCGAGCGGCGCAGCGCCCGGCGTTGGGCGTCCTCGGCCGGGGTGAGGGCCCCGCCGGCCGGCGGCCGGGGCTTCCCGGGCAGCGACGGGCCGCCCGCCCGGGCCTCGGCCGGGGCGTCGGCAGTGCCGTCCACCCGGCTCGCCACCCGGCTCTCCACCCGGCCGCCCGTCAGGCCGTCCGCCGCGCCCGCGGACCGGCCGCCCACCGGCTCCGGTACCCGCTCCTCGCGCGTCTCGCGCTCCGTGCCGGCCAAGGTCTCCTCCACCGTCACGCTCCTCGCCGTCCTTTCCCTTGTCACCGTCCGCCGCGACCGGGCCCCCGCGAGCAGCAGCAGCGTCACCGCGGCCACCTTGGCCAGCAGGACGCGCCCGTACGTCGTGTCGGTCAGCGCGGACACCGAGCCGAGGCCACGCCAGGACTGGTAGACCCCCGTCACCACGAGGACGGTCACCGAGAGCGCCGCCAGCCGCGAGAAGCGCCCGACCACGCGGGACGGCACGGACGCCCGGTGGAACAGGGTGAGCAGGGCCGCCAGGCCGCCCAGCCAGACCGCCATCGCCAGCAGATGCAGCACCGTGGACGTCATCGCCGCGGGGACCTGGATGCCGGCCGAGGCGTGTTCGGCTCCGGCCCAGGTCAGGGCCAGGCATCCGGCGAGCGTGGCGCCGGACAGCAGCGCCGCGCGCGACGGCCGTTCCCCCGCCCGGAGAGCCTTGCGCTGCCACAGCAGCAGGGCCGCGGCCGCCGCGAGCAGCGCCAGGCGCGCCACCAGGGCCAGTCCCGGCCGGGTGCCCAGCGTGCGGGTCAGCCCCGACGGGTCCAGCGCCCGCGCGGGGCCGGTGCCGGTCTCGTACGGGCCGCGGAGCAGCAGCAGGAACACCGTCGATCCGGCCAGCGCCCACCAGCCGGCCAGCAGCAGCCCGCGCAGCGGCCGGACGTCCGGCGGGCGGCAGACGGCGATGAAGGCCGCCGTGCCGACGAGGAGCGCCGCGGCGACGTACGCGAGGTAGCGGCCGATGTTGAAGAGGCCCGCGGTGGCCGGGTTCTCCACGGAGGTGCTGGGCAGGGCCGGCGGGGTCGCGGACGGGCTGCCCACGGAGAAGGTGAAGGCGCCGGCGATCGGGTGGCTGTCCGCCGACACCACGCGCCAGGCCACCGTGAACGTGCCGGTGCCGAGCTTCGCGGGGAGCTCGATCCGCGCGGTGTCGCCACGGCCGTCCGCGTGCTCCGCCTCGCCCGTGTCGACCCGCCGGTTGTCGGGGTCGAAGACGCGGAAGGAGTCGTCGAGCAGGCCTACGGACTCGGTGAAGGTGAGGGTGATGGCGTCCGGGGCCGTCTTGACGACGCTTCCGTCCGCGGGGTCGGCACCGCGGAGGGCCGCGTGCGCGGAGGCCGGGCCGCCGCCGAGGAGGAGCAGGACCAGCACGGCGCCCAGCAGCACCAGCCCCTGAAGTCCCCTTCGGCCGCCGCCGGGTCTCCGGCCGGCGAGTTCCCCGGTGCCGCGTCCCCGGGTGCCGAGTCCCCGGGCGTCGGGTTCCCGGCCGTCGGTCCGCTCACCACCGTGTCGTCCGCCATCTCGCCCTTCGCCCACGTCACCGCTCCGCCTTGCCTGAGACCCGACACTCGTGTGCTCGGAGATACGTACGCACGCGCCGGGCGTCCGGTTCACCATGTCGGTCGCGCCGACACCCCGCCGTCCACCACCAGGTCGTGCCCGGTGATCCAGGACGCGAGCGGCGAGGCCAGGAAGACGCAGGCGTCACCGACGTCCTCCGGGCGGCCCAGTCGGCCGACCGCGACCGCCTCCCGCCACCGCCGCACCCCCTCGGGCCACGCCTCGGCCAGCCCCTCCCGGTCGATCAGCCCGGGCGAGACCGTGTTGACGCGGATGCCGGACGGCCCGTACTCCTGCGCCGCCGCCCGCGCATGCATCACGACGGCGGCCTTGGACGCGGCGTAGTGGGCGTGGCCGGGGGCCGGTCTCGCCGCCTCGACGGAGGCGATGTGCGTGATGCTGCCCCCGCGCTCCCGCATGACCTCCGCCGCCGCCTGGGTACAGGCGAAGACGCTGGTCAGGTTGGTGTCCACGACCGCCCGCCAGTCGGCCGCCGGCATCCCGGGCAGCTCCCGCACCGGCTGGACGCCCGCGTTGTTCACCAGCGCGTCGAGCCCGTCGCCCCACTCGGCGGCCCGGGCCACGAGCGTGCGGCACTCCTCCTCGACGGTCAGGTCGGCGCCGGCCAGGACGACGGCCCGCGCACCGGTCTCGGCGGTGATCCTCCCGGCGAGCGCGTGGGCCGCCTCGGTCCCGGTACGGCAGTGCAGCGCCACCGCCGCGCCCTCCTGGGCGAACCGCAGCGCGATACCGCGTCCGACACCGCCGCCCGCGCCCGTGATCAGGGCCACCCGGCCCGTCAGCAACGTCATGGACGGCACAGTCGCGCGATGAGGGCCGCCCGGTCCGGGTGGCGCGCCGTGAGGTCGGCCGCGTCACCGTGTTCGTAGTCCCCGTAGGTGAAGCCGGGGGCCATCGTGCAGCCGAAGAAGGTCCAGGCTCCGCCGTCGGCCACCCGCGCGCCCATCCAGGTGCGCGCGGGCACGGTGAGCTGCGGCTGCTGCCCGCCGAGGAGGTCCGGGCCGAGCATCGCCGTACGGGAGGTCCCGTCGGGGGCGAGCAGCAGCAGCGTGAGCGGATCGCCGAGGTAGTGGTGCCAGACCTCGTCGGTGGGCAGGCGGTGCAGGGCCGAGAAGTCGTCGGCGGTGAGCAGCGCGACGATCGCGGAGCCCGCCGGACGGCCGTCGGGCCCCTGTGGACCCGCCCAGGTACGGCGGAACAGACCCCCCTCGCGGGGGATCGGCTCCAGGTCGTAGCGCGCGACGAGGTCCTCGGGGGTGATCGGGTGTGCTGCTGCCGGATCGGTCACCCGGGGAACGCTACCTCCCGGCGCAGAAACGCCAGTTGCGCCTTCTTCTCCGGCAGGTGCACGTCCGGCAGATCGATCTCCGGCAGGGTGACGACCGGCCCCTCCTCGAAGCCCTGCCGGAGGAAGCGGGTGACCGCCTTCTCGTTGCGCACGTCGGGGTCCACCACGACGCGCGACCGGTCCAGGCCGACCAGCACGTACGACGCGAAGACGCCCAGCAGCGCCGCCGACCAGCCCGGCCGCGCCCCTCGTCCGCCGGCCGGCGCGAGGAGCACGTGGACGCCGATGTCGCCGGGCTCGACCGGGTAGCACTCGCCGACCCGGTCCTCGGCCGGCTCGTAGGTCTGGAGGAGGGCGACCGGCTCGCCGTCCAGCTCGGTCAGGAAGGCGTGATGCGTGTCGAGGCCGGCCATGTGGGCGTAGACCTCGGCCACCTGGTCCCGGGTCAGGCCGTTCATGCCCCAGAACGCGGCCCGCTCCTCGCTCACCCAGCCGTGGACGACGTCCGCGTCGCCCTCGGGGTCGAGGGGACGGATGCCGACGGTGCCGAACCCGTCGGCCGCCTCCGTGTGCACGTAACGGTCAGCCATGGTCGCTCTCCTTCTTCAGCTGTGCCCAGTCGGTGACGACCGGGGCCAGCTCGCCCCTGAGCCACAGGGGGAGCTGGTCGTGGTGGTGGGGGTGGTCGGGGAGGCCGGACGCACCGAACGGGACCACCCACAGGCTGTCCTCGCGGCGGGCCAGGTCCCACACGTAGCGGGCGGCCGGGCCCCGCGCGGCGAGGTCGGTCCAGCCGGGCACGGCCGAGGTGCACAGCACGCAGTCGTGGTCGCCGGCGAGGGCCGGGGCCTGCCGCCCGGGGTCGGGCAGCGCCTGCCAGGGGGCCAGGCGGTGGGTGTCGCCCCAGCGGGCGGCGGGCCGGCCGGCGACCTCCTCGACGGCCTCCCGTACGAGTGCCGTCCGGTCGACGCCGTACAGCTCCTCGGCGCGCAGGAGGTGCTCGAGGGCGAAGCCGATGCGCGGGACGAGGGCCAGCCAGGGGAGGAAGACCTCCGGGTAGGCGGGCGGGGTGGTGAGGGCGGCGAAGGCCGGATGCGCGGCGAGCCGGCGGACCAGGGCGCTCCGCAGGGCCGCGAACCGGGCCGCGTCCTGGCTGTCGGCGTCCATCCGCCGGTCCCAGCGCAGCAGGCGGTCACGGAGTTCGGCGGCCGCTCCTGTCAGGTCGTCGAGGGCGGACAGACGGTCCAGCAGGGGTGCGGCGGAGGCCAGATGGGTGTCCGTGTGGATGGCCGGCATGTCGGACGCGGACCACCGCCGGCGCTCCCCGAGCAGCGCCCGGATGCGGTCGGCGCGGTGCGGCGGGGCGAACTCGACGCCCAGTTCCGCGGCGGGGCCGCGCTGGTTGGCCATCACCGCGACGCCCTCGGCCAGGCCCGCGCGGGGCATCTCGTGCCAGCCGGTCCACTCGTGACCGGGCTCCCAGGCGGGCACCAGCCCGGTGCGGTTCGCCTCGGCGCGCAGCGGCACACGGCCCGCGACCCGGTGCAGCAGGCCGCCCTCGGTGTCGGCGGCCTGGACGACGTTGACGGGCTCGGCCCAGCGGTCGAGGGCGCGGTCCACGTCGGCGACCCGGCGGGCCCTGAGCAGCGGGAGGAGCGCCTGGAAGCCCAGGTCGGCGGTGACCCGGGGCGGGTGGCGCAGGGTCAGCGCGAGCGGGGTGCCGTCGTCGAGGCCCTCCGGGCCGCCGGCGATCACCGGGCCCCGCTCGGTCTCCAGCACCTCCACCTCGACGGTCTCCTCGCCCGCCACCCGTACGAGTTCGGTGTGCCGGGCGACCCGTCGCCAGGTGCCGTCCGGGCCGAGCGCCTCGACGCCCGCGCCGGTGCGGCGCAGCCGTTCGCGGTAGAGGTCCTGGTAGTCGGCCATGGCGTTGGTGATGGCCCAGGCGACCGAGCCGGTGTGGCCGAAGTGGGCGATGCCGGGGACCCCGGGGACGGCCAGTCCGACTACGTCGAACTCGTCGCAGGCCAGGCGGATCTGCTGGTAGACGCCGGGGTCCTCGATGAAGCGGTGCGGGTCGCCGGCGATGACCGGCTGCCCGGTGACCGTCCGGGCGCCGTCCACCAGCCAGCCGTTGCTGCCGGAGGTGCCGGGCCCGTCGGTGGCGAACAGGCCGACCGCCTCGGGGCCGAGATGCCGGGCTGCCTCCTCGCGCCAGAGCTTGGCGGGGAACCCGGCGAACAGGATGTGCGCGGACAGCCAGACGGCGAGCGGGGTCCACGGTTCCCAGCGGCCGGGCGCGAGGCCGGCCCGGGTGAACTCGGGGGCCTCGGCGGTCGCCAGCCCCTCGTTGACCCCGTCGACGTACGCCCGGACCCAGTCCGCCGTCTCCGGGTCCTTCTCCTCCAGTCCGGCGAAGCAGCGTCTCGCCGTGTCGTCGAGGCGGGCGCGCCGTACGAAGCGGTCCCAGGGGAGGGCCTCCGGGCCGAGGAAGGACGCCGAGGTGCCGCGCGCCCGGTGCCGTTCGACCTCCAGTTGCCAGGCACGGTCGCGGGCGGTGACGGATCCCTGGAGCCGGGCGAGGGCGCGGGCGCTGCCGGCGCGCAGATGCGGGACGCCCCAGGCGTCACGGTAGATCTCGGTGGTCACCCTCTGGCCCCTTTTTGCTTTAGGTTAGGCTGGCCTAAGTAGGTTGCGGCGAAATCGTACGCGAGGGGTGGAGAGGTCATGGCGCAGGGGCGGGGCTGGGAGGGCACGGTCCTCAGACTGATGCGTGCGAAGGACTTCACGCTCACCGTGACGGGGGCGGAAGAGGTCACCGACGCCTACCGCCGGCTGCGCCTGTCCGACGGCGGGCTGCTCGCCGCCACCGGCGTCCACCCGACGATCTGGATCCGGCTCTGGTTCGAGAACGCGGGCCGGCCGCACCAGCGGGCCTACACCCTGGTCGACCCCGACCCGGAGGCCGGCACCTTCGCCCTGGAGTTCGCGCTGCACGAGGGCGCGGCCAGCGACTGGGCCCGGTCGGCCACCCCCGGCGACACCATCGAGGCGACCGTCCAGGGCACCGGCTTCGAACCGCCGGCCCCGGCTCCCTCGCGCGTCCTCGTGATCGGCGACCCGGCCTCGCTGCCCGCCATCAACTCCCTGCTCGGCGAGGGCGAGGGAGCGCTCGGCTCCGCCCCGGCGACCGTCTGGTTCGAGGGCGTGTCCGACGGCCTCGACGGCCTCCCCTTCCGGACCGACCCGGCACGCCACGAGATACGGCCCGTGCCCCGGGTGGACTCCGGCGCCCACCTCGTCGAGCGGGTGAAGGCCGAGCTGCCCGCCCTGCTGGAGTCCACCCCCGACCCCTACGTCTGGATCGCCTGCGACACCCGCACCACCAGAACGCTGTCGGCCTATCTGCGCAAGGAACTGGGCCTGCCCAAGGAACGGCTGCACGCGCTGGGGTACTGGCGCGCGAGCTGACGGCCCAGGCGGGATCATCGACGCATGGACGTCACCCTTCACCTCTCCCAGGACCCCGAGGCCGACGAGCTCCTCGGGCGGTCCCCGCTCGCCGCGCTGGTCGGGATGCTGCTGGACCAGCAGGTTCCGATGGAGTGGGCGTTCAAGGGACCCCGGACGATCGCCGACCGGCTGGGCGCCGACGACCTGGACGCGCACGACATCGCCGCCCAGGACCCGGAGGCCTTCGCCGCGCTGCTCTCCGAGAAGCCGGCCGTGCACCGCTACCCCGGCTCCATGGCCAAGCGCGTCCAGCAGCTCTGCCAGTACCTCGTCGAGCACTACGACGGGGACGCCGGCGCCGTCTGGAAGGACGTGGGCAGCGGCAAGGAACTGCTCGGGCGGCTCCAGGAACTGCCCGGCTTCGGCAGGCAGAAGGCGCAGATCTTCCTCGCGCTGCTCGGCAAGCAGCTCGGTGTGCGGCCCACGGGCTGGCGCGAGGCCGCCGGCGCCTACGGCGAGCCGAAGTCCTTCCGGTCCGTCGCCGACATCACCGGCCCCGAGTCGCTGACGAAGGTACGGGCGCACAAGCAGGAGATGAAGGCGGCGGCCAAGGCGGAGAAGGCGAACAAGGCCGACACGCCCGGCAGCACGGGCGAGGCCACCAAGGCCGGCAAGACCGGCAGGACCGCGGAGAAGTAGGCCGGGGCCCGCCCGGACCACACGCCGGACCACACGCCGGGCCTGCCCGCACCGGGCCGCACCGGACCTCGTCGCACCGGACCGGTTGTCCGCCGAACGGGCGGATCCGGCCCCCGGCGTGCTGAATCCAGGGCGTGTCGCGGGGAGATGACCTCTCATGAGCCCCGCAGCACGCCGCCCCCGCAGCCGCATCCGGCTGCGGACGCTCGTGCTGCTGCTCGCGCTGCTGGTGCCGGGCGCGGCCGCCGAGATCGCGGCGGCGCCCGTCGTCGCCGCTGTCGGCACCGCCGAGACGGCCGAGTACGACGCCTTCGACACGGCGCTGCGACCGGCCCCCTGCGCCCACCGGCCCGCCGCTCCCCTGCGTCCCGCCACCCTCCCGGTGCCGGTGCCCGGTGTCCCCGCGGAACGGCCGCGGCCCGCGCCGCACCGGCCCCCGTACGCCCTGCGTGCCCTGCGCACCGTGGTCCTGCGCTGCTGACGGGCGCCGTTCCCCGGCACACCGGCGATCACGCCACGCTCACGCGAGGAACATGCGAGGGAAAGAGTCATGCCCACAGACCCGTACGCGATCCTGCGCGCCCTGCTGCGTGCGGAGGCGGCGCGCAGCACATCGAAACCGCAGGTGAAGGAAGCGAAACCGCAGCAGTCCCCGGAGCACCGGGAGCGCTGACCGGTCGGCGGGGGCGGGACTACCGCCTCCGCCGGGCCGTACCGAAGAGCGAACGGGTGATCTCGCGGCCGATCTGGGTGCCGACGGACCGGGCCAGCGACTTGAACACGCCGCTGCCGACGACCTGCTCGACGACGGAACGCCCCTCCCCGGACTCCCGGTCCCCGGCTCCCGCCGTCTCCTGCTTCTCCTTGGCCTTCTTCGTCTCCCCGGCCGGATGTCCGGGGGGCCGGGCCGCCAGTTTCTCGAACGCGGATTCTCTGTCCACAGCCTGTGCATAGCGCGCGTGGAGCGACGACTCCCGCACCGCCCGGTCGAGGGCGGGGCCGTCGACCGGCCCCATCAGGGACTCCGGCGCGCGCAGCCGGGTCGCGGCCACCGGCGTCGGGGCGCCCCTCTCGCCGAGGACCGTCACGACGGCCTCGCCGGTCCCGAGCCCGGTGAGCAGTTCCTCCAGGTCGTAGGAGGAGTCCGGGAACGTCTTCACCGTCGCCTTGAGGGCCTTCCGGTCGTCCGGCGTGAAGGCCCGCAGGGCGTGCTGGACCCGGTTGCCGAGCTGGGCGAGGACGTCACCGGGTACGTCCTCGGGGGTCTGCGTGACGAAGAACACGCCGACCCCTTTCGAGCGAATCAGCCGGACGGTCTGCGTGATGGAGTCGAGAAACGCCTTCGAGGCGTCCTTGAAGAGCAGATGCGCCTCGTCGAAGACGAACACCAGTTCGGGCCGGTCGGCGTCGCCGATCTCGGGCAGGTCGTGGAAGAGGTCGGCCAGCAGCCACATCAGGAAGGTGGAGAAGAGCTGCGGCTTCTCCTGGACGGCGGGCAGCTCGAGGACCGAGAGGACACCGCGCCCGTCGGCAGCCGTGCGCAGGAACTCGGCCGTGTCGAACTCCGGCTCGCCGAAGAAGGTCGCCATGCCCTGGGCCTCGAAGGCGGTCAGGGAGCGCAGGATCACCCCGGCCGTGGCCGTCGAAAGGCCGCCGATGCCCTTCAGCTCAGCCCTGCCCTCGTCCGAGGTCAGAAAGGCGACGACCGACCGAAGGTCCTTGAGGTCGAGCAGCTCCAGACCCTTCTGGTCGGCGTAGTGGAAGATCAGGCCGAGGGACTGTTCCTGGGTGCGGTTGAGCTGGAGCACCTTGGCGAGGAGCACCGGGCCGAAGCTGGTGACAGTGGCCCGCAGCGGGATGCCGTGACCGAGGCCGCCGAGGGCGTAGAACTCGGCCGGAAAGCCGGTCGCCGTCCAATTCTGGCCGACTTCCGCCGCCCGGCCCCGCACCCGGTCGTTCGCCGCTCCCGGCTCCGACAAGCCGGACAGGTCGCCCTTGACGTCGGCGAGGAAGACCGGCACCCCCTGCGCGGAGAGCTGCTCGGCGATCAGCTGGAGCGTCTTGGTCTTCCCGGTGCCGGTGGCACCCGCGACCAGCCCGTGCCTGTTCAGCATGGGGAGGGGGATACGGACCGGGGGAGCCGGGCAGGCACCTCCCGTCCCACAGCAGGGCGCCCAGGTCGAGGGCGAGGCCCGTGAAGGCGTACCCGGCGGCGATGTCGGCGGCGCTCGTCGAGCCGGTCATCGGCAGCCCCTCGTTCCGTTTTACCCCTGTTCATCACGTCTTTTCCAGCGTCGCACTCCGTCTCCATGGCTGCGCCCGGAACGTCGGGACCGGTAGGCTTTCCGTGTGATCTTCAAGCGCATCGGAAACGGCCGGCCGTACCCCGACCACGGCCGGGAAAGCACCCGGCAGTGGGCGGACGTCGCGCCGCGCCCGGTCCGCCTCGATCAGCTGGTGACCACCAAGCAGCAGCTCGACCTGGAAACCCTGCTCGCGGAGGACTCCACGTTCTACGGCGACCTCTTCGCCCACGTCGTGAAGTGGCAGGGCGACCTGTATCTGGAGGACGGGCTGCACCGCGCGGTGCGAGCGGCGCTCCAGCAGCGACAGGTCCTGCACGCGCGCGTGCTCGAGCTGGACTGACCCACCGCCAGGAAGCCCGCCCCCGCCCCGGCCGACCTGTCGGGTTGACCCTTTCGGGTGCTTTCCCGGGCCTCGAGCGGTGTCGGATGATCGTTTATTCGTCACGGCCGCCCGGGCGCACTACGCTGCGCCCATGAGCATGCTGACTCCCCCCGGCATGGGCGGCAAGTACCGGATCACGGGGGACAAATACCCCCGCATGCGCCCCCACCGACGACGTGGCCGCATGGCCGTCGTGGTCGTCGCCTGCGGCGCCGTGCTCGGCGTGGCCGGCTGGGGCACTCTTCAGCTCATCGACGTCTTCACGGGCGGCGGGGGGACGGCCACGGCCGCCGGAGCCGGCTGCTCGGTGAAGACGACCAAGGCGAGCCCCGCGGCCTCGCCGTCCGGCGTCGCCGTCGCGGGCACGGGCGTGGCGCCCAAGCCCGCGCAGATCACCGTGAACGTCTTCAACGCCACCACCCGCAGCGGTCTCGCCAAGACCACCGCGGACGAGCTGAGGAAACGCGGCTTCAAGATCGGCGAGGTGGGCAACGCCACCAAGCAGTACGACAAGAAGGTCGCCGGCACCGGGATGCTGCTCGGCCCCGCCTCCTCGCTGAACACCTCGCTGCCGGTGCTCGCCACCCAGCTCACCACCGCCGAACGCCGCACCGACGCCGCCCGCGCGGGTACGGCCGTCGACCTGATCATCGGCAACCAGTTCAAGGCGCTGACCAGTCAGGCGGCCTCGGTCAAGGCGCTGTCCGCCCTGGCCGCGCCCCAGCCGACGGCGACCACGAAAAAGGGCTGCTAGCCGCAGCCCTTCCCGCCTCGCCCGCCGGTGTTACTCGGCCGCGCCGTACAGGCGGTCGCCCGCGTCGCCCAGGCCCGGCACGATGTAGCCGAGCTCGTTGAGGTGGTCGTCGACCGCCGCCGTGACGACGGTGACCGGGGTGCCCGCGAGCTCGCGCTCCATGAGCTCCACGCCCTCCGGGGCCGCGAGCAGCACCACGGCCGTGACGTCGTCGGCGCCGCGCCGGATCAGCTCGCGGATCGCGGCGACCAGGGTGCCGCCGGTGGCCAGCATCGGGTCCAGGACGTACACCTGGCGGCCGAGGAGGTTCTCCGGCATGCGCGTGGCGTACGTGCTCGCCTGAAGCGTCTCCTCGTTGCGGATCATGCCCATGAAGCCCACCTCGGCGGTCGGCAGCAGGCGCATCATGCCGTCCAGCATGCCGAGGCCCGCACGCAGGATCGGCACGACCAGCGGGCGCGGGTGGGAGAGCTTCACGCCGGTGGTCGGGGAGACCGGCGTCTTGATGTCGACCTGCTCGGTACGCACGTCACGCGTGGCCTCGTAGGCGAGCAGGGTGACCAGTTCGTCGGCCAGCCGGCGGAAGGTCGCGGAGTCCGTGCGCTGGTCGCGGAGCGTGGTGAGCTTGTGGGCGACCAGAGGGTGGTCGACGACGTGGAGACGCATGTCCACAACAGTAACCGGGCCGAACCCGCCCGGCGTCCCCACGCACAGTGAGGCTCTCCCCCTCACCTTGCCCTCGCGTTCCGCCGATGGCTGGCGTCAAACCGCCCGTCGGAGGGAAAGTGGGAGAAAGGTAAGGAGACGGACCGGGGTACCCGGAGTGGTGTGTTGATGCCTGAGCTGCCCAACCTGCCCGACGACGACGCGCCGAACAAGGCGCGGCCGGACGAGACCGACGCCGAGCGCCGACGGCGCCGCGCCCGGTTTCTGCGGGAGCTGGCCGAGGCCCGCGCGCTGCGCGACCGGGTCCAGCCACGCCGCGCCAAGACGGCCCGCCTGCGCCACGCGATGCGCATGCGCACCTTCCGCTGGTAGCCCCGGCGGCAGGGGACTTGGGGCATACGGGGAAGATCGCCACCGTCACGGGTGTCGTGTGGGGTGGGCATGCGTGGGCGAAGGGAAAGCCGCGTACGATCCGCTGGTGGCGGCAACGAGAGCGCTGGTGAGTCCCTCACGGACGTCTCCTGTACGTGCTCATGGACGTACTCACGGGCGTGCGATCGAAACCACCGGACACAGGGAGCCGAAGACGTCCCCTGGACGCCTCGTTTCTGCCACGATTCCGAGTGGGTGGGGCTCGGAGCCTGAGCTCTCTCCGCCCGCAACCTCCGCCGGGGGGACCCCCAACCGGCACGCCTAAGACCAGTGGGAGAGTCACGGTGTACTTCGCCGCACTGCTCGCGCGCACCGAAGACGGGTGGGAAGCGAGCGACACAGAGCTCGACGATGTGGAGACCCTGTCGGATCTGGCCGACCTGGCCCGGGAAGCCTCTCCCGACGACGACACGGTCCTCGTGCTGATCGAGCAGGAGGACTCCTGGTTCGGGGTCGTCCGCATCGACGGCGAGGAGGACCCTCGCATCTTCGTCTCCGACGCCGCCGCCGCCGCCCGCAGTTCGTACGGGGAGATCCTGCTCACCGACGAACTGCTCGGAAGGGACCCGGGTGACGACGACGACCTGGACGCCCTCGACCTCGACGGCACCGAGGACGGTGAGAACGAGGACGACGACGATGACGACGAGGGTGCCGTCAGCGCCGTGAACGGCAGCTCCGCCGAGGCCGTGCCGCACGGCCCGGTCGGCGACGCCGGCATCCTCGACGACCTCGGCGTCGGGGAGAAGGAGCTGAGGTCGCTGTCCGCGGACGCCGTCACCGAGATCGCCGACGCCCTCGGCGCCTCGGAGGTCCTGGAGACCGTCCGCTGACCGCACCGGGAGCGGCGCCGGATCCCGTACGCGACCGCTGGCGGGACGCGATGCGGCTCGCCCTGGACGAGGCACGGCTGGCCGCCCGGGACGGAGACGTCCCGGTCGGTGCCGTCGTGCTGGCTCCGGACGGTACGACGGTCCTCGCCAGGGGCCACAACGAACGGGAGGCCGGCGGTGACCCGACGGCCCACGCGGAGGTGCTCGCCGTCCGGCGGGCGGCGGCCGCGCTCGGCGAGTGGCGGCTGTCCGGCTGCACGCTCGTCGTGACCCTCGAACCGTGCACGATGTGCGCGGGCGCGCTCGTGCAGTCCCGGGTGGACCGGGTCGTCTACGGCGCCCGTGACGACAAGGCGGGCGCGGCCGGATCCCTCTGGGACGTCGTCCGCGACCGACGGCTCAACCACCGCCCCGAGGTCGTCGAAGGCGTCCTCGCCGAGGAGTGCGCGGGGCTCCTCACGGAGTTCTTCCGCGACCGCTGATCCGGCCCCGAATCCGATTTCAAACCGGGGGCCGGTGTGCTGTAAGGTCTCCCTCGGTAGCGTGTCCGAGCGGCCGAAGGAGCTCGCCTCGAAAGCGAGTGTGGCGCAAGTCACCGAGGGTTCAAATCCCTCCGCTACCGCTTCTGTACGAAGGGTCCGGCTCTGTGAGTCGGGCCCTTCGTCGTGTTGTCCGGGCTTTCGCGGGGCTCCGGGCGCTTGCCCAGGTACGTCCAGGCCAGGCCGCCGACAATCGGGGCGCTGAGCAGGAAGAGCAGCCAGAGCGCTTTCGGCGCGCAGCGGACGCGCTCGGCGGGGGTGCGGACGCAGTCGAGCAGCGCCCCCACGCACAGCAGTGTCACGAGGACCATCGCGGCCACGGCCGGCGGTTCCAGCAGTCCCAGCATTTTCTGCCCTTCCGTTCTCTTCCACTCCGCCCGGCGCACACCGGCGTTCACCCCTTCATCGGGTGACGGGCCGCGAACGGTTCACGAACGCGCCGTGGATGTTCAAAAGCGGTGTGAAAATCGCACTTCCGGTTACACTCGCCGCCGTCAACAGGGTCCGGGTGGGCTCGTACAGGGGAGGCCAGGTGGCGGTGAACGCCAAGAAGATCGCCGTCTACGTACTCGTGGTCTTCGTGCTCTACGTGATCATCACGGACCCGGCGAAGGCCGCGGACTACGTCCAGATAGGCTTCCAGGGCATATCGGACGCCGCCAAGGCCGTCGGAGACTTCTTCACCTGGCTCGCCGACGGGGCCGAGTAGCTCGCACGGGGAGTGCCCATGATCCGCCACCTGGTCCTTTTCAAGCTCAACGAGGGCGTCGAACGCGACGACCCCCGGGTCGTCGAGGGCGAGGCGGCCTTCCGCGCGCTCGGCGGCCGGATCGAGGAGCTGCGCTTCTGGGAGCTGGGCTGGAACATCAGCGACCGGCCCATCGCCTACGACTTCGCGATCAACTCGGCGGTCGAGGACGCGGACGCGCTGAAGCGGTACATCGAGCACCCGGCCCACCAGGCGGGTGTCGCCCTGTGGCGCGAGTTCGCCACCTGGGTGGTCGCCGACTACGAGTTCTGAGCGACTCTCCCTTCAGTTCCCCGGCAGTCCTGTCGGCGGTTCGGAGCCCTCCGCGGATACGGCGGGGGGCTCTCGCATGTCACGGGTCAGGGTTCACGGCTCAACTTCTCCCTCAACACGGCGTTATGGGGTGCTTGCACACAGTGCACATGTCTTGTGATGCTATGACCGCTTTTGACGGATGAGTTGACCGATGTTGACCTGACGAAGAGGTGGCGTTGACCGTGTCGGCCAGTACTGCGCCGCCTCAGGAAGAGGCACCCCCGGCACCCGCCCCCGCGCCTGCCCTGGAAGCCGTCCAGGAAGCCCCTCAGGAAGCCGTCCAGCCGCCCGAGCGGCGCCGGGGGGCCGACACCCGGGCGCTGACCCAGCTGCTCTTCGGCGAGCTCAAGGAGCTCCAGCCGGGCACGCCGGAGCACAACCGGGTGCGCGGAGCGCTCATCGAGGCCAACCTCCCGCTCGTGCGCTACGCGGCCGCCCGCTTCCGCTCGCGCAACGAACCGATGGAGGACGTCGTCCAGGTCGGCACCATCGGCCTGATCAACGCCATCGACCGCTTCGACCCGGAGCGGGGCGTGCAGTTCCCGACGTTCGCCATGCCGACGGTCATCGGCGAGATCAAGCGGTACTTCCGCGACAACGTCCGCACGGTCCACGTCCCGCGCCGGCTCCACGAGTTGTGGGTGCAGGTCAACAGCGCGACCGAGGACCTGACGACCGCCTTCGGCCGCACCCCGACGACGGCCGAGATCGCCGAGCGGCTGCGCATCGGCGAGGACGAGGTGCTCTCCTGCATCGAGGCGGGCCGCTCGTACCACGCCACCTCGCTGGAGGCGGCCCAGGAGGGCGACGGCCTGCCGGGCCTGCTGGACCGCCTCGGCTACGAGGATCCGGCACTGGACGGCGTGGAGCACCGCGACCTGGTGCGCCACCTCCTGGTCCAACTCCCCGAGCGCGAGCAGCGCATCCTCCTGCTGCGCTACTACAGCAACCTCACGCAGTCACAGATCAGCGCGGAACTCGGCGTCTCCCAGATGCACGTCTCCCGGCTGCTCGCGCGCAGCTTCCAGCGCCTGCGCTCGGCGAACCGCATCGAGGCGTGACTCCGGACCCCCGCGACACGTCACTCGATCAGGGCTCGGAAGCCTGAGCGAGTCGTCACCGCTGAGAGCGAATCGCTCACCCGGCCCCTTCCCGACAGATCTGCGCTGAAATGCCGTCAGACCCCCTCTTTCCAGGGCCGTTTCGTCACTGACATGTCGACATGTCACTACAGCGTGTTGCCGACATGTGACATTCTGCCGGAAGCGCGTTTGCCGGGGCTTCGGCTCCGGTATTCAGGTGAAGGCTGACGTTCCTCAAGCGGGAATGTTCGCCGCGACCGTCCCGCGACCCAAAGGGGGTGGCATGTCCGCAGATCAGGGCAGCTCGAAGGTGCTCACGCTCGCACAGAGCGAGTCCGCGCCCAGCGCGCCCGTCGAGCCCGCCGTGCTCGACGTGCTCGACGACGTCACGGCCCCCGAGGCCGCTCCGGCCCCGGCACTCACGACCACAGGGGCCATCGACACCCGCACCCTGTCCCGCTCCCTGTTCCTGCGACTGGCCACCCTCGCCGAGGACAGCCCCGAGCGCATGTACGTCCGGGACACCCTCATCGAGCTCAACCTCCCCCTCGTGCGTTACGCGGCGGCCCGCTTCCGCTCGCGCAACGAACCGATGGAGGACATCGTCCAGGTCGGCACCATCGGCCTGATCAAGGCGATCGACCGCTTCGACTGCGAACGGGGCGTGGAGTTCCCGACGTTCGCGATGCCGACGGTCGTGGGCGAGATCAAGCGCTTCTTCCGCGACACCTCGTGGTCGGTGCGGGTCCCGCGCCGTCTCCAGGAGCTGCGCCTGGCCCTCACCAAGGCCAGCGACGAGCTCTCGCAGAAGCTGGACCGCTCTCCGACGGTCGCCGAACTCGCCGCGGTGCTGGGCGTGTCCGAGGAGGACGTCGTCGACGGCCTCGCGGTCGGCAACGCCTACACGGCCTCCTCGCTGGACTCCCCGGCCCCGGAGGACGACGGCGGCGAGGGCTCCCTGGCCGACCGCCTCGGTTACGAGGACACGGCCCTGGAGGGCGTGGAGTACCGCGAGTCGCTGAAGCCGCTGCTGGCCAAGCTTCCGCCCCGCGAGCGCCGCATCATCATGCTGCGCTTCTTCGCCAACATGACCCAGTCCCAGATCGGCGAGGAGGTCGGCATCTCCCAGATGCACGTCTCCCGTCTCCTGACCCGGACCCTGGCGCAGCTGCGCGAGGGCCTGATCTCCGACTGACGGACCCGCAGGACGGACCCGCACTAAGGATCCGGACGACGGATCCGGACTGGGTCCGGGGGCTTCCTTCCTGACGGAGCGTCAGCGACACTGGCGCGATGCGAAGTCCGACACGGGCACGTGGCCGCCGGGGCGCCTCTCTGGGCGCGTCGGCGGCCGCCGTCGTGGTGGCGGCGGGTCTGCTGGCCGGCTGCGGGGGAGACGGGCACACGGGCGGCTACGTCGCCATCGGCGGCGCGGGCGACACCGCGTTCCCCGACCCGCGTACGGGCGGCTCGGCGGATCCGACGGGCGGGGTGCGGCTCGTCCCGCTGGACGACGAGAGCGGCTCGCCCGCGGGGAGAGCCGGCCGGCCGGGTGGCCCGGCGGGAGAAACGGCCGCCGGACCCGCCGGAGAAGGGTCGGGGGACACCACGGGAGGCGCGACCGGGCCCGGCGCCGCTCGGAGCGCCGCTCCTGGCCTCCCGGGCTCCTCGGGCACCTCTGACGCCTCGCCCGCCCCGGGCACCGGGGGCGGCGACGCGACGGGCGGTACGCCGCCGGACGGGCCCTCACCGCCACCCACACCCACGGCCCCTTCGAGCACCGTGCCCGCCGGACCTGCCGCGCTGGTCGTGGGCGCACCCGTCCGGGCGGGGACGGATCAGCGGTGGTGCGAGAACGTGACCCTCACCTTCCGCAACTCCGGGGGCAGCGTGGTGCGTTCCGGCACGGTCACCTTCGGGACCCACGTCATCGACGCGATCGGCGTCGACTGGGCGACACGCGAGTCGACGGCCGCGCTCCCGACACCGATCGCCGCGGGGGCGCGTCAGGAGAGGACGTGGACGGTCTGCGTCGACGCGTGGCGCGTCCCGCTGGGCATGCACATCGAGACGCGGGACGTGTCGGTCCGGTGGGAGTGAGCGGTCCGCGGTTACTTCAGCGCGAGCCAGGCGACCGCCGCGACGATCACGACGGCGGCGACGATGCCGACGATCAGGCCGATGCGAGGCCCGGACTGGGTGGGCGCCGGCTGGGCGGCCCGGGGGGCGCCGTCGTCGACGAACGCGCGGAACATCTGGGTGCTGCCGGCGGGGTCGTGGTTGCCCTGGGGGCCCTGCGTGTTAGCCATGGGCCGAGACACTAGCGAAAATGCGCCGGGCGGCCCAAGTGGGGGTAGGAAGTCCGGACGTTCGCAACCCGCTCGACCCGACCGGCCGGGCCCCTGAACCCGACCTGCCGGACCCCTGCACGCGAACCGACCGGACCCTTGGACTCCGACCGGCCGGTCCCCTCAGCTGGACACGCGCACCCCCGCTCCGCCCACCCCGCCTCCGCGCCGCCCTCCTCACGCCCTCGTGCCGCCCCTTCACGCGCCCGCGCCGCGTCCCCCGCGCGCTCACACGGCGTACCGCACGCGCCCGCACCACCCCCGTCCCCCACCCGCAACGCCCCCACCTGCACATTTACCGTCGCAATACTTGCCTTTGCCAACTTTTTGCGGGGCTCACGGGGCTTTTATTTGCCTGTAGCAACCAACCGCTCCTATGGTTGCCCTAAGCAACAACATGGGAGGTGTGATGGCGGGGCAGGCGCAGTACGAGGAGCTGGCGCGTCAGCTCACTGCCGTCGGGGCGGTGAAGCGTGACCTCGGACGGATCCTGCCGCCCGACTGTTCCGCGGGCTCGGCCGGCGTGCTGGCGCTCCTCGGCCGCCACGGCGACATGCGCATGAGCGCTCTGTCCGAGCTGCTCGCCGTCGACATGTCCGTGACCAGCCGACATGCCGCGCACCTCGCCGACCGGGGCTGGATCGAACGCTCCCCCGATCCGGCGGACAAGCGCTCCCGCATCCTGCACCTCACGCCCGAGGGCCACGCCATGCTCGTCGAGCTCTCCCGTCGGAGCACCGAGTTGCTGGCGGAACGGCTGGGCGACTGGACCGACGCCGAGGTCGGCCGCCTCATCGCCCTGCTGACCCGGCTGCGCGCCAGCTTCGGCGACTGCCGCACGGTCGCGCACCGGCCGCCGGCCCCGCCCGCGCCGCCGCCTCCCGTTCCCGTAAGCGAACAGCCACAGACCACCCGTACACCCGCACAAGCAACATAGGAAAAGGAAGCCCATGGCAACGACCACACCAGCCGGTGTGCGGGCTCACGCGAAGCACGGCGGAGGGTCACACGGCTCCGCCGACGCCACTCCGATGACCCACCGGCAGATCATGGAGGCCCTCTCCGGGCTGCTGCTCGGGATGTTCGTGGCGATCCTCTCGTCCACGATCGTCTCGAACGCGCTGCCGGAGATCATCGGCGACCTCGGCGGCGGCCAGTCCGCCTACACCTGGGTCGTGACCGCCACCCTGCTGTCGATGACGGCGACCACCCCGCTGTGGGGCAAGCTCGCCGACCTGTACCCCAAGAAGGCGCTCGTCCAGATAGCTCTGGTCATCTATGTGCTCGGGTCCGCGGCGGCCGGCCTCTCGCAGAACCCGGGCATGCTGATCGCCTGCCGTGTCGTGCAGGGCGTCGGCGTCGGCGGTCTGTCCGCCCTCGCGCAGATCGTCATGGCGGCGATGATCTCCCCGCGTGAGCGCGGGCGTTACTCCGGCTACCTCGGCGCGACCTTCGCCGTCGCCACCGTCGGCGGTCCGCTGCTCGGCGGCGTCATCACCGACACCAGCTGGCTCGGCTGGCGCTGGTGCTTCTACGTCGGTGTCCCGTTCGCCGTCATCGCGCTGATCGTGCTGCAGAAGACCCTGCACCTGCCCACCGTGAAGCGGGACGTGAAGGTCGACTGGGCCGGCGCGTTCTTCATCTCCGCCGCGGTGTCGCTGCTGCTGGTCTGGGTCACCTTCGCCGGTGACAAGTACGACTGGCTGTCGTGGCAGACGTACGCGATGGTCGCGGGCTCGATCGTGCTCGGGCTGGTCTTCGTGCTCGTCGAGTCGAAGGCCAGCGAGCCGATCATCCCGCTGCGCCTCTTCCGCAACCGCACGATCACCCTCTCCTCCATCGCGTCGATGTTCGTCGGCGTCGCGATGTTCTCCGGCACGGTGTTCTTCGCCCAGTACTTCCAGCTGGCCCGGGACAAGTCCCCGACCATGTCGGGCGTCATGACGATCCCGATGATCGGTGGCCTGTTCCTCTCCTCCACCGTCTCCGGGCAGTTCATCACCAAGACCGGCAAGTGGAAGATCTGGCTGGTCAGCGGCGGTGTGCTCATCACGGCCGGCCTCGGTCTGCTGGGCACCATCCGCTACGACACGGACTACTGGAAGACCGCGGTCTTCATGGCCCTGCTGGGCCTCGGCGTCGGCATGATGATGCAGAACCTGGTGCTCTCCACGCAGAACCAGGTCGAGCCGAAGGACCTCGGCTCCGCCAGCTCCACGGTCACCTTCTTCCGGTCCCTGGGCGGTGCGATGGGCGTCTCGGCGCTGGGCGCCGTCATGGCCAACCGGATCACCGACTACGCCAAGGACGGCATCACCGACCTCGGCCCCAAGTACGCCTCCCTCGCCTCCGGTTCGAGCTCCTCCAGCTCGATCCCGGACATGGACAAGCTGCCCGCGCCGCTGCGCACGGTCATGGAGAGCGCGTACGGGCACGGCATCGCGGACGTCTTCATGATCGCGTCCGCCCTGGCCCTGCTCGCCTTCCTGATCACCCTGTTCATCAAGGAGGTCCCGCTGCGGACCAAGGGCGCGCTGGCGCAGGCGGCCACGGCCGAGGCGGAGGACACCACCGCGGCCCCGGCGGCGACCCCGGCCGCGGCTGCGGCTCCGGCCGCGGTCTCGGCTCCCGCCCAGGAGCACGTCCCCGGCTGGGCCGTCGCCGACGCGACCGCCGAGCCGGGCGGGGAAGCCGGCCCCCAGGGCACGCAGCGGCTCGCCGCCACCGCCACCGCCGACCCCCTCCGGGCGCCCTCGGGCGGCATCCCGGTGCACGGCTTCGTGCGCGGCGCGGAGAGCGCGCCCGTCCCGCAGGCCGCCGTCACCCTGATCTCGCTCGCCGGACGCCAGCTCGGCCGCTCGGTCGCACAGGCCGACGGTTCCTACGGACTGGACGCGCCGGGCACGGGTTCGTACGTGCTGATCGCCTCCGCCGACGGCTTCCAGCCGCAGGCCTCCACGATCGTCGTGAACGGCGAGCCGGTCGCGTACGACATCCTGCTGAGCGGGACCAGCGGGCTCACCGGTGTCGTCCGCGCCGCCGGATCCGGTGAGGTCGTCAAGGACGCGATGGTGATCGTCACCGATGTGCGCGGCGATCTGCTCGCCACCGCGGCCACCGGTGAGCAGGGCGAGTTCTCCTTCGCGGAGCTGGTGCCGGGCGCCGTGACCGTCGCGGTGAACGCCGTCGGGTTCCGGCCGCGCGCCCTGCCCATCGAGGTCGGCACGACCGGCGTGACCCGCGCGGAGGTGGTCCTCGAAGCGGGCGCCCAGCTCCAGGGCGTCGTCCGGGCGCCGCACGGTCCGCTGGCCGACGCGCGCGTGACGCTCGTGGACGCGGCGGGCAACGTGGTCGGCACCGCCACCACCGGCGCGGACGGCGCGTACGCCTTCGCCGACCTCGACGGCGGCGACTACACGGTCATCGCGACCGGCTACCCGCCGGTGGCCACCGCGCTGACCGTGGCGGGCGCGGGCGTCGACGGCCACGACATCGAACTCGCCCACCCCGGCGAGTAGTTCCGACAGTTGTCGGTTCCGGCCCGGTGCGGGCGTTCGCCCCGCACCGGGCCGGTTCCAGTTCGAGGAGTGCATGAGATGGGACTGACCGCGAAGATCCGTACGCGGGACGGGTGGGCCGTGTCGCACGCGGTCGTCACGCTGACCGACATGGCGGGCGGCCAGGTGCTGCGCGCCGAGGCGGACGCGGAAGGCGCCGTACGGGACACGACCACGCTCGCCCCCGGGGCGTACACCGTCATCGTCACGGCCGTCGGATACGCGCCCGCGGCGGCCAGCGCGATCGTGACGGCGAGCGGCCGCGCCGAGGTGGGGGCCGTGACCCTGGCCCGGCAGGGCGGCACGGAGCTGCCCCCGCCCGGGCCCTGGACCGTCGACCCGGCGCACTCCGCCGTCGGCGCGGTCGCCCAGCACCTGGGCATCTCCAGCGTGCGCGGACGGTTCACCGAGTTCTCGGCGGCGATCGAGATCGCCCCGGACGACATCGCCGGGTCCCGTGTGGAGGCGGTGATCCGGGCGGCCTCCATCGACACCGGCAACGCCGTGCGGGACACCCACCTGCGCTCGGCGGACTTCCTGGACGTCGAGACGTACCCGGAGATCACCTACCGCTCCGGCGGCCTGACCCCGGCGGGCCCGGACCGCTGGACCGTCCACGGCGAGCTGTCCCTGCACGGTGTCGCCCGCCCCGTCGACCTGGACCTCGCCTACCTGGGCACCGGCGCCGACCCCTGGGGCGGCACCCGGGCCGCCTTCCGGGCCACGACGGAACTGCACCGCGAGGACTTCGCGATGAACTACAACCAGGTCGTCCAGGCGGGCATCGCGGCCATCGGCACGACCCTGAAGGTGGAGCTGGACATCCAGGCGGTACAGGGCGACGCGCTGCCCCAGGCGTAGGCACGGCAGGGTCAGCCGGAACGGGCACCGCTGCGCCTAGGCTGACGCCATGGCACCGAACATCGCGACGAACACCAAGGTCTCCCTGGACGAGTTGCTGGACTTCGTACGGCCCCGGCACCGCGCCATCCTGCTGACCCGGCGTGCCGACGGCGGCCCCCAGGCCTCGCCGCTGACCTGCGGGGTGGACGACTCGGGGCGGATCGTCGTCTCGACCTACCCCGAGCGGGCCAAGACCCGCAACGCCAAGCGGGACGAGCGGATCGCCGTCCTCGTGCTCAGCGACGACTGGAACGGACCGTGGGTCCAGATCGACGGTACGGCCGAGGTGATCGACACGCCCGACTCCGTCGAGCCGCTCGTGGAGTACTACCGCAACATCGCCGGTGAGCACCCCGACTGGGACGAGTACCGGCAGGCCATGCTGAAGCAGGGCAAGTCGATCATCCGGCTCACCCCGGACCGCTGGGGCCCGATCGCCACCGGCGGCTTCCCGGCCCGCCTGGTCACCGGCGAGTAGACCGGAGCGGCGGCCCGCCCGGACGGCAGCGGCGACGTTCCGGGTCCCCGGCCGCACGGGCCCCGGGGCGCGGGACCGTCAGCGGGTCGCGGGACCGTCAGCCGCGTCGCACCATCGCCTCGATGCCCGCGATCAGCAGGTCCAGGGCGAAGGTGAAGTCGCGGCTCATCATCTCCGCGACCGTGTCGCCGCCGCGGGCCGCCATGAGGTTCATCGACTCCTCGAGGATCTCGGCGGTCCGCGGGGCGCCCGCGGTCGCGCTCATCGCCTGCCGGAAGTACTCGTCCGGGGTCAGACCGGTGTCCGCCACCCGCGCGAAGAAGTGGCCCTCGATCGTGCCGTAGCCGTACACGAACTGGAAGACGGCCGAGATCGCGCCGGTGACGCCGTGCGCCGGCAGGCCGGTGCGGAGCACGACCCGCTGGACCGTGCGGGAGAAGACCACCGAGTTCGGGCCGATGTTGAGGTAGCGGCCGGCCAGCGGGGACAGCCACGGATGGCGCACCAGCAGCTCGCGGTACTGCGTGGCCAGCGCGCGCAACTGCTCACGCCAGTCCGCGTCGTCGTCCGTCGGGTCGGGCAGCGCCGTCAGCTCGCCGAAGGCGCTGTCCAGGGCGAGTTCGAGCAGGTCGTCCTTGGTGTCGACGTACCAGTACACGGACATCGCCGTGACGTTCAGCTCGGCCGCCAGCCGCCGCATGGAGAACTTGGCGAGCCCCTCCGCGTCCAGGAGCCGCACGGTGGCCTCGGTGATCCGGTCCCGGTCGAGTCCGGAGGGCTGCCCCCCGCCACGGCCACGCCGACGCGCCTGGCCCTCCAGCCACACACTGCGATGCGCGGCGCCCTCGGCGGTCTCGGCCATGGCACGGCACCTTCCTTCCGGTAGCTGGGGAAGATGCTAGGCGGAGGCCCCCCGCCGTGGCGCGGGGGACCGCCCTGACACGGTCAGACGCCGGACGGCTCAGGCGGCCAGACGGCTCAGAGGGTGGCCGGCTCAGAGGGTGGCCGGTACCGACGCGGCCCCGTCGCGCTCGGCGCGGGAGAGCAGGGCCGCGGCCACCACCCCGCCCAGCAGCACGGCGGCCGCCCCGATCAGCAGGCTGACCTCCAGCCCGGCGGAGAACGAGTCGACCACCCGCGCCTTCTCCGCCACCGAGTTCGCCGCCGCCAGCGCCACCGGCAGGGACACCGCCGCGAACCGCGCGTTCAGCACGGCGCCCAGCACGGCGACCCCCAGCCCGGTGCCGAACTCCGCCAGTGTCCCGTTGACGCCCGCGCCCACTCCCGCCTTCGCCGGCGGGATCGAACTCATGATCGCGTACGCCATCGCCGGGCTGGCGACCGATGTCCCCGCGCCGATGAGCAGCAGCCCCGTCAGCATCCCCGGGTAGCCGTCGGAGGCGAGCGTGGCGACGGCCGTCAGACCGCCCGCCACCAGCGTCATCCCCACCAGCACCGACACCGGCCCGCCGAGTCCGACCATCACCTTCGCCGACAGTCCGGTGACGTTGAGGGCGACCACGGCCAGCGCCAGCGGCGCGGTCCGCAGGCCCGCCTCCAGGGGGCCGTAGCCGAGGACGAACTGAAGCTGCTGGGTGAGCAGGAACAGCGCGCCGCCCATCCCGAAGGTGACCAGCACCGCGCCGGCGACCGCGCCCGTGAACCGTCGGTCACGGAAGAACGCCAGGTCGAGCATGGGATACGGGATTCTCGACTCCCAGTAGGCGAAGAGTGCGAGGACGACGACCGCCAGCCCCGCGCTCGCCAGGACCCGTGCCGAAGTCCAGCCGTGCGAGGGGCCGGAGATGATCGCGAAGACCAGCGAGGTCATACCGACGGTCGACAGGAACGCGCCGAGCAGGTCGGGACGGTCGCCCCGCGGGTTCCTCGTCTCGGGGACCAGGGCGACGACGGCCACCAGGCCCAGCGCCGCCACCGGCAGGTTGATCAGGAAGATCGCGCCCCACCGGAAGTGATCGAGCACGAAGCCGCCGATGAGCGGTCCGGCCGCGAAGCCGAGCGAGTTCACCGCGGCCCAGATGCCGATCGCCTTCGGCTGCTCCTCGGACACGAAGACCTGCATCACCACGGCGAGGGTGGTGGTGAACAGCAGCGCCCCGCCCACCCCCATACCGGCCCGCGCGGCGATCAGCTGGGCGGTGGTGTCCGCGAGGCCGGCCGCCAGCGAACCGACGCCGAACAGTGCCAGGCCCGTGATCAGCATCTTCTTGCGGCCGTAGCGGTCGGCGGCGCTGCCGGCGGTGAGCAGCAGACCGGACTGCACCAGGGAGTACGCGTTGATCATCCACTGGATGTCGGCGGTGGCCGCGTCCAGTTCCCGGGTGAGCGAGGGGATCGCGACGTTCAGGACGGTGTTGTCGAGCAGCACGGTGAGCTGGGCGAGGCAGATGACCCCGAGGATCAGCCAGCGCCGGGGGTGGCCCGAGGCGCTGTCCGGAAGGGCCGGCGACGAGATCTGGGACGGCGACGATGCCTGGGCCCGGGAGGGCGGCGAGTCCTGGGCCTGGGAGGGCGACGATGCCTGGGCCTGGGAGGGCGGCGCGGCCGCTGGCGGGGAGGGGCGCGGGGAGGGGGACGGGGTCATGTTCTACACCGTAGAGCTATCGCCATACGCCGTACAACAAAGTTGTTCGGGGCATGGAGAAGGGCGGCGACCTCGGTCACCGCCCTTGCTCACGTCAGGCCGTACGTCAGCCGCTCGCCTTCTGCGTCAGGTCGTAGAAGGTGGCCGAACCGACCGTCACCTTCTTGAAGTTGGCCTCGACCCAGGAGGTGATCTGCGAGGACGTGCCGCTGCTGCCGCCGCTCATGCCGCCGCCGGAGCCACTGCTGATGAAGTAGTGGATCTTTCCGTCGGTCACGTACTGCTTGAACTGCGCCAGCGTCGGGGACGGGTCGGTGCCGTTGAAGCCGCCGATCGCCATCACCGCGTCACCCGTGGCGAGCTGGTAGCTCGCGGCGTTCTGGGCACCGATCGCGGCCGCCGCCCAGGTGTACTCGCCGGAGTCGGCCGCCAGCAGCTTCTTGGCCTCGTCGGTGACCGAGGCGCCGTTGAGCAGACCGCCGACACCGCCACCGCCCATGCCGCCGCCGTCGCCGGTCTGGCCGCCGGGACCGCCCTGCTGGTTCTGCCCCTGGCCCTGGTTCTGCGTGCCGCCGTTGCCGTTCTGCTGGTTCTGGCCGGGCATGCCCCCGCCGGGGAAACCGCCGGTGCCGCCACCCTGCTGGTTCTGGCCCTGGCCCTGGTTCTGCGTGTTGCCGCCCGGCCCACCGCCGAAGCCGCCCCGGCCACCGCCGCCGCCACCCGGACCGCCGCCGCCCATCATGCTCGCGCCGGACGGACCGGCGGTCACGATGGAGCCGGTGTGGCCCTCCTGAAGCGTGCTGACGGTGTACGCCGTCGGTCCGGCCAGCGCGGCCACCAGGCCCACGGAGGCCGCCGCGAGCGCGAGCCGACGGTTGATCCGGCCCGCGAAGATCAGGCCGAGCGCGGCGGACAGGCCGCCGATCAGCACCAGCCACTTCAGCCAGGGCAGGTAGTCGGAGGTGCGGTTGAGCAGGACGTACGACCAGGACGCGGCCGCGACGACCGAGGCCGCGAGGGTGATCGAGGCCCACAGCTCGGACCGCCTCTCCCACAGCAGACCGGCGCCCATGCCGATCACGGCCGCCAGGTAGGGGGCGAGGGCCACCGTGTAGTACTGGTGGAAGATGCCCGCCATGTAGCTGAAGACCACCGTGGTGATCAGCAGCGAGCCGCCCCACACCAGGAACAGACCGCGGGTCGTCGACGTCCGCTTCAGCTTGCGGGTGGCCACCAGACCGCCCGCCAGCAGGATCAGCGCGGCCGGCAGCAGCCAGGAGATCTGGCCGCCGATCTCGGAGTTGAACATCCGGTCCCAGCCGGTCTCACCCCACTGGCCGGTGCCTCCGCCGCCACCACCGCCGCCGACGCTGCCGGTCTCCTCGCCGTTCAGACGGCCGAGACCGTTGTAGCCGAAGGTCAGCTCCAGGAAGGAGTTGTTCTGCGAGCCGCCGATGTACGGGCGGGAGGAGGCAGGCCACAGCTCGACGATCGCCACCCACCAGCCGCCGGACACGATCAGCGCGCCGGTGGCGACGGCCAGCTGGCCGAACCGCTTCTTCAGGCCCACCGGGGCGCACACCGCGTACACGATCGCCAGCGGCGGCAGGATCAGGAAGGCCTGGAGGGTCTTGGCGAGGAACGCGAAACCGATCGCGACCCCGGCCCACACCAGCCATTTCGTCCGGCCGTCCTCCAGGGCGCGGGCCACCGTGTAGCAGGCCACGGCCATCAGCAGCGCCAGCATCGCGTCCGGGTTGTTGAACCGGAACATCAGCGCGGCGACCGGCGTCAGCGCCAGCACGGCGCCCGCGATCAGACCGGCCGCGGCACTGAACCGGCGGCGCACCGAGGCGTACACCACGGCGACCGTGCCGACGCCCATCAGCACCTCGGGGACGAGGATCGCCCACGAGTTCAGGCCGAAGAGCCGGACCGACAGCGCCATCGGCCACAGCGAGGCCGGGGGCTTGTCGACGGTGATGGCGTTGCCCGCGTCCAGCGACCCGAAGAACAGGGCCTTCCAGCTCTCGCTGCCGGCCTGGACGGCCGCGGAGTAGAAGGAGTTGGCGTAGCCGGAGGCGCTCAGGTTGTACAGGTAGAGCAGGAGGGTGACGGCCAGCAGGGCGAGGAACGCCGGGCGCGCCCAGCGGGGGTCCTCGGGGCGCCCGCGCCACAGTCTGCGGTGCAGGGGCTGCTTCGGCTCACCCGATCCGGGAGCCGGGACGGCGGTCTCCCGGGCGTCGGCATCCGGGCCGGCCGGCGCAGCGGCCGGCGGCGGATCCCAGCTCGTCGTCTGATCGAGGTCGGTGGTCATCGGGCGTCCCCCGGGTCGGTGTCATGGGGGCGGCGCACCGGCAGCATCTGCATGGTCGCGTCCCTCCAGGTGCCGTCCGCGGCTTCGCCGGCGCGGAACTGAGCGGTCGTGTTGTGGTCGTGCGGGTCGTGCTGGTCGTGCTGGTCGTGCTGGTGCACGATGTGCCGCTGCGGCAGCGGCTGCGTCTGCGGATGCGCCTGGTGACAGGGCTGCGTCTGGGGATGTGCCTGCGGCAGCGGCTGCGAATGCGGCTGCGTCTGCGTCTGCGGCGGCTTCTGGGGATGCGGCACGGACGGGCCGCCGGCCTGCGGGGCGCCGGTCGGGTACGTCGGTGCGGAGGCCGGCGGGAAGGACGCGCCCGGGGCCGGGGCGGAGGCGTGCGGGAAGTACGCGCCGGGGGCCGGGGCGGAGGCGGAGGCGTCGGGGGCGGCCGTCGCGCCGTTCGCCGGCTCGTCGCCCTCGCGCCGGTCGGAGAACACCCAGACGCGGAAGAGCAGGAAGCGCAGCACGGTCGCCGCGAGGTTGGCGGCGATGAGCACCGCCAGCTCGGTGGAGTGCGCGGGGCTCGAGGTCGCCGTGTTCAGAGCGACCAGCGAGCCGCTGGTCAGCGCGAGGCCGATACCGAAGACGACCAGACCCTGGGCCTGGTGTCTGACGGCCCCGCCGCGGCCGCGCACCCCGAAGGTGAGCCGGCGGTTGGCGGCGGTGTTGGCCACGGCCGACACCAGCAGCGCCAGCGCGTTGGCGAGCTGTGATCCGCCGAACTGCCGGAACACGGTGTAGAGCAGCAGGTAGAAGAGGGTGGAGAGGCCACCCACGACACAGAAGCCGACAAGCTGGCGGGCCAGGCCCTTGGGTACGTCCATGATGTCGCGGTCGCGGGGGTCGTCGCCGAACGGCCTGGTCAGCCGGTCCAGGGAGAGCGAACCGGTGGCCAGCGCCCGGCCCACGCGCCATACCCCCTTCAGGTCGTCCGTCGCCGTCTTCACGATGTGCACCGTGGAGTTCGGGTCGTCGACCCAGTCGACCGGCACCTCGTGGATACGGAGGCCGGCACGTTCGGCGAGCACCAGCATCTCAGTGTCGAAGAACCAGCCGGTGTCTTCCACCAGGGGGAGCAGAATCTGTGCGACATCACGCCGGATCGCCTTGAACCCGCACTGGGCGTCCGAGAAGCGGGCCTGGAGCGAGCCACGCAGGATGAGGTTGTAGGCCCGGCTGATGAATTCCCGCTTCGGCCCGCGCACCACGCGGGAGCTGCGGGCCAGCCGGGAGCCGATCGCCAGGTCCGAGTGGCCGGAGATCAGCGGTGCCACCAGCGGCAGCAGCGCGTTGAGGTCGGTGGACAGATCCACGTCCATGTACGCGAGGATCGGGGCGTCCGAGGCGGACCAGACGGTCCGCAGCGCACGGCCGCGGCCCTTCTGCTCGAGCCGGAAGTTCGTGACCTCCGGGATGCGCGCCTCCAGGCGCTGCGCCACCAGGGGAGTGGTGTCCGTCGACGCGTTGTCCGCGATCGTGATGCGGAACGAGTACGGGAACGTGCGCGTCAGGTGGTCGTGCAGTCTCCGGACGCACGGCTGGAGGTCCTTCTCCTCGTTGTAGACGGGGATCACTACGTCCAGGACAGGCGTACCGGCTGTGGCGGCCGGGAGGTGCTCCCGCGCCGGCAGGGTGCCGGGAGAAGAGTCGGTTCGCATGACAACGACTTTCGTCAGGCGCCCTGTTGCACCCATGTGGTGGCACTGTGCTCGACCTGTGAGTCGAGTTGCCAGTTCGTTTCGGGGGAGGGCTGGGGAACGGCGGGGGCAAGGGCGGGCAAATGCACGGTAAAGACGGTCTGCCCGGGCACGCTGTCCACCGTCACGGCGCCGCCGTGCGCGGTCGCCACGGCCTGCACGATGGCGAGGCCGAGACCGGTGGAGCCGGTGGTACGGGAGCGTGCCGAGTCGCCGCGCGCGAACCGTTCGAACACGTGCGGGAGCAGATCGGCCGGGATGCCCTGACCGTTGTCCTGGACGTCCACGCACAGCCACGGCCCGCGCCGCTGCACGCGCGCGGTGACGGTCGTACCGGGCGCGGTGTGCGTCCGGGCGTTGGCGAGCAGATTGACGAGGACCTGCTGAAGGCGTGCCGCGTCGGCGGAGACGAGCGCGGGCTCGTCGGGAAGTTCGAGGCGCCAGACGTGGTCGCGTCCGGCGGCGCGGGCGTCGCTGATGGTGTCGATGACCAGGGGGACCAGGTCGGTCTGCTCGAACTGGAGGGGGCGGCCCGCGTCGAGCCGGGCGAGCAGGAGCAGGTCCTCGACGAGGAGGGTCATCCGGCCGGCCTCGGACTCGATACGCCCGAGGGCGTGCCGGGTGTCGGGCCCGACCTCTTCCCGGCCGCGCCGGGTCAGCTCGGCGTATCCCCTGATGGAGGCGAGCGGCGTACGGAGTTCGTGACTGGCGTCCGCGACGAACTGCCGGACCCGCATCTCGCTCTCCTGGCGGGCGTGCAGGGCGCCGTGGACGTGGTTCAGCATCCGGTTCAGCGCGGCCCCGACCTGCCCGACCTCGGTGTGCGGGTCGGTCTCGGCCTCCGCGACACGCTCGCTGAGGTTGACCTCGCCGGTGTGCAGGGGGAGTTCGGAGACGCGGGTGGCGGTGGCGGCGACCTTGCGGAGGGGGCGGGTGGCGACGCCGACCATGACGGTGCCCGCGAGGGTGGCGGCGATGAGACCGGCGACGGTGAGGCTGATCTCGACGAGGATCAGGGTGTTGATGGTGTTGTCGACGTCCGACGTGGGGATGGCGACGT
This sequence comes from Streptomyces maremycinicus, assembly GCF_001184025.1. Classification (GTDB taxonomy): domain Bacteria; phylum Actinomycetota; class Actinomycetes; order Streptomycetales; family Streptomycetaceae; genus Streptomyces; species Streptomyces maremycinicus. The sequence continues at coordinate 109,784 of NZ_BBYG01000012.1, forward strand.
AGTAGCCGGAGAGGTCGTTGCTGGCGTACTTGACGCGGTAGTCGCCCAGACCGGGGATCTCCACGGTGTGCATCTTTCCGTCCTGGGAGACGGAGTTGAGCACCTTGATCTGGGCCTCCGTGAGCGACTTGGGGCTCATCTGGAAGTCGTCCTTGGACTTCACCCCTCGCTCGGCGTCGGTGACGACGCCGTTCACGACCTTGGCCGCGATGGTGCTGTCCGGCTGGGGGCCCTGGGTGACGAACTTCTCGAGATCCGTCTCCTGCGCCTTGCCCTGCTGCTGGCTGGGAGCCGCGGCGCCGTTCTTCTGCTGGTCGGGCGGCCCGAAGTCGCGGGGCGCGACCCGCGCCGCGACCTCACCCAGTCGCCCGTTGAGCTGGCCGTACAGGTGATCCCGCAGCACCAGTGTGGTCACGGTGCCGATCACCGCGCAGATCACGGCGATCAGGGTCACGGACACGACGACGAGCCGCGTCCGCAGGGTGCGCGGCTGACCCGCTCGTCTCTTCTGCGCACGCGGCCGTCGTCGCCCGCTCATGACACAGCGGGCTTGATCAGATACCCGGCGCCACGCCGGGTGTGGATCATCGGTTCCCGTCCCGCGTCGATCTTCCGCCGCAGGTAGGAGATGTACAGCTCGACGACGTTGGCCTGACCACCGAAGTCGTACGACCAGACGCGGTCGAGTATCTGGGCCTTGCTGAGCACGCGCCGCGGATTGCGCATCAGGAAGCGCAGCAGCTCGAACTCGGTGGCGGTCAGGTGGATGTTGTCCCCCGCCCGCGAGACCTCGTGGCTGTCCTCGTCGAGGGTGAGGTCACCGACGACGAGCACCGAGTCGGAGCGCCGGTCGGCGGCACCGGAACGCCGGATGAGCCCGCGCAGCCGCGCCACGACCTCTTCGAGGCTGAACGGCTTGGTGACGTAGTCGTCGCCGCCGGCGGTGAGGCCGGCGATCCGGTCCTCCACCGCGTCCTTGGCCGTGAGGAACAGCACCGGAACGTCCGGAAGCTCCCGACGCAGCCGGCCGAGGACGGTCAGCCCGTCCATGTCGGGCAGCATCATGTCGAGGACGACGGCGTCGGGACGGAACTCCCGGGCGGTCTGGATGGCGCCCGTGCCGTCTCCCGCACTCCGGATCTGCCATCCCTCGTAGCGCAAGGCCATGGAGAGCAGTTCGGTGATCGACAACTCGTCGTCCACCACAAGCACTCGGACGGGGCTCCCGTCCGGCCTCAGCAGTTCGGTGCGCCCCTGGGGCGAGGTCGTGGTCATGGTGAACACCTTGGCGGGGTCCCCTGAGAGCACTCTTTCACTAATCTGTGATTTTCCTGAGAAACGCACAGGCGCCTCTCAGGCAGCTCCTTGGAACCCTTTGCTCCACATCGGTTCCGGGGGGCGGTATGCCCGGTACGGCATGCTGTGCGGCCCTCAGGACGCGCGTTCCGTGAGAATCGCCTGGGGAGCGCGCTCGTACCCGTGGCTGTGTTCCACCTTGGCGATGTGCAGGCAGTACCGCTCGTACCAGTGTGCCCGTCCGTGCGCCTTCGCCGCCCGGTGCTCGGCGTGCGTCCGCCACCGCTCGATCGCCTCGAGATCGCGGAAGTACGCGACGGTGACGGCGAGTCCGCCGGGGGTGCGGGCCGAGTCCTCGCCCAGGAACCCCGGGATGTCCTGGACCAGCTCGCCCAGCCGGTCCGCGGTCTCGTCGTACCCGGTGTCCTCCTCGGTGCGCAGTGAGGTGAACACCACGGCGTAGTAAGGGGTTCGAAGTCCGGCAACAGGTGCTACACGCTGTTCGCTCATGTCACCCACGATCGGCCGGGCACACCGCCCCGGTCCAGCCTCCTTGCCGAAAGGGATCCCTCCGGGATCCAACTCTTTACCCACCCGGCCCTGTTCACCCCGGGACCGCACGCCCCGGACCTCAGAACAGCCCGTCCTGGCGGTGATCCGCCGCCGTCTCGAAGTGCCGTACGGGAAAGGCGGGTTCGCCGCCCGCCACCGGCACCAGCGGCCAGCCGCGCATCAGCCGTGTGTCGAGCACGACCACTCCGGCCGGGGTGGCGAGATGCAGATCGGGTCCGGCGGCCGCCACGAGCTCCCCGCTCACCGCTCCCCCGGCCACCAGCTCGCCCACCTCACCGCGCGCCACCGGCGCCCCGGCCAGCCCGAACGCCCGCACATGATCGACCGGCCGGAACGGCACGCGCTCCAACGACTCTGGCCAGCCGACCAGTTCCACGGCCCGCGCGTACACCCCGCCGATCTCCGCCGCCCGTTCCTCCTCCGTCCCCGGCAGCGCGGCCCGCACCGCGCGCTTCACGGCGTACGGGATCCGGTCCGGCACCCGCAGCGCGGCCCGCAGCAGTTCCTCGGTGCGCCGGGCGGCCATCAGCGGCCCGCTGCCGAGCCAGCCGAAGCAGACGGCGCCCTGCTCCAGCAACCGCGCCGGACCCCGCTCGGCCGCGGTGATCCCGACCTTGACCAGACCGGGCCCGAACCACGCGAGGTACACGCGATAGGGGCGGGGGTCGTCGGCGACCCGGTCCGCGGCGACGGAGTGCGCCCGGTCCAGCCGCGCACACTCCTCGCACCGACCGCCCGCGCTCCTCCCCGGTACGACCACCCGCCGGGGGCAGGCGTGCCCACGAGCGCCCGCGCATTCCCGTACACCCCCCTCCACCACCGCGAAGGAGACCCGCTTCCCCCAGGACAGCGGGCTACGACGCCCCCCGTCCCACGTCAGCTCCGGCCCCTCCGCCGACCACCGCAGCCCCGCGCACTTCCATGCCTGTGCCATCACCCACCACGGTAGGCGCAGGCACTGACACCGGGGCCAGGGCCTCGGGCACGCGCCCGCGTCCCGCGAGGCGGCATCCGACGCACCCCGGATGCCCGTCCCGGGCCCAGGGGTCACGGACCCGCATCCCCCACTCCGCCCTCGGCCGCACCCCCGGCGGCTTGCCCCACCCGGCGAGATGCAGCCCCCAGGTGACCAGCGTGCCCAGCGCGACGATCACGAGCCCGGCGCCCAGCAGAAGCCCGGACACGGCACACACCCCCACACCCACCACGGCGGTCCCGACGGTCACGATCCCGACGCCGGTCCAGCCGGCGACCGTATGCCCCTCGTCGTACAGATGACCCGCCACGATTACCTCACCCTCTAAGAAGTTGCAGAACTGAACCTCTTAGAGGGTAAGAGAAACCGAAAGCAGATAACAAGGACCCAGCAGAACCCCTCATCACACGGACCCGCAGCCCGCTGAGCAAGGAAAAGAGAGCAGCCCCCAGATGCCAGCCGAGCCGACACCGCCGCACCACGGCCGCCCCGCCGCCACCCCCGCGCAGGCGCTCGCGGCGATGGACGACCTCATCGCGGCCAGCATGGTCGGCCAGCAGGAGATGGCCCAGCGCCTGGGCCTGAACGTCACCGATCTGACCTGCTTCGGCTACGTCGTCCAGGCCGGCGAGAACCTCCTCACCGCGGGCGACCTCGCGACCCGCGTGCACGTCACGACGGGAGCCGTGACCGGCATCCTCAACCGCCTGGAGCGCGCCGGCTATGTCACCCGCCGCCCCGACCCCGAGGACCGTCGCCGGATCCGCGTCGCCGCGATCCCCTCCGCCGTCGCCCGCGTCCACGCCCTCTACGAGCCGTACTACGCCCGCCTCGACGCCCTGTTCGCGGAGTACTCCCCCGAGGAGACCGCCGTCCTGACGGACTGGTTCACCCGCGCCACCGGCCTGGCCAACACCTACCGCGAGGAACTCCGCCTGCACGACGGCTGAACGGCCTCCCCGTACTCCGCATCGGGCGGCACGGTCCGCACGGTCGAGGACTCGAGCGCGAGGAGCCGCTCGACCTCGGCCTCACGGTCGGACCGGCGGCGGTGGGCGAGGGCGAGGAGTACGCCGCCACCGCGGTACGACGCCTCACGATGCTCGAACAGCCGGACCCGCTCCTCCAGAGCCTCCAGCAAAAGCTCCTCGCCCACTTCACCGAACCATCCACCTAGCCGCCCGACGACCCGCCCGAGGCGCGGTTCCGCGAACGGGACTGCCGTCCTGCCGTGAGCACGACTCGATCCTTCGAGCCGTACGCGCCGCCGGGCCCGCCTTGCGCGGGTACGGCTCCGGGGCGTGCCGCCGCTCCGGGCGCCGGCCGTCCACTGCCCGTCCGCTGCACCACGCGTCGGCGGAGACGAGGCAGGAAGGTGTAGCAGCGGTCGGGAAGGAACACGGCGTCCGCGACGATCATCGCGCCGGAGAAGAGAGGCAGCCCCATCAGCACGGCGATGCCGATGTGCATGCCCATCAGCATCGCCAGAACCGGGTACTTGAGCCTGCCGAAGAGCACGAACGGGAAGGCCACCTGCAACAGCACGGTCAGGTAGCCGGCGACGGCGACCACGAGCGTGTGCTCGTCGACGAAGGCCGAGAGAGCAGGCCAGGGCCGGAACAGCTCCAGGTTCAGGACGTAGTGGAGGGCCGTCCCGCCGCCCCAGAACGCTCCCTGGACCTTGTACAGGCCGGCCGAACCGTAGAGGAAACAGACCTGCGCCGCGATGACGAACATGCCGCAGTTGTGCACCACCGTCACCAACGTGGTCCGGGCATCGCGGAGCTGCCGGGCGAAGGAACTTCCGACTCGTTCCGGCGCGCTGCCCGTACGGGCGGCCTTCAGCCTGTTTCTGCGTGCGTCCAGGGACCAGCGTCGGCCGCACGCGGTGAGGACGAGATAGAGGGACATCAGCAGGACCAGGTTGTCGCCCCCGTCCGTCATGAAGATCGCCCGGCCGTGGAACGAGGTCACCATGACGGCGAAGAGGACCGACAGGACACGGGTTCGCCAGCCCAGCGTGAACAGTGCGGCCGTGACGAGCGCCAGCGCGTAGCAGAGCTCGAAGTAGGCACGGCTGTCCGACAGGATGAGAACACTGAACCAGCCCGTCTGCTCGGAGAGCTGGTGTGCCAGGGCGGGCGTCCACGCAGAGCCCGGACCCCAGATCTCGTCCCGGTGCGAGAACTCACGCAGCAGGAAGATCAGGTAGAGCAGTCCGTAGCCGATGCGCAGCACCGACGCCGCGTACAGGGACACCGGACGGCCGGTCAGAAGGTTCCACACGCCGGTGATCCGGTCGGCGAGCCACCGGTCGACGCCTGTGGCCGCGGACCTCTGCGCCTCATTTTCCATAGCGGGTCACCTTCCACCAGGGCAGGAGCCGGTTCTCGGCCGGCGTCGGCGGGCGATTGCCGGCGGCGGGGCCGGGAGCGGGGATGGACAGTGCGACGACGCGGAGCTGGATGAAGTCGAAGGGGCCGTTCTCGCGGGCGGCGGCACGGTCCGCGGCGATATTGCTCAGGTACTTCTGCATCATCAGGGCGCGTTCGGTGCGCGCGTTGTCGTCTCCTCCGTGAGAGTCGACGTAGCCGGCCCAGGCACGGCGCAACATGTTCTGTGCCGTATGGCTGGGGAACGGATCATGCGCGACCGCGGAGCGGTCGACGGCGGTCAGGTCGAACCAGGGACTCACCTGGACCGATCCATCGGAGCTGGTGTGCGCGGTGCGCGCCAGAATCTGCCGGTTGACGGATTCGGGGTCCGGAGCGAAAAGACGCCAATTCTGTTCGAAGAAGGGGTACACCCATGAATTGATCAGCGGGCTGTAGCGCCTGGAGACGGTGTTGGCGGGTGCCACGTGAAGAAACACCAGAAGCACGTGGACGAGACTCGCCATCAGGCACAGGACCACGGTGGCGCACAGCCCGCATTTCAGCGCACGGGAACCTCTCGGCAGCTTGGGCGGCGCAGCCGTCGCGTCAGGCCTTTCCTGCACGACCGGACCGGATTCGGAGTGCTGAACTTCCTGCACATCCGCTGAGTCAATTCCGCTCGACACCGCGTACCCTGTCTTTCTCGTTTCAGCTGCTCGCACCTGCTTTCCGCGTCGGATGCCCCCGACGGCGCGCGGCGGATTCGACGAGAATTCCGCCGCGCGCCGTCATCCGGTGAGCGGACCTGTCGCAGTGCGCTGCCTAGCCCTCGTGGCCCTGGGAGTGGTCGTCGCCCCCGTGGCTCTTGGGCACGTCGTCGTAGCCGAAGTTCTCGTCGGACTGCTTGCCGTGACCGTCCTGGCCGTGGTCGTCGCGGCCGTGGTCGTACTTGCCGTGGTCGGGATTGCCGGGGTGGATGTACTGGCCGAGGTCGAGCTTGCCGCCGTGGTCGTGCTTCCCGTTGCCACCGTGGCCCGGTCCGCCCGGTCCGCCCGGTGCGTGATCATTCCCGCCGTGGCCGTTTCCGCCGGTGGTGTTTCCCGCGCTGTTGCCTGCGGTGTTCCCACCGGTGGTGTTCCCCGCGGTGTTGCCCGCGTTGTTACCGGCGGTGTTGCCCGCGGTGTTCCCGGACGAGTTACCGGCGGTGTTGCCCGAGGTGCCGCCGGTCCCGACGATGGGCCCGCCCAGGACCCCACCGGTGACGAGGCCACCGCTGACGAGGCCACCACCGAGGAGCCCGCCACTGGTGGTCGTTCCGGTGGTGGTACCGGTCGTCGTTCCCGTTGTCGTTCCACCCGTGGTGGAGGCCGCGCACCCGCCGAGGAAGATCCTGTTGTTGTTGAGGGTCACAGAACCTACCTGGGCCAGCAACCGGCCCTCGACGTTCGTTCCCTGGTTCACGGTGATCGAGTTCTCGGCCATGAGGGTGCCCACGAAGGCGGTGGTGACGCCGAGCGACGCGTCTTCGCCGATCTGCCAGAACACGTTGCACGCCGAAGCGCCGTTGGTGAGGAGAATCCGGCTGGAGGTCGCCGTCGTCAGGGACTCGGGGATCTGGAACACCCAGACCGCGTCGGAGCTGCCCTGACCGTCCAGGACCAGGTCTCCGGTGATGCCGACACCGGCCGTGGCGTGGTAAACGCCGGGAATCAAGGCCGGACCTCCGCCGATTCCCGCCGGAAGCGCGAAGTCGACGGCCTGGCCGGCGGCGTTGTTGTACGCCACGAGCAGGTCCGCCTTGGCCTGGAGGGCCGCGGCGTCCGCAGCGTGGATGGCACCTCCCACCTGGCCGGGCGGGAATCCGGTGATCGACGGATTCGGGTGCGTCCCGAGGTCGTGGGCGAGCACCGAGTTACCGGTGTTGGTGACTCCCGCACCCGCCAGAACGGAGTAAGTGGCGGTGGTGCCCAGAGGTACGGGCAATGCGATCGCCGACGCGGCCGTCGGCGTCAGGAAGACCATCGCAGCGGAAACCGTCGCCGCGAGAGCAGAGGCCAGCAAGCCGGACAGAGTGCGGCGGTCAGCTGCTTGAGGGATCTTCAGCTTCATCAAAGCCATTTTCTGTGGGGGCCATGGCGTACCGGGCCCTACCGATCACCCGGAAGCCTTTTCACTGCTGCCGCATATTACGCAGAAATATCCTGCCCCGGCAGCAACGAAACAGGGGCAGTTCCCTCTCGTTCAAACAGCGGACTGTGCTGCGCTAATACTCCGATTAACATTTCTGACTATGCGCAACACTCCACGAATAGCGGCGCCGTCGGAAACGCAATACCCCGGTCCGTCGCTGCTTCGCCTCGTCCGGGCAGCGCGGCCGTCCCGTCGGCACGGTGGCCGGCGGAACCCCGCCTCCCTCACACGGTGGACACGCCCACGCAGCCGAGCCTGCTCGCTCCTGGCTGATCCCGTCGGGCTTCCGACAATGGCCTTACGCAGAGGACGCGGCCCGACCCGCGAGAACCGAAAGGCGCCACATGTCCAAAATCTGTACAAGCGATAGCATGAAAGCGGGTCGGCACACTCTCACGTGCGTCCGGCCCGGAAGGGCGACCCCGGTGTGTATACGCCGGGGTCGTTGATTTCCGGGGCGACCTCTGCCGGCCGACCGGTCGGCCATGCCGCCCAAGGCCCGCTCGATCAAGACCGGTACCCCGAACGTGGCCCGCCCATCGGGAGGCGTGCCCCCGCCGGCACCGTCCGGTCGGCGCCGTCCGGTCGGCGCCGCCCGCACCGGCTGCGGTACGGCGAGGCCGGGGCACCGAGCCGCCCCCTCGGGGTGATGGCCGCCACCCCGGACAGGGCCGATGACGACGTACCGGCTCCCTCGCCGAGGCCTGTCGCCGGCCTGTGGTCGGTGGGCGCTAGGTCGTTCAGGACGGGATCATCGCGTCGACGTACGTCCTGGCGATGTCGGTGATGAAGTCGCGGCTGCTGTCCGGGGTGAGGGCCTGCGCCCGGAGGTGGTCGTACATCACGTCGTAGTGCCGCACGTCGGACGGCTTCTCCAGGTAGAGGTCACTGGCGAACCGTTCCAGGTACACCACCCCCGCCTCGGGACTGTCGGCGAACCGCAGGATGGAGAACTGTCCTGACAGACCCGGATGAGCGCCGACCGTGTAGGGAAGGACCTGCACCGTGATGTGCGGCTCCGCGCTGAGTGCCTTCAGGTGCTCCAGTTGTTCACGCATGATGTCCGGGCTGCCGACGACGCGGCGCAGGGCGGATTCGTCGATGACGACCCACAGGCGCAGCGGGCAGGCCAGGTCATAGATCCGGTGCTGACGACGCAGCCGCACCTTGAGCTGTGTGGCGGCCTGTTCGGCAGTGAGCCGAGGGATGGTCTCGCCGATGACGGCCTGGGCGTAGGCAGGGGTCTGGAGCAGATCGGGCACCATCATGGGGGCGTGGCTGTGCAGGGAAGCGGCGTCCGTCTCCAGGCCGATGTAGACGCTGCCGGAGAGTTCGCCGTAGGAGTGCCACCAGCCCCGCTGACCGGATTCCCTGGCCATCTCCATCAGGGAGTCGATGACCTGCTGATCCGTCACTTCGTAGATCACGCACAGGTCGCGCACGTCGCGGGGGCTGATGGCGCGGTTGCCGTTCTCCAGATGACTGATCTTGGGCTGAGAGACCATGAGCCGCTCTGCCACTTCTGTGCTCTTCAATCCACTGAGCACGCGGAGCCGACGCAGCTCGGCGCCGAGACGGCGTCTCCTGACAGTGGGATTGGTCTTCGCCGCCACGCGCGGTGTACCTCCGGGTCCAAACGGGTGTGTCGGCACGCAGGTTGCCACGGCACGAGGGGTGCCGATGATGCGCAATGCCGCTGTGATCGCCAGCAGCCGAAAAGGACTCTTACGTTGGCAATTGCCTTGGCGAAGGCCCGGCGTCGACGGGGCCGACCGACTCGGCCGCTCGGTGACCCCCCGCGCTGAGCAGCCGGCGTCCACCTGTCGGCGAGGAGGAACCTGAGCCGGGTGGCGGGAACCGGGGCGGCATGTCTGGACGACCGAACCGAGGGGTCTGATCCGCCCCGCACCCGGTTGCCGTCAAACACCGCCGTCAAGGCAAAAGCCAGAGGCCCTGAGGAGTGATCCTCAGGGCCTCTGGGCAGCTGTGCACTCGGCAGGATTCGAACCTGCAACCTTCTGATCCGTAGTCAGATGCTCTATCCGTTAAGCTACGAGTGCTTGTTATTCGGTTTTTCTGTCTCTGCTCTCGGCCCTTGCGGCCCGCTCGCGGCGACAGGAAGAACATTACATGACTGCCGCCGACATGTGAAATCCGTTTGCCATACCGCTTGTGAGCTGCGGAAACGGCTGTCTGGGGGCCTCCTGGGGAACCTTCCGGAGAACGACGAAGCCCCGGTCCTGAGGACCGGGGCTTCGGTGATCGCGCGGAGGCGGAGGGATTTGAACCCTCGATGGGATTGAAGTCCCAAACCGCATTAGCAGTGCGGCGCCATAGACCGGACTAGGCGACGCCTCCAGCACAACCGCTCGCGTGTGTGCGAGTGGTGCGTGCAGATGATGACACAGTCGAGCGGCGTGTCACCAATCGGCGTCCACGGTACTAGGCAGGTGGGTCGCAGGGCAAAGCGGTTGCCGGGCGCAACGTCGTCGTCGGCGTGGCGTTAGACCTGTCATGTTCCAGGTCATCCCGCTCCGCCGGCTCGCCGTCACCGTCTCCGCCGCCTGTTCCGTCGTGGTCGCCTCGGCCGCCACCGGGCCCGTCACCGCGTACGCCTCCGGGACGGCCGAGGCCGTCACGGCCCTCGCCGGCGTCACCTCGCTCGCGCCGCCGCCCGTCCGGGAGGAGGACCGGGTCTCCGGTGACCACCTCACGGTCACCGTCCGACATGCCGGCGGGCGGGCCGACGGGACGTTCGAGGTGTACTGCCACCAGGACGGCGGCAGTCACCCTGACGTGGAGAACGCCTGTCTAGCCGTGGACCGGAACACCCGGTGGGGCCGGGACACCTTCGCGCCCGACCCGGAAGACGGCGTCTGCACCATGCGGTACGGCGGGCCGGCCACCGCCCATGTCACGGGCCGCTGGGCCGGGCGCCCGGTCGACGCGACGTACGACCGCAGCAACGGCTGCGCGATCGAGCGGTGGGACCGGCTCGTGCCCTTGCTGCCCGACCTGCGCCGCGCGGCCGCCCGCTGACGCGTGTGACCGAGGCGCGAGGCGCGCGAGGGCCGGCTGTCCTGGGTGCCGATGTGGCGATGTGGCGATCAGCCGAGGCGCCGGGGCTCGACGGCCGGGTGCGCTCACAGGCCGCGCCTGACGGAAGCACCGGTTCCGTAAAGGTGGCGCGAAGGTCCGGCGAAGTCCGGGCGGGCGGCGCGGCGGGCGCGGAGGCGGTCCACCGGGCGCGGGGACAGGTCAGGACAGGTGAGGACAGACGTTCTGTGTCACTTCGTGGTGCGACCTCCCTCTCATCCGGCGCCGCCGACCGGACCCCAGCCCTTAGACTCCCTCGCGTGACACGGTGCGGGTCGGTTGGCAAGATGGCCCGAACGGTCGGCAAGGTGCGGTAACAGGGAGGAAGCGACTCGTGAGCAGCAGGCCATCCCGAGGCGCTGCTCGCCTCGCAGCCATACTCGACGCACTTCCCGACGCGCTGGTGCTGGTCAACGCCAACGGGACCGTCGTCAACGCGAACACCATCGCGCTGGAGGCGTTCGAGACGCCGGGTACCGCGCTGGTGGGGCGGGGCCTTCTCGATCTGCTGCCGCAGTTCGACTCCAAGCTCATCCCCGGCTCCATGCGGCGCCCCGATCACATGGACCCGCGCGGCCGGACCAAGCCGACCCGGATGGTCGCGCGCCGCACCGACGGCAGCGAGTTCCCGGTCGAGGTCACCAGCGCCAACCTCGAGAACGGCCAGCAGGCCTACGACGGCTACGGCTACTCCTCCGCCTCCGACGAACTGCTGATGCTCGTCGTACGCGACCTGTCCGGGACCGTCGACACCGAGGCCGAACTGGCGCGTTCGCAGCGGCAGACCGAGATGATCCTGAGGGCCGCCTCCGAGGGCGTCGTGGGCACCGACACCGACGGGCGGATCGTCCTCGTCAACCCGGCCGCCGCCCAGATACTGGGATACCGGGCCAGCGACCTCGGCGCCAAGGAACTGCACACCCTCGTGCTGCACTCGCGCGCCGACGGCTCGCCGTTCCCGTACGACGAGTCGCCGCTCGCCGACACCCTGCGCTCCGGGCGCAAGCACCGGGTGCGCGGCCAGGTGCTGTGGTCCAAGAGCGGCGACCGGGTGGCCGTCGATCTGACGACCGCGCCCGTGCGCGACGGCGATCAGCTCGTCGGCGCCGTCATGACCTTCACCGACCGGCGGCCCTTCGACGCGCTCGCCGAGGAGAAGGACGGCGTCGAGAAGCGGCACGCGGAGGAGTTGGAGAAGCTCTCCGAGGAGCACGCCTCCGACCTCACCGCGCTGCGCCAGCAGCACGTCACCGAGCTCGAGGAGCTGCGCGAGCGGCACGAGGAGGAGCTCGCGGCCGGCGAGGAGCGCTACGCCTCGCTCGGCGAGCGGGAGAAGGACCGGTACGAGGCGCTCGCCGGGCGGCACGAACAGCTGCTCACCCTGCTCGGCGGGTCCCTGCGCGGCCCCCTGGACGAACTGCGCCGCGAGCTCGCCGCGCTCGCCGCGGACGACGCCGGTCAGCTCTGGCCCGAGGCCAACCAGGTGCTGCACCACCTGTCCGCCGGTTACTCGCGGATCACCACGCTCATCGACAACGTGCTCGGCTACCAGCGTCTGGACACCGGGGCGGAGGTCGTCGCCCGGACGAAGGTGATGCTCGACGCCGTCGTCGCCGCCGGTGTCGACGGCGCGGTGGATCTCATCGGGCCCGGACGGGTGCAGTTCGCCGTGCACGCGCCGCCCATCGAGGCCGAGGTCGACGCGCGGCTCCTCGCGACCGCGCTCGCGCACCTCGTGGCGGACGTCGCGGGCGTCGACGCCACCGGCAACGCGCCTGTCTCCGCGGGCGGTTACATGGACAACACGGTCGTGGTGGCGGCGGCCCAGCGCGGCGAGGTCGTACGCATCGAGGTGCGCGGGCCCTACGCCGGCGGCGACCCGGTGCACGAGCCGATCGTGCGGGGGATCGTGCGGGCGCACGGCGGCGTGCTCCAGACGCACGAGGTGCCGGGCATGAGCGGCAGCGCGTACGTGCTGGAGGTGCCGTTGGGCGGTGGCGCGGGGGCCGTGGCGGCTCCGGCGGCCACGGCCCTGCCCGCTCTGGCGGCCGGTGACGGCGCCGCCGACGCGGTCCCGGCGGAGGACACCGCGGGCGAGTACGGCGCCGGTGGGCGCCGACGGGCCCGGCGGTCCTCCGTGGACGCCTTCCTGGAAAGCGACGGGCCTGCCGCGGAGGGCGGCGCCGACGCGGACGCGGCGGTTCCGACCGGGCGGCGGCGCAGGCGCGCCGGGGCCCCGGCCGCCGAGGAGACACCGGGTGACCTGGTGCCCGGCACGGACGAGGCCGAGGGCCCGGAGGGCTCCGGCGGCACCGGGCGACGGCGTGGGCGGTCGGCCGAGGTCGCCGTCATGGGGGCCGACGCGGGACCGGCCGTCGGGGTCGACGGAGCGGTGAGCGAGGGGGCCGTCCTCACCGCCGCCGAGCACGCGGCGGGAACCGCGGCCTCGGGTACGGGACTCGGCGGCACCGTGCCGCCGCAGGGCGTACCGGCGCCGGGTGGCCAGCGTGCCCCCCACGCCCCGGACGGCCGGCAGCCGCAGAACGCGCTGGAGCCCGCGCTGCCCGCGCTCGCCGGCGCTCCGGCCGAGACCCCCGGGACGGGTCCGGGCACGGGTCCGGGGTCCATGGCACCGGCTCAGGCGCAGGACGGGCAGCCGACGGGCAGGCGACGACGCGCCCTGGCCGCCGCCAACGAGCGTGCCGCCGCGCAGGAGGCGGGGCCGCGCTCGGTGTTCGCCCTGCCGCCCGCACAGGCCGACCGGGTGCCGGACGGTTCCGTCGGCGCGGGTGCGGCAGCCCAGATCGCACAGTCCCCTCAGGCCGCACAGTCCCCGCACACCGCGCAGTCCCCTCAGGCCGCGCCTGACCAGCAGACCGCCCAGGCCGCCGCCCGGACAGCGGGGCCGATCCCGATGCCCGCTCCGGGTCCGGTGCCCGGTCCGGTTCCGGGAGCCGTGCAGCCGCTGGGCGCGGTCCAGGTACCCGCACAGGCACCCGTTCCCCCGCAGGGCCAGGCGCCCGTTCCCCCGCAGGGGCAGGCGCCCGTTCCCCCGCAGGGGCAGGCGCCCGTGCCGGCTCAGGGCCAGGCGCCCGTGCCGGCTCAGGGGCTGGTTCCGGTTCAGGGGTCGGTTCCGGGTTCCGTCGGGGATTCCGCGCTCGACCACGGGCGGCACGACGCCGTCCCGCACGACCAGGCCGACGACCACACCCCGCCCCAGCCGCACCCCACGAACGCGCCCACGGGCCGCCGTCGACGGGCCGTGGCGCAGGCCGCGGAGGCCGCCGCCCCGGGGCAGGTCCAGCCGCAGCCCGCCCCTCAGCCGCAGCAGGCAGGGCAACCGGTCGCCGCCGTCGCACAGCCCGCCCCCGCGCCCGCGCAGCCGGTTCCGGCAGCCGGGCCCGTCCCGGGTCAGCCGCTGCCGGGTCAGCCGACCGCAGGTCAGCCGCTCCCCGCGCAGGCCGCACCGGGCCAGGCCGCCCCCGCTCCCGTCCCGAACGCCCCCGTCCCGAACCCGCCCGGGCCGAACCCGCCCGGGCAGGGGCAGCCGCTCCCGGCCGAAGCGGCCCCGGCAGCGGGCCCCGCGGCGCCGCGGCCCGCACCGGCGGCGGCGACGCCGAGCGGTGGGACCCCGCTTCCGCCCGAGGCCGCCGTCGGGCAGCCGCGGGTGGCGCAGCCGCTGCCCGCCGAGGCCGCGGCGGGCCGGCCGCTGGACCCCAACTCGACGCAGGGACGGGCGATCAGCGTGCGCACCCTGGGTCAGGGCGTGCCGTTCACCCGGCAGGCCGCCCAGGTGCAGCAGGCTCAGCAGCTTCAGCAGGCGCAGCAGGCGCAGGGGTTGAGTCACTCGCAGCCGGGGCTGCCGTCGGCGCAGTCCACGGCCACTCCCGCCCCGCACAGCCCGGGTGGTTCCGGGCGGCGCCGCAAGCTCGGGACTCCGCCCGACCCGACGACGCGGCCGGAGCAGACGGCGCGTCCGCACCCGTCGGCCGAGCAGCCCGCCGCGGCCCAGCCCCCGGCGCAGGCGCAGGCGCAGCCCGCCGCGGCAGCCACGCCCACGCCGGCCCCCGTACCGCATCCCTCTCTCGCGGGTCAGTCGCGGCTCGTGCCCGGTGGACCGGGCGGGCCGGGAACCGAGGGTGCCGGGCGGTCGTACGCCATAGGGGCTCCGGACGAGAACGCCGCCGAGGGACCGGAGCCGCTGGACGGACCCGGTGGGGCCGTCGAGGTGGCGGATCCGCCGCGGCCGCAGCCACTGGACGACGAGCTGCCGCCGGAGCCGCTGGACAACCCGCGTCGGCTGCTGGTGTGGCCGGCGCCGGACGTCGGTACGCAACAGGCGCTCAGCGACCGCGGCTACCGGCCGGTGATCGTGCACTCGCGCGAGGAGGTCGACGCGCAGATCGCCGCCTTCCCGGCCGCGCTGTTCGTGGACCCGCTGACCGGGCCGATCACCCGTACCGCGCTTCAGTCGCTGCGTACGGCCGCGGTGGCCGCCGAGGTTCCGGTGCTGGTCACGGCCGGGCTCGGACAGGCGACGCGCGAGGCGGCGTACGGCGCCGACCCCGCCGTCCTGCTGAAGGCGCTCGCGCCGCGCGACAGCGAGCAGCACCCGCCGCGGGTGCTGCTCATCGAGGAGCACGCCGAGATCGCCCTCGCCCTGACCTCGACGCTGGAGCGGCGCGGGATGCAGGTGGCGCGGGCGGCGAGCGACGCGGACGCCGTCACGCTCGCCGGGCAGCTGCGGCCGAACCTGGTCGTGATGGACCTGATGCAGGTCCATCGGCGCCAGTCCGGGATTCTCGACTGGCTGCGGGCCAACGGCCAGCTCAACCGCACCCCGCTGGTCGTCTACACGGCCGCCGTCGACCCGGCGGACCTGCCGCGGCTGGCGTCGGGGGAGACGGTCCTCTTCCTCGCCGAGCGGTCGACCAGCGCCGAGGTGCAGAGCAGGATCGTGGACCTGCTGGCCCGGATCGGCACCAACTAGGACCCGGCCCGGCGAGCCGGACGGGCCCGGGAGGCCCGGCGGGCTGGACCGGGCGGGTCCGTCGGGTGCCTCCTACCGGGCGACCATCCGCCGCGCCGCCTCCTTGATGGAGGCGCGCAGGCGCTCGCGGTCGGCGTCCTCGGAGCCCGCCAGGATGCGGCTCATCTGGGGGACGAACGCAGCCCAGTTGGCCATCGCGATCAGCAGGAAGAAGAGGTCGGGGGCCGGGATCGCGTCGGAGATCACGCCCCGGTCCTGGCCGTCCTGGATGGCGGCGACCTTGAGCGCGTAGTGCTCCTGGCGTTCCGTCTCGTCGGGGAGCAGCTCGGTACCGCCGTACTCGATGCCCTCCCAGTACAGGAGCCGCAGCAGCTCGGGGTGGGCGCCGTGGTAGTCCATCACCCGGTCGAGCCAGCCCTCGATGTCGTCCGGGTCGACGGGGACGGCGGCGGCGAGGTCCAGCATGCGGCGGCCGAGGACCTGTGAGAACAGCTCGGCCTTGTTGCCGAAGTAGGCGTAGATGAGCTGCTTGTTCGCCTTGGCTTCGGCGGCGATGCGGTCGATGCGGGCGCCCGCGATGCCGTGGCGGGCGAACTCCGCGACGGCGGCGTCGAAGATCCGGGCTCGGGTGGCCTCGGGATCCCTGGTGGTTGCCATGGAACCATCGTAGCCAGGGAACTAACCAACTGGTTGGTTGACAGGGAATTCACGCGCGCCGCAGACTGTTTCCCCCTTGTTCCAACCAACTGGTTAGTTGCTAGAGACGCAAGAAGGAGGACGTCCGCCATGCCGTCCGAAGTCACACAAGTCCGAGAAGCGGGCGAGGACGTCGCCCCCTCGGCGGTCGCGGGCCGCCGCAACGGGCTCCTCCTCGTCCTCATCGCCCTCTGCACCGCCGTCACGGCCGCCAACATCTACCTCGCTGCCCCGCTGCTCCCCCTCATCGCCCACGACTTCGACTCGGCGCCGTCGGCCGTGGCCTGGATCGCCTCCGTCGCCCAGTTCGGCTACGCGGCCGGGCTGCTGTTCTTCGCCCCGCTCGGCGACCGCGTGAACCGGCGCCGTCTGGTCGCCGTCCTCTCCCTGGTCACCGCGGGAGCCCTGGTCGCCGCGGCCACCGCCGCCGGGACCGGCGCGCTCGCGGCCGCCGTGCTCGTCGCCTCCGCGGCGACCGTCGTCCCGCAGCTCCTCGTGCCGCTGGTCGCCGCCCGCGCGCCCGCCGACCGGCGCGCCCGGCACGTGGCCGCCGTCATCGCCGGGCTGTTCACCGGCATCGTCGCGGCCCGCGTGCTCGGCGGGCTCGCCGGGCAGGCCTTCGGCTGGCGGGCGGTGTTCGTGGGCGCGGCCGTCCTCACCACGGTCCTGGGCCTGCTGACCGCGGCGGCGCTCCCCACCGAGGACCGCCGCCCCCGCGAGGGCCATCTCTTCACCGGGCTCA
Organism: Streptomyces maremycinicus; assembly: GCF_001184025.1. GTDB lineage: Bacteria > Actinomycetota > Actinomycetes > Streptomycetales > Streptomycetaceae > Streptomyces > Streptomyces maremycinicus. The sequence goes on from NZ_BBYG01000012.1 coordinate 126,718, forward strand.
CCGCGATGCCGGGCCTGGTGCGGCGCTCGCCCGACCTGTGGCGGGCCTGCGTGCGGCAGGCCGGGATGTACGGCGCCTGGAGCGCCCTGTGGACCTCGCTGGCCCTGCTGCTGACGGGCGAGGAGCCCTACGGCCTGTCGACCGCGACCGCGGGCCTCTTCGGCCTCTTCGGCCTGGCCGCCAGCGTCGTCGCGCCCCTGGCAGGCGGTCTGGTCGACCGCTTCGGCGCCGCCAAGGTCGTCCGCAGCGCGTATCTCCTCGCCGCGGTCTCGGTCCCGCTGTTCTGGCTGGGCGGGCAGGTGCTCGCGGCGCTCTTCGTGGCCGCGATCGTGATCCACGCGGCGCTCGTCGCCTCCCACGTCGCCAACCAGACCCTCGCCCTGACGACCACCTCCGCCCCGGCGACCGCCAACAGCGCCTATGTCGTCGCCGGGTTCGCGGGCGGCGCGACCGCCTCGGCCCTGGCCGGCCTCGCCTTCACCCACTTCGGCTGGACCGGCGTCGTCGCGGTCGCGGGCGCGTGGCTGCTCCTGGGCTGGACGACGACGTCCGTACGACGCTGATCTCCGCACGACGCGGCGGGCTCCGTACGACGGGGACGTCCGTACGCCACCGCCGTCCGTACGACGGCGATCCGCGGACGACGGTGATCCGCGGACGTGAGGAGACGGTGGACGCCGGGCAGGGGCCGCGAGGTGCCCTGCCCGGCGTACCCGCCGCTCGGGCGGTCAGAGCCGGGTGACGTCCAGCTCGCCCTCCGCGTACCGCCGGCGCAGCACCTTCTTGTCGAACTTGCCCACGCTCGTCTTCGGGACCGCTTCGATGATCGTCCAGCGCTCCGGGAGCTGCCACTTGGCGATCTGCCCCTCGGCGGCGAGGAAGGCACGCAGGGCCTCGAAGTCCGCGGTGGCGCCCTCCCTGAGGACGACCGTGGCCAGCGGGCGCTCGCCCCACTTGTCGTCCGGGACGGCCACGACGGCGGCCTCGGTGACGTCCGGGTGGGACATCAGCGCGTTCTCCAGGTCCACCGACGAGATCCACTCGCCGCCGGACTTGATGACGTCCTTCGCGCGGTCGGTGAGGGTGAGGAAGCCGTCGGGGGAGATGGTGCCGACGTCGCCCGTCTTCAGCCAGCCGTCCTCGCTGAACTTGTCGGCGGGGCGCAGGGGCTCACCGTCGGGTCCGTTGTAGTAGGCGCCGGCGATCCATGTGCCGCGCACCTCCAGCTCGCCCGCGGACTCGCCGTCCCAGGGGAGGCGTTCGCCGCCGGGGCCCGTGAGGCGGCCCTCGACACCGGCCGGGAAGCGGCCCTGGGTGAGGCGGTAGCCGAGTTCCTCGTCGGTGCCGACCGCGTGGGCCGGCGGACGGGCGACGGTCCCGAGCGGGGAGGTCTCCGTCATGCCCCAGGCGTGGCAGACCCGCATGCCCAGCTCGTCGAACGCGGTCATGAGGGAGGGCGGACAGGCCGATCCGCCGATGGTGACCTGGGTGAGGGAGGAGACGTCGCGCGGCTTGGCGGTGAGCTCGGCCAGCAGGCCCTGCCAGATGGTGGGGACGGCGGCCGCGTGGGTCGGTTTCTCGCTCTCGATCATCTCGGCGAGGGGCACTGGCTGGAGGAAGCGGTCCGGCATCAGCATGTTGATGCCGGTCATGAAGGTGGCGTGCGGCAGTCCCCAGGCGTTGACGTGGAACTGCGGGACGACGACGAGCGAGGTGTCCTGGTCGGTCAGGCCCATCGACTCGGCCATGTTCACCTGCATGGAGTGCAGGTAGATCGAACGGTGGCTGTAGACCACGCCCTTGGGGTCGCCGGTGGTCCCGGAGGTGTAACACATGGCGGCGGCCTGGCGTTCGTCCAGCTCGGGCCAGTCGTAGGTCCGCGGCTTGTCCGCGATCAGCTCCTCGTACTCGTGCACGCGCGCGTGGGCGCCGTCGAGGAGCGAGCGGTCGCCCGGACCGGAGACCACGATGTGCTCCAGGGTGGGCAGCTTCGGCAGCAGGGGCGCGAGCAGCGGGAGCAGCGAGCCGTTGACGATGACGACCTTGTCGGCGGCGTGGTTGACGATCCACACCAGCTGCTCGGCCGGGAGGCGCAGGTTGAGGGTGTGCAGCACCGCGCCCATGGAGGGGATCGCGAAGTACGCCTCCACGTGCTCGGCGTTGTTCCACATCAGGGTCGCCACCCGGTCGTCGCCGCGGACGCCGAGGTCGTCGCGCAGGGCGTTCGCCAGCTGTATCGCGCGGGTGCCCGCCTCGGCGAAACTGCGCCGCTGCGGTTCGCCCTCACCTGTCCAGGTGGTGATCCGGGAGCGGCCGTGCACCAGCACACCGTGCTCGAGGATGCGGGTGACGGTCAGCGGTACGTCCTGCATGGTGCTCAGCACGGCGTCCTCCCAGGGCGGCGACATTGCCTACGCGGTGGTAACGGTTGTGCTGATTCTGCGCACATACCGCGCGGTATGTCACTAGGGAGCGGTGATCGATCAGATCACGTCAGGCCCCGATCGCGGCCGGGCCGGAGATCCAGCCCTCTTCGGCGGGCCCCGTCAGCGGACGAGAACCAGCTCGGGGTCCTCGCGCAGTTTGCCGAGCGCCCTCGACACCGCCGACTTCACCGTGCCCACCGAGACACCGAGCACCTCGGCCGTCTGCACCTCACTGAGGTCCTCGTAGTACCTGAGGACGACCATCGCCCGCTGCCGCGCGGGCAGCTTCATGATCGCCCGCCACATGGCGTCGTGCAGCGCCTGCCGCTCCGCCGGGTCGTCCGCGCAGACGAGCGGCTCCGGCTCCGGCAGCTCGTCGCAGACGAACTCGTCGACCTTGCGCTTGCGCCACTGCGACGTACGGGTGTTCAGCAGGGCACGGCGGACATAGCCGTCGAGCGCCCGGTGGTCCTCGATCCGCTCCCACGCGACGTAGGTCTTGGCGAGCGCGGTCTGGAGCAGGTCCTCCGCGTCGCTCGGGTTCGCGGTCAGCGACCGTGCGGTGCGCATCAGCACCGGCTGTCGGGCCCTGACGTACGACGCGAAGGACGGGTACGGAGAAGGCCGCGTCATGCCGTGCGAAGCGCTGGTGCAGACGGGTGTGGTCATGGCTCCACGCTAGGTTCACGGCCCGCTCGGGCGGATCGGCCGCAGGTCCCGAAGCCGGATCCCTCTCAGGTTGTAGGGGTGGTGCCCGCCCCACCTCCTGAAGGTGGACGGGACGACGGCGACTACTCCGGGATGACCCCTGGGTGCTCATCCCTCCACGGCTCCGTCCGCGGTCAGGACCAGGCCCGACGTCGGCACCCCGGTCCCCGCCGTCACCAGGGTCCGGGCGGCCCCCGGCACCTGGTTCACGGACGTGCCGCGCAGCTGCCGTACGGCTTCGGCCACCCCGTTCATCCCGTGGAGGTAGGCCTCGCCGAGCTGACCGCCGTGGGTGTTCAGCGGCAACCGGTCCTCCGCGACGAAGGCCGGGGCCTCGCCCGGGGCGCAGAAGCCGAACTCCTCCAGCTGCATCAGCACGAACGGGGTGAAGTGGTCGTACAGGATGCCCACGTCGATGTCGGCCGGCGCCAGACCGGAGCCGCGCCACAGCTGGCGGGCGACCACGGACATCTCCGGCAGGCCCGTCAGGTCGTCGCGGTAGAAGCTGGTCATCTGCTCCTGGGACCGGCCGGCGCCCTGGGCCGCCGCGGTGACCACGGCGGGCGGCTGCCGCAGGTCCCGGGCCCGCTCCACCGAGGTGACGACCAGCGCCTGGCCGCCGTCCGTCTCCTGGCAGCAGTCCAGCAGCCTGAGCGGCTCGGCGATCCAGCGCGAGGCCGCGTGGTCGGCGCGGGTGATCGGCCGGCCGTGGAAGTACGCCGCCGGGTTCGCCGCCGCGTGCCGGCGGGCCGTCACGGCGACCGGCCCGAAGGCGTCCTCCGGCGTCAGCCCGTACGCGTACAGATAGCGCTGCGCCGTCATCGCCACCCAGGAGGCGGGGGTGAGCAGGCCGAACGGCAGCGTCCAGCCGAGGGCCGTCCCCTCCGCCGACGGCTCGCGGTGCCGCACACCCGAGCCGAAGCGCCGTCCCGACCGCTCGTTGAAGGCGCGGTAGCAGACCACGACCTCGGCCACCCCGGCCGCGACGGCGAGCGCCGCCTGCTGCACGGTCGCGCAGGCCGCCCCACCGCCGTAGTGGACCCTGGAGAAGAACGACAGCTCGCCCATGCCGCAGGCCTGCGCCACGGTGATCTCGGGGCTGGTGTCCATCGTGAACGTCACCAGCCCGTCCACGTCGGCGGGCGTGAGGCCCGCGTCGGCGAGGGCCGCCCGCACCGACTCCGCCGCCAGCCGCAGTTCGCTGCGCCCCGAGTCCTTGGAGAACTCCGTGGCCCCGATACCGACGATCGCCGCCCGGCCACCCAGGGAGTCCCGCGTCCGCACACTCATCCCACACCGCCCGGCCGACCGTCGGACGGGTCCGGGGCCGGGGTCGGAGCCAGGCCCGGAACTGTCACCGTCACCGTCCCGGTGACATGTCGGCCGATCCCGTTGTCCCCGGTGACCCGCACCACGGCGGTGTCCCCTTCGACCTCCTCGACCCTGCCCCGCAACACCATGGTGTCCCCGGGGTGGTTGGGCGCCCCGAGCCGGACGGCGACCTTGCGGAGCACGGCCGCCGGGCCGAAGTGGTCGGTGAGGTAGCGGCCCACCAGGCCGTTGGTGGTCAGGATGTTCATGAAGATGTCCGGGGACCCCTTGGCGCGGGCCAGTTCGGGGTCGTGGTGGACGTCCTGGAAGTCCCGCGAGGCGAGGGCGCCGGCGACGATCAGGGTGCGGGTGATCGCGATCTCCAGCGGCGGCAGCTCGTCACCGGCCCTCACGCGGCCGCCTCCCCCGCGCGCGGGCGGAACACGGGCAGCACCGAATCGTCGTCGTAGGCCCGGAACTCCAGCTCCACCGGCAGGCCGATCCGCACCTTGTCGTAGGGCACGTCGACCACGTTGCTGACGATCCGGACGCCCTCGGCGAGCTCGATCAGGCCGATCGCGTAGGGCGGGGAGAAGGCCGGGAAGGGCGGGTGGTGCATGACGACGTACGAGTAGACCGTGCCCTCGCCGCTCGCCTCGACGGTGTCCCACCCCGCCGAACCGCAGGTGCCGCACCCGGGGAGCCAGGGGAAACGGAGCGTGGCGCACGCGGTGCAGCGCTGGACGAGGAGGCGGTGGCGTCGGACGCCCTCCCAGAAACCGGCGTTGTCCCGGTTGACGACGGGCCGCGGCCGCCGCGCTGCTTCCTGCCGGCCCCGGTCCTGGTTCCGGTCCCCGTCCTGGTTCCGGTCCCCGTCCTGGTTCCGGTCCTGGTCCCGGTCCTTCAGGTCGTGCCCGGCCGGCGCGTACTTGAGGATGCGGAAGCGGTGGGTGCCGGCCGACGCGCCGCCCACCCGGATGTCCGTCCGGGTCGTGACGAAGTACCCGGTGCCCAGCTTGGTGGTCTTCCGCCCCGAGACCGACTCGATCACCGTGTCGAAGGTGACCTCGTCCCCCGGCCGCAGCGGGCGCAGGTACTCCTGCTCGCAGTCGGTGGCGACGACAGAGGTGCAGCCCGCCTCGTCGAGGAGCGCGAGCAGCTCGCCGTAGGCCCGCGCGCGGCCCCCGTGGCCGCTCAGGCCGCCCATGATCCACGCCTGGAGCATGGTGGGCGGGGCGATCGCGTCGGGGCCGGTGTACGCCGGGTTCCGGTCGCCCATCGCCTCGCACCAGTGCCGGATCATGGGCGCGTTGACCGGGTCCCGGCCGACGCCCGCGACCGTCGCGGCGCGGCCCTCGTAGGCCTTGAGCCGCGTGTGCAGCTCGTCCTCGTCCCGCGTGGGGAACTCGTCGTCCACGGCCGTACTCCTTCCGCGGGAAAGGCTCACCGGGGCTCACCGGGAACGGTTTCTGACTGTCCGTCAGATGCCGCCGCCTGTCAAGGTCACTCCCGGGTGCGGAGGCAGGCCGGCAGACGCGTACGGATGCGCGCACGAAGACGCGTCCGCGTAGGCCGTCTCGGACACCGAGGTCGAGTACCGGGAGGGCGACGCGTCCAGAAACGCCTGCGCGGCGGTACCGAAGTACCGCCGCGCAGACGCGTTGCCCCCCACACACGCCCCCCACCCGGCGCGAAGCTCCCCTCCCCCGGGGCCGGCGCCGGACACCCGCACCCTCAGGCCACCGCCCCGGTCACCACCACAGCGGGGTGAAGGTGACCCCGACATTGCTGTTGCCCTGGTTGATCGCCGTGAACGCGGACCCGTTGACCTGCGCGGAGTTGTTCTGGTTCGAGGCGCCCGAGCCGACGGCGTTCTGCTGGGTGGTGGCCGAGTTGCCCCTGTTGTCGTGCCCGATACCACTGCCGACGACGCTCGCGACACCCGCGTTCGATCCGTCGTCCGCGAAGCCGCCGTTGTCCGCCACCGCGGCGCCGGAGAAGAGGGCGGCTGCCAGCGGGAGGGCGGAGACGGCGGCGATGACGCGGGCGGTACGGATGCTTGCCATGTGATTCCTCCAGAACGGAAGTACGTGCATACCCGGGACACATGAGGCGCACGCGGCGCGCGACCTGCACGGAGGGCATGAAGTACGGCTTTTGCCCGGGCAGTTGGCCGACCGCCCCGGCGCTTGTGACGACGTCGCGAGTCCAGAGTTGCCCACGGACCACCGGCGAACCACCCCGGAAGCCGCTATTCGCACTCAAGCGTGATGACAAGTCGATAAACCCCCCATGCCATGTTTCCTGCCCGATACCCCATAACCCCCGGCAAGTCGGACACCCATCCGCCGGGCCCCGCACCAGGCGAAGCGTTCCCTCAGAGTTCCGGCACCTTTCCGCCTCCACCGCCCCTCCTCGGGCGCGTCGCACCCCACCCTCTTCCCTTTATCGAACACCTGTACGACACTGGATTCATGGCCACCACCGACCGGTACCCCCGGCAGGCCACCACGCTGGCCCTCGCCCACGCCCTGTCGGCCGCCGAACGCGGCCTGGCCGTCATCCCCCTGTCCCGGACGAAACTCCCGGCCCTGCGCTCCCCCCACCGCGACACACCCGAGCCCGCGGGGCCGCCCTGCCACGGCGAGTGCGGCCGGTTCGGCCACGGCGTGTACGACGCCTCGACCGACCCGGCCCGCATCCGCGCCCTGTTCGCCGCCGCGCCCTGGGCCACCGGCTACGGCATCGCCTGCGGCCTGCCCCCGCACCACCTCATCGGCGTCGACCTGGACACCAAGTCGGACACGGACTCCACGGCCGCCCTGCGCGAACTGGCCCTGCGGCACCTCTTCACCATCCCGCCCACCGTCGTGGTCCTCACCCCGTCCGGCGGACGGCACCTGTGGCTCACCGGCCCGCCGGACGTCGTCGTCCCCAACTCGGCCGGCCGACTCGCCCCCGGCATCGACATCCGGGGCGCCGGCGGCTACCTGGTCGGCCCCGGCTCCCGCACCGCCCACGGCGTCTACGCCACCGCTCCCGGCACCGCCCACCTCACCCCCGCGCCCTGCCCGCGCTCCCTCCTGCGCCTGCTGCTGCCACCGCCGCGCTCCTCCCGCCCGGGCCTCGGCTCGGCGGCGGGCGGCGCACACGGCAGGGGCCTGGTCCAGTTCGTCCTGGCCGCCCATGAGGGGCAGCGCAACACACGGCTGTTCTGGGCGGCCTGCCGGGCCTACGAGGACGGCATCGGCCCGGAGTTGACCGAGGACCTGGTCGACGCCGCCGTACGGACCGGCCTGACGGCACGGGAGGCACGCGGGACCATCACATCGGCGGCCCGCATGACCGCCCACCGCCCCGAACCATGACGGCCCCGGCGCTCCGCCGTACACCGGCCGAGTCGGAGCAGGCTCCCGCCCCCGCCGAGCGCCGACACCGCAGCGCCACCGGCGCACGGCCGGACACCTCGATCCCGGCAAGCACGGCACCGCGGGTACCGCCCCACCCCGCATCAGGACTGCCGCCGGGGATAACCTGCCCCTCCGTTCAACGCTCCCCGGAGGCTCCCGTGCACACCACCGTCTTTCTGCTGCGGAGCACGCTGGGCCTCGGCGGCGGCCTGGTGGGCAGCTGGGAACTGTCCCGCCAGGCGTCGGGACCGGGCTGGAGAAAGCCCCGCCTCTACACCGCCCTGGCCGCACTCGCCCTCGCGGGCCTCCTCACCGCCTAGCCCCAACTGTTCTTCGCACCCACTCCGTCGGGACTCTCATCAGGTACCCATCGTGGTGAGATCGCGGGTATGTCCGACCCCTTGGTGCCCGGTTGGCCGCCTGTTCTACTTCACGCATGACGATCACGATCTGCGTCTTGGCCGGCTGGGCGATCGGGACAGTGCTCGTGGCACGGCGGGCGCGGCGGGCTGCTGAACGGGCCGCGGCAGGCGAAGCGGTCTTCTTCCTGGTCGGGGCCAACGGCCGGACGAGGGACGCCGGTACAGCCTGGGCCGGGTGCGGACCGGGAGCGAGTTCCGATGGCAGCCTCGCCGGCCGTGGACGCGGCTGCGCGAACTGCCGGCCGACCTGCGCTTTGTCCGCGCACGTCGTGCGACGTCCCGCGAGACGTGGCGGATCCCGTTCGGCGCGCTGGTGATCGAGTGTGAGTCGTCTCGAGGTCCGGTAAGGCTGTGGGCCCGCCCGCAGCAGTTGGCACAGGTCGTGGAGATGATCGGGCGCCCGGACACCCCGGACCTGTCGACCCCTTAGGCGGACACCGGCCGACAGCCAACGCCCATGACGACGGCCCCCGACCGATTCACCTGGTCAGGGGCCGTCCGTACCGCTCTCGACGCGGTGGGTGTGGGATTTGAACCCACGGTGACATCGCTGCCACGACGGTTTTCAAGACCTCTCGGCGATAGGGATGGTGAGCCGCTCCACCGCAGGTCAGGCGGGTACGAGGACTCCGTCAGCGCCGTCGTCATCGTCATCGTGCCCGCTACGTGCCCCAGGCTCGTGATCGTGCCCGCTGAGCCAAGAGTCGGCCGCTTCGGCCACCTGGTCGTCGCGACCGGCGACCGGCCGGGCGTAGTGCCGGGTCGTGACGCTCGCGTTCGAATGGCCAAGGCGATGAGCGGCGGTCATCACGCCGTACCGGTCGGCCACCCAAGTGCCGTGCGAGGCCCGGAGGTCATGTGGAGTGACGTCGGTCAGCCCAGCCGCAGCCACGGCCGGGTCGAAGTACGCCTTGCGCCACTGGTTGTAGCGCAACGGCTTCCCCGCTGGCGTGGTGAACAGGAGCGTGTCATCCCCGCCGGGCAGAGTCTCCAAGTGCCGGCCGAGCCGCTGCGCCAGCGACGGGCCGACGCGAAGGAGCCGCTTCTGATGGGACTTCGGGGTGTCGAAGACCAAGGTGCCGTTGGCTTCGGCAAGGTTCTCGTCGACCAGGACGAAGCCGCCGGACACGTCGATGTCCGCGCGCCGGAGGGCGAACGCCTCACCTACACGCAGGCCCGCATACGCGAGGAGCGCGATCAGCAGTCCGTGAGGCTCGGCGGCACTCTGTACGACCCGTGAGGCTTCGAGCGGGGTGAGGATGTGCGGCTCGGTCTGTGGCATCCGAGGCAGCTTCACGCCCCGGCATGGCGTCTGCGGGATCATGCCGTTGTCGACGGCGGCCCGCATAACCTGCGACAGGACGCGGTACGCCTGCCGGATCCTGGAAGCGCTGAGCCCCTTGGTCTTCATCCCTCCGACCCACTCGGCAACCGTGATCGGCCGCAGGCTGGACAGCTCACGGTCCCCGAGAGCCGGGTTGATCAGCGAGTTGATCAGAGACCGGTACGAGGCCTGCGTCTTGTGCTTGAGCTGGGGGGAGACGGCTGCAAGCCACCGTGCCGCCCAGTCACGTACGAATGTCTGCCCCTCGGCGGGGTCGAGCCAGTGCCCTTCCTCGATCTCGATGCGCTTCCGGGCAAGCCACCGGTCGGCGTCCGTCGTGGTGGCGAACGTCCGGTCGGCCGGGCGGAGCACTCCATCGGGCCCGGGGTATCGAGCTTGGAAGCGGCCTGAGGGGAGCTTGCGGATCCGGCCGAAGGCGCGGCGGGACTTGCGCTTGCCAGCCATCAGGCCGCCCTCCTGAGCGCGTTGGGCCGAAGGGTGATCGGCTGCACGGTGTTCTCGGCCACGTACGCCTCAAGAGCCCATTCCGGGATCCGCACGTGTCGGCCGACCTTCACGAAGGTGATGCGACGTTCTTCAACAAGCCGACGGGGGAACCTCACGCCGGTACCGAGCCGATCGGCGACCTCCTGCACGCTCAACAGCCGATCCACACTCACCACTCCCCCTCAGCATCAAGATCAAGTTCAGATACGTCGGCCAGCGCTTCACGGGCCGTCTCTCGGTTCAGTCGGATCTCCTTTGCGATCGATGCGGCGAGCCAGGATTCGCCGGGGGAATGGCCATGCCCGGCGTAAGCCCAGTGGGCGAGCACGAGCGTGGAGCGTTCCGCGTCCTCCTGGTCTTCGGGCAGTCCTCGCTCCCTACGCTCCTGGCGGGCGCGGAAGTCGGCGCGGACCTGGCGCCGTTCGGCGAAGGTCGAGGAGTAGCGGCGGGACTTGGTGAGGAAGTGGCCGCGGAAGCCCAGCATGTGAGCCCAGGCCCAGAGCTTGCGGTCCGGGTAGTGCTGGTCAAGGGCATGACAGGCTCGGATCAGACGCCGAGTGTGGTCGGGCAGGTCCGGCCGCTTGTCGAGTTCGGAGAGCTCCCCGACGCGGCGGTCGACCGTGCCGGTGGACTCGGCGGCCTTGGTCGCGTACTTCGCGACGTACGCGGCCACGGCCTGTTCGTTCAGCTCCTGGCCGTCGGTGCCGATGGCCCGTACGTCGACCTGGGCACCCCAGCGCAGGACGCGCGCCGGGTGGTCATCGGCAGGCGCCACCGGGACGGAGACTCGGGCGGCGGCATCACGGATCGCATCCCCGAGCAGTGCCGTACTGGCCCACTCGGGCGGGGAGTCGTCGGGACCGGCCGGACCGTCCAGTCGGACGATGGCGTGGAAGTGGATCGCCCCGCGCTTCTGGAACTCGGCGACCTTGCCGAAGGAGATCCGGCAGACCTCCCGCAGCGTGGCCTGAGTGATGCCAGCGCGAGCGGCGATCTCCCGGCGGAGGTAGATCGTGAAGCGTCGCCAGAGGTCCCCGGCGTGGTTGTTCCAGAGAACGGCTCCGGCGTAGTCGTACGTGTCAGCGTCGAGCGCCGTGCCGAGTTCGGCGGCGTCCTCGGAGTGTGCGACACCGCAGCGGCAGCGACCGTTCTCGGGACGGTTGTGGACCGGCCCGAAGGAGGGCGCGGTCAGGGTGGCGAACACGCCGGGGTGGATGCGTACTCCGTCGGGGATTCCCATGCGCGGGTCACCGGTGAGTCCGGCGCGTATGAGGTGGTAGGCGTCGCCCGCGTACGTCCAGGCGCAGGAGGGGCAGCGGGAGGCCCGCCTATTGCCGCAGGCGACCCGCAGACGTCCGCCCGGCTCCTCGGCCGTGGAGTACGAGTAGAGGACGTCCCCGGTCAGGGCGTCACGGGTGACCGTCGTACCGGACAGGTGGATCGGGTCCGAGCAGCCACCCGTACGGCGTACCTGGTCGCGCCACCGGTCGAACCCGGGAGCCGAGGCGACCCGCAGCAGATCAGCCAGGGTCACGGGGTCGGTACCCATGAAGGCCGCAGCACCGGCCACGGCCTCAGGGGCGACGGGGAACACCGTCACTCGACCACCCCCGGAGCGTCGACGATCTCGACCTCCAGGACCTTCGCGCCGCCGCAGTCGGGGCAGTAGAGCTGGAATCCGGTGGTGTCGTAGCCGCTGCCCGCGCAGGCCGGGCATTCCAGCCACTCGGTGGTGCCGAAGGCCGTACGGCAGGCCTTCGCGTCCTGGCAGCGCGTCTTGCCGCACACCGCGCAGCTACGAGCCGTGCGGCGAATGATCCTCGGCGCTAAGACTCCGGTCGGCCGACCGGCGTGGATCAGCGAGACAGGCATGATGGAGGCTCCCTTGAAAGAGGGGTGGGGCGGCGCATCTGCTTGGCGGTAGGGGCGCCGCCCTTCTTCAGGGAGTGTTCACCTCCCTAGGGAGATTGAAACTAAACCTCCCTAGGGATGTCAACGGGACCTGCGAAGGGACGTGGGTTCGGGAAGTGATCGGGTACGCGTTCGTGCGTCCGGAAGGCGGTGGCGGGTAGGCTGACCACCCTAGGGAGCATCGACGAGTGGAGAGAGACATGCCCGAGACTGCGCGGCAGATTGCCGACGATCTCCGGGCGCGGATCGAGTCCGGTGAGCTGGTGCCGGGCGATCGGTTGCCCGGTGAACCCTCGCTGGTGAAGACGTACGGCGTCGCCAAGATGACCGCCAACCAGGCCTTGAAGATCCTCGTGAGTGAGGGCCTGGCGGTCGCGCGACCCGGATCCGGCACCTACGTCCGGGAGTTCAGGCCGATCCGACGGGTCGCGAACGACCGCCTCTCCAAGTCCCGCCGCGAGGCCGGTCAGTCCATCTGGTCTGCCGACGTGGCCCAGCGCCCCCTGGTCACCGACGTACAGGTCTATGAGGCCGAAGCTCCGCGCCAGATCGGGCGGTTGCTGAACCTCGAGCCCGGGGCAGCCGTCATCGTGCGGAGCCGGAAGTTCGTCGTCGAGGACCGTCCGGTGCAAATCGCGACGTCGTACCTCCCCGCGGACCTGGTCCGGGACACGGCGATCGCCCAGCCGAACACGGGCCCGGGAGGCAGTTACGCCCGCTTGGCCGAGCTGGGAGCGGAACCGGTCGCCTTCTCCGAGGAGCTGCGGGCGCGGATGCCGAGCGAGGAGGAGCGCACCGCCCTGAACCTCGCGGCCGGCACTCCGGTCCTGGAGATCTGCCGCACGGCCTTCACCGAGGACGAACGTCCCGTGGAGGTCAACCAGATGCTCCTGGACGCCGGTTCGTACGTCCTGGAGTACCGCCTGAGCAGCTGAGCTGTTACAGGAATCTCTACCTCATCAAGCACCCGTCGTCGCTTCGCTCCTCCGGGCGGGCGCGGGCCGCCGTCCGCGCCCGCGCTCATGTCTCCGCCCCGCTCGGCACGGCCGACGGCCCCCGCCCGCCCAAGAGGCAGGAACACGGAGCATGAGGTCAGAACACGTCGTGGCCGGGGCGGTCGGCTCCACGGCTTTAGGCAGCCACTTTGGGGGGAGCCTCGAAGATCATGGCCCCAACGTCGTGCTTTAACGGGCAGGTCCACAGACTGCCCGACTCGCCGGAAGCTTACGGGGCCATGATCACTCCCCCCAAAGCAGCTCCAGCCCAAAGCCGCTCCGCCGACCGCGCGCTACCGTGCACAGAGGGGGTGTTCATGATCGACCGAGATCTGCTCGCATATGAGCCAATGTGGACCACCGAACGCGATCGTTGGGAGCTCCATCAGACGAGCCTGGGCTACCTTCCGATCTTGAAGGGTGATCCGCCAGTGGCCGAACTCATCTGTGATGACGGCCTGGCAGACCAAGTGATCGCGAAGATGCTTGCTGCGGGCGTCGCAGTCGTAGCCCTGCCCGACTAGGCAGCGTGCCCCCGGCGTGCCCGATCGGGCGGGGAATCACGGGGAACAACGGCTACTCACAGACAGCACACAGCACAACGGCCCCTGACCATTTCCCTGGTCAGGGGCCGTTCACCTGCGGTGGGTGTGGGATTTGAACCCACGGTGACATCGCTGCCACGACGGTTTTCAAGACCGTTCCCTTAGGCCGCTCGGGCAACCCACCCGCGCCCCGGCCCACCTGGGGCGGAGCGGGTACAGACTACCGGGCGCGGGCGCCGCTCGGGGGGCGCGGTCCACACGAGGTCCACCGGCTCGGTGCCCTCACCTGGGCCGCCCCCCCGGACCCGGGCCGGCCGGGCGGAGGTCAACCGGGTCCTCGGGCCGCTCGGACGGTCTGCCTGACCGGCTGCCCCGCGTCGCCGTTCGTGGACGGTGGCGCGGGGCGGGGCCAAGAGGTGAGCACGCGCGCGTGGGTGTCAGCTGTCGCCCTTGCGGGAGCCGAGGGTGAGGTCGACGGTGTGGGACTTGCCGTCGCGCTCGTAGGTGATCGTGACCTTGTCGCCGGGCTGGTGGGTCCAGATCTCGCCGATGAGGGTCGGGCCGCTGTCGATCACCATGTCGTCGAGCTTGACGATGACGTCGCCGGGCTTGAGGCCCGCCTGGGCCGCCGGGCCGCCCGACTCGACCGCGGAGGAGCCGCCCTCGGCCGTCTCGGTGATCTTCGCGCCCTCCGTGGAGTCCGCCAGGGAGACGGACGCGCCGATCTTGGCGTACACCGGCTCGCCGGTCTTGATCAGCTGCTGGGCGACGTACCGGGCCTGGTTGATCGGGATGGCGAAGCCGAGGCCGATCGAACCGGACTGGGTGGTACCGCCCAGGCCGCCGCTGCCGGTGGACTGGATCGCGGAGTTGATACCGATGACGTTGCCCGAGGCGTCCAGCAGCGGGCCGCCGGAGTTGCCCGGGTTGATCGAGGCGTCCGTCTGGAGGGCGCTCATGTAGGAGGCGGCGCTGCTGGTGCCGTCGCTGGAGGCCACGGGGCGGTTCTTCGCGCTGATGATGCCCGTCGTGACCGTGTTGGACAGGCCGAAGGGAGCGCCGATCGCGATCGTCGAGTCGCCGACCGCCACCTTGTCGGAGTCGCCGAGGGTCAGCGGCTTCAGGTTCGAGGGGGCGTTCTTGAGCTTGATGACGGCGACGTCGTAGCCCTGGGCGTGCCCGACGACCTCGGCGTCGTACTTCTTGCCGTCGGGGAAGGTCGCCGTCACCTTGCCGCCGTCGACCGCGTCCGCGACGACGTGGTTGTTGGTGACGATGTGGCCCTGGGTGTCGAAGACGAAGCCCGTGCCGGTGCCGCCCTCGCCGCTGCTGGACTCCGCCTCGATGGTGACCGTGCTGGGCAGCGCCTTGGCGGCGACCCCGGCGACCGTGCCCGGGTCGCGCTTGACGTCGCCGCCGTTGGTGGACGCGGAGACGGTCGTCGAGCCGGTGTCGTCGTCGTTCTTGGCCAGCGTGTAGCCGAGTCCGCCGCCCAGGCCGCCCGCGACCAGCGCGGCGACCAGGATCGCGGCGACCAGCCCGCCGCGGCCACGCCCGGACTTGGGCGCGGGTTGCTGGTAGGAGGCACCCCAGACGGTCCCGCCGGGGCCACCCGGACCGCCGACCCCACCGGGGCCACCGGCGGCGGCACCGCCGGCGTTGTGGGCGCCGTACGCGTGCGTGCCCGCGCCGGCGTCGGCGTAGAGCGGCGTCGTCGGGGCCGGGTTCGGCCAGTCGTCGGCGGTGGCGGCCGGGGCCGGATGGGGGGCAGGGGCGGTCTGCGGAGCGGTCGGCGGCGGCCAGTCGCCGTCGACCGGGGCCGGCGCCCCCTGCGGCGCGGTGGGCGGCGGCCAGTGGCCCTCGGGCGCGCCCGAGGGGGCGTGACCGGCTTCCGGTGCCTGCGCGGGCGCCGCCGGGAGCGGAGTCGTGGGCGCTCCGGCGTCGGGCGCGGACGCCTGCGGGGAGGCCGAGGGAGATTCCACCGGCACGGGGGGTGCGGACGGGGCCGGGGGTACCTGGGTGCCCTCGCTCTTGCCCTCGTTCTCGGTGCTCACAGCTCTTCTCCTCGATCCACGGCTGTTGTCGTCGGTCGCACTGGGTCACACTCGCCCGCGCTTGTCACGCTTGCGCACGCTTTGTCGTCGACCCGGCGCGCTGAAGCTGTGCATGTGCTTTTGTACGTCTCAGCTTTTCCCACGGGCCGTCAGAGCACCATAAGCGGTGGCTGTGGGTCCTTGGCCATTCCTTATATGGGTCATTACGAACAATAAGTGCGCATCATCGAAACATCTCAGAGGGTTCTCAGACGACAGGGCGCCGATGGCACCATGACGCGGTGACCCACGCACGGCAGCACCACATTCAAGTCGTCGCCCACCGCGGGGCTTCCGAGGAGGCACCCGAGCACACCCTGGCCGCGTACAAGAAGGCCATCGAGGACGGTGCGGACGCCCTCGAGTGCGACGTACGGCTGACCGCGGACGGCCATCTCGTCTGCGTACACGACCGTCGCGTCAACCGTACGTCCAACGGTCGCGGCGCGGTGTCCGCCCTGGAGCTCGCCGACCTCGCGGCGCTGGACTTCGGCTCCTGGAAGACACGGGAGGCCCGCGAGGCCTGGCATGCGCGCGAGGAGGACCCCGACTGGGAGGTCCGCCCCGAGGACCGCGCGGAGACCTCCGTCCTGACGCTGGAGCGCCTGCTGGAGCTCGTCTCCGACGCGGGGCGCCGGGTGGAGCTGGCCATCGAGACGAAGCATCCGACGCGCTGGGCCGGACAGGTGGAGGAACGGCTGCTGGTGCTGCTGAAGCGGTTCGGCCTGGACGCACCGGCGTCGGCGGCCGAGTCCCCGGTGCGGATCATGAGTTTCTCCGCACGATCGCTGCATCGCGTGCGTGCCGCCGCGCCCGCGGTGCCGACGGTCTACCTGATGCAGTTCGTCTCGCCCCGGCTGCGCGACGGGCGGCTGCCCGCCGGGGTCCGGATCGCCGGTCCCTCGATCCGGATCGTGCGCAACCATCCCGCGTACATCGAGCGCCTCAAGGCGGCCGGCCACCGGGTGCATGTGTGGACCGTGAACGAGCCGGAGGACATCGACCTCTGCGTCGACCTGGGCGTCGACGCCATCATCACCAACCGCCCGCGCGAGGTACTGCACCGAATGGGTCGCTGAGGCACCCGACAGTCGGCCGCGCCCGGCCACCCTTCGCGTCCGCCACCCATGGCGCCCGGCCACCCTTCGCGTCCGCCACCCATGGCGCCCGGCCACCCGCCGCGTCCGGCCACCCGCCGCGCCCGGCCACCCCATGGCGCCTCACAACCCACCGCTCTCAGCCACGCGTCACGCCCGACAGAGGTCACAACAGTCACAAGAGTCACAGAAGCCCCGTCCATCCTCTTGACCCCACAGCGCCCTTACAGCATCCTCCGTTCTCAGCCATACCGTCCAAATCAAGCCACTCACTGACAGGCCCCTCACAGGGAGTGCTCCGGCGCGTTCGTTCCGTGTTCGAAGATGACGAATGCGTCTCCGGGGCCGCATTGGCCGGTTTCCGGTACAGGCCAATGGGGCATCCACACCGTGGCGTGGGGCGAAGGAGGTCTCGGGGGTGGCGTTGGTGGTGGCACAGGAGGTGCCCGCGTCGTCGAGCATGGCCGTACCCCATGGCCCTGCGGGCGTGGGGAGCGCAAGACACCGTATGCGCGATCAGTTGCGCACGGGCGGGGTGTCGGAATCGGTCATCGACGATGCCGTACTGATCCTTTCCGAACTTTTGAGCAACGCGTGCAAGCACGGCAGACCACTGGGCGACGCCCTACCCGGGGACGGCGACGTCCGGGCCGCGTGGCGTGTCGATCCGGGCGGCCGGCTGGTGGTCGAGGTGACCGACGGCGGTGGACCGACCCGTCCGGCCCCGGCGACTCCCTCCGTCACCGCGCACGGCGGCCGGGGACTCAACATCATCACGGCGCTGGCCGACGACTGGGGCGTCCGGGACGACGCCCGCGGCGAGGTCACGGTGTGGGTCGTCGTCCACGCGGACGTCCACGACCCCGACGCGGGCTGCCGCCGCGACGACTTCGCGTCCCGGGTCGCGGCCCCGTCGGTGGCGTCGATGCCCGGCCTGGACTTCGCGGACGTGTTCGACGACCTGGACTGACCGGAGACGGCCGGGGCGGCAGGCGAGGCGCGGGAGAGGCGGCGGCAGGGTGCAGGCGGCAGAAGCACCCTGGACGGCGGAGCCGACAAGCGGGGCGAGGCGGACGGGCGGGGCTCACCAGTGGGACAAGTCCGAGTCGCGGCCCGGTCGGAAGGGACTCGAAGCCGTCGGCGGACGCCCCGTAGGGCGTCGTGGAGCGCACCGCGGTGATCGCCGGGCCGTTCCCGGCGCCGGTCGTCCACAGGCCCCGCGTCGTCCACAGGTTCCCGTGACGGAGCGTACGAACGGCTAGGCTCCCGCCGTACCAGACGAGCCGTACCCGGGAGACACCCAGATGGCCAAGAAGCGACCCCAGACGAAGGCCAAGCGGCCGCAGCCCACCGACGCGGACATCCCGGTCGTCGGCGCGCGGGAGCCCTGCCCGTGCGGCAGCGGCCGCCGCTACAAGGCCTGTCACGGCCGGGCCGCCGCGCATGCCGTGACCGAGCTGGTGCAGCGGCCCTTCGAAGGCCTGCCCGGCGAGGGCGACTGGGTGGCGCTGCGTGAGCTGGTGCCGGCCGCCACGGTCGAGCTGACGCTCAAGGACGGCCTGCCCGAGGGCGTCCCGTCCGTCACGCTCGCCACGGTGCTGCCGATGGCCTGGCCCGCCCTGCGCCGTGACGACGGCTCGGTGCTGCTCGGCCTCCAGAACGACACGCCGTCGGGCGACATCAGCCGCGACCTCGCCGACACCCTGCGGCGGGCCCTGGAGGCGGAGCCGGGCACTCCGGTGCAGGCGCGCCGCGCTCCGGCCGACGGTCCGCGGATGCAGGATCTGCTCGCCGCCGAAGGCGTGTTCGAGCCAGTTGTGCACAGCGGTTTCGAGTTCTGGGTCCCGGACCCGGAGAACGCCGCGCCGGAGGTGGCCGCCTCCCTGGAGCGGGCCAACGCCGCGGCCATCCCGACCGTGAAGCTGACCGGAGTGGACGCCGCGTACTGGTGCGAGACGCCGGACAAGAACCACCTGCGCTGGGTCATGCCGCACCCGGAGGAGCGGCTTTTGGACGCCCTCGCGCGGCTGCACGCGGCGGGCCGTTCGAGCCTCGGCGAGGGCACGCGCCTGGTCGGCTCCTTCCGGGCGCACGGTCTGACGGTGCCCGTCTGGGACCTGCCGAGCGCGGTCACGGCGGACGACGTGGAGAAGCCGGCGGCCGAGTTCGCCGAGCGGCTCGCGACCGCCCTGGCCTCGGACGCTCCGCTCACGGCCGACGAGCGCCGCGCGCGGGGCGGCCTGACCAACCGACAGGTGACGCTCAGCTGACACACGGGGACGGGCTCCGGCCGAACTGACCGACCGGTCAGCAGGTATCGGGCCGGCGGGCGGCGTGACTCCGCTCACAACTACCCTCCGCACAGGGTGAGTCGGCGCGAGAAGCGCCGATTCGCCGGTGTCCGGAATACCGATGAAAACAAGAGATCGAATTTGCGTGGAGCAGATCTCTTGTTACCGTTCGAGTTGCCCGGTTGCTGATGCATCCCCCGTCGTCAGCAACCGGGTCTTTTCATGTCCGGCGCCGTTTACAGGATGCGGTCGCACGTCAACTGCCCGCAACCGTCGGGGAGTTGCTCCCGGAGCGCAGCAGCAGCGGTCCATCGCCGGTCGCTCGCGCGAACTCCGCGACCGCGGTGTACTCCGCCAGTTCTCCGCGGGTCCGCTCATGGGGTGTCTCGCAGGATTCCGGCTCGTCCTCGGCACCCACCGCGCAGTGCGTCCGCACGGTACGGCCCTCGGGTCCCATGAAGCTCAGAAAGGCGTCCAGGGCGCGTCCGGTGGCGTTGCGGTAGTAGGTGCGCGCCCAGCTGTCCTCCCCCTGGGACAGCACGCAGGTCTGCGCCTCCACGCCGTCGGGGGAGGTGAGTTCGGGGCCGCAGCGGGCGGCCGTGGCCAGTCCCAGGCCGAGGAGCAGCGGGGACCGGGAGGGCTCGACGGGCGGCGCCTTCGGATCCGTACCGCCGACGGCACGGGTGGCGGCCGCTTCGGCCGCGCCGGCCGTACGCCCCTCGTCGCCGGCCGGCCCCGCGGACGCCATGGCCAGAGGCAGCGCGATCGCGCCTGCCACGGCGCCCCCGAGGGCGAGGAGACGAAGGTTCATGTAGCGGAAGATAGAGGGCGAACACCGGTGTGCCGTCCGGCGCGCGCCCGACACCCCTACAACTCGGGTGCGCTCACACCCGTACGAGTGAGGGCGTCGACGACGGCGTCCACCACGGCCTCCACGTCGGGCACCCAGGGCGAGGCCGAGCCGGGCAGCGGCGCGCGCTCCCACCGGATGTCGCCGCGGCCCGTCTCGGACGGGGGCAGCGCGATGTAGCCGCCCTCGCCGTGGAAGCGGAGGGAGCCGGGCACGAAGTCCTTGGCGTAGAGCAGTTCACCCAGCTGCTCCATGGTGTAGGGCCGGACGAGGACCGACCAGCGGGTGGGCGAGGCGACGACCGGGCCGAGCCGGATGCCCTGCCGGTCGAGCGCCACGAGCGCGCGCGAGGCCGCGAGGGCGGGGAGGCTGACCGCGCAGGGGGCCGTGCCCCCGGTGGCCAGGATGATCGGTGCGGTCGGCCGGTTGGTCCACCACCAGCGCACCATGCGCGCCTCGGTGGTGGCCGCGAGCAGGCCGGGGTCGAAGGGGTGAGCACCGGGAACCGTGCACTCCGGGTCCGGACAGCCGCAGCGGGAACGCCCCTGCGGGTCCGCCGGCACGCCCGGGAGGACGGGCCACCGCCATTCCGTCGCGAAGGTCAGGGCCGAGTCGATCAACTCAGGTCCTCTGTCGCTGGACTGGGACAGGAGCCTGCGTCGCTTTCCGAGGATCTCGCGCATGAGCGCTCGTTCCTTTCCGTTGCACCGCTGGCAACACCGTGGGCCACATCACATCATGTGTCGATCACTTCACTGTGCGTACCTGTTGGCGCATCACACCCCTGTACGAGACAAGGGGAACCCCTCAGGGTCGAGCGGTGGCTGCTTCCGCGGCCACTCCGTTCGACTTGCATCCATCTAATGCCTGGGCGTGGCGTGGGGTGGCGAAGTCTGGCGTTTGACGTCGCGCGTATTTCTCTTCGCCTCCGCCACGGGAGGATGGGGCACGGTCGTCGATGACTATGACGCCCGGGCCGGTCACCAGGTTCCGGAAGGCTCCCGACGAGCTCCCGACGACACCTGGCCCTTACCGAGTACGTACCCATCACGACCGCTGTGACGCTCCGTGGAGCAAGCCCAGTCGACCGCAATCACCCGTTACCCGAGGCATTTTTAAGCCAACTTTACAATTCCGCAAGGGAGCCGGAAGAACTGTGCCCGATTCTCCCAAAGAGCCCACGGACACCAGCAAGCCCAGCAGGACAATGCTGGACATCCCCTCACGAGTGCGTGTACATGTGGAGACACCGCTAGCGGCGCAGAATGACATGGGGGTTTGCGATGCTTTTGAGCAATACGCTCCGGTCCGAGAGCCGGACGCCATGAACGCCCCTCACCCTCCGAAAGTGGCCGGAATCGATTCAACGGTTCCCTCGCCCGCACACACTGTCGCGCCCGCGCCCGCCACCCCGGGCGCCCCGACGGTCCCTGCCGCCCCCACCGGCGCGTCCGGTTCCACCGGCCCGGGCGCCCTGCTGACCGACCGGCTCGCCGGCTGGGTCTCCGATCTCACCACCCTCCACGAACTCACCGAACGCCTGGCCCGTACGGACGCGTTGCCGGACAGCCTCGAGGAACTGCTGCGCGCCGGAGCCGCTCTGGTCGGCGCCCGGCGCGGTCTCGTCGTCCTCGAACCCGCCGACCGGCTCGGGCCGGACCGCATGATCGGGCTGGGCCTCGGCCGCGCCGATCTCGGCCACATCGAGACCGTGCCGCGCAGCGCCCTGTCCTACGGCCGCATCCTCGAGGGGCTGCCCGGCGGCGAGGGGGAGATCGCCGAGCCCGACCTGTTCGCCGAGGACGGCATGGACCCCCGCCACCGGGAGGTGGCCGCCCGCCTCGGCTACGCCGCGAGCTACGCACTGCCCCTGGAGACGGACGGCACTCCCGGCCGCCTGGGCGCGGCCGTATGGCTCTACGACGAGCCCGCCGAGCCGGACGAGCGCCAGCGCCACCTGATCGGCCTGTACGTCCGCTACGCCGCCGAGCACCTGGCGCGGCTCCTGGAACTCGAACGCACGCGCGCGTGCATGCGGACGATGGCCGAGGAACTGCTGCCCTCCCGGCTGCCGCGGGTGCCCGGCGTCCAGCTCGCCGCCCGGCATCACACGGGTCCGCGCGGGGGCGGTGACTGGTACGACGCGCTGCCGCTGCCGGACGCCGCGCTGGGTCTCGCCGTCGGGTCCGTCACCGGGTCCGGGCCGAGCGCGGTCGCCGCGATGGGCCGGCTGCGCGCCTCCCTGCGGGCGTACGCGGTGATGGAGGGCGAGGACCCCGTCGCCGTCCTGTCCGACCTGGAGCTGCTGCTGCGGCTGACCGAGCCCGCCCGGTCGGCCACCGCGCTGTTCGCCTACTGCGAACCCGCCCTGCGCAAGATCACTCTGGCCGGCGCCGGGCACTGCCCGCCGCTGCTGGTCGGCGAACGGCGCACGGAGTTCGCCGAGACCTCCGTCTCCGCCCCGCTGGGCATGCTGGCCTGCTGGGAGGCGCCGAGCGTCGAGCTGGAGGCCGAGCCCGGCGAGACGGTTCTGCTCTACACGGACGGCCTGCTGCACCGCACCGGCGAACCCGTCGACCGCGCCTTCGCCCGGCTGCACGCGGCCGCCGCGGGGGTCCCCAGGCCGCTGCGCAACGATCCGGGCGCGATCGCCGACCACGTGCTGCGCACCCTCCTTCCGGACGGCGCGGCCGAACGGGACAGCGACGAGGACGTGGTGCTGCTCGCGGCCCGTTTCGAGTGAGCCGCCGTCACAGGCCGTGACAGGTCTTTCGGCCCTGGGCCCCCTTACGTACGTCCGTACGATGGAGGGGGTCCAGTGCCGTATCAAGGAGGATGACCGTGGCCGACGAGCTCACCCCGGCTGTGCCGGACGATGCTGCCACCGCAGCGGGCCCGGAGACTGAGAGTGAGGAGCCCATCAAGCAGCGGAAGAACGGCCTGTACCCAGGCGTCTCCGACGAGCTGGCCGAGAACATGAAGTCCGGCTGGGCCGACACGGAACTGCGGGACCTGGAGCCGATCGCCCAGGCCGCCGAGACGGCCGCCCGCCGCGCCGCGCTCTCCGCGCGCTTCCCGGGCGAGCGCCTGGTGATCCCCGCGGGCAACCTGAAGACCCGCTCGAACGACACGGAGTACGCCTTCCGCGCCTCCGTCGAGTACGCGTACCTCACCGGCAACCAGACGGAGGACGGCGTCCTCGTCCTGGAGCCCGTCGCCGACGGCCACCGGGCCACGATCTACCTGCTGCCGCGCTCCGACCGCGAGAACGGCGAGTTCTGGCTGTCCGGTCAGGGCGAGCTGTGGGTCGGCCGCAGGCACTCGCTCACCGAGGCGGAGCGGCTGTACGGCATCCCGGCCGCCGACGTGCGCCGACTGCCGGACGCACTGCGCGAGGCCACCGGCCCGGTGCGGGTCGTGCGCGGCTACGACGCGGGCATCGAGGCGGCCCTGACCGACAAGGTCACCGCCGAGCGCGACGCCGAACTGCGCGTCTTCCTCTCCGAGGCCCGCCTCGTCAAGGACGACTTCGAGATCGGCGAGCTCCAGAAGGCCGTCGACTCGACGGTCCGCGGCTTCGAGGACGTCGTGAAGGTCCTCGACCGGGCCGAGGCGACGAGCGAGCGCTACATCGAGGGCACGTTCTTCCTCCGCGCGCGGGTGGAGGGCAACGACATCGGCTACGGCACCATCGCCGCCGCCGGTCCGCACGCCTGCACGCTGCACTGGGTGCGCAACGACGGCCCGGTCCGCTCCGGCGACCTGCTGCTGCTCGACGCGGGCGTCGAGACGCACACGTACTACACCGCCGACGTCACGCGCACGCTGCCGGTCGACGGCCGCTACACCGAGATCCAGAAGAAGATCTACGACGCCGTTTACGACGCCCAGGAAGCCGGTATCGAGGCCGTCAAGCCCGGCGGCAAGTACCGCGACTTCCACGACGCCGCGCAGCGCGTGCTGACCGAGCGGCTCGTGGAGTGGGGCCTCGTCGAGGGCCCGGTCGAGCGGGTCCTCGAGCTCGGTCTCCAGCGCCGCTGGACGCTGCACGGCACCGGTCACATGCTCGGCATGGACGTCCACGACTGCGCCGCCGCGCGCGTGGAGTCCTACGTCGACGGGACGCTGGAGCCCGGCATGGTGCTGACGGTCGAGCCCGGCCTGTACTTCCAGGCCGACGACCTGACGGTGCCCGAGGAGTACCGCGGGATCGGCGTACGGATCGAGGACGACATCCTCGTCACCCGGGACGGCAACCGGAACCTGTCGGACGGCCTGCCGCGCCGCTCCGACGAGGTCGAAGCCTGGATGGCTTCGCTGAAGGGCTGACACATCGCTGTCGGATGGCCGGGTACGGGTGAGTGCCCGGCCATTCACCTGTCCGGGAGGAACCCCGGGCGGGCGGACTTCCGCGCGGGGCGGGGCTGGTGTGCAGGGGCGTTTTCTGTCTGGGGGAGACCGCGTGAACGACTTCTGGTCCGGTGTCGGCGTCGATCTGCACCTGGATCCGGATGCCGCCGAAGGGCGGCGGGCCGGTCTGGAGCGGGCACTGCGGGACGCCGTGCGGGAGGGGCGGCTGGCACCCGGCAGCCGGCTGCCGGCCACCCGGCGGCTCGCGGCCGAGACCAGCATGTCCCGCAACACGGTGAAGGCCGCCTACGACCAGCTGGTCGCCGAGGGCTATCTGACGGCGCGCCAGGGCTCGGGCACCCGCGTCGCGGCCCTGCCGTCCGACGCCGCCGCACCACCGGACGCCGCCGCACGCGCGCGTGAGCCGCGTTTCGACCTGCGGCCCGGGAGCCCGGACGTCGGGGCGTTCCCGGCCGCCGCCTGGCTGCGCGCGCTGCGCCGGGCCATCGCGACGGCGCCCTCACTGGCGTACGACTACGGCGACCCGCGCGGCCGCATCGAACTGCGCACGGCGCTCTCGGGGTATCTGGGGCGGGCCCGGGGGGTCATCGCGCCGCCCGAGCGGATCGTGATCACCTCCGGGTACGTGCAGGGTCTCGCACTCCTCACGCGCGTACTGGGCGGCACCGGGATCGCGATGGAGGACCCGGGGCTGCCCTTCCACCGCGAGGTCGTACGGCGCAACGGCGGGACCGTGACGCCGGTGCCGGTGGACGAGCGCGGGGTGCGGGTCGGGGAACTGAGCGACGCCGGGGCCGTGGTCGTCACGCCCGCGCACCAGTACCCGACCGGCGTGACGCTGCACCCGGGGCGGCGGCGGGCGCTGACGGAGTGGGCACGCGCGCGTGACGGGCTGATCGTCGAGGACGACTACGACGGGGAGTTCCGCTACGACCGGCAGCCGGTCGGCGCCCTCCAGGGGATGGCGCCGGGGCGGGTCGTCTATCTGGGCACCGCCTCCAAGACGCTCGGGCCCGCGCTGCGGCTGGGCTGGATGGTGCTGCCGCCGCAGCTGGTGGACG
Organism: Streptomyces maremycinicus; assembly: GCF_001184025.1. Lineage (GTDB taxonomy): Bacteria > Actinomycetota > Actinomycetes > Streptomycetales > Streptomycetaceae > Streptomyces > Streptomyces maremycinicus. Next base: position 152,040 of record NZ_BBYG01000012.1, read on the forward strand.
CGGTCGCCGACGTCAAGCTGCACAGCGACCACCACACCGAGACCATCGGGCAGCTCGCGCTGACCGAGCTGATCGTCGGCCACGCCTATGACCGGCACGTGCGCGCGTGCCGGCTGCGCTACCGCCGTCGCCGGGACCTGCTGCTGGAACGGGTGGGCGGGCGCCGGGGCGTGCGCGGGATCGCGGCCGGGCTGCACGCCCTGGTGGAGGTCGACGACGAGGCGGAGGTGCTGGCGCGCGCGGAGGCGGAGGGGCTCGCGGTCGGCCGTCTCGGCGAGCACTGGCACACTCCCGGCGCGGGCCGTCCGCAGGGGTTGGTCGTGGGGTACGGAACGCCTCGGGAGCGGCTGTACCCGGAGGCGCTGGAGGTGCTGACGAAGGTCCTGGGCGGCGGCCGTCCCTGATCGGACCGCGACCGCACCCCGCCGGACCCGGCCGGGCCTCGCGGACCGGGACGGACTTCGCCCGGGACAGCGCGGGGCAGGGGCGAGCGGGCAGGCAGGCGGGCAGGCGGGCAGGCAGGCAGGCAGGCAGGCAGGCAGGCAGGCAGGCAGGCAGGCAGGCAGGCAGGACAGGGTAGGCAGGCGGGCAGGCGGGCAGGCGGGCAGGCGGGCAGGCGGGCAGGGACGAACGGGGTGTGATCCGGGCGGGATTGGGCCTGTTTTGCGGCCGGTGATTGGGGCTGTCGAGCGGCCCACCGCGCCCCTAGCGTCGTCGGTATGTCGAAGACTCGCCCCGCGCGGCTGCTCGCGGTCGCCCAGTTGGCCAACTCGGTCGGGGACGGCGCGTACTACACGACGTCGGCCCTGTACTTCACCCAGGTGATGGGGCTCGCCCCCGCGCGCGTGGGCCTCGGTCTCACCCTCGGGTGGGCGGTCGGCTCGCTGGCCGGAGTGCCGCTGGGACGGCTCGCCGACCGGCGCGGAGCGCGCGGCACGGCGGTGCTGCTGGCCCTCACGACCGGGCTCGCGGTGGCGTCCTTCACCCTCGTGCGCGGCTTCGTGCCGTTCGTGCTCGTGGCGTGCGGGTACGCGGCCGCGCAGTCGGGGCTGGCGGCGGCCCGGCAGGCCCTGCTGGCCGGGTTGGTGCCGGCCGGGGAGCGGACGGGACTGCTCGCCCGGCTCCAGGCGACGCTGAACGCGGGGCTCGCGGTGGGCGCCGGGCTCGGCGGGCTCGCGCTGCACGCCGGGACGCGGGAGGCGTACCTCGGGGTGTTCGTGGTCGACGCGGTGAGCTTCCTGGTGTGCGCGTCGCTGCTCGCCCGGCTGCCCCGGCCGGCTCCCGGCGCGGTCCGTCCGCGCGGGAGCGGCCTCGGGGTGCTGCGGGACCGGCCGTACGCCCTGGTGGCGCTCCTGAACACCGTGCTGCTGCTGCGGATGCCGCTGCTCAGTCTGGTGCTGCCGCTGTGGATCACGGAGCGGACCGGGGCGCCCGCCTGGCTGGTCTCCGCGCTGTTCGTGCTCAACACCGCCGTGGTGACGGTGTTCCAGGTGCGGGCGGCCCGTGGCGTGACGGGGTTGGCGAGCGCCACGCGCGCGGTGCGTCGGGCGGGCTGGGTGATGTGTGCCGCGTGCGCGGTGTTCGCCCTGTCCGCGGGCGCCTCGCCGTGGGTGGCGGCGGGCGTGCTGGTGCTGGGGTCGGTGCTCCAGGTGGTCGCGGAGATGGGGCAGTCCGCGGGCTCCTGGCAGCTCTCCTTCGACCTGGCGCCGGCCGACCGGGTCGGCGAGTACCAGGGGTTGTTCGGCACCGGTGTCACGGTGGCCCGCACCCTCGGTCCGCTGGTCCTGACCTGGCTGCTGGTCGAACGGGGCACACCGGGCTGGCTGCTGCTGGGCGCGGCGATGGTCGCGGCGTCGTACGCGATGGGGCCGGCCGCCCGGCGGGCCGCGGCCGACCGGGCGGCCGGGCCGTCGGCCGCGCTGGTCCCGGCGAGCTGACGGCGCCGCCCACCCTGAGCACCCTGACCACACCGGACGAGCCTGAGCAGACCCGCGCAACCCGGAGCAGGCCCGAGCGCGCCCCTGGCCCACGCGCTCCGGGGCGGCCCGAAGACCGCCGCCTCATACCCTGCGCCCTACGTCCGCCGCGGCCCGTGGCGGGCCCGTGTCCGGTTGCCCGATGCCTGCCGCCCGTTGCCCGTTGCCCGTTGCCCGATATATGTCGACGGCCGCCCGATACCTGTCGCCTGTCGCCTCTCGACGGCCGCCTGTCGTCGCCCTCGGCCCGCTCAGGGCGCCCGGGTGAGTGCGGTGACCGGCAGGGAGTCGACGAAGAGCGCGCCCGCCAGGAGACCCGCGCTGCCGCGCGGGCTCCACGCGCGCGTGTGGAGGTCGGTGTCGAGCTCGGACAGGGCCGCGCGGCCGGCCGGGGTCGCCGTGCCGCCCGCCTCGAGGATGCCGCGGGCCCCGGCCTGTACATGACGCAGCCCCAGGGGACCGGCGGTGTGCAGGAGTTCGGTGTCCTGGAGGGTGGACATGACGGTGAGCAGGGCGTCGAGTCGCGCCTCGGGTTCGTCCGCGCCGGCCGAGCGGGCCGCGGCCAGCGCGTCCAGGGCCCGCCGTACGTGCGGGAATCCTGCGCGTGCCTCGCCCCGGGCACCGGCCGCGCCGTACTTCGCCGAGACCGTCGCGCCCCGCGAGGGACGCCGCGGGGCGGCCCGGTCGGGGTGGGCGGCGATCCTCTTGGCCGTCGCGGCGACGTCGACGCCCCGCGCGCGGGTGTCGAGGGCGGCCGCCGCGACCAGCAGGCCGAGCGTCCACAGCGCACCCCGGTGCCCGCCCCCGGCGAGGCCCACCGAATGCTCGGTGCACCTTCCGATCGCGCCCAGCTCCGCGCGGAGCCGGGGCGTGGGTTCGCCGGTGCGACGGGCGGCCGCGGCCATCGCCGCGAGGCCGGGTGCGAGCGCCTTGGCCGACCAGCGCAGCCCGCGGTGGTCCTTGCGGGTGACGCGGGCGGCCAGGTCACGTGGGTCGGGCAGGCCCGGCTTGGGAGCCAGGGCCAGTTGCCCCGTCAGCGCGGCCACGGCGGCCTGCGCGAGCGCCTCGTCCTCACGGCTTGTCATGTACCGACCCTATGAGGAGGCGGAGGCCGACGGGGTGTCGCTCGGCGGGGTGCCCGTCGGAGCGTCACCGGGGGTGCCGCTCGGGGGCGTACCACCGCCGCCTCCGCCGCCGCCCGCACCGGTGTTCTCGGCGTCGGGGTCCACGCCCAGGGTGATGGACCCCTTGTAGCCCTTGGAGGGATCGGCCTTGTGCACGGCCTTCAGGGTCAGCAGGCCGCTGGGAACGCCGCCGCCGTCGTAGACCATGTCGTTGTCGAGGGTGGTGTAGCTGCCGGAGTGCCGGGAGTAGGGCTCCAGCGTGAAGATCTCCTCGGCGATGTCGTCGGGGAAGAAGAGCTGGCCCGTGTAGTTGACCTTGCCGCCCTCGTAGGTGCCGTCCTCCTTCTGGCCGCCCGTGTGCACCTTGAGGTGGATGTGGCAGGTGCGCGGGGTGTACCAGCCGGGGAAGATCGTCTCGAACTTGACCACCCCGTTGGCGTTGGCGATCTGGTAGCCGCGCAGGTAGGTGTCGTCGTCGGCGGTGGAGCCGTCCTCGCTCTCCGCCGGGGCCGAACCGCCCGGGTTGGCGGTCGTGTAGCCGGAGTAGTAACCCCAGGCGTCGCAGTGCCAGATCTCGACAGCGGCCCCGGAGACCGGCGTGCAGCCGTCGGTGGCGTCGACGACGGTGAGGCGCAGGGTCAGCGGCACACCGCTCTTGCCCTCGGTGATGTCCTTGCGCACCAAGGCACCGTCGAGGTAGTAGGGCCCTTCCGTGACGCTCGTCATCAGCGTCATACAGCTGCTGCTCGTGGAGGTCGAGGTGGCGGACGCCGACGCGCTCGCCGCGTCGTCCGCGGCCGTGTCGGCGAAGGCGGCCTGGTACCCGGCGACGGCGAGACCGCCGGCCGCGACCGTGCCGCCGGTCACCACGAGGGCGCGGCGCCGGGTAATGGTGGAGTCCTTGTGGTTTCCCGTCATGGACATGAACGTAGGGAGGGCAGCCGTCAGCGACATGAGGGAACACTGAGAGGGACCTGTGAGCGCCCGGAAGGCCGAACTCCCGCCTCCCGGAGAGATCCTGCCGGCCCCGACCGGCCCCTGCCCGCCCCTGCCCGCCCCGAGGGGACGCCTGCCGTGACCGACGCGGGGTCAGACGGCGATGAGCGGAGCGTCCTTGCGCCACTTGAGGATCTTGTCGAAGCTCACCACCGCGCCGCTGCGGCCCGGCTTGTTGCCGATGTGGACGTGGTCGGCGAGTTCCTGGATGAGGTAGAGGCCTCGGCCGTGCTCGGCGTAGGTGTCGCTGTGGACGGGGCGGTCATGGACGGAGTGGTCCGCCCGGCCGGTGCGGCCGCCGGCGAATCCCGGCCCCGAGTCCGCGACTTCGATGCGGCACTTCTCGCCGTCGAGGTAGGCGGTGACGCGGTACGCCTCCGAACAGCCGCCGCGCGCGGCGCCCCCGCCGTGCTCGACGGCGTTGGCACAGGCCTCGCTCAGGGCGACGGACAGGTCGTAGCTGACGTCGGGATCGACGCCCGCCGTCTCCATGGTGCCGAGCAGCAGGCGGCGGGCGAGCGGCACGCTCGCGGCATCGCGCCGCAGATGGAGTGACCACCAGATGCTCATGCTCCAGCCTCCAGGCCGCGGCTCGACATACCGATACGTATTGCCCCTCGAGGCCCTGCGTAAGCGCGAATTCCGCGTGATGCCGCCCATATGGGGGATGCCCGCGGCTCTGAAATCGGTGTATGTGGGACCCAGGGCCATCAGTCGTACCAGTCATTACAGAAGATGATCTTCCGCATCGTACGGAATCTTGTGGACCTGCCGTATGGACGAGGTGAGGCCAGTGCGATGATGAGCCCGCCATGACTGCCCCCCACAGCGAGCGCTCAGGTCGCGATCTACGGCTGCTGCGAGCCGCGGTGTTCGCCGTGGTCTGCGTCGTGCTGGCCGCGGCCGGGCACACCATGGCCTCCTGCGCCACGGTTCCGCTGTGGACACTGGGCGCGGGATTCCTCGGCGCCCTCGCGGTCGTCGTGCCGCTCGCCGGACGCCGGCGCTCGCTGCCGGGCATCGCCGTACTGCTCGCGGTCGGGCAGACCGTGCTGCACACGCTGTTCGGACTCGGCCAGCACACCGCCTCCGTCACGGCTTCCGCCACCGCTTCCGCCTCCACCACGGCCTCGGCCATGTCCGACGCCACGCTCGTCGCACGGGCGGCCCGGCTGGTGTGCGGGGCCACGGCGGCCGCGATCAGCCCCGCCCGGGCCCAGCGGATCCTCGTCGACGCGCGGCTCTACCCGAGCGGCGACGGCGGCGCCGCCGGGAGCGGTACGGAGATGAGCGGCATGAGCGGGATGGGGGCCGCGCATCACCCCGCGGACGCCCTGGCCACCGCCGGCACGTCGATGTCCCTGCTGCCGTCCCTGCCCATGCTGCTCGGCCACGTCCTCGCGGCCGTCGCCGCCGGATGGTTGCTGCGGTGCGGTGACACGGCCCTGCTGCGGCTGATCGCCCTGTCGGCGCACGGGGTCGCCGAGGGCGCGCTCGTACGTTCCCTGCGAGGGGCGCTCGCGCTGGTGCGCGCTCTGCTCGCCGGGCTGCCCGCCGTACCCGGGGCGGGACCGCGCGTCCCGCGCGCCGCCCTGCTCGCGGCCGTGCCCGCTCCCCGCACCACCGCACTCCAGCACTCGGTGATCAGACGCGGCCCACCGGACGTGTCCCTTCTCGTCCTCGCTGCCTGACACGACACGACCAGCACTCCACATCAGGGGGGAGCGGCCGCCGTCGTGCGGCACGCGCGCGTGCGCACCCGTGTGCCCACGCCTCTCTCACCCGCAGATTCACTCAGAGTGGAGTGCTCGCTGTCATGAAGGCCTCTCGTATCGCCTCCCGCGTCGCCGCCGCCGCTGCCGTCGCCGGTTCCGCCGTTCTCGTCCTGTCCTCGCCCGCCTTCGCGCACGTCAGCGTCGCCGCCGAGGGCACCGCCGCCAAGGGCGGCTACGCGGTCGTCGACTTCAAGGTCCCCAACGAGCGGGACAACGCCTCGACCACCAAGCTCGAGGTCACCTTCCCGACCGACCACCCGCTGGCCTCCGCGATGCCGGAGCCGGTCAACGGCTGGAAGATCGCCGTCACCAAGGCGAAGCTCGCCAAGCCCATCGAGCTGCACGGCAAGCAGATCTCCGAGGCCGTCTCCAAGATCACCTGGACCGCCACCGGCAAGGGCATCGAGGCCGGCTACTTCCAGAAGTTCCCGGTCTCCGTCGGCGCGCTTCCCGAGGACGCCGACGAACTCGTCTTCAAGGCGATCCAGACGTACTCCAACAACGAGGTCGTGCGCTGGATCGAGATCCAGGAGGACGGCGCGGAGGAGCCCGAGAACCCGGCTCCCGTGCTCGCCCTGACCGCCGCCTCCGAGGACGAGCACTCCCACGGCGCGGCCGCCGAGGACGCCTCCGACGAGTCCTCCGACGACGCCAAGGCGGCTTCCTCGACGACCGAGGCGGCCTCCGACTCCGACAGCAGTGACACCACCGCCCGGGTCCTCGGCGTGGTCGGCATCGTCGTCGGCGCCGCCGGTGTGGCCTACGGCGTCCTCGCGGGCCGCCGCCGGAACACGACCGAGGCCTGAGCCCCACCCCAGCGTCGGGCGGCCGCGGTCGCCCGACGCCTGCTCCTCGACGGTGCGCACCGGGGCACCTGGGCCCTGTCGTACAGCCGCCCCGTACACCCCGGTGCGCGCCGGAGTTCACACATCTGGGACATTTTTCTATGCGCAAGAAGACGTTCGCCGTGGCCGCGCTGCTCGCCGCCGCGACCCTCACCCTCTCCGCCTGCGGTGGCGGCGACAGCGGCAGCAGCCCCGTCGCCGTCGTCTCCGAGGACGGCAAGCAGCAGGCCGCGACCGTGCTCGACCAGCCCTTCACCAAGCCCGACCTGGTCCTCACCGACACCCGGGGCAAGAGCTACGACCTCCGCAAGGAGACCGCGGGCCACCCGACGCTGATCTACTTCGGCTACACCAACTGCCCGGACGTCTGCCCGCTGACGATGAACAACATCGCCGTCGCCAAGAAGCAGCTCCCCCAGGCCGAACAGGACGACCTGCGCGTCGTGTTCGTCACCACCGACCCGGACCGCGACACCCCGGCCGCGCTCGGCACCTGGCTCAAGGGCATCGACCCGCAGGTCGTGGGGCTGACCGGGAAGTTCGCGACCATCCAGGCCGCCGCCCGTACCCTCGGCATCTCCGTCGAGGCGCCGCACAAGGACAAGAACGGCAAGATCGTCTCCACCCACGGCACCCAGGTCGTCGCGTTCTCCCCGAAGACGGACGGCGGTTACCTCATCTACGGCGAGGACGCCACCGTCGACGACTACACCAAGGACCTCCCCAAGATCCTCAAGGGCGCGAACCCGTGAGGCGTGTGAAGGCCGCGAGGCCCGCGCGACCGCTCGCCGTGCCCACCGCCGTGATCACCGGGGCGCTGCTGCTCACGGGATGCGGGTCGGACGCCGACGGGCCGGCCGAGCTGTCCGTCCGGGCCGCCTACATCCCCCAGCCCGTCTCCGACACCATGGCCGCCGGATTCCTGACCATCGTCAACGAGGGCGGTACGAAGGACGAGCTGACCTCCGTGACCAGCACCGCGGCGGACAGCGTCACCCTCCACGAGACCGTCGGGTCGTCCATGGAGGAGGTCACGTCACTGGACGTGCCCGCGCACGGTCAACTCGTGTTCAAGAGCGGCGGAAACCATCTGATGTTCGAGAAGCTGAAGAGCAAGCCGGTGCGGGGCGGGACGGTGACCGTGGAGCTGCACTTCGCCACGTCCGATCCCCTCGAGGTCGAGATCCCGGTGAAGTCCGCCACGTACAACCCGCAGACCGGCCAGTGAGGGAGGGACCACCTTGACGCAGACCATCGCCCCCCGCGTCCGGATGCTCGTGCTGCTGTTCCTGGCGGTCACCGGCGCGCTCCTGGCCGGCGCCGGGCCCGCATCCGCGCACGCCGCGCTGACCGGCAGCGACCCCGCGCAGGGGGTGGTGGTCGACAAGGCGCCCACACAGGTGTCGCTGACCTTCTCCGAGACCGTCTCGATGAACGACGACTCGCTGCGCGTCCTCGACCCCAAGGGCAGCCGGGTCGACACCGGCAAGCCCTCCGGCGTCAGCGGCACCACCTACGCCGTGCAGCTGCACTCGGGGCTGCTCGACGGCACCTACACGGTGACCTACCAGGTGGTGTCCGCCGACAGCCATCCCGTCGCCGGCGCCTACACCTTCTCCATCGGCTCCCCGTCCAGCACCAGCGTCTCGGTGTCCGACCAGGCGGCCGGCGGAGGCGTCGTCGGCTGGCTCTACGGCTTCGGCCGGTACGTGTCGTACGCCGGGTTCATCATGATGACCGGCGGGGCCGCCTTCGTCCTCGCCTGCTGGCAGCGCGGCACCGGCGTCCGGGCCCTTCAGCGGCTCGTCGTCTCCGGCTGGGTCGCGATGACCGCGGCCACCCTGTTCCTGCTTCTGCTGCGCGGCTCCTACACCGGCTCCGGCAAGCTCGGTGACGTCTTCGACCTCGACCTCCTCGGGGAGGTCCTCCAGACCAAGACGGGCGCGGCCCTCGTGTCGCGGCTGCTGCTGCTCGCCGCGGCCGCGCTGTTCATCGCCGTGCTCTTCGGCGCGTACGACAAGCGCGAGGGCGAGGAGAAGCGGGACCTGACCTTCGGGCTCGCCATCGGCGGCACCGTCGTGGCCGCGGGGCTCGCGGCCAGCTGGGCCATGGCCGAACACGCCTCGACCGGACTCCAGCCGGGCATCGCGATGCCGGTCGACGTGCTGCACCTGCTGGCGGTCGCGACCTGGCTCGGCGGGCTCACCGCGCTCCTCGTCGCCCTGTACCGGGCGCCCGCCGACCGGCCCGTCGAGGCCCCAGCGGCGCGCCGCTTCTCCCGGCTGGCCCTCAGCAGCGTCTCCGTCGTGGTCGCCACCGGCACCTACCAGTCCTGGCGCCAGCTCGGCTCCTGGTCCGCCTTCACCGACACCCGCTACGGCCAGCTGCTGCTCGTCAAGATCGGACTCGTGGCGCTGCTCGTCGGCGTCGCGTGGATCTCGCGGCGGTGGACGGCACGGCTGGCGGACACGACGCCCGGGGAAGCCGTACGCAAGTCCGCACCCGCCAAGGAGCGCGTCACGGCGTCGGCCGGGGCCGGGGACACCGCGAAGCAGACGACCGGCGACGCCGGGTCCGGGTCCGCGAGCACCAAGCCCGGCTCCGCGAATGCCAAGAGGGCCGCGCAGCTCGCCCGGCAGCAGGCCGCCGTCGACGCCACCCGGCAGAGGCGTCTGCGTGACTCCGACACCCACCGCTTCGGTCTGCGCCGCTCGGTGCTCGCCGAGGCCGGCATCGCCGTCGTGGTGCTCGCCGTCACCACCGTCCTCACGTCGACCGAGCCCGGCCGTACGGAGCAGGACGCGGCGGCCGCGAACCGGGCCTCGTCCTCCTCCTCGTCCTCCGCGGGAGACTCCGCGTCGGGTGCCCTGACGCTGGACATGTCGTTCGACACCGGCGGTACGGACGGCAAGGGCGTGGTCAGCGTCGACCTCGACCCGGCCCGCACCGGCGCCAACGAGATGCACGTCTATGTGACCCGGCCCAACGGCCGCGCCTTCGACGTGCCCGAGGTCAAGGTCGCCTTCACCCTCGAGGCCAAGGACATCGGGCCGCTGCCCGTCGTCCCCGACCACATCACCACCGGCCACTGGTCGGCCTCCGGCGTCCAGATCCCGATGGCCGGCGAGTGGGAGGTCTCCGTGACCGTGCGGACCTCCGACGTCGACCAGGTGACCGTCTCCAAGAACGCGCAGATCGGCTGAACCGCACCATGCCCGACCAGTCCATTTCGCAGTCCCTCCCCGGGGGCCGTACACCCGAGAGCCGTACACCCGAGGCCGCAACCTCAGGGCTGACGCGCCGCAGGCTGCTCGGCACCGCCGGTGCCACCGGCCTCGCACTCGGCGCGGCCGGGGCGGCCGTCGGCTACACGGCCGCGCCCTCGCAGGCGACGCCGCTGTCCTCGATCGGCACCGGCGAGGCGATGTTCCACGTGAAACATCAGCCGGGCATCACCCAGGGCCTCCAGGCCCGCGGCCATCTCGCCGCCTTCGACCTCGCGGCCGGCGCGGGCCGCAAGGAGGCCGCCGCGCTGCTGCGCCGCTGGTCGGAGACGGCCCGGCGCCTGATGGCGGGCGAGGCCGCCGCCACCGGCGACACCGATGTGGCGCGAGACGCGGGACCCTCCTCGCTGACGGTCACCTTCGGTTTCGGCAACAGCTTCTTCAGCCGCACCGGCCTGGAGAAGCAGCGCCCGGTCGCCTTGGACCCGCTTCCCGACTTCTCCTCCGACCACCTCGACAGAACGCGCAGCGACGGCGACCTGTGGGTACAGATCGGCGCGAACGACGCCCTGGTCGCCTTTCACGCCCTGCGCGCGATCCAGAAGGACGCGGGCGCGGCGGCCAAGGTCCGCTGGCAGATGAACGGCTTCAACCGGACGCCGGGCGCCACCGCCCACCCCATGACGGCCCGCAATCTGATGGGCCAGATGGACGGCACCCGCAATCCCAAGCCGGCCGACCCGGACTTCGACCAGCGCATCTTCGTCCCGGTGGGGAGCGCGAAGGACCCGGCCTGGATGGCCGACGGCTCCTACGCGGTCGTACGCCGGATCCGCATGCTCCTCGACGACTGGGAGAAGCTGTCGGTCACGGCGCAGGAGCAGGTCATCGGGCGCCGCAAGGCCGACGGGGCGGCGCTGTCCGGGGGTACGGAGACGACCGCGATGGACCTGGAGAAGACCGACGCGAAGGGGGATCTGGTCGTCCCCCTCAACGCGCACGCCCGCATCACCCGCCCCGATCAGAACGGCGGAGCGGCCATGCTGCGCCGGCCCTTCTCCTACCACGACGGCATCGACCCGGACGGCACTCCTGACGCGGGCCTGCTGTTCGTGTGCTGGCAGGCGGATCCGTTGCGCGGCTTCGTCACCGTGCAGCGCAAGCTGGACCGCGGCGACGCCCTGTCGAAGTACATCCGCCACGAGGCGAGCGGCCTGTTCGCGGTGCCGGGTGGGGCGGCGGAGGGCGAGTACGTGGGACAACGCCTGCTGGAGGCGTGAAGCCCGGAACGGGAAGTCCAGGAGCGGGAAGTCCAGGAGCCCGGATGCCCGGGCCCGAGAACTCAAATGCCCGGGCCCGGGAGCTCGGATGCCCGGAAGCCCGGAAGCCTCGACGCAGGAAGTTACGCCCGCTCGGGCGGATTCATTCCTGCGTGGGGCTGTCTTGAGACACGTACACCTGCTTCGGCAAGGGCCATTAGGGTGAGGTCATGCCAGCGAGCTATGCGTATCTCGGCCCCGAGGGCACCTTCACGGAGGTCGCCCTGCGCACGCTTCCGGAGGCGGCCACCCGGCAGCTGATCCCGTACGTGTCGGTGCAGTCGGCGCTGGACGCGGTGCGCACCGGCGAGGCCGAGGCGGCGTTCGTGCCCATCGAGAACTCCGTCGAGGGAGGTATCACCACCACCCTGGACGAGCTGGTCGCGGGCACACCGCTGATGATCTACCGCGAGGTGCTGCTGTCGATCACCTTCGCGCTGCTCGTCCGGCCCGGTACCGCGCTCGCCGACATCAAGACGGTCTCCGCGCATCCGGCCGCCCAGCCGCAGGTGCGCAACTGGCTGAAGGCGAACCTGCCGGACGCCGCCTGGGAGTCGGCCGCCTCGAACGCGGACGCGGCCCGGCTGGTCCAGGAGGGCCGATACGACGCCGCCTTCGCGGGCGAGTTCGCGGCCGCCCGGTACGGGCTGACCGCCCTGGAGACCCAGATCCACGACGCCGAGAACGCCCAGACCCGGTTCGTGCTGGTGGGCAGGCCCGCCCGGCCCGCGGCACCGACCGGCGCGGACAAGACGTCCGTCGTCCTGTGGCAGCGCGACGACCACCCCGGTGGCCTGCGTGACCTGCTGGGGGAGTTCGCCACCCGGGGCGTCAACCTCATGCTGCTCCAGTCCCGCCCGACCGGCGCCGGCATCGGCAACTACTGCTTCTGCATCGATGCCGAGGGGCACATCTCCGACCGCCGGATGGCCGAGGCCCTGATGGGGCTGAAGCGGATCTGCCGCGAGGTGCGCTTCCTGGGTTCGTACCCGCGTGCGGAAGTCGATGTGGCGGACGTGGCGGCGCCGCTGCCCGGGACCTCGGACAGGGAGTTCCTGGCGGCCTCGGACTGGGTGGCGCGCTGCCAGGACGGCCGGTTCTAGCAGCCGTTCCGCCCGGTCCTATCTGCACATCTTCGTTATCCACAGAAGTTATCCACAGGGCTGGTTCTCGACCTGGGGACAAGTCGACAGTGAAGGGTCATTCAGTCGACAAATCGCCCTGCAACACCCCTGGGTGGCGCTCACCTCCGGGGTCACCCTTCGTCCACCTGTTTCCTTCGATCAATCCGTTGGGGCGACCCATTTCCACCCGAAAGTGGGTCGGAGCCGGGTTTGAGCAAGGAATTGACCACCCCGTACAGCCGTATCGGAATGATCAATTCCAATGTCCACAGATCTTTCGCACACCCTGTGGATAACTATTCGGGAAGTGGGGGCGCCTGTGGACAACAGCTCTCCCAAGTCCCCGCTCCCGCAAGGGAATCGGGTCAACGAGACGCCCGCCACATGCTCCGTCCCAGGGAGTGAGACACTTTTTATTGACACGCTGGGCAATTCGCTCATAACGCACCGTAAGCCATGATTTCGGCACGGGCCGCGCACCGAGCGGAATGGTGTCGTGAGCCGCAACCCCGCACGGGTAGCCTTGGCCGCGTGATTGACCTTCGCCTGCTCCGTGAGGACCCCGACCGTGCGCGCGCTTCCCAGCGTGCCCGTGGAGAGGACGTCGCGCTCGTCGACTCCCTCCTGTCCGCCGACGAGCGGCGCAGGTCGTCCGGCGTCCGCTTCGACGAGCTGCGCGCCGAGCAGAAGTCGCTCGGCAAGCTCATCCCCAAGGCCTCCGCGGACGAGAAGGCCGAGCTGCTGAAGAAGGCGAGCCAGCTCGCCGCCGACGTCAAGGCCGCCGACGCCGAGCGCGACGCGGCCGACGCCGAGACCCAGGAGCTCCTCCAGCGGCTCGGCAACCTCGTGCACCCCGACGTGCCCGTGGGCGGCGAGGAGGACTTCGTCACCCTCGAGACGCACGGCACGATCCGTGACTTCGGCGCCGAGGGCTTCGAGCCCAAGGACCACCTGGAGCTCGGCCAGATCCTCGGCGCGATCGACGTCGAGCGCGGCGCGAAGGTCTCCGGCTCCCGCTTCTACTTCCTCACCGGTGTCGGCGCCCTGCTCGAGCTGGCCCTGGTCAACGCGGCGATCGCCCAGGCCACGGCGGCCGGCTTCACGCCGATGCTCACCCCGGCGCTGGTCCGTCCGCAGTCCATGGCGGGCACCGGCTTCCTCGGCCAGGCGGCCCAGGACGTCTACCACCTCGACAAGGACGACCTCTACCTGGTCGGCACCTCCGAGGTCCCGCTCGCCGCGTACCACATGGACGAGATCATCGACGCGGACAAGCTGCCGCTGCGCTACGCGGGCTTCTCGCCCTGCTTCCGCCGCGAGGCCGGTTCGCACGGCAAGGACACCAAGGGCATCTTCCGCGTCCACCAGTTCGACAAGGTCGAGATGTTCTCGTACGTCAAGCCCGAGGACTCGCAGGCCGAGCACCAGCGTCTGCTGGCGTGGGAGAAGCAGTGGCTGTCCTCGCTGGAGCTGCCGTTCCGCGTCATCGACGTCGCCTCCGGTGACCTCGGCTCCTCGGCCGCCCGCAAGTTCGACTGCGAGGCGTGGATCCCGACGCAGGGCAAGTACCGCGAGCTGACCTCGACCTCGGACTGCACCGAGTTCCAGTCCCGCCGGCTGTCGATCCGGGTCCGCGAGGGCAAGCAGGTCCGCCCGCTGGCCACGCTCAACGGCACGCTCTGCGCGGTCCCGCGCACGATCGTCGCGATCCTGGAGAACCACCAGCAGCCCGACGGTTCCGTGTACGTGCCCGAGGTGCTGCGCCCGTACCTCGGCGGCCGGGAGATCCTGGAGCCGGTGGCCAAGTGACCGCCTCGTTCCCCTACCGCCTGGTCGCGACCGACCTCGACGGGACGCTGCTGCGCTCCGACGACTCGATCTCGCAGCGCACCCGTGACGCCCTCGCCGCGGCCACCGCGGCGGGCGCCGCGCACATCGTGGTGACCGGCCGGGCGGTGCCGTGGACCCGGGCCATCCTCGACGACCTGGGCTACGACGGCCTCGCGGTCTGCGCCCAGGGCGCCCAGGTCTACGACGCCGGCGCGCACCGGCTGCTGACCTCGGTGACCCTGGACCGGCAGCTGGCCGGGGTGGCGCTGGCCAAGATCGAGGCGGAGGTCGGCCCGCTGTACCTGGCCGCCAGCCGTGACGGCCTGGACGGGGACGTGCTGGTCGGTCCCGGTTACGCGGTCACCGGCCGCCTGCCGTCGACCCCGTTCACGGACGTGTCCGACCTCTGGTCCGCCCCGCTGAGCAAGATCTACATACAGCATCCCGAGCTGTCGGACGATGCCCTGGCGGCGGCTGCGCGGGAAGCCGCGGGTGGCTTCGTCACGGTCGCCATGGCGGGCGCCGGCATCGTGGAGCTGCTCCCCCTCGGCCTGTCCAAGGCCACGGGCCTCTCCCTGGCGGCCCGCCGCCTGGGCCTGAAGGCCGCCGACACGATCGCCTTCGGCGACATGCCCAACGACATCCCGATGTTCGCCTGGGCGTCGCACAGCGTGGCCATGGCCAACGCCCACGAGGAACTGAAGGCAGTGGCAGACGAGGTCACCACCTCCAACGACGAGGACGGCATCGCCGCAACCCTGGAAAGCCTCCTGCCCGCATAACCTCCCCCGTGCAAGAGAGCCGGGCCCGCAGGGGCCCGAGCCACGCCGGACGGGAGGGCAAGACGACAGAGGCCGCCAGACCGCCACAGACGTCCCGGAACGCGAAGACGACAGGAGCGGCCGCGATCGCCGCAGGCGATCAAGGGCGCGAAGACGGCAGGGCGGCCCCGATCGCCGCAGACGATCAGGGCTGCGAAGACGGCAGGAGCCGTCCCGACCGCCGCAGACGATCGGGACCCACGGCACAGAGACGACACGGGCCGCCCCGACCGCCGCAGACGCTCAGGCCCCACGGCACGGAGACGGCAGGAGCCGCCCGATCGCCGTAGGCGATCAGGAGCGCGGGGAACTGCGCGATCGCCGTAGGCGATCAGGGGCGCGGGGAACTGCGCGACCAGCCACGACGCACCCGCGCCGAAAGTCCGACCGCACAGGCGCAGACACACGCGGCGCCCCACCGACAACAAGCCGCGGGCACGCGCAGCGCACCAGCACAACCCCCACCAAGTCCCAGTGACAACGCCCCGCGGAGGATGCACGGATCGAACGTGCGCGGGGTCACCCCCGACCACGGCTTAGCAAGCCGGTGCCTTACCTCTCGGCCAATCCTCCGGGTGGGCGGCCCACGCGAGAGCGACAATCGCGTGCTCGAAGCGGCCGCCCCGGGCAGCTCCCCAGTACGGGTCGGGTTCGACGGAGGGTTGGCTACTCCGGAACCCGCCCCTGGCTGCCCTGAAGGGAACTCGACGGACTGCCGTGCATGGGCATCGTCGGGCTCCTCCCCAGTCTGTGGCGCCGGAACCCTTCCGGCCCTGCGGGTACAACCACTGTGCCCCGGGCGCGAGTTGGACGCCACCGAATAAAACGTCTGTGCGAGGAGCGGGACGCGGGCACGGGGCCGGCCCGGCGACGCGCGCCGGGCGACGGGCGACGGGCGACAGGCGACAGGCGACAGGCGACAGGCGACAGGCGACAGGCGACAGGCGACAGGCGACGGCTACCGGCGACGCCACCTGCGTCGGCGCGCCTTGCTGAAGAACCACCCCGCGGGCGGCTCGTCGGAACGCCAGGGCTGCGGCTCCGGCTCCCGCGCCCGCCAGCGCGCGGCCAGCATCCGGGCCCGGGCGGACGGCTCGGACGTCTCGGCCGCCCGTATGAAGTCCTCGTCCAGCACGAGGTCGTTCCCGACCTCGCCCCCGGACCGCTCGCGACCGCCGTTCACCGGCTCGTCGTCCGCCATCCCCGCCTCCCAGCCTGTCGGTTCCGCCCAGTGTGCCGGGGCGCGGGTGAAGCCACCGTCAAGAACGCCCGGCCCGCCCCCGCCCCCGGCAGGGCCGCTCACTCCTCGCCGGCGAGGGTCAGCGCTCGCAGTTTCTGTCCCGCGTACCAGGTGGCCAACACGGTCACCACGATCAACAGCACCGTCGCCGTGGTCAGTCCGACGTCCGAGGTGACGAGGTCACCGCCCGCCACCTTGTGGGCGACGGCCAGCGACCACTGCTGGACGCTGAGCGTGCGCGCGCCCGGCACCAGGGAGCCGAACAGGGCCTCCCAGACGAGGGCGTAGACGAGGCCGAACACCACCGCGTGCCGCGACACCGTGCCCAGCAGCAGGAAGACCGCCGCGTAGGCGATGGAGGAGACCAGCGCGGCCACGGTGTAGGCGACGGCGATCTGCTGGCCGTTGCCGTTGAGGATGAAGCCGGCGATGAGCGTGGGCAGCGCCGAGAAGACCATCGTCACGGCGATCGCCACGATCAGCTTGGTGAAGATGATCGTCGGCCGCTTCAGCGGCTTGGACAGCAGGTACACCACGGAGCCGTCGTCGATCTCCGGGCCGATCGCGCCCGTGCCCGCGATGACGCCGATGATCGGCACCATCGTGGCGAGCGCGAGCCCGCCGAGCAGGTCGGACGCCGTCTGGTCGTCGGCGCCGGCGAGGCCCCGCACCACCACGGAGATCGCGATCAGCAGCAGGGGCAGGGCGCCCAGGATGAGGGCCCGGCGGCGGCCGAGCAGGGCTCGATACGTGAGCCGGGCGACTGTGGGGTCGTACATCAGGGCCTCCTACGCCGCGACCAGGTACGAGAACACGGACTCGAGGGACTCGTCGGACGGCGAGACCGTCAGCAGCCGGATGCCGTGGTCCCTGGCGACCCTCGGCAGCAGTGCGGTGAAGCGGCCGAAGTCGACGGCCTGGATGCGCAACGCGCCCTCGGCGAGGTCGACTTCGATCCCGGACGTCGACGGATCGGCGATCAGCGCGGCCGCGAGCGCGCGGTCGTCGCTGGAACGCACCAGGTAGCGGTGCGGGCGATCGGTCATCAGACGGCGGATCTTGCGGAAGTCGCCGCTCGCCGCGTGCCGGCCCGCGACGACGACCTCGATGTGCCAGGCGAGCTGCTCGACCTCTTCGAGGATGTGCGAGGAGAACAGCACCGTGCGGCCCTCGTCGCCCATGCGCCGCAGCAGGTCCATGAGCTGCATGCGCTGGCGCGGGTCCATGCCGTTGAAGGGCTCGTCGAGCAGCAGCAGCGACGGGTCGTGGACCAGCGCGGACGCCATCTTCACGCGCTGCCGCATGCCCTTGGAGTACGTGGAGATCTTGCGGTCCTGCGCGTGCTCCATCTCGACCGTGGCAAGTGCCTTCTGCGCGGCCTTGGCGCCGAGACCGTGCAACTCGGCGTTGGCGACGACGAATTCGCGGCCGGTGAGGAAGTCGTACATCGCCTCCCGCTCGGGGACGATGCCGATGTGCTGGTAGATCTCCTCGTTGCGCCAGACGGGCCGGCCGTCGAGGGTGACCGTGCCGGTGGAGGGGGCCAGGAAGCCGCCCATCATGTTGATGAGGGTCGACTTACCGGCGCCGTTGGGGCCGAGCAGGCCGGTGACGCCGGGGCCGATGGTCATGGTGATGTCGTTGACGGCGACCACGTTGCCGAACCAGCGGGAGACGTGGTCGATGCTGAGCGTGGTCACAGTCCGACCCTTCGGTAGCGGCGCATCAGGAGGCCGTAGCAGGCGGCGATGAGGCCGAGGACGACGAGGACGTAGACGACGCCCTCCCCGTCGGACGGGCCGATCCCGCCCGGGAAGGCGGAGGTGGCGCCCAGGAAGGCGGACTGCACACCGTCGATGAGGGTGACCGGCGAGAACAGGCCGATCCAGGCGATGGATCCGGTGCTGTTCTGCGCGTCGGCGATGGCCTGGAGCGTGGAGACGGCGCCGTAGGAGATGGTCAGGACGGCGATGACGGCGGCGATGCCGAAGCCGCGCCGCGGGGTCACCGAGGCGATGACCAGGCCCAGGCCGGCGAAGAGCAACGAGAGCAGGGTCACGGAGACGAGTCCTTGAGCGAATCCCTTGGTCTGGTCGGCGAAGTCCAGCTTGGCCAGCAGCGCGCCGATGTACAGCACCAGCAGCGGGGCGGCGGTCAGGACGAAGAGGGCCGAGGCCAGCGCCGCGAACTTCGCGCGGACGTAGTCCGCGGTCTCGATGGGCCGTGAGAAGTACAGCGGCACGGTCTTGAAGCGGAGGTCGCGCGAGACGGACTGGGGCGCCTGCGAGGCGACGTACAGGCTGATGACGGCCTGCATGACGATCGCGTACCGCGTGTAGTCCACCGGGAGTTCGTCGGCCTTCGTGGCGACCGCGACGGCGACCATGATGGCCGCGGGCACGCACATCACCACGAAGAGCAGCATCGGCAGCACCTTGGACTTCACCGAACGGCCGAGGCCGTAGGAGCCGCGCAGGGACTGCGAGTAGAGGGACCGGCGGGCGTAGGCGCGGCCCAGCCGGGGGCCGTCGTAGTTGCGGTAGCCGATGTTGTGGATGCGGGTCTGGTCACCCGAGGGGGCGGTGACCGGGTGCTCAACTGCCATGGTTGACGGCCTCCTTCCGCTGCTGGTCGTCGGTGGCGTCGCCGTCCGTGAAGACCTCGGAGATGTGGTGCCTGCGCTGTTCCATGCGCACCAGGCCGAGGCCGAGGTCGGCGACCACGTCCCGGACGACGTCGTAGGTGTCCTCGCCCTGCGCGGTCAGCAGCAGGACGTGGCCGGCGCCCGGCAGGCCGCTGTTTCCGTCCAGGACGGCCACCCCGCGCGCGTGGAGCGCCTCGCGGACCGCGCGGGTGCCGTCCGGGTGGGCGTCGGTGTCGGTGACCTCGATCGCGAGGGTGGTGGTGGTCTGGGTGAAGTCGGTGGTGGAGCTGGAGCGCAGGAGCTTGCCGCCGTCGACGACCACGACGTGGTCGCAGGTGCGCTCCAGTTCGCCCAGCAGGTGGGAGGTGACCAGGACCGAGATGCCGAAGTCGGTGTGAATACGACGGATCAGGCCCAGCATCTCGTCCCGGCCGACCGGGTCGAGGCCGTTGGTCGGCTCGTCCAGGAAGACCAGCTGCGGGTCGTGGACGAGGGCCTGGGCGAGTTTCACGCGCTGCTTCATGCCGGTGGAGTAGCCGCCGATGGGGCGGTAGCGCTCCTCGTACAGGCCGACATGGCGCAGGGTGTCCGCGGTGCGTTCCCGCGCGGCGGTGGGCGGCAGGCCGGACATGCGGGCCATGTGCACGACGAACTCGGTGGCCGAGACGTCGGGCGGCAGGCAGTCGTGCTCCGGCATGTAGCCGACCCGCTCCCGGATGTCGGCGCCCTTGCTCGCGACGTCGAGGCCGAGCACCTCTGCTCGTCCCTCCGTGGCGGGCGACAGACCCAGAAGGATCTTGATCAGTGTGGACTTGCCGGCCCCGTTGGCTCCGACGAGTCCGGTCACACCGGGCCCGACGTCCACAGAGAGCCGGTCAAGAGCGGTCACCCGGGGGAACCGCTTGCTCAGGCTTTCGGTCACGATCACAGTCACGTCATCGAAATTAGTGACGCACGCCACGAAAATCGTCAGACCTCAGAGCCGTCTTCGCCTCAGACCTCAGATGTACGGGTCCGTAGGGGATGCCATGCCTGAGAGCTACGGGGGCGGCGACGGCGGGTTTTCCACAGGCCCGGGACCCCCCTATTGACGCGGCCTCTAACAACTGTCACATTCGGCGATGTCAAGTTACGGGCACGTAGCGCAGTCGACGAGGACCGCGTGGGACGGGGTGGCATGACGACGGCACCGACGACGGCGGGCACCCGCGAACTCTCCGCCGAACTGCGGGGATTCAGACGGGTGCAGCGCTTGGCGTACGACTGCGCGCAGGCGGTGGCCGCGGAGCTGCGACCTGGGGTGACGGAGCGCGAGGCGGCGCGGATGCAGCGGGAATGGCTGCGCGAGCGGGGGGTGCGCGACTGGTTCCACCTGCCGTTCGCCTGGTTCGGGGACCGCACGGCGTTCACCGGCTTCCGCTTCCCCCTCCAGTTCTTCCCCACCGACCGCCGGCTGGAGCCGGGGATGCCGTTCATCCTCGACCTGGCACCGGTCTACGAGGGGTACACGGCGGACATCGGCTTTTCGGGCGCGCTCGGCGCCCATCCGCTGCAGGAGCGGCTGATGGCCGACCTCGCGGCCCACCGGGAGCTGATCCTGCGCGAGGTGCGCGAGCGGCGGTCTCTGCGCGAGATCTACGCCGACGTGGACCGCCTCATGGTCCGCCAGGGCTACGCCAACCGGCATCGCGCGTATCCCTTCGGCGTGATCGCGCACAAGGTGGACCGGGTCAGGGAGCGCCGCTTCTCGCCCCGGCTGTTCGGGTTCGGCACCCAGTCCCTCAGGGGTCTGGTGTCCGACGCGCTGCACGGCCACCGGGAGGGCTGGTCGCCGCTCTGGTCGCCGTACCGCTTCTCCGACCATCCGCCGCAGCCGGGTCTGTGGGCGGTCGAACCCCATCTCGGGTTCCGGGGCACGGGCGCGAAGTTCGAGGAGATCCTCGTCGTCACCGACTCCGCGGATCCCGGGGAGAGCGCGTTCTGGCTCGACGACGATCTGCCGCACGTCCGCGGCTGGGCGGGCAAGGGAGCGACGAAGGACACGACAGCGACGAAGGACACGGCAGGGAAGGCGGAGGGGAAGTGACGTTGCCGGAGGGTGTGCGGGAGCGCCGGGTGCGGACCGGCGGGATCGAGCTGTGCGTGGCCGAACTGGGGGAGCCGGGGCGGCCGACGGTCGTCCTGGTCCACGGCTACCCGGACAGCAAGGAGGTGTGGTCCGAGGTCGCGTCCCGGCTGGTGGACCGGCACGGGTTCCATGTCGTGCTGTACGACGTCCGCGGACATGGCCGTTCCGGCGTGCCGCGGCCGCTGCGGGGCGGGTTCACCCTGGAGAAGCTCACGGACGACTTCCTCGCGGTCGTGGACGCCGTCAGCCCGGACCGGCCGGTGCACCTGGTGGGACACGACTGGGGCTCGGTGCAGTCGTGGGAGTTCGTGACCGTCGAGCGCACCAGGGGACGTATCGCGTCCTTCACCTCGATGTCCGGGCCGTCCCTCGACCACTTCGGCCACTGGATCAACAAGCGGCTGACCAGGCCGACTCCGCGCCGGGTCGGCCAACTCCTCGGCCAGGGCGCCAAGTCCTGGTACGTGTACCTGCTGCACACGCCCGTCCTGCCCGAACTGGCCTGGCGCGGCCCGCTCGGCAAGCGCTGGCCGGGCATCCTGCGGCGGATCGAGAAGGTCCCGGCCGGTGACTACCCCACGCCGTCGCTGGCGTCCGACGCGGCGAACGGAGCCTGGCTGTACCGGGACAACGTGCGGCCCCGTCTGCGCCGTCCGCGGGCGGACGCGCACGCTCACGCGCCCGTGCAGCTCATCACGCCCTCGGGCGACCGTTTCCTGTCGGAGCGGCTGTACGACGAACTGGCCCACTGGGTACCGCGCTTGACCCGGCGCACCATCCCGGCCGGGCACTGGATCCCGCGCACCCGGCCCGACCGGCTGGCCTCCTGGATCGACGACTTCGTCACGTCGGTCGAGAGGGACCAGGAGCGGGAGCGGGAACGGACGCGAGAGGGCGGGGGCGAGGTCGCGGGAGAGGCCTGGTCGGACGGCGTGGGCGGACCGGCGCGCAAGGCCGCCACCGGCCGGTACGCCGAGCGTTTCGGCGGCCAGCTGGTGCTGGTCACCGGCGCGGGCAGCGGTATCGGCCGGGCCACGGCGTTCGCGTTCGCCGAGGCCGGCGCCCGGGTGATCGCCGTCGACCGGGACGCCGAGAGCGCGTCCCGCACCGCCGAGCTGTCGCTCCTGGCCGGCGCGCCCGAGGCCTGGGCGGAGGCGGTGGACGTCTCCGACGAGCAGGCCATGGAGACACTCGCGGCGAAGGTCCATGCGGAACACGGCGTGGTGGACGTACTGGTGAACAACGCGGGGATCGGACTGTCGGGCTCGTTCTTCGACACGACGCCCGAGGACTGGCGCCGGGTCCTGGACGTCAATCTGTGGGGCGTCATCCACGGTTGCCGTCTCTTCGGCCGGCAGATGGCCGAACGCGGACAGGGCGGCCACATCGTCAACACCGCCTCGGCGGCGGCCTACCAGCCGTCCAAGGCACTGCCCGCCTACAGCACCTCCAAGGCGGCGGTGCTGATGCTGAGCGAGTGCCTGCGTGCGGAACTGGCCGACCAGGACATCGGCGTCACGGCGATCTGCCCCGGCCTGGTGAACACCAACATCACCGCCACGGCGAGCTTCGTGGGTGTGGACGCGCAGGAGGAGCGGCGGCGCCAGAAACGCTCCACGCGCGTGTACGGGCTGCGCAACTACCCGCCGGAGAAGGTCGCGGACGCCGTCCTGCGGGCGGTCGCCCTCGACAGGGCGATGGTTCCCGTCACTCCGGAGGCGCGGGTTTCCTACGC
The DNA here is from genome assembly GCF_001184025.1 of Streptomyces maremycinicus. Lineage (GTDB taxonomy): Bacteria > Actinomycetota > Actinomycetes > Streptomycetales > Streptomycetaceae > Streptomyces > Streptomyces maremycinicus. Next base: position 174,821 of record NZ_BBYG01000012.1, read on the forward strand.
GCTGGCGCGTTTCCTGCCCCGGGCGTTGCGGGCACTGGCGCGGGTGGGACCGCCGCTGTGAGCCGCCGACCCGCGGCACCGCGCCGGTCGAGGGGCGCGGCGTCCGCCACGGCAACGACCGTGTGGGGAAAGACGCCTTGACCACCGATCCGCCGGCCGGGCCGCCGTACCGCATAGAGACGCTCGCGCATCTCACCGGCACCACCGTCCGCACCATCCGCGCCTACCAGGACCGTGGTCTGCTCCCCCGCCCCGAGCGTCAGGGGCGGGCCAACCACTACTCCGACGCCCATCGCACCCGCCTCCACCAGATCGCCGGCCTCCTCGACCGCGGCTACACGCTCGCCTCCATCAAGGAGCTTCTGGACGCCCACGACACCGGCCGTGGCCTGGGCGGTGTCCTGGGGCTGGTCGCCGAGGTCGACGGTCCGTGGACCGACGAGATGCCCTCCCGTGTGTCCCGCGCCGACCTGACCGCCCGCTTCGGCGGCACGGCCGACGACAGGGCGATCGCCGACGCCGTGGCGCTCGGCGTGCTGGAGCGCGTCCCCGGCGAGGAGGACGTCTTCCTCGTGCCCAGCCCCCAAGAGCTTTCGGTGGCGGCGGAGTTGCACGCCGCCGGAGTGCCGCTGGGGGCGATCACAGCGCAGTTGCGGGAGTTGAGGAGCCAGGTCGAGCAGATCGCCGCTCGTTTCCTGGAGTTCACCACCGAGCACGTCTTCGCGCGCTACCTCGACGGACCGCACCGTCCGACCGACGCCGACGCGAGCGAGGCGGCCTCGCTCGTCCGACGGCTGCGCCCGCTCGCCCGGCAGACCGTGGACGCCGAACTGGCGCGGGCCATGCGTCTGTTCGCCGGGCATCACCTGCGCCGGCACCTCGGTGCGGACGACCCTCCGCCACCCCTGTCGGGGACACGGACCGTCACGGTCCCGACGGAGACAATGCGGGCCGTGGAAGCGGCTGTCGGCGCGGAGCACGCCGCGGACTTCGTCGCACTCGCGACCGAACGAGAGTTGCGCGCACGGTCCTTGGACCGTCTGGTCTCAAGTCATGCCACCTCAGATGATCCTGACGAAGAGGGCTGAAGACACGGTCAGTTGTCCACAGAAGCGCCAACTTACCTGTGGATAACTGAAGTTGGTTGTGGACCAAACCTCCACCCCAAAACAAAGTGCGTGATCTGCGTCTCTCGCGTCATGCTGAGTGGATGAACGAAATGGACAGGGACGAGAGACGCACCGTGAAGGTGTCGAAGTACCTCTCGAAGCACCTGCGGCACCAGCCGGAGCGGATCGGTCTCACGCTCGACGAGGCCGGCTGGGTGGAGATCGACGAACTGATCGCGGCCTGTGCCGCGCACGGCTTCCGCTTCACCCGGGACGAACTGGACCACGTCGTCGCCGCCAACGACAAGAAGCGCTTCGCCGTCGAAGGCACCCGGATCCGCGCCAGCCAGGGCCACAGCGTCGAGGTCGACCTCGGACTGCCCCCTGCGACCCCGCCGTCGTACCTCTATCACGGGACCGTGGCGCGCTCGCTGGACGCGATCCGCGCCGAGGGGCTGCGGCCCATGAACCGGCACGACGTGCATCTCTCGGCCGACCGGGAGACCGCGAACCGGGTGGGAGCGCGCCGGGGCCGCCCCGTGGTCCTCGCCGTCGACGCGGGGGCCATGCACCGCGACGGCCACGTCTTCCACGTCAGCGCGAACGGCGTGTGGCTGACGCAGGCCGTGCCCCCGCGATATCTGCGCTTCCCGGAGGGGCACTGAGGTGCGCCTCCGAGTCCCGCATCGCGTCCTCCTTCGGCATGATCACAGGTATGGACCACCTCCCCAGCACTGAGGCCGCCGTCACCGCGCTCCGGTCGATCGCCGCCGAGTACGCGCTCGAGATCGAGGTCACCCACGACATCGGCGCCGATCAGACCTCCCGGCGCACCTCCGCCGGCGTCGGCGTCACCAGCGACCCGGACGGCTCGCTCCCGCACGAGGCCTACGTCGAACTCGGCGGCCGCCCGAGCGTGAGCGTGCGGCTCTACCCCGACGACGACGCCCTGATCACGGTCGACGGCGTCGAATGCCCCGATGTCGACCGCGACGACGTCCCCGCCTTTCTCCGCTCCCTCTACGAGGGCCACGCCTGGGTGAAGAGCCGGCGCTTCCCGCCCGCCCACTTCCTGATGGTGCCGCTGCCGCACGATCGGGTCCACAAGGAGTTCATCCTCGTCGGCCTCAGTCCGTGGCTGGGCGGACGCGTACGGTGACTGTTTCACGTGAAACACGCTCGTCCGCATACGCTCGATGACATGAGTCTGCGTCTGAGCACCGTGATCCTCCCGTACCTGCGTTGGCACGAGGGGGGCCGGTCCACCTGGACACGGGCCGAGCAGCTCGGCTTCCACACCGCGTACACCTACGACCATCTGTCCTGGCGCACCTTCCGCGACGGGCCGTGGTTCGGGGCGATCCCGACGCTGACCGCCGCCGCGGCCGTCACCGACCGCCTGCGCCTGGGCACGCTGGTGACCTCGCCGAACTTCCGGCACCCGGTGACCCTCGCCAAGGAACTGATCTCCCTGGACGATGTCTCCGCCGGCCGGCTGACCCTGGGGATCGGCGCGGGCGGCACCGGCTTCGACGCCACCGCTCTCGGGCAGGAACCGTGGACCCCGCGCGAGCGGGCCGACCGCCTCGCCGAGTTCGTGCCGCTGCTGGACCGGCTGCTCACCGAGGACTCCGTGTCCTACGAGGGCGACCACTACTCGGCGCACGAGGCACGCAACATCCCCGGCTGCGTCCAGCGGCCCCGGCTGCCCTTCGCGATCGCCGCGACCGGCCCGCGCGGGCTGCGGCTCGCCGCGCGGTACGGGCAGGCTTGGGTGACGACGGGAGACCCCAAGCTCTACGAGAGCGGCACGCCCGAGCAGTCGGTTCAGGCCATTCGCGGCCAGGTGGACAAGCTCACCGACGCCTGCGCCGAGATCGGGCGGGACGCGCAGGAACTGGACAAGATCCTGCTCACCGGGTTCACCCCGGACCGCGGGCGCCCGCTGGAGTCCCTGGACGCCTTCGTCGACTTCGCGGGCCGGCACCGGGAGCTCGGCTTCACGGAGATCGTGGTCCACTGGCCCATCGCCGATTCCGTCTTCGCCGCGGACGAGAAGGTCTTCGAGCAGATCGCCATGGAGGCCCCGGCGCAACTGCGCTGACCTCGGCATCCGGTCATCCGCGTGGCCGCCCTGTCTCATGTGTGCGGGCCACCGCCCGACCGTGCGGGCATATGCGCGAGAATGGGCCGGTGACTTCAGCGACCAGACAGCCCGAGACCCCGACCGCCGCCCTCCCGCCGCGGCTGATCGCCACCGATCTCGACGGCACTCTGCTGCGCGACGACAAGTCGGTGTCCCCGCGCACGGTCGCCGCCCTCGCCGCCGCCGAGGAGGCGGGCATCGAGGTCTTCTTCGTCACCGGCCGGCCGGCCCGCTGGATGGACGTGGTCAGCGAGCACGTCCACGGTCACGGGCTGGCGATCTGCGGCAACGGCGCCGCCGTGGTCGACCTCCACGGCGGCCCCGGTGCCCACCGGTTCGTGAAGGTGCGCGAGCTGGCGCGGGAGAACGCGCTGGACGCCGTACGGCTGCTGCGGGACGCGGCACCCGGCACCCTGTACGCCATCGAGCAGACGTACGGCTTCTACCAGGAGCCGGAGTATCCCAAGATGCACCTGGAGATACCCGACACCCTCGCCACGGCCGAGCGGTTGCTCGCGCCGGACGCGCCCGGCGCCAGCGAGCCGGTGCTGAAGATCCTCGCGTTCCACCCCACGCTCGACCCCGACGCCTTCCTCACCCTCGCCCGGCTGGCCATCGGCGACCGCGCCAACGTCACCCGCTCCAGCCCCAGCGCCCTGCTGGAGATCAGCGGCCCCGAGGTCTCCAAGGCCAGCACGCTGGCCCTGTGCTGTGCCGAGCGCGGCATCTCCCACGAGGAGGTCGTCGCCTTCGGGGACATGCCGAACGACGTCGAGATGCTCACCTGGGCCGGCCGGTCGTACGCGATGGGCAACGCGCACCCGGATGTGCTCGCGGCGGCCTCCGGCCGGACCGTCGCCAACAACGAGGACGGCGTCGCCGTCGTCATCGAGCGGCTGATCGCCGAGCGGGAGTAGCCCGCCCCGCCGGACGTCAGCCCCTTTCCCGCTCCACCGGCAGCCACAGTTCGGCGTCGGCCTCGGCCCCGTCCGGTGACAGCCGGGTGCGCAGGATCTCCGGACCGGGGCGGCCGCGGTACGGGTTGGACGGGAACCATTGGGTGAACACGTCCCGCCACAACTCCTGGATGGCCTGCGGGGCCGGCCCGGAGGTGGTGAAGACGGCCCAGCTGCCGGCCGGCACGGCCAGGGCGGTCGTGCCCTCGGGCGCGGCCGCGGAGGTGATCACCCCCTGGTAGTAGTCGAGCTCGGTCCCCTCGGCCCGGCTCGGATCCAGGTCGTCACAGACCGCGACGACACCCTGTGGGTCCTGGTCCGACAGCTTCTCCAGGTGCTCCAGGACCTGCCGGTCGATCCCGCGGACGAAGTCGATGATCGCCTGGTTCGGCCCCAGGTGTACCAAGGGCACCCGGGCCTTGAACCCGACGACGGTGAAGTCCGGCCGGTCCACTACGCGATAGCGCATGCTGCTGCTCCCTTCGACGGTGAGACGGAAGGCCAGCCGGGGCTGGGAGACGAGCGCGGCGCCGGTACGGCGGGCCTCACCGGGCCCGACGCCGTGCACGGCACGGAACGCCCTGGCGAACGCCTCACCCGAGCCGTAGCCGTGGCGCACCGCGATCTCCAGCAGGGAGTCCTCGCCGACGAGCACCTCGGCGCCCGCGACGGTCAGCCGCCTGCGCCGTACGTACTCCGACAAGGGCATACCGGCGAGCGCCGAGAACATCCGGCGCAGGTGGTACTCCGAGGTGGCGGCGCCGTGCGCCAGCGCCGCCACGTCGATCGGCTCGTCGAGGTGTTCCTCGATGTACTCCATGGCCTGATTGAGCCGCTCCAGCACTCCGGTCCCCTTCCGCCGTTGCGATCACCACGCTAGGCGGCGGACATCCGGCCGGACCCGACATCCTGTGCCCGATCGGGTCGGGTGCGCGGGAGGAGCCTCAGCCGACCGGCGCTCCGCGCGCGGCCAGCCAGGGCACCGGGTCGAGCGCCGAGCCCGCGTGGGGCGTGACCCGCACCTCGAAGTGCAGGTGCGGGCCGGTCGAGTTGCCCGACGTGCCCGACTGCCCGATCCACTGCCCGGTGGTCACCCTGTCCCCCTGGTCGACGGTGACGGCGGCGAGGTGCGCGTACTGCGTGTAGTAACCGTCGGCGTGCCGTACCACGATCTCGATCCCGAACGGTCCTCCGCACGACACCCGCACCACACGGCCGGCACCGACCGCCCGCACCGGCGTCCCGATCGGTACCGCGAAGTCCTGCCCGGTGTGCCGGTTCGCCCAGCGCGTGCCGCCGCTGCCGTAGGACGCGGACAGGGCGTACGTCTCGACCGGTGCGACCCAGTCGACGACGAAGTGCGCCGGCGGCTGGTCCAGGCGTACGGCGCCGCGGCAGGAGCCCGCCGCCACCGACGCGTCCGCCCGGCCCTGAAGCTGCCATCGCGCCTGTTCGAGCTTGTCGTCGATGTCCTTCTTCAGCCGGGCGAGTTCCTGGGCATGACGCTCCACCGCCTGCCAGGCCTCGACGGCCTTCGCCTCGTCGGCGGCCAGCCGTGCCTCCGCCCGCCGGTTCCTGCCGATCGCGTTGTCGACGGCGAGGTTCGCCTGCGAGAACACATGCTGCCCGCGCATCAGTTTGTCGGGGCTGCCCGCCAGGACCAGTTGCGCGACGACCGGCAGACCGCCACCGCCGCGGTACTGGGCGCGGGCGATGCGGCCCAGGTCCTCGCGCAGCACGCCGATCTCCCGCCGCTCGCGGGTGAGGAGTCCCTCCACGTGCCGAGCCCGCACCTGCTTCTTCTCCGCCTCGCGCCGCCCCGCCTCGTACCGCTGCGTCGCCACCGCCGCGTCCTCGTACAGCCGCGCCACCCGCGCGCTGATCCGGGAGTCGGAGCTGTCACCGGGCTCCCCCTCGGCGGCCGTGGGCCGAGTCGCGAGCAGTCCGGACAGACACAGCAGAACCGGAACGATCAGGACGCGACGGCGAGATGAGTGCATGTCAGCGATCGTGACCCGGCTGCCGGGCCCCGGTCCTGTTCAAGTCGTACGCCTGGGGGACGCACCGCCCCCGATGGCTCAGTACGGCGCCTGCCACACCACCGTCGTACCGGCGCCGTCCGGCCCGATGCCCGGGCCGTGCGTGCTGTCGCCGCCGAGTGCCTCGGCCCGCCGCCGCAGGTTCCGCAGACCGCTGCGCCGGCCACCGTCGGGGATGCCCGAGCCGTCGTCGGCGACGGTCAGCCGCACGCCCGGGCGGCCGTCGGGAAGGGTCGCGGTGGCGTCGACGACGACTTCGACGCGGGAGGCACGCGCGTGCCGGAAGGCGTTGGAGAGGGCCTCCCGGAGAGCCGCGACGAGGTTCGTGCCGGTGAGGTCGCCGACCAGGGTGTCGACCGGTCCGACGAACCGGTGCGACGGCTCGAAGCCGAGCGGCACGGCCGCCGTGCCGATCTCACGCAGCACCCGCGTACAGAGCCCGGCGGGTGCCTCGGCTGAGCCCTGCTGGAGCGCGAAGACCGCGGTACGGATCTCCTGAAGGGTGACGTCCAGTTCCTCGACAGCCTTGCCGACGCCCTCCCGCACCTCGGGCACGACGGATCCGCGCTGGGCGCCCTCCAGCATCAGCCCGGTCGTGAACAGCCGCTGGACGACGAGGTCGTGCAGGTCACGGGCGATGCGGTCACGGTCCTCGAACACCGCGAGCCGCTCCCGGTCGTGCTGTGCCTCGGCCATCACCAGCGCGAGCGCTGCCTGCGAGGCGAACTGGACGGCCGCGGCGCGCTCGTCCTCGCCGAACGGCCGCTGCCCGCGGGCCCGGAGCATGACCAGGGCCCCCAGGACGCGCGCGTCGCTCCGGAGCGGGAGCAGCATGATCGGCCCGTAGCCTCGCGTGGACGCGGTGAGCGTCCGCGGGTCGCCGGCGGCGTCCACCACGAACACCGCCTGGCCGCGGAGGAGTTCGGTGATGATCTCGCTGTCCGGCGGGACGACCTCGCCGAGCATGGTCGACGGCCGGTCCGCGGCCACGGCGACGATCTCCAGGCCGCCCTCGTCGGCGGGCAGCAGTACGACCCCTGCGGCCGACCCGGAGAGCCCGCGGGCCTGTTCGGCGACGACCTGGAGGGCGTCATGGGTGTCCCCGCCGGACAGCAGCGCGGTGGTGACGGCGACCGACCCGTCGATCCACCGTTCGCGCCGCTGAGCGGCCGCGTACAGGCGGGCGTTGCCGAGAGCGGTGCCCGCCTCGGTGGCCAGCACGCGGACCGTGTCCACGTCCCGGTCGTCGAACGGCCTCCCGTCCCGCTTCTCCGCCAGACAGAACTCGCCGAGGACCTCGCCGTGGGCCCTGATCGGCAGGCGCAGCCCGCGGTGCCCGCCGGGCCGTCGGCCGATACGGCGAGCGGTCGCCTCGTCGACACCGTGGAAGACGATGTCGGTCGGAGTGGCGTGGCCTTCGCCTCGGACCTCGATCAGTGCGTACCGGGCCCGGGTCAGCTCCACCGCGGTCCCGCAGATCCGTTCCAGCGTGGAGCGCAGCTCCGGCAGGGGAGCGGGAAACGGATCCGTGGCCATGCCCTGAGCCTAGTTGCCCTGTTTGTCAGGGAAAGCCGGGACAGCTCGGTGGGTCACCGCGCCGCCACCAACAGCTCCGTGGCCTCCTCGCGTTCGGCCATGCTCCGCAACGGTCCCTCCGAGGCCGCCAGCGCCGCGTAGGAACCCCGCTGCACCACTCGCCCCTCATCCAGCACGAGCACCTCGTCGACCGCTTCGAGACCGGCCAGCCGGTGGGTGATGAGCAGGGTCGTGCGGCCCTCGGTGGCGGCCAGCAGGTCCCGGGTGAGGGCGTCGGCGGTCGGCAGGTCCAGATGCTCGGCGGGCTCGTCGAGCACCAGGACGGGGAAGTCGGCGAGCAACGCCCGGGCCAGCGCGAGCCGCTGCCGCTGCCCGCCGGACAGCCGGGCGCCGTGCTCGCCCACGAGCGTGTCGAGCCCGTCGGGCAGACCGTCGGCCCACTCCAGCAGCCGGGCTCGCGCCAGCGCGTCCCGCAGCTCCTCCTCGCTCGCCTCCCTCTTCGCGAGCAGGAGGTTCTCGCGGACCGAACTGTCGAAGAGGTGCGCGTCCTGCGCGCACAGCCCGACGAGTCGGCGTACGTCGTCACCGTCCAGGGCGTGCGCGTCGACGCCGCCGAGCGTGTACGAGCCCGTGTCGGCGTCGAGGAACCGCAGCAGCACCTGCGCGAGCGTGGTCTTGCCGGAGCCGGAGGGCCCCACGACGGCGATCCGGCGCCCCCGCGTCAAGGTCAGTCCGACCCCGGCGAGCGCGTCCCGGTCCTGCCCGGAATGCCGGGCGGCCAGCCCCCGCAGCACCAGCGGGAAGGGCGACGCGGGCGCCTGACGGGGCCGCTCCGGCTCGCGCACGGGCTCGGGGGAGTCCAGGACCTCGTACACCCGCTCGGCGCTCCGGCGTACCCGTTGGCGGTACTGCACGGCCAGGGGCAGCCCCAGGACGGCTTCGAAGGCGGCCAGCGGGGTGAGGACGACCACGGCCATGGTCACGCCGCCCAGCCGTCCGTCGGCGACCGCCTGGGCGCCCACGAGGGCGGCCGCCGTGACGGTCAGCCCCGACACGAGCGCCGTCAGCCCGTCGCCGAGGGCGGTGGCGGTCGCGGCGCGCGAGGCGATCCGGGTGAGCACCGAGTCGGCCGCGCGCACCCCCGCGGAACGGACGGGCAACGCGCCCGCGACGGTCAGCTCGGCGGTGCCGGTGAGCAGGTCGGCCGTGCGGGTGGCGAGCACCCCTCGGGCAGGGGCGAGCCGACGCTCGGCCCGGCGCGCCACGGCACCCGTGACCAGGGGGACACCGACCCCGGCCAGCAGCAGTCCGGCGGCGAGCACCGCCCCGGCCTCGGGCAGCAGCCACGCGGTGAAGGCGACGGAACCGGCCGAGACGACGAGCGCCGCACCCGCGGGCAGCAGCCAGCGCAGCCAGTAGTCCTGGAGGGCGTCCACGTCGGCGACCAGCCGCGTCAACAGGTCGCCCCGCCGGGTCGAGCGCAGACCCGCGGGCGCCAGCCGCTCCAGCCGGCGCCAGACGGCGACCCGGGTGTCGGCCATCATCCGCAGCACGGCGTCGTGCGAGACGAGCCGCTCCGCGTACCGGAACACCGCCCGCCCGATACCGAAGGTGCGGGTCGCCGTCACGGCCACCATCAGGTAGAGCACCGGCGGCTGCTGTGAGGCCCGCGAGATGAGCCATCCGGAGGTGGCCATGAGGCCCACGGCACTGCCGAGGGCGAGGCTGCCGAGCAAGAGCGCGAGAGCGAGCCGGCCACGTCGAGCGCCGGCCATCGCGCGGACCCGGGCGAGGACGCCACCACCGGTCACGGCCGTACCGGTCCCGGACCCACCGGTGACGGGCGGGGCAGCCGCCTCTTCCAGCGGCGCGGGAGCCTTCTGGCGCACGGCCTCCAGGGGAGCGGGTGCCTCGGCCCCGGCCAGCCGCACCACCCGGTCGGCAACCGCCAGCAGGGCCGGCCGGTGCACGACCAGCAGGACCGTCCGGCCTGCCGCGAGGCGCCGCACGGCCTCCACCACCTCCGCCTCGGTTTCCCCGTCGAGCGCGGCCGTCGGCTCGTCCAGCAGCAGTACGGGCCGGTCCGCGAGAAACGCCCTGGCCAGCGCCAGCCGCTGCCGCTGCCCGGCGGACAGCCCGGCCCCGTCCTCGCCGAGCAGGGTGCCGAGCCCGGCGGGCAGCGCCTCGACGAAGTCCAGCGCCCCGGCGTCCGCCAGGGCCCGGCGTACGGCCGCGTCGTCGGCGTCCGGGCGCGCCAGGCGGACGTTCTCCTCGATCGTCCCGGCGTAGAGGTGCGGGCGCTGCGGCACCCACGCGATCCGAGAGCGCCACTGCTCCAGGTCGGCCGCCGCGAGGTCGACTCCCCCGGCCAGCACCCGGCCCTCGGCCGGCCGCACGAACCCCAGCAGCGCGTTCAGCAGGGTCGACTTGCCCGCGCCGCTCGGTCCGACCAGCGCGACCGTCTCCCCGGGTTCGACGGTGAACGACACATCCGTGACGGCGTCGGCGGACCGCCCGGGGTAGCGGACGGTCACGCCCTCGAAGGCCACCCCTCCCTCGACCACCGCGACGGTGCCCGGTGCCGGTGCCGGCGTCTCCAGCACCTCGAAGATCTCCTCGGCGGCAGCCAGCCCCTCGGCGGCCGCGTGGTACTGCGCCCCGACCTGCCGCAGCGGGAGATACGCCTCCGGCGCCAGTACGAGGATCACCAGGCCGATGTACAGGTCCATCTCGCCGTGGACGAGGCGCATGCCGATCGTCACGGCCACCAGGGCCACCGAGAGCGTCGCCAGCAGCTCCAGCGCGAACGACGAGATGAAGGCGATCCGCAGCGTCCGCATGGTCGCCTGCCGGTACTCACCGGTGATGCGCCGGATCGACTCGGCCTGCGCCTTGGCCCGCCCGAACACCTTGAGCGTGGGCAGCCCGGCGACGACGTCCAGGAAGTGCCCGGACAACCGGGACAGCAGCCGCCACTGACGGTCCATCCGCGACTGCGTGGCCCAGCCGATCAGCACCATGAAGACCGGGATCAGGGGCAGGGTGCCGACAATGATCGCTGCGGACACCCAGTCCTCGGTCACGATCCGCGCGAGCACCGCGACCGGTACGACCACCGCGAGGCCCAACTGCGGGAGATAGCGCGAGAAGTAGTCGTCGAGGGCGTCCACGCCCCGCGTGGCGAGAGCGACCAGCGAACCGGTGCGCCGGCCGCTGAGCCAGTTCGGACCCAGCACGGTGGCCCGCTCCAGCAGCCGCCCGCGCAGCTCGGACTTCACGGCGGCACTCGCGCGGTGCGCGGCGAGTTCGGTGAGCCAGGCCACCAGCGCCCGGCCGATCGCCACAGCCACCAACAGCAGCAGGGGAGTGCGCAGTTCGGCGAGGGACAGTCCGTGCTGGAAGGCCCCCACCACGACCTCGGCGACGAGCATCGCCTGCGCGATGACCAGAGCCGCTCCGACAGCCCCCAGACCGACGACCGCCACCAGGAAGAGGCGGGTGGCGCGGGCGTACCGGAGGAGACGCGGGTCGATCGGTTTCACGTGAAACACCCTTTTCTCACAGAGCGTGTTTCACGTGAAACACGCTCTCCTCATGTGGGGTGTTTCACGTGAAACACCCCACATCAGACTCAGTGGGCGGGCTCGGCGATGTGCTGCGTACCGATCCGCTTGCGGAACACCCAGTACGTCCAGCCCTGGTAGAGGAGCACGATCGGCGTGGCGATTCCCGCACACCAGGTCATGATCTTCAGCGTGTACGGGCTCGACGAGGCGTTGGTCACCGTCAGGCTCCAGCTGTCGTTGAGCGTGGACGGCATGACGTTCGGAAAGAGCGTCAGGAAGAGCATCGCCACGGCGGCCACGATGGTGACGCCGGAGAACGCGAACGACCAGCCCTCGCGTCCCGCCTGGTTCGCCACGAGCGCCGCGACCAGGGCGCCGACCGCCACGACCAGGGCGACCAGACTCTTGGCGTCACCACTGTCGACCTGCGTCCACAGCAGGAAGATCGAAGCGAACACGGCGGTCGCGAGCCCCACCTTGAGCGCCAGCCTCCGTGCCCGTTCCCGGATCTCGCCGACGGTCTTCAGGGCCGTGAACACCGCGCCGTGGAAGGTGAACAGTGTCAGGGTCACCAGACCACCGAGCAGCGCGTACGGGTTGAGCAGGTCCCACACATTGCCCACGTACTCGAAGTTCTGATCGATCTTGACGCCCCCCACGATGTTGCCGAAGGCGACACCCCAGAGGAACGCGGGAAGGAGGGAGGTCCAGAAGATCGCGGTCTCCCAGTTGCGCTGCCAGTTCTCCTCGGGACGCTTCGCCCGGTACTCGAAGGCGACGCCCCGCACGATCAGGCAGACCAGGATGAGCAGCAGCGGCAGGTAGAAGCCGGAGAAGAGCGTGGCGTACCACTCGGGGAAGGCGGCGAAGGTCGCGCCGCCCGCCGTGAGCAGCCACACCTCGTTGCCGTCCCAGACGGGTCCGATCGTGTTGATGAGCACCCGCCGCTCGGGGCGGTCGCGGGCGAGCAGCTTGGTGAGGATGCCGACCCCGAAGTCGAAGCCCTCCAGGAAGAAGTAGCCGGTCCACAGGACGGCGATCAGGACGAACCAGACGTCGTGCAGTTCCATGTCTGTGCAGCTCCCTCGGCCTAGTAGGAGAAGGCCATCGGCTTGTCGGCGTCCCGGGAGTCGCCGCCGATCTTCGTGGGCGGGTTGAGGTCGGCCTCGGTGAGTTCGGGCGGGCCGGCCTTCACGTACTTCACCAGCAGCTTGACCTCGATGACGGCGAGGACCGCGTAGAGCGCCGTGAAGACGATCATCGAGGTGAGGACCTCGCCCTGGGAGACCCCGGGGGAGACCGCGTCACGGGTCTGGAGGACTCCGTAGACGACCCAGGGCTGGCGGCCCATCTCGGTGAAGATCCAGCCCCAGGAGTTGGCGATCAGCGGGAAGCCCAGGGTCCAGATCGCCGCGAGCCAGTAGAGCCGGGTGAGCTTGGGGCCGAGTGCCTTGTTCTTGAACAGCACCACATGCGGCACCTCGTCCTCGCCGACCCTCAGGTGCTGAGGCAGCAGGAACTTCTTGCGGGTGAGCCAGAGTCCTGCCAGGCCGAGCGCGAAGGACGACATGCCGAAGCCGATCATCCAGCGGAATCCCCAGTAGGCGACGGGGATGTTGGGCCGGTAGTCGCCGGGCCCGTACTTCTCCTGTTCGGCCTTGTTCACATCGTTGATGCCGGGGACGTACGAGCTGAAGTCGTCGTTCGCGAGGAAGGACAGCAGACCCGGGATCTCGATGGCGACCTTGTTGTGCCCCTCCTCGACGTCGCCGTAGGCGAAGACCGAGAACGGCGCGGGCGCCTCGCCGTCCCACAGGGCCTCGGCGGCGGCCATCTTCATCGGCTGCTGCTTGAACATGACCTTGCCGAGGGTGTCGCCGCTGATGGCGGTGAGCAGACCGGCGATGACCACGGTGACCAGGCCCAACCGCAGCGAGGTCTTCATCACCGGGATGTGCTTCTTGCGGTACAGATGGAAGGCGGCGATGCCGACCATGAAGGCGCCACCGGTGAGGAAGGCGGCGGACATGGTGTGGAAGACCTGGCTGAGCGCGGTGTTCTGGGTCAGCACGGCCCAGAAGTCGGTGAGCTCGGCCCGCCCCTTCTCCTTGTTGATCCGGTAGCCGACGGGGTGCTGCATCCACGAGTTGGCCGCGAGGATGAAGTACGCCGACAGGATCGTGCCGATCGAGACCATCCAGATGCAGGCCAGGTGGACCTTCTTCGGCAGCTTGTCCCAGCCGAAGATCCACAGACCGATGAAGGTGGACTCGAAGAAGAAGGCGATCAGGGCCTCGAACGCGAGCGGGGCGCCGAAGACGTCTCCGACGAAGCGCGAGTAGTCGGACCAGTTCATACCGAACTGGAACTCCTGCACGATGCCGGTGACGACACCCATCGCAATGTTGATCAAGAAGAGTTTGCCCCAGAACTTCGTCGCCCTGAGGTACTTCTCGTTCGCCGTGCGTACCCAGGCGGTCTCCAGCCCGGCGGTGAGGGCCGCGAGGGAGATCGTCAGGGGGACGAAGAGGAAGTGGTAGACGGTGGTGATGCCGAACTGCCAGCGCGCCAGTGTCTCCGGCGCCAAAGCCAGGTCCACGTCGTCACTCCTTACCCACTCGTGGATCACGCTTGTGAAAGCGTTCACATTCACAAGCTAGTATGACGCACTGATTTTCGACAAGCGAAGGGGGGTCCCCGGCTACCCGCGGGAACCCCCCTGCCACCCCTGCCGACCAGCCGGAACCGGCGGCCGATCACTCGTTACAGCTCCTTGCGGAAGCCTTCCGCCACCTTCAGGAAGATGTCGTTCGCCTCGTTCTCCCCGATCGTCACCCGCACACCCTCACCCGGGAAGGGCCGCACCACGACACCAGCCCGCTCACAGGCGGCGGCGAAGGGAACCGTGGCCTCGCCGAGCCGCAGCCACACGAAGTTGGCCTGGGTCTCGGGCACCGTCCAGCCCTGCGCGCGCAGCCCCTCGACCACCCGCAGGCGCTCGCACACCAGGGAACCGACCCGGCCGAGCAGCGCGTCCTCGGCACGCAGCGAGGCGATCGCGGCCTCCTGCGCGAGCTGGCTCACACCGAACGGCACCGCCGTCTTGCGCAGGGCCTCCGCCACCGGCTCGTGGGCGATGGCGAAGCCGATCCGCAGACCGGCCAGCCCGTAGGCCTTGGAGAAGGTCCGCAGGACGCAGACATTGGGCCGCTCGCGGTACAGCTCCACACCGTCCGGCACCTCGGGGTCGCGGATGAACTCGCGGTACGCCTCGTCGAGCACGACCAGCACGTCACGCGGCACCCGGTCGAGGAACCGTTCCAGCTCGGCCCGCTTCACCACGGTGCCCGTGGGGTTGTTGGGGTTGCAGACGAAGATCAGACGGGTCCGCTCGGTGATGGCGTCGGCCATCGCGTCCAGGTCGTGCACGTCCCCGGGCGTCAGCGGTACCTGCACGGCCTTCGCGCCGCTGATCTGCGTGATGATCGGGTAGGCCTCGAAGGACCGCCAGGCGTAGATCACCTCGTCGCCGGGGCCAGACGTGGCCTGGACGAGCTGCTGGGCGACACCGACCGAGCCGGTGCCGGTGGCCAGGTGGGAGGCGGGGACGCCGAACCGCTCGGACAGCTCCTTGATCAGAAGCGTGCAGGCCAGGTCCGGATAGCGGTTGAAGGCGGCGGCCGCCGCCGTCACCGACTCCATCACGCCCGGCAGCGGCGGATAGGGGTTCTCGTTGGAGGACAGCTTGTAGGCCACGGGACCGCCGCCCGCGGCCGGCTTGCCCGGCTTGTAGGTGGGGATCCCCTCCAGCTCGGCGCGCAGCTTGGGGCTCGTCTCGCTCACCGCAGTCCTCCTCGTGACCACCACCGGGTTCAATACTGCTCACCTTATGAGGATTCGGCGCCGGTGCGTACAGCTGAGCGGGGACCGGGGCTCGAAACGGAGGGACCTCTGCGACTTCTGAGGACGAAGCCGCACGAAGGCGTACGCGCCAGGGGGCGCGCTGCACATATATCTACGCGCCCGTGGTGCACTCCGTGGCGCGCATCCCTCGTGCAGGTGAGTTGAGACCTCTTCGAGACATCGGCGCGTTGGCAGGCTCATCCGTGCCGACGCGTCACGTCTTGGCATTGGAGGAGTTAACTGCATTGGTTTCCAAGGTACTTGGTGGTGTTTGGCCTTGCAGAAACGTGCCTGTCAATGCGTGCATATGCGTCCGCCCTACCCCACCGAATGAGCCCTACTATCGGCTCGCCATGACAGCAGCAGGGAAGCACCAGGTGAGCCGCGCGGAAACCTCACGCCGAGGCAGCCGGCCGGGCCGGGCGGGCATCAGGGACGTGGCCGCCGCCGCCGGAGTCTCCATCACGACCGTCTCCGACGCCCTCAACGGCAAGGGCAGGCTCCCGGACGCCACCCGACGCCATGTCCGCGAGGTCGCCGACCGACTCGGCTACCGCCCTTCGGCGGCGGCCCGAACCCTCCGTACCGGCAAGTCGGGCCTCATCGGCCTGACCGTGACGACATACGGGGATGAACCTTTCACCTTCACCGAGTTCGCGTACTTCGCGGAGATGGCGCGCGCCGCGACCTCGGCCGCGCTCGCCCGCGGCTACGCGCTCGTCATCCTCCCCGCGACCTCGCGCCACGACGTGTGGTCCAACGTCGCCCTGGACGGCACGGTCGTCATCGATCCCTCCGATCAGGATCCGGTGGTCAGCGAGCTGGTCCGGCAGGGGTTACCGGTCGTCTCCGACGGCCGCCCGGCCGGCACGCTCCCGGTCACCGCGTGGGTGGACAACGACCACGAGGCCGCCGTCCTCGACATCCTCGACCACCTGGCCGACGCCGGCGCCCGCCGGATCGGCCTCCTCACCGGCACCACGACGGACACCTACACACACCTGTCGACCAGCGCGTACCTGCGGTGGTGCGAGCGGGTCGGGCAGGACCCGGTCTACGAGGCCTACCCCGCCCACGACCCGTGCGCGGGCGCCGTGGCCGCCGACCGGCTCCTCGCCCGCCCCGACCGCCCCGACGCCGTCTACGGACTGTTCGACCCCAACGGCACCGACCTGCTCGCCGCGGCCCGCCGCTACGGGCTGCGGGTCCCCGAGGACCTGCTGATCGTGTGCTGTAGCGAGTCCACGGTGTACGCCAACACCGAGCCGCCGGTGACGACCCTGTCGCTGAAGCCGCGCCGCATCGGCACGGCGGTGGTGCAACTCCTCATCGACGCGATCGAGGGTGCGGAATCGGACCGCCCGGTCGAGCAGGTGATACCCACGGAACTGTTCGTACGGACGTCCTCGCAGCGACGCCCCCCACGGACCACGGTCAGCCCGCCCCGGACGCCGGAGGAGAACTAGCCGGCCGCCGCTCCCCAGGACCCACGCCACGGCGCGAGTCGCGGGGAGCGGCGGCCTGTTCGGGGGAGCGCGGGGGCGGACGGCGCGGGAGAGGTGGTGCGGCAGGGGCGGGCGTTGCGGGAGGGGGCGCGCGGTGCGGAGGGGAGCGGGCCCTGCCGGAGGGGAGCGGGCGCTGCGGAGGGGAGCGGCAGCGCGTAGGGAGTGGTGCGCGTCAACGAAAGTTGGCGGGAGGCACGTACGGGCGGTTTTCGGCGGTGCGGGAGACATCGGACGTCGCATCGGCAACAGCCTCCTCATCGACCCCGTTCCGGCCGCCGAAATCGACCGCGTCCGGCCGATGCCGTCCTCGGATCCGTCCGACGGAGCAGCCCGCAGGGGTGGGGCGCGGGTGCGGGCACGGTGCGCGCCGGGTGAGCGCGCACTGCCGAAGCCCTGCCCAATCGGGGCGAATGCCGCGATGAACTGGAGCCTTGCTCCGATTCACCACCCCTGGGTCATCACACGGCACGATCCGCATTCCTATGATGGACGCACGGCACCGCGGGCCGCTGCGACCAGGCAGCCCGAAGGGTGCAGATGCGGCGCGATGGTGGAGGGGTCTGATGACTCAGGGGGCCGGTCAGGGACCCGAGGTGGAGCGGACGGCGACGTTGCGCGACTTCCGGGTGCCCGCGTACGTGCACGAGACCGGTCCGTACGACCCCGGCACGGAACCCGGCAATGCCGCGCCGCCGATCGAGGAGCCGCTGGAGCACCCGGACGGCTACACGCCCACCCAGCGCGACCTGCCCGTCATCAGCCGGCGCGGTGACACCCTCCAGGTGGCGGTGGACCCGGCGGCCGTGCAGGCCCCGCTGCCGGCGACCGGCCCGGGACCGCTGTTCGTCGTCGGCGACGTCCATGGCTACCTCGACGAACTGGTGGCCGCGCTCCAGGAGAAGGGCCTGGTCGACTCCGCCGGCAACTGGTGCGCGGGCACCGCCCGGCTGTGGTTCCTCGGTGACTTCACCGACCGCGGCCCGGACGGCATCGGCGTCATCGACCTCGTCATGCGGCTGTCCGCGGAGGCCGCGGCGGCCGGCGGGTACTGCAAGGCCCTCATGGGCAACCACGAACTGCTGCTGCTCGGCGCCAAGCGTTTCGGCGACACGCCCGTGAACTCCGGTGCGGGCACCGCCACCTTCCAGGCGGCCTGGCTGCTCAACGGCGGCCAGAAGCACGACATGGACCGTCTCCAGGATCACCACCTCCAGTGGATGGCCCGCCTCGACGCGGTCGAGGAGGTCGACGGCCACCTGCTCGTCCACTCCGACACCACCGCCTACCTCGACTACGGCGACTCGATCGAGGCGGTCAACGACACCGTCCGCGAGACGATCACGCGCAACGACGCGGACGAGGTGTGGGACCTGTTCCGCAAGTTCACCAAGCGCTTCTCCTTCCGCGACGAGGGCGGCGCCGACGCCGTACGCTCCCTGCTCGATACGTACGGCGGCACCCGGATCGTTCACGGCCACAGCCCGATTCCCTACCTTCTGGGCGAAGTCGGCTCCGAGGACGGCGAGGACAACGGCGGCCCGCATGTCGAGGGGCCGCACGTCTACGCGGACGGGCTGGCCATCGCGATGGACGGCGGCGTGACGATGGCCGGAAAGCTGCTGGTCCAGCAACTGCCCCTGGACATCTGAGTAGTCCCCGGGCATCTCCCGGGGCAGAAGTACCCCACTGTGGGTCGTCGGTGACGTCGCAGGCCAGGGGCCAATTTCGGCAAACCCCCTGTCACCCCATGCCGTCACCGCTCTACCATCGGGTTATCCGTAGCAGGCTCCCCTCCGTTTCTGCCCGACGGCTCGTTGGCATGCGAGCCCCAAGCCCTACGGAGCATCGGGGGATGCAGATGAACAGCGTTCCGCAGCACCTCAACAGCGAGGACCGCCAAGAGTACGAGCGAATCCTCGACGAGGCGCTGCGCTCCGCCCCACACCACCCGGAACTGACCGCAGTCGGACAGCGGCTCAACCCCGAACAACTGCGCACCATGGCCCTCAACGCCTCGGCCCTCATCACGGTGGCCGCGGCGGCCGAGTACCAGCACTATGTGAAGGTCCGCGAGGAACTGCGCCATCCCGCGCCGTCCACCCCGTCGTCCCCGTCCGAGACCGGCTCCGCGGAGCCGGGCGCGGCCGCGATGGGGCTCGCCACCACCATGGGGGAGGCGGCCCAGGCCGCCGAAGCCGCCGGGGCGGGCGCCGTCGCCGCGGTCCTGACCCCCGTCCTCGCCGGGGCAGCCGCGGTGATCTTCCTGCTCGTCGGCTATCTCCTCAGGATGCTCGACCCCGAGCAGGGGTTCGCCCGGACCATGGTCACCGCCGGCTGGACGTTCGGGGCCGTGGCGGTGGCCGCGATCCTCGTCGCCACCGTCGCGCTGCTGCTCACCGCTCTGCGCAACCGGCCCTCCCTGGAGGCGGGACCGTACAGCGAACTGAGCCAGGAGGTCGACCAGGCCAGGGAAGCCTGGCGGGAAGCCCTGCTGGTGCGCGGCATCCTGCCGTTTCTCCGGGAGGCGCTCGCCGATCCCGGCACGGCGGCGGCCCTGCACACCGCTCCCGCCCCACCGGCCCCCGTCAACCGCCTCCCGAAGATCGGCTACGACCGCCCGGGGTTCAGCAGCCCGGACGACGGCCGCTCGACCGGCCCGCGCCCGAGCTTCAGCAGCCCGGACTACAGCAGCCCGGACTTCGGCGGCCCGGAGCACCAGCCGGAATAGGCACTCGGCTTGCGCCCCCGCCGACCCCACCGAGGGGGAGCGCAAGCCGTACGCCCGGCGCCGGGCGTACGGGTGAGGAGCCGGTCCACGGACCGGGCCTGCCCGCCCTGCGGCGCTCAGCGCCGCGCTCGGCCCGCGTCCGGCCCCGTGCTCAGTGCTGCCTTGTGCTCAGTGCTGCCCTCTGCCGGCCCGGTCACGGAGCCGTGCGGCCCAGAAGAGCGAGCCCCGGGTCATCGGTCATCGGTCATCGGTCGGTCATCGGTCAGATGATGCCCGCTCGGCCGGCCTCGGTGAGCCAGCTGGGGAACTCGGACAGCAGCCGGTCGTAGAGCTCTTGGTCCGGGACGGTGCTGATGTCGTCCACGGAGAAGAACCCCACATTGTCGACGCGGCGGCCCGGCAGTGTGTCGAACCGCTCCAGGACGCCGTAATTGGACCGGCCGAGCCCGACGAACTGCCAGAAGATCGGCTCCTCGACCGCCGCCCGCAGCTCCCGCTCGATCGCCGCGTCGCGATAGACCCCTCCGTCGGAGAAGAACAGCACCAAGGTCGGAGCGGCCGCCGGATTCTCCCGGACATACGATCTGACCTGGGCGATCGCCTTCTGTTCCTCGTTCTGGATACCGACCGAGCGCATGTCGACCTGTCCCGGCTCCATTCCCTTGCGAGGCTTCTTGCCGCGCCGGAACAGACTGATCTCGCCCACCCGCACATGCAGCCGCAGCCACTCGGGGAGCTCCCCCAACCGCAGGTCGGGAAGGCGTGCGGCCTCGCTGGCGAAGGTCCAGGCCTGCATCTCACCGTCGTCGTCGAGTTGCGCCGCCACCGCCGCCATACGCTCCACGACGTCCGCCACCACCCCCCGCGAGTACAGGAACGACATCGACCCGGAGGCATCGAGGACGAGTACGATCCGCGCGCTGATCCCCGCCACTCCCCGCTTGCTCAGGCTGACCGCGACCTGCTCCTTGCGCAGCGACAGCCGCTTGCGCATGTCGACGGGAAGCCGCTCCTCCCCCTTGGTCAGCCGCGGACCGGGCGGTGCGGTACTGGTGGACGACGTGCTGGTGGACGACGTGCTCGTGGGCGGGATACCGGTCGGCGCAGAGCTGGTCGGTGGAGTGACCATGGGTGGGGTCATGGCTTGTGGGGTGATCGCGGGCGGAGCGACCGGGCGGCTCGGCGGGGTGACCGCCTGCTCGGGTTCGTCGTCGACCGTGATGCCGAAGTCCGTGGCCACCCCGGAGAGCCCGGAGGCGTACCCCTGTCCGACCGCCCGGAACTTCCAGCGCCCCTCGCGCAGATACAGCTCACCGGCGATGAACGCCGTCTCCGTGGCGCCCTGCATCTCGAAGCGGGCCACTTCGGAGCGCCCTTCCCCGTCGAGCAGTCTCAACGTCAGGCCGGTCACCTGACCGAAGGTGCCGCCGTCGGCCGACGCACACAGCACCACCCGTGTGATGGCGCCCTCCAGTGAGCGCAGGTCGACCTGGACCGCGTCGCTCATCACACCGGCCTCACTCCGCTTGCCGATGTGGCGTACGGCGCCGGAGGCGTGCAGCGGCTGGTTGTAGAAGACGAAGTCCCCGTCGTCACGCACCCGGCCGTCCTGCGCCAGCAGCAGCGCCGAGGCGTCGATGTCCGGCCCGCCGGCCCTCTCGGCCCAGCTGAGTTCGACCCGTACGTCCGGCACGTCGACCGGCAGATTGGCACCCTTGCTCAGGAATCGCGCTGTCATGGAGGCAAGTGTGCCGAGTCGGCGCTCCGGGGCAACCCAATGAGCGCGATGCTCTCCTCCTGGGCGACCGCCAGGAGCCGGCCGTCAGGGCTCAACGCCGCGACCGGTGTCGGTATGTGGGTGACTCCGAAGGCACCCGCCCGGCGCGACACCCTCACCTCGGGCCACTCCTCCACCACTTCACCCGTCATGACGTCGATCAACCGGGGGTGGCCGTGCAGGGAGACGACGCGACCGCCTCCGGCGAGCAGCGTGCCGACCTCGAAATCTACGGAGTTGCGACGCAGCCACGCCCGCCGGGACAGGGACCACACTCCGATTCGGCGGGGACCGAGGGCGGCGGTGTCCTCGTCCGTGAGGAACTCGTCTCCGGTCGCCACCACCAGTCGGTCATGGTCGAGCCAGCACGCGGACTCCACCTCGGCGTCGATACCCGGCTGCCAGGGCAGCACCCCGTGGCCGTCCAGCACGGCCGGGTCCGCCAGGGCACCCTCGAGATCGAACACCTCGACGATGCCGTACGGATGCCAGACCCATCCCGCCACCAGCACATGCCTGCCGTCCCCGGCCACCGACAGCCGGGAATGGAACACATCCCTCGCCTCACGGGGGCCGGTGGTGAGCCGCTGTCCCGTCGCCGCGTCCTCGATCTGGAGCACGCCGTACTCCTCCGGGCAGTGGACCAGGATCTCCCGGCCGTCCCTCAGGGTCCCCAGGGCCACGGGGTAGTCGTAGTCCTCGGCGTGGTCCGGGCAGCGCGTCAGCTCACGGAGGGGGTGCGTGCCCTCCAGCAACAGCGCTTCGGTCCCCCGTTCCGGGTAGACGACGCTGTAGCGGCCGGACGGTGAGACGACACCTCTGTCGAAGCCGGTGCCGGTGTTGAGGCCAGTGTTGAAGCCGGGGCCGTGATCGATGGCGATCCGGCGCTCCACGCCGTCGGTGCTCCACGCCCGGCCCCCCACCACGTCGACCAGTTCGTCGCCCTGCCAGGCCAACGACCGGACCGGCGCTGTCGATTTCACCCACTCCACGGTCCCTCTCCCCCTCCGCCGACGGCAACCACGCCGCCTCCCCATCGGTGACGGCTGCACGGTGGCGGCTGCTCAGGGCGCTGTCCCCCGGTGTGGACCCCTGGGGACAGCGCCCGTCCGCGTACGTCAGTCAGCCAGCGGCAGGTACACCCGGTTGCCGCTCGCCGCGAACTCCTTCGACTTCTCCAGCATGCCCTCGGCGATCTCCTCCGCCGAGGCCCCGTCGGCCGCCCCCGCGCCGAACCGCTCGTTGATGTTCTGGCTGATCTTCATCGAGCAGAACTTCGGCCCGCACATCGAGCAGAAGTGCGCCGTCTTCGCCGGTTCCGCGGGGAGCGTCTCGTCGTGGAACTCCCGCGCGGTGTCCGGGTCGAGGGCGAGATTGAACTGGTCCTCCCAGCGGAACTCGAAGCGGGCGTCGGACAGCGCGTCGTCCCATTCCTGCGCTCCGGGGTGCCCCTTGGCGAGGTCGGCCGCATGGGCGGCGATCTTGTAGGTGATCACGCCGGTCTTGACGTCATCCCGGTTGGGCAGGCCCAGATGCTCCTTGGGCGTGACGTAGCAGAGCATCGCCGTGCCCCACCAGGCGATCATCGCGGCACCGATACCGGAGGTGATGTGGTCGTACGCCGGCGCGACGTCCGTCGTCAGCGGGCCGAGCGTATAGAACGGAGCTTCATCACAGATCTCCTGCTGAAGGTCGATGTTCTCCTTGATCTTGTGCATCGGGACATGGCCCGGGCCCTCGATCATCGTCTGTACATCAAAACGCTTCGCGATCCGGTTGAGTTCCCCGAGCGTCCTCAACTCAGCGAACTGCGCCGCGTCGTTGGCGTCCGCGATGGAGCCCGGCCGCAGGCCGTCGCCCAGCGAGTACGTGACGTCGTAGGCGGCGAGGATCTCGCAGAGTTCCTCGAAGTTCTCGTAGAGGAACGACTCCTTGTGATGCGCGAGGCACCACGCCGCCATGATCGAACCACCGCGCGACACGATGCCGGTCTTGCGGTTGGCGGTGAGCGGGACGTACGCGAGGCGGACACCGGCGTGGACCGTCATGTAGTCCACGCCCTGCTCGGCCTGCTCGATGACGGTGTCCTTGTAGATCTCCCAGGTCAGTTCCTCCGCGCGGCCGTCGACCTTCTCCAGCGCCTGGTACAGCGGCACCGTGCCGATGGGGACGGGGGAGTTGCGCAGCACCCACTCGCGGGTGGTGTGGATGTTGCGGCCGGTCGACAGGTCCATGACCGTGTCGGCGCCCCAACGGGTCGCCCAGGTCATCTTCTCGACCTCCTCCTCGATGGAGGACGTCACCGCCGAGTTGCCGATGTTGGCGTTGACCTTCACCAGGAACCGCTTGCCGATGATCATCGGCTCGATCTCCGGATGGTTCACGTTGACCGGCAGCACGGCGCGGCCCGCGGCGATCTCCTCCCGAACGACCTCGGGAGAAACGTTCTCCCGGATGGCGACGAACTCCATCTCCGGAGTGATCTCCCCCCGGCGCGCGTACGCGAGCTGGGTGACCGCCCCGCCACCCCGGCCACGGCGCGGCAGACGCGGCCGACCCGGGAAGACCGCGTCGAGGTTGCGCAGACCGCCTCGCGGTGAGGTGTGCTTGATGCCGTCGTCCTCGGGCCGGACCGGACGGCCCGCGTATTCCTCTGTGTCGCCCCGGGCGATGATCCAGTTCTCACGCAACGGCGACAGGCCCCTGCGCACGTCGGTCTCGACGAGTGGATCGGTGTACGGGCCGGAGGTGTCGTACAGGGTGACCGACTGCCCGTTGGTGAGATGCACCTGGCGAACCGGCACCTGGAGATCGGGGCGAGCGCCCTCGACGTACCCCTTGTGCCAGCCGATGGACTTCCCAGCCTCCGCGTCGTTCACGTCGACCGAGCTTCCGCTGGTCGCGTTCTGCGTGAAGGCAGGCGTGCGTGCGTCCTTGTTGGTCATGAGACCTACTCCCTACGCCGGCATTACCCGGTAACAGGTTCGGCGGTCGACGCAGCGGCTACCGCCTACCGACGTTTCATGTGAAACATCACTCGACTCGAGAGACGTTCCACGTGAAACATCGCAAAGACGGAGGTCAGCGCCCTCTCAGCCCGGTGCTCCGAGCTCCCGCGTGTGCAAAGGTTGGCTCCACGCTAGCGTCAATTCTGGCGCGGTGAACAGAGGGCCCGTGCCGTTCTTGCGATGATCGGTCGGTGACCACGACACACCAGCCCCCGTACCCGCCGCCCGAGCCGCCTCGCCGACCCGGCGCCACCAGTGGCCCCGGCAGCGGTTCTGGCACTGGCTCAGGCAGCGGTTCGGGCAGCGGCCCCAGAGGGGACCGCGACTTCAGCAACGGTCACGAGCACCCGCGGAACCCCGAGCGCGGGCCGGGATACGCCGGTGGACTCGGTGGGCTGAGACGCGTCGGAACTCCCGGCGGTCAAGGCGGTCAAGGACCCGGCTCCGACGGCGGCTTCGGGCCTGCTGCGCGGACGGGGCCGGGTTCCGGCTTCGGTTCTGGTTCTGGTTCCGGGAACGGGAACGGGAACGGGAACGGTCGAGGCTACGGAAACGGCCCAGGGCTCGGCACCGGCCGGGGTCACCAGGACGGGCAGGGGCACGGAAGCGGGCAGGAGACCCAGAACGGCCAGGGCTACGGGAACGACCAGGGCTACGGAGGCGACCGGAGGTACGGGGGCGGAGCCGCTCCCGGGCAGGAGTACGGCCCCGACCGTGGCGCCGGCCCTCGTCCCGACCCTCGTCCCGGCCCTGGTGACGGATACGGCTTCGACCGCGAACACAGCCAAGGTCACGGCCAGGGCCAGGGCCACGACGGTGGTCATGGTGGCGGGCCCGGTGACGGCCCGGGCCAGGGTCACGGCGGCGGTCACGGCCATGGCGGTGGTCATGGCCCGGGCGACGGACACGGGCACGGGCACGGGCCTGGCGACGGGCACGGTTCGGGCTCGGGCGGCGGGCACGGGCATTCGCACAGCCACAGTCACGGCCCGGCGGCACCCGTCTCCCAGCACCTGCGCAAGGTCATCGCCGCCATCCTGATCCCGTTCGGAGCCGCGGTACTGGTGGGGCTCGTGGTGCTCTGGCCCGGTGGAGCCCCGGCCCATGAACGCACCGGAGTCGGCTTCGACCGGCAGACCCAGCAGGCCACGGTCACCAAGGTCGTCAGCGTGAGCTGCGCATCGGTGAACGCCTCGGGCGGCACCCCCACCGGCGACACCTCCACGGCCGAGGGCTCCTCCGCGCAGCAGCAGGCGAGCGGCGACTGCAAGCGGGCCACGATCCGAGTGGACACCGGCGACGACAAGGGCCGTACGTTCACCGAGATCGTCCAGCCGGACCAGTCACGGCAGTTGGAGCAGGGCGAGAAGGTCGTGGTCGCCTACGAGCCCTCCGCGCCCAAGGACCTCCAGTACTCGGTGACCGATGTGAACCGCCGCATCCCCATGGCGGTCCTGGCCATCATCTTCGCGGTCGCCGTCGTGGTCGTCGGGCGGCTGCGGGGTGTCATGGCGCTGGTCGCGCTGGCCATCAGCTTCATGGTGCTGAACTTCTTCGTCCTGCCCGCGATCCTCCAGGGGTCGAACCCGCTGGTCGTCGCGGTGGTGGGATCGAGCGCCATCATGCTGATCGCGCTCTATCTCTGTCACGGGCTGTCGGCCCGCACCTCCGTCGCGGTGCTCGGCACGCTGATCTCCCTGCTGCTGATCGGCGTCCTGGGCTCGGTGTTCATCGACTGGGCCGCGCTGACCGGCAACACGGACGACAACACCGGCCTGATCCACGGCCTGTACCCGTCCATCGACATGAGCGGTCTGCTGCTGGCCGGCATCATCATCGGCTCGCTCGGTGTCCTCGACGACGTGACGGTCACCCAGACCTCGGCGGTCTGGGAACTGCACGAGGCCAACCCCGCGATGGGCTGGCGCGGCCTGTACCGGGCCGGCATCCGCATCGGCCGCGACCACATCGCGTCCGTGGTCAACACGCTCGTCCTCGCCTACGCCGGTGCCGCGCTGCCGCTGCTGCTGCTCTTCTCGATCGCGCAGAGCAGCGTGGGCAGTGTCGCCAACAGCGAGCTGGTCGCCGAGGAGATCGTGCGCACCCTGGTGGGCTCGATCGGCCTGGTCGCCTCCGTGCCCGTCACGACGGCCCTGGCGGCCCTGGTGGTCTCCGCCGACCGGCCGGGCGCCGGCAAGGCCCACGTGGCGGCTCCGGAAGCGGCTCCTGCGGCTGCGGTGGGGGCGACGGCCGCGGGGGGCAGCGCCCAGGCCCGGGGCGGCCGTGGCAGGCGACGCAAGCGCTGAGCCCGGAGGGCGCCCGAGTACGGATCGCACCGGCCGACTCGGGCGCACTGCTCACCTTCCCGGCAAGGCCGTTTCAACGCCTGCGCCACCGCAAGAAGAAGCGTTACTGCACAACATGACACCGACCGCGACGAAACACTCTCCACGACTCGACGCGCCACGGTCCTCCGCGCCACCACCTGCCGCGCCACCCCTCACGTCGCTCTCACTCGCTGCGTCCGCACATCAGCCGGCGCTCTGCTCCTCCGCCAGGATCCGGTCCAGTGCCTCGTCCAGATGCGCGTCGAAATCGGCGAGAGCACCCTCCTGGCCCAGTGGCACCAGTTTGTCGGTGCGGTCGAGGAACGCCACGAGCGGTGCCGCCGAGGAGCGGAACAGCGCCTGGTCTCCTCCGACCTGAAGGCGGATCAGAACCTCCCCCAGCACATCGGGGTCCACCGGCGAGACACGGACATCCCCTTCGCCGCACGGCCTGCCCACCCCGTCGATGAGCAGCTCGCGCCCGAAGGCCCAGGTCACCGGGGCGTCACCGGGCAGATGGAAGGTGAGCCGGACCGCGTACGGATCGCACGACTCGTACCCCAGCTCCACCGGAATGCGGAACGAGAGCTCATCGGAGACGAGGAAGCTCATCATGACCTCTGCCTGTACTGCCTGTACGGACTCGCGCATCGCCTAACCCCGTCATTTGCCGCCGACTGGCCGGGAATGGACCTTCTGACCCTGCATGCATCTTGCTGAAAGTACACAACAGATCACAAGGAGTGAGTTTTCAGATACTGATAGAGATCGCCAGCGATCCCAGAAGCCGTCCGATCTCGCTCTGGAGTTGGCGCGCCGCCGGCAGCAGACGGTCGGCGTGATGGGCGGGCAGAGAGATCGCCATGGTGGCCGCGGTGGTACCCACGGTGATCGGGATGGCCGCGCACACCGTGCCCAGCGCGTACTCCTGCCGTTCGACGACCGGCTCCATCCGCCGCATCCGCTCCAGGCGCCGTAGCAAGGTGCGGTTGTCGCGCACGGTGTACGGGGTGATCGACTGCGCGGGGTAGCGGTCCAGATGGTCGCGGCGGGCGTCTTCGTCCAGCTGGGAGAGCAGGCACTGGCCGATCGCGTGCGCGTGTCCGGTCTCGCCGAAGTCGGCCCACTCCTCGACCGCCGGATTGCCCGGGGTGTCGGAGACGCACATGATCTCGATCTCGCCGTCGCGGTACCGGGCGTAGTAGACGGGCACACCGATCGAATCGCGCCACTGCGCGAGGGTGTCGGCGACCGTGCTGCGACGTTTCTGCGCCGCTCCGCTCCTGCCGAGCCGCTCAGCCGCCTCACCGAGGAAGAACAGCCCCTTCTCCCGTCGCAGATAGCCCTCGTGCACGAGGGTGCGCAGCAGGTGGTAGGCCGTCGGCAGGGCGAGTTCGGTCTCGCGGGCGAGTTGTTTGGCCGGAGCCCCGCACTCGTGCGCCGCGACGGATTCCAGCAGGCGCATGGCGCGCTGGACGGAGCCGATCAGGGTGGCGGCGGGGTGCGGATGCTCGGGAGTGTTCGAGTTCGCGTTCGGATTCGGGTTCAGGTTCAGGTTCGGGTTCGGGTTCGGTGGGCGCTGGAGCGGGGGTGCGGCGGAACGCGGCCGGGCGGGGGGTGCGAACGGTTCTGCCGATGCGGTGTCAACCATGACCACGGGTCACTTCCGGAGCGCGAGGGGGGAGATCCGTGCGGGGAACACGGGAGGGGGGGTGTGCGCCACTCGCGGGGGTTCGCCCCGCGACGAGTTCCGGACTTTAACCGTCTGCCACCGCGTACAGACGGGCTGTCAGGGAAACTTCCCCCGGCCGAGGGAACAGGCGATTCCTGTTACCGCTCACCGGCCTCCCGCACGGCTCACCAGTCGCTGCGCGACGAGGAGCTCGAAGTGAACTTCCTTACGACGTAGATCAGTCCGCCGACCAGCGCCACGAACACCAGCAGCTTGAAGAGCAGACCGATCACGAACCCCACGACGCTGGCTATGAGGCCGCCGAACACGACCAGGGCGATGGCCGGCACCGCGACCCACTTCACCCACCACGGCATTCCCGCGAAGATCTCTCGCATCGCCCTTTTCCTCATCCTCTTCGGTCGATGTCCGGCTCCCTTGCCGGGCCGGAGCGCTTCGATGTCCTGCCGTCGATGCTAGGTCCGAAGAGGGGGCCGACGGGGGCCTCGCATCCCTTGTCCTCCCCTGACCGAACCCCTAGGGAACCCCGAGACCGCTGGTCAACCGGCAGACGGACCGGCGCAGGCAGGCACCGGGCGGCCATGCCCACGGCAGGGTCAGGGGGAAGGTCAGCTCTCGGCCGGCGAGAACACGACCATGACCCGGAGGTCCTCGCTGATGTGATGGAACTTGTGGGCGACCCCGGCCGGGACGTACACCACACTGCCGCGGGCCACCTGCGTGGTCTCCAGGCCGACCGTGATCGAGGCGCGCCCGCTCACCACGAAGTACACCTCGTCCTGGTTGTGCGGATTCTGCGGATCGTGCGCGCCGGCGTCGAGCGCGTACAGACCGACGGACATGTTCCGTTCACGCAGAAACTGTAGATACGCACCGTCGTTGGCGGCTCGCTCCGCCTCCAGTTCGTCCAACCGGAATGCCTTCATCGACCTTGTCCGCCTTCGTCCGGTGCTCGTTCTCGATCTCTCTGCCACGATCAGACACATGAAGAATTTCGTAGTCAAGACGATCGCCAACGCAGGTGCCCTGGCGGTCGCCGTCTGGCTGCTCGACAAGATCACTCTGACCGGTGACAGCACGGGCAAGAAGATCGGCACCCTGGTCGTCGTCGCACTCCTTTTCGGCCTGGTGAACTTCCTGGTCAAGCCGGTCGTGAAGGTGCTGACCTTTCCACTGTTCATACTCACGCTCGGCCTGATCACCCTGGTGGTCAACGCCCTGATGCTGCTGTTGACCTCGTGGCTGGCCGACAAGCTCGACCTGAGCTTCCACGTGGAGGGCTTCTGGACCGCGGTCCTGGGCGGCCTGATCATTTCCGTCGTCTCCTGGGCACTCAACGTCGTCATGCCCGACGGGGACTGAGCCCACGATGACCTACCGCGTCTGCTTCGTCTGCACCGGCAACATCTGCCGCTCGCCGATGGCCGAGTCGGTCCTCCGCGCGCGGGTGGAGGACGCCGGGCTCGGGGCACTGGTCGAGGTCGAGAGCGCCGGCACGGGGGACTGGCACGAGGGCGAGAACGCCGATCCGCGTGCCCTCGTCGTCCTGGAGGAGCACGGTTACGCCCTCCGGCACACAGCCCGGCGCTTCGAACCGTCCTGGTTCGCCCGCCTCGACCTCGTCGTAGCCCTCGACTCCGGCCATCGGAAGGCCCTGCGCCTCCTCGCACCCACCGAGGAGGACGCGGCGAAGGTACGGCTGCTTCGGTCCTACGATCCCGCGGCGGTAGACGACCTCGACGTCCCCGACCCCTACTACGGGGGCCGGAGCGGTTTCGAGGAGTGCCTTGAGATGGTGGAGGAGGCGAGCGCCGGGCTGCTCGCCGCCGTACGGGGCGATGTGGAAGGACGAGTGGCATGAGCGGACCAGCTACCGACGGAGAGCTTTCCGGAGCCCCCGGCGAGGGCACGCGCGCGGTGCGGGCGGGGCTGCCCGAACCGGTGAAGTACGAGCCGACCCTTCCCGGGCCGGTGTTCGCGGCGCACTTCCACCTGCCGGGCGAGCCCACGGGCCCGTACACCTACGGCCGCGACGAGAACCCGACCTGGACCCACCTCGAGCACGCCATCGGTGAGCTCGAAGCGCCGGGCCAGGACGACGTCGAGACGCTCGCCTTCGCCTCCGGCATGGCCGCGATCTCGTCGGTGCTGTTCTCCCAGCTGCGGGCCGGTGACGTCGTCGTGCTGCCCGCCGACGGCTACCAGGTGCTGCCCCTGGTGCGCGCCCAGTTGGAGGCGTACGGCATCGAGGTCCGCACCGCGCCGACCGCCGACGACGCCCAGCTGGACGTCCTGGACGACGCGAAGCTGCTGTGGATCGAGTCGCCCTCGAACCCCGGACTGGACGTGTGCGACATCCGGCGGCTCGTCGAGGCGGCACACGCGCGTGGCGCTCTGGTGGCTGTGGACAACACGCTCGCCACCCCGCTCGGGCAGCGCCCGCTGGAGCTCGGCGCCGACTTCTCGGTGGCCAGCGGCACCAAGCAGCTCACGGGTCACGGCGACGTCCTCCTCGGCTACGTCACCGGGCGGGCCGGTACGCCGATGACGGCCGTACGCCGCTGGCGCAAGATCGTCGGGGCCATCCCGGGGCCCATGGAGGCCTGGCTCGCGCACCGGTCGATCGCCACCCTCCAATTGCGCGTCGAGCGCCAGAACGCCACCGCCCTGGCCGTGGCCCAGGTGCTGCGAGGCAGGCCCGAGGTGACCGGCCTGCGCTACCCGGGGCTGCCGGACGACCCGTCTCACAAGGTCGCCTCGCAGCAGATGCGCCGCTACGGGTGCGTGATCTCCTTCACGCTGGCCACGCGCGCGCGTGCCGAGCGTTTCCTCGAGGCACTGCGGATCGTGGACGACGCGACGAGCTTCGGCGGGGTGCGGTCCACCGCGGAGCGGCGCGGGCGCTGGGGCGGGGACGCGGTACCGGAGGGCTTCATCCGGCTGTCCGTCGGTGCCGAGGATCCCGAGGACCTCGTGGCGGATGTGGTCCGTGCGCTGGAGGAGTCGGCACGGTGACCGCCTTACGGACTCCCGGCCGGGGCCCCGCTACGCGCAACGGACGGTCCGAGCCTCCCCCCTCGTGGCTCGGACCGTCCTCGGTTCCACATGCGAAGAACCGCGCGAACAAGGCTAGTTGACTCTGTGTCAGTGTCCAATCACAGTAGCGACAGAGACCTATCGACATATTTATAGTTGGGCCTTGCCTCGGAGCTGGAGGAAGGACGGCGAAAAGGGAGGAAGCCCCGTGGATCTGGCCTTGTTGCGCACCTTCGTGACCGTGCACCGGGCCGGCTCCTTCACCCGCGCCGCCGCACTGCTGGGGCTGTCCCAGCCGGCCGTGACCTCGCAGATCCGCACCCTGGAACGGCAGCTGGGCCGCCCCCTGTTCCTGCGGCAGGCCCGTGGTGTGACGCCGACGAGCATCGGCGACGAGCTCGCCCACAAGGCCGCTCCCCATCTCGACGCCCTGGTGGAGATCGCCGGGACCGGCCCCGGCGACGAGTCCGCCGAGCGGACCCTGCACCTCGCCGGGCCTCCCGAATTCACCGCCGAGCGGGCCCTTCCCGCGCTCACCGAGCTGTCCGGCGACGACGGCCAGGGTTTCGCCCTGCGTGCCTCCTTCGGGAACGCCGAGGAGGTCCTGGAGGGCCTGGCCGCCGGCCACCACGACCTGGCCATCAGCACGGCACGGCCGCGCGGCTCGCTGCTCACCGCCACTCCGCTGTGCGACGAGGAGCACGTCCTGGTCGCCGCCCCGCAGTGGGACGAGCGGATCGACGCCGACAAGCCGGGCCGCAAGGGCGCGTCCGCGCTGGAGAACCTCCCGGTGGTCGAGGTCCATGAATCGCTGCCCCTGGTCTCCCGCTACTGGGCCTCTGTCTTCGACGCCCGCCCCGCCGCTTCGGGCACCGTCATCGTGCCCGACCTGCGCGCGGTCCTCGCGTGTGCGGCCGCGGGCGCCGGTCTGGCGGTCCTTCCCCGCTACCTGTGCGCGGCGGCGCTGGAGCGCGGTGACATCGTCGCGCTGCACGAGCCGGCGGTGCCGCCGCTGAGGACATACGTCCTCGTGGCGCGCACAGGAACGCTGGCGACACCGCATATCGCGCGAGCCCACGAGTGGCTGCTGGGCGCCGCCACGGCGTGGTGCTGAGCCGGTTTACGCGCGGTGACAAGAAGCGACCGCAAGGAACGGGCCCGACCTGCGGCCTCTCCCGATGTTTCACGTGGAACCAGCCGGGCCACATTTCTCCCATGACCGTCCGACCCGTGGTCAAGCGCACCGCACGAGCCGTTCTGCTGGACGGCGACAACCTGATCCTGATCAAGCGCACCAAGCCCGGTGTGGATCCCTACTGGGTCACGCCCGGTGGCGGGGTCGAACCGGATGACGCCACCGTGGTGGACGCCCTGCACCGCGAGGTGCACGAAGAACTCGGCGCCAAGATCACCGACGTGGTGCCCTGCTTCGTCGACACCGTCGAGCACATCGGTGACGACGGAGGTGCGACCGGCGTGAAGGTGCAGCACTTCTTCGTCTGCCGCCTGGAGTCCATGGACCCGTCCCAGCGTCACGGCCCCGAGATCGAGGAACCCGCCGGGGAGTACGAGATCGTCCGGGTGCCGTTCACCCGGGTCGGGATCGCCTCCGTCCACCTCGTCCCGCTGTCGCTGCGACATTATCTCGACGGCAACATCGAGGGCGTCCGCGCCATGCACGCGCCCGACCTCGGCTGAGGGCCGGACGCCGTCCGGGGACGTCGCGCGGCGCCGGGTCAGCTTCCGGTCGCGACGAGTTCCTCGACCGAGTCGTGGCGTATGCGCTCCTCGGGGATGCCGACGCCGCGCAGGGCGTCCACTCCGCTGCGGATCATGCCGGGCGGGCCGGAGACAAAGGCGTCGTACTCGGCCCAGGGCCCGAAGGTGCGTATCGCGTCCGGCAACTGGAGCAGGCCGTGCCGGTCGACCACCGGTCGGACCTCGAGCCAGGAGTGGGACTGCTTCAGCCGGAGCATCGTGTCGATGTCGTACAGGTCGTGATCGCTGCGCGCGCCGTAGAACACCTCGACCGGACGCCGGGTGCCGTGCTCGGCGACATCCTCGACCAGTGCCTTGATGGGGGCTATGCCGGTGCCGCCGCCGAGGCAGAGCAGTCCGCTGTCCCGGGTGTGGTCGACGGTCATCGAACCCGCCGGGGGACCGAGCCGGATGACGTCACCGGGCCGGGCGCGGTGCACCAGGGCGCTGGACACCCAGCCCGCGGGGACGGCCTTCACATGGAACGCCAGCAGGCCGTCGGAGCGGGGCGCCGAGGCGAAGGAGTAGTGCCGCCAGATCCGCGGCCACCAGGGCGTCTCCAGGCTCGCGTACTGCCCGGCGAGGAAGGGGTAGGGCTGGTTGGGGCGGACGGTGAGGACGGCGACGTCCGGCGTTCTGAGGTCGTGGGTGACGACCTCCGCGTACCACCAGGGCGGGGCCCGCAGTTCGTCCACGGCCGCCGCGTCGATCATGACCTGGGAGATCGTGGTGTAGGTCCGGACCCAGGCCGCCTCCGTCTCGGCGTTCCACACGGCTCCCGCGTACTTGCTCAGGGCGCCGATGAGGCACTCGCCGACGGCCGGATAGTGCTCGGGCCTGGTGCCGTACTTGCGGTGGCCACGACCCAGGTTCTGGAGGTAGTCGACGAGGACCGTCTTGTTGTCTATGTGCTCGGCGGCGGTGAGCAGTGCCTTGAGGAGCCGGTCCCGCTGGGCGTCCATGGCGGGCGGGAACAGAGAGCGCAGATCGGGATGGCGGACGAACAGCAGCGCGTAGAAGTACGACGTGACCTTGTCGGCCACCGGGGCCACCTCGGCCATCGTGCGCCGGACGAGGACGGCGTCCGGAGACGCGGAGCTGACGGGCGTCGGCCGCTGAGCGGGCTTCGGGGACTCGGCGGGCGAGTCGGTGAACTGCCGTACGGACGAACGGGACTCGGCGAGCACGGGCCGCGGCGGGGACGGGGGCGCATCCGCCGAGACTGAGGCCGAAGCCGAGGCCGAAGCCGACGGCTGCGGCTGCGGCCGGGACGTCGACGGCTGGAAAGGAGTCCAGGGTTCGGCGCGGCCCTGTGCGGTGTCGGGTGTCACGGGCGGGCCCGGTGCCCCGGCCGGGGCGGGCGTCCGGGGCTGGGCGGAGGGTGCTGCGTCGGCGGGCCGGCGGACCTCGTCCGTGGATCCCGGCCAGGGCGGCGAGTGGGTCTGTGCGCTCGCGGGGGCGGTCGTCGCATCAGGGACCGACGCGTCGGAAGTCGGCGGGTCCGGGGGTATTCGGCGCTCGGTGTCCGTGGTGCCGCCCTCAGGCGCGTCCCCGTGGGGGTCGACCGCGGTGCGTCCCACCGGGCGCAGTGCGGCCAGGCGTCGACCCTCGGAAGCCCCTTGCTCGCCCTGCGGAGCCGGCTCCGGCTGCTTGCGCGGGGTGAACCATCCGTCCCCGCCGCCGGACATGCCGTTGTCGGCCGACCTGCTGGCCGGAGCGTCCATGGTGTGCCTCGCCTCGAACATCTTTCGGTCGGTCTGCGCACTTCCTGGATCGGAAGGTGCCTGCTTCCCCCGCAAAGGGCCTGTTCTTCCGTTCGGTTCCACGACCAGGGCCGCCGCGGTCCACCCGTATGTCCCCTCCCGTACCCCCACGGAGGACGGCTGTGCGGGTTCGGGCTGCACTTTCACCGCAGCATCGCATCCTGTCCGGACGCCTCGGTCACATCACCGGAAATGCGGGTCTTCGATCTCTCCGTCCCGTTAGGCTGCATTGCCCTGTTCTCGGCTCGCGCGGAACACATGAACCGCGTCGCGCGCACTTCGTTCCGGAAGCGAACCGGAGTCGACCATACCGGCCGTCGTCCGCCGCACAAGTCCCGCCCTTCCGTCACCGGAACACGCTCGTCACGCGATGGGCGGATTTTCCTCAATCAGCCTTCGCCGCATACCAATTCATAGGCATCCCACAGATCCTTTCCCACGTAGGAGTGGGTCGCGAGGCCCGCCAGATGGTGGTCCGAGTTGACCGCCACGGACACCGGCACGACCCCGAACAGATCCTTGTCGGAGAGCGAATCGCCGTAAGCGACACAGTCATCCCGCTTCACTCCGAACTCCGCGCAGAGCCGGTCGGCGATCAGCACCTTCGCGGCCGCGCTCAGCGCTCCCGCCGGGTCCAAGGGCTCGCTGAAGGGGACCGCCGGGAACCGGGACCCGTACGTCGCGTGGGCGCCCCAGCCGGTGAGTCTTTCGACGAAGAAGGAAGGCGAGAGCGACACGACCGCGCAGTACTCTCCCCGGCGTCTGATCTCGGTCCAGACATCGCGGATGCGAGCCAGCCACGGCGCCCCGTCGAAGGCCGCCGTCACATGCTCCTCGGTGAGCTCAGCCCAGAGGTCGTACACCTGCGCCGCGTACTCCGGCGGCCCGATCAACCCCGCCGAGATCGAGCGCTCCAGCGCCACCGTCTGGGCTTCCAGACCTAGTTGGCGTGAGATCTCCAACGGGGCCGACGTCCCGTGCATCAGGGTGCCGTCGAGGTCGAAGAGGTGAAGTCTCGCCATGGCCCGAGGCTAACGGGCCGTCCTGACACCTCCCTGACAGGGCTCCTCACGCGGTGCCGTTCGCCCCTGTTTCACGTGAAACACTCCCGCGCCCGCCGCTTCGGTGAGCATCGGACGGTGGGCTGTGAGCCGTGGGCAATGAGCGGTGGGCGATGGGTGGTGGGTGGTGGGTGGCGGGTGGCGGGTGGTGGGCAATGAGCGGTGGGCGACGCGCCAGGGCGTGGCCAAAAGCACGTACGTCCCAGGGGAAACAGGTGGACGCCGACGGTACGGGTCGGACAGCCTGACCTGCGTGCCGACTCCTTCCCTCACCGCTCTGCCCATCCGCCGTCTGACGCACCGCGACCTCACCGCCTGTGCCGACTTGTCCGAGGACCGGGGGTGGCCGCGCGAGGAGCACAAGTGGGGCCTGCTCCTGTCGGCCGGAACGGGTTACGGCATCGACGATCCCGACGGCGGACTCGTTGCCGCCTGCGTCGTCACCGAGTACGGCCCGCACGGGCGTCCCACCCTCGGTGCCATCGGCATGGTGCTGGTGGCGGAACGGCACGCCCGGCAGGGCATCGGCCGGCGGCTGATGCGGCACGTCGTCTCCTTGATGGGCACCACCCCGCTGACCCTGCACGCCACACCCAACGGCCGTCCGCTCTACGAGGAGCTGGGCTTCAAGGTCACCGGCCGGGCGGAAATGGTGCGCGGGCGTCTCGCGGTGGACGAGACCGCTTCGGCCGTCGCCACCCGCGCGGCCACGGCCGAGGACCTCAGGGCGATCCTCCGGCTCGACGAGGAGGTCTTCGGCACCGATCGAACGCATGTGATCACCCGGCTGCCCGCCTTCGCCGACCGGTTGCGGGTGGCCGAGGACGACGGCCGGATCATCGGTTACGCGGCCGCGTGGCCCAACATGGACACCCATGTCGTGGGCCCGCTGATCGCCAGGGACACGGAGACCGCGAAGGCCCTGCTGGCCTCCCTCGCCGCCCGTACGGAACGGCCGTTGCGTACCGATATCGACGTGCGGCACGAGGAACTGCTGGAGTGGGTGAAAGCCAGGGGTCTGGAATCCGTCGCCTTCAACGCCGTGATGACCCACGGGATCACCGAGTTGCCGGGCGACTGGAGCCGCCGGTTCGCTCCGCTGACGGTGGCAGCCGGCTGATCCGGGGGACACGGCGGAACGCCGGTTCCCGTGATGGTCGGGAACCGGCGTTCTCGGTGGGGGTGACAGGTCAGGCGAGCGTCTCCACGGCAGCCGTGGCGAAGCCGTGGTCCTGCTCCGGGGCGCCGCCCCCGACGCCGATCGCACCGATCAGACGGCCGTCACGGTGCACCGGCACCCCGCCGGCGATGAACAGCAGCGGCCGGTCGAGCGCGGTGGGCAGGGTGTGGAAGAGGCCGCCGGGCTGAACGGCCTCGACGAGGTCGGCCGTGGGCGCGTTCAGCTGAAGTGCCGTGTACGCCTTGCGTGTGCTCGTCTCCCCGGAGATCAGTACGGCCCGGTCATCGCGCCGGAAGGCCAGCAGATGGCCGCCGGCGTCAAGGACGGTGACGCTGACTGTGACCTCGGCGGCCTCGGCTGCACGGCGGGCCGCGGTGACGAGGGCTTCGGCGTCCTGAATGGTCAGCGGCGCGACGGTGGTGGTGCTCATGAGGGGAACTTCTCCTTGCGGTGTTGGCGGGGGGTGCTGCCGGAATCCGGCGCGGGTTCGACAGGACCGAGGTCTCAGTGCCGCGGTATCGGTGCCGAGGTTTCGGTGCCGAGGTCGTGATGCGGTCGAGGTCCGCGGGTGGTCGGGGACGGTCGCCTGCTCGCCGGGACGTCCCTGGCCCGGCGAGGTGACCGAGGGGTCTTACCGGTGGACGGCGGTCCGCGACGCGACGGGCGTTCCACCACCGGCGACCACGGCACCGGCAGGAGCGTTCTCACGGCGCTCCAGTGCGGCCGAGACGACGGCGAGGAGCAGGGCGCCCGCGGCGAGGGCGGCTCCGACCCAGTTCGGGGCGGTGTAGCCGAGTCCGGCGGCGATGACGAGGCCGCCGAGCCAGGCGGACAGCGCGTTGCCCAGGTTGAAGGCGCCGATGTTCACGGCCGAGGCCAGCGTCGGCGCACCGTGGGCCTGGTCCAGGACGCGCTTCTGGAGCGGCGGGACGGTGGCGAAGCCCAGGGCGCCGATCAGGGCGATCGTGACGGCCGCCAGGACCTTGTGGTGGGCGGTGAGGGTGAAGAGCGCCAGGACGACCGCCAGGGCGCCCAGGGAGACGTACAGCATCGGCATCAGCGCGCGGTCAGCGTACCTGCCGCCGACGAGGTTGCCGCCGACCATGCCGAGCCCGAAGAGGACCAGCAGCCAGGTGACGGACCCGTCGGCGAAGCCGGTCACGTGCGTCATCATCGGCGTGATGTAGGTGATGGCCGCGAAGACGCCGCCGAAGCCGAGGACGGTCATCGCCATGGCGAGCAGTACCTGGACGTTCTTGAAGGCGGCCAGCTCGTGCCGCAGGTTCACTCCCTCGGCCCGCGGCATCTCGGGCACGAGCCTGGCGACACCGGTCAGGCCCACGACGCCGAGCGCGGCGACGACGGCGAAGGTGACGCGCCAGCCGACGCTCTGTCCGACGAGGGTGCCCAGCGGAACGCCCACGACGTTGGCGACGGTGAGGC
Source organism: Streptomyces maremycinicus (assembly GCF_001184025.1). Lineage (GTDB taxonomy): Bacteria > Actinomycetota > Actinomycetes > Streptomycetales > Streptomycetaceae > Streptomyces > Streptomyces maremycinicus. Next base: position 213,355 of record NZ_BBYG01000012.1, read on the forward strand.
CGGTGAACATCATGGCGATGGCCCCGGCCTTCTTGTCCGGTGCGACCAGGTCCGCCGCGACGACCGAGCCGATGCCGAAGAAGGCTCCGTGGGCGAGTGAGGCGACCACGCGGCCGATCAGCATCACGGTGAACGACGGGGCGACGGCGGAGAGCAGGTTGCCGATGATGAACAGGCCCATGAGCAGCATCAGCATCCGCTTGCGGGAGACCTTGGTGCCGAGGACCGTCATGAGCGGGGCACCGAACATGACCCCGAGCGCGTAGCCGGTCACCAGGAAGCCGGCCGTGGGGATGGAGACCCCGAAGTCGGCCGCGACCTCGGGCAGCAGACCCATGATCACGAACTCGGTCGTTCCGATTCCGAAGGCCCCGATCGCGAGGGCCAGAAGCGCGAGAGGCATAGGGGGTAAGACCTTCCCAGACGATTGCAGATGCGCTTTGCGTGCGTTCACAATAGTTGCACACGCTGGCTATCTGCAACCGCCGTATATCGCGAAGCTGCTCTATCCTGGTGTCAGCCGCTCCGGGACGGAGGAGAACCCCTATGACTGCGACGGACCCCGCGCTCACCGCTCTCGCCCAGGGCTGGTGCGCCCTCTCCCTGCTGCACGGGAGGATCGAGGCCCACATCGAGCGCGCGCTCCAGAGCCGGCACGACCTGAGCGTGCGCGAGTACTACCTGCTCGACGTCCTCAGCCGACAGCACGACGGCGACGGCGGACATCTCCAGATGAAGCAGGTGGCCGACGCGGTCGTCCTCAGCCAGAGCGCGACCACCCGGCTGGTGACCCGCCTCGAGGACCGCGGCCTGCTCGAGCGCTATCTGTGCCCCACCGACCGACGGGGCATCTACACCAACGTCACCGACGCCGGTCTGAAGCTCCTCGCCGAAGCCCGTCCCACCAACGACGCCGCCCTGCGCCAGGCACTCGACGAAGCCGCCAGGAACCCGGAACTGGCGCCGCTGGTACGGGTCGTGGAGTCACTGAACACGCCCGTCGCCGCCGTGGACGCTTAGGGTTGCGGGCATGGGAGATCTTGAAATACGGGCCGCCGCCGCCGAGGACATACCCGCGATCGTCGCCATGCTCGCCGACGACCCCCTGGGCGCACAGCGCGAGTCGCCGGACGATCTCAGCCCTTATCTGACCGCGCTGGAACGACTCACCGCCGACCCGAACCAGCGCCAGGTCGTCGCGGTCCGCGAGGGACGAGTTGTCGGAACGCTCCAGTTGACGATCATCCCGGGCCTGTCCCGGCGCGGCTCGACCAGGTCGATCATCGAAGGCGTGCGGGTGCACGCCGACGAGCGTGGCAGTGGTCTGGGCACACGGTTCATCGAGTGGGCCATCGAGGAATCCCGGCGTGAGAACTGCCAGTTGGTGCAGCTCACCTCCGACAGCTCACGCACCGACGCCCGCCGCTTCTACGAGCGCCTGGGCTTCGTCGCGTCCCACGTGGGCTTCAAGCTCCAGCTCTGAGGTCTCCGAGTACGAGCAGAAGCGCCTTGTTTCACGTGAAACAAGGCGCTTCCTCTGTAGGGGCGGCTATCCGATGCCGCGCCAACCCTCCGGGTCGATGCCACCGGGCACAGCAGCCCTCTCGTCGTACGGCTGACGCGTGAACACGAACGACCCGAGGTCCAGGTGGTCCACGCTCCCGTCCGGCCGCCGTACGGCCCGCAGAAGCTCTCCCGCGTAGTAGCCCTCCAGGCCGGTCCAGGTGCCGTCCCCGTTCGGCCTGAACCGGGAGCGCCGGCCACCGCCGGACAACGGTCCCAGGGAGACCATCCCGTCGGCCGTCACCCGGAGCGCGAAGGGGCTGGTCCCCCAGTGCCACTGACCCGCCAGCTCCAGGACGGCGGGGTCCACATCCCGCAGCAGACGCCACGGCTCGGGAATCCGCGGCTCGGCCTCGGCGACGATCCGTACGAGATCGGCGGCCACCTGGGACGTCAGAAGGCCGGACGTGCAGTTGGCGAGCACCACCGCGGCCACGTCGTCCGCCACATCGATGGTGAGGGTGGCCAGGAAGCCGGGTACCGAGCCGGAGTGGCCCACGAGCAGACGGCCGTCCCGGTGCTGGATCTGTAGTCCGAGTCCATAGGTGGCCCCGTCCGCCACGTCGGCCGGCCCGGCCGGTGCCGCGGGCGTCCACATCTCGCGCAGGGTCTCCGCGCTCAGCACGCGGTCGTCGCCCCGGGCCAGAAAGGCGGCGAAGCGCGCGAGGTCGCCGGTCGTGGACCAGAGCTGGCCTGCCGGGGCCATCCGCCCGAAGTCCTCGGCGGGCTCGGGCAGCATCACATCGGCCCAGGGATGAACCGCCCAGCCGCCCGCCGCCGGAGCCTGTGATCTGACACTCGTGCGATCCAGGCCCAGAGGTTCGAGAACTTCCCGCCGCAGAACCTCCTCCCAGGGCGCCCCGCGGAGCTCCTCCACGAGAGCACCCAGAAGCGCGTAACCGGGGTTCGAGTAGTGATGGCGCCGGCCGGCCGGGAACGGGGCGGCCCGGTCGCCGAGGACATCGGCGAGCCCCGGCCGCAGCGAACCCGGGGTCCGCTCCCACCAGGGGCCGGGCGACTCGGCCGCCAACCCACCGGTGTGGGCGAGCAGTTCGGCCACCGTGGCCTCCCCCGCGCCGGTGCCGGGCAGGTGCTTCTCCAGCGGGTCCTCGAGGCCGAGCACTCCCTCGTCACGCAGTCGCAGCACGAGCACGGCGGTGAAGGTCTTGGTGATCGAGCCGATCCGGTACTGCACGTTCTCGTCCGGCGCGTGTCCGTCGACCGAGGTCCGCGCCCCGTGCCACACGGCCCGTCCGTCCCGTACGACCGCGGCGACCAGCGACGGAGCCCGTCCCTCGGCCTGGGCCACGGCGACGCGGTGCAGCAACGCCCGCCGGGTACCGGGAAGGAGCTCATCCTGAGGTGTCGTCATGGGCCCAGTCCATCCGCCCGCGCGGCCGGCGTCGAGCTCATTTCGCCGCGGCGCCTGTCTCGGAGCCGATGAGATTCCCGCACCGCGTCGGTCTGCACGCGTGAGACCGATTCACGGAAGGCTGGCGCCATGCGGAAACTGATCTACGGCATGAACCTGTCCCTGGACGGCTACACCGCGGCGCCCGGCGACGACATCGGCTGGAGCGTGCCGAGCGACGAGCTGTTCCAGTTCTGGTCCGACCAGCTGCGGGCGACCGATCTGACGCTGTACGGGCGCAGGCTGTGGCAGACGATGAGCTCCTACTGGCCGACCGGCGACCAGCGGCCCGACGCCACCCCGGCGGAGATCGAGTTCGCGCGCCGATGGCGGGACATGTCGAAGGTGGTGTTCTCCTCGACGATCGACGAGGTCGACTGGAACACCCGCCTGGTCACCGGCGACGCCGTCGCCGAGATCGCCCGGCTCAAGGCCCAGGACGGCGGCCCGATGGACATCGGCGGCGCGACGCTCGCCGGGGCGGCCATGCGGGCCGGGCTGATCGACGAGTACGTGCTGGCTACCGCGCCGGTCCTGGTGGGCGGCGGCACGCCGTTCTTCGCCGGGCTGGACAACTGGGTGAACCTGAACCTGGTGGAGACGCGGACGTTTCCCTCCGGCGTGATCCTCACCAGGTACGAGACGAGGCGCTGAGCGGGCACCGGATCAGGTCTGCGCCATGTCCACGAAGCGGGAGTAGTGGCCCTGGAAGGCGACGGTGATCGTGGCCGTAGGGCCGTTACGGTGCTTGCCCACGATGATGTCCGCCTCGCCCGCGCGCGGGGACTCCTTCTCGTAGGCGTCCTCACGGTGCAGCAGGATGACCATGTCCGCGTCCTGCTCGATGGAGCCGGACTCACGCAGGTCGGACACCATCGGCTTCTTGTCGGTGCGCTGTTCGGGACCACGGTTGAGCTGCGAGAGCGCGATCACCGGGACCTCCAGCTCCTTGGCCAGCAGCTTGAGGTTACGGGACATGTCCGAGACCTCCTGCTGACGGCTTTCGGAGCGTTTGGACCCACCGGCCTGCATCAGCTGGAGATAGTCGATGATCACGAGCTTGATGTCGTTGCGCTGCTTCAGCCGGCGGCACTTGGCCCGGATCTCCATCATCGACAGGTTCGGGGAGTCGTCGATGTACAGCGGTGCGGAGGACACCTCGGGCATCCGGCGCGCCAGACGCGTCCAGTCCTCGTCCGTCATGGTGCCGGAACGCATGTGGTGCAGGGCGACCCGGGCTTCGGCGGAGAGAAGGCGCATCGCGATCTCGTTGCGCCCCATTTCCAGGGAGAAGATGACGCTGGGCAGGTTGTGTTTGATCGACGCCGCGCGCGCGAAGTCCAGCGCGAGCGTCGACTTGCCCATGGCGGGACGCGCCGCGATGACGATCATCTGGCCGGGGTGCAGGCCGTTGGTGAGCGAGTCGAGGTCCGTGAATCCGGTGGGCACACCCGTCATCTCGCCGCTGCGCGAGCCGATCGCCTCGATCTCGTCGAGGGCACCCTCCATGATGTCGCCGAGCGGCAGGTAGTCCTCACTGGTGCGCTGCTCGGTGACCGCGTAGATCTCGGCCTGGGCGCGGTTGACGATCTCGTCGACGTCGTCGTCGCCCGCGTATCCCATCTGCGTGATGCGGGTGCCGGCCTCCACCAGGCGGCGCAGCACGGCGCGTTCGTGGACGATCTCCGCGTAGTACTCGGCGTTGGCGGCCGTCGGCACCGTCTGGACGAGGGTGTGCAGATAGGACGCCCCGCCGACCTTGTTGATCTCACCGCGTTTGGTGAGCTCGGCGGCGATCGTGATGGGGTCGGCCGGCTCGCCCTTGGCGTAGACGTCCAGGATCGCCTGGTAGATCGTCTCGTGCGCGGGCTTGTAGAAGTCGTGGCCCTTGAGGACCTCGACCACGTCGGCGATGGCGTCCTTGGACAGCAGCATGCCGCCGAGGACCGACTGCTCGGCGTCCAGGTCCTGCGGCGGTACCCGCTCGAAGGCGGTGCCACCGCCTTCCCACTCGCCGCTGTCCCGACCGCGGTCGTGCTGTTCGTCACGACCGCGCCCTCCTTCGCCGCGCCGCCGGGCCGGAGGCAGACGATCACTGGGCCCGCTGTCGGCCCACGGGTCGTCCAAGGGCTCGGAAATGCTCACCGAGCAGCCTCCTCCCGTCCGCCGAGCGGACCTCGCCATGCCTTCTTTCTACGGCACGGCACTGACAATCGAGAGCGCCAACTCCGGTTGTGGCGCGTCGGTTTTATGAGGGTTTCCTCGGCCGACGGACGGAGCGGGCGCCGGACCACGGTAGGCCCGTCTGCACCGTCAGCCAATCTGGTTATCCACAGGCCATGTGGACGACGGCCCCGATGCTGTGGAGAACTCCGCGAAACCTGTGCACGACCCGGTGGACAGCGCTGTGAACAAGCCCTCGACTTTTCTTACGGAGCGTCGCTGACCTGCACTTTCCCCATCCACCGGCTGTGCAGAAGAAAAAGTTGCCCGGTCGGGCCAAGATCTCTTCGAACGGCGCGCGAGAGGATACGCGACAAGAGAAGCAGTAAGGGTCACATGCGCACTGGATCTCTTACCTGTGGACGATTAGATTGGTGGTCATGACACAGGCACCCGCGCCCCCCGAGGCCGCCCGTCGGCGGCACGATCGAGAGATCGTCGCACTGGCCGTCCCGGCCTTCGGCGCGCTCGTCGCCGAGCCGCTGTTCGTCATGGCCGACAGCGCGATCGTCGGCCATCTCGGCACCGCCCAACTGGCCGGACTCGGCATCGCCTCCGCTCTTCTGACGACAGCCGTCAGCGTCTTCGTCTTCCTCGCCTACGCCACCACCGCCGCCGTAGCGCGCCGCGTGGGCGCCGGTGATCTGCCGGCAGCCATCCGCCAGGGGATGGACGGCATCTGGCTGGCACTGCTCCTCGGCGCCGCCGTGATCGCGGCCACCCTGCCCACCGCTCCGGCACTCGTCGAACTCTTCGGAGCCTCGGACACCGCCGCGCCCTACGCGACCACCTATCTGCGCGTCTCGGCGCTCGGTATCCCGGCCATGCTCGTCGTGCTGGCCGCGACCGGTGTGCTGCGTGGCCTCCAGGACACAAGGACTCCGCTCTATGTCGCCGTCGCGGGCTTCGTCGCCAACGCCGCTTTGAACGTCGTCCTCGTCTACGGCGCGGGCCTCGGGATCGCAGGCTCCGCCTGGGGCACCGTGATCGCCCAGTGGGGCATGGCCGTCGTCTACCTCGCCGTGGTGGTCCGTGGAGCCCGGCGCCATGGCGCGTCGCTGCGCCCTGATGCCGCCGGCATCAGGGCCTCCGCCCAGGCCGGGGTTCCCCTGCTGGTCCGCACGCTCTCGCTGCGGGCCATTCTGATGATCGCCACCGCCGTCGCCGCCCGCCTCGGGGACGACGACATCGCCGCGCATCAGATCGCTCTGGGCTTGTGGAGCCTGCTGGCCTTCGCTCTCGACGCCATCGCGATAGCCGGGCAGGCCATCATCGGACGGTATCTCGGTGCGGACGACGCTCAGGGCGCCCGTGACGTCTGCCGCCGCATGGTCCAGTGGGGCATCGCCGTGGGTGCCGTGCTCGGGCTGCTGGTCGTGATCGCCCGCCCGCTGTTCCTGCCGCTCTTCACCGGCGACCCCGCGGTGAAGGAAGCCGCGCTGCCCGCTCTTCTCGTGGTGGCGCTCTCCCAGCCCGTCTGCGGCATCGTCTTCGTACTGGACGGTGTGCTGATGGGCGCGGGCGACGGCCCCTATCTCGCTTGGGCGATGGTTCTCACCCTGGCGGTCTTCGCTCCGGTGGCCCTGCTGGTGCCGGTTCTCGGCGGCGGACTGACCGCCGTATGGGGAGCGATGACCCTGATGATGGCGGTCCGCATGCTGACCCTGTGGCTACGGGCCCGCTCCGGTCGCTGGATCATCACCGGCGCCAGCCGCTGACCGGTTCACCTGGCTCCCGGTTTCACGTGAAACCGGGAGCCAGGTGAACCGGCCGGTCGTGCAGGACCGGTGTTTCACGTGAAACAGGCAAGCAGAAGGGGCCGCACCCCCGTGGAGTGCGGCCCCTTCTCAGCTCTTCGAGCCAAGCGCGGCGATCAGGCCGCGACGACCTCGATGTTGACCTTGGCGGCAACCTCGGGGTGCAGACGCACGGACGTCACGTGGGCGCCCAGGGTCTTGATCGCCGAGCCGAGCTCGATGCGGCGCTTGTCGACCTCGGGGCCACCGGCAGCCTTGATCGCGGAAGCGATGTCGGCCGGGGTGACGGAACCGAAGAGACGACCGGCGTCGCCGGAGCGCACGGCCAGACGAACCTTGACGCCCTCGAGCTGGGCCTTCACGGAGTTGGCCTGCTCGATGGTCTGGATTTCGTGGATCTTGCGAGCACGACGGATCTGCTCGACGTCCTTCTCGCCACCCTTGGTCCAGCGGATAGCGAAATTCCGCGGGATCAGGTAGTTGCGAGCGTAACCGTCCTTGACGTCGACGACGTCACCAGCGGCACCGAGGCCAGAGACCTCGTGGGTGAGGATGATCTTCATTAGTCGGTCACCCTTCCCTTATCGCGCCTGGGCGGTGTACGGCAGCAGCGCCATCTCACGGCTGTTCTTGACGGCCGTGGCGACGTCACGCTGGTGCTGCGTGCAGTTGCCGGTCACGCGACGGGCACGGATCTTGCCGCGGTCGGAAATGAACTTCCGCAGCATGTTCGTGTCCTTGTAGTCCACGTACGTGACCTTGTCCTTGCAGAATGCGCAGACCTTCTTCTTAGGCTTGCGCACAGGCGGCTTCGCCATGGTGTTTCTCCTGTGTGATCAAGAAGTGGGATACGACCCGCCCTCGACCCGGACAGGCCCGGAGAACCGGGCCCGAACGGCCTAGAAGGGGGGTTCGTCCGAGTAGCCGCCGCCGGAGCCGCCGCTGCTGCCGCCGGAGTTTCCACCCCAGCCGCCGCCACCGCCGGCGCCCTGGTTGCCGGCGGCAGGAGCGCCGGTAGCCCACGGGTCGTCGGCGGGAGCGCCGCCGCTCGGCTGGCCGCCGCCGGAGTTTCCACCCCAGCCGCCGCCCTGCTGGCCGCCACCGCCACCGCCGCCGTAACCACCCTGGCCGCCCTGGCCACCGCGGCCGGAAGCCTTGGTGACCTTGGCCGTGGCACTGCGCAGGCTGGCGCCGACTTCCTCGACGTCCAGTTCGTAGACCGTGCGCTTGACGCCCTCACGGTCCTCGTAGGACCGCTGCTTCAGCCGGCCCTGCACGATGACGCGCATGCCTCGCTGAAGCGACTCCGCGACGTTCTCCGCCGCCTGACGCCAGACCGAGCAGGTCAGGAACAGGCTCTCGCCGTCCTTCCACTCGTTCGTCTGGCGGTCGAAGGTGCGGGGAGTGGACGCGACACGGAACTTCGCGACCGCCGCACCGGAGGGGGTGAAGCGCAGCTCGGGGTCGTCGACAAGATTGCCGACGACCGTGATGACGGTCTCGCCTGCCATGGGGGAACCTCTCGGCGGGTTTGCTGCTGGCTGCTAGTGCTGCTGCTACTCAGAATCCCGAGATCAGCTGAGCTGGAGAGCTCAGTGGGTCTCGGGACGGAGGACCTTGGTCCGGAGGACCGACTCGTTCAGGTTCATCTGGCGGTCGAGCTCCTTGACGACCGCAGGCTCGGCCTGAAGGTCGATGACCGAGTAGATGCCCTCGGGCTTCTTCTTGATCTCGTACGAGAGACGACGGCGGCCCCAGGTGTCGACCTTCTCCACCTTTCCGTTGCCCTCACGGACGACGGAGAGGAAGTTCTCGATCAGCGGAGAGACAGCGCGCTCTTCGAGATCGGGGTCGAGGATGACCATCACTTCGTAGTGACGCATGTGGAACCCACCTCCTTTGGACTCAGCGGCCACGGTCGATCCGTGGCAGGAGGGTTGTGATGCGTACGCAACGGTATCGGCCGCCACTGACAATCGGGGGTCGGCTGGCGACTTCCCCGCTCTCAGCTGGACGGACTCCCTGGCAATGCCTGGGCAGACACCGGTGCAGACGGTACAGACTACCTGCACACACGCTTCCGGTTGAAATCCGGCGTGGATGGCCGTCAGTCTGTACACGTCGGGTGTGTATGGCGCTACGATGCGCCGCCTTCCGCAGGAGGTGCCACATGGCACAGGCATTGCGACCCAATACCGCCGGATCCCTCTTCGCCACCGACGGCAGAGCCCATCCCCTCCAGGACACCTTGCTGGCAGTGACGCTGGTGCTCGGTGTGACCGCGTTCATCACGTCGTTCTTCCACAGCCTTCATCTGCTCAGCTCCTGGGTGGGCCTGGTCGGAATCCTGACCGGTGCGTACGGACAGTGGATCTCCGAGACCACCCGTGAGCGCTTCGGTCTGATCCTGGGTCTCGGTGCCGCGGGCTTCGGCTTCTTCATCGGAATGGCCCACGGCGGCCTCTTCGGCGGAGTCTGGTGACCCGACCGGCGCGGGCGGTGCCGGCGCCACGGACCCCGCCCGCGCCGGAGGACGCCTAGACACCTACGAATCAGGACGGAACGCCCCGGCCGCACGCGGGCCGGGGCGCAGGTTCCGTACGCCCAGTCGGGCTGGTCGCAAGGCGCAGTAGGCTTCGGCGCGAGAGCCGGAGCCCCTGTACCCATGGGGACACACCAGCCCGAGGAGCGCCCCGAATGAGCCTGACCCTGAGGACGATCAGCCGCGAGCAGCATCTGGCATACATCCAGAGCCTGCCGTCGGCTAGCCACATGCAGGTTCCGGCCTGGGCCGATGTCAAGGCCGAGTGGCGTTCGGAGAGCCTCGGCTGGTTCGACGAGCGCAACGGTGAACTGGTCGGCGTGGGCCTCGTCCTCTACCGCCAGCTGCCCAAGATCAAGCGCTACCTGGCCTACCTTCCCGAGGGCCCGGTCATCAACTGGTACGCGCCGAACCTGACCGACTGGCTGGAACCGATGCTCGCGCACCTGAAGCAGCAGGGCGCCTTCTCGGTGAAGATGGGCCCGCCGGTGATCATCCGCCGCTGGGAGGCCACGTCCATCAAGGCGGGCATCCAGAGCCCGGACGTGAAGCGACTGCGCGACATCGAGGCCGACTTCATCGAGCCGCGTGCCTTCGAGGTGGCCGACAAGCTGCGCCGCATGGGCTGGCAGCAGGGCGAGGACGGCGGCGCCGGCTTCGGCGACGTCCAGCCGCGCTACGTCTACCAGGTGCCGCTGGCGAACCGTTCGCTCGAAGAGGTCCACAAGAACTTCAACCAGCTGTGGCGCCGCAACATCAAGAAGGCCGAGAAGGCCGGCGTCGAGGTCGTCCAGGGCGGTTACCACGACCTGGAGGAGTGGCAGCGGCTGTACGAGATCACGGCGGTGCGGGATCACTTCCGGCCACGTCCGCTCTCCTACTTCCAGCGCATGTGGTCGGCCCTCAACACCGAGGACCCCAACCGCATGCGGCTGTACTTCGCCCGCCACAACGGCGTGAACCTCGCTGCGGCGACGATGCTGATCGTCGGCGGCCACGTCTGGTACTCCTACGGCGCGTCCGACAACATCGGCCGTGAGTTCCGGCCCTCGAACGCGATGCAGTGGCGGATGCTGCGCGACGCCTACGCGCTCGGCGCGACCGTCTACGACCTGCGTGGCATCTCCGACTCGCTGGACGAGACCGACCATCTCTTCGGTCTGATCCAGTTCAAGGTCGGCACCGGCGGACAGGCCGCGGAGTACCTCGGCGAGTGGGACTTCCCGCTGAACAAGCTGCTCCACAAGGCTCTCGACATCTACATGTCGCGCCGCTGACGTCACGTCCGGTGATTCCATACCTCTGACGCCTCTGACGCGTTTCCCCCACACCGCAGCCACGAGAAAGGTCCCAGGTCCGGCCATGGCGCTCACCCTCTACGTCGACACCGCGCGCTGGCGGGCGCACCACAAGCACGTGCAGGAGCAGTTCCCGGGACTCGTCCCGGTCTGCAAGGGCAACGGCTACGGGTTCGGGCACGACCGGCTGGCCGAGGAGGCCACCCGGCTGGGCTCGGACGTCCTCGCCGTCGGCACGACGTACGAGGCCGCGCGCATCAAGGACTTCTTCGGCGGCGACCTCCTGGTGCTGACGCCCTACCGGCGCGGTGAGGAGCCCGTCCCGCTGCCCGACCGGGTCGTGCGCTCCGTGTCGTCGATCGACGGCGTGTACGGCCTCGTGGGCGCTCGGGTGGTCATCGAGGTCATGTCGTCGATGAAGCGGCACGGCATCAGCGAGCAGGACCTGCCGCAGCTGCACGCGGCCATCGAGAACGTCAGGCTGGAGGGTTTCGCGATCCACCTCCCGCTGGACCGCACCGACGGCTCCGACGCCGTCGAGGAGGTCATCGGCTGGATGGACCGGCTGCGCGCGGCCCGGCTGCCGCTGCACACGATGTTCGTCAGTCACCTCAAGGCCGACGAACTCGCCCGGCTGCGGCAGCAGTTCCCGCAGACCCGCTTCCGCGCCCGTATCGGCACGCGGCTGTGGCTGGGGGACCACGACGCCACCGAGTACCGCGGTGCCGTCCTCGATGTCACGCGCGTCTCCAAGGGTGACCGCTTCGGCTACCGGCAGCAGAAGGCGGCCTCCGACGGCTTCCTGGTGGTCGTGGCGGGCGGAACCTCGCACGGGGTGGGTCTGGAGGCCCCCAAGGCCCTCCACGGCGTCATGCCGCGCGCCAAGGGCGTCGCCCGCGCGGGCCTCGCCACGGTGAACCGGAACCTGTCTCCGTTCGTCTGGGGCGGCAAGCAGCGCTGGTTCGCCGAGCCGCCGCACATGCAGGTGTCCATCCTGTTCGTGCCCTCGGACGCGCCGGAGCCGCACGTCGGCGACGAACTCGTGGCGCATCTGCGGCACACCACCACGCAGTTCGACCGGATCGTGGACCGCTGAGGCGCGACACCGAAGAACGAGGCCGGCAACGGGAAAGGCCGTACACGGAGTTCGTGTACGGCCTTTCCCGTCGGCGCGTCAGCCCGTCGGCTCACTGGCCTGTCAGCGCGCCGACCAGATCCTGATGCCCTGGCCGACGCCCTGTTCGCTCAGAGCGAACTGTCGGTGGCATCCTGTTTGCCCCAGTCCACCTGGGGCCCGTCGAAGTGGGATGCGTGCCGCGGCGGATGCGCCGCGGCACCGAGCACGAAGACGTCCTCCGCCCCGTCGAGCACTCCGCCCGAGGGGTCGTCGTCGCCCGCCTGCCGCACCACGTCCCGCTCCGGCATCAGGATGTCGCGCACGACGACTCCGCACAGGTAGAGCGTTCCCAACAGGTGCACGCCGATGGCCCAGTGGTAGCCGTCGGTCGGCAGGCCCTTGTGGGCGTCTCCGCTCATCGTGTACGCGAGGTACATCCAGATACCCAGGAAGTAGGCGACCTCGCACGCCTGCCAGATCAGGAAGTCCCGCCACTTCGGCCGGGCCAGCACCGCCAGCGGCACCAGCCACAGGACGTACTGCGGCGAGTAGACCTTGTTGGTGAGGATGAAGGCGGCCACGATCAGAAAAGCCAGCTGGGCGAAACGGGGACGGCGGGGCGCGGTCAGCGCCAGCAGGGCGATGCCCGCGGCGCACACGACGACGAGAAGCGTGGCGAGGGTGTTGACGCTGTCGGTGGTCAGTGGATCGCTGGAGTTCTGCGCCATGATCAGCCAGAAGGATCCGAAGTCGACGCCGCGCTCCTGGCTGAACCGGTAGAACTTCGACCACCCGTCGAAGGCGAAGAGCATGACGGGCAGGTTCACCACCAGCCAGGCGACGACCGCACCTCCCGCGGCCTTGCCGAAGTCCCGCCACTTCCCCGCCCGCCAGCACAGCACGAACAGGGGGCCGAGGAGGAACACGGGATAGAGCTTGGCGGCCGTGGCAAGCCCCAGGAGGACTCCGAAGGCGAGGGACCGGCCCCGCGACCACATGAGCATCGCCGCGGCCGTCAGAGCGACCGCCAGCAGGTCCCAGTTGATGGTCGCGGTCAACGCGAAGGCGGGCGCCAGGGCGACCAGCAGACCGTCCCAGGGGCGCCGGGCGTGCGTCCGGGCCACACAGACGGCGATCACGGCCGCGCACGCCATCAGCATCCCGGCGTTGACCATCCAGTACCACTGTTCCTGGTCCTGGATGCTGCCGCTGCCCGGGGTCAGCCAGTTGGCCACCTCCATGAACACGCCGGTCAGTACCGGGTACTCGAGGTAGTCCATGTCGCCGGGGAGCTTGTCGAAGTACGGCACGAGCCCGTCGGCGAAACCGCGCCCCTGATACAGGTGCGGGATGTCCGAGTAGCAGGCGTGCGTGTACTGGGTGGTGGCACCGAAGAACCAGCCGCCGTTGTAGCAAGGCGCCTTCTGGATCAGTCCTAGGGCGAACATCCCGATCGCCACGAGCGCGACGATCCGTACGGGCGTCCACCAGGACGTCCCGAGCAGCGCCCGGCGGCCGATGGGGCCGCCGATCAGCTCACTGCCGGCCGCGGCCACCGGGTCATCGCTGGTCGGCTTCACCGGATCCGGCTCGTGCGCGCGCGTCGGCGTCGATTCTGCACTGGGCATGAGCGACATCCTGCCGTACGGACCTAGGAAAACGCCGAGGGCCGCCCCACCTCGTTGGGTGGAGCGGCCCTCGTTTCACGTGAAACAAGCGCATGTTTCACGTGAAACACGCAAGTGGGGCAACGGTGCGACTAGCCGCCCGGGCCTCCGAAGAAGCCGCCATTGCTGGTATTCCCTCTGGTGTCGCTCTCCGTCTCGGTCGCGGTGGCCGATGGGCTGGTTTCGCCTGAGCCGCCGTTCCCGTTCCCGTTGCTCGTCCCGCCGTCTTCCTCCTCGCAGCCGAAGAACTTGGAGCAGGTCTCGGACGGCGACGGCGAGGGCTCGATCTCCGTCTCGCTGGGAGACGCGGACGGCGACGGCGACTCCTCTTCGGTCTCGGTGGCCGAGGGCGTCGGAGTCGGGGACGGTTCCGCGTTCACGACCTCGCCGATCGGCTGGGGCTCCGGGAAGTCCTTCGCCTTCGTGCCCTTCAGCGCCTCGGCCATGTAGTCGTGCCAGATCTGGGCCGGGAACGAGGCACCGTGGATCTTCTCCTGGCCACCTGTTCCGAACATCTCCAGGAACGTGCGGTTCTTGTTCGACTCGTCGTCGTCGTAGCGGAACATGGTGACCGCGGTCGACAACTGCGGGGTGTAGCCCACGAACCAGGCCGACTTGTTGCCGTCGGTGGTACCGGTCTTGCCGGCCACCTCACGGCCGGGCAGCTGGGCGTTGGTACCGGTGCCCTTCTCGACCACGGTCTTCAGGACGTCCGTGACGTTGTCGGCGACCTTCGCGGTGAACGCCTGCTTCGTCTCGGTCTCGTGCGTGAAGATCTGGCCCTTCTCGCTCGTGACCTTCTCCACGGAGTAGGGGTCACGCTGCTTGCCGCTGGCGGCGAAGGTGCCGTACGCGCCCGCCATCCGGATCGCGCTCGGGTCGGAGATGCCGATCGAGAACGACGGGAAGCCGCTGTTGGTGAGGCTGGACTCCTTGAGGCCCGCGCTGACGGCGGAGTCCTTCACCTTGTCCAGGCCGACGTCCATGCCGAGCTGCACGAAGGCGGAGTTCACCGACTCGCGCATCGCTTCGCGAAGGTCGATCTTGTACTTGGGCGGCGTTCCGAGCGAGACGTTGCCGTCATTGGTCTGAAGCCACTCCTCGCCCTTCTCGTTCTTCCAGACCGTGCCGTCGTAGTTCTCGATCTTGAGCTTGTTCTTGCCGCTGAACAGGCTCTTGGGCGACACGATGGTGCGTTCGTCCTGCGCCTGCGACGAGCCCAGGTCCGGATCGCGCACGCCCCAGGTCATCGCGGCGGCCAGCACGAACGGCTTGAACGTCGAACCGACCTGGGCGCCGGTCTGGTCGGCGTTGTCGGTGAAGTGCTTGGTGGCGTCCTCACCGCCGTAGATGGCCCGGATGGCACCGGTGGCCGGTTCCACGGACGCCCCGCCGAACTGGACGTGCGTGTCCGTATCCGGCCGCTGCTTCGGCTTGATGTTGGCCTTCTGGACCTTCGCGACCGAGTCCGCGAGCTGCTTGACCTTGTTCTTGTCGAAGGTCGTGTAGATCGAGTAGCCGCCCTGCTGGAGCAGGTCCTGGGTGATCCCGGTCTTCTTGCTGTTGGTGACCAGGTAGCCGTTGGCGAGGTCGACGAGGTAGCCGATCTGGCCCTTGAGGTCGGTGTTGGAGCGGGGGTTCTGCCAGTCGGGGAGGTCGGTGTACTGGGCCCGCACCGACGCCTTCAGGTGGCCGTACTCGACCATCTTGTCGAGGGTGTCCTGCATCTGGAGCCGGGCCCGCTTGCTGTTCGCGGCGGGGGTGGCGCCGACCGGGTCGACCGAGGTCGTGCCGGCCGGGTCGTAGTAGGTGGCGCCCTTCAGCATGGCGGCCAGGAACGCGCACTCGCCCGGGTTGAGCTTGATCGCGTCCTTGTTGAAGTAGGCGCGGGAGGCGGCCTGGATCCCGTAGGCGTTGCGGCCGTAGTACGCGGAGTTCAGGTAGCCGGCCATGATCTGGTCCTTGTCGACCTCGGCCCCCACCTTGATGGACACGAAGATCTCCTTGAACTTCCGGGAGATCGTCTGCGACTGGTCGTTCAGCATGGCGTTCTTGACGTACTGCTGGGTGATCGTCGATCCACCCTGCGTCTGGCCGCCCCGGGCCATGTTGAACACGGCGCGGGCGATGCCCTTGGGGTCGATGCCGCTGTCGTCGTAGAAGGTCTTGTTCTCCTGCGAGATCACCGCCCAGCGCATCTCCTCGGGGATCTGCGAGAGGCCGATGTTCTGCCGGTTCGTCTCACCACCGGTGGCAACCATCTGGCTGCCGTCCTTCCAGTAGTAGACGTTGTTCTGCGCCGTGGCCGTCTTGGCGACGTCCGGGATGCCCACCATGGCGTACCCGATGCCCGCGACGGCCACCAGACCGCCCACGAAGCCGACGAACAGGCCCGCGACGAGCTTCCAGGAGGGCATCCAGCGCTGCCAGCCGTACTTGCCGGCGCGCGGGTAGTCGATCAGACGCTTGCTGTCGGGCGCAGGCCGTCCTCTGCCCCGTCCGGGGCCGGCCGGGGCTCCGCGACGGCCTCCCGTGGGCTCGGCCGCTCTGCGCCGCCCGCCCGAGTCTCTCTGGGATGCGCGCCGGGCGTCGGCGCGGTTGCCGTGCGACTGGTCTTCGCCTCCGGCCCCGTAACCCAACCCGTAGTCGGAAGGAGATCCGGTTGCGCCTCGCGGTGCCGCGCGGCGGCCGGAGGACGGACCGGACTGGCCGCGTCGGGCCGCGGCACGTCCGCCTCCCTGCGGCTGCGGCGGTTTGCGACGGTGCTCGCTCATCGAACGATTACTCCTCGGGCAGGCGCATCCGTGCGCGCCTGGAAAGGGCGGCTGGTTTCCTGTCCCCCCGAAGTACGGATGCGGTCGGTCGCGCATTCACCCGTACTGCACCGAGGACCTCGACGCCCCCCGGCGTCTCATGGGTCCCGGTGGTGTGCATGGCGCACAGACTACGCACCGTCAAAACCTGCCTAGGCCCGAAGTTCACCGCAAACCAGGCAACTTGCCCTCAATGAATCGGTGATGTGATCCCGTTCACCCTTTCCCCTCTTGTCGCATCCGGAAGGCCGTTCTATCGTCATGATGTATCGAGTCGATACATCAGCGCGACATAAGGACGAGAGGAGGCGACGATGAGCCGGCGTGCCGGGATCCTCGAGTTCGCCGTCCTCGGCCTTCTCCGCGAGTCTCCGATGCACGGCTATGAGCTGCGCAAACGACTGAACACGTCCCTGGGCGTGTTCCGTGCGTTCAGCTACGGCACGCTCTACCCCTGCCTCAAGACGCTGGTCACCAACGGCTGGTTGATCGAGGAGCCGGGCAGCACCCACGAAGACGCCCTCGCCGCACCACTCGCAGGGCGTCGCGCCAAGATCGTCTACCGGTTGACGGCGGAGGGTAAGGAGCACTTCGAGGAGCTGCTCTCGCAGACGGGTCCCGACGCGTACGAGGACGAACACTTCGCCGCTCGTTTCGCCTTCTTCGGACAGACGTCACGCGATGTACGCATGCGCGTACTCGAGGGCCGCCGCAGCCGGCTGGAGGAGCGCCTCGAGAAGATGCGCGCCTCCCTGGCGCGCACCCGGGAGCGCCTCGACGACTACACGCTTGAGCTCCAGCGCCACGGTATGGAGTCCGTGGAGCGCGAAGTGCGCTGGCTGAACGAGCTCATCGAGAGCGAGCGGGCCGGACGGGACCTGACAGGTTCCGCCTCCGGGGGGTCCGCTCAACAGAACACCACATCTGGATCGACGGGCGGCCTGCCCCGTCCCGGGGACACCCCCGGGACGGATCTGCCCGACGAAACCGCCACGTGAGCGCCTGTTCAGGGCCTCACTCGTACACACAGGGAGCAACCGGAATGGGTTCGGTTCGCGTAGCCATCGTCGGCGTCGGAAACTGCGCCGCCTCGCTGGTGCAGGGCGTCGAGTACTACAAGGACGCCGACCCGGCGTCCAAGGTCCCGGGTCTGATGCACGTGCAGTTCGGCGACTACCACGTCGGTGACGTCGAGTTCGTCGCCGCCTTCGACGTCGACGCGAAGAAGGTCGGCCTCGACCTCTCGGACGCCATCGGTGCCAGCGAGAACAACACCATCAAGATCTGCGACGTCCCGAACAAGGGCGTCACGGTCCAGCGTGGCCACACCCTGGACGGTCTCGGCAAGTACTACCGCGAGACCATCGAGGAGTCCGCCGAGGCCCCGGTCGACGTCGTCCAGATCCTCAAGGACCGCCAGGTCGACGTCCTTGTCTGCTACCTGCCCGTCGGTTCCGAGAACGCGGCGAAGTTCTACGCCCAGGCCGCCATCGACGCCAAGGTCGCGTTCGTCAACGCCCTCCCGGTCTTCATCGCCGGCACCAAGGAGTGGGCGGACAAGTTCACCGAGGCCGGCGTCCCGATCGTCGGTGACGACATCAAGTCCCAGGTCGGCGCCACCATCACGCACCGTGTGATGGCGAAGCTGTTCGAGGACCGCGGTGTCCGGCTCGAGCGCACCATGCAGCTCAACGTCGGCGGCAACATGGACTTCAAGAACATGCTGGAGCGCGACCGCCTCGAGTCCAAGAAGATCTCGAAGACGCAGGCCGTCACCTCGCAGATCCCCGACCGCGACCTGGGCGAGAAGAACGTCCACATCGGTCCCTCGGACTACGTGGCCTGGCTGGACGACCGCAAGTGGGCGTACGTCCGCCTCGAGGGCCGCGCCTTCGGTGACGTCCCGCTGAACCTGGAGTACAAGCTCGAGGTCTGGGACTCCCCGAACTCCGCGGGTGTCATCATCGACGCCCTGCGCGCCGCGAAGATCGCCAAGGACCGCGGTATCGGTGGCCCGATCCTGTCGGCGTCCTCGTACTTCATGAAGTCCCCGCCGGTGCAGTACTTCGACGACGAGGCCTACGCCAACGTCGAGAAGTTCATCCGCGGTGAGGTCGAGCGCTGACTCGTCCCGCACGGAAAATTCGCTCCTGCCAGGGCTGAGAAGGGTCCCCGGGTCCTATGACCCGGGGACCCTCCCCGTATGTGAGGCTGTGCCGCATGGCCGTCGTCCGTGATCTGCGCGTCCTGCTGCGCTTCGGGAACTTCCGGCGGCTTCTCGCGGTGCGGCTGCTCTCCCAGTGCGCGGACGGCGTCTACCAGGTCGCACTCGCCACCTATGTCGTCTTCTCCCCGGAGAAGCAGACCTCGGCCGGCGCGATCGCCTCCGCCATGGCGGTCCTGCTGCTGCCCTACTCCCTCGTCGGCCCCTTCGCCGGTGTCCTGCTGGACCGCTGGCGCCGCCGGCAGGTCTTCCTCTACGGCAATCTGCTGCGCGCCCTGCTGGCGTCCGTGACGGCCGTCCTGATGATCAGCCATGTCCCCGACTGGCTCTTCTACGTCTCCGCGCTGTGCGTCACCGCCGTCAACCGCTTCGTCCTGGCCGGCCTCTCGGCGGCTCTGCCGCGCGTCGTCGACGGCGACCGCCTGGTGATGGCCAACTCCCTCTCTCCGACCGCCGGAACACTGGCCGCGGTCGCGGGCGGCGGCCTCGCCCTCGTCGTCCGGCTGGTGGTCGCGGACTCCGACGCCGCGGTGGTGCTGCTCGGCTGCGCCCTGTACCTGTCCGCGGCGCTCGCCTCCCTGGCCATGGCTGCGGATCTGCTCGGACCCGACCGTGATCTGGTCCAGCCCCGGCTGGCGAGCGCACTCCGGGGCACCGCCCGCGGCCTCTCGGCGGGCCTGCGTCACCTGGCCGAGCCCAAGCGCAGGGAGGCCGCCTGGGCGCTCGGCTCGATCTCCCTGATGCGGTTCTCCTACGGCGCCCTGACCGTGATGGTGCTGATGCTCTGCCGGTACGCCTGGTCGTCCGACCCTGACGACGGGCTGGCCCTGCTGGGGCTGGCCGTAGGGGTCTCCGGCGTGGGGTTCTTCGTCGCCGCCGTGGTCACTCCGGCGGCTGCGGGAGGGCTGGGTCCGGGCCGCTGGATCATCGTCTGCGCCGCGTCCGCCGCGGTCCTCGTGCTCGCTCTCATGCTGCCGTTCACCCAGGTGACCACGTTCGTCGCGGCGTTCGTGCTGGGGGTGGTCACCCAGGGAGCGAAGATCGCCACCGACACCATCGTCCAGTCGTCCGTGCAGGACGGCTTCCGCGGCCGGATCTTCTCTCTCTACGACGTCGCGTTCAATGTCGCCTTTGTCGGCGCCGCGGCTGTGGCCGCTCTGATGCTGCCGCCCGACGGACGTTCCGCCGCATTGGTGGTCACGGTCGCCGTTATCTACGGAACAATTGCTGCCGCTATGACCCGCTTTGAACGCCGGTAAGTGTCACATCAATGACACAGACTCCCCCTCGGCTTCAGGCTTGTCAGTGGGGGCCGGTAGCTTACGTGCGTCTTACTTCGCGAGTGATTTCGCGCCACACGTCCAAGTTTTTAGGGGGACCCCTAAGTGTCGACTCCGCCGCCCCAGGGCCAGAATCCGTTCGCGCAGCAGGGCCAGCAGCCCTACGGCCAGCCCCAGGGCCAGCCCCAGGGCCAGAACCCGTTCGCGCAGCAGCCCGGCTACCCGCAGCCCGGTGCCGCTCCCTACGGCGCGGTCCCGCCGGAGCAGCCCCGACGCAAGGTCAGCTTCAAGCTGATCAAGAACGTCGTCATCGTTCTCGCGGCCATCGGTGTGGGCATCGGCGTCTACATATCGAACCAGGACGACGCCAACACGGCGGCGGTCGGCGACTGCATGCACCGCGGCAGCAGCGACGACAACAACCCCGACCTCGAGGTCGTCAAGTGCGACTCCTCGAAGGCCCAGTTCATCGTGCTGGCGAAGATCGAAGGCACGTACACGCAGGTCACGGCCGACAGCAAGTGCGCCGAAGAAGCCAAGGACTTCCAGTACCAGTACACCGAGAGCGGTGACGGCAGTAACTTCCTGCTCTGCCTGAAGGACTACAAGAAGTAAGGCAGTTGCTGGAAGGGGCGGTGTTTCACGTGAAACACCGCCCCTTCGCCTGTCCGCCTGCCGTGCAGCCGGGGCCATGTTTCACGTGAAACATGGCCCCGCTTCACAGCCTCACTCCTGTTCGGCCCACCACTCCTTGAGCGCCGCCACTGCCGCGTCGTACTCCATCGGCCCGTTCTCCAGGCGCAGTTCCAGCAAGTGCTTGTACGCCTTGCCGATGGCAGGTCCGGGACCGACGCCCAGGATCTCCATGATCTGGTTGCCGTCGAGGTCGGGGCGGATCGCGTCCAGCTCCTCCCGCTCCTTCAGCTGGACGATGCGCTCCTCCAGCCCGTCGTAGGCGCGGGAGAGCGCGGCCGCCCTGCGCTTGTTCCGGGTGGTGCAGTCCGAGCGGGTCAGCTTGTGCAGGCGGTCGAGGAGCGGTCCCGCGTCCCGCACATAGCGACGCACCGCGGAGTCCGTCCACTCGCCGGTGCCATAGCCGTGGAAGCGCAGATGGAGCTCGACCAGCCGGGAGACGTCCTTCACCAGCTCGTTGGAGTACTTCAGAGCCGTCATGCGCTTCTTCGTCATCTTCATCCCGACCACCTCGTGGTGGTGGAACGAGACGCGCCCGTCGTTCTCGAAGCGACGGGTGCGCGGCTTGCCGATGTCGTGCAGCAGCGCGGCCAGCCGCAGCGTGAGGTCGGGGCCGCTCTCCTCGAGGGCGATCGCCTGCTCGAGGACGATCAGGGTGTGTTCGTAGACGTCTTTGTGACGGTGGTGCTCGTCGCTCTCCAAGCGCAGGGCGGGCAGCTCGGGCAGCACATGGTCGGCGATGCCGGTGTCGACCAGCAGCGACAGCCCCTTGCGCGGGTGCGCGGACAGGATCAGCTTGTTCAGCTCGTCCCGTACCCGCTCGGCCGAGACGATCTCGATGCGGCCTGCCATCTCCTTCATCGCGGTGACGACCTCGGGGTCGACCTCGAAGTCGAGCTGGGCGGCGAAGCGGGCGGCGCGCATCATGCGCAGCGGGTCGTCCGAGAAGGACTCCTCCGGCGTACCCGGGGTGCGCAGCACACGCGCCGCGAGGTCCTCGAGGCCACCGTGCGGGTCGATGAACTCCTTCTCGGGAAGCGCCACGGCCATGGCGTTCACGGTGAAGTCCCGGCGGACGAGGTCCTGCTCGATGGAGTCGCCGTACGACACCTCGGGCTTGCGCGAGGTGCGGTCGTAGGCTTCCGACCGGTAGGTGGTGACCTCGATCTGGAAGCTTCGATCGACGTCTCCGACGCGGGCGTCCTTCTGGACCCCGACGGTGCCGAACGCGATCCCGACCTCCCACACGGCGTCCGCCCACGGCCGGACGATCTTCAGGACGTCCTCGGGCCGGGCGTCCGTCGTGAAGTCCAGGTCGTTGCCGAGCCGGCCGAGCAGCGCGTCCCGCACCGAGCCGCCGACCAGGGCGAGAGAGAACCCGGCCTCCTGGAAACGGCGGGCAAGGTCGTCGGCGACAGGGGCGACCCGCAGCAGTTCACCGACCGCGCGGTGCTGCACCTGGCTCAGGACGCTGAGATTGTCTTCATTGGCGTTCGGCACAACAAAAGAGGGTACGTGGCCCGGCCGATCCGGGGCGCCCCTATATGCAGCGGGCGGACATCCTTCCCGATAGCCGGGCAAGACGTCTGCTTACCCTCCACTTCGCGACTTTCTCTCATAGACGCAGATAGCGGACGATCCGACCGGCTTCCACGATCTTGTGGAGCAGTCCGCGGCACTTCCCCTCAGCGCGCATCGTTACCATGCGTGGACGCACATTCCGACGACCACTGACGACGACGAGGGACGGCGAACGCGTGGCCGAGGCGGCAGACTTTCCGGGGATGACTCCCTCACCTGCCCGCCGGTGGCTGCGGCGCACCGGCGCACTGCTCGCCGGGGCGCCCCTGCTGGCCGGTCTGCTCCAGCTGCCCGCCGCCACCCCCGCGCAGGCAGCCGGCCCGACCTCCGCCAAGGAGGCCGCCGACACCGGCACGGTGGCCGTCACCGTCGACTCGCTCAGCCCCACCGCTCCCACCGACGGTGACACCCTGACCGTCTCCGGCACGGTCACCAACAACGGCAAGCAGGCGGTCACCGACGCCCATGTGGGTCTGCGGGTGGGATCCGCCCTCACCACCCGCTCGGCGATCGACAGCGCCGCCAAGCGCGCGGATGTCCTCTCCGACGAGGACGGCTCCGAGGTGGGCGGCAAGTACGTCGCCGAGTTCGCCAAGCTCACACCGGGCGTCGCCGAGCACTTCAGCATCTCCGTCCCGGTGAACAAGCTCGACCTGGACGACGACGGCGTCTATCCGCTCGGTGTCTCCCTCGCGGGCGAGACGGCCGCGCAGCCGTGGGAGCGGGTGCTGGGCGTCCAGCGGACCTTCCTGCCGTGGCAGCCCGAGGAGGCGGATACCCCGACCCGGACGACGGTGCTGTGGCCGCTGGTCTCCACCGTCCACATGTCGGCGGAGACCGGTTCGAACGCGCAGCAGACGCCGGTCTTCCTCAACGACGACCTGGCCAAGGACCTGTCGCCCGGCGGCCGCCTGGAGCAGCTCCTGAGCCTGGGCAGGGAACTGGACGTCACCTGGGTGATCGACCCGGACCTGCTCGCGTCCGTCGACGCCATGACCGGCAGCTACCGGGTCCGCGGCGAGGGAGACACCACCACCGCCGGCACCCACCAGGCGGTCGCCAAGCAGTGGCTCGACGAACTCCAGGACGCGGTGCTCGGCAAGGAGGTCGTGGCACTGCCGTTCGCCGACCCCGACCTGGCCTCGCTCGCCCACAACGGCACCGGCGTCGCCGGCTCGCTGAGCCAGCTCAAGGCGGCCACCGACGTCGCCGCCACCACCGTGGAGACCGTGCTCCATGTGACCCCGGACACCGACTTCGCCTGGCCGGTGGACGGCGCCGTCGACCCGTCGATCGTGAAGGTCGCCACCTCGGCGGGAGCCGACAAGGTGATCGCGCGCAGCGACAGCCTGACGGAGAACGGCGATCTCACCTACACCCCCTCCGCGGCCCGGCCCATCGGCGGTGGTACCACGGCGGTGGTCGCGGACGCCCGGCTGTCGACGGCGTTCGAGGGCGACCTGACGAACGCCTCCACGTCCACGCTCGCGGTGCAGGAGTTCCTCGCGCAGAGCCTGGCCCTGAACCTCCAGACGAGCAAGCAGCGCAGCGTCGTCGTCGCCCCGCAGCGCATGCCGACCGCGAGTCAGGCCCGGTCGCTGGCGACGGCCGTCAGCATGCTCCAGGGCGGTACCTGGTCGCAGTCCCAGCCGCTCGAGGCGGCCGCCAAGGCCAAGCCCGACCCGGGCGCCACCACGAAGGTGCCGTCGAAGTCGTCGTACCCCTCCTCGCTGCGCAAGCAGGAGCTGCCCCGGTCGGCCTTCGAGCAGATCGCGTACACGCAGGACAAGCTCGACAACTTCAAGGTGATCCTCGCGAACGAGGCCCGGGTGGTGACCCCCTTCGGGCGGGCCATGAACCGTGAGATGTCGACGTCCTGGCGGGGCCGGAGCACCGCCGCGAGCTCGTTCCGTCAGGGTGTGCAGGGCTACCTGGACACCCTGACCGGCCAGGTCAAGCTGATCGACAAGTCGGAGACCAAGCTCTCCGGGCGAAGCGCCACGATCCCGGTGACCGTGCAGAACAACCTGGTGCAGGGCGTCGACCACCTGATCCTGCGTCTCACCTCGAAGAACCCGACCCGTCTGGAGATCTCCGACGAGGCCTACGCCGAGCAGATGGTGACGGTCTCCGGCGGACACACCACGACGGTGAAGTTCACCACGTCCGCCAAGGTCAACGGCCAGACGACGGTGGTCGCCCAGCTGTACACCGAGGACGGCCAGAAGTACGGCGAAGAGGTCGCCTTCGACGTACGGGTCACCGAGATCACGGCCACGGTGATGCTGGTCATCGGCGGCGGCGTCCTGCTGCTCGTGCTGGCAGGCTTCCGCATGTACACCCAGCGCAAGCGTGCCGCGGCGCGGGAAGCCGAAGAGAGCGACGAGACCGAAGAAGACGGCGAGGCCGGCCAGGCCGGTGCCGACGAGACGGGCGAGCCCGCCGACGGCCCGGAGAACGCCGCGGACCGGAACCGTGTCGAGAAGGAGTCCGGCGGCCGAGCAGTGGCAGCCGACCCGGAGCAGCCGAGTGACGGGACACCGGACACCGCGGTGGAAAACGCTGACCCGTCCGGCACGGGTGAGAGAGTGGACCGTTGAGGATGTCGTGGCCGGTGGGCCCGGGACGATGAGGTGGGGTAACCATGAACGCGCCGTACGACGGTGACCGCGGCCAGGCCGCGGGCGGCTCGGGCCACCCCGAGGGCCCGCCGCCCGAGCATGGCCAGGTGCCGCCGCAGCACCCCGCGGACATGTACCTCCAGGACGCCTACGACCAGGACCCCTACCGGGCCCAGGACCTCACCGCGCAGGACCCGGTCGCCGAGGCGCTCTACGACCGTGCCGCGCACCCCCCGCCGCCGCCGGGCATGCACCAGCCGCAGCAGCCCCTCTACGGGCGGCCCCCGCAGTCCCCGTACGCCCCAGACCCGCGGGTGTGGGCCCAGACCCCGGCGCCCGAGCCGGAGGGCCCCACGCAGTACCTGCCCTACGGCGACGACCCCCGTACGACGCAGTTCGTGGGTGTGGACGACCTGGTGACGCACTCCGGCGAGGAGCAGCACCAGCCCGACGCATTCGCCCACCTCTTCCGGGACCAGCAGCAGGGCGGCGCCCGCTCCGCGGAGGCCCCGTCGGTGCCCGGCCCGGCGTCCGCTCCGGGCGGTCAGGGGGCGGTACCGCCGTACCAGGCGCCGGTGGCGGCGGACGCCGCCGCCGACCAGACCATGAACCTCACCGCCACGCCCGCCGCGCCCCCCGCGGCGGCCGCCCCTGCGGCGAAGAAGGGCGGACGCGCCGGTGGACTGCTGAAGTCCAGCGCCGTCATGGCGGCGGGCACGATGGTCTCCCGCCTCACCGGCTTCGTACGCTCCGCGCTGATCGTCTCGGCGCTCGGTGTCGGTCTGCTCGGCGACACCTTCCAGGTCGCCTACCAGCTGCCCACGATGATCTACATCCTGACCGTCGGCGGCGGCCTCAACTCGGTCTTCGTACCGCAGCTCGTGCGCGCCATGAAGGAGGACGAGGACGGCGGCGAGGCGTACGCCAACCGGCTGCTCACGCTGGTCATGGTGGCGCTCGGCCTGCTCACGGTCGCCGCGATCGCGGCGGCGCCCGTCCTGATCCGCCTCCTGTCGGACTCGGTCGCCAGCAACCCGGCGGCCAACGAGGTCGGCGTCACGTTCGTCCGCTACTTCCTGCCCTCGATCTTCTTCATGGGCGTCCACGTGGTGATGGGACAGATCCTCAACGCGCGCGGCAAGTTCGGCGCGATGATGTGGACGCCGGTCCTGAACAACATCGTCATCATCGTGACCCTGGGCATGTTCATCTGGGTCTACGGCACCTCCGCCGACTCCGGCATGAAGGTCACGACCATCCCGCCGGAGGGTGAGCGGCTCCTCGGCATCGGGATCCTGCTCGGCCTCGTCGTACAGGCCCTCGCCATGATCCCGTACCTGCGCGAGACCGGGTTCCGCCTGCGGCTGCGCTTCGACTGGAAGGGCCACGGCCTCGGCAAGGCGGCGACCCTCGCCAAGTGGACCGTGCTGTTCGTCCTGGCCAACCAGGCCGGCGCGCTCGTCGTCACCCAGCTGTCCACGTCGGCGGGCAAGGACTCACCGGTCGACGGCACCGGCTTCGCCGCCTACGCCAACGCCCAGCTGATCTGGGGCCTGCCCCAGGCCATCATCACCGTCTCCCTGATGGCCGCGCTGCTGCCCCGCATCTCCCGCTCCGCGGCCGAAGGCGACGCCGGCGCGGTCCGCGACGACATCTCCCAGGGCCTGCGCACCACGGCCGTCGCGATCGTCCCGATCGCCTTCGGCTTCCTCGCGCTCGGCATCCCGATGTGCACGCTGATCTTCGGTTCCTCCGGCACCAGCGAGGCCACGAACATGGGCTTCATGCTGATGGCCTTCGGCCTCGGCCTGATCCCCTACTCCGTGCAGTACGTCGTCCTGCGCGCCTTCTACGCCTACGAGGACACCCGGACCCCCTTCTACAACACGGTGATCGTGGCCGCGGTCAACGCGAGCGCCTCGGCACTCTGTTACTTCCTCCTCCCCGCCCGCTGGGCCGTGGTCGGGATGGCGGCCTCCTACGGCCTGGCGTACGCGATCGGCGTCGGCGTCGCCTGGAACAGACTGCGCAAGCGGCTCGGTGGCGACCTCGACGGCTCCCATGTCCTGCGGACCTACGCCCGGCTGTGCATCGCCTCGGTTCCGGCCGCCCTGATCAGCGGCGCGGCCTGCTACGGCATCGGCCACAGCCTGGGCCAGGGCGTCCTGGGTTCGTTCGCCGCGCTGCTGGCCGGCGGGGCCCTGCTGCTCGGTGTCTTCTTCGTCGCGGCCCGCCGGATGCGCATCGAGGAGCTCAATTCTCTGGTCGGCATGGTCCGGGGACGCCTGGGTCGCTGAGACCGGGGGTAGGCGCACAACCATCGTCCGCCGCCGCGTGTCGTGCATAGCGGCGGACTGTGGGCACAATTGGGTTCGGCGTCGGACGGCGCGCACGAGGTCGGACGGCGCGCACTGAATGGGGAGGCAGGAACGACGGTGGCAGAACGGAGCACAGCTGCCGTCGACGTGGCAGACAACAGCGGTGACAAGCCGCTGACCGCACAAGCGGACCAGTCCACGGCCGACGGGGTGGCCAAGAACCGGGAGCAGGACACGGACAGCGACGAGGCACAGGGGAGCGGCGGGGCGGAGCGTCCCGGAAAGGCCTCACCGCCGGAACTGCACAGCGGTCACAAGCTCGCCAGACGCTATCGCCTCGAAGAGTGCGTCACCCGTCTGGACGGTTTCAGCAGTTGGCGTGCGGTCGACGAGAAACTCCGTCGTGCCGTCGGCGTCCACATCCTGCCCGCGGACCACACCAGGGCCCGCTCCGTGCTGGCCGCGGCCCGCTCCTCCGCGCTGCTCGGAGATCCCCGCTTCGTCCAAGTGCTGGACGCCGTCGACGAGAACGACCTCGTCTACGTGGTCCATGAGTGGCTGCCCGACGCCATCGAGCTGACCGCGTTGCTCGCGGCCGGCCCGCTGGAGCCGCACGACGCCTACCAGATGGTGAGTCAGATCGCCTCCGCCATGGCCGCCGCCCACCGCGAAGGCCTGGCGCATCTGCGTCTGAACCCCAACGCTGTTCTGCGCACCTCCTCCGGCCAGTGGCGCATCCGCGGTCTCGCGGTGAACGCCGCCTTGCGCGGCGTCACCTCGGACACTCCTCAGCGCACCGACACCGAGGCCATCGGCGCCCTGCTGTACGCGGCGCTCACCCAGCGCTGGCCGTACGAGAACGACGCCTACGGCCTCGCGGGGCTGCCCAAGGACATCGGTCTGATCGCCCCCGACCAGGTGCGCGCCGGCGTTCACCGGGGTCTGTCGGAGCTGTCGATGCGCGCCCTCGTCAACGACGGTGCGACCGCCTCCCGGCACGAGTCCGCCTGCACGACGCCGGAGGAGCTGGTGAAGGCGATCGGCGAGATGCCCCGCATCCGTCCGCCGGAGCCCGCCTTCACCGCCCCGCCCGAGTACCAGCGCACGACGTACCAGCAGGGCACCTACGGCCGTCCCGCGCCGCACTCGGGTGCCACCCAGCAGGTGCCCACGGCGCCGCCTCCGCTCCAGAGCCGCACCGGCAAGGCACTGAAGTGGGCGGTCTCCGCCCTCCTCATCGCCGCCCTCGGCCTGGGCAGCTGGCAGCTGGCCGACGCCCTGATGGACCAGAGCCAGGCGGATGATCCGAACCAGACCCAGACGACGGACGAGGGCGACAAGAACAGCACCGCGCCCAAGCCGGTCACCACGCTCAAGATCCACGATGCCGCCGAGTACTACCCGGACGGCAAGGCCCAGCACCCCGACGACGTGAAGCTGACGTACGACAACAACAGCTCCACGTACTGGCGGTCGTACTCCTTCGAGGGTGGGCCGGTACTCGCGCCGTTCAAGAAGGGCGTGGGGATCGTCTACGACCTCGGCTCCGAGCAGAGCGTCACGGCAGCCTCGATAGGGCTTCGCTACGGCGGCGACTACACCGCCGCGAGCCTGTACGCGGCCGATTCGCTGTCGTCGTCGGCCAGCCTCACGTCCATGACGAAGATCGCCACCGCCCAGACGTCCGGGCAGGAACTGAAGATCTCCGTCAAGACACCGGTGAAGACGCGGTACGTTCTCGTATGGATCACCGCCGCGCCCTACGCGCCGCGCGACCAGTACAGCGACCCCGGCTACAAGCAGGCCATCACCGACGTGAAGTTCACCGGCTGAGGTCTCACCGGAGGGGAGAGGGGGTCCGATGGCGGAAGGCGCCGGATATGACGGAGCGAGCGACCAGGACCTCCTCACCCGCCACGTAGAGGGCGACCCCGACGCCTTCGGCGAACTCGTGCGGCGTCACCGCGACCGGCTCTGGGCGGTGGCCCTGCGCACGCTGGGCGACCGCGAGGAAGCCGCTGACGCCGTCCAGGACGCCCTCGTGTCCGCCTACCGGGCCGCGCACACCTTCCGAGGCCAGTCCGCCGTCACGACCTGGCTGCACCGCATCACGGTGAACGCCTGTCTGGACCGCGCCCGCAAAGCGGCCTCACGCAAGACCTCACCCGTCGACGACACCGAGCGACTGGAGCAACTGCTCGAGCCGCACGAGTCGGCGTCGGCCCCCGCCGAACGCAACGACCTGCACCGCCAGCTCCTCGAAGCGCTCGGCACCCTCCCTCCCGACCAGCGAGCCGCCCTCGTCCTCGTGGACATGCAGGGCTACCCGGTCGCCGAGGCCGCCCGTGTACTCGATGTGCCGACCGGGACCGTGAAGAGCCGCTGCGCCCGGGGCAGAGCCAGACTCCTGCCGCTTCTCTCTCATCTGCGGCCGGACTCCACCGCCGCCGGCAGAGAAAACGGCACAGGACGGAACCGGGCGCAGGGGACATCCGTCCCACCGACAGCGGATCCTCGGAACGAGGAGCCGGGCAATGCCGGGACAGACGATTCAGCTGCTGTGAAGGGCGGAGGTGGGCGAGCGTGACCCCGACGACGGACACGACCGGGCACCCGGACGTCGCGGAGATCGCCGACCTCACCGAGGGCCTGCTCGCTCCCTCCCGGAGCGCCGACCTGCGTCGGCACCTGGACGCCTGTGAACTCTGCGCGGACGTCCACGCCTCGCTGGAGGAGATCCGTGGCCTGCTGGGCACTCTCCCCGGCCCGCCGCGCATGCCGGACGACGTAGCTCACCGCATCGATGCCGCGCTCGCCGCCGAGGCACTGCTGGACGCCACGGCGCCGGAGGACGCGGACACCTCACCGACGGTGAACGTGGTCGCGAGCGACGCCGACGCACCTCATGTTTCACGTGAAACAGCAACGGCGGCGGATCGGCCCGCCGGGCGGGCCGACGTCAGCACCGGCCCGGGCCGCAAGGACCGCAAGCGGGGCGGCCGCCGCAGGGTCGCTGTCCTCGGGGCCGTCGTCGCCACCGCGGCGCTGGGCCTCGGCTCCCTCCTGGTGACGTCGCTGACGGACGGCGACGGACCGGGCACCTCGGCTCATCAGTCGACCGGGCCGGACACCTTCTCCGCGAGCGGGCTGGAGGGGCGGGTCACCGATCTCCTCTCCAAGGCCGCCGAGACCCGCGGCTCGCACAGCGTGGGCATCCAAGGGAACTCCGACCCCGCGTCGCCCAGTGACGGACCACCCCAGCTCTTCCGGCAGCCCGTGGTGCCCTCGTGTGTGGAGCAGGGCATCGGTCGCAGCGACGCGGCACTCGCCGTCGAGGAAGGCACCTACGAAGGCACGGGCGCCCTGCTCGTCGTGCTGCCCGACCCATCCGACAGCACGCGGGTCGACGCCTACATCATGGACAAGACCTGTGTGGCTCATCCGGAGTCGGGGCCGGCGAAGGTTCTGCTGACGAACTCCTACACGCGTCGCTGACGCCCCCTGTTCCCGTCTCACCTCTGCGCCATGTCCCCCTGGAACCCCCTACGGTGCGATCCCTCCGTGTGCCCGGACACACCGGGAATGCACGCCCCTTAGGATCCGTTGGGTGGGGTGAGAGTCCAAGTAGCTCCCACCGCTCAACCGATGCAGTCCAGAGACGAGGAAACAAGCCGTGAGCGACGTCCGTAACGTGATCATCATCGGCTCCGGGCCCGCCGGCTACACCGCGGCGCTGTACACCGCGCGCGCGTCGCTGAAGCCGCTCGTGTTCGAAGGAGCCGTCACCGCGGGCGGCGCTCTGATGAACACCACCGAGGTGGAGAACTTCCCCGGCTTCCAGGACGGCATCATGGGGCCGGAGCTCATGGACAACATGCGTGCCCAGGCCGAGCGTTTCGGTGCCGAGCTGATCCCCGACGACATCGTCTCCGTCGACCTCACGGGTGAGATCAAGACCGTCACGGACACCGCGGGCACGATCCACCGTGCCAAGGCCGTCATCGTGACCACCGGCTCCCAGCACCGCAAGCTCGGTCTGCCGAACGAGGACGCCCTCTCCGGCCGCGGTGTCTCCTGGTGCGCCACCTGTGACGGCTTCTTCTTCAAGGACCAGGACATCGCCGTGATCGGCGGCGGCGACACCGCGATGGAGGAGGCCACGTTCCTCTCCCGCTTCGCCAAGTCCGTGACGATCGTCCACCGCCGGGACACCCTGCGCGCCTCCAAGGCGATGCAGGAGCGCGCCTTCGCCGACCCGAAGATCAAGTTCGTGTGGGACAGCGAGGTCGCCGAGATCCAGGGCGACCCGAAGCTGGCCGGGCTGAAGCTGCGCAACCTCAAGACGGGCGAGCTCTCGGACCTCGCGGTCACCGGCCTCTTCATCGCGATCGGCCACGACCCGCGTACCGAGCTCTTCAAGGGTCAGCTCGACCTGGACGAGGAGGGCTACCTGAAGGTCGCCGCGCCCTCCACCCGGACGAACCTGACCGGCGTCTTCGCCGCCGGTGACGTGGTGGACCACACCTACCGCCAGGCGATCACCGCGGCCGGCACCGGCTGCTCCTCCGCTCTCGACGCCGAGCGCTACCTCGCCGCCCTCGCGGACGAGGAGCAGGCCGAGCCCGAGAAGACCGCCGTCTGACCCTCTCCCCGCCCCACCGCACACAGAATTAAGGAGCCCCCTGTGGCCGGCACCCTGAAGAACGTGACCGACGCCGACTTCGAAGAGGTCGTCCTCAAGAGCGACAAGCCCGTCCTGGTGGACTTCTGGGCCGCCTGGTGCGGTCCGTGCCGCCAGATCGCCCCCTCGCTCGAGGCCATCGCCGCCGAGCACGGCGACAAGATCGAGGTCGTCAAGCTCAACATCGACGAGAACCCGGGTACGGCCGCCAAGTACGGCGTCATGTCGATCCCGACGCTGAACGTCTACCAGGGTGGCGAGGTCGCCAAGACCATCGTCGGCGCCAAGCCGAAGGCCGCGCTGGTGCGCGACCTGGAGACCTTCATCTCCGAGTGACACGCTGAGCCGTCTCGCCGACGGCAGATGTTTCACGTGAAACACGAATGGGCCAGCCCTCGCGGGCTGGCCCATTTGCGTTACCGGAATCTTCAGAGCGGCCGCAGCGCCGGCTCCTTCTGGACGGCCCCCAGCAGCCGGTCGAGCGCCATCTCCACATCTTCCTTCCAGGACAGCGTGGTCCGCAGCTCCAACCTCATCCGGGGATGGGCGGGGTGAGGACGGACCGTCTTGAAGCCCACAGCCAGCAGATGATCGGCCGGAAGCACACAGGCCGGCTCCTTCCAGCGCGCGTCTCCGAAGGCCTCGATCGCTTTGAAGCCCCGTCGCAGCAGATCCTTGGCGACCGTCTGGACCATCACACGGCCCAGTCCCTGTCCCTGGTAACCCGGCATGATGAAAGCGGTCATCAGCTGCACGGCATCCGGCGACACAGGGCTCGTGGGGAACGCCGTGGAGCGGGGAACGTAAGCGGGCGGCGCGTAGAGCACGAACCCCACGGGAACGTCGTCCACATAGACGACCCGGCCGCACGACCCCCAGTCCAGCAGGACAGCCGAGATCCAGGACTCCTTCTCCAGAGCGGGTGTACCCGCCCTTACCGCGGCCGCACTGCTGACGGGGTCCAGCTCCCAGAAGACACACGCCCGACAGCGTTTGGGAAGGTCTTGAAGGTTGTCCAGCGTGAGCGGTACGAGCCGACGCCCCATGAAGGCTGTTCCTCGCTTCCTTCGCTCGCGGCGTCGCGAGCGGCTGTCAGAGCGCTCCGTTCCCTGAGCAGGCTGCCGACAAAGCCGCCGACCGCCCCCAGTCCCAGCCCGGCGCTCACCAGTCCGGTCCGGCTCATCGTTCGCATGGCCCCCGCCTCCCGCTCCGAGGTACTGCCAGGTAGATGCGCCACAACCCCTTCGCATCGTATCCACGATGCGATTCCATCGATACCGCCTGAAAGCAAAGAGCGAGCCGTGTTCCGGTACACACCGGACACGGCCCGCTCACAGGTCCCACGGCCCGACACCGCCTCGGCTCGAGCACGCGGCTCAGTCCTCCGACTCCTCGGCGTCGCCCTCCACGAGACCCTTCTGAAGGACAGGTCCCTCACCGGGCGCGAGCGAATCGAGGATGCGCTCCAGGTCCTCCATCGAGGCGAACTCGACGGTGATCTTGCCCTTCTTCTGCCCCAGGTCGACCTTCACCCGGGTCTCGAAGCGGTCCGAGAGGCGGGTCGCGAGGTCGGTCAGCGCCGGAGAGACCCGACCGCCGGCCCTCGGCCCCTTGGCACGCTGAGCGGCCTGGGGACGCGAGCCCATGAGGGTCACGATCTCCTCGACGGCCCGCACCGAGAGTCCCTCGGCCACGATGCGATGGGCCAGCCGGTCCTGCTCCTCCGAGTCGTCGACCGAGAGAAGCGCGCGAGCGTGACCGGCGGAGAGCACTCCGGCCGCGACCCGGCGCTGGACCGCAGACGAGAGCTTCAGCAGACGCAGAGTGTTGGACACCTGCGGACGGGATCGGCCGATCCGGTCCGCCAGCTGGTCGTGCGTGCAGTTGAAGTCCTTGAGCAACTGGTCGTAGGCGGCTGCCTCTTCCAGCGGGTTCAGCTGCGCCCGGTGGAGGTTCTCCAGAAGCGCGTCCAGGAGAAGCTTCTCGTCATCCGTGGCCCGCACGATCGCCGGGATCGCCTCCAGGCCGGCCTCACGGCAGGCACGGAAGCGCCGCTCACCCATGATCAGCTCATAGCGCGCGGGGCCCAGCTGGCGTACGACGACCGGCTGGAGCAGACCGACCTCCTTGATGGAGGTGATGAGCTCGTGCAGCGCGTCCTCGTCGAAGACCTCCCGGGGCTGACGCGGGTTCGGCGCGATGTGGTCGAGGGGAATCTCAGCGAAGTGTGCGCCGATGGGAGGCGCGGGCATCTCCGCAGAGCCGTTCGCTGACTGCTCCTCTGTTTCACGTGAAACAGGCAGCAGTCCGGCCACCTTCGCCGCAGCCACTCCGCGGTCGGTCGTCAGAACCGGCACGGCTGTCGGGGCCATGGCCGCTCCGCCCCCCACCGCGGCCTGCGCCGGCGTCTTCTCCGTCGGGGCCGCCGGGATCAGTGCGCCAAGTCCGCGGCCCAGCCCCCTCCGTCGCTCACTCACTGAATGCCCTCCACCATGTTCGGGTTGTTCTGGGCGCCGATATGGGCGTGTGTCGCGTCGTAGCTGACCCCGACACCCCTCAGCGCCAGCTCTCGTGCTGCCTCAAGATAGGAGAGAGCACCGCTCGATCCCGGATCGTAGGTCAGCACCGTCTGTCCGTAGCTCGGCGCCTCGGAGATGCGGACCGAGCGGGGAATGCTCGTCCGCAGCACCTCCTCGACGAAGTGGGTGCGCACCTCTTCCGCGACCTGCGACGCGAGGCGCGTCCGGCCGTCGTACATGGTGAGCAGAATGGTCGACACATGCAGGGCGGGGTTGAGGTGCCCCCGTACCAGGTCGACGTTGCGCAGCAACTGCCCCAGACCCTCCAGCGCGTAGTACTCGCACTGGATCGGGATGAGTACCTCGGCACCGGCCACCATCGCGTTGACGGTCAGCAGGCCGAGTGACGGCGGGCAGTCGATGAGGATGTAGTCCAGCGGCTGCTCGTACGCCTGGATCGCGCGCTGGAGGCGGCTCTCACGTGCCACCAAGGAGACCAACTCGATCTCCGCGCCGGCGAGATCGATCGTGGCGGGAGCGCAGAAGAGGCCTTCTACATCGGGGACAGGCTGAACGACTTCCGCGAGCGGGCGACTGTCGACCAACACGTCATAGATGGACGGCACCTCGGCGTGGTGATCGATCCCCAGGGCCGTGGACGCGTTGCCCTGAGGGTCGAGGTCGACCACCAGGACCCGGCCACCGTGCAGAGCCAGGGAAGCGGCAAGGTTGACGGTCGTCGTTGTCTTGCCCACCCCGCCCTTCTGGTTGGCGACGACGATCACACGGGTCTGCTCAGGGCGCGGCAGGCCCTCGCCGGCGCGGCCCAGAGCCTCCACCGCGAGTTGGGCAGCACGACCGATCGGGGTGTCGTCCATCGGGGGCGGTGTTTCACGTGAAACATCCTCCCCAAAGGACTCGGTACGGGGACCGGGGACCGGATCGGTCATCGGTCCCGCGATGTTGGCGTCGGACCGCAAGGATTCACTCTCCTCGACTTCAGGCTCGCAATGAACAGAGCCTCCCATGCCTTCGGGGTCACGAACCAGTGAGGCCTGTTGTTCTGTGGAGAAATCCACCTCTGTGGACAACTCCCGCCTCCCATCGAGTGAGCCGAGAGGCTTTCGGTCGCGGGGTTCGGCTGCGGCGCGGCCGCGGCTGATGATGCCGTGGAGCAGAGAGCGACGTTTCACGTGAAACACGATGCACAGCGCCGACGGCCGGATCCCCCGCGACACTCCGTGATGCACGGGTTTGGCAGCTTGTGTGGAGTACGCCTCAGCGGCGACGGCGCGTTCGGCTGGTGCGTGCCGCCTTGGCCCGTTTGGCGGCGAACCTCACACCGCCGGGGCTCTCCCCGACCTCCACCCGTACCACCGTGGACAGCGGATCCACCACGCCCTCCCCGACATGGAGGATCGAGGTGCCCACGGCCCCGAGCTTGCTCAGAGCCGTGGACGCGCTCTTCAGCTCCTCCTCGGCGGTGTCGCCCTTGAGGGCGAGCATTTCGCCGTAGGGACGCAGCAGCGGGATGCCCCATGTGGCCAGCCGGTCCAGCGGTGCCACCGCACGGGCCGTCACCACATGCACCGGCGGCATCGTGCCCATGACCTCCTCGGCCCGCCCACGAGCGACCGTCACATGATCCAGGCCGAGGAGCTCGACGACCTCGGTGAGGAAGTTGGTCCGGCGCAGGAGCGGCTCCAGCAGGGTGATCTTCAGGTCCTCCCGCACGAGCGCCAGGGGAATGCCGGGCAGACCGGCCCCCGACCCGACGTCGCAGACGGTCACCCCCTCGGGCACGACCTCGGAGAGCACCGCGCAGTTCAACATGTGCCTCTCCCAGAGGCGGGGCACCTCGCGTGGGCCGATGAGCCCGCGCTGCACGCCCGCCTCGGCGAGGAGCTCGGCGTAACGGACCGCATCACCGAAGCGATCGCCGAATACCTCTCGTGCCACCTCAGGCGCAGGGGGGAGTTCCGCTGCCTCCGTCACGGGGACCGTCCTTCCGTACCGCATCAGCGCTTGGGGCGCCGACCACCAGAACTACCGGGCTGACAAAGATCGGCCCCGTCTGCGCAACAGACGGGGCCGGGGATATGTACGTACCGAATCAGTTGGGCAGGACGACGACGAAGCGCTGCGGCTCCTCGCCCTCGGACTCGCTCCGCAGACCTGCGACCTTGACCGCGTCGTGGACGACCTTGCGCTCGAAGGGCGTCATGGGCTTCAGCTTCACCGGCTCGCCGCTGTTCTTCGCGTCGGCCGCGGCCTTGGCGCCCAGCTCGGAGAGCTCGGCACGCTTCTGGGCACGGTAACCCGCGATGTCCAGCATCAGTCGGCTGCGGTCGCCGGTCTCCCGGTGCACGGCCAGGCGCGTGAGTTCCTGGAGCGCCTCCAACACCTCGCCGTCCCGGCCGACCAGCTTCGACAGGTCACGGGTGCCCGCGTCGCTGATGATCGACACAGAGGCGCGGTCGGCCTCGACGTCCATGTCGATGTCGCCGTCGAGATCGGCGATGTCCAGCAGACCCTCGAGGTAGTCCGCGGCGATCTCGCCCTCCTGCTCCAGGCGGGTCAGGGTGTCTGCACCCTCGGCGGCGGCGGAGGTGGTGCCTTCCGTCACGGGATGGGCTCCTTCTTACTTCTTGGACGGGGACTTGGGGCGCTGCGGGCCGCCCTTGCGCTGCCCGGACTGGGCCTTGCTACGACCTCCGCTACCGGACTTGGGAGCGGCCGGCTTGGCCGTATCGGCGGCTCCGGAGGGCTTGGTGTCCTCCGGCTCGTCGGACTTGCTCAGCGAGGTGGTCTCGCCGGCACCCTTCGCCGGGGTCGCGGACTGACGCTGCGACTTCGACTGCCGCTTGGGCTGCTGTCGCCTGGCGGCGGCCGCACTGGTCGGCGTGCCGTCCTCGGCCTGGCCCGCGGCCTGCGCCTCGCTCTTGATCACGGTGCCGTCGGCCTGGGCGGCGAAGCCCACCTTGGTCAGACCGTTGATGAACTTGCGCTCGGCGTCGTTACGGTCACGGCCCTTGGCCACGATGGCCTTGACGATGGCCCGCTCGCCGCGGCTGCGGGTCTTGCCGTGGTGCGTGACGTGCTTGTACAGGCGCTCCAGGTACGCGGCCTGCGCCTTGGAACCCGGGGTCGGGTTGTTGCGGATCACGTACATCTGCTGGCCCATGGTCCACACGT
This sequence comes from Streptomyces maremycinicus, assembly GCF_001184025.1. Classification (GTDB taxonomy): domain Bacteria; phylum Actinomycetota; class Actinomycetes; order Streptomycetales; family Streptomycetaceae; genus Streptomyces; species Streptomyces maremycinicus. The sequence continues at coordinate 250,858 of NZ_BBYG01000012.1, forward strand.
TGGTGGTCAGCCAGTAGACGAGGACACCGACGGGGAAGTTGATGCCGAAGACGGCGAACATGACCGGGAAGACGTACATCAGCATCTTCTGCTGCTGCATGAACGGCGTCTTCACCGAGGTGTCGACGTTCTTCGTCATCAGCTGGCGCTGCGTGAAGAACTGCGACGCCGACATCAGAATGATCATGATGGCGGTGACGATGCGGACGTTGGTCAGTGAGGCGTCGAACGACACCAGGTCCGAGGCGCTGTCCGTGAACTTCGCGGCCAACGGGGCACCGAAGATGTGCGCCTTCTGCGCGCTCTCCAGGAGGCTGTCGTTGATCACGCCAATGGTGTCACCGTTGGCGATGCCGTTGAGCACGTGGTACAGGGCGAAGAAGAACGGGGACTGCGCCAGGATGGGAAGGCACGAGGAGAGCGGGTTGGTACCCGTCTCCTTGTACAGCTTCATCATCTCTTCGGACTGGCGCTGCTTGTCGTTCTTGTAGCGCTCCTGGATCTTCTTCATCTCGGGCTGGAGCGTCTGCATGGCCCGCGTCGCCTTGATCTGCTTCACGAAGAGCGGGATCAGGCAGATACGGATCAGAATCACCAGGGACACGATGGACAGGCCCCAGGCCCACCCGGTGTCAGGGCCGAAGATGGCCCCGTACACCTTGTGGAACTGGACGATGACCCAGGAGACAGGTGTCGTGATGAAGCTGAAGAGGCTGGCAATCGTGTCCACTAATCATGCTCCTTGGGCATGGGACGGTGTCTCTGCGGCCGGGCTCGAAGGAGAAGGAAGGTTCTCTTCGGTGGCCGTTTCGGCGGCGGAGGTCCCGCCCCTGCGTGCACGCCAGGCGTCACGCAACATTTCGTGCCACCGCGGGCGCTTGCGCGGCGGAACATGGTCCACGCCGCCGAGCGACCACGGATTGCACCGCAGGATCCGCCAGGCGGTAAGTGCCGTTCCCTTGACCGCGCCGTGCCGGTCGATGGCCGTGTAGCCGTAATGGGAGCACGACGGGTAGTACTTGCACACCGGCCCGAGCAGCGGACTGATCGTCCACTGGTAGAGCTTGATCAGAGCCAGCAGCGGGTACTTCATCGCGCGCCCCCTCCCAGTAGCCGTTGAAGGGCGGCATCCAGGTCTTGGGCCAGCTGTGCGTGGTCGGCGTCGCCCGCCCCGGGCAGCGCCCGTACGACTACCAGGCTACCGGGGGGGAACAGGGTGACTCGGTCGCGCATCAGATGACGCAGTCTGCGCTTCACCTTGTTGCGCACGACCGATCCGCCCACGGCCTTGCTCACGACGAAACCCGCACGCGTCGGGGGAGCGCTCTCCCCAGGCGCGTGCGGGTCCGTGGCACCGCTTCGAAGATGGACAACGAGGGTCGGGCGGCCGGCCCGACGACCCCGTCGTACCGCGGTCGCGAAGTCCTCGCGCCGCCTCAGCCGATGCTCGGTAGGCAGCACGACGTCATGACCTGATCAGGCTCAGGCGGACAGGTTGGCGCGACCCTTGCTGCGGCGGTTCGCCAGAATCGCGCGACCGGCACGGGTGCGCATCCGCAGGCGGAAGCCGTGGGTCTTGGCACGACGACGGTTGTTCGGCTGGAAGGTGCGCTTGCTCACTCGGGGGCTCCAGAAATCAATCGGTGGTGGCGGGGTGCCGTCCTGGCTGTCACCGTGCGCCCACGAGGTAGCTCGCGGTTAAACGCCCGAGTGCACCGCTTCCCGATCACCTGACGTGATCTGTGCCCATCGGAGGCAGGCGGCAGCAGCCATCGACAACTCGACCTGGTTACGGTACGCGCGGCTGCGCCATTCGGTCAAACCGGCGGTCACGGGAGACACTATCCACAGGCTGGGGACAACAACTTGAACCGCACCCGTCGCCCTGACTACCGTGGCTGAACTCCGATTCGTTCCTTTGTCCCTGCCTCCACCGATATGAATCCCGACCGTCCCACAACCACACGTTCGTGGGACCCACGAGAGAGCGTGCCCTGTGGCTGACGTGCCTGCCGATCTTGCCGCAGTGTGGCCACGAGTACTGGAGCAGCTCCTCGGGGAGGGCCGCGGCCAGGGTGTCGAGGTGAAGGACGAGCACTGGATCCGGCGCTGCCAGCCGCTGGCGCTGGTCGCCGACACCGCCCTGCTCGCCGTACCGAACGAGTTCGCGAAGGGCGTCCTCGAAGGCCGCCTCGCCCCGATCGTCAGCGAGACGCTGAGCCGCGAGTGCGGGCGGCCGATCCGCATCGCGATCACCGTCGACGACTCCGCGGGCGAACCCCAGGCCCCGTCGGCCCCCGCCGCGCAGCAGCAGTCGCGCTACGAGGAGTCCGAGCCCCCCGCCGGCCCCTACGACGGCCAGGACAAGCGGTACGAGGGCCAGGACGGTCGGTACGACTCCGGCTACGACAAGCCGTACGAGAACCAGTACGAGGGGTACGGCCGGCACCGCGCCGAGCAGTTGCCCCCGACCCCCGGCGACCAGCTGCCCGGCTCGCGCCAGGACCAGTTGCCCACCGCCCGGCCCACGTACCCCTCGGAGTACCAGCGCCCCGAGCCCGGCGCCTGGCCGCGGCCGCAGCAGGACGAGCACGGCTGGCAGCAGCAGCGGCTCGGCTTCCCGGAGCGCGACCCCTACGCGTCGCCCTCGTCGCAGGACACGTACGGCGGGCCCGCCTCCCAGGCCCCCTACGGCGCCCCGCCGCAGCAGGACTCCTACGGCCCTCCCTCGGACTACCGCCCCCAGTCCATGGAGCGGCCGCCGTACGACCCCTCGCCGTACGGCCAGAAGCGCTCCGAGTACGAGCCGTCGCGGTCCGACTACGACCAGCGCGACGCCGGCCGGCGTGAGCTGTCCGACCCCTCGGCCGGTCCCGGTCATCCGCACCGCGGCGGTCCGGCCGGTCCCGGTCAGCCCGGCGCCGGCGCGCCCGGGCAGTCGGCCAAGCAGTCCTCGCCGACGCCCGGCCCCGGGGAGCCGACCGCGCGTCTCAACCCGAAGTACCTCTTCGACACGTTCGTCATCGGCGCCTCCAACCGGTTCGCGCACGCGGCCGCCGTCGCCGTCGCCGAGGCACCCGCGAAGGCCTACAACCCTCTGTTCATCTATGGGGAGTCGGGCCTCGGCAAGACGCACCTGCTGCACGCCATCGGGCACTACGCGCGAAGCCTCTACCCGGGCACGCGCGTGCGGTACGTGAGCTCCGAGGAATTCACCAACGAGTTCATCAACTCCATCCGCGACGGCAAGGGCGACAGCTTCCGCAAGCGGTACCGCGAGATGGACATCCTGCTCGTCGACGACATCCAGTTCCTGGCGGACAAGGAGTCGACGCAGGAGGAGTTCTTCCACACCTTCAACACGCTCCACAACGCCAACAAGCAGATCGTGCTGTCCAGCGACCGGCCGCCGAAGCAGCTGGTCACGCTGGAGGACCGGCTGCGGAACCGTTTCGAGTGGGGCCTGATCACCGATGTCCAGCCGCCCGAGCTGGAGACGCGGATCGCGATCCTCCGCAAGAAGGCGGTGCAGGAGCAGCTGAACGCCCCGCCGGAGGTGCTGGAGTTCATCGCGTCCCGGATCTCGCGCAACATCCGCGAGCTGGAGGGCGCGCTGATCCGGGTGACGGCGTTCGCGTCGCTCAACCGGCAGCCGGTGGACCTGGGCCTGACGGAGATCGTCCTGAAGGACCTGATCCCCGGTGGCGAGGACTCCGCTCCCGAGATCACCTCGACGGCCATCATGGGCGCCACCGCCGACTACTTCGGGCTGACGGTGGAGGACCTGTGCGGCACCTCGCGCGGGCGCGCGCTGGTGACGGCCCGGCAGATCGCCATGTATCTGTGCCGCGAGCTGACGGACCTCTCGTTGCCGAAGATCGGCGCGCTGTTCGGCGGCCGTGACCACACGACGGTCATGCACGCCGACCGCAAGATCCGCAATCTGATGGCCGAGCGCCGCTCCATCTACAACCAGGTCACCGAGCTGACCAACCGCATCAAGAACGGCTGACGACACCGCGGAACACGGCACGCGGACGACGCCGAGGGCGCCCCTGGATCTCTCCGGGGGCGCCCTCGGCCTTTCCGGACCGGACGCGGGCCCCTCGCGGTGCGGCCCCGAGGGCCGGACAGGGCGGAACGCGGGGCACGGAGCGCTCGCAGGGGGACGGCCGCACGGACGTCCGGGGCGGCACACGGGGCGGACACGCGAGCCGCCGGCGGCAGATCCCGGCCCACGCCTGGCCCGCCCCTGGCCCGGGCCCGCCCCGATCCGGCGTCGGCCCAGGCACCGATGCCCGACAGTTCCCGTGAAGATTCCGTGTCGATCCCCGCCGGTCCATGCCGCCCGGGCCCGGTCCGGAGCGGATCGCGGGTCGACCGGGGCCGATCCGGTGCCGAATCGAAGCCGCCCTGAGCCGACCCGGGGCTGCCCGGAGCCGATCCAAGTCCGCCCGGGGGCGGATCCGGGGTCGTCCAGCGCCGATCCGGAGCGACCAAGGAGCCGGATTCGCGCCCGACCGACCCCCGACCAACCCTCGATCGACCCCCGAGCCGCCCTCCAGCCGGCCCGCCAACCGCCGTCCACCGCTCACCCGTTGTTCGATTACCGGCCGGGTTACGGCCACTCTCCACAGATTCGGCGACTTTTTCCCGTCCACACCCTGGGGACCTGGAAGTTGTCCAGACTGTGTCCACAGGCGCTCCCGGTGCGGGACCATCGGACCAGGTCACCTGGATGTGGATTCGTGGACGAAGGTTGTCCACAGGTTGTGGACAAGAAAATGATCCACAGGCTGTGCACGAAGTTGTCCACCGGCAACCCACAGGATGTGGCCCGTTGTCCCCAGCGATCTCCGGCTTCTCCACATGTCTGTCCACTGTTCGGCAACCTGACGCGCCTCCTCACCGGGTCGAGTGAAAGGCGTCACACCAAGGTGCCGGGTTGGCCTGTGGGAAAGACGGGTAAACCTGGGGACGCCGCTGGGGAGAACTCGCCTCAGCCTGTGCACGGCGTGTGCAGAACTTTCTGTTCTCCACAGAAGGCCCCGGTTGTCCACCGCCTCCGCCCACAGGCCCGGTGGATAAAATTCCGCCTCTGAGCTGCGAAAACACGGTTATCCACCGTTTCCACAGGCCCTACTACTACTCCCGACTAGAGAGAGCGAGAAATCCGTTTAGAAGGGGGTCCTGTGCACAACTCGCTGCTCGGTGCCCGGCTGCCCCTCGTCACGACTTGACCCCGAGGGGCACCGACTGTCAGTGCGGTGCGTCAGACTGGTCCCCGTTGGTCCTGCCCCTCGCCGGGGCCGACCACACCGAGACAGACGACGAAGGCCAGGCAGGGCGAGAAGCGCCGGCAACAGCAGGAGGCGGCAAGAGTGAAGATCCGGGTGGAACGCGACGTACTCGCGGAGGCCGTGGCCTGGGCGGCACGCAGCCTCCCGGCCCGTCCGCCGGCGCCTGTCCTCGCCGGCCTGCTGCTGAAGGCCGAGGACGGCCAGCTGAGCCTGTCCAGCTTCGACTACGAGGTCTCCGCGCGGGTCTCCGTGGACACCGAGGTCGAGGAGGAGGGCACGGTCCTCGTCTCCGGCCGCCTGCTGGCCGACATCTGCCGCGCCCTGCCGAACCGCCCGGTGGAGATCTCCACAGACGGTGTACGGGCGACCGTGGTCTGCGGTTCCTCGCGCTTCACGCTCCACACCCTGCCCGTGGAGGAATACCCGTCCCTGCCGCAGATGCCGAACGCGACGGGCACGGTCCCGGGCGAGGTCTTCGCCTCCGCCGCGGCCCAGGTGGCCATCGCCGCCGGCCGTGACGACACGCTGCCGGTCCTGACCGGTGTGCGCATCGAGATCGAGGGCGACACGGTCACCCTGGCCTCCACCGACCGCTACCGCTTCGCGGTCCGCGAGTTCCTGTGGAAGCCGGAGAACCCGGACGCCTCCGCGGTCGCCCTGGTGCCCGCCAAGACGCTCCTGGACACCGCCAAGGCGCTCACGAGCGGCGACAGCGTCATCCTGGCGCTGTCCGGTTCCGGCTCGGGCGAGGGCCTGATCGGCTTCGAGGGCGCGGGCCGCCGTACGACGACCCGGCTGCTGGAGGGCGACCTCCCGAAGTACCGCACGCTGTTCCCGACCGAGTTCAACTCCGTCGCCGTGATCGAGACCGCCCCCTTCGTGGAGGCCGTCAAGCGTGTGGCCCTGGTCGCCGAGCGCAACACCCCGGTGCGGCTCAGCTTCGAGCAGGGCGTGCTCATCCTGGAGGCCGGCTCCAGCGACGACGCACAGGCTGTGGAGCGGGTCGACGCCCAGCTCGAGGGCGACGACATCTCGATCGCCTTCAACCCGACCTTCCTGCTGGACGGCCTCAGCGCCATCGACTCCCCGGTCGCCCAGCTGTCCTTCACGACGTCCACGAAGCCCGCGCTGCTCAGCGGCAAGCCGGCGCTGGACGCTGAGGCGGACGACGCCTACAAGTACCTGATCATGCCGGTGCGCCTCAGCGGCTGACGCCGCCGCCGCGGTCCGGCCGGTCGTCCACAGGCGGTGGACGACCGGGGCGGTCCCTGGGGAGAAGCCACGGTGAATCCCCAGGTGGGGTCGTACGTCTGAGCGCGTATGCCCACAGGTGTGCGTGACCGTCCGGGTTTAGGCTCGGACATGGGTACGAAGGTGCCCCACACGCCACACAGCGACCTAAGGAACAACTGATGGAGCTCGGTCTCGTCGGCCTCGGCAAGATGGGCGGCAACATGCGCGAGCGGATCCGCCGCGCAGGCCACACCGTCGTCGGATACGACCGCAACCCGGACCTCGCCGATGTCCACAGCCTGGAAGAGCTTGTGGGCAAGCTCGAGGGCCCGCGGGTGGTCTGGGTGATGGTCCCGGCAGGTGCGGCCACCCAGTCGACCGTCGACCAGCTCGCCGAGCTGCTGGAGCCGGGCGACGTCGTCGTGGACGGCGGCAACTCCCGTTGGACGGACGACGAGAAGCACGCAGGTGAACTGGCCGCCAAGGGCATCGGGTTCGTCGACTGCGGAGTCTCCGGCGGCGTCTGGGGCCTGGAGAACGGCTACGCGCTGATGTACGGCGGCGACGCGGAGCACGTGGCCAAGGTGCAGCCCGTGTTCGACGCCCTCAAGCCCGAGGGCGACTTCGGCGCGGTGCACGCCGGCAAGGTCGGCGCCGGCCACTTCGCGAAGATGGTCCACAACGGCATCGAGTACGCCATGATGCAGGCCTACGCCGAGGGCTGGGAGCTGCTGGAGAAGGTCGACTCCGTCACGGACGTGCGCGAGGTCTTCCGCTCCTGGCAGGAGGGCACGGTCATCCGGTCCTGGCTGCTCGACCTGGCGGTCAACGCCCTCGACGAGGACGAGCACCTCGACAGGCTCCGTGGCTTCGCGCAGGACTCGGGCGAGGGCCGCTGGACGGTCGAGGCCGCCATCGACAACGCCGTGCCGCTGCCCGCGATCACGGCCTCGCTGTTCGCGCGGTTCGCCTCCCGCCAGGAGGACTCGCCGCAGATGAAGATGATCGCGGCGCTGCGCAACCAGTTCGGCGGCCACGCGGTCGAGAAGAAGTAATCCACAGGGTCGCTCCGCGATCCACAACCCTGGGGGAGGTCGGCGAACGACCATGCACGTCACGCATCTGTCGCTGGCCGACTTCCGCTCGTACGCCCGGGTCGAGGTTCCGCTCGATCCGGGCGTCACCTCGTTCGTGGGCCCCAACGGGCAGGGCAAGACGAACCTCGTCGAGGCCGTCGGTTACCTCGCCACCCTCGGCAGCCACCGGGTCTCCTCGGACGCGCCCCTGGTCCGCATGGGCGCCGACCGCGCGATCGTCCGGGCACAGGTCAGACAGGGCGAGCGGCAGCAGCTGATCGAGCTGGAGCTGAACCCGGGCAAGGCCAACCGCGCCCGCATCAACAGGTCCTCGCAGGTCAGGCCCCGTGATGTGCTGGGCATCGTCCGGACCGTGCTGTTCGCGCCCGAGGATCTCGCGCTGATCAAGGGCGATCCCGGTGAGCGGCGCCGTTTCCTCGACGAGCTGATCACCGCGCGTTCCCCGCGGATGGCGGGGGTGCGCTCGGACTACGAGCGGGTGCTCAAGCAGCGCAACACGCTCCTGAAGTCGGCCGCGCTCGCCCGGCGGCACGGCGGGCGCACCATGGACCTGTCGACGCTCGACGTGTGGGACCAGCATCTCGCGCGCGTGGGCGCCGAGTTGCTGGCCCAGCGCCTCGACCTGGTCGCCGCGGTCCAGCCGCTCGCCGACAAGGCGTACGAGCAGCTGGCGCCCGGCGGCGGTCCCGTGGCCCTGGAGTACAAGCCGTCCGCGCCCGGGGAGGCACACACGCGTGAGGACCTCTACGGGCAGCTGATGGCCGCGCTCGCGGACGTCCGCAAGCAGGAGATCGAGCGGGGTGTGACCCTGGTGGGTCCGCACCGGGACGACCTGCTCCTCAAACTCGGTCAGCTGCCCGCCAAGGGGTACGCCTCCCACGGTGAGTCCTGGTCGTACGCGCTGGCGCTGCGGCTGGCCTCGTACGACCTGCTGCGGGCCGAGGGGAACGAGCCGGTGCTGGTCCTGGACGACGTCTTCGCGGAGCTCGACGTCCGTCGGCGGGAGCGGCTGGCGGAGCTGGTGGCGCCCGGTGAGCAGGTGCTGGTGACGGCGGCGGTCGACGACGACGTCCCGCATGTGCTCGCGGGGGTCAGGTACGCGGTGGCCGAGGGGTCGGTGGAGCGCGTATGACCGCCGAAGAGCCCGCCAAGCGGGTTCCCGAGCCGTCCGGCGTGGATCTCGCGCGGGTGGCGCTCCGCGCGGCCCGCGAGCAGGCACGCGCGCGGGGGGACGCGGCGCAGCAGAAGAAGCAGGCGCGGCGCGGTGGCGGTCTGCGCTCCGGCGCCCGCGCGGACGGCCGCGACCCCATGGCGCTGGGCGCGGCGATCAACCGGCTGCTCAACGAGCGCGGCTGGGAGGCGCCGGCCGCGGTGGGCGGTGTGATGGGCCGGTGGCCGCAGATCGTCGGCGAGGACGTGGCCAAGCACTGCGTGCCGGAGAAGTACGACGAGGACGAGCGGGCGCTGATCGTGCGCTGTGACTCCACGGCGTGGGCGACGAACCTGCGGCTGCTCGCCCCGACCCTGGTCGCGCGGCTCAACGAGGATCTGGGCCACGGCACGGTGCGGGTGATCAAGGTGCTCGGTCCGAGTGCTCCCGTGCGCCGCTACGGCCCCCTCAGAGCCCCTGGGAGCACCGGTCCCGGCGATACCTACGGGTGACGTGCGTCACGCTTTTCGAGGCCGGGACGGGTCCGTGCGGACCGCCCGGCCTCTGTCGTGTGTGCCCGCGTGCGGGTGCGAATCCGGACGTGACTCCCAAGTAGCCAAGGGTTGACACCCGGAAGCGCTGAGTGCCTCCGTGAGCCTCTTGGAGCCCCCTTCCGTATATCGGGACCCGGAAGAGACCGGTTGAGGGCGGCACATGCGGACTCAGGTACCCGCAAACCCCCATCAGTGTCAGTGCTACCGGTAGACTGGAAGCCAATCCCGCCCCGAACGTGGGGACCGCCCGGGAGAAGCTGAGCAACGCTGATCAAGGCTTACCAACGCAACATGCCGCAGCCGCTCCGGCAACCTGCCGACGAGCCTGGCTGGTGCTGTGCCAGAAAGGGCGCTTCGTGGCCGATTCCGGCAACCCCAACGAGAACATCCCGTCCACCGACGCCGGCGCGAGCGGCGAGGCAGCCGCCTCGACCAGCGAGGTCACCACCTCGTACGACGCCAGCGCCATTACCGTCCTCGAGGGTCTGGACGCGGTCCGTAAGCGACCCGGTATGTACATCGGCTCGACCGGCGAGCGCGGCCTGCACCACCTCGTGTACGAGGTCGTCGACAACTCGGTCGACGAGGCGCTGGCCGGCCACGCGGACACCATCGACGTGACGATCCTGGCCGACGGCGGCGTCCGTGTCATCGACAACGGCCGCGGTATCCCGGTGGGCATCGTCGCGTCCGAGGGCAAGCCGGCCCTCGAGGTCGTGCTGACCGTGCTGCACGCGGGCGGCAAGTTCGGCGGCGGCGGCTACGCGGTCTCCGGTGGTCTGCACGGCGTCGGCGTCTCGGTCGTGAACGCCCTGTCGAGCAAGGTCGCGGTCGAGGTCAAGACCGACGGCCACCGCCACACGCAGGACTACAAGATGGGCGTCCCGACCGCCCCGCTCGTCAAGCACGAGGCCACGGACGAGACGGGCACGTCGGTCACCTTCTGGGCCGACGCCGACATCTTCGAGACCACGGAGTACTCCTTCGAGACGCTCTCGCGGCGCTTCCAGGAGATGGCGTTCCTCAACAAGGGTTTGACGATCAAACTCACCGACGAGCGCGAGTCGGCGAAGGCGACCGCCGGGGCGGACGAGGCGGGTGCGGACGAGAAGGACGAGGTCAAGACCGTCACGTACCACTACGAGGGCGGCATCGTCGACTTCGTGAAGTACCTCAACTCCCGCAAGGGCGACGTGGTGCACCCGACGGTGATCGACCTCGAGGCGGAGGACAAGGAGAAGAGCCTCTCCCTCGAGGTCGCCATGCAGTGGAACAGCGGTTACAGCGAGGGTGTGTACTCCTTCGCCAACATCATCCACACGCATGAGGGCGGCACGCACGAGGAGGGCTTCCGCTCGGCGCTGACGAACCTCGTCAACAAGTACGCGCGCGACAAGAAGCTGCTGCGCGAGAAGGACGACAACCTCACGGGTGACGACATCCGCGAGGGTCTGACGGCGATCATCTCCGTCAAGCTGAGCGAGCCCCAGTTCGAGGGCCAGACGAAGACCAAGCTGGGCAACACGGAGGCGAAGACCTTCGTCCAGAAGGCGGTCTACGAGCACCTCAACGACTGGCTGGACCGCAACCCGGTGGAGGCGGCGGACATCGTCCGCAAGGGCATCCAGGCGGCCACCGCGCGCGTGGCGGCCCGCAAGGCCCGTGACCTGACCCGCCGCAAGGGTCTGCTGGAGTCGGCGTCCCTGCCGGGCAAGCTCTCCGACTGCCAGTCGAACGACCCCACCAAGTGCGAGATCTTCATCGTCGAGGGTGACTCCGCCGGCGGCTCGGCCAAGTCCGGCCGCAACCCGCAGTACCAGGCGATCCTCCCGATCCGGGGCAAGATCCTCAACGTCGAGAAGGCGCGGATCGACAAGATCCTCCAGAACCAGGAGATCCAGGCGCTGATCTCCGCCTTCGGCACCGGTGTGCACGAGGACTTCGACATCTCCAAGCTCCGCTATCACAAGATCATCCTGATGGCGGACGCCGACGTCGACGGCCAGCACATCAACACCCTGCTGCTGACCTTCCTGTTCCGCTTCATGCGGCCGCTGGTCGAGGCCGGGCACGTGTTCCTCTCCCGTCCCCCGCTCTACAAGATCAAGTGGGGCCGGGAGGACATCGAGTACGCGTACTCCGACCGGGAGCGCGACGCCCTGCTCGAGATGGGCCGTCAGCGCGGCAAGCGGGTGCGCGAGGACTCGATCCAGCGCTTCAAGGGTCTCGGTGAGATGAACGCCGAGGAGCTGCGCATCACGACCATGGACCAGGAGCACCGCGTCCTCGGCCAGGTCACCCTCGACGACGCCGCCCAGGCCGACGACCTGTTCTCGGTCCTGATGGGCGAGGACGTCGAAGCGCGCCGCGCCTTCATCCAGCGCAACGCCAAGGACGTCCGTTTCCTCGACATCTGAGTCGGTCTCAGCTGACCGCGTCAGAAAGGATTCTCACCAGCAATGACCGACGAGAACACTCCCGTCACGCCTGAAGAGGGCGGCGACGTCGTGATGCGTATCGAGCCCGTCGGGCTCGAGACGGAGATGCAGCGCTCGTACCTCGACTACGCGATGTCCGTCATCGTCTCCCGTGCGCTGCCGGACGTCCGCGACGGCCTCAAGCCCGTCCACCGCCGCGTCCTGTACGCCATGTACGACGGCGGCTACCGGCCCGAGAAGGGCTTCTACAAGTGCGCCCGCGTCGTCGGCGACGTCATGGGCAACTACCACCCGCACGGCGACTCCTCGATCTACGACGCGCTGGTCCGTCTCGCGCAGCCGTGGTCGATGCGGATGCCGCTGGTGGACTCCAACGGCAACTTCGGCTCTCCCGGCAACGACCCGGCGGCCGCCATGCGGTACACCGAGTGCAAGATGATGCCGCTGTCCATGGAGATGGTCCGCGACATCGACGAGGAGACCGTCGACTTCACGGACAACTACGACGGCCGCTCCCAGGAGCCGACGGTCCTGCCGGCCCGCTTCCCGAACCTGCTGATCAACGGCTCGGCCGGTATCGCGGTCGGCATGGCGACCAACATCCCCTCGCACAACCTGCGCGAGGTCGCGGCCGGCGCCCAGTGGTACCTGGAGAACCCGGAAGCCTCGCACGAGGAGCTGCTGGACGCCCTCATCGAGCGCATCAAGGGCCCCGACTTCCCGACCGGCGCGCTCGTCGTCGGCCGCAAGGGCATCGAGGAGGCGTACCGCACGGGCCGCGGCTCCATCACGATGCGCGCGGTCGTCGAGGTCGAGGAGATCCAGAACCGCCAGTGCCTGGTGGTCACGGAACTGCCGTACCAGGTGAACCCGGACAACCTCGCGCAGAAGATCGCCGACCTGGTGAAGGACGGCAAGATCGGCGGCATCGCCGACGTCCGTGACGAGACGTCGTCGCGCACCGGCCAGCGCCTGGTCATCGTCCTCAAGCGGGACGCGGTCGCTAAGGTCGTCCTCAACAACCTCTACAAGCACACGGATCTCCAGTCGAACTTCGGCGCCAACATGCTGGCCCTGGTCGACGGTGTCCCGCGCACCCTCTCCCTGGACGCGTTCATCCGCCACTGGGTGACGCACCAGATCGAGGTCATCGTCCGCCGTACGCGCTTCCGGCTGCGCAAGGCCGAGGAGCGGGCGCACATCCTGCGCGGCCTGCTGAAGGCCCTGGACGCCATCGACGAGGTCATCGCGCTGATCCGGCGCAGCGACACCGTCGACATCGCGCGCACGGGCCTGATGGAGCTCCTGGAGATCGACGAGATCCAGGCCAACGCCATCCTCGAGATGCAGCTGCGCCGACTGGCCGCCCTGGAGCGCCAGAAGATCATCCAGGAGCACGACGAGCTCCAGGCGAAGATCACCGAGTACAACGCCATCCTGGCCTCGCCGCTGCGCCAGCGCGGCATCGTGAGCGAGGAACTGGCCGCGATCGTCGAGAAGTACGGCGACGACCGCAAGACGATGCTGGTGCCCTACGACGGTGACATGTCCATCGAGGACCTGATCGCCGAGGAGGACATCGTCGTCACCATCTCGCGCGGTGGCTACGTCAAGCGCACGAAGACGGACGACTACCGCTCCCAGAAGCGCGGCGGCAAGGGGGTGCGCGGGGCGAAGCTGAAGGAGGACGACATCGTCGACCACTTCTTCGTCTCCACCACGCACCACTGGCTGCTGTTCTTCACCAACAAGGGCCGGGTGTACCGGGCGAAGGCGTACGAGCTGCCCGACGCCGGCCGTGACGCGCGTGGACAGCACGTCGCGAACCTGCTGGCCTTCCAGCCGGACGAGGCGATCGCCGAGATCCTCGCGATCCGCGACTACGAGGCGGCGCCCTACCTGGTCCTGGCGACCAAGGGCGGTCTGGTCAAGAAGACGCCTCTGAAGGATTACGATTCGCCGCGTGCCGGTGGTGTCATCGCGATCAACCTCCGTGAGACGGAGGACGGTTCCGACGACGAACTGATCGGAGCCGAACTCGTCTCGGCCGATGACGATCTGCTTCTGATCAGCAAGAAGGCGCAGTCGATCCGGTTCACCGCCACGGACGAATCCCTGCGGCCCATGGGCCGTGCCACCTCGGGCGTCAAGGGCATGAGCTTCCGCGAGGGAGACCAGCTGCTCTCGATGAATGTTGTTCGACCCGGTACGTTCGTGTTCACTGCCACAGACGGCGGGTACGCGAAGCGGACCGCCGTCGACGAGTACCGCGTCCAGGGTCGCGGCGGCCTGGGTATCAAGGCTGCCAAGATCGTCGAGGACCGCGGTTCGCTCGTCGGCGCGCTGGTGGTCGAGGAGACCGACGAGATCCTCGCCATCACGCTGTCCGGCGGTGTGATTCGTACGCGAGTCAACGAGGTCAGGGAGACGGGCCGTGACACCATGGGCGTCCAACTGATCAACCTGGGCAAGCGCGATGCCGTCGTCGGTATCGCTCGTAACGCCGAGGCGGGGCGCGAGGCGGAGGAGGTCGACGGCGAGGTCGCCGTGGACGAGACCGCCGAGGCAGCCACGACCACCGGCACGGACGAGGGTGAGTCGCCCTCGTCCGAGTAGCACGAGGAGTGAGTCATCGTGAGCGGAGCCACGGGCGCCGGTACGTCTGCCGGTACGGGAAAGAACGGCGGCGGCCGTGGCTCCGCCGCGCCGGCGGGGGACGCGCGTACGACCGACGCGCGGGGCGCCGGGGGTGCCGACGGACGTGCGGCGGACACCCACACGACCCAGTTGAAGGCCATAAAGCCCCCTGCGGCCGACTCGCCCTCACCCTCGACCGACACGCAAGGATCGAAGGGATCCCAGGGGGGAACCGTGACGGACAGCAGAGGTTCGCAGGCCCAGCAGGAGGCATCGCCGCTCCCCGGTGAGCGCCAGCCGCAGCAGCCCGCCGGGCCTTACCACCCGCCGCAGGCCTACCCGACGCAGGCGCCGGGGGCGCCGGCCGCGGGCGGCGCCGGTACCGGTGCGGTACGGCGTCCGCGGACCGGGGCGCGCACCACGCCGCGGGTGCGCAAGGCGCGGCTGCGCGTGGCGAAGGCCGACCCCTGGTCGGTGATGAAGGTCAGCTTCCTGCTCTCCATCGCCCTGGGCATCTGCACGATCGTCGCGGCCGCCGTGCTGTGGATGGTCATGGACGCGATGGGCGTCTTCTCGACGGTGGGCGGCACGGTGTCGGAGGCGACGGGCTCGAACGAGTCCAACGGCTTCGACCTCCAGTCGTTCCTGTCGCTCTCCCACGTCCTGATGTTCACGGCGATCATCGCGGTCATCGACGTCGTCCTGGCGACGGCTCTCGCGACGCTCGGCGCGTTCATCTACAACCTGTCAGCGGGCTTCGTCGGAGGCGTCGAGCTGACGCTGGCCGAGGACGAGTGAGCTGCTCCGTCGTAGCGGTTCCCGACCCTGCCGTGCGTCCCGCGACTATCGATTTTGGGACTGCCCAGGTCGTGCGCTAATCTTCAGGAGTCAGCGCGCGGGACACACACCGCAGAGCGCGGCGGGGCTATAGCTCAGTTGGTTAGAGCGCATCCCTGATAAGGATGAGGCCACAGGTTCAAATCCTGTTAGCCCCACCAGCCAGAAGACCCCCGGTCCGTTGGACCGGGGGTCTTTTTTGGCGTCGGTCGCCGGTGCGGGCGGTCGTGACCGGTCGTGGGTGGGTCAGGGTCTCGGCTCGGGCTCCCATTGGTCGGGGCCCACGCCGCGCCAGTCGATCCAGGGGGAGCCCGCTATGTCCGCGGGGTCGATCTCCAGTCCGGCGCGTCGGAGGAACTCCGCGATGTCGGCGACGTTGTGCGCCAGGCCCAGGATCTCGCCGTCCACGCGAACGCGTCGGCCGCTCCTGGCGGAGGGCGGATGCACCGTCACACGGCTCGGTCCGGGCAGGTCTCCAGGGTCGTCCGAGGTGGGGGTCATCCGGTCATCCGTCCACGCGTGTCCGTGGCCCGGCCTTCCAGGTGGCGCAGTTCCCACCACGCCGAGGGGCTGGGACGCCGTTGCCGCCAATAGGGATGGAAGAACACCTGGACGGACAGCCGGTGCAGACGCCGCCGCAGCGCGGTGCGACCGGGCCGAGCGGCGAGCTGCCGGTAGACGGCGCTCCACTCCTGCTGTGCTTGGACGAGATCGTCGGGGAACCGTCGCATGACGGAATTCAATCATGTGTTCGATTTACTGCGCCATCCGACACGTCGGGCACCGTCGGCGTCGGGTGGACATGGCGAAGGCCCGGTTGCTCCGGGGGAGCTGCCGGGCCTGCGAGTTCGCCGTTACGTCGGGGGAGGCGGCACGTGGCGTGCCGGGGGCTCAGCGCTGGAGCGGGGTGGCCGGCTCGGCGGGGTCCGCGGAGTCGCAGGAGGCGGTGGTGTGCTCGGCCGCTTCGGTGTCCGGGAGGCCGCGGTGGCGGCAGCTGGGCGACTTGCCGTGCGCCTCGGCGCGGATGCGCTGCTTCATCGTGGGGGGCAGGGAGCGGGCTTGGGTCCCGACCCAGGGAGCCGCGGCCGTCGGCCACGCCGTCGTGTCCGTGGTGGCCACCCACTCGCTGCCGTGCGTCGGAGCGGTCTGCGCCGTCGCCGCGGCGGCGGTCGTGGTGATGAGTCCGAGCGCCGTGCACAGCGCGAGGAAGGCGGTGACGATGGCGGTCCACAGCTTGATGACCCGGTTCTCGGGCATGGCCCCTCACTTTCGGGTTGGGCGATTTGCGTACTTTCCTCATGATGTGTATGGACGGCTCGAAGTGGTGGACCGACGCTCGCGGCGTGGCGTTGTTCTGATGAACACCACCCGGATGGATGCAAGGCGCTCTAAAAGCGGAGAAGTGAGGATCAGATGGGATGAGGGCGGACAAAAATCACCGTCCGTGCGGGTGTGATCACCCTCCGATCGGAGTGATGTGATCCGCTTCTACTGCGCTGCCGAGGGCGGGAGTTGAGCGGCGGACGCAGGTCACCGATCGGTATCGGTCGGTGTGTATAGTCGGGCGCCAGAGGTCCCCTACGTCAAGGAAAGACGAGGTCGCGCGGTGAAGAAGCTTCTCCTGGTCGCACTGGCCGCCATCGGCGGGCTCCTCGTGTACCGCCAGATCCAGGCGGATCGCGCCGAGCAGGATCTGTGGACGGAGGCGACTGACTCCGTGCCCACGGGTTCGTGAGTATCGATACCGAAGACTGAACAGACCCCGGCCGCGCTCGCGGTCGGGGTTTTGTGTTGCGGCTCCCCCGACCCGGGGTTAGAGGCGGGTTTTTCGGACGCTCGTACGGAATGCGGGGGCGGCACGCGCGCGTGCGGGGGAGGATGGCCCACATTCGGTCGAAGGCGAGGGGGCGGGATCGCGATGGCCCGGCGTGCGGGGCGTGGAGCGGCTGTGTGGCGGGCCGTCGTGCGGAGCGCGGTCGTAGGAGCGGTGCTCGGCGGGTCGTCGGCGGTACTGCCCGGACCGGCCGCCGTGGCCGCGCCGGACGTCCCCTCGTACGCCTTCGCCGACGACGTCCGCAGCGCGCCCGCGGCGACGGGCACCACCGGCGCCGCGCGCCTGGAACCCGGCGCGACGTACCGCAGCTCCCTTCAGACCCGGGACACGGGCGGGGGCGCGGCCGGTGACACAGACGGGGACACGGGTGAGGGCCAGGGCAAGGGCAGGGCCTACTACCGACTCGAACTCGACGGTGTCTCCGACGTGTACGTCGCCGTGACGGCGATCCCGCGCGCGGAGGCCGTGCTGTCGCCCGGGGACGGGATGAGCGTCTCCGTCCAGGACGCCGACAGCACCACGTGCTCCACCGACTCCGTGACCGTCGGCGCCGCCAGGAGCCCGCAGCCGCTCACCGCCTGGGGGGCGCGCGAACTCCTGCCGGGCAAGGGGCTGTGCCAGAAGGCCGGAACGTACTACGTCGTCGTCGAGCGCACCGGGACCAGCACCGGCACCGGCACCGGGGGGGCGGACACGGACCTCGCCGACGCCCAGCCCTGGGATCTGGAGCTCGCGCCCGTCTCCGAGGCGCCCCTGGCGAAGGCGGCCGCCACGAGCGTGCCCGAGGTGTGGGACTCCGCCACGCCCACGCCCCTCGTGGACGAGCCGGCCGGTGTCCGGGGCGGGGCCGGCTTCACCGCGGCGGCCGCCGTGCGACAGGGTGTCTGGAGCGACGAGATCGTCCCCGGGCAGACCCTCTTCTACAAGGTGCCCGTCGACTGGGGGCGGCAACTGTCCGCCACCGTCGACCTGGGCAGCGCGGACAAGAGCTCCGGGTACGTGGTCGACGCCCTGGACCTGACGCTCTACAACCCGGTCCGAGCCTCGGTCAAGGAGACCGGCATCGGATACGGCGGCAGCCAGAAGTCGGCCTCGCTGCCGCCGGTGCCGCCGGTCGGATACGCCAACCGGTACGCCCCGACCGACCCGACGAAGTCCCTGCGGTTCGCCGGCTCCTACTACCTCGTGGTGCATCTCGCCGCGCAGGTCGCCGAGGGTTTCGGCGACGGGCCCTACGGACTCACCCTGCGCGTCCGTCTCGGCGGCAGCACGCGGGCCGGTCCGGGGTACGCGCGGCAGTCGGTGCCGCGCGGGTTCTTCGACGTCGGCGCGCCGGACCCCGTCCTCTCGGTGGGCGCGGGCGCGGGTGCGGCGGGCGCGGACGCGGCGGGGGACGGTGCGTCCGGTGACGACCCCGCGATGAAGGCGGTCGCCGTGGGCGGCATCGGCTCCGGAAGCGTGCTGCTGACGGTGCTCGGGGTATGGACGCTGACCGCGCGGCGCCGGGCGGCGGCTCAGATGCGCGTCAACGCCCAGAACCCCACGGCGTAGCAGGCCAGCGCGAGGAACAGCAGCGGCAGGGCGACCCTGGCGGGCGGGCCGGGACGACCGCGCCGGGCGGCACGATGCCCCCGGCGACGGCCGTGCGCCGACACGATCTGCGGAGCTTGCGGGGCCTGGGGGGCTTGGGGGGCCTGAGCGGTGTACGAGGCGGTGGACACCTCGCCGCGGTGCCCACGGGTGGGCAGCACGAACGTGGGCTCGTACGGCGGCGCGGCCATGGGGCCGGGCGTCGGCGCGTAGGCGGGAGGATGCGGAGTGGGGGGCTCCGGGGTTCCGGGTCCGGAGAAGAAGCCGTTCGAGCCGGTGGAGCCGGGTGGTTCGGTCGGGGTGGCCGCCGGTCGCGGGGGTGGCAGGTGGAAGCTGCCGGTGTCCGACATGGAGGGAGCGGGGGCGGGCGCGGCGGCGGAGTCCGAGGCTGCCGAGCCTGGTGTCGGTCGCGTGGGCCGACGGGAGTCGGTGGGCGCCGAGTCCGGGTGCTGCCGTGGGTCGTTCGGCACCGACCCCGGGGCGAAGCCTGGCGCGGCCGGTACGGATCCCCCGCCCGACCACGCCGTCCCGGAACCGCCACCGGTAGCGCTACCGGCGCCAGTACCGCGACCGGCGCCGTCACCGCCGCCGGTGCCCGCGCCCCTGCCGGTGCCCGCGCCCCTGCCGGTCTCCGCACCGGTGCCCGCGCCCGTACCAGTTCCCGTATCCGACCGGGCCGGAGTCGGCGCTCCGTCCGGCCAGGAGCGCGGACCGTGTGTGCCCGGGTGGGCAGGAGCGCCGGGTGCCGCTGGACCGGAGGAGAGGGGTCCGGTGCCCGCAGGGGCTGCACCGGGGGCCACCTCGGGCCGGGCGGGCAGCGAACCGGTGCCCTGTCCGGTGGTCCGGGTCCCGCTGCCAGGTAAGCCGGAACCCGTACCCCCGCCGTACGGAACGACACCCCGCCCACCGTCCGCAACGACACCGCCGCCGCCGTCCGGACCGAGACCCCCGACCCCGCCGTCGGGAACGAGACCGCCGCCACCCTCCGAACCGAGACCGCGGCCATCCTCCGAACCGAGACCGCCCCCGCCGTCCGAAGGGTGATTCGGGTCGGGTGTGGTCGGGGGGTGGGGCCGGCCGGGGTCGGTGGCCGGGCGGGGGGACAGGGAGTGGCGGGGCCTCGGCGGGCCGGGAGGGCCGTCGGGGCCGAAACCCGGTGGCAGGGGGCCGAGTTGGTCGAAGATCTCGATGAGCTCGTCGTCCGGGCCGGGCTCGGGCAGCAGCTCGGCGGCCGCCGCGAGGGCTTTGCGCGCCCCCGTGGCCGTACGGAAGCGTGCCTGCGGGTCCGGCTGGAGCAGAGTGGCGACCACCTGCCACAGCGGCTCCGGAACGCTCTTGGGGGCGCCCGGGGTCCCGTGTTCGGCGAAGTACTGGACGAGCGCCTTGGCGTCCGGTTTCGCGCCCTCCAGCAGATACAGCGCGACCAGACCGACGGCGAACAGGTCGGCGGGGAAGTCCGGTTCGGCGCCCATCATCTGCTCGGGGGCGAGGTAACCGGGCGTTCCGACCACGAGGTTGGTCTCGGTCAGCCGGGGCTCGCCCAGTCGCATCGCGATGCCGAAGTCGGAGAGCCTGAGGCGTGGCCGGGCCGTACCGGTCGCCTCCAGAAGGATGTTGGCGGGCTTGATGTCGCGGTGCACGACACCCTCCGCGTGGACCGCGGTGAGCCCGGAGAGCAACTGGTCGAGCAAGGTGCACACGAAGACCGGGGGCAGCGGGCCGTAGTCGCCGACGAGATGGACCAGCGAGCCGCCGGCCACCAGATCCATGGTGAACAGGACCTTGTCGTCGTCGGCGGCCCAGCTGGCGGGCGCGAGCACATGAGGGTGGTCGATCCGCAGCGCCTGCTCGCGGACGAAGCGCAGCAGCGCGTGCGCGTCGCTCTGCTGGAGCACTTTGGCGGCCACGTAGCGGCGGCGGCGGTGGTCCCAGGCGCGCCAGACCGCGCCGACCCCGCCACGGCCGATCGGGTCGGCCAGTTCGTACCGTGCGGCGAACACCTCACCCATGGCTGTGCGTCGCTCCTCCCCCTGGTCCCGCTCGGTCCCGCTCGGGTCTCCCCCTCTGCTTCCCCCGCGATGAGCGATACGACCCCCGTGTGCCCCCTGCTCCGTGCCCCCCGAGCCGCCGACTGCCCGGCTGCCGAACCCCCTTCGGCGACCGGGCCGAGGGCTCAGCTCTGGTGGGACTGGTAGTGCGTCACCGCGTCGGAGGTACGGCCGGCGCCGTACACCCGGAGGAACTCTGCCAGTTCGGGGTGGGTCGGGGCGAGGGTGTCGGCGGCGTCGATGATGTCGCCGGCGGCGGCGACCGAGCGCAGCAGGGACTGGATCTCGCGGACGACGCGCTTGACCGTGGGTGCTCCCGAACCACTCGTCGTCTGTGTGGTGTTGCTGAGCACCGAGCCTCCCTGCGACCGCTTGATCTCGTCCATGCGCTCGGTGGCCTCGGCGGCGCTGACGCTGCCGTCCGCGACCTGTGACGCCAACTCCTGGAGCAGCTGAACCCGCTGCACCACGGCCGGGTTGCCGATCTTCGCCCGCTGACCGCTCATCAGCTGCGACAGCATCGGCGCCGAGAGTCCCAGTACCCCAGCGAGACGAGCCTGGTTGAGGCCAAGATCGTCGATGAGCTTACGGAAGAGCGCCCCCAGCGGCTCCCCGTACCAGTTCCGCTGAAGTTCCCGCGCTCTCGCGGTCGCTTCTTGCTGTGCGGCGTCCATTGCGTCTCCCCATCGCTTCCCCAGAAACCGCGGTTCGCTCCAGCGAACCGCGTCCGAGCATCTTACGGAGAGTGGTCATCCGGGGGGACCCCCCATCTTTTTGCGAGATACCCCGGGTGACCCGGTACTCTGGTCTGCGGCGCCCGCCGGTGCGAGGTTTTCCGGCCGGACGTCTCTTGCGGGGCCTTAGCTCAGTTGGTAGAGCGCTGTCTTTGCATGGCAGATGTCAGGGGTTCGACTCCCCTAGGCTCCACCCACAAGACCCCGCCCACCTGCGCAAACGCAGGTGGGCGGGGTCTTTTCGACGCGTGGGGAGACAGTGGACCGCGGGCCGCTCAGCTGCGGTCGTCGCGGTTCGCGGCCTCCTCCTCGGCTTCCTTGGCCTGGACCTCGGGGTCGAGGACCGACGGGTCGGTGGTGCCGTCCACCGAGGCCAGGCCGCCCGAGGCGGGCACCTCGGTGGCGGCCGGCGGCTCGACCAGCCAGTCCGGGTTGGCCTGCTTGTCCCACCACTTCCAGGCCGCGTAGGCGCCGCCGGCGACCGCACCGAGGACGACCAGTGCCCTGGCGAGCTTGCCCGCCTTGGCCCGACGCCGGTGCTTGCGCGTCAGCTTCTCGATCTCCTTCGGCGTCACCTGGCCGCGCAGGGCGGCCAGCGCGGCGACGCCTCGGGCGGCGGCCTCGTCCCTCATGGGCCCGGCCGCGGCGACCGCCTGTTCGATCCTCGGCCGGGAGTAGTCGGCGGCCTGACGTGCGGCCAGCCGGGTGCGGGCGGCCGCTTCCTGCGCGGCCAGGTCGACCTTCGGCGGGACATGGGTCTTCGCCTGTTCCAGACGCGGGGCGACGTGGGCGTCGTACTGCACGCGGGCCTGTTCTGCGGCGAGCGACACCTTGGGCGCGAGCCGTACACGGGCCTCGTGCGCGTAGAGCGCGGCCCGTTCCTTGGCCGTGTCGGCGTAGGGCGCCACCACTTCCGCGGCGTGCAGCACGCTGTCCTTCGCCGAGCCGGTCGCGGCGCGCACGCTGTCGATGCGGGTCACGGGTTCCTCCTCCTCGGTGGCGTACGGTATTTCGACTTTCCACCCTTTTACGGATCATGCCTGTCGATGACCGTCCCGGCACGCGTGGACGGGCATATGGGTGCTGATCACATGCGATAGGGGACGGATCAGGGGCAATGTCATAGAGGGTCGACAGAGCGACAAAGCCGACGATGCCACGGATCGGCGCCGCCCGCTCCCCTCCCGGACGGGTCGGATGCTTTTGTGTACCCGGAGCGCCGCGTCTGATGCCGGAACGAGCCGTCGGACATCGCCTGTCCCGGGCCGTGCGAGGATCTGGGGGTCACAAAGAGACAACGGAAGGCAGACCGTGGCCGAGCACCTGTACGCCACCCTGAAGACCAACCACGGCGACATCGAGATCCGGCTCTTCCCGGACCACGCCCCGAAGACGGTCAAGAACTTCGTCGACCTCGCCACCGGTGAGCGTGAGTGGGTCAACCCGGCGACCGGCGTGCGGTCCAAGGACAGGCTGTACGACGGCACCGTCTTCCACCGGGTGATCAGCGGGTTCATGATCCAGGGCGGCGACCCGCTGGGCAACGGCACCGGCGACCCCGGCTACCAGTTCGAGGACGAGTTCCACCCCGACCTGCGCTTCGACCGGCCCTACCTGCTGGCCATGGCGAACTCCGGCCCGGCCACCAACGGCTCCCAGTTCTTCATCACCGTCTCCCCGACGGCCTGGCTGACCCGTAAGCACACCATCTTCGGCGAGGTCGTCGACCCGGCCGGCCAGAAGGTGGTGGACGCCATCGCGGCCGCCTCGACCAACCCGCGCACCGACCGTCCGCTGAAGGACGTCGTCATCGAGTCGGTCGTCGTCGAGAGCCGCAAGGGCTGAGGCGACGGCCACGGGAAGCCGCGGGGAACCAAACGCCCTGCTCGTCCGTAAGGATGGGCAGGGCGGTTCCTTTCCGACTGCGCCGACCACGCCGACCGCGCCGAACACTCCGCTACTCGATCACTCGACCCCGACGACTCGGACGACTTTCTTGGGGGAGCCCATGGACCAGGCGCCTGGCAGCCGGCAGGACGACGCGCAGAGCGGCCTGCCCGGCTGCTACCGGCACCCCGACCGGGAGACCGGCATTCGCTGCACCCGCTGCGAGCGCCCGATCTGCCCCGAGTGCATGGTCAGCGCCTCGGTCGGATTCCAGTGCCCCACCTGCGTCCGCGAGGGCTCCGGTACGGGGCACGCGCCCAGTGCCTCCCAGCCCCGCACGCTGGCGGGGGGCGTGGTGAGCGCGGATCCCCACCTGGTCACCAAGATCCTCATCGGTCTCAATCTCGCGGCGTTCCTGGTCCAGCAGGCCGTCGGCGACAGCTTCACCGACCGGTTCGACCTGATCGGCCGCGCGATCATGCCGTACGGCGGAGTGCATGGCGTGGCCGAAGGCCAGTGGTACCGGCTGCTGACCGCGATGTTCCTGCACGGCGGCTATGTCCACATTTTGTTCAACGCGCTCAGCATCTGGTGGATCGGCGGCCCCCTCGAGGCGGCTCTGGGCCGGGCCCGTTACCTCGCGCTGTATCTGGTCTCCGGTCTGGCCGGCAGCGCGCTGACCTATCTGATCGCCGAGCCCAACCAACCTTCGCTCGGCGCCTCCGGGGCCGTCTACGGGCTGCTCGGCGCGCTGATCGTGCTGGTGCGGCGCCAGCGCTACGACATGCGGCCGATCATCGCCCTGATGGTGATCAACCTGGTCATCACGTTCGGCTGGAGCGGCATCGCCTGGCAGGCGCATGTCGGTGGCCTGATCGCCGGTGTGGTGATCGGTATCGGCATGGTTCACGCCCCCCGCCGACGTCGGGCCCTCGTCCAGTTCGGGGTCTGCGCGTCGATGCTGGTGATCGTCGTCGTGGTGACGCTCCTGAGGACCGTCCAGCTCACCTGAGCGCACTGTTGTCCACAGTCTGTGGCGAATCTTGTGCACAACGTGCGGAGACAGCGACGCCCCCTGCCGCCGGTCTGCTTTTCCGCAGGTCAGGCAGGGGGCGAACACGTTTTCGAGTGAGGGTGACAGCCGGTAGTTAGGTCACACCGGCGTCAACCTCCAGTGAGTTATCCACAGATCGTCTTTCTTTTCCCCATGTGGAAAACCGCTGTGGATAACTCAGGGGATAGTCCTGGGCAGAGCTGCTCGCCCCACCCTGCTCCCCGCTGGCGCGACCGCTACTTCCACTGCGTGGAGACGCCGAACCCGGCCGCGATGAACCCGAAGCCCACGACGATGTTCCAGTTGTCCAGCTTGTCGATGGGCAGCGAGCCGTCCGTCACGTAGAAGACCACGATCCAGGCGAGGCCGATGAGGAACATGGCCAGCATGACCGGCGCGACCCAGGCACGGCTGTTCAGCTTGATGGCGGTCGCCTGCTTCGCCGGGGGCGGCGTGTAGTCGGCCTTCTTGCGGATACGTGACTTCGGCACGAGGGTCTCTCCTGTCGATGCGCTGCGTGGCCGCGCAGGTGCTGGATCGGGCTCGGGGGCTGTGTCTAGGGGACTGAAGGGCTCCCCCGGGCGTCCGTTAGCGTAGTGCTTCTACGGCGCCGAAGGAGATAAGGGTACGTTGAGCAATTCTGCCGACTCCCCCGGGACAGGTACAACGGGTTCCGCCCCCGAGTCCGCCGGCGGCCCCTCCTCCGCCTCCGACCGCCGGGGCGGTTTCCGTCCCGTGCGGGTGCTCACCGTGGGTGTCTTCGCCCTCGCCGGACTGCTCTTCTTCACCAGTTTCAACACGGCCAAGGGCACCAACATCCGCACGGACGCCTCCCTGCTGAAGCTCTCGGACCTGATCCAGGAGCGCAGCGAGAAGAACGGCGAGCTGGACGAGACGAACGGGGCCCTGCGCGACGACGTGGAGTCGCTGGCCGAGGCCGACGACGGCAGCACCCGGGCCCAGGACGACAAGCTCGCCGGACTGGAGAAGGACGCCGGGACCCAGAAGGTCAAGGGCAAGGCCATCACCGTCACCCTCAACGACGCCCCGCCGAACGCCACCGCCAAGCTCCCCGGCTACCCGGAACCCCAGCCCGACTACCTGGTCATCCACCAGCAGGACCTCCAGGCCGTGGTGAACGCGCTCTGGCAGGGCGGTGCCCAGGGCATCAAGGTCATGGACCAGCGGCTGATCTCCACCAGCGCCGTGCGCTGCGTCGGCAACACCCTGATCCTCCAGGGCCGCGTCTACTCACCGCCGTACAAGATCCAGGCGGTCGGTGACCCGGAGAAGCTTCAGCAGGCGCTCGCCGAAGCCCCGGCGATCCAGAACTACATGGTCTACGTGAACGTCTACGGCCTCGGCTGGAAAGTCACCGAGGACGGGACGGTGACTCTGCCCGGCTACTCGGGCACAGTGGATCTGCACTACGCCAAGCCTGTGGAGTAGTGGAGCAGCGGCCGCCGGGGGGCGCCTGTGTCGGTGCGGGTGATCGTCAGGACGTTCAGCGAGCTGTGCATCACCGCCGGCACCGTCATCGTCCTCTTCGTCGTCTACGTGCTCTTCTGGACGGGAGTGCGGGCCGACCGCGAGATGGGCGACCAGATCGACGACCTCCACGACCAGTGGGCACAGGGGACCGCCGCCGCCCCCAGCCCCGGTGCGAGCACCACCGCGACGCCGGCGCCGTACCGCAGCGGTAGGCCCTTCGCGGTGATGTACATCCCACGCCTTGGTTTCACGTGGAACAAGCCGGTGCTCGAAGGGACGGCGACCGGCACCCTGAAGAAGGGGCTGGGGCACTACGCGGGCAGCGCCCGGCTCGGGCAGACCGGGAACTTCTCCGTCGCGGGGCACCGCCGTACCTATGGCGATCCGTTCAAGGACTTTCCCCAGATCAGACGGGGTGACGCGGTGGTCCTGACGGACGGGACGACCTGGTTCACCTATCGCGTCGACAAAGGGCCTTACAAAACCGTGCCCTCCGACGTCGAGGTGATCGACGCTGTGCCACGTAAGTCCGGGTACACGCGTCCGGGCCGGTACCTGACGTTGACCACGTGCGATCCGGAATGGGGGCACAGTCACCGGCTGATCGTCTGGGCGCACCTCGACTCCACACAGCCCGTGGAGGCAGGCGAACCGAAGGCCCTGCGCCGTTAGTCTGGTGGCGTACGGCGTGAGTCAGGTGCCGTGATGCGACGGAAGGGACGGCATGTACGGCTGGATCTGGCGGCATCTGCCGGGAAACGCGTGGGTCAAGGCGCTGATCTCGATCATGCTGGTCGTGGCCGTGGTGTACGCGCTGTTCCAGTACGTCTTCCCGTGGGCCGAACCGCTGCTTCCCTTCAACGATGTGACGGTGGACAACCAGTGAGCGCGCGCATCCTTGTCGTCGACAACTACGACAGCTTCGTCTTCAACCTGGTCCAGTACCTGTACCAGCTGGGCGCCGAGTGCGAGGTCCTGCGCAACGACGAGGTCTCCACGGCCCACGCGCAGGACGGCTTCGACGGTGTGCTGCTCTCCCCCGGGCCGGGAACGCCCGAGGAGGCCGGGGTCTGCGTCGAGATGGTCCGGCACTGCGCAGCCACCGGTGTCCCCGTCTTCGGCGTCTGCCTGGGCATGCAGTCGATGCAGGTGGCGTACGGCGGTGTCGTGGACCGGGCGCCGGAGCTGCTGCACGGCAAGACCTCGTCGGTGGAGCACGGGGGCAGGGGCGTGTTCGCCGGCCTGCCGACCCCCTTCACCGCGACCCGCTACCACTCGCTGGCCGCCGAGCCGGCGACGGTCCCGGCCGAACTCGAGGTCACGGCCCGTACCCACGACGGGATCATCATGGGCCTGCGCCACCGTGAACTGCCCGTCGAGGGCGTCCAGTTCCACCCCGAGTCGGTGCTGACCGAGCACGGGCACCGGATGCTGGCCAACTGGCTGGTGGAGTGCGGCGACCAGGGCGCGGTGGCGAGGTCGGCGGGGCTCGCCCCGGTGGTGGGCAGGGCCACGGCGTGACCGCGCTGCGCCCCGAGCGCGAGGACTCGTACGGCACGGCGCCGTACGAGTCGTTCGGCGGTGACGCTCACGGAGCCGGCCGTCCCTACGGCGGGGAGCCGTACCGGCAGCCGGTCGACGAGGAGACGGTGGCGCTGCGGATACCGCCGTCGTCCGCGTTCGGTCGGGGCTCCATACCCGCTTCTGGCGCCTCGGCGGCCTCTCCCGCCCCTGGAACCCCGGCAGGCGGTCGAGCGGCCCGCAGAAAGGCCGCCAAGGGCCGTCGTGGGCGTCACGGGGGCCCGGGCGAGGTATCCGAGTCGTACAACGGGGCCGACGCGCCGCCGCGGGACGGGCGGCCGCTGTCCCGCGTCGAGGCGCGCCGTCGGCAGCGGGCCCGTAAGCCGAGCGCCGCCGTGGTCGTGAGCCGGGCGGTCGGCGAGGTGTTCATCACCACGGGCGTGCTGATGCTGCTGTTCGTCACCTACCAGCTGTGGTGGACGAACGTGCGGGCGCACGCGCAGGCCGACAAGGAGACCAGCAGCCTCCAGGACGACTGGGCGAGCGGCAAGGGCGCCCCCGGGGTGTTCTCGCCGGGGCAGGGCTTCGCCATCCTGCACATCCCGAGGCTGGACGTGGTGGTGCCCATCGCCGAGGGCATCAGCAACAAGAAGGTGCTCGACAAGGGCATGGTCGGTCACTACGGCGAGAGCCCGCTGAAGACGGCGATGCCCGACGCGAAGACCGGCAACTTCGGGCTCGCGGGCCACCGCAACACGCACGGTGAGCCGTTCCGCTACATCAACAGGCTCCAGGCGGGCGACGACATCGTCGTCGAGACGCAGGACGAGTACTTCGTCTACAAGATGACCTCCTCGCTTCCGGTGACCGCGCCCAGCAACACGAGCGTCCTCGACGCCGTGCCGCCGCAGTCCGGGTTCACCGGACCGGGCCGGTACATCACCCTCACCACCTGCACCCCGGAGTTCACCAGCAAGTACCGCTTGATCGTCTGGGGCAAGATGGTCGAGGAACGGCCGCGCAGCAAGGGAAAGCCGGATGCGCTCGTCGAGTAGGCGTGCAGTCGAGTAGGGGCAGATGAACGTGGCAGCGACCACCGGCGACACCGAGCACGAAGAGCACGCGCGCGTGGACGCGTCCGATCCCGCGCCGCGCCGCCGCGGAGGCGGCCGGATCGCGTTCGCCGTCAGTGTCTTCGGCGAACTCCTCATCACGGCGGGCCTGGTGCTGGGCCTGTTCGTCGTCTACTCCCTGTGGTGGACGAACGTCGTGGCCGACCGGCACGCGGACCGGCAGGGCGACAAGGTGCGCGACAACTGGGCCCAGCAGAAAGGCGGTCCCGGGGCGCTCGACACCAAGGACGGCATCGGCTTCCTGCACGTGCCCGCCATGAACAACGGCGAGGTGCTGGTCGAGAAGGGCACCTCGTCGAAGATCCTCAACGACGGCGTCGCCGGCTACTACACCGACCCGTTCAAGGCCGCGCTCCCGACGAGCGGCAAGGAGGGCAACTTCACGCTCGCCGCCCACCGCGACGGCCACGGCGCGAAGTTCCACAACATCGACAAGCTGGAGAAGGGCGACCCGATCGTCTTCGAGACGAAGGACGACTGG
This sequence comes from Streptomyces maremycinicus, assembly GCF_001184025.1. GTDB lineage: Bacteria > Actinomycetota > Actinomycetes > Streptomycetales > Streptomycetaceae > Streptomyces > Streptomyces maremycinicus. Next base: position 279,877 of record NZ_BBYG01000012.1, read on the forward strand.
TACGTCTACAAGGTGTACGCCGTCCTCCCCGAGACCTCGAAGTACAACGTCGAGGTCCTCGGCCCGATCCCCGAGGAGTCCGGCAAGAAGAAGGCCGGCCACTACATCACCCTGACGACCTGCACGCCGGTGTACACGAGCCGGTACCGGTACGTGGTGTGGGGGGAGTTGGAGCGGGTGGAGAAGGTGGACGCGGACCGGACCCCGCCGAAGGAACTGAGCTAGACCGCGGGGCCCGCGGCCGGCGGGCACCCGGCGCGCGGCACCCGGCCGACGGGCACCCGGCGCGCACAGCACACAAGGGCGTGGGCCCCACCGGATACGTCCGGTGGGGCCCACGCCCTTCGCTCTGTGCGGTCGGCTCTTCGTTCTGTGCGGTCAACCGCTGGTGCCGCCGAAGAAGTTGATGCCGCCGTTGTTGCCGCCGTTGTTGTTGTCACCGTTCTTGACGGCGATCAGGTTGACCGTCTGCCCCTTGTTGACGGTGCTTCCGGGGGCCGGGTCCGAGCTGACCACCTGGGCGTCGTCGTCCGAGTTGCCGGCGATGTTCCCGACGGTCAGACCCGCGTTCTGGAGCGCCTGCTTGGCGTCCTTCACGGTCATGCCCTGGAGGTTGGCCGGGACCTGGGTCTGGCTGCTCTTGCCGATCTGGATCTGGACCGTGGAGCCCTTGTCGGCCTGGGAGCCGATGGACGGGACGGTCTGGATGACCTTGCCGACCTGGTTCTGGTCCTGGGTGTCGACCTCGACGCAGTTGCCCTTGAGGTCGTTCTGCTCCATCTGCGCCTTGGCGTCGTCGCAGCTCTTGTTGGAGACGTCCGGGACGGTGGCCTTCTCCTCGGCCTTGGCGATGGTGAGGGTGATGGTGGTCCCCTTCTCCACCTCCTTGCCGAGCTTCAGGCTCTGCTCCAGGACGGTGCCCTCCTGCTCGGTGGACACCTGCGTCTTGGTCTCGACGACGAGCCCGTACTGGTCGCCCTCCAGGAGCGCCTTGGCGTCCTCGAGGCTCTTGCCGAGAACACTCGGCACCGCCACCTTCGGCGCCCCGGTCGACACGACGAGGTTGACGGTGGAGTCCTTGTCGACCTTGGTCGCGGCGTCGGGGTCCTGGTCGCAGATCTTGCCCTTGCTCTGGTCCGCGCAGGGCTTCTCGGTGACCGTTCCGAGCTTGAGGTCGCTGTTGGTCAGCTGTTTCTCGGCGTCGGCCCGGACCTGGCCGACCAGGTTGGGCACCGCCACCGACTCGTTGTTCACGCCGCCGCTGAACACCCACTTGCCGATCAGCACCGCGCCGACGAGCACCAGCACCGCGGCGACGACCAGCAGGATCGTCGAGGCATTGGACTTCTTCTGGCGGCGCCGGTCGGGACGGTCGTCGTAGCCGTAGCCGCCGTCGTCCGGGTTCATCGGCGGCAGCATCGAGGTGGCCCCGGCGTCCGTGGAGCGCAGGGCCGTGGTCGCCTGGTCGTCGCCGTAGCCGCCGTAACCGACCGAGCCCATGGCCGCCGTCGCGCCGACCGGCTGGCCGTCGAGGCAGGCCTCGATGTCCAGGCGCATCTCGTCGGCGGACTGGTAGCGGTAGTTCGGGTCCTTGACCAGCGCCTTCAGGACGATGGCGTCCATCTCGGGGGTGATCTCGGGGTCGAAGACGCTCGGGGGCTGCGGCTCCTCGCGGACGTGCTGGTAGGCCACGGCGACCGGGGAGTCCCCGACGAACGGCGGGCGCACCGTCAGCAGCTCGTAGAGCAGGCAGCCCGACGAGTACAGGTCGGAGCGCGCGTCGACCTGCTCGCCCTTGGCCTGCTCCGGCGAGAGGTACTGGGCCGTGCCGATGACCGCCGACGTCTGGGTCATCGTCATCCCGGAGTCGCCCATCGCGCGGGCGATGCCGAAGTCCATGACCTTGACCTGGCCGTTGCGCGTCAGCATGACGTTCGCGGGCTTGATGTCGCGGTGGACGATGCCGGCCCGGTGCGAGTACTCCAGGGCCTGGAGGATGCCGATGGTCATCTCCAGCGTCCGCTCCGGCAGCAGCTTGCGGCCGGAGTGGAGCAGCTCACGGAGCGTGGAGCCGTCGACGTACTCCATGACGATGTACGGGATCGAGACCCCGTCGATGTAGTCCTCGCCCGTGTCGTAGACCGCGACGATCGCGGGGTGGTTGAGCGAGGCGGCAGACTGGGCCTCCCGGCGGAACCGGGCCTGGAAGGAAGGGTCGCGCGCGAGGTCCGCGCGCAGCGTCTTCACCGCCACGGTGCGGCCGAGACGGGTGTCATGCGCGAGATAGACCTCCGCCATGCCACCACGACCGAGCACGTGGCCCAGCTCGTACCGGCCGCCGAGGCGACGCGGCTCTTCCATAGCTACCTACCAGCCCTCTCCGTCGGTCCCGACCGGCACACGTGTGCGGCCGGAGGCTGCCGTCCGGGCATACCGTACCCGGACGGCGCTGTGTGACCTGGCCAAGCCCGTCACCCGATACAGGACCGGTATCGCAACGTGCACCGATGTGTAGGCGACGTGATGGGGGTCACTTCTTGCTGTCGATGACCGCCTTCATCACGTTCCTGGCGATCGGGCCGGCCAGACCGCCACCGGTGATGTCGCCGCGGTCGGCGGCGCCGTCCTCGACGACGACGGCGACGGCCACCGGGGCGCTGCCGTCGGACAGCTTCGCGTACGAGATGAACCAGGCGTACGGCTTCTCTTTGTTGTTGAGGCCGTGCTGGGCGGTGCCGGTCTTGCCGCCGACGGTGACGCCGTCGATCTTGGCCTTGCCGCCGGTGCCCTGCGGGTCGTTGACGACGGTCTCCATCATTTCCTGGAGGGCCTGCGCGGTCTTGGACGAGACGGCCTGGGACAGCTGCTGGGGCTCGGTCGTCTCCAGGGTGTCCAGGTTGGGGGCCTTGAGCTGGTCGACCATGTACGGCTTCATCAGCTTGCCGTCGTTGGCGACCGCCGAGGCGACCATGGCCATCTGGAGCGGGGTGGCGCGGTTGGAGCCCTGGCCGATGCCGTCCAGGGAGTTCTGCGGCCGGTTGTCCTCGGGGTAGATCGACTCGGCGGCGCGCACCGGGGTGTCCAGCTCGGCCTCGTTGAAGCCGAACTTCCCGGCCTGCTCGATCATCTTCTCGTTGCCGACGTTGTCGGCCATCTTCGCGAAGACGGTGTTGCAGGACACCATGAGCGCGTAGCGCAGCGTGGCGTCCTCGCAGGTGCCGTGCTCGTTGGTGAGCTTGCTCGAGGACTGCGGCAGCGGGAACGGGTCAGGCGTGTCGGTCTTCTCGTCGATGCCGGAGACCTCGCCGTTCTCCAGCGCGGCGGCGGCCGTGACCACCTTGAACGTGGAGCCGGGCGGGTAGGTCTCGCGCAGCGCGCGGTTGAGCATCGGGTCGTCGGCGTCGTTCTTCTTCTGGACGGCGTTCCACGCCTCCTGGTCCGTGTCGGAGGACCCGGCGAACTTCGACGGGTCGTACGACGGGGTGGAGACCAGCGCCAGGATCTTGCCGGTGGACGGCTCGATCGCGGCGACCGCGCCCTTCTTGTCGCCCAGGCCCTTGTACGCGGCCTTCTGCGCGGCGGCGTTGAGGGTGGTGACGACGCTGCCGCCCTCCTTCTCCTTGCCCGTGATCATGTCCAGGGTGTTGCGGAAGAAGAGCCGGTCGTCGTTGCCGCTGAGGATGCCGTCCTCGAGCTTCTCCAGCTGGTTGGCGCCGAACGCCTGCGACGAGTACCCGGTGACCGGCGCCCACATCGCGCCGTTCGACCAGGTGCGCTTGTACTTGTAGTCGCCGGTGGTCTCCACCGAGCCGGTGATGGCCTTGCCCTCGACGATGATGTCGCCGCGCGGGGTGGAGTAGCGCGTGATGTTGACGCGGCGGTTCTTGGTGTCGCTGGCGAGGCTGTCCGCCTTGACGTACTGGAGGTAGTTGTCCCGCAGGAGCAGGGTGAGGACCAGGAGGCCGCAGAAGATCGCGATCCGGCGCAGGGGCTTGTTCATGACGGGCGGACCACCTGGGTCATCTCGGCGTCGGGGTTCGAGGCGGGGGCGGGCGCGGGGCGGCGCGCGGTGTCGCTGATACGGATCAGGATGCCGATCAGCGCCCAGTTGGCGATGACGGAGGAACCGCCGTAGGCCAGGAAGGGCATCGTCATACCGGTCAGCGGGATGAGGCCCATCACACCGCCGGCGACGACGAACACCTGGAGGGCGAAGGCGCCGGAGAGGCCGATGGCCAGCAGCTTGCCGAACGGGTCGCGGGCGGCCAGCGCGGTGCGCACACCGCGCTCGACGATCAGGCCGTACAGCAGCAGCAGCGCCATGATGCCGGCCAGGCCGAGCTCCTCGCCGAAGGTGGCGAGGATGAAGTCGGAGTTGGCGGCGAACTTGATCAGCTCGGAGTGGCCCTGACCCCAGCCGGTGCCGAGGGTGCCGCCGGAGCCGAACGCCCACAGGGCCTGCATGGCCTGCTCGGAGTGGCCGGCCACGCCTTCCTGGGAGAGCGTGTACTCCTTCATCGGGTCGAGCCAGGCCTGGACACGCTGCTGGACGTGGCTCTCGAACTGCGCCACGCCGACCGCGCCGGCCGCCGACATCAGCATGCCGAAGACGATCCAGCTGGTCCGCTCGGTGGCGACGTACAGCATGATGACGAACATTCCGAAGAACAGCAGCGAGGTGCCGAGGTCCGTCTCGAAGACCAGGATCAGGATCGAGATGATCCAGACGACGATGATCGGGCCGAGGTCGCGGCCGCGCGGCAGGTACAGGCCGAGGACGCGGCGGCTGGCCAGGGCGAGCGCGTCGCGCTTCACCATCAGGTAGCCGGCGAAGAAGATCGCCAGCACGATCTTGGCGAACTCACCGGGCTGGATGGAGAAACCGGCCACCGAGATCCAGATCTTGGCGCCGTAGATGTTCTGGCCGAGACCCGGCACGAGCGGCAGCAGCAGCAGGAAGATCGCGCCGACCATGGAGATGTAGGTGTAGCGCTGGAGGACGCGGTGGTCCTTCAGGAAGACCAGCACCACGACGAACAGCGCGATGCCCATCGCCGTGTACAGCAGCTGGCGCGGCGCGGCGGTACCGGCCTGTTCGATCCGCTGGAGCAGCTTTGACTGGTCGAGCCGCCAGATGGCGACGAGTCCCAGGCCGTTCAGCAGCGTGGCCACCGGCAGCAGCAGCGGGTCCGCGTACGGCGCGAACTTGCGCACGACGAGGTGCGCGACGCCGGCCAGCAGGCCGAGGCCGAGGCCGTAGCTCAGGAGGCCGGACGGCACCTGCTCGTTGATGGCGAGGCCCACGTTGGCGTAGGCGAAGACCGGGATCACGACGGCGAACACCAGGAGCGCGAGCTCGGTGTTGCGCCGGCTCGGGGTGCCGATCGAGCCGATCGTGGACGTGTGGTGCGTCGGCGAGTTGGTAGTACTGCTCATCGTGTGACGGGGCCTCTCACGGCTTGCCTACTGCTCACCGCACCGCGAGACGACCTTCTGCTCTTCCTCCGAAAGGCTGGGGCCGGGGGTGGGAGTAGTGGTCGCGGGTGCGGACGGGGACGCGGTTGCCGAGGGGCTCGGCGATGCCTTGGACGTGACGGAGGCGGGCGTGGTTCCCGTGCTGCCGCCGGTCTGGCCCTCGCCGGTCTTCGAACCGGTCTTGCTCGCCGTGGGGGTCTCGGCGTGCTTCTTGCATGCGGAGGCCTGGACGGCCAGTTCGTCGATCTTCTTCTGGGCGGCGGACAGGTCGCCCTCGGCGATCGTCGCCTCGACCAGCTTCTGCTGGTAGTCCGGGAGGTACTTGAGTTCGATCTCGGGGTGGTCCTTCTCCACCTTCGACAGCGAAACCCAGGCCAGGTCCTGGCTGATGCCGCGGTACAGCGCGACGTGCTCGTCCTTGGTGCCGACGTAGTACTGCGTCTGCGTCCAGCGCCAGCCGCCGTACAGGCCGCCGCCGATCACGGCGAGCGCGAGCACGCTGTAGAAGGATCTCTTCAGCCACTTACGGCCCTTGCGCGGCTTGACGAAGTCGTCGTCGGTGTAGTCGCCGAAGCCGTCGGTGGGGATGAAACCGGTGATGTCGCCGCCGGAGCCGGGCGGGCCGAACTCGCCGCCCCCGCCGCGTCCTTGCTGCCGGCGGCCGAGGCCCGAGGCGCGTCCCGCCGGGGTCTGCATGATGCCGTTGTCGTGCAGCTGGAGCTGGTTCTCGGCGACCGCGCCGACCACGACCGGGGTGTCGGACAGCTGCCCGGCGAGGGTGTCGCCGGTGTCCAGGTCGAGGACGTCGGCGACGATGACCGTGATGTTGTCGGGGCCGCCGCCGCGCAGCGCGAGCTGGATCAGCTCCTGCACGGTCTCCTGCGGGCCCTGGTAGCTGGCGAGGGTGTCCTCGAGCGTCTGGTGGGAGACGACGCCGGACAGGCCGTCGGAGCAGATCAGGTAGCGGTCGCCGGCCCGCACCTCGCGGATCGACAGATCCGGCTCGACATGCTCACCACTGCCCAACGCCCGCATCAGCAGCGACCGTTGGGGGTGGGTGGTGGCCTCTTCCTCGGTGATGCGGCCCTCGTCGACGAGGCGCTGCACCCAGGTGTGGTCCTGGGTGATCTGGGTCAGGACGCCGTCGCGCAGCAGATACGCGCGCGAGTCGCCGACATGCACGAGTCCGAGGCGCTGGCCGGTCCACAGCAGGGCGGTCAGGGTGGTCCCCATGCCCTCGAGCTGGGGGTCCTCCTCGACCAGCGAGCGCAGCTGGTCGTTGGCGCGCTGGACGGCGGTACCGAGCGAGGTGAGGACATCGGAGCCGGGTACGTCGTCGTCGAGCGCGACGATGGTGGAGATCGCCTCGGAGGAGGCGACCTCACCGGCGGCGGCGCCGCCCATGCCGTCGGCGATGGCGAGCAGCCGGGGCCCGGCGTAACCGGAGTCCTCGTTGCCCTCCCGGATCATGCCCTTGTGCGATCCGGCGGCGAAACGCAGTGACAGGCTCATGCGCACCTCGCCCGTCGGCCCCGGGTACAGCCGGTCGTGTCGAGCCACACTGCCCACCCTCCGGTCGGGAGCACTCCGGGGCCATGGGTGCCGGCCGCCGCCGCGTGCTCGCTCCGCTCGCACTCAGTCATGATGTAGCACTACTTCCGCAGCTCGATGACGGTCTTGCCGATACGGATCGGCGCACCCAGCGGGATCGGTGTGGGAGTCGTCAGCCGCGATCGGTCGAGGTACGTGCCGTTGGTGGAGCCCAGGTCCTCGACGATCCACTGGCCGTCGCGGTCCGGGTAGATCCTGGCATGGCGGCTGGAGGCGTAGTCGTCGTCCAGCACGATCGTGCTGTCGTGCGCCCGGCCCAGACTGATGGTCTGGCCCTGGAGCGCGACGGTCGTGCCGGTGAGGGTGCCCTCGGACACGACCAGCTTGGTAGGTGCGTTACGACGCGTGCGGCCGGCGGCGGGCTGCTGGCGCTGCTGCGGGGGCGCCTGCTGGCGCTGTGCCTGCTGCGCCCGCCCTGCCTCCCGGCGCGAACCGCGCTGGGTGACACGCGTACCGAAGAGGTCGCTGCGGATGACCTGCACGGCCACGATGACGAACAGCCACAGTACGGCCAGAAAACCCAGCCGCATGACCGTGAGGGTCAGCTCTGACATTGCCCCCGCTTCACCCTTCGGCTTGCCGGTAAATGATGGTGGTGCTGCCCACGACGATCCGCGAGCCGTCGCGGAGCGTAGCGCGGGTGGTGTGCTGCCCGTCCACCACGATGCCGTTGGTGGAGCCGAGATCCTGGATCGTCGAGGGCGAACCGGTGCGGATCTCACAGTGTCGGCGGGAGACGCCGGGGTCGTCGATCCGTACGTCGGCCTCGGTGCTGCGGCCCATCACCAGCGTCCCGCGGGAGATCTGGTGACGGGTGCCGTTGATCTCGATCCAGTGCCGGGCGCGTGATCCGGGCTGCGGGGCCCCGGCCAGGCCGCCGGCCGCCGCACCGGGACGCTGGGCGCCTCCGGCCGGCGGGTAGCCGTAGCCGCCGGCGCGGGCGCCGGGCGGCGGAGCGGAGGGCATGGGCGGAGCGGCGGCGGCCCCGGGGTAGCCGGGCCCGCCCGGTCCGCCGGGACGCTGTCGGCCGCCCGCGGGCGGCTGCTCCGGCGCCTGGCTGGTGGAGGAGGCGAGCGTACGGCTGCGCACCCGGTACAGACCGGTGTCGAGGTCGTCCGCCTTCTCCAGGTTGACCTTGATGGGGCCCATGAAGGTGTAGCGCTGCTGCTTGGCGTAGTCGCGGACCATTCCGGCGAGCTCGTCGCCGAGCTGGCCGGAGTAGGGGCTGAGCCGCTCGTAGTCCGGCGTGCTCAGTTCCACGATGAAGTCATTGGGGACGACGGTCCGGTCCCGGTTCCAGATGGTCGCGTTGTTGTCGCACTCGCGCTGGAGCGCGCCGGCGATCTCCACGGGCTGGACCTCGGACTTGAACACCTTCGCGAAGGTGCCGTTGACCAGACCCTCGAGACGCTGCTCGAACTTCTTCAGGACTCCCATGGGGCACCTCCTCCGTAGTGGCTGCTGTCCCGTGCCGTGCTGCCTACCTGGTACTGCTTACTGATCGTATCCACGCGCCGGTGAATCGGCTGGTTCCCCCTGTCGGCCCCGTCGACGGGTGTCGACGCCCTCTTGCGCACCTGCTTCTGCCCAGGATCGTAGAGGCGGCCGAGGACCAGTGTCCCGCACCTGACTGTGGTCCTTGTCCGGCTCCCGGGGAGACGGCCGCCTTAGGTACGAGGTTGATACGTGAACCAGTCACCGCCGAGACGTACGGGGGCCGCCGATGGCCTCCCACCTGCTCCCTGCCCCCGCAGAAGGGATGTGAACGCACCCTGGCCCGCGTGCTAATGTTCTGCGTGTCGGAAGGCGCCAGGCCGAAAAGCCCAGAAGCCCGAAGACGCACCCAATGCGCGGGTGGCGGAATAGGCAGACGCGCTGGATTCAGGTTCCAGTGCCCGCAAGGGCGTGGGGGTTCAACTCCCCCCTCGCGCACAAACCGATAGCCCCGCAGGTCTCAGACCTGCGGGGCTATCGCATGTCCTGGGGCTTTCGCGTGACCTGGGGGCTTTGGCGTGATCAGAGGCGGGCTGTCCGGCGCGGGTGAGTCCCGGTCGGAGCCCCGGGCCAGTCCCATCCGGGTCTCATCCGGGTCCGAGCCGAGTCCGATACGGGTCCGATCCGGGTCCCGGGTCGAGTTCGGGCCACGGTTGCTCACCGTGTGTGAGGAACATCTCAGGCCGGTGACCGGCGTCGAACCGGTGCGGGTGGCCGGGTCCTCTGCGGCCGCCGTTCGTCCCTGGTGCGGTGTGTGGGGGTGTTTGGGATCGGAGGGTGTGTTTCACGTGAAACATGCCAGCCGCCCCGGAGTCGTTGCCATGGATCCTCCGCCGGAGAGCCGTTGTCCAGGGTGGGGGCGTGCCCACGGGTGTCCCAGGAGCCCGAGCGAGGGGTTTTCCACAGGCGGGAGGTTGTCCACAGGGGCTGCCGCCGTGTCGTTGTCGGGCGGTACGGTCGGCACGGGTTGAAGATCGGCTCGTCGAGAGCCGACGGACGTACGTGTGCGGGGGAGGCGGTCCAGGATGACCGAGGCCGGTGGTGCGAGGACGGAGACGGGTGGGTCGCGCAGGCTTCCCCGCGTGCGGGGCTTCGCCGAGTGGCCCGCCGTGCGGCCCACCGCGGACCCGGAGTCGACCCCCCGGTCGGCCTCGGACACGGGAGCGGGCGCCTGGTCGCCGAAGGCGGAGGGCAAGGCGCTGCGCGGCCGGGTGCCGCGTTCGGCACATGCCGCGTTCGACCTGGACCCCTCCCGGCCGGACGCGGTGGCGGCGGTCGAGGAGTCCAGCCGGGGCCGCATCCCGGAGCTGGCCCCGATCCGCGTCGGCCGGATGGCGGCGACGCCCTTCGCGTTCCTGCGCGGCTCGGCCGGACTCATGGGGTACGACCTGGCCCGCAGTGCCATGACCGGCATCCGTGCCCAGATCTGCGGCGACGCCCATGCCGCGAACTTCGGTCTGTACGGCGACGCGCGGGGCGGCCTGGTCATCGACCTGAACGACTTCGACGAGACCGTCGACGGCCCCTGGGAGTGGGACCTCAAGCGCCTGGCGACCTCTCTGGTGCTCGCGGGCCGTGAGTCCGGAGCGGACGAGGAGGCCTGCCGCAGGGCCGCGCACGGCGCGGCCGGCTCCTACCGCCGCACCATGCGTCTCCTGGCGAAGCTGCCGGTGCTGGACGCGTGGAACGCCATCGCCGACGAGGAACTGGTCTCCCACACCGACGCGCACGACCTGCTCGGCACCCTGGAGCGGGTCGCGGAGAAGGCGCGCGCCAACACCAGTGGACGGTTCGCGGCGAAGTCGACGGAGCCGACGCCGGACGGCGGCCGACGCTTCGTCGACGCGCCGCCGGTGCTGCGCCGCGTCCCGGACGCGGAGGCCCACGCGGTGGCCGCGTCCCTGGAGCACTACCTGACCACCCTGTCCGAGGACCGTCACCCGCTGCTGGCCCGCCACGCGGTGCACGACGTCGCCTTCCGCATCGTCGGTACGGGCAGCGTGGGGACGCGGTCGTACGTGGTGCTGCTGCTCGACCACCGGGGCGAGCCGCTGATCCTCCAGGTGAAGGAAGCCCGCCCCTCGGCCCTGGTCCCGCATCTGCTGACCGCCGGCTTCGAGGTGCCGAAGGCGGAGCACGAGGGTCGCCGGGTGGTCATCGGCCAGAAGCGCATGCAGGTCGTCAGCGACATCCTGCTGGGCTGGACCACGGTGAACGGACTCCCCTTCCAGGTACGGCAGTTCCGTAACCGCAAGGGCAGCGTCGACCCGGCCGCGCTGGCCGCCGACCAAGTCGACGACTACGGCCGGATGACCGGCGCGCTGCTCGCCCGCGCCCACTCCCACAGCGCCGATCCCCGTCTCATCGCCGGCTACTGCGGCAAGAACGAGGAACTCGACGAGGCGATCGCCGCCTTCGCCGTCGCCTACGCCGACCGCACCGAGGCGGACCACTCGGACCTGGTGGCCGCCGTACGGGCGGGACGGGTGCCGGCGGAGACGGGTGTGTGAGGCGCGGGACGGGGCGTCCGGAGCGGGGGAGCCGGAGCGCGGCCGAAGCGGGGTGGGAGCGGGACCGGAGCCCGGCCGGGGCGGCGCCGACGCCGACGCCGGGGCCGGGGCGGGGGAGCCCGGCAGGGAGCCTCTGCGGGGCGGTGGGCGGCACAGGGGGAGCCCGGCCAGGAAGGCCCTGCGGGACGGTGGGCGGGGCGGCGGCCGGGTGGGTTCGGGGGAGCGTTGGCCTAGGCTGGTCGGGTGACGACCCCCGAAGCTGAGCAGCCCCGGCCCGAGGCACGGCTGGAGCAGGCCGTGCGGGCCGCCGAGCAGGCGTTGATCGAGTTCGAGATCGCGGTGGAGACCTTCCGCGTCGAGGTCGAGAACTTCTCGCGGCTCCACCATCAAAAACTCGGCCCGATGTACGCCCGGCTCGACGAACTGGACGCCCAGATCGCCGAGGCCAGGGCGGCCCGTACCGGTGATCCCGAGGACGCGCGCAAGGCCGCCGAGGCGCGGGCCCGGGTGATGCCGATGCCCGGGGTCGAGGAGCTGTTCCACGGCTGGATGGACGGCGAAGGGCTGTTCCCCGAGGCCGAGGCGATGCTCACGGACCAGCCGGTCCGGCCCCCGCAGCGGGTGCGGCCCAGCGAGGAGGCCCGCAAGCTCTACCGCGAGCTGGCCCGCAAGGCGCATCCGGACCTGGCTCAGGAGGACGCCGAGCGGGCCCGGCGCGAGGAGTTCATCACCCGCGTCAACGCGGCCTACGCCCGTGGCGAGGAAGCGCTGCTGCGCGAGCTGGCCGAGGAGTGGGCGGCCGGTCCGGCGCCCGCGGAGCGCAGCCCGAGCCCGAGCGAGGAGCTCTACGCCCGGCTCGAGTGGCTCGCCCAGCGCAAGGAGATGCTCGCGCTGGTCGCCCGGGAACTGGAGGACGGCGCGATCGGCTCGATGCTCCGCATGGCTCCGGAGGACCCCGACCGGCTGCTGGACGAGATCGCCGACAAGCTTCTCGCGGACGTCGCCGCCCGCGAGGCGGAGCTGGCCGAGCTGGTGGGCCAGTAGCGGACCGATCGGGTCCTGGGCCGGGTCGGGTAGCGTCGGACGTATGAGTTTCGGAGCTGGTGTGTTCACGGTCGAGGTCGGCGACCTCAAGGACGACGACTTCCTGCTGGACGTCCGCGAGGACGACGAGTGGCAGGCGGGTCACGCCGAAGGGGCACTGCACATTCCCATCAGCGAATTCGTCGGCCGCTACGGTGAGCTGACCGAGGCGGCTCCGCAGGACGGCCGGGTCCACGTGATCTGCCGTTCCGGCGGTCGCTCGGCGCAGGTCACGATGTACCTGGTCCAGCAGGGCATCGACGCCGTGAACGTCGACGGCGGTATGCAGTTCTGGGCGGCCACGGGCCGCCCGGTCGTCACGGACGAGGGCAACCCGGGCGTCGTCCTGTAGGTCGACGACCCGGCACGTCGCCGGGTCGGACGGGCTTCGCCCTGCCGGGGGCCGGGGGCCGGGGGCCGGAGGGCCGGCGGTTGCGTCGGCGGGGCGGTCGGAACAGCCCCCGCGCGGGTGGGTGTCGGCCGTGTCAGGCGAGGGGGTGGGCGGCCAGCAGGTCGCCCAGGGCTTCCTCGTGCGCCGCGGCCGGGCCGAGCGACAGTTCCAGGTGCTTGGCCCAGGCGTGGTACCGGTGCAGTGGGTAGTCGACGTCGGCACCGAAGCCTCCGTGCAGGTGCTGTGCGGTCTGCACGACCCGGCGGACGCCTTCCGCGGCCCAGATCTTGGCCACGGCGACGTCCCCGGCGGCCGGCAGCGCGCCCGGAGCCCCGGAGGCGATCCGCCACGCGGCCTGCCACAGCGTGACCTCCATCGCCCGCAGGTCGATGTAGCGGTCGGCGGCCTGCACGGCGACGGCCTGGAACGTGGCGATGGGGTGCCCGAACTGTTCCCGCTTCCCGGCGTACTCGCTGGTCATCGTCAGTACGCGCTCGCCCAGCCCGAGCGCCTGCGCGCAGGTTCCCGTGGTCAGCAGGGCGCGCAGCCACTCCCAGGCGCCGTCGGCGGTGATGACGTCCCGGCCGGCGATCCGCGCCGATTCGAGACGCAGTTCGCCGAGCCGCTCGCCGGTGGTGGAGATCTGCTCGGCGAGCGCGACTCCTTCGTGTCCGCGCGCGACGACGGCGAGGACGCTCCGGCCGTCCCCGGTGCGTGCCGGTACGAGGACGAAGTCGGCGTCGTACGCCCACGGCACCATCGTCTGCACCCCGTCCAGCACCCACTCGCCTGCCTCGGGCTCCCCCGGACCGCCCGCATCCCTTCCGTCGTCCGTGCCGGTCATGGCAGTCCCGTCGGCCGTGGCGTTCTGCCGTGCGGTCACGGCGAGTTCGGCCGGATCGTGGCCGGAGCGGCCGTTCGCGGCGACGGTGAGGACGATCTCGCCCCGGCCGGCCCGAGCGAGCAGGGACGCCTTCAACTCGGGTCCGCCGTAGGCCTGGAGGGCGGCCGCGGCCGCGCTGCCCTCCAGCAGGGGGACCCGTGCGAGTACCTTCGACGCCTCGCGCAGCACCAGGCAGAGCGCGATCGCGTCGAGGCCGGCCCCGCCGAACTCCTCGGCCAGCAGCAGGCTCAGCAGGTCCGCCGAGGCGAGCCTGGCCCACAGCTCGCGGTCGAGGCCTTCGGCCACGGCGCCTCGGGTGAGCGCGGGGCTCGGCACGCTGTCGGGGGCCACCCCGGCGAACACTCCTCGCGCCGCCTCCGCCGCTGCCTGCTGCTCCTCGGTGAAGGTGAAGTCCACGGCCTGTCCTCCCGACGGGTCAGCTGATCTGACGGAGCGTCAAGATAGAACAGGTTCTAGAAGAAGGGAACGGGAACGGTCGCCGAGAAGGAGACCGTCGGTCGGAGGAGGGCGCCTTCGGTCGAAGGAAGGCGCCGTCGGTCGAAGGAAGGCGCCGTCGGTCGGGCGGGGGCGCCGTCGACCGGACAGGGCCGCTGGGGCGCGGGTGGTTGCCGGAGGCGGCGCGGGGGCGCGGGTGGTTGCCCAACGGCGGCGGTTGCCGACCGACGGCGCGGGGCGCCGTCGGTCGCGATGGTGGTGCCGGGTTCGTCGCGCGCTTCTCAGCCGGTGGTCCTCACCGGTCGAAGTCCACCTCCACCGCCTCCGTCAGCGGATGCGACTGGCAGGCCAGCACGTACCCGGAGTCCGTCTCCTCGGGTTCCAGCGCGAAGTTGCGGTCCATGCGCACCTCGCCGGAGACCAGGAAGGCCCGGCAGGTCCCGCACACCCCGCCCTTGCAGGCGTAGGGCGCGTCCGGACGGTTGCGCAGCACCGTCTCCAGGACCGACTCCCCGTCCCGCACGGGCCAGCTGCCGCCCCGGCCGTCGAGCCGGGCGGTCACGGTGCTGTGGGCGGGGGCCGCCACTGGTGCCAGGGGCGCAGTGACCTCCACATGGAAGATCTCCTCGTGGATCCGGGAGCGCGCGACCCCGATCTCCCGCAGTGCCTGTTCCGCGCCCTGGACGAGACCGAACGGCCCGCACAGGAACCAGGCCGCCACCTCCGTGACCGGCAGCAGTGACGGCAGGAGCCCGGTCAGCCGCTCCCGGTCCAGCCGCCCGGACGGCAGCCCGGCCTGCTGCTCCTCCCGGGAGAGCACGGTGACCAGCTGGAACCGCTCGGGGTACCTGTCCTTGAGATCGGCGACCTCTTCCAGGAACATCGTCGAGGCCGCCGTCCGGTCGCTGCGGACCAGGCAGAAGCGGGCGGCGGGCTCACGGGCCAGCAGCGTCGAGACGATCGACAGGACGGGCGTGATCCCACTGCCGCCGACGATCGCCGCGTACAGGCCGGGCGCGGGGGCGAGGGTGAAGCGGCCGGCCGGGGTCATCACCTCCAGCTCGTCGCCGACGGCGATCTCCTTCAGCGCGTACGTGGAGAAGGCACCGCCCTCGACCAGCCGCACGCCGACCCGCAGCGTGCGGGGCCCCTCACCGCCGGGATCGGGCGCGGGCGAGCAGATCGAGTACGTCCGTCTGACCTCGGTCCCGTCGACCACGCGGCGCAGGGCGAGATGCTGGCCGGGCGCGTGCCGGTACTCCTCGCGCAGCGCGGCCGGGACCGTGAGGGTGAGCGTGACGGAGTCGTCGGTCAGGTGGTCCACCGCGGCCACCTGGAGCGGGTGGAAGCGGGCCATCACAACTCCTTGAAGTGGTCGAAGGGTTCACGGCAGTCGAGGCAGCGCCGCAGGGCCTTGCAGGCGGTGGAGGAGAAGCGGCTGAGCAGCTCGGTGTCGGTGGAGCCGCAGTGCGGGCAGCGGATCGGCTCCAGGGCCGCGCCGCCCGGGTCGGCCGTGGGCTCGGGAGCGAGGGTGCGGGTGGGGCCCAGGGTGACGCCGACCGGTTCGGACGCCGCCCGCACGCGGGGCGGAGCGATGCCGAACTCCCGGAGTTTGCGGCGCCCTTCGGCGGAGATGTCGTCGGTCGACCAGGCGGGGGACAGCACCGTGCGCACGGTGACCTCCCGCACCCCGTGCGCGTGCAGCGCCCGTTCGATGTCCAGGGACATCGCCTCGACGGCCGGGCAGCCGGTGTAGGTGGGGGTCAGCTCGACCTCCACGGCGTCCGCGGCGCGTACGTGCACCGCGCGCAGGACGCCGAGTTCCCGGAGCGTGACCACGGGCAGTTCGGGGTCGAGCACCGAGCCGGCGATCTCGAGGAGTTCCGCCTCGAGCGGGGTGAGCGTCACCATGACGCGCCCGGGTGGCTGCGGTGCAGGTGCTGCATCTCGGCGAGCATCCGGCCGAAGGACTCGGTGTGCAGGCCCTCGCGGCCCGCGCCGGCGCTCCAGGCTCCGGTGCGCGGGCCTTCGGGCACGGCCAGGCCGGCCCGCTTCAGCACGCCGCGCACCGATTCCAGCCAGGCAGGCTCCAGCTCCGCCGGATCGAGGCCGAGGCCGTCCACGGGGCGGAACATCTCGCCGGTGAACCGCCACAGAGCCGTGCAGGCCACCTGCGTCCGCCCGTGGCTCTCCTCGGTGCCGTCACCGAGCCGCAGCGTCCACTGCTCGGCGTGGTCGCGGTGGTAGGCGACCTCCTTGACGGCCTTCGCCGCCAGTCCCGCGAACGGGCCCTCGGTGGCCGCCAGTCGCCCGTACAGCAGGTGCTGGTAGGTGGAGAAGTACAGCTGGCGGACGATGGTGTGGGCGAAGTCGCCGTTCGGCTGCTCGACCAACTGGAGGTTGCGAAAGGCGCGTTCCTCGCGCAGGTACGCCAGTTCGTCCTCGTCGCCGGCCATCGACAGCAGGATCCGGGCCTGGCCCAGCAGGTCGAGGGCGATGTTGCCGAGGGCGACCTCCTCCTCCAGCACGGGCGCGTGGCCCATCCACTCCCCCAGGCGGTGGGAGAGCACCAGGGCGTCGTCGCCGAGGGCGAGGGCGGCGGTGCGGGTGTGCGTCGTCGTGGTCACAGGTGCTTCACCCCCTCCGGGATCTCGTAGAACGTCGGGTGCCGGTAGGGCTTGTCGGCGGACGGCTCGAAGAACGGGTCCTTCTCGTCCGGCGAGGAGGCCGTGACCGCTGAGGACGGCACGACCCAGATCGAGACGCCCTCACCTCGGCGGGTGTACAGGTCGCGCGCGTTGCGCAGGGCGAACTCGGCGTCCGGGGCGTGCAGGCTGCCGGCGTGGGTGTGGGAGAGGCCGCGCCGGGAGCGCACGAAGACCTCCCACAGGGGCCAGTCGGTGTTCGTCATGCCTGCTCCACTTCCGTCCCAGAGCTGTGTTTGGCCGCGTAGGCCGCGGCCGCCTCTCGTACCCACGCGCCCTCGTCGTGGGCGCGCCTGCGTTGGGTGATCCGCTGTTCGTTGCACGGGCCGTTGCCCTTGAGGACCTCTTTGAACTCGGTCCAGTCGATGGCTCCGAAGTCGTGGTGCCCCCGCTCCTCGTTCCACTTCAGGTCCGGGTCGGGCAGCGTCAGGCCGAGCGAGGCGGCCTGGGGGACGCAGATGTCGACGAAGCGCCGGCGCAGTTCGTCGTTCGAGTGCCGCTTGATCTTCCAGGCCATCGACTGCGCGGAGTGCGCGGACTCGTCGTCGGGCGGGCCGAACATCATCAGGGACGGCCACCACCAGCGGTCCACCGCGTCCTGTGCCATCGCGTGCTGCTCGGGGGTGCCCCGGCTGAGGGCCAGCAGCAGCTCGTACCCCTGGCGCTGGTGGAAGGACTCCTCCTTGCATACCCGGACCATCGCGCGTGCGTACGGGCCGTAGGAGCAGCGGCACAGGGGGACCTGGTTGGTGATCGCGGCGCCGTCCACCAGCCAGCCGATGGCGCCTACGTCCGCCCAGGTCAGCGTGGGGTAGTTGAAGATCGAGGAGTACTTCTGGCGGCCGGAGTGGAGCTTGTCGAGCAGTTCCTCGCGGCTGGCGCCGAGCGTCTCGGCCGCGCTGTACAGGTAGAGGCCGTGGCCCGCCTCGTCCTGGACCTTCGCCATCAGGATGGCCTTGCGGCGCAGGGAGGGCGCGCGGGTGATCCAGTTGGCCTCCGGCTGCATGCCGATGATCTCGGAGTGGGCGTGCTGGGCGATCTGGCGCACCAGCGTCGCGCGGTAGGCGTCGGGCATCCAGTCGCGCGGTTCGATGCGTTCGTCGGCGGCCACGGTGGCGTCGAAGACGCGCGCGAACGCCTCGTCGTCGGCGGCGCCGCCGGACTGCCCGGTGTGCGGCTGTGTGCGGGCCGTCTGGTGCGCGGCTGCTGTCGCCATGCGGTCCCCCTTGACCTCGGGCCCCGGCTCGGTGCCGTGACCTCGGCTCTGCCCGAGCCTTCTCCCGACCGATCGTTCGGTCCGTGCGATTCCATGGTGGGACGGCCGTCGTAAGGTGTCAACCGCTGTGGATAACCTGCGGGCATCCCCTGTGGACAACCTGCCCCGGCCTTCTCCCGGCCGGGGTGTGACGGGGAGGGGGCTGCGCCGAACGGGTGAAGCTGAGTACCGTTCGCGATTGCGCGACGCAGCGCGAGGACGACCGGCATCGGGGAACGGGGCGGAATGGACGTGCACGACGGAGGGTCCGGCTCTCCCAAGGGGCCGAACACGTCGAGGGAGGCGGAGGCGGACTCGCCACCCGCCCGGGACGCCGTACCCCGCCCCCGAACCGAACTCCCGGCCCCCGAGGTCGCCTCCCGGGCCGACATCCCGGCCCCCGGACCCGGGTCCGGGGCCGACGGCGCGGATTCCGTGCCCGCTCCCCGGGCCGATGACGCGGACTCCGTGCCTGCCTCCAGGGCCGACGGCGCGGACTCCCTGCCCGAGTCCCGGGTCGAGCCCGCGGATCCCGTGCCCGCTCCCCGGGCCGACGGCGCGGACTCCCTGCCTGCTCCCCGGGCCGAGCCCGTGGAACCGGACATCGCTGCCCCGGACGAGGCCACGACCACCGACGGTCTCGCGTCGGGGCCCGGGCGGCCGGAGGCGCGTACCGGTGTGGCCGCCCTCTCTCCCCGCTATCAGGTCGGTGCCGCGCTGGCGCTGGCCGTCGTCGCGGTGGCCGTCTGTGTGCATGTCGGGATGGTGTTCCTGCACGTCGCCCCGTCGAACACCGTCACCAAGGCGCACGGCAAGGCGGTCGACGACTGGATATACCCGGAGTTCGAGCAGAACTGGAAGCTGTTCGCGCCGAACCCGCTCCAGCAGAACATCGCCGTCCAGGTCCGCGCCCAGGTCCGTACCGAGGACGGCGGCTCGCGGACCACCGGCTGGTACGACCTGTCGGCGCAGGACGGCCGGGCCATCGACGGCAACCTGCTGCCGAGCCACACCCAGCAGAACGAGCTGCGCCGAGCCTGGGACTTCTTCACCGCCACGCACGACAACGAGAACCGCCCCGTCGGCCTGCGCGGAGCCCTCTCCGAGACGTACCTGCGCCGCATCGTGGTGCTTCGTCTGGAGCGCGGCGGCGTGGCCGGTGACGGCGGTGTCGTCGAACGGATCCAGGTGCGTTCGCAGACCACCAATGTGACCCCGCCGAAGTGGAGCACCGAGAAGGTGTCGATGAGCCCGGTGTACCGCGAGCTGTCCTGGTGGTCCGTGCCGGCCGGCGCGACCGAGGGAGGCACGAGGTGAACCGGTTCTCCCTGACGGTGTCCGCCGCCATCGCCCGCGTCACCGGGTCGGCGCTCGCGCCGTACCAGAGCGCCGTGGTCCGGATCGGCTTCAGCGCCACCTGGCTGTTGTTCCTGCTGCGCGAGTTCCCCCACCGCCAGGAGCTCTACGGCCCCGACGGCCCCTGGGACTGGGAGCTGGCCCGGCAGCTGATCGACACCAACGGCGCGTTCACGGCGCTGATGTGGTCGGACGGGCGGGGCTGGTTCGAGGCGGTGTACCTGCTCGCGCTGCTCTCGGCCGCGCTGCTGCTCGTCGGCTGGCGCACCCGCGCGATGTCGGTGCTGTTCATGGTCGGTGTGCTGTCGCTCCAGAACCGCAGCGTCTTCATGGGGGACGGCGGGGACAACGTCCTGCACCTGATGTCGATCTACCTCGTGTTCATGCGGTGCGGCCGGGTGTGGTCGCTGGACGCCCGACGGGACCGGCGGGCGCACGAGGCACGCGCGCGGGGAGAACGGGTCGCCGACCGGGTGGGCCCCGTCCTGTGGGCCGCGGCCGGGTTCGTCCTGGTCACGGTGACCGTGGCGGGCCGCTTCCACAGCGCCTGGACCATTCCTGTGCTCCTGTGGGCGGTGTGGGCCGTGCTGGGCCTGTGGTGGGCCGTCGGCCGCCGTACGAAGCCGGGCGAGCCGCGGATCCTGCTCGACGTGATGGCGAACATCCTGCACAACGGCGCCCTGGTCGTGATCATGGCCGAGGCCTGTCTGATCTACGCGACCGCCGGCTGGTACAAGATCCAGGGGTCGCGCTGGCAGGACGGCACCGCCGCGTACTACCCCCTGCACCTGGACTACTTCTCGCCGTGGCCCGGGCTCGCCGATCTGCTGGCCGGCAGCGGCACGATGGTCCTGCTGGCCACCTACGGGACCGTCATCGTGCAGGTCGCCTTCCCGTTCACGCTCGCCAACCGGCGGCTGAAGAACGTTCTGCTGGCCCTGATGATGACGGAGCACGCGGTGATCGCCGTGGTGCTCGGCCTGCCGTTCTTCTCGCTGGCGATGATCGCGACGGACGCCGTCTTCCTGCCGACGCCCTTCCTGCACCGGGTGGGCGGATGGGCCACGCGCGCGCGGGGACAGCTGCTCCCCCGTGTCGGCCGTACGGCGGTCCCGGAGCCGCGGGCCCAGGAGAACCCCGAGCCCACCCACGTAGGCTTCACGGCATGACCGACCCCGTGACCGCCGGTTCCGGTCCGCTCGACCGGTGGCGCCGGCTCGCCGACGCGTCCGTCCTGCTCGACGGTTTCCACGCCCTCAAGCACGCCGTGCGCTTCGGAGCCGAGATCCCGGTGGCGGTCACCGCCGACCGGCGGGCGACGCTCGCCCTCGCCGGCGAACTGGCCCCGGACGTCCGCGACGCGCTGGACGCCCTGCTGACGGAGGTCCCGGAGGCGACGTACACCTCGCTGGTGGCGCGCCCGCATCCCACCGCGGTCGCGGCCCTCGCGGTACGGCCCTCCCGCGAGGCCGCTCTGGAGCGGCTGGGGCACGCGCCGCGCGGCACGCCTGTCGTGGTCCTGGACAACCCGCGCAACCTCGGCAACGCGGGCGCGGTGATCCGGCTGGCCGCAGGTTTCGGGGCCACCGGGGTGGTCACCACCGGCACGCTCGATCCCTGGCACCCGACCGTGGTGCGCGGCGGGGCGGGGCTGCACTTCGCGACCGCCGTGGAGCGGCTGACCGTCGACGAGCTGCCCGCCGGACCGGTGTTCGCCCTCGACCCGGAGGGGGACGACCTCCGGGGCGTCGAGCTGCCGGACGACGCCCTCCTGGCCTTCGGCTCGGAGCGCAGCGGGCTCTCCGCCGAACTGCGCGCGCGTGCCGACCACCTTCTCGCCCTGCCGATGCGCCCCCAGGTCTCCAGCTACAACCTCGCGACCAGTGTGGCCATGACGCTGTACCACTGGAGCGCCACCGGGGGCGCGCCGCACGTCCCTTGAGCGTCCGGACGCCTAGGCGTCCCGGCGGACCTCGACCACCCGGAAGCGGTTCGCGACGAACGCGCCGTCGGTGAGGGCCGCGTTGGCCGCCGGGTTGCCGCCCGAGCCGTGGAAGTCGGAGAACGCGGCCGTCTGGTTGACGTAGACCCCGCCGGTGAGGTTGAGGGACAGCTGGGCGGCCTCCTCCAGGCAGACCTCCTCGATCGCCCGCTCCACCTCCTCGTCGGTGGTGTACGCGCCGACCGTCATCGCGCCCTTGTCGCGCACCGTGCGCCGCAGCAGGGCGACCGCGTCGGCCGCGGAGTCGACGGCGACGGCGAAGGAGACCGGGCCGAAGCACTCGCCCATGTAGGCGGCCTCGTCGTCCGCGCCGTCCCAGTACTTCCGGGCCCCGTCGAGCTTGACGAGCACCGGGGTGCGCACGACCGCGTCGGGGAACTCCGGGTTGCTCACCTCGCGGGAGGCGAGGGCGACCTCGCCGAGGCCCGCGGCGGCCTCCAGGCGCGCCTTGACGTCCGGGTTGACGATCGCGCCGAGCAGCGCGTTCGCGCGGGCGTCGTCGCCGAGGAGACCGTCGACCGCGCGGGCGAGGTCGGCGACGACCTCGTCGAAGGTCTTCGTGCCGTCGTCGGTGCGGATGCCGTCGCGCGGGATCAGCAGGTTCTGCGGGGTCGTGCACATCTGGCCGCTGTACAGGGAGAGCGAGAACGCCAGGTTGGCGAGCATGCCCTTGTAGTTCGCCGTGGACTCCACGATCACGGTGTTGACGCCGGCCTTCTCGGTGTAGACCTGCGCCTGGCGGGCGTTGGCCTCCAGCCAGTCGCCGAAGGCGGTCGAGCCGGTGTAGTCGATGATCCGGATCTCGGGCCGGGTGGCCAGGGTCTTGGCGATGCCCTCACCGGGGCGCTCGGCGGCCAGCGCGACCAGGTTCGGGTCGAAGCCGGCCTCGGTGAGCACCTCGCGGGCCACGCCGACGGTCAGCGCGAGCGGCAGCACCGCGCGCGGGTGGGGCTTGACCAGGACCGCGTTGCCGGTGGCCAGGGAGGCGAACAGGCCCGGGTAGCCGTTCCACGTCGGGAAGGTGTTGCACCCGATGAGCAGGGCGATCCCGCGCGGGACAGGCGTGAAGCGCTTGGTCAGCGCGAGCGGGTCGCGCTTGCCCTGGGGCTTGCTCCACTCCGCCGCGTCGGGCGTACGAACCTGCTCCGCGTAGGCGTACGCCACCGCCTCCAGGCCGCGGTCCTGCGCGTGCGGGCCGCCCGCCTGGAACGCCATCATGAAGGCCTGGCCGGAGGTGTGCATGACCGCGTGGGCGAACTCGTGCGTCCGGTCGCTGATCCGCTTGAGGATCTCCAGGCAGACCACCGCGCGCAGTTCCGCGCCCGCGTCCCGCCAGGCGCCCTGTCCGGCCCGCATGGCGGGCAGCAGCGTGTCCACGTCCGCGTGCGGGTAGGTCACGCCCAGCTCGACGCCGTACGGCGAGATCTCGCCGCCCACCCAGTCGTCGGTGCCGGGCTGGCCGAGGTCGAGGCGGGTGTGCAGCACGGCGTCGAAGGCGGCCTTGCCGGCCGCGGCGTCCAGGCTGCCGTTCTCCCCGTAGGCCTTGGGGTGTTCCGGGTGCGGGGACCAGTAGGCGCGGGTACGGATCGCTTCCAGGGCCTGGTCGAGGGTGGGCCGGTGCTGGGCGATCAGAGCGTGCGCGGTCGGTTCGGCGGCGGCCATGCGGGACCAACTCCTCGTCTTGAGAACTCTCCGTCGAGCTCATGACCTGGCGGAAACCTGGGCAGGAACAGCCAGTCAGGGCTAGAGTAACCGAACGATCGGTCGGGACAAGGGGGCCTGCCGCATCTGTGGAAAACCCCGTGCGGGAGGATCGCGCACATGACAGCACTCGACCTCAGCAGCCCCGTGGCCGTCGTCGGCACCGGCACCATGGGCCAGGGCATCGCCCAGGTCGCGCTCGTCGCCGGTCACCCCGTGCGGCTGTACGACGCCGTGCCCGGCCGTGCCCGCGAGGCGGCCGATGCGATCGGTGCCCGCCTGGACCGGCTCGTCGAGAAGGACCGCCTCTCCACCGGCGACCGGGACGAGGCACGCGCCCGTCTGCGGCCCGCGGAGAGCCTCGCCGACCTCGCCGACTGCTCCCTGGTCGTCGAGGCCGTCGTGGAGCTCCTGGAGGCCAAGCAGGACCTGTTCCGGCAACTGGAGGACGTCGTCGGCGAGGACTGTCTGCTCGCCACCAACACCTCGTCCCTGTCCGTGACGGCCGTCGGGGGCGCCCTGCGCAACCCGGGCCGCCTGGTGGGTCTGCACTTCTTCAATCCCGCGCCGCTGATGCCGCTGGTGGAGGTCGTCTCCGGGTACGCCACCGACGTCACGTCGGCCACGCGCGCGTACGAGACCGCCCGCTCCTGGGGCAAGACGCCGGTCGCCTGCGCCGACACCCCCGGCTTCATCGTCAACCGCATCGCGCGGCCCTTCTACGCCGAGGCGTTCGCCGTCTACGAGGCCCAGGGCGCCGACCCGGCCACCATCGACGCGATCCTGCGCGAGTCGGGCGGCTTCAAGATGGGCGCCTTCGAGCTGACCGACCTGATCGGACAGGACGTCAACGAGTCGGTCACGCACTCCGTGTGGCGGTCCTTCTTCCAGGACGTGCGTTTCACGCCCTCGCTCGCCCAGCGGCGCCTGGTCGAGTCGGGCCGCCTCGGCCGCAAGACCGGCCAGGGCTGGTACGACTACGCGGACAAGGCCGGGGCCGCCGAACCGCACACCGCGGAGAAGGCCCAGCCGCCCGCGTACGTCGTCGCCGAGGGCAATCTGGGCCCCGCCTCCGAACTGCTCGCGCTGATCCGCGAGGCGGGCATCCAGGTCCGCGAGGAGGAGGAGGACCACGGCACCCGCCTGGTGCTGCCCGGTGACGGCCAGCTCGCCCTCGCCGACGGCCAGACCTCCGTGGAGTTCCGGGACGTCGTCTACTTCGACCTCGCCCTGGACTACCGCAAGGCCACCCGCATCGCCCTGTCCGCCTCCCAGGACACCTCCACGCAGACGATGTCCGAGGCGATCGGCCTGTTCCAGGCGCTCGGCAAGGACGTCAGCGTCATCGGCGACGTCCCGGGCATGATCGTCGCCCGTACCGTCGCGCGGATCGTCGACCTCGCGCACGACGCCGTGGCCAAGGGCGTCGCCACCGAGGAGGACATCGACACCGCGATGCGCCTGGGCGTGAACTACCCCCTCGGCCCCTTCGAGTGGAGCCGCAGGCTGGGCCGCACCTGGGCCTGCTCCCTCCTCGACGACCTGCACGAGCGCGACCCCTCCGGCCGCTACGCGCCGTCCCTCGCGCTGTACCGGCACTCCTACGCCACCGAGAAGCGGGAGGGCGCCTCGTGACCACCGCCAAGCGCGACACGTACACCCCGGAGACGCTGCTCTCCGTCGCCGTCCAGGTCTTCAACGAGCGCGGCTACGACGGCACCTCCATGGAGCACCTCTCCAAGGCGGCCGGCATCTCCAAGTCGTCGATCTACCACCATGTCGCCGGCAAGGAGGAACTGCTGCGGCGGGCCGTCAGCCGGGCCCTCGACGGCCTCTTCGGGATCCTCGAGGAGGAGCACGCGCGCGTGGGGCACGCCTCGGAGCGCCTGGAGTACGTCGTGCGGCGCATGGTCGAGGTGCTCATCGGCGAACTGCCGTACGTGACCCTGCTGCTGCGCGTGCGGGGCAACACCGACACCGAGCGGTGGGCCCTGGAGCGGCGACGCGACTTCGACCACCGGGTCGCCGAACTGCTCCGGGCGGCCGCCGCCGACGGGGACATACGCGCGGACATGGAGTTCCGGCTCGCGACCCGGCTGGTCTTCGGGATGATCAACTCGATCGTCGAGTGGTACCGGCCGGGCGGCCGGGGGATGGTCGAGAGCGAGGTCGCCGACGCGGTCGTACGGCTGGTCTTCGAAGGGCTGCGCACGGCCCCGTAGGCTTCAGCCCTGCGGCTCCAGGTCCTCCTCCTCGAACACCAGCAGCGTGCGCGTGCTGAGCACCTCCGGGATCGCCTGGAGCCGGGTGAGCACCACCTCGCGCAGCGCCCTGTTGTCCGGCGTGTGCACCAGCAGCAGGACGTCGAAATCGCCGCCCACCAGGGCGATGTGCGAGGCGCCGGGCAGCAGTCTGAGCTGCTCGCGCACCGTCCGCCAGGAGTTCTGCACGATCTTCAGCGTGATGTAGGCGCTGGTGCCCTGCCCGGCGCGCTCGTGGTCCACCCGGGCGCCGAAGCCGCGGATGACGCCGTCCTCGATGAGCCGGTTGATCCGCGCGTAGGCGTTGGCGCGTGAGACATGGACCCGCTCGGCGACCGACCGTATCGAGGCGCGGCCGTCCGCCTGGAGCATCTGGAGGATGTCCTGGTCGATGGCGTCGAGCGGCCGCGGCGGCGGCAGCGTGGCACCGGCCGGAGCGGCGGCGATGCCCGGCGACGGGGCGCCGGCCGGTGTCGCCGGGCCGGCCGGAGGCGGCACGGTGCCGGTCTCCGGCCCGTCGGCCATTTGTTCAGGTGCCATGTCCCCCTGCCTCCCTGCCATGGACGTACTGCACCCATCTCAGGTTGTGGAGAACCGTTTGTCCACAGCCTGAGGGGCCCTGTAGCCAAAATGTGCCGACGACCGAACAATCGGTAGGTGAGGCGCATCACAACCGGCGCGCCTCCCGTAGCCACTCCCACGAGGAGGTGCCGTCATGACGGTCATGGAGCAACGGGGCGCGTACCGGCCGACCCCGCCGCCGGCCTGGAAGCCCCGTACCGACCCCGCGCCGCTGCTGCCCGACACGGAGCCCTACCGCGTGCTCGGCACCGACGCCGCCGCGCAGGCCGACCCGGAGCTGCTGCGCCGGCTGTACGCCCAGCTGGTGCGCGGCCGCCGCTACAACGTGCAGGCCACCGCCCTCACCAAGCAGGGCAGACTCGCCGTCTACCCCTCCAGCACCGGCCAGGAGGCCTGCGAGGTCGCCGCCGCGCTGGCCCTCCAGGAGCGGGACTGGCTCTTCCCCAGCTACCGCGACACCCTCGCCGTCGTCGCGCGCGGTGTGGACCCCGTCGAGGCCCTCACCCTGCTGCGCGGCGACTGGCACACCGGCTACGACCCCTACGAGCACCGTGTGGCGCCCCTGTCCACCCCGCTCGCCACCCAGCTCCCGCACGCCGTGGGCCTCGCGCACGCCGCCCGCCTCAAGGGCGACGACGTGGTCGCGCTCGCCATGGTCGGCGACGGCGGCACCAGCGAGGGCGACTTCCACGAGGCGCTGAACTTCGCCGCCGTCTGGCAGGCCCCGGTCGTCTTCCTCGTGCAGAACAACGGCTTCGCGATCTCCGTACCGCTCGCCAAGCAGACCGCCGCCCCGTCGCTGGCCCACAAGGCCGTCGGCTACGGCATGCCGGGCCGCCTGGTCGACGGCAACGACGCGGCCGCCGTGCACGAGGTGCTCACCGACGCCGTACGGCGCGCGCGCGAGGGCGGCGGCCCCACCCTCGTGGAGGCGGTCACCTACCGCATCGAGGCCCACACCAACGCCGACGACGCCACCCGCTACCGCGGGGACGCCGAGGTCGAGACCTGGCGCGAACACGACCCGATCCAGCTCCTGGAGCGCGAACTCACCGCGCGCGGGCTGCTCGACGAGGACACGAAGCAGTCCGCGCGGGACGCCGCCGAGACGATGGCCGCCGATCTGCGCGCCCGCATGAACCAGGACGCCGTCCTCGACCCCATGGACCTGTTCGCCCACGTGTACGCCGAGCCCACCCCCCAACTGCGTGAGCAGCAGGCCCTGCTGCGGGCGGAGCTCGAGGCCGAGCACGCCGACCGGGAGGGTACGCACCGATGACCACCGTCGCCCTCAAGCCCGCCACCATGGCGCAGGCCCTCACCCGCGCCCTCCGGGACGCGATGGCCGCCGATCCGTCCGTGCACGTCCTGGGCGAGGACGTGGGCACCCTCGGCGGTGTCTTCCGGGTCACCGACGGCCTTGCCGCCGAGTTCGGCGAGGACCGCTGCACGGACACCCCGCTCGCCGAGGCGGGCATCCTCGGCACGGCCGTCGGCATGGCGATGTACGGGTTGCGGCCGGTCGTGGAGATGCAGTTCGACGCCTTCGCCTACCCGGCGTTCGAGCAGCTCATCAGCCATGTCGCCCGAATGCGCAACCGCACCCGCGGCCGTATGCCGCTGCCGATCACCGTCCGCGTGCCCTACGGCGGCGGCATCGGCGGCGTCGAGCACCACAGCGACTCCTCCGAGGCGTACTACATGGCGACCCCGGGCCTCCATGTCGTCACGCCCGCCACGGTCGCCGACGCCTATGGCCTGCTGCGCGCCGCCATCGCCTCCGACGATCCGGTCGTCGTCCTCGAACCCAAGCGTCTGTACTGGTCCAAGGACGCCTGGAACCCGGACGACCCGCAGCCCGTCGACCCGATCGGCCGCGCGGTGGTGCGGCGCCCCGGCCGCAGCGCCACACTGATCACCTACGGACCGTCGGTGCCGGTCTGCCTCGAAGCCGCCGAGGCGGCGCGCGCGGAGGGCTGGGACCTCGAGGTCGTCGACCTGCGGTCCCTGGTGCCCTTCGACGACGAGACGGTCTGCGCCTCGGTACGGCGGACCGGCCGCGCGGTCGTCGTGCACGAGTCGGGCTCCTTCGGCGGCCCGGGCGGGGAGATCGCGGCCCGGGTCACGGAGCGCTGCTTCCACCACCTGGAGGCGCCGGTGCTGCGCGTCGCCGGGTTCGACCTCCCGTACCCGCCGCCGATGCTGGAGCGCCACCACCTGCCCGGCGTCGACCGCATCCTGGACGCCGTGGCGCGGCTGCAATGGGAGGCCGAGAACTGATGGCACAGGTCCTGGAGTTCAAGCTCCCCGACCTCGGCGAGGGGCTCACCGAGGCGGAGATCGTGCGCTGGCTGGTCCAGGTCGGCGATGTGGTCGCCGTCGACCAGCCGGTCGTCGAGGTCGAGACGGCCAAGGCGATGGTCGAGGTGCCCTGCCCCTACGGCGGTGTGGTCACCGCCCGCTTCGGCGAGGAGGGCACCGAACTGCCCGTCGGCGCCCCGCTGATCACCGTGGCGGTCGGCGCGCCGGCCACCGGCGTCCCGGACGTTCCGGCCAAGAGCGCCGAGGGGTCGGGCAACGTGCTCGTCGGCTACGGCACCTCGGAGGCACCCGCGCGCAGGCGCCGGGTCCGGTCGGCGCGACCGGCACCCGCCGCCACCGTGACCGTCACGGCGGCACCGGCGGCTCCGGCTGTTCCGGAGGCTCCGGGCCTTCCGGCCGCGGCGTCCGACGGCCCCGTACCGGTGATCTCCCCGTTGGTGCGCAGACTCGCCCGGGAGAACAACCTGGACCTGCGGGAGCTGACGGGCTCCGGGCCCGAGGGGCTCATCCTGCGGGCGGACGTGGAGAAGGCGCTGCGCGCGGCCGTCCCCGAGGACCGGGCGACAGCGCCGTCGCCCCTGTCCACGGCTCCCGTCGGCAGCCGCCGCGTCCCGCTGAAGGGCGTCCGCGGCGCCGTCGCCGACAAGCTCTCCCGCAGCCGACGCGAGATCCCCGACGCCACCTGCTGGGTGGACGCCGACGCGACGGAACTGATGCGGGCCCGGGCGGCGATGAACGCGTCCGGCGGATCGAAGATCGCCCTCATCGCGCTGCTCGCCCGTATCTGCACCGCGGCGCTGGCCCGCTTCCCGGAGCTCAACTCCACCGTCGACCCGTCGGCCCGGGAGGTCGTCCAGTTCGACCACGTCCACCTCGGCTTCGCCGCGCAGACCGAGCGGGGACTCGTCGTGCCCGTCGTCCGCGACGCGCACGCCCGGGACGCCGAGGGACTCACCGCGGAGTTCGCCCGGCTCACCGAGGTGGCCCGGGACGGCCGGCTCACGCCCGCCGACCTGACCGGCGGCACCTTCACCCTGAACAACTACGGGGTGTTCGGCGTCGACGGCTCCACGCCGATCATCAACCACCCCGAGGCGGCCATGCTCGGGGTCGGCCGCATCGTCCCCAAGCCGTGGGTGCACGACGGTGAGCTCGCGGTGCGCCAGGTCGTCCAGCTCTCGCTGACCTTCGACCACCGGGTGTGCGACGGCGGAACGGCGGGCGGCTTCCTGCGCTACGTGGCGGACTGCGTGGAGCAGCCGGCGGTGCTGTTGCGCACGCTGTGATTGCGGGCGGGCCCCGGCGATCGGCGCGTTTCCCGTGATCGGGCGGGCCCGCATCGCCGGGGCGGCCCGCATACTCGGGGGGTGACCTCGAACGAGCCCCTCCCCTACGACGTCGTCGTGCTCGCCGGTGGCGGCGCCCGCCGGCTCGGCGGCGCCGACAAGCCGGGCGTCAGGGTGGGCGGGCGCGCGCTGCTCGACCGGGTGCTCGGCGCCTGCGCCGACGCGCGCACCACCGTCGTCGTCGCGGATCCCCGCCGCACCGCCCGGCCCGTGCGCTGGGCACGCGAGGAACCCCCCGGCGCGGGGCCCGTCGCCGCGCTCGACGCCGGACTGCGCCACACCGCCGCGGACGACGTCCTCGTCCTCTCCGCCGATCTGCCCTTCCTCGCGACGGACACCGTGCGGGGGCTGCTGACCGCCCTGCGCGCCGGGCGGGCCGACGGCGTGCTGCTCACCGACGCCGACGGCCGTGACCAGCCGCTCGTCGCCGCCTACCGCTCGGCCGCCCTGCGTCGCGAGCTGGCGGTGCTCACCGCCGGCGAAGGCGGCCTCACCGGACTGCCACTGCGCCGGCTGACCGCCGGACTCGACCTCGCCCGCGTCCCCGACCCGGTCGCGTCGTTCGACTGCGACACCTGGGACGACATCGCCGCCGCCAGGGCCCGTATCAGGGAGCATGACCACGTGTTGGATGAATGGATCTCCGCAGTCAAGGACGAGCTGGGCATCGACCTCGACGTCGACACCGGCCTCCTCCTCGACCTCGCCCGTGACGCCGCCCACGGGGTGGCCAGGCCCGCGGCGCCGCTGACCACCTTCCTGGTCGGCTACGCGGCCGCACAGGCCAAGGGAGGCCCCGAGGCCGTCGCCGAGGCCGCCCGCAAGGCCGCCGCGCTGGCGCTGCGCTGGGCGCAGGAGGCCGAGCAGGAGAACGCCCAGCAGCAGAGCGCCGAGGAGCAGAAGGCCGGCAGGCCCGGGGGCTCCGGACCGGACGCCGGATGACCGCCCGCGGGACCCGGCAGGGCCTCGACGCCGAGGACCTCGACGTCGAGGAGGCGCTCGCCCTCGTGAAGGACGGCAACGGCACCGCCCGCCCGCCCGGCGGCCAGAGCCCGGCGCCACGAGACGGCAGCGGGCACGCCACTTCGCGCGCTTCTTCCGCCTCCACCCCGGCCCAGGCCTCGGAGACGGGGCACCGGGGCGACGCCGCCGAGCACCGCCACCGGGCGACCGCCTGGCCCGAGGCCCGGACGGTCGCCGCCTGCGCCGCCCGGTCCGGCGCCGCCCGCCTCGCCCCCGTCTCCGTGACCCTCGGCGACGCCCTCGGCCTCGTGCTGGCCGCCCCGCTGACGGCCCTCACCGACCTGCCCTCCTTCGACACCTCGGCGATGGACGGCTGGGCGGTCGCCGGCCCCGGCCCCTGGCACGTACGGGAAGAGGGCCTGCTGGCCGGGAGCGCGACGCCCGCACCCCTGGCCGACGGCGAGGCCGTACGGATCGCCACCGGCGCCCGGATCCCCCCGGACACCACGGCGGTGCTGCGCAGCGAGCACGGCCGTACCGACGACAACGGTCGGCTGCACCCGACCCGCGAGATGCAGCACGGCCAGGACATCCGCCCGCGGGGCCAGGAGTGCCGCAGCGGGGATCAGTTGCTGCGCGCCGGGGCGGTGGTCACCCCGGCCGTCCTCGGCCTCGCCGCGGCCGCCGGGTACGACACGCTGGCCGCCGTCCCCCGGCCCCGGGTCGAGGTGCTCGTCCTGGGCGACGAACTGCTCACCGAGGGCCGCCCGCACGACGGCCTCATCCGGGACGCGCTCGGCCCGATGCTGCCCCCGTGGCTGAGGGCACTGGGCGCCGAGGTCACCGCGGTGCGCCGGCTCGGCGACGACGCGAAGGCCCTGCACCGCACCATCACCGCCTCCGGCGCCGATCTCGTCGTCACCACCGGGGGCACCGCCTCGGGACCCGTCGACCATGTGCATCCGATCCTGCGCCGCCTCGACGCCGAACTGCTCGTCGACGGCGTCAAGGTGCGCCCCGGTCACCCGATGCTGCTGGCCCGCCTCAAGGAGAACCAGCATCTCGTCGGTCTGCCCGGCAACCCTCTCGCGGCCGTCTCCGGTCTGCTGACGCTCGCCGAGCCGCTGCTGCGCACCCTCGCCGCCCGGCCGGCTCCCGAGCCGTACGCGCTGCCGCTGAGACAGGCGGCGCACGGGCACCCGCACGACACCCGGCTCGTCCCGGTCGTCCTGCGCGGTGACCACGCGGTGCCGCTGCACTTCAACGGCCCGGCCATGCTGCGGGGTATCGCGGCGGCCGACGCCCTCGCCGTCGTGCCGCCGGGCGGCGCACGCGCGGGTCAGGAGACGGAGCTCCTCGACCTGCCGTGGGCGTCGGGCGGGATCGACGCCTGTTTCACGTGAAACAGTCCTGATCGGCCAGGCCTGATCGACGTCGACCCGTCCGGCTCGCTCCCGGTTTCACGTGAAACATCCTCACGCCTGCTCGGGGGCCGGGACGGCACGACTGACCGTGATCACCCGGTCTCCCGACTGGAGGCGGGCGAGCCGGGGGTCGGTGTAGTCCAGCAGCTCCTTGCCCCGGACGACGGCCACGACCTGGTCCGAGCAGCTGCGGGGCGCCTCGCCGACCTCCGCCTCGCTGACCGGCCGCTCGATGAGGTCCAGGCCGTTGCCGAGGGTCATCAGGTTCTCCAGGGTCTTGGCCACGGTCGGGCTGACCATCGAGACGCCGAGCAACCGACCGGCGGAACTGGAGCTGGTGATCACGGTGTCCGCGCCGCTCTGCTTGAGCAGCGGCACGTTCTCGTCCTCCCGGGCGGCCACGACGATCGTCGCGCGCCGGTTGAGCTGCCGGGCGGTGAGGGTGACCAGGGCGGCCGTGTCGTCCCGTTGCGGGGCGACGATCACCCGGGCGGCGTTCTGGACCTCCGCCTTGAGGAGTGTCTCGGAGCGGGTCGCGTCCCCGGTCACCGACACCAGGCCGTCGTCGCCGGCGGCGAGCGCGGACTTGCGCTGGGCGTCCACGATGACGATCCGGTCCTTGGGGATGCCCTGTCCGACGAGGGTCTCCACCGCGTGGCGGCCCTTCGTGCCGTAGCCGACGACCACGACGTGGTGGCTGATGCGGGTCCGCCAGCGGTGGACGCGGACCTGTTGACGGGTGCGCTCGGTGAGCACTTCCAGGGTGGTGCCGACCAGGATGATCAGGAACACCACGCGCAGCGGTGTGATGACGAGGATGTTGACGAGCCGCGCCGTGTCGCTGACCGGGGTGATGTCGCCGTAGCCGGTGGTGGAGAGCGTGACGGTGGCGTAGTAGGCGGCGTCGAGGAGGCCGACGGAGCCGTCCGAGTTGTCGTTGTAGCCGTCATGGTCGGCGTAGACGATCAGCGTGGTGAGGGCCAGTACCAGCAGGCCCATGGCGAGGCGGCGCAGTACCTGCTGGAGCGGGGGGACGCCGATGCGCATGGGCATCGTGATGGAGCGGCCCGCCTCCGCGTCGTCGCGGGCCTCGCTGCGCGAGCGGTACCAGAGGGACCTGAAGAGGGAGAGTCTGGCCTGGCCGGC
The DNA here is from genome assembly GCF_001184025.1 of Streptomyces maremycinicus. Lineage (GTDB taxonomy): Bacteria > Actinomycetota > Actinomycetes > Streptomycetales > Streptomycetaceae > Streptomyces > Streptomyces maremycinicus. The sequence goes on from NZ_BBYG01000012.1 coordinate 312,843, forward strand.
CGGCTGTCGTTCGTGGTCCTTCATCGTGTGCCCCCTGTGACGGTGATCCGATCGGTGGGCACCATGGTTCCCGGCGGGCTCGTACCCGTCATGAAGCAACACGTGTCCATGAGTCCACAGATCCATGATCCCGGAGGTCCCCTTGCGCGACCACATTGTCGTCGTCGGCTTCGGCACGAAGGGCCGGTCCGCGATCCGGACGGCCTGCGCGGCGGGCCTGCGCAAGGAGCAGGTCGTGGTGATCGACCCCAGTGCGAAGGTGATCGACGCGGCGACGGCCGAGGGCTACGAGGGTGTGGTCGGGGACGCCACCCGCAGTGATGTGCTGCGGCGGGCCGAGGTGCAGCGGGCGGGGCGGATCGTCATCGCGACCCAGCGGGACGACACGGCGGTCCTCGTGGCGCTGACGGCCCGCCAGCTCAACCCGGGGGCGAAGATCGTGGCGGCGGTCCGCGAGGAGGAGAACGCCCCGCTGCTCAAGCAGTCGGGCGCCGACGAGGTCATCACCAGCGCCGGTGCGGCCGGCCGGCTCCTCGGCCTGTCCGTGCTCAGCCCGGCGGCGGGCAGGGTCATGGAGGACCTCATCCAGCAGGGCGACGGGCTGGACCTCGTCGAACGGCCCGTCACCAAGGCCGAGACGGGCCGTGGACCGCGCGAGACGGACGACCTGGTGGTGAGTGTCGTCCGCGGGCACCGCGTCCTCGCCTACGACGACCCGGCGATCGGCATGCTGGAACCGACCGACCGGGTGGTCACGATCGTGCGGGTGGGCCCGGAGCGCAGCCGGGCCCCCCTCGGAACGCCCGGCATGCCCGGGATCCCGCCGCTGCCGCCGGCCTGAGGAACATGCCCCCGGGCGCTGTACGGCGGCGCTACTTACGGTTGTAGAGCCGCATCGTCACCGGCCCGAAGACCAGCACGAACAGCGCGGCCCACCCCAGCGACCAGGCGATCTCGGTACCGGGCCAGTCACCCGCCATCAGTCCCCGCACCGCCGAGGCGAGATGGGTGACCGGGCTGTTGTTGACGAACGCCTGGAGCCAGCCCGGCATGGTGCGGGGGTCGACGAACACGTTGGACAGGAAGGTGAGCGGGAAGATCACCATCATGCTGACGCCCATCACCGACTTCTCGGTGCGCAGCAGCAGCCCGAACATCGTCCAGATCCACGAGAACGCGAACGAGAACACGACCAGCAGGGCGATTCCCGCGACCACCCCCGCGAACCCGCCGTCCGGCCGGTAGCCGAGGACCAGGCCGACGGTGAGCATCACGACGGACGCGATCGTGTAGCGCAGCGCGTCGCCCAGCAGATAGCCGACCATCGTCGAGGGCCGCCAGATCGGCAGGGACCGGAAGCGGTCGAAGACGCCCTTCTCGATGTCGGTGTTCACCGAGACGCCCGTGTACATCGTGATCATCACGACCGACATCACCAGGATGCCCGGCAGCAGGAACTGGATGTACTCCTCCGGGGACCCGGCCAGGGCGCCCCCGAACAGGTACGTGTACATCAGCACCATCATGATCGGGAACGCGGTGACGTCGAAGAGCTGCTCCGGCACGTGCTTGATCTTGAGGATCGCCCGCCAGCCGAAGGTGAGGGAGGCCGAGAGGGCGCTCGGGCGGGGCGGCCGTTCCCGCGAGACGAGCAGCTCGGTCAGCGACTCGGCGCTCACGGGAGCGAGATCCTGGACGTCCGTGCTGGTCACGGTGCTCATACCGGCACCTCGCCTTTCTCGCCGCGGCCCGCTGCACCGGCACCGGCGGAAGTCCCGCCGCCACCCGCCGGGCCCGTGCCGGTCTCCGTGTCGCTCTTCGGGTCGGTCTTCGGGTCGGTCTTCGCGTGGGTCTTCGCGTCGGTCTTGGTGTCGTGTCCGGTAAGGGCGAGGAACACCTCGTCCAGGCTGGGCTGGCCCAGAGAGAAGTTGTCGACGACGATCCCGGCCCGGGACAGTTCCCCGAGGGCCCGGGCGGCCTGGGCGGCGGCCGTGTCGCCCGCCGCCGCGTCGAGCCGGGCGGTCAGCGCCACCGGGTCCGGATCGCGCTGGACGTCCGCGTCCAGGGCCAGTCGCAGCACCTGTTCGGCCTCGGGCCGCTGCGCGGGGTCACGCAGCCGCAGATGGACGGAGCCGGCGCCGACGGACGCCTTCAGCTCGCCCTTCGTGCCCTCGGCGATCACCCGGCCCCGGTCGATGACGGCGATCCGGGACGCCAACTGGTCGGCCTCGTCCAGGTACTGCGTGGTCAGCAGCACGGTGGTGCCCTGGGCGACCACCGCCCGCACGATGTCCCACACCTGGTTGCGGCTGCGCGGGTCGAGTCCGGTCGTCGGCTCGTCGAGGAAGAGCAGGTCGGGTGTGCTGAGGATGGACGCGGCGATGTCGATCCGCCGCCGCATACCGCCCGAGTAGTGCTTCACCTGCTTCCCCGCCGCGTCGGTGAGCCCGAACGCGGCGAGCAGCTGCGCGGAGCGTTCCCGGGCGGCCTTCTTGGCGTGCCCGAGGAGCCGGCCGAGCAGCACCAGGTTCTCGGTGCCGGTGAGGTCCTCGTCGACGGACGCGTACTGGCCGGTCAGGCTCACCCGGCCGCGCACCTCGTCGGCCTCCCGGACGACGTCGTGGCCGAAGATCCGGGCCTGGCCGCCGTCCGGACGCAGCAGCGTGGCGAGCATCTTCACGGTGGTCGTCTTGCCGGCGCCGTTCGGGCCGAGGACGCCGTAGACCGTGCCGGTGGGGACGGCGAGGTCGACGCCGTCCACGGCCCTGGTCTCGCCGAACGTCTTCACCAGGCCCGCAGTCTCGATCGCCAGGCCGGCGGTGTGCTGGCTCATGGGGGTTCCTTCCGCGTACTTGGGCTACGCATGGGGAGACCTTTACCGTCGCCCGAACTCATCGGTGATCGCATCTCGTTTTTCCGGACCCACCGATACGGCCCACCGACCCCGCACGCCGATACGGCCCATCGACCCCGCACGCTGATACGGCCCACCGACCCCGCTCGCCGACCCTGCACGCCGCCCCCCGCACGCTGCCCCGTACGCCGACCCCGCTCACCGTGTTCCGTCGCGGCTCATGATCGGCAGCGCGGAGGGGGAGGAGTAGCGTCCCCTTCATGCATGCGATCACGATTCCCGAACCTGGTGGTCCCGAGGCGCTGGTGTGGGACGAGGTCCCCGATCCCGTACCCGGCGCGGGCGAGGTCCTGGTCGAGGTGGTGGCCGGCGCCGTCAACCGGGCCGACATCCTTCAGCGGCAGGGCTTCTACGATCCGCCGCCCGGCGCCTCCCGCTACCCCGGCCTGGAGTGCTCCGGCCGGATCGTCGAGGTCGGCCCCGGCGTCTCCGGCTGGGCCGTCGGCGACGAGGTGTGCGCGCTGCTCGCGGGTGGCGGCTACGCCGAGAGGGTCGCCGTGCCGGCCGGTCAGCTGCTGCCGGTGCCGGACGGCGTCGATCTGCGGAGGGCCGCCGCGCTCCCGGAGGTGGTGAGCACCGTCTGGTCGAACGTCTTCATGATCGCCCACCTCCGCCCCGGCGAGACACTGCTCGTGCACGGCGGCTCCAGCGGCATCGGGACCATGGCCGTCCAGCTGGCCAAGGCCGTCGGTGCCAAGGTCGCCGTCACCGCGGGCACCAAGGAGAAGCTGGACCGTTGCGCCGAGCTGGGCGCGGACATCCTGATCAACTACCGCGAGCAGGACTTCGTCGCCGAGCTGAAGCAGGCCACGGACGGCGCCGGTGCCGATGTCATCCTCGACAACATGGGCGCGAAGTACCTGGACCGCAACGTCCAGGCGCTCGCCGTCAACGGCCGTCTCGCGATCATCGGTATGCAGGGCGGCCTCAAGGCCGAGCTGAACATCGGCACGCTCCTCGGCAAGCGCGCCGCGATCAGCGCGACCTCGCTGCGGGCCCGTCCGCTGGAGGAGAAGACGGCCATCGTGGCGGCCGTGCGCGAACACGTCTGGCCGCTGCTCGCCGCGGGTCATGTCCGCCCCGTCGTCGACCGCGAGGTCCCGATGAGCGACGCGGCCGAGGCCCACCGGATCGTCGAGGCCAGCACCCACGTCGGCAAGGTACTGCTGGTCACGCCCGGGGGCCGGGCCTGAGGCCGGCGAGCTGGCTGCCCGGCGGCGGCCTCAGGTGCGGCGCAGCCGCAGCGCGGCCAGGGCGAGGGCGATGCCGAGGCCGATGAGGACGAGGCCGCTGCCGAGCGGCAGGATCTGGAGCACGGGGCCGTCGGCCGCCCGCTGCTCGGTCGACGCGGCCCGCCGCCCGGCGTCCCGGGGCGCCGTCGAGGGCACGGGGGCGGCGGCCTCCGGCGACTCGGAGGCGCCGGTGTCGCCGGAGAGATCGCCGTCGTCGGCGCCCTCGTCCGTGCCGTCCTCGTCCTCCGTGGCCTGTGCCTCCTCGTCCGCCTCCTCGTCCGCCTCCTCCTCCGCGCGGTCGCCCGGCCGTCCGGGCCGCTGGCGTCCCTCGCCCGCCCGGCTGCCGGCCCGGTCCGGTTCGGGGGAGGAGGGGACGGGGGTGGCGGACGCCGCCACCGGGGCGTGCGACGCGACGACCGCGTGTGTCGAGACGGCCGCGTACGACGAGACACCCCCGTAGGGCAGTACGAGCACGCCGAGCATGCCCACGCCCGCGCCCACGACCGCGCGGGCTCGCACCGCGCACCACGCCTGCTGCCATGGAGTCACGTCCGTGACCCCCTCCCGGTGCCCAGTGGCCAAGAAAAGACGCAATAAGCCTCACATCGGCGAACATTTCACGCATTCCGGACTCCGCCGAACGGAAACAGTGGATCACCTTTCCCGGGGGGTGCCACGGTGATGAGGTGGGCACGTGCGAGAGAATGACGGCATGGAGATGCCGAGGAACGAAAGGTCGCCGGAGAACGCCCAGAAGATCCTGGTCGTAGGTCAGGACGGCATGGCGCTCGGTGACATCGACGCTGACGACGACTCCCGTGAGATCCCGGTGACCGAGCAGGTCGAGCAGCCGGCGAAGGTCATGCGGATCGGCAGCATGATCAAGCAGCTGCTCGAGGAGGTGCGCGCGGCTCCCCTGGACGAGGCGAGCCGGGCCCGGCTGAAGGAGATCCACTCGAGTTCGGTGAAGGAACTGGAGGACGGCCTGGCGCCGGAGCTGGTGGAGGAGCTGGAGCGGCTCTCCCTGCCGTTCAACGAGGACTCGACCCCGAGCGACGCGGAACTGCGCATCGCGCAGGCCCAGTTGGTCGGCTGGCTGGAGGGCCTCTTCCACGGCATCCAGACCACCCTCTTCGCCCAGCAGATGGCCGCGCGGGCCCAGTTGGAGCAGATGCGTCGCGCGCTGCCGCCGGGAGCGAGCCACGAGGGCGTCGACGACCCGCGCGCGGGCGGCCGTTCGGGCGGACCGTACCTCTAGGGAATCGGGGCCCTGACGGGTTCCTGGACACGAGAAGGGCCCGGCGGTGAACCGCCGGGCCCTTTCCCATGACGTCGGGCGGTCAGGACGCCGGGTTGCCCGTGGAGACCTTGATCTGGATCTCGGGCATGTCCTCCGGGTCGACATCCGTCCCGGCGGCGGGGAACTGGTCCATGACCGCCCCGTCGCCGTACGTGTTCTCGTCGACCTTCACGATCTTGTACTGCCAGCCGGCGGCCTGGAAGCACTCCTTGACCGAGCCGATGTACTTGAACTTGAAGTTCGGCACCCGGATCTTGTCGGGGTCGTTGTACGACTCCTGCGGCTCGGAGCACTCCGTCGACTCGATGGTCTTGGAGGTGTCCGGCGCCCGGTAGTCCGCCGCCTTCGTCGCCGACGGCGAGGAGCTGGTGGTACCGCCCTTGGCGTCGTCGTCACCGGTCCCGTTCAGCGCGAGGCTGGCGAGGAGGCCGCCGACCGCCACCACGGCGACGACGGCCGAGCCGATGAGCACCGCCTTGCTGTTCCTGCGGCCGTCGCCTCCCGAGGTCACCGTGGTCGACGGCTGCGGGCTCAGGTTGTACGCGGGCGGGGTGTGCGGGGCCTGCTGGTGGCCGTAGGCCGGCGCGGGCGTCTGGTAGCCCTGCTGCGGGTAGCCGTAGGAGGCGGACGGCGTCGGCGTGCCGTACGGGTTCGGGGTCGGGGCGGGCTGATACGGCGTCTGGACGCCGGCCTGGGGCGGCGGGGTGCTCTGTCCGACCGGCGGGAACACCGCGGAACCGACACCCGCGCCGCTCGACGTCTGGGCGCCCGGGACGATGCTCGGCGGCGCCGCCTGGAAGGAGGCGGCGACCCGCAGGCACTCGTCGCGCATGGCGACGGCGGTCGGAAAGCGCTCGTTCGGGTTCTTCTTCAGCGCGCGGGCGATCAGCGCGTCGACGGCCGGCGGCAGCGCCCGGTTGACCGAGGAAGGAGCGACCGGCTCCTCCTGCACGTGCGCGTACGCGATCGCAAGCGGCGAATCGGCCTCGAACGGCAGCCGCCCGGTGACCAGTTGGAACAGCATGATGCCGACCGAGTACAGGTCGGAGCGGGCGTCCACCGCGCGCCCCAGGGCCTGTTCGGGCGAGAGGTACTGCGGGGTGCCGACGACCATGCCGGTCTGCGTCATCGAGGTGACCCCGGACTGCATCGCGCGCGCGATGCCGAAGTCCATCACCTTGACCACGCCGCGCTTGGTCATCATCACGTTGCCGGGCTTGATGTCGCGGTGGACGAGCCCCATCTCGTGGCTGATCTCCAGCGCCGCCAGCACGTCGGCGGTGATCTTCAGCGCCTTGTCGGCGGGCATCGCGCCCTGCTGCCGTACGTCCTCGTCGAGCACCGAGCCGAGCGGGCGGCCCTCGATGTACTCCATGACGATGTACGGGGTCGTCAGACCCTCGACGTCGTCCTCGCCGGTGTCGAAGACGGAGACGATGTTGGTGTGCGTGAGCTTGGCCACGGCCTGGGCCTCGCGGCGGAAGCGCTCGCGGAAGGCCTGCTCACGGCCGAGTTCGGTGTGCAGGGTCTTCACCGCGACCTGACGGTCGAGCACGGCGTCGTAGGCGAGGTGCACCGAGGCCATGCCGCCCTCGCCGAGCAAGTCGCGCAGCTGATACCGGCCGGCGGCGAGCGCCCGCCCCGTGTACCGGCCCTGCGCGCCGTCCTGGCTCATCTTCTGCGTCCCCCGTAAGCCCTCAGGCGCCGTTGACTGTCGTTGATCGAAAGTGCTATTCCCGGCCAAGTCTGCCGTAGGGCACTGACACGTCAAGCTCGGTGCCCGTTCCGTGACCCTACGAGAAAGAAGCGTCGCGGAAGCGTTACAGGTGCCGTACGACCGGTACACGGAATTTGCACGTCGGTACGGAGTACAGGTTTCATGGCCGGTCCGCCTCGGACCGGCGCCCGGGCACGCCCCGGGCGATGTTCCGGGGATCGCCCCGGGCCGGAGGCTTGCGCGGAGGCTGTAGCGTGGCCGACGGAGACCGTAACAACACCGCGCGTTCCGCGGGCAGAAACGACGGCGAGGACTGATGGCACAGCAGCGCGCTCAGGGCCCGTCCGACCCCGAGGCGACTGGCGGCGGTATGTCAGATGCGCCGGAGAACTGGGGCAACGGCGGGCTGGTTGGGGACGGCCGGTACCGGCTGACCCGCAGACTCGGCCGGGGTGGTATGGCCGAGGTGTTCGCGGCCGAGGACGTACGCCTCGGACGCACCGTCGCGGTGAAGCTGCTGCGCGCCGATCTCGCCGAGGACCCCGTGTCCAAGGCCCGCTTCACGCGTGAGGCCCAGTCGGTCGCCGGCCTCAACCACCACGCGATCGTCGCCGTGTACGACTCCGGCGAGGACTTCGTGGGCGGCCAGAGCGTGCCGTACATCGTGATGGAGATCGTCGAGGGGCGCACCATCCGTGACCTGCTCCTCAACGCCGAGGCGCCGGGGCCCGAGCAGGCCCTGATCATCACCTCGGGGGTGCTGGAGGCGCTCGCCTACTCGCACCAGCACGGCATCGTGCACCGTGACATCAAGCCGGCGAACGTGATCATCACGCACAACGGCGCGGTCAAGGTGATGGACTTCGGCATCGCGCGCGCCCTGCACGGCGCGTCCACGACGATGACGCAGACCGGCATGGTCATGGGCACCCCGCAGTACCTCTCCCCGGAGCAGGCGCTCGGCAAGGCCGTCGACTACCGCTCCGACCTGTACGCGACGGGCTGCCTGCTGTACGAACTCCTCGCGCTGCGACCGCCGTTCACCGGTGAGACGCCGCTGTCGGTGGTCTACCAGCACGTGCAGGACATCCCGGTGCCGCCGTCGCAGACCTCGGACGGGCAGTGCCCGCCGGAACTCGACGGCCTCGTCATGCGGTCGCTGGCCAAGGACCCCGACGACCGGTTCCAGACCGCGGAGGAGATGCGCGGCCTGGTCCAGTACGGGCTCCAGATGCTGTACGACCAGGGCGGCCACACCGGCACCTGGAACACCGGCCCGGTCGGCGCGCACGACGGCCGCGGCACGCCCGCCGGCGGCTTCGCGAGCACGACCCCGCTGGCGCACGGCGCCGACGGTTCCAGCACGTCGCAGATCCCGCAGCCGATCCTGCCCACCGGTTACGGCGGCGGTGACGACGGCGGCTTCGAGGGGCACGGCAACAAGGGCAGCGGCCGCGGCAAGCTGTGGATCCTCGCCGTCTTCGCGGTGATCGCCATCGCCGCGGGCGTCGCGCTCGCGCTCAACGGCCAGGGGAAGGGCGGCGGCGGCACCGACACCTCGCCCTCGCCGTCCACCTCGCAGTCCGCGACGAACGACACCTCCAGCGAGACGCCGAGCGACGAGGCGAGCGAGTCGTCCTCGGACGACACGTCCGACGACAACTCCGGTTCGAACTCGGATTCGAACTGGACGCCGACGTACACGCCCTCGGACACGCCGCAGTACACCCCCTCCGAGTCGGCCACCAGCGAGCCGACCGACGAGGAGACGGAGACCCAGCCGTCGGACGAGCCGACCGACACACAGCCCTCGGACGATCCGACCGATGTGGAGCCGAGCGACCCGGCCACCGAGGGCGGCACCCTCGGCAGCCTCGGCTGACCGGTCGGCGTACGCCACGACCACCACCGCACGCGCGCGTGGGCCCCTGACAGGGCTCCACACGCGCGTGTCGTGTGTCCGGGGCCCGGATCAGTCCGTGAAGGCGCCGCACACCGCGTCGTACTCCCGGGTCCACCACACGACGAGGGCCGAGGCCGCCGGGAACTGGGAGTCCGCGCGGGCGTCGCCGCGCTCGTAGTGCCAGCGCAGCATCCAGAAGTCGTTGAGACGCTCCCACCACACCCGGTGCACGGCCGCCGTGAGTTCGCCGGCGGTGGCCCCGGCCGCGCGCCGGTACGCGCGTGCGTACCGCCTGGCTCTCGACAGGTCGAGGGTGCCGTCGGGGCGGACGAAGAAGATCGCTGCGGCGCGGACGGCCTCCTCGGCACGGGGCTGCACGCCCAGCCGGTCCCAGTCGACGATGGCGGCGGGGGCGTCCCCGCGGTAGAGGAGGTTGAAGGGGTGGAAGTCCCCGTGCACCCAGCCGACCGGTCCGCCGGGCGGGGGACGCCGGTCCGCGTGCCGTTCCAGCAGTGCGCGCCGCTCCAGGAGGCGGTGTCGGGCCAGTTCGTCGAAGGAGTCGGCGGGCCGGTGGCGGCGCACGCGCGCGAGGAGGCCGTCGATGAGGACGAAGGTGTCGGCGGGGTCGGGACTCGGGGCGGCGGAGGTGGTGGTGGTCGCGACGGGGCCGGGGCGCTCGGCGCGGTCCGGGTGCGCGCGGGGGGCCGTGACGGTGGCCGTGGCCGGTACTGCGGCCGGGGTGCGGTCGAGGGGTTCGGGCCGGGGCCGGGGCACGTGCCCGCCGCGCTGCGGTGGCGGGCGCTCGCCGTGGGACGCCCGCATCACGTGCTCCAGGCCGGCGTGCACCACCCCCAGCAGCGTTCCGAGGCGGCCGCACTGACCGGGGGTGAGCTGGGCGCCGTGGCGGTGGCGGCCGTCGATCCACGGGTGCAGGGCGTAGGCGTGGCCGCCGACGACGGCGACCGTGCGTCCGTCGTGGCCGGGCAGCGGGGGAGCGACCGGGACACCGAGGTCGGCCAGCCGCTCGGTGGCCCGGTGCTGGCGGGCGATCGCGTCCGGGTCGGCGGTGTCCGGATCGACGTGGTGCTTGAGGAAGTAGCGGCCCCGGGTGGTGCGGAGCCGGTAGCCGCGGTTCAGCAGCCCCTCGTCGACGGGCTCACAGGTGAGCGCGGTGCCGGCGGCGTACCGGCGGAGCAGAGCGCCCAAAGGGGGCGCGTGGAGCGGCGAGGGTGGTACACAGGAGCGCGGCACGCGCCCGATGCTAGGGCACGATCCGGGGCTGTGAGCTGGGCGTTGTCACAGAAAGTCACCAAAGGTCAACGGGCGTCACAGGCGGTCGCATCAGGACCCTTCAGGTCGCCGCCAGGGTGTTCACGGTGACGAACCGCGGGATCACGCGCGCGTAGACCGGGTCGAACGGGACGCCGCCCTCCATGGACCGGGGCGCGGGCCCGAACAGCTCCAGTTCGGCGGCGGTGGGTTCCACGGCCGCGCACGTGCCGACGATCTCCACCGACCACCGGCCCTCGGTGGCGTCCGGCCGCTCCTGGTTCAGGTTGTCCGAGGCGTAGGCGACCACATGGCCGACGCAGGCCCGGTGGTAGCCGTGGCCGCGGTGCATGCGCAGCAGCAGCCGGCCGTCGACCACGATGTGGCGGGCACAGGCCAGGAAGGGCATCGCGCGCAGACTGGCGGCCACCCGGCCGTACTCGGTGCGGGCGAGCAGGTCGACGGCGCGTCGTTCGTCGGTCGGCATGCGACCACTGTGCGGGGCGGGCGCGGGGTGCCACAGAGTCCACCGTCCCGTCCGGACGGGACGTAAGTCCCTGACGGCTCCTCTAACGGCTGCCCCGGCCACTGCTGCCGGTCTGCGTCCCCGCCTGCATCCGGGCCACGTACGCGGCCGCCTGGGAGCGGCGCTGCATCCCGAGTTTGGACAGCAGGCTCGACACGTAGTTCTTGATCGTCTTCTCGGCGAGGTGCAGTTCCGTGCCGATCTGGCGGTTGGTGAGACCCTCGCCGATCAGGTCGAGGATCCTGCGCTCCTGGTCGGTGAGGTGCGCGAGCCGGTCGTCGGCCCGGGGAGCGCCCTCACGCAGCCGCTGGAGCACGCGCGCGGTGGCCGCGGGGTCCAGGAGGGACCTGCCGGCGGCGACGTCCCGTACGGCCGTCAGCAGCTCCTCGCCGCGGATGGCCTTCAGGACGTATCCGGAGGCGCCCGCCATGATCGCGTCGAAAAGGGCCTCGTCGTCGGCGTACGAGGTCAGCATCAGGCACTGGACGGAGTCGTCCCGGGAGCGGATCTCGCGGCACACCTCCACGCCGCTGCCGTCCGGGAGCCGTACGTCGAGCACCGCCACGTCGGGCCGGGTGGCGGGGATGCGCGCCAGCGCGTCGGCCGCAGTGCCGGCCTCGCCGACGACCTCGATATCGCTCTCCACGGAGAGCATCTCGCGGACCCCGCGCCGGACGACCTCATGGTCGTCGAGTAGAAAAACGGTGATTTTTCCTTCTTCGCGCACGCGGTCAGTCTCACATACGGAGTCTTCCCGTGGACCGGGTGCCCGGGATAACGTGCCGTTGCTCCGGCCTCCTGCAAGGCTGTGACCAGGGTCTCTCCCGACTTTGCCGATTTACTTGGAAATCCAAGCAAAAACGCAGGTCAAGAGGGGTTTCACAGAAATGTGAAGCACTGGGTAACGTGATGACCGCAGGGCGCTCGCCGGGGCACCTGTCACACCTGTTCCCGACCGAGTGGCACCCACCCCGTGCACGGGCGTCGGACGCAGGTGAGCCGCACTGGTACCCGGCAACCCCGGGGGCCGGACCGACGGAGGAGCACACGTGACCGTGGAGAGCACTGCCGCGCGCAAGCCGCGACGCAGCGCCGGAAGCAAGGCCGGCACCACCGGCACCGAGCGCACCACCCGCACCACCGCCAGGAAGGCCGCCGAGCCCGAGCTCGTGCAGCTGCTGACGCCGGAGGGCAAGCGGGTCAAGAACGCGAAGAACGCCGAGTACGCCAAGTATGTCGCCGGTGTCACCCCCGAGGAGCTCCGCGGCCTCTACCGCGACATGGTGCTCACCCGCCGTTTCGACGCCGAGGCCACCGCCCTCCAGCGTCAGGGCGAGCTGGGTCTGTGGGCCTCGCTGCTCGGCCAGGAGGCCGCCCAGATCGGCTCCGGCCGGGCCCTGCGCGACGACGACTACGTCTTCCCGACCTATCGCGAGCACGGCGTGGCCTGGTGCCGCGGGGTCGACCCGACCAACCTGCTCGGCATGTTCCGGGGGGTGAACAACGGAGGCTGGGACCCCAACGGCAACAACTTCCACCTCTACACGATCGTCATCGGCTCCCAGACGCTGCACGCCACGGGCTACGCCATGGGCGTCGCCAAGGACGGCGCGGACAGCGCGGTGATCGCCTACTTCGGCGACGGCGCGAGCAGCCAGGGCGACGTGGCGGAGTCCTTCACCTTCTCCGCCGTCTACAACGCGCCGGTCGTGTTCTTCTGCCAGAACAACCAGTGGGCGATCTCCGAGCCCACCGAGAAGCAGACCCGGGTGCCGCTCTACCAGCGCGCCCAGGGCTACGGCTTCCCCGGCGTCCGCGTCGACGGCAACGACGTCCTCGCGTGCCTCGCGGTCACCCGGTGGGCGCTGGAGCGGGCCCGCGACGGCGAGGGACCCACCCTCGTCGAGGCGTACACGTACCGCATGGGCGCCCACACCACCTCCGACGACCCCACGAAGTACCGGGCCGACGAGGAGCGCGAGGCCTGGGAGGCGAAGGACCCGATCCTGCGCCTGCGCCGCCACCTGGAGGCGTCGAACCACACGGACGAGGGATTCTTCGCGGAACTCGAGGCGGAGAGCGAGGCGTTGGGCAGGCGAGTGCGCGAAGCGGTCCGCGCCATGCCGGACCCGGACCGCTTCGCCATCTTCGAGAACGTGTACGCGGACGGACACGCCCTCGTCGACGAGGAGCGGGCCCAGTTCGCGGCCTACCAGGCATCGTTCGCGACGGAATCTGACAGCGGCTTCGCCGCGGGTTCGGGGGGAAACTGAGATGGCGGAGACCGTGACGTCCAAGAACCTGGCCCTGGCCAAGGCGATCAACGAGTCGCTGCGCCGCGCCCTGGAGGCGGACCCCAAGGTCCTGATCATGGGTGAGGACGTCGGCAAGCTCGGCGGCGTCTTCCGGGTGACGGACGGCCTTCAGAAGGACTTCGGCGAGAGCCGCGTCATCGACACCCCGCTCGCCGAGTCCGGCATCGTCGGCACCGCGATCGGCCTGGCCCTGCGCGGCTACCGCCCGGTGGTGGAGATCCAGTTCGACGGTTTCGTGTTCCCGGCCTACGACCAGATCGTCACCCAGCTCGCCAAGATGCACGCGCGTTCGCTCGGCAAGGTCAAGCTGCCGGTCGTCGTCCGCATCCCCTACGGCGGCGGCATCGGCGCGGTCGAGCACCACTCGGAGTCGCCCGAGGCCCTCTTCGCGCACGTGTCGGGCCTGAAGATCGTCTCCCCGTCCAACGCGTCCGACGCGTACTGGATGATGCAGCAGGCCATCCAGAGCGACGACCCGGTGATCTTCTTCGAGCCGAAGCGTCGCTACTGGGACAAGGGCGAGGTCAACCCCGAGGCGATCCCCGGCCCGCTGCACAAGGCCCAGGTCGTCCGCGAGGGCACGGACCTGACCCTCGTCGCCTACGGCCCGATGGTGAAGCTCTGCCAGGAGGTCGCCGCCGCGGCCGCCGAGGAGGGCAAGAACCTGGAGGTCCTGGACCTGCGCTCGGTGTCCCCGCTGGACTTCGACGCGATCCAGGCGTCGGTCGAGAAGACCCGCCGCCTGGTCGTGGTCCACGAGGCGCCGGTGTTCTTCGGGTCGGGCGCGGAGATCGCCGCCCGGATCACCGAGCGCTGCTTCTACCACCTGGAGGCCCCGGTGCTCAGGGTCGGCGGCTATCACGCCCCGTACCCGCCGGCGCGCCTGGAGGAGGAGTACCTGCCGGGCCTGGACCGGGTGCTCGACGCCGTCGACCGTGCCCTGGCGTACTGAGGAGAGGGTCGTGACGACGATGACGGAAGCGTCCGTACGCGAGTTCAAGATGCCCGACGTGGGTGAGGGGCTCACCGAGGCCGAGATCCTCAAGTGGTACGTCCAGCCCGGTGACACGGTCACGGACGGCCAGGTGGTGTGCGAGGTCGAGACGGCCAAGGCCGCCGTGGAACTGCCCATCCCCTACGACGGGGTGGTCCGCGCGCTGCACTTCGCCGAGGGCACCACGGTCGACGTGGGCATGTCGATCATTGCCGTGGACGTGGCGGGAGGGGCGGGCGGTGCCCCGGCCGCCGCCCCGATCGCCGAGGTACCGGCGCAGGCGGCCGTGCAGGCGCCCGCCCCGGCCCCGGCCGCCCCCGAGGAGCAGCCGGCGGCGCCGCAGGCCGAGGCCGCCAAGTCGGTGGGTTCCGGCCGCCAGCCGGTCCTCGTCGGGTACGGCGTGGCCGCGTCCTCCACCAAGCGCCGCCCGCGCAAGGGCCAGGAGACCGCGGCCTCCCAGGCCGCGGAGGCGGTCCAGGCGGAGCTGAACGGACACGGCGGCACGTCCGCCGTGCGGGAGCGCCCGCTGGCCAAGCCGCCGGTGCGCAAGCTGGCCAAGGACCTCGGCGTCGATCTCGCCACGGTGGTCCCGTCCGGCCCGGACGGCATCATCACCCGCGAGGACGTCCACGCGGCGGCGGCCCCGGCGGCCCCGGTCGAGCAGGCCGCTCCGGTGGAACGGCCGGAGCCGCAGGTGACGCAGGCTCCGGTCACCACCCCGGCGGCCGTGCCCGCGCCCTCGTACGACACGGCCCGGGAGACCCGTGTCCCGGTCAAGGGCGTCCGCAAGGCGACGGCGGCGGCGATGGTCGGTTCGGCCTTCACCGCGCCGCACGTCACGGAGTTCGTGACGATCGACGTCACGCGCACCCTGAAGCTGGTCGAGGAGCTCAAGCAGGACAAGGACATGCAGGGCCTGCGGGTCAACCCGCTCCTGCTGATCGCCAGGGCCCTGCTGGTCGCCATCAGGCGCAACCCGGAGATCAACGCGTCCTGGGACGAGGCGGCGCAGGAGATCGTGGTCAAGCACTACGTCAACCTGGGCATCGCGGCCGCGACCCCCCGGGGCCTGCTGGTCCCGAACATCAAGGACGCGCACGCCAAGACGCTGCCGCAGCTGGCGGAGTCCCTGGGCGAGCTGGTCTCGACGGCGCGGGAGGGGCGGACGTCCCCGGCCGCGATGCAGGGCGGCACGGTGACCATCACCAACGTCGGCGTCTTCGGCGTCGACACCGGCACCCCGATCCTCAACCCCGGCGAGTCCGCGATCCTCGCGGTCGGCGCGATCAAGCTCCAGCCGTGGGTCCACAAGGGCAAGGTCAAGCCACGTCAGGTGACGACGCTGGCGCTGAGCTTCGACCACCGGCTGGTGGACGGGGAGCTGGGCTCCAAGGTGCTGGCGGACGTGGCGGCGATCCTGGAGCAGCCCAGGAAGCTGATCACCTGGGGTTAGGGCCTGTCCGGCGGCGCACGCCGGACACCCGCAGGCGGCCGTCGGCCGGGGCTGCGCCTCCCGAGGAGGCGCAGCCCCGGGCCCCGGCGGACCTTGTTCCGCCCCGGCCCGCCCCGCCCCGGCCCGCCCCGGCCCGCCGCGGCCCGCCCCGCGCCTCAGCCCGCCTCGCCCCGCCTCAGCCCGGCTGGGACGCCGGGTCGGGCGCAGCCAATGGGGCCAGCCCACCAGCAGCCGGCCCGGCGCCAGCGTCAGCTGGGCTCGCGCCGTCTCAGCTCGGCCCGCCTCGCTCCGCGTCAGCCCGCCTCGCCCCGCCTCAGCTCCGTTCGGAGGTCGGGTTCGGGTGCAGCCAGTGTCTGTCCGTGGTCCAGCCCAGCAGCATTCGGCCGGTGCCCTCGTCGGCCCGGCCGCCCTCGGCGACCTGGTACAGGCCGGTCAGGGCGGGGGCCAGCCGCCCCGCCACATGGCCGGGGTGCAGGGCCGGCTCATGCGCCAGCCGGCCCAGCGTGCGGGCCCGCTCGCCGGGTGTGCACAGGGACAGGTAGAACACCAGCTGCCGCCAGGCGTAGGCCACGTCCTTGATGGTGCTCAGCGGGCGCGGGTTGTTGTGCACGCGGCCGGTCAGCCGGCACACGGTGGCGAAGGCGCGGCGGGCGAGGTCCGCCCAGCCCGCCTCCGGGTCCACACCGGCCCGGTGGACCAGGGTGGCCAGGTTGTGCGTGGTGAGGATCTGCGCCTGCTCGATCACCTTGCCGTTCGCGGCCACCGATCCTGCTCCGCGCCGCGACCGCGGTGAGCCGGCCTCGGCCCGCTCGACGCACAGCTTCGCGAACCCGGGCGAGGTCCTCGCCCCGTACGACGTCGTCAGCGCCTCGCCGGCCTCGACGATCGCCAGGTTGCGGACGGCCCGGTAGTCGACGGCGTAGTAGCGCTCGTAGAGCGAGCCGCCGCCCAGCAGCTCCGCCGCGATCCGGGCCGCGGCGAGGAACTTCGGGCTGAACGTACCCATGAAGATGTCGGCGGCCAGCTCCTCGACCAGGGGAGCGCCCAGCTCGGCCCGGCGGGCCAGCACGGACAGCTCACGGATCAGGGGGTTGGGCAGGATCGTGCCGGGGAACGCCTGCACGGCCAGCTCGCCGAGCTGCCGCAGCGCGACGGCGGACACCGCGCCCGCCTCGCTGTCCGCGCGCTGTCCGGCCACGGCCCGCACCCAGGGCAGTTCCTCCGCCCGCACCTGCCGCTGGAGATTGAGCAGCAGCAGGGAACGGCGGCTCGCGAACGCCCGGTGGTGGGCGGCCGCGAGCGTGCGCAGCGCGAGGTCGGGGTAGGCCTGCGCGGTGGTGGCGGCGACGAGCTGCGGTACCAGCTCGGCCAGCACCTCCGCCGAGGGCACGATGCCGCGCTCCACGAGGGTGCCCAGGGGTGCGCTCAGCGCGGCCTCGACGGGCCGCCGGACGGCGGGCGGAACCCTCGCGCCCGTGGGCAGTCCCGTCTCCCGCGCCTCCTCCTCGCTCACGTCGGCGACGAGCGGCGCGACCTCGGCCACGCCCGCCCGCTGGTCGAGCCCGGACAGCCGGCGCAGGACCAGCTGGGCCAGCGCGTGGTGCGAGGGCAGTGCCGCCTGCGTGGCCTGCTCCCGGCGCAGCGCGGTGAGCCGCGGGGAGCCGGGCAGTCCGCGCCGGCGCACCATGGACGTGACGGCGTGCCGCAGCAGCCCGAGCCGGCGCGCGTCGAGTTCCCGTCCCGCGACGGTCTCCTCCAGCGCCCCGCGCAGGATCCCCAGGTTCTCCTTGGCGCTGCGGTGCTTGGTGCAGTACGTGTGCCGTCCGGCCAGGTCGCGGTAGCGGCGCAGCAGTTCGGTGCCGCGTCCGCGCCAGGCGGTGTCGGGGGCGCGGGTCAGCACCCGGGCCGGGTGCCCGGCGTCGGCGGTCTCCAGCCAGTGGGCGAGCAGTTCGTCGCCGAACGGCTGCCACACGGTGAGCGCCTCCCGCTGCGTCTCCACCGCCGCGCTGGGCCGCCGCCGCGCCAGGCTCGCGCCCGCCTCGGCGACGGTCCGCCGGTGCAGCGTGCCGGCGTCGGGCAGCGGGCGGGCGGCCGGGCGGGGGGTGAACCGCAGGCGTCCCGCGAACGGCGCGAGCTCCTCGACGAGTGCGACCGCCGCGTCCGTCTCCCCGGCCCGGGCCAGCCAGGCCACGGTGAGCAGGGCGGCCTCCTCGGGGACGGTCACCTCGTACCGTCCGCCGTCGAGGAGTTCGCCGAGCTGTGCCAGCCCGTCCTCGGTCAGCCAGTACGCGAACAGCGCCTGCCGGTCCGGCGGCACCCCGGCCCGGCGCGCGGCCTCGGCCTCGTACTCCGTCAGGGGTCCGCCGGCGCTCGGCGCGCCGGTGGCGAAGCCGCCCCGGAGCACCTCGGGTGTCACCCAGGCGGGCAGGTCCCGGACCGGTGTGCGGGAGCCGATGGTGAGCAGGCCGTTCGCCATGCCCGCCAGCACGGACCGCCAGGCGCGCTGTCGTTCGCCGGCCCGCCGACGGGTGTCGGGGTCGTCGTGGGTGAGCGCGGTCCGGAGCGCCCTGGCCAGTTGGCCGGAGGCGTAGCCAGGGTTGGCCTCTGCGAGGTGCTGCTGGTCAGCGTCGTCGTTCATAAGCCGACGTGGCGGGTGCCGCCCCCGCGCCCTCCGGGTCTCGAGCCCGGTGCTCCGACTGCTGAGCTACACGTCGATGAGCCGACGTGGCAGGTTCCGCCCCTGCGCCCTCCGGGTCTGGAGCCCGGCGCTCTGGCTACTGAGCTACACGTCGATGAGGCCCGACGGTAGACGTCGAACGCCCGTCCGGACAACCGTGTTTCGCGCCGGGGAGCCGCGAACGGCCCGTACGCGGGAGCGCGCTGAAAGCCGCTCCCGCGGTTCGGCCCCCTACGCGGGCACGTGCACCGTTTCCACGCGGCTGGCCACCAGGCGTTCCCGCTCGCGACGGGCCGCCCGGCCGCGCAGCCGCAGGATCTGGCTGACGCCGAGGGCCTGGAGGACGAAGACGCAGGAGAAGGCGATCGTGTAGTCGTCGCCGGTCGCGTCCAACAGCACGCCGACCGCGAAGAGCGTCGTCATCGAGGCCACGAAACCACCCATGTTGGTGATGCCGGAGGCCGTTCCCTGACGCTCGGGCGGGTTCGCCGGGCGGGCGAAGTCGAAGCCGAGCATCGAGGCGGGGCCGCACGCGCCCAGGACCGCGCAGAGCGTCACCAGCAGCCACATCGGCGCCCGCTCGCCGGGGTAGGCGAGGGTCGCCGCCCACATCAGGGCGGTCGCGCCGACCGTGCTCAGCGCCAGTGGCAGCCGCGCCTCGTGGTGGCGGGCGACGATCTGGCCGTAGACGAGGCCCACGACCATGTTGCTCAGGACCACCAGGGTCAGGAGCTCACCGGCCGTCGCCCGCGACAGGCCCTGCGCCTCCACCAGGAACGGCAGGCCCCACAGGAGCAGGAACACCATCGCCGGGAACTGGGTGGTGAAGTGCACCCACAGGCCGAGCCGGGTGCCCGGCTCGCGCCAGGACGCGGCGATCTGACGGCGCACGTACGCCGCGCCCCGGTGCGGGAACGGCGCGGGCTCGTGGCCCTCGGGGTGGTCCTTCAGGAAGAGCAGCAGCAGGACCAGGACCACCACGCCCGCCAGCGCGCTGCCGGCGAAGGCCGCCGTCCATCCGACGCCGTGCAGGAGGCGGGCCAGGACCAGGGTCGAGACCAGGTTGCCCGCCATCCCCGCCAGTCCCGCGAGCTGGGCGACCATCGGCCCGCGGCGCGCCGGGAACCACCTGGTCCCCAGCCGCAGGACGCTGATGAACGTCATTGCGTCCCCGCAGCCGAGCAGCGCGCGTGAGGCGAGGGCCATGCCGTAGGACGGAGAGAAGGCGAAGCCGAGCTGGCCGACCGTGAACAGCACGACGCCGATGGTCAGCATCTTCTTCGTGCCGAGCCGGTCGACCAGCAGGCCCACCGGTATCTGCATGCCCGCGTAGACCAGGAGCTGGAGGATCGAGAAGGTGGACAGGGCCGAGGCGTTGACGTGGAAGCGGTCGGCGGCGTCGAGGCCGGCCACCCCCAGGGAGGTACGGAAGATGACCGCGACGAAGTAGACCGAGACACCGATCCCCCAGACGGCCATCGCGAGCCGTCCGCCCGGCGGATCACCCGGAAGGGTGGAGTTCGGGCCGCGGGAGCCGGCGCTCATCGGACGTCCCCGCGGGCCAGGTGGGAGAACCAGCCGACGTGCCGGTGGACGATCTCGACGGCGGCTTCGGCGTCTCCGGAGCGCAGCGCCCGCAGGATCTCCTCGTGCTCGCCCAGCGTCTTGGCGATCCGGTCGGGGTGGGAGTGCATCACGGCGACGCCCATCCGCAGCTGGCGGTCACGGAGCTGGTCGTACAGCCTCGACAGGATGGCGTTGCCGCCGCTGCGGACGATCTCCGCGTGGAAGCAGCGGTCCGTCACGGCGGCCGCGGCCAGGTCGCCCGCCGCGGCCTGCGCCTTCTGCTCGGCGAGCAGCTCCTCCAGCCGCTCGATGAGCGCGGGTGACGCGGGAACCGCCTTGCGTGCCGCGTGTTCCTCCACCAGCAGCCGGGTCTCCACCACGTCCGCGATCTCCTGTGCGGAGACCGGCAGGACCAGGGCGCCCTTCTTCGGGTAGAGCTTGATCAGCCCCTCCACCTCGAGGCGCAGCAGCGCCTCCCGGACCGGGGTGCGCGAGACGCCGACGGCCTCGGCGAGCTCGCCCTCGGTGAGGAGGGTGCCGCCCTCGTAACGGCGGTCCAGCACACCTTGCTTGACGTGGGCGTACACACGGTCGGCGGCGGGGGGTTGCTTCACGGGGACGGGAGCGGGCGGGGCGGAGGACGGCATGCCCACAGGATAGATACAACACGTACCCAACGGGGGGCCGGTCCAGAATGCGGACCCGTTCCGACCTTCCCCGGCGGACCCGTTCCGACCTTCCCCCGGCGGACCCGTTCCGACCTTCCCCCCGGCGGACCTGCGCCGGCCCGTGCGGACCGCTTCGACCTCTGTGGAGCGGCACGGACCTCCGCGGAGCCCGGTGCGGTCCGGTGCGGTCCGGGGAACCGGGTGCGGGCCGGGTCAAGTAATCGGAAATTCGGCCCAGCAAGCGCACAACTTTCTGTGCTACTTACGTGTCACACACATGCGGCCCGTTTTTTTTTATCCCCTCCCCAACTTGGCCGCATCGCAGGGGCATTCGACGTAATCGGGGTATTTCAGTTGATAACCGCCACCAAGGGCATCCGAGTCCGCAGGGCCGCATCCGTCGCCGTCACGGTCGGCGCAGTGCTCGCGACCGGAGCCCTCACCGCGGCACCCGCACAAGCCGTCACGACGCCCACGATCGCCGCCAAGACCGGCTACGTGATGAACAACGCGAACGGCGCCGCGCTCTACAACAAGGGCATGGACACCAAGCTGTCCACCGGTTCCACCACGAAGATCATGACGGCGAACGTCGTGCTGTCGCAGACGAACCTGAACCTGGACGCCAAGGTCACCATCCAGAAGGCCTACAGCGACTACATAGTGGCGAAGGGCGCCTCGTCCGCGCGTCTGATCGTCGGTGACAAGGTAACGGTCCGTCAGCTGCTCTACGGGCTGATGCTGCCGTCCGGCTGTGACGCCGCGTACGCCCTGGCCGACAAGTTCGGCACGGGCTCCACGCGGGCCGCGCGCGTGAAGAACTTCATCGCCAAGATGAACAACAAGGCCAAGGCGCTGGGCATGACCCGGACGCACTTCGACTCGTTCGACGGCATCGGCAACGGGTCGAACTACTCGACCGCCAAGGACCTGTCGAAGCTCGCCAGCAACTCGCTGAAGAGCGCGAACTTCCGCGCGGTCGTCAAGACCAAGTCGTACACCGCCAAGACCATCACCAAGACCGGCTCCACCCGCACCATGGCGGCCTGGACCAACACCAACACGCTGCTGAGCAGCTACAGCGGCGCCATCGGCGTGAAGACGGGCTCCGGCCCGGAGGCGAAGTACTGCCTCGTGTTCGCCGCCACCCGCAACGGCAAGACCGTCGTGGGCACGGTGCTGGCCTCCACCAGCGCGTCGGTGCGTGCCGCCGACGCGACGAAGCTGCTGAACTTCGGCTTCGCCAAGCTGGGCTGACACCCGCTCGACCCGCGCCACCGGAACGGGCCCGCCGTGATCCACACGGCGGGCCCGTTCCCGTTGTCCCTGTCCCGCCGGCTACCTGGTGACCGCGAAGTTCCGCAGGATCGCCGCCGTCAGCTCCGGGTCGCCCTCCGCCTTCACCCGGTCGGCGACCGCGTCCGCCGTCACCCGCCCGCACGCCAGCCGCACGTACGTCTCCCAGTCGAGGGTGAACGCGGCGGCCGGGCCGAGCGCCGGGGCCGTCTCCAGGGTGCCGCGGCCCTGGATGTCGACGCGGATGGTGCGCAGGAACTCGATCGGCCCGTGCACGTCGAAGACGACCGCGGAGCTGCGCGGGGCGTCGGCCTTCTCGGCGACGACCGCCGGGAGTTCCGCGAGCAGCGCGTCGCGGGCGATGTGCGCGCCGGGCGAGTCGAGGTTGCCGGGGCGGCCGAGGGCGGCGCGCAGGTCCTGCTCGTGCGCCCACACGTTGAACGCGTGCTTGCGCATGGACTCCTCGAGCGTCAGCTCGGTGCCGAGCGGACCGCGGACCATGGTGGTGGGCTGGCGCGACTCGTTGCGCAGCTGGCGGTTGCGGCGGATGACCGTGTACTCCAGCTCGGACGTCATCTCCGGCGCCGTGTGGTGGCGGCGGACGTCGACCTGCATCTCCATGTAGCGCTGGATGTCGTTGGTGACGTGGTACAGGTCGCGCGGGAGCGTGTGGATGGGACGCGGGTCGCCGTACATCTCGCAGTCCAGCCCGATGACGTGCGACACGATGTCGCGCACCGACCAGCCGGGGCACGGCGTCCGGCGGTTCCAGTCCGCCTCCACCAGCGGCAGCACCAGCTCGGATATCGCTTCGATGGAGTGGGTCCAGGCGTCGGCGTAGGGCTGGAGGGTGGGATGCAGACTCACGGAAACGGGACCCCTCGGCGGTCGGTACTCGGGTGGCTGTGGCGGCGTTGCCAGCGGGAGGTGGCGGATGTCGGCAGTGTCGGCGGGTGTCTCGGAACGCTAAGTTACGCTGCTGTGAGGCACCCCGGCAGTGCTTTCGTGTGACGATCGTAGGCCCGTGTGGACGACTCGAATGCCAGGACGGTGGTAGTGTGCGCGCCTCTCTGATCCAGATCGCTGTAGAAGAGGGCGAATCGGTCGAATCGCGCCGGGTGCGGGTAGCCGCTCTGGTGCGGGAACAGGCCGGAGCCGCCGACCTGGTGGTACTGCCGGAGCTGTGGACGACCGGGGCGTTCGCCTACGAGGAGTTCGGCAGCGAGGCCGAGCCCCTGGAGGGGCCGACGTTCGAGGTGATGGCCAAGGCCGCGAGCGACGCGGGCGTCTGGCTGCACGCGGGCTCGATCCCGGAGCGGGCTCCGGCCGGCGAAGGTTCCGCCGCGGGCGAGGGCGCCCTCTACAACACCTCTCTGGTCTTCTCCCCCTCCGGTGAGCTGGCCGCCGCCTACCGCAAGATCCACCGCTTCGGCTTCGACAAGGGCGAGGCCGTGCTGATGGGCGCGGGCGAGGAACTGGTGACGGTCCGCCTCCCCGGGACGACCGTCGGCGTCGCCACCTGCTACGACCTCCGTTTTCCCGAACTCTTCCGCGGTCTCGTCGACGCCGGTGCCGAGACCCTGGTCGTCCCCGCGGGCTGGCCGGAGCGCCGCCGGGCGCACTGGACGCTGCTGGCCCGGGCGCGGGCGGTGGAGAACCAGGCGTTCGTGCTCGCGTGTGGAACGGCCGGGACGCACGCCGGAGTTCCGCAGGCGGGTCACTCGATCGTGGTGGATCCGTGGGGCGAGGTGCTGGCCGAGGCGGGTTCGGGCGAGGAGATCCTGACGGTCGAGTTCGACCCCTCCAGGGTCGCCACGACCCGGGAGCAGTTCCCGGCCCTGAAGGACCGGGTGCTCGGACTGCGCGCTCCGGAGCGCCGCGCCCGGTCCTGACCCAGGCCCCGGTCCTGACCCAGGCCCCGGTCCTGGCCCAGGCCCCGGTCCTCGAACCGGTCCTGGTCCGTGCCCTGGCCCTCGTCCCGGTCCTAGTCCTCGTGCTCCTTGTCGGCGAGGTGGATCACACACACCGCCACCGCGATCAGCAGCGCCGGATCCGCGTCCTCCCGGACGACGTCGACACCGTACGTCTCCCGTACGTGCAGCCATCGCCGGGAGACGACGGCCAGCAGCTCGCCGTCGTACTCGACCGCGAACTCCCGGTCGAGGATCTTGCCGCTGACGTCGAGTTCGGTGCGGCCGTCCGCCAGCGCCACCCGGTAGTGGTTGCGCAGCAGCGACAGCCGCTTGCGCCGGATCGTGGCCAGCGGCTCGCCTGCCCGTTCGATGACCATCGTGTCCCGCAGGGCGAACATCTTCTGGTGGATGTCGATCAGGACCCGCCCACGGGTGTCCTTCAGCTCGAAGGTGTCCCGCAGCCGCATCGCCTTCCCGTCGACGAGGTACACCTTGTTGCCGTGGTCGTCCTCGATCCAGTAGTCGTCACCGAAGCCGAGGAGCCGGTCGCGTACGAGGAATCTCATGCGGTTACGGCTTCCCCGGCGGCCGGTCCGAAACGCCGCCGGTAGGCCGATGGGCTGAGTCCGGTCTCGCGTCGCACGCGTGCGCGAAGGTTCGCTGCGGTCCCCAGCCCGCTCCTGGCCGCCACCACGTCCAGCCGCCGCTCCCCCCGCTCGATCAGCCGGCAGGCGAGCGCCACCCGCTCCGCCGTCAGCCAGGCGAGCGGGGTGGTGCCGAGCTGCGCCCTGAACCGCCGGTGCAGGGTCGCCGGGCTCACCGCCGCCCCGGCCGCGAGCTCCGCCACCGTCAGCGGCTCCCCCAGCCGCAGCCGCGCCCACGCGAGCAGCGGCGCCAGCGACTCGTCGGGCACGTCCGGCACCGGGCGCTCCACGAACTGCCGCTGACCGCCGTCGCGGTGCGCGGCGAACACCAGCCGGCGGGAGACGGCGTTGGCGATCTCCGCGCCGTGGTCGCGCCGCACGACGTACAGCCCGAGGTCGAGCGCGGCGGCGCTGCCCGCGGCGGTCAGGATGCCGCCCTCGTCGACGAAGAGGACGTCCGACTCCAGTCGCACCCGGGGATGCAGCGTCCGGAACGTCTCGGCCCACATCCAGTGCGTGGTGGCCCGGCGTCCGTCCAGCAGCCCGGCCTCGGCGAGCGCGAAGGTGCCGGTGCAGAAGCTCATGACCCGCGCCCCGCGCGCGTGGGTGCGCCGGATGGCGTCCAGGACGGCCGGGCCGCGCGGGACGACGTTGTCCGGCCGTCCTGGCACCACGAGGGTGTCCGCCGAGTCCACCGCGTCCAGGCCCCGCCCGTCGGTCAGGGTGAAGAACCCGTGGTTCATCCGCACCTCGCGCGCGGGGGTGCACAGCACGACCTCGTACAGCGGCCCGGCCAGTCCGAGTTCGGGCCGGGGCAGCCCGAACAGCTCGGTGGCGACACCGACCTCGAACGGGTTGGTGCCCTCGTCCACGATCACGGCGACCCGGTGCGGCGCGCGTGGTCCGGGCTGCGCGGGCGGCGCGGGCTGCGCGGGCTGCGAGGATTCTTGCGGCATGTGCGATTCCTAGCACTCGTGGGGCGGCCGGCGCATCCCGCAGGCTGAGCGCATGACCGCCGAACCCGTTTCCCTGGCCACCGCACTCGCCTCCTTCACCCAGCGCTGGAGCCCGCGCATCGTCACCGCCGTCAACGACTACGACGTGCGCGTCGCGAAGGTGGAGGGCGAGCACGTGTGGCACGTCCACGACCACACCGACGAGTTCTTCCTCGTCCTGGACGGTGAGCTGCACATCGCCCTGCGGGAGGCGGGCGGCGAACGCACCGTCGTCCTGCCCGCGCACTCGGTGTTCACCGTCGCCCGCGGTACGGAGCACAAGCCGTTCGCCCCGGTCCCCACGCAGATCCTCGTCTTCGAGCCGACCGGCACGCTCTCCGTGGGCGACCGCCACGACGACGTGCCGGACCACGTGGACGCCACCACGGGGCACGCGCTGAGGTGACTGTCGGTGGCCGGTGGCACTCTTGGGTCATGACCGACTCCGCCCCGGCCCCGACCCCCCGTCGCGCCCGTGTCCGCGCTCCCGAGCTGATCGGCAAGGGGGGCTGGCTGAACACGGGCGGGCAGCAGTACACCCTCGCCGACCTGCGAGGACGCATCGTGATCCTCGATTTCTGGACGTTCTGCTGCATCAACTGTCTGCATGTCCTCGACGAGCTGCGCGAGCTGGAGGAGAAGCACCGGGACACGGTCGTCGTCATCGGGGTGCACTCGCCGAAGTTCGTCCACGAGGCCGAGCACGGGGCCGTCGTCGACGCCGTGGAGCGGTACGGGGTGGCGCATCCCGTCCTCGACGACCCCGAGCTCGCCACCTGGAAGCAGTACGCCGTCCGCGCCTGGCCGACGCTCGTCGTCGTCGACCCGGAGGGGTACGTCGTCGCCCAGCACGCCGGTGAGGGGCATGTGCACGCCATCGAGCGGCTGGTGACCGAGCTGGAGGCCGAGCACGCGGCCAAGGGCACCCTGCGGCGCGGCGACGGGCCGTACGTGGCGCCGGAGCCGGAGCCGACCGCGCTGCGCTTCCCCGGCAAGGCGCTCCTGCTGCCGAGCGGGAACTTCCTGGTCAGCGACACCACCCGGCATCAACTGGTGGAACTGGCGCGGGACGGGGAGACGGCGGTGCGGCGGATCGGGTCCGGGGCGCGCGGCTTCGACGACGGCCCGGCGGACACCGCCTCCTTCAACGAGCCGCAGGGACTGGCCCTGCTCGACGACCGCGCCGTGGTCGTCGCCGACACCGTCAACCACGCCCTGCGCCGCCTCGACCTCGTCTCCGGGGCGGTGACGACCGTGGCCGGGACCGGCAAGCAGTGGTGGCAGGGGTCGCCGACCTCCGGGCCGGCCCGCGGGACCGCGCTCTCCTCACCCTGGGACGTGGCGCTCTTCGGGGACCGGGTGTGGATCGCCATGGCCGGTGTCCACCAGCTGTGGACGTACGACCCGGCCGAGGACACGGTGGGCGTCACCGCCGGCACGACCAACGAGGGGCTCGTCGACGGTCCGGGCGCCGAGGCCTGGTTCGCCCAGCCCTCGGGCCTCGCGGCCGCCCCCGACGGGGAACGCCTCTGGCTCGCCGACTCCGAGACGTCCGCGCTGCGCTGGGTCGACCGGGAGGGGGCCGTGCACACCGCCGTCGGCACCGGTCTGTTCGACTTCGGGCACCGGGACGGCGCGGCCGGCCAGGCCCTGCTCCAGCACCCGCTGGGCGTCACCGTGCTGCCCGACGGCTCGGTCGCCGTCAGTGACACCTACAACCACGCCCTGCGGCGCTATGACCCGGCGACCGACGAGGTCACGACGCTGGCGACGGACCTGAGAGAGCCCAGTGACGCCGTTCTGGCGGGCGAGGACATCGTGGTCGTCGAGTCGGCCCGGCACCGGCTGACCCGGCTGCGGCTGCCGGAGGAAGCCGTCGAGGTGTCCGCGGTGGCCCACCGCACCAGGCGCGCCGCCACCGACGTCGCCTCCGGGACCCTGCGGCTGGACGTGGTCTTCCAGGCGCCGGCCGGTCAGAAACTGGACACCCGGTACGGTCCGGCGACCCGGCTGCTGGTCTCCGCCACCCCGCCCGAGCTGCTGCTCCAGGGCGCGGGCGCGGGCACGGATCTCTCCCGGACGCTGGAACTCGACCCGGCGGTCCGCGAGGGCGTGCTGCATGTCTCGGCGACGGCCGCCTCGTGCGACGACGATCCGGCCGTCGAGTATCCGGCCTGCCATGTCCACCAGCAGGACTGGGGTGTTCCGGTCCGCCTCACCGAAGGCGGGGCGGACCGGTTGCCGTTGGTACTGGCCGGGATGGACGCCTGACCCGGCGCACGGTCAGACGCCGTAGCCGCCGTTGTAGCCGTCGCGCTGGTGCCGTTCCGTCTCGACCACGGTGGTCGAGGTGGGAGGCACCATCACGCGGCGCCGCCGGGCGATGCTGCTGAAGGTCGTCACGCCGATCAGCCCGACGATCATCAGGATCACGCCGACCAGGTCGAGATTGACGCCCTGCATGTCCCAGTCGGTCGCGAACGTGAGGATGGCTCCCACGGCGATGAGGATGATGCATCCGCCGAGGCCCATGATGTTGCCTCCTGTCCGGTGTACCGGCCACTCCGGTTCACCACCGGATCCGGGTACCCCGCGGCCCGACTCCCATGCGCGGCGCCCGACTTGCTACCCCTCCAGGAACGCCACCAGCGCGTTGGCCAGCAGGTACGGGTCGGCGTCGCCGCACAACTCCCGTGCGCTGTGCATCGACAGGATGGCCACGCCGATGTCGACCGTGCGGATTCCGTGCCGGGCCGCGGTGATCGGGCCGATGGTCGTGCCGCACGGCATGGAGTTGTTGGAGACGAAGTTCTGGAACGGCACGCCCGCCTTGTCGCAGGCGGCGGCGAAGATCGCCCGGCCCGAACCGTCGGTCGCGTAGCGGTTGTTGACGTTGACCTTGAGGATGGGGCCGCCGTTGACCCGGGGGTGGTGCGTGGGGTCGTGCCGCTCCGCGTAGTTGGGGTGCACGGCGTGACCGGTGTCGGAGGACAGACAGACGGTGCCCGCGAAGGCTCTCGCCCGGTCCTCGTACGAGCCTCCGCGCGCGAACACCGAACGCTCCAGCACACTGCCCAGCAGCGGCCCGTCCGCGCCGGTGTCCGACTGCGAGCCGTTCTCCTCGTGGTCGAACGCGGCCAGCACCGGGATGTACGGCAGGCTCTCGCCTCCGGTCGCCACGGCGGTCAGCGCGGCCGTACCGGCGTGCACGGACAGCAGGTTGTCCATCCGCGGACCGGCCACCAGTTCCTGGTCGCGGCCCAGGTAGGCGGGCGGTTCCACGGAGTGCGCCATCAGGTCCCAGCCGGTGACCTGGCCCGCGGCGAGCCCGGCCTCCTGCTCCAGGAAGGCGATCAGGTCGCCGTCGCGCACGTCGCCGCCCAGGCCCCAGACGGGCTGGAGGTGACGCTGCTTGTCGAGCTTGAGGCCGTCGGTGTTGACGGCCCGGTCCAGGTGGATGGCGAGCTGGGGGACCCGCAGCAGCGGACGGCCGACGTCGACCAGGCGCGTCGAGCCGTCCCGCAGGGTCAGCCGGCCCGCCAGGCCCAGGTCGCGGTCCAGCCAGGAGTTCAGCAGCGGACCGCCGTAGATCTCCACGGCCACCTGTCGCCAGCCGTGCGCGCCGGTGTCGGGCAGCGGCTTGACGCGCAGGTTCGGGGAGTCGGTGTGCGCGCCGATGATCCGGAACGGCGTGTGCGCCGCGGCGCCCTCGGGCACGTACCAGGCCACGATCGCGCCCCCGCGCAGCACGTACCTGCCACCGCTTCCCGAGGCGGAGCCGGCCGAGTTCTCCGCGTCCCAGGCGTCCGTTTCCGACACCTGCCGGAACCCGGCCTTCTCCAGGCGCTCGGCCGCGTTCGCCACGGCGTGGTACGGCGACGGGCTCGCCGTCAGGAACGTCATGAGGTCGTCGGTGTGGCCGCGGTCGAAGCGGGGGGGTGCGCTCATGGTGTTCACCTTAACGACGTACGAGAGCCCGCTCCCGGTGATGGGGAGCAGGCTCTCGTGAGGAGAATGTGGAGTGCTGCGCGGTTGTGCGGATGCGTCCTGGAACGCGCCCTCTGCGTGCTAGAAGGCGGCCTCGTCCAGCTCCATCAGGTCGAGCTCGACGCCTGCGGCGATCTTGCGGGCCAGGGTGACGCCCGGCAGGACGTCGGCCGCGAAGAACTTCGCCGCCGCGATCTTGCCGGTGTAGAACGCCACGTCCTTGGCGGAGACGGCCTTCGTGGAGGCCGACTCCAGCTTCTCGGCGGCGATCGCGGCACCCTTGAGGAGCAGGTAGCCGACGATGACGTCACCGGAGGCGAGCAGCAGGCGGGTCGTGTTCAGGCCCACCTTGTAGATGTTCTTGACGTCCTGCTCGGTGGCCGCGAGGTCGGTCAGCATCAGGCCGACGATGGCCTCCAGCTCGACGGCCGCCTTGGCCAGGTGCTCGCGGGCGCCGGCCAGCTGCTCGCCGCCGGTGCCGAGCGCGAGGAACTTCTTGATGTCCTCGGCGAGGGAGTTCAGCGCGGCGCCCTGGTTGCGGACGATCTTCCGGAAGAAGAAGTCCTGGCCCTGGATCGCCGTGGTGCCCTCGTACAGGGTGTCGATCTTGGCGTCGCGGATGTACTGCTCGATCGGGTACTCCTGGAGGAACCCGGAGCCGCCGAAGGTCTGGAGCGACTGGGCGAGCTGCTCGTAGCCCTTCTCGGAGCCGTAGCCCTTGACGATCGGCAGGAGCAGGTCATTGAGCGCGTGCTCGGCCTTCGCGTCCTCCCCGTTCGCCTCCTTCACGGCGATCGCGTCCTGGACGGAGGCCGTGTAGAGGACGAGGGCGCGCATGCCCTCCGTGTACGCCTTCTGCGTGATCAGCGAGCGGCGCACGTCGGGGTGGTGGGTGATGGTGACCTTCGGCGCGGCCTTGTCCATGAAGTTCGCCAGGTCGGGACCCTGGACGCGCTCCTTGGCGTACTCCAGGGCGTTGAGGTAGCCGGTGGAGAGGGTGGAGATCGCCTTCGTGCCGACCATCATGCGGGCGAACTCGATGATGCGGAACATCTGGCGGATGCCGTCGTGCTTGTCGCCGATCAGCCAGCCCTTGGCCGGGTGCCGGTCGCCGAAGGTCATCTCGCAGGTGTTGGAGGCCTTCAGGCCCATCTTGTGCTCGACGTTGGTGGCGTAGACGCCGTTGCGCTCGCCCAGTTCGCCGGTCTCGAAGTCGAAGAGCGTCTTCGGGACCATGAAGAGGGACAGGCCCTTGGTGCCGGGACCGGCGCCCTCGGGACGGGCCAGCACGTAGTGGAGGATGTTCTCCGACATGTCGTGCTCACCCGACGTGATGAAGCGCTTCACGCCCTCGATGTGCCAGGAGCCGTCCTCCTGCTGGACCGCCTTGGTGCGGCCGGCGCCCACGTCCGAGCCGGCGTCCGGCTCGGTGAGCACCATGGTGGAGCCCCACTGCCGCTCGACCGCCATCTGCGCGATCTTCTTCTGGACGTCGTTGCCCTCGTCGAAGAGGATGCCGGCGAAGGCCGGGCCGGAGGAGTACATCCACACGGCCGGGTTGGCGCCGAGGATCAGCTCCGCGTACGCCCAGATCAGGGACGGCGGGGCAGTGGTGCCGCCGATCTCCTCGGGCAGGCCGAGCCGCCAGTACTCGGAGTCCATGAAGGCCTGGTAGCTCTTCTTGAAGGACGCCGGGACCGGGGCGGTGTTGGTCTCGGGGTCGAAGACCGGCGGGTTGCGGTCGGCGTCCGTGAAGGACTCCGCCAGATCGTTCTCCGCGAGGCGGGTCAGCTCCTCGAGGACGCTCTTCGCGGTCTCGGTGTCCATCTCCTCGAACGGGCCGGTGCCGTACAGCTTGTCGCGCCCGAGTACCTCGAAGAGGTTGAACTCGATGTCGCGGAGATTCGACTTGTAGTGCCCCATGGCGACGGCTCCGTAAAGAGAGATCGGCGAGGGACTGGGATCCTCGCGCTAGTTCACGTACCAACAAGTAGCTACCGATGATGCTACCCGTCGGTAATAAGTCGCAACCCCGAACCGGCCATCTGTGACGCGTAACGCGTCCCGTGCGCCCCGGAAGGGGTCCCCGTACCGCCCCGTCGGCCGGGCGCGCTCGGTACGCTTGCGCCCATGTACGGATACGGCCAGCCCATGGACGGCGGTGCTGCGCAGCAGCAGTACGCCCCGCCGCAGCAGCAGATGCCCGGCGGCCACGGCGGGTACGGTCAGCAGCCGCCGCTCTATCCGGAGCCGTCCCCGCCGTCCCTCGCGGACGCGGTGCGGGCCTTCACCACCGGGCAGCTGGCCGCGGAGGACTTCCAGCAGGTCTTCGCGACCTCCAAGGTCTACTGCCCGCGCGGTGACAACCCCGGTTTCCTCGCCCTGCACAACACCCAGCAGCCGGTGATCCCGATGTTCACCTCGCTCAAGGAACTGCGCCGGTACGCGGGCAAGGAGTCCAAGTACTTCGTGATCACCGGCTCCGAGATGATCGACCTGCTGCCCACCGGGTACGGCTTCGTCCTCGACATGGAGGGTGAGCACCGGATGGTCTTCGACGCGAAGGCGGTCGAGCAGATGGTCGAGTTCGCGATGCGGCGGATGTACGGCTGAGGGTCTCCACCCCCCTCCCTCTCCCCTTCCCCTCTCCTTCTTCTGATCCCCGGCGGGCCCTCGGGCGGCCGGGGATCGTCCTTTTCCCTTCACAGCAATGCCATAGGGTTCCCCCGCGCCACCGCCCCGCGTGGCCGCCTCTCCACGGGAATGTCCTCCGGACTTCCTTCGTTACGGGTAGCAGAAAGTTCAATGCTCAACTAAACTGGGACGTACGAAGCCCAAGGAGGTACGGACATGCCCGCAGTGACCGTCGAGAACCCGCTGACCCTGCCGCGCGTCACGGCATCGGCCGAGGCGGTCGCACGTCCCGTGCTCACCGTCACGACCGCGCCGAGCGGATTCGAGGGCGAGGGATTCCCGGTACGCCGTGCGTTCGCCGGGATCAACTACCGCCACCTCGACCCGTTCATCATGATGGACCAGATGGGCGAGGTGGAGTACGCGCCGGGCGAGCCGAAGGGCACCCCCTGGCACCCGCACCGTGGCTTCGAGACCGTCACCTACATCATCGACGGCGTCTTCGACCACCAGGACAGCCAGGGCGGCGGCGGCACCATCACCAACGGCGACACCCAGTGGATGACGGCCGGCTCGGGCCTCCTCCACATCGAGGCGCCGCCGGAGTCGCTGGTCGTGTCCGGCGGTCTGTTCCACGGCCTCCAGCTGTGGGTGAACCTGCCGGCCAAGGACAAGATGATGGCGCCCCGGTACCAGGACATCCGCGGCGGCAACGTACAGCTCCTGACGAGCCCGGACGGCGGCGCGCTGCTGCGCGTCATCGCGGGCGAGCTGGACGGCCACTCCGGGCCCGGTATCACCCACACCCCGATCACGATGGTCCACGCGACCCTCGCGCCGGGCGCGGAACTCACTCTTCCGTGGCGTGAGGACTTCAACGGACTCGCGTACGTCATGGCCGGCCGCGGTTCGGTCGGCGCCGAGCGCCGGCCCATCCACCTGGGGCAGACGGCGGTCTTCGGCGCGGGTTCCTCGCTGACCGTCCGCGCGGACGAGAAGCAGGACTCCCACACGCCTGACCTGGAGGTCGTGCTGCTGGGCGGACAGCCGATCCGTGAGCCGATGGCCCACTACGGCCCGTTCGTGATGAACACCAGGGACGAACTCCAGCAGGCCTTCGACGACTTCCAGAAGGGCCGCCTGGGCACCATCCCGGCGGTGCACGGGATGACGGCGGGTGGCCCGCAGACCGCCTGAGTTCCGGTACGTTACGACAGGGCCCGAAGCCGCAACTTTGGTTTGCGGCTTCGGGCCCTGTCTCATGTCGCCTCGCTACGGCAGTACGTAGACCGGCGCCCCGTCCGGTGCACAACCGGTCTGGCGCACGCACCCGCGCTTGAGCAGCATGCGCAAGCAGTCGTGGACACGGTCGTGCGGCAGCCCCGTACGGGTGGCGATCTCCTCCACGCGATACCGGGCTTCGCCCTGGGCCAAGGCCGGGGCGAGGAGAGCGGCGACCGCGTGCACGTCATCCGTGATGACGAGGTTCCTCGCCTTCCAGACGGCGAGGATCTCCTGAGGCAGCAACTTTGCCTCGGCGACGGGCCGGGAGCGGTCGGCGGGGCGGCCCAAGGCTTCGGCGATGTTGTCCAGGGCTGCGGCCATCCTGTTCTGGCTGTAGCTGATCTGCCGCAGCAGGTCGTTGTGCTCCCCGGCGGTGGCCAGCCTCTCTTCCATCCGCATGGCGCGTTGTTCGAGGCGCACGATCGCGTCGGCGACCTGCTCGGGCATGACGTACGCGGTGCCGCCGGCGGGAGCGGGTTGTACGGCGGCGGGTTCCAGGGAGTAGGAGCCGTCGCGCTGGATGGTGGCGATGACTCCGGCGACCCAGGTCTTGAAGGGCTGGGCTTCCGGTTTGGTGCACCCGTTCACGAGCTGGATGAGTCCCTGGAGATTCACCATCTTCATGGACTTCTTGAGCCTGCGACCTGCGATGTTGCATGAAGCGTCGGCTGTACCGACGCTTCGTGCAAGATCGTCGAGGGATGTTGTGTGTTGTTGCGCAACGCTTTGGCGCAATGCGTCCCGCGTGTTGGCGTAGCCGAGTTGAGCCGCCACGTCCACGGCGGGGAACCAGTGTTCCCCGCTCGGCGTGGTCAGCCTCCGTACCCGAGCCCCGGTCGCCGCGAACACGAAGTCGTTGACGTCGATCGCGTCCCGCTGGGCCGCCGACAGGTCCGGCGGTTGTGTGTTGTTCTGCTCGTACATCGAGCATCACCTCCGCCATGAAAAATAGGCATATGCCACAGCAACTCGCCTTGGCGGCAAGGATCTTCACCCTTTAGGAGCGGGTGTTCGATTCTGGGTCCGGGGTGTGGGGCGGGGTTTCCGTCGGGGGGCGGCAGCGGTCGCAGAGTTCGTGGAGCTCGAACCAGATGGTCTTGCCCTCGCCTCGCGGGGCCACTCCCCAGGTGCCCGCGAGCAGTTCGATGAGGACCAGGCCACGCCCCGAGGAGGCCAGTTCGCCGGGGCGGCGCTTGTGGGGGAGGTCGTCGCCTGCGTCGGTGACCTCGATCCGGAGCCGGCGCTCGCCGGGGGTGCCGGTGACCTCGGCGACGAGCAGGGCGTCCGCGTCGGTGTGGACGAGGACGTTCGTCAGTGTCTCGGAGACGAGCAGGACCGCCGAGTCGACCTGGTCCTCGCAGGTCCAGTCGTGCAGCAGCTCGCGCAGTTGCTGCCGGGCCACGGCGATCCGCTCCGGTTCGGCCTGCGCGACCGTCAGCATCGAGCGGCGCACGGGCTCCCGGACCGGCGCGGGAGCGATGCCCGGCCCGCAGCCGCCCTCGCCCTGGCGGCACAGGAGCAGTACGGCTATGTCGTCCTCACGGCGGTCCGCGAGGGGGCCCGTGGTGTGGTGGGAGGAGGGGCCGTGCACCGCCTGGACCAGGGCGTCGGCCAGTTCCTCCAGATCGCCCTCGTGCGCCTCGAGGATCTTGCGGACGCGCCGCCAGCCGGTGTCGAGGTCGTGGCCGCCCGTCTCCAGCAGGCCGTCGGTGCACAGCATGAGCGCCTCGCCGGGTTCCAGGGCGAGCCGGGTGGTGGGGTAGTCGGCGTCGGGGTCGATCCCCAGGGGCAGGCCCCCGGCGGTGGCACGGACCAGCACGGTGCCGTCGGCCATCCGGATCGTGGGGTCGAGATGTCCGGCCCGGGCGGCCTCCAGGACCCCGGTCACCGGGTCGACCTCTATGTACAGACAGGTGGCGAAGCGCGGATCGGCGCCGGTTCCGCCGTCCGTGTCGGTGAGGCCGTGGAAGAAGCCGGAGGCGCGGGACAGGACGGCGTCGGGACGATGGCCCTCGGCGGCGTACGCCCGGACCGCTATGCGCAGCTGGCCCATGAGCCCCGCGGCGCGGACGTCGTGACCCTGGACGTCGCCGATGACCAGGGCGAAGCGGCCCCTGGGCAGCGGGATCATGTCGTACCAGTCGCCACCCACCTGGAGGCCGCCGCCGGTCGGTATGTAGCGGGCGGCGAGGGTCATGCCGGGTATCTCGGGGCCGAGGGTGGGCAGCATGGAGCGCTGGAGGCCGTCGGTCAGCTCACGCTGGGTCTCCGCGAGGCCGGCGCGGGTGAGGGCCTGGGCGAGCATGCGCGCGACCGTCGTCAGCACGGACCGCTCGTCGGGGGTGAACGCCACCGGGTACGCGAAGCCGGCCATCCAGGCGCCCATCGTGCGGCCGGCCACCGTCAGCGGCAGGAAGGCCCAGGAGTGGCGGCCGAAGTGCGCGGCCAGCGGCCAGGTGAGCGGGTAGCGCTCCTTGTACCGCTCGGGGGAGGACAGGTACACGGCCCGGCCGGTGCGCACGACCTCGGCGGCCGGATAGTCCGTGTGGACGGACATCTGGCTGAACGGGTCCTCGTCGCCGGACCCGTGTCCGTGGTGGCCGATGATCGTCAGCCGGTCACCCTGCACGCCGAAGACGGCGAGTCCGTCCGGCGAGAAGCCCGGCATGGACAGGCCCGCCGCGACCCTCAGCACCTCCTCGGTGGACCGCGCCTCCGCCAGCGCCCGGCCCGCGTCCAGCAGGAACGCCTCGCGAGAGCGTCGCCAGTCGCCGGTCACGGCGGTCCGTCCCGCGGGGGTGCCCGGCGTCGGCTCGGTCACTTCCTGGAGGGTGCCGATCAGTTCGTACGCCTTCTTCACCGGGTCGAAGGAGGGCTTGGAGCGGCTGCGCACGACCCGGACGACCCGTCCCCGGTTGTCCATGATCCGGATGCGTACCTCGGCGAGGGTGCCCTCGGTGACGGCGAGCTGGATCACCCCGGTGATCTCGTTCCAGTCGACGGGGTGGAGACGGGCCCGGGTCTGGGCCTCGGTGAGGACCGCCTCCGCCCGGGGCAGGCCGAGCAGCCGGGCTGCCTCGGCGTCGACCGTGACCAGCCCGGTGGCGGTGTCCCAGTGCCACAGGCCGGTCGCGAGGGAAGCGAGGACCTCCCCCACGGCGGGCAACGGCTCGCCAGTGCGCATTGCCCCACTTTAAGAAGATGCGGTCGACAAGTGCCACTGATCGCCGCACCGGTATTGCGGGGAGGTGATCAGCGGCTGCCCGGTACCCTGGGGGTTGTTTCACGTGAAACACGCCCCCGATCCGCGAAGACTGGATGAACGACGATGCATCGGTACAGGTCCCACACCTGCGGCGAGCTCCGCGCCTCTGACGTCGGCACCGACGTCCGGCTGAGCGGCTGGCTGCACAATCGGCGCGACCTGGGCGGCATCCTCTTCATCGATCTGCGTGACCACTACGGCATCACGCAGCTCGTCGCCCGTCCGGGTACCCCCGCGTACGAGGCGCTCGACCGGCTGACCAAGGAGTCGACGGTCCGCATCGACGGCAAGGTCGTCTCGCGCGGCGCCGAGAACGTCAACGCGGATCTGCCGACCGGCGAGGTCGAGGTCGAGGTCGGCGAGGTCGAGCTGCTCGGCGCCGCCCAGCCGCTCCCCTTCACGATCAACGCCGAGGACGGGGTCAACGAGGAGCGGCGCCTGGAGTACCGCTTCCTCGACCTGCGCCGCGAGCGCATGCACCGCAACATCATGCTGCGCACGTCGGTCATCTCGGCGATGCGGCACAAGATGACGGCGCTGGGCTTCAACGAGATGGCGACGCCGATCCTGTCCGCGACCTCCCCCGAGGGCGCCCGCGACTTCGTCGTCCCGTCCCGTCTGCACGCGGGCCGTTTCTACGCCCTGCCGCAGGCCCCGCAGCAGTTCAAGCAGCTGCTGATGATCTCGGGCTTCGACCGCTACTTCCAGATCGCGCCCTGTTTCCGCGACGAGGACGCGCGCGCGGACCGCTCGCCGGGCGAGTTCTACCAGCTCGACGTCGAGATGAGCTTCGTCGAGCAGGAGGACGTCTTCCAGCCGATCGAGAAGCTCATGACGGAGCTGTTCGAGGAGTTCGGCGGCGGTCGGCATGTCACCTCGCCGTTCCCGCGCATCCCGTTCCGCGAGTCGATGCTGAAGTACGGCTCCGACAAGCCGGACCTGCGGGCCCAGCTGGAGCTGACCGACATCACCGACATCTTCGAGGGCTCGGAGTTCAAGGCCTTCGCCGGCAAGCACGTCCGCGCGCTGCCGGTGCCGGACGTCTCCGCGCAGCCCCGAAAGTTCTTCGACCAGCTCGGCGACTTCGCCGTGACGCTGGGCGCTAAGGGTCTGGCCTGGGTCCGGGTGGCCGAGGACGGCTCGCTGACCGGCCCGATCGCGAAGTTCCTGACCGAGGAGAACGTCGCCGAGCTGACCAAGCGCCTGTCGCTGGCCGCCGGTCACGCGGTGTTCTTCGGCGCGGGCGAGTTCGACGAGGTCTCGAAGATCATGGGCGCGGTGCGGGTCGAGGCCGCCAAGCGTGCCGGGCACTTCGAGGAGAACGTCTTCCGCTTCTGCTGGATCGTCGACTTCCCGATGTACGAGAAGGACGAGGACACCGGCAAGATCGACTTCTCGCACAACCCGTTCTCGATGCCGCAGGGCGGTCTGGAGGCCCTGGAGACCCAGGACCCGCTGGACATCCTGGGCTGGCAGTACGACATCGTCTGCAACGGTGTCGAGCTGTCCTCCGGCGCGATCCGGAACCACGAGCCGGAGATCATGCTCAAGGCGTTCGAGATCGCGGGCTACGACCGGGAGACGGTCGAGGAGAAGTTCGCCGGCATGCTGCGCGCGTTCCGCTTCGGCGCCCCGCCGCACGGCGGCATCGCGCCGGGCGTCGACCGCATCGTGATGCTGCTGGCCGACGAGCCGAACATCCGCGAGACCATCGCCTTCCCGCTCAACGGCAACGCCCAGGACCTGATGATGGGCGCGCCGACGGAGCTGGAGGAGGCCCGGCTGAGGGAGCTGCACCTGTCGGTGCGCAAGCCGCAGCCGAAGTAGCACGCGCGGCGGGAAGCGGCAGGCTTTTCCCGGAGTGGCCCGGAACCGACGTCGGTTCCGGGCCACTTTGGTTTTCCCCGGGAACTGACAGCCCGTCCTCATGCTGCTGACAGGTTTCGTCCCTACCGTCCCGGCCTCATGACGGGATCTCAGAAACCACACAGTGAACAGGACTTATCGCGTCGGAAGGTCGTGGCCGTCGCCGCGGGCGGCATCGCGACGGCGGGTCTGGGCGGCACCGCCTTCGCGGCCGGCACCGCAGGCGAACGCGGCAGACCGGCGCCGGCCGGAGCGGGCGCCGATGCCGACGAGGAGGTCTGCTACCGCCTGACCTCGGAGACGGTCGAGGGCCCCTACTACATCGACGCCGACAAGCTCCGCCGGGACGTCACGGAGGACCGGGAGGGCGTCCCGCTCCTCCTCGGCCTGAAGGTGATCGACTCGGAGACCTGCCGGCCGATCCGGAACGCGGCCGTCGACATCTGGCACTGCGATGCGGTGGGGGTGTACTCGGGCTACGAGGACCAGGGCAACGGCGGAGGCGGCGGTCCCGCGCCGACCGGTGAACCCCCGACCACTGAGCCCCCGACCGGCGCGCCCACCGGGGCGCCTCCAGGCGGCGGCCACCAGGAGCCGACGGACGACAGCCGGTACCTGCGCGGCACCTGGCGTACGGACCGGCATGGACAGGTGACCTTCCGGACGGTCTTCCCGGGCTGGTACCGGGGCCGCTGCGTGCACATCCACGTCAAGGTGCATGTCGACGGCGAGTGGACGGACGCCGGTTACGAAGGCGGGCACACCTGCCACACCGGCCAGTTCTTCTTCGACGAGGAGTCGGTGCTCGCCTCGGCGGTGGTGGAGCCGTACGCGAGCAACGCCGCGGAGCGCACGACCCTCACCGAGGACACGATCTACGACCAGAGCGGTGCGCGGGGCGGTCTGCTGAAGCTGCGTTACGACAAGCGGGACATCACCAAGGGTGTCCACGGGTCGCTCACGGTCGGCGTGGACCCGGGCGCGACGGAGGACGGCCAGGGGTCGCCGCCGCAGCCGAGCGCGTCGGCCTCCGCGTCCGATTCCGCGTCGGCTTCGCCCTCGGCCTCCGGCGGCTGACGGTTCTCCTCGGGCCATGCCCACCGACCCGCGGGTCGGTGGGCATGGGTCTCTTCCTGGGCCGATCGCGTTTCCCGCCCTCCTGGAAACCTCACCGGAGGCGCACAGGGACACCGAGGGGTGAGCACAGCGGCGCGCCGTCTCATGGCGGTACGCCGGCACCGGCCGACGGGCGGGGCGCGCAAGGGAGGAAGCCAGCCATGGGATCCACGGGGTTCATGTTCACGCTGTCGGTGCTGCTGATCGTCGGCGCGGCGGCGGGGGTGGTGGCCCAGCGCCGTGCGGGCCGTGCGGGCCGCGCCGGTCGGTGCGGTCGGTCCGGTCCGTCGGGCCCGTCCGGGCTGTCCGGCCTGGACGCGGAGGTGGAGGCGAACCACTGGCTGATCCGGCTGGGCGGCGGCCTCGTCCCGCCGGACGCGCGTGCCTGGGCGGGTGCGGACGAGACCGCGGGCCGGGCGCTGACCAGCGCGGCGGAGTGTCATCGCGCGGCGCGGGACCGGCTGTCCACGGCCCGTACGGCGGGTGAGTACGAGGAGGTCACCCGGGTGGCGAGGGAAGGGCTCGAGCATCTTCGGGTGGCGCGGACAGCGCTGGGACAACCGGTCCTTGCGGGGCTGGGGACCGTCTCCCCCCGTGCCGCCCGGTTCCCGGCGGTCGGCGGGGCCTGCGCGGCCACCTCCCGCTAGGAGCCGGCAGGGCCGGCCGCCCCGGGTCGGCCGCACCGGGCCGGGCGCACCGGGCCGGGCGCACCGGGTCGGGCGAAAAAGTAGCCATGGACATAGTAGCCAAGTACTCTATTCCTCGTACCGGACGACGAGAGCACTCAGGGGGCATCACCATGACCACCACCACATCCGGCACCGCCACCGCACCCGGCACCGCATCCACCACCACCGGACCAGTCGCCGACTCCCGCGCCCTCGCCCTGGCCCACTACGCGGCGCGGGGCGTTCTGGAGCACGTCCTGGCGCGGCACGGCATCACCTTCCAGCAGCAGATCACCCTGCGCGCCGCCGTCACCGCCGAGGCCCCACGGACGCCGGACGATCTCGTCACCGACGTCCAGGGCTCCCTCAA
Organism: Streptomyces maremycinicus; assembly: GCF_001184025.1. GTDB lineage: Bacteria > Actinomycetota > Actinomycetes > Streptomycetales > Streptomycetaceae > Streptomyces > Streptomyces maremycinicus. The sequence continues at coordinate 353,415 of NZ_BBYG01000012.1, forward strand.
GGCCGACCCGGCCGACATCCGCGTCACCGTCGACGAACTGCTGGCCGCGCGGTTGCTCGTCGTGGACGGCGCCCACCTTCGCCCCACGGACGCGGGGCGTGAGCTGACGGCCGCCGTCGGCGCGGAGACCGCTCCTGTCAGCGCCCGGGTCTGGGGCGGGATACCCGCCGCTGATCTCGCCGCCGCCGGCCGTGTCCTCGCCCTCGTCACCGAGCGCGCCAACGCGGAACTCGCGGCGCTGAGCGCCTGAACGGCACCCGACTACCGCAACGGCACCTGACGGCCTGAACGTCCTACGGTCCGATCGTCCCGGCTGCCCGTCCGCCGTGATCCGAGGTGATCCGCCGGTACCGCCGTGGGAACGGCCGCGGGGCGGCGTACGCCGACGTGGTGTCGGAGTGCGCCGCCCCGGAGCAGGACGAGCGGGCGAGCCGTTGTTCACTTCGGGTCGCGGTCGAACAGTGACCGGGACCAGAGGTAGCCGAGGACGGCGAGGCCGAGGCACCAGGCGACGGCGATCCATCCGTTGTGGCCGATCTCGGTGCCGAGCAGCAGGCCGCGCAGGGTCTCGATGGCGGGGGTGAAGGGCTGGTACTCGGCGATCGGCTGGAACCAGCCCGGCATCGCGTCGATCGGGACGAAGGCGCTGGAGATGAGGGGGAGGAAGATCAGCGGCATGGCGTTGTTGCTGGCGGCCTCGGCGTTCGGGCTGGACAGGCCCATGCCGACGGCGATCCAGGTGAGCGCGGTGGCGAAGAGGACGAGCAGTCCGAACGCAGCGAGCCATTCCAGGGCGGTGGCGTCGGTCGACCGGAAGCCGATGGCCACCCCGACGGCTCCGACGAGGATCACGCTGGCGACGCACTGGAGCACGCCCCCGACGACGTGTCCGAAGAGGACGGATCCGCGGTGGATCGCCATGGTCCGGAAACGGGCGATGATGCCTTCGGTCATGTCCATGGAGACGGAGACCGCGGTGCCGATCGTGGTGGAGCCGATGGTCATCAGCAGCAGGCCCGGAACGAGGTAGGCGATGTACTCGGACCGGTCCGCTCCGCCGCCTCCGATGCCCGCGCTCATCGCCCCGCCGAAGACGTAGACGAAGAGCAACAGCAGCATCACCGGCGTGAGCAGCAGGTTCAGGGTCATCGACGGGTAGCGCCGAGCGTGCAGGAGGTTGCGGCGCAGCATCGTGGACGAGTCGCGCACGGCGAGGGAGATCCGGCTCGGGCGGGCGACGGGGGCCAGGGGGGTGCTCATCGGACGTTCTCCTTGGGCTGGTGGGGGACGGTGGCGTCGCCGGTGAGGGCGAAGAAGACGTCGTCGAGGTCGGGGGTGTGCACGGTCAGTTCGTCGGCCTCGATGCCGGTCGTGTCCAGCCGGTCGAGGACGGAGCGCAGCTCGCGCTGGCTGCCGTCGCTGGGGATCTGGAGGGCGAGGGCCTCGTCGTCGCGGGTGACCTCGCCCAGTGCGGCGAGGGCGGCGCGGTAGGCGGCCGGGTCGGTGAAGCGCAGCCGGACGTGTCCGCCGGGGACGATCCGCTTCAGCTCCTCGGCGCTGCCCTCGGCGGCGATGCGGCCGTCGTGGAGCACCGCGATGCGGTCGGCGAGCTCGTCGGCCTCCTCCAGGTACTGGGTGGTGAGGAAGACCGTGACGCCGTCGGCGACCAGCTCACGGATGATCTGCCACATGTTGTGCCGGCTGCGCGGGTCCAGGCCGGTGGTCGGCTCGTCGAGGAAGATGATCCGCGGATCGCCGACGAGCGTCATGGCGATGTCCAGGCGGCGCTTCATACCGCCCGAGTAGGAGGCGGCGGGCTTCTTCGCCGCCTCGACGAGGTCGAAGCGCTCCAGCAGCTGAGCGGTGACCCGCCGGCCCCGCGCCCGGGACAGGTGGTGCAGGTCGGCCATGAGGAGCATGTTCTCCTCGCCGGTGATCAGACCGTCCACCGCGAAGAACTGCCCGGTCACACCGATCGCCGCCCGCACCGCCTGCGGATCGGCCGCGAGGTCGTGGCCCGCGACCTGGGCCTGTCCGCCGTCGGCGGTGATGAGCGTGGACAGGATCTTGACGGCGGTGGTCTTGCCGGCGCCGTTCGGGCCGAGCAGCGCGAACACGGATCCGGTGGGGATGCGCAGATCGATGCCGTCGAGGACGGTCTTGTCGCCGTAGGACTTGCGCAGCCCGATGGTGGAGACGGCGAGCGTCGACTGGCGACCGTCTCCCCGACTGGACGTGGGCATGACAGAAGAAGGCATGGGGCCCTCCGTTTCGAAGGCTGAAGTGGGTGGGGGTGGCGCGGGGCGAGCAGGTGATCGAGAGGTGGTGCTCAGGCCTTGGCGCGGCGGACGTGGATGTTGCCGTACCGGGTGCGGGCGCGGATCTTCACGGTGTCCTCGGTCTGCTCCGGGGAGTCGGACGCGGTGAGCGTGTTGCGCACCTGGCCGGATGCGGAGCTGACGTCGAGCCAGGCGGCCGTGCCCTCGCGGATGCCGACGTCGATGGCGCCGTAGGAGGTCTCCAGCTGGACGGTGCCGCGGACCACTTCGCCCACCCGCAGGGTGCCGTGGGCGGTGGTCGCGGTCACCGAGTCCTCGGCGCGCGTGATGTCGATGTCGCCGTTGGCGCCGCTCACGCGCAGTTCGCCGGTCACGGCGCCGACGGTCGTGCTGCCGTGCGAGTTCTTCAGGACGGCGGAGCCGTCGACGAAGCCGACGCGCATGCTGCCGGAGCTGGCGGTGATCTCGGCGGAACCCTCGACGCGGTCCACCGTGATCGTGCCGTGCGAGGCGGTCAGGTCCAGCGGGCCCGTGGTGTCGAGGCGGACGTCACCGGCCGAGTTCTTCACGCGGACCTCGCCGAGCCGGCCCTCGCCGATCACCTGGGTCCAGGCGCCGGTCGTGTCGATGCGGGAGCCCGTGGGCAGGTCGACCGTCACGTCCACGGTGCCGGTGCGGCCGAGGCCGAACAGCGTGGGCTTGGGCGTCCGGATGGTCAGCACACCGCCCGCGTAGCCGACCTCGGTCTGGGCGGCGGCCCGTGTGTCCAGGTCCTTCTCCGGGTCGCGGGGCCGCACCTCGACGACGGTGTCGGAGCGGTCGCCCGCGGTGAACTGGAGGGAACCGGCGTCCACGCGAGCGGAGACCGAGATCGCTTCGGGAGTGTCGAAAGAAGGCATGGCTGTCCCGTCCTCTTGGGTCTTCAGGGCGTCCCCGCTGGTGGGACGTGGTGTGAGTGAGGTGGTGCGGGTGCAGTGGTGCGGGTGCGGAGGTGGGTGCGGGCGGCGGGTGCGGGGCTAGCGCACCCAGCCCGTGAAGCTCTGTCCGAGGGCCTGGGTCTTCTCCGTCGTGCGCGGCTGCCGGGGGCCGCCGTCGACCGCGGCCGACACGGCGCGCACCAGCCACGCGTTGACCGACAGGCCCTCGCGGGCCGCGGCCTCCTCGGCGCGGGCCTTGAGGTGGGCCGGCAGCCGCAGGTTGACGCGGGCGGTGCCGCCCTCGTCGCCCTCGGCCGGGGTCTTGACGGGCTCGGCGGGCGCGGTCGGCTCCGTGGGGGCGCCGCCGTCGCCGGGCGGAAGGGTCACCACGAAGTGGGGGTCGAGCCCACGCAGCCGTACGTCGACCGAGCCCGGGGCGAGATCGCGGGTGATCTCGTCCGTCGCGGCGGACAGCACATGGAGCATGGTCAGCCGGGTCGCCGACTCCAGCGGGGCGGTGAGCCGCTCCGCCAGCTCGCGGGCTTCGTCCCCGCCGGCTTCGGCGGCCACCGCGAGTTCGCGGCGGAGGGTGTCGACATACGGGGTGAGGTCCATGACGCCATCATGGCACCACTATGGCGTCATGTGCAAGCGGCTGGGTGACATCTTCGGGTGGTCGGTCACGATTAACACTCTGACCTGCGAGAATGTGATGGTGCCTGGCGGGGCGACTGTGGCGCCATGGGTGACAGGGCGCCGTTGGTGGCACCTGATGGCACCTGGTGGTGCCAGGTGGTGCCAGGTGGTGCCAGGTGATGCTGGGCGGTGTCGCGTGGTGCCAAGTGATGCCACGTGGTGCCCGCCGGCGCTTCGCAGTCCACAGGTCGTTCCCACGCCTGTGACAGGCCCGCCTCCTAGCTTCGCCGCCATGACGGGAAACTCAGGAAACACAGAAAACACAGCCGGTGCCGAGAACGACCAGCAGGGTCCCCGGCACAAGCGCGATCTGACCCGGCGCAAGGTGGTCGTCGCCGGTGCGGGCGCGGCCGTGGCCGTCGGGGCGGGCGGGGCGCTCGCCGCCGGTGCCTTCGCCGGGGAGAAGGGCACGAACAAACCGAAGGCCGGCGCTTCCGCCAGTGCCGGTGAGGCCTGCTACAAGCTCACCTCCGAGACCACCGAGGGCCCGTACTACATCGACGCGGACAAGATCCGCCAGGACATCACCGAGGACAAGGAGGGCATCCCGCTCACCCTCGCCCTCAAGGTGATCGACTCCGAGACCTGCAAGCCCCTCGCGAACGCGGCCGTCGACATCTGGCACTGCGACGCGCTCGGCATCTACTCCGGTTACGAGAGCCTCTCCACCGGCGGTGGCGGCGGCGCTCCCACCGACGCGCCGTCCGGCACCCCGACCGGTACGCCGACCGACGTGCCGACCGGCACCCCGACCGGCGAGCCGCCGGCCGGTGGCGGCGGTGGCGGGCACGCGGAGCCCACCGACGACGAGCGCTACCTGCGGGGCACCTGGAAGACCGACCGGCAGGGACGCGTCACCTTCAAGACGATCTTCCCGGGCTGGTACCGCGGCCGCACGGTGCACATCCACACCAAGGTGCACGTCAACGGCGAGTGGACCGACGCCGGTTACGAGGGTGGCAACACCTGTCACACCGGTCAGTTCTTCCTGGACGAGGAGTCCGTGCTCGCCTCGGCCGAGGTGGAGCCGTACTCCACCAGCACCACCGAGCGCACCACCCTCACCGAGGACACGATCTACGACCAGAGCGGCGTCCAGGGCGGTCTGCTCACGCTGAAGTACGACAAGAAGAACATCGCCAAGGGTGTCGTGGGTTCGATCACGATGGGCGTCGAGCCCGACGCCACCCACGAGGGCACCGACGACGCCGTCCAGCCGGGCTCGTCCGCGACGGCGTCCGCCCAGGCGTCGGCCTCCGCGAGCTGATCCGGGCGGTGTGAGGGGGCGGGGGCGGCGTACCGCGCGGGCGCCTCACTCGTCCGGTGACGCCCCCTCCTCCAGCAGCCGCTCCGCGATGTCCGTCGACCAGCTCTGGGCCCACGCGCGCAGGTCCGTGAGCTGGTCCTCGGTCAGGCCGTACGCCGTGAACGCCGAGTCCGGGTAGTGGTCCGTGCCCGTCAGCCGGGTCTGGAGGGTGGGCAGGTCGAAGTCGTCACGGGCATGACGGCGGGCCAGTTCCTCCAGGTCGGGATGGGTGAAGCGGGCCGAGGCCGCCCGCGCGTCGATCAGGTCGACGGCCAGTCCGCGGTCGTAGAGCGCCCGGACCTTGGTGCCCACCGCGTCGGGCAGGGAGAGCGCCGGACCGTACGGGGTCGGGACGGGCGGGCTCCAGAAGGTTTCCTTGTGCAGGGCCAACCGGAGGACCGTGTCCGCGCCGCGGTCCAGCACGGCCAGGTGCGCGGACAGCGGATCCGTGTCACGGACCGTCGCCCCGTAGCCGCCCCGGGAGGTGAGCGCCGCGCCCAGCGCCTCGGCGAGCCGGGGCATCGGCTCTGCGCTCTCCGTCGCCAAGTCCACGTTCGCGTGCGGGCGTTGGAGCAGTTCGTGCGCCTGGAGCGCGTAGCCGCCCGCCAGGGCCCAGGGGGCGCCGGAGGCGGCCACGTCGAAGACCTCGGCGAGGAGCCGGAGGTGGGGTTCGAGAAGGTCCACCGAGTAGTCGTACCAGGTGCGGTGACCCTCGGCGGGGAGCACTCCCCCCGGGTCGGATCACCCAGCCCGGTCCGTACCCGCCCGGCAGGACGGAGCTCTGCCGGGGGAGGCGCGGACGGGGGCGCTACTTCGCCACGAACTGCGTGAGGATCGCCTGCACCTCGTAGATGTCGACGCCCTTGGTGAACGTCTTCTGGATCGGCACGGACGAACCGGACACCCAGATCTTCAGCTCGGCGTCCAGGTCGAAGGTCCCGGCGGTCTCCACGGCGAAGTGCGTGATGCTGCGGTACGGAATCGAGTGGTACTCGGTCTTCTTGCCGGTGATTCCCTGCTTGTCGACGAGGATCAGCCGGCGGTCCGTGAACAGGATGGTGTCGCGGATCAGCAGGAAGGCGGCCTGCACATGCTCGCCCTGGCCCAGCAGCCGGGCGTAGTCCTGCTGCGCCTGCGCAGGGTCGATCGGGTGCGCGTTGCCGAAGAGTGCCATGGAATTCCCCCAGTTGACGATGACGCCGGTCGTGGTGCGGTGATCCCTCCCCGCCGGAGGTGATCCCGCTCCGGAGGGGGTGAGACCGCTCCGGAGGGGTTGATCGCCCCCGATGCGCACCTTAGGGGGCGGACCGGGACATCGTGAAGGCGTTCGCCCGGGGGGCGGAGGGGGCCGTGAAAAAAAAGTCCCCCTCCGGCGGCAACTCTTCGCGCGGTGGCGACCACTGACAGGACGTAAGTCCGCTCCTCCCCGTAAGGATCCCCCGTGGCAGCTCCCTCCCACCGCCGGTCCCTCCGCTCGCGCCGTGTCCTCGTCGTCTCCGCCGCCGCCGTGGCCGCGGCCGTCGGCGCCGGTGTCGTCGTGATGAACGCGAACGCCGGGACCGTCGACCTGTACCACCAGACGCTCGCCGCGAAGGACGGCTGGGCCGCCTCCGGCACGGGCACCACCGGGGGCACCAAGGCCGACGCCGCGCACACCTTCACCGTCTCCACCCGCGCCCAACTGGTGAAGGCACTGGGTTCCGCCTCCGACACCACCCCCCGGATCATCAAGATCAAGGGCACGATCGACGCCAACACGGACGACGCGGGCAAGAAGCTGACCTGCGCCGACTACGCGTCGGGCACCGGCTACTCGCTCTCGGCCTATCTGAAGGCGTACGACCCCTCGTCCTACGGCACGTCGAAGCTGCCGTCCGGGACCCAGGAGAAGGCCCGCGCGGCCGCCCAGACCAAGCAGGCGAAGAACATCGTCTTCAAGGTGCCGGCCAACACGAGCATCGTGGGGGTGCCGGGCACGGCCGCCGGGATCTCCGGGGGCATGCTCCAGATCCAGAACGTGGACAACGTCGTCGTCCGCAACCTGACCTTCGCCGCCACCGAGGACTGCTTCCCGCAGTGGGACCCGACCGACGGCGACGACGGCAACTGGAACTCCAACTACGACTCCGTCACCCTGCGCGGGGCGACCCATGTGTGGGCCGACCACAACACGTTCACCGACGCGCCCCACCTCGACAGTGCCAACCCCGAGTACTACGGCCGCGAGTACCAGATCCACGACGGCGCCCTGGACATCACCAAGAGCTCGGACCTGGTGACCGTCTCGCGCAACCAGTTCACCAACCACGACAAGACGATGCTGATCGGCAGCAGCGACAGCGAGCCCGGCGGCAAGCTGCGCGTGTCGATCCACCACAACATCTGGAAGGGCATCGTCCAGCGCGCCCCGCTGGCCCGGGTCGGCCAGGTGCACATCTACAACAACTACTACGACGTCACGACCCTCAACGGCTACGCGACGCAGTACAGCATCAACGCGCGCGCCAAGGCCCAGGTCGTCGCCGAGGACAACTACTGGAAGGTCCCGGCCGGCGGCAAGGTCGCCAAGCTGCTGAGCGGTGACGGCACCGGCGCGGTCAAGGGCTCCGGCAACCTGGTCAACGGCACGGTCACCGATGTCGTCGCCGCGTACAACGCCGCCTCGTCGAAGGACCTGAAGACCACGGTCAACTGGACCCCGGCCCTCACCTCGGGTCTGGAGACGTCGGCGAAGAACCTGCCCACGACCCTCGCGACGACCACGGGCGCGAGCGTCCTGAAGTAACACCCCAGGACACGCGAGGGCCGGGTGACCACGAGCCCCCGGCCCTCGCGTTCACCAGCCCTCAGGCGTCGTCAGGCGTCGGCACGTATGGCCGGGCGTCGGCACGCGTGGCCGGCCCTCGTCACGTGTCGTACGTGCCGTCCCACGGCTCGGCGAAGGCCAGGCGGTCCGGGTAGAGCTCCGCCCAGGTCTCCGGGACGCCGTCCTCGTCCTTGTCCTCACGGATCACCAGGCCGAACAGCACACCCTCGTGGGTGATGCGGAAGGGGCGCACGGCGATGTCCGTGTAGGACCGGCGGGGCAGGCTGCGCAGGAGGGTCGCCAGGCGGACGCGGGCCCGGTTGAGGACCGAGTCGTCGCCGTGCGGGTCGCGCTGCTGCTCCGCCCAGGTGCCGGCACACCAGATGTCCGAGTCGCGGTAGGTGCCGTCCGCGTCGAAGGTGTGCAGCACGGTGTAGAGGCGCTTGTGCTCTTCCCAGCCGTCGTCGAGACGGAACCCTTCGGGGAAGGCGTACGTGACCGACGCGAGGAACTGGCCGTCCGCGTACCGTCCGATGGACTCGGTGCGGTGCTTCGGCTCGTAGGCGATCGGGATGACGTTGGGGACTGCCATGGCGGAAACCATACGGCTTGGCGGGAACATGCCCGAGTCGGGGGAACCCCCCAGGGCTCGTCCGCTGTCTTCCGACCGGGGTCCCGGGAAACTCCTCGTTTCCCGGGACCCCGTGGTCGGCCTTCGACGCGCTACGCGGTCGGCTTCTCCTCCAGGCGCGGGAAGAGGACCGCGCCCTTGGTGACCGTCGTACCGGCCGGGAGGATGCCCCAGGTGCCGGCCTCCTGCACCCGCTGGTCGGCGAGGGCACCCAGGGCCGCCTCGGCGCCCAGCGAGTCCCAGAGCTTCTGGGAGGTGTCCGGCATGACCGGGTTCAGCAGGACGGCGACGGCGCGCAGGGACTCCGCGGCGGTGTAGAGGATGGTCGCGAGACGGGCCCGGCCCTCGGCCGAGTCGTCCTTCGCGACCTTCCACGGCTCCTGCTCCGTGATGTAGCCGTTGACCTGCTTGACGAAGTCGAACACGGCCAGGATGCCGCCCTGGAAGTCCAGCTCCTCGCCGATCTTCCGGTCGGCCACCGCGACCGCGGTCGCCAGACCGTCGTGCAGCGCCTTCTCGGCCTCGCTGTCGGCGGCGGCCTCGGGCAGGACACCGCCGAAGTACTTGCCGACCATCGCGGCCACCCGGGACGCGAGGTTGCCGTAGTCGTTCGCCAGCTCGCTCGTGTAGCGGGCGGAGAAGTCCTCCCACGAGAACGAACCGTCCTGGCCGAAGGCGATGGCGCGCAGGAAGTACCAGCGGTACGCGTCCACGCCGAAGTGCGAGGTCAGGTCCTGCGGCTTGATGCCGGTCAGGTTCGACTTCGACATCTTCTCGCCGCCGACCATCAGCCAGCCGTTCGCGGCGATCTTCCCGGGCAGCGGGAGGCCCTGCGCCATCAGCATCGCGGGCCAGATCACCGCGTGGAAGCGCAGGATGTCCTTGCCGACCAGGTGGACGTCGGCCGGGAAGGTCTCTTCGAACTTCTGCTGGTTCTCGTTGTACCCGACCGCCGTGGCGTAGTTCAGCAGCGCGTCGACCCACACGTAGATCACGTGCTTCTGGTCCCACGGGATCGGGATGCCCCAGTCGAAGGTGGAGCGCGAGATGGACAGGTCCTGGAGGCCCTGTCGGACGAAGTTCACGACCTCGTTGCGCGCGGACTCCGGCTGGATGAAGCCCGGGTTCGCCTCGTAGAGGGCGAGGAGCTTGTCGCCGTACTCGCTCAGCTTGAAGAAGTAGTTCTCCTCGCTGAGGATCTCCACGGGCTTCTTGTGGATCGGGCACAGCTTCTGACCTGCGAAGTCGCCCTCGCCGTCGAGCAGCTCGCCCGGGAGCTTGTACTCCTCGCAGCCGACGCAGTACGGGCCCTCGTAGCCGCCCTTGTAGATCTCGCCCTTGTCGTACAGATCCTGCACGAATTCCTGGACGCGGTCGGTGTGCCGCTGCTGCGTGGTGCGGATGAAGTCGTCGTTCGCGATCTCCAGGTGCTCCCACAGGGGGCGCCAGGCCTCGTCGACGAGCTTGTCGGCCCACTGCTGCGGGCTGACGCCGTTCGCCTCCGCGGTGCGCATGATCTTCTGACCGTGCTCGTCCGTGCCGGTGAGGTACCACACCTTCTCGCCACGCTGGCGGTGCCAGCGGGTGAGCACGTCGCCTGCGACGGTCGTGTAGGCGTGGCCCAGGTGAGGAGCGTCGTTGACGTAGTAAATGGGGGTGGAGACGTAGAACGCCTTGCCACCCTGCTTCTCGGTTCCAGTGGCCGCCATGCCCGAAATCCTACTGGGCCCGCGAAGATCCACTCACATGCGTTTCGGGGGGTGGACGTGACGCTCCACCCCCCGACGGGGGGCTACGGGCGCCAGCCGGCCAGTACGCCCTCGTAGAGCTCGGCGTCCGTCAGCTCGCGCGGGGCCGGGCCCGCGTGGAAGAAGGACGTGTTGGGGGTCTTCAGCTTGCGGAGGTAGTCGAAGGCCTTGTTGTCGGGCTCTCCGAAGGCGACGAAGGAGAAGAAGACGGCGGGGTGGTTCTTGGCCGCGTCGGTGAGGGACTGGGTGGCCGGGGTCTTCGCGTCCGGGGCGCCGTCCGTCTGGAACACCACCAGGGCGGGGGTGTCCGCGGCCTCCTTCTCGTGGTGCGCGAGGACGGCTTCGACTGCCGCGTGGTAGCTGGTACGGCCCATGCGGCCGAGCCCTGCGTGCAGGTCGTCGATCTTGTTCTCGTGGTCGGTGAGGGTCAGCTCGCCGGTGCCGTCCAGTTCGGTGGAGAAGAAGACGACGTGGACCTTGGACTCGGGGTCGAGGTGGGCGGCGAGGGCGAGGGTCTGCTCGGCGAGGGCCTGGGCGGAGCCGTCCTTGTAGTACGGGCGCATGCTCGCGGAGCGGTCCAGCACGAGGTAGAGCTTCGCTCGGGTGCCGGTGAGGTTGGTTGTCTCCAGGGTGGTGGCCGCGGCGGCGTAGGCGGTGGCGAGGCCGGCGGGGAGGGTCGGGGTGGGGAGGGCCGGGGTGGGGGTGTCGTCCTCGACTTCGTCCTCGGCTTCGCCTTCGGCCGAGTCGTTCCCACCCGCACCACCCGTGCGGCTTTCGTCGTCGGCCGCGAGTGGCCCCTGTGCGGCGTCCTCGCCGTCGGCGGCCTCAGGCTCGTCGGCCTCGGCCTCGTCGGCCTTCGCCGTCGGCTCGGCCTGCGGCGCGGGGGCAGCGGCGGCCTCGGGATTCGCCTCGGCCTCGGGCTGGGTGTCGTCCTCGGCTTCGCCTTCGGCCGAGTCGTTCCCACCCGCACCACCCGTGCGGTTTTCGTCGTCGGCCGCGAGTGGCCCCTGTGCGGCGTCCTCGCCGTCGGCGGCCTCAGGCTCGTCGGTTTCCGTCTTCGCCTCGTCCTCGGGCGCAGTGGCCTCGGGCTTCGCATCGGCCTGCGTCGCGGGCGCCTCGGCCTCGGCCTCGTCGGCCTCCGCCGTCGGCTCGTCGGCTACAGCCGCCGGCGCGGGCTCCGGTGCGGTCTCGTGCTCGTCGGCCGTTCCCGGTGCGGGCTCCTCCGCCACGGGCTCGGTCTCCGGCTGCGGGGTCTCCTCGATCGTCGGCGTGGGCTCCTCGGCCACCGCCTCGACCTTCGGCTCGTCGACTTCGGCCTCGGTCTCGGCCTCGGTCTTCGCTTCGGCCGTCGGCTCGTCGGCCTCGGCCTCCGCCTTCGCGGGCGCGTCGGCCTCGGTCTCCGCCTTCGCGGGTGCCTCCGACTCGGTCTCCGCTGGAGCTTCCGCCGCCGGTGCCTCGGTCTCAGCCTCGGTTTCCGCCTCCGCCGGCGCGTCAGCCTCGGTTTCCGCCTCCGCCGGCGCGTCAGCCTCGGTTTCCGCCTCCGCCGGCGCGTCAGCCTCGGCTTCCGCCTCCGCCGGCGCGTCAGCCTCGGCTTCCGCCTTCGCGGGCGCGTCAGCCTCTGCCGGAGCAACCGACTCCGCCGGAGCAACCGTCTCCGCCGCAGCAGCCGTCTCCGGCGCAGCAGCCGCCTCCGGCGTTTCCTTCTCCGGCGTCGGTGTTGTCGCTTCTGGTGGGAGGGTTTCTGTCGACTGGGTCGGCTTGGGGACCGTTACGTTGTCGAAGGCCGCCGAGACGAGGTCGTGTTCGTTCGGGGAGGCCGGGCGCGGGTCCGGGACCTGGGCCGTGGGGGTGGCCCTCGGGGTGGGTTCGGGGGAGGGGGAAGGGACCGTCGGCTCGGGGGCCGGGGTCGGCTCGGGGGCCGACGTGGGGGTGGCCCCGGTCGGCTCCTGGTGCCCCTCCTCGGAGGCGGTCTGTTCCTGCGAAGGAACCTGTTCCGCACCCTCTGCCTCGGCGGCCCGCTCTTTGCGTGACCGTCCGAACGCGTTCCGCAGGAGAGTGAGAATGCCCATGTGCGCAACCCTTCGCGTGAGTTGAAGCCCGTAAATCCCTGGCCAGGACGGACACGTAAGGTTAGCGGCCCCGGATGGTGATCTTGGGCAGGGGTGAGTGTAAGGAACCCAGGTGTGTCAATACCGCCTCGGACCCCCCTCAGCGCAAGTCCAACACCCTTGTGGCTGCCGGGGCTTCACTCTCCGTTCACCCTGCGTCAGCACCTCCGCACATACGTGCCCCTAACGTCACGGTCACACCAAGGGCACGCAAGGGGAGATTAAAGGTGCGCAAGCTTCTGCCGCTGATCGGAACGCCGTCCCAGTCCCATCCCGGCGGACGCTCCGCCATGACCTGCCGCTTCCGGTGTGGTGACGCCTGCTTCCACGAGGTGCCCAACACCAGCGACAACCCCTACGTCGGTGAGGTCATCGCGGGGGCGATCGGCCGTCGCGCGCTGGTGCGCGCCGCCGCGGTCGTCACCGTCGCGGCCGCCGCCGGGACCGCGGGGGCGGCCGGTGCGCCGCCCGCCGCGGCCGCGCCGGTGCGGGAGTCCGGGAAGCCCGCCGGGAAGCCGGCCGCCAGGGCCGCCCGCGGGCTGCGGTACAGCTCCGTCGCGCCCAACACCGCCGACGCCGTCACCGTTCCGGACGGGTACGCGCAGAATGTGGTCATCCGGTGGGGCGAGCCGATCCTGCGCGGGGCTCCCGCCTTCGACCCGGAGAAGCAGACCGCCGCCGCCCAGGCCGGGCAGTTCGGCTACAACAACGACTTCCTGGCGCTGCTGCCCATCCCGGGCGAGTGCGACCGGCAGCTGCTCGTCGCCAACCACGAGTACACCGACGAAGTGCTGATGTTCCGCGGCTACGACGCGGCCAACCCCACCCGGCAGCAGGTCGAGATCGCCTGGGCGGCGCACGGGCTGGGTGTCGTCGTGGTGGCGGAGGACCGGCGGACCGGCAAGCTCACCGCCGTGCCCCGGCACCACCTCAACCGGCGGGTCACCGCCACCACCGAGTTCCGGCTCACCGGCCCCGCCGCCGGTTCCGACCTGCTGAAGACCTCCGCCGACCCGACCGGCACCAAGGTGCTCGGCACGCTCAACAACTGCTCCGGCGGCACCACGCCGTGGGGCACCACGCTGCACGGCGAGGAGAACTTCAACCAGTACTTCGCCAACAGCGGCCGGGCCACGGACAAGCGGTACGGGATCGGGACCGGCGCGAGCGAGCGCAAGTGGGAGCGGTTCGACAAGCGCTTCGACGTCGCCCAGGAGCCGAACGAGGTGCACCGCTTCGGGTACGTCGTCGAGCTCGACCCGTACGACCCGGACTCCACGCCCCGCAAGCACACCGCCCTCGGCCGGTTCAAGCACGAGGCCGCGACCGTGCGGCTGACCGAGGACGGGCGGCCGGTCGTCTACACCGGTGACGACGAGCGCTTCGACTACTTCTACAAGTTCGTCGGCAGCAAGCGGATGAAGAAGGGGTCGAGCCGGGCCGTCCGCGAGCACAACCTGTCGCTGCTCGACGAGGGCACGCTCTACGTCGCCCGGCTCACCGGCGACTCCCCCGCGATCGAGATCGACGGCACCGGCAAGCTGCCCGCCGACGGCGAGTTCGACGGCAACGGCGAGTGGATCCCGCTCGCCACCGCCACCGCCGAGGGAGCCGTCTCGCACGTCGAGGGGATGAGCGCCGAGGAGGTCTTCGTCTTCACCCGCCTCGCCGGTGACAAGGTCGGCGCGACGAAGATGGACCGGCCCGAGGACATCCAGCCCTCGCCCGTCACCGGCAAGGTGTACGTCGCGCTCACCAACAACACCAACCGCGGTGTCGGCGCGAACGCCAAGGCGGACGAGGCCAACCCGCGCAACGCCAACAAGCACGGGCACATCCTGGAGCTGACCGAGCGGCGGGGCCGTCCCGAGAGCACCGCCTTCGCATGGTCGCTGTTCCTCGTCGCCGGTGACCCGGAGGACCCGGCGACCTACTTCGCGGGCTTCCCGAAGGACGACGTCAGCCCGATCTCCTGCCCGGACAACGTGGCCTTCGACCCGCACGGCAACCTGTGGATCTCCACCGACGGCAGCCAGCTCGGCTCGCACGACGGTCTGTTCGGCGTCGCGACGCGCGGCTCGCGGCGCGGTGAGCTGAAGCAGTTCCTGACCGTGCCGACCGGGGCGGAGACGTGCGGCCCGATCGTCCAGGACCGGCGGGTGCTCGTCGCCGTGCAGCATCCGGGCGAGATCGACGGCGCGACGGTGGAGAAGCCGGCGAGCACCTGGCCGGACGGCCCCGGCAAGATCGTCCGCCCGGCCGTCGTGGCCGTCTGGCGCAAGGACGGCCGCGACATCGGGGTCTAGGCACCCCTGCACCCCTGCACCCCGTGCACCCCTGCACCCCGTGCACGCCGGTCCGGTGGTCCGGGCGTCCCGGTCAGGCGGCCGTGTGCGGTGAGGCGATCGCTCTCGCCGCCGCGACCTCCTGGCGCAGGGGCTCCAGGACGCTGCCGGGCGGGCCGGTCAGGTCGGTGCGGACCGGATAGAGCACGTCCGTGTCGCGCAGGCCGTCGGCCAGTTCCCGCAGCTGGAACGTGACATGGCCGACCTCCCGCTCCGACGGCGGCCCGGCTCCGTGTTTCACCCGGACCCGGGCCGCCGTCGTCGCGTCCACGATGCGTTCGACGGCGACGACCAGCGGCCACCAGGCCGCGGCCCGGCGTCCGGTGGGCGGGGGCTCGGTCAGGGCGCGCTGGAACTCCGTGCGGATGACGGACAGGTCGCGGTAGAGACGGCGGCGCATCCGGGCCCGGGCGGCGGGGTCGACGGCCGGGCCGAAGGCCGCGTCGACATAGCGGGCGGTGTCCGCGACGGCGTCCGCCAACCGGTCGCCGACCCTGGTGTGCCAGCTCTCCGGCCAGAGCAGGTAGCCCGCCACGAGCGCGATGCCGCAGCCGATCAGCGAGTCCACCAGACGGGGGAGCAGCAGTGCCGTGCCCTGGTGGTTGAGGATGTCCGACAGCAGCAGGATCACCGGGGTGATCGCCGCGGTCTGGTAGCCGTATCCGCGGGGTGTCAGGGCCGGGATCAGCGGGGCCAGCAACAGCATCGTCGGGACGTCCCACCAGCCGCGCGGCACCTGGGACAGCACCGCCGCCGCGACCACCAGGCCGGCCACGGTGCCGAGCGCCCGCAGCAGCGCCCGTGAGAACACCGAGCCGAAGTCGGGCTTCATCACGAAGGTGATCGTCAGGGCCACCCAGTACGAGCGGGGCACCGGGACGATCGAGACCAGCACCTGGGCGAGGCCGATGCACAGGGCCAGCCGCAGGCCGTAGCGCCAGGACGCGGCGGAGAGGGCGACGTCGCGGGTGGCGCGGGCGGCCCGGACCCGCAGGGCGGCCGGACGGCCGAGCCGGTCGTCGATGCCCCGGGGGTCGGGATCGGGGGCGGCCACCACCTCGGCGGCGTGCCGCAGGGCGTGGTCGACGGCGCGGGCGGTCTCGGAGGCGGGGGCGGGCAGCCGGAGTCCTATCGGTCCGCTGAAGCCGGTCTCGACCGCCCGCGCGAGGTGGAGTACGGCCTCGGGGACCTCGGCCGGGAGCGGACGGCCGCTCAGATGGGCCGCGGGGGCCGCCTCCACCACCGGGGTGACGGCGTTCAGCTCGGCGACCAGCCGGGTCAGTTCGGGGCTGCGGCCGTGCTGTCCCGTGCGCCGCGCGAGGACCAGGTCGTAGGACTGGTTGAGGGACTGGGTGACGGTGTGCCGGGCGTCCTCGTACGCGCCGGGGACCGTGCTGCCGCAGGCGGCCAGCAGATCGGCGACCGCGCGGTAGGCGGCGGCGACCGCCGTGCGTTCCGGTACCCCGGAGCGCAGCGGCCAGGCCAGCAGGGCGAGGAGGAGCACGAGCAGCCCGCCGCCGGTCATCAGGGCCGGCGCCAGCCACCACGCACCCGGCATGGCGAGTCCCGCCCCCACCACGGAGTTGAGCAGGAGCAGCAGTCCGGACACGGACGCCACGGCTCCGATGGTCGAGATCATCCCGGAGACCAGCGCCACGCCGGTGACGGCGGCCACCGCGAGCCATCCGTGCCCGTACACGGCTGCGCCCAGGGTGACGCCCACCGCCCCGAAGAGCTGCGGGATCGCGATGTTCATGATCCGCATGCGGTAGGCGTCGGCGGTGTCGCCGATGACTCCGGACAGGGCGCCCATGGAGGCGAGCGCGCCGTACGCGGGCTGTCCCACGGCGAGGCCGATCAGCAGCGGCAGGGTCATGGCGAGCGCGGCGCGGGCGACGGCGGGCCGGTTGACGGCGGACGGCTGCGACCGGAGGTTCCGCACCAGCCAGTCGGGAGGGGTGAGACCGGTGGGGAACTGGCGGGACATGCGCCCATTATCGGGGACCTGTCGATCCGGTCCCGCGGGAGGTCACACCCCGGTCGTCGCCAGGAACTCCGCCAGCACCCGGTTGAACTCGTCCGCCCGCTCCAGGTTCGGCAGGTGGGCCGCGCGCTCGACGATCCGCAGCGCGGAGTGCGGGATCGCCGCGTGCATCGCCTCCGCGTCGGACACCGGGGTGTACTCGTCGTCCTCGCCGACCACGATCAGGGCGGGGACACCGCCGCGGGCCAGCAGGGGCCGGTAGTCGGGGCGTTCGGCCCGGCCGCGCAGTGCGGCGGCGGCGCCCTCGGGAGACGTCGACGTCATCATGCGGTGGACGTGGGCCTTGACCTCGGGGTCCGCGTACGGGGCGACCATCTTCTCCAGGACCTCGTCGGCGTAGCCCCGCAGGCCCTCCGCGAGCAGCCGGTCGGCCATCGCGTTGCGCTCCAGTCGGCCGCCGGGGGTCTCCGGTGCCGGGAAGGTGTCGGCGAGGACCAGGCCACGGACGCGGTCCGGGAACTGCCGGTAGAGGTCCATCGCGATCTGGCCGCCCATCGACAGCCCGGCCAGGACGAAGGCCTCCACCTCCAGTTCGTCCAGGAGCGCGGCGATGTCCCGGGCGAAGTCGGAGAGCAGCGTGGTGCCGGGGACCACCGGGGACGCGCCGTAGCCGCGCAGGTCGGGGGCGATCACCCGGCGGGTGGGGGCGAACGCCTCGATCTGCGGGGCCCACATGGTGCGGTCGAAGGGGTGGCCGTGGACGAGGACGAGGGGGAGCGCCGGGGGCGTATCCGCTCCTTTGTCCTCGTATGCGAGGAAGGGTGCCATGGCAGCGACGGTAGGCCGGGCCGACTGCTCGGTGCAATAAGATCTTTGCCCTCGGTGCAATCCCGGACAGGGCCGCGGTGGGGGTACGGCCGGCGGGTAGGCGAGGGTGCACCGAGGGACACGGGACGACGAGGGAGGGTTGCGGAGACACCATGGCCGACTTCCGTCTCATCGCCGACCGCATCGCCGGCGACATCGCCGCCGGCCGGCTGCGTCCTGGCCAACAGCTGCCCCCGCAGAGGTGGTTCGCCCGGCGGCACCGCATCGCGCCCTCGACGGCCGGACGGGTCTACGGCGAACTCGTGCGGCGCGGGCTGGTGGTGGGCGAGGTCGGGCGCGGCACCTTCGTGCGGGCGGCGCCCGCCGTAGGGCAGGGACGGGCGCTCATCGAGGCGGCCACCTCCGCACCCGTCAACCTCGAGCTCAACTACCCGTCGGCCGCCGGGCAATCGGAGCTGATCGCGGCCTCCCTCGCGCCGCTGCTGCGGGCCGACGTGCTGACGGAGGCGATGCGTCCGGGCGCCGCCGACGGGACCGCGGCCGCCCGTGAGAGCGCCGCCCGGCTCCTGGCCCTGCCGGGCTGGCGGCCGGACCCCGCACAGCTGCTGTTCACCGGCAACGCCCGGCAGGCCATCGCCGCCGCCCTCGCCTCCCTGGTCCGGCCGGGCGGCCGGGTCGGGGTGGAGGAGCTGACCTATCCGCTGGTCAAGGAGATCGCCGGACGGCTCGGGGTGGTGCTCGTCCCGCTCGCGGGCGACGCGGAAGGGATACGGCCCGACGCCCTCGCCGCCGCCCACCGCGCGGCGCCGCTCTCCGCTCTCTACCTTCAGCCGACGCTCCACAACCCGACGTCCTCGACCATGGGCGAACGGCGGCGGGGTGAGCTGGGCCGCCTGGTCGTCGCGTGGGGGCTGCCGGTCGTCGAGGACCGCGTCTGGTCCTTCCTCCGGCCGGACGCCGCCGCGTTCGCCGCGCACGCCCCCGGGCTCACCCACGTCGTCGACGGGCTGTCCAAACGGGTCGCGCCGGGCCTCACCGTCGGTTTTCTCGTCGTCCCCCCGGACCGGGTGGAGGCCGTGGGAGCCGCGGTGCGGTCCGGCGGGTGGAGCGCGGGACGGTTCGCGCTGGAGGCGGCCGTGCGGTGGACGGGGGACGGGCTGGTGCGCCGGCTCGTCGAGGAGAAGCGGGCGGACGCCGCCCGGCGCCAGACGATCCTCACCCGGAAGCTCATCGAGAACCTCGCCGACGGGGGCACGGTACGGACCGATCCGTGTGCCTGCTTCGCCTGGTGGGAGCTGCCCGCGCCCTGGCGGGCCGACACCTTCACCGCCGCTGCCGCCGCGCACGGCATCGCCGTGACCCCGGGGACCGCGTTCGCCGTCGACCCGCACCGCACCCCGGACGCGGTCAGACTCGGACTCGCGTCGGCTCCGGAGGGGGAGCTGGCACGGGCGCTGCGCACGCTCGCCGGCGTCGCAGCAGCCGGACCGCCGGGGAGGGCCGACGGATGAGCCAGGTGGCCGCGGCCACCGTCAGGCCCAGCGCGAGCAGCAGCCAGGAGGCTGTCCGCAGGGTCGCGGTGAGGGCGTCGTACACCGCGCCCGCGGCCGGGCGGTGGGCCGCGTCGGGGAGGTCGGAGAGGGTCAGACGGCGGGCGATCGCGACCGCCAACCCCAGCAACGCGCCGCCCAGGGCGGTGCCGAGGGCCGTCGCCGTGACCGCCCGGCGGCGGGAGACCGCCACCGAGACACCGGCCACCGCGAACACGACGGCTGCCAGGGGCAGCCAGAAACCGGCTACGTCCAGCACGTGGTAGCCCTTCCGGAGAGCGGCCAGTCCGGCCGGCGGGAGGAGTGCGACCCGGGTGTGCTCCACCGGCACGCGGTCGGCGAACGGCACGTGGTCGGCGGCCAGTCGGGCCTTGAGCGGGGAGGTGACGGTGGCGAGGTCCACGGTCACCGGGTGGGAGTCGCGGTCGGCGCTGTCGTCGTTCAGCGCTCTCATCACGGCCGTGTGGGCCGCCTCGTTGCCCGCGTCCCACGCCGTCTGGTAGGCCCGGGTCGCGGTGAAGGAGCGGACGGCGTCCCGCAGGAAGAGCGGGTTCATCCCGGCCTCGCGTGCCACTCCGTCACCCACCGTGTCCGCGACGGCGTTCCGTACGGCGGGGTCGGCGGCCAGCGGCGCCATCGTGGCGACATAGCCGCGGGTGTCGGTGAGGCCGTACGCCGCCCAGGCCGCGAGCGCGCCGAACGGCACGAGCAGGCAGGACAGCGCGACGAGGACGGCCGCGAGGGCGGTCCGCAGGCTTGGGGACACCCTTCCAGGCAACGGGCTGCGGGCGGGGAACGCGAGCCCATGACGGCCGTCCGGGTGGCGGCCCGTGGAGCCCTCGCGGTGCTCTCCGGTGGAGGGTTCACCCGAACGGGTGTTTCCTGGTTCTGGGGAGAAGGAGGTCGATCATGCGCACCACTTTGGCCCTGCGGACCCTGGCCGCGGCCCTGCTCACCGGCGGCACCCTCGCCGGTTCGGCACTGGGAACCACGGCGGCCGCGGCCTCTCCGACCAGCGGCGGCGATGGCAACGACTCGATCCGGGGCACCGTCGTCTCCCGCTCCGAGCTGAGTGTGCGACAGGAACCCACCACCCGCTCGCCCGTCGTCGCGGTGCTCGCGTCCGGCAGCCACGACCGTGTGCAGTGCAGGGTCAAGGGCCAGAGCGTCAACGGCGACCCGGACTGGTACTGGCTCTTCGGCGCCCAGGGCTGGGCGAGCGCCGCCTTCGTGGACACCGGCGGCGCGCGGGTGCCCGACTGCGCCGACCCGTGCCCGCGGTGGAAGGACGGCGACTGGACCAACTGGGACGACCCGTTCACCGACAGCTCGTTCGGCGTCTCGGCCTCCGGGACGTTCAGTTTCTCCGGCTCCTGGAGCTTCAGCGTCGGCGGAACGTCAGATACCTCGTCGGGTGACTGGGAGTGGGTCCCGGTCGGCCGGTGAGTGGAGGGATGAGGGAAGGCACGGGCCCCGGCGTCACCACGCCGGGGCCCGTGCGCGTCCTTGTGCGGACGCCGCCGGTGGGCGGATCAGCGGATACGGTGTCCCGCCGCGTCCTCTCGCGTGTAGTAGCGGTAGAACAGCGTCACGAAGACGCCCGCCGAGACGGCCAGGGACATCCCCACGGAACGCAGCGCGGTGGCGCCGCTCTGGCTGTAGACGAAGCCGAAGGCGCAGCCGGCGAACGCCGTCCACAGCACGGCGTGCACTTCGCGCCGCATGCGTGGGGCCAGGGCGTGGATGCCCATCCACAGGGCCGCGAACACGAACGCGCTCACGAAGCCGAGCAGCAGGTTCCAGCCGGTGATGGGGCCTCCGGACCGGTTGTTGGCCGCGACCCAGTAGCCGTAGACGAGTCCCAGTGCCACGGGCGTCGCCCACTCCGCGGCCCGGTGGGTCCGTTCGCTGAAGACGTCGGGTGTACGGGACCGTGCGGACGGTGCCGTTACGCCTGACGCGGGTGCCGCATGAGCCATGAGAGGACTCCTCTCTCCTCGCCCCCGCCTTCCAGGGCACACCTGGGCGGCGACGGCGGCAAGTCGGTGGCGGAACCGGCGGCGGGCCGGTGGCACCGGTTCCGTCCGCGGTCCCGTCCCCGCCCGCGGGCCCGGGTTCCCGGATGCGGGCGCTGCCCGCCCGTGTTTCGCTGACCTCATGGAGTCCGGCGGTCACGGCCTGCTCGACCGCTATCCGCGGGCCCGGCGCCGGGACGTCCTCCAGCGGCATCAGCTGCTCCAGATCCGGGGCCGCAGCGTCACCTGGCTGGTGCCCCTGGTGATGCTCGTCGCCATCTCCTACGCCGACTACAACACCACCGGCGAGTTCCGCATCGTCTCCTGGTGCGTCTTCGTCGCCGCCATCGCCGCCGCGCTGTGCGGGGTGTGGACGACGGCGCTCTTCGCGGCGCTGGCCCTGCTCACCTACGTGACCAGCGACGCCGCCTGGCCGTCCGAGTACCGGGAGGGCGCCGCCGACTTCGTGCTGGTGCTCGTCGGCGGGGTGCTGTCCGTGCTCGCCGCGTCGGTCCGGGTGCGCGGCGAGCGGCGGATGGTGCACATGATGAACATCGCCGAGACGACCCGTCGTACGGTGCTGCGTCCGCTGCCGCCGCACTGGGGAGGCCTCGACCACGCGGCGGTCTACCTGGCCGCCGACGCCGAGGCCCGGGTGGGCGGCGACTTCTACGACATCCAGCCCGGTCCGCACGGCACCCGGGTCCTGCTCGGCGACGTACAGGGCAAGGGGCTGGGCGCGGTGGAGGCGGCCGCCGCGCTGCTCGGCACCTTCCGCGAGGCCGCGTACCACGAGGCGGATCTGGCGACGGTGGCCGGCCGGCTGGAGACCCGGATGCGGCGGCACCGCGCGCACACCGCGGCCCTCGGGTGGGCGGACGGCGACCGGTTCGCCACCGCCGTGCTGATCGGGTTCCCCGGGCCCGTGGGCGGGGTGGACGGGGAGAGCGGGCCGGCCGTGGGAGAGCCGGGGGTGGTCGAGATCGTCGGGTTCGGGCACGAGCCGACGCTCGCGGTCGGCGGGACCGAGGGCGTGCGGGTCCTGCCGAACGGCGAGGGGCTCCCGCTGGGCCTCGGGGAGCTGGTCGCGCCGGTGGACGGGCCCGCGCCGGTGCTGCGGGTGGCCGTGGCCGCCGGGGAGACGCTGCTGCTGGTCACCGACGGGGTGACCGAGGCACGGGACGCCGCCGGTGAGTTCTACCCGCTGGCCGAGGAGGTCGCGGCGGCCCTCGCCCGCGAGCCGCGCACGGCCGAACCGGCCCGGCTGGTGGCCTTCGTACGGGACGGCACGCTGCGGCACTGCCGGGGACGTCTCGCCGACGACACCACGGTCTTCGCGGTGCGTCCCGCGCCGTCCGCGCCGTCATCCACGCCGGGATCGCCCGGGTGGCCCGGGTGGCCCGGGTCGCCGGGGTCGCCGGGGTCGCCGTGGCCGTCGGGGCCGTCGGGGCCGGTGTCCGGTGACGACCCCGCAGGGGGACGTTCGCAGGGCTGAGGCCCCCCTTCGCACCCGCAGCGGTTACGGTGCTGACGTAAGTGATCGACAGGGGAGGGGACCATGCGGGAGGGGACCATGCCCGGAACCGTGCTGCTGCTCGCGGCCTCGCCCATGGGCAAGGGGTGTCTGGTGGACGCGGCCTCCGTGCTCCCCGTCCTCGCGGCCGTGCCGCCTCCCGTGCTGGCCGGCACCGACACCGCGAACGTCGTCGAACTCGCCGATCCGCTGGATCCGCAGGCCGTGCTCACCCGGCTGCGGGCCGCCGCCGTGGCCCCCGGGCCGCTCACCCTCTTCGTCACGGGCCAGCTTCAGCTCGACCGGCGGCAGCGGCTGCCGCACCTGGCGCTGGCCCGAACGACGCCCCCGACCGTGCGGTACACGGGGTTCCCCTGGCACTGGTTCCGGGAGGAACTGCGGCTGCGGGCGCCCGGTGCCACGACGCTGGTCCTCGACCTGCGCGCGGACCCCGAGACCTGGGACTGGCTGCGGGGCAACGCCCTGGACTGCGGGCCCGCGGTGGCCGTCTACGGGCGGATCGCGCCGCCGCCGGGCCGCCGGGTCGTCGCCGCGCCCTCGTACATGAGGGCGGTCGCGACCATACTGCGCAGCGGGGGTCGTCCGGCGATCGGGCGCCTGCACCAGGCGGCCCTGGCCCGCATCGCGGGCGACGGAGAGGTGGGCGACCTGGTCTTCACCCCGTCCGCCGGTCACGCCACCCCGGCCCCTGTCGCCCCCTCCCCCGCACCCCTCACCTGGGCACCGCCACCCGCCCCCGTCCCGTCCGACACCCCGTCCGCCCCGGACACGCCCCTCACCCCGCCGCCACCGACCCCGCCCGCCGCACCGCCCGCATCGCTCCCGTCCGGCCCGCTCGCCGCACCGCCCCTGTCCGGCCCGCCCGTCGCAGCGGAGGAGTCCCTCCTCCCGGCCGTGCCGGTCGCGTCCGGCCTGCCCGTCGCGGCGGGCGCGCCGCTCGCGGTGGCGGTGACCGCCGCGTCCGACGTCCGCGCAGTGCCGGGTGCGTCGCGCGTCCCGGCCGTGCCCGGCGCCCGTGGGGCGGCCGGTGTCCCGGGCGCGCCGCTCGCGGTGGCCGTGCCCGGTGCTCGTGGCGCATCCGGTGTGCCGCACGCCCCGGCCGTGTCCGCCGATCCGCACGTCGCCATCTCCGGCGCGGTGCGGGACGGGCGGCACGCCGAGGCGGATGTGCTGGCGGCGCGGCTCGAGGACGAGGCCGCCGCCTCGTGCGGGGCCGGGTCCGAGGAGGCGTTGCACTGGGGCGAGGTGCGGGCGGATCTGGCGATGTTCGCGGGCGACGCCGAGCGCAGTTGCCGTACCTGGATGGCGGTCGCCGTGGCCCGGCTGGAGGCCGGGCAGCCGGTCGACGCGCCCGCCGTCGAGGCGGCGGTCGACCGGGCGCACCACCAGTGGGGACGGATCCCCGACGCGTCGCGGGCCCGCGCGCTGGGCCCCGAGATCGCGCGGCTGCGCGGCCGGGTCCCGGGCCGGCGCGAGGGCGCGCTGGACCACGTCCGCCGGCAGCTGCGTCAGCTTCAGACCCAGAGCTGAGCCCCCGCGGGACGGGCGACAGCCCTAGGGGGTGTCTGACACATGCCCGCGGCGTCGCGGCGTCCGGCACGCACGCTCGCCGCGTTGCCGAAACACCCACGTGGCTCCGCCACGAGGGCGCTCCGGCGCCTTGCGATCGCACGGACCGGACGCCGCTCCTCCACCCGCGCTCATGTGCCAGACACCCCCTAGCGGCGCTCCGACGTCTCGTGGCGGGCCGTCGGGGCGGTCGGTCCGGCGTCCGTCGCTCTCGCGGGGCCCGCGTTGGCCGCGGCGATCAGGGCCGTCACGGCCAGGACCGCCGCGGCGACGGCCCTGACATAGGGCGCGGAAGGTCGTGCGGATGTGCGTCCGGGCACGGCTACCTCGCAACGTCGGCGACTGCGATACTCACGTCAGCCAGCTATTAAGCATGCTTAACTCGCCGTTTAACCTAGGGGCTGAGATAGTCCAACGGCAAGAGGCACAGGCGCAGTTGGGGGAGCCGGGCGTGGGAGAGCGGGACGAACCGGAGGTCGTCGGTCGCCGGGTGCAGCGGTTGCGGGTCGAACGGGGTCTGACACAGCGGCAGTTGGCCGAGCCGACGTACACTCCCGCCTATGTCTCCACACTGGAGGCCGGCCGGGTGCGGCCCTCCGACGAGGCGCTCAAGCACATCGCCGAGCGGCTCGGCGTCGACTTCGACGAGCTGGCGACCGGCCGGCCCGCCCGCCTCGTCACCGATCTGCGGCTGCGCCTCACCGAGGCCCAGCGCGCGCTGGCCACCGGCGCGGCCGAGGACGCGGCCCTCCAGTACACCGGGCTGCTCGCGGAGGCGCAGGAGCACGGGCTGGCGGAGGAGCAGGCCACCGCGCTTCTCGGCCTCGGGGAGTGCGGGATCGACACGGGGGACCTGGACACCGCCCTGCGCTGCTTCGAGCGGGCCGAGGCGGCGCTCGCGCACGCGCCGCTCCCCGCCCGCGTCCCCGCGCTGCGCGGCCGCGCCGTCGCGCACTACCTCACCGGTGAACTGCGCTACGCGGTCTACCTGCTGGAGTCGACCCTCGACGAGCTGAACCGGGGCGGGCTGCACGACCCCGACGCGCTGCTCCTGCTCTACGCGTCCGTCATCGGCCCCTACATGGACATGGGCGCCCAGGCCCGCGCCGCGCAGGCCGCCGAGTTCGCCCTCGCCCTCGCGCCCCAGGCGGGCGACCCCGCCCTGGTCGCCCGTATGCACCGGTCCGTCGCCCGGACCCTGCTCGCCGAGGGCCGCCTCGCGGAGGCCGACGCCTCCCTGGCCAAGGCGTCCGAGCTCTACCGCCAGCTCCAGCTCCGTACCGAACTCGCCAACTGCCACTGGATGCGCGGCTACGTCTATGCCCAGAACGGCGAGCTGGAGCGTGCCGAGGACGAGCTGAAGCAGGCCCAGGCCATGCTCTCCGCGCAGCGCGCGGCGCTCTACAGCAGCCAGGTCGCCGTGGAGCTGGCCGACGTCCTGCACCGGCGGGGCAAGTCGGCGGAGGCCGCCGCGCTGCTGCACACCGTCCTCGGGGATCTGTCGCCCGAGCGGGGCGCCGTGCACTCCGCGGGGGCGCACCGGCTGCTCGGGATCATCGCCGAGGACGCGCGGGACACGGAGGCGGCGGAGGAGCACTACGTGCGCGCGCTCAGTCTGCTGGAGCGGGCGGGGGCGGCGGGGGACCTCGCCGATCTGTGCCGGATGCTCGGGGATCTGCTGCGGCGTACGGGGCGGGTGGAGGCGGCGCTCGACGCGTACCGCACGGGGCTCGGACACCGTACGGCGCCGGGGACGACGACCCTGGGGCCGGCGCCCGCGCAGCCGCCGCTGTAGTCACAGCGTTCTCCTGGGAAAGCGGCCGGTCGGGCACAGCCGCCACCGCTAGCTTGCTGGGCGTGCAGAATCAACGGACTGTGGCCGACGGCCTGCGGGTCGTCGTGCGGGCGTCCGTGTACGCCGTGCTCGGCGGCGCCGCGCTGGTCGCCATCGCGACCGTCGTGTCGGTCCTCGGGCCGCTCCTCGCGCTCGACCTCTACACCCCGCCGGTGGCCGCCTGGTGGACGGTGTTCACCGCCGTCGCCGTGCAGGGGGTGCCCTTCCTGCTGCTCGGGACGGTCGTCTCGGCGGCGATCGGCGCGTTCGTGCCGGACCGGGTGTTCCGGCGGCTCCTGCCGCGCAACCCCGCGCTCGCCGTGCCGGTCGCGGGTCTGGCCGGGGTCGTGCTGCCCGGCTGCGAGTGCGCCTCCGTGCCGGTGGCCGGGAGCCTGATGCGGCGCGGGGTGGCCCCGGCGGCCGCCCTCGCCTTCCTGCTGTCCGCACCCGCGATCAATCCGGTCGTGCTCGTCGCGACCTCCATCGCCTTTCCCGGGCAGCCGGAGATGGTCCTGGCCCGGCTGCTCGCCTCGCTCGGCACCGCCGTCGTGATGGGCTGGCTCTGGGCGCGGTTCGGCAAGGAGAAGTGGCTGCGGCTGCCCGGGCGGGGGGCCGCCTCGGCGGCCGCCACCGGACCCCGCGCCTTCCTCACCGGGCTCCAGCACGACTTCCTGCACGCGGGCGGCTTCCTGGTGCTGGGCGCTGCGGCCGCGGCGACCTTCAACATCGCCGTCCCGCGCTCGGTCCTCGACCTCTTCACCGGGTCGCCCTGGCTCGCGGTGCCGCTGCTGGCCGTACTGGCCGTCGTGCTGTGCGTGTGCAGCGAGGCCGATGCCTTCGTCGCCGCCTCCCTGAGCGCCTTCCCGCCCACCGCGCGGCTGGCGTTCATGGTGGTCGGCCCGATGGTGGACCTCAAGCTGCTCGCCCTCCAGGCGGGCACCTTCGGCCGGTCCTTCGCCGTGCGGTTCGCGTCGTCGACCTGGGTGGTGGCCGTGGCCGCCAGCGTCCTCGTGGGGTGGTGGCTGCTGTGAGGCGGTACGGACCGGCGGCGCTGCTCCTCCTGACGGGCGGCGCGGTCCTGCGGATCACCCTCTTCGGCGATCTGTACCTGCGCTATGTGCAGGCCGGCCTGCGCCCCTACCTGATCGTGTCCGGGGTCGCGCTGGTGCTGCTGGGCGTCGTGACGGCGGTCCTGCACCACCGCCCGCCCGGCCCTCACGAGGACGGCCCTCACGAGGACGGCGATCACGAGGACGGCGATCACGGGGACGGCGATCACGGGGACGGCGGGCGCGGGGACGGCGGGCATGGGGGCGGCGCCCGTGGTGGGGACGGCGATCACGAGCTCGGCGATCACGAAGGCGGTGACCGTGCGGAGGACGGTGTTCACCGAGGCGGTGGGGGACACGAGGGGCACTCCCACGGGCCCGCCGGGCCCCGGGTAGCCTGGCTGCTCACCCTCCCCGCGCTCGCCCTCCTCCTCTTCCCGCCGCCGGCCCTCGGCTCCTACAGCGCCGGCCGCGAGGCCGCCCAGCGGGCCGCGCAGGGCGTCGGCAGCTTCCCCGCGCTCCCGGCCGGGAACCCGGTCGAGCTGACCGTCGCCGAGTTCAGCTCACGCGCGATCTACGACAGCGGACGTTCGCTGTCGGGCCGTACCGTCCGCATGACCGGCTTCGTCACCCATGGCGACGACGGCACGTGGTACGTCACCCGCCTCCTCGTCACCTGCTGCGCCGCCGACGCCACCACCGGCAAGGTCGAGATCCGGGACGCGGACGACGACGTCCTGCCCGCCGACACCTGGGTCACCGTCACCGGCACCTGGCGGCCGAAGGGCAGCCTCGGCTCCGACGCCGCCTGGCCGCCGGCCCTGGACGCGGCCACGGTCACGCGGGTGAAGCAGCCCGCGGATCCGTACGAGAAGGCGTAGCCGCGCAGGTTCTCCCGGTGGGCGAGGGGTACCCGGCGGACCACGAGAGGTGGGCCGGCCCGTCGACGCAGGTGATGGCAGGTGAGGGCAGGTGATGACCGTGAACCACCGGGATCGGGACCAGATCGCCGGAGTCATCGCCGAGGAGACGCGCGGCGCCGGTCCGCGCGAGGTGCCCCAGCGGCTGTGTGACGCCGTACTGAAGCTGCTGCCGGTGAGCGGGGCGAGCATGTCGCTGCGCGGTGACGGCATGCCGGTGCCGCTGAGCGCGAGCGGTGAGCGGGCCGCGTTCGTGATGGAGATGCAGGTCAGCCTGGGGGACGGGCCCTCACTGGAGGCGGCGGCGACCGGTGCGGTGGTGTGCGCCGCGGATCTGCTGTCGGGCCGGGACGCCGCCCGCTGGCCGGTGTTCGCCCAGCAGGCGGCGGCCCTCGGGGTGCGGTCGGTGTACGCGCTGCCGCTGGGCACCCGCACGGTGTGCGTGGGCACCCTCGACCTCTGCCGGGACGTGCCGGGCGAGCTTCCCGCCGAGGAGATCCGCACCGCGCGCGTGGTGGCCGAGGTCGTGACCGAGGCGCTGGTGGCGCTGTCGCGGGCCGGACCGCGGGACGTGGACGACCTCGGCGGCTGGCTCAGCCCGCTCGCCACCGACCATGACGACGTGTACCGGGCCGTCGGGATGGTCATGGTCCAGCTCGGCGTCGGCGCGGAGGAGGCGCTGTCGCTGCTGCGCGGCCACGCCTTCGCCCACAGCCTCACGGTGCTGGACCTGTCCCACGAGGTGGTCGCCCTGCGGACGGGCCTGGACGCCGACCCGCCCCGCTGACCCGCACCCCCACCTACGCCCCGGGATGCCGGGCCCCCACCCCGGAGCCCTGCCCCACTCCGAGGCCCTTCCGGCGTCTCTCCGACCTCTCAGACCTGTACCTTCCCCTGCTGCCTGACGTCCGCCAGGCGACGGACGCCGAGCTGTACGGCCGCCTGGGTCGCCGCGTTGGGCGCGTCGCCGAGTCCGCCGTTGGTGAGGGCGAAGGCGTCCTCGCCCGCCCGGACGGCGGCGACGTCCAGGGTGAGGGCGGTCGGGTCGCCGTCGGAGTTCTTCTCGGACGTCGCCCAGATCGTCAGGGTCACGCGCAGGCCCTGCCGGACGTCGCCCACCTCCGGCAGCGCCAGCTCGGAGACCTGCGCGTCCAGCACGGTGTCCCCGGTCGCCCGTGCGGTGAACCGGGCGCACTTCTGGGGCATCGTCTTCAGCCAGGCCAGCCTGGCGTCGATCGCCGCCGGACGGCTGCCGCTGAGCTGGTAGCGCAGCTGGGCGCCGGCGTCCGGGTCGTCGAGTCCGACGACCGCGCGGGCCGGGGCGCCGAGCAGCTCGTCGGCGTAGAGGGCGTCGAGGAGTTTCTGGCACTCGGGGACGGAGGCGGTCGCCTTGAGCATGCCGTCCCGCCAGGTGGCGGCGCCGCGGGTCGGGGTCCAGGGCGCGCCGAGGTCGGTGTCGGTGATGAGGGCGGCGCGCGCCTGCGCCTCGGTGAGGCCGGGGGCGGTGGTCGGCGCGGTGGGCCTGGCCGAGGACCGCTCGACGCTCGGGGTGGCCGGATCGGCGGTCGGCGGATGCTCCAGACCGAGGGTGGCACAGCCGCTGGTGAGGACGGCGACGGTGACGAGGACGAACGTGGAGGCGAGGGGGGTGCGACGGGCCATCGGGGGGTGCCTCCAGGAGTGCGCGCGGGTGCCTCCTCTCACGGCAACACCGGTGCCACGAGCCGACCAGCGCGGCGGGCCGTACGGGTTACCGGCGTTGGTGCGGGCGGGTGGCGGGTGGCGGGTGGCGGGCGGCGGGTCCGGGGAGCGGCGGCCGCGGAAAACGGATCGCGTCCCGCGGGACCGCGTTGCTACGGTCGCCGGTATGAAGCGCGCCCAGCCGTCCCTCACGACGACGCCGGACCCCGTCCCGGCGCGCTGATCCACGGACCGATGTCCGAAGCCCCGGGGCGAGTGCCCCGGGGCTTCGACGTGCCCCGGTCTCTCGCCCCTTCCCGAGCGAGGGAGCCCCCCCATGAACGCCCAGCCGCACCCACGACACGACGACCATG
Organism: Streptomyces maremycinicus; assembly: GCF_001184025.1. Lineage (GTDB taxonomy): Bacteria > Actinomycetota > Actinomycetes > Streptomycetales > Streptomycetaceae > Streptomyces > Streptomyces maremycinicus. Next base: position 383,588 of record NZ_BBYG01000012.1, read on the forward strand.
ACGGTCCCGCCGACCGCACCAGCGCCGACGGCCCCGACAGCCCCGACGGACACGGCAGCCACAACAGCCCCACCGACCACAACAGCCCCACCGACCACGACGGCCGTGTCGGCGACGGCGGGCAGGGCCATGACCACCGGCGTCTCGGCCGCGAGCTCGGTCTCTTCGACACCGACCCCCTGATGGGCGCCGGCCTGCCGTACTGGCTGCCGGACGGCGCGGTCGTACGCCATGCCCTGGAGGAGTACGTGCGCCGGGCCGAGCGCGCCGCCGGCTACCGGCACGTGTACTCGCCGGTCCTCGGCAAGCGTGAGCTGTACGAGATCTCCGGTCACTGGGCCCACTACTGCGAGGACATGTTCCCGCCGATGGAGCTGGGAGCCGAACAGGTCGTGCTGCGTCCCAGTCTCTGCCCCCACCACGCGCTCATCTACCGCTCCCGCTCCCACAGTTACCGCGAACTTCCGCTGCGGATAGCGGAGTTGGGCGGCATGTACCGTTCAGAGCCGTCCGGTGTGCTCGGCGGGCTGACCCGGGTCCGGGCCATCCAGCTCAACGACGCCCATGTCTTCTGCACCCTGGACCAGGCCGTCGAGGAGGCCGGGGCCGCCCTGGAGCTCATCGGCCGGGCCTACGCGGACCTGGGGATCCGCGCGTCCCGGTACCGGCTCTCCCTGCCGGGCGAGGGCGGTAAGTACGTCGCCGACCCGGAGCTCTGGCGGCGGGCCACCGACCTGCTCCGGGAGGTCCTTCGGCAGGCGGGCGTCGCCTACGAGGCCGTCGAGGGCGAGGCGGCGTTCTACGGTCCGAAGATCGACGTCCAGATCACCGACCGGGCGGGCCGGGAGGCGACCCTGTCCACCGTCCAGATCGACTTCCACCAGCCGGAACGCTTCGATCTGACCTACATCGGCGCCGACGGGGCGAAACACCGGCCGGTGATGGTGCACCGCAGTGTCATCGGCAGTGTGGAACGGGCCGTGGCACACCTCCTCGAGGAACACGGCGGCGCGTTCCCGGTGTGGCTGGCGCCCGTCCAGCTGGTCGTGCTGCCGGTGTCGGAGGCGCAGGAGGAACGGGCGGCGGAGCTGGTGCGGCGGGCGGTGGCGGCCGGTCTCCGGGCGGAGCTCGCCGGGCCGGACCGGGGCAGCCTGGGGGCCCGGATCCGGGCGGCGAGGCTGGTGCCGTACCAGGCGGTGATCGGGGAGCGGGAGGCGCACGGCGACCTGGCCGCCGTCCGGCTGCGCGACGGCCGCCGCCCGGGGGAGCTGCCCGCCGACGAACTGCTCCGCCGGATCGGCCAGCGGGCGGCGGCGCGCGGCACCGGACTGTGGGCGTGAACGCGCCCGCATAGGGTCGGTGGCGACGGCGACCGTGGTGCGGAAGGAGTCCCCGAGGTGACCGAGCAGCCCATTCCCGTGATCATCGACTGCGACACGGGCGTCGACGACGCCCTGGCCCTGCTGTTCGCAGTGCGCCATCCCGGCCTGGACGTGCGGGCGGTGACGTGCGTGGCGGGGAACACGGACGTGGACGGCGTGGTCCGCAACACGCTGACCGTGCTGGAGTACGCGGGCGCCGGTGACATCCCGGTGGCCCGGGGCGCCGCGCGACCGCTGATCGAACCGGTCCGCACGGCGAGCCATGTGCACGGGCAGGACGGCATGGGCGACCTGGGTCTGCCCGCCCCCACCCGCAGGCCGGTCGACGTGGACGCGGTCACGCTGCTGCGCCGGGAGATCCTCGCCTCCCCGCGCCCGGTCACCCTCGTTCCCACCGCCCCGCTGACCAACATCGCCCTGCTGCTGCGCACCCACCCGGAGGTGACGGCCAACATCGAGCGGATCGTGTTCATGGGCGGCGCGGTGACGACCGGGAACGCCACGCCGGTCGCGGAGTTCAACGTGTGGCACGACCCGGAGGCGGCCGCGATCCTGCTCACCGCGGGGGTGCCGATCACCATGTACGGCCTGGACGTCTTCAAGCGGGTCCTGGTACCGGCGGCGGACGTGGCGCGGCTGCGGGCGAGCCCGGAGCCGCGGCTGCGGCTGGCCGGCGAACTGCTCGCCCACCGTGACCCGGCCACCTCCGGCGACCCGACGCCGACCGGTGGTCTCGGCGACGCGGGCGCGGTCTGCGCGGTGGCCGACCCGGCGGGCCTGACCACCGAACTCCTCCCGGTGGAGGTCTCGCTGGGCCCGGGTCCCGCCCGCGGCCAGACGGTCGTCGACCGCCGCCCGCGTCCCGGCGAGTCCGAGATCCACGAGGGCGTCCGTGAACAGACGCTGGTGGACGTGGCGCTGGACGTGGACGTGGAGCGCTACGTGAAGCTGTGGCTGACGGCGCTGGAGAGCTGACCCCCCCGACCGCCCCCCGGCCCCGCCACCCCGACAGCCCCCGGCCCCGGCACCCCGGCCGTACCCCACCGGCTCCTCGCGCACGGAACGCGGGCCCGGGAGCGTTCACCCCCGGGCCCGCGTCACCTCGGCCATGTCACCTCGGCCATGTCACGTCGGCCGTGTCGGCCGTGTCTGTCGGGTCGGCCAGGTCAGCCGCGCAGGGCCTTGCGGCGGCGGGTGGCGACCACGATCGCCGCGCCACCGAGGAGCAGCGCGGCCGCGCCGCCCGCGATCAGCGGGGTGTTGCTGTCCGCACCGGTCTCGGCGAGGTCACCGCCGCCGCCGCCGTTCGGCGTGGGGGCGGGCGCGCCGGTGGACGCGGAGGCGGACGGCGTCGGCGTGCCGGACTCCGACTCCGACGCCGAAGGCGACGGCGACGCGGACGTGCTTCCGGACGGGGACCCGGACGGCTCCGAGGGCTTCGACGGCTCCGACGGCGTCGAGGCGGACGGCGACGGGGCCCCGCCGCCCCCGGCCGGCGGTGACGACGGGGGCTGCTCGGTCACCGTGCAGTCCTTCGTGCCGCCGTTCCAGGCCGCGATCAGCTTGTCCTTGATGACCGGGCGGTCCGGCCCCTTGGGCAGGTCGCCGTGGACGAAGCCGTCCTTCGCGTCGAGCTCGCCGTCGAACTTGACCGCGCCGCGGTAGAGGTCGATCTGGGCGTAGCAGCCCGCGTCGGGCACGGCGATGTCGAGGGAGTCGGTCTGGCCCGGCTTGACCGTGACGCTGTCGAAGTCGATGAAGACCTGCTCGCCGGAGGTGGCGAAGCTGGGGCCGTGGGCCAGGTAGGAGGCGAGGGAGGCGGTGCACGTCGACGCGTCGCCGGCCGCGCGGACCTTGACGTGGATCTTGCCGTCGTCGGTCGGCTTGAGGTTCTGGTCGTCGACCCGGACCGAGTCGTAGAAGTGGGTGCCGTCGAGCGAGAACTGGCAGCGGTCGGCGCCCGTCTCGGTGCCCGCGCCCGTCCCCGGCTGGTACTGGCCGCCGGACTTCCAGCCGTCGCCGCCGGGAGTGCCGGTGCCGGCGAAGGCGCCGGAGGCGGCGGCGAGGGAGGCGGCGCACAGGGTGAGCGAAGCGGCGCCCGTCCCCAGCAGGCGGCGTGCGGTGAGACGTCTCGCTATGGACATGCGAATCCATTCTTGGCGAATGCCAGGACTCATCGGCCGGAGTTGAGCGGCCGGGGCTGATTGGTCAGATCAGAAGAAGAAACACCGGGCCCTCCGGTCACAGGGGCCACAGCGTGCGCCCATCGTCATGCGGATCACGGACCGCTGTCAACCTGCCTCAAACCTCTGGGAGTTCAAGGTTTCATCACACCTCCGCCACGTGCGGAGCCATCCACTCCGAAGGGCCCGCACGTTCACTTTCCGGGCGGAATGGACAGGCTTCCGCTCATGACCGACTTCTCCTCCCACCGCCCCGACTGGTGGCGACAGGCCGTCGTCTACCAGGTCTATCCGCGCAGTTTCGCCGACGCCGACGGCGACGGACTCGGGGACCTGCGGGGTGTCACCGAGCGGCTGCCCCACCTGGCGGGCCTCGGCGTGGACGCCCTCTGGCTCTCCCCCTTCTACCCGTCCGAGCTGGCCGACGGCGGCTACGACGTCGCCGACCACCGGGACGTCGACCCGCGCCTGGGCTCGCTGGACGACTTCGACGCGCTGGCCGCCGAGGCCCACCGCCTCGGTCTGAAGGTGATCGTCGACCTCGTCCCCAACCACACCTCCCACCTGCACCGGTGGTTCCAGGAGGCGCTGGCCGCCGGCCCCGGCTCCCCGGCCCGCGAGCGCTACGTCTTCCGGGACGGGCGCGGCACGGGCGGCGAACTCCCGCCCACCGACTGGCAGTCGGTCTTCGGCGGCAGCGCCTGGCAGCGGGTCCCCGACGGCCAGTGGTACCTGCACCTGTTCGCCCGCGAGCAGCCCGACCTCAACTGGGACCACGAGGAGGTCCACGAGGACTTCCGCACCACCCTGCGCTTCTGGTCCGACCGGGGCGTCGACGGCTTCCGGGTGGACGTGGCGCACGCCCTCGCCAAGGACCTCACCGAACCCCTGCGCGACCTCGGGACCCCGGAACCGGTCGGCGAGGACGCCCTCGCCCACCTGCCCCCGGGCACCCACCCGTTCTACGACCGCGACGAGGTGCACGAGATCTACCGCGACTGGCGCCGCGTCCTCGACTCCTACACCCCGCCGCGCACGGCGGTCGCCGAGGCCTGGGTCCCGGGTGCCCGCCGCGCCCTCTACGCCCGTCCCGAGGAACTGAACCAGGCATTCAACTTCGAGTATCTCCAGGCGGGCTGGGACGCCGAGGAGATCCGTACGGTCGTCTCGGACTCCCTGGCCACCGCGCGGGCCGTCGGAGCCTCGGCCACCTGGGTGCTCTCCAACCACGACGTCCTGCGCCACGCCTCCCGGCTCATGCTGCCGCCGGGCACGGACGACAACGCCTGGCTCCTCTCGGGCGGCCACGCACCGCGCGTCGACGAGGCGGCCGGCCTGCGCCGGGCCCGCGCGGCGACGCTGCTGATGCTGGCGCTGCCGGGATCCTCGTACGTCTACCAGGGCGAGGAGCTGGGCCTGCCCGAGGTCGCCGAACTGCCGGTGGAGGTGCTCCAGGACCCGCTCTGGGAACAGACGGGCCGGGTCCGCAAGGGCAGGGACGGCTGCCGGGTGCCGCTGCCCTGGACGACGACGGGAGCCTCGTACGGCTTCGGCGCGGCCGGTGCCTGGCTGCCGCAGCCGCCGTACTTCGCGCGGTACGCCGTCGAGGCCCAGGACGGGGTGCAGGGCTCCACCCTGGAGCTCTACCGCACGGCCCTGCGCCTGCGCCGCAAGCTGCTCGACGGCGAGGAGCTCGGCTGGCTGCGCGGCGACATCCCGCCGGGCGTGCTCGCCTTCGCCCGCCACGACGGCTGGCGGTGCGTCACCAACCTGTCGGACGCGCCGGTGCCGCTGCCGCCGGGCGAGGTGCTGCTGAGCAGCGCCCCGCTCGACGACGACGGACGGCTGGGCCCGGACACGACGGTCTGGCTGGCCTAGGTCCTGTCCCGGCGGACCCGTGCCGTCACCGACCGGGACCAAGTGGAAGTGAAACATTCCGGTCCGCGCACCACGTCTGTTGAGAGTGAGGCACATGTTCCGTCGTGTGCCCGAATTTCCTCTCTGAGGAGGACAGTTGCGCGGACAGTTGCGCGGAAGACAGCACGGACGACGGCACGGCCGACAGCACGGACGACAGCTCGGAGGACGGCACGGGCCCGGCAAGGCGGTCCTGGCGGCGGCGCTCGCGCTGGTGGCGGGTACGGCCGGCGCGCTCCCGGCCGGAGCCGCCGCGGCGGCGGCCGTGCCGCCCGCCGCCGCGGGGAGCGGTACCGCCGCCCCCGCGACCCACTGGATCACCCTGATCACGGGTGACCGGGTGGGTGTGAGCGCGGCGGGCGAGCCGGTGCGGATCGTGCCCGGCGAGGGCCGCGAGCACCTACCCGTCCGGATCGAGCGGACCGAGGACCGCACCCTGGTCCTCCCGTCCGACGCCGGGCCGCTGCTGGACGCGGGCCAGGTCGACGAGCGGCTGTTCGACATCAAGGAACTCGACGCCGTGGCGTACCGCGAGCGCCACGCGGCGGACACCGGGCTGATCGTCGCCTACCGCGACGCGTCCGCGGGCGCCGCCGCCGCCGAGGCGGGCCGGAGCCTGAGGTCCGCACTGCGCGCGGACGGCGACGCGGCCCTCCGCCGCTCGCTCCCCCGGATCGGCGCCGAGGCGCTCACCGTGCCCGACGCCTCGGCGGGAGACGTCTGGAAGACCCTGACCCGGCCCTCCGGCACGGCCCGCACCGGACAGCGCGCCGCCGCCCCCGGCATACGGTGGATCTCCCTCGACGGCGTGCGCCGGGCGAGCCTGGACAAGAGCACGGCGCAGATCGGTGTGCCCGCCGCCCGGCAGGCCGGTTACGACGGCCACGGGGTGCGGATCGCGGTCCTGGACACCGGCGTCGACGAGACGCACCCCGACCTCGCGGGCCGGCAGGAGGCCGAGCGGAACTTCTCCGGCTCACCGGACGCCAAGGACCGCTTCGGCCACGGCACCCACGTGGCGTCCATCGCGGCCGGTACCGGAGCGAAGTCCGGCGGCACCTACGAGGGGGTCGCACCGGGCGCCCGCATCCTCGACGGCAAGGTGCTCGGCGACGACGGCTACGGCAGCTTCTCCGCGATCATCGCCGGCCTGGAATGGGCTGCCGCCCAGCAGGCGGACATCGTCAACCTGAGTCTGGGCGGGCAGGACCAGCCCGGTATCGATCCGGTGGAAGAGGCCGTCGACCGGGTCACGACCGAGAGCGGCCTCCTCGTCGTGGCCGCCGCGGGCAACACGGGCCCGGACGCGGGCACCGTCTCCTCCCCCGCCAGTGCCGAGAAGGCGCTGGCCGTGGGCGCGGTCGACGCGAACGACACCGTCGCGTCCTTCTCCGGCCGTGGCCCGACCGCCGACAGCCTCGTGGTCAAGCCGGACATCACGGCGCCCGGCGTGGACATCACCGCCGCCGTGGCGCCGGACAGCGTCATAGCCCGCGAGGACGGCGAGCAGCCGCCCGGGTACGCCACGATCTCGGGCACCTCGATGGCCACCCCGCATGTGGCGGGCGCGGCGGCGCTGCTCAAGCAGCAGCATCCCGGCTGGAAGAGCGCGGAGCTCAAGGCCGCGCTCGTGGCCGGCGCCCGGCCGGTCGGCGCGGGCGCGTTCGCCGAGGGCGGCGGTCGCGTCGACGTCGCCGCTGCCCTCGGGCAGACGGTCGTCTCCGAGCCGACCGCGGTGGCGTTCGCCCGGCAGTCCTACCCGCACGCGGACGACGCACCCGTCACCGAGCGGCTCACCTATCGCAACCTCGGCAGCGAGCCGGTCACCCTCGACCTGTCGGCGGCCGGTGTCGGACCCGACGGGAAGCCCGCTCCGGCGGACATGTTCACGCTCGACGCGCAGCGGCTGACCGTGCCCGCGAACGGCACCGCCACCGTCGGCCTGACGGCCGACACCCGGCCCGGAGGCGACCTCGACGGGGTGTACACGGGGACCGTGACGGCCCGCGGGACGGATCAGACCGTCCGGACGACGGCTGCCGTCGAGCGGGAGGTCGAGACGTACGACGTGACGGTGCGGCATCTCGGCACCGACGGCGAGCCGGCCACCGACTACTGGCCCGCCCTGTACGGACTCACGGGCCTCGGTGTCGCGGGCCACGACTACGCGACGGTAAGCCTGACCGGCACCTACACGGCCCGGCTGCCGAAGGGCGTCTACTTCCTCGACGCGACGATCTCCGGCGCGGACGGGACCGACAGCCGGATCACCGCACCGCACTTCGAGGTCACCGAGGACACGACGGTCACGCTGGACGCGCGTACCGCGAAGCCGATCGACATCACCGGCGTCGATCCGGCCGCGGAACGGGTGCACGCCGAGATGTTCACCGAGCTGACCACTCCCGATTTCAACACTTCGACCGGCATGAGCGCGTCCTCCTTCACGTCGCTGCGCAGCGCACAGCTCGGTCCGGACTTCTCCACCGAGGGCACCCTCTACCAGGAGTTCGACGCGCTCGACATCCACGGGACCGAGGAGTACCGCTACTCGTACGGCGGCAAGGTGACCCGGCTGGCCACCGGTTTCGCACGGACGGCGAAGCGGACCGGGATGGCGGAGATCAGCACCGCCGAGGGGGCCACGGTCGCCGGCCGTCAGGGCGTGCTCTTCGCCCGGCCGTTCGTCCCGGACGTCTTCGGTTCCCTCATCAGCCCCGGCGTCATGCGGCCGCTGCCCGTGGCGACGAAGACGTACGTGACGACGGAGGGCAACGACTGGGCCATCGGGCTGGATCAGTTCGACGAGACGGGGAGCTACCCCGAGCTGTCGTACGCCACGGGGATACAGCACTACGAGGCCGGCCGGTCGTACCGCCGGGACCTGGGAGTGGGCGTCTTCGGCCCCGGGCTGGAGGCCGGTGAGGGCGTATCGCGCACCGGCGACTCCCTCACCGGATGCCTCACCCCCTTCCGGGACGGCACCGGCAACTGGAGCTACGCCTACGAGGACACCCTGACCGCCACGCTGTACCGGGACGGCGTCGAGGTGGCCTCCACACCGGATCTCCTGGGCTGCTGGAACGCCGTCACCGTCCCGGCGGAGCCCGGTGACTTCCGGCTCACGGCGACCGCGACCCGCGGCGGTCCCGCCGCCGCGCCCACCGAGGTCTCGGCGGCCTGGACCTTCACCTCCGGCCACACCGCCGCCGAGGAGAAGCTGCCCGTCTCCGTCGTCCGCTTCGCACCGCGGCTGGGCCTCGACTCGACGGCCGAGGCCGGGGCGGTGCTCCGGGTTCCGGTGACGGTGCTCGGCGCCGCCGCCGGAAAGAACCTCGAGTCGCTCACCGTCGAGGTCGGTCACGACGGAAACGACGGAACGACCTGGAAGAAGGTGAAGGTGGTCAAGGGCGGCTTCCTGGTCCGCAATCCCGCGGCCGGGCAGAGCGTCTCGCTGCGCGCCGTCGTGGTCGACCGGCAGGGCAACACCCTGACCCAGACGATCCGCAACGCCTACCGGACCGTGTAGGCGGACGAGAGCGGGCCCGGCCGACAGACACCGGCCGGGCCCCCTCCGTCGCTCTCCGGGCCAGGTCTACTGGCCGTTGCCCACGATGGCGCCGATGTCCACGGGGGTGGCCGTGGCGGTCGGCGGCGGGGTGAGGACGATCAGCGGCTGGCCGGCCGGCGGGACCGGCGGGGTCATGTCCGACTTGGGCAGCTTAGGCGGGGTGGTCTGGTTGAACAGCGTGGTGTCGAAGTCGACCAGGCCGGTCTGCTCCATCACCGTGATGTGGTCCAGGACGGTGTCGTTGGCCTGGTCGGCCAGCGCGCGCACCAGGGTGTTCTTCGTGGTCGAGCGGATCTTCGCCACCGTGTTGAAGATCGAACCGTGCGTCTGGCGCAGGATGTTGGCGAAGTCGATGTCGAACTGCTTGCCCTGGTCGGCCTTCAGGGTGTTGACGAACCCTTCCTGCTGCGGGCTGGCCACGTTCGGGATCGTGATGTTGAGCATCGGCGCGATCTTGCGGCAGGTGGTGTCCAGCGCCGCGTGTCCGTCGATCAGGTGCTGGCTGGCGGTGATGACGCCCTTGCTCTGCCCCTTCTGGAGCCCGATCTGCCCGACCGGGTACTCCCACAGACCGGCCGCGCGCACCGCCACGACGAAGTTGCGGTCGGCTTCCGTCAGGGGGCCCCACTGGGTATTGGCGATGATCCGGTCGGTCGAGGTCGACACGGTGTCAAGTCCGAGCATCGATGGGTAGGCGAGCGCGCTGAGTGTCAGCGTCAGCGCACCGCCGACGAACAGGGTTCCCACCATGTTTCGCGAAATTGGCACCGTGCCTCCTGCCCGGTCGGGGATTCCGCCGATGTGTCGAAGTGCTGGGTCCGTGGGGGCGGACGCACAGGAGTACGGACGCGGGGCCGATCGTACTCACCGTCCCGAGTGAAAAGTTGATGGACGGGGCTCCCGCGCACGAGTAAGTTCCCATAAGGAACCTACTGGCCCTCGGTGAGGCCCGTACGGGACGACGAAGGGACCCCCCGTGCAGCAGATCTGGACCGCCGTCGACGACTACTTCAACGGCCTGCTGGTGGAGGAGGACGATGCCCTCCGGGCGGCGGGCGAGGGCAGCGAGGCGGCGGGTCTGCCACCGCACCAGGTGGCGCCCAACCAGGGCAAGCTGCTGCACCTGATCGCCCGCGTGCGGGGGGCGCGCAGGATTCTGGAGATCGGCACCCTCGGCGGCTACAGCACGCTGTGGCTGGCCCGCGCCCTGCCCGAGGGCGGCCGCCTGGTGACCCTGGAGGCGGACGAGCGGCACGCGCAGGTGGCGGCGGCGAACATCGCGGACGCGGGCCTGGACGGGGTGGTGGACCTGCGGGTCGGCAAGGCCTCGGACACCCTGCCGGTGCTGGCCGCCGAGCTCGGCGCGGAACGCTTCGACCTGGTCTTCATCGACGCGGACAAGCCGTCCAACCCGCTCTACCTGGAGTGGGCCCTGCGGCTGACCCGCCCCGGCAGCGTCATCGTCGGCGACAACGTGGTGCGCGAGGGCGCGGTCACGGACGCCGACAGCACGGATCCCCGCGTCCGGGGGGTCCGCGAGTTCACCGAACTCATCGGGCGGCACCCGAGGTTGACCGCGACGGCGGTGCAGACGGTGGGCGGAAAAGGGTACGACGGTTTCGTACTGGCGCTGGTGACGGACTGAGCCCTGAACCGGGGCGGACAGGGTCGGACCGAGTCGGACGGGCGAGGGGGCGTGGGGATGACGATCGCGCGATTGGCGGGGATCACGTACTACCCGGTGAAGGGCTGCGCGGGCACGGAGCTGTCGGAGGCCGAACTGACGAGCACCGGCCTGCTGCACGACCGCACCTACGCGGTCGCCGACGAGAAGGGCGACCTGCGCTGGCAGTGGGGCGACCCCGGGCTGGCCCTGATCACCCCGGAACTGACGGAGGGTGAGCTGACGCTGCGGGCGCCCGGCCGGGACCCGGTGCGGGCGGACGCCGCGGACGTGCACGACTGGCTCACGGAGGTACTGGGCACCCCGAGCACCCTGGTCCGTCCCCCGGCCGGGAACAACGGCCGGCTGCACCTCGTCTCCCGGGCCAGTCTGGACGCCCTGAACGAGCGGATCGCCGGACGCGGAGCCGTGCCCCTTCCGATGAACCGCTTCCGGCCCAACCTGGTGGTGGACGGCTGGGACACCCCCCACACGGAGGACGGCGCGGCCCGCCTCACCATCGCCGGCACCGAACTGGCCTTCACCGAGGACACGATCCGCTGCGCCATCACGATGGTCGACCAGCGCACCGGCCGCCGCTCGGGCCCGGAACCCCTGCGCACCCTCGCGGACTACCGCCGGGCGCAGGACGGCGGCGTCGCCTTCGGCGCCTACTTCGAGGTGCGGCGAGCGGGGAAGGTGTCGGTGGGCGACGAGGTGGTACTGAGCGCGGGCCCGCACCGCGTGGGGTGACTGCGGGGCCGAGCCCCGCCGGGTGAGTGCGCGGACGAGGGCCGTCAGGTGACCGCGAATCCGATGCTCACGGCGTTGGCGATCAGATAAACGGCCGTGGTCGACACGACGACAAACGTGTTCGTCCGCCGCACCGCGGCCCGTTTCCCGGTATCGGCCCACTGATAGAGGATGTAGGTCGTGCGGCCCACACCGATCAGCGTGTAGAGCAGGGTGGCCGGACCCAGCGCAGTGCGGCCACCTGGTCGAGCAGTCCACGGTTGTCGGGAAAGCCCGGCACATGGCCGAACCCCTCGAAGCCGACGCGGTAGTTGCAGCTGACCACGACCACTCCGGCCCGGGCGAGCGCGGTGCCGTCGAAGTCGGGCTGGGCGGAGGAGCCGAAGGTGTAGGCGCCGCCGTGGATCCAGAAGAGCACCGGCAGCGGGCCGCCGTCCGGCGAGGGCGGCGCCCACACGTTGACGGTGAGCACGTCCTCGTCACCCGGCCGCCACACCGGTGCGCCGGGCAGCTCGGCGGACTGCGGCGCGACGGGTCCGAACGCCGTGCCGTCCCGCGGCGCGCTCCAGCCGGGGGCGGGCCGCGGCGCGCGGAAGCGGTTCGCGCCGAAGGGTGGGGCGGCGTAGGGAACGCCGAGTACGGCGGTGACCCCGTCGGCCGACCGCCGGCCGCGGACCGGGCCGCCGACGGTCCGGAACTCGGCCCCCGCCCGGGCCCGATCCCCCGCACCCGCACCCGCACCCGTGCCCGTCACCGTGCCCCCGCCCGTTCCCTAGATGCCCTCGATGCGCTTCATGCCTTCCAGGGCCTTCGCCTGGCGACGGGTCTGGAGGGCACGCCTGATCGTGTGGATGCGGACGGCGGTGAACACGGCGACGGCGGTGCCGAGGGCGGCTCCGATCCACTCCCGGTCCCGGATGGCCGCGTAGAACAGGAGGACGCTGAAGGGCACGCCGACGACGACGAGCAGGGGTTCGCGCACCCAGAACGGGAGGGCGCGCACGATGAGACCGATCATCCGGTCACTTCAGCAGGCGCGGCCTGCGCGGGCTGTGATGGAGGCCACAATTCCGGGAGTTCCTGCGCGTATGGCGTGCAGAAACCGAGCGACGGGGGCCGGGGCGGTGGCGAGCACGGCGCCGGGGTCGTCGGACTCACGGAGGTGGAGCGTGGCGGCGGCGGAGCCAAGCTCCACGCAGTCGTTGCCGTCGCCGCCGTCGGAGTAGCTCGACTTCTGCCAGTTCGCGGGAGTCACAGCGAGCCTCACAGCTCCTTTACCAGCCTGTGGATGAAGTCACGCGAGCGATGGGGGTCGAGTGACGCGGCTTCCACTTTATGGAACCGTGCGCGGTACTCGGCAAGCTGAGCCTCGGAATCGACCAGGGCCGCACCGTGAGGAGCGTCGCGGACCACCGTGTCCAGTCTGGGGACCGGGCCGCTCAGGTAGTGCATGGTGCTGCCACCCCTGGAGAAGCCGTCGAGGTCGAGAGGGATGACGCGGACGCTGATGTGATCCGCTTCGGAGAGGTCCAAGATGCGTGTGAGCTGGACTCGTGACGCGGCGCGGTCGCTGACCCTGATGCGCAAGGCCGCCTCGTGGATCACCGCTTCGAAACCGATGGGTGCCACACGTTCGATGACCACGCGGCGCGCCTTGCGGTGCTGAACGCGCAACTCGATGTCATCAGAGCTGAGTTCAGGGATCCTGTTGGAGAACACGGCACGGGCGTACTCCTCCGTCTGCAAGAGGCCCGGCACGAACAGAACGGCCACATTGGCCTGGGATCGAGAGTGGTGCTCCAACTCCGACAGGTCCAGGAATGACGCCGGCAACAGCCCCCGGTATTCCTCCCACCAGCCGCGCGTTCGGTCGATGGCCATCGCCACCAGGGCGTCGATGAACGCGTCGTCCGTGCAGGAGTAGTGGGACGCGAGACGGCGAAGCCGCGTCTCGCTCACGCCCGCGAGTCCGGACTCGATGTGGGTGATCTGGGCGGGACTCACGCCGAGCAGCGCTGCCGCCTGGCGGGCGTTGAGGTCTGCCGCCTCCCGGAGTCTGCGCAGTTCGGTCGCCACGCGCATCTGACGTGCCGTTGGTTCGCGCCTCAAGGCTCGGCCGCTCCTCTGTTCAACGCGCCGTGACGCGCGACTCGTTCGGCGTCAGATTACGCGATCGGCTTGCCCCGTCTCTAGATTTAGATTTACCTTCGGTGACGTACCGCACACGCTGCGGAAGTGCACCGCTCCGTCCTGCCATGACGGCTGCGGCAACGCCACCGCGCGCAAATCCCCTCACCTCACTCGGAGTTGACGCATGTCCGAAACCGCCCCCGACTCCTGGGAGTACTCCCTCTTCGTCCCCGGCGACCCCCGCGCCGTGACCGTCTGCCGCCGTACCCTGCGCCTGATCCTCACCCTGCACGGGTTGATCCACCTGGTGGACACCGCGGAGCTGCTCGCCTCGGAGCTGGTCTCCAACGCCGTCCTGCACACGAAGGGGCCCGCCTGTCTGCGGCTGCGTTTTCGGGACGGCGTCCTCCAGATCGGTGCCTGGGACGCGGACCCCGAGCCGCCCGAGCCGCCGGGACGGCTGGCGGACCTGGCGGATCCGGCGGACGCCGAGAACGGCCGGGGCATGGCGTTGGTGCGGGCCTGCTCGGACCTCTGGCACTGGCAGCCGCTGTCCCGGATGGGCCACCGGGGCAAGCTCGTGTGGTGCGAACTGAACGCGGCGTAGCTCGTTGACCAGGCGCAGCGGATCTGGTCCGAGCGCGCCGTCCGCGCCACCACCGACGACGACCTGTTCGACGATCCGATCGGGTGAGCCCGTCGCTTCGTCGGTTGGGGAGCCGTTGACCCGTTCGACGAAATGTTGACCACTTCGCGGCGGAGTGCGGACGAACGGAGGGGCGAGTCATGAGGGACGCCCGACCTAGATTCGCCGCATGTCCATGCCACAGCGGCCCCACCAGCCCGCACGGGCTGCCGCCACGCTCCCCGTGCTCCCGTACCGCAAGCCCACCAAGGGCCGCGACTACTGGGTCGTCGACGACGTCTTCCCCGAGGCCGGCATCACCGCGATCCGGGATCGCTGCCTCGCCAAGGACGACTGGGTCAAGGGATATCCGTACACCTCCGAGAGCTGGCCGGGACTGCGCACCATGCCCGGTCTGGAACCCGGTGAACTCGGCCGCGTGGAGCGGCTGGTGAGGAAGGCGACGGGGGCCGGGAAGCTGTGGGTGCAGCGGGCGCCCGGCGGCGGGACCCTCAACCACAACTGCATCCAGGTGGTGGGGGAGGGCGAGAGCGCCCCGCGTCCGCATTCCGACTCCCGCGCGCTCTGCCGGTACGCGGCCGTCCTGTACCTCAACCCCTCCGTCCCCAAGGACTGCGGAACCAGCTTCTACCGGCAGTCCCTGCCCGGCGGGCGGCTCGGCGGGAACGTCGTCCAGGCCCCGCACAACAACCTCGTCGAGGCGCTCGGCACCCGGTTCGTGGCGCCGGACGCCTTCGAGGAGGACGTACGCATCCCCCACAAGCACAACCGGCTGCTCCTCTACAACGCCAACCTCGTGCACAGCGCGACCGGTTACTCCGGAACGACGCTGGAGGAGAAGCGGATGACGGCCGTCTTCTTCTGGATGGCCTGACGCCGTCGGACGGACACTGCCGGTCGGACGCCGACGGACGGAACAACCGCCGGTCGGACGCCGACGGACGGAACAACCGCCGGTCGGACGCCGACGGTCAGACCGCGTCGTCGCGTCGGCCGGCCAGCGCAGCGCCGGTCACCAGGCCGACCGCGATCGCGGTCACGATCGTGACCAGTTTCAGCGGGTCCGTGAAGCCCGCGATGACGTGCCCGCCCGCGAGCGTGGTCAGCCCGCGCATGCCCAGCGAGCCGACGGTGAGCGTGAAGAAGCCCGGCAGCATCAGGATCAGCCCCGGCGGACGGTCCGGACGGCGGCTACGGCGGCGGCGCCTCCTCGATGCGGCGCACCCGCGCGTGCGCCTCCCGCACGTCCAGTTCCCCGCGCGCCACCGCCGCGAGCAGCGGCTTCAGCGCGGCGTCCCGGTCCAGCCGGAACACCTCGGGAAAGCCCCGCACGGTGACCGTGCGGCTCCCCCCGTCCGCCGCGACCACGGTCACCACGGCCGCCTCCGGCACGAGCAGCACGGTCGCCTCGGCCCCGTAGGCCCGCGCGGTCCGCGCGACCGTCCCGCCGATCAGGTGGGCGCCCTCCCCCGAGGACCGCAGCGGCAGAGCGGTGAGCCGGGCGAGGAACGCGGCGAGGTCGTCGACGAGGGCCGGGGGCTGCACGTCACCCAGCGTGCGTCCGCGCCGGTCCGTACGCACTCCGGGTCGCCGTACGGCAGGCCCCGTCACCTGAACGGCCTACCCGCCCTGCGTCCCGCCCCCGCCCCCCACAGGCTGGCGGGAGACCGGACCGCACCGCAGGGAGGGCGCATGGCCTCGATGGACGTACCCGCCGACCGGCAACCGCCGGCCGCGGCGGAGAAGACCCGTGCGGCTGTGGTCGACGCGCCACGGCTGACCTGGCTCACCCTGGCCCTGATGACGACGGCCTCCGTCGCCAGTCTGCGTGCCGCCCCCACGATGGCCGTCTACGGCCTGGCCTGCGTGTTCCTCTACCTCGTACCGGCGATCGTGTTCCTGCTGCCGACCGCGCTGGTGTCGGCGGAACTCGCCTCGGGCTGGAACGGCGGTGTGTACCGCTGGGTGAGCGAGGGTCTGTCCAAGCCGCTCGGGTTCCTCGCCGTGTGGTGCCAGTTCGCGATGACGATCTTCTACTACCCGAGCCTGCTGGCCTTCGTGGCGAGCACCCTCGCGTACATCATCGATCCGTCCCTCGCCTCCAGTGGTCTCTACACGGCGATCGTGATCATGGTCCTGTACTGGACGGGCGTGTGGGTCTCCTCGCGCGGGACCAAGGCCCTCGCCGGGCTGTCCAGTTGGGGCCTGGTCATCGGCACCCTGGTGCCCGGCACGATCCTCGTCGTCCTCGGCATGGTCTTCCTCGCCCAGGGCAACCCCTCGGCCGCGCCCATGACGGCAAGTCACCTGCTGCCGCAGTGGACCGGCCTGGCCAGCCTGGTGCTGATCGTCAACAACTTCCTCTCGTACTCGGGCATGGAGATGAACGCCGTCCACGTCTCCTCGCTGAAGAATCCGGCGAAGGAATACCCGAAGTCGATGTTCCTGGCCATGGCCCTCGTGCTGCTGATCTTCATCCTGCCCGCGCTGGCCATCAGCTGGGTCGTCCCGGCCGACCAGACCAGCCTGACCGCCGGGGTGATGCAGGCCTTCGACTCGTTCTTCGCGTACTTCCACATCGGCTGGATGACGCCGATCGCGGCGGTCATGCTGATCTCCGCGTCGCTGGCCGGGATGCTGACCTGGCTCGCCGGTCCGTCCAAGGGCCTGTTGGAGATCTCCCGCAGCGAGGGCTATCTGCCGCCGTTCCTCCAGCGGCTGAACCGGTTCGGCGTCCAGCAGAACATCCTGGTGACGCAGGGCGTCGTGACCACGGTGATCGCGCTCGGATACGCGTTCATCCCTAACGTCTCCAGCGTGTACTGGATCTTCTCGACGATCACCACGCAGGTGTATCTCATCGTCTACCTGCTGATGTTCGTCGCGGCGATGCGCCTGCGGAAGAACCAGCCCGACCACCCGCGCGGCTACCGCGTCCCCGCCCTCAACGTGCTGTGCACCGTCGGGCTGCTGGCCTCCGCCGCGGCCATGGTCATCGGCTTCGTGCCGCCCTCGCAGTTCGGCGGCGGCAGCGTGTGGTCCTACGTCCTCATCATCGGCTGCGGCCTGGGCATCCTCGGCCTGCTGATCCCCTGGGCCTTCCTGAGGTTCCGCAAGCCGGACTGGCAGACGGAGGCCGCGCGAGAGGAGGCAGGGGCATGAGTCCCACCCGGTTCGCGTCCGAGCACAAGTGGATCTACCTCGGCGCGATCGTCGTGCTGCTCGCGTTCGTCGTGATCGGCCTCGTCAACTACGAGACCGTCAAGAAGACCAACGAGGCCACGGACAAGGCGAACCAGCTCGCCGACGCGGCCGTCGACGCGGGCTACCCGCGCCCCGACACCGACACCGTCGTCCGCGCCCTGGGCACCGACGGCGGCATCGTCTGCGAGAACCCCGGCGGCGCCCTGAAATCGGCGCTGTGGAAGATCAACGTCTCCAACGGCGCCGCGTTCGTCGGCCAGCGGCCGGTCGTCGGCGACACCAGGGCGCTGCGGGCCGAGGCGAAGATCATCGAGATCTACTGCCCGCAGAAGCTCGACGACTTCCGGGACCGGCTGGACGACCTGGACACCGACGACACGGTGAGGCGGTGACGACGATGACCTCTTCCGCATCCGAAGCGACCGGACTGGGCGCGCGCATCGCCGCGTTGATGCCCCGGGCGAAGGCCGACCTCGCCGAGCTCGTCGCCATCCCGTCCGTCGCCGACCCCCGCCAGTACCCGCCCGAGGAGTGCACGCGGGCCGCGCAGTGGGTCGCCGACGCCTTCACCCGGGCGGGCCTGCGCGACGTCCACCTCGCCGAGACCCCGGACGGCAGCCACGCCGTCCTCGGTCACCGCCCGCCCCCGCCCGGCGCGCCCACCGTCCTGCTGTACTGCCACTACGACGTGCAGCCCCCGCTCGACGACACCGCCTGGAACAGTCCGCCGTTCACCCTCACCGAGCGGGCGGACGGCCGCTGGTACGGGCGCGGCACCGCCGACTGCAAGGGCAACATCGTCATGCACCTCACCGCGCTGCGCGCGCTCGGCGAGGACGTTCCGGTGGGGCTGAAGTTCGTCGCGGAGGGCTCCGAGGAGCAGGGCACCGGCGGGCTGGAGGCGTACGTCGGTCAGCACCCGGAGCAGTTCCTCGCCGACGCCCTGCTGGTGTGCGACACCGGCAACGCGGAGGTCGGCACCGGTACCGCGACCATCACCCTGCGCGGTCTCGCCAACCTCGTCGTCACCGTCCGCACCCTCGAGGGCGAGGTGCACTCCGGCATGTTCGGCGGCCCGGCCCCCGACGCGCTCGCGGCACTGATCCAGATGCTCTCCACCCTGCGCGACCCGGTCACCGGCTCGACCCGCGTCAACGGGCTGGTCTGCGACGGGACATGGGAAGGCGTCGGCTACCCGGAGGACCGGTTCCGCGCCGACGCCGGTGTCCTGGACGGCGTCCCGCTCACCGGCACCGGCACGGTCGCCGACCGGCTGTGGGCGAGGCCCGCCGTCACCGTCCTCGGCATCGACTGCCCGCCGGTCGTCGGCTCCGCGGCCGCCGTCCCGGCCACCGCCCGCGCCCGGGTGAGCCTGCGCGTCCCGCCGGGCACGGACGCGGACTTCGCCCGCGAGGCGCTCACCCGGCATCTCACCGAGGCCACTCCGTGGGGCGCCCAGGTCACCGTGGAGCCGGAGGGCACCGGATCGCCCTTCCGCGCCGCCACCGACGGACCCGCGTACACCGCCCTCGGCACGGCCGTGCGGGAGGTCTACGGCAAACCCCTCGCCCATCTCGGCCAGGGCGGATCCATCCCCCTGTGCAACGTCCTCGCCTCCGCCTTCCCGCGCGCCGAGATCATTCTCATGGGCGTGGAGGAACCCCGCTGCCTCATCCACGCCCCCGACGAGAGCGTCGACCCGACCGAGATCGAGCACATGGCCCATGTGGAGGCGCTGTTCCTGCGGGAGTTCGCCGGCACGAGGGGCGCGCGGAGCCGCTAACCCGGCCGCCGGGGGCGGTGCCCGTGCCGGTGGCGGTGCCGGTTCCACAGCCACACCGCTCCCGTGCCCACCGAGGCCGCGGTCAGCACGACTCCCAGGACCGGCCACCGGCTGCCCGCGATCCGCAGGTCGGCGACGAGCACGCCGACGGCCAGCGTCACCGGCACCAGCAGGGACAGCAGGGCGCGACCCGCGCCGGCCAGTGCGGCCGGATCGAGGCGGCGGCGCCGGGAACGGGGCGGGGGCGCGTCGTCGTCCGCCCCGGCCTGCGGGAAGTAGAAGCGGACGGCCCGGTCGTTGAGCCGGGTGGTGGCGCGGTCGTAGGAGTTCGCCATGTAGGGCAGCCAGACGAGCGGAGCTGCCAGGCCGACGAGGATCACGGCGGCGAGCAGCAGCCAGCGCCCGGCCCGCGCCGCGCGGCGGGGAGGGCCGCCGGGTCCGACCGGCGTGAGCAGGCCGAGCAGCCGGGCCATGCGCAGGGTGAGCCTCCACAGGGCGGCCGGGCGGCGCAGCGGGCCGGTGGACCTGCCGGAGGGGCGGTGGGGCCCGGTGGGCCCGCCGGAGGGGTGGCGCGGGCCGGTCGGCTTTTCGGACGGGTGGTGCTGGTCGGAGGGGCGGTGCGGGTCGGCGGTGTGGGCCGCCAGGCCGGTGCGGGCCGCGGGGACGTCGTCGTACACCCCTTGCAGGACCAGGAGTTCGGCCGCGCGGTCGCGCTCCGTCGGGTTCCGGCCGGTCAGCGCGGCCAGTTCCAGGATCGTGCGGGTCTGGCGGAGCAGGGCGGCGCAGAACGCGACCGGGATGAGCACGAGGAACGGGCCGCCCACGAACGCGCCCTCGGCGACCGTGGCGCGGCGGCCCCGGGCGAGCAACTGGGCGCGGGTGGGCGGCGGTTCGGCCGAGGTCGTGCGGTGCGCCACCGGACCCAGGTGGCGTACCGCGAACAGGGCCAGATGCTCGGGGAGGCGGCCTGGGTCGGTGACGGTCTCCCGCAGCAGCCGGCCCGCGACGGACGTCTCCGCGGTCGGCGTCAGTACCGCACCGCCCGGGCCACCTCCGCCTTCACCTGGCCGGACAGCGTGCGGTTGCTGCGCGCCGTCGCCTTGCCGGTCTTGCCCGCCGCCACGTCGGAGACGGTGGTGACGACCGTGTCGAGCCGGTTGCCGGCGGAGTCGGTGAAGTCGATCTGGACGGAGAAGGACTTCGACCCGTCGGTGGTGTTGGAGACGGTCACGTCCACCGTGGACCGGTCGTCCTTGTCGGTGCCCGGGGTGCCGAGCTTCACGTCGGACTTCACGTCGACGCCGTCCTTGATCTCGTCCAGCTCACGGCGCGCCGACGCCGACGCGAACGCCGAGGACGCCTCGGAGGCGAAGCCGGAGGCGAGGGAGGACGCGGCCGCGGTGGCTTCCCTGCCCAGCGACTCGGCCGCCGAGGCGGCCTTGCTGGCCGCGGACGACACCGACGAGGGGGTGTCGTCGTCCGAACAGCCGGTGAGCACGGTGGCGCAGCAGATCGCCGCCGCCGTCAGCAGCACGCCCTTGGTGCGTGGCATCTTGTCTCCTCCTGAGGGGTCCACGGGCCTTCCTCCAGTGAAGGGGCGGCCCCGCCCGTCCGCATGCCGGGTCACCCGTACGGCGCACCCCCGTGGTGGCGGCCCTCGTCCGGACGGAGGGTCGGTGCAGAACACCGACCGAGAGACGGGACAGCGCCATGAGCGACCAGCCGCACTCCCAGCCGTCGCAGGGGTCCCCGGTGTGGGACCCGTCCCACCAGGGCACCGGTACGCAGGGTCTGGCCTCGCCGCCGCCGGCGGGGGGTGGACTGGTCGCCGGTGGCGTCGTCTTCGGCGGAGTGCTGATGTTCGTGAGCGGCTTCCTCGCCGTGTTCCAGGGCATCGCCGCGATCGCCCAGGACGACGTCTACTCCGCGATCGGCAGCTACGTCTACGAGATGAACCTCACCGGCTGGGGGTGGGTCCTGCTGATCGTGGGTGTCGTGGCCGTGCTGACCGGCTGGGGGCTGCTCAGCGGGGGCGAGTGGGCCGGATGGGCCCGGATCAGCGGTCTGGCACTGGCCTCCCTGAGCCTGATCCTCCAGTTCCTGTTCCTGCCGTACGCGCCGTTCTGGGCGATCATCCAGATCGCCATCGACGTCTTCGTGATCTGGGCGCTGGCCGCCTACCGTCCCCCGCAGGCGTAGTCCCTCCCGGCCCGCGCGCTCAGGGCGTCAGGGCCGCTCCGGTGACCTGTACGTCCTTGCGGCGCAGCCAGGGCAGGGGCGGCACCGCGGAGCCGACGTACGGGGTGATCCGCACCTCGAAGTGCAGATGCGGGCCGGTGACGTTGCCGGTCGCGCCGGACAGGCCGATGCGCTGGCCGGCCGTCACCCGCCCGCCCTTGCGCACGTCCATGCGCGACAGGTGGGCGTACTGCGTGAAGTAGCCGTCCCGGTGGCGGATCACGACCTGGTTGCCGAAGCCGTCGCCGCAGGTGGTGGCGCGGACGGTGCCGGAGCCGACGGCGTACACCGGGGTGCCGGAGTCCACGGCGAAGTCCTGGCCGGTGTGCCGGTGGGCCCAGCGGGAGCCCTTGGCGGCGTAGCCCGCGGAGAGCCAGTAGCGGCGGGTCGGGGCCGTCCAGGCCTGGGCGCGTCGCTCCGGCGGGCGGCTCCGGTCGCCGAACGGGCAGCGGCCGTCCCGTCCGGACGGGTCGACGGCGACCGGATCGCCGGAGTTCCGCCCGGTGGACCACAGCAGGTCCCAGAGCTCCGCGCGGACGGCCTTGCGGCGGCGTTCGGCGTCCTTGACCTCGGTGGGCGAGGCGTCGGACTCGCGCAGCCGGTCGACCTGCTCGCGAGCCCGCTCGTGCGCGCGGACGGCACGGGCGGCCTCCTTGCGGAACCCGTCGCCCCCCGCCCCGGCGGGCACGGCGGCGAGCACGAGCAGCAGGAGGGCCGGCAGGAGTGCCAGCGGGGCGGCCTGTGTTCGCGTTCGCGGGAGACGCGCATGGTGTTCTCGTCCCATTGTGTGATCATCGGACCGATGGGGCGTTCGAGGGCGGCACCCGGCCCGCGTGGCGACCCGGTTCAGCCGAACGGCCCCCCGACCAGCGAGCGGTACACGGCCGACGACCGTGGATTGCCGGAACACCGCCACACGCCGTGCGGGCAGTAGTCGCTGATGGTCTGGTACAGCGGCCGGTGCTCGGCGAACCAGGTGAGCATGCCCCGCACGTACTCCGGGTTGTCGCCGTTGCGGTACAGCCCCCACTCGGGATACGAGACCGGCTTGCCGTGCGCCCGAGCGAACCGCACGTGCGCGGCGAGGCCGTACGGCTCGTCGGCCTGCTCCTCGAAGGACATCCCGCGGGGCTGGTCATAGGCGTCCATGCCGATGACGTCGACGTACCGGTCGCCGGGATAGCAGGCGGTCCAGGGAACCGCGTCCGGTCCCCGACTGGGCGTGAACTCGAACCGGAACCGCTGCCCGCCGTCCACGGAGCGCATGGCGCCGACGATCCGCGCCCAGTACCGCTTCCAGGCCGCCGGGTCGGGCCCGCACCGGTGGGTGTAGGTGATGCCGTTCATCTCCCACCCCACCACCAGCACGGCATCGGGCACCCCGAGCGCGACGAGCCGCCGGGCCAGCACCCGGAAGTGCTCGTCGTAGTCCCCGCGCGCCCCTCTGCGCAGCTCCTCCCGCACGACCCGGTCGGACACGTGGTCCTCGGTGCCCTCGAGCATCGGCACGTTGAGCACGAACATCCGGTCGGCGCGCTCCCGCCGCCATCGCGCCCAGTACTCCAGATACCCGGGCGCCCCCTCGATGTTGCTCCACCGGTCCCCCGGCAGATACGCGTGCCCGACCCGGGGCGTGGCCGCCCCGAGCCACCCGTCGAGCGCCGCGATCCGCCGCACACCGGCGTCGTCGTACCCGACGTACGCCCCGAAGGCCCCGGGCGGCGCGCCGACCCCCCGCCCGACGGGAACGGAGGCGGGCCCCGCGAGCAGCGCGCACGCGACGAGCAGCCCGGTCAACGCAACCCGGAGCAGGCGAAGACGACGAGGAGGACGAGCGGAACGAGGGAAGCGACGGAGACGGAACACCGGCTCATGATGGCCGCGAACGCGACCGGGTACGGGGCTCCCGCACCAGGAACACGTCTACGGAGACCTCGTGTTCGAACGTGAAGCCGTTCCGTTCGTAGAGCCGGCGGGCCGGACTGCCCCGCAGGACGTCCCCCCGCAGCCGCAGCGCCGAACGGTCGGCCGCTCCCGCAGCCGCTGCCGTACCCGGTGCTCGTCGTAGCGCCCGAGCCGCTCCGGATCGGCCCGCATCGCCACCGCCCGCACCTCCGCGACGGCCTCGACGTCATCCGCCCTGGCCGGCCGGGTCCCCCAGTCCACCATGGCCCAGACGCTACGACCGAAACCGACGACCCGACCGGGCCCCTGGACGACTTCTGCGACAGGACCCCGACCGGCCAGTGCCGCTTGCGCGGATGAACGCGGGCGGCGCCACATGGACGCTCCGCGACTTCCGGCGCCACCCGGGGCCCGCTACAACCGCTGACGCACCCCTCGCCCGGCCGCTCTGTCCCGCCCCCGACCGGCGCCGATCTTCCCGGTCGTCGCCGGGCGGATTTCCGGCGGATCGCCCCGGGATTCACCTCCTGGCACTAGAGTCTCACCGTGCGTCACATGTGGCGCGTGTCACATCAGTGCGGTCGCTAGGGGGGCTAGTGCACGAGATGGTCAAGGGCGCCAACGTGGGTTTGGCGGCTCTCAGCGAGAACACGGACGCGGTGGTCGTGAGCCTGGGGTGGGCCAGTCCGACCGGAGAGGGCGACGCGGACGTCTCCGTGCTTCTGCTCGACACGAAGGGGAAGGTGCGCAGCGACGCCGACTTCTACTTCTACAACCACCCGGTCGCCCCGGACGGCAGTGTGCAGCTCCTGGGCAAGGTGCCTTCGGGCGAGGGCAGCGAGGACCGGATCGGCTTCGACCTGACGGCGATCCCGGCCGAGGTGGACCGAATCGTGGTCGCCGCCAGCCGGTACGAGGGTGCACACTTCGGTGAACTGGACGAGCTCCGGGTGACGTTGGCCGACGGGGCCGGGGAGGACCTGCTGCGGTTCGCCATCGAGGACGCCGGATCGGTGAGCGCGTTCATCTTCGGCGAGCTGTACCGGCGCGGGGACGAGTGGAAGTTCCGGGCGGTCGGGCAGGGATATGAGACCGGTCTGGCCGGCCTCGCGATGGACTTCGGCGTGGACATCGACGACGACGCCGATGAGGCGGATGCCGACCCTGCCGACGCGTTGTCCGCCATCGGCCACGAGTCCGGCCCTGAATCCGAGTCCGAGGCCGCGTCCGATGCCGCCTCAGTCGCCGCCCCGGAGTCCGGCGCTGAAGTTCCGGGCACCGCTTCCGGCACCGGCGCCCCGGGCGGGACCGCCGGCTCCGCACCGGCCGGTTCCGCCGCCGAGTCCGGCCGGTCCGCGCCCGACCCGCTGCCGGCCGTCCCCGCCCCGCGCAGGGCCGCCGACGACACTGAGCCTGACCGGACCACCGCACGACCCCGCACCGCCAAGAAGAAGATCACCCTGCCGAAGACGCCGAAGAAGTCCCTTGCGGAGAACGAGTCATGGCGGGGCGCCCGGCTCTTCCCGGTCTCCGCGCTGAAGAGCGACCGGGACCGGGAGACCCGCGCGACCTCGGTACTGCTGTCGGTGATGGCACAGGTCCCTGAGTTCGGGCGGCGGCTCACGGCCGCCTTCGGCGCACCGGCGGGCCGCATGGAGACCTTCACCGAGGTGTCCCTGCCGCACGGCGACACCCCGCGGCGCCCGGACGGCGTCATCCGTGTCGAACGCGCCGGCAAGCTGTGGACCGCGCTGCTCGAGACCAAGACCAACGGCAACCCGCTGCGGCCCGAGCAGGTGCAGGCCTACATGGACATCGCCGCGCGGCGGGGCTACGAGGCCGTGATCACCCTCTCCAACGACGTGGCGCTCGAGGGCAGTCCGCTCGTCGACGTCAAGATCGACGGTCGGCGCAAGCACAAGGTCGCCCTCCGTCATCTGTCCTGGGCCGAGGTGGCCCACCAGGCCCAACTCCTCATCCGGCACGAGGGTGTCGACAACAGCGCGCACGCCTGGCTGCTCCAGGAACTCCTGCATTACCTCCAGCACGACAACTCCGGCTGCCACGGCTTCCAGAACATGGGCTCGGCCTGGGTCCCCGTGCGCAAGGGCATCGACGACGAGACGCTGTGCCCCGGCGACGCGCGGGCTCTCGAGGTCGTGGAGAGCTGGGAGAGGCTCATCCGGCAGGTCTGTCTGGGGCTCGGCGGCGAACTCGGACAGAAGGTGCTGCCGGTCCAGCGCGCCCGGCGGGGTACCGACCCCGGCGCCCGCCGGGCACGGATGGCCGATGAACTCTGCGCAGAGGGGAAAGTGGGAGCGGAGTTGCGGATCGAGGGGATGCCCGGGGTGCTGGCGGTCGGCGCCGACCTGCGCACCGGCAGGCTCCGTACGTCCGTGGAGATCCCCGTGCCCGACCAGGGCTATCCGCTGAGCTGGATCAAGCGGCTCCTGCGACGCCTGGCGGAGGCGCCGGCCGACCTGCACGTGGAAACACTGGTCGAGGACGGATCCGCCGGGCCACGCGGCACCCTGGAGCGTCTCCGTCCGGAACCGGCGGATCTGTTGCCGAAGAACGGGGCGCGGATCACCGGATTCCGGCTCACCCTCGTCAAGGGCATGGGCAGCGGTCGCGGCAACGCCGAGTCCGGGTTCATCCGTAGCGTCGACGACGCCGTACAGCGCTTCCACTCCACCGTCGTCGTCCATCTGGAACAGTCGGCGCCGCGCCGGTCCGCGGTCGCGGCGGTGTCGGGTCGGCCGGGCGGGTGATGTCCTCGGGGGGACAGCGATCTCTGCTGGTTCCTCACCGATTCCTCGCAACAGGCAACCCGGGTAGGGCATTCGGGGCTCTCACAGGGTGCTCACAGTTCCGGTCGGGGCGCGGGGGATGCGTCGTCTGTGCCGGGCGGGGTGTGGGCTGTCCAGTCCGATGCCACTGACCATGGCACTCGCAGACGAGGAACCGATGACCAGATCGCAACACCGCAAGGGCCTCAAGCGCGCGGCGTTCGCCGCGGGGGCCGCGCTCACCGTCGTGGCCGCCGTCGCCGGGTCCG
Source organism: Streptomyces maremycinicus (assembly GCF_001184025.1). Taxonomy (GTDB): domain Bacteria; phylum Actinomycetota; class Actinomycetes; order Streptomycetales; family Streptomycetaceae; genus Streptomyces; species Streptomyces maremycinicus. The sequence continues at coordinate 410,021 of NZ_BBYG01000012.1, forward strand.
CTCCCGGCGCCGGGGCCGCGCCCGCGAGCCCGGCCGGGACGCCGAAGCTCAAGCTCGTCGCCGCGTCCAAGGCCGTGACCGCCGACCGGTACGAGGGGAACTCCGGGGTCTACCTCGACCTCGGCACGTACGTCACCGTCGACAACGCTCCGCTGGAGCTGAAGGTGACGCGCAAGTCGTACAAGGACCCGGTCGTCGCCCAGCAGATCCTGCGCAACGGGACGAAGGTGACGACGAAGGCGCTGCCCGCCGGGCTCGTCAAGGACTTCGGCGGCCTCCCGGACTTCCTGGAGGTCTCCATCAAGAACGCGGCCGGGGTGGAGGTCCAGAAGACCAAGAGCACCTTCTGCCCGAACAACGCCTCCGGCCGGCTGCGTCCGGACGCCCCGGCCACCTCGCACTATCCGGAGAGCTGCTCCACCAACCCCTTCACCCTCGGCTCGGTCTGGGGTGTCGAGAAGGGGTGGGCGGCCAACACCTCCGCCTTCGACTACGACCGGCCGCTCGACCTGGCCGCGGGTGAGTACACCGTCAAGGTGGCGGTGGCGAAGAAGTACCGCGACCTGTTCGGCATTCCCGACGACCGGCCGACCATCGCGCTGACCGTCCGGGAGATCAGCGACGGCGGGGAAGGCGGAGAGGGCGGCGGGGTCGGTCTCACCGCCCGGAGCGGCCACAGCGCCCACAGCGGGCACGGCGGGCACGGTGCCGCCGGCAGTGGCCACGGCGCGTCGCACGGCATGGCCGGCATGGCCGGCACGGCGGGTGGGCATCACCACGGGCCCCGTGGCGCCGACGCCCCCACGCCCTCCGCGCTCTCGCACGCCCTGGAGGCCCGCGGTCTCGCCCACCACCTGGGCGACGGCGCCGGGCACACCGACGGCTCCCGGATCGCGCCCGCGCTGAAGGCCGCCGCCCAGCGGCCCACCGGGCGGGCCGGAGTACCGGCCGGTGTGCCCAAGCCGGACCTGCGTTCGCTGCCCGCCTGGGACATCGCGGTCACCGACGGCGAGGACGGCGACGTGGCCGGCAAGGACTATCTCGCCTTCAGCGCCAACGTCTGGAACGCCGGCCCCGCGCCGCTCGTCGTGGACGGCTTCCGCAAGCCGGGCGCCGACCTGATGGACTCGTACCAGTACTTCTACGACGCCAAGGGCAAGCAGGTCGGCTACGCGCCGGCCGGAACCATGGAGTGGGACCCGCGCATCGGTCACGAGCACTGGCACTTCACCGACTTCGCCAGCTACCGGCTGCTCGCCGCCGACCAGAAGGAGATCGTCAAGAGCGGCAAGGAGGCGTTCTGCCTGGCCAACACCGACGCCATCGACTACACGGTGAAGAACGCCAACTGGCACCCGAACAACACCGATCTGTCGACCGCCTGCGGTCAGCAGAACTCGATCTCCGTGCGCGAGGTCCTCGACGTCGGGTCCGGCGACACGTACACCCAGTACCGTCCCGGTCAGTCCTTCGACATCACCGGCCTGCCGAACGGCACCTACTACATCCAGGTCGTCGCCAACCCGGCGAACCGCCTCCAGGAGACCGACACCAAGAACAACGTCTCCCTGCGCAAGGTCGTCCTGGGCGGCACCGACGGCGCCCGCACGGTCTCGGTCCCGCCGGTCGGTCTGATCAACGCGCCGTAGCCGACGGTCCGCACCACCGGGCCGTCCGGTCGTCCGGGCGGTCCGTCCGTCCGGACGTCCGGACGGTTCCGTCGCCCCCGCGGTGATCGACCGCGGGGGCAACCCTCGGGTGGCTCCGTGAGTCTCCTGAGTCATCTGTGCTTTTAAGACGTATTCCTGCACGCGTGTAGGGTTCCGACGGTTCGGCGGTGACCAACGCCGACGATCCGAGCACGGTGTACGGGGTGAAACAGCCGAGGCGGAGGAGCGAGCGCCGGTGAGCGGGACGAGGAGGCGTGGGCGTACTCCGGTGGAGGCGGCCGGCCACGGCAGCAAGGCCAGGACGGGCGGACCCGCCGGCAGGACGGGCGGACCCGGCAGGACGCGGCTCACCCGGCGGGGCCGGATCCTCGCCTGGGGCGCGGGCGTGACATCCGTCGTCGTCCTCGGGGTGGGCGGGGTCGGGGCCTGGGTCTACAACGACCTGAACAACAACATCAACTCCGCCGACGTGGACGACAAGCTGGGCGAGAACCGGCCCGACAACCTCAGTCCCGGCTCGAAGAACATCATGATCGTCGGATCCGACAGCCGTGACGGCGCCAACGCCAAGTACGGCAGGGACCTGACCACCATGCAGTCCGACACGCTGATGGTGCTGCACATCCCCGCGAACCGTGAATGGGCGTCGGTCGTCTCCTTCCCGCGCGACTCGTGGGTGGAGATACCCAGCTGCGAGAAGGGCGACGGCAGTTCGTCCTCCCCGCACCACTTCAAGATCAACGAGGCGTTCGCGCTCGGCGGCAGCAACGGCAAGGTCGCCGAGGCCGCCGCGTGCAGCATCAAGACCGTCGAGTCCAACACGGGGCTGCGCATCGACCACTTCATGTCGGTCGACTTCTCCGGCTTCAAGGGCATGGTCGACGCGCTGGAGGGCATCGAGGTCTGCCCGAAGCAGGCCATCCACGACGAGAAGGCCCACCTGGACCTGGAGGCGGGCTGCCAGACCGTCAAGGGCGAGAAGGCACTCGGGTACGTCCGCACCCGCTACAGCGTCGGCGACGGCTCCGACATCGGACGCATCGGGCGCCAGCAGGAGTTCATGGACGCGTTGGCCAAGAAGGCCAAGTCCAAGCTCACGAGCCCCGACGCGATGTACGGCTTCCTCCAGTCGATCACCAAGTCCCTCACCACCGACCCCGACATGGCCGGCATCCAGCCGCTGTACGGGCTGGCCGACGAACTCAAGGGGATACCGAGCGACCGTCTGAGCTTCCTCACCGTGCCCAACTACGGACGGGAGGCCGACCAGCCCACCGACAAGGCCAACATCGTCTGGCAGTACCCGCAGGCCGCCGACCTGTTCACCTCCCTGGCCAAGGACAAGGAGGTCACCAAGCCGCAGTTGGAGGCGGCGAAGAAGAACGTGGTGTACGCCTCCAGCGTGCGGGTCCAGGTCCTCAACGGCACCGGGGTCTCCGGCCGCGCCGCCGCCGTCGCGGAACGGCTGAGGGACGCCGGGTACACCGTCACCGGCACGGGCAACACCACCGGGACGGTGGCCAGGACGACCGTCACCTATCCGGCGGGCCTAGACAGCCAGGCCGCCGTCCTCGCCTCCCGGCTGCCGGGCCGGACCGCCACCGCCGACGCCTCGGCCACCCCGGGTGTCGTCACTCTGGTCGTCGGGCCCGAGTTGAAGGTCGGCGACGTCGCCTGACGATCCGTCCGGGTCCTGACGATGTACATGGTCAAGAGCGCCCCGGAGATGGGGTAAGCTTGATCTTGAGCCGGTCACCGGAACGAAAAACGGTGAACGACCTCATGCGTTGGTGGTCCAAGGAAAGACGCCCCGCTTCCTGCGGGGAAATGCAGGTGCAAGGCCTGCCCGGCGCTCCATACAGAACGAGTCCCATCCCGTGTCAGGCGGGGTGGGACTCGTTCGTTTCCGTCTTCGCGGACGAATCCCGAAGGGGAGGGACGAGGGCCCCGGGTGGTCGGGGGAAATCCCTCCCGACCACCCGGGGCCCTGAAGCCGTCGGGCCGAACCTTCAGACCGTCACGTCGAGTTGGCGCTCGACCGGCCGAAGAACTCGATCTCGGCTATCGACACCTGCTTGCTCCCGGACGCCATGTAGGACGACTCGATCGTGAACCGGACCTTGGTGACCTCGCCGACGCGGAACGCGCGCCGCTGGCCCCCCGCGCTCTGGTCCAGGACGAGCTCCTTGGTCGTCGTCTTGCCGTCCTTCAGGGTGATCGTCGCCTTGATGCGGTGAGGAAGGGCCGACTGGCTGAGCTGGTCGGGGCGGACCGACGTGCCCGAGGTGATGATCAGGTCGAGCAGACGGGTGGGCTGGTCGAAGCGGGCCTCGATCCACTCGCCCTCGCCCGACTGGGAGACCCCGGGACCCCACCAGGTGTTGTTGATCTTGTCGAAGGCCAGCTCCGGCTTGTGCCCCGGGTAGGAGCGCGAGGCCGCGAACGAGTCCGGGGCGACCGGCGCGCGCTTGGCGAAGTGGTCGCGGGCGGCCTGGATCCAGGTCGGTGTGTTCACCCCCACGAAGATGAGCAGGCTGAGGACGACGGCCGCCACCACCCAGCTGAGGATGCGGTCGAACGTCCGGCGCAGGCGCGGGCGGTCGCCGGCCCACGGGGTCGCGCCGTTGCGGTTGAACAGGCGCCGCCACCACGGGAGGCGCATCGACGAGCGGTCCTCCAGCGTCATGGGCATCGCGCAGCGGACGCAGAAGTGCCGGTCCGGGTTGTTCGGGGTGGCGCACCAGGGGCACGCGACGCCGTTCAGCTCGCCCTGGACCGGACCGGGCGCGCGCACCTGCGGCCGGTCCGCGACCGGCCTGCCCGGCAGGACCGGGGCCACGGACGGGGGCGCGGCGGGGCGCGGTTCCGCGTCGGCGACGGGGACCAGCAGGGAGCGTGCCCGGGCCGCCATCGTGTCGCCGAGCGCGGGCGCGGCGGGCGCCGGTACGGGTGTGGTGGGCGCGGTCCGGTCGGGAGCGGGCGCGGGGGCCGGGGCGTGCGCGGGGGCCGGTGCCGTGCCCGACGGGGCGGCGGTGCCGTCCTCCGGCGGGATGACCGGCAGGGGAGTTTCCGTGGTGTCCTCGTCGTCCGGGTCGTAGTCGTCGTCATGGGCGGCCGGGGCGGCCGCCGGGGGTGTCGCGGGTGCGGGAGTGGTGTGCGGAGCGGCCGGTGCCGGTGCCGGTGGGGACGCGTTCGTCGCCGCCGTCGTACCGGCGACGGCTGCGGGCGCGGGCGGGGGCGTGGCAGCGGGAGGGGGAACGGGAGCGGGGGCGGCGGGGGCGGCAGCCGGACGGGAGGGCGCGGCGGCCTCCGGTCCCGCGGTGCCCGCCGGCTCCCGTGTGCCCTCCGTCGAGCGGTGCCCGGTCCCGGAGCCGCTGCCCACGGTGCCGGCGCCGGCCGCCGCCCCCGACCCGTACACCGGGGCCGGGCCGGAGCCGTCGACCGTCGTGGACGCGCCGCCAGGAGCGGCGGCGGCAGCCCCTGCCCCGGGGGCCGGGCCCGCGCCCGTCGCCGTACCGGATTCCGGTCCCGAGGCGGCGGCCGACCCCGAGCCCGACCCCGAGACCGAGCCCGGCCCGGTGCCCGCGCCGGTGCGGGCCGGAGGGCGGTCCGTCCAGCTCAGTACGGCGCCGCAGGCGTCGCAGAACGACTGGCCGGGCTCGGCCCGCGTGCCGCACTCGGCGCAGTTCTGGGTGGTCATCTCTCCGGGGTCCTTTCGGCGGCGGTCACCTTGACCGTGTACGGCATGTGGGCGGGGCGGGCGGCGGCCACGAGGGTGTCCAGGCGGTGCTCGTCCGCCGGGCCGGGGTCGGGCAGCCGGATCGTGACGTGGAGGTGCGGCCGGGGTTCGCCGGGGACCGGGCCGAGCGGCCGGGCGCTCCAGTCGGCGCCGCCGCTCTCGGAGATCTCCGGCTCCACGCCGAAGGCCAGCCGGACCGTCTCCGACAGGCCGCGCCGGGTGCCGCGCACCCGGTGCAGGTAGGCGGCCGCCGCGACCGCCGCCCGCAGCCTCGGTTCCGGCTCCGTGCCGTCGGTCTCCGCGCCGACCCAGCCCGCCAGCCAGCGGGTGAAGTCGACCGGGGCGAGGGCCGGGTCGAAGTAGGCGGGCAGACAGTCGAGGACGTTGAGGATGGGGGCCATCACCTCGTCCAGGCCCCCCACGAAGCGCTGGGCCAGGTCGTCGTCGGCGAAGACGGCCGGCAGCATCGTGCCGATCGGGACGGAGGAGCCGAGTCCGTCGACCGAGCCTCTCAACGTGCCGTTCCCTTCCGTGCGTTCGCGCCGGTCATGCGCCGTCCCCGATCACGCGCACCCGGTGGTCGTAGGAGAACACCAGGGCCGGGGCGGCCAGGTCGATGCGGTCGGTGGCCTCGCCGCGCTTGCCCGTCAGCGGATCGGCGGGGTGCAGCATCACCTGGTCGACCAGCTCCACGCCCGGGACGCGTTGGAGGACGGCGAAGACCTCGCCCGACTGCACCGGGCGCCCGAAGGGCCACCCCTTGCCGTCCGCGCCGCCGATCAGCGGGTCGAGGTGGCGGTACAGGGCGTCGTGGGCCTGCCGGCGGACACGGTCCGTGTCGACGCCGCGGAAGGCGTGCACCGTCGCCACCACCGTCACACCCTGGTAGTACGGCGGGCCCACGGCCAGCCGGGTGCCGATCAGGCGGCGTTCGTCGAGATGGCGGGTGATGCGGTCCAGCAGGGAGTCGCCGGGCACCAGTTGCTCGAAGCGCAGCCGTCCGCCGGGGTCCGGCACCGCCTGCGGGACGACCAGTACCCGTACCGCGTAGGAGCCGTGTTCGTCGGGCTGCCCCTCCAGACAGGTGATGCGGGCGGTCTCGGGGGCCGCGCGGCGGGCGAGCTCCTCGTAGTCCCGCAGGGTCACGGCCCGTTCCTGGGCGCGCAGGGTGATCGGCGCGCGGAGTTTCGCCTCCTCCACGGTCTCGCCGTCGACCCCGCCGCGCGCCGCCTCCCGGTTGACGACCTCCGAGACGTACGGGACGGAGGTGCGGAGCACCTGGACCGCTCCCCGGGCCACGTTGCCCGCGCGGCCGCCGCCGGTGCGGTAGCGGCGGGCGCGGATGACCGAACCCTTGGGGGCGACGGCCCCGTACTGGCGGAGCTTGCCGTCGGGCTCGCGGACGGACGGGCCGAAGGCGATCTCGCCGGTGGCCGCGTCGAGGGTGACATGGCGGTCGTCGGGGCCGGACGCGGCGAAGTGCGGGACGACCTGCCAGTCGGACCAGCCCTCGTGCTCGGCGGTCTGGAGCAGCAGCGGCGGGTCGTCGCCGACGACGGGGGAGTGCGCGAGGCCGACGTGCTGGCCGGGCAGACCGGTGGACTCGCCGAGGGCCTCGTCGTAGACGGTCTCGGCGTGCACGGCGGGCGCGGTGCCGCCGACGGTGAAGACCTCGGCGGAGCGCACGGTCGGCGAGGTGGTGTAGAAGGGCTGGCCGGGCAGGGGCTCGGTGACGCGACAGCGCAGCCAGCCGGCCTCCTGGCCGCCGGACCGGGACAGGACGTGCCCGCCGGTGATGTGCAGCACCACCTCGCCGGGGCGGTTGAGGCCGCCGGTGCCGTCGCGGTCGATCTCGCACTCCTGCCAGCCGTCCTCCGTCCACGCCTCCCACACCAGCGGGGGCTGGCGCGGGTCGACGCCGACGCCGTCGACGCGGCTGTCCAGTTCCAGGACCACCGCGCAGTGCGGCACGGCGGCGCTCAGGCCGAACAGCATGCAGTCGCCGGGCTGCGGGGCCTCGGCGAAGCAGAGCAGGTCCTTGCCCTCGGTGAGGTCGCTGGTCCGGTCGGTGACCGGCTCGCCCCGGTGCTGCACGACCAGATGGTTCAACCGGCTGGGTACGACGGTGAGTTCGCGTTCCGTCGCGAAGACGACCGCTTCCTCGCTCTCCGTGCGGACCGTCGCCACCTCGGTGCCCACCGGCAGCAGGACCGGCTCGTCCTGCGGCGCGGACAGCCAGAAGGTGACCTCCGTGCGGGCGGCGGACGGTGGGAAGAGACGGATGCCGACCAGGTCCAGGAAGGCCAGGTGGTTCTTGTCCGGGACGCGGTTGAGGCGGTAGACGATCTGGTCGGCCATGTGGGCGACCGTCTCGACGAGGGTCACGCCCGGGTCGGAGACGTTGTGGTCGGTCCACTCCGGTGCGCGCTGCTGGATGTAGCGCTTGGCGTCGTCGACGAACTGCTGGAAGCGGCGGTCGTCCAGGTTCGGGGAGGGCAGGGCCATCAGCGGTCGCTTTCGGAAGCCGTACCGGACGGACCGGGAAGACCCGGCTCGTCGTGGGACGGAATGACGTAGAAGGGGAAGACGAGACTGCGCGGATTGTTCGTGCCGCGGATCGCGTACTGGACGTCGATGAAGAGCACGCCCTGTTCGGCGCCGGCGGTGACCTCGACGTCGGTGACCTCGATGCGCGGCTCCCAGCGGTCCAGGCTGGTGTACACCTCGTGCTGGATCCGCCCGGCCGTCGCCTCGTTGACCGGGGCGAACACCAGGTCGTGGATGGCGCAGCCGTACTCGGGGCGCATGGGGCGTTCGCCCGGCGCGGTGGCGAGGATCAGCCGGATGGCCTCCTCGATCTCGCGCTCCCCGCTGACCAGGGCGATGCCCCCGGTGGGGCCGATGCGGAGCGGGAACGCCCAGCCCGAACCGACGAATTGCTCGGCCATCAGAGGGCCACCTGCCTTCTCCTCGTTCTCACGGCGTGCCGTCCGTCCGTCACGGCAGCGGGTACGGCTTGGCGTTGACCATGACCATGCCCTGGAGCATGAGCGTGGCGGCCCGGATGCCCACGTTGGCGGTGGAGTTGATCTGCACGGTGGCGCCCGCGCTGAACGTGGCGGCGCCGCCCGACTTGAGGTTGAGCAGGCCCGCGGCGTCCACCGACACCATGCCCGTCATCGACCTGATGTTGATCAGGTTGCCCCTCAGGGTGATGGAGCCGCCGCTGCGGATCGCGATGTTGCGACCCGCGGTGAGGGTGAGGTCGGTGCCCGCCTTGACGGTCACCGAGCGGCTGCCCGTGATGCTGACGGTGCCCTTGCTGTCCACGGTGATCTCGGTCTGCGCCCGGTCCAGGTTGATGACGAGTTTGTCGTCGCCGCTGGTCAGCCGCACGCCCTGCTTGCCGCCGGTCCGCTGGCTGAGCAGGTCCACCCGGTTGCCCTCGCGGTCGGACAGGGTGTGCCTGGAGGCCCGCTGCCGGGCGCCGTCGTGCAGGGGCACGTCCTTGACGGGGGTCGGCTTGTCCTTGCCGTTGTACAGGCCGCCGATGACGTAGGGGTGGTCCAGGGCGCCCCGGTCGAAGCCGACCAGCACCTCGTCGCCGACGTCCAGGGGGAAGATCGAGCCGCCGCGCTTGCCGCCCCACTGCACCACGCGCGTCCAGTCGCTGACGTAGGCGTCGTCGAGCCAGGGGAACTGGAGCTTGACGCGCCCCTGCTTGAGCGGGTCGCCGGCATCGGTGACCAGGGCGTTGGCGGTGCCGGGGAGGTGCAGGCCGTTGGACGCGTTCCCGCCGCCGGAGGCCAGGCCGTACAGGGACCGCCACTGCCGTCCGCTCACCGTCACCCAGGCCTCGTAGTGCTTGCCGTCGCCGAAGACGTGCCGTACGGAGGTGGCGGTGTACTTGCCCTCGAAGGGCGCGCCGACGTCGGCGAGGGTCACGGGCAGCCCGGGGCGGAGCTTCGGGGTGCCGCGCGCGATGACCTCCAGCTCGGCGAAGGAACCGGTGACGTCGTCGGCGAGGGCCTCGGCGGCGAACTTCACCTCCGACTGCCGGTCGTACGGCGTCTGCGCGTCGACCAGCTTGGCCGGCTTGAACTTGGCGGCGGCCTCACCGGGGGTCGTGCCGATGCTGATGCCGGGGTTGGTCCTGGCGGGCGCGGTCGCGGTGAGCTTCTTCTTCGTCGTCACGTCCCAGCCGCGCGCCTCGACGGTCGCGACCTGCTCGGCGGCCGTGACGGCGGCCCGCAGACGGAGGATGTCGGTGCCGGCCTCCATGACGAACGGGCTCTTGTCGCCGGGGGTGGAGGTGGCCGGGGCGCCGGACGCCGGGTCGGGCTTGACGAACTGGAACTTGCCCTTGGCGTCCACCGACATGACCATCTCGTTCTCGTCGGCCAGCCGGGCCAGGAAGTCCCAGTCGGTGACGTTGGCCTGGCTGATGAACTCGTAGACGGTCTTGGTGGACTGGATCTTCCCGACCGGGACGCCGTCCTGGGCGGCCAGCTTGCGGGCGATGTCGGAGGCGCTCTGGTTGCGGTAGGCGGCGACCCGGCGCTGGCGCATCAGCCGGTGGCCGAAGTCGTAGCCGCGGATGACGGTGAAGGAGCCGGTGCCGTCGTAGTCGGCCTCCAGACCGCAGACCTCGCCGGTGAGCAGCGGGTCGCCCGCGCCCTTGCCGTCGGCGATCGGGGCGAGGACGACGGGGGTGCCGAACTTGACGCCCAGCTTGCCGAGGACCAGACGGCCGGGGTCGCGGAAGGTGAGCCGGAACGCGGCCGGCACCCCGAGACCCTGGTCGACCCAGCCGTCGACGAGGAGCGGCGCGATGTCGACGGGGAGGGGAGCGCCACCGAGGGTGACCTGGATGACGCTCGAGAACGCGGACTGGACCACTAGTGGCGCACCTCCTCGGCGGCCGGCAGGACCAGCTCGATGCCGGTCGGCAGCCGGGACGGGTCGTCGATGCCGTTGACCTCGGCGATGGACCGCCACGCGGAGGCGTCGCCGTACTCGCGCCAGGCCAGCGACTGGAGGGAGTCACCGGCCACGACCCGGTGCACCCGTTGCGCGGTGAGGGCGCCGGAGGTCGGGTTCTGGCCCTTCGTCTTGCTGGGGATCTCGTTCAGGCGCACCTGGCAGGTGGCCCGGATCGGGACACCGGTCGTGCCGAAGAGGGAGTACGTGACGTCGATGCTGCTGACGTAGGCGGTGAAGCGGGCCGTGGAGAACGAGCCCCACTGGAACACCACCCACGGCGGCGAGGGCTGCTTGGCGGCGATGCTCTTGGTGGTGACCTCGCAGCACTCCAGCAGCGACTCGACCTTCTTCAACACGGTGTTGCTGCCGGGCTGGTCCGAGGTGTCGAGGAAGATCTCGACGGTCATCTCGCGGGGCTCCGGGCCCATGAACTCCGGTACGGAGCCGTCCCGGACGGCCGCCGTGGGGGTGACCTTCCACTGGGCCCGGCGGCCGAGCTGGAGCTGGGCCGGGTTGAAGTCGAACCCGAAGGATTTGATCAGCCCGCCGGGCGTCGTGCTCGTGCCCACCGGCGGTTCGTGGATCGCGAGGGTGGCACGGACCAGGCTCTTGCCGGCGCCGCCTTTGCTTCCCTTGGCCATGGCTTGTACTCCCTGCCTCGTCCTGGTCCTCGTCCTGGTCCTGCGGTCCCTGGTCCTCGGGTCCCTGGTCCTGCGGTCCCTGGTCCTGCTCCGGTTTCTCGTCCCGCTCCTCAGTCCGTGAAGCCGTGGTGGGTGATCTCCAGGACCTCCGTGGCCACTCCCGGGCTGTCCGGGCTGAGCGACGGTCCCTGCCAGCTGACCGGCAGCACGTCGATGAGCCCCCACCGGGCGACCTCGGAACCGTCCGCGCGCAGCGCCGCGATCTGCGCGGTCGGCCGGGTCACGCCCGTGGTCACCGACGAGATCCACTTGGCGACCTTGGTGGTGTCCGGGGTGAGTGGACGGGTCAGCCGGATCGTGGAGAACGTGACCCGGGAGGGCAGTTGCCAGACGAAGCCGTTGTTGCCGCCCTCCTGGCGGTGCTCGATCTCCACCTGCGACGAGAGCCCCTCACACCCGTTGAAGAAACCGAGGCTCTCGCCGTCGATGGTCAGGGTGAAGAAGATGGTGGAGCCCGGGTCGAGATCGGAGGGCATCGGGAGCCTGGCCTTTCTGGGAGAGGGGAGCCGGGGGTGTCGGGGGCGCTGGGGTCTCGGGGTTTCGGGGGGTCGGGTGTCGGTCTGTCGGGACGTCCGGGGTCAGTGGCGGGGGTCGCGGAGCCTGCCGATGCGTTCGCGGTCCAGCCGCAGTTCGGTGCGGAGCAGACGGGTGATGCGACCGGTCAGGCGGTGCGTCAGTTCGTCGAGCTGGAAGTCGGTGAGCGAGCGGGGATCGAAACCGGGCTGCGCCCGCGCGGGAACGGGGTCCGCCGCGCCCTGGTCGGCGCCGTGCGGGAGTCCGCCGGCGCCGCGAGGCGGCTTCGGGGGCGGCGCGAGGGGCGGTGCGGCGGCGCGCCGCTGGACCACCGGCGCCGGGGCGGCGGGCAGCGACCGTGCGACGGGCGCCGGAGCCGGTATGGGCGAGGGCATCGGGACGGGCGATGCCTGGCCCGGTGATGCGGGTGGTGCCGGTGAGGCGAGGGGGGCGGCGGGGCGTACGGGGGCCGTGGCCGCCGATACCGGGGTGGGCAGCTGTCGCCGCTGGACGAACGGGGCCGACGGACCCGACAGGGCTGAGGGGGTGGCCGGGACAGGCGGTGCCATGTGGGCCGGCGCCGGGACGGTCGGAAGGCCGGGGGCGGAGACGGGAGAGGGGGTGTGGGTGGAGAGGGGGGTGGGGTACGGGTGCGCCACGGGCCGGCTCGCTGCCTCGCCGGGCGTGCTGCGGCGCAACGGCACCGGCGCGGTGACGGCGCGACGCTGCACGGGCGCCGGGGACACGGCGGACCCCGGGGACACGGGAGACACCGGAGGCTTGCCGGTGAGGGAGGCCGGGTGGCGCAGGGCGCCCAGGGGCGGGGTGGCCGTTACCTGGGGCAGTGGGGCCGGGCGAGGCTGCGGGGTGCCCGTGCCCGTGCCGGTGCCGGTGCCGGTGCCGGTGCCGGTGCCCGTGCCGTGGGCGGGTGTGGTTGTGGGGAAGGGGAGTCGGGGCCCGCCCGGGGTCGCGGTGCTGCGTTGCACGACGGGGATCGCGACCGGGGGGAGCGCCGAGGCGGTGCCTCCGGGGCCGGTCGCCGTACGGGGGGTGCCGTCCTGGGAAGCGATCGGCATGCCGCTCGGCGCGTTCAGCGGTACGGCGTCGGTGGGACGGGTGGAGAGGGGGGCGCCCAGCGCGGGGCGCGTGGCCGCGGGGCGACCGGGCTGCGCGGCGGCTGCGACGGGCACGGCGGCTCGCTGAACGGGGGCGCCGAGCGGGGTGGAGCGCCGCGGCGGGGACAGCGGTTCGGTCCGCGCGCCGGGGGCGGATGCGGTGGGGGCGGACATGGCGGCGGGAGGCGTGACGACGGGAGCCGGAACCGGAGCAGGAGCCGATGTCGGCGTCGAGGGGGGCGTCGGTGATGTCGCGGACGAGCGGGTCGGTGCCACCGGGCCCGGTCGGCCCGAGGGAAGGCTGGTGGGAGCGCCGAGGCCCGCGCGCCGCCGGGGGGCGGGCTGCCCGGCGGCGGCCCGCTGGACGCTCGTCGCGGAGGGGGAGGCAGGGGCGGGGGCGGCAGCAGTCGTGGACACCGGGTGGTCGGCAGCGGAGCCGGCCTTTGACGCCGGACCGGTGTGCGTCGGTGCCGAACCGCTCACGCCGCCGGGAACGGGGGCCGCCACGGCACGCTGCACCTCGGTGGGCGCCGCACGACCGCCTACGGGCGGCTGCGCAGGCGTGGTCGGTGCCGGTACCGGTATCGAGGCGGAGCGGCCGGGGCTCGTGGGAGAGACCGGTGCCGCCGTGGCGCGTTGCACGCTCGGGACCGGTGCGCGGCCGCCCTCGCGCGAAGACCCGGAGGGGCCGGACACCGAGGCGGGGCCCGCACTCGGGGCCGCGCTCGGCCCGCGACCGGCCACGGGACCGGGAGCGGGAGCGGAGGGCGGGATCGGTGCCGTCGTGGCGCGCTGCACGCTCGGCGTCGACGGGCGCCCGCCCTCGTGCGCGGACGCGGAGGGGCCGGGCGCGGAGGCGGGACCCGCACCGGAGGCTGCGCTCGACCCGGGGCCGTGACCGCGCCCGGCCCCGTGGCTGTGACCGGGGCCGTGGTCATGACCAGAACCGGAACGAGAAGCGGAGGGCGGGATCGGCGCTGTCACGGCGCGCTGCACAGTGGGCGCCGACGTGGGCGCGGAGACAGGCACGGGGTCGGCCGCCGCGGCCGGTGTCGTAGCCGCCCGCTGCACGCTGGAGGACGAGAACGAGGACGAGGACCGGCCACCTGCACCGGAGGCCGGGCCGGGGCGTGCGGGCGAACCAGCGCCGGTGGCGGAGGTGGGTGCGGTCGGTCCGGAGGCCGAGGTGGGGACAGGCCCGGAGGCAGCCGCAGAACCGGTGCCGGGCACGCGTCCGGAGGAAGAAGCGGAACCAGATCCGGAGCCCGAACGGCGGGCGGCCGACGGCCCGTTCGGGGCGTCGGCGGCGGGAGCGGCGGGAGCGGGCCCGGCGTCGACGGCGGCGCGTCTGCTCACCGTGACCGGCGCGGCCGCGCCGGAGCGCGGGGTCGTCGCGGCGGCCGGGGCGGACGTCGGTGACGGGCCGCGTTCCGTGCCGCCCGCCCGAGGTGCGACGTTGGCACCGCTGCCCGGGGAGCCCGTGCCGTTGCCCCCGGGAGTCCCGCCTGACGCGGAGGGCGGTGCCGTACGCGCCGGAACGGCACGCTGGACATGGGGACCGGCGCTCGCCGAAGGAGACCCGGCGAAGCTGCCCGACGGAGCCGTCGCCCCCGAAGGACGTGCGGAAGCCGAACCGGCCGAACCGGACGAACCAGATGAACCGGCAGATTCAGCAGGTGAGTTGGCCGAGAGCGGCCGGGTCGGGTCCGTGCGGGGGGTGGGCGTGACGCCGCCCGGTGCCGACGGACCGGAGACGGCAGCACCGGGGTCACCCGCGCCCGGCACCCCGCCCGCTACCGCCCGCTGCACTCGTACGGGTGCGCCGCCGGGTGCCGAACCCGCGTGCGGGGCCACCGCTCGCTGGAGTCCGACGGGCGGGAGGGCGGCCGTACGGGCCTGCCCCGCCCCGGAGTTGCTTCCTGTCGCCGGTGTACCCGGAGCGGCCGCTCGGTGAGGGCCGGGAGAGGGTTCCTTGCCGCTCGCCGGGCCTCCGCCGCCGGCGTCCGCACCCCGGCCGGACGCCTGAGCCGATCCGCCTTCGGCGGACGAGGCGGCGGTGGGCGCGGGGGCCGACGCCGGGGCGGCGGGCGGGGAGGTGGTCGGGGACGCCGGTCGGGCGGGCAGGCTGCGTCGCTGCACCGGCGCCGACTGGGACCTCGTCAGCGGGGCCGGTCCCGTCGAGGGAGCCGGGCCGGCCGGGGACACCCGGATGCCCCGCGCCGGGAAGGCGGCCGGAGCGGACGGTTGCGCAGGCCGCGACGGCACCACGGGCACCGCCCGGGCAGCCGGAGCCGCGGGCAGCGCGGAAGCCGCAGGCCCGGACGGACGCGCCCCCGTACCCGAAGCCGCCGTACCCGTGGACCCCGCAAGACCCGTGGTACCCGTCGCGCTCGATACGCCGGGGGCAGCCGTCGTCGTACCCGTAGTACCCGAGGTACCCGTAGTACCCGAACCGCCCGGATGGGCGGCGGCCGGCGGGGACGCGGGAACGGAACGCTGGAGCGGCGTGGGCCGGGGCGACCGGCTGGGCGGCGCGGCCACCCGCTCGGGTTCGGCGGCCGCCGGGGCCGCCCGCAGGCTGCTCATCAGGCCGCCCGGTGCAGCGTCGAGCACCGCGCTGAAGCCGCTGCCGGTGAAGGAGGGGTTCTGCCAGGTGGCCAGTCGGCCGCCGAACCCGGCGTCGGCGACGCCCGACGTGCCCCCGGTCGCCGCCCGTTGGATGGGCGGCAGCGTCGGCCAGGCGGCCGCGACCACGCGTGGCACCGCACCGGCGTCGCTCACCGGAGCCGGACCGCCGCTGCTCACCGGAGCCGGACCGCCGCCGTTCACCGCGGCCGGAGCGGCACCGCTCGCGGCTCGCGCACCGGTGGCGGCGGCCGGTGACGTGGCCGGGCCGTCCGCGCGTCCGCTTCCGCGGCCACCGCGGAACCGTTCCAGGAACCCCATGCCTCAGCCCTCCGCCCCGCCCCGGGTCACCAGGGACGCGATCTGGTCGGCGTAGCGGCGCCGGTCGTGGTGTTCCAGGTCCAGGATCTCGTCCTGACCCCAGTGGAAGTGGTAGGCGACGTACGCGATCTCCTCGTGCAGCCGGTCGGTCGCGTACGTCACGATTCCCCCAGGCGGCTCCCGCCGAGTTCCACCTCGAAGGGCTCCGAACAGTGGGGGCACTGCACCGAGGCGCGGGTGTGCCCCTCGGCGTTGACCTGGCGGTAGAAGTCCTGGAGGAACGCCAGGTCGGAGGCGAACATGTTCTCCACGACGCCGTCGTGGACCAGCGGGAGGCTGCCGAGCCGGGTGATGACCCGGCCCAGCAGCACCACCGACAGGTACGCCGGGTTCTCCTGGACGCGGATGTCGCGGAGCGGGACCAGTTCGTCCCGCGCCGTCGCCAGCCGCATCACGCCGTCGCGGTGGACGGTGCCCGCCTCGTCGACGTAACCGCGCGGCAGCTCGAAGGGGAACTCCGTCTGGAGGCGGTACGGCGCGGGGGCCGGGGCGGCGGCCGCGCCCGGCGCGGAGAACGCGGACGCGGCGCCGGACAGGGACTCGGACTCGGGCACGGCGGTGGCCGGGAGCGCCTCCTGCGGCTCCCCGCTCGCCGCCGCGGCCCGGACAGCCGTGCGCCGCATTACTCGATGACCAGTTCTTCGAACGTGATCGTCACGGTCTCGGTCAGCGCGGAGGCCTCGCCGGCCTTCACCGAGCTGGTGTCGATCTTGCTGCACCATGCGTTGCGCATGTTGTACCGCTTGACCGGGTTGTTCTGGTAGTCCATCACCATGATCGTGGCGTTCTTGCGGGCGGTGCCCATCACGCCGTTGATCGACTCGGTGATCCACTGGTTGAACGCCGCGGACTGGGTCATACCGCGCACGACCGTGCAGGTGCCCGCCTTCTTCACACCGGGCAGCTTCTTGGTGACGGGCTTGCCCTGCGCGGAGACCTGCTGGTACTCGATGACGTCCTGTTCGAGGCTGAGGCCGCTGACCTCGGCGAGGTACTCGACCATCACGCCGTCGATCTGGAGGCCGAAATTATGTGAAGTAAGGGCGTCACCCGGCTGGAGACTCATCTGGCTTTCCTTCTAAGTGTGGTGAGGACGTGCGATCCGACGACGGAGGGAGGAGAGGCGTCGGGGCCTACTCCTCCAGCTCTCCGTTGCCGCTGGAGAACTGGGCCAGCCGGAAGATCACGAACTCCGCGGGCTTGACCGGAGCGATGCCGATCTCGCAGATCACGCGGCCGAGGTCGACCGACTCCGGAGGGTTGGACTCCTCGTCACACTTGACGTAGAACGCCTCCTCGGGACGCGCGCCGAACAGCGCGCCGCCGCGCCACTCGTTCACGAGGAACGCCGAGACGTTGCGCCGGATCCGGGCCCACAGGGCGTGGTCGTTCGGCTCGAACACCACCCACTGGGTGCCGATCAGGATCGACTCCTCCAGGTAGTTGAAGTACCGGCGCACGTTCAGGTAGCGCCAGGCCGGGTCGGAGGAGAGGGTGCGGGCGCCCCAGATGCGGATGCCGCGGCCCGGGAACGCCCGGATGCAGTTCACGCCGATCGGGTTCAGCAGGTCCTGCTCGCCGCGGGTGATCTGGATCTCCAGGTCCACCGCGCCGCGCACGACCTCGTTCGCGGGCGCCTTGTGCACGCCGCGCTCGGAGTCGTTGCGGGCCCACACACCGGCCACGTGGCCGCTCGGCGGGATCAGCCGGGCCTTGCCCGCCGCCGGGTCGAAGGACTTGATCCAGGGGTAGTACAGGGCCGCGTACTTGGAGTCGTAGCCGGCCGTCTCCTGGCGCCACACCCGGATCTGACGGGCGTTCAGGCCGGGCGGCGGGTCGATGATGGCGACGCGGTCACCCATCAGCTCGCAGTGGGCGATCAGGCCCAGCTGGACGGCCTTGACCGACTCCAGGTCGATCGCGCCGCGCTGGTAGGCGGCCATCAGGTCGGGCACCGCGACCATGGACACCTCGTCGACGGCCTCCAGGCCGCCGAAGCCGGTGCGGTCGGAGCTGTCGCCCAGGTACTGCGCGGGGCCGACGGGCTGCGCGGCCTCGACGGCACCGGCCGGCGCGCCGGCGGGCGGCGCGGCCAGCGCGACCGTCTGGTTGTCCGGGCGGGCCAGCTGCGCGGCGGGCGCGGCCTCGGCCACGGTGATGAGCTTGGAGCGCTCCTTGACCTGGGTGACGACGTAGGAGCGGTTGCCCTTCTTCGCCGACACGTCGAACGTCTCGACGGCCTTGTCGCCGTCCTTGACGATCAGCTTGAAGCGCTCGGCGGGGCCTTCGCCCTCGGCGTCCGCGACCTCCACGCTCAGCGCGCCGCCGTTCTCGCCCGGCGCCACGGCGGTCACCGTGAACGTGCCGAGCTGCTTGGGCTCACCGGCCGGGAGGGCGGCCGGCGCGGAGCCGGAACCGGTCACCGCGGAGGGCGACTTGGCGTCTCCGGCGGCACCCGCCGAGGTACCGCCGACCCGGACGACGTACGCCGCCGAGCCGCCGTTGTTGAAGAACCCGTAGACGGAGTGCGCCAGGTAGTAGCCGTCGGTGAAGTCACCGAACGCGGCCACGTACTGGGTCCAGTTGGTCACCAGGGTCGGCTCGTTGAGGGGGCCGGTCGGCGCGAGCCCGACGAAGGCCGCCACCGAGGTGCCCACCCCTTCGATCGGGCGGGAGCCGCTGGCCACCTCCTCGACGTATACGCCGGGCGACAGGTAGGACGGCATGCTGTGCTCTCCTCGGGGTACGCGTCAGGACGTCTTTCACGGTCACGCGCGAAGCGCGTCCGTCGAAACGGCTTCCGGTGCAGGGTTCGGGGCACGGCTGTTGCCCTCGTGGGCAGCGCCGACCGCCGGGACCCGTCCGCGCCGCCTCGGTACCGCTTTCGGAGCGTCTCCGTACCGTCCCGTACCGCCTGCGTACCGTCCCGTACCGCCTCCGTGCCGTCCCTGTCGGCGCCGGTGCGCCGCCGGGGCGGCACGGAGGCGGCACGGCACGGCTCCTGGACGGTGTCCGGGTGGCCGGGGTGGTGTCCGGGGGGTGCCGGGGGTGCTGCCCGGCCCGTCGGGTCCCCTCGGGCAGCCGGGCGCGGCCCGGCAGGGCACACACCCTGCCTTCTCTCCTCTGACCCCGCCCGCGGTCCGCCCCGTAGCGTCGGCGCGTGAGCCTGTGGACTTCCCTCGAACCCGCCTCCGTCACCGTCGACCCCGGCAGCCGGGCGACCGTCCGGCTGCGGGTGCGCAACACCGGTGACGTCGTCGACGAGTACCGCTTCGAGCCGGTCGGCCCGACCGCGCCCTGGACGACGGTGGAGCCGCAGGCCCTGCGGTTGTATCCGGGCACGACGGGCACGGTCGAGCTGACCTTCGCCCCGCCGCGCACCCCGGACGCGACGGCCGGACCCAACCCCTACGCGGTGCGCATCACCCCGACCGAGCACCCGGAGGCGGTGACCGTCCCCGAAGGCACCGTGACGGTGACGCCGTTCACCGAGGTGCGGGCGGAGCTGGTGCCGCCGACGGTGAAGGGGCGTTTCCGCGGCCGGCCCCGGCTGGCTATCGACAACATCGGCAACACCAAGCTCACCGCCTCCCTGAGCGGCAGCGACAACGGTGACCGGCTGTCGTACGAGCTCCAGCCGGCCAACGTGCAGATCGAGCCGGGGCGGGCGGCGTTCGTGAACACGACGCTGCGCCCGCGCCAGATCATCTGGTTCGGCTCGAAGGAGGAGCAGCGCTACAGCCTGGCGGTGCGCCGGTCGGGCGCGCAGGCGCTGGAGGTGGAGGGCACCTTTGTGCAGCGCGGGTTCCTGCCGCGCTGGCTGGCGACCGCGCTCAGTCTGACGGTGGCCCTGGCGATCGCGTTCGTGATGATCTGGCTGGCGTACAAGCCGCAGGTCACCAGCAGCGCCGGCGAGAAGCTCGCGGAGGCCGGGGTGAGCACCCTGGCGCCCAGTCCGTCGGCGACGCCGAGCGCCCCGGCGCTGGTGCCCACGCCGACCGCGCCCGTCGTGGTGGAGGCGCCCGTCACCAGCCAGGCCCCGGCGAGCGGCGGCGGCGGGGACGGCGGCGGGACCGAGTCGAAGGCCCCCGTGAAGCCCAAGCAGGAGACGGCGGCCGACGCCGTGAACAAGCTGGCGGCCCGCAGCGACGGGCGGCACATCTGTTACCGCGCCTACGTGGCGGACAAGGGCTGGCAGGACCCGGTCTGCGACGGCGCGATCGCCGGCACCACCGGCAAGGACCTGCCGATCAAGGCCCTCAACATCGCGACGGCGCGGACCGGCGGCGTCTCGGGCAACGCGGCCCATGTGGTCGGGGGCTGGCTGACCGGTGACAAGTGGTCCAGTGCCACCGACGGCGTCAACATGTACATGGGCTCCAGCAAGCCGGCGGTCGCCGTGATGGAGGGGTTCACCATCAAGACCATCGAGGGTTCCGTCTGCCAGAACGCGCACGTCGGGGACCGGGGCTGGCTGGGCAACGGCTGCACCAAGGCGGGCGACTGGATCTACGGCGGCAGCCCCATGGAGCAGAAGCTCCAGCTCGAGGCGGTCCGCTTCACCGTCTGACCCGGGAGCCCGGTCGCCCGGGAGCCCGGGAGCCCGGTTGCCCGGGAGCCCGGCGGACGCGTGCGGGGGCACCACCGTTCGTCCCTTTCGGGCAGCGGTGCTGCCCCAGGGCTTCCTGACGCGCCCCCGTCCGCCGTCATAGCGTCGACAGGTGACTCTGTGGACCTCTCTGGAACCGGCCGCTGCGACCGTGGACCCCGGCGGCACTACGACCGTACGGCTGCGGGTGCGCAACACCGGTGACGTCGTCGACGAGTACCGCTTCGAGCCGGTGGGCGCGGTGGCGCCCTGGACGGTGGTGGAGCCGCAGACGCTGCGCCTCTTCCCCGGTACGACGGGCACGGTCGACCTGACCTTCGCCCCGCCGCGCACCCCGGACGCCACGGCCGGACCCAACCCCTACGCGGTGCGCATCACGCCCACCGAACACCCCGAGGCCGTCACGGTCCCCGAGGGGAACCTGACGATCACGCCGTTCACCGAGGTACGGGCCGAACTGGTGCCGCCGACGGTGAAGGGCCGCTTCCGCGGCCGGCCCCGGCTGGCGATCGACAACATCGGCAACACCCGGCTGACGGCCTCCGTCGCGGGCAACGACATGGGCGACCACCTCGGGTACGAGATCCGGCCCGGCAGTGTGCAGATCGAGCCGGGTCGGGCGGTGTTCGTCGACACGACGCTGCGTCCGCGCCAGATCATCTGGTTCGGCTCGAAGGAGCTGCGGCCGTACACGCTGAACGTGCAGCGGTCGGGCGCGGTGCCGCTCGCGGTGGACGGCACGTTCGTGCAGCGCGGGTTCCTGCCGCGCTGGCTGGCGACCGCGCTCAGTCTGACGATGGCCCTGGCGATCGCGTTCGTGATGATCTGGCTGGCGTACAAGCCGCAGGTCACGACCAGCGCCAGTGAGAAGCTCGCGGAGACCGGCAGCACGGCGCTGCCCAGCCCGTCCGTGTCCGCGCCGTCCGCGCCGAAGGTGGACGCCTCCGCCGCGCCGCTGCCCGAGCAGCAGACGCCGTCCGCCCCGGCCGTCGAGGAGGACGGCGGCGGCGGTTCCGGATCCGGCGGCTCCACGGGGTCGGGCGGCGGCAGCGGCAGCGGATCCGGCGGTTCGGGCGACACGAAGACGACGGCTCCGGTACCCGGTGCCGTGATCATCGGCACGGGCTCGGACCGCTGCATCGACATCACCGGCGCCCAGAACGGCAAGGGCAAGGACGGCACCCCGCTCCAGCTGTGGGACTGCGCCGGGTCGGCCAACCAGAAGTGGGTGTTCAAGAGCGACGGCACCGTGCGCGCGCTCGGCCTGTGCATGGACGTCGCCTGGGGCTCGAAGGACGACGGCGCGGTCATCCAGGTGGCGAACTGCTCCGGCAACCCCGCCCAGCAGTGGGTGCTGAGCCAGTACGGCGACCTGGTCAACCCGCAGGCCGACAAGTGCATCGACGCCAAGGACCAGGGCACCGGCAACGGCACCAAGCTCCAGCTGTGGACGTGCTCGGGGACGCCCAACCAGAAGTGGCGCGCGGAGTAGCCGCGGCGGCCGGGTGAGCCCCGTCCGGGCTCACCCGGCCGGTCACCAGTTGGCTTCGCCCGGCACCAGCCGGCCCGCCTTGCGGTACTCGCGACGGGCCCCCTCCAGCAGGTCGCCGTCGCCGACCGGTTCGTCGCGTCCGGCGGCGAGGTAGGCGGCGGTGACGACCGCGCTGCGGATGGAACCGCCGGCCAGCTCGAAGTCCTTGGCGAGCGGCCCGGGATCGACGTCGGCGGCGCACGGCACATGGCTCAGCCCGTGCCGCCACAGCGCGAGCCGCTGCCCGGCGTCGGGGAACGGGAAGTCGACCACCAGGTCCAGGCGGCGGGTGAAGGCGTCGTCGATGTTGGCGCGCAGGTTGGTGGTGAGCAGCGCGATGCCGTCGAAGGACTCCAGCCGCTGGAGCAGGTAGGCGCTCTCCATGTTGGCGTACTTGTCGTGCGCGTCCTTCACCTCCGACCGCTTCCCGAAGACGGCGTCGGCCTCGTCGAACAGCAGCACGGCGTCGGTGCGGTCGGCCTCGGAGAAGATGCGCTCCAGGTTCTTCTCGGTCTCGCCGACGTACTTGTCGACGACCGAGGAGAGCTGGACGACGTAGAGGTCGAGGCCGAGTTCGGCGGCGACCACCTCGGCGGACAGCGTCTTGCCGGTGCCGGACTCGCCCGCGAACAGCCCGAGCACACCCCGGCCGCGCCCGCCGCCGGCGCTGAGCCGCCAGTCGCCGAGCACCCGGTCGCGGTGCCGGGCGCGCAGGGCGAGCTCGTGCAGCTGGGTCAGCGGCCGCTCGGGCAGCACGAGGTCCTGCCAGCCGACGTCCGGCCGGATCCGCCGCGCGTGCCGTTCCAGCCCGGACGCCGATTGCTGTCGCGCGGCCAGCCGCACGTGGTCGGCGGTGAGCGGCCCGCCCTCGAAGGCGGCCAGCACGGACGCGGCCCGCGCGGCCCGGGCGACCCGCTCGCCGCCGAGGCGGTAGGGGGCGACGGTGGCGGCGAGGTCGAAGCCGGGGGCGGCGGCGGGCGGGCAGGCGGCCTCCAGCGAGGCCGCCCAGGCGGCCGTCCCGCCGGCCCGGCGGCGCGGTGCCTCCAGGACCAGCGGATCGTGGGTGGACCAGTGCGGGTCGTAGGGGCGCGGGTCCGTGAGCAGGACGGTGACGTCCGCCGCGTCGGCCAACGTGCCGATCAGCGGCCCCGGCTGGTCGGGCAGCCCGGACAGCACGACCGCCAGCCCGCCGAGCCGTGCCTCGCGCAGCAGGCCGGGCACGCGGTCGTCGGGCCCGGTGAAGCGGAGGGCGCCGACACCGGCGGCGCGCAGGGCCGAGGTGATGGCGGCGAGGCCGTCGCCCTCGCGGTGCTCGCGCAGATAGGCGGTGAGCGGGCCGCCGTCCCGCAGCCGGTGCGCCAGCCGCCGGACGAACTCCTCGTCGTCCACGGGCAGCGGCGGGGGCAGCGGGTGCAGGTGTCCGTGCAGGGCGGCGTCCGGGGTGTCGTCGCCGAGAAGGTGGGCGAGCAACCGGTCCGGGACGCGCAACGAGCGGGACAGGAAGGGCCGTTCGGGCTCCTCCACGTCCAGCAGGCCGAACGCGCGCAGCGGTGCCGAGGAGTGGAAGCGGGCGCGGGCCGCGGCCCGGTGGGCGGGCGCCCCGCACAGTTCCAGGGCGAGGCCCACGGTGGCCCGCCGCCTGCTCACGTCGTCGTTGAGATACCCGTAGAGCGGTTCGAAGTCGCGGTCCAGATCGGGGGCGAGGGCGATCAGGAGGATCGCGGCGTCCAGTTCGGTGAGCCGGAGCCGGGCGGCGAGAGCGCTGAGCGAGTCGACCGGGCCCGCCTCGGGCCCGGGGCCCGCCGCCCGCGCCTCTGCCGGTGTCTCGCCCTGTGCCGGTGCCACACCGTGCCCGGTGTCGGCCGGACCGCCGCCGAGCAGATGACGGACCGCCTCCTCGGACAGGTACAGCCCGCGCAGCGGATCGGCGGCCGTCGGGTCCACGGCGGCCCGCCGGTCGACGAGGGCACCGACCCGGTCCCGCAGGGCGCCGAGCCGGACGAGCAACGCGGCACTCCCGTCCCCCGGAGCGTCGGCCACGCCCGCCCGGGCATGGACCGCCCGGGCATGGACCGCCTCGGCATCGACGGCCCCGGCGGCGGCCGCCACCGCGTCGGCATCGGCGCCGGACGCGAACGGCTCGGTGCCGGCTGCGGCCGGGCCGGTGGCGGGGGCGGGGGCGGACGCCGAGGCGGGCGCGCCGGTCACGGCCGGTCCGTGCGGTGGGCGCCGGCCTCGCGGGCGGCGCGGGCCGCGGCCACCTGGTGGGGACGGTGGGCACGCTCGCCGGACTCCGGCGGGTCGCCGTCCATCCCGCGCAGGCGGACCGCCGCGCCCTCCGTGACCGGCGGCCCCGCGTCGTACTCGGGGTAGGCCGGGAAGGGCGCCGTGACCACCAGGTCCAGCGACGGCTTCAGCTCACCGCCGAGGGCGGACCAGATCTCGGCCAGGGAACGCGACTCGGTCTGGATGCCGGCCACCGTCACGGGCATCGCGAGCCCCAACGCGCGCAGCGAGCCGGGAAGCTCGTCGGCCGGCAGCATCTCGCGCGGCAGCAGCGTCGCCAACACGGCCGACAGCAGGCGATGTTCGTCCTGCGGGGTCCGCGTCCAGGCGGTCACCAGGTACGACAGCCGGAACCAGCGCGGCGGTTGACGGCGCTTGACCACGATGTCCCGCTCGTCCCGCACCGCCATCTGGCCGCGCTGCCGACGGGTCACGTCCTCACGGATGTCGTACAAGTAGGTGTTGATCACAGGGGCGTTGCGCCGGGCCGCCCAGTCCCGGGTCGGGGCCTCGAAGGAGACGTCGATCCCGGATCCCGCGAGGGCGCCGCCCGCGAGCAGCTCTTTGAGGACCTCGTCCACCTCGTGGATCACCGTCGTGCTCCTCAACTTGCCTTGCCACACCCACCGTCCGACGATCGTGCCCCGGACGGCCCCGGATCCGCAGGCACGACAGGGTCGGCGGCCGGGCAGGGCATGCTGCCCGCGTGTCCGCCTTCGATTGCCCGTTCGGTCAGATGTAGCCTTCCCGCAGGGCATATGCCACAGCGTGCGCCCGGTTGCGCAGATGCAACCGCGTCGTGAGTCCGTGCATGACGTTCTTGACGGTTCGTTCGGAGTAGGACAGCTTGCTGGCGATCTCTCCGGTGTCCAGGCCCTCGGCGACCAGCCGCAGGACGTCCACCTCCCGTGGCGCGAGTCCCAGGGAGGGGGCGCCGGGCCGGCCCGCCGCACCGCGATGCAGCGTGCCCACCTGGCTGATGAGCCTGCCCAGCAGGTCGGCGGGCAGGTCGCCGACACCGCGGTGGGCGGCCAGCACCGCCTGCACCAGCCGGTGCGCGGTGGCCTCTCGACGCCAGACGATGGCCCCGACCCCGCATTCGATGACGTCCAGGAGTTCCGTCTCACGGATCGTGCCCACGACGAGCACCGCCCGCGCGCCCTCGCTGCGCACGATCCGCCGCAGCCGGCCCAGCGCCCCCTCGTCGAGGGTGTCCTCGATCAGCAGCGCCACCGTGCCGGCGGCCGCCGAGACCTCCTCGCGGACCTCGACCTCGGGACGCCCGCGCAACTGGCTGACGGCGCCCTCGCGGGAGATCGGGTCCGGTGCCTGGACGGCCACGGGAATCCGCCGCCGGGTGCCGAGGACGGGGTCCGCGACGGCGGCGCCCGTCGCGGCGATACCCGCGACGCCGGTCTCTGGTGTCCGTGGTGAGCTGAGCAACCGTTTCCCCCAAGTTCACGGGCCCGCCGTCCGATGGGGTCCGGTGACGGGTGGGTCCCGTCCAGACTTCTGGGACATCAGCGGCGCGCGCAATCGTGGAGCACCACGAGGGGGACCACGAGAGCAAGCCTTCAGGCACCACGGTTCACCTGCATCGTCGCAGGTCAGAGCCCTTTCGTTCGTCGCGTACGAGGCCACCGTGAGCCTCGCCACAACGGCCGCGTGGACCCGTACCGAACCACACGACCTCTACGTGTACATGGACAAGTCCGATGTGCCCGACAGCAGGAGGCAGGGATGACCGGACCGTTGCGGGAACGCGAGGACGCGCACGCGCTGCTCACGGCGGAGGCGGAGCGGGCCCGGACCGGCCAGGGCCGTCTCGTCCTGCTGCGCGGAGCCACGGGCACCGGCCGGTCCGCCGTCCTGGAAGCGGCCACCGCGCACGCGTCCCACCTCGGCATGCGGGTGCTGCGCGCCCGCTGCTCGCCCGACGACACCGCGCTGCCCTTCTCCTCGGTGCTCCATCTCCTCGGCTCCGTACCCGAGTTCGCGGACGTCGGGCCGGGCGGTGACGACCGGGGGAGCGCGGCGCGGCTGTGGCGGCTGCTGCGTTCCTACGCGGACGAGTCACCGCTCATGGTGGCCGTGGACGACGTCCACCTCGCCGACGAGGCCTCGCGCCGCTGGTTCGTGGAGGCGGCCCGCCGTATCGACCGATTACCGGTACTGCTGGTGGCCACCGAGCGCAGTCAGTACGACATCGGCCCGCGGCCCGCCGGTCTCACCCACGCCCTGTCCCCGTCCGTGGTCCGCACGCACACCCTCGCCCCGCTCACCGACGACGCCTCGGCCGACCTGGTCCGGGCGGCCTTCCCGACGGCCTCCGACCGGTGGACCGCGGACTGTGTGCGGGCCGGTGCGGGCAGCCCGCTGCTTCTGCACGCCCTCCTCGACGACCTCGACGGCGCCCCGCCGCCGACGGCCGTCCCGCGGACGTGCGCCGCGCTGTACCCGGGTTCCTATCCGGCGGCCGTCTCCTGGTGGCTGGACAGCGCGGGCCCGGCGACGGCGGAGGTGGCCCGCACCCTCGCGGCCCTGGAACAGGCGGACGAGACCGCCTCTCCGGCCGCGGCCACTGCCGCAGCCCCGACCGCAGCCGCAGCCGCAGCCGCACCCGCAGTCGCTGCCGAAAGCGCTGCGGGAACCGTTGTCGTGACCGCTGCCGAAGGTGCTGCCGAGACCGATTCCGAGTGCGCCTCGAAAGCCGCGACCGACACGCTCGCCGCGCTCGTCGCCGATGCCTCCGGCACCGACCCCGCCCGGGTCTCCGGATGGTTCACCGCGATGACGCGGCTCGGCGTGCTGCGCCCGGACCGGACCGGCCGCCCCCGCTACGCGCACCCGCTCCTGCGGGACGGCGTGCTCAGCGGCTGGTCGACCGACCGCCGTCAGGACGCGCACCGGGCGGTCGCCCAGGCGATGCTGCGCCGGGGCGACCATCTCGACGCGGTGGCAAGGCAGTTGCTGGGCAGCGCGCCCACCGGGCTGCCCTGGGCGCTGCGCGTGCTGCGGGACGCCGCCACCGTGGCCGCGCGCGACGACCGCCCCGGTGACGCCGTCCGCTATCTGCGCCGGGCCCTCCAGGAGCCGCTGCCCGACGACCTGCGCCAGCGGCTGCTCACCGAACTCGGCTCGCTGGAGTACGCCTCCGCGGACACCCCGGCGGGCATCCCGCGGCTGGCCGAGGCCCTCGACCTGCCGGCCGAACCCCGCGACCAGGTCCGTACGGCCATCGCGCTGGGCACCGCGCTCGTGGGCCGCGGGGAGGTCCGTACGGCGGTGGAGGTGTTGCGCCGGCTGGAGGCCACGCTGGCCGGCCACCCCGACCTGGCGCGTGCCCTCCAGACCGCGTCCGCGCTGCTCTCGGACCAGGACCAGACGGTCCGCCGGGAGGCCTACCGCTGGCTCACCGACACCGCCGAACGCTCCCCGGAACTCGTCGGGGCCTCCGGCCAGGCGCTGCTCGTGCGGTACGCGGCGACCGCGGGCGACCTCCCGGCGCGGGAGGCGATGCGCCGGCTGCGCACCCTGCTGACGGAACCGGCCGATCCGCTCGCCGAGCCGTTCCTGCTGGGCACGGCCGCGGCGGTGGCCCAGTGGGCGGACGAGCTGGACGAGGCGGAACGCCTGGTGGAACGCGGCCTGGCCGGCCAGCACCCGACCCTGCTGCACCCGATGGAGCAGGCGCTGCTGGACACCCGGTGGGACATCGCGGCGGCGCGTGGCGCGTACGGCACCCTGCTCACCGCCCGTCCCGGGGCGCCCCGGGCCCGGCGCACCGGCGGCCCGGTCAACGCCGACGCGCACACCCTGCTCGCGCTGGTCGAGACGGGCCGCACGGCGCAGGCCCGCGTACTGGCCGACACCTTCGACCTGCGGGACGCACCCGACTCGTGGGAGCTCAACCGGTTCCTGTACGCGCGGGGCGTGCTGCGGCTCACCGAGGGAGATGTCGCGGGCGCCCTGCACGACTTCCTGGAGTGCGGCCGACGGCAGTCCGCCCGCGCGGTCCTCAGTCCCGTCGTCACACCGTGGCGGTCGGCGGCCGCGGAGTGCCGGCTGGCGCTGGGCAACCCCCAGGAGGCGCTGGCCCTGGCGACGGAGGAACTGCGACTGGCCCGGGTGTGGAACACCCCGCGCACGACGGGACGGGCACTGCGGGTCCTGGGCCGGGCGACCCGGGGCCGCCGGGGCCTGGAACTGGGCGCGGAGGCCGTCGCCGTCCTGCGGGAATCCCCGGCCGAGGCGGAACTCGTGGCCTCCCTGCTCGCCCACGGCCGGCAGCTGACCGACGCGGGGGAGCGCGGCCGGGGCCGCGACCTTCTGCGGGAGGGCGCCGAACGCGCCGAACGGCTGGGCAGCGTCCGCCTCCTGACCCATGCCGAACAGGCCCTGCGGACCGCCGGCGGCCGCCGCACGACGCCCGCCCACACCGGGTCGGGGGCCCTCACCGGCAGCGAACGCCGGATCGCGGAACTCGCGGCGGAAGGCCGTACCAACACCGAGATAGCGGAGCTCCTGCATGTGGCGCGCCGCACCGTGGAGACCCACCTGACCAGCACCTACCGGAAGTTGGGCATCCGGCGCAGGGGCGAGTTGCGGGGCGTGCTGGACGACTGAGGCGGCTGCGTGGCACCGGGTCGTCGCGCGCCGCCCGGCCTACGATGAGGACATGGCCGTCGACCTCTTCGCAGGCATCCCCGTCAACGACTACGCAGCGGCCCTGGCCTGGTACGAGCGGCTGCTCGGCGCTCCGCCGGCGTTCTTCCCGAACGACACGGAGGCGGTCTGGGAGCTCGCCGAGCACCGGTACCTGTACATCGAGCACCGGCCGGGCCACGCGGGCCACGCCCTGCACACCCTCGTCGTCGACGACCTCGACACCCGGGTCGCCGCCATCGCGGGCCGAGGTCTGGCCCCGGCCCGGCGTGAGACCTACTCCAACGGCGTCCGCAAGGTCACCTATCACGACCCGGACGGCAACGAGATCGGCTTCGGCGGCACCCCTCTGTGACAGCCCGGCGGCCGCACGAAGGGCTTGCGTCACAGCCGGACCGGCCCGCCCCGGTGGGGTGGCCGGACGAGCACCGCACCCCCCGTACCGGTGACGCGGATCACACGACGCCTGCGGACACTTCTCCCGCCGGCACCGGTCTTCATCGACATGACCGAACCTGTGAAGGGCCCCGCCAGTTACTTCCCGTCCATCGAGAAGAAGTACGGACGTCCGATCGCCGAGTGGAAGACCCTGATCCGCGCCTCACCCCTCACCCGGCACATGGAGCTCGTCTCCTGGCTGAAGGCCGAGCACGGTCTGGGGCACGGCCACGCCAACGCGCTGGTCGCGCACACGCTGGCGGAGGACGCCGGCGCGTGAGCCCCCGCCGGGCCTCCGCGGGGCTCAGCGGCCGTTCGCGGCGTTGCCGTTGCCCTTGGCCGGGGCGCGGCGACGCCCCTGGGAGGTGGGCCGTCCGCCCTGCGAGGCGGCCCGGCCACCGCCGCCCTGCGAGGCGGCCCGGCCACCGCCGCCCTGCGAGGCGGCCCGGCCACCGCCGCCCTGCGAGGTGGCACGGCCACCGCCGCCCTGGGCCGCGGGACGGCCGCGGCGCGAGCGCGCGGTGGACGCCGAACGCGCGGGACGCTCCTCGGCGGCCGGCGGCGGAGTGAGCACGACGGGCACGCCG
The DNA here is from genome assembly GCF_001184025.1 of Streptomyces maremycinicus. GTDB lineage: Bacteria > Actinomycetota > Actinomycetes > Streptomycetales > Streptomycetaceae > Streptomyces > Streptomyces maremycinicus. Next base: position 439,864 of record NZ_BBYG01000012.1, read on the forward strand.
GAGGGCGTCTGCGCACCGGTGATGCGGCTCAGCTCGGCCTCACCGGAACGCACCCGGGTGGTCTGCGGGGTGATGCCGGCGTCCGCCATCAGACGCGTCACCTCCCGGCGCTGATGGGGCAGGACCAGCGTGACGACGGTGCCGGACTCACCGGCGCGTGCCGTACGGCCGCCGCGGTGCAGGTAGTCCTTGTGGTCGCCGGGCGGGTCGACGTTGACGACGAGGTCGAGGTTGTCGACGTGGATGCCGCGGGCCGCGACGTTGGTCGCCACCAGCACCGTGACGTGGCCGTCCTTGAACTGGGCCAAGGTCCTGGTCCGCTGGTTCTGGGACTTGCCGCCGTGCAGGGACGCGGCACGCACCCCGACCGCCAGCAGCTTCTTGGCCAGCCGGTCCGCCGCGTGCTTGGTGTCCAGGAACATGATCACGCGGCCGTCGCGGGCGGCGATCTCCGTCGTCGTGGCGTGCTTGTCCTCGTCGTCCACGTGCAGCACGTGGTGCTCCATCGTGGTGACGGCACCCGCCGACGGGTCGACCGAGTGGACGACGGGGTCGTGCAGGTAGTTGCGCACCAGCCGGTCGACGTTGCGGTCCAGGGTCGCCGAGAACAGCATGCGCTGGCCGTCGGGCAGCACCTGGTCCAGCAGCTGCGTCACCTGCGGCATGAAGCCCATGTCGGCCATCTGGTCGGCCTCGTCGAGGACGGTGATGGCGACCCGGTCCAGCCGGCAGTCACCCCGGTCGATGAGGTCCTTGAGACGGCCGGGCGTGGCCACGACCACCTCGGCGCCGCCGCGCAGGGCGCTCGCCTGCCGGCCGATCGACAGACCGCCGACCACCGTGGCGAGCCGCAGCCGCAGCGCGCGGGCGTAGGGGGTGAGGGCGTCGTTGACCTGCTGGGCCAGTTCCCGGGTGGGCACGAGGACCAGGGCCAGCGGCTGCCGGGGCTCGGCCCGCTGTCCGGCCGTACGGGCCAGCAGCGCGAGGCCGAAGGCGAGGGTCTTGCCGGAGCCCGTGCGGCCGCGGCCCAGCACGTCCCGGCCGGCCAGCGAGTTCGGCAGCGTCGCGGCCTGGATGGGGAACGGGGTGGTGACCCCCTCGGCGCCGAGGGCGGTCAGCAGCCGCTCGGGCATGTCGAGATCGGCGAACGACTCGACCGCCGGCAGTCCCGGGGTGAGGGTGACGGGCAGCGCGAATTCACCGCCGGACGCGGCGGGACGACTCCCGCGTCCACTCCGCCCGGGCTTGGCCGAACGGGAGGGGGCGCCCTGGCGCCGATCCGTACGGGAGCGGACGGAGCTGTTGCGGTTCATCCGATACCTTCCTCGAAAGGGCAAAATGCCATGGGCCGGGGCCCGCACTCAGGGAGTACGGGCCCCGGCCACTGGTCCGCGTGATGCGCAGCCGATCGCGTCAGCGTCAGCGTCAGGCGGCGTCAGGCGGTTCAGGCGGGCTGGATGTTCTCCGCCTGCGGGCCCTTCTGGCCCTGAGTGACGTCGAAGGTAACCTTCTGGCCTTCCTGAAGCTCACGGAAGCCGGACGTGGCGATGTTCGAGTAGTGGGCGAACACGTCAGCGCCGCCACCGTCCTGCTCGATGAAGCCGAAGCCCTTTTCCGAGTTGAACCACTTCACGGTGCCAGATGCCATGTTGAATCTCCCTATGGGGCAAGGCCCGGACACCGCACCTTGCGGACCCGGGTGCGACAGGATCGGGAAAGCCCCAAAAACAAAAAGAGTGCCCGTCGACGGAAGGTCGAAGAGCACTCAAAAGTCTCTGGTAACCGAAACTGCCACTTTTATCACGGTAGCACAGGTCCCGATGAGGGGCCGGGGACCGGAGGGGGCGTCACTCAGGCGTGTCGAGGACCTCGCCCCGCACATATGAGTACCCGTACTCAAGAGGATCACTCCCGCGCTCGGCAGGCTGATCGCATCACCGGTGCAGCCGTCGGGCTGGCCGGCCGTCGAGCCGTGCAGAGGAGCGCCCACCATGCGTACGACCAGGAGCCGAGGGGGAGCGGGCCGCGCGGTGGCCGGTGCGGTGGGTGTGGTCGCGGCGGCCGCCGTGGCCTTCGCGGCGCTGACCGGCTGCTCCCTCCAGATCGAGGAGGCGACCTGCGGCGGCGGCGAGTACCCGGTGCTGGCGGTGAACAACGGCGGCAGCGACTGCGTGCCGGACGGCGAGGAACCGGCGCCGGGCTGGGCCCGCTATCCGAAGGGCAAGGTCCCCGAGAAGGTCGGCGACAAGTGGGACACCTATTGGAGCACCCACACCCTCGACGAGAACGGCAAGATCATCGAGCTGCCCGAGGGCGGCTGAACGCCCGTTGTATAACGGGACGATGATTTACCACGTCGTACCGCTCGACGAGTGGAACTCCGCCCCCGAGCGGCCCTACGCGCCCGCCTCGCTCGCACAGGACGGATTCGTGCACTGCTCGCCGGACGAGGCGACCACGCTCGCCGTCGTCAACGCGTTCTACCGGACCGGCGCCCGGCCGCTGCTGGCGCTGGTCCTCGACGAGGAGCGGCTCACCGCGACCTGCGCGTGGGAGGCGGCCGCGCCCGCCCCGCCGCCCGGGGTCGCTCGGGACACCCTGTTCCCGCACGTGTTCGGGCCGATCGACCGGGACGCCGTGACCCGTGTCCTGGAGGTCGAGTGGGACGGACACGGCACGGCGACAGGCCTGACCGACTTCCACTGACGGACTTCCACCGACGGACTTCCACCGACGGACATCCGCTGACGGACGTCCACCGACGGACGTCTCCGGTGGTGCGGGGAACCTCGCGGGGTGTCCCGCACCACCGTCCGGCCGGTTCAGCGGCGCGGCTTCGGGGAGTTCGGCCCGCTCAGAGGTCGAACTCGTGCGGCGGCAGGTCGAGGGTGAAGCACGCCTCCCGCACGACACCCTGCTCGGTCTTGTCGAAGTCGCCGTCGGCGCCGCCGATGACGATGCCGATCTGGATGACGGCGCGCGCCTCGGCCGGCTTCTTCTTCGCCTTGGCGATCTCCTGGAGCACGCTGACCTTGCCGAAGTCGAAGTCGGTGGTGAGCTTGTTGAGGTTGTCGTCGAAGCGCCGCTGGAGATCCGTGGCGTCGAAGTTCTGGAGCACCTCGTTGGTGGCGATCAGCTGCGCCACCCGGCGCCGCTCGGCCGGGTCGATGGTGCCGTCCGCCGCCGCGACCAGGGCACACATCGCCATGCTCGCGTCGCGGAAGGCACCGCTCTTGAGGTCGTTCTTCTTCGACACGAGCTGGGTCTGCATCGTCGACGCGGACTCCTTGATGCGGTCCCACAGGGCCATGAGAACTCCAGAAGGTCGGGGCGGAGTAAGTGACTGCACAAGATCTACAGCAACGTAGAAACTAACAGCCGCCCCGATAAGTTCCCCGCGTCTCCTCAGTCCCCCGTGCCCCGGGGCCGGTCGCCCCGCAGCGTGATGCGGTGCATGACGCGGTGCCGGTCGCCGTAGTCGCGGTTGGCGTAGTGGGCCGTGCTGCGGTTGTCCCACAGGGCCACGTCCCCCGGCCGCCACCGGTGGCGCACCAGATGCTCGGGCTTGGTGAGATGCGCGTACAGGATGTCGAGCAGGCCCCGGCTCTCGTCATCGGAGACACCGACGATGTGCGAGGTGAACCCGGGGTTCACGAACAGTCCCCGCCGGCCGCTCTCGGGGTGCACCCGCACCACCGGATGCTCGACCGGCTTCAGTTCGGTGACCACCTCGCCCTCCCAGCGGTTTCCGCGGCCCTGCCGGCGCTGGGCCAGGTAGTAGCCGAACGCGCGGTTGCCGTCGTGCACCGCGGTGAGGGAGTCGGCCAGCGTCCGCAGCCCCGGCGACAGCGACTCGTAGGCGAGCTGGCTGTCGGCCCAGCTGGTGTCCCCGCCGTTCGGCGGCAGGACGACGGCCCGCAGCACGGAGATCGCCGGGGGGCGCGGGACGAAGGTCACGTCCGTGTGCCACACGTCGGAGAAGCCGCCGTCCTGGCTGTCCAGGGCGTACACCTCCGGCGGCACGCCGACCCCGGAGTCGTGCACCGGATGCCCGGCGGTGACCTCGCCGAGCCGTCGGCCGAACTCGATCTGCGTGGCGTCGTCCAGCCCGTCCTGGCCGCGTACGAACAGCACCTTGTACTCCACCAGCGCGGTCCGCAGCGCGGCGACCTCCGCGTCGGTCGCGCGGGCGAGGTCGAGGCCGTGGAGTTCGGCGCCGAAGCCGGGGCCGAGGGGGGTGAGGGGCAGCCGGGACGGCGCGCCCACCTGGGTTTCGAGGGTCACCGGAGCTTCCTTCCTTTCGTACCGGTACGGCGGTCAGGCCGCGGCGGCGGACTTGACGGCGTGGGCGACCTGCGCGCGCAGGTCGGCGAACTCGCGGGACTCGCGCAGTTCGTCGGCGTCGACGCCGGCTCGCGGCAGGGTGATCGGCAGATCGAGGGCGACGGTCCCCGGGCTCTTGGTCAGGACGACGATGCGGGAGCCGAGGAACACCGCCTCGTCCGCCGAGTGGGTCACGAAGACCGTGGTCCGGCCGGTCAGGGCGGTCACCTGCCGGACGTCGTCCTGGAGACGTTCGCGGGTCAGCGCGTCCAGCGCGGCGAACGGCTCGTCGAGCAGGAAGAGCGGGTTCTCCGCGGCCAGGGCACGCGCGATCGCCACCCGCTGCTGCTGGCCCCCGGAGATCTCCCAGACGCGGCGCCGCTCGGTGCCCTCCAGGCCGACCCGCGCCAGCAACTCGGCGCGGCGCTGCGGCCATTGGGTGCGGGCGACCCGCGCGTACCGCAGCGCGAGGTCGACGTTGCCGCCGACCGTGCGCCAGGGGAACAGCCGGGGCGTCTGGAAGACCACCCCGGCCGTCTGCCCGGGACGGGCCGCGCTGCCGGAGATCCGCACCGCGCCCTCGGTGGGCTGCTCGAAACCGGCGATCAGCCGGAGCAGCGTGCTCTTGCCGCAGCCGGAGGCGCCGACGAGGACGAGGAACTCGCCCGCCGGCACGGTGAGATCGACGGGCCCCACGGCGGTGACCGGGCCGTACCGATGGGTGACGTTGTCCAGCCGGACGGACCCGGTGCGGGCGTCGTCCGCCGCCACTCCCTTGAGGGCGGCCTCACTTGAGGACATCGGGCAGCCCCTTCAGATAGAACGCCTTGCCGACGACGTCCTCGGCGGGTGCGGCCTCGATCTGCTTCTGGCCCGCCAGGAACGCGCCCGTGTCGGTGAGGTAGGTCAGCAGCTTGCCGGGGCTGCCGTCGGTGCCCAGCCAGTCGGCCGAGGCGACCTCCTCCGGAGTGAGGAACACCCCTTGCGCGAGCTGCGCCTTGGCGTCGGCGGCGCTGATGCCGAGCTCGGCCGAGACCGCCTCGACCGCTCCGTCGGGGTCGGACTTGATCAGTCTCAGGGCCTCGGCCTCCACCTTGCGCCAGGCGTCGATCGCCGTCGGGTCCTTCGCGATCAGTTCGTCCGAGACGACCGCCAGGTCCAGGGTCGGCTTGCCGGCGGCGCCTATCTCCTTGCTGCTGGTGAGCTGGGTGCCGCTCTCGCGCAGTTCGTCGAGGGTGGGCAGCCATACGTAGGCGGCGTCGATGTCCCCGCGCTGCCAGGCGGCGATGATCGGCTGCGGCTGGAGGTCGACGAGCTTGACGTCGGAGGTCTTCAGCCCGGCCGCCTCCAGTGCCGCCAGCAGGCTGTAGTGCGAGGTCGAGGCGAAGGGGGTGGCGATGGTCTTTCCCTCGAGACCGGCGACATCCGTGATTCCGGTGTCCTTGCGGGCGACGAGGGCCTCGTTCTCGCCCGCGACGTCCAGGATCCAGGCGACCTTGTACGGGATCGGCGAACTCCCGGAGATCCCCCGGGCGAACGGGCTCGAACCGAGCGCGGCGATGTCCAGCGACTTCCCGAGAAAGGCCTGGTTGACGCTGGCGCCGGAGTCGAACTTGATCCAGGTGATCTTGTAGTCGGGAAGCGCCTTCTCCAGCAGTTTCCGGTTCTTCACGATCAGGTCGCCGCTGGGAAAGGCGAAGTAACCGATGCGCAGCCGCTTCGCTCCGCCGGACGACGAGGCAGCGCTGTCCGAGGAGCAGCCGGTGACGGCGGCGGTGACGGCGGCCAGGGCACCGGCGAACAGCAGCCGACGGGACGGGCCTTGGGCAACACGGGACATGGCTGGCCGTTCCTTTGCAGGGGAGGGGAGGGGAGGGGAGGGGAGGGGAAACGAAGGAAGGGGAGAGGGAGCGGGGGACGGGAGTCGAGGGGGAAAGAGGGAGCGAGGGGACGGGAGTCGAGGGGAAAGGAGAGAAGAGGAGAGAGGGAGAGAGAGGGGGACTTACGCGCGTCCGCGCCAGGGCACGACGGCCCGCTCCAGCCGCAGCAGCAGACCGTCGATGAACAGGCCCGATACCCCGATGGCGATGATGCCGACCAGCACCACGGGGGTGTTGTTGTAGTTGGCGGCGTCCTTGACCATGCCGCCGATCCCCGGCAGCCCGTTGACCAGTTCGGCCGCGACGAGCGAGGAGTAGGCCACGCCCACGGCCAGTCGGACGCCGGTGAGCGTCTCGGGCAAGGCGGACGGCACGACGACGTCCCTGACGACGTCCCACCGTGACCCGCCCAGTGCCCGAGCCGCCTCGATCAGACTCTGCGGCACGGCGGAGACAGCCGTCGTGGTGGACACCGCGACCGGCGGGAAGGCGGCCACGGCCAGCAGCGTGATCTTGGGCTCCTCGTTGATGCCCAGCCAGATGATCAGCAGCGAGAAGTAGGCCAGCGGGGGCAGCGTCCGCAGGAAGGTGATCCAGGGCTCGAACAGCGAACGCACCCAGCCGACGGTGCCCATGACCAGCCCGAACAGCACGCCGAGGGCGATGCCGATACCGGCGCCGAGCGCGATGCGCCGCAGGCTGATGCCGAGATGCTCGATGAGGGTGGTGCCGTTGTAGCCCCGTACGCCGTCGTGCGTCGTGGACACATCGAGGAACGCGTCCCAGACCTTGGCCGGCGGCGGGACCAGTGTCTCGCTCCAGGTCCCGCTCACCGCCAGCAGCTGCCAGAGGGCGAGGAACAGCAGGAGCGAGCCGAAGGGCAGCGCGAAGTGGCGCAGACGTGCCCAGGCGGGGGAGGGGGCGGCCGAGTTGGCCGCCGTGGTGGAGGGGTCGGCCTTCGACCATGGGCGTGTTGCGGACACGGGCGGCCTCCAAAGGGCGCCGGGATACCGGGGAGAGACCCGCCGGGTCCTACGACCGCACGGCGGGTGGAGAGAATCAGTGACCCGGGATCAACAACACGCAGCCGGGCGTCGGCACAGGTCGATGACCAGGCGTCGCACCAAGGGCTCGTGAATCATGGGGCCCATTTCTACCGGAGCCGGGTCCCGCTACCAAGAGGCGTCTTACTTCCTGGAACGGGACCCGTCCGGCCGGCCGCTCAGCTGAGGCAGATCAGGCCCAGCAGGCAGATGTCCGAAGGCGAGGTACCCGCGGGCGCGGTGCTCGTCGAAGAGGACGAGGAGGACGAAGACGAGGAGGACGAAGACGACGAGGACGACGACGAACCGGACGCGTCCGAGGCGGAGTTCGAGCCCGAGCCAGAGCCTGACCCCGGGGCCGAACCCGCGCCCGAGGCCGATGAACCCGTGGCGGAGCCCGCGGTGGACGCGGACGACGGCTGCTGGTTCGCGCCCGTCCCGCCGGAGAAGCCCGTCGTGCCGTCGGGTGCGGCGGCCGTCCCCTCGTAGGACGAGGTTCCGTTCCCCTGCCGGGGCGCCGACGGCACCGTGGCGGGGGAGGAGGCCGGTGAGTCCGGGTGGATGTTCGCCGACGGCCGTGACGGCGCGCCGGGCGAGGGCGAGGTCCGCGCGTCGGAGCGGGTCACCGTCGGGCGGGTGTGTTCCAGGGTCGGCTCCTCGCCGCCCTCCGTGGTCGGGGTCTCCGGCGCCGCGGCCGCCTGCGCCTGGTCGCCTGTCTGGCGGTCCAGCGCGGCGAAGCCCAGCCCGCCTCCGACGAGGGCGACGGCCGTCGCGACGACGGCCCGGCGCTGGTTCTTCTTCCACCGGGCCAGCTGCCGCCGCCGGGCGGCCCGCCCCGACGGCGCGTGGGGAACGGACCCCGCGACAGGCTCGATCGCCGGGGTCTTCCCCGGGGCGTCCTCAGGGGCGTTCTCCGGCTCGCTCTCCGGGCCGGTCGGAGCGGCGGCCCATGTCGCCGGATCGGCATATGACGACGTCGCGGGCGCCCGCGTCGGCCCTGAGGCGGGCACCGGTGCCGGTATGCGCAGCGACATCGCGGCCCGGGCCGGGGCGATGCCGCGGTCGACCGTGACCGGGGCGATGTCCGGGGCGTAGGCGCCGCATCCAGGGCACACCAGGGCGCCGTTGAGATGCCGGCGACACGTGGAGCAGTAGTCCATCTGCGGTCTTCCTACGCGGGGGTCCGATGGCCGGAAACGCTAACGACAGGTTCCAAGGACTGTGTGCAGTCTGTGTGACGCTCCTGCGCGGATCCCTTGAGGAGATCGAGCGCACCCGGACGCACACGGACACACGCGGACACACCCTCACTCTGCCGTCCATGGATGTGAACAGGGGACAGGTACGCGTCTCTTGACGCGCTCACGCCACTCCCCTAACTTCCGACGGAAAGCGCTTTCTGGTTCGGCCGACCCGCACTCGTTCCGTTCCTGGAGATGAATCATGCAGCTGAGATCCGTCACGGCCTGCGTCAGCCTGGTGGCAGGGGCGCTCGTCGCGCTGTCCGGCACCACGGCCCAGGCGGCCACCACCACCCGCTACGAGGCCGAGACCTCCCCGGCGGTCTGCGCCGGCACCATCGACTCCGACTGGACCGGCTACTCCGGCAGCGGATTCTGCAACGGCACCAACGGGACCGGCGGCTACGCCCAGTTCACCGTGAACGCGGCCACGGCCGGCACGGCGACGCTGAACGTCCGCTTCGCCAACGGCACCACCACGGCCCGCCAGGCCTCGCTGGTCGTCAACGGCACGACCGTGCAGACGCCGTCCTTCGAGGGCACCGGCGCCTGGTCGACCTGGGTCACCAGGACGCTCACCGTGTCGCTGAACGCCGGGAGCAACACCGTCCGGCTCGCCCCGACCGCCGCAACCGGCCTGCCCAACGTCGACTATCTGGAGGCGACCACCGCCGACAGCACCACACCCCCGGCGGGCGGCGCGATCTACGTCTCACCGAGCGGCACGGACGGCGCGGCCGGCACCCAGTCGGCGCCGACCACCCTCACCTCGGCGATCAGCCGCGTCACCGCAGGCGGCACGATCTACCTGCGCGGCGGGACGTACGCCCAGTCCTCGACGGTCACCGTCCCGGCCACCAGCAGCGGCACGGCGGGCGCGCTCACCACCCTGTCCGCCTATCCGGGTGAGACACCGGTCCTCAATTTCTCCGCGCAGACCGAGAGTTCGTCGAACCGTGGGCTCCAGCTATTCGGTTCGTACTGGCATGTCTACGGCCTCGTCGTGGAACACGCCGGTGACAACGGGATCTACGTCGGTGGCAGCGACAACGTCATCGAGCGCACCGTCACCCGCTACAACCACGACACCGGGCTCCAGCTCGGCCGGATCGCCTCCAGCACACCGGCCGCGCAGTGGCCCGCCCGCAATCTGGTCCTGTCCGCCGAGTCGCACGACAACGCCGACTCCGACGGCGAGGACGCCGACGGGTTCGCCGCGAAGCTCACCACCGGCACCGGGAACGTCTTCCGGTACGCCGTCGCGCACCACAACATCGACGACGGCTGGGACCTCTACACCAAGACGGACACCGGAGCCATCGGTCCGGTGACCATCGAGGACTCCCTCTCGTACGGCAACGGCACCCTGTCCGACGGCACCGTGAACAGCAACGGCGACCGCAACGGCTACAAGCTGGGCGGAGACGACATCGCCGTCGACCACGTCGTGCGGCGCAGCATCGCCTACCGCAACGGCCACCACGGGTTCACCTACAACAGCAACCCGGGCTCCATGACCGTGTCGAACAACCTGAGCATCGACAACGCCGAGCGCAACTACTCGTGGGACGCGGGGACCTCGGTGTTCCGGACCGACACGTCCTGCCGGTACAACGTCAGCGGCTCCAACGACAAGACCGTCGGTGACGCCGACGGCACCAACCAGTTCTGGACCGGCGCCAACGGCTCCCGGTGCGCCTCCTCCTACGGTGGCGCGCTCGCCTGGTCCTTCGCCTCGAACGGCCAGCTGGTGGTGACGCTGGGCGGCAGCAGGGTGACGCTCTAGCCGAGGGGCCGGTACGGGTGCGGGGGCCTCCCCTCGCACCCGTACCGGCGTCGGCCGGCCGTCGATGCGTCGGTCAGCCGTCGATGTCGAGCGCCGTCCCGTACAGCCGCTCCACCTTCAGCCGGACGACCACCCGGCGCTCGGCGACCTGCTGCTCCAGGAACGCCCCCTCGTCCGCGCCCTCGGGCCGCGCGTCCGCCGGGATCATCCCGAGCAGCTCCCGTCCGACCGCGTCACCGGGGACGGTGGTGACGCCGGAGACCTCGGCCTCGCCCTCCGCGACGGCGAACGACCACACGTCGTCGCCCGGTACGTGCAGGGCGGCGTGCGGGTCGCGGCGCAGGTGCCGGACCTTGACGCGGTCGGCCGTCGTCGAGAACCGCACGATCCGGGCGTCGGCGTCCCAGCTGAAGCCCATCGTGGTCAGGTGCGGGTGGCCGGTGCGCCGAACGGTGGCGAGCGTGCCGAACCGCTGCCGGCCGAGCAGCGCGGAGAGGGCGTCGTCGGACAGCGTTCGAGGTGCGGGACCTTGAGTCATGACGACATCAACTCCGTTGTGCCACAAGGTATTTCACTTCCGCCGACCGGGAACCGCGGCGATCAGTCCGTGGGCCTGCCGGTCAGCGTGGTGAGTTCGGCCGCGAAGAGAAGCTCGGGGTCGAAGCCCATTCCGGTGAAGTGGCCCGCCAGTTCGAGGGACAGGACGCCGTGCAGGCGGGTCCAGCAGCTCAGGGCCCGGTGGAGGGCGGCCGGTGGGGCGGGGTGGCCGCTGGTCCACTGGTCGCCGAGGCCTTCGAGGTGGGCGGCGAGCGGGCTCGGCGGACCGTCGGCGGGCAGGTCGGCGCAGGCGTCGAGCAGGGCCGTCATGATCTCGGACGCGATCGTGGTGACGTCGTCGGGCGCGTGGTAGCCCGGGACGGGTGTGCCGTAGACGAGGAAGTACCGGTGGGGATCGTCCAGGGCCCACGCGCGCAGTGTGTGCGCCAGTCCGGTCAGGCCGCCACCGGCCGCCGAGGAGGCGCGGAAGGCGTCGGCGAGGCTTCGGTACGCGTCCCGGACGAGCTCGGTGATCAGCTCGTCGCGGCCGGCGAAGTACCGGTACAGCGCGGGCCCGCTCATCCCCATCTGCTTGGCGATCGCGTTGAGGGAGAGCGCGGACGCCCCCGCCGTGGCGATCTGCTCCCAGGCGCGCTCCTTGACCTCCGCCCGCACCTGGGCGCGGTAGCGCTCGCGCGGGGTGGTCGTGCCCGTCTCCGCCATGGCCTGCCGCCACCTCTCCGCACTCGGTCCAGAGGTTCAAGATTTAGTTAGAGGCTATCACGAAGGTTATTGACACCCTCCTTCTCGTTGCGTTACAACTTCTAACGAACGCAAGGGCAAGTAACGCTCACTGGAGGTCATCATGAACGTCGAGGGACTCGTCGAGGTCGTCCTGCCGGGCAAGGTCGAGCCGGAAGGGCTGCGGATCCGGCACGGAGCCGTGCCCACCCCGGGCCCCGGCCAGGTGCTGGTCCGGATGGAGGCGACCGGGGTCTCCTTCGCCGAGCAGCAGATGCGCCGCGGCCGCTACTACGACCAGCCGCCGTTCCCCTTCGTCCCCGGCTACGACCTGGTCGGCACGGTGCAGACGACCGGCGACGGCGTCGAGCCCGGCCTGGCCGGGACCCGGGTGGCCGCCCTGCTCAAGGTCGGCGGCTGGGCCAGCCACGTCCTCGTCGACGCCGCCGACGTGGTGCCGGTGCCCGCCGGGATCGACGCGGCGGAGGCGGAGACCCTGGTGGTCAACGGCATCACCGCCTGGCAGATGCTGCACCGCAAGGCCCGGGTCCGCCCGGGCGGCACCATCGTCGTGCACGGCGCCAACGGCGGCGTCGGCTCGGTCCTCGTCCAGCTCGCCCTGGCCGCCGGGGTGCGGGTGATCGGCACTGCGTCCACCCGTCACCACGACGCGCTGCGGCAGCAGGGGGTCGCCCCCGTCGACTACCGCACCGCCGACCTGGCCGCGCGGATCCGCGCCCTCGCCCCCGGCGGCGTGGACGCCGTCTTCGACCACGTCGGCGGCCGGGGCATCGTCGACTCCTGGCGCCTGCTCGCCCCCGGCGGCACGCTCGTCTCGTACGGCACCGCCTCCACGCGGGACGACGAGGGATCCAAGCAGTGGCCCGTGCTGAAGCTGCTCGGCCGGCTGTGGCTGTGGAACGCGCTGCCCAACCGGCGCCGCGCCTGCTTCTTCAACGTCTGGGCCGGCCGGGCCCTGGCCAAGAACCGCTTCCGGGCCCGTCTGCGGACCGACCTCACCGAACTCTTCGCCGCCCTCCAGCGCGGTGACGTGACACCCCGGATCGCCGCTCGGCTCCCGCTCGCCGAGGTCGCCGACGCCATGCGCCTGGCCGAGTCCGGAACGGCCGCGGGCAAGGTCGTCCTCCACCCGTAGCCGCCCACACCACCCGCGGGCGCCTCCACCGGCAGGCGCGCGTCCTCCACCCGCAGGCGTCTTCCACCCGCAGGCGCCTCCTCCCGCAGGCGCGCGTCCTCCACCCGCGGGCGCCTCCACCCGCGGGCGCCTCCACCCGCAGGTGCACTCCACTCACGGGTGTCCGCCACCGCGGGTGCCTCCACCCCGTAAGCGACCCGCACGACCCACCGAGGGAGAACTCATGCCCGGCACCAGGCCGCTGACGTCCGCGCTTCCGCTCGGACTTCCGCTCGCGCTCGCCGTCGTCGGCACGCTCGCCACCGCCACACCGGCCGCCCAGGCCGCGCCCGCCCACGCCACCGCCCAGCACCACGGCCGTACGCCCCAGTGCCGAGGGCAGGGGGTGGACGCCTCCGCCCGTATCCGCTACCGCTCCGACGTGGTGATCAAGGCGCCGCTGAGCACCGTCTGGAAGCTCCAGACCGACGTCGAACGCTGGCCCTCCTGGCAGCCGCCCGTCCTCACCGCCGACCGCCTGGACACCGGACGGCTCCGGGAGGGCTCGCGGTTCCGCTGGTCCACCCCGGCGCCCGCGACGCCCACCACCCCGGCCACCACCCTCGACATCACCTCCACCGTCCGGCAACTCCGGCGCGAGGCCTGCGTCCTGTGGAGCGGACCGGCGATCGGCCAGGGCCTGCGCATCGACGAGGGCGTCCATCTGTGGACCTTCACCGAGGTCGAGGGGGGAGTCCGGGTCCACACCGAGGAGACCTGGACCGGCGCCCAGGTCGAAGCCGACGTGCCCACCGCGACCGCGGCACTCGGCGCCGGCCTCGAAGCCTGGCTCCACGATCTCAAGGCCACCGCCGAACACCGCCGGACGTGACACCGCCCGCGTGCGAACCTCTGTCCCGGGACCCGGAACGGGCGGGTGGGGCGAGTGTGGCGCAGGTCACGGGAAGTCGGTGTGGTGTGCCGGACAGCTCATTGAGGTGAGCACTCATATGCGTACCCGGGTACGGGCCGGGGAGTCGAGCGCGTTCGCGGAGCTGTTCGACGCCTACGCCCGCGCCGTCTACAACCATGCCTTCCGGCTGACCGCCGACTGGTCGACGGCCGAGGACGTGATGGCCGCGACCTTCATGGAGGCATGGCGGCTGCGCGACCGGGTCGACCCCGAGGGCGGCTCCCTGCGCCCCTGGCTGCTGGGCATCGCCACCAACACCGCCCGCAACCAGTACCGCAGCAACCGGCGGTACCGGACGGCGGCCGGCGCCGCCGCGGCGGCCGAACTGTCCGTGCCCGACCACGCCGACGAGGTCGCCGACCGGATCGACGACCGGCGCCGGCTGGCGGCGGCCCTTACCGCGCTCGCCACCCTGCGCAGACCGGAGCGCGAGGTCGTGGCGCTCTGCCTGGGGGAGGGGCTGGACTACGAGGCCGCCGCCGAGGCCCTGGGGATCCCGGTCGGCACCGTCGCCTCCCGCCTCTCCCGGGCCCGCCGGAAACTGCGGGCGCTCGCCGCGGAAGAACCCGAGAAAGCCGGCGGAAACCGGGAAGGCGGCCGCACCGGCCGACAGGTAAGAGGCGATCACACACACGTGGTCCGGCCCGCGCAGGGAGGAAACCGATGAACGCGAACACGTCCCGGCAGAGTCCGGCCGAGGGGGAGGAGAGCGCACAGCTCTTCGCCCGGACGGCGCGTGATCTGCCGACGGGCCGTCACCAGTTCCACAAGGAGCGTCTGATGGCCCGCATTCACGAAGCACGGCAGGAAGAACGACAGGCGGAAAGCCCGGCGGTACGACGGCAGACGGAACGACAGGCGGAGCGCACGGCGGGTGCCCCGGGCGGGTTCCGCCGGCTGCGGCTGCCGCGTCCCGCGATCACCTTGCCCGTGCTGGCCGCCGCGCTGGCCGGCGTGGTCGTCACCGGGGTGGTGCGGACCGGGGGCGACGGGGTGCGGGACGGCGGCGGTGTCGCCACCGGACCGGCGCTGACCACGACCGTCGGAGCCGCCACCACCAAGGGCCTGCCGCAGCTGCTGGACCAGATCTCGCTGGCGGCCGCCGAGGACGACCACCCGGTGGTCGAGCCCGGTCAGTACATCTACATCGAGTCCAAGGCGGCCGACACCTTCCTGAAGACCGTCGGCGACAAGACCACCCTGGCCAGCCACCGGCTGCACACCCGCCAGATCTGGGACTCCCCGGACGGCACCAAGGGCTGGCTGATCGACCCCGCCGTCAACGACAGCCCCGAGGGCGAGACCCTGAGCCTCCCCGACGAGCAGGGCAACACCCCGAGGGCGCACCTGGGCGCCCCGTCGTACGACTACCTGGCCGAGCTGACGACCGACCCCGACGAGCTGCTCGCCAAGATCTACGAGGAGACGGCGGGCCAGGGGAACACCCCGGACCAGCAGGCCTTCACCACCATCGGCGACCTGCTCGCCGAGAGCTACCCGCCGGCGGAGCTGTACTCGGCGCTGTTCAAGGCCGCCGCCAAGATCCCCGGTGTCGTGGTCGTGAACGACGCGGTGGACGCGGTCGGGCGGCACGGGGTGGCGGTGGCCAGGCTGGACGAGACCAGCGGGCTGCGCGAAGAGTGGATCTTCGACACGAAGAGCCATGTCTTCCTCGGCGAGCGCTCGGTCCAGGTGAAGCGGCTCACCGGGACGGACGCACTGATCGAGCCCGGCACGGTCACCTACACCAGCGCCATCCTGACCCGGGCGATCGTCGACGGCATCAAGCAGACGCCGTCCCGGTCCGGCTGACCGCGCACCGCGCCGCGGCGGGGCGCCCGGACCCGACGTTCCGTGCTCAGCCGGAGTGGGAACCGGAGCTGTCGGACGTCTCGCTCGCGGCGCGGCGGTACTCGGCGTTGATGCGCTGGGCCTCCTCGAGCTGGTCCTCGAGGATGACGATGCGGCACGCGGCCTCGATCGGGGTGCCCTTGTCGACGAGCTCGCGGGCGCGGGCGGCGATCCGGAGCTGGTAGCGGGAGTACCGGCGGTGTCCGCCCTCCGAGCGCAGGGGCGTGATCAGCCGGGCCTCGCCGATGGCTCGGAGGAAGCCCGGAGTGGTGCCGAGCATCTCTGCGGCCCGGCCCATCGTGTACGCGGGATAGTCGTCGTCGTCCAGACGACCGCCGAGCGGGGTATCTGCTGTCATGTCACCTCGTAGTGCAACGCGTCGAGGGGCCCTGGTGCCGTACGGCACCAGGGCCCCGAGGGAAATTCAACACCATCGGTCGGGCGTACTGCTGCGCCGACCTTCCGTTTTCGCTACCCGGGCCCGTCGTAGGGGCGGGGGCGCGTGGATCGCGGATGCGTGACCGGGGACCACCTTCCATCCATGGCCTTGCGGTACCCGGACCCGGAGGCTTCCTCGGGCCGGGCGATCCTGATGGCGTATGCGTTTCCGTCCTTTCTACGGACCGACCACCGGCTGGTCATGTCTACGAAAGAAACGCTACCCAAGCGGCATGCCAATGTCTACCTTCGCCAGAGTAGATTTCAGTTCTTCGGAGGCGCAGGTACACCCGTGCGCGCGCACACGCCAAGAGGGCCCCGCCGACCTGGTCGGCAGGGCCCTCTCGGTACTTCGCGGTTCTTCGGCCCGTCAGGCCTGCCACGCTCCGGCCGTCCCGGCGGTGCCGAGCAGCGCCGAAGCGCTCTGGAGCGGCGTCAGGACCTGGACGGGTGCGGCGGGGTGGTCGTGGCAGGTGAAGCCGAGGCGGACCATGGCCCGGACGACCTCGCCGCCGGTGAAGTCACGGCGGTCCTGGCGGGTGATGATCTCCCCGACCTGCTTGACGGGGTAGCGGCGGCGGCCGATGGTCACGGACTCACCGGCGACCGGCTCGGGCGTGACGCCCTTCATCGAGTCCATGACGCCGTCCTTGGTGAGGTCGAACGGGTAGCGGGCGATGACACAGCGCATGTTGCCTCACAGAGAGAAGGAGCAGGGCCTGGACGAGAGCCGGACCGGTGTGTCGAGCACGTCCCGCAGGCGGAGCCGGTCCGTGTAGGAGACCCCGGCGCGCAGCGCGGCCAGCTGGACCCGGGTGACCGAGCCCGTGCACTGGTCGTCGCCGTCGCAGAGGATCAGATGATCGACCTGGGCGCCGGCCATGACGGACAGGGCCACCTCGACGGTCATGTCGTCACGGACCCGCGGCCCCGACTCGTCGTGCGGGTGCCGCGTCCGTACCGGGTGCGTCTGGACCGATGTCACTGGTGCCTCCTGCGGAGATGGGCGAGCCTTGCGGCCGGGCGAACCGGGTCCGGCATCAGGCCGCCGGGTTGACGGCGGGCCGGTTCCGGCCCGGCCGCCCGCGGCGGCCCCGGAACGAGGAGGACCGGGACGAGGAGGACGACGACGAGGGCGACGACGACGGCGAGCGGCGGCGCGGCGTCGCCGCGACCGGCGCGGTGATGACCACCGGGACGCCGGAGGGCGTCCGGGCACCCGTGACGCGGCTCAGTTCCGCCTCGCCCGAGCGCACCTGGGTGACCTGCGGGGTGATGCCGGCCGAGACCATCAGCCGGGTCATGCCGCGCCGCTGGTCGGGGGTGACCAGGGTCACGACGCTGCCGGACTCGCCGGCGCGTGCCGTACGGCCGCCGCGGTGGAGGTAGTCCTTGGGGTCGCTCGGCGGATCCACGTTGACGACCAGGTCGAGGTTGTCGACGTGGATGCCGCGGGCCGCGACGTTGGTCGCCACCAGCACCGTGACGTGTCCGTCCTTGAACTGGGCGAGGGTGCGGGTGCGCTGCGGCTGGGACCGGCCACCGTGCAGGGCCGCGGCGCGGACGCCGTTGTGCAGCAGGTGCTTGGTCAGCTGGTCCACCGCGTGCTTGGTGTCCAGGAACATGATCACCCGGCCGTCGCGGGCGGCGATCTCGGTGGTCGCCCGCTGCTTGTCCGCGCCGTGCACATGGAGCACGTGGTGTTCCATCGTGGTGACGGCACCCGCGACCGGGTCGACGGAGTGGACCACGGGGTCGACCAGATAGCGGCGGACCAACAGGTCCACGTTGCGGTCCAGGGTGGCCGAGAACAGCATCCGCTGACCGTCGGCCCGCACCTGGTCGAGCAGCGCGGTGACCTGGGGCATGAAGCCCATGTCGGCCATCTGGTCGGCCTCGTCGAGGACCGTGATGTCGACGGCGTCCAGGCGGCAGGCGCCCCGGTCGATCAGGTCCTTGAGCCGCCCGGGGGTGGCCACGACGACCTCCGCGCCGTTGCGCAGCGCGCCGGCCTGCCGGCCGATCGACATCCCGCCGACCACGGTCGCCAGGCGCAGCCCGACGGAGCGGGCGTACGGGGTGAGCGCGTCGGTGACCTGCTGGGCCAGCTCGCGGGTGGGCACGAGGACCAGCGCGAGCGGCTGGCGCGGTTCGGCGCGCCGGCCCGCCGTACGGGCCAGCAGCGCGAGGCCGAAGGCGAGGGTCTTGCCGGAGCCGGTGCGGCCGCGGCCGAGCACGTCGCGGCCGGCGAGCGAGTTCGGCAGGGTCGCCGCCTGGATCGGGAACGGTATGGCCACGCCCTCGTGGCCGAGCGCGGCCAGCAGCCTCTCCGGCATCGCCAGTTCGGCGAACGACTCGACGGCGGGCAGCGCGGGGGTGATCGTCTTCGGCGGCGCGAACTCACCCTGGGGCGAGATCCGTCGGCGTCCGCCGTCGTTGCCGCGGCGCGGGCCGCCCGAGCCGGCCCGGGGGCGGTGATCGGAGAAGCGGTCGTTCCTGCGGGCATGCGGGCGTGCGTGGTTCATACGAACCTTCCTTGATGCGTCGGCGCGTATCAAGGAATTCCCGCGGCACAGGGGCGGCGCTGAGAATCGCGTGAACGGGCCAAAAGCGATGGCGTCGAATCGGGTCGACGGCGAAAAATGCGCCGCGGTGTTTATCCGCGGGAAAGCAGCGAGCTGGGGCCCGCACCCCAAGGTGCGGGCCCCAGCTGCGAAATTATTGTGTCCGCGTCTGCGTGAGTGTCAGGCGGGGACGATGTTCTCGGCGGTCGGGCCCTTCTGGCCCTGCGCGATGTCGAACGTCACCTTCTGGCCTTCCTGGAGCTCACGGAAGCCCTGCGCGGCGATGTTCGAGTAGTGGGCGAAGACGTCGGGGCCGCCGCCGTCCTGCTCGATGAAGCCGAAGCCCTTTTCCGCGTTGAACCACTTCACGGTGCCAGCAGCCATTTTGAATCTCCTTCGGGAACGGTGTCGGAATCCACCCTGTGCGGATCCCGGTCGCCGTGATGATCACCCCGTCGGAAAAAACCTTCTGGAGACCACAACTGCAACTGGTAACGACAGTAGCACGCCTCGATCGACGGTGCGTGACCGTTAATTACGCTCCGTCTGTCGATCGAGAAATACTCATCGCGGGTCCCGTCCATTTCTCACTCTGTGACAACAGATAATGCGTCACCGGCGCCGCCGGGCCGTGCTGTGGCGCGGCGGCGCCGGTGGTGCGGCGGTGCGGTGGTGCGGAAGCGCGCCGGGGTCAGCTCGCGGTGCAGGAGACCGTGGGCCAGGTCCAGTTGCCGTTGGTCTGCACGGTCACACCCCAGTTGTTGCCGCTGCCGTTGGGCTTGGCGGTGAGCACCTGGGCGCTGGGATAGGCGGCGCTGATGTTCCAGGTGGAGAGGATCTTCGCGGGGGAGGGGACGTTCATCGTGACGGTCCAGTTGCTGGACCCGGTGACCGCGACGTTGAGGTTGTACCGGTCGCTCCACGACTGGCCCGCGGACAGGGTCGCGGTGCAGGCGCCCGTGCCGCCGCCGCCACCGCCGCCACCACTGTCGTCGGGGGCCACGGCCCGGCCGGTCTGCGCGGAGATCCTGCCCGCGCACAGGCCGCGGGCGGCCAGGCCCTGAGCGATGCGCGGTATCGCGGCGATCGTGTTGGCGGGCCAGTCGTGCATGAGGATGACCTGGCCGTTGGCGAGCCGGCCGGCGGCCTGCACGATCGCGTCGGTGCTCGCGTTGTTCCAGTCCTGCGAGTCGACGTCCCAGATGATCTCGGTCAGGCCGTACTTGGCCTCGACCGCCTTCACGGTCGCGTTGGTCTCGCCGTACGGCGGCCGGAACAGCACCGGGGTGCCGCCGCCCGCGCCGGCGACGGCCTGCTGGGTCCGGGAGATCTCCGAGTCGATCTGGGCTTGGCCGAGCTGGGTCAGATGCGGGTGGGTGTAGCTGTGGTTGCCCACCCACATACCGGCGTTCACCTGGGCCCGGACCAGGGACGGGTTGGCGGCGGCGTACTGGCCCTGGTTGAACATCGTGGCCCGCAGCCCGTTCTGGGTGAGGGCGTTGAGCAGGGCGGTCGTGGTGCCGCCCGGACCGTCGTCGAAGGTGAGCCCGACGTAGCCGTTGCACGTCGCGGCCCGGGCCGGGGCGGCGGCGGCCTGGACGGTCAGGGTGCACGCGGCGGCCGTCGCGACGACGGTCAGCCTCGTGACCAGGGCGCGTAAGGAGAGATGTGGTCTGGTGCTCATACGGGGTGGTCCTCCAGCCTGGGGCGGGATGCGGGGGTCAGCTCGCGGTGCAGGAGACCGTGGGCCAGGTCCAGTTGCCGTTGGGCTGGACGGTGACGCCGAAGTTGTTGCCGCTGCCGTTGGGTTTGGCGGTGAGCACCTGGGCGCTGGGGTAGGTGGCGCTGATGTTCCAGGTGGAGAGGATCTTCGCGGGGGAGGGGACGTTCATCGTGACGGTCCAGTTGCTGGAGCCGCTGACCGCGACGTTGAGGTTGTAGCGGTCGCTCCACGACTGGCCCGCGGACAGGGTCGCCGTGCAGCCGCCGCTCCCGCCACCGCCGGTGCCGCCGCCCGAACCGGTGCCGTCCACCGTGATGTTGGAGTTGCCGCTGCTCTGGTATCCCTCGGTGGCCATGATCATGTAGTAGCTGAAGCTGCCCAGGGTCATTCCGGCGCGGGCCCAGGCGTCGAAGTGGTTGCCGGTGGTGATGGTGCCGCCCGTCCGCTTCGACTGCCGGACGCTCCAGTACTGGTCGAAGGTCTTGGTGCCCTCGACGGACGGGGCGTTGTACCGCGTCGTCTTGTAGATGTCGTACGTGCCGCCGTCGCTGGTGACGGTCCCCATGTGGGTGCCCGTGGGCCGGTAGGTGCCCCAGTTGTCGACGATGTAGTACTCCACGAGCGGGTTCGACGTCCATCCGTAGAGGGCCAGGTAGGCGTTGCCGGACGGGTTGAAGGTGCCCGAGTAGGTGACGGTCCGGCGTCCGCCGTTGCTCCAGCCCTTGCCGGCGACGAAGTTGCCGGTGTTGCTCCACGAGGTGCCGTAGTTGCCGCCGGAGCCCAGGTTCATGGAGACCGTGCCCTGCGAGTCGGTCCAGAACGAGTAGTAGTAGCCGTTGTCGGTGCCGGTCTGGTTCGTGGTGACGAGCGTGTCGGCGTGCGCGGTGCCGGGCAGGGTGAGCGCGGCCAGAGCGACCAGCAGCATGGTGCAGACACCGCTGATGAGCAGCCTGAGTCGCTGTGCGGGTGCGGTTTTCATGTGCGTGCTTCCTCCTCGTCCTCATACGGCCGATGACGGCGCCAGTGTTGGCCTGGGCACGACAACTGTCAATACTTTCGGTTTTTGCTTCGAAACATTCGACGTGCCCTGCGGGTGTCCGTGGGATTGTTCATGCAGCTCATAGGTCACATCGACTCTGATTCATCACTTCACCCGAGCAAGATCGGTAAAGTCAAGATCAAAAGACCGGGCGAGACCTCTTCGAATGTTTCGGAACCTCACCGGTTCTTCCGGGCGCGCGAACCGTGGATGCCGAGGGCGGGGCGGGGGCTAGGCTCGCCCCTGTGTTCGAGGCGACGGCGTCACCACTGTCATCCCAGCCATCGCACGCACGGCTGTCCTCACTGGCGGACGGTGCCCGAGCCGTCATGACGCGGTGGAGCGCCCGGAGCGTGCTGCTGCGGGACGGCGTGCTCACCGCCGTCCTCGCGCCGGTGATGTTCGCGCCCGTGACCGCCCCCGTCGGCGCGGAGTTCGGCGATCTGACCCAGCGTCCGTACGACGGTCCCGGGCTCCTGGTGGCGGCGGCCCTGTGGCTGCCGCTGGCGCTGCGACGGCGGTGGCCCGGCGTGTGCCTCGCGCTGGTGGCGGGAGCGATCGCGGTCCACGAACTGGCGGGCTATCCGCAGACGTTCGCGAGCGTGGGCCTGTATGCCGCCCTGTACGGCGCGGGCGCCCACGGGCAGCGGGCGGGCGGCGTACGCCTCGGGGTGACGGCGGCCGTCGCGACCGGGCTGTTCACGCTGTTCGCGATCGGACTGCACGGCCGGGGTTCACCGCAGCGGGTCTCCGACTTCGTCCTCATGTACCTCGTGCTGGTGGCGTGCTGGGCCGTGGGCCGATCGGTGCGGGCCCGGCGGGCCGCCGAGGAGGAACGGCGGCGCATCGGCGCGGAGATGGCGACGGCGCGGGAACGGGCCCGTATCGCACGGGAGTTGCACGACGTGGTGACCCACCATGTCACCGCGATGGTGGTGCAGGCGGACGCGGCGCGGTTCCTGCTCGCCGACGCGCCGGACCGGGTGGCCGCCGGGCTCGGCGCGATCAGTGATTCCGGCCGGCACGCCCTGACCGATCTCCAGCATCTGCTGGGCGTGCTGAGGGCGTCCGGCGACAGGCCCGACGACCGGACGTCCGGCGGCGGGCCCGACGGCCGGAAAGACCGGAGGGACCTGGGCGGTCTGGTCGAGCAGGTCCGGGCGGCGGGCCAGCCGGTGGAACTGGCGGGGCATGGCGAGCGACGGCCGCTTCCCTCGGCTGTGGATCTGGCCGTCTACCGGGTGGTGCAGGAAGCCCTGACCAACGCGCTCCGGCACGCGCCGGGCCACGGGACGCGCGTCGGGATCCGCCACGGCGAGGACGCGGTCGAGGTCGAGGTGATCACGGAGGGGGCACCCGCGGTGCTCGCGGAGGGCGCGGGACCGGCCGTCCCCGCGCCCAGGCCGCTCGGCAGCGGAGGCGGCCACGGACTGGACGGGCTGCGCGAGCGGGTGGGCGTCCTCGGCGGCGAACTGCGCGCCGGCACCCGACCGGACGGCGGCTTCGGCGTCCACGCCCGCATTCCCGTCCCCGCACCCGTCCCCGCGCCCGTCCCCGCACCCGTCCCCGCACCCGACCCCGCGCCCGGCCCCGCGCCCGGTTCCGGCCCCGCCACCGCGCCGGCACCCACCCCCGCGCCCGCCTCCGCTCCAGAGTCCCCTCCCGCCACCGCCCCCGAGTCCGCCCGGAGGCACGCATGACCGGTACCGGCGCGGGGACGCCGATCCGTGTCCTGGTCTGCGAGGACCAGGAACTCGTGCGCACCGGCTACGTCACCATCTTCACCGCGCAGCCCGACCTCGAGGTCGTGGGAGAGACCGCCGACGGCCGCGCGGCGGTGGAGGCCGCGCGAGCGCTGCGCCCGGACGTGGTGGTGATGGACATCCGGATGCCCCTCCTGGACGGGATCGAGGCGACCCGGCTGCTGGCCGGGCCCGGCGTCGCCGACCCGGTGAGGATCCTGGTGGTCACCACCTTCAACCTCGACGAGTACGTGTACGACGCGCTGCGGGCCGGGGCGAGCGGCTTCCTGCTCAAGGACGCCCCGCCCCGTGACCTCGTGCAGGGGATCCGGACGATCGCCGCGGGCGAGTCCCTGCTGGCGCCCGCCGTCACCCGGCGGCTCGTCGGCAGGTTCGCGGACCGGATCCGTCCGGACGCCCGCGGGGCCGCCGTCCCGCAGGCGCTGTCGGTCCTGGCGCCCCGTGAGACCGAGGTGCTGAAGCTCATCGCCGAGGGGCTGTCGAACGCCGAGATCGCCGACCGGCTGGTCCTCAGCCGCGAGACGGTCAAGACGTACGTGTCCCGCATCCTCACCAAGCTCGACCTGCGCGACCGTGTGCAGGCGGTGGTCCTCGCCCACCGGGTGGGCCTGGTCACCGTCCACGACTGAACGGGCCTTGTCCCCCGGGAGAGCTACACGCGACTGTCCACCACAGGGCGATGATCGGCGGTGCCCCGCGCTCGTAGCGTTCCCGGCGAAGCGGCGGCCACCGGACCGCCGCCCGGCTGGGGAGGAACGTCATGCCGCTCAAGGGCGCGGGTCCGCTGCGGAACACGCGGGAGTACTTGCCGAACGGCTCGAAGGACCTGTTCTCGCAGGAGCCGTTCGTCGTCTCGCGGCGGGTACGGCCCGCGGGGGTGCGGCTGGTGGCGATGGTGCTGGTGTTCGTGGTGGTGACGGCGCTCGCGGCCGGGGCGCGGGCCGTGGCGGGGGGCAACCCGGTCCTGTCCCTGCTGTTCGGCGCGGTCGTCGCGGTACTCGCGCTGATGACCTACGCGGCGGTCGTCCGGCTCCTGGAACAACGCCCGGTCTCCGAACTGGACCCGGCGACGGCGGCCTCCGGGCTGCGCACCGGAACGCTCGTCGGCCTCGGCCTCTTCGTCGCGACGATCGCGGTGATCGCCCTGCTCGGCGGTTACGGCACCGAGGGCGGGGTGGTCGTGGGCGGAGTGCTGACCTATCTCGGGATGATGGCGGGCGTCGCCGTCACCGAGGAACTCCTCTTCCGCGGCATCGTCTTCCGGCTGCTGGAGGAACTCACCGGCACCCGGGGCGCGTT
This sequence comes from Streptomyces maremycinicus, assembly GCF_001184025.1. Classification (GTDB taxonomy): domain Bacteria; phylum Actinomycetota; class Actinomycetes; order Streptomycetales; family Streptomycetaceae; genus Streptomyces; species Streptomyces maremycinicus. Next base: position 464,200 of record NZ_BBYG01000012.1, read on the forward strand.
GGCCGTCTCCGCGCTGCTGTTCGGCGGGTTGCACCTGCTGAACACCGGCGCCACCGTGTGGGGCGCTCTGGCCATCGCCGTCGAGGGCGGACTGCTGACCGGTGCCGCCTATGTCGCCACCCGCAGCCTCTGGCTCCCGATCGGTGTCCACTTCGGCTGGAACTTCGCCGAGAGCGGCCTCTTCGGCACCACGGTCTCCGGCAACGAGGACGCCCCGGCGGGCCTGGTGCACGGCGTGCTGTCGGGCCCCGACGCGCTCACCGGGGGCGGCTTCGGCCCGGAGGCGGGCATCGCCGCCATCCTCGTCTGCGCCGTCCCCACGGTCCTGTTCCTGCGCGCGGCGGGCCGACGGGGACACCTCCGCCCCCGCCGCCGCTCCACCGGTACGCCCGCGTCGCCCACGGCCCCCTGACCGCGGCTTCCCACCCCTCAGGGCCATGCTTCCTCCGGGCGGCTCGTGCGGTGCGCCACGGCGTTGTCCGACGCGCCGGTGATGGAGGAGATGATCTGTTCCTGCGAGGTGGTGTTCACGTCGAAGAAGCCGTTGTTGCGGCCGAGGCGCAGGACGGCGACCCGGTCGGCGACGGCCTTGATGTCTCCCATGTTGTGGCTGATGAGGAGCACTCCGAGGCCTTGGTCGCGCAGCTCCTCGATGAGGTCGAGGAGCTGGCTGGTCTGTTCGATGCCCAGGGAGGCGGTGGGCTCGTCGAGCAGGACGAGCCGGGGCTCGCCGAGGAACGAACGGGTGATCGCGACGACCTGCCGCTGGCCGCCGGACAGGGTGGCGAGCGGTACGCGCACGTCGGGGATGCGGATGGACAGGGTCTTCAGCAGCTCGCGGGTGCGGCGCTCCATCTCCACCTCGTCGAGGATGCCGAACCGGTGGATCTCCCGGCCGAGGAAGAGGTTGGCGACGACATCGAGATTGCCGCACATCGCGAGGTCCTGGTAGACGGTCGCGATCCCCAGTACCTGGGCGTCCTGGGGGCGCCGGATCTGCACGGCGCTGCCCTGCCACTCGATGACGCCCCGGTCGGCGGGGCCGACCCCGGAGATCACCTTGACCAGGGTGGATTTGCCGGCGGCGTTGTCGCCCATCAGGGCGACCACCTCACCGGCCCTGATCTCCAGCTCGACGTCGGCCAGTGCCTGGACGGCGGCGAACCGCTTGGAGACACCGCGCAAGGCCAGCAGGGGCTGAGCCGCCACGGGTCACCTCCTTCCGCTGTCGGGAAGACGCGTCGAGCGAGTCCGGCCCTGTCGCGGGGGGACCTGAGGGTGAGGGACCCGCGTCGCGCGGCCTGAAGGCCGGCACCGAGACCCCTCGTCGGTCCCTCAGGGCATTTGTCCGCCATTGCCCCGCAGTAGGTGCATACGTCAAGCGTAGCCAAGCCGCTCTAGTCGGCGCGTTCGGCGGTCCAGGTGATGCGCGGGGGCTCCACGCGCGCGCAGAGGGGGCCGCCCTGCTCGTCGGTGAGGCCGAGGCGTCCGACCAGCAGTCCGTCCCGTGCGGCGGCGGCGAGCACGTCGGCGGGGACGGCGTCGAGCATGAGCTTGGCGCGGCGGAACATCGAGAAGACGCCCGACTCGTCGACCGTGCCCCACGACAGGTAGACGAAGCGCCGGCCCAGACGGTCCTGGACGTAGGGCCCCCTGACCTCGGTCCCGGTCGGCGAGGCGCTCGTGGTGCAGTCCAGGGTCCAGGTCGCGGACGGCGCGTCGCCGGGCTGCGGCTCGAGCAGCTCGGCAGGACGGTCCCGGCGCTGCACGGCGACGTGCAGGTTGCCGTAGGCGGGGACCCTGCCGTCGGCGGAGGCCGGTCGGGTGAGGCCGGGCAGGTCGACGGCGTCGATGCGGATACGCATACCGGCCATCATCCCGTGCCCGCCCGTGCCCGCCCGCGCCGGGGAGACCCGGCACCCGGTGCGCTCCGGCGCGGAACCTCGGACGTCCGTTCGACATCAAGCAGTGGACGGGGTCGAGGCGTACGGACGACATGGGGTGCACACGATGGACAGGCGGATCTCAGGGGCGGCGCTGGCCTGCGTCCTTCTCCTGACGGGCGGCGCCGCGACGGGCTGCGCGGCCGAGCCCCCGGCGGATTCCGGCCGCCCCGCCGCACCCTCCCGCTCCGCGGCGCCCACCGGGTCGCCCGGCGGCGGGGCGCGAGCGCGGGCGGAGGTCGAGGCGGCGTATGCCGAGTGGGGCCTCGACCCGCTGGCCGCGGCGCCCGCCCCGCCCGCCGCCAAGCCGGTCGGGCTGCCGGCCGCCGACGGCCGGGTGCCGGTGATCAGTGAGATACCCACCCAGGAGAAGATCGTCTTTCTCACCCTCGACGACGGTGCCGAGAAGGACCCCGAGTTCGTCACGATGATGCGGGAGCTGAAGATCCCCTTCACGATGTTCCTGACGGACTCCGCCATCAGCGCCGACTACGACTACTTCGGTGGGCTCCAGGCCCTCGGCGGCGGCGTCCAGAACCACACCCTGACCCACCCGAACCTGCGCACCCTGGGCGCGGCCGCGCAGCAGCAGGAGATCTGCGGCCAGCAGACCAGGTTGAAGAATCGATACGGCACCGCGCCGAGGCTGTTCCGGCCGCCCTACGGCAACTGGAACGAGGACACCCGGGCCGCCGCCGCGTCCTGCGGTGTCGAGGCCATCGTCCTGTGGCGCGAGTCCATGCAGATCAAGAACATGCAGTACCAGCGCGGCGACAGGAAGCTCCACCCGGGCGACATCGTTCTCGCCCACTTCCGCGGGCCGTCCGAGCTCAAGGGCACGACCATGACCGAGATGACGGCGAACCTGCTGCGGCACATCCAGGAACAGGGGTTCACGGTCGCGCGCCTGGAGGACTACCTCTAGACCGTCCGCCGCCGGGCCGTGTCCCCCCGCGGTGTGCCCGACGGCCGACCGCCCGCGCCGACCGCGTCCAGATAGCGCAGGACGGCCGCGACCCGCCGGTCCACCCGGTCCGTCGGCGACAGGTCCAGCTTGGCGAAGATGCTGCGGATGTGCTTGTGGACGGCGCCGTCGGTGACGACGAGCCGTTCGGCGACGGCCGCGTTGCCGAGCCCCTCGGCCATCAGGGCGAGCACCTCCCGCTCGCGGGGGCTGAGCCGCTCCAGCCGGGTGTCCTGGCGCGAGCGGGTGAACAGCTGGGCGACGACCTCGGGGTCGATGGCGGTGCCGCCCGCCGCGACCCGGCGCAGCGCGTCCAGGAACTCCTCCACCCGGCCCACGCGTTCCTTGAGCAGGTAGCCGAGGCCCCGCACACCGCCGCCGAGCAGCTCGGTGGCGAAGCTCTGCTCGACGTACGCGGACAGCACGAGCACGGCAAGGCCGGGCCGCCGGCGCCGGGCCTCGACCGCCGCGACGATCCCCTCGTCGGTGTGGGTCGGCGGCATCCGGACGTCGAGGATGGCGACGTCCGGCTCGTGCGCGTCGATGGCGTCCAGCGCCTCACCGGCCGTGCCCGCGGTGGCCACCACGTCGAGTGACTCGGCGCGCAGCAGCAGGGCGAGCCCCTCGCGCAGCAACGGGTCGTCCTCGGCGATCACGATCCGCATCTCATGCTCCACATCTCATGCTCCGCAGGTCTGGTTCCCACAGGTCTTGTTCCACCGGTCCGGTTCCGCAGTTCAGGACCCGCAGGGCAGGTCCACGTCCAGGACGGTCGGGCCACCGGGCGGGCTGGTCAGGGAGACGTCGCCGTCGTGCGCCGCGACCCGGCGGCGGATGCCGGTGAGCCCGGACCCGCCGTCCATGTCGGCGCCGCCGCGGCCGTCGTCCTCGACGCGGAGCAGCAGGCGGCCGCCCCGGCCGCGAGCCGTGACGGTGGCGTGTGCGGCCCCGCTGTGCTTGGCGATGTTGGTCAGGGCCTCGGCGAGGACGAAGTAGGCGGTCGCCTCGACGGAGGCGGCGCAGCGTTCGGGCACGTCCACGTCGATCCGGCAGGGCACCGCGCAGTCCGCGGCGAGACCGGAGAGGGCGCCCGTCAGTCCCCGGTCGGCCAGCACCGGCGGCAGGATGCCGCGGGCGACCGTGCGCAGCTCGGCCAGCGCCTGTTCGGCCGCGGACTGGGCGCGCTCCAGGAGCTCTTCGGCGCCGGCCGGGTCACGGGACACCATGCGGCGGGCGGCCCCGACCAGCACGGTGACCGAGACCAGCCGGTTCTGGGCGCCGTCGTGCAGGGAACGTTCGATGCGGCGCAGTTCGGTGGCGTGGGCGTCGAGGGCGGCGGCCCGGGTGGCGGTCAACTCCGCGACGCGCAGGGAGAGATCGGCATCGGGACCGGCCGACAGGAGCCGCCGCCCGGGACCCGACTGGAGCCGGGCCATGCCAGGACCCAGTCCCAGGACGATGGCGATCCAGCCCACGCCCAGCAGGCTCACGGCCAGGGCGTCCGGCCAGGTCCGGGCGTTGCCCATGCCCACGGAGGTGGCGGTCGCGCCCTCGGGCATGAGCGTCCAGTACAGCGGGAAGGCGGTGTCCCGCACGGCGAGGACCGGCAGCAGGACGCCGAGCAGCCCGAGCAACGCCCCCAGGGTGGAATGCCCGACCAGCCAGGTCAGTTCGCGCCGGGTCGTGGGGTCGACCAGGGCGGCCCGCAGCCGCGTGGGCGGGGGCTCCGGGGCGGCGACCTCGGGACCCCGGCGGGCCAGCCTGCCGCGTTCCCGGCCGGCCAGAGCGTGCAGGGCGCGCAGGAGCGGGGGCGCCATGAGCAGCCCGGCTCCCACGACGCTCGTCACGGCGGCGACGGCCAGCCACAGCAGGAGGAACAGGGCGAGCAGCGCCGTGCGGAGACCGGAGGCGAGTTGGGCGATCGCCTCGCCGGCGGCGCTCAGGGTCCGCAGGGCGATGTCCTTGAGGCCTTCGCGCGGAACCGCCCCCGCGCCGCCCGCCCCCGCGCCGCCCGCCCCCGCGCCGCCCGCCGCTGTCCCGCTCGCGCTTCCCGTCATGCGAACGACCCTATGCCGTGGGCCAGTTCTCCGTGGCCGCCGGACGCGGGAGTACAGCCTGCTGTACCCCGGACCGGGCGGACTGCGGGATCGCCCCGGAGCGCGCCGGTCCCTAGCGTCGTGGACGACAGCGGGAACGGCACACGGCCCCCGCAGGACGACCCCCACACGACCGGGAGCAGCCCCCATGCCGCACACGACGAACCCCGACCCCGCAGACCGGCTCAGCTCCGGGGACATCGCCCGCACCCTGCTCTGGATGGTGGTGGTGACCAGCGCGCTCGCCAACATGGCGGCCTCCTTCGGCGGCGCCGACACCTGGGTGCACCTGGTGTGCGGCGCGGTCACCGTGCTGTGCGCGGGCACCCTCGTCGTACGGAACCTGCGGGGCCGGCGATGAACGCCACCCGCACCGCCGTCGGCGCCCCCGCCATCGCCCTGACCGGCGTCAGCAAGGCATACCCGGGCGGCGTACGGGCCCTCGACGACGTGTCGTTGACCGTGGAGCGCGGCACCTTCCTCGCCGTGATGGGGCCGTCGGGCTCCGGCAAGAGCACGCTCATGCACTGTGCCGCCGGGCTGGACTCCCCGACCTCGGGCAGCGTCCGTATCGACGGCCACGAGATCGCCGGCCTGAACGAGACCCGGCGCACCGAACTGCGCCGCGAGCGCGTCGGCTTCGTGTTCCAGGCGTACAACCTCATCCCCTCGCTCAGCATCGAGGACAACATCACGCTGCCGCTGCGGCTCGCGGGACGCACCCCCGACCGCGACTGGCTGCGGACGCTGGTGGAACGGGTCGGACTCGCCGACCGGCTGACCCACCGTCCCGCCGAACTCTCCGGCGGCCAGCAGCAACGCGCTGCCGTGGTGCGGGCGTTGGTGGCACGACCGGCCGTCGTGTTCGCCGACGAACCGACCGGCGCGCTCGATCTGCGCAGCGCCCACGAGGTCCTGGACCTGCTGCGCGACCTCGTCGCCGATCTGCGTCAGACGGTGGTGATGGTCACCCACGATCCGGCGGCCGCGGCCCGCGCCCACCATGTCCTGGTGATGGCCGACGGCCGGGTGGTCGAGGCGCTCGACGCGCCGACCGCGCCCGAACTGGCAAGCCGTCTCGTCGCGTTGGGAGAGATCTGAGTCATGTTCCGTCTCGCGATACGGATGGCCGGGCACCGGATCACCGCACTGATCGCCGTGGCCTGCGCGGTCCTCGGCGGCGCGGCGCTGATCACCGCCACCGGTGTACTGGCCGAGTCCGGCCTCAGCTCCCGGCTGCCGGCCGGCCGGCTCGACGGCGCGGACGTCGTGGTCGCCGCCGACCAGGAGTTCCGCGCGGCCGGTGAGCTGCCGCTCGCGCTCCCCGAGCGCCGCGGGGTCCCGTCCCGGCTGGTCGGCGAGCTGGCCGGGCTGCCCGGTGTCACCGCGGCGGTCGGCGACCTCAGCTTCCCCGCGGCGCTGCTCGACGCCCGCGGACAGGTCGTACCGGCCGGGGACCCGCAGACGGCCGGGCACGGCTGGTCCTCGGTGAGGCTGGCGGAGCCGCGGGCGGACGCGCACCTCGACGGCGCGGGGCCGACCGGTTCCGGTGAGATCGCCGTGGACCGCGCCACCGCCGCCGCGGCGGGCATCGGGGCGGGCGACCGGGTGCGGGTCGTCGTCGCCGGGAGGCCCGCCGCCGGCTACCGCGTCTCGGCGGTCGTCGACACGCCCGACACGGGCCTCTTCCTCGCCGACGCGACGGCCGCGCGTCTGACCGGCCGCGCGGACCGGGTCGACCTGGTGGGCCTGCGCACCGAGCCCGGCGCCGAGCGGCGCGTCGCCGCCGAGGTCCGGACGAGGCTGAAGGGCACCGGTCTGCTGACCGTCACCGGAGCCGACCGGGGCGACACGGCGCAGCCCGGCGCCGGCGCGTCCCGCTCGCTCCTGGTCCTCCTCGCGGGTTCGCTCTCCGGGATCGTCCTGCTGATCACCGGCTTCGTGATGGCGAGCGCGCTGGCCGTGTCGATCGCCGGGCAGCGCCGCGACCTGGCGCTGATGCGGGCCGTCGGCGCGACCCCGAAGCAGATCCGCCGACTGGCCGCCGCCCAGTCCACCGCCGTCGCGGCCCTGGCCCTGGTGCCCGGCGTGGGACTCGGCTACCTGCTCGCCGGGCAGTTCCGGCGGCTGCTCGCGGACCGTGCGGTCGTACCGTCCGAACTCCCCTTGACGTACAGCCCGTTGCCCGCCCTCGCGGCGGTCGTCCTGCTGGTCCTGGCGGTCCAGGTGTCGGCCCGCTGCTCGGCCTGGCGCACCTCGCGGATGCCGGCCACCGAGGCGGTCGCGGAGTCGCGCAGCGAGCCCCGCGACCCCTCGCGGGCCCGGACGCGCGCCGGTGTGATCGTCATCGTCGCCGCGACCGCCCTGTCGGCACTGCCGCTCCTCTCCCGCACGGTCATCGGAGCGACGGCCACGTCCATCTCGGGCATCCTCGGCGCGATCGGCCTGGCGCTGGCCGGACCGGCGCTCGTCCGGCGCGTCGGCGGCGCCGCGGCCCGGGCGGCCGGAGCGGGCGCCTCCGCCCCCACCTGGCTGGCGATGGCCAACCTCCGCGCCTACGCCCTGCGCAACGCGGGGATCGTCAGCACCCTCGCCATGGCGGTCGTGTTCGTGCTGACGTACACCCTCACCCAGACCACCGTGCTGGCCGCCACCGCCGCCGACACCCGCAGCGGCACCCTCGCCCAGCAGCGGCTGACCGCTCCGGGCCTGGGCGGACTGCCCACCGGCACGCTCGCCGCCGTGCGGGACACGACCGGCGTACGGGCCGCGGCCCCGGTCGGCGCCACCACCGTGGTGTGGCAGTACCCGCAGTTCGGCGACACGGTGACCGAGTCGGGTCCCGCGACGATCCTCACCCCGGACGCCTCCGCCGTCCTCGACCTCGACGTACGGGACGGCGGCCTGGACCGCCTGCGCGGTGCCACCGTCGCCGTCAGCAGCGAGGCCGCCCGCACCCGGGACGCGACGGTGGGCCGCCGGATCGACCTGGTCCTCGGCGACGGCACGCGTGTCGACGCGGAGGTCGTCGCCGTCTACGACCGGGGCCTCGGCTTCGGCGCGGTGGTGCTCTCCCACGACCTGGCCGCCGGACACACCACGACGGCGCTCGACCAGTCCCTCCTGATCCGTACGGACGGCACGGAGACGGCCCGGCGCAGCCTCGGCGCGCTCGCGGCGTCCCACCCCGGCCTGCTGCTCCAGCCCGCGGACCTGCCCTCCACCGGCGGTCTGAAGGACGCGCCGCCCGAGGTGTGGATCAACCTGGTCACCATCGTGGTCCTGCTCGTCTACCTGCTGCTCAGCATCGCCAACAAGCTCGTCGCGGCCACCGCGCAGCGCCGGGTGGAGCTGGGCGCCCTCCGGCTGAACGGCACCACACCCCGTCAGATCCGTTCGATGATGCGCCGCGAGGCCGCGGTGACCGCCGCCACCGCGCTCGTCACCGCCCTGCTGCTGTCCGCGCTCCCGCTCGCCCTCCTGGGCCAGGGCTTCCTCGGCCGTCCCTGGCCGGCCGGCCCCGTCTGGCTGCTGCCGGGCCTCGCGCTGACGGTCACCGTCACGGCTTTCCTCACCATCGAGATCCCCACCCGGCAGGCCCTGCGCACCGCACCGGCCGACGCCATCCGTGCGCACTGAGGGCGACCGTTACTCACTTTCGGGTGACGGCCGGTCGCCCGGTGGGGTGGCGTGACCTGGCGTCCGGGGGCCACAGGCCAACTCCCCCAAGGGGTCGGAGACCGACGGGGCGTCAACTTCAGTACACGTTCACTTAAATGGACGTTGCAGTCGAGAGTCACAGAGATATGGACAACACGTAACACACGCCACGTTTCCTACCCATCTCCCGCACCCCGTGGACAGAGTGTGTGTGCGGCCAGCCGACCGCACCCGCACATCGCACCGACCCCCACGGCGTCCACCAGGGCCGCCGTGGGAAGGTGCCCGCACATCCCAGGGGAACTCTTTGTCCACTTCCGCTTCTGTCACCGCCCGCCGTCTGACCGCCGCCGCTCTCACGGCCGGCGCCGTGGTCGGCGCGATGGCACTGCCGGCCTCCGCGTCCGACCACGCCCGTCCCAACCGCCCCGAGGTGCGGATCAGCGCCGTCCAGTACGACGCCCCGGGGCGTGACGACCGCTCCCGGAGCTCGCTGAACAGGGAGTGGGTGGAACTCACCAACACCACGCGCCACACGATCAACCTCGACGGCTGGACCCTCGAGAACGAGGACGGCCGCACCTACACCTTCCACCACTACCGCCTCGAGGGCCGCGCCACCGTCCGGATCCACACCGGCGAGGGCCGCGACACCCGCCGCGACCTCTTCCAGGACCGCAACCGGGAGATCTGGGACAACCGCTCCGACACCGCCACCCTGCGCAACGACCGCGGCCGCTTCGTCGACGACGAGTCCTGGGGCCGCAACCGTCACCACGGCGGCCACGGCCACGGCGGCCACGGCCACGGCCACTGACCACCCCGGACCCGGTGAGCCGATGAAGACCTGACCCGGCACACCGGCGCACGACAGGCGGCGCGCCCGACCCCCACAGGGCCGGGCGCGCCGCTCACGTGTGCGGCGGACGAAATACCGGCGCCCCCTACTCCGGAATACCGGCGCCCCCTACTCCGGAAGGTCCCGCTTCTCCAGCGGGTGGACCGCCGGGCCTTGCAGGATCTGTCCGTCCGGGGCGAAGCGGGAGCCGTGGCACGGACACTCCCAGGCCTGCTCGCCCTGGTTGAAGGCCACGATGCAGCCGAGGTGGGTGCAGCGCGCCGACACCGAGTGGAGCGAGCCGTTCTCGTCCCGGTGGACGGCGTACTGCCGCCCGCCCAGGCGCAGCACGGCGCCGTGGCCCCGGGGGATGTCGTCCGGCGCGGGGGCCGTCACGGCCGGCAGCCGGTCGCCCACGAAATGCCGGGCCACCTGCGCCTGGTGCTTCAGGAAGGTGCTGCCCTCGCGGACCACGGAGGCCAGGCGGCGCGGATCGTAGAGACCGCTCCACTCGACCTCGCGGCCGTTGATCAGGTCAGCGAGCAGACGCCCCGCCATGATCCCGCCGCTCATTCCCCAGCCGCCGAAGCCGGTGGCCACATAGGTGTGCCGGCTGCCGGGGTGGAACGGTCCGACCAGGGGCACGGAGTCGGTGGGGTCGAGGTCCTGGGTGGCCCAGCGGTGGGTGAAGGTGAGACCGGCGAACCGGTCGGCGGCCCAGGCGGTCAGCCGCGCGAACCGCTCCTCGGTGTCGGCGGTGCCGGGGGTGAAGTGCTCCCCGGTGACGATCAGCAGGCGTTCGCCGTCGCGGTACGGGGCGGTGCGCACGGAGCGGGTGGCCCGTTCCGGGGTGATGTACATGTCGCGCGGCGCGCGGTCCGCGTCGATGGCCGCGGCGACGACGAGTTCACGGCGGGCGCTGAGCCGGGTGAAGAGCAGGGCCCGGTCGAACACGGGGTAGTGCGTGGCGATCACGACCTCCCGGGCGCGGACCGACACCCCGGCGTCGGTGCGCAGGACGCAGGGCTCGCCCTCCGTGAGGCCGACGACCCGCGTCCCCTCGTACACCGTGCCGCCCCGCCGGAGCAGGTCGTCGGTGAGCGCCAGCAGGTACTTGCGGGGGTGGAACTGGGCCTGTCCGCTCACCCGGACCGCGCCGGAGACCGCGAAGGGCAGCTCGGTCGCGGTCACGAACTCGGCGGGCAGCCCCGCCTCGCGCGCGGCCTCGGCCTCCGCCCGCAACTCCGCGACGTGCCGCTGGTCCTCGGCGTAGGTGAAGGCGGCCGCCTCCTCCCACGCGCAGTCGATGCCGAGTTCCTCGACGATCCCGGCGGCGTGCCGGATCGCCTCGGTCTGCGAGCGCGCGTACAGGGCGGCGCCCTCGGGGCCCCGGGTACGCCGCAGACGGTCGTAGATCAGGGTGTGCTGGGCGGTCAGCTTGGCCGTGGTGTGGCCGGTGACCCCGGCGGCGATCCGGCCGGCCTCCAGGACCACCACCTCGCGGCCCTGCCGCACCAGCTCCCAGGCCGTGCTGAGGCCGGCGACGCCTGCGCCGATCACGGCGACGTCGACGCTGAGGTCGCCGGACGGCGGGGGAGCAGGGGCGCCGGGCGGCGCGCTCTCGAGCCAGTAGGAGCCCTGGGTTCCTGTCTCGGCGTTCATGGCGGCCGAGTGCCCGCCGGGCGGAGTGATACGCCGCGATACGCCCTCATTTGTTGTTTTTCGACGAACGGGATCGCGATGCACGGGTGCGTCTCGTGCCTGGTGTGGCACTCGTCGGCCATGGAGTGGACGCAGAGGGCGACCTGGTCGGCGCGGCGCTGGACCGGATCCGCCGTGGCCGCGGTGCGGCGGGCGGGGGCGGGCCCCGGCCGGGAACGGGACCTGGCGGTGCAAGCGGGCAAGGCGGCGCTGGCCGCCTGGCTGGCCTGGGCGGTCGTGGGCTGGTGGCTCGACGCCCCGATGGCGTTCGTGGCGCCGTGGGTCGCGGTCGTGCTGGTGGAATCGACGGTGTACCGGTCCGTCGCGCACGGGCTCCAGCAGCTCGCGGCGATCGCGGTGGGTACGGCGGTGGCGACGGCCGGGGCGCTGCTGCTGGGCAGCACGATGGCCGCCATGGCCCTGGTCCTTCCGGCGGTGCTGCTGCTGGGGCAGTGGCAGCGCCTGGGCAGCCAGGGCGTGTACGCCGCCACCGGCGCGCTCTTCGTGCTGACCGGCGGCCAGGTGAGTGTCGCCTCGTCGGGCGCCCGTATCGCGGAGGCGGTCTTCGGCGCGGTGGTCGGGGTGGCGGTCAACGTGCTGATCCGGCCGCCGGTGTACCTGCGTGACGCCCGTGCCGCGCTGGAGGACGCGGCCCGAGAGGCACAGGAGATCCTGGACGCGGTGGCCGACGGCCTGGACGACGGCACGTGGGACGGACAGGCGGCCGGGAGCCGGCACGAGCGGGCGCTGCGCCTCGGCCGGCTGGTCGACCAGGCACGGTCGGCGATCGGCTGGAGCCGGGAGAGCATGCGCGGCAATCCGCGGGGCCGCCGTACCCGGGCCCTTTCCCCGGAAGGCAAGGCGTTCGGCGACGCGCTGGTCGTACTCGACCACGTCGCCGTCCACACCGTCGAGGTGACCCGGACGGTGTGGGAGATCGCGGAGAGCACTGAGGACGCCCGGCCGCCCGAGCGGATCACCGGGGCCTACGCGGACTTCCTGCGTCACACGGCCCGCGCCGTCCGGCTGTACGGGCGGACCCGGTTCGCCCCCGACGGCCCCGACGACCCTGCCGACGAGCGGTTGCGCGAGGCGGTCGCCGAGCTTCACCGCACCCTCGACGAGTTCCGCAGGCGGCTGCCGGGAGCGGTGCCCGACGACCCGGACGCGCTGGTGACGTACGGGACGCTGCTGGCCCAGGCGCACCGGCTGGCCCACCAGCTCGTCCGGGACTGACCCGGCCCGGCCCGCCTCGCCGGGCCGTGCCGTCTGCGCGGGCCGCCGACGCCCGCGTGGCAGGGTGGCGACCGGTGGTGACAGCGGCCGGGAGAGGTGGAGGACGGATGGACTGGGAGCGGTTCGCGCGGCAGCTGGCGTCGATGGCCCGGGACCTTCTCGCGCAGGACTCGGTCGGGGCCACGCTGGACCGGATCGCCGTCTCGGCCACCGAGCTGGTGGAGGGCTGCGACGAGGCCGGCATCCTGACCCTGCGCGGCACGAAGGTGGAGACGGTGGCCGCGACCGACCGGCTCGTCGTCGACAGCGACCGGCTCCAGGAGCGGATGGGTGAGGGGCCCTGCTTCGACTCGGCACGCACCGCGCGGGGCGAACGGGTGTTCCGCATCGCCGACTTCACCCACGAGGAGCCGCGCTGGCCCGCCTACGCGCCACGGGCCCGCGCCCTGGGGGTGGGCAGCATGATGGGCTTCCTGCTGTTCACCGACGACGCGGATCTCGGTGCGCTGAACCTCTATTCGCGCAGGCCGGGCGCCTTCACCGAGGCCGACGAGACGGCGGGCTGGCTGCTGGCCTCGCACGCCGCGGTCGCCTTCTCCAGCGCCCGCACGCACGCCCAGCTGGAGGCGGCGGTCGCCACCCGGCATGTGATCGGCGAGGCCATGGGCATCCTCATGGGCGGCCACCGGCTCACCGAGGACCAGGCGTTCGACGTCCTGCGCCGCTTCTCGCAGGAGCACAACGTCAAGCTCCACGAGGTCGCCCGCCGGGTCTGCGCACAGGGCGGCCTGAACTGAGGGCGCCCCGCCCGGCGGACGGCCCCGCCCGGCGGACGGCCCCGCCCGGCGGAGGGCGGCTCCGCGGACCGAGGGCGGCCGCGCCCGGCCGGCAGCCTCGCTCGCCCGTCAGGCGCCGCGCAGTGCCGGCAGGACCTTCGTCCGGTAGAAGTCGAAGAAGCCCTGCTGGTCCTTGCCGATCTGGTTGACGTAGACGGTGTCGAATCCCGCGTCGACGAACGCGGACAGTGCCTCGATGTGCGCGTCGGGATCGTCGCCGCACGGTACGGAGTCCGCGACCCGCTCCTCGGTCACCAGCTCGGACGCCTGTTCGAAATGGCGCGGGGTGGGCAGGATCTGCGGGAGTTCCCCGGGCAGTTGCTCGTTGGCCCACAGGTGGTGCGCCGTGCGCAGCGCCTCCCCGCGGTCCGGGCCCCAGCACACCTTCATTCCGCCGTACACCGGCTTGGTGCCGCCGCCACCGCGACGGAAGCGCTCGATCAGGGCGGTGTCCCGCATCATCGTGATCAGGCCGTCGCCGACGCGCGCCGCGAGCTCGGCGGCCTGCGGGCCGAAGGCGGAGACGTCGATGGGCACCGGCTCGTCGGGCAGGGTGTACAGACGGGCGTTCTCCACCGTGTAGTGCTTGCCGTGGTGGCTCGTCTGTTCGCCGGTGAACAGCCGGCGGATGATCTGGAGCGCCTCCTCCAGCATCTCCAGGCGCACCGACGCCTCCGGCCAGGGGGTGCCAAGGATGTGTTCGTTGAGCGCCTCGCCGGTACCGACCCCCAGCCGGAAACGGCCGCCCAGCTGGGCCGCGCTGGTGGCGGCCGCCTGGGCGATCACGGCCGGATGGGTGCGGACCAGGGGGCAGGTCACCGCCGTCTCGACGGGCAGCGAGACGGCCTGGGACAGGGCGCCGATCACCGTCCATACGAACGGACTCGAGCCCTGACGGTCGTTCCACGGGTGGTAGTGGTCCGAGATCCAGAGGGAGTCGAAGCCGGCCTGCTCGGCCATCCGGGCCTGGTCGACGAGTTCGGCCGGGCTGTGCTCCTCGCACGACAGGAAGTATCCGAAGTCGGGCATCTTCTCTCCCAGATGAATCAGGTGGATCAGATGGTCAGGTGGATCAGATGGATCACGGCGGGCGGGTGCGGCAGGTGCAGCAGGTGAAGTGGTGAAGCAGGCGAGAGGGGTGGGCGCGGTGGCCGGAACGGGCCGACGGGCTGCCGAGTACCCGGTGGCCCGGGGGCCTAACGACGGTCCTCGTCGGCGGGCGGGGTCGCGGGCGCGTCGGGGCCGGGCACCCACTCCGCCCCGGTGCGCAGCCGGAAGGCGGCGACGGCGGCCTCCACGGTGGGGAAGAAGTGCCGGGGGTCGATGGTGCGGGTGAGCCCGTACTGCTCGATCTTGCGCCGCACGGGATCCTTGAGCTCGGCGAACACGAGGTGCACGTCGTGGGCGTTGAGGCTCTCGTCGAGTTCCGTCAGGACGTCCGCGGCGGTGGTGTCCACGTCGGTCATGGGCTCCGCCGCGATCACGATCCAGCTCGGCCGCGGGTCCGCGCCCGCCAGCCGTGCGACCTCGTCCCGGAAGGTCTTGGCGTTGGCGAAGATGAGCGGGGCGTCGAACCGGTAGATCACCAGCCCCGGCAGCCGCCCGGCCGCCGGGTAGGAGCGGACGTCGTGGTAGCCCTCCAGGCCCCGCACCCGCCCCAGCACGGTGTTGTAAGGCCACCAGGCGCGCCGGAACACGTTGAGGACGGACAGCGCCACGGCGATGGCGATCCCGGGCAGCACGCCGAGGAGGGCCACGCCGAGGAAGGCCGCGAGGCACAGCGTGAACTCCGTCCGGCGCTGCCGCCACAGCCGCACCGCCCCCGGAATGTCGGCCAGCGACAGCGACGCGGTGATGACCACGGCCGCCAGGGCGGGCTGGGGGAGGTTGCGGAACAGGCCCGGGACCAGCACGAGCATGAGGACGATCAGCGCCGCGCCGACGACCCCGGTGAGCTGGCTCCTGGCCCCCGCGCGTTCCGCCACCGCCGTACGTGATCCGCTCGCGCTGACCGGGAATCCCTGGAAGAGACCGGCCGCCAGGTTCGCTACCCCGACGCCGGTCATCTCCTGGTTGCCGCGGACCTCCTGTCCGGAGCGGGCCGCGAAGGCCGACGCGTTGGAGATCGTGTCGGCCAGGGACACCAGGGCGATGCCCAGAGCCCCGCCGAACAGCGGCGCCAGGTCGGCGAGCCGGACGTCGGGGACCGTGAACGGGGGGAAGCCCTCGGGCAGTTCGCCGACCAGGCTGACGCCGTGCTCGCCGAGGTCGAGGACGGTGGTCGCGGCGATGGCCAGGACCACCATCACCAGCACCGCGGGGACCTTCGGCGCGAAGCGCTGGAGCACCAGGACCAGGACGATCGCGCAGCCGCCGACCGCGGCGGCGGCCGGCACCGCCGCCCCCTCCGCGAGCCCGCGTACGAGACCCGCGCACTCCCCGATCAGGTTGTCCGCGTCGACCTTGAAGCCGAGCAGCTTGGGCAGCTGACCGATGAGGATGGTCAGGGCCAGGCCGTTCATATAGCCGATCATCGTCGGTTTGGAGATCAGGTCGGCGATGAAACCGAGCTTCGCCACCGACGCCAGGATCATGATGGCCGCCACCATCAGCGCGAGCACCGACGCCAGCGCGACCGCCCGGTCGGGATCGCCGTCCGCCGCCACCAGGGGCAGCACGGTGGCGGCGATCATCGGCCCCAGCGAGGAGTCCGGGCCCAGCACCAGGACCCGGGACGGTCCGCACACCGCGTAGCCGAGCAGACAGAGGATCGACGTGTACAGACCGGTGATGGCCGGCAGCCCCGCCAGCTCGGCGTACGCCATGCCCTGCGGCACCAGCAGCGTGGTCAGGACGACTCCCGCGACCAGGTCCTTGACCAGCCACTCGCGCCGGTAGGACGCCACCGCCCGGACCCCGGGGACGGCGCCCCACCGGGAGCGGAGCGTGCGGCTGCGGTGCTGGTCCTTCACAGATGGTCCCTCACAGATGGTCCTTCCGTTCGCCGGCGGTCCCTGACGGCAGGCTAGGCGTCGGCCGGTGGGGCCGCGAGATGTTCCCGCGCGCGCCCGGACACCGGTGGGTCGATCTTCACCGAGCCCTCCGCGATCGCCGCGACGACCCGCCTACCGCGGTCCTGCCGGTGACGCGGCCGGGCCCGGTCCGCCGGTGCGGTCCGCCGGTGCGGTCCGCCTGTCCGGTCCGGCTATCCGGTCCGCCTGTGCGGTCCGCTTGTCCGTTCCGCGTCGGGCCCGGAGCGGAAGGTGCGGCGGTAGGTGTCGGGAGGCACGCCCACCGTGCGGTTGAAGTGCCGGCGCAGCGTCGTGGCGGTGCCCATGCCGGTGGCCGTCGCGATGACGTCGACGACGTCGTCGGTGGTCTCCAGCAACTCCTGGGCGCGGCGGATCCGTTGGGTCAGCAGCCATTGCAGCGGGGTGGTGCCGGTCACCGTCCTGAAGTGGCGGCCCAGCTGGCGCGAGCTCATCCCCGCCCGGCGGGCCAGGTCCTCCACGCCGAGCGGCCGGTCGAGGCGTTCGATCGCCCAGGGCAACAGCGAGGCGAGCGGATGGTCGTCCCGGTCGGGCACCGGCGCGGCGACGAACTGGGCCTGGCCGCCCGCCCGGTGCGGTGGCACCACCAGCCGGCGGGCGACGGCGTTGGCGACGGACGAGCCGTGGTCGAGCCGGACGAGATGCAGGCACAGATCCATCGCGGCGGCCTTCCCGGCGGAGGTGAGCACGCTGCCGTTGTCCACGTAGAGCACGTCCGGATCGACCTCCAGCCGCGGATGGCGGGCGGCCAGGACCTCGGTGTGCGCCCAGTGCGTGGTGGCGCGCCTGCCGTCCAGCAGTCCGGCGGCGGCCAGCACGAACGCGCCCGTGCACAGGGAAGCCACCCGCGCTCCCGCCTCGTGGGCCGCGCGCACCACCTCGACGAGTCCGGCGGGCGGCTCCTCGTCGACGTCCGCCCAACCGGGGACGATCACGGTGTCGGCGGGCCCGAGGCGGCCGAGACGGTCGAGCCCGTGGTCGGGCTCCAGCCGGAACCGACCGACCCGCACGGCGCCCGACCCGCACACCTCGACGTCGTACCAGGGGACGGTCACGCCGACCGGAGCGGAGCCGAACACCTCGTACGCCATGGACAGTTCGAAGTGCAGCATGCCGTCGGTGACGGCGAGCGCGACGGTAGCCATGTCCGAAAGTGTACGGGGCATGTCGTTCCGGACACTCCCCCGGAGCGCCCCGCCCTCGCCAGGATGTTCACGACGGATCACGCGGCTCGCGCGGAGCGTTCGAGGACGGGGGACACCATGGGAACGGCAACGGGGGCAGGGTCGACCGGGGCTGGGGCTGGGGCTGGGGCTGGGGCAGGCGCAGGGTCGGGGTCGGGGGCGGGGCGGACGGTGCTGGTGTACGGCGCGTACGGCCACACCGGACGCTTCGTGGTGGCCCGGCTGCTGGACCGCGGATTCGTCCCGGTCCTCTCCGGCCGCGACGCCGGGAAACTGCGGGCGGCGGCGGCAGGGGTGTCGGCGGCCGGGGCGGTGGGAGCGGCGGCAACAGCGTCAGCGGCGGCAGCGGTGGCGGTGGCGGTCGCGGACACACCCGCACCCGGACGCGCACCCGAACCCGCACCCGCACCCGAACGCGCACCCGAACCCGCCTCCGCTTCCGCCTCCGCCCCCGCACCCGGGCCCGAGATCCGGCCCGCGTCGGTCGACGACGCCGCCTCGCTCGACCGCGCGCTGACCGGTGTGGACGCCGTGATCAACTGCGCCGGGCCCTTCGCCACGACCGCCGCGCCGCTGATCGAGGCGGCCCTGCGGGCCGGGATCCCGTACGTCGACGTGGCGGCCGAGATCGAGGCCAACCTCGACACGTTCGCGCACTTCGCGGACCGCGCCCGTGCGGCGGGAGTGGTGATCGTCCCCGCGATGGCCTTCTACGGCGGTCTCGGCGACCTGCTGGTCACCGCCGCGATGGGCGACTGGACGGCGGCCGACGAGGCGACCGTCGCGTACGGACTGAGCGGATGGCACCCGACCCCCGGGACCCGCACCGCCGGTACCGTCTCGCGGGAGCGGCGCGGCGGCCGGCGCGTCCGCTGGACGGGCGGCCGGCTGGAGTACCACGACGACCCGCCGACGCTCCTGAAGTGGCCGTTCCCCGAGCCGCTGGGCACCCGGGAGGTCGTCGGGGAGTTCACGATGGCCGACGTGGTCACCGTCCCCAGCCACCTCTCGATCCCCGTCGTGCGCACCCATATGACGACCGCGGCGGCCACCGATCTCGCGACCCCGGACACCCCGGCGCCGACCGCGACCGACGCCGAGGGGCGCTCCGACCAGACCTTCGTCGTCGACGCCGTCGTGCGCTGCGGTGGCACGGAACGGCGCGCCCTGGCGAGCGGCCGGGACATCTACGCCGTCAGCGCGCCGCTCGCGGTGGAGGCGGTGCACCGCGTCCTCACCGGCCGGACCCGCACGGTCGGTGTCGCCTCCGCCGGCGCGGCCTTCGACGCGCCGGACTTCCTCCACGCCCTGTCCCCGGACATCTCCCTGTCCTCGGACATCCCCCGCGCCCCGCACCTCTCGCGGCGGACGGCGTCCTGAGCGGGGCCCCGGGCGGCGCGTCGCCTCCGCGAGGGTCAGGACCCGAGGCGGCGGTGGTCCTCCTCGTCCCACGCCCGGGTGTCGCGCGGCTCGACGTACGGCTCCTCGTCGGCGGGATGGCCACCGGCGACCGCTCGCTGCCGGACCATCTCCGCGTCGAACTCGAGGCCGAGCAGGATGGCCAGGTTGGTGATCCACAGCCACACCAGGAAGATGATCACGCCGGCGAGAGTGCCGTAGGTCTTGTTGTACGAGCCGAAGTTCGCCACGTACAGCGCGAAGCCGGCGGACGCCGCCAACCAGATCACCAGGGCCAGGAAGCTGCCCGGCGTGACCCAGCGGAAGCCTCGCACCCGTGCGTTCGGGGTGGCCCAGTACAGGACCGCGATCATCACCGTGACCAGTACCACCAGCACCGGCCACTTGGCGATCGACCACACGGTCAGCGCCGTGTCGCCGACCCCGAGGGTGGTACCGACCTGCCGGGCCAGACTGCCGGTGAACACCACGATCAGCGCGCTGATCACCGCCATGACCATCAGCAACACGGTCACCCCGACCCGCACCGGCAGCACCTTCCACACCGGACGGCCCTCGGGGATGTCGTACACCGCGTTGGCGCTGCGGATGAAGGCGGCGACGTAACCGGAAGCCGACCACACCGCCAGCACCAGACCCACGATCGCCATGAGCGAGCCGACCCCGCCCTTGCCCTGCATCTGCTGCACCGCGTTGCGCAGGATGTCCTGGGCCGGGCCCGGCGCGAGCTTCTGGATGTTGTCCAGGACCGTCTGGGTGGCCGACTGCCCGACGATGCCCAGCAGCGACACCAGCGCCAGCAGCGCGGGGAACAGGGCCAGGATCGAGTAGTAGGTCAGCGCGGCCGCCCGGTCGGCCAGCTCGTCCTTCTTGAACTCCTTCAGGGTGCCTTTCAGCACCGCTTTCCAGGAGCGTTTGGGCAGGTCCGTGGGCTTGTCAGGGGCCTGCCGCTCCACCTGCTCGGCCGGACCGACGGCGGCCGGATCCTGCCGGGGCCCGCCGTCGCGGTCGACCGTGTGCTCGTCGTGCCGCCTGTGCGGCTTCAGTGTCCGTGCCATTCCGCACGGGTATCCGGCTGAGCGCCACACATGCGTAGAAATGACATATATCGGACTTTTCTCTTCGGTGGCGCGCCACCGAAGAGCCGCGCGGGGGCGCGGCCGCGACCGTCAGCCGCCCACGTACCAGCTGAATCCGCCGTTGCTGGCGGCGAGGATCAGGAGCAGGACCCAGAGCACCACGTCGACGATGCCGAGGATGATGCCCGCCTTCGCCATCCCGGCGCCGTTCGCGACCGACGCCTGCCGCCGGGAGACGACACCGAAGACGATGGCCAGCGGACCCAGGACGATGTTCAGGACGAACAGTCCGACGATGCCGCAGCAAAGGCTCGCGATCGCCAGACCGTTGGTACGTGATCGGGGGGACGCGGTGGAAGGGCCGCCATAACTCGTCATGGAAGACTCCAGGTTGTCGATTGCGCGCGGACCGGACGGCCCCCGCGCTCCTCACTCCTGACTCACCACTGCGAGTGCCCCTCCGAGCCGCTCCCATGTCGACGACCCGTCAGACGCGTTGCCGAACAGGCGACTTCGCGGGCCGGGCCGCCGTCTACGACCCGTCGTCGAGCGGCCGGAGGAAGCGGCGCTCGTACCGCCTGATGCAGCGGGTGTCCCGCGCCAGCCGCAGGGCCTCCTGGCACTCCGGGTCCGACAGGCTGTCCGTGCGGTACCGCTCGTACGCGGCCAGGCCGGGAAAGGAGAAGAGGGCGTAGGCGATGTCACTGTCGCCCTCACTCGGCAGGAAGTAGCCGTGATGCGTTCCGCCGAAACGGTTCACGAGCCGGACCCAGCGACGTCCGTACTCCTCGAAATCCTCGATCTTGTCGGGGTCGATCTCGTACTTCAGATGAATAGTGATCACCCCCGAATGATGCCGCGCCGCGTCAGGAAAGTGCCCCCGCCACAGCCCCGGCCACAAGCAGCAGACCGACGAACAACTGGAGTACGAGACCCGCGCGGGATCCGAAGGAGGCCAGGTAATACGCGCTCTCAGCGGACGAGGGCTTACGCGCGTCGAAGACGACGGGAACCTCCTCGCCCTCCCACGGAGGCGGCTTCGGGGCGGTGACGAGCGCCCACACCTCCTCGCCGTCGGCCGTCCGGAACGAGCAGTTCAGTCTCTCCACCGCCGTACCGCCGCGGCGTATGCGCTCCGTGCAGACGGCCAGGGTCTCCACCCCGCTCTTCCTCAGCCGGCGGTCCCGCAGCTGCTGGGGAACGAACAGGAGCGACGCTATGCCGAAGGGAACGGCGATGATCAGGAACGGGATGCCGTAGTTCGTGGTGCTCGCGAGCGTGGTGTACATCTGCGTTCTCCCCCTGTGATACGCGTGGTGCCGCAGCATACAAACGGCCACCGGGAACTCCCCGCGCCCACCTCCACGCACCCACACCGATTCCCCGGCGGATCAGGCCGTGGTCGGCCTGGTGATCCGGCGTTCGAACCCACCCCCGGACGCGTGACGGCGGCTCTCGCCGGACATGCTGATGCAGCAGAGTCATCCGCACGGCCCTCGTGCGAAAACCACGATCGCCAAGGCGTCCCGACTGTCCTTGCCTTCCCGGGTCCCTTGAACGCCACGGCCCGTAGGGCTGGCACGCGTCATTCGTCGTCACATCGCTCCAAGACCAGGCCTACGGAGCCCTCTTCGAGCCCGTTGTTCTGCTCCAAGTGAAGATGAGCACCGTCCGGTGTGCCGTCTCGGGCGAGCGTGAGGAGGTGGCCGGCCAGGGTCTTCACCCCGGCAGCGTTTGCCTCTATGACGATCTCACCACCCAGGTTGCGGACCTCGATGCGTGCGCCTTCCTCCCACGTGAAGATCCTGGTGACTCCATCGGTCGCCGCCTCTCGCCGTCGCGTCCGGCCCGGAGTACGCGATGCTTGGGGTATGTGTAGGAGGCCGCTGAGGTTCAGGACCTCTGTGAGATGGCGGAACGTCGTGCGGGTGACTCCGCGGCTTCGAGCCTCGTTCTCGAATTCGTCGAGCTGCGGCAGCCCGGTCTCAGGATCGGGTTTCACCGCTGGCTGGTCCTTGAGCCGTGCGGCCTTGTTGCGCTCGTAGTCGATTTCCGAGTAGCCGCAGACCCAGCGGCTGTGTGCCTCGACCTCGTCCAGAGTGGTGGTCGAGAGGATGGCGCGGGCCAGCTCGTTGCGGTGCAGGGCGTCGTCCAGGTCGACTTCGTGGCGTCGGCTCATCGCCTCGCGCGAGGACGTCCAGGAGGTCGATCGAGGCGGGCTCCAAGCTACGGATCGGCTCTTCGAGTTGGCGCGTGACACCTTGGACGCCGTGATGCGGATCGATCGGGGCGAAGGTGTGCGGGAGCCGGCCGCGAGTCTCCATCTACCTCCGCCGGGAGAACGCCAAGCGCGCCGGCCTCACCCAACGCACCTTCCGCGACCACGCACGGGTCTCCTTCGTGAAGGTCGCCGATTACCAGAGGCGCGGTGCCGTGCACTTCCACGCGGTCATACCGTATCGACGGCCCGGAAGGCGGAGACACCCCACCCGCGGGGCTCCCGGACGGCTTCCGCTTCTACGATCTTCGCCACACCGGACACACGCTCTCGACCCGGTCGGGCGCGACCCTCAAGGACACGATGGTCCGGGCCGGGCAGTCGTCCGAGAAGGCCGCGCTGATCTACCAGCACTCCGACGAGGAGTGGCAGCGCGACCTGGCGGCCGGCCTCGACGACCTGGTCCGCGCCGAGCGGGCGAAGCACCACAAGGGCAAGGATCACGACCCCGCGCACCACAACGAGAAGCCCACGAGCAGCCAGCCACAGCCATATGGTGCGGATGTGGTGCGCGCCCTGGCCGCTGGTCTAGACAACAAAAAACCCCCGGGGTCGCGGACCTGGGGGTTTCATATGGAGCGGGTGACGAGAATCGAACTCGCGCTCTCAGCTTGGGAAGCTGATGTTCTACCATTAAACTACACCCGCGTAAGACGCCGGTTCGCACCGGTGTCGGAACGCTCCGTCACTCTACCTCATGCCGGGCCCCGGGCGATGGAGCCCCGGGGTCCGAGCGCGTTTCGGGGGAGGGATCCGGGTGCGAGGGGCCGGAGTTGGGGCGTACGGTGGGCTCGTGGAAGTGGGGTCGGGCGGGGTCGGAGTGCCGCCTGGAGGGCCGTCCCGTTCGTCCCGTAATGTGGCTTTCGTTGTCCGGTGGTCAGCAGCCGGACAGGGCTCTTGGGGAAGGGACTCTAGGACTTGATGGAGCGCACCGTCGTCCGTTGTGCCGATGGGCACGTGTTCAGCACCGCTTCGTTCCCGATGCAGCAGGCCGAGCGGCTCGGTCCCGGGCGGCTCGTCCGGTGTCCCCGGTGCACCCGGTTGCGGAGCGCCGTACCGGTGACGCTCGAGAAGCGGTAGCGGCGAGAGGAGCCGGCGGAGCCGGAGGGCCGCCGGCCTGGCGCGCGGAGACGTCCGATGGTGGTCGCTCCGCGCGCTTTGCGTATCCTCGGGGCGTGCTTCTCTCAGACAAGGACATCCGGGCCGAGATCGACGCCGGGCGAGTACGGATCGATCCCTACGACGAATCCATGGTGCAGCCCTCGAGCATCGACGTACGCCTCGACCGGCTGTTCCGGGTGTTCGAGAACCACCGGTACCCGCACATCGACCCCGCCGTCGAGCAGGCCGACCTGACCCGGCTCGTGGAGCCCGAGGGCGACGAGCCGTTCATCCTCCACCCGGGGGAGTTCGTGCTCGCGAGCACCTATGAGGTCATCACCCTCCCCGACGACCTCGCGTCGCGGCTCGAGGGCAAGAGTTCCCTCGGCCGACTGGGGCTGGTCACCCATTCCACCGCCGGGTTCATCGACCCCGGGTTCTCCGGTCATGTGACGCTCGAGCTGTCCAACCTCGCCACCCTGCCGATCAAGCTCTGGCCCGGTATGAAGATCGGCCAGCTGTGCATGTTCCGGCTCAGCTCACCGGCCGAGTCCCCGTACGGCAGCGAGCGCTACGGGTCCAGGTACCAGGGCCAGCGCGGGCCGACGGCCTCCCGGTCCTTCCTCAACTTCCACCGGACCCAGGTGTGAGCGGCGCGGACATGGCGCGGGAGAACCTGACCTACGAGCAGTTCGGCACCGCCGTCCGTGAACTCGCGCAGACCATCGCCGACGACGGTTACGTGCCCGACGTCGTGCTGAGCATCGCCCGCGGCGGTGTGTTCGTCGCCGGCGGCCTCGCCTACGCCCTCGACTGCAAGAACCTCCACCTGGTGAACGTCGAGTTCTACACCGGGGTGGGAACCACGCTCGAGATGCCCGTCATGCTCGCGCCCGTCCCCGACGTCATCGACTTCTCCAACAAGAAGGTCCTGATCACCGACGACGTCGCCGACACGGGCAAGACGCTCAAGCTCGTCCGCGACTTCTGCCTGGACGCCGTCGCCGAGGTGCGCAGCGCCGTCATCTACGAGAAGTCGCAGTCGCTGGTGAAGTGCGAGTACGTGTGGAAGCGGACCGACGACTGGATCAACTTCCCCTGGAGTGTTCTGCCCGTGGTGCGTAAGTCGGGGGAGCAGGTCACGCCCTCCAGGGAAGCGCTCTGATCGCACCCGCCCAGGGCGGGCGGCTCGGCCGTCCAGACGGCGCTCGGCGAGCCGGGTGACCATCTCGGGGTCGTGGTGGTCGAAGAACGGGGAACCGCCGGTGTCGAGGGTGGCGATCAGGGCCATCTGCTCGTCGGTCAGCCGGAAGTCGAAGACGTCGAAGTTCTCGGCCATGCGCTCGGCGCGCACCGACTTGGGGATGGCGACGACACCCGCGCCGGGTCAGCCAGCGCAGCACGACCTGCGCCACGGACTTGCCGTGTGACCGGCCGCAAGCCCGCCCAGAAGACCTTCCGGCACCCCCCGGGTCGGGACGGTCACCCTCACCTCGCAGTCCCTGCACGTGGAAGGCACGCCCGGCCAGCGCATCGGCGTCCACACCGCCGAGCCCGGCACACCCGACCACGACGCCCTGCTCCTCCTGGACATGACGGCACCGGTCGCCCCGACGCGGCACCCGACACCCCGGACTGGCTGACGCCCGCTCACGACGGCCCGGACCGTTGCCCGGACCCGGCGACGAGCGACGAGCGCCGGGCACCGGGCGCCGGGCGCCCCACGCACCGGAAGCTCCACGGCCGCCCGGTCCGGCCGTCTCCTGCGTCGGCCGGCCCGGTCCGGCTCACGGCCGCCTACTTGGCGCGCAGTACTTTGACGCCGTCCCGCTCGAAGTCGTAGACGTAGTCGTTGAGGCGGAGACCGTCGACCGCGCCGATCCACATGAAGTCCTGCCCCTTGCCCACGGCGACCGTGTAGACCGTCGGCCTGGCGTTGCGGGACGTGAACGCGGCCTTCAGCGCGGCGAAGGTGCACGGCGTGGCGAAGGTGCAGCCCGTCGTGGGGCCCGCGGTGCTCGTCAGGGCCCAGCCGCCGGTCCGCGTGGCGTCGAGGAACGGGCTCCAAGCGTTCGTGACCGGGGACGCGCCCGGCAGCCACACCAGCGAGGAGTAGTCGTCGGTGGAGTTCAGGTTCGGGTCGATCTCGAACTTGATGTTCGGCATGTTCCGCGGTCCGCCGTACTGGACGTTCTCGCTCGTCTGGAACACGTGGAAACCGATGCGCCGCAGCCCCAGCAGCGACTTGCCGAAGAAGTCCACCTCGTTGCCGAAGTCGACCTTCTCGCTGGGAGGGACCAGCGTGGTGGAGCTGTCCGCCACCTCGATGCCGAGGCTGCCTCGCCCGTACGGCGGCCTCGCGCCGGTGCCGGTCACGTCGTACGAGCCGAAGGGGCCGTTGCGGAGATCGGCGACCGGCGAGCCGATCGTGTTGCGGGCGATCACGCCCCAGTGGTCCGAGTGGGCTCGGCCGTCGTCCGTCCCGGCGGCTGCCGATCCGGGCAGGATCAAGGCGATGACGGCGACCAGCAGGGCGGCCACGAGCGCCGTTCCCCGCCCCACGCCAAAGCGAGCTTTCACGCGCACTCCTTGTAGGAGGTGTAGGGAACAGTCACCATAAATGACGCTCTGTAGTTGCGATGGTGCGACATGCGGTATTTTCGTATGGTTCGTCTCGCGCGGGAGCCCCGGGAGGGGCGTGCAGGATCGCTTTCGGTGACGGCATGCCGAAAGCCCCCGACCAGATCGTCGAGGGCCTTCGGCGTCGGCCGGTCACCGGCCGGGTGGTGCTAGAACGTGCCCAGCTTCACGATCGACAGCAGTGCGATCAGCTGGATCGACGCCGCGCCCAGCGCCTTCGGCCAGGGCAGGTCGTGGGAGCGGCTGACCATCAGGGTCAGCAGGGCGCCGGCCGCGACCCAGGTCGCCCAGCCCAGCAGCTGCACGAAGGACGCGTCGCCGCCGAAGAACATCGCGACGACCAGGCGTGGGGCGTCGGTGAGCGACATGATCAGCATGGAGAGGCCGACCGTGGGCTGCCAGGCGCCGTCGCCGCCCAGCTGGCGGGCCAGCGTGTGGGTGACCACGCCCAGGATGAAGGAGCTCAGTACCATCGCGACGGCTGTCGTCAGGACGATCGGGATCGCGTTGGACAGCGTCGCGTTGATCGCGTCCGCGCGGGTGTCGTCGAAGCCGAAGACCGCGAGCAGGCCGTAGAGGAACGTGACGACGAGGGCGGGGCCCCACATCGTGTAGTCCCGCATCTGGAGGAAGGTCTGCTTGGGAGTGAGGACGATGCCCTTCAGCAGCTCCTTCCAGTGCAGACGCGGACCCACCGGGCCCGCCGGGGCCGAGCCCGCGTGATACGTACCACCCTGGTTGTACTGGTCGTACTGCTGGTGGTCGTCGATCGAGAAGGCCTGGGTGTGGCCCGGATTGTTCGCGGCGTACGGGTCGTGCGGGACCCCGCCCGGACCGCCGGGACCGCCCGGGGCGCCGTACGGGGCGTCGCCGCCGAAGTACTCCGGCTCGTCGCCGTTCTGGCCGCCGTACCCTCCGCCGTTCGCCTGCGGCCACTGGCCGCCGCCCGCGCCCGTGCCGCCGTACTGCGGACGCTGCTGCGGGTACGGCTGCTGGCCCGACGGGTAGCCGTAGGACGGCCCAGAGGGTCCCGACGGTCCCGAGGACCGCGAGGGTCCCGAGGACCGCGACGGCCCCTGGGGCGCCTGCTGCCCGTACGGAGGGTGTTGCGGTCGCGCTTGCGGGGCACGGTTGTCCCGGCCGCCGCGTCCGATCCTGAATCCAGCCACGCCTTCGAACGTACCTGGTCCCGGAGAGTCACGTGCCCGGGCCTGCCGTCCGGGCACGGCTTTGCTGCCGAGCTGTGACATCCCCTAAGGGGAGCAACCGGACGGGAATCAGTGGTTGTTCAGGGGAGGGTCGTAGGGGGCGCGGGGGTTGTGGGGGGTGTGTGCAGGAGTGCGGGGGTGTATGGCGGCGCCCCCGTGTCCGGGGTGGGACACGGGGGCGCCGGTGGGGCCGTTCGGGCTATTTGACGGGTTGTGGTTCGGGTTCGTTCTCGGTCTGTGCCTCGCCCGCGGGGGGTTCGTCGTCGACCGGGGTCTTGACCGATTCCAGCAGGAGCTGGGAGACGTCCACGACCTGGACGGACTCCTTGGCCTTGCCCTCGTTCTTCTTGCCGTTGACCGAGTCGGTCAGCATGACCAGGCAGAACGGGCAGGCGGTGGAGACGATGTCGGGGTTGAGGGAGAGGGCTTCGTCGACGCGCTCGTTGTTGATGCGCTTGCCGATCCGCTCCTCCATCCACATCCGCGCGCCGCCCGCGCCGCAGCAGAAACCGCGCTCCTTGTGCCGGTGCATCTCCTCGTTGCGCAGACCGGGGACGTTGGCGATGATCTCGCGCGGAGGCGTGTAGATCTTGTTGTGACGGCCCAGGTAGCAGGGGTCGTGGTAGGTGATGAGGCCCTCGACCGCGGTGACGGGGATCAGCTTGCCCTCGTCGATGAGGTGCTGGAGCAGCTGGGTGTGGTGGATGACCTCGTAGTCGCCGCCGAGCTGCGGGTACTCGTTGCCGATGGTGTTCAGGCAGTGCGGGCAGGTCGCGACGATCTTCTTCGCCGACCGCGGCTTGCGCGAGGCCTCGGTGACCTTGCCGTCGTCGTCCATCTCCTCGCCGAACGCCGCGTTCAGCGCCATGACGTTCTCCATGCCGAGCTCCTGGAACAACGGCTCGTTGCCCAGGCGGCGGGCGGAGTCACCGGTGCACTTCTCGTCACCGCCCATGATCGCGAACTTCACGCCCGCGATGTGCAGGAGTTCGGCGAACGCCTTGGTGGTCTTCTTGGCGCGGTCCTCCAGCGCCCCGGCGCAGCCCACCCAGTACAGGTACTCGACCTCGGTGAGGTCCTCCAGGTCACGGCCCACGACCGGGACCTCGAAATCGACCTCCTTGAGCCACTCCAGGCGCTGCTTCTTCGCCAGCCCCCAGGGATTGCCCTTCTTCTCCAGGTTCTTGAGCATCGTGCCCGCCTCGGACGGGAACGCGGACTCGATCATCACCTGGTAGCGGCGCATGTCGACGATGTGGTCGACATGCTCGATGTCGACCGGGCACTGCTCCACACAGGCACCGCACGTCGTGCACGACCACAGCACGTCCGGATCGATCACACCGTTGTCCTCGGCGCTGCCGACCAGCGGCCGCTCCGCCTCCGCCAGCGCCGCCGCCGGCACACCGGCCAGCTGCTCCGCCGTCGCCTTCTCCTCGCCCTCCATCGACTTGCCGCCGCCCGCCAGGAGATAGGGCGCCTTGGCGTGCGCGTGGTCACGCAGCGACATGATCAGCAGCTTGGGGGACAGCGGCTTGCCGGTGTTCCAGGCCGGGCACTGCGACTGGCAGCGCCCGCACTCGGTACAGGTGGAGAAGTCCAGCAGGCCCTTCCAGGAGAACTGCTCGACCTGGGAGACACCGAAGACGTCGTCGTCACCCGGATCGGCGAAATCGATCGGCTTGCCGCCCGACGTCATCGGCAGCAGCCCACCCAGAGCCGTCGCACCATCGGCGTTGCGCTTGAACCAGATGTTCGGAAACGCCAGGAACCGGTGCCACGCCACACCCATGTTGGTGTTGAGCGAGACCACGATCATCCAGATGAACGACGTCCCGATCTTGATCATCGCGACGAGGTAGACCAGGTTCTGGAGCGTGCTGACGCCCAGCCCCTTGAAGGCCAGGACGAGCGGGTACGAGGCGAAGTAGCCGGCCTCGTAGTGCTCCACGTGGTGCAGCGCGCCCTCGAGACCCCGCAGCACGTAGATGGCGAGGCCGATGGTGAGGATGACGTACTCGACGAAGTAGGCCTGCCCGGCCTTGGAGCCGGCGAAGCGGGACTTGCGGCCGGCGCGCGAGGGCAGGTTCAGCAGGCGGATCGCCATGAGGACGACGATGCCCAGGATCGTCATCACGCCGATGAACTCGATGTAGAGCTCAAACGGCAGGAAGTCGCCGATGACCGGCAGCACCCAGTCGGCCTGGAAGAGCTGGCCGAAGGCCTGGGCGAGGGTCGGCGGCAGCGTCAGGAAGCCGATCGCCACGAACCAGTGGGCGAAGCCCACGATGCCCCAGCGGTTCATCCGCGTGTGGCCGAGAAACTCCCGTACCAGCGTCACGCTGCGCGCGTAGGGGTTGTCTGTCCGGGTTCCGGCGGGGAGCGGCTGGCCCAGCTTGAAGTACCGGACGAACTGGCCGATGGCACGTGCGATCAGGGCGACGCCGACCACGGTCAGAAGCAGCGACACGATGATCGCGGCGAGTTGCATTTGGGGGCTCCTCGGGCCTGCGAGGGAAATTACTAAGCGGTAACTTATGCAGTCCGTTTGAGACTACCCCGTATTCTCCGTCGCACTGTAGCGGGGTGCGGAGTGATCTCAGTCGCTGAGGGTTGCCTCAGAATCCGGTCAGGTTCGGGTCGGGTCGGGGTCGGGTCGGGGGTCGGTTCCGGGTGGGCCCCGGGGTCGGTGGAAGGGCGGGTTCCGGTGGGGATCCGGCCGTGAGGCGGTCGCGGGGCGGTCGTCGGTCGGTCGTCGGGCGGTGGTCGGGCGATCGTGGGGCGGTCGCGATTGGGTCGTGATTCGGCCGTGTTATTCGTACCAAATTGGTACATATGTGACTAATTTATATCCGTGCTCTACGGGATCGTCGCCGCCATCACCGCCCTGTTCCTCGCCGCCGTCCTCGCCGCGCTGCTGCGCGTGCCCGCCCTGCGCCTGGGGTTGCTCGACCGCCGGCAGCGTCAGCGGCGGGTACCGCTGTTCGGGGGTGCCGCCGTGGTGCTCGCCACCTGTCTGGTCGCCGTCGCCGGCGACTGGACGGGCATCGCCCCGCTCGGCGACGGCATCGAGGTGCTGCTCGTCGCGGGGGGCGCCGTCGCCGCACTCGGACTGGTGGCGGACGTCTGGCGGCTCCATGTGCGGTTCCTGGTGACGGGTACGGCGGTCGCGGCCGCCTTCGTGGTGCCGTACGGCGAGACCGGGGTGGCCGCCGGAGTGGTGGGTGTCGGCTGGATCACCTTCGTCGCCCTGGCCTTCCGGTCGCTCGACCACGCCGACGGGGTGGCCGGAACCGTCGGGGTCGTCACCGCCTTCGGGGTGGCCGCCTGCGCCGCCGTCGAGGTCATGGACGGCCTCGCGGTGCTGCTGAGCGTTTTCGCCGCCGCGCTCACCGGGTTCCTGATGCACAACTGGCCTCCCGCGCGTGTCGCCCTCGGGGCGTGCGGGTCGCTCTTCGCGGGATTCCTCCTCGCGGCGGCCGCCGTGATCGCCCGCGCGGGACACGCTCCGGTGGCCGGCGCCGGAGTGCTGTTCGCGCTCACCGCGGTCGCCGTGGCCGATGTCGTCCTCGTCGTGCTGTCCCGACGGCTGGCCCGACGGCCGCTGCCGCGGGGTGCGTCCGATCATCTCGCCCATCGGCTGCGGCGGCTGGGGCTCACCGCGCAGGGGGTGACCGTGCTGCTCGGTGTGGCGGCCTTCGCCGCGGTGCTCGTCGGGGTGCTGGTGCACGGGGGATGGGCCGACGCGCGGGCGGTGTTGTGGGTGGCGGGCGGGGCACTCGTCGTCGTGCTCGGGATGCTGCGGGTCGCGGTGTACGGGCCGCCACGCGCGCGTGGCCGTCGTGCCCGGCAGGTCCGGCGCGCGCAGCGGGCTCCCGCGCCGCGTCCCGGGTCGGGGTCGGGTCCGGGGTCGGGTCCGGCGGTCGGTCCGAGGGCGGGCTCGGAGTCGCGTTCCGGGCCGGGTTCCGCACCGGTGTACGCGCCCCGGCGTCAGTCCGAGGACCCTGCGCATCACCCGGAGCCCGGGGTGCGGCGACCCGGGAGATCTGTATCGCCGCAGGTCAACGCCTCCTTGCGTGTAAGGAACGGATAAGAGTTGAGTGGGGCCGACTCAGGTCTGTTGACCCAGAGGTGAGCCTCGTGCACACTTGAGTCCGTTCCACTCAAGTCAGCTGGAGGAAGATCACCATGGCACGTGCGGTCGGCATCGACCTGGGCACAACCAACTCCGTCGTCAGCGTTCTGGAGGGCGGCGAGCCCACCGTCATCACCAACGCCGAGGGTGCCAGGACCACGCCGTCCGTCGTCGCCTTCGCCAAGAACGGTGAAGTGCTCGTCGGCGAGGTGGCCAAGCGCCAGGCAGTCACGAACGTGGACCGGACCATCCGCTCCGTGAAGCGTCACATGGGCACGGACTGGACGATCGAGCTCGACGGGAAGAACTTCAACCCGCAGCAGATGAGCGCGTTCATCCTTCAGAAGCTCAAGCGCGACGCCGAGGCGTACCTGGGCGAGAAGGTGGCCGACGCGGTCATCACCGTCCCGGCGTACTTCAACGACTCCGAGCGTCAGGCGACGAAGGAAGCCGGTGAGATCGCCGGTCTCAACGTCCTTCGTATCGTCAACGAGCCCACCGCGGCCGCGCTCGCGTACGGCCTCGACAAGGACGACCAGACGATCCTCGTCTTCGACCTCGGTGGCGGCACGTTCGACGTGTCCCTCCTGGAGATCGGTGACGGCGTCGTCGAGGTGAAGGCCACCAACGGTGACAACCACCTCGGTGGTGACGACTGGGACCAGCGTGTCGTCGACTACCTGGTGCAGCAGTTCAAGGCCGGCCACGGTGTGGACCTCGCCAAGGACAAGATGGCGCTCCAGCGTCTGCGCGAGGCCGCCGAGAAGGCGAAGATCGAGCTGTCCTCGTCCACCGAGACCTCGATCAACCTGCCCTACATCACGGCGTCCGCCGAGGGCCCGCTGCACCTGGACGAGAAGCTCACCCGCGCCCAGTTCCAGCAGCTGACGGCCGACCTGCTGGAGCGCTGCAAGACGCCGTTCCACAACGTCATCAAGGACGCCGGCATCAACCTCTCCGAGATCGACCACGTCGTTCTCGTCGGTGGTTCGACCCGGATGCCCGCCGTCGCCGAGCTCGTCAGGGAGCTGACCGGCGGTCAGGACGCCAACAAGGGCGTGAACCCGGACGAGGTCGTCGCCATCGGCGCCGCGCTCCAGGCCGGTGTCCTCAAGGGTGAGGTCAAGGACGTCCTGCTCCTCGACGTGACCCCGCTGTCCCTCGGTATCGAGACCAAGGGCGGCATCATGACCAAGCTGATCGAGCGCAACACGACGATCCCGACGAAGCGTTCGGAGATCTTCACGACGGCCGAGGACAACCAGCCGTCGGTGCAGATCCAGGTCTACCAGGGCGAGCGCGAGATCGCGGCCTACAACAAGAAGCTCGGCATGTTCGAGCTGACCGGTCTGCCGCCGGCGCCGCGTGGCGTCCCGCAGATCGAGGTCGCCTTCGACATCGACGCCAACGGCATCATGCACGTCACGGCCAAGGACCTCGGCACCGGCAAGGAGCAGAAGATGACCGTCACCGGCGGCTCCTCGCTGCCGAAGGACGAGGTCGACCGCATGCGCCAGGAGGCCGAGCAGTACGCGGACGAGGACCACCGCCGCCGCGAGGCCGCCGAGTCCCGCAACCAGGGCGAGCAGCTCGTCTACCAGACGGAGAAGTTCCTCAAGGACAACGAGGACAAGGTCCCGGCCGAGGTCAAGACCGAGGTCGAGGCCGCCGTCGAGGAGCTGAAGGCCGCGCTCAAGGGCGAGGACACCGCCGAGATCCGCACCGCCACCGAGAAGGTCGCCGCGGTCTCGCAGAAGGTCGGCCAGGCCATGTACGCCGACGCCCAGGCCGGTCAGGCCGCCGACGCCCCCAAGGCCGACGCCCCGAAGGCCGACGACGACGTCGTGGACGCCGAGATCGTGGACGACGAGCGCAAGGACGGTGCCGCGTGACGGAGGAGACCCCGGGCTTCGAGGAGAAGCCCGACGTCCCCTCCGGCGCCACCCCTGAAGACGCCGAGCCGAAGGCCGCCCCCTCCTCCGCCTCGGCGGCGGGGGAGGCCCCGGCCGGGGACGCGAACCAGACAGCCGGTCTGGTGGCCCAGCTGGACCAGGTGCGCACCGCTCTGGGTGAGCGCACCGCGGACCTCCAGCGCCTCCAGGCCGAGTACCAGAACTACCGCCGCCGGGTCGAGCGCGACCGGATCGCGGTCAAGGAGATCGCCATCGCGAACCTCCTGACCGAGCTCCTGCCCGTCCTCGACGACATCGGCCGCGCGCGGGAACACGGCGAGTTCGTCGGCGGCTTCAAGTCGGTGGGCGAATCGCTGGAGACCGTCGCGGCCAAGATGGGCCTCCAGCAGTTCGGCAAGGAGGGCGAGCCCTTCGACCCGACGATCCACGAGGCCCTGATGCACAGCTACGCGCCCGACGTCACCGAGACGACGTGCGTGGCGATCCTTCAGCCCGGGTATCGGATCGGCGAGCGCACCATCCGCCCCGCGCGGGTGGCCGTCGCCGAACCGCAGCCCGGTGCCCAGGCGGCGAAGGCCGACGAGGCCGAGGTGACGGACGACAAGGAGAGCGGTGGCCCGGACGAGGGCTGAGCTCGATCGGATGAGTGAGCGGGAGGAGGGACGTCGAGGATGAGCACCAAGGACTTCGTCGAGAAGGACTTCTACAAGGTCCTCGGCGTCCCCAAGGACGCCACCGAGGCCGAGATCAAGAAGGCGTACCGCAAGCTCGCCCGCGAGTTCCACCCGGACGCCAACAAGGGCAACACCAAGGCGGAGGAGCGTTTCAAGGAGATCTCCGAGGCGAACGACGTCCTCGGTGACCCCAAGAAGCGCAAGGAGTACGACGACGCCCGCGCCCTCTTCGGCAACGGCGGCTTCCGCCCCGGTCCCGGCGCCGGCGGCAACTTCAACTTCGACCTGGGCGACCTCTTCGGAGGCGGCGCCCAGGGCGGAGGTGCCCAGGGCGGCTTCGGCGGCGGCATCGGGGACGTGTTCGGCGGACTGTTCAACCGCGGCGGCCCCGGTACCACCCGTACCCAGCCCCGGCGCGGCCAGGACATCGACACCGAGGTCACCCTGACCTTCACGGAGGCGATCGAGGGCGCGACCGTCCCGCTGCGCATGTCCTCGCAGGCTCCCTGCAAGGCGTGTTCGGGGACGGGCGACAAGAACGGCACCCCGCGCGTGTGCCCGACCTGTGTCGGCACCGGCCAGGTGGCGAGGGGCTCGGGCGGCGGTTTCTCCCTGACCGACCCCTGCCCCGACTGCAAGGGCCGGGGCCTGATCGCCGAGCATCCCTGCCTGGACTGCAAGGGCAGCGGGCGCGCGAAGTCGTCGAGGACCATGCAGGTCCGCATCCCCGCGGGGGTGACGGACGGTCAGCGCATCCGGCTGCGCGGCAAGGGCGCCCCGGGCGAGCGCGGCGGCCCGGCGGGCGACCTGTACGTCGTCGTCCATGTCGGCGCCCACCCGGTGTTCGGCCGCAAGGAGGACAACCTCACGGTGACCGTGCCGGTGACCTTCACCGAGGCGGCCCTCGGCGGCGAGATCAAGGTGCCGACGCTCGGTGGACCTTCCCTGACGCTGAAGCTTCCGCCCGGCACGCCCAACGGCCGCACCATGCGGGCGCGGGGCAAGGGCGCGGTCCGCAAGGACGGCACCCGCGGCGACCTGTTGGTCACCGTCGAGGTGAGTGTCCCGAAGGACTTGTCGGGGAAGGCTCGTGAGGCACTGGAGTCGTATCGCGAGGCGACCGCGGGTGAGGATCCGCGGGCGGAGCTGTTCGAGGCCGCGAAGGGAGCATGAGAGTGATGGACGGCCGTCGGCGTAACCCGTATGAACTGACCCAGGAGACTCCGGTCTACGTCATTTCGGTGGCGGCCCAGCTCTCGGGCCTGCATCCGCAGACGCTGCGCCAGTACGACCGCCTGGGTCTCGTCTCCCCCGACCGCACCGCCGGACGGGGGCGCCGTTACTCGGCCCGCGACATCGAGCTGCTGCGCACGGTGCAGGCCCTGTCCCAGGACGAGGGCATCAACCTGGCCGGCATCAAGCGGATCATCGAGCTGGAGAACCAGGTCGCCGCGCTCCAGGCCAGGACGGCGGAGCTGGAGGCCGCGCTGGACGGCGCGGCCACGGCGATGCAGCAGCGGGAGGCGGCGGTGCACGCCTCCTACCGGCGGGACCTGGTGCCGTACCAGGAGGTGCAGCAGACCAGCGCGTTGGTGGTCTGGCGGCCTAAGCGGCAGCAGAAGTCGGACTGAGGTCCGGCGACAGTCATCGAGAGGAGGGCCCGGAGATTCGTCTCCGGGCCCTCCTCTCGTTCTGCACGGCTGTACGGCCGGCCCGTCGTTCCTTCACGGCCGGCCGGCCGTTCCGTACGTCCTCGATGGCCGTTCCCGTACGTTCTCGACGGCGGTGCCGTCCGTCCGTCGTCCACGACCCTCAGGTTCAGGTGTCCATATCGACGCCCGGGTCGGGCCGCTCGGGGCTCGGCGGCTGCTGTTGCGGCTGTTGCTGCGCGGGGGAGGGCGGCCGGCCGGCGCCGCCCCGGCGCAGACCCATCTGCCAGAGGTGCGAGCCCGAGACCTGCGGGGAGGGAGAGGCTCCCTTCGGGGCAGGGGCAGGGGCAGGGGCAGGGGCGGTGGCAGGGGCTGCGGTTGGGGGTTCGGCTGGGGCGGGCGGTGAGGGTCGGGCCGGGGTCGGCGTGGTGGTGGGGGCCGGGGTTGAGGGCTGGGTCGGGACGGAGGGCTGGGCCGGGGGTGCGGCGGGTGCCGATTCCGGGGTGGGTGTCGGGGCCGGTTCAGGGGTGGGTCCGGGGGTGGCGACGGGCTTCGGGTCCTGTTCCGCCGTGAGGTTCCGTTCCGCCGTGGGGTTCCGATCCGGTGCGGGGGCCTGGTCCGCTGCCTGGTTCCGTTCTGCCGCGGGGGCTTGGTCCGGCGCAGGGTTCCGTTCCGCCGCGGGGGCGGCCCGGTCCTGCGCAGGGGTCCGTTCCGCTGTCGGCTGGGTCTTCTCCTGGGGCAGGGTGGGGTTCTGGGGGCCGGCCGTCGGGGGCTCGGACGCGGGGCCCAGGTCCGGGCGTCGCCAGCGTTCCGGGATCGTCGACAGCCGGCGTACTGCCTCGGGGTCGCCGGCGGCCGCCGCCGCGACGGCGCGTGCGCGCAGGGCGCTCTGGCGGGCGATCGGGGAGAAGCCGGGGGCGGCGTTGCCGGTCTCGGAGGGCAGACCGCGCAGGCCCATTCCGTTCAGCGCGGCCTGGAGTCCCGTCTCCGGGGCGAAGACCTCGCGCGGCAACTGCCAGGAGGCGGCGCCGTCCACGTCGACGCGGTGCTCCCGGCCGTCCACGGTGAACGTGAGCCCGTAGCCGATGTACTGGTCGTCCCTGTCGAACAGCAGGTCCCCGGAGATCTGCCCACCCCGGTCGCGCACCTCGTCG
Source organism: Streptomyces maremycinicus (assembly GCF_001184025.1). GTDB lineage: Bacteria > Actinomycetota > Actinomycetes > Streptomycetales > Streptomycetaceae > Streptomyces > Streptomyces maremycinicus. Next base: position 500,958 of record NZ_BBYG01000012.1, read on the forward strand.
GCGAGGACCTGGAGCGCGGGCGGGAGGGGGTTGGTGCGGCCGAGGCTGGAGACGTAGCCGGCCGCCCGGGCGGTCCTGCGTTCCCCGGTGGCCTCGACCACGTAGTCCGCCTGGAACCAGGTCTCCCCGTTCTCGTGCCGGTAGGTCTCGACCGCGCCCAGCTCCGTCCGGCCGATCGTCAGCCGCGGGTTCTCGCCCGTTCCGTAGCGGGCGAGCATCTCCGGGTACTGGACCTGGTGCCGGAGCGCGGCCGGCGGATTCGAGCCGACGATCGTGACATAGGCGTCGGGGTTCTCCCGGAGGATGATCTCGGCGTTCGCGACGCCGGTGCCGCCGGACCCCGCGATGATCCAGTGCTGGGCGGCGTGCGGGTCGAAGCGGTTCTCAGCGACCTCGTCGCCCAGCAGGGCCCGGCCCGCGGCGGCCTCGCGCGCCGCCTCCCACTTCCGCGTCGACTCGAGGGCGGTGAAGCAGTTCGTCATGCGGGCGGCGGCGTCGCCCTCCAGGCCCGCGGAGAGCGCCTCCTTCAGCATCGAGGAGTCCAGGGCCTCCAGCACGGTACGGGTGTCGGCGCCGCCCCGTTCGGCCTGGGTCAGCCAGGCGCGTACCTCGCCCGCGTGGGCCGTTCCCTGGCCTTCCAGCTCCCGCAGCCGGTCACTGATCAGCCGCACGGCCTCGGCGCGGCTCTCCACGCCCGTCCGGCCGCGTGCCATGCCCGGCACCACGTCCGGCGTGAGACCGGTCGCGATGCTCGGCGTCCCGTCGCACGCCACCCACAGCGGGGTCGCGCTCTCCTGGCCGTCCGGCCCCGACCCGCGTATCTCGGCGAGGAGTTCACCGTCCCGCCCCAGGCGCAGCCGGGCGTGGCCGTTCACCACGTCGCCCTGGGTGGCGAGCTGGTCCTCCCAGACCCGGACGGCGTGGATGGAGATGCGGTGCCGGGGGTCCTCGACGGCCGCGTACGGGTCGACGCCCATCCACTGCGCGAGGTCGCGGTCCTGGTCCGCGGACTGCACGATCCCGTTCCCGGGGTCCAGGTGCCAACGGCCCGCACCGTCCACCAGCAGCGCCTCCGGGTCCCGTCCGGTGAGGCTCGCGCCGCCGCCGATCACGACCTTGCGCAGCGGGAGCCGGCCTTCGGCGAGCTGCTCCTCCAGCGTCCGCACGGTGCGCTCGCTGACCTGGGCGCGGTACTCCGCCCACCGCTCGGCGGCGGGTTCCAGCTCGTCGCGGGGGAGCGGGAGGCCGTTCTGGTCGTAGCCCGGCATGGGCATGGTGACGTCGCGCCGCCCGATGAAGGCCTCCACCTGACGCTCCGCACGCAGCGCGGCGTCCCGGGAGGCCTGGAGCGCGGTGGCGTCGGCGGGAGAGAGGTTCTCGATGGGGTGGGCGAGGGCGTCGAGAAGGCTCACCGAGTCCGAGGACAGGGAGCCGTACGCCATCCGGTACCGGGCGCGGGCCGCTCTCTCCTCGGCCTGGAAGGCCGCCTCTTCGCTCATGGCGGCGGTGGGGCGCATCCCGTAGGGGTCGAGCAGCGCGGAGAACTGGGTACGTGCCTCCACCTGCTGCTGGGGGGACAGACCGGCGTCATTGCTGCGCTGGGCCAACCAGTTGAGCTCGCCTATGCGTCCCATGTCCGCGGTGGACAGCTGTGGTCCGGCCGGGAGTTCCGCGCCTTCGCGCAGCAGGTCTTCCCGGACGGGGGCCAGGCCGGCGGCCGAACGCTCGCGTACGGCGGTGAGTTCGCCGAGTTCGTGCGCGAGGACCCGTCCCAGCATCTCGGTCGGAAGGCGGTCGGAGATGCGGATGACATAGTTCTGTGAGGCGGTGTTCGTCGTCGTGTCGGCGATCGCTCCCGTCGCCAGCGGAATCGCATCCACCCAGATCTTGGCGGACTCACCCCGACTGTCGCGCAGCACGAAATACTGGCGCCCGTCGTCGGTCTGGGCCGGATCGAGGGAGGTCAGCCTGTCTCCCATGACGACGGCCGCGACCGCACCCATGTCCCGCCTCGCGGCCCACACGAGTTCCGCCTGCTGCGCCGGGCCGCCCGGACGGAGTGTTCCCCTGACGAACTGCGGATCGGCCGATGTGTCCACGTGATGCCCTCCCCCAGGCTCTGTACATATGCACACCGCACAACAGACTTTAGGATCATCCCATGTTGAGAGCCCGTTCCTCACTGGAAGCCCACCTGTACATGGACCTGCACCCATGCGAGTGCGGGAGCTCCGACTTCGTCCGACGGCACCGCCTGGAGCAGCGCGGTGGCGACATCGTCGCCGTGTACGAGGGACCGTGTGCTCAGTGCGGCCGCAACCGGAACTTCGCCTTCCTGATGGCCGAGCAGATCCCGCCGCCCCCGCCGGCCTTCGGCGGCCCCGAGCCGTCCGAGATCATCGACCCCGGTGAGTTCGCGGCGATCGCGGCCGATGCCGCCGGCCGCGCCGGACTCGAGCTGCTCAACTCACCCGAATCCGAGCACCACCGGCAGCGCGGCGCGGTGGCGTACGCCGTGGCCGCCCTCGAGGAGATCCAGAAGTTCATCCCCGCGGGCCAGGACGCGGTTCCCGCCTCGGCCTTCACCTCCGAGGCGGGCAGGGCCCGCTACGAGAAGGACCCGGGGAAGTTCCGCCGCGACATCCTGGACATCGAACTCCGCCTCACCCGTCAGATCCTCGCCGACATCGACGCCGTCAGCCCTCCGCCGGGGGAGAGCGGCTCCCGGGCCTGAAGGCGGGCCCGGTGGCGAGGGTTCAGCCCAGTTGTTCCGTTGTGCCGTCCGGGTGGATCAGGAGGCGGATCGCGCCGCCGTAGCGGTTGTCGGTGATGGTGGCCGGGGTGGGGGTGCCGAGCTGTTGGGCGCGTTGCTGGAGGATCGCCAGGACGACGTCCTGGATGTCGCCGTAGGGCGGGGCGGTGACCGGGACGCCGTCGATCAGGCCGGCGTTGGGGGAGAAGACGTGCACCTGGGCGTCCGCCGTAGCGGGGGGTGGCGGCGTCGGTTCGGTCATCGGGGGTCTTGGTTCCTTCCGGCTCGGTCCGGATCAGTTCCGGCTCAGGCGCTCTTCGCCTCGTCCTGTTCGGGGACGACGGCCACGGTGATGTCCGGGGTGACGTCGACGGTGCGAGCGTACGTGCCCCGCGCGAGTCGTCGAAGGCGGCCCGACTTGACGAGCGCGGAGAGCACGTTGCTGATCGTCTTGGAGGGGTCGCCGTACACGCCGGGCGGCAGTGCGCGCAGGACGTCACGGGCGGAGAAGGGCCCGGGGAAGGTCGACACGGCCGTCTCCACGGCCGCCCGGATGCTGGGGGCGCCGGAGGGGACGAGGGTGGCGGCCTGGCCCGTGCCGGCCGCGGTCTTCCCGGTCGGGGCGGGGTGGGGGAGGCACGTGCGGATGCCTTGCAGCGCGGTGCGGATCGCTTCCGGATCGATCCGTTCGCCGTCCGGGGCCCCGGTCGCGGCCAGCATGGTCGCGACCTTCTCTATGTTGGCGAGGGACGAGGCCAGTTCGCGCAGCAGCGGTTCCAGGAAGTCGCGGCGCAGGGCCGCCACCGGGTCGGTGGTGGCGAGTTCGACGGAGACCGAGCCGGTGAGGGCGCGGAGCGGGCCGGCGCTGTCCGGGGCGGCGTCGGCGGAGTCGTTGGAGCCCGGCCCGCCTTGCGGAGCCAGTGCCTCCACTGCCTTGCGCGCGGCGCGGACGGTGTCCGGCGTCTCCGGCGCGATCCCACCGCCGGGCACGCTCGCCAGCATCGCGACCAGCTGCTCCAGGCTGTCGAGGGTGGGCAGGGCGGAGCGGATCAGCGGGGCCAGCAGAGCCTGTCGTACGGCCTGGGCGGGATCCTCGTACGAGAAGGCGATCCGCTGCCCGGACTCGGCCGCTGCCATGTCCTCGCTCCTGCTTTCCGGGTCGGCGTGCGGGTGGGAGTGTCCCGGCCCGCTGTGTGCGGGCTGTGTGGTGGTGTGCTGCTGCAACTGCCGCGGAATGGCGGGCAGTTCGCTGCGCTGCCTGGCCAGTTGGTCCTGGCGGGCGTCGAACGCGTCGAGGATTCGCTCCACGGTGGGCAGGCCGCGCTCGGCGTCGTGCCGGGCGGCCGTACCGGTGCTGAGGGAGCGCAGCCGGAGCAGACGGCGGGACGTTTCGCCGGAGCTGTAGCCGGGACCCGCGCCGGGGCCGTCCACCGTGTGGGTGGGCAGGTCGCCGTTCGCGTCGCCGACGCCGAGGGCGCGGCGGATCCAGCGACGGTCGTCGAGCGTGGTCGCGGCCGCGTACCCGTAGGGCTCGGCGTGGGCGACCGCGTCCTGGAGGCATTCCGCCCACAACGGGCAGGAAGCGCACAGGTCACGGGCGGTGCGGAGCAGTACGAGGTGCTGATGGCGCTGTGCGGGCGAGGTGTACGGAATGTCCGTGGGTGCCTCCAGCAGCGGGTGCTGGAAGACGTCCGGTCGGCGCTGGCAGGGCAGAGCGGCGTCGGGCGTGTGGACCCCCGTCCCCGCCCCCGCTCCCCGTACCGGCCCGCGCGCGGGACGCGTGGGCAGCGCCGTATGGCTGGCCATAGGCATGTGTGTTGTCCCCCGTGGTGATACGTGATCGGGGGGGAGCCTAAGGCGTTCCGTCAACCCCGTGCAACGCATCTGCAAAGCGTGTGCCGACTTGGCACAGTGACGAGACGAAACGTTCACACGGGCCTCAACTGTCCGTCGGATCACTGGCTTTGCGCTTCCGCAGGCGGGCAAGTGCCTGGCCGGCCCGGCCCGTAACCGCTTTCGCGCTGCTTCCGCGCACTGCCAGTACGCCGAGCACGCCGAGGAAACCGAGCGGTACACCTGCTTCCGGAAGGAACATCCCGACGACGGACGCGATGACGAGGATCACATCCGCGAGCACCACGGTGACGCCTCGTCGGCCCGGGTGGTTCTTCACCATCCAGGCGCCGAGGAGGGCCATTCCGGCGAGGGCCCAGTAGCCGAAGGCGGCGGTGCCGGTGACGGTGGCGCTCGCGTCCTCGCTGGTGCGGGCCGCGTCGCCGACCGCGGAGAAGTATCCGGTGAAGGCGATGGCGAGGATGCTCACCCCGAGCGCCAGGAGCAGCTGGGTGCGGCGGCGGAGGAACCAGAGCACGAGGCCGAGGAACAGCACGGTGACCACGGCGACGAAGCTGGAGCCGCTCTGCGAGGCGAGGGTGATCACCGTGTAGAGCGCGGCCACGCCGAAGACGATGCGAGGGAGGAGGCGGACGGCCCAGGCGTCGTCCTTGTCCTGGTGGAGGAAACGGCGGAGGAGGGGAAGGGCCGGGGCGGAAGTGGTGCTGGGCGCGGGGCTGGTGGGCTCCGGGGCGGTGGTCTCGTCCGGCCGGTCGGCTGCGGTCTGCTGGGCAGTGCGCGTGGTGCGGGCGGGGCCTGGTGGACGAGAGGTGCGCGGGGTGCGGGCGTTGCCCGGCGTGCGGCTCATGGGCCGGTCACACTCCCATTCCGGTGTCGTTCGACTGCTCAGGACCCGGCGGTGCCATCGGGGGAGCCGCAGGGGTGTCGGTCCCCTTCGGGACGACGACCGACTTCGCCTGCGCGGTGACGCCGGGCAGGAAGTTGTGGGCCTGGACGGCGGCTGCTTCCGTCGTCGGGAGGGTGAGCGAGTCGAGGGGCGCCGGTCCCGTCCTGGCGTTGACCTTGACGCCGGGCAGGTACTGCCCGTGGGTGCTGACGGCGACGGGCGGTGGTCCCGTCGGTTCGGAACCGCGGAGTCCGGCCGCCCACTGCTGGTCCTCCACGCTGGGCAGCGTGACCTCGTGGTCCGGTCGCAGGACCTTGATCTCCTCGATGAGCTTCTCCACGTCGGCCGCGCGAGCGGGACCGTCCATGGTCGCCACCCGGGCGCACACCTCCAGCACGGCGGCGCGCTGCGCCTCGGGGGTGGGGAGCGCTGCCAACTGCTTCAGGTCGAGGTGCCCCGCCTTGGTCAGCGGCGTGTACTTCGCGTCGTTCTCGTCGTACGAGAAGGTGTGGACCTGGGCGCGAACGGCTTGGGAGGCCAGCAGCTCCTGGGTCTCCGGCGCAAGGTCGGTGTACTTGCGCGTCGGCGCCGGATACATGAAGTTGATGATGTCGAGTTTGCCGTCCTGGCGGAGCTGACGAGACTCCGTCTGGTAGGCGACCGTTCCGGGGTTGAGCTCGGCCATGAAGAAGAGGGCTTCGTTCTCCGTCTTCGCGGCGTACTTCTCGGAGAGGGTGCCCCAGGCGTCGTAGGCCAGGGCCAGGCCCGCCTTCTCGTCCAGGCCCAGCGCGTCCTGCATCTCCGTGTCCCACAGATGCAGCCGGCCCAGCGCCTCACCGCCGGGCGTGCCCTCCAGGTACCGCAGGGTGTCCGGCACGATCGAGTTCTGTGCCTCGGTGTACGCAGCCGCCATGTGCATGCTGTACAGCTCTTCCCCGGGCTCCCTATTGATCTGCGGATGGTCCTCCAGTTGGTAGGACCAGAAGGTCGACCTGGTGTCGGGGGAGGGCAGGTCCATGTCCTGGGCAGCTGCGATCTCCCTCAGCCGCTGGTGGAGCTGCTTCCTGTACTCCGTGTCCTGGAGGTGGTCGATGCCCGCGCGCAGCCCTCTCGCGATCCGCTTGGCCTCGGCCTCGGTCAGGCCGGGCTCGACGGTCCGCTGCCGGTCACGGGCGTTGTCGAGGACTCTGTCCGGGATGTGTGCCTGGATCACTCGGCCTCCGGCGGGTAGCAGGTCACTTTGATCGACGCGCGCCGGAGCGCACCCGGCGCTCGGGCGGATCCCGGCTTGACGGCGAGAACGGTGAGGTGGCCCTCCGGCCCTTCCTCCCGCCAGATCGCCATGCGGTAGGGGTCCATGTCCTCCAGCCGCAGGTCGCTGGGCATCAGCCAGTGCCGGTCGTGCGGCGGTTCAGGGAAGGCCGGGTCGTCCCAGGCGCCCGCATAGGAAGGATCGCCGAGCACAGCGCGGGCAGCCTCCACATAGGCGGCCCACGTCTCAGCGGCCTGGGTGAGGACCTCGTCGTTCTCGGACGCGCTGTCCGCGGACATGTGCCAACTCGTCCAGCTGAGCTGTTTGACCGGAGCCCAACCGGCGGAGCGCACAGGGAAGAGGGCGAGGTCCTGGCCCGTACCACTGCGCACGGTCAGCACCCGCTCCGCCGACGTCGGCTTCCAGCCGAACAGAGCGCACCAGTCGTCCAGTGCCTGACCGGGGTTGGGCGGGCCCGCCCAGACCGCCGGCCAGTCCACCTGCTCCAGCCCCCTGAGCTCCTCTGCCAGCTGCTCGGGGCTGCGTTCGATGCTGAGGGTCGTCATCGCTTGTCACCTTCCTCGCGTTCCGCACGGCTCCGGTTCATCCGCGCCGCGCCTGCCGACGGGACTCCGCGTGGTCGGGGTCATGGCAGACGAGTTCGATCCTCGCATTGGCCGGAACCGGACCACGTCGTGCCGTTGCTCCGAGCGTCGCCCTGAGCTCGAAGACCGGTGCCTGCGCTACCCGGAACCGCCACACCGCTACGCGGTGCGGGTCCTGGTATTGCGCACGCCACCCGGCATCGGGCCAAGGTCCCCGGCCCGGCAGTTCAGGGAAGTCCGGGGTGTCCCAGGTGCCGTGCCAGGTCGGGTTGCCCAGCAGGCCGCGCAGGGCGGTCAGGCAGGCGGTCCAGCGGGTCTCCGCCAGGTCGGTGACGAGGGCGTTCTCGTCCGTGTCCCGGGCCCGGGCCGACCACACCGTGTGGTCGATCCGGGTCACCGGGCCGCCCGGCGCGGCGGAGGCCAGGTACAGGCGGCCGCCCAGGGCCGTACGGACGCGCAGTCCCGCCTCGGCCCACAGCGGACGCCAGTCGAACCCCGCGCACCACCTCGCCCGCTTCTCCGCGTCCTCCGGGACCCCCGCCCACACCGTGGGCCAGTCCACGCCGATGAGCCGCTCCAGTTCCGCGACCAGTTGGTCGGGGCTGCGGTCGGCGGTCAGGGCGGGCATCGGGTGGCTCCTTGGTGGGGGTGGGGCGGCGGGGAGGGGCTAGACGCGGCCGCTGGGGCCGCGGGGGTCCCTCCGGGGCGGCGTGGGTGCCGGGGCGGCGGGTGCCACCGGCGGGTCTGCGGGCCGGGGGCGTGGCGCGGGCACCTGCGGTGCGGGGGCGGCGGGAGCAGGAGCGGGCGCGGGTGCCGGACGGGACTCGGTCGGCGTCGTCGACTGCGAAGCCGGCGCGCTGCTGGAGCCGCTGACCCGGCGGCCACGAGTGCGGGGCGCCTCCGGAGCCGGTGAATCCTGGCCTCCCTGCTCGCCGAACTCCCGGTCGTAGTTCTTCTGGGCGACCTGCGAACTCTGGTAGGCCGTCTGCCGCTGCTCGCGCTTGGACTGACCGAGCCAGCCCTTCTCCTGCATCTTGGCGCGCCCCTTGCCCTTGAAGGCGAGCTTGTCCACCGCCCAGGCGGTTCCGCGTGCCGTGCTGCCGGTCGCCCGGACCGTGCCCTTGGCCGTGGTGCTCGCGACACGGCCTGTGGTGCGGGCGGTAGAGCCCGCGGCGGACGCGGCTAGCCCGGGTGCCATTGCGGTCACCTTGCCGGCCATGTCCCCGACGCCGAGAGCGTCGTCCGCGCCCTGGACCTGCGGGCTGAACTTCCCGGACAGCAGGTTCTTGAGCAGCATGATCACGGCGATCGTGACGAGCAGCAGCATCAGCAGCTGCATACCCAGCGGGATCTGGAGCGGCAGGATCAGCTGGTAGAAGAGCAGCAGGATCGTGAGGATCACGCCGAACCCGGCGCGCAGGACGAAGCTGTGCACGAAGGTCTGCCACCAGCCCCGCAGCAGCTTCTGCTGGGTCGGGTGGATCGAGATGATCGCGACCAGGGGCAGCAGGATCACCATGATGAGCGTGACCGCGTGCCACAGCAGGGTCAGAGCGCTGAGCACGATCACCATCAGGCCGACGATCAGCGACGCGACCAGGGCGTAGACGCCGATGCTGATGCGGTTGGCGGGCTTGTCGCCCGACCACTGCTCGTAGATGCGCGCATTCTCGTTCTTGGCTATGTAGTGGCGCAGCTCGCCGTACTGGTTCTCCTTCGCCTTGATGATGTCGCCCTTTTCGTTCTCCTCGATTTCGACCGGCGAAGGGTGCTGGTAGTACTCGATGTTCGTCACCGACTGGATGATCACCTGCTTGACTCGCAGGTCGGTGCAGCGCTTTTCCGACCCGAAGTCGCACTTCTGGGCGCCCTTGTACTCCATGCGAGCCTTGCCCGGGTCGCCGAACTGGCCGATGGCCCAGGGGCGGAACGCCAGGGTGTCGTACATGGCACAGCTGGAGATGCGCATGCCGCGCTGGGGTGCGTTGTCAGGCAGGTCGCAGGGCGGGTCGACACCATCGATCGCACCGTCCAGCACGGCCTCGGTCAGGGCGGCGTTTCCCTGCGCGATTCCTGAGTCGGCCGTTTCGACCACGGCCACGTAGTTCCCGTTGACGAGGAACGCCGATACGGCGATCACCACGAACGCGGCCCAGCCGACGCCCGACCAGACCTCACGCATATCGCCCTTGCGCCACTTGCCGAACACCCAGAGGCCGGTGAGCAGGATCATGGTGGGCACGGCGAGCTTGAAGACACCGTTGTTCAGGCGGTCGACGACGCTGTCGTCACCGGAGACCGTGCCGTCGTAGAGGGCGGCCAGCGGGCTCGGGTTGGAGGAGATCTCCTTGATGCTGATCGCGGCCCGGCTCATGATCTTGCTCAGGTCGAAGATGGCCTGGGCGATGCTGTTGTAGATCTCGTTCTGGAGGCTGCACTCGTCGTCGTCGGCGGCCTGCCCGCGGTCGCCCTGCTGGGCATCGTGCTGGCTCTGCTGGGTCGAGGCCCAGTTGAGACCGCGCATGGCGCTGAGTTCGTAGAGCGTGTACTTCGACGCGGGACCGTCCATCTTCGTCGCGCCGGCGACGAGTTCGCGCTTCCCGTCCCATTGCTTCACCGAGGGGAAGATGTTCTCCGCGGCGGGGCCTGGCATGTCGGCCTTCTGGTTGATGCTCTGCTGCGCCCAGTCACAGGTGTCGAAGAGGGCTTGCGCCTGCTGTGGAGCTGAGAACGAGAGCGCGATCACCCCGAGCACCAGGAACAGCACGGCCCGCGCGGCGATGCCGGTGCTGATGAGGTTCTCGCGTAGGGAGCGCCTCGTCCGGGGCCGTGCCGGACGGCCGGAGCGCGGCCGGAAGCGGGTCAGCATGAAAAGCCCTTCGGAGGGATCAGTTGGCGAAGTAGTTCGTGAGGACGCACCCGTCCACCTCGGCAGGCTCCTGCTTGTAGCCGCTGGGGATCTGGCGTTCCGATTCGCACGACAGGACCACGAGGCCGGAGTTCTTGAGATCTCCGGTCGTCTCGGCGCCGCCCGGCGCCACCGCGAAGTCCTTGCCGATCAGGATGGACCCGTAGTTCTTGGCGCGCATGGAGGTCTGGAACTTCTTCATGTCCGACAACACCAACAGCGTGCTGGAGTCGTCGTAGTTGTCCCGGCAGACGGCACGTTCCTTGATCCCCCATGCGGGTTCGCGCGTCATGTTGTCATCGCCCCAGGCGGGATCGTGGTCTGCAAGGGAGCTGTCGTCGTACTCGGTGCCCGACATGAGATCCAGGCAGGATCCGTGCTCGTTGAGGAAGTAGGCGATGGACGCCATGTCCGAGGCCTCGGGCAGCTCCGTCCCGGCCGCTTCGCCGCTGCCGTCCTTCCCGCTGCTCGCGCTCGCGCTGGCGCCCGTCCTGCCGTCGCCGTCGCTGTTTCCGCCGCTCTTGTCGTCGTCGCCGCACGCCGTCATCGACGCCGACATGAGGAGGAGGGCGCCGATGGTGATCGCTCGCCTGAGTCGCATGGGGTTTCTCGCCTTACTCGGGGACGTAGTTGGTCAGGACGCAGCCGTCCACGAGGGCCGGCTCCTTCTCGAAGCCGCTCGGCACCGTGAGGTCCGCATCGCATGCCAGGAATCTCAGGCCGGACTGCTGGAGGCCGCGGATCGCCTCGTCGCCGACCGGAACGACCGCGAAGTCCTCGCCGACCAGGAACTCGTCGCCGTTCAACTTGGCGGCGGCCTGGAACTTCGTCATGTCGGAGACGCTGAGCAGCGCGATGGGCCCGCCCGCGCCGTCCGCGCACACGGCGCGTTCCTCGATGCCCCAGATCGGGTCCTCCGACTCGTCCGTGCCCCAGGCCTCACCGTCGTTGTCGGCGTCGTACTCGTCGCCCGTCGTCACGTCCTGGCAGGGGGTGTACTGGTTCAGGTACTCGGCGATCGAGGCCGTGTCCGACGCCTTGGGCAGGCCGTCGGCCGTGGACTGTCCGGTGGAGTCACCCGCGCCGGCGTCACCCGCACCGGCCTCGGAGCCCGTCTCCGAGCCGCCGTCCGCGCCGAAGACGGAGTCCGCCCCGGTCCTGGTCCCCGACCCGGACTCCGCGTCCGACCCGCACCCGCTCAGCGTCACGAGCAGGGCGAGGGCCGCGGCCCCGGTGGCGAGACTTCTGGACAGGCGCACGGTGGAACGGCCTCCTCGGTGGGTGTGCGGGTGGGTGTGCGGGCGGGTGGTGCCGATGCGACGCGTCATGCCGTCGCCGTCGCGGTCTCCGCCGCCGGTTTCGCCGACTGCGCCGGGTCCTCCTCCGCCTCCTGCAAGAAGGTCCAGTCCCAGACGCTCAGCGGTGGGTTGACGCCCTGGCGGGCCGGGCGGGTGGTGCCGTTGGTGTCCGTGGCGGCGAGGATCTCCTTGAAGACCAGGTCGACGGCGACCGTGCCGACACGCTTGTCCGCGTCGCGCTGGAGGCAGACACCCGTGCGGAGTTCCTGGAGGGCGGCGATGACCTTCGGGTCGTTCTCCGGGCGTCCCAGGAGGGGGGCCACCATGGACGCCTCCTGCGCCGACTTCTGCTTGAAGGCGAAGACCGTGTGGATCTGGTTGGCGCCGCCGCTGCGGGCCTCGGAGTCCTCGATCTGGACCAGGTCGATGGCCTGCTGGGTGATCAGGACGGTGACCGCCAGGTAGGAGCGGCCCTGCTTCAGCGCGCGGCGCATCAGGTCGCGGCCGGACTCGGTCGCCGTGACGACGTACGCCTCGTCGACGAAGAGGGCCTTCGGGCGCAGCCCGATCTCGCCGGTCACCGGGTTCTTCTCGTAGCCGACGTCGAGCATCTGGCTGCCCAGCTCCACGACCGCCATGAGGGCCGTCGCCGCGAGGCGCTCCGCCGGGTTCCAGCTGCGCGGGTCGGAGGCCGCGGGGGACTGGAAGCCGCGCAGGGTGATGACCGTGCGGCGCTTGCGCATGCTGGACAGGGGCTGCGGGCGCTCCGCGAAGGAGAGCCGGGCGTAGGGGAGGGTGCGCAGCTCGGTGAGGAGCATCTGGGCGAGCTTCAGGTCCTTGATGGCCTCGCGGTCGCCGGACGCCACCGCGTGGTCGTACGCGGCCACGACCTCGTCGACGACCTGCCACAACGTCGGCCGGGGGACGGCGAGTTCGGCGTCGCGGGCCGTGTAGCCCTGCTCGACCGCCTGGCGGATCGCGGAGTTGTAGCGGCCGATGACGGTCGCCATGCCCTCGATGACGGGGAGGCGCACCCGCTGGTAGTCCTCGTCGCCGAGGAAGCCGCGGAGCATCGACTCGGCGAGCAGCCGGCCGGCCGGTACGTCCCGGGCGATGACCCACGGGTCCAGCACGCCCGCCTGGCCCTTCAGGAGGTCGACGACCTCCGTCTCGGCCCAGAACTCGGGGTTCACCGGCTGGAACTTGCTGGCCGGGGTGCCGAGCAGGCCCGTCTCCGCGTCGCTCGCGAAGTCCGGGTCGTTCACCTGGGAGCCGAAGGCCAGGTAGTAGCAGAGCTGCGCGAAGTCGGTCTTCGGGTCGATGACCAGGCAGCGGACGCCGGACTCCGACTCCTCGTAGAACTTCTGGAGGGCCAGCGAGGACTTGCCACCGCCGGACGCGCCGACGATGGCCAGGCCACCGCCGTCGTTGCGGGCGGGGCCGACGTGCAGCGAGTAGTGGACCGGCATCTTGCCCGCCCAGCCGACCAGGTTGCCGACCCAGCCCAGCCGCTTGCCGGAACGGTGCTCGGGGTTGTCGCCCAACTCCGTTCCCGCGGTGGGCAGTCCGGCACCGAGCTGCTCGACCTCCTGGAGCCGGAGGTAGGGCGCGATCGGCAGCTTCGGCGCGTCGCCGGGCAGCTGTGCCTGGAGCAGCCGCCACTGCTGGCGGGTCGGGCGCAGCAGGGTGACCTTGAGGTCCTGCTTGAACTGCATCTCCAGGACGCGGCGCCGGCGTTCGAGCTCCTTCACGTCGTGCGCCGAGATCGTGAAGCGGATCTGCGCCTCCATGCCCGGCATCTTGTGCTCGTCGATGTCGTCGACGAGCTCCTGGGCACGGGTGACCTGGGTGGCCAGCTTGGTGTCGGGGCTGCGGCCGGAGTTGGCCATGTCGTTCATCTCGTCGACCAGGTTGCCGCGGATCTTGTCGGCGCGGTCCTTGAACTTCAGGTACGGGATGAGCGTGAACCGCATGTCGATCTCGACGGGGAAGTCCACGTGCTGGGCGGCGTAGCGCGCCCACGCGGTCGACTGGCGGAAGCGGGTCTCCGCGGGCCAGTTGGCGGCCACGAGGGTGGTGGTGTAGCTGGTCTGCTGCTCGCCCGTCACCTCGTCGTACTGGTTCAGCACGATGTGCGTCTTGCGGTTCTCACCGGAGAAGTCGACGACCAGGTCGAACTGGTTCGGTCCCCAGGCGCGCGAGCCGAGCACCGGCTCCGGCGGGACCGGCAGGTCGCCGTGGAGCGGCTTGCGGATCAGCCAGACGAGCTCCTCGCGGCTGAGCGGGGTGCCCTTGAGGCCCTCCAGGCTCTCGTGGACCTCGACGGCGACCTGCGTCCACTCGGCGAGGACGTGCGGGGAGAGGTACTCGTCGGCGACGCCCGTCGCGGTGGCGGCGGCCTGGTCGGCGGCGCCGCGGACACCCTGGAGCAGGCCGGGCTCGTCGTACGGCTCGTCGTCCTGGGCGACGACCCCGCTGCCGCCGTTGGTGCGCTTCAGCGATCCCAGCTTCACCAGCAGGATGTTGCGCTCGCGCTTGGCGCCGATGCGCTCCTGGTACTCGGCCTTGCGCAGGTTGTACGCCTTGTAGTTCTCGGTGGGCTCCCAGGCGACCGCGTTCAGTTCCTCCGCCCAGGTCATGGCCGTGATCGGCTGGTAGACCTTGCGGTAGTGGCACTCGACGTTGCGGTCGCCGCGGGCCAGGTTGAGCAGCCCGCGGGCGGGGCCCTCGGCCATCGCCTGGAGCTCGGCGGCGTTCAGGTACTCGTCGATGGCGTTGGGCAGGACCATGCCCGTCCACACCGAGTCGCCGTGCACGAAGATCATGTCGTCGGCGTAGCGGTAGGGGAGGCGGAGGTCCTCGCGGCGGGCGGCGGCCGACGAGCCGGACGGCTTGGAGCGCGCGGAGGAGTTCCTGCCAGCGCCCTGGCCGCCCTGGCCGTTCTTCTTGCTCGACGAGGCGGCCATGATCATGGCGACCACGAAGAAGGCGGCCGCCCCGCCCAAAAGGATCAACATGAACATGGAGGACTCATCCTGCGGTAGGCGACATCGGGAGGTGGTGGGGTGAGCGCGGCGTCAGCGCCTGGTGGCGGCGAACGCACTGCCGCGCTCGGCGGCGGTGCGGCGCGCGGCCTCGTAGCGGGCCTGCCAGCGCGGCGAGCCCGGGGTGAAGAGGATGACCTGCCAGTGCAGCCGCTCCGGCTCCTGGTCCGCGGAGAGGCCCTGGAGACGCTTGGGCTGGAACCACCAGTCGGTCCACACCACGATCTGCTGGCTCAGCGTGAGCGCCGAGGGCAGCGGGCGGCCCCAGACGAAGTAGATGCCGAACGGCGGTCCGAAGTAGAGGATCGACGTCCACATCGACATGCCCAGGAAAGGCAGGAACGCCGACACGGTGAACAGGGTGATGAGCCAGACCAGCCCGAAGCCGAAGGCCGCGCCCAGCGCGGGCAGCAGCAGGCCCGGCAGCGGGATGTTGCCCCAGTTCCAGATCCGCTTGGGGCGGTTGACCAGATCGGTGTGGTCGTACGCGACCAGCGGCTCCGGTGCCTCCTGGCTCATGTCTGCGAACTCCCCTGATCCTGAGTGGGACGGCTACTGACGGCACGTCGGGCAGAGCCCGGACGGTCCGTCAGTTGCCGCCGCCGATCTGACTGCCGAGCCCGATCAGCACACCGGCGAGACCGCCGGCGCCACCGATGATCAGAGCGGCCAGCGCGATCATGCCGAAGCCCTGGAAGGCCTCGCGCATGCCGTCGCCGCGCTTCATCGACAGGAGCATGCGGATGCCGAGGATGAGCAGGGCGATGACGGCGACCATGGTGCCCGCGTTGCGCAGGATGTCCTCGATCTGCCCGAACATGTCGTTCAGGGTCGTCTCGGCCAGGTACATGGTGGTTCCTCTCGGTGGTGGAGCTGCGGTGAGTGGTATGGGGGTGTGGGCGGTGCGGTCCGGTCAGGGCTTGCCGGGCTTGGCCGTGGACGACGGGACGGCGGCGGAGGCCGAGGCGGACGCCGAGGCCGAGGGGACTCCGGAGGCACCGGCCGAAGGCGCGGCCGTTCCCGTGGCGGTGTCGCTGTCGCTGTCGTCGTCGGCCCGGCCGCCCTCGGCGTCGAGCACGCCGCCCCGGACGTCCTTGATGAACCAGCCCTGGGCCGTGTTGACCATCGTCATCCGGTAGGCGCGGCGGACGGTGACGCCCTTCGCGTCGGTCCAGTCGACGGCCACCCGCACCTGGACGGCCTGTCCGGCGTCGTAGGCGTACGGCTTGGTGTCCTGGGCGCTCACCGGGACGAGCGCGACGACGGTACCGACCTGCGGGCCCGTCAGACGGCCGGCCAGACCGGTGGTGGCCGTCAGGGTCGCGTCGGGCGTCAGGAAGCGGGCCATGGCGGTGGAGTCGGAAGCGCCCCAGGCCTCGAAGTAGCCCGGCAGCACCTCCTTCTGGAGCTGCGTGGACAGGGTGTCGTCCACGACCTCGTCACCCTGGTCGACCTCGGGTACGTCGGCGGCGGCCGGCAGCGGCATCTGGCCCACGTCGCCGGAGACGCGCATGCCCTCGCCCGTCTTGAGGTTCTGTACGTACACGGGGACGGTGAGGGTGGTGAGCGTGCCGTCGTCGGTGCGGACCTGGACCCCGATGTAGCGGCCGTGGTCGCCGTACTCGGGAAGCTTCTCGGCGGTGCCGTCCCAGGTGACGGAGACGGCCTTGCTGGTGCCCTCACCGCTCCAGCCGCAGTCGGGGTCGACACCGGCGGAGGCGTAGCGGGCGAGGTCGGTGCGGCGGGCGGACGAGGTGTCCGGGGAGAACGTCATGCAGAGCTGCGCGTACTGCTCCGCGAAGGCCGCCGCCTGCTCGGTGGGGAACTCGGTGAGGCGGTACCGGGTGGCGTCCGACGCGTCCAGCCCGGCGGTGGTGGTACCGGAGGACTTGCCGATCACCAGCCCCATCACCCCGCACGAGCCGAGCGCGAACACGCAGGTGGTGATCAGCAGGGTGGCGCGGAGCGCGACGTGCGTGCGGCGCCCGCCGCCGGGGATGCGGCCGCCGGGCCTGGGCACGTCGAAGTCGCGTCCGGGGGCACGCTTCGGGGTCGCCTGGCCGGGGGTGACAGCGCCGGGGGTGGCGGCACCGGCGGCCGGGGCGGTCGCGCCCGCGGCCGGGCCCGCCGTGCCCCTCGACGGCGTCGCGGGAGAGCTGTGGGCGGGAGCCGCCTGATGGCCGTGCTGAGGGGGGTGCGAGTTCGGGTGCGGGTGCTGGACGCCGGTGCTCGGTGCGGGCGCCGGGGCGGTGGCGGCCGTCGCCGTACCGCCGCGCTTGCGCTGCTCCTTCTCCGCCTTCTTCTGTTCGTACGCCGCCTTGCGCGCCGCCCGTTCGCGCTCGCGCTTCTCCTTCTTCGACTCGCCCTGGGGGCGCGTCTCACGCGGCGGCAGCGACGGAACGGCGGCCTGGCCGGCCCGGGGCGTGCTGCGCACCCAGGCGGCGGCGACCTGGGCGCGGGCCGCGTCGGAGGGCAGCGGCTGCGGCTGCTGCGGGGCGGGGGTCCGGTGCGGGGCCGGCTGCGGGGCGGGGGCCTGCTGCCCTTGCCCCTGCCACTGCTGCTGCGGTGGCTGCTGGGAAGGACCGAAGGACCCGGGCTGCCCGGAAGGCTGGCCTCCGCCGACCGCGCCAGCAGGGCTGTTGTGGTCTGTCATCGAGTCGGTTACTCCAGCGAGTCGGTTCCCCGTCCGCCTGGGCGGGTTCACGACCGCACCGCACGACGGGCCCTGGCCCGGCCAGGTGCGCTTGGCAGTGTGACAAAGACCTGTCACCGGACCGGTGCCGCTTTCCTCGTCGGGACTACGGGAATTCCCGATGCCGTGTCCATGAGGAAAACGCTCGGGAAAAGTGTCAGGGACACGGCGGGAAGGCGCTGTGCCGTTCCGGCCCGCCCTGGGCCCACAATGCGCTGGGCACGTGTGCCCGAGGTGCCCCGGCCGACGCCACCCGGCACCATCCCTTGGACCCGACGGACCCGGCGAAGGACGAGAGTTGACCGACCACAACGGGCACCCGCAGCAGCCGCAGTACCCGCAGCAGCCGCATCCCACGGAGCAGCCGGACCCGCGCACCTGGGAGATCCCGCAACAAGCTCCGCCGGTCCAGCAGGCTCCGCCGGTCCAGCAGGCCCCTCCGGTCCAGCAGGCTCCGCCGGTTCAGCAACCCCCTGCCGCTGTCCCTGTTCCTGCCCCCGCTCCTGCCGCTGCCGCCGTACCGGCCCCGGCCGCGCAGTCGGTCCAGGCCGCCGCGCAGTCGGTCCAGGCCGCCGCGCAGCCGGTCCAGGCGGCCCCGCAGGTCTTCCAGGCCGAGCACGCCTGGATCGACGGCTATGAACCCGGCAACCCCTGGCAGGCCAGCCTGTGTGTGGAGACGCCGTACGGGACCTTCGCCTATCCCCTCACGCCGAACACGATCCCCGAACTCCTCGAGCAGATGGTCCTGGTGGCGCAGGAGCAGCAGGGGATGCCGGTCGGGTTCGACGAGGATCCCGAGCTCCCGGCATTGGACGAAGAGGCCGTGGACGAGGAGCAGCAGACGTCCGGCTCCGACATCCACAGCGGCCGGGCCGCGCGGCTGACGGGCTGGGCCGTCGTCCACGACCTGTGGGAACGCGAGGACCCCACGGCGCGCATCGTGATGGGCGCGGTGGTCGTCGTCCTGCTGCTGCTCGGTATCGTCCTGACCTGATCGAGCGGGCCTGGCCGGGCACGACCGATCAAACGCCGGCCGCGGATCGACCGGCCGCGGATCGGCTGACCGAACCGACCGACCGCACCGGCCGACCGAACCGGCCGACGAAACCGACCGGCCGCACCGACCGCACCGGCCGACCGAACCGACCGACGGGGGCACCGATGTCCGGCACCGCAGAGGGCTCCGAGGAGCCGGAGTTCTACTTCGCGGACGTCTTCGTCTTCGTCTCCGACTACCTCGCCCAGATGATCCGCCGTCGGGTAAACGGCAGTTCGGCCACCTGGTGCCCCACATGGTGGGAGCACCCCGAGGCCGGCGCCCGTCTGTCGGCGCTCTGGCTGGCCTGGGAGCATCTGCGCCAGGACCCGGCGCTCGGCATGTCCACCTGGTGGCTGCACCACGCCGACCCGCATCTGAGGGTGCTGATGGACGCGGACTCGGGCCCGTTCGCGGCCTGTTCGCCCAAGGACGGGCATACGGCGTACCCCTTCGACCCGCTGCCGGTGGATCCGCGGCCCGAGTGACCGCGGTGGGGGCGGCCCGGCACGCGTTCCGCGCACGGCACCGCGGTGCGGTGAGCCCGCTTCGGGCTTTCCCCCGCTTTCCCGCCGACCGCCCCGCCGTTTTCCTCGCCGGGAATCGCCCCGACTCCCCGCTTCCGCCTCCCCCTACCGTGTCCCGGTCACCCGCCGTACCGGCTCAGCACAAGGGAGGCGCGGGAACGTGGACTTGCCTGCGGAGAACAAGCGCACGGGGCTCTTGGCCCTGGGGGTGCTCGGGTTTCTCCTGATCGCCGTGCTCACCGTCTTCACCGTCTTCGACGGGGACGACGGGGGCGACGACGGTGACGCCAAGGGCGGCTCCGCGACGCCCACCGCCACCTCGGGCGGGAGCGACACCGGCTCGGACGGGGAGGGGACGGGCGGCGACGGAACGCAGAACACCGCGGTCGCGCCGATCGTCTCGGCCTCCGAAGCCCTGAAGGCGCACGCCGCCATGGTGCAGTACATGTCCGGGCTCACCACGTACGACCACTCGAGCGACGCCGCGACCTGGAGCGCGCCGCTGCTGCGGCTCACCACCAACGACGACCGGATGAAGGCCGCGACCTCGCTGCCGACCGGCAAGGAATGGGCGACCTGCGAGGCCCAGCAGTGCTCCTCCAAGGGGACGGCCGTGGTGGTGCGGGACGCCCTGGTCTCGGACGACCTGGTGCGTGACAGCGGCCGCTCGATGTCCACCCTCGTCGAGGTGACCGCCACGCACACCGCGGACGGCAAGGCCACGACCGAGTCCAACCAGTGGCTGGTGACGGTCAAGGAGAACGACGGCGACTGGATCGTCTCCGGATTCGACGTCTTCGGCCTCGGTGACGTGGGCGCGTCCGACGACTCGGGGGTGTGAGCCGGCATGGTTGCACCAGCGGTACTGGCCGCCGCCGGGAAGGCGGCCAAGGTCGCCAAAGCAGCGAAGGCGGCCAAGGCGGCGGCCCAGCGCGGCGGCGGTCAGGGCGGCGGCGGAGGCAAGAAGAACAACAAGTGGATATGGATAGCCGGCGGCGTCGGCTGTCTGCCCATCGCCGGGGTCGGCACCCTGGTCCTGGTCCTGGTGGGAAGCATGATCGGCGGGGTGGGCGCCGGTGCCGCGGCCGCCTCCTGCGCGGACTACTCCGACAACGCCGAGGCCGGCAACACCAGTGACGCGGCGGCCACCAACCCGGTCATGCCGGCCGGCAAGATGTACATGCCGAGCGAGACGGCGCGCAACGAGATCCCGCCGAAGATGATCCTCGCCGCGATGCGTGCCGCCGCCCGCTACGACGGCCTCGACTGGACGCTCATCGCCGGGCAGATGTACCAGGAGACCAAGTACGGCCAGCACCCCTCGGCCGCGCCCGGCGGCGCGAACTCCCTCGGCTACATGGGCATCCTCCAGTTCGGCAAGCCGGCCTGGACGGACTACGGCGCCGACGGCAACGGCGACGGCACGAAGGACCTGTACAACATCGACGACGCGGCCTGGGCCGCCGCCAACTTCCTGCACGCCAAGAAGGCCGAGACCGCTCCCTTCAAGGCGCTCCAGATCTACTCCGGTTCCACGGCAGCCAACACGATCTACCCGCGGGTGGTCCTCACCCAGGCCGCGCGTTACCGCGGGGTGCTCACCGGCGACAAGGACCTCATCAAGCGCTGGTACGCGCATCTGAAGGAGACCATCGAGAAGAACCCGGGCTTCCCCACCCTCGGGAAGCAGTCGGACATTCCCGAACCGGTGGGCAACAACGCCCAGCCCGGCTCCGCGCTCAGCATCGCCGCGACCCCGGCCCGCTCCTGGTCGACCCCTGCCCTGGACGACGACAGCGGTGACGGCAGCACGACCGCGATGTCCCTGGCCGCGTACAGCAGTGACGTCGGCGGCAGCAGTGACTTCAGCGGTGTCGGCGACAGCGGCGCTGTCGGCGCCGGCCACGCGACGACCGTGTCCTTCCCCCTTGCCAAGGAGCCCTCCACCGGCAAGGACTGGCAGTGGCCCATGAAGCAGGGCACCTACACGATCGGTACCCCTTACCACCAGAACGGCCGTATGTGGAGCCTCGGTTACCACACGGGTCTCGACCTGGTGGCCGGCAGCGGCACCCCGATCTACGCCCCGGCCGACGGCAAGGTCGTCCACGCCGGTCCCGGCGGCTCGTACGGCAACATGACGAAGATCGAGCACGCGGGCGGGGTCATCACGCTCTACGGCCACCAGACCTCGATCAAGGTGTCCGTGGGGCAGACCGTCAAGCGCGGTCAGCAGATCGGCACGGTCGGCGCGACCGGCAACGTCACAGGACCCCACCTGCACTGGGAGGTCCTCGTACCCGGCGTCGACAACCCCTTCGTGGGCGGTCAGGACCGGGGCCCGGGCATGGTCGACCCCCAGCAGTGGATGCAGGGCAAGGTCACCGCCAACCCCGACTACGGCACCGTTCCCGGGTCCGACGAGGGCAGCAAGGACGCCGAGTACGCGAACTGCGCCGAGAACAACGGCGGCGCCGCGGTGGCCCCGGACGGCGCGGGCGCCTCCGGTGTCCTCCCCGACGCCGACGACCCGGTGATCCGCGCGGTCCTCGGCTGGGCGCAGCGCGGCATCGGCGTCCCGTACGTGTTCGGCGCCCCGCGCCTCCAGGGCAAGAACCCCACCAGCTTCGACTGCTCCAGCTTCACGCAGTGGGCGTACTACATGGCCAGCGGCGGGAAGATCAACATCGGGACGACGACGTACACGCAGGAGCCCTACCTCAAGAAGTACGAGGTGTCGCTGTCCGAGGCGCAGCCCGGTGACGTCATCTTCTTCCGGCCGGAGAAGGGCCATTCGGGCCATGTGGGTCTGGTGTGGGACCCCAAGGGCCACAAGATCATCCATGCCCCGCGTCCGGGCAAGTCCGTCGAGTTCAGCAAGTGGGACTACCAGGACACGATCACCGGCGTCTACCGCGTGCCGATCCCCAACGGCACGAACGCGGTCGAGGGTGACGGCACGGACAGCGGAACAGGAGCATGAACCGACCGATGAGGCGCCGCCTTCTCCCTCTCACCGGAGCCCTGGTGTCACTGGGCCTCGTCGTCGGCTGCGCCGGAGGCGAGGACACGGGCAAGGACGGGGCGACGAAAGGAAAGGCGAGTCCCGAGGCGTCCGCGTCGCTCGACGCGGGCCCCGCGTACCGGGGCGCCGCACTGCCGGGCCTGACCCGCGAGCCCGCGTGGAGCCTGACCGCCGACGGTGTCACGGGCTGCCCCGGCGACCCGGTGGAACGGGCCACGAGCAGGGTCATCGGCGACCACTCGCAGACCTGCGTGCTCGGTGACGCCGTCGTTCTCACCGAGGACGCGACGACGTACCCCGACAACACCGGCGGCACACCCGAGGAGTACCTCTTCCGGGCCCGCTTCCTCGACGCGGCCACCGGCCGGGAACGCACCTCGGTCGAGGTCACGATCCCCGCCGACGGCTGGTCGAGCGACCGGGATCCCGTGCCGTCCGAGTTCTTCACCGTCGGCCGCTGGACGGACGGCGCGCCCGCCCTCCTGGTCGTCGACGGCGACGTGACGCCGGCGAGCGGCCTGAAGAAGAAGTCGGTCCGGACCACGTACACCATGTACGCCCCCTCCGGCGAGAAGCTGGGCAGCTCCGCCTACGACGGCGAGGATGGCACCGACTTCGCCGTCGAGGCCGGCCATGTGCGGCTGAAGGAGGGCGACGACAGCGCCTCCTACGCCCCGCTCGGCGGCGGTGCCACCGTCGAGGTCCAGGACCGGTGGGAGGACCAGGCGCCGATCGGCCCGGGCTTCGGCTACCGGGTGGCGACTTCCCTCGCCGAGTTCTACGTCAGCGGCGACCGGCTCCAGGTCTCCGACCGGCTCACCGGCAAGGAACTGTGGGACACGGAGAGCGTCACCCTGCCGGCCGCCGTGGCCTCGCGGACCCCGGCCGGTGACCGCGCGGCCGCCTCCCTCTTCCCGCTCGCCGGGGACAAGGGCCTGCTCGCCTGGGGCATCGAGGACGACACGTACGACGCGCTGCTGACGGTGGTCGACCTCAGGACGGGTCGCACCCTGGTGGAAGGCCCCAAGACCGCCCTCGACCCCAATGACGCGCACGAGCCGGTCGTCGTCCTCTCCGCGGACGGCAGCCGCGTGGTCACCCAGTTCGGCGGAGGCGCGGTGGCCTGGGACGCGGAGACGGGCGACGAGCTCTGGCGACAGGAGGAGGACGAGCAGGACATCGAGCCGGTGGCGCTGCCGACCGGCGATGTCCTGTACGCGTCCGTCAGCGATCTGGGGCTGGCGGCGCTCGACATGCGCACCAAGAAGGTGCTGGCCTCCGGTCTGGAGCCGGACACCTCGCTGAACGACGACATCGACGTCCTGGAGCGCACCTCCGACGGCCACACCCTGCTGGCGACGAGCACGGGCGTCTTCGTCTTCGCTCCGGAAAAAGCCTGAACCCACCACCCACCCCCCAGACAACTCAGCAAGTCCACAGTCCAGAAAGGACGGACCCGCGGGTGACCGCAGAACAGCAGAAGAAACCCCGCGCCGAGGACGACTGGACCTTCGAGATCGTCATCGCCGTCGCGGTCGTGCTCCTCGTCGGTGCCGGTGCCTGGCTGGCGGCGAAGGTCGGGGCCGGGTACTCCGACGCGCCCGCGCCGGCGGGCAATCCGCTGACCTTCCTCGTCGAGGTGATCAAGGGCGACTACAGCTGGCCCGGTTCGGCGGCCAGTGCCGTCGCGGCCGGTGAGGCGGTCGTCGTCGGGATCCTCGGCCTGGCCGCCTACCGGGTGCGGGAGCGGTTCCGGAACAAGCCCAAGGTGGACGGCGCCGCCCGGCACCTCGCGAAGGGCGAGGAGCTCGGCAAGCTGACCATGAAGGGCGCGGCCGCCACCGCCGAACGCCTCGGCGTGCGGGCGGGCACGCCCGGCGTGTTCATCGGCCGGTCCGTCAAGGGCCGTCAGCCGCTGTACGGGTCGTACGAGGACATGCACGTCGACATCTGGGGCCCGCGGACCGGCAAGACGACCCGGCGCGCCATTCCCGCCATCCTGGACGGGCCCGGCGCCGTCCTGGTCACCTCCAACAAGCGCGACATCGTGGACGCGACCCGGGGTCCGCGGACCGCGCGCGGACCGGTGTGGGTGTTCGACCCGCAGCAGGTCGCGCAGGAGGAGCCGAGCTGGTGGTGGAACCCGCTGTCGTACGTCACCGACGTGGCCCGGGCCCGCAAGATGGCCGACCACTTCGCCAGCGGCTCGCGGGACGCCAACGCCTCCACCGACGCCTTCTTCGACCCGGCCGGCCAGGACCTGCTCGCCAACCTGCTGCTCGCCGCCGCCTGCGCCAAGGCGCCGATCACGCAGATCTACACCTGGCTGTCCAACCCCAAGGACGACGCCCCGGAGCGGATCCTGCGCGGTGCCGGGCACGCCATGTCCGCGGACGGGCTGGCCGGGGTGATCAACGCCCCGGACAAGCAGCGCAGCGGCATCTACGGCGTCGCCCAGCAGATGGCGTCCTGCCTGGTCAATCCCGAGGTCAACCGGTGGGTCACGCCTCCGGCCGACGAGTACGCGGGCGAGTTCGACCCGCACGCCTTCGTCCGCGGCACGGGCACCCTGTACTCGCTGAGCCGCGAGGGACGCGACTCCGCCGGGCCGCTGGTGACCGCGCTGACCGTGGCCGTCGTCGAGGCGGCCGAGGAGTACGCCACGACCCAGCGCGGCGGGCGTCTCCCGCTGCCTCTCGTCGGTGTCCTCGACGAGGCCGCCAACGTGTGCCGCTGGCGGAACCTGCCCGACCTGTACTCGCACTACGGCTCGCGCGGGATCATCCTCATGACGATCCTCCAGTCGTGGGCGCAGGGCATCGAGGTGTGGGGCGAGCGCGGCATGGAGAAGCTGTGGTCGGCCGCGAACGTCCGCGTCTACGGCGGCGGCGTCTCGGACACCCGCTTCCTGGGTGATCTGAGCGAGCTGGCCGGTGAGTTCGAGCTGCGGGAGTACCAGACCAGCCGTGAGTCGGAGTTCGGCGGCTGGTCCGGCAACCGCGCGATCAGCGAGTCCACCCGCCGCGAGCGGGTCCTCCAGGTCTCGGACCTCGGCGCGATGCCGCCCGGCCGGGCCCTCGTCCTCGCCTCCGGCACCAAGCCGGTGCTGGTCGAGACGGTGCCGTGGTGGGAGGGCGCGTACGCGGCCGAGGTCCAGGCCTCGCT
Organism: Streptomyces maremycinicus; assembly: GCF_001184025.1. Lineage (GTDB taxonomy): Bacteria > Actinomycetota > Actinomycetes > Streptomycetales > Streptomycetaceae > Streptomyces > Streptomyces maremycinicus. The sequence continues at coordinate 526,002 of NZ_BBYG01000012.1, forward strand.
GAAGAAGTACGACCCCGGGGCGCGCTGAGCCGCCGGTGGCGGCATCTGTGACGGGAGAGGGTGAGGGGCCCGGAGGCGACTGCCTCCGGGCCCCTCACCCGTCCGTCGACCGTAGACCGTCCACCGTCGATCGCCGTCCGTCGGCAACCGCCAACCGGCCCCCGTCCGGCGACCGCTGTCCGTCGGCAACCGGCAACCGGCGACCGGCAACCGGCGACCGTCCGCCGTCCGTTGACTGCCGTCCGTCGACTGCCGTCCGTCGGTTACCGGTTGTCGGCTGTGTCCGTCGTCTCCGACTGCCGACTGCCGACTGCCGACTGCCGACTCCCCGACTGCCGACTCCCCGGCTGCCGACTGTCGGTCGGCCGGGGGCGGACGCGCGTGGTCCGGCGGTGCCGTGTGCCGAACACTGCCGCCGCACCGCCGCACCGCCGCACCGCCGCGCCACCGCGTCACCGCACCGCCGCACCACCGCACCGCCGCACCGCCGGAGGCACCCGCGGCCGCGAGGGGGCCGTAGAGGCCGCCGGTCGTGGTCGTACGACGGCCATGGCGAGTCTGGCGGGATTCATGCGCTCCTCTGGTCGGAACGAAGCCTGTCGTGATCGTGACCGGCGAGGAACAGCCTTGGTTGTGCGACTTTTTGCCCACTCGTCGGCTGATTCTCTGTCCGGCTCTTTTCCAGGTCTCCGCATGCTCTCCATGCGTCTTCACCCGCTAAGCGGAGTGTGATGTTGCTACTTCGTTAAGTAGTTTCGCTTGACGCCGATGGTCGCCGCCGCGTTGTCTTTTCAGACACCTGGGTCTACCTGTCGCGCCCATGTGTCCGGAATCGCACCGAACGCACCTGAAGTGAGCCCCCGAATGCGTCGTATCGCCATAGCTGTGGTCGCCTCCACGATGTCCCTGTCGCTCGCCGGGTGCGGAATGCTGGGGGCGTCGGAGAACAGCAGCAGCGCGACACCGACCCGGAGCAACGACGTCACGGTGGGCGTGCTGATGCCGGAGGAGACCAACACCCGGTACGCGGACTTCGACTACCCCATCATCAAGAAGAAGGTCGCCGAGCTCACCGAGAACAAGGGCAGGACCGAGTACGCGAACGCCGACGGGGAAGCCAAGACGCAGCTCACCCAGATGCAGAAGATGATCGACGAGAAGGTCGACGTCATCCTGCTGGACGCGGTCGACTCGAAGTCGATCGCGCCGATGGTGCAGAAGGCCAAGGACGCGAACATCCCCGTCATCGCCTACGACCGCCTGGCCCAGGGGCCGATCGACGGGTACGTATCGTTCGACAACGAGCTCGTCGGCGAGGTGCAGGGCCGCACCCTCGCGGAGGCCATCCCCAACCTTCAGGCCAGCGACAAGATCGTCATGGTGAACGGCTCGCCCACCGACCCGAACGCCGGGCAGTTCAAGGCGGGCGCGCTGAACGAGCTCAACGGCCGGGTCACGGTGGCGAAGTCGTACGACACCGACAAGTGGAGCCCCGAGGTCGCCGAGGCCAACATGACGAAGGCGATCGAGGCGCTGGGCGTGTCCAACATCGCCGGTGTCTACTCCGCCAACGACGCCATGGCCGGCGGCATCATCAAGGCCCTCAAGGCCGCGGGTGTCAGCTCCGGCGACCTGCCCCCGATCACCGGCCAGGACGCGGAGCTGGCGGCCGTGCAGCGCATCATCAGCGGCGAGCAGTTCATGAGCGTCTACAAGCCGTACCCCAACGAGGCCGAGGCCGCCGCCGAGGCCGCCGTCGCCAAGGTCCAGGGCCGTGACATCCAGTTCGACGCCCTCACCCGCGACCGGGTCGACAGCCCGACCAACAAGGACATCCCGGCCAAGCTGGTGACCGTGGTCGCGCTGACGAAGAGCAACATCAAGTCGACCATCGTCGCCGACGGCATCTACAAGGTCTCCGAGATCTGCACCGCCAAGTACAAGGCCGCCTGCCAGGCTCTCGACCTGATCTGAGTCACGGACCCCGGGCGGGCCGCCGGTCCGCCCGGACCGCACCCGCCCGCCCGCTCCGGAAGGCGCGAGCCGACACGGGCGGGCTCGAGGCAGACGCGAGGCAGGAACGAGGCAGGCGCGAGGCCGAGGAAGGGCCGCCCGGTTGCGGAGGGGGTCAGGTGCCGCCGTCCGCCTCCGTGCAACCGTAGGACTCCGTACGGCCGTAGGGGCGCTGAAAGGCCGTGGGGCACTCTCCGACGGGCCGTGCGACGCCGGGTCGGCGGACGCCTGCCAAGTGGCGCCCAGGAGCCCCCACACCGCCGCGGAGACGGCCTCACGGGCGCGCCGAGCGTGTCCGGCCGAGTGGCGACGGGCGGCGACAGGCAACACGCCGTCGGCACCGCACCCGCGCTGCGCGCACACCCCGCCCCCACCGCACCCGTGCCGTCGCCCGCCGGTTCTCGAGGTCGCTCGACGGCCCACGACGACCCTCGACGACACTCGGCGACGGATCACGGATCACGGATGCCGGATCACGGATGCCGGACGACAACACCCGCCCGCGTCCGGTGCGTTGTCGCGCGGGTGCGGGGCCCGGTGAACGGGACGCGCCGCATGGCCTGAGCCCGGCCGGACTCCCCCGTGGTCCGGCCGGGTGGGCTGTGCCCTCCCCCGAGTGGGGAGCACCCGGGGGCAAGCGGAACCAACGATGCCCTGTCGTGAACACCTCGCACCACCGTCAGCTTGTTGCAGTGTGAGGGGAGGAGGCCGGGAGAAACAGGAGCAGATCGGTGGTTTTCCCGGGCGTCGGCCGGGGCAGCCGTGTTGCGGACCTGGTCCAGGCCGCGCATAGTTGCGCTCCGGAAGAGGCGTACGGCGGGGGTGGGATGGGCGATGGCCGGGCACGGGACGGAGGAGCATCCACACGGTGCCGACCGACTGTGCGAGGCCGGGGATCGCGTGTATTCCCGGGCCGTACGGCGCGGCCGGGTGGCGCGGACCGACGCCGAGCCGGTTCCGTGTCTGCTGGAACTCGCCCTGCTGCACCCCGACCCCGACGACATGGACTGGCTGGTGCCGACCTCCCCGCAGGAGGTCATGACCCGGCTGCTGCGCGGTCTCTACGACGAGGTGAGCGCGAGCGGGCGCCGGATGGGCTCTGCGGTCGCCGCCTTCGAGTGGTACGCGGGCCTGGGCGGTCCGGCGCGGGGCGGGACGGCCGGTGAGGGCGCGGCGATCCGGGTCCTGGACGGCGCCTCGCGCATCCAGGCCGCCCTGGACGCGGCGACCGAGGCGTGCACGACCGAGGTGTTCACGGTGCAGCCCGGCGGCATCCGGCGCGAGCACGAGCTGTCCGAGGGGCTGCACCGGGCGCTGGAGCTGCGCGGCCGGGGCGTGCGCATGCGGGACATCTACAACCACGTCGCCCGGCACGGCCAGGGGCTGCTCACCTACCTGGAGCTGATGGGCGACGCGGTGGAGGCCCGCACGCTGGACGAGGTCATCGACCGGCTGATCCTTTTCGACCGCACGGTGGCCTTCATCCCGGCGAACACCGACCGCACGATGGCCCTGGAGTTGCGCCATCCGGCCCTGGTCTCCTACCTGGTGACGGTCTTCGAGCGGCTGTGGCGGCTGGCGATCCCGCTCACCGCGCCGCTGCCCGAGACCCGGATCGAGGGCATCTCGCACCGGGAGCAGTCCATCGCGGCCCTGCTGGCCGAGGGGCACCAGGACGCGGTGATCGCCGAGCGCCTGGGCATCAGCGTCCGCACCTGTCGGGCGCACATCGCCCGGCTGTCGGAGACGCTCGGCGCGGCCAGCCGGACCCAGTTGGGGGTGCGGATCGCGCAGGTCGGCCTCGACCGGCCGTCCGGGGAGGCGGAGCCGCCGCCGGTCAGTGTTCCGGCGCCGGGGGCCGGTCCTGACCCGGCCGCTGCTCCTGCTGATCCCGCTCCGTCGCCCGGTTCGGGTTCCGTTCCCGGTCAAGGATCCCCGACTGCCCGATGAGGTAGCCGAGTTGGGCGCGGCTCTCGCTGCCGAGGGTGGTGGCGAGCTTGGCGATATGGACGCGCGCGGTCCGGATGTTCATTCCGAGGCGGTCGGCGATGACGGCGTCGGTGTGTCCCTCGACGAGGAGGGCGGCGATGGCCTGCTGCCGGGGCGTGACGCCGTTGCGGGACGGACGGTGCACGGCCTGCGGGTACATGGGGGTGGCCAGCCGCCAGAGGCGGTCGAAGGTGATGGTGAAGTACGTCAGGAGGGCGGGGTGGCGGACCTCCAGGGCCAGCCGGCCGTCCTCGCCCGCGGGGATGAAGGCGACCTTGCCGTCGATGACGATCAGCCGGTCGGTGACCTCGTCCAGGGTCCGGGCCGCCACATCGCCCCGGAGCTGCTCGTAGCGGGCCAGCACGAGGGGCTGGTGGCGCTGGGTGTGCTGGTAGAGGGTGCGGATGCGGCAGCCGCGGTCGAGCAGGGCCTGGTCGCGGGCCATGGCCACGGTCTGGGCGGTCTCGCCGCGCGGCCCGCTGTAGTGGACGTTGGGCTGGATGCAGAGCAGTTCGTCCGTGGCCTCGGCGGTCGCCTCGGTGATGGCCCCGTTGATCTGTTCCGTGCCGCTGAGCAGGCGCAGGGAGGCGGGATCGGCGGCGGCGGTGCGGCTGCCGGTGATCCGCATGAGGGGTTCGAAGAGGGTCGCCAGCCGTTCCTCGCGGCGCCGTTCGTCGGCGATACGGGTGCCCGAAGCGCGCAGCAGCCGGTGCAGGGCCAGGGCCGGCGAGACGGGTTCGAGCTGGTCCGGGTCGTCCACGACCGGGTGCAGGAGGCCGAAGGACAGCAGACAGGGAGCCGCCGCCTCGGCTTCTTCGGTCTTGACCCGCCCGTCGCGCAGGGCCGCCTCGTAGAGGCTGGTGCCGGAGGCGCACAGGTTCTCCACGCCGTGGTGGGGGTGCGGCGGCGCGTTCACTGCGAATCTCTCTCCTGTTCGAGGACGGCGGACGGCCGGACGGCGGGGGTCGGGCGGCGGGCGGCGGGCGGTCTGGTTGCCGATCTGCCGATCTGCCGGTCTGCCGTCTGCCGTCTGCCGGTCTGCCGTCTGCCGGTGTCCGGTGGTCCGGTCGCCGGGTGGCCGGGTGGCCGGGTGGCCGGGCGGGGTGCGGGCGTGCCGGTCCCGGTTCTCGGTGCCGGGCCCGCCCGCGGGGTCAGGGTTCCTGTTTGAGGATCCCCGACTGGGCTATGAGGAAGCCGAGTTGGGCGCGGCTGCCGCTGCCGAGGGCCGTGGCGAGCTTGGCTATGTGGGCTCGGCAGGTGCGGACGTTCATGCCCAGACGGCGGGCTATGGCCTCGTCGACGTGCCCCTCCACGAGGAGCTTGGCGATGGAGTGCTGGATGTCCGTGATGCCGTCGGGGGCGGTCTCGTAGGGGGCGCCGGTGGCCAGCGGTACGGCGCGCCCCCACATGAACTCGAAGACCTTGATCAGATAGCGGACGAGCCCCGGGTGGCGGAGTTCGAGCGCGACCTGTCCGTCGTCCCGGGTGGGGATGAAGGCGACGGTCTCGTCGCAGATGATCAGCCGCTCCACGAGTTCGTCGATGGTGCGGTACTCCACCTTGCCGTCGGTGAACTGGGAGACGTAGGCCAGCGTCTCGGGGCTGTACCGGGCCGTGTGCTGGTAGAGCGTCCGGATCCGGCACCCGCGTTCGATCAGCGGCCGGTCGCGCTCGAGGCCCTGGACGAGGGTGTGTTCGAGGCGCCGGCGGCTCGGCTGGACGGTGAGCATCTCGGTCTGGCACTGGGAGGTGGCCAGATCGAGTGCCGCGTTGATCCGGTCGATGCCCTCCAGCACCGTGATCGAGTGTGTGGTCGGCGTCGGCTGGGCGCTGAGGGTCATGAACGGCTCGAAAGCGTCGGCGAGTTCGACCGACAGCCGCCTGCGCTGGGTGATCTCGCGTTCGATCGGGTTGAGCAGCTGGGACAGAGCGATCGACGGGGGCACCGGACGGAGCCAGTCCGCGTCGTCGGGGTCCGCGTGGAGCAGGGCGAACTCCATCAGACACGGAGCGGGCTCCACGTCCGCGCGGGCTATGCGGCCCGTCCGAAGAGCGTTCCCATAGAGACGGCGACCTTCCTCGCACAGCTCAGTCGACGCATGAGGATGTGTCTGCTTTGTCTCATTTTTCGTCAAATCTCCACCCCCCAGGGTCCTGAACGTGCAGGAACATGATGCATCGATTGTGTGGCCATGACGTGCCCGAATGGGCCATCGTCGTAGTGGACGGGGGAGAGGTGACCTTCAAATGAGGACGAAGCCGACTATGCATAAGAGAATGCTTCGCTCGGCGCTTGCCGCCGCCTTCTCCGCCGCCTTGGCCTTCGGGGCGCTGAGTGGCCTTGCGGGAACGACGGGTGACACGGCGCGCGACAGTACCTGGAGCACGGGTACCGGGACCGTCGCGGCGCCCGCGGACAGTACGTGGGTCGCGCCCCGCGACAGCACGTGGGTGATCACGGCGGCAGACGTGCCGGGTGACAGCACATGGGTCGCTCCCGGTGACAGCACCTGGGTCGCTCCCGGCGACAGCACGTGGGTCGCCGAGTCATGACCACTCCACCCGACGACCGCTCCTTCCGCCGCGAAATGGCCACCGCCTACCGCTCCGGCTGGCACTTCATCGACCTGGTCACCGCCATCCCCCACAGTGGTGACTCGTTGATGGTGACCGTGTTCGGTGAGCCCGTGGTCGTGACGCGCGACGAGGACGAGGACGTACGGGCCTACCGGTGCCTGCGCAAGCCCCGGGGAGCGCCGCAGCCCGTGCGGTGCGCCATTCGTTACGGAATGATCTTTGTGAACCTGGACCAGCGGGACCACAGGCTCGTCGAGCCCGAGACCCCGCCCCTGAAGACCATCTCAGCCACCCCCCGCAGTGCCTGACGCGATTCCCCCGTCGTAACAGATCGCTCAGGTGCTTCCCCCCGCAGCGGCGTCACCGTGACCTGAACACGGTGACGCCGCTGTGTTTAGGGGGACATTTCCCCACATGCGCCCGCTTGAGCCTTGGCCGAAAAACGACGGGGACGGATCCGGTCATCCGCACACCCCCGCGCCGCACCCGCCCCTCGCGTCACCCGCGTCCCATCGCCCGGGTCAGCTCGATCTCGATCACCACGCGCGAGGGGTTCGGGCCCGGTGTGCGCCCGTAGCGCTCCGCGTACCGGCGCTCCGCCTCCGCGACCCGGTCCGGCTCCCCGCGCACGTACGCCCTGCCCTCCAGGGTGGCCCAGCGCCGGCCGTCCACCTGGCAGACCGCGACCCGGGCCCCGTCCGGCCCCGCCGCCAGGACGTTGCCGACCTTGGTGCTGCGCCGGTCGGCGATGACCCGAGCGAGCCGGGCCCCGGGTTCGTATGTCACTCCGACCGGAACCACGTGCGGGCTGCCGTCCGGACGTGGTGTGGTCAGGGTGCACAGGTGTCGTTCGCGCCAGAAGGCGAGATACGGCGCGTCCGGGGCGCCCGGGTCCTGGGGGTATGCGGCCATGGTCCGGAACCTAACCCCTTCCAGGATTCCCGCGCACACCTTGAGTGGAATAGACTCAACTTTGTGTACGCTGACTGAGTCAGACACGGAAGACTGCTGACGCCAGGAGGAGAAAGCGAACGTGGACGCCGAGCTGACCAACCGGAGCCGGGACGCGATCAACGCGGCCAGCAACAGGGCCGTGTCCCAGGGACACGCCGACCTCATCCCCGCCCATCTGCTGCTCGCTCTGCTCCAGGGCCAGGAGAACGACAACATCGTCGACCTCCTGGCCGCCGTCGACGCGGACCAGGCGGCCGTGCGGGCCGGGACCGAGAAGGTGCTCGGCGCGCTGCCCAGCGTGACCGGGTCCACCGTCGCGCCTCCGCAGCCCAACCGCGAGCTGCTGGCCGTCATCGCCGACGCGCAGAGCCGGGCCCGCGACCTGGGCGACGAGTACCTGTCGACCGAGCATCTGCTCATCGGCATCGCCGCCAAGGGCGGACAGGCCGCCGACGTGCTGAGCGGGCAGGGGGCGACCCCCAAGAAGCTCCAGGAGGCCTTCCAGAAGTCCCGCGGCGGGCGCCGGGTGACCAGCGCCGACCCCGAGGGGCAGTACAAGGCCCTGGAGAAGTTCGGCACGGACTTCACCGCCGCCGCCCGCGAGGGCAAGCTCGACCCGGTCATCGGGCGGGACCAGGAGATCCGGCGCGTCGTGCAGGTCCTCTCCCGGCGTACGAAGAACAACCCCGTCCTCATCGGCGAGCCCGGCGTCGGCAAGACCGCCGTCGTCGAGGGCCTCGCCCAGCGGATCGTCAAGGGCGACGTGCCCGAGTCCCTCAGGAACAAGCGGCTCGTCGCGCTCGACCTCGGCGCGATGGTCGCCGGCGCCAAGTACCGCGGCGAGTTCGAGGAGCGGCTGAAGACCGTCCTCGCCGAGATCAAGGACTCCGACGGGCAGATCATCACCTTCATCGACGAGCTGCACACGGTCGTCGGCGCGGGCGCGGGCGGCGACTCCGCGATGGACGCCGGCAACATGCTCAAGCCGATGCTGGCGCGCGGGGAACTGCGCATGGTCGGCGCGACGACCCTGGACGAGTACCGGGAGCGGATCGAGAAGGACCCGGCGCTGGAACGCCGCTTCCAGCAGGTGCTGGTGGCGGAGCCGTCGGTCGAGGACACCATCGCGATCCTGCGCGGGCTCAAGGGCCGCTACGAGGCCCACCACAAGGTGCAGATCGCGGACGCGGCCCTGGTCGCCGCCGCGACCCTCTCCGACCGGTACATCACCTCCCGCTTCCTGCCCGACAAGGCCATCGACCTGGTCGACGAGGCGGCCTCCCGGCTCCGTATGGAGATCGACTCCTCGCCGGTCGAGATCGACGAGCTCCAGCGGTCCGTGGACCGGCTGAAGATGGAGGAGCTGGCCCTCAGCAAGGAGACCGACGCCGCCTCCCGCGAGCGCCTGGAGAAGCTGCGCCGCGACCTCGCCGACCGGGAGGAGGAGCTGCGCCTGCTCACCGCCCGCTGGGAGAAGGAGAAGGAGTCCCTCAACCGGGTCGGCGGGCTGAAGGAGAAGCTGGACGAACTGCGCGGCCAGGCCGAGCGCGCCCAGCGCGACGGCGACTTCGACACCGCCAGCAAGCTGCTGTACGGCGAGATCCCGGCCCTGGAGCGCGATCTGGAGGCCGCGTCCGAGGCCGAGGAGGAGGCCGCGAAGGACACCATGGTCAAGGAGGAGGTCGGCTCGGACGACATCGCCGACGTCGTCGCCTCCTGGACCGGCATCCCCGCGGGCCGCCTCCTGGAGGGCGAGACGCAGAAGCTGCTGCGCATGGAGGAGGAGCTCGGCCGCCGCCTCATCGGTCAGACGGAGGCGGTACGGGCGGTCTCCGACGCCGTACGACGCTCCCGCGCGGGTATCGCCGACCCCGACCGCCCCACCGGCTCCTTCGTCTTCCTCGGCCCGACCGGCGTCGGCAAGACCGAGCTGGCCAAGGCCCTCGCCGACTTCCTGTTCGACGACGAGCGGGCCATGATCCGCATCGACATGTCGGAGTACGGCGAGAAGCACAGCGTCGCCCGCCTGGTCGGCGCGCCTCCCGGCTACGTCGGCTACGAGGAGGGCGGCCAGCTCACCGAGGCGGTGCGCCGGCGCCCGTACAGCGTGGTCCTGCTGGACGAGGTGGAGAAGGCGCACCCGGAGGTCTTCGACGTCCTGCTCCAGGTGCTGGACGACGGCCGGCTGACCGACGGCCAGGGGCGCACGGTCGACTTCCGCAACACCATCCTGGTGCTGACGTCGAACCTGGGCAGCCAGTACCTGGTCGACCCGGTGTCCACCGAGGCGGAGAAGAAGGAACAGGTCCTGGAGGTGGTGAGGGCCTCCTTCAAGCCGGAGTTCCTCAACCGGCTCGACGACCTCGTCGTCTTCTCGGCCCTGAACAAGGAGGAGCTGGAGCGGATCGCCCGGCTCCAGATCGACCGCCTGGCCAAGCGGCTCGCCGAACGCCGCCTCACCCTGGAGGTCACCGACGCGGCCCTGGCCTGGCTCGCCGACGAGGGCAACGACCCGGCGTACGGCGCGCGCCCGCTGCGCCGCCTGGTCCAGACGGCCATCGGCGACCGGCTCGCCAAGGAGATCCTGGCCGGCGAGGTCAAGGACGGCGACACGGTCCGCGTGGACACCTTCGGCGAGGGCGAGGGCCTGATCGTGGGCCCGGCGACGGCGGAGCCGGACAAGACGCTGTAACGCACCGGCTCCGGCGCCGGCCGCGGCTCCTGCTCCGGCACCGGCCGCGGCTCCTGCTCCGGGCCGGAGCGGGCCCGCCCCGCTCGGGCCCGCGCCCGCGTCACGTCGTGAACGCCGAGTACCGCACCCGCGCGGTCTCGGCGTTCTCGTACGTCACGTTCACGTTGACGACGTACGCCTGCGCCCCCGGGTGTCCGGTGACGTCGATCTGGAAGCAGTAGTCCACGCCGTGACAGGCCTGGGTGCCCGGACCGCCGGGCGGGGGCGCCTCGGGGTAGGCCTGCGCCAGCCAGGCGCTGACGCCCGCGCGCGGCATGCGGAACTCGGCCTGGTAGTTCGTGTCCAGCCAGGACTGCACCGTGCAGTCGGCGTCCCGTGTGCCCGCCGGCAGCTCGGCCCCGCCGAACGCCAGCGCCTCGGCGCAGGGCACCTTCTTCAGCCGGGTCCCGTCCACCTCCTCGTCGTCGGTCAGCAACCAGACGCCGACCAGCACCACCAGGCCCACCACCAGCAGCACCGGCAGCGCGAGGATCGCCGCCACCAGCCCCCATCTGGTCCGGCCCCGGGCCCTCGGCCCCGGCGGCACACCGGCCCCGCTTCGCCCGTTCGCCATGTGATCCCCCTCCACCCGTCACCGCCCCTTCGCGCAACAGGCCGGATCATGTCAGCTCAGGGCTGACAGGCCCCTGCCGGGCTTGCCACCCCCCTCCCCGCATGGGGGAGGATGGCGGGATCCGTACGAAGGGAAAATCACGGTGAGCATCGACCCGTCCTCGATTCCGAACTTCGGGGGCCAGCAGGAGCCGCAGCCCCAGGGTGGACCGGCGGGCCCCGTCGTCCCGGATCAGGATCTTGTGAAGCAGCTCCTCGACCAGATGGAGCTGAAGTACGTCGTCGACGACGAGGGCGACCTCGCGGCGCCGTGGGAGGAGTTCCGTACGTACTTCATGTTCCGCGGCGAGGGAGACCAGTCGGTCTACTCGGTGCGGACGTTCTACGACCGGCCCCATGGGATCGACGACAAGGCGCAGCTGCTCGAGGCGATCGACGACTGGAACCGCCGCACCCTGTGGCCCAAGGTCTACACCCACACCCACGACGACGGCACCGTCCGCCTCATCGGCGAGGCGCAGCTGCTGATCGGCGCCGGTGTGAACATCGAGCTCTTCGTCTCCTCGACGGTGAGCTGGGTGCGGGCCGCGATCGAGTTCGACAAGTGGCTCGTGGAGCAGCTGGGCCTGGAGTCGGCGGCCGGTGACGCCGACGCGAAGCCCGGCGACACCGCCGAGCACGTCGAGAAGGCCGAGGACGACGAGTAGGTCCCCGATCTGCCGTACGCCCGGCGGGCGCCCGTCCACAGCCTGTGGACGGGCGCCCGCTTCTCGTTCGTCCCGCTTCTCGTCCGCTCCGCCTTCTCGTCCGTCCGCTCCCTGGCGAGGGCGGTCAGTGGGAGAACGCCTTGCGCAGCCGCTCCGCCGCGTCCGCCAGCACCTCGGTCCGCTTGCAGAACGCGAACCGCACGAACGGCGCGCCCGCCTCGCGGTGGTCGTAGAAGACGGCGTTCGGGATGGCGACCACACCCGCGCGCTCGGGCAGCGAGCGGCAGAAGGCGAAGCCGTCGGACTCGCCGAGGGGGCGGATGTCGGTGGTGACGAAGTACGTGCCGGCCGGGCGGAAGACCGTGAGACCCGCGTCCGCGAGCCCCGCCGCCAGCAGGTCGCGCTTGGCCCGCATGTCCGCGCGGAAGTCGTCGAAGTAGCTGTCGGGCAGGGCCAGCGCCTCGGCGACCGCGTACTGGAAGGGGCCGGACGACACATACGTCAGGAACTGCTTCGCCGAGCGCACCGCGGTGACCAGCCCGGGCGCCGCCGTCACCCAGCCGACCTTCCAGCCGGTGAACGAGAACGTCTTGCCGGCCGAGCCGATCGTGACCGTGCGCTCGCGCATGCCCGGCAGCGTGGCCAGCGGCACGTGCTCGGCCCCGTCGAAGACCAGGTGCTCGTACACCTCGTCGGTCACGACGAGCAGGTCCCGTTCCACCGCCAGCGCGGCGATCGCCGTCAGCTCCTCGCGGGTGAGGACGGTGCCGGTCGGGTTGTGCGGGGTGTTGATCAGCAGCAGCCGGGTGCGGTCGGTGACCGCGTCGCGCAGCTCGTCCAGGTCGAGGCGGAACCGGGCCCGCTCCGGGTCCGGCCGCAGGGTGACCGGCACCCGTGAGGCGCCCGCCATCGCGATGCAGGCCGCGTAGGAGTCGTAGTACGGCTCGAGGGCGACGACCTCGTCACCGGGCTCCAGCAGCGCGAGCAGGGTGGCGGCGATGGCCTCCGTGGCGCCCGCGGTGACCAGGACCTCGGTGTCCGGGTCGAAGGAGAGGCCGTAGCGGCGGCGCTGGTGGTCGGCGATCGCCGTGCGCAGCTCGGGGACGCCGGGGCCCGGCGGGTACTGGTTGCCGCGTCCGTCCCGCAGCGCCCGTACGGCGGCCTCGCGGACCTCCTCGGGGCCGTCCGTGTCGGGGAATCCCTGCCCCAGGTTGATCGCGCCGGTCGTCGCGGCCAGGGCGGACATCTCGGCGAAGATCGTCGTCCCGAACTCGGCGAGGCGGCGGTTGAGGAAGGGGCGCGCGGTGGAGGTCATGCCCGCCATCCTGCGCCGAAGCTCTGGAGTTCCTCAACTCTGCTTTGGCAGCTGAGACAGACGGGCATCCCCCGTTCACGCGGCGCTCGGGCGCCACGCGAGGCGCCCACGGGGGGCCGCTTCGGGGGACACGGAAGGAGGGTGACGCCATGGTCTTCGGCATCATCCTGGCGGTGATCGGAATCGTGTTCGTGGTGGCCCTGGTGGCCAACGCGGGCAGGCGCGGCGCCGCGCGGACGCACCGCGGCGGCCGGTCGGGCCGGTACAGCGACGGGGGCGGCTCCGCCGCGGCCGGCGGCAGCTGGTGGGCCGGTGACGGCGGCTCGGGCGGCGGCCACGGAGGAGGGCACGGCGGCCACGGAGGAGGCCACTCCTGCGGCGGGGGATCGTCCTGCGGGGGCGGCGGATCGTCCTGCGGCGGAGGCGGCGGATGCGGCGGAGGCAGCTGACACGGGGCAGCTGAGCTCCCCGCGGGGGGAGCCGCATCCGGACCGCGGGGCCCGATCCGACCACGGGCTCCGTGGTCACACCGATGACGGCGGCCGCAGCGACTACCCGCGGCCGCCGCTTTCATGTGGGGCGCGTGGAAGCACGGGTGGGCCGCCCGGGGTACGCCATAGTTGAACAATTGAGCTGCGGACCCCCCGAGGGATGGAAACCCCACGAAGTTGGGTAAAAACGCTGTGGAGCCATCGCAGTTCATGATTCCCTCTAACCACCAACGCAGCCCCTCGGACCCCCTCGGACGTCCCTCGCGGACGACCTTCCGGACCGGGCCGACCGGGGCAGTTCTCCCGGCTTCGACCGGGGTGCGCCGACCTGCCCCCTCTTCTCTTTGCGTCTCCGCGGAGCCGATCCATGCTCACGACCCTGAACACCTCCTACACCGACACGCGCGCGGCCGACCTCGCCTGGGCCCTGGGGCGAGAGCCGCTGCCCGCCCTCGCCACGCTCGACCTCGAACTGTCCGCCGCCAGGTTGCAGCTGAGGCTGCTCGGCGCCTCGCACCAAGTGCTGCTGGAGGAAGAGCAGGGCTCCTGTTCCGAGACGGTGGCCTGTATCCCCGGCAGCAGCACCCCGCTCCCGCTGGGCGTCGCCAAGCGGGTCGGCGACTGGGAGTACGAGTTCGCGGCGCGCGTCGAGGTGCTCTCGCCCGGCCAGTTCGCCGGCCGCGCCCAGGAACTCCTGGCGCTCGTCTCCGAGCACCCGCACGGCCTCGCCGGTGTCTTCCCCGGCAGCCCGCACGCCTTCACCGCCCTGCTCGCCCACCGCAGCGAAGGCCAGGTGCACTGGCGCACCTGGCACGCCTATCCGCAGGACGGGCAGCTGGTGGCGACCAGGACGAGGGTGGGCGTCCGCGTGCGGTCCGGCGATCCCGGCTTGTCCGTGAGCGCCTCCGCCACGGGAGTCTGAGGCGCCGGCGGCTCAAACGTCGGTCGCGCGGACGGCCCCGGATTCCACACGTGTGGGTGACGAAGGGCACCCATGCCGTGACGTAACGTCGCAGTCGTGATCGAACCGCACGCGCCGGCCCCGCCCGGTGTCCGGCCCGACCGGCAGCCGCCCCCGCACGGCGCCGCGCGGCTCCCCGTGCGGCCGGCCACCGGGCGGTTCCTGGTTCTCGCGTGCGTCTTCGTCTGCGCGGCCTGCGGTCTCGTCTACGAACTGGAACTCGTCGCCCTCGCCTCCTACTTGATGGGCGACTCCGTCACCCAGGCCTCCGTCGTGCTGTCCGTCATGGTCTTCGCGATGGGCGTCGGCTCGCTCGCCGCCAAACGGCTGCGGCGGTTCGCCGCGGCCGGCTTCGGCGCGCTGGAGACGACCCTCGCCCTGGTCGGCGGGTGCAGTGCCATGGCGCTCTACGCGGTGTTCGCGTGGACGGGCGACTGGGGCGGCCCGTGGGCCTACGGACCCCGCGTCCTCCTCGTCGCGTTCTCCCTCGCCATCGGTGTGCTCATCGGCGCCGAGGTGCCCCTCCTCATGGAGCTCATCCAGCGCATCCGCCGCCAGGACGCGGGCGGCGCCGTCGCCGATCTGTTCGCCGCTGACTACGTGGGCGCGCTCGTCGGCGGCCTCGCCTTCCCCTTCCTGCTGCTGCCCTTCCTGGGCCAGCTGACCAGCTCCCTGCTGACCGGCGGGGTCAACGTCGTGGCCGGCGCCGCCCTGGTCCTGGGCCTCTTCCGCCGGGACCTCAGCTGCCGGGCCCGCGCTCTGCTGCTCGTCGCCAACATCACCGTCCTGGGCGTCCTCGCCTCCGCGGCCGTCCTCGTCGACGACTTCGAACGGGCCGCCCGGCAGGCGGTGTACGGCGACGACGTGCGCGTGGCGGTGCGGACCGGCGTCCAGGAGATCGTCCTCACCGGCGGCACCGACGGCCGCCCCCTCGACCTCTACCTCGACGGCCGCCTCCGCTTCGCGGGCCACGACGAGCGGCGCTACCACGAGGCCCTGGTCCAGCCCGCGATGAGCGGCCCGCACGCGCGCGTGCTGCTCCTCGGCGGCGGCGACGGCATGGCCGCCCGCGAGGCTCTCGGCCACCCCGGCGTGCGCCGTGTCGACGTCGTCGCGACCGACCCCGGTCTGGTCCGGCTGGCCCGCACCGATCCGGCCCTGTCCCGCCTCAACGGCCACTCCTACGGCGACCCGCGCGTCCACGTCACCACCGAGGAGGCCTTCCAGTGGCTGCGCGGGGCCCCTCCGGCGACGTACGACGTGGTCGTCGCGGATCTGCCCGACCCGGGCATGACGGCGAGCACGAAGCTCTACTCCCAGGAGTTCTACGGCCTCGCCCGCCGCGCCCTCGCCCCGGGCGGCCGCCTCGTCGTGCACGCCGGCCCGGTCGACGGAGGGCTGCGGGCGTTCTGGACGGTCGAGACGACGATGCGCGCGGCCGGCCTGCACACCGCGCCCTACCGCGTGGACGGCCGCGCCCCCGGCCCCGCCGAGGGCCCCGACCGCGGCACCGGCGTTTCCCGGGCACCCGATGACTGGGGCTTCGTCCTGGCCGCCGCCGAGAGCCGCCCGCGGCTGCGCCTCGACCGGCGCGAGCGGCCGCCGCGCACCCTGACCCAGGCGCAGCTGGCGGCGGACGCGCGGGCGGCCGAGGCGACCCGGGTGACCGGGCTGCGGCCCTCGACGCTGGTGCATCCGCGGTACTGACCCCGCGCCGGGGGTGTACCACCGGCCGGCGCCCGGCGGAGCCGATTCCCGGTTTCGCCGGGTGCTTTCCGGCGGGGGCTGGGTAGGCTCCGATGTCATGGAGCAAGAGGTGTTCGTTCCGGTTCCGGCCGAGCGGTTGAGGGCGGCCCTCGCGGATCCGGCCCGGGTGGCCCGGGCGGTCCCCGGGCTCCAGCAGGACGCGGGCACCGAACCCGTCGCGGGGCGGCTGAAGGTGCGGGTCGGCGGCCACACGATCACGTACCGGGGCGCCGTACGGGTCTCCCCGCGCGAGGACGGTGCGTACGCCGTGGAGGGCGACGCGACCGAGGTGCGCGGCAGCGGGGTGGTGAAGCCGCTCCTCACGCTGTGGCTGCGGGAGACCGGAGCGGGCACCACGCTCCGCTTCGAGGGGACGGCGTCGGCGGACGGCCGGATCACCGAACTGCCCTCGGAAGCGGTGGAATCGGCCGTCACCCGCCTGCTGAACCGCTTCGCGGCGAACCTTGCGACGGAAGCGGCCGAAGCCGTGGATACCGCGGAAGCCGTGCAGGTGGCCGCTGCGGACGACGTGGGCGACGCGGACCCCGTGGACGAGGTCGCCGGTGACTCCGCCGATGACGTGGACGAGGTCGACGACGTGGACGAGGTCGACGACGTCGACGTATCGCCGGTGCCCGGGACCGTCTTCGAGGCGGAGGTGCCGCCCGCCGGGCTGGAGGACCTCACGGGACCCGGGGAGCCGCCCGCCGAGGCCGCGCACGCGCGCCGGACGATGATCGGACGCAGCGCCGAGGAGGTGGACCACGCCCCGCCGCGCGGGCGCTACGCGCCGGTCCCGGCCCCGCAGACCGTCGTACCGAACAGCACCCTGCGATGGGCCGCACCGGCGGCCGCGCTGGTGGTGGCGTCGGCGATCGTGGTGGGCAGGGCACTGCGCCGACGCGGCTAGGCAGGAAGCGGCGCCCGGGCCGGACACGGCGCCGGGTCGGAGGCGGGCCGGGCCCGAGGCCGTCGCCCGGCGTCCTGGCCGGTCCGCGACCGCGCCGGTCCGACCGTCCCAGTAGGGTCGTCCCGTGAGTGACGAAGACATCACGCTGACCGCGGGCGACGCGGAGGTGACCGTGCAGCCGGGCAACGGCGGCCGGGTCGGTGGGCTGCGCGTCGGCGGCCTCGAACTGCTGCGTCAGGGAGACCGTTTCGGGTGCTTCCCGATGGTCCCCTGGTGCGGCAGGATCCGCGACGGCCGTTTCCGCGACGGCGGCACCGTTCACCAGATGCCGCTGAACGCCGCGCCCAACGCCATCCACGGCACCGTCCGCGACGGCGCCTGGAAGGTGGCGCGGCGGACCGCCGACGAGGCCGTGCTGACGTACCGCCTGGTGGAGCCCTGGCCCCACCCCGGCCTGGTCACCCAGGTGATCACGCTGACCGAGGACAGCCTGACCCTCGCGACGGCCGTGGAGACCTACCACTCGTCCTTCCCGGCGCAGATCGGCTGGCACCCCTGGTTCAACCGCAACCTGGGCGGCCCCGACGACCAGGACGTGCGGGTCTCCTTCGACCCCGCGTGGCAGGAGGAGCGCGGCGACGACCACCTGCCCACCGGTAACCGGATCGAGCCGAAGCCCGGCCCCTGGGACGACTGCTTCGGCATGCCCGGCGGAGTCTCCGTCGGTCTCACCTGGCCCGGCCGGCTGGAGCTGAGGGTGACCAGCCCCGAGGAGTGGGTCGTCGTCTACGACGAGCAGGAGGCGGCCGTGTGCGTGGAGCCGCAGACCGGCCCGCCGGACGGCCTGAACACGCTCCCGCGCCTGGTCACGCCCCTGGAGCCGCTGGAGGCCAGCACCAGCTGGCACTGGACCCGGCTCTGACCTCGCCCTTCGGGCTTCGCCTTAAGCTGAGCACCATGACGGACGTAAACGAAGTGATGCCGTCGGGCACACGTGGCGCGCTGCTTCAGCAGATCAAGGACAAGGCCGTGGTGCACGGCAAGGTGACCCTGTCGTCGGGGCTGGAGGCGGACTACTACATCGACCTCCGCCGCATCACCCTCGACGGGGAGGCCGCCCCGCTGGTGGGGCAGGTGCTGCTCGACCTGACCGCCGAGCTCGACTTCGACGCTGTGGGCGGTCTGACCATGGGCGCCGACCCGGTGGCCGGCGCCATGCTGCACGCGGCCGCCGCGCGCGGCCGGCGGCTCGACGCCTTCGTCGTCCGCAAGGCGGCGAAGGCGCACGGGCTCCAGCGGCGGGTCGAGGGCCCGGACATCAAGGGCCGGCGGGTCCTGGTCGTCGAGGACACCTCCACCACCGGCGGCTCGCCGCTCGCCGCCGTGGAGGCCGTCCGCGAGGCGGGCGCCGAGGTCGTCGCCGTCGCGACGATCGTGGACCGGGCGACCGGCGCCGACGAGAAGATCCGCGAGGGCGCGGGCGTGCCGTACCTGTTCGCCTTCTCGAAGGATGAACTGGGTCTGGACTGACGGCCCGCATTGACCTCCACTTGACCCGGGCGTGGGCCCGCCATGGACCGGGTGTGGACCAGGCATGGACCATTCGCCCAGGTCTGGAAAGATGGGGCCGACGATGACGTCGCACCCCAGGTCTAGGTCAGGGCCGTAGTACGCAGATCGAACAGATCGCCAACCCGCAGATACCAAGGAGCGGACAGATGCCCATCGCAACCCCCGAGGTCTACAACGAGATGCTCGACCGGGCGAAGGCAGGCAAGTTCGCCTACCCGGCCATCAACGTCACCTCGACGCAGACCCTGCACGCGGCACTGCGCGGCTTCGCCGAGGCGGAGAGCGACGGCATCGTCCAGATCTCCACGGGTGGCGCCGAGTTCCTGGGCGGCCAGTACAGCAAGGACATGGTGACGGGCTCGGTCGCCCTCGCCGAGTTCGCGCACGTCGTCGCCGAGAAGTACCCGGTCACCGTCGCGCTGCACACCGACCACTGCCCGAAGGACAAGCTCGACGGGTACGTCCGTCCGCTGCTCGCCGTCTCCGAGGAGCGGGTGAAGGCCGGCCGCAACCCGCTGTTCCAGTCGCACATGTGGGACGGTTCCGCCGAGACCCTCGCCGACAACCTCGCCATCGCGCAGGAGCTGCTCGCCCGCGCCGTCGCCGCGAAGATCATCCTCGAGGTGGAGATCACCCCGACCGGTGGCGAGGAGGACGGCGTCTCCCACGAGATCAACGACTCCCTGTACACGACGGTCGACGACGCGGTGCGCACCGTCGAGGCGCTGGGTCTGGGCGAGAAGGGCCGTTACCTGCTGGCCGCGTCCTTCGGCAACGTCCACGGCGTGTACAAGCCGGGCAACGTGGTGCTCCGCCCCGACCTGCTCAAGGAGCTGAACGAGGGCATCGCCGCGAAGTACGGCAAGCCGGCCGGCTCCCAGCCGTTCGACTTCGTCTTCCACGGCGGCTCCGGCTCCACCGCGGAGGAGATCGCGACCGCGCTGGACAACGGCGTCGTCAAGATGAACCTCGACACGGACACGCAGTACGCCTTCACGCGTCCCGTCGCCGACCACATGTTCAAGAACTACGACGGCGTCCTGAAGGTCGACGGCGAGGTCGGCTCCAAGAAGACCTACGACCCGCGGACCTGGGGCAAGCTGGCCGAGGCGGGCATGGCCGCGCGGGTCGTCGAGGCCACGCAGCACCTGCGCTCGGCGGGCCAGAAGATCAAGTAACCCAAGGCGCCTCCGTGGTGCCCCCGTAGTACCTACCTCCGTATCACCTCCGCGTGTCCCGGGAGGTACTACGGGTGAGTACCGGGTGTACTACGGGTACGGGTGAGCCCGGCGTCTGTCTACGGCGCCGGGCTCGCTGTATACCTGGGGGCATGCCTGACGTCCGGTTGGCCTCGCCCCGGGGCAAGTGGATCCTGCTGACCACGGTGCTCGGCTCCAGCATGGCCCTGCTGGACTCGACCGTCGTCAACGTCGCCCTCCCGCGCATCGGCCGTGACCTGGACGCCGACCTGGCCGCCCTCCAGTGGACCGTCAACGCGTATCTGCTGACGCTGGCCGGGCTGATCCTGCTCGGCGGCTCCCTGGGCGACCACTACGGGCGGCGCAAGGTGTTCGTGGTCGGCGTGGTGTGGTTCGCCCTCGCCTCGCTGCTGTGCGGGATCGCCCCGAACGCGGGCGTGCTCATCGCCGCCAGGGCGCTGCAAGGGGTCGGCGGCGCGCTCCTGACGCCGGGTTCCCTCGCCCTCATCCAGGCCTCCTTCCACCCGGACGACCGGGGGCGGGCGGTGGGCCTGTGGTCCGGGTTCGGGGGCATGGGGGCGGCCGTGGGGCCGTTCCTGGGCGGCTGGCTGGTGGACGGGCCGGGCTGGCGGTGGGTGTTCCTGCTGAACGTGCCGCTGGCGTTGGTGTGCGTGCCGGTGGCCCTGCGGCACGTACCGGAGTCGGACGGCAGGCCCGCCCGCGCGGCGGACGACGGTCCGCACGCGCGGTTCGACGTGCTGGGCGCCTTCCTCGGCGCGCTGGCGCTCGCCCTCGTCACCTATGCGCTGATCGAGGCCCGGAGCGGACCCGTAGGGGTCGTCACGGGGGCGGCGGTCGCGGGGCTGGTCGCCGGGGTGGCCTTCGTGGCGGTGGAGCGCCGCAGCCCGGACCCGATGCTCCCGCTGGACATCTTCGGGTCCCGCCAGTTCACGGCCGTCAACCTGGTCACCCTGTGCGTGTACGCGGCCTTCGGCGGCTTCTTCTTCCTGTCCGCGGTCCAGCTCCAGGTGGTGGCCGGCTGGTCCGCCCTCGGAGCCGGTACGGCGCTGCTGCCGACGACCGTGCTGATGCTGCTGCTGTCCGCCCGCTCCGGCGAACTCGCCGAGCACATCGGCCCGCGGATCCCGCTCACCGTCGGCCCGCTGCTGTGCGCCGCCGGGATGCTGCTGATGCTGCGCGTCGGACCCGGCGCGTCCTACGCCACCGATGTCCTGCCTGCGGTCCTGGTGCTGGGCTTCGGCATGGTCGCGCTGGTCGCCCCGCTCACCGCGACCGTGCTGGCCTCGGTGGACGTCTCACGGGCCGGGGTGGCCAGCGGCGTCAACAACGCGGCGGCCCGCGCGGCGGGTCTCGTCGCCGTGGCCGCGCTGCCCCTGCTGACCGGGATGAGCTCGGAGGCGTACCGCTCGGCCACGGCCTTCGACGACGCGTTCCGGCGGGCGATGGTGCTGTGCGCGGGGGTGCTGGTGGTGGGCGCGGCGGTCGCCTTCGCGACGGTACGCCGACCGGCGCCGGACTGCCGCAGGCCGGAGTGCAGGACCCACGGGAGCGTGCTGGCGCCGCCTCTGGAGGGGGAGCGGACGAAGGGCCGGCTGTCCTAGCCGGTGCCGGCCGCGCTCTCCCGCCCGAGGTGCCGACCGCGCTCTCCCGGCACGACGGGTCTGTTCCGGGGTGCCGGTGGTGTTCTCCCGGCGCGACGGGTCTGTTCCGGGGTGCCGGTGGTGTTCTCTCGGCGCGACGGGTCTGTTCCGGGGTGCCGGTGGTCGGGGTTCACCCGGAGGACCCGGGGCCGAGGGCTCGCGGATGGCGCAGACTGGACGCATGTCCATTCACGAAAACCTCCTCGGGGGACCGCCCCCGACCCACCTGCCCGACGACCCCGAGCCGCGCGAGCTCCTCGCGAACGGCACCGCGCCCGCCGACGTCGCGGCGAAGTACCCGACGTCCTCGCTGGCCTGGGCCCAGCTCGCCGACGACGCGTTCGAGCGGGGCAGCGTGGTGGAGTCGTACGCGTACGCCCGCACGGGGTACCACCGCGGGCTGGACAGCCTGCGCCGCAACGGCTGGAAGGGCCACGGCCCGGTGCCGTGGGAGCACGAGCCGAACCGCGGCTTCCTGCGCGCGCTGCACGGCCTCGCCCGTGCCGCGCAGGCGATCGGTGAGCAGGCGGAGTGGGAGCGCTGCTCGCAGTTCCTGAAGGACTCCTCGCCGACGGCGGCCCAGACCCTGGGCTAGCCGAACCCGGCCCGGCCGCCCCTGGGCCGGCGACCCCTGCGGCGGCTGCCCCTGGGCCGGCCGTCCGTCGGGGTGTCTCAGCTGTGTGTTTTCGGGGCCCGTCTGGTGTGACCAGGCGGGCCTTGCGTTTCCGGGAGAGTATTGCGCAGTATGTGCCGATGGGGACCGGGGCCCCCGTGTCGGTAACGGCAGGGGCGGACCGCTACCCGGAGTACACAACAGGAGACAGCGATGTCCCAGCAGGCTCAGCCCGTACAGGCTTCGGAGCCCGAGACCCCGCATCTCGACTTCGCCGGCACCACGCCGTACGAGGACTACGTCAAGGCGGACGTGCTCACCCACCTCCAGCACACCCTCTCCGACGATCCCGGAGAGATGGTTTTCCTGGTCACCACCCAGGTCATGGAGCTGTGGTTCACGGTCATCGTGCACGAGTGGGAGACCGCCGCGAAGGCGCTCCGCCAGGACCGGGTGCCGGTGGCGATCGACGCGCTGAAGCGGTCCGTCCGCGAACTGGACGCGCTGAACGCGTCCTGGCGGCCGCTCGGGCAGCTGACCCCGGCGCAGTTCAACTCGTACCGCTCCGCGCTCGGCGAGGGCTCCGGCTTCCAGTCGGCGATGTACCGGCGCATGGAGTTCCTGCTCGGTGAGAAGTCCGCGTCCATGCTGGTCCCGCACCGTGGCGCGCCGCGCGTCCACGCGGAGCTGGAGAAGGCGCTGCACGAGCCGAGCCTGTACGACGAGGTGCTGCGGCTGCTCGCCCGGCGCGGTCACGCGATCCCGTCCGCCGTCCTGGAGCGTGACACCACGCGCCGGTACGAGCCCTCGGCGGAGGTCGAGGCGGTCTGGACGGCCGTCTACGCGGGGGACGAGGGCGACGAGATCGCACGCCTCGGCGAGGCCCTGACGGACGTCGCCGAGCTGGTGTGGCGCTGGCGCAACGACCACCTCGTCGCCACCCGCCGTGCGATGGGCGCGAAGGCCGGCACGGGCGGCTCGGCCGGCGTGGCCTGGCTCGAGAAGCGTGCGCAGAAGAACGTGTTCCCCGAGCTGTGGACGGCCAGGTCCCATGTCTGAGCGCCCCGGATTCGAGCAGCTCGCCCTCAGGGCGAAGGAGTTGGACGGCGGCGACGGGCTGGCGGGCAAGCGTGCCCTGTTCCTCCTCGACGACGGTGTCTACCTCGACGGCAACTCGCTGGGCGCGCTGCCGCGGTCCGTCCCCGGGCGGGTCGAGGACGTCGTACGGCGTCAGTGGGGCGCCCTGAGGATCCGCTCCTGGGACGAGAGCGGTTGGTGGACGGCGCCCGAGCGGATCGGCGACCGGATCGCCCCGCTGGTGGGCGCGGCGACCGGCCAGATCGTGGTGGGCGACTCGACGAGCGTCAATGTCTTCAAGGCGCTTGTCGGCGCGGTCCGCCTGGTCGACGACGCCCGGGACGAGATCCTCGTCGACGCGACGACCTTCCCCACGGACGGTTACATCGCCGCGTCCGCGGCCCGTCTCACCGGCCGCACGCTGCGCGCGGTGTCTCCGGGCGAGGTGCCGGCGGCGCTGTCGGAGCGTACGGCCGCCGTACTGCTCAACCACGTCGACTACCGCACCGGGCGGCTGCACGACCTGCCCTCGCTCACCGCCGCCGTGCACGCGGCCGGCGCGATCGCCGTCTGGGACCTGTGCCACAGCGCGGGCGCCCTGCCCGTCGGTCTCGACGAGCACGGCGTGGACCTCGCGGTCGGCTGCACCTACAAGTACCTGAACGGCGGCCCGGGTTCACCGGCGTACCTGTATGTCCGCCACGGTCTCCAGGACCGGTTCGACTCGCCGCTGCCCGGCTGGAACTCGCACGCCGAGCCCTTCGGTATGCGGGAGACGTACGAGCCGGCGGCGGGTGCTCCGCGCGGGCGGGTCGGCACTCCGGACATCCTGTCGATGCTCGCCCTGGAGGCAGCCCTCGACGTCTGGGACGGGGTCTCGGTCGAGGCGGTGCGGGCGAAGTCGCTGGCCCTGACGGACTTCTTCCTGGAGTGCGTCGCCGCGTACGTCCCCGAGGGGCGCGTCGAGTCGCTCACCCCGGTGCGGCACGAGGAGCGCGGCAGCCAGGTCGCGCTGCGCTGCGAGGAGGCCGGCGAGGTCATGGAGCGGCTGATCGGGCGCGGGGTCGTCGGCGACTTCCGCCGCCCGGACGTCCTGCGCTTCGGCTTCACCCCGCTCTACGTCGGCTTCGCGGACGTGGAACGGGCGGCCCGCGTGCTGGCGGAGGAACTGCGCTGACCCGGTGGCCGGCCGGCGGACCCGGTCGGCAGACCGGGCCGGCGGACCCGGCCGGCAGACCCGGACGGTGGCCCGGCGGGCTGAACCGGCCGGGTCTCCCGGTCGTACCTGGGGGTACGACCGGAGGGATTCCCGGCGGGCGGGCCTGCCGGGGCGGCGGAACAGCAGAACCGTTTACCTGGACCGGTTGCCTCTCACCGAGCGTGACATCCGCGTGTCCGCGCACGTCACGGGCCTGATACCGTCCCGGCCAACGGCCGAATTCCCATCTGGTCCGCCAAATCTGTTTCGCCGCTGAGAGGTTGGAGCATGCCGGACGACGTTGTCGAAGCCCGGGCCGCCGCCGAGGAGGCGTCGGCCTTCGCGCATCCGCCCGTCGAGCCCGACGTCACCACGGCGTACGGCGATCACCCCGACCAGGTGATCGACTTCTACGTCCCGCGCGTGCAGGCCGGCCCGGGGGGCTCCGTCCCGCTCGTCGTCGTGCTGCACGGCGGGGCCTGGCGGGCGCCGTACGACCGGCGCCACATCACGCCGTTCGCGGACTACCTGGCGCAGCGCGGCTTCGCGGTGGCCAACGTGGAGTACCGGCGGGGCGCTGGAACCCCCGACCCGGAGGGGACATCCCCGGTCGCCGGACGCTGGCCGGAGACCTTCGACGACATCGCCGCGGCCCTCGACGCGCTTCCCGCCCTCGTCCGGGAGGCCGTGCCGCAGGCCGACGCCCGCCGTACGGTGCTGACCGGTCACTCGGCGGGTGGCCACCTCGCCCTGTGGGCGGCGGCCCGGCATGTGCTGCCCGCCGACGCGCCCTGGCGCACCGGGGGTTCGGCCTCGCTGCGGGGCGTCGTCGCGCTCGCCCCGATCGCCGACTTCGCGGTCGCCGAGAAGCTCGACGTGTGCGACGGAGCGGCCCATCAACTCCTCGGCGGTGAGGAGCGGTTCGGTGAGCGGCGGCCGTACGCCGACCCCGCGCTGCTGCTGCCGACGGGGGTCGCGACGACCCTGGTCCAGGGCCGGACCGACCTGGTCGTCCCGCAGGCGGTCGCCGAGGCGTACGCGGACGCGGCGGCGAAGGCGGGGGAGGTGGTGGGCCTGACCCTGCTGGAGGACGTCGGCCACTTCCCGCTCATCGACCCGGCGGCGGACGCGTGCGCGGTGGTGGCGGAGGAGATCGCCCAACTGGCGTGGTAGCCGCGGCCCCGGCCCGGTGGGGGTGAAGTCCCCTGGGTCGTACCCGTAGTACCTGAGCTACGTCGCAGAAGAGCTCCCCAGCGGGACGCGAACGACGCGCGCCGGTCCGTAACTTCCCAGCCAGGAAGGCCCGATGGCCGGGCGCAGTGGCGGGGGAGGAGCGGGATGGCGGAGCTTCGTTTTCGCGGGAGGCGGCGCCGTGCGAGGGGAACGCACGGGTAACGGCACTGGTTCCGCGCCCTGTTGGCCGTTCTCGTCACCACCGCCGTGGTCGCCCCCCTCACGGCGGCAGCGGGCCGGCCGCGGATCCCGGCCTCGGCCCCGGCACGATCAGCGCCGCCGTGATCACCCCGGACCGCGCCGAGGAAGCGGCCCCGGATCCGGAGGAGTTCCTGCGCGGGCTGCGCGCCGTCACCGCGCCGCGCTCCCGGTTCACCCTCCTGTGCCACTCGTACGGCACGGTCGTGTGCGGCCGTGCCGCCCCGAACCCGGAGGTGACGGATCTCGTCCTTCTCGGCAGCCCGGGCACGGGCGCGGAATCGTCCGCCGACCTGCGCACCGACGCACGGATCCGGGCGGCCCGCGGACCGGTTCGCCGAGGCGGTCCGGGTGGTGGCGGCCGGTGACGCCCTGCTCGCGCCCGTCATCACCCGCGAGCTGATCGCCGAGTTCTCCCGTCTCGACGGCAAGCCCAGAGCCCCGCTGAAGGAACGGGTCGGCGATCTCACCGAGCGCGAGACGGAGGTGCTCACCCTGATCGCGCGGGGTCTGTCCAACGCGGAGATCGCCGACCACCTCTTCGTGGCCGAGCAGACGGTGAAGACGCACGTGGGCCGGATCCTGGTGAAACTCGGGCTGCGGGACCGCACCCAGGCGGCGGTGTTCGCGTCCGAGTCGGGGCTGGTGAGACCGTCGGGGTACCGAACGGCCGTGCCCCGTCGGACCCGTAGTACTTGAGAGGGATCCGCACGAACCCCTCTCACTGGTGACGACCGCGACCCTGTCCTGCGCATACCGTTTTGAACGTGACAGAGACGACGCAGACGCACACCACGCGCCCGGACGACCCGGACGACTCCTTCGAGGCCTACCGGCCGCGCAGTCCGGAGTTCCGGGCGGCCGTGGACGCCCTGCGCGGCCTGCGGGAGGACCTGTTCCAGGACGCCTTCGCCTACCGCCCGCTGCCCCGCAAGGAGCACGCGGGCAGGCTCCTGGGCCGCATGAGGGGCCGCAGGCGGGAGTACGCGACCTGGTCCCGGCACGCGGTGGTCGGGGCGGCCGGCGCCGTGGCGACGCTGATCGCCTGGGCGGACGGCGAGGGGAGCGGTGTCGGTCTCCTCTCCGGTCTGCTCGCCCTGGTCCCGGTGCTGCTGACGCTGGTGCGGCCGGTCGGCGCCTTCTGGCTGTCGCTCGCGGGGACCACCGTCGTCGCGGTCATCGGCTCCACGTACACCGAGTGGCCGTGGCTGCCGGGCAGTTTCGCCGCCCACCTGATCGTGCTGACGGTCGTGGCGATACGCACCCGCCCGCGTACGGCGGCGTGGATGTGGATGCTGACGGCGGCCTACGGCTTCGTCGCCGAGACCGTCTTCGGCTGGGGTCACTACTACACGAACGTCGCGCCCATGCTGGTGTTCTCGGCGATCCTCCTGCTCGCCGTCACCGTCTGGCACATCCGCCGGCAGGCCGAGGAGAAGGTGACGGCCCAGCGGACGGTGACCGCGCACGAGCGCTCCCGACGCACCCTGCTGGAGGAGCGCACCACGATCGCCCGCGAGCTGCACGACGTGGTCGCCCACCACATGTCGGTGGTGGCCATCCAGGCCGAGGCCGCCCCCTACCGGGTGGAGAACCCGCCGGAGGAGCTGGAGAAGGCGTTCGCCACCATCCGGGAGAACGCGGTGGCGGCGCTCACGGAGCTGCGCCGGGTCCTGGGCGTGGTCCGTGCCGAGCACTACGAGGTCCCCGACGCCCCGCAGCCCACGCTCGCCGAACTGGACGGGCTGCTCGCCAATGTCCGGCAGACGGGCCTGGAGGTGGAGAAGACGGTGACCGGCGCCGTGCGCGAGCTGCCGCAGGGCGTGGAGCTGTCGGCGTACCGGATAGTCCAGGAGGCGCTGAGCAACACCCTGCGCCATGCTCCCGGGGCGGGCGCCCGGGTGGAGATCGGCTATGTGCTGGGCGGCCTGGGGCTGCGGATAGTGAACGGCGCGCCGCCCAACCCGTCCCTGATCAAGCCCTCGCCGGGCGCCGGTCACGGCATCACCGGAATGCGGGAGAGAGTCGGCATGCTGAACGGCGAGATGACGGCGGAGCCCACCCCGGAGGGCGGTTACGAGGTGACGGTGTTCCTGCCGGTGCCCGTCGCGAGCGAGAGTGCGGCATGACGATCCGCGTACTGGTCGCCGACGACCAGATGATGGTGCGCGAGGGCTTCTCGGTCCTGCTGAACGCGATGCCGGACATCGAGGTCGTGGGCGAGGCGGTCAACGGCCGGGAGGCGATCGACCGCGTCCGTGAACTCGCGCCCGACGTGGTCCTGATGGACATCCGCATGCCGGAGCTGAACGGCATCGAGGCGACGCGGGAGATCGTGGCGGCGGACGACTCGGCGAAGGTCCTGGTGCTGACGACCTTCGACCTGGACGAGTACGTCTACCAGGCGCTGCGCGCGGGTGCCTCGGGCTTCCTGCTCAAGGACGCGTCGGCCCGCCAGCTGGCCGAGGGGGTGCGGGTGGTGGCGGCCGGTGAGGCACTGCTGGCCCCGTCCGTCACCCGGCGGCTGATCACGGAGTTCTCCAAGCTGTCCGACACCCCGCGGCTGTCACCGACCGCGCAGGCGGCCTACGGCGACCTGACCGAGCGGGAGACGGAGGTGCTGGTCCTCATCGCGCAGGGGCTGTCGAACCTCGAGATAGCCGGCCGGCTGGTGGTCGCGGAGTCGACCATCAAGACCCATGTGAGCAGGATCCTGGTCAAGCTGGGCCTGCGGGACCGCACCCAGGCGGCGGTCTTCGCCTACGAGGCCCGACTGGTGACCCCGGGCTAGGGCCTGTCCGCCGGATCGCCCCGCGGACGCGGGCCGACAGCTGCGCCCGCGCCGACGCCTTCCTCCGGCCCGACGCCTTACTCCGGCCCGGCCCCTCCCTCCGGCCCGACGCCGTCCTCCAGCCCGATCCGCCGGACAGGTCCTCGGCCGCGGGACGAAGGCCCCCCTGGTCAGCAGGCCGCTCACCGGCTAGCGTCCGTTCATGGCAGCAGTTGACGCTCTCTCCTTCGATCCCTGGGATCCCGCGTTCGTCTCGGACCCCTACCCGGCCTACGCCGAACTTCGGGAGCGGGGGCGGGTGATCTACTACGAGCCGACCGACCAGTGGCTGGTGCCGCGGCACGCGGATGTGTCGGCGCTGCTGCGGGAGCGGAGGCTCGGGCGGACGTATCAGCACCGGTTCACGCACGAGGACTTCGGGCGGACGGCGCCCCCGGCCGAGCAGGAGCCGTTCCACACGCTCAACGACCACGGGATGCTCGACCTGGAGCCGCCCGACCACACCCGGATCCGGCGGCTGGTGTCGAAGGCGTTCACCCCGCGCACGGTGGAGCGGTTGAAGCCGTACGTCCGGCAGCTCGCCGGGGAGCTGGTGGACCGGCTGGTGGAGGCGGGCGGGGGCGATCTGCTGAGCGATGTCGCCGAACCGCTGCCGGTCGCCGTGATCGCGGAGATGCTGGGCATCCCGGACTCGGACCGGGCGCCGCTGAGGCCCTGGTCGGCGGACATCTGCGGGATGTACGAGCTGAGCCCGTCGAAGGAGACCGCGGCGAGGGCGGTGCGGGCCTCGGTGGAGTTCTCCGAGTATCTGCGGGAGCTCATCGCCGCTCGGCGCAAGGAGCCCGGCGACGATCTCATCTCCGGTCTCATCGCCGCGCACGACGAGGGGGACCGGCTCACCGAGCAGGAGATGATCTCGACCGCGGTGCTGTTGCTCAACGCGGGGCACGAGGCGACCGTGAACGCCACCGTCAACGGCTGGTGGGCGCTGTTCAGGAACCCGGAGCAGCTGGCCGCGCTGCGTGCCGACCACACACTCGTGCCCTCCGCCGTGGAGGAGCTGATGCGGTACGACACCCCGCTCCAGCTCTTCGAGCGGTGGGTGCTCGACGACATCGAGATCGACGGGACCACCGTGCCCCGGGGCGCCGAGATCGCCATGCTCTTCGGGTCGGCGAACCACGACCCAGCCGTCTTCGCCGCCCCGGACCGGCTGGATCTCACCCGTGCCGAGAACCCGCACATCTCCTTCAGCGCGGGCATCCACTACTGCATCGGAGCCCCGCTGGCCCGTATCGAGCTCGCCGCCTCCATGACGGCACTGCTGGAGCGGGCCCCCACCCTGGCCCTGGCGGCGGAGCCCCGGCGCAAGCCGAACTTCGTGATCCGAGGGCTGGAGGGACTCAACGTGACGCTTTGAGGCGGCTCTCGGCGCGGCTCTCGGTGCGACTCTTGAGTCGGCGTCTGACGCGGACGCCGAGGCGGCTGAGCACGGCCCACAGGGCCAGGCCGCCGGCCGTTCCGCCCAGCAGGGCCAGCGGGAGTTCCGCGTAGAGGACGCTCCAGTCGGGGCTCTGCTCGAATCGCCACCAGCGGCCGCGGAGCCCGACGGACCAGACCGCGAGCCCCGCGCCCCAGCCGAGCGCCATGGCGAGGCACCCACCGGCGGCCTGCGTACGTTGTCCCATGCCCGAGACGGACGCACGCCGGCCGCCGGGAGTTCCCCGTCCGCCCGAAGACCGAGCGGCGCGGCGCACGGCGCCGCCCGCCGGAACCGCGTGGCCAGCCCGGGGGCATGTGGCCCGCCGGACCGCGTGGCCCGCCCGGGCCGTGTGGTGCGCCGGGCCGTGTGGTGCGCCGACCCGCATGGCCCGCCCGGACCGTGTGGTGCGCCGACTCGCATGGCCTGCCCGGACCGTGTGGTGCGCCGGACCGCGTGGCCCGCCCGGCCCGTATGGCGCGCCGGACCGCGTGCTGCGCTGACCCGCGTGGCCTGCCCGGACCGTGTGGTGCGCCGGACCGCGTGGCCCGCCCGGCCCGTATGGCGCGCCGGACCGCGTGCTGCGCCGACCCGCGTGGCCCGCCCGGGCGTGGCCCGCCCGGGCGTGGCCCGCCCGGACCGTACGGTGCGCCGGACCGCGTGCTGCGCCGACCCGCGTGGCCTGCCCGGACCGTGTGGTGCGCCGACTCGCATGGCACGCCCGGACCGTGTGGTGCGCCGGAGCGCGTGCTGCGCCGGACCCGGCCGACGGCGGGCTGTCCGGGCTGCGTGTCGGTCGCAGACCTAGGTCGTCATGTCCCGCCGTCGCAGGGCCGCCAGTCCCGCGGTCACCAGCGTCGCCGCCGCAGCGGAGAGCACCAGCACCGGCGTCCACTCCATCGCGCCGCCCGGCAGTTTCGGCAGGTGGCCGAAGGGCGACAGGTCCAGGACGGCCTGCGGGGCGTCCAGGGCCGGGCCGATCCAGCCGATGAGCAGGATCGCGCCCGCCACCCCCCACGCGGCCGGGGCGATCCGCGGGGCCGTTCCGTACAGCAGTACGGCCAGGCCGCCGACCAACCAGATCGCCGGGAGCTGCACGAGACAGGCGCCCAGGATCGGCAGGACGTCCCGGCGGTGGCCCGCGGCGAAACCGAGCCCGGCCAGGAGCATGATCAGGGTCGCGCCGCCGAAGGCGATCGTCAGGTGACCGGCCGCCCAGCGCAGTCGGCCCACCGCGTTCGCGAGAACCGGTTCCGCGCGGCCCGAGGTCTCCTCGCCGTGCAGCCGCAGGACGGACGACACCACGTACAGGGCCGCGATCAGGCCGAGCATGCCGATCATCGAGGCGAGGAACGCGTCCGTCAGGTCGCTCCGGCCGCCCATCCGCTCGAAGATCTCGCGGGCCTTGGCGTTGTCGGCGACCAGGTCGGCCACGCCCTCGGTGAGCGAGCCGTACACCACCCCCGTGAGGAAGAAGCCGACGCTCCAGCCCAGCACCCCGCCCCGCTGGAGCCGCCAGGCCAGCGCGGCGGCCGTCCTCAGCCGGCCCGTCGCCGGGCCGGGGCGGGTGGGCAGGAAGCTCATGCCCACGTCCCGGCGGCCGGCGAGCCCGTAGGCCAGCGCGCCCTGCGCTCCGGCGACGGCCGCGAACAACGCCAGCACCCACCACCGCTCGCCCGCGAAGGCCCGCAGGTTCTCCAGCCAGCCGAGCGGGGACAGCCAGGTCAGCCATGCGGAACCGTCGTCGGCCGACGCGTCGCCCGCCGCCCGCAGGACGAAGGCCACGCCCAGCACCGCCGCCGTCAGTCCGCGGGCCAGCCGCGCGCTCTCGGTGAGCTGTGCGAGGACCGCCGCGGCCGTGGCGAACACCATGCCCACCCCGGCGAGTCCGAGGCCGAACGCGACCGCGCCCGCCGCGCCGTGGCCTGCCAGGCCCGCCGCGACCAGCAGGGCCAGTACGGCGTCGGCGACGGCCGCCGCGAGCAGGGCCGCCGTCAGGGAGGCGCGGCGGCCGACCATGCCGGACGCGATGAGTTCCTGACGGCCGCTCTCCTCCTCGTCCCGGGTGTGCCGGACGACGACCAGCAGACTCGTCACCGCGGCGAGCGCGGCCGCGAACACCCCCACCCGCCAGGCCGTCAGCGCGCCGAGCGAGTCGTCGAAGACCGGGCCGATCAGGGCCCGCAGGGAGGCGTTGGTCTCCATCTGCCGCAGCAGGCCGGCCCGGTCGGCCGGGGTGCCGTAGAGGCTCTCGAGCGTGTTCGGCATGGACAGGACCATCAGGGTGTTCACCGCCACCCAGACGGGGATCAGCACCCGGTCGCGGCGCAGCGCGAAGCGCAGGAGCGGGCCGGTGCCCGCCAGCGTGGTCATGCCGGTGTCTCCTGGTAGTGCCGCAGGAACAGCTCCTCCAGCGTCGGCGGCGTCGACCGCAGCGACCGTATGCCCGAGTCCGCCAGCGACCGCAGCACCGCGTCGAGTTGGTCGGTGTCGACGTGCAGCCGCACGCGCTTCCCCTGGACGTCGAGGTCGTGCACGCCCGGCAGACGCGCCAACCCGTTGGGGGAGTGGGTGAGTTCGGCGGTCACGCTGGTCCTCGTCAGATGGCGCAGCTCGGCCAGCGAGCCGGTCTCCACCGTGCGGCCCTTGCGGATGATGCTGACCCGGTCGCACAGTTCCTCGACCTCGCTGAGGATGTGGGAGGACAGCAGGACCGTACGGCCGCGGTCCCGTTCCTCCCGCACACAGCGCTGGAAGACCTCCTCCATCAGCGGGTCCAGGCCCGAGGTCGGCTCGTCCAGGATCAGCAGGTCGACGTCCGAGGCGAACGCGGCCACCAGGGCGACCTTCTGGCGGTTGCCCTTCGAGTAGGTACGGCCCTTCTTGGTGGGGTCCAGCTCGAAGCGGTCGATGAGGTCGGCCCGGCGAACCGCGTCCAGGCCGCCGCGCAGCCGGCCGTACAGGTCGATGACCTCGCCGCCGGACAGGTTGCGCCACAGGGTCACGTCGCCCGGGACGTACGCGATTAGGCGGTGCGCCTCGACCGCGTCGGTCCACGGGTCGCGGCCGAGGACCTGTGCGGCGCCGGAGTCGGCGCGCAGCAGGCCGAGCAGGATGCGGATGGTGGTGGACTTGCCGGAGCCGTTGGGACCGAGGAAGCCGTGCACCTCACCGGCCTCGACCTCAAGGTCCAGGCCGGCGAGTGCGGGGGCACGGCCGAAGGACTTGTGCAGTCCGGACACCGAGATGGCCTTCGTCATGGTTCAGAACGTACGCTTCTTTCAGAAATTTGTGAAGTTAAGGAAGTCGGTGAAGCAACGTTAGGATGGGGTCATGGCGGTCGAACGGGTCGAGCGGGGAGAAGCCGGTGGTGACCGGGACGCCGAGGCCGTGTCGCGGTTCGTCGAGGCCTTCGCGGCGCAGCTCGTCGAGGCCGGGATGCAGCGGATGCCCGCCCGGGTCTTCGCGGCGCTCCTCTCCTCCGACGAGGGCGCGATGACCTCGGCCGAGCTGGGCGAACAGCTGCGGATCAGCCCCGCTGCGGTGTCCGGCGCGGTGCGCTACCTGGCCCAGCAGCACATGGTCGCGCGCGAGCGCGAGCCCGGTTCGCGGCGCGAGCGCTACCGGGTGCACAGCAACCAGTGGTACGAGGCGATGACCAACCGCGAGTCCATGCTCAAGCGGTGGGAGGACGCGCTGCGCGAGGGTGTCACCAGCCTCGGAAGCCGCACCCCCGCCGGACGCCGCATGGCCGAGACGCTCGCCTTCTTCGAGTTCGTCGACGGCGAGCTCGTGGCCATGATGGAGCGGTGGCGGGTCCACCGGGCGGAGGTCTTCGGGAACCGGTAGGCCCCGTGAGGCGACCGCTCAGCGGCGGCCCCCGGAGCGGCCGCTCAGCGAGGCATGGCACGTCGAAGCTCCAGGACCCGCGCGGGCAGCCTGAATCCGATCGCCCGCCCGCCGCCTTCGTCGTCGATCGCCCGGCCGCCGCCTTCGTCGTCGATCGCCCGGCCGCTGGGCAGCCCAGCCGGGCACCCCGCGCGGACGCCCCCGGATTTCACGGCCGGGGCCAGTGGGGTCAGCCGGGTCGTCAGGGTCAGCCGGGGTCGTCAGGGGCGACCGGGTCAGCCGGGTCGGTCGGAGCAGTCGGGTCGGTACGGTCAGCCGGGGTCAGCCAGGTCAGCCGGGTCGGCAGGGGTCGGCAAGGTCGGCCGGGGTCGTCAGGGGCGGCCGGGGTCATCGTTCCGGCAGCATCAGTCCCAGGGCGCCCTCGCGCACCGTCCAGGTGCGCCGTCGTACCGGTCCCGCGACGGTCGCGTCCGCGCGGTAGCGGAAATCCGCGCCCGACACGGTCACGATCCGCCCCCGGGCCTCCAGCGGCACCGCCACCGCGCCCAGGGACAGCGGCCGCACCCGCACCACGGCCGTGCCGGCGGGCCCCGGCGTCACCGACACCGCCTCCACCGGCTG
Organism: Streptomyces maremycinicus; assembly: GCF_001184025.1. Taxonomy (GTDB): domain Bacteria; phylum Actinomycetota; class Actinomycetes; order Streptomycetales; family Streptomycetaceae; genus Streptomyces; species Streptomyces maremycinicus. Next base: position 560,461 of record NZ_BBYG01000012.1, read on the forward strand.
GTCGAGGTCGACCAGGGTCACCCCGTCGACCTCGATCCGCAGCCGGGCCGGACCGGGCGGTGCCGGGGCGGCGGAGAGCCGCGACGGCCGGGACGGCACCAGGGTCCGGAAGAGGGACTGGTAGGTCCGCAGCCAGGGGTGGCCGCCGCCCTGCGCGAGGCCGGCCTCCGCCACGGTCGGCTCCGGCCGCGGGGTCAGCGGTACCGGCGGGATGCGCAGCGCGCCCAGCACCACCCCGTCGCTGTCGTCCACCAGTACGTCCAGACGCCGCTCGGCGCCGTCCAGGGCGGCCCGGGCCGCCGCCACCGCCCCCGTGGGCACCCCCAGGGCCTGCGCGACGCCCAGGGCGGCGCCCACCGGCACCACGGACAGCACGGTTTCGGCCAGGGTCCGCTGCCGGTGCAGCAGGGCCACCGCCCGCATCAGCGCGCGGTCGTCACCGACGACCACCGGCCGCCGCGCACCCCGCCGGGCCAGCGCCCGGGCGAATTCCTCCGGGCCCTCCGGCAGACACACCTTCGTGCTCGCCGCACCCGCGCTGAGCACGTCTTTCGCGATTCGAACGGACTCCCCGTCCGCGCGCCGGGCGACCGGATCAATGATCACCAGCAGCTGATCGGACGTCGGAGAAGTCGCCACCTCGGTCCTGCCTCGCTTCCTCGGGTAGCATCTTTGTGCAAGAGCCCCTTGCGCTATTGCGCCAGGGGCTTGGTCTATTCCGGGGCATCCGGGTCCGACAAGCGGCGACCGACCACGGTCGCGGTGCACGTGGTGCACGCGGTGGAAAGAGCCACCGCGTACGCCCCTGGCCTTGGACATGCCCCACCCGGAAGGGGTGTACGCGCGTGCCCGCACTTGTGCTGCTCGGTGCTCAGTGGGGTGACGAAGGCAAGGGAAAGGCCACCGACCTTCTCGGTGGCTCGGTGGATTACGTAGTGCGTTACCAGGGCGGCAACAACGCCGGCCACACGGTCGTCGTGGGCGACCAGAAGTACGCACTCCACCTGCTCCCTTCGGGAATTCTGTCACCCGGCTGTACGCCGGTCATCGGTAACGGTGTCGTTGTCGACCCGTCGGTCCTGCTCTCCGAGCTGAGCGGTCTGAACGAGCGCGGCGTCGACACGTCGAAGCTGCTGATCAGCGGCAACGCGCACATCATCACCCCGTACAACGTCACTGTCGACAAGGTGACGGAACGCTTCCTCGGAAAGCGCAAGATCGGCACCACCGGCCGCGGTATCGGCCCGACCTATGCCGACAAGATCAACCGGGTCGGCATCCGGGTCCAGGACCTGTACGACGAGTCGATCCTCACCCAGAAGGTGGAGGCGGCGCTCGACGGCAAGAACCAGCTGCTGACGAAGCTGTACAACCGCCGCGCGATCGCCGTCGACCAGGTCGTCGAGGAACTGCTCGGCTACGCGGAGAAGCTCGCTCCGTACGTCACCGACACGGTCCTGCTGCTCAACCAGGCGCTCGAGGCGGACAAGGTCGTCCTCTTCGAGGGCGGTCAGGGCACGCTCCTCGACATCGACCACGGCACGTACCCCTTCGTCACCTCGTCGAACCCGACCGCGGGCGGCGCCTGCACGGGCGCGGGCGTGGGCCCGACGAAGATCAGCCGGGTCATCGGCATCCTGAAGGCCTACACGACCCGTGTCGGCTCGGGTCCCTTCCCGACCGAGCTCTTCGACGAGGACGGCGAGGCGCTGCGCCGCATCGGCGGCGAGCGGGGCGTCACGACCGGCCGGGACCGCCGCTGCGGCTGGTTCGACGCGGTCATCGCCCGCTACGCGACCCGCGTGAACGGCCTGACGGACTTCTTCCTGACGAAGCTCGACGTGCTGACCGGCTGGGAGCAGATCCCGGTCTGCGTGGCGTACGAGATCGACGGCAAGCGCGTCGAGGAACTCCCGTACTCGCAGAGCGACTTCCACCACGCGAAGCCGATCTACGAGACGCTGCCCGGCTGGTCCGAGGACATCACCAAGGCGAAGTCGTTCTCCGACCTGCCGAAGAACGCCCAGGCGTACGTCAAGGCGCTGGAGGAGATGTCCGGCGCTCCGATCTCCGCGATCGGTGTGGGTCCTGGCCGGGACGAGACGATCGAGATCAACTCGTTCCTTTAGGACTTCCGGCGGTAGCACGGCGTGGGCCGGTCCTGGACTTCCGGGACCGGCCCATGGTCCGTTCACGGCTCCGTCCGGGGCGGGCGGAGTCCGGCAGCGAGGGAGAAATGTCGCATTCGGGAATACCCTGGGAGCGACAGGCGTGTGCGTCGACCAGAAGGAAGTGACTGCGATGCGCATGATGCTGAAGGCGTCCATGGACACCGAGAAGGCGAACGAGGCCATCCGGAACGGCACCCTCGGAAAGCTGCTCGAGGAGTCCATGGCGCAGCTCAAGCCCGAGGCTGCCTACTTCACCACCGACCACGGCAAGCGCACCGCCTTCCTGTTCTTCGACATGGAGGAGAGCGCGCAGATGCCCGTGCTCAGCGAGCCCTTCTTCCTCAACCTCGGGGCGGAGATCTCCTACACCCCGGTGATGAACAGGGAAGACGTACAGAAGGGCCTCTCGCAGCTCGGCCGTTGAGCCGTACCCCGGGCGCCCCGCTCAGCTGAACACGATCATCGACCCCTGCGCCAGGCTCCGCGTCGCCGCCGCGTGCAGCCCGAGCCAGACGTGCCGCTCGCGCGCGAAGGGGCTGGAGTCGTACGGCGCCGGCACCGCGGGTTCCTCCAACTCCGTCGGACCGGACGGAGGTTGCGGAGCCGCCGGCGGATTGGCCGGATCGATGCCGATCGACGGGGCCACGAACTCCAGTTCCCGCAGCAGCGACTGCGCGGAACCCAGGGGTCCGCCGCCCGCGAGGAGTTCGTCGTTGGACAGGGGCTGGGGGAAGTCGACCGGAACGTAGGCGCCCGCGTGGTCGTAGTGCCAGACCAGGTGCGACTGCTGGGCCGTCGCCTCGAACATCTCCAGGAGCTGCTCGTAGTCGCCGCCCAGTTCGTCCACCGGCGTCACCGGCAGCCGGCACACCTGGAGCAGGTAGGCGCGCCGCAGGAAGTGCAGGGCGTCGTAGTCGAAGCCGGCCACCGGGGCGACCTCGCCGGACAGTCCCGGCATGTACTGGTACACCGGCACGGGCGGCAGACCCGCCTCGGCCAGCACCTTGTCGTACTGGGCGAGTTCGTCGGCGAAGGGATTGTCGGGGGTGTGGCACAACACGTCGACGAGCGGCACCAGCCACAGGTCACAGGCCAAAGAGAGCTCCTCACTCAGTACGTTGACCGGTCAGGGAAGACTAGTCGGTGCGGCACCCGTCAGCTCCCCTCGTGCAGGTCCCATACCCACACTCCGGCCACCCGCCCACCGGCCCGGCCGACCAGCTTCTCCACCGTCTCACGCAGTTGCTCCGCGTGCGGTTGCGGGGCCAGCACCAGGGCCCCCGCCCGCCAGTACGCGAGGTCCTCGCGGGTCTCGGCCCGGGCCCGGGCGTCGATCACCGGGACCACGCCGGTGGAGCGCACGTCCCGCAGCAGACTCGCCGTGAAGCGCAGCGGGACGCCGTAGACGCCGGTGCGGTCGCCGTCGCCGTAGGGGCCGTTGAAGTAGCCGCCGGGCATCCGGAAGCCGAGACCGGCCGCCGTCTGCCAGTGCAGGGCCGCGGCGTCCTCGGGTTCGGCGAGCGGCACCGGGACCAGGGTCTCGCCGCCTCGGACGTACGACTTCCAGGCGCCGTCGGTGAAGAACGCGGGCACCTCGGCGCGCGGCTCGGACCTCAGCGGGGCGGGGACGAGCGGGAGCAGCGCGAGGCTGACGGCGAGCAGACCGGCGTACCGCGTGCCCGGCCGGCGTGCCCGGACGAGCCGGTCGACCGCCAGGGCGAGCAGCATGCCCAGGGCCGGGGCGCAGACCAGCGCGATCCGGCTCTCGATGACCGAGTCGAACAGCGGCAACCCGGCGAGCGCCGCCCAGGGGCCGGGGACGGTGGTGTCGCCGAGCGGGAGGGGGACGCGCGAGCCGAGGGACAGCACGGCCGCGGCGGCCGCCGTGCCCGCCAGTGCCCTGACCGCGGGCCGCCGCCACAGCCCCACCGTGATCGCGGACGCGAGCAGCGCCAGCGGCCAGCCGTAGAAGGCGTTCTGTTCGGTCGGGTTCAGGGAGAGGGCGTCGGCGCGCCGGGGGTCGCCCGCGAGCAGGGAGCGCTCGGCGAAGGAGAACAGCGCCCGCACCGGGTTGGCGACGCCGGGCGCGGTGCCGTGGTCGATACCGGTGTAGCTCTGCGGCCCGGAGAACTGCCAGGCCAGCGGGTAGACGACGAGCGGGAGACAGACGGCGGCGGCGACCGCGAGCCCTCTCAGCAGGGGCCGTACGGCTTTCCGCGCCACCTCGGGGCGGGCGGCGGCGTAGGCGGCCGCGAACAGCAGCATGCCCATCGCGGCGAGCAGCAGCGGCTCCTCGCCGAGGAAGAACTGATACGCCGCCATCAGGCCGAGGACGACCCCGTCGCGGGTGACCCGTTCCCCGGCCGCGAGCCGCAGCGCGCGGTCCACGATCGGCGGGATCATGAACAGCACGACGAAGTTCGGATGGGCGTTGGCGTGGCTGACCATGGGCGGCGCGAACGCGGCCAGCGCGGCTCCGACGAACGCGGCCGCCCGCCCGCGGACGAGCCGTTTCGCGATCAGCCGGTACCAGGCGACGGCCGTCGCGGCCATGCCCAGCGTCATCACCAGGCTCAGCGTGACGGCCGGGCCGAGCAGCAGCGTGACGGGGGTGAGCGGGACGGACAGGCCGAGCATCGTCGTGTTGGCCATCAGGTTCACGCCGTCGGGGGCGCCCTGAAGGCCGGTGAACAGGGGATTGCGCAGGTGGGCGATGTTGTCGGCGGTCACCGCGAAGAACCACTCCCACTGGTTCTGGTCCTGGAGGGAGTCGGTGAGATAGCGGTGGGCCGGGTCGAGGAGGCGGCCGGAGTAGAGGGCCGCGGCCATCGCGAGGAACAGCACGACGGCGACGACGTCCGCCGGCCTCGGCGCCGGGAACCGCAGCCGGACCAGGTCGCGCAGGACCCGGAGGTAGTCGGCCGGACGGACCTTCGAGCCGGGCCGGTGCGACCAGTGCACGGGCACCTCGGCGACCGGCCAGCCGACCCGCTGGAAGTGGCGCAGCACCTCCACGTCGATGGCCCAGCCGTCGAGTCGGGAGGTGGCGAAGGCGGCGCGGGCCTTGTCGCCGTCGAACAGCTTGAACCCGCACTGGGTGTCGCGGGTGCCCCGCAGGGTCGTCCGGCGTATGAGCAGGCCGCCCGCCCGGCCGGCGAGTTCGCGTATCGGGTGCTGACGGGCGCCGAGGGTCGCGCCGGGCACGGCCCGCGAGCCGATCGCCGCCGCGTTGCCGTCGGCGAGAGCCTTCTCCAGCCGCTCCAACTCCTCGACGGGAGTGGCGAGATCGGCGTCCATGACGAGTACCTGGCGGCCCCGGCCCGCGGCCACACCGCGGCGCAGGGCGTGTCCCTTGCCGCGGTTGCCGGAGCCCGCGACGAGCCTCACCCGCGGGTCGCGGCGGGCGGTGACGAGCTCGCGGGTGGCGTCGGTGGAACCGTCGTCGGCGACCAGGACCTCCCAGGTCCGCCAGTGGCTCGCGCTCGCGTCGAGGTAGCGGGTGACGGCGTCCAGGGTGGGGCCGAGCCGGCGCTCCTCGTTGTAGGCGGGGATGACGACGGAGAGTTCGACGGGCGCGGTGCGGGGTGCGGGGACGGGCGTGCCGGGCGTGTCCGCACCGCTCATTCCGCCGCCAGGCGCTCGATCAGGGCGATGGAGTCCTCGTTGTACGCGGCGAGCATCGCCCGGGCGGTGGCGGTGTCGCGGGCGTACAGGGCGTCGACCAGTTCGGTGTGGCCGGACCACAGATGGCCGCGCAGATCGGTCAGTCGGCGCAGGTGCTGCACCGTGCACACCCAGGACTGGAGCCGCAGCCGGTGCAGGAAGTCGGCGAGATAGGCGTTGCCGAACAGGGAGCTCAGCTCACGCCAGAAGCGCAGGTCGTAGCCGATCAGGACGGTGAGGTCACCGGCGGCGGCGGCGCGCTGCGCCTCCTCGCCGCGGCGGCGCACCCCGGCTATCGCGGCGGCGGTGCGGGGGTCCTCGTAGTTGTGGTGGCGCTGACGGCCCTCGTCCAGGGCCAGGAACATCCCCTCGATGATCAGGCTGCGCGCCTCGATCATGCCCCGGAAGTCGTCGACGGAGTACTCGTGGACCCGGAAGCCCCGGTGCTGGTCGGCCTCCAGCAGACCCTGCGCGGAGAGGTCGACGAGGGCCTCGCGGACCGGGGTCGCGGAGACGCCGTACTGGTCGGCGATCTCCTTGACGGTGAACGCCTGGCCCGGCTGGAGCCGTCCCCCCAGCACCTCGTCGCGCAGCGCGTCGGCGATCTGCTGTCGCAGGGTGCTGCGCGTCACGGCTCCGTTGCCGGTGCTGCCGGGCATGGTCGCGGCGTCTCCATCGTCGGGTGCGGAAAGTGCGTGCTCGTCGGTATGTACGAGCACGCCACCTTACGCGTTCGACGAAATCAAGACCTTGAACGATTGCCGCGTCGCCGAGTGCGGGCCGGTGCGGGCCGGTGCGGGCCGGTCCGGGTCGGCGACGCCGGACGCGCGGTCCCCCGCCGCCCCCGCCCGGCCTTCGCCCGGGCCCCTGCCCGGCCTCTGCCCGGCCTTCGCCCGGGGCCTCTGCCCGGCCTTCGCCCGGCCTTCGTCCGGCCTTCGTCCGGGGCCTCTGTCCGGCCTTCGTCCGGCCTTCGCCCGGCCCCCGTTAAGGGCCTTAGCCCGCCCCTGAAGGGTCCCGCGTCCGGCCCCGGAAGGGTCCCTCGCCCGACTCCCGAAAGATCCCTCGCGCGGGCCCGGAAAGGGCCTTCGCCTGCCTCCGAGGGGTCCTTCGCCCGGCCCCGGAAAGGGCCTGCGTCCGCCCTCGAATGATCCCTCGCCCGGCCCCGCAAGGGTCCCTCGCGCGGCCCCCGGAACGGGCCTTCGCCCGGCCCCCGAAAAGGGTCTCGCCCGGCGCCAGAAGCCCCGGAAGGCCGCCGTCCGGTCCTAGACCGTGTACTCGTCGGCCGCCGAGAGCGCGGTGTCCAGGGCCGCGAGGCCCTCCTTGATCTCGGATTCGGAGACGTTGAGCGGCGGCACGAAGTGGGTGCGGTTCATGTTCACGAAAGGCCAGACACCCGCCTTCTTGGCGGCCGCGCCGAACGCGGCCATGGCCGCGTTGGCCTCACCGGCCGCGTTGTACGGCACGAGCGGCTCGCGGGTCTCGCGGTTCTTCACCAGCTCGAGCGCCCAGAACATGCCGACACCGCGCACCTCGCCGACGCACGCGTGCCGCTCGGCCAGTTCCCGCAGACCCGGCTCGACGACCGTGGTGCCCAGGTTCTTCGCGTTCTCGACGATGCCTTCCTCCGCCATGACGTTGATCGTCGCGACGGCGGCCGCGCAGGCCAGCGGGTGCCCGGAGTACGTCAGACCGCCCGGGTAGGGCCGCCTGGCGAAGGTCTCCGCGATGGCGCCGGAGATCGCGACCCCGCCCAGCGGCACATAGCCGCTGTTCACACCCTTGGCGAAGGTCATCAGGTCGGGCGTCACACCGAACAGGTCGGCCGCGAACCACTCACCGGTGCGGCCGAAGCCGGCCATGACCTCGTCCAGGACGAAGACGATCCCGTACTGGTCGCAGAGCTGCCGCACCCCGGCGAGATAGCCGGGCGGCGGGACCATGATCCCGGCGGTGCCGGGGACGGTCTCCAGGATGATCGCGGCGATCGTCCCCGGCCCCTCGAAGGCGATGGTCGTCTCCAGGTGCTCGAGCGCCCGCGCGGTCTCCTGCTCCTCCGTCTCCGCGTAGAAGCGGGAGCGGTACAGGTACGGCGCCCAGAAGTGGACGACGCCCGCCGTCGCGCTGTCGGAGGCCCAGCGGCGCGGGTCGCCGGTGAGGTTCACGGCCTGCTGGGTGCCGCCGTGGTACGAGCGGTAGGCGGACAGCACCTTGGGGCGGCCGGTGTGCAGCCGGGCCATGCGCACGGCGTGCTCGACGGCGTCCGCCCCGCCGTTGGTGAAGAAGATCTTGTCCAGGTCGCCCGGGGTCCGCTCGGCGATCAGCCGGGCCGCCTCCGAACGGGCCTCGACGGCGAAGGCGGGCGCGAAGGTGGTCAGGTGTGCGGCCTGCTCCTGGATCGCGGCGACGACCTTCGGGTGCTGGTAGCCGATGTTGGCGTAGACGAGCCCGCTGGTGAGGTCGAGGTACCGCTTGCCGTCGTAGTCCCAGAAGTACGACCCCTCCGCGCCGGCCACGGCGAGCGGGTCGATGAGCTCCTGGGCGGACCAGGAGTGGAAGACATGCGCGCGGTCCGCGGCCTTCACGGCGGCGCCGGCCTGGGGGCTGGACTGAGGGGTCATGTCCGCGAGCGTAAATGTCCGCGATGCGGAAGCGGTATCGGCGTCCTGTTCCGTGGAGGGGGCGATTTAGCGACAGGTTGTCGGGCGTGCAGGGGAGCCCGTCCGACATTGACAGTCTGCTGTCGAAGTGACAGTCTGCTGTCATCCCGCTGGTACGGGGATCCGCTCACCGAAGAGGAGTCATGAGCCGTAAGCCGGTACATCTCGCCGTGTACGACACGCTCGCCGACTGGGAGACGGGGTTCGCGACGGCCTACCTCGCGCGCAACGGCTACGAGATCCGCACGGTCGGCGGGTCGCAGGAGCCGGTGACCAGCGTCGGCGGCCTGCGCATCCATCCCGACCTGGCCCTCGACGCCGTACGGCCCGAGGACAGCTCGCTGCTGATCCTGCCGGGCGCCGACCTCTGGGACACCTCCGGCGACCTCGCGCCCTTCGCCCGCGCGGCGCGCGCGTTCCTCGACGCAGGGGTGCCCGTCGCCGCGATCTGCGGGGCCACCGCGGGACTCGCCCGCGAGGGCCTGCTCGACGACCGGGATCACACCGGCGCGGTCTCCTTCTACCTGGCGGCCACCGGCTACGCGGGCGGAGACCGGTACGTCGAGGCGGACGCCGTCACCGACGCGGGTCTGATCACCGCCGGTCCGACCGAGCCGGTCGCCTTCGCGCGCGAGATCTTCCGGCTGCTCGGCGTGTACGAGGGCGAGGTGCTGGACGCCTGGTACCGGTTGTTCCACGACTCCGACGCGGCCGCGTACGAGGTGCTGGAGAAGGCGGCGGCCGACCGGTGAGCCAGGAACGACAGGATCTGCTCAGCCGCGCCGCCCTCGGGGTGTTCCGGCTGAACGGCCAGTTCCTCGCCGTGGCGGAGGAACTGGCCGGGCCCGCCGGGCTCACCGCCGCCCGCTGGCAGGTGCTCGGCGCGGTGCTCGGCGACCCGCTGCCGGTGTCCGGCATCGCCCGCGCCATGGGCATCACCCGGCAGAGCGTCCAGCGCGTCGCCGACCTGCTGGTGGAACAGGGCCTCGCCGAGTACCGGACGAACCCCGCCCACCGGCGCGCCAAGCTGCTCGCGCCCACCGGGGAGGGGCGGGCCGCGATCGCCCGTATCGACCCCGGGCACGCGGCGCTCGCCGACCGGCTGGCGGACGCCTTCGGGGCGGCGGAGCTCGCCGCGGCCGTACACGTACTGGAACGCCTGTCCAAGGTGCTGGACGGGCTGGAGCCCGCTGTTACGCAACCGTAGACACCGCGCGGCACTACTGCCCGAACGGCCGGATTATTCTCGGCTGGGTTGCACATGTCTCGATCACACATGTGCGGGAAAGGCGGCGCTGCGATGGAGAAGCTGGGCCCGGGGGACCCGCAGCGCATCGGCGGCTACCGGCTGCTCGCGCGGCTGGGCGCGGGCGGCATGGGGCAGGTCTACCTCGCCCGCTCGGACCGGGGGCGCACGGTCGCCGTGAAGCTGGTCCGGCGGGAACTGGCGGCGCGCGAGGAGTTCCGGGCGCGGTTCCGGCAGGAGGTGCGCAACGCGCAGCGGGTCGGCGGGTTCTGGACCGCGCCCGTCCTGGACGCCGACACGGAGGCCGCCGTGCCCTGGGTCGCCACCGGCTATGTCGCGGGACCGAGCCTCCAGCAGGTGGTGAGCCACGACCACGGTCCGCTGCCCGAGCGGTCGGTGCGCATCCTCGCCGCCGGGCTCGCGCACGCGCTGGCCAACATCCACGCGGCCGGGATCGTCCACCGCGACCTCAAGCCGTCCAATGTGATGGTCACCATCGAAGGGCCCCGGGTCATCGACTTCGGTGTCGCGCGGGCGCTGGAGAGCGTGACCGGCGACAGCCGCCTGACCCAGACCGGCGCGGTGATCGGCTCGCCCGGCTTCCTCGCCCCCGAGCAGCTGCGCGGCGACCCGGTCACACCCGCCAGCGACGTCTTCTGCCTCGGCTCGGTCCTCACGTACGCCGCCACCGGCAGCCTCCCCTTCGGCTCCGCCGACAGCGCGGCGCACGCCCTGATGTTCCGCATCGCCGAGGACGAGCCCGACCTCTCCGGCGTCCCCGAGGGCATCGCCGACCTGGTCCGCGCCTGTCTGCGCAAGGACCCGGCCGCCCGCCCCTCCCTCGACCGCGTCCTCGAGCTCACCGGCGTCGACGACACCGTCTCCGACGGCCGTTCCCGCGACCCCTGGCTGCCCGGCGCCCTCGTGGCGCAGCTCGGCCGCCACGCCGTGCGGCTGCTGGAGGTGGAGGACCCGGAGGGCGCCCAGCCCTCCTCCGGCCACACGGCACGTCCCGCCCTCCTCGACCACTCGGCGCCCGCCGAGGCCTTCCCGGAACACTCCGGCCCGCGCGGCGGCACGCCCGCGTACGACCACCGCCCCACGCGGGTCGCGGGCGCCGACGGCATCCCGCCGCAGCACCGGCCGCCCGGTGCTCCGGCCGCCCCGGCCCACCCGGTGTACGGCTACCCCCAGCAGCATCCGCAGCCGGCCGGCCACGGCCACCCGCAGCAGCCGCCGGCCGCCTGGTCCGCGGTGCCCGGCCAGGCGGTGCCGTACAACCCGTACGCGGACGGCACCGCCGGCCCCGGCACCAACCCCGGGCACGACCCGTACGGGCCCGCCGGACCCGTCGGGCCGCCGGAGCCGCCGCGCCGCAAGGGCCGGACGACCGCCCTGCTCGTCGCGGTCGGCCTGGTGGTCGCGATCGCGGCGGGCGGCTCGGTGTACGCGTTCATGAACGGCGACGGCGACACCACCGCGGCGCCCACCCCCTCCGGCGGTTCGGCGTCCTCCGCCGCGAAGGCCTCCGAGCTGCCAGCGCCGGACTCGTCCCCTTCCCCTTCGGCGTCCCCCTCCGCGTCCTCGGCGCAGGGCGCCGTCCCGGCGGCCTACCTCGGCACCTGGACCACCACCATCGAGAACGAGAGCGGTACCAACACCCGCCGGCTGACCCTCACCCAGGGCGAGGTGGGCGACGCGGTCCTCGCGCTCGTCGCCGACGGGGACGGCTACCACTGCGAGTTCAGCGCCGCCCTCGCCGAGCGGCCCGGCGGGAAAGGCCCGTTGGAGATAGGCCCGTCCAAGGTCACCGCCGGTGAACCCCTCTCCTCGTGCAGCCCCGGCGCCGCCTCCGAGGTCACCCTGCTCGCCGACGGCACCCTGCGGCGGGTGAACAGCGGAACCGGGGAGAAACTGACCTACACCCGGCGGTGAACGTCGCGCTGACGTCGAACGTCGCGCTGACGTCGGTCGACCGGCCCGGAATGTCCCACCGCACAGACGTACGGTGACCCCCTGCATCCGGTCGGCGGGAGTCGCGGGGCGCCCACAGTGGAGTGGCTGTGGAGTGGCTGAACGCTGACGGGAAGGGAAGGGAAGGGACGGGAAGGGGAAGGAGCGGCGGGGGCGAGGAGACGCGGCGAAGCCGCCCTGTCACCGAGGCTCGGGCGGCCGCTGCCGGGGCATGTTCGGCCGGGCGTTCGCCCCCGGCGGCGAAGGGAACCGCCCGTACCCCCCACCCACGTCCACCCGCCCGCCGGAGGCGCCCGCGCCCTGGATCCCCATGGGCGCAGGCCCGGTACGGAACTCGACCATCCAGTCCGCCGTCTCCGTACGCACCAGCTCCGAGACGTCCTCCGAGAACCGCCGCAGCACCGCGAGACACCGCTCCGCGGCCTCGCTCGCCGTCCCCTCCGCCGGGCCCAGCACCTCCCGGACGCTCTCCGAGGCCCAGTCGAACTGGAGCACCTGGAGCCGGCGCTGCACGGCCTGCGCGGTGGCGACGTCCCTTATCCAGCCGGACGTCATCCCGAAGAACCGGTCCACCGCCACACACGCCACCGCGAGCAGCAGCGCCAGATACCCCCAGGCCGCGGCACCGCCCAGCACCCGGGCGAGATCCAGCAACGGCAGCGCGGCCGCGCACACCGCACCCGCCGCCGCGCCGGTGCGCAGCCCCCGGGCGGCCCGCCGCTTCCACACCCGGTCCGCGAGGTACCAGGAGGTGGTCTCCAGCGCTCCGCGCTCCACCCACCGGTACAGCTCGTCCAGCCGCTCGGCGGGCTCGCCCCAGTCCCCGAGCGGAAACCTCCGCCCGGCCAGATCGCCCGGCCGCAGCCCGGCCGCGCCCTCACTCCGCCCGTCCTGAGGCGGACCCTCGGGCTGCATCTCCGGCTGCTGACCCACCCGGCACTCCCTACTGATCCCGACCGATGGAACCCGACCGATCCCGACCGCTCACGTTGCGTCACACCCGTGACGCCTGATGCTGCTGCGCCGGACCTTTCCTACCTCCCAATGGGTGGCGAAGAGGAAGGTTTCATCTCTTTTACGCCCGGAAGTGGGCCTTGATCAGGTATAGGCCTCACACCTGACTCACTCGAAAGAGTGCTGGGGCGACACCCGCACAGACCACGTAGGCTCGTGCCGAGCGGGAAAAACCCCGCCCGAAGACACGCCGAACAGTCGTAGGACAGTCGAAGGACACAGGAGCTGATCGTGATTTCCGGTGGTGGCCAGCCCAATATGCAGCAGCTGCTCCAGCAGGCCCAGAAGATGCAGCAGGACCTGGCCCGCGCCCAGGAGGAACTGGCGAACACGGAGGTCGACGGGCAGGCGGGCGGCGGTCTGGTGCAGGCGACCGTGACCGGCTCCGGCGAGCTGCGCGCCCTGCGGATCGACCCGAAGGCGGTGGACCCGGAGGACACCGAGACCCTGGCCGACCTGATCGTCGCGGCCGTCCACGCGGCCAACGAGAACGCCCAGGCGCTCCAGCAGCAGAAGCTCGGCCCGCTGGCCCAGGGCCTGGGCGGCGGCAGCGGCATCCCGGGGCTGCCTTTCTAGGGCCGGTCCGCCTTTCTAAGACCGGCCTCGGCCAACTACCGTACGTACCGCAAGGAACCCCAGGAAGGACGGCAGTCCGTTGTACGAAGGCGTGGTCCAGGACCTCATCGACGAACTGGGGCGACTGCCCGGCGTCGGTCCCAAGAGCGCGCAGCGGATCGCCTTCCACATCCTCCAGGCGGAACCGACGGACGTACGGCGGCTCGCCCAGGCCCTCATGGAGGTCAAGGCGAAGGTCCGCTTCTGCGCGACCTGCGGCAACGTGGCGCAGGAGGAGCTGTGCGGCATCTGCCGCGACCCGCGCCGCGATCCGAGCGTCATCTGCGTCGTCGAGGAGCCGAAGGACGTCGTGGCGGTCGAGCGCACGCGGGAGTTCCGCGGCAGGTACCACGTCCTGGGCGGCGCGATCAGCCCCATCGAAGGTGTCGGTCCCGACGACCTGCGTATACGAGAACTTCTCGCGCGGTTGGCCGACGGGACGGTCACGGAGCTGATCCTGGCCACCGACCCGAATCTGGAGGGCGAGGCGACGGCCACGTACCTCGCCCGCATGATCAAGCCCATGGGCCTGAAGGTCACCCGCCTGGCCAGCGGCCTCCCGGTGGGTGGCGACCTGGAATACGCGGACGAGGTGACCCTCGGTCGCGCCTTCGAGGGGAGACGACTCCTAGATGTCTGACGCCACGCTGCACGCGACCGACCACAATCCGGACGATTTCGCGGTCCAGATCGCGGACCAGGTCGAGAGCTTCCTGGTAGCCGTCACGGAGGTGGCTAAGGGCGACGAGCCCGGCCTGGCCGTCCCCTTCCTCCTCCTGGAGGTCTCCCAGCTGCTCCTGGCCGGCGGCCGCCTCGGCGCCCACGAGGACATCGTCCCCGACGAGCGCTACGAGCCCGACCCGGGCTTCGAGCCGGACGCCGACGAGCTCCGCGAGAACCTCGCCCGCCTCCTGGAGCCGGTCGACGTCTACTCCGAGGTCTTCGACCCCTACGAGCCCCGCAAGGCGCCCGTCCCGGCCCGGATCTCCGACGACCTCGCCGATGTCATCGCCGACCTGCGCCACGGCATGGTCCACTACCGGGCCGGCCGCACCACGGAGGCCCTGTGGTGGTGGCAGTTCTCCTACTTCTCCAACTGGGGTTCCACGGCCTCGGCGACCCTGCGCGCCCTGCACTCGGTCCTCGCCCACATCCGCCTGGACCAGCCCCTCGAGGAGCTGAACGGCCTCGACACCGACCAGTCCCCGCTGGGCGACGAGACCCTCGAGTTCGAGGCGGGCCGGGTCATGGCCGAGGAGATCGGCGGACAGCTGGGGCTGGGGCCGGTCAAGGGCTGACGCCCGCACGACGTTCGAGGCAGGCCCACGAGGCGGTTCGCGGGGCTGGTCCCAGCCCCCCGCCCGCCGTGCCCGGCCGCGCGATAGTGCTTGAAACTTAATTCACAGCTATCACTTCGGCGTCAGTGGGAAGGGAAGACCCGACGACGGGCGCCCGGACCCCTTTCCGGCCTCTTCCGCGAGTCTCACCATGCGGTACTCGGGAGGCGGTTTTCGGGCGCTCGTTAGACTGAGCCGACCCGCAGTACAAGGGCGTATGTGCGGAAACAGACAAACTGAGCGAGGAGCGCACGTGGGCCTTGTCGTGCAGAAGTACGGAGGCTCCTCCGTAGCCGATGCCGAGGGCATCAAGCGCGTCGCCAAGCGGATCGTGGAAGCGAAGAAGAACGGCCACCAGGTGGTCGTGGTCGTTTCCGCGATGGGCGACACGACGGACGAGCTGATCGATCTCGCCGAGCAGGTATCCCCGATGCCCAGCGGCCGGGAATTCGACATGCTGCTGACCGCCGGAGAGCGGATCTCCATGGCCCTGCTGGCGATGGCGATCAAGAACCTGGGTCACAGCGCCCAGTCGTTCACCGGCAGCCAGGCAGGCGTCATCACCGACTCGGTCCACAACAAAGCCCGGATCATCGATGTCACGCCGGGGCGCATCCGGACCGCGCTGGACGAGGGCAACATCGCCATCGTCGCCGGGTTCCAGGGTGTCAGCCAGGACAAGAAGGACATCACCACGCTGGGGCGCGGCGGGTCCGACACCACGGCCGTCGCCCTCGCCGCCGCGCTCGACGCCGAGGTCTGCGAGATCTACACCGACGTGGACGGCGTGTTCACCGCCGACCCGCGCGTGGTGAAGAAGGCGCAGAAGATCGACTGGATCGCCTTCGAGGACATGCTGGAGCTCGCGGCCTCCGGCTCCAAGGTGCTGCTCCACCGCTGTGTGGAGTACGCCCGCCGCTACAACATCCCGATCCATGTCCGCTCGTCCTTCAGCGGACTCCAGGGCACGTGGGTCAGCAGTGAGCCACTCGTCAAGACACAGCAGCAAGGGGAAAAGCCGGTGGAGCAGGCCATCATCTCCGGTGTCGCGCACGACACCTCGGAGGCCAAGGTCACGGTCGTGGGCGTGCCGGACAAGCCGGGCGAGGCCGCTGTGATCTTCCGGACGATCGCCGACGCCGAGATCAACATCGACATGATCGTGCAGAACGTGTCCGCGGCCTCCACCGGCCTGACGGACATCTCCTTCACGCTGCCGAAGGCCGAGGGCCGCAAGGCCATCGACGCCCTGGAGAAGAACAAGGCGGGCATCGGCTTCGACTCGCTGCGCTACGACGACCAGATCGGCAAGATCTCGCTGGTCGGCGCCGGGATGAAGACCAACCCGGGTGTCACGGCCGACTTCTTCAAGGCGCTGTCCGACGCGGGCGTCAACATCGAGCTGATCTCGACCTCCGAGATCCGCATCTCGGTCGTGACGCGTGCCGACGACGTCAACGAGGCCGTGCGCGCCGTGCACACCGCCTTCGGGCTCGACTCCGACAGCGACGAGGCCGTCGTCTACGGGGGCACCGGCCGCTGATGGCCACTACCGTGCGGCCGACCCTCGCGGTCGTGGGAGCGACCGGCGCCGTCGGCTCGGTCATGCTCAGGATCCTCTCCCAGCGGGCCGACATCTGGGGCGAGATCCGACTCGTCGCCTCCCCGCGCTCGGCCGGCCGCAAGCTGGCCGTGCGCGGCGAGGAGATCGAGGTGGTGGCCCTGTCGGAGGAGGCCTTCGACGGGGTCGACGTCGCCATGTTCGACGTGCCCGACGAGGTCGCCGCGCAGTGGGCGCCGGTCGCCGCCGCCAAGGGCGTGGTCGTCGTCGACAACTCCGGCGCCTTCCGGATGGACCCCGAGGTGCCGCTGGTCGTCCCCGAGGTCAACGCGCACGCGCTGCGGACCCGGCCCCGCGGGATCGTCGCCAACCCCAACTGCACGACGCTGTCCATGATCGTCGCTCTGGGCGCGCTGCACGCCGAGTACGGGCTGCGCGAGCTGGTGGTGTCGTCGTACCAGGCGGTGAGCGGGGCCGGGCGGGCCGGGGTGGAGACCCTGCGCCGGCAGATCGCGCTGGTCGCCGGTACCGAGCTGGGCACCGGCCCCGGTGACCTGCGGCGGGCCGTCGGCGACGACACCGGTCCCTTCCCGGAGCCGGTGGCGCTGAACGTCGTCCCGTGGGCCGGGTCGCTGCGCGCGGACGGCTGGTCGTCGGAGGAGATGAAGGTGCGGGACGAGTCCCGCAAGATCCTCGGACTGCCGAAGCTGCCGGTCGCCGTGACCTGTGTGCGGGTGCCGGTGGTCACCACGCACTCCCTCACCGTCCACGCCCGCTTCCAGGACGAGGTCACCGTGGAGGGCGCCCGCGAGATCATCGCGACGGCGCCCGGTGTCGTCCTGTTCGACAACCCGGCGGCGGGGGAGTTCCCCACGCCCGCCGACGTGGTCGGCACCGACCCGACCTGGGTGGGCCGGGTGCGCCGGGCCCTGGACGACCCCACGGCCCTCGAACTCTTCGTGTGCGGGGACAATCTGCGCAAGGGGGCCGCCCTGAACACCGCGCAGATCGCGGAGCTGGTGGCGGCCGAACTCTCGCACGGATAAAAGCGCTGGCCAGGGCTTCGTGGGTTTGTAGGATCTCCAGTGCAATGTGAGCGGGTCGTCGGTCCGAACCACTTGTATCGGACACCTTTGGCATCCGAAGATTTTCCTCCCCGCTCTCCGCAACCGTGCGCAGGGCGGGGAGCGTCTTTGCGGTCACCCTGCGGGGTGTGCGCAGACGTGTGAATGATCACAGCGTTCGGGGTCGCGGTGGTCGGGGCGTGGGGACGCCCGTTCATATGGCAAACAGGGGAAGAGCGGGACGGATGAGACGGGTGCGCGGGGCCTTGGTCGATGTGAACGCGACGCCGGGCGCGTACAACCCCCACGGGGGGAAGTGTGTCCAACTGGCGTGGCAGAGGTACTCGAACTCCCAGTGGCGCCCCGCGGCGCGGCCCTACGGCCGCCGCGAGCCGTCCTCCGACCCCGCATGCCCGGCACGCCCGGCGGCATGCCGGTGATCGCGCCCATGCCCGCAGCGCGGCCCGCCCGCGTCCCCAGTCAGCGTGACGGCGCCGAGGCGACCGTAGCCGCCGAGAACACCGAGGCGGCCGGCACCACCGTCGACCACCTCACCGAGACCTACCGGGCGCACTACCGCTCGCTGCTCGGTCTCGCCGCCCTCCTCCTCGACGACACCGCCTCCTGCGAGGACGTCGTCCAGGAGGCCTTCATCCGCGTCCACTCCGCCCGCAAGCGCGTCCGCGACCCGGAGAAGACCCTCGCCTACCTGCGGCAGACGGTCGTCAACCTCTCCCGCTCCGCCCTGCGCCGCCGCATCCTCGGCCTGAAGCTGCTCTCCAAGCCGATGCCGGACATGGCCAGCGCGGAGGAGGGCGCCTACGACCAGCTGGAGCGCGACTCGCTCATCAAGGCGATGAAGGGCCTCCAGCGACGTCAGCGCGAGGTCCTCGTGCTGCGCTACTTCGCCGACATGACCGAGGCCCAGGTCGCCGCGACCCTCGGCATCTCCCTCGGCTCGGTCAAGGCCTACGGCTCGCGCGGCATCGCCGCCCTGCGCATAGCCATGGAGGCGCCGGCGTGAGCGGGGAAGCCGAAGGGCGGGACGCACACGGGAGCCACGAAAGCCACGAGCGCCACGAGCCGTTCGCGTGGCACGAGCCGACGTCCTCGTCGCGCAACCAAGAGCCGAAGCAATCGCACGCTGGGAACTCAACCGTGAACCACCACCTCGACGACCAGAGCCCCGAAGGGCTCGACTCGGACGAGCTGGCACTGCGCCGGATGCTGCACGACGCCGTCCAGGAGATGGAGCCGCGCGACGGCTCGCTGGACCACCTGCGGCGGGCCGTTCCCGTGCGGCGGGCCCGCAAGCGGCAGGCGGCCGTCGGCATGGCGGCCGCGGCCCTCTTCCTCGGCACCGCCGTCCCGGCCGTACTGCACGTCTCGAACGCGGGCGGCTCCGACGCCAACCCTTCCCTCGCCGGCCAGGCCTCACAGGCGCAGGGGGGCACGGATCAGGGCAAGGACCCCGCCGGCGGCTCCTCGGGCAAGGTCGGCGACTCCTCCGGCGCCACCGGTGAACAGGGCCAGGACGGCGCCACCGACTCCGGCCAGGGCAAGGAGTCCGCGAGCGGCACCGCCTCCAGCGGCAGCGGACCGACCTCCGAGTCCGCGGCGAGCGCGCCCGCCTGCGCGGCGGACCAGCTCGAGGCCGGCACCCCCGGCGTCGACGTCCCGGACGCGGCCGGCACCGTCTACGGCACCTTCCACGTCCGGAACGCCTCCGGCGCCACCTGCACCGTCAGCGGCGCCGTCACCGTGACGTTCGCCGCCCAGGGCGCGGCCGACGCCTCGAAGATCACCGTCGCGGAGCACACCTCGGGGGACGCGGCGGCCGGTCTGCCCGACCCCTCCCTGTACGTCACCCAGCACGCGCTCGCCCCCGGCTCGGCCTATGAGGTGAAGTTCGCCTGGGTGCCGTCCGAGACCTGCCCCACGACCGGCGGCAGCGGCGGTGACACCGGTGGCTCGGCGTCCCCCTCCCCGACCCCGACCGAGCAGTCGAGCACGACCGGTGAGACCACCTCCGGCACCGCGGCCCAGATGTACACCGAGGACGGCACGGCCGACGGCAGTGTGAACGTGTCCTACACGGCCGAGAGCGGCTCCCCGACGAGCGTGGCCACGGTGTCCGGCGCGTGCGCGGGGACGATCTACCGGACGGGTGTGCTGGCGTCTTCCTGAGGTTCCGCGGACTCCATGGGCCCTGACTCCACGGACTCCACGGGCTCCTCGGACTCCACAGGTTCCTCGGATGCGACGGGCCCTGCGGACTCCGCGGGTTCCTCGGGGAGGATGCCGAGTTCGGCGTCCCGCGCGAACTCCACCTCGCGGCGCAGCAGCCGGAACCACATGAACACCACGAACCCGGCGAAGACGAACCACTCGCCGGTGTAGCCCAGGTTCTGGAACGCCTTCACGTCGAGCCCCGTGTCGGCCGCCGCGGTCGCGGGCACCGCCGTCATCCCCGGGTCCGCGGTGTCGAGCGTGACCCAGGCGTCGTAGAGGTCGTACGGCACCAGGTTGACCAGCGAGGCGGCGCTGATCGCGGAGGTCTGCCCGGCCGGCAGGCCGCCCTGTGCCCGCACCCCGTTGTCGCCCGGCGTCTCGGAGGCCTGGAGCGTGCCGGTGACGGTCACCCGGCCGGCCGGCGGCCGCGGGGCCTTCGCGGAGTCGGCGCTGCCGGGCAGCCAGCCGCGCACCACGGGCAGCGCCTTGCCGCCGTCCGTGCGCAGCAGGGTCAGCACGTAGTACCCGTCCCTGCCGTCCAGCCGGCGGTCGGGCACCAGCAGCTGCTCGGCGTACCGGCCGGTGGCGGTGGTCTTCCTGCCGGAGGTCGACTTGTCCACGGGCAGCAGTTCGGCCAGCGGTCGCGCGGTCTGCGTGCGGGAGGAATCGGCCTGCTCCTTCGCGCTGCGGTGGTCGTCCACCCGCGCCTCGAACCGGCTCAGCTGCCAGGACCCCATGAACACGCAGAAGGGGATGGCCAGCAGTACGAAGACGTTGATCCCCCACCAGCGGGGCGTCAGCAGGAACCGGTACACGCCCTCCACGGTACGGGGCGGCCACCGGCCACCGGCCCGCGGGGTGAGGCTCGGGTGCGGCCCGGGTGCGGCCCGGGTGCGGCTCGTCGGTGGGAAGAAGGTGCGAAGTCGGTGGGAAGTTATCCACAGCCTGGGGACCCTGGCGTCCGATTGTCGTCGCGGACGGGCAGTATGGGGTCATGACTGAGAGCAACGGGTCCGCCGCACCCGAGCAGTACGAGGAGATGCCGGACTGGGAGAAGCGCTTCCGGGCGCCCCGGGTGTCGCTGCCCGACTGGGCGCAGGACGCGCCTGACCGCTCCCTGTTCGTTTCCAATGCGACGGGGACGTACGAGCTGTACGCCTGGGACCGGGCCACGGGCCACCAGCGCCAGGTGACCGACCGGGCCAACGGCACGACGGACGGCGTGCTCTCCCCGGACGGCGCGTGGATCTGGTGGTTCGACGACAAGGACGGCGACGAGTTCGGTGTCTGGCGCCGTCAGCCCTTCGGCGGCGGGGCCGACGAGCCCGCCACCCCGGGGTTGGACGCCTCCTACCCGGCGGGCCTCGCCCTCGGCCGGGACGGCCGTACCGCGGTGGTCGGCCGCTCCACGGACGAGGAGGGCACGACGATCCATGTGACGCGGATCGGCGAGCCCCCCTTCGAGCTCTACCGCCACCGGGAGTCGGCGGGCGTGGGCGACCTCTCCCACGACGGCACCCTCGTCGCCGTCGAGCACACCGAGCACGGCGACGCGATGCACTCCGCGCTGCGGGTCCTGCGCCTGGACGGCTCCAAGGTCGCCGAGCTGGACGACACCAAGGGCGGCTCCGAGGAACTGGGTCTGGAGGTGCTCGGCTTCGCCCCGGTCGACGGCGACACCCGGCTGCTCATCGGCCACCAGCGCCGCGGCCGCTGGGAGCCCCTGGTCTGGGACGTGGCGACGGGCCTGGAGGAGGACCTGGACCTGGACCTGCCGGGCGACGTGAGCGCGGAGTGGTACCCGGACGGCTCGGGCCTGCTCATCGTGCACAGCTTCGAGGCCCGCAGCGAGATGTTCCGCTACGACCTCGCGAGCGCCGCGCTCGAGCGGATCACGACCCCGCCGGGCACCGTCTCCGGGGCCACGGCCCGCCCGGACGGCAGCGTGGAGTACCTGTGGTCGTCCGCGGCCCGGCCGCCGGCGGTCCGCTCGACGACCGGAGAGGTGGTCCTGGACCCGCCCGGCATGAAGTCCCCCGGCTCGGTCCCGGTGGAGGACGTGTGGGTGGAGGGCCCGGGCGGCCGCATTCACGCCCTGGTCCAGCGGCCCGCCGGCGCGACCGGCCCGCTGCCCACCGTCTTCGACATCCACGGCGGCCCGACCTGGCACGACAGCGACGCCTTCGCGGCGGCCCCGGCGGCCTGGGTGGACCACGGCTACGCGGTCGTCCGCGTCAACTACCGCGGCTCCACCGGCTACGGCCGGGCGTGGACGGACGCGCTGAAGCACCGGGTCGGTCTGATCGAGCTGGAGGACATCGAGGCGGTCCGGGAATGGGCGGTCGGCTCGGGCCTCGCCGACCCCGCCCGGCTGGTCCTCACCGGCGGCTCCTGGGGCGGCTACCTCACCCTCCTCGGCCTCGGCGCCCAGCCCGACTCGTGGACCGTGGGCATCGCGGCGGTCCCCGTCGCCGACTACGTCACGGCCTACCACGACGAGATGGAGGCGCTGAAGGCGATGGACCGCACGCTGCTCGGCGGCACCCCGGAGGAGGTCCCGGAGCGTTTCGAGACCTCGTCCCCGCTGACGTACGTCGACAAGGTGCGGGCCCCCGTCTACATCTCGGCCGGTGTGAACGACCCTCGCTGCCCCATCCGCCAGATCGACAACTACGTCAAGCGCCTGGAGGCGAGGGGAGCGGTCCACGAGGTGTACCGCTACGACGCGGGCCACGGCTCCCTGGTGGTCGACGAGCGGATCAAGCAGGTCCGACTGGAACTGGACTTCGCGGAACGCCACTTGGGCCGGTAGAGCTCGGTCCGGCTGAACCCCGGCCCCTCCTCCGGCGTTCGAGGAGCGGGGGTTCGGGGGCAGCACCCCCGAGGCCGGGAAGGGAGGGGCGGGGGAGGGGCGGCGGGGGCGGAAACCCCTTGGGGCGCGGCGGGGCGGCAGGGGGGGGAGCTGATGCCCCCGCGGCGGGGTGGCAGGGGCGGGAGCTGATGCCCCCGCGGCGGGGCGGCGATGCCCCCCCGCAGCCTCAGTCGCAGTCGCAGCAGTCGGAGCGCTAGACCCCCGCCCCCCTCCGCCTCTGCCGCCGCAGAAGCTCCGCCAACCCCCGGCGGGTGGCCGCCAGCACCACCCGGTCCTCGCTCCGCAGGACACGCGTGTCCGGAAGGTCCCACACCAGCCCCGACCCACCCTGCGGTTCCCGCCCCGTGTCCAGCGCCAGCACCCGCCAGTAGCCCGCCCGGAAAGCCTCCCCGACCGTCCTGCCCTCCAACTGCGCGTGCTCCCCGACCCGCAGCGCGGCGAACAGCAACACCCGCCGCTCCACCGGGATCGCCCCCAGGATCTGCCGCCCCATCATCGCCCCGGCGAAGGACGGCGCCGCCAGATGCGTCACGCTCCGGCTCCGGGTCAGCGCCTGCGGATGCGCGGCCCGCAGCGTGCGGTACACGGCGGTCGCGAAGTCGTCGTCGTACAGCCGCAGCACGACCCGCAGATCGGGCCGCAGCGACCGCGCGTACAGCGCGGCCTCCAGATTCGTCGTGTCGGAGCTGGTCACCGCGAGCAAGGCGTGCGCGCGATGGATCTTCGCGGCCTCCAGCACCCCCTCCTGCGTGACGTCCCCCAGCACCACCGGCACCCGCAACCGCCGCGCCACCGCCAGCCCCCGTGCCTCCGGCCCGGCCTCCACGCACACCACGGGGATGTCCAGCTCACGCAGGCGCGTCAGCACCCGGGTGCCGATCTTCCCCAGCCCGAGCAGCACCACATGCCCGCCGAGCCCCCGGGGCGGCCGACGCAGGGCCCCCGCCCCGCGGAAGGTCCCGAGCGCCTCCAGCACCGCCGCCAGCAGCACCGGCAGCAGCAGCAACCCCATCAGCCCGGAGAGGAGTTGAAGGACCTGACGTTCGGTGGTGGCCCCGACGGCCGGGTCGTTGATGGCGAACAGGTCCAGCAACGTCAGATACAGCGCGCCCAGCGGATGGATGCCGGTCACCAGCCACAGCGCCACCGCCAACGCGAACACACACCCGACGAGACCGGCCAGCGACCACCGCAGCCGCCGTGAGAACAGCGAGGCGAACGGCGCCATGACCCCGACGCCCCGCCCGGCGGGCAACGCGGGCCCGGCGGAGTAGGCGACCTGCTCCAGGACGACGGACCCGCGCCTGCCGGACACGGCCGCCTCCCGTACGGCCGCCGCGTCGGGCAGCAGCAAAGGCCCCTGCTCACCGCTTGCCTCGGAGCCGTCCGCGAAGGCCGGGTCGCCGCCGTCGGCGGAGAGCAGCGCCAGCGTGGGCAGGCCCGGCGGGTCGGACTCGCCGGGGCCGGTCGGCGGCCGCTCCACCGCGCGCAGCAGCAGCCCGTCCGTCTGGACGACCTTGCTGGTGCCGACGACAGCGGTCGCGGCGAGCGCGGGGGCCGCGGTGTCGGCGTCGGACAGCACGGTGGTCGAGGCGTCGCCGGCGGAGGCGTCATAGGAGTCGCCCGCCGCGACCGCGCTCTCGGCGGCCAACGCGGCCGCCTGATCGAGGAGTTCCTCGATGTGCTGGCCCAACCGCCGGTTGTAGAGCCGCAGGACGAGCCGCAGCCGGGGGTTGAGCCGACGGGCGGTGAGGGCGGCACGGATGTTGGTCTCGTCGTCGTCGTACACGAGCGCCAGCGCGGCGGCCCGCTCCACCCCCGCCTCGGCGAGCACCGCCTCGGTGGCCTCCACGGCCTCCAAGGTCCGCTGGCCGTTGGCCGGTTCGCCCGGGACGGCGGGCGTGCCGTTGCCCGCCGCGCGGTTGACGGCAGCGTTCACCACCCGGTCGAGCAGCGCCGCCGACACCGCGCGGGCCCGCCCCACCACCGGTGGCCTCACCGTCCGCTCGGCGGGCGGCACGACGAGGGTGACCTGCTCCTCGTAGACCCCCCGCAGTTCGGCGGCGAGCCGGTGCGCCAGACCGTCGTCACCGCACACCACCATGTGCGCGCCGGCGGTGCCCGGCGGCTGACCCTGATTCGGAACGCTCCCCACGAGGGAGAAGACTGCCTCACCGGGACGGGAGGTTCCACGGATGAGGTGAACAGGGTGAACGCCCCGTAGGGAACTCCCGTAGGAAAGGGGAGGGAATGCGAGAAACAGGCATCAGGGAGAACACGGAAGCCGGAGGTGCGCGACCCGTGGCCATCACCAGATCGGCCCCGCACGAGAAGGGCGCCCGCCGGGACCGGCCGCAGACAGCGTCCGCACCACTCACGCCGCCCACGCCGCCCGAGGAGCGTCAACTCACCTCACCCCTGGTCCTGACCATGGTGCTGCTCCTGATGGTGCTGCTCCAGGGCCCGATCCGCCGCGCCCTGTCCGCCCCGGTGATGCAGAGCTGGACGACGGTGTTCGTCGCCGTGGTGGTGCAGGCCCTGCCGTTCCTGGTGCTCGGGGTGCTGCTGTCGGCGGCGATCGCGGTCTACGTACCGCCCTCCTTCTTCGCCCGCGCCCTGCCCTCCCGGCCCGGGCTCGCCGTCCCGGTCGCCGGGGCCGCGGGCGCGCTGCTGCCGGGCTGCGAGTGCGCGTCGGTCCCGGTGGCGGGCGCTCTGGTCCGCCGGGGTGTGACCCCGGCCGCGGCCCTCGCGTTCCTGCTCTCCGCCCCGGCGATCAACCCGGTCGTGCTGACGGCGACGGCCGTGGCCTTCCCCCGCGACCCCGAGATGGTGCTGGCCCGTTTCGTCGCCAGTCTGCTGGTGGCGTGCGCGATGGGCTGGCTGTGGCAACGGCTGGGCCGCACGGACTGGCTGCGGCTGCCGGCCCACGCGCCGCACGAGGGGGAGACGAAGGGGGCCGCGTTCTGGGACTCGGTCCGGCACGACGTGATGCACGCGGGGGGCTTCCTGGTCCTGGGCGCGATGGCGGCGGCGACCCTGAAGGCCGTCGCCCCGGAGAGCTGGCTGCGTACGGCCGCGGAGAACCCGGCGGTCGCCGTCCTGACGCTCGCCGTCCTCGCGGTGGTCCTCTCCATCTGCTCGGAGGCGGACGCGTTCGTCGCCGCGTCGCTGACCCAGTTCTCCCTCACGGCCCGGCTCGCCTTCCTGGTGGTCGGTCCGATGATCGACCTCAAGCTGTTCGCGATGCAGACGGGCACCTTCGGCCGGGGCTTCGCGCTGCGCTTCGCCCCGGCGACCTTCGTGCTGGCCATCGGGTCGGCGGTCCTGACGGGATGGGTGCTGCTGTGAACCGACAGTCCCAGGCGGCCGTCCTCTTCCTGCTCGGCGCGGCCCTGCTGCACGCCGGCACCACCGACCTCTACCTCCGCTACGTCAAGGCGGGCCTGCGCCCGCTGCTGCTGGCGTCCGGCGCGATCCTGATCGTCACGGCACTGGCGACGGCGTGGTACGAGCACCGCCGGACGACGGCGAAGAAGGCCCACCCCGAGCACGACGACGCCCAGCACGACGACGCCCAGCACGACGCCGCCCAGCACGACGCCGCCCAGCACGACGGCCCCGAGCACGACGACCCCCAGCAGGACCACCCCCAGCACGGCGACGCCCAGCAGGACGACCCCGAGCCCGCCCGCTCCGAGCACACCCACCCCGAGCCCCGCGTCTCCTGGCTCCTGATCCTTCCACTTCTGGCGCTGATCCTGGTCGCCCCGCCGGCCCTGGGCTCGTACAGCGCGATCCGTACGGGCACGGCCCTCCAGGAGCCGCTCGCCTATCCGCCCCTGCCCGCCACCGACCCGCTGCCGCTGAGCGTCGTGGACTACGCGGGCCGAGCCGTATACGACCACGGCCGTACCCTCGCCGGTCGCGAGGTCCGTCTGACCGGCTTCGTCGCACTGGACCACGAGGGCACGCCCTATCTGGTCCGGATGGCCCTCAACTGCTGTGCCGCCGACGCCCAGCCGGTCAAGGTCGGTCTGACCGGCGACATTCCCCCGGTCCTCCAACCGGACACCTGGCTGACCGTCACCGGCACCTACACCCCCCGCAGCACGCACGACCCGGTCAACGACGGCCCGATCCCCTTCATCGAGGTCACCGCCGCCGCCCCGGCCAAGGCCCCGAGGGACCCCTACGACGAGTCGTGGAACAACTGAGGGGCCGAACTCGCGGCGATACAGGTCGGTTAAGGCTCCCTCAACCTCTGGTGGCCGGGCGGTGAGCGCTTCATGATGGGGACCATGACGGCAGCCTCGCGTGCCTTGACACGACTGGCGACCTGGCCGGACCTCGCGGAGGTCCGGCCCAGCTGCGGCACCGGTCGGGCGTTGCGCTCGGGCGGGGTCGAGATCGCGCACTTCCACTCCGACCAGAGTGTCGACCTGCATCTCACCGGCAAGGCGATCCACCGGTTCGAGCGGGACCTCCGGCACTCCACCGCGATCCGGCTGCTGCCCGGCTCGCCCTGGGTGACCGTCCATCTGGAGTGCGAGACGGACATCGACCTGCTCATGACGCTGGTCAGCGCCGCCCTCCAGGCCCACCAGAGGCATCCGGGCGCGGACGTCACCGTCCTCCCGCGCTGCAACGAGGACCGGGAAGTGGCGCTCACCCGCGAGAGCGCGGGCGGCATCTGACCCCGCGGCCCTACGGCCCTTGCGATCTCCCCTACCCCTCTCCCGCCCCCTCTTTCCCGCGCCCGCACCCCACCCGCGCCCCCTCTCCCGCACCTGTCGGCCGACCTGGCCGGGGGTCCCGCACTCGTCGGTCGACCTGGCCGGGGTCCCGCACTCGTCGGCCGACCTGGCCGGGTGCCTGCCGCTGCCGTCTGGCAAGCTGACGGTCCGTCAGTTATGGTCGCCCTGCTGTGCCGATGCCGATGCCGATGCCGACCCCGACACGGATGCCGATGCGGAAGGGGCGAGTGCCATGGAGACCGAAGCGGACCGTCCGACGCGACGTTCCCCGAGCCCCCGGCCGCCGGGCGAGCCCCGCTGGGTGGCGATGTTCTACGACCCGGCCTCGGCCTCCTGGCGGCCGGGCGCCGAATCCCCCGACCGTACGCCCGTGTTGTACGCGATCGGCGAGATGACGCAGGTCAAGCGGGCCCGGGGTGACGAGGTCGCCGTCGCCCTGTGGGGCCCGAACGACGGTGAATGGCACCGCTTCGACCCGTCAACGGCCACTACGACGGCCACTTCCACGGCCGCCTCCGCGGCCGCGGCCGCGCCGGACGCCGCGCCCCCGCCGCCGGGCGACGGGGAGGCGCGGGTCGGCCACGCCAGGCTCACGGAACGCATGGAGGACCGTCGGCACCAGGTCCTGATGACGGGCCTGGGCAAGGCCGGCCTCTACGACCTCTCGCCGGACGACGTGACGGCCGTCCGCACCCTGGTCGACCGGGTGGACGAGGCCACGCTGCGCAGGATCGCCCACTGGCTGGCCCTGGCCGGCGGCCCGGTCGAGTGAGGCCGGAGCTGCGGCGGCCGGGGGGCGCCGACCGGTGCGGGGGTCAGCCTCCGGGGGGCGGGGTGCGCCGGCGCGGGGGTCAGGCTCCGGGGGGCGGGGTGCGCCGGGGCGGGTAGCTCCAGCGGAAGGACTCCAGCGCCCGGGTCCGCGCCTCCACCACCGCCATGCGCGCCTCCCGTTCGGCGGGGTCCACATGCGCGGGCCGGCCCGTCACCTGCCCGTCCCACTTCCGGTAGAGCAGCCCGGTCCGCGCCGAGAACCAGCCGCGGCTCACCGAGTTGAGCGCCAGCAGGACGCCGGTGTCCTCGGAGGCGGGCAGGGCCATCCAGCCGCCGAGCGCGGTCAACAGGTCCCGCCGTACGAAGAGACTCGCGGGGTGCACCGGCGCGCGGAAGTCGTTCGCCTTCCAGTGGTCGAGGACGGCCCCCCGCTCGATCGGCCCCTCGGCGGGGTCGCCCGGGAAGCCGACCGTGGTGCCGTCCGGCAGGAGGTCGACGGCGCTCGAGGTGGCCCAGCCGAGGGCGGGATCGCGTTCGAGGGCGGCCAGGTCGCGGGCGAGGGTGCCCGGTGCGAGCCGGTCGTCGGCGTCCAGGACCTTCACGTACTCGCCCTCGGCGTGCGCGAGCGCGATCGTGCGGGCGACTCCGGGCCCGCCGGGGCGTCCCTGACGGAAGGTCACCCGGGCGTCGTCGGGAACGCGGGGCGCGACCTCGTCCGTCGTGCCGTCCTCCTGGATCACCCAGTGCCAGTCCCAGCCGTCGGGTAACTCCTGGGCGCGCAGCGACTCGTAGGCCTCGGGCAGATACCGGGCCGAAGGCGCGTGCACGGCGGTGACGACGACGATGCGCCGGCTCGCGACGGCACTCAACACGGTTCCGCGCGGGTGGAGTAGGGCGTGGGCATGACACCAGCCTACGACCGCGGTCACACCGGCCTCTCGCGGATCTCCCGCCAGGGCGCGGCCCGGCGTGACCGGGCGCGCACACGGGCGAACAGGCGGGGCCGGGCAGGAAAAGGCCCGGTCGCTGGCGACGGGGGATGCACCAGCGACCGGGCTATGGCCAAGGCTAACAAGGCTGCCGGGTCGGCGGGAGCCGACTTCTCAGCTGCCCTGCCGTTGTGATCGGGATCACTTTCCCGGTCAGTCCTCGCACGGTGGCTCGTAGGAGAGCCGCGGCAGGTATTCGTGCCACTTGTCCGCCGTCAGCACGCCTCGCGTGGTCGCGCAGATACGGGTGATCGCCTCGTCCACGTCCAGATTCCACAGCCGTACGGTGTCGGCGCCGCTGGAGACGCCGAGCATGTGGCTGTTCGGGCTGAAGGACAGGAAGTTGCCGGTCTTGGCGTTGGGGCTCATCGACTGCCCGATGGGGGAGGCCCCGCCCGGGTCGGTCACGTTCCACAGCCGGATGGTGTTGTCGTTGCCGCCGCTGGCGAGGGTGTCGCCCTCCTCGTTGAAGGTCAGCGACACCACCGCCTCGGTGTGCCCGGTGAGGGGCGCGCCGCGCCGGGACGCCCGCGCCGGGTCGGTCACGTCCCACAGCCGCACCGTGTCGTCGTCGCTGCCGCTGGCCAGCGTACGGCCGTCCGGGCTGTAGACGAGCGCGTTGACGGGGCCGACGTGACCGGTGAGCGGCTTGCCGATGGGCCGGGTGCGCCGGGGGTCCGTCACGTTCCAGAGCCGTACGGTGTGGTCCGCGCTGCCGCTGGCGAGGGTGCGGCCGTCCGGGCTGAACACGAGGGTGTTGACGAACCCCTTGTGCCCGGTGAGCGGCGAGCCCAGCGCGGTGGCGTGCGCGGGGTCACCGACGTCCCACAACTGGATGGTGCGGTCGTCGTAGGCGGTCGCCAGGGTGCGTCCGTCCGGCGCGAAGGCCAGCGCGTCCGGTCCGAGGAACCGGGTGCGCAGCTCGACGGGCGGTCCCGCGGAGACCGGCCGGGCGGGGTCGGTCACGTTCCACAGGTACACCGCCCGGTTGGCCGTCAGCACCGCGAGGGTACGGCCGTCGGGCGAGAAGGCGAGGGTGCGCTCGCTGCCGTCGTCGGGCATGAAGGGCGTGCCCAGCGTCACGGGCCGGTCGGGGTCCGCCACGTTCCACAGCCGGACCCTGCCGTCGCGCGCGGCCGTGGCCAGCACCCGCCCGTCCGGCCGGAAGGAGCCGCTGCGGCCGATCATGTCCGCCGTCGGGATCGACCAGAGGCGGACCTTGCTGTCGCCGTTGCCGGTGGCGAGCGTGCGGCCGTCGGGGCTGAAGCCGACGGCGTACATCTCGCCGCTGCCCCCCGCGAGCGGCTCGCCGACCTGCGAGGGGTACGCCGGATCGCTGACGTTCCACAGTGTGGCCGTGCTGTCCGCGCTGCCGGCGGCCAGCATGCTCCCGGCGGGGTTGAACGCCACCGACCACACCGGGCCGGTGTGTCCGGTGAGCGGTGGGCCGAGCTGGGTCGCCCGGCCGGGGTCGGTCACGTCCCACAGCCGGATGGTGTCGTCCGTGCTGCCACTGGCGAGGGTGTCCCCGTCGGGGCTGAAGTCCAGGGAGTGCACGGTGTCCGTGTGGCCCGTCAGGACCCGGTCGATCGGCCGCGGCCGGCGCGGGTCGGCCGTGTCCCACAGCCGGATCGTGTTGTCGTCGCCGCCGGCCGCCAGGGTCCGGCCGTCCGGGCTGAACGCCACGGAGCGCACGGCGGCGGTGTGGCCGGTCAGCGCGCCGAGTGCCGCCGGCCGGCCCGGTGCCGTCACGTCCCACAGCCGTACGGTGTCGTCCTCGCCCGCGGAGGCCAGGGTCCGCCCGACCGGGCTGAAGGCGAGCAGGTAGATCGTGCCGGTGTGCCCGGTCAGGGGCTTTCCGAGCGGGCGCGGACGGGCGGGGTCGCGGACGTCCCACAGCCGGACGGTGCCGTCGTCGCCCGCGCTGGCGAGGGTGTGGCCGTCCGGGCTGAACACCGCGCTGCTCACCCAGCTCTTGTGGCCGGTGAGCGGCTTGCCCAACGGCTCGGGACGGGACCGGTCGCTGACGTCCCACAGCCGGACGGTCCGGTCGTAGCTGGCGGTGGCCAGGACCTTGCCGTCCGGGCTGAACGAGGTGAGGTAGACGGCCCCGGTGTGGCCGAGGAGCGGCGTGGCCAGCGGCGCGTTCACGATCGAGATCAGGCGGTTGTTGGTACCCGCGTCGTCGGGCCGCAGGTCGTGCGCCACCAGGTCGAGCTGCGCGGACAGCGACGGATCCGTGTACTGGACGCGGTCCGCCTCCGCGACGACCTGCTCGAACACGGCGTCGTTGCGCTGCTGCCAGGCGACCACGGCCGCGCCGACGGCGAGGACGGCCAGCACCACCAGCGCCGACACCGCGCCCCGGCTGATCCACACGATGCGCCGGCGCAGCCTGACCGACGCGGCCAGGAACTCCACCGCGCTGCGGGTCAGGAAGGTGTCGCCGGCGGACTTCGCCCAGCTGTGGGCCTGCTCCAGCCGGGAACCCCGGTAGAGCAGCGCCGAGTCCCGGTTCGAGCTGTCCCAGGCCCGGCCGTCCTCCTCCAGCCGCTGCCGCAGCAGATGGTCGCTGCGGTCCTCGTCGATCCAGTCGCGCAGCCGGGGCCAGGCGTGCAGCAGAGCCTCGTGGGTGATCTCGACGGTCTCCGCGTCGAGGGTCACCAGCCGGGCGCGCACCAGGGCCTCGAGCGACTCCTCCGTCTTGCCGGGGTCGGCCGACTCCTCCGCCAGTTGGCGCCGGGTGCCCCGGCGTCGGGTGGCCTGGGTGTCCTCGCCGAGCCGGACCAGCCGCATCAGGAGCAGCCGGGCCGCCGTACGCGCCGCCGGGTCGAGCCCGGACCAGGCCCGCTCGGCGGTCGCCGCCACCGCGCCCTGGATACCGCCCGCCGCACGGTAACCGGCCAGCGTCAGCCGTCCCGCCTTCCGGCGCTGCCAGGTCGCGAGCAGGGCGTGCGAGAGCAGGGGAAGCGCGCCCGCGTGCGCTCCGCGCGGACCGTCGACGGTCACCTCCCGGATGATCAGCTCCGCCAGCCCCGGCTCGAGCTCCAGTCCCACGGCCCTGGCCGGCCCGGTCACCGCCTCGCGCAGCTCCGGAGTGGACAACGGCCCCAGCACCATGTGCCGGTGCTGGAGCGCGTCGGACAGCTCGGGGTGGCTGAGGCACTCCTCGTAGAAGTCGGCGCGGACACCGAGGACGACGAGGACGGGGGGCGGTAAGGGGGTGCGGACCGCGCTGTCGGTGCCGGAGCCGGGGCCGGTGTCGGAGCCGGCGTCGGCGGGGGTGCAGGCGGCGTGCAGGAGCTGGATGAAGAGCCGCAGGTCCGCCTCGTCGGAACAGAGGGTGAAGGCCTCCTCGAACTGGTCGACGATGATGACGGGCCGGTCGGGGAGACCGGAGGGGGTGGAGGTTCCGGAGGGGGCGGAAGGGCTTGCGGGGCCGGAGGGGTGGGAAGGGGCGGAAGGGCCTGCGGGGCCGGAGGGGCTCGTGGGGCCGGAGGGGCCTGCGGGGCCGGGGGACCCGGAGGGGCTTGCGGGGCCCGGGGAGCCGGAAGGTTCCGGGGAGAGGGCCGCGTCTCGTCGCGCCCACGCGGCGACGGCCTCCCGTACGGCCCGCGCGAAACCGGGGGTGCCGGGCTTCGGCGTCCTGCCGGTGGCTGCGGTGGCTGCGGTGGCTGCAGTGGCCGCGGTGTCGGCGGCGGTGGTGGCGCCGGTGGCCGTGGTGGCGGCGGTCGCAGAGGCCCTCGGGGCTGCGGCAGGAGCCGTAGCCGTATCCGCAGCCTTAGCAGGGGCCGGGCCTGAGGCCGATGCGGTGAAAGGGGCGAGCTCGGGGATACGGCTGGTCAGCTCGGCGAGCGGATCGGCCCCCGGCACCAGCTGAAGGACCCGGGCGGATTCGCCGGATTCGCCGGGGTCGCCGGGGCGGCCGGCCCGGGCCGCCCGGCCGGCACCGTTCCGGTCGGCCGCCGCGCCGTTCTGGAGCGCGGGCACGAGACCGGCGCTGAGCAGGGAGGACTTGCCCGCCCCGGAGGCGCCGACCAGCATGACCAGGCCGCCCGTCCGCTCCGCCGCGCGCAGCTGGGCGACGAGCGCGTCCGTGCTCCGCTCCCGGCCGAAGAACCAGCGGGCGTCCTGCTCGCGGTACGAGGCCAGGCCGCGGTAGGGGCACACCCCTGCGGGGACACCCTGAGGTTCGGCCGCCGGATGCTCGCCGTCCTTCTTCGTCACTGGTGCGACGGGGACATCGCCGACGACCGGATCGGCCACCGCCCGCTCCCACAGCCGCTGCCATTGGCCGAGGTCGTACAGTCCGCTGGACACCGGTGCGGGCCGCGCGCGCCGCGCCTCGGGTATCAGCACGTGCAGCACCGCGGCGAGGGCGGCGAACTGGGCGGGTACGTTCTTGGCCCGTCGCCAGTCGCTGATCCGCTGGGTGGACACCCTGACGGGCCGTCCCCGCTCGTCCACCCGCTGAAGTCGGGCGACCGTCTCGGACACGCGCTTGAGGGGAGGGTTGCCGGCCTCCTTGTACAGCAGCGCGAGTCGTTCCGCGAAGGCTGTGCGTGCGCCCGAGTCGGAACTCAAGGCCTCCACCCCTAACTACCCCGCACCTGCAATCCGGACCGGAAAAACCACTTTATATGGCTGACCTGCGGTTAAGGGGCTGCGCGGACATCGGATCCTCCTCGGTTCGGGCCGTAGCTGGCAGGATCCGGAGGCAGAAGCGCACCAACCGGGCGTAACGCGGGCGAC
Source organism: Streptomyces maremycinicus (assembly GCF_001184025.1). GTDB lineage: Bacteria > Actinomycetota > Actinomycetes > Streptomycetales > Streptomycetaceae > Streptomyces > Streptomyces maremycinicus. Next base: position 594,133 of record NZ_BBYG01000012.1, read on the forward strand.
CGCGCGCCCGGCGCGCGCGAGCCGCGCCGTCATGGCGTGGTCGACTCCGCCCGCACCGTTCGTCACCGGTCCGCACGAGGGGAGGGACCGGTGCCGAACGGTGCGGTGTGACGATCCTCGGGTTTCCGCTATCGCTCGGCCGAACCCGGTTGGCTCGTCGGGATGCGTTGGGTGAAGAACAGCGCGAGGAGAGCGGCGAGCGCGAGGACGGCGAGGGCGGCGCGCAGGCCGTCGAGTCGTGCCTCGGCGTTCGCTTCGAGAGCCGCGTCGGTCACGGCCTCGGTCGCGCCGCTGTCGTCGAGGACGGTCCTGAGCTGGGCGTCCGAGAGGAAGGGCACGCCGCTCTCGAGCTGGACGGTGGCCTCGTTCTTGACCCGGTCCGGCACGTCCGGGTTCTGCTCGATACTCGCCAGGAACGAGGTGGTCAGCGTGGCGATCATGATCGATCCGGCGAGCGCCGTACCGATCGAGGCGCCGAGGTTGGTGACGGAGTTCTGGACGCCGCCGACCTCCGCGCTCTGCTCGTCCGGCACCGCCGAGACGGTGACCGAGCCGAGCTGGGAGGCCAGCGCGCCCATGCCCAGCCCGATCAGCAGCAGCGGGATCGTGACGATCTCCGCGCCCGCGTCCGCGTCGAGCGCGGCCATCAGGATCACCGCTCCCGCGCACATCGCGAGGATCCCGACCCGCACGACCCGGCGCGGTGAGACCTGCGGGAGGAGCCGAGGGATCAGGATCGCGGCGGCCAGCAGGGTCAGCGAGAGCGGCAGGATCCGCGCGCCGGTCTTGAGCGCCGACAGCCCGAGCGCGACCGACAGATAGAGCGGTACGACGAAGAAGACGCCCATCTGCACCAGGTACTGGAAGAAGAACATCGTCAGGCCGCCGGTGAGCTGCTTGTTCCCCAGCAGGGCCGGCTGCACGAGCGGTTCGCGGCCCCGGCCGACGAGCCGGGTCTCCCAGCGGAGGAAGAGCCAGATCAGGAACAGGCCCGCGAGCATCAGCCAGACGACCGCCGAGACGCCCAGCCATGAGGGCGCGTCGGGTTTCGGCCGGAACCAGCCCCACTGGGACGAGCGCAGCACGCCGAACACGAAGACCCCGAGCCCCAGGGCGGAGAGCACGGTTCCCACGAGGTCGATGCGCGGACGTCGGTCGGGTACGGCGTCGGCGACCCGCCTGGCCAGCAGCAGGATGCCGAACACCAGGAGCACCTCCCCGGCGAACACCCACCGCCAGGAGAAGTACGTGGTGGCCACGCCCCCGATGAGCGGTCCCAGCGCGATGGCCACGGCCCCGGCGGCGGCGACGAGTCCATAGGCGGCGGGACGGCGTTCCACGGCGAAGTTGCCGGCGACGAGCGCCACGATCGCGGGCAGGATCAGCGCCGCCCCGATCCCCTCCAGGAGCGACCAGCCGATCAGCAGCACCGGCAGGTTCGGGGCGAGCGCCGTGGTCAGCGACCCGCAGCCGTAGATGACGCAGCCGATCATGAAGGCCCGCTTGCGGCCGATCAGCGCCCCGACCTTGCCGCCGGGGATCATGAGCATCGCCATCACCAGGGTGTACGCCGTGATCGCGCCCTGGATGCCGGTCACGGTCGAGTCCACGTCCTCGGCCACGGTGGCGATCGACACGTTCATGACGGAGCTGTCGAGCGCCATCAGGAACTGGCCCGTCGCGAGGGTCAGCAGAACGATCCGCGCCCTCTTCGAACCCCTGTGCGTATCCGCTGCCGGACTCATCCTCGCATTCTCCCCACGATCACCCGGCCCGGTCCCCGACCCGCCCACGAGGTCAGCCGGGTGGCGGCCCGCCTCGGGCCCACGGCCCGCCCGGACGCGGTGACCGGGGCACGTGATGGGGCAGGGGCACGTGACGGGGCAGGGGCACGTGACGCGACAGGCGCGGGGCTCGCGGCGTGACCGGGGGCGGGGGCACGTGACGGGACAGGCGCGGGGCTCGCGGCGTGACCGGGGACGGGGATCGTGGCGGGGCCGGGGGGGGGAGTGACCGGCACCCGTGACCGGGAGCGGGAGATCACCCGAGGCGGGTGAAGCCGACGGCGCGGATCCCTGGTGCCCTGGAAGCGGACACACCGGCGACGCGGGAGTGGAGTCCGGGGGCCCGCGAGCCGGAGAAGCCGGGAATCCCATGATCATCGTCACCGCCCCGGGTATTCGGCGAGACCACCCCACGGAGCCGCAGCCATGACCGACAACCGCTTGGACGGACACGACGTGCGGCACCGCACCCCGCAGGAACGGGCCGCGCTCGGCAAGGCGGCCCGGGCCGACGCGCCCCGCTCCAGCCATGCCGAGTTCGCGCCCGGACCGAAGCGGCCGGACCCGCTGAAGATCATCGAGAAGCAGTCGGCGACACGGCTGCCCGAGCTCGTGCCGATCCGGTACGCCCGGATGTCCGAGTCGCCGTTCCGGTTCTACCGGGGGGCCGCCGCCATCATGGCGTCCGATCTCGCGAACACCCCCACGTCGGGACTGCGGACCCAACTCTGCGGCGACGCGCACATGCTGAACTTCCGGCTGCTGGCGTCACCCGAGCGGCGGCTGATGTTCGACATCAACGACTTCGACGAGACGCTGCCGGGCCCCTGGGAGTGGGACGTCAAGCGCCTGGCCACGAGCCTCGCCATCGCGGGCCGGGCGAACGGCTTCAGCACCAAGCAGCGGGCGTCGATCGTACGGGCCGCCGTGCGGTCCTACCGCGAGAACATGCGCTCCTTCGCGGGACTCGGCAACCTGGAGGTCTGGTACGCCCAGTTCGACGTCGACTGGGTTCGGGACCGGTTCGGCGCGGACCTGACCGCGCGCGGCCGCGAACGCTGGGCGCAGGCCGTGACGAAGGCGTTCTCGCACGACACCCTCCAGGTCTTCGACAAGCTCACCCACGTCGTCGACGGCAAGCGCCTCATCGCCTCGGACCCGCCGCTCATCACCCGTCTCGACGACCTGATGCCCGGTGACGGGCGCGGTGGCGACGTGGAGAAGGGCATCCGCCGGCTGATCGAGGGCTACGGCCGGTCCGTCCAGTCGGACCGGCGGTACCTGCTGGAGCAGTACCGGGTGGCCGACATGGCCCGCAAGGTCGTCGGGGTCGGCAGCGTCGGCACCCGCTGCTGGATCGTGCTGCTGCTCGGCAAGGACGACGAGGATCCGCTGTTCCTCCAGGCCAAGGAGGCCGACGAGTCCGTGCTGGCGCCCTACGCCGGGGCGAGCGCGTACCGCACGCAGGGCGAGCGGGTGGTCGCCGGGCAACGGCTGATGCAGGCCACCAGCGACATCTTCCTGGGCTGGGAGCGCGTCGAGGGCATCGACGGCCGACGGCGGGACTTCTACGTACGGCAGTTGCGGGACTGGAAGTGGGTCGCCGTGGCCGAGGACATGGTGCCGCGCGGCATGCGCACCTTCGGCGCCCTGTGCGGCGCGACGCTGGCCCGGGCCCACGCCAGATCCGGCGACCGGATCGCCATCGCCGCCTATCTGGGCGGCGGCGACAGCTTCGACCAGGCGCTGGTGACCTTCGCCGAGCGGTACGCCGACCAGAACGAGCGCGACCACGAGGCACTCGTCACCGCCATCAGGGAAGGCCGGCTGCCCGCCCAGCAGGTCTGAGACCGTCCCCCGGCCGCCCGGGGACATCGCGCCCGGCCGCCCGAGCGCGTCACCCGGTGGCCCGAACCCCGTCTCCCGGCCGCCCGAGCGGGTCAACCGGTCGCCCGAGCGCGTCGTCCGGCCGTTCGAGGGCATCGGAGGACCGCCGCCGCACCGGGCGGCGCCGGTTTCTCCAGCGCTGCCCGACCAGGGCACAAACCGGGCTTGGCACCCTCCGGAGCATGAACCCAGCAGAGATGACCGAGACCCGGCAGCGACGGCAGCGGGGCGCGGCCCGGGGCGGGCCCGTCCCGCCCGGGCCGGTCGGACACGTCGGGCACGTCGGTCCAATCGGGCACGGGCCGGCGCGGGGAGGCGTGCGGACCGTCTGTCCGGGCGGGCGCGTGACGGACGGCAGAGGGCCGCATGTACGACAGCGATGAGCAGCGCTGGCGTGCGGTCCGGGAGCGCGACGAGGCCGCCGACGGCCGCTTCTACTACGTGGTGAAGACGACCGGCATCTTCAGCCGGCCCTCGTGCGCGGCCCGGCTGGCCCGGCGCGAGAACGTGGAGTTCCACGCCTCGCTGGAGGAACTGCGCACGCGGGGCTACCGCCCCTGCCGCCGCTGCCGGCCGGGCGAGCTGGAGCGGAACCGGCAGCACGCCGACCGGGTGACCCGCACCTGTCTGCTGATGAACGCGGCGACGGAACCGCCGAACCTGGACGACCTGGCGCGGAGCGCCGGATACAGCCGCTTCCACTACCACCGCGTCTTCAAGTCCCTGACCGGCCTGACGCCGCACACCTACTGGACGGCGGTACGGGCCCGGCGGGTACGGGAGATGCTGATCCGGGCGCGTACCGTCGCCGACGCGATCTACCAGGCGGGCTTCGGTACCAACGGCCAGTTCTACGCCGTCTCCTCGGCCATCCTGGGCATGACCCCGCAGGCGTTCCGCGCAGGCGGGGCGGGCGTCGAGATCCGCTCGGCCATGGGCGTCAGCGACGCCGGGCCGGTCCTGGTGGCCGTGGCGGAGAAGGGCGTGTGCGCGGTGCTCGACGGGCCGGAGAGCGAGACGCGGGCGCGGCTGGCGGAACTCTTCCCGGACGCGCGGCACCGCGCCGGCGACAGGTGGCTGGAGGAACGGCTCGCCCGGGAACTGGCCCGCCCCGCGACCCCGCACCCCGGCGCGCCCCTGCTGCCCGCGGAGGTCCGCGGGATCTGCCGCCACGAACGGATCCGCCAGTCGCTCCGGACCCGGCCACACCCGCTGCCCGGCCCCGCCGACGTCCCGGCGCTGCGCGCGGGTTGAGCGGCAGCCCCCGGGACCGAGCCGTCGGGCGGCCGAGTACGAGCGCAACTTTCTGAGTGCCACCGGCCCGCCCCGTCCCTAGCGTGGGCGCGTCGATGAGTGTCGGGA
>NZ_BBYG01000013.1 GCF_001184025.1 Streptomyces maremycinicus
TCGACCCGATTTCCTCGGCGCTTTCCAGGTTCCCGCTTTTGTTTCGCGGTTTCCTTTCCGGCGGTTCCGACTTTATCAGAAGTTCCGGGCCGGTCTGACCGGCCATTCATTTTCCGACTTATCGGGGGTGTCTCCGATGAATCTTGGATTCAGGAGACTCATAGATACTAACCTCTGCCGACCGGACGCTGTCCAGTTCCAGGCAACTGTTCGAATCTACCTCCCCACGCGCTCCGTGTCAACGGCTTTTGTGGGGCGAAGAGGAGACTAGCAGCCCGGCGGGGCCGTCCGCACATCAGGCGGCCGTCGGCACCCCGGCGCTGCGCTCGGCGGCCTCGACGTCACCCGTCTCACCGGCGCGCGCGGCTCTGCCGCCGACGACGTAGACGTACGCGAGGAAGGCCAGCTCGGCTGTGATGCCGATGGTGATGCGGGCCCAGGTCGGCAGGCCCGAAGGGGTGACGAAGCCTTCGATGGCGCCGGAGACGAAGAGGACCAGGGCGAGGCCGATCGCCATGCCCACCGCGGCTCGGCCCTCTTCGGCGAGGGCGGTGCGCCGGGTGCGCGGGCCCGGGTCGATGACCGTCCAGCCCAGGCGGAGGCCGGTGCCGGCCGCGACGAAGACGGCGGTCAGCTCGAGCAGGCCGTGCGGGAGGACCAGGCCGAGAAAAGTGTCCAGGCGGCCCGCCGAGGACATGAGGCCGGCTCCGATGCCGAGGTTGAGCATGTTCTGGAAGAGGATCCAGAGGACCGGCAGGCCCAGGAAGACGCCCAGGACCAGGCACATGGCGGCGGCCTGGGCGTTGTTCGTCCAGACCTGGGCGGCGAACGCCGCGGCCTGGTGGCTCGAGTAGTACGTCTCGTACAGGCCGCCGGGCCGGGTGAGCTCCCGGAGTTCGTCGGGGGCCGCTATGGAGGACTGGACTTCCGGGTGGGTGCCGATCCACCAGCCCAGGAGAACGGCGACGACGGTGGACAGGAGCGCCGTGGGTACCCACCAGTGGCGCGATCTGTAGACCGCCGCGGGAAAGCTCTGGGTGAGGAAGCGGGTCACGTCGCGCCATGAGGCGCGACGGGTTCCTGTCACCGCGCTGCGCGCGCGTGCCACGAGTTGGGTGAGCCGGCCGGTGAGCTGCGGGTCCGGGGCGCTGGATCGGATCAGGGACAGGTGGGTGGCGGTGCGCTGGTAGAGCGTGACGAGTTCGTCGGTCTCGGCGCCGGTGAGGCTGCGTCGGCGGCGCAGGAGGGCGTCGAGACGGTCCCATTCGGCTCGGTGGGCGGAGACGAAGACGTCGAGGTCCATCGGTGTGCCTGCTCCTCGGCTGTTCGTCGGCGGCCGGTGATGGATGTCAGCTTGTCGTACTGCGGCGCGATGTGCCCTCAGCTTGGCAGACTGGCCGTTCTCGGGGCGGGCCAGGGAAGGGACGACGGGCGTGAGTGAGCTGGTGACGGGTGAGGCCGTGGCGTTGGAGCTGCGGCCTGCCAGGCTGCCCAGCCGTGCGTTGGCCGTGCTGCTGGACCTGACGGTGGCCTTCGTGGTCTACCTCGTCGTGAGCATCGTCGTGGTGGTGGCGACGTCCTCCCTGGACGAGGCGGCGCAGATCGCGTTGTCGATCGCGATGTTTCTGCTGGTGCTGGTGGGCGGGCCGATCGCGGTGGAGACGCTCAGCCATGGGCGGTCGCTCGGGAAGGCGGCGTGCGGGCTGCGGGTGGTGCGGGACGACGGGGGGCCGATCCGGTTCCGGCACGCGCTGGTGCGGGGTGCGCTCGGTGTGGTGGAGATCCTGCTGACGATCGGGGTGGTGGCCTGTATCGCCTCGCTCGTGTCGGCGCGGGGGCGACGGCTGGGGGATGTGTTCGCCGGGACGCTGGTGGTGCGGGAGCGGGTGCCCGTGGCGCGGTCGGGTTTCCTGCCGCCTCCTCCTCCGTGGCTGGCGGGCCGGTTCCAGTCGCTCGATCTGTCGTCCGTGCCGGACGGGCTGTGGCTGGCGGTCCGGCAGTACCTGGGGCGGATGACCCAGCTGGATCCGGAGGTCGGCCGGTCGATGGCGGAGCGGCTGGCGTCGGATCTCGCGGCGCGTACGGGGACGGCGGTTCCGCACGGGGTTCCGGCGGCCGCGTATCTGGCGGCGGTGGTGCAGGAGCGGCAGGTCCGGGAGGCTCGGCGGGCGTTCGGGAACGGTCCGGTGGCGGGCCGGCCCGGGGTTGGGGGTGGTGCGCCCGGAGCCTTCGGTCCGCAGATGCCGTACGCGCCGCCGGCTCCCTACGGTCCGGCGATGCCGTACGGGGCGCAGGTGCCGTGCGGGGCGCCGGTGCCGTACGGGGTGTACGCGCCGCCGTACGGGGCGCCGGTGGGGTACGGGTCTGCCGGGGGGCCGTCGGAGGGCGGGGGGCGGCCCGCGGTGCCGGTGGAGGAGCCGCCCGCCGATCCGTCGCAGGGGCCTGCCACCGGGTTCGCGCCGCCGGGGTAGTGCCGTCAGGGGTGGCGCCGTCCTGGCGGCCCCGTGTCAGGGGCTTCAGTCGAAGGTCGACGGGGGTGTCTCCAGGTCTTCCAGCTCGATGCCGGGGGCTGCGAGGACGACGTCCCCGGCGAGGTGCACGGCGTGCTGCTCCCCCGTGTCCAGGGCTGTGACCTGGTATTCGTCCACGGTCAGGGGGCCGTTGTCAGTGGCGTGTGTTTCTCTTCCCAGCAGGGCCCAGGACTGGTCCACGGTGCGCGGGGCGAGGACCGGGTCGGTGAAGGCCACGAGGCGTACTCGGGTCGCCGAGGAGGAGGGGGTGAGGCGGAGGAGCCGGCTGGTGGCGACGAGGAAGGCGGGGGACGTGCCCGTGAAGGCGTGGGCGGGGACATTGCCTTCGGTGGCCTCGGTGCCGGTGGGGTCGGTGCGGACCCAGGTGACGCCGTCGAGGGCCGCGCCGCGTACCTGCCAGCTGCTCGCGTGGAGTTCCAGGCGGAGGGGGCGTCCGAGGTCGTCGAGGGTGAGGTCGACGGAGCCGGTGTGTTCGCCGGTGGGGGTGGTCAGCTGGGAGACGTAGCGCCAGCCGGAGGGGCCGGGTGCGCAGTGGAAGTGCTCGTGGGCGAGGGGGGTGTGATCGTGCGGATCGTGGAGCGAATATCGGCCGCGGGGCATGGGGGTCCTGGGGGGTGACGGGCTGGTCGGGGCCGTCTCGACGGGTCGGCCAGGCGGGCGGACGGCCGGTCCGGCCGTGGGCCGAAGGGGCAGGCCCCCGGCACGGGGGTGCGGGGGGCCTGCCTCGGAGGGTCTGCCTGGTGCTGAGCAGCGCGTCGGTGTACGGACGCGCCGCTCAGCGGTGGAGCCGCGGACTCAGTAGCGGTAGTGGTCCGACTTGTAGGGGCCTTCGACCTCGACGCCGATGTACGCGGCCTGCTCGGGGCGCAGCGTGGTCAGCTTGACGCCGAGTGCGGCCAGGTGGAGGCGGGCGACCTTCTCGTCGAGGTGCTTGGGCAGCACGTAGACGTCGGTCGGGTACTCCTCGGGCTTGGTGAACAGCTCGATCTGGGCCAGCGTCTGGTCCGCGAAGGAGTTGGACATCACGAACGAGGGGTGGCCGGTGGCGTTGCCCAGGTTCAGCAGGCGGCCCTCGGACAGCACGATGAGGACCTTGCCGTCCTCGAACGTCCAGGTGTGGACCTGCGGCTTGACCTCGTCCTTGACGATGCCCGGGATCTGCGCCAGGCCGGCCATGTCGATCTCGTTGTCGAAGTGGCCGATGTTGCCCACGATGGCCTGGTGCTTCATCTTGGCCATGTCGGCGGCCATGATGATGTCCTTGTTGCCGGTCGTGGTGATGAAGATGTCGGCCGTCTCGACGACCTCGTCGAGGGTGGTGACCTGGTAGCCGTCCATGGCGGCCTGGAGCGCGCAGATCGGGTCGATCTCCGTGATGATCACCCGGGCGCCCTGGCCGCGGAGCGACTCGGCGCAGCCCTTGCCGACGTCGCCGTATCCGCACACGACGGCCGTCTTGCCGCCGATGAGGACGTCGGTGGCGCGGTTGATGCCGTCGATCAGGGAGTGGCGGCAGCCGTACTTGTTGTCGAACTTCGACTTGGTGACGGCGTCGTTGACGTTGATCGCCGGGAACAGCAGGGTGCCGTCCCGGTGCATCTCGTAGAGGCGGTGGACACCGGTCGTGGTCTCCTCGGTCACGCCGCGGATCTCCGACGCGAGCTGGGTCCACTTCTGCGAACCCTCGGTGATGGTGCGGTTGAGGAGTTCGAGGATGACGCGGTGTTCGTCGTTCTCGGCGGTGTCGACCGAGGGGACCTTGCCGGCCTTCTCGTACTCGACGCCCTTGTGGACGAGGAGGGTGGCGTCACCGCCGTCGTCGAGGATCATGTTCGGGCCGCCGGTGGGGCTGTTCGGCCAGGTCAGCGCCTGCTCCGTGCACCACCAGTACTCCTCCAGGGTCTCGCCCTTCCAGGCGAAGACCGGGACGCCCTGCGGGTTCTCGGGGGTGCCGTTCGGGCCGACGGCGATGGCGGCGGCCGCGTGGTCCTGGGTGGAGAAGATGTTGCAGGACACCCAGCGGACCTCGGCGCCGAGGGCGACCAGGGTCTCGATGAGCACGGCCGTCTGGACGGTCATGTGCAGCGAGCCCATGATCCGGGCGCCGGCGAGCGGCTGGGAGGCGGCGAATTCCTTGCGGATCGACATCAGGCCGGGCATCTCGTGCTCGGCCAGGGTGATCTCCTTGCGGCCGAAGGCGGCCAGGGAGAGATCGGCGACCTTGAAGTCCTGTCGGTTGTCGACAGTCGTCATGGTGAGCTGCTCCTCGGGGTGTGGGTCGAGAGAGTGGGTACGGGTGGTCTGCGCGGCGGCGGACACAGGGGTGCCCGACCAGGGCACGGGCATGCCCGCGTACGCGCAGCGCATCCGTCGGAGGCCCTCTCTCCCTCGGACGGTCCGCACCGGGACCGCCCGACCGCCATCAGCAGCGACGTCTGGCTCCGTTCCAAGCTACACCGGAGTGGCCGGGCGGCCCCAGTCCACCTCCGATCGGATCGAGCCGATCACGAGCGGTGCGGGAGAGGCGAGGGGGCGGGGAACGGGGACAGGGCCCGCCGTGGTGTGGGCGGGCCCTGTCGGGGTGGTGCGGGTCGGTGTCAGTGTTCGGCCGGGTGCTGGGTGGGGCCGCCCGGGGTGGCCTCGGGGTCGGAGCCCTTGGCGGCCTCGGCCTCGCTGAAGATGTCGGGCTCGAGGTAGATGACGCGGGCGATGGGGACCGCGGCGCGGATGCGGGCCTCGGCGGCGTTGATGGCGGTGGCGACCTGGCCGGCCGTGTCGTCGTGCTGGACGGCGATCTTGGCGGCGACCAGGAGCTCCTCGGGGCCGAGGTGGAGGGTGCGCATGTGGATGACGCGGGTGACGTCGTGGCCGTCGAGGACCGCCGCCTCGATCTTGCGGATGTCCTCGCCGGTGGCGGCCTCGCCGAGCAGGAGGGACTTGGTCTCGGCGGCCAGGACGAGCGCGATCAGGATGAGCAGGACACCGATGCAGAGGGTGCCGATGCCGTCCCAGACGCCGTCGCCGGTGAGCAGTGCCAGGCCGACGCCGCCGAGCGCGAGGATCAGGCCGACGAGGGCGCCGAGGTCCTCCAGGAGGACGACGGGGAGTTCGGGGGCCTTGGCGCGGCGGACGAACTCGGTCCAGGAGTGTTCGCCCCGCAGGGGGTTGGACTCCTTGATGGCGGTGCGGAAGGAGAAGCCCTCGGCGACGATCGCGAAGACGAGGACGCCGACGGGCCAGTACCAGTGCTCGATCTCGTGCGGGTGCTTGATCTTCTCGTAGCCCTCGTAGATGGCGAACATGCCGCCGACCGAGAAGAGGACGATGGAGACGAGGAAGGCGTAGATGTAGCGCTCGCGGCCGTAGCCGAAGGGGTGTTGCGGGGTGGCCTCGCGCTGGGCCTTCTTGCCGCCGACGAGGAGCAGGGCCTGGTTGCCGGAGTCGGCGAGCGAGTGCACGCCTTCGGCGAGCATCGACGACGAGCCGCTGAACGCGAACGCCACGAACTTCGATGCCGCGATCGCGAGGTTGGCCCCGAGTGCCGCCACGATCGCCTTGGTGCCGCCTGACGCGCTCATGTTTTCGCGTTGTCCCTTCGCCTACGTGCGTACGCCGTGCAGGGCGGGGCCTGATCGGCTTTACCCGTCTTTTGCCGGGGGGTCATTCTTGCAGCCCTGTCCGGCAGCGGTGCGTCAGGTCGTCACGACAGGGGTCGGACGACGACCGTGGCCCGGAAGACCGTACCGGTACCGGTCACTTCGGCCTTGTGCCCCGCGGGGACGAAGACAGACGTGCCGGGTGTCAGCGCGTGCTCGCCCGCCCGGACGGTGCCGGCGGTGCAGAGGAGGATCTGGGGGGTGGGGAGGGTGAGGTCGTGGGCGGGGGCGCCCGGCGGGAGGACGTAGCGCGAGAGGCGGAACTCGTCGATGGGGGTGTCGTAGACCTCTTCGCCGTCGGGGGCGGCCTCGGGGCGCAGGACTCCGGGGTCGGCGGACTCGAAGCGGACGACGCGCAGGAGTTCGGGGACGTCGACGTGCTTGGGGGTGAGGCCGCAGCGCAGGACGTTGTCGGAGTTGGCCATGATCTCGACGCCGAGGCCGTCGAGGTAGGCGTGCGGGATGCCGGCGCCGAGGAAGAGTGCCTCGCCGGGCTGGAGTCTGACGTGGTTCAGCAGCATCGCGGCGATGACGCCGGGGTCGCCGGGGTAGTGGTGGGCGATGCCGGCGTAGGGGGTGTAGTCGCCGCCGAGGCGGTCGCAGGCGGCGGCCGCCTCGGCGACGGTGTGGGCCATTTCCTCGCGGTCGGCGGTGAGGATCGCGGTGAGGACCTCGCGCAGGGCGGCTTCCTCGGGCTGGGCGTGCAGGAGGTCGACGTACGGCTTGAGGGAGTCGATGCCGAGGCCGTCCAGGAGGTCGGCGGCGTGGGCGGGGGCGCGGAAGCCGCACAGGCCGTCGAACTCGGTGAGGGCGCAGATGAGTTCGGGCTTGTGGTTGGCGTCCTTGTAGTTGCGGTGCGGTGCGTCGACGGGGATGCCGCGGCGCTCCTCGTCCTCGTAGCCCTCTTTGGCCTGTTCCAGGTCGGGGTGGACCTGGAGGGAGAGGGGGGCGCCGGCGGCGAGGATCTTGAGGAGGAAGGGGAGGCGGGGGCCGAACCTGCTGACCGTCGCCTCGCCGAGTTCCTGTAGCGGGTCGGCCTGGATGATCTCGACGAGGGTGCCTCGGTCGGTGCGTGAGGGTGCGCCCGGGTGGGCGCCCATCCACATCTCGGCCTGCGGTTCGCCGGTCGGTTCGGTGCCGAGCAGCCGGGGGATCGCGGTGGGAGAACCCCAGGCGTAGGGGCGGACGGTGTTGTCGAGGCGGTCCATGCGGTTCTCTCAGGCTCCTGAAGCGAGTGCCAGGTAGACGGCGGCGAAATCCGTGGTGGCGATCAGTTCGGCGAGGGTGACGAGTTCGTCGCCCTCTTCGGGCTCGAGTTCGCTGATCGGCGTGTCGTGGCTGAGGGCCAGTTCGCGGGCGGCCGGGGCGGCGGTGAGGCCGCCGAGGGGGCGGTCGCGCAGCAGCACCACGCGCGCGTGCAGGGCGGGTGCCTCCTCGACGCGGTCGCGGAAGAAGTCGTCCGGGTCGGCGCTGGCGGCGAGGGGGCCGGCGAGGAGCGCGTTGTGTTCGGCGAGGGCCTCGGGGAGTTCGGCGACCAGGGCGGGGCGGCCGGCGAGTTCGGCGAGGGCGGCGGCGAAGCGGCGGCCCGCGGGGCCGGCGGAGGTTCCCTCGGTCCAGACCACCGGGAGGGAGTCGGCGAGTTCGGCGGCCAGGGTCTTCGCCGGGTTGCTGTAGGTCGCGACGGCGGGGCCGCAGCGTTCGGCGACCTGGTCGAGGCGGTCGGCGACGCGTTCGAGTTCCTCGGGCGGGGCGGAGAGCAGGGCGATGCGGTCGAGGAGGGCGAGGAGGGGGGTGAGGAGGGCCCACAGGACGCCGGGGGCGGAGGCCGCTACGGGGGGTTGTTCGTCCTGTTCGTACGGGGCGGTCGCGAGCGGTACGAAGAGTCCGTGGGCGGCGCCGGTCGCTTCGGTGAGCGGGGAGGCGGCGGGGGCCACGGCGGCGACGGTGCAGCCGCGGCGGTAGGCCTGTTCGGCGAGGAGGGAGAGGCCGGGCTCGCTGCCGTCGGGGGTGGCGATGAGGAGGAGGTCCACGGAGCCCGCCCAGCCGGGGAGTTCCCAGCGCAGGGCGCCTGCGGCGGGGGCCACGCCGGTGGGCGCGAGGCGGATGACGGGGCAGGCGGCGCCGGCGAGTGTGCCGAGGAGGTCGGCGACGCAGGTGGCGGCGGCGCCGGGGCCCGCGATGAGGATGGCGCGGGGGCGGCCGTCCGGCTGGAGGTCGTGGACGCCGGCCTCGGCCGCGTACCGGGCGGCGGTGCGGACGCGGGCGCCGGCTTCGGCGGCGCCGCGCAGGAGGGCCCGGTGATCGGCCGCGGCCAGGGCCTCCGGCGTGTCGAGCAACGAGTCGTCGAGCATGTCGGCAGTCTCCGATCGCCTGGGGCGTCGTCGGTGTGCGGGGCCGGGGTGGGGCGGGGCGTCGCCCGGGTGGCGCGGTGCCTGGCGCCGTACGCGCCCGGGCGTGGGGGTGCCTTGGTCGGGGACGGCGGCGGGCCGGTGCGGCGCGGTGTGCGGACGCGCGGGGCGCGGTCGCGCGGCGTGCCGGTGGGCGGGCTGCTGTTACGCGGGGTGGCGGGCCTCGTCGACGAGGAGGACGGGGATGCCGTCGCGGACGGGGTAGGCGAGGCCGCAGTCCTGGCCCGTGCAGATCAGCTCCGTGTCCTGCTCCTCCAGGGGGGAGTGGCAGGCGGGGCAGGCGAGGATCTCCAGGAGGCCGGCTTCGAGCGGCATGGGGTGTCCCTTCGGGGTGTGCGGATGTGCCTGGTCAGGGTACCGCTGGTGGGGTCGGGGCGTGGGGGTCGGCCGGGACGGGGCGGGGCGGGGCGGGGGCGCGCTGACGGGGCCGGCCGGCGTGCGGCGCACGGTCGGTGACGGGTCGGCGGCCGCCGGCCTCGTGCCTTCCCCTGTCGTGGGCCGCTTCCCCGGACCGCCGGGAGGCCGTCAGCCTCGGATGATGGTCAGTACCTCGTCACGGATCTTGGCCATGGTCGGTTCGTCGCGGGCTTCCGCGTTGAGGCGCAGGAGGGGTTCCGTGTTGGACGGGCGGACGTTGAACCACCAGTCGGTGGACGTGACGGTCAGGCCGTCGAGTTCGTCCAGGGTGATGTCCTCGCGGTCGCCGTAGGCCGCCTTGATCGCGGCGATGCGGGCGGCCTGGTCGGCGACGGTGGAGTTGATCTCGCCGGAGCCGGTGTAGCGGTCGTACTCGGCGACCAGGGCGGAGAGCGGGCCGTCCTGGCCGCCGAGGGCCGCGAGGACGTGGAGGGCGGCCAGCATGCCCGTGTCGGCGTTCCAGAAGTCCTTGAAGTAGTAGTGCGCGGAGTGCTCGCCGCCGAAGATCGCGCCGGAGCGTGCCATCTCCGCCTTGATGAAAGAGTGGCCGACGCGGGTGCGGACGGGGGTGCCGCCGTTCTCCGCGACCACCTCGGGGACGCTCCAGGAGGTGATCAGGTTGTGGATGATCGTGCCCTTGCCGCCGTTGCGCGCCAGTTCGCGGGCGGCCACCAGGGCGGTGATCGCGGACGGGGGGACGGGTTCGCCCCGCTCGTCGACGACGAAGCAGCGGTCGGCGTCGCCGTCGAAGGCGAGGCCGAGGTCGGCGGACTCCTCGCGGACGCGCTTCTGCAGGTCCACGAGGTTCGCCGGGTCGAGCGGGTTGGCCTCGTGGTTGGGGAAGGTGCCGTCCAGCTCGAAGTACAGCGGGACGAGCGTCAGGGGCAGGCCGTCGAAGACGGTGGGGACGGTGTGGCCGCCCATGCCGTTGCCCGCGTCGACCACGACCTTCAGGGGGCGGACGGAGGTGAGGTCGACCAGGGCGCGCAGGTGCGCCGCGTAGTCCTTCAACGTGTCGGCCGTGGTGATGGTTCCCCGGGTCGGGGCGGGCGCGGGGGCGCCCGAGTCGATCCAGTGCTCCACCAGTTCGCGGATCTCGGTCAGGCCGGTGTCCTGGCCGACCGGGGCGGCGCCCGCGCGGCACAGCTTGATGCCGTTGTAGCGGGCCGGGTTGTGCGAGGCGGTGAACATGGCGCCGGGCAGGTCGAGTGCGCCCGAGGCGTAGTAGAGCTGGTCCGTCGAGCAGAGGCCGATCTCGGTGACGTGCACGCCGAGGGCCGCCGCCCCGCGGGCGAAGGCGCCGGCCATGGCGGGCGAGGAGGGGCGCATGTCGTGGCCGACGACGATCGCGGCGGCGCCGGTCACCCGGGCGAAGGCCGCCCCGAACAGTTCGGCGAGCGACTCGTCCCACTGGTCCGGGACCACCCCGCGTACGTCGTACGCCTTCACGATCTGTGACAGATCAGCAGTCACGGCCCAGCCTTCCTGAAGTCTCTAGGTCGCCCCAAACTACCCGGGCCGGTTCCGCGTCCGCGGTGGGGCCGCCGAGTGGACCCACAGACGTAACCGTGCCGCCATTCTGCGCGTCGTCCGAGGTGGGGCAGCGTCCGGGGCGGTATGTCAGGGCAGCATCCAGTCCAGCACGGGTGTGCTCTGGCCGACCACGATGAGGCACATCACGAGGAGCAGGCCGAGGCTCCAGGGGAGGACCTTGCGCAGCAGGTCGCCCTCCCGGCCGGCGAGGCCGACGGCGGCGCAGGCGATGGTGAGGTTCTGTGGCGAGATCATCTTGCCGAGGACGCCGCCGGAGCTGTTGGCGGCGGCGAGCAGTTCCGGGGACAGACCCGACTCGCGGGCGGCGGTGACCTGGAGGGCCCCGAAGAGCGCGTTGGCGGAGGTGTCCGAGCCGGAGACGGCGACGCCGAACCAGCCCAGGACCGGGGAGAGGAAGGCGAGGCCGGCGCCGGCCGCGGCGACGAAGTGGCCGATGGTGGCGGCCTGTCCGGAGAAATTCATGACGTAGGCGAGGGCCAGGACGGAGGTCACGGTGAGGATCGCGTACCTCAACTCGCGTACGGTCGCGATCCATTCGGCGAGCGCCACGCCCGCGTGGACGCCGAGTACGGCGGCGGTGGCGATCCCGGCCAGCAGGACGAGGGTGCCGCCGGTCGCGAGGACCGGCCAGGTGAAGTGGTTGCCGCCGACCGGATTCCCTCCCGGGTCGGCGACGTTCAGGAAGGGCCAGTCGTAGACGCGGGTGGTCTGCGCGAGCCGGTCCTTGACCGGGGGGATCTGGGCCATGGAGAAGATCACGACGATCAGCGCGTAGGGGGCGTAGGCGCGCACGGTCTCGGCGCGCGGGTCGGGTTCGTCCAGCTCCTCGCTGCGGGCGCCCGTCAGGACCGAGGCGCGCACGGCCTCGGGGGCGGGCACGCGCGTGTGCGGTACGGCGGCCAGGGCGGCGGCGCCCGCCAGGGCGGCGCCGATGTCGGCGAGTTGCGCGGAGGCGTAGTTGGCGGCGGCGAACTGGGCGACGGCGAAGGCGGTTCCGCAGGCCAGGGCGGGGACCCAGGTCTCGCGCAGGCCTCGTCGGCCGTCCACCAGGCCGACCAGGACGAGCGGTACGACGAGGGCGAGCAGCGGGGTCTGACGGCCCACCACCGAGGCGACGGTGTCCAGGGGCAGGCCGGTGACCTGGGCCAGGGTGACGACGGGGGTGCCCATGGCGCCGAAGGCGACGGGCGCGGTGTTGGCGACGAGGGCGACCACCGCCGCGCGGACGGGGTCGAAGCCCAGGGCGACGAGCATGACGGAGCAGATCGCCACCGGGGCGCCGAAGCCGGCGAGGGCCTCCAGGAGGGCGCCGAAGCAGAAGGCGACGACGAGGGCCTGGATGCGCGGATCGTCGGAGAGCCGCCCGAAGGAGCGGCGCAGGACGTCGAAGTGCCGGGTGCGGACGGTCATCCGGTACACCCACAGGGCGTTGACGACGATCCACAGGATGGGGAAGAGGCCGAAGGCGGCTCCCTGGGCGGCGCCGGAGAGGGTCTGTCCCACGGGCATGCCGTAGGCGAGGCGGGCGACGAGGGCGGCGGCCAGCAGGCCCGTGAGGCCCGCCAGGTGGGCTTTGAGGCGGACACCGCCGAGCAGGACGAGCACGATCACCAGGGGAAGGGCCGCGACGAGGGCGGACAGGCCGAGCGAGCCGGCGACGGGCTGGAGTTCCTGGACGTACATGGTCGTCCCTCGATCCCGATCACGCTTCCGAGCGGACTTCCGTCATACGGAAAGCGATTTCTCGTTCTCTGACTGAACGGAATCGTCGTGTCCGCGACAACCACCCGTCAATGGGCGTGCGTCGGTCCGTGCGGGTGAGGGGAAGGAGAGACCGGCTCAGTTGTCCGGCGAGCGCAGCACCCGCAGATGGCCGCGGCGCGCGACCTCCATCGGGTCGATCGCCCGTCCGCCGCCGGCCCCGGCCGCGCGACCCTGCGGGCGGGCCGCCTCGCGGACGGCGTTGGCCAGCGCTTCCAGGTCGTCACCACTGGGGCGGGCGGGAGCCGAACCGTCGAGGAGCCGGACGACCTCCCAGCCGCGCGGGGCGGTGAGGCGCTCGGAGTGCTCGGCGCACAGGTCGTAGCAGTGGGGTTCGGCGTAGGTCGCGAGCGGGCCGAGGACCGCGGTCGAGTCGGCGTAGACGTACGTCAGCGTCGCGACGGCGGGTCGGCCGCAGGCAGTGCGCGAACAGCGACGTACAGGGCTCACGACGTTGGACGGTACCGCACTCTTGAGCGGGCCGCGACGACTCTCCACCAGGTCACTCCACCGTGTCGTGTTGTGAAACGCCCCACGCGCCTCTCCAGTCATACCCCGCTGACCTGCGCGGACACCAGTCCTTAAACGCAGGAAGGCATCGACTCGTGGTCGCCACTCGACACAAACGGCATCAATTGCGATGACTTCGCCGGTCTCGGAGAGATACGGAATCGAGCCCAACGTTGGCTGGAATGGTCATCCCGCGACATGCGGGGCGCGGTGGCCGGGGGTGGCCGGCGCCGCCGTGTGGGGCCGGGCGCCGGATCACGGCGGGGACTACGCTTCAGTAGTGATGGACAGCCCCGTACCGCCCCCCGCCGCAGGCCCCGGACCCCGTCGTCGCGACCGCCACGGCCGGGGCATGCGGGGACCGATCGCGCCGCCCCAGGTCCCGTTGGCCGCCAGCCGCTCCGACGTGTTCGCGGACCTCGTGCAGGACTCCGTGGAGCGGCTGGAGCGGCGGTGGCCGCAGCTCGCCGACTTCGACTTCCTGGTGCTGGAGGTGCCGCGGCTGGACACGGCCCCGGAGCCGTGGAACGACGAGGCGGTCCCGCTGGGCGGGACGATTCCCGCGCACGAGGGACGGCGGGCGCGGGTCGTCGTGTACCGGCGGCCGGTCGAGATCCGCACCAAGGGACGCGACGAGCGGGCCGCGTTGGTGCACGAGGTGGTCGTGGAGCAGGTCGCGGAGCTGCTGGGGCTGACCCCGGAGACGGTGGATCCGCGCTACGGCGAGGACTGAGCCCCCGCCCTCCGGGTCACCTCTGCAACACCGCGACGTCCTCGTCGGCCTCCGGCACGGCCACCGTGCCGCGGTCGTCGGGCAGGGTCTGGACGGTGAACCCCGGGACGCCGTCCTGGGTGGCCGTCAGGGTGCGCGAGGCGTAGACCGGGGTGTCCGTGAGGGGTTCCACGGTCAGCGCGTAGGTGCCCTTCAGGCCGGTGGGGACCGGGAGTTCGACCTCCTGGGTGGTGCCGCCCTTGACCGTGTACGTCTTGGACACGGCCGTGCCGCCGCCGCTGCCGGCCGACGCGGTGACCTTGACCTTGGCGGTGCCCTTGGGGGCGGTCAGGGCGAGGGTGGAGCCCTTGGCGCTGTTGTCGGCGGCGGACGCGCGCGTGCCGACCGGGGCGGTCGCGGTGATGAACGCCGACTCCTGCCGGTCGCCCTTGCCGCGCAGGACCCGTACGGCCGCGACGACGGGCGCCGACCGACCGGTCGGGGTCAGGACCAGCGAGCCGGCCTCCCCGCGCGTGACGTCCCCCAGGTCGACCGAGGCCGACATGCCCGCCTTGACGTGCAGCGTCTCGTGCCCGGCCGGGGTGATCAGGCCCGAGGGGGAGGCGAGTTGGACCTTCAGGTCCGCGTCCGCGTCACCCGGCGCGTAGGCGATGAGGCGGACGGCCGTGGCGTCCTTGGGGATGCCCGGGACGACCTGGGTGCCCGCCGGATCGGTGGAGGCGGCGAGCCAGTCCCCGCCGAGCTTCTCGTCCAGGGCCTGTACGGCGGCGCCCACGCGCCCGCTGCGGACGTTGACGTGGACGGTGAGGTCCTCCTGCTTCTCGCCGGTGAGCGTGGACAGCAGGATCGGCTCGCTGGAGTGGCCCGGGATCGTGATGCCCTCCCCCACCGTGGTCGTCAGGGCGCCGTCCTTGCCGTACAGCTCGATGTCGGCGACGGCGGCGGAGTCGTCCGGGTTGGTGAGGTGGACGTAGTCCGTGCGGTCGGCGACGGTGCTGACGCCCGGGAACCAGAACTCGGTGTCCGGGGCGGTGCAGGTGACGCCCTGGAGGCCGCGGCCGCTGCCGGCGGCGACCTCGGTGGTCTCCTGGACGGTCCAGCCGGGCGCGAACTTCCCCTCGGCGGTGCCCAGCAGCGCGGGTGCCTCGCCGCCGGAGGTGTCGCCGACGGCCGGGGTGCCGGGCGCCTTGGGCGTGACGACGGGCTTCGCCGCCTTCTTCTTGTCGCTCGCCTTGTCGGATGCCTTGTCGGACGCCTCGTCGCTCGACTCGTCGGTCGCCTTGTCCGTGGGCTGGTCGCCCGTCGCGTCCGCCGACTCCTCGGTGGCCGCCGTGAGTTCGGCCGTGCCCTCGCCGTCCGTGCCCTTGGTGACGGGCGTGAACGACGTGTACGAGGTGTCGGCGAGGTCGGAGGTGCTGGGCGACGGGCAGAGCAGGCTCGTGCGCTCCACGGGCAGTTCGGCGGCCGCCTCGGCGGTCCCCGGACCGGCCGCGTCCGGCTGGTTCAGCGTGGCGAAACCGGTGACCGCGGCGAGCGCGGCCGTGCCGGCGATCAGGGACAGGGTGGTGCGGTTCACTGCTGGCTCCCGTCGGGGCGCTCGTTGCCGGTGCCGTGGGGGTGCCGGTCCGGGTCGTAGGCCGGGTCGTGGGCGTCCGGGTCGTAGGCGGGGTCGTAGCCGCCCTGGCCGTAGGCCGACGGGTCGTAGCCCTGCTGCTGGTGGTTCGGGTCGTACGGCGTCTGCTGGGCCTGGCCGTCGTAGGCGTACGGGTCGTACTGGCCGGCCTGGTAGGGGTCGTAGGCCTGCTGGCCGTAGCCGCCCTGCGGGTACTGCGGGGCGCCCTGGTACAGCTCGCCCGCGTAACCGCCGTACTCGGCGCCCGCGTAGTTCACCTGGTCCCCGCCCCAGTCGCCGCCCTGGCCGTCCGGGACCGCGCTGTCGTACGACTGCTGCTGGGGGACCGCGACCGGGGCCCCCTCCTGCGGCACGGACGGGAACTCCTCGTCCCGGCCGGCCTCCTCGGCCTCGGCCTGGGCGCGCAGCCGACGGGCGCGGCGGCCCTCGCCGTCGGCGGCCTGGGCCGGGATCGGCTCCTCCTCCGGGAGGTCGTCGTCGATGTCGCGACGGCGGCCCGGGAGGGCCAGGACGACGAGGACGAGGGCGAGGAAGCCCTGCGCCCACAGCCAGACGGTGTGCGTGAACGGGTCGTCGTAGGTGACGTCCAGCTTTCCGCCGGAGGCGGGGAGTTCGAAGCCCTGGGCCCAGCCGTCGACGGTGGTGGCGGTGAGGGGCCTGCCGTCGAGGGTGGCGGTCCAGCCCTCGGCGGCGGTGTCGGCCAGGCGCAGGACGCGGCTGTCGGAGCCGTCGGGGAGGGTGGTGTGGATGTCGACGGGGCCCGCGGCGACCGGAGTCGCCGTGCCCTTGCCTGCGTCGGTGACGACGGCCGCGCGGGAGACCTCCTGGTCGACCCGCCACAGGGCGCTGCCGTCCTGCTGGCTGAGCCGCTTCAGGCCGGGGGTGGCGTCCAGGACGCGGGTGACCTCGCGGGGGGCGCCCTTGTGGACGAGGACGTAGCCCACGGCGAACTTGCCGAGCTGGTCGGCCTGGTCGGCGCCGGAGCCGGCGACGAGGTTGGCGACGACCTTGTCGAGCTGCTTGTTCTCGCCGTCGGCCGCGGTGAGTTCGGCGTCGCCGAGGCGGGCGCCGGAGCCGCGGACCAGCATGTAGGCGACGTGGGCGGCGGAGTCGCTGTCGAGGACGAGGGTGCGGGCCTGGTCGCGGTTGCCGGCCTCCTCGGCGACGAACGCGGGCACCTGTACCGGGTCGCGGCGCTCCAGGGGGCCGTCGGCGCCGCCGATCATCCAGCCGGCGGCGACGAGCAGCGGTCCGGCGGCCGACGCGAAGGCGATGAGGGCGGCGACCGGCTGGCGCCAGCCGAAGCTCTGCTCGGCGACACGCGTGCGTGCCCCGTCGGCGCCGATGACGGCGGCGGCGAGGAGGGCGATGCCGTAGACGAGGGTGGCGGGACCGGCCCAGGTGGAGGCGTTGGACAGGACCGCGAAGACGAGGCCCACGAGGGCGACCGCCCAGGCCGCCCGGACGCCGAAGTGGCGTTCGGAACGCAGCAGCGCGGCCAGCGCGGCGAGCACGATGCCGATGAGCATCAGGCCGTCGACCGTGCCGGGGCCGCCGGGGCTGGCGCCGAGCAGGTCGAGCGCGCTCGCGGTGGACGGGCCGTAGTCGAGGCCGGCCTCGGTGAAGAAGCCGAACGGCAGCAGGGACAGCGACCAGGGCGCGAGGATCAGCAGGGGCGTGCCCAGCTGGGCCAGGAAGCGCGGGCCGTAGGCGGTGAGCTCGCGGCGGCGCACGGCCAGCACGGCGACGCCGAGGACGAGCGCGAGGGGCCAGACGATCGGCGTGAACGCGGTGGCGATCGTCAGCAGCAGGGCGTACGCCCAGGTGGCGCGCCAGCTGCCGCGGGCGCCCGACGCGTGGGTCAGGCCGCTCGCGGCGACGCCCGCGCGGGCGATGAGCGGCAGCAGCACGGCCAGGACGGCGGTGCCGACCCGGCCGCCGGCGAGGGCGCCGGTGGCGGCGGGCAGGAAGGCGTAGACGACGGCCGCCCACGCGCGCAGGAGGCGTGACTCGACGAGCGGGCGGGAGGCGAAGTAGGCGGTGAGGCCGGCCAGCGGCACCGAGCAGACGAGCAGCACGGTGAGGGCGACCCCGGTCGAGCCGAGGAGCAGGGTGGCCAGCGCCGCGATGATCGCGAGGTAGGGCGGGGCGGACGGGGTGCCGCCCGCGCCGATCGGATGCCAGGCGTCGAGATAGCGCGACCACAGCTCGGAGGCGTCGGCCGGGGCGGGCAGCAGGGCGCCGCCCGCGAGCGCGCCGCCGCCGAGGAGGTTGCGGCAGGCGACCAGGGAGACGAGCAGCAGGACCAGGAAGAGCACCGGGCCGGGCTTGCGCGCGATGCGCTTGAGGCGGGCGAACTGCTCGATCTCCAGGAAGTCGGCGTCGTCGCCGCCCGGTCCGGACTCGACGGCGCCGCCGTGCCGGCCCGCGCCGGAGGTGGCCTCGGGGTCGGAGGAGCCGAAGAAGTCGCCGGCGACCTGTTCGACGGTGGCCCGGACGGTCGCGCCGGGGGGCGGGAACAGGGGGCGCAGTTCGTCCTTGTCGACCGCCGGCTTCCCGCGCCTGCGCCGTCCGGCGATGATCCGCTCGGGTCGCAGCAGGGTGCCCAGCAGACCGCGGATCTCGTCGAGGGCCTGTCCGGGGACCTTGCCGACGAGGTAGGCGACGGTCCGCAGCAGGGTGCCGAGGACCAGGCGCACCAGGATCCAGGGCAGCAGGGCGGTGCGGCTGTTGACGAGGAGGGTGTAGACCGCGCCGGCCTTGTCGACCTTGTGCGGGGAGGCGCTGGTGCGGCCCGCGCAGTCGACGGTGCGGCGCTCGCGGGAGGCGGCCTCGGCGTGCCGGACGACGGCCTCGGGGGCGATGAGGACGCGGTGGCCGGCGGCCTGCGCACGCCAGCACAGGTCGACGTCGTCGCGCATGAGGGGCAGGCGGCGGTCGAAGCCGCCGAGCTGTTCGAAGACGTCGCGGCGGATCAGCATGCCGGCGGTGGACACCGACAGGACGGACCGCACGTGGTCGTGCTGGCCCTGGTCCTGTTCGCGGCGGTCCAGGCCCGTCCAGCGGCGGCCGGAGTGGGCGATGGTGACGCCGACCTCGAGGAGCTGGCGGCGGTCGTACCAGCCGCGGAGCTTGGGGCCGACGACGGCCACGTCGTCCCGGCCCAGTTCGAGTTCGTTGTCGACGACGCGGAGCAGTTCGGCCAGTGCGTCCGGTTCCGGGGCGCAGTCGTCGTGCAGCAGCCACAGCCACTGGACGGGCTCTCCGTGCGGGAGCTCCGGCAGGTCGTAGGTGTCGTCGCGCCAGGTGCGCGTGACGGGGTCCCAGCCGCTGGGGCGCTTCAGGTACGGCAGTTCCTCGGGGGTGAGGACCGGGGCCGTCCGGTTGGCCTCCTCCACGGCCTGGCCGAACCCGGTGCGCCGGGCCAGGTGCAGCACGCGGTCGTCGCCGAGGGCCTCGGTGACCAGGCGCGCCGAGTCGTCCGAGCTGCCGGTGTCGGCGGCCATGACGGACTGGACGGGGCGCTCCTGGCCGAGCAGCCCGGCGAGCGCGTCGGGCAGCCAGCGGGCGCCGTCGTGGGCGACGATCACCGCGGTCACTACATGACGCGGGAACTCAGGAGTGGCAGCGCGGTCTTGATGGGCTGCCGTGTGGCTGTGCACGGACATCGAGGTACGGGCCCCGGTTCGGTGGACTGCGGTGGACGCCTGCGCCGTGTGGGGCGGCGGGGTGTCTCGGACGAGCGCCCACACTATCGGCTGGGCAGGACAACGGCCCGCCGCCTGTGGACAACCCACATGCGACGGGCCGTTCGGACCCCTGTCTGCGCGTACCGCGATGCCGCGACGCCCTTGTGCCGGCGAACCCGACGGTTCTCAGACCGCCGCCTTCTTCAGCCGGCGGCGCTCCCGCTCGGACAGTCCGCCCCAGATGCCGAATCTCTCGTCATTGGCAAGGGCGTACTCGAGGCATTCGGAGCGGACCTCACAGGCGAGGCAGACCTTCTTCGCCTCGCGGGTGGAGCCGCCCTTCTCGGGGAAGAAGGACTCGGGATCGGTCTGGGCGCACAGCGCGCGCTCCTGCCAGCCGAGTTCCTCGTCCGCGTCGTCGACGTCGACCAGCAGTTGCTGCACCAGCTCGGTCATGTGCGCCCCTCGCTCTGTCTTTCGCGTCCCCGTGACCTGGCCGTTACCGATTTCGGCTGAACGACACGAGTGAAATTACAAGTGTGCTGCTCCGGGCGAGTCAAGCCGAGATCTGCTATTGGGCCCCTTATTCACTCTGCGGAACCAAGGCCATGCGGTAAGTGTTCAAATCGCCATAAACCTTGACAAGCAGATGGAGCCCCGGAGGGCCACCGGCCCCGCTCGGTGCTTCCACGGAGGAGGACGCCCAAAGGCACGATCCCGTTGCGGCACGCACGCGGAAGCGAACATGATCACAGTCGGATCACGAGACCGCCCCGAGGCTTGCGCGCCCGGCATGTGCGCCATGTGTCCCGAAGAACGTGTGCACAAACCTTTCACCTCCGAGATGGACCGGATGAGGTGAACCCGGTCCCACATATCGGGCGTCGAGTTGACAGTGAAGGTGTGAACCGCTGTCCTTGTGGGCATGCTCGCGAACTTGGCACTCACCTCGACCGGCTCCGCCGGGTCCCACGGTGCTGCCCGCGCTCGCTGTAGCTGTTGTCGTCGTTCCAGCTGTTGAGCCCAACGCGCTCCGGCTGCTCCTCCTGAGTCCACCGCGACTCGGCTGCTGTTCCCCACCGGCCCACACCAGGGCGCTCCTGCTCCACCCGTGATCCGGGCGGACGGCATGTGACACCCAGCAGGCCCCCCACTCTTCCGCCTCTTCCGCCGAGGAACACCGCACCCCATGAACAGCGACAGCGACCTCCAGATCGCGGGCGACATCCTCGAAGTCCCGCACCTCCTCCAGGCACCGCGCGAGCACCCGGCCACCGTCGCCGAGTTCGTCGGCCTGGCCCGTTCGATCGCCGCCGACCGCGCCCAGTGGGAGCACCTGGTCCGGTACGACGCGACGACCCGCTGGTACCACCGGCTGCGCACCGGTCCCGGCTACGAGGTGTGGCTGCTGTCCTGGGTGCCCGGCCAGGGCAGTGGACCGCACGACCACGGCCGCTCCTCGGGTGTGCTCACCGTCCTGGACGGCGAGCTGACCGAGCGCACGGAGCGCGGCGAGCGGGTGCTCGGGGCGGGGGTCCAGCGGGTGTTCGCGCAGGGGTACGCGCACGAGGTCGTCAACGACGCGCTGGAGCCCGCGGTGAGCCTGCACGTGTACTTCCCGGGACTGACGGACATGCCCATGCACCCCGCCTCCCGGCTCCGCCCGGCCGGCGGCAGCCTCGTCGCCTGCGCGGCGCCCGCCCCGTACGGACCGGCGGACACCGTCGGCGCGTGAGCGCACGCCGGTCGCCGTCGGGCCCGTACGGGTGGACCGGATACGTCGGCTCGTACGGGTGGACCGGATATCCACGGGCGGGCGGTTGTCCACAACCGGCCGACGGACCGGTGTGACCGCCTGCGA
Source organism: Streptomyces maremycinicus (assembly GCF_001184025.1). GTDB lineage: Bacteria > Actinomycetota > Actinomycetes > Streptomycetales > Streptomycetaceae > Streptomyces > Streptomyces maremycinicus. The sequence continues at coordinate 20,754 of NZ_BBYG01000013.1, forward strand.
GACTTGCCCTCATGCGCATTGTGGTTCTGGCAGGCGGCATCGGCGGTGCCCGGTTCCTGCGCGGTCTGAAGCAGGCCGTGCCGGACGCGGACATCACGGTCATCGGCAACACCGGCGACGACATCCACCTCTTCGGGCTGAAGGTCTGCCCCGACCTCGACACGGTGATGTACACGCTCGGCGGCGGCATCAACGAGGAGCAGGGCTGGGGGCGGGCCGACGAGACCTTCCATCTGAAGGAGGAGCTCGCCGCGTACGGCGCCGGGCCCGGGTGGTTCGGGCTGGGCGACCGGGACTTCGCCACCCACATCGTGCGGACGCAGATGATCAGCGCCGGGTACCCGCTCAGCGCGGTGACCGAGGCGCTGTGCGACCGGTGGCAGCCGGGCGTGCGGCTCATCCCGATGACCGACGACCGGGTGGAGACGCATGTCGCGGTCGAGGTGGACGGCGAACGCAAGGCCGTGCACTTCCAGGAGTACTGGGTGCGGCTGCGGGCGTCGGTGCCGGCGGAGGCGGTCGTGCCGGTCGGCGCCGAGCAGGCGAAGCCGGCGCCGGGGGTGCTGGAGGCCGTCGGGGCGGCGGACGTGATCCTCTTCCCGCCGTCCAACCCGGTCGTCTCGGTGGGCACGATCCTCGCCGTGCCGGGCATCCGCGAGGCGATCGCCGAGGCCGGGGTGCCGGTGGTGGGCCTGTCCCCCATCGTCGGGGACGCGCCCGTGCGCGGCATGGCCGACAAGGTGCTCGCGGCGGTCGGCGTGGAGTCGACGGCCGCGGCGGTCGCCGAGCACTACGGCTCGGGTCTCCTGGACGGCTGGCTCGTCGACACCGTGGACGCGGGCTCGGTGGAGCGGGTGGAGGCGGCGGGGATCCGCTGCCGGGCCGTCCCGCTGATGATGAGCGACCTCGACGCGACCACGCGGATGGCCCAGGAGGCACTGGCGCTGGCCGAGGAGGTGCGCGGGGCATGAGCGGGTCCTTCGAACCCGGTTACCGGGTGTGGGCCGTCAACGGGCTGCCCGAGGTGCGGCCCAGGGACGACCTCGCGAAACTCGTCGCGGCCGCCGAGCCCGGCCTGGCCGACGGTGACGTCCTGCTCGTCACCTCGAAGATCGTGTCCAAGGCGGAGGGGCGGGTCGTCCGGGCGGACGACCGGGAGGCCGCGATCGACGCCGAGACCGTACGGGTCGTGGCCCGGCGCGGGACCCTGCGGATCGTCGAGAACCGGCAGGGGCTGATCATGGCCGCCGCCGGGGTGGACGCCTCCAACACCCCCGCGGGGACCGTGCTGCTGCTGCCCGAGGACCCGGACGCGTCGGCGCGGGCGATCCGGGCCGGGCTGCGGGACGCGCTCGGTGTGGACGTGGGGGTCCTCGTGACCGACACCTTCGGACGGCCCTGGCGCGCCGGGCTGACCGACGTGGCGATCGGCGCCGCCGGGGTGCGGGTGCTGGACGACCTGCGCGGGGGCACGGACGCGTACGGCAATCCGCTGAGCGCGACGGTCGTCGCCACGGCGGACGAGCTGGCCGGCGCCGGGGACCTCGTGAAGGGCAAGGCCGCCGGGCTGCCCGTGGCGGTGGTGCGGGGGCTGCGGCACGTCGTCGTGCCCGCGGACACCGAGGGCGGCGGCCCCGTGAGCGAGGGCCCCCTGGACGCGGGCGCCGAGGGCGGGGGCGCCGGGGCCGGCGGGGACGGGCTCGCCGGGGCGCGCGCCCTGGTGCGCGGTGCGCGTGACGACATGTTCCGGCTCGGGACGTCGGAGGCGGTGCGGCTGGCGGTCACCCAGCGGCGGACGGTGCGGTCCTTCACCGACGAACCGGTCGATCCCGGGGCGGTACGGCGGGCGGTGGCGGCCGCCGTCACGGCACCGGCCCCGCATCACACGACACCGTGGCGGTTCGTGCTGCTGGAGTCGGCCGGGTCCAGGGTCCGGCTGCTGGACGCCATGCGGGACGCGTGGATCGCGGATCTGCGGCGGGACGGGAAGTCCGAGGATTCCATCGCCAAGCGGGTGCGGCGGGGCGACGTCCTGCGCGACGCGCCCTGTCTGGTGGTGCCCTGTCTGGTGATGGACGGGTCGCACACCTACGGCGACGCCCGGCGGGACGCGGCCGAGCGGGAGATGTTCGTGGTCGCCACCGGCGCCGGCGTCCAGAACTTCCTGGTCGCGCTGGCCGGGGAGCGGCTGGGGTCCGCGTGGGTGTCGTCGACGATGTTCTGCCGGGACGTGGTGCGGGAGGTGCTGGAGCTGCCCGAGGACTGGGACCCGATGGGAGCGGTGGCGATCGGACACCCGGCGCAGGAGCCCCGGGCCCGCGGCGAGCGGGAGGTCGAGGACTTCGTCGAGGTGAGGTGACGTGAAGTGAGGTGAGGTGACGTGAGGTGAGGTGAGGTGAGGTGAGGAACGTTACCCGGGCGTCCGGGGTGGCCCGTGGGGCGCCTGCGCCTACTCTCGTAGCATCTCTCTCTTCCTCTCCCCGGGACTCTTCGTGTCAGGTCGGTTCTCTCCCCAGCCCCCGCGGCCCACGCGTACGACGGTGCGCGGTGGGCAGGTGGTCGTGCCCGGCGGAGTGCCACGGCAGGCCTCGGCGGCCGGGCGGGTGCGGAACTGGGTGCCGGAGGGGCCGCTCGATCTCGGGCTGGTCCTCGGCCCCCTCAGGCGTGGCCCGGGTGATCCGACCTTCCGCGCGATGCCCGACGGGTCCGTGTGGCGGGCCACCCTCACCCCCGCCGGGCCCGGGACGCTGCGCGTCGCCGCGGCCGGCGGTGCGGTGCGCGGGGAGGCGTGGGGGCCGGGCGCGGAGTGGTTGCTGGACCGGATGCCGGACTTGCTCGGGGCCTCGGACGCGCCGGAGGCCTTCGTGCCCCGGCATCGCGTGGTGGCGACGACCCGGCATCGGCGGCCGGGGCTCCGGCTGACGCGGACCGGGCTGGTCCTGGAGTCGTTGATCCCCTCCGTACTGGAGCAGAAGGTCACCACCGACGAGGCGTACCGGGCGTGGCGTCTGCTGGTGCGCAAGTTCGGGGAGCCCGCGCCGGGGCCCGCGGCGGACGGGCGCCTCTGGGTGATGCCGACGCCCCGGACCTGGGCGCTGATCCCGTCCTGGGACTGGCATCGGGCGGGCGTCGACGACAAGCGGGCGTCGACGATCCTGCGGGCCGTCCGGGTCGCCGGGCGGATGGAGGAAGCGGCGCGGATGGCTCCCGCCGAGGCTCAGGCCCGGCTGGAACTCGTGCCGGGCATCGGGCCGTGGACGTCCGCGGAGACCGTGCAGCGCAGCCATGGGGCGGCGGACGCGGTGACCGTGGGGGATCTGCATCTGCCGGGGATCGTGGGGTGGGCGTTGGCCGGGGACCGGGACGCCGACGATGCCGTGATGCTGGAGTTGCTGGAGCCGTATGCCGGGCAGCGGCATCGGGCGGCCCGGTTGATCCTGCTGAGCGGGCGGGTGCCGGCGCGGCGGGTGCCGAAGATGCCCCGGTGGGACATCGGGAAGCTCTGAGGGACGCTCCGCGTGGGTCGGGCGCAGGGGCTTCCGCCCCACGCCCCTGCCCCTTGCCGGGGGGACTTCCGCCCCCCCACATCCCTGCCCGTTCCCCGGGGGGGCGGACTTTCCCGCCCGCCACCCCTGCCCGTTCCCGGGGGCGGACTTTCGCGCCCGCCACCCCTGCCCGTTCCCGGGGGGCGGACTTTCGCGCCCGCCGCCCGCGCCCGTTCCCAGGGACTTCCGCCTCCGCCGACCCTGCCCGTTCCCGGGGACTTCCGCCCCCACGCCCCTGCGCTCGATCGCCGGGCGGGCCGGATCCGCTACTGGTCCGACGAGAAGCGGACCGCGCCTGCCGGGATGCGGGCGTCGCACCACACCCGCGCGCCGTCGCGGAGTTCGTTGTCGGGGCCGACGATCGCGCCGTCGCCTATCACCGTGCCGGTGAGCACGGAGCGTTCGCCCACGCGGGCCCGGGTGCCGATGAGGGAGTCGGTGATGACCGCGCCCGGTTCGATGACGGCACCCGGCAGGATCGTCGAGCCGAAGACCCTCGCGCCCTCCGCCACGAACGCGCCCTCGCCCACCACCGTGCCGCCCGTCAGCTTCGCGTCCGGGGCGACCCTGGCCGTCGGCAGGACCAGGCGGTCGCCGCACCGGCCGGGGACCGCGGGGGACGGGGCCCGGCCGAGGACCAGGTCCGCCGAGCCCCGGACGAAGGCCGCCGGGGTGCCCAGGTCCAGCCAGTACGTCGAGTCGACCATGCCCTGGAGATGGGCGCCGGCCGAGAGGAGGTCGGGGAACGTCTCGCGCTCCACCGACACCGGGCGGCCCTGCGGGATCGTGTCGATGACCGAGCGGCGGAAGACGTACGCGCCCGCGTTGATCTGGTCGGTGACGATCTCCTCGGGGGTCTGCGGCTTCTCCAGGAACGCCAGTACCTTGCCCGTCCCGTCGGTGGGGACCAGGCCGTAGGCCCTCGGGTCCGTCACCTTCGTCAGGTGCAGCGAGACGTCCGCCGCCGTCGCCTCGTGGGTGGCCACCAGCCGTCGGATGTCCAGACCGGTGAGGATGTCGCCGTTGAAGACCAGGACCGGGTCCTCGGGCCCGGAGTGCAGGCGGGACGCCACGTTGCGGATCGCGCCGCCCGTGCCGAGCGGCTCCTCCTCCGTCACGTACTCGATGTGCAGGCCCAGTGCCGAGCCGTCGCCGAAGTACGGTTCGAAGACCTCCGCCAGATAGCTCGTCGCCAGGACGATGTGGTCCACGCCCGCCGCTCTCGCCCGCGCCAGTTGATGCGTGAGGAACGGCACCCCCGCCGCCCTGACCATGGGTTTGGGCGTGTGCACCGTGAGAGGGCGCAGCCGGGTGCCCTTGCCGCCGACCAGGAGGATCGCTTCTGTCACCGTCGTCTCTGCTTCCTGCCGGGACCGGTCGAACCGTCATTCGACCGGCCAGTGTATGCAGACCGTTGTGTGGCGACTTCCAGGCCGTTGGTGTTCCGTCCCAGTCCCAGGAGACTGTCCCCCCGACGGCTGCTGAATGTGCCCCCGCCTGTATGTGCGCTCCGGCCGTCCGGGGGCGCGCGGCCTCCGGGGCCTCCCCAAGGCCCCGGGGCTCCCGAACCGGATCGCCCGCCTCAGCGCCCCTGGTAGCGCGCCGCGGTGGAACGGGCCGAGCCGAGCTTGCCGTAGAGCTGCCTGCCTGGGCATTCCGTGGCGAACCCGTCCCGGTGACCCGAGATCACATTCAGTCGTACGTTCTTTCCCTTTCCGTAGAGATTGCCACCGCCGGACTTCAGGTATGTCTTTCCCTTCGGATTCGCCCCGAAGAGGCCGAGCTTCCATGCCGTCAGGCGCGCGACGGCGTTGACCGTGGCGGTGGTCGGCTTGGCGGAGGTGAACGTGCCGAGGACGGCGATCCCCATGCTGTTGCTGTTGAAACCGAGGGTGTGGGCGCCCAGGACCGGCTTCGCCACTCCCCCGGCGCGGCCCTCGTAGATCTTCCCGCACCTGTCGACGAGGAAGTTGTAGCCGATGTCGCGCCAGCCCATGCTCTTCACGTGGTAGCGGTAGATACCGCGGATGACGGACGGGGCCTGTGAGCACTTGTAGCCGTTGCCCGACGCCGTGTGGTGCACGAACGCGGCCTTGACCTTCGTGGTGTAGCGGAAGCCGCTCTCCCGCAGCTTCTCGTCGGCGCCCCAGCCGCGCCGCGTGACGATGCTCGGCCGCGGGCCGATGTACGGCTTCGCCCGCTGGGCCTGCGTCAACTCCGCTCCGCGCAGGGCGAGGAGTTCGCGTTCGGTGCCCAGGCGGTCCAGGGCGGGGATCTCCGTGGCGCCGAGCGGGGCGAGGGGGGCGTTGGCGGCGGAGGACGCGGTCGCCTCGGCGGTCATGGCGGCCAGGGCGGCGGGCTCTGCCCCGTCGGCCCCTTCGGCCTCGTCCACGGCCTCGGTTCCTTCCGCGTCCTCGCCGGTCCCGGTCCCCTCGACGTCCTCGCCGGTCCCGGTGGTCAGGGTGCGGCTGCGCGGGGGGCCCGCGGGGGCGTGTTCGGGGGGCGCCGAGCCCGGGTCGACCAGTTCGAGGCGCAGGCCGGAGGGGAGCAGGGTGCCGGTGTCCCGGGTGGTCTCCTCCGTACGGCGTTCGGTGTCCGGGTGGACGCGGATCTCGACGCCGTCGGAGTCGCCGACCCACAGCGGGGCGGTGGCGCCGCGGACCCGGCCCGAGGCGCGCTCGGCGGTGCCCGGGTCGGCGCCGTGGTCGGCGTTGTGGGTCTCGACGTCCTGCCAGCCGGACCAGGCGCCGGTTCCGGACGTACGGGTACGGACCTGGACGCGGCCGTGCAGTTCGGCGGCCGGGTCGTCCCAGACGACGCCGAGGAGGGAGAAGTGGCGTACGTCCCGGCGGGGCAGGCCCTGATCGGTGCTCGCGCCGCCCAGCGCCCGGTCACGGCCGAGAGGGGTCAGGGGCAGCGACTGGGTGCTGCCCGGAAGGTCGGGGAGAGTCGGGTGGGTCGGGTGGGCCGACCGAGCCGGGCGGGCCGGTCGGTCGGGGAGGGATGGGGTGACGGGGGTGTCGGGGCCGGTGGCCCTGGCCGTCCCGGTGGGCGCCGACTCCGCGGCCGACGCCGGTCGCGCCGTCGCCGCGTTGGCGGGCGGCGTCAGCGGAAGGGCGAGTGCCGCCGCACAGGTGACACCGATCGAGGTAGCAAGCAATCCGCGCATGCCAACGATCCTGGACATACCCATACATTTCTGTCCATCGGGGAATTGACGGGCCGTCGGGCGGGTTCGGCCGAACCGGTGGCTCCGGGAGGGCCCGCCGACCGGTACCGCGGCGGGCGCGGCGCGTACGCTTGCGCGGGTGACTGCCACCGATCGCACCCCGGCCGACCTGCTGCGTTCCGCGCTGGCCGCGGACCCCGCCCGCCCCTTGGTGACCTTCTACGACGACGCCACGGGCGAGCGGGTCGAATTGTCCGTGGCCACCTTCGCCAACTGGGTGGCCAAAACCGCCAACCTCCTCCAGGACGGGCTGTCCGCCGAGCCCGGTGACCGGGTCGCGCTGCTGCTGCCCGCGCACTGGCAGACGGCGGTGTGGCTGCTGGCCTGTTCGTCCGTGGGCGTCGTCGCGGACGTGGCCGGGGATCCGGCGCGGGCGGACTTCGTCGTCGCCGGGCCCGGCTCGTTCGAGGCCGGACTGGCGTGCCGGGGCGAGCGGTACGCGCTGTCGCTGGCTCCCCTCGGGCGACGCTTCGTACCGGGCCCGCCGGAGGGGTACGACGACTACGCCGTGAACGTCCCGACCTTCGGCGACCGTTTCGCGCCGTACGTTCCCGTCGACCCCGACGAGCCCGCGCTGATCGTGGCCGGGGCCGAGTACACCGGGGCCGAGGTCGTGGAGCGGGCGCGGGCGGAAGCGTCGGGGCTGGGGCTGACGGGGCCCGGTTCCCGGCTGCTGTCGGGGCTGGCGTACGACACGTGGGACGGGCTCAGCGCCGGGCTGTACGCGCCGCTGGCGAGCGGGGGGTCCGTGGTGCTGTGCCGGAACCTGGCGGAGGCCGGCGAGGAGGTCCTCGCCAAGCGGGTCGAGAGCGAGCGGGTGACGGCGACGGCGCGGTAGCCCTCCGGGCGGACGGCAGCCCTCCGGGCGGCCAGGGCCCTCCGGGCGGGCGGGGAGTCGGCGCTCGGTGTCGGGCCCCCGCTTCGGCCCTGAAGGGGCCTCGTCCTCAAGCGCCGGACGGGCCGCGTACGCCCACCCCATCTCAGAGACCCCCGCCCCTCCACCCCACCCCTTCACCCGTTCGGCCCACCCCCATCCCCCCTCGGGGGCCGCTTCGCGGCATCGTCGTAAGGGCAGCTCTACACGCTCGTACGGCCGAGGCGGGTCCGGAGGCGGGAGGGGTGGATCGGACGTGAGGGAAACCGCGGGTTCCGGTGGGCCGCTCGGGCCGGGGGTCGGGGCGTCCGCGGACGGGCGGGGGCTCATACTGCGGCGCCGGCGACGGTGGATGCGGTACGGGGCCGGAGTGCTGGGCGTGGCCGTCCTGGGGGTCGGGGTCGCGGGATGGGTCGTCTACGCGAAGCTGGACGGGAACATCACGCCCGACGACGCGGCCGCGGCGGAGCTGGAGCGGTACGCGCGGGAACGGCCGACCTCGCTGGTGAAGGACGCGCAGAACATCCTGCTCATAGGGTCCGATTCGCGCTCGGGGAACGGGAACCGGAAGTACGGGCGGGACTCCGGGACCGAGCGGTCGGACACGACGATCCTGCTGCATCTCGCGGCCGGGCGGCGCAGCGCCACCGCCGTCTCCCTCCCGCGCGATCTGATGGTGGACGTGCCGGGCTGTCTGCGGCCGGACGGGAAGCGGACCGCACCGATGTTCGCGATGTTCAACTACGCTTTCCAGAACGGGGGTTCGGCCTGCACGATCCGGACGGTGGAGAAGCTGACGGGCGTGCGGATCGATCACCACGTGGTCGTCGACTTCAGCGGGTTCAAGGACATGGTCGACGCCGTGGACGGGGTCGAGGTGTGTCTGAAGGAGCCGATCGACGACAAGGACGCAAAGCTGCGGCTGCCCGCCGGGAGGGTCACGCTCGACGGGGAGCAGGCGCTCGGGTACGTACGGGCCCGCAAGTCGCTCGGGAACGGCAGTGACACCGACCGGATGGACCGGCAGCAGCGGTTCCTCGGGGCGCTCGTCAACAAGGTGCAGAGCAATGACGTCCTGCTGAACCCGGTGAAGCTGTATCCGCTGCTGGACGCGGCGACGTCCTCGCTCACCACCGACCCGGATCTGGCGAGTCTGCGCGGACTGTACGAACTCGTGCGCGGCCTGCGGAACATTCCCACCGAAAATGTGCAATTCCTGACCGTTCCGCGGGAGTCGTACGTCTACAACGCCAATCGCGACCAACTTGTGGAGCCGGAGGCGGAGAAACTCTTCGAACGGCTGCGGACGGACGCGCCGGTGGTGGTTTCTCAGGAAATTCCCACGAAGCCGTCCGCTGCGGAGTCGGGCGACTACGGTCCGTTCCTGTCCCGGGCGGTGGGACCTGCGGCTTCCGGGGCGGTTTCGCCCTCTCCGCCCGCCCCCACGTTCCGCGGGAACACCGCCGCCGAGGACGGCTGCGGGTAAAGCGCTTGCCAAGCCGAACCCTTCCGGCGAACACGAGTTCAAAGAAATAGGGCGGATTGCCCGGTTGTAGGGGCGTGGAATTTGTCACGGCCGTCGCTCGACGCCGAACCGGGCGGATAGTGTGAGCGATCCGGTGCACCCGGCCGCGAGGTCCTTCCTGGGGTCGCGCACCGAGTGACCGAGACCCGAGCGCCTTGGAGGGGGAAAGGCGCCGCGTGGCCCCGACGGAGGATTCAGACAACCGTGGACGCGCAAGGCCGTGGGCGGGCGGAGAACATCGACCCCGCAGACCAGTGGGTGCTCAACCCGGACACCGGCGAATACGAACTGCGACTGAGTCCCTCCGCACCGCAATCAGCGGTGCCCGGGCCTCGTAGATCCGACTCCGCGCGCAAGGGCGGCGAAGGCCCGGCGCGCGGCCGTACGGCGGGCCCGGGCCGAGGGACGTCGCCGTCGTCCTCGTCCCAGGGGGCGCCGGACCCGGAGGTCCCTTCGCCGCGCCGGCGCCGGGGCGCGCCGCCGGAGGACCCGGCGACGAACCGGCGTGGCCGCCGGCCGGTGAAGAAGAAGTCGAAGGCGAAGAAGGTACTGCTGTGGACCGGCGGGATCATGGCCTTCGTCCTGGTGGGTACGGCCGGTGCGGCCTACCTCTACCTCGAGCACCTCAACGACAACATCACCTCCGTCTCCGACGACGGCGCGAGCACCGGTGGCTTCAGCAAGGACAAGGCCATCAACCTGCTGGTGATCGGCACCGACAAGCGCACCGGTTCGGGCAACGAGGGCTACGGCGACTCCGGCAGCGTGGGCCACGCGGACACCACGATCCTGCTGCACGTCTCCAAGGACCGGACGAACGCGACCGCGCTGAGCATCCCGCGCGACCTGATCGTCGACGTACCGGACTGCGAGACCAAGCAGGAGGACGGCTCCACGAAGGTCATCCCGGGCTCGGACGGCGTGCGCTTCAACACCAGCCTCGGACAGGACGGCCGCACGCCGAGCTGCACCGTGCGCACGGTCACCGAGCTGACCGGGATCCAGGCCGACAACTTCATGGTCGCCGACTTCAACGCGGTCAAGACGCTGACCACGGCGGTCGGCGGCGTAGAGGTGTGCCTGGCGAAGGACATCGACGACGAGGACTCGCATCTGAAGCTGTCGAAGGGCACGCACACCATCGAGGGCGAGCAGGCGCTGGCCTTCGTGCGCACCCGGCACTCCGTCGGCTTCGGCGGCGACCTGAGCCGCATCGCGCTCCAGCAGCAGTTCCTCAGCGCGCTGATGCGCAAGCTGAAGTCGAACGACACGCTCACCAGCCCGACCAAGATGATCAAGCTGGCGGAGGCGGGCACCAAGGCGCTGACCGTCGACTCCCAGCTGGACACCATCGACAAGCTGAAGGACCTCGGTCTGGAGCTGGGCAAGCTCAACGTGAAGAACCTGACCTTCACCACCGTGCCGGTGGTCGACAACCCGGCCGAGAAGGTCGCGGCCACGGTCGTGGTGAACACCTCGACGGCGCCCACCGTCTTCCAGATGATCAAGGACGACGTCTCCTTCACCGAGGTGAAGGAGCAGGCGGCGGCGTCGAAGAGCGCGGCCGCCAAGGCCGCCGCGGCCCGCCTCAAGGGCACCCAGTCCGCGGCCTCCGCGGTGCGGGTGCAGGTCATGAACGGCGGCGCCCCGGCCGGCAGCGCACAGGAAACTCTTAACTGGCTACAGAATGATGAGGGCGTGACGAAGTCCGAGAACGCGGGCAACGCGCCCGCGGTACTGAGCAAGACGACGCTCGAGTACGCGCCCGACCAGGCCGACCAGGCACGCAAGCTCGCCGCCATCATGGGGCTGCCCGGTACCGCTCTGAAGCCGGGCAAGAGCGTCGAGAACTCCCAGGGTCTGCCGACGATGACGCTGACACTGGGCAAGGACTTCAAGGGCGCGGGCGTCTCGCTCACAGCGGCGACCACCGTGCCGGACACGGTCCAGAAGTCCACGGCGGACAAGGTCGAGTGCGCCAAGTAGGTAACCCTTCGGGCCCGTCGTGCGTCTGACTTGACGCGGGACGGGCCCGTGTCAGGCGCACGGCGGGGAGGGGCAGGGGAATTGGCGGGGAGCAGTGGGGTGCGGAGGGAGGTTCCCGCGGTCGAGGACACGATGTCCCTGACGGCGCGGGAACAACAGGACGAGAGCACGTCCGAGGAGGACGGCAGAGACGGCAGGGACGGCGGGGGGAACGGCGCGGGGAACACCGGAGGGAGCGGCGGGGGGCGCGGCGGCGGCCGGGGCAAGGATCGCAAACGCCGACGTCGACGCGCGTTGCGCTGGTCGGCGACGGTGCTCGCGGTGGTCATACTCGGCGGCGCGGGGGCCGGATACCTCTACTACGAACACCTCAACGCGAACATCAAGAGCGACGACCTGAACATCGGCGACGAGAAGGACCGGGCGGCCAGGACCGAGGCGAACTCGGCCGGGCAGACGGCGCTGAACATCCTGCTGATCGGTTCGGACGCCCGTGACACCGCGGAGAACCAGAAGCTGGGCGGCGCCAAGGACACCTTCGACGGTCCTCCGCTCGCGGACGTCCAGATGCTGCTGCACATATCGGCGGACCGCAGCAACATGTCGGTGGTGAGCATGCCGCGCGACACGCTGCTGGACATCCCCAAGTGCACGGACCCCGACGACGGCACCACCTACCAGGCACTGGACGACGAGATGACGAACGTCTCGCTGGGCCGCGGCGGCCCGGGCTGCACGGTGGCCACCTGGGAGAAGCTCACCGACATCCACATCGACCACTTCATGATGATCGACTTCTCCGGTGTGGTGTCGATGGCGGACGCGATCGGCGGCGTCCCGGTCTGTGTGGACGCCAACGTCTACTCGCACACCAGCACCGGCAAGGGCTCCGGTCTGAAGCTGGAGAAGGGCACGCACGCCGTCAAGGGCAAGCAGGCCCTCCAGTGGCTGCGCACCCGCTACGGCTTCGAGGACGACACCGACCTCGCCCGGGCCAAGGCGCAGCACATGTACATGAACTCGATGGTCCGCGAGCTGCGCGCCAACGCCAAGCTGACCAATCCCAACAAGCTGCGCAAGCTCGCCGAGGCGGCGACCGAGGCGATCACCGTCGACGACGGCCTCGACACCATCACCAAGATGTACGACCTGGCGGGCGAGTTGAAGAAGGTGCCCACCGAGCGCATCACGATGACGACGATGCCGAACCGCTACCAGGGCAGCCGGGTGGTGCCGACGGACGACGCCAAGCAGCTGTTCCGGCTGGTGCGTGAGGACATCGCCCTGGACGGCAAGGACGCGAAGAAGGCGACCGCGAGCCCGACCCCGACGGTCACGGACCCGGCCGCCGCGGCCGGCGACATCGCGGTGCAGGTGCACAACGGGACGTCCACGAGCACGCTGGCGGCGGTCCGCGGGCGGGCGACGGCGGTCAAGGAGGCGCTGACCGGCAAGGGCTTCACGGAGGCCGTCGCGGACACCTCGGGGGCCTCCGCCGTGGCGGCCACGGTGGTCCGCTATCCGAGCGCCGATCTGGAGGGCGACGCCGAGGCGGTCGCCAAGGCGCTCGGTATCCCGACGGGCCAGGTCAAGAAGTCCACCGAGGTCTCCGGGGTCACGGTCGTCGTGGGCGCGGACTGGCGGTCGGGGACGGCGTACAAGGCGCCCGTGAAGGACGACAAGACGCCCGACACGGCCGGGGCGATCAACGCCTCCGACACGACCCAGTGCATGCACGTGGACCCGAACTACACCTGGTAGCCCGGGTCCTGTGGTGCCCCGCCGCCGAGAGGCGGCGGGGCGGTGTTCCGTACGCGCCGGTGTTCCGTGCGCCGCGGCACCTAGTGCGTGTCGGTGCTCAAGGGCGCGTCGGTGCTCAATGCGTGTCGGTGCTCAAGGGCGCGTCGGTGACGACGGCGGGGCGCCGTGACGCGATGACCTTCCTGGCCAGCGCCTTCGGGCTGGTCAGGAAGCCGAAGCCCCACGACATGTGCATGGTGGCGAGGGCCACGGGGATCTGGAGCCGTGCCTTCAGCGGCAGCCCCCGGCCGGCCGGCAGCGACCCGGCGGCGATCGCCGCGAGGTAACCACCGGGGATCAGGAAGCCCAGCGGGGTGAGCGCGGCGCCCACGACGATCCCGGCGGCTATCGCGCAGACCGCGGTGGGCGGTGCGAGGTAGCGCAGGTTGATGGAGCCCTCGTGGTAGCGGGCGACGACGTGCCGCCAACGGCCGTAGTCCTTGTACTGCTTGGCGAGCGCCCTGATGCTGGGCCTCGGCCGGTACGACACCTTCAGCTCGGGCGAGAACCAGATGAGACCGCCGGCCTCCCTGATCCGGAAGTTCAGCTCCCAGTCCTGGGCGCGGATGAACTCCTCGTTGTAGCCGCCCTGTTGCTCCAGGGCCGCGCGCCGGAAGACGCCGAGATAGACGGTCTCCGCGGGGCCCGCCTGCCCTCCCGTGTGGAAGGCGGCGTTGCCGACCCCGATCTTCGAGGTCATGGCCGCGGCCACCGCGTGCTCCCAGTCGTTCTCGCCCTCGGCGTGCATGATGCCGCCGACGTTCTGCGCACCGGTCTCCTCCAGGAGCCGTACGGCGGTGGCGATGTAGTTCGGGGAGAGCATGCCGTGTCCGTCCACGCGGACGACGATCGAATGGCGGGAGGCCTTGATCGCGGCGTTGAGCGCTGCGGGGGTGCGCCCGGTGGGATTGGGGACCGTCGTTACGCGCTTGCTCTGGGAGGCCGTCTCGGCGACGAGCTCGGCCGCGATCTCTTCCGTACGGTCCGTGGACGGACCGATGGCGATCACGACCTCCATCTCGCCGGCGTACTCCTGCGCGAGGATCGCTTGGACGGCTCCGCGCAGATGCCGCTCCTCGTTGAGGACGGGCATGATGACGGACACTGCGGGGAGCCGCACGTCGGGCTTGGCGTTCATAGGGGGCTCACGTTACCGCGAACGGGGGACAGGGCCCGCCCCGCCGGGTGCGCTGCACCGGTCGGCAGATCGTATGGGCCTACCGTTCCAACGGCCACCACCGCCCACGGCCGCCGCCCGGAGGTGCCCCGTATGCCCCCCACACCGTCCCGGTCCCCGCGTAGCCCCCACCCGGCACGCCGTCCATCCCGTCGCTCCGTCCGGCGCGGGCGCCCCCGCTGGGCCATGCGGGCGACGACCACGCTCTCGGTGGTGCTGCTCGCCGCCGCCGGGATCGGTCACTCGGTGGTCGCCGGCCTCGACGCGGAGATCGCCCGGGTCGACCCCTTCAAGGACATGAAGAACCGTCCGCGGGCCGGTCACGGCATGAACGTCCTGCTCGTCGGCACCGACGGCCGCGACAACATCACGGAGACGGAGCGCCGCCGCTACCGCCTGGGCGGGGCCCCCTGTCACTGCACCGACACGATCATGATCGTGCACATCTCGGAGGACCGGGAGCGGGCCAGCGTCGTCAGTCTCCCGCGTGACTCCTACGCGGAGACGCCCCCGCACACCGACCAGGTCACCGGCAAGGAGCACAGCGGCCACCCGATCAAGATCAACTCGGCGTACGCGGAGGGCGGACCGCAGCTCACCGTCCGCACGGTCGAGAACATGACCCACGTGAAGATCGACCACTACCTGGAGGTCGACTTCACCAGCTTCATGAAGACGGTGGACGTGCTGGGCGGCGTGCGGATCTGCACGGCGAAGCCCCTGAAGGACAGCTACACGGGCCTGGACCTGGCACCCGGCGCCCACACCCTCCAGGGCGGTCAGGCCCTCCAGTACGTCCGCTCCCGGCACACGGACGGCTCCTCCGACCTGGGCAGGATGAAGCGCCAGCAGCGGTTCCTGGCGGCCCTGGTGGAGCGGGCCACCTCCTCCGGGGTGCTGCTGAACCCGCTGAGGTTCCGGGACGTGACACGGGCCGTGCTCGGCTCGGTGCGGGCCGACCGGGGCTTCGGCACGGACGAGCTCCTCGACCTCGGCCGGGCGATGCGCACCTTCTCCCCTTCCTCCTCCGAGTTCACGACCGTCCCCATCGGCGAGCTGGACCACGTCGTGAAGGGTCTCGGCTCGACGCTGAAGTGGGATCCGGTGAAGTCGCAGCGCCTGTTCCGCGCCCTGCGCGAGGACGAGCCGCTCGCCTCCGCGGGAGCCCGGCCGCGCGACGACGGGGCGACACGCGTGGACGTGGCCCCGCAGCAGATCAGGGTCCAGGTCGAGAACGGCACCCGCACCGCGGGGCTGGGCAGGCGGGTGGACGCGGCACTGGCGGCGACGGGCTTCCGTACGACCCGGCAGCCGGTCAGCGCGGCCGCGCCCTCGACGCGGCGCACGGTCGTCGCCTACGACCCCCGCTGGGACCGCTCCGCGAAGTCGCTCGCGACAGCCCTGCCGGGCAGTGAGCTGCGGGCCGTGAAGGGCCTCGGGCCGACCCTGAAGGTCATCGCGGGGACGGACTTCCACCAGGTCCGCAAGGTACGCGCGGCCCAGGTGGAGCAGGGCGAGTCGACCGTGGTGCGGGGCGACGAAGTGGGCTGCTCCTAGGCGAATGTGCGTTTCTGGTGTGAAACGTACGAAACGGCTCGCTCCGTCCGATGGCGCGGGACACGTGGGAGGCGTACGACGGAAGGGCACGCACGGGGCCCGGCCCGGGCCCCCTCACCCCCAGAACCCTCCAGGAGGAGCCATGACCCAGCCCGGAACCATGACCGCCATGAGCAAGCAGATGCAGGACTGCGTCGAGGCCTGCATGTCCTGCCACAGCGTCTGCGAGGAGACCATGAGCTCCTGCATGCAGATGGGCGGCCAGGCCCAGATGCAGATCATGCGCGCGCTGATGGACTGCTCCGAGACGACCCGCATGTGCGCCGACATGATGATGCGGCGCTCGCCCATGTCGGCCGAGATGTGCGCGATGTGCGCCAAGGCCTGCGACATGTGCGCCGAGGCGTGTATGGCCATGCCGGACGATCCGCAGATGATGCGCTGCGCGGAGTCCTGTCGCCGCTGCGCCGAGATGTGCCGCACGATGGCGGGCGCCACCATGTGACCGCCGCCCGGACGGACTCAGGGGCACCCTGTGCGGGTGCCCCTGAGTGCGACTCCTATCAACCCGGCGCGGCGGCCCGGCCCTGCGCAGCAATGCCCGGCCACGTGGCCCGGTCGCGTGGCCGCCCGGCTCAGTTGCCCGAGACGGTGACCTTCTCGTCGTTCTTCAGCTGTTCGACCAGGGTCTTCACCTTGGCCTTGTCCCAGACGAGGTTGCCGCCGGTGGAACCGGAGATCGGCATGTTCATCGACTTGCCGTCACCGCTGTTGACGCCCTTCATCGCGAAGAACATCGACCCCAGGTCGTACAGGCCCATGTCCTTGTCGACGATGAGGGTGTCCAGGCCCGCGCTCATGGTCGGGTAGAGCTTGAACGGGTTGAGGACCGTGCCCGGGGTGGCCACCTGGTTGGCGAGGGCCGCGAGGAACTTCTGCTGGTTCTTGGTGCGGTCCAGGTCGGAACCGGCGAGGGCGTAGCGGGTACGGACGAACGCGAGGGCCTCCTCGCCGTTCAGGGTCTGCTTGCCCTTCTTGAGGTCGGCGCCCGACTTGGTGTCCTTGATGTCCTGCGGGATGTCGATCTCGACACCGCCGACCGAGTCCACGATGTTCGCGAAGCCGGCGAAGCCGATCTCCACGTAGTGGTCGATGCGCAGACCGGTGTTGAACTCGACCGTGCGCACCAGGAGTTCGGGGCCGTCCTCGGCGTAGGCGGCGTTCAGCTTGGTGTGCCGGCCGGTGCCCTTGTACGTCTTGCCGGACTCGGAGCCCACGAAGGACGGGATCTCCACGTCCGAGTCACGCGGCAGCGAGATGAGCGTGTCGCCGTTGGACCCGGTGTGCAGGATCATCATCGAGTCCGTGCGCTTGCCGTCGGCGGAACCGGTGTGCAGTTCCTTCTTCTCCTCGGCGGACATGCCCTCGCGGCTGTCGGAACCGACGATCAGGAAGTTGGTGCCCTCGCCCGCCTCGGGCCGGTCGATGACCTTCGACAGGTCGACCTCGCGCTTCAGCTTGCCGTCGGCCCAGAAGTAGGTGCCCACCGAGGTGACGACCAGCACGGTCAGCACGGTGATCGCCGTCCACTTGATGCGACGGCGCCAGTTCGGCGCGGGGCGCGCGGGACGGGTGTCGTAGCCCCCGGGACCGCCGGGGCCGCCGGAGTCGCCCCCGTAGACCTGGCCCGAGCTGTAGCCGCTGTCGTACCCGGTGTTCTGAGCGTTGGTGTAGTCGCCGTATCCCTGGCCGTTGACGTACGACGGCTGCGGCGGGACTCCGGCGCCCTGCGGCGGCGCGGCCGGGCCGCGGCGGACCTGCCGCATGACACGCGGGCTCTCGGGCTGCGCGTTCGCGCTGCCGCCGCCGTACCGGTTGCCGCGGTCGCTGTCGGACCATCCCTCGGGCCAATCGTTCATGCGGACCAGTGTGCAGGGCAGGACTGTGTGCCGGACAAGGGTCGTCGGAAAATCAGGGCCCCCCTGTTGCCAAGCTGACACAAAGTCCCGGCTTGTCCCCGTCGGCATAAGGTGGAGGACATGACAGACCAGGTCACCGCGGCGGACTCGGGCAGCACCCCGGACATCCCGGGCAAGCCCACATCCGCGTCCCGCACCACCCTCAGCCACATCATGACCCACAACGACACCAACCTCCTGGGCACGGTGCACGGTGGCGTGATCATGAAACTCGTGGACGACGCGGCGGGCGCGGTGGCCGGACGGCACTCGGGCGGGCCCGCCGTCACCGCGTCCATGGACGAGATGGTGTTCCTGGAGCCGGTCCGCGTCGGCGACCTCGTGCATGTGAAGGCCCAGGTCAACTGGACCGGCCGGACGTCGATGGAGGTCGGTGTCCGGGTCCTGGCCGAGCGCTGGAACGAGTCCACTCCGCCCACCCAGGTCGGCTCGGCCTACCTGGTCTTCGCCGCCGTCGACGCCGACGGCAAGCCCCGCGCGGTCCCCCCGGTCCTCCCGGAGACCGAACGCGACAAGAGGCGGTACCAGGAGGCCCAGATCCGCCGCACCCACCGGCTGGCCCGCCGCCGCGCGATCAGGGAACTCCGCGAACGCCGCATCGCGGAGGGACTCGAGGACTGAGCGGGCCCCGGACCGAGCAGGCGCGTTACCCGAAAGCCCCGGCATGATCAGCCTTCTCTGACATGTACAGACGACCTCTGGTGAGGGGCCCCTCAGGCGGGCCGCGCCGGCGGCCGGTGAGCGGCTGTCGGCGGCCGCGGTGGTGGAGGGCGAGCGGGGCGAGCGTATGACCGCGGAGCTCGCCGAGGGCCGCCGCCGGGTGGGGCGCCGGATCATCCGTGAGGGTCCGTCCTTCGGGGGCTGAGAACGGCGGAGGGCGCCCGGTCCCCCGGGCGCCCTCCGTGTGTCGGTGCGGCGAGCTCTACGGCAGGTTCCTCGCCATGACGATGCGCTGGACCTGGTTGGTGCCCTCGTAGATCTGCGTGATCTTCGCGTCGCGCATCATCCGCTCCACCGGGTAGTCCCGGGTGTAGCCGTAGCCGCCGAGGAGCTGGACCGCGTCCGTGGTGACCTCCATCGCCACGTCCGAGGCGAAGCACTTCGCGGCCGCGCCCATGAAGGTGAGGTCGGAGTCCACACGCTCGGACTTGGCCGCCGCCGCGTAGGTCAGCTGACGGGCGGCCTCGATCTTCATGGCCATGTCGGCGAGCATGAACTGGACGCCCTGGAAGTCGGCGATCGCCTTGCCGAACTGCTTGCGCTCCTGGACGTAGCCCTTGGCGTAGTCGAAGGCGCCCTGGGCGACACCCAGCGCCTGCGCGGCGATCGTGATGCGGGTGTGGTCCAGGGTCTTCATCGCGGTCGCGAAGCCCGTGCCCTCCTCGCCGATCATGCGGTCGGCCGGGATGCGGACGTTGTCGAAGTAGACCTCGCGGGTCGGGGAGCCCTTGATGCCCAGCTTCTTCTCCGGGGCGCCGAAGGAGACACCCTCGTCGGACTTCTCCACGACGAACGCCGAGATGCCCTTCGAGCGCTTCGTGGGGTCCGTCACGGCCATCACCGTGTAGTACTCGGAGACGCCCGCGTTGGTGATCCAGCGCTTCACGCCGTTCAGGATCCAGTGGTCGCCGTCCCGGACCGCCTTCGTCTTCATGCCGGCCGCGTCCGAGCCCGCGTCCGGCTCGGACAGGGCGTAGGAGAACATCGCCTCGCCCCTGGCGAGCGGCGTCAGGTACCTCTTCTTCAAATCCTCGGAGCCCGACAGGATCACCGGCAGGGAGCCCAGCTTGTTGACCGCCGGAATCAGCGAGGACGACACACAGGCCCGCGCGACCTCCTCGATCACGATCACCGTGGCCAGGGCGTCCGCGCCCGCGCCGCCGTACGACTCGGGCACGTGCACCGCGTGCAGGTCGCTCGCCACCAGCGCGTCCAGCGCCTCCTGCGGGAAGCGGGCCTCCTCGTCCACCGCGGCGGCGTACGGCGCGATCTTCGCCTCGGACAGCGAACGGATCGCGTCGCGGAGCATGTCGTGCTCCTCGGACGGGCGGTACAGGTCGAAGTCAGCCGATCCGGCCAAGGTGTTCACGCTCCAAAACGCTACGGTCACCGACGCTAATTACCGTTAAGTAACTCAAATTCTAGGCGTCCACCCACCCGAGTGATACGTGAGTTTGGCGACAGGGGGCTTTCTTCTGACAACTGCCCGGTGAGGGGAGCCCGCACGCCCCGACTATGCTCGGGCGCGCAGCGACGCCGTCCCCACCTGGAGCATTCATGGCCCTCAAGATCACCGTGATCGGCACCGGCTATCTCGGCGCAACGCACGCCGCGGCCATGGCCGAGCTGGGTTTCGAGGTGCTCGCTCTCGACGTCGTGCGCGAGAAGATCGAGATGCTGGAGCGCGGCGAGACCCCGATGTACGAGCCGGGGCTCGAGGAACTGCTGCGCCGGCACGTCCCCGGCTTCGAGGGGTCCAGCGGGCGGCTGCGCTTCACCCAGGACTGGGCCGAGGTGGGCGCCTTCGGCGATGTCCACTTCGTGTGCGTGAACACCCCGCAGAAGCACGGTGAGTACGCCTGCGACATGTCCTACGTCGAGTCCGCCATCGGCTCCCTCGCACCGCACCTGACGCGACCCGCCCTCGTCGTCGGCAAGTCCACCGTGCCGGTGGGTTCCGCCGACCGCCTGGCCCGGACGATCGCCGAGCTCGCGCCCGCCGGCGCGGACGCCGAGCTCGCCTGGAACCCGGAGTTCCTGCGCGAGGGGTTCGCGGTCCAGGACACCCTGCACCCGGACCGCATCGTCGTCGGGGTGCGCAGCGAGCGCGCCGAGGCGCTGCTGCGGCAGGTGTACGAGACGCCGATCGGCGAGGGGTCGCCGTTCGTCGTCACCGACTTCCCGACCGCCGAGCTGGTGAAGACCTCCGCGAACTCCTTCCTGGCCACCAAGATCTCCTTCATCAACGCGATGGCCGAGGTGTGCGAGGCCGCCGACGGCGATGTGGCCAAGCTGGCCGAGGCCATCGGCTACGACGACCGGATCGGGAAGAAGTTCCTGCGGGCGGGGATCGGTTTCGGCGGCGGCTGCCTGCCCAAGGACATCCGGGCCTTCATGGCACGGGCCGGCGAGCTCGGCGCCGACCAGGCGCTGACCTTCCTGCGCGAGATCGACTCCATCAACATGCGCCAGCGCGGGCAGATGGTCGAGCTGGCCCGGCAGGCACTGGGCGGCGGATCCTTCCTGGGCAAGCGGATCGCCGTGCTCGGCGCCACCTTCAAGCCCGACTCCGACGACGTACGGGACTCGCCGGCCCTCAACGTCGCCGGGCAGATCCACCTCCAGGGCGGACAGGTCACGGTGTACGACCCGAAGGGCATGGCCAACGCCCGCCGGGTCTTCCCGACGCTCGGGTACGCGGACTCGGCCCTGGAGGCGGTCCGGGGCGCGGACGCCGTACTGCACCTGACCGAGTGGCGGGAGTTCCGGGAGCTCGACCCGGCGCAGCTCGGGGAGGTCGCGACGACCCGGCTGGTCCTCGACGGACGCAACGCGCTCGACCCCGTCCTGTGGCGCAAGGCCGGCTGGACGTACCGGGCGATGGGCCGTCCGACCGCCTGAGCGCGGGAGCGGGAGCGGGAACCGCCACGGGTACGGCAACGGGAGCGAGGGCGGCCGCACGTAGGACGCGGGCACAGGTCCACGGAGCGACGCCGGTTCGGCCGAGGCTCAGTCGGCCGAACCGGCGTCTTGCTGCATTCTGCACCACCGGCCCGTGCCCCGGCCGGTGAACTACTTCGCCCGGTACCGGCGCATCTTGGCGCGCGCCCCGCACACCTGCATCGAGCACCAGCGCCCCCGCCCCGCCGGGCTGCGGTCGTAGTACGCCCAGTGGCAGGTGGCGGCCTCGCAGGCCTTCAGCCGGTTCCAGGTGCCCGCGATCAGCGCCTCCGCCACCGCGGCGGCCGTACGGGTCAGCAGCGAGGCCGCGGGGCCGGACGGAGCGAGGCGGGCGGAGCCGTCCCGCTCGTCGATCGTGACCAGCAGGGGCGCCGACGCCAGCAGCTCGCCCAGCGGGGTCACCTCGCGGTGCGGCGGATGGCCCGCGTGGGCCAGCAGGGCCGCGCGCAGCGACTCGCGCAGCTCGCGGGCCCCAGCCAGCTCGCCCGATGCGTCGTCGGCGTGCCCGGCGCCCTCGGTGTTCTCCGGCAGCCCGAAGCGCGCCCGGCCCTCCGCCGTGTCCAGCGCGTCCACGCCCGACTCGAGGTCCAGCGTGTTCACCAGGGACTCGACCAGAGCCAGGCCCCCGGGCGCCGCCGATCGGTCATTCATGGTTGCGACGTTACCGCCAATGCGGGAGCATGCAGTAACCGTTACTGGTTACCCGGATCTAGGGGTAACCATCCCGTTCGTCCGATCGCCAGGAGGAAGTCATGGCTCTCGCCACGCTGGGCGTCGTCGTTCTGGACTGTCCCGACCCCGCCGCGCTGGCCGGTTTCTACGCCGAGGTGCTGGGCGGGACCGTCGAGGGCGAAGGAGAGTGGGTCGACGTGAAGGTGCCCGGTGGCCAGTCGCTGGCCTTCCAGGCCGCGCCCGGGTTCGTACCGCCCGCGTGGCCCGCGCCGGCGCACTCGCAGCAGTTCCATCTGGACCTGAACGTCGACGACCTCGACGCCGCCGAGCGGGGCGTGCTGGCACTCGGCGCGAAGCCGCTGGACGCGGAGGACCGCTCGCGCGGCTGGCGTGTGTACGCGGATCCGGCGGGGCACCCGTTCTGCCTGTGCAGCTGCTGAAGCCCGTACGACACCCCGTACCGCGCCCGAGCCAGGAGGATCGCATGCCGCCCGTCGCCCGCTTCCGTTCCGTCGTCCTCGACTGCCCCGACCCCCGTGCGCTCGCCGACTTCTACGCGGCGGTCCTGGGCGGCACGCCCGAGGCCGAGGACGGCGAGGAGGACTGGTTCGTCCTGTACGTTCCCGGAGGTCCCCGGATCGCGTTCCAGCGGGTGGAGGGGTACACCCCGCCGGAGTGGCCGCGCGCCGACCGCAATCCGCAGCAGTTCCACCTCGACCTCGACGGCGGCGCCACCTGGGCGGAGATCGACGCCGCCCACGAGCGGGTGCTGGCGCTGGGGGCGCGGCCGCTGGACCTGGAGGACCGGGAGAAGAAGGACTTCCAGGTGTACGCCGACCCGGCGGGGCATCCGTTCTGCCTGTGCCGGATCGAACACCCGTGAGCGAGCGCCGGTGAGCTCGCCCCCGAGCGAGCGGCCTCCGAGGGCAGACCGGTGAGCGCCCGCCCGTAGCGGCCCGGCAGCCCCGGCCGCCGCCCTGCTCGTCAGTCGGCCTGTCCGGGCCCGTCCTGTCCGGCCGTCGCGCTATCCGTCCAGTTCCGTGATCCTGGCCGTCGGCGGCTCCCCGCGGTCCTGGGCCGCGCGGGCCACGAAGTCGGCGGTGCGCAGCACACGCTGCACATTGCCCCAGGTCAGCAGCGCGATGTCGGTCTCCGGCCAGCCCCGTCGGAGCAGCTCGGCGATCAGGTGCGGATAGCCGGACGCGTCGGCGAGGCCCTGCGGGTGCGCGACGCCGGAGTCGTAGGTGCCGGACAGCCCGACGCAGTCCGGTCCGGCGATCGCGCGGACGTGGTCGAGGTGGTCGGCGACGTCCCGCAGGCCGGGGCCGGTCTGCTCGGCGGTCAGCGGCACCAGGCAGAGACCCTTGGCCGCTCCCAGCCCGGCGAGCAGTTCGTCGGACAGGTTCGCGGGGTGCGGGCGCAGCGCGCGGGCGGCGGAGCGGGTGCACAGGACCGGTGTCCTGGAGAGGGTGAGGACGCGACCGACGGTGAGGTCACCGGCGCCGGAGAGGTCGGCGAGCACCCCGATCCGGTTCATCTCGCGCACGACCTCCTCGCCGAACCGGGTCAGCCCCGCGTCGCCGCCCGCCCAGGAGGTACCGGAGAGGGTGAGGACGCGCACCCCGAGGGAGCGCAGCACACGCAGGACGCCCAGGGAGTCGTCGAGCGCGGCGGCGGTGGCCGGGCCCAGGACCACGGCGACGCGGCCGCAGTGGTGGGCGTCGATGATCTGCCCGGCGCTGCGGGCCAGCCGCAGCCCCTCGGGATGCGCGGCGATCACCGACCGGGCGAGGTCCAGCTGCTCCAGGGTGGCCCCGACGGCCCGGTCGGCGGTCAGGCCCTCGGGCAGGTGCAGCGACCACAGCAGCGCGCCGACATTGCCCCGGCGCAGCCGGGGGACGTCCGTGTCGACGGCGCTCTCGCCGTGCTGGAGGTCGTACCAGGGCAGCTGCCGCAGCGCCGAGGGCAGTGCGCTGTAGCCGTCGGCGACGGGGTGCGCGGCGAGCAGGGCGCGGGCCCGCTCCAGCGGGGTGCTCCCGGGCTCCTGGGCCGGCCGGCCGGCCTCGCGGGCCGTCTCGCCTGCCCCGGTGGCCTCGGTGGCCTCGGTGGCCTCCTCGGCCGTGAGCGGCGCCCACGGGCCGAACGACGCCGCCTGCGCCTCGTCGTCGAGCTCACCGACCTCGGGGAGGGTGCGCGGCTCGTCATGGAGGTCGGCCATGGCGGTCTCCGTACGTCGATCAGCAGTACGGTCACCGTCGCACGCGGGACGCCCGGCTTCCTGGTGGACGGGGCGTTCGGGGGACCTGCCGGAGGGGGGACCGGCCTGGGGGACCTGCCGGACGGAGCCAGGCGGACGGAGGCGGGCGGACGGAGGCGGGCGGACGGCCGGTACGCCCCCCGGGCCGCTCCGCACCGCCCCGCCCGGCCCCTGCCCCGCGGGCCGGGTCAGCCGTCCAGCGACTCGATCGTCGCGTGGGAGGCGGGCCGGGTGGCCTGGAGGCCGCGGGCCACGTCCTCCGCGGCGCCGAGCACGCGCACCGCGTTCTGCCAGGTCAGCTTGGCGAGGTCCGGCCGGGACCAGCCGCGGTCGAGGAGCTCCGCGATCAGGTTGGGGTAGCCGGAGACGTCGTCGAGGCCGTCGGGGGTGAAGGCGGTGCCGTCGTAGTCGCCGCCGATGCCGAGGTGGTCGATGCCGGCCACCTCGCGCATGTGGTCGAGGTGGTCGGCGACCGTGGCGACGGTGGCGACCGGGCGCGGGTTCGTCTCCTCGAAGGCCCGGTGGACCTTCATCGCCTCGGCCGTGGTGGCGAGGTGGTGGAAGCCGTGGGCGCGCATGTTGTCGTCCGCGGCGGCCGTCCAGTCGACCGCCGCCTGGAGGACGAACTTCGGCACGAAGGTCACCATCGCCATGCCGCCGTTGGCGGGGAGGCGTTCGAGGACGTCGTCCGGGATGTTGCGCGGGTGGTCGCACACCGCTCGCGCGGAGGAGTGCGAGAAGATCACCGGCGCGGCCGTCGCGTCGAGCGCGTCGCGCATCGTCGTCGCCGCCACGTGCGAGAGGTCGACCAGCATGCCCTCGCGGTTCATCTCGCGCACGACCTCGCGGCCGAACGCGGTCAGGCCGCCGGCCTTGGGTTCGTCGGTCGCGGAGTCCGCCCAGTCCACGTTGTCGTTGTGGGTGAGCGTCATGTAGCGCACGCCGAGCGCGTACAGGCCGCGCAGGGTGCCGAGCGAGTTGGCGATCGAGTGGCCGCCCTCCGCCCCCATGAGCGAGGCGATACGGCCCTGCGCGCGCGCCGCCTCCATGTCCGCGGCCGTCAGCGCGGCGCGCAGATCTCCCGGGTGGCGGGCGATGAGCCGCCGCACGCAGTCGATCTGCTCCAGCGTCGCGGGGACCGCGTCGGGCAGGTCCGCGCGCACGTAGACCGACCAGTACTGCGCGCCGACACCGCCCGCGCGCAGCCGCGGGATGTCGGTGTGCAGGTGGGCGCGCTGGTGGCCGGCGATGTCGCGGGCGTCGAGGTCGTAGCGGACCTGTTCGCGCAGCGCCCAGGGCAGGTCGTTGTGGCCGTCGACGACGGGGAACTCGCGCAGGAGCTCGCGGGCCGCGTCCAGTGAGGTCATCTGCGTCACTTTCCGAAACCGAAGCCGTTCGAGCCCTCGACCTTGGCGCGCAGGCGCTTGCCCTTCTCGGTGGCCTGGTCGTTCAGCTCCTGCTGGAAGTCGCGCATGCGGGCGAGCACCTCCTCGTCCTGGGTGGCGAGGATGCGGGCGGCCAGCAGACCGGCGTTGCGGGCGCCGCCCACGGAGACCGTGGCGACCGGGACACCGGCCGGCATCTGCACGATCGACAGCAGGCTGTCCATGCCGTCCAGGTACTTCAGCGGCACGGGTACGCCGATGACCGGCAGCGGGGTGACGGAGGCGAGCATGCCGGGGAGGTGGGCGGCGCCACCGGCCCCCGCGATGATCACCTTGAGCCCGCGCCCGTCCGCCTGCTCGCCGTACGCGACCATCTCGCGCGGCATGCGGTGCGCTGAGACGACGTCGACCTCGTACGCGATCTCGAACTCGTCGAGGGCCTGGGCGGCGGCCTCCATGACGGGCCAGTCGCTGTCCGACCCCATGACGATGCCTACGACTGGGCTCATTCGGTGATCGTGCCTCTCAGGTAACCGGCTGCGTGACGCGCGCGTTCGAGGACGTCGTCCAGGTCGTCGCCGTAGGTGTTGACGTGGCCGACCTTGCGGCCGGGCTTCACGTCCTTGCCGTACATGTGGATCTTCAGCTGGGGGTCGCGGGCCATGCAGTGCAGGTACGCGGAGTACATGTCGGGGTAGTCGCCGCCGAGGACGTTGACCATGACCGTCCACTTCGCCCGCGGGCGCGGGTCGCCGAGCGGGAGGTCGAGGACGGCACGGACGTGGTTGGCGAACTGCGAGGTGATCGCGCCGTCCATCGACCAGTGGCCCGAGTTGTGCGGGCGCATCGCCAGTTCGTTGACCAGGATGCGGCCGTCGCGGGTCTCGAAGAGCTCCACCGCGAGGTGGCCGACCACGCCCAGTTCCTTGGCGATGCGCAGGGCCAGCTCCTCGGCCCGCAGGGCGAGGGCCCCGTCCAGGCCGGGCGCGGGGGCGATCACCGTGTCGCAGACGCCGCCGACCTGCTGCGACTCGACCACCGGGTAGGCGACCGCCTGCCCGTGCGGGGAGCGCACGACGTTGGCGGCGAGCTCGCGGACGTAGTCGACCTTCTCCTCGGCCAGGACGGGGACGCCGGCACGGAAGGGTTCCGCCGCCTCCTCGGCCGAGTCGACGACCCACACGCCCTTGCCGTCGTAACCGCCGCGGACGGTCTTGAGGACCACCGGGAAGCCGTCGCCCGGCGCGCCTTCGGGCAGGCCCTCGGCGGCGAACGCGGCGACGTCCGCCGGGTCGGTCACGATCCGGTGCCGGGGGCACGGGACGCCGATCGCGTCCAGCCGCGCGCGCATCACCCCCTTGTCCTGGGCGTGCACCAGCGCGTCGGGGCCCGGGCGGACGGGGATGCCGTCCGCCTCCAGCGCCCTGAGGTGCTCGGTGGGTACGTGTTCGTGATCGAAGGTGATCACATCGCACCCGCGCGCGAACTCGCGGAGCGTGTCGAGATCGCGATAGTCGCCGATGACGACATCGCTCACGACCTGCGCCGCGGAATCCAGTGGGGTGTCACTGAGGAGCTTGAATCTGATGCCGAGCGGGATGCCCGCCTCGTGTGTCATACGAGCGAGCTGGCCCCCGCCGACCATGCCGACTACCGGGAACGTCACGCCCCCAGGGTATCGGCCACGCCACCGAGGCCGAATTCCGTGCCTCTTACCGGGACCTTCCCCGTCTCATACCGTCCGTTTTCCCGCTTCTTCCCCGCTGGTCACGGGCCCGTGAGCCGGACCACAGGAAACGGACAAGAGTGGTGGTTAGCATGGCTGGGTTGACGAAACCGAACCCGGACGGGGGCCTGTACGACCATGGCGCATGGTTCCTCGGGGCTGAGGAGGGTCGTCCGCGAGCTCGCGAAGTTCGGGGCCGTGGGCGGCGCGGGGTTGCTGGTCAACCTCGGGGTCTTCAACCTGGTCCGGCATCTCACCGACCTCCAGGTCGTGCGGGCCAGCGTCATAGCCACGGTGGTGGCCATCGCCTTCAACTACGTGGGGTTCCGCTACTTCACCTACCGTGACCGCGACAAGAGCGGGCGGACGAAGGAAATGACGCTTTTCCTGCTGTTCAGCGCGGTGGGACTGGTGATCGAGAACGGCCTGCTGTTCGCCGCGACGTACGGGTTCGGCTGGGACAGCCCGCTCCAGAGCAACGTGTTCAAGTTCGTCGGCATCGGGATCGCGACGCTGTTCCGGTTCTGGTCGTACCGGACGTGGGTCTTCCGGGCCCTGCCGACGCAGGAGGCCGTGGCCGCCGTGGCCGGCCCCGAGTCCTTCCTGACGGTGACCGAGCAGTCCCGCAAGCCCGAGCCGAGGGCCGGCACCCGGGTCGGCTGACGGCCCCCGTCAAGGTCGGTCGACGGCCCCCGCCCCGGTCGGCCGACGGCCTCCGTCCAGGTCTGCTGACGGCCTCCGTCCGAGTCTGCCGACGGCCCCTGCCCGGGTCGGCGGGCCGGGCACCCGCCCGGGTCGGCCCACGGGCCCTATCGGACCGTCGCCTCGCCGTCCTCCGCTCGCTTCGGCGGAGCCGTGCGGGACAGGAACAGCCCGAAGACCGGGGGCTGGGCCTGGAGCATCTCCAGCCGGCCGCCGTCGGCCTCCGCCAGGTCGCGCGCCACCGCCAGGCCGATGCCCGTGGAGTTGCGGCCGCTGATGGCCCGCTCGAAGATACGGGCGCCCAGGTCGGCGGGCACGCCGGGACCCTCGTCGGTGACCTCGACCACGGACTGGTTGCCGGTGACCCGGGTGCGCAGCGCCACCGTGCCGCCGCCGTGCATGAGGGAGTTCTCGATCAGGGCGGCCAGCACCTGGGCTACGGCGCCGGGCGTGCCCACCGCCCGCAGATGGCGCTTGCCGGAACTGACGATGGCCCGGCCCACGCCGCGGTAGGCGGGACGCCATTCCTCGAGCTGCTGCTGGATGACCTCGTCGAGGTCGAAGGTGACCGCCGAGCCGGTGCGGGGGTCCCGGGCGTTGGTCAGGAGGCGTTCGACCACGTCCGTCAGGCGCTCCACCTGCGTCAGGGCGATCGTCGCCTCCTCCTTCACGGTGTCCGGATCGTCGGTGAGGGTGATCTCCTCCAGGCGCATGGACAGCGCCGTCAGCGGCGTGCGCAGCTGGTGGGAGGCGTCGGCCGCGAGACGGCGCTCGGCGGTCAGCATGCGGGCGATGCGCTCGGCGGAGGCGTCGAGGACGTCGGCGACCCGGTCCAGCTCGGGGACGGCGTACCGCTTGTGCCGGGGCCGCGGGTCGCCCGAGCCCAGCCGCTCCGCCGTCTCCGCGAGGTCGGTCAGGGGGGAGGCGAGCCGGTTGGCCTGCCGGATGGCCAGCAGCACCGCGGCGATCACCGCGAGCAGCGCCACCAGGGCGATGATCAGCAGCGTGCGGCCGACCTCCCGGGTGACCGTGGAGCGCGGCTCCTGGACCAGGACGGTCTCACCCTCCTCGCCCCGCGCCGTCGCCCTGATCACATCGCCCTGGGGCTTGCTGCCGACCTGGATGGCCGTCCGGCCGGGGATCCGGATCTCGGCGTAGCGGTCCTGCGTGACCTGGTCGCGCAGTATCTCGGCGGTGACGTCCTCCGAGCCCACCAGGCGGCTGTCCACGATGCTGGCCAGCCGCAGCGCCTCGGAGTCCACCCGTTCCTGGGCGCTGTTGCTGATGGTGCGGGTCTCGACGATGACGAGCGACACCCCGAACACGGCGATGACCACGAGCACGACGGCGAGCGTGGACTGGATGAGACGGCGACGCACGACACCCTCCGAGCGGTGACTTCAGAACCCCGATCCGGGCATCCCCCGCACGGAGGCGGGCGCTTCTACGAGACGGGTCGGGGCAACCCCTTGGGGGCGCGGGGAACTGCGCGAGAAGCCCCACGGCCGGCGGCCGACGACGCAGCGCGCGTCACCGGCCGAGCCCGCGGCGGCGTGAGCGTCAACTCTTCTCGAAGCGGAACCCGACACCCCGCACGGTGGCGATGTAGCGCGGATTCGCCGCGTCGTCGCCGAGCTTCTTGCGCAGCCACGAGATGTGCATGTCGAGGGTCTTGGTCGACGACCACCACGTGGTGTCCCAGACCTCGCGCATCAGCTGGTCACGGGTGACGACCCGGCCCGCGTCCCGGACGAGGACCCGCAGCAGGTCGAACTCCTTTGCCGTGAGCTGGAGTTCCTCCTCGCCCATCCAGGCGCGGTGCGACTCGACGTCGATGCGGACGCCGTGCGTGGCGGGCGGCTGCTGGGGCTCGGAGGCGCCGCGCCGCAGCAGGGCCCGGACCCGGGCCAGCAGCTCGGCCAGCCGGAAGGGCTTGGTGACGTAGTCGTCGGCGCCCGCGTCCAGACCGACGACGGTGTCCACCTCGTCGGCGCGCGCGGTCAGGATGAGGATCGGGATGGCGTGGCCCTCGGAACGCAGCCGGCGGGCCACCTCCAGACCGTCCATGCCGGGCAGCCCGAGGTCGAGCACGACCAGGTCGACGCCGCCCTGCATTCCGGCGTCGAGCGCGGTGGGGCCGTCCTCACGCACCTCGACCTCGTAACCTTCCCGGCGCAGGGCGCGGGCCAGCGGCTCCGAGATGGACGCGTCGTCCTCGGCGAGCAGTACACGGGTCATGAGCTGATGGTAGTCCGCGCCGGGCGGCGGCCGAAGTGTGATCGCGCGGCTGTTTCTTACTCACGGACATGCCGGACAGACGGCATGCCGGGCGACCGGCCCTCCCTTCCTCGATCTTGGTACGGACCTACGGTCGGTGGATGGCATCCTGGGGGAGACCTTCGAAACCCCTCCCACGGTTCCTTGATCACCTGTGATCCGTGTCTCAAGTCCTTCCATATCAGGCGTTGTGCTGCCGTATGGTGAGGTAACGCCTGTAGCACGCATGGACCTTCGGCGGTCGGCTCGACGTCGAGGGTCTCCTTTGTGTGCGGGCCGGTCCCCGCCGGCCTCCAAAGGAATGACCTGTGGCCGGGCCCCCGCATCGAGGGGGCGTGGATCCCGGTGGTCGCCGTCCGCCGCTCCGAGACCCGGAGCGGACTCCCCCGGGGCGTGGGGGTGGACGCCGCGGTCCGCCGGTGCCGGCCGCCCCCCACCGGGCGCGCAAGGCTCCACTGCGGCGCGCGTCCCGAGCAGCAAGGAACGACATGGCGTCCAGCCTGACGAAGGACTCGGTCCGCCCGGGCACACCCGGCTCCGGGAAGACCTTCTTCGGCCACCCCCGCGGACTGGCCACTCTCTTCATGACCGAGATGTGGGAGAGGTTCTCCTACTACGGCATGAGGGCCCTGCTCCCGCTGTACCTGGTCGCCCCCGGCGGCCTGCACCTCAGCGCGGCGACCGCGACCGCGATCTACTCGGTCTATCTGTCGCTCGTGTACCTGCTCGCCCTGCCCGGCGGCTGGTTCGCGGACCGTGTGCTCGGCCCCCGCAAGACCGTCGCCGTCGCCGGCGCGATCATCATGCTCGGCCATCTGACCCTCGCGCTGCCGAACGCCGGCACCTTCTACGGCGGTCTCGGCCTGGTCGCCATCGGCTCCGGTCTGCTCAAGGCCAACATCTCGACGATGGTCGGCCACCTCTACGACGGGCCCGACGACCCGCGCCGTGACGGTGGCTTCACGCTGTTCTACATCGGCATCAACCTGGGCGCGTTCGCCGCGCCGCTGATCATCGGCACCATCGGTGAGAACGTCAACTGGCACCTGGGCTTCGCGCTGGCGGCGCTCGGCATGGGTCTGGGCCTCGCCCAGTTCCTGCTCGGCAGCCGTCACCTGAGCTCCCGTTCGGACATCGTCCCCACGCCGCTGTCCGCACAGGAGAAGGCCGCCACCCTGCGCAAGGCCGCGTTCTGGGCGGCCGTCGCGATCGTCTTCTACGCCGTCGTCGGCGTCTCCGGCGTCTACACGCTGAACTGGCTGCTGGTCCCGATCACCGTCGCCGGCCTGGTCATCCCGGTCCTCGTCATCGCCCGGATGAAGCGCGACAAGGAGCTGGACCGCGCCGAGCAGTCCAAGCTGACCGCGTACATCTGGTTCTTCGTCGCCGCGGCCGTGTTCTGGATGATCTACGACCAGGGCGGCTCGACGCTGTCCCTGTTCGCCGAGTCCTCGGCGAAGAACAGCGTCCTCGGCTGGGAGTTCCCGGTCTCCTGGTACCAGTCGGTCAACCCGGTCCTGATCATGGCCCTGGCCCCGCTCTTCGCCTGGGCCTGGCTGGCCCTGGCCCGGCGCGGCAAGGAGCCGAGCACCGCGACGAAGTTCGCGATGGGCCTGGTCCTGGTCGGCGCGTCCTTCTTCCTCTTCCTGGCCCCGCTGGCGATCGCCGAGGGCGGTCACAAGGCGGCCGCGCTGTGGCTGGCGGCGATCTACTTCGTGCAGACCGTCGGCGAGCTGACCCTCTCCCCGGTCGGCCTGTCGGTCACCACGAAGATGGCTCCCGCGAAGTACGCCTCGCAGATGATGGGCGTCTGGTTCCTGGCCGTCACCGCCGGTGACGCCACGACCGGCCTGCTGTCCATCGCCGGCGTCGACCTCAACAAGACGGGCATAGTCGCCCTGGAGGCGGTGCTCGCCGTCATCGCCGGTGTGGCGGTGTGGATGTACCGCAAGAAGGTCAAGACCCTCATGGGCGACGTCCACTGACGTCCGCTCCCTCGCGACGCCGGAGGGCCGCCGTACCCGCGTGGGTACGGCGGCCCTCCGGCGTCGCGCCACGCCCGGCTCAGCTCGCCCTTCTCCTGGGCATGAACGTGAACACCGCGCCGCCCAGCAGCACCGCCGTGCCCGCCACCAGGCCCAGCGCCTTCAAGGTGCCGTGGTCGCCGGAGCCCGTCTCCGCGAGGCCGCCGCCGCTCGACGAGGAACCGCCCGAGGACGACGAGGAGCCGCTTCCGCCGGACGCGCCGCTCGCCTGCTCCGCGGTGTCCAGGGTCAGCGAGACCGCCGTGCTGTCCGGGGTGCAGGTGGTGGTCGTGCCCATGGCCTCGATGACGAGGACGCCCGGGGAGAGCGTGGACTCACCGGTCGCACCGGGCTTGTAGACACCGGTGAGGTCCGGGATCTCGATCGGTTCGTTCTGCGGGATCGGCGCGGAGTTCAGGGGGCCCTCCACCGTCACCGAGCCCTCGTCCGCACCGCCCAGCACGATCTGCATGGTCGGCTTCACCTTGCCGGCCGGGATGTCGATCGGGCTGTCCATGACCGACTTCTTGAACTGCACGGTGAGGTCGTAACTCCCGCCGTTCTTCTTGGCGTTGATCTGGATCGGCGAGGTCGCCCGCTTCTCGCCGATCGGCGACTGACAGGTGTAGGGGATGTCGACGACCTTGCCGGTGAAGTCGGTCCGGCCGCCGTCACCGCCGGTCTCGGACGCCGAAGGGGAGGTACTGGGTGTGCCGGACCCGCTCGCCGAGGGTGACGGGCTCTGGCTCTGCGAGGGGTCGGAGGACGTACTGGGCGAGGCCGATCCCGAACCGGAACCCGAACTCCCCTCCCCCGCCGTCACCGTGATGGTCGCCGACGGACGGACGGCCTCCGTAGGCGCGCACTTGGTGTCCGTCGACAGCGCGTTGACGACGTAGGCGTCCGGGGTCAGCGTCACCTGTCCGGCCGCCGTCAGCTTCAGCGTGCCCTTCATGTCGGACAGCGTCATCGCGCCGCCCTTGGGGATCGCCGGGTTCTCGCGCGGCCCCTGCATCGCGATGTCGCCGGTCTGCGCGCCGGCCGCCTTGAGGGTGCCGGACGGCTGGACCGAGTTCGCGGGCAGGTCGATGATGTCGGGGTTCTTCGACGCGGCCTGGGTGAACTTCCAGACGACGTCGACGGTGTCGCCGACCCTCGCCGTCGCCGGCGCGGTGATCTCGACCCTGGTGGTGCCGTTGACGTCGGGCAGACCGATGCCCGAGGGCGGAACGCACTTGGTGGCGTAGGCCACCTCGGCGGCCTGGGCCTGCCCGGCGCTCACGCCCAGCAGGACGGCCGCCCCGGTCAGCAGGACGGCGGCGCCCGCCGCTGCCGCTCTCTTGCGCGCGGGCGCGCGGTCGGGTGGTACGGCTCTCTCACTCACGTGGATCCCTTCCTGCCGGGAGTCGTGGGAGTCGTGGGACTCGTCGGACGGTCTTCGTGCGGTGCGGAGAGCCGGCCCGCCGGGCCCGGACCGGTGTCCGGGGCGAACCACGGCAGGGTCGCGTTCGGGGTGGGGGGCGAGGGCCTCGGGGGCGCGGGCGCGGTTCCGCGCCGGTGTCCGCGCCCCGGGGCGCGGACGGGCCGTCGGGCGGCGGGGCGCGGGCGGACCCGGTCCACCACGGCCATCCCGATACGGAAGACCGCCGCGGGCACCACCAGGCAGAGCAGGATCCAGAACAGGGTCACGCCCCAGGGACGGCCCACCCCCCAGGGTTGCTCGGCGAGGACCTTCCCTCCGTACTTCAGGGAGACGGTGTAGTCGCCGTGGGCGCCTGCGGTGAGTTCGACGGGCAGCTCGACGCGGGCCTTCTCGCCGGGGCCGAGCGTGCCGTGCCACTGCCGCTCGTCCCACTGCGGGGCGAACACGCCGTGCGCGGTGCCGACCTCGAAGACCGGGTTCCGCACGGCCGCGGTGCCCACGTTGCCCACGGTGAAGGCGAGCGTGCGCGAGGGCGGCGCCCCGAACCAGGTCAGCAGACCGCCGGAGCCGTCGAGCCGGGTGTCGGAGAGGACGGCCAGGCGTCCGCCGGCCGTCTGCGCGGGCAGCGGTTCGACCGGGTGCCCGGCCACCTGGAACACCGCGTCGACCCGCGCCTTCGCCCCGGTCGCGGTGGCCACGTGCACCACGCAGGGGCAGGGTACCGGCGGCTCGGTCACCGGCAGCGTCCTGCTGAAGCGGCCGTCGGCGTCGGTGGTGACGGCGCGTCCGTCGGCGTTGGCGCAGGAGTTGGTGCCGCCGACCACGCCCCGGGCCGGGGTCGCCTGTCCGCAGACCAGCAGCATCAGCAGCGTGCGCGGCCGCCAGCCGCTGCCGCTCACGGTGATCGACCCGCCCGTCCCCGCCTGTGCCGTGGAGAGTGTGACGGCCGGTTTCCCCTCCGCCGCGGCGGCGGTGGCGGACGACGGCAGCGAGAGCAGGAGCGGGAGCAGCGTCAGCAGCAGGGCGGGCACCAGCGCCGTGTTCCGGGGCTTGCCTCTCATGTCCGTGCTCCCCTCGGCGTGGCCCGCGTGGTGTCCGGCCGGCGTCCGCGTCGTCGTACGGCCACCACCACCGCGGCCCCCGCGACCGACAGCGCCGCCGCCGTGGCCGTCGCCGTGCCCCACGGCACGAACCGGGCCGACACCCGTCCGGTGGCCCGCGCCGCACCCGGTGCGGTCACCGTCAGGCGCACGGTGACGGCGTCCAGGGCCGGGCGGTCGGGCCACGGCTCGTCGAGCGCGAGGCGGCGGCCCGGGGGCAGCCGGACGGGCAGGGTGCGCGGGGCGCGGTCCAGGACGGCGCCGAGAACGCCGTCCGCGTGGACGGCGAGCCGCGGGACGAGCACCGTGGTGCCGCGGTTGACCAGCTCGTACGTGATGCGGTCGCCGCGCACGGCCACGTGCTCGACGGTCAGCGCGGCCAGCTCCGGGCCGCCGACCCGGATCAGCAGCCGGACGGCGGACTCCCGGCCGCCGGAGTCCCGTACGAGGAGTTCGCCCGCGCGGTCGCCCGGCGGCGCGTCCGCCGGGACCGTCACCGTGAAGGGCACCTCGGCGCGGGTGCGGGCGGGGATGCCGGGAGCCGGTTCGGCGAAGAAGACCCGGAGGCCGTCGCCGGTGGCGCGCAGCCGTACGGTGAGCGGCGCCGTGCCCCGGTTGGTCACGGCGAGCGTGTCCCGGAGCACGGCCCCGGGGACGCCCTCCGCGTAGAAGGACGGCCGTCCGCCACCGGAGGGCGCGACCGACCAGCCGCCGGACGCGGCCGGGGTGGCCGCGAGCAGCAGCGGCAGCGGCAGGGTCAGCAGCAGGGCACGGGCGGCGGCGTACGGCATCGGCGGCTCCAGCACTCGTACGGGGACGGTCAGCGGTGGACGCGTGCCGTCTGTCCCCGGCGGGTCAGCCACAGGGCACCGGCCGCGCCGGCGAGCAGCACCGTGCCGCCGAGGGTGCCGAGGGCGACGGCGGAGTCCGCGGGGCCGGTCTGCGGGAGACCGCCGCCGGAGCCGCCGTCACCCGTGCCGCCACCGCTGGTGGTCCCGCCGCTCGTGCCGCCGCCGCTCGTGCCGCCGCCGCCCGCCGCGGTCACGTCGAGGGTCAGTGAGGGGCCCGCGTTGTTGGTGGGCGTGCACGTGGTGGTGGTACCGAGCGCCTTGATGGTGAGCACACCGGCCGTGAAGGTGACCTTGCCGCTCTTCTTGGGGGTGTACGTGCCGCTCAGGTCGTTGATCTTGATGGGGGTGTTCTCGGGGATCGCGGCCTGGTTGGCGGGGCCGGTGACCGCGAGGGTGCCGCTGTCGGCGCCGCCCACCTCGATCGTGGCGCTCGGCTTCATCGAGCCCGCGCCGAGTTCGACGGGACTGGAGGAGACGCCCTTCTGCCAGGACATGGTGATCTTGTAGCCGCTGCCGCTCTTGACGCCCTTGATGTCGATGGGCGATACGGCGCTCTTGTCGCCGATGGGCGTCTTGCAGGCGTAGTTGACGTTCACGACCTCGGCCATGGCCGCCGGGGCGGCCATCCACACCGCCGAGCCGGCCAGGGCCGCGGCAGTCGCGAGCGCGGCGGTGCGCTTCCGGTTCGACACGGTCCCGACCCCTCACTCCCACTGCCCCGCCCTTACTGACGAGGCATCAGATTGAGCCGTCAAGGTACGCCCGGGGCGATGAGGAGGGAAGAGAACGTACACGCCGGAGTTGCGGCGATCCGGCGCGCGGTTTCGGGGGCGCCGAGAACACCGCGGACTCCCCGGCGACCCGAGCACCCCGACACGATCAGGCCAGGACCGGACCCCGACCAGGCAACCGAACACACCCGGACAGCAGCCACCCCGGACCGGAACCGACCCCGGACAGCAGCCACCCCCGGACAGGAACCGAACCGGACCGGAACCGACCCCGGACAGCGGCCGTCCCCGGACAGGAACCGACCCGGACCGGACCCCGACCCTGGGCAGGAACAAGCCCCGGACGTCAGGCAGGCCCGGGTCCGGGGTGGTCGGGTCGAGCCCTCGCACGGGCGGGCGTCGTCGGGCGGTCGGGCGGACGACAGCCCCGACGACGGCTGCGCGACAGATCCGCCCAGCTCGCCGGGACCGACGGGCGGGCCGGGCCCTCGCGCGGGCGGGTATCGCCGGGCGGGTCAGGACGACGGCCCCGACCACGGCCCCGACGCCGACCGCGTGGCGGGTCGACCGATCCGCCGCAGTGGGGCGTCGACGTCGGCCCGACGCCGAAGCAGGCGACCCAGGCGACCCGACGCCCAAGCAGTCGGCCCGACCGCCTAGGCGGTCGGGCCTGGGCCCGGGGCGGTCAGGCCGGGGCGCCCAGTTCCGCCCAGACCGTCTTGCCCGCGATGTCCGGGGCCCGTACGACGCCCCAGTCCAGGCAGAGTCTCTGGACGATGAACATGCCGTGGCCGCCGGGACGG
The DNA here is from genome assembly GCF_001184025.1 of Streptomyces maremycinicus. Taxonomy (GTDB): domain Bacteria; phylum Actinomycetota; class Actinomycetes; order Streptomycetales; family Streptomycetaceae; genus Streptomyces; species Streptomyces maremycinicus. The sequence continues at coordinate 58,058 of NZ_BBYG01000013.1, forward strand.
CCCGCGCGGTGCGGGGTGCGGGGCGCCGGCTGGCCCGCGCCGCGGTCCGAGACCTCGACGCGGATCACCTTGTTGTCGCAGCTGAGGACCATCGCGTCCGGTCCCTCGGCATGCAGACACGCGTTGGTGACCAGCTCGGAGACGACGAGCAGGACGTCCTCCGCGGCGGCCCGCTGGTCCGCGGTGGCCGCGGGCAGCCAGGCCCACGCGTAGAGGGCCTGGCGGGCGAAGTCGCGGGCGAGCGGGACGACCCCGGTGGCGTCGTCGAAGCTCAGCCGTCTCACCTGGGGGCCGCCCGGCGACCCGGACACCACGGTCTCCGCGCCCCCTGGGGACACCTCGGCTCCCGCCGCGCCCCCCTCGGACGCCCCGGGAGCGCCGCTGGGCTCCGGGCCGCGGTCGCCCGGCGAACAAGGCCGGGTGGTGCTCATCAGCGCTTCACCTCACCGATTCCCCGATTCACCGGTTCACAATTCACAAGTCGGATCACTGCAAGTCCGTACGTAGGCGGACGGCGTTCGTGTCGGCATTGCCGCCGACATGTTCGGGTTTCAGGATGTCTCCTGCCCGAGAGAACCGCCGGAACACCCCCCGTTCACGTCCGTTCGCACCCGTCTCCGGCGGACGGCGGGACTCAGCCGTCCTCGTCACGCTCGTCGTGCCCGTCGCTCAGGGCCTCGTCGACCGTCGCGTGCACGGTGAACACCGCGTCCGCGCCGGTGATCTCGAAGACCCGTGCCACCACGGGCAGCATGCCCGCCAGATGGACCCCGCCACCGGCCGCCTCCGCCTTCAGGCGGGCGCCGAGCAGCACGTTGAGCCCGGTGGAGTCGCAGAACTCCAGCCGGGTGCAGTCCACCACCAACCTGCTGAGCCCCTTGGCGAGGCAGTCCTCGAGTGGCTCACGCAACAGATCGGCGGTGTGGTGATCCAACTCACCCGCCGGGGTGACCACGGCGCTGGAGCCCTCTTGCCGCACTTCGACCAGAAGCCGGCCAGACTGTGCGCTGCCGACCGTCCCGCGGTCCATGCCGTCTCTTCTCCTGGGTTGCTGACTGCTTGCTGACGCCCTCGCACCCTACGCCTTCGGCCCGCACCTCAACACCCGAACAATCGCACACAAACGGACATACTTGGACAAAATGCACTTGCGGCGGGGCAAGTAAAGCGGGTAGGGCTAGTAGGAGCACGTACCCGACACGGCCGGCTTTGGAGGCGCCGCACACCGCTGTGCACTCACTGGCTCCGGCAGCCATATGCCGAGAACGATGGAGGACATCATGTCACCCCGGCTCGACGCACCGCCTACCCGCGGAGCGACGTCGACACCCCCTCCGGAACAAGAGCGTCTGGAACCCATCGCGTACGACCCGGCTCCGGACGTCGACCCCACCGACCTCCTCGCCGGTCTTCCGGAGATCCCCCCGTACGACGAGGTCGGAGCCGTCGACGCACGGGCCCTGTCGAAGACCCTGTTCGCGCGGCTCGAGTCCCTCGAGGAGGGCACGTACGAATACTCGTACGTGCGCAACACCCTCGTCGAGCTGAACCTCGCGCTGGTCAAGTTCGCCGCCTCCCGGTTCCGCTCGCGCAGTGAGCCGATGGAGGACATCATCCAGGTCGGCACCATCGGCCTGATCAAGGCGATCGACCGCTTCGAGCTGTCGCGGGGCGTCGAGTTCCCGACCTTCGCCATGCCAACCATCATCGGCGAGATCAAGCGCTTCTTCCGCGACACGTCGTGGTCGGTGCGCGTCCCGCGCCGGCTCCAGGAGCTGCGGCTCGACCTGGCCAAGGCGGGCGACGAGCTGGCCCAGAAGCTCGACCGGGCGCCCACCGTCGCGGAGCTCGCCGAGCGCCTCGAGATCTCCCGGGAGGAGGTCGTCGAGGGCATGGCCGCGTCCAACGCGTACACGGCCTCGTCCCTGGACGCGCAGCCGGAGGAGGACGACTCCGAGGGCGCCCTCGCCGATCGCATCGGCTACGAGGACCACGGACTCGAAGGCATCGAGTACGTCGAGTCGCTGAAGCCGCTGATCGCCGCACTCCCCGCGCGCGACCGGCAGATCCTGTCCCTGCGCTTCGTCGCCGGTCTGACCCAGTCGGAGATCGGCGAGGAACTCGGCATCTCGCAGATGCACGTGTCGCGACTGCTGTCACGGACCCTGGTGCGGCTGCGGAAGGGACTGACGGTCGAGGAGTGACCCGTCCCGTCCGTGTCCGGGTGCCGTCCCGGACACGGACGCCGGTGTCCCCCCGGCCCACCGCCTCCACCGCGCGCTCCGGACTCGACCGCGCGCTCCGGACTCCGCCTCGCGCTTCAGGCTCCGCCTCGGCGCCCAGGCCTCCGCCCGGCCGCGTCCGGTCTCCACCCGACGCGTCCGGTCTGCACCCGGCCGCGTCGGTCTCCGTCTCTCCGACCCCCTCTTGTTACCCCCGGAAACCTCCCCAAGGGCCCCCTGGGGCCACTAGGGTCGCCCCCACCACAGACTGACCGGTACGTCAGCAACGCGGGCGTGCTGCGCATCCGGCGAGGAGGCGACCCCCATGGCCCGTGCCGACGGCTACGGCGACGGCAACCGCGGCGGCGGAGGCGGAGGCGACCACGGCGACACGAGCGCCGATGTGAACGCCGGCAGTCCCGACGCCTGCCTCACCGACCGGCTCCGCGCCGCCCCCGCCGAGGCGTACCCGGCGCTGCGCGCCCTCCGCGCCCGCCACCACCCCGCCGTCCTGGCCTACGCCCGCCGCTGCACGACCGGCGAACCGGCCGCGCGGCGCCTCGCGGCCGAGGCGTTCGCCCTCGCCGCCCGGGAGACCGCCCGCGGCAACGACCCCGGCGGAGCCTGGCGCCACCGGCTCCTGCTGCTGTCCGGGCGGGTGGCCACCGAGTGGGCCCGCGACGACCGGGCCGGCGGCCTGGACGCGGGACTGCTGCTCGTCCTCAACACGGCGGCCCCCGGCGGCCCGGTGCCGCCCCTGCTCGCCACCTTCCGTTCCCTGCCCTCCCGTACGCAGGGCCTCCTCTGGTACGGCGTCGTGGAACGCGAGCCCGCCGACCGGACGGCCGCGATGCTGGGCCTGTCCGCCGAGGACGTCACCTACGGCACCGGCCCCGCGCTCCACCTCCTGGCCCAGGCCTGCCTCCGGCACCGGCTGGCCGCCTCCGACGACCCGCGCTGCGGGGACTTCCGCCGGCTGATCGAGCAGTCCGTACGGCCGGACGCCCCGCGGCACAGCCCCGACCTCGAAGCCCACATGGCCCGCTGCCCGCACTGCGCGACCGCCTACGAGGAGCAGTGCGCCCTGCGCGACGATCCCCGGGGCGCGCTCGCGGAGGGGCTGCTGATGTGGGGCGGGTCGGCGTACGTCAGGGACGACCGGCAGCCGTCGGGCGGCCGGGGGGCGGCGGCCGTGCGACGGCCGTCGCGGCGGACGGCGCTGGCCTCGGCCGCGCTGGGGGTGGCGGTGGTGCCGTTGGCGGTGGCCCTGCTGCTGACCTCGAACGACTCGGGGGACGCGCAGGACGCGGCGGGCGCGGTCGTCACCGGCCCTTCGACGGCCCCACCGGTGACCGTGACGGCGACGGTCCCCGCGCCGCCGCCCGTGTCCACCCCTGCCTCCCCCTCGCCCTCCGCGACGCCGAGTTCGTCGCCGTCCCGCACCAGGACCCCGCCGAAGCCGAAGCCCACACCGTCCCCGACCCGCGCCCCCGGCGGGACGTTCGCCCAGGTCGTGAACGTGGCCAACGGGCGCTGTCTGGAGGTGGCGGGCGACTTCGACAACGGCACGGACGTGGTGACGGTGCCGTGCACCGCCTCGCCCAGCCAGCGCTGGCGGGTGGACGCGGCGCGCGGGGTGCTCCAGTCCTACGCCGACCAGGACTTCTGTCTGGACAGCAGAGGGTCCGTGGACAAGGGCGTGGGGGTGTGGGAGTGCGCCTCGGTGGAGGGCGATCACGGGGCGAACCTGCGGTTCACCGTGGACGACGACGGAACCGTGCGCCCGGCGATCGCCATCCTGACGGCGCTGACCGCGGACGCGGGCGGCGGGGTGTCGCTGGAGCCCCTGGACGAGGCCGGGGACCAACTGTGGCGGGCGGGGGCGGCATGACCCGCCGGACGGTCCGGCCGGCGGTCCGACGGGCAATCCGCCGGACCGTCCTCATCGTGGAAACCCATTGGCCGGACTCCTCCGGGTGACTACTCTGACCCAGCCCTCTGACCAGCAGAGCCGCTGGGCCAGCCCCGTCCTCTGCTCATGAGGAGACCCATGCCCCCTTCCACCGACTCCCCCGCCGGTACCTCCACCGGCTCCCCCGCCGGTGCCTCGGCGGCGCTCGGGCGGCTCGCCGATGTTCCGGTGCTGCTCGTCGCCGTCGTCTGGGGTTCCAGTTATCTCGCCGCCAAGGGGGTCACCACGGCGGACACCGTGCCGGCCGTGCTGGTGCTGCGGTTCGCCGTGGTGCTGCCGGTGCTGGTGGTCGTGGGGTGGCGGCGGCTGCGCGCGCTGAGCGGGCCGCAGTGGCGCGGGGCCGGGGTGCTGGGCCTGATCCTGGCCGGGATCTTCCTGCTGGAGACCTACGGCGTGGTGCACACCTCCGCGACCAACGCCGGGCTGATCATCAGCCTGACCATGGTGTTCACGCCGCTCGCGGAGAGCCGGGTGCGCGGGGTGCGGCTGCCGCGGGCGTTCCTGGCGGCGGCCGGGCTGTCGGTGCTCGGTGTGGCGCTGCTGACGCAGGGCGCCGGCTTCACCGCTCCGTCCGGGGGCGATCTGCTGATGCTGGGGGCGGCCGTCGCCCGTACCGTGCACGTGCTGGCCATGGCGCGCATGGACTCGGTGCGCGGCGCCGACGCGCTGTCGCTGACGACCGTCCAACTGGGCTCCGCGGTGGCCGTGTTCGCGGTGCTGGTGGCGCTGCCGGGGGCGGGCGCCTCCCCGTGGGCGGCGGCGGCGGACTTCGACGGCGGCGACTGGCTGGGGCTGGTCTACCTCTCCGTGTTCTGCACGCTGTTCGCGTTCTTCGTCCAGATGTGGGCGGTCCGCCGTACGTCGCCGTCGCGGGTCAGCCTGCTGCTGGGCACCGAGCCGGTGTGGGCGGCCGCCGTGGGCATCGCGCTGGCCGGGGACCGGCCGGGATGGCTCGGTTTCGTGGGCGCGGTGCTCGTGCTGCTGGGCACCGGCTGGGGCCGGTCGGTGGCGGACCGGGACCGGGGTCCGGCGGTGGAATCGACGGTGGGATCAGAGGCGCAGGCGCAGGCGCAGGCGGAGGCGGAGGCGGCTCAGACGACCCGTACGCCGCGCCGCCACACCCCGGAGACCAGCGGTACGCCGGGCCGGTAGGCCAGGTGGACGTGGCTCGGGGCGTCCAGGAGGGTCAGGTCGGCGTAGGCGCCGGGGGCCACGCGGCCCACGTCCGTGCGGCGCAGGGCCGCCGCGCCGCCCGCGGTCGCCGACCACACCGCCTCGTCCGGTGTCATCCCCATGTCCCGCACCGCGAGCGCGACGCAGAACGGCACGGACGAGGTGAAGGACGAGCCGGGGTTGCAGTCCGTGGAGAGGGCGACGGTGACGCCCGCGTCCAGCAGCCGGCGGGCGTCCGGCCACTCGGCCCGGGTGGAGAACTCGGCGCCGGGCAGCAGCGTGGCGACCGTGTCACCGCTCGCGAGGGCGTCCACGTCCGCGTCCGTGAGGTGGGTGCAGTGGTCGGCGCTGGCCGCGTCCAGTTCGACCGCCAGCTGCACGCCCGGCCCGTAGGAGAGCTGGTTGGCGTGGATGCGGGGGTGCAGCCCCTTCGCCCGGCCCGCGGTGAGGATCGCGCGGGCCTGGTCGCCGTCGAAGGCGCCCTTCTCGCAGAAGACGTCGATCCAGCGGGCGTGCGGGGCGCAGGCGTCGAGCATCTCGCCGGTGACCAGGGCGACATAGGCGGCCGGGTCGTCGGCGTGCTCGGGGGAGACGACGTGCGCGCCGAGGTAGGTGACCTCGTCGGTGTGGGCGGCGGCGATCCGCAGGGCGCGGGCCTCGTCGGCGACCGTCAGGCCGTAGCCCGACTTGGTCTCGAAGGTGGTCGTGCCCTGGCGGAGGGCCTCGGAGAGGAAACGGGTGAGGTTCGCCTCCAGTTCCTCGTCGGTGGCCGCCCGGGTGGCCGCCACCGTCGTGCGGATGCCACCCGCCGTGTAACCGCGGCCCGACATGCGGGCGTTGAACTCCTCGGTGCGGTCGCCCGCGAAGACCAGGTGGGAGTGGGAGTCGACGAAGCCCGGGAGGACCGCCCGGCCGCCGGCGTCGACCCGGTTGTCAGTGGCGGGTGCTTTGCTTGATTCACCGGTCCACACGACGCGGTCGCCCTCGATGACGACGGCCGCGTCCCGGACCACACCGAGGGGAGAACCGTCACCGAGGGAGGGGTCGTTGGTGACCAGCGTGGCGATGTTGCCGATGACGGTGGTCGTGCCGGTCGTACCGGTGCTGCTGCTCATCGTGGTGTCCTCGTGGGGGCGGGGTCCGGTGGGGGGCGCTACGCGTGCAGAGCGGCCACGGCCCGCGCGAGGGCCTGCGGCACGTCCGGTACGAGCGTGTGCGCCCCGTCGCGTACGACGTGACGCCCGGCGACGACGGTATGCCGTACGTCCGCCGCGGTCGCCGCGAATACGGCCGTCTCGGCACCGAGCCTGGGCACCGGCCCGGCCGTCCTGACCGAGTCGAGCGCGATCGTCGTGAAGTCGGCGACCGCGCCGGCCTCCAGGACGCCCGCGTCCGGGGTGCCGAGGGCCGCGTGGCCGTCGGCGGAGGCGGCGCGCAGCAGGGCGGCCGCCGTCCAGTGGCCCCGGGTGCGGGTGCGCAGCCGCTCGTTCAGCTCCATCGCGCGGGCCTCTTCGAACAGGTCGATGACGGCGTGGCTGTCGGAGCCCAGGGAGAGCGGTGAGCCGGCGGCCTGGAGGGCGACGGCGGGGCCGATGCCGTCGGCGAGGTCCCGTTCGGTCGTGGGGCACATGCAGGTGCCGGTGGCGGAGCGGCCGAGGAGGGCGATGTCCTCGCCGGTGAGATGGGTGTTGTGGACGCCGGTGGTGCGCGGTCCGAGGACACCGTGCTCGGCGAGGAGCTGGGTGGGGGTGCGGCCGTGGGCCGCGCGGCAGGCGTCGTTCTCGGCGGTCTGCTCGGACAGGTGCACGTGCAGCGGCGCCCGGCGCTCCTCGGCCCAGCGCGCGACGGTGGCCAACTGGTCGGCGGGCACGGCCCGGACGGAGTGGACGGCCGCCCCGATCCTCGCGTGATCCCGTTCCTTGAGAAGTGAACAGCGTTCGGCCCAGGCGTCCGCGTCGCCGTCGGAGAAGCGGAGCTGATGGGTGTTGGGGGGCTGTCCGAAGCCGGCCGACAGGTAAGCGGTGTCGAGGAGGGTGATCCGGACCCCGGCCTCGGCGGCGGCCTCGATCAGGGCCTCGCCCATGGCGTTGGGGTCGGCGTAGGGGGTGCCGCCGGGGGCGTGGTGCAGATAGTGGAACTCGCCGACGGCCGTGATGCCGGCCAGCGCCATCTCGGCGTACACGGCGCGGGCCAGCTGGTGGTAGGTCTCCGGGGTGAGCCGGTCGGCCACCGCGTACATGACCTCGCGCCAGGTCCAGAAGGTGCCGGAGCCGACCTGGACGGTGCCGCGCAGGGCCCGGTGGAAGGCGTGGCTGTGGGCGTTCGCCAGGCCGGGGAGGGTGAGGCCGCGCAGGATCTCGGCACCGGGCGGCGGGGTGTCGACGCCGGTCCGGACGGCGGTGATGCGGCCGGCCGGCCCCGCGGCGGAGCCGCTCGTCGACACCGTGAGGGCGACGCCCGGCTCGACGTTCGTGTCGAGCCAGGCGTGCTCCAGCCAGTACGTCCGTGTCCGCTGCGTGGGGGTCACCGGCAGGCCAGTCCTTCCAGTACGTCGGCGAGGGCGTGCACCCCGGCCACGCAGTCGTCCTCGGCGGCGAACTCGGCCGGGGAGTGCGAGACGCCCGTGGGGTTGCGCACGAACAGCATGGCGGTCGGGATGGTCCCGGACAGGATTCCGGCGTCGTGTCCGGCGCCGGTGCCCAGCACGGGGACCTTGAGGTCCGTGTCGCTGCCGAGGATGCGGGCCAGTTCGTCGCGCAGGGCGTGGTCGAACTCGACGACGGGCGTGAACGACTCACGGACGACGTCCAGGTCGATGCCGTGGCCCTCGGCGTACTCGCGGGCCGCCTTCTCCACACCGCCGACCACGGTGTCGAGGGTGGCCTGGTCGGCGGCGCGGGAGTCGAGCCAGCCGCGCACCAGGGAGGGGATGGCGTTGACGCCGTTCGGCTCGACGGAGATCTTGCCGAACGTGGCGACGGCGCCCGCGAGCCGGGCCTCGCGGCGGGCGGCGAGCACGGTCTCGGCGTACGGCAGCATCGGGTCGCGCCGGTCCGCGAGGCGGGTGGTGCCGGCGTGGTTGGCCTCGCCCCGGAAGTCGAACCGCCAGCGTCCGTGCGGCCAGATGGCGCTGGCGAGACCGACCCGGTCGCCGCTCAGGTCGAGGGCGCGGCCCTGCTCGACGTGCAGTTCCACGAAGGCGCCGATCCGGGCGAGCCGCTCCGGGTCCGCGCCGATGGCGTCGGGGTCCTGGCCTGCGGCCTCCATGGCCTGCGGGAGGGTGATGCCGTCGCCGTCGGTGAGCCGGTGGGCCTGCTCCACGGTGAGCCGGCCCGCGGTGAGCCGTGAGCCGACACAGGCGAGTCCGAAGCGGGCGCCCTCCTCGTCGCCGAAGTTGACGATGGCGAGCGGCTTGGTGAACGTGACGTCCCGTGCGCGGAGTTCGTCGAGGGCGGCGAAGGAGGACACCACGCCCAGGGGTCCGTCGAAGGCGCCGCCGTCCGGCACGGAGTCGAGATGCGACCCGGTGACGACGGCGTCCCCGGCCGCGGGGTCGCCGAGCCACGCCCACTGGTTGCCGTTGCGGTCCGCCTCGTACGTCAGTCCCCGTGCCTCGGCCTGCTCCCGGAACCAGGTCCGGCAGTCGGTGTCGGCGGCGGTCCAGGCGTAGCGGCGGTAGCCGCCGGAGGCGGAGCTGCGGCCGACCGGCAGCAGCTCCGCCCACATGCTGTGGAAGGTCACGCGTCGTCACCTTCGCGCATGGGCACCCGCACACCGCGCTCCGCGGCCGCGGTCTCGGCGATCTCGTAGCCCGCGTCGACGTGCCGGATGACGCCCATGCCGGGGTCGTTGGTGAGCACGCGGCGCAGCTTCTCGCCGGCCAGCGCGGTGCCGTCGGCGACGCTGACCTGCCCGGCGTGGATCGAACGGCCCATGCCGACGCCGCCGCCGTGGTGGATGGAGACCCAGGAGGCGCCCGAGGCGACGTTGACCATGGCGTTGAGCAGGGGCCAGTCGGCGATCGCGTCGGAGCCGTCGAGCATGGCCTCGGTCTCGCGGTACGGGGAGGCGACGGAGCCGGAGTCCAGGTGGTCGCGGCCGATGGCGAGGGGGGCCGCCAGCTCGCCGGACGCCACCATGTCGTTGAAGCGCTCGCCGGCCTTGTCGCGCTCGCCGTAGCCGAGCCAGCAGATCCGGGCGGGCAGGCCCTGGAAGTGGACGCGCTCACCGGCCAGCTCGATCCAGCGGCGCAGGGACTCGTTCTCCGGGAAGAGGTCGAGGATCGCCCTGTCCGTCTTGTGGATGTCGGAGGCCTCACCGGACAGGGCCGCCCAGCGGAAGGGGCCCTTGCCCTCGGAGAAGAGCGGGCGGATGTAGGCGGGGACGAAGCCGGGGAAGGCGAACGCGCGGTCGTACCCGGCGAGTCGGGCCTCGCCGCGGATGGAGTTGCCGTAGTCGAAGACCTCGGCGCCGGCGTCCATGAAGCCGACCATCGCCTCGACGTGCTTCGCCATCGACTCGCGGGCCCGGGTGGTGAAGCCGGCCGGGTCCTTGGCGGCCGCGTCGGCCATGTCGTCGAAGTCGACACCGATCGGCAGGTAGGCGAGCGGGTCGTGGGCCGAGGTCTGGTCGGTCACGATGTCGATGGGGGCGCCCTCGGCCAGCAGGCGCGGGAGCAGTTCGGCCGCGTTGCCCAGCAGGCCGATGGAGAGCGGGCGGCGGGCGTCCCGTGCCTCCACCGCGAGCCGGAGGGCGTGCTCGGGGGAGTCGGCCCGGACGTCGAGGTACCGGTGCTCGATGCGGCGCTCGATGGCGCGCGGGTCGACGTCGATGCAGAGGGCGACGCCGTCGTTCATCGTCACGGCGAGCGGCTGGGCGCCGCCCATGCCGCCGAGGCCGGCGGTGAGGGTGATCGTGCCGGCGAGGGTGCCGCCGAACTTCTTCGCGGCGACGGCGGCGAAGGTCTCGTAGGTGCCCTGGAGGATGCCCTGGGTGCCGATGTAGATCCAGGAACCGGCGGTCATCTGGCCGTACATGGTCAGACCCAGGTGCTCCAGCCGGCGGAACTCCTCCCAGTTCGCCCAGTCGCCGACGAGGTTGGAGTTGGCGATGAGGACGCGCGGGGCCCATTCGTGGGTCTGCATGACGCCGACCGGACGGCCGGACTGCACGAGCATGGTCTCGTCCTGCTTGAGGGTCCGCAGGGTGCGGACCATCGCGTCGAAGGAGCGCCAGTCGCGGGCCGCCTTGCCCGTGCCGCCGTAGACGACGAGCTTGTCGGGGTGTTCGGCGACCTCGGGGTCGAGATTGTTCTGGAGCATCCGCAGGGCGGCTTCCTGCTGCCATCCCAGGGCGCTCAGTTCCGTACCGCGTGGCGCTCGTACGGGGCGGGGTCCTGACATGGTCTGCCTCCTTGCGGATGGGTGATCCCGGCGGTTGTTGCAGTTGTTATTCACATCCTGACTCGATGAATAGGACTAGTCAATACATCGGAGCCACGCATCGGGGCACGGTCACGGTCGCGGCCACGGACGCAGGCCCGGATGTGGGCGCAGGCGCGGGGGTGGGCGCAGGCGTAGGCGTGGACACAGGCGCGGACGCGGGCTCGGGGAGCGCAGGCCGGGGAGCACGGACCCAGGGGGCGCACAGGCTGGCGTTCACCACCCCACGAAGGCACGCGCGCCGTTGACGCGCGCCGGTCGGCCGGTGTTGAACGGTGGAGAAGGGGCGCGTGGGGCGAGGATCCGGCCCGAAACGGAGTCAGTCGACCCACGTTAGCGATCCCGCCGCATGTTCCGCTGGAAAATGCCAGAAGACTCACTCCTCGACGCCTACGTTGCGTAGCTTCTTCATCACTCAGCCGAACCGAAGGCGGGAGGGGAGCCCAACGGTGCCCGGAATCGACGAGTGTCTACTCGAGGCCATGCGGCTGCCCGGCGCCCGGGGGGCCGCGCTGGTCGACTGGACGAGCGGGCTGGCCCTGGGCGCGGTCGGGGAGTTCCCCGGCGGCGACCACGAGGCGGCGGCCGCCGAGGCCGCCGAGGTGGCCCGCCTCACGGCGGAGCAGCGGGCGTTCGCCCCGGACGGCTACGACCGCCCGGGCGGTCACGACGGCCCGGGCGGCGCGGGCGGCCCGGAGGGCGGGGTCGCCGATCCTCCGGTCGAGGACCTGATCATCAGCAACCGGGACAGCTACCACGTCCTCCGCTTCGTCCCCACGTCCTTCGACAGCAGCGTGTTCCTGCACGTGTGGCTGGCCCGGCCGGACGGCAACCTCGCGCTGGCCCGGATCCGGCTGGGCGAGATGGCCGGGCGGCTGGTGCTGGGGTGACCGCGGTGAGAACGCCTCCGCAGGGGACGACCCCGCCGCCCCGGCTGCCCGTGCGGGAGAAGTCGGCGGCCAGGGAGCGCGGCAGCGGGCTGTCGCCGATGCTGACCCGGCTCGCGGCCGAACGGGCGACCGGTGTCCTGGAGCGCGAGCGCGGTTCGCTCTACCTCGCCGAGGGCCGTGTGGTGCACGCCGAGAGCCCGCTCGCCCCGGGCCTCGACGTGCTCCTCCTGGCCCACGGCACCCTCACGCCCGCCGGCTGGCAGGACGCGAGGGAACGGGCCGACGAGGAGTACGGCGTCGCCCGGCTGCTGCTCGACGCCGGCCGCGTCCCGCGCGGCGCGCTGGAACTGTGCCATCTGGAGGCGGTGTACGACGCGGCGTACTTCGCGCTCACCCCCAGCAGCACCCCGGGCCGCTTCCGGTACGGCGCCGGGCACTGGCTGGGCCCGCTGCGGCCCGTCCCGGTCGAGGCGGTCGAACGCGAGACGCTGCGCCGGCGCGAACTGCTGCACCGGTTGTGGCCCGACCCCCTGACCGACGGGGCGCCGCTGCGGCGGTCCGAGACCGTCGCGGCGCCCGCGCCGACCGCCCGGCAGAGCGCCGTGCTGGCGGCGGTGGACGGCGTGCGCACCGCCCCGGACATCGCCAGGGAACTGGGCCGGCAGGCCTTCCACACCCTGGTGGACGTCCGGCGGCTGGCGGCGGCCGGCCTGCTGACCGCCCTCTTCCCGCCGCCCCGGCCGCACCGCCCGCCGCCGCCCGCGCTCCCGTTCCGCGCCGGGGCGACCGCGGAACGCGCCGTGGGTCCCGCCGCCCCCGACCCCGCCCCGCCACCGGGCATCACCCTGCCCCGTGTCAACGACCCCGACATCACCTTGCTGAAGAGGCTCAGGGATGCGCTGGAGGCCCTTTGAACGGCAGCGACCGCGCGCCGAGAGGAGCGAGCTGATGGTGTCCGAGCCCGAGATACTCGACGAACTGCGGCGACTGCGGGCCCGGGTGCCCCAGTTGACCGGCGCCCTGACGGCCGGTGTGGACGGTCTCGTCCTCGCCCACGACACCCCCGGTGTGGAACCGGAGGTGGTGGCCGCGCTGACCGCCGCGGCCCTCGGCGTCGCGGTGCGGATGGCGGACACGACCGGCCAGGGCGACTTCCGCGAGCTGCTCGTGCGCGGGGTCTACGGCTACGTCGCGACCTACGCGGCCGGTGACAGCGCCGTGCTGACCCTGCTCGCGCAGGACCGCGTCAACGTCGGCCGGCTGCATCTGGAGGGCCGCCGGGCCGGGGCCCGCATCGGTGAGCTCGTCGACGCGTGGGAGGCGAAGGCGCGGGAGGCGAAGGACGCCGCCGCGACAGCGGCCAGGACGCCGGCCAAGACCCCCGCGAAGCCGCCGGTGCGGACGCCCGCCAAGCCACCCATCGTACGGACCAGATCGGCGCGCGGATCGGCGACGACCAACGCGCGCACCACCACGGAAAGTTGAGAAGGAACCGAGGAGCACAGTCATGGCCAACACCGAAACCACACTGAAAGAGTGTCTCGCCTCGATCGAGGGCGCGACCGGAGTGGCGCTCGTCGACTACACCAGCGGCATGGCGCTGGGCACGATGGGCGGCAGCAAGACGTTCGATCTGAACGTCGCCGCCGCCGGTAATACCGACGTGGTGCGCGCCAAGATGCGCACCATGGAGCACCTCGGGCTCAAGGGCCAGATCGAGGACATCCTGATCACGCTCAACGACCAGTACCACCTGATCCGGCTGATCAGCGGCCGCGGCGGCAACGGACTCTTCATGTACCTGGTCCTGGACGCCAAGCGGGCCAACCTGGCGATGGCCCGCCACCAGTTGAAGAAGATCGAGGAGGACCTCGAGGTGTGAGCGGTCCTGACCGGCCGGGCTGCCCGGCCGGTCAGGACCGGCCCGCGTCTAGACCAGCGCCGCGGTGCGGCGGCGGGACCCGCCCGGGGCCGCGTCGCCCGCCGCGATGCCGGTGCTGCGGTACGCCTTGACGGCCTTGCCCGCCGGACGTCCGCCGCGCCGGTCCAGCCAGTCGACGCGCACCCACAGCAGTGCGTCGTCGGCCCGCTCCCGCCGCCCGAGCCAGGCGGCCTTCAGCCGCAGTCCCGTCCCCCAGCCGGCCAGCAGCAGACCGGCGGCCGCGGGCACCGCGAAGGAGCTGCCCAGCGCGGCCACGAAGGCGAGCAGCAGCCACCAGCGGTGTCCGCGCCGCCAGGCGCGTACGGTCACCGCCCGGTCCTGGAGCACATCGTGCTTGCCGGCCCGGGCGGCGCCGCTGCCCAGGTCGAGATACCGCCGACGGCCGCGCCACGCCACCACGGCGAGGGCGACGATGAACAGGGCGGCCCCGGCCAGCACCCCGATCCGCCGTCCGGTGAGGCCGGGCACCAGCACCCCGACCCCCGCCGCGAACACTCCGCACCACCACAACGGCGCGGCTCCGGCCCGTACGACGACGGCCACCCGAGCCAGCCCCTGCCCTCCGCGCGCCACGCCCGCCTCCTGGTCTCTCCGGCACAGTTTCGTGACCGTTCAGACTAGTGAGCGAACGTGAGACAAGTCTGAGAGAACGCCCGAAAACTCGCGCTCCCCGGAAACGGCGGCCTACTCCACGAAGAGCCCCCGCGCCGCCGCCCGCGCGTCGAACTCCTCCAGCCGGGCCTGCGCGTCGGGCAGGTCGTCGCACATCGCCTCCAGCAGCACCCGCCCGAGGAGCATCGGCGCGCACGCCGTGTCGAAGGCGAGGCCGGTGCCGACGGCGGCCGGCAGCAGCAGGTCGGAGACCTTGGCGACCGGCGCGAACGCGGAGTCGGCCACGGTCACCACGCTCAGCCCCGCCTCCCGGGCGTAGGCGAGGGTGTCGACGACCTCGCGCGGATGCCGGGGCAGCGCGAAGCAGAGCAGGGCCGAGGCACCGGCCCGGACGGCGGCGTCGATCCGGTCGTGGATCATCGTGCCGCCCTCGTTCAGCAGCCGTACGTCCGGATGGACCTTGGCGGCGAAGTACGCGAACCCGTAGGCCTGGGAGGCGGCGGCCCGCAGTCCGAGCACCGGAAGCGGACGGGAGGCCGCCAGCAGCCGGCCCGCCCGCTGCACCGGCCGGGGATCGGCGAGCAGTTCGGCGAGGTGCCGCAGGTTCTCGATCTCGGCCTCGACGGCCTGCTGGTACTCGTTGTACGAGGCCGGTCCCGCCGCCTGTTCGGCCGGGGCGACCTCGCGCAGGTGCTTGCGCAGGGCAGGGTAGCCGTCGAAGCCGAGGGCGACCGCGAAGCGGGTCACCGACGGCTGGCTGACGCCCGCGAGCTCGGCCAGCTCCACGCTGGACAGGAACGGTACGTCGGCGGCGCCGCGCACCATGCTGTGCGCGATGCGCCGCTGGGTCGGGGTCAGCCGGTGCCCCTCGAAGAGCGCCTGGAGCCGAGCGGCGGGACTGTCCGGCACACCGGCACCCGCTCCCGCGTCCGGTGCCGGGCCCGTCACCCCACGATCCGACCCCTCCGGCACTCCCCGCCCTCCCTGCACTTCCGGCACTTCCGACGCTCCCCCACCGGTCTCCGACTCAGCGCTCATGCCCCGCTCCCCCTCCAGATGTCCGTGAACCGGTCCAGCGTCGACAGGGCCATTCACCTACCGAGAACTCTGCATGACGTTATGCAGCCGGGCAAGGGACGCCGGACGATCGACGGGACCGGTGCGCGCGGCACGACGGCCGATGCGACAGCCCCGCCCGGCGTCCCGGCCTCCCCTGGACCCGAGCCCGGACAGGGGGGCTATCCCCAGTGCGGCGGACACCCCCGCTCCCTAGCCTGGGTCCATGACGGGACGGGAGACCACCATGGAAGCGCGTGACACGGACCTGAAGAAGGAACTCGACGCCACCCTGGCGACCCGCAGGGAACTGGGCGAGGAGTACGAGTCCGCGCTGGTGGACTCGTTCCTCGAGAAGGTCGACCAGCGCATCGACGGCGCGGTGGAGCGCCGGGTGCGGCGACAGTTCGCGGAACAGCAGATGGCGGCGGCCCGGGACGCCCGCTCGCCCCAGGCGACGGACTCGTGGGGCGAGCGCTTCGGCTTCGGCATCGTCTCGCTGGTGCTGGCGGTCCCGCTGTCCGCGATCGGCGCGGGCACCGCGCACCTGCCGGGGCTGATCGTCTCCTGGGTGGGCATCGTCGGCGTCAACGTGGTCCAGGCCGCCCGCACCCACCCCGGCCTGTTCGGCAGCCGCCGCTCCTCGAAGAAGGACAGCGACTGGGAGGAGTGACCAGGAGCCCGCGTCGCATGCCGGCCGGCTGCCCGGCCGGCGCCCCGCGGCTCCTGGCCGACCGGAAGGCGGAACCGGAACCGGTCCGGCCGACACCGTAGGACCTGTCCGACGCCGAAGGAGCCGTCCGACGACGCCGAAGGACCCGTTCGACGCCGAAGGGCCTGTCCGGTGGACAGGCCCTTCGGCGGAAGCTTGCGCGGGGACCGCCGCACCCCCGTTGCCGGGGGGCGGGACGACGGCGGTCCCCGCGAGGGACGCGGGCCGGGTCAGGCCGGGCTTGCGCGTCCGTGGCGTCGGTGGAGGTCCGGGAGCCGCTCCGGAGGTCCGTGACGCCGTTTGGGTGCCGGTGGGGCGGGGAGCCGCTCCCGCCCTGCCGACATCCATAAATATGCAGGACGCGTGTTAACCAGGTGCTGCGTGCACGTGACACGCTCGTACCACTTCCGCGAAGTCCACCGGTTCGGTAGGCAAACGGAAGTTCGGCGCCCGAAGGGTCCGTTCACCGGAGGTTTCCCGGAGGTTGCGTCCGCTGTCCCCCGGAAGTTACTTCCCGCCCTTGGCCAGGAAGGCCAGCAGGTCCTGGCGGCTGACGACCCCGGTGGGCTTGCCCTCGACGAGGACGATCGCCGCGTCCGCGTTGCCGAGCACGGACATCAGGTCGCCGACCGGCTCACCGGAGCCGACCTGCGGCAGCGGGGCGGACATGTGCTTCTCCAGCGGGTCCTCCAGGGAGGCCCGCTGGGTGAACAGCGCGTCCAGCAGCTCACGCTCCACGACCGACCCGACGACCTCGGCGGCCATGACGTCAGGGTGACCGGCGCCGGGCTTCACGATCGGCATCTGGGAGACGCCGTACTCGCGCAGGACCTCGATGGCCTGGCCGACGGTCTCGTCCGGGTGCATGTGGACGAGGGACGGGATCGCGCCGTGCACCTTGTCGTTGAGGACGTCGGCGACGCGGGCGCTGGGGCCCTCGTCCTCGAGGAAGCCGTAGTCGGCCATCCACTCGTCGTTGAAGATCTTCGAGAGGTAGCCGCGGCCGCTGTCGGGCAGCAGGACTACCACGACGTCGTCCGGGCCGAGCCGCTCGGCGACGCGCAGGGCGGCGACGACGGCCATCCCGCAGGAGCCGCCGACCAGCAGGCCCTCCTCCTTCGCGAGCCGCCGGGTCATCTGGAAGGAGTCCTTGTCGGACACCGGGACGATCTCGTCGGCGACGGTCCGGTCGTAGGCGCTCGGCCAGAAGTCCTCGCCGACGCCCTCGACGAGGTAGGGGCGCCCGGACCCGCCGGAGTACACGGACCCCTCGGGGTCGGCGCCGACGACCTGGACCCGGCCTTCGCTGGCGTCCTTCAGATAGCGCCCGGTCCCGGAGATGGTGCCGCCGGTGCCGACGCCGGCCACGAAGTGGGTGATCCGCCCCTCCGTCTGCTCCCACAGCTCAGGGCCGGTGGAGTGGTAGTGGGAGAGCGGGTTGTTCGCGTTGGAGTACTGGTCCGGCTTCCACGCGCCCGGCGTCTCCCGCACCAGCCGGTCGGAGACGTTGTAGTAGGAGTCCGGGTGCTCGGGGTCCACGGCGGTGGGGCACACGACGACCTCGGCGCCGTAGGCCCGCAGCACGTTGATCTTGTCGGTGCTCACCTTGTCGGGGCACACGAAGATGCACTTGTACCCCTTCTGCTGCGCCACGATGGCCAGCCCGACCCCGGTGTTTCCGCTGGTCGGCTCGACGATCGTGCCACCGGGCAGGAGTTCCCCGCTCTTCTCCGCCGCCTCGATCATGCGCAGGGCGATGCGGTCCTTCACGGAACCGCCCGGGTTGAAGTACTCCACCTTGGCCAGGACGGTCGCCCGGATGCCCTTGGTCACGCTGTTGAGCTTCACCAGCGGGGTGTTGCCGACGAGGCTGATCATCGAGTCGTGGAATTGCACCGTTGTCTCCGGTTGCTTGCAAAAACAGTGGTCGTAGTGGTTACGCCAGGGTACGGCCCGGGCGGCGACCGGGTAGGCACGTTCACTCCCGGTTGAGATTGGGCGACCGTCCGTACGGGGCAAGGAGTGGGTGTACGGACACGAGGAGGTGGCGTCGAGGCATGACGAGCATGTCGAGGGCGAGAGTGGCCCGGCGCATCGCGGCCGGCGCGGCTTACGGCGGCGGCGGCATCGGACTGGCCGGGGCCGCGGCGGTCGGGCTGGTGGTGGCGGAGGTGCATCTGGCGCGGCGCCAGGTGAACAACGGGGCGCATCCGCACGTCCCGCAGGCGGACGGCCGATACGGCCTCGCCTATGACGCGCCCGGCCCCGGAAAGGAACCCCTGCGCCTGACGATGCTGGGCGACTCCACGGCGGCCGGCCAGGGCGTCCACCGCTCCGGGCAGACTCCGGGCGCGCTGCTGGCGTCGGGCCTGGCCGCGGTCGCCGAGCGCCCCGTGGAGCTGCGCAACGTGGCGCTTCCGGGCGCCCAGTCGGACGATCTCGACCGCCAGGTCGCGCTGGTCCTCTCGGACTCGGACGAGGTGCCCGACGTCTGCGTGATCATGATCGGCGCGAACGACGTGACCCACCGGATGCCGGCCACCCGCTCGGTCCGCCATCTGTCCTCGGCGGTACGGCGGCTGCGCACGGCCGGCGCCGAGGTCGTCGTCGGCACCTGCCCCGACCTGGGCACGATCGAGCCGGTCCAGCAGCCGCTGCGCTGGCTGGCCCGCCGGGCCTCCCGTCAGCTGGCGGCCGCCCAGACGATCGGCGCCGTCGAGCAGGGTGGCCGTACGGTCTCCCTGGGCGACCTGCTGGGCCCCGAGTTCGAGGCCAACCCGCGCGAGCTGTTCGGCCCCGACCACTACCACCCCTCGGCGGAGGGGTACGCGACGGCGGCGATGGCGGTCCTCCCCACGGTCTGCGCGGCCCTCGGCCTCTGGCCGGCGGACGAGGAGCGCCCGGACGTCTCCCGCCGCGAGGGTTTCCTCCCGGTGGCCCGGGCGGCGGCGGAAGCGGCGTCGGAGGCCGGCACGGAGGTCACCGCGGCGATGCCCACGGGCCCCCGAGGCCCCTGGGCCCTCCTCAAGCGCCGCAGGCGCCGCCGGGTGACGGAAGCAGAACCGACATCCCCCACCAACGCCTGACGCACCACCCCGGCCGACCGTTCGGGGTCGACCGACCAGCCCGACCGGGGTCGACCAACCAGCCCGTCCGAGGCCTGCCCGATCAACCCGGCCTGGTCGACCGACCAGCCCGTCCGGGGCTTGCGCGACCGACCAGGCCGGGGTCGCACCACCAGCCCGACCGGGGCCTGCCCGATCAACCCGGCCGGGGTCGGCCAACCAGCCCGTCCGGCGTTTGAGGACGAGGCCCGTTCAGGGCCGAAGCGGGGGTCCAGGGGGCGGCAGCCCCCGGCCGGGGTCGCACCACCAGACCGACCGGGGCCTGCCCGATCACCCCGGCCGGGGTCGACCGACCAGCCCGTCCGGCGTTTGAGGACGAGGCCCGTTCAGGGCCGAAGCGGGGGTCCAGGGGGCGGCAGCCCCCGGCCCGGCACGCCACCCCACCCGCACGCCCGGCCCACGCCACCCCACCCGAACCCCCCCGCCCAACCGCCGGAGGCCAAAGCAAGCGCTTAGTAAATTGCGGCCAGGGTCACACCGCGACACCA
Source organism: Streptomyces maremycinicus (assembly GCF_001184025.1). Lineage (GTDB taxonomy): Bacteria > Actinomycetota > Actinomycetes > Streptomycetales > Streptomycetaceae > Streptomyces > Streptomyces maremycinicus. The sequence continues at coordinate 77,691 of NZ_BBYG01000013.1, forward strand.
GTGACCCAGCCCATACGTACGGGTAACTTCCCAGACAGCCGTGCCCGTACGAACACCCTCGCCAATGGAGCCGTGATGCCCGAAGCAGTCATCGTCTCGACCGCCCGCTCACCCATCGGCCGCGCTTTCAAGGGCTCCCTGAAGGACCTGCGCCCGGACGACCTCACCGCCACGATCATCCAGGCCGCCCTCGCCAAGGTCCCCGAACTGGACCCGCGGGACATCGACGACCTGATGCTCGGCTGCGGCCTGCCCGGCGGCGAGCAGGGCAACAACCTCGGCCGCATCGTGGCGGTGCAGATGGGGATGGACCACCTCCCCGGCTGCACGATCACCCGCTACTGTTCCTCGTCCCTCCAGACCAGCCGGATGGCCCTGCACGCCATCAAGGCCGGCGAGGGCGACGTCTTCATCTCGGCCGGCGTCGAGACGGTCTCCCGGTTCGCCAAGGGCAACTCCGACAGCCTGCCCGACACCCGCAACCCGTTCTTCGCCGAGGCCGAGGCCCGCACCGCGGCCGTCGCCGCGCAGGAGGGCACCTCCTGGCACGACCCGCGTGAGGACGGCCTCGTCCCGGACGCGTACATCGCGATGGGCCAGACCGCAGAGAACCTCGCCCGCATCAAGGGCGTCACCCGTCAGGACATGGACGAGTTCGGCGTCCGCTCGCAGAACCTCGCCGAGGAAGCCATCAAGAACGGCTTCTGGGAGCGGGAGATCACCCCGGTCACGCTCCCCGACGGCACGGTCGTCAGCAAGGACGACGGTCCCCGGGCTGGCGTCACGCTGGAGGGCGTCCAGGGCCTGAAGCCGGTCTTCCGCCCCGACGGCCTGGTCACCGCGGCCAACTGCTGCCCGCTGAACGACGGCGCCGCCGCCGTCGTCGTCATGAGCGACACCAAGGCCCGCGAGCTCGGCCTCACCCCGCTCGCCCGCATCGTGTCGACCGGCGTCTCCGGCCTGTCCCCCGAGATCATGGGCCTGGGTCCGGTCGAGGCGAGCAAGCAGGCGCTGCGCCGGGCCGGCCTCACCATCGACGACATCGACCTGGTCGAGATCAACGAGGCGTTCGCGGCCCAGGTGATCCCCTCCTACCGCGAGCTCGGCATCGATCTGGACAAGCTGAACGTCAACGGCGGAGCCATCGCCGTCGGCCACCCCTTCGGCATGACGGGCGCCCGCATCACCGGCACGCTCATCAATTCCCTCCAGTTCCACGACAAGCAGTTCGGCCTGGAGACGATGTGCGTCGGCGGCGGCCAGGGCATGGCGATGGTCATCGAGCGCCTCAGCTGACCACCCCGCCCGGGGCCCTCGGCAGGGCCCCTGCGTAACCGTTTCAGCACCTGCCGTGACGGATCAGCCCGGAGTCCGGAAAGCCCCTGGATTCCGGGCCGTTCTGTGATCCAATCTCCCCCAGGATGTGACCTATCTCCCTCCCTGGAGGGATCAACCCAGCTCAGCGCCTTTCAGCCCCGAACCCCAGGCCCAAAGTCCTGCCCGTTTCGTGACGTTACGCACTGACAGTTGGATAGTCCACCCTTCAAGCTGATGTAGGAAGTCGGGGGTCGACTTTGAACCGGGAGTACGTCAGTGAGCGCCATGCCGATCGCCTTGCTGGTCACCACGGCCGCCACGGGCGCCGTGGGCGTCGCCGTCCTGCGCACCCTCTTGCAGTTGCGCCGGCAGGTGGCCGCCCTGCACACCCAGCTCGCCAAGGACGCCAGGAACGCCGAGGAGACCGCGGCCGAACTGCGCGGCTTCGTCCCGGCCGCCCGCGGCACGGCCGACGCGGCTGAGATACGCGCCGCCGTCGCCGAGGCGCTCGCGGAGGAGCGGGAGCGGGAGCTGGCCGAGGCCCGCGCCTTCTGGGCCGCCCAGGAAGGCCGTGACGCCTCCGACGCGCCCACCCTGCTGGGCCTCCCGGACAGCGAGCTGTTCCTGCCCCGCCAGACCGACTTCGTGGGCCTGGAGCCGCTGGAGTCGGTGAGCGAGCCGACCGCGGACGCCGACGAGTTCGCCGGGGAGTCCGCCGAACTGGCCGCCGCCCGCCGCCGTCACCCGTCCCACCCCGACTTCGTCCCGGTCCAGTCACCGGTCGTGAACGACCACGAGCGCACGGTCGCCACGCTCGAGGAACTGGCCGCGTCCCGGATCGAACTGACCGACGTCCGCCCGGGCCCGCTCGGCACCCTCGACGTCTACGTCTTCGCCGACGGCACCACCTTGTGCATGACCCCGGGGCACCGCGAGACGGCGGAGCGCCTCGCCGCGGCCCTCGCCGCGGGCGAGACCCCGTTCCTGCTGGGCGGCTCGGGCATCTCGGGCGCGTACACCCTGACGTTCCAGTGCGGCGCGGAGAACGTCTACATCCTGGCCGACCGGGTCATAGCGAGCCTGTGAGGCTCACACGCCCGCCCGCTTCTGCGCCTGCGCCACCAACTCCAGAGCTTCCCGAACCTGGCCCTCGTCCGTGAGTACGAGGGCCAAGTCGTGCGCGGCGACGGTGATCTGGTCGGCGGCCGCGAACATCCCGGCGTCCGGCATCTCGCGCGGCAGCGCCCCGGGCTCCTCGATGAGCTGCGCGCGCCGGGACAACTCCCTGGCCAGCGCCAGCGCCTCGGCGGCCGCGCCTCTCTGGAGCCGGCTCTGCGGGGCGGCGCGCAGACGGTCGGCGAAGTGGTCCACCGCACGGGTCAGGGACGTCGTATCAGCCACGGCGCGAGACTACGCGTCGCACCGGGACTGTTGCCAACGGGCGAACACTCAGGCACGGTGACCTGAAGGACCGGCTTACATCCCCTTTGCTACCGGAGGCGCCGATGTCCCATGTCCTCTCCGAGGAGACCCACCGCAACATACTGGCCCGCATCCCCCATTGCACCGGTCGTGAGGTCGCCGACTGGCTGCGCACCGTCGACGAAGGCCCCGCTCTCCGCTTCGAGGAGAAGGTCAGCTGGCTGCGCGCCGAGCACAACCTCGCGTACGGCCACGCCAAGGCGATCATCCACGAGTACGACCTGAGGAGGGCAGCGCGCAAACTCCTCTAGCGCGCACGCGACGCAGCACCTCCACGGACACGGAGAAGGGCCCCGGGATCAAATCCCGGGGCCCTTCTCACCGCCTGGGCGGTCGGTCTGCCGACCGGCCGCCGCTCGCGGTCGCTCAGTCGCTGTTGAGGATCGACAGGAGCCGCAGGAACTCCATGTAGATCCAGACCAGCGTCAGCGTGAGGCCGAAGGCGGCGAGCCAGGCCTCCTCGCGCGGGGCGCCGTACGCGATGCCGTCCTCGACCTGCTTGAAGTCCAGGGCGAGGAAGCAGGCACCGAGCAGGATGCCGATGACACCGAACACGATGCCGAGCGGACCGCTGCGGAAGCCGAGGCCGTCGCCGCCGCCGAAGACGGTGAACAGCAGGTTCACGGCCATCAGCAGGACGAAGCCGAGCGCCGCGGCCATCACGAAGCCGTAGAAGCGGCGGTTGACGCGGATCCAGCCCGCCTTGTACGCCACGAGCACGCCGGCGAAGACCGCCATGGTGCCCATGACCGCCTGGGCGACGACGCCGTCCGCGATGTACGTGGAGACCGCGCTGGAGATCACGCCGAGGAAGACGCCCTCGAGGGCGGCGTACGACAGGATCAGCGCGGGGGCGGCGCGGCGCTTGAACGACTGGACCAGGGCCAGCACCATGGCGACCAGACCGGCGCCGATGGCGATGCCGTACGACTTGCCGATGTTGGCCTCGTCGACGGGCAGCAGCACCCAGGACAGCACCGCGGTCAGGACGACGAGGCCGAGCGTGGTCGCGGTGCGCGCGACGACGTCGTCCATGGTCATCCGGCCGGCGGCGGCCGGGGCCTGCGGCGGGGCGCCGTACTGAAGGTCCTGCTGGGCGTAAGGGTTCTGCGCGTACGGGTTGCCGGCCTGCTGGGCGTAGGGGTTGCCCTGCTGCGTGCCGACTGCGGGTCCCCCGGCCTGCGGCGCGGCGTTGAAGCCCGCGTAGCCGTTGTCGCGGCTGAACCCCCGTCGCGAGAAGACCGGGTTTCTGCTCCTCATTGCACTCCTCCGTGGCCACACTGCGCGGCCTTGAGCTCAAGGGTAATGGGTAGGCAAAGGATTGACCCTAGTGCTTGGGGAGGATCTTTCCCTCTTGCTGCTGGCCAACACGCTACGTGGCGTCGTGATTCCCGGCACAGGAGGGCCGTATTCATGACCGAGCCGCGACATGACCGGTACCGCACGGAGACCCCCGCGCCCGTTCACCCGAACGGGAAGCCGGTGTACGCCTCGGCCAGGTCGGCCTCGGCCGCGCGGGAGGAGGCGATCCGCTCCAGCCGGGCGAGCTGGAGGCGGTCCTCGAAGGGGGTCGCGTCGGGGGCGCGGTGCAGCAGGGTGGTCATGTCGTACGAGAACCGCTCGGCCTGCCACACGCGCCGCAGACAGGTCTCGGAGTAGGCGTCCAGGAGGGCGGTGGACCCCGTGTCCCTGCGGTGCGTCAGGGCCCGCGCGAAGGTGACGACGTCCCCGACGGCGAGATTCAGCCCCTTCGCGCCGGTCGGCGGCACGATGTGGGCCGCGTCCCCGGCGAGGAACAGCCGGCCGTGCCGCATGGGCTCGTGCACATAGGAGCGCATCGGGGTGACCGACTTCTGGGTGATCGCCCCGCGCTCCAGTTTCCAGTCGTCGTCGGTCTCGAAGCGGCGCTCGAGCTCGTCCCAGATCTCGTCGTCCGCCCACGCCTGCGCGTCCGTGCCCTCGGGCACCTGGAGGTAGAGGCGGGAGACGGACGGGGAGCGCATGGACAGCAGGGCGAAGCCGCGGTCGTGGCGGGCGTAGACGAGCTCGTCGTGCGAGGGCGGCACGTCGGCGAGGATGCCGAGCCAGCCGAAGGGGTACGTCCGCTCGAAGACGCGGGTCAGCTCCTGCGGTATCGCCTGCCGCGCGACGCCCCAGAAGCCGTCGCAGCCCACGACGTAGTCGCATTCGAGGACGTCCTCGACGCCCTCGTGGCGGAAACGGACCCGCGGGTGGTCGGTGCCGGCGTCCTCGACGGCCAGCGCCTCCGCCTCGAACAGCAGCGGGCCGCCGTCCTTCAGCTGGAGGGCGATGAGGTCCTTGCACACCTCGGTCTGCGCGTAGACCGTCACGGACCGGCCGTCGGTCAGGGCGGGGAAGTCCACGCGGTGACGCCGCCGGTCGAAGCGCAGCTCGATGCCGTCGTGGCGCAGTCCCACGCGGTCCATGCGTTCCCCGGCGCCGGCCTCGCGCAGCACGTCCACCGTGCCCTGCTCCAGGATCCCGGCGCGCTGGCGCTGCTCGACATAGGCCCGGTCGCGGCTCTCCAGCACGACGGAGTCGATACCGGCGCGGTGGAGCAGACGGGCGAGGAGGAGGCCGGCGGGGCCGGCGCCGACGATGCCGACGGTGGTGCGCATCGGGCGTTTCCCTTCACTGTTCGCACAGTGAAGTTTTCTTCACTGTCTTGGTGACGTGAGTCTGCGCCCCTGTCCACCGGGTGTCAACGGTCGGTACGCGGTACGCGGGGACGCCGGACGTCGACCTGTGAAGGAAGCCGGCCGCCGCGGCGGTCAATGCCTCGATGGAGGATGCAGCGATCGCCGAGACGTCGGAAGTGCCCAGAGCCGGACTTGAACCGGCACGCCCGCGAAGGGGCAGCGAGGTTTAAGCTCGCCGTGTCTGCATTCCACCATCTGGGCAGGCCTGAGGGCTCCGCTTGAGCTTCCGACCCTATCGGGATCCGTCCCTCGAACAGCGGAACAGCGGACCGATGTTGTCTTATTTTATTGACGTCTGAGGGTGCATCAGCACATGGAACTCGCCATCCGCACTTGCCAGTAGCCTGGCGCGCGGCAACCGTTTACGTATGCGGAATGACGGAATTTCACCGTCCGAACGAGGTTGCTCCACCGGTTCTTGACGATCCGGCCGTCAGGGACGGGGGTCATCCCCAGGTATGACACGGCCGCCGGCTGTCCGACCCGAGACTGCCCTCGGAACCGGAACAGCGGGTGACTACACGGCCGTCGGCGGCCAGGACGATGGTTCACGTCCCCCAGACTTGCCGTCGTCCCGTCAGGAGCCACGCCCGTGACCACCAGCCCCCTCGCCGACCGGACCACCGCCGTGGCCGCCCGTGCCACGGACCTGTCGAAGACCTACGGACAGGGCGAGACCCAGGTGGTCGCTCTGGACCGGGTCTCGGTCGACTTCCGGCAGGCCGAGTTCACCGCGATCATGGGGCCGTCCGGCTCCGGCAAGTCCACCCTGATGCACTGCGTGGCCGGCCTCGACAGCTTCTCCTCCGGATCGGTGCGCATCGGCGACACCGAACTCGGCACGCTGAAGGACAAGCAGCTCACCAAGCTGCGCCGGGACAAGATCGGGTTCATCTTCCAGGCGTTCAACCTGCTGCCGACGCTGACGGCGATCGAGAACATCACGCTCCCGATGGACATCGCGGGCCGCAAGCCGGACAAGGAGTGGCTGGACAAGGTCATCCGGATGGTGGGGCTGGCCGACCGGCTGAGCCACCGGCCCTCGCAGCTCTCCGGCGGACAGCAGCAGCGGGTCGCCGTCGCCCGCGCCCTCGCCTCCCGGCCGGACATCATCTTCGGCGACGAGCCGACCGGAAACCTCGACTCGCGCTCGGGCGCCGAGGTGCTGGGCTTCCTGCGCAACTCGGTGCGGGAGCTGGGCCAGACGGTGGTGATGGTGACCCACGACCCGGTGGCGGCGGCCTACGCGGACCGGGTGATCTTCCTGGCGGACGGGCGGATCGTCGACGAGGTGTACGGGCCGACGGCCGACTCGGTGCTCGACCGGATGAAGCAGTTCGACGCCAAGGGCCGCACCAGCTGATCCCCCACCGGGACCGACCGCTCGTCGACGAGCAGGACTGAGAAGAACCCATGTTCCGTACCGCCTTGCGCAACGTGCTCGCGCACAAGGCCCGGCTCCTGATGACCGTGCTCGCCGTGATGCTCGGCGTGGCCTTCGTGTCGGGGACGCTGGTCTTCACCAACACCCTCTCCAACGCCCTCCAGAACAGCTCCGCCAAGGGCTTCGACCAGGTCGACGTGGCCGTCACCGCCAAGGCCCAGGACGACGTCGGCGACCGCATCGTCAAGACCCCCGAGCTGACCGAGTCGCTGCTCGAGCGCAGCGCCGGGGTTCCGGGCGCCGCGTCCGCCGTCGGCGTCGTCAACGGCTTCACGGCCATCGCCGACAAGGACGGCAAGCTCGTCGGCGGCGGCTTCCAGTCGCAGGGCGGCAACTACTGGGGCGACAAGGACGCCCGGTACCCGCTCGTCACCGGCCGCGCGCCGAGCGGTGCCGGCGAGGTCCTCATCGACTCCAGGACCGCCGAGCGGGCCGGCTACGAGGTCGGCGACACCGTGCGGATCTCCGTCGACGGCCCCGTCCTCGCCCCGCGGATCACCGGCGTCTTCACCACCGACGACGGCAATGTCGCGGCCGGCGGCAGCCTCGCCCTGTTCGACACGGCGACCGCCCAGAAGCTCTTCGGCAAGCCCGGCACCTACGACGAGATCGACGTGCGGGCCGCCGCCGGGACCTCGCAGAGCGCGCTGAAGTCCGCGCTGGACGCCGCCCTGCCGAAGGGCGAGGTCGAGACCGTCACCGGCGAGCGCCTCGCGGACGACCAGGCGGAGACGATCTCCGCCTCGATGAGCGGGATGAAGCAGGGCCTGCTGGTCTTCGCCGGGATCGCGCTGTTCGTCGGCACCTTCATCATCGCCAACACCTTCACCATGCTGGTCGCCCAGCGCACCAAGGAACTCGCGCTGATGCGGGCCGTCGGCGCCTCCCGCCGGCAGGTCACGCGGTCGGTGCTGATCGAGGCGTTCGTCGTCGGCACGGTCGCCGGGGTGACCGGCCTGGTCGCCGGTATCGGCATCGGTGCCGGGCTGCGCTCGCTGCTCGGGACGCTGGGGGCGACCGTCCCGGACGGGCCGCTCGTCGTCTCGGGCGGCACGGTGGCCGCCGCCCTCGTCGTCGGCGTCGTCATCACCATGCTGGCGGCCTGGCTGCCCGGCCGCCGGGCCGCGAAGATCCCGCCGGTCGCCGCGATGAGCAGCGTGCACGCCACCGCGAGCACCAAGTCGCTGGTGCTGCGCAACACGCTGGGCGCGCTGTTCTCGGCGGCGGGCGTCGCCGTGGTCCTGGCCGCGACGACCATGAGCGGCTCCGACGGCCAGGCCCCCATGGGTCTCGGCGCCGTCCTGCTCATCATCGGCGTGTTCATCCTGACGCCGCTGCTGTCCCGCCCGCTGATCGCGGCCGCCGCGCCCCTGCTGCGGATCTTCGGGGTGTCCGGCAAGCTGGCCCGGCAGAACTCGGTGCGCAACCCGCGCCGTACGGCGGCCACGGCCTCCGCGCTGATGATCGGTCTGACCCTGATCACCGGGATGACGGTGATGGCGGGCAGCCTCCAGAAGTCCATCGACAAGATGGCGTCCTCCGCGATCAGGGCCGACTACGTCGTGTCGATGGCGAACGGCAACGAACTCTCCGCCGACATCGACGAGAAGCTGAAGGCCGCCGACGGGGTGACCGCCACCAGCCCGATGCGCAACGCGCCCGGCCGGATCGACGGCACGACCGAGTACCTCACCGGCGTCACCGGCTCCACCATCGGCGCGCTGACCGACCTGAAGGTCGAGGACGGCTCGTTCGAGGTGGGCGGCGGACAGGTCATCGTCGACGACGCCACCGCCGAGTCCCACGGCTGGAAGGCCGGTTCGCCGTTCACGGTGAACTACGAGGACGGCAAGAAGCAGCGGCTGACGGTGTCCGCGGTCTACGAGGGCAACGAGCTGATCGAGGGCATCCTGCTGGACAACGCCGACCTCACCCCGCATCTGACGGACCCGGCCGACATGCGGGTCATGGTCAAGACCTCCGGCGGCGCCTCGGACGCCACCAAGGACCGGCTGGAGAAGGCTCTCGGCTCCAACCCGGCCGTCAAGGTCCAGAGCAAGCAGGACCTCTCCGACGAGGTCGCGCAGATGTTCACGCTGATGCTGAACATGCTCTACGGGCTGCTCGCGATGGCCGTGATCGTCGCGGTGCTCGGCGTCATCAACACCCTCGCGATGTCGGTCTTCGAGCGTTCCCAGGAGATCGGCATGCTGCGGGCCATCGGCCTGGACCGGCGCTCGGTCAAGCGGATGGTCCGGCTGGAGTCCCTGGTGATCTCGCTCTTCGGCGGGGTGCTCGGCATCGGCCTCGGCGTGTTCTTCGGCTGGGCGGCCGGTGAGCTGCTCGGCACCAGGATGGCGACGTACGAGCTGGTCGTGCCGTGGGCCAGGATGGCCGTCTTCCTGCTGCTGGCCGCCGGGGTGGGCATCCTGGCCGCGCTGTGGCCGGCCCGGCGGGCGTCGCGCCTGAACATGCTGGCCGCGATCAAGTCCGAGTAGCACGGCACCGGTTCGGGGCCCCGTCGCGTGCTGCGGCGGGGCCCCTGGCGCGTCGGGCGGCCGTCAGTTCCAGGTGCGGGCGCGCAGCGGCATCCCGGAGTCGCCCGACCCCGGCGTCCGCACGGCCAGGACCTGGTTGACGCCGATCTGGTTGCGTTCGAAGGCGACGGCGGAGGCGGCCATGTAGAGCCGCCACACCCGGGCTCGACCGGGGCTGGTGAGATGCACGGCCCGCTCCCAGCCGTCCTCCAGGCGGGCGACCCAGCGGCGCAGGGTGAGGGCGTAGTGCTCGCGGATCGACTCGACGTCACGGACCTCGAAACCGGCGCGTTCGAGCTGGCCGACCGTGGTGCCGAGGGGGGCGAGTTCACCGTCCGGGAAGACATAGGCGTCGATGAACGCGTCCACGCCGTACGCCGCCTCGTCGCGCTGCGGGCGGCGGGCGATCTGGTGGTTGAGCAGCCTGCCGCCGGGCCGGAGCAGCCCGGACAGGAGTTGCGCGTACTCCAGGTACTTCGCGGAGCCGACGTGTTCCGCCATGCCGATGGAGGAGATCGCGTCGAAGGGCCCGTCGGTGACGTCCCGGTAGTCCTGGACGCGGATGTCGATCCTGTCGGTGAGCCCGGCGTCGGCGACGCGCTTGCGGGCGAACGCCGCCTGCTCCTGGGAGAGGGTGATCCCGACGACCGTCGCGCCGTACTCGCGGGCCGCGTGGACGGCGAGGGCGCCCCAGCCGCAGCCGACGTCCAGCAGCCGCGACCCCGGTCTCAGGTCCAGCTTGCGGCAGACCAGGTCGAGTTTGTCGTACTGGGCGCGTTCGAGGGTGCTGTCCCCGGACTCCCAGTAGGCGCACGAGTAGACCATGGACGGGCCGAGGACGAGCGCGTAGAAGTCGTTGCCGACGTCGTAGTGGTGGCTGATGGCGCGCCGGTCGGTGCGGCGGGTGTGGAGGTGGCCGGTGCGGCGGACCTCTTCGCGCGGCGGGGCGGGCGGCAGCGGCGGTCCGGCGAGCTTCAGCAGGCCGCGCACCGCGGCGCGGAACCCGGGGTCGCGCATCGCCTGGGCGAGCGTACGGGCGTCCTCGGAGCGCTCCCAGATCAGACCGGAGAGCAGGCCCAGAGCGGTGTACAGATCGCCCTCGATCTCCAGGTCGCCGGCCACCCAGGCGCGGGCGAGGCCGAGTTCACCGGGTTTGAAGAGGAGCCGGCGCAGGGCCCGGCGATTGCGTACGACCAGGGTCGGCGCGCCGGGCGGGCCCGCCTGCGAACCGTCCCAGGCGCGGACGCGCACCGGGAAGGGGGCTCCCAGCAACTGTTCGACGAGGGCATGGAGCCGCGGCGCGGCGTCAGCCATGATGCACACCTCCGTGACGGGTGATCCCGCGATGTCCTGACACCACGTAAACACGGAAGAGCGCGCCGTCCAGTCCCGCGCGGCCGTCATGGCTCGGCAAAATACATGTATGTAACATGTGTCGGCTCCGGCGGCGGGACGGCCCGCACGCCGAAGGGGCCGTCCGCACCACGGATGGCGGACGGCCCCTTCGGGGGTGGTTCGGTGACCTGCGGCCCGGGGACCGGAGGCCGGTGCCTCACGGCCGGCCGGCCGAGGGCCGGGGACCGGAGGCCGGGTGACCGGAGGTCAGGAGGCCTTGGCCTTCTCGTTCTCGGTCTTCGCGGCGGCCGGCTTCGCGGCGACCGGCGCCGGCTTCGCGGCCTCGTAGAACTCCTCGCGCGGGGACTCCAGCGCACCGAGCGCCACGACCTCGCGCTTGAGGAACATGCCGAGCGTCCAGTCGGCGAAGACGCGGATCTTACGGTTCCACGTCGGCATCGCCATGCCGTGGTAGCCGCGGTGCATGTACCACGCGAGGCGGCCCTTGACCTTGATCTTCATCTTGCCCATGACGATCATCGCGACACCCTTGTGGAGGCCGAGGCCCGCCACCGCACCCTTGTTGGCGTGCGAGTACTCCTTCTGCGGGAAGCCCCGCATACCGGAGATCACGTTGTCGCCGAGGACCTTGGCCTGCCGCAGCGCGTGCTGCGCGTTCGGCGGGCACCAGGCGTTCTCGACCCCGGCCTTGCGGGCGGCGACGTCGGGGACCTGGGCGTTGTCGCCGGCGGCCCAGATGTAGTCGGTGCCCTGGACCTGGAGGGTCGGGGCCGTGTCGACGTGACCACGCGGACCCAGCGGCAGGCCGTAGCGGGCCAGCACCGGGTTGGGCTTGACGCCGGCCGTCCACACGATCGTGTTGGAGTCGACCTCGAGGCCGTTCTTCAGCACCACGTGGCCGTCGACGCAGGAGTCCATGGAGGTGGAGAGGTAGATCTCCACACCGCGGCCCTCGAGGTGCTCCTTGCCGTACTGGCCCAGCTTGGGACCGACCTCGGGAAGGATCTTGTCGGCGGCGTCGACGAGGATGAAGCGCATGTCCTCGCGGGACACCGTCTTGTAGTACTTGGCCGCGTCCCGGGCCAGGTCCTCGACCTCACCGATGGTCTCCGCACCGGCGAAGCCGCCGCCGATGAAGACGAAGGTGAGCGCCTTGCGGCGGATCTCCTCGTCGGTCGTGGAGTCGGCCTTGTCCAGCTGCTCGAGGACGTGGTTGCGCAGGCCGATGGCCTCCTCGACGCCCTTCATGCCGATGCCCTGTTCGGCGAGGCCGGGGATCGGGAAGGTGCGGGAGACCGCGCCGAGCGCGACCACCAGGTAGTCGAAGGGCAGCTCGTACGCCTCGCCGACCAGCGGGGCGATCGTGGCGACCTTGCGGTCCTGGTCGATGGTGGTGACCCGGCCGGTGAGGACCTCCGCCTTGGGCAGCACGCGTCGCAGCGGGACGACGACGTGGCGCGGGGAGATGTTGCCGGCGGCGGTTTCGGGGAGGAAGGGCTGGTAGGTCATGTACGACCGGGGGTCGACGACCGTGACGGTCGCCTCGCCGTAGCGCATCTTCTTCATGATGCGCCGAGCTGCGTACAGGCCTACGTACCCACCGCCTACTACGAGGATCCTGGGACGCTCCGTGGTGCTCATGCCATCGAGTATCCACCCGGTCGAGGGGGGTCGCTCGTGCGCCCCTTCACAAGCTTCTCGGGGGTGTGTGCTATCCTCCGCGGCCCGCGTGATCCACGTCATGGCGCCGAGCGGGAACCAGCGTGTACGGCATGGCGTTGTCAATGCCGCGTGAGCTGCCTCTCCGGGCTCGGAAGGGCTCTGTGAGGACCGCCAGAACCCCATTCGCGGACCTTCTCGATACGTCCGCGCCCGCCTCTTTTGAACACGTTCACACGGGTGTTGAGCCCCCGGAAGGGTCAACGACGACACGTCTGTCCTCCGACAGGGCCGAATTCCTTGTGAAGAACTTCACGAACTTTCCCGAGCGGGTGCCTCCGGAACGCGTCCGAGGGGCCGCCAAGGGCCCCTCGGGTCTGCTCATACGGGCATCCTGCCTGCTCAGCAGAGTGCAAGTAGCGGCTCTGCCGGAGTCACGCGATGGACCACGCGATGCCGTCGAGGATGTCGTGCTCGCTCACCACGACCTCCCGCGCGCCGATCCGCTCCATGATCGCCAGCAGGACGAGCGCGCCCGCCGCGATCACGTCCACCCGGCCCGGGTGCATCGCCGGATACGCCGCGCGCTGTGCGTGGGTGGCCCGCAGCAGGTCGTCGCTGATGCTCCTGACCCGCTCGAGACCGATCCGCGCGTGGTGGATCCTCTCGGAGTCGTACGCCTCCAGGCCCAGGGCGATCGCCGCGACCGTGGTCACCGAACCGGCCAGGCCGACCAGGGTGTGCGCCTCGCGCAGCGGGACGGTCCGCTCGGCGAGGTCGAGCGCGGCCTCGATGTCGGCGCGCATCGCCGCGATCTGCCCGGCGGTGGGCGGGTCGGTGACCTTCCCGTCCACCACGAGGTGCCGCTCCGTCATCCGGACACAGCCCACGTCCACCGAGCGCGCGGCACGCACCCCTTCGTCGCCGACCACGAACTCGGTCGAGCCGCCGCCGATGTCCACCACCAGGAACGGTTTGGCCAGGTCGGCCCGCCCCTTCAGTTCCTTCGTCGCGCCGGTGAAGGAGAACTCGGCCTCCTGGTCGCCGGTGATGACCTCGGGCTCGACGCCGAGGATGTCCAGCACCCCGCGCACGAACTCGTCCCGGTTCTCCGCGTCCCGGGAGGCGGAGGTGGCGACGAAGCGCAGCCGCTGCGCGCCGTACTCCTTGACGGCGGCCGCGTACTCCCGGCAGGCCGCGAAGGTCCGCTCCAGCGCCTCGGGGGCGAGCCGTCCGGTGCGGTCGACGCCCTGGCCCAGGCGGACGATCGTCATCCGGCGGTCCAGGTCGACCAGCTCGCCGGTCCGCGGATCGGCGTCGGCGACCAGGAGGCGGATCGAGTTCGTACCGCAGTCGATGGCGGCGACCCGGGTCACCGGGCGGCTCCCGTCGCGTCGTCCCGCGCCACACAGGTGCCCTTGCGCCACCACTGCGGGAGCATCGCCAGGGCCTCGTCGCCGAGGGGGTTCACGCCCGGGCCGGCGGCCAGGGAGTGCGCGACGAGCACGTGCAGGCACTTCACCCGGTCCGGCATGCCGCCCGCGCTGGGGAAGTTCTTCAGTTCCTCGATCTCGTCCCGGCGCCGGATGTAGTCCTCGTGCGCGGCGCGGTAGGAGGCCGCCAGCTCCGGGTCGGTCCCGAGCCGCTCGGTCATCTCCTTCATCACGCCGTTCGCCTCGAGCGTGCCGATGGCCGAGTTGGCCTTCGGGCACGTCAGGTAGTACAGCGTGGGGAAGGGGGTGCCGTCGGGCAGGCGGGGGGCCGTCTCCACGACGTCCGGTTCACCGCAGGGGCAGCGGTGCGCGATCGCGCGCAGTCCGCGCGGCGGCCGTCCGAGCTGCTGCTTGAAGGCCTCGACATCCGCGTCGGTGGGCTCGGTGCGCGGGGTGGTCGGCGGGGGCGTTTCCATGCCTGTCTTTCTATCGGTTCCGGCTACCGGTTCCGACCACCGGTGGGTCCACCGGTGGTCACCGGTCGGTTCTCACCGGTCGGCTGTCGCCGGTCGGTCGGGGCCGGACGGTTGTCACGGGACGGTCGGGGCCGGACGGTTGTCGCGGGTCGGTCACTGGTCGGAGGCGTCGGACTTGTCGACGCCGTCCCAGACGTTCGCGTACCAGGGGCGGTCGGCCGCCCCGAGGTCGGCGCGGGACTGCCTGGCCGCGTCCGGGTCGATCACCACGAACCCGGTCTCCCCCGGCAGCACGTAGTGCAGCCGCTGCCGGATCTGCTGCTCGGCGTAGGCGTCGTCCTGCCAACGCGCCTTGAGGTCGCGCAGCTGCTCGACGCGTTCGCTCGCCTTCTGCTTCTCGCGCTCCAGATCGGCGATCTCGGCGCGCTGGGAGACGTACTGGCGCATCGGGTAGGCCAGGGCCACGATCAGCGTGCACAGGACGAGCGCGAGGAGCGCCGCGCGGCCGGTGAGCCGGGAGCGGCGCGCCTGGCGCTTGGTCTGGGAGCGGTAGACCCGGGCCGCGGTCTGCTCGCCGAGCAGCTTGATCCTGGTCGCGGTGGAGAAACGGTCCCGGTCCTTCACGGCCACAGCTTCCCGCCTCCCGTCTCACACGTGCGTACGTCCCCGCACACGGTACGGGACCGGGTACGGGGACGTACGTACGACTGGCGGAGCCTCGACCCGGTTCGGGCCGGCGGCCTCAGCCCGGGCTCAGCCCTTGAAGCGCGGGAAGGCGCTGCGACCGGCGTACACCGCGGCGTCGTCGAGGATCTCCTCGATGCGCAGCAGCTGGTTGTACTTGGCGACACGGTCCGAGCGGGCCGGGGCGCCGGTCTTGATCTGACCGCAGTTCACCGCGACCGCGAGGTCGGCGATGGTGACGTCCTCGGTCTCGCCGGAGCGGTGGGACATCATGCACTTGAAGCCGTTGCGCTGGGCCATCTCGACGGCGTCCAGGGTCTCGGTCAGCGAACCGATCTGGTTGACCTTGACGAGCAGGGCGTTGGCGGAGCCCTCCTCGATGCCGCGGGCCAGGCGCTCCGGGTTGGTGACGAAGAGGTCGTCGCCGACGATCTGGACCTTGTCGCCCAGCTTCTGGGTGATGACGTTCCAGCCGGCCCAGTCGTCCTCGTACAGCGGGTCCTCGATGGAGACGAGCGGGTACGCGGAGACGAGCTCCTCGTAGTACTCGGTCATCTCGGCGGCCGAGCGGGACTTGCCCTCGAACTCGTACTTGCCGTCCTTGTAGAACTCGGACGCGGCGACGTCGAGCGCGAGCGCGATCTGCTCGCCCGGCACGTAACCGGCCTGCTTGATGGCCTCGATGATGAGGTCGAGCGCGGCGCGGTTGGACTCCAGGTTCGGGGCGAAGCCGCCCTCGTCGCCGAGACCGGTGGACAGGCCCTTGGTCTTCAGCACCTTCTTGAGGGTGTGGTAGACCTCGGCGCCCCAGCGCAGGGCCTCGGAGAAGGACTCCGCGCCGATCGGGGCGATCATGAACTCCTGGATGTCCACGTTGGAGTCGGCGTGCGAGCCGCCGTTCAGGATGTTCATCATCGGCACCGGCAGCAGGTGCGCGTTGGGGCCGCCCAGGTAACGGAACAGCGGCAGGTCGCTGGCCTCGGAGGCGGCGTGCGCGACGGCGAGCGAGACGCCGAGGATGGCGTTGGCGCCGAGCGAGCCCTTGTTGTCGGTGGCGTCCAGGTCGAACATGGCCTGGTCGATCAGGCGCTGCTCGGTGGCGTCGTAGCCGACGAGCTCCGGGCCGATCTGCTCGATGACGGCGAGGACGGCCTTCTCGACACCCTTGCCCAGGTAACGGTTGGGGTCGCCGTCGCGGAGCTCGATGGCTTCGAAGGCACCGGTGGAGGCGCCGGACGGAACGGCGGCACGACCCGTGCTGCCGTCGTCGAGGCCGACCTCGACCTCGACCGTGGGGTTGCCTCGGGAGTCCAGGATTTCCCGGGCTACGACGACGTCGATGGACGGCACGAGCATCTCCTTCTTGGGATGTGACGCTGGTTGTGCGGGACCCGGGGGCCTTGATGAGCCCCTGCCGGGCCTTGCGACTAGAGCCTAACCGCCCCGGGACCGTCGGCAGCCGACCGACCGTCCCGTGGACAGACAGACGGTACCTATTGTTTCCGCCCGGAACAAAGGGGGTGGCCGAGAAAGGCCGACAGGAAGTGACGAACGGGCGAAGAGAAGGCCTCGCGCCGGGCTGCCCGGCAGACCGGCAGACCGGCAGACCGGCTTCCCGGCTTCCCGGCTTCCCGGCTTCCCGGCTTCCCGGCTTCCCGGCAAAGAGAAACCCCGCTCCGGTGCGTACGGGGGAACACGCACCGGAGCGGGGGGCCCGTGGGGACGGGGGGGACCCTCACGAGGTCTTCAGTGTGCCGACCTCGGATGTGAGGGCGCTGTGGCTTCTCTGGGGGCCAGGTGTCACTTCGGGCGCCGTGTCACTTCGGGGGCGGTGTCACTTCAGGCGCCGCGCGTCACTTCAGGTGGAGCTGCTGGCCCGGGTAGATCAGGTCGGCGTCGGTGACGATGTCCTTGTTCAGGTCGAACAGCTTCGCCCAGCCGCCCGCGACCTTGTGCTTCTCGGCGATGGAGCTGAGGGTGTCACCCTTGACGACCTTGTACTCGCCGTCACCCTTCTTGACCTTCTTGCCGGTCGGGGTGGTGACCGTCTTGGAGGCGGCCGGGCGGTCGGTCGAGCGGGAGGCGCTCTGCTCCTCGGTCGAGCGGCTGCTGGTGCTGCCGCTGTTCGACGAGCCGGCGGAGTCGGAGGAGCCGGAGCCCGAGGACTCGGCGGCGGAGCCGTTGTAGGCCGCGCCGGACAGGCCGGTGCCGCAGACCGGCCAGGCACCCTTGCCCTGACCCGCGAGGACCTTCTCGCCGATGGCTATCTGCTGGGACTTGGAGGCCTGGTCGGCGGTGGAGGCGTAGGCGGTGCCGCCGTACGCGGCCCAGGTGGACGCCGAGAACTGGAGGCCGCCGTAGTAGCCGTTGCCGGTGTTGATGGACCAGTTGCCACCGGACTCGCACTGGGCGACCGCGTCCCATTCGGAGGCGGTGGCGGCGGAGGCGTTGCCGGCCGCCATCAGCGGGGCGGCGATGGCGACACCGGTGACGCCGGCGAGTGCGGCGACGCGGGTGGCCTTGGCGGGGCGACGGTGCTTGCCCTTACCGGAAAACAGCATGGTGGATCCCCTCACCGACGCCTACGAGGTGAGCTGTCGGGTTCGGGCCTGTGAGTTGCCCGGCCACTTTCCGTCCGCCGGAGCGCTGCTCCGTGGGAGGTGTGGCTTCACCCCGAGCCGTCCCGGTCGACCGACCGGTCCGGCACTTACCTTGGGTCCCCCGCTCCTGCCTACGGCGCTTGACGCGACGACTGTTCCCGGGGCGTCGCTGGCAGGATTCGGCGTTGCGACGGCCGGGGCCCGGGTTGCCGAGCGGCCTCGACCGTAGACACGCGATCGGCGGAATTTCAAAGACGATCAGGGCTTCTGAGACTCATCCCACACTTTCACCAAACCGGACATTCGGCGCGAAGCGTGACGTGAACTCCCGCTGTTTTTCTTGGGCTTTGCGCCCTATTCCACCCCTGTGTCGAGGGTCTGACCGGCGGCGATGTTGCTCGGGTCGACGCCGATGAGGTCCAGGTTCTCGGCGTAGAGGGCACGCCATCCGCCGTCCAGGCCAAGGGAGTCGGCGATGGAGGCGAGCGAGTCGCCCTCCTGGACGACATAGGTGGCCGCGGCGTGCCGGCCGGCCGAGGCGGTGGTGGTGCCGTCCGCGCCGCTGTCGGTCGCGCTCTTGGTCGCGGCCTCGTCGGCGGTGGCGCCGCGGTGCTTGCCGGAGCCGAGCGAGCCGGTGTCGACAAGGCTCCAAGAACCTTCGTCCTGGACGTATTTGTCCGACTCGTCCGCACCCGGGGTCGCCGAGGACGAGGCGTCGGCCGTCGAACCGTCGCTCCGGCCGCCGGAGCCACCGGACGTGCCGGAGCCGTCGACGGCGGAGGAGGAAGAGGACGAAGGGGAGGAAGCGGACGCCGAGGGCGAACCGGAGGAATCGGCGGACGAGTCGGACGAACCCGTCGAGGAGTCCTCGCCGGCCGAGGAGTTCGAAGAGCCCGAGGATCCGGACAACCCCTTGGACAGGTCGGACAATCCGGAAGACCCAGAGGAGTCGGACGAGTCGGACGAGTCGTCCGCCACGCCGGTGTCCACGCTCAGCGCGCCGTTCTCCTGGGTGAGCCCGGAGCTCAACCCGCAGGTGCCCCAGGCGCCGATCCCGTCGGCCGCGAGCACCTTCTGCGCCACGGCGATCTGCTGGCTGCGGCTGGCCAGGTCGGGGCTCGCCGCGTAGTCGAGGCCGCCGTAGGTCTCCCAGTCCTTCTGGCTGAGGCTCAGCCCGCCGTACTCGCCGCCGCCCTCGTCGGCACTCCACGAGCCGCCGGTCTCGCACTGCGCCACCTTGTCCCACACCGTGCCGTCGGCCGCGCTCGCGCCGGAGGCGGCGAGCAGCGGGATGGCGATGGCGGAGCCCGTCACTCCGGCCGCGACCAACAGGGCCGGGGCCTGGCGGGGGCGACGGTGACGACCGTTCCCGGAGAGCATGCGAGGGGCCTTTCTCTGGACAGCACTGACCGGCGCGGCGGGTGGAACCGTTGCGTCGCGCTGACGAGAGAACGTATCGGCAGACGATCACTTGTCACAAGTTCATGCCGCGCAGATCACGTGAAGATCACAGACTTGAGGGTCGGTCACCTTTGCTCCGCCGAACGGTCACACTCCGGCTGACATCCGGTCAGACGCGGTCCACCTATGAACCGGAATGCACCGGACTGAACTCGACCGGCAAAGTCCGCAGTCCGCGCATGATGAGCCCACCGCGCCACCTCAACTCCCCCGGATCCACCGCCAGTCGCAGATCGGGCAGCCGGGTGAGCAGGGTGGCCAGCGCGGTCTGGCCCTCCAGCCGGGCCAGCGGGGCTCCCAGGCAGTAGTGGATGCCGTGGCCGTAGCCGAGGTGCTGATTGTCACGTCGGGACAGGTCGAGGGTGTCGGGATCCGAGAAGCGCGCCGGGTCACGGTCGGCCGCGGCCAGCACCACGAGCACCGGGTCGCCCGGCGCGACGTCCTGCCCGCCGATGCTCAGCGGCTCGGTCGCGAACCGCCAGGTGGCGAGTTCCACCGGGCCGTCGTAGCGCAGGAGTTCCTCGACACCGGTCTCGAGGAGACCGCGGTCGCCGTCGTCCTCGGTGAGCGACCGCTGGAGCCGCGCGCGCTGCTCGGGGTGGGTGAGGAGGGCGTAGGTGCCGTTGCCGATGAGATTGACCGTTGTCTCGAAGCCCGCGAACAGCAGGATGAAGGCCATGGCCGCCGCCTCGTTCTCGGTGAGGTGCTCGCCGTGGTCCGAGGCCCGGATCAGACCGGAGATGAGGTCCTCACCGGGAGCCGGGTCGGCGGGAAGCTCCGCGCGCTTGCGGTGGATCAGCTCCAGCAGGTACCCGCGCATCTTCTTCACCGACCGCGCGACACCGCCCCTCGGCCCCCCGCCGTGCCGGATCATCATCCCCGCCCAGTCCCGGAAGTCGTCCTGGTCCTCGCGCGGGACGCCCAGGAGGTCGCAGATCGCGTAGATGGGGAGGGGGAAGGCGAAGTCGTGGATGAGGTCGGCCTTCCCCTCGGCGGCGAACCGGTCGATGAGCCGGTCCGTGAGCTCCTGGACCCGGGGCGCGAACTCGGCGACCCGGCGCGGGGTGAAGGCCTTGCTGACGAGGCGGCGCAGCCGGGTGTGGTCCGGCGGGTCGATGTTGAGCAGATGCGTCATCAGCTCGGCCTTGCGCTCACCGGGGATGCCCGTCCTGCCCCTGGCGTGCGCCGGTTCGTCGTGGTGTGCCGGGTTCTTGGAGAGCCGCTGGTCGGCGAGGGCCTGTTTCGCGTCGGCGTACCGGGTGACCAGCCAGGCCTCGACACCACTGGGCAGGACGGTGCGGTGCACGGGCGCGTGCTCACGCAACCAGGCGTAGGCCGGGTACGGGTCGGTCGCGAACTCCCAGGTGAAGAGTTCGGGAGCGGTGCTGTCCGGGTGGTCTGTGCGGGGCTGCTCGGTCACTCCCCGACCGTAGCGGTGCCCCCGGCGCGCCGCGCGAGCGGCTTCCGCGCGAGCGGCTTCCGCCCGAGCGGGGTGCCGCTGGCCGGCGGCCGCGGGCGCGCCGCGCGAGCGGCTTCCGCGTGGCGGGGGTGCCCCTGGCCGGCGGCCGCGCGGACCTCCGCCTCTCGTTCCCCGCAAGTCTTCGCGCCCGACGCCCGGCATCCCGCGCCCGGCGCCCCGCGCCCCGCGCCCCTCACCGTTCACCCGGCACCCGGCACCCGGCACCCGGTGAACGCGGATCGGGAACGCACCGTGCTAACCATCGACCCCCTCGACACCCCGGATCGCGTCCCGGTACGCCCGGGCCGCCGCGCGCAGGGCCGCCTCCGGGTCGACGCCCTCCGCTTCGGCTCGGGCCGCGAGGGCCAGCAGTTCGTAACCGATGCCCTCGGCCGCCGGCAGCGGTACCTCCAGGCGTGCGGTGCGGGCCCGGGACACCAGCTTCGTCGCGAGGGCGAGGCCGGGCTGGTGGAGGGGGACGCCGTCCGTCACGGACTCGCGCCGCTTCTCCACCGCCTTGGTGCGCAGCCAGTGCTCCTTCACCTCTTCCGGCGTGGTGGCCGTGGCGTCGCCGAAGACATGGGGGTGGCGGTGGATCAGCTTGGCGACGATCGTGCCCGCCACGTCGTCGATGGAGAACGGGGACTCCTCGTCCTCCTCGGCGATGCGGGCGTGGAAGACGACCTGGAGCAGGACGTCGCCCAGCTCCTCGCGGAGTTCGTCGTGGTCGCCGTCCTCGATCGCCTCGACCAGTTCGTACGACTCCTCGACCGCGTACTTCGCCAGCCCCTGGTGGGTCTGCCGGGAGGACCACGGGCATTCGGCGCGGATCCGGTCCATGACCTGGACGAGGTCGAGGAGCCGGGCGCCGGGGAGGTCGTAGGAGGCGGGGAGCAGTTCCAGTTCAGGCATGGACACGCGGCCGGAGCCGGCCAGCCGGGCCAGCCCGTCGGTGAGGGCCGGTTCGCCCTCACCGGTGGCCACGACCACGACCGTGCGGCCGCCGGCACAGGCGGCGAGCAGTTCCTCGGCAGTCGGGGAGGTCTCCGCGACCGTGACGCCCGCGTCCCGCAGATAGGGCAGCTGCGGATGCGCGCCGTCCGCGCACAGCACCCGGTCCGCCGTGCGCAGGGTCTGCCACGCGGGCCAGGACAGCAGGCCGGGGGCGACCCGGTGGCTGGTGGTGAGCAGGACGACGCGGCCGGGGGCGTCGGCCTCGGTGGGGGCGGCGGCGGGGCTGATGTCGTTCACACCCCGAACGTAACCCACACCCGTCAGCGGCCCCGCAGGTTATCCACAGGGAGGACCGACCGGTCGTACGATCACACGATCACGTCGTCTGCTGCGTCCCGGCCGCCGAGATCTCCCGCACCCAGGGCGTCTTCGCGTCGACGCGGGCGACCTTCTGCGCGTCCCAGTTCCCGTAGCGCGGGTTGAGGTCGACGTCCAGCGCCTTGGACGCCTTGGACAGCGCGTTCCAGAAGGCGGGCTGGCTGGTGTTCGTACCGAGCGCGCCGGCGAGTTTCTGGGCCTCCAGCTGGAGCCGGAGATTCTCGTCGAGGCGCTGCGGCGGAATGCCGTACTGCTGGAGCCACGCAGTCTCCAGCCCCTTCGCGCCGCCCGCCTGCTGCTCCAGGCCGGCCCGCATCTCCTGGACCTCCCGGCGGCTTACGGTGATGCCCGCGTCCTCGGCGGCACGGTGCAACACCTTGTCGAGGACCATGCCGTGCAGGGTGTCACGGGCCAGGGAGCCGGTCTGGGCGACGGCCTGCGCGTACTGGGCGTCGTCGGTCACCGCGGCCCGCTGGGCCGTGCGCACCTCGTTCACCCGGCTCTCCAGCTGCGCGACGGTGATCCGCTGGCCGCCGACGACGGCCGCCGCGCCGGGATGCGCGTCGTTCCCGCAGGCGGCGAGGAGAGGGGCCGCCACGATCGCGGCGGACAGCAGGAGCGCGGTACGGCGACGGCGGTGCAAGGGAAACCTCCCGAGGAGATTGTGCGACGGTGCACAAAGTCTTGCGGTGATCGATGGTAGGCAGTGGGGCGGCTGGGGCCAACCCATTCGACCAACGATTCACCAGGACTTCGGGCACCGCCGCGCCCACCCGGCGCCCGCTCTTCGGTGCGAGGGCTCAGCCCCCCGCGCGCGGGAGCCTCGCCCGGTCCGCGCGGGAAACCCTCACGAGGGGGTCCGGTTCTGCCGACGACGGCCTCGGCCTCGGGGACCTCAGCGGACGATGGCGTCGGGGACCTCAGCCGACGATGGCGACCGGGGCGTCCCAGGCGTCGCGGTCCACGGTGATCGTGTAGCCGCCGCGGGTCTCCTTGCTGTTCACCATGTACTGGTGGCCGCGGCTGTGGCCGGTGTACTGGGTGGCGCCCCACGGCCAGTCGGTGGTCGTGGTGTCCTTCTTGTCCCACAGCGCGTACCAGAGGTTGCCCGGCAGGTCCGTCTTGTTCGTCGCGGTGGCGACCGCTTTGGCGCTGGAACTGCTGAAGCCGTAGTAGCCGGCCCGGTACGTCTTGGCGCGCAGCGTCTTGGTGAAGGAGCGCACATACGTCAACACGGCGTCGTTGCACGCCTTGTTCGTGATGTCGTAGGGCTCCATGTCGAGGTAGATCGGGCTGCCGGCCTTCATGCCGAGCGCCGCGGACCTGGCGACCGCGTCCGCGCCGTCGGTCGCGCCGAGGGAGGCGGCCGTGGCGGCGGTGAGCTTCTCGGGGCTGGAGCCGGTCTGGCAGGACGGCTGGGCGCCCACGTAGATCGGGATCAGCTTCCAGCCGGCCGTGCTGACCGACTTCACCCAGGACGCGGTCAGGTTTGGCTGCGCGCAGCCGCGGTTCTTGCCGCCGACGTAGACGGCGGCGCCCCCGTAGTAGCCGTCGGTCTTCCAGGCCTTCATCGCGGCCGTCGAGGGCGCGGTGCAGGCGTCGAAGGCACGGCCGGTGTACGTCTTCTGGGCGGGCCAGGTGGTGGCCGCCATCGAGGTCTGCGCCGCGATACCGGCCCCCGCGAGGACGGCCGCGCCGGCCACACCCCACGTGATGTATCTGCGCTTTCTGGACTGCCGGTGCTCGGCCATCCCCCACCCCATCGTTCGTCTTCGCGCACGGCGCGGTCGCCGCGCGCGGTCATGTCTGGCTGAAGTCCCCTGATTCGGTGCGACGATACGGCCTCGGCCCGACGTCCGGCATCCGAACGGAACGCACGGTAACCCGCGGCGGCTCACCGCCCGGGAAACGCAGGGCCCTCATCGCCACAAGATTCACTCATGTCACAGTAAAGAAGCGACGCCCTGTGGCGGCCTGTCCGTGTCCTACCCTTACCCCAGGTGACTTGGGGGGCGACATGACAATGCCGACGACGCAGACGGCCGCGGGCACGGACAGACGACTGACGGCAGGCTGGTTCCAGCGGCTCGCCTGGGTGGTTCTGGTGTGGGTCTCGCTGGGCTTCCTGGTCTGGGTGCCCTTCCTGTACGTGGCGACCCGCCGCGGACTCTCCTCGGACTGGGTGGCCTTCGGCTCGTTCGCGCTCTACGAGTGCGTGATCCTGCCGTGGGCGGTGATGACACCCGACGGCGACGGGGACGCCTTCTTCGGCATCGCCATCCTGGTGACCCTGCTGACGGCGACGGTGCTGCTGCTGACCGCGGTGTTCGACAAGAAGTTCCCGAACGCCCAGCCGGCGTACGGGGGCATGGCACCCCAGGGCCAGCAGTACGGATACCCGTACGGGCGTTAGGGCCTGTCCCAGCCCCTGCGGGCCCGGGCAGTCCGGGCGCGGTACGGGACGACACCGGGGACACAGCGCCCGGGTCCACCGCGCCCACGGACGCCGCGCCCAGGGACACCGCCGGGGCGCGCCCGCGCCGCCCGCACCATGCGTCCGGCTCAGAGACGGTGCCGCATCCACACGTTCGGCTCGGCGCCGCTCAGCCGCTCAGCCGCTCAGCCGCTCAGCCGCTCAGCCCGCGCGGAAACGCTCCGGCGCCTTCGTGGGGTTGCCGCCCGCGGGGAGTTTCTGGGCGGGGCAGGTTTCCAGGACCTTCTCCATCGCGGACTTCTCCGCCGCGGTGACCCACAGTTCGTACTTCTTCTTCACGGCGACCTGCGCGGCGACGTAGGTGCACCGGTAGGCCTTGTTGGGCGGCAGCCAGGTCGCCGTGTCGCCGTCCCCCTTGGAGCGGTTGGTGCTCGCGTCGACTGCCAGGAGATTGAGCGGATCGTTGGCGAGAGCTATGCGCTTGCCCGCGTCCCAGTACTTGGCGCCCTTCTGCCAGGCGTCGGACAGGGCGACGATGTGGTCGATGTCGACCTTGCTGCTGCCCCGCCGGTACGTCACGTCCTTGCCGGAGTACGGGTCCGACTCCAGTACACCGTAGGACACCTTGCACACGCCGCCGGTGAACTTCACCTCCTCCAGGTCACGCTTGAGGATGTCGTCCCGGGTGTCGCAGGAGTTCGAGTCCGTGTCCGCCCAGGCCGATCCGAACTTCTCGCGGTCGTAACCGGTCTTGGGAGCCCGCCCCTTCACGGTCAGCGCCTCGGCCGCCGCGAGAGCCGCTCCGCCCTTCCCCGCTCCGCCGCCCGCCGTCGCCCCCGCACCACCGGAACCCACGCCGGAGCCGGAGTCCGAGCCGGTGACCTGCTCCTTGCATCCGGCCACCGTCACGGCACACATCAGCACGGCGGCAACCGCCGCCCCGCCCCTCAGACGCCTCACGCGCCCCTCCCCTGTCCGCCCTGATGCCACCCCGTACAGGGCGCTTTCCCCTGACGGGCACTGGCACACACCGTAGCGAGGGGGCGCCAGGGGACAGTCGGGAGGTCCAGACCACAAACGGCTCAAGTGGGCATCTCGTACTTGTCGGGAATATCGTCGGTGGAGAGTCAGCTTCGGAAGGAGCTCTGGATGGGCATCCTCGACAGGTTCAAGAGCAACAAGGCGGCGCAGGACAAGGCAAGGAAGATGTCCGACGTCGCGGAGCAGAAGGCGAACGAGAGGACGGGCAACAAGTACGAGTCCCAGGTCGACTCCGGGCAGCAGAGGCTGCACGAGCGGCTCGGCATGGACGAGGAACGGCGCCCCGACCAGCCCTAGAGCCCCGTCCTGGCCTTGGCCCGCGACTCGACTCGGACCGGACCCGCAGACCGGGCCGCCGCCCGGCCCGAAGACCTGCCGGCCCGAAGATCCACCGACCCGAAGACGGGCGGGAGGATCCGTGGGGGTCGTGCCATCGACATCACCCGGCATACGAGGCCGTCCGCGCGGAGCGATCCGCGGCGGGCGGCTTCGCCGTGTCACCCCGGCCTGAACGGCGGCGGCACTCACACCTTCCCGATGCCGAGCGTGGACTCGGAGGGCAGCAGGCCCGATCCCAGCACCGCCACCCAGTAGTCGCCGAGGAGCGAGGCCAGGCGTTCCGTGAACTCCGGGCCGAGGACCTGCCAGGGGCCGAGTGCCAGCCGGTCGGTGTCCTGTTCGACGCGGCGGCGCAGATCTCGGAGCGCGTCCGTCGCCGTGCCGTCCTTCTCCAGCAGTCCTCTGACCGTCAGCCGCTCGCTCGCCGCCGCCCATTCCTCGCGGCTCCAGCCCCGGCTCTCGAAGCGCTCGACGGACGCGGCGCCTATTGCGGAGAAGGACACCAGCGCCTCCACCGGGTCGAGGCCGGCGAGGAGCAGGGCGGCGAGGTGACCGTCACCGCGGTGCTCGCGCAGCACGGTCGCCGCCTGCCAGAGCTGGAGGTGGGGTTCGTCCGGCCAGTCCAGCGCCGCGTTGGCGGCGGCGAGCGGGCGCCCCGCGGTGTCGGCCGCCTCGGCCGCGCGGCGGGCCAGAGCGGCGGCCTCGGCCAGCTCGGGACTGTCCACCAGGTCCGCGAACAACCTGCGGTAGAGCCGGTCGATGCCCCGCAGTCTCGCCGCCAGGACGGCTTCGGGGGTGGCGATCCGCCAGGCGTCCTCGATGTGCCGGGCGACCATGCCCGGCCGGAAGCTGTAGAAGGCCGAGGTCACCGCAGCGGCGCCCACCGGGCCCAACGGGGCGGCGCGGAGCGGGAAGTAACTTCCCCAGCGGTCTCCGGTCGGGTAGCCGAGCGCACCGGCCTCCTCGAAGACCTCCGGCGCGTAGTACAGCACCGCGTGCAGCGGCTCCAGCAGGTGCCAGAGCCGGCGCGCCTGGGCCGACGCGACCAGCGGCCCGCGCTCCCCCTGCTCGACCCGCTCGGCCGCTCGGTGCTCGTGATTCCCCAACATGGCGTCCCCCCTCGTCGCGTTCGGACATCGACCACAACTTGACACTGACAAGATTGCCTCGCCCGCCCGAACTTGTCAATGCCTAGATGCCGCGTACGCTGCTGTCCATGAACGACCGCCCCTACCACCACGGCGATCTGCGGCGCGCCATCCTGGCCGCCGCCCTCGACGTCATCGCCGCCGACGGCCCCGCCGGGCTGAGCCTGCGCGACCTGGCCCGCCGCGCCGGGGTCTCGCACGCGGCGCCGGCCCACCACTTCCGCGACCGCACCGGCCTGCTGACGGCGATCGCCGCGGAGGGACACGGCCTGCTGGCCGCCGCGCTCACGGGGGCGCCGGACCTGCGGGAGGCGGGCGTGCGCTACGTCCGTTTCGCGCGCGAGCACCCGGCGCACTTCCAGGTGATGTTCTCGCCCCCGCTCCTGCGCGCCGACGACCTGGAGCTGACCACGGCCCGGGCCCTGTCCGCCGCCGCCCTGACCGAGGCCGTCGCCACCGGCGCGCCCGCCGGGGACGGCCCGGACGCCCGGCTGACCCGTATCGCCGTCTGGTCCCTCGCCCACGGCTTCGCCACCCTCCTGCTCGGCCACAACCTCGACGCCCTCCTGGGCGACGAGGACCCCGAGGCGGTGCTCCGCGCGCTGCCGATGACGCTGTTCCCCTCCACCTGATCCCGGCGGGCCGGGCGACGCGGGGCTCACCGTGGACGACGCAAGCCTCTTCTGCCGTGCCAGGACCGGGTCGTGACGGTGTCACCGCCGAGCGGCAGCGAACGGCCGCGCCGCGTCGCCTCGCGGTCATGGACGAGCGGACCGCGGCCCGGGTCGCGGTCCGTGACCCTCTCGCGGCGGGATCGCGGGCCCGGGTCGCGGTCCGCGACCGACTCGCGGCGGCACCGGCCCGGGCCACCGGCGGACGGAGCCGCCCGGTGACCCGAGGACGGCCACGCCTCACAACCGCCGCGCGCCGGGCCCGCGGTCGCCAGGCCCCACGACCGTCACTCGCCAGGCCCCACCGCCGCCGTGCGCCTTCCCCCACGACCGCCGCGCACACGACCACCAGGCCCCACGGGGACGCAGCGGGCCTGCGACCCCGCGTGGCATGTGACCCCCTCGCGGCCTGTGACCTCCGCGCGCCCTACGACCCCAGTACCGTCGCCAGCAGTTCGCCCACCCAGCCCAGCAGTTCGCGTCCGACCAGCGGCTTGCCGCCGACCTTCGCGGTCTTCGGCCGGGGCACCAGGATCTGGTGCGCGGCCGGCTTGATGACGGTCCCGGGGTAGAGCCGCTTGAGGCGCAGCTCCTGGGACTCGCGCAACTCCACCGGCGCGAAGCGGATGTTGGTGCCCTGGAGCACGATCTCGCCGACGCCGCACGCGCGGGCCAGCATCCGCAGCCCCGCCACCAGCAGCAGGTTCTCCACCGGTTCCGGCAACTTGCCGTACCGGTCGACGAGTTCCTCGCGGACGGCCTTGACGTCGTCCTCCGAGTTGGCGGAGGCGATGGCCCGGTAGGCCTGGAGGCGCAGCCGCTCGCCGGGCGCGTAGTCGTGCGGGACGTGCGCGTCGACGGGCAGCTCGATCTTGACCTCGAGCGGCGGCTCCTCCTCGATCCCGCCGGACTCCAGCTGCCGCCGGTAGTCCGCGACGGCCTCGCCGACCATCCGGACGTACAGGTCGAAGCCGACGCCCGCGATGTGCCCTGACTGTTCGCCGCCGAGCAGGTTTCCGGCGCCCCGGATCTCCAGGTCCTTCATCGCCACGTACATGCCCGCGCCCATCTCGGTGTGCTGGGCGATCGTGGCGAGACGCTCGTGGGCGGTCTCCGTGAGGGGCTTCTCCGGGGGGTAGAGGAAGTAGGCGTAGCCGCGTTCGCGCCCGCGTCCGACCCGGCCGCGCAGCTGGTGCAGCTGGGACAGGCCGAAGGTGTCTCCGCGCTCCACGATCAGCGTGTTCGCGTTGGAGATGTCGATGCCGGACTCGACGATCGTCGTCGAGACGAGCACGTCGAACTTCTTCTCCCAGAAGTCGACGACAACCTGCTCCAGCGCCGTCTCCGACATCTGGCCGTGGGCGGTGGCGATGCGCGCCTCGGGCACGATCTCGCGCAGCTTCGCCGCCGCGCGGTCGATCGACTCGACCCGGTTGTGGATGTAGAAGACCTGACCCTCGCGCAGCAGTTCACGCCGGATGGCGGCGCCGATCTGCTTCTGCTCGTAGGGCCCGACGAAGGTGAGCACCGGGTGGCGCTCCTCCGGGGGCGTGGTGATCGTCGACATCTCGCGGATGCCCGTCACCGCCATCTCCAGGGTCCTGGGGATGGGGGTCGCCGACATCGTCAGGACGTCCACGTTCGCGCGCAGCTTCTTCAGCTGCTCCTTGTGCTCGACGCCGAAGCGCTGCTCCTCGTCGACGATGACCAGACCGAGGTCCTTGAACTTCGTCTCGGACGAGAACAGGCGGTGGGTGCCGATGACGATGTCCACCGCGCCGTCGTGCAGGCCCTCCAGGGTGGCCTTCGCCTCGGTGTCCGTCTGGAACCGGGACAACGCCCTGACCTTCACCGGGAACTGCGCGTACCGCTCGCTGAACGTGCCGAAGTGCTGTTGCACGAGAAGGGTGGTGGGCACCAGGACGGCGACCTGCTTGCCGTCCTGGACGGCCTTGAAGGCGGCGCGGACGGCGATCTCCGTCTTGCCGTAGCCGACGTCGCCGCAGATCAGGCGGTCCATCGGGACCGTCTTCTCCATGTCGTCCTTGACCTCGGCGATGGTGGTGAGCTGGTCGGGCGTCTCCGCGTAGGGGAAGGCGTCCTCCAGTTCGCGCTGCCAGGGGGTGTCCGCGCCGAAGGCGTGACCGGGGGCCGCCATCCGCGCGCTGTACAGCTTGATCAGGTCGGCGGCGATCTCCTTGACGGCCTTCTTCGCGCGCGCCTTCGTCTTCGTCCAGTCGGCGCCGCCGAGCCGGTGCAGGGTCGGGGCCTCGCCGCCGACGTACTTGGTGATCTGCTCCAGCTGGTCGGTCGGGATGTACAGACGGTCGCCGGGCTGGCCGCGCTTGGCGGGCGCGTACTCCACGACCAGGTACTCGCGCGTGGCGCCCTGGACCGTGCGCTGCACCATCTCGATGTAGCGGCCCACACCGTGCTGCTCGTGCACGATGTAGTCGCCCGCCTCCAGGGTGAGCGGGTCGATGGTCTTCCTGCGGCGGGCGGGCATCCGGGCGCCGTCCTTGCCGGCCGCCTTCTGGCCGGACAGGTCGGTCTCCGTGAGGACGGCGAGACGCAGCGCCGGGTCGACGAAGCCGTAGTCGATCGAGCCGCAGGACACGTGCACCACGGACGGGGCGAGTTCGCCCAGGTCGGCGTCCAGGCGGGCCGCGACCCCCTCGCCGCCGAGCACCTCGACGGTGCGGGCCGCCGGGCCGTGCGCCTCGGTGACGAAGGCGACGCGCCAGCCGTCGGCCAGCCAGCCCTTGGTGTCGGCCAGTGCCTTCGCGGTGTCGCCCCGGTATGTCTCGGGGGCGTGCATGCCGAGCTTCAGTGTGTCGGCGGCATGGGTGAACGACTCGTCGGCCGCGAACGGCGACACCGACCACCACATCATCTCCAGCTCGCGCGCGTGGTCACGGACGTCCGCGATGGACCACAGGGAGGCCGCGCCGACGTCGATGGGTGCCTCGCCGCCGCCGGCGGTGGCCGCCCAGGACGCCTGGAGGAACTCCTGGGACGTCGCCACGAGGTCGGCGGCACGCGTGCGTACCCGCTCCGGGTCGCAGACGACGGCCATCGCGCCCTCGGGCAGAACGTCGATCAGCAGCTCCATGTCGTCGACCAGCACCGGGGCCAGCGACTCCATGCCCTCGACCGCGATGCCCTCGGCGATCCTGCCGAGCAGCTCGCCCAGCTCGGGGTGCTCCTCGGCGAGGGCACGCGCACGCGTGCGCACGTCGTCCGTCAACAGCAGTTCACGGCACGGCGGCGCCCACAGGCCGTGTTCGGCGACCTCCAGGGAGCGCTGGTCGGCGACCTTGAAGTAGCGGATCTCCTCGACCTCGTCGCCCCAGAACTCGACGCGCAGGGGGTGTTCCTCGGTAGGCGGGAACACGTCCAGGATGCCGCCCCGTACGGCGAACTCGCCGCGCTTCTCCACGAGCTCCACGCGCGCGTAGGCGGCCGCGGCGAGGGCTTCGACGATCTCGTTCAGGTCGGCGGTCCGGCCGGTGCGCAGCGCCACCGGTTCCAGCTCGCCGAGGCCCTTGACCTGCGGCTGGAGCACCGAGCGGACCGGCGCCACGACGACCGAGACCGGGCCGGTCTCCGGGTCGTCGGGGCGTGGGTGGGCCAGCCGGCGCAGGACGGCGAGGCGGCGGCCCACGGTGTCGCTGCGCGGGCTGAGGCGCTCGTGCGGGAGCGTCTCCCAGGAGGGGTACTCCACCACGCCGTCCGGCGGGAGCAGCGAGCGCAGGGCGGCGGCCAGGTCCTCGGCCTCGCGCCCGGTGGCGGTCACCGCGAGGACCGTGCGGCCGGTCTCGCGGGCGAGGGCGGCGATGGCGAAGGGGCGGGCCGCCGGGGGGCCGACCAGGTCGACGTGCATGCGGTTGCCGTCGGTGGCCGCGGGGATCGCTTCCGCGAGGGCGGTGTCCTTGACGACGGCGTCGAGCAGACCGTGCAGGCTCATGGAGGGCTGGGCTTTCCGTCCGAGGGGCCGGGGTGCGCCCGCTGGCGGGCGTACCGGGGTCCGGGGTGGGCAACGCGAAGGGCCCGACGCGTGTCACGGGCCGGGGGTGTCCAGCGTACGTCGGGGTGGGGTCGTTCGCCGGGGGCTGTGGACAACCACGGGGGACGGTGGGAGCCGTGCACCGCTTCTCACGCCCCGGCGCCCTGCCGTATCCGACCGTGGGCGCCGCGGCCCAGGACCCCCGCCACGGGCCCGGACGGCCGCGTCCTCGGGCGCCGGCCGGGCGGGGCGCGGGACGTGAAGAAGCCCGGCACCGAGAAGACCCCCGTTCTTCTCGGTGCCGGGCTGGTGCGGGTGGGGCTGGTGCGGGTGTACCTGGTGCGAGTGGACCTGGTGCGAGTGGGACCGGCCGGTTCGGTGGGACCGGCCGGTCCCGGTGGTGCTAGTCCGTCGCGATCGCGTTCAGGACGTTCATGCGGCCCGCGCGGAACGCCGGGATCAGTGCGGCGAACAGGCCCACGAACGCGGAGCCGATGAACACGCCGATGATCGTCGGCCACGGGATCTCGAGGACGTTCAGCCCCTGGAGGGCGAGGAGCTGCTGGGCGGTGGCGCCCCAGCCCATGCCCAGACCGAGGCCCAGGAGGGCGCCGAAGAGGGCGATGACGACCGACTCCATGCGGATCATGCGGCGCAGCTGGCGGCGCGAGAGGCCGATCGCCCGCATCAGGCCGATCTCCCGGGTGCGCTCCACCACCGACAGGGCGAGGGTGTTCACCACACCCAGGACCGCGACGATGATCGCGAGGGCGAGCAGGCCGTAGATCAGGTTCAGCAGCTGCCCGATCTGGTCCTTGAGCTCCTGCTTGTAGTCCGTCTGGTCGCGGACGGTGTACTGCGGGTAGTCGTGCAGCGCCGTCTTCAGGGACGTGTACGCGGCGTCCTGCTGCCCGTCCTTCGCCGTGGCGAAGACCAGCTGGTCGAGCGGCAGCTTGTCGGCCGGGACGTACTTCTTGAGGGTGGCGGTGGAGGTGTACATCGCGCCCTGGTCGATGACGGCGTCGCTGCTGGTGATCGCGCGGACCGTCAGCCGGGCCGTGGAGCCGTCCTTGAAGGCCACCGAGATCACGGACCCGAGCTTGATCTTGTGGTCGTCGGCGAACTTCTCGTGGACGGACATCGAGTCGGGACGGTAGGCGTCGGCGAGCTTGCCGGCGACGGTCTCGACCCGCAGGTCGGTCGCGTAGGTCGGATCGGCCGCCGTGATCGCCGTCTTGTCGAGCGTCTTGCCGTCGGGCGTGGTGAAGTCGGCCTCGGTCCACTTGTACTCGGTGACCCGCTCCAGGCCCGGCGTCGCCTTGATGGCCCGCACCGCCTGCGGGGTCATCAGCTGACCGCCGTCACTCTGGATGATGAAGTCCGTGCCCACGCTCTTGTCGAGCTCCTCCGTGGCGGAGGCGACCATGGAGGAGCCGACCACCGACAGACAGGCGACCAGCGCGAGGCCGATCATCAGGGCCGCGCCCGTGGCGCCGGTGCGGCGCGGGTTGCGCAGCGCGTTGCGCTCCGCCATCCGTCCGACCGGGCCGAACGCCCGCAGCACGATCGCGCCCAGCACCCGGACCACCACGCCCGCCAGCAGCGGGCCGATCACCACGAAGCCGATCAGGCTGAACACGACGCCCAGGCCGAGCCAGAGCGAGCCCTCCGCGGCCTTGTCGGCGGTGGAGGCGAGGTAGAGGCCGAAGCCGCCTGCGCCGGTGAGGACCAGGCCGATGACGGCCCGTACGGCGCCCGCCCTGGCGTCGGCGGGGGCGCCCGCGTCGCGCAGCGCGGCCATCGGGGAGACCTTGCCGGCCCGGCGGGCCGGGAGGTAGGCGGCGAGCACCGTGACGACGATGCCGAGGACCATGCCGACCACCGGGGTCGTCCAGGCGACCGTCAGATCGTCCGTGGACAGGTTCATGCCGGTCATGCCCATGAGCTTCATCAGGCCGACCGCGATGCCGACGCCCGCGCCGACCCCGAGGAGCGAGCCGACCACGCCCAGCAGCAGGGCCTCCGCGAGCACGGACCGGTTGACCTGCTTGCGGCTGGAGCCGATGGCCCGCATCAGGCCGATCTCACGGGTGCGCTGCGCGACCAGCATGGAGAAGGTGTTGATGATCAGGAAGATGCCGACGAGGAACGCGATCCCGGCGAAGCCGAGCATCGCGTACTTCATCACGTCCAGGAAGCCTCCGACGCTGTCGCGGTTGGCGTCGGCGGTCTCCTTTGCGGTCTGCACCTTGTAGCCGGCGCCGATCTCGGCCGCCACGTTCTTCTTCAGCTGGGCGTCGCTCACACCGGGCGCCGCCGTCACATTGACGTTCGTGTAGACGTTCGACTCGCCGACCAGGGCCGCCTG
This sequence comes from Streptomyces maremycinicus, assembly GCF_001184025.1. GTDB lineage: Bacteria > Actinomycetota > Actinomycetes > Streptomycetales > Streptomycetaceae > Streptomyces > Streptomyces maremycinicus. The sequence continues at coordinate 111,658 of NZ_BBYG01000013.1, forward strand.
GGCGGTCTTCGTGTCCAGGTAGAAGATCGCCGCGCCGGGGTTGGTGACCTGGAAGGCGGCGATACCGGAGATCTTCGCGGTGTGCGTGCCGACCGCGGTGATCACACCGATCTCGTCGCCGAGCTTCAGGTCGTGCTTGTCGGCGGTGTCCGCGTCCACCATCACCTGGTCGGAGCCCTTGGGCGCCGCGCCTTCGGTGATCTCCATGGTGCGGGCGTCGTTGCCGTTCCAGTTGCCGACGATGGTCGGCGCGCCGCTGGTGGGCGACAGGCTGTCCTTGTCGGCGTCGACGACGGTCGCGGAGGTGGAGAACACTGTCCCCTCCGCCGACTTGACCCCGTCCGCCTCGCGGACCGCGCCGAGCACGGAGGCCGGCATCACCGGCGGCTTGCCGTTGTCGGACGTCGTCTCACCGGTGTCCGAGGCGCCCTTGGCGCTCACCGTCACATCGGAGGAGGTGCTGGCGAAGAGCTTGTCGAAGGTGGTGTTCATCGTGTCGGTGAAGACGAGCGTCCCGCAGACGAACGCGACCGACAGCAGGACCGCCACGGCCGACAGGGCCATGCGCCCCTTGTGCGCGTAGAAGTTGCGCATCGAGGTCTTCAGGACGGTCATGACGTACGCCCCCGCGCGTCGAAGTCCTTCATCCGGTCCAGGACGGTCTCGGCGGTCGGCTTGAACATCTCGTCGACGATCCGGCCGTCCGCGAGATACAGCACCCGGTCCGCGTACGAGGCCGCCACCGGGTCGTGCGTGACCATGACGATGGTCTGGCCCAGCTCGTCCACCGAGCGGCGCAGGAAGCCCAGGACCTCGGCACCCGCGCGCGAGTCGAGGTTTCCGGTCGGCTCGTCCCCGAAGATGATCTCCGGGCGGGCGGCGAGGGCGCGGGCCACGGCGACGCGCTGCTGCTGGCCGCCGGAGAGCTGGGTGGGCCGGTGCCTGAGGCGGTCGGCGAGCCCGACGGTCTCGACCACCTGGTTCAGCCACGCCTTGTCCGGCTTGCGGCCGGCGATGTCCATCGGCAGCGTGATGTTCTCCAGCGCGTTGAGCGTGGGCAGCAGGTTGAACGCCTGGAAGATGAACCCGATCCGGTCCCGGCGCAGCTTGGTGAGCTTCTTGTCCTTGAGTCCGGTGATCTCGGTCTCGTCCAGGTAGATCTGCCCGGACGAGACGGTGTCGAGACCGGCGAGGCAGTGCATCAGCGTGGACTTGCCGGACCCCGAGGGGCCCATGATCGCGGTGAACTGACCGCGGGCGATGTCCACGTCGACGTGGTCCAGGGCGACGACACGGGTCTCCCCGGACCCGTACGCCTTGACGACCTGCCGCGCCCGCGCGGCAACGGCCGTACGCCCTCCAGTGCCCCCGTGCCTGGGAATGGTCACAGCCGATGTCACGGTGAATCTCCTATGTCGGTATCAGCGGCGGTCGAGCGGCGCCTCGGACGGCCAAGGGACGGTGCGAAGCGCTTCGTGGAAGAGTCTGTCGGCGGGAGGGGGTCCCTCGCGCTGGTGCTCGGGCCCGTCTTTCCGGGGGGTTAACCCCACCCCCCGGAAGTGGTGCCTGCCGCCCCCCAGCGGCGTAAAGCCAGGTTAAGGACGGGACCGGCCCCGTCTCCTCCTCCGGCGGTACGAACCCTCCCCGACCCCTGGTACGGAGGTACCCCTAGGGGCCGTCCACCTCGGGGTGGACGACTCTCGGGGTTGTCTCCACCCTTCGGCCCTGTCAGGCTCCACCCTCCCGCGACGCGAGGGTCAAGTGGGAAGCTGACATCCGGCAGTTGGATGCAAGGGGCACGGGACCACGGGGGGCATCAGGTGGGGGACATCCGACCGGCGACACGCGAGGCCGCGCGGCCGGCCGCACCGCACGGACGGCGGGCGGTCGTCGCGGCCCTCATGCTCTCCATGGCGCTGGCCGCGCTCGACTCCACCGTGGTCTCCACGGCCGTCCCGCAGATCGTCGGCGACCTGGGCGGGTTCTCGGTCTTCTCCTGGCTGTTCTCCGGCTATCTGCTCGCCGTGACGGTCACCCTGCCCGTCTACGGCAAGCTCTCCGACACCTTCGGCCGCAAGCCGGTGCTGGTCGCCGGGGCGGCCCTCTTCCTGCTCGGCTCGCTGCTGTGCGCGCTGGCCTGGAACATGGGGGCGCTGATCGCGTTCCGCATCGTGCAGGGCCTGGGCGGCGGGGCGTTGCAGGGCACCGTGCAGACCCTCGCCGCCGACCTGTACCCACTGAAGGAGCGGCCGAAGATCCAGTCGAAGCTGTCCACGGTGTGGGCGGTCTCGGCGGTCGCGGGGCCCGGCCTGGGCGGGGTCCTGGCCGCCTACGCGGACTGGCGCTGGATCTTCCTCATCAACCTGCCCATCGGGGCGGTGGCGTTGTGGCTGATCGTCCGTCATCTGCACGAGCCGCAGCGGCAGTCGCCGTCGCCCGACGACACACCACCCGCACGCGCGCGTGGCGCCTCGCGTACGGCCCGTGTCGCGCGGGCACGCGCGCGTGTCGACTGGGCGGGCGCGCTGGCGGTGTTCGCGTGCGGCGGGGTGCTGCTGACCGCGCTGGTGCAGGGCGGGGTGGCCTGGCCGTGGCTGTCGGGTCCCTCACTCGCCCTGTTCGGCGCCGGGCTGGCGCTGGCCGGACTCGTCGTCGTCATCGAACGCCGGGCGGCGGAACCGATCATCCCGGGCTGGGTGTGGCGCCGCCGTACGATCGCGGCGGTCAACCTCGCGCTGGGCGCGCTGGGGCTGCTGATGGTGGCACCGACGGTGTTCCTGCCGACGTACGCCCAGTCGGTGCTGGGCCTGGAGCCGGTGACCGCCGGGTTCGTCCTGTCCGTCTGGACCCTGAGCTGGCCGCTCTCGGCCGCCCTCAGCCAGCACGTCTACCGGCGCATCGGTTTCCGGGACACGGCACTGCTGGGCATCGGCGCGGCGACGCTGATCCTGCTCGCGTTCCCGTTCCTGCCGTATCCCGGCGAGGCCTGGCAGCCGGCCCTGCTGATGCTGCTGCTCGGCGGCGCGCTGGGCCTCTTCCAGCTCCCGCTGCTGATCGGTGTGCAGTCGACGGTGGGCTGGTCGGAGCGCGGCACCACGACCGCGTCCGTGCTGTTCTGCCGTCAGACCGGGCAGACGATCGGGGCGTCGGTCTTCGGCGCGGTCGCCAACGGGGTCCTGGCGGCCCGGCTGGGCGGTGCGGGGGACCTGGACTCCGTGACCCGTGCCCTCGCCGCCGGCACGGCGCCCGGGGCCGTCCGGGACGCGGTCGCGAGCGCCGTGCACGCCGTCTATCTCGGCGCGGCCTGCGCGGCGGCGCTCGCCTTCCTGGTGCTGCTGTGCGTGGCCCCGCGGCGGTTCCCCGTCCTCAAGGACTGACCGGCCCGACGACCGACCGAGCCACCGGCCGACCCGCCGACACCCGCCGACCCGCCGACCCCGCCGGCCCGGACGACCTCGCCGCCCCCGCCGCCCCCGCCGCCCCCGCCGACGGACGGTCCCGCCGGCCCGGACGACCGCCGGGTGGCACCCTTCTCACCCCTGTGAAGACGATCGCCACACAGCCCGCAGAAGTCACACAGCAGTCACACAGAGGTGGGGTTAACGCGGGTAACACCCCAGGTCAGACGGCATTTCGTGCAGTAAGCGCGTACCGACCACCCAGTTTGGTGAAAACTCTTCGCAGTCGCCGTACTCCCGAGTAACGTGCGTCCCTCGCACCACCCCCCACTCCCTGCGGTCCGCCGCCACGGACCCGAGCCACGCAAGGAGCACGGGATGTCACACGACCCGTCACACCCCGGCCCTACCTACCCCTGGCAGCCGCCGCCCGAGCCGCCCGAGCCATCTCGGCGCCGGCCGTCCGACCACGCCCCGCTGGGGCGCCACAGCGACCTGCGGGTCCTGCGCGGCGCCTACCGCCGCCAGCGGCGGGTGGCCACGCTCACCGCGCTCGGCTACTTCGTGGTCTTCCTGGTCCTGTCGGCGTTCGCGCCCTCCCTGATGACGGGCGAGGTCGCCGCCGGGCTCCCGGCGGGACTGCTGCTCGCCCTGCTCCAGCTCCCGGTCACCCTCGTGGCGATCGCCCTGTACGAGCGGACCGCCCGACGCCACGTGGACCCGCTCGCGGAGCGCATCCGCAAGCTCTCCGAGATCGACGCGAAGCGGGACGCGCGCGGAACCCGTACCAAGGAGGCCGGACGATGACGGAGTTCAGCGACGACGCGCAGACGATGTCCCTCGTCGCGTTCACCGCGATCGCCACGATCACGCTGCTGCTGTGCGTGATGACCGGACCCGACCGCGACGACCTCGCCGAGTTCTACACCGGCTACCGCTCGCTCTCCCCGCTGCGCAACGGCCTGGCCATCGCGGGGGACTACATCTCGGCGGCCACCGTCCTGGGCACCGGCGGGGTGATCGCCCTGTGCGGCTACGACGGTGTCGTCCTCGCCCTCAGCACGGCGCTCTCCCTGATGCTGATGATGTTCCTGCTGGCCGAACCGCTGCGCAACGCGGGCCGGTTCACCATGGGCGACGCGCTGACCCGCCGGATGCCGGGGCGGGCGGTGCGCATCACGGCGTGCGCGGTCACCCTCGCCGCGCTGCTGCCGATGATGCTCGTACAGCTCGCCGGCACCGGCCAACTCCTCGCCTTCATCCTGGGGTTCTCCGGCGCCGCGGTGAAGACGGGCTGTGTCGTCTGCATGGGCGTGCTGATGATCAGCTACGCGGCGATCGGCGGCATGAAGGGCACCGCCCTCATCCAGATGCTGAAGATCGTGATGCTGCTCGGCTCCGGCACCGTCATCGCCGTGCTCGTGCTGTACCGCTTCGACTGGAACCCGGGCACCCTCTTCGACGCGGCGGCCGAGGGCAGCGGGGTCGGCGACGCCTTCCTGCACTCGGGTCTGGAGTTCGCCGACGGACCGTTCCCCCGTGTCGACATGATCACCGCGCAGCTGTCGGTCGTCCTGGGCGGCGCCTGTCTGCCGCACATCACCATGCGCATGTACACCGCCTCCAGTGCCCGTCAGGTACGCCGGTCGATGTCCTGGGCGGTCTCCGGGGTCGCGCTGTTCGTACTGATCATGACCGTCGTCGGCTTCGGCGCGACGGCGATCGTCGGCCGCGCGGTGATCGCACAGGCGGACCCGCAGGGCAACACCGCCTACCTGCTGGGCTCCCGGGCCGCCTTCGGCCGCGAGGTGTCCACGGCCGAGACGCTCCTGTTCACGACGGTCACGACGGCGATCTTCCTCACCGTGCTCGCCTCGGTCGCCGGCATGATCCTCGCCTGCGCCAACTCCCTCGCCCACGACGTCTTCGCGGCACGCGACCCGCACATGTCGGCGCGCCGCGAGATGCTCCTGGCCCGGCTGTCCGCGCTGGCCGTCGGCGTCCCGACGATCCTGCTCGCGGCCCAGGTCCAGCACCGCAGCCTCCAGCCCCTGGTGACCCTCTCCTTCTGCCTGGGCGCCTCGGCGCTCGCCCCCGCGCTGGTCCTGAGCCTGTTCTGGCGCCGCTACACCCGGACGGGCCTCCTCGCCACCCTGATCGGCGGCACCCTGTCCGTGCTGCTCCTCATGCCGGGCACCAACCTGGTCTCGGGGTCGCCCGTCTCGGCCTTCCCCGAGGCCGACTTCAACTGGTTCCCCTTCACCACCACGGGCATCGTCACCGTCCCCCTGGGCTTCGCCTTCGGCTGGCTGGGCACGGTGGTCTCGGGCCGCCGGAAGGCGGAGGAGCAGCGCCGTCAGTACGAGGCGGTGGAGGGCTGGATCCTGGCGGGCGCGGTGCGCAGGGAGGGATGAGCGCGGGCGGTCAGGGCCACCGCCCCCACGGGTCGCCCTCTGCGCGGGTCGCCGTCTTCGCGGGTGGCCGGACGACGGCGCGGGTGCGGCCGGGGCCCGACGGTGGTCCGTGCGTCGGGTGTGGTCCGGGCGGCCGACGATGGGGTCAGTGCGGTCGGCGCAGTCCCGCGACGAGGAGCTCGACCAGACGGCGCGGGTCGTAGCGGGGATCGTCGTCCGCGCCGACGCACAGGTTGCCGACACCCCGCATGACCTCGTAGGCATGGAAGCCCGGCCGGATCTCTCCGGAGGCGACCGCGGCGTCGAGCAGGTCGCCGCACACGGGCACGAGACGGCCGAGGAAGTACGCGTGCAGCGTCTCGAAGCCCGCGTTGTCGGACCGGAGCACGGCGGCGAGTCCGTGCTTGGTGACCAGGAAGTCGACGAACAGGTCGATCCACCGCCCCAGCGCGGCGTACGGCGTGGGGCCCGCCGCCAGCAGGGCGGGACCGGCCTCGGCACAGGCGTCGACCTGGTGCCGGTAGACGGCGATGACGAGGTCCGACCGCGTCGGGAAGTGGCGGTAGATCGTGGCCGTCCCGACGCCGGCCCTGGCCGCGATGTCGCGCACCGGCGCTTCCACGCCCGCCGTGACGAAGATCGCGGCGGCCGCGTCGAGCAGGGTCTCCTTGTTGCGCCGGGCGTCCGCCCGCTGGGGCCGCGCCGTGTGCCCCGCCCCCCGGTCGCCGTCGTCCACCGCGCCACCCTCTCCTTCACCCGACCGACTGCCGACCGCTGCCGGCCGTCCGCCGACCACTGTCCTCGGCCATGACCGCATTGCTAAACGGGACAGTGTTCCGTATGTTCAAACGGGACACGGTTCCGTTTGCTCATCATGTCAGAGCGGCGGGCCCGTGACCAAGCACGCACGCGTACCGCCCCACGCTTCATCCTCGAGGAGGAGACACGGTCATGCAGTACCGCACCTTGGGCCGCACCGGTGTGCAGGTCAGCTCGCTCGCACTCGGCGCCATGAACTTCGGCCGGATCGGGCGCACCACCCAGGACGAGGCCACCGCCCTCGTCGACGCCGCTCTCGAGGCCGGGATCAACCTCATCGACACCGCCGACATGTACAGCGGCGGCGAGTCGGAGGAGATGGTCGGCAAGGCCATCGCCGGCCGGCGCGACGACATCGTGCTGGCCACGAAGGCCGGCATGCCCATGGGCGACGAGCGCAACCGGCGGGGCAGCTCACGCCGCTGGCTCGTCACCGCACTGGACGACAGCCTGCGCCGCCTCGGCGTCGACCACGTCGACCTCTACCAGATCCACCGCTGGGACCCGAGCACCGGCGACGAGGAGACGCTCTCGGCGCTGACCGACCTCCAGCGCGCCGGGAAGATCCGCCACTTCGGCTCCTCGACCTTCCCGGCCCACCGGATCGTGCAGGCCCAGTGGGCCGCCCGCGAGCACCACCTGAGCCGCTACGTCACCGAACAGCCCAGTTACTCGATCCTCCAGCGCGGCATCGAGACCCACGTCCTGCCCGTGACCGAGGAGTACGGGCTCGGCGTCCTGGCGTGGAGCCCGCTCGCCTCGGGCTGGCTCACGGGCGCGATCCGCGAGGGCCGGCCCGTCACCACCAGCCGCTCGGCCTTCATGCCGGAGCGCTTCGACACCGCTCTGCCCGCCAACCGGGCCCGGCTCGACGCGGTGGAGCGGCTGGCCGCGATCGCCGACGAGGCCGGGCTGACCCTGATCCAGCTCGCGCTCGGCTTCGTGACCGCGCATCCCGCCGTGACGAGCGCGCTCGTCGGCCCCCGCACGCCGGACCATCTGCGCGCCCAGCTCGCCGCCGCGGACACCGTGCTCTCCGCCGACGTGCTCGACGCGATCGACGCCGTCGTCGCACCGGGCACCGACCTCGCCGCACACGAGAAGTTCGACACCCCGCCCGCGCTGCTCGACCCGTCACTGCGACGCCGCTGAACCGGCCGGGACGACTCCACCTCACGAAGGAGACAACCGCGGACAGGTGGGCGCGGACGGGCGGGGTGGGTGCGGGCGGCGTCACGGGGTGAACGCGGGCGGATCCCCGCGCGGCGTGACGGGATGAGTGCCGACGGATCCCCGCGCGGCGTGACGAGGCGAGTGTCGGTCGACTAGTCCGCGCGCGGACTAGTCGACCGCGCGGCCGGTGAGTGCGCTCAGGCTGTTGCGTACGTGGTCCATGTGCGCCTGGACGTCGTCCCGGCGCTCGTCGTGCTCCCGCAGCACCCGCTCGGTCTCGCGGACGGCGCGCTCCTCCCGGGCACGCGCCTCGGCGAGCAGCTCGGCGGCACGCGCGTGTGCCTCCTCCTGACGGAGGCGGGCCGACTCCTCGGCCTCCACGAACGCCTGCTCGGCCTCGGACAGCGCGGCCTCGGCGCGGGCCACCGACCGGGCGTGCCGCGCGTCGAGGGCGGCGGCCCGCTCGGCCGCCTCGCGCTCCGCCTCGGCCCATCGCTGGGCGTGCTCCTTCTCCTGCTCGGCGAGCATGCCGGCGGTGCGCTGCCGCACCTCACGCAGGGCGGCCAGTGCCTCGCCCCGCGCCTCCTTGACCTCGCGCCGGGTGCCGACGCGGAGTTCGTCGGCCTCGGCGCGGGCCGCGAGCAACCGCTGGCGGGCGCGTTCCTCGGCCTCCGCGCGGAGCGCGTCCGCCTCCTCCTGCGCCGCGCGGCGCACATCGAGGGCGCACGCCTCGACGTACGCGAGATGCTCCCGCGCCTCACCGCGCGCCGCGTCGCGGACCGCCGCCGCCTCCTCCGTCCCGAGCTGGAGGATGCGCCGAGCGCGCTCGCCGAGGGAGTCGTACGTCTGCGGTACGAGATGGGCCACCACCTCGCGCAGCTCCTCGGCCTCCGCCTCCATCTCCCTGGCGAGCACCGTGAGCCGGGCGGCCCGTTCCCACGCGGCGTCCCGGTCGGCGCAGAGGGCGGCGGTGTAGGCCTCGACCTGTTCCGGCCGGTAGCCGCGGCCACGGACGGTCACGAACCCCGGAGGTGACATCGATGCGCTGCTCATCCTGGAACCCCTCGCCACCCGACGGACACGACATGATGATTTCGCGCATATCTTGATGGATCGGGCGCAAGTGTTCATAACGCGACACTCCGCGCGCAGGTCACGGCCAACCCCGAACAGACCCCAACGTGAAGGGGCCGGGCCCGATCATCCGATCGGGCCCGGCCCCTTCACGTATCCGCGGGTCCGCCGTCCGCGGGTCCGCGCGTGCTCACCCGTACTCAGCAGGCGCGGCGACCGCCCGTCACAGCAGTCCGTCCCACATCTGTTCCAGCAGCACCGACCACCAGCTCTCGGGCGAACCGAGCGCCGCCGGGTCGAGCGAGGCCAGCTGGGCCTGGAAGTCGACGGTCCAGCGTCCCGCCTGCTCCTGGTTCAGACCGAACCGCAGCCGCCACATCCGCCCGAGCAGCGCCAGACAGCGCGCGAACTCCGGCAGCCCGGTGTTCACGAACTGCGGCGGTACGGGCGCACCGCCCGGCCCCGCCTCCACCGGCACGGCGACGATGTTGGCCGTGCCGTACTGCACACAGATCGCCTTGCCGAAGTCACTGCCCATGACGAGGTACGAGCCCGCGTCCGACGCCGGCTGCACGCCCCGTTCGGCCGCCAGCTCCGCCAGCGTCGGCACGGGCCGGCCCGGCTGGGCCTGCGCCCAGAAGAACGGCCCCATGTCCGCCGGCAGACCCGCCACCACCAGGGTGTGCGCCACGACCGGCGGCACACCCTGCCGGGACACCGCGGCCTGCTCGAAGCGGAACACCGCCGGCCCGAACACCGCCGCCAGTTCCTGCCCGATGGCCTCGGGCGGCAACGGCGGCGCGGGCTGTACCGGCGGCAACGGCGCGCGAACGGGCGCCGGGCGCGCCGGTCCGTCCGCCACCTGGTGCAACTCGCCCTGGTGCGCCAGCAACTGCTGCATGCCCTGCTGGCGGCTCGCGTGATCCGTCCCGTACGGCGCGATGCTCGTGATCCGCGCCTGCGGCCACTGCTCCCGCATCATCCGCGCGCAGTAGGCGCCCGGCAGCTCGCACGACTCCAGCTCCGTGTGCAGTTCCAGCACCTGGTCCGGCGGCACGTTCATCGCCCGCAGCTCGTGGAAGATCTGCCACTCGGGGTGCGGGGTCCCCGGCGCCGAACGCCGGATCAGCTGCTGTTCCGAACCGTCCTGCGCACGGAAGCGCAGCACGGCCTGATAGCCAGGGCCGACCGTCGGCAGGCCCTGCTGCTGCGGATACCCGTACGCGGGCGGCTGTCCCGGCACCGGCCCGCCCGGCGGCATCGGGGGCTGCGGAGCGCCCGGAGCCATGCCGGGCGCACCCGGGAAACCGGGCGCCGCGGGAGCGCCCGGGAACCCGGGGCCGGCGGGAGCCTGCGGCGGCGGAGGCGCGCCGGGGCCGCCCGCCTGGGGGCCGGCCAGCATCGTCCGGGCATGGTGAACGGCACCCGGCGCGCCCCCGCCGGTGCCCTGCACGCCGGGCACGCCCTGCGGCCCCGGGGCGCCCGGGAAGCCGGGAACACCCGGTGCCTGAGGCGCACCGGGGGCGCCCGGAGCGGGCTGCGCACCGGGGGCGCCGGGCGCACCCGGAGCACCAGGAGCACCGGGCGGCTGCGGCGCGCCCGGTCCCATCCGACCGGGGTCGGCAAGCATCGTCGCGGCATGGTGGACGCCACCGGGAGGCGTACCCCCGGGCGGGTTCGGCCCACCCGGCCCACCCGGCGCGCCCGGCGCGCCGGGAGGCTGTGGCGCACCCCCCGCTCCCGGGCCCGGACCGGCCGGCCCCGTGGACCCGTCCGGGCCCAGGGACGACACGAGCTGCGTGGGCACATAGCCACCCGCCGGCGCACCGGGCGCACCCGGGCCGGAAGGCGGAGGCGTGTTCCCCGGGCGCGCGCCCGGCGCGCCCGGCGCGCTCGGCGGAGGCGGCGGCTGCGCCCCTCCCCCGCGCTGACGGCGCGGCGGCGGCGCCGCCTTGCTGGTCGCGGCGTCCGCGATGTCACCGGCGTTCGGCGCGAGCGGCCGCGCGGGCGTACCCGGACCGGCCGGAGGCGGCGTACCCGGCCCACCCAGCGAGGACGGACCCGCCGGACCGGGCGGCGGGGTCGCGGGCGTCGGAGAAGCCGGTGTGTTCGGCGCGGCCGGTGCGTTCCCGGCCGGCGTCGCGCCACCCGCTCCCGGAGCGTCGAGCGCGGGCGCGACCGCCGTCCGCGGAAGCTGGCTGCCGCCCGAGATCAGCGCCGTCTTGGCGTCCGGCGCGGACACCGGCGGCACCGCCTCGTCGTCGGACCCGCTGAGCGGCGGCGCGAACACGGTCGCGGGAAGCGGTACGGAACGGTCGTCCCCGGCGTCGGCGTTGGTGTCCGTCCCCGCCCACGGCGTCGCGCCGACGGGAGCCGCGGGCGCCGACGGCCCACCGGGACCCGCCCCGGCGGGCACCCCCGCCTGGGTCTCGGGCAGCCCGCCCCCGGGCACCCCGCCCTGGGTCCGGGGAAGCGAGGGATCGCCGCCCCCGAGCGCACCGGGCGCCGCACCGGCACCCGTACCCGCACCGGCCTGCGAGGAGGCGGACCCCGGCCCGGAAGCCGAAGCAGCCACACCGTTCCCGGTACCCGTACCGGCCCCGGCGCCTGCCCCGGAACCAGACCCGGCCCCGGCCCCCGTCCCGGACCCGGCCTCCCGCCGATCCGCGATGCCCAGCTTGTCCGCCGCCTCCTGGAGCCACTCCGGCGGCGACAGCAGGAACGACGTCTGATTCAGGTCCACCCGCGCCGGGGGCGCCGGCACCGCGTCGGCGGGGGCGTCCGTGCGGCCGTACTCCTCCTCGTACCGGCGGATCACCTCGCCCACCGGTACGGCGGGCCACAGCGTGGCCTCCCCGCTGTCCCGGGCGATCACCAGCCGCTGCGCGCCGCCGTCCGAACGCGGCCCCTCCGCGCGGTCCTCGGCCCACACCACGAACCCGAGCTCGAACTCCCGCACCCGCACCTCACGGTGCTGGTACGCGGGCACATCCCCGTTGATCCACTCTTCGGCGCGCTCCTGCGCCTGCGCGAACGTGACCATCGTCCAGCTCACTCCCCCACCGAAGACGCGGCCGCCACGGGCACCGCGCGCGCGAACCCGCCGTCCACCATCAGATTGGCGACCGTCTCCAACTCCGGCGGATCGCCGGCCAGTCTCGACAGGAAGACGTCGAAGTCCTCACCGCAGGGCAGCAACAGCCGCTCCATGCGCTCGGCCGGCGACCACGCCGGATCCACGTCACGGACGTCGTCGTACGAGCAGAACCAGACCGATCCCGCCCGCTCGCCCCGCACCTTCACGGCGAGCAGTCCGCCCTGCACGAAAGCGACGCCCAGATAGTCCTTCGTCAGATGGTCACGCAGGCACTTGTTGACGTACACGAGGTCGTTGACCGCCGCCTCGTCGCGCACCGTGAAGAACGGCTGGTCCACCAGCAGGCCCAGCTCCGCGTCCAGGGCCGCGCCCACCGGGGCACAACCACCGGCGGCCTTCACGAACGACCGGTAGGCGCCCGGCAGCCGGTACCCGAGGTCCTCCTCGACGCCCTGCACCTGCTGCTCCGTCACGGCGACGCCCGACTTCGGCAGCCCGAAGTGCGCCGGACGCGTCTCCTGAAGCGGCCGCGTGCCCCGTTTCGCGTGGTCCACCACCGCCGACGACACCCCGCCGTGATGCCGCAGGAGCGCCTTCACCTCGACCGGGACCAGCTCGAGCCGCCGTGAACCCACGACGTGGTGCCAGGTCCAGCCGTGCGGCGTCGCCACGCTGGGGACCGTGTCCCACAGCTCGTGGCCGGACGCCGCCAGCACCGCGTTCGCCGACACGTAGTCCGTCAGCCGCAGTTCGTCCACGCCGAAGCCCTCCGGCGGTTCCGCGATCTCCGCGGCCGCCCGCGCATAGGGCGAGAAGTCGGGGTAGCCCCGCTCGTCCATCCGCACGCCCCTCGGGTGCCGTGCCGCCCGGACCGGGTCCGGGAAATGCACGACCTGCCCGGCGTAGGCCGCGTTCGGCGGCGCGGCTTGCTGCCCGAGCCGACCTGTCGTCATGGCGGTTGCCCCCTGCGGCACTCTGTACGGCCCGCAGCGGCCGGTTCCGCTTCCGGATCCACCCACCACGCCCCGTATCGACTGTCTCCAACAATCTCCAACGCGCGTCAACCGCGCGCCGACGGTGCCGACAGCCTATGCGGTACGACGACAGCGGTCACCGGCCCTCCGCTTCCGTGACCAGCCGTCACCCCGCCGTGACAGCCAGCCCAAACCCGGGCGTGTCGAACCGCCCCAGCTTCCGCACCCGCCACGCCATTTGGCACTCTGTGACCTCCGGGGGATGCACGGGAGGGGAAAACGATCATGAACGCGACGCAGACGGGGTCACACACCGGCAGGTCGGACGACCTGTACTCCGCCCACACGGCCGCCCACACCACCGGCCACGGCGCCGGCCCGAACGGCGACCCGCGCACCGGCCCGTCCGGCGACCCCCGCATCGGCTGGTCGGCCACCGAGACCCCGCACGCGCCCGTGCTCCGCCACCGCCGGGACGGCATACTCCCCACCGTCGCCGCCGCCCTCTCCGTCCGCGGCGCCACCCTCACCAGCACGGCCGCCCGCGCCGACCAGCCGCCGCCCCTGCACCCCCTGGTCCAGGACTTCCTCGACACCCTCACCAGCACCCAGCGCGACCGCTTCACCGGCCGCTGCGCCGAGGCGCTGCTCATCTCACGGCACATCAGCGCCGCCGACGCCGCCCGCAGCAGACGCGCCGCCCGCCGCCCCATGACCAACGGCGAAGCCCGCAAGACACTCAGACAGGCCAAGCTCACCACCCGCCGCATCCGCGAGGACGGCGACCCGCTGCACGGCAGCTTCGCCGCCCCCTGCCGCGCCTGCACCGCGCTCAGCGCCCACTTCGGAGTACGCATCGTCGACCCGTCGGCCACCGGAGACTGAGCCGCACCCCGACGGCCGCACGCACCCGACGACCGCACGCCGACGACAGCACCCCGACCCGCCGCACCCGACCCGCCGCCTCCCGCACGGGACGACACCACGGCCCCACCGGGCCACGCACCACCAGCTCGACGAACGAAGGGCCGATGCACCCCGACCGCACCTCCACCACACGCTTCCCCGTCCCCGTCGACGCCGCGCTGCGCGCCGCCGGCTGGCAACCCGGACGCTGGGACATCAAGCAGGCCGAGATCTGGGCCGACACCCTGCGCGAACACACCTCGCCCGCCGGCCACCGGCACGCCGTCTTCCCCGCCGCCGTCGAGGCCTGGGCCGAATTCGGCGGCCTGACCGTCACCCCCGTCGGCCCCGGCCGGCAGGTGGCGCCCACCACCGTCCACTTCGACCCGCTGCACGGCCTCCACCTCGCCCGCACCCTCGCCGACCTCGGGCGGGCCCTGGACACCGACGTCGCGCCCCTCGGCACCGAGACCGACACCCAGGGCATCCTCGCCATCGACGCCGAAGGCCGCGTCTACGCCCTCGACCACACCGGCGACTGGTACCTCGGCCCCGACATCGACCAGGCCCTCGGCGCCCTCACCGCCGGCATCGAACCCGTCCGCCTCACCGCCGGCTGACCGGCCGGCCCGCGCGCCGCGCGGCTACGCGGCCGGAATCACCGCCGACACCCGGAAACCCCCCGCCTCCGTCGGCCCCGAGACGAACACCCCGCCCAGCGCCATCACCCGCTCCTTCATCCCCACCAGCCCGTTGCCCCCCGACGGGAACCCCGCCGACAACGCCGACACCTCCGGCGGCGGACCGTTCTCCACCTGCATCGCGATCTCCCCCTCGCGATGCGCCAGGCGCACATGCGTCTTGGCGCCCGCCGCGTGCTTGTGGACGTTCGTCAGCGCCTCCTGCACCACCCGGTACGCCGTCTGCTCCACCTCCGCCGCGTACGCCCGCACCTCCCCCTCCACCAGCAGTTCCACGACCATCCCCGCGGCCGCCGACTGCCCCACCAACTCGTCGAGCTCCGACAGACACGGCCCCTCGCCCTCCTCCACCACCACCGCGGCGGTCACCCCCACCGCCACCACCGGCACCGACGCCGTCCGCTCCGCCGGACCACCGCTGCGCAGCACCCCGAGCATCTCCCGCAGCTCGGTCAACGCCTGGCGCCCCATGTCACCCACCAGGGCCGCGTTCCGCACCGCCTTCTCGGGGTCCTTGCGCGCCACCGCCTGGAGCGCCGCGGCATGGACGACCATCAGGCTCACCCGGTGCGCGACCACGTCGTGCATCTCCCGCGCGATCCGGGTCCGTTCCTCGCCGCGCGCCCACTCCGCCCGTTCCTCGGCGCGCTCGGCGAGCAGTTGGAGCTCCCGTTCGAGGCTGTCGGCCCGCTCCCGCAGGCTCTCCATGAGCCGCCGCCGGGCGCCGACGTACAGCCCGAGCAGCAGCGGCGGGGCGGTGAGCCCCAGCGAGGTGGTGATGGCGGCGAACGGGATGAACCAGTCGCCGATGGTCAGCCGGCCCTGGTCCATGCTCTGCCGCACCCGCACGAACGTCACGATCAGCGTCCCCACCAGCTGCATCCCGGCGAGCGAGGCGATGATCCGCCGGGGCAGCTCGGAGGCGGCGAGCGTGTACAGCCCCACGATGCCCATCAGGTAGCCCATCTGGGCCGGGGTGATCGCGATCGACACCAGCACCACCGCGATGGGCCACTTCCGCCGCACCACCAGGACCGACCCGGCGAGCAGTCCGAACACCACCCCCACCGCCGACGGGATCCCCGCGTCCCGCGCGAACGGGATCCCCTCCACCGCGCACTCCGCGGCGGACGCGAGCCCCAGGCTCCAGTCGAACGCCGCACTCCGCCATCTGGTCCACCACCACGGCCCTCCCCGGGCCGCGGTGTCCTCTTCCCCCGTCGTGGTCATGCCTCCAGCCTACGGGCGCACCCCCCGGCTTTTCCGGCGACTTTCCCCGACCGGTCCACACCACTCCCCGTAACCGAACAGCATCGAAACCCACCGGTATCCCTCGAACTGCCGAAGCACGCCCGTTCGAACCCGGAACCGGCCATTCCGGCGCGGGTCCCGCCGTGCCGGACCGCCGCTCACCACCCCCGCCGAGGACCGCCCCGCCCGCCCTCGGGTGATCATGGTCCGGAGCACCGGCCTACACCGTCGCGTCGAGGGCCGGTGGTGCGGCATAGTAGGAGGCGCCACACGACAGCCGGACCAAATGTCCGGTTAAGTCAACCCTGTTCCCCTGTGGTGTAATTGGCAGCACTGTGGCTTTTGGTGCCATATGTCCGGGTTCGAGTCCTGGCGGGGGAGCCATACCAGATCCGGGCCCTGACAGCACTGTCAGGGCCCGCTCTCATGTCGTCAAAGAAACGCCCCGGTATCCTTCGGATGTCCCACCCCACTCCACAGCCGAAGGGCAACTTCCGTGAGCGCCATTCGCCCGGCAGCCGTCGTCGTTCTCGCAGCGGGTGAGGGCACCCGTATGAAGTCCGCCATACCGAAGGTCCTGCACGAGATCAGCGGCCGCTCCCTCGTGGGCCATGTGCTGGCCGCGGCCCGTGAGCTGGACCCCGAGAACCTGGTCGTCGTGGTCGGACACGCACGGGAGAAGGTCACGGCACATCTCGCCGAGGTCGACGCCGGCGTCCGCACCGCCGTGCAGGAGGAGCAGAACGGCACCGGGCACGCCGTCCGGATGGGGCTCGAGCAGCTCGGCGGCGGCGTCGACGGCACGGTGGTCGTCGTCTGCGGCGACACTCCGCTGCTCACCGGCGCGACCCTCGCGGCGCTCGCCGCCACCCACCACGCGGACGGCAACGCGGTCACCGTCCTCACCGCCGAGGTGCCGGACGCGACCGGCTACGGGCGCATCGTCCGCGACGCCGCCTCCGGCGCCGTCACCGCGATCGTAGAGCACAAGGACGCGGACGACGCGGTGCGCGCGATCCGTGAGATCAACTCCGGGGTCTTCGCGTTCGACGGGCCGCTGCTGGCCGACGCGCTGAAGAAGGTCCGCACGGACAACAGCCAGGGCGAGGAGTACCTGACCGACGTCCTCGGGATCCTCCGGGAGGCCGGTCACCGGGTCGGCGCGTCCGTCGCCGCCGACCACCGCGAGATCGCCGGCATCAACAACCGGGTCCAGCTGAGCGAGGCCCGCCGCACCCTCAACGACCGGCTGCTGACCGCCGCGATGCTGTCCGGCGTGACCGTGGTCGACCCGGCGACCACCTGGGTCGACGTCACCGTCACCTTCGAGCAGGACGCCGTCGTCCACCCCGGTACGCAGCTGCACGGCAGCACGCACATCGGCGAGGGCGCCCAGGTCGGCCCCAACTGCCGGCTGAAGGACACCGAGGTCGGCGCGGGCGCCCGGGTCGACAACACCGTGTCCGACAGCGCCCGCATCGGTCCGGGCGCGTCCGTGGGACCGTTCGCCTACCTCCGTCCCGGCACCCGCCTCGGGGCGAAGGGCAAGATCGGCACCTACGTCGAGACCAAGAACGCCTCCATCGGCGAGGGGACGAAGATCCCCCACCTCTCCTACGTCGGTGACGCGACGATCGGTGAGTACTCCAACATCGGCGCGGCGAGCGTGTTCGTGAACTACGACGGACAGGACAAACACCACACCACCGTCGGGTCGCATTGCCGTACGGGTTCGGACAACATGTTTGTGGCTCCTGTCACGGTCGGGGACGGCGCGTACACCGCCGCCGGGTCCGTGATCACGAAGGACGTGCCGCCCGGCTCGCTGGCCGTGGCCCGTGGCCAGCAGCGGAATATCGAGGGTTGGGTGGCCCGCAAGCGTCCGGGCAGCGCCGCGGCGAAGGCGGCCGAGACGGCCTCCCGCCAGGCCCAGAGCGAAAGCTGACCGGAAACGGGCGCGTCGGACACGGCGTACCGTGATAAGTGCACACCCGCACCCCACCAGCTGAGACGGCCCCGTCGCGCCCAGCGGCGAGGTTTCTCGACACCCAGCTGAGACACCTCTGAGGAGACAGTGCTGTGACCGGGATCAAGACGACCGGCGAGAAGAAGATGATGTTCTTCTCCGGCCGCGCCCACCCCGAGCTTGCCGAGGAGGTCGCCCACCAGCTGGGTGTCGGGGTCGTCCCGACGAAGGCCTTCGATTTCGCCAATGGTGAGATCTACGTCCGCTACCAGGAGTCGGCGCGAGGTGCGGACTGCTTCCTGATCCAGAGCCACACGGCTCCGATCAACAAGTGGATCATGGAGCAGCTGATCATGATCGACGCGCTGAAGCGCGCGTCGGCACGGTCGATCACCGTCATCGTGCCGTTCTACGGCTACGCCCGGCAGGACAAGAAGCACCGCGGCCGGGAGCCGATCTCGGCCCGTCTGATCGCGGACATGATGAAGACGGCGGGCGCGCACCGGATCCTGACCGTGGACCTCCACACGGACCAGATCCAGGGCTTCTTCGACGGCCCGGTGGACCACCTCTTCGCGCTGCCGCTGCTCGCCGACTACGTCGGCAGCAAGGTGGACCGCGAGAAGCTGACGGTCGTGTCCCCGGACGCCGGCCGCGTGCGGGTCGCGGACCGCTGGTGCGACCGGCTGGGCGCGCCGCTGGCGATCGTGCACAAGCGGCGCGACAAGGACGTGGCGAACCAGGTCACCGTCCACGAGGTCGTGGGCGAGGTCAAGGGCCGGGTCTGCGTCCTGGTCGACGACATGATCGACACCGGTGGCACGATCTGCGCCGCCGCGGACGCCCTGTTCGCGCACGGCGCGGAGGACGTCATCGTGACGGCGACGCACGGTGTGCTGTCGGGTCCGGCGGCCGACCGCCTCAAGAACTCGAAGGTCAGCGAGTTCATCTTCACCAACACCCTGCCCACCCCGGGTGAGCTCGAGGTGGACAAGATCACCGTGCTGTCGATCGCGCCGACGATCGCGAACGCGGTGCGCGAGGTGTTCGAGGACGGTTCGGTGACGAGCCTCTTCGACGAGCAGTGACGGTCCTCGTCTAGATCGATTTCCTGTACGGCCTTCCCGCTGCGTAAACTGCCACAGTTGCTCGGCGAGGGAGGCCGTACACGTGTGTGTACGGCGGTCCGTTATCGACGCGCTCTTCGTAGCAGGCCGATGGTTTGGCCGGGTGACCACCTTTCCCCCTTTCTACGAGGAGTGAACATGGCCGAGGTCAAGCTCGCAGCCGAGACCCGCACCGAGTTCGGCAAGGGCGCCGCCCGCCGTATCCGCCGTGACAGCAAGGTTCCCGCCGTGGTCTACGGCCACGGTGCCGACCCCGTGCACATCACGCTGCCGGGCCACGAGCTCCAGCTCGCCCTGCGTACGCCGAACGTCCTGCTCAGCCTGGAGATCGACGGCAAGACCCAGCTGGCGATCCCGAAGGCCGTGCAGCGTGACGCGATCAAGGGCTTCCTGGACCACGTCGACCTGCTCCTCGTCAAGCGTGGCGAGAAGGTCAACGTCGAGGTCTTCGTCCACACCGAGGGCGACCTGGCCCCGGGTGCCTACCTGCTCGAGCATGTGCTCAGCACGCTGAACGTCGAGGCCGAGGCCACGCACATCCCCGAGTCGGTCACCGTCTCCATCGAGGGCCTGGAGGCCGGCGCCTCCATCCTCGCCAAGGACATCCCGCTCCCCAAGGGCACCACGCTGGCCACCGACGAGGACGCGGTCGTCCTCCAGGTGCTGGCCGCCCAGGCGGAGGAGGCCCCGGCGGAGTCCGCCGAGGCCGAGGCCACCGAGGCCTGATTTCCCGGTACCTGATTTCCCGGTACCTCATCCCGTCGGCCGCCGCTTCCTTCCGGGAGCGGCGGCCTGCGCGTATCAAGGAGACATGGACGTGACGACCGACGCCAATGCCCCCTGGCTGATCGTGGGTCTCGGCAATCCCGGCCCCGAGTACGCCATGAACCGGCACAACGTCGGTTTCATGGTGGCCGATCTGCTGGCCGAGCGGATCGGGGGGAGGTTCAAGCGGGCGGGCAAGGCGCAGGCCCAGGTCGTCGAGGGGCGGCTGGGTCCGCCGGGTACGGGGAGCCGGCGGGTGGTGCTGGCGAAGCCGATGTCGTTCATGAACGTGTCGGGCGGCCCGGTGAACGCGTTGCGGGACTTCTACAAGGTGCCGGTGGCGAACATCGTCGCCGTGCACGACGAACTGGACATCGACTACGGCGTGCTGCGGCTGAAGCTCGGCGGCGGGGACAACGGGCACAACGGTCTGAAGTCGATGACGAAGGTGATGGGCCCGGACTACCACCGGGTGCGGTTCGGCATCGGGCGGCCGCCGGGGCGGATGCAGGTGGCGGACTTCGTGCTGAAGGACTTCTCCTCGGCCGAGCGCAAGGAGCTGGACTACTTCGTGGACCGTGCGGCGGACGCGGCCGAGGCGCTGGTGCTGGAGGGGCTGGAGCGGGCGCAAAGCACGTACAACTCCTGACTTGTCGCCCCCGCAGGTTGACGGTTCGTTCAGGCATGGCCAATGATCCCGGCCATGCCTGCCACAGCAGCCTCGTCCCACCGCCGCCCGGGTCACTCCCGCAGGAGCTCGGCCAAGAGCTCGGCCAGAGGCACGGCCCCGGCCAAGGGCACCGAGCCCGGCGCCGCCACCGGCTCCGGCAAGGGATCGGATTCGGCCAAGAGCACGGGCAAGGGCACGGCCAAGAGCACGGGCAAGAGCGCGGGGAAAGGCTCCGCCAGGGGTGCGGCCAAGAGCTCGGCCCGGGGTTCCGCCTCCGAGACCGCGCTGCGGCTCGGGCGGCTCATGGCGATGGGCGCGGTCGCCGTGCTGATCCTGCTCGCCGGGGTGTGGGGTTCCTGGGGGTCCGCGCAGCACGTGATGCTGACGAAGGGCCGGGAGCAGGGCACGGTCGAGGTGACGCGGTGCGGTGAGGACACCTGCGCGGGGCCGTACACGCCGCTGTCCGCCGGGTCGACGGCACGCGCGCGCGTGGAGATCGAGAAGTCGGTGGCGGTGCGCAGGGGCGGCGTCTACACCGTCGTGATCAAGCCGAACAGCGACGAGGTGATCCGGTCCGGTCCGGCCGGGATCCTGTACGCGTGGGTGCCGCTGGGCGGCGCGCTGCTGCTGGCCTCCGTGGTGGTCGCGGGCGGTCTGGGGCGGGTGCGCGTGGGCTGGGCGCTGGCGGGGTCGGGCGTCGCGTTGCTGACGGCGGCGTTCCTCACGGTGTGACCGGACCGCCGGCCGGTGAGCGGGTGGGTTCGTGACAGGAGGGAGCCCCCGGATCCGTACGGATCCGGGGGCTCCCTCCTGTCGGGTGAGCGGGGGTCAGCCGGTGTTGCGCAGACCCGCGGCGACGCCGTTGACCGTGAGGAGCAGGGCGCGGGCGAGGAGCGGGTCGGGCTCGGCACCCGCGGCCACGGCGTCACGCTGCCGCTTGAGCAGGGTGACCTGGAGGTAGGAGATCGGGTCGAGGTAGGCGTCGCGGATGCTGAAGGTCTGCTTGAGCACGGGGGTGGCGTCCAGCAGTTCCGATTCGCCGGTGATCCTCAGCACCTCGGCGACGGTGAGCTCGTGCTCGGCCTTGATCCGGTCGAAGACGTGCTTGAGGTCGTCGGGGACGAGGGTGTCGACGTAGTGCTGGGCGATGCGCAGGTCGGTCTTCGCCAGGGTCATCTCGACGTTGGAGATGAAGTTCTGGAAGAAGTGCCACTGATCGCGCATCTCGTCCAGGACGGTGTCCAGGCCCGCCTCGCGCAGCGCCTTGAGGCCGGAGCCGACGCCGAACCAGCCGGGGACGATCTGGCGGGACTGGGTCCAGCCGAAGACCCACGGGATGGCGCGCAGGCCGTCGAGCGAGACGCCGGAGCCGGGGCGGCGGGAGGGCCGGGAGCCCAGGTGCAGGTCGGCGAGCTGGTCCACCGGCGTCGACGCGAGGAAGTACGTCGGCAGGTCCGGGTCCTCGACGAGGGCGCGGTAGGCGGCGTGGGCGGCGTCGGAGACGACGTCCATGGCGGCGTCCCAGCGGGCGAGGGCCTCGTCGGACTGGCGGGGGGCGGTGTGCAGGGCGGAAGCCTGAAGGGTGGCCGCGACCGTCAGTTCCAGGTTCTCCCTGGCCAGGGAGGGGATGAGGTACTTGTCGGAGATGACCTCACCCTGTTCGGTGACCTTGATCTCGCCCTCCAGGGTGCCCCAGGGCTGGGCGAGGATGGCGTTGTGGGAGGGGCCGCCGCCGCGGCCCACGGTGCCGCCGCGGCCGTGGAAGAGCCTCAGCCGGACGCCGTAGCGGTGGGCGACGTCGCGCAGCCGGCGCTGGGCGCGGTGGATCTCCCACTGGCTGGTGGTGATGCCGCCGAACTTGGAGGAGTCCGAGTAGCCGAGCATGACCTCCTGGACGTCTCCGCGCAGCGCGACCAGGCGCCGGTAGGAGGGGTCGGAGAGCATGTCCTCGAGGATGGTGTCGGCGGCCTTCAGCTCGTCCGTGGTCTCCAGGAGCGGCACGATGCCGATCTTCGCCCAGCCGGCGTGCAGGTCGAGAAGGCCGGCCTCGCGGGCCAGCACCGCCGCCGCGAACACGTCGTCGGCGCCCTGGCACATGGAGATGATGTACGACTCGATGACCTCGGGTCCGAAGACGGCGAGGGCCCGCTTGACCGTCTGGAAGACACCGAGGGTCTTCTCGCCCGCGGCGTCGACGGGGGCCGGGGTGGGCCCGAGCGGCCGGCGGGAGCGCAGCTCCTTGGCGAGGAGCTTCGTGCGGTACTCGCGGGGCATGTCGGCGTAGCGCCAGGACTCCTCGCCGAGGCGGTCGAAGAGCTGGCCGAGGGCGTGGTGGTGGGCGTCGGCGTGTTCGCGGACGTCCATGGTGGCGAGCTGGAGGCCGAACGCGGCGAGGGTGCGGATGGTGCGGTTCATCCGGCCGTCGGCGAACAGGCCGCCGCGGTGTTCGCGCAGGGAGCTCTGGATGAGGGTGAGGTCGGCGAGGAGCTCGCCGGTGCCGAGGTAGTCGCGCCCGGCCTCGTGGGGAATGCCCTTGGCGAGGCGCAGCTTGGTGTTCTCGAGCTTCTGCCGGATGCAGGTGGCCTTGAGGCGGTAGGGCTCCTCGGCGTTGAGGCGCTTGTAGCGGGGGCTGATCTCGGGCAGTCGCTCGAGATCGCCCTTCAGCGACTCCAGGAGTTCCTCGGTGGCTCCGGTGTAGCGGATGGAGTTGGAGAGGAAGCCGCGGAGTTCGTCGATCATCTCCAGGGCGTCGTTGATGCCGTGCTCGTGCTGGAGGATGAGGATGTCCCAGGTCACCTGGGGGGTGACGTTGGGGTTGCCGTCGCGGTCGCCGCCGATCCAGGTGCCGAAGGTGAGCGGGCGGGTGTTCTCGGGGAGCCTGACGCCGACCCGCTCCAGTTCGGCGGTGAGGTCCTCCAGGACGTCGCCGACGGCGCCCGCGTGGAGTTCGTCGAGGTAGTAGATGGCGTTGCGGGCCTCGTCGGCGGGCTCGGGACGTACGACCCGCAGCTCGTCGGTCTGCCAGACGAGGTCGATGTTCTCGGCCAGGCGGGTGTCGTAGCGGCGGCGGTCCGCCTCGATGACGGGGGTCTCGAGGAGCGCGGCGATGCGCCGGAGCTTGTTGAGCACCGACCGGCGCGCGGCCTCGGTGGGGTGCGCCGTGAACACGGGGCGGACGTTGAGGTGGCGGACCGTCTGCTGGACGTGCTCGGGATCGACGTCCTTGAGGCGGTCGGCGGTGCGGGCGAGGAGGCCGCCCTCGGCGGCGCGGCGCTCGCGCAGTTCGCGGCCTCGGTGGACCTGCTCGGTGACGTTGGCGAGGTGGAAATAGGTGGAGAAGGCGCGGACCAGCTTGGCCGCGGTCTCCAGTTCGATGCCACGCAGCAGTTCGGCGGCTGCCTCGCCGTCCTCGCGGGTGAGGCGGCGGACCTTCTCGACCAGGTCGAGGAGCTCCGGGCCCTCCTGCCGGACGAGGGTCTCGCCGAGCAGGTCACCCAGTCGGCGGATGTCGGCGCGCAGCTCGGTGCTGGTCGTTTCGGTGGCCTGGCCAAGGTCGTCGGCACTGCTCACAGGTGCGGCTCCTTGCAGTGTTGAAGCTCGTCCGGGAGGGAACCCGTACTCCGGCCCCGCGGCAGGCGCCGCATAGGGGCCGGACATCCGGGAAGAAAACAGAGCGGACCGCGCTGTCCGACTGTCTCCAAGGATAGGTGTCCCTGGAGACGCGCAGGTTGGCGGGCTCTTGCCGCCGGCCGAGGCACTGCCATACTTACGATGCCGTAGGTTACGGAACCGTAGGGAGCGTGGCACCGGTTCGCCACGTGACTCGCACGGTGAGCGCAACGACGGCACCTCCCTCCACCCAAGACCCCCCAGGGGACGCGCATGACCACAGGCAGCTCCAACGTGATCGATGACCCTTCGAAAGCGCCCGACGGTCCTCCCACGCCCTCGGCCACCCTCGGTGGCGAGCAGAAGCGTTCGATCGAGCAGATCATGCTGCTGATCTTCATCGTCGTCCCGTTCCTGGCGGTGCTGGCGGCGGTGCCGCTGGCCTGGGGTTGGGGCGTGAGCTGGCTGGACCTCGGCCTGCTGGTCTTCATGTACTTCCTCGGTTGCCACGGCATCACCATCGGTTTCCACCGCTACTTCACGCACGGGTCGTTCAAGGCGAAGCGGCCGCTCAGGATCGCGCTGGCGGTCATGGGCTCGATGGCGGTGGAGGGGCCGCTGGTGCGCTGGGTGGCGGACCACCGCAAGCACCACAAGTTCTCCGACGCCGAGGGCGACCCGCATTCGCCGTGGCGCTTCGGCGAGACGCTCCCGGCTCTGGTCAAGGGCCTGTGGTGGGCCCACATCGCATGGATGTTCGACGAGGAGCAGACCTCGCAGGAGAAGTACGCGCCGGACCTGATCAAGGACCCGGCGATCCGCGCGATCTCCCGGCAGTTCGTCTACTGGACGATCCTGTCGCTGGCGCTGCCGCCGCTGGTGGGCGGTCTGGTGACGATGTCCTGGTGGGGCGCGTTCACGGCGTTCTTCTGGGGCTCGCTGGTGCGGGTGGCGATGCTGCACCACGTGACCTGGTCGATCAACTCGATCTGCCACGCGGTGGGCAAGCGCCCGTTCAAGTCCCGGGACCGCTCCGGCAACGTGTGGTGGCTGGCGATCCTGTCCTGCGGCGAGTCCTGGCACAACCTGCACCACGCGGACCCGACGTCGGCGCGGCACGGCGTGATGCGGGGGCAGCTGGACTCCTCGGCGCGGTTCATCCGGTGGTTCGAGATGCTCGGGTGGGCGTACGACGTGCGCTGGCCGTCACGCTCGCGTATCGATTCGCGCCGCAATACCGCTGGGGACGGCTCCCGACGGGGGGAGGCCACCGCCGAGGCGGCATGATTGACGGCGTGGCGACCGATCCCAGCAGTACCCCCAGTAACGAAGCGAAGCCGCGGCGCGCCCGGCGCACCCGTATGACGGGTGCGGAGAGGCGCCAGCAGCTGCTCGAGATCGGTCGCACCCTGTTCGCGGCGAAGGGTTTCGAGGGCACCTCGGTGGAGGAGATCGCGGCGAAGGCCGGGGTATCCAAGCCGGTGGTGTACGAGCACTTCGGCGGCAAGGAGGGGCTCTACGCGGTCGTGGTGGACCGGGAGATGCGCCGGCTGCTGGACATGGTCACGTCGTCACTGACCGCGGGTCACCCGCGTGAGCTGCTGGAACAGGCGGCGTTCGCGCTCCTCGACTACATCGAGGAGTACACGGACGGCTTCCGGATCCTGGTCCGGGACTCCCCCATCCCGCAGTCGACCGGGTCGTTCGCGTCCCTGATCTCCGACATCGCGACCCAGGTGGAGGACATCCTGGGCCGCGAGTTCAAGAGCCGCGGCTTCGACCCGAAACTGGCCCCGCTGTACGCCCAGGCCCTGGTCGGCATGGTCGCCCTGACCGGTCAGTGGTGGCTGGACGTACGCCGTCCGAAGAAGGCGGAGGTGGCGGCCCACCTAGTGAACCTGTCCTGGCACGGGCTGGACGGGCTGGAGGCGAAGCCGCACCTGATAGGACGCCGCAAGGCCTGAGGACGAGGCCTGACGGGCGGCGCAACCAAAGCCTGACGGGCGCCGCGCAGCCGCTACGGACACGGGCGGGGCCCCGACCTCGATGGTCGGGGCCCCGCCCGTGTCCGCGCCGCTGTGACGTCAGTGCTTGAAGACGTCCTTGGTCTTCTCCTTGGCCTGACGGGCGTCACCCTTGGCCTGCTCGGCGCGGCCCTCGGCCTCCATCCGCTCGTTGCCCACGGTGCGGCCGATCGTTTCCTTCGCCTTGCCCTTGGCCTGTTCCATCTTCGCCTTGGACTTCTGCTCGCCTGCCACTGTCCATCACTCCCAGTCAGGTCTGCGTGTGGTCTCAGTACTGCGAGTGACCCGCCCGGCGCCCCTCAAACCCCGCCGACCGGCTCCAGGAACTCCAGCCGGTTGCCGACGGGGTCCCGGCGTGGAAGCGGCGGAGCCGGTCCTCGGAGCCGGGCGGGGCGGCGAGCTGCACATGGTCGACGGCTGCCAGCACGTCAGGCCCCCTTCACGGCCACCGCGAACAGGCGGCGGAACGGCAGTACGGTGCCGTACTCCGCGCTCGGGTAGGCCTCGCGGAGCAGGTCGCGGTAGTCGGTGACGAAGGCGTCGCGGGCCTCGGGGTCGTCGGCGAGGGCGTCGAGGGCGGGGCGCAGGCCGGTGCCCTTGACCCAGTCGAGGACCGGGTCGTCGCCCTGGAGCACATGGAAGTAGGTGGTCGTCCAGACGTCGGTGGCGCAGCCGAGGCGGGCCAGCCGGTCGAGGTAGACGCCGGGTGCGTGGACGGAGTCCTCGTGGCGCAGGACATGGCCGAGGCGGCTCTTCCAGCGAACGCCGTTGCCGAGCTCGCGCATGAGGGCGTGCAGGGGCGCGTCGATGTTGTGGGGGACCTGGAAGGCGAAGGTGCCGCCGGGGGCGAGGCCGTCCAGCCAGCCGGCGAAGGCGTCGAGGTGGCCGGGCACCCACTGGAGGGCGGCGTTCGAGACGAGCAGGTCGTACGTCTCCTCCGGCGCCCAGCCGGCGAGGTCGGCGTGGGCGAAGTCGAGGCGCGCGCCCGCGTGCGCCGCCGCGTCGGCGAGCATCCGCGGCGAGTTGTCGTACCCGGTGACGCGGGCGGTGGGCCAGCGGTCGGCGAGGACGGCGGTGAGGTGGCCGGGGCCGCAGCCGAGGTCCGCGATGCGGGGCGGGTCGCCGGGCAGCTCGGGCACGCGGGCGAGGAGGTCGCCGAAGGGGCGGGCGCGGTGGCCGGCGTGACGCAGGTACTGGGCGGGGTCCCAGGTGGGGTTGGTCGTCATGTCCGGTACTTTCCCCGCACACTTATCTTGATGTCAAGAGACTTGATGTCGAGAAGCTCTACCCCAAGAGACTTCACGTCGACACAACCACTACACTGATCGTCATGGAGGACGAGGTCGATCGGCTGGTCGCAGCGTGGCGCCGGGAGCGCCCGGACCTCGACGTGGAGCCGCTGGAAGTACTCAGCCGGGTGAGCAGACTGGCCCGGCACCTGGATCGCGCACGCCGTCTGGCGTTCTCCGAGCACCAGCTGGAGCCCTGGGAGTTCGACGTCCTGACGGCGCTCCGGCGCGCGGGGGCGCCCTACCAGCTCTCGCCGGGCCAGCTGCTGACGCAGACGCTGGTGACCTCGGGCACGATGACGAACCGTATCGACCGGCTCGCGAAGAAGGGCCTGGTGGAACGGCTGCCGGACCCGAGCGACCGCAGGGGTGTGCTCGTGCGCCTCACGGACGACGGCAAGGACCGCGCCGATCAGGCCCTCGCCGGACTGCTCGACCAGGAGCGGGCGATCCTGGCCGAGCTCTCGAACACCCAGCGCGGTGAACTGGCAGGCCTCCTACGCCAACTGACCGCCCCGTTCGACAACATCCCGGGCTAGGTCGACGGGCCCCACGCCCGCCCTCCGGGCCAGGGCGACCGCGGCGAGGGTGGAGTGGACGCCCAGCTTTCCGAGGACGTTCTGCATATGCGTGCGGACGGTGTGCGGGGAGAGGAACAGACGGTCGGCGACCGCCTTGCGGCCCAGACCCGCGACCATGCAGCGCAGCACCTCGCGCTCCCTCGGCGTGAGCGACTCGACGAGCCGTTCGCTCTCGGTGCGGTGCTTGCGTGCGGCCGTCAACTCCCGCAGGACGCCGGTGAGGAGCGCGGGCGGGAGGTGTGTCTCCTCGCGCAGCACGCCTCTGATGACGGTGAGCAGCCGGGACAGCGAGCAGTCCTTCGCCACCCAGCCGGACGCCCCGGCCTGGAGGGCGAGAGCCGCGCGGCGCGGATCGTCCTTCTCGGCGAGGACGACGATCCGGACATGGGGCTGCGCGGCCCGGACCCCCACGACCAGCGATATCCCGTCGACGAGCCCGTCCTCCCCCACCTCCCGCACGGGCACCGCGGGCCGTATGCCCGGCAGGGCGGCGCCCAGGTCGGCGTCGACGAGCAGCACGTCGTACCGGCGCCCCTCGGCGGCCGCGCGCTCCAGGCTGCGCAGTGCCGCCGGACCGCTGCCGGCCGCGGACACGTCGACGTCGGGCTCTGCGGCCAGTGCCGCGGCGAGCGACTCGGCGAAGATGCGGTGGTCGTCGACGACCAGTACACGAATGCGAACCACGAAACCCCCTCCCCCAAGCTCCTTGACAGAGCAGGGGATACCCCAAGGTCCGGAGACGGAGAACGACGACCGGCGCGGACACGGCGCCCGGAGGGGATGCCACTACCGCAACGGCCGCCGCCGTGCAGAGACTGTTACCCCCACCGCGGGCGCCGTACCCGACTGTCTCGCCCCCTGATCAGTACCGGCCCCCACCGGCACTGTTCACAGGGTAGGGCCGCGGGCGTGGAGCGGAAGGCAAATTGCAGGATTGGTTCGGCGACCGCGTTTATGGTGTGCCGCATGTTTCGTCTTGAGACAGAAGTCGACAGGACTCGCCGCGATCTTCTCCGTTCGCGGCTGCTCGCCACCAACACCGAGGCCTCCCCGGTCCTGCGCGCGCTGCGCGGCACGCCCGCGGAACGCGAGTCGGCGCTGCACGTCTGGGCCTCGGACCCGGGCGGCGATCTGGCCGGCGGGCTGGTGGGCCACACCTGGACGACCTGGCTGCACGTCACCTACCTCTGGGTGGACGCCCGGCACCGGGGCACGGGCCTCGGCAGCGCCCTCCTCGCCGAGGCGGAGCGCGTCGCCCGCGAACAGCGCGGCTGCGATCGCGTACGCCTGGAGACCTGGGACTTCCAGGCACCGGAGTTCTACCGGCGCCGGGGCTACGAGGTGGTCTGCGTGATCGAGGACTACCCCCCGGGGCTGACGGAGTTCACCCTGACGAAGCGGCTGGCGTAACCCCTCCGGCCCGTCCGGCCCGTCCGGCCCGTCCGGACCCTCCGGCGCTCGAGGACGAGGCCCTCCCGGGGCCGACAGGGGGCCGGAGGCACGGCCCCCGGAGTCGGGAACGGGAACGGGAAAGGGCGGCGGGGGCGAGATCGACTCGCGCACCCACCGCCCGCGCAGAACGATCAGCTCAGCCGCCGCGCCCCCGCCGCCGGCACCGCCTCGAAGACCCGCGGAGCCTTGTACCCCGCGGCCGCGAACGCCTCACCGACCGCCTTGGTGAGCGTCTCGACATCGGCGGCCTCGGCCAGCACGATCGCCGATCCGCCGAAACCCCCGCCGGTCATCCGCGCCCCGAGCGCACCGTGCGCGAGAGCGGTGTCGACGACGAGGTCCAGCTCGGGGCAGGAGACCCGGAAGTCGTCCCGCAGCGAGGCGTGACCCGCCGTCAGGACCGGGCCGACGGCACGGCTGTCGGCACCCGACTCCAGGAGGGCGACGACCTGCTCCACCCGCTGGTCCTCCGTCACCACATGGCGGACCAGCCGGCGGACCTCCTCCTCGTCACCGAGCCGGGCGAGGGCCGCGTCCAGGTCGGCGTACGCGATGTCCCGCAGCGCGTCGACACCGAGGAGGGCGGCGCCCTTCTCGCAGCCGGCCCGCCGCTTGCCGTACTCACCGCCGCTGTGGGCGTGCGTGACCTGGGTGTCGACGACCAGCAGGCGCAGGCCCTCGGCGGCCAGGTCCAGCGGGATCTGCTTCTGGGAGAGGTCGCGGGTGTCGAGGAACAGCGCATGGCCCTCCTCGCAGCACGCGGACGCCGTCTGGTCCATGATCCCGGTGGGCGCGCCCACGTAGACGTTCTCGGCGCGCTGGCACAGGCGGGCGAGCTGCCAGCCCTGGAGCCCGAGGTCGTAGAGGTCGTTCAGCGCCAGGGCCACGACGACCTCCAGCGCCGCCGACGACGACAGGCCCGCGCCCGACGGGACCGTCGAGGACAGGTGGATGTCGGCGCCGGTCACCTGGTGGCCGGCCTCGCGCAGGGCCCAGACGACTCCGGCCGGGTACGCCGTCCAGTTGCCGTCGGACCCGGGCGCCAGGTCGTCCAGGCGCAGTTCGGCGACGCCGCTGTCGAGGTCGGCCGAGTGCAGCCGCAGGACGCCGTCCGTGCGCCGGGCGACCGCGGCGACCGCGATGTGCGGCAGCGCGAAAGGCATGACGAAGCCGTCGTTGTAGTCGGTGTGCTCACCGATGAGGTTGACGCGGCCGGGCGCCGCCCAGACGCCCTCGGGCTCGGCCCCGTACAGCCGGACGAAACCCTCGCGAACTTCCTGTGCCCCCACTACGACTCCCTTGCGCTGCTTGCGATGTGCTGCGCGAACGCCCACGCGTCCGCGACGATACCCGCGAGGTCCGCGCGGGACGGGTTCCAGCCCAGCCGCTCACGGGCGGTGGCCGCCGAGGCGACCAGGACGGCCGGGTCGCCGCCGCGGCGCGGGGCCACGACCTCGGGGATCGGGTGGCCGGTGACCTCACGGACCGTCTCGATGACCTCGCGCACGGAGAAGCCGTTGCCGTTGCCGAGGTTGCAGACGAGGTGCTCGCCGGGCCGGGCGGCGGCGACGGCGAGGAGGTGGGCCTCGGCGAGGTCGGCGACGTGGATGTAGTCGCGGACGCAGGTGCCGTCGGGGGTCGGGTAGTCGTCGCCGAAGACGGAGACGGCCTCGCGGCGGCCCTGCGCGACCTGGAGGACGAGCGGGATCAGGTGCGACTCGGGATCGTGGCGCTCACCCTGCTCGCCGTACGCGCCGGCCACGTTGAAGTACCGCAGGGAGACGGCACCGAGTCCGTGGGCGGCGGCCTCGCCGCTGATCATGTGGTCGACGGCGAGCTTGGAGGCGCCGTAGGGGTTCGTGGGCCGCGTCGGCGCGCTCTCCACGATCGGGACCTGCTCCGGCTCGCCGTACGTCGCCGCCGTGGAGGAGAAGACCAGCTTGCGCACACCGGCCTCACGCATGGCGCCGAGCAGCGCCATGGTGCCGCCGACGTTGTTGTCCCAGTACTTCTCGGGCTTGACGACGGACTCGCCGACCTGCGAGAACGCGGCGAAGTGGAGCACGGCGTCGAAGGAGGCGTCGAGCCACTTGGCGGCGTCGCGGATGTCGCCCTCGATGAAGGAGGCGCCGGCCGGCACGCCCTCGCGGAAACCGGTGGAGAGGTTGTCGAGCACGACGACCTCGTGGCCCGCCTCCAGCAGGTGCTGGGCGACCACGCCGCCGACGTAGCCCGCGCCGCCCGTGACCAGATACTTGCCGCTCGTGCCGGTGGTGCCGCTCATGAACTCGCTACCTCTCGCAGTCGCTGGGCCGCGAACTCCGGCGGCACGTCGTTGATGAAGACGTTCATGCCCGATTCGGAGCCCGCGAGGAACTTCAGCTTGCCGGAAGTGCGGCGAATGGTGAAAAGCTCGAGATGGAGCCCGAAATCGTCCCGGTTGACACCCTCGAACTCCTCCAGGGCGCCGAACGGCGCCTGGTGCCAGGCGGAGATGTACGGCGTGGGCGGTTCACCTTCGCCGAAGATCCGGTCGAAGCGCCTCAAGAGTTCCAGATAGACCTGGGGGAACTCTGTGCGGGCCTCCTCGTCGAGGGCGAGCAGGTCCGGCACCCGGCGCTTGGGGTAGAGGTGCACCTCGTAGGGCCAGTGCGCCGCGTACGGCACGAACGCGACCCAGTGTTCACCCTCCAGGACGACACGCTCGTCGGCGAGTTCACGCGCCAGGACGGCGTCGAAGAGGTTCTCCCCGCCGGTCGCCTCCTTGTGCGCCGCGACCGAACGCAGCATCAGGGCGGTGCGCGGAGTGGTGAACGGGTAGGCGTAGATCTGCCCGTGCGGGTGACCCAGTGTCACGCCGATCTCGGCGCCCCGGTTCTCGAAGCAGAACACCTGTTCCACGGAGGGCAGATGAGACAGCTCGGACGTCCGGTCCGTCCACGCGTCGAGGACCAGTCGCGCCTGCTCCTCGGTGAGGTCGGCGAAGGACGCGTTGTGGTCGGAGGTGAAGCAGACCACCTCGCAGCGCCCGGAGTCGCCGGCCAGCGAGGGGAAACGATTCTCGAAGACGACGACGTCGTACGACGAGTCCGGGATCTCGCTGAGGCGGTCGCCCTGGGAGGGGCAGAGCGGGCACTCGTCGGCCGGCGGGTGATAGATGCGCCCCTGCCGGTGCGAGGCCACGGCGATGGAATCGCCGAGCAAAGGGTCCCGCCGTACCTCCGAAGTGGTGACCGTGGGATCCAGCGGACGCCTGTCCACCGCGTCGCGCACCGAGTCGTCCCGCTGGTCGTAGTAGATCAGCTCACGACCGTCGGCCAAGCGGGTCGAGGTCTTCTTCACCGCGACTCTCCATCCGTACCTCTGGGTCCGCAGACCTAGATCCGTACACCTAGCGAAGCTTCCAACAGAACCAAACACATAAAACCATAAACCCCCACGCCAGTCATCACCACAACCAAACAAAGAACACCAAAAGAAGTGAGCAGGGCATGCGAACCCCCACAGACCCGGCCTACACGGCAGCACAGCTGGCGGCAGAGCTGCGGCTGCCGACGAACTGGCTCGACTACACGATCCTCGGCATCTACTTCGTCGTGGTCCTGGGCATCGGCTTCGCCGCTCGCAGATCGGTGAAGACCAGCCTCGACTTCTTCCTCTCCGGACGCTCCCTGCCCGCCTGGATCACGGGCCTGGCGTTCGTCTCGGCCAACCTGGCCGCCACCGAGATCCTGGGCATGGCCGCGAACAGCGCGCAGTACGGCGCGTACACCGTCCACTGGTACTGGATCGGCGCCATCCCGGCGATGGTCTTCCTGGGCCTGGTGATGATGCCGTTCTACTACGGCAGCAAGGTCCGCTCCGTCCCCGAGTTCCTGCTGCTGCGCTTCGACCGGGGCGCCCACCTGCTCAGCTCGGCCCTGTTCGCCTTCGCGGCGATCCTGATCTCCGGCGTGAACCTGTACGCCCTGGCGATCGTCGTCGAGGCGCTGCTGGGCTGGCCGCAGTGGGTGGCGATCGTGGTCGCGGGCGCCTTCGTGCTGGCCTACATCACGCTCGGCGGTCTCTCCTCGGCGATCTACAACGAGGTCCTCCAGTTCTTCGTGATCCTGGCGGCGCTCATCCCGCTGTCGGTGCTCGGCCTGAAGAAGGTGGGCGGCTGGGACGGTCTGACGGACTCCCTGACCGAGTCCCACGGCGACGACTTCGTCACCGCCTGGGGCGGCACGGGCATCGGCAGCGACAACCCGCTCGGCGCGAACTGGCTGACCATCGTGCTGGGCCTCGGCTTCGTCCTCTCCTTCGGCTACTGGACGACGAACTTCGCCGAGGTGCAGCGCGCCCTGTCGGCGAAGAACCTGTCGGCGGCCCAGCGCACCCCGCTCATCGCCGCGTTCCCGAAGATCTTCATCGTCTTCCTGGTGATGATCCCGGGCCTGGTGGCGGCGGTGCTGGTCCCGAAGATCGGCACGGCCGGCTCCGACCTCCAGTACAACGACGCCATTCCGTATCTCATGCAGGAGCTGCTGCCGAACGGCGTACTGGGCATCGCGGTGACGGGCCTGCTGGCGGCGTTCATGGCGGGCATGGCCGCCAACGTCTCGTCCTTCAACACGGTGTTCACGACCGACATCTGGGCGAAGTACGTGGTGCGGGGCCGCGAGGACGCGTACTACGTCCGCTTCGGCCGGCTCATCACGGCCATCGGCGTGGCCGCCTCGGTGGGCACGGCGTTCCTCGCCTCGTCCTTCTCGAACATCATGAGCTACCTCCAGACGCTGTTCTCCTTCTTCAACGTGCCGATGTTCGTCGTCTTCATCGTGGGCATGTTCTGGAAGCGGGCGTCGATGAAGTCGGGCTTCTGGGGCCTGCTGGCGGGTACCACGGCGGCGATGGTCAACTACTTCGTCCTCTACAAGCAGGACATCATCGGCATCCCCACCGACCAGGGCGCGAACTTCGTCTCCGCGATCGCGGGCTTCGTGGCGGGCGCGGTGGTCATGGTGGTGGTGTCCCTGTTCACCGCCCCCAAGCCGGCCGAGGAGCTCCAGGGCCTGGTCTACGGCACCGTCTCCCCCGGCATGGCCGAGCCGCCGGCGGCGGGCGACGACGCCTGGTACCGGCGCCCGGCCCTGCTGGGCTGGAGCGCGATCATCCTGGCCGCCGCCTGCTACATCCCGTTCTCGTTCTGAGCCCGGTCGCGAATACCGCGGGAGACTGGAGAGACCATGTCCGACGAATTCGAACCGTCCGAGCGCGCCGAGGCCGCGGAGCGGCTGCGGCGAGCGGGGTACTCCGAGGCCGACGTCCAGCGCGAGGTCACCGAACTCGAGGAGAAGTCCGCGACCGCGGCCCGCATCTTCGACCTGCGCCGCATCATCGGCGGCCTGTTCGTCGTCTACGGGGTGATCGTCACGATCGCCGGTATCACGGACAGCGACGCGGAGATCGACAAGGCCCAGGGGATCAACATCAACCTGTGGACCGGACTGGCCATGCTGGCCCTGGGCGTCTTCTTCCTGGCCTGGCTGAAGCTGCGGCCCGCGGCACCGGTCACCCCGACGCTGCCGCCGGAGGCGGTGGAGGGCGAGTCCCGGCCCGGTTCATGAGGCCGGTCCGGCTGCGGGATCCGAGGTGTCGGATCCCGCAGCCGGACCGGTGCGTCCGCGTCGGCGTCCGCCGGTGCCGCTAGTCCCGGTCGTCCCGGCCGGCGACGTTCGCGTTGATGGCGTCGTCCCCGTTGCTGCAAATCTGCTGGGTCGCCTCCTGGTTCGACGAGAGGCCCAGCAGCGGGAGGTTCAGGTTCGGGATGTTGATGAGCCCGAACGAGATGTTCTCGACGTGGTTGGAGCACTCCCGGGAGTCCCCGTCCGCGCCGTGGACGGCGGCGGAGGCGAATCCGGCGCCGGCCACGCCGAGGCTTGCGATCATGGCGGCCACGAGAGCGGTGTTGCGGAGCTTGCGCATTGCTTACCCTTTTCCGTCTGGATGGCGGGTCTCACTACACAGCGAGACGTTACGGTTACGCACCGTATGTCGCGATGATCCGCTTTGCATCACGGGTTGAGCCTTATGGCACCGCCAGCTCGCACCACACGAGCTTGCCCCGGTGGCCCATCCGGGACAGCGGCTGCCAGTGCCAGAGGTCCGAGCAGGCCCGCACCAACGCCATGCCCCGGCCGTTCTCGGCGTCCGCCGGATCCGCCAGGTCCGCCAGCCGTCCCGGCGGCTCGGGCGGCTCGGGGTCCGCGTCCCAGGCACCGATCTGGAGGACGCCGTCCCGAAAACGCAGCCGCAGACAAGCGGGCCCCTTCGTGTGCAGGACGGCGTTGGAGACCAGCTCCGAGGCGAGCAGCTCCGCGGTGTCCACCAGGTGGATCAACCCGTGCAGGGTGAGGATCAGGCGCAGGGTACGGCGGCAGACGGTCACGGCGCGGGGGTCGCCGGGGACGAAGAGGGAGTACTCCCAGGAGTCGGGGGCGGTTTCGGACATGCGTCAACTCCGAGTGAGGTGCGGGGATTTGCGCGCGGTGGCGTTGCCGCAGCCGTCATGGCAGGACGGAGCGGTGCACTTCCGCAGCGTGCGCGGTACGTCACCGACGGTAAGGCAATAATTTTCGCCTCCGCAAGTCGCTGCCGTAATCTGGCACTCGAACGAGGCACAACAACAAAGACGTTGGGGAACACATGGCGGCGAGGGCCCATCCCACCGCACGGCAGGTGCGCCTGGGCGCGGAGCTGCGCAAACTGCGCGAGGCGGCAGGGCTCAAAGCCCGCGAGGTCGCAGCGTTCCTGAACTCGACCTCGGCCCAGATGAGTCAGGTGGAGGCAGGCATCGCGGCCGTCAGCGCGGATCGCATCCGCCGCCTCGCCGAGCACTACGCCTGCACGGACGAGGCGTTCATCGACGCGCTCGGAGCCATGGCGGGCGATCGCTCACGCGGTTGGTGGGACGAGTACCGCGACGTTCTGCCCCAGGTGAACCTGGATGTGGCCGAGGCCGAGCATCATGCGACCTTCCTGCGTGAGGTCGTCATCAACCGTGTCCCCGGACTCCTACAGACCCCCGACTACGCACGTGCGGTCTTCAGGTACATGCGTCCGGAGCTGGCCGAGAGCGAACTTGCGCCACGGGTCGAGTACCGGACGAGGAGACGCGCCGTCATCGAAGGCGAAGCATCCACCCCGTACGAGACGACCGTCCATGAGTTCGCGCTGCGCCTCAGAGTGGCGGACCGTCAGGTCTGCCTCGCTCAACTCCGTTGGATTCTGGATCAGATCGAGCAGGGTCACGTCACCGTGCGAGTCATCCCCACGGATCAGGACGGCTTCGCCGGTGCCGGGGCCTCGATGATGTACGCGGGCGGCCCGCTGCCCCGGCTGGACACAGTCCTACGGGACGCCCCGACCGGGGTCGTCTTCATCGACGAGGAAACACAGTTGGAACGGCTCCGAACACTCCTTCGTAGAGTGGAGGACGCGTCGCTGGACCCGGTGGCGTCGCGGGACTTCATTCACCGCCTGACGAAGGAGCTGTGAGGCCCTGATGAACCAAACCCTGCGCTGGCAGAAGTCGACGTTCTCCGACGGCGGCGAAGGGGACACCTGCGTCGAACTCGCCGCCACGCCCGCCCCTCGCACCCTCCACCTCCGCGAGAGCGACACCCCGGACGCGGCCCTCACCGCCCCGCCCGTCGCCCTCGCTCACCTCCTGGCGGGGATACGGGGCGGACTCGGACCTCAGCGGACGACGTCGAAGACGTTCTTCTGAAGGCCGTTGGCGTACGCCTCGTGCTCGACGAGCTTCAGCTTCTGCGTGTCCTTGTCCGTCGCGCTGAACAGCCGCTTGCCCGCGCCGAGCAGGAGCGGGAAGACGAGCAGGTGGTAGCGGTCGATCAGGCCCGCGTCCGAGAGGGCCTGGTTGAGGGACGCGCTGCCGTGGACGATGATCGGGCCGCCCTCGGTCTCCTTGAGGGCTGCGACGTCGTCGAGCGAGCGCAGGATCGTCGTCTCGCCCCAGTTCGACACCAGGTCGTCCTCGGTGAGGGTGGTGGAGACGACGTACTTCGGCATCACCTTGTACTCGGCGAAGTCCGCCATGTCGGGCCACACGGGGCTGAACGCCTCGTAGCTGGTCCGGCCCAGCAGCATCGCGGTGGCCTCGGTCTGCTCCCGGCCCTTGATCTCGAAGGCCTCGGGGAGGAACTCGACGTCCTTGAAGGTCCATCCGGCGTTGCGGTAGCCGGGCTCGCCGCCCGGGGCCTCCACGACGCCGTCGAGCGAGATGAAAGCGGTGCTGATCAGGGTGCGCATCTGAGGTCCTCAGGGTGTCGTGGCCGGTGCGGTCATGCTCTCTGACCGCGGTTCGCGGCGAAACTCATCGGCGTCCGTCAGTGTCCGGTGCCGTACCCGGCGATCTCACCGCTGCGCGCCGCCGCCACCAGGGCGATCGTCAGGGTCGCCGCCCAGGTGAGGAAGTGGATCGACGGCGGATAGCTCGCGAGGGTGTAGCCGTCCCCGGTCAGGGCGGCGACGGAGAGGGCCGCCACCGGCAGCCCGGCGGTGAGCGCCGCCAGCAGGCCGCGCGGCGCAGGGCGGGTGAGGAGGTCGCGGGGTGCGAGCGCCAGGGCGAGGCCGGTGGCCGTGCCGACGGCGACGCCCACGGCCATGCTGCCCAGGACGGCGAACGCGCCCGCGGACGTCAGCGTCCGCGCGGTGCCGTCGTGGCCGCCGGTCAGACAGACGAACGCCGCCACCAGGCACAGGGTTCCGACGATCCCCGCGGGCCACACGCCGATCAGCACACCGAGGCGCGCTCCCCGCCGGACCGTCGCTCGCAGCTGCATGCGGTCAGCCTCGCAGCTTCACCAACTGGGCGTCCAGGACCGGGGCCGGGATCGACGGGGTGCCGCTGAGGTAGGCGATCGCGTTGCCGGAGCGGAGGATCACGGCCTTGGCCGGGGCCGCCCTGCCGGACCGGGTCACCGTCGCGCCCACGCCCATCGCCTGGTCCACGCCCTCGGGGGCGAGTTCCGGGGCGACCTTGCCGACCTTGTGCTCGTCGCCGTCGACGGTGGCCGTGAAGCCGGACGCGCACGCGTCGAGGGCGGTGGCGATCGCGTCCATCGCCTGCTGTGCCTGGTCGGAGGCGTACTCGGCGAGGACGACGGTGACCTCGGCGCCCTCGCCGGTGGCCTTCCGTACGACCGTGGTGGCCGGCTTGCCGACGGCCGTGCCGGACAGGGCGTAGGCCAGCGGAGCGCAGGCGTCCTGCGTGACCCGCACCTTGCGGGCGCCGTCCGGCGTGGACACGGTGAAGCCGCTCGTGTCACGCGAGACCAGCGCCGCGCTGCCGAGGCCGCCGGCCCGCGCCGTGGCGCCCGGCTGCGCGGTGGGCTTCAGCAGACCGTCGGCGCTGCCGCCGCCACCGCCGCTCGCCACGTCGCAGGCCGACAGCGACACGCACAGTGCCAGCAGCACGAATCCCCCGGACCGCCGCATGACTGCCCTTTCTGTTTCATTCACAAAGCCGCGATTGGACCGATCTAGAAAGGCGGCCAGCTTGTGCCGGAAGGAGGCGCGGTCTGCTCCCGACCCCTCTCCCTGACCTCAACCGGCCAGCGTCGATCGATGATCCCGGCAGCGTCCTTACACGCCTGGCACGCATTGGACCAATTCGGAACCCAGAAATTCGGCGACGGAGACATGCCTTCTCGGCGAATTCCACAGAGAGTCGAATCGAAGTACGCGTACGCGTGCGCGACGCCATCGGGCAGCCTCTCGGAAACCGCCCGCTCCCAGCGTGAATTCACCGGCGAGTACCCCGGCCGCGACACCTGCTGAGGCCCTGGCCCCAGCGTGGTCATCGCATAACACCAGGAGCACAGCCAGTCCTCACCCTGCCCCTGCTCCGGGTCCGCCGGCAACAGCCGCATCTCGTGTCCGCACACGTCACAGATCACGGTTCACGACCCGTTCCAGAAGTTCATATTGATCGCGGTACGCCATTTCGTGTACTTGGGCAATTGCGCACGAGTCGCCCCGACCGTCGTTTCCATCATGCCGGGCACACCCTTGATCGCATCATAGCAACTGGGGCAGATCCGCGTACTGGAGGCTATCCCGAGAAGGTCGTACTTGTCTCCTAGGGCGCCGACAATCGTCGCCTCGGCGTCACCTTCGCCGAACTTGTACTTCGCGCCGCCAAGATTGTTCCTGATCTCGGCCGGGAGGTCGCTCAGGTGCGTCGACACCCATTCCTCGGCCTGCCTCGTCTCCCGGTTCCAGACGCGTGCGACGGAAACGGTCGCCTTTTCCTTCCCGTATGCCTCGTAGAGGGATTGCGCCTTCCCCAGGAGGCCCTCCACATCCTTCTGGGATACGGTCGGGCAGTTGTCGTTGTGTACGAGGAGCGGTGTTGCTCCGGCCTGCACGTAGTACGTGTGCAGGTCACTGACGGTGAGGTTGTGGACCGTGGCCGCAGGTGCGGTCCAGCGCTCGACCGCCGTGATCTGGACGTGGCTGCCGGAGCCGGTGCGCAGCCACTCACCGGCCTTCAGGTCGGTGGCATCGATCCACTCGCCCAACTCCGGGACCCAGAAGGGGTGTCCGTCGGTGGCCGTCACCTCGGCGGTGTTCTCGGCGGCCTTGTCGCTGTCGGCCTTGTCGCCGTCCACGGCGATGGTGACCTTGACCAGATGCTTGACGCCGCTGCCCTGGATCTCGGCGGTGACCGTCTCGACACTCGTCTCGCCGGTCTCCGGATCCGTCGCCAGGACCTTGTCGCCGTTCTTGACCTGTTCGATCGGCTTGGTGGTGCCATCGGCCATCAGCACCTTCGTGCCGGGCACGAAGCTGTTGCACTCGCCGGCTCCGCCGCCCCCGGACGACTCGTCCTTGGCTTTGGCCTGCCGCGGCTTCGGCTCCGTCTTCTTCGCCGCCGCCTTCCGGGCCTTCTGGACCGCGTTTCCGGTCTTCTGCGCGGCCTTCTTCGCCTGCCGGGTTGCCGCTTCCTTGGCCTTCTTCTTCAGCTGTGCCGCCAGCGCGGCCGCCTTCTTCTTCGCAGCGGCCGCCTTGCGCGCCAGCTCGCGGGCCTTGCGGGCCAGCTCGATGATCTTGCGGGCCTTCTGCTTGGCCTTCATCAGCGCGTTGATCGCCTTCGCGATCCGGAACGCCGCCTTGGCGATACCGAACGCCTTGTACGCCTTCGTCCACGGGATGGCGTTGAGGAACAGGTCCCCGCACGCCCAGACGTCACCCCGCGAGAAGCAGCCCACCACGCTGTTCCAGCCGACGAACTCCTTCAGAGCCGCCCAGCCGATGGACAGGATCACGTCCGCCACCGAGGTGCCCAGCGTCTTCTTCGCGGACGCCTCGTCCGACGCCGACGGCCCTCCGTACTCCGAGCTGCCGCCCTCCGAAGCCAGACCGGACGGGTCGGCGAAGGTGACCGGGTTGTTCTCGCAGTACACGTAGCCGTTCATCTGGACCGGGTCGGCCAGGTCCAGGACTGGGTCGGCGGACAGGAAGCGGCCCGTCGCAGGGTCGTACTCGCGTGCACCCAAGTGGACCAGACCGCTGCTCGCGTCGTCGCCGCCACCGACATAGCTCTGGTGCGAGCGCCAGGTGGTCGACTCGGACCGCTCCACGCCGAACGCGTCCGTCTTGGAGAACTTGACCTTGTTGCCGGACGTCAGCGCCACATTGGCGTACGCCGTGCCGTTCTGGTCCATGATCTGCACGGACAGTTCCGCCGCGCCCGTACCCTGCGCGTGGCGCATCACGGTCGGAGCGCCCGCCTGGGAGTAGTAGCGCTCGGTGTAGGCGGGACCGCCGGCCGCGTTGACCGAGATGGTCGACTCGCCGAGGTACAGGGTGCGCTCGGTGGCGGAGATCGCCATCAGACGCGACCCGTCACCGCCGTAGACGTACTTGGTCTCCTTGTCCGGGACCCACTGCTGGTTCGCCGCGGTCCCGCAGGTGTTCAGCTGGAGGTCCGTGCTGTCCGCCGAGTTGGAACTCGGGACGTCCAGGCACTTGCCCGAGGAGACGTGCTTCAGGGTGCCGGTGGACGTTGCCGTCCACTGCTGGGCCGCCGCGCCGGTGCAGTCCGCGATGACGACCAGCGTGCCGTTGGCTGTGCCGCCGCCCTTAGGAACCACGCACTTGCCCAGGATCTTCAGCGCGCCCGTCGACGGGTCGGCCGAGGAGGCCGAGTCGATGCGGAACTTCTGCGCCTTGGAGCCGTTGCAGGTGTAGAGCTGGACGGGCGTGTCGGCCGTCGTCGCCGCGTTGGACAGATCCAGGCACTTGTTCGCCAGGCCCTTCCACGCGCCCGCGCCGTTCTCCCCGAAGCCGGTGACCTTCTCGACCTGGCCGTCCCACGTCCAGGACAACGCCTGTTCGGAGCCGTCGTACTTGCGCGTCAGCGTGTTGCCCGCGTCGTCGTACGTCAGCGTCGTCGCCTTCGTCACCTGGGCACCGGACTCGGCCTTGTACGTGGACGACATGCCCGTGAGCGTGTGCGGCTGGGTGCCGTCAGCCTTGCCGTACGTGTAGTCGGTCGTGGCGTCCTTGGTGGTGTCCAGGCCCGGGTCGTGCTCGACAAGCTTCTTCCGGTTGCCCATCGCGTCGTACGTGTACGACTGCCAGTAACCGTTGTTCGCCGCCGTGACGTTGGTCGTGCCGTCCGAGTACTTCGGGGCCGCCGTCGTCTTGCCGGTGGCGGTGCAGCCGGCCGGTGCGGTCCACGCCTCGGACAACTGACCCAGGGCGTCGTAGGTGAAGCACTGGCGGTCGGTCACCGAGTTCGACGTGTCGGCGATCGACGTGACGTTGCCGGCCGGGTCGTAGGCGTAGCTGCGGGAGTTGACGCGGTGGCCGGTGACGGCCGTGGTGTCACTGGTCGACTCACGGTCGATGATGCTCTGGGTCAGCTCACCCGTCGCCTCGTCGAACAGGTTCGTCGTCCAGACGCGGTTCGGGTTCTCGCCGCTGGCCGCGCGCAGGACCTGGCCGTACGGGGAGTACGAGGTCTGCGCGGTGTACCAGGCCAGGCCCGAGGTGGAAACCGGAAGACCGTCCTCGTTGTAGCGGACGACCAC
Organism: Streptomyces maremycinicus; assembly: GCF_001184025.1. GTDB lineage: Bacteria > Actinomycetota > Actinomycetes > Streptomycetales > Streptomycetaceae > Streptomyces > Streptomyces maremycinicus. The sequence goes on from NZ_BBYG01000013.1 coordinate 154,051, forward strand.
TCTCTCGGCGGGCAAGGTGCCGACGGACGGGAGATTGACCGCCTCGACGACGCCCGACTCCGAGTACTCGTAGCTGTACGCGTACTCCTTCTGGAGGCCGTAGGCGAGCGCCACCGACTCGGGGATCGAGATCTTCTGGCCGGTCGGCTGGTAGCCGGCCGTGTAGCCGGTCACGGCCGTGGTGTACGCCTGGTTGTCCGTGTACCGGGTGTGCGAGGTCGGCAGGCCCACACCGCCGATCAGCGTGTCGTACGTGGTCTTCGCCAGCAGGGTGCCGGTGGCGGAGCCCTCGTGCTGCTCGATCGGCCGGGACAGCTTGTCGTAGACCGTGTAGACGGCCGCGTTCTCGTCCGTGGCCAGTTCCGGCCGATTCAGGATGTCGTAGGTGGTCGTGGTCTTACCCGCGTCCGGGTCGACAGACTCGATCTCGCGGCCCCGGGCGTCGTACTTCCAGGTCCAGAGGTTGCCCTGGGAGTCCTTGGCCTTCACGCGGTCGCCGCGCTCGTCGTACGTGTACGTCGTCGAGCGGTAGGCGGCGCGCAGCGCGTCCGTGTACGTGTCGACGCGGACCGTGCGGCCCATCGCGTCGGACCAGGTGCGCTGGGCGGCGGCGCCCGTCGGGTTGATCACCGTGGAGTTGTCGAGGCCGTACTCGTAGCGGCTCGCCTTCGCCGGGACCTCGGCGCCGTTGAGGTACGGGGTCTCGGTGAGGGTGCGGCCCAGGCCGTCGTACGCGTAGAGCGTCGCGTTGGGGACCTGGTAGTCCGAGTCCAGCTCGAACAGGACGGTGGAGGGGGCGTCCTTGTCGTAGTAGGCGTTGTTGGTCTGCCGGATCGTGCCGTTGGCGCCGTACAGGGTGTCCGTGATGAGGCGTCCGCCGCCGACCGCCGGTTCCTGCTTCTGGCGTTCGCGGCCGAGGCCGTCGTAGATGACGGTGGAGACGCCGTAGTCGCCGTTGTCGGTGAGCGACTCGGTGGTGATCGAGACCGGCTGGCCGATCGTCGTGTCGTAGGTGATCTTCGCCGACGGCGACTTGGACGTGGCGCGGGAGGGGTTCCACACCTGGGTGGCGCGGCCGAGGGCGTCATAGGTGTAGGTGGTGACCCGTCCGTTGACGTCCTCGTCGGTCAGGGCGACCCCGCGGCCGGGCTCCAGCGTGCTGGTCTCGCTCTGGTTCAGCTCGTTGGTGGTGGTGATCCGGAAGACCTGGCCCTTGTCCGGGACGTAGGTCGTGACGGCCTTCGCGGTGTCGTTGTTCGCGATGGCCGCGGCGTTCCTCGTGGACGTCGTACGGCCGTAGTCGTCGTACGTGACCTCGCCGTCCTTGACCCAGCCGCCGCCGGTGCCGGTGATCGCCCAGGTGGTGGTGGCGTTGCCGGTGGTGGGAGCGGCGTCGTAGGCCTGGCCGTCGTAGGCGACCCGCGAGCCGTCGATCCAGTCGGCCGCCGTCGCCGTGGCCGCCTGCGCGCAGGTGCCGGCGGTGGTGAGGGTCTGCCGGTCCAGGCCGATGAGGTGCTTGGCGGTGTTGTGCACGTACGACATCACCGTGCAGGTGTCGTCGTCCGTGTTGTCGGTCGCGGCGTCGGCCGACCAGTCGTTGTACTCGGCGACCTGCGTCGGCAGGCCGTAGGTGTCCTCGTACTCGGTGACGGTGCGCAGGACGCGCACGGTGCGCTTGTCGTCGCCGGTGCCGGAGGAACGGGTGTAGGTGAGGGACTCGGGGGTGAGGACCCGCCAGGCCTTGAGGTCCGGGATGCCGCCGGAGCGGCTGCGGGCGGCGAGCTTCACGGCCTTCGGCTTGTCGACGGTCCTGGTCAGCCAGGTGTCGGCGGTCGCCGAGGCGTAGGTGAGGGACTCCGCGACGCGGCCCGCGAACGGCTCCTCGTCGGTGGCGATGGTGACGCCCTCGGAGTCCTTGACGCTCACCGAGCGGGTGCCGCCGCCGGACAGGGGGTCGCCGTCCATGCCCCGGAAGAAGCGGGTCTCCGTCATCCCGCGCTTCGTGGACACGTAGGCGGCGTCGCTGTCGGCGCCCGTGTAGGTGCGCACACGGGCGAAGCCGCGCCACTGGTCCCAGGTGCGGGTCTTCTTCTTGCTGAACTCCGCCTGATTCAGCGCCCAGGCCGCGTCACCGAGGTAGTCGTAGGTGGTCGTGATCGCGTCGACGCCGGTGAGGGCGGGGAGTTCCTGGACGGACTCGACGACGTACTTGTTGAACCAGTCGGTCGTCTCGACGTCCGGGTCGGCGTTCCAGAACACCGGGTAGCACAGACCGGTGTTGGCGTCCGGTGCGGGGAAGCCGCTGCCCGTCCTGCACGCACCCGACGGCGCCTTGTAGGTGACGACGGTCTCGCCGCCGTACTCGCTGACGACCCGCGCGATGCGCAGCCGGTCGAAGGCCGGGTTCGGGTCGTTCGCACCCTCCTTGACCCGGTTGGGCATCGGCTGGCTGTTGGCGAGGAACTGCACCGGGTTGAGGGTGAGGGACTCGCCCTCGGCGTCGTAGCCGGTGCGGGTGATCGACTCCAGCCACAGGGCGGTGCCCTCGTCGGTGAGGTCGGCGGGCAGGGACTGCTGGAGCGTCCAGCTGTCCACCTTCGACAGGGCCGTGGAGCCCTGGGTGCGCTGTGTCCACGTCGTCACCTGGGCCAGCCGCTTGCGCGACCAGAAGGTGGGGACGGGGACGTAGCACTCCTTGCCGGACGCGCAGTAGAGGTCGGCCGGGGTGTCGTACCAGATCCGGTTCCTCGCGAAGTCGCCGGAGGCGAAGTTGTCGTTCTCGTCGCCCTCCGCCGTACAGGCGAGCTCGCCCTCCTTGAAGCAGCGCTCGTCGACGTCGAAGGTGACCTTGGAGATCGGGGCCGCGTACGGGTCGGCCGTGGTCAGGCCGTACTCGATGCGCTTGAGGTAACCGCCGCGGTCGTAGGAGACGGGCGTCTTGAACTTGTTGTTCTTCGCGTAGTGGTTGGTCTCCTTCGCCCACCACAGCGTCATCGCGTTGCCGTTGGTGTCGACGACGTAGTCGAGGTTCCAGCGCCAGGCCTGGTCGCAGAAGGAGCCGGCGAAGTCGCCCGCCTTGTAGCAGGGTTCGGTGGACTGGTTGCCGGCGACGGGCGCGGTGAGGACCGAGTTCGTCACCGGGTCGCCGCTCGCCCAGTCGTCGGCCAGCTTGTGCTTGCCGAAGTAGTACTGGGTGCCGTCGCGGGTGGTGACGCGCCAGTACTCGCCGTCGGCGTCGCCGTTGTCCAGGGCGGTGTTCCGAAGCAGCTCGACGCGCGAGCCGTCGTCGTTCGCGGTGACCCACTTGTCGCCGTACGGGCTGCTCGCGCCGTCGGGCAGGACCAGCTCGGTCGTCGTGCCGCCGAGCGTGAGCGTGGCGTTGTACGAGCCGAAGCAGAGGTCGCTGGTCTTCTTGGTGTTGTTGCCGTTGGTCTGGTCGTCGCGGCAGGAGGCGTAGGTGCGGGTGATGGAGCCCGCGTTGTACTCCCAGCCGTCGCCGACCCAGGAGGGCTGGTTGTTGGAGGCGGAGGTGCGGCCGTCCACGCCCTGCGAGTTGTAGCCGAAGGACACCGACGGCGAGGGGCCGCCGGGGACGCTCGGGGTCTGGAGGCTGTACGAGTAGGTGAAGCCGCCCGAGTTGCCTCCGGCCGACCAGGAACCGGCGCTGACCAGCGGGGTCGCGCCGAAGTCGCCCTTGGAGCCGGAGCCGGAGTCGGTGGCGAGGAGGACCGAGGAGCCGGAGCCGTCGGCGGTCGCGGCGGCCAGCGTCGCCAGCCGGGTGCCGCTGCCGGACTGCGTCTCGCGGTACACGCCGTCGGTGACCGTGCCCGCGCCCGAGGCGGCGGCCGTGGACGCGGTCGAGGCGCTGGTGCCGCCCGCCGCGAGGACCTCGGTGTCGACGGTCGCCAGGATGCGGCGCTCGAACACCGCGTCGCCGTCGGCGTCGGTGCCCGTCTGCGCGACCACGTTGTCGGTGGAGACCTCGGTCGGCTCCGAGCAGCCCTCGGTGTCCGGGGTGGTCAGGAAGCACGCCGGGTACTGCACGAAGGACAGCCGGTCCGCCCAGTTCGCGCCGTAGAGCTCGGAGAAGTCGGTGTAGTCCAGGGCGATCACGGCGTCGCCGGTCGCCTCGGCCGGCGGGGTGACCGTGAGGGCCACGCCCTCGATGGCGGTGGTGGCCAGCTCGCCCTGGCCGGCGAGGGTGACCTGCCACTCGCCCTCCAGGGCCGCGGCCTCGGTCGCGGTGGCGTCCTCGGGGGCGCCGACCTCGACGGGGAGGGCGGTGCCGTCGGCCTGGGTGAGCGGCACCAGATCGCCGGGCGCGAGGCCCGTGAGGTCCTTCGTCGCGGTGCCGCCCGCGGGGGCGGCGACCTGGCTCGGGTCGTACTCGAGGGGCTGCTCGGCCTCGGCCGTGGTCAGTTCGGCGAGCCCGCCGCCGGCCTCGCCCTCGGCCTGCTCGGCGTCCGGCAGGTCGACCAGATCGACGCCGCTGCGGTCGTCACCCGGCGGCAGCGCCACGGCGGCGGGCGAGATGCCCACCACCAGTGCCACGGCGAGCGCACCGACCACACCGGCGCGCATCCGCGCCCGTCTGCGGCGTTCGGCACGCGTGCTCACACGCCACCCCCTGCCGCTCCATGACAGCGATCCCCACACAGCGACAGCCCCCGCGCCCACAGTTCCGGCCATTGATGAGCACGAATGTTCTGGCAAATCTTCATGGAAAGTCAACAGGCCCAAGAAAGCGCGTGATTTACCTCACCGGAGAAATTCCACAGTCCAATTAAAAAGATATGAGCACGGCTCAATCACTGAAAGACCAGGTCAAATGCCGGTCAATGCACTGTCACGCGCGGGCAAATTGTGATCGTTTGGCGCAAGACGCCCGGGACGCGAACTCGCTGTTCAGCGCTACCTTTTGGACGTACGCGAGGGCCGCCCCGTCTCACCTCCAAGGTCACAGAAAGGCAAAGGCGACCGAGCGGTGTGGCGCTATCTCCTCGCCATCGGCAATGCTCTGGTGCGCGCTTTCCGGGCGTGGGATGCGAAAAGCAGGCCCCCGGGTGCGGCACAGCTCATTCACAGAATCCTGGTTCGCCCGGGATTTCAGGGGGAGGGGGCGCAAGCCCATGGAACGTCGTCGCTTCGGCCTGCCCGCGTCCGGGCGCGGCCGGGCAGGGGTCGCCGCAGCCGTCGCCGGCGCGATCGGCGTCGGGCTGCTGGCCGTGCCGCTGTTCGACGACCCCGGCACCCCCGACGCCCCCGCCGGGACGAAGCAGGCCGCCGCCCGTCCGCTGGACCAGGAGACCGCGCAGCGACAGGCCGTCGCCGCGGGCAGGCGCGTCGAGGTCACCGCCCTGCGCGACGAGACGTCCACGACGTACGCGCGTCCCGACGGCAGCTTCGAGCTGGTCGCGCACGGGGCGCCGGTGCGGGCCCGGGTGAACGGCGCCTGGAAGCCCATCGACACGAGTCTGGCCCGGACCGCACACGGCTGGGCCGCCAGAGCGACCGTCGATCCCGTGGTGTTCTCGGCGGGCGGCAAGGAAAGCGGAAGCGGCCGGAGCACCGCGCGCGGACGAGGCGCTTCGGGCACGGGTTCGGCGTCCACGGCCGTACGGGCAGCCGTCTACACCGTCGCGCGCGGCGGTGACGCGGTGCGGGTCACCGACGCCACCGAGGGCTTCTCCGAGCTCGCCACCCTCACCAGCGGCGGCCACGAGATCACCCTGAGCTGGCCCGGCGCCCTGCCCGAGCCCACGATCAGCGGGTCGAGCGCGCTGTACCGCGACGTGCTCGACGGCGTCGACCTGATGCTGACGGCCCAGGCCGGCGGGTTCAGCCACGTCCTCGTCGTGCACAGCGCCGAGGCCGCGGCCGACCCCGCCCTCACCCGGCTGTCCTACGGGCTCTCCTCCCCCGACCTGACCTTCCACCTCGACCCCGTCACGAAGATCGTCACCGGCACGGACCGCGACGGCCAGGAGATCGCCGTCTCCCCCACCCCCTACCTGTGGGACTCGGCCGGCACGTACGCGGTCACCGAGGGCGCCGACCCCGAGCCGGCCGAGGAGAGCGCCGCGCCGGCGCCGTCCTACTCCGAGGAGCCCGGCGCGCCGGTCGGTGAGGAGAGCGCCGCGCCCGAGGACGGGCAGGACACCGACGCACCGACGGCGACCGCCACCGAGAACGGCGACACCGAGGACGACGGGTCCGAGGACGGCGACACCGGGGACACCGGCGCGACCACCGCCGACCCGGCCGCCTTCCGCCAGGCGCCGTCCGCCGCCCTCACCGACGCCCAGGTGTTCGCCCTGCCGGGCCTCGCCGGACCCGACCCGGGCACCCACATGGCCGTCGCCGGTACCGCGTTGAGCGCCCCGGGCGCCGCCTCCACCGCCCTGTCGATCGTGCCGGACGCCGACCTGCTCGCGGACCCGGACACCGTCTACCCGGTCTTCGTCGACCCCACGATCTACGGCAAGACGAAGAACTGGACCACGGCGTACAAGAAGTACCCGAGCTCCAGCTTCTACGACGGCGCCAACTACAACAGCGGCACCACCGAGGCCCGCGTCGGCTTCGAGTCCACCACCTGGGGTTTGTCCCGCTCCTTCTTCAAGCTCGGCTGGTCCACCAGCATCAAGGGCGCCAGCATCTCGTCGGCCTCCATAAGGCTGCGCGAGACCTACTCCTGGTCGTGCTCCGCGCGCGAGACCCAGGTCTGGCTGACCTCCGGCATCTCCTCCAAGACCACCTGGAACAACCAGCCGGACTGGAAGTCGGAGATCGGCACCAAGTCCTTCGCCTACGGCTACAACTCCTCCTGCCCGGACTCCTACGTCAGCTACGACGCGAAGTCGGTCGCGCAGGACGCGGCGGACGGCGGCTGGTCCTCGATGACCATCGGGCTGCGGGCCAGCACCGAGGACTCGGCCTACGCCTGGAAGAAGTTCCGTGCGGAGGGCGACAGCGCCCCCAAGCTCACCCTCGTCTACAACCGCAAGCCGAAGACGCCGAGTTCGGTCGTCCAGACCCCGGGCGGCACCTGCGACCGCACCACCCCCTACCTCCACATCGGCAAGAGGGACCTCGTGCTGTCGGCCGCCTCCTCCGACGCGGACGACACCTCCACCCGCCAGGACCTGAAGTACCTGGACTTCGAGCTGTGGCGGACCGGCTACGGCGACAGCAAGATCCTCGACAAGAACGTCACGGTCACCAGCGCCGGCAAGGCGTCGGTCACGGTCGCCAAGTCGTCGTTCACCAACGGCTACCAGTACTCGTGGCGGGTGCGCGCGATCGACTCCAGCGGGGCCGCCTCACCGTACGCGCCGACCTCCGACCCGTACGTGTGCCGGTTCGTCTACGACAGCAGCGTGCCCAACGAGCCGCTGATCACCTCCACCGCCTTCCCGGCGGCGGACGAGGACGGCACGGTCTGGTCGACGGTGAAGTTCGGCACGTCCGGCAACTTCACCTTCGCGCCGGACGAGGACACCGACGTCACCAAGTTCCAGTGGTCGTTCAACACCACGACCTACGCGAGCAGCAAGACCGTCACCGCGGGCGCCTCGACGACCGTGTCGCTGCCGCCGCCGCTGGCCGGCCCTAACGTGCTGTACGCGCGGGCCGTGGACAGCGCGGGCAATGTCTCGATCGGCACGAAGTACCTGTTCTACGTCACCCCGCGCGACACCGCCGACGTGGCCGGCGACACCACGGGCGACGGCACCCCCGACCTGTTCGCGATCAGTTCGGCGGGCAACCTGTGGATGTACCCCTCGTCGACCGCCGGCGACCTGCACGTCGGCATGGAGGCCGCCCATGACGACGGCGTCGGCCTGCTCTCCGACCCGGACGAGGACGGCGTGGACCACGCGCCGGGCTACTGGACGGGCGCCGACGGCACGGCGGCACTGATCGCCCACGGCGGCGACGCGCTCGGCGCCGACGGCATCGGCGACGTCTTCGCCCGGATGCCCGACGGCAGGCTGTACGTGTACCCCGGCGACGGCTACGGCAGTGTCGACATCTCCCGGCGCATGACCCTCCGGCTGCCCTCGGGCTCCCCGGACCCGGCGACCTTCGACCAGATCATCGTGGGCGACTACGACGCGGACGGCCGCGTCGACCTGTTCGCCACCGCCACCGGCGGCGAGATGTGGGCCTTCGAGGGCTACACCGGCGCCACGTTCCTGACGGTCACCAAGATCGCCAGCACCGCGTGGCTGGACCGCGACCTCGTCTCGGTCGGCGACCACGACGCCGACGGCGCCCCCGACCTGCTGTGGCGCTCCGGCTCCTCCAGCCGCCTCTACCTGCGGTTCGGCATCAAGGACAGCGCCGGCGGCTCCACCATCGCCTCCCTGTCGACGGCTGCGGCCTCCAAGACGGGCGCCGACGAGGTCTACGCCGAGGGATGGTCGACCGCCACGGTGCCCACGAGCCACCTCTACGGCACCCCGGACGTCAACGACGACGGCATCCCCGACCTCTGGGCCCTTTCCAGCGCCGGAAGCATCTACTTCTACAAGGGCGGCGCCGCGGTGATCGGCACCGGTACGGCGGTGATCAGCGCGGACAGCGCGTGGGCGACGACGAAGCTGCGCTTCGGCTGACCCGCCCGCAACTGCCCGGTACGGGGACGGAGTTCGTCAGAACTCCGTCCCCGTACCCGTTTCCGGGTTCCGGGAGGTGTGCGGCAGCGGGCCCGCGCGGTCCAGCAGCCCCGTGCGGGCCGCGAGCGCCGCCGCCTCCAGCCGGGAGCCGACGCCCAGCTTCATCAGGACCCGCTGGACGTGCGTGCGGGCCGTGGAGGGGGCGATGCCCATGCCGGCGGCGATCAGCCGGGTGTCCTCGCCGTCCGCGACCCGGACCAGGACCTCCACCTCACGGGGCGTGAGCATCTGGAGGAGCCGCTGGCCCTCGTCGTCGGGCTGTGCGGCCGGGTTCAACAACTCGCTGAACGCGCCCTGGAGCAGCGTCGGAGCCACCGCCGCCTCACCCGACCGCGCCTTCATGATGGCCCGCTCGACGCCCTCTATGCGCTCGTCGTGGCGTACGTAGCCGGAGGCGCCCGCGGCGAAGGCCGCCGCGATCCCGCGGGGGCTCGGCACCGGGCCGAGGACCAGGACCGCCACCTGGGGCCGCTCCCGCTTGATGCGGACCACCGGGTCGAAGATGCCCGGCTCGGCCGGGACCGCCGTGCCCAGCAGGCACACCTCCGGGGCGCGCGTGATCACCAGCTCGGCCGCCCCCGCGGTCGGTGCCGCCGCGGCGAGCACCCGGTGCCCCCGCAGTTTGAGCGCCGAGGCCAGTGCCTCGGCGAGCAGTCGGTGGTCGTCGACCACCATCAGCCGCACTCCCAACGAGCAACCCCCCAGTCCCCCCATGGATGCCCACACGGACTCACACGGACCCTCGCGGACCAACAAAAGGGTGCCCCCCGGCACCCCGTTCTCATGCCCCCGGAAGCTACACGCTTGTTCGACGTTGCGCTCCCCCTACCGGTGAGAAGTGCCCGGATCGCCGAAATTCCTCACATTCGAGGGTCATGGGCGATAAATGAACGGCCCCGCCCCTGAGCAGGGGCGGGGCCGTCACGGCGATGCGGACGATCAGCCGCCCGCGCCGTAGGCGACCGCGAGGTACTGGGGGTCGCCGCTGGAGAGCGAGCCGTCGTCGGCGTACACCTCGGACATGAACAGGCGTCCCTGGGAGTAGAGGACCTCGGAGTACTCCGGGGACATGCTGGTCTCCAGGTCGCGCACCGCCTCCGTGGAGGGGTTCTCCAGCAGCTTGGTCTCCTTGAAGGAGGTTCCGGCGATGCTGACGACCTGGCCGCCCTTGTCGTACGGCGGCCGCTTGTAGGCGATCAGATTGCTGCCGTCCATGCGCAGCGGGTAGATCGTGTAGCCGTCGCCGGCGTCCGCGCGCTGGCCGGTCTGCTTGCCGGTGGCCAGGTCGAAGGCGATGACCTCGTTGGTCCGGCTGTACTCGCCGGTGCCGTCGTGCTCCTCGGTCGGGACGTAGATCCGGTCGTTGCCGACGGCCAGGCCGGTGCAGGCCTCGATCCTGGTGATGCCCTCGCAGTCGGCCGCGTACTGGTCGCCGGGGACCGAGATACGGGTGCGCAGTTTGCCGGTCTTGTTGTCGATGGAGAAGAAGTCCGAGATGCCGCTGCCGTCACCGGCGCTGTCGCCGACGTCGGCGGCCACCACCAGGGGGTCGCTGGACACGACGGACGCGTAGTCGATGCCCGTGGCCAGCTTGTACTCCGAGATCACCTTGCCGGACACCGGGTCGATGGTCTGGATGTTCAGCTCGGGGTTGTCGTACGCGCCGCACTTGCGGACGGCCACCAGCTTCGGGCCGCCGCCGTAGCCGGCGTCGTAGCAGGTGTCGGCCGGCTTCGGCGACCAGAGCACCTTGCCGGAGTCGATGTCGAAGGCGGCGCCGCCGTTGGTGCTGCCGAGGGCCACCGTGTTCGCGCTGACCGTCACGTTGTTGAAACTGATCGGGTAGTCACCGGAGTTGACGGTCTTCTTCCACAGCTGCTTGCCCGCGGCGAGGTCGATCGCCGCGACCTGGTCGCAGCCCGCCGTGTCGGCCGTGCTCGCCTGGAAGGTGACCGCCGTGCGGTAGTCGTCGGTGGCGAACCTGCTGGCCTCGCAGACCGGGCCGGGCAGCGGGATCGACCAGAGCTTGGTGCCCTTGTCGAGGTCGTAGCCGGCGATCTCGTTGACGCCCGTCTTCACGTACGCCTTGTCGGTCACCCAGGAGCCCTTGACGCCGACGCTGTCGTCCTTCTTGATGACGGGCATCGGGACCTTGAAGAGGACGTCCGCGGCCGGGTTCGCCGGTACCTTCTCCTTGCCGCCGGAGGCCGTGCCGCCGGTGCCTCCCTTGTCGCCGGTGTCACCCCCGCCGCCGGTCGGGCCCGCGGGACCCGCCTCCTCCTTCTTGCCGCCGTCGGACTGGGAGTACCAGACGCCGCCACCGACGATCAGCGCGATCGCGACGACCGCGCCGACGATGATCGCCACCTGTGCGTTGAACTTCTTGCCGACCCCGGCGCCCGGTCCCTGGCCGGGGCCGCCGGCCTGCGGGTGCATGGGCATGGTGGGCTGGCCCGGGTAGCCGTAACCCGGCTGGGCGGCCGGATAACCCGGCTGACCCGGGTAGCCGTAACCGGGCTGCTGGCCGTACGGCGGCGTCGGCTGGCCGTAGGGGCCCGGCTGCTGGGGCTGACCGTACGCGGAGGGCGTCGGCGTGCCCGGCTGGGCCGGGTAGCCGTAACCGGGAGCGGCGGCCGGTGGCTGCGGGGACGCGGCCGGCCCGCCGGGCGCCTGCGGATAGCCGTAGCCCGGCTGGGGCTGCTGCGGGGGCCCGGACGGGACCGGCGGCGGAGGAGTCTGCGGCTGCTGGGCCGCCTGGGCCGGGGCCTGCGGGGCCTGCGGGGCCTGCGGGGCCTGCGGGGCCTGCGGGGCCTGCGGGGCCTGCGGGGCCTGCGGGGCCTGCGGGTAGCCGTAGCCCGGTGCCGGGGACTTCGTCAGGTCGGGGGCCGGCGGCTGCGGCGCCGCGCCCTGGGGCTTCGCGTCCTGGGGCTTCGTGGCCTCGGGCTTCGCGTCCTGGGGCTTCGCGTCCTGCACGGGCGTGTCCTGCGGCGGCTGGGGCGGGCCGAAACCGCCCTGCTGGGGCTGCTGCGGGGGCTGGTTCGGCGGCGGGGGCGGCGGCTGGGTCATGGTGTGGATACCTCGGGAGAACGCTCGGAGAGCTCGGGCGGCGGACGGGGACGACGACGGGGCGGGGAAGGCGGTGGGTCGCCTCACTTGCCGTAGGCGAGCATCAGCTTCTCCTTCGTGTCGTCGTTGCCCGTCAGCCGGGTGGAGGAGAGGTAGAGGCGCCCGTCGACCCAGGCGAGGTCGCGCGAGTAGAAGCTGTCCTCGATCTCGGCGGTGCTCTCGGGCAGTTGCATCAGCGTCTTCGGCGTGTGGGCGGTCCCGGCCGTCGGGATGCCCACCACCCGGCCGGCCGCGTCGTACGACGGCTCCACGTACGCGACGAGGTTGCCGCCCTCGACCTTCACGGGCAGCATCGCCTCGTCGGTCGGGGACTTCACGCGCCACTTCTCCTTGCCGGTGGAGAGGTCGATCGCCACGATCTCGTTGGGACCGGTGGTCGACTCGGTCGGCAGGTAGAGCGTGTTCGCGTCGGAGGCGGTGCCCGTGCAGCCCGTCAGATTGCGCTGGAGGAAGCCGGAGTCGCATTCGGGCGCGAAGTCCTCGTCGAAGCCGACCTGGGAGCGGTAGCCGCCGTCCGGCTTGAACGTCGCGATGTTCCAGCTGTTCTTGTCCTCGTTGGTGCTGTAGACCACCAGCGGGTCGACGGAGTACGTCTTCGCGACCGACCAGCCCTTGTCGAACTTCTGGCTCCACTTGACCTTGCCGGTCGCCGGGTCCAGTTCCTGGATCTCGTCGTGCTCGTTGGCCTCGGTCGCGTCGCAGGACGCCACCGAGATCAGCCGGGTCCCGCCCGCGAAGGCCGTCGGGAAGCACGCGTCGCCGTACTTCTGCTTGTCGTACAACTTCTTGCCGGTGCGCACGTCGTACGCCGTGCCGAACTGCGAGCGGCCCACCATCAGGGTGTTGCCGGCCAGCGACAGCTCGATGCTGATGGCGCTGTCGAACAGCGCGCCGTCCGCGACCACGCCCTTCCAGCCCTTGGCGCCGGTGTCGAGGTCGATCTGCTGGAGCTGGTTGCACTTGGCGCGGTCGCTGGTGCCGCTCATGTACGCCACGACGACCTTGTCGTCGGCCGTCTTCTGCGGGGTGACCGCGCAGATCTTCTGCGGCAGGGCGATGGTGTCCCAGGTGGGCTTGCCGTCACCGACGTTGTACGCGACGACCTCCTTGTAGGCCGCCTTCACGGCCGTCTTGGAGGTGATCCACATGCCGGGGGCCTCGGCACCGGAGGCGGGCGCGTCGGGCGCCTCCTTGTACCAGAGCACCTTCGCTTCGCCCGCCTTGCGGTCCGCGTTGAAGTCCTCGGTGTCCTCGCCGCCGTCGCCGCTGCCGTCACCGGGGTTGACCGGTGCGCCGCTCGACGAGGCCTTGCCGTCGTCGCTCGGACCGGCGACCGGCTTCTTGCCGCCCTCGTCGTCGCCGCCCGTGACCGCGAACACGGTCCCGCCGATCACCAGCAGCGCCGCCACCGCGGCCCCGACCACCAGCGCGGGCCGCCCCTTGAAGGGGTTGCGCCCGCCGGGCGGGGTACCGGGCGCGCCGGGGAACTGGGGCGGCTGCGGGTAGCCGTAGCCCGGCTGCTGCCCGTAGGGCCCGGCCGGCTGGCCGTACGGCCCCGGCTGACCGTAGGGTCCCGGCTGCTGCGGCTGACCGTAGGGTCCTGCCTGCGGCGGATGCCCGTACGGACCCGGCTGCTGCGGCTGTTGCTGCGGATACCCGTAGCCCGGCTGCGGCGGCTGGGCGGGCGGGCCCTGCGGCGGCTGCGGCGGCATCTGGGGCGCGCCGAAGCCGCCCTGCGGCGGCTGTGGTGCCTGCGGCTGGTGCGGTGCCTGCGGCTGGTCCTGCGGTGCTCCGAAACCACCGTGCTGCGGCGGCTGATCCGGCGGCGTAGCCATCAGCGTGTTCCCCCTATGTCACTGGTTTTTAGCCACGCCCCCAGGTCAGTGACCCGCCCGGAGCCGTCTTCAGAAAGTTCTCAGACGGCTCTTTCTATCACCCGTGACGGACGGCCCCCGGGGCCCGTCCACCCCTGTTCCCAAGGGAGGACCGGCCCGTGACGCCGTCGTTATGCGCCTTCACGCGCCCTTCACGCGTCCTCGGCGAGTTCCAGCCACCGCAGCTCCAGTTCCTCGCGCTCGCCCACCAGTTGCCGCAGCTCGGCGTCGAGTTCGGCGACCTTCGCGAAGTCGGTGGCGTGGTCGGCGATCCGGCCGTGCAGCTTGGCCTCCTTCTCGGAGACCTTGTCCAACTGCCGCTCGATCTTCTGGAGTTCCTTCTTGGCGGCGCGCTGGTCGGCGGCGCTCCGCTCGGGCGCGGCCTTGGTCGTGGCGGCCGCCGGGGCCGAGGCCGCCGCGGTCTCCTCCATCCGGCGCCGGCGCTCGATGTACTCGTCGATGCCGCGCGGGAGCATCCGCAGGGCGGCGTCGCCGAGGAGGGCGAAGACCCGGTCGGTGGTCCGCTCGACGAAGAAACGGTCGTGGGAGATGACGATCATCGAGCCGGGCCAGCCGTCGAGGAGGTCCTCGAGCTGGGTGAGGGTCTCGATGTCGAGGTCGTTGGTGGGCTCGTCCAGGAAGAGGACGTTGGGCTCGTCCATCAGCAGGCGCAGGATCTGGAGGCGGCGGCGCTCACCGCCCGACAGGTCCCCGACCGGCGTCCACTGCTTGTCCTTGTTGAAGCCGAACGTCTCGCAGAGCTGCCCGGCGGTCATCTCCCGTCCCTTGCCCAGGTCGACGCGCTCGCGCACCTGCTGCACGGCCTCCAGGACCCGCAGGGCGGGGTCGAGTTCGGCGACCTCCTGGGAGAGGTAGGCGAGCTTGACGGTCTTGCCGACGACGATCCGGCCGGCCACCGGCTGCGCCTCGCCCTCGGTGCGGGCGGCCTCGGCCAGGGCCCGCAGCAGCGAGGTCTTGCCGGCGCCGTTGACACCGACGAGGCCGACGCGGTCACCGGGGCCGAGGTGCCAGGTGATGTGCTCGAGCAGCACCTTGGGACCGGCCTGGACGGTGACGTCCTCCAGGTCGAAGACCGTCCGGCCGAGGCGGGAGGACGCGAACTTCATCAGTTCGCTGCTGTCGCGGGGCGGGGGCACGTCCTTGATGAGCTCGTTGGCGGCCTCCACGCGGAACCGCGGCTTGGACGTCCGCGCGGGTGCGCCGCGGCGCAGCCAGGCCAGCTCCTTGCGGACCAGGTTCTGCCGCTTGACCTCCTCGGTCGCGGCGATGCGCTCACGCTCGGCGCGCGCGAAGACGTAGTCGGAGTAGCCGCCCTCGTACTCGTGGACGGCGCCGCGCTGCACGTCCCACATGCGGGTGCAGACCTGGTCGAGGAACCAGCGGTCGTGGGTGACGCACACGAGCGCGGAGCGGCGCTCGCGCAGGTGCCGGGCCAGCCAGGAGATGCCCTCGACGTCGAGGTGGTTGGTCGGCTCGTCCAGGACGATCAGGTCCTGCTCCTCGATCAGCAGCTTGGCGAGCGCGATCCGGCGGCGCTCACCGCCGGAGAGCGGGCCGATGACGGTGTCCAGCCCCTGCGGGAACCCGGGCAGGTCGAGCCCGCCGAACAGTCCCGTCAGCACGTCCCGGACCTTGGCGTTGCCCGCCCACTCGTGGTCGGCCATGTCCCGGATGACCTCGTGCCGGACGGTCGCGGTCGAGTCGAGCGAGTCGTGCTGGGTGAGGACGCCCATGCGCACCCCGCCGGAGTGCGTGACCCGGCCGGAGTCGGTCTCCTCCAGCTTGGCGAGCATCCGGATCAGCGTGGTCTTCCCGTCGCCGTTGCGGCCGACGACACCGATCCGGTCCCCTTCGGACACGCCGAGCGAGATGCCGTCGAGGAGCGCACGGGTCCCGTACACCTTGCTGACGTTCTCGACATTGACCAGATTGACGGCCATTTCTCTCCTGCCACGGGGGATGCTCGACCCTCCAGGGTAGTCGGCACGACGGACACCCCCGGGTGCCCGGCTTCTTTCGCGGTCCCAGAGGCGTCCGTGGCTTCCGCAAGCGCGTGCGAACGCCGTGCGCGCCGTCCCCCGGCGTCGTGCGCGCCGGCAGCGCACGCCCCCGGCCACGGGCGTCCGGGCGCCGACTCCCGCCGACTCCCGCCGAGCGGCGAACGGTTGCGCGCGGGGCGGACACCACCCCGCGCACGCCGGGTCCGGCGGGGGCGGGAGCGGGGCGGGAGGGCCTCTCGGGCGGGCGGGGTCGTGCGGGGCGGGGCGGGATCGTCACCCCGGTTGGGGATGATCCCGCTCGCGGGCTTCCGGGTGGCGTTCCTCGTAGCGCCACATCGCCCGCACGAGGACGCCGTCCGCCCAGCCGTCGACGTCGAGGGGCCGCAGCCCGCGCTCGGCGGCCACACAGCGCGGATCGTCGCGCTGCGCGAGCCCGTACGCCGCGTGCACCCGGGTGTCCCGCAGCTCGTCGCCGAGCAGTCCGGCGAGCACGTCGGTGACGCCGGGCGCCTGTGCGGGGCAGTGCGCCAGCCAGCGGGCCGCCCGCTCGCGCACCCGGGGGTCGGGGTCGCGCGCCAGCGTGTACAGGATGTCGAGCTTCTCGCGCCGCACGCGCGCACGCGCGGGTTCCGGTCGCAGGGTGCCGGGCACCTCCAGCCGTACCCTCGGGTCGGGATGCCCCGCGTACGACAGACCGACGGGCTCGATGATCTCCCCCTCGCCGTCGGCGTCACCCTCCTCGCCCAGCCCGGCCAGCACCAGGGCGAGCACCTCGGGGTCCGGCTCCTCCAGGGCCCAGGGCAGGAACACCTCGGGCGCGGGCTTGTCGACCACGGGGCCCGGCCGCGAGAACATGCCGCCGAACCCGATGACGAGGCACCGCAGCACGTCCGCCGCGAAGAGCCGGCACAGCCGGTCGGGATGCCCGCTCAGCACCCGGGCGGCGCTCCAGGTCTCCTCGTCCCGCCGGGCGGCGAGGAGGACGACGGAGTCGGACCAGACGCCGTGGTCCCGGTCCGGGCGGGTGAGGGCCCGCGCGAGCAGCTCGTCGAACGGCGTGCGGATCCGGAAGCGCTCCTCCAGCACGGAGAGGACGCCCAGGTGGCCGTCCCACACGGTCTGCCCGCCGAGCGAGTACCGCTCGTGCCGGGTGCTCCAGGTCTCGACCCGCACCGTTCCGCGCTCGACCGGCCCGGCGGCTCCGGTCCTGCGCCGCAGTTCGGTCCCGAGGTCCGCCCCGGCCCAGTACCGCGCGCGTGCCAGCAGGTCGGCCCGCACGCCGGCGTCGAGGCGTACGACCTCGGGGAGCAGCCTGCCGGCCATCCAGGAGCAGCCGCCGTCCACCGCCCGGGTCAGCGCGCTGTCGCCGCCGGGCAGCCCGGGGTCCCCTCCCGGCGCCTCGCCCACCGGCCGCAACGCGTCGGCGCCGGCCCTGATCAGCTCCTCGGCGACCGGTTCGTCGTAGGCCGCGACGGCCACGCAGAGCAGGGGGACGCCGTCGGCCGGGTCGCGGGCGTTCGGATCCTCCCCGACGTCCAGCAGCGCGTGCACGGCCTCCGCGTCACCCCGCCGAACGGCCGCGACCAGTTCCGCCGCCCCCATACGCCCGCCTCCCATGCCGGTTTCCTGATGCGGCCGGCCGGGGGAGCCCGGAGGGCGCGGGCCGCCCGCGGCAGCCGTGTTACGGCCGGTCCCCGATCACCGTCGCGCCCGGTGCCGGTCCCGCGGCCACCCGCACGCTCCGGCAGGTGCCCGACGTGCGCAGCGCCTCCGCGATCTTCGCCGCGGCGGCGGTGTCGCGGGCGAGGAAGGCGGTGGTCGGGCCCGAGCCCGAGACGAGCGTGGCGAGGGCGCCGGCCGCGTGGCCCGCGGCGAGGGTGTCGGCCAGTTCGGGGAACAGCGACAGCGCGGCGGGCTGGAGGTCGTTGGACACGGTGGCCGCGAGGGCGTCGGGGTCACCGTCGGCCAGGGCGTCGAGGAGGGGCTGGGAGGCCACCGGCTCGGGGATGTCCCGGCCCTGCGCCAGCCGGTCGAACTCCCGGAACACCGACGGGGTCGAGAGCCCCCGTTCGGCCATCGCGAACACCCAGTGGAAGGTGCCGCCGGTCTCCAGGGCCGTCAGCTTCTCGCCGCGGCCGGTGCCGAGAGCCGCCCCGCCGACCAGGCTGAACGGCACATCGCTGCCCAACTCGGCGCAGATCTCCAGGAGTTCGTCACGGGTGGCGCCGGTGCCCCACAGCGCGTCGCAGGCCAGCAGCGCGCCCGCGCCGTCCGCGCTGCCGCCCGCCATGCCCCCGGCGACGGGGATGTCCTTGGCGATGTGCAGGTGCACGTCGGGCGTACGGCCGTGCCGCTCGGCCAGCGCGATCGCGGCCCGGGCCGCCAGGTTCGTACGGTCCAGAGGGACCTGGTGGGCGTCCGGGCCCGCGCAGGTGACCCGGAGTCCGTCGGCCGGAGTCACGGTGACCTCGTCGTACAGACCGACCGCGAGGAAGACGTTCGCCAGGTCGTGGAAGCCGTCGGCGCGGGCGGCGCCCACCGCGAGCTGCACATTGACCTTCGCGGGCACCCGCACGGTGACACTCACTCGGAAGACTCCTCGCGCCGCCCGGACTCCCCGGGCTGTTCGGGCTGTTCGGGCTGTTCGGGCTGCTTGTTCTCGGCGATGCGGGCGAACTCCTCGACCGTGAGGGACTCACCGCGCGCCTGCGGCGAGACGCCGGCCGCCACGAGGGCCTCCTCCGCCCGCGCCGCGGAGCCCGCCCATCCGGCGAGCGCGGCCCGCAGGGTCTTGCGCCGCTGGGCGAACGCGGCGTCGACGACGGCGAACACCTCGCGCCGCGAGGCCGTGGTCGCGATCGGCTCGGTCCGCCGCACCAGCGACACCAGTCCGCTGTCCACGTTCGGCGCGGGCCAGAACACCTTGCGCCCGATGGCGCCGGCCCGCTTGACCTCGGCGTACCAGTTGGCCTTGACGGACGGCACGCCGTACACCTTCGAACCGGGCCCGGCGGCGAGCCGGTCGGCGACCTCCGACTGGACCATGACCAGGGTGCGCTCGATGCTCGGGAAGGTCTCCAGCATGTGCAGCAGCACGGGCACGGCCACGTTGTACGGCAGGTTCGCGACCAGCGCGGTCGGGGCGGGGCCGGGCAGCTCGGTGACCTGCATCGCGTCCGAGTGCACCAGCGCGAAGCGCTCGGCGCGCTGCGGCATGCGCGCCGCGACGGTCGCGGGCAGGGCGCCGGCCAGGACGTCGTCGATCTCGACGGCCGTGACCCGGTCGGCGGTCTCCAGCAGCGCCAGGGTGAGGGAGCCGAGCCCGGGGCCGACCTCGAGGACCACGTCGTCGGGCCGGACCTCCGCGGTGCGGACGATCCGGCGGACCGTGTTCGCGTCGATCACGAAGTTCTGGCCGCGCTGCTTGGTGGGCCGCACGCCGAGGACGGCCGCCAGCTCACGGATGTCGGCGGGGCCCAGGAGGGCGTCGGGGGCGGGGCTGGTACTCACGGGACAAGGGTACGGGGGCGCACGGACACCGCCCGCCGCCGCACCTGTCACCCGCCCGGCGCCGCACCTCTCACCCGCCCGGCCGCACCTCTCATCCGCCCGGTGCGGCAGGCCTCACCCGTGCAGGCGCGTCCCGCAGTGCGGCCAGGGACTCGCCCCGCGTCGCACGTACAGCTTCTTCGCGCGGAGCGTCTGTTCCGCCGCCGGGGCGTCCTGCGGCCGTCCGCTGCCGCCGAGGCTCTGCCAGGTGCGGGTGTCGAACTGGTAGAGCCCTCCGTAGGTGCCCGAGGGGTCGACCGCGTTCGGCCGGCCGCCCGACTCGCAGACCGCGAGGCCCTGCCAGTCCAGGCCGTCGGCGCCCCGCACGGAGGCCGGCCGCGGCTTCGTGCCGACCTTCACCACCTGAGCGCGCGGTTCGCGCACGATCTCGTCGCGGATGCGCCGCGGTGTCTGGCGGACGCCGTTCACGGTGCGCAGGGAGTACGTGATCCGGCGCAGTCCGGGCTGTCCGGCCCGCTCCACCACCTCCGTGCCCTTGAACAGCGAGGGGTCGTCGGTGCGGCGCACGTCGAACGGGATCGCCTCCTCACGCACCTCCTTGGAGCCGGTGATCCGCAGCACGGTGACCGTCTGCCCGTCGCGCGGGAAGCTGCCGGGCGCGACGGACGTGGTGTCCTGGCCGCGCAGGGTGATCCCGGCCGCCGCCACCACCTCGCGCACGGTCGCCGCGTTGGTGCGGACGGTGCGGGCCCGGCCGTCGGCCATGACCGTGACGGAGCGCTCGGTGCGCACGTCGAGCGCGAGCCCCGCGCGGCCGATCGGCCGCGAGTGCGGCACGGACAGGTAGGCGCCCTCCGCGCGCACGCCGAACTGTTCGAGTGCCTCCCGCACGGTGTGCGCCGTCGTCCAGACCTCGTGCCGCTGTCCGTCCAGGGTGAGCCGCACGGGCCGCCCGTAGTGCACCGTGATCTCGTCGCCGCTGGTGAGGGCGGTGTCGGGGGCGGGTGCCACCACGTCGTGGGCACCCACCCGCACACCTTCCTCCGCGAGGAGTTCGGTCACGTCGTCGGCGAAGGTGTGCAGCGTGCGCGGCTTGCCGTCGACGGTCAGCTCGACCGCCTTGTCCTCGGCGACGAAGGCGGTGGTGCCGCCGGCCAGGAACGCGACGACGAGGGCCTGCGGGACCAGACGGCGGATCGTGGACTCCGGACGCTCGGCGGAGCGCGTCCGGCGCCGGCGCGCGGCCCGCCCCCCGTCCTCCCCCACGCCCTGCCGCGGCAGCGGCGCCGGCCGGGTCGGCAGCGGGCCGGGGAGCAGGACCGTCTCGGCGTACGGGGATGCTCCGGTGAGCCGCACCGGGTCGGCGAACGGGACCGGCTCGGGGAGCTGGAGGGTCTCGGGGGGCTGGACCGACTCGTGGGGCCCGTGCGTCCGCCGGGGGCCGGGCGGTGCCTGGGGGCCCGGCGGCGCCTCGTACGTCTCGTACGTCTCGTACGCGGGGCGGTAGGTGTCGTCGTACGTCCCGGGTGCCGCGTACACGCCGTACGCGATCGTCTCGGCGTTGTGCAGGTCGACGTACGACCCGCCACCGCCGTACGGCTCGGACTCGAAGTACTGCGCGTTGCTCACGCCGACACTCCAGGGGAGGGGTCCGGATCGGGCCCCCAGAACCTAGCGGAGCGACCGTCACTCTCCAAAGTGGCACGGCTACCGAGAGTTGTGTTCGACGGGTGTCGGACGCGCTCAGTAACCGAACGCGCGTGCGGTGTTGGCGGCGAGGGCGGTGGCCAGGGTGTCCTCGTCGATGCCCCGGACGGCGGCCATGGCGCGCACCGTGACCGGGATCAGATACGGCGCGTTGGGCCGTCCGCGGTAGGGCGCCGGGGTCAGGAAGGGGGCGTCGGTCTCCACCAGGAGCAGCTCCAGCGGGGCCACGGCGACGGCGTCCCGGAGGTTCTGGGCGTTCTTGAAGGTGACGTTGCCGGCGAAGGACATGAAGTACCCGGCGCGGGCGCAGATCTCGGCCATCTCGGCGTCGCCGGAGTAGCAGTGGAAGACGGTGCGCTCGGGGGCGCCCTCCTCCTTCAGCACGCGCAGCACGTCGGCGTGGGCGTCGCGGTCGTGGATGACCAGCGCCTTGCCGTGCCGCTTGGCCATCTCGATGTGGGCGCGGAACGAGCTCTCCTGGGCGTCCTTGCCCTCGGGCCCGGTGCGGAAGTGGTCGAGTCCGGTCTCGCCGACCCCCTTGACGTGAGGAAGCGCGGCCAGGCGGTCGATCTCGGCGAGCGCCTCGTCGAGCGCCCGCGCGCCGCCAGGCGTCCGCGCGCCCTGCCGCGACCAGCCGTCGGGGTCGCCGTGCACGATGCGCGGCGCCTCGTTGGGGTGCAGGGCGACCGCGGCGTGGACCGCGGCGTGCGCCGCCGCCGTCTCGGCCGCCCACCGGGACCCCCGCACGTCGCAGCCGACCTGGACGACCGTCGTCACGCCGACCGACGCCGCTTTCGCGAGGGCCTCCTCCACCGTGCCCGACTGCATGTCGAGGTGGGTGTGGGAGTCGGCGACCGGCACCCCGAGGGGTGCCGGAAGCGGCGGCGCGGCGTTCTTGTCGGCGCTCTTGTCGGCGTTCGAAGGCATGCCCCGATCCTACGGAAGGTCCCGAGGCCCGGGACACGGCCGTGTGCCGGGCGGGACGCGTCCGGGGCGCCGCCCTCGGCCGGACGTCAGACCCTCGGCCGGACGTCAGACCCTCGGCCGGACGTCAGCCGGCCCTCGGCCGGACGTCGCCGGACGTCAGCCGGCCTTGCGGAACGGATGCAGCAGATCCGAGAGGTGCCAGTGGTGGTGCTGCCCCGCGGGCCGGTCCCCGGACCGTTCCCCGGCCGCCGTCCCCGCCGGCCGGGCCGCCGTGGGCACGGCGCGCCGGCCGGCCGCGGAGGCACTCTGCACCGACGAGACCTGTCCCGCCCGCATGATGCGCACGACGTGCCCGTCGCAGTTCTGGCACGCGGGACGGCTCAGCGGCGACGGAACGACCCGCCCGTCCGCCACGTAGAGGACGAACTCGTGGCCGTCGGCGTCGGTGTGGTGCTCTATCTCGTAGGCCTGCTCCCAGCCGTGCCCGCAGCGCATGCAGGCGAAGGAGTACGACTCGTCGACGACGGCGCTCGCGCCGCCGCGGAGGCCGGTCCGCCCTGTGGTCTCACTCATGACCGCTCCTGTGGTCCGCCGGTGGGGCTGCTGAAGCCCCGTCACCCAGTGGACGCCCCGCCCGGAGCGAATGCACTCGACCTGTGCACTGTTGAAGCCGATTTGGGCGTCCCTTGCCACAACGCCCGGCACCCTTTGCCCGCGCATGGGGCGCACGCTCAGACGACATGCGCCCTGCTCAGAGGGGGTGTGAGCCCCTTCACAGCACCCGGGCCACACCCGTCACAGACACCCGCCGACGACCGTGACAACGCCCGGCTTCCCGGCGTCCGAGGACCGTCACAGCGCCCCGGCGACCGTCACACGGCCCGGCGCCCGGCGTCCGTCACAGCGCCCCGGCGTTCTTCGCCGCCACCACCGCGTCGAACACCTCCCGCTTGGGCAGCCCGGCCTCCGCCGCCACCGCCGCGATGGCCTCCTTGCGGCGCTCGCCCGCCTCCTCGCGCACCCGCACCCGGCGCACCAGCTCGGTCGCGTCGAGTTCCTCGGGCCCGCGCTCGGGCGCGCCGGTGACGACGACGGTGATCTCGCCCCGCACGCCCTCGGCCGCCCACTGCGCCAGTTCGCCGAGCGGGCCGCGCTTCACCTCCTCGTACGTCTTGGTCAGCTCCCGGCACACGGCGGCCCGCCGGTCCGCGCCGAACACCTCGGCCATCGCGGCGAGGGTGTCGTCGAGCCGGTGCGGGGCCTCGAAGTACACGAGGGTCCTGCGTTCCTCCGCGACCTCCCGCAGCCGGGACAGCCGCTCCCCCGCCTTCCTCGGCAGGAACCCCTCGAAGCAGAACCGGTCGACGGGCAGCCCGGACAGGGCCAGCGCGGTGAGCACCGCGGACGGCCCGGGGACGGCGGTGACCCGGATGTCCTGCTCGACGGCCGCGGCGACCAGCCGGTACCCGGGGTCGGAGACCGACGGCATCCCGGCGTCGGTGACGAGCAGCACCCGCGCGCCGCCCACCAGGTCCGCGACCAGCTCGGGGGTGCGGGCGGACTCGTTGCCCTCGAAGTAGGACACGACCCGTCCCTTGGGCGTCACTCCCAGCGCCTGGGTCAGCCGCCGCAGCCGGCGCGTGTCCTCGGCGGCGATCACGTCGGCGCCGGTCAGCTCCTCGGCGAGACGGGGCGGGGCGTCGGAGACGTCACCGATGGGAGTACCGGCGAGAACGAGGATTCCGGGCGTAGCTGTCACGTTTCCATCCTCGCAGGGCCGGTGCACGGGACTCACACAGACCTGTTCCCTACGATGGCGCGGTGACCAGTACCGCGTCCTCCATGGACTCCACGGACTACCGGCAGGGCCAGGCGCCGCCCGACCAGCGGCCGTCGTGGCAGCAACGGCTGCGCCGTTTCGGATACAGCGCGGAGTCGTCCGCCGACGTCCGGGAGCGGCTGGTGCCGCCGTTCGCGCAGCCCGGCCCCCGGTTGTGGCAGGCGGTGGGGCTCCCGCCGGTGTGGGCGGACCGGATCGCGCGCTGGTCGTCCTGGGCCGGTCCGCTGCTGGTCACGCTGCTGGCGGGGGTGCTCCGGTTCTGGCATCTGGGCAGCCCCAAGGCGGTGATATTCGACGAGACGTACTACGCGAAGGACGCGTGGGCGGTCGTCCACCGCGGGTTCGAGGTCAACTGGGACAAGAACGCCAACGACGTCATCCTCTCCTCCGGCGGGCACGTCACGATCCCGACGGACGCGGCGTACGTGGTGCATCCGCCGGTCGGCAAGTACGTGATCGGCCTGGGCGAACTGATCTTCGGGTTCGATCCGTTCGGCTGGCGGTTCATGACGGCGGTGCTCGGCACGCTCAGCGTCCTGCTGCTGTGCCGGATCGGCCGCCGGATCTTCCGCTCCACCTTCCTGGGCTGCCTGGCGGGCGCGCTCATGGCGGTCGACGGGCTGGCCTTCGTGATGAGCCGCACCTCGCTGCTCGACGGTGTGCTGATGTTCTTCGTGCTGGCGGCGTTCGGCTGCCTGGTGGTCGACCGGGACAAGGCGCGCGAGAGACTCGCCGCCGCGCTGCCGCTCGACGCGGACGGCCGCCACCGCCCCGACCCGCACATCGCGGAGACGACCCGCCTCGGGCCGCGCCCCTGGCGCTGGGGCGCGGGCCTGATGCTGGGCCTGGCCATCGGCACCAAGTGGAACGGCCTGTACATCCTGGTCGCGTTCTGCCTGATGACGGTGTTGTGGGACGTCGGCTCGCGCAAGGTGGCGGGCGCCCGCCGCCCGTACCTGGCGGTCCTGAAGCACGACACGGGTTTCGCGTTCCTGGCCACGGTCCCGGTCGCGCTGGTCACCTACCTGGTGTCGTGGACGGGCTGGATCCTGTCCGCCACCGACGGCAAGGGCGGCTACTACCGCAACTGGGCGGCCACCGACGGCAAGGGCGGCAACTGGACCTGGCTGTTCCCCGACTGGTGGCGCAGCCTGTGGCACTACGAGCACGAGGTCTACGAGTTCCACACCCACCTCACCTCGCCGCACACGTACCAGTCGAACCCGTGGAGCTGGCTCGTCCTCGGCCGCCCGGTCTCGTACTTCTACGAGTCCCCCGCTCCGGGCAAGGACGGCTGCCCGACGGACGCGGGCGAGAAGTGCGCCCGCGAGGTGCTGGCCATCGGCACCCCGCTGCTGTGGTGGGCGGCCTGCTTCGCGATCGCCTACGTCCTGTGGCGCTGGCTCTTCCGCCGTGACTGGCGGGCCGGCGCGATCGTCTGCGGCATCGTGGCCGGCTATCTGCCGTGGTTCCTGTACCAGGAACGCACGATCTTCCTCTTCTACGCGGTCGTCTTCCTGCCCTTCCTGTGCCTGGCGCTGGCGATGATGATCGGCGCGCTCGTCGGGCCACCGGGCTCCGGCGACACCCGCCGCGTGGCGGGCGCCACCGGCGCGGGCGTCCTGGTCCTGCTCATCGCCTGGAACTTCATCTATTTCTGGCCCCTGTACACGGGCCAGGCCATCCCCATCGACGACTGGCGCTCACGGATGTGGCTCGACACCTGGGTGTAGGCCCGACCCCGGGCCGGGTGCGGGTTCGGGACCCGGGCCTTGGTCGGGGGCAGGGTCGGGGTCGGGGTCGGGGTCGGGGTCGGGGTCGGGGTCGGGAGTACGGTGGCCGTACCGAGCGCACTTCGCACGCCGTCAGCCGTTTCGGCGTCGCCCTCGGGGAACGGCAATGCCGGAGCACCTCGTGCCCGGTCGGAAATGAGCCGCCCCACATGAGCCTGATGACTCTCGGAGTACTCGCGTCCTCCCGCAAGGAGAACGAGTTCCGCCTCCCGCTGCACCCGCGCCACCTCGACCGGATCGCCCCGGACATTCGCGAGCGGATCTTCCTCGAACACGGCTACGGCGAACGGTTCGGCGTCGCCGACGACGCGCTGCGACCACTCGTGGCGGGCCTGCGCTCGCGCGAGCGGCTCATCGCCGAGTGCGACATCGCGCTGCTGCCGAAACCGACGCACGACGACATCGCCGAACTGCGCGAGGGCCAGGTCCTGTGGGGCTGGCCGCACTGCGTGCAGGACGAGAAGACGACCCAGCTAGGCATCGACCGGCGGCTGACCCTGATCGCCTGGGAGGCCATGAACCACTGGACCTCCACGGGCGCCTTCAGCGTCCACGTGTTCCACAAGAACAACGAGCTGGCCGGTTACTGCTCGGTGCTGCACGCCCTCCAGCTGGGCGGGCTGACCGGCAGCTACGGGCGCCGGCTGCGCGCGGTGGTGATCAGCTTCGGCGCCACGGCGCGCGGCGCGGTCACGGGTCTGGGCGCCATGGGGGTCACCGACGTCACGGTGCTCACCCAGCGCGCCGCCGCGGCGGTCGCCTCGCCGATGCCCTCGGTCGTGATGGCCCACTTCGAGGAGCGGGAGGACGATCCGTCGCGCCTGCGGGCCGTCACCGCGGCCGGCGCCGTGCCGCTGGCGGAGTACCTGGCCGGTTTCGACATCATCGTCAACTGCGTGCTCCAGGACACCGACGCGCCGCTCATGTTCGTCACCGACGAGGAACTCGCCCTGTTCCGGCCGGGGACCTTCTTCGTCGACGTCGCCTGTGACGAGGGCATGGGCTTCGCGTGGGCGCGTCCGACCACGTTCGGCGACCCGATGCCCGCGGTGGGCCCGGGCTGCCACTACTACGCGGTGGACCACAGCCCGTCCCACCTGTGGAACTCCGCCACCTGGGAGATCAGCGAGGCGCTCCTGCCGTACCTGCGGAAGGTCATGAGCGGTCCGGCGGCCTGGGACGCCGACATCACGGTCCGCAAGGCCATCGAGATCCGCGACGGCGTCGTCCAGAACCCGAAGATCCTCTCCTTCCAGCACCGGTCGGCCGCCTACCCGCACGCCCCCGAGGTACGGGCGGCCGCGCCCGGCTCGGGGGACTAGCCCGGCGATCCGGCCCGGCCGGGCCCGCGCGGACCTCGCGCGGCGCGCGTCGCGGTCCCGGTCGGCGACCCGTGTTCACGTATGTGGCCGGATACATAGGCCTAACGATTGCGGAAACTCTCGCCCCACACGCCACCGCTACCGCTTACTGTGAGCCCGAGGAGAACTTTCTGAACGCGTTCAGAAAGACTCACGGGGACACTGACGGGGACAACGGGGACGACGGGGAGGGCGTGGGGATGCGCAAGGGGGCCAAGACAGCGGTGATCGGCTCGGTCTTCGCGGTGATGGTGGGCGGGGCCGGTTACGGCGCCTTCAACCTCGTGAACGCGCTGAACGGGAGCGGGAGCGGGGCCGACGGGTCGGCGGGCGGCGAGCCGGCGGTCGTGAAGACCGGGCCGCCCAGCGGGTCCGAGGTGAAGGACACGTACACCCGGTTCTTCGCGGCCTGGGAGAAGGGGCAGGCCGTGGCGGCCGCCGCTCTCACCAACAACGCGGCGAAGGCCGAGCCCCTGCTGACCTCCTACGGCCAGGCGGCGCACATCACCGGCGTGAAGATCACCCCGGGCGCGGCGGTGGGCGACAGCGTGCCGTTCACGGTCAAGGCCACCGTGTCGTACGAGGGGAAGTCCAAGCCGCTCACCTACAAGAGCGAGCTGACGGTCGTTCGTGGTCTCACCACCGGCAAGGCGCTGGTGGACTGGCAGCCGTCGGTCGTCCACCCCCAGCTGAAGTCCATGGACGACACCCTGGTCACGGGCTCCTCGGCGGCGCCGTCGATCGAGGCCGTGGACCGGGACGGCAAGGTGCTCACGAAGGAGAAGTACCCCTCCCTGGGGCCGATCCTGGACCAGCTGCGCGCCAAGTACGGGGACAAGGCGGGCGGGACGGCCGGTGTCGAGCTGGCGATCAGACACGCCACCCCGGACACCGCCGACACCCCGCTGCTGACCCTCGCGGAGGGCAGGACCGGCAAGGTGCCCACCACCCTCAGCGCGGAGGTGCAGGCGGCCGCGGAGAAGGCGGTGCAGAAGTACGCCGAGTCCTCGGTGGTGGCCGTCAAGCCGAGCACGGGCGAGGTGCTGGCGGTCGCCAACAACCGCGCGGACGGCTGGAACGCCGCGTTCCTGGGGGAGGTCGCGCCCGGCTCGACGATGAAGATCGTCAGCGCGGCCACCCTCATCGACAACGGGCTGACCACGGCGAACGGCCCCGCGCCCTGTCCGGCCTCGGCCGTCTCCGAGAGCCAGACCTTCCACAACATCACCGGCATGAAGCCGAACGAGAGCGCGACCCTCGCCGAGAGCTTCTCCCGGTCCTGCAACACGGCGTTCGTGAAGTTCGCGGACGAGGTCGAGGTCGACTCGCTGACGAACGAGGCCCGGGACCGCTTCGGGATCGGCCTCGACTGGCAGACCGGCATCCCGTCCTTCGACGGCTCCGTCCCGGCCGCCGGCGGCCCGGACACCGCGGCAGCCCTGATCGGTCAGGGCCAGGTCCAGATGAACCCCCTGAACATGGCGTCGGTCACGGCGACCGCGATGACGGGCACCTTCCGGCAGCCGGTGATCGTGCCGCTCGACCTCGACGGCCGCGAACCGGCACGCGCGCGTGGTCTGTCGTCGGGCACCGTGCAGCAACTGCGTTCCATGATGAACCGCACCGCGACCAGCGGCACCGCGGCCGAGGTGATGGCGGGGCTGAGCGGCCGGATCGGCGCGAAGACCGGTTCCGCCGAGGTCGACGGGCAGAACAGGTCCGACAGCTGGTTCACGGGGTACCGGGGCGATGTGGCGGCCGCCGCGATGACCCAGGACGGCGGTCACGGCGTCGACGCGTCCGGCCCGATCGTCGCGGGAGTGCTGCGGGCGGGATGAGCCGTACGGACGGTGGTCGACGTCACACGTGACGTCACCGCACAGGACGGGACTCTAGGGTGGTAGCCGTCGTTGGGGTCAGTGAGGGCAACGAGGGCAGCGGGGCTGGGGGGCGGCCCCTGGGGATCCGGAGGATCTGGCAGTGGGCAAGAGAAGGCGTGTCGAAGAGCGGCGCGGCAAGCGGCGGCCCGCCGTGGCCGGCGGCATGATCGCCGTCGTGGTCGGTGGGGCGGGCATCGGCGCCTACGCGCTGTACGGCGGCGGAGCGGCCGCCGACGAGGGGGCGGCCGCGGCGGTCAACGGCAATCAGGTGCCCCGGGTGAGGGCCGACGCGCCGTCGGCGGCCGAGGCGAAGAGCACGGCCACCCGGTTCCTGAAGGCCTGGCAGCAGGGCAAGGTGTCCGGAGCGGCCGCCGTCACGGACGACTCCGCGGCCGCCACCGCCCTGCTCACCGGCTGGACCAAGGACGCCCATGTCACGGGCGTCACCCTCACCGCCGGCAAGGCGGGCGGCACCAAGGTCCCGTTCTCCGTGAAGGGGACGGTGAAGTACAAGGGCGTCAGCAAGGCGCTCGCCTACGACAGCGCCCTCACCGTCGTCCGCAACCCGAAGAACGGCAAGGCGCAGGTCGACTGGCACGCGTCCGTCGTCCACCCGGGTCTCCAGGACGGCGACCGGCTCGTCACCGGCGAGTCCGGCACCCCGCCGGTCAAGGCCCTCGACAGCGCGGGCGGCGAGCTGACCGCCGCCGAGTACCCCTCCCTGGAGCCCGTCCTGGACGGACTGCGGGAGAAGTACGGCAAGAAGGCGGGCGGCAAGGCCGGCGTGGAGCTCCAGATCGTCCGCGGCAAGGCGTCCAAGGCGAAGAAGGCCTCCGACAAGACACTGCTGGAGCTGAGCAAGGGCACTCCGGGCACCGTGCGGACCACGCTGAGCCCGACCCTCCAGGCGGCCGCCGAGCAGCAGGTGGCGAAGACCGCGAAGTCGTCGGTCGTCGTGATGCGCCCCTCCACGGGCGAGATCCTCGCGGTGGCCAACGCCGGGCACGGCTTCAACACGGCGTTCAACGGCTCGCTCGCGCCCGGCTCCACGATGAAGGTCATCACCTCGTCGCTCCTCATCGAGAAGGACCTGGCGTCGGCGGACAAGGTGCACCCCTGCCCGAAGACGTTCACCTACGGCGGCTGGAAGTTCCACAACGACGACGACTTCGAGATCGACGGCGGCTCGTTCAAGGCGAGCTTCGCGCGCTCGTGCAACACCGCCTTCATCAGCCAGGCGCCCGAGCTGGACAACGACAGCCTGACCAAGCAGGCGCAGCAGGTCTTCGGCCTGTCGATGAACAACTGGGCGATCGGCGTGCCGTCCTTCGACGGCTCGGTGCCGGTGCAGTCGGCGGCGCAGATGGCGGCGTCCCTGATCGGCCAGGGCGGGGTCCGGATGAACCCGCTGAACATGGCGTCGGTCGCGTCCACCGTGAAGGCGGGCGCCTTCCACCAGCCGTATCTGGTCGCCCCGTCGGTGGACGGCCGCACGCTGGCGAAGGCCTCGCGCACGATGTCGTCGTCCACGCTGTCCCAGCTGCGGGAGCTGATGAACTACACCGCTGCGGCCGGCACCGCGGCCGAGGCGATGTCCGGTCTGGGGCCCGATTACGGCGCGAAGACGGGCTCGGCCGAGGTCGACAACCAGGAGAAGCCGAACGGCTGGTTCACCGCCTACCGCGGCGACCTGGCGGCCGCGGGCGTCGTCCAGGCGGGCGGCCACGGCGGCGACACGGCCGGGCCGATCGTGGCGGCACTGCTGCGTCTGGGCGACTGAGGCCCGGGCCCGCGCCGGTCAGTGCGTGACGGGTTGCTGCGCCGTGGCCATGTAGGTGCGGCGCAGGAACCGCAGCAGCGTCTTCGACTCGAACTGGACGACCGACACCCCGTGCGGGGAGTGGAACTCCACGACGGCCTGGACGCGCCCGCACGGCCACACCCGTACCTCGCCGGTACCGGTCGGGGCGCGCAGTCCCTGTTCGAGGAGGTCGCGGGAGAACGTCCACTCGCGCCGGTCGGGGAGTCCGACGCGGACCGAGCGGGGGTCCTCGGGGTCATAGCGCAGGACGACGGGTACCGCCGTGCGTCCTTCCTCGGCCTGGTCGGCGTCGGTGACGATGTGGGCTCGCGCGTACTGTTCGACTACGGACATCGGCCGACCCTCTCACGCAGCGTGACCTGTGCGGAAGCTGTGCGTCCACTCCCCTTCCAATGTCGCATATTTTGCGGATTGCGCTCCTTCGCGCAGGTATATCTCACTTGTGCGATACACGGGTCCGGCGCGGTCCCGGCCGTGGATCGACCGCGGCTCCGGCGCGGTCCCGGCCATGGATCGACCGCGGCTCCGTCGTTAATCCGCCGTGAATCCGCCGTGAATCCGCCGCGGCTCCGAAAGCACAAGGCTCTCGCTCTTGCGAATCGTTCGCATTAAGCCACTATCATCGTCGGGTGCACGTACCCGACGGATTCATCAACGCCCCGACCTCCGCCGTGACCGGAGTCGTCGCCGCCGGCGCCATCGCCGTGAGCCTGCGCGGCGCGCGCCGCGAGCTCGACGACCGGACCGCGCCGCTGGCCGGCCTGGTGGCGGCGTTCATCTTCGCCGTGCAGATGCTGAACTTCCCCGTCGCGGCGGGGACCAGCGGCCATCTGCTCGGCGGCGCGCTCGCCGCGATACTCGTGGGCCCCTACACAGGGGTCCTGTGCGTGTCCGTGGTCCTGCTGATGCAGGGCATCCTCTTCGCCGACGGCGGTCTGACCGCCCTCGGCGTGAACATCACCGACATGGCGATCGTGACGACCGTCGTGTCGTACGCCGTCTTCCGCGGCCTCGTGAAGGTGCTGCCGCGCGGCCGCCGGTCCATCACGGTCGCGTCCTTCGTCGCCGCCGTGCTGTCGGTGCCCGCCGCCGCCGTCGCCTTCACCCTCATCTACTGGATCGGCGGCACCACCGACGTGGCGATCGGCAAGGTGGCGACCGCGATGATCGGCGTGCACGTGCTGATCGGCATCGGCGAGGCCGTGATCACCGCGCTGACCGTGGGCGCCGTCGTCGCCGTACGTCCGGACCTCGTCCACGGCGCGCGCGATCTGCGGCAGAAGCTCCGGCTGCGGGTGCACGGCGAACTCGTCGACGCCCCGGCGGCCGACGGGACACCGGCCGGCGCGCGCACGGCTCCCGTGGCGGCGCGCACCTCGCGCCGCACGCTGTGGGTGACGGGTCTGGTCACCTCCCTCGTCCTGGCCGGCTTCGTCAGCTTCTACGCCTCCGCGAACCCCGACGGCCTGGAGAAGGTCGCCGCCGACAAGGGCATCGACAAGAAGACCGAGGAGCACGCGTCCTCCGACTCGCCGCTCGCCGACTACGGCGTCAAGGACGTGACGAACGCCCGTCTGTCCGGCGGCCTCGCGGGCGTCATCGGCGTCGGCACGACCGTCGTCGCGGGCAGCGCGGTGTTCTGGGCGGTGCGCAGGCGCCGCACGGGCGACGACGTGTCACCGACGGCCGTAGAGAACGTCTGACGTCATGGGCGCGGGACACGCACACCGGCTCTACCG
The DNA here is from genome assembly GCF_001184025.1 of Streptomyces maremycinicus. GTDB lineage: Bacteria > Actinomycetota > Actinomycetes > Streptomycetales > Streptomycetaceae > Streptomyces > Streptomyces maremycinicus. The sequence goes on from NZ_BBYG01000013.1 coordinate 186,332, forward strand.
GCACGGGCACTCGCCCGTGCACGGCCTGCCGCCACACACCAAGCTCGCCGCCGTCCTCGCCTTCGTGGTGGTCGTGGTGTCGACACCGCGGGAGGCGATGTGGGCGTTCGGCCTGTACGCGGTCCTGCTGGGGCTCGTCGCACGGCACGCGCGCGTGCCCGCCGGTTTCCTGCTCAAACGGCTGCTGATCGAAGTGCCGTTCGTCGCGTTCGCGGTGCTGATGCCGTTCGTGGCGGAGGGCGAGCGGGTGGACGTGCTCGGCCTGTCCCTCAGCGTCAACGGCCTGTGGGGCGCCTGGAACGTCCTCGCGAAGGGCACCCTGGGCGTCGCCGCCTCCGTACTGCTGGCGTCCACCACGGAGCTGCGTGAGCTGCTCCTCGGCCTCCAGCGGCTGCGGCTGCCCCCGCTGCTCGTGCAGATCGCGTCCTTCATGATCCGCTACGGCGACGTCATCACGGACGAGATGCGGCGCATGCGCGTCGCCCGGGAGTCGCGCGGGTTCGAGGCGCGTGGCCTCCGGCACTGGGGGGTGCTCGCGAAGTCGGCGGGCGCGCTGTTCATCCGCTCCTACGAACGCGGCGAGCGGGTGCATCTGGCCATGATCAGCCGGGGGTACGCCGGTTCCGTGCCGGTGATCGACGAGGTGACCGCGTCCCGGGCGCAGTGGTCGTACGCGCTGGCCCTCCCGTTCGCCGCCCTCCTGGTATGCGTGTTGGGATGGTCCTTGTGACTGACGCTGTGACGCCTTCCGTGACGCCCTCGCCCTCCCTCGAGGTGGCCGGTCTGGCCTTCGCCTACCCCGACGGCCACCAGGCCCTGTTCGGCGTGGACTTCCGCGTCGCGCGCGGCGAACGGGTCGCGCTGCTCGGCCCCAACGGCGCCGGCAAGACGACCCTCGTGCTGCACCTCAACGGCATCCTCACCGGCGGCGCGGGCAGCGTGACGGTGGCCGGACTGCCCGTCGGCAAGCAGCACATAGCCGAGATCCGCCGCAAGGTGGGCATCGTCTTCCAGGACCCGGACGACCAGTTGTTCATGCCGACGGTCCGTGAGGACGTGGCGTTCGGGCCGGCCGCCGCCGGACTGAAGGGGGCCGCTCTGGAGGCGCGGGTCGACCACGCCCTGGAGCAGGTCGGCATGGCGGAGTTCAAGAACCGTCCGCCGCACCACCTGTCGTTCGGTCAGCGGCGCCGGGTGGCCGTCGCCACGGTGCTCGCGATGGAGCCGGAGATCCTCGTCCTGGACGAGCCGTCCTCCAACCTCGACCCCGCCTCACGCCGTGAACTGGCGGACATCCTGCGCTCGTTGGACGTCACCGTGCTCATGGTCACGCACGACCTGCCGTACGCCCTGGAGCTGTGCCCGCGTGCCCTGATCCTCAGCGAGGGCGTGATCGCCGCGGACGGCCGGACCGGCGATCTGCTCGCCGACGACGCCCTCATGCGCGCGCACCGCCTGGAGTTGCCCTTCGGGTTCGACCCGCGCTCCGCAACAATGGGCGCGTGAACAACGGGCGCGTGACGAACGAGGCACCCACGGCCGACGGCACCCTGCTCCTCGACGAGCAGTTGTGCTTCGCGCTGTACGCGGCCCAGCGCGCCGTGACGGCCGCGTACCGGCCGCTCCTGGACGAACTGGGGATCACCTACCCTCAGTACCTCGTGCTGCTGGTCCTGTGGGAGCGCGGTGAGACGACCGTCAAGGAGCTGGCGGCGGCCCTGCGCCTCGACTACGGCACGATGTCGCCGCTGCTGAAGCGGCTGGAGGCGGCCGGGCTGGTGCGCAGGGAGCGCTCGGCACGGGACGAGCGCTCGGTGCTCGTGGCGTGCACCGGGCGCGGCGAGGAGCTCAAGGAGCGCGCGGAGCGCGTACCAGGCACCCTGCTCGCGACGACGGGGCTGGGGACGGCGGAGGTCACGCGGCTGCGCGAGGAGTTGTGGGGCCTCGCGGAACGGGCCCAGGGCGCGGCGGACCGCACCCGCTGAACTCCGCCGGACCGCCCGACCACCGGACCGCGGGACCGCGGGACCGCCCGCACGGCTGACCCCCCGGACCGCCGGACCGCCCGCACGGCTGACCCCCCGGACCGCCGGACCGCCCGCACGGCTGATCGTCCGCCCGCACGACTGCCCGGCGCGCCCGCGCGCCCGCGCGCCCGGCGGAACTTACCCACGGTTACCAGCCCCTGGTGGGCAAGCACCTACCTACCGGCCGGTACCTTGTGCACGATGTAATTGGGCAACGCTATTGGGCAAGCCATTGGGCGAGTTCCCGGGGGAGGTCCCGCCGTGACCGAAGACAGCGCCGTCGACGCCGTCCACACCGTCCATACGGTCGACACCCGTCCGACGAAGATCACCTACGTCGCCGAGGCCACCGCGCACGGCGGCCGCGACGGGTACGTGACCAGCCAGGACGGCCAGATCGGGCTGAAGGTGACGATGCCGCCGGAGCTGGGCGGCGACGGCAACGGCACCAACCCGGAGCAGCTCTTCGCGGCCGGCTACAGCTCCTGCTTCCACAACGCGCTGATCCTCGTCGGCAACCGCGCGGGCTTCGACCTCACCGGCTCCACGGTGGCCGCGAAGGTCGGGATCGGCCCCAACCGGACCAAGGGCTACGGGCTCGCCGTCGCGCTCAGCGTCTCGCTCCCCGTCCTCGACCAGGAGGTCGCCGGGAAGCTCGTGGAGGCGGCGCACCAGGTGTGCCCGTACTCGAACGCCACCCGCGGCAACATCGATGTAACGATCATTCTCGGCTAGGGCAACGAAGGAATCGCAGGCTTCACGGGGGTGTTCCCCGAGGAGTCGAAGGTGATCTCCGAGAGGGCGTGCGGGCGTGGACGTGAACGGTGCGGTGGCCGAGGGCTTCGAGCCGGTCCGGGAGGCGTTCGCGGCGAACTTCGAGCTGCTCGGCGAGCGGGGCGCCGCGGTGGCCGTCTACCGGGACGGGCACAAGGTCGTCGACCTGTGGGGCGGCACCCGGGACGTCGACGGTGCGACCGGTGGGGCGGGTGCGGCCGACGGGACCGGTGCGGCCCCCTGGGAGCAGGGCACCGCGCAGATCGTGCGGTCGGCGACCAAGGGCGTCGCCGCCGCCGCGCTCCTGCTGCTGCACCAGCGCGGGGAACTGGACCTGGACGCGCCCGTGGGGGCCTACTGGCCGGAGTACAAGGCCGCCGGCAAGGAGCGGACGCTCGTGCGGCACCTGCTCGCGCACCGCGCGGGCGTCCCCGTGCTGGACCGGCCGCTGACACCCGCCGAGGCCGCCGATCCCGACCTCGGCGCGGCGGCGGTCGCTGCGCAGGCCCCGGTCTGGGAACCCGGGACGGACCACGGGTACCACGCGCAGACGTACAGCTGGCTGACCGGCGAACTGGTCCGGCGGATCACCGGCCGGACCATCGGCGAGTGGATCGCCGACGAGATCGCCGGGCCGGTCGGCGCCGACCTCTGGCTCGGCCTGCCGGAGGCGCGACGCGCGCGAGCGGGGCGGGTGGGGCAGGTGGACGCGCCGGTGCGCGCCGGAGCGCTGAGGACCCGGCCCAAGCCCGCCGTCACCGCCGCCTACGCCGACCCCGCCTCCCTCACCCGCCGCGCCTTCGCCGCGATCACCCCGCTCCCCGACGAGAACGACCCCGCCTACCGGGCCGCGGCGCTCCCCGCCTCCAACGGCATCGCCACCGCCGACGGCCTGGCCCGCTTCTACGCGTCACTGATCGGCGAGGTGACGGGCGGGGTGCGGCTGCTGCGCCCGGAGACCGTGGAGCTGGCGCGCGGCGAGCAGTCCGCGGGCCCCGACCGGGTGCTCGTCGTGAACACCCGGTTCGGCCTCGGACACATGCTGCACGGGGCCGCGTCCCCGCTGCTGTCCCCCACCTCGTTCGGCCACCCGGGCCGCGGGGGCGCGCTCGGCCTCGCCGACCCCGCGTCGGGGATCGCCTTCGGCTATGTCACCAACGGCTTCCGGACGAGCGTGACGGCGGATCCGCGCGCCCAGGCTCTGCTGCGGGCGCTGCGGACGGCCCTGGCGGCCGGGAGCTGACCCCCTCACACGTTGATCGAGTGCGACCGGCGGCCCGAGTCGTCGTCGATCTCCACGTGCGCCTTGGTCAGCAACCGCATGGCGATCTCGTTGAGGGCACGGGCACCGGCGATCTCCTCGCCGACCCGTGGCTGATCGACGTCCACGTTGTGCCGGGTGGCGTGCCCGTGGGCCCGGATCTCGGTCCCGTCGGGCAGACGGACCATCGCTACCGCGCGCGTGTGCCGGCCGTCCTCCTCGAACTCCAGCTCGACATGCCAGCCGACAGTGGTGTGCATGGTGGTCATGGGGTCACCTCCGGAAGTCCTCCTTCCAGGGTGCTCCCGGGAGCGGTCGGCCGCACCCAGTCGGCCCGGCCGACCCGGCCGACCGGCTATCGATCCGGCGCGCGGGTCAGCCGTGTGCGGTTCAGCCACCACGCGGGTCAGCCGGTCGGCCGGTCGGTCAGCCGGTCAGCCGGTCAGCCGGTGTGCAGCATCAGGCCGATGCCGACGACGAGCAGGCCGGCGGCGACGATCCGGGGCGCGCCGAACCGTTCCTTGAAGAACAGCGCGCCGATGGCCGCTCCGACGATGATCGACGACTCCCGCAGCGCGGCGATCGGTGCCAGTTCGGCGCGGGTCTGCGCCCACAGGACGAGGGCGTACGCGAGGACGGACAGCGCGGAGCCGAGGAGGCCCAGGGCTGCGTAGGGGCGCAGCAGGGTGACGGTCCGCCCGCGCCAGCGGTGCACCGCGTACGCCGGGACGACGGCCCCCTGCACCGCCATCAGCCAGGCGATGTACCCCAGGGAGGACCCGGAGGCGCGGACGCCGAGCCCGTCGATGACGGTGTACGCGGCGATCGTCATCCCGGTCGCCAGCGCGGCCCCGATCGCCGCCCAGTTCGGCCGCCGTCCGCGCAGCCCCCACAGGGCGACGCCGCTCAGCCCCGCGCAGGACAGCGCGACACCGGCGGCCGCCCAGCCGTCCGGGACCTCGTGCGCGAAGACGGCGGCGAGGACGGTTACGACGAGCGGCGCGGAGCCGCGCGCCAGGGGGTACGCCTGGCCGAAGTCGCCGAGCCGGAACGACCGCATGAGCAGCGCGTAGTAGGCGATGTGGACGGCGGCGGAGCTCAGCAGGTACGGCCAGGCGCGGGCCGCCGGGAAGGCGGTGAACGGCACGAGCGCGAGCCCGATGAGCATGCCGCCGCCCGCGATCAGGGTGAACCCGACGAGTTTGTCGGTGATGCGGTGGGCGATGGCGTTCCAGCCCGCGTGGGTGACGGCGGCGCACAGGACGGCCGCGGTGACCAGCGGGGTCACGCGGTGTGCTCGCGCACGTCCACGAGGGTCGCTTCGGCGTGCTCGACGAGCTCCGCGGGCGCGATGGGGAAGACGACGTGCGGGTTCCCGGCGGCGGCCCACACCACGTCGTGCGCGAGCAGGTTGCGGTCGGCCAGCACCCGTGTCCGCGTCCGGTGTCCGAAGGGCGGCACGCCCCCGATCGCGTAGCCGGTGGTCTCCCGTACGACGTCGGCAGCGGCCCGTGTCACCTTCCCTGCGCCGAGTTCCCTGCGGACCAGTTCCAGGTCGACGCGTGAGGCGCCGTCCATCAGCACCAGCACCGGCACCCCGTCCGCCGCGAAGATCAGGGACTTGCAGATCTGGCTCAGCTCGCACCCGATCGCGGCGGCGGCCTCGGCGGCGGTCCGGGTCGCCTCGGGGAAGCGGCGGACCCGGGTGTGCAGTTCGTCGAGGCCCAGGTCCTGGAGTGCCTCGGCGAAACGGGGATGCGCGGCTGTCGTCGTCATGCACGGCACGCTAGTGGCCGGTGTACGGGGCACGCGAGTGGATTGTGCCCCGGTGCGGTGCCTGCCGCGGACGTGAAAAAGCCGGTGAGGGCGCCCCGTCCCCACGGAGCCCTCACCGGCGGTCTTTCAGGTGGACCGGTACGTCAGGCGCGTACCAGTTCCCGGTCCTCGTCGCCGTCCCGGGACGAGGCGGCGTCGGCCGGGGTCCTCAGGCCCTCGCCCTCGACGTCCACGTTGGGCAGGGCGCGGTCCAGCCACTTCGGCAGCCACCAGGCCTTCTTGCCGAGCAGCGCCAGCACCGCCGGCACGATCGCCATGCGCACGATGAACGCGTCGAAGAAGACGGCGATCGCGAGGCCGAAGCCGATCATCTTGATCATCGACTCGCTGGAGCTGATGAAGCCGCCGAAGACGGCCATCATGATGATCGCGGCGGCGGCCACCACCTTGGCGCTGTGCCGGAAGCCGGTGACGATGGCCTGGCTCGGGCTCTCGCCGTGGACGTACGCCTCCCGCATCCGGGTCACGAGGAACACCTCGTAGTCCATCGCGAGGCCGAAGACCACGCCGACCATGAAGATCGGCATCATCGACATGATCGGTCCGGTCTCCTCGACGCCGATCAGGCCGCCGAGCCAGCCCCACTGGAAGACCGCGACGACGGCGCCGAGCGCGGCGAGCACGCTGAGCAGGAAGCCGAGGGCCGCCTTCAGCGGGACCAGGATGGAGCGGAAGACCACGATCAGCAGCAGGAAGGCCAGGCCGACGACCAGGCCCAGGTACGGGATCAGCGCGTCGTTGAGCTTCTGCGAGAAGTCGATGTTCATCGCGGTGGTGCCGGTGACCAGCACCTGCGCGCCCGTGTCGGACCTGACCTCGATGCCCTGGTCACGGATGGCGTGCACCAGGTCCTCGGTCTGGGTCGAGGACGGCTTGGAGCCCGGGATCACGGTGATCGTGGCGGTGTCGCCGGCCTTGTTGAACATCGCCGGGGTGACGGTCGCGACGTCCTCCAGGCCCTTGATGCCGTCGGTCACCGTGGTGGCCGCCGCCTTGGGGTCGTCGCTGTTCCGCGCGTCGACCACGATCATCAGGGGGCCGTTGAACCCGGGGCCGAAGCCCTCCGACAGCAGGTCGTACGCCCGGCGCTGGGTCGTGGACGTCGGCTGCGAGCCGTCGTCCGGCAGCCCCAGCTCGAGCTGGGTGGCGGGCACGGCGATCGCGCCGAGACCGACCACGCCGAGCAGCAGCACGGCGGCAGGGCGGCGGATCACGAAGCTCGCCCAGCGCACGCCCGGGCCGGGCTTGGCGGGCTTGCCCCGGCTGTCCTTCTCCGCGGCCGGCCGGCGCTTCTCCCCGGTGGCCCTGACCTTGCTCCCGGCGTAGCCGAGCAGCGCGGGGATCATGGTCAGCGCGATGAGGACGGCCACCACGACCGTGCCCGCCGCCGCGAGGCCCATCTTGGTCAGCATCGGCACGTTGACGACGGCGAGGCCGGCAAGGGCGATCACGACCGTGAGGCCGGCGAAGACCACCGCCGAGCCGGCGGTGCCGGTGGCGCGGCCGACCGCCTCCTCGCGGTCCCGGCCCTCGGCGAGTTCGCTGCGGTAGCGGGAGACGATGAACAGCGCGTAGTCGATACCGACCGCGAGGCCGATCATCAGCGCGAGGGTGGAGGTGGTGTCGCCGAGGTCGAGCGCCTTGGCGAGGGTGGTGATGGTGGAGACGCCGATGCCGACACCGATGATCGCGGTCAGCAGCGGCAGTCCGGCCGCGACGAGCGAGCCCAGGGTGATGACGAGGACGACGGCGGCGATCGCGAGGCCGACGACCTCGCCGACCGCACCGGGCTCGGCACCGGCCTGGAGGGCGTCGCCTCCGACGTCGACGGTCAGCCCCGTGGCCCGGGCCTCGTCGCCGGCCTTCTCGAGGGCGTCCCTGGTCGAGTCCGCCAGCTCCATGCCGGGGGCGTCGTACTTCACGGACGTGTAGGCGACCGTGCCGTCCTTGCTCACGGCGTCGGTCGTGAAGGGGTCGGTGACGGAGACGACCTCGGAGCCGTCGCCGAGCTCCTTGACGGTCTTCTCGACGGTCGCCCTGTTGGCGGCGTCCGTCATCTTCTGTCCGTCGGGCGCCTTGAAGACGATGCGCCCGGTCGCGCCGTCGGCGCTGGCACCGGGGAAGCGCTGTTCCAGCAGGTCGAAGGCCTTCTGGGCCTCGACGCCCGGAATGGAGAAGGAGGTCGAGCCGGCGGCGGGCGCGGAGGCGGCGCCGACGCCGGCCAGGGTCAGCAGGGCCACCCATATGAGGGCGACGAAGTGGCGTCGCCTGAAGGCGAACCGGCCGAGTTTGTAAAGGAACGTGGCCACGGAGGCGTACTCCCGGTCAGGTCGTGTAGGTGCAGGGCAGGGTTGACCAACCCGGCGGGAAGCAGGGGTGATCGGCCCGACGACGTGAGCGGTGACGTCAGGATGGGCGGACCGTGGGGACGGTCAGGGGGTGGTGGAGACGCCGAGGGCGGGGAGGACGACGGCGTCGATGTACGAGAGGAGGAAGGCCTGTGTCGGCGGTTGTTCGTCGAGCATGGTGCGGGCGGCGAACGCGCCGATCATCATGTGCGGCACGAAGTCGATGGCCGGGTTGTCCGCACGGATCTCGCCCCGGTCGATCGCCCTCCGGAGCACACTGCGGAACTCCGCCATCTCCGGCTCGACGAGATGTTCCTTGAACGCCCGCAGGAGGTCCGGGCTGCCATGGATCGCCATGGCCAGTCCTCGCATCAGCGCGGAGTTCTGTTCCATCTCGCAGTCGTCGGAACGCATCGTGAGGGCGTGCAGGTCGCCTCGGAGCGATCCGGTGTCGACACCGCCGCCCGCGGCGCCCGGCTTGTCGTGCCGTACCGCCTTGGCCACCAGCTCGGCCTTGCCGCCCCACTGGCGGTAGAGCGTCGCCTTGCTGGACCGGGTGCGGGTCGCCACGGCGTCCATGGTGAGGGCGTCGTAGCCGACCTCACGGAGCAGGTCGAGCACGGCCCGGTACAGCTCGGCCTCGCGCTCGGGCGTGATGCGACTGCGACGCGCCGTTGCGATCTCAGTCATGCCACTCACCTTCCGGCCCCGTCGTCGCCAACTCGTCTCGTACACCATGAAGATACCCCGAGGATCAGCGAAACGAAACCGTTTCGTACGTGTGCTGGCTCACGAAGGTGAAGAGCGCATAAGGCGAAAGGGTCCCGGCACATAAGTTGCCCGGCCCCTTTCGCCGGAAAAGCATGGGGAGGTGAGCTATCTGCGTCTGCCCCACCTCAGTGGTGACCTGCTGTGCTTCGTGGCCGAGGACGACCTCTGGCTGGCCCCCCTGGACGACCCCGGCCGCGCCTGGCGGCTCACCGTCGACCGCACCAAGGCCGGACACCCCCGGTTCTCCCCCGACGGAACCCTGATCGCGTACACGAGCTGGCGCAGCCTCGTCCCGGAGATCCATCTGGTCCCGGTGGCCGGCGGACCGGGACGGCGGCTGACGTACTGGGGCAGCTCCGACACCCAGGTCCGCGGCTGGACACCCCCCGACCAGGACGGGAAAAGCGACCTCCTCGCCGTCACCTCCCACGGCGAGCCCTTCTCCTACTTCACCTGGGCCTACAAGGTGCCCACCGACGGCGCCCCCGGCCGCAAGCTCCCCTGGGGCCCGGTCTCCGACCTCCAGACCGCCGACATCGACGGCGAACACAGGACCCTCCTGCTCACCGGCACCCCGCCGCACGAACCCGCCGCCTGGAAGCGCTACCGGGGCGGCGCGACCGGCCGCCTGTGGCTGCACGGACAGCGCCTCCTCGCGGACCTCGACGGCCATCTGCACTCCCCCCTCTTCGTCGGCGGACGGATCGCCTTCCTCTCCGACCACGAGGGCGTCGGCAACCTCTACTCCTGCGCCCAGGACGGCTCCGACCTGCGCCGGCACACCGACCACGACGCCTTCTACGCCCGGCACGCCTCCAGCGACGGCACCCGGGTGGTGTACCAGTGCGCCGGGGACCTGTGGATCGTCGACGACCTCGCCGCCGACTCCCGGCCGCGCCGGATCGACGTACGGCTCGGCGGACCGCGCGCGGGGCGGCGGCCGTACCAGATCCCCGCCGCCCAGCACGTGGACGGCATCTCCGTCGACGAGACGGGACGGGCGAGCGCCGTCGTCGTGCGCGGCAGCCTGTACTGGCTGACGCACCGCGACGGCCCCGCCCGGACGATCACCGACACCCCCGGCGTACGGGTGCGGCTGCCGGAGATGCTCGGCTCGGGCGGCCGGATCGCCTATGTGACCGACGCGGACGGCGAGGACGCCGTCGAGATCGCGCGGCTGCCCCGGGCCACCGGCGACCGGGCGCCCCGGAGGCTGGCCTCGGGGCGGCTCGGGCGGGTGCTGGAGATGGTGTCCGACCCCGACGGCGAGCGGCTCGCCGTCGCCTCGCACGACGGACGGCTGCTCCTCATCACCGTGTCCGACGACGACCTCGGCGTGTCCGACGCCCTCGGAGACGACATCGGAGACGACAACGGCGACGACAACACCGGGGCCGGCGACGCGGACCCGGCGGACACGGCCGACGCGGACCCGGGCGCGGCGGACCCCGACGGCACGGACTCCGGCGGCGCGGGCCGGGACGGCGCGGTCACCGAGCTGATCTCGTCGGTCAACGGGCCCGTGCGGGACCTGGCCTTCTCCCCCGACGGAAGCTGGCTGACCTGGTCGCATCCGGGGATCGGCCGGTCGCTGCGGCAGATCAAGATGGCCCGCATGAAGGACCGGCTCATCGTGGACGTCACCAACGGCCGCTTCGAGGACGAGAACCCGGTGTTCACCAGGGACGGCCGCTACCTGGCCTTCCTCTCCTGGCGCGGCTTCGACCCGGTGTACGACGTGCACACCGGCGACCTGTCGTTCCCGCTGGGCTGCCGCCCCTACCTGGTGCCGCTGTCGTCGGCGACCCCCTCCCCCTTCGCCCTGACCCCGGAGGGCCGGCCCGCCGCCGGAGGCCTGGACCCGGTGGAGGACGACGAGGCCGGCGACGGAACCGTGACCGTCGAGGTCGAGGGCCTGGAGAGCCGCGTCACCCCCTTCCCGGTCCCGGCGTCCAAGTACTCGGCGCTCTATCCGGTGGCGGGCGGCGGCCTGGTGTGGCTGCGCTGGCCGATCTCCGGCGCGCTGGGCGAGACCTTCGCGAACCCGGACGACACCAGCGGCCGGCCGACGCTCGAACACTTCAACATCAGCAAGGCGAAGAAGTCCGAACTCGTCGACCACCTCGACTGGTTCGCGCTCAGCGGGGACGGCTCCCGGCTGGTCGTCGTCGACGAGGGCGACCTGCGGGCGGTGCCGTCGGCGGAGTCCGGCGACCTGGACTCCACGGTCTGGATCGACCTGCGCCGCATCCTGCACGAGGTGGACCCGGGCGCCGAGTGGCGCCAGTCGTACGAGGAGGCCGGGCGGCTGATCCGCGCCTACTTCTGGGACCCGGGGATGTGCGGCGTCGACTGGGACGCGGTCCTGGACCAGTACCGGCCGCTGGTCGAACGGGTCGCGTCACCCGACGAGTTCGCGGATCTGCTGCGCGAGGTGCTGGGCGAGCTGGGTACCTCCCACGCCTACGTCTCCGCCGCCCGCCGCAACGAGGGCCCGCCGCACTACCAGCGCCTCCAGGGCCTGCTGGGCGCCAACCTCGTCCACCGGGAGGCCGGTTGGACGGTCCGGCGGATCCTGCCCGGCGACTCCTCCGACTCCAAGGCGCGTTCCCCGCTGGCCGGGACCGGCATCCGGGAGGGCGCGGTCCTCACGCACGTGGACGGACGCCCCGTCGACCCGGTGACCGGCCCGTATCCGCTCCTCGCCGGCGCGGGCGGCACCACCGTCGAACTCACCTTCACCCCGGCCCAGGGCGAACCGGGCCGTCCGCGCCGGGTGGCCGTGGTCCCGCTCACCGACGAACGCCCGCTGCGCTACCAGGACTGGGTGGCCAAACGACGGGCCGTGGTACACGAGTTGAGCGGTGGCCGGTGCGGCTATCTGCACATCCCCGACATGGGCGGTTCGGGCTGGGCCCAGTTCAACCGCGACCTGCGCATGGAGGTGTCCAGGCCGGCGCTGCTCGTGGACGTGCGCGGCAACGCGGGCGGCCACATCAGCGAGCTGGTGGTGGAGAAACTGACGCGCACGATCCTGGGCTGGGACCTCACCCGCGACGCCCAGCCGGTGTCGTACGCCTCGAACGCGCCGAGGGGCCCGGTGGTCGCCCTCGCCGACGAGGCGACGTCCTCGGACGGCGACATGATCACGGCCGCCTTCAAGCTGCTCAAGCTGGGCCCGGTGGTCGGCCAGCGCACCTGGGGCGGTGTGGTCGGCATGACCGGCCGCCACCAGCTCGGCGACGGCACGGTGATCACCGTCCCGATGAACGCCGCCTGGTTCGACGCGTACGGCTGGTCCGTGGAGAACAGGGGCGTCACGCCCGACCTGGAGGTGCTGCGCACCCCGCTCGACTGGGCCGAGGGCCGCCACGCCCAACTCGACGACGCCGTACGGCTGGCACTGGACCTGCTCGCCACCCGCCCCCCGGCGACCCCGCCGACCTACGACGACGTCCCCGACCGCTCCCGGCCCCGACTGCCGCCCCGCAAAGGGCTCTAGAGGCAGGCACGGCCCAACGGGGCAGGGCGCCCTCCTGGAAGGGAGGGCGCCCCACGTCGTCGCGCAGACCGCGTCCGGCTAGAAGTCCTGGCCGATACGGTCGTCGTCGCGCCGCATGCGCTCGGTGTCCTGGCCGGGACGCTGGCCGGAACGCTCCCCGGGCCGCTCGCCGGGACGCTCACCGGCCCGCTCGCCCGGACGCTCACCGGGACGCTCGCCCGGACGCTGCTTGCCGCGCTGCTGCGCCTGCTCCTTGGCCTGCCCGACCTTCTGCTTGGCCTGCTGCTTGATGTGCTCGGACTGGTCCTGGAACTTGTCCTTCATGCCCATGTGGGTTCACTCCTGTAGGAGATGAGGGGGGTTGGGGCCCCTTGGTGGGGCCTCGACCAGATTCACACGGGCGATCACGGCGCGCATCTCGATCACTTACGCTGCGTAGCCCTCGCCTGTTCGTCGGCGGAACCGCCCGCGCCCACCAGCCCGGTCCGCATCCCGTGCAGCCGGGGCGCGAACCGCTTCATCTCGCGCTGGCCCACCGTCCCGATGAGCGCGGGCAGATAGCCGCGCACCCCCTGCATCCCGCGCAGCCACCACTGCCCGTACACATGCGACGAGCGCCGTTCTATCCCGGCCACGATCCGGTCGACGGCCGGCCCCAGCGGGTACGTCTTGTTCGACGGCCACGGCAGCCGCTGCCTCAACTCCCGCATCACCTCGTCCTGATCGGCGCCGCGCACCATGTCCGTGTCGGTCCACGACAGGTAGCCGACACCGACGCGGACACCCTGGTGACCCACCTCGGCGCGCAGGCTGTGCGCGTACGCCTCCACGCCCGACTTGGACGCGCAGTAGGCGGTCATCATCGGCGCCGGGGTGATCGCGGCGAGCGAGGCGATCTGGAGCAGGTAGCCGCGGCTCTCCCGCAGCAGCGGCAGGAAGGCGCGGGCCGTGACCGCCGAGCCGATCAGGTTGACCTCGATGACCCGGCGCCAGGCCTCCGGGTCGGAGTCGGCGAACGGACCGCCGTTGGCGACACCGGCGTTGGCGACCACGATGTCCACCTTGCCGAAGCGCTCCTTCACCTCCGCCGCGACCCGGGCCATCGCCTCGTGGTCGGTGACGTCGGCGTACCAGTGGTCGCTGTCGCTGTGCAGTCGCTCGGAGACCTGCTTGAGCGCGTCCGGCTCCAGGCCGACCAGCGCCACCTTCACCCCGCGCGCGGACAGCTTGCGCGCGAGCAGCTCCCCGACGCCCCGCGCGGCCCCGGTCACGACGGCGACCCGTCCTTCGAGACTGACCCTGCTCATGCGCCCTCCTTCAACTGTGCGTACGTGGTGACGAGTTCCCGGATCCGGCCGGTGACCAGGTCGGGTGCCTCGACCGGCGTCATGTGGCCGAGGCCGGGCAGTTCGGTGAGGCCGACGCAGTGCGGGAGGGCGGCGGCGATCCGGCGGGCGTGCACCGGCGGGGTGAGCCGGTCGCCGGTGCCCACGATCACCGCCGTGGGCACCCGCAACTCCCGTACTCCGTGCTCGAGATCGAGCAGGTTCAGCACGTGCGACCAGGTGTGCCGCACCGCGCGCGGGCAGGCGTGCACGATACGGGCGCACGCGTCCACCATGTGCGGGGCGGAACCGGCCCCCATCGTCGCGTACTTGAGGATCCGCTTCGCGACCGGCGTGACCGGCCCCAGGGGCGCCCTCGACCCGAGGATGTGCCGGGTCAGCCAGGTCCGCAGCGGACCGGGGCGCAGGGGCAGGACGGTCGACTCGGCGACCAGTCCCGAAGCGCCGGTGCTGCACAGCAGGACGGCCGCCGTGTGCTCCTGGAAGACGTCCCTGGCGGCCGCCGCCAGCACCGTCATGCCGCCCATGGAGTGCCCGGCGATCACCGCCTTCTCGCCGGGCGCCAGCGTCGCGGCGAGGACCGCTTCCAGGTCGTCGGCCAGGGTGTCGGTGCTGCACGCCGGGCTCGGCCGGGTGCGCCCGTGTCCGCGCTGGTCGTAGGCGATCACCCGGTGATCGGCCGCGAGGTCGCGGATCTGGGCCGCCCAGAACGCGGTCGAGCAGGTCCAGCCGTGCGCGAGGACGACGGCGGGCCCGGTCTCGGGGCCGTGGACCTCGACGTGCAGGAGTGTGCCGTCGGCGGAGACGGCGGTGAGCTCGCGGACGGAGGTCATGCCGTCACCTCGTCGCTCTCGCTGTGCTCCGCGCGGGCCGGCGGCACCGCGGGGGCGCGCAGGACCTCGTACTCCGCGAGGTCCACGCGACGGGTCGCCCGCCGGAACTCGGCGGTGGTGCCCGGCCAGATGGTGGTGTTGCGGCCGCTGTCGTCCAGGTACCAGCTGGTGCAGCCGCCCGTGTTCCACACGGTCCGCTTCATCCGGTCCTGCACCCGGCGGTTCCAGGCGTGCACGGCGCTCGGCCGCGCGTCCAGGGCCGCGCGCCCTCCGAGGACGTCGAGCTGGCGCAGATAGTCGGCCATGTAGTTCAGCTGGGACTCGATCATCAGGATCATGGAGGAGTTCCCGAGGCCGGTGTTGGGGCCGATGATCGTCATCCAGTTGGGGAAGCCGGCGGCCGCGGCGCCGCGCAGGGCCTCCATGCCGTCCTTCCAGCTCTCCGCGAGCGTCCGCCCGTCGGCGCCCACGACCCGGTCGGCGATCGGCATGTCGGTGACATGGAAGCCGGTACCGAAGACGATCGCGTCGACCTCGGCCTCGCTGCCGTCGGCGGCGACCAGCGTGGAGCCGCGGATCTCGCTGAGCCCGCTCGCGACGACGTCCACGTTGGGCTGTGCGAGGGCCGGATAGTAGGTGCTGGACAGCAGGATCCGCTTGCAGCCGATGCGGTAGTCCGGGGTGAGCCTGGCCCGCAGCGCCGGGTCCTTGATGGCGCGGGCCATGTTCTGCCGGGCGAGCCGCTCGACGAGTCCGAGCTGGTTCGGGTGCTTGGTGAACGCCTGGACCTGGAGTTCCCTGATGCCCCACAGCAGCCCGCGGCGCAGCTGGGTGGTGACGGGCAGCGCGCGGTGCAGGGTGCGCTCCGCGCCGCTGATGGCACGGTCCATGCGGGGCATCACCCAGGGCGGGGTGCGCTGGAAGAGCGTCAGCCGCGAGACGTCGGGCTGGACGGCGGGCACGATCTGGATGGCGGAGGCGCCGGTGCCGACCATGGCGACGCGCTGCCCGGTGAGGTCGGCGTCGTGGTCCCAGCGGGCCGAGTGGAAGACCTTGCCCGGGAAGGTGTCGAGGCCGGGGATCTCCGGGATCTTCGGGTCGGACAGCGGCCCGGTGGCCGACACGACGACATCGGCGGTGTACCGCCCGCCGCCGGTCTCGATGTCCCAGCGCAGCTCCCGCGCGTCCCACGTCATCCGCAGCACCTCGGAGCCGAACCGGAGGTGGGGGCGCAGTCCGAAGACGTCCGCCACGTGCTCCAGGTAGGCGCGGATGTGCTCCTGCCCGGAGAAGGTGCGCGGCCAGTCCGGGTTGGGCGCGAAGGAGAAGGAGTACAGGTGGGAGGGCACGTCACAGGCGCACCCGGGGTAGCTGTTGTCCCGCCAGGTCCCGCCGACGCTGTCCGCCCGCTCCAGGACGACGAAGTCGGTGATCCCCTCGCGGCGCAGCCGTACGGCGGCCCCCAGTCCACCGAAACCGGACCCGATCACCGCCACCCGTACGTGTTCGGTCATCCCGACGCCTCCTAGCCGTGGTGCGACTCTACGGACTCTGCCAGTGAACACTGGCGCAATGGGAGCGTAGAGCAGCTCCGTACCGATGGGTAGGGCCGGGAGAGGGAAAGTTACCGGCGGTACAACATAGGCTTCGCCCGTGACCGACAAGCGGGAGTACCGAACGGAGGAGCTGGCCGCCGAGGCCGGCATCACGGTGCGCACGCTGCGCTTCTACCGCGAGCGCAAACTCCTCGCGCCACCCCGCCGCGAGGGCCGTATCGCCTGGTACGACGACCATCACCTGGCCCGTCTGCGCACGATCGCGGCACTGCTGGAACGCGGCCACACCCTCACCGGCATCGCGGAGCTGGCGGACGCCCTCGACCACGGCCGCGGCGTGGCCGACCTCCTCGGCGTCGGCGGCCCCACCGAGGAGGAGCCGGTCCGCCTGACCCCCGAGGAACTGGCCGCGCGCTTCGAGGGCCAGGTCACCACCGAGAACCTCGCCGCGGCCCTGGACCTCGGCTACCTGGGCACCGACGGGGACGAGATCGTCCACATCAGCCGCCGGCTGCTGGACGTCTCCTCCGCCCTGGTCCGCGAGGGCATCCCGCTCGCCGAGGTACTGGCGGCCGGCGTCCGGGTCCGCGAACACGCCGACGCCCTCGCCACCCTGTTCACCGACCTGATCCTGCGCCACGCGACCGAGGACGACCTGCCCCGCCTGCGCCCGCTGGCCCGCAGCGTGGTGGAGGCGGAACTGTCCCTCGCCCTGGACCGGCGGCTGCACCGGCCGACCTAGAGGTCGCGCCCGCCTCATCCCCAGGCAGTACGCGCGGCGTCCCCCAAGCTGCGTCCCGGGGCTGCGTCCCGGGGCTAGAGGTCGTAGACCACCGTGACCGGCGCGTGGTCCGACCAGCGCTCGCCGTGCGTGGCAGCCCGCTCCACGAACCCCTTGACGGCCTTGTCCGCGAGGGTCGGCGTCGAGACGTGGAGGTCGATGCGCCACCCCGAGTCGTTGTCGAACGCCCGGCCCCGGTACGACCACCACGTGTACGGCCCCGTCACGTCCGGGTGCAGCGACCGCACGACGTCCACGTAGCCGCCGTCGGCCGGGGCGAACACCTGGGACAGCCAGTCGCGCTCCTCCGGCAGGAAGCCGGAGTTCTTGGTGTTGGAGCGCCAGTTCTTCAGGTCGGCCTGCTGGTGGGCGATGTTCCAGTCCCCCACCACGAGGACCTCGCGGCCGTCGGCGGCGGCACGGGCGCGCAGGTCCTTGAGGTGGGCCAGGAACTCACCCATGAAGCGGACCTTCTCGTCCTGGCGGTCGGTGCCGACCTCGCCGGAGGGCAGATAGAGGGAGGCGATCGTCACACCGGGCAGATCGGCCTCGACGTAACGGCCGCTGCCGTCGAACTCGGACGAACCGAAACCGATCCGGACGGCGTCCGGCTCACGACGGCTGTACAGGGAGACGCCGGCGCGGCCCTTCGCGGCGGCCGGGGCGTGGGTGACGAACCAGCCCTCGGGGGCCCGCACCGCCTCCGGCAACTGCCCCGGCTCGGCACGCACCTCCTGGAGGCACAGCACGTCGGCGGAGGTGTCCGCGAGCCACTCCACGAAGCCCTTCTTCGCGGCGGCACGCAGTCCATTAACGTTCACGGAGGTCACGGTCAGCACCCGGGCACGATACAGGGACGCCCACGCGGGATCCTCCGGCCTCCTCCCTGCGGCGGACACGCGGACGCCCGCGCGGGGTCCTCCGGTCTGCTCCCTGGGGTGGATACCGGCACACTGGACCGGGTCCGAATCCACTTTTCCAGGAATGTGCATACAACTACTGTGGGCAGCATGAATATACGTCCGGTCGCCTTCGACCACCCCGACGCCGTGAAGCTCAACGACGAGGTCCAGGCCGAGTACCACGAGCGCTACGGCGACGGCGGTGACGCCACGGTCCTGGAGCCGTCGCACTTCCAGCGGCCGCGCGGGATCTACCTCATCGCGTACGACGAGCGGGACCGGCCGGTGGCCACGGGCGGCTGGCGCAGCCAGGACGCCGACGGCGAAGGGCACGAGGACGGCGACGCCGAGCTCAAGCGGATGTTCGTGATCCGGGAGATGCGGGGCAGAGGACTCGCCCGGCGGATGCTCACCGCGCTGGAGGAGGACGCGCGAGCCGCCGGCCGTGTCCGGATGGTCCTGGAGACCGGCACCCAGCAGCCCGAGGCCATCGCGCTGTACACCTCCAGCGGGTACGCGCCCTGCACGAAGTTCGGCTACTACCGCGAGTACGAGGACAGCCGCTGCTACGCCAAGCCGCTCGGCTCCTGAAGCGCCGCCCTGGTCCCCGGAGCCGCCGGGCCCCTGGAGCCGCTCGGCCCCTGGAGCCGCCGGGCCCCGAAGCCGCCGGGCCACCTGAGCCGTTCGGCCCTGAGGCCCCGGCCACCGAGGAGCCTCAGCTTCGGAGGTAGGCGAGCACCGCGAGGACGCGGCGGTGGGTGTCGTCCGCCGGGGGCAGGTCCAGCTTGGTCAGGATGCCGCCGATGTGCTTGCCGACGGCCGCCTCCGACACCACCAGCCGACGGGCGATCGCGCCGTTGGACCGCCCCTCCGCCACCAGCGCCAGCACCTCCCTTTCGCGCGGGGTGAGCCGGGCCAGCGGGTCGCGGCGCCGGCGCAGCAGCTGCCGCACGACCTCCGGGTCGACGACCGTGCCGCCGGCCGCGACCTCGCGCAGCGCGTCCACGAACTGCTCCACCTGGCCGACCCGGTCCTTGAGCAGATAACCGACTCCGGTGCCGTCCCCGGAGTCGAGGAGCTCGGCCGCGTACGCGCGCTGCACGTACTGGCTGAGGACGAGCACCGGCAGCCCGGGCCGCTCCGCGCGCAGCCGGACCGCCGCCCTCAGCCCCTCGTCCTGGAAGCCGGGCGGCATACGGACGTCGGTCACGACGATGTCGGGCCCGTGCGCGGCGACCGCCTCCAGCAGTCCCGGCGCGTCGCCCACCGCCGCCACGACCTCGTGCCCGAAGCGGGTCAGCAGCATCGTCAGGCCGTCGCGCAGCAGGACGCCGTCCTCCGCGAGGACTACGCGGAGGCCTCGGTGACCGCCCCCGTCCGCCCGCTCGGCCCCCTCGGCCCCCGCGGCCCGCTCGACGGACCCGGATCGCTCGGCCGACTCGGCGGACCGGGCCGGCTCGACTGGCTCTGCTGGCTCTGCTCGCTCGACTCGCTCGACTCGCTCGACTCGCAAGGGATCTCCACACGCAGCAGGGTCGGTCCGCCCGGCGGGCTGGTCAGCGTCAGTCTTCCATCGAGCACCGACACCCGGTCGGCGAGACCGGTGAGGCCGGTGCCGCGGGCGCTGTCGGCGCCGCCGCGCCCGTCGTCGGTCACCTCCAGGACGAGCAGCCGCCCGCCCCGGTGCTCCACGCGCACCCGCGCGCGTGCGGCCCCGCTGTGCCGGGCCACGTTGGCCAGCGCCTCACGGACCACGAAGTAGGCGGCGGCCTCCACGGCCTGCGGGAGCCGCGGTGACGGCCGGGCGAACTCCACGTCCACGGGGACGGGCGAGCGGTCGGCGGCGTCGGCCACGGCCGCCTCCAGGCCGTAGTCGGCGAGCACCTGGGGGTGGATGCCGTGGATCAGCTCGCGCAGCTCCGCGAGGGCCGCGCCCGCCTCCTCGTGGGCACGGGCCAGCTGCGCGGCGAGCGCCCCGCCGGGCGGGGCGTCGAGCCGCGCCAGGCCGAGGCTCATGGTGAGCGCGACCAGACGCTGCTGGGCCCCGTCGTGCAGGTCGCGTTCGATCCGCCGCCGCTCCCCCTCGAACGCGTCGACCAACCGCGCGCGCGAGCGCGTGAGTTCCACGACCCTGGCCCGCGGATCACCCGCGCGCGGGGCGACGAGCAGCCGGGTCAGCGCGGCCCGGGCACCCGCCGCCGCCCCCAGGGCGTACCCGCCCGCGGCCAGCAGCAGCACACCGAGCGCGGCGGCGCCGAGGGCGGCCGGCCAGCCGGTCACCGTCCACACCTTGAGCACCTTCGTCTCCCGGCCGCCGCCGACCGTCGCCAGCGACAAGGGAGCCGCGACCGTCGCGAGAGGGACGAACAGGGCGACCGTCAGCAGCAGTACCTCGGCCGGCCAGAGCAGACACGCGGCGAGAAGGGTGTGGCCGAGTTCCCGCCAGGTGGCACGCTCCCGCAGCCGGGTGGTGAGCCAGCCGCGCAGGCCCGGCGCGGCGGGCTCGCTGTGCGCGCCGGGCGCGTCGTCCTCGTCGACCAGCCGCAGCCGGCGCCGCTCCAGAGCCGCCACGGGCAGTCCGGCGAAGGCCACGGCCGCGAGCAGCGGCAGCCCGACGAGGACGAGCGCGAGGACCCCGCCCACCGCCACCACCGCGACCAGCCCCACCAGGACGGCGGCCCCGGTGACCGCGCCCGTCAGCAGATAGGCGACGGCCCGCCAGGGCCACGGCGACAGCAGGTAGCCCGGGCGGAGCAAGGCCTGCCACACGTTTCGGGGTTGCATGCGGATCACCGTAGAAGGGCCCTCGCGCGGAGGCCATCGGCCTGACCGGAGGTCCTGGGGTATGCCTGGCCCTACCCCAGGTCTCGGTCCTGCCCGAGAGACCGGACCGGGGCCCGCGCGGTTTGGTGGGACCATGACCACACACGCCGTCCAACTGACCTCCGTGAGCAGGCGATACGGTGCCGCGGGCACCGGGGTGACCGCGCTCGACGACGTCACGCTCGCCCTGCCCCGGGGCTCGTTCACCGCCGTCATGGGGCCGTCCGGCTCGGGCAAGTCGACGCTGCTCCAGTGCGCCGCCGGGCTGGACCGGCCGACCTCGGGGTCGGTGCGGATCGGCGCGACCGAGCTGACCGGGCTGAGCGAGCGGCGGCTGACTCTGCTGCGCCGGGAGCGGATCGGCTTCGTCTTCCAGTCGTTCAACCTGCTGCCCGCCCTCACCGCCGAGCAGAACGTCGCCCTCCCGCTGCGGCTCGCCGGCCGCCGCCCGTCCAGGGCACAGGTCCGCGACGCGCTGCGGCAGGTCGGACTCGCCGACCGTGCCGGTCACCGCCCGGACCGGCTCTCCGGCGGCCAGCAGCAACGCGTCGCCCTGGCCCGCGTGGTCATCACCCGCCCCGAGGTCCTGTTCGGCGACGAACCGACGGGCGCGCTGGACTCCCGTACCGGCCGCGGGGTGCTGACCCTGCTGCGCTCCCTCGTCGACGGGGACGGCCGGACGGTCGTCATGGTCACCCACGACCCGCTCGCCGCCTCCTGGGCGGACCGGGTGGTCTTCCTGGTGGACGGCCGCGTCCACGGCGAACTCACGGGCGCCGACGCGTCCGTGGAGGCGATCGCCGCCCGGCTGGCGGGGCTGGAGACCGCCGCCGACCGCGCCGCGCTCGCCCCGGCGGGTGCCGCGTGCTGAGCGTCGCGTGGCACACCCTGCGCGCCCGATGGGCCGCGTTCGTCGGCAGCTTCGTCGCCCTCGCGCTCGGCGTCGCGCTGCTCACCGTGATGGGACAGGCGCTGGCCGCGTCACTGCACGCCCCGGCGCGCGCCCCCGAACGGTTCGCGGCGGCGCCGGTGGTGGTCAGGGGCCAGGACACCCTGCGGGTGACGACCCCCACCGGTGTGCGGACGAAGGAGCTGGCGCGGCCGCGCCCGGTGCCCGCCGGGACCGTCGCCGCGCTCCGCGCGGTCGGCCCGGTCACCGAGGACCGCTCCTTCCCGGTCCGCGCGTACGGCACCCCCGCCGCACCGGACGACCTGGTCGGCCACCCCTGGTCGACGGCCCGCTTCGCCCCTTACCGGCTGACCGCGGGCCGGGCCCCGGCAGCGGCCGGCGAGGTGGTGACCAGCGGCGACTGGGCGACCGTGGGCACCCGACTGCGCACCACGGACGGCCCGTTGCACGTGGTCGGCACGGTCGCGACGGCGCCGACCGAAGTCCCACCCGAACCCGGATCCGAACCCGTACCCGGACTCGACCCCGAACCCGGACCCGGCTTCGAGCACGCCGTGTTCTACCCGGACACCCAAGCCGCCCGGCTCGCCCCGGAGTCGACCCAACTGGTCGTGGAGGCGGACGCGGCGGCCGTACGGGCGGCGGTCAAGAACGAGCACAGCGACGAGGGCGCGGGCGCGGGTGTGCGGATCCTCACCGGGGACGCCCGCCGGCTGGCCGACGCCGACCCGGGTCGCGACGCCGAGGCCCTGACCGCACTCAACGCCCTGTTCGGCACCGCGGGCGGCGTGACCGCGTTCGTGTCCGTCTTCGTCGTGGCCTCCACCTTCGCCTTCGCCGTCGACCGGCGCCGCCGCGAGTTCGGCCTGCTGCGCACCGCCGGGGCCACACCGGCCCAGATCCGGCGGACGGTCCTCGCGGAGGCCCTGCTGGTCGGCACACTCGCCTCGGCGGCCGGCTGTGTGCTGGGCACATACGGCGCGCCGCTCCTGGCCGAGCGCGTGGTCGACGGCGGACTCGCGCCGAACTGGTACGCGATCGGCGGCCCTTCGGCCGGCGTGTGGCCGTACCACCTCGCCTTCTGGACGGGCCTGCTGGTCGCCCTGTGCGGTGCGCTCGCCGCGTCCTGGCGGGCCGGCCGCACCGCCCCCGCCCAGGCGCTGCGCGAAGCCCTCGTGGACGGACGCGCGCTGACCCGCGGACGGCGCCTGTGCGGTACGGCTCTGCTGTTCGCGGCGGTCGCGACCCTCGCGTACACACTGGCGACCGACCCGGGCGAGCTCCTCCACCGCAAGTCGTACATCAGCCGCCCCCTCTTGTTCATCACGGCGGTGGCGCTGCTCTCGCCCCTGACGGTCCGTCCGCTGATGCCCCGGTTGCCGGGCGCGGTGGGCCTGTTGGCGCGGGCCGGCGCGGTCGCCGCGGTCCGCCGCACCGCGGCGGTGGCGGCGCCCGTCCTGGTCACCGTCGCGCTCGCGGGCTCCCTGCCGGGCGCGACGGCCACGATCGGCGCGGCGCGGGCGGCGGAGGTACGGCAGCAGACGTCCGCCGACTTCGTGGTGACACCGCAGGACGGGACAACCCTGCGGCCAGGAACGCTCGAACGGCTGCGGCAGGTGCCCGGCACGCTCGTCTCGGCCGGTTCCGCGACCGCCGTGTTCACGCTGGAGGACGGCGTGGCGCTCGTGAAGTCCGAGGCACGGGCGGCCGATCCGGCGCTGCTCGCCGCGACCGTACGGCTGCCGGTGACCGCCGGGCGGCTCGCCGACCTCGACGACGGGTCGATCGTCGTGACGGAGGAGTGGGCACGACACCGGGTGGGACAACGGGTGCGGGTGTGGCTAGGCGACGGCACGCCGAAGACCCTCCGGATCGCCGCCGTCCTGTCCGTGGGCACCGGCGACAACGGCGCCTGGGTCACCCCGGCGAACGCCGGTGGCGGTGGCGTGGACCGCGTCGACGTGCGGGTGCGGGCGGGCGCCGACCCGGCGGCGGTCGCGGCACGACTGCGGGCCGTCGACGGTGTACGGGTGATGAACGACACACAGTGGGTGCGGGCCGCCCACCCGCAGACCAACCGGACGACCCGGCTCGGCATGCTGCTCGTCCTGGGCATCGCCCTCGTCTACACCGGCATCTCGCTGGCCAACACCCTGGCCATGGCGGCCGCCGAGCGCGCACCCGCCCTGACGGCCCTGCGACTGGCCGGCGCGACAGGTAGCCAGTTGCTGGGACTGGCCGCCGCGGAGGCGCTGACGGCCGTCGCGCTGGGCGCGCTGCTGGGCCTGCTGGTGACGGTCGTCGACCTGGCGGGCCTGAGCGCCGCCCTGCACCTGCTGTCGGCTCCGGCGGCCATCGTCCTGCCCTGGCGGGCACTCGCCTGGACGACGGCGGCATGCGCCCTGCTCGCGACGGCCACGGCACTGACCACGACGACACCGTCACTGCGCCCGCGCCGACCCTGAGCCCGAACACGATAGAGCCCCCGCCGGTCACCCGGCGGGGGCTCTATGCTGCGTGGACCTGTGGGGATTTGAACCCCAGACCCCCTCGATGCGAACGAGGTGCGCTACCAGACTGCGCCACAGGCCCTTGCAACGAGTGAAACTCTAGCACCCCGGTCGGCCTGCTTGGAAATCCGTTCCCCGAGGCCGGGGGCGGGATGCCGCGGGTCTCATTCGTTGGCGGCCAGCGGTCGCTCGCCGTCCTCGTACTGGTCGAACAAAGGGGTGCGGCCGCGTTCGCGCGAGCGCCGCGCGGAGGCCGCGCGCCGGGCGTCGCTGCGCTCGTCGCCGTCCGCTCCCCTGTCCTCCGCGTGGTCCGCGTCGTCGGGGTCCCCGGCCGACGCGTCCGCCGCGTCCGCCGCGTCGTGCTCCGGCGCCACCGAACTCGAGCGGGCCGAGCTCCAGGAGTCCGGCGCGCCGAGGTCCACGTCGGAGGTCGCCCGGGGCGCGACCGGCGCGGTCACGTACGTCGGCAGCGGTACCGGTACCGGATCCCAGCTCTCGCCGTGGCCGGGCCGGCGCTGCCGCTCGCGCTGCTGGTCGACCCACTCCGCGTGGTCGGTCTGCTCGACGAGTGCCCTGCGGTCCGCGGCGAGCGCCAGCAGCCCCGGGTCGGTCTCCGGCTCGGGGGCCGCGTGCGGCTCCTCTGCGCCGGCGTCGAGGCCGGCGTCGACGGACGTGGCGTTCGCCGGGGCGGGCGCCCGCCGGCGCGGCTGGCGCTCGCGCAGCCGCTGTGCGGCGACCTCGGCGCGCCTGCGGTCCATCTGGAAGGCGAACCGGCGGCGCTCCTGGGAGCGCAGGTAGCCGATGTACGCGCTGAGCAGGACGGCGGGAACGCCGGGCGCCCACAGGAACGCGAGCCCGCCGACCGCGGCGACGATCGCGCCGAGGGTGAAGGCGAGGAAGAGCATCACGGTGGTGCGCCGACGGCGCGCGAGCGCCTTCGAGCGCTGGGCACGCGCGGCGGACGCCTGCTCGGCGGGTGTCCGCCGGGCGACGGGCGCCCGTCGGGCGGCCGGAGCGGCGCTCCCCTCGCGGGCGGGCTTGGCGCTCTGTTCGCGAGGGTCGTGCGCGGGCTTGGCCGCCGGATCGCGCGCCGGTTCACGCGCCGCCTCCGGGCGCCCGGCCCCTCGTTCCTGGCCGCGCTCCTGAGGCCGTTCCTGAGCCCGGTCGTGACCGCGTTCCTGGGTCCGGTCCTGCGCCCGCTCCGAAGCGCGCTCACGTTCCTGGCCGCGCTCCTGGACCGGCGCCTTCACCTGCGGGCGGGTCGGAGGCATGGCGAAGGACCGGACGTCCACCGATGCGGTGACGGCGTCCGGAACGTCGGCGTCGGACTCCCCCTCCTCGGTGGAGCGCGCCCGCAGGTCCTTGGCGTACCGGCGCTCCATACCCGCCCGTCCGGACAGCAGCCG
Source organism: Streptomyces maremycinicus (assembly GCF_001184025.1). Classification (GTDB taxonomy): domain Bacteria; phylum Actinomycetota; class Actinomycetes; order Streptomycetales; family Streptomycetaceae; genus Streptomyces; species Streptomyces maremycinicus. The sequence goes on from NZ_BBYG01000013.1 coordinate 211,918, forward strand.
GATGGCGGTGCTGAAGCGTTCCGTCGGACGGGCCTCGTTCAGCTCGTCCTGCCTACGGAGCCACATAGGCACCAAGTAGGCGGCCCAGGCCCCGACGATGACTGCGTAGATGAGGCCGCTGCTGCTCACGCCTCACACGGTAGAGGGGTTTACGTGAGGCCATCCGCCAATTGGGCCGGTGTGTCGCACGATCTGGCTGATATTTCGAACTTTTTTTGCGACCGGTGCGATCAACCGATCATTTTCGAACATTTATTCGGCTGGTCGACCAATTCAATTGGACGCCTTCTGCGAGCGGGTACGCCGCCACCGGTTGAGCAGGCCCTCCGGGACCTCCTCCGCCGTGAGCGCGAAGACGAGGTGGTCACGCCAGGCGCCGTCGATGTGGAGATAGCGCGGCCGCAGTCCTTCCTCACGGAATCCGAGTTTCTCCACGACCCGGCGGCTCGGCCCGTTCTCGGGCCGAATGCAGACTTCGATGCGGTGCAGTCCGACGGTGCGGAAACAGTGGTCCACGATGAGCGCCACGGCCGTCGGCATCACACCGCGGCCCGCCACCGACTCGTCCACCCAGTAACCGACGTGCCCCGAACACATCGAGCCCCAGGTGATCCCCGCGACCGTCAACTGCCCGACGAGCCGCCCCTGGTACTCGATCACGAACGGCAGCATCCGGCCGGCGTTCGCCTCGGACCGCAGATGCCGGACCATCTGGCGGTACGTCGGCCGGTGCGCGATCGGCCCGCTGGGCGCGGGCGGCGGGATCGTCGCCTCCCAGGGCCGCAGCCAGTCCCGGTTCCGCCGGTTGACCTCACGCCAGGCCCGCTGGTCGCGCAGCTTTATGGGCCGCAGGACGATGTCGCCCTCCACCAGTTCGACGGGCCAGGCCGAGGTGTTCAGCTCGCACCCCCGTGACTCGCTCTGGGGTGGTCGCCGCCACGGATCTGGTCGACGGCGTGCGTCAGCAGGGACTCCAGGACGGCCAGCCCGTCCTTCACCCCGCCGGTGGAACCCGGCAGGTTGACGATCAGCGTGCCGCCCGCCACCCCGGCCAGGCCGCAGGAGAGCGCCGCGGTGGGCACCTTCTCCCGGCCGTACGCCCGGACGGCCTCGGCGATGCCCGGCACCTCGCGCTCGATCACCGCGCGGGTCGCCTCGGGGGTGCGGTCGGTGGGCGAGATCCCGGTGCCGCCGGTGGTGACGACGGCGTCGTACCCGGCCTCGACGGCGGCCCGCAGCGCGGCCTCCACCGGGTCCCCGTCGGGAACGACCTGCGGCCCGTCCACGGCGAAGCCGAAGCCGCGCAGAGCCTCGGCGATCAGCGGGCCGCCACGGTCCTCGTAGACGCCGGCCGCGGCCCGGTTGGACGCGGTCACGACCAGCGCGCTGTACGCGGCGGACAGGGCGCCGCCGGCCGACCCGTCGAGTGTCATGCCCGGCTCCAGTCGCCCGACTTGCCGCCCGTCTTCTCCTCCACGCGCACGTCCGTGATGACCGCTCCCTTGTCGACCGCCTTCACCATGTCGATCACGGTGAGCGCGGCGACGGAGACCGCGGTGAGCGCCTCCATCTCGACGCCCGTGCGGTCCGTCGTCTTCACCGTGGCGGTGATCTCCACGGCGTCGTCCGCGACCGACACATCCAGTTTCACACCGGAGACGGCCAGAGGGTGACACAGCGGGATCAGGTCGGGGGTGCGCTTGGCGCCCATGATGCCCGCGATCCGCGCGGTGGCCAGCGCGTCCCCCTTGGGTACCCCCTCGCCGCGCAGCAGCTCGACCACCCGGGGCGAGACGAGGACCCTCCCGCTGGCGCGCGCGGTGCGCGCGGTGACGTCCTTGCCGGAAACGTCGACCATACGGGCGGCGCCCACGTCGTCGATGTGCGTCAGTCGGTCCTGCGTACTCATGGTGGTGGGCGCTCCCGGTCCGGGCCTGTTGTGCGCGACACGGTACCCCCAACCAGGAGGACTCAGCCGAGGAGGACCACCTCGACGTCGGCGCCGGGCTCGACGGACTCCACGTCCTCGGGGACGACGATCAGCGAGTCGGCGTGCGCGAGGGCCGCGACGAGGTGCGAGCCGGCACCTCCGACCGGGCGGACGGTGCCGTCGCCGCCGTAGCGGGCGCGCAGGAACTGCCGGCGGCCCTTCGGCGAGGTCAGCGCCCTGTCGGCGGTCAGCTTCGCGCGCGTGGTGGGCCGGTGGACGTCCTCGAGGCCCATGAGGGCGCGGATGGCGGGCCGCACGAACAGCTCGAACGAGACGTACGACGACACCGGGTTGCCCGGCAGGGCCAGCAGGGGGATGTGGTCGGCGCCGATGGAGCCGAAACCCTGGGGCTTGCCGGGCTGCATGGCGAGCTTGCGGAACTCGACCCCGCTGCCCGCCTCGTCCTCGTCCCCGACGTGCTCCAGGGCCTCCTTGACGACGTCGTACGCCCCGACGCTCACCCCGCCGGTGGTGACGACGAGGTCGGCGCGGACCAGTTGGTCCTCGATGGTGGAGCGCAGCGTCTCGGCGTCGTCGGCCACCGCCCCGACCCGGTAGGCGATGGCGCCGGCGTCGCGGGCGGCCGCGGTGAGGGCGAAGCTGTTGGAGTCGTAGATCTGGCCGCTGCCCAGTTCCTCGCCGGGCTGGACGAGTTCGCTGCCCGTCGACATCACCACCACGCGCGGGCGCGGGCGCACGCGTACGGTGCCCCGGCCGATCGCGGCGAGCAGGGCGATCTGGGGCGGTCCGAGGACGGTCCCGGCGTCGAGGGCGCGGTCCCCCGCCTTCACGTCACTGCCCTTCGCGCGCACGTGCGCGCGTGCCTCGGCGGGCCGGTACACGCGCACATGCCCCGAGGCCTGCTCGGGGGCGAGACTGCGGGCACGCATCCCGCTGACCGGACCCTCGCCGAGTCCGCCGTCGGTCCACTCCACGGGGACGACGGCCTCGGCGCCGGCCGGGAGCGGGGCGCCGGTCATGATCCGGGCGGCCTGTCCGGGCCCCACGTACAGCAGGTCGGCCGCATGTCCCGCCGCGACGTCCCCCACGACGTCCAGAGCCGCCGGGAACTCCTCGCCCGCGCCCGCGACATCCGCGACCCGCACCGCGTACCCGTCCATCGAGCTGTTGTCGAAGGGCGGCAGCGAGACCGGCACCATGACGTCGTCGACGAGGACGCAGCCCTGCGCGTCGGGCAGCTGGAGCTCGATGGGCTCCAGGGGGCGGACGGTGGCGAGGATGTCCTCCAGGTGCTCGTCCACCGACCAGAGCTGGTCCTGGCCGGTGGGGCGGGGCGCGGCGGTGCTCAAAGTGGCTACATCTCCTCGGTGACGTAACTGCGAAGCCAGGACCGGAAGTCCGGACCCAGATCTTCACGTTCGCACGCGAGTCTGACAATGGCACGCAGGTAGTCGCCGCGGTCGCCGGTGTCATAGCGGCGGCCCTTGAAGACGACGCCGTGGACGGGGCCGCCGATCTTCTCGTCCTGCGCGAGCTGCTGGAGGGCGTCGGTCAGCTGGATCTCGCCGCCGCGGCCGGGCTCGGTCTGCCGAAGTATGCCGAACACGCTCGGGTCGAGGACGTAACGCCCGATGATCGCGTAGTTCGACGGGGCGTCCGCCGGGTCCGGCTTCTCGACGAGGCCGGTCACCTTGACGACGTCGCTGTCCACGGTGGCCTCCACGGCGGCACACCCGTAGAGGTGGATCTGCTCGGGGGCGACCTCCATGAGCGCGACGACGCTGCCGCCGTGCCGCTCCTGCACCTCGATCATCCGCTGGAGCAGCGGGTCGCGGGGGTCGATCAGGTCGTCACCCAGCAGGACGGCGAAGGGCTCCTGGCCGACGTGCGGGGCCGCGCACAGGACGGCGTGTCCGAGGCCCTTGGGGTCGCCCTGGCGCACGTAGTGCATGGTCGCGAGGTCGCTGGACTGCTGGACTTTGGCGAGCCGGGCGGCATCGCCCTTCTTCTGGAGGGCCGACTCGAGTTCGTAGTTGCGGTCGAAGTGGTCCTCCAGGGGGCGCTTGTTGCGGCCTGTGACCATGAGGACGTCGTCGAGACCGGCGGAGACGGCTTCCTCGACCACGTACTGGATAGCCGGCTTGTCCACGACCGGCAGCATCTCCTTGGGAGTGGCCTTGGTCGCCGGCAGGAACCGGGTTCCGAGGCCGGCTGCGGGGATGACAGCCTTGCTGATCCTGGGGTGCGACTGCGTCATGTCGGCAACCTTATCCGGTGACTTTGAGAGGGATCTGTGGCTCCGGTTAATTGATGTTCATATGAACGCATTGGAGTGGTGCAGGTGAAGTACGGGAGCGACATATGAGCCACCTCGAAGGCGGACCAGAGTCTGACAAACGTACGTTGCGGCAAGGGTTCCTCGCCGTGAGAAGCAGGTTGACGGCCGATGACGTACGCGCGGGGGCCGTCGCCCTGGCCGAGCGGGCCCTGGAGCTGCCCGAGTTGGCGCACGCGCGCACGGTGGCCGCGTACGTCTCCGTGGGGACCGAGCCCGGCACTCCGGCGCTGCTGGACGCGCTGCGCGCGCGGGGCGTACGCGTACTGCTCCCCGCGCTGCTTCCCGACAACGACCTGGACTGGGGCGCCTACACCGGCGAAGGCTCTCTCGCGCGGGTCCTGCACGGCGGGAAGATGGCCCTCCTGGAACCGGCCGGCGAGCGCCTCGGCCCGGACGCCGTGACCGCCGCCGACGTCGTGCTGCTGCCGGGCCTGGCGGTCGACGGCCGCGGAATGCGCCTGGGACGCGGCGGAGGATCGTACGACCGCGTACTCGCCCGGCTGGCGGACGCCGGGGCCCGTCCCTCACTGGTGGTGCTCCTGTACGACACCGAGGTCGTCGAGCACGTCCCCGGGGAGGCGCACGACCGGCCGGTGCACGCGGTCGTGACCCCGTCGGGGACCCGGCGGTTCACCTGACACCGGCCGGTGCCCCCATGAACGGAAGGGGCCCTCCACGCGCGCGTGGAGGGCCCCTTCCGTTTCGGTCGGCAGCTCAGGGCTTGAGCACCAGGGTGTCGCTGGTGCTGTCGTCGACCGCCTTCTTCGAGAAGGACCAGTCGAGCAGCTCACCGTCGGCCCACTTGCTCGTCTGGTCGGTGTAGTGAGCGCTGAAGACGTGCCCCGAGGCTCCGGTGAGGTTGATCCATTTCGACTTGTCGAGATCGTCGAGGTTGACCACCATCCGCATCGACGGCACCCATACGACCCCGTAGCCGCCGGCCGCGTTCCAGCCGGTGGCGTTGACCGTCGCCTCGCCGCCGCCGAGCTTCCACGGGCCGCGGTTGAGGATGTACTGGAGGAAACCGGGGCCACTGGTGCCCAGGGTCTGGTTCTTCAGGAACAGGCGGTGCAGCCGGCCCCAGCTCCAGGTGTCGATGTCCTTGCCGAGCTTGGCGGTCAGCTCCCAGCGGGCGTCGATCATGGCGCGCGCGAACAGCTTGTCGCGGTCGTGCTCGGCGCCGGGACGGGTGCCCGACTCGGGCGTCGTCCACCAGTCGCTGTCCGTCTTCGTCATGAGGCTGCGCACGACCTCGAACCAGCGGTCGCCGCCGTCCGGCTGCGCCTGGTCGGCATCGCGCTGACCGCACTCACGGACCTTCTCGGTGTCGTCGACCGGGCCGGTGGTGTTGACCGGGTCGACCCACAGGCACTGGTCCTCGACGCGCAGCTCCTTGGGCAGCTTGTTACCGAAGGCCAGCTTGAGGATGTTGCGCCAGACCGCGTTGAAGTAGGCGGCCGCGGCCGAGTCGGCGTCCTGGGTGAAGTCCCAGTTCTCGAGCAGCTTCTGCGCGTCGCGGACGTCCGGGTCGTCGAGGTTGATCTTCTTCAGCACGGGCACGAGCAGCTTCGCGATCTCACTGTCGTCGTCCAGCTGCATCTGCCGCATGTCGTCGGTGGAGATCTTGCCGCCGCCCTTGATCTTGCTCTTGATCAGGTCGGTGATCCGCTGGCTGCGCGCGCCGTATCCCCAGTCCGTGGTGAGCGTGTAGGGGTACTTGTCCTTGTCGACGACGGCCTGGTTGGCCGTGACGATGTAGCCGCGGGCCGGGTCGTACTCGTAGGGCAGCTCATCGAAGTCGATGAAGCCCTTCCACTTGTACTTGGAGTCCCAGCCGGGCGCCGGGATCGAGCCGTCGACGCCCTTCGCGCGCGTGGGGATCTTTCCGGGCAGCTGGTAGCCGATGTGGTTCGAGGTGTCGGCGTAGATCAGGTTCTGGGAAGGGACGTCGAATTTCTCGGCCGCCTTGCGGAAGCTGTCCCAGTCCGTGGCCTTGTCTATGGCGAAAACGGCGTCCATGGAGTTGCCCGGCGACAGTGCGGTCCACTTCAGGGCGACGCCGTAGCCGTCACCGCGGTCGGGCGCCGCGGCGTCGACATTGTCGACGGTGGCCTTCTTGCCGACGTCGATGAGCTCGTCGTCGCGGTCGGACAGCAGGGGCATCCCGTCCTGGGTCTGCCGGACGACGATCTTCTTGGACTCGCCGCCGGCGACCTTGATGGTCTCCTCGCGCGTGACGAACGGCTTCACCTTGCCGTCGTACTGATAGCCGTCGTCCCCGGAGAGCTTCTCCAGGTAGAGGTCCGTGACGTCGACGCCGGAGTTGGTCATGCCCCAGGAGATGGTCTGGTTGTGGCCGATGATCACACCGGGCATGCCCGCGAAGGTGTAGCCGGACACGTCGTACTGGCACTTGCTGGAGACCGCGCGGCAGTGCAGGCCCATCTGGTACCAGACGGACGGCAGCGAGGCCGACAGGTGCGGGTCGTTGGCCAGCAGCGGCTTGTTGGTGATCGTGTTCTTGCCGGCGACGACCCAGGAGTTCGAGCCGATGCCGTTGCCGTTCACACCGACGGCCGTGGGGAGGTCGTCCAGGACGTCGTAGAGGCCCGAGAGCTGGCTCTGGAGGGCCGAACCGTCCGTCGAGGAGGAGTCCGAGGAGGAGCCCGTGCCGTCGCCCGTGGAGCTGTCGTCGGAGTCGCCCTGGCCGTCACCCTGCTCGAACGTCCGGGTCAGCTCGTCGTACTGCCCCTCCTGGACGATCGCCTGGTTACGGTCGTACGGGTACTGCGGGTACAGCTCGGCGATCTGGGCCGGGCCCAGACGGCTGGTCATCAGGGCGCGGTCGATCTCGTCCTGCATGTTGCCGCGCAGGTCCCAGGCCATCGCCTTCAGCCAGGAGATCGAGTCGACCGGGGTCCACTCGGTGGGCTTGTAGTCGTTGGTGAAGCCCAGGGCCGCGTACTCCAGGGAGATGTCGGCGCCGTCCTTGCCCTTGAGGTAGGCATTGACCCCCTTGGCGTAGGCCTGGAGGTACTTCTTGGTGTCGGCCGACAGCTCGGAGTCGTACTCCTTCTCGGCGACGCGGTCCCAGCCCAGGGTGCGCAGGAATTCGTCGTTGTCGACCTGGCTCTTGCCGAACATCTCAGAGAGCCGCCCGGAGGTCATGTGCCGGCGGACGTCCATCTCGTAGAACCGGTCCTGGGCCTGGACATAGCCCTGGGCCATGAACAGGTCCTCGTCGGAGTCCGCGTAGATCTGCGGGATGCCGTAGCCGTCCCGCTTCACGTCCACGGGGCCGGTCAGGCCCTCGAGTGTGATCGAACCCTTGGTCTGCGGGAAGGACGCGCGGACGGTGCTGATGGACCAGTAGGCGCCGTAGGCGATGCCTCCGATGATGGCCAGCACCAGCACAAGCACGATCAAACGGGCTTTGCGCCCCTTCTTCCTGCCGGACTTGCCGGGCTTGTCACCCGATGTGGCGGTGGTGTTGGGGGGCATCGCTGTCCTTGCTGTCCTAACGCGAGCGGCAGGCGGTCCTGGAGTGCTGGAGCAACCATAGGCGCAGGGCCTTGCGCCACTTGACCCGGAGTCGGGTACCGGTACGGAGGGATGTTCGATCTTCCCTCGCCGAGCGTCAAGAAATCGTCAAGAGTTAGGTAAGGTAACGAAGTAGTTGGGTCCGAAGCTGACGGCTTCGTGTCCGATGTATCCGAAGCACATGTGCGCCCGCGCGCAAGCCGCGCGCGCCGGTGAAGGGACCGCCGCTGACTGTCCACCACCTCAACCAGCTCCTGCTCGTCTGCTCGCTCGTCCTGCTCGTCGCCGTCGCAGCGGTCCGGATCTCCTCGCGCAGCGGGCTCCCCAGCCTGCTCGTCTACGTGGGCATCGGCGTCCTCATGGGCCAGGACGGCATCGGCAACATCCACTTCGACAACGCCGAGATGACGCAGGTCATCGGCTACGCCGCCCTGGTCGTGATCCTCGCCGAGGGCGGCCTCGGCACGAAGTGGAAGGAGATCGAACCGGCCCTGCCGTCCGCCACGGCGCTGGCACTGGCCGGCGTCGCGGTCAGCGTCGGCGTCACCGCCACCGCCGCGCACTTCCTGACCGGGCTGGAGTGGAGACAGGCGCTGATCATCGGCGCGGTGGTGTCCTCGACCGACGCGGCGGCGGTCTTCTCCGTCCTGCGCAAGATCCCCCTCCCCTCGCGCGTGACGGGCACCCTGGAGGCCGAGTCCGGCTTCAACGACGCCCCGGTGGTCATCCTGGTGGTCGCCTTCTCCACGGCCGGCCCCGTCGAGCACTGGTACGTGCTGGTGGGCGAGATAGCGCTGGAGCTGGCCATCGGCGCCGCCATCGGCCTGGCGGTCGGCTGGCTGGGCTCCTGGGGCCTCCGGCACGTCGCGCTGCCCGCCTCCGGCCTCTACCCGATCGCGGTCATGGCGATCGCGGTCACCGCGTACGCGGCGGGCTCCCTAGCGCACGGCAGCGGCTTCCTGGGCGTGTACCTCGCCTCGATGGTCATGGGCAACGCGAAGCTGCCGCACTGGCCCGCCACCCGCGGCTTCGCCGACGGTCTCGGCTGGATCGCCCAGATCGGCATGTTCGTGCTGCTCGGTCTCCTGGTGACACCGCACGAGCTGGGCGACGACGTGCTGCCGGCGCTCGTCATCGGCCTGGTGCTGACCATGGTGGCCCGCCCGCTCAGCGTCGTGCTGTGCCTGACGCCGTTCCGGGTGCCGTGGCAGGAGCAGACGCTGATGTCCTGGGCCGGGCTGCGCGGCGCCGTCCCCATCATCCTGGCGACGATCCCCATGGTGAACGGCGTCGACGGCAGCCGCCGCATCTTCAACATCGTCTTCGTCCTGGTCGTCGTCTACACCCTGATCCAGGGGCCCACGCTGCCCTGGCTGGCGCGCAAACTGCGGCTGGGCGGCGATCCCGAGGCAGCCGACCTCGGCGTCGAGTCAGCGCCCCTGGAGCGGCTGCGCGGGCACCTGCTGTCCGTGGCGATCCCCGAAGGGTCGAAGATGCACGGCGTCGAGGTCAACGAGCTGCGACTGCCGGCCGGGGCCGCCGTCACCCTCGTCGTGCGCGAGGGGACGTCCTTCGTGCCGCTGCCGACCACCGTGCTGCGGCGCGGCGACGAACTCCTCGTCGTCGCCACCGACCCGGTCCGCGACGCGGCCGAACGGCGACTGCGCGCCGTCGGGCACGGCGGAAAGCTCGCCGGATGGCTGGGCACCGGCGGCAGCGCGCGTTAAGTACGTGTTTCGACCTGTTCACACGCCCGCTATTCCGAGGCGGGCGGCCTTACGGTGCTCATTTTCACAGGGATGACGTCCCTTGATCCCTGTAGGATGAAGGCACACCTTGATCGAACCAACTCTGCCTGACGCAGAGCTGGCGCGACCGTATGGCGGCCGGGACACCTCGTGCGGCGAGCACCGGCATCTACCGCAGCACGCGCAAGAGGACAGCTCTCGGCGCCCCCGCCCACCGGACGGGGTCGCGCTACCAGGCGGCAGAAAGGCACGGGCCGTGGCATCCACGGTCACCACCGAGCCGTCGAAGGACTCGTCGGCTCCCTCCCGCCCGGGATACGGACAGCTGCTGCGTACCCGCGGCGCCTGGACGTTCCTGCTGCCCGGCTTCGCCGCCCGTCAGCCCTTCGCGATGCTCACCATCTCCATCGTGCTGCTCGTGCAGCACACCACCGGCTCGTACGGCGCGGCCGGTGCCGCCGCGGCCGTCACCGGTGTCTCCATGGCCCTGTGCGCGCCCTACAGCGGACGGCTCGCCGACCGCTACGGGCAGCGCGCGGTACTGATCCCCGGCGTGCTCCTGCACACGCTGTCGGGCCTCACCCTCACCGTCCTCGCCCTGACCCACGCACCCCTGTGGACGGTGTTCGCGGCGGCCGTGCCCACGGGCGCCTCGGTCCCGCAGATCGGGCCCATGGTGCGCGCCCGCTGGGGTGCGCGGCTCAAGGGCTCGCCGCTGATGACCACCGCGGCGGCCTTCGAGTCCGTCACCGACGAGCTCACCTTCGTCTTCGGCCCGCTGCTGGCGACCGCCCTGTGCACCGCCGTGAACCCGGCCGCGGGCCTGGTCACCGAGGCCGCGCTGACCCTGCTCGGCGGCCTGCTGTTCGCCGCGCGCAAGAGCACGCAGCCCGAGGTCGCCGTCACCGTCGCCGGGCACGCACGCGTGGAGCACGCCTCGGCTCTGCGCATCCCCGGTGTGCGCGTGCTGATCGTGGCCTTCCTGGGCATCGGCACCGTCTTCGGTGGCATGCAGGTCTCGCTGGCCGCGTTCACCGAGTCCATCGGCGAGCCCGGTCTGAACGGCGTCCTGTACGGCACCTTCGCCGCGGGCAACATGCTCTCCGGCCTGGTGTGCGGCGCCATCGCCTGGAAGGTCGCCCCGCGCCGGCGCCTGGTCGTCGCCTACGCCGCGCTGGCGCTCGTCGCCTCCGGCCTGTGGGCGGCCCACTCCGTGCTCGTCCTGGCGGGCCTGGGCCTCCTGGTCGGCATGTGCATCGCGCCCGCGCTGATCACCGGCTACACGCTGGTCGAGGAACTGGTCCCGGCCGGAGCCCGCACCGAGGCGTTCACCTGGCTGACGGGCGCGGTCGCGCTCGGGCAGGCGGCCGCCGTCACGATCGCCGGTCAGCTGGAGGACCGCTTCTGGGGCGGCGCCGGTTTCCTGGTCCCCATGGGGGGCACCGTGCTGGCCCTGGTGACCGTGCTGGCGCTGCGTTCACGGCTGGCGGCGCGCCCCCGCGCGCGTACCGTCGCACGTGGCGTCGGTCACCGCGTGCCGGTGACAGTGGACTGATCCTCCGGAATACGTCAAGATAGACCGTCGTTAGCACTCACTGAGTGAGAGTGCCAGGAGGAAGACAGTGCCGACCTACCAGTACCAGTGCACCGAGTGCGGCGAGGGCCTCGAGGCGGTGCAGAAGTTCACCGACGATGCCCTGACCGAGTGCCCCAACTGCGGTGGCCGCCTCAAGAAGGTGTTCTCCGCCGTCGGCATCGTCTTCAAGGGCTCCGGCTTCTACCGCAACGACAGCCGCGGCTCCTCGTCGAGCAGCTCGCCGGCGTCGTCCTCGAAGTCGTCGACGTCCGGATCCGACGCGAAGCCGTCGACCTCGACGTCCTCGTCCTCGGACTCGAAGTCGTCGAGCACCGGCACGTCGACCGGCAGCAGCTCAGCCGCGTAAGGCTCGCTCAGCGGACCCTGTCGTCCTACGACGACGGGGTCTTCGGCGTTTCCCGGGGCCGTTAGGGTGCGACGCATGGCGAACAAGGCGAACGCAGAGATCGGTGTGATCGGCGGCTCCGGCTTCTATTCGTTTCTCGACCACGTGACCGAGCTCCAGGTCGACACCCCGTACGGGCCGCCCAGCGACTCGCTCTTCCTAGGTGATATCGCCGGCCGGCGGGTGGCCTTCCTGCCCCGGCACGGACGCGGACACCATCTGCCGCCCCATCGGATCAACTACCGGGCCAACCTGTGGGCGCTGCGTTCGGTCGGCGCGCGCCAGGTCCTCGGTCCGTGTGCGGTGGGCGGTCTGCGCCCGGAGTACGGGCCCGGCACGCTGCTCGTGCCCGATCAGCTGGTCGACCGTACGAAGTCACGCATCGGTACGTACTTCGACGGGCTGCCCCTGCCCGACGGCAAGGTGCCCAACGTGGTGCACGTGTCCCTGGCCGACCCCTACTGCTCCGTGGGACGCTCGGCGGCGCTGAAGGCGGCGCGCGGCCGGGAGTGGGAGCCGGTGGACGGCGGCACGCTCGTCGTGATCGAGGGGCCGCGGTTCTCCACCCGTGCCGAATCGTTGTGGCACCAGGCGCAGGGCTGGTCGGTGGTGGGCATGACCGGGCACCCGGAGGCCGCGCTCGCCCGCGAACTGGAGCTCTGCTACACGTCGTTGAACCTGGTCACCGATCTGGACGCGGGTGCCGAGAGCGGCGAGGGCGTGTCGCACGAGGAGGTGCTGCGGGTGTTCGCGGCGAACGTGGACCGGCTGCGGGGTGTGCTGTTCGACACGGTGGCCGCGCTGCCCTCCGACGGCGAGCGGGACTGTCCGTGCGCGAACGCGCTGGGCGGGCTGGATCCGGGGTTCGAACTGCCTTAGCGAGGACAGGCGCAGACGCGACAGGAGGAGCCGGAGGAGAGGCCTCGGGCGCGGAAGTTCTCCTTCGGGTGAGGGAGTTGTCCACAACCCGGCGGTGGTCCACAGGCTCCGGCGAGCGGCGGCGCGAAGCCTCATCGTGGCTTCGCAAACCCGTTCCCCCTCGCAGGTGGTGACCTCGTGTCCGACTCGTTCCTTCCTCCCTCCTCGCTTCCTCCGATCCCCTCGCCGGTCCCGGCCCCTCTCCCCTTCGCGACGCGCCCACCCGGCACGGACGCCCCTGCCACCTGCGAGGTGCCGTCCTTCGACCCCGTCCGGGTCCGCGGCGGACGGTACCTGCTGGGGCGGCTCGTCCGGAGCCGGCGGCGTGCCCTCGCCCTGGGACTCGCGATCACCGCCGCCGCGCTCGTGGCCTCCGGTCCACGGGACGGCGATCCGGCCCGCGGACACCCCGGCGGAACCGCGCGCGCGAACGCAGGCGGGCACGCACGCCCCGGCGCGTATGCCCCTCTACGCGCCCCTACGCCCGGCCCGCGCGCCGGGGTGAAGGTGACGGTGCCGGTACGGATCGCCGACGCGGACACGGTCCGGCTGCTGCGCCCCGGTGACCGGATCGATGTGATCGCCGTCGGGTCCACGACGCCGGGCGGGGTGGACGACGCGAGCAGCGACGCCCGCGTCGTCGCGCGCGGAGCCCTGGTGACGAAGGTGCCGAAGCCGCCGGACACCGCTGTGGGCCCGGCCGACGGCGGGGCACTGGTCGTCCTGTCGGTGCCCCGGTCCACCGCCGCGCGTCTGGCGGGGGCGAGTGCGACGGCCCGGCTGGCGGTGAGCCTGTGGTGACGTCAAGTCCCTCGTCCGAGGGACCGAATTGGACAGGCCCTCCTGGCGTTGACGTAGGTTGCGGAGTCGTTTGTTCCACAACCTGTACATGCGAGGAGTGTCCCCGAGGTGAGCGAGAAGAAGGCAAGCGTCTGGCAGGGCTTCAAGGCCTTCCTGATGCGCGGCAACGTCGTCGATCTGGCAGTCGCGGTGGTGATCGGCGCGGCCTTCACGAACATCGTGAACTCGGTGGTGAAGGGAATCATCAACCCGCTCATCGGAGCGGTCGGCACCAAGAACCTGGACAGCTACAGCTCCTGCCTCAAGGGCCCCTGCACCGGCACCGGGGACAGCGCGACGGGCGTCAGGATCCTGTGGGGGTCCGTGCTCGGCGCGACCCTCACGTTCGTGATCACCGCCGCGGTCGTGTACTTCCTGATGGTCCTGCCCATGTCGAAGTACCTGGCGAAGGTGGAAGCCCGCAGGAAGGCCAAGGAGGGCACGCAGGAGATCGTCGAGCTGACCGAGCTGGAGGTCCTCAAGGAGATCCGCGACCTGTTGGTCGCCCAGCGGGGCTCGGGGCACGGCGAGCGGTAGAGGCCCTCGACGGAGCCCTGCGGGCGGTGCTCCGCCGGGGCTCCCGGGTCTGCCGGACCGGACCGGTCCGCAGGGTTCAGACGTGGTGGGGCGGCTTCTCGTCGAGGAAGCGCTTCAGGTCGGCGGCACTGTCGCCCTCGGCGGACGGACGCTCGCCCCAACCGCGGTCGGTGTCGTCCGAGGACTGCCGGTCCAGCGGATCGTCGAAGATCAGCGCGGCCTTCGGGTCGCGCGGCTCGGAGGCGGAGGGGGTGCTCATCCCCCCAGAGTACGGCTCCGGTACCCGCGCGGGTCAGGGTGCGGCAGCCGGCCGCACGTCCTGTGAGCCCGCGGATCCCGCACAAGATTTTCCGCCGCTTGTCTGCTGTGCTGGTACCCATGATGTCCAGTACGCCTCCGTCGGCCTCTCCCCCTCCCCCCGGGATTCCCGTCTCCCCGGCTCCCACCCGCTTGAAGCCGTTGCGGAGCCTGACCGCGCGCGGGCGGGACGAGACACACCGGGTCGCGTCGCCCCTCGAGTTGTTCTTCGACCTGTGCTTCGTCGTGGCCATCGCCCAGGCGGGCATGCAACTGGTGCACGCCGTGGCCGAGTCCCACGCGGGCGAGGGAATCCTCAACTACGCGATGGTCTTCTTCGCCATCTGGTGGGCGTGGATGAACTTCACGTGGTTCGCGTCGGCGTACGACAACGACGACGTCCTGTACCGGATCGTCACGCTGGTGCAGATCGCCGGGGTCCTGGTGCTGGCGGCGGGCATCTCGCAGGCGTTCGAGGACCACGAGTTCGTGGCCGTCTGGCTGGGCTACGCGATCATGAGGTTCGCGCTGAGCTCGCAATGGCTGCGCGTCGCGTGGTCCGCCCAGGGCGCGGAGCGGACGATGGCGCTTCGGTACGCGGCGGGCGTGCTGATCTGCCAGGTCGGCTGGCTGGGGCTGCTGATCCTGCCCGAGGGCGGCAGAGTGTGGCTGTTCCTGGTGATGGCGCCGCTGGAGATGTGTGTGCCGCTCTACGCGGAGAAGGACCACCCGACGTCCTGGCATCCGCATCACGTCGCCGAACGCTTCGGGCTGTTCACGATCATCGTGCTGGGCGAGACGATCGCCGCGGCGACGGTCGCCGTGAAGTCGGGCATCGAGGAGAACGACGCGCTGGGCGAGCTGCTGCCGATGGCGGCGGGTGGGCTGCTGATCGTCTTCGCCGCCTGGTGGATCTACTTCGTGGTGCCCATCCATGGGCATCTGCGCTCCAGCAAGCAGGCTTTTCTGTGGGGCTACGGGCATTACGTCGTCTTCGCCTCG
The DNA here is from genome assembly GCF_001184025.1 of Streptomyces maremycinicus. GTDB lineage: Bacteria > Actinomycetota > Actinomycetes > Streptomycetales > Streptomycetaceae > Streptomyces > Streptomyces maremycinicus. The sequence continues at coordinate 227,071 of NZ_BBYG01000013.1, forward strand.
GCCGCTGCGATCGGCGCGGGTCTGGAGGTGGCGGTGGAACAGGCGGTCGGAGAGGCCCATATCTCGACGCTCGCCGCGTCGGCCGCGGTCACCCTGCCGACGGCGCTGTACCTGATGGCGGTCTGGGTGCTGCACGCACGCCACTTCAAGGTGGGCCTGGCGCAGCAACTGGTGCTGCCCGTCGCCGCGCTGCTGGTGATCTGCACCACCTTCCTCGGCGAGTGGGCGGTCCTCGCGACCGGTCTGGTGTCGGCGCTGACGGTGGCGACCGGGACGACCCTGACGGCGCGCCAGGTCGCACGGGAGTCCCGGGAGAGCCCCGAGCGGGCTTCGAGCGCCGTGACGTGACGGGGCGGGACACCGCGGCATCCGACGCGATCCGGACGAGACTGGTCCCCATGACAGTTGACGCTCTGACGGACGTCGCCGGCGTCCGCGTGGGACACGCCACGCGGACCGGCGGCGGTTGGCTCACCGGCACCACGGTCGTCCTCGCGCCGGAGGGCGGCGCCGTGGCCGCCGTGGACGTGCGCGGGGGTGGCCCCGGAACGAAGGAGACCGACGCGCTCGATCCGCGCAATGTGGTGCAGCGGGTCGAGGCGATCGTGCTGACCGGCGGCAGCGCCTACGGGCTCGACGCGGCGTCCGGGGTGATGGCCTGGCTGGAGGAACAGGGGCGCGGGGTGCTCGTCGGCGCGGACCCGACACACGTCGTGCCGGTGGTGCCCGCAGCGTGCGTCTTCGACCTGGCGCGGGGCGGCGACTTCCGGGCCCGCCCGGACGCCGCCGTCGGCCGGGCCGCCGTGGAGGCGGCCGCGGCGAGCGCTCCGGGTGACCGGGTGCCGGAGGGCTGCGTGGGGGCGGGGACGGGCGCCGTTGCCGGACCGCTGAAGGGCGGTGTCGGCAGCGCGAGCGTGCTTCTGGACTCGGGAATCACGGTGGCCGCGCTGGTGGTGGTCAACGCGGCGGGCTCGGTGACGGATCCGGAGACCGGCGTGCTGTACGGGGAGTTGTTCCAGGGGCGGGTGGAGTATCCGGAGGCTCGCGTGCACGAGGCCGCGCGGCGGCGTCTCGCCGACACCACGGAGAAGAACGCCCCGCCCCTGCTCAACACCACACTCGCGGTGGTCGCCACCGACGCCGACCTGACGAAGGCGCAGGCGCAGAAGCTTGCGGGCACGGCACACGACGGGATCGCGCGGGCCGTGCGTCCGGTGCATCTGCTCAACGACGGGGACACCGTGTTCACGCTGGCGACTGGCACGCGCCCGCTCGACCCCGGCCGTCCGCTGGCCCTGAACGAGGTCCTCGCGGCGGGCGCGGATGTGGTGACGCGTGCGATCGTGCGGGCCGTGCGGGCCGCCGAGCCGGTGACCGGGGCGGGCGGGACGTGGCCGTCGTACGAGGAGTTGTACGGCGGTCGGTGACCCCGGGGGCCGGGAAGGCGATTGTCCCGGTTCCGTCACGTGATGGTGCCAACGGCGACCGGAGGGAACCCCACCGGCCGCCGGATCCCTCCTTCTCCACGTACCGGAGCGGATCACTCACATCACACGAAGCTGGAGCAGCCCGTGACAACGGCGGACATAGCAGTGCGGCGCGCGGTCGGAGCCTGTGCCGTCCTGGTGGTCGGTGCCCTGACCCTGACCGCCTGCGGGGGCAGCGCCACTGCCAAGGACAAGGACGGGGACGCCAAGGGCGGCAAGAGCGGCGTCAAGACGTCCACGGCGAAGATCGTCATCTCGGCGAAGGACGGTTCGACGAGCGCGTCGATCAACGCGACCGGCGTGAAGGTGAGCGACGGCCGGCTCACCGAGGTGAAGATGACCGTGGCCGGTTCGGGGCAGCCCGTCGAGGGATCGCTGTCGGCCGACGGCAGCACCTGGAAGCCGAAGGAGCAGCTGGAGCGCGGGACGAAGTATCAGATATCGGCGACCGCGAAGGATGCGAACGGCAAGACCGCCGCCGCCAACTCCATCTTCACCACCGTCTCTTCGGCGAACAGCTTCGTAGGGACCTACACGCCGGACAACGGCACGACGGTCGGTGTCGGGATGCCGGTGTCGTTCACCTTCGACAAGGCCATCAGCGACACGAAGGCCGTGCAGTCGCACATCACGGTCACCTCCAGCAGCGGCCAGCAGGTCGTCGGCCACTGGTTCGGCGCGCAGCGGCTCGACTTCCGTCCCGAGGAGTACTGGAAGGCCGGCTCCAAGGTGACGATGAAGATCGACCTGGACGGGGTCGAGGGCGCCAACGGCGTGTTCGGGGTGCAGAAGAAAACGGTCACCTTCACCATCGGGCGGTCGCAGGTGTCGACGGTCGACGTCGACACGCAGACCATGACGGTGGTGCGGGACGGACAGACGCTGAAGTCGGTTCCGATCTCCTCGGGCAGCCCGGATCACACCACCTACAACGGGCAGATGGTGATCTCCGAGAAGTTCACGCAGACCCGCATGAACAGCCGGACGGTCGGTCTGGGCGGCGAGTACGACATCCCGGACGTGCCGCACGCGATGCGCCTGACGCAGTCCGGCACCTTCATCCACGGCAACTACTGGTACAACAGGGGCAATCCGCCCTTCGGCAACACGGGCACCAGCCACGGCTGCGTGGGGCTCGCGGACGCCCAGGGCGCGCAGGGTGACACGCCCGCCAAGTGGTTCTACGACAACTCGCTGATCGGCGACGTGGTGATCGTCAAGAACTCCCCCGACAAGACGGTGTCTCCCGACAACGGGCTCAACGGGTGGAACATGTCCTGGGCCGAGTGGACCGCGGGGAGCGCCGGCTGATCGCCGTAGACGCCCTCTGACCGGCGATTTCTGATGGGCCGTCGGGCCGCGCGGGAATTTTTCGCGCGGCCTCGACGTTTTCACGGCGTACGTTTTCTCGGTTCCCGGACATGATGTCCGACCGAGGGGCTACGGTATGCACCCACAAGGTGACATGCAGCAACGCCGGGAGAAACCTTGAGCGTTCCGTACGAGACGACAGCGTACGAACCAGCCGAGTCGCCCGAGTCTCCGGAGGAGCACCTCGCGCGACTGCTCGGTCGCGCCCTGAACTCGTTCGAGCTGCCAGACGAAGCCCTGCGGCGGCTCGACTGCGCACTCGCGCACGACAGCTCCCTGCACTCCGCGCACCACAGCGCGGGCCTGCACCGGGAGACGTACCGGCACACCTGGTTGCTGGCCGACGGCTGCGCGCTCACGCTGTGGGAGCTCGTGCACAACCCCGCGCCGGGCAGCGAGCCGCAGCACGAGGTGTACGTCGACGAGGAGGAGCTGCGGGCCGCCACGGCCCGGCTGCCCCTGCCGTCGGACACCCCGGACTTCGAACTGCCGGTGCTGGTGCAACTGTCGCCGGTCCCCGGGCCCCGGCACGTGTACGTGCCGGACGACTCGGCGGATCACGCGCGCAGACTGCTGCGCCGCGCGGAGAACCCCGACCGGCCGGACGCGGACACGGACGCGCTGCTGAAGTCGGCGTTCGCGCACCAGATCACGCAGGCTTTCGGGCGCCCCTGCCGGGCGGGCCGGATCGGGCTGGGTTACTCGCTCTACGAGCACGCGTTCCTGCTGCGGGACGGCCGGGAGATCTCCCTGTGGGAGGTCGAGCACACGGCGACGCCGGACGGGCGGCACATGTGCGAGGTGTACGTGTCCGAGGCGGCGGCCCGGGACGCGATGGAGCGCCGGGCGGCACAGGTCTCCTGAGCCGTTCAGCGGTCCCGGCCGAGCGGTCCGGGCCGAGAGGTCCGGTCAGCGGTCCCGGCCGAGAGGTCGGGTCAGCGACCGCCGCCGAGCTGTCGTACGAGGCCGGCGAAGGCGTCCTTCTCCGCGGGAGTGAGTTCCACGGCTTCCCGGCCGGGACCGGACTGTCGTTGGCGCGGGAGGGCCGGCAGCACCGGCGGGGCGGGCGGGACCGGGAGCACGGTGCGGGCCTCGGCGCCCGAGCGGTTGCGCCGCATGATGCGGGTCACGAAGATCAGCCAGGCGATGGACGCCACGGCGAGGACCGTCAGGGCCGCCAGCTGAGGGAACGTGAGATGCACGGGCATAGAGCCCAGTAGACACCACGGTCCGGGACCTGTGTCCCGGACCGTGATGTATCTCGCAGATCGCCCACATCACGCAGACCGCTCAGATCGCGCGATAGCCCTGTTCCGTGCGGAGATCGATGAATCACCGCAAGTGGTCAGCAGTAACCGCATACTGCGGCTGACGACCGGGGTTACGCGGCCACCGGCTGCTTCGCCTCTGCCGCGGTCGCTGCCGCGGACTTCTCCGTCGTCCCGGGTTCGACGATGCCGGGGACCGGCTTGCGCAGGCCCTTGAGGACGATGACCACGGCCGTCGTCACGCACACGCCCGCCGCGATGGCGACCAGGTACAGGAACGGGTTGCCGATCAGCGGGACCACGAAGATGCCTCCGTGCGGGGCCCTGAGCGTGGCGCCGAAGGCCATCGACAGGGCGCCGGTGACCGCGCCGCCCGCCATCGAGGCCGGGATGACGCGCAGCGGGTCGGCCGCGGCGAACGGGATCGCGCCCTCGGAGATGAAGGAGGCTCCCAGGACCCAGGCGGCCTTGCCGTTCTCGCGCTCGGTGGGGGTGAAGAGCTTCTTGCGGACGGTCGTCGCGAGCGCCATGCCCAGTGGCGGGACCATGCCGGCGGCCATCACGGCGGCCATGACCTTCATCGCGGAGTCGCTGGGGTCCTGGACGGCGATGCCGGCCGTGGCGAAGGCGTAGGCGACCTTGTTGACGGGGCCGCCGAGGTCGAAGCACATCATCAGGCCGAGGAGCACGCCCAGCAGGACGGCGTTGGTGCCGGAGAGGCCGGCCAGCCAGTCCGTCATGCCCTTCTGGGCCTCGGCGATGGGCTTGCCGATGACGACGAACATCAGGAAGCCGACGATCAGCGAGGAGATCAGCGGGATCACCACCACCGGCATGATGCCGCGCAGCACCGGCGGGATCTTGATCCGCTGGATCGCGAGGACGATGCCGCCCGCCAGGAGACCGGCGACCAGGCCGCCGAGGAAGCCCGCGGCGATGTTGGAGGCGATCATGCCGCCGACGAAGCCCGGCACGAGACCGGGCCGGTCCGCCATGCCGTAGGCGATGTATCCGGCCAGGACCGGGATGAGGAAGCCGAAGGCGACCCCGCCGATCTGGAACAGCAGGGCGCCCCAGCTGTCGACCTGGGTCCAGGAGAAGTGCTCCATGACCGACGGCGCCTTGTTGATCTCCCAGCCGCCTATCGCGAACCCGAGGGCGATCAGCAGACCTCCCGCGGCGACGAACGGGACCATGTAGCTGACGCCCGTCATCAGCCACTTGCGCAGCTTGGTGCCGTAGCTGTCACCGGACTCGCCGGTCCGCTCGACCGGTGTCCCGCCGCCGGCCGCCGAGGCGCTCACCTCGCCGCGCGCCGCCTTCCCGCGCACCTCGGTGATGAGTGCGGCTGGCCGGTTGATGCCCGCCTTCACCCCGACGTCCACGGTGGGCTTGCCGGCGAAGCGGTCCTTGTCGCGTACGGGGACGTCGTGGGCGAAGATCACGCCGTCCGCCGCGGCGATGACGGCCGGGTCGAGCCGGGTGAAGCCGGCCGAGCCCTGCGTCTCGACGACGAGTTCGACGCCCGCCTCGCGGCCCGCGTTCTCCAGGGACTCGGCCGCCATGTAGGTGTGGGCGATGCCGGTCGGGCAGGAGGTGACGGCGACGATCCGGAAGGGCCGCGCGGCCTCGGTGTCCGTGTCCTCGCCGGTGGCCGTGTCGGCGTCGGCGGAGGCCGCCGCCGACGCCGACACGGAGTCTGCGGTGCTGCCCTCGGCTGCGCCGGCCGGTGTGTCGGCCGCTGAGACCTCGGCGGCCGGGGCGGCGTCGCCCGGGGCTGCGTCGCCGCGGATCAGCGCGGCCGCGGTCGCCGCGTCGCCTGCCGAGCGCAGTGCGTCGGTGAACTCGGCGTTCATCAGCTGACGGGCGAGGGACGAAAGGATCATCAGATGGGCGTCGTCCGCGCCGGCGGGGGCGGCGATCAGGAAGATCAGGTCGGCGGGGCCGTCGGCGGCGCCGAAGTCGATGCCGGTGGCGCTGCGTCCGAAGGCGAGCGTCGGCTCGGTGACGTGGGCGCTGCGGCAATGCGGGATGCCGATGCCGCCGTCGAGGCCGGTGGGCATCTGGGCCTCACGGGCGGCCACGTCGGCGAGGAAGCCCTCCAGATCGGTCACCCGGCCCTGGGCCACCATGCGCTCGGCGAGGGATCGCGCCGCCGCTTCCTTTGTTTCGACGGACAGGTCGAGATCGACCAGGTCCGCGGTGATCATGTCGCTCATCGCGGGCTCCTTCGCACGCGTATCGCCCGGGGCGTGGGGTGGTGGGCGAGGGTGGGGACGGGGACGGGGGTTGCTGCGGCCGTGCAGTGGGGGGAGGTGAGCGAGGCGGAGACGGGGCCGGGGAAACCCCGCCTCCGCGGGGTGGCAGGCGGGTTCGGACCATGCCTCCCCTGATCGGCGAAGTGCCTCATGCGCCTCATGCGCCTCATGCGCCTGAGGCGGCCCTGCCGACCATGTCGAGCGGAGAGCTGAACGGAGAGTCGACCGGCGAGCCGGGCGGCGAGCCGGGCGGGAAGTGACGAGGGAACACCCCGCTCGACGACCGGTGCGCCGCCCGGCACATGACCCGACGCGGCCGCCGTCAGGACAGACGGCGCGGGAGTCGTCCTCAGGAAGGACACCGCGGCCGTCGCCTCAGACGGCGCGGGAGTCGTCCTCAGGGAGGAGGCCGCGGCCGTCGTCGCAGACAGCGCACGGGTCGTCCTCAGGGAGGACGCCGCGGCCGTATTCGCGGGCGGCGCAGAAAGCGTCGTCCGCGTGGTCGACGTGGCCTGCGTGGTCGCCGCCGTGCGCCTGGACTGCGTGGTCGCCCTCGTCGTCGGGGCCACCGTGGGGGTCGGTGTCATGACACCGGCTCCTTCAGTTCGCGGTCCACCGGTACCTGGGCCGTGACCGTCACGGCTGCCGGGTCCAGGTCGTCCGGGGTAGGCATCACGCTGCCGGGGAGCTGGACGGCCGCCGCTCCGTGCGCGACGGCGGAGGCGAGTGCCGCGGGGCCGCTGCCGCCGGCGACGAGGAAGCCGGCGAGGGAGGAGTCGCCGGCGCCCACGTTGCTGCGTACGACGTCGACGCGGGCGCTCGCGAACCAGGTACCCGTGTCCTCCACGAGCAGCTGTCCGTCGGCGCCCAGGCTGGCGAGGACGGCACGGGCGCCCATGTCGCGCAGTTCCTCGGCGGCCTTCACCGCGTCGCCGACGGTCGCCAGGGGGCGGCCGACGGCCTCGGCGAGTTCCTCGGCGTTCGGCTTCACGACGTCGGGCCGTTCCCGCAGCGCTTCCAGGAGCGGCCGCCCGGAGGTGTCCAGCGCGATGCGGGCGCCTCCGGCGTGCGCCCGCGCGACGACCTCGGCGTACCAGGAGGGGGCGAGTCCGCGGGGCAGGCTGCCGCAGCAGGCGATCCAGTCGGCGTCGCGGGACTGCTCGCGGACCGTCTCCAGGAGCAGTTCCTGCTCCTCCGGGGACAGCTCGGGCCCGGGTGCGTTGATCTTCGTCAGGACGCCGTCGGACTCCGCGAGGGCGATGTTGGAGCGGGTGGCCCCGGCGACCGGGACGGGCGCGACCTCGATGCCCTGTGCGTCGAGCAGCTCGGCGACCAGTGCGCCCGGCGCGCCGCCCAGGGGCAGGACGGCGACGGTGTGCCGTCCTGCGGCGGCGACGGCGCGCGAGACGTTCACGCCCTTGCCTCCCGGGTCCATCCGTTCGCCGGTGGCGCGGATGACCTCGCCGCGGTCGAGGGACGGGACCTCGTAGGTGCGGTCGAGGGACGGGTTGGGGGTGACGGTGAGGATCATGCGCGTACTACTTCCGTGCCGCCGCGCTCGATGGCGGCCGCGTCGTCGGGGCTCAGTCCGCTGTCGGTGATCAGCAGGTCCACGTCGCTCAGGTCGCCGAAGCGGGCGAAGTGCTCCTGGCCGTGCTTGGCGGAGTCCGCGAGGAGCACCACGCGGCGTGCGGCGGCGACGGCCGCCCGCTTCACCGCGGCCTCGGCGAGGTCGGGGGTGGTCAGACCGTGCTCGGCGGAGAACCCGTTGGCGGCGACGAACAGGACGTCGGCGCGGATCTCGCCGTACGCGCGCAGCGCCCAGGCGTCCACGGCGGCGCGCGTACGGTGGCGCACGCGCCCTCCGACGAGGTGCAGTTGCATGCCCGGGTGGTCCGCGAGGCGGGCGGCGATGGGCAGGCTGTGGGTGACGACGGTGAGCGAGGCCTCCAGCGGGAGGGCGGCGGCCAGCCGGGCGACCGTGGTGCCGGCGTCGAGGATCACCGTTCCTTCGGTGGGCAGTTCCGTGAGGGCCGCCTTGGCGATGCGGTCCTTCTCGTCGGCGGAGGTGCCCTCACGTTCGGCGAGGTCCGGTTCGAAGTCGAGGCGCCCGGCCGGTATGGCACCGCCGTGCACGCGGCGCACCAGGCCGGCTCGGTCGAGGGCCTTGAGATCGCGGCGGATCGTCTCCGCCGTGACCTGGAACTCCTCGGCCAGCGACAGGACGTCCACCCGGCCGCCGTCACGGGCGAGCCGCAGGATCTCCTGCTGCCGCTCCGGTGCGTACATGTCCGTTCTCCTCCGACCGTTACCGATTTTATGCCCGAACCTGTGGTTTCGCCTCGGAGGCTACGCCCGGATTTCCGGAAAGTAAACAGGTTCGGACGTGATCCGGGCATGAACGGACTTCCGCCCGATCGCAGTCCACGGCCTCCCCACCCCCGGCCCCCGCCCCCAGCCCCCCCGGCCCTCCTGCGCGGGCCCCCCGGCCCTCCTGCGCGGGCACGCGGTGGGGCCCGTCACCCCTCGGGTGACGGGCCCCGCGCGCGGGAGCGTCGGCGCTCAGACGACGAGCTCGCGCTCCCGGTCCCCGGAGGGGGCCGCCTCCGGGGCGTCCTCGGCGCCGCCGCCCTCCAGGTGCTGGGCCGGCCGCTTCGGCAGGGCGAACATCAGCAGGAAGATCGCGAACATCACCAGGGCCACCCAGCCCAGGGCGTGCTCGAAGGCGTCGACGAAGGCGGGACCCACGTCGGCCGGGGTCAGCCGGTCGCCGATCCGGCCGAAGAAGACGACCGCGACCAGACCGAGCCCGAGGGCGTTGCCCATCTGCTGCACGGTGTTGATCAGCCCGGACGCCGAACCGGCGTGCTCGCGTGGCACGTCCGAGAGCACGGCGTCCGTCAGCGGGGCGACGATCAGCCCCATGCCGACGCCCATCACGACGAGCGGAAGCGCCATCTGCCACGGGGCGATGCCGAGGCCGTACCGCTCGGACTCCCAGATGTAGAGCAGGACGCCGAGGGCCATGGTCAGCGCGCCCGTCTGGAGCACCTTGCGGCCGAAGCGCGGGACCAGCTTCTGCACGGACAGTCCGGCGGCCGTCGACACGGCGATCGAGAACGGGACACCGGTCAGGCCCGCCCGCAGCGGGCTCCAGCCCAGGCCGGTCTGCATGTACAGCGTCCAGACCAGGAAGAACACGCCGAGACCGATACCGAAGACGGTCTGCACGGCGACGCCTGCCGCGAAGCTGCGCACCCGGAAGAGGGAGAGCTCGATGAGCGGCGAGCCGTCCCGCGCGCCCTTGCGCCGCTCGTACGCGACCAGCGCCCCGAACACGCCGATCGAGCCGGCCATCGACACGTACCCCCACACCGGCCAGTCCAACTCGCGGCCGCGGGTGAGCGGGTAGAGCAACATGAGCAGGCCGAGGGTGACCAGGACGACGCCGACGAGGTCCAGCTTCAGCGCCTTCGGTGCCTTGGACTCCGTGATGAAGCGGCTGCCGAGGATCAGTCCCGCGACACCGACCGGCAGGTTGATGAGGAAGATCGGCCGCCATTCCAGACCGAACAGGTTCCACTCGGTCAACAGCGCACCGAGCAGCGGCCCGGAGACGGCGCCCAGCCCCACGATCGCGCCGAAGAGCCCGAAGACCTTGCCCCGTTCGTGCGCCGGGAAGGTGGCGTGCACGATCGACAGCACCTGCGGCACCATCATCGCCGCCATGGCCCCCTGGAGGATGCGGGAGGCGACCAGCATCTCCGGGTTCGCGGCGAAACCGCACAGCGCGGAGGCGAGGGTGAAGCCGCCGATGCCGAGGAGGAACAGCTTCTTGCGGCCGTGGATGTCGCCGAGCCGGCCACCGGTGATGAGCCCGGCGGCGAAGGCGAGCGCGTAACCGGCGGTGATCCACTGGATCTGGCTCCAGGAGGCGCCCGCGTCCTCCTGGATGGAGGGGATCGCGATGTTGACGATCGTGACGTCGACGAGGTCCATGAAGGCCGCCGTCATGACGATGGCGAGGGCGAACCAGCGACGGCGGTCGCCCGGCGCCGCCCTGGCCGTTCGTGGGTCGGGCGCGGACTCGGGCGAGGTCTCGAGGGAGGTCTCCGTGGAGGTCATGGTGTGACAGTAGGACCGCACTAGGTCAGATCGTGTCCTAGTTGTGCGGCATCCTCGAACACATGACGACGGACACTCCGGCTCGGCTGCTCACGCTCCTCTCCCTCCTCCAGACGCCCCGCGAATGGCCCGGCGGCGAGCTCGCCGACCGTCTCGGGGTCTCCCGCCGCACGGTCCGGCGGGACATCGACCGGCTGCGCGAACTCGGATATCCCGTCCAGGCGACGCTGGGCTCGGACGGCGGGTACCGGCTGGTCGCGGGCAAGGCCATGCCGCCGCTGGTGCTCGACGACGAGGAGGCGGTGGCGATCGCCGTCGGACTGCGGGCGGGCGCGGGGCACGCGCTGGAGGGCGTCGACGAGGCGTCGGTGCGGGCCCTGGCCAAGCTGGAGCAGGTGCTGCCCGCCCGGCTGCGCCACCGCGTCTCCACCCTCCAGGCCGCGACCACACCGCTGACCAGCGGGGACGGTGCGAGCATCGCACCCGAGACACTGACCGTCATCGCCTCGACGGTGGCCGGGCAGGAACGGCTGCGGTTCGGCTACCGCGCGAAGGACGGCACCGAGACGCGCCGCCTGACCGAGCCCTACCGGCTCGTGTCCACGGGCCGGCGGTGGTACCTCGTGGCGTACGACCTCGACCGCGAGGACTGGCGGACCTTCCGGGTGGACCGGATCGAGAACCCCTTCGCGACCGGCGCCCGCTTCACCGCGCGCGAACTGCCGACGGGAAGCGCGGCGGAATACCTCCGGCGGTCCATCCAACTGCGCCCGGACGCCTACGAGTACGAACTCGACGTCACGTTCGAGGCATCGACGGAGTTCGTGACGTCGCGCCTGCCGCCATGGCTGGGAACCCCGGTCGCGAACCCGTCGCCCGCCCCTGCCCCGGACCCCGACCCGGCACCCGACGGAGATGGCGACGGCGACGGGGGCGGGGACGGGGTCGGGGACGGCAGGAGTCGGCTGCGGGGCACCACCAGCCACCCGGTGGAGTGGGTGGCGATGCGGCTGGCGACGCTGGGCTGCGAGTTCACGGTCCAGGGGCCGCCGGAACTGGTGGAGTGCGTAAGGGATCTGGGCGGACGGTTGAGCCGCTCGGTCGGTACGGAGGACGCCGCGGGGAGTGGCACGCCCTGAGGGGGGCTCAGGGAGAGGCGTGCACGGCGCTTTCGGGAGGCGCGGAAGAACGGGGCGGGCGCTAGGCGCAAGGTGCCAGGTGCTAGGCGCAAGGCGCAGAAAGCACCGGGCGGGCGCCGAACGGACGGGCCAGGGAACGACGAGCGCGCGGAGGGCGCGGTTCAACCCCTGGGTCAGGCCTCATCCGCCGGGCTTTCGTCCCACGCGAACCCGTGCAGCGCCCGCAGATTGCGCAACGCCAGCTCCGCCGGGCCCTGCCGTCCGGTGGGAGGCGAATCGGTGGCCGCCCAGCTTTCGACCGCGACCCGGACCGCGGCACCGGCCACCGCCGCGGTGAACCGTTGATAGGGAGAGGCAACGTTGTCGAGGGCGGAAGCGGGGTCGGCAGCGGCGGCCGGAGTGGCGTCGGAAGCGGCGTCGGAAGCAGCGCCCGGAGTGGCATTGGAAGCAGGGTCGGCAGCGGCGGCCGGAGTGACGTCGGAAGCGGCGTCGGAAGCAGCGCCCGGAGTGACCTCGGAAGCAGGGTCGGCAGCGGAGGCAGCATCGGCAGCGGATCCGGAAGGAACGTCGGAAGCGGGGCCGGAGGGAACGTCGGGGGCGGTTGTTCGGGACGACGGGGTGGTCCGCTCCGCCAGCACCTCGGCGAGGGTCGTCTCCGAGGTGTGGCAGACCTCCGCCCAGACCTTGCCGAGGGCGGGGCTGGTTCCGGCCAGCCGGATCAGGGTGCGGACCCATTCCCAGGACGCCGCCGACACCCCGCGGCCGGGGACGAGGGTGTGCCGTATCGCGTGTTCCAGTGCCTCGGGCGCGGTCAGTTCGGCCGGCGCCTCGCGTACCGCCTCCGCCCAGCGCTGTGCGCCCGCCGCGTAGAGCGGGGCGACGGCCTCCTCCTTGGTCGCGAAGTACCGGTAGAAGGTGCGCGGGGCGATGCCCGCCGCTTGGGCGATGTCCTCGGCCCGGGTGGCTCTCAGGCCCCGGCTGACGAAGAGGCCTGCCGCCGCACGGGCGATCTCCATACGGGTCGCCGCTTTGCGCCGCTCGGTCAGCGAAGCCGAGGCGGAGTGGGGGGTCGAGCTGATCACGTCGGCAGGCTATGCCCATGTGGCACAATCTGCCATTCGGGCGGGCCACCCCGTGGTTCAGGTACGGGGTGGCCCGCCTTACCAGCGTGCCTGGCCGCCGTGTCATATGCCAGGCGGGCGTGTGCGGCCGCAATTCCCGCCCAGCGGTGCCGACGGTCCGGCCGGAGCCGACGTGGATCAGCCCGAAGCCCACGTCAGCCCTCCCGGCGAGGACGACGGACAACCGGAGTCGACGCCAGACATCCCGGACCGACTCGAACCGCTCGGAACCGACATCAGTCCTTCCGGAGCCGACTCGAACCACCCGAAACCCACGCCAGACATCCCGGCGGGGACGACGGACCGCCGCCCGAAGCCGACGTACGTCCTCCCCGAGCCGACGTCAGACCCCCGGCGGTGCCGTCGGACCACCCGGGTACGAAGAGGAGCCGGGCCCCGGCGCCTGGGGGGAGAGGCACCGAAGCCCGACTCGGGGAAAGTCCCGGCGCCGGGGGGATGTGCGTCGGGACTTGGCTCATGTGCGGCGAGGATGTCGGGAAGGGAAGGGGCTGCGAGGTCCGGCCGGTCCGAACTCCAGTTCCGACCCGGACTCCCGTGCCCAGAAGTCTTGTTCCCGCGCGCTTCCTCCTTGAAGCGGCGTTCCTGCGCCATGTTTGCGCGGCATCCACCACCCGGCGCACGCGGGCGGGAACCCGGCACCACGGGCTGCCTGAAGCCCACTCGCCGCAGCTCCCGGCCGTCCCGCAGGCGCTCGAAAGGCTGCGCCACTCACGGCTGTCGCGGCATCTCCCCCGCAGCCAAAAGGCGTCCCCCGACGGGCCGTTGGCCGATCGGCCAACCACCTCGAAGGCCCCGAGCACCTACCAGCGAGCGCCATCCGCCCACGGACCGACCGGCCGACGACTCACGCCGCACGACCCATGACCCATAACCCATGCCGGACGAACGACCCACGCCCGAAGGGCGATCCACGGACAAAGGGCGACCCACGGACGCCCCAAGACCGGCCACGGACCACCGACCCGCGCCGCCCGATGGAGCCTCGCGCTCCATCGGCCGACGGAGGGTCAAGTGCCTTACGCCGCCGCCTCGAAGCCCGTGTCACGGGCCAGCTTCTTCAGTTCCAGCAGGGCATGCTTCTCGATCTGACGGATGCGCTCGCGCGTCAGACCGTGTTCCTTGCCGACCTCGGTCAGGGTGCGCTCGCGGCCGTCGTCGATGCCGTACCGCATCTTGATGATGGAGGCCGTGCGCGGCTCGAGGCGGTCGATCAGGCCGTCCAGTTCCTCACTGCGCAGCAGGGTCAGGACGGACTGCTCCGGCGAGACCGCGGAGGTGTCCTCCAGCAGGTCGCCGAACTGGGTCTCCCCCTGGTCGTCGACCGCCATGTTGAGCGAGACCGGGTCGCGGGCCCAGTCCAGGACGTCCGTGACGCGCGCCGGCGTGGAACCGAGTTCGGTCGCGATCTCCGCGGGCTCCGGGTCGCGGCCGTTCTCACGGTTGAACTCGCGCTGCACACGACGGATCCGGCCGAGCTCCTCCACCAGGTGGACGGGCAGACGGATCGTGCGCGACTGGTCCGCTATCGAGCGGGTGATGGCCTGACGGATCCACCAGGTCGCGTACGTGGAGAACTTGAAGCCCTTGCGGTAGTCGAACTTCTCGACCGCGCGGACCAGGCCGGCGTTGCCCTCCTGGATGAGGTCGAGGAGCGGCAGACCGCTGCGGGGGTAGCGGCGGGCCACCGCGACGACCAGCCGGAGGTTGGAACGGATGAAGACGTCCTTCGCCCGCTCGCTCTCGGCGACCAGGGCCTCGAGTTCCTCGCGCGAGGCTTCCGCCCTGGACTCCTCGTCACCGTCGAGGACCTGCTGTGCGAACACACCGGCCTCGATGATCTGGGACAACTCGACTTCCTTGGCGGCGTCGAGCAGAGGTGTACGCGCGATTTCGTCGAGGTACATGCCGACCAGGTCGCGGTCGGCGATCTCGCCGCCATGGGCGCGAACACTGCGGGCCGCGTCGGTCGTCTCGCCGTTGGCGGACTTGCGACGGGCGACGGCACGGGTTGCCATGCGTGCTCCCTTGCGATGGAGGTTCAGCGGGTGGCCCTTCAGACACCAGGCACTCTCGGACTCGGACTCTCCTCGGGTGCCCTGCATCTGATGGAAACAACGACTGGAATCAGGACAGAATTCCCAACCCGCACCCCGATTTTTATGATCTTGCAGTACCCTGTCCGACCACCGAGGAGGCGTGATGTCGTCGGAACGTACAGAGGTGCAGGTCAGGCCAGGAGTCGAGGGTGACCTCGAAGCTCTCACCAACCTCTACAACCACTACGTACGTGAGACGCCCATCACGTTCGACACGGTGCCCTTCAGTCCGGAAGAGCGACGTCCTTGGCTGCTCTCCCACCCTGAAGACGGGCCGCACCGTCTGATGGTTGCCACGGAAGCGGACTCACAGGACATCCGGGGGACCTCACAGGAAATCCTGGGGTACGCCACATCCAGCGCTTACCGGCCGAAGGCGGCCTACTCCACGTCGGTGGAGGTGACGGTCTACGTCGCCCCGCACGCCGGCGGGCGCGGCATCGGCACGCTCCTCTACAAGGCGCTCTTCGAGGCGCTGGCCGGGGAGGACCTGCACCGCGCCTACGCGGGGATCGCGCAACCGAACGAAGCGTCCGCGCGGCTGCACGAACGCTTCGGTTTCCGGCACGTGGGCACGTACCGCGAGGTGGGCCGTAAGTTCGGCCGCTACTGGGACGTGGCCTGGTACGAGAAGGACCTCTGACTCCCGTCAGCCGAACTGCACGGACCGCTTCGCCATCCCCATCCAGAACCCGTCGATCACGGACCTCTGCGCGTCCAGCTCGCCGGACATCTCCGCCGCGCCCATCGTCACGAAGAGCGGGGCGAAGTGCTCGGTGCGCGGGTGGGCGTAGCGGCCGGCCGGGGCCTTGTGGAGGAAGTCCAGCAGGCCGTCCCAGTCGCGGCTCTCCAGCGCGCGCCGGCCCCAGTCGTCGAACTCCGAGGACCAGGTCGGCACTCCCCCGCCGGTGTGCCGCAGCGCGGCGAGGTTGTGGGTGAAGAACCCGGAACCGACGATCAGGACGCCCTCGTCACGCAGCGGCGCGAGCTTGCGGCCGATCTCCATCAGCTTCACGGGGTCCAGGGTCGGCATGGAGATCTGGAGGACCGGGATGTCGGCGGCCGGGAACATCTCGACGAGCGGCACGTAGGCGCCGTGGTCGAGCCCGCGGTCGGGGATGTCCTGTACGGGGGTACCAGGGGCGCGCAGCAGCTTCCGTACGCTCTCGGCGAGCTCGGGCGCGCCGGGGGCGCCGTACTTCACCCGGTAGTAGTGCTCGGGGAAGCCCCAGAAGTCGTAGACCAGGGGGACGGGGTCGACGGCGCCGAGGGCGAGGGGTGCCTCCTCCCAGTGGGCGGAGACCATCAGGATCGCCTTCGGGCGGGGCAGGTCGGCGGACCAGGCGGCGAGTTCGCCGGGCCAGATCGGGTCGTCCGCGAGGGGCGGGGCGCCATGGCTGAGGTAGAGCGCGGGCATGCGCTCCTGGGGGAGGGCACGCTCCTGAGCTGCGGCGGACATGGCGAATGCTCCTTCCGGGACCTCGGCCCCTGACTTCGGACGCTCCGGCTCGAACACATCTGGCTCGAACACATCTGGCTCCGATCCGGATCCGATCTGAATCCGAGCCGGTTCTGATCGCTCTCCGATCCAGATCGATCGGACTGCGATCCGAACCTGAGCCGACTCCGATCCGATCCGGTCCGGATCCGAGTGCCCGGCACCGGGTGCTTCGCGGCGCTTGCTTGAAATCTAAAACGTCAACATCGCTCAGCCTATTCCCGATTGGTTTAAATTTCAAGGAGCAGACGTCTACAGTGGAGTCCATGACGAAGGCACCCGTATCCGCCGACGAGCCCCGGTGGCTCACCGCCGAGGAACAGCTCATCTGGCGCTCCTACGTGCACGCCACGACGCTCCTCGAAGATCACATGGACCGTCAGCTCCAGCGTGAAGCGGGTATGCCGCACATCTACTACGGCCTGCTCGTCAAGCTCGCCGAGTCCACCGACCGGCGACTGCGGATGACCGAGCTGGCCAAGTACGCGAAGATCACCCGATCCCGGCTCTCCCACGCCATCGCCCGGCTGGAGAAGAACGGCTGGGTGCGCCGGGAGGAGTGCGACTCCGACAAGCGCGGCCAGTTCGCCGTACTGACCGAGCAGGGCCTGGAAGTGCTGAGGCGCGCCGCGCCGGGCCATGTCGCCGTCGTACGCCACGCGGTGTTCGACCGCCTCACCCCGGAACAGCAGAAGTCCCTCGGCGAGATCATGCAGATCGTCGCCGAGGGACTTCAGCCTGATGAAGCGGGTGCGGACCTGCCCTGGCTCCGCTAGTGCCGTCCGTTCCGGCCGTTCCGGCCGTCCCATTGGAACCGTAGGCCTGTCAGGCCCGGTGGATCCGGTCGGCCCGTCAGGGGACCCGGTGGATCCGGTCGGCCCGCCGGATCAGTGGCCGGGCCCGTGGCCGGGTCACTGACGGTCGGGTCAGTGGACCATCACCGGCACCGCGGCGTCCTCGCCGTCCTCCGCTCCCGAGCCCGCGACCGCGCCCATGTCCGGCTTGCCGGCGTTGACGAGGGTCAGGGCGATGGTGGCGGCGGCGACCAGGATGCCGACGGCGAACCAGATGGCGCTGGTGTAGCCGTGCACCATGCCCTCCAGCTGCACCAGCTGCTGCTGGGGCTTGGTGGTGGCGCCCGCGACGTGGTCCTTGATGTACGAGGTCGTCGCGGACGCGGCGATCGTGTTCAGCAGAGCGGTGCCGATCGCGCCGCCCACCTGCTGCGAGGTGTTGACCATCGCGGAGGCGACACCGGCGTCACGCGGCTCGATGCCGTACGTGGCCAGGGACATGGCCGGCATGAACGCCGTACCCATACCGAGGCCGAGCAGCAGCATCGCCGGCATCAGCACGGCCGCGTACGAGGAGTCGATCTCCAGCCGGGTCAGCAGCAGCATGCCGAGGGCGGCGACCAGGAAGCCGGGGCCCATCAGCAGGCGCGGGGCGACCCGGGTCATGAGCCGCGTGCCGATCTGGGTGGAGCCGGTGATCATGCCCGCGATCATCGGGAGGAAGGCGAAACCGGTCTTGACCGGCGTGTAGCCCTTCACGATCTGGAGGTAGTAGGTCAGGAAGAGGAACAGACCGAACATCGAGATGATCGCGAGACCGAGGGAGAGGTAGATCCCGCCGCGGTTGCGCTCGGTGATCACGCGCAGCGGCAGCAGCGGCGCCTTGACCTTCGACTCGACGATCACGAAGGCGGCCAGCAGCACGGCGGACGCGACGAACATGCCGATCGTGACGGAGTCGCTCCAGCCCTCGGACTCGGCGCGGGTGAAGCCGTAGACCAGGGAGACCAGGCCGAGGGTGGACAGGATGACGCCCGGGATGTCGAGAGCGGAACGGTTGCGGCCGCCCTCGGGCTCACGGATGACGAAGTAGGCACCGGCCGCGGCGATGATCGCGAACGGGATGTTCACGAAGAACGTCCAGCGCCAGTCCAGGTACTCGGTGAGGAATCCGCCGAGGATGAGACCGACGGCGCCGCCACCACCGGCGATCGCGCCGTAGATGCCGAAGGCCTTGGCGCGCTCCTTGGCGTCCGTGAACATCACGGCGAGCAGGGAGAGCGCGGCGGGCGCGAGCAGGGCGCCGAACGCGCCTTGCAGGGCGCGGGCACCGAACATCATCGCCTCGTTGGCGGCGGCACCGCCGAGCGCGGAGGCCGCGGCGAAGCCGCCCAGGCCGACGACGAAGGCACGCTTGCGGCCCCACAGGTCGGCTATACGGCCGCCGAAGAGCAGCAGACCGCCGAAGGCGAGGGCGTAGGCGGTGACGATCCACTGCCGGTTGCCGTCGGAGATGCCCAGGTCCTGCTGGGCGGAAGGCATCGCGATGTTCACGATGGTGGCGTCGAGGACGACCATCAGCTGGGCGAGGGCGATGAACGCCAGCGCCTTCCAGCGATTGGCGTCCGGGCCACCCGTCTTACCGGGGGCCTTGAGGGCTGTTTCAGACATGGGGATACCCGCTTCGGGACTTCGTGACGGAAAAGAAGTGAGGTAAGGGGCGGCTCGTCAGCACTGACGGGCCGTTCGAGGCAAGGTGAGGGCGGCCGAGGGCCGTCGGGGGCCATCACGGGCCCTCAGGAGTCACCGCGGACCGGCGGCCACCGGTGAGGGCGATGACGACTGCTGCTGCGGTTCGACGAACCGGTGGTTCAGGGCTGGCGCAGATCCTCCATGGTCACGGCGGTACCCGGCAGGACCGAAGGGGCCGGGGCCCGCAGTCCGTCGAGGAACAGCTGAAGGTGGCGGTGGACGAACCGGTCGGCGTTCAGGCAGCCGGTACCGGCCGGGGGCCGGCTGAGCTGGGCCACCGCGATCATCACGTCCCCCACGCCGACGTCGGGCCTGAGCTGCCCGGCCGCCTTCGCGCGGTCCATGACCTCCTCGATGATCCGCTCGACCCGTTCGCGCGCGGCTTCGAGGTCGGGGTGGTGCTCGTCGAAGGTGCTGGAGATCATCGGGCACAGTGCGCTGAGCCGCTCCTCCGCGGAGGCGTGCACGAACCTCTCCAGCGCCCCGAACGCGTCGTGCTCGGCGAGGGCGATCTGTCCGGCCTGGGCCATGCGGCCCAGCACGGAGCAGACGACCTCGCGCACCAGCGCGTCACGATCGGGGAAGTTGCGGTACACCGTGGCATTGCCGACGCCGGCCCGGCGGGCGATCTCGTCGAGCGGCACATCGGGACCGAACTCGACGAACATCTCGCGGGCGGCGGTGACGATCCGCTCCCGGTTACGCAGAGCGTCGGCACGGGGCCGGGCCACCTTACGCACGGTGGGGGTAGCGGTCGCGGTCTGCACGGCGCACTCCTTCTGACGTTTCGAGACTGAGGGCGATCCGGGGATCGACTCCCCGTTTCGCTCGGACACATGGCTAAACGGGGATGGCATCCCCGGTTATTTCCCAAACCCAGAAGTTTCTGGATGTGACCTGAGTCACATCGGCGTGGGTGCGGATGCCGGCCCTCCCGGAGCCGGACTGCGCGGCCACCCCCGGGCAGACAGAAACGCTCACGACCAGGTGATGCGCGCCCCCGAGGGGGCCCCGAGCGGACCCCCCGAGCAGGAGCGCGGGAGAGCAGGACCGAACGACCAGGCAGCCCGAAATGAGGCCGCCGGGACCGTACCGGCCGGTAATCCACGATCGGTCTCCTCCAGCGCGCGCCCGCCCGCACCCCGTCGGAGGGTGATCGAAAGGGTGCAGCCGGTGACCGGGGGCTGCCTGGAGCGAAAGGCCCCTGCATGCAGCCGCAGCCCCTGCGCACCTCCCCGGCCCGCGCAGGCGAGCCACAGCGCCGTCGGATACGCCCGCGCCGCGTCGCCGCCCTCGCCTCGGTCTCCGTGCTGACGCTCGCGGTCAGCACGTCGGCCGGTTCGGGGCACCTCGCGCCGGCCCCCGGCGCCACGACGGCCGGCGCGGGGCCCGTCTCCGTGTCCCGCTCCTCCGCCCTCGCCCCCTGCATGATCAACGGCCGGGCCACCGTCCAGATGTCCGAGGGCGTGCCCACACCCGGCGGCTACTC
The DNA here is from genome assembly GCF_001184025.1 of Streptomyces maremycinicus. Lineage (GTDB taxonomy): Bacteria > Actinomycetota > Actinomycetes > Streptomycetales > Streptomycetaceae > Streptomyces > Streptomyces maremycinicus. The sequence continues at coordinate 247,490 of NZ_BBYG01000013.1, forward strand.
CCGCTCCACCGGCACCGTCCGCGCCCTCACCCTGATGATCGACTTCTCCGACGCGCCCGGCCGGGGCAGCGCGCTGAGCCGCTACCGCGAGTTCTTCCCGCAGACCGAGGACTGGTTCCGCACGGCGTCCTACGGCCGCCTCGACTACCGCGCCGAGACACCGATCCGTCGCTGGCTGCGCATGCCCAAGCCGTTCCGCGAGTACGGCATAGAGCGCGGCGCGCCCTTCGACCCCGGCTACCGCGAACTCGTCCAGGACATCGTTGCAGCCGCCGACCCGACAGTGGACTTCCGGTCGTACGACCTCCTTAACGTCCTGGTCACCCCGAACGCGGGCCCCTCCGCGCTCGACACGGTCCTCTCGGTGACGTTCGCCGGCAACGCGGAGGCGCCGATCGCCGACGGCGTGACCGTGGCGAACGCGTCCTTCGTCTACTCCCGCCAGGACGACGGCTCCGGCTCCTACGGCCGCACGGGCTACCGCGTCCTCCCGCACGAGAACGGCCACGTCTTCGGCCTGCCCGACCTCTACACCCAGGAGGGCGGAGGCGCCGTCGGCCACTGGGACATCATGAGCGAGGACTGGGGTGCCAACAACGACCTGCTCGGCTGGCACAAGTGGAAACTGGGCTGGCTGGACGCCTCCCAGATCGCGTGCGCGGCGTCACCGGGGACGACGGAGTACCCGCTGACCCCGCTGTCCCGCACGGCAGGCCCGAAGCTGGTCTTCGTCCCGTTGAACGGCCGCACCGGTTACGCCGTCGAACTGCGCGCCCGAGGCGGCAACGACGAGACGGTGTGCCGTCCGGGCGTCCTCATCTACAAGGTCGACGCGGACGTCGACACCGGCATGGGCCCGGTCACGGTCTACGACTCCCGCACCGACAGCGGCGGCTGCACCCGCAGCCCCAACGTCCACGCGGAGCTCTCCGACGCACCCTTCGCGCCGGGCGAGACGTTCAAGGATCCCAAGAGGGACATCCGGATCTCGGTGGTGTCGGCGGACCTGAAGGGCGACTACCGCGTACGGGTGAGCCGGGGGTAGCCGACCGGCACGTACGGCCCGCGGGGGGATCGGAGCTACCGTAGGCCTGCCGCCACGCCGTACGACCACACACGGGAACGCCGACGGGCGCGGGCAGACGTGCACACGGACTCGTACACGTAACCCTGCACGCACGCACGCGCGCGCGCGTGAACCCGTCCGCCCGACACCACGACCACCACAACCCGTCAGCCACCACCCACCCCAAACACCCCACCACCGCCGCACGCAGCCAGCCGCCCGCCTCGTCACCCCGTACCGGAGAACCCGCAGCCATGTCCGCGAAGACGACCGCATCCAGCCCGGCCCCGCCCCCGGAGCCAGAGCCGGCGCGGCAGACGGGGCAAGCGCCGGAGCCAGGGCAGACGCCGGAGCCAGAACAGGCGCCGGAGTCTGGGCAGGCGCCGGAGTCAGGGCAAGCGCCGGAGTCAGGGCAAGCGCCGGAGTCAGGGCAAGCGTCGCAGCCAGAGCAGGCGCCGGAGTCAGGGCAGGCGCCGGAGTCAGGGCAGGCGCCGGAGTCTGGGCAGGCGCCGGCGGAGGCGGTCTCGCCGCTGATCCGCGGGGTCGCCGTGTTGCGGCGGCTGACCGAGGCGGGCGGCACGACGAGCCTGAGCGGACTGGAACGCTCCACCGGCCTCGCCCGTTCCACGGTGGACCGCATCACCGCGACCCTCACCCGCATGGGATACGTCCGTCTCGACGGCCGTGACGCGACCCTGACCCCCCAGGTCATGGAACTGGGCAACGCCTACCTGGCCGCGCTGCGCCTGCCCGCGCTGCTGTCGGCCCGTGCGGACCGCCTGGCCGACGAACTCGACGAGTCCGTGTCCCTGGCGGTCGCCGACCACGACGGCATCCGCTTCATCCACCAGGCGACCCGCCGCCGCGCGATGTCCCTGAGCTTCCGCATCGGCGACCTGCTCCCCGCCGAACGCACCGCGCCCGGCCCGCTGTTCGCGACGGAGTGGACGGACGAGGAGTGGCAGTCCTGGCGCGCCCGCAGGACGAGGGACCCGCGGAACCGCGACTTCCCGACGGTGCCGCCGCCACCCGCGGGGAACGCGTGGAGCGACGAGGAGTTCACCCGCAGGACCGCGCGCGCGGCGCAGGAGAGCTGCGCCCTGGACGACGAGTTGATCGAACCGGGTCTCGTCGCGGTCTCCGTCCCGGTACGGGATCCGCGCACCGCCCGGATCGCGTGCGTGGCGAGCGTCGTCAGCCATACGAGCCGGCACACGTCGGCGGACCTGCGCGAGACGCTCCTGCCCCGCCTCCGGCTGGCCGTGGCGGCGATGGAGGAGGACCTGCGCCGGGCGCCGCGCCCCGAGCCGGGCCCGCCACCCGCGGGCCTTGCGACCTGGACGGGCGCGTCGAAGCAGGAACTCGGCCGCGGGTTCATCGAGTCCCTGGCCCGGGGCCTGACCGTCCTGGCGGCGTTCGACGAGGGCAGGGCGGAGCTGACCCTCACGGAGATCGCGAAGGCGACCGGCCTGGCGAGGGCGACGGCCCGCCGCGCCCTGATCACCTACGAGCACCTGGGCCTGGTGACCCCCACCCCCCACCGCGCGTTCGCCCTCACGCCCCAGGTCCTCTCCCTCGGCTTCCCGCCCCTCTCCCGGACGTCCCTCCCCCGCATCGCGGCTCCGCACCTGACGGCGCTGACGGACGCCGTCCAGGAGACGACGTCCCTGGCGGTCCTGACCGAACGGGGCGACGAGATCCAGTACACGGCCCGGGCGACCGCGACCCACGTCATGAGCGTCGACATCGCGGTGGGCACCCGGCTCCCGGCCCCGTCCACCGCCATGGGCCGCCTCCTGCTGACCGACCCCTCGGCCGCGGAGCCCTACACGCTCATCGAGGAGGAACAGGAACAGGGCGTGCGCGCGATCGCGGTCCCGATCCACGACCGGGAGGGCCGGGTGATCGCCGCCCTCGACGCGGCGACCCACGTCGCCCGCCGCACGGCCGAGCAGTGCGTCGACGACATCCTCCCGGCGCTCCGCGCCACCGCGACCCACATCGAGACAGACCTCCACACAGCATCCCGCTTCACCCACGTCCCCCTGACCTGACCCCCACACCCCCCAACCCGAATCCGGTACGCTGACGCCTGTGACCCACAGGGCCACGTCCCGCCTTCGTAGCTCAGGGGATAGAGCACCGCTCTCCTAAAGCGGGTGTCGCAGGTTCGAATCCTGCCGGGGGCACCAGGTCGGAAGGGGGTCACCTCCGGATTTCCGGAGGTGACCCCCTTCTGTGCGCCCGTCCAGGGGCACCATGCTTGCGTCCGGCTGCGTGGTGCGGTTGTTGCTGCTCAGTGGAGTTGTTCGGCCAGGCCGATGATGATGCCCTCCGGGCCGCGGAGGTAGCAGAGCAGGTAGCTGTCCTCGAACCGGGCGATCTCGCCGACGAGTTCGGCGCCGTGCGGGCGCAGGCGGGCGACGGTGTCCTCGATGTCGTCGACGGCGTACATCACGCGGTGCGTGCCCAGGATGTTGTGGGGCTGATCGCGCTGTCCGGCGCTGATCGCCGCGGGGCTGCGGTACCTCGCCAGCTCGAGCCGGCTGTGACCGTCCGGGGTGCGGACCATCGCGATGTCGCAGTGGACGCCGTCGAGTCCGGTGCACTGGTCGGCGACGCGGCCCTGGACCTCCGCCCTGCCCTCGAGCTCCAGACCGAGTTCCACGAAGAACGCGATGGCGGCGTCCAGGTCCTCGACGACGATGCCGACGTTGTCCATCCGCTGAATCGCCATGCTGGTGTCTCCTTCTTCCTCCCGCGGCCGGTGGTGGCCGCTGATGTCCCTGGGACGGAGCCGGTGGCCCGTTCTCGACATCCGCGGGCACCGGAACTCCGGACGACGGACGACGGATTCCGGACGACGGATTCCGGACTCCGGAGGCATGCGGTCGCCCCGGATGTCCGGCGGGATCGGTCCAGCCGGTGGGTCTCGGTTCCTCTGATCACATCAGCCCCGCTCCGCCGTGTCACTACGATCACGGGCCACAGGAGCGGGGCGCGTGCTCCGCACAAGCCGCTGCTGCTCCTGTATGCCCTCGGGCGGTTCCAGGAGGACGCGGGCCGCGGGCTGCGGGCTGCGGGCTGCGGGCTGCGGTACAGCGTGGTGGAGGAGGACCTTCACGGCTGTTGCCGAGTACGGGCCGCCGAACAGGACGACGCCCGCCTGTCCGTTCCACCGGTGCCGGTCGGGCTGGAGCGGCGCATGTGCGCTGGTGGGCGTTCGACGGCCCGACGTCGGGGAGAACGGGCTGTGCCGGTGCTCACTGTGCTCACTGCACCACAAGCTCTTCGACAAGGGGGTCCTCGGCGTCGACGACGGGCACCGCGTCCTCGTCCCGTAGCGGTTCGTCGGTCACAGCCCCGCCGCGCGCGAGCACGTCACGGCGCTCGCCGGCCGTCCGCTCGTCGGCCCGCGGCCGGGGGCACGGCCCGTCGCGGCCGCCCACCGCGACCGGCACACCGGCCAGGTCTTCCACGGCGGCGCACGTCCGGCCACCGCTGTTCGAGCATCCGGGCGGCATCGGTCCGGGACCCGACGTGCCGTGCGGCCGCCCGTCGAGAGGACGGCTCCGGGGCGGCTTCGGGGCGGCCTCGGGGGGCCGGGTGTGGTCGGCCGGTGTTCGTCGCCGGTCGATCCGGTGCCCGGCTCCCCGAGGTCCGGTGGAGTGGTTCAGTACGGGTCGGTCAGTACTGTTCGGTCTCCACGAAACCCATGTCCGCGTTGTCGTCCGCGTCGAAGGCGGCGGCGGTCGGGTCGAATCCGGGCGGGCTGTCCTTCAGGCCCAGGCCCAGGCCGGCCAGCTTCGCCTTGACCTCGTCGATGGACTTCGCGCCGAAGTTGCGGATGTCCAGCAGGTCGGCCTCGGAGCGCGCGAGGAGCTCACCCACCGAGTGGACGCCCTCACGCTTGAGGCAGTTGTACGAGCGAACCGTGAGCTCGAGCTCCTCGATCGGCAGCGCGAGGTCGGCGGCGAGGGCGGCGTCCGTGGGGGACGGCCCCATGTCGATGCCCTCGGCGTCGATGTTCAGCTCGCGGGCGAGACCGAACAGCTCGACCAGCGTCTTGCCGGCGGAGGCCATGGCGTCACGCGGACGCATCGCCTGCTTGGTCTCGACGTCGACGATCAGCTTGTCGAAGTCGGTGCGCTGCTCGACACGGGTCGCCTCGACCTTGTAGGTGACCTTCAGCACGGGGCTGTAGATCGAGTCGACCGGGATGCGGCCGATCTCCTGGCCGAGCTGCTTGTTCTGCACGGCGGAGACGTAGCCGCGACCGCGCTCGACGGTCAGCTCCATCTCCAGCTTGCCCTTGCCGTTGAGCGTGGCGAGGACGAGGTCGGGGTTGTGCACCTCGACACCGGCCGGGGGCGCGATGTCGGCGGCGGTGACCAGACCCGGCCCCTGCTTGCGCAGGTACATGACGACCGGTTCGTCCTGCTCGCTGCTCACGACCAGCTGCTTGATGTTGAGGATCAGGTCGGTGACGTCCTCCTTGACCCCCGGCACGGTCGTGAACTCGTGCAGGATGCCGTCGACGCGGATGGACGTGACCGCCGCACCCGGGATCGAGGACAGGAGGGTCCGGCGGAGTGAGTTCCCGAGGGTGTAGCCGAAGCCCGGCTCCAGCGGCTCGATGACGAACCGGGAACGGAACTCGTCGACGACTTCTTCGGTCAGGGACGGACGCTGAGCGATCAGCACGAGGTATTGCCTCCAGTGGTTTGGCGCCCGCTATGTGACGCCGTAGCTACCACGAAGGGTACGGCGGTTCGGCCCCCGGCCGACGCACAGGCACTCGTCGCCTCGCCGGGAGGGCCCGGAGACCCGGCGGCAGGCCCGGTTCGATCACGGTCCGGGGCCTGCCGGCAAGGATCGGCGAGGAGTCGCGCGGTGGGCGCGTCAGCCGGAGGAAGGGGTCAGGCGGCGGTCCAGTACGGGCCCGTGGCGGTGCGGTGCACGAGGGTGACCGGGCTGGCGTCGGGCGTCCGCACCCGGAGCTGGAACCGCAGGTGTTTTCCGGCCGGGACGGTGCCGGACAGCGCGAACTGGTGGCCGCCGCCGCCGTGGCGGGTGACCGTCTGGTACGCCGACGGGTTCTTGCCCGAGGTGTCGGTGAGGTAGAAGCGGCCCTCGACGAGCGCGTCGTCCGGGGCCTCCTCCTCGAGGGAGACGTGCACCAGGGTGTTGTGCAGGCGCGGCCCGGAGTGGACGACCGGGTCCGTGAACGCCAGTCCGACCCACTCGCCGGAGGGCAGTTCGACGTCGGTGGTGTTCGACTCGTTCAGCATCGAGGGGTTGGGCACGGTGTCCTCCTGGCTCGGGACGGTCGGGGTGTCGGTGCCGGGGGCCTTGCGCAGTCGGGCGGCGACCCGGGCGCGGAAGTCGGCCATGCCGAAGCCGCGCGGGTCCGTCTTGGTGTTCGTCCACTCCTTGTGGCCGATCACGGAGGCGGCGGACCAGCCGTGCGCCCGGCACAGTGCGGCCGAGGCGCGGACCATGGCCTCCAGCTGGACCGCCGGCCAGGGGTCCTTGCCGTCGCCGAGGTTGACGCACTCGAAGCCGTAGAAACGGGCGTTGCCGTCGGTGTCGTTCTCGTTCGGCGCGGGCAGCGCCTTCTCGGCGATGACCGCTTTCAGTACGTCGCCGTCGCCGCTGCCCGCGTGGTTGGCGCGGCCCCAGCCGACGAGGTGCACGACGCCCCGCTTGTCGATGACGCCGTGGCACAGCGGTCCGGGGAGTCCGGCGTAGCCGTCGCGGCAGATCGCCACGGAGGCGGCCGTCCCGGACGTCACGGTGTGGTGGACGACCACGCCGGCGACCGGGCCCCACGCGCCGTGGCCCGCCCTGTTGTGGGTGCGCCAGCTGCCGACCTCGACGACGCTGACGCCCTCCGCCCTGAGGGCGGCGAGAACCCTGCTCGCGGTCAGGGGAGTTGCCATGGGTGGTTCCTTTCGGAGATGCCGTGCCTTTCCTGTTGCCCCGCCGGTCGGTTCGCCACCGTCGGACATCGCTGCCGGCCGGTCGGAGCGCGGTGATGGACAGTCAGCGTGGCGAGAACTCCCGGGTTCCCTGTTCTGGCGCCGCTCATAGCCGGACGGACGGACGCGTTCCGGTCCGTGGTCTCCGCGGCGGACCGACCTCGACGTTCGGGCGCCGTCCTGTCCGGAACGGACGCCTCGGGACCCGGAACGGGTGCGCCGACGCCTCATCTCGCGTGCACCGCGCGGTCGTTCGGGCGGACCGGCGTCTAGGGTCGTGCGGTGACGAGTAGCAGTGTGCGGCGCTCCCCCGACCAGCCTCCCGGCCAGGCCTCCGCTCCGGCCCCCGGCCAGGCCCCCGCTCCGGCCCCCGCCCGGGCCCCCGGCCGTGCCTCCGCCCAGGCCTCCTCCCCGGCCCCCGCTCCGGAGGTTGCGGACATCGCGGAGGGCGGCCGTCCGACGAGGCCCACGGGCGACTGGCAGGGACGGCTGCGTCGGTTCGGGTATGCCGTGCGGCCCCGGACCGATGTCAGGGAACGTCTGGTTCCGCCGTTTCCGGCGCCCGCGACCCGCTGGTGGGAGCTACTGCGCCTCGGTCCGGCCGGGGCGTACCGCGCCGCGAGGGTGATGGAGTGGCTGGGGCCGGTGCTCGTCACCGCGCTGGCCGCGGCGATCCGGTTCCGGCGGCTCGGGCAGCCGCGGGACCTCGTCTTCGACGAGACCTACTACGCCAAGGACGCCTGGGCGCTGCTGCGGCTCGGCTACGAGGGCACCTGGCCGGACCGCAGGACCGCCGACCCGGGGATCCTCGCGGACCCTCAGGTGATCCCGCTCTCCGACACCGGGGCGTTCGTGGCGCACCCGCCGACGGGGAAGTGGGTGATCGGCCTCGGCGAGTGGATGTTCGGTCTCACCCCGTTCGGCTGGCGCTTCATGACCGCCGTCCTGGGCACGCTGTCGGTGCTCATGCTGTGCCGCATCGGGCGTCGGCTGTTCCGGTCGACGGCGCTGGGCTGTCTGGCCGGTGCGCTGATGGCGCTGGACGGTCTGCACGTGGTGATGAGCCGTTCCGCGCTGCTGGACCTCGTCGTCATGTTCTTCGTGCTGGCCGCGTTCGGCTGTCTGCTGCTCGACCGGGACCACGCGCGGGCCCGGCTCGCGGCGGCCCTCCCGGTGGACGGGGACGGCCATGCGCGCCCCGACCGGGTCGTCGGCGAACGGACCGGGACCGGACCGCGTCCGTGGCGGCTCGCGGCCGGCGTCTTCCTGGGGCTGGCGGCCTCGACCAAGTGGAACGGCCTGTACTTCCTCGTCTTCCTCGTGGCCCTCACCCTGCTGTGGGACGTCGGCTCCCGCCGCGTGGCCGGGGCGGGGCGCCCCTACCGGGCGGTGCTGCGCAGGGACCTCGGTCCGTCGGTGCTGTCCGTCGTAACGGTGGCCGTCGTGACCTATCTGCTGGCCTGGACCGGCTGGTTCCGCTCCGACGGCGGATACGGACGGCACTGGGCGGACGGCCGCGGCGGCACCTGGGGGTGGATACCCGCCCCGCTCCGCAGCCTGTGGCACTACGAGTCCGGGGTCTACCGGTTCAACGTGGGACTCCACACCTGGCACCGGTACGAGTCGAACCCCTGGAGCTGGCTGGTGCTCGGCCGCCCGGTGCTCTTCGACTACCGGTCGCCGAAGGCCGGGCGGGACGGCTGCGACGCCACGGCGGACTGTGCCCAGGCCGTCCTCGCGCTCGGCACGCCGCTGCTGTGGTGGTCGGCGTGCTGCGCGCTGGTGTATCTGCTCTTCCGGTGGGCGCTGCGCCGGGACTGGCGGGCCGGCGCCGTCCTGTGCGCGGTGGCGGCCGGCTATCTGCCCTGGTTCCTGTACCAGGACCGCACGATCTTCTCGTTCTACGCGGTCGCCTTCGTGCCGTACCTGTGCCTGGCCGTGGCGATGACGCTGGGCGCGCTGCTGGGACCGCCGGGGTCGGACGACAGGCGCCGGGCGACGGGCGCGGTCGTCGCGGGCGGGCTGGTGCTGCTCATCGCCTGGAACTTCATCTATTTCTGGCCCGTGTACACCGGCCGAGCCGTCCCGGTCGGCGACTGGCGGGCGCGGATGTGGCTCGACACCTGGATCTAGCGACGGTCCCGCTGCCCCCTCCCTCCCCCTGCGGCCGCTACGGCCGCTACGGGCTCGGCGGTCGCAGCGGCCGGGAGGTGGGGGCCGTGACGGTCGTAGCGGCCTCGGGGCCCCGGGCCGGGGTTACTTGAGTTCGGCGTCCGTGTAGTAGCCGCCCGCGACCAGGACGTACTCGTAGTTGCTCTTGTCGACGGTCGTCGGCTGGAGCAGGTAGGCGGGCACGGCCTTGACGCCGTTGTCGTAGGCCCTTCTGTTGTTCACCTTCGGCGTCTTGCCGTTGAGTATGTCGTCGGCCATCTCGGCTGCGACCCCGGCGAGTTGACGCAGATCCTTGTAGACGGTCTGCGACTGCTCACCCGCGATGATCGACTTCACCGAGGCGAGTTCGGCGTCCTGCCCGGTGACGATCGGAAGGGGTTTGTCGCCGGAGCCGTAGCCGTCCGCCTTCAGCGCGTCGAGGACGCCGATGGAGATGCCGTCGTAGGGCGACAGGACGGCGTCGACCTTCTTGCTGCCGTACGCGTCGCCGAGGATGCCGTCCATGCGCTTCTTCGCGGTGGGGCCGTCCCAGCGCAGGGTGGTGACGTCCTTGAGCGCGGTCTGGCCGGACCTGACCACCAACTGCTTGGTGTCCAGGTACGGCTGGAGGAGGTGCATCGCGCCGTCGAAGAAGTACTTGGTGTTGTTGTCGTCGGGTGAACCGGCGAACAGCTCGATGTTGAAGGGGCCCGCGCCGTCCTCCAGACCGAGCTTGTCGATGATGTAACGGGCCTGGAACCGGCCCACCTGCTCGTTGTCGAAGGACACGTAGTAGTCGACGTTGTCGGTCCCGAGGATGAGCCGGTCGTAGGAGATCACCGGGATGTCCGCGTCGGCGGCCTTCTGGAGCACGCCGTTCAGCGACTTGTTGTCGATGGCCGCGATGATCAGCGCGTCGACGCCCTGCTCGATCAGGCCCTCGATCTGCGCGACCTGCGTCTTCGGGCTGTCCTCGCCGTACACCAGCTTGGTCCGGTAGCCGTCGGCCTTCAGGTCGTCGACGACGCTCTTGCCGTCGGTGAGCCAGCGCTCGGAGGCCTGGGTCGGCATGGCGATGCCGATGGTGCCGCCCTCGGAGCTGCCCTCGGAGCTGCCCCCGATGGTGTTGCCGCAGGCGGACAGCGTGAGGGTGAGAGAGACGGCTCCGGCGGTGGCGGCGAGGGCGGCTCTTCGGTTGCGCATGGGGATCGTTCCTCGTTCTTCTCGTCGTTGAGAGGACTGGGCGTGGCAAGGGGCTGTGGGGAAACCGGTGGAGCGAGCCGGACAGCCGGCGGGCGGGATCGGGCGATTCCGGGGGTGGGAGGCGCCGTGTCCGCCTGAGCGCGGTCGCGACGAGGGGGCGGGTCACGTTCCCTCAGGAGGCGCCGTGCGGTGGGGGGTCGGGGCGGTGGTGGGGGGTCGGGGCGCGGGTACCGGCCGGGATCGCGGTGGAGCGGTACGTCCCGCGGCGCGGAACCGCTCGGCGATCTCTTGGATCGGCGGGTGCCCGCGAGGCCTTCGGGGGCCCGGCGCAGCTGTTCATGGGCGGTGAACAGGCGGGGGATCACGTGGAACTGACTGACGATCGGATCGCCCCGCGCGTGGCGCGGGCCGGCGCGGGAGCGCCTCGGCGTCCGGTGGGACGGTGACGACGACGACGGCGGTACGGCCGGGTAAGTGGGGCTTTCCGACGCCGGTGGGCGAGCCCCCGGGGCGTACCGGTGCGTACGCCGGGCCGCGCCGGGGCGCGCCTGCCACGTATGCACTGATGTCGGTGGCGCGCAGGGCACTTGCCTTTCAGGCGTTCGAAATATCGTCACGTGGTCGGAATGGTGGCGTGACAATAAGAGGGGGCGTACGGGGTGTCAACGCTCCGAACAGAAACGGTTCCGGAAAGTGGTGGAGATCGCTTTCTTCTCCGGTGCAGGTCAGGGCAACGCCGACCAAGACGGGGCAGGGCGGACACCGCCGGGCCCGTCGGTCAGCGCAGCGTGAGCGGGGTCTCGACGGTGACCCGGGTCAGCTTCTCGGGGTTGCGGACGTAGTAGAGGCCGGTGATGCGGCCGTCCTCGACGCGGATCGCCATGACGCCGTCGTTCTCGCCGTCGAACCGCATGAGGAGCGCCGGGCTGCCGTTGACCAGGGTGGGGTGGCCGGTGAGGACGGCCTGGTTCCTGCCCGCGGTGGCGAGGATGAAGCGGGCCACCTTGTCGGCGCCGACGACGGGCCGTCGCGCGGCCTGTTTGACGCCGCCGCCGTCGTTGAGCATGACGACCTCGGGCGCGAGCACGTCGAGGAGGCTCTGGAGGTCCCCGGTGTCGAGCGCGTGCCGGAACGACTCCAGTACGGCCCGGGTCTCGCGCGCGGAGACCACCTCGCGGGGGCGGCGGGCGTCGACGTGCTTGCGGGCGCGGTGGGCGATCTGGCGGACGGCGGCGGGGCTCTTGTCGACGGCGGCCGCGATCTCGTCGTAGCCGACGTCGAAGGCCTCGCGCAGGACGAAGACGGCGCGTTCGGTGGGTGACAGGGTCTCCAGGACGAGCATCAGCGCCATCGACACGCTCTCGGCGAGTTCGACGTCCTGGGCCACGTCCGAGGCGGTGAGCAGCGGCTCCGGCAGCCAGGGGCCGATGTAGGCCTCCTTGCGGCGCGTGAGGGTGCGCAGCCGGTTGAGGGCCTGGCGGGTCGTGATCCGCACGAGGTAGGCGCGCCGGTCGCGGACCCGGTCGAGGTCGACGTCGACCCAGCGCAGCCAGGTCTCCTGGAGGACGTCCTCGGCGTCCGCCGCCGAGCCGAGCATCTCGTAGGCGACCGTGAAGAGGAGGTTGCGGTGGGCGACGAACGTGTCCGTCGCCGGATCGGCGGCGTCCTCGCGCATGGTTCGGCCTTTCCCTCTTCCTCACGGTCGGCCCTGGCTGCCGGTGGCCCCCAGGCGTGCGTCCGCACCGGGATCCATTCTCTCCCGGGCGGCCGCGCCCGCCCTGTCAGGCCGCCCGGTCGGCGGTGTCGGGGGTCTCACCGTGCCGCGCGCGCAGCAGCTGCCCGCGCTTGGCGTCCTTGACCCACCAGGTGCGCAGGCCGGGCTTGCGCGCCTCGTACGCCAGTTGCCACACGGTGCTCCTGCACACGAACTCCTTGAGCCTCCCGCCCAGCCGGCCGCCGAGGTGGAAAGCGACCGCGATGTCGTTCCTTCGGGCGAACTGGAAGACGCCGGAACGCCGTCCGAGACTCAGGCACTGGCCGGCGAACCCCACGTCGATGGACGCGGGCCGCTCACCGGCGATCCGGCTGAGGACCGTCTCGGTGGCCTGCGGACCGAGCTGGACCGCGGACTGGCAGCCCTGCCGGAACGGCAGGTCCGACGGTGCCGCGGAGTCCCCGGCCGCGACGATGCGCGGGTCGTCCACGCTGGTCAGGGTCTCGTCGGTGCGCAGGCGGCCCAGGGCGTCGGTGCTCAGCCCGCTGCGCGCGGCCAGGTCCGGCACACCGAACCCGGCGGTCCAGACGGTCACCTCGCTCGGCAGCTCACGGCCGTCGGCGAGCCGCACCGCCTCGCGGGTCACCTCCGTCACCAGGGTGTCGGGGCCGTCGAGCACGGTCACCCCGAGCGCCGCCAGCCGCCGGGCGACCGCACGGCGTCCCCGCGGGTGCAGATACGGGCCGAGCACGCCGCCGCAGACCAGGGTGACGGTGCGGCCCGTCTCCGCCAGCTCGGCGGCGGTCTCGATGCCGGCCGGACCGGCGCCGACCACCGTCACCGGTGCCGACACCGGCGCGGCGGCCAGGACCTGCCGCAGCCGCTCGGCCTCCTCCAGGGCGGCGAGCGGGTGGGCGTGCTCCGCGGCGCCGGGCACCCGCGGGGCGGCGCTGCCGCTGCCCACGGCGTAGATCAGGTAGTCGTAGCCGAGCGTGCCGCCCGACGCGAGCGTCACCTGGCGACCGGCGGCGTCGATCCTGGTCACGGTGTCGACCGTCAGCCGGACGCGGTCGGCCAGGACCTTCGCGTAGTCGACGACCGCGTCGTCGGACCCGCCCACCAGCTGGTGCAGGCGGATCCGCTCGACGAAGGTCCGGCGCGGGTTGACCAGCGTCACGGTCACGTCCTCGCGCTGCGTCAGGCGGTTGGCCGCCATCACGCCGGCGTATCCGCCGCCGATCACGACGACTTCGGTGTTCTCGGCCATGACGTCTCCTCCATGTTCGGTGGTTCGGCCTCAAGACACCGCGCCGCCGATCCCTGTGACAGCATGTGAGGCAGGTCACTCCGTTTGTGAGGAAACGACACGTCGGGAGGGCGTCCGGAGGCCGGGAGACCACCCGGAGGCGCGGGAGTGCACCAGAACCAGAGGGCCCGGGAGAGCGACCGCAGGCCCGGGAGTGCGCCGTCCGGCCCGGGAAGGCTCTAGCGGTCCGCCGCCGGGGTGCCCGTTCCCGGGGTGATCAGGCCGGTCTCGTAGGCCACGACGACCGCCTGGGCGCGGTCCCGCAGGCGGAGCTTGGCGAGGATCCGGGCCACATGGGTCTTCACGGTGGCCTCGCTCAGCCGGAAGCGCGCGGCGAGCTCGGCGTTGCTCAGACCGGTGCCGAGCGCGCGCAGGACCTCGAGTTCGCGCGGGGTGAGCACCGTCAGATCGCGGTGCAGGGCGGCGCCGGCCGCCGTCTCCCGGGCGACGAAGCGTTCGACCAGGCGTCGGGTGATCGCCGGTGAGAGCAGCGCGTCACCGGTGCGGGCGAGCCGGACGGCGGCGACCAGGTGCTCGGGGGTGACGTCCTTGAGGAGGAAACCGCTCGCCCCCGCGGTGAGGGCCGCGTACACATAACGGTCGAGGTCGAAGGTGGTCAGCATGATGACGCGGGGCGGGTCGGGGGGCACTGCGCCGGAGAGGATCCGCCGGGTGGCCTCCAGGCCGTCGGTCCCGGGCATCCGGATGTCCATGAGGACGAGGTCGGGGCGGGTGCGGCGGACCGCGTCGACGGCCTGGTCGCCGTCCGAGGCCTCGGCGACGACCTCGATGCCGTCCGCCGCCAGGATCATGCCGAAGCCCGTGCGGACCAGCTGCTGATCGTCGGCGATCACCACGCGCGGTGGCCGCTCCCCGGTCACGCGAGCTCCTCCACGGGGATGACGGCGCGGACCTCGAAACCGCCGGTGGGGCGCTCGCCCGCGTGGAGGGTGGCGCCGTAGACGGCGAGGCGCTCGCGCAGGCCGGTCAGTCCGCGGCCGCCGCCGGGCACATCCGATGCCGCGGACGTGCCGCCCGTGTCGGACACTTCGATGCGCACCGCGCCGGGGACGTGTTCGATGACGACCCGCACCCGGCTGCCGACGGCGTGCCGGACGGTGTTGGTCAGCGCCTCCTGCACCACCCGGTACGCGGCCAGCTCGGCGCCGGCGGCGAGCGGGGCCGGGGTGCCGGTGACGGTCAGCTCGACGGGCACGCCGCTCTCACGGACCCGGTCGGTGAGCGCGGGCACCTGGGCGAGGCCCGGCTGCGGCGCCAGACCGGCCCCGGCGGCGTGGTCGCGGGCGCTCCTGGCGCGCTCGGCGCCCTCGCCCGCGTCGTCCCCGTCGTCCTCGTCGGTGGTCATGGTGAGCAGGCCCATGACGTGCCGCAGTTCGGCCATCGCCGTGCGCCCGCCCGCCTCGACCGCCAGCAGCGCCTGGCGGGCCCGGTCGGGCGCGGTGTCCATCACCTTGCGGGCCGCGCCCGCCTGGATCACCATCACGCTCACATTGTGGGTGACGACATCGTGCAGTTCGCGCGCGATGCGGGCCCGCTCGCGGTCGACGGCCAGCAGTGTGGCGGCCTCGTGCTCCTCCTCGAGAGCGGTCAGCCGCTGCTTCCAGGTGTGCATCGCGTTGGCCCCGAGCCCCACCCCGAGCAGCGCGAGGAACGGCACGAGACCGGGAGCGAACGACGGGAAGTTCTCGTCGCGCAGCACGGCCACCAGCGCGGCGCCGACCACCAGGCCGACCAGGGCCCGCGCCCGGTACGGGCTGTACACGGCCGCGCTGTAGGCGGCGACCACGCAGGACAGGAAGGTGTACAGGGTCGCGTCGCCGCCGCTCGGATACCGGTTGAACAGCAGGCTCGCGACGATCACCGCCCAGAACGCGGACAGCGGGAACCTGCGGCGTACCACCAGGGGCAGCGCGGTCAGGGCGGCCAGCAGCAGCTGCCAGGGCTGGACGGCGTCGGCGAGCCGCACCACGTCCACCGCCCCGTCCGGGAACGGACCGAGCGGCGGGACGCCGGGCACGGGCACCCGCGGTGGCACCGGCACGAGCCCCGGCGGCACCGGCACGACGCCGTCGCCCCGCCGGTAGGCGGCGCCCACCGTGAAGGCGGCGAGGACGAAGGCGAGGATCGCGTCGGCCGCCCACATCCACCGGGACGGGCTGGGCAGCGGGCTGCTGCGCAGCAGGGCCGCGGCCCCCGTCCGCCACCGCTGCACGATCCGCGCCCGCACCGTCCCGCCCGCCCCGCCCATGCGCACAGTGTGGCAACCCGCCGGCCCCGCCCACATCCGTCCCGCTGCGGACGGCGGCGCGGGCGCCCTACATCCGCCGTGTACATCGCAGGGATGACATGCCCTGCGGGTCATCCCGCAGCGGCAGCGGGGATCGGCGTCGCAGCCGACGCCCCGGACCGGGGTCCGCCCCTAGCTTCGGAGCGAACCGACTACCGCCGATCCTGGAGGCACCGTGGCAGCGACCGCGCCCGTCATCGACATGCGGGCTGTGAGCAGGACGTACGGGGAGGGGCCGCCCGCCCTCGCCGGCGTGACGCTGAGCGTGGCCCCCGGGGAGGCGCTCGCCGTTCTCGGGCCGTCCGGCAGCGGCAAGTCCACGCTGCTCAACCTGATCGCGGGACTCGACCGGCCGAGCGAAGGCACCGTGACGGTGGACGGGCTGCGGGTGGACCAGTTGGACGAGGCGGGCTCGGCGCGCTACCGGCGCACGAAGGTCGGCATGGTCTTCCAGTTCTTCAACCTGCTGGACGATCTGACGGTCACCGACAACGTGCTGCTGCCCGCCCAGTTGGCGGGGATGCCCCGGGCCGCGGCCCGCGCGCGGGCCGCCGGGCTGCTGCGCGACCTGCGCATCGACCGGCACGCGGACGCCTACCCCGGCAGGCTGTCCGGCGGGGAGCGGCAGCGGGTCGCGGTCGCCCGGGCCCTGATGAACCGTCCGGCCCTGCTACTGGCCGACGAGCCCACCGGCGCGCTGGACACCGCCTCCGGCGCGGACGTGCGGCACCTGCTCGCCGAACTCAACGCGTCGGGGCAGACGATCGTCCTGGTCACGCATGATCTGAGCCTCGCCGCGTCCTGTGCGACCCGGACCGTGGAGCTGGTCGACGGCCGGGTCGTCCGGAACACCAGGAGCGCCGAGAGCGCGACGGCGGTCGGCCGGTGAGCGCCCTCGGCCGGGTGGTGCGGGCCGGGGTCGGGCGGCGGCGGGTGCAGACCACCGTGATGATCATGACGACGCTCATGGCGGTCACCGCGTCGGTGCTCGCCGCCGGGCTGCTCGTCGCGTCCCGGGCCCCCTTCGACCACGCCTTCGCCCAGCAGCACGGCGCCCATCTGACCGCGCGGTTCGACGGCACGAAGGTGACGGCCGCGCAGCTGAGGGCGACCGCCCACGCCTCAGGCGTCACCGACGCGGCCGGACCGTTCCGGAGCGTCGAGACACGCGCGCGTACCGCCTCGTCGTCGGACCTCGTCCCGGAAGGCGTCGATCTGCCGTCGATGACCGTCGTCGGCCGGGCGGACGCGGGCGGTGTCGACCGGGTCGACCTCGTCTCCGGCAGCTGGCTCAGCGGCCCCGGCCAGATCGTGGTGGCCGACGACGTGCTGCCCGTCGAACCGGGCACGCGGCTGACGTTCCCCGGCGCGCCGGGCAGCCCCGCGCTGACCGTGGTCGGCGTCGCCCGCTCGGTGACCGGCACCGCGGACGCCTGGGTGACTCCCGCGCGGGCCGGGACGCTGGCGGCGCCGGGCGACACCCCCGCGTACGAGATGCTCTACCGCTTCGCCCACGCGGAGACGGACGCACAGGTGACCGCCGGCCGGGCCGCGATCGCCGCGGTGGTGCCGAAGGGCGCGTTGAACGGTGCCGAGTCCTATCTGGCCGTCAAAGAGGAGGCGACGGCCAACGCGATGGCGTTCGTACCGTTCCTGGCCGCGTTCGGGGTCCTCGGGCTGCTCCTGTCGGTGCTGGTCATCGGCATCGTCGTGAGCGGCGCGGTGGGGGCGGCGACCCGGCGGATCGGCATCCTGAAGTCCCTCGGCTTCACCCCCGCGCAGGTCGTACGGGCCTACGTCGGACAGGCGCTGGTCCCCTCGGCCGTCGGCTGCGCCCTGGGGCTGGTCGTCGGCAATCTGCTGGCCGTGCCCGTGCTCGCCGAGGTCGGCGACGCCTTCCAGGGTCCGTCGGCGTCGATCCCCCTCTGGATCGACGTGGTCGTGCCCGCCACCGCCCTCGTCCTGGTCGCCTGCGCGGCTCTGGTGCCCGCGCTGCGCGCCGGACGGCTGCGGACCGTGGCCGCGATCACCGCCGGACGTACGCCCGGCACCTCCCGGGGGCGCCTGGTACGGCGGCTCACCGGGCGGCTGGCGGTGCCCCGGGCGGTCGGCCTCGGGCTGGCGGGCCCCTTCGCCCGCCCGGCGCGTTCGGCGACGACGGCCGCCGCGGTGGTCTTCGGCGCCGTCGCCGTCACCTTCGGGGTCGGGCTCGCCCTCACGCTCGGGGCCGTCCAGTCGGGCCGCATGCTCGACTCGGGCGGCTCGGTGGTCGTCGGGACGGGCGGCGGACAGGCGCCGCCCGGCGCGCAGGCGGTCCACGTGGGCGGGCCCGAGAAGCCCAAGGCCGATCCGGCCGAGGTCGCCGCCGCGCTCCGCGCCCAGCAGGGGACCGGCCGGTTCTACGGCACGACCCAGGCGGAGGTGAGCGCGTCCGGCATCACCGGTGCCACCACCGTGGTGGCGTACCAGGGCGACGCCTCGTGGGCCGGCCCCCCGATGGTCTCGGGCGACTGGCTGGACGGGCCGGGCCAGGCCGTGGTCACCGCCCGCTTCCTGAAGGCCGCCGGGATCGAGGTCGGCGACACGGTGACGCTGACCGAGCGGGGGCGGCGGGTTCCGGTCCGGATCGTCGGCGAGGCGTTCTTCACGGAGGGCGAGGGCATGGCACTCCTCACCCCGGTCTCGACCCTCGGCGCGCTCGGACTCGACGCGACGCCGGGCCAGTACGTCGTGGAGACGGAAAGGGGCACGGATCTGACGCGCTACCTGACCGCGCTCAACGACCGGCTCGATCCGCTCGGCGCGGTCGCCCGGGCCGACAGCTCCGACGACTCGAGCGTGATCGCCGCCATGGACGCGCTGATCGGGACGCTCACCCTGATGCTCGTCGTGGTCGCCGGGCTGGGCGTGCTCAACACGGTCGTCCTCGACACCCGCGACCGGGTCCACGACCTCGGGGTCCTCAAGGCCCTGGGCATGGCCCCCCGCCAGACCCTGACGATGGTCGTCACCTCGGTCGCCGCGATCGGCCTGCCGGCCGGCGCGCTGGCGGTCCCGATCGGTGTGGCCCTGCACCACTACGTCACCCCGCACATGGGCGACGCCGTCGGCATGCCCCTGCCCTCCGCGCACATCGCCGTCTACGAGCCGCCCGTGCTGGCCCTGCTGGCCCTGGGCGGGCTGGTCATCGCGGTGGCGGGCGCCCTGCTGCCGGCCGGCTGGGCCGCCAGGACGACCACCGCCACCGCCCTGCGCACCGAGTGACCGCGCCTACGCCGCCGCTCGCCCGCCCTCGCCGCTCCGCCGGAACGCCCACTCCGCCCTCGGCTCCACCACCCACCGGAAGACCCGCCGGACGGGGGACGTGCACAGCAGGGTGACGGTCAGGGCGGCGACGAGGGTGACGGCGAGGGCGCCGAGCGGCCGGTGGATCCAGGGGTGGTCGTAGAGGTGGGCGGGGCCGGCCGCCTGCTTGACGAAGCCGTGCAGGAGATAGCCGTAGAGGGTGGCCGCGCCCAGGGCGGTGAACCAGGTGCGGCGGCCCGGCACCCAGGCCAGGAAGCAGGCCACCAGGAGGACGGAGCAACCGAAGGTGGCCAGGGTCATCAGGGGCCCGTACCAGGCGGGCGCCCCCAGCCGGACGGCGCTGTCGTCGTGGAAGAACCAGGGGTAGACGCCCCGGGGGGCCGCCCAGTACGCCACGGCCAGGGCGGCCGCGAGGACCGGCACCGCCGCGACGCGCACCGCGCGGCGGCGCACCAGGCGGAAGTGCTCCGGCTCGAGCAGCAGGCCCAGCACGAAGTAGGGCAGGAACTGGAGGACCCGCTGGAGGGCGAGGTCCGTGCCGATGGCGGACGACAGGGTCGCGAGCATCGCGACGGCCAGCGCCAGCGGCAACGGCCACCGCACGAGCCGCCAGACCGGCGCGGTCAGCCGCCAGATGAACAGGGCGGCCAGGAACCAGGTCAGGTAGAGGGGGTCCAGCAGGCTGATGTCGCGCTCCGGCGCGTCGTCGGTCCACCTGGTGAACAGGGTGTACGCCACCTCGAAGACCACATAGGGCACGGCCACACCGGTGAGCAGGCGCTTGACGCGCCGCGGGCCGCCGTCGAAGCCACGGGTGAAGTGGCCGGAGACGACGATGAACGCCGGCATGTGGAACGCGTACACGAGCGTGTAGAACGCGGTGACCGTGCGGCTGCCCTCGCGCAGCGGTTCCCAGGCGTGGCCCACGGCGACCAGCAGGATCGCCAGGTACTTGGCGTTGTCGAAGAAGGCGTCCCGCTTGTCCGCCGGCACGGCCCGTGGCGCGGCCTGCGGCACGGCCCGTGGCGGCGGCGCGTCCGCTGCCCACCGGGCCGCCGGGGGCTCGCCCGGTGTCGGCCGGGCCGGTGGGGGCTCGCCCGGTGTCGGCCGGGCCGGTGGGGGCTCGGCCCGTGTCGGCCGGGCCGGTGGGGGCTCGGCCCGTGTCGGCCGGGCCGGTGGGGGCTCGGCCCGTGTCGGCCGGGCCGGTGGGGGCTCGGCCCGTGGGGGCAGGGCCGATATCGGCTCGGCCTGTGCCGGCGCGGTCTGTGTCGGCTCGGTGCCGTTCGCGGGCAGGGTGGCCTGCCCGCTGCCTTCCTGGCGCAACCCGGACAGAACAGAACACCTCGCACGACCCGTGCTCCCCGCCCCGCCATCCGCGGGGTGGGGAAAGCCCCGACACCATTACCCGGGCCCTGCTAACCGTCTCGCGTCCGGGTAAACCTCCGGGGCGCGGCGGGGAACGTCGCAGGGGTCACAGGTGCGTCGCGGCGTGCAGGATGAACAGCAGGGTGACGGCCGAGTTCGCCGACGACATCGCCGACACGGCGGTACCCGCGGCGGCGCCCCACACCAGCGGCAGGAAGACGAAGACCCCCATGGGACGTCAGCCTTCCCGTACGTCCGGGTCCACGCCCGTCTCCGGCGCCGCCTCCGCGTCCGCGTCTGCGTCCGCGTCTGCCTCTGCCTCCGGGTCCGCGTCCTCGTCGCGGCGCTGTCCCAGGAGTTCGCGCAGCAGCCGTTCGTCGTCCGGGCCGAGGCCGGTGACGAAGCTGGCCAGCACGGCCTCGCGGTCCCGCTCGGCGTCCAGCACCCTGCGCATGCGGTGGGCGGCGAGACCCGCCTCGTCCGACACGGGCAGCCACGCGAACGACCGCCCGCCGCGCTCGCGGGTGACCGCGCCCTTGGCGAGCAGCCGGGTGAGGATCGTGATCACCGTGGTGTAGGCGAGACCGCCGCCCAGGCGTTCCTGCACCCACCCGGCGGTGGCCGGACCGTCCGCCTCCCGCAGCGCCGACAGGACCAGCGCCTCCAGCTCGCCCTGTCCCCGCCGCCGGGGACGCTGCCGGTGATCCGTCACGCCCCGTCTCCTCTCCGCCGCCGTCCGTTTCCCGGTCGGACATCGTATAGACGCCGCCCGACGCACCCGCCCGTCGTCGGCCCTCACCGTCCCTCACCGCCCGGACGGACCCTTGCCCTATATACCCCTGGGGGGTATACAGGAGTCATGGACCACGACCAGCACCACGACCAGCACCACCACCGGCACCATGACGGGCACGACGACCGTCACCACGGCCCGCACCACGGTGACGCCTCCCCGGCGGGGCACGGGGGCGCCTCCTGGGCGACGGCGACGCGGGCGACGCTGCACTGCCTGACCGGATGCGCCGTCGGTGAGATCCTCGGGATGGTCATCGGCACCGCCCTCGGCTGGGGCAACGTGCCGACCATGGTCGTCGCGATCGTTCTCGCGTTCCTGTTCGGCTACTCCTTCACGCTCTTCGCGCTGCGCCGGGCCGGCCTGGGCCTGCGCACGGCGATCAAGGTGGCGCTGGCCGCCGACACCGTGTCGATCGCCGTGATGGAACTGGTCGACAACGCCGTCGTCGCCCTCACCCCGGGCGCGATGGAGGCCCAGTTGTCGGACGGGCTGTTCTGGGCGGCCCTCCTGGGCGGCTTCGTGATCGCGTTCCTGATCACCACGCCCGTGAACAAGTGGATGATCGGACGCGGCAAGGGTCATGCCGTCGCCCACTCCCAGCACGCCTGACGCTCCCGGCAACCGCCCGGGCCACGCCGCCCGAGGCCGACCTGACACCTCGTCCGTCCGGGGGACCGGCCCTCCCGCGCCCGCCGCTAGTCTGTCCCCCCATGGGGAAAACCGCAGGTGGGCAGATGGCGGTCGTGGCCGCGTTGGTGCGGTCGGCGTTCCTCGTGAACGCCGTGTACGCCGAGTCGAGCCGCGCCCACGGCCTCACGCCGCAACAGGGCCAACTGCTGTGCGTGCTGATGACGCAGCCGTACGGCATGAGCGAACTCGGCGAGACGCTCGGGCTCGGCAAGTCGAGCCTGACGGGGCTGGTGGACCGGACGGTCCGGCGCGGACTGGTCCGGCGCGAGCCCGATCCGCGGGACGGGCGGGCCGTCCGGGTCGGACTCACCGAGGAGGGCGACCGGCTCGCGCACGGCTTCTACGACGAGACGTGCCGCCGCCTCGGGAACCTGCCCGCGGGGCTGAACACGAGCGAACGTGACCGGCTCGCCGCGCTGCTCGCACGCGTCGTCGTCGACAACAAGGTCCCCGAGGTCTTCACCGACCCCGACGCCTGACCCCCAAAAGACGCCTGCCCCGCCCGGCACTTGACCACGTACGGCCCCTGACCACGTCCGGCACCTGACCGCTCCCGCCCCCGGGGCACGGCCCCCGCGGCCAATCCGCGTCAGCACCGTTCAGCCCTCGCGCCTCACCCCCTCGCACCTCACGCCGTCGCCTCCTCACGTCCCCACCCGGCCGGACTCGTCCTTCGTCTCGCGTTCCGCGCCGGCTCGTGCGGTGTCGGATCGTGCGGTGTCGGCTCGTGCGGCGGCCTTCAACGCGAGGGTCACCGCGATCGATGTGAGCGCCATCGCCGTCATCGCCGTGGCGGGTGAGGTGAGTTGGGCCAGCGCACCGGCCAGCGCCGCGCTCAGGCCCTGCATGGTGAGCATGCCGGCCGAGTGCAACCCCAGCGCGTGGCCGCTGAGTTCGGGCGGGGTGAGGGCCATCAGCCGCTCCTGCTGGACCAGGCTCGCGCCGAACCCGACGGAGGCGAGGGTGGCGCAGGCCGCGGCGAGCGGGAGGGCGGGGCGCAGCGCGAAGAAGGCGTAGGGGGCGGCCAGGAGCAGCAGGAGGGGGGTGGCCAGGCGGGGCCGCAGGGCGGGCGGGACGAGACGGCCCACGGTCACGTCCCCGGCCAGCATCCCCAGCGCGCCGCACGCGAACAACGTGCCCGCCGCGTCGGGGTCGTAGGACACGAAGAGCGCCTCGCAGCCGACGACCAGTCCGTTGGGGAGCCACAGGCCCAGATAGGTCAGCCGGCGGGGGCGGGAGGACCACAGGACGGCGTTGGCGCGCCGGGTCGCCGCGACCGAGGGTCGGCCGGCGGCCCTCGGTGGACGGTCGCTCAGGCCGAGGCGGGTGACCACGGCGGCGGTCGTGTGGAACAGCGCGGCTAGCAGCAGGACCGGGCGCGGCGAGAACGCGGTCACCAGGGCGCCGCCGGTGGCGAATCCGACGATCTGCATCAGCCCGCTCAGCATGTTGAAGAGCGATCGCCCGGGCAGATAGCCGTCCTTGGTGAGGATCTCGTTCAGCAGGCCCCAGCGGACGCCCCCGCCGAGCGAGGCGATCAGCCCCAGGAGGAGTACGACCGCGAAGACACCCCACACCGGCAGTCCGGGCAGCGCCAGGACGGCCGTCGCGGCGGCGAAGGCGAGGGAGAGGCCGGTCAGCGCCGACCTCGGGGGCAGCCGGTCGGCGCCCGACAGGAAGAAGGTCGCGCCCAGCACCTGCGCGAGCGACGGACCGAACATGCTCACCGCGGACAGCAGCGGGGAGTCGGTGGCCCGGTAGACGAGGGTGCCGAGGGCGAGCCCGCTCACCGTGCCGGCGGCGGTCGACGCGGCGGCGGAGAGGAAGAGGGGCGTGAACTCGGGTGTGCGGAAGAGCTGACGGTAGCTGTGGCCGGTCATGCGCGGAGTCTGCGACGACCCCAGGAGGGGTGGTTATTGTTTCGCGGGACCGCGAAACGACGTGCGGGCATGACGTACAGGCAGGACGTGCAGGGCTGACGTACGGGCGCCCGACGTACGGGCAGGACGTACGGGCAGGACGTACGGGCAGGACGTACGGGCAGGACGTACGGACACGGGCGCACGCAGGTGGTCACCGGCAGGCGCCGCGGGCACGGCGGGCACGCCGAGTACTGCGGGCACGCCGGGCACTGCGGGTACGCCGGGCATTGCGGGTACGCCGGGCATTGCGAGCACGGGATACGGGGGTGCGGGACATGGGCTGGTGGCAGGTGAACGCGGACACCCTGGCGCGCAGCCGCTTCGTGCTCTCGCCGCTCGCCGAGACCTTCGCGAGCCTGAAGCTGCTGCACGCGGGCGTGGGCGCGCATCCCGGCGAGCACGACTGGCTGCGCGACCGGCTCCCGGGCTACCGCGCCGCACTGGCGGCCGACCCGGTGACCGCGCTGCTGGTGCGGGCCGGGCTGGGGCGGAGCTGGGTGGCCGACTTCCTCACGCCCACGCCGAGGGACGGCGAGAGCTTCGAGGAGGGCGTGGCCCGGGTGCGGTCGGCCGACCCGGCGGCGGCCCGCGCCCATCTGCGGATGTCCCTGGCCGGCCCGCTCCCCGCCGCCCTGGACAGGGACGATCTGCCGGAGCGGGCGGCCGGGCTGCTGGAGTACGTGTGGGAGGCGGGCGTACGGCCGTACTGGGAGCGGCGGCGGCGCGTGCTGGAGGCCGATGTCGTCGCGCGGACCGCGCAGGTCAGCCGGGGAGGCTGGGCCGCCGTGCTGGACTCGCTGCGGCCGGGGACGCGGTGGCTCGGCGAGAGCCGGTTCCAGGTCAATCTGCACGAGTATCCGCCCCGCGAGATCTCGGGCGCCGAGCTGGTGTTCGTGCCGGTCACCCCGAAGACGGGGTGGGTGTCGTGGGACGAGCGGGAGCGGTACGCCGTCGTCTATCCCTGCACGGGGGCGCTCACCGAGGATCACCGGGCCCGTGCCGTGCCGGCCGCGCTGGGGGCCCTGCTGGGGACCGGCCGGGCCGCGGTGCTCGTCCTGCTCGCCGGCCCCCTGAGCACCACCCAGCTGGTCGCCCTGACCGGCCAGGGCCTCGGCTCGGTCGGCCGCCATCTGCGGGTGCTGCTGGACGCGGGGCTGGTGGAGCGGCGGCGCGCCGGGCGGTCGGTGCTGTACTCGCGGACCGCGGCGGGCGAGGTCCTGGCCAGGGCAGCCGCCGGGCAGGGCCTGTCCGGCGGCACGGAAGCGGGGGACGGCCCCGGAAGGGGTCCGTTCACCGCCCGGGGCTAGCATCCGGGGCATGACTACTGATGCCGGTGCCTCTCCCCTCGACGTCTCGATCGATGCCCTCAAGGGCGGTTCCGCGGAGCTCTCGCAGTACGCGGGCAAGGCCGTGCTGGTGGTGAACGTGGCCTCCAAGTGCGGGCTGACCCCGCAGTACACGGGCTTGGAGAAGCTCCAGGAGCGGTACGCCGACCAGGGCTTCACCGTGCTCGGCGTGCCCTGCAACCAGTTCCTCGGGCAGGAGCCCGGCACCGCCGAGGAGATCGCCGAGTTCTGCTCGGCCACCTACGGCGTGTCCTTCCCGCTGACCGAGAAGGTCGAGGTCAACGGCGCGGAGCGGCACCCGCTGTACGAGCGGCTCGTCGGGTTCGCGGACGCCGAGGGCCACGACGGCGACATCCGCTGGAACTTCGAGAAGTTCCTGATCGGGCGGGACGGGTCCGTCGTCGCCCGCTTCTCCCCGCAGACCGAGCCCGAGGCCGCCGAGGTCGTCGCGGCCATCGAGGGCCAGCTGGCCTGACCTCGCGCCGGCCGCCTCGCGGTCGGCTGCCTTGACCTTGCCCCTGGGGCAGGGCGGAGCCTCCTCGTCGCCGGGCGCGAAGGCCGTCCGGCGACGGAGGACGACGGGGGTGCGCGGTGGACACCGGGGATGACGGCACGCTGCTCACGATCGGCGCGTTCGCCGCACGGGCCCGGCTCTCGGCCAAGGCGCTGCGGCTGTACGACCGGCTCGGGCTGCTCGCCCCGGCGCACATCGACGAGGTCAGTGGTTACCGCTACTACCGGGCGGGCCAGGTGGAACGGGCCCGGCTGGTGGCCATGCTGCGCCAGCTGGACATGCCGCTCGCGCGGATCGCCGAGGTGGTGGAGACCGCCGACGGGACCGCGTCCGCGGAGTTGCTCGCCGCCTACTGGGGCGATGTCGAGGCCCGCTTCGCGGCCCAGCGCACCCTCGCCGACTACCTCCGTGCACGGCTGTCGGGGAGGAGCTCCGAGATGTACGAGAAGTTCGAGGTCCGGTTGGTCGAGGTGCCCGAGCAGGTGATCATCACCGAGACACGGCACACGCTCGCGGACGAGCTGCCCGTGTGGATCCCCGCCTCGCTGGGGCGGCTGGAGGAGGCGGCCGGGGAGTGCGGGGGGATCGTCGGGCCGCCGTACGTCGTCTACCACTCCGCGGTGTCCATGGAGAGCGACGGCCCGGTCGAGTCCTGTGTGCCGGTCGCCGACGAGGCCGGGGCCCGGGCCTGGGCGGCCGCCGCGCGGGGCCGGCAGTTCCGGGCGCGGGTGGAGCCTGCCCTGCGGTTGGCGTACACGAGGATCACCAAGGCGCAGGTGGCGCATCCGCAGATCATCGCCGCGTTCGAGGCGGTGGAGGCGTGGATGGAACGCGAGGGCTGGGACTACGACGGGCCCTGCCGGGAGATCTACTTCGCCGACTGGGAGGCGGCGGGGGCCGAGGATCCGGTGTGTGACGTGGCGTTCCCGGTGAAGCGGGGCCGGCAGGCCTAGCGCGCCCCACGCGCCCCGCGCGTGCGGCCAGGGCGGTCGGCGGGCCCGCGCCGGGGATGCGCCGAGCCCCCTCGGCAAGGACGGCGAGCTGGTCGAGGGGGCTCTTGGGTCGTGCTGGTGAAGCTGGTGAAACCGGTCGTGCTGTGCGGCTGTCTCAGGGGGTCGTCCCCTCAGGCCTTGACCGATGCCACGAAGGTGTTCCACGCGTCGGCGGGGAAGGCCAGGGTCGGGCCCTCGGTGACCTTGGAGTCACGGACGGCCATGGCCGCACGGAGGGGGGACTTGATCTCGACGCATGCGCCGTTGCCCTGGGAGTAGGAGGACTTGACCCACTCGTTCGCGGCGCCCTGCTGGATTGCCATGTTCGCTCCGGTAGTCAGTTGCTGAGTTGCTGTCACCACGCCGTGCGCAGTTCTCCGTCTGCACGGCATGGTTTGCGCCACCGTTGTTGCTCGATGGCGTGATCGACGCTACTCGCCAACATCGTGATACGGAGCGACTATTCACCCGTCCGGATGGCATATTCCATAGGGACTTCCCTCCGGTCCGGCCGAAGGTGTACCTTGCGGCACTTCATGAAGCGACCTCTCGGGCGTAGTCCTTCGCCACCTTCGCGATGAACTCCCGTGTCTGGTCTGCGTTCAGGGCCTGAGCCCGCAGGTGCTCGTACATCACGCTGTACTTCTGCACGTCCTGCGGCTTCTCCAGGTACAGGTCGCTGGTGACTCCCTCGATGTAGACCACGCTGGAGTCGGCGGCGTCCGGGAACTCGAGGATCGCGTACTGGCCGCTCACCCCCGGGTGCGCGCCCATGGTGAACGGGATCAACTGCACGGTCACGTGCGGCAGCTGGGACATCTCCAGCAGGTAGTCCAACTGCTCGATCATCACCTGCCGGTTGCCGACCTGCCGGCGCAGCGCCGCCTCGTCGAGGACCGCCCACAGACGCAACGGGTTGTCGGCCGTGGAAATACGTTCCTGTCGGCGCAGGCGCACCTGGATCCGCTTCTCGATGTCCGCCGGCGGGGCCTCCGGCAGCGCGCCCGAGATCAGCGCCTCGGCGTACTGGCGGGTCTGGAGCAGCCCGGGCACGACCTGCGGGTCGTACACGCGCAGGCTCGCCGCGTCCGTCTCGAGGCCGATGTAGACGCTGTACGGGACATCGCCGAAGGCGTGCCACCAGCCCTGCTGGCGGGAGTCCTTGGCCATCTCCATCAGCGAGTCGACCATCCGCTGGTCCTCGACCTCGTACACCCCGCACAGGTCCCGGACGTCACGCTGGCTGATACTGCGCCGGCCGTTCTCCAGCCGGCTGATCTTCGACTGGGACACCAGCAGGCGCTCGGCGACCTCTTCGGCCGTCATGCCCTTGAGCTCACGGAGCCGGCGCAGCTCCTGGCCCAGCCGGCGTCGCCTGACGGTGGGATTGACATTGGACGCCACGGGACGTGCACCTCCGGCTGCGTGTCTCTCACTGACACTTTGCGTATCTGCTGTTGAGCAGACTGCCACCAAGGCGCTTTCTACCGCTGGAAAACGGTGGATATGCGGCGGGTACACGCCAGTTCGGGTCGGTCCCCGACATGCGTCCGCGCGGGGCGGCGGATCGATGCGTCCCACCACCCCGCGCGGCCGCTGCGGCTCCCGGACGGGTCCTGGGTCCCACGGGTACAACTGGCCCTGCGGTCTTGCCTCCTGCTGTTCGCCGCCCTGCCGGCGCGGTGTCGTGGGAACTGCGGCTCAGTGAGCCACGACACGCGCCATGGGACCGCGGTGCGGCTGCGCCGGAACTCCACGGGCGGGTTCCGGAGCGGGCCTGGCACCGGGTCCGGCCTGCCGGCCGGGTGGTGCCTGGTTGCGGCGCGGCTGTGCCACCGCGCCGTTCTGGACGTCCATCACGGCGTGCGCCACGAGGCCGCCCATCGGGTCGTGCCTGATCAGATCCCGCAGCCGGGAGCGGGACGAACGTCCCTCGTTGCCCGGGTACAGGTGCTTGCCGAGACCGACCGCGTGCGCCAGTGCGGCGAGCGCCGCGGTCCGCGGGTCCGGCGGTACGCCGGTGCGGATCGCGGAGTCCAGCCGGGCCTTGATCTCCCGGCTGATGTCGGTGTCCGTCGCCTGGTAGCGAGTCGTCGGAAGCACTCCGCACATCTGTCCCGCCACGGCATGAACCATGCCGCACCGCTCCAGATGCGAGAGGTAGGTCTGGCGTAGCCCGAGACGCGGCCCGCCGATCCAATGGACGGCCCGTACAGGAGCGCCACGCCTTCGCAGCAACTCCAACGCGCAGTCCAGCGTTGGGTCTCCAGTCGGCCGTGGGGACACCACGGCGATACGATCCCCGTCAGGGGCTATCCGTCCGGCCAGCGCCAGCTCCACTAGCTGTGCTCCGGCCAGACCGAGGTCGAGCGACTGCGGCTGTGCGGTGGTACCCGTGGTCGGGTCCAGCGCCAGCAACAAAAGCTCTTCCGGAATTGTTCTGCGGCTCCTGCCCATCCATGCCTCCCCGCGTGGATGAATGACAGGGTGACCCCTCTCACATTGGTCTGTCGAGGGTGCGTGACCTGTTTGTAGTGGAACCAGTAGGTATGTCGTTCTCGTCTACCGCAGGAGCCAAGCCCTCTACACAGGACACTGGTACATGGTTCGGACACGCGGTGAGGCGTGTCCGGACGGGCGGTTCACGGTTCGGCACGAGCGCGCGGTGGGCGTGCGGCACATGGAGGAGGCATCGGTGGCGGGCGAGTCCCCCGACAGGTCGAAGCAGCGCGAGTCGTCGGCAGAACCGACGTCGGGGAGCGCGAGCACGGTTCCCGAGGCGCGTGAGCCTCGCGA
This sequence comes from Streptomyces maremycinicus, assembly GCF_001184025.1. Lineage (GTDB taxonomy): Bacteria > Actinomycetota > Actinomycetes > Streptomycetales > Streptomycetaceae > Streptomyces > Streptomyces maremycinicus. The sequence continues at coordinate 276,946 of NZ_BBYG01000013.1, forward strand.
TTCCCGCGACGTCCGCGATCCGCGGATGGCCGTGGCGCGGGAGGCCGAGCCGTCAGCGTCACGGGGCGGCGTGGACACGGCGACGCGGGTGTTCTCGGTACGGGACCTGAAGACCGCGGAGTCGGAACAGCCCGAGGACGCCGAGAAGCCCGAGGACGCCGACGAGGGCGAGGAGCCCACGGCGACGGCGGACGGCGACGGGGCCACGGCGGGCGGGCCCTCCGAGGACGCTCCTGAGGCCGAGGACGCCGAGCCGGCCGGTACCGGGACGGACACCGCGAACGCCGAGGACGCCACGGACACCCAGGACACAACGGACACCGAGGGCGCCACGGAGTCCGCGGAGGCCGGGAACAGCCGTCCGGCCGCCGGGAACGGCTCCACCGGCGCCGAGGCCGCCGAGGACGCCGAGGACGCCGAGAGCGGCTCCGGGGGCGCACAGAAGGGCTCCGAGGGCGCCGGGGCGGCCGGGAGCGGCTCCGGGACCGCCGGGGCCCCCGAGGGCAGCGACGAGCGCCTGCGCGAGGCCGTGGCCCAGTGGGTGGCCTCGGCCGACGACAAGACCTCCGCGGACAAGACCTCCTCGGACGGGGACACTTCGGACGAGGACGCCCCGAAGGGGGACATCTCGGACGAGGGTGCCGCCGCCGACGCGGAGGAACGTTCCGCGAGCGACGCCGAGGAAGCCGGGACGGCCGACGAGCCCGCCGACCAGGCCCCCGACGAGCCTGCCGACGCCGAGCCGGAGACCGAGGCCGGATCCGCGCCCAGATCCGCCGCCAAGCCCGCCCCGAAGTGGGCGTCGGGCTCTTCGGACACCACGGACGCCTCGGACACCACGGACGCCTCGGGTTCCTCGGACTCCGACGAGGAAGCCGCCGAGGACGGCGAGGCCGGCCGGGCCCGGGCCGCCGCAGCGGACACCGACACCGACACCGACACCGGCAAGCCCGACCACTCCCCCGTCGACCAGCCCACCGCCGTCTTCAAGGCCCCCCGGCCCAAGCCCGCCGTCGACCAGCCGACCACCATGCTGAAGCTGGGCGGCGCCACCAAGCCCGGGCCGGCCGCGGCCGGTCCGAAGGCCGACGACAAAGCCGACGAAAAGGCCGAAGACAAGGCCGCCGCCAAGGCCGCGCCGGAGGCTCCCGCCGAGCGGACCAGCAAGTTCGTCGCGCTCAAGCCGCTCGACGAGCCCCGCGCGCCGAAGCCCGCCGACGTCACCGCCTTCGTCCCGCAGGTCGGACCCGAGCGCACCACCCAGCAGCCACTGCCGCCGAAGCCCCCGCTGGACCTGCTGGCCGAGCTGACGAACACCCCGCCGCCCCCGCCGACCCCGCTGCGCACCCTCGGGCGGCGGCTCAAGATCTGGACGCCGCTGGTCGTCCTGCTGCTGGTCGCGTTTGCGATCGCGCAGGCCGTACGACCGCTGCCGGCGACCGGTCTGACGCTCACCGCGAAGGACTCGTACACCTTCGAGGGCGGTAAGACACAGCTGCCCTGGCCGGGTGAGGGGCAGGGCTGGATGGACGCCGACGGTGTCGGCACGATGGGCAGCTTCGGCAAGCAGACCCCCGTCGCCATCGGTTCGGTCGCCAAGACGATGACGGCGTACATCATCCTCAAGGACCACCCGATGAAGTCCGGGGAGGAAGGTCCGGAGATCGAGGTCGACGCGACGGCGGAGAAGGAGGGCGGCTACGACGTCTCCGGCGACGAGTCGACGCTCAACACCGTCAAGGCCGGCGACAGGCTCACCGAGAAGCAGGCCCTGTCGGCCGTCCTGATCCCCTCCGCCAACAACATCGCGCGGCTGCTCGCGCGCTGGGACGCGGGCACGGAGGCGGCGTTCGTGAAGAAGATGAACGCCACCGCCGAGGAACTGGGGATGACGAACACGACGTACACCGACCCCTCGGGCCTGAAGGAGACCACCGTCTCCACCGCCGAGGACCAGGTGAAGCTCGGCCGCGCGTTCGTGAAGGTCCCGGCGCTGGTGTCCATCTCCAGCGCGGCCAGCTGGACCGACCCGTCCGGCAAGTACTGGAACAACTACAACGAGCTGCCGTACGACATCGGCGCGATCGGCATCAAGACCGGCAGCACCACGGCGGCCGGCGGCAACCTGCTCTTCGCCTCCCGCAAGGAGGTGAACGGGCAGACGGTGACCCTCGTCGGCGCGGTCCTCGGCCAGCACAAGCCGAAGATCCTCGAAACGGTCAACGCGGTCAGCAAGACCGCGCTGCTCGCCGCCGAGGAGGCGGTCACCTCGGCGAAGATCCTGAAGAAGGGCGACGTCGTCGGCTACGTGGACGACAAGCTGGGCGGTCACACGCCCGTCGTCATCACCAAGGACGTCTCCGCGGTCGGCTGGCCGGGCATGACGGTGAAGCTGTCGTTCACCGCCGGCGAGGTGCCGCACACGGCGAAGGCCGGCACCCAGGTGGGCACGCTCACCGTCGGGGACGGCACCAGCGGCGCCGTGAAGGTGCCGGTCGCACTCCAGACGGACCTGGCCGAGCCGGGCTTCTCGGACAAGCTGACGCGCATCGGCTGACCCGCGGCCCCGCTCGTACGCCTACGCACCCCGTCGGGCAGCCGCCCGGCGGGGTGCGTGCTAGCGTCACGAAACGGGACAGGTCGCCGGTCGCAAGGACGCAGCCGTGAAGCGGACGCGAACGGCATGCGGCCGAGAGCAGAAGACGGGACACGGGGAGTGCCTTCAGGTGGCCACTGCGGAGCCGACACGCGCCGACGACACCGGTCCGGGCCCGGACGCCGGCCCGCGACCCAGGGTGCCCGCCCCCCAGTCGGGCGACCACGACCGTGACGGCCTCGGCGACCGTGCCGACGACGGCGCGATGGTAGAGCTCGAGCGGGACCACGTCCCGGACCACGAGACGGCGGACGACCGCGCGGCGGGTCGCGCCGACGGCCGTACGGCCGGTGCGGGCCCCGCCCGGGAGCCGTCCCGGGCGAGAGCCGCGTTCGACCGGCTGGGCGACCGGCTGCGACGCCACCCGGTGCTGGCCATGACGGCCCTGTCCGGCGTTCTGCACCTCGTCTGGTTCTTCACGTTCGCGAACAGTGGTGGCGACCTCGCGGCGCAGGACGCCTGGGCCGAGTTCGTCGGCCGACACCCCGACTCCGCGTACAACCTCGCCTGGTACGGCGGCATGCACCCGGTGTCGTACAGCATGGTGTCGCCGTACCTGATGTCCCTGCTCGGCGTCCGGACGACGATGATGATCGCCGGCACGATCTCGGCGGGGCTGCTCACCCTGATCCTGCTGCGCTGCCGGCCGGTGAAGAACCCGCTGTGGCCGGCGCTGGCCGGGGTCTTCGCCCTGCTGTGCAACGCGGCTTCCGGGCGCGTCACGTTCGGACTGGGCAACATGTTCGCGCTGGGCGCGGTCGCCGTCGTGTTCTGCTGGCCGTACCGCTGGCGCTACAAACGGTGGGCGAAGGCGCTGTGCGCCGCCCCGCTCGCCGCGCTCGCCACGATGGGATCGCCGGTGGCGGGGCTTTTCGTGGGGCTCGTCGCCGCCGCGCTGTTCCTCCAGAAGCGGCGGCCGGGCGCGTGGGCCCTGGGGCTCGCGCCGACGGCCGTGGTCGCCCTGTCCGCCTGGCTCTTCCCGTTCTCCGGCACCCAGCCGATGTCCTTCGGCTCGGCCTCCCTGCCGCTGATGTCCGCGGTGGTCGTCTTCGCGGTCGTCCCGCGCGACTGGAAGACGGTACGGATCACGTCGGCCGTGTACGGGCTCGGGGTCCTGATGGTGTGGCTGATCAGCTCGCAGATCGGGTCCAACATCACGCGTCTGGCGATGCTGTTCACGGGCGTGGTGCTGATGGCGGCGCTGCCGTTCGCCGTGCCGCGCAGCCGCAAGTGGTACGTGATCGTCGTGGCGTTCCTCGGGTTCGTGGGCTGGATCGGCTTCAAGTCGGTCGACGATGTCCTGCGGACGACCCCGGCGGCCTCCTGGGCGCGTGAGCTGGCGCCGCTCGTCAACGAGCTCCAGGAGATCGGCGCGGAGCAGGGGCGGGTGGAGGTCGTGCCGGCCCGCTCGCACCGCGAGGCGTCCGCGCTCGCGCCGTACGTCAACCTCGCCCGGGGCTGGAACCGCCAGGCCGACATGGAGCGCAACCCCCTCTTCTACGACGACACCCTCAACTCGGCGAACTACCACGAGTGGCTCCAGCGGTGGGCCGTGCACTTCGTCGTCGTGCCGAAGGAGGCGCTGGACGGGGACGGCGGCGAGCGGGAGCGGGAGCTGGTGCAGCGCGGGCTGCCGTATCTGACGCAGATCTGGGGCGACGCCAACTGGCAGCTGTTCAAGGTCACCGACCCCGCCTCGCTCGCCGAGCCGAACGCGGTGGTGCAGCGCGCCAAGCAGGACGAGATGACGATCGACGTGAAGAAGGCGGGGCGGATCCTGATCCGGATCCCGTACTCGCCGTGGCTGAGCGTCGTCGACGCGGAGGGCAAGAGCCTGAAGCCGCCGCAGGAGACGGACGCGTCCAAGGACCGGGCCGAGGGGGAGCCGAAGACGTACGACAACGTCGACGGGTGCCTGTTCGAGACGGAGGAGGACGCGGAGGGTGACAAGTGGACGGTGCTGCTCGCTCCGCGGGCCGGGGTGTACCGGCTGGCCGCGCCCTACCAGCTGCCGCGGGGCACGCCGTGTCCGGACGAGTTGAAGTGAGCGTCGGCGTCCGCGGCCGCGGGTGATCAGCGCAGGTCGGTCACGTAGCGGTCCGTGCCCGGGACCGTCGGGACGAAGGGGGCCAGCAGCTCCACCCTCCCGAGGCCCTTCTCCCCCACCGCTTCCGCCAGGCCGGTGAAGTGCTCCTCCCAGCAGTCCCTCGGGTCCGTCTCCAGGAACCACAGGAGGGTCAGGCGGGTGTCGACGCCCTCGACCTGCTTGACGTAGGTCATGCGGTCGCCCGGGAGCGGGGTGGGGCGGAAGACGGTGACCATGGCCGTCGGGGAGCCCGCCAGCCGCCGGGGGAGATGGCGGGCGCGCAGCCACTCCAGGAGTTCGGCGCGCTGCTGCGCCGAGTCGGCGTCGATCACCTCGAGCACCAGGCCCGCGTACGGGTGGTCCAGGGCGTGGAAGTCCCGGGGACCGGCGGCGCCGTCCCGGTAGACGGTCGCCTCGTGGTCCTGGAACGCCGTGAAGACGTGGGTGCGGTCCCGGTAGACGCGGGCGTCCCGGTTGAGGCGCTGGTTGATGGCGACCGTCCACCGCATGTGGTCGTCGTAGCGGCCGTCGGTGATCCAGTAGGTGGAGAGGTAGCAGCCGGCGGTGACCGGCTGGGCGATCGCGGACTTCTCCGGGTGGCGCAGGAGCTGGAGGTCGCGGGTCGCCACCCACCTGCGGCCCGCGTACATCCAGGGCATCGCCATCGCGCCGGCGTAGTAGTGGTCGTCCTCGTACCAGCGGTTGTAGGCGTACTCGTGGCCGGGGTGCGGTTCGACCATGGTGATCAGGGCGTGGCCGGGGCGCACCCCGTAGGGGCCGACGGCCGCCAGTTCGGCGTAGGTCTCGCTGTGTGTGTCGTGGTGCGGGTCGCGGTGCGTGTCCTCGCTCATGCTCTTCCCCATCCTCGGCGACTGGCCCATACTCTGACGCTCCGTCAGATAATGCGCCAGAGGCCTGGGGGTCCCGATGTCACTGCTCACCGGCAAGACCGTCGTCGTCTCGGGAGTCGGCGCCGGGCTCGGTCACCAGGTCGCCGCCGCGGTCGTCCGGGACGGCGGGAACGCCGTGCTGGGGGCGCGGACCGAGGCGAATCTCGCGAAGAGCGCGGCCGGTATCGACCCCGGAGGGGCGCGTACCGCGTACCGGGTCACCGACATCACCGACGAGGGGAGCTGCGAGGCGCTCGCGGAGCTGGCGCGGGAGCGGTTCGGGGGGATCGACGCCGTGGTGAACGTGGCGGCCTGGGACTCCTTCTTCGGCGGTGTCGAGGAGGCCGACTTCGCCACCTGGCAGTCGGTGATCGACGTCAACCTGCTGGGGTCGCTGCGGATGACGCGGGCGTGCCTGGCCGGGCTGCGGGCGCGGGGCGGGTCGGTGGTGTTCATCGGGACGCAGTCCGCCGTGGCGGCCCCCTCCCAGGTGCGGCAGGCGGCGTACGCGGCTTCCAAGGGCGCGCTGACCAGCGCCATGTACTCGCTCGCGCGGGAGTGGGGGCCGCACCGGATCCGGGTCAACACCGTGCTGCCGGGGTGGATGTGGGGGCCGCCGGTGCAGGCCTACGTCCAGTTCACCGCGCAGACGGAAGGGGTGCCGCAGGAGGAGGTGCTGGGGCGGCTCACCGGGCGGATGGCGTTGCCCGAGCTGGCGACGGACGGGGATGTGGCGGAGGCGGCGGTGTTCCTGGCGTCGGACCGGGCGCGGGCGATCACGGGACAGTCGTTGCTGGTCAACGCCGGGGAGCTGATGCGATGAGTTCACATAGCTGAACGCGGACCACCATACCGAATACCTTTACCTCCCTTTGACCTTACGGTTACTTGTCGTGTTCACGCGGCAGCGCCCACGATGAGCGCCGGGCTGAACGCCGGTCTGAACCCTGGGAGGGCGCACATGAACGGTCTCGACTGGGCCGTGCTCATCGGCTATTTCGGCGTGATGGTCGCGATCGGCGTCTGGTCGCACAAACGCGTCGACAACGTGAGCGACTTCTTCACCGCCGGCGGCAGGATGCCCTGGTGGCTGTCCGGCATCTCGCACCACATGTCGGGCTACAGCGCGGTGATGTTCACCGGGTACGCGGGCATCGCCTACACCTACGGCGTCACCTCGTTCGTCACCTGGTCCTTCCCCATCGCGCTCGGTATCGCCATCGGCTCGAAGCTGTTCGCGCCGCGCATCAACCGCCTGCGGTCGCGGCTCCAGGTGGCCTCGCCGCTGGAGTACCTGAAGAACCGCTACGACCTCAAGACCCAGCAGGCGCTGGCCTGGTCGGGGATGCTCCTGAAGATCGTGGACGTCGGCGCCAAGTGGGCCGCCATCGCGACCCTGCTGTCCGTCTTCACCGGGATCTCCCTCAACCAGGGCATCCTCATCACCGGCGCGATCACCGCCGTCTACTGCACGATCGGCGGGCTGTGGGCGGACGCGCTGACCGAACTGGGCCAGTTCGTCATCCAGTTGCTGGCCGGTGTGGCGATGTTCGTCGCCGTCGTGCTCAAGCTGAACGACAAGGGCATCGGCTTCCTGGACGCCTGGGACCAGCCGGCGCTCCAGGGCCACGACAAGCCCCTGGTCGCCCAGTACGGGACGGTGTTCCTGCTCGCGTTCCTGTTCATCAAGCTGTTCGAGTACAACGGCGGCATGCTCAACCAGGCCCAGCGGTACATGGCCACGGCCACCCCCAAGGAGGCCGAGCGGTCGGCGCGGCTGTCGGCGGTGCTGTGGCTGGTCTGGCCGCTGGTGCTGTTCTTCCCGATGTGGATGTCACCGCTGCTGGTGACGTCGAACAAGCCGGACGGCTCCGACTCCTACGCCCTGATGACCGAACAGCTGCTCCCGCACGGCCTGTTGGGTCTCGTCATCGTCGGCTTCTTCTCCCACACCATGGCGATGTGCTCGTCCGACGCGAACGCGATCGCCGCCGTCTTCACCCGGGACTGCGCACCGGTGATCTGGGCCAGGGCGCGGGAGTGGAACCAGCGGTCGGGGCTGATCGCGGCGCGGGTGGCGACCGTCGTCTTCCTCGGGCTGTCGATGGCGGCGGCCACCCAGGTCAACTCCCCCGCCTTCAAGGACATCATCACGGTCGTCATCAAGTGGGTGGCCGGACTGATGGGCCCGATGGCGATCCCGATGATGCTGGGCCTGCTGCGCCCGTTCCGCCGCTCCGGTCCGACGGCCGCGCTCACCAGCTGGTCGATGGGTCTGTTCGCCTTCTGGCTGGTCAACTACCCGATCAACTGGAACGTCGACGGCGGAGTGCCGCTCCAGTACCAGGTGTCGATCCCGCTGGCCGTGTCGCTGGTCCTCTACGTCCTCATCGGGTTCGTCAAGCCCGAGGACACCCCGGAGCGGCTCGCGATCATCGAGCGGATCAACACGGACGGGGACGGCGGCGCGTCCGGCGCCGCGCGGATCCCGCGGCCCCAGGGCAAGGACGAGGTCCCCACCGCGGTGACGGACTAACTCCCCCTGGGATACCTGGCCGTCCACCCCGGCGAGGCTCCCGCGGGGCCGTGCAGGGCCGGCCCCTGGGTCATCTCCATGGCGAAGTCGTCGGCCAGTTCCAGGATCGTGGGACGGCCCTCCAGCTCGGCCAGCCAGGCCGGCGGGAGGGCCGTCTCGCCGTGCAGGGCGCCGAGCAGGCCGCCGGCGAGCGCGGCGGTCGGCCCCGAGGGCGCGCCGTGGTTCACCGCGAGCCGCAGCCCGTGCCGGACGTCCTCGGCGACGAGCGCGCAGTAGACGGCACCCGACAGCACGGCCTCCGCGGTCCCCGCCCCCGCGAGCCCCTCCACCCTCGACGGCCCCGGCAGCCCCTGCCGTACGGCGCCCAGCGCGTGCCGCAGCGCCTCGGAGACGGCCTCGTGCCCCGGCCGTCCGGCCAGCAGGGCGAGCGCCCGCTGCACCGCGCCGTCGAGGCTCTCACCGCGGGCCAGCGCGTGCACGGTGACGGCGTAGGCGGCCGCCGAGAGACAGGCGGTGGGGTGCCCGTGGGTCTGCGTGGCGCACTCGACGGCGAGCTGGGCGACGAGTTGCGGCTCCCAGCCGACGAGCAGTCCGAAGGGCACCGAACGGGGAACCACCTCGGGCCCGGCCGCGTCGGGGCTCTTGGGCGAGTCCAGGGTGCCCATGACCTCGTCGCCGAGCCCGAGCAGCAGCGTCCGGGTCGGACCGCGCCGGGCGTACAGCCACTCCTCGCGGGCCAGCCAGCCGTCGTCCTTGCGGCGCAGGTCGGGCCCCCAGTCGCGCTGGGTGGCCGCCCAGCGCAGATACGCCCGGTGCAGGTCGGTCGGCGGATGCCAGGCGCCGGTGTCCCGCCGCACCTGGGCGCGGATCAGACCGTCCACGGTGAACAGGGTCAGCTGGGTGAGGTGCGTGACCGCGCCGCGCCGCCCGTGGGCGGGGGCCAGGTCCACGACCCCCTCGGGTCCGTGCGCCTGCCGGATCTCCTCGATGCCGAGCCCGTCGACGGGCGCCCCGAGGGCGTCCCCGACGGCCGCGCCCAGCAGCGTGCCCCGCACCCGGCTGCGGAAGTCCTGCTGTTCGGCACGGCCCCAGACCGGCCCGGCAGTCGCACCCACCCAGCCCTCCCGCACCGTGCGTACATACGACGTCCGTCACTGTAATCGAACAGGGCTCCGTTCCGGCCCTGTGCACGGGCTGTCCGGTGGAGGGGTGATGAAGACCTGGTGGGGTAAGGACACCGGCATGACCACCCCCACCACACGTATCCCTCACGCGTCACGCGTGCTTCCGCTCACCGCCACCCTCCTCACCGGGACGGTCGCGCTCTACATGCTTCTCGTCGCCTTCGGGAACATCACCGACTTCGGCACGAACCAGCAGTTCGTGCGTCATGTGCTGGCGATGGACACGACGTTCAAGGACGACGACGTGATGTGGCGGGCGGTGACGAGCAAGGGGCTCCAGGACACCGCCTACGTCGCGATCATCGCGTGGGAGACCGTCGCCGGGGTGGTGCTGGCCGCCGGGACGTGGTTCTGGGCGCGGCGCGACCTCATACGCGGCCGGGTGCTGTCCACGTACGGGCTGGTCATGGTGATGCTGCTGTTCGGCGCCGGGTTCATCGCGATCGGCGGGGAGTGGTTCTCGATGTGGCAGTCGGACACCTGGAACGGGCTCGACGCGGCGACCCGGGCGTTCCTGTTCGCCGGGGTCGTGCTGATCGTCGACCAGTTGCCGGCCGGACAGGCGCCGGACGAGCGGGCGTGACGCCCCCGGCCGCGGGCCCTATTCGACGACCCTGACCTTCGTCCCCGTCTCGCCGAACGCCCAGAGCGCCGTCCCGTCCGCCTTCGCCATCCGGATGCCGCCGGTCTGCGTACCGGCGGCTGCCGGGGGCGGCGAGGAGCCGTCGACTGCGTTGGAGAAGGCGATGTTGACGCCCGAGGTGGCGGAGAAGTACACGATGTGCTCGATCGCCACGCCGTCGGAGCCCGTGGTGGCGTCCTTGCGGAGCGAGACCGTGAAGCTGCCGACGGCCGGGTCGACCGTGCCGGGCCAGACCGTGAAGGTGCGGCGGGCGGTGTCGTCCGCGTCGACCAGCCAGACCCGGTGCTGCCCCAGCGAGTAGACGATCCGCCGGCCGGTGCCCGAACTGCCGGGCACCTCGGCCGTCTTGGGGGTGGCCGACGGTTTCGGCGAGGCCGAGGGCGGCGCGCCGGCCGACGCCGAGGCGCTCGGCTTCGCCGCCGACGCCGTCGGGTGCGGGCCCTGCTCGGCCTGCGCCGTCAGGAAGACGACCGCGGCGATCGCGCCGGCCGTGAGTCCGGTGACCCAAACCCAGGAGGGAAGCCGTCGGGCAGGCACGGGCACGCATCTCCTCAGCTACGGGACCCCTCCGGTCGGGGCCCGATCATCGTACTGCGAGGGGCCCGCTCCCCGATCCCTGAGTGGTCCCGGAGTGATCCCGGAGTGATCCCGGAGCGGACCCTGAGAGGTCGCTGAGCGGTCGCCGACGGGTCGCTCAGTCCAGCACCGGCAGCAGGTCCGGCAGATGCCCGTCCGACGCCGAGGCCGCCCGCCGCCGTTCCTCCGGCACCTCGCCGTACAGCGTCGTCCGCGGCCTGGCCGGGCGGCCCGCCGCCTCCGCCACCGCGATCAGGTCCTTGACCGACTTGTAGGAGCCGTACGACGAGCCCGCCATACGGGAGATGGTCTCCTCCATCAAGGTCCCGCCGAGGTCGTTGGCTCCCGAGCGGAGCATCTCGGCCGCACCCTCGCCGCCCAGCTTGACCCAGCTCGTCTGGATGTTGGGAATGTACGGGTGCAGCAGCAGCCGGGCCATCGCCGTGACCGCCCGGTTGTCCCGCATGGTCGGGCCGGGGCGGGAGATGCCCGCCAGGTACACCGGCGCGTTGGTGTGGATGAACGGGAGGGTGACGAACTCCGTGAAGCCGCCGGTGCGCTGCTGGATACCGGCCAGCGTCCGCAGGTGGCCCAGCCAGTGCCGGGGCTGGTCGACATGGCCGTACATCATCGTCGAGGACGACCGGATCCCGAGCTCGTGCGCCGTCGTGACGACCTCGATCCAGGTCGCGGCGGGCAGCTTGCCCTTGGTCAGCACCCAGCGGACCTCGTCGTCCAGGATCTCCGCCGCCGTGCCGGGGATGGAGTCCAGGCCCGCTTCCTTCGCCGCCGTCAGCCACTCGCGGATCGACAGGCCGGTACGGGTCGCGCCGTTGACCACCTCCATCGGCGAGAAGGCGTGCACGTGCATGCCGGGGACGCGCTCCTTCACCGCCTTCGCGATGTCGAAGTAGGCGGTGCCGGGCAGGTCCGGATGGATGCCGCCCTGCATGCACACCTCCACCGCGCCCAGGTCCCAGGCCTGCTGGGCGCGGTCGGCGACCTGGTCCAGGGAGAGCGTGTACGCGTCGGCGTCGGTGCGGCGCTGCGCGAAGGCGCAGAAACGGCAGCCGGTGTAGCAGACGTTGGTGAAGTTGATGTTCCGCGTGACGATGTACGTGACGTCGTCACCGACGGCCGAGCGGCGGACGTCGTCCGCGACGCGGCACAGCGCGTCCAGGGCCGGGCCGTCCGCGTGGAGCAGGGCGAGGGCCTCGTCGTCGGTGAGCTTCGTCGGGTCGTCGGCCGCCGTCGCGAGGGCCTGGCGCACATCCGTGTCGATGCGCTCCGGGACCATGCCGGGGGCGGCCGCCTCGCGCAGCGCGCCCCAGTCGCCGTACACCTCGTCGAAGTCGTCACGGCGGTCGGAGGTCCGGCCGTCGGTGTCGATGGTGCGGTGCAGGTCGGTACGGCCGGACGGCACGAACACCTCCTCCGGCTCCTGCCAGGGACGGCCCTCGACGACCGCGTCCGGCACGGCGAGTCCCGTCTCCGGGTCGGCCAGCGCGCGCACGTGCGGCAGCAGCCGCGGGTCGAGCCAGGGCTCGCCGCGGCGCACGAACTCCGGGTACACGCAAAGACGTTCCCGCAGCTCGAAACCGGCCGCCGCCGACCTCTCGGCGAGTTCGTCGATCTGCGGCCAGGGACGCTCCGGGTTCACGTGGTCGATGGTCAGCGGGGACACCCCGCCCCAGTCGTCGACGCCCGCCCCGATCAGCCGCTCGTACTCGCTGTCGACGAGGTTCGGCGGGGCCTGGAGATTGGCGGCCGGGCCCATGATGTGCCGGGCCACCGCCACCGTCGCGACCAGCTCGTCGAGTTCCGCGTCCGGCATGCCCCGCATCGCGGTGTCGGGCTTGGCACGGAAGTTCTGGATGATCAGTTCCTGGACGCCGTGGTAGGCGCGGGAGACCTTGCGCAGCGCGAACAGCGACTCGGCCCGCTCCTCGAACGTCTCGCCGATCCCGATCAGCAGTCCGGAGGTGAAGGGGACGGAGGAACGGCCGGCGTCCTCCAGGACGCGCAGCCGGACGGCAGGCTCCTTGTCCGGGGAACCGTGGTGCGGGCCGCCGGGCTCGGACCACAGCCGGGTGGCGGTCGTCTCCAGCATCATGCCCATGCTCGGCGCGACCGGCTTCAGACGCTGGAAGTCCGTCCACGACATGACACCCGGGTTGAGGTGCGGCAGCAGCCCCGTCTCCTCCAGGATGCGGATCGAGATCGCGCGGACGTAGGCGATCGTGTCGTCGTAGCCGTGCGCGTCGAGCCACTCGCGCGCTTCCGGCCAGCGGTCCTCCGGCTTGTCGCCGAGGGTGATGAGGGCTTCCTTGCAGCCGAGGGCGGCACCACGACGGGCGATGTCCAGCACCTCGTCGGGGGACATGAACATCCCGTGTCCGGCGCGGCGGAGCTTGCCGGGGACGGTGACGAACGTGCAGTAGTGGCACTTGTCCCGGCACAGCCGGGTCAGCGGGACGAAGACACTCTTCGAGTACGTGATGACACCGGGCCGGCCGGCCGCCGCCAGACCGGCGTCCCGCACCCGGGCGGCCGAGGCGGTCAGGTCCGCCAGCGCCGCACCCCTGGCCTGGAGCAGCACCGCCGCCTCGCCGACGTCCAGGGCGACGCCGTCCCGGGCCCGTTTGAGAGCGCGACGCATGGAGTTCTCGGTGGGGCCGGAGGTCGGACCGGGGCCGGTTCCGGAGGTCGCGGAAGTCGTCATCCTTCGAGCATACGATCACGTTTTCCGGGCCCGGGGCGGACCGGGGCCCCGGGCGGCATCGGCCGGGGTGCGCGGGGCGCCGGCCCGGACGCCGGTCCGCGGACTCTGAGTACGCGTACCCATCCCCCGTGCGCGGCCGTACCGATGCCCCGCGCACCCCGGCCGATCTACGGTCGCCGCATGCCCGAGAAGACCGACACCGACACCGACGCCGCCGCCCCCACACCCGCACCCGCACCCGTCCCCGTCCCGCCCCGCCGCTCGACCGCGCGGTCCCTCGGGATCGGCTGCGCGGTGCTGGTCGCCGTACCGCTGGTCCTCGTCCTCGCCTTCGTCGCGTGGATCGCCGTGGTGACGAAGGACGCCTCGGACTTCCCGCGCGCAGCTCCCGAGGAGATGGTGAACCGCGCCGTCGACCGTTCCCGCGAGGCGTACGACGTCCTCGGGTTCACCCGCACCATCAGGCCCGGCGTCGAGAAGATCGGGGTCTCCAGCGAGAACACGGTCGGCGCGAACTACTGCCGCCGGGGCGGCCTGACCGACGAGGCCGTGGACGGCGCCTTCAGCATCAGTCACAGCTGGGCGCTCGACCACGTCCCCGCCGAGCGGGCGGTCCCCGGCCTGCGCCGGCTGCGCGACCATCTCGAGGACACCGGGTGGGACATCACCTCGTACCGGGAGAACGTCTCCGGCGACTACTGGGAGCTCTACGCCTCCCGCTCGGACGGCGACGAGCGCGTGTCCTTCCAGTGGTTCGCGGACCGCGACTACTTCACCGGCGGCGCCTCCACGCCCTGCGCCGTGGACCCGGACTGGCGCCAGGGCGACGACCAGCCCGCCGGGGAGCGGCTGTGGCCGCCCGCCTTCGGGCCCTCGGCGAAGAAGGGCTCCTAGCGGGACCGGGCTCAGAGGGACCGGGCTCAGCGGGACCGGGCCCGGGGGTACGGCGATCGGGCCTAGAGGTACGGCGTGTACCCGTCGAGCAGGCCCAGCGCCTCGGCCTCGCCCACCGGCGGCAGTTGCACCACGACCTCCTCGATGCCCAGTCCGGCGTAGTACGCGAGCTTTCCGGGGGACGGGTGGACGGCGTACGGCACGACCTGGAGGGCGTCCGGTTCGCGGCCCGCGTCCGCCCACGCCGCGCGCAGCACGGGCAGCGCCTCGGACAGGCCCCGGCCGCCGATCGGCAGCCAGCCGTCGGCGTACTCACTGATGTGCGAGAACAGCTTCGGCCCGGCGGCGCCGCCGATGAGGGTGCGGGGGCCGACGACCGGCCCGCGCGGCTTCTGCACCGGCTTGGGGTACGCCGTGCTGGCGCGGACGCTGCCGTACTCGCCCTCGTACGCCGTGGGTTCCTCCGCCCACAGGGCCTGCATCAGCCGCATCCGGTCCCGGACCAGCTCGCGGCGGGTGCGCCACTCGACGCCGTGGTCGGCGGCCTCCTCCACGTTCCAGCCGTAGCCGAGGCCGAGGGTGAGACGGCCGCCCGAGAGGTGGTCGACGGTGGCGATCTGCTTGGCGAGGTCGATCGGGTCGTGCTGGGCGACGAGCGTGATGCCGGTGCCGAGGCCCAGGGTCTCCGTCACCGCCGCGGCCTGGCCGAGGGCGACGAAGGGATCGAGGGTGCGGCCGTACTCGCGGGGCAGGTCGCCGCCCGCGGGGTAGGGGCTGGTGCGCTCGACGGGGATGTGCGTGTGCTCGGGCAGGTAGAGCCCGGCGAAGCCGCGCTGCTCCAGCTCACGGGCGAGGCGGATGGGGGTGATCGTCTCGTCGGTGAGGAAGATCGTGACGGCGATGCGCATGGGGGGCCTTTCGCTGTGTACGGCTCTGTCGACGGCGTCGTCGCGGGTGACGTTCCCATCTCTACCTGCGGGACGGTCCCCTGTCCATACCGACTGGTCGGCATCGGCTCCGAACGCGCCGGGGGTGTCGAGCGGCCACCTGTCCGGCTCCGCGGGAGGCCGGTAGGCCATGGCTCGGGCGAGCTGTTCGCGCCGCCCGGCGTCCCCGCTGAACCGGCTGTACGTGGACGCGGAGCACCGCCGGCGGCGCGACCCCTTCCTGCGGGCCGAGGACGCCCGATGGACGCGGTGGTCCGAGCACTCCGGGGACTCGCCGGTCTGATCCGGATCGAGGAGGACGGGCGGGTGTCGGTCACCGGCGCGGGTGCGGACACGCCCGGACGCCGGAGCACCCGGTCCCGGCCGCCGTGCTGGTCACGCTGCGCGGACGGACCGGCCCCCGGGAGGTCATCGAGGACACGGCCTAGAGGATCGCCGTCTCCTCCTCCGCCAGGTCCGCGACCACCGCCGCGTGGTCCGAGGGCCAGACCCCGTCCACGGGGCCGTGGCCGGCCCGCCGGATGTGCCGGACGTGGCCCTCGCCGACCGGGCCGGGCGGGCCCACATGGATGTAGTCGATGCGGACGGCGGGTTCCAACAGGCGGGCCGCGTAAGGGTTCTCGGGACTCCAGGTGGCGCCCGGGGCGGCCGGGTCGGCGTAGTCCCAGGCGTCGTGGAGGACCAGGCCGGGGACGGCTCCAGCGGTCCTCGTGCCGCCGAACAGGCGGATCTCGTCGGAGTCCGGCCAGGCGTTGAAGTCGCCGGTGACGACGGGCGGGAAGGGCGTGCCGCCGCGGTGCCGGGCGACGAGTTCCGCGAGAGCGACGACCTGTTCGCGGCGCACCGCCGAGGCGTGCGGGGCCGACGTGAGGTGGGTGGTGAAGAAGGGAATGTCGAAGGCGGGGGCGGCGACCCGTGCGTAGAGGGCCGCGCGGCCGTCGGCGAGGTCGGCGGGGGCGGGCAGCAGCAGGGTCTCCCGCTCCACCACCGGCCAGCGGCTCAGCACCGCGTTGCCGACGTCGACCGAGCCGGCGTCGGGGTCCGCGATCCGCTTCCGCCAGCGTTCGGGGGCCGGTGAGGGGGCCCAGGCGCAGTGCAGCCCCAGTTCCTCGGCCAGCCACTCGGCGAGGTTCTCGGCACCGGCCGCCCACACCTCCTGGAGTCCGACCACGTCGGGTTCCAGCTCGCGCAGCACGGCCAGCACGGCCTTCTGGCGTTCCCGCCAGGGGCCGAACCGCCACCACAGGTTCCAGGTCACCACTCGCATGTGCAGCCACCCGCTCTCGTCACGCCGACGGCGTCGGGGACCATTGAAGCAACAAACCTGTGCGCGAAGGAGTCCCACGGATCATGGCCCGTTCCAGCGACCTCCGTTTCCGCGCGACCACCGCCTTCCAGCGGTACGTCGCCAACCCCCTCACGCGCCGTCTGCCGTTCCACACGCTGCTGGAGACCACCGGCCGGGTCTCCGGTCTGCCCCGGCGCACCCCGCTGGGCGGCCGGCGGATCGGTGATGTCTTCTGGCTGGTCTCGGAGTTCGGCGAGCGGTCGCAGTACGTCCGCAACATCCAGGCCGATCCGCGGGTGCGGGTGCGGATCGGTGGGCGGTGGCACCACGGCACCGCCCACCTGCTCCCCGACGACGACCCGGTCGCCCGGCTGCGCACCCTGCCCAAGGCCAACAGCGCGGCCGTGCGGACCCTCGGGACGGGTCTGCTCACCGTCCGGGTGGATCTGGCGGACTGAGGGTCCTCACCCCGGCCACACGATCGCCTGCACCTCGCTGTAGGCGTGCAGCGCGTACGAGCCGACGTCGCGGCCGACACCGCTCCGTTTGAAGCCGCCGAACGGCGCCTCCATGTTGCGGCCCACGGTGTTGATCCCGACGCCGCCGGCCCGGAGGCGTCGCGCCACCCGGAAGGCCCGGGCGACGTCCGCCGACCAGACGTAGTCGATCAGGCCGTAGTCGCTGTCGTTGGCCAGGGCGATCCCTTCCTCCTCGTCGTCGAAGGGGATGACCGTGACGACGGGACCGAAGATCTCCTCGCGCGCCACCCGCATGTCGTTGGTGCAGTCGGCGAGGAGGGTCGGCGCGACGAAGAAACCCCTGTCCAGGGCCGGCCGTTCGCCGCCCGCGACGACCACCGCGCCCTCCTTCCGGCCGAGTTCGACGTACGACTCCACCCGGTCCCGGTGGGCGGCCGAGATCACCGGGCCGACCACGGTGTCCGACGCCCGGGGGTCCCCCACCTTCAACCCGGCCGCGTAGGCCGCCAGTTGCTCCACCAGCCGGTCGTGGACCCGGCGCTGGGCCAGCACCCGGGTCGGTGCGGTGCAGATCTGGCCGCTGTAGAAGGAGAACGTGGTGCCGATGCCGGCCACCGCCGAGGCGAGGTCCGCGTCGTCGAGGACGAGCGCCGCGCCCTTCCCGCCGAGCTCCATCAACTGCCGCCGCATGTCCCGGCCGCACACCTCGGCGATGCGCTGCCCGACCGCCGTCGAGCCGGTGAAACTGACCATGTCGACGTCCGGCGACGACACCGCCGTCTCACCGATCCCGACCGCGCGCCCGGAGACGACGTTCACCACCCCGCGCGGCACCCCCGCCGCCTCCAGCGCCTCCGCCATCCGGTACACGGACAGCGGGTCCTGCGGGGCCGGTTTCACCACCACCGTGTTGCCCATGGCGAGGGCGGGGGCGACCTTGCCGGCCGGGTTCGCCCACGGGTTGTTGTACGAGGTGACGCAGGTGACGACCCCGACCGGCTGGCGGACGGCGACCGCGCCCATCACGCCCGCCCTCCCCATCGGTCCGGCCTCGTTGATCTGCGGGGGGATCGGCCATTCGGCGGGCTCCACGCGCGCGTAGCGCCGGAAGCGGGCCACGCCCACGCCGACCTGCATCCCGCGCGCCGTCCCGGTCGTGGCGCCGGTCTCCGCCTGGGCCAGTTCGGCGTACGGCAGCAGCCGGGCGCGCATGATGTCGGCCGCCCGGCCCAGGATCGCCGCCCGTTCCTCCGGCGGGGTGCGCGACCAGGGCCCGAAGGCCTCCCGGGCCGCCGCGCAGGCCGCGCGCACCTGCTCCCGGGAGGCCTCCGGAGCCCGGCCGACGGTCCCCTCGGTCGCCGGGTCGACGACCTCGTAATGGCCGCCGTCGGGCTCCACCCAGACACCGCCGACGAACAGCCGCTGCCCGTCGCCACCGCCGGCGCGGCCGGCGCCACCGGCCGTCCCGCCGGTCACCTCGTGCTCACCGTCCTGGTGTCCCGCCCCGAGCGCAGCACCCGGCCCGGGACGGCGCCGGTCACCGCGTCGTCGCGGATGGCCGCCACCCCGTTGACCCAGACCGCCCGGACGCCGATCGCCTTCGAGTCCAGCCGCGGGCTGTCACCCGGCAGGTCGTGCACCAGGGTGGCCTTGCCCGCGTCGATCCGCTCCGGGTCGAACAGGACCAGGTCCGCGTGCCAGCCCTCCCGGATCCGGCCCCGCTCCCGGAGGCCGAACAGCCGCGCCGGGTCGTCCGTCAGCATCCTCACCGCCTGCTCCAGGCCCACCAGCTTCCGGCCGCGCAGACAGTCGCCGAGGAAGCGGGTGGTGTAAGGCGCTCCGCACATGCGGTCCAGGTGCGCGCCCGCGTCGGAGCCCCCGAGCAGGACGTCCTCGTGGTTCCAGGTGTCGGCCCGCAGCGCCCAGGAGTCCGGGTCGTTGTCCGTCGGCATGGGCCACAGGACCGTACGCAGCTCGTCGGCGGCGCAGATCTCGACCAGACAGGCGAAGGGGTCCAGGCCGCGTTCGGCGGCGATGTCGCGGACGACCCGCCCGGTGAGGCCCTCGTTCGCCGCGCTCCAGGTGTCGCCGATGACGTACCGGCCGAAGTTCGTGAGCCGCCGGAAGACGCCCGCCTCCTTGGAGTTCGCCCGTCGCAGCAGCTCCGCCCGCACCTCCGGGTCCCGCAGCCGCTCGATCCGCTCAGGGACCGGCAGGCCGAGGACCGGCCCCCACCCCGGGATCAGGTTCAGCGCGCAGAAGGTGCCCAGGGACATGTTCATCGGCGTGAGGATCGGCATGGTCAGCGCGACGACCCGGCCGCCGGCCTTCCGCGCCCGTTCGCTCGCCATGAGCTGCCGGGGCACGCGTTCCGGGACGGCGGCGTCGACGGTGAGGACGTTCCAGTTCAGGGGGCGTCCGGCGGCGGCGCTCATCTCCACGAACAGATCGATCTCGGCGTCGCTGAACTGGTCGAGGCAGCCCGCCACGATCGCCTCGATCTGGGTGCCCTCGTGCTCACCGACGGCCCGGGACAGCGCGAGCAGTTCCTCCGGCCGGGCGTGCCGGGACGCGACCGGTTGTCCGTCCCCGTCGGAGTGCGTCGAGGACTGCGTGGTGGAGAATCCCCACGCGCCCGCGTCCATCGCCTCGTGCAGCAGCCGGACGATAGCGGCCAGTTGCTCCTCGCTCGGCTGCCCGCCCACCGCGTCCGCGCCCATCACGTACCGGCGCAGCGCGCAGTGCCCGACCATGAACCCGGCGTTGACGGCGATCCGTCCCTCCAGCGCGTCCAGGTACTCCCCGAAGCCGTGCCAGCTCCAGGGTGCCCCCTCCTCCAGGGCGACCAGGGACATGCCCTCCACCTTGGACATCATCCGCCGCGTGTAGTCGGCGTCCCCGGGACGGTCCGGGTTCAGCGGCGCGAGCGTGAACCCGCAGTTCCCGGCCGCGACCGTGGTCACCCCGTGGTTCAGGGACGGGGTGGCGTACGGGTCCCAGAAGAGCTGGGCGTCGTAGTGGGTGTGCGGATCGACGAACCCGGGGGCGAGGACGAGCCCGTGCGCGTCCTCGCTGGTCCGCGCCTCCTCGGTGACCGACCCGACGACGGCGATCCGCCCGTCCCGGATCCCGACGTCGCCGACGAACCCGGGCACACCCGTCCCGTCGACGACGGTCGCGCCCTTGATGACGTGATCGAGCATGAGGGCTCCTCCTCAACTCCGATGCGATGGGCGCCCGGCAGGGGCGCGGGGCTGTATCGCAGTGCGGCTCCGCCGCGTGGGCGCGGCCGGCCACGACGGACCCGCGGCCGCCGGGCGGCCCGCACCCCGGACGACCACGCGCCCGCAGGTCCGCGACAGCGACTACGCTCCTTGCCGGAACCGCGTCGTCCGATGGACGGGATCCGTGTCGATCTTCGGAATGACCTGCTCCCCGATCAGCCGGATCGTCTGGAGCGTCTCCTCCTTCGGCACCCCCACCGGCAGCCCGAAGGACAGCTGATCCGCCCCGGCCTGCTCCCACCGCTTGCACTGGCGCAGCACCTCGTCCGGGTCGCCGCAGATCAACAGCTCCTCCTCGACCAGGAGTTCGACGAATTCGGCGTTGTACTCGGGCAGCGTCTCCGGCCAGACCGGGAAGCCCTCGGGCCGCGGGAAGGTGTCGTGGTAGCGGAACACCAGCGAGGGCAGATAGTGCAGCCCGCCCTCGACGGCGATCCGGATCGCCTCGTCGTGGGTGGGCGCGCAGATCGCCGTCGTCGTCACCATCACGTTGTCGTTGACGAAGTCGCCGACCGGCTCGGCGTTCACCACCGCCGTCTTGTACTGCTCCAGCACCCATTCCATGTCGGACACCTTCTGGATGCTGAAGCCGAGCACCCCGAGACCCTTGCGGGCGGCCATCGCGTACGAGGGCGGCGACCCGGCCGCGTACCACATCGCCGGGTGCGACTTCCCGTACGGCTTCGGCAGGATCTTGCGCGGCGGCAGCTGCCAGTGCTTGCCCTGGAAGCCGACGTACTCGTCCTGGAGCCACATCTTCGGGAACTCGGCGATGGTCTCCTCCCAGATCTCCTTCGTGTGGTTCATGTCGGTGATGCCGGGGAGGAAGCCGAGGATCTCGTGCGAGCCGGCGCCGCGCCCGCTGCCGAACTCGAAGCGGTTGCCGGTGAGATGGTCGAGCATGGCGACCTTCTCGGCCACCTTCACCGGGTGGTTGACCTGGGCGAGCGGGTTGAAGATGCCCGAACCGAGGTGGATGCGGTCGGTCGCGTGGGCGAGGTAGCCGAGGAAGACGTCGTTGGCGGAGAGGTGCGAGTACTCCTCGAGGAAGTGGTGCTCGGAGGCCCAGGCGTACTTGAAGCCGGACTTGTCCGCCTGGATGACGTACTCGGTCTCCTCCATCAGCGCCTTGTGTTCGGCGAGCGGATCGGTCTCGGCGCGCTTGCCCACGTATCCCTGTACAAAGAGCCCGAATTCCACGGAGGTTCACCGTCCCGGTTCCTGGATCGCGGTTAACTGACGGTTCGTCAGATTCTGCGGATGCCGCCGACTGTGGCACCCGGTACCGGGATGGTCAATAGCTGACGGTCACTCAGATGACCGAGACGCCTGCCAGCCATCCCCCGTCGATCACGAACGGCTGCCCGGTGATGTACGACGAGTCCTCCGAGGTGAGGAACAGGGCGAGCCGGGCCACCTCGTCCGCGCGGCCGATCCGCCCCAGGGGCACGAGCTTGCGGTAGAGGGAGTCGAGGGCGCGGGTCGTCTCCTCGGGGTCGGCGTCCGGCTCCAGCCTGGACGGGTTGGACATCGCGGTGTCGACGGCTCCGGGGCACACCGCGTTGACCCGGATACGGCGCGGCGCCAGCTCCAGCGCGGCGACCCGGGTGAGACCGAGCACGGCGTGCTTGCTCGCCGCGTACGCGCCGACGGCCGCCATGCCGGTCAGCCCGGTGTAGGAGGCGGTGTTGACGATGGTGCCGCCGTCGGACAGATCCGGCGCGGCGGTCCGGATCCCCAGGAAGCAGCCGACCTGGTTGACCCGTACGACCTGCATGAACTCGTCGAGGGGGGTGTCGACGAGCGCGTTGAAGCGCAGGATGCCGGCGTTGTTGACGAGCCCGTCGAGACGGCCGTACGCCCGCTTGGCCTCCCGCACCGCCGCCACCCATTCCTCCTCCACCCCCACATCGAGATGCACGTACAGCGCGCCGATCTCCTCGGCGAGCGCCCGGCCCTGCTCGTCGAGCACATCGGCGACGACCACCTCGGCCCCCTCCTCCCGGAACAGCCGCGCCTCCTGCTCGCCCTGGCCGCGCGCCGATCCGGTGACGAGGACCACCCGTCCGTCGAGCTTGCCCATGCCGGCTCCCTTCGCATCGGTGGAGCTCAGCATCGTAACGCCGTATCTGACGGAACATCAGATACGTGCGCGGGGAAGGCGGACGGCGGCGGACCGGCGCATGTCGCGCCCCCGTCTCGCCACAGCCCTCACCTGGACGGCGCCCTCACTTCGACCGCACCCTCGTCACGACGGGACCCCCGTCACGACCGCACCCCCCGTCACGACGGAACCTCCGTCACGACCCCGCACCCCCGTCACGACGGAGTCCCCCTCACGGCGTGTCGGCCAGCAGTGGTCCCACCTCTGCTCCGAACAGGGCGATCTGATCGGTGAGTTCGGTACGGCTCCGGCAGCGGAAGCGCACCTGGATCTGGTGCACGCCCATCGCCCCGTAGGCGCTGAGCGACTCGGCGAGGGCCTGCGGCGGCCCGGTGAGGGTGCGGCGGCCCACCTCCCAGCCGGGGGCGCCGACGTACAGCGGCTCCGCGATGGCGCCCACGGTGAGCGGCGGGCCGTCCCCGCGCAGCCGCCGCAGCGTCTCGATCCGCGCGGGCAGCCGGTCCCTCGGGTCGCCCTGGGGCAGCCAGCCGTCGCCCTTGAGCGCGGCCCTGCGGACGGCGGCCGGGGAGGATCCGCCGACCCAGAGCGGCACCCGCGCCTGGGTCGGCCGGGGCCGCTGCCCGAGCCCCTCGAAGTCGTAGGACTTGCCGTGGTGGGAGGGGAACTCGTCCGGCCCGAGCGCGGCGCGCAGCGCGTCGATCGTCTCGTCGAGCAGCGCGCCCCGCCGCTCGAAGTCCGCGCCCAGCGCCTCGAACTCCTCCCGTACGTGACCGGCGCCGACGCCGAGGATCAGCCGGCCGCCGCTGAGGTGGTCGAGGGTCGCGTACTGCTTGGCGGTGAGCAGGGGGTGGCGCAGGCCGACGACGGCGACGTGCGCGAGCAGCCGGACGCGTTCGGTGACGGCGGCCAGGTGGGCGAGAGTGGCCACGGGGTCGTACCAGACCGTGCTCATCGCCTCGGCCAGCCGGTGCGGGATCGCCACGTGGTCGCAGACGGCGACGTAGGCGAATCCGGCGCGGTCGGCGGCGCGGGCGACCTCGACGAGGTCGGCGGGCCCCGCGTCGGCCTCCCAGGCTTCGGCGTAGAGCGTGGACTGCGACTGGACCGGGAGCTGGATGCCGTAGTCGAGGCTCACCGCGGGCTCCAGAGACCGTCCGGCGTCAGTCCCAGCAGGTCGATCGCGTTGCCCCGCACGATCCGCTCCACCACGTCCGGCGCCAGGTGGCCCATCTGCGCCTCGCCGACCTCGCGCGACTTCGGCCAGGTGGAGTCGGAGTGCGGGTAGTCGGTCTCGTACAGGACGTTCCCGACGCCGATGGAGTCGAGGTTGCGCAGGCCGAAGGCGTCGTCGAAGAAGCAGCCGTGGACGTGGTCGGCGAACAGCTCCGACGGAGGGCGATGGACCTTGTCGGCGACCCCGCCCCACCCCCGGTTCTCCTCCCACACCACGTCGGCGCGCTCCAGGATGTAGGGGATCCAGCCGATCTGGCCCTCCGCGTACATCACCTTCAGGTTCGGGAAGCGCTCGAACTTGCCGCTCATCAGCCAGTCGACCATCGAGAAACAGCAGTTGGCGAAGGTGATCGTGGAACCGACGGCGGGCGGGGCGTCGGCGGAGGTGGAGGGCATCCGGCTCGACGAGCCGATGTGCATGGCCACGACCGTGCCGGTCTCGTCGCAGGCGGCCAGGAAGGGGTCCCAGTAGTCGGTGTGCACGGAGGGCAGGCCGAGGTGCGGGGGTATCTCGGAGAAGGCGACCGCGCGGACCCCGCGGGCGGCGTTGCGCCGGACCTCCGCCGCCGCGAGTTCGGCGTCCCAGAGCGGGATGAGGGTGAGCGGGATCAGCCGGCCCCGGGCCTGCGGGCCGCACCATTCCTCCACCGTCCAGTCGTTGTAGGCGCGCACGCACAGCAGGCCCAGTTCGCGGTCGGCGGCCTCGGTGAAGGTCTGGCCGCAGAAGCGGGGGAAGGTGGGGAAGCAGACGGCGGACTGGACGTGGTTGACGTCCATGTCGGCGAGGCGGGACGGGACGTCGTAGGACCCCGGGCGCATCTGCTCGTAGGTGATGACCTCCAGCTTGATCTCGTCCCGGCTGAAGCCGACGGCGGTGTCCAGGCGGGTGAGGGGGCGGTGCAGGTCCTCGTAGATCCACCAGTCGCCGATCGGGCCGTCGTCGCCGGGCTCGCCCATGACGGGCTTGAAGCGGCCGCCGAGGAACGTCATCTCCTTCAGCGGGGCCCGGACGACGCGGGGGCCGGTGTCGAGGTACTTCTTCGGGAGGCGGTCCTGCCAGACGGTGGCCGGCTCCACGGTGTGGTCGTCGACGGAGATGATCAGCGGGAGGGTCTCCGTGGCCTTCGTGGCGCGAGCCGCGGCCTGCGCCGCCGTCTGCGAGCCCGTCTGCGATGCGTTCTGCGCCGCGGCCTGCGCCGCGGTCTGCGATGCGTTCTCCGGTGCGTTCTCCATGGGGGCACGGTAGCGCCGATCTGACGGATCGTCAGCTAGCGGACGGGAGCCGGAGTTGATCGACTCTGTGGGGATGTGTGCACACCGGATGTCAGGGGTGTGTGGACTCCCGTGCGCCTGCCGGGCAAGCTGACGCTTCCGGCATGGACAGGGCAAACTGGGCCTGGTAATTCGGATGCCTAAGGGGAGCCCTGATGGACGACCGGGTAGGACACCGCGACCCGCGTGTGCCGGAGCAGAGACGGCCCGGCTCCCCCGAGGAGCCGGCGACGCTGCGCTTCGACGTGCTCGGCCCGGTGCGCGCACGGCGCGGCGACGAGCGGCTCGCCACCGGTTCGCCGCAGCAACGTGCCCTGCTGGCAGCCCTGTTGCTGCGCGAGGGACGTACGGCGACGGCCGCCGAACTGATCGACGCGCTGTGGGGCGAGGAGCCCCCGTCGCAGGCGCTGGCGGCGGTACGGACCTACGCCTCCCGGCTGCGCAAGGTGCTCGACCCGGGCGTCCTGGTGAGCGAGTCGGGCGGCTACGCGGTGCGCGTGCCGGCGGAGGGGGCGCTGGACCTGGCGGTGGCGCAGGAGTGGGCGGCGGAGGCGGAGAAGGCACGGAACGCCGGGGACCTCGCGCACGCCCGCGACGTACTGAACCGGACGCTGGGACTGTGGGACGGGGAGGCCCTGGCCGGCGTCCCCGGGCCGTACGCGGAGGCGCAGCGCGTCCGGCTGGAGGAATGGCGGCTGGGGCTGCTGGAGTCCCGGCTGGACATGGACCTGGAGCAGGGCTGCCACGCGGAGGCCGTCTCCGAACTCACCGCGCTCACGGCGGCGTACCCGTTGCGCGAGCGGCTGCGCGAACTGCTGATGCTGGCGCTGTACCGCAGCGGCCGGCAGGCGGAGGCGCTCGCGGTCTACGCGGACACCCGGCGGCTGCTGGCGGAGGAGCTCGGGGTGGACCCGCGGGCCGGGCTGCGCCTGCTCCAGCACCGCATCCTCCAGGCCGACCCGGAGCTCGCGGAACCGTCGGCGCCGGCGGCGGAACCGGCGGTGGTCCGGGTCCGCCCCGCGCAACTCCCGGCCACCGTGCCCGACTTCACGGGCCGCACCTCGTTCGTGCGGGAGCTGAGCGAGGTGCTCGCACGCGCCGGTGACGGTGGCGCGGGCGGGGGCGGCCGGGTGATGGCGGTGTCCGCGCTCGCGGGCATCGGCGGCGTGGGCAAGACGACCCTCGCCGTGCACGTCGCCCACCAGGCCCGGCCCGCCTTCCCCGACGGGCAGCTGTACGTCGATCTCCAGGGCGCGGGCCCCCGGTCGGCGGAGCCGGAGACGGTCCTCGGGTCGTTCCTGCGGGCCCTGGGCACGCCGGACTCGGCGATCCCCGACTCGCTGGAGGAACGGGCGGCGCTGTACCGCTCGGTGCTGGACGGGCGCCGGGTGCTGGTGCTGCTGGACAACGCCAAGGACGCCGCCCAGATACGCCCCCTGCTGCCGGGCACGGAGGGCTGCGCGGCGCTGGTCACCTCGCGGGTGCGGATGGTGGACCTGGCCGGGGCGCACCTCGTCGACCTGGACGTGATGTCCCCCGAGGAGGCCCTCGCCCTCTTCACCCGGATCGTCGGCGAGGAGCGGGTGGCGGCGGAGCGCAAGGCCGCGCTGGACGTGGTGGCCGCGTGCGGCTTCCTGCCGCTGGCGATCCGGATCGCCGCCTCCCGGCTGGCGGCCCGCCGCACCTGGACGGTGTCCGTCCTCGCCGCCAAGCTGGCGGACGAACGGCGCCGGCTGGACGAACTCCAGGCGGGCGACCTGGCGGTGAAGGCGACGTTCGAACTGGGCTACGGCGCGCTGGAGCCCGCCCAGGCCCGTGCGTTCCGGCTGCTGGGCCTCGCGGACGGCCCGGACACCTCCCTGGCGGCGGCCGCGGCGGTCCTGGACCTGCCGGTGGAGGACACCGAGGACCTGCTGGAGTCCCTGGTCGACACCTCCCTGCTGGAGTCGGCGGCTCCCGGCCGCTACCGGTTCCACGACCTCGTGCGGCTCTACGCGCGTGCGTGCGCCGACCGCGACGAACAGCCCCCCGGCGGGCGCGACGCGGCCCTGTCGCGGCTGCTGGACTTCTACCTGGCGACGGCGGCGGGCGTCTACGCGATCGAACGCCCCGGCGACCGCACGGTCGTCCACCTGGAACCCACGTCGTACCGGGGTCTCTCCTTCGGCGAGCGGACGCAGGCCCTCGACTGGCTCTTCGCGGAGGCGCAGTGCCTGCTGGCGTGCGCGCGGCAGCAGCAGACGGGCAGCGGACTGCGCCGGGCCGTCGATCTGCTCTGGGCCGCCAAGGACCTGGCGGAGTCGGGCGCGAACGCCAAGCAGTACGAGTGGGCGGCGACGGCCTTGCGGGACGCCGCGCAGGACGCCGCCGACGTCCGCGCGGAGAGCCGTGCGCGGACCGCGCTGTCCAACGTCCATCTGGCCGCCGGACGGTACGCCGAGGCCGACGACGAGGCCCGGCGCGCGATCGAGCTGGCCACGGCGGCAAAGGACGCGACGCCGGTCAGCTGGGCGGCGACGGACCGGGGGATCATCGCGCTCGGCCAGGGCCGCTACGAGGAGGCCGAGGAGTTCCTCACCACCGCCAGGGACGGCTACCGGGCGGACGGGAACCGGCCGGGAGAGGCCAACGCGCTGTGCAACCTCTCGCGGCTCTACGAGCGGATGAACCGCCCTAGCGACGCCGTCACCCTGGCCCGGCAGGGCGTCGACATCTACCAGCAGCTCGGGCTCACCCTGCGCCTGGCCAACGGCCGTTACGCCCTGGGCGTCGCGCTGATCAGCGCCGGCCGGCTCGCCGAGGGCCTGGTGCAGCTGTCCGACGCGCTGGAGATGTTCGGCAGCAACCGGCAGCGCCTGTGGGAGGGGACGACGCACTTCCGCATCGCCCAGCTGCACCTGGCCGACCGGCGTCCGGCCCAGGCCGCGCAGCACGCCGAACAGGCGCTGGCGATCGGCTTCATCGGCGGGGACCTCATCCGGGGCAGTGTGCTGACCGTCCTGGGCCGCAGCCTGCGCGCCCTCGGCCAGTCGGACCGGGCACGAGCCTGCTGGCAGGAGGCCCTGTCCCTGCTGGAGCGGACGGGGGCGCCCGAGGCCGCCGAGGTGCGCCGCCTGCTGACGCCTCTGGACGCGTCCTGAGCCTCCCGTCGCCGGCGTTCAGCGAACGTTTATCACCGCCTGGCAGGCTCTGCTCAACGGTCCGTCGCCTCGGGGGCAGACAGGCCGTACGAGCCCGCTGGGGGGTGGGCTCCGGCACATGCCGCTGTCCGGCGATACTCGGGGGAATCGCCGGACAGAGGCGCCTCACTCACTTGAACACTCCCAGGGGGAGCCGAACATGAGCAGCACCGAGAAGCAGACGACGGACGCCACCGCGGACATCACCACGCTGGAGAACCACGCGCCGATCCTGCCGGCCCTGGACAAGCCGGTGACGCCGACGCCGACGCCGACGACGCCGACGACCTCCACCGAGGCGGCCACGCCGGCCACGGCTCCGGTCGCCACGCCGTCCGCCGAGGAGAAGATCGTCACGCTGGAGAACCACGCGCCGGTCCCGCCCGCCCTGGACCTGGGCGGCAAGTAGGCACCACCCCGTCAGCACCGCGACGGGGATCGGCCGCGGCGGCGCGGAGGGGAGCCGCCGCGGCCGGCGTGTGTCCGGGGTGACCCGGCAGGGGCGGTCAGAGGGCGCGCAGCTCGCCCTTCACCACCTTGCCGCTCGCGTTGCGGGGCAGGGCGGTCACGAACTCCACCGCCCTCGGCACCTTGTAGTTGGCCATCTCCCGCCGGGCCCAGGCGATCAGGTCGTCGGCCGTGGAGACCGCGCCCGGCCGCCGGACCACGTACGCCTTGCCCACCTCGCCCAGGCGGGGATCCGGGACGCCGATCACGGCCACGTCGGCCACGTCCGGGTGCAGGCCGAGGCGGTGTTCTATCTCCGCCGGGTAGGCGTTGAAGCCGCCGACGATGAACATGTCCTTGAGCCGGTCGGTGATCCGGAGGTTGCCCGCGGCGTCCAGCACGCCCACGTCGCCGGTGCGCAGCCAGCCGTCCTGCGTCAGGGCCTCGGCCGTCGCCGCCTCGTCCTCGTAGTAGCCGCGCATCACGTTGAAGCCCCGGACCAGGACCTCCCCGGGCCGGCCCGGCGCCGCGTCCACCCGCACCTCGGTGCCGGGGATCGCGCGGCCGGAGGTCGAGGCGATGACCGCGGGATCGTCGCCGCGGCGGCACATGGTGACGACACCGCTCGCCTCCGAGAGCCCGTACGCCGTCAGGACGGTCTCGACGCCCAGTTCGCCCCGCAGGCGTTCGACGAGCCGCAGCGGCACCACCGCCGCGCCGGTGACCACCAGCCGCAGCGCCGACAGGTCGTGCTTGTCGCGGGAGGCGTGGTCCAGCAGCGACTGGTGCAGGGTCGGCGGACCGGGCAGGACCGACACCCGTTCCGCCGCCACGTTCGCGAGGACCGTGTCCACGTTGAACACCGGCTGGGGGATCATCGTCGCGCCCCGCATGAGACAGGCGATCACGCCCGCCTTGTAGCCGAAGGTGTGGAAGAAGGGGTTCACGATCAGGTAGCGGTCGCCCTGCCGCAACCCGGCCAGGTCGGTCCAGATCCCGTAGGCCCGCAGCGTCTGCGCGTGGGTGATCACCGCGCCCTTGGGGCGGCCCGTGGTGCCCGAGGTGAAGACGATGTCCGAGGGCCACTCCCCCGCCACCCGGTCCGCCCGGGCCCTCACCTCCGCCGTCCCGACGCCCTCCCCGCTCGCCAGGAAGTCCTTCCAGGTCCGGAAGTCCGCCGGGGCGTCGTCCGCGAGCACCACCACCTGCTCCAGCGCGGGAAGCCCCGGCAGCGGGCCGCCACCGGCGCCCTCGGCCGCCGCCCGGCGCAACGAGGCCACGTACGAGGTCCCGAGGAAGGTGCCCGTCACGAACAGCAGCCGCGTCCCGCTGCGGCGCAGTACGTCCGCCGCCTCCGTGCCCTTGAAACGGGTGTTCAGCGGCACGAGCACCGCGCCCGCGCCGACCGCGCCGAGCGCCGCGACCATCCAGTCCAGGGAGTTCGGGGCCCAGAGGGCGACGCGGTCGCCCGCCCGCAGCCCGTTCGCCAGACAGGCCGCCGCCGCGCGCTCGACGCGGGCGCCGAGCTCGGCGTACGAGATCCGGGTGCGGCCCTCCACCACCGCCTCGGCGCTCGCGTACCGCTCGGCCGACCAGCGGACCAAACCGGGGATCGTCCCCCACTCCACGTCACCGCGCACGACCAGCCTCCTCCTCGCCGGAGAGCACTAGCTGACTGACCGTCAGATTAGCGGTAACCTGACGGACTGTCAGCAGCACTGTCGCCGTGTGGAGGTGGGTGCGGCATGCCCGCAGTGACCGGAATCAAGGACGCCACGGCCATCGTCGGCATCGGGCAGACGTCCTTCGCCAAGCACCTCCCCGAGGACGAACGGACCCTCGCCTGCCGAGCCGTCCTGGCCGCCCTCGACGACGCCGGGATCGCCCCCGGCGAGGTCGACGCCCTCGCCTCCTACACCATGGAGGAGACGGACGAGGTCGAGCTCGCGAAGGCCGTCGGGTTCGGGGACCTGACCTTCTTCAGCAAGATCGGGTTCGGCGGCGGCGGTTCCTGCGCCACCGTCGCCCACCTCGCCGCCGCCATCGCCGCCGGCCAGGCCACGGTGGGCGTCGCCTGGCGGTCGCGCAAACGGGGTTCCGGCCCGCGTCCGTGGACGAACACCGCCGTCCAGCTCCCCACCCCCGCCCAGTGGACCCGGCCCTTCGGACTGCTGCGGCCCGTCGACGAGATAGCCATGCTCGCCCGCCGCTATCTGCACGAGTACGGCGCGACCCGCGACCACCTCTTCAACGTCGCCCTCGCCTGCCGCAACCGCGCCAACCAGAACCCGGCCGCCGTGATGTACGAGCGGCCCCTCACCCGCGAGATGTACATGTCGTCGCGGTGGATCAGCGAGCCCCTGTGCCTGTACGACAACTGCCTCGAGACGGACGGGGCGTTGGCCTGCGTGGTGGTGAGCGCCGAACGGGCCCGGGACTGCCGCCGGGCACCGGTCCACATCCACTCCGCGGCCCAGGGCCTGCCCGCCCAGCACCACGGCATGGTCAACTACTGGAACGACGACCCGCTCACCGGCCCCGCCTGGGCGGCCGCCCGGCACCTGTGGAAACACGCCGACTTCACCCCGCAGGACGTCGACGTCGCGCAGATCTACGACGCCTTCACCCCGCTCGTCCCGCTCTCCCTGGAGGGCTACGGGTTCTGCGGCCGGGGAGAGGGCGGGGCGTTCACCGAGCAGGGCGCCCTGGAGACCGGCGGACGGCTGCCCCTCAACACCGGCGGCGGCGGGCTCAGCGAGGCCTACGTCCACGGTTTCAACCTCATCAACGAGGGCGTCAAGCAGCTGCGCGGGACCAGCACCGCCCAGGTGCCCGGCGCCGCGACCTGCCTGGTCACCGCGGGCGAGGGCGTCCCGACCTCCGCTCTGCTGCTCAGGAACTGAACCCACCGAGGAGAACGCACCGAGGAGCTGATCCCGCGATGCTCACCCCCGTCACCGACGCCGACGGCGCCCCGTTCTGGCGGTACGCCGCCCAGGGCGAACTCCGCGTCCAGACCTGTGCCGACTGCGGCGAACCCCGCTTCCCGCCCCGCCCCTGCTGCCCGCACTGCCAGTCCTTCGCGAGCCGGTGGCGGCGGACCTCGGGCCGCGGCCGCGTCTGGTCCTTCGTCGTCCCGCATCCGCCCCTGCTGCCGGACTACGCGGCCTTCGCCCCCTACAACGTGATCCTCGTCGAACTGGCCGAGGCGCCCCGCATCCGGATGGTGGGCAACCTGGTGAGCGGAGCGGGGGCGCCGCTCGACTCGCTCTCCCCCCACCGCGTCCGCATCGGCGCCCGGGTCCAGGTCGTCTTCGACGGCTCCGGACTCCCGCAGTGGGTCCTGGAGCGGCCGTGAGTGTGCGACTGGACACCGACGAAAACACCGGGGTGGCCGTCGTCACCCTCGACCGGCCGGCCCGGCTGAACGCCCTCGACCTGGACACCGTCCGCGAACTGCGCGACATCTGGCGGGGGTTGCGGTACGACGACTCGGTGCGGGCCGTCGTCCTCACCGGGGCCGGGGGGCGGGCCTTCTGCACCGGCCTCGACCGGGACGCCGTCGTGCCGCAGCCCGCCTCGCCGTACATGCAGGACGACCCGCTGCTCGCCGTCGGCCCGAAGGCGAACGACCTGTGGAAACCGGTGGTCGCCGCCGTGGAGGGGATGGCCTGCGGGGGCGCCTTCTACCTGCTCGGGGAGTGCGAGTTCATCGTCGCGGGCGCCGACGCCACCTTCTTCGACCCGCACACCACCTACGGGATGGTCAGCGCCTACGAGTCGGTGCTGCTCGCGCAGCGGATGCCGTACGGCGAGGTCGCGCGGATGATGCTCATGGGGACGGCGGAACGGATCTCCGCCCGGCGCGCCTTCGACATCGGGCTGGTGTCCGAACTCACCGACACCGGCGGGGCGTCGGCGGCCGCCGCAGCCCGCGCCGGCGTCGTCGCCGGGTATCCCCCCGCCGGGGTCCAGGGCACCGTGCGGGCCCTGTGGGCGGCGAAGGAGGCGGCCCGCACGACGGGCTTCGCCCAGGCCCCGCACCTCATCTCCCTGGGCAACCTGCCCACCGCCCACCAGGCAGAACTGTTCGCCGCCCGCTCCCCCACCACCCCACGGCTCCGCTGACCCCGCTCCGGGATTTCCGCGCTGCGGGGACGGCGCGGAGCCGGTCACCCGGACGGGTGACGTGGCCCTTCCGGGCGGGGAGGGCGGGGGGGGTAGTTCCTCCCCCGGTTCTTTGAGGAGGTCAGCGGGCCGGTGCGTACTGCTGCGGGTCGCAGTGGTCGACCCTCGCCGCGACGCCCGGGGCTGACAGGTCGACCTGGACCGTCGTCGTGTCGTTCCCCGCGACGTACGCTTCCTCGCTGCGCTCCTCCACCCGCCGGGAACCGGCGTCGAGGAAATCGACCGTCACGGTGAAGTAGCCGCCGGTCGCGTTCGGGTTGGTGACCTCGACCGTCGCGTACGCCTCGCTCGGTGTCGCGCAGGCGGTCAGCTCCACCGTGGCGTCCGCCTGCGTCGTGGACGTGTCGGAGGAGCCGCTGCCGCCGGAGGTGTCGTCCGTGTAGTCGTCATCGTCGTCGTAGTCGTGGTACGTGCTCCCCGAGGTGCCGCCGCTCGACGACGAGCCGTCGTGGTTCTGGCCGGAGCTGCTGCATCCGCCGCCCCCGCCGTCGCCGTGACCGCCGCCGCGGCCGTGCCCCTTGCTCGTGGAGAAGCCGGTCAGCGCCAGTACGACGATCGCGGCCACCGCTGTGAACCTGAGTTTCTGCCCCCGTCGATCCATGCGGCCAGCCTAGGCAAAGCCTGTCACGACCATGTCACCGCGTGGCGACCGGCCGGTCCCCGGCGTAGCGTCTGCGGTGGCGGCCGCCGTCCGGCTCCCTTCCGTGCACCCGGCACGACGGCCGTCCCGGCACGACGGCCGTCCCGGCACGACGGCCGTCCCGGCACGACGGCCGTCCCGGCACGACGGCCGTCCCGGCACGACGGCCGTCCCGGTGCGACGGCCGTCCTCCCGGCGGTGAGCGGACGGTTCAGGCCGTACGGGCCGTTCCCGTGCCCTTCTCCGCGTCCAGCGCGTACACACAGCGGTCCTTGCTGGACGCGTACACCACACCGTCGCGGACCACCGGGGAGCCGGTGATCTCGCCGCCGGTCGCCAGCTTCCAGCGCAGCCTGCCGTCGTCGGCCTTCAGGGTGTACAGCAGGTGGTCCGTGGAGCCGAAGTGGATACGGCCCTCCGCGACCGCCGGGGCGCCCACGATGTCGCCGCCCGCCTGGAAGCGCCACTTGGGCGTGCCGGTGACGGCGTCCAGGGTGTAGAGGCCCTTGCCGCTGCCGACGTGGACATGGCCGGCGGCCACCAGCACCGGGTCGACGGACGCCCGGGCCTCGGTGGCGATGCGCCAGCGGTCGCGCCCGTCGGTGGCGTCGATGGCGTACACGGTGCCGAGGTAGTCGGCGAGGTAGACGCCGCCGCCGGTCACCGCCGGGCCGGGCACGAAGGCCGGCGGCGACAGGAAGACCGCCGGGGCCTCGAAGTGCCAGCGCACCATGCCGCTCGCGACGTCGACGGCGAGGACGCGGGTGCCGGCGGAGAGGTAGACGTAGCCGTCGGGGGCGGGGGTGACCCGGACCGGGACACCGCCGCAGGAGGCCGTGTCGCCGATGGGGTAGGACCAGCGTTCCTCGCCCGTGCGGGCTTCCAGGGCTCTGAGCCGGGCGTCCTGCCAGACGTAGACCGTGCCCTCGTGCAGGGCCGGGCCGGCCTCCGGGGACTCGAAGTCGGTCTGGCAGCCGGTGATCTCCCAGAGCTTCTGCCCGGTCGAGGCCTCCCAGGCCTGGACGCCGCCGCCGCGCGTGCCGGTGACGACCGTGCCCCGGTCGGCCTTGAGCGAGTACACCCAGGCGTCCGTCGACAGCCGCCACAGGTCGCCGCCCTCACGGGCGTCCAGGGCGAACAGGGTGGGCCCGTCGGAGGCGTGCACCCGGCCGTCCGCGACCGCCATCGACCAGGCGACGTCCCGCGTCTTGAAGCGGCGCCGGCCGGTGGCCACATCCAGGGCGTGCACCTCGAAGGAGGTCACGTAGACGAGGTCCCCGGCGACGGACGGCGTGCCCCACACATCGTTCGACATGCGGAAACGCCAGGGCCGCCAGCCCGCGGGGGTCTCCGAGGGCGCGGTCTGGGGGGTCGGTACGGTCGTGTCGGCGCCGTTGACGCCGGGGCGCGGGCGGGACCAGCTGGCGACCAGGCCGGGCTCGGCGACGGGCGCCTTCACGGCGGCCGTGGCCCGTACGTCGGCGACGCGCGGACCCGGTCCGATCGGCACGGCGGCGCCCGCCAGCCGGACGGGACCGATGTCGGGCGCGCCGACGGCCACCGGCGCGGGAGCCGGGCGGGACAGGACCACGGGGGCGTGCGGCGGCGGGGGCGGCACGGCCGGGGCGGTCGGCCGGGCCAGGCCCACGCCGCCCGCGCCGCCGCTGCGAGGACTCGGCGGCGCCGGCTTCGTCGGGCGGCCGCCACGGCGCGTCTCGATGAGCGCGACCGCCTTCTCGGGCAGCCACGCCGACGCCGTACCGCTGTCGTCGGAGCCGGAGCCGAAGAGGTGGGGGGCGAGCTGGGCCTGGAGGTCGGCCGGGTTGGGCCGGGCCGTGGCCTCCATCTGCATGCAGGACTCGATGAGCGGGCGCAGTTCGTCCGGCAGGCCCTCCAGGTCCGGGCCCTCGCGCAGCAGCATGAAGACCGTCTCGACCGGGTTGGCGCCGTGGAAGGGCGGGTGGCCGGTGGCGGCGAAGACCAGCATCGAGCCGAGCGAGAAGACATCGCTCGCGCCGGTCACGCTGCGCGAGTCCTTCGCCTGCTCGGGGGACATGTAGGCGGGGGTGCCGACGGCCACGTTCGTCATCGTCAAACGCGTGTTCGAAACGCCGGAGGCGATACCGAAGTCGATCACCCGGGGCCCGTCCTCGACGACGAGCACGTTGGACGGCTTGAGGTCACGGTGGACCAGCCCCGCGCCGTGGATCGACTGGAGCGCCTCGGCGACGCCAGCCGCCAGCCAGCGCACCGCCTGGGCGGGCATGGGCCCGCAGTCGTTCACTATTTCCTCGAGGGAGGGCGCGGGAACGTACGCGGTGGCCAGCCAGGGCACGGCGGCGCGGGGATCGGCGTCTACGACGGCGGCCGTGTAGAACCCCGAGACCGCCCGGGCCGCCTCCACCTCGCGCGTGAAACGCACCCGGAAGAGCTGGTCCTCGGCGAGCTCGGTCCTGACCGTCTTGATCGCCACGCGACGGCCCGAGGCCGAGCGGGCCAGATAGACCAGCCCCATGCCGCCGGCCCCCAGCCGTCCCAGCACCTCGAACGGCCCGATCCGCCGCGGATCGTGCTGCGTCAGCTGATCCACCACTTGCCTGCCACCTCCCCGTACGAACCGCGTCACCCGCTTGTGCACACGGCCCCGTGCAGCGTCTCACCACCGCACCGCCGTGGCGGCACGCACCCTGATTCTTCCTGGCCGGACGGCCGGTTGCGAACCCGGGGGCAATCGGGGTGTCTCATTTCATATACGCGCATACAGCACGCATACGGCACCCGTCAGCGCTGAAGAAGCGCGAACGACGCCCCTTGATTGTCCGTGACGACCGCCACGGTTCCGTACGAAGCGGTGAACGGGCCCGCCTGCACCCGCCCGCCGAGCCGGCTCACCGCGCCCAGGGCCGCCTCGCAGTCGCGCACGCCGAAGTGGACGAGGAAATGCGGCGGCATGACCTCCGGGAAGACGTCCCCGACCGGCGCCCGCCCGAATTCGGGTTCGGCACCCGGCCCGAACAGCGCCTCGTGGAAGAGGTGGCCGTAGAAGGTGTTGGCGGCCCCGGTGTCCCGGGCGTAGAGCTGCGCCCAGGCGAAGGTGCCGGGCCGGTGCCGCACGCCGAAGCCGGGGTGGCCGGCCGGCTGCCACAGGCCGAAGACCGCGCCCTCGGGGTCGGCGGCGAGCACGGCGGTGCCCGCCCCGCCGACCGGGAACGGCCCCATGACGACCTGCCCGCCGGCGTTGCGGATGCGGCCGACGGTCTTCTGCGCGTCCGGGGTCGCGAAGTACACCGTCCAGACGGTGGGCATCCGGCCGTCCGTCTTGTGCGCGAGCGCCGCCACCGGAGCGCCCTCCAGCCGGGCCCACACCGAGGAGCCGTACGCCTCCTCGAAATCCCACCCGAAGAGCTCACCGTAGAACCGCTTGCCCGCGTCCACGTCGGGGAGCTGTGCGTCCACCCAGCAGGGGACGCCCTCTGCGTACACCGATGCCCTGTTTTCGGCCATGCAGCCAAACTAACGGCGCCGCGCGCAAGCCGCAGACCAGGCACACCCGCCTCCGCGCCCCCTCGCACCCCATTTGCAGTCGGCCGAATCGCGCTCCGATCACCCCTCGGTAAGCTGACGGCATGACAGGACAAGTGCGTACCGTCGACGGCCGCGTGGCCGGTCGGCGCGGGCAGGCGACGCGGCAGAAGCTGCTCGACTGCCTCAGCGAGATGCTCAGCTCCTCTCCGTACCGCGACGTCAAGGTCATCGACGTCGCCCGGAAGGCGGGCACTTCGCCAGCGACCTTCTACCAGTACTTCCCGGACGTCGAGGGCGCCGTCCTGGAGATCGCCGAGCAAATGGCCGCCGAGGGCGCGGAGTTGACCGCGCTGGTCGCCG
Organism: Streptomyces maremycinicus; assembly: GCF_001184025.1. Classification (GTDB taxonomy): domain Bacteria; phylum Actinomycetota; class Actinomycetes; order Streptomycetales; family Streptomycetaceae; genus Streptomyces; species Streptomyces maremycinicus. The sequence continues at coordinate 314,100 of NZ_BBYG01000013.1, forward strand.
GACGTTCCTGGGTCGGCAAGGCCGGCTGGCAGACGGCGCAGGAACTCGTCGACGGCTTCCTGGAGTTCTGGCGGAAGAACGACGCGATCCTCCGGGTCGTCGACCTCGGCGCGGCGGAGGGGGACAAGCGCTTCTACAAACTCCGCATGAAGATCCTCAACTCGGTGAACAACTCCCTTTCGGACGCCGTCGCCGAGCTCCAGTCCAAGGGCAAGGTCGACAAGGACGTGAACCCGGCCGCGGTCGCGGGCGCGCTCGTCGCGATGCTCGCGGCGGTCGCCTCGCACCAGAAGGGCTTCCAGACCTGGGGCGTCAAGCAGGCCGAACTCAAGCCGAACCTGGCCCTGTTGGTGCACCTGGGCATCACCGGCAAGAAGCCGACGAAGTAGCCCCGCCCCCACGGTCCTTACGGTCAAGTCCTGTCTGCCAGGCGGCAGCTCACCCCGGTGAGCTGCCGCCTGCCGCGCTGTCGGCCTCAGGCGGGCAGCGCCCGGTCCTTCACCACGTGCTTCATCACCAGCGTCGACGTCAGCCGCTGCACCCCCGGCAGGGTGGCGAGACGCTCGTCGTACAACCGCTGGAAGGCCGCGAGGTCGGCGGTGGCCACCCGCAGCAGATAGTCGGGTTCGCCGAACAGCCGCTGCGCCTCCAGGACGTGTTCCACCTCGCCCACCGCCCGCTCGAACTCGGCGACCGTGTCCCGGTCCTCCTGCCGCATCGAGACGAAGACCAGCGCCTCGAAGGTCAGCCCCACGGCGGTCGGCTCCACCACCGCCCGGTAGCCGCTGATAGCCCCCGACCGCTCCAGCTCCCGCAGCCGCCGGTGACAGGGCGAGACGCTCAGCCGCACCCGCGCGGCCAGCTCGGTCACGGTCAGCCGCCCGTCCTGCTGAAGCTCGGCAAGAATCTTCCGGTCCACATCGTCCATGGGGCAGATCTTCCCCCGTGCTGGGCCGATCCGCGAAAACTTCGGGAACACTTTCGCCCACATCGCGCCTAATGTTCCCGACATGGACTCGGGAACGCTCCTTTCTTTCCTCGCCGTCGACCTGCTGCTGGTGTGCGTGCCGGGCGCCGACTGGGCGTACGTGATCTCCGCCGGGCTGCGCGGCCGTTCGGTGGGCGCCGCGGTGGGCGGCCTGGTGAGCGGGTACGCCCTGCACACGGCGCTGGCCGCGGCGGGCCTCGCGGTGCTGGTCGCGGGGTCGCCGACGCTGCTCACCGCACTGACGGCGGCGGGCGCGGCGTACCTGGTGTGGCTGGGGTGGACGGTGCTGCGGCGGCCTGGGGTCCCGGGCGCGGGGGAGGAGATCGCGGCGGGCGGCGGGCGGGTGTTCCTGCGCGGGGCCACGATCAGCGGCCTGAACCCCAAGGGCCTGCTGCTGTACCTGTCGGTCCTGCCCCAGTTCCTCACGGGCGACGGTCACCTGCCGGTGGCCGCCCGGACGACCGTGCTCGGCCTGCTCCACATGGTGTGCTGCGCCGCCGTCTACCTGACCGTGGGCGTCCTGGCCCGCGAACTGCTGGGCGCCCGCCCGGCGGCGGCCCGCGCGGTGACCCGCACCTCCGGAGCGGCGATGCTGGGGACAGGCACGTTCCTGCTGCTCCAGCACGCCTTCTAGCCGCCCCGAGGCCCGGCCCCCGGCGGACCGGACCTCGGTCCCCGGACCCTCGGTCCCCGGAACCTTCGATCCCCGGCCCCTGGTCCCCGGTCCCCGGTCCCGGGTCCCTAGTCCCCGAGGCCCCGGCCCCTCACGGTGAGGCGGAACACGCGGATCTCCCGGTCCACCCGTTCCTGGTACGTCGCGTACGGCGGCCAGAACACCAGCAGGGTCTTCCAGACGGCCGCCCGCTCCTCCCCCGTCAGCCGCACGGCCGTCACCGGGACGTCCGTGCCCTTCCAGCTGATCTCGGCCTCCGGGTGGGCCAGCAGGTTGCCGGTCCAGGCGGGGTGCCCGGTGCGGCCGAAGTTGGAGCCGACCAGGATCCAGCTCCCGCCGCCCTCCTCGGGCATACAGGCCAGCGGCGTCCGACGCGGCAGGCCGCTCCTCACCCCGGTGGACGTCAGGATCACCCCGGGCAGCATCTGGGCGCTGAGCAGCACCTTTCCCCGGGTGAGCCGGTGCACGGCCCGGTCGAGGGCGGGGACGACACGCGGCGCGACCTTCGCGAAGGCCCGCGTCGAGGAGACCCTCTGCACCAGCCGGACGCCGATCACACCGGTACCTCCGTCCGCTCGAGGAGCCGGGCACCCTCGGCCGCGTGCGCCCGCAGCCGGTGCACGGGGCCGAACAGCAGCTCGTCGCCCGTGGCCCGCTTGAAGAACAGGTGCGCCTCGTGTTCCCAGGTGAAGCCGATTCCCCCGTGCAACTGGATCCCCTCGGCGGCGGCGCGGCGCAGCGCCTCCAGCGCCTGCGCGAGAGCCAGCCCGCCCACCCGCTCACGAGGCGGGCCGGAGCCGCCCGGGTCACCGGGACCACCCGCCGCCCAGGCGGCGTAGTACGCGGCGGACCGGGCCGCCTGGATCCGGACGTAGACATCGGCCAGCCGGTGCTGGACCGCCTGGAAGGAGCCGATCACCCGGCCGAACTGCTCCCGTCGGCCGAGGTACTCGACGGTTCGTTCCAGCACGCGGTCGGCCGCGCCGACGGCCTCGCAGGCGAGGAAGGCGGCCGCGAAGTCACCGGCGTGCGAGAGCGCCTGCGTCACCTCCGCCTCCTCGCCGCCGAGCAGTTCGGCCCGCACGTCACGGAGCTGGACGCGGGCCTGCGGCCGGGTCGCGTCCAGGGCCGTCTGCCGGGTGCGGACCAGCCCGGACGCGTCCCCCGCCACGACGAACAGCAGGGTGCGCGACCGTACGAACCCGCCGGTGTGCGCGGCGACCACCAGCGCGCCGGCGCTGTGCCCGTCGAGCACCTGCGCGGCCTCCCCGTACAGCCGCCAGACGCCCTGTACCCGCCGGGCCTGGATCCCGCCCGCGCGCCCGCCGCCGGCCCAGTCGCCGTCCTGGGGGCCGGTCAGGTCGAGGGCGGTGGCGAGGGCGGGCGCGGGTACGGCCAGGGCGGCGGTCAGGGTGCCGTCGCAGATCCGGGGGAGCAGACCGGCGCGCTGGGCGTCCGTGCCGAGGGCGAGGACCAGCGGCGCGGCGAGAACGGAGGTCGCGAGGAGCGGCGAGGGCGCGAGCACCCGGCCGGTCTCCTCGGCGGCGAGGGCGAGATCGGTGACCGGACAGCCGACACCGCCGTACGCCTCGGGGAGCGCGAGACCGGGCAGCCCGAGCCGCTCGGCGAGGGCGGTCCACAGGGCCGGATCGTGGCCGCGCGGGGTGTCCAGGGCGGCGCGCAGCTCCTCGGGGCCGCAGCGTCTGTGGAGCAGTTCGCGCAACGTGCGGCGGATCCCGTCCTGTTCGGCGGTGAAGCCGGGGTCCATGGCCACCCCTCTCGTCCGGTCCCGTCCAGAGCTGACGGCGCGTCATATTAGGCCGGGGGAACTGGAATGCACAGAGAGAAGGCATCTTCAGGGCGGCCGTTATCTGATGTACCGTCAGATCCATGGCATCCGGTACCCGGAAAGCGGCCGTGGTCGGTGTCGCCCTCTCCGACTGCGGCCGAGTGGACGACGCCACCCCCTACGCCCTGCACGCGCAGGCGGCCCGGCGGGCCCTGGCGGACGCGGGGCTCGACCGGTCGCGGGTGGACGGCTTCGCGTCCGCCGGGCTCGGCACGCTGGCCCCCGTCGAGGTGGCCGACTACCTCGGCCTGCGGCCCACCTGGGTCGACTCCACCTCCGTCGGCGGTGCGACCTGGGAGGTCATGGCCGCGCACGCGGCCGACGCGATCGCCGCCGGACATGCGAACGCGGTCCTGCTGGCGTACGGCTCGACGGCCCGCGCGGACGTGAAGGCGGGCCGCCGCACCGGCACCTTCGCCTTCGGCGGCCGCGGTCCGCTCCAGTTCGAGGTCCCCTACGGCCACACCCTGATCGCCAAGTACGCGATGGCCGCCCGCCGTCACATGCTCCGGTACGGCACGACGATCGAGCAGTTGGCGGAGGTGGCGGTCCAGGCACGGGCGAACGCGTCCCTGAACCCCGGTGCGATGTTCCGCGACCCGGTGACGGTGGACGACGTCCTGTCCGGCCCGATGATCGCCGACCCGTTCACGAAACTGCACTGCTGTCTGCGCTCCGACGGCGGCGCGGCGGTGCTCCTGGCCGCCGAGGAGTACGTCCGCGACTGCCGCACGGACCCGGTGTGGGTCCTCGGCACGGGGGAGCACGTCTCGCACGCCGCGATGTCCGGGTGGGACGACTTCACCGTCTCCCCGGCGGCGGTGAGCGGCCGACTGGCCTTCGAGCGGGCGGGCCTGCGCCCGCGGGAGATGGACTTCGCCGAGATCTACGACGCCTTCACCTACATGACGCTGGTGACCCTGGAGGACCTGGGTTTCTGCGCGAAGGGCGAGGGCGGCGCGTTCGTGGAGAAGGGGCGGCTGACGCTGTCCGGCACCCTGCCGGTGAACACGGACGGGGGCGGCCTGTCGGCCCAGCATCCCGGGATGCGGGGGCTGTTCCTGCTGGTGGAGGCGGTGCGGCAACTGCGGGGCGAGGGCGGGGAGCGACAGGTGAGGACACCGGACGGGGGCCTGCCCCGGCTGGGGGTCGCCTCGGGGACAGGCGGCTGGTTCTGCTCGTCGGGCACGGTGGTCCTGGGCCGGGACTGAGCCGACGCGACCGGCGCGCCACCCCTGCCCCACCCGACTCGCCGAAGTTCTCCGGCGGGGACGGCAACCTTTGCGGGACCGGCGGCGACCGACGGGGCGAAGGCTTTTTCAGGACGTGCTCCACCGAACCGCGTAAGGATTCATCCGTGGCATCCTCCTCGCACCGCCGGCCCCGCCCCGAGCGGCGCGCCCGCCGCGTTCCCCTCGTCACGGTGGTCGCCGTGGCGGCCGTCGCGCTCGCCGTGTCCCTGGTCGTCGCCTTCCGCCCGGACGGCGGGGCCGAGACCGGGGCCGACGGCGGGGCCCGCGCCGTCGAGCCCGCCGCCGGGGCCGCAGTGAGCGGTTCACCGACGGCGACCCGGACCACCGGGCCGTCACCGTCGCCGAAGCCGTCCACGGCGTCCCCGAGCGCGACGGCCGGCGGGACGGCCGCCCCCGCCGCCACACCCACCGGCGCGTCCGGCCCGTCGGGCGGACGTCCGGCCGGGACCGCCGCGCGGACCGCGGCCGGCACGGCACCGGCGGCGGGGCGGATCGCGCCCGGGACCGCCTACCGGGGTGTCGCCACCTCCTACGACGTCGGGAACGGCGACGGCGCCTGCTCCTACGGCCCCACCTCCGACGTCATGACGGCGGCGATGAACACCGCCGACTACGAGACGTCCAAGGCGTGCGGCGCGTACGTCCTCGTCCGGGCCGGGAGCGGAGCGTCGATCACGGTCCGCATCACCAACGAGTGCCCGGCGCCCTGCGAGGCCGGCCAACTCGACCTCAGCCGCCAGGCCTTCGCCGAGCTCGCCCCCCTCTCGGCGGGCCGCATACCGGTCACCTGGAGCCTGCTGAGCCCCGCCACCTCGGACACGGTCTCGATCCGCTACAAGACCGGCTCCACCCGGTACTGGTGCGGCATCCAGGCGATCGGCCACCGCAACCCGCTGGCCCGGCTGGAGGTCCGCACGGGCGCCGGCTGGACCCGGCTGGCGCGCACCGGGTACAACTACTTCCTCTCCGAGCAGGGCAGCGGCTGCGGCGGCGCGCTCCGGCTCACCGACATCTACGGGGAGCGGCTGACGGTGGAGGGGATCGCCGTCCGGGCGGACGTGGTGCAGCCGACGCGGGTCCAGTTCGCCCGGCACTGAGCGCTTACTCTCGCGGTATGGCCAAGGATCTTCATGAGCTGCTGAGGTCGCTGCGGGTGTGGGACCCGGAGGTGACCGCGCTGCCTCCGTTCGCCCCGGAGGAAGCCCCCGCCGAGCCGCTGCCGCTCTTCACGGACTGGTTCGCCGAGGCGGTGGCGGCGGGCGAACGCGAGCCGCACACGACGACCCTCGCCACGGTGGGCGAGGACGGCCTGCCGGACGCCCGCATCGTGATGCTGCACGGCGCCGACGCGGACGGCTGGGCCTTCGCGACGCACGCCACCAGCCGGAAGGGCCGTCAGCTCGCCGCCCGCCCGTACGCGGCCCTCACCTTCTACTGGCCGGTGCTGGGCCGCCAGGTCCGGGTGCGCGGCCCGGTCGCCTCGGCCCCCTCCGAGGAGGCCCAGGCCGATCTGCACGCCCGCTCGACGGGGGCCCTGGCCGCCGCCCTGACCGGACGGCAGAGCGAGATCCTGACCTCGACGGAGGACCTGACGGCCGCGTCGGAGGCGGCCTGGGAGCACGCCCGCGCGAACCCGACGGCCACCTCCCCGACCTGGACCCTGTACCGGCTGCGCCCGGACGAGGTCGAGTTCTTCCAGGGCGACAGCACCCGCCGACACGCACGACTGCGGTACCGCCGGACGGCGGGAGCCTGGTCCAGAGAACAACTCTGGCCGTGAGAAGCCCCCGCTGACCCCGCCGAAAGTCCGGCGTCCGCCACGCTCCGGCCCCTCACTCACCCGGAAGGGGCCGCCGGGCACCCCGCCCGCCTCCTGATCGGGCGCCCCTCAAGGCCGGTCCGGCTCCGGGTCCGTGGCCAGGCGGGCGTGGAGGTGGACGTCGCGGAAGGCGTCCCGGCGGCCCGACTCCCACATCGCGCCGCGCAGGGTCCCCTCGCACGGGAAGCCGCAGCGTTCGGCGATCCGGCAGGAGGCGTCGTGGCCGAGCGCGTGGCCCAACTCCAGCCGGTGCAGACCGGCCTCGGTGAACGCCCAGCGGGCGGCGAGCAGCAGGGAGCGGGTGGCGACGTGCCGGCCGCGCGCCTCCGGCAGGACCCAGTAGCCGACCCTGGCGAAGCTCAGCACGCGGTCGATCATGTTCACCCCGACCTGCCCGAGGACCGTGCCGTCGGCCGCGTCCGTGACGCAGAACGTCATGGCGCGTCCGGCGGCCATGTCCGCGCCGCGGCCCTCCAGGGACGACCGGGCGCCCGCGGCGTCGGTGATCGTCCGCAGTGGGGTGTTCCAGCGCACGAACTCCGGGTCGACGTGCCCGCGCAGCCAGGCGTCCACGTCGGTGGCGGACTCCGGGTCCCAGGGCCGCAGGGTGAGGCCGTGGCCGTGGAGACCGGAGGCGAGGGGGGCCGGGTGCGGCTCGCGTATGTCGGTCATCCGGCCATTGAACACCGCCGGTCCTTCACGGCGCGGGCCGGAACACCGGAACCCCGTCCCGGAACGCGACCGTCAGCGCCAGCCCCGCCCGCAGCCCCGCCGGCGGCCCCGCCGACTCACCCCCGGCCTCCCCCACCACCTCCGTGGACATCCGCGGCCCCTCCGCCAGATCGACCACCGCCGCGACGTACGGCGTGCGCCCGTCGAAGGGCGGCAGGTCGTTGCGGTGGACGACGGACCAGGTGTAGAGGGTCGCCAGACCGCTCGCGTCCTCCCAGGTCACGTCCTCGCTCCAGCAGTACGGGCAGAACTCCCGGGGGTAGTGGTGGGCCCGTGCGCAGGCCCCGCAGCGCCGGATCAGCAGCCGGCCCTCGGCGGCCGCGTCCCAGTACACGCGGGTGAACGCGTCGGTCTCGGGAACGTCGGAACGGTCGCCCATCTCCATGGATCTGACGGTACGTCAGCTATCCCGCCACGGGAAGACCGCGCCGCCCGACGAGAGATCCCTGTGCGTCCGCCGTGAAACTGTGCGTCGACCGTGAATGCCACGAAGATTGTTGACGATTTTGTTGGCGCCGAATTACGTTCGCCTTCGCAAGCCCGGAGAGCACAGTCACCACCCGGTTCATCGAGAGGCAGCATCGTGAAGCACAGGGCAGTCAAGCGCAGGTCGGTCGTCTTGGGGCTCGGCGCCACCGCGGGTGTCGCGGCTGTGGGCGGGATCGCCATCGGCGCGCAGGCTTCCAGCGGCTCGTCGGCGTCCTCGTCCTCGGACGCCGGTTCGCTGGCCTTCGACCCGGACGCCTGGACGAGGCTCACGACGACCGTCACGGACACCGCCGGCGACGAGCACACCGTGACGTACCACTTCTGGAAGGCGATCACCTACGTCGCCAAGCCGGTGGACGCCGCCTACCAGTCGCTGAACGTGAGCGTGCCGGTGGAGATCGACGGCACGGCGGTCGACGCGAGCGACGCGCCCATCCTGTTCGCGAACTCCGTCGGCGGCTACATGCCGTCCTCCGTGGCGGACGCCACCGGGATCGGCGCGGGCGGCATGGGCGGCGGAACGGGCGGCGGCGCACCCAGCGGCGCACCCAGCGGCGCGCCCTCCGCCAGCGCCTCCGCCTCGGCCTCCGCCCCCGGTGCCAACGGCAACACCAACGCCACCGGCGGGGCCCTGTCCTCCAACCAGCTGCTGGCCCTGGCCGCCGGCTACGTCGTCGTCGAGCCCGGCGCCCGCGGCCGTACGCTCAAGAACTCCGCCGGTGAGTACTACGGCGTGGCCCCCGCCGCGATCGTCGACCTCAAGGCCGCCGTGCGGTACGTACGGGCCAACAAGGGCGTCATCCCCGGCGACACCGACCGGATCGTGTCCGCCGGCACCAGCGCGGGCGGCGCGCTCTCCTCGCTGCTCGGCGCGTCAGGCGACAGCCCGCTCTACGCCGAGTACCTCGAGGAGCTCGGCGCGGCCGACGCCTCCGACGCGATCTTCGCGACCGGCGCCTGGTGCCCGATCACCGACCTGGAGCACGCCGACGGCTCCTACGAGTGGAACTGGGGCACCAACGCCCTGGGCACCGGCAAGCAGGTCGACCAGACGGTGTCGAAGGCGCTCCGGTCGCAGTTCGCCGAGTACCAGGCCGGACTGAAGCTCAGGGGACTCGGCGGCTTCGGTCCGCTGAACGCCCGCAACTACGACGAGTACCTGGTCGAGCAGTACCTGGAGCCGTCGGCCACCACCTACCTGGCGGCCCTCTCCGACTCCGCCCGCGAGACGTACCTCGCCGCCAACACCTTCATCACCTGGAAGAACGGCAAGGCCGGCTTCACCTGGGCGGACTTCCTCACCCACGTCGGCGCCCGCAAGAAGACCGTACCGGCCTTCGACGCCTTCGACCTTTCGGCGGGCGAGAACAACGAGTTCGGCAAGGGCACGGTCCTCTCCCGTCACTTCACGGCGTACAGCCTGAGGAACGACACCACCGGGCTCACCGCCAAGCGCCTCGACAGCGACATCCCCGAGCTGCTGCGGCTGATGAACCCGATGTACTTCCTGGTGGACAAGCCCAACCCGGGCCGCAGCAAGCACTGGTGGATCCGTCTCGGCACCAAGGACTCCGACACCTCGCTGACGGTCTCCGCCAACATCGCCGCCGCGGCGAACGGCCTCGGCGACGACGTCGACCACCTCTACTACTGGGACCAGGGCCACGGCGCCAACACCGACCCGGGCGACTTCATCACCTGGATCGCCAAGGTGACCGGCCACCGGGCCAGGACCGGCGGCAAGGCCGCGAAGCGGTAGTTCCGCGCGCCTCCCGGCCCGCCCGGGAGGCATCCTGAACGCGGAGGCGTGTGTTTCCCGTCATGGTCATGGACGCCCCGCCCGCGCCGGCGTCGGTCTCCCGTCATAAGCGACCGACGCCGTCGCACGCGACGCCCGGCCCGAGCGCACCTGGGCCGGGCGTCGCACCCTTCCCCGGGACGCGTCCCCGCCGTCGCGTCCCCACCGTCACACCCGGCCGGGCACAACCAAGTGGCCTACGTCACCGGCCCTACCCGCACTTCCCCCACGCGTGATCGATCCGCAACCAATTCCGGTCTTGACCGAGACCCATCAACGGTCCCCGTGATTACGCTCGCGCTCATGGAAGACTCCGCACCGCGCCCGGCCCCCCAGGCGATCACCACCGCGAACCCGGCCGACCGCCCCGTCTACGTCATCGGCGGCGGTCCCGGCGGCCTCGCCACCGCGTACGCGCTGCGTGCCCAGGGCGTACGGGCCGTCGTCGTGGAGAAGGCCGACGCGGTCGGCGCGTCCTGGCGCCGCCATTACGACCGGCTGCATCTGCACACCACCCGGCGCCTCTCGGCCCTGCCGGGGCTGGTGATGCCACGCCGGTTCGGACGGTGGGTGGCCCGCGACGACATGGTGCGCTACCTGGAGAAGTACGCCGAGGTGCACGAGCTGGAGACCGTCACCGGCGTCGAGGTCTCCCGCGTGGAGCGCACCGCGGACGGCACCGGCTGGCTGCTGCGCGCCAGCGGCGGGCGCGAGCTGGTCGGCTCGGCGGTGGTCGTCGCCACCGGCTACAACCACACCCCGCACCTGCCGGACTGGCCCGGCCGCGAGACGTTCAAGGGCGAGCTGGCGCACGCCGCCGCCTACCGCAGCGGCAAGGAGTACGCGGGACGGGACGTCCTCGTCGTCGGCGTCGGCAACACCGGCGCGGAGATAGCCGTCGACCTGGTGGAGAACGGCGCGGCCCGGGTGCGGCTGTCCGTGCGCACCGCCCCGCACATCGTGCGCCGCTCCACGGCAGGCTGGGCCGCGCAGTACACGGCCGTGCTGGTACGGCGGCTCCCGGTGCGCCTGGTGGACCGGCTCGCGCGGCCGATGGCGAAGCTCAGCGTGCCCGACCTGTCGGCGCACGGTCTGCCCCGCCCCGACAGCGGTCTCTACTCCCGCGTCAAGGAGGGCGCCATCCCGGTGCAGGACGTCGGCCTGATCGACGCCGTGCGCAAGGGCAGGGTGGAGATCACGGCCGCCGTGACGGGCTTCGAGGAGGACGGGGTCGTCCTCGCCGACGGCACCCGGATCACCCCGGACGCCGTCGTCGCCGCCACCGGGTACGTCCGCGGCCTGGAGGACCTGGTCGGCCACCTCGGCGTGCTCGACGACCGCGGCAGACCCGTCGGCCACGGCGCCCGCCCCCCGAAGGACACTCCCGGCCTCTACTTCACCGGCTTCACCACCCCCATCAGCGGCACACTCCGCGAGCTGGCGATCGACGCGGAGCGCATCGCGAAGGCGGTGCGCCGCCAACTCCGTTGACGCTTACTTCAGTTACCGACGCGTCAGATGTGACGAGAGCGTTGTCCCGGGCCCCCACGCGAAGCCAGAATGTGAGCCCTGTTCACCTTTCCGGCTCCCCCTCTCTACGGAGGACGCACGTGGCACGTGAAAGACAGCACTCCCCCCGCACCGGTGACGGCGGCATGTCCCGCCGTTCCCTGCTCGGGCGCTCCGCCGCCGTGGCCGCAGGCGCCACCGCCCTGACGGCGACCGCCGCCGGTCCGGCCGCCGCGGCCGCCACCCGGGACGTGGACGTCGCGATCGTCGGCGGCGGACTCGCCGGTCTCACCGCGGCCCGCGACCTGGTGGCCGCCGGCCGCACGGTCACCGTCCTGGAGGCCCGCGACCGGGTGGGCGGCCGGGTGGTCAACCTGCCTCTGGCGAACGGCGGAGTCACCGAGGGCGGCGGCGAGTTCATCGGCCCCACCCAGGACCGCGTCAAGGCGCTCGCCGACTCCCTGGGCGTGGCCACCTTCGCCACCTACAACACCGGCAAGAACCTCCTCTACAAGGACGGCAGGAAGACCCCGTACGCCACCGACGGCCTCCTCGGCTCCGTCCCGCCGGTCGATGTCGCCGGCCTAGCCAACGCCGCGATCGTCCAGGCCTCGCTGGACGACATGGCCAGGACGGTGCCCGTGGACGCGCCCTGGACCGCCGCCAAGGCCGCCGAGTGGGACAAGCAGACCTTCGAGAGCTGGCTGAACGCCAACGCGGTGGTCCCGTCGGCGAAGTTCCTCCTCGACGTGGCCTGCACCTCGATCTTCTCGGCCGAACCCCGCGAACTCTCGCTCCTGTTCGTCCTGTTCTACATCGCGGCCGCGGGCAACGAGTCGACCCCCGGCACTCTGGAACGCCTCACCGAGACCGCGAACGGCGCCCAGGAACTGCGCTTCGTCGGCGGCTCCCAGCTGCTGCCGGTCAAGCTCGCCGCGAGCCTCGGCGAGCGGGTGGTCCTGAACGCGCCGGTGCGCACGATCGTCCGGTCCGGCGGCAGGTACGTCGTCACCGCGGACGGCATCACCGTCACCGCCAAGCGGGTCGTCGTCGCCGTTCCCCCGCCGCTCGCCGCCCGCATCCGGTACGAGCCGCTCCTGCCCGCCGCCCGCGACCAGCTCACCCAGCGCCTGCCGATGGCCTCGGTCGGCAAGGCGATCGCGATCTACGACACCCCCTTCTGGCGGGCCGACGGCCTCAACGGCCAGGTGGTCAGCGACACCGGAGTGATCAGCTCGACCTTCGACAACTCCCCGCCCGACGCCTCGTACGGCGCGCTGATGGGCTTCATCGAGGCCGACGAGGCCCGGAAGCTGGACGCGGCTAGCGAGGCGGAGGTCAGGGCGGCCGTGCTGAAGGACTACGTGACGTACTTCGGCGACAAGGCCGCCTCCCCCTCCTCCTTCGTCCTCCAGCGCTGGAACAACGAGGCCTACACCCGCGGCGGACCGGTCTCGATCGCCGCGCCGGGCGTTCTGACCCAGTACGGCCCGGCCCTGCGCGCGCCGGTCGGCGGGATCCACTGGGCCGGGACGGAGACCTCCGTCCACTGGATGGGCTTCATGGACGGAGCCGTGCGGTCGGGCGAGCGGGTGGCGAAGGAGGTGCAGGCGGTGCTGTAGCCACCGCCCGCCCCCACCGTCGGCCTCCACAGCCGGCCGCCGCCGCGCCCGGCCCCCGCAGGCTCACCGCCCGGCTCCCCGCCCACCCTCCGGCCGCCGCCCGCCCGCTCCTTTCTGTGTGCACGACCATTCCTGACGCTCCGTCAGCTATGTAACCTGACAGAGCGTCAGTTACTTGACGGTCACTCATGGCAGTCACACAGGAGCGGGCGGACCGATGCTTGGATCAACCCACGGCACCCTCACCACCGACTCCCGCCGGGCCCGGGTCATCGCGTGCGGCGAGCATCCCGGGACCGCCGTCCACGGCCGGCCGGCCGAGGCGGACGACCTCGACGTCAGCGGCCGTCCGCTCGCCGCGGACGTCCCCGATCTGGACCGGTTCTTCCGGCCGGAGTCGGTCGCGGTCATCGGCGCCTCGGACGCCGAAGGACGCCCGAACACCGGTGTCACCCGGCAACTGGTGGGCTGGGCCGAGCGGGTGGGGGCGCGGCTGCATCCCGTGCACCCCACCCGCGCGAGCGTCTTCGGGCTGCCCTGCTCGCCGTCCGTCGCCGACCTGCCCGAACAGGTCGACCTGGCCGTCCTGCTGGTCGCCGACCCGCTGCCCGTCATCGAGCAACTCGCCGAGACGAAGGTGAGGTTCGCCGTCGTCTTCGCCTCCGGCTTCGCGGAGACGGGCGAGGAGGGGGCGGCCGCGCAGGACCGTCTCGCGGCGGCGGTGGCCCGCTCGGGCATCCGTCTCCTGGGCCCCAACACCAACCTCAACGCCTTCGAGCGGTTCCGCGACGATCTCCCCGGACCGTCGATCGCGCTGATCACCCAGTCCGGCCACCAGGGCCGCCCGGTCTTCGCCCTCCAGGAGCTCGGCATCCGCCTCTCGCACTGGGCGCCGACCGGCAACGAGGCCGACCTGGAGACCGCCGACTTCCTCTCCTACTTCGCCGAGCGGCCCGAGGTCGGCGCGATCGCCTGTTACGTCGAGGGGCTGAAGGACGGCCGGGCCTTCCTCCTCGCCGCCGACCGGGCCGCCCGGCGCGGGGTGCCGGTCGTCGCGGTCAAGGTCGGCCGCACCGAGACCGGCGCCCGCACCGCCGCCTCCCACACCGGCAAGCTGACCGGCGCGGACGAGGTCGTCGACGCGGCGATGCGCCAGTACGGCGTGATCCGGGTGGACGGTCTCGACGAACTCCAGGACACCGCCGCCCTGCTGGCCCGCGCCCGGCCGCCGCGGGCCGACGGGGTCGTCGTCTACTCGATCTCGGGCGGCACCGGCGCCCACGCGGCCGACCTCGCGACGGCGGCGGGCCTGACCCTGCCGACCCTGTCGGCGGCCAAGCAGGCCGAGCTGCACGAGTGGATCCCCGCGTATCTGAACGTGGCCAACCCGGTCGACAACGGCGGGCACCCGGTGGGCGACGAGCGCGGCCGGAAGATCATCGACGCGATCCTCGACGACCCCGCCGTCGGCGTCCTGATCTGCCCGATCACCGGCCCGTTCCCGCCGTTGAGCGACCGCCTGGTCCAGGACCTGGTGGACGCGGCGGAACACACGGACAAGCTGGTGTGCGTGGTCTGGGGCTCACCGGTGGGCACCGAACCGGCCTACCGCGACGTGCTGCTGGGCTCCTCCCGGGTGGCGACCTTCCGCACCCTCGCCAACTGCGTCTCGGCCGTCCGCGCCCACCTCGGGCACCACCGCTTCGTGCGCGACTACCGCTCCCCCTTCGACGAGGCACCGCGCACCCAGTCCCCGTCCTTCCGCAAGGCACAGCTGCTGATGCGGCCGGGTCAGCAGCTGAGCGAGCACGCGGCGAAGCAGCTGCTGCGGGCGTACGGCATCCGGGTCCCGCGCGAGCAGCTGGTGACCAGCGCCGCGGCCTCGGTGCGGGCTGCGGGGCTGGTCGGCTACCCGGTGGTGATGAAGGCGTCCGGCGGCCGGCTCGCCCACAAGACCGAGCTGGGCCTGGTGAAGGTCGGTCTGACCTCGGCCAGCCAGGTCCGGGACGCCTACCGCGAGCTGACCGACATCGCGCGCTACGAGGGGGTCGCGCTGGACGGCGTCCTGGTCTGCCAGATGGTGGAGCGGGGCGTGGAGATGGTGGTCGGCGTGACCCACGACGACCTGTTCGGCCCGACCGTGACGGTCGGTCTCGGCGGGGTGCTGGTGGAGGTCCTGCGGGACGCGGCCGTGCGGGTGCCGCCGTTCGGCGAGGACCAGGCCCGCGACATGCTGGCCGAACTGCGCGGGAGAGCGCTGCTGGACGGCGTACGGGGCCGTCCCCCGGCCGATCTGGACGCGCTCGTCGAGGTGATCCTGCGGGTGCAGCGGATGGCCCTGGAGCTGGGCGAGGACCTCGCCGAGCTGGACATCAACCCCCTGGTGGTCCTGCCGTGGGGACAGGGCGCGGTGGCGTTGGACGCGCTGGCGGTGTGCCGGTGAGCATCACCGTGTCGCGCACGGCCGGCCGGCAGGTCAGCCATGTCGCCCTCGACCGCCCCGAGACCCTGAACGCCCTCACCCCCGCCATGCGGGACCGGCTGATCGACCTCCTCGAGCAGGCCTCGGCCGACCCGGACGTCCGGGCGGTGGTCCTCACCGGCACCGGCCGCGGCTTCTGCGCGGGAGCGGATCTGCGGGGCGCTCCCACCGGCGGCGAGCGGGTGGCCGGCGATGTGAGCCGGACCCTGCGACGCGGCGCCCAGCGTCTGATCGGTGCCGTCCTCGACTGCGAGAAGCCGGTGATCGCCGCGGTGAACGGCACGGCGGCCGGCCTGGGCGCGCACCTCGCGTTCGCCTGTGACCTGGTGCTGGCCGCGGAGTCGGCGCGGTTCATCGAGGTCTTCGTCCGCCGGGGCCTGGTCCCGGACGGCGGCGGGGCCTACCTCCTCCCCCGGCTGATCGGCCCCCGGCGGGCCAAGGAGCTGATGTTCTTCGGCGACGCGCTCGGCGCGCCGGACGCCGAACGCCTGGGCCTGGTCAACCGGGTGGTACCGGACGACGAACTGGACCGCACGGCGCGGGAGTGGGCGGCACGCCTGGCCGCCGGCCCCACCCGCGCGCTGGCCCTCACCAAGCACCTGGTCAACACCTCCCTGGACGGCGACCGGGCCACCGCCTTCGCCGCCGAGGCCGCCGCGCAGGAGATCAACATGACGACGGAGGACGCGCGGGACGGCGTGGCGAGCTTCGTGGAGCGACGCGAGCCGAGGTTCCGGGGCCGGTGACGGTTCCCGGCCGCCGCGGGCCTTCCTATCTGACGAAGCGTCAGTTTCAATGGAACACATGATGGGACATGTGGGCATGGCGGCCGCGGCCGTCCGTTACCTCAGGGCGGACCACCCGGTCGAGGCACTGCCGCGCCCGGAGCTGCGCTGTGTCCGCGAGGACGAACGCGCCCCGGTGGACCAGGGCGAGTTCCGGCGGGTGCTGGGGAGCTTCGCGTCGGGCGTGACGGTCGTGACGGCACCGGCCGTCGAGGGCGAGGACGGCGGCGGGCAGGGGATCGCGGGCCCGGCCGGCTTCGCCTGCCAGTCCTTCTGCTCCCTCTCCCTCGATCCGCCGCTGGTCGCCTTCATGGTCGGCCGCACGTCCACGAGCTGGCCGCGCATCGCCCGCGCCGGCGTGTTCTGCGTCAACGTGCTGAGCGCCGGCCAGGCCGGTCTGTGCCGCGCCTTCGCGGCGAGCGGCACCGACAAGTTCGCGGGGGTCGCCCACGACGCGGCTCCCGTGTCCGGGGCACCCCGCCTGGCCGGCACCCTCGCCTGGATCGACTGCGCGATCCACGCCGTCCACACGGGGGGCGACCACCTCGTCGTCGTGGGCCGGGTGCACGCCCTGGGGACGGGCGAGGCCGCGGACGAGCCGCCCCTGCTGTTCCACCGGGGCCGCTTCCTCTGAACGCCGTCCGGTTCGCCCGTCCGGTTCGCCGAGCGGTTCGCCCGTCCGGTTCGCCGAGCGGTTCGCCCGTCCGGTTCGCCGAGGGGTTCGCCCGTCCGGTTCGCCCGAGCGGGACACGCGGCCGGGTCGGTCGTCCGGTACGCCGGCTCAGCGCACGTATTCGACGATCTGCATCATGCCTTCGTCGCCGTGCTGGAGCTGGTGGCAGTGCAGCATCGAGCGGCCGGTGAAGTCCTCGGCGCGCAGCCGGAAGGTGACCGAGCCGTTCGGCGGTACGGCGACGGTGTCGTGCCAGACCGGTGTGGCCAGCGGCCGGTTGTCGACGGCGGTCAGCAGGAAGTGGTTGGTGTGCAGGTGGAACGGGTGGTGACTGTGGGCGTGGGAGTCGTTGACGACCGTCCACTCCTCGACCTCGCCCAGCCGGACGCGCTGGTTGACGAAATCGGGCGCGAGACGGCCCCAGGCGAGGTCGTGGCGCCCGGCCAGCGGGTCGGCGGGCGGGGTCTCGCCGTCGCCCAGGATGCGGTAGGCGTTCGGGAAGGCGCCCGGGAAGACGTTCTCGTAGCTGCGGAAGGTCAAAGACCGGGTGCGGGTGGGCTCGGGCAGTCTGGTGGGCCTGCCGGGCAGGGCGGCGGGCAGCCGCATCGGGCGGGCCTCACCGGTGACGACGAGGGTCAGCAGGGTCTGCGAGGGGCCGCCGCCGGTCAGCTTGTAGGTGCCGGGCTCGCCCCCGCGGATCAGCAGGTCGACGCGCCCGCCCATCGGCAGCGTCAGACCGGTGGTGGCGACGGGTTCCATGAAGGTGATGCCGTCGCAGGCGATCTGGTGCAGCTCGTGTGCGCGCAGACTCAGGAAGTGCGCGGTGATCGCGCCGGCGTTGACGACCCGCCAGCGCTGGACCTCCCCCGGGGCGATGGTCAGCACGGGATTCTTCACGCCGTTGACCAGGAAGGTGGAGGCGACGCCGTCGTAGGCGCCGTGCGAGGTCAGCTCCGGAACCCGCCCGCCGGACAGCTTGAGTTCGTTGATGCAGACGACGACGTCCTTGGCGGCGGCGATCTCCGGCACCTCGTCCACGTCCCCCTCGACGACGAGGACGCCCCCCAGACCGCCCAGCAGCTGGGTCGCCGTGGAGCCGTGATGGTGCGGGTGGTACCAGAACGTGCCGGCCGGATGATCCGCCGGGACGTCGACCCTGGTGCGGTAGGTGGCGGTGGTCCCCGGCGTGCCGGAGGGCTCGAACGTGCGGTAGATGTTGTCCGCCTCGCCCGTCGGGTCCACGTGCATCCCGTGCAGGTGCAGGTTGAAGGTGTTGAAGTGATGCGGGACGTTCATGTCCTGATGGGCCGCCCCGTCGTTCGGCGGCAGCGCGTTGACCTGTGTGATCTCGAGTGTGTCCCCGGGCCGCACCCGCAGGGTGGGCCCGGGGATCGCGCCTTCGTAGGTGCGGGTGGTCACCGTGCCGATCCCGGGGAGCGACTGCTCGGTGAACTCGACGGTCAGACCGGTCTCCAGCCGCCCCGTGCGCGTCACCGACCTGCGGACCTCCGGCTGCGGGAAGGCGGCGTCGGCCCCCTGTCGCGCCACCTCCCGCGGACTCGCGGCCGCCCGCGGGCTCGCCGCCACGCCGGTCACGACCGCTCCGGCGGCGACCGGCAGGCACTTCAGCACGCCACGACGGGCCAGAGATGTCACGTATCGCCTCCATGGGCACAGGGCAGCCGAGCGCCGCGGACGGTCCCCGGGCGGCCGGGCAGAGCGACGACACGGAGGCCGCGGCTCGCAGCCATCCGTGTCGGAATGTGCCCATATGGTACGTAAAGGCCCTCGGAAACCCTCGCCGCCTCACCGGCCGCCCGACCACCGGCCCGGGGCCCCGCCGGGCTCGGGCGCCCGGTCAGAGACCCGGCCGCCTCAGGGACTCGGCGGGCCCGGGCGGTCGACAGCCCGGGCGGCCGACGGGCTCAGGCCGTCACGGGTGCGGGCACGGGCGCGGGCGTGGGGAGCACCGGCCGCCGCCGGATCACCAGCGCCATCAGCGCCGCCGCCGCGCACAGCGCACCCGACGCGTACCAGACCATGTCGTACGAGCCGAAGGCGTCCCGCGCCACGCCTCCCAGGAAGGCCACCAGGGCCGCGCCGACCTGGTGGGAGGCCAGGACCCAGCCGAAGACGATGGCACTGTCCTCGCCGTACTGCTCACGGCACAGCGCCAGCGTGGGCGGGACGGTGGCGACCCAGTCGAGGCCGTAGAAGACGATGAAGAAGATCATCGGAGGGTGCACGGACGGGGCCAGCAGCATCGGCAGGAACAGCAGCGAGACGCCCCGCAGCGCGTAGTACACCGCCAGCAGCCGGCGCGGCTCGAAGCGGTCGGTGAACCAGCCGGAGGCGATCGTGCCGACCACGTCGAAGACGCCGATGACCGCGAGCAGGGAGGCCGCCGCCGTGATCGGCATGCCGTGGTCGTGCGCGGCGGGCACGAAGTGGGTCTGGATCAGGCCGTTCGTGGAGGCGCCGCAGATCGCGAAGGTACCGGCCAGCAGCCAGAACGGGCCCGTGCGGACCGCCGAGAAGAGCACCCGCAGCGTGCGGCGCGCGGCGCCCTGCACCGGGGCCGGCTTCGGGACGAACTCCGTCGCGCCGTACGGCTTCTGGCCCACGTCCGCCGGATGGTCCCGCAGCAGCAGCCAGACGAAGGGGACGACGGCCAGCGCGGCCAGCGCGACCGTCACCGCCGCCGGACGCCAGTCGTACCGGGTGACCAGCCAGGACAGCAGCGGCAGGAAGATCAGCTGGCCGGAGGCGGAGGCCGCGGTCAGGATGCCGCTGACCAGGCCCCGGCGTTCGGTGAACCAGCGGTTGGTGACCGTCGCGGCGAAGGCGAGCGCCATCGAGCCCGAGCCGAGGCCCACCAGCAGGCCCCAGTACAGCAGCAGTTGCCAGGCCGCCGTCATCCAGACCGTCAGGAGCGAGCCGACCGAGATCACGGTCAGGGCCACCGCGACCACCCGGCGGATCCCGAAGCGGTCCATCAGCGCCGCCGCGAACGGGGCGGTGAGCCCGTACAGCGCCAGGTTGACCGAGACCGCCGCGCCGATCGTGCCGCGCGACCAGCCGAACTCCTGGTGCAGCGGGTCGATGAGCAGACCGGGGAGCGAACGGAAGGCGGCCGCGCCGATGATCGTGACGAAGGTGACGGCGGCGACGAACCAGGCGCGGTGGACACGACCGCGACGGCGGCCGGCGAGGCGACCGGAGACGCGGGCGGAAACGCGGCCGGGGGCTCCGTCGGGGACACGGTCGGAGACGGGCTTCTCTCCTTCGGCGGACGCCGATGTATCGGTTGTCTGGGTCACGTCACCGAGCTTCGGGCACCGGCACCCGGCGAACGAGTGGCCCGAGGGACAGCATTCGCTAGGATCGGGCCATGGCCGAACCGTACGCACCCTCCCGCCACCGCGTCGTCGTCCTCGCCCTCGACGGGCTGATGCCCTTCGAACTGGGCATTCCGCAGCGCATCTTCGGCAAGGCCCGCGACGCGGCGGGCCGCCGCCTGTACGACGTCGTCACCTGCTCCGTCCGGCCGCCCGGCCCGGTCGAGACGGACGCCGACTACGCCGTCCTGGTCGCCCACGGCCCCGAGGCACTGGCCACCGCCGACACCGTCGTCGTGCCCACCTCCTACGAGCTGGGCCCCGTCTACGAGGAGGGCGTGCTCACCCCCGAACTGGCCGCCGCCCTCGCCCGTGTACGCCCCGGCACCCGCCTCGTCTCGATCTGCACCGGCGGCTACGTCCTCGCCGCCGCGGGCCGGCTGGACGGCCGTCCGGCCACCACGCACTGGATGCACGCCGAGCACTTCCAGCGGCTCTTCCCGAAGATCCGGGTCGACGCGGACGTGCTCTTCATCGACGACGGCGACGTCCTCACCTCCGCCGGGGTGGCGGCCGGGATCGACCTCTGCCTGCATCTCCTGCGCCGCGACCACGGCGCGGCGGTCGCCAACGAGGTGGCCCGCCGTACGGTCGTACCACCGCACCGCGACGGCGGTCAGGCGCAGTACATCGAGCGTCCCGTGCCCGACCCGCAGCAGGCGACCACGACCACCGCCCGCGCCTGGGCGCTGGGCCGTCTCGACGAGCCGATCCAACTGCGCGACATGGCCGAGCAGGAGGCCATGTCGGTACGGACGTTCACCCGCCGCTTCCGCGAGGAGGTGGGCATCAGCCCCGGCCAGTGGCTCACCCAGCAACGGGTCGAGCGGGCCCGGCACCTGCTGGAGTCCAGCGACCGGTCGGTCGACCGGATCGCCCGGGACGCCGGTTTCGGCACCGCCCAGTCGATGCGGCAGCACCTACAGGCGGCCCTCGGGGTCACGCCGACCGCGTATCGCCGCACCTTCCGCACCGTCCGCCCCGGGAGCGACGGGAGCGACGGGCGTGGAGGGAGCGACGGGGGTGGCGGGCGTGGAGGGAGCGACGGGGGTGGCGGGCGTGGAGGGAGCGGTGGTCACGGCGTCGCCGACGCCGCCCTGCGGTGACCTCCCGGCGGTGCGCAACTCGCCCCACCAGCCGATCGCGGTGAGCAGCAGGGTCAGACCGACCCCGGCCAGCACCGCCGTGGACGGGGCGACCACCTTCAGCAGGACACCGGCGAGGGAGCCCGTCGCCGCGTACCCCGCGCCCGCCGCCGCGTACATGACGGAGTAACCGGCGGCCAGGGCGTGCGGCGGCAGCGCCTCGCGCAGGGACAGGTTGCGGGTGAGCACCGCCGCGGACTGGAGGACGCCCCCCACGGCCAGCGCCACCGCGATGCCCCCCGCGTCCGGGGTCAGCGCGACGAAGGTGACACAGACCGACGTCCCCGCCGTCAGCACCACGCTGCGGGTGCGCAGCCGTCCCGGCCAGACCCGCAGGCCGTAGGCGAACGCGCCGAGCCCGCCGCCCACCGCCATCCCGGTCAGCAGCGGACCGGACCAGCCGACGCCGACGCCGCGCTGCTCCAGCAGGGCGGGCAGGACGAGTTCGGCCAGCCCGAGCAGGGTGAGGCCGGCCGCGCCGGTCACGTACACCGGCCAGGCGCCGGTCAGGACCCGCAGCGGCGACGCGCCCGCCCGGTCGCCGCCCCGCGGGTCGTCCGGTCCGTGCCCGCTCCAGGCCGCCGGGAGCAGCCACAGGCCCGCGACCGACGCGGCCATCAGGGCGGCCGCGAGGACCAGCGGGACGCGCGGAGCGACACCGAGGGCCAGGCCGGCGACCGCCGCCGGGGAGGCGGCCCAGACCCCGGCCGTCAGCATCGACTCGACCGACAGCGCCTGTGCCGCCGCCCGCTCCGGCACCAGCGCGGTGAGCAGCGTGCGCAGTCCGCCGGTGGCGGCGGCCGGCGCGGCACCGGCCACGACCGCGCACCCGCCGAGCACCGCCGGATGCGCGGCCGGGAACGCCCCGAGCCCCGCGAATCCGGCGGCCCCGGCCATCAGCCCGACGGCCAGGTGGAGCCGGGCGCGCTCGGGGCGCAGCCGCATCCCGAGGACCGGGGCGCCGACGATCTCCCCGACGACGTACCCCGCCGCGAGGACCGCGCCCAGCGTGTAGCCGCCGGGACGCTCCCGCACCAGGAACACCAGCGCCAGCGGCGCCATGGCGACCGGCATACGGGCGCCGACGGCCGTGCAGCACCAGATCAGTACCTGGCGGGTGGCGACGTCACGGTAGGTCATACGAGGACCGTAGGGGGCGGCACCGACCCGGCCCCACGGGTTTTCCGGGCAGCCGGCCGGGTTTCCCGGTCGGCCGACGGGGCCTTCGTCGCCCCGGTCAGAACGTGAGCACCGCCCGTGCCACCCGCCCCGCCTCCGCGTCCGCCGCCGCCTTCGCGAAGTCCTCCACCGGGTAGGTGTCCGTCACCAGTTCGTCGAGCAGCAGCCGGCCGGTGCGGTACAGCTCGGCGTAGAGCGCGATGTCCCGCTGCGGGCGCGACGAGCCGTACCGGCAGCCCAGGATCGACTTGTCCAGGTACATCGACGAGACCAGGAAGGACGCCTCGGCGGTGGCCGGCGGGACCCCGAGGAGCACCGCCTGGCCGTGCCGGTCCAGCAGGTCGATCGCCTGCCGGATCAGCTCGACCCGGCCGACGCACTCGAAGGCGTGGTCCGCGCCCGTGGGCAGCACCTCGCGCACCGCGTCCGTAGAGGTCAGGAAGTCCGTCGCGCCGAACCGCCGGGCCGTCGCCTCCTTCGCCGGGTTGGCGTCCACCGCGACGATCCGCGAGGCGCCGGCGATCCGCGCCCCCTGCACCACGTTCAGCCCGATCCCGCCCGTCCCGATGACGACGACGCTCTCCCCGTGGCCGACCCGCGCGCGGTTGAGCACGGCCCCGACGCCGGTCAGCACCCCGCACCCGATCAGCGCGGCCGACGTGAGCGGGACGTCCGCCGGGATCCGGACCGCCTGTACCGCCTTCACCACCGTGCGCTCGGCGAAGGCGGAGTTGGCCGCGAACTGGAACACCGGGGCCCCCGCGCGCGTGAACGGCTTGCGCGGGCGCCCGATGGCCTGCCGGCACATCGTCGGCCTGCCGCGGTCGCACTCCGCGCACGTGCCGCAGTTGGCGAGCGTCGACAGCGCGACGTGATCCCCGGGCACGACATGGGCGACCCCCGCGCCGACCGCGTCGACGACCCCCGCGCCCTCGTGGCCGAGGACGACGGGCGCCGGGAACGGGATCGTCCCGTCGACGACCGAGAGGTCGCTGTGACACAGCCCGGCCGCCGAGATGGCGACGAGCACCTCGCCCGGCCCCGGATCGCGGACGGCCAGGTCGTCGACGACCTCGGCCCGCTTCCCGTCGAACACCACGCCTCGCATCGCGTCCCCACCGTCCTGTCCGTTTCCGGTCCGCTATCCCTTGGGCTGCCTGGGCAGACCGAGCACCCGCTCGGCGATGATCGTGCGCTGGATCTGGTCCGAGCCGCCGTAGACGGTGTCGGCCCGGGAGAACAGGAACAGGTGCTGCGCCTCGTCGAGTTCGTACGGGGACGACGGCGACCAGTCCGCCGGGCCGGCACTCGCCGCCGCTCCCCGCACCTGCACGGCCACCTCCCCCAGACGCTGGTGCCAGCCGGCCCACAGCAGCTTCGCCACGCTGGGCGCGCCCGGCCCGCCGGAGCCGCCCAGCGTCCGCAGGGCGTTCCACCGCATGGTGCGCAGTTCGGCCCACAGCCGCACCAGCCGCTCGCGGACGACGGGGTCGTCGGCCGCGCCCGTGCGCACCGCCGTGCGCACGACCCGTTCCAGTTCCCGGGCGAAGCCGATCTGCTGGGCGAGGGTCGACACCCCCCGTTCGAAGCCGAGGAGGCTCATCGCCACCCGCCAGCCGTCGCCCGCCGCGCCGACGACGTGCTCCACGCGCGCGTGCGCCCCGTCGAAGAAGACCTCGTTGAAGTCGCTGGTGCCGGTCAGCTGCCGGATCGGCCGCACCTCGATCCGTCCCGGCTGGTCCATGGGGACGAGGAGGAAGGTCAGTCCGTGGTGCCGCCTGGACGCCGGGTCGGTGCGGGCCAGCACGAAACACCAGTCGGCCTCATGGGCGAGCGAGGTCCAGATCTTCTGCCCGGTGACGCGGTACGACCGTCCGTCGGGGGCGGGTTCGGCTCTGGTCCGGACGCCGGCCAGGTCGGATCCCGCGTCCGGTTCGCTGTACCCCTGGCACCACAGCTCCGCACCGGCGGCGATCGGCGGCAGGAAGCGCGCCTTCTGCTCCGCCGTGCCGTGCGCGAGGAGGGTCGGCGCGAGGAGGTTCTCCCCGATGTGCCCGGACCGGGCCGGGGCCCCCGATCGCGCGTACTCCTCGGCCCAGGCGACCTGTTGGGTCAGGCTCCCGGTCCGGTTCCCGAACCCGCCCTCCGACCACCCGAGGCCGATCCACCCGGCCGAGCCGAGGGTGCGCTCCCAGGAACGCCGATCGGAGGCACGCGGAACATGCGCATCGAGCCAACCGCGCACTTCCGCACGGAACGAATCGTCCGCCGGAGCAGAACCGAAATCCACGCTGACCTCCTGGAAAAGGGGCGACCGCCGCCACCTCAGGGGCGCGGGGAACCGCGCGATCAACCACGCCGCACCCGCAGCCGCCGAACCACGCACGCCTCCGGGCTACCGGGCGTTGGGCCGATCCCCTTCCCGCGCAGCCCGCTCCATCTCCTCCAACCGAGCAAGCATCGGCATCGGATCCACCCCCACCGCCCCCGGCAGGAACTCCGCGATCGTCTCCGGCGTCCAACCGCCGCAGGCATGAGCCGAACGCAGTTCACGCGGCTGCGCCCACACCGCGATCCTCGGCCCCGCGACGGTGTACACCTGCCCGGTGACCTTCGCCTCCCGCGCGCGGTCCGACAGCAGGTACACCACGAACGCGGCCACGTCCTCGGGTTCCCCGATCTCCGTCAACTCCATGGGCACGCCCGCGGACATCCGGGTACGGGCCACGGGAGCCACCGCGTTGGCGGTCACCCCGTACTTGTGCAGACCCAGCGCGGCGCTCCGCACGAGCGAGATGATGCCGCCCTTGGCGGCGCTGTAGTTGGCCTGCGCGACCGAGCCCTGGTGGTTGCCGCTGGTGAAGCCGATCAGTGTGCCGGAGCGCTGTCCGCGCATCACCGCCGACGCGGCCCGGAACACGGTGAACGTGCCCTTGAGGTGGGTGGCGACGACCGAGTCCCACTCCTCCTCGCTCATGTTGAACAGCATCCGCTCGCGCAGGATCCCGGCGACGCACACCACCCCGTCGATCCTGCCGTACGACGCCAGCGCGGTGTCGACGAGCCGCTGCCCGCCGGCCATCGTCGAGATGTCGTCGGCGACGGCGACCGCCTCCCCGCCCGCCGCCTCGATCTCCTTGACGACGGACTCGGCGACCTCGCTGGTGGGTGAGGCCCCGTCCACCGAGACCCCGTAGTCGTTGACGACGACCCGCGCGCCCTCGGCCGCCGCCGCCAGCGCCACCGCCCGCCCGATGCCTCGTCCCGCCCCGGTGACGGCGACGACCTTGCCGGTCAGGAAGTTCCCCACGTCCGGCCCCCTCCCGCAGTTTCTGACGGACCGTTAGATTTGAGATTCGAGGTCTAGATTGACCCGTCCGTCGGTCGGGGACAAGCCCCGGGGAGGCACGGAATGACACTGCCGGTCGAGTTCCACGACATAGCGAAGCGCGTCAACAACTGGGGGCGCTGGGGGGCCGACGACGAGATCGGCACGCTGAACCTCATCACCGACGACGTCGTCCGCGCGGCCGTCGCCGAGGTCCGCACCGGCCACCGCGTCCCGCTCGCGCTGCCGCTGCGGGAGGACGGCGTGCAGACGGGACTGATCCCCGGGCGGGTCAACCCCCTGCACGCCATGGTGCAGATCAACCAGGAGATCTTCGGTCCGGGCACGGTGGCGTGCAGCGACGACGCCGTGACCATGGGCCTCCAGGCCGGCACCCACTGGGACGCGCTGACCCATGTCTCGCACTCGGGGAAGCTCTACAACGGCCGGCCCGCCGGCACGATCACCCCGCACGGCGGTGCCGAGTTCGGCGGTATCGACAAGGCGCGGCACATCGTCTCGCGCGGCGTCCTCCTGGACGTCGCACGCGCGCGTGGCGTCGACCGGCTGGACGGCGAGCACGCGGTCACCCCGGAGGACCTGACGGCGGCGGAGGAACTGGCCGGCACCCGGGTGCGCGCCGGCGACATCGTGCTCGTACGGACCGGGCAGGTGCGGGTCTACCTGTCCGGCGACAAGCAGGGGTACGGCTATCCGTCACCGGGGCTCTCGGTCCGTACGCCGGAGTGGTTCCACGCGCGCGATGTGGCGGCGGTGGCCAACGACACCCTCACGTTCGAGATCTTCCCGCCGGAGATCGACGATCTGTGGCTGCCGGTGCACGCGCTCCACCTGGTGGAGATGGGGATGCTCCAGGGCCAGAACTGGAATCTCGAAGAGTTGTCCACAGCCTGTGGACGAACGGGCCGCTACGCCTTCCTGCTGTCGGCGATGCCCGAGCCGTTCGTCGGCGCCACGGGAACCCCGGTGGCCCCGGTGGCGGTGCTCTAGGAGCCCGCGGGCCCGCGCCCGGACCAGCCCGCGAGCAGGACCCCGAGCAGGCGACGGACCGACCCGCGGACCGACCCGCGGACAGACGCGGACAGACGCGGACAGGCACAGGACACGTGAACAGGCGTTCCCCTCATGTCGGCTGGCGGCGCGCGGCTGCCCGCCCCGAGCACGGCACCGCGCACCGCCATCCGACTCCGGCGCGCCCTCCCCCACTCCCGGCTGTGCCCGAGCGGGAGGGACCCCCACCGACTCCCCTCGGCCCTGAGGGAGCCGGCGCCGAATCACGACCCACACTCGGCGAGAGCCTCCGTCACCGAAGCCCTCGTCGTCCCCTCACGGCGAATCGCTGACCACAAGCGTGATCAAACGGACACGTCACGTCAACACCCGCACGGAGTTTTATTACTTACATCCCCTTTGTGGTGGGCGCGCACGGAAGCACAGGCGGGCGCACCGATACAGGCCCGGACTGTGCGCGACAGCGCTTTCTGCGCCCGTGCACCACCATCCCGCGGGGCCTCCGCGACCGTGCGCCCTCGCCCGCCGCCCGACGGCCACCCCACCGGGGCCCGACCGCCGCCGGATCGTCGCCCGACCGCCGCTCAGACGGCCTCGTACGCGAGCCCGCCGTAAGCCGGCTCGGGCTCCGCCGGGACCGCGCCCCGGCGCTCGTCCACGCCCCGACGCTCCTCCGCGCCGAGGCGGTCCTCCGTGCCCCCGTGGTCCGCCTCGGCCTCAACGACGTCCACGCAGCGGTCCAGTTCGCACCAGATGCGCTTGCCCGCGCCCTCGACGCTCCACCCCCAGCGGTCCGCGAGCCCGTCGACGAGGGCCAGACCGCGGCCGCCGGTCGCCTCGTCCCCGGCGCACCGGGGCACCGGGGCCCGGTCGCTGGTGTCGGCGACCTCCAGCCGGACGGTGGACGGCTCGGCCGTCCCGCCCGGCAGGGAGAGCCGCAGCACGGCCGGACAGCCGGTGTGCACCACGGCGTTGGTGACCAGTTCGGAGACGAGCAGGATCAGCGTCTCGGCGAGCGGCTCCTCGTCCCCTATCCCGGACCCGGCGAGGCGCGAGCGGGCCCACCTGCGGGCGCGCCCCACCTCAGCGGGGTCGGGCCGGATCTCCAGCTGCACTTGAAGCACCTGCACCGCTCACACCATCCGAACCGGCGGACACATGGCCGTGCGCCACGCGAGCCACGCGAGCCGCGTGTGCACCATGACGACGGGGGCCACGATCGTAGCCATTTTCTGCATGGCCAGAACAACAGCCAGAGGCAGGGTGACGGAACGTGAATCCCTTACGAGACAGCTTGGTTGACATACAGTCACCTCAACAAGCGCTTCGGGCATATTCCAGCGCGAAGGAGTACCCGTGCGGCATACTGTGCGACGCTCGTTGCGGGGAGTCGAACAGGCGGGCCCTCGAAGCCCGTCCGCCCTGCGAGCGGCGGCGCGCACCGCCGGATCCGGCACCGCCCCAGGGGCACCGCCGGCATGGCTCATGCTCGGAACCACTCGCATCCCACAGAAGGTACCGGAGAGGCCCGCCGACTCCGGGCCGTGACGGGTCACGCATCGGACACAACCCGGTATCAACGCTCCGTGATTCCGGTATGCCACAATCCGCGACACCCGCGCGGACGGCCACCCGGCACCCCTCCGGTCACCGCAGGCGGGCGTGGTCAACGAGCCGCCCGGGACAGCAGGTCGGCGGCGAGCAGCTCCTCACTCTCCGTTCCGCCGCCCGCACGGCGGGTGCGCAGCCAGGCCCGCTTGAGCAGCAGATGTACGTCCGCCTCCCAGGTGAAACCCATGCCGCCGTGCACCTGGAGGCAGTCGCGCGCGCCGCGTACTGCGGCCTCGTCGGCGAGCAGCCGGGCGGCCGCGATGTCGGCCGGGTCGGCGGTGACGGCGGCCGCGTAGACCGCCGCGCGGGCCACCTCGACCCGCACCAGCAGTTCCGCGCACAGATGCTTGACGGCCTGGAAGGCCCCGATCGGCTGCCCGAACTGTTCGCGCGCCCGGGCGTGTTGCACGGCCAGCTCGCACGCGCGCGTGGCCGTGCCGAGCTGCTCGGCCGCGGTGAGGAGGACGGCGACGGGATCCACGGCCGCCGAGCCGCCCGGAAGGCGGTGCAGCGGCGTCAGCGGGTCCACCGACCGCAGCGGCACGGCCCCGTCGGCCGCCCCGCACACGACGTCCGCGGCCGTCAGCCACTCCACCAGGCCGCCGCCGTCCACGGCCGTCACGACCGTCTCCCCCTCGGCCGCCCCGGGCACGCGGCCCGCCGCGAGATGGGTGGCCACCAGCGGCCCCGGCAGCAGGACGCGGCCGGCCTCCTCGAACGCCAGCACCGTCTCCGGCAGTCCGAGTCCGACCCCGCCGTCCGCCTCGGACAGCCGCAGCGCGAAGAACCCCGCGGCCCCAAGCTCCCGCCACAGGGCCCGGTCCAGCCGCCCCGGCCGGTCCACGGCGGCCCGCAGCGCCGCCCGGTCGAAGCGGCGTGCCAGCAGGGCGCGCACCCCGTCCCGCAGCGCCCGCTGGTCCTCCGTCAGTCGAAATCGCATGGCGGCGGGTTCACCGTCCCTTCGGCAGGCCCAGGATGCGTTCGGCCACGATGTTCCGCTGGATCTGCGAGGTGCCGGCCGCGATGGTGTACGACAGGGAGGAGAGCCGGTCGTGGACCCACGGGCGGTCGGTGTCGAGGGACGCGTCGCCCAGGACGTCGGCGGCGGTGTCGTACAGGTCCTGACGGGCCTGCGAGTACCTCAGTTTGAAAACCGAACCCCCGATGCCCGGCAGGCCGCCCGCGGCCTCCGCCTCGCTCACGTTCCACTGGGTCAGCCGCCAGAGCGCCCGGAACTCCGCGTTGAGGCCGCCCAGCCGCCGTCGCAGGGCGGGATCGTCCCAGCGGCCGTTCCTCCGTGCCTCCACGGCGAGTTCGCCCAGCACGCGCCGGCAGGCGACGACCTCCCCCACGAAGGCGGTGCCGCGCTCGAACGACAGCGTCACCATCGTCACCCGCCAGCCGTCGTTCTCCTCCCCCACCCGATGACCGACCGGCACCCGCACCTCGTCGAGGAACACCTCGGCGAACTCGGCGGATCCGGCCAGGGTGCGCAGCGGCCGCACGGTGATGCCGGGGGCGTCCATGGGCATGGCCAGCCAGGTGATGCCCCGGTGCTTCGGCGCCTCCGGGTCCGTGCGGACCAGCAGTTCGCACCAGTCGGCGACCTCCGCGTGCGAGGTCCAGATCTTGGACCCGCTCACCACGTAGTCGTCGCCGTCGCGCCACGCGCGCGTGCGCAGCGCCGCGAGGTCCGACCCGGCGCCGGGTTCGCTGAAGCCCTGGCACCACACCTCCTCGCCGCGCAGGATGGGCGGCAGCCAGCGGGCCCGCTGCCCGGCCGTGCCCTCGGCGGCGATCGTCGGCCCGGCGTGCAGCAGCCCGACGAAGCCGGCGCCCACGTAGGGCGCGCCCGCCCGCTCCGTCTCCTCCAGGAAGATCAGCCGGACGCCCGGTGAGGCCTGCCAGTGCACATCGGCGTACCCGGCGTCGTACAGCGTGCGCTGCCAGCCGAGGTCGTAGGCGCGGCGGCCGGGCCAGTCGTCCGGGGACGGCTTCGGCGGGAGGGCGGGCAGCGCCTTGCCGAGCCACTCGCGCAGCCGGGCCCGGAACTCCGCGTCCTCGGGGCTGTCCGCGAGGTCCATGGTCCTGATCCCCCTGCTCCCGGCCGCCCGGCTACTTGTCGAGGTCCAGGTCGAGCATGCGGATCGCGTTGCCCCGCATGAGCTTGTAGACCGTCTCGTCGTCGAGGCCCTTGACGTGGTCGAGGGCGACCTCCTTGGTGTGCGGGAAGGTCGAGTCGACGTGCGGGTAGTCGGTCTCGAAGGTGGCGTTGTCGCGCCCCACGACGTCCAGGGACGCGACGCCGTGCTTGTCGCGGAAGAAGCAGCAGAAGATCTGCCGGTAGTAGTACGTGGACGGCGGCTCGGGGACGAGATCCCTGACCCCGCCCCACGCGCGGTGCTCCTCCCAGACGTCGTCCGCGCGCTCCAGGGCGTACGGGATCCAGCCCATCTGGCCCTCGGAGTAGGCGAGCGTGAGGCGCGGGAACCTCACCAGCACCCCGCTGAAGAGGTAGTCCATCATCGAGGCCATCGCGTTGTTGAACGACAGGGCCGCCTGTACGGCCGGGGGCGCGTCCGGTGAGGCGGCCGGCATCTGCGAGGACGAACCGATGTGCATGTTGACGACCGTCCCGGTCTCCTCGCACACCGCGAAGAACGGGTCCCAGTAGCCGGAGTGGATCGACGGCAGCCCGAGGTGGCTGGGGATCTCGGAGAAGGTGACGGCGCGCACCCCGCGAGCCGCGTTGCGCCGGATCTCGGCGACCGCGAGGTCGATGTCCCACAGCGGGATCAGGCAGAGCGGGATGAGCCGCCCGCCGCTGTCCCCGCACCACTCCTCGACCATCCAGTCGTTGTAGGCGCGCACACAGGCCAGCGCGACCTCCTTGTCGTGCGCCTCGGCGAAGGTCTGCCCGCAGAAGCGCGGGAAGGACGGGAAGCACAGGGAGGCCTCGACGTGGTTGAGGTCCATGTCCGCCAGCCGGGCCTTCGGGTCCCAGCAGCCGCGCCGCATCTGCTCCCGGGTGATGCCCTCCAGCGTCATCTCGTCACGGTCGAAGCCGACGGCGGCGATGTTGCGCTTGTACGGGAACTTCAGGTCCTCGTAGATCCACCAGTCGGTGGGCTGGCCGTCCGGGTCCATGGTGATCCGGTACTTCCCGGCCACGTAGGCGAGCTCGCCGATCCCGGCGGTGAGGGGCTGCGGCCCCCGGTCCCGGTACTTGCGCGGCAGCCAGGTCGAAAAGAGGTGCGCGGGCTCGATCACATGGTCGTCGACGCTGACGATGCGCGGCAGTTCGGTGCTCATGGCTTCCCCTCCGCCTGGCGGAACGCCAGTTGTCCGCTGGCTTTTCTGATGGACCGTCAGATCCGCTCTCCCCAGCAGGCTAGTCCGCGACCCCTGGACCGACAAGGCGACCGGCCCTACGCTCTGCCGAAAATCTGACTGTCCGTCAGCTACGGCAGGGGGCCGACCGTGAACGGGCCGAACGCGAACGACACCGCCACCGACGGCGCGACCGCCACCACCGCCATCGCCACCGCCCACGAGCTGAGCGCGTCCCGCACCCTCTGGGACCTGCTCGCCCGCCGCGCCGACCGCACCCCCGACCGCCCGGTCCTCCTCCAGGACGACCGGGTGCTGACCTTCGGGGAGCTGCGCGAGAGGGCCGAGCGGGTCGCGGCCGGGCTGCACGACATGGGCGTACGTCCCGGCACGGTCGTCGCCTGGCAGCTGCCCACCCGCCTGGAGACGGCCGTCCTGTCCTTCGCGCTGGCCCGCCTCGGAGCCGTGCAGTCGCCCGTCATCCCCTTCTACCGCGACCGCGAGGTCGGCTTCGCGCTGCGCGAGTCCAAGGCGGAGTTCTTCGCGGTACCGGGCGTCTGGCGCGGCTTCGACCACACCGAGATGGCCCGGCGGCTGGGCGCGAAGGGCGTCTTCGAGGCGTACGACGAGCTGCCGGACGGGGACCCTGCCGTCCTCCCGCCGCCGCCCGCCGAGGGCACCTCGGTGCGCTGGATCTACTGGACCTCGGGCACCACCTCCGACCCCAAGGGCGTGCTGCACACCGACCGTTCACTGATCGCGGGCGGCTCCTGCCTGGCCCACGCGCTGCGCCTCACGGCGGACGACGTCGGCTCGATGGCGTTCCCCTACGCCCACATCGCCGGCCCCGACTACACCGTCATGCTGCTGCTCTACGGATTCCCGGCCGTGATGTTCGAGCACTTCGCGCTGCCCGACGCGCTGGAGGGGTACCGGCGGCACGGGGTGACCGTCGCGGGCGGGTCGACGGCGTTCTACTCGATGTTCCTCGCCGAGCAGCGCAAGCGGCCGGAAACGCCGCTGATCCCCTCACTGCGGCTGCTCGCGGGCGGCGGAGCGCCCAAGCCGCCCGAGGTGTACCACGCCGTCGTGCGCGAGATGGGGGTGCAGCTGACGCACGGGTACGGGATGACCGAGGTGCCGATGATCACCATGGGGGCGCCGGACGACACCGCGGAGAACCTCGCGACGACCGAGGGCCGGCCACCGCGGGGCATGCGGATACGCGTGGTGGACGGCGAGGTGCGGCTGCGCGGCGAGGCCGTGTGCCAGGGGTATCTGGACCCCGCTCAGACGGCCGAGGCGTTCGACGAGGAGGGGTTCCTGCGCACCGGCGACCTGGGGCACGTGACCGGGAGCGGACATCTGGTCCTCACCGGGCGGCTCAAGGACGTCATCATCCGCAAGGGGGAGAACGTGTCGGCGAAGGAGATCGAGGATCTGCT
This sequence comes from Streptomyces maremycinicus, assembly GCF_001184025.1. Classification (GTDB taxonomy): domain Bacteria; phylum Actinomycetota; class Actinomycetes; order Streptomycetales; family Streptomycetaceae; genus Streptomyces; species Streptomyces maremycinicus. The sequence continues at coordinate 347,240 of NZ_BBYG01000013.1, forward strand.
CGCCGCCCACCCGGCCGTCGGGGACGTCGCGGTGATCGGGCTGCCCGACGCGGAGCGCGGTGAGCTGGTGTGCGCGGTGGTGGAACGGGCGCCCGGAGGCGGGGAACCGCTGACGCTCGAGGCGATGGGCTCGTATCTGCGCGCGGGCGGCCTGGCGGTCCACAAACTGCCGGAGCGGCTGGAGGTGCTGGACGCCCTGCCGCGCAACGAGACACTGCGCAAGGTGCTGAAGTACAAGCTGCGCGAGCGCTTCTCCCGGTGAGGGCGGCCCGACCGGGCACGGCCACCGGTCGGCCGCGGGCTGCTCCGGAGCCGTCGGGCTGCCGGGGCCGCCGGGACTGCCGGGGTCGCCGGGACTGACGGGGGACGTCGGGACTGCCGGGGCCGCCGGGACTGACGGGACTGCCGGGGCCGCCGCCCGGGGCTACTCGGCGACCGTGAAGTAGCGGGCGAAGGCGGGGACGATCTCCGCCTCGCCGACCTTGCCGTCCGCGTCGGCGTCGAGGGCGGCGGCGGCACCCCGGGCGACCTCTTCGGGCGCTCCGAGCGCCCGGAGCACCCGTTCGGTGTCCGCGACCGTGGCCCGGCCGTCACCGTCGGCGTCGGCGATGTCCAGCGCCGCGTGCAGGAAGGGACGGGCGATCTCGGCGAACCGCTCCGGGTTGTCGCGCAGGCGCTTGACCGCGCCGTTCACGAACTCGTCCCGGGTGATGCGCTGGTCGCCGTCCCGGTCGGCGATACCGGCCATGCCCTGCCAGAAGGCCTCCGCGCCCGCGTACAGCGCCTGCCCCTTGTCGGACCGGGCCGCGGTACCGAACTCGGCGAGCAGCGCCTTGGCCGCCGCGCCGAAGTCCGCCCGGTCGATGTAGCCGTTGCCGTCCTGGTCGAAGGTGGTGAACCGGGCGGCGATCCTGCGTTCGTACTCACTGCTGACCATGTCTTCTCGGGCCGCCTTACGTCGTCGCGTGGAGATGCTGCTGGGAGTGGTTCCGGCAGGGAGCGTACGACGCCGTCGACTCCCGGGCATCGGGAAAGCGACGCCTGTGCCGAGACCGGGGGAATTCCGGGACAAGGGTGTGGCGGATCGGGCCCCGGCGGACCCGTGGAGCTACGCCGAGAGCGGTTCCGTCCCGTCGTCGACGGCGGCCGCGAGGTCCCCGTACACGTCGAAGAGACGACGGACGCCCAGCGCGCCCAGCACCCGGTTGACGTGGGAGCCCTCCGCCGCGCCCCGCGCGGGCAGTATCAGGCGCAGGCGTCCCCGGCAGGAACGGATGAGGCGGCGCGAGGCGATGAGGACGCCGACGCCGCTGGAGTCGCAGAAGTACACCTCGGAGAGGTCCAGGACGAGACTGTGGCGCCCCTCGGCCACCTCGTCGTGCACCCTCTGGCGCAGCACCGGCGACGTCACCAGATCCAGTTCGCCCGACACATGGAGCACGGCCCATCCGTCCTGCTCCCCGCCGGTCACTTTGAAGGCCACCACCACGCCCTTCGCTCGCTGTAGCTCGCGGAAAACGGAAGCCGTCCCTTCGCTTCCTTGCAGCGCGGCTGCCCAGCGGCCGTGCCCCGAAACGCCGAAGGAAAAACAGAAACGGAGGGGAAGAGGCTTGTTCCAGTCGTATCCCGTCCGGTTCGATCCTTCTCTGTCGGGCAGACGTCGCCCATACCACCCGCTCACGGACAGGGGGCGCACATTGAAACAAAGGGGCGTGCGTTGTCGGACGTGCCGACTACATTCGAGGTGACGGCGGACGCACGCTGGACACACGCACAGGCAGAGGCACGCGCACGGGTGAGGGGGCCGCATGGCGAAGAGGGACGCACCGCCCCGCTGGGACCGCAAGATGCAACAACGGCTGGCGCGCGGTGAGGCGGCCGCCCTCGGCGAGCTCTATGACCGGTTCGCTTCGCTCGTGCACGGTCTCGCCCACCGCGTGCTCGGGGACGAACGCGCGGCCGACGGCATCACCCGCGAGGTCTTCGCGCACGTCTGGGAACACCCCGACGCCTACGACCCCAAGCAGGGCCCGCTGCGCACGTGGGTGGCCGCGTTGACCCACCGCCTCGCCGTGCAGCGCCTGCGCGCCACCGAGACCGCCGCGCTGGCCGAGGCGGGACCCGGCTCCGCCGAGGCGACCGAGGAACTGGAACGCAGGGTGCGGCACGCCTCCGTCGCCGCCCGCGCCGACTACATCGTCCAGGCCATGCCCGCCCCGCTGCGCGCCGCCCTGGAGCTGGCCTACTTCCAGCGGCGCGACTACCGCCAGACCGCGGCCGACCTCGGCGTCACGGAGGACGAGGCCCGCCGCAGGCTCCGCCTCGGCCTCCAACTGCTCTCCACCGCCCACGACTCCGCGGCCCCCGGGGCGCCGCCCGGATACGGGGGCGCGGCATGAGCGGCGAGAACGTGTTCCGACCGCCGGAGGACGGCGGAGACGAAGAGGCCATGAACAGGGACCAGGACAAGGACCACCACGGGGACCGGGAACGGGACCCGGAGCGAGATCCGAGGACTCCGAGGACGGGGACGGATCCGGGGACGGATCCGGAGACGGGCAGGGCGACGACGTCCGGCCTCGACGGCGCCGACGACGGCGGCGGCGGCGACATGCCGAGCGTCCCTGGCGACGGCGAGTCCGGAGCCACCGGTGCCGATGACGGCGGGCCCGGTGACCGCCGGACCGATGACGGCGCAGCCGACGACAGCCGTACCGATGACCCCCTGCCCGGGGACGGCGCAACCGGCGACAGCCGGACCGGGGACGATGGTCCCGGTGACCGCCGGGCCGGGGACGGTGGGACCGGTGACGGCGGGGCCGGTGTCAGCCGGACCGGGGACGGCCGGACCGGGGACGGCCGGACCGGGGACGGGAACGGCGCGTCGTCGGTTGTGGGATCCGGGGGCGCGCCGCGCATCCCGTTGCCCCGTGCCTCCGTGGAGGACGGCGGGCTGCCGCTGCCGTCGGTGGAGCCGGCCGGTCCGGAGCCGCTCGCACTCGAGCACCCGGTGCTCAAGTCCCTGCTGGGCGCCTGGGCGCTGGCGGCCTGCTCGGCCGACGAGACGGCGGCCGTCGAGGAGCACCTCGGCGACTGCGGAGCCTGCGCCGACGAGGCGCGACGGCTGCGCGAGGCGGTCGGTCTGCTCCAGCGCCCGGAGAGCCTCGACCTCGACCCCGGCCTGCGCACCCGCGTCCTCGACGGCTGCCTGGACCGGCGTCCGCCCCGCATCCCCGTACCCCTCTGGGCCGCGTCGTACGACGCCGAGACCGCGCGGCTCGACGCCCTGCTCCAGGACTTCGGGGACGCCGAGTGGCACGCGCCGGTGCGGCTGCGCTGGTTCCGCGGCGAGGAGGCCACGAGCCGCCGGACCACCGTCGCCGGAGTCATCGCCCACCTGCTCGCCGTGGACGGCCTGGTGGCCGTGGCCCTGGGCCTCGACGACCCGCTGGCCCCGTTCGCCCCCGGCGAGCCGGGCGCGGCCACCGGGACGGACGACCCGGGGGACCTGGAGAAGACGAAGGGCACGAAGGGCGCGAAGGACGCGGACCGGGCCGGCGGGCCGATGGACACGCCGGCCCGGCGCACCGAGTCGTTCTGGGCGGGTTCGCACTTCCCGCCCACCCGCTCCGTGCGCGGGCCCTGGCGCGAACAGACCCACGCCCTCGTCCGGACGGTGTCCTTCATCGGCACCGGCACCGGCACCGGCGGCGGTCACGGCACCATGCCGGTGTCGTACGGCGGGTTCGAACTGCCGCTGCGTGACGCGATGCTGGACCGGGCCTTCGAGTGCTGGGTGCACGCCGAGGACATCGCGGAAGCGGTCGACTACCCCTACGCGCCGCCCGCCCCACGCCATCTGCACGGCATGATCGACCTGGCCGCGCGGATGCTGCCCGAGACCCTCGCGGCCCGTCGTCGCGCGGGGCTCGCCGCTCCCGCGCCGACCCGCCACCTGGTGACCGCGGGCCGCCCCGGCCGCAGTCTGCGTCTGGAGATCGAGGGTTCGGGCGGCGGCCAGTGGCTGATCCCGCTGGACTCACCGGGCGCGGTGGGCTCCGCCGACCACGAGGTGGCCCATGTCGCCCTGGACGACGTGGAGTTCTGCCGTCTGGCGGCCGGCCATGTCTCCCCGGAGGAGGCGGCGGCGGGCCAGCTGGGCGACCGCGAGGCGATCCGGGACGTCCTGTTCGCGGCGGCGTCTCTCAGCCGGATGTAGCGCGCTCAGCCGGATGCGGCGGCGGAAGCGGGGCGACCGCTACGCGAAGACGACCGTGCGGCGGCCGTTGAGCAGGATCCGCCGCTCCGCGTGCCACTTCACGGCCCGCGCCAGCGCCTGGCACTCCACGTCCCGGCCGACGGCGACGAGCTGGTCGGGCGTGACGCCGTGCCCGACGCGCTCGACCTCCTGCTCGATGATCGGCCCCTCGTCGAGGTCGGCCGTCACGTAGTGCGCCGTCGCCCCGATCAGCTTCACGCCCCGCGCGTGCGCCTGGTGGTACGGCTTGGCGCCCTTGAAGCTCGGCAGGAAGGAGTGGTGGATGTTGATGATCCGGCCACTGAGCTGCTTGCACAGGTCGTCGGAGAGGACCTGCATGTAACGGGCGAGGACGACCAGCTCGACGTTCTGCTCCCGCACCAGCTCGAGCAGCTCCGCCTCGGCCTGCGCCTTGTTCTCCTTCGTCACCGGGATATGGCGGAAGGGGATGTTGTACGAGCCCACCAGCTCGGCGAAGTCGGTGTGGTTGGACACCACGGCCGCGATCTCCACCGGCAGCGCGCCGATGCTGGCGCGGAACAGCAGGTCGTTCAGGCAGTGCCCGAACTTGCTGACCATGAGGACGACGCGCATCTTCTCGTCGGCCCGGTTGATCTGCCAGTCCATGTGGAAGGAGTCGCCGATCGCCGCGAAGCTCGCCCGGAGCTTGTCCACGGTCACCGGCGGCTCGGCCGAGAAGTGGACGCGCAGGAAGAACAGACCCGTGTCGTGGTCGCCGAACTGCTGACTGTCCTCGATGTTGCAGCCGGTCATGAAGAGGTAGCTCGACACGGCGTGCACGATGCCCTGCTTGTCGGGGCAGGAAAGGGTGAGGACGTATTGGTCGGCGGCGGTCGCCGCGGCTCGGGTGGGCTGCGCGTTCATGCCCGACAGGGTCGCACACCGGCCACCGCCGTGGGCAATCGTCCCGCAGGACGGAACACGGCGTCCGCCCCGCTCCCCCGACCCCGCCGACGGCCTGCGCCGCCTGCGCCGCCTGCGCCGCCTGCGCCGCCTGCGCCGCCTGCGCCGCCTACACGGCCTACACGGCCTACGCGGCCCGCGTCATGATGCGCAGCACCTCGAGGGTGCGCGGCGGCGCGTCGGCGTCGTCACCGTCGCTCGCCGCCATCCGTACGTGCGCGTCCCGCGCCGCCCGCACCGCCTCCGGCCAGGCCTCGTGGTCGACGTACGCGGAGACCTGGGCGTCCGGTCCGACCTGGTGCATGATCCGCAGCACCCGCAGCACGGCGGTGTCCACGAGGGCCGCCTCCTGGGAGTCGCGGAAGATCGTGCCGACGTACTTCTCGGCGGACCAGTTGTCGAGCCAGGTGTCCTCGACGAGGCGGTACACGGCGTCGGTGACGTCCCCGTACCCCTCGACGCCGGCCAGCCAGACGTTCTGCTGGAAGACCGGGTCGGAGAGCATGTGCAGCGCGGAGCGCACATTGCTGCGCCAGCGCCACCACGGCATGTCGTTGAGTGGCATGCCGCCCATGGTGGAGGAGCGACGGCCGCGACGGGAAGAGTTCTCCGAACCTTGCACGGTCATAGATCGTACGTTTCCCCGTCCCCCGCACCTCGGGTGCCCCCGTAATTCACCTTGCCGTCACCGCCCGTTGACCATGGGTCACTCCCAGGTTAGCGATGTAACGGAATCGTGCGTGTCCATGACCGGCAAGCGACGCACATCAAGGCGAGGCACCTTCCTCCCCAGGTCCTTCCGCTTCACCAGGTCCGTCAGAGCGACCGCCCTCTCGGCGGGTGCCCTGGCCGCCTGTGCGTCACTCGCCGTCGGCTGTGGGGTCGTCCCCGGTGTCTCGGGGGGCTCCGGGGACGACCCGATCGTCGTCATGACCTGGGCGCCCGAGGGGACGTCCGCCACGAACAAGCCGGGCATGCCGGCGTTCGCCCTCGCCTACGCCCGCTGGATCAACGCGAACGGCGGCCTGAACGGCCGCAAGCTCAAGGTCCTGACCTGCAACGACCACAACGACACGGTGTCGGCCGCGGCGTGCGCCCGGCGGGCCGTCAAGGAGAACGCGGTCGCCGTGGTCGGCTCCTACAGTCAGCACTCCGACGCCTTCCTGCCGCACCTGGAAGGCGCCGGCATCCCTTACATAGGCGGCTACGGCGTCACGAACGCCGAGTTCACCAGCCCGCTGTCCTACCCCGTCAACGGCGGCCAGCCCTCGCTGCTGGCCGGTCTCGGCAAGGAGCTCGGCGCGACCTGCGGCCCCGTCTCGCTCGTCCGCCCCGACACCGTCGCGGGTGACGCGCTGCCTCCGATGCTCAACGCCGGACTGACCGCGGGCGGGCACAGCGAGGCCGAGGACCAGCGGGCGCCGGAGGACGCGACCGAGTACGCGGCGCAGGCCGAGGCCGCCGTGGACGACGCGACCGACGGCAAGGCCGGGGACCGGAAGGGCTGCGTGGTGACCGCGCTCGGCGACCGCACCGCCACCTTCATGGACTCCTTCCGGCGCACCCGCGACGACTACCCCGACGTCCGCACCGGCACCGTCCTCGGCAGCGTCGACCAGACGGTGATCAACGCCGCCGGAGCCGCCTCGGGCCCCTTCGAGGGCGCCTACGTCACCGGCTGGTACCCGGTGACGAGCGACCCCGCCTGGGCGCCGATGAAGAAGGTGATCAGCGAGGAGGCGTTCTCCGACACCCGGATCGACGCCACCGACACCGGCGTGCAGACCACCTGGATCGCCTACACCGTGTTCCGCCAGGCCGTGGAGTCGCTGGACGGCGGCGAGGTGAGCGCCGACTCCGTACGGGGCGCCCTGGACGACGGGCTGAAGGTCACGACGGGCGGCCTCACGCCGACGCTCCGCTGGGAGTTCACCGACCAGCTCGCCTCCATCGGCTTCCCCCGCCTGGTCAACGCCGAGGTCACCCTCCAGGCCGTGCGGAAGGGCCGGCTGGTGGCCGCCAAGAAGGGCTTCGTGGACGTGACGAAGACCCTGGAGCAAGCCGACGTCGACTGACCCGCCCGGGGGGGCGACCCGCCCGACCGTCCCGACCCTCCCGGCCGGGCCGCCACCGCGACGGCCCGGCCGGTCCGCGTCTACAACTGGACGGGCTGGCGCTCGGTCAGGCCGTAGGTCCGCGCGATCTTGTTCCACAACTTCGCGGCCTGCGTCTTCTGGGAGCTGGCGGTACCGCTCGCGCGGTTGCCGGCCTGGGTCTCGGAGGTGGTGCGGGCCGAGCCCTTCTTGCAGCTCTTCTTCTTGTCGGCGGCGACCTGGTCGGCCCAGGCCGCGTAGTGGTCGTCGGCGGACGCGGACGCCTGCCACGCCTTGGTGAGGGCGGTGGTCAGCGCCGTGTGGTCCGGCAGCTGGTCGACCTCGAGCGCGGACAGCCTGGTGACCAGTTCGTTGCGCTGCTTCGCCGCGTCCCGCAGGTCCGTGGCGGCCTGGGCGAGGTTGCCGCACGCCTTCACGTCGGCCACCGCGCTGATCACACTGGCCCGGCTGCTGCCGCTGTCCGCGAGCAGCTTGTCGAGTTCGGTGGCCTGCTGCTCGGCCGCGCCGGTGGACGCCGAAGCGGACCCCTCGGTCGCGGGGGCCGAGGCGGCGACGGTCTGGTTGTCGTCGCCCTCGCCGCCGCCCCCGCCCGCGAGCATCGCGCCCGCGCCGACGCCGACGACCGCGAGGGCCACGCCGATCGCCGCGAACAGCGGCAGCCGCGAGCCGGTACGGCCGCCCCGGCCACCGCCGTCGTCCCGCACCCCGCGCCGCCCGCCCGCCGCCGGGTCACCGGGCGGGGTGTAGCCGGACTGCGGGGAACGGGCGGCGGGCCCGGCGCCGTAGCCCGGGGCGCCGCCGTGGCCGCGGCCGGGGGCGTCCGGCTCGGAGAAGCGCGGGAGCTGCTGGGTGGACCCGGCCGGGCTGTCGCTGCCCGGCCCGCTGCGGAACAGGTTCTCGAACTCGGCGGGCGGCTGCCGGTCCCCGTCGGACTGCGCGGTGACGGGCGGTATGTACTGGGTGGGCTCGGAGTCGGAGTACGCCCCCGGCTGCGTCCCGGCGGACGGCATCGGCCCCGGTCCGTGCTGCGGGGTCCGGCCGAGGAAGTGGGTCGACTCGGCCGGCACCTCGGGCGGCAGCGCGCCCGGTGCGACCGGCGGTATGTACTGCGTCGCGCCCTCGTCGAGGGGGGCGGCGGGGACGGGCGGCAGGTACTGGGTGGCGCCCTCGTCGGCGGCGCCGGGCGCGGCGAACCGCGGCGGGTACGGGCCATGGCCGTCGGCGGCCGGGTCGGCCGGGACCGGCGGTATGTACTGGGTGGCGCCCTCGTCGATCGGCGCGGGGGCGGCCGGCGGCAGGGGCGCTCCCGGCGCCGGTGCGCTCTCCGGCGGGAGCGGGCCGGCGCCCGCCGGGGTGCCGCCGTTCCACCCGGCCTGCTGCCCGCCGTTCCACTGGCCCTGCGGCTGTTGCGGGTACGACGGCTGGTGCTGCTGGTGCTGCTGGTGTGCCTGGTCCGTACGGCCGGGCCCGTCCGTCAGGTCGGCCGGGAGCGGCCAGCCCGGGGCGGACCGCTGGGGTGCGCTCTGCTGAGGGGCGCTCTGCTGCGCGGCGGGACCCCAGGGATCGCCCCAGGTCTGTCCGCCGGCCGGCGCCTGCTGCCCGTAGTCGGGCTGCCCCTGGGGCGCCTGCTGCCCGTGCTGCCCGTAGTCGGGCTGCCCGTACTGCCGCCCGTACTCGTCCTGCTGTCCGTACTGCTGCTGCCCGTACTGCTGGGCGCCGTACCGGCCCGGCTGCTCACCCGACGGCGTTCCGGGCGGCGGACCCTGAGGGGGCACCGCCCTCGGGGTGTTCGTCGTCATTCCCGGCAGCAGGGGTTCCCCGCCGTCGGAGGGCAGCACGATGCCTTCGCGCGCGGGTTGCGCCGAGGGCTCCTCGCCCTGTCCACTCTGCGTCACCGGGACTCCTACGAATGGGGGACCTTCGGAATCGTCGGCTCACGCTACCGGGTCCCCGGAACCCCGTGCCACGCAGCTCAGAACGTGATCTCCCTCCTACCGGGTCCGACCGTGACATCGGTGACAGTTCCGGAGCGCCGCGCGCTGTATCCGGCCCTCCTTGCGTACGGCCGCGCTGTTTCCCGCCGGTTCACGCGGCGGCGCCCCGTCCGTTCACGCCGCGGCCTTCAGCTCCAGCCGCGCCCCGAACTCCCTTACCACCGACTCCTCCCGGAACGGTTCCAGCCGCTGCTGGAGGTCCTCCAGGTACTCCGCGCCCCGGTTGGAGCGGAGCGTCTCGAGCAGCTCGACCGCCTTCAGCCCCGTGTGGCAGGCCTGTTCGATCTCGCGCTGCTGCACCTGCGCGGTCGCCAGCAGGACGTAGCCGATCGCGCGCCGGCGCGCACGGCTCTCCGGGTGCCCGGCCAGGGACTGCTCGGCGCAGCGCGCCGCCGCCTCGGCCTGGCCCAGGTCACGGTGGCAGTGCGCCAACTCGTCGGCCAGATAGGCCTCGTCGAAGTGCGCGATCCACGTGGGGTCGTCCCCGGCGGACGGATCGGCCGCCTCCAGCGCCGCCACCGCCCGCCCGGACGCCGTCTGCGCCCCGCGCGCGTCCCCGAGCAGCGCGTGGCCGCGCGCCTCGGCCGCGAGGAACATCGCCTCCGCGCGCGGCGTCACCCGCCCCCGCGCACCTTCCTGGGCCGCGCGCGCCAACTGCGCGATCTCCCGCGGGTTCCCGAGCTGCGCGGCGAGATGGCTCATGGAGGCGGCGAGGACGTATCCGCCGTACCCCCGGTCGCCCGCCGCCTGGGCGAGCCGCAGGGCCTGGATGTAGTACCTCTGGGCGAGGCCGGGTTGGCCGGTGTCGACGGCCATGTAACCGGCGAGTTCCGTCAACCGGGCGACGGCCGCGAAGAGTTCCCGGCCCACCGACTCGCGGTAGGAACCGGCCAGCAGTCCCGAGACGACGCTGTTGAGGTAGTGCACGACGACCGGGCGCACATGTCCGCTGCCGTACTGGTGGTCCAGCTCGACCAGCGCCTGGGTCATCGCCCTGACGGCCGCGACGTCGGAGAGGCCCACCCGGGGCCCGGCGGACCGCGCGACCTGCGCGTCGGGGGAGGAGATCAGCCAGTCGCGGCTCGGCTCGACCAACGCCGAGGCGGCCACGGACGAACCGGAGAGGAAGTCGCGCCGCCCCACGTCGCTGCGCCACAGCTCGCAGACCTGCTCGATGGCCCCCAGTACCGTCGGCGAGAACTGGAGACCCACGCCCGAGGCGAGGTTCTTGCCGTTGGCCATGCCGATCTCGTCGATCGTGACCGTACGGCCGAGCTTGCGGCCCAGCGCCTCCGCGATGATCGCCGGGGCGCGGCCACGCGGCTGCTGCCCCCGCAGCCAACGGGCCACGGACGTCTTGTCGTAGCGCAGGTCGAGGCCGTGCTCGGCGCCACACATGTTGACGCGGCGGGCGAGCCCGGCGTTCGAGCACCCCGCCTCCTGGATGAGCGCTTGCAGCCGTTCGTTCGGCTGCCGCGCGACTAGCGGCCTTGCGGCCATGGGCACTACCCCCTGTGGCTGCGGTGACCGGGACGGCGGGTGCCCGTCCACACACCGAGTTGACGTGTCTTCCACCGAAAAGTTCCGGCCGAGAAGATCAATGCCCCACAGCCACAGCGAAAATGCGAGGCATGTGAGGATTGCCAAGACTTGCCGAGGAATACAGAGAATTGCCGGTTAATGGCGGAAGCCCGCCCCCTCTTCCTGGTTACCCGCTCCCGCGCCCGTTCCTCCCGCGCGCCCCCGCACGTGCACCCATGCGCCCCGGACGCGGAATCGATGCTCCTCCCCCGCGCACTGGGGCGGGCGTAACCCCTGGTGACGGCTAGAGTTGTGTTCATCGTGGAAGAGACCATCGCGGGCGCCGAAGCCACCCAAATCCCGAAGCAGCGCGGGGAATCGCTGCTCGAGACCGCTGTTCGATACGCCGAGGAACGTCATTGGGACGTCTTCCCCGGCACCTGGCTGGAACCCGTCGACGGAGTGCAGCGCTGCTCCTGCGGCGACGGCGCGTGCGCGGCGCCGGGCGCGCACCCCGCGCGCCCCGACTGGGCGACCCAGGCCACCGGCAGCGCGACCGTCGCGCGCCGGATGTGGCAGAAACAGCCGACCGCCTCGATCCTGCTGCCGACCGGGCGTACGTTCGACGCGATCTCCGTGCCGGAGACAGCCGGGTTCCTCGCACTCGCGCGGATGGAGCGGATGGAGTTGACGCTCGGTCCCGTCACGTTGACGCCGGACCGGCGGATGCAGTTCTTCGTGCTGCCGGGGGCATCGGCGAAGGTGCCGGACCTGGTGCGCAAGCTGGGCTGGTCGCTGGGCGCGCTGGACCTCGTGACGCTCGGCGAGGGCATGTACGTCGCCGCGCCGCCCACCCGGTTCGGGTCCCGGGGTGCCGTGCAGTGGGCGTGCCGGCCCACCGCCGCGAACCGTTGGCTGCCGGACGCCGAGGAGTTGATCTCGCCGCTCGCCTACGCGTGCGGGCGCGATCGCTGACCCCCCGGGAAGCCTTCTCCGCCGTAGGGTTCAGGCATGACGTCCGTACGCGTGCGTAACCTCTGGAAGCGGTTCGGGCAGCAGGTCGCCGTCGCCGGGATCGATCTCGATCTGCCGTCCGGGAAGTTCATCGGGCTCGTGGGACCGAACGGCGCCGGGAAGACCACGACGCTGTCGATGGTGACCGGGCTGTTGCGGCCCGATCAGGGGTCCGTCGAGGTCGTGGGGCACGACGTGTGGCGCGATCCCGTCGAGGTGAAGGCGCGGATCGGCGTGCTGCCGGAGGGGCTACGGCTGTTCGAGCGGCTGTCGGGGCGTGAACTGCTCGGTTACAGCGGGCGGTTGCGGGGGCTGCCGGGTCCCGAGGTCGACAAACGGGCCACGCAGCTGCTCGACGTCCTCGACCTGGCCGGCGCCCAGCACAAGCTCGTCGTCGACTACTCGACCGGCATGCGGAAGAAGATCGGGCTCGCCTCCGCGCTGCTGCACAACCCCGAAGTGCTCTTCCTCGACGAGCCGTTCGAGGGCGTCGACCCGGTGTCCGCGCAGATCATCCGGGGGGTGCTGGAGCGGTACACGGCGTCCGGGGCGACGGTCGTCTTCTCCTCCCACGTCATGGAGCTCGTCGAGTCGCTGTGCGACTGGGTGGCGGTGCTGGCGGCGGGGCGGATCCGGGCGCACGGAACGCTGGAGGAGGTGCGGGGGTCCGCCCCCTCCTTGCAGCGCGCGTTTCTCGAACTCGTCGGGGCACAGGGCCGGGACACCGGCTCCCACCTCGACTGGCTGGGCGGCGGGGCGGCCCGGTGAGCGGGTCGGCCTCCCCGCCGGGCCTCGTCCCCACCGTCGTACGGCTGAAGCTGTCGCTGCTGCGGAACGGACTGCGGCAGTCCGGCGGGCGACGGGCCGCGTACGTCGCCTCCGCCGTCGTCACCCTGCTGTTCGCCGCGCTCCAGCTGCTCGGGCTGATCGCGCTGCGCGGGCACGACCACGCGGTGTCGCTGGTGGTGCTCCTCGCCGCGGTGCTGGGGCTGGGCTGGGCGGTGATGCCGCTGTTCTTCCCCAGCGGTGACGAGACCCTGGACCCGACCCGGCTGGTGATGCTGCCGCTGCGGCCCCGGCCGCTGGTGCGGGCGCTGCTGGCGGCCTCGCTGGTGGGCATCGGGCCGCTGTTCACGCTGCTGATGCTGGTGGGATCGGTGGTGTCGGTGGCGCACGGGGCCGCCGCGTGGGCGGTGGGCGTGCTCGCCGTCGCCCTCGGGCTGCTGGTGTGCGTGGCGCTCGCCCGGGCCGTGGCCGCCGCCAACATCCGGCTGCTGACCAGCCGCAAGGGACGCGATCTCGCGGTACTGAGCGGGCTGGTCATCGCGATCGGGGCGCAGGTCGTCAACTTCGGGGCGCAGCGGCTCGGGACGTCCGGTCTCGGGCAGCTCGACCCGGCGGCGGACGTGCTGCGCTGGCTGCCGCCCGCTTCGGCGATCGGCGCGGTGGACTCGGTGAGCGAGGGCGCCTACGGGGTCGCCGCCGCGCAGCTCGCCGTCAGCGCGGGCGCCGTGGCGCTGCTGGTGCGGGCGTGGACGCGGAGTCTGACCCGGTTGATGATCTCGCCCGACGGCTCCACCCTCCAGGCGGCCGAGCCGGCCGCGCGGGAACGGCGGAGCTCGGGGCTCGGGCGGCTGCTGCCTGGCGGCCGCACCGGCACCGTGATGGAGCGCGGACTGCGCTACATCTGGCGCGATCCGAAGACGAAGGCGGCCTGGGTGACCTCGCTGGCCATCGGGCTGATCGTGCCCGTCCTCAACGCCCTCCAGGGCACCGGCTCGATCTACTTCGCGTGCTTCGCCGCCGGGATGCTCGGCATCCAGATGTACAACCAGTTCGGGCAGGACACGTCCGCGTTCTGGATGGTCGCGATGACGATCTCCTCGCGCCGGGACGCCTATGTCGAACTGCGCGCGCGGGCGCTGGCGCTGCTGCTGATCACCCTGCCGTACGCGACGCTGGTGACGGTGCTGACGACGGCGATGCTCGGCGACTGGTCGAAGCTGCCCGAGGCGCTGGGGCTGTCCCTGGCCCTGCTGGGCGCGATGCTGGCGACGGGCGCCTGGACCTCGGCCCGCTTCCCCTACTCGATCCCGCAGGAGGGCTACAAGAACGTCGCCCCGGGTCAGGCCGGTCTCGCCTGGATCGCGATCTTCGGCGGGATGGTCTCGGCGGCCCTGCTGTGCGCGCCCGTCATCGCGGTGACGATCTGGCTGCACGTCACCGAGGGCGGGGACTCCTGGACCTGGCTGCTGCTGCCGGGGGGCGCGGTGTACGGAGCGGCGATCACGCTGCTGGGACTGCGCCTGGCCGCGCCCCGGACGGCGACGCGCCTCCCGGAGATCCTGACCGCGGTCAGCAAGGGCTGACCCCCGGCCCTCCCTCAACGGGCCTCAGCCCGCCGGAGCGGTCCTCTGCGGGCCTCAGCGGGCCTCAGGCGGTGTCGGCAGGCCAGGCGCGGCCAGCGGGCACTCAGGCGTGCCGGCAGGCACAGGCGGCCTCCGCGGGCCGCGCGGGGATCAGATGCCCCACACGCGCCACCCGAGCCGCACGAGCCTCGCCTGTCTGCCTCACGGGCCGCACGAGCCTCACGGCGTCACGTGTCCACAGCCTCACGAGCCGCGCGGGCATCACGGGCCTCGCGTGCCTCACGGGGCTTCAGGGGTGAGTACGGCGTCGAGGAACGGTTCGATCGCTGTGCGCCAGCCCTCCGGCTGGTCGTAGTGCACGAGGTGCCCGGCGTCGGCGACCTCCGCGTACGCGCCGCGGGGCAGGACCCGCACCATCTCCTGCGCCTCGGCGCGACCGAGCTCGCCGTCCAGGCCGCGCACCACGAGCGCCGGGCACTGCACCTGGGTGAGCTCCTCCCAGTGCGCGTCGTAGACCCAGGTCTCGCGGGACTTGAGCATCTGCTCGGGCTCGAAGACGGGACGCCAGCCGTCCGGCGACTCCTGCATCACCTCGGCGTAGAACTCGCCCCGGGACGGGTTGGGGCGCTCCACCCACGGGTCGTCCTCGCCGAACCACTTGCGGACGTCGGCGAGCGTGGCGAAGGGGGCGGGCCAGGACTTGAACCAGTCGCCCCACTCGCGCTGCGAGGCCGCTCCCAGCGCGGAGGCGCGCATGTCGCAGACGATCAGGCCCCGCACCAGGTCGGGGCGCTTGGCGGCGAGCTGCCACGCGGTGAGCGCGCCCATGGCGTGGCCGATGAGGACGGCGGGGGCGAGGCCGAGCTGCTCCAGGGCGGCCTCCGCGTCCTCGACGTAGGCCTCACGGGTGAAGGCGGCCTCGGGCGACTTCGCGCTCTGACCGTGGCCGCGCTGGTCGAGGGCGACCGCGCGGTGCCGCTCGGAGAGCCAGCGGGCGGTGGACGCCCAGTGCGAGGCCCGGCCCATCAGACCGTGCAGTAACAGGACGCCCGGCCTGCTTCCGGTGCCGTTCTCGAGGGGCGCCGCGAGCCGGCCCCCCTCCGGCGTCCGTACCGACTGCGGCGGAATCTCAGGGTCCGTCGCCACGGTCGCCGGGTCGCCCTTGGGCGGGTCACCGAACTCCCAGGCCGCCAGACGTACGCCGCCCGCCCCGGTCACGTCGATGCGTCGCGCCATAGGTCCTGGCACCCCCCTAGCCGTCATACCGCTGCGCTTCCGATGCCTTCGTACTGCCTTCAATCACCCGCAGGCTATCGAATGGCCTTTCGAGAAATGCACTCTCCGCGCACAACACCCCTCGTTCGAGTGACCACACTCAAGGAATGATCCCCGCCGCCCAGGGGAGATCTCCAACGGGAGGCGGACCGCTCGGGGAAATCGGTCCGAGGGGAACGACCCTGAGAGCTCGGGGCTCCGGGTCGGAACAGGGGAGGACAGGCCCCGGTGCCGTACGGCACCGGGGCTCTCCACTGCTCCGCGGCACGGCATCCGGCCCCCTCAGGTCATATGCCCCACGCGACAGCCTGGCACGTGAAGCGCCGGAGCGCTGCGATTCGACACAGGGAATCTGCGATTCGACGAGATCGACGGAACACCCCAACTTGCCCGCGCTCCCCAGGAGTTGAACAATGCTCAGCGTTTCGACGACGACCCGCGGCCGCCCGTACGACGACCCGTGACCGCCGGGACGGAACTCAGCGCTTCGCGACGAACACGTGGGACGCGACGTCCGACTCCAGCTCGGCCGCCTCGCCGCCGCTGCCCACCAGGACACCGCCCGCCGACTCCGTCACGCTCACCACCGAGCCGGGCTGCACGCCCGCGCGGCGCAGCGTGTACATCAGCTGCGCGTCCGTCTGGATCGGCTCGCCGATACGGCGCACGACGACCGTCTTGCCCTCCAGGCCCGGGTCGAGGTCGGCCAGCGAGACCATGCCCTCGTCCAGGAACGGGTCGGCGCCGTCCTTCTCGCCCAGCTCCTCCAGGCCCGGGATCGGGTTGCCGTACGGCGACTCGGTCGGGTGCCGCAGCAGCTCCAGTACGCGACGCTCGACGGCCTCGCTCATCACGTGCTCCCAGCGACAGGCCTCGGCGTGCACCTGCTCCCACTCCAGGCCGATCACGTCGACGAGCAGACACTCGGCGAGGCGGTGCTTGCGCATCACGCGCGTGGCCAGCCGGCGGCCCTCGTCGGTGAGCTCGAGGTGCCGGTCGCTGGCCACGGAGACCAGGCCGTCGCGCTCCATGCGCGCCACCGTCTGGCTGACCGTCGGCCCGCTCTGGTCGAGGCGTTCGGCGATCCGGGCTCGCATGGGCACCACGCCTTCCTCTTCCAGCTCGAGGATGGTGCGGAGATACATCTCCGTGGTGTCGATCAGTCCGGACATGTGTGCCCCTCGATTAGCTCTGCCGAAGGCTGGACGGCTCTCCGGCGCGTGCGCTTGCCCTGGACCCAATTCTGCCGGATACCACTGACAAGCGTGCCGCGCCGTTGAAACGAGGCGGTTACATCGGGGCGCGCACCCCCGCCGCGAGGCCCTCCCCCGCCCCGCCCGCACCACCGTCACCGGGCGTATTGACAGCGCACTGGTCCAGACCGCACGGTGATCCGCGACACGCACACCCGCTACGGCAAAGGGGCCCCACGGATGAGCGACCGCCAGCTCGCCGCCCAGTTCTTCGACGCCGCGATCGCCCTGCTCCAGCGGGCCCGCGACGAGGAGGCCGACACCGTCGAGGCCGCCGGCACGCTCCTCGCCGACACCGTGGCCGCCGGCGGTCGCCTCTTCGCCTTCGGCGCCGGTCACTCCTCCCTGGCCGCCCAGGACATCGTCTACCGCGCGGGCGGCCTCGCCCTGATGAACCTGCTCGCGGTCCCGGGCGTCGTCGGCGTCGACGTCACCCCCGCCACCCTCGGCTCGGCGCTGGAGCGCGTCGACGGCCTCGCGAGCGCCGTCCTGGACACCTCGCCCCTGCGCGCGGGCGACGCCCTCGTCATCGTCTCGCTGTCCGGCCGCAACGCCCTGCCCGTCGAGATGGCCCAGACCGCCCGCGCCCTGGGCGTCCGGGTCATCGGCCTGACGTCGGTGGCCTACGCCGCGCAGACGGCGTCCCGGCACGCCTCCGGGACGTTCCTGAAGGACCACTGCGACGTCGTCCTCGACTCGAAGATCGCGGTCGGCGACGCCGAGCTCACCCTCGACACCGTCCCCGCGCCCTTCGCCCCGGCCTCCACGGTCGTCACCTCGGCCCTCCTCCAGGCCGTGATGGCCACCGCCGCAGGTGTCCTCGCCGAGCGCGGCATCGAGCCGCCGCTGCTGCGCTCCGGCAACGTCGACGGCGGCCACGACTGGAACGGACGGATCATGGAGGAGTACCGGGACCGGATCTTCTACCGCCGCTGATCCCGGCCGGGTCAGGCGCCGTCGCCCGGGCCCGCGGCGTCGGCCGTCCCGGTCAGATCGGCGAGGTCCAGCGCCGCGGCTATCCGGACCGCGACATCCTCGGCGTAGGCCGCGTCGGACCGCTCGAAGGCCGTACGGCCACCGCCGCGCAGGAACGTCACCACCCCCAGGGTGCGGCCCCGGCTGCGCAGCACCGCGCACAGCGCGTGCACCGTGTCCTCGGGCCACAGGCGCGCCCGCGCCCACTCCCGCGCCTCGTCGGCCGGCGCGGAGCCCGCGCCGGCGCGCACCGAACCGGCCCGCGCCACGCACTGGAGCGCGGGGTGCGTCTCGCCGTAGCGGACGGGCAGACCCGTGTGCCCGGTGAGCGCGCTGGGACCCGGCCCGCCCGACGGGGTGGCCGCGACCCGCATCAGCCGCGGCGGCCCGGCGCCCTCCGCGTCGGCCCGCGCGCCGCCCATCACCCGGTCGACCAGGGCGTGGTCGGCGAAGCCGGCGAGCGCGAAGTCGAGGTGCACGGTGGCCGCTTCGGCGGGGTCCTCGCACTCGGCGGCCGCGCGCGCGGCCCGGTGCAGCTGGTTGGCGCGGAAGCGCAGCAGCGAGGCCTCCTGCTCGCCCTGCTTGGCCTCGGTGACGTCCTGGAAGATCCAGCCGACCCCGAGGGGCACCGGCTCCTCGGCGAGCGGCGAGGCCAGTCGCAGGAAGCCGCTGCGCCAGCAGCGCCGCTTCTCGCCCTCCGGGGTGCGCACCCCGACCCACAGCTCGGCGGGGGCGGGCGGAGGACCCTCCGCGAGGACGTGGGTCAGCGCGTTCTCCAGCTCCTCGACGCCCTGGGTGAGCAGATCGCCCAGCGGGCGGCCCAGGGCGGCCGTACGGCCCGTGCCGAGCGCCCGGGCGGCGTGCGCGTTGACGACGGCGGGGCGCAGGTCGGCGTCGACCAGGACGACCCCCCAGGAGGCGTCCTCGAAGAGCGCCTCGCTGAGCGCGATGGAGCGCTCCAGGTCGATCTGGGCGTGCACCTCGCTGAACGCGAAGTACAGCCCCGCGGGTTTGCCGTCCGGCCCGCGCACGGCGGCGGACTGGCTGCGCACGAGGACCCGGCCGCCGTCCTTGGTCAGCAGCGCGAACTCGTGGACCTGGCGGCCCGGCGCGTGCATGGCGGACATCAGCCGGTCCTCGATGTCCCCGGCGTCGGCCTCGCGCACGGCCCAGCCCGCGAAGCCGCGCCGGCCGACCGCCTCGGCGGCGGTCCAGCCGAGGATGCGCTCGGCCTCGCGGTTCCAGTGGGTGACGATGCCGTCGCCGTCGAACGCGCAGAGCGCCGCGTCCATGCCGTCGAGCAGCGCGGCGAGCAGATCGGTGCCGTCCGGGCCGACCGGACCGGGCGAGGGCTCCGCGCCCTCCGGGGGCGTGGGGCCGTCGCCGCCCGACCGCTCGGGCTCGTCCGGCCCCAGCTCGTCGGTGGTCCCACTCCGTCGGGAAGCACTCACCTGGACCCCCTGGCAGGTTCGCTCACGTGCCCTCATTCAACTCGAACGTGACGCAGCCCACATATGGTTCCCGCAAGATTGCAGAGGAATCGTTGTAGCGCGCCCCGGCCACGACGGGGCGGGAGCCGCGGCGAAGATCGTTCACGCGGCCAGGGAATCGCCTCCCGGTCCGCCGGGTCAACATCCCGGAAAAACACTTGAGCGAGCGGGGACGGCTTCCTAGGGTGTTCGGTACCGAAGGAAAGGAGGTGGTCCGAAGCATGTATGCACACCGGACGTCGGAGGTGGCTGCGGGCTAGTGGCCCGTCGCCCACTGAGTGCGGTGCCGGACCGGCGCGTGTGAGTCGCGCGCAACCGGCCAATTCAACGCAGTCACCCGACCCGCGAGTCGCCGGTACGTCCGGCCGGCCCTCCTGAGCGAGGACCAGACTCGCGGGTCGTCTGCTTTTTCCGGCCCTGCGCCCGCGCCCTCCGCCCGCAGGGTTTGCGGGCCGTGATCCGCGCCACGTACGGATCTTTCGTCAGGCAGTACCCTGGGCGCATGCTTTCGCTCGTTCGACGCCGCCACGTGGACTACGTCCGCGTCACGAGCATGGGCTGTCGACGCTCCCTCTGAGCTTCCGGCCCCTTCCGCGGTCCACCGCCGCCCGCGTTCCTCGCACTCCCTCCCTCCCTGCCCACCGGGCACCCGTGCGCCGCCCCACCCACGGCGGCGGCCGGCCCCCCGTACACCTGCGGACGTACCATGACGAACCCGTCGTACCAGCAACTGCCGATCATCGATCTCTCCGCCGCCGACCGCGGTCCCCAGGCACGGGCCCTGCTGCACGCGCAGTTGCACAGCGCCGCGCACGACGTGGGATTCTTCCAGCTGGTCGGGCACGGGGTCGGGGAGCGGGAGACCGGTGAGCTGCTGTCCGCCATGCGGGCCTTCTTCGCGCTGCCCGAGGCCGAGCGGCTCGCCATCGACAACGTGAACTCGCCGCACTTCCGCGGCTACACCCGGACCGGCGACGAGCGGACCGGCGGGCGGCAGGACTGGCGGGACCAGCTCGACATAGGCGCCGAGCGGCCCGCCCGGGCACCGGGCCCCGACGAGCCCGCCTACTGGTGGCTGGAGGGGCCCAACCAGTGGCCCGCCGGGCTGCCCGCGCTGCGCACCGCCGCGCTCGCGTGGATCGAGCGGCTGAGCACCGTCGCCGAGAAGCTGCTGCACGAGCTGCTCGCCTCGATCGGGGCTCCCGTCGATTTCTACGACCGGGCTTTCGGGGAGCGGGCGCATCCGCATCTGAAGCTCGTGCGGTACCCGGGCAGCGCGGGCGACGGCGCGGGTCAGGGCGTGGGGGCGCACAAGGACTACGGGTTCCTCACGCTCCTGCTCCAGGATGAGGTCGGCGGGCTCCAGGTGCAGCGCGCGGACGGGCTGTTCCACGACGTCCCGCCGCTGCCCGGCGCCTTCGTGGTCAACCTGGGCGAGCTGCTGGAGGTGGCGACCGACGGGTATCTGGTGGCCACCAACCACCGGGTCGTGTCGCCGCCGAGCGCGGTCGAGCGGTTCTCCGTGCCCTTCTTCTACAACCCTCGTCTGGACGCCCGCGTCGAGCCGCTGCCCTTCCCGCACGCCTCCACCGCGCCCGGCGTGACCGACGACCCGGCCAACCCGCTCTTCGCCGAGTACGGCTTCAACGAACTCAAGGGCAAGCTGCGGGCCCACCCGCTGGTGGCCGAACGGCATCACGCGGAGCTGCTCAGCCCCGCGTGACGCCGGGTGGGTGCCGCGGGTGACGCCGCGGCCTAGCCGCTGATGGCCCCGTAGCCCTCGATCTCGCGGGGGTTGCGGGAGCCGGGGCCGATGTAGCGGGCCGAGGGGCGGACCAGACGGCCGGTGCGCTTCTGCTCCAGGATGTGCGCCGACCAACCCGCCGTGCGGGCGCAGGTGAACATCGAGGTGAACATGTGCGCCGGGACCTCGGCGAAGTCCAGGATGATGGCCGCCCAGAACTCGACGTTCGTCGCCAGGACCCGGTCGGGGCGGCGGGCGTGGAGTTCCGCGAGGGCCGCCTTCTCCAGGGCTTCGGCGATCTCGAAGCGGGGCGCGCCCAGCTCACGGGCGGTACGGCGCAGCAC
Organism: Streptomyces maremycinicus; assembly: GCF_001184025.1. Taxonomy (GTDB): domain Bacteria; phylum Actinomycetota; class Actinomycetes; order Streptomycetales; family Streptomycetaceae; genus Streptomyces; species Streptomyces maremycinicus. The sequence continues at coordinate 368,515 of NZ_BBYG01000013.1, forward strand.
CCGCGCGCGGGGGTCCTCGGCGCGGTAGACGCGGTGGCCGAAACCCATGAGCCGCTCGCCCTTGTCGAGGGCCTGTTTGACGTACGCCTCCGCGTCCCCGGTCCGCTCGATCTCCTCGATCATGCCGAGCACGCGGGAGGGGGCGCCGCCGTGCAGCGGACCCGACATGGCTCCCACGGCGCCGGACAGGGCGGCGGCGACGTCGGCGCCCGTGGAGGCGATCACGCGCGCGGTGAACGTGGACGCGTTCATGCCGTGTTCGGCGGCCGACGTCCAGTAGGCGTCCACCGCGGCCACGTGCTTGGGGTCCGGCTCGCCGCGCCAGCGGATCATGAACCGCTCGACGACGGACTGTGCCTTGTCGATCTCCCGCTGCGGGACCATCGGCCGGCCCTGGCCGCGGGCGGACTGGGCGACGTAGGAGAGGGCCATGACGGCGGCGCGGGCGAGGTCGGCGCGGGCCTGCTCGGCATCGATGTCGAGGAGCGGCTTGAGGCCCCAGACGGGGGCGAGCATGGCGAGCGCGGACTGCACGTCGACGCGGATGTCACCGGAGTGGACGGGGATCGGGAACGGCTCGGCGGGCGGCAGGCCGGGGTTGAAGGCGCCGTCGACGAGCAGCCCCCAGACGTTGCCGAAGGAGACATGGCCGACCAGGTCCTCGATGTCGACGCCCCGGTACCGCAGGGCGCCGCCCTCCTTGTCGGGTTCGGCGATCTCCGTCTCGAACGCGACGACTCCTTCGAGTCCGGGTACGAAGTCGGACATCGGGCGGCTCCTCGTGATGTGTGCGACGGGATGTGCGGGACGGAAGAGGTGGAACGGAGGGGCTGGGACGGAGCGGGTGGAACCGGGGGACTGGAACGGGAGGGAGCGGAGGGGGGTGTGGGGCGGGTGGGGGCGGTACTCCACTGATGCCCCGTGCGGCCGTCGGTCACCCGGTCGGCACCCCGCCGGGGCGGGACGGCGGCTGCGGGTGCCTCTGCACCATATCTCCGAGTGCCACCCTTGGGGAGTGGTCGCGGCACTCAGTGCCACCTTTGGTGGACCGGTCTGCCCCGCCGGGCCATACGGCAAGATGACCACGTGACCGACGCAGACGCCGTCTTCCCCGGCCCCGCCCCCGATCCCGCCGCCATGCGCAAGCAGTACCGGGCCGAGGGGCTCGCCGAGGCCGAGCTGGCCGCCACACCCGTGGAGCAGTTCGCCCGCTGGTTCAAGGACGCGGCCGTCGAGGCCCATCTCTTCGAGCCGAACGCCATGGTCGTCTCCACCGCGGACGCCGAGGGCCGGCCCGGCTCGCGCACGGTGCTGCTGAAGCACTTCGACGAGCAGGGCTTCGTCTTCTACACCAATTACGACTCCCGCAAGGCCCACGACCTCGCCGAGAACCCGTACGTCTCGCTGCTCTTCCCCTGGCATCCGATGGCCCGGCAGGTCATCGTGCGCGGAGTGGCGCGGCGCACCGGGCGGGACGAGACGGCCGCCTACTTCCGGACCCGGCCGCACGGCTCCCAGCTCGGCGCCTGGGCCAGCGCCCAGTCCTCGGTGATCGCCGACCGGGCCGTTCTCGACGCCTCCTACGCCGAGCTGGCGGCCCGCTACCCGGAGGGCGAGCAGGTGCCGGTGCCGCCGCACTGGGGCGGTTTCCGGGTGGCCCCGGAGTCGGTGGAGTTCTGGCAGGGCCGCCTGAACCGGCTGCACGACCGGCTGCGGTACGTGGCGCGGCCGGACGGGAGCTGGCGGGTCGAGCGGCTCAGCCCCTGACGGCATCGTCCGCGGGGGGACTCGGACCCCCGGGCGGGTTCAGCCGAGGGCGTCGTCCAGCAGGCCCGCCCACTGCGCCACCACTCGCTCGCGGCGGCCCCCGTCGTCGGTGAGGAGGTTGGCGAGGCCGAGGCCGCGGGCCATGTCCAGCAGGCCCTGGACCGTCTCACGGACGCCGGGGGCGGACTCGTCGGCGCCCAGCAGCTCGACGGCGATGCGGTGGCTCTCGCGGCCCACGCGGGCCTCCAGCTCGGTCACCCGCGGGCGCAGCTGCTCCTCGTTGGAGGCGGCCACCCACAGGTGCAGGGCGGCGCGGAAGAGCGGGCCGGTGTAGAGGTCCACGAGGGCGGCGACGGCGGCGCGCCGATCCCCCGTCGCACCCTGCGGGAACAGCGCGCGCAACGCGTCCGAGCGTTCCTCGGCGACATACTCGACGGCCGCGGTGAAGAGGTCCTCACGGGTGGGGAAGTGGTGCTGGGCCGCGCCCCGGGAGACGCCCGCGCGTTCGGCGACGACGGTGACCGTGGAGCCCGCCCAGCCGCGTTCGGCCAGGCAGGCCACGGCGGCCGCCAGGAGCCGCTGCCGGGTGGCCCGGCTGCGGTCCTGCTTGGGCACCCGGTCGCCCGGGGTGCGGTCGCCCGGCCCGCGGTCGTCCGTGGTCACAACACCCATGGAGGATCCCGTCGTTCGAGGAAGGCCGTCAGTCCCTCGCGGGCTTCGGGGCCTGCGAACAACGAGGCCGAGAGCTCGGTCATCGCGCCCGCGTCCTCGACGAGGGCCTCCAGCACCTTAGCCGTGAGCAGCTCCTTCGTCCTGGCCAGGGCCGTGGGCGCGGCCCTGCGCAGTCCGTCGAGGGCGGGCGCGAGGGCCTCGTCCAGGTCGCCGTCGCCGGCCGAGTGGGTGACGAGGCCGATCCGGGCCGCCTCGGCCGCGCCGAAGGTCTCGCCGGTGAGGCAGTAGCGGGCGAGGGCCCGCGGGTCGACGCGCGGCAGCAGCGGCAGGGAGATGACGGCCGGCGCGACCCCGAGGCGCACCTCCGTGAACGCGAAGGTCGCCGTCCCGGAGGCGAACGCGAGGTCGCAGGCGCCGAGCAGGCCCAGCCCGCCCGCCCGCACATGCCCGGCGACCCGGGCCACCACGGGCTTGCGCAGTTCGAGGATCCGCCGCAGCAGCGCGGGCACCGCGTGCGGCCGCGGGGGATCCTTCAGGTCGGCTCCGGCACTGAAGGTGTTTCCGGTGTGGGTGAGGACGACGGCGCGTACGCCGTCGTCCTTGTCGCAGGCCCCGAGCGCGTCCGTCAGCTCGCTCACGAGGGCGTTCGACAGGGCGTTGCGGGTGGCGGGCGAGTCGAGACTGAGGATCTCCACGCCCCGCAGGCGGGTCCGTCCGACCAGGGCGGTCGTCATGCACGCTCCCTCAGTCGGCGGCGCAGGATCTTCCCGGAGGCGGCGCGCGGCACGGCGTCGATGAACGTGACCCGGCGGACGCGCTTGTAGGGGGCGACCCGCTCGGCGACGTACATCGCGATCTCGCCCTCGGAGAGATCGGGCGAGGTGGGCTGGCGGACCAGGTACGCGTGCGGGACCTCGTTGCCGTCGTCGTAGACACCGATGACGGCCGCGTCCGCTATGCCGGGGTGGGTGAGCAGCAGGGCCTCGAGCTCGGCCGGGGCCACCTGGAAGCCCTTGTACTTGATCAGTTCCTTGACGCGGTCGACGACGAACAGCCAGCCGTCCGCGTCGACCCGCCCCACGTCGCCGGTGTGCAGCCAGCCGTCGCCGTCGATCATGTCGGCGGTGGCGTCGGGGCGCCCCAGGTAGCCCTTCATGATCTGCGGTCCCCGGATGAGGATCTCGCCGGCCTCACCGGCCTCCAGGTCCTTGCCGGGGTCGTCGAGGGACACGATCCGCATCTCGGTGCCGGCGATGAGCTTGCCGACGGTGCCCGCGGGGGCGTCCCGCATGGCGTCGAGCGGGACGACATGGGTGCCCGGGGACAGTTCCGTCATGCCGTAGGCCTGGCCGACCGGGGGCAGGTTCAGGCGCTCGGCGCAGGCGGCGGCGAGGGCGGCGTCCAGCGGCGCGGCCGCGCTGACGACGTACCGCAGGGACGACAGGTCGTACCGGGCGACCGCCGGGTGCTTGGCGAGGGCGAGGACGATCGGCGGAGCCACGTACAGGCCGGTGATGCGGTGGTCCTGGATGGCGGCGAGGAAGCTCTCCAGGTCGAAGCGGGGCAGCACCACGACGGTGGCGCCCTGCCGCAGGGGCGCGTTCATCAGGGCGGTCAGGCCGTAGATGTGGAAGAACGGCAGCACGGCGAGGATGCGGTCACCCGGTCCGGCGGACATCACCGACCGGAGCTGGGCGAGGTTGGTGGCGATCTGCCGGTGGGTGAGCATCACGCCCTTGGGGACACCGGTCGTGCCCGAGGAGTACGGCAGGGCCGCCACGTCTTCCACCGGGTCGATGTCCACGTGCGGTTCGGGGGCCGCCGAGCCCAGCATGTCGACGAGCGAACGGTGTCCGGCGGCGGTGTCGCAGACGAAGATCTCCTCGACGCCGCCCGCGAGTTCGGCCGCCCGCCGGGCCGTCTGGAGCAGCGGGGAGACCGTGACGATCCAGCGGGCGGCGGAGTCCCCGAGCTGTTTGGCGAACTCCTCGGCGGTGGCGAGCGGGTGCACGGTGGTGACCGTGGCGCCCGCGCGCGTGGCCGCGTAGAAGGCGAGCGGGAAGGCGACGGTGTTGGGGCTGTGCAGGGCCAGTACGTCGCCCTTGCGGACCCCGGCCTCGGCGAACGCGGCGGAGACCCGGCGGTGGAACCGGTCCACCTGGTCGTAGGTGAGGGTGGTGCCGTCCGTGCCGTCGACGAGCGCCGGCAGTTCGCCGAACTCGGCCGCGCGGCCCAGCACGGCCTCGTGGATGGGGAGTTCTACGGGCGGGACGTCTGCGAACTCGCTGCGGAACATGGTTCCTCCTCGCGCGCGCCGGGCACGACGGGCGCCGGCTGCGGTCAGTACGACTTGGGCAGGCCCAGGGTCTGGTGGGAGACGTAGTTGAGAATCATCTCCCGGCTCACCGGGGCGATACGAGCCACGCGCGAGGCGGTTATCAGCCTGCCGAGGCCGAACTCGCGGGTGAGGCCGTTGCCGCCGAGGGTGTGCACGGACTGGTCGACGGCCTTCACACAGGCCTCCCCGGCCGCGTACTTGGCCATGTTGGCGGCCTCGCCCGCGCCGACGTCGTCCCCCGCGTCGTACAGCTGGGCCGCCTTCTGCATCATCAGACGGGCCAGTTCGAGATCGATGTGGGCCTGCGCGAGGGGGTGCGCGATGGCCTGGTGGGCTCCGATCGGGGCCTTCCAGACGGTGCGTTCGCGCGCGTACGCGATCGCCTTGGCGAGCGCGTGCCGGCCCATGCCGATCGCGAAGGCGGCCGTCATGATGCGCTCGGGGTTGAGCCCGGCGAAGAGCTGGAGCAGGCCCGCGTCCTCGTCGCCGACGAGCGCCTCCGCCGGGAGCCGCACCTCGTCCAGGACGAGCTCGAACTGCTTCTCCACGCTGTCCAGTTCCATGTCGATCCGGCGGCGGGAGAAGCCCTCGGCGTCGCGCGGGACGATGAACAGGCAGGGCTTGAGGCTGCCGGTGCGGGCGTCCTCGGTGCGGCCGACGATCAGGGTGGCGTCGGCGATGTCGACGCCGGAGACGAAGACCTTGCGGCCTGTCAACAGCCAGTCGCCGCTCGCGGGGTCGCGGCGGGCGGTGGTGGTGATGCGGTGGCTGTTGGAGCCGGCGTCGGGTTCGGTGATGCCGAAGGCCATCAGACGGCTGCCGTCGGCCAGGGCGGGCAGCCACTCCCGCTTCTGGGCCTCGGTGCCGAAGCGGGCGATGACCGTGCCGCAGATCGCCGGGGAGACGATCATCATCAGCAGCGGGGCTCCGGCGGCCCCGAGCTCCTCGAGCACCAGGGAGAGTTCCGCGATGCCGCCGCCCCCGCCGCCGTACTCCTCCGGCAGGTTGACGCCGATATAGCCGAGCTTGGCGGCTTCCTGCCAGAGGCCGCCGCGCTCCGCGTCGGAGTCGTGGGCGTGGCTCCTGGCGAAGGACGTAACCGCCTTGCGGAGTGCCTTGTGCTCGTCGGATTCGATCAGCGTGCTCAATGTGACTCCTTCGTCTGCGAGTGCGTCGTGGCCGGTCGCGCGGCGGTCTCCCACGCCCTCAGGGCGCGTCTCCCTCGACGACGGCCAGGAGGGTGCCCACCTCCACCTGCTGTCCCGTCGTCACCGGCAACGCCGTCAGGGTCCCGTCCGCCGGGGCCGAGATGACGTGTTGCATCTTCATCGCTTCGAGCCACAGCAGCGGTTCACCGGAGCGGACACTCGATCCGGTGATGAGGCCGTCCGCGAGCTTGACGACCGTGCCGGGCATCGGCGCGAGCAGCGAACCGGGGGCGTGCTGGGCCTCCGGGTCGGGGAAGCGGGGCAGCTCCGTGAGGGCGGTGCCGTTGACGTGGACGCGGTCGCCGTAGCGGGCGACCTCGAACCGCCGCCGTACCCCGTCGATCTCCAGGACGACCAGGCCGGGGTCCGCGTGCACCACCTGAACGCCCTCGGCCGTGAGGCCGGTCCGGGTGTGGTGGTAGCGGACCTCCGTCTCCTCGCCCGCCGCCGCGTACCGCTTCGTCTGCGGCTGGGACGGCAGGTTGCGCCAGCCGCCGAGCGGCGAGCGGGTGCGCGCGTCCGCGAGGGCGGCGGCCAGCGGGGCGTACGGCTCGGGGGCCGGGACGGTGAGGTCGGGGAGGTGCCGGTCGTAGAAGCCGGTGTCCATGCGGGCGGAGGTGAACTCCGCGTGGCGCAGGGAGCGGACCAGCAGCTCGCGGTTGGTGACCGGGCCGTGCAGGACGGTGCGTTCCAGGGCGCCCGCGAGTCTGCGGATCGCCTCCGCGCGCGTGGGGGCGTGGGCGACGACCTTGGCGAGCATGGGGTCGTAGTGGACGCCGATGTCGTCGCCGTCGCCGAAGCCGGTGTCCAGGCGGACGCCCTCGGGGACGGCCAGGCGGTGCAGGGTGCCGGTCTGCGGAGTCCAGTCGTTCGCCGGGTCCTCGGCGTACAGGCGGGCCTCGACGGCGTGGCCACGCGCGCGTGGGGGCTCGGGGTCCAGGGCGGCGCCCTCGGCGATCCGGATCTGCTCGGCCACCAGGTCGAGGCCGAAGACGGCCTCGGTGACGGGGTGTTCCACCTGGAGGCGGGTGTTCATCTCCAGGAAGTGCGCGCGGCCGTCGGCGACGAGGAACTCGACCGTGCCGGCGCCGACGTAGGACACGGCCCGCGCGGCGCGCACCGCCAGCGTGCGCAGTTCCTGCGCCGTCCGCTCGGACAGGCCGGGGGCCGGCGCCTCCTCGATCACCTTCTGGTGGCGCCGCTGGAGGGAGCAGTCGCGGGTGCCGAGCGCCCACACCGTGCCGTGGGTGTCGGCGAGGATCTGCACCTCGACATGGCGGCCGTTCTCGACGTACGGCTCGACGAACACCTCGCCGTCGCCGAACGCGCCGGCCGCCTCGGCCCCGGCGCCCTCCAGCGCGGCGTCCAGCTCCGTCAGACGGCGTACGACGCGCATACCGCGCCCGCCGCCGCCCGCGGCCGCCTTCACCAGCACGGGCAGGTCGGCCTCCGTCACCGCGTCCGAGGCGAGCGGGGCGAGCCCCATGAGCTGTTTGGCGCGGGTCTTGGACGCCATCGCCTCGATCGCCTCGGGCGGCGGCCCGATCCAGACGAGGCCCGCGTCCAGGACGGCGCGCGCGAAGTCGGCGTTCTCGGAGAGGAAGCCGTAGCCGGGGTGCACGGCGTCCGCGCCCGCGCCGACGGCGGCCTTCACCACGAGGTCGGCGCGCAGGTAGGTGTCCGCGGGCGCGCTGCCCGGCAGCCGTACGGCGGCGTCGGCCACGCGCGCGTGGAGGGCGCCGGCGTCGGCGTCCGAGTACACGGCGACGGTGCGGATGCCCGCCTCGCGGCAGGTGCGGAACACCCGGCAGGCGATCTCGCCGCGGTTGGCCACCAGAACGGAAGTAATCATGAGCCTCACATCCGGAAGACGCCGAAGCCGCCCCGCGCGCCCTCGAAGGGCGCGGTGTGGACGGCCGACAGGCACAGGCCGAGAACGGTGCGGGTGTCGCGCGGGTCGATGACACCGTCGTCGTACAGCCGCCCGGACAGGAACATCGGCAGCGACTCGGACTCGATCTGCTGCTCCACCATGGCGCGCAGTGCGGCGTCCGCGTCGTCGTCGTAGGGGTGCCCCTTCGCGGCCGCCGACTGCCGGGCGACGATGGACAGGACCCCGGCGAGCTGCTGCGGACCCATCACCGCCGACTTGGCGCTCGGCCAGGCGAAGAGGAACCGGGGGTCGTAGGCGCGTCCGCACATGCCGTAGTGGCCGGCGCCGTACGAGGCGCCCAGGAGGACGGACAGGTGCGGGACCTTCGAGTTGGCGACCGCGTTGATCATCATCGCGCCGTGCTTGATGATGCCGCCCTGCTCGTACTCCTTGCCGACCATGTAGCCGGTGGTGTTGTGCAGGAAGAGCAGCGGGATGTCGCGCTGGTTGGCCAGCTGGATGAACTGGGCGGCCTTCTGGGACTCCGCGCTGAAGATCACGCCCTGGGCGTTGGCCAGGATCCCGACGGGGTAGCCGTGCAGGGTCGCCCAGCCGGTGACGAGGCTCGTCCCGTAGAGGGGCTTGAACTCGTCGAAGTCGGAGGCGTCGACGATCCGGGCGATCACCTCGCGCGGGTCGAAGGGGGTGCGCAGATCGCCGGGGACGATGCCCAGGAGCTCTTCCTCGTCGTACTTGGGAGGGAGGGCCGGGCCCGGGTCGCGGTACGCCTTGCGGTGGTTGAGGCGGGCCACCACGCGGCGTGCCTGCCGCAGCGCGTCCCGCTCGTCGGCGGCGAAGTGGTCGGCGAGGCCGGACACGCGCGCGTGCATCTCCGCGCCGCCCAGCGACTCGTCGTCGCTCTCCTCGCCGGTCGCCATCTTCACCAGGGGCGGCCCGCCGAGGAACACCTTCGCGCGTTCCTTGACCATGATCGCGTGGTCGGACATGCCGGGGATGTAGGCACCGCCCGCGGTCGAGTTCCCGAAGACGACGGCGACGGTCGGGATCCCGGCGGCGGAGAGGCGGGTCAGGTCGCGGAAGACGGCCCCGCCCGGGATGAAGATCTCCTTCTGCGACGGAAGGTCGGCGCCGCCCGACTCCACCAGGCTGATGCAGGGCAGCCGGTTGGCGAGGGCGATGTCGTTGGCGCGCAGGGCCTTCTTCAGGGACCAGGGGTTGCTGGCGCCCCCGCGCACGGTCGGGTCGTTGGCGGTGATCAGGCACTCCACGCCCTCGACGACGCCGATGCCGGTGACGAGGGAGGCGCCCACCGTGTACTCGCTGCCCCAGGCGGCGAGCGGCGACAGCTCCAGGAACGGCGTGTCGGGGTCGAGGAGCAGCTCGACGCGCTCGCGGGCGAGGAGTTTGCCGCGGGCGCGGTGCCGGGCGACGTACTTCTCCCCTCCCCCGGCCAGCGCCTTCGTGTGTTCGGCGTCGAGGTCGGCGAGCTTGGCGAGCATGGTCTCGCGGTGCGCGCGGTAGTCGGGGCCCTGGATGTCCAGGGCGGACGTCAGAGCCGTCACAGGAGGGCCTCCGGGATGTCCAGGTGTCGGGAGCGCAGCCATTCGCCGAGTGCCTTGGCCTGCGGGTCGAAGCGGTGCTGGGCGGCGACCCCGGCGCCGAGGAGGCCCTCGACGACGAAGTTCAGGGCGCGCAGCCGGGGCAGGGTGTGCCGGGTGACGGTCAGCTCGCGGCTCTCGGGGACGAGCTGCCGGAACCTGTCGGTCGTCAGTTCGTGGGCGAGCCAGCGCCAGGCCTCGTCCGTCCGGGCCCACACCCCCACGTTGGCGTCGCCGCCCTTGTCGCCGCTGCGGGCGCCCGCCACGAGCCCCAGCGGCGCCCGCCGTAGCGGACCCGGCGGCAGCGGATCCGGCAGGTCCGGTTCCGGCACCTTCTCGAGCACGCGGGTGCCTTCGGCCGGGGGCGCGGCCACGGGCAGGCGACGGCCGTCGTCGAGGACGGCGAGGTGCCCGACCTCATCCTGCGGCACGTACGCGGCCTCGAACACGCCGTAGGGGGAGCCCTTGCCGGGCGGCGCGAGCACATGGAAGCCGGGATACCCGGCCAGCGCCAGCTCCACGGCCGCCCCGCTCAACGCCCGTCCCACGGAATCCTGTTCGGGGTCGCGCACGACGAGCCGCAGCAGTGCGCTCGCGGTCTCCTCGGTGTCGGCGTCGGGCCGGTCGGTGCGGACCAGCTCCCAACGGACCTCCGCCGGACGGGACTTGAGGAAGGCCTGGGCCATCTGTTCCCGCACGAGCGCGGCCTTGGCCTCGATGTCCAGGCCGGTGAGCACGAAGACGACCTCGTTGCGGAAGCCGCCGAGGCGGGTGCGGCCGACCTTCAGGGTCGGGGGCGGGGCCTCCCCGCGCACGCCGTGGATCCGGACCCGGTCGGGACCGTCCTGGGTGAGCCGTACCGTGTCCAGGCGGGCGGTGACGTCGGGGCCGGCGTAGCGGGCGCCCGCCGTCTCGTACAGCAGCTGGGCGGTCACCGTGCCGACGTCGACGAAGCCGCCGGTGCCGGGGTGCTTGGTGATGACACAGCTGCCGTCCTCGTGGATCTCGGCGAGCGGGAAACCGGGCCGCCGCAGGTCCCGGCCCCCCTCGGCGAAGAAGGCGTAGTTTCCGCCGGTGGCCTGCGTCCCGCACTCCAGGACGTGTCCGGCGACGACGGCGCCCGCGAGCCGGTCGTACTCCCCGGGCCCCCAGCCGAAATGGGCGACGGCCGGGCCGGTGACGAGGGCCGCGTCGGTGACCCGCCCGGTGACGACGACCTCCGCGCCCTCGCGCAGACAGGCGGCGATACCGGAGCCGCCGAGGTAGGCGTGGGCGGTGAGGCTGCCCGGATAACGGGCGCCGAGGTCGTCGCCCTCGACATGCGCGACGCGTACCGGGATACCGAGCCGCTCCGCCAACTGCCGCACGGCGTCGGCGAGTCCGGCCGGATTGAGGCCTCCGGCGTTGGTGACGACGCGCACGCCGCGGTCGTGGGCGAGGCCGAGGGACTCCTCCAGCTGCCGGAGGAAGGTGCGGGCGTAACCGCCGGCGGGGTTCTTCAGCCGGTCGCGGCCGAGGATCAGCATGGTCAGTTCGGCGAGGTAGTCGCCGGTGACGACGTCGAGTTCGCCGCCGGTGAGCATCTCGCGCAGGGCGTCGAAGCGGTCGCCGTAGAAGCCGGACGCGTTGCCGATGCGCAGGACCGTCACCGGGCGGTTCCCTTCGGCGCGCGGCCGCCGCCGGGCGGGCCCGCGAAGGCCTGGGCGATGTCCAGCCAGCGGTCCGCGTCGGGACCCTCGGCGCGCAACGCGAGGTCGGCGCGGTGGGCACGCTGGGTGACCAGGAGGCAGAAGTCGAGGGCGGGGCCGGTCACGCGGTCCGCGGCGTTCTCCGGGCCGTACGTCCACAGCTCGTCGGACGGGCCGCGCAGCTCCACCCGGAACTCCTCGAACGGCGTGGGCAGTCCGTGCACGCCGAAGGCGAAGTCCCGGGTGCGGACGCCGAGCCGGACGATGTGCCGGAGCCGGTCGGTGGGTGCGGGCGTCGCGCCCAGCGCCTCCGCCACGTCCTGGCCGTGGGCCCAGGTCTCCATGAGCCGGGCGGTGGCCATGGAGGCGGCCGACATGGGCGGCCCGTACCAGGGGAAGCGGGCTCCCGCGGGTGCCTTCCGCAGGGCGTCCGCCAGGGCCTCGCGGCCGGCCCGCCAGTCCGCGAGCAGCCGCTCGGGCGGCTTGGCCGCGCCCTCCCGCGCGCCGGTGTCGACGAAGTCCCCGGGCGCGGCCAGCGCCTTCTCGACCTCGCGGGAGAACGCGTCCTGATCGGTCACGGCCAGCACGGAGGAGTGGTCGGTCCAGGCGAGATGGGCGATCTGGTGGGCGACGGTCCAGCCGGGGGCGGGCGTCGGCAGTGTCCACCGCTCGGAACTCAACCCGGCCACCAGCCGGTCGAGTTCGTCGCTTTCGGCACGGAGGTCGTCGAGCACGGGCGTCGGGTCGGCCATGGGGTGGAGCATGGCAGCGGGACAAGAAACAATCAAGCATGCTTGCATGAATTACCCGGAGGCCTCGCGGGCCCCTCGCGGGCCGCGTGCGGGCCTGCCGTCTCGCCGACGCGCGAGCCGTCGTGGGGGCGGGCCCGTCTGTCGCTGTCGTCAGGCGGGCCCGCCTGACGCTGTCGTCGACAGGCGTCGGCGCCCCCGGCGGGGGGCCGGTCAGGCTTCCGGGACCGCCGACTTCGGCCGGCCCACCTGGGTGCGGACCGCACCCATGCTCGCCGCGACGACCAGGGCGATCGCGGCCGCCTGGAGCGTGGTCAGGGCCTGGTCGAGGATGAGGAAGCCCGCGGTGGCGGCCACGGCCGGTTCCAGGCTCATCAGGATCGCGAAGGTGGAGGCGGGCATCCGGCGCAGGGCGAGGAGTTCGAGGGTGTAGGGGAGGACCGAGGAGAGCAGGGCCACCGCCGCGCCCAGGCCCAGCGTCACCGGGTCGGCCAGCTTCGTGCCCGACTCGGCGAGACCCAGGGGCAGGAAGAGCAGCGCGCCCACCCCCATCGCCAGGGCCAGGCCGTCCGCCTGCGGGAAGCGGCGGCCGGTGCGGGCGCTGAAGACGATGTACGCCGCCCACATGGCCCCCGCGCCCAGCGCGAACGCGACGCCCACCAGATCGAGGCCGCCGCCGAACCCCGACCCGTCACCGCCGTGCCCACCGCCCCCGCTGAGCAGGAAGACGCCCACGAGGGCCAGACCGGCCCAGACCAGGTTCAGCGCGCGGCGCGAGACCACCACCGAGAGCGCGAGGGGGCCGAGGACCTCCAGCGTCACCGCCGCGCCCAGCGGGATGCGGTCCACCGCCTGGTAGAAGAGGCCGTTCATCGCGGCCATGGTGACGCCGAACACGACGACCGTGCCCCAGTCCGTGCGGGAGTGGCCGCGCAGCCGGGGCCGGCAGACGACGAGCAGGACCACCGCCGCCACCAGCAGCCGCAGCGCCACCACGCCCAGCGCGCCCGCCCTCGGCATCAGCGTCACCGCCAGGGCGCCGCCGAACTGCACCGAGATGCCTCCGGCGAGCACGAGGCCGACCGGGCCGAGGGCTCCCAGCCGGCCCTGCGGGCCGGGGGAGCCGGTCGTCGCGCCGGTGGGGGCGAGCTGGGGTGTGGCGGCGGTGTCGGGGGCAGTCACGGGCGGTCCTGGTGCTCGGCTCGGGATACGTACATCACGCTGCACTGTCCAGTCCAGGGTAATGGACTCCGTCAGGTGTGTGAACCCGTTTTGCCGCTGTCTCGGGCTGTGAGACGTCGGCCGCCGGAGCGCTCGCGCGGGTGGCTATCTGCGCGACATGTAGAGGTCCAGCGCCCGGTGCAGCAGCTTGTTGAGCGGGAAGTCCCACTCGCCCAGGTACTCCACGGCCTGGCCGCCCGTGCCCACCTTGAAGCGGAGCAGGCCGAGCAGGTGGTTGGACTCCTCCAGGGTGTCGGTGATCCCCCTGAGGTCGTAGACGGCGGCGCCCTGTTCATGGGCGTCGGTCATCATGCGCCACTGCATGGCGTTGTTCGGCTGGACCTCGCGCCTGCGGCCGGTGGAGGCGCCGTAGGAGTACCAGACGTGCTCGCCGACGGTCAGCATGGTCGCCGCGGCGAGGACCTCGCCGTCGTGGTGGGCGAGGTAGAGCCGCATCCGGTCGGGGTGTTCGGCGTTCAACGCGCTCCACATACGCTCGAAGTAGGACAGCGGCCGTGGGAGGAAGCGGTCGCGTTCGGCGGTCTCGGTGTACAGCCCGTAGAACGCCGGAAGGTCCTCCGCACCGCCCCGGACGACCTTCACGCCCGCCTTCTCGGCCTTCTTGATGTTGCGCCGCCACTGCTGGTTGAGGCCGCCGTGGATGTCATCGAGCGTGCGTCCCGCGAACGGGATCTGGAAGACGTAGCGGGGCTGGCCGGCCGCGAAGCCGTCCTCGCCGCCCGGCTCGCTCTGCTGCCAGCCTGCGCGGCGCAGCCGGTCGGCGACGCCGAGGGCGCGCGGCTCGTACGAACTCGCCTCGGCGTCCCGCAGCCGGTGGGCGCCCGGGTCCGCGATGGCCGCCTTGACCGCCTCGGCACTCCAGCGCCGTACGACGACGGGCGGGCCCATCTTCACCGAGAACGCCCCCCGCGCCTTCAGCCACGCGAGCATCGGCTCCAGCCAGCGCTCGACCAGGTCCGGCGCGTGCCAGTCCACGAGCGGCCCCTCGGGCAGATACGCCAGGTACTTGCGCAGCCTCGGCAGCGGCCGCAACAGCACCAGCCCCACCCCCACGAGCGCGCCCGTCCCGTCGGTCCAGCCCAGGCTCTCGGCCCGCCAGTCCGGCTTCACGTCGCCCCACGACGGGATCTGCATATGGCTGGCGGCGGGGCGGCCCGCGACGAACGCCAGGTGCTCGTCACGGGTGATGGACTGGACGCGCAGACTCATACGCCGGGCTCCTTCGAATGGCGGTTCGGGTTCGGGGCGTCGGCCCGTGCGCAGCGCCGGACGACCGTCCCGGCCAGCGTAGGAGCGGCCCCCGCCCGTCCCCCGCTCAGCCACGCCCGCCACCGCCACCCTCACCGCCCTCACCACCCTCACCGCCCGCGCAGGGCCTGCACCGGCCGCCTCGGCCCTCCCCCCGGACCTGCCGACGGGCCGCCCCGTGCCTGGCCCGGGCCCCCAGGTCTCCCCTCAGTCCTCTGCCTCCGCCTCCGCCTCCGCCTCTGCCTCGTCTGCGTCCGCCAGGCCCTCCGCCAGCACCTCCGCGAGGTGCCGTCCCCGGGTCCCGGCCAGCTGGTCCAGCTGGGTGCGGCAGGAGAAACCGTCCGCCAGAACCACCGCGCTCTCGGGGGCGTCCCGTACGGCCGGCAGGAGCTGCTCCTCCGCGCAGGCCGCCGACACCTCGAAGTGGCCCTTCTCGAAGCCGAAGTTGCCGGCGAGGCCGCAGCACCCGCCGCTCAGCTCACCGGTGAGACCCGCGGCCTCGCGCAGCCGCCGCTCGGCCGCGTCGCCCAGGACCGCGTGCTGGTGGCAGTGGGTCTGGCCGACCGCCGGACGGTCCAGGCGGGGCGGGGTCCAGTCGGGCGCGTGCCGCTCCAGGGCCTGGGCGAAGGTCAGGACGCGGGCGGCGAGACGGGCCGCGCGCGGGTCGTCGTGCAGCAGCTCGGGCAGGTCGGTGCGCAGGGCGGCCGCGCAGCTCGGCTCCAGGACGACGACCGGGGCGGACGTCTCCAGCACCGGCTCCATCAGGTCGAGCGTGCGGCGCAGCACCACGCGCGCGTGGTCGAGCTGGCCGGTGGAGACGTACGTCAGCCCGCAGCAGACCCGGCCCCGGCGGGCGGTCAGCAGCGTGGCCGCGCTCCTCGACCGGCCGTCGCCCACCGGCCGGCCCCGCATCAGCAGAGTCGGCGGCAGCGCCACCCGCAGCCCCGCCGCCTCCAGGACCCGTACGGCGGCCCGGCCCACGGACGGCGAGAGGTGCTCGGTGAAGGTGTCGGGCCACAGGACCACCAGATCGCCGGCCTGACCCGCCCCGGGGGCGGGCCTCCTGCGCCGCCACCACCCGCTGAACGTCCGCCGGGCCGGCCGCGGGAGGTCCCGCTCGGCCGCGATCCCGCCCAGCCGCTTGGCGAGGCTCGCGAGCGGGCCGACCGAGGCGAGCGCGTTGAGCGGGGCGGTCACCCGCAGCCGGCTCGCCCAACGCAGCCACACCGGGAGCCGGCCCATGCTCCAGTGGGCGGCCGGGCGCCGGCGGCCCTCGTAGTGGTGGTACAGGAACTCCGCCTTGTAGGTGGCCATGTCGACCTCGACGGGGCAGTCGGAGCGGCAGCCCTTGCACGACAGGCACAGGTCGAGCGCGTCCCGGACCTCGGTGGAGCGCCAGCCGTCGGTGACCAGCTCGCCGGCCAGCATCTCGTGCAGCAGCCGCGCCCGCCCGCGCGTGGAGTGCTCCTCCCGGCCCGTGACCCGGAACGACGGGCACATCACCCCCGCCCCCGGTCCCGCGCCCGGCACCGCCCCCGGCGGCGTCGTCGTACGGCACTTGGCGACGCCGACGCACCGGCGGACGGCCGCCGAGAAGTCACCGCCGTCGGACGGGTAGCCGAAGGCCACGTCGACCGGCTCGCGGGGCAGCACGGCGAAGCGCAGGTTGCCGTCGAGGGGCGCGGGGCGCACCAGCATCCCCGGGTTGAGGAGGTCGTCGGGATCCCAGACCGCCTTGGCCCGCTCGAACAGAGCGACCGTCTCCTGCCCGTACATCCTCGGCAGCAGCTCGGCGCGCGCCTGTCCGTCGCCGTGTTCACCGGAGAGCGAGCCGCCGTGGGACACGACCAGCTCGGCCAGTTCCTCGGAGAACCGGCGGAAGCGGGCGATCCCCGCCGCCGTCAGCAGGTCGAAGTCGATACGGACGTGGATGCAGCCGTCCCCGAAGTGCCCGTACGGCGCGCCCCGCAGTCCGTGCTCGGTGAGCAGTGCCCGGAAGTCCCGCAGGTACGCGCCGAGCCGGGCCGGCGGCACCGCGCAGTCCTCCCAGCCGGGCCAGGCCTCCGTGCCGTCCGGCATGCGGGTCGCCGTCCCGCTCGCGTCCTCGCGGATCCGCCACAGCGCCCGCTGCCCGGCCGGATCCCGTACGACCCGCGCGTCCAGGACGTCCGCCGCGCGGACGATCGTCTCCGCACGCGCGCGTGCCTCGCTCTCCGACCCGCCGCCCGTCTCCACGAACAGCCAGGCCCCGCCGCGCGGCAGCCCGGCCGTCGCGCCCGGCGGTACGAGGTCGGCCGCCATCCCCTCCACCGTCAGCGGCCCGAACGGCAGCAGCCCGGCGGCGGCCTCGGCGGCGGCGCCCTCGTCCGGGTAACCGAGCACCGCGAGCACCCGCGCGCGTGGCGCCTCGACGAGCCGGACGACGGCCTCGGTGAGCACGCCCAGGGTGCCCTCGCTGCCGCAGAAGGACCGGGCGACGTCGGCGCCGTTCTCCGGGAGCAGCGCGTCCAGGGCGTAGCCCGAGATACGGCGGGGCAGCTCGGGAAATCCGGTCCGCAGCCGGGCGAGCTCGCCGTCGACGAGGGCGCGCAGACCGTCCGGCGCTCCCGCCCAGCCCGGCCCGAGCCGCAGCCGCCGCCCGCGCGCGGTGACCACCTCCAGCTCGCGCACACCGTCCGCCGTCGTCCCCCACGCCACCGAATGGGAGCCGCACGAGTTGTTGCCGATCATCCCGCCGAGCGTGCAGCGGCTGTGCGTGGAGGGGTCGGGGCCGAAACGCAGCCCGTGCGGGGCGGCGGCCTCCTGGAGCCGGTCGAGCACCAGCCCCGGCTGCACGACGGCCGTCCGCGCCTCCGGATCCAAGGTGACCAACCGGTTCATATAACGCGTGAAGTCCAGCACCACGCCGACACCGGTGGCCTGCCCGGCGATGGACGTGCCGCCACCGCGCGCGACGACCGCGACCCCGGCCGCCCGGCAGATCTCCAGCACTGCGGCCACGTCGTCACCGTCACGGGGCGCGACCACGCCCCGGGGGACGCGTCGGTAGTTCGAAGCGTCCATGGTCACGAGCGCCCGGGAGGTGACGTCGAAGCCGACGTCGCCCCGGACGGCCTTGCGCAGTTCGGCCTCAAGATCCGTCATGACTTCAGCAAACCAGCATGGGTCCGCCCCCGGGGCCCGTCCGGCGATCGAGGGCGAGGACGTGCGGGCCGCCGGTGGCCGGGGGCACCGCCCGCACGACGGCGACACGCCCCGTCTCACCCGACGGACCAGGTTTCACCCAGGTTTCCCCCACCGGCTAACCTCGCCCTCGTGGCTGAGATCCAGATTCCTGCTGACATCAAGCCCGCCGACGGTCGATTCGGCGCGGGCCCCTCCAAGGTGCGGGTGGAGGCGCTGGACGCCCTGGCCGCCACCGGTACGTCCCTCCTCGGCACCTCCCACCGCCAGGCCCCGGTCAAGAACCTGGTCGGCCAGGTGCGCGAGGGCATCTCCGAGCTGTTCTCCCTCCCCGAGGGCTACGAGGTCGTCCTCGGCAACGGCGGCTCCACCGCGTTCTGGGACATCGCGACCCACGGTCTGATCGAGAACAAGTCGCAGCACCTGACGTTCGGCGAGTTCTCGTCCAAGTTCGCGAAGGCCGCCAAGCTGGCTCCCTGGCTCGCGGAGCCGACGGTCGTCTCCGCCGACCCGGGCACGCACCCGGAGCCCGCGGCCGAGGCGGGTGTCGACGTCTACGCCTTCACCCACAACGAGACCTCCACCGGTGTCGCCGCCCCGATCCGGCGCGTGGCGGGCGCCGACGAGGGCTCCCTGGTCCTGGTGGACGCCACCTCCGGCGCGGGCGGCCTCCCGGTCGACATCGCCGAGACGGACGTCTACTACTTCGCCCCGCAGAAGTCCTTCGCCTCCGACGGCGGTCTGTGGATCGGTGTGTTCTCCCCGGCCGCGATCGAGCGCGCCGAGCGGATCCACGCCTCCGGCCGGCACATCCCCGAGTTCTTCAGCCTGCCGACGGCGATCGACAACTCCCGCAAGAACCAGACGTACAACACCCCGGCCCTGTCCACCCTCTTCCTGCTGAACCAGCAGCTGGAGTGGATCAACGGCCAGGGCGGCCTGGACTGGTCGGTGCGCCGCACCGCCACCTCCGCGCGCACGCTGTACGGCTGGGCCGAGGACGTCAAGTACGCCAACCCGTTCGTCGCCGACCCGGCCAAGCGCTCCCAGGTCATCGGCACGATCGACTTCTCCGACGACGTGGACGCGGCCGCCGTCGCCAAGGTGCTGCGCGCCAACGGCATCGTCGACACCGAGCCGTACCGCAAGCTCGGCCGCAACCAGCTGCGGGTCGCGATGTTCCCGGCGATCGACCCGGCCGACGTCGAGGCCCTCACGAAGAGCATCGACTACGTGATCGACAAGCTGTAACCGTTCCCCGCACGACGGCACTCGCACGACGGCATTCGCACGACGAGGCCCGTACGGCGGCAGAACGGCCCGCACGACGACGTACGACGGCGAAGGGCGCCCGGTGCACACCGGGCGCCCTTCCTCATCCGGCCGCGAAGCCCACGCCGTGATGCCGCGGGTCTCACACCGCGGTGCAGCTCACGCTCGGCACACCCCCGCCCCCGGGGGCCCCGCCGAACCCGAAGCTCGCCGAACCGCCCGCCGCGACCGCCCCGTTGTGCGCGGCGTTCACCGCGGTCACGCTCGTCCCGCTCTGGGTGTACGAGGCGTTCCACATGCTCGTCACCCGCTGGGCGCCGCTCCAGGTCCAGGTCACCTTCCACGAACCGATCGCCGTGGTACCGGTGTTGGTGACCTTCACCTCGGCGTTGAAGCCGCCGCCCCAGTCGCTGCTGACGGTGTACGTGGCGGCGCAGGCGGCCGTGCCGCCACCGCCGCCCCCGCCTCCTCCGCCGCCGGTCCCCGGGAAGCCCGGTGCCTTGACGCTCGCCAGATACCCGTCCTTCACGGTGTCGACGGTCTGCCAGTCGTCCTTGAGGATGCCGCCCGTGTCACCGGAGTTGGGGTTCCAGGACCAGAAGGTCCAGTGGAAGGAGTCGGCGCCGTAGGTCGACGTCGGCCGGAGGTAACTCACCAGTGCCGCCAGCCACTTCTGGTCCACCGTCGACTGGAGCGTGGTGCCGAACTCGCCCACCCACACGGGTGCGATGTTCTGCTTGAAGATGTAGCCCCAGTACTTGTCCCAGATCCCCGGCATGTTCGCGGGGAACGAGGGGTCGCTGAACCAGCTCTGCTGGGCGACGCTCGTGGCGTAGTCGTGGGCCGAGTACACGACCCGGTTCGCCACGTCGAGCTGCACCGGGTACTGGCCGACGCCCATCAGGTTGCCGCCCCACCAGCCGGAGACCCCGTTGAAGGTCTGCACGCCCTCGACGAAGATCAGCAGAGCGGGGTTGACGGACAGGACGGCGTTGCCGGCCCGCTGCGCGGCAAGCCGCCAGTCGGTCGCGGTGTCCCCGCAGCCCCAGCAGGCGGGATCGTGCGGCTCGTTGTGCAGGTCGATGCCGACGACCGTGTCCTGTCCCTGGAAACGGGCCGCGAGCGCCTTGAGGTTGGCGATCCAGGTGGACTCGGGGACGGCGGCCGTGTACCAGAGCGCCGACTGCCCGCCCGAGTCCGGCCGGTGCCGGTCGAGGATGACCTTCAGACCGCCCTGACCTGCGTACGCCACGATCCGGTCCAGGATCTGGAGCGAGTTCAGGCCCTGGAGGTCGGCGTTCCTGCCGCCGCTGAAGTCGATGCTGTCGGGGACGGTGGTGCTCTTGAAGATGTCGTCGCTGTACGGGATGCGGATCGTGTTGTAGCCCAGCGACCTCATCTGGTCGATCATGCTCTTGTAGTCGCGGGACCAGAGGCCGTGCACGACGTGGTTGCCGGTCTCGAAGCCGAACCAGTTGATCCCGGCGACCCGGACCGGCGTTCCGGCGGCGTCCAGGATCTGCCGGCCGCTGGTGTGCCAGTAACCGGCGCCGGCCTCGGCCACGACGGCGTCCGCCGCGTGGGCCGACTGCGCTCCGGCTCCCAGCGGGATCAGAAGCGCGGCGGCCAGGCCGCACAGCATTCTTCGCAAGCTGCGGAACATCTCGCTGCTTCCTCTCGGGAGGCGCGGGCCCGAAACACATGGGAGCGCTCCCACGCACCGCGCACCCCCCAGGAAACTGACACATCATGACCACGTCAAGGAGTGCGGCAGCGGTGGTTCCGCCTCCGCGCGGAAAGCGGCTCAGTCGCGGCGCCGGAACCGGCGGAGCCCGAAGAGGGCGACGCAGACCGCGGCGACCGCCAGCGCGCCGAACGTGACGCTGCCGCCGGCCGAGGACCCGCCGCCCTCGTCCGAGGCACGCGGACTCCCGCCGCCGGACGACGACTCGGCGCCCCGACCGGTGCCCCCGGGCGCGTCCTCCGCCACCACGGAGCTGCCGGCGCCCTCGCTGCCGTACAGGAGCTCGGTACCGTCGGCGGAGTAGGTGACGGACTCCCCCTGCCGCTGGAGCGGCACGTCGAGCCGGCCCTCGCGCTCGATCTTCCCGCCGTTCCAGGCGTAGGAGATACCGCCGAAGTAACCGCGGACGGCGAGCTGGGTGCCGTCCGGCGAGAAGGCCGCGTCGGTGGCCCACAGGTCGACGGCGGCGACGGGCTCGAAGACGTTCGCCCCGGAGGCGGAGAGCTTCGCCGGCCCCTCGTAGAGGTGACCGCCGTCCTCCTTCTTGTCGATGATGTAGACCCGCCCGGTCTTGGGGTGCACGAGGAGCGACTCGGCGTCGCGGGCGCCGTCGGAGTACTTCACGACGTACTGGGTGGCCTTGACGGTCTGGTCGACGAGCTTCGCCGGCTCGGGCAGCCGGTAGATCCACACGTACTGCCAGGTGCCCCCGAGGTTGTCGCCGATGTCGCCGACCCAGATCTCGTTGCCCGGACCGATGGAGATCGCCTCGACGTCACGGGGCGTGCCGACACCGGTCAGGGTGAGCCGGGCGACGGTCTTCCCGGTCGCGCTGTCGACGGCGTAGAGGTAGGGGCCGTCGTCGCTGTCGTTGTGGGTCCAGTAGACGCCCGGGTGCTGCCGCGAGGCGGCGAGACCGCTGGACTCGGTGATACGCGGATCCTCGATGGTGAATCCCTCGTCCCCGTCGGCCGCGTACGCGGAGGGCGCGGTGGACGCGGCGAGCACGGTGAAGGCACCCGAGAGGAGGACCCCGGTGAGAAGGGCTCCGGCCCGGACGGCGAAAGATCGGCGCATGTCCACAAGCCTGCCATCCCGCCCCGCCGTTCACGGATTCGTGGCCCGTCTCACACGCCCCCGGAGGGGGTGATCCTTTGCCGATCCCTCATCATGAGCGGATGCTCAGGTTCATGCCCGTAGGCGACTCGATGACGATCGGCAGCTCGGGCGAGCACACCTGGCGTTACCGCGTGTGGCGGCACCTGTGCGCCACGTACGGCGGCCCGTTCACGCTGACCGGTCCCCGCGAGACGCTCTACGACAAGGCGACGGACTCGGCCGTCTCGTACGCCTACGCCGACCCCGACTTCCCGCGCGGACACCTCGCCGGCTGGGGCGAGGGCTGGCTGCACATGGCCCCGCTGATCGGCGAGGCGGTGCGGACGTCACGGGCGGACATCCTGCTGGTCTCGCTGGGCCTGATCGACCTGGGCTTCTACACGAACGCCGAGCAGACCGCGCAGAACGCCCGCGCCTTCGCCGCCGAGGCCCGGGCGGCCGACCCGCGGATCGCCATGGTGTGGCTGCCGGTCATCCCCAACATCCGTGCCGCGGAAGACGCGGCCTTCGCCGCGCAGGTCACCCGCTTCAACGAACTCCTGGCGAAGACGGCCGCCGACCTGGACGAGCCGGGTTCCCCGATCCTGCTGGCCTCGGTACCGCGGACCTGGGACATCGACACCCACACCTACGACGGCACCCACCCGAACGAGCGCGGCGAACACCGGCTGGCCTCGGCCTTCGCGGAGGCGATGCACCAGGGTTGGGGCCTGGGCGGGGAGTACGCGGACTGAGGGACGCGCCCCACCCGGTTCTGGCATATGCGCTCCGCGCCGTTATCCGAGAAGATGCCCGTCCCCGAGGGAACAAAGGCTGAGATCGTCGGGGGAAACGTCTTCATGTCACCGCGGCGGCAGCACCACTGGGAGATCATCTCGGGCATTTTCGAGCAGCTGCGTGACAAATACCCCCGCAAGCGGCTCGCATCCGATCTACGCATCGACATTCCCGGTCATCTGAACGGCTCTGCATGTGACCTGGCTGCCATGGCCGACCGCTCCGTGAAGGACAGCAAGTTCCCCCGCGACTGACCTGTTCCCCGGCCGGCCCCCCTTGCATGGAGCGCACTCGAAGTCGTTGGCTTGTGCTTCATGAAGTACACGCAGCTCGGACGTACCGGACTCAAGGTCAGCCGCCTCGTCCTCGGCACCATGAACTTCGGCCCGCAGACCGACGAGACCGACAGCCACGCGATCATGGACGCGGCGCTCGGCGCGGGCATCAACTTCTTCGACACCGCGAACGTGTACGGCTGGGGTGAGAACAAGGGCCGTACCGAGGAGATCATCGGCAGCTGGTTCGCCAAGGGCGGCGGGCGCCGTGACCAGGTCGTCCTCGCCACCAAGGTGTACGGCAACATGGCCGCCGACGGCGACGCCTGGCCCAACCACGACAAGCTGTCCGCGCTGAACATCCGGCGGGCCGTCGACGCCAGCCTCAAGCGGCTGGGCACCGACCACATCGACCTGTACCAGTTCCACCACATCGACCGCAGCACTCCCTTCGAGGAGATCTGGCAGGCCATCGACGTACTGGTGCAGCAGGGCAAGATCCTCTACGCGGGGTCGTCCAACTTCCCCGGCTACAAGATCGCCCAGGCCAACGAGACCGCCGCCCGCCGCGGCGGCACCATCGGGCTGGTCAGCGAGCAGTGCCTGTACAACCTGGCCGAGCGGCGCGCCGAGATGGAGGTCATCCCGGCCGCGCAGGAGTACGGCCTCGGGGTCATCCCCTGGTCGCCGCTGCACGGCGGTCTGCTCGGCGGGGTCATCAAGAAGCAGGCCGAGGGCGGGCGCCGCGCCTCCGGACGGGCCGCCGACACCCTCGCCGACCCCACCGCCCGCGCGCAGATCCAGGCCTACGAGGACCTGCTGGACAAGCACGGCGTGGAGCCCGGGGAGGCCGGCCTGGCCTGGCTGCTCACCCGGCCCGGCGTCACCGGTCCGATCGTCGGTCCGCGCACCGCGGAGCAGCTCGACTCCGCCCTGCGCGCGGTCGAACTGGAGCTGAGCGAGGAACTGCTGTCCGGCCTGGACGAGATCTTCCCCGGCCCGGGCCCTTCCCCGGAGGCCTTCGCCTGGTAGCGGGGCGCGCCTCGACGGTCGCGCCCGGCCTATCTGCCGAGCGCGGCCGCCAGGGCCACCACGACGAACAACAACACGAGCGCACCGGCCATGATCCGGTTCCTGGTCTTCGGGTCCACGCAGGGAGCCTAACCGGCCCCGCCGAGCGCCCAGCGCCCGACCGGCTCGTACCGGGGCTGCTCCCCGGGAACGCCGGACCTCGGCAGGCTGCTGCGCACCAGCACCAGCTCCCCCACCGTCCAGGTACGGCCCTCGAAGGCGTCCAGCGCCTCGACGTACGGCCGCACGTCGACCGCCTCCCGGCTGCGGGCCAGCGTGAGGTGGGCCTTGTAGCGGCGGTGCTCCCCCATCTCCACGCCCGCCTTGCGGGCCGCCGCCTCCGCGCGGTCGGCCAGCAGCCGCAGCTCCGGAACATCCCCGGCGGCCCCGGCCCACAGCGCCCGCCCGTGCCCGAACTGTCCCCCGCCCCGCACGGCCAGGCCGAAGGGCGTGCCGCGGTGCGCGGCCCGGTCCAGCCGCCGCGTCAGCTCCGGTACGAGGCCGTCGTCGACCTCGCCGTAGAAGGCGAGGGTGAAGTGCCAGCCGGGGCGGTCCGTCCAGCGCAGGCCGTCGGCACCGGGCAGCGTGCGCAACCGGGCCACCTCGACGGCGAGTTCGTCGGCGATGTCGGCCGGGGGCAGCACGGCGGCGAAGAGTCTCATGGCCCCGATTTTCCCGGTCGGCGGGGCCGTCCGCCCGGCATGATGGGCGTCATGCGGATCACCATCAGAGAAGGCGGGCCCGACGACGTCCCCGTGATACTCGGCATGCTCGACAGCAGCGTGGAATGGCTGGTCGCGCAGGGGCGGCCCGGCCAGTGGGGGACGGAACCGCTCTCCCGGAGCCGGAAGACGGTGGAGTCGGTCATCCGGTACATGGACGAGGGCTGGGTGTTCGTCGCCGAGGCCGACGGCGTGCCGGCCGCCACCCTCACCCTGACCGACTCGCCCGGCGCCTATCTGGCGCACCTCCCGCCGCCCGGGGAGCCCGAGCGGTACATCCACTGGCTCGCCTCCGACCGCCGCTTCAAGGGCCACGGCGTGGGCAGCGCCCTGCTCGCGCACGCCGCCGAGGAGACCCGGCGGGCGGGCGTCGGCCTGCTGCGGGTGGACTGTTACGCGGGTGACGACCGCAGGCTGGTCGCCTACTACGAGGCCAACGGCTTCACCCCGACCGAGGCGTACACCGTCGGCGACCACGCGTGGCCGGGCCAGGTGCTGGCCCGGAGGGTACGGCCCCTGTCGGCCCCTGCCGCGTCCTCCGGGTGACCGGCGAGGGTGACAGGCCAAGGGTGGCCGGTCACGGGTGGCCGAATGACCGGGTCACGGGTGGCCGGTCACGGATAGCCGGATGACCGGGTCACAAAGGGCCGGTCACGGGTGGCCGAATGACCGGGTCACGGGTGACCGGGTCACCGGTGGCCCGTGACGGCGGGTGCCGTCACGCCACCGTGGCGAGCTCCCGGTCCTCCCGGGGCACGAACCGCACGATCGGGTGGCCGCGGTTCCAGCCCACCGCCAGGCGCAGGTTGCCCATCCGGGCCAGGACCAGGCCGACGGTGACGGCCGCGGCCGCCGAGACGGCACCGCCGGCCGCGAGGCCCGCGCGGACGCCGTACGCGTCGGTGATCCAGCCGGCGATCGGCGCGCCGATCGGGGCGCCGCCCATGAACACCATCATGTAGAGCGCCATCACCCGGCCGCGCATGGCCGGGTCGGTGCTCATCTGGACGCTGCTGTTGGCGGTGACGTTGACCGTCATGCCGAACATCCCGATCGGGGCCATGAGCAGGGCGAACAGCCAGAGGGAGGGGGCCATGGAGGCCACGATCTCCATCGTGCCGAAGGCCACCGCGCCGGCGACCAGGACCCGCATCCGGGCCGTGCCGCGCCGGGCCGCGAGCAGGGCGCCGGCCAGCGAGCCGACCGCCATCAGGGTGTTGAACAGGCTGTAGGAGCCCGCGCCCGCGTGGAAGACGTCGTCGGCGAAGGCCGAGAGATACACGGGGAAGTTGAAGCCGAAGGTGCTCACGAACCCGACGAGGACGATCGTCCAGATCAGCTCGGGGCGCCCGGCGACGTAGTGGAGCCCTTCGCGCAGCTGGCCCTTGCCGCGCGGGGCGCGCGAGACGGCGTGCAGATCGCGCGAGCGCATCAGCAGCAGGCCGACGAGGGGGGCGACGAAGGACAGCCCGTTGAAGAGGAACGCCCAGCCGGTCCCGACACCGGTGATCATCACGCCCGCCACGGCGGGACCGACCAGCCGGGCGGACTGGAAGTTCGCGGAGTTGAGGCTGACCGCGTTCTGGAGCTGGTCGGGGCCGACCATCTCGGAGACGAAGGTCTGGCGGGCCGGGTTGTCCAGGACGGTCGCGAGACCCACGGCGAAGGCGGCGACGTAGACGTGCCAGACCTCGACGTGGCCCGAGAGGGTGAGGACGGCGAGCGCGATGCCGGTGAGGGCCATCGCGGACTGGGTGAACAGCAACGTCCGGCGCTTGGGCAGCCGGTCGACCAGCACACCGCCGTAGAGGCCGAAGAGCAGCATCGGCAGGAACTGGAGGGCGGTCGTGACGCCGACGGCGGTCGCGGAGCCGGTGAGGCTGAGGACCAGCCAGTCCTGGGCGATGCGCTGCATCCAGGTGCCGATGTTGGACACGACCTGGCCCATGAAGAACAGGCGGTAGTTCCTGACCTTCAACGAGCTGAACATGGATGACTTGCGGGTGCCCGTGACGGGCTCCTCGGCAAGGGTCTCGTGGGTGGTCGGTGCGGGGGCGGAGTCTGCTCCGGATCCCGAACTCAAAAGGGTCGCCTCCTCATGGCCTGACGGCTGTCTACAGGTGTGCGAGTTTCTCCAGCACGGGGGCGGCGGCGCGCAGTTTCGCCCACTCGTCCTCGTCGAGGCCGTCGACCAGGGTGGCCAGGAAGGCGTTCCGCTTGGCGCGGCTCTCCTCGAGCATGGCCTCGGCCTGCTCGGTCTTGGTGACGACCTTCTGGCGCCGGTCCTCGGGGTGCGGCTCCAGCCGGACCAGGCCCTTCGCCTCCAGCAGCGCCACGATGCGGGTCATCGAGGGCGGCTGCACATGCTCCTTGCGGGCGAGTTCGCCCGGGGTGGCACTGCCGCAGAGGGAAAGGGTGCCGAGCACCGACATCTCGGTGGGGCTCAGCGACTCGTCGACCCGCTGGTGCTTGAGCCGACGGGACAGCCGCATCACGGCTGAACGCAGGGAGTTCACGGCGGCAGCGTTGTCGCCATGGGTGAGGTCAGGCATCTCTTTAGGATAACTCATTACCCTGGCTAAACAAGCTGAGGGGTGCCGGGATTCCCCGTGAGCCCGGCCACGGAAACCTCGTCATCACTCGAACGAGTGAGTAGGCAGCGGAAAGTGACCGTTCTGCGGTACGGGCCCGCGACCCTCGTCCCATGGGGACCAGTGTGCTCAGCCTGCGGATAGACGAGGAGCTGCTCGAACGGCTCCGGCAACATGCCGCCAAAAGGGGAATGAGCGTCCAGGACTATGTCGTCCAGACGCTCATTCGTGATGACTTCGACGAGCGGTTCCAGACCGCCGTCGAGGAGACGGAGAAGTTCTACGGCCTCACCTGAGCCCCCGCCGCGAGCGGGCGGACGGGGGTCGGGCGAGGCCGCGGGCCGTCGGACCGAGCCGGGCCGTCAGGTGAGGCCGAGGGCCGGCATCAGGTAGTAGAAGGCGAAGACGGCGGAGACCACGTACATCGGCACCGGGACCTCCCGGCCGCGCCCGGCCGCCAGGCGCAGTAGCACGAAGGTGATGAAGCCCATGCCGATGCCGTTGGTGATCGAGTAGGTGAACGGCATCATCACCATGGTGATGAAGGCCGGGATGGCGATGGTGAGGTCGGCCCAGTCGATCTCCTTGACCGAGCCGGCCAGGATCAGGAAGCCCACCGCCAGCAGCGCCGGGGTGGCGGCCTGGGACGGGACCATCGTGGCGACCGGCGTGAGGAACAGCGCGACGGTGAAGAGGCCGCCGGTGACGAGGTTCGCGAGTCCGGTGCGGGCGCCCTCGCCGACACCGGCCGTGGACTCCACGAAGGCGGTGGTGGCGGAGGAGGAGCTGGCACCGCCCGCGGCGACCGCGAGGCCGTCGACGAAGAGGACCTTGTTGATGCCGGGCATCTCGCCCTGGGCGTTGGTCAGCTTGGCCTCGTCGCTGACGCCCATGATCGTGCCCATGGCGTCGAAGAAGCACGACAGCAGGACCGTGAAGACGAAGAGGACGCCGGTCAGGACGCCGACCTTGCCGAAGCCGCCGAACAGGCTGAACTCGCCGATGAGCCCGAAGTCCGGGGTGGCGACGGGGTTGCCGGGCCACTCGGGGGTGGTGAGGCCCCAGGACGGGATCGTCGCGACCGCGTTGATGATCAGCGCGAGGACCGTCATCGCGACGATCGAGATCAGGATCGCGCCGGGCACCTTGCGGGTGATCAGCGCCAGCGTGAGCAGGGCGCCGAGGATGAAGACGAGAACGGGCCACCCGTTCAGGTGACCGTCGGCGCCGAGCTGGAGCGGGACGGTGGTGTGGGCGGCGTCCGGGATCCGGCTGACGAAGCCGGAGTCGACGAGCCCGATCAGCATGATGAACAGGCCGATACCGATACTGATCGCCTTGCGCAGGCCGAAGGGCACCGCGTTCATGACGCGCTCCCGCAGACCGGTGGCGACCAGGAGCATGACCACGAAGCCCGCGAGCACGACCATGCCCATCGCGTCGGCCCAGGCCATCCGGGGGGCGAGCTGGAGCGCGACCACCGAGTTCACGCCGAGGCCGGCGGCCAGGGCGATGGGCACGTTGCCGATCACGCCCATGAGGAGGGTGGTGAAGGCGGCGGTGACACAGGTGGCGGTGACCAGCTGGCCGTTGTCGAGCTGATGCCCGTACATGTCCTTGGCGCTGCCGAGGATGATCGGGTTCAGCACGATGATGTACGCCATCGCGAAGAAGGTGGCGAAACCGCCCCGGATCTCGCGGGGCAGGGTGCTGCCCCGTTCGGTGATCCGGAAGTAGCGGTCGAGGGCGCCGAAGACGGGCGTGGCTCCCGGCTGTTCCGGGGCGGGGACCTTGGCAGGGGCCGACGTGGGCATCTTTTTGGCGTTTCCTACGAAGAGAAGTGGTCAGAACCAAACCGTTTCAGTATGAACATATAACGTTCGGAACGGCCATCTCCGCGCGTAGATGTGACCGCCTCGTAAGCTGTGCCCCATGGAGAAGCGGACCCAGAAGTGGACCCCCAGGCACGAGGCGCCGGAGCCCCTGGAGGGCCCCGTGGTCGCCACCATCACCGGCGGCACGATCCTGTGGTTCGTCCTCTTCCTCGTCCAGCTCCCCTTCTACGGCTGGTACGAGGACCACGGCCGTGCGTGGTGGGTGTGGACATGCCTCGCGGGCGCCGGGCTCGGCCTCATCGGCATCTGGTACGTCCGCCGGCGGGACGCGGCGATCAAACGGGACGCGGCACGCGAGCCCGCCGGACCCGTCGGCCCGGCCACCGACTAGGGGCTGTCCCCCACCTGGCTCCCGGGGCGCTACTACCGAGGTACTGCACCGCGCCGCGCCCGTCCTCCCGAGGTCGGATCTTCGGCGTCCTCAGGGGGTGAAGCCCCAGATCCGCACGTACCGTCGAACCCATGGCCCATACCGACGCACCCGCCTCAGCGCCGACGGCGACCGGCCTGACCGCCGCCGAGGTCGCGGACCGCGTCGCGCGCGGCCAGGTCAACGACATACCCGTCCGCAGCAGCCGTTCCGTCGGCGAGATCGTCCGGGCGAACGTGTTCACCCGGTTCAACGCGATCATCGGCGTCCTGTGGGTGGTCATGCTGTTCGTCGCGCCCATCCAGGACGGCCTGTTCGGCTTCGTGATCCTCGCCAACACCGGCATCGGCATCATCCAGGAGTGGCGGGCGAAACAGACCCTGGACTCCCTCGCGGTCGTCGGCGAGGCCCGCCCCACCGTCCGCCGCGACGGCACGGCCGTCGAGGTCTCCACCTCCGCACTCGTCCTGGACGACCTCATCGAGATCGGGCCCGGGGACAAGATCGCCGTGGACGGGGTGTGCGTCGAGGCGGACGGACTGGAGATCGACGAGTCGCTGCTCACCGGCGAGGCCGACCCCGTCGTCAAGCGGCCCGGCGACCAGGTGATGTCGGGCAGCTTCGTGGTGGCCGGCGGCGGCGCCTTCCGGGCAACGAAGGTCGGCCGGGAGGCCTACGCCGCCCAGCTCGCCGAGGAGGCGTCCCGCTTCACCCTCGTCCACTCCGAGCTGCGCACCGGCATCTCCACGATCCTCAAGTACGTGACCTGGATGATGGTCCCGGCCGCCGTCGGTCTGGTCGTCACCCAGCTCTTCGTCAAGAACAACGACCTCAAGGAGTCCATCGCCCGCACCGTCGGCGGCATCGTCCCGATGGTCCCCGAGGGGCTCGTCCTGCTCACCTCGGTCGCCTTCGCGATCGGCGTCATCCGGCTCGGCCGAAAACAGTGCCTGGTGCAGGAGCTGCCGGCCATCGAGGGCCTCGCCCGCGTCGACACGGTCTGCCTGGACAAGACCGGCACGCTCACCGAGGGCGGCATGGACGTCACCGGCCTCAGCACACTCGACGGCTACGACGAGTCGTACGTACGCCGGGTGCTCGGCGCCCTCGGCGAGTCCGACCCGCGGCCGAACGCCTCCCTCCAGGCGATCATCGCCGCCTACCCGGACGCCGAGGACTGGCGCTGCACCGAGTCCCTGCCCTTTTCCTCCGCCCGCAAGTACAGCGGCGCCAGTCTCAGCGAGGGCAACGGCGAGAACGGCACCTGGCTGCTGGGGGCGCCGGACGTGCTGCTGGCCGACGGCGACCCCGCCCTCGCCGAGACCGAGCGCCTCAACGAGCAGGGCCTGCGGGTGCTGCTGCTGGCCCGCGCCGTCCGCGATCTCGACGACCCCGAACCCGCGCGCGGGGCCCGGCCCGCCGCGCTCGTCGTGCTCGAACAGCGGCTGCGGCCGGACGCCGCCGACACCCTGCGCTACTTCGCCGAGCAGGACGTCCGCGCCAAGGTCATCTCCGGCGACAACGCGGTGTCGGTGGGGGCGGTGGCCGCGAAGCTCGGGCTGGACGGCCGGACCGTCGACGCGCGCCGGCTGCCCACCGAGCCGGAGGACATGGGCCGGGCCCTGGACGAGGGCACGGTGTTCGGGCGGGTGACCCCGCAGCAGAAGCGGGACATGGTCGGCGCGCTCCAGGCGCGCGGGCACACGGTCGCGATGACCGGGGACGGCGTCAACGACGTCCTCGCCCTGAAGGACGCCGACATCGGCGTCGCGATGGGCTCCGGATCCGAGGCCACCCGGGCGGTCGCCCAGATCGTGCTGCTGAACAACAGCTTCGCGACCCTGCCGTCGGTGGTGGCCGAGGGCCGGCGGGTCATCGGCAACATCACCCGGGTGGCGACCCTCTTCCTGGTGAAGACGGTCTACTCGGTGCTGCTGGCCCTGCTGGTGGTCTGCTGGCAGGTCGAGTACCCGTTCCTGCCCCGGCACCTGACGCTGCTGTCCACCCTCACCATCGGCATCCCGGCCTTCTTCCTCGCCCTCGCCCCCAACAGGGAACGGGCCCGGCCGCACTTCGTCCGCCGGGTGATGCGCTACTCGATCCCGGGCGGGGTGGTGGCCGGCGTCGCGACCTTCGTCACCTATCTGGTGGCCCGTCACCACTACACCGGCGCGGGCTCCCTGGAGGCCGAGACCAGCGCGGCGACCCTCACGCTGTTCCTGATCTCGATGTGGGTGCTGGCGATCATCGCCCGGCCCTACACCTGGTGGCGGGTGCTGCTGGTGGCCTCGATGGGCGCGGCGTTCGTGCTGGTGCTGGTGGTCCCGTGGCTCCAGGACTTCTTCGCGCTGAAGCTGGTCGGGATGACCATGCCGTGGATCGCGGTGGGCGTGGCGGCGGTGGCGGCGGTCGCCCTGGAGTTCTCCTGGAGATGGGTCGACCGCCGCTTCCCGGCCTAGGCCGGGCCCCCGCCGCCTACTTGACGTCGACGAAGTCGCCCGCCGCGCTGACCGCCGGGGTCGTCGTGGTGCCGGCGAAGCTCCAGCGGTAGGAGCCGTCCGCGGCGGCCTTGACCGTGGTCTTCAGGGCGCCGGTCGAGCTGGTCCTCACGGTCTTGACCGTGCTGTAGGTGGTGCTGCCCTTCTTCTTGAACTGGAGCTTCACCGGCTGGGCCGCGTAACCGCCGAGCTTGTTGGTGTCCCAGTTGGCGCGGGTCAGCTTGCCCGTGACCGTGAGGGTCTTGCCCTTCTTCACCGGCTCGGGCGTGGCGTCCGCCGTCAGCTGCGCCTGGCGCTGCACGTTGACGGCGCCCAGGTTGCCCTGCCACTTGAGGTCGGCCTCACCGGTGGCGTCGTGCGGGACGGCGAGAGCGCCCACCTTCCAGGTGCCGGCCTGGCCGTTGGCCAGGTCGTCGTACGCGCTGGAGGCGGTGGGCCGGAACTGGATCTTGGCGGTGCAGCTGAGGACGGTCGTGGAGACGGTCTTGCAGGTGCCCGGCTCGTCACCGGCGATGATCTGGGCGTTCGCGTTGAGCGTGGTGCCCCGGTAGAGCACCGGGCCGTTGTCGAAGGAGCTCACGGCGAGGCTCGCGGGCTTCGTCACGGTGTACGTGGCGGTGACGGTGACCTTGGCCGAGGGGCCGACCACGACGGCCTTGCCCGCGTTGACCTTCACGGCGGAGAAGGTGACGTTCGGCGCCGCCGTCGGGGCGGCCTGGGCGGCCGGGACGGCGAGGGCGGACAGAGCGAGGGCGCCGGAGGAGGCGATCACGAGGGCGCGTATGCGCATGGTGTTTCCCTTGAGGAGCGGGTGAAGGTGCGGAAGCTGTGGGAAGGCGGCGAAAGGCCGGCCCCGGAACTCCGGAGCCGGCCCCTTCTTCCGCGCTGTGATGTCGGTGACGTGGTGTCGGTGACGCCGTGTCGGTGACGCCGTGTCGGTGACGCCGTGTCGGTGACGCCGTGTCGGTGACGTCCTACTTGACGTCGATGAAGTCACCCGCGGCCTTGACCGCCGGGGCGGTCGTGGTGCCGACGAAGCTCCAGCGGTAGTAGCCGTCCACGCTCGCCTTGACGGTCGTCTTCAGACCACCGGTCGAGGTGGTCTTGACCGACTTCACCGTGGAGTAGGTGGTGGAGTTCTTCTTGCGGAACTGGAGCTGGGCGTACACGCCGGAGTAGCCGCTGTACTTCGCGGTGTCCCAGTTGGCGCGGGTCAGGCTGCCCGTGACGGTGATGGTGGCGCCCTTCTTCACCGGCTCCGGCGCCGCGTTGACCGTCAGCTTGGACAGCCGCTGGAGCTTGGTGGTGGCCAGGGCGTCGCCCTCGGCGTAACCGACCTTGGTCCAGTCGATGTCGTCCTCGCTGTACGGGTCGACGTCGTTCCAGTCGATGACGTAGCCGAGCGCCTTCCAGGTGGTGGCGTCGGCGTTGTAGAGCTCCTCACCCGGGAGGATGTCGATCGTGCCCTTGCAGGAGGCGACCGTGGCCGAGGTGTTGGTGCAGGACGGCCAGTCGTCGCCCACGAGGATGTTGGTCGGGTCGTCGTACGCCCCGCGGTAGATGACCAGGTCCAGCTCGGTGTCGTCGGCGGTGACGTCGACGCCCGCGCCGTGCGTGACCGTGAAGGTGACCGGGACGGTCACCTTGCCGGCGGTACCGGCGACGATCGGCTTGCCGCTGTTGATCCGGACGTTGCCGAACTTCGCGTCCAGGGCGTACGGGGTGCCGGTGTCGGCGGCGGTGGAACCGGTGAAGGCGCTCTTGCCGGAGGTGGCCGCGTGCAGGGCCTTCAGGGTGTCGACGGGGTTGTGCGTGTCGCTGCCGGTGGCCTGAGCGGCCGGCACGGCGAAGGCGGACAGGGCCAGGGCGCCGGTGACGGCGGCCACGGTGGCTCGTATGCGCATTGCGTTCCCCCTGAGGAGAGGGGCCCGGACGGTGGCCGTTCGCACGGCTCGTCGTAGCATCCGGGGCCCAAAGTGATCGTGGAGTCTCTTGACTCACGTGATCAGATGCCTGCCGGGGGCGGATGGTTGTACGAACGCTGTGAAGTTCGTGGAAAAAATCTTCACACCCGCCGGCCCGTCCCCCGGCAGGCCGCCATCCGTCCCCGACGGCCGGTCCGCGTCAGTCGAACCAGCGGTCGCGGGCCAGCTCCGCGGTCCGTGACGGGTCCTCCAGCAGCGCCGCGACCTCGAAGCGCCGCGGCCACTGCCGCGCCGCCCAGGCGAGCCCGGCGGCGACGCCCTCCAGGGTCGCGGCGTGCAGGACACCGTCGTCGGTCAGCCGCCAGTCGATCTCCACACCGTCGACGACGAGTTCCTCGTGCTCGACATACGTGTCGAGCGTACGCGGCCCCAGCAGCACCCGCACCGGCTCCGGCACCTCGTGCTCGACGCCCTCGGAGTCGACCCGACCGGTCACCGACTCGCTCAGCCGTCGCACCTGGAACAGCTCGGCCAGCTCGGCGGCCCGGGCGGGCCGTACCGGGAGCAGCGGCACACCCGCGGTGAAGGGCAGCAGATCGGGCGAGTCGACGACGACCGCGTCGGCCGCGTCCACGACCTCGACCTGTCCGTCGACGACGGCCCGCAGCTCGTCCGGCAGGGTCACCTGCTCGGGATCCAGCTCGGCCAACGCGCCGTAGAGGCCGTGCAGTCGGGCGGCCGTGACGGGTCGTTCGGGATCGGCGAGGCGGTCGAGGAGTTCGGCGGCGCCACCGGGCTCGTCGAGGAGCGCGGCCACGGTGGTGCGCACGCCGAGGGCGCGCAGCACCTGCTCGTCGTCGAAGCCGGTGGCGTCGGCCTCCTCGTACAGCCCGTGCAGCAGCGGATCCCCGCCGGCCGCCAGCAGACCGGCCGGACGGCGGCCGTCGAGCACCGGGTTCCCGCGCAGCCACCACGCGGTGTACGGCCGGACGACCTCGTGGGTGCCGTCCGGCAGCAGGATCCGGACCGGCTGGGTGAGGGCGTCGCGCAGCGGCGGCCGGGCCAGCAGCGCGAGCGCCTGGGGCCAGCGGTCCTCGTCGACGAGGTCGAGGTCGCGGACGGCGACCAGCTCGGTGGCGACGGGCGGCACCGGGCTGTCCGGGAACCGGTCGAGGATGTCCTCGCACCACACGTCGACGGCGTCCAGCAGGCCCGCGTCGTCGGGCTCGGCGAAGTCCCCCTCGCGGGGCTCCAGTTCGTCGGGGTCCAGGACGACGTCGGTGGCGCGCACGAGCGCGAAGTTCGCGAGGACACCGCAGGCGGCCAGCGGCTGTTCGCCCCACCGCTCCGCCAGTTCGGCGTCGACGAAGGCGAGTTCGTCCTCCCGGATGACGGAGGCGAACGGGCTGCCCGGCAGCACCAGTTCACCGGCGGGGACGAGTTCCCCCTCCTCGTCGGGCAGCGCGAGGGCGCCGAGCCACGGTTCGTCGCCGGGCTCCAGGTCCGCGTCCCGGACCAACGCGAGCACCGTGTCGGCGAGTTCCTCGGCGTCCGGAGTGTCCCGCTCGTCCCAGGCGCCCCGGTCGTCGTCCAGGGACGCGGCGACCGCGGCCCGCACCTGCGGGGTGGTCAGCACGGCACGCGGCGTCGCGGGCAGCGCGCCGAGCTTCTCCAGGAGCGGGTGCGCGGCGTCCTGGTGGGCGACCTTCAGGCCGAGGCGGGCGAGGACCTCCGGGTCGGGACCGGCCGTGTCCGCCGTGGGCAGCAGCACCTGGCGGGGGCCGATGGTGGTCCGCCCGTCGGCCAGCGGCACCGGCAGCCCGGAGAGCCGGTCCGGGTCGACCCCGGCCAGGCTGTCGTAGAGCCGGTACCACCACTGCGGGTCCTTCTCCAGGCCGGCCAGCCGGTCCACGGCGTCGGCGAGCGGGACCCGGGCGACACCGAGCGTGCGCAGCTCGACGCGCCGCTCCAGCCCGGCGGGCAGCAGGGTGGGCAGCACCTCCGCCAGCACCCGTACGGTGTCGGCGCCTGCGCCCTCGACCACCTCGGCGTCCCGGGGCCGGAGCGCCTGCGGGAACTCGACCGCGTCCTCGGTCTCGTCGTCGGGGACGGGCCGGACGGCGGGCGGCAGGAACGCGGTCCGCGGCAACCGCTCGAGGATCGCCTGGCGCAGCGCCCCGTCGAGTTCCCCCTTGCCCAGCGGGCCGGGCACGAGGTCGATGATCCCGGCGCCCACCGGCCGCCAGTCGGCCAGCAGCCCGGCGTACGCGTCCGCCGCGCGCCGCACCAGGTGGTCGGTGAGCGGTCCGGGGGCGGCGTGCCGGCGGGTGGTGTCCAGCGGGAAGGAGGCGATGAGCAGGGCGGGCACGCCGAGGGGCTCGTCGCTGGGGGTGGGGGCGTGCACGACGGGGGTGGTGCGGGGCCGCGCCGGCGAACCGTCCTCGTCGACCGGTACGGCCCAGGTGAGCGACCAGTGGGGGCGCAGCCGCTCCTCCACCGGGCGGTCGGCGAGGAGGTCGGGCGTGAGGGGGCCGTCCGCGGCGGCGACCCGCCAGCGGGTGGTCCCGTCCCGGGTGTCCGTGACGACGGTGAGGGCGGCGTCGTCGGCGTCGGTGTCCCGGCGCAGGACGCGGGGGGCGTCGTCGCCGATCTCGACGACGACCTCTTCCAGGCCCGGGAGGGCGAGGAGGAGGGCGTCGTCGACGGCGGTGAGGAGCCGTTCGGCGAGGTCGGCGGCGGCGGTGTCGCGCAGGGGCAGGATGACGGCCGTGTCGTACGGGTCGGGCGCCGTGCCCTGGGCGGCGAAGGGGAGCCGGAGCAGGGGCACATGCCCGTCCCGGCGCCGGATCTCGTCACCGAGCCCCGGGCTGTGCCGGGCGGTCTCGGAGGCGAGCGCGCGGGCCTCGACGAGGTCCCAGCGGACACCGCCGTGCCGCCCGACGACGGCGGGCTCGTCGGTGACGGCGATGACGGCGGCGAAGCCGACACCGAACCGTCCGACGGCCCCGGCGGACTGCCGGGCCTCGCGCTTGGCGGAGGCACGCAGGGTGGCGAGGGACTCCACACCGGCGGCGTCCAGGGGTGCGCCGGTGTTGGCGGCGACGAGGACGCCGTCGCGGAGGGTGAGCCGCAGCCGCCCCGGCACCCCGGCCCTGGCCGCGGCGTCGGCGGCGTTCTGAGCGAGCTCGACGACGAGCCGGTCCCGGTACCCGCCGAGGACGAGGTCCTCCTCGGCGTTGGCGTCCTCCCGGAAACGCGCGGGGCTCGTGGCCCAGGCATCCAGCACTCCGCGACGCAGGCGGGCCGTGCCGAAGGGGTCCGCGCCCTCGGGTGCCGGCCGCACGAACTTGCTCACGTTCACTCTCCTCATCGGCGTGGCCACGAAGGTACCGCGCGGCGGAGTGACGGCAGAACGTCCCGCTGGGCCGCGCCCGGACCCTGGGCGCCCCTACATCACAATCACACAACGACTGCCGTGGCCCACCGGCGGAACGGCCGGAACGGGCCCCGCGGGGACCCGGGAGGCCTCGGGGACCGCTCCGAGGAACAGCCCGCACGGGCGGACCCGGAAGCCGCCGTTCCCGGCCCGGCACCACGCCGGGAGCGCCGGCCGAAGGCCCCGGAGCCGCCGGGACGGCATCCGGGACAGCGTTCGCGACCGCTGCGGGGACCGCCTCGGGGGCGGCCGTCGCAGGCCCGGGGAGCCGGTGGCGCCAAGGCCCCGAGGGCGTGTCCTAGGAGTGGCCCAGTTCCGCCGCGTCCGTGTCCGTCGTCTCCGGGACGGAGCCCGAGTCCGCGGCAGGGCGGAGCGGGAAGGGGTCGACCCGGGTCTCGTCGATCACCGGCGGAGCCGGCCGCGGGGGCGTCGGCATGACCGCCGCCTCCGAGTGGCCGCCGCAGCCGTACGCCAGGGAGACCACCCGGCCGTCGGCCGGGGAGAACTCGTTGGCGCAGACGCCGAAGGCCTGGCCCAGGGAGCCGCCGATGGGAGTGAGGAAACCGCAGCTCACGCAGGACGCGGGGGCCGCCTGGGCCATCGGCGTCTTGGGGCCGAAGCCGTCCTCCCAGCGGTCGGCCGCGGTGTGCAGGCCGTAGCGGGACAGGACCCGGGCACGGCGCAGGCCCAGTTCCTCGGCGACCGCCGCGATGGTGCCCCGGCGCGGAGCCGCCGGGAGGGCGGCGGGCGGGGCCGGCGTCACCTCCGCGTCCTCCGCCTCCACCAGCTCGGCCATCTCCTCGGAGAGGGGCGAGTTCGGCGTCGGCTCGTCGGAGTCGAAGTAGCCCGGCTGGAGGCGCGGATCGTCCTCGCCGGTGTAGCCGGGCTCCAGACGCAGGTCCTCCGCGTCGGTGGGGAGCAGGTCGCCGGGGCCCATGTCGCCGGGGCGCAGGCGGTCGCTCCACGGAACCCACTCGGGGGCCAGGACCGCGTCCGGGCCGGGCAGCAGGACCACCTCGTCGAGCGTGACGATCTTGGCGCGCGAGGCCCGGGCGACCGTCGCCGCCCAGCGCCAGCCTCGGTAGCCCAGTTCCTTGCACTCGAAGTAGTGGGTGACCACCCGGTCGCCCTCGGAGACCAGCCCCGCGTGCTCACCGACCACGCCGGGGGCGGCCGCCTCCTCGGCTGCGGCGCGGGCGAGGTCGACGGCCTCGGCGCACAGGCGGTCGGGGGTGCGGCTTCGCGTGGTCGCTGCGCTCACAGGTATCGCTTCTCTCCTACGCCGTCTCTCGGTGCGCCGGCCTGAAGGCGGCGGGTGCGGACGGAGCGGCTGGAGGTACCTCCCAGGCCTTCAGGCACTGGGGGCGGGCCGCGTCGACGTCCGCGCCCGATCGCGCTCGGGCGCACCTGCTGTCATCCATTCTGCGGGATGGCCGGGAGGCGCGCGGCCGAGAACAATCGCCACGGCGCGCTACGCACGCTACCTGCTCGCGGACGCTCGGCCTACACCGACGGGACGTTTCCCGCTCACAGAAGCCGCCGAACCCGCGCCGAACCGCGGTCACGGACCCTCCCGAGCCGCCCGGCGCGGCGACGATCACACGCCCATACGCGCGGTAACCGCACTACGTACCGCTTTTCCGGGGCACTATGACGGGGTGGCAGCCGCGAGGACACCCCAGGGCGCCACCGGGATCGGTGCGACGAAGGGGAACAAGGGGAGGAGCCGGGTGAGCGGTTCGGGCCGGATGAGCGGGTCCGTCCGCGCGGTCGGCCGTGCCCTGCACTTCCCGTTCACCGGCACCGCGCGCGGGATCCGCAAGGCCACCCACGCGCACGGCGCCGGCGAGTCCGGCCTCGGCAAGCTGATCGAGCTGCACGGGGTGAACGGCGCCGGCGACGTCATGATCACCATCGCGCTCGCCTCGACCGTGTTCTTCTCGGTGCCCACCGACGAGGCCCGTGGGCGCGTCGCGCTGTACCTGGCCATCACCATGGCCCCCTTCACCGTCCTCGCCCCGGTGATCGGCCCGCTGCTCGACCGGCTCCCGCACGGACGGCGGGCCGCCATGGCCGGGGCCATGCTGGCCCGGGCGCTCCTCGCGCTGGTCCTGTCCGGTGCCGTCGCCACCGGCAGCATCGAGATGTATCCGGCCGCGCTCGGCGTGCTCGTCTCCTCCAAGGCGTACGGGGTGGTCAGAAGCGCCGTGGTGCCCCGGCTGCTGCCGCCCAGGTTCTCGCTGGTCAAGGCCAACTCGCGGGTCACCCTCGGCGGCCTGCTCGCGACCGGGAT
The DNA here is from genome assembly GCF_001184025.1 of Streptomyces maremycinicus. Classification (GTDB taxonomy): domain Bacteria; phylum Actinomycetota; class Actinomycetes; order Streptomycetales; family Streptomycetaceae; genus Streptomyces; species Streptomyces maremycinicus. The sequence continues at coordinate 408,090 of NZ_BBYG01000013.1, forward strand.
CGCCGCACCGGTCGGGGCGGGGCTCCAGGCGCTGGGGCCGCGCTATCCGCTCTACGGCGCCTTCGTGATCTTCGTGGCGGGCACGTTCCTGTCCTTCTCGCTGCCCCGCAAGGTCGACTCCGCCAAGGGTGAGGCCGTGGCGCTGCTGGCCGCCGACGAGCAGCACCTGCACGGGCCGCACCGGCAGCCGGTGAAGCGCCCGGGCCTGCGGACCGTCGGCATCGCCGTCACCCACGCCCTCGGCGCCAACGCGGCCCTGCGCTGGCTGTCCGGCTTCCTGACCTTCTTCCTGGCGTTCCTGCTGCGCGAGCACCCGCTGACCGGGCAGAGCGCCGCCGTGTCGCTGGGCATGGTGGCGGTGTCGGCGGGCGCGGGCAACGCGCTCGGTACGGCGGTGGGGGCGTGGCTGCGCTCCAGGGCCCCGGAGCTGATCATCGTGACGGTCGTGGCCGTCGTGCTGGGCGCGGCGATCACCGCCGCGGTGTTCTTCGGGGCGTTCCTCGTGGCGTGCATGGCGGCGATCGCCGGGTTCTCGCAGGCCCTGGCAAAACTGTCGCTGGACGCGCTGATCCAGCGGGACGTGCCCGAGCTGGTGCGCACCTCGGCGTTCGCCCGCTCGGAGACGCTGCTCCAGGTGTGCTGGGTGTTCGGCGGCGCGGTCGGCATCGTGATGCCGCTGAACGGCACGCTGGGCCTGTCGGTGGCCGCCGCGGTGGTCGCGCTGGGCTGGCTCACCACGGTCCGCGGTCTGCTGTCCTCGGTGCGGCACGGGAGCGGCGCGAAGCCCCGCGTGGCGTAACCGCGTGGCCCAACCCACGGCCACGCCGCACCCCACGTAAAGGGACCGCCGGGCGTGCCCGATAGCCTTCCGCCATGACCACGATGCCCCGCGGCGGAGCCGCTGATGTACCTGGCGTTGTGCGACGCCGCCGCGTCGTCGCCGCCGCCGGCGCCGTTTCCGCCGGACTGCTCGTCCTGTCGGCCTGCGACAAGCCGACACCGCTGTCCACGATCACCGTCGGCCGCACCTCCGTCAGCTCCGAGGCCACCTGCGGCGGGGAGGGCGACACCCTCCAGGCCGCCGCGCTGACCAAGTGCCTCGCCGACAAGGACATCAAGTCGATCACCGTCGACCCGGACGAGACCGTCCGCTTCGGCGTCGACCCCGACGTGGCCGACAAGCGCTGGACGATCCTGATGAACGGTCAGCCGCTCACCGAGGACAGCGACAAGACCTACCGCACGATCCCGGGCAGCGTGTTCTTCAACGCCCAGTACGGCGCCCAGGGCGATTCCACCCTCGTCTCCATCAAGGCCGGCGACGGGAAGAAGGACAGCCAGGCGGTGACCGGCCTGTGGTCGTTCAAGCTCAAGAAGGACGACTGACGACGTCCGGCAACCATGTCCTCGTGGCCACCGCGGTCCCCGTTGAGCGGGACGCGGTGGCCGGGGCGCTGCCCGGGTCCGGCCACGAGGTGCGCCTGCCGGGTGTGACCCTGCACCGCGCGGGTGGGTGCGACCTCCTCGCCGCCGGGGTCGGCCCGGCCCTGGCCGCCGCCTCCGTCTCGGCGGCGCTCACGGCCGCCGCGCTGGGCGGCGAGCCCTACGGCCTCGTCGTCTCCACGGGCATCGCCGGCGGCTTCGCGCCCGACGCCCCCGTCGGCTCCCTGGTGCTCGCCGACGAGATCACCGCCGCCGACCTGGGCGCCGAGACCGCCGACGGCTTCCTGCCCGTCACCGAGCTGGGCTTCGGCACCGTCACCCACCGTCCGCCCGCGTCCCTCGTACGGGAGTCCGCGGCCGCCACCGGGGCCCTGACCGGCGTCGTCCTGACCGTCTCGACGGTCACCGGCAGCGCCGCCCGGGCCGCCGCCCTGCGCGCGCTGCACCCGCGCGCACTCGCCGAGGCGATGGAGGGCTTCGGCGTCGCCGAGGCCGCCGCCACGCACGGCGTGCCCGTGCTGGAGATCCGCGCGGTCTCCAACCCCGTCGGCCCGCGCGACCGCGGCGCCTGGCGCATCGGCGCGGCGCTCGCCGCCCTGACCACGGGCTTCGGGAAGCTCACACCCGTCCTGGAGAGTTGGAACCCACATGACCGGTGACGATCTGAAGATCGCGTACTCGCCCTGCCCCAACGACACGTTCGTCTTCGACGCCCTCGCCCACGGCCGTGTGCCGGGCGCGCCCGGCCTCGACGTGACGTTCGCGGACATCGACCTCACCAACGGCATGGCCGAGCGCGGCGAGTTCGACGTGCTGAAGGTGTCGTACGCCGTGCTGCCGTACGTCCTCGACGAGTACGCGCTGCTGCCGTGCGGGGGCGCGCTGGGCCGGGGCTGCGGCCCGCTGGTGCTGACGCGGGAGGCCGGCCCCGGACTCGCCGGCCGCACGGTCGCCGTCCCCTCCGAGCGGTCGACGGCATACCTGCTGTTCCGGCTCTGGGCGGCGGAGACGGTCCCCGGGGGTGTCGGCGAGATCGTCGTCATGCCGTTCCACGAGATCATGCCGGCCGTGCGGGACGGGAAGGTCGACGCGGGGCTGGTGATCCACGAGGCCCGCTTCACCTACCGTGACTACGGGCTGCACAAGCTGGCGGACCTGGGAGAGCACTGGGAGTCCACGACCGGGCTGCCGATCCCGCTCGGCGCTATCATCGCCAAGCGCTCCCTGGGCGGGCCCGCCCTCACCCGGCTCGCCGACGCGATCCGCGCCTCGGTGCGCGCCGCCTGGGACGCCCCGGAGGTCTCCCGCCCGTACGTCATGGAACACGCCCAGGAAATGGACCCGTCCGTCGCCGATCAGCACATCGGTCTCTACGTCAACGAGTTCACGGCGGACCTGGGCGAGGACGGCTATGCGGCGGTCAGGGGATTGCTGACGCGTGCGGCGGCCGAGGGGCTGTTGCCGCCCCTCGGCCCGGATGCTCTCGATTTCCCGTAAGGCTCCCGGCGGACCCGGATGTGCCGTCGGCCGGTCCGGGTCAGACGTCCAACTGGTCGGCGACCGCGCGCAGCAGACCGGCGATCTGCTTGCCGGAGGTCTTCTCCGGGTAACGGCCCTTCTCGAGCATCGGCGTGATGTTCTCGAGGAGGGTGGTCAAGTCCTGGACGATGGAAGCCAGTTCGTCGGGCTTCTTGCGCTGTGCGGCGGCGACCGAGGGGGTCGGGTCGAGGACGACGACGGAGAGTGCCTGGTCACCGCGCTGTCCGGCGACGACACCGAACTCCACTCGCTGGCCCGGCTTGAGGGCCTCGACTCCGGCAGGCAGGACGGAGGAATGGACGAAGACGTCACCGCCGTCGTCACGGGAGAGAAAGCCGAAGCCCTTCTCGCTGTTGAACCATTTGACCTTGCCGGTAGGCACGTCTGTCCTCGTCCTCGTACTCGTCGGAAAGCTGCTTCTCGACTCAGAAACAGCTCTGAACGGCTCTGGATAGCACTCGGGCGGGTCGTCCACGACCCGCCGGTACCAAGGCTAATGGTCTTCGGGCCGGTGACAAGACGTCCCCCGGTTGTTCCTTCGCGCAGGGAACTACCCTGGTCCGGTGCGTGACAAAACCCAAACGAATTCCGCCGCCCCCGGTGACCGACTGATCCGTGCCGGTGCCATCGTGTTCTTCGTCGGCGCGGTGGCCACACTGGTCACTGTCGCCCCGCTCCTCCTCGATACGACGCCTTTTCCGACGTACATGTTCGGCTTGAGCATGCTCATGGGCGTCGGATTCCTCGTCGCGGGCGCAGGTGTCCTGCGATCGGTCGCCGCGGGGCGGCGTCAGGCGCGGGGCGCCGTGCGCTGATTTCCGAGGTGCCCGGCGAGCCAGGCCGGGAATTCGGTGAGGTCGGCGAGCACGACATCCGCACCGGCCGTCCGCAGTTCCTCCGCGCCGATCGGCCCGGTCGGCACGGTCACCGACAGCGCCCCGGCGGCGCGCGCCCCGCGCACGTCGCCCACGTGGTCGCCGACGTAGACGCTCGCGCCGTGCTCGCGCAGGGCCTGCGCCTTCTGCTCCGCCCACAGGTCGCCTATGACCGCGTCGGGGCCGAGGCGCAGATGCTCCACCTGGAGCTTGGCGTTCGGCTGGTGCTTGGCGGTGACGATGATCGCGCGCCCGCCGGCCGACCGCACCGCCGCGATCGACTCGCGGGCGCCGGGCAGCGCGGTCGCGCCCGTGACGCCGTGCTCGGGGTACAGCGAGCGGTAGAGGTCGGCGACGGCCGCGACCCGCTCCGCCGGGTACCAGTGGGCCAGCTCGGTCTCGGGCGGCGGACCGAGCCGGGTGACCACCAGATCGGCGTCGATGTACGTCCCGGTCCGTTCGGCGAGCGCCACATAGGTGGCGCGGATGCCGGGCCGGGAGTCGATGAGGGTCATGTCGAGGTCGAAGCCGACGGTGAGCACGGGTGACGTCATACGGCCCATTCTGCCTGGCCGGTACATCCTTCCTACCTCGGCTTCTGTGACCGCCAGACCAGGAAGAGCGCCGAGGCCACGGCCGCTCCGCGGATCACCCACGGCCAGGTCTGGGCTACGGCGTCGTTCATGTGCCCGTCCGCGATCGGGTCGCCCCAGCGCCCCTCGGACCGCCCCCACAGCCAGACGATCCCGGCCCCGAGGGCGAGCCCAGGCAGCCCCATGACGGCGAACTTCGTCTCCCGTTCGGTCAGCCGGCGCGAGGCGTAGGCGATGAGCCATCCCAGGATCAGCGCGAACCAGTTCCCGAGCGCCGCGCCGACGACGAGACAGGCGGCGGCGATCAGCAGCAGGGGGTTGCTCCAGCGGACCCGCTCCCCGGCGGGCGAACGCCGCAGCAGGCGCAACCGAAGCCGGCGGCCACCCCCCTCGTCCGCCTCCTCCCCCGCCTTCTCCTCTTCCTCGTCCCCGTCCCCGTTGTCGTCCTCGAGTTTCCTGGGCTTCGGGGGCTTGAGGAGATCCGGGATCTCCACTCCGCCGACGAACCCCGGCACGTCCTCGCCGATGCCCAACGGGGTCGGCTCGTTCAGCCACCAGTCGGGCGTCTCCCGGCTGTCGCCCAGCTCGTGGGCGGGGGCGCGGTGCGGCGGTGACGCCACGTCGGAGGGGGCGGCGGGGGGCGGTGGCGCGCCGGTCCGGGGCCGCGGTACGACCCGCCGGATCCCCTTCGGCCGCTCCGGCTCCTCCTCACGGTCGCGCTGCGCGGGCACGGCGGGCGCCGGCGCCGACGGCCGTGGCTGCGGCGCGTCGCCGCCGCGACCCGCCGCGGCCGCGACGATGTCGTCGGGGCTGCCGAGGCGTTCGATGATGCGGCGGACGGCGGCGGGCGAGTCCACGACCGCCTTCGCCCGGCGCCGGTCGATCTCGTTGCGCAGCTCGGAGACGAGCCGCATCCGCGTGGCCGACGACAACTGCCGCTGCTGCGCGATGTCCCCGACCCGGCTCAGATACTCGTAGACGACTTGGTCGCTCTCGATCCCCACGAGAAGAAGCTACCGCTTCCCCTCCCTCACCCCGGTCCACGCCATCCGGACCGTCCGGTGTCCGGCGACCGGGCGACGACCCCCGCGATCCGGCCCCTCCGGCGATCCCGGCCGAGCGGCCGGACGGGCGCCGGTCCGCGCCGTCCGGCCCGTCCGGCGATCGAGGACGAGGCCCGTTCGGGGCCGAAGCGGGGGTCCGGGGGCGCAGCCCCCGTGGGACGCCAACCGCTACCGTGGGCAAGATGAGCACCGAGGACCAGCGGGCCCCCCGCTCCCTAGCGGCAGCGCTCCGCGCCCGGGACGACACTTCCCTTGCCGCACTCCTGCGCGCCCGCCCCGACCTCATCACCCCGGTCCCCACCGACCTCACCCAGCTCGCCACCCGCGCCGGCACCCGCGCCTCCGTCGTCCGCGCGCTGGAGCGGCTCGACCGGTTCGCCCTCCAGACCGCGGAGGCGCTGGCCGTGGCCGGCGACCCGGCGACGTACGACGAACTGCTCGCGCTGATGGCGGGCGACAGCCGCGACCGGGCGGTCGCCGACGCCCTGCCCGGCGCCCTCGCGGCCCTGCGGGAACAGGCCCTGGTCTGGGGCGACGAAAGCTGCCTCCGTCTGGTCCGCACCGCCCGTGAGCTGCTCGCGCCGTCCCCGCAGCACCCCTCCCCGACGGGGCTCGGGCCGAGCGTGCGGGAGGCGACGGCGGGCATGTCCCCGGGCCGGATCCAGGAGCTGGTGGTGGCGGCCGGGCTGCCGTCCACGCACGACTCGGTGTCCGCCGCCGCCGCGCTCACCGCCCTGTTCAGCCACCGCAAGAAGATGGCCGCCCTGCTCGCGAAGGCGCCCGCCGACTCCGTCGACGTGCTGAAGCGGCTGATGTGGGGGCCGCCGTACGGACAGGTCACGGCCGACCCGGCGGCGCGGCTGCGCTGGCTGCTCGATCGCGGGCTGCTGCTGCCGACGGCGCCCGGCACCGTCGTCCTGCCCCGCGAGGTGGCCCTGCATCTGCGGGAGGGCCGGGCCCATCACACGGCCGAACCCGTGCCGCCCGCCGTGGAGGCGCTCGCCACGCACCGCCCGCAGGTGGTGGACGCGACGGCGGCCGGGCAGGCGTATACCGCGCTGTCGACCGTGGAGGAGCTGCTGAAGGACTGGCACGAGGGCGGCCCGGCGGTCCTGCGGGCCGGCGGACTGAGCGTGCGCGACCTCAAGCGGACGGCCGTCGCCCTCGACGTGTCCGAGCCGATGGCCGCGTTCTGGGTCGAGCTGGCGTACGCGGCCGGGCTGCTCGCCTCCGACGGGGAGGCCGACGAGCGGTACGCGGCCACCCCGGAGTACGACGAGTGGCTGGAGCGGCCGCCCGCCGACCGGTGGGCGCAGCTCGCCCAGGCGTGGCTGGCGGCGACCCGGACCTCCGGGGTGGTCGGCGGCCGGGATCTCAAGGAACGGGCGCTGTCGGCGCTGGGGCCCGGCCTGGACCGGTCCGCCGCGCCCGAGGTCCGCCATCGGGTGCTGACCCTGCTGGCCGGACTGCCCGAGGGTGCCGCACCGGACCCGGAGGCGGTGCTGGCCCGGCTGCGCTGGGAGCGCCCGCTGCGCGGGCCCCAGGGCCGGCAGAACGCGCAGCCTCCGCAGAGTGCCGCACCGGGTTCGCCTGGCCCACAGGGTTCGCCGGGACAGGAGGGCGACGACGACCTGCGCTCCCGGCTGGCCCGCTGGACCCTGACGGAGGCCGAGCTCCTGGGCGTGACCGGCCGGGGCGCGCTGTCGGCGCACGGACGGGCCCTGCTGGGGGCACGGCCCGCGACCGGATCCGCCCCCGCGCCCGCCACCGCGGGGACCGGCGCCGGCGGCCCGAGCGGCCCCGGCGACAAGCTGCCCGCCCCGCACCGCGCGATCACCGCCGCAACCACCGCCGCCGCGCCCCTCTCGCCTCCCGAGCAGGCCGTGGCCACCGCGGCCGCCGCCCGTCTGCTCACCCCGCTGCTGCCCGAGCCCCTGGACCACGTCCTGCTCCAGGCCGACCTGACCGCGGTCGCCCCCGGCCCGCTGCGGCGCCCGCTGGCCGACGTCCTGAGCGTCCTCGCGGACGTCGAGTCCAAGGGCGGCGCGACCGTCTACCGCTTCACTCCGGGCTCCGTGCGCCGCGCCCTGGACGCCGGCCGCAGCGCCTCCGACCTGCACGCCTTCCTCGCCGAGCACTCCCGTACGCCGGTGCCGCAGCCGCTGACGTACCTGATCGACGACGTGGCCCGCCGGCACGGACATCTGCGGGTGGGTTCGGCCTCGGCCTACGTCCGCTGCGACGACGACGCCCTGCTGAACGAGATCCTCGCCGACAAGCGGGCCGCCGCCCTGAGTCTGCGCCGGCTGGCCCCGACGGTGCTCGCGACCCGGTCCGACCCGGCGGCCCTCCTCGAGGGCTTGCGCGCGATGGGCTTCGCGCCCGCCGCCGAGTCGGCCGAGGGGGACGTCCTGATCACCCGTGCCCATGCCCACCGCACCCCGCCCCGGACGGCTCCCGAGCCGGTGCCGGACGGCCCGCCGGTGCCCGACACCACTCTGCTCACCGCGGCGATCCGGGCGATCAGGGCCGGGGACCTGGCCGCCACGACCCCCCGTAAACCGACGGAGGACGCCGCCCCGCTCGCCCCCGGCGAACTCCCCCGGACCGGTTCCGCCGAGACCCTCGCCACCATGCAGGCCGCCGTCCTCACCGGCGAGGCCCTGTGGATCGGCTACGTCAACGCCGAGGGCACGGCCAGCCAGCGCGTCATCGCCCCGGTCCGGGTGGAGGGCGGCTTCGTGACGGCGTACGACCACACGGCGGACGAGGTCCGCACCTACCCGCTGCACCGCATCACAGGAGTCGCGGAACTGGCGGACGACTGACCACGCCCACCCGCGGCCGACCCAGGGACCGACGGACCAGCGGGTCAGGACCGGCGGGGCAGGGGTCGGCGGGCCATGGGCTCAGCGCCGGCGGGGCAGAGGCCGACGGAGTCAGCGGGTCGGGGCCGACTGGGCAGGGGGCGGCGGGTCAGCAGTCTCCTATCGCGGCGTCCGGCGGCAGGCCGAAGTGGGCGCGGGCCGTGGCCTCCAGGGTGCGCGAGGACATCGGGTCCTGGAGGGAGGCCCTGGTGAAGACGCCGAAGTGCGACTCCGTCCACCGCCCGTAGCCCTCGCCGTCCGGCGGCTCCTCCCGGGCGACGACCCGGTAGCCCCCGGCGGCCGCCTCGTCCCGCTCCAGCCGCACCACCTGCGGATACTGTCCGGCACCGCACTGGACCAGGCCGCCGTCCAGCATCCCGTACTCGACGCACAGCGTGTTGACGCCGGCCCGCACCTCGCCCGCGTGCTCCTCCAGTTCGAGCGCCTCCGCCTGGCAGAACCTGCGGGACTGGAGCGCGGGCACGGTCCCGCCGTAACCGCTCCCGCGCGACTCCGCCGCGATCCTGGCCTCGATCACCGGCCGCACCTCGCTCCACAACCGCCCGTCGACCTGCGCGGGCCACATCACCCAGGTGCCCGTGGCGGCCAGCACCGCCGCGGCTCCCACGCCGACCGCGCCTCTGCGGAACGACAGGACCGACATACCGTGACTCCCCACCGCGTCGCGTCCATCGCGCTGCTCCCCCGGTCAGACCCACGAAGGCAGGTCAGGGTTGCGCGGGACCGCCGGGAAGAAGCGGACCACCGCTACGGCGCGCCGTACGGCACACTGGAGGTTTGGCCCGTGCGGAAGGGATGGCGTACGTGAACGGACCGCTGATCGTCCAGTCGGACAAGACTCTGCTCCTGGAGGTCGACCATGAGCAGGCGGACGACTGCCGTCGCGCCATCGCGCCGTTCGCGGAGCTGGAGCGGGCGCCGGAGCACATCCACACCTACCGGCTGACCCCGCTGGGCCTGTGGAACGCGCGGGCCGCCGGACACGACGCCGAGCAGGTCGTGGACGCGCTGGTGCAGTACAGCCGCTACCCGGTGCCGCACGCGCTGCTCGTCGACATCGCCGAGACGATGGACCGCTACGGCCGTCTGACCCTGAGCAAGCACCCGGCGCACGGTCTGGTGCTCACCACCACCGACCGGCCGGTGCTGGAGGAGATCCTGCGCTCCAAGCGGGTCGCTCCGCTGGTCGGCGTCCGGATCGACCCGGACAGCGTCGCCGTCCACCCCTCCGAGCGCGGGCAGATCAAGCAGACGCTGCTGAAGCTGGGCTGGCCGGCCGAGGACCTCGCGGGGTACGTCGACGGCGAGGCGCACCCGATCGAGCTGGACGAGGACGGCTGGGCGCTGCGGCCCTACCAGAAGCAGGCGGTGGAGAACTTCTGGCACGGCGGCAGCGGGGTCGTGGTGCTGCCGTGCGGTGCGGGCAAGACCCTCGTCGGCGCCGGGGCGATGGCCCAGGCGAAGTCGACCACGCTGATCCTCGTCACGAACACCGTCTCCGCGCGGCAGTGGAAGCACGAACTGGTGAAGCGGACGTCGCTGACCGAGGACGAGATCGGCGAGTACAGCGGGACCCGGAAGGAGATCCGGCCGGTCACGATCGCCACGTACCAGGTGCTGACGACCCGGCGGAAGGGCGTCTACCCGCACCTGGAGCTGTTCGACTCCCGGGACTGGGGGCTCATCCTCTACGACGAGGTGCACCTGCTGCCGGCCCCGGTCTTCAAGTTCACGGCGGATCTCCAGGCGCGCCGCCGCCTCGGCCTGACCGCGACCCTGGTCCGCGAGGACGGCCGTGAGTCGGACGTGTTCTCGCTGATCGGCCCGAAGCGGTTCGACGCCCCGTGGAAGGAGATCGAGGCGCAGGGCTACATCGCGCCCGCCGACTGCGTCGAGGTCCGGGTGAACCTGACGGACTCCGAGCGGCTGGCGTACGCGACCGCCGAGACGGAGGAGAAGTACCGCTTCTGCGCGACGACGGCGACGAAGCGGAAGGTGACCGAGGCACTCGTCCGGCGTTTCGCGGGACAGCAGATCCTGGTCATCGGCCAGTACATCGACCAGCTGGACGAGCTGGGCGAGCACCTGAACGCCCCGGTGATCAAGGGCGAGACCTCCAACGCGCAGCGCGAGAAGCTCTTCGACGCCTTCCGGGAGGGCGAGATCAGCGTGCTGGTGGTGTCCAAGGTCGCGAACTTCTCGATCGACCTGCCGGAGGCCACGGTCGCCATCCAGGTGTCGGGCACCTTCGGCTCCCGCCAGGAGGAGGCCCAGCGTCTGGGCCGGGTCCTGCGCCCGAAGGCGGACGGTCACCAGGCCCACTTCTACTCGGTGGTGGCACGGGACACCCTCGACCAGGACTTCGCGGCGCACCGCCAGCGCTTCCTGGCGGAGCAGGGCTACGCGTACCGGATCATGGACGCGGACGAGCTGCTCGCGGGCGAGGCCTGAGTCACCTGCGGCGGCGGGCGCCCGCTTCCTCGCCGTACTCGCCGAGAATGATCACGTCGAAGGCGGCGGTCGCGAAGACCTTCACGGCGCGCAGGGCGTCGCCGAGCCGGTGGCGGTGCAGGTCGGGCGTATCGGACAGGGAGGTCGCGCCGGACGGGCGACCGGGGGCCGGGGTGAGGGTCGCTGCACTCATGTCTCCATGATGCGATCGGGGGCGTAAAGGGGGCATCGGTCCCAGGTCCCCTTTCGGCGTACTCCTCCGGTACACCCTCGGGCGGGGGTCTCCCCTACGGGACGGAGCGCCGTCGCTCAGGGGTGGCCGGGGATCCCGGTGGGCGCGGGAGCGTGCGCGCGCCGGGGGCGCCCCGATAAATGCGTTGGCACGCCCCTCCCCCGTTCACCTAGAATCTCCGCTCTTGCCCGCCTCCCTTCCCGGAGTGCCGCCGTCCGGACGGAAACCGGACGGACCCACCGCAGCGCCCCCTCAGCCGGTCCGGAGGCACCCCCTTGTCCACGCCGTCCACACCGTCCACGCCGCCCGCGCCCGTCGGCGACGACGATCCGCTCGGCCGCGAACGCGCCCACCTCAGCTCCTCCCGGGCCGCCCTGCGGGCCATGCGCGAGGACGTCGAGGCCCTCGACATCAGCGATGTCACCGCGAACTGGGTCAACGCCCAGATCCTGGAGCGCCAGATCGAGGAGCGGATCAAGGCGCTCGCCGACCTCAGTCACACCCCGCTGTTCTTCGGCCGGCTGGACTACCTGCACGCTCCCGGCGCCGAGCAGGCGGAGGGCGCGGAGGGGGAGCAGTTCTACATCGGGCGGCGGCATGTGCACGACGGCGACGGCGACCCGATGGTCATCGACTGGCGTGCGCCGGTCTCGCAGCCGTTCTACCGGGCCTCGAAGAAGGACCCGATGGACGTCGGGCTGCGCCGCCGCTTCGGCTACACCGGCGGCGACCTCACCGCCTACGAGGACGAGCACCTGTCCGACCCGGCGGAGGCGGCGCGGACCAGCAAGCTGCTCCAGCGCGAGATCGAGCGGCCCCGCGTCGGCCCGATGCGTGACATCGTCGCCACCATCCAGCCCGAGCAGGACGAGATCGTCCGCAGCGGCCTGGGCGGCACGGTCTGTGTCCAGGGAGGGCCGGGCACCGGCAAGACGGCCGTCGGCCTGCACCGGGTGGCGTATCTGCTGTACGCCCACCGTGAGCGGCTCGCCCGTACCGGCACGCTGGTCATCGGGCCGAACCGGTCCTTCCTCCACTACATCGAGCAGGTGCTGCCCGCGCTGGGCGAGTTGTCGGTGCGCCAGGGCACGGTCGACGACCTGGTGGCCCATGTCGAGGTGCGGGGCACGGACGACGCGGCGGCGGCGGTCGTCAAGGGTGACGCGCGGATGGCGGAGGTGCTGCGACGGGCCGTGTACGCGCACGTCGGGATGCCGGGCGAACCGCTCGTCGTCGTGCGCGGCTCGCGGCGGTGGCGGCTTCCGGCGTACGAACTCCAGGAGATGGTCCGGGAGTTGCTGGACCGGGACATCCGCTACGGCGCCGCCCGGGAGGCCCTGCCGCAGCGCATCGCGCACGCGGTCCTGGTGCAGATGGAACGCTCGGGCGAGGCCCCGGACGACCGGGTGCAGGACGCCGTCGCCCGCAACACCGCGGTGAAGGCGGTCGTGAAGGAGGTCTGGCCCGCCGTCGATCCGGCGAAGCTGGTGCTGCGGCTGCTCACGGACGCGGACTTCCTCGCCGAGCACGCGAAGGGTGTGCTGAGCGAGGACGAGCAGAAGACGATCCTGTGGACGCTGCCGGGATCCGGCCGCAGGCCGGTCCGGTCCGTGAAGGCGGCCCGCTGGTCGGCGGCGGACGCGGTGCTGATCGACGAGGCGACCGATCTCGTCGAGCGCACCCACTCCCTCGGGCACGTGGTCCTGGACGAGGCGCAGGACCTGTCCCCCATGCAGTACCGGGCGGTGGGCCGCCGCTGCACGACGGGTTCGGCGACCGTGCTGGGCGATCTGGCGCAGGGCACCACGCCGTGGGCGACCCGGAGCTGGCAGGAGGCGCTCGGTCATCTGGGCAAGGCGGACGCGGTGATCGAGGAGCTGACGGCGGGTTTCCGCGTGCCGACGGACGTCATCACCTACGCCTCGCGCCTGCTCCCGCACATCGCGCCCGGCCTGACGCCGGTCGCCTCGGTCCGTGAGAACCCCGGCTTCTTCGACCTCCGTCCGGTCGCCGGGACCGCCGAAACGGTCGCGGCCTGCGAGGAGTTGCTGCGCAACGAGGGCTCGACGGGCCTGATCGCCGCCGACGCCAGAATCCCGGCGCTGGCCGAGGCGCTGGCCGAGGCCGGCATCGGCCACCTCGCCCCGGGCGAGGAGACCACGGCCGAGACCCGCCTCACCCTGGTCCCGGCCTCTCTGGCCAAGGGCCTGGAGTACGACTACGTCGTCCTGGACGAGCCGCAGGCGGTGGTCGACGGCGAACCGGACGAGCGGACGGGCCTGCGGCGGCTGTACGTGGCGCTGACCCGGGCGGTGTCGGGCCTGATCGTGACCCACGCGGCCCCGCTGCCGCCCCAGCTCACCTGACGACCCCGCCGCCGCCCGACCGACGGTCCGGCTGCCCGGCTCTCCGGCTGTCCGCCTGTCCGGCCGGCTTCCGCCTGTCCGGCCGGCTCCCGTCCGTCCGGCCGGCCTCTGTGGCTGGTCGGCCGTCTTCCGGCCCGCCTCACCGGCTGACCACCTGTCCGGTCACGCGGGCTGCCGCTCGGGCTGCTCGCCGTCCACTGCCCGGCGCCACTCCGCGACGGCCGCCGCCGCCACGGGACCGGCCCAGCCGTCGGGCCGGGCCGCGCCGCCGATGTGGAAGGCGTCGACGCCGCCGGCCCTCAGCAGCGGCACGTGGTCGAGGCGCAGCCCGCCACCGACGAGGAGCTGCTGCTCATACCCCTGCTCGCCCTGCCGGGCCGCCTCCGCGAGCAGGACGGGCAGGCCGGTGTCGACGCCGGCGGCGGCACCGGCCGTGAGGTAGGTGTCCAGGCCGGGCAGACCGTCGAGCTGCTTGCGCAGGGCGTCGCGGTCACCGGCGTGGTCGAGGGCGCGGTGGAAGGTCCAGCGGCAGCCGTCCAGCTCGGCGACGACCCGCTCCACCGCGGCCAGGTCCACCCCGCCCTCCGCGTCGAGGAACCCGAGCACGAACTCGTCCGCACCGGCCGCCCGCAGTGCGCCGGCGACCCGGACGAGGGAGTCGACCTCCTCGGCGGGACCCGCCGCGAAGCCCGCGGAGCGTCTGAGCATCACGCGCAGGGAGAGGTCGACGGCGGCCCGGATCCCGGCGAAGACCGCGACCGGCGGGGTGAGCCCGTCGGCGGCCATGTCGGTGACCAGCTCGAGGCGGTCCGCGCCTCCGGTCTGGGCGGCGACCGCGTCCTCGGCGTCGAGGGCGATCACCTCCAGAACTGCACGCTTGCTCATGGCACCCCATTCGTCGGCGTTCATCGGCCCCACCGGGCGGCTATAGGTCTAGTCCAATTCAAGAATACGCCGGAGAACCCCTGCCGCACGCGCGACAATGGGGCCATGGCCGATCTCGACGCCCTGCGCAACCGTTTCAGCCACACCCTGGACAGGACCCGGGGCCCGGCCGGTGGTCCCGACCCGGGGCCCTACTCCGACGACCTGCTCGCCCGCTGGCAGGAACCGCAGCGCCGCTACCACACGCTCACCCACCTGACCGAGGTCCTCGACCGCGTGGACGTGCTCGCCGAGCACGCCGCCGACCCGGACGTGGTGCGGCTGGCGGCCTGGTTCCACGACGCCGTCTATCTGCCCGACCGGTCCGAGAACGAGGAGCGTTCCGCCCGCCTCGCCGAGCGCGCCCTGCCCGAGGCGGGCGTGTCACCGGAGCGGACCGCCGAGGTCGCGCGGCTCGTCCGGCTCACGGTCACCCACGATCCGGCCGACGACGACCTCGACGGCCAGGTGCTGTGCGACGCCGACCTCGCGATCCTCGCCGCGCCGCCGACCGCGTACGCCGCCTACACCGCCGCCGTCCGCGAGGAGTACCACTTCGTCCCCAACGACGCCTTCCGGGCCGGCCGGGCCGACATCCTGCGCCAACTCCTCGACCTGCCGAGGCTGTTCAGGACTCCGTACGGGAGCGAGCGGTGGGAGGCCACGGCTCGCTACAACCTGCGGGGCGAGCTGGAACTGCTCACCTCGTGACCACCGCGCGCATCCCCGCCGGACGCCTCGTCCTCGAGGGCGTCTCGCCCAGCGCCGCCGCCGGACTGCGGGCGGGCGGCGGCGGGGGCTTCACCTGGCTCGGGGGCGAACCGTTCGAGGGGACCCGGGACGCCGCCGGGATGATCGCGAAGGCGTTCGTGTCCGGCGTGCACCGGCCGGAGTTCGGCCTCTACGTCCTGGTACGGCAGGAGGACGGCCGGGCCGTCGGCAGCGTGAGCTTCCACGCCGCTCCCGACGAGGACGGCCGCACGGAGATCGGCTACGACCTGGTCGAGGCGGCCCGGGGCCACGGCTACGCGACCGAGGCGCTGCGCGCGCTGGCCGCCTGGGCGCTGGCGCGGGACGACGTGAGCCGCCTCTTCGCGGTCGTCGGGCACGCCAACTCCGCCTCCCGCGGCGTGCTGGAACGGGCCGGGTTCGTCAAGGTCGGCGAAGGCGACGAGGAGGACGCGTACGAACTGCGCGGCCCGGTCCGCCCCGGCACCTGACGCGGCCCGCCGCCCCGCACGCCCGCCCCGCGCACGCGCCCGGCACGCCCGCCCCCTGCCCACGCGCGCCATGCCTTCTCGTCGGGTCCGCCCCCGTCGTCCGGCCTACCGTCCGGCGCGCTTGCGTCTGCGCAGGCCGGAGGCCGTCAGCAGGCGCACCACCTCGCGGCTGGTCACCTCGACCGCGCCGGCCGCCACCACCTCGGCGTAGCGATGCGACGGGATGTCGTAGTGATCGCGTTCGAAGGCGCGCCGCGGGACGCCCAACCCCTCCGCGAAGACGTGCAGTTC
Organism: Streptomyces maremycinicus; assembly: GCF_001184025.1. GTDB lineage: Bacteria > Actinomycetota > Actinomycetes > Streptomycetales > Streptomycetaceae > Streptomyces > Streptomyces maremycinicus. The sequence goes on from NZ_BBYG01000013.1 coordinate 423,976, forward strand.
TCCGTAGGAGACATCGCTGACGAGGTGGGACCACATACGGCCGTGCCCCGGCCAGTCCGGCGGGTCGATGTAGACGGTCACGAGAGCCTCACGAGGACGGACCGCCTCCCAGGGCCGGCCCCAGCGAGCCGACCGAGGCGACCTTGACGCCCGCCTTGTGACACACCCAGTGCGGGTCGGGGCCGAGTTCGGGCTCCACCTCGAGGGCGTGCGGGTCACCGGAGCCGCAGACCGGGCAGATGGGCCAGCGCCCGTACCGCTCCAGCAGCGCGTCCTGTACGTCCTGCGCCACCAGCCCCGCCACGTACGCCACGCCGTCCGGCCACTGCTCGACCCACCAGCGCCGCTGCACCACGGAGTCCTCGACCAGCGACACCACATCCGCCGCGGCGACCTCGCCCGAGGCCAGATCGGCCAGCACGAGGGCGCGTGCCGTGTGCAACGCCTGTTCCAGGGGGCTGATGGGGTCCATGCCCCCATTGTGCGCACGCTTGACCCCGAGCCCGAACAGAAAATAGCTTTCAGACGTGACCAAGGCCGTGAAGGAAACCTTCAGTCCCGATCCCGCCGGCCTCGCCGCCAAGGTCCGCACGCTGGCCCCTTCCCTGACCCGCTCCATGCGGCGCGTCGCCGAAGCCGTCGCGACCGACCCGGCGGGCTGTGCCGCCCTCACCGTCACCGGCCTCGCCGAACGCACCGGCACCAGTGAGGCGACCGTCGTACGCACCGCCCGGCTCCTCGGCTACCCCGGCTACCGCGACCTGCGGCTCGCCCTCGCCGGACTGGCGGCGCACCAGCGGTCCGGGCGGGCGCCCGCCCTCACCACCGACATCACGGTCGACGACCCACTGGCGGACGTGGTCGCCAAACTCGCCCACGACGAACGGCAGACGCTCGCCGACACCGCCGCCGCCCTCGACACCGGCCAACTCGAGGCGGCCGTCACGGCCGCGGCGGCCGCACGGCGCATCGACGTGTACGGCGTCGGGGCGTCCGGGCTCGTCGCCCAGGATCTCGCCCAGAAGCTCCTGCGGATAGGGCTGGTCGCGCACGCCCACAGCGACACCCACCTCGCGGTGACCACCGCGGTCCAGCTGTCCGCCGGTGACCTCGCGATCGCCGTCACGCACTCCGGTGCCACGCGGGACGTCATCGAACCGCTGCGGGTGGCGTTCGAGCGCGGCGCCACCACCGTCGCCCTCACCGGACGGCCGAAGAGCGCGGTGACCCAGTACGCCGACCATGTGCTGGCCACCTCGACCGCGCGGGAGAGCGAGCTGCGCCCTGCGGCGATGTCGTCCCGGACGAGTCAGCTGCTGGTGGTCGACTGTCTGTTCGTGGGGGTGGCCCAGCGCACCTACGCGACGGCCGCGCCGGCGTTGGCCGCGTCGTACGAGGCGTTGGCGCACCGGCACCGGTAGACCGTGGAGGTGCAGACAGTTGTCCCGACCCGCACCGGAAAGAGCCACGTCAGATGACCTCCCAGCCCGACCCCAGTGAGCTGCGCGCCGCGCTCGAAACCCTCACCACCGAAGCGTTCCGCTCCGATCTCGCCGAGATCGACCGGCTCCCCACCCTCGACATCGCCCGGCTCATGAACGCGGAGGACACCGAGGTCCCCACCGCCGTCGGAGCGCGGCTGCCGCAGATCTCCGCCGTCATCGACGCCGTCGCCGCGCGCATGGCCCGCGGCGGGCGGCTGGTCTACGCCGGTGCCGGCACCGCCGGGCGGCTCGGGGTGCTCGACGCCTCCGAGTGCCCGCCGACGTTCAACACCGCGCCCGGCCAGGTCGTCGGGCTGATCGCGGGCGGCCCGTCGGCCGTGGTCACCTCCGTCGAGGGCGCCGAGGACTCCGCGGAACTCGCCGAAGCGGACCTGGCCGCCCTCGGGCTCACCCCCGACGACACCGTGGTCGGCGTCTCCGCCTCCGGGCGCACCCCGTACGCCGTCGGCGCCGTGCGGTACGCCCGGGCCCGGGGCGCCCTGACCGTCGGGCTGGCCTGCAACCCGGGCAGCGCGCTGGCCGCCGCCGCCGAGCACGGGATCGAGGTGGTCGTGGGTCCCGAACTGCTCACCGGCTCCACCCGGCTGAAGGCGGGCACCGCGCAGAAGCTGGTGCTGAACATGATCTCGACGATCACGATGATCCGGCTGGGCAAGACGTACGGGAACCTGATGGTCGACGTCCGTGCCTCGAACGAGAAGCTGCGCGCCCGGTCACGGCGGATCGTGGCGCTGGCGACCGGCGCGGACGAGCCGGAGATCGAGGCCGCCCTCGCGGCGACCGACGGCGAGGTGAAGAACGCGATCCTCGCCCTGCTGGCCGGGGTGGACGGACCGGCGGCCGCCCGCCTTCTGGAGGAGTCCGGGGGACATCTGCGCGCCGCGCTCGGTGCGGCGAGCGGCTGAGCCGCACGCTCGGGGAGTGCGCATCGACTCCTCCTCCACAGCCGCCGCGATCCTGCCCCTGGTGGGCGGCCCGGCGAACGTCTCGTCCGTCGCCCACTGCATGACCCGGCTGCGGCTGGGCCTCGCCGATCCGTCCCGCGCGGACGAGGAGGCGCTGCGGGCGGTGCCCGGGGTGCTCGGGGTCGTCGTGGACGACGGCTCCTACCAGGTGGTCCTCGGACCGGGCGTGGTGACGCGGGTGACGGCCGACTTCGAGCGGCTGCTCGCCCGGCCGTCCACCGCCGACGAACTCGGAGCGCGCGGGGCCGGGTTGCGGGAGGCCCGGCGCAGGGGCAACGCCACCCCGGTCAAGATCGCCCTGCGCCGGCTGGCCGCCGTGTTCGTCCCGCTGATCCCCGCCCTGATCGGCTGCGGTGTCCTCGCCGGGGTCAACGGCCTGCTGCTCAACGCCGGGTGGCTGCCGGGCCTCAGCCCCGCCCTGACCGCCGTCGCCTCCGCCTTCATGGCGCTGATCGCCGTCTTCGTCGGCCTCAACACCGCGAAGGAGTTCGGCGGGACCCCGGTCCTGGGCGGCGCGGTCGCCGCGATCGTCGTCCACCCGGGGGTCGCGAAGGTGACGGCGTTCGGGGTGACCCTCGCCCCCGGCCAGGGCGGGGTCCTCGGCGCGCTGGCCGCCGCCCTCCTCGCGACCCGCGTCGAGAAGTGGTGCCGCGGCCGGGTCCCGGAGGCGCTGGACGTACTCCTCACCCCGACCCTGACGGTGCTCGTCGCCGGGCTCGGCACGCTGTACGGCCTGATGTACGCGGCCGGAGCGGTGTCCTCGGCCATCGGCACGGCGGCGGACTGGCTGCTGGCGACGACGGGCGCCTTCGCCGGGCTGGTGCTCGGCGGCCTCTTCCTGCCGCTCGTGATGCTCGGCCTGCACCAGGCCCTCATCCCCATCCACACCACCCTCATCGACCAGCAGGGCTACACGGTGCTGCTGCCCGTCCTGGCGATGGCGGGCGCGGGCCAGGTCGGCGCGGCGCTGGCGGTGTACGTCCGGCTGCGCCACGACACGTCGATCCGGACGACGATCAGGTCGGCGCTCCCGGCCGGGCTGCTGGGCGTCGGGGAGCCCCTGATCTACGGGGTGTCGCTCCCGCTGGGCCGCCCCTTCCTGACCGCCTGCGCCGGCGGGGCGGCCGGCGGGGCCTTCGTCGGCTTCTTCGCGATGCTCGGCGACCGGGTGGGGACGACGGCGATCGGCCCCTCCGGCTGGGCCCTGTTCCCGCTGCTGGCTGGAAACCGGGGGCCGGGCCTGGCGGCGGCGGTCTACGCGGGCGGCCTGCTGACCGGGTACGCGGTCGGCTTCGCCGCGACCTACGCCTTCGGCGGACTGCGGACGCCACGCGACACGGCGGCCGGGGCCGGAACGGCTGAGGGGCGCGGGCGGCGGGTGGAAGCGCGGCCGCCGTCCGCGCCCTGACCGGGCGGGTGCCGCCGCGCCGCTACTTCCGGGCGCGGTGGCCCGGGTGGCCGGACACCTTGCCGATCCAGCCGATGAACTCGGCCGGGTCGAGGTCGGCGCCGTGGCCGGCGTCCCAGTAGTAGAACGCGTCGACGTCGTCGCCGAGGCTGGTCAGGCGGGTGGCGAGGTTGGCGGCCACGGACAGCGAGGTGTCGCTGTCCTTCGTGCCGAGCCGTATCCACCAGTGCTTCGCCCGGTGCGGGTTGACCTTGTCGACCAGGTGGTACATCGGGTTCATCAGGTGCAGCTTGGCGGGGAGGTCGGCGTCCGGCCGGGCGCTGTCGCCGGCCTCGTGCCGGAGGCTGTAGAGCGTGAAGTGGCGGGCCTTGGTGGTGCCGGTGCCGAAGAGGTTGCACTCGGGCGTGGACAGGTCGAAACCGTCGAAGGAGGGGGCGTTCTTCTTGCGGGCGCCGACATGGGTGAGGAAGTCCGCCCAGGTGAAGGTGGCCTTGCCCGCGGACCAGGTGATGAAGGGGTGGGCGGCGAGGTAGGTGGCGCGGGCGGTGTCGGTCAGGGCCGCCAGGTACGCGGTGGCGGAGGGCTGGAGGAAGGTCTCCAGCAGGTAGGCGTCCAGGTTGCGGGCGGTGAGGGCGCCGTAGCCCTTGGCGCGCAGTTTCAGGGCCGCCAGGTAGGCCGTGAACTGTGCCTTCAGGTCGGCGGAGACCGTCGCGTCGACCGTGGCGCCGGAGGCGAGCGGGTTGGCGCCCCAGCACCACTCGTAGGCGGCGTCGGCGTGCTCCAGGTCGGTGATGGGGCACCAGTCGCCGCTGGCGAAGACGGCGTCGGAGGCGTCCGCCGCGCCGATCTCCGCGAGGTAGGGGTCGTACAGCGGGCTGTCGCCGGAGGCACCGAGCAGCGCGGAGAGGGCGCCCCCGGCGCTGACGCCCGAGGAGACGATCCGCTCGACGTCGCCGGGCACGCGGCCCTTGTTGAATTTCAGGTACCGCACGGCCGCCTTGAGGTCGACGATCGCGGCGGGCGCCGTGCCGTAGTACGTGCCGTTCGCGTCGACGAGGCTACGGCCGCGGGCCCCGGGCTCCACGACGACGTACCCGGCGGCCAGCGCCAGCCCCTGCCGGCTGGTGCCGCCGCCCATCCCGGACGCGCTGATCCCGGTGGCGTTCGCGACGGAGGACGGCATGTAACCGCCGACGGCGTTGGCCAGGAGGACGGGCGCGTCGGAGGCGTCCACCGCCGTGCCGTCGATGGACACGGGAACGCTGACGTTCAAGGACTGGTAGGCCGCGTTCACCGGCGCGGCCACGTAACTGGCGACCTTGAAGAAGCGGTAGGTCACGCTGTGCGTGATGCCGGTGGTGTCCTTGATGCCGATGGTCTGCTCGGTGTAGGCGGTGGGGTCGAAGACCAGGGAGGCGTCGGCCGCCGCCCCGGAGCCGACGGAAGCCCCGCCCTTCCCGACCGCCCCGGCCGTCCCGCCGTCCCCGACCGCCCCGCCGTTCCCTGCCGTCCCGGCCTTCGCGGCCGCGGCGGCCTCCGGGGCGAACCCGAGGGCGGGCACGGCTCCTGCCGCGGTGAGCCCCATGACCACAGTCCTGCGCTTCACTCGCTTCACATCCGTCTCTTGAGTAGGCAGCTCTTGCCGTCGCCCCTTGCTACCACCGCCACCACTGAATCGTCACCGAAATTGTCAACAATCACAGCTCGGGGGCGCAGTTTGGCCGAGAGCCGTCACCCGCCGCGCCCGCCCTACCCTTGGAGCCATGAACCACGCCCAGCTCACCGCGCTCGGCCGTGCCCTCCGACTCCTCGGCGAGCACGGCGAGGCGCTCAACGCCGACACCCCGGACGCCCGGCTGCACGAGGTCAAGGCCGATCTGCGGCGTGCGCTGGACCTGCTGGACGACAGCGTCGTCGGCGCCACGCCCACCACCCGCTGCGCCGAGCACCCGCACGGCCCGGTCGACGAGGCGGCCCCCGACCTGTGCCTGCTCTGCGAGACCCGCCGCCGGGCGGCCCGCCGCGCCGAGTTCAACGGCCCCGCCCCGCAGGCGTCCTACGCCACCCCCACGCCCTCCACCTCCCGTTACGGCACCCGCGCCGACCGCCCGCAGCCCCAGCAGCGCTGGCTGGCGGAGCTGTGGACCGGCCAGGAGTGGCAGCTCTGCGGGACCCCGCGCCGCGACCGCCGCGAGGCCGAGCTCTACATCGCCGCCCTGCGCCGCGGCTCCCGGCCCGCGATGGCCTACCGCCTGGTGCACGAGTTCACCGACTACGAGGTGCTGAGGATCTGGGGCACCCCGGTGAAGGTCGACATCGAACCCCTCGGCAACCTCTAGGCCGGGCTGCTCCCGTCCAGCAGCGGCAGTGGCGGGAAGTCATGGCCCTCCCACAGCCGGCGGGAGGTCTCCTCCGGGTAAGGGCGCACCTCCGGCTCCGCGTCCAGCACCTGGACCAGCCTGCGCTCCGGGTCCCACGCCGGCCAGCCCGGGTCTCCCGTGCGCGCGAAGGACGACCACGACCGCTGGAAGGCCGCCGTCAGGGCACGGGCCTCGTCCGTCACCTCCGCCCCCGCGAACAGCAGGTTCCCGAGGTCCGCCGCGTAGGTGCCGAACAGCAGCGGGATGTCCAGGCCATGGCACGCGCCCAGGGCACCGCCGGCTCCCGGGGCGGGCCAGGCCAGCTCGTAGACATGGGCCCGGCCGCCGCCCGCCACCTGCGCCTCGGCCAGGCGCAGGGAGGGTATGTGGAACAGCCAGTCCGACTGCACCCTCTCGTACAGCTCGCCCGCGTCCGCGTCCGGGAAGGCCGACCGGTAGGCCTGTGCGCCCTCCGCTCCCCCGCCCGGCGCGAACAGCCGCAGCACGGTCGCCGCCTGTTCCTCCGTCACCTTGTCGAGCAGGCCGCCCAGGACGAGGAACAGCCGGAACTCCTGCGCGTTGTGACCGACGATCAGCTCGATGTCCCGGGCGGCGCCCGCCGCCAGCGCCCGCCAGGGCGTCGTCGGCAGGATCTCGCCGTCGACCACCGGGGAGAACGGGGTGACCGTGGGCGCGACCTGCCCCCACCGGTCCACCCGCTGCGCCATCTTCGCGCCCAGCGCCGCACCGGCCTCGGTCAGCGTGCGCGGGTCCACCGTGGCCAGGTCGGCGGCCGTGGGGCGCAGACCCGCCTCCGCGGCGATCGCGCCCGCGAGGTCGCGGGCCAGTTCGTCGGAGAAGTAGGTGCCGGGCACGCTCTGCGCGACGGCCCGCCCGAACAGGCCTCGGGCGCTCGGCATGGCCAGCAGCGCGGCCACCGAACCGGCGCCCGCGGACTCGCCGAAGACGGTCACCCGGCCGGGGTCGCCGCCGAACGCCGTGATGTTGTCCCGCACCCACTCCAGCGCGGCGACCTGGTCCAACAGCCCCCGGTTGGCGGGCGCGCCCTCCATCCGCGCGAACCCCTCTATGCCGACCCGGTAGTTGAAGGTGACGATGACCAGGTCACCGGCGCGGGCGAGGTGCTGTGCGTCGTAGCCGGGGCTGCCGGAGTGGCCGAGCTTGTAGGCACCGCCGTAGATCCACACCATCACCGGCCGGGCGGCCGACGGGTCCGGCCGCGTGTCCGGTGTCCAGACGTTGACCGTCAGCCAGTCGTCACCGGTCGGCGCCTCCAGGATCCCCGCCCGGCCCTGGATGCCCGCCTCCTGCGGGGGCGGCGGGCCGAAGGCGAACGCCTCCCGTATGCCGTCCCACGGCAGGGGCGGGCGGGGGGCCTGGAAGCGGGCCTCTCCGACGGGCGGCGCGGCGAAGGGGATACCGCGGAAGACCGTGAGGTCCCCCTCGCGGCGGCCTCGTACCGGGCCGGCGGCGGTGCGGGCGACGAGCCGGTCGGTGGCGTCGGTGCGGTCGGGCGTCGTCATTGATCACTCCTCGAAAGGGCGGCTGCTCGTGGAACGGGCGGTGACCGGCGAAAGTGCCGAAGGCGGCCGTCACCCCTCGTGTGGGTGACGGCCGCCTCAGCCGTGCCGCGCGATGATCTCCCTGGTCCGCTCCTCGTCCAGCTCGTAGACCGTCTCGTGGGCCCGCGGATCCCGTGCGTGCAGGGTGTGGAACATCGGTCCCGTCGCCCCGTCCAGTTCCACGAGGGACGCGGAGGCGCCCCGCACCGCCCGCTCGGTGCCGGGCGCGGTGGTCAGGTCGATGCGGTTGACGACCCCGGGCGTCACCCACACCGGCACGGCGGCCAGCAGTCCGAAGAGCTGGAGATGGAAGTGCCCGGTGAGCAGCACGCGCACGTCGCTCCCCCGGATCACCTCCGCCAGATCCTCCGGATCGCGCAGCCCGAAGACCCGCTGGGTCGCCGAGAGGTCGAGGCTGATCGGGGGATGATGGAAGGCGACGACGGTCCCCCGCTCGGCCGGGGTGCTCAACACGTCCCGCAGCCAATCCAGTTGGCTCGCGCCGAGCCGTCCGTACACCTCGCCCGGTACCAGGGAGTCGAGGGTGACGAACCGCCGGCCGCCCACCGTGCTGACGGCGGCCCGCTCGGCGCCGGGGAAGGTACGGACGGCGTCCGGGTGGCCGTTGCCCAGCACCTTCGTGAAGGCGGACCGCTCGTCGTGGTTGCCGGTGGTGTAGAAGACAGGCGCGTCGAGGGAGCGCGCGAAGCCGCCGATCAGCTCCCGTACGGTCGTGTACGCGTCCACCGAGCCGTCGTCGGCGAGGTCCCCGGTGACGACGACGGCGTCCACGTCCCGCTGATGGCGCAGTTCGCCGAGCAGCAGCCGCAGCGAGTCGGCGGCGTCGACGCGACGGCCCTCGGGCCCGTCGACGCGGCCGATATGGGTGTCCGAGAGATGGAGGATTCTCATCTCCCGGACCATACCCACGAGTTGACGCTCAGCTGAGGGTGCGCAGCGCGGCGGCGTCGTACGGCTTCAGCTCGTCGAGACGGCCGTCGAGCACCTTGGCCGCCCACTCCGGGTCCTGGAGCAGCGCCCGCCCGACGGCGACCATGTCGAACTCGTCGCGCTCCAGCCGGTCGAGGAGGTCGTCGATGCCCTTGACCGGGGAGCCCTCGCCCGCGAAGGCCTTGATGAAGTCGCCGTCGAGACCGACCGAGCCGACCGTGATGGCGGTCCTGCCGGTGAGCTTCTTCGTCCAGCCCGCGAGGTTGAGGTCGGAACCGTCGAACTCCGGGAGCCAGTAGCGGCGGGTGGAGGCGTGGAAGGCGTCGACACCGGCGGCGGCGAGCGGCGCGAGGATGGCCTCCAGCTCCTCCGGTGTCTCGGCGAGGCGGGCGTCGTACGCCTCCTGCTTCCACTGCGAGTAGCGGAAGATGATCGGGAACTCGGCCGAGACGGTCTCGCGGACGGCGGCCACGACCTCGGCGGAGAACTTCGCACGGGCCACGGCGTCGCCGCCGTAGGCGTCGGTGCGGCGGTTGGTGCCGGCCCACAGGAACTGGTCCAGGAGGTAACCGTGGGCGCCGTGGATCTCGACGCCGTCGAAGCCGATGCGCTCGGCGGCGGCCGCGGCCTCGGCGAACGCGCCGATGACGTCGTCCAGGTCGCGCTGGGTCATCGCCTTGCCGGTGCCCTCGGTACCGTCGACACGGATACCGGACGGGCCGACGGCGGGAGCGTCCGCGTACGGCGGCTCACCCTGGTTTCGCACCATCCCGATGTGCCACAGCTGCGGCACGATCGTCCCGCCGCCCGCGTGCACGGCCTCCGCCACCTTCGCCCAGCCCGCGAGCTGCTCCGCGCCGTGGAACCGCGGCACCCGGTCGCTCTGCCCCGCGGACTCGTGTCCGACGTAGGTCCCCTCGGTGACGATGAGACCGACCCCGTTGGCGGCCCGACGGCCGTAGTACGACACGACGTCCTCACCGGGAACGCCGCCCGGGGAGAACATGCGCGTCATGGGCGCCATGGCGATGCGGTTCGGGACGGTGAGTCCGTTGATGGACACCGGGCGGGCGAGAATCTCGGCGGCGCGCGAAGCGGCGGGCGGGGTGATGCTCACGTGGGGGGCTCCTCGGGACGATAGACCAACGGGTATGTGCACACGCATTGAGTGCCTCTCCCCATGAACCCCTCGGCCCCCCTGCCCCATTCCGGCCCCCACCGGCCAACCCCTGTGATCCCGACCACGCGTGCCGGATGCCGGCCGGGTGCCGGAAACGCCCGAGGGCGGCACCCCCCGTTTCCGGGAAGTGCCGCCCTCGGTCGAAGGACGGGCGATCAACCGTGAGGTCGATCAGAAGTCCATGTCACCGCCCGGCATGCCGCCGCCGGCAGGCGCGGCGGCCTTCTCCGGCTTGTCGGCGATGACGGCCTCGGTGGTGAGGAACAGCGCGGCGATGGAGGCGGCGTTCTGGAGAGCGGAACGCGTGACCTTCGCCGGGTCGATGATGCCTTCGGCGATCATGTCGACGTACTCGCCGGTCGCGGCGTTCAGGCCGTGGCCGACCTGGAGGTTGCGGACCTTCTCGACGACGACGCCACCCTCGAGACCACCGTTGACGGCGATCTGCTTGAGCGGGGCCTCGAGCGCGATGCGCACGGCGTTGGCGCCGGTCGCCTCGTCACCCTCGAGCTCCAGCTTCTCGAAGACGGCGGACGCCTGGATGAGCGCGACGCCACCACCGGCGACGATGCCCTCCTCGACGGCGGCCTTCGCGTTGCGGACGGCGTCCTCGATGCGGTGCTTGCGCTCCTTGAGCTCCACCTCGGTGGCGGCGCCGGCCTTGATGACCGCGACACCGCCGGCGAGCTTCGCCAGGCGCTCCTGAAGCTTCTCGCGGTCGTAGTCCGAGTCGCTGTTCTCGATCTCGGCGCGGATCTGGTTGACCCGGCCGGCGACCTGGTCCGAGGAACCGGCACCGTCGACGATGGTGGTCTCGTCCTTGGTGATGACGACCTTGCGGGCCTTGCCCAGGAGGTCCAGGGAGGTGTTCTCGAGCTTGAGACCGACCTCCTCGGAGATGACCTCGCCACCGGTGAGGATGGCGATGTCGTTCAGCATCGCCTTGCGGCGGTCGCCGAAGCCCGGGGCCTTGACCGCGACGGACTTGAAGGTGCCGCGGATCTTGTTGACGACCAGCGTCGACAGAGCCTCGCCCTCGACGTCCTCGGCGATGATCAGCAGCGGCTTGCCGCCCTGCATGACCTTCTCGAGGAGCGGAAGCAGGTCCTTGACGTTGGCGATCTTGGAGTTCGCGATCAGGATGTACGGGTCGTCGAGGACGGCCTCCATACGCTCCATGTCGGTGGCGAAGTACGCCGAGATGTAGCCCTTGTCGAAGCGCATACCCTCGGTGAGCTCCAGCTCCAGACCGAAGGTCTGGGACTCCTCGACGGTGATGACGCCTTCCTTGCCGACCTTGTCCATCGCCTCGGCGATGAGCTCGCCGATCTGGGTGTCGGCGGCGGAGATGGAGGCCGTGGAAGCGATCTGCTCCTTGGTCTCGACATCCTTGGCCTGCTCGAGCAGGGCACCGGAGACGGCCTCGACGGCCTTCTCGATACCGCGCTTGAGGGCCATCGGGTTGGCGCCGGCGGCTACGTTGCGCAGGCCTTCCTTGACCAGGGCCTGGGCGAGGACGGTCGCGGTGGTCGTACCGTCACCGGCGACGTCGTCCGTCTTCTTGGCGACTTCCTTGACCAGCTCGGCGCCGATCTTCTCGTACGGGTCCTCGAGCTCGATCTCCTTGGCGATGGAAACACCATCGTTGGTGATCGTGGGTGCGCCCCACTTCTTCTCGAGGACGACGTTGCGGCCCTTGGGGCCGAGCGTCACCTTCACGGCGTCCGCGAGCTGGTTCATGCCGCGCTCGAGGCCGCGCCGTGCCTCCTCGTCGAACGCGATGATCTTGGCCATGTGAAGTGGTCCTCCCGGACTGGGGTGGATTGCTCCGGACCGCGCTGGCGCCCGCGACGGACGGCTCGCCGGCCTCGTGGTTCCTTGCCCCACCTGGCCTGCGGGCCTCACCGACCCGATCCTCGTTGTCACTCTCACCTTCAGAGTGCTAACGCCAATGATTAGCACTCGGCATGGGTGAGTGCAAGCGGCTCAGGAGGATCCGCAGGTGGACGACGGTCTCCCGCGAGGGTCGGCGGGACCGGGACGCACCGAAGGGCTCGCACCCCGAGGAGGTGCGAGCCCTTCGACAGATGTACAGAAGAACGACGCTGTCAGTCGGCGCGCGCTTCAGCCGGTCGCGAGACGGACCATGTCCGCCTGCGGCCCCTTCTGGCCAGCCGAGATCTCGAAATCGACCCGCTGACCCTCTTCCAGGGTGCGGTAGCCGTCCATCTGAATCGCGCTGTAGTGGACGAAAACATCCGCACCACCGTCGACCGCGATGAAGCCGTACCCCTTCTCCGCGTTGAACCACTTGACGGTGCCCTGAGCCATGCCTAACTCCCCTATTACTGGCCCTTGCACAGACCCGCACTTCGCGGATCCGGGTCAGACCTCACCCCCCGGTTGGCTTGGGGGCGTGCGCCGGAACGCGTCGACCGCGGCCGAATGTATCTGTCCAACTGCCCTCTGCAACAGGTCACTTGGACGAGAATTCCGGACGCGCAGGATCCGGAATGTGGCGAGAATTCGCCTGAATTCAGGGCAAGTCGGGCCCTGCAAAAGCCACAAATGCCACGAAAGAGGCGCACACATTGGCTACTTCTTGTCGGGCGTGGGGCAGAGATCAAAGGCTCCGGATTCGGCGATTCGAACCGGGTTCCCCAACTGTACCGCGCTCAACCACACTGAATTGCCCCCTCCGCTTCTATCGCGGAGAGGGCAATTCGATGAACGCTCGGTAATCGCTGTTACCGACGGTTACTACCGATGGGTACTGAACTACGGTCAGCCGCCGGCGACGGCCGGGATGATCGAGACGCCGGCACCGTCCGGGGTGGCCGTCTCCAGACCCTGCTCGAAGCGGACGTCGTCGTCGTTCACGTACACGTTGACGAAGCGGCGCAGCTTGCCCTGGTCGTCGAGGATCCGGGCGGCGATGCCGGTGTGGTTCTTCTCCAGGTCGGAGACCACCTCGCCGAGGGTGCCGCCCTCGGCCTTCACCTCGGCGGCGCCCCCCGTGTAGGTGCGCAGGATGGTGGGGATGCGGACGGTAACGCTCATGATTTTCGACCTCCGGTCAGGACGGACAACACATCTCTCAGCCGAGACCCGCGTCCCGGAACGACTCCAGGGTCGGGCGGATGGTCGCGGTCAGGCCGGTGCCGGCCACCGCGTCCAGCGTCTTCAGACCGTCGCCGGTGTTCAGCACGACGGTGGTGAGCGTCGGGTCGAGCAGACCGTTCTCGATCAGCTTGCGCGTCACGCCCACCGTCACACCGCCGGCGGTCTCCGCGAAGATGCCCTCGGTCCGCGCCAGCAGCTTGATCGCGTCGACGACCTGCTCGTCGTCCACGTCCTCCACCGCACCGCCGGTGCGCCGCGCGATGTCGAGGACGTACGGGCCGTCCGCCGGGTTGCCGATGGCGAGCGACTTGGCGATGGTGTTCGGCTTCTGGGGGCGGACCACGTCGTGCCCGGCCTTGTAGGCCACGGACACCGGGGAGCAGCCCTCGGCCTGCGCGCCGAAGATCTTGTACGGCTTGTCCTCGACGAGACCGAGCTCGATCAGTTCCTTCAGGCCCTTGTCGATCTTCGTGAGCTGGGAGCCGGAGGCGATCGGCACGACCAGCTGGTCCGGCAGCCGCCAGCCGAGCTGCTCGCAGATCTCGTAGGCCAGCGTCTTGGACCCCTCGGCGTAGTACGGCCGCAGGTTGACGTTGACGAAGCCCCAGCCCTCACCCGCCGGGTCGCCGATGAGCTCGGAGCAGAAGCGGTTGACGTCGTCGTAGTTGCCCTCGATGCCGACGAGCTCGCCGCCGTAGATCGCGGCCATGACGACCTTGCCCTGTTCCAGGTCGTGCGGGATGAACACACAGGACCGGAAGCCCGCCCGGGCGGCGGCGGCGCCGACGGCGCCGGCCAGGTTGCCGGTGGAGGAGCAGGAGAGCGTGGTGAAGCCGAACGCGCGGGCGGCCTCGATGGCCTGGGCAACGACCCGGTCCTTGAAGGAGTGCGTCGGGTTGCCGGAGTCGTCCTTGACGAAGAGCTTCCCGGCGTCGACGCCCAGTTCCCGGGCGAGGTTGTCGGCCTGGACGAGCTTGGTCCAGCCGGGGTTGATGTTGGGCTTGTCGGCCACGTCCGCGGGGACGGGCAGCAGCGGCGCGTAGCGCCAGATGTTCGCGGGACCCGCCTCGATGCGCTTGCGGAGCTCCTCCGTGTCGTAGGAGGAGAAGTCATAGGCGATCTCGAGCGGGCCGAAACACTCCTCGCAGGCGAAGACCGGGCCGAGGGGCACGCGGTGACCGCACTCCCGGCAGCTCAGCGCGGTCGCCGGACCGAGGTCGACAGCGGAGGACGTCGTAGAGTCGGTGGTGCTTGCAACAGTCTGCGCAGCCATGTGAGGCGAGGCCCTTTCTCCTCATCTTCCTCACGACGCATCTCGCCGTGAGACGGATTTGGCACCTTCCCGAGCCGGGAGCCCCGCGGAACGAACACCTGGTGGATCAGTGATCGTCACGAGACCGGCTGGAGGGTTGCCGGGGCTTCATCGGGCCGTATCCCTCTGCCCCTCTGGATGAGCGGTATGAAGTTGTGGACGGGGGCGACCTCGGACATGCGATGGTCATCCGCGTTGTTCAAGACTGTAACCGAAGGCCAGGACAGTTGAGATAGTCGTCCGAACCGCGAGATGGATCACACGGTCACCTTCCGTGCACCCGGTGTGATCACGACAGTGAGGAGCCGCAGACTGTGCTTCGAGAAACTGAGCGCTGGCTGGCCACCCGCTCCTGGTCCGCGACCGATCGTCCGCTGCACCGGATCCTGGCCGCCAAACGTGCCACGAACCAGACGGTGTCCGTCGTCCTGCCCGCGCTGAACGAGGAGGAGACGGTCGGTGACATCGTCGCCGTCATCCGTCACGACCTCATGCACCAGGTCCCGCTCGTCGACGAGATCGTGGTCGTCGACTCGGGATCGACCGACCGCACGTCCGAGGTGGCCGCCGCGGCCGGCGCCCGCGTCGTCCACCGGGACGACATCCTGCCGCGGATACCGGCCCTGCCCGGCAAGGGCGAGGTCCTGTGGCGCTCCCTGCTGGTCACCACCGGGGACATCGTCTGTTTCATCGACGCCGACCTGAGGGAGTTCTCCTCGGACTTCGTGTCGGGGATCGTCGGCCCGCTGCTCACCGATCCCGGGGTGGACCTGGTGAAGGGCATGTACGACCGCCCGCTGGGCGGCGCGGCTGGCCAGGGCGGGAGGGTCACCGAGCTGATGGCCCGCCCGCTGCTCAACATGCACTGGCCGCAGCTGGCCGGTTTCGTGCAACCGCTCGGCGGCGAGTACGCGGCCCGCCGAAGTCTGCTGGAGCAGCTGCCCTTCCCCGTCGGCTACGGCGTGGAGCTGGGCATGCTGGTCGACGCGCTGCACCTGGTGGGCCTGGACGCCCTCGCCCAGGTCGACATCGGCGTGCGCAAGCACCGTCACCAGGACGGACAGGCGCTGGGCCGGATGGCGGCGGCCATCTACCGCACCGCCCAGCTCCGGCTGGCCCGCGGGCATCTGATCCGCCCGTCCCTCACCCAGTTCGAACGGAGTACGGACGGCTTCGAACCGCGTACCTACTCCGTGGACACCGAGGAACGGCCGCCGATGACGGAGATCGCCGAGTACGCGACCCGCAAGGTCGCGTGACCGTTCGGACGGGCCGTATACGGCCCGTCCACGCAGCGCGAGCGTACGTTTGAGCGTTTCCCGACCGGGCTAGGTTGAGGCGTATGGCTTCCACGCACGACACTGCCACCAGGGCCGCCGAGGTGCTGGTCGCGTCCAACCGCGGCCCGGTCTCCTACGAGGTGTCCGAGGACGGCTCACTGCACGCGAAACGCGGCGGCGGCGGGCTGGTCTCCGGCCTGTCGGCCATCGGACCCGAGGCGGGCGCCCTCTGGGTGTGCTCCGCGCTCTCCGACGGCGACCGCGAGGCGGTCCGGCGCGGGGTCGGCGAGGAGGGCGTGCGCATGCTGGCCGTGCCGGCCCAGGTGCACGAGGACGCCTACAACGGCATCGCGAACTCGGTGCTCTGGTTCGTCCACCACCTGCTCTACCAGACGCCGCTGGAGCCCACCTTCGACGCGGAGTTCCGCCGCCAGTGGGCCTCGTACGAGGCCTACAACCTGGCGTTCGCCCAGGCGCTGGCCGAGGAGGCGGCGGACGGCGCGGCGGTCCTGGTGCAGGACTACCACCTGTGCCTGGTGCCCGGGATGCTCCGCGAGCTGCGCCCGGACCTGCGGATCGGTCACTTCTCGCACACGCCGTGGGCGCCGGTGGACTACTTCGCGCTGCTGCCGGGGGACATCCGCGAACAGCTGCTGCACGGGATGCTCGGCGCGGACCGGCTGGGTTTCCTCACCCGGCGCTGGGCGGACGCGTTCACCGCGTGCTGCACGGAGTTCGCCGGCGGCCCCGGCAAGACGCAGATCGGCGTGCACGGCCTCGGCGCGGACGCCGACTTCCTGCGCGAGCGCTCGCACCGGCCGGACGTCGACGAGCGGATGGCGTCGCTGCGGGCGGAGATCGGCGAGGGCCGCAAGGCGATCGTCCGGGTCGACCGCACCGAGCTGTCCAAGAACATCGTGCGCGGGCTCCTGGCCTACCGGCAGCTGCTCGACGACCACCCGGAGTGGCGCGAGCGGGTCGTCCACGTGGCCTTCGCCTACCCCTCCCGCCAGGACCTCGCCGTCTACCGCGACTACACGGCCGAGGTACGCCGCCTGTCCGAGGAGATCAACGACGCCTACGGCACGCCCGGCTGGACCCCGGTCCTGCTGAACCTCAAGGACGACTTCGCCCGCTCCCTCGCCGCCTACCGGCTGGCCGACGTGGCGCTGGTGAACCCGATCCGCGACGGCATGAACCTGGTCGCCAAGGAGGTCCCGGTCGTCTCCGACGAGGGCTGCGCGCTGGTCCTGTCCCGGGAGGCGGGGGCCTACTGGGAGCTGCGCGACGACGCGATCACGGTGAACCCGTACGACGTCCTGGAGACCGCCCGCGCCCTGCACGAGGGGCTGACCATGAAGCCGGAGGAGCGGGCCGAGCGCACGAAGCGGCTGTCCGCGGCGGCGACCGCGCTTCCCCCGGCCCGGTGGTTCCTGGACCAGCTGAACGCCCTGCGGGAGATTCAGCCGAGCTGAGCGGCCAGCTCCCGCAGCAGCCCTACGACCCCGGCGGGCCCGTCGACGACGAGGTCCGCGCGCTCCGCCAGTGCGCCGACCTCGGAGCTGCCGCTGCACACCAGCAGCCCGGGGACGCCGTCCGCGCGGAGTTTCTCCACGGCGGCGAAGGCCGGCAGGTCGCCGAGGTCGTCACCGGCGTAGAGGACGGACCGTGCGCCGGTCTCGCGGACGTGCTCCAGCAGGGCGACGCCCTTGTCCATGCCCGGTGGGCGCAGCTCCAGGACCATCCGGCCGGGTTCGACGATCAGGCCGTGCCGGCCGGCCAGGTCGGTGAGCGGGGCCCGCAGCGCTTCGAAGGCGGCCTGCGGGTCGGCGGCGCGACGGGTGTGGACGGCGACGGCCCGGCCGCCCTTCTCCTCGACCGCGACGCCCGGCAGATCACCGGCGGCGGCCAGGACCCGCGGGAGTTCGGCGCGGACGGCGGCCACTCCCGGGTGCGGGGCCGGGGCGCTCAGGGCGCCGGTGCGGGCGTCCCAGCGCTCGGCGCCGTAGTGGCCGAGGACGGAGAGGTGCTCCAGCCCTTCGGCCCCGGCGAACCCGCCGTGCCGTACGGCGACCTCGGCGGGCCGCCCCGTGATGACGGCCACGGCGGCGACCTTCGGCGCGAGGGCCGAGAGCGCGGGGACGGCGTCGGGGTGTGCCCGGGCGTCCTCCGGGTTCTCGACGATCGGGGCGAGGGTGCCGTCGAAATCGAGCGCGACGAGGGTGGTGGAGGGCCGGCCGAGGATCGCGTCGAGCGCGGCGCGGCCCGCCGGGGTGACCGGAACGGGGAGGGGGAGGGGTCCGGGTTCCGTGGACTGCGTCTCGTGGGTGCCCATAGGGCGACGATAGCCCGCGCCGGCCCGTGGCTAGCGCTCCCCCCGCCTCGCCTCCCGCACCCTGCGCAGCCGGTTCACCGTGACCGGGTCGTGGGCCAGGGCGCGGGGGTCGTCCAGGAGGGCGTTGAGGAGTTGGTAGTAGCGGACCGGGGACAGGTCCAGTTCCTCGCGTATCGCCCGTTCCTTGGCGCCGGGGCCGGAGAACCCGCGCCGCTCCAGGGCGAGGATGTCCCGCTCCCCCGCCCCCAGCTCGTCCGCTTCCGCTCGCCGTTCCATGTCCGCACGGTAACGCCCGCCACCGACAGCGGCCCGGTCCCGGCGGCGGGTGCCCGGTGGCCCGGGGGCTCAGCCCCCGGAGCCGGTGTCCAGGGTGGTGGCCGTCGTCTGGAGTTCGCCCAGGACGCCGGCCGGGTCGCCGCCCGCGGTCACGGCCCGGCCGATCTCCTTCTTGATCTCCGCGCTGACCTTCGCCCAGGAGGTCCGTCCGACGGGGTAGGTCTCGGAGAGCGGCAGCTGGTCGAGGAAGGGCTTGAGGTCGGCGTCCTGCTCGGCCGCGCCCATGACCTGGGAGGCCGAGTTGGTGACCGGCAGCAGGTCGTACTCGCGCGAGAAGTCCAGCACGTTCTTCTCGCTGTAGACGTAGTCGAGGAAGTCGCCGACCTGGTCGGCGTGTCCGTTCTGCTTGAAGGCGGTCATCCAGTCGGCGACGCCCATGGAGACCTTCGTCGGTCCCGCCACGCCGGGCATCGGCACCATGCCGAACTTCACGCCCTTGCTCTCGGCCGCCTTCATCAGCGAGGGGTGTCCGTTGAGCATGCCCACGTCGCCGGCGGCGAACGCGGCGAACGCGGCGGCGCGGTTCAGCTTGTCCGGCGCGACCGGTCCGGTGAGCCCCTTGCCGACCAGGTCGTCCCTCAGCCACTCGAAGGTCTGGACGTTCTCGGTGGAGTCGATGCTGTAGGCGCTGACGGTCTGGGTGTAGCCGCCCCCGCCGCTGAGCAGCCACTGGAGGGTCTCGGCCTGCGCCTCCTCGGAGCCGAGGGGCAGCGCGTACGGGTACTTCACGCCCTCGTCCTTGAGCGCCTTCGCGTCCTCGGCGAGCTCGGCCCAGGTCGTCGGCGGGGTCAGGCCGGCCTCGGCGAAGAGGGTCTTGTTGTAGAACAGCAGCCGCGTGGAGGAGGCGAACGGCATGCCGTACTGCACCCCGCGCACCTCGCCCGCGTCGGCGAGCTGGGAGACGAAGTCGGCCTCGACGGGGATGGAGAGCAGATCGCTCACCTTGTAGAGGCGGTCGGCGGCCGCGTAGTCGGCGTACGCGCCGATCTGGGCCATGTCGGGGGCGTCGCCCGCGTCGACCATGGCCTTGACCTTGGCGTCCACGTCGTTCCAGGAGTACACGGTCACGTCGACGGTGACGCCGGGGTGGTCCTTCTCGTACGCCTCGACGAGCTTGTCCCAGTACTTCTCGGAGCTGTTGGCGCTGCTGTCGCCGTAGTCGGCGGCCACGAGTCTCAGCGTGACGTCCTCGGAGTCGCCGGACACTCCGCAGCCGGTGAGGACCGCGGCCATGCCGAGGGCGGACACCCCCGCGACCGTTCCCGTGATCGTTCCTGACTTCCGTGCCCGCCGCTGCACCGTGAGACTCCCAACTGATTGGACATACCAATGGACCGTTATGCGGATCAAGGTCTACACCACTCGGGTGGACTAGACCTCTTTCGGGCCTCCGGGGCCGCACGGTACCTCCTGGGGACGTGAGTGGACTAGACCTCTCGCGGGTACTCGGTCCACACTGTCCCCGTGAGACATGTCATCGCCCTCGACGTGGGCGGCACCGGGATGAAGGCCGCCCTGGTCGGCGCGGACGGCGCACTGCTGCACCGGGCCCGCCGGCCCACCGGCCGCGAGCGCGGACCCGACGCGGTCGTCGCCGGCATCCTCGACTTCGCCGCCGACCTGCGCGCGCACGGCGTCCGGCAGTTCGGCGAGCCCGCGGCCGCGGCCGGCGTCGCCGTGCCCGGCATCGTCGACGAGGCGAACGGCGTCGCCGCCTACGCGGCCAACCTCGGCTGGCGGGACGTACCCCTGCGCGCGCTGCTCGCCGACCGCCTCGACGCCCCCGTCGCCCTCGGGCACGACGTGCGCACCGGTGGCCTCGCCGAGGGCCGGATCGGCGCGGGCCGCGGCGCGGACCGCTTCCTGTTCGTGGCCCTGGGCACCGGCATCGCGGGCGCGATCGGCGTCGACGGCCGGGTGGAGGCGGGCGCCCACGGCTTCGCGGGCGAGATCGGCCACATCGTCGTACGGCCCGGCGGCACCCCGTGTCCGTGCGGACAGCACGGCTGTCTGGAGCGCTTCGCCTCGGCGGCCGCGGTCAGCGAGGCCTGGGCGACGGCCTGCGGGGATCCGGAGGCGGACGCCGCGGACTGCGCCAAGGCCGTCGTGTCCGGCGACCCGAACGCCGTCCGGATCTGGCGGACGGCCGTGGACGCGCTCGCCGACGGCCTGGTCACCGCCCTCACCCTGCTGGACCCCCGCACCCTCGTCATCGGTGGCGGCCTCGCGGAGGCGGGGGAAACCTTGTTCACACCACTACGGGACGCGGTCCGCCGACGGGTGACCTTCCAGAAGCTGCCGGAGATCGTCCCGGCCGCCCTGGGCGACACCGCCGGCTGCCTGGGCGCGGGCCTCCTGGCCTGGGATCTCCTCGACACAACCGACGGTACGGAGGTAACACCCTGATGGCCACCCCCCTAGGGGCGCGGGGAACTGCGCACCACCCCACGACGCGCCCGCAGGTACTCACCGGCGCCCGGGTGGTGCTGCCGACCGGCACGGTTCCCGACGGCCGCGTCACGATCGACGGCACGAAGATCGCGGCCGAGGCCCCGCACGGGAACGTCGTCGACGTGAGCGGCCACTGGCTGGTCCCCGGCTTCGTCGACCTGCACAACCACGGCGGCGGCGGAGCCTCCTTCTCCGGCACCGCCGAGGACGTCCAGCGGGCCATCCGGACCCACCGTCTGCACGGCACCACCACCCTCGTCGCCTCGACCGTCACCGACGACATGGACATCCTGGTCCGGCAGGCCGGCCTGCTCAGCGAGCTGGCCGAGCAGGGTGACCTGGCCGGCATCCACTTCGAGGGCCCCTTCATCTCGCCGTGCCGCAAGGGCGCGCACTCCGAGGCGCTGCTGCGCGACCCCGACCCGGCGGAGGTGCGCAAGCTGATCGACGCCGCCCGCGGCCGGGCGAGCATGGTCACCCTGGCGACGGAGCTCCCCGGCGGCCTGGACTCCGTACGGCTGCTCGCCGAGCACGGCGTGATCGCCGCCGTCGGGCACACGGACGCGACCTACGAGCAGACGGTTCAGGCCATCGAGGCCGGAGCCACCGTCGCCACCCACCTCTTCAACGCGATGCCGCCGCTCGGCCACCGCTCCCCCGGCCCGATCGCCGCCCTCCTGGAGGACGAACGGGTGACGGTCGAACTCATCAACGACGGCACCCACCTGCACCCGGCCGCCCTGGAGCTGGCGTTCCGTCACGCGGGTCCCGGCCGGGTGGCGTTCATCACGGACGCGATGGACGCGGCCGGCATCGGCGACGGCCGCTATCTGCTCGGCCCGCTGGAGGTCGAGGTCAGCGAGGGCGTGGCCCGGCTGGTGGAGGGCGGCTCGATCGCGGGCTCCACCCTCACCCAGGACCGCGCCTTCCAGCGGGCGGTGACGATCGACCGGCTGCCCGTCGAGGACGTGGTCGCCGCGCTCAGCGCCAACCCGGCCCGGCTGCTGGGCATCGACGACACGGTGGGCTCACTGGAGCCGGGCAAGGACGCCGACCTGGTCCTGCTGGACGAGAACTTCGAACTCAAGGGTGTGATGCGCAAGGGGGAGTGGGTGGTGGATCCCCAACTGGCCTGAATCGTCCCCCCGCACAGGAACGGTGGCCGACCCGCGCACTGGGCCGGTCGCCGTCTCTTTGGCATGATCAGGCCTCCGGAAGCAGGAAGTTCCGGAACCGTTCCTGTACGCATGCCATCCGGGGGAGGCCGCCAGGTGATCCTCACCGTCACCCTGAACACCGCTCTCGACCTCACCTACCGGGTGCCCGCGCTGCGGCCGCACGCCTCGCACCGGGTCACCGACGTGCGCGAACGGCCCGGCGGCAAGGGGCTGAACGTCGCCCGGGTGCTGGCCGCCCTCGGCCACGAGGTGACCGTGACCGGCTTCGTGGGCGGCCCCACCGGCCGGGTCGTCCAGGACCGGCTCAGCGGCGTGTCCGGGGTGCTGGACGCGCTCGTCCCGGTCGCCGGGGCCACCCGCCGCACGGTCGCGGTCGTCGACGCCCGCACCGGCGACACGACCCAGCTGAACGAACCCGGCCCGGTGATCTCACCGGCCGAGTGGTCCGCCTTCCAGGAGGCCTACGAGGAACTGCTCGTCGGCGCCGACGCGGTGGCCCTGTGCGGCAGTCTGCCGCCGGGGGTGCCGGTGGGCGCGTACGCGGTGCTGGTACGCAGGGCGCGGGCCGCGGGCGTCCCCGTACTGCTGGACACGAGCGGGGAGCCGTTGCGCCGGGGCGTCGCCGCCCGCCCGGACATCGTCAAGCCGAACGCCGTGGAACTGGCCGAACTCACCGGCTCGCACGAGCCGTCGCAGGCGACCCGGGACGCCCGCAGGCGCGGCGCGCACTCCGTCGTGGCCTCGCTGGGCGCCGAAGGCTTCCTCGCGGTCACCCCGGAGGGCCGCTGGCGGGCCGCCCCGCCACGCCACGTCCACGGCAACCCGACCGGCGCGGGCGACTCGGCGGTCGCGGGCCTGTTGTCCGGCCTGGTGGAACGCCTGCCCTGGCCGGAGCGCCTGTCCCGCGCGGTGGCCCTGTCGGCGGCGACCGTGGCGTCCCCGGTGGCGGGCGAGTTCGACCGCGCCGCCTACGAGGAGATGCTGGGCCGGATCACGGTGGCCGCGGAGATCACCGCGGCCTGAACCCGGGGGCTCACCGGGTGACTTGGCCCGCCTTCACCCACAACTGGTCCAGCAGGACGTTGCACTTGTCGCCGTCCTGGCAGGAGAGGGTGAGCGTGTTGGTGCCCTTGGTGAGCGTGGGATACGTGTAGCTCGTCGTCCAGCCCTTGACGAAGTCTCCGGCGGGGCCCTTCGCGTAGTTCTTGAGGGGGAACTTGCTGCCGAAGGTCTTGCCGTTGACCGTGAGCGTCATCTCCTGGTCCTCACCCGGCACGCTGTAGTGCGCGAAGAGGGTGTAATCGCCGTCCGACGGAACGCCGTTGACCGTCCAGGTGACCGAGTTGCCGACCTGGTTGAGGTTGCCGACGTAGACCCCGCCGGCCGCCTGGGCGCCCTCGACGTCCGAGGCCAGCGCGGCGCTGCCGCCGAGGTTCAGGGCCTTCGCGTCGACCGGCGGGATCTCGGCCTTGTCCGAGTCGTCGGCGGCGGACTCGCTGGGCGAGGGGCTCGCGGAGGCGGAGGCCGAGGTGGAGGGCTGGTCGCTCGCCTTGTTGTCGCCGGATCCGTCGTCGCCGTTCGCCATGGCGACCGCGATGCCGATCACGACCGCGGCGACCACCGCGACCGCGCCGATCAGCAGGCCCTTGGTGTTGGGGCCGCGGCCACGACCGCCGCCGTTCTGCGCGGGCTGGCGGCCGGTGGAGGGGCCGCCGCCGAAGTTCTCGGGCGCCGCGTAGTGCGCGTTCGGCTGGCCGTACGCGCCCTGCTGAGGCACCGTCGGCGGCTGCCCGTACTGCGCGGTCTGCTGCTGTCCGTACTGGCGCTCGCCGACCGCGCGCACTCTGCTGACCGAGTTGGGGTAGCCGTAGCCACCACCGGACGGCGGCTGCGCGCCGTTGGCCTGGCCGTCGGCGTAGAGGTAGCCGAACGGGTCGTCGTCCTCGGGCGTACTCGCGCCGTTGTTGCCGGACGTCATCCCTTGGTACTCCTCAGCAAGTGCGGGTCGGATGCGATGGTGCGGTCAGACTGGCGAGCCTACCCGGTCCGGATGGCCCAAACAGGTGACTCTGATCGCATCAGCTCGCTGACCTGGTGATCATCCCGCACGCCGGTGCTGTTTGGGACGAGATCGTTTCTCGACGTACATGCGCTCGTCCGCGGACTTCAGCACTTCGTCCGCGGTCATCCCGCAATGTGCCCAGCCGATACCGAAACTCGCGCCCACCCGCACGGCCCGGCCCTCGGCGCGGATCGGCTGGATGATCTCGTTGCGCAGCCGTACCGCCAGGTCGGCCGCGTCGGCGCGGCCGAGGCCGTCGGCGAGGATCACGAACTCGTCGCCGCCGAGCCGGGCGACCGTGTCGCCGTCGCGGACCTGGCGGGAGAGCCGGCGGGCGACCTCGATGAGGACCGCGTCGCCCGCGTTGTGACCGAACCGGTCGTTGATCGACTTGAAGCCGTCGAGGTCGCAGAAGAGGACCGCGAGCCCCTTGGTGCCGTCGTCGTGACCCTCTTCGGGGGCGGCGGTGTGCACATGGTGGTCGTAGCCGTCGAAGGACTCGGCGCCGCCGGGCCGGTAGTCGAAGCCGTGGCCGTTGGCGTCGAAGGCGGCGTGTCCGTAGGCCGTGTCCATCGCGTCGACGGCGGCGGGGTGGGTGGACTGCGGGCGCTGACAGAGCCGGGCGGAGAGCCGCGAGCGCAGTTCGGCGGAGTTCGGCAGTCCGGTGAGGGAGTCGTGCGAGGCCCGGTGGGCGAGCTGGAGCTCGCGGCGCTTGCGGTCCTCTATGTCCTCGACGTGGGTGAGGAGGAAGCGGGGCCCGTCGGCCGCGTCGGCGACGACGGAGTTGCGCAGGCTGACCCAGACGTAGGTGCCGTCCCGGCGGCCGAGGCGGAGTTCGGCGCGTCCGCCCTCGGCGGAGGTGCGGAGCAGGGTGCCTATGTCCTCGGGGTGGACGAGGTCCGAGAAGGAGTAGCGGCGCATCGCGGAGGCGGGGCGGCCCAGCAGGCGGCACAGGGCGTCGTTGGTCCGGAGTATCCGTCCGTGCTGGTCGCCGCCCATCTCGGCTATCGCCATGCCGGAGGGGGCGTACTCGAAGGCCTGCCGGAAGCTTTCCTCGCTGGCGCGTAGGGCCTGCTGCTCGCGTTCCAGCCGGACCAGTGCCCGCTGCATATTCGCACGTAGACGCGCGTTGCTAATGGCGATGGCGGCCTGGAAGGCGTACATCTGGAGGGCTTCGCGCCCCCATGCGCCGGGCCGTCGGCCGTTGCGCGGCCGGTCCACCGACAGGACGCCTATCAGCTCACCGCAGGCGCCTCCGCTGCCGGGGGCGGCGGGCATGTACATGGGGGCGAAGAGACGGTCCGAGGGGTGCCACTCGTCCTCGAAGCGGGGCGCGGGTCCGTCGGTGTACCACTGGGGCACGTCGTCGTCGTCGAGGACCCAGCCCTCGGTGTGCGGTATGAAGATCAGGTCGCCCCAGGTCTCCCCCATGGCGAGACGCCGGTCCCAGGATTCGCGCGAGCCGACCCGGCCGGTGATCAGGGCCTCGGCGGCCGGATTGCCCGCGAAGGCGGCGACCACGAGATCGCCGTCGGGGCGTACGAGGTTGACGCACGCCAGCTCGTACCCGAGTGCCGTGACCACGCCGTCGGCGACGGTCTGCAAGGTGTCGGCCAGGCTGCGGGCCGTGTTCATCTCGGCCATGACCTGGTGCAGCTGTCGCAGGGACGCAAGGCGGACGTACGGCTCCGACTCGGTCTCCATGTGTTTCGCCCTCCCCCCGAGACTTCGCAGCGAATCAAGGGTTGTCTTCGGCGTAACGTCGTTTCTGGTGCTGTGTTGTCGGTGTGTGTCTCCTTGTGACGCCTCCGCCACTGAATCACAGCGCGCTGCCCACTCGGTACACAGGGTCAACAATTAATGCTTCTTGTGACTCAAGTCACACATGAAGATGAACATTTGAGTGGAGTTTCCGCGTTTTCCTGTGCGTTTCCTGAACACGCACAGGCACGAACAGGTCCGGACGGGCACCGGATGCGGTGCCGTAACCCATCGGTCCACGGTCCTACGACCCTACTCGGGCGGAGGTCCGATGCGGCGGGCGAGGGACGGACACTAGCGTTTCGGGCATGCCCCCAGACGTACTCGAGCCCGCTGTGCTCAAGACCGTGTCAGACACCCTCGCCAGGCATGCTGAGGGAGTGAGCAACGACGAGTTCCGCGCCGCCATGTCCCGGCTCGCCGACGGCGTGGTCCTGGTGACCGCCCGGGAACCCTCCCTCGACCCGGACGACCCCGGGGCGCCGGACGGCGAGGACGTCGGCATGACCGCCACCGCGTTCATGTCGGTCTCCCTGGACCCGCCCCTGGTCCTGGTGAGTCTGCGCACGGGTTCCCGGATGGACGACCTGCTCGACGAGCAGCCCCTGTGGGCGGTGTCGGTGCTCTCCGGGAACCAGCGGCACATCGCGGGCCGCTTCGCCATGAAGGGGCGCATCAGCGACCGGCTCCTCTTCGAGGACCTCCCCTGCGCCCGCGGCGAGGTCACCGGCGCGCTCCTGGTCGGCGGCGCGCTCGCGACCCTGGAGTGCCGCACCGAGCAGCGGGTCACGGCCGGTGACCACACCCTGGTGATCGGCCGCGTGCTCACCGCTTCGGCCTCCGACGCGGACGGCGGTCCGCTGATGTATTTCCGCGGACGTTACCGGCAGTTGGGGTGACGCCGGCGGCGCCGTAAATGCCGTGGCCACCGCACCGGCGGTCCGCCTAGGGTGCCCGCATGACGACATCAGGGCCCCGTCTCGAGAAGGTCACCCCCGCGAATTTCGAGGCCGCGACCGGTATCCGGGTGCGCCCCGACCAGGAGTTCGCGGTCTCTCCGGTGATGCAGTCGCTCGCCGAGGCCCATGTCCATCCCGCGGGGGTCGCCTGGCCGCGCCTGATCATGGACGGCGACCGGGCCGTGGGTTTCCTGATGGCCTTTCTCGACATCGACTGGAACGGACGCGGCGACGGCGGCCCGGTCCGCTCCGGGCTGTGGCGGCTGAACATCGCCGCCGCCGAACAGGGCCGCGGCTACGGCCGGTTCGCCGTGGAGTCCGTCGCCGCGGAACTGCGCCGCCGGGGCACCGAGGAGATGTACGTGACCTGGCACGAGGGCGAGAACGGGCCCGCGGGCTTCTATCTCGGGCTGGGCTTCCGGAAGAACGGGGAGACCAGCGACGGGGAAACGGTCGGCGTCCTCACCCTGACCTGACCACCGCCCCCATCCGGCCCGGCCCCGGCCCGGCCCCGAAGGCACTCTTCTGCCCCGGGGCCACCGAAGGAACTGCGGGACTGCGGAACTAGACGAGGGTGACGTCCAGTTCGGAGATGCGGTCGAGGTCGGACACGACGTCGATCACGGCGATCCGGCCACCGCGGACGAACGTGAAGCTGAGCGTCCGCTCCACCCGGCCCTCGAACAGCACCGCGAGCCCGGTCGCGCCGTCGATGAGCGCGTTGCGGGCCACGGCCCCGACGAAGGCGAAGCTGGACGCGCCCGAGGCGACCGCCGCCGCGCCCGTGACCACGCCGGCCTCGGAGCGGGCCACCACATCCGGGTCCAGCACGGCGAGCAGCCCGTCGAAGTCCCCGTCCCGGGCGGCGGCGAGGAAGGCGTCGACGACCTTGCGCTGGCGGGCGAGATCGACGTCCGGCTCCTGGGCGCCCCGCACCCGGCGCCGGGCCCGGCTGGCGAGCTGCCGGGCGGCTTCCGGGGTCCGGTCGACGATGCTCGCGACCTCCTCGTAGGGCACGCCGAACAGGTCGTGCAGCACGAACGCCAGCCGCTCGCCGGGGGTGAGGGTGTCGAGGACGACCAGGAGCGCGACGCCCACGGAGTCGGCGAGCAGCGCGTCCTGCGCCGGATCGGCCACCTCGGACGAGGCGGGCGTCCAGTTCTCCAGCGGCTCCTCGGCCCGGGAGCGGCGCGAGCGCAGCATGTCCAGGCAGACCCGGCCGACGACGGTGGTCAGCCAGCCGGCCAGATTGTCGATCTCCCGGCCCGCGCTCCCGCCGCCGCTGCGGCTGAGCCGGACCCAGGCCTCCTGCACGGCGTCGTCGGCCTCGGCCGCGGACCCGAGCATGCGGTGCGCGACGGCACGCAGGCGGCTGCGGTGCGCCTCGAAGCGCTCGGCGAGGAAGTCGTCGTCGCCTGTTGCCATCGTTCGTCACATCCCTGCTCGCGATTGACTGTCATGTAGCTGACGGACGACGTACCCGAGTTGTGACACGCGGACGCAAGGTGCCGGGAATCCGACCGGTCCGGGCGGTTCAGCCGGTGGGTCGGGTCCAGGTTCAGCCGGTCCGGGCGGTTCAGCCGGTCGAGGCTGTGCAGCCGGTCGAGGCGGCGGTCAGCGGGTCCGGGCGGTGCCGGTCCGTGGCGACCCGCTCGGGTCAGCCCCAGTCCCGGCCGTCCCGGCCCCGCTTCGTCTGCGAACGCTGCTTCTTCTCCCGCAGCCGGCGCTCGTTGATCCCGCGCGGGATCCGGGTCGGCCGGCGCGGCTTGGGCGGCGGCGCGGCGGCCTCGGCGAGCAGGGCGGCGAGGCGTACGGCGGCGGTCTCGCGGTTGCGCCACTGCGAGCGGTGCTCGGAGGCGCGGACGGTGACCACGCCGTCGGCCAGCCGTCCGGCCAGCCGCTCGAGCGCGCGCGCCTTCCACACCTCGGGCAGCGCCTCGGTGCGCGCGATGTCGAAGCGGAGCTCCACCTGCGAGTCGCTGGTGTTGACGTGCTGCCCGCCCGGCCCCGAAGACCGCGAGAAACGCCACATGAGCTCGGCCTCGGGAAGCGAGACGGAGCCGCGGACGACATAGGGACCAGACATGCCGACCATGTTCCCGCTCCTGGCGTCCCCACGTCACGCGAATATCACCGGCGTCCGGAACCCGCCACCGGATCACCTCGGTAAAGAAAGTAAAGAAACGCGGAGTGGCGGGGAACCTTGAGCACCCTTCGCTGCGTTCATAGGGATAGCTGTAGCTTCGTGCCCGTACGAAGCCCCGTACGAAGCCGTACGCAACGAGGGAAGGACTCCCAACCATGGCTGTAAGCCTGTCCAAGGGTGGCAACGTCTCGCTCACCAAGGAGGCTCCGGGCCTGACCGCCGTCACCGTGGGCCTCGGCTGGGACGTCCGCACCACCACCGGCACGGACTTCGACCTCGACGCCTCGGCGATCGCGGTCAACCCCCAGGGCAAGGTCTACTCCGACGGTCACTTCGTCTTCTTCAACAACAAGCAGACGCCGGACCAGACCATCGTCCACACCGGCGACAACCGCACCGGCGAGGGCGCGGGCGACGACGAGGCCATCAACGTCAACCTGGCCGGTCTCCCGGCCGACATCGACAAGATCGTCTTCCCGGTCTCGATCTACGACGCGGAGAACCGCTCGCAGAACTTCGGCCAGGTCCGCAACGCCTACATCCGTATCGTCAACCAGGCCGGCGGCGCCGAGATCGCCCGCTACGACCTCTCGGAGGACGCGGCCACCGAGACGGCCATGGTCTTCGGCGAGCTCTACCGCAACGGCGCGGAGTGGAAGTTCCGCGCGGTCGGCCAGGGCTACGCGTCCGGCCTCGTGGGTATCGCCCAGGACTTCGGCGTCAGCGTCTGAGTTCTTGGGTGACGCGCCCCCGCGCACGCCTCAGCGGAGCCCCCGGCCCACCCGGCCGGGGGCTCCGCGGTCTCTCCGTCCGTGTGCCGGGCCCCGCGTCCGCGGGGTGATCCGCCCGGACAGGCCCTAGCGTGCTGCCCATGCTTCTCAGTCCGCTCCCGCTCACCGCCGACCACGACATCCCAGGGCCCCTGCTCACCGAACTCACCGCGCTCTACGCCTCCCAGCACGCGTTCCACGCCCTCAGCGGTGACTTCCCGGACCCGGACGACATCCGGCCGGAGCAGGTGGCCGCGGCGCTCGCGCGGGAGCTGGCGCACGAGGACGCGGAAGTCCTGCTCGCCCGCAGCCGGGGGCGACTGGTCGGGGTCGTGATCACGCTCGCGCGGCATCCCGACCCGACCGACCCCGATCCATGGATCGGGTTGCTGATGGTGGACGCGACCGTGCAGGGACAGGGCCACGGCAGGCGGATCGTCCAGCAGGTCGAGGACCGCTTCTGGGCGGCCGGCCGCGACGCCCTGCGGCTCGCCGTGCTCGACGCCAACTCCGCGGGACTCGCCTTCTGGACCGCGCTCGGGTACCAGGTCATCGGTCACCGGCCCGACCTGGAACGGGGCCGGCCCTGCGCCGTGCTGCGCAAGCCGCTGCGCAGATCCCGCCGCGCCGCCCGGGTCGCCGTCGTCGATCCCCGGGGTGCCGTCCTGCTGTTCCGGTACCGGAACGCCGACACCGGCGAGCACTGGGCGCTGCCCGGCGGCGGCCTGGAGGAGGGCGAGTCCCCGCGCCAGGGCGCGCTGCGCGAACTGCGCGAGGAGACCGGGTGGGCGGACCTGGAGCCGGGGCCCCTGCTGTGCACCTGGGAACACGACTTCACCCGGAAGGGCATCCTGATCAGCCAGCACGAGCACATCTACGTCTCCCCCGGCCCGCGTCGCGAACCCGGCGGGCCCGGCCTCGCGGCCGCCCACGCCACGGACGGCATCCTCGGCTGGCGCTGGTGGACGCGCGAGGAGCTCGCACGGGAGGCCGAGCCGGTGTGGCCGCCGGGCCTCGCCCCGCTGCTCGACGCGTGGGAGGCGGAGAGCGGCCACCGCCGTCCGGGCCCGGCCTGACGGCTCACGGACGGGCGGCTCACGGACGGGCGGCTCACGAACGGGCGGCTCACGGACGGGCGGGTTTGCCCTCCCCGTACAGCCAGTCCGCCCAGATCTCGTCGAAGTCCTCGTCCGGCGCCCGCTTCTCCACGTACGCCGTGAAGTCGTCGGTGCCGGCGCCGGCGTGGCGGTGGGCGGCGGCCCAGCCCTGGACGATGTCGTAGAAGGCGTCGTCGCCGACGGTCCGGCGGATGCGGTGGATCACCATCGCGCCGCGCACGTAGACGGGGGTGTCGGAGATGTGCGCCGCACTCGTCGGCTTCGCGGGCGGGAACGCCCACAGGTCCTCGTACTCGTCCTCGCCGTGGTCGTACAGCCGCGTGAACGTCTCCTCGGCCGTGGCGCCGCCCTCGTCCTCCGTCCACAGCCACTCGGCGTAGGTCGCCAGGCCCTCGTTGAGCCACATGTCCTGCCAGGTCCTCGGCGTGACGGAGTCGCCGAACCACTGGTGGGCGGTCTCGTGGACGAGGGTCACGAGATCGGGGGCACCGGGGTAGACGGGCCGGTTCTGGGTCTCCAGGGCGTACTCGGCGTCCTCGGGGCGGTCGACGATCGCGCCGGCGGAGGAGAACGGGTAGGGGCCGAAGTTGTACTCCGCCCACTCCATGACCTCCGGCAGCCGGGCGAGCACCGTACGGCTCGCGGCCACCTGGGACGGGTCCACGGCGACGTACACCGGCAGCCCGCCCTCCGCCGCGGAGCCGGAGCGGGAGCCGGAGCCGGTGGCAGAGCCGGTGGCAGAGCCCGAGCCGGGGCCGGTGGAGCCGGGGAGGGTGGAGCGGGTCACGGTGTAGCGGCCGATCGCGACGGTCGCCAGGTAGCTCGCCATCGGTTCGGCGGTGTGCCAGGCGAAGGTCGTACGGCCGTCGGCCGCCGTCGTCGTACGGCGCAACTCCCCGTTGGAGACGGCCGTCAGGCCCTTCGGGACGGTCACGGCGATGTCGTACGCCGCCTTGTCCGAGGGGTGGTGGTTGCCGGGGAACCAGGCCATGGAGCCGGTCGGTTCGCCGAGGGCGAGCGCTCCGTCCGCGGTGCGCAGCCAGCCCTCCTTCGAGCCGTCCGGGTCGGTGATCGTCCGCGGGCTGCCGGAGTAGCGGACCCGGACCTCGAAGGTCTCCCCCTCGGACAGGGCGACCGGCGGGCTGACGATCAGCTCCTGGCCGTCCCGGCGGAACCCGGCCCTGTCGCCCGCGACGGTGACCTCCTCGACCGTCATGCCCGCCAGATCCAGATCGAAGGCGGCGAGGTCCTCGGTAGCGCGGGCGGTGACGACGGCGGTGCCGGTGAGCCGGTTGCCGTCGGGGGTGTAGGCGAGGGCGAGGCCGTAGTGCGAGACGTCGTAACCGCCGTTGCCCGCCTCGGGGAAGTACGGATCACCGACGCCCTCGGCACCGACGCCCGCGGCACCCGCTGCGTCCCGGCCCCGGGCCCCCGGGGTGTCCTGTGCCCCGTCGTCGTCGCATGCGGTCAGGGCGAGCAGCAGCGTCACGGCGGCCACCGCGGGGACAAGGCGTGCGGATCGGGACATGTCAGTGATCCTATGGGGCCGACCCGCCCCGGCGCCGGGGCGTGACACCATCGCCTACGTGCTCGACATCGGCTACGCCCTCTCCAACCGCTTCCCGGACCCGCCGCAGAAGGACTACCGGCGCGCGGACGTCCACAGCCTCCGCCACGACCTGTTCTGCGGCGACGTCTACCTCGCCGACACCAAGGCGGACCGTGAGGTGTCCACAGCCTGGGGATGGGTGCCGGTACTGGACTTCGCGTGGGCGCTGTGCGACATCGTGGAGCTGATCGACCAGGACCCGGCGGGCTCCCGCGCCTCCCGCCCGCAGTACGCGGAACTGGACTTCACCGAGTCCACCGACCGCATGCTGTTCGAGCGGCGCTTCGGCTGGGTGGACATCGCGGCGGACTGGATGCCGGTGGAGGAGCCCCCGCTCACCTTCTCCCACACCGAACTGCGCCGCGAGGCCCGCGACTTCCTGCACGACCTGCTCGCCGACCTCACCGACCTGCACGAGGACCTGGCCGAGAACCCGGCGATCTGGACGCTGCAAGCCCGCTTCCCGCGGGTCCGCTAGCCCTCCACCCTGATCCCCAGTTCGGCCGCCAGCACGGGAGCCAGATCCAGCAGCTGGGCCGCGCTGATGACCGCGCCGGACAGACGGTCCACGCCACCCGCGAGGCCCAGTTCCACCGCTCCGCGCAGATCCACGTCCGCCAGGGTCGCCGCGGTGAAGTCGGCGGACTTCAGCGCGCAGTCGACGAACTCGACGCGCTCCAGACGGGCCCCGCCGAAGTCCGGCTCCACCAGGACACAGGACTCGAACACCACGTCCCGCAGCCGCGCCTGGCGCAGGTTCAGGTAGTCGATCTTGCCGCCGCGGATCACGACCCGTTCCAGCACGGCGCCGTACATCTGGGTGCCGCCCAGGCGGGCGTCGAGCAGCTCGACATCGCGCAGGGTCGCCTCCGCCAGGTCGGTGCCGACACCCCGGATGCCGGTGAGGACCGAGTCGAGGAAACGGGTGTGGCGCAGCCGCGCCCCGTCCAGCGCACAGCCCGTCAGGGCGCAGTCCATGAAGCGGGCGCCCCCGCCGTCCTGCCCCGCGAGGTCCAGCTCGCGCAGCTCCACGCCGTCGTAGTCGCCGTCGGGCTCCAGCTCCCCGCCCCCGTACGGCTCCAGCGGCGGCAGCCGCACCTCCGGACGCCGCGCGCCCTTCACCGCCGCCCCGGCCCTGCCGGTTCTCCCGGTACCTGTCCTCGCCATCCCCCCATGCTGCACCCCACCACTGACAATCCCCCGCCCGCCGGAACGCCCTTGACCTCAATCAAGGTTCAGGTTGAAGGCTGTATCCGGTCGGGCGACACCCCGTCCCCACGCTCAACGCACAA
Source organism: Streptomyces maremycinicus (assembly GCF_001184025.1). Lineage (GTDB taxonomy): Bacteria > Actinomycetota > Actinomycetes > Streptomycetales > Streptomycetaceae > Streptomyces > Streptomyces maremycinicus. The sequence continues at coordinate 457,660 of NZ_BBYG01000013.1, forward strand.
CCCGCAACCCGCAACCCGCAACCCGCAACCCGCAACCCACGACCCACGACCCACCGGGGGATTCTGTGCACGCCATCCGTCTTCACGCCTTCGGTCCCGCCGAGAACCTGCGCTACGAGGAGGTCGCCGACCCGGTGCCCGGCCCCGGCCAGATCCGGGTCGCCGTCGAGGCCGCGGGCGTCCACCTGCTGGACACCGCCCTGCGCGAGGGCTTCCAGGGCCCCGCCCCCGCACCGACGGCCCTGCCCACCGTCCCCGGCCGGGAGATCGCCGGCGTCGTCGAGGCGCTCGGCGAGGGCACCCCCGCCGGCTGGCTCGGCAGGCGCGTCGTCGCCCACCTCGGCTTCGCGCCCGGCGGATACGCCGAACGCGCCGTCACCGACGCGGACCGTGCGCACGAGATCCCGCCGAACCTGGACCCCGCCCAGGCCGTCGCCATGATCGGCACGGGTCGTACGGCACTCGGGATCCTCCAGTTCGCCGAGCTCGGGCCCGCGTCCGTCGCCGTGGTCCCCGCGGCCGCGGGCGGCATCGGCACGCTCCTCGTGCAGTACGCCAGGAACGCGGGCGCGACCGTCGTCGGGCTGGCCGGCGGCCCGGAGAAGGTGGCCCGGGTCGCGGCGAACGGCGCCGATCTCGCCGTCGACTACACGGACACCGCCTGGCCCGCCAGGGTCCGCGCGCACCTGGACGGCCGGGCCGCCGACGTCGTCTTCGACGGGGTGGGCGGGGACGTCGCCCGTGCGGCCGTCGCCCTGCTCGGCCCCACGGGCACCCACCTCGTCTTCGGCTGGTCCGCCGAAGGCGTCCGCGACGGGGAGGGCTACTTCGTCGAGGGCGTCTCCCGGTCCGTCCTGGGACCCGTGATGATCGAGAAGGCGGGCGGTCTGCGGGCCCTGGAGCTGCGCGCCCTCGCCGAGGCGGCCGCCGGCCGGCTGGTCCCGGCGGTACAGACCTTCCCGCTCGCCGAGGCCGCCGCCGCGCACCGGGCGCTGGAGACCCGCGGAACGACGGGAAAGGTCGTCCTGGTGCCCTGACCGGCCTTGACGGCCCGTCCGATCGGCAGACCGGTCGCCCGGTCGCCCGGACGGCCGGAGTCGATCCATCGGCCGAACGGCCGAACAGTCCAAGGATGCGATAAGGCCCGATTCATGGTGTTCTGTCGGAATGAGTGTCACCCGGACAGGTGAATCCTCCGCCGACACCGCACCCGATCCCCGCCGCTGGTGGGGCCTGGTGATCATCGCCCTCGCCCAGCTCATGGTCGTCCTGGACGCGACGATCGTGAACATCGCGCTGCCCTCCGCACAGCAGGACCTGGGCATCTCCGACGGCGACCGTCAGTGGGTGATCACCGCCTACACGCTGGCCTTCGGCGGCCTGCTGCTGCTCGGCGGCCGTATCGCCGACCTGGTGGGCCGCAAACGCACCTTCGTCATCGGACTGATCGGCTTCGCCATCGCCTCCGCGCTCGGCGGGGCGGCCACCGGCTCGGGCATGCTGTTCGGCGCCCGCGCCCTCCAGGGCGTCTTCGCGGCCCTGCTCGCCCCTTCCGCCCTCAGCCTCCTGACCACGACGTTCACCGACCCCAAGGAACGCGGCAAGGCCTTCGGCATCTACGGCGCGCTCGCCGGCAGCGGCGCCGCGATCGGCTTCATCGTCGGCGGCCTGCTGACCGAGTACCTCGACTGGCGCTGGTGCCTGTACGTCAACGTGCCCATCGCCGTCATCGCCGTGTTCGGCGGTCTCGTGCTGCTCCACGACCGACCCGGCCACGCGGACGTCCGGCTCGACGTGCCCGGCGCGGTGCTGGGCTGCGGCGGCCTGGTCGCGATCGTCTACGGCTTCAGCGAGGCCGAGCCGCGCGGCTGGACCGACCCCCTGGTGCTGGGGCTCTTCGCGGGCGGGATCGTGCTGCTCACGGCCTTCGTGTGGTGGCAGACGAAGGCGCGGGTGCCGCTGCTGCCCCTGCACATCATCAGGAACCGCAACCGCGCGGGCTGCTTCCTGACCATGGGCCTGGCCATCATCGGGATGTTCGGCCTGTTCCTGTTCATGACCTACTACCTCCAGGTCATCCTCGGCTACTCCCCCGTGAGGACGGGCCTCGCCTTCCTCCCCCTCACCCTGGCGATCATCATCGGCTCCACCCAGATCTCGGCCCGGCTGATGAACCGCGTCGCGCCGCGCATGCTGATGGTCCCCGGCATGCTCCTCGCCGCGGGCGGCATGGTGATCCTCACCCAGATGACCGTGCACTCCTCCTACACCAGCGAGATCCTGCCAGCGCTGCTGCTGATGGGCCTCGGCATGGGCCTGACCTTCATGCCGGTCTTCGCCACGGCCACGGCCGGCGTCGCTCCGCAGGACGCGGGCGTCACCTCCGCCACCGTCAACACCTCCCAGCAGGTGGGCGGCTCCATCGGTACCGCGCTGCTCAACACGATCGCCACCACCAGCAGCACCGCCTACCTCTCGGCCCATCTGGCCGGCGGCCCCGCGCGCCGGGCGCGGATCGCGGCCGAGGGCACGGTGCACGGCTACACGGTGGCCATCTGGTGGGCCGCCGGGATCATGCTGCTGGCCGGCCTGGTGGCGGGCCTGATGGTCACCACCGGCCCCCCGAGACACGCCCCGGCGGAATCAGTCGTACCGGAGTCGGTGGGCTGACCGCCCGCCCCTCCCGACCGCCCCCGCCCCCGCGCACCCGGGCCCCGCACGGCGCCCGCCCCCGCCCGCTTCGACGGCGTCTCGCGACCCACGTCAGTGGCGTCCCACGACGCGCGTCAGTAGCGTCCCGCGACCCGCGACCCGCGTCAGTGGCGTCCCGCCACCCGGTCCGCGACACGGGCCAGTCGGGAGGATCCCGCCGCGTGGTGCTCCGTCTCCCGGCGGTCCGCCGCCCGGTAGGTCGCGTACATGCCCCGCACCCCCAGCCACCGCAGCGGCTCCGGCTCCCACCTGCGCACCTTGTGGCCGACCCAGGGCAGGTCGGTGAGGTCGGTGCGGCCGTCCTCCCCGGAGTCGAGCCGCACCAGGTCCCGCAGGGTCCGCGCGGCCAGGTTCGCGGTGGCGACGCCGGAGCCGACGTAACCGCCCGCCCAGCCGATGCCGGTGTCCCGGTCCAGCGTCACCGTCGCGCACCAGTCGCGCGGCACGCCCAGCACCCCGGACCAGGCGTGCGCGACCCGCACCCCGGCCAGCGCCGGGAAGAAGCCGACCAGGATCTCGCGCAGCGCCGCGGCGGTCTCGAGCCGGGTGCGTCCGTCGTTGTCGGTCCGCGAGCCGAAGCGGTAGGGCACTCCGCGCCCGCCGAGCGCGATCCGGCCGTCCGCCGTGCGCTGGGCGTACATATAGGCGTGCGCCATGTCGCCCAGGGCTTCCCGGCCCTCCCAGCCCACGGCCGCCCACTGCTCCTCGGTCAGCGGCTCGGTGGCGATCATCGACGAGTTCATGGGCAGCCAGGTCCGCCGCTCGCCCTTCAGCGCGGCCGTGAACCCCTCCGTGCAGCGCAGCACGTACGGCGCCCGAACGGTCCCGTACGGCGTCACCGCCCGGCCCGGCAGGATCTCCGTCACCGGCGTCGACTCGTGGATCTCGACCCCCAGCGCCGCCACGGCCGCCGCGATCCCCTTGACCAGCTTCACCGGGTGCACCCGCGCCCCGTGCGGGGTCCAGCTCGACCCCACGGCACCCGCCACCCGCACCCGCTCGGCCGTCTCCCGGGCGCCGTACAGCTCACGGTCCCGCTCCCCGTACGACAGCTCGTGCGCGTGGAAGTCCCGCAGCCGCGCCAGTTGCGCGGGGGTACGGGCCACCTCCAGCACCCCGCCCTGGTGGACACCGGCGTCGAAGCCCTCCTCCGCCACCACCCGGACGACCTCGCCGACGGTGTCGTTCATCGCCCGCTGGAGCCGGACGGCGGCGTCATGGCCGTGCAGCTTCGCGTACCGGTCCCGGCCCGCGACGCCGTTGTACAGCCAGCCGCCGTTGCGCCCCGAGGCGCCGTATCCGCAGAACCGCTGCTCCAGGACGGTGACCCGCAGCGAGGGGGCCGCCTTCTTCAGGTAGTACGCCGTCCACAGTCCCGTGTACCCGCCGCCGACGATCACGACATCGGCCGAGGTGTCCCCGGCGAGTGGCTCCCGCACCTGCGGCAGGCCCTCGTCCGCGTACCAGAAGGAAATGCCGCCGTTGACGAGACCGTTCACGACACCGCTTGCCGAGCTGCTCATGGCCGGACGTTAACCCGGCGGCACGGGCGCTGTCTCCTTCGGATTCCGTTGTCTTTCACCCCCTCTGACCAGCGGACGACAGGCCAGTCCGACGAGGACGGAGACGAAGTGGCCGAAGTCCGTGAACGTCGGTCCGGCGGTCAGCGGGAAGCCGTAGAAGACGAGCACGGCCGCGAGATACCCGTACCGCCAGGGCGGGCGGATCCGGTAGCCGAGCACCGCCACCACGCCCGACAGCGCGTAACTCACCCCGACGTCGAGGGTGTTGACCGCGGACTGCGGGGCGAGCCCGTCCCTGATCGCCTGCGCCAGCGCGCCCTGGCTGATCAGGGTCGCCAGCACATGTGCGGCCACGCACACCGCCAGCCACCGCGCGGTCCCCAGCCACCGTTCGGCCGGGGCGTGGAAGACGGAGTACAGCACCACGTACGGCAGCCAGTGCCCGCCGTCGATCCACATGGCGCTCGCCACCAGCACCCGCACCGGGTGCCGGGACAGCTCGTGGATGTTGGTGGACCGCTGCCGCAGGAACTCCTGCTCGAACTCCGGCGACATGTGGTGCAGCGCCACGGTCGTGACGAACAGGACCCCCAGCCACACATAGGTGCCGGGCGCGCTGCGGACGTACGCCCACACCGCCCGCGGGACGCCGGAAAGCCCGCTGAGCCATCTCACCCGGCCCAGTATCGGCGAAAGGCCGGCCGGGGGCAGCGGAAAGCCCAGGCCGCACCGAAGCTGACCTGGGCTTTCCATGGAGCCCCCTGTCGGATTCGAACCGACGACCTGCTCATTACAAGTGAGCTGCTCTGGCCGGCTGAGCTAAGGAGGCACCGCGCGCCACCGCGCGCACGCGAGGGCGGGACCACTGTACACAGCCCGGCTTTCCCCGGGCCACGGACTTCGGCGGTCCGGGGCTCCGACCAGCGGGCCACGCCGTGCCCCTCGAGAGTTTCCGCGAAGTTCACATGCCTGCGGGTACTGACAGACCGGGAAACGCCAGGTACCGTCCTGACCCAGTTCGCTCATGTGGACTACACCAACCACCTTCCTACAACGGATCGTCCGGCACGTTCCTGCCGGTAGAAGGGGGCCTCTCACCATGGCCACTGTCACGTTCGACAAGGCGACCCGGATCTACCCGGGTTCCACCAAGCCCGCCGTCGACGCACTCGAGATCGACATCGCGGACGGCGAGTTCCTCGTCCTGGTCGGCCCGTCCGGCTGCGGAAAGTCCACCTCGCTCCGCATGCTCGCGGGGCTCGAGGACGTCAACGGGGGTGCGATCCGCATCGGCGACCGCGACGTCACGCACCTGCCGCCCAAGGACCGGGACATCGCCATGGTGTTCCAGAACTACGCCCTCTACCCGCACATGTCGGTCGCCGACAACATGGGCTTCGCGCTCAAGATCGCCGGCGTCAACAAGACGGAGATCCGGAAGAAGGTCGAGGAGGCCGCGAAGATCCTCGACCTCACCGAGTACCTGGACCGCAAGCCGAAGGCCCTCTCGGGTGGTCAGCGCCAGCGTGTCGCGATGGGCCGCGCCATCGTGCGTGAGCCGCAGGTCTTCCTCATGGACGAGCCGCTGTCCAACCTGGACGCCAAGCTCCGTGTCTCGACCCGTACGCAGATCGCCTCGCTCCAGCGCCGCCTCGGCATCACCACCGTCTACGTCACCCACGACCAGGTCGAGGCCCTGACCATGGGCGACCGGGTGGCGGTCCTCAAGGACGGTCTGCTCCAGCAGGTCGACACCCCGCGCAACATGTACGACCGGCCCGCGAACCTCTTCGTGGCCGGCTTCATCGGCTCCCCGGCGATGAACCTCGTCGAGGTGCCGATCGCCGACGGCGGCGTGAAGTTCGGCAACTCGGTGGTGCCGGTCCAGCGTGACGCGCTCGCCGCCGCCACGGACAAGACGGTCACCGTCGGCGTCCGCCCGGAGCACTTCGACGTGGCCGGCGCCGACGCCGACACGGGCCTCGCGGTCGTCGTGAACGTGGTCGAGGAGCTCGGCTCCGACGCCTTCGTCTACGGCACCGCCAAGGTCGGCGGCGAGTCGAAGGACCTCGTGGTCCGCGTCGGCGGCCGTGACGTCCCGGAGAAGGGCAGCACGCTGCACGTCGTCCCGCGCGCGGGCGAGACCCACGTCTTCTCGACGTCGACGGGCGCGCGCCTCTCCGACTGACCCGGCCCGGGCCGACCCCGAGCAGGTCCGGCCCGGTCAGAACCCGGCCTGGATCCGGTCCGGATCCGGTTTGGATCCCGGTGATTCACCCGATGTGACGAGAAGGGCCCCGCAGCCTGCTGCGGGGCCCTTCTCGCTGTCCGGGGAATCCCCGGCACAGCGGACATTTCACTCGCGGTCCGTCAACCCCTTACCCAAAAGGGAGCACCGCTTCATCCCCCGTCCGGGTGACTAAATGTCGCCAAATAACTACTGCACGCTACCCTCTCACGCGTGAAGCACTCCGCGAACCACTCCACCACCCAGCGCACGCGCCGCGGCCAGGGCGGCCCAGCCCGCCGGATCGGCCGCTCGCTCGCCCTCGTCCTGCCCGTCGTCATGGTGCTCTCCGGGACCCTCGCGGTCACCCGGGTCAACTGGTCGGGGAACCCCTCGGATTCGGTGCTCACCGCCTCCGACGTCTCCGCCGCGCAGCAGTCCTCGCACCAGGCCGCCAAGGCCCCGCAGGACGTGCTGCGCGACCAGTTGCTGACCGAGCTCCAGGAGAAGGATCCAGGCGTCGCCCTGACCCATCTCCAGGCGGCCGTGAACGGCAAGCCGTCGCTGGCGAGGCACTGCTCCTCCATCGCCCGTGCCCTGGGCCGCGCCGCCGTCCGCGCGTACGGCCCCTCGCGCGCCCAGTCGTACTCCCGCCCGGTGTGCGACACGGCCTTCGCCTCGGGCGTGCTGGCGGCCCGGGGCTGAGCCACCGGGCCCCCGGGCCGTAGCGACCGGGGCGTGCGGTTCCCCTCCCGCCGGGGGAGCCGCACGCCCCGGAACAGGCGGCACGTACAGTGCGGGCATGACCGATCCGCACGCCGCGTCCCGCCCCACGCAAGCCGTCATCCTGGCCGGTGGCCAGGGGTCCCGGCTGCGTCCGTACACCGACGACCGGCCCAAGCCGATGGTCGAGATCCCCGGCACGGGGACGCCGATCATCGGCCATCAGCTCGGCTGGCTCGCCGAGGAGGGCGTCACCGACGTCGTCGTGTCCTGCGGCCACCTCGCCGAGGTCCTCCAGGACTGGCTGAAGTCGGCCGACCTGCCCGTCAAGGTCACCACCGTCGTGGAGAGCGAACCCCTGGGCCGCGGCGGCGGTCTGAAGTACGCGGCCGCCCACCTGCCCCACCCCGACCGCCCCTGGTACGCCACCAACGGCGACATCTGGACCCGCTTCTCGCTGCGCGAGATGGCCGACTTCCACACCGAGCGCGACGCCATAGCGACACTGGCGCTGGCCCGTCCGCGCATTCCGTGGGGTGCGGTGCAGACGGACGGGTTCGGTCACATCACGGACTTCATCGAGGCGCCGCCCACCACGTACGAGATCAACGCGGGCGTCTACGTCTTCTCCCCCGCCTTCGCCGGGCTGCTCCCCGAGCGGGGAGACCACGAGCGGACGACGTTCCCGCACCTCGCCCGCGAGCTGCGGCTGGCCGGGTTCCCGCTCCCGCAGGGGGCGTACTGGCGGGCCATCGACACCGCGAAGGACCTCACGGAGGCGGCGAAGGAGCTGGCCGCGCTGAGTCGCTCCGCGGGTTGAGCGGAGGGGTTCGTCGTCGGCCACCCGCCCGGCGGGGGCCGAGCGCGCCGTTCCCCGCGCCCCTGAACCACCGGCCGTGCCGCACAGGGACCGTCCTCGGCCACCCGCCCGGTGAGGGCTGATCGCGCCGTTCCCCGCGCCCCCTTCGACCACCGCTCCTGAATTGTTGGCGGTGCCGCACGGCCTTGAACCACCGAGGGTGCCGGGTGTTGGGTGGCGCGGGGCATCCTCGGTGGTTCTTGTACTGGCTCTATCCGAGCAGGCCGCCTACCAGGCCCGGCTGGCCGGAGGACGAGGAGCCGCCGTCCGAGCCGCCACCGCCGCCGCTCGTCGAGCCGCCGGAGGTGGCCGAACCCCCGGAGGAGGGGCCCGAGCTGGTGGCGGGGGCCTGCTCCACCGGAGTGGACTGCTCCGGCGGGGCCTCGCCCGCGGTGCCCTGCGTCTGGCTGGGCGCGCCGGCGTCACCGCTGCCGGTGGTGCCGGAGTCCCGCGCCTCGGAGGGCTCGCTGTCCGTACCCGCCGTCGGGGCCGCCGACGTGGCGTCCTGGGTGGGCGAGCTGGACGCGGAGGGCTTGCGGGACGCCTTGTGCGTGCCGGACTTCTCCGGCAGCGGCGAACCCGGCAGCTCGTTGCGCGGGGGCTCGCCCGGACCGGGGACGACCACCCGGTCGGCGTCGCGGACGGCACCGCCGAGCAGCGAGCCGACCAGCAGGGTGAGTCCGACGGCGATCGCGGTCACCAGGGCACCGCGGCGCAGCACGTAACGGCGCAGCTCCCACAGGTCGGAGCGCGGGCCGAGCCGGCGCCACGCCCCGGCGGCGAGCCGGCCGTCCACCGAGTAGACCGGGGCACCGGCGATGATCAGCGGCGACCAGGCGGCCAGGTAGATGATGTCGGGGGTGTCGTAGACCGGGACGGTCTTCCAGCTGACGGTGACGATGAGCGCGGCCGAGAGTCCGGCGCCGACGACCGCGGCGACCCGCTGCCAGCAGCCCAGGACCGTGAGGACGCCGACGACGACCTGGAGGAACGCGATGACGAGGCCGGAGCCGACGGGGTGGTGCAGGGCGAACTGGCGTAGCGGCTCCGCGACTTCCCACGGGTGCAGGGTGTCGAGCCACTTCACCATGGAGCCGCGCTTGCCGCCGTCGAAGTAGACGGGGTCGCACAGCTTGCCCATGCCGGCGTAGATGGAGATGAAGCCGAGGAAGACGCGCAGCGGGAGCAGGACCACGCCGAGGTTCATCCGGCGGCCGGGGTAATAGGCGTGCCGGGCGGGGTCGTCGCCCTGCCGACGGCCGCGCGGAGCCGGCTCGGGGTCGGTGTCGGCGTCCCCGAAGTCCTCGAACTGGGCGTCGTCGTAGGCGGGTTCGTCGTAGGCGCTGCCGACGCCGCGCATGTTCGGCAGGATCCGCTGCTCGCCGTCGACGGGCGTCCGCTGGGCGCCGACGATCGGGGTCTCAAGGGTCTGCGCGGCGAGGCCGCCGTCGTAGCCCCGGTCGCCCATGTCGACACGGGGGATGACCTGGGTGGCTCCGGCGTCGGCACCGGGCGGTTCGCCGTGCCCGACGCTGCCTGCCCGCACGGCCTGGAGCAGCCGGTGGGCCCCGGTGTCGTCCGGGGCGGACTTGCCGCTCCAGACGACGGCCCGCCGACGGCCACCGGAAGCGGCGCCCGCTCTGCCGGCCGACCCGACGGCGGCCATGCGCGCGGTGTCATCGATGGCGCTCACGTGCCGGGCGATCCGCGGGGATTGGTTACGCCGCGCCGACGCGCCCAGCTGCACGCGGAAGCTCGCGTGGCTGACGATGATCTGCGCCGGATCGCTCGGCACCTTCACCATGCTCAGCGCGGGAGCGTCGTCGAATCCCGACGAGCGGTCCCCCGTGGGTGTGCGGGGTGTTCTGGTGTCCACACTCATCTAACCGAGTGACGTGTGTTTAGGACACTGCTTTGACCCGCCGGATCTGTCCGGACTCCGTCAAGGTTGCACTACTCGCCGGGATTAACCCGTTCGGGTGAACTCCCCGCACACGGGCGCGGCCACCGGGCCGCGCCCGTCGGCACTCAGCCGCGCCGCCGAGCCGCCTCGTACAGCACGATCCCGGCCGCCACACCGGCGTTGAGGGACTCCGCGCCACCGGGCATCGGGATCCGGACCCGGAAGTCACAGGTCTCGCCGACCAGGCGGGACAGGCCCTTGCCCTCGCTGCCGACGACGATGACGACCGGGCCGTCCAGCGCCTTCAGCGTGCCGACCTCGTGCTCGCCGTCGGCGGCCAGGCCGACGATCGCGATGCCGGCCTTCTTGTAGGCCTCCAGCGCACGGGTGAGGTTGGTGGCGCGGGCGACCGGGGTACGGGCGGCCGCACCGGCGGACGTCTTCCAGGCCCCGGCCGTCATACCGGCCGCACGGCGCTCCGGGACGACCACGCCGTGACCGCCGAAGGCGGAGACGGAGCGGACGACGGCGCCCAGGTTGCGCGGGTCGGTCACGCCGTCGAGGGCGACGATCAGCGGGTCCTCGCCGTTGTCGTAGGCGGCCGACGCCAGGTCCTCGGGGTGCGCGTACTCGTACGGCGGGACCTGGAGGACCAGGCCCTGGTGGTTGAGACCGTTGGTCATGCGGTCCAGTTCGGGACGCGGGGCCTCCATGAGGTGGATGCCGCCGCGCTCACCGGCGAGCTGGAGCGCCTCGCGCACCCGCTCGTCGTTGTCGATGAACTGCTGCACGTAGAGCATCGTCGCGGGCACGCCCTCGCGCAGCGCCTCGACGACGGAGTTCCGGCCGACGACCATCTCGGACGTGCCCTTGCCGCCACGGCCGCGCGGCGCGGGGCGGCGGGCGGCCTGCTTGGCCTTGGCGGTCGCGATGCGGTTCGCCTTGTGCTTCTTGCGCATCTCGGCGGGCGGGGTCGGTCCCTTGCCTTCCAGGCCTCGGCGCCGCTGGCCGCCACTGCCGACCTGCGCGCCCTTCTTGCCGGACATGCGGCGGTTGTTGGCTGCCATGAGTCTCTCGTCTCCGTGAGCTTTCGTACGTACGTCTTATGCAGTGTGCCGCCCGGAAGGCCGGGCGGCACACTCGATCAAGGACGGGCCCTGGGGCCGCCCTACCGCGGGCCGAGGCTCCAGCGCGGCCCCTGCGGGCCGTCCTCGATGGCCAGGCCGGACTGGGTCAGCTGGTCACGAATGGCGTCCGCGGTCGCCCAGTCCTTGCGCCCGCGCGCCGACTCCCGCTGGTCGAGGACGAGTCGGACGAGGCTGTCGACCACGCCGTGCAGGTCCTCGCCCCGGCTCTCCTCGCCGGCCCAGTGCGCGTCGAGCGGGTCCAGGCCGAGGACGCCGAGCATGGCGCGGACCTCGGCGAGGCGGGCCACGGCGGCTTCCTTGTCGTCGGCGGCGAGCGCCGAGTTCCCCTGCCGGACCGTCGTGTGCACGATGGCGAGCGCCTGGGGGACACCGAGGTCGTCGTCCATCGCCTCGGCGAAGGCCGGCGGCACCTCGGCCGCGGGCTCGACGACTCCCCCGGCCTTCTCGACGACGCGCTGCACGAAGCCCTCGATCCGCGCGAACGCCGACTCGGCCTCGCGCAGGGACTCCTCGCTGTACTCGATCATCGAACGGTAGTGCGGGGTACCGAGGTAGTAGCGCAGCACGATCGGGCGCCACTGCTTCACCATCTCGGAGACGAGGACGCTGTTGCCCAGCGACTTCGACATCTTCTCCCCGGCCATGGTGACCCAGGCGTTGTGCACCCAGTACCGCGCGAACTCGTCGCCGTAGGCCTTGGCCTGGGCGATCTCGTTCTCGTGGTGCGGGAAGATCAGGTCGAGGCCGCCGCCGTGGATGTCGAACACGGACCCCAGGTACTTGTGCGCCATGGCCGAGCACTCGAGGTGCCAGCCGGGACGCCCGCGGCCCCAGGGGGTCTCCCAGCTCGGCTCGCCCGGCTTGACGGACTTCCACAGGGCGAAGTCGCGCTGGTCGCGCTTGCCGGTCTCGCCGTCGCCCGAGGGCTGGAGCAGGTTGTCCAGCTCCTGGTTGGACAGCTGGAGGTACTCCGGGAAGGAGCGCACGTCGAAGTAGACGTTGCCGTCGGACTCGTAGGCGTGGCCGCGCTCGATCAGCCCGCGCATCATCTCGATCATCTCCGGGACGTGCCCGGTGGCGCGGGGTTCGTAGGTCGGCGGCAGGCAACCCAGCGCCTGGTAGCCGTCGTTGAACGCCCGCTCGTTCTCGTACCCGATCGACCACCAGGGGCGGCCCTGGTCGTGCGACTTGGCGATGATCTTGTCGTCGATGTCGGTGACGTTGCGGATGAAGGTGACGTCGTAGCCGCGGTGCGCGAACCAGCGCCGCATGATGTCGAAGTTCAGGCCCGAACGGATGTGCCCGATGTGCGGAGCGGCCTGCACGGTGGCACCACACAGGTAGATCGAGACACAACCCGGCTGGAGCGGGACGAAGTCACGGATCTGCCGGGCACTGGTGTCGTACAGGCGAATGGTCACCACTCCAGGGTAGTGGGCGCGGAGCGATGCCCCGAGCCCCTTCCACCCAAGGGCCACACATTCGTGACATGCCATGGCATATGTCGGCCGGTGCGGGTGTCCCGCGGGTCAGCCGGTACGTGCCACCAGCGCCGTCGCGATCGCCATCAGGCCCTCGTCGCGTCCCGGGAAGCCGAGCCCGTCCGTCGTGGCGCCCGATACCGACACCGGCGCGCCGGCCGCCTCGGACAGGATCTTCTGCGCCTCGTCGCGCCGCTTGCCGATCTTGGGCCGGGGACCCACGACCTGCACGGCGACGTTGCCGATGACGAAGCCGGCCTCGCGGACGATCCGGGCCGCCTCCGTGAGCAGGGTGACGCCCGAGGCGCCGGACCACTCGGGGCGCCCGGTGCCGAAGTGCTGCCCCAGGTCACCGAGGCCGGCCGCGGAGAAGAGCGCGTTGCAGGCGGCGTGCGCGACGACGTCCGCGTCGGAGTGCCCGGCCAGCCCGGGGCCCTGCCCTTCCCACTTCAGGCCCGCGCACCACAGCTCGCGGCCCTCCTCGAAGGCGTGGATGTCGGTGCCGATCCCGACCTGGGGAAGCACGGGCCGCGTCTCAGAAGCCATCGTTGAGCCTCCTGCGGGCCAGGACCGCCTCCGCGAGGACCAGGTCGAGGGGCCGGGTGACCTTGAAGGCCTCCTCGTGGCCGGGGACGACCACGACTGTCAGCCCCAGCTGCTCGACCATGCTCGCGTCGTCGGTGACGTTCTCGGTGACCGTCTCGTGGGCGCGGACCAGGGTGGCCCGGTCGAAGCCCTGCGGGGTCTGCACGGCACGGAGGCGGGCGCGCTCCGGCGTCGCGACGACCGGTTCGGGGTCGCCGGTGGTGACGGCCGGTTCGACCTCCTTGACGGTGTCCGCCAGCGGCAGCGCCGGGACGACGGCGGGCGCGCCCTCGCGTACGGCCTCGATGACGGCGTCGACCGTGTCGACGGGGACCAGCGGCCGGGCGGCGTCGTGCACGAGCACGATGTCGTGGCCGGGCGGCAGCGCGTCCAGGCCGAGCTTCACCGACTCCTGGCGGGTCTCACCGCCGGGTACGACCAGGAAGTCGGTGCGGTCGGGCAGCGCGTGCGCGTCGAGCAGCGACTTCACCTCGGCGGTGCCGTCCGGCGGGGCCACGACGACGACCAGGGCGACCGCGCGGGAGGCGGCGAGGGCGCGTACCGCGTGGATCAGCATGGGTGTGCCGCCCAGCGTGCGGAGCGCCTTGGGGGCGCCCGGACCGAGGCGGACACCCCGTCCGGCGGCCGGAATCACCGCGGCCGTGCGGGCGGGCGCGGGGGAGGGACGCGAATCGTCAGACATCGGTTCCTGTCAGGTTTGTGTTCCGGCCCGGCGTGGGTATGGCCCTGGAAGTGCCGGGCGCGACGCCTTGACCGGACCCTTCCGTGACGTGCCGGTCGAGGCAGCAGCCCGGGCCCGGCACATCAAGTATCGAAGCATCGGTCGCATTATCGGGGGCGGTACGGGGGCGGGATCGACCAGCAACTCCTGCGGGGGCGGTGCGTTACGGCGATTGTCCTGGCGGGAGCGCTTGTCCTGGCACGAACATGCCGCAGCGCCCGGCGACGGGGAATTCGTCATCGGGCACCGCGGCATTTCGGTGTTCTTCAGTGTGCGTGTTCCTCGGCGTGCCGAAGCCGGTCTCGGGCCGGCGTCAGCACACGAAAAACGCGTCGGGTCAGGACGCGAGCACCTCGTCGAGCAGTGCTTCGGCCTTGTCCTCGTTGGTGTTCTCCGCGAGAGCGAGCTCGCTCACCAGGATCTGGCGGGCCTTGGCGAGCATGCGCTTCTCACCGGCGGAGAGTCCGCGCTCGCGCTCACGACGCCACAGGTCACGCACGACTTCCGCGACCTTGATGACATCGCCGGAGGCGAGCTTCTCCAGATTTGCCTTGTAACGACGCGACCAGTTCGTGGGCTCCTCGGCGTACGGCGCGCGCAGCACCTCGAAGACCCGGTCCAGCCCGTCCTGACCGACCACATCACGTACGCCGACGAACTCCGCATTGTCCGCTGGCACACGTACCGTCAGGTCACCCTGGGCGACCTTCAGCACCAAGTAGGTCTTGTCCACGCCTTTGATCTGGCGAGTTTCGATGGCCTCGATCAGCGCGGCCCCGTGATGGGGATAGACCACGGTGTCGCCAACCTTGAACGTCATGTGACAGGTACCCCTTCCGTGGCTATCCAGGGTAACACGGAAACTGCGGGTTCTGAATGGCGTTTTCGCAGGTCAGGGCATATCTCGGGGCTTGACAACAGCAACAGGAACGTGCTGCGCGGGGGCGGCGGAAGCAGGTATTCGCAGGTCGGAGGTGCTCTCCGAGGGGGGAGAAACGCGCACGTTACACACATCCGGAGGCCCGCCCGAACGGCCGAACGTCCACATATGTCCGCTTCCAGGAGTGCGACTTCCGCTACTCCGTTCGGTTCACGTGGCCGGATACGAGTCGTTTCCGGAATTGATCATCGCCCTCTCGACCACGCCCGTGATCAATTCCGGGGGCGATCTCGCATTCCTTCACCGAAAATCCGCGCGCGGGGGTCCGGTGCGGTTATGCGAATGGTCCGGTGAGCCGGAAGGGGAACGGGAAGACGACCGCAAGGTGAGGGGAAGACGACGGGTGGAGAGCGAGAAGACGACGGGTGAAGCCAATGTGACTCATGGGCCGCCCGTGGCGGCCGGGACAGGTGGTGCCTGCGACCGTTCGGCGCGTCCGTCGAGGCACGGGATCGCTCTAGAGGCGGGTCGGGTGCGGTGGCGCGAGAACGGCTCGGTAACCTAAGGCCGCTGACAGACCCTTAGGACGGCTTTATCCAAAGCAAAGCCGCCCGCGTGCACAAGGAGTTGCCGCCGCCGTGAGCAGCAGCCTTCGACGCGGCGCCCTCGCCGCTTCCGCCATCGCGTTCTCGATCGCCTCGCTCGCCGCCTGTGGGGCCGGCAACGACTCCCAGACCCTGGAGATCAAGCCGGACAACGCCGCCACCAGCGTCGGCGACATCAAGCTTCAGAACGTCGTCGTCATCACCCAGCCCGACCTGGAGTCGACCGGTCCCGCCGTGATCTCGGCGACCGTCTTCAACGGCGGAAGCAAGGCGCAGACGCTGGAATCCATCACCCTCGACGGCGGCAAGTCCGCCGAGCTCTCGCCCGCCAAGGGCAAGGGCGCGCTGACCGTCCCGGCCTACGGCTCGATCGTCATCGGCGGCGCGAACAACGCCTCCGCCGTCCTGTCGAGCAGCCGCGAGGCCGTCAAGGACGGCGACGCGCAGAAGGTGACCTTCACCTTCAGCGAGACCGGCGAGGTCAGCCTGCGCGCCTTCGTCGTCCCCGCCGAGAGCTACTTCACCAAGTGGGGCCCGAGCGACATCCCGAGCGCCGCCGAGTCCTCCCCCGCCGGGAGCGCGTCGGCGTCCCCGTCCGGGTCGGCCTCCGGCGCGGCCGCGGAGGGCGCGACCTCCGAGTCCGGATCGGCGTCCCCGTCGGACTCGGCCTCCGCCTCGGCCTCGGAGTCGGAGTCGGCCTCCGCCGGTCACTGACCTCGCGCGCACACGCATACACGCACGCACAACAGGAAGGGCGGCACCCCACCCGGGGCGCCGCCCTTCCTGCTCGATCCGTCCGCTCGGCGACGGCAGCCGACGGCGGCAGCCGAGGCTGCCGCCGCCGGCAGGCCGGTCTACGGCTCGAACTTGTAGCCCAGGCCACGCACCGTGACCAGGTAGCGCGGGGCGCCCGGGTCCGGCTCGATCTTGGCGCGCAGGCGCTTGACGTGGACGTCGAGGGTCTTGGTGTCGCCCACGTAGTCGGCGCCCCAGACCCGGTCGATGAGCTGCATACGGGTCAGGACACGGCCGGCGTTGCGCAGCAGCATCTCCAGGAGGTCGAACTCCTTGAGGGGGAGATCGACCTTGGAGCCGGAGACCGTCACGACATGCCGGTCGACGTCCATACGCACCGGGCCGGCCTCCAGGGCCGCCGGGGTCACCTCCTCCGGCTCGCCCCGGCGGCGCAGGACGGCCCGGATACGGGCGACCAGCTCACGCGAGGAGAAGGGCTTGGTGACGTAGTCGTCGGCTCCTATCTCCAGGCCGACGACCTTGTCGATCTCGCTGTCCTTCGCGGTCACCATGATCACGGGAACGTTGGAGCGGCCGCGCAGCTGACGGCACACCTCCGTGCCGGGCAGGCCCGGCAGCATCAGGTCGAGCAGCACGAGGTCGGCGCCGTTGCGCTCGAACTCGTCGAGTCCGTCGGGCCCGGTGGCCGCGATGGCGACCTCGAAGCCTTCCTTGCGGAGCATGTACGACAGGGCGTCGGAAAAGGACTCCTCGTCCTCGACGACGAGCACTCGGGTCACGGAAGGACCTCCGGGGCGGAAAGCGTCCGGTACGCGGACGAATCGGGGGATGAGGCGCGGGGTGATGTCTGGGTCGAGCGGTGAGGGGAGGAGTGACCGACCTCGTCGAGGCGGTCGACGTCGTCGACGTCACCGAGGCCGTCGACGTCGTCGGCCTCGTCCGGGTCGGGGTGCTGGTGCGCGCGGTCGCGGGCCACGCCCGCCTCCGGCAGGCGCAGGGTGAACGTGGAGCCCTGGTTCTCGGCGCTCCACACCGTGACCTCCCCGCCGTGCGAGGCGGCCACGTGCTTGACGATCGCCAGCCCGAGTCCCGTGCCGCCCGTCTGACGGGAGCGGGCCGGGTCGACGCGGTAGAAGCGCTCGAAGATGCGCTCCTTGTCCTTGTCGGAGATGCCGATGCCCTGGTCGGTCACGGCGATCTCGATCAGGTCGCCGCCCGGCGCGCCCACCCGGCGGGCGGCTATGCCGACGCGGGTCCGCGCGGGCGAGTAGTTGACGGCGTTCTCGACCAGGTTGCCGAGGGCGGCGGCCAGCTGGCCCCGGTTCCCCCAGACCCGCAGGTCGGCGGTGCCGCCGGCGGCCATGGTGATCTGCTTGGTCCCGGCCTGGTGACGGCAGCGGTCGACGGCCTCGGCGACCAGCTCGTCGATGCCGACCGGCTCCGCGTCCTCGAGGGGATCGTCGTTCTGGACCCTCGAGAGGTCGATGAGCTCCTGCACCAGGCTGGTCAGCCGGGTGGCCTCGATCTGCATACGTCCGGCGAACCGCTCCACCGCCTCCGGATCGTCCGAGGCGTCCATGACAGCCTCGGAGAGAAGGGAGAGCGCGCCCACCGGCGTCTTCAGCTCATGGCTGACGTTCGCCACGAAGTCCCGCCGGACCGCCTCGATACGACGGGCCTCGGTGAGGTCCTCCACGAGCAGGAGGACCAGCCGGGAACCCAGCGGAGCCACTCTGGCGGACACCGCGAGAGCCTCGCCGCGCCCGGTCCCGCGCCGCGGAAGGTCCAGCTCCACCTGCCGTATCTCTCCGTCGCGCCTGGTGTCCCGCGCCATCTTGAGCATGGGCTCGACGCTGAGCCGGCCACCGCGCACCAGCCCGAGGGCGTAGGCGGCGGAGCTGGCCTTCACGACGGCGTCGGCCTCGTCGAGCACGACGGCGGAGGAGCGGAGCACGGACAGGACGGTGTCCACACCCGGCGGAAGCACCGGGTCCGTGTGCAGCGAGGTGCGCGTGGGGCGCTTCTGCTCCCGCTCGCTCCAGCGGAACGCCAGCATGGCGATGACACCGGTGAGTACCCCGGCGATCGCTGCCGCTGCGGCGACCGCCGCGTTCACGTCCATGCCACCAGGTTAGGCACGCGATCGGTCCTGGCCACAGCTATCGAGGTGCGACCTCGAACACTCGTCGCCCAGAGTTCACCTTGGAGCCAGTGGTGGTTCATTTGGGGTGCCGGAAATCGACGCGTACGGGGCGGAGCGTGGCACCGTGGGGTTCGCAGCACCGGTTCCACGGCCGGTCGGCGCCGGTGCAGCAGCCGGTTCCGGTTCGGTTCGCGGCCGGTTCTGGCCCCCGGACCGAACCCCGAGCACGACGTACGAGAGGGAATCCTGATGCGGGACGCGTACCACGAGGAACTGGACTCGATCGGCGACAGCCTGGTGGAGATGGCCCGGCTGGTCGGGTCGGCGATCGGACGCGCCACGACCGCCATTCTCGACGCCGATCTGAAGCTCGCCGAGAGCGTCATCGAGGCCGACAAGAGGGTCGACGAGCTCCAGCACGACCTTGAGGCACGGGCGATAGCGCTGCTGGCGCGGCAGCAGCCGGTGGCGACCGACCTGCGGATCGTCGTCACATCGCTGCGGATGTCGGCGGACCTGGAGCGATCCGGCGACCTGGCCCAGCACGTGGCGAAGCTGGCGCGGCTGCGCTTCCCGAACCGCGCGGTCCCGCAGGACCTGCACGCCACGATCCTGGAGATGGGCCAGCTCGCGCAGCGCCTGATGGCCAAGGCGGCGGAGGTCGTCGTCACCAAGGACGTCGACCTCGCCCTCCAGCTGGAGTCCGACGACGACGCGATGGACCTCCTGCACCGCACCCTCTTCCAGCACCTGCTGGACGACCGCTGGAAGCACGGCATCGAGACGGCCGTCGACGTCACGCTGCTGGGCCGCTACTACGAGCGCTTCGCCGACCACGCGGTGGCCGTCGCCAAGCGCGTGGTGTTCCTGGTGACGGGCGAGCACGCGGACGAACTCCAGCCGGAGATCCAGCCCGACATCCAGCCGGCCACCGGAGCGGGCCAGGGACCGACGGCCGAGGGCATCTGATCCCGGCCCCCTCCCCGGCGGGCCCGGGAGGGGCCCCCGCCCGCTGGGCAGCGCCGGGGTGACCGATCGCTGTCCGCCGGGGCCGCCGGGGTGACCGATCGCTGTCCGCCGGGGCCGCCGGGGTGGCTGTCCGACATGGGCTTGGGAACCGGGGGGCTGTCCGCCCCGGGGGGCCGGGGCGGCTTGTCCGCCGGGGGCTGGGGTGGCTGCCCGACATGCGCCTGGTAACCGGGGAGGCTGTCCGCCCGGGAGCCGTGGGCCATGGGTGCCGGTGGGAGCCAGGGTGACCGTTGGCCATGGGGCCGTGGCCGTTGGGCCCTGGGGCCGGAGGCCATGGGGAGATGCGGCCGCTGGGCCCTGGGGCCAGGGAGCCGGAGGCCATGCGGCCGTGGCCGTTGGCCATGGGCCGGCGAGTCGGAGGCCGTGGGGCCGGAGGCCGTGGGCCACGGGGGCGAGGGGCGTGCCGGGTCCTCGCAGGGCGTGCGCAAGCCACAGTGCGCCGTTGATGCGCCCAGCGGAGCGGGCATGCAATGGGCACAGGTCCTACGTCCTCCGGGAGGAACCCATGGCCGAGTCCCCCGTCACTCCCACGCCCGACCCCGCACAGGAACGCCCGACCGAGCAGCCCGCCGAGATCAGGAACCTGATGCTCATCGGCGCCTGCGGCTGCGGTTCGGGGTGCGGCTGCGGGTGCCAGTCGGGCAACCCCTGCCAGTGCGGATGACGACGCACGGCGAACGTACGTGAACGAGGGGCCCGGTGCCGACGTCCGAAGTCGGCCCCGGGCCCCCCGCCATGTCGGGGCCCGCCGTGTCCGGGCCCGCCACGTCCGGTCGCCGCGCGGGGAACGCGAGCGCAGCATGGAGGAAGGACCGACAAGGATTGACACAGGCAGGCACGGCGAAGACCGGAAGGGGGCGGGCAGTCATGACCCGCTTCATGGACGTCCACCACGGCATGCAGGGCATCACCGCCGACCAGCTCCTCGAGGCCCACCGGGCGGACCTCGCCATCGAGGGCGAGGAGGGCGTGCACTTCGAACGAGCCTGGGCGGACCCGGAGTCCGGAACCGTCTACTGCCTCTCCGAGGCGACGTCGGCGGATGCCGTCCTCCGCGTCCACGAGCGCACCGGCCACATGGCGGACGAGATCCACCCGGTGCCGCTGGAGGTATGAGACCCGGTCAGGAAGGCTGGACCGCGGAGACGGCGGTGACGGTCACCGTGTTGTCGCACTCCGCGAACCGGCCGTCGTCGAGGGCGACCTGATGCCTGCCGGCCCCCGGCAGCCCGACGACGATCGTCGGGAACACCACGGGCTCCGCACCGGATTCGCAGAACCCGTCGGCCTCCCCCTGCACCTGGACGAAGGTCAGCTTCACCCATGCCTTGCCCTTGGGGGCCAGCGTCACGGGTGAGGCGGATCCGGTGGGCTTGACGGTGAGCGGTGCGCTCTTCTCGGGAGAGCCATTGCCGGCTCCCGCGACGGTCGGGTGCCCCTCGAGGACGCAGGCCTTGGCCGAGGTGTTGGTGAATTCGACGATCGCCGCCCCGGTCCCCGTACCGGCCGGCCGAACGGCGGCCTGCCGGGCGGTGACCTTCAGACTCCCGGCACCACAGACCGGCGTGACGCCGTCCACGGCGGGCGTCACGACAGCGGCGCTCGCGGAGGGCGAGGCGACGGACGGGGAGACCCCGGACGGAGAAGCCACGTGGCTGGGTGTCGCGGACGCGGGCCCGGCGGACTCGGCGCCGACGGACTCGGCGGACTCGGCACTGGCGGAGGCACTCGGGGCCTCCTGCGCACCGCACCCGGTCATCACGAGCGCGGCCGACGCCACGACGGCCGCCATCACGGAACCTCGAATACCGAACCTGTTCCAGCCCATGTTCCCGTTCCTGTCCGCACTCGTCGCGTCGGTGTTCTCGTACGTGTTCGTGCTCGTGTCGGTGTTCTCGTTCGTGTTCGTGTTCGCACTCTCGATCGCGTCCTCGTACCGCACGCCGCCCCCGGATCCGAATCGCCGCGGGCGTCCACCCACAGCCCCCACCCACCTGCGTCGACCGTCGGTCGTCGACCGTCAACTCAGACACAAGGGGCAGCCGTTCGAGTTCTGCCGAGGACAGACCTGTGACGCATCGGTGACGATATCCGGCCACACCGACTGAACCTCGTAAATCGGATAAAGAGACCGCACGTGGCGACACCCGTCCGGCTCGCCGTCCGGTCGCCACCGGGTGACCATGGATGACGGGATCGCTGCAGGGGCCGAGCACCGCACTGGGAGGCACCCGTGGCACCGGTGACGCACAGCGGAACGACCGACGTACTGATCGCGGGCGCCGGCCCGGTCGGCCTGAGCGCGGCGGCGGAACTGCGCAGGCAGGGGGTGCGCTGCCGGCTGGTGGACCGCCTGCCCGCCCGCCTCCCGTACGCGAAGGCCGTCGGCATCCAGCCACGCACCCTGGAGATCTGGGACCGGATGGGCCTGGCCCGCACGGTCCTGGAGGCCGCCGCGGTACTGCGCGGTCAGCTGATCTACGTCAACGGCCGGGAGCGGGCGCGCATCGAGCTGGCGCTGCCGCCCGAGGTGCCGTACGAGTTCGCCGCGCTGCCGCAGTACGAGACCGAGCGCCTCCTGGAGGCGTACGTCGCCGGCCTCGGCACGTCCGTCGAACGCGGCACCGAGCTGCTGTCGTTCACCCAGGACCAGGGTGGGGTCACCGCCCGCCTGCGCACCGCTTCCGGTACGGAGGAGGAGGTGCGGACCGGCTATCTGATCGGCTGCGACGGAGCCCACAGCACCGTACGCAAGTCGCTCGGCCTCACATACGAGGGGGCGGCCTTCGACGCGGAGTACATGCTGGGCGACGTCGAGGCCGACTGGGACCTGCCCCACGGCTACGGCGTCCGCTCCACCCACCTCGCCGCCGACGGCTCCACCGACGACGTCCTGGTCTGCATCCCGCTCCCCGGTCCCGGCCGCTACCGCATGTCGATGCTCGTCCCGCCCGAACTGTCCATGAGGGCGGGCACCGGAACGGGGACGACCGGCGCCGGCGATGTGCGAGGTGACGGCGTGGCACACGTCGACGACGTGGCACACGGCCTGGAGAGCGGCCGTGCCCCGGAGCTGCACCACATCCAGGCCGTGGTCGACCGCCTCGCCCCGCGGCCGGCGGTCCTCTCGCGCCTGCGGTGGTCCTCCGTCTTCCGTATCAGCCATCGCATCGTCGACCGCTACTCCGACGACCGTGTCTTCGTCGCGGGCGACGCCGCGCACATCCACCCACCCACCGGCGCCCAAGGCATGAACACCGGCATCCAGGACGCGTGCAACCTGGCGTGGAAACTGGCTCTCGTCATCCGCGGAGAGGCCGGACCCGCCCTCCTCACCACCTACGACGCCGAGCGCCGCCCGATCGGCGAGGAGGTCGTCGGCCGAACGGTCCGTCACGCCACCCAGGGCATCGAAGCCGACCCCGACGCCCCCCGCACCGTCCTGCTCCGCGAAGCCCAACTCCTCGTCAACTACCGCGGCGGCCCTCTCGCTCCCGCCACGAACGGCTCCCCCGGAACACCCCGCCTCGGCGACGCCCACACCCCGTCGGTCTCACCCGCAACCCTCTCGCCCGGTGACCGCGCCCCGGACTGCACCGGCCTGACCTCGTCCGGCTCCGCCTACCCCTGGCGCCTGTTCGACGTCCTGCGCGGCCGCACGGGCCACGTGGCGCTCCTCTATACGACGGACCCCGCGACAGTGCCGACGACCGCCGAGACCCTCCACGCAACAGCGACCGCGGCCGCCGGACCGCCCCTGGAGGTCATCGCCGTACTCGCCCGCGACACCTCGCCCGACCTGTCCGCCCAGGACGCTGTCCCCGTCCCCGCCTACCACGACACCACCGGCGAGTTCGCCCGCCTCTACACCCCCGACGGCCCGACGGCCTACGTCATCCGCCCCGACGGCCACCTCGCCACCCGCTTCCCTTTCCCCGCCCCCACAACCCCCCTCCCCACCTACCTGGCAGCCCTGTCCCCCTGAAGACCCCTCACCACCACCCCGCTGAAAGCCACCACCGAGCGCACGAGCCGGCCCCACACGCACATCGCAAAGAAGTCGCAGGCCGAAAAGGGCGGCGAGCTGCCGGGGCGTCAGCTGCCCACTCCGGTCGCCGATGCGCTCCGGGCTCACACGAACGGGTTCTCACAGGTCGACGTCTCCCTGCCGTGGGAGGCGGCGGACGGGACTCGGGTGGTCACGTCCGGCGGATGTCTCTCAGCGAGGAGATGTGGAAGCGGGCGCTGGCCTCGGCCGGTGTCATCCCTGAGCGGAGGCATGGTGAGCCGTATGCCGAGTCTCGCCCCGCTGTCTTCGAGGCCACCAAAACGATGCGACATGACGGCTGAGGGGGTCCTACGCTCCGACATGGACGGGGCGGGGAGAGAGCGATGGCGGACGAGTACTTCTTGCTGGTTTGCGACGACGTGCCTCATGACGTGGTGCTCACTGACCCCGGTGTCCGCGTGATGGACGTCGTCCAGGTCGTGCGTCGGCTGACGGGGCTGAGCCTGTGGCGCAGCAAGGTTCTGGCGACCCAGGTTCCCGCCGTCGTTCTCGCCGGCGTGCCCGAGGAATATGCGGCGGCAGCCGTGTCGGCTCTCCTCGATGCGGGAGCCCGGGCGGAGACGAGGGGACAGCCGGAGCCGGACTTCCTGAAGCACTGAGCCCGCCCCGGTCGACCGGGCCGAGGGCCCAGGGAGGGACCAGCGTCACCAAAAGCACCCGGCCTGCGCGGACATCGCAGGTCGGGGGCTTACAGGCGTTGGGTTGCTTCTTCTTGCCCGGGCTCTTGTCGGAGATCCGGATGAACTGGTTTTTGCTGGTCAGAGGCGATGGGCTCGCGCACCCTGTGGGTCGTCGTTGGTCGTTGTTGGCCACGCTGGGCGACCTCGGACGGCCCAGGGACGGCCCACCGCTGGGACTTACTCGTCGCTGCCAGCCACCTGGACCGCTACGCGCCGGGGGCCCGGTACTGCACTTGCCCGGCTTTGCGCAGGGCATCCATGGTTTCGTCGATGCTCAGGAGAACGGTCGTCTCAAACGAGCTGAGTGCGCCGCCTCCGCTGATCGCCAGGGCGACCGCGGCCATGGAAACGTTGTCGGGGGCCTCCCACAAGTTGTAGCCGTCGTGGGTGCCGAACGCGTACCAGAAGCCGTGCAGCTTGCCACCGACGGACTCGATGTACGACTGAGCGGCCTTCGCGCGGTCCTCGGGGTGGCCGATGAGTCTCGCCCACGTCTCCGGCGTGTAGCTGAACCTTGTCAGGTAGAGCGGCATCATGTCTCCCTTTCGTCCCAGCAAGGGATGCCCTCGCCGGGTGAGACACGCCTCCGAGACCGCGCGTATCTCCCCCGAACGGCCGGGATGATGACCGGCAGGGTCAGCGGCGTGAGCGACTCCGCCCGCATCGAAACCACAGAACCGAAGCCCTCATCTTGGGAAGCTGCGGTTATTTGCGCTTTGGTGGGGCGTTGACCTGCATGAACGGTCCAGCAGTACGTCGACCCGCGTGCCGCTCGGGTCACCTTCCAAGGTGGCGGACGGGCCTCCGGTGACCAAGCGGCTGATCTTCACCGGGCCGCGCGGTGGTCACGTCTGGCGGACGTCGCTCAACGAGGAGGCGCGGAAGGGGGCGCTGGCCTCGGCCGGTGCGTCCCCGAGCGGCGACCTGGCGAGCCGTACGCCGAGTCTCGCGAGAACGGCATGCACGCGCTCAAGTCAGGAGCGTACTCGCAACGCTGTCGCACGCATCTTTATTGAAGGACAGCAAGTGAACAGCCACTCAGGGAATTACCGAAGACTCTTAGTGAGCACGCTTAACGAACGTGGTTAACGAGCACGCTCAACGAACGCGGTTAACGAGAACGGTTAACGACCGTGGTTAACGAGCACGGATAGCGAACCCGTTTAACGAGGCCACCCAGCGAGAGCGGCTGGTGCCCGTCGTGCATGCATGCACGCAGGTTGAGCGCGCATGCATGCACACCCGACCAAGATCGACTCAACGTTCGAACAGATCTCGAACATGCGAAAGGCGCCCGCAAGCTAGGTTATATGTGTCACCCATTCACGACCCACCTGTATTCATCTGGAGATTTGCCCGAAGACCGCATACCTGAATAGGCTGCACACGCAATTCAGGGCCGCTCCCCTTGCCCGGGAACGGCCCTGTCTCCGTTGGTTTATCGACTCACATCATCCTCAGGAGGAGATATATGGTCCCACGCGCAGGTGTCAGCGTCGACATCTGTCCCCGTGACCTGCCGCTCGCGCTCATCGGCACGGCCGGCGGCGCACTCGCCCTCTGGGCCGATGCTCCCGCCGAGATCGCCGTCCCCGTGGCGCTGCTGATCGTCCTCGACATCCGGGTCCGCCGCCGGCGTCGTCGCACCTGACGGCCCAGGGACGACCCAGCCCCACCAAAAAGCCCCCGGCCTGCCGAGAAACAGCAGGTCGGGGGCTTGCTGGTGTGGCGTTACTTCTTCTTGCCCTGGTTCTTCACTGCTTCGATCGCTGCTGCTGCCGCGTCCGGGTCGAGGTAGGTGCCGCCCGGGGTGATCGGCTTGAAGGACGCGTCGAGTTCGTAGGCCAGGGGGATGCCCGTCGGGATGTTCAGGCCCGCGATGTCGGCGTCCGAGATGCCGTCGAGGTGCTTGACGAGGGCTCGGAGCGAGTTGCCGTGGGCGGCGACGAGGACCGTGCGGCCGGACAGGAGGTCCGGGACGATGCCGTCGTACCAGTACGGGAGCATGCGGACGACGACGTCCTTCAGGCACTCCGTGCGGGGGCGCAGCTCCGGCGGGATCGACGCGTAGCGGGGGTCGGCGGCCTGCGAGAACTCCGAGTCGTCCGACAGCGGCGGCGGCGGGGTGTCGTAGGAGCGGCGCCAGAGCATGAACTGCTCCTCGCCGAACTCCGCGAGGGTCTGCGCCTTGTCCTTGCCCTGGAGGGCGCCGTAGTGGCGTTCGTTCAGGCGCCAGGAGCGGTGGACCGGGATCCAGTGGCGGTCGGCGGATTCGAGGGCCAGCTGGGCCGTCCGGATCGCGCGCTTCTGGAGCGACGTGTGGACCACGTCGGGGAGGAGGTCGGCATCCTTCAGGAGTTCGCCACCGCGGACCGCCTCCTTCTCGCCCTTCTCGTTGAGGTTGACGTCCACCCAGCCGGTGAACAGGTTCTTCGCGTTCCACTCGCTCTCGCCGTGGCGGAGGAGGATCAGCTTGTACGGTGCGTCGGCCATGCGTATGAGCGTAATCCACCGCTCCGATCCGTTGTGCGCCCGCTCGTACAGCGGACAGGCCCTCCGACGGTTGACGGGATCTGTTAATTGAGTGGCCTCCCGCACCGCGCCTCTCGTAAGTTCTGAGCGCCGCCTGAGCCACTTACACCCAGCCGTCCGCACCCCGGGGGAGTCCGTCATGTCCGTCGCCGTCCTGAGACGTGCCGCCCGCGAGACGCTCTCCGGGCTGCCGCGCGAGTTCTGGTGGCTGTGGACCAGCACCCTCGTCAACCGGCTCGGCGGTTTCGTCGCCACCTTCATGGCGCTGTACCTGACACTCGACCGCGGGTACTCCGCCTCCTACGCCGGGCTCGTCGCCTCCCTGCTCGGGCTGGGCGGGGTCGTCTCGTCGCTCGCCGGCGGGGTCATGGCGGACCGGCTGGGGCGGCGGCCCACCCTGCTCGTCGCGCAGACCTCGACCGCCGCGTCGGTGGCGCTGCTCGGGTTCGTGGAGCATCCCGTCGCCATCGCCGGCGTCGCCTTCCTGGTCGGCATGGCCTCCAACGCCTCCCGGCCGGCCGTGCAGGCGATGATGGCCGACATCGTGCGGCCCGAGGACCGGGTCCGCGCCTTCTCGCTCAACTACTGGGCGATCAACCTCGGCTTCGCCGTCTCCTCCATGGCCGCCGGGTTCATCGCCGAGGTCAGCTACCGCGCCGGGTTCCTGCTCGAGGCCGGGATGACCCTCGTCTGCGCGGTCGTCGTCTTCCTCAAGCTGCCCGAGTCCCGCCCCGAGCGGGAGGCGAAGGCGGTGCAGGAGGACAGCGTCGGGCTGGGGACCGTGCTGCGCGACGGGCGGTTCATGGGCGTCGTCGGGCTGTCCTTCCTCGTCGCGCTCGTGTTCCAGCAGGGGGCGGTGGGGCTGCCCGTGGCGATGGGCGCGGCCGGGTTCACGCCGGCCGACTACGGCTTGGCGATCGCCGTCAACGGCGTGCTCATCGTCGCGCTCCAGATCCCCGTCACCCGGTTCATCGAGCACCGGGACCCGCGACGGCTGCTGATCGTCTCCTCGGTGCTCGCGGGGTACGGGTTCGGGCTCACCGCCTTCGCCGGGTCGGTCGGCGTCTTCGCGCTCACGGTCTGCGTGTGGACCCTGGCGGAGATCGTCAACGCGCCGACCCAGACGGGGCTCGTCGTCCGCCTCTCCCCGACCCACGGACGCGGGCGCTACCAGGGCATGTACACGCTGTCCTGGGCCGTGGCCTCCCTGGTCGCCCCGGTGATGTCCGGCTTCGTCATCGACCGGTTCGGAGCCGAGTGGCTGTGGGGGATGTGCGCCGTCGTGGGAACGGCGGCCGGCGTCGGATACGCCGTGCTGATGCGGCGCCTTCCGGAGGAGGGCACGGTCCGGGGCGAGAAGACCGCGGTCGTGGCGAACGTCCCCGGCGAGCAGGCCGCCGCAGCCGAGCCCGCGGCCACATCCGAGCCTGCCACCACCGCCGAGCCCGCGGCCAGCGCCGTCTGAGCGGTCCGAGGGCGGGAGCGCGGCTCAGGGGCGGTGCTCAGGGGTGCATCCGTGCGCCCTTCAGCACCTTGTCCACCGCGTTCCTCGGTCCGTAGACCGCCAGGCCCACGACGTCCAGCCCGGCCGACGGCACGGCGCGCACCGCCGCGCGGTTGTCGCGGTCGTTGCCGGTGGCGAAGAGGTCGCTCGTGAACACCGCGCGCGGGAGGGCCCGGGAGAGCACGCGCGCGTGTGCGGCGGTCAGCGTCTCCTTCGTGCCCTCGAAGACCAGCACCGGCTGGCGGAACATCGACAGGTACCCCACGCCGTCCGCGTCCTCGTACGGCTCCCCGATCACCTCGGGCAGGGCCGTACCGAGGCCGCTGACCAGGAACGCGGTGACGTTCAGGCGCTGCCAGGTCTCCAGGTCCTCGCGCAGCAGGACGGCGATCTTCGTCTCGAAGCGGACGGGTCCCGCGGCCGGGTTCGTGGTCGTGCCGGCGTCGATGGTCGCGGTGGCGTCGATGGTCGCGGTGGCGTCGGTGCTCGTGGTGGCGTCGGTGCTCGTGGTCATGGGACGAGACTGCCGATCGGCGTTCGGCTTCGTCTTGTACGTTCTTTGCATGGCACCCCGGCAGGAAGTCTCCGCCTGGCGCCCGGCCGTCCCGGGCGTCGTGGAGGTCTTCCACGCCCACTTCACCGAGTACGCGTACCCGATGCACGTCCATGAGGCGTGGACGCTGCTGATCGTCGACGACGGCGCCGTACGGTACGACCTCGACCGGCATGAGCACGGCACCCCGCACGACACCGTGTCCCTGCTGCCGCCGCACGTGCCGCACAACGGCTCGCCCGCGACCTCGGGCGGCTTCCGCAAGCGGGTCCTGTACCTGGACGCCGAGGTGCTCGGCGAAGACCTCATCGGGGCCGCCGTCGACGCCCCCGACCTGCGCGATCCCGTGCTGCGCCGACGCGTCGGGCAGCTGCACTCCGCGCTCGCCCGCCCCGGCGACGAGCTGGAGGCCGACAGCCGCCTGACGCTGATCGGCGAGCGGTTGCGGACGCATCTGCGCGCGGGGCTGGACACCACCGCCGCGCGCCGCGACCCCGACCTCGCGCGCCGCCTGCGCGAGCTGCTCGACGAACACGTCGTCCAGGGTCTGACACTGGACGGCGCCGCCGGGCTCGTCGGGGCCCATCCGGCCCATCTGGTACGGGCGTTCAGCGCGGCGTACGGCATCGCGCCGCACCAGTACCTCACCTCCCGCCGGGTCGACCTCGCCCGCCGGCTCCTGCTCGACGGACGGCCGCCGGGTGAGGTCGCGGTGGCGGCCGGCTTCTACGACCAGGCTCATCTGACCCGGCATTTCCGGAAGTTGGTGGGGGTCACACCCGGGCGGTACGGGGACGGTCGGAAGTCCTCCGTCCGGTGACGACCCACGCATAGCGTCGCCCCATGGACATCGACGAGACACCGCCCTCCCCCGGCACACCCGACCCTCACGGTCCTCACGGGCCTCAAGCCGCTCAAACCGCTCAGGGGCCACAGGCGGCTTCCGCGCGGGGTGGATCACACCTGAGACGGATATCGGTCGCCGTCGTGGGGGCGGCGGCCCTGGTCGCCCTGAGCGTCGGCATCGCCCTCGCGGCCGGTTCGGAGGAGGAGCCCTCCCCTCCCGTACCGAGCGCGTCGTCCGCCCGGCCGTCGGACACCGGGGGCGACACGGGGAGCGACACCTCCGGCGGCACCATCGGCGGCGTGGACGGCGGTACCAGCGGCGGGGTCGACGGCGGCAGCAGTGTCGGGATGGACGGCGGCGGCACGAGCGGTGGCACCGGCCCCGACGCGACGGAAACGCCGTCCACGTCCACCCCCCGACCCACCGCGCCGGTCGATCCGGACGACATCGACCGGCGTCTGGACGAGCTCGACCGCAGGCTGGACCAGCTGCCCACCAAGCAGGAACTGGCCGACGCCCTGCGCGCGTTCGCCGATCAGCTCGACGGCCCGCCCACCCCGACCGCCCCCGTCCCGGACCCCGAGTAGCCCGGACGCGGACGCTTCCTGGCGCCCGGCCGTCCCGATCGCTTCCGGGTCAGTCGGCCGGGCGTTGCGTCAGATGCGCGAACGCGTCGAGGTTGCGGGTCGGTTCACCCCGGGAGACCCGCCACGCGTACTCCTTGCGGATGGCGCTCGCGAAGCCCAGCTCCAGCAGCGTGTTGAAGGCGCCGTCGGCGGCCTCCAGGACCTGGCCCATGAGGCGGTCGATCTCGTCGGCGGTGACCGAGGCGAGCGGGAGGCGCGCGGTGACGTAGACGTCGCCGAGCGGGTCGACGGCGTAACTCACGCCGTACAGCTTGAGGTTGCGCTCCAGGAGCCAGCGGTGGACGCCGGACTCGTTCTCGTCGGGGTGCCGGACGACGAAGGCGTTCAGGGAGAGGGAGTGGCGGCCGACGATGAGGGAGACCGTCGTTCTGAGCTTGCGGGTGCCGGGGAGCTGGACCACGTAGTTGCCCGGTGCGGGGCTCTCCCACTCCAGCTCCGCGTCCTTCAGGAAAGCCTCGATGACCTGTGCGGCCGTCTTCTCCACGTCACCCATGCTCGGAGCGTACGCGACGGCGGTGGGACCGGTCGGCGGCCGCGTAGACGTCGGCGGTGGCGGCGGCGGCGGTGTCCCAGCCGAAGGACTGGGCGTGCGCGGTGGCGGCCGCGCCCATCCGGGCGGTGAGGTCGGGGCCGTCGGCGAAACGCTCGAGCACGCGCGCGTAGGCGGCGGGATCGTGGCCCTGCACCAGGAAGCCCGTCTCGCCGTCCCGCACGGCCACCGGGAGGCCGCCGACGGCGGCCGCGAGCACGGGGGTGCCGGCCGCCTGCGCCTCTATGGCGACCAGTCCGAAGGACTCGCTGTAGGAGGGCACGACCAGCAGTGACGCCGCCCGGAACCAGTCCGCGAGCTGATCCTGGCCGACCGGTGGACGGAACCGTACGACATCCGCGATGCCGAGCCGCGCGGCCAGCTTCTGGAGGCCCTCGGGCTTGGCGAGGCCGCTGCCACTGGGGCCGCCGACGATCGGGACGACGATGCGGGAGCGCAGCTCGGGTCGCTCGTCGAGCAGGACGGCCACCGCGCGCAGCAGCACGTCCGGAGCCTTCAGGGGCTGGATGCGGCCCGCGAAGAGCGGGACCAGCGCGTCCTGGGGCAGGCCCAGCCGGGCGCGGGCGGCGGCCCGGCCGTCCGCGGGGGTGAAGCGGTCGAGGTTGACGCCGGGGTGCACCACGGCGACCTTGTCGGGGCCCGCGTGGTAGTGCCGTACGAGTTCGTCGGCCTCCTCCGCCGTGTTGGCGATGAGCCGGTCGGCGGCGGCGACGATCTGGGTCTCGCCGATGACGCGGGCGGCGGGCTCGGGGGTGTCGCCGTCGGCCAGGTTGGCGTTCTTGACCTTGGCCATGGTGTGCATGGCGTGCACCAGGGGGGCGCCCCAGCGCTGGGCGGCCAGCCAGCCGACGTGCCCGGAGAGCCAGTAGTGCGAGTGCACGAGGTCGTAGTAGCCGGGGCGGTGACCGGCCCAGGCCTGCATCACGCCGTGGGTGAAGGCGCACAGCTGGGCCGGGAGGTCTTCCTTGGCGAGGCCCTCGTAGGGACCCGCGTCGACGTGCCGGACGAGGACGCCGGGGGCCAGCTCGACGGTCGGCGGGAGGCCGCCGGTGGTCGCGCGCGTGAAGATCTCGACCTCGATGTTGATCGCGGCGAGGCGCTGCGCGAGTTCGACGATGTAGACGTTCATGCCGCCCGCGTCGCCGGTGCCGGGCTGGTGGAGCGGAGAGGTGTGCACGGAGAGCATCGCGACGCGGCGGGGGCGGCGGGGGAGCCTGAGCCGTGAGGGTGCCGCCGTAGAGCGACGCCCGAGCCTGTTGGTGTACTGGCTCACGGGGCGTTTCCTCCTTGCTGCGGGCATGCCGGAAAGAGGGTGTGGGGCCCTCCGAGGAGCTGCAACGCCGGAGGGACGCGTTCCCATTCCGGGCGGATTTCGGGAGTGGGCGGTTTTTGCACAGTCATTACCCACTTTCGCTCAACCGTTCGAGTGGGATGTGCGTCGCGTGGACGAGGGCTGTTCTCGCCCCCGCCGCCCCTTCCCGTCCCGACCCCGGGGGCTGCCGCCCCCATACCCCCGCTCTCGGCCCCGAACGGGCCTCGTCCGCAAGCGCCGGACGGACTGCGTGGTCCGGGCGGGCCGCACAGCCGGGCGGACCGGTGAGAGCGGCGCATTACTCTCGTAGGCATGAGTTCCCGCGCCCCCGCCCGCCCCGTGGGCACGGTCACGCGCGGGACGACGAATCCCAACCGGCTGCGCCGCATGGACCGCTGGATCGCCGCGACGCACGGCGCCGAGCTGCGCCGCGCCGCCGACCCCCTCGCCGTCGACCTCGGGTACGGGGCCGCGCCCTGGACGGCCGTCGAGCTGCTGCTGCGACTGCGCTCCGTCGCTCCCCGCGCGCGTGTCGTGGGCGTGGAGATCGAACCGGCCCGGGTGGCGGCCGCCGAGCCCTACGCGCGCGAGGGGCTGGACTTCCGGCACGGCGGGTTCGAGATTCCGGTGCCCCGGCGGCCGCACCTCGTCCGGGCCGCCAATGTGCTGCGGCAGTACGACGAGGACGAGGTCGCCGCGGTCTGGCGGCGGCTGTGCGCGCGGCTCGCGCCCGCCGATCCGGTGACCGGGTCCCGCGGCGGTCTGCTGGTCGAGGGGACCTGCGACGAGATCGGACGCCGGCACGTATGGGTCGCGCTCGGACCGGAAGGGCCGCGCACGGTCACGTTCGCGACCCGCCTGGGGTCGCTGGAGCGGCCCTCGGACCTGGCGGAGCGGCTGCCCAAGGCGCTGATCCACCGCAACGTCCCGGGCGAACCGGTGCACGCCTTCCTGCGCGACTTCGACCGCGCCTGGGCGGCCGCCGCGCCCTACGCGTCGTACGGCGCCCGCCAGCGGTGGATCCGCACGGTACGGGAGCTGACGGCGGACTGGCCCGTGACGGACGGGCCGGCGCGGTGGCGGCAAGGGGAAGTGACGGTGCGGTGGGGGGCGTTGGCACCCCGCGGCTGAGTCATCGGCCGAACCCCCGCCAGGCGTCGGGGTCCACAGGTCAGGGGGCAGAGGCCAGGGGCCAGCCGCCAGGCGGGGCAGGGGGCAAGGACCGACGGCCAGGGCGGGTGTCAGGGGCCACAGGTCAGGGACGGGGGTCAGGGGGCAGGGCCCCAACGACCAGGCGCGGCAGGGGTCAGGGGCCGACGGCCAGGGCGGGCGTCACAGGCCACAGGTCAGGGACGGGGGTCAGGGGGCAGGCCCCAACGACCAGGCGCGGCAGGGGTCAGGGGCCGACGGCCAGGGCGGGCGTCAGGGGCCACAGGTCAGGGACGGGGGTCAGGGGGCAGGGGCCAACGGCCAGGCGCGGCAGGGGTCAAGGGCGGACGGCCAGGGGGCGGGCGTAGGGGTCAGGGGTCAGCCGGCGGGGCCACCGGCCAGGCGGGGCAGGGGTCGGCGGGAACGATCTCTGTGAGTCGTTCGTCACACTGGCGGGGAGATCGTCATGACGGGGCGGCGAGGAGGGGAAGGACTGCTCGGGTCGCCGAGTCGCTCCGGTGTTCCGTCGTCACCTCTGTCGTTTTCGGCCGTGACGTGGCACGATCCCCCGGACGCCGTAAGTTACTGACGGTTAATCAGGGTTTGGGGGACGGGGTATGGGTACGGGCAAGCGCGGCCTGCTCACGGCGGCGGTGACGGTGGTCTGCGCGGTCACCGTGCTGGGCGCACCCGGCACCGCGTTCGCCAGCCCGAGCCCCACACCGTCGCCGTCGGCGAGTTCCACGGCCCCGCCGCTGCCCTCCACCGCGTCCAACAAGGACCTGGAGGCCGTCCGCACCAAGCTCGCAGCGCTCTACCACGACGCCGCGGTCGCCACCGACGCCTACAACGCGGCCGAGGAGGCGGCGAAGAAGCAGTCCGCGCAGATCGTGGCGCTGGCCAAGAAGATCGTCGCGGGCCAGGAGAAGCTGGACGACCTCAAGGACCGCGCGGGTGCCGCGGCCCGCGCCCAGTACCGCACCGGCGGCCTGCCGGACGAGGCGCAGTTGATGCTGACCGACGACCCGTCGGAGTTCCTCGACGGCGCGGGCCGGGCGCGTCAGGGCCAGCGGGCCACCAAGGGCCTGATCGGTGAACTCACCCGCACCCAGCAGGACTTGGAGCAGTACTCCAAGGACGCCTCCAGCCAGTGGCAGAAGCTGGAGGCGGGCCGCAAGACCAAGGCGGCCGCCCAGAAGAAGATCGAGAAGCAGATCGCGGCGGCCGAGAAGCTCGAGTCCCGGCTCGAGAAGAAGGAGAAGGAGCGCCTCGAACAACTGGAGGCGCAGGTCGCGCTGGAGGCGCAGACCGCCTGGCTGGACACCGGCATCCTGGACGAGATCGACAGCGCGGCCTCCGTCCAGGGCAAGAAGGCCGTGCAGTTCGCCACCGCCCAGATCGGCAAGCCGTATGTGTGGGGCGCGGAGGGCCCGGACAGCTTCGACTGCTCCGGACTGACCTCCGAGGCCTGGCGGAGCGCCGGGCGGGCGATACCGCGCACCTCGCAGGAGCAGTGGAAACAGCTGCCCCACATCGCCGTCGAGGACATGCGCCCCGGCGACCTGATCATCTACTTCGACGACGCCAGCCATGTCGCCATGTACGCGGGCGACGGCGCGATCATCCACGCCCCGCGCCCGGGCCGCACGGTCACCCTCGCGGGGGCGGGCTCGATGCCGATACTCGGGGTGGTCCGGCCGGACGCGTGAGGCC
Organism: Streptomyces maremycinicus; assembly: GCF_001184025.1. GTDB lineage: Bacteria > Actinomycetota > Actinomycetes > Streptomycetales > Streptomycetaceae > Streptomyces > Streptomyces maremycinicus. The sequence goes on from NZ_BBYG01000013.1 coordinate 492,532, forward strand.
CGGCGTCCGCACGGCACCCGGGCATCGCGCCGCACGTGACCCAGGCCACCCGCGCCCCGCCGCCGGACTCCGCGCGGACGTGACGTTCGTCATCCCCACACCACACCCGCCCCGCCCAAATGCGGTACAGAACGCGGCATATGACAGCGGCCAGAGATCAAGCGGCCTGCCTCACACCATTCCGTTGCGGCGCCTTCTGCCGCTATGGTCCCCGTCGGTGGGTCGAGGTCCCTCGTCCCCGCCATGCCCTCGGGGGGAGGGAAGGAACTCAAGACGATGCCCGTACCCGTACCGCGGCAGAGAGCGATCCCGGCCGTGGAGAGTGGTCAGGCGCAGGCCGCGCCCGCAGTCGGCGGCCCCTCCAAGGAAGAAACCGTTCGCAACGAGGCGACCACGGCCGAGAACCGGAACGACACCGCGCCCCAGCACGGCGCGCACCACACCGCGCCCCGTACCGCGCTCAACGCGACGCCCGCCGACGGCGTCCACCAAGGCGTGACCACGAACAACGTGAGCGCGACCGCCGGCATGAGCACCGCCGCCGGCATGAGCACGGCCGGCATGGCCACGGCCGACGTGACCACGAACAACTTGGGCGCGACCGGCGGCGTGAGCGGCGGCGGCGTGAGCACGGCCGGCAGCGTGAGCGCCACGAGCGTGAGCGCCTCCGGTGCGGGCACCGCCCACACCACCCTCACCCTGCTGCTGATCGAGGACGACCCCACGGCCGCGCCGATCGTCCACGACCTGCTGGACGCGGACGGCAAACCGATCCGGGTGCGCACCGCCCGCAACCTCACCGAGGCCGAGCGGCTGCTGACCCATGACGTCCACTGCATCCTGCTGGACCTCGCGCTGCCCGCGCCCGGCAAGGCGGGCGCCGACGACGACGAGCTCGCCGTCCTGCGGCACGTGCTCCGGCTCGCGCCCCGGCATGCCGTGCTGGCGCTCACCGCGTCCGGCGACGCAGAGCGCGGCGCCGAGGCGGTCCGCGTGGGCGCCCAGGACTACCTCTACAAGGACGAGCTCGACGGCCGGCTGCTGAGCCGCGCGATCCGCTACGCGGTGGAGAGGAAACGTTCCGACACGGCCGAGCGGCGACTCGCCGAGGGCAAGCTGCGCGCGCAGGAGAACGCCCGCCTGGAGCGCGGCCTGCTGCCCACGCCCCTCCTGGAGGGCTCGCCGCTGCGCTTCGCCGCCCGCTACCGACCCGGCCGCTCGCGCGCGCTGCTCGGCGGCGACTTCTACGACACCGTCCGCACGCCCGACGGCACCGTGCACGCCATGATCGGCGACGTCTGCGGGCACGGCCCGGACGAGGCGGCGCTCGGCGTGGAGCTGCGCATCGCCTGGCGGGCGCTGACGCTCGCGGGTCTGTGCGGGGACCAGCTGCTGAACACGCTTCAGCAGGTGCTGGAGCACGAGCGCGACGACGACGAGATCTTCGCGACGGTGTGCACGGTGGACATCGCGCCCGACGGCCGCCGGGCGGGCCTGTGCCTGGCCGGCCACCCCGCGCCGCTGATCGCCCGGCCGGACCGGCCCGCGCGGCTGCTGCCGTACGACAACAACGGCCCCGCCCTCGGCCTGCTGCCGGGCGCCCGCTGGCCGCGGATGCAGGTCGAGCTGGGCGCCGAGTGGAGCCTGATGCTGTACACCGACGGCCTCATCGAGGGCCGGATCGGCGAAGGCCGGGAACGGCTGGGCCAGGACGGCATGGTGGAGATGATCCGCCGCCAGCTGTCCGAGGGCCTGAGCGGCGAGGCGCTGCTGCGGGCCGCGGTGAACGAGGTCCGCGAGCTCAACGGCGGCGAATTGACGGACGACGTGGCACTGGTCCTCCTGGACCGCGTCCCGTAACCCGGACCGCCCCGGCACCGGGACCCGGCCCCCTCCGGGCCGCGGCCACCCCGGGACCTGCCCCGACCCGGGCCGCGGCAGCCCCGGACCCGACCGTCCCGTAACCCGGACCGCCCCGGGACTCACCCGAACCGGACCGAAACCCGGCCGCCCTCGGACTGGCCCGAACTGAGAGCCGATCGGACCGAACCCGGCCGCCCCCGGACTCCCCGGCCCTCGGCCCATCCAGGCTGGGAGTCGACAGACCGTGGCCCGGGCCCCCCGGACCCGACCGTCCCGTAACCCGGACCGCCCCGGGACTCACCCGAACCGGACCGAAGCCCGGTCGCCCTCGGACTGGCCCGAACTGAGAGCCGATCGGACCGAAACCCGGCCGCCCTCGGACTCCCCGGCCCTCGGCCCATCCAGGCTGGGAGTCGACAGACCGTGGCCCGGGCCCCCCCGGTCCCGACCGTCCTGTAACCGGACCGCCCCGGGACTCACCCGAAGCGGGAGCCGAGAGACCGTAACCGACCCCGTCCCGGAACCCGACCGGCTGGGTCACGGCCAACCCCCGTTCCGGGAGCCGGCCGGCTGGGGCTGCACCGGCCCCGGACGCAACCCGACCGGGGCCTGACGCCGGTGGGCCGCAGCTCGCCACCGGGCGCTCGCATCGGCAGCCCGGCGCCGGTGGCCCGCACCCCTCACCCACCGCCGTGGGTCCGCACGGGGGAGGCCGGTGGCCTGGCCGGAACGGGCGGCGCCCCCGGCCCCTGGAAGGGGGCTGCGGGGGCGACGCGGAAGGTCATCCGGGGCTGTCCGGGGGTTCCCTCGGCGGATTCCCGGGGGTTTTCCGGGACTCTCTCGGAGGGTCGGGGCTCAGCGGCCGCCGTTGTAGGGGCCGTACGGGCCGTCGCTGCTGCTGCCGCCGCGCCTGCGGCCCCAGCCGCCGCCACCGCCGACCTGCCGGAGGGCGGGCCGTACGTCCACGAGGAACACGATCGTGGCGACGAGTCCCGCGAGCTGGAGAAAGAGCATCGGCACCAGGAGGTTCACCGCCACCGTGACGCCCAGGATGATCAGCCAGAAGCCCTTGTTCTGCTTGTCGGCGGCCCGGTAGGCGTCATCACGGAACAGAGCGGCCATCACCAGCGCCACCACGGCGAGGACCAGCATGGCGAGGTAGAGCAGCCACACCAGCCCGGCGAAGCCTTCGATCAGCACAACGTCCACCACCCGACTCGACGCGATTCGACTCGCTCGTCCTTACGCGGTCACCGTACCCGCAACCGCGCTCCCGCTACCCGTACAACGGGCCGGGCACCACATGAGTGCCCGGCCCGTGACTGTATGTCCCTGTCCGCCGTGTCCGTCCCGGCCGTCGGTCTCACTTGGCCGGCGGCGTGGTCTTCTTCGCGACGGGCTTGCGGACCGGAGCCTTCTTGGCGGCCGCCGCCTTCTTCGCGGACTCGGACTGCGCCTCGGCCGCGGCGGGCTTCGGCTCGTCCTTGACCACGACCGGCTGGACGACGGGCGCGGGCTTGGGCTCCGACTTGGGCTCGACCGCGATGGCGAGCTCCTCGATCTCCTCGGCGGCCTCGCCGCGCCAGGTCTTCACGGCCTGCTCGCCGTGCTCGGCGACCTTCTCGTACGTCTCACGGGCCTTGACGGCGTACTCGGCGGCGACGCCGACCCCGCGCAGCGCGAAGTCCTGGGCGGACTCGCCGAACTTCTTCAGGTCGGCGTCGAGGGTGCTGCCGAGCTTCTTGATGTCCCCGTCGAGGCTGCTGATGAAGTCGGTGACCTTGGCCTGGAGGGTCTCCTGAGCCTCCTTGGCCTTGGCGGTCGCCTCCTTGGCGCGGGCGCCGGCCTTCTCCTGCACGGTCTTGGGGTCGGTGTTGCGGACGGCCTCGAAACGCGCCGGGGCCTCGGTGCGCAGCTGCTCCACCAGACCCGGCACCTTCTTCGCCTGCTGGAGCGCCAGATCGGCGGTGCCCGCGGCGAAGTAGAACGGAGTCGGGTCGCTGAAGGTCTTGCGCAGGTCGTCGGTGATGGCCATGGTGAAGGTCCTCCCGGATTCACATACGTCGTATTCGGCTGAGGGTCGTGCGGGTCCGCAGCGTGGCGGCCGGTCCCCTGGTCCGGTCAACTGGCCGTCTGCTGCGGGTCGGCGCCGCTCTCGGGGTTCCGTGGGTCCGCCGCGCCGTCGCCGTCCGCGAATCCGTTCTCCTTGCGGAAGGACTCGTAGATCTGGAGCAGCACCTGCTTCTGCTGCTCGGTCAGCGTGGGGTCGGCGAGCACGACCGCGCGGGTCGCGCCGTCCCGGTACTCCTGCCCGTCCCGTTCCGCGTCGAGGATGCCGGCCCGCACGTACAGCGTCTCGGCGGAGATCCGCAGCGCCTTGGCGACCTGCTGGAGCACCTCCGCGCTCGGCTTGCGCAGCCCGCGCTCGATCTGACTCAGATACGGGTTGGACACGCCGGCCGCTTCGGCGAGTTGCCGGAGCGACAGCTGCGCGTTGCGCCGCTGCTCGCGCAGGTACTCACCGAGATTGCCGACGTTGAGCGATGCCATGGCTCCACTGTGCACCAGTCGCGCTAACTATTGCAAGCACCTGCTTGCAATAGTGTGTCGCACCACTCCGGGCCGAGCGCCCCCGCCCGAGCGCACCCGCCCGAGCACACCGCCCCAGCGCGGCCCGAGCACTCCCCCCGCCCGCAAGCCCCGAGCCTCAAGCCCCGAGCCCCGAGCCTTACACCTCACGTCTCACGTCTCACGTCTCCCACGGCAACTCCCGTTCGTGCACCACCTCCAGTCGGGAGACCGCGCGGGTCAGCACCACGTAGAGCCGGTTCAGACCGCGTCGCTCCGCCTGGGCGATGGCCGCCGGTTCGACGGCGACGACGTGGTCGTACTCGAGGCCCTTGACGAGGGTCGCCGGGACCACCGTCACCCGGGCGACCGGGCCGTCCGGGTCGGCGACCGGGAGGCCGGCCCCGGTCAGGGCCTCGCGGATCTCGTCGACCTGCGGGTCGGCGGCGATGACACCGATCGAGCCCTCGTGCGGGAGGGCGTCGCGTACGGCGGCGACGACCGCGGAGAGCAGGTCGCCGCCCGCCCGCCGCACGCGCAGTTCGCCGTCCCGGCGCAGGGACTCGGCGCGGGGCACGTCGGCGTCGAGAAGGTCGAGCAGCCGGCCCGCGAGAGAGAGGACGGCGGCCGGGACACGGAACCCCGTGGTCAGCGGGACGACCGTCGCGTCCGGCTTGCCCAGGTGGGCCATCTGCGTCCGCCAGGAGCCCGCCGCCCAGGGGGTGGTCCCCTGGGCCAGGTCGCCGAGGACGGTGAGCGAGCCGAAGCGGACCCGGCGGGCGACCGCCCGGCACTCCATCGGGGAGAGGTCCTGGGCCTCGTCGACGACGACATGGCAGTAGCCCCGGGGATGGTCGAGGAGACCGCCGATCTCGTCGAGGAGGACGAGGTCGGCGGACGACCAGCGAGCCGACCTCGGTGAGCGGGGCGGGCGCGGCCAGAGCAGCGCGCGCTGTTCCCCGGGATACAGAAGGCCGTCCGCGGCCCGCGCCAACTCCGCCTGGTCGGTGAGGAGTCGGACCAGGACCTCCTCCGGGCGCGCCTTCGGCCACAGGGCTTCCACGCAGGCGCTCACCGGGCGGGCCCGTTCGACGCGGCGCGTCCAGGAAGCCGGGCGCGGCCCGCTGCGGCGTTCCACGTGCTCCTGGATCCGGCGCACGATCCGGCTGCGCACCCGCTCGCGTCCGGTCTCGTACGGCGGCTCCTCGGCGAGCACCCCGGCGACGATGTCCGTCAGCCGCTCGCCCGCGATCCGCAGGCGGGAGGAGCCGTCGGGGACACAGAGGTCCTCGGCACGGTCGGTCGTCACCCGCCCGTACACGGCCCGGCGCAGCACTTCGGCCATCCGGATGTCGTGCTTGAGGGCGGCGGTCCGGTCGGGGTCGGTCCCGGTCGCCGGGTGGCGGGCGATCTCGTCGAGCAGGGTCGACTGCCGTACGCCGGTCTCGCCGAGGGAGGGGAGCACCTCGGCGATGTAGGAGAGGAAAGTGCGGTTGGGGCCGAGGATCAGCAGTCCGCCGCGCTGAACGCGCCGCGGGTGGGTGTAGAGGAGGTAGGCCGCCCGGTGCAGGCCCACGGCGGTCTTGCCGGTGCCGGGCGCGCCCTGCACGCAGACGGACTCGGTGAGCTCTCCGCGGACGAGTTCGTCCTGCTCGGGCTGGATGGTCGCGGCGATGTCCCGCATGGGGCCGACCCGGGGGCGTTCGATCTCGCGGGCGACGATGCCGGTCGGCCGGCCCGCCCCGTCCGGTCCGCGGCGCCCGGCCCGCCCACCGCCGTCGGCCCGTCCGCCCGCGTCGAGGCGCTCGTCCTCCAGTCCCGTGAGGTCGGCGGAGTCGCCCCGGCTGCCGGGGGCCCAGCCGAACCGCCGCCGGACGGCCACGCCCTGGGGGTCGCGGGCGCTCGCCTGATAGAAGGCGCGGGAGACGGGGGCGCGCCAGTCGACGACGAGGGGCGGGGCGGCCGGGTGCTCGCTGATGCGTAGCCGGCCGATGTGGTGGGCGAGGCCCTCGTGGTCGCCGCCGGTGCCGTGCGCGAAGTCCAGCCGGCCGAAGAACAGGGGGCCGTCGGGCAGTTCGTGCAGGGCCTTGGCGTGGCTGCGCAGCCGGTATCCGAGGACCTCGGCGTCGGCACCGGAGGCGGAGACGTCCTCGCCGGTGACGACCTGGAGGTCGGCTCCCTCGACCATCGCGGCGAGGGCGGCGCGGCAGCTGTCGTGGTGGACGCGTTCGTCGTGCAGGGCGGCGGCGAGATCCGGCGGGCTCTTCGGGGCGCCCTCCAGGACCGGCTCGGGGGTCGTCATGGCCCCAGGGTAACGAATAACGTGACCGAGTAACATTTTTTACTTGGTATCAGCCGCAGGGGCGGCGCGTCAGCCGAGCCGGGGCAGACCCGCCGCCAGCACCGCGAACGCCCGCTCCACCGCCGCCTCCGCGTCCCCCCGCACGTCCTGCACCCGCTCCCCCTCCGCGATCCGCCGCCAGTTCTCCTCCGCGAGGATCCGCCGGACGGCGACGATCTGGCCGGCGGCCAGCCGGGCGTCCAGGGCGTCGGGCAACTCGTCCACCAGGGCACGGGCGAGGGCGGCCTCCGACCGTTCGAGATAGCCGTACAGCCGGGCGACCAGGGAGGGCGTGCCGTAGAGCATGGCGTAGAAGGCGCGCACCTGCGGGTGGTCGTTGAGGCCGGTGACGGGGTCGGCGGCGGCGAGTCCCGCGAGGAAGTGCCGGCGCAGGGCGGGCAGCGGCGCGACCCCCTCGGCCCGTGCCGCCGTGACGACCCGGGCCGCCTCCTGCTCGTGGTCGGCGATCCGGTGCAGGACCAGATCCTCCTTGGCCGGGAAGTACCGGAAGAGGGTCGGCTTGGAGATCTCGGCCGCCGCGGCGACCTCGGCGACGGAGACCGCGTCGAAGCCGCGCTCGATGAAGAGCCGCACGGCGATGTCCGACACGGCCTGGTACATCCGCTGCCTCTTGCGCTCGCGCAGCCCGGTCTCGCTCATGGGCCGAGCCTACGGGCCGGACGCCGACCGGTGCCGCTTGACCTCAACCGGGGTTGAGGTCGAAGACTCCATGCACACGCATCAACCGGCACCATCGGCATCAGCGGAGGCAGGCCATGCGAGCAGCACAGGTGAAGGCGTTCGGCGGACCGGAGGTCCTGACCACGGTGGAGCTGCCGGACCCGGTCCCGGGCCCCGGCGAGGTCCTGATCGAGGTCGCCCACACCGACACGATCTTCGTGGAGACACAGATCCGTACGGGCCTGTTCCGTGCCTATTTCCCCGTCGAGCCGCCCTACGTCCCCGGTGGGGGTGTCGCCGGCACGGTCACCGCGGTCGGCGCGGGCGTGGACCCCGCGTGGGTGGGCCGCCGGGTGACGTCCTTCGTGGACGGCGGGTACGCCGAGCGCGTGACGGCCCCGGCCACCGCGCCGACCCCGGTCCCGGACGGCGTGGACCTGCGCACGGCGGCGGCACTCGTCCACGACGGGGTGACGGCCGCCGGGCTGCTGGAGCACACCGCCGTGGCCGCCGGTGACCGCGTCCTGATCCTCGGCGCCTCGGGCGGCATGGGCACCCTGCTGATCCAGCTGGCACGGGCCCGGGGTGCCCGGGTGGTGGCCGCGGCACGGGGAGCGCGGAAGTCGGCCCTGGTGCGGGAGCTGGGGGCGGACGCGGTGGTGGACGTGTCGGAGCGGGACTGGGTGGAGCGGGCACGTGAGGCCCTGGGGCGGCCGGCACCCGCCCGCACGCCCGAGGACACCGCTGAGGACACCACCGGGGGCACCACCGAGAACACGGCCGGGGACGCCGCCGAGGGTGCCGCCGATGTCGTACTGGACGGCGTCGGCGGTGAACTCGGGCTCGCCGCCTTCGCCTTGACGGCCGACGGCGGACGTTTCTCCGCGCACGGGGCGCCCACGGGCGGCTTCGCCGCGGTGGACGCGGCGGAGGCGGAGCGCCGGGGCGTCACCCTGTTCGGGATCGGTGACGTGCAGTTCGGCGAGGAGCGGGCGCGCCGCCTGAGCGCGCACGTCCTGGCGCAGGCGGCCGCGGGGCGGCTGCGGCCGGTGATCGGCGCCCGGTTCCCGCTGACGGAGGCCGCCGCGGCGCACGCCGCGATCGAGGGGCGGGAACTGGTCGGGAAGGTGGTGCTCGACGTGCGGCCCGGCGTGTGAGCCGGCGTCCGCGCACGGGGGCCGGACCGGTCCGGGCTCAGGGCCTGCCGCGGGCCAGGGCCAGGGCCCTCTCGAGGTAGGGGTTGGTCGTCCGGGGGGCCGGAAGGCCGAGGGCGGCGGTGGCCGCGGCCAGCGTCTCGGCGTACGAGTCCACGGCCCGGCGGACGTTGGGGGCGTCCAGGCCGGCCCTGGTGCTCAGACGGACGAGGTCGACGTAAGCGGAGCGGATGGTCTCGATCCGGCGGTAGACCGTCCAGTCCTTGTGCCAGTCCCTCGTGTACTTCCTCGGCAGCTTCTCCTCCCACCGCCGGAACATACGGGCCCGGATCTCCGGCCGGGTCGGTGTCAGGTGCATGTGCCGGACCAGGTCGTACAGCGGGTCGCCGACAAGGGCCATCTCCCAGTCGATGATGGTCAGCGCACGGTGGTCCTCGCGGCGCACCAGGTTCCACGGGTTGAGGTCGCCGTGCAGCAGGGCCGGGACCCGCGGGCTCACCCGGTGCCGGGACAGGATCTCCCGCAGCCGCCACTCGTCCGGCAGCCCGAGGGTGCGGGCCAGTTGCCGCGACTCCTTCGGCAGGTCCCGCACGAGCCCGATGAGCTGTTCCTTCAGCCACTCGCAGAACTCGACGTCACGGGCTCCCGTGTCGACCAGCGTCTCGTCCACGCGCGTCAGTTCGCACAGCTGGTCGACCAGTCCGTCCGCCTCGTACGGGCGCAGACCGTGCACCGGATGGGCGGGCGGCTGGTCGATGCGTGTGCCGACGTACGTGTGAATGCTGAAGGCGTCGTTCGGGTGGCTGACGCCCAGCGCCAGCACCTCCGGCGCCGCCACCAGGACGCGTGACTCCTGGATCGCCCGCAGAACGGCGTGCTCACTGAGGTAGCTGGGCTCCAGCCGGGAGACGTTGGGCAGTTTGCGCCGCACGACCACGGGGTCCGGCATACCGGGGACGCAGACCACGGAGTTGAGGTGCGCGGTCCCCTTGAACACGCGGCCCGCCGGGGCGGCTCCCTCGGCGAGCAGGGCCTCGCGCACGGCCGACCGCGGGAAGTCGGGGTGCTCGGAAAGGCGCCTGTCCGGCACCCAGGTGGAGGCCTTCGCGACCCAGTGCAGGGCGCCGACGCCTCCGTCCCCGCGCGAGGCCAGCCAGCGGAAGAGGGCGCGCGCGATCTCGTCGTTGGCCGGCACGTCGGTGAGCCGCAGGGGCCCGGCGGCGGTCTCCAGGGCGCGGCGCACCTCCGCGGTGGCCTCGTCGAGCCTCTTCTGCGTCGACGCCCCCCGCAGCGACCGCGCGGCCCGCATCACGTCCGGATAGACGGACTGCGCCCGCTCGAACGCGACGTAGTGCCGCAGGTCCTTGGTCAGGCCCTTGACCGCGCCGGGCCGGAAACCGCGCATGGCCTCCTCCCACGCCCCGATCACCTCGTCCCACTGATGGGCCGGGTACCGCATGCGCACCAGATGGGTGGCGAGGTCGTGCAGCGGGTCGCCGTAGGTGGCCAGTTCCCAGTCGACGCACACGAGCGGCGGGTCGCCGCCGTAGGACACGATCAGGTTGTCCCGGTGCAGGTCCGCGTGGAGCAGGCTGTACGGCCGGCGGGTCATCGCGGGCACGTCCCCGGCCAGCCGCAGCAGGGCGTCGTCGGAGATGCCCAGGGCCTTGAACAGTCCGCCGAACTCGTCCCAGTTGGGCTTGCGGATCTGTTCGTCGGCGCACCGGACCAGGGTCTTCAGGAACGCCTGGCTGTCGCTGTGGTTGGCGGGCCAGAAGGCGGGCAGCGGCGGCAGCGCCTGGCGCCGCACCTGGGTCATCCGTGCCAGCAGCCCGGCCAGCGCCTTCATCAGCAGGGTGTCCACAGGTTTACCGTTTCCGCAGATGGCGGAGAGCGGTACGCCTTCCACATGGCTGTGGAGGGAGAAGTCCGGCGTCCTGATCAGACATTCGGGCGCGTGCGGCAGGACGCCGCGGAGGGCGTCGAGGACCGCCGCCTCCTCCTGCCAGGTCCTGACCACCACGGGCAGCGCGTCGGATCGCCGGATGCGCACCATCACCGAGGATCCCGCGGCGCGGCCCACCAGCGGCGCGACGTCCTCCGTCAGCGGCAGCACATGGTTCCGGTTGTGGTGGCCGCTGGACGCCTCGGTCGACTCGGCGGCCCTGACGAAGACCCGCAGCACGTCAGGCACGTCCTCGGCGGCTCGTTCCCCGTGGTGGCGAGGGGGAACAAGATGGTCGACCACTGGCCGCTCCGGTACTCGCGCTGGGCAGGGTAGGGCAAACGGTAAACGCGCCGCACGACCGGAGTGATGATCAGCTGAGCCGAATGGTGGTTCTGCCACTCACTCACGTCGGGTCGTCAGAAACCGGCTTGTCCGCCGTCTCATACGTGGGGACGAGAGCGATTGCTCGCGCGATTGAGGCATGCTAGCGCAGCCGTACCGGCTGCCCGGCGAGAAGCCTCCAGACGGAGTCGAACCAGTCCTGCCACGTGGCGACGAAGACGGAGCCGGCGGAGTTCGCGTCCTCGTCCCGCACATGATGGGTCAGCGTGGCACCGAGACCCAGCACGTCGAGGGCGGCGATCTCCTCGCCCGCACCCTCCGAGCTCACGGAGATGTCCCGCTCGATCACCTCGTACGGTCCCAGCAGGGCCTCGGAACCGTTGACGAGGTAGAGCTTGAAGGCGGGGGTCAGCGGGGCCCAGCGGATCTCGACGTCGACGTCGACGGGCGTCCGGGACCGCACGAGTCCCAGGACCCCGAGCAGGGACTCCGTGTGCCGCTTCGTGATGGCGTGCAGCCGGTCGCGCAGCCGGTCGTCGTCGCTGTCGTCCCTGGCCCGCGGGTAGGGCAGCACCAGCTCCTCGGCGGGAAGGATCATCCGCAGACCGATGCGCCGGGGGGCGATGGAACCGTGGAAGATCCGCTCGGCCTGCAAGCGGATGTGCGCGTCCAACGACTCGGACGTCAACGTGTAGACGTCCAACAGGACTTCCGGCTGCTCGAAGGCCGCGCTGAGCACCGGTCCGAGCGTGGCTCCCTTCCACTGCCGGGGGGTGGTCGGCGTGGAGGACGGCGTCCACTGCGTCTTGATCACCCGGGACCCGCTGCCCTGCCGGGACTCGATCCAGCCCTCGTTGCCCAGTTCCCGTATCACCCGGGAGACGGTGTCCCGGGAGACCCGGAACTCCTCGGCGAGATCGCGCTGCGACGGCAGGAACGAGTGCGGCGGATACGTCCCGTCCGTGATGCGGACGCGCAGCTCACTGGCGACCCGGTGGAATTCCCGGCCGCCCCCGCCACCACCCTGCTGCACATCCACACAGCGACCGTACCGCCGCCCGTCCAATGACAAACCAATCTCAGTCAAGTCCCGTGCAATACAGACCGATTAAGGATCAACCGGCCAGGGGAAATCCATTTCACGGCAACCAGTCCAATTGGACCGGGATTTGCAGGTTCACTGAGAATGGCAGGGAGGTGGAAGGTCGTGCTCCTGTTATCGGCACTCTGGGAGCTCCTCGCGTTCTGCGCGGGGTGGACGGTGCAGGCCAAGCTGGGGGCGGTGGGTGTGATGCTGTTGTTCACCGTGGCCGTGGGTGTGCGGGCTCGGCGGGGTGTGGTTGCCGCGGGGGCGGCTGTCGTGCTGGTGGCGTTGCTGCTCAGGGGGTCCTGACCGCCGTCAGTACCGCTTCCAGCGAGTTCACCACCGTCGTGGCGCCCGCGCCCAGGAGCAGCTTCTCCTTGCGCTCGTTACGCGCGTAGCCCAGGAAGGGCACTCCCGCCTCGCTGGCGGCCAGGAAGTCGGAGGGGGTGTCGCCGATCATCAGGGCGGTGCCGGGCGCCGATCCCATGGCGCGCAGGGCGCGGTTCAGGCAGTACGGGTCGGGCTTGAGGTGACGCAGTTCCCGGGTACGGCCGTAGACGTGCGGGGTGAAGCAGGAGGCGAGCCCGCGGCCCGTCAGGTAGGCGGTCGCCGCCTGCGGGGAGTTGTTCGTGGTGATGGCCAGCCGCAGCCGCCGTGCGACCAGGGTGCGGATCAGGGGGTCCGCCCATGCCGTGGGCATCGCCGTGGCCGTGGCCTTCAGCTCCTCCTGGGTGAGGCGCTCCTCCAGCTCCGCGACCAGGTCGCTGCCCGGATGCCGGCGGTCCACCGCGTGCAGCACCACGTGCGGGTCCGGCGACCGCCGCTCGTCCGCCGTCAGCAGACCGCGCAGGCCCCGCCCTTCGAGCCACTCCACGAGACCGTCGGCCACGCGCTCGGCCGAGTGGCCGGCGAAGAGCCGGCAGATCGGCCCGTCGAAGTCCCACAGGACGACCCTCGCGCGGGCGAACAACTCCCGCAGCGTCTCGGTCTCGTTCCCCGTGTCGTTGTTCCCGGTGTCGGCTGCCACCTGTTCGGTCCGCGTCGTATCAGAGGTCACTAGGAGAGTGTCAGGTCCGTCGTGATGGTTTCCCAGAGGGCGTCGAACCACTTCTGGGATTCCTCCACGAACGCGGCGTCGCGCTGACCGGCGGCCTTCTCGAAGGAGAAGAGGAGCGACTCGGTGCCCAGCACGTCGTACATCTCGAGGGTCCCGGTGTCGGTGGACTCCTCACGGCGGGTGACCATGTAGTACGCGATCAGCGCCTCCTGGCCGTTGAGGAGGTACAGCTTCACCGGCGGGGTGAACGGCAGCGCGCGGAAGGTGATGTTGACGTCCACGCCGTGCGAGCGCAGGGCGCGCAGGTTGTAACTCAGCACCTGGCCCTGCGCGTTGCGCATCGACAGCCAGCGCTGGTGGACGGGGTCCTCGTCGTCGCCGCGGCCCTCGACCGGGACCGGGAAGGCGAGACTGATGTCCCGGGACGGCAGCAGGATGCGGACGTCGATCTTCTGGGGCCGGACGCTGCCCGCGTGGATGAGCCGCAGCGGCTCCCCGAGGGCCGGGATCAGGCTCTCCGCGGTGAGACAGGCCGCGTCGATCCGCACATGCGGGACCGCGAACGCCGCGGTCAGCCGAGGGGCCAGGCCCACCATCGTGGGCTGCGGCTCGCCGCGGTCCGGGGCCGGCGGCTCCGCGATCCGCGGCGGGCTGCCCTTGCTCACGTTGGTGAGCAGCCCGTCGTCCTGGAGTGCCCGCAGGGCCTGGCGGACGGCGCCGCGCTCCACGCCGAACTCGTCGGCGAGCTCGGCCTGGGTGGGCAGGCGGTCACCGGCCCTGAGATCCCCGACGCGGATGCGCTCGCGCAGGACATCGGCGATCTCACGGGGAGAGAGCCTGCTGCCGTTCACTGCCACGTTCTCCTGGGTCACGACCAAACGCTACAACTTACATCCATCTGGCGGGAGTTGTTTGAAAGTTGTTTAGCGGTTGCTGCCAAGTGGGGACAACATAGTCATAGTTGGCAACCAACTTGAGTGAGTTGGCGGAAGGTTTGCCTCCCACTCCAGTATCCGAAGGGGGGAACCACCATGCCCGTCCTCGTCCTCCTCTGCGCCGCCTTCGTCGTCGGTGTCGAGCAGACCATCCAGTGGAAGTACGGCACCGCCGGCGCCCTCGGTCTGCTCCTGCTCAGCGTCGGCATCAAGGCCAAGAGCCCGGTCATCAGCTCGGTCGGCGCCGTGATCCTCGCCCTCCTCGCCACCGGGCCCGCCGTCAGCTCGTGAGCACCAGCTCCGAGCTGATCGTCTCCCACAGCGCGTCGAACCACAGGTGGGACTGTTCCACGAACGTCGTGTCACGCGGTCCGGCTCCGTGTTCGAAGGCGAACAGCACCGACCGCGTGCCCTCGGCGTCGTACATCTCCAGGTGTTCGTGGTCGATCGTCTGCTCGCCCCGCTTGACCGTGTAGTAGGCGAACAGCGCTTCCGTCCCGTTGAGGAGATACAGCTTGACGGGCGGGGTGAAGGGCAGCGCGCGGAAGGTGACGCGCACATCGATGCCGTGCGTGGAGCGCAGGGTGAGCAGGTTGTGCCGCAACACCTGGCCCTGCGCGTTGCGGTGGGCCAGCCAGCGGCGCTGGAGCCGCCCGGTCTCCGCGATGTCCACCGGTGCCGGAAAGGCGAGTTCGATGTTCCGGGAGGGCAACAGGACCCGGACGTCGATCTTGGCCGGTTTCAGTCGCCCGGCGTGGATCTGCCGCAGGGGTTCACCGATGGCGGCCGTCAGGGAGACCGCCGTCAGACACAGCGCGTCGACCTCGACGTGGTCGGCCGCGAAGGCCTCGGTGATCCGCGGCGGCAGCGCCACCATCGAGGGCTGGGGCGTCGCCGCGGGCCCCGCGGGGAGGCCGGCCGCACCCGGCCGCGCGGCGACCGTCGCCGGACTTCCCTTGGAGACGTTGGTGAGGAGCTGCTCGGACTGGAGAACGCGCAGCGCCTGCCGTACGGCGCCCCGCTCGACGCCGAACTCGTCCGCCAGCTTGGCCTGCGTCGGCATGCGCTCACCCGGCCGCAGCACTCCGGTCCTGATCCGGGTGCGCAGCTCGTCGGCCACCTCGTGGTGTGACCGTTGCGGCCGCACCGCCCTCCTCCGCCCATTGACGGAGGCATGTTCCGGCTCCACGTCCGCACACTACAACTTCCCGCCATCTTTGGGCAGTTCAAAGAGAGATGGTTATAGGACGCTTCCAAGCGGACATAGTTACAGTGAAGTTGGCAGCCAACTTCAACAACATGGTCAAACTTTCAGACGGTTGGCCGGTCGGGCTCCCTTCCGGAGGGGAGCCGGGAGCCCGAGCAGTCGGCACCGACGTACAGCCACAACTGAACATCCCGCACAGCCACAACTTCAGATCGATCGCACAGTCACAACTGAACAGCACCACCGAACGGCCAGCGCTACGGCTAGAGCTAGAGCTAGAGCTGGAGCTGGAGCTGGAGCTAGAGCTACGGATACCCGCATTCGAAGACACGCAGGCACTACGGCACACACGCGATACGGCAGTCAGGAAGGAGCCGTCAGAACATGTCCGGGCACCAAGGCCGCCCGGACGTACGCAGCAGGGCGTCGGCCTCACGGGCGGCGCCCGCTCGTTCTTCCCGGAGCCGCCCCAGCGCCGCCAGCCGCCCCGCGGTCTCGTCGCCCAGCCACAGCGTCGCCAGGTCGGCCACGTCCAGGGTGAGATCGGCGTCCCGGGTGGTCGGCAGGCAGGAGGCCCCGTCGGGGGTCGCGTCCAGCAGGAAGCGGCCTCCGGCCAGACCCGCCCGGTCGACGACCTCGAGGACCAACGCGCCCGACGCGTCGTACGTCCGCGCCTCCAGGGCCCGTACGACGTCCAGGATCCGCACCCACAGCCAGTCCGCCTGCGTGGTGATGCGCGCCGCCCTCGGGTCCGGCAGATGCAGCGGGAGCAGGTCGTCCGGTGCTCGCCAGCCCGTCTTCACCCGGGTGATCCAGTCGATGGAACAGAGGTAGTGCCACAGCGCGCGCTCCGCGGCCGGGGTCACCGCGGTCAGCCAGTTCACCGACGCCGTGTTCAGCGGCTGCTTGGCGTCGCTCCACTCGTCGTCCGCCCGGTAGGAGGCCATGCCTTCCACCACACCGTCCGCCGAGCGGTAGACGACGAAGAACGGCTCGACCCACTCGCTGCCGTACAGCCACAGCTGCCCGGTGCGCGCCGCCCACCAGTGCTCGTCCCGGTCGATCGCGCCTGGCTGCCCGCGGCGCAGCCGTTCGTGCAGCTCGGGACCGATCCGGCGGATCTCCGCGCCGTCGGCGAAGTCGATCCGGCCGCCGTCCGGCGGGCCCGACAGGTTCGGGTCGAGGCCGGTCCGCGGCACGTCGATGGACCACTCGGTCATCGTGGTCGCCGGGCCGAAGCCGTAGCGGCCGTAGATCCGGTACTCGGCGGCTATCAGGGTGGCCACGACGTCCCCGCGGTCCTTGGCCGCCGTCAGGTCGGCGGCCATCAGCCGGGTGAGGAGGCCGCGGCGGCGGTGCGTGGGCGCGACGGTGACGTTGGAGATGCCGTCGGCGGGGACGGCGGCGCCGCCGACCGCCGTGAGCTCCTGGTCGAAGGAGCGGAACGTCGCCACGCACCGGCCCGCGTCGAAGGCGCCGGAGATCCGGGAGTCCGCGAACGCGACCCGGCGGTCGGCGAGCATCTGGTCGGGGACGGTGGGCGGGCGCAGAAAGCCCGTGTTCACGGCGCGGGTCCACTCGGGGAGTTCCGCGTCGGTGATCGGGCGGACGTCGATCGGCTGCTGGGTGGCTGGGCGGGTCATGGGATCACCGTAGGCAGGGGCGGACGGGCGGCGCGAAGATTTTCCGGCCGCGAAGCCCTTCCCGGACCCCGCCGCCCTGCCCCCACCCGGACCCCGGCACCGCCTTCCGCCCCGGCACCGCCTTCCGTCCCGGCACCGGCATCCGGCTCGGCCCCGGCTTCCGCCCCGGGCCTCCGCGAGGCCCCGCCCGCGTCACACCAGCAGGTCCTCCACCTGCGCCTCTCCCTCCCGGTACCGCCTCGTGATCTCCGCGCCCGACTCGTCGGCCGTCCGCTGGAGGCTCTGGCGGCGGCTCGAGACCTGCTGCTCGTAGCGGACCAGGCAGGCCATCGCGTCGTGGAGCTCGGGATCGGTGCGCGCGTCGAGGTCGGAGAGTTCGACGTCGGCGAGCATGTCGGCGGCCAGCCGCCGGTACTCCTCGCTGTGCGGGGTGCCCAGGGTGACGTGGCGGGCCGAGGAGCGGTGCCGGGCCGGGGCGTCGGTGAGGATCTCCGACAGCCGCTCCACCACGGAGGCCGCGCCCGTCGGGGAGCGCCGGGCCAGCTCCGCGCGCAGGATGTCGATACGGCCCTGGAGCAGCCGCCGTACGTAGCTGAGGTCGGCCTCGTCGCGCTGGGCGTCCCGGCGCAGGGTGCGCAGTTCGGGCAGGCTCAGCCCGGTCAGGTCGTGATCGGGTGCTTCCGCGGGCAGCACGGGGCTGCCACTGCGCTGTGGCGGCGGCCGATGTGTCGCAGGCCGCCCGGTACTCGGTGTGCTCATGTCCTTCTACCGTCCCCTCGACCGGCGTGTGGGAAGCATCGTGCCACCCCGATCGACCGCCGGGTTACCGAGTCCCCCCGAACGGCCCCAGATAGGGGCTTAAGGAACAAAAATGGGCCACTCCCGGGTCCGTGCGACGCACCCGGCATGATGGTCCGCATGCGAGCGGTGGTGCAGAGGGTGGACGGCGCGAGCGTCGTCGTGGACGGCGAGACGGTCGGGGAGATCAGCGGCGAGGGGCTGTGCGTCCTGGTCGGGGTCACCCACGAGGACACGAAGGAGAAGGCGGCCCAGCTCGCCCGCAAACTCTGGTCGGTCCGCATGCTGCACGAGGAGAGGTCGTGCAGTGACATCGACGCCCCGCTGCTGGTGATCAGCCAGTTCACGCTGTACGGGGACGCGCGCAAAGGACGCCGTCCCACCTGGAACGCGGCCGCCCCGGGCGAGACGGCCGAGCCGCTGGTCGACGAGGTCGTCGCGCGCCTGCGGGAGCTGGGCGCGACGGTGGCGACGGGCCGGTTCGGCGCGCGGATGCGCGTGTCACTGACGAACGACGGCCCGTTCACCGTGCTGATCGAGATCTAGGACGGCAGGCCGGGCTCAGGAGCCCCGGTCCCTGCCGCCTCAGGGCCTGCCCTAGGGCTCCACGACCGGCTCCTGGGCCGCCGCCGTCGTGCCGGCCAGCAGCGGGGCGTCCACCGGCACGTTCCGCTTCACCAGGGCCAGGGCCACGGGGCCGAGTTCGTGGTGGCGTACGGACGTGGTGATGAAGCCGATCTTGCGCCCGTCGGGGGCGTCGTCGGCGACCCGGAGTTCGGTACCGGCGGCCGGCAGGTGGACCTCGCTGCCGTCGAGGTGCAGGAAGACGAGACGGCGGGGCGGCTTGCCGAGGTTCTGCACGCGGGCCACCGTCTCCTGGCCGCGGTAGCAGCCCTTCTGGAGATGCACGGCGGTGCCGATCCAGCCGAGTTCGTGCGGGATCGTGCGGTGGTCGGTCTCGAAGCCGAGCCGCGGACGGTGCTGCTCGACGCGGAGGGCCTCGTGGGCGAGGATCCCGACCGGCGGACCGGCCTGCCCCGCGTACGTCTCCAGATCGGCGCGCGGCAGGAAGAGATCGCGGCCGTACGCGGTCTCCCGGACGACGACGCCCGGCGGGACGGGGGCGATGGAGCCCGCGGGAAGGTGGACGACAGCGATGTCGGCGGTGCGGTCGGCGACCTCGGCCCGGTAGAAGAACTTCATCGACTCCAGGTACGCGACCAGCGCCTCCTGGGTGCCGGGTTCGACATGGGCCCAGACGGTCACGCCGTCGTCCACCAGGTAGAGCGCGTGTTCGATGTGGCCGTTCGCGGAGAGGATCAGCGCTTCGGTGGCCTCGCCGACGCGGAGGTCGGTGACGTGCTGGGTGAGGAGAAGGTGCAGCCAGCTCAGCCGGTCCTCGCCGGAGACGGTGACGACCCCGCGGTGCGAGAGATCGACGAAACCGGTGCCGTCGGCGAGGGCACGCTGCTCGCGGAACAGGTCGCCGTAGTGACCGGCGACGCCTTCGTCCACACCCTCGGCGGGGACGGCGCCGGGCAGGGACAGCAGAGGGCTCTTCATGGACCCAAGCCTACGACTTGGTAATTGAACCCTTGAGCGTGCAGTCCTTGCACCGCCCGAAGATGGCGAAGTGCTTCATGTCCGTGTCGAAGCCGAAGGTCTCCCGCAGCTTGTCCCGGAACTCCGCGGCCACCTGGACGTCCGCCTCGATGACGTTGCCGCAGTCTCGGCAGACGAGGTGGATGTGGTGGTGCCGGTCCGCCAGGTGGTACGTCGGCGCCCCGTGTCCCAGGTGCGCGTGGCTGACCAGCTCCAGCTCCTCCAGGAGCTCCAGGGTCCGGTACACGGTGGAAATGTTGACCCCCGACGCCGTCTTCCTCACTTCCACGAGGATGTCGTCGGGGGTCGCGTGCTCCAGGGTGTCCACGGCTTCGAGGACAAGCTGGCGCTGCGGCGTCAGCCGGTAACCGCGCTGCCGCAGGTCGCTCTTCCAGTCAGTGCTTTCAGTGCTCACCACACCGAAGAGTCTAGAACTACTTGAAGAAGGCGATCCCGTCGTCCGGCATGTCGTCGGGGAGGGCCTTGGCCCAGCGCTCGACGTCCTCCGGGGTGACGACCTTCTTCAGGTGCGCCGACATGTAGGGGCGCAGCTCGACCTCGGGGGTCTGCTTCTCGCCGACCCACATGAGGTCGCTCTTGACGTAGCCGTACAGACGCTTGCCGCCCGTGTAGGGGCCGGAGGCGGCGGTGCGGGCCACCGCGTCGGTGACGAGGTCGATCTGCGGCTTCTTGTCGGCGAGCTCGCCGTACCAGATCTCGACCACCCCGTCGTCGCGGACCATGGTCACCTCGACCTTGCGGTCGGCGTCGACCCGCCAGAAGCCGGACTCCGACTCGAGGGGCCGCACCTTGTTGCCCTCGCCGTCCAGGACCCAGGTGTGGGAGTGGTACTCCAGGAAGTCCCGGCCGTCGTGGCCGAAGGTGACCTCCTGCCCGAAGTTGCACTTCTCGGAACCGGGGAAGTCGTGCACGCCCGCGCCCGCCCAGCTGCCCAGCAGGAAAGCGAGGGGGACGAGGTCCTTGTGGAGGTCGGACGGAATCTCGATCATGAGTGACAGTTCCTGGACGTGGTGGTCAGCGCTGGCCCTGGTACAGCTTCTTCACGGTCAGACCGGCGAAGGCGAGGGTGCCGACGCAGACCAGGACCAGCAGGGCTTCGAAGAAGATCTCCACAGGGTGCTCCTCGGATGAGCGTGCTTCGGGATAGGTACGGCAGGGCCGGCCCCCAGCTTACGCGGCCGGGGACCGGCCCTCCCGGTGAGGTACTCCCTCACGGGCGTCAGCCCAGCAGCTGGCTCTGGAGCGTGACGGTCTGCTGGAAGGGGACGGCCGCTGCGGTGCCCTTGCGGGACTGGAGCACCACGCCGATGACGTCGCCCGCGCGGAGGTAGGCCTGCCGCAGGTGCTCGGCGCCGTACGGCTTCACCTCGTCGTAGGAGTACCGCATGACGCTCATGGAGTCGAAGTCGGCGGCGGTGGGGTACTCCTCGTCGAACTCCGCCTCGGTGGCGCCGCGCACGGCGTGCAGGGGCGCGCCGTAGGTGGTGAACTCGCCGTAGACGTCGTCGGCCACCGTGCCCGTGTCGAACTGGAGCAGGTAGATACGGGTACGGGTGCCGTCCGGGGTGGTCCAGCCGCGGGCCGCGATGTGCCGCAGCCCGTTGTCGGTGAGCAGCTGGCCGACCTCGTCCCGGTCCTCCTTGGCCTCGAGCACCGCCAGGAAGTCCTTCGTCGGCAGCCAGCCGTCGGTGCCGTGCAGCGTCTTGTCGTCCGTCGCCCCCTCGGGCGCGGGCAGCAGCAGCGCGCGCAGGTCCGCGTAGTGGGACTGCGCCCAGTTCTTGGTCTCGAACGGCGCCGGGCTGCCGGAGGGCAGCGGCGGCCTGGTGATCTCCGGGTACGCCCAGCGGCCGTCCGACCCGGTGGCGAGCCCGGGCACGTCCGTGCGCTCCATGCTCGTGATCCCGTACGCCGTCCCGGCCCCGAGCGCGGCGAACACCGTGACGACGGCGGTCCAGCGCAGCACGGCCCGCAGGACCCGTCGGTCCTTCGGGGCGGCGGGCTCCTGCGGGGTGCCGGGCATCTCCTGCGAGGTGGCGGGCGTCTCCTGCGAGGTGGCGGGCGTCTCCTGCGAGGTGGCGGGCGTGGGCGTCTGCGCGGTGGGGAGGGGTTCGGCCGCCTCCGGAGGGGCCGTGTCGGCCGGGCCGACGGGCCGTCCGGCGGTGGCCGGCGTCTGCTGCTGCTCGGTCATACGGCCTGTCCCGGGTCGTCGATGCGGTCGAGTTGTGCGGTGAAGAACTTGGCGACGAACTTCGCGTCGAGCACACCGGGCGCGTCCGCGGTGACGCTGACCAGCACGTCTCCCACGTAGGCGGTGCAGAGCGCGAAGCCCAGCTCCTCGTCCTTGCCCTTGGGCGTCAGGAAGCACCGGGCGTCCTTGTTGCCCGCGATCTTCGGGCCCTTGCGGAAGACGTCCGTGGCGGCGAGGAAGCCGTTGAAGGAGGTGGCCGACTCCCGCACGGCGGTGCGGTTCTCCATCCGCGACAGGTTGACGTCGAACGCGATCACGTCGGTGGTGTTGTAGTCCGACCGGTCGACGACGTAGCTGCGCATCGCCACGCCCTTGATGCGCTCCTTGTCGATCAGCTTCTCCAGCTGTCTGCGGGACTTGCTGGGCAGGTCCTTGATCGACTCCTTGCGCAGGGCGGTGGCCTGCGCCCCGCTGAACTCGGCGTCCGCGCCGAACTCGCCGAGGTCGGGACCGCGGTCGAAGCCGTCGGTGCCGTAGGGCACCAGCAGGTCGCTCAGCTGCGACCCCTTGGCGTCGTCCCGTCCGGGCTTCTCGTCGTCCTGCGCGGGCGACGGGAACCTCCAGGTCGGCTTCCCGGGGTCGCGGTCGGCGTCCTGCACGGTGACGACGGTGTAGCCGACTCCGCCGACGAGCGCGCAGGCCAGCAGCGCGGCTCCCGCCACGGCGGCGACGCGGCCGGGGCGCGGGGTCCTGCGGGCGGGCTTCGTGACGGCGGGCTCGGCACCGCCGCCCGCGACCGCATCGCCGCCCTCGACGACCTCGGAAGTCCCGACGACCTCGGAGGCCTCGGGGGTCGTCGGGGTCCCGGGGGCCTCGGGGGTCGTGGGGGTCTTACGGGTCTCAGGGGTGTCGGGGGTCTCGGGGTTCTCGCTCACAGCTTTCCCACCTGCCGCTGGGCCAGGTCCATGATCTTCGCCTTGGAGATCGGCTTGGTGTCACTGACGTAGATCTCGACGTAGATGTCGCCCCGCCAGGCGTGCGCCTCGGCCGTGTACGCCGGGAGATAGCCCGGCTTCCGTTCGGGGGTGTCGTGCACGTACGCCGTCCCGTTGCCGTTCCCGGTGCCGGGGACGGGCCAGCTCCGGGTGTCGTCCTCGTCCTCGGCCCAGTAGTGGCCGTTGTCGGCCCACTCCGACGCGGCCGCCTTGCTCTCCTGGTGGAACTGCACGAGCCCGACGTGGACGTTGTACGTCCCCACCCGCCAGGCGGTCTGGGCCGCGCGGCGGAACTCGTCGTCGACGAGGTTGTTGAACGTGGTGGCCGGCTTGCTGTACTGGTCCGCGTAGGTGGACAGATCGGTCCAGCCGTCGCCTTCCAGCCCGAGCGGGCTGTCCTTCGCGCCCTTGGGGCGGGTGATCAGCAGCTTGCGCAGATCACCGTCCGTCTTGACCCGCCGGTCCTGCGCCGCCGACAGCGGCTCGACCTCGCCCTCGGCCTGTTCGAGCACCGGCTGGGAGAGCGGCGGCAGCGCCGTCGGTTCGCGGTCGGCCTGGACGAGGAACCCGGCGCAGGCACCGGCGACGACGCCGAGCACCGCGGCTCCGGCGATCATCAGCGTCGTGCGTCCGCGGCGGCGACGGGGGCGCTCGACGGACGCTTCCGCGTCGACGTCGGCGACCGCCGCGACCGTCGCGACCGCGACCGCGCCGGTCACCGCCTCGGCGTGCCCCGCCGTCCCGTCCGCCTGGGCGTTCGCCCCGGCGGATGCCTCGTGATCCGTCTCGACGACCCCGATGTCACCCACTACCTCTTCGGCCCTTTCAGGACCTTCCACAACATCCCCCTCAGAAGCGTGAAGCGCGTATTCCGTATCGCGCTCCACAGGAGACCCATGGTCAACTCCGGGAGTTGTAGCCGAGTTGATTACGATTCAGCCATGGCGAAGAAGCTCGTGATCAAGGTGACAGCAGGGGCCGATGCGCCCGAGCGGTGCTCTCAGGCGTTCACGGTCGCGGCCGTCGCCGTGGCCAGCGGGGTCGAGGTGTCGCTGTGGCTGACCGGGGAGTCCGCCTGGTTCGCGCTGCCGGGCCGGGCCGCCGAGTTCGAGCTGCCGCACGCGGCTCCCCTGCCCGGCCTGCTCGAATCGATCCTGGCCGGCGGCCGCCTCACCCTGTGCACCCAGTGCGCGGCCCGCCGGGACATCACGGAGAAGGACGTGATCGAGGGCGTACGGATCGCGGGAGCACAGGTGTTCGTGCAGGAGGCGCTCACCGACGGCGTCCAGGCGCTCGTCTACTAGGCACCGGGCCCAAGGCACAAGGCGCCGGGCACAAGGCGCCAGGCACCGGACGCTGCGGACCAGGCGCTGCGGACCGGGCGCTCGCCCACCGGGAGGGACCCTAGGGCCGGTCCTGGGGGCGGCGTCTCTTGCCGTCCAGCTCGTCCCACCACTCGTCGGACTTCGGGTCGCCGGAGGGGTCGTCCCACCAGCGGTCCTCGGGGCCGCGCCGATTGGCGACCATCGCGGCGAGCGGCGGGATGACCATGGCCACGACACACATACCGACGGCCACGGGCATCGACCAGATACGCACGACTCCCCAGGCCAGGACGAACAGCACGACGCAGCTGCCCATCATGGCGAAGTAGACGTGCCTCCGGCGGGCGTACATGCCTCAAGGATAAGACCGGCCGGGCCGATCGGGGCGGGCCGATCGGGCGGGGCCGGGTACGGCGGAAGGGCCGTGCCCCGGGGTGTTCGACCCTGGGGCACGGCCCTTGCGCCGTCGGTGTCGGAGCCGGGGCTCAGACCGCGATCGCGACCTCCGCGAGACCGCCCTGCTGGGCGACGACCGTGCGGTCGGCGGTGCCGCCGGGGACGAGGGCGCGAACGGTCCAGGTGCCCTCGGCCGCGTAGAAGCGGAACTGTCCGGTGGCGGAGGTCGGGACCTCCGCGGTGAACTCGCCGGTCGAGTCCAGCAGACGGACGTAACCCGTCACCGGCTCGCCGTCCCGGGTCACCTGACCCTGGATCGTGGTCTCACCGGGCTTGATCGTCGAGGCGTCCGGGCCGCCGGCCTTCGCTCCACACATGTGCTTCTCCAGAGGTCGTTCAGGTCGGTCTAGGGCGGATTACTTGTTGGCGCCGAGCTCGATCGGGACGCCGACGAGAGAGCCGTACTCGGTCCAGGAGCCGTCGTAGTTCTTGACGTTCTCCACGCCCAGCAGCTCGTGCAGCACGAACCAGGTCAGGGCCGAGCGCTCGCCGATGCGGCAGTACGCGATGGTGTCCTTGGCCAGGTCGACCTGCTCGTCGGCGTAGAGCTCCTTGAGCTCGTCGTCCGACTTGAAGGTGCCGTCGTCGTTGGCGTTCTTCGACCACGGGATGTTGCGGGCGGACGGGACGTGGCCCGGACGCTGCGACTGCTCCTGCGGCAGGTGGGCCGGCGCCAGCAGCTTGCCGCTGAACTCGTCGGGCGAGCGGACGTCGACGAGGTTCTGCGAGCCGATGGCCGCCACGACGTCGTCTCGGAAGGCGCGGATGGACTTGTCCTGCGGCTTGGCCTGGTAGGAGGTCTCGGGGCGCTCGGGCACCTCTTCGACCAGCTCGCGGGCGTCCAGCTCCCACTTCTTGCGGCCACCGTCGAGAAGCTTGACGTTGTCGTGGCCGTAGAGCTTGAAGTACCAGTAGGCGTAGGACGCGAACCAGTTGTTGTTGCCGCCGTAGAGGATCACCAGCGTGTCGTTGGCGATGCCCTTGGCCGACAGGAGCTTCTCGAAGCCCTCCTGGTCGACGAAGTCACGGCGGACCGGGTCCTGGAGGTCCTTGGTCCAGTCGATCCGGATGGCGTTCCGGATGTGGTTCTTCTCGTACGCGGACGTGTCCTCGTCGACCTCGACGATGGCGATGTCGGCGTTGTCGAGGTTGGCCTCGACCCAGTCGGCGTCGACCAGGACGTCACTGCGGCTCATGCTCGTTCTCCTCCGGGGCAGTTGCGGCGGGGGTGTGCAAGAAAGAGGGGTGCGCGGCCGGGACTCGCCGGCGGCCGGCGCACGGATGCCCTCGGATCGAGGGCGCCGGGAGGCGCGGAAGGCCGGCGGCGCTTCCGCTCAGAAAGTGCGACAGAGCATGGCGGCGACGCGGCACAGGTCTACTGCCCGCCGCTTCGTGAGATCCGCCTGTCGCTGCATCATGCCGACGATCGTAGGGACGGACAGGTGGGCATGTCACCAGCGTGCCGAATGATGAGACGCGATCGTCCGGATAGTGGGACATGACGAACGCCCGGGCCGCCGTCGCACGGCTTCCGGGCGTTTGTGTCCGCCGCCACCTCTACGGTGCGGACGGCAGCGTCTCGCCTGTCGGACACTCGCCGTCCATCAGAGGTCAGCCCTACCCGGCCAGCCTGACGTTCGAACCCTTCACCGAGATGTCCACGCCGTCCGCCCCCGCCTGGACCTTGTCGAGCTGGATCCCGCCGGGCAGGTCGTCGATCTTCTGCTCGAAGTCGGTGATCGAGCGCACCTCGGTCTCGGCGGCCTGGATCCCGCCGAAGCTGGGCAGCGAGTCGGCGTGCACCCGGACGGTGTCGCCCTCGACGGTGACGGTGCTGAGGACGTACACGGGCTGCGGCAGCTTGGTGCCGAGCACCGTGGCCTCGACGGCGACCTTGATCTTTCCGTTGCCGCCGTCGGAGAGACCGATCACGCTGGCGGTGACCCCCTGCACCACCCGCGTCGGCTCGGACTTCGCCGTCTTCAGCAGTTCGGCGTAGGTGATGGACGCGGTGCCGGTGGCGCTGGAGGCGGTGGCGGAGCTGTAGTCGCCGGAGAACTCGACGCCCTTCATGTCCGCCTGGAGGTCGTCGATACGGATCGTTTGACCGCTGGTGCCGGTGGCCGCCTCGTAGTCCTTGATGCCGACCTCGACGTCGTCCAGCGAGCCGCCCACGACCTGGGTGAGGAACGGGAAACCCTTGATGGACACGTCCGGGCTGGTGGCGAGGCCCTCGTTGGCCTTCACCTTGTCGGCGACCTCGCCCTCCGCGAAGTTCACGGCGAGGCGGTCCGCGAGCACGAACAGACCGCCCAGGACCACGACGACGACCAGCAGTATTCGAAGCGCACGCATGCGGTAGTTCCCCCACCCGGATGGCCTGAACGGTTCATTGACAACGGTTCAAGGTAACCCCGCGCGGAAGGGGCACCGGCGATTTGTCGATCACCTGTGACAGACCATCACCGCTCTTTGCCCCTTACACCGCTTTACGGCGCTCTTCGGCTCCTGCTCCTAGGCCAGCGCCCGGCCGAGCACGTAGACCGCGGGCGCGGCCGCGGCCAGCGGCAGTGCCACGCCCGCCGTGAAGTGGACGAAGCGGGAGGGGTAGTCGTAGCTCGCGACCCGGTGGCCGATGAGCGCGCAGACCGCCGCGCCCGCGCCGAGCAGCGCGCCCTTGGCGCCCATGCCGGTCATCCCGCCGACCGCGATGCCCGCGCCCGCCGCGGCGAGCAGGGACACCACGACGGAGGCCGGGGTGGGCAGCGGCAGCGCGCGGGCCAGGACGGCCACCGCCACCGCGGCCGCGCCGACCGTCACCGCGTCCGGCTCGGCGCCGAGGTGCCCGGTGGCCAGGACGGCCAGCGCGGAGGAGGCGACGGTCGCCATCAGTCCGTACATACGTTCGTCGGGGTCGGCGTGCGAGCGCAGCTGGAGCACCAGGCAGAGCAGGACCCACACGCCGAGGGTGCCGAGGATCGCGGCGGGCGCGTTCTCCCGGCCGGCCGCGAGCAGTGCCGCGTCCGACACCAGCGCGCCCAGGAAGGCGAGCGCGATGCCCTGGCGGGCCGGCCACATGCCGTTCAGCCGGAACCAGCCCGCCGCCGTGACGGCCTGGAGCGCGACGAGCGGGACGAGGAGGGCGTACGAGCCGATGGCCGCCGCACCGGACAGGAGCAGCCCGAGGAGCGCGGTGAGCGCCGCGGGCTGCATCCCCGGCTCGATGATCGGCGAACGCCCCTCGAGGCGGGCCCGCTGGGCGTCGGTCACGCGGGCGTTGCCCGCCAGGGTCGCGGGGCCGTAGGTCATGCCGGTGCCTCCGGTCGCGGGTTCCGGAACGGGGGCGGGAGCGAAGGGGGCGGCGGGCACCGGCGCCTGCCAGTCCCCCGCCTGTGCCTGGGCCTGGGCCTGCGCCTGCGCCTGGGAGTGGGAGTGGTGCTGGGCCTGCCCCTGATGGTGCGGCTGCGCTTGCTGTTGCGCCTGATGCTGCGGCTGGGCCTGCGCTTGCTGCTGCGGCTGGGCGTGGTTCTCCGGGGGCAGGGGTGCGCTCGCCGACGGGCCGTCGCCGTAGGACGTGCTGCCGTAGGAGGTGCTGCCGTAGGACGAGGTGTTCCCGTACCCGGACGAGTCCCCGTACGAGGCGGAGTCGCCCTGGCCGCGGGCGTCGTACCCGCCGCGGGTGTCGTACCCGCCGGGGGCGCCGTCGTACGCGGGAGTGCCGCCGTACGCGGGAGTGCCGCCGTACGCGGACGAGTCGCCCTGGCCGCGGGCGTCGTACGCGTGCCGCGGGTTGCCGTGCACCGGCGCCTCGCCCGTCTGCGGGGGCAGGTAAGCGGTCTGGGCCGGGTCGGCCGCGGTGACCGGCGCCTGGACGCTCGTCTCCCAGGTCTCGCCCTGCCACTGCTGCGTGTGCTGGAGGTGGGCCTGCGGGTCCTCGTACCCCTGCTGCTGCCCCGGCCACGCCTGCTGCACGGCCTGCTGGGGCTGATGTGCCTGCTGGGGCTGGTGGGGTTGCTGCGGGGCGTAGGGGTCGTACCCCTCGTAGCCCTGCTGGTCGTACGGCTGGTCCGTCATCTCACCCTCCTGCGAACGGCGGGAGCACCTCGACCGTGCCGCCGTCGGCCAGCCGTACCGTCTCATGTCCGCGGGTGCCCACGGGGTCACCGTCGACGAGGAACGAGCATCGTTGCAGGACACGCACGAGTTCACCGGGGTGTCGCGCACGTGCGGCGTCGAGTGCCTCGGCGAGCGTGGCCGCGTCGTGCGGCTCCTCGGCGACCCCGGCCGCGGCCTTGGCGGCCGCCCAGTAGCGCACCGTGACCTTGGGCATCAGGTTCCTCTGTCGATCGGCTGTGTACACGGTCAGGCTAGCCCGCCCGCGCGACCGCCCAGTCCCCGATACGGGCCAGCAGACCGTCCTCGGCCGCGTGCTCGGCGTGGCCCATGCCGTGCTCGACCCAGAGTTCGGCGTGCCCGGCGGCGGCCTCGGCCAGCATCCGGGGGTGGTCGAGGGGGAAGTAGCCGTCCCGGTCGCCGTGCACGATCAGCAGCGGGACGGGCGCGATCTTCGGCACCGCCTCGACCGGGGAGAGCGGGACCGGGTTCCACTCCCGGCGGTGGATACGGGTGCGGAAACCGTAGCGGCCGACCAGCCGGCCCTCGGGACGGGTGACCATCCAGTGCAGCCGGCGCATCGGGGCGGTACCGCGGTAGTACCAGCGGGCGGGGGCGCTCACGGAGACGACGGCGTCCACCGTCCCCTCGTACAGCGCCGCGTGCCGCAGGACCACCGAGCCGCCCATCGAGAAGCCGACGGTCACCACGCGCGCGTGCCCGAGCGAGCGGGCCCACTCCACCACGGCGGCCAGGTCGAGGACCTCGCGGTCGCCGACCGTCGAGTGTCCGCCGGAGCGGCCGTGGCCCCGGAAGGAGAAGGTGACGACGGCGCCGTGCCGGGCGAGGGCGGACGCCACGCGCCGCACGTGCGGGCGGTCCACGTCCCCGGTGAAACCGTGGGCGAGGACGAACACCGGATGACGGGTGGATGGCGCGGAGGCGTCGTATACGGCCGCACCCGGTTCGTATACGGAATCGACGGCGATCCCGTCGGCGGTGGTCAGAAACGTCCGCAAAGGAGCGTGTGTGCCCGTCTCGTCATTCGGACGAACGGTGGAACGTGCCACATGACCTGCCGGACCGCTGCTCATGTGGGCTATTCTGCTGGACAGAGGACTCGGGCAGCGTAGCCCCCGGGTCCTTTTGTGCTTTCGGAAGCGTTGTATACGAAAAGGGAACCGGGCGGAAAACGCCAGGTGACCGCGGGTGTACGGCCCTTCGGGATCGCAGAGCAGTGCCGCAAAATCCGCAGTGCCGCAATGTCCTCGCAGGGACCGAGGAGGAACCGGACGTATGAGTTCTCTGCTGCTCCTGACCAACGCTCTCCAGCCGTCGACGGAGGTGCTGCCGGCTCTCGGACTGCTGCTGCACAACGTGCGGGTGGCACCGGCCGAGGGCCCCGCCCTCGTCGACACCCCCGGCGCCGACGTCATCCTGATCGACGGCCGCCGTGATCTCCCCCAGGTCCGCAGCCTCTGCCAGCTGCTGCGCTCCACCGGACCCGGCTGCCCGCTCGTCCTGGTCGTGACCGAGGGCGGCCTCGCCGCCGTCACCGCCGACTGGGGCATCGACGACGTACTGCTGGACACCGCGGGGCCGGCCGAGGTCGAGGCCCGGCTGCGACTGGCCATGGGCCGCCAGCAGATCGTCAACGACGACTCCCCGATGGAGATCCGCAACGGCGATCTGTCGGTCGACGAGGCGACGTACAGCGCGAAGCTGAAGGGGCGGGTCCTGGACCTCACCTTCAAGGAGTTCGAGCTCCTGAAGTACCTGGCCCAGCACCCGGGCCGGGTGTTCACTCGCGCACAGCTGCTCCAGGAGGTCTGGGGCTACGACTACTTCGGCGGCACCCGTACCGTCGACGTCCACGTACGGCGCCTGCGCGCCAAGCTCGGCCCCGAGCACGAGTCGCTGATCGGAACCGTCCGGAACGTCGGTTATCGATTCGTTACCCCTGAGAAGGGGGAGCGCGGAAGTGACGACGCGAAGGCCAAGACGGACCGGTCGGAGCGGTCGAACACGGACGATGCGGACAAGGTGGACGCCTTGGACGCCGCCGAGGTCACGGCGGAAGCGTAGTACCCGCCGGTAAGCCCGGCGCCCGCTCGGGAAGGGCGTTGCTCGCGCACAGGGAAGCTCCTGTACGCCCTGCCCAGAGCGGGTCCATCCGCGTAGACTCCGCGCGTGGCCAAGGTGACTCGGGATGATGTGGCGCGACTGGCGGGTACTTCTACCGCCGTCGTCAGCTATGTCATCAACAACGGACCCCGGCCGGTCGCCCCGGCCACGCGCGAGCGTGTCCTCGCCGCCATCAAGGAGCTGGGGTACCGGCCCGACCGGGTCGCCCAGGCGATGGCGTCCCGGCGCACCGACCTGATAGGCCTGATCATCCCGGACGCCCGTCAGCCGTTCTTCGGCGAGATGGCGCACGCGGTCGAGCAGGCCGCCTCCGAGCGCGGAAAGATGGTGCTGGTCGGGAACACCGACTACGTCGCCGAGCGCGAGGTCCACTATCTGCGGGCGTTCCTCGGGATGCGCGTCTCGGGCCTCATCCTGGTCAGCCACGCGCTGAACGACCTGGCGGCCGCGGAGATCGACGCCTGGGACGCCCGGGTGGTGCTGCTGCACGAACGCCCCGAGGCGATCGACGACGTCGCCGTCGTCACCGACGACCTGGGCGGCGCCCAGCTCGCCGTACGCCACCTGCTGGAGCACGGCTACGAATACGTGGCCTGTGTCGGCGGCACCGCGGAGACCCCCTCCGTCGGCGACCCGGTCTCCGACCACGTCGAGGGCTGGCGGCGCGCGATGGACGAGGCCGGTGTCAGCACGGAGGGCCGGCTCTTCGAGGCGCCGTACAACCGCTACGACGCCTACCGCGTCTCCCTGGAGCTGCTGGCGGGCCCGGACCGGCCGCCGGCCGTCTTCTGCTCCACCGACGACCAGGCGATCGGCCTGCTGCGCGCGGCGCGCGAGCTGCGCATCGACGTGCCCGGCGAGCTGGCGGTCATCGGCTTCGACGACATCAAGGAAGCGGCCCTGGTCGACCCGCCCATGACAACGATCGCCTCGGACCGCTCGGCGATGGCCCGGGCGGCGGTCGATCTCGTCCTGGACGACGGTCTGCGGGTCGCGGGGTCGCGGCGCGAGCGGCTGAAGGTGTTCCCGTCGCAGCTGGTGGTCCGCCGGTCCTGCGGCTGCGACGAGCCGCCGCCCACGGGCCCCGGACGCGTCGCGGACACGGCGTCCGCACCGCTTCCGAGGCCTGTCTGAGACCCGTCTGAGAGGTCCGGCCCTTCTGCCGGAACGCTCTTTATATCGGGCATACGAGGTTCTGGCGGGCTTCTCAGGGAGCACTCAGGGAGCTCTCATGGTCGGGCGGGAAGCTTCTTCCATGACCGAGAGCATCCGCCGCAGCGGCGAGTACGAGAACTTCGAGAACCCGTACCAGGCCCCGTACGAGGGCGCCCAGCAGCACGCCTCCTCCCCCGTCGCCCCCTCCCCGGTGAACCCGGAGTGGCCGCCCCCGCCGGCGTACGAGCCGGTCGCGCGGCAGCAGTCGGTACAGCAGCCCGCGCCGCAGGCCGCCTACCGGCAGCAGCCGGCCGTCGAGCCCACCGCGGTGTGGCAGACGCAGGCGGCCGGCGGCTCCGACAACGGCGGCCACGGCGGCAACGGCGGCGGAACCGCTCTTCCCACCCCCCTGGCCGCCGAGCCCGCGCCCGCCGGGAAGAAGCGCGCCCGCGGCCCGTTCGCCCTGCTCGCCGCCGTGGCGATCGTGGCGGCGGCCATAGGCGGCGGCACGGCCTACGGCATCCAGGAGCTGACCGGCAAGGACGAGGTGGTCTCCTCGTCCACCACCACCAGCGTGGTGCCCTCCAGCAAGACGGGTGACGTGGCCACCATCGCCGCCACGGTCAGCCCGAGCGTCGTCGAGGTCAGCGCCACGCTCAGCAACGGAACGTCCACCGGCTCCGGTGTGATCATCACCAGCGGCGGCGAGATCATCACCAACAACCACGTCATCTCCGGCGCCACCTCGATCAAGGTGTCGACGAGCGACGGGAAGTCGTACACCGCCGAGGTCGTCGGCACGGACAGCAAGAAGGACCTCGCCCTCATCAAGCTGGAGAACGCGTCCGGCCTGAAGGCGGCGACCCTCGGCAACTCCGACGGCGTCAAGGTCGGCGACACGGTGGTGGCGATCGGCTCGCCCGAGGGCCTGACCGGCACCGTCACCAGCGGCATCGTCTCCGCGCTGAGCCGGGACGTGACCGTCTCGACCGACGAGAGCCAGAGCCAGGGCGGTCAGGGCGGCCAGGGCGGCGACGGCAACTGGCCGTTCCAGTTCGGCGGCCAGCAGTTCAACGGCGACACGGGCACGTCCACGACGACGTACAAGGCACTCCAGACGGACGCCTCCCTGAACCCCGGCAACTCCGGCGGCGCGCTCATCGACGCCAGCGGCAACATCATCGGCATCAACTCCGCGATGTACTCCGCCGCGACGGACTCCTCCTCGTCCGCCGACGCCGGCAGCGTCGGTCTCGGCTTCGCCATCCCGATCAACACCGTCAAGGCCGACCTCGCCACGCTGCGGGCCGGCGGCTCCGACAGCTGACACCCCACCACCCAGTCAGGGAGTACGTCATGATCAAGCAGGTTTCGCACACGGTGACCGGTTTCGGTGCGGCCGACCTCGGCCTGGCCCTCGACGTGGCGTACGAGCTGCACCCGCCGGTCGCGCCGGCCCGCGCGCCGGAGGTGGCGGCCCCCCAGCTGATGGGCCTGCGCACCAGCGCGGCCCGCCCCCACCAGCGCAAGGTGCCGCTGAAAAGGCTCGCGGCCCTGCGCGGCTGATCTCCCCACCACCCCACTCTTCACGCGCACACCGGGAACCGTGCGAGGCTGAGGACACTCAGCACGTTCAGCAGGTCCGGCCTCCCGTCGTCCCACCGCACCCGAGGAATCCACGCCCATGAGCCCCGCCGAAGGCGACCGTGACACCCAGCGCATCCTGATCGTCGACGACGAGCCGGCGGTGCGCGAAGCGCTCCAGCGCAGCCTCGCCTTCGAGGGCTACGACACGGAGGTCGCCGTCGACGGCGCGGACGCCCTGGAGAAGGCGACGGCCTACCGGCCCGACCTGGTGGTGCTGGACATCCAGATGCCGCGCATGGACGGTCTCACCGCCGCGCGCCGCATCCGCGGGGCCGGCGACACCACGCCCATCCTGATGCTCACGGCCCGTGACACGGTCGGCGACCGGGTCACGGGACTGGACGCCGGGGCGGACGACTACCTGGTCAAGCCCTTCGAACTGGACGAACTGTTCGCCCGTGTCCGCGCCCTGCTGCGGCGCAGCTCCTACGCGGCGGCGGCCGGGGCGGGCACGGTGGAGGAGGACGAGGCCCTCACCTTCGCCGACCTGCGCATGGACCTCGCCACCCGCGAGGTCACCCGCGGCGGACGTCCCGTGGAACTGACCCGCACGGAGTTCACCCTCCTGGAGATGTTCATGGCACACCCGCGCCAGGTGCTCACCCGTGAGCAGATCCTGAAGGCGGTCTGGGGCTTCGACTTCGAGCCGTCGTCCAACTCGCTGGACGTGTACGTGATGTACCTGCGCCGCAAGACGGAGGCGGGCGGAGAGCCGCGCCTCGTGCACACCGTGCGGGGCGTGGGATACGTGTTGCGACAGGGCGGGGCGGAGTGAACAAGCTCGTACGGCGGTTCCGGACCCTGCCCATCCGGGCCCGGCTGTCCATGCTCGTCGCTGCCGCTGTGGCTTTCGCGGTGGCGGCGGTATCGGTGACCTGCTGGTTCATCGTGCAGGGCAAGCTGTACGACCAGGTGGACGACGACCTCAGGAAGATGTCGCAGCCACAGCGCTACGACCAGGTCCAGGACCTGCTCGCCACCTGCCCCCAGGCCGCTCAGACCGATCAGGGCGACGAGCCCGACATCAGCGACCTCTGGACCCGGAACACGTACATCCAGCTGGTCAAGCAGGACGGGACGGCCTGTGTCTCCGCGACCTCGGCGGGCACCGTCAAGGTCACCGGTGCCGACAAGAAGGTGATCAAGGAGGCGACCAGCAGCGGTGAGGGGATCATCCGCAACGGCACCGACTCGGACGGCAATGCGGTACGCGTGCTCACCACGCCCCTGATCGTCAGCCAAAGGGGCGGTCCGCCCCAGCTCCTCCCCGACGTGGCACTCCTCATCGCAGCTCCCCTGAAGAGCACCGAGTCCACCCTCAACGACCTCGCCCTCATCCTCCTTCTCGTCTCCGGTATCGGAGTCGTCGGCGCCGGTGCCGCCGGGCTCGCGGTGGCCCGTGCGGGGCTGCGGCCGGTCGACAAGCTCACCGAGGCCGTCGAACACGTGGCCCGGACCGAGGATCTGAGCATCCGGATCCCCGTCGAGGACGACAGCGACGACGAGGTGGCCCGCCTCTCCCGCTCCTTCAACTCCATGACCGCCTCCCTCGCCAGCTCCCACGAGCTCCAGCAGCAGCTGATCGCGGACGCCGGGCACGAACTGCGCACGCCGCTCACCTCGCTCCGCACCAACATCGAGCTCCTCACCCGCAGTGAGGAGACGGGCCGGCCGATCCCCCCGGCGGACCGCAAGGCGCTCCTCGCCTCGGTGAAGGCGCAGATGACCGAGCTGGCCTCGCTCATCGGCGACCTCCAGGAACTGTCCCGTTCCGAGGGCCAGCGCGGCGAACGCGTGCAGGTCGTCTCGCTGGAGGACGCGGTGGAGTCGGCGCTGCGCCGGGCCCGTCTGCGTGGCCCGGAGCTGACCATCACCGCGTCGCTGGAGCCCTGGTACACCCGGGCGGAGCCGGCCGCGCTGGAGCGGGCGGTGGTCAACATCCTGGACAACGCGGTGAAGTTCAGCCCCGAGGGCGGCATCATCGACGTCCGGCTGAGCCACGGGACGCTGACCGTCCGCGACCACGGCCCCGGTATCCCCGCCGAGGAACTCCCGCACGTCTTCGACCGCTTCTGGCGTTCCCCCAGCGCGCGGGCCCTCCCGGGCTCGGGCCTCGGTCTCTCGATCGTCGCCCGCACGGTGGAGCAGGCCGGTGGCCAGGTCTCGCTGGCCCGCGCGGACGGCGGCGGCACGGTGGCGACGGTCCGGCTGCCGGGGGCTCCCACCCCGCCGCCGGAGGACCCCGCCCTCACGTCGTAGCAGGCGGGGCGGCTCCCACCTCCCGCTCCCCCCTTTCCTCCCGCTCCCCCTCCTCCCTCCCCCGTATTTCCGTGAGTTCGGCAACCTTTCCGATCCGGGCGGCGACCCAGCAGCGCATCACCTTCCCCCCGCCCCGCACGGAACGGAGCGTCGTATGAGCGCGCACCGCAGCACAGGCATCAGCAGGCCCCGTCACCGCAGGCGCGGCACCGCCCTCGCGTTCGGCGTACCCCTCGCCCTCATCGCCGCCGGCACCCTCGCCTACGGCACGGACCTCGGACTCTTCGGCGCGCAGGCGCAGGCGAGAGCGGCCACCACCACCACGCTCACCGTCGCCAAGGACGGCAGCGGGCAGTACACGACCGTGCAGGCCGCCGTGAACGCCGTACCGGCGAACAACCCCGCGCGCGTGGTGATCGCCGTGAAGCCGGGAACGTACCGCGAGCTGGTCAAGGTCCCGGCCAGCAAGCCGCACGTCACCGTTCAGGGCACCGGCGGCAGCCGCAAGGACACCACGATCGTCTACGACAACGCCTCCGGGACGCCGAAGCCCGACGGCTCCGGCACGTACGGCACCGGCGGCAGCGCGACCGTCGCCGTCGACGCGGACGACTTCCAGGCCCGCAACCTGACGATCTCCAACGACTTCGACGAGGCCGCCCACCAGGACATCGCGAACCAGGCGGTCGCCCTGCGCACCTCCGCCGACAAGGTGTTCCTGGACGGCGTCATCGTCAGCGGCGACCAGGACACCCTGCTGGTGGACACCGCGGCCAAGGACAAGCAGGGCCGCGTCTACGTCACCGACTCCTATGTCATCGGCAACACCGACTTCATCTTCGGCCGGGCCACCGCGGTGATCGACAGGTCCGTCATCACCTTGAAGAAGCGCTGGAACGGCACCTCGGCCGGCTATGTCACGGCCCCGAGCACCGCGGCGGGCCGCAAGGGCATCCTGATCGCCAACTCCACGGTCGGCGGTGACGTCGCCGACCGCAGTTTCCACCTCGGGCGCCCCTGGCACGCGGGCGGGGACGCGGCCCTGGACCCGCAGACCACCGTCCGCAACACCGTCCTGAGCGCCGCCGTCAGGACCACGCCGTGGACCGACATGAGCGGCTTCTCCTGGAAGGACGACCGGTTCGCGGAGTACCGGAACTCCGGCGCGGGCGCGGGCGCCGCGAGCGCCGACCGCCCGCAGCTGACCGATGCCCAGGCCGCCGACCAGGAGGTCGCGGACTGGCTGGGCGACTGGACCCCCACGGCCCCCTGACATCCCCCTGCCAGCTCCGCCACAGCCCCTCGTTCCACCGTGAGGGAATGGTGATACGAACGGTGAAGGGGACGGCGGAGACGGCGGCTGCGGGCGGGGGAACGGCGGGGCAGGCACGTACGGCGGGCCGCATCCTGCTGGCCGACGACGACGCGGAGGTCCGTGAGGGACTCGGCCGGCTGCTCCGCTTCGAGGGCTACGAGACCGTCCTCGCCGGTGACGGGCGGCTCGCCCTCGACCTCGCGCTCGATCTTGCCGGGGCCCCCGGCAACGCCCCCGACCTCGTCCTGATGGACGTCACCATGCCCGGCCTGGACGGACTGGCCGCGACCCGGCGGATCCGGGCCTCCGGTTCCACCGTCCCGATCCTCATGATCACCGGCCGGGACGCGGTGGGCGACCGTATCGTCGCCCTCGACAACGGCGCCGACGACTACCTGATGAAGCCGTTCGCCGCCGAGGAGCTGCTGGCCCGGGTGCGGGCCCTGCTGCGCCGGGGGACCCGCCGGACGTCCCCGCCCGCCGGGGCGGCGTCCGCCCGGCTGGCCTTCCAAGACATCGCGATGGACGTGTCCTCCCGCACCGTCACCCGCGCGGCCCGTCCGCTCGACCTCACCCCCACCGAGTACGCCCTGCTGGAGTACTTCCTGCGCCATCCGGCGAAGGTCCTCAGCCGCGCGCGGCTCCACCGGGACGTCTGGGGCTTCGACTTCGAACCGACGTCCAACACGCTCGACGTGTACGTCATGTACCTGCGGCGCAA
This sequence comes from Streptomyces maremycinicus, assembly GCF_001184025.1. Classification (GTDB taxonomy): domain Bacteria; phylum Actinomycetota; class Actinomycetes; order Streptomycetales; family Streptomycetaceae; genus Streptomyces; species Streptomyces maremycinicus. Next base: position 530,095 of record NZ_BBYG01000013.1, read on the forward strand.
GCTGGAGGAGTACGGCGAACCCCGGCTGATCCAGACGGCGCGGGGGCTGGGGTACATGCTGCGGGCGGGGTGACGGCCTGCACCACCGTGTCGCGCCCGCGCCCCCGGTTCCGGTACTGCCTCAGAGGCGCAGTACCAGCGTGTCGTCGGTGAGCCGCTCGCCTCGCGCGGCCTTCCGCGCCGGCTCCGACCAGGGTTCGACCAGCCTGGTGTAGGCCTCGCAGCGGGTCATCAGCTCGTCGTGCGTGCCCTCGTCCAGCAGCCGTCCCTCGTCCACGACCAGGATGCGGTCGGCGTCGGGCGCGAGGCTCAGATCGTGCGTGATCATGATGGTCGTGCGGCCGGACATCAGACGGCGCAGGGGCTGGACGATCTGCCGGGCGGCCACCGAGTCCAGGCCGGCGGTGGGTTCGTCGAGGACGAGGACCGGGGCCGCGCGGAGCATCGCTCGGGCGATGGCGATCCGCTGGAGCTGGCCGCCGGAGAGGGCCGCGGTGCCGGGGGCGATGTGGGTGTCGTAGCCGTCGGGTAGGGCGGCGATGAACTCGTGGGCCGCGGCCGACGCGGCCGCCGCCTCGATCTCCCGGTCCGTGGCGCCCGGGCGGCCGCACCCGATGTTCTCCCGGATCGTGCCGTTGAGGACGAGCGTCTGCTGGGGCACCAGGGCCGTGATCTCGCGGACGAACTCCAGCGGGACCTCCGTGAGCGGGATCCCGTCCAGGCGGACGACGCCCGCGTCGGGGTCGTAGAAGCGGGTGAGGAGTTTGGAGAGCGTGGACTTGCCCGCCCCGCTCGCACCCGTGACGAGGACCAGTTCGCCGGGGTCCGCGGTGAAGGTGACGTCCCGCAGCGACTCGCGGGCCGCGTCGGGGTAGCGGAACGAGACACCGTGCAGGCTGACCCGGCCCCGGACCGGCCAGGCGGGGACGGGGACGTCCGGGTCCAGCACCGACGGCTGCGCGTCCAGGAGTTCCGCGATGCGTTCCGCGCCCGCCGTGGCCGCGGTGACCGTCAGGCCGAGCCCGCCGAGGCTGCGGACCGGCGGGTAGAGGTAGCCGATGAACGCGGCGAAGGCGAGCAGGGCGCCGAGGGTCATCCGGCCGGCCGAGATCTCCCAGACGCCCAGGCCGATCACCGACAGGACGCAGAGGGTCTCGACCACCTCGACGAACTGCTCGTACATCTCGCTCAGCCGCGCCCCGCGCACACTGGCCCGCATCCACGCGCGGGCCTCCTTCTCGAGGCGTCGTTCCTCGTCGCGGCGGCGGTTGTACGCCTGGGTCAGCACGACGTTGCCCAGCGACTCCTCCACCACCGAGGTGATCGCGCCGTCGGCGACGCGTTCGTCCTGCGACGCCTGCTTGATCCGGCCGGAGAAGCGGCGCGCGGCGAGGAGGAAGAGGGGGGCGAGGACGAAGGTCGCGAGGGCCAGGTCCCAGCGCAGCCACAGGGCCGCCGCCGCGTAGAAGACCGCCGAGAAGGCGGCGGAGACCGTGCCGACCACGCCCGACACGACCAGTTGCTCGATGGCCTCGACGTCTCCCGTGAGGCGTTCCACCAGGTCGCCGCGGCGGTGCCGCTGGAAGAAGTGGGGCGGCAGGTCCTGGACATGGCCGAAGACGCCCGCGCGCAGCCGGAGGACGAAGCGTTCCGCCGTCCAGGTCGCGAGTGAGTTGCCGAGGTAGCCGACGAGTGCGCCCAGCGCGGCGACCCCCAGCCAGGCGCCGGCCGGACCCCAGAAGGCGTCGAGCGAACCGGCCTCGAGGGCGTTGTCGGTGAGTTCGGCGAACAGCAGGATGGAGGCCGTCTCGGCGAGCGCGGACACCACCACACAGGCCATGATCACCAGCATCCTCCCGCGGTCGCCGCGGGTCAGCGGCCAGAAGCGGCGGAAGGCCTCGCGGGCTTCCCTCATGTCAGCAACTCCCTCGGCTCCCTGCGTGTACGTGCGACATGGCCGAGGCGGGGTCACCGGCTCTCACCGGTGACCCCGCCTCGTGGCGTGCCGTCAGCCCTTGTGCGAGACCGGGCGGCGCTTCGGGGCGGCCTTCTTGGCGGCCTTCTTCTTGGCCACGGGCTTCGCGGCCGGGGCGGCGGCGGTCTTGCGGTTCTTCGTGACGGGGGCGATCTTGTGGAAGCTCATGGGAATTACCTCTCCAATTATCAGGCGCTGATTATGTTCGGTTTACGCGCGGCTTATTCGTCGCGGGTTTGCAACAGTTCCGACCGCGACTCAGCCCTTATGGGAGACCGGGCGACGCTGCTGAGTCACCTTCTTGGCGGCCTTCTTCTTGGCCACGGGCTTCGCGGCCGGGGCAGCGGGGGTCTTGCGGGCCTTCTTGACGGGCGTGATCTTGTGGAAGCTCATGACGTTCTCCATCCGTTGTGTTCGCTCACTTCGCTTTCGCGTCGTTCGCTTTCGACATGGAAAACACTACGGGACGATCGGAGAGGAAAAAGCCAATTCCGCTGAGACCTCGATGAATTGCGACTGAGACGAGTTTTCAGACGGCGGTGGGAACCAACCGTGAACTCACACAGGTCTTAATACGAAGAGGCGGCCGCGTCGGTGACGCGGCCGCCTCTTGAATGTCCTGCCGAAAGGGTTACTGCACGATCGAGATCCGGTTCGCCGCCGGCGGGGCGATCGGGCCGGTGGCCGAGGAGTTGGCGAGCAGGTACTGCTCCAGGGCGGTCAGGTCGTCGGCGCCGACGACGTCGCCGGTGCCCAGGCCCAGCGTGGTGAAGCCGTCGCCGCCGCCCGCGAGGAAGCTGTTCGTGGCGACGCGGTAGGTGGCGGCCGGGTCGATCGCCGCGCCGTTCAGCCTGATGGAGTCCGTGACGACACGGTCGGCGCCGCTCTTCGTCAGGTCCAGCGTGTACGTCAGGTTGGCGGACGGCTGAAGGATCTTCGGCGCGCTCGTGTTCGTCCCGCTCACCTGCTCCTTGAGGACCTGGATCAGCTGAGCGCCGGTGAAGTTCTGGAGGTTCACGGTGTTGGAGAACGGCTGGACGGTGAAGCCCTCGGCGTAGGTCACCACGCCGTCGCCCTCGGTGCCCTTGGCCGCGTAGGTGAGGCCCGCCCGGACGCCGCCCGGGTTCATCAGCGCGAGGTCCGTCTCCGGGTCGAGCCCCTTGCCGTACCAGAGCTGGGCGTCCGCGATCAGGTCGCCCATCGGGGACTCGGTGCCGGTGCTCGGCACGTCCGCGGAGATGTAGCCGATCGGGCGGTTGCCGACGGGGGCCGCCAGGGTGTTCCACTTGGCGATGAGCTCGGTCATGTCGGGCGCCTTGGCGACGGTCCGGGTGACCACGTGGTTCGCCGACTTGACCGCCGTACGCGCGATGTCACCGGTGAACCGGTCGTACGTCAGCGTGGTGTCCGTGTACAGACGGCCGAAGGACGCGGCCGAGGTGACCGTGCGCGGCTTGCCCGCCGGGTCCGGGATCGTGCACGCGTACGCGGCGTGCGTGTGGCCCGTCACCAGCGCGTCCACCGCCGGAGTGACGTTCTTCGCGATGTCGACGATCGGGCCGGAGATGCCGGCGCCCGCGCCCGCGGCGTCACAGTCGTAGTTGTAGGAGCCCGAGGCCGGCAGCCCGCCCTCGTGGATGAGCGCCACGATCGACTTCACGCCCTGCTTCTGGAGCACCTTGGCGTACTTGTTGATCGTCTCGACCTCGTCCTTGAACTTCAGGCCCTTGACGCCCTCGGCGGACACCACACCGGGGGTGTCCTCCAGCGTCACGCCGATGAAGCCGATCTTGACGTCCTTCTTCTTCCAGACGAAGTACGGCTCGAGGATCGGCTTGCCGCTCTTCTCCGACAGGACGTTGGCCGCCAGGTAGGGGAAGTCGGCCCCCTGGAACCTCTTGTCCGTGTAACAGCCGGCCGTCGGGTGGCAGCCGCCGTTCTGGAGCCGGGCCAGTTCCTTGGCTCCCTCGTCGAACTCGTGGTTGCCGACCGACGTGACATCCAGGTCGAGCTTGTTCAGCGCCTCGATGGTGGGCTCGTCGTGGAACAGACCCGAGATCAGCGGGGAGGCGCCGACCATGTCGCCGCCGGCCGCGGTGACCGAGTACGGGTTGCCCTTGCGGGCCTCGCGCAGATGCGTGGCGAGGTACTCCACACCACCCGCGTCGATCGTCTTCGTCGTGCCGTCCGCCTGGAGTTCGGTGACCCGGCCGGAGGAGCCGGACGGGGGCTCGAGGTTGCCGTGCAGGTCGTTGAAGGACAGCAGCTGCACGTCCTGGTAGCGGCTCGGCAGCGGCTTGGAGTGCTTGGCGTCGTGGGCGTCCGCCGGGAGCGCGGCGGCCATGGCACCGGCGGTGGCGAGGCCCGCGGCGGCCGCGAGAAGACGGTACGTACGACGTCTGCCGTTCGGATGCGGCTGGAAAGTGGCTGGCATGCGCCCCCCTGAGGTGTCTGCCTGGATGTCTGCGTGCCCGGGCCCGACCGGCCCTGGGAAACGCAGAGGGAAGTGGCCCCGTCCGGCGCAGCCTAGGGTCAACGCGCGTAGCGCGACAGGGGGTTCTTGGTTACATCCTGGTTTCCCTTTGCCCTCCGGTTACCCCCGCCACCGTCCTCGCGGACCGCGTCCTTCCGGCTTTCCCCGTGCCGCCACTTTGCCCGGCCCGCCCCTTACCCTCGACGCATGACCAGCGACGACATCGCACGGATCCCCGGCTCCCGCTCCATCGAGACCCACTCCGAGCTCACCCCCGAACAGACCGAGGCCGTCCTCGAACTGCTCGCGGAGGCCGCCCGGACGGACGGTCAGCAGGCGGTGTCCGAACAGGGCCGCCTACAGCTGCGCGGAGGCGCCCGCGAGGGCGTCTCCCACCTGGTCCTCACCCTCGGCGACGAACTCGTCGGCTACGCCCAGCTGGAGGACACCGATCCGGTCGAGGCACCCGCCGCCGAACTGGTCGTCCACCCCTCGCACCGCGGTCACGGGCACGGCCGCGCGCTCGGCTCCGCCCTGCTCGCCGCCTCCGGCAAGCGGCTTCGGGTGTGGGCCCACGGCGGTCACTCCGCCGCCCGGCACCTCGCCCAGGTCCTGGGACTCTCCCTGTTCCGTGAACTGCGCCAGATGCGGCGGCCGTTGAGCGACCTCGAACTGCCGGACCCGGTCCTGCCCGACGGGGTGAGCGTCCGCGCCTTCGTCCCCGGCAAGGACGACTCCGCCTGGCTCGCCGTCAACGCCGCCTCCTTCGCCCACCATCCCGAGCAGGGCTCCCTCACCCAGCGCGATCTCGACGCCCGTATGTCCGAGCCCTGGTTCGACCCGGCCGGCTTCTTCCTCGCCTTCCGCGGCGAGCGGCTCGTCGGCTTCCACTGGACGAAGGTGCACGCCGAGGAGCAGCTCGGCGAGGTGTACGTCCTCGGGGTCGCCCCCGGCGCCCAGGGGGGCGGCCTCGGCAAGTCCCTCACCACGATCGGCCTGCGCCACCTGGCGGCCCAGGGCCTGCCGACGGCGATGCTGTACGTCGACGCGGACAACAAGGCCGCCGTCTCGGTGTACGAACGGCTCGGCTTCCTCACCCACGAGACGGACCTGATGTACCGAACAGAGACGTGACCCGCCCGAACGGCCCGCCGAGCCAGGCAGACCGGGGTCAGGCTGGGCAGGGCGGGTCGGGGTCAGGCCGGGTCGAGGTCAGGCCGGAGTCAGGCCGGGCCGGAGTCGGGGCGGGTCGGGGTCGGGGCGGGTCGGGGTCGGGGCGGGTCGGGGTCTGGGCGGGTCGGGGTCAGGCCTGGCGGTGGGTGGGGAGGGTGGTGGGTGGGGTGGACCGGGGTGGGGTGGGTCTCCGGAAGTGCTTGCGGAGCGGCTCCGGTGTCCACAGCGCGCTCAGCGTGAGCGTCGCGCCCAGCACCACCGCCCATCTCACCTGCGTCGCCACCCAGTAGGCATCCTGGGGCGTGCCCAGCAGGCCCCACCGGTTCGGGAGCAGTACCGCCACCGCGGCCGCCGTCCCCAGCCGGAGCGCCGCGCCCCTGCCCACCTCCGCCGCCCAGGTGAAGCGGACGGCGATCGTCGCGAGGGTGAGGGCGGCACCGGCCATCCCCGCGGCCTCGAGCGTGGCCGGGCCGAGCGCCGGACGGCTCGCGGCGGGTATCAGCAGCAGGGCCGCCGCCCACCACAGGGCCAGCAGGGGAACGACCACGGCCAGCCGCAGCACGGTTCGCCGCGGGCGGCCCACCGGTGTCGTCGCCGTGGTGTCGCGGGCCGGGTCGTCCAGCAGGAAGGCCAGGCCCAGTGCGCCGGTAAGGGCGGTGAGGCGCAGGACCAGCCGTCCCGGTTCGGGGTCCGGAGCGTGGTCCGGCAGCCGGGTGGTCCCGGCGAGCAGCAGGCCCAGCGCGCCGGCCAGGGTCAGCGCCCGCCAGGGCAGGCCGCGCCACACCGGCGGCACCAGGGACCGCAGCAGGTCCGGCGCGGCCCCCGCACGCACTACTCCCCGCACTGCTCCGCCTCCTTCGGCACCTCGACACCCAGCAGCTTCGCGGCCTGGGCCGTCGTCGTCCTCGCGGACGTCAGTTCCGCCCAGTGGGCCTTGACCCGGGCCGTGATCTCGGCCCGCGGCCGGTCCAGCAGTTCCCGGATCACCGTCGTCTGCGGACCCGTGAGGCTCAGTCCGTTCGTCGGCGCCAGGACCACGCCCGAACCGCTGGTGCTGTCGTCCAGCCGCACGTTCCGGAAGGTGGCCGACGGGGTCGGGTCGTTGCCCAGGACCAGCCACATGACGGTCACCGCGCGGGCGTCGCACATCGGCTCGGACGTCACGTCCTCGGAGCCTCCGACCAGGACCGCGGCGACACCGACCGCGAACTCGGGGACGCGGTTCCCGCCCCAGCGGCCGCCGACCGTCACCTCGCCGGGCGTGGCGGAGGGCTCCAGAGCGGCGTCCGCCTCCACTCCGCCGGACGTGTCGACGCGCTGACGGATCGTCAGGTCCGTCTCCGCCGCGCCGCCGGCCGCGGACCTGACGCGGTCGACGACCTCGGCCCAGTCGTCGCGCACCACGCTCCACTCGGGGAACGAGCAGTACGTCGAGCCGTCGTACGTCGAGCACGACTGGACCCTCTGCGGGGACTCGGACGCCGTCCTGCGCGCCGCGTCCAGAGCCGCCGTGTCACCCGGGAGCTGACCGATCGCCCCGGCCGCCGTGGCCGCGAGGGCGAGCGCGGTCGCCGCCTTGACGGCGCGGGTGCGGCCGCCGGCGACCAGCAGCGCCACGCAGGTCAGCACGGCGCACAGCCCCACCACATACAGGGCGTGCCAGCCGGCCGGGCGGCCCAGCAGATCGCTCGGGACCGGATCGCCGCCGCTGGAGGAGAACAACTGGACCGGGACGAGCCGGCTCACCCAGTCCTGCTCGTCGTCGACGAACCCGGAGACCAGGACGCCGAGCAGATACACGGCGATGACGAACAGTATGGGCACGAAGGAGGAGGGCAGCAGCCGGGCCAGCAGCACGCCCGTGATGCCCGCCAGCAGGACGCACAGGGGTCCGACGGCCAGCTCCCCCGCGGAGCCCTGGCCGATGGCACCGGGCTTCAGCGCCTCCCGGGTGTACTCGGCCGCGACGACGAGCGCGGTGAGCCCCGCGTAGGGGACCACGGACAGCACATGGGCGAGGGTGCGCCGCCAGGGTTCCATGGCCAGCACCGCCAACTGCTGCACCGTGGCGTGCTTGCGCGAGCGCAGCGCGGCCGCGTTGGCGCAGATGAACAGGGCGAGGGCGAACAGCAGGGGCGCCGCCTGGGTGCGGCGGTCGACCGTGTTGAGGACGGGGAAGTCGTCCATGCCGTCCTTGCTCATCAGCCGCAGGGCGACGAGGAGGACGTACAGGGCGAAGAAGAACAGCACCGGGATCTGCTGGAGCAGTTCGCGGGCCTCGAAGCGGGCGAGGGCGAGGACGGCTCCGGCGCGGCGGCCCTCGCGCGGCGGCTCGGTCGCCGCGCGGACCGGTTCCGTGGCCGTCGGGGTGGTGGTGCTCATGCCGCCACCTCCGTGTTCTCGCCGTCGAGGGCGAGCAGGTAGCCGTCCTCCAGGGTGGGCTCGAGGAGTTCGGCGCCGGTCGGCGGGTCTCCGATGTTGCGGAAGCTGCCGGTACCGGTGCGCCAGCCCGCCAGGGCGTTCGGGTCGCGTTCCGTGCTGCTCCACACCCGGCCGGCGGCGCGGGCGGTCAGCTCGGCGGGGGTGCCCTCGAAGCGGACGCGGCCCTGGGCCAGCACCACGACGCGGTGGCAGAGCATCGCCACGTCCTCGGTCTGGTGGGTGGACAGCAGGACCGTGCGCCCCTCGCCCGCCTGGGCGATCAACTCGCGGAAGCGCATGCGCTGTTCGGGGTCGAGGCCGACGGTCGGCTCGTCCAGCACCAGGAAGCCGGGGTCGTCGACGAGCGCGGCGGCCAGGGCGACGCGCTGCCGCATGCCACCGGACAGCCGCTTGATGCGCGTACCGCGCACCTGCGAGAGGTCGACGGCCTCCAGCACCCGCCGCACCTCGCGGTGCCGGGCGCCGCGGTCGGTCAGCTCCTTCAGGATGGCCACGTAGTCGACGAACTCGAAGGCCGTGAACTCCGGCTGGAAGCCGGGGGTCTGGGGCAGATAGCCGAGCGTGCGGCGCAGGGCGAGGCGGCCGGACGCGGTGCCGGGGTCGTGCCCGAGGGCGGTGAACTCGCCCCCGTCGGGCGGCACGGCCGTGGCCAGCACCCGCAACAGGGTGGTCTTCCCGGCGCCGTTGGGGCCGAGCAGCCCGGTGACGCCGCGGGTCAGCCGCAGCGAGACTCCGTCGAGGGCACGGGTCCCGCCGAATCGCAGCGCGAGGTCGGTGGCCGTCAGGGTGGCGGGGCCGGTGGGCCCGGTGGAGGCGGTGGGGGCGGTGGTCATGTGGAGCTCCTGGAAGTCCGGTGGGCGGGCGGGGCCGGGGCGGGGGCCGCGGGGACGGCAGGCCGCGTCACGCGGTCCCGCCGTTCGCGAAGCCGCCCATCGGGCGCGCGTCGAAGCGGTCACGGGCCTGATAGAGCAGGAGGGCGGCGAGGACCGCCACGGCCGCCGCGGCCGACTGGCCGGCCGCCGTGAAGGGGGCGAGCGTGTCGTGGGCGTGCACCTGGCTCTTCGCCACCACCAGCAGCGTCACCCACGCGCCGCCGACCAGGGCGGGCGCGACGACCGGCCCCAGCCGGGCGGTCAGCGCGAGTCCCGTCGCGGTGAGGGCGAGCGCGGGCAGCAGCCAGGCCAGGGCGAGCAGCCCGTACCCCGGCAGCGCCAGCGTCGCCAGCCCGTTGAACGCCAGGCCCGCGGTGAGCACCGCGACCGTGCGGATCATCAGCAGCCGGAAGCCGTGCACCGGGGCGACGACCGCCATCTCGTACGTCGGGTCCAGGGACGGGCCGTAGGACAGGGCGACCCCGGCGAGCGGGAGCAGCGGGGCGAGCGCGAGGAACAGCGCGGGCCGGTCCGCGACCCGTACCGCCAGCACCGTCATGACCAGCAGGAACAGCACCGACAGCAGCCAGGAGCGGCGCAGTACCGGCGTCGCCGTCAGCAGCCGCGCGGTGTGGTCGGCCACGCCGAGCCGGACCAGCAGCCGCTCGAGCAGGCCCTGCCGGGGCGCGTCCAGCTCGGCGTCCAGCCGCTCCCAGCCGGCGTCCAGCGCGACCGGGTCGGTGGTGTCCGCGAGCCGGGCCCGGCAGGTCGCGCACCCGGTGAGGTGGGTGTCGGCGGACCACAGCAGCGGCGGCGCCAACTCGCCGTGCGCGTACGCCCGCAGGTCCTCGTCGGCCACATGCCACGTCATGCCACGACCTCCCTCGACTGTCCGCCGCCCACGCGTGCGCGCGGGCCGGTTCCGTACATGTGCCGCCTCATGCCAGCGCCTCTCGCAGTTGCTTGCGAGCGCGCAGGGCCCGCGTCTTGACGGTGCCGGGCGGGATGCCCAGCAGAACGGCCGCCTCCCGGGTGGTGAGCCCGTCGATCACGGTCGCCTGGAGGACGGCCCGCAGCTCCGGGGAGAGGCGGGTGAGGGCCCCGGCGAGGTCTCCGTGCTCCACCCCCGCGAGCACGCGTTCCTCCGCCGAGGTCTCGTCGCGGTGGCGCAGCCGGGACAGCGCCTGGCGCAGCCTGCCCCGCGCGCCGTCCCCGCGCAGGACGTCCACGAGCCGCCGTGAACCGATGCGCCAGAGCCAGCCGGCGGCGTCGTCGGAGTAGCCCTCCTGGCGGTGGCGGGCGGTGCCGCGCCACACCGCGAGGAAGGTCTCCTGCACGACGTCGTCGACCGTCCCGGCGTCCGCGCAGCGGCCGCGCAGGCGCGCGGTCAGCCAGGGCGCGTACCGCCGGTACAGCTCCTCGAAGGCGTGACGGTCCCGGTCTGCCGCGATGGCCCGCAGCAGCTCCCCGTCGCTTCTCGTTTCGCTCACAACCCCTCATCGGACGGGCCCCGCCGATCGGTTCACGGTGGACCGCAGGATTTTTTCTTGACTTCGCGCACCGCCCTGCACCACCCTTTCACTACTCAATTAGTGAAAGGGTGGTTGTCCAGTGGTCGAATACCGCATCGACCGGCACAGCGGCGTGGCCACCTACGTCCAGATCGTCCAGCAGACCAAGCAGGCCCTGCGCCTGGGCCTGCTGCGGCCCGGCGACAAGCTGCCCACCGCCCGCGAGGTCGTCGAGGCGACCGCCATCAACCCGAACACCGTGCTGAAGGCCTACCGCGAGCTGGAGCGGGACGGGCTGGTGGAGGCCCGGCGCGGCGTCGGCACCTTCGTGCGGCGCGGACTGAACACCACCCCGGCCGACTCGCCCCTGCGCGCGGAACTGGACGCTTGGGCCGCCCGGGCCCGGGAGGCCGCACTGGACCGCGACGACGTCGCCGCGCTCTTCACCGCCGTACTCGACGAGCACTTCGCCGTGCCGGACCCGAACGGCCGAACCGGCCGAACCGGCCGAGACGACCGGGCCGACCGGCACGACCGGCACGTCCGGCACGACATGAATCCTGGAGACCCCTCATGACCGACACCGCCATGGCGGCAACCGCGCTCGGCAAGCGCTTCGGCCGGCGCGGGGGCTGGGCGCTGCGCGACTGCGCCTTCCGCCTCCCCGCCGGGCGCGTCTGTGCCGTCGTCGGCCCCAACGGCGCGGGCAAGTCCACCCTCCTCGCCCTCGCCGCGGGCCTGCTGGCCCCCACCGAGGGCGGCGTCACCGTCCTCGGGACGGATCCCGCGTCCGCACGCGCGCGTGTCGGTTACGTCGCCCAGGACAAACCGCTGTACCCCCAGCTCACCGTCGCCGAGACCCTGCGCGTGGGCGCCGATCTCAACCCGGACCGCTGGGACGCCGAGACCGCCGGGCGGATCGTTTCCGCGGGCGAACTCGACCCCAAGAAGAAGATCCGCTCCCTCTCCGGCGGCCAGCGCACCCGGGTCGCGCTCGCCCTGGCCCTCGGCAAACGCCCCGAACTGCTCCTCCTCGACGAGCCGATGGCCGACCTCGACCCGCTGGCCCGGCACGAGCTGATGGGCACCCTGATGGCGCGGGCGGCGCAGTACGGCACGACGATCGTGATGTCGTCGCACGTGGTCGCCGAACTGGAGGACTCCTGCGACCACCTGCTGCTCGTCGGCGGCGGCCGGATCCGCCTCGCCGGTGAGATCGACGACCTGCTCGGTGCCCACGCGCGCGTGAGCACCGCCGTGAGCACCACCGCGGGCGCCGCCGGGCCCGCCCCCGCGACCGGCGGCGCCCCGGGCGGCCCGCCGGACCTGGCCCCGCACACGGTCGTCGAGTCCCGGGTCACCGGCCGCCAGCTCACCGCCCTGGTGCGCCCGGCAGGCCCGCTCGCCGAGGACTGGCGCGCCTCTACGCCCTCCCTGGAGGAACTCGTCCTCGCCTATCTGCGCAATCCGCAGGCCGCCCCGCTCACCCCGGCCGAGCCCGAGGAGGCCGCCGTATGACCGCCCTCGCCCTGTCGCCCGACTCCCCGATGACCACGGGGCACGCCCCCGGAGCCGGCTGGCTGTACCGCCTGCACCGGCCCGCCCTGTACGTCTGGATCGGCCTCGTCGCCCTCCTCGCCGCCGGTCTGGTGTGGCTGTGGGGTCCGCTGACGGATTCGTCGGCCGCGGCCTGGCGGGAGTACAACGAGTTCTGCCTCAAGCGGGGTTCGTGCCACTACGACCCGGACGCGATCGTCCGCTACAAGGACGTGTACGGGTACACGACCGCCGCGCTGACCGCGCTCCCCTTCGTCGTCGCCGCCTGGGCGGGCGCCGCCCTGTTCGGCCGCGAATGGGAGCACGGCACCGCGCAGCTCGCCTGGACGCAGAGCCTGTCCCCGGTCCGCTGGCTGGCCATCAAGCTGATCGTGCCCACGGCCCTGGTCACCGCGGGCACCGGCCTGCTGGTCGTCCTGCACCGCCTGATGTGGTCGGCGGGCGACGGCCGGATCGACACGGCCAAGTCCTGGTACGACAGCTTCACCCTGCACACCAACGGCCCCACCACCGTCGCCTTCGCCCTGACCGGCCTCGCCGCCGGCGCCCTCGGGGGCGTGCTGCTGCGCCGCACGCTGCCCACGCTGATGTTCGCCCTCGCCTGCGTCACCGTCGTGCGGCTCCTGGCCGACCAGGTCATGCCCCACCTGTGGCCGGCCGTCACCCGTGTCAGCGGTCTCGCCGACGGCTACCGGGGCTCCGGCCTCGGCGTCGACTCGGGCCTGGTCACCGCCACCGCCGCGCACGTGGCCGACCCCGGCTGCGGGCCGACCCTCGCCTCCCCCGGCTGCGAGCGGGTGTACGCCGACCTGGACGCCACGGGGTTCTACACCACCTACCACCCCGAGTCCCACTACTGGCCGCTCCAGCTGACCGCCACCGCCCTCGTGCTGGCCGTCGCCGCCGCCCTCGCCGTGACCGCGTTCGTCCTGCTCAGGCGCGCGACCGCCACCACCGCAAGCGGCGGCGCGGAGACCGTCGTATGACCCCCGCGGCCCCCGCGGACGCGCCCGCCGGACCGGCCGGCCGCCGCGACGACGACACCACCGAGGACGGCACCGGCACCGGCCGTGCGGACGGCCGTACCGCCTGGGGCACCGCCCGCACCGTGCTGCGCCTGCACCGCACCGCCCTCCTCGTCTGGACCGCCGCCGTACTGTTCCTGAACGGCTGGCTGGTACGGCTCGACAAGACCGCCACCCAGGGCGAGTTCGCGGAGTGGGAGGCCTGCGAGCGCGCGGGCCAGGACCTGTGCGACATGCCGGTCGGCTGGGTCGGCCACAGCGAGTGGCTCGCCTGCATCGGCCTGCTGATCTCCTTCTGCTTCCTCGCCGTGGCCGCCTTCGCGGGCGGCACGCTGATCGGCCGCGAACTGGAGAACGGCACCGCGCGCCTCGCCTGGGCCCAGGGCATCACCCCCGCCCGCTGGCTCACCGCCAAGCTCGCCGTCCCCGCGCTCGCCCTGACCGCCGGCACCACCGCGCTGCTCCTGGTGTACCGCCGGGTCTGGGGCGCCCACCAGAACCTGACGTACAGCGGGTGGACGGGCGACGACGCGTACCTCTCCCGCGGGCCGGCCGGCCTCGCCTACGTCCTCTGCGCCCTCGCCGTCGGCGTGCTCACCGCTCTCCTGCTGCGCCGCGCGCTGCCCGCGCTGGCCGTCTCCGTCGCCGCGACCGGGCTGCTCGCCTTCGTCGTGGCGCGCTGCCGCGGCTCCTTCTGGCCGACCGTCACCCGCACCTCCGCGGAGGCCGGGGTCGACCCTCCGGCCAACGCCTGGGAGCTGGAGAACGGGGTGCTCGTCCACGGACGACGCACCCCGGACCTCAGCCCCTGGACCTGCGACGGCACGGCCGCCGAAGCGCGGCGCTGCCTCGACGACCTGGGGATCACCGGCTTCTACACGACCTACCACCCCGAGTCGCACTACTGGCCGCTCCAGCTCGTGGAGACCGGCGTCGTCCTGAGCGTCGCCGCGCTCGCCACCGCCGCCGCGTTCCTCCTCCTGCGCCACCGCACGGCGACCGCGTCCACGGCCTGATCCCGCCCCCGCCCCCGGCCGCGGGGGTGCGGGGTCCCTCCCCCCGTGCAGGGACCCCGCACCCCCGCGGCCCGACCCGTACACCGCCCCTCCACGACATCGACCCCCGCGGGCCGCTCCCCGATATCCCGCACGCCATGTCGCCGTAACCAGCGGTTAAGGCGACCTTGCGACGCTCGGCGAATGAAGCCCGCCGTGCCCGAGCCTTCGCCGCCTCCCGAGGGAAATCAGCCCCACGGAGGGTCCCCCGCGATCCCGCCCGCACGTTCCGACGCGCCTGTCACGCTCCTGGCGCGGAAGAATGGGTACATGAGCCAGTCAGACGCCCAGGCCGAGGTCCAGCACGCGCAGCCCTCCGTGGGCTCCATAGCCGCGCACCGCCCGCACACCGTCTCCGCCGTGGTCTCCGACCTGGAGCCCGACATCGACGCCGACCTCGACACGTACGAGGAAGCGCCGTACGACGGCCCGCAGCTGCCCCAGGGCCGCTTCCTCGACCGGGAGCGCAGCTGGCTCGCGTTCAACGAGCGCGTTCTCGAACTCGCCGAGGACCCGGACACGCCCCTCCTCGAGCGGGCCAACTTCCTCGCCATCTTCGCCAGCAACCTGGACGAGTTCTTCATGGTCCGGGTGGCCGGTCTGAAGCGCCGCATCGCCACCGGGGTCGCCACCCGTTCGGCCTCCGGCCTCCAGCCGCGCGAGGTGCTGGAGATGATCTGGGCCCGCTCGCGCGAACTCATGGCGCGGCACGCCGCGACCTACCACGAGGACATCGCCCCCGCCCTCGCGGAGGAGGGCATCCACCTGGTCCGCTGGGGCGAGCTGACGGAGAAGGAGCAGGCACGCCTGTTCACGCTCTTCCGGCACCAGATCTTCCCGGTGCTGACCCCGCTCGCCGTCGACCCCGCGCACCCCTTCCCGTACATCTCGGGTCTCTCGCTCAACCTCGCCGTCGTCGTGCGCAACCCGGTCAGCGGCCACAAGCACTTCGCGCGCGTCAAGGTGCCGCCGCTGCTGTCCCGCTTCCTGGAGAGCTCCCCCGGCCGGTACGTCCCCATCGAGGACGTCATCGGCGCCCATCTGGAGGAGCTCTTCCCGGGCATGGAGGTGCTGGAGCACCACGCGTTCCGGCTCACCCGCAACGAGGACCTCGAGGTCGAGGAGGACGACGCCGAGAACCTCCTCCAGGCCCTGGAGAAGGAGCTCATGCGGCGCCGCTTCGGGCCGCCGGTGCGCCTGGAGGTCGAGGAGTCCATCGACCGCGAGGTGCTCGACCTGCTGGTGCGCGAGCTGAAGATCAGCGAGGCCGAGGTCTACCCGCTGCCGGGCCCGCTCGACCTCACCGGCCTCTTCCGCATCAGCGGCCTCGACCGGTCCGAGCTGAAGTACAAGAAGTTCATCGCCGGCACCCACCGCGACCTCGCCGAGGTCGAGTCCGCGTCCCCGCCGGACATCTTCGCGGCCCTGCGCAGCCGGGACGTCCTGCTGCACCACCCGTACGACTCCTTCTCGACGTCCGTGCAGGCGTTCCTGGAGCAGGCGGCGGCGGACCCGGACGTCCTCGCCATCAAGCAGACCCTGTACCGGACCTCGGGCGACTCCCCGATAGTCGACGCGCTCATCGAGGCCGCCGAGTCCGGCAAGCAGGTCCTCGTCCTGGTCGAGATCAAGGCCCGCTTCGACGAGCACGCCAACATCAAGTGGGCGCGCAAGCTGGAGGAGGCCGGCTGCCATGTCGTCTACGGCCTCGTCGGCCTGAAGACCCACTGCAAGCTGTCGCTGGTGGTCCGTCAGGAAGGCGACACGCTGCGGCGCTACTGCCACGTCGGCACCGGCAACTACCACCCGAAGACGGCCCGGCTCTACGAGGACCTCGGCCTGCTCACCGCCGACCCGCAGGTCGGCGCGGACCTCTCCGACCTCTTCAACCGGCTCTCCGGCTACTCCCGGCGCGAGACCTACCGCCGTCTCCTCGTCGCCCCCAAGTCCCTGCGGGACGGTCTGATCGCCCGCATCGACAAGGAGATCCAGCACCACCGCGCGGGACGGCCCGCGCACGTCCGCATCAAGGTCAACTCGATCGTCGACGAGGCCCTCATCGACTCCCTCTACCGGGCGTCCCAGGCGGGCGTGCAGGTCGACGTGTGGGTGCGCGGGATCTGCGCGGTGCGCCCGGGAGTGCCGGGCCTGTCGGACAACATCCGGGTCCGCTCGATCCTCGGCCGTTTCCTGGAGCACTCGCGGGTCTTCGGGTTCGGCAACGGCGGAGAGCCCGAAGTGTGGATCGGCAGCGCCGACATGATGCACCGCAACCTCGACCGCCGTATCGAGGCCCTGGTCAGGGTGACCGACCCGGCTCACCGGGCGTCCCTGAACCGGTTCCTGGAAACCGGCATGTCCGACTCCACCGCCTCCTGGCACCTCGGCCCCGACGGCGAGTGGATCCGGCACTCGCACGACGCGGACGGCGCGCCCCTGCGCAACGTCCAGGAGATGCTCATAGACGCCCGGAGGCGCCGGCGTGGCACAGCGACACCATGACCTGACGGACCCCGCGGCCGGGCCCGTGACCACCGGGGACGCCCTCGCGGGCTATCTCCGGGGCCAGGCCACGGAGTTCCTCCGCGCGCTGCGCCTGCACCGGGAGACGGGCGGCGCCGTGTCGAACGGCGCGTCGGGCGCTTCGGCGGGCGGCTCGGTGAGCGCGGAGGTCCGCGTCGACGCGGTGCGCGCCCTGCGCCGCTCGGCCCGTCGGATCAGCGGCAGCCTGCACACCTTCCGGCCGCTCCTCGAGCCCGAGTGGTCGGAGGCGATCCGACCCGAACTGGCGTGGCTGTCCGGCACGCTGGCCCTGGAGCACGCGTACGGGGCCCGTCTGGAGCGGCTGCTGCTGGCGCTGAACCGGCTGTCGGGCGCGGCGCCGGTACCGGTGCCGGGCCAGGCGGCCGGCCCGGCCGGCTCCGCGGGCCCGCACGGCTCCGCGGGCCCGCACGGCAACGACCGGCCCGCCGTCCACCCGGCGACCCCGGACCGCGGCAACCTCACCGTCGGCGCGGCGAAGGCGGGCGCGCTGCTGGACCGCCAGCTCACCCTCGCCCGCACCCGGGCCCACTCCACCGCCCTCCAGGCCCTCGGCTCCTCCCGCTTCCACGCCGTCGCGGACAAGGTCGCCGTCCTCGCCAGCGAGGTCCCGCTCACCCCCGCCGCCCCCGCCACCGCCCTGCACCCGCTGGCCTCGGCTGCCGAGGAACGCCTCGCCGACGCGGTCACCGCGCTGCCGCTGGTCACCGCGGGCAGCCCCTACAACGCGGAGGCCCTGGTCCACGGCCTCTCCCCGGACCCGGCCCCGCACCCGCAGGACGCGCCCTGGCACCAGGTGCGCCTGCTGCTGCGGCTGCACCGCTACGCCTGCGAGGTCGTGCACGGCCGGAGCACCCCGCTGGACCTCCGCCTGCTCACCGCGGGCGAGGCCCTCGACCGGCACCGGGACGCCTCGGAGGCGTCCTCAGCCGCCGCCCAGGCGGCCCGCACCCCCCGGATCGCTCCGGCCACGGCGTACGCGCTCGGCGTGCTGCACGCGGACCAGAGGCATGAGGTGGAGGCCGCGCGGTACGCGTTCCAGCGGTCGTGGCAGAAGCAGACCGTCGGCGCACCCTGACCGGACAGGTGGTGAGGACCAGGTGAGCACTGCGGACAACCCCGACGGCACCCCCGTCCAGGCGGCCGGCTGCGTGCTGTGGCGGCGCTCCCCGGCGGACGGCGGACTGGAGCTCTGTCTCGTCCACCGCCCCAAGTACGACGACTGGTCACACCCCAAGGGCAAACTGAAACGTGACGAGGACCCGCTCGCGGCGGCCCTGCGGGAGGTCCACGAGGAGACGGGCTACCGGGCGGCGCCCGGTACCCGGCTGCCGACCGTGGACTACGAGGCGAACGGCCGTCCCAAGCAGGTCCGCTACTGGGCGGCCGAGGCCGTGTCGGGCGGGTTCGCGCCGAACGACGAGGTGGACCGTCTCCTCTGGCTCCCGCCGCCGGCCGCCCGCGACCGGCTCACCCGGCCGAGGGACCGCACCCTCGTGGACGCCCTGCTGCACGTCCTGCACCTGGCATAACGGGTGGGCGGCGCGGCCCGACACCGGAATCGGCTCGTGTCCTCGACGTGAGCGTTCCGTGACCTAACCGCACCGCCGCCAGGGGTTCACCCTCCGTTCACCCGCGCCCGTAGGCGGCTTCACCTGTTCTGCCTAATTTCGGCCTTACGCGGTGCGGCACGCGACCCCGGTGGTCACGTCCGTACCGAGCAGACTTCTGCACACTCCGCACGCCGCCGAATTCAGGACGGCGGCTCCTGGAAGGATCTTCCTCAAGTGAAGCTTCAGCGCATGAACCGGCGGGCTCTCTCCCTCGGTGCTCTCGCCGTCTCCGGCGCCCTGGCCCTCACGGCGTGCGGCTCCGACGACACCGGCTCCAGCAGCAGCGGCAGCAGCTCCTCCGCCACCGCGGCGGCCGGTTCCATCAAGTGTGACGACGCCAAGGGCCAGCTCCTCGCCGACGGCTCCTCCGCGCAGAAGAACGCGATCGACGCCTGGGTCAAGAACTTCACCCAGGCCTGCTCGGGCGTCCAGGTCAACTACAAGGGCTCCGGCTCCGGCGCGGGTGTCACCGCGTTCACCCAGGGCCAGGTCGCCTTCGCCGGCTCGGACTCCGCGCTCAAGCCCGAGGACGTCACGGCGTCCAAGGCGGTCTGCTCCGGCGGCCAGGGAATCGACCTGCCGATGGTGGCCGGCCCGATCGCCGTCGCCTACAACGTCTCGGGCGTGGACAACCTCGTCCTGGACGCCGCGACGATCGCGAAGATCTTCGACGGCAAGATCACCAACTGGAACGACGCCGCGATCGCCAAGCTCAACCCCGACGCGAAGCTGCCGGACCTGAAGATCCAGCCGTACCACCGCTCGGACGAGTCCGGCACCACGGACAACTTCACCAAGTACCTGATCGCCGCCACCCCGGACAACTGGAAGTACGAGGGCGGCAAGGCCTGGCAGGCCAAGGGCGGCCAGGCCGCGGCCGGCTCCTCCGGTGTCGCCCAGGGCGTCAAGCAGACCAACGGCGCCATCGGCTACATGGAGCTGTCGTACGCCAAGGACGGTCTGGGCACCGTCGCCGTCGACACGGGCGCCTCGGCCCCGGTCAAGGCCTCCTCCGACGGCGCCACCAAGGCCGTCGCCGCCGCGCAGGTCGTCGGCACCGGCAGCGACCTGTCGCTGAAGCTGGACTACAACACCAAGGCCGAGGGCGCCTACCCGCTGACCCTGGTCACGTACGAGATCGCCTGCGACAAGGGCAACAAGGCCGCCACCCTGCCGGCCACCAAGGCGTTCCTGCGCTACATCGCCAGCGAGGACGGCCAGGGCATCCTCTCCGGCATCGACTACGCGCCGATCCCCGACGCCATCATCACCAAGGTCCGCACCACCATCGAGGGCCTGAGCTGATCCCAGTGGTGCGGTCCGGCGCCGGGGGAAACCCGGTCCGGACCGCACCCGTCCGGTGCACCGCCGCCCGGGGCCGTCCGTAACCCGGCCCCACCCGAGCCGCCCCCACACCCGCAGGCGGCTCCGCAGACCGGAGACCTCCATGGACATATCGACACACAACCCAGACACGGACGACACCCCGCCCCCCATCGCCCCGCCGGCCGCCGATGCCGAGCAGAAGCGCGCGGCGCGCGGCGCCACCCGGCCCGGTGACCGGATCTTCCTGGCCCTGTCCCGCGGCTCGGGCATCTTCCTGCTGGTGATCATGGCCGCGATCGCGGTCTTCCTCACCTACCGCGCCTACCTCGCCATCAGCGAGGACGACGCCAACTTCCTGACCACCTTCGAGTGGAACACCAGCCTCGTCCCGCCGAAGTTCGGCATCGCGGTCCTGGCCTTCGGCACGGTGGTCTCGTCGATCATCGCGATGGTCATCGCGGTCCCGATCGCCGTCGCGATCGCCCTCTTCATCACCCACTACGCCCCGCGCCGCATGAGCGGCCCCGTCGCGTACGTGATCGACCTGCTCGCCGCCGTCCCGTCCATCGTCTACGGCCTCTGGGGCGCACTGGTCCTCGTACCGCAC
Source organism: Streptomyces maremycinicus (assembly GCF_001184025.1). Classification (GTDB taxonomy): domain Bacteria; phylum Actinomycetota; class Actinomycetes; order Streptomycetales; family Streptomycetaceae; genus Streptomyces; species Streptomyces maremycinicus. Next base: position 550,265 of record NZ_BBYG01000013.1, read on the forward strand.
ATGGACGGCCTGTTCGGCTGGCTGAACCACTACCTGGGCTGGACCGGCGTCTTCTCCTGGGACGACGGCGCCCCCCGCTCGATGCTCACGGTGGGCATCCTGCTGGCCGTGATGATCCTCCCGGTCATCACCAACGTCAGCCGCGAGGTCTTCCGCCAGGTCCCGCAGATGCACGAGGAGGCGGCCCTGGCGCTGGGCGCCACCCGCTGGGAGGTCATCCGCATGTCGGTGCTGCCCTTCGGCCGCTCCGGCGTGATCTCGGCCTCGATGCTCGGCCTCGGCCGCGCGCTCGGCGAGACGATGGCGGTCGCCACCGTCCTCTCCCCCGACTTCGACATCCACGCCAGCCTGCTCAACCCCGGCGGCGGCACCTTCGCCCAGAACATCGCCAGCAAGTTCAACGAGGCGACGGAGTTCGGCCGTGACGCGCTCATCGCCTCCGGTCTGGTCCTGTTCGTCATCACCCTGCTGGTCAACGGCGCGGCACGCATGATCATCGCCCGCCGCAGTGAGTACTCGGGGGCCAACGCATGAGCCACGCAGCAGCAGTAGCCGACAAGTCCCCGAGCACGCTCAAGGGCGCCAGCCTCCCCCGGTGGTCCTCCTGGGCCATCGCGGCCGGCGCGCTCGTCCTCGCGATCGCCATCGGTCTGGCCGGCGGCCTGGACAGCAAGGTCCAGTGGGGCCTGATCGCCGGGATCCTGTTCATCCTCGCCACCTTCGGCATCGCCGCGAAGGTGGAGGGCCGCCGCCAGGCGAAGGACCGGGTCGCGACGAGCCTGGTCTGGGTGGCGTTCCTCCTGGCCGTGGTCCCGCTGGTCTCCCTGCTGTGGACGACGATCCAGCGCGGCGTGAAGGTCCTGGACGTCTACTTCCTCACCCACTCGATGGGCGTGGTCGCGGACAGCGAGGCCGGCGGCGGCATCTACCACGCGATCCTCGGCAGCCTGGAGCAGGTCGGCCTGGCCACCGCGATCGGCGCCCCGGTCGGCATCCTCACGGCGATCTACCTGGTCGAGTACGGCCGCGGCAACCTGGCGAAGGCGGTCACGTTCTTCGTGGACGTCATGACCGGCATCCCGTCGATCGTCGCGGGCCTGTTCATCCTCAGCCTGATGCTGATGCTCGACATGCAGCCCTTCGGCTTCGCCGGCTCTCTCGCGCTGGCGATCCTGATGATGCCGGTCGTCGTACGCTCGACCGAGGAGATGCTGAAGCTGGTCCCGAACGAGCTGCGTGAGGCGTCCCTCGCCCTGGGCGTCCCGAAGTGGCGCACGATCCTCAAGGTGGTGGTCCCGACCTCGATCGGCGGCATCATCACGGGTGTGATGCTGGCGATCGCCCGTATCGCGGGCGAGACGGCGCCGGTCCTCCTCCTCGTCTTCGGAAACCCGTTCATCAACGCGAACCCCTTCGAGGGTGCGCAGGCGTCGCTCCCGCTGTACATCTACCAGCAGTACTCGCAGAGCGCCGGTTCCACCGCGGCCTACGACCGCGCCTGGGCGGCGTCGCTCACACTGATCGCCTTCGTGATGATCCTCAACATGGTGGCCCGCGGCATCGCCCGCTGGAAGGCCCCCAAGACCGGTCGCTGACCACAGCGATCCGCGGCTACCGCCGCACGGGGCCCCCTCAGCGACCGACTGGAAGTGAAGTAGAAAAAATGGCGAAGCGAATCGACGTAAGCGGACTGACCGCCTACTACGGATCCCACAAGGCGATCGAGGACATCTCGATGACGGTCGAACCGCGCTCGGTGACGGCCTTCATCGGCCCCTCCGGCTGCGGCAAGTCGACGTTCCTGCGCACGCTGAACCGTATGCACGAGGTGACGTCGGGCGGCCGGGTCGAGGGCAAGGTGCTCCTGGACGACGAGGACCTGTACGCCGCGGGCATCGACCCGGTGTCGGTCCGCCGCGAGGTCGGCATGGTCTTCCAGCGCCCGAACCCGTTCCCCACCATGTCGATCTTCGACAACGTGGCGGCGGGCCTGCGGCTGAACGGCAGCTACAAGAAGTCGGAACTCGCGGACGTCGTCGAGAAGTCCCTCAAGGGCGCGAACCTCTGGAACGAGGTCAAGGACCGCCTCAACAAGCCCGGCTCGGGCCTGTCCGGCGGCCAGCAGCAGCGGCTGTGCATCGCGCGCGCCATCGCCGTGGAACCGAAGGTCCTCCTGATGGACGAGCCCTGCTCGGCCCTGGACCCGATCTCCACGCTGGCGATCGAGGACCTGATCGGCGAGCTGAAGGAACGCTTCACGATCGTCATCGTGACGCACAACATGCAGCAGGCGGCCCGCGTCTCGGACCGCACGGCCTTCTTCAACCTCTCCGCCGTCGGCCAGCCCGGCAAGCTGATCGAGATCGACGACACGGAACGCATCTTCTCCAACCCGTCGGTCCAGGCGACCGAGGACTACATCTCGGGCCGCTTCGGCTAGACCCCCACCCCCGAACCCCTCGCGGTGCTGCATGGCGGTGCCACCGCGAGGCCACAAAGGGCCCGCCCCCCTGACAGGGGGGCGGGCCCAGCGGTTTGCCTCCGGCGGTCAGGCGGGGGGTGGGGCGCCCGCCCCCGGGGGGGGTGGGGGGACGGGGTCTGGCACAGGGGTGCAGGAGGACGAAGTCCCCGGAGGGTCCCGGCGCGGAGCCCCGTGGCGCGAACCTCTCCCCAGCGCGGCGGGTGCAGGGGCGGGGGGACAGAATCCCTGAAGGGGTGCAGGGGACGAAGTCCCCGCCGGGGTCCGGGGCGGAGCCCCGCGGCGGGGAGCCCTCTGCCCCTCGAGACGGACCAGCACCCGGGCGCAGAGCGCAAGGGCGCAGGGGGACGGAGTCCCCACAGGGGTGCAGAGGGTGAAGTCCCCACAGGGGTGCAGGGGACGGAGTCCCCGCTGGGGTCCGGGGCGAAGCCCCGCGGCGGGGAGCCCTCTGCCCACCGAAGCGGGCGGGCGGGTGGGCGGACACCCCCGGGGTCCGGGGCGAAGCCCCGTGACGGGAACCCTCTCCCCACCGAGACGGACCAGCACCCGGGCGCAGAGCGCAAGGGGACGAAGTCCCCACAGGGGTGCAGGGGACGAAGTCCCCGCTGGGGTCCGGGGCGGAGCCCCGCGGCGGGGAGCCCTCTGCCCACCGAAACGGGCGGGCGGGTGGGCGGACACCCCCCTACAAGAACGCCACGTTCACGATCCAGAACGCGCACGCGGCAACAACCCCCGCCGCCGGCATCGTGATGAACCACCCCAGCACGATGTTCTTGGCGACACCCCACCGCACGGCATTGATCCGCTTGGTCGCCCCCACACCCATGATCGCCGAAGTGATCACATGCGTCGTGGAGATCGGCGCCTTGAACAGGAACGCCGTGGTGAACATGATCGACGCCCCGGTCGTCTCCGCGGCGAACCCCTGCGGCGGATCAAGCTCGATGATCTTCCGCCCGAGCGTCCGCATGATGCGCCACCCACCCGCGTACGTCCCCAGCGACAGCATCACCGCGCAAGCGATCTTCACCCACACCGGGATCGGATCGTCGGCCCCCTGCACGTCGCCGATGACGAGCGCCATCACCACGATGCCCATCGTCTTCTGCGCGTCCTGGAGACCGTGCCCCAGCGCCATCCCCGCGGCCGAAACCGTCTGAGCGATCCGGAAGCCCCGCTTCGCCTTGTGCGGGTTGGACCGCCGGAACATCCACAGGATGGCCGTCATCACCAGGTAACCGGCGACAAGCCCCACCACCGGCGAGACGAACATCGGAATGACGACCTTGTCGAGGACGCCGGACCAGATGACGTCCGTCCCTCCGGCCAGCGCCGCACCCACCATCCCGCCGAACAACGCGTGCGAGGACGACGAAGGCAGCCCGAAGTACCAGGTGACGAGGTTCCAGACGATCGCGCCGATCAGCGCGGCGAAGAGGATCCCCATCCCCTTCGACCCCTCGGGCGTCTCGATCAGCCCCTTGCTGACGGTGTGCGCGACACCGCTCCCGAGGAACGCGCCGGCGAGGTTCATCACCGCCGCCATGGCCAGCGCCGCCCGAGGCGTCAGCGCCCGGGTGGAGACCGACGTGGCGATGGCGTTGGCGGAGTCGTGAAAACCGTTCGTGTAAGTGAATCCGAGCGCGACGCCGATGGTCACGATCAGAGCAAAGGTGTCCATTAAGTGCTCAGGACTCCTTGACCGCGATGGTCTCCACCGTGTTGGCCACGTGCTCGAAGGCGTCGGCGGCCTCCTCCAGCACATCCACGATCTGCTTCAGCTTGAGCACCTCGATGGCCTCGTACTTGCCGTTGAAGAGATGCGCGAGCAGCTTGCGGTGGATCTGGTCGGCCTGGTTCTCGAGCCGGTTGACCTCGATCCAGTACTCGGTGAGGTTCTCCATGGTCCGCAGGTTCGGCATGGCCTCGGCCGTCAGCTCGGCCGCCCGCGCCAGCACCTCGATCTGCTGCTCGACGCCCTTGGGCAGTTCCTCGACGTTGTAGAGGACGACCAGGTCGACGGCCTCCTCCATGAAGTCCATGATGTCGTCGAGGGAGGACGCCAGGTTGTAGATGTCCTCGCGGTCGAACGGCGTGATGAACGAGGAGTTCAGCTGGTGGAAGATCGCATGCGTGGCGTCGTCACCTGCGTGTTCCGCGGCCCGCATACGCTCTGCGATCTCGGCCCGGCCGGCGGGGTCCGCCCCGAGCAGTTCCATCAGGAGTTTCGAGCCCGTGACGATGTTGTCCGCGGATGCGGCGAACATGTCGTAGAAGCTCGTCTCCCTGGGGGTCAGACGAAAGCGCACGTGGGGTCCTCAGGATGCATCGGTTTCGGTCAGGCTGATGCTAGGCGCATCATCCGGCCACGGCTAATGGGCCGTCCACCAGTGTCGCCCATCGGACAGAGCGACCGGGAGGGGGGCGACCGACGGCTCGACGACCGGCGAAAGTCCCTGCTCGGGCCGTATACCCACGGAAGTTCGGTACGATATACCCAGTAGGGGTATAGGTGCGGAGCCGGAGCGCTGGAGGACACGATGACGACCACAGAGGCCGGCGAGCCCACCGCCGCACCCGGCGCCGGAGCGGACCACGCGCCCGGGACGGTCCACGGCTACCACAAGCAGAAGGACGAGCACCTCAAACGCCTGCGCCGCATCGAGGGCCAGATCCGCGGCCTCCAGCGCATGGTCGACGAGGACACCTACTGCATCGACATACTCACCCAGGTGTCCGCCTCCACCAAGGCCCTCCAGTCGTTCGCGCTCCAGCTCCTGGAGGAGCACCTGCGCCACTGCGTCGCCGACGCGGCGCTCAGGGGCGGCGACGAGATCGACGCGAAGGTGGAAGAGGCGACCAAGGCCATCGGCCGCCTGCTGCGTACCTGATCAGCGCCTCGCTCCGAGGTCGCCCCCGGCCCGTTCCTCCGCCACCCGCAGCACCTGGTCGATGCTCTCGAGACTGAGCCGGTCCTCCCCCGCCGCCGAGGCCGCGATGATCAGCTCCCCGCACAGTTCGATCTCGGCGAGCGCCTCGTGGTCCTGAACTGCCGTACCGCCGCCCGGAGCCACGCGCATCACCTCGTCCCTGCCGTCACCGACTTCCTAGAGTAGGGAGCGCTGCACACCGCGCGCATGGCACGGACGGGCTAGTCCTTGTGTCCATCCTGTGGCCGAAAACGCTCGGTACGTCCGACCGGTCCGCCCGGCGCGGGCTCGGTCAGTCCTCCGCGATCCGCCCCGCGTAGATGTCCTCGGCGGCCGGCAGCCGCACCTCGACGGGCGCCCCGAAGTCGTACAGCAGGGTCGTGGAGGCCACCGCGACGGCCCCCTTCTGCTGCCCGTTCACAAAGCTGAACCGGTGCCGGACCTTCCGGATGCGCCCCTCGTCGTCGAGGTAGGCGTCGAACGGCACCCGCGCCGTGGCGAACCCTTTCGCCGCCGCCCGCAGCGCGTCCCGTCCACCCGCGGACGCCTCGTCGGCGGCCACCGTCAGATCGGCGGTCCCGCGGTAGTGCCGCACCGCCGTCCCGGCCACCTCGGTCCTCCCCACGTACGTCGCCGTACGCGTCCCCCGCAGGACCTCGGCGGCGGCGAACGGATCGGTGGCGCCGCCGGTCACGAGGTTCCCGTCGGACAGGGCCGCCGTCTCCACCCGCACCCACTTGTCGTCCGGCACCCCGGCACCCCGGTTCTTCATGAACAGGGCGCCGGGCGCGAGGAGTTCGGTGATGGGACGGTGCTCACTGGTCCCGGCCGGATCCTGCGGCAGCAGCACCTTCAGCTCACCGCGCTGCCTGCGGTAGTCGTACACCCCCTGGCCCCGGATGGTGACCCGGGTCCCGCCGGTGGCCATCTCCATCGACGTACGGGTCTTCGACGTGCCCGCCGCGACGAGGGTGTCGGCGGCCCGGTGCAACGTCTCGACGGGGTCGGCCGCCCGGCCGTCCTCCGCGGCGGCCCCGCCGGCGGAACACCCGGCGGCCCCCGCACAGACCCCCGCCACGAGCCCCGAAAGGACCATCGCACCCAGCAGCCCTCGCCGATGCTCCGCCATGGCCTGTGCACCCCCAACCGGTACGTCCGTCACGGGCTTCCTGTCGTTGCGGATAACGACGGGTGGGTGCCGCCGTCACGCCGGTGCGAACGCCTGCGACCGCCATACGGGTTTACTGCCGATCCTGGGTAACGTTGTCTGTGTGACGCAGCAGGACGGATCGACCCATCCCCGCATCGACGGGGAGCACCGCACCACGACCGTCGAACAGGGCAGGTTCTGCCTCGCCCGCTGCACCTGCGGCTGGCGCGGCCCGGCCCGCAGGGCGAGAAGCATGGCCAGAGCGGACGGAGAGCTGCACACGAGCGGGTGACGTCACCGTTCCGTCACCACAGGACCCGGCCGGAACCCGTGGTCCCACGACCCCGTCTCGCTCCGTGAAGCCGCAAGAAGCCGACAGGCGGCCGAGGGAAGGCGCAACTACATGGAACGGCGTACGTTCATCGCGGGCGGCACGGCAGCCGCCGTCGCGGCAACGGCCACCGCGTGCAAGGCGGACGGCGGCGCCGCGGGCGCTCCCGCCTCGGCCGGCGCGGCCGGCAGCACCACCCCGCTGACCACGACCAGCGTCGCCGCCCCCGCCGACTGGGCCGCGCTCGCCCGCGGCCTGGACGGCACCCTGGTCCGCCCCGGCGAGGCCTCCTGGGCCGCGGCCCGCCAGCTCTACAACACCCGCTTCGACAACCTCAAGCCGGCGGCGGTGGCGTACGTCGCCCACGCCGACGACATCCGCACGGTTCTGGCGTACGCCCGCGCCCACAAGATCAAGGCAGCGATCCGCAACGGCGGCCACTCCTACGGCGGCTGGTCCTCGGGCGACGGCCGGCTGATCGTCGACGTCTCCAAGCTGAACCGGGTCCGGGCGAGCGGCACTTCGGCCGTGGTCGGCGCCGGCTCGAAGCTGATCGACGTCTACCGGGCGCTCGCCGCGAAGGGCGTGACGATCCCGGCGGGCTCCTGCCCGACGGTCGGCGTCTCCGGACTGGTGCTGGGCGGCGGCCACGGCGTCGTCTCCCGCGCCTACGGCCTCACCTGCGACAGCCTCACCCGGGCCACGGTCATCACCGCGGACGGCAAGCAGCTCACCGCCGACGCGACGACGAACAAGGACCTGTTCTGGGCCCTGCGCGGAGCCGGCAACGGCAACTTCGGCGTCGTCACGGAACTGGAGTTCAAGACCCGTCCGGCGCCCCAGGCGGTGACCGGCTACCTCACCTGGCCCTGGTCGAAGGCGGCGGCGGTGGTGAAGGCCTGGCAGGAGTGGGGCCCGTCGCAGCCCGACGAGATCTGGTCCTCCCTGCACCTGGCGAACGCGACCGGCGGCACCCCGACCGTCTCCGTGGCCGCCTTCTGCATCGGCACCTACGGCCAGCTCCAGAACGCGGTCGACCGCCTCGCGGACCGGGTCGGCGCCCCCGCGACGAACGTCTCCCTGCGCCGTCGTACGTACGAGGCGGCGATGGAGATCTACGCCGGCTGCTCGTCGTTCTCCTCCGACGCCCAGTGCCATCTGCCGGGGTCGACGCCGGGCCGCTCCCCGCAGGGCGCGCTGGGCCGGGAGACCTACGCGGCCCGTTCGGACTTCTTCGACGCCTCGCTCTCCGCGGCCGGCATCCAGACCCTCCTGAAGCAGATGAAGTCGGTCCAGGGCGGCTCAGGCAGCATCGCCCTCACCGCGCTGGGCGGCGCGGTGAACCGGGTCTCACCCACGGCCACGGCGTTCGTCCACCGCCGTTCGCGCATGCTGGCGCAGTACATCGGCGCGTGGCGGGCCGGCACGGCGGGGACCGCCTCCCAGGCCTGGCTGAACACGGCCCACAAGGCGATGGCCCCGTACGCCTCGGGCGCGGCCTACCAGAACTACGCGGACCCGACTCTCGCCGACTGGCGCAAGGCGTACTACGGCGACGCCCTTCCGCGCCTGACCCAGCTGAAGAAGCAGTACGACCCGAACGGCTTCTTCAGCTACCCCCAGGCGCTCTGAAGCACCGCCAAAGGCCTCCGACGGACCGCCCGGTACCACCCCTGACCACTCCGGAACAGCCCCCGACCACTCCCTCACCGCCCGGGACCGCCGACGCACTGTCCTACGCCGCGAGGTCCCGCTCCTCCGCGGCGACCTCGGTCCGCGCGCCGGGGATGAACCCGTCGCGCTGTCCGTCCCGGGCGGCCCGGCCGCGCACGATCCATCCGGCCCGGGGCGACCGGTCGACGGCCTTCAGCACGGGGGTGAGCAGCATGGAGGCGACGGGCGACAGCAGCAGGGCCACCGCGGTCCCGAGCGCGAACCCGCCGACGACGTCGGTCGGGTAGTGCACGCCCATGTAGATCCGGCAGAACCCCTCGAGCAGGGCGATCCCTATCCCGACGAGCCCGAACCTGCGGTGGGCCACGAACAGCCCGACGGCCATGGCCATCGTGAGGGTGGCGTGGTCGCTCACGAAGGAGTAGTCGGTCTTGCCGGAGACGAGCACCTCGAGGCCCTGGTGGTCGAGGAAGGGCCGGGGCCGCTCCACGAAACCCCGTATGGGCACGTTGACCAGCACGGCAACGCCGGCGGCGAGCGGCGCCCAGATCAGGGCGGCGACGGAGGAGGCGGCCTCCTCGACCCCGCCGGGCCGCCGCCGCACCCCCCACCAGCACCACACGATGAGCAGCACCATGGCGAGCAGCAGCCCGTACTCGCCGACGAACTCGACGGCACGGTCGAGCCAGTGCGGAGCGTCCTTGGCGAGCCCGTTGATGTCATAGAGGAGGTCGACGTCGGGGTTCGACCCGGATTCGGCGAGTCCAGCCATGGTGCTGCGGCCCCTTCGTCGTGTTCTGCCCGGCACACCTCACATGCGCCCGCTCCAACAGGAACGCACGGCCCCGCTTGATACGTTCCACTCTCCACTGAATGATCACTCAGACGTTATCGAAGAGAGATAGATCCCCGCAGCTCAGGGGCCGGGTGCGGGCATCCTTCAGACGGTCGTCGGGAGCGCTTTCGCGCCATCTTCGGTGACCCGCGTGGCCCCGAAGTACTCGGCCGTGTCGATGGGGTCGAACCGGATGACCGCCCCCGTGTAGGGCGCGTTGATCATGTACCCGCCGCCCACGTAGATCCCGACGTGGTGGATGGCCCGCGAGTTGTTCGGATCGGTGGAGAAGAACACCAGGTCACCCGGCAGCAGTTCGCTGCGCCGCGGATGCGGTCCCGCGTTGTACTGGTCGTTGGCGACGCGCGGCAGCGTGATCCCGACACTCGCGTAGGCGGCCTTGGACAGCCCGGAGCAGTCGAACCGTCCTCCCTGGTCGGCCGTGCCGTTGCCGCCCCAGAGATAGGGCGTGCCGAGCTTCTTCTGGGCGTAGTAGATGGCGCCCGCGGCCTGCTCGGACGGATCCACCCGGCTGACCGGCGCGGCGAAGGACTCGGCCAGGGTCGTGATCGTCTTCACATAGTTCTGGGTCTCCTTGTACGGCGGCACGCCCCCGTACTTGATGACCGCGTAGGCCCCCGCGTTGTAGGAGGCGAGCATGTTGTGCGTGGCGTCCCCGGGGACGTCCTTCACGTACGAGGCGAGCTGGCAGTCGTACGACGCGGCCGACGGAATCGCGTCATTCGGGTCCCAGACGTCGCGGTCGCCGTCGCCGTCACCGTCGATGCCGTGCGTGGCCCAGGTGCCCGGGATGAACTGCGCTATCCCCTGCGCGGCGGCGGCGCTCTGCGCCCTGGGGTTGAACCCGCTCTCCTGGTAGAGCTGGGCGGCGAGCAGCGCGGGACTGATGGCGGAGCACAGGTTGCCCCACTTCGCCACGAGCGTCTGGTAGGCGGCGGGCACGGCGCCCTTGGCCAGTGCTCTGCCCGCACCGCCGACACCGGTCGTGGCGCTCCCGCCGACGAGGTACACCCCGACGACGAGCGCCATCATGAAGGCGGCACCGGCACTGACGGCAGCGGTCGCCACGATCCACGCCTTACGCACCGTCAACCGCCCCTCGCCGCCCGGGAGTCCGCCCCCGACAGTGTAGAGGCGGCTCCGGCGCCACGGGGTGATCACGAACAAGGAGAAACCGCACGTGGCGGCCCCGGGCCGGGCGCGGCGCACGGCCTGCCCCGACTCGCCTTTTCCGCAAGGGGGTTACGCGCCGAAGGGGCACCTCATCCGGTCAGGACGGAGCGTCGTGTCCGGCGCCGGCTTCCGCGCGCGCCCCCCGTGCCGCCCCCGCCGCCCCCCGTGCCGCCCCCGCGGGTCGCGCGCCGGGTCTCGCGGGGCGGCCCTCAGCGGTCGGCGGCCGCTTCCCGGTAGAGCGCGGCCGCCTCCGCCCCAAGGACCACGCTGTACGAGATGTCGGCCGTCGCCCCGCCCTGTTCGTGCCCGCCGAGGACGCCGACCACCGCCCCGTCGCCGTTCACCCAGGGGCTGCCGCTGGTGCCGCCGGTGAGGTCGGGGCAGTCGATGCGCTGCTGGGTGGCGTTGTGGGCGGTGGGCCGGTTCGTGCAGCGGACCGGCACCTCGAGGGAGTCGGGGTAGCCGGTGACGGTCACGGCGGTCGCCCCGGTGGCCGTACGGGTCGCGAACCGGTTGCCGCCGACCACGTCCTCGACGCCCTCGCCGCCCCGCTCCTCGAGGACGGCGAACGCCACGTCGCTGTCCTCGTCCTGCCCCCGCGCCCAGCCGTCGGGCAGGAAGACCCGCCGGACCCGCCAGAGCCCGTGGGGGGCCTCGCCGTCCCGGTAGCCGGGGGCGAAGACCAGGTCGCCCGTCCCGCCCAGGCAGTGCGCGGCGGTGACGACGAGGTCGCGGTGCGGACTGTGCACCACGGAGGCGGTGCAGAAGTGCTCACCGGCGAGCCTGCCCGCGTCCGCGTCGGCGGCGCCGAACAGCGCGCCCACCCGCTCGGACTGCGCCGTGACCGCCGCGACGGCCGTCACGCCCAGGGGCCCGGGCCCACCGTCGGCGGCCGCCTCGGAGGCGGAGGTGACGGCCAGCAGCACGACCGCACCGAGCAGGGCGTTTCGCTTCATCGGGTTCACTGTGTCCCACGAAGGTGAGAGAAACGTCAGACGCATGCTTCCCCCACGACGCTACCCGCACTCCGCTCACCGCACCTTTCCAGCGGGGCCGGGCCCGGGGATACGGTGGGCGGGTGGCTGACATCCCCCGTGACCTCATCTGGACCCGCGCCGCCGCGCCGGACGCGACCGGGCCGGGCCCCTGGATCGAGGTCGCCTTCGGCGAGGGAGACGACGGTGAGGCTCCCGTCCACCTCCGTGTGACGGACAATCCGGAGAACGTCGTCACGACGAACAGAAGAAAGTGGGACGCGTTTGTGCTGGGCGTCCAGGCAGGCGAATTCGACCATTTCGTCGAAGGCGTTCTGGAAAGCGACCTGAACGAATAGCGCGGCGGCATGCCGAAGGGCCCCGTCGGCAATGGCCGACGGGGCCCTTCGTATCGGTGTCTCTTCTACCACCGGTACCAGCGGCCCTTCCGCCCGCCGTGCCCGGCGGGCCGGACCACGAAGCCCACCAGCCAGACCGCCAGCACGATGACGGCGATCCACCACAGGGCCTTGAGTGCGAAACCGGCACCGAAAAGGATGAGAGCGAGAAGCAGAACAAGAAGCAGGGGAACCATGATTATCAACCTCCGATCAATCATGTGCCCCGCGAAATCCCCTTCACGCCCTCAAATCTTGAATGCATAGGTGCGGGATACCCGGGAATACGGGTCGACGCGAAAATACGGAGCACCGACCACCTCGGTACCGGCGTCACAGAAAGCGGCGGACGGGCAGCACGGCGGCCTCCCGGGCCCGCTGAAGGACGGACCGCCGCTTCCAGCGCCCCTCACGGATCAGCGTGGCGGCCTTCAGGTCGTCGTCGAAGTGCTCGTCGAGGGTGGCCGTGAACTCCTGGTCCAGCACGGCGAGCATGATCTCCTCGTCGTGGTCGAGGGACCGGCGGTTGAAGTTGGTGGAGCCCACCAGCGCGGCGACGCCGTCGACGGTGATGACCTTGGCGTGCATCATCGTCGGCTGGTAGTGGTAGATCTTCACGCCGCAGGCGGTGAGGGCCTCGTAGTGGTGCTGGCCGGCCAGCTGGCAGACCCGCTTGTCGGTGTAGGGACCGGGCAGCAGGATCTCCACCTCCACCCCCCGCCGCGCGGTGGCGCACAGGAGTTCGATGAAGAAGACGTCCGGTGAGAAGTAGGCGGTGGCCAGCCGGAAGCGCTCCTCGGCCGACTCCAGCATCACCCGGATCAGGGTCTGCATGTCCTGCCAGCCGAAGCTGGCCGATCCGCGTACCACCTGCACCACCGCGTCACCCTGCGGGTGGTGCGGGACGAACCGGTCGCTGTCGTCGAAGAGCTCGTCGTGGCATTCGGCCCAGTTCTGCGCGAAGGCGGCGGCGATGCCGTCCACGGCGGGCCCGCGCACCTCGACATGGGTGTCGCGCCATTCGCGTTCGTTGCGGGCGTCGCCGCACCACTCCTCGGCGATGCCGACGCCGCCGGTGAAGGCCGTCCGCTCGTCCACGACGAGGACCTTGCGGTGGCAGCGGTGGTTCTGCTTGAACGGCGACAGGGTCAGGGGTCTGCGGAACCAGGCCACCTGCACCCCGGCCCGCTCCATCTCCTCCAGCAGTTCCTTCTCGATCAGCCGGCTGCCGAACCCGTCCAGCAGCAGCCGCACCCGCACACCCGCCTCGGCCCGGTCGGCCAGCGCCCGCGCGAACTCGCGGGCGATGTCCCCCCGCCAGTACACGAACGTCATCATGTCCACGGTGTGCCCGGCCGACCGGATGGCCTCCAGCATCGCCGGAAAGATCTCGTCGCCGTTGCGCAGGGCGGTGAGCGCGTTGCCCTCGGTCGCCGCGATGCCGATCAGCCGCTCCAGCCGCCGGCGTATCCGCGCGACGCGCTCCTGCGCCCACTCCGGTGCCGGAGCGTCGGCAGCGGGGGCGGTCGGCTCGGTCCGGTCCTGCGTACTCGTCATGACGTCACCTGCCGGCACTCTCCGAGGACAAGGGCGCCGCGCTGCCCGGTCCGGCACGGGGCACGGCGAGCGGTCCGTACGCCCGCACCACGACCCGCCCGGTGGAAGCGACACCCCGCCCGACCACCCCCTCTACCCTCGGCGGTGTTCCGTACGCCTGGCGCGGGCACGGCGCGTCCGCCGATACCCGACCCGGACGGGGACGCTCTGCGAGAATGTGACGTATGACTGCACGTCGTACGGCCGCGGGCAGCCAGGGCCGGCCGGTCGGCCGCGCCGCGACCGTCCACCGCCGCCGGGCCGCCGCACCGGGGGAGGCGGCTGCCGCGGCCACCCACCGCGTCACCGCCGCACGATGACGGGCGGGATCGGCGACGACGCGGGCGGCGCACCCCCACCACCCGCGGAGCAGCCCGCCGACGGGCGGGCTGCCGTCTCCCCGCCGCTGGAGGACAGCGCCGAGGACCTGTACGAACACGCGCCGTGCGGCTTCCTCTCCACCCTGCTGGACGGCACGATCGCGAAGGTCAACACGACCCTCCTGGAATGGCTCGGCCACTCCCGCGACGACCTCGTGGGCCGCAGAACGTTCGCCGACCTGCTCACCGTCGGGGGCCGTCTCTACCACGAGACCCACTTCGGCCCGCTGCTGCGTATGCAGGGCGAGATCAGCGGGATCGCCCTGGAGCTCAGGACGGCCGACGGCGACCGGCTGCCCGTGCTGGTCACCTCCACCGTCAAGTCCGGCAGCGACGGGCGACCCCTGCTGATCCGCACCACCGTCTTCGACGCCCGCGACCGGCGCGCCTACGAGACCGAACTGCTGCGCGCCCGGCAACAGGCGGAGAGCGAACGCGAGGAACTCAAGCGCCTCAACACCACCCTCCAGCAGACCCTGCTGCCTCCGGCGCTGGTGAGCGTGCCCGGACTGGACGTGGCAGCGCACTACCACATCGCCTCCCCCGACATGGTCGGCGGCGACTTCTACGACCTCTTCCCGCTGGCCGCGGGGACCTGGGGACTGTTCCTGGGCGATGTGTGCGGCAAGGGCGCGGCGGCCGCGGCCGTGACCTCCCTGGCCCGCTACACCCTGCGCGCCGCCGCGGTCTACGACCCCGACCCGGCCGCCGTCCTGCGCAACCTCAACACCGTCCTCAACCACGAGTACAACGGCGAGGACCCACGGTTCTGCACCGTCATCTTCGGGCTGCTCACCCCCGACGCCGAGCACGGCGGCTTCCGCGTCACCCTGGCCGGCGGCGGCCACCCCCCGGCCCTGCTCCTGCGGGCGGACGGGAGCGCCGACCATCTGGACACCCCCGGCGGACAGCTCATCGGCGTCCTGCCCGACGCCCATATCGCCACCACCACCGTCCATCTCGAGGCGGGCGACACGCTGTTGCTCCACACCGACGGCCTCACCGAGGCCCACACCGCCGCGAACAGCGACGACGACCGGTACGGGGACGAGGCGTTGCTCGGTTTCGCCCGCGCGCTCGCCCCCACCACGGCGACCGGTGCCGTCGCCGCGATCCGTGAACTGCTCGACACCTTCGGCGCCGGCGTCGACGACGACACGGCCGTCCTCGCCATCAGCGTGCCCCGCGCCTGAGGCCCGCCGGCCCGGCGTCCGGCCGTGGCCCGTTCGGCATGCCCGGTGTGCGCAACGTCATGAGAACATCGAAACGTACGCTCACCCGACCAGCCGTCAGAAACGGTGCGGGGCCGTGAAGTGGGCTAACGACGGAACCACACCACAGGTTCCGCTCCGGCCTCATTGCCCGGCGTGACCTGCCGTGATACACAGAGTGACCATACGAGCTATTCGTACGACTCCCGTCCGTCAAAGACGCCAAGTCGACATACGACGGCGACTTTGTCGGCGAGAATGAGGCGTGACCTCTGCACCCGCAGAGGAACTGCGGAACTACCCATCAGGGGCGGTGACTTACATGCTGTTCGCGGCCGACAAAGGCGACATCAACACCATCATCGGTGGGATCGCTCCGGACTGGGGGCCCTTCGGCAGCCTGGGCAACGAGGCCAAGGTGATGATCGAGGTCGTGATGGCGGTCGCCATCCTCCTCTGCCTCGGCATCGCCATCTGGGGCGCGGCCAAGCAGCGCATCGGCGCGACCGCCCTGCGGGACACCTTCAGCGCGGAACAGGGCAAGGGCCTCATCATCGCCGGGCTGACAGGGGTCTTCATCATCGGCTCCCTCGGGACGCTGTTCACCATCGTGTACGGCATGGCCGTGTAGCCGCGGCCTGCGCCCCACCCCCAGTCCCGTCCGGGCACGCCCGGCCCGCCACCCCCACCCATCTGTCGTGCCCACCGGCTGAGGTTGCGTTTCCCTGATGTCCCTGATGTCGAGTCACCACACCGCGCCCGCGCGGGAACCAGCACGGCTACCGTCGTACTTGTACACGTCCCGGTACGGCAGCGAGGGGGCCCACGCGGCATGACTCCCGGCGACGAACACGACTACGGCGAATCGGCGCGCTCCGACGAGGGTCACGGGTACGGCCGGACCCGCCTCCGCCTGCCCGAGAACGACCCCTACGGCGGGGCCCGCAGAGGCGGCCGGTCGTCCTCGCGGAGCCTGGTCACGGTGGTCGGCGTCGTCGTCCTCCTCATCGCGGCGATCGCGTTCGCGAACCGCGGAGGCGACGACTCCCCCTCGACATCGGCGAACGGCGCGACCGGCGACAAACCGAACACGAACAGCACGGCGGCCACGGGCACGAAGCCGGTGGAGTCGAAGAGCGGCACGATTCCCACGGGTTACGCGCACGACGCGCAGGGTGCGCAGAGCGCTGCCGCCAACTACGGCATCGCGCTGGGCTCGGCGGCCATGTTCAACACGGACCTGCGACACGAGATCGTGAACACGGTGTACGCGCCGGACGTCGCGGCGAACAAGCAGTCGGCCCTGGACACCGTCTACGCGAGCGAGACGTTCCTGAGCAACATCGGCCTCGACAAGGACGGCTCCGCGCCGGACGGTCAGGCCTTCGTCTCCCGTGTCATTCCCGTAGGCACCAAGGTCACGGCCGCCACAGGCAGCAAGGCGACGGTCGAGCTCTGGTACACGTCGCTCTTCGGTCTCTCGGGCGAAGCCTCGACCAATCCGGTGACCGAGAGCTGGTTCACCACCACCTACCAGCTCGACTGGGTCAACGGCGACTGGAAGATCACCGATTTCCAGCAGAAGGACGGGCCCGTCCCGGTCGGGCGCGATCAGCAGGCCTCCACCGCCGACGACATGACGAAGGCCGTCGAGGAGTACGGAGGGTTCACGTATGCGCGCTAAGCACCCCTTCCTCAAGGTGACGGCCGCCCTGGCCGCCGCTCAGACGGCCGCGGTACTGACGGCCACCCGCGCCTTCGCCGCGCCGACGCCCAGCCCGTCTCCGTCCCCCTCCACGTCCCCGAGCAACAGCGCGTGCAGCGAACTCATCCGGGGCCCCGCCAGGGACTACTGCGAGAAGGGCGAGAACCCTTCCTCCACCACGAACCCCGGCGTCTCCGACACCCTCGACCCCCTCTCCTCCCTGGCCAAGGGCTGTGCCGACGCCGCGTCCTGGACCGTCGACAAGCTCAGCGAGGCCGTCAAGGACACCGCGAACGTCGACTTCACCAACGAGCGGTTCCTCAAGCAGTACGCCGTCGTCTTCGCCGCCTCCACCGTCCTGACCCTCCTGCTGTGGCTGCTGGCCGTCGCCAAGAGGGCGGTGCGCGGAGTCCCCCTCACCACCGCCATCGGCGAAGCCGTCGGCTTCCTCTGGCTGACCGTCCTGGCCTCCGCCTTCACCCCGCTCATCCTCTACACCGTCGTATCCGCCACGGACGGCATCACCGACGTCCTCGCGAAGACCACCGGCAACCAGACCGACACGTTCTTCGGCACCTTCTCCGCGGCCCTCTCCAAGGGCGAGGACATCGGCGGCGGCCCGATCATGCTGATCGTGGTCTCCCTGGTGTCGATCCTCGCGGCAGGCGTGCTCTGGCTGGAGCTCGTCATCCGGGCCGCCCTGCTCTACGTGGGCGCCCTGCTCGGCACCGTCGTCTACGCGGGCCTCGTCGACAAGAACCTGTGGAGTCACGTCCGCCGCTGGGCCGGCATCATGATCGCCGTCATCCTGGTCAAACCGGTCATCGTGATCGTGCTCGGCCTCGCCGGCGCGCTGTCCTCCGCCGACGGCCCGAACGCCTTCTCCGCCGTCGTCTCCGGCCTCTCCATCATCCTGCTCGCCATCTTCGCCAGCGCGATGATCTACCGCTTCGTCCCCGGCTTCGGCGACGAGATCGCGGGCTCCCGCAACAACCGCATCATGCAGGGCGCCGAGGGCAAGGCGGCGGCCGTCATCAGCTCCCCGGCGACCCTCGTCGCCCAGGGCATCAAGACGCACAGCACCCGTGCGGACAACAACGGCGGCGGCCAGTCCGGTTCCTCCGGCGCCCGCCCCTCCAACCCCGCCTCCGGCGGAGTCGCCGCGCACAGTTCGCGCACCCCGAACGGAGGCGGCGGATCTGTTCCCTCCGCCGCACCCGCTCCCCGCGCGAGCAGCCCGGTCAACACCCCGCACGCGAGCAACACCCGCAACAGCAACCGCACGGGAGGTGAAGGGCGTTGACGACTGATTCCCACGTGGCCCAGATGTCCCACGCGGTCACGCCCCGCCGGACATATCTGATCGGCCGCGCCCGGCCGAACGCGATCGTCGGCCGCAACCGCGAGACCGGCGAGATCGCGCTCATCGTCGTCGGCGCGTTCCTCGGCATGATGTGCGGCCTCCTCGTCCCCGTCCTCGCCCTGCGGATCGTGCTGCTGAGCGGCTTCCCGATGATCGCGCTGGCCGCCGTCTACGTGCCGTACAAGCACCGCACGTTCTACAAGTGGTTCGAGATCAACCGCAGCTACAAGCGCACCCTGCGCCAGGGCACGGCCTACCGGTCGACCGTCATGGAGGCGGGCACCCGGCTCGACGGCCAGGAGATCGAGATCGGCCCGCCGCCGGGCATCGGCCGCATCAGCTGGCTGGCAGCCCCCTTCGGCCCCGACGAGATCGCCGTCCTCCTGCACGCCGACCGCCGTACGGTGACGGCCGCCATCGAGATCGAGGGCCCCGGCGTCGGCCTGCGCGACAGCGAGGACCAGGAAGCCCTGGTCGACCGCTTCGGCACCCTCCTCAAGCACGTGGCGAACGGCGACGGCTTCGTCACCCGGCTCCAGATGCTCGCCCGCACCCTCCCCGCGGACCCCGACGCCCACGCCAAGGACGTCGCCGTCCGCGGGGACGAGAAGGCCCCCGACTGGCTGGCCCGCTCCTACGACCAGCTCCAGTCCATGGTGTCCACGAGCAGCGAGCAGCACCGCGCCTACCTCGTCGCCTGTATGCACTACACCCGCGAACTGGCCGCCGAGGCCCACGCGATGGCACGCGCCGCCCGCCCCCGGTCGGGCCGCAAACTGGACCGCGACGCGGGTCTGGCGGTGGTCATGGCCCGTGAGCTGACGGACATCTGCTCCCGCCTCCAGGAGGCGGACATCCGCGTCCGCCAGCCCCTGGGCCAGGGCCGGCTGTCCTCCCTCGTGCACTCCATGTACGACCCGGACCACCCCATCGACCACATCCAGGCGATGACCAAGCGCAACGCCTGGCCGGCCGAGCTGGACGCCATGGAGCCCACGTTCCTCCAGGCCAAGACGCGTGAGTCGTCGACCCGGGCCCCCTGGTGCCATGCCACGGCCTGGGTGAAGGAGTGGCCGATGACCCCGGTGGGCGTCAACTTCCTGGCACCGCTCCTCGTCCACACCCCGGACGTCATCCGCACCGTCGCCGTGACCATGGACCTCGAACCCACCGAGGTCGCCATCGAACGCATGCTGACGGAGAAGACGAACGACGACGCCGAGGCGAGCCGCGCCGCCAAGATGAACCGCACCGTCGACCCGCGCGACGTCGCCGCCCACTCCCGGCTGGACCAGCGCGGCGAGGACCTGGCGTCCGGCGCCGCCGGCGTCAACCTGGTCGGCTACATCACCGTCTCCTCCCGCAATCCCGAGGCCCTCGCCCGCGACAAGCGCACGATAAGGGCGTCGGCCGGCAAGTCGTACCTCAAGCTCGAATGGTGCGACCGAGAGCACCACCGGGCGTTCGTGAACACGCTCCCGTTCGCCACCGGAATCCGACGGTAGGGGCTGATGAGCTGATGCGGGATCCGCTGTCCGTCCTCACGGACGCCTTCACGTCCTTCCTCTTCGGCAAGGTCGAGACGACCCGGCTGCCGGTACGCACCTCCACGGGCCAGGCCCAGGCGGTCTACCTGCCCACGGCCGCCCCCGGCCTCGGCGACTCCGGCGTCATCATCGGCCGCGAGGTCTACTCCGGGAAGGGCTACATCTACGACCCCTTCCAGCTGTACGGCCAGCAGCTCCCCGCCCCGCACTGGCTGGTCCTCGGCGAGTCCGGAAACGGCAAGTCGGCGCTGGAGAAGACGTACGTCCTGCGCCAGCTGCGCTTCCGCGACCGTCAGGTCGTCGTCCTGGACGCCCAGGGCGAGGACGGCGTCGGCGAATGGAACCTCATCGCGCAGGCGCTGGGAATAACTCCTATCCGACTGGACCCGGCGGCCGCCCTCGACCACGGCATCCGCCTCAACCCGCTGGACCCGTCGATCACCACGACCGGCCAGCTGGCGCTGCTGCGCACCATCATCGAGGTGGCGATGGGCCACGGCCTGGACGAGCGCTCCGGCTTCGCGCTCAAGGTGGCCCACGCCTATGTCAACGAGACGATCGTGGAGCGCCAGCCGGTCCTGACCGACATCGTCGAGCAGTTGCGCCACCCCGAACCGGAGTCGGCGGAGGCGATGAACGTCGCCATAGACGATGTACGGGCCTGGGGCCTGGATGTGGCACTGGTCCTGGACCGCCTGGTCGACGGTGACCTCCGGGGCATGTTCGACGGCCCCACGACGGTCGGCATCGACCTGGACGCCCCGCTGATCGTGTTCGATCTGTCCCACATCGACCGCAACTCGATCGCCATGCCGATCCTGATGGCGATCGTCGGGGTCTGGCTGGAACACACCTGGATCCGCCCCGACCGGAAGAAGCGCATCTTCCTGGTCGAGGAGGCCTGGCACATCATCAACAGCCCGTTCGTGGCCCAGCTGTTCCAGCGTCTGCTGAAGTTCGGCCGACGCCTCGGCCTGTCCTTCGTCGCGGTCGTCCACCATCTGTCCGACGTCGTGGACGGAGCGGCCGCGAAGGAGGCGGCGGCCATCCTGAAGATGGCGTCGACCCGGACGATCTACGCACAGAAAGCGGACGAGGCGCGAGCGACGGGCCGGGTCATCGGCTTGCCGCGGTGGGCGGTGGAGATCATCCCCACCCTCACCCCGGGCATCGCCGTCTGGGACGTCAACGGCAATGTGCAGGTGGTCAAACACCTGATCACCGAGACGGAACGGCCACTCGTCTTCACCGACCGGGCGATGACGGAATCCTCCACCGACCGCACCATGTCCGACGACGACGCCCTGCTCGCCGCCGAACTGGAACAGGAACGGCGGGCGGCGGCCTTCATGGAACAGCACCTGGCCGACCTGGACGGCTCCTCCGAGTCGACGGTGGCCTAGCGCGGGAGAGGGGGTCGTCATGCGACCGGGAGACGAGCAGCGCCGCGACGGTTCCGGCCACGGCCAGGGAGGCATCCCCGACGGCCTGCTGGTCGGCGTACTCGCCTTCCTGCTCGGCATGACGCTGCTGGTCTGGACGGCCACCGGACTGGCGGCCCTCTTCGCCCACGGCTCCTGGCCCGCGGGCGTCACCTTCACCCGCACCCCGCTGGCCATGCGGCACCTCATCGGCCGGCCCCACGACATCCCCGGCGCCTGGCCGGAGGCGGAAGCGGCGGACTTCTCCGGCTACGGGCTGTTCTGGGGCCTGTTCATCGGCCAGGTGATGATCCTGCTCGTCCTCACGGTGTTCGTGATGGGGACACTCGCCCGGTGGCGGGCCGTACGCGCCAGGAAGCGCGCGGACCTGGCATCGGCACCGGCGCCCGTCCAGCCGGCGACCGTGACGCCGCCGACGCACCACGAGGTGCCGACCCAACGGGTCGAGACCGGCCCCAGGACGGACGCCGAGCCGTCGGCCCCGACACCGCCCCTCCAGCCGACGCAGTCCCTCCAGCCGGCACCGGCCACACCCCACACCTCCCTCTCACCGTCCCCCCGGTCACCGCAGCCCCATCCACAGCCGCAGCCCTCGGCACCCGCTGCCGCCACCCTGTTCCCGGCTGCCCCCGGTGAACGCGCGGCCGGCTGGGAAGCCCCCCGCTTCGAGGGCGCCGCACACTACGCCCCACCGGAATCCCGCCTCGCGACCGCGATCCAGGCGATCCGGGACGCCGAGGGCCCCGCCCTCATCCTCACCTCCAACCCCGCCCTCTGGCAGGAGACCAAGGACGCCCGCGCCAAGCTGGGCCCGGTCCACCTCTACGACCCCGGTCACCTCTGCGACACCCCGGCCCGCCTCCACTGGTCCCCCACCACCGGCTGCGAGGACAAACAGACCGCGGCCTCGCGCGCGGCGGCGCTCCTCGCCCCCGTGCGCCCCACCTCACGCCTCGACCAGGCGGTCAGCGACACCGCCGAGACCCTGCTGCGCAGCTATCTGCACGCCGCGGCGATCGACGGCCGCACCGTCCGCCACGTCCACCGCTGGTCACAGGGCACCGGCATCCAGGATGCCGTCCGCACCCTCCGGACCAACCCCAAGGCCGCCCCGGGCGCGGCGGGCGAACTCGAGGCCGCCCTCACCGCCCATCCCGAACGCCGGGACATCGCCCAGGAGCTGACGTCGCGTGCCCTCTCCGCCCTTTCCACGGTGAACATCCGCGAGGCGTGCACTCCCAACCGAACTGACGCCCTCGCCTTGGATTCCTTCGTGGACGAAGGGGGAACTCTTTATGTGCTCGGTGAATCAATCGAGGACCCCAGGACCGGCCCTGGCGCGATGCCGCTCCTGACCGCCCTCGTCTCCAGCGTGGTCGAGCGCGGCCGGCGCATGGCCGAACGGTCATCCTCCGGTCGCCTCGACCCACCAATGTCCCTGGTCCTCGACGACGTCGCGGCCGTGGCCCCGATCCCCCAGCTCCCGGACCTGCTGGCCACCGGTACCGACCGGGGTCTGCCCACCCTGGCCCTGCTCCGCTCCCGCGAACAGGCCCGCAGCCGCTGGCCCCACGCCGAACTGCCGGTGTGACCGCCGCCCCGCTCGGGAACTAACCCCTCTCCGAGACCTCGCCCTGACCGGGTTCGACCACGAACTCCAGTTCCCGTGCGTCCGGATCCCCCGCCAGCGGCACGACCACCCCGCTCGGCACGAACCCCGCCCGACGGTAGAAGGCCTGCGCCCGGCCGTTGTCCTCGTGCACGATCAACCGCACCCGCTCCGCACCACGTGTCCACGCCCACTCCAGGCCGGCGTCGAACAGCACCTCGGTCAGCCCGATGCCCCGGAACTCGGGCCGCACGAACACCCCGACCACATGCCCCTGCCGCCGCTCCACGGGCAGCCCGGCCCAGTCGGTCGTGCCGGCCTCCTCCCACAGCACGGTCAGCGTCCCGACCCACTCGCCGTCCGGACCCTCGGCGATGATCTGCTGCGCCCCTTCCGCTCCCTCCGAGGCCCGCTCCGTGCGTTCCTTCCAGAAGGAGTCGGGCTTGCCGGCGGCTTCCTCGTACGTCTCCAGGAAGGCCAGGTGCGCGACCGGATCACGCAACGCCACCAGCCGCAGGGACCTCGCCGCGGGCCATTCCTCGGCACGGACGGACCGGATCACGTAGTTCATGTGGATCACCGTAGTGCCACCGGAAAGCACCTGGAAA